>CAWHLO010000005.1:0-269072 GCA_963830225.1 uncultured Acidobacteriota bacterium | reverse complement strand
CCTAACGTATCTGGCCCCGCAAGCGGCCAGGCTTTCATCTTCTGAGATTTATTCTTCATTAGACCGGAGCCGGGAAATGAACTTTTCCGGCTCCGGATTTTTCTTTTCCATTTGGCGTAGGATAGGATTTTCACCTCTGCCGGTCATGTCCGAAACGCTATTCTCGATCTGCAATTTGCACAACCGGCGCCTAACCAAAATGCCGGTACACCAGTCGTCCCATGGGAGACGAGAGTTCATCTGGCAGTAACGAGAACAGACCCCGCAAGGGAGCCAGGTGAGATAACTCCATCCAATACTTGCTTTGAGCCTGTGAATACCGCAAATAATCAATTCTCCTGCGCGAAGCACCGAGCCGATCCTTGAACTCCATCAATCCTTTGTTTTCCAAATCGGTTCGACCGAGATCGATGCGGTCTACACCTTCATATTTACTCTCTTCAATCAAATTCCAGAATAGGAATGGCATCCCGCCCAGATGATGGAATCGCTCATCCGAGCAGCCGTACTTGTAAACCACGGTACTGCCATGGCGAAGAGTAAAGATTGCTGCGAGAGGAATGCCATCTTTGGAAGCAAGCCTGATCTCCGGCCTCGGATTCATCTCGGCCATTAGATTGCTGAACCAGTCGCGGGGCTGGGGGAGAAGATGATGGCGCCTTCTGGTGATCGTGAGCAGTCTGTAAAAGGCGCAGAGCAATCGATTCGACCCTCCCCGCTCGTATGTAAGCCGCTCCTTCTCGGCATGCCGAACGCGCCGCAGGACACAGTCTTTATGCAGGTTTCGACTCAATACCGCGAGCGCAGGGCTGAGGTCCAGGGAATGCAGCCAGAAGGACTGGCTGGGCACTAGAGAAGATCCGTGATCGGCCTCCCAGGACATGGGCCGCAACTCAACGTATTTCCATTTGTTTTGTTCGCAGGCCTCGCACGCCCATTGCTTCAACCGCAACTGGCCGCTCACGTCATTCAGCAACGGCTCGGCATGATCTGAAAATGGAAGAGAGACGAGGCGAGTACCCGTGATCCAACTCGCAACCTCGCAAAAAACCATCCCGTCGGCGAGAGGCCCAGTGCCAGACGTACTTGTCAGCGCTAAGGGCCGATAGCCGTACGTCTTTGCAAGAGACCTGAGCCATCCCTTCTCATGAAACACAGATGCTCGCGGATGCGAGGCAGTCAGAGCATCCCACCGTTCGTCCCTCAATGGATCCAGCGTATAGAAATTCATAAGACCATGGCGCGATCGGTAATTCTCGGCCATGCTGTACTGCATCGTGGCCCTCTAAAATATGTCTTGCTTGGGAACATGGCCATGAAGAGCACGTCAGGACACTTGCTCAATGCAATCTCAACAGGAGCCGTCTCGCAGTTCGAACTACACTCCTCGGCGCGGCCCGTTCTCTGCCTCCGCCATATCGTTCACTCTCAGCTTCACTGAGTCAGAATCTTCCGCTCCACATCAGACACGCCTTTGCTGCGGCCATGCCCTCGCAATGGCTGCCCGATCTTCACAGTTGTTTCTCCAATCCGACTCCAATGGGAAACCGAACTGCTGACCTCATAACGCACTTTTCCATCCACCAGCTTTGCGTACGCGACTCGCGCTCGTTCACTTCCAGGCCCAGTGACCGTCCAAAGGTTACCGTGACGCGCCAGGGTCATCTGCGCGCGTTGACGCCACCATTGATTCAGCTCGCCAGGTTGTGCAATCCACAGATCACCGGATGACCGCAGGTCCGAGAGCGTCTTCAGTAACTCCGAATAGACAGCCTGACGATTCTTCCGCATCACATAATCCGGATGCGTAATAAAGCTCGATAAGCCATGTGCAGCCCGAATTGCCCTTATCTCCTGTTTCCACAGCTCCGCTGAGTTTTCACGTAATACATGGAAGAGAGCCCAGTCTTGAGTCGTCGTCAAAGGTATTTCCAGAACTTTGTCATTAAAAAACGGCATGACAGTACAGCAACCGCCCCTCTGTGGCTCTATTTGCGCAGAGTTGGCAATTGACATGTCATAGGATATGTCCAAATCCCGGATCCATGCGGCCTTATGATACATGGCCCCTGCCCTGAATCCGTTTGTCCCATACAACTTTGCGTATTCATTAATCTTGCGAGCTCTCGATAAGAATAACTGGCGATCACGAAATAGTCGTCCGTCGTGATTCAGGTCGTGCACGTTCACTTCAAATCCGCGACGCTTCATCTCACTGAGCAGAGAGAACGGTACGTCATAACGTCCTTCAGGAATGATCTGGAAAGAGGACTTGATTCCCCACGATTCATCGATATCCATCAAGGCGGGACAAAACTCCAGCCCAGCACTCGTTTCCACATCGTGCGTCATTACAGCACAAGACGACATACCATCAGGCCAAAACCAAACGAATGGAATTCGGCCTTCGGGAGCACTCTGCAGCAGCAGGCTTAGAACGCTCTGGAACAGCCTGTCAACCGTGTCGTCGAGGGGCCACCGCGGGAACACAATAGATTCTCGTCTGCTGAAATATGCCCGCTGGGCCATGATGCGTACGTCCAATGGCATAAAAGGACGCAAGAGATAGTACACGTCGCGAAGTGCCCTTCTCATTGAGCGCATCGCTCTGCTCGATGAATCGCGATAGTACTCTAAACGAAGACTGGTGACTACTTCCGTAAGATCGAACGGCAGCTCGACAGCATCTTGCAGAACACGCACATGCTCCCAGGAGTCGCGTAGATTTTCTGTTGGGCGCCTGGCGACCTCGCCTAAGGTACATTGACCGTAGCATGTAATATCTGGCCCGAATCGAAAAAAACCCGGGGGAGCAGGTAATGTTTCTCGCAACGCCAACCGGGTGCTCTCGATTGGACACCGGTAATACTCAAGTAATGCATGCGTCATTGTGAGCCCTAACCTACTTGCTAGTGAATGTTCCACATTATGCCACAAGAACGTTTATCACGAGCATATATTAACGTCACCTATTTTTAGGCCTCTTTTGCCACCTCTTCACCAGACACAACACCTGGAAGAACGGTTATAAGCAGCCGGATGTCTTACAAATATCGATAAATACAGTCGCTCAACAGTGCAGTCGACTTGAGCGGAAGCATTTGCCATGCGGCGCGCGTCACGCGACTAGACAGGTTAGATGCCCCGCGCCGCTGTGCCGTCGATAGATCGTTTGGATCCATCGGGTAGTAATACCGAAAGATAGGTTTCTTTACTGTTCCCCATTTTGCTTTGAACTGTGCGAGTTCCGGGTGATCTTCAGCCACTTCGCCAAGATCGAACCAGCGATAACCTTCCCCGTACGACTCCTGAAGACAATGCCAAATGGTCAGATCATTTGCATGCAACGGGAGATCATTTTCCCGGGTACCGGTGAAGGCCCAGAATGCTCCGCTGTCAAAACTCAAGAGAACTGAACCACTGACTAACCGAACTCCGTGCCCTGTAGCCTGCTCAACAAGAATGAGCTTCATGACGCCACTCCGCCCCAGGCTATTCCAAAGTGACACGAAGAAACGATAAGGGCGCGCGGGAACCGCGTTACGTCTCATACCATCAAGGTAGAGCTGGTACCACGCACTCAAATCACGCTCCGTTTCCGCTAGTCGAACGTGCAAACCATGCTTGATAGCCTTACTCACAGCCCATTTCACTCGATGGTTGTTGTGGGCGTTACCAAAGCGCAAAGTGCAGCAATCCTTGTGCATTTCACTTGATCCACCATTCGAGACATCGGCGCCTTCGGCCACTTGAAGATTCTTACCTTCACTGCAAAAGTCACGCACATAAGTGTCGCGCCATCGAATACAGGCCAACTCCGGAATGAGCTGATCTAAGTCCGCAATCATCGTCTTCAACTCGAGTTGCATTCCAGGCTCGTCGCAGACTCGGGTCATCGCTGCACGTACCAGGGCTTCAGCCGCCCGCGCGTTGAGAGCAAGGGGACCTGCCAAGGGTGTCCGCGGCAGCGAAGACAATCGCCTTCCCACCGGATGCTTGTTGAAGGAAATGGGTAGCCCCTTTGTGGGCAACAATGGCAAAACCCCCTGAAATACTCCGTCCGAGTCAACGCAGGCAAAGGCAATACAGGGGCGATCGTATTCATCTTCGAGAGCACCCAGCCAGCCACTGTGATGATAGACCAGAGCATCGGGATGAGAACTAACAAAGTCAAGCCAACGCCTATCTCTGCGAAAGTCGGCTTCGATGACCAGTAATGACCCGCCTTCCGATGCACGGAGACTATCGATTGCTTCCCAATTGTTGATGATCGCATTCATTATTGGCTCGATCAGGCTCCTTCGGTCATCATGAAAACATCATTCAGATCACGAGCTTCCGGCAATAGAAAGCTTCAGCGTAACCGCTCGGCGCATTGCATTCCATTCCGCGAAGGCGCATCAGTGACTGGAATGTCGACTCTTCGAACCATGGCTTAGATTGCTGCGACCGGAAAATGTCTATAAGGTATCGCACCTTGGTCTGACTCATTTCCGAATCCAGCGGCACAAACACTGACGGTTGCCCCAGATCGCCATCGTACTTCGGTATCTCGTATTCAAGGATGAAGTGATTGCGAAATGTGTTCCAGGTCAGTTCGCATACGAGGCGGTGATCCTGGTGCGCGTCTCTTCGGTTGTGAGTGAAGATGATATCCGGTGACACAGTCTTCTTCATCTCCTCGAAAACATCCTTGATCTCGGCCCCCGCGAATGGCATAAAGCCATCGCGGAATTCCTTCAACTGCAGATGTTCGAGCCTTTCCGTGCCTGCAAACTTCTTCGCCCCACGCTCCGCCTCAGCCCTGCGCTGCCCCATCGCACTAAAGACGGACCAGTAGATTCGGCAGTTCGGATTTTCGCCGATCAAGCGAAGGATCGTTCCGCCGCATCCAATTTCGATGTCATCCGAGTGACATCCGAGACACAGGATAGACAGCGGTCTGTCATCCGTCCGCCCAAGAGTAAGATTCATCATTCACAATGCTCCGCCAATATTTACTCTTTACAAATAGCTCGTCTGCTTACTTCCTGGATCCGGATAGAAACTTACAACAAATATGGACAATGCCAGCCGGTCTTGCCTCAAAGAGCCTGATCGGATGCTAACCTTCGCTGCACCACCCGGATTCGGATCAGGAAAAGGGGTGACGAATGAAATCAAGCAACAGCTTCTCCCCTTCAACGATTTCGGTTCGGATACCTCCCCGGCTTTTCCACCACTTGTCGGGTGCGAATCCCGAATCCGAATAGGGAGAACCCACAATCACGATGCGTAACGTCGGGTCTTGCACGTCGCGACGCATGATCCGACCGAGGCGTCGTGAATGAGCCAGAGATGTGACCAATACAACGGTATGGTAGCCGTTCCTTTTGCACCAGCCGGGCAGGATAACTCCTTCCTGCTCACTTCCCGATGTCTTTTTGGGAATCTGCTCGACACTCTGAACTCCTAGTGCGTGAAGCTGGTGAGTGCTGATTACTGCCCAATCAGTGTACGGTAGACCTCTGCTAAGAAATTCTCGATCCACTGCTGAGGGAGGATCATCAAAGATCGCGACCCGCTGTGCTACTCCCTCATGCACAAGATCTGCCGCCTTCAACGCACCGGCACTACCCACATCAATTGCCATCACAATGACGTCCGCCGACTTCACCGGCGTAGGCTCAATCACCAGCAGCTGCCCTAACGCGATCAGGACCGTCCGTCTGCACCCTGGCACGCACAGCGCCAGAAACCCCAGTAGCAGTGCAACCGTGACGGGCACGTACCATCTGCGTATCCACCACCTCGAGACATGTTTCTGCGATTTCGTTGCAGCACCTCCCTTCTGTTCCGCAGGTTCCGCCCATGGTTACGACCGTCGAGGTTGCTTTAAGCACGTAGTCCGGCATTTGATGGTGCATTTTGATCCAGAGGTTGGAAGAAGGCACAGTGAGTAAGTTCTTCACCGGCGTACCACCACAACGGTACCCGTAGCTCCTCCAATTCGCCCCCCGGTTCGTCCAGATTGGAATTCGATTTAGACGAAGGAAAGGGGCGGAACTCACGAGCCGGACGAGGCATACAGAGATGCAGATGATTGCTACTCTTGGCCATGCCCGATGCCATCAGGCGGTAATCGCGTTTTGCGCCGTGTCGATCACTTCGTCGGCGATCGCGAGACTCGCTGTGGCAGCCGGGCTTGGGGCATTCAGCACATGCAGCGCTCCCGGCTGACGCGCGAAATAGAAGTCCTGGACGAGATCGCCTGACGGCGAAAGAGCTTGAGCTCTTACCCCACTGCCGCCCTGAGTAAGGTCATCGATCTTAAGCTCGGGCACAAGCCTTTGCAGCGAGCGACAGAACAGAGCTCTGCTGCAGGACCGCCTGAATTCTTCCCAGCACATGACGGGATAGCGAAGGAAGAATCTCCAGAATCCGCGATAGGTAAGGGTTTCAACCAGATCGCGCAGTGAGACATCCGAATATCGATAACCCTCGCGCGCAAAGGCCAAAACTGCATTGGGACCGGCCTCGACGCCGCCGTGAATCAGCCGCGTGAAATGCACGCCTAGAAATGGAAACTTCGGATCGGGAACGGGATAAATGAGATTACGAACCAGATGTTGCCGCTCTGGCTTGATTTTGTAATACTCCCCGCGAAAAGGAACTATTTTCGTCCCATCATGATTCCCTGCCATCCGGCTGACTCGATCACACTGCAGGCCGGCGCAGTTAATTAAGAAATCCGCTTCATAATCACCGTTCGTTGTATGGATGCGCCAACCCTGCCGATTCTGAAGGTGGATCACTTTGGATGAAAAGTGAATCTCACCTCCACTACTACGGATCAGCCGGGTCATGGCTTCAGCCACCGCCCCATAATCAACAATTCCCTCTTGAGGCACCCGCAGTCCTTGAAGGCCGGCTGCATGAGGCTCCAGTTCGCGAATCTGTTCGGGCCCCAGCAACTGAAGACCCTCAAGCCCATTAGCTCTGCCACGCTTAAGAAGTGAATCCAGCCGAGGAATCTCTTCAGGTTCTGTGGCCACAACCACTTTGCCGCAAAGATCGTATGGAATGCCCTGCTCAGCGCAAAAGGCGGTCATCTTGCGAATACCCTGCACTGCCATACGAGCCTTCGTCGATCCCGGCTTATAGTACAGTCCGCAATGCAGCACTCCGCTGTTGTGGCCTGTTTGGTGGCGACCGGGACCTTCTTCTTTTTCAAGAAGAAGCAACTGCATCCCCGGATATCTCAGCAATAGCCGGTAAGCTGTTGCCAGTCCGACAATCCCTCCACCGATAATTGCAGTCCTCTTGACCGTCTTCATGTCAGCCGCCACTCATTTCGGGAGCGAATTCTGCTCGCAGGTCCCTTCTGCATTTGATAGTGCCTTCTCGCTGCCTCGCCAAAATTCTTCCATCAGCCATGGAGCGATGGCCCAACAGTGCAAAAGCTGGGCCATCTAAAGTTTAGGTTGCAACACATTCGCCCGCGAAATGCGCGGCCTGCTCCTTGCGCAGCCGGTCACACAAACGATCTTCAGGAAGCACCACATCCTCGTAAGTGATGGCGGAGTCCTTTGGAACTGACTTCCGCAATACGCAGCCTTCCGAAACTCCCATCGGCAGTGCGTTCTCTTCGCAGCTCTTAGAGTAGTTTTCGATGAGTGCGTAACACGTGAACCCGCCAAGACCATCGAGCGCCTCTCCTGCCTTCAAGTCTCGCTTTGCAATCGCAATGGATTCGCACGCCGGTGCTCCCAGAGGTGCGACAGTCGCGTCCCGGAAGAGAACAGCTCGGGCAACGGTCAGCGGGATCTCGAGTTGTGGCAGATGAAACGGCGTATAGAACGTGTAGAGAGGCCCTTCACCCATTTTGAGATATTTCAAGTAATCCGCCTTGACCGGATCGAGTGAATAACCCAGAACAAACGCCCCGTTTGAAGGTGCTGCACCCGTCAAAAAGTCGACCATGCCACCATCCGCGAGCTTGTCCACAAAATAGCCGGCGCTATCGTTTACATGCTTCAGGGCCGGGCCGTACATGCCCCGTTTTGCCACTTTGAAACCGGTGGCGTTGGCCAGCACCGTAAGCTCCATCGATAGTTTCGTTCCGTCCGCAAAGGAAGTCATTGTGGTCGCTTTTTGATTGTGCGCCTCGGCGAACCCGCGTTGCGTCTCCGGTGTTCGGTACGGGTCGTATAACCCTTTCAAATTGCCTGCTACAACTGGCTTCAACCCGATCGACCTTACGAACCGGATCATATTCATTGCTACGCCGGGCTCATCGCCATCGCTGTTGGAGTACACCACGCCTGCACGGTCAGCATATGTCTTGAGTATTGGACCCAATGTCGCATCCAATTCCACATTCATCAGGATGATGTGCTTGCCGTGCTTAACGGCGGCCAGAACAACGCCGGCACCGAACTCTATTGTGCCTGTTGCTTCAATGATCGCATCGATCCCGTCGGCTTCACAGACAACCTGGGCATCTTCAGTTACCGCAACGCAGCCGTCTTCGATCGCCTGCTCAAGGGCAACACGAGATTCTACCGTGCGCACATCGTTGATGCCCGCGGCGATATATGCCTGACGGGCTGCGTCAATTGACCGATTTGCTATAGCGACGAGTCGCATTCCCGGAAACGACTTGATTATCTGATATGCAATTTCTCGGCCGCTGAACCCTGCTCCAACCAAGGCTACCCGCACCGGGTTCCCACTGTTCCGTCTTTCTTCGAGTGCTCTGTCGATCAAAATCACTGCTCAACCCCTTTCTGAACTTGTCCAGCGCATACGCTACCGCACCGAATAGTCCGGCCACCGCCTGTCCTGCTCTGAAATTACAGAGATGCCGATCGGCCACACAATCTGGAATGCGGGATCGTCATAGCGAACACCGGATGCGACTTCGGGATGATAGAACTCCGATGTGCTGTAGCACATCTCGGTATCGTCTTCCAAGGTAACGTAACCCTGCCCGAAGCCTTCCGGCACATAGAGCATCCTGTGATTACTTTGCGTGAGTTCTACTCCAAACCACTGTTTCCAGCTGGGAGACGACGGACGAAGATCAACAATCACGTCATACATGGCTCCCCTGGTGCAGCGAATGATCTTCACTTCCGCGTGTGGCCGCTCTTGAAAATGCAGCCCTCTCAGCGTCCCTCTCTTTCGGCTATATGCCATATTCGCCTGCGCAATTGACCCATTTAGCCCTTGCGCACGAAGCTCGCCGCTGCAGAAAGCCCGCGCGAAGAACCCGCGGTCGTCTGCAATTTTCTTTGGCTCAATTACGTAGGCGCCTTCCAGACTTGTCTCTAGAAAGGTCATTGCTTCTCCTTGTCGTCAAAGCACGCTGTATCAGACTATGTACCCTAATTACGCCACCGGAGAGTGTCATCCAGTTGCCCTGTTCCCAGAAGAAGCTTGATTTGCGCAATGCGCTTGTACTGAGGTCCCTCGTATTCGTCTTTCTTCAATTCATATCGCTGATACAAGTCGAATATTTCCTTGGCGCCCTGCCGGACATTCCAACGCAACTTGTGCTCTGGGAAGGAGTGCGAGTACTTGCTGAAGTCCACCCGGTAGTTTCGCTTATCCGGTTCCGCGCCATTGGCAAATCCAATTTCGCAGTTCGGTACAGTTTCCTGAACCACTTGTGCAAGTTCGCGGATCTGATAGTTCTCTGAGTTCAACCCCACATTGAACGCCTGATTATGGACAACCTCTTTGGGGGCTGTCAGCATTGCAATTGCCGCCAGGCTGATATCGGCAATGTGCACCAACGGCCGCCACGGCGTACCGTCGCTCTTCAAAAGAACCCGGCCGGTCGTATAAGCCCAGGCGGTCAAATTGTTCAGCACAATGTCGAATCGGATCCGCGGAGAGACTCCGTAGGCTGTCGCGTTGCGCATGAACACGGGGCTGAAGTTTTCGTCCGCCATCGCTGACAAATCTCGCTCAACCATGACCTTCGAAATGGCGTATGCTGTTACCGGATTAAGTACAGCGCTTTCGTCCTGAAGGCCGTCGCCCGCAGCGCCATAATTGCTGCACGACGAAGCGAAAACGAATCGATTGATTCCTAATTCCTTCGCAATACAGGCGAGCCTCACTGAAGCGGCATGATTGATCTCATAGGTTAGTTCGGGATTGAGATCGCCGAGAGTGTCGTTGGACAATCCAGCCAGGTGGATGATTCCATCGACATTCTCAAGGTCGTTCTTCTCTACATCTCGAACATCCTTTAAAATCTCGTCACACTTCGGAGGCAGCTCACCGTATGTACTATTCCGATAGAGGTCACTGTCTAGCCCCACGACATCGTGCCCTGCCGCTTGAAGCATCGGGACCATTACGGTACCGATATAACCTTTGTGTCCAGTAACTAATACTCGCATTCCCCCTCCGTTTTTACAGTTCTGCTGTTGATGGGTTGTATGCATGTTTACTCATTCTTTGGTTTACCGGCTAAACGGCCAGTGACTGAAAGCGATTAGCTTGTCCTGCAACTGTCAGTTGCCTGCCTGCAGATGATGCCGGCTCAAGAGAGTCTTGAGGACCCTCAAAGCTTCTACCAATAAACAGAGTGCGTAGAAACGGTCGCGCAGGCTAAACCATGCCGCGCTCTGTGCGGCTACTCTTGGGGTACCGTCTCTATGTTCCTACGTTCCTTTGCGGAGACGCCCCAGTGGCCATTGTCCGTTACCAGCACATGATTCCAGACCTTCCACGGCGCCGGTCCCTGGTTCAATTCCTCGAGACGCTGCTTATCTTTGAAAGTATCCATGCATTGCCAGAAGCCAGTACACTTGTACGCCAGTAACGCCTTTCTTTCAATGAGCCTTCGAAATGGAGCACGCACCAATTCATCACCAGGTTCGATATAGTCGAAGATCTCCTTACGCATCACAAAGAAGCCGCCGTTTACCCAGATATCTGACTTGGTCAGGGCAAAGATGTCATCGACACCTCCTCCGGCTCCCAGGTGCACCATATCGAAGCTGGCTGCAGGCTGAACCACCAACAGCGACGCAATGGCATCACTGCGGTGAAAGGATTCGATCATCTCGGAGAGATCCACATCGCTCAGACCATCGCCGTAGTTAGCCAGGAACATATCGTCGCCCTGCAAGTACGGTTCCACCGCTTTAAGGCGCTCGCCGATGTTGGCGTTGGCACCCGTATCAACAAATGTGATAGTCCAATCATCGATGTCGCGATTGATAAACTGAAGCTGTTTTCCGCCGTGTGACCAGACAAAGTCGTTCGACACTGCCTCGTCATAGTGCAGGAAATAGTCCTTGATCACATTCCCCTTATAGCCCAGGCAAAGGATGAATTCCTTGTGCCCGAAGTGGGCGTAATATTTCATCAGATGCCACAGAATCGGTCTGGTTCCGATCTCGACCATGGGTTTGGGAATGTCGTCGGCATAACCTCTAAGCCGCATCCCATATCCGCCACAAAAGAGAACCACTTTCATCGCATATCTCCTAACCTCGCTTAGAATCCCCTTACCTCTTGGGTATCGGAGCGGCTAACTTGCCGCCCCGGTTCACTACGCATCTCAGTTGCTCCGCAACCTTTTCCTTCCTGTTCTCCATGACTACTCGCATCCGACGCACGCGTCGTCCTGGAGCGGTGCCCGCCCAGTCAAGCTCCGAAGCAGGTCCATGTAGAGCGCTTTCTGGCCTGCTACGTAGAGAAGTATGACCAAATACACAACCAGGAAAGCTCCAGATTCGAGTATTAGGCGCGGAAAGGACGACAAGGTACTGCCGAGAACCATACGCACCGCCGCTGCCAACCCGCCCGCTACGATAGCCGAGGCTAACGGCGGCACGCTAGTCAGCAAAACGTCCCGTAACTTAACTGGCGTACCGCGCACAGAGAACGCAGTAAGTGGAATGGCGCACAGCAGCATCATCGCCGAGTAGCCGAGCGCTACACCTTGGGGTCCATAGGGCAGTCCAATCACATAGCCGGAAATAATTAGTGGGGTGAAAATGAATGAGAGCTTCAAACTGCGCCCGACCAACCCGAGCGAGTACATCAGCCAGCCCATAGGGGTGATAACTGCTAGAGCCAGTGTCGTGGGTGCAAGCAGGCGAAGTATCGGCACGGCGCTCAGCCATTTCGGCCCCAGGACAACGTGGATCACGTCGTTTGAAAACAAGGCGAACGCAACCGTAACTGGCAGAGTCAGCGACAAAACTAAAGAGTAGGCCTTAAGAAAATAGTTCCGAAACCGTACAGGTTGGTCTTGGAGGCGCGACAATGCCGAAAATGTTACCTCGCCTGCGGCTGTGTTCAGGTTGCTGGTGGCATAATTAATAAGGTTGTATGCCCTTCCGTAGATGCCCAGTGCAGCCGAACCCCAAAAGCGCCCCATCAGAACTTTATCGCTATTAAACCCAATGTAGGCAATCACTCCATTTAGGGTCACTGTACCGCCGAAGCGCATCATAGATCGGAGCCCAATACCCCTTCGCGGCATTCGCGGAATCCAGGCAGCGGCGATCCAGCAACCTATAGTAATCGCCAGCGGTGTACTAACATTCATAGCCACCAGAGCCCAGTATCCAAGACCAGCCAACGCCGAGCAGATGCCAACGATGGCGCTGGCAACCGCGCCCGCAGTGTATAACGCTGCCAATGTAGTAAAGCGCATCTGGCGCTGCAGATGTGCGCCATGCTGGATGCCGGCAGCATTAAACAAAAACCCGGTTGCGACCACATCTGTTACGCCCACCAGGCGATGATCGTGGTAAAAGGCGGCTATGGCCGGCGCCAAGCCAATAGTCAACAGAGTTAACAATGCGCCGAACAGCAGATTGACCCAGAACAACGTCGAGGCCTCTTCGTCGGATAGAGTCGGCCGTTGAACGGCAGCGGTGGAAAGGCCAAAATCACGGAACAGTCCCAGGATCCCTGTAAAGGCTGTGACCATTCCGACTATCCCGTACTCTTCCGGCCCAAGCAGCCTGGCGAGCACCATTAAGGAGCCGATACTCACCGCAAGATTAACTCCCTGCGCCGAAAGTCGCGCGAAACCACCGCGAATTGTTCTTTCTTTGAGATCTTTCATTTATCCGCTACCGTCGATCGGCGGCCACTGCCAATTCTTCCTCGCATGCCATGTTCGGTACCTGCTCCTTAGCTCCCACCCTGAACACGGCTGCGTAGCGGATTCTCCAGTCAGATCTATTCTTGTCCAGCGGTTCCAGACCGGTATAATGCCACGGCCAGTGAACCCTCAGAATTGGATCCCCCTCGTGGATTTCGTCGAGTAACTCCTGAACCGGTTCCCATCCCAACTCACTTGCGACCCTGGTTCGCACCTCCAGATCAATCCCTGAAACAAATAGGTGTCCATAGGGACTAATGAGGCGCCCTATGTTGCGCAAGCATCTTTCTGCCTCAGAGGGAACCATATGACAGAGAAAATTGCTCGCCACAACGATGTCTTGAGGCCCGAGAGCCTCCAGGAGTTCTGGCTCGCCCACGTCGCCTACCCGCCATGTCATCCCTTCTCGAATCCACGGCTTCACTGTCGCAAGCTCTCCATCAAAATCAAAAAGCTCCTCTTTCTCTTCCTCCGACAGGCGCTGAAATACGCCCGCCCCTGCAAAATCCTCGCTCGTGGTCGAATACACCCCTCTTTGTGCTGTTGCCACGGCGTGCGGTGAAATATCAACTCCAACGATGCTCAGGTTCAAGTCCGGGCGCGCTGACCGCATTCTCCAGGCAACTGAATACGCCTCCGGCCCCATGCTGCAGCCGAGAACCGCTACCCTCAAGTTCGCACCTCTGCTCTTCGTATCCAGCAGTCGGCGAATGAGTTCCAGCTCTGGCCGGTTACGAAGAAAACACGTATTGAATGCTTGCGCCCTTCCGCCTCGGATTCGCGCCAGAGTGTGCACACATTTCCCGTATAAACGGATAGGTTTTAGATCCATCACGGACGAAGGCATACGGCGCCACAATCTCTTGTTAACCCGCATGTAAAGGCCAACCGGAGATTTACCCGCAATCGTAAATCGAACCAGTCGTGTTAACCACGGCACGCGGCCAGGTAAGCCGTCGTCCCCTCTCCGACAAGTCACAGCTGGGTTCCATCTTGTATGCCTATCATTGCCCATCGACCAGCGCTGCCGGCGCCCCCACCCAATCATCGTCATCTTCCCGGAATACGAAAACTCCACCTTTGATGGAACCTCTATCAGCATGCCTGGACTTACTTCATATCTGTGCTGGTCTATAGTGAAATTCCCGGAGCCGCTGATTACGTAGTATGTACGTGTGAACTGTCTGCTGACTACGAACGTATCGTGCCCTTTTTCAGACTCGATATAATACATATCGACATCCTTCTGCCGAAGCGGCCCAAAGGAGTACCCCTCAGCGCCAGTTCCAGTAAACGACGGTAAGTGCGAATGCGTGTATATGTACATAAGAGTGTTTACCTCCTCCCTATCGGGCAATCTTGTTCACCGGCTCATTGAGGTACTTCTCTCCGCCGCTTCTCCGCTCCCGGAGCATTCCTTCAAAGAGAAGATCGTATTGCTCATCCAATCGTGACCGGAACTCCGATACCCTCTCTGCCATGGTGGCTTTCACTCTCTCTGTGTTTCGTTCCAGATCACCGAACCGTTCGATAAGCCACTCCGAACCCACATCGTTGATATTCTGGCAATACTCCTCGAGTCCCATGTAGCTCATCAGTGAGGTGCACTTATGGTGGAAGGAGATCGCAATGACTGGTCTGTTAAAGAGCAACGACCAGAGGACGTTGTGAAATCGGGTGCCAACTACCATGTCAGTATCAGCAAGCTGTGCTAACAATTGATCCACGGTCGTTGCAGGTTCGGCGATCACACGTCCGGCCGCACTCTCCGGGAACCGCCTTTTCAGTAATTCTCTGAGTTCCTCCGCAACGGCAATATCGCAGGTATCCCCGATAAGCAAACGCAGATCGTAACCACGCCCAAGCAGCCACGTCGAAAGGTCTAGTAGCGATTCCAAATAACGGCGTTGAACCTCCGTGCTTGGTCTGGCTACGCTATATTTGCCCGCATATTCCATCAAACCAATCCCCACAGTCTTCCTGCCCGTGCGCGGTTTGGCTTGACGCCGTATGAGGGTTTCCGGATATCCAAAAACAAGGTCCGGGTAAATCCGGTCATTCTCCCTCACAAATCCAATGCTTTTAAGGTATTCCTGCGTAGATACGTCACGATACGACCTGAACTCTGCCAATGAAAGCGACGTCTTCACGAAGAGTCTACCCAGGCGGCTGTACAGCGGCCCGGCGCCGACGCTCACGAACATCACTTTGCAGCCCGTAAGTTTTGCTGCGAGTGACCACTTGCACAGGCTGTACGGACCCCAATTGTTCCAAACGCCATACGCATCGTTGAGCAGTCCCGTGCCAGGGACAATTAGTAAGTCGGTGCCACGTAGCGTTTTGAAGCATTGAAACCATCGATAGAGCTCGCTTGGTATTCCCACAAGAGCCTTCCGAACCAGTCGCATCAGCGCATTTCGATGCGCCCACGGCCTGACTACATAAGCGCAGGTGGAAACCGCTTTGATGTTGTAAGCTTTTGCTGCTACCTCTGGATCGGCACAGATACACGTGACCTCGGCGTTCGGAAAACGTTGGCGAAGCTGATACAGAATCGCTTGGAGAGTACTCTCGTTTCCAGTGTTGCCAGTCCCGAAATTCCCGAAGATACTGACCCTCCATGTAGTTGCAGAGACACGACTGCGATTTCGGTCAGCGATTGAATCCGCGCGCGGCGGCTCGCTCGGAACATGGCGTCTCACGATGGTTGCAGTATCCAGTCCGCTCATGATGCGGCTCCTTGGGGTTTATGCTTATTCCTGCCACAAATGCCCTGTGGGCACCACGGCGGCACGCCGGTTATGCCACCAGCAGAAGAGAAAATGCATCGAGCAGTGCTTCTGCGGAATGAAGAGCGGCGCACTGCTGCGTAAACTGAAATATCGCGGCTATTGAAAGTGGGACGGATCTTTACGTTCGCTGCGGCAGCTTACAATCTGATGCGGATGCGAAAGTGGATTCGAATCCAGCAGCATCCTGATTGGGCTGTAGTTTCTTTGCGAGCCGAAGAAACGGTATGCAGGGCAGTGAGACTACACGTCTTGAGCTGCAGAATCATTATCATTGAGCAACAAAGAGCAAATCAGCGACGAACGGCAGCGCCTTTCAGCATCCTGCCAGATCCCTTGGTAACTGATAGGAGCGCCTCGTATGGGGAACATATCGCCTCTTCGACGAATAGTCTCCAATACGCGGAGAACCGGTGTAGAACCGCAATGGTACATCTCACTTTACCCCAACCTGTAATGGAGCTCGAGTTCACGCAATTCAAATACTCCTTCAACAGTCGGCAGTTCGGCCACAGCATCCTGCGCTTATCGTCTGCATTAACGAATTGTGCCTTCTCCCTGAGGCTCCAACCCCTTCTCACGGTAGAGGCCATAGGGTGCTCGCGCCGGAAAAACAGATCCCTGTCAATCTGGCGCAAGTTGCCACGAAGCGCGATTTCAAGGACCATAACTTGATCTGAACCGCTGTATAGTCCGATTACGGGGGCCTGTTGCAGCACTTCGCGTCGGATCAAACCGTAAAGCGCCCAATAGATATCGTGCCCTTGCGCCCCCAACGCGAGGAATCTGCGCGCTCGCGCCTCGGCTGTCGGGCCCAGGACAGAGAGTTCAGAACCTTGTCTCCGCAGTTGCCGGCGGGCGGCGTCCACATAACAGATCGTGGGAAATACCAACACCGCATCACTGTCGGCTTCAAGTACCTCGAGGCAGCTTTCGATGAATTCCGGTTCAAACAGATCATCGTGAGTTGCCCATCTAAAGTACTGGCCGCGTGAGAGCGAAAACACTCTGTTGTAGCTATAGGCTACTCCCATATTGCGTTCATTTTGATATACGCGGATGCGACTGTCGCGTTCCGCAAAGTCACGGCAAATATCCATGGTGCTGTCGGTTGATTGGTTGTCGCAGATAATCAACTCCCAATCGGTAAATGTCTGCGCCAGAGCACACTGGATGGCTTCGGCCAGAAAGTTCTCTCCGTTGTAAACAGGCAAACCTATGCTAACCTTCGGGGTGTGCATTGTGATTCTCCAATCCTCAATGGATTCTGAAACGCTGGTCACTCTGTCAGTTTTGTGCAGCCACTAGTTCTCTTTCAGGTTCAGCCTCCACAGCCTGATCCTCCGTGGCGGGCTTGGCATCAGTGCTTTTTCCGGTGCCCTTCCCTACTTCTGAAACCGCAGCCACAATCATTGCCAGAAGTGCATACCAGGCAAACTGCATCTGATCGAAATATTCAACTCCGCAGTAGGCAACAACGTTGGCCATCAGGGCTGCGCCGAGGCACCAGAAATACCACTGCTTCCTTCGCCCACCGTCGGTACGCCGCCGGGCAGTTCCAAGCCGGCTAAAGCTGCGGGAGATCACGAGGATGAACGTCACTAGCGCCCCAAGGCCCCCGGTCACGGCCAAGCGCACATATTGGTTTGACAGGTCCCACATGTCAAATCCCCAAGTGTTATAGTCCTTTACCCCCATGAGCCACCAGTCACTGAAGTGAAGGATGCACTGATTTACCAGCTGGTAGCGCTGGTAACCAGTGGAAGCTCCGGTGAGATCTATACGTTGGATGAGAGCCCAGACCGGGGCCTTCATGATGAGGTGCAGGCCTATTACGGTGAACCCTACACCCCATCGAAACTCGCGCATCCTCCCCCGCATTGGCCAGAAGCAAAGCGCAGCAATGCCCGCTCCGTAGGCCAGCACTGGCGTACTGGAGTTGCAAGTAATGGTCATTAATGTGGCGCCGACCAGCCCCGCGATGGCAAACCGCCTTGATTTCTTTCCCTCCCCCCATAACCAGACCAGCAGAGGCACCAGCGTCGCACCAAAGACGCCGGCAGTGAGGTACACCGCGAACGAACCCATCGCTCGCGGCTTTCCATCGCGGAAAGAGACCAGCCACGTGCTGCCGAGAAGTCCAAAAATGTTCCGGTGGGAAATTAGCTCATTCAGCATGCACACTCCCTCGACAAGTGCGATGACCGCAAGAACCTTTACCGCCCGTCGAACATCTCTGCCGTCCCGAATCAGATACCTCAGAACAAAATAGCCTCCGAGAGCGTCCAGTAAATTTCCGCAAGCCTTTATAACTGCCGCTTCCACCATCCACTGAAAACAAAATGCGACAAAAAGTGCAATCATGCAGAGCGTAAACGCCCAGTCGATACGCGTAAAACCGCCTGCTAGACGGCGCTCGCCTTCCTGCCGGCCGGCTAGCGCGAGGCGAATCAGTCCAAAAATAATAGCAATGCGATAAATCGTAAAATGGACCCCGCCTAGAACAATCACCTGGCTCACAGGAGTAAGAAATACAAGCAGGAGCCACGGAATGATCACGCGCCTTCGTGGCCACACCAAGATGAGAACAATGGTGACGAGTAGGGCCACGGCAACGAGAGGATGCAGCATAGTGGCCGCGGCCCCGCCCCCGAATCTTAGATCCTTAGGCTCCACAGAATGATCTACCTTTGCGGGAATTCCGAACGAGATTACTACTGACTAAATCGAGGTTGAGTGAGAGCGGTTCTTGTGCAGAAGAGCTGAAGCGTCAGCACGTTCCAGCCAATTCGCAGAGCGGCCCAAGAGGATTCGATACGCGCATTCCTCGTATCCTTTATGCCGGATGTGCTGATGGTCTGCCCGGCAATTTGTATAAGTGGAAGAGTTAGAGGGCCTCTATGCGATACAGGACATCACATTTATGAATACTCTGCTTCATCTATCTATCCCCATCTTTAATATGCTTCCAGGATCCGCGAGACGAGTCACCTTGGGCCGTCGCTTCACAATGTGGGCAATATACGTCTCTCGCAGCCTGCGCAGCCAGAGTTCGCGGTCGAATTTCGTCACCTTTATGCAACTGGTGTGGATCGGAAGCCGATGCCACCACTTACGCTTGAACTGCCAGTAGCACTGATAGAATTCTGGCGGCAAAACCAAAGGCATCTGCGTATTGTGAACACAAAACGCGGGTATGGCGTAGCTTCTCATACCCCGTTCACTCGCCTGCATACAAATGTCGGCGCCATAAAAATGGAATCCTGACAGTGCATTGTCAAACCTCAGGCCGGAAGACTTGCGCATGATCAGGACAATCTCGTCGAGCGTCTGAATGCACGTGGGTTGATCAATTGAAGTGCCAATGGTGCCCAACCCTGCAGAATAGATCCTTCCGTGGTGGGTCCCTGCCGCACTGACGCCGAAACAGCCTAAGACACCCCATGAGGGATCTGTTGCGTTCAGAAAGTTAACGGAGTCTATGACCCTGTCAATCCAGTTTTCAGGAAAGAATAGATCCTGATGGGCAAAGACCACGAGGTCGGTAACGCTCTTATCCAACGCATCGTTGTAAGCAAGGGCCGCAGATGCGAAATCGGACTGAATCAGGGTCTTGACCACACATGTGTGATTCAGACATGGAGAGGCAAGGGTATTTGCGCGAAGCACCTCTACGTTGTTACGTGCGATTGCAAAGGTTAGTTCCACGCAAATCCCAATCACTACCGGTCGCTGCTGAGTAGAACCGTTGGCGCCACACCACAGGGACTCTCGCGCAGAGACGCCAAGTTGCGCCTGAGGTCCCTGCGCACACAGTCTCTCGTCTATTCGTTCACTTCGCTACACCAGTTAGCCCAGTCGGAGGTTCCAGTTTGCTCCCGGACGCGTATGCGCCTATATCCCATCCGCCAGTGGACGCGCGGACATTGTTATCCTTATCGGTCGTAAAATAATTGGAGAGATTGAGTCCTTGACCTATAACAGTCGGGTTATCAGAAGTTAGGTGCAAGTCGTTCGTAGCTGCAGCAAACTGAGCGTATGCCACGAAATTCACACTTCCTGTTACGTTGTTCGAGACAACAACAGCAGGCACAGTGCTGGTGGCATAGCCGATAGGACTGTTGTATGCGATATTGTTCTCGACAAGGCAATTCGTACAGCTACTGATCTGGTCGAACCTGACAAGAAAGACACCACGTGTCCAATCAATGAAATCATTGTTGGCGATAATCACATCTGTAAAGGTGGTTCCCACCCCTCCGCTTTCGGGCTGAATGTCAATGCCGCGCGCGACATCACTGCCAGGAGCATGAGAATTTACGAAGAGGTTATTGTAAATATAGACGCCTTTGACATTGGCGACCTGATCGAAATTGTCTTGGTAAATGATGGATTCGCCAACATCTTCAAATACGTTGTCGTATATCTTCATATAATTACCACCCATCTGGAATATATCTGAATGCTGCGCTCCACCCCCCTGCGGATATGCCGATGTGAGGTTCACCTTGACGTGATTTCGATAGAATGAAAGTCCACTCGGCCACTTCAGTCCATCATCGCCCCATGCTGAATCAGAGGAATTGGCTTGAATTGAGAAGTCGGAATCATGGATCGAGTTGGTGCCAAATGCATTGCCAGCCAAGCCGAAAATCATATCATCGGCCCAACCATTGGAGCCGTAGTATACCTTGTCCATTTTTATTGAGTCGAATTCAACAGCATTGGTGGTTGCTCCCGCAAAGCGGATACCGGCTTTCGCTGCCACGAACCACACCCGGCGCAAGATTACATGGGAAACGGTTCCACTGGTGGCCAGCCACACAAAGTCGCTATAATTCTGCACTTGTATGTGGTATCGCCCATCGTTATTCACATCTCCGCTGATGGTGACGTATTGAAATGCGCCAGATAGCCAGTTTGTCCCCCCGCTAAAGATCACCGTTCCGTTGTGTCCAGCATCCTGCCCCACCTGGTAGGTGATGACACCGCTTGAATTTCCACTGCGCGGTGTCCAACCAGACACCTTGTAGGTCTGGGATGTCGTTCCACCGCTGATATATACAGTGTCACCGGGGGCTACTGAAGAAGAGATGCCAGAGAGTGAGGTCCAGGCATTTGCCCAGGACGTGCCATTGTTAGATCCTGAAGCCGCAGAATCAACGTACCAATTGGTAGCAAAACTGCGCGTCGGATAAAAAGTTAGGAGTGCCACAATCGACAAAAATATGAACTTCTTCATACACGCTCACCTCGAGGCGTCCCGTTGCACACAGGACATCGTTCACTTGCCTTACCTCAGCAAATGTCCAAGCAACAAAAGCCACGCAGGGATTCAATTAGGCCGCAGAACAATTGGGGCGTCCGATTGCCTATAAGTTGGTTACTGTAGAAGATTGCCTAAGTAACACCGTGGTCAGCATGAGAGCGGTAATTTGAGAACCTGATTTTGAGATGCATTACTGAGATTACGCGTTGCCTGAGGTGATCCGAATATCGACTCCGATGATCTGATCGCCACTAAGTCCTTTAATATCGGAAACATAGCTTTTGGGGTACAGAAGACGGCGCAGGATCCACAGGGGCGAGCCGGAGAAGAACCGCGCGAGAAAGGGTACCCTACCATTACCCATCGTGCGCTGAAGGGCGTGACCAATCCCGTTGTTGCCCCATCGAGCGTGTGCCTCCGCAATCGTCGAAATTCCCCTCAATTCCCCCTGTTTTCGCCGTAGCCGCAACAAAACCTGCTCGCTCGGTGCTGTGACCCTGCGGTGCTCACTCCGGCTCGTTGAAGCTAAAGGCGTTAAAGCGAAAGCAACCGCCGCATTCTCGCTCGTTGCTCTTGACGAAGAAATTGAGCGACATCCCTGGGGATAGCCAAGCGCTCTCGTGTGGCGATGAACCACCAAAACCCTGCCAGCCGCGCGAGAGTTCCAAGTACGATCGGTCTCTCGTTTACGCGCCTCAAGCATTTGAGGAATTCGAAAATTGGGTCGCTCCCAAAAGAACCATCCGCCCGGCCCTCTCGGAAGAAGCGTTTATGCCATTGATTAGAGCCTCCCGTTACCCTGAGATGCCGGACCCTCAACTCTGAGAAAGTTTGAGTGCTCCACCCTTTCATTCTTGAACTAACTTCTGCACACCAATCCTCGCCACCATACTTGAGCGGAAGGTATCCTTCGATATCCTCAAAGCATTCGCGGCGGATTAGCTGGGCTGCATGCGCGACTGAATTGCGGCGGTTGGATGTTCGCGGTATAAAATGGCCATTTTTACGTTCGCATATCGCGCCGCCGCCGATTCCCAATTTGCGGTCTCGACCGAATTGCCTTAGCAAGCCTTCATAATAATTTGAGGGGAGAGTGACGTCGGCATCCAGATTTCCAATGAAACTGTATCTAGTTCCGTTCAGTTTTGGAAACCCAAAGCGTAACGCATTGACTTTGGATGGAGTTCCACGTGCTTTATCCTGGGTAACATGAAGGAATTCGATAAAATCCCATCTGCTTGAATAGGATCGAACAATCTCATCAGTCTGATCCGTAGAGCTGTCGCTGATGATTACCCACTTCGCCGGACGCATCGTCTGAGCGAGTACTGACTCTATAACCTGACCGATATAGGCTTCTTCATTATGAGCAGCCGTCAAGAGGACGTAGGAATGTGCCTCATCCGGCATAGATGGGGACTGCTCAAGGAGGCGTCCTGAATCGGCAATTATCGACATAGCAGAACTCTGAGGCTCCCCAAATTCATGAGGAGCGCAATCGAACGAAGGTGCTTCTTCACTCCTAGCCACGACGTCTTAGCTTGAGGCATCACAACAGAGTGGCCAGCGTAGAATATGGAGCGCATGACGTGGAAGTTGACAAGCAACATCCAGTAGACCCACGAAGACAGCGAACCGTGATATTTGCGCCAATACTGAAGATCTGCGCGTTGCATCTGAACATAACAGGCTAATGACGCCTGTTTGCTACTCCCGGCTCCGTAGTGCACAGCCTGAGCTTGCGGAAAGAAGACGATTTTCCAACCGGCTGCGCGGAAACGGTGACACCAGTCAAGATCCTCTCCGTACATCCAAAAGCGGCTATCGAACAAGCCTACCTGATCAAGTGCTTCCCGCCGCAATAACCAAAAGCATCCATTGAGAATCTCTACTTCGCGAATGACATCGTGTTGAAAATCACCCATCAGGTATCCCGCAAAGGTCCGGGATCGCTTAGCGAATCTGTCTAATGCGAGTGCTCGGCAGAACTGGTTCCACAGCGTCGGTTCTCGCATACATGAACGCTGAATCCCCCCGTCGGCGCCCACAATCTGCGGCCCCATCATGCCGATTTCTGTATGTTTCTCCAGGTATTGCAGCATCCTGCTAAAACAGCCTCTTGCCACAACTACATCGGGGTTGATGAGGAAGATGTATTTTCCTTTCAGAACCGGCAAGCCGATGTTATTTCCTGTAGCGAAACCAAGGTTTGCTCCGCTCTCGATGAACACCACATCTGGGTAATCGCGCCGAATCATCTCCGCAGTGCCGTCGCTTGAGGCATTATCAACCACCACGATTTCGTGTCGATACAAAGACAATTCATCGCGCAGGGAGTCGAGACAGTTCGCAAGCATCTGCCTGCAATTCCAACTCACGATTAGAACCGAGAGTACGGCAGTCTCCCGAACTTCTGGATCGGATCTAGTTGACAAAGGCATGCTTCTCCGCCGCGTTCTGAGCGGTATTCTTTTCGGAGCAATTCGCCAGAGGTATATCGGTCCAGCCACTCCCGCTCCCAGAATGAACGCGCAGCAGCAAACCTGGCATATCGTCCGGGAGCGCATTATCCTCCAGTCGCGGCACTTCTATTCCATCAATGGTTTCGAATCGAACCGCGCGGCGAACTCCGAACCACCGAACTATGTCTTTGGCGCTGGCAGTCCACACGCTCCGGCTCCTGATGTTATCCAGTATCCGTATGTACGTTTGTTCCCAATGCCTCTCGGCCGCGATACTCCTGTCATGCCAATTGATCGTTACGATACCGCCGCATTCCTCCACCCGGTTCAGAATCTCATGAATCCGTCGATCGGCATCGTCAGGCTTGAGGTGCAGATGCGCCGGGAAGAATAGTGCCGTATCCATGATGTGAAGTGGTAATTCAAGGAGCCGCCTCGCTCCGAGCGGCTTGTACACCTGAGTCGTACCAGATCGAAAGCCGATGGTCTCGTTATACCCCACCGTGGAATCGTACTCGGCCCCTGCAAGATCGAGACTGTCCGGCGTTTCAGAATGGAAATATAGCCAATGCATTCGTACTCCAAGCTTCTGAATGCCGGTTACTCGACGAATCTCATCGAGCTCCATTCGGCCTTTGACCGGATCATGCCAGGCGTCCAGTCCGTGAAGCCCAACCTCGCACCCTGCAGACATTAGTTTTCGGAGCTCAGTTTCTATGTCGCGAGCACCGTAAGCAGCAGCGCGGCGTTTCCCTGCCTGGCGATGTCCCGGTTGGCCCGGATCACCCTTGAACGGAATCACAAAAAACGTCGACGGCATATCTTGTTCATACTTCAGGTAGCCGTCAAATCTGCGCCAAGAATCATCGGCCATGCCCAACAAAACGAATGGAAGCTTCAGGACTGCCAACCAGTTATCAAGCATGTTATTAATTGGCATTCGCCCTTGAAGCAAGCGGATTGGAGATTGCACCAACGCGCGGTATAGGAAACCCAGTACGGTGCGGTCGCAGCGGTGCAACCGAATTGCTGGGTGATCAATGTCGTGCGTCAAACACGCGATCATTCGGGCTCCGTCCGGCACCGGCGGGATCTCAATTAGCCTCACTCCATTGCGCACGATGAGTTCACGGAGAATACGAATATGCCATTCGAGAGTCGGCAGAGATGCATTACACGCTGGCTGCCCTGCCGTAAGGAGAGTCTCGACTTCAACAAATAGATCGTATCCAACACCCAGGATCGTCTGTGCTCCGTCTTCTCGATATGCGGCCGGCTGCAACGAGTTCGCCTCTTGTATCGAAGAGATCCCGTTGGCGGAAAATGTCGTAACTCCGCCGTAAATCGGAATCCGTGTGCCTTGGTACAGAACATAATGGCAATCCTCTCGGGAGGGCCTGCTGCCAACTGCGCTGACCGATGTCGCATGGACATCGTATTTGCGAAATATTACGATGAGCCCAGCTGTTACACCTTCTAGATTGCACGTTTCATCGCAAACCAGTACGTCATAATACTTTTGAGGTTCGCAGCTTTCCCACGGGGTCTTGAATAGCTCAAAGAACTCGCGGATCACTGCGATACGGCTTTTGTCTGCAACTACGCCAATCATTGTTTAAGACTCGGCGAACTCACATCTCTGGGATAATGCCGTCAGGTCCTTCGCTCAACGATCAGGCGAGAGCGCCATCCCTCCGACTCCCGTTGTTGTTAAGGAGATCCCGAACCAAATCAACAAGTCGCCGCCGCTCAATAACCCACTCGTGCTCCCGGTAAACCACTTGGCCCCGTTCTGTGATTGCAGAAGCGCGAACCGGATCCGCATAAACCTCCACGATCTGTGCTGCGAGTTGCTCGGCACTTCCTGAATCGAAGAAATAAAGAGAACCAGGCGCGAAATAGTCTCGAATTCCCGGCGTATTCGGAGCAACTACCGGTTTGCCCAGCGCCAGATATTCGAAGATCCTAGTCGGTGTATTGATATCGGTAAACGTGTTGCGCTGATTGGGAATCACGCCCACATCGCAGCTCTCGATCTCGCGAACCATATCTTCCGGTTTCCTTGGGCCAAGATAACGAACCTGCTTTTCCAGACCCAGACGGTTTACCTTCTCCATAACCCGGCGGAGATATGGCGCGTCGCCTCCGAAGACCCGCAGTTCCGCAGTCGGGATCTTCTGGCGAATCAGCGCCAACGCATCCACAGCCAGCTCCAGACCGTTTCGCTCTACCAATGAGCCGTGATACATAATCACGAATGGCTGGTTGTCCGCGCGGGGTGCATAGGAACGTGCCGCGCGATAGGGAAAGATCTTACCATCCGGAGTGTTCATCACCACGCTGATCTTTTCTGCACGGCAGCTGCGGGCGGCAAATATTTTTCTGCAGGCCTCGTTCACCGTGATGATGGAATCCGAGCAGGTAAAGCTCAACTTCTCCAGCTTGCGAATCATTCGCACGCCAAAACTCGACTCTGACCGGCCCAGGATTGTCATCATCAGCTCGGGCATGGGATCGTGTTGATCGAGAATCACCTTCGCGCCCAACAGTTTCGGGCACAGGGCACTCAAAACCAGAATATCCGGCATGTTATGGACATAAATCAGGTCGTATCTATGCCTCAACATGCGCGAGGCAAAGAGAAAAGCAGAAAGAAGAATGAACGAAGAGTATTGATAGGCGTAAGAAAGAATCCCCCCGCGCCGATGGACTATGGGAAGCCGAGTGATGTTGAGCGCGCCTTTTCGCTCCCTGCGGGGAAGTCCCTTTCCGACCTCGCAGATCAGATCGACGCTCATGCCCTCCTGAAGGAGCGCTTCCGCCGCCCGGCGCGGTCGCGGATCCCACGGATAGGTAGAAAAGACCACCATTCCCGCTCGCTTCCCGGCCAGTGAGGAAGCGAAATGATTGAATTCCGCGGACAGGGGCGACGAGTCTTCCTCCGCTTCCCCAGCAATCCGAACTGCGCTATCTCGGCTTTGTGTTGCGTGGATCATATTCATTCTTCCGAACTAGGTCTCTGACCACAGAGTTTCAGTCATTTTGTGTCCGAACTTCTGACGTGCTTTACGAGCATCTACAGAACGACACCGCTTCGCGCTCTGCCCATTTATGAGACTGGCTCTAGACCGCGATCCCCTGGGGGCTGAGTTTTTCCTGCTTGTTTTTGTCGCGCTCAACCTTCATCTCATTAGAGGCCTTGATCGCTTCGAGAATGTCAGACGGTGCAAACTTGCGCAGGATTTCGATGTTCGGCATAACGCAATGACCGCCAATGACGCCAGGAAAATACTTAACCGGTGGAAAGAATTTGATCTCGTCATAGAAAGAGGCGATTTCGCTGTAATCCTCGCCCAGAGCATCACAATATCTCTCCACCTGCTGTGCCCACGCAATCATCAGGCCAAAGTAGGTCGTCTCCGTCAGTTTCGCCAGTTCCGTTGCTTCCGGAGAAGAGAGAATCTGGGTCCGAAGCCCAACCGATGCGAAGTGATCCGCCGCCTCGTGCGCCGTAGCTGAATCAGCCGCTCCGACAAACTTCTTGTATTGGTAAATCTCATCCCGCATCCGCGCGTGTTTCCCACGCACTGGACTATGCGCCAACGCAGCTCCGGTCATTTCGCTAATCTTCCGGGTTGTGCCTATAGCCACCGTACTATTGATCACAGTCACCTTTGGCTTGAATGTCTCGATGTAGCGAGCCGTCTCTCCGAGAAAATCACGAATGTGGAACGGATAACAGACATGCATTACATCTATGTTGCCCGGTATCTCTTGCGGCGGCTCCACATCCACTCCCAATGTCGGATGTCGAGCCGAAATGATATCGAACAGCGGCCTGCCAACTTCCCCAAGCCCAAGGACGATCACTGTCTGGTTATGTTTCACGATGTACTCAATCTCCTTCTTGGCTAAATCTTTGATCGTGCCGAACTGAAGTTCGTTCGATGCCGAAGCAATCTTCACACGGCTTTTGCGGCTGATGCCACAGCTAGTTCTCCTTGCACGGAGCGCCTCTTCACTACCATTTCCGTGAATTCCTTGACCTCGCGTGCTACCGTTGCCTGCTGCGCGAGTGTCAATTGCGGGAACATCGGTAGCGAGACAATCTCGGCTGCAATACGCCGTGCGACTGGCAGATCCATGGGCCGGTAATGGAGCCATGAATACGCCTTCTGCATGTGCAGAGGGATGGGATAATGGATTCCTGTACCAATTCCTTTCGTCTTCAGGTGCTTCATCATCGCATCTCGATCACCAGTGCGAACTACGTAGAGGTGATATACACTTTTTGACCAGGAAGGCTCCTGGGGACAAATAATTGCGTCGTTGTCCGCCAGCAATCGGTTGTACTCGGCAGCTCGTTCCCGCCGCTGCGTATTCCACTCTTTCAAATGTGAGAGCTTCGTCGTCAGTATCCCTGCTTGTATCGCATCTAGGCGGCCGTTGTAGCCCTCTACGTCGTGATAATACTTCTCCGCTTGGCCGTGATCGCGCAGCATTCTGATGTTGCCGGCAATCTCCAGATCGTTCGTCACAGCCGCACCGCCCTCACCGCACGCTCCAAGGTTCTTACCCGGATAGAAGCTGAAAGCAGCCGCGCGGCCCATCGTTCCGGCTTTCATCCACCGATTCAGTTTCTGTGAGAAGTATTCAGAGCCATGCGCCTGGCAGGCATCTTCAATCACCATCAGACCGTAGGCCTCTGCCAAACCAAGGATTCCATCCATATCGGCCATTTGGCCGTAAAGGTGGACTGGAACAATCGCAGTTACTGGCCGGTTGCTGCGATTACTGACTAATCTTCCTAATCTGTCTCTTGTGCATTGATTCTCTAAATAATCCTGCAACTTTTCTACTGAAAGGTTATAGGTCCTTTCATCAATATCCACAAATTCGGGGAGAGCCCCCGCCTGGGATATCGCCTCAGTAGTAGCGATAAATGTATTCGGGACGGTAAGCACCACCTCGCCATGGCGAATTCCCGAGGCTATCAGAGCGAATCGAAGCGCGTCTGTACCACTACCGACTGCGACCGCATGCCGTGTACCACAAAACTCGGCAAAGGCTCTTTCGAATTCCTCCACCATGGGTCCACCGATAAACCCCGCAGTACACAATGCTTGACGGAATACGCCCATGAGTTCCTGCTCTAAGGCAACATGCGGCGCAACGAGATCAAGGAATGGAACAGTGTGAGGCATCGACATTGGCATCCTCCAGACTTGCCTGGATGTATCGCAGCACCTTCGCAGGGTTGCCCGCTACGATTGCGTTGGGTGGAACGTCCTTGGTGACAACGCTCCCTGCGCCCACAATTGCGTTTTCGCCTACCCGCAAATTGCACAAGAGGGTGACGCCAGAACCAACTGAAGCTCCTCTGCACACAATCGTTGGTTGCACCATCCACTCATTCTCGGTTTGCAATTCCCCATCTGCTCGCGTGGCCCGAGGATATATATCATTGGTAAACGCGACTCCGTGCCCAATAAACACGCCGTCCTCAATGATCACACCCTCGCAAATGAACGTATGGCTGGAGATCTTGCAGTTCTTCCCGATCTTCGCGTTCTTTTGAATCTCCACAAAGGTCCCTATTTTGCTGTAGTCCCCAATCTCGCAGCCATACAGATTGACAAAGTTATAGATCTTCACATCTTTGCCAAGTTTGACGTCCGAGGAGATACATTGCTTTTCGTTCATGCGTATACAGCTTCCCCTTTCGCCTTTAAAGAACCTTGCGCAGCCTCGAGTATTCTGACGACCCGTAAGCCCGCCAGTCCATCATTGAAGGGACGCTCGCTGTGTTCGACACAGTCGATGAAGTACGACAACTCCGATTTCAATGCCTCACTCGTCTCGACCTTGGGGGCCCACATATCGCCGGACCGATAGCTGACCAGCAAATCGTAGACCCCCTCGTTGTTCCTGACCTGAACGCCCTTGTCGTACACCTTGATCTTTTCGTCCGCCTCCAGATCGTTCCAGACAAGCATCTTTTTCTCGCCGCCGATCAAGGTAGTCCGAATTTTCACCGGAGACAGCCAGTTGACATTGATATGCGCAATCACGTTGTTGGGATAGTAAAGAGTCATGAAGGCAACATCTGCGTGCCCGTTCAGATGCGACTCACCGGTGGCGATGACCGCCTCGGGCTGCTGGCCAATTAGATAGTCCGCAATGGAAAGGTCATGAGGAGCGAGATCCCACAGTACATCTATATCGTGTTGAAACAGCCCAAGGTTGACTCTCATCGAATCGTAGTAGTAGAGCTTCCCGAGTGTCCCGTCGTCGATGAGGTCTCGAATCTTCCGCACCGCGCCGGTGAACAGAAAGGTATGGTCCACCATAATCGTAAGGCCGTTTCTGTCAGCGAGTTCGATCAGTTGTTCCGCTTGACGGGATGTGGACGTGAACGGTTTCTCAACGAAGACATGCTTCCCGTTTCTGAGAGCACGTTCGGCCAATTCGAAATGTGTCCACACGGGAGTGATTACTGCCACCGCATCGATATCTGGCGAGCACAGGATCTCTGACGCATCAGATGTAACGTGAAGGTCAGGGTATGCCTGCTTTACTCTTCGGAGGCTTGCGTCGCTCTTGTCGCAGACCGCTACTATCTCCGCTGAACTGAGACTACGCAGGTTGCGGACGATGTTCGGTCCCCAATATCCATAACCGATAACACCAAATCGAAACATGATTCTTTCCCTCCGATATTGTGTTTTGCAATATGCAATGTCTCACGTAGGCGCAAATCTGGAATTCGCGTCGCAGACAGCGGTGTGGTAACAATCCTTGGCCGGCTACGGATGTTGCGGGCCACGTCGCTTTTCAGGTTAGGCCGTGCAGAGCTTAGTAGGCGCCCTTAAGGACCGCGCCAGGGGTACGCATCAGGATCTTGAAGTCGAGCAATGGGGTCCAGCAAGTGGCATAGTGCAAATCCAAACGGACCATGTCATCGAAGGGAATGCGATTTCGACCTTCAACTTGCCATAGTCCTGTGATCCCTGGCCTGACCTGGAGTAGTCGGCGGCGGTGCCAGGTCTCATAGGCAGCCAACTCGTACGGAATGGGGGGGCGGGGCCCCACAAGCGACATGTCCCCCCATAAGACATTGAGAAGCTGCGGAAGCTCATCGAGACTGGTCCTTCTCAAGAGTCTTCCTATCGGGGTAATTCGTCGGTCGCCGGCTAGTTTGTATACTCCCTCGGTGCGATCATTCAGAGATATACGGCCAGCGTTCCCCGCAATCAGCTTCGTGACGTACTCTCTGTGCTCGCTATGGTCGTTGTCTACATACATCGATCGAAACTTGAGAAACGTGAAGCGCTTGCCATATTGCCCCACACGCTGCTGCCTGAAAAACACCGGGCCTTTAGAGGACACTTTGATGGCCACAGCAATAACGGCAAACAGGGGTGCGCAGGCGATCACCAGCAATGCGCTTCCCATGACATCGATGATCCGTTTCACGCTGGACTCAACACGCTTGGTCTTTTCCAGGCTCTGTAAATCCGGGTATAGCGCAAGATTGCTTGGTCGATCGGGCTTTTCATCGTCCCAATCATCCGGAAAGAAATGGAAGGAAATCCTGATTTGACTGAATTTTTCAACGGTCAATTCACTGCGCAGCACGCTGCTGACTCTGTTCAGAATGGTGCTCAACACCGTGTTCTTATTGCATGGAGGAAGTCCTGTAAACATCACCCCGACTATGGTCCGGTCTTTGTACCACCCAATGACATCTGTTTCCCTGGTAGTTGGCAGAAGCGCACATATAACGTTGTCGAGGTTGTTGCCGTTTCTTCTTTCGGCCGACTGGGTGTCAGCCTCAAGCAGCATTAAAAGGAACGGATCCTTGCAGCGCTCAGTCCTCTTGCGTTCGATAGCGATCTTCCGCTTGAACATTTTCTCGCTGAGCACGTCGCCTGAACCTTGAGGTACCGGCGAAGACGACAGGTCTTCCATCTCTAGAGCATTATTCGCATGAAACTGGGTCACAACTCGCTCCTCCCTGAACAATTCGTTTCTGGGGGTCCGGTGCATACGCGTTGAAATGCACCCGGTTACACGAAATCGGTGCAGAGAAGACAACCAACGCAATCCTGCTCGTCGCGGGGGAAGTCTGTTCACCGGAACACAATGGCAAGAAGTTCAAACCTTTTACCGCCATTTGCTACACGATTAGAACGCCGATTCCCGTAAGGTCGATCGGGGGGCCTGCATGAAGACGATCGGCGTCCCGGCAGATTCCGATCGTGTCGTAATCTACATGGGAACACAATCACCTTGGAGTGAGGACAGGCAAGTCGGGGTCGACCTTCCGTCGCTTTGCTGCAGCGGCCTTGCGGCCATAGTAGTAATAATCTTTCTCGGTGGCACTATCTGAGGAATTTAAAATCGCCCCGATCAGTTTGTTTGATTCGAACGGTTCCAGTCCTGCTTTTAGTTTTTGCTTTTCGGTGACATCTTTCCGAGTCACCAGGAGTATCCCGTCCGCCATCCGAACCAGGGCGCTTGTGTCGGCCAGGGGGAGTACCGGCGGAGAATCGATGATGATCCAGTCAAACCACTCGGCTAGCTGCTCGATGAATGGCGGGAATTCCGTCGATTGGATCATCTCCTGAGGATCGTTTCCCGAGTTGCCCGGCGGAAGAAGCCAGATTCCCGCTCCTTCGAGGCGATACACGGTTGAAGTTAAGCGGCATTCACCTCGTAAATACTCGCAGAGGCCCGAGTTCACTGTCACGCCGAATAACTTCAACAAAGCGGGCCGTCTCAGGTCCCCTCCGAGCAGCAATACCTTTTCTCCGGAGCCGGCCGCCAGAGTGCAAGCTAAATTAGCGGAAGCGAAGCTCTTGCCCTCCTCAGGTGTTGTACTGGTAATCAACACTTTTTTCAGAGGCTTGTCCCTGCGAAGATTCTTTAACCGCACTTTGAGAAGACGGAAGGCTTCCGCAGCCGGACTGTCTTTGTCCGTCAAACACACCAGCCGGCTCTCAGCAGAAGGCGATACCGCTACAGCCGGAAACTCGTTAAAAACCTTGTCGCGGTCAGAAAGGCGCGCAGCGTCGGCAGAAAAGAAATCCTTCTTCGCCTGATTGTCCGGTCCAATTGCCTCCGGCAAAGGCTCGAGCCCAGCTCCCGCGACTTTTGAGTCCCGCAATTCCGCAGAATCTGCCTCCGACTCCTTTTGCGACAATGCCTGGCGCTCGGCACGCTCCAGTAGTTCCGTCACGGTCTCGGTCGCCGAGACTTTCTTCCCGGAGCGCTCCGTTTCCGAATGTAGAAGAGCATCAAATATGTGGCTCATGTTCGCTCGATTCTCCGACCCTTGCATTAGTCCCTTTGAACTCACTCATGAAACGTCTCGGGATACCGCAAAGAGATCCGGCAATGCACCAGCTTCTCGCGTAACTTCTGCATTGCCGCGCTTTCCCATGTCTTCCAGATAGTCTGCTTGCAGACGAAATTGCCTCGCCACTTCGTCGATCATCTCCGGACCTACCGTCGCCGAGTGACTTCCATAGGCTGCGATCAGGCCGTTCTCGCAAATGGTGTTGATCAGCCGCGGCAGTCCTTGCGAGTAGCGGTATACGCTCGCAATAGCCTCATCGGAAAAGATTGGCCCACGATGCACATCTGCCCCCGCAATCTGCAAACGCTGCGTAATGTACTCCCTTGTCTCTTCCTGCCCGAGCGGCTCCAGTTGCGCGCGAAGCGCAATCCGTTGCTTCAACTGCCTTAGGCCCAAAGACTCGAGCTTTTCGTCGAGTTCGGGCTGCCCGACCAGAACGATCTGAAGAAGTTTGTCGTCGGTCGTCTCCAGGTTAGACAGCAGGCGCACCTCTTCGAGTAGGTCATCGGACAAATGGTGAGCCTCGTCAATAATGAGCACTGTGGTGAGCCTCTTCGATCCCCGCGATAGAAGAAACTGCCCCAAATCAAATAAGAGTTCGCTCTTGTTTTTTCCGGAAGCAGGAAGCCCTAAATCCGAAAGGATATATTGTAGAAACTCGTTTGCTGTAAGGCGGCTGTTGAACAGATACGCGTATGCGATATCCCGGCTATCTTTCAGCAGCCGCAGCAGGCAGCGCAGGACGAGAGTCTTGCCCGTTCCCACCTCTCCCGTTACAACCACAAACCCTTTATGCCACCGAATCCCATAGTACAGCGCTGCCAGGGCCTCGTTGTGTCTCTTCGTCGAGACAAAACTGCCAGGATCCGGCGTCAGTTCAAACGGATTTCGTGTAAGACCAAAAAATGCTTTATACATAGCCACTGAACTTCTACGCGCTAAGGTAACTGAATGCAGCACCTGCCAGAATGATGACTGTTACCATCACAGCCATCGCCCATCCTAGAAATGCCCTTCTTCTGTTGCGCCTTTCATCGGCTGGGCTGAATATCTCAGGGATCTTAGCCATCACCGCGATAGGCAGTAGTTTCTCCAAGTCCTTGTCGATGTGCAGCCGATCGTCGAAGAACTCCAACACGCCAACGCCAAACATCCCGAACATCAACCCGGCCACCAATCCAATTCCACTCATCTTCAGACGGTTCGGATATTCTGGCTTGAGCGGCAGGCTCGGCGGATCGATTATCGAGAACCGTTGGCCTTGTTTCATTTCCTCCATGTTGGTTGCCATCTGCGAGTCGCTTACCTTTTTCAGCAAATCGTCGTAATTTTGCTGAGACTGCTGGTAGCCCCGGGTCAAATCTGCCATCCGTTGCGCCACAGCCGGTTGGTCGTTCAGGCGCGCCTGATACTCTCTGATCCTCGAACGTAGACTCGCGATTGCTTGCTCGCGGTTTGTAATTTCCATCTCGTCGGACTTCAACTGGCCCTGTAATTGGAGCAGCGCCGCACCTGATATAGAGTCTGTTTCCGGTGAAATTTGTGTGCCTTGGCTCTGATTGCTCGTATTGTCTGACTGATTCAGGTTGGCAATCAGCGTCTGCCTCGTCTTCACGGTCCTGGCGATCTCAGACTTCAGCTCTTGAACCTGTGGGTAGCGATCCGTGTAGCGGGTCTTGAGGTCCGCAAGCCTTGACCTAAGCGTCTCCAGCCGCTTGTCGATCGCTGCCAATCCAGTAGAAGCACCGCCGCTATCTTCGGAAGCTCGGCCCATCGCGCTATTGCGATACTGATCGATTATGGACTGATGGTAGACCCGTTGTTGCCGTGCGGTGTTAAGTGCACCCTGCTCGTTTTGTAACTGCGATTGGAGACCGCTTAAAATCTGCAGGTTACTCGCCTCCTGGGCAGGGAGACTTCCCGCGTGTGCGCTCTCGAATGCACGAACCTTCATATCCTGTTGGGCTAGATCCGCGCGCGCAATCGCTAGTTGCTGCTGTAGAAAGCTAGTCGTTCCTCGAGACTGCTGCCGGCGCGCTCTTAGATTCTCATTGATGAACAGCTTCGTCAGATCACTCGTCACTTGTTGTGCCAGATGAGGGTCATCCGCCATGTAGAGGATCCGAAATGCCGTGATGCTGCGGTTACCAGAGTCGCGGACCAGTTTGACGTCGATGTCCTTCCGCATCAGTACCACTTTCTGATCTGGAGTCAGCTGAGGGTGCTTACTGTTATAGAGGCCCAGCTTGTCGATGATTGACAGCAGCCGGGTCCGGCTCATGATCTGCTCAGTGATGCTTTGTATCTGGTCCTGAAGGTCATCACTCACGTTCGGCACAACATAGTTCTTTGGCATCGAAGGAGGTTCGACGAGAATCAGCGTGCTCGACCTGTAGCGGGAAGTCAGCAACCAGCTCGCTCCCCATACGGCTCCCCACCCCAAAAGCAACAGGATGAGGAACGTCATGTGGCGCCGTCTAATTATGTTGACATAGCGACCTACGTCAAAGGGCTGCGGATTTTGTTCTTCAGGTTCTTCGGCCATGACTATTGTCCAAGTGGGCGCGTGAATCGCCAGGTAATCGAAACTCCTACACGGTTTGAATCGGGATTGCTCGATATCGCCTGAATATCGCTGTAACTCAGATGCAGACGGCTGTATTCAAGCGCCAAGTTGAGTTGCCTGCCCATACTGTGCTCCACCGTGGCCGTTCCGAAGATGCCGTGACCGCCGGCGTAAGCGCCAATCAGATGCGGGGTCACATTCTCGTTGATGGCATAGCGGGCCCTCACGCGAGCCGTCCAGCTGCGTGACATCTCCCATGCAGCGGACGCTCTGGCGCTTCTTGAGTGGTAGGCCCCGGCCAGTCCGCCGCCTCCTGTTACTGTCTGCGAATAGCTGGCCGCTAAGCTCGTACGCAGTCCCCGCCATCCGATGCTGGCCGCCAACGATGGCGCCCAGGAATGGGCTGCCAGCAGTGGAGCCTGGCTAACTCGGTAATTCTGCGGACCGACTGAAGCAGACAGTGATAAACGCTCTTTCGGATAGATGGAGTAAAAAGCTAATACAGAGTGCAGTCGCGTCTCACTTTCCGCATTAACCGGAAACGCCTGTGTTTGCGCGTACATGTACAGTACTCCGAAATACTGCGTATCTGAGAGGCGCCTGCTGTAAAAGCCTGAGCCGCTGCGGGAGTTGGAATCGTATACTCCAGCCGCATCGGTTAGATCCGGGAAATGAAGTGTTGTCGACGAGCCAGAAACGCCGATCATGCTACTTCTACCCGTCTGCAAAGTGAATTCCCCGTTAGCGACGTTGTTAAGGTTTTTTGCATACGGAATGATCACTCCCGGCGTTACAGTCTCCGTCGCTCCTGAAACAGCCCCGTCACTTCCCGAAGCTGCTATATAGAAAGGCGTCGAACGGTATTGAATAGTATCGTTGAGGTTGATTTCAGAATGCGGAGTCAGGCGAACTTGGTAGCCTACACTTCCATCCTGGTTCACCTCATTGAGTGCGTCCGTCGGCTGGTAGAAGGTAAAGCTGGGGTTGTAACGGATCGTCACGTGCCGCGTGGATCTAGTCTGTTCAAAATCAAGATGTGGCGAAACTGAGTAGATTTTCTCGGCGAGCGGAGAGCTCCCACTCCCGGCATAGAGATTATCAACGTAGGAAGACCCAAACGAGATTCCGCCACGCAGGAAGTTGGGCCTTGCCTCAAAACCTACTTCGGTTCGGTACGGCTCAACATTAACGGGAGGCGGCACAACCATTCGATTAGTACCAGCTACGGGGGCCGACGCAATCGGGCTAACCGCCTGCGGGAATGTCGGGATCGTGATGAGAAATATAAAACTCAAACAGACCGCTCTCCACATGGCAATTTCTCTCAGGGCACGATGATCGTATCGTGCGGCTCAAGCGTGATGTTCTGCTCCATGTGCTTACCCTTAATTACGTCTTTGTAATTAAAGGAAAGCCGGACCTCTCCGCCTCCGGGCTTCGTTCGCAAAACATAGATTGACTTCTTCTTCGCAAAATCCTGGAATCCCCCAGCTGCCGCAATCCCGTCCAGAACCGTCATCGACGTTGACAGAGGATAAGATCCAGGCTTCATTACCCGCCCCAGAATATTGAAGTTCTGGCTGTTGATCTCCTTGACAATGACCGAAACAGTGGGGTGGTTAATATACGCGTCCAGTTTGGCTGCAATAGACTCCTGAAGTTGCAGCGGCGTCAAACCTGCAGCCTGCATGCCTCCAATGAGCGGAAGGGAAATCCTTCCGTCCGGCCGCACTGGAATCGATTGCTGCAATTCGGGTTCGTTCCACACGTTGATTGCCAGCAGGTCGCCTTTCCCAATAATGTAGGAATCCCCCAAGTGTTCAACAACTGCGGAGTTCCGTCCTCTGTCTGAAACATCAGCGGAAGGTGCTGTCTTCGCTTGAAGGTTCTGTTTCACGGCTCCCTGCCCCAATACGCACGTGCTGAGAACCATAAGTAAAGAACTGATCTGCAATAAATAGCGCAACGCCTTTTTCATCTCGTATTCCATCCCTTCATTGCCCGCACCCTGGGTCCCAGAACGGCCTTACGCTTCTTAACTCACCCTCGAGAGGAATTTCACCGTTCCTATGCCCCAGCGGTTGCTGCCCGGTTCCAGCGGCTGCATGAGCATTCTGGTGTACCGGACTGACAGGCTCAATATCCCAGGCATCGATTTCCACACAAACAGATTGCGCAAGCATCTCCACGGATAGCACGAGTCTGTACACGTTCTTTTTCCGAATCAGGATTCCCTCAACGCCTTCCAGTGCGCCTCTTATGACCCTCACGCGGGTCCCGCACGACAAGAAAGGATGTGGCTCAACACGGAGTGCTCCCTGAACGGCCCTCTGAATCGCCTCAATCTCTGAGTCCGGAACGGTTGCAATGGAATCGCCACGATGGAGAATCATGTGAACGCCTGGTGTTGTTACAATTTGCAGCTTGCGGTCCATCTTTCCGCGCACAAACACGTAGCATGGAAACAGAGGCAGAGAGACCAGCTTCTTTCTATCTTTCCAGCGATGCATGCTCTCATAAAGTGGTAGAAAGACTTCAAACCCCTTCGTCGATAGCATCTCTGCAATCGTCTTTTCGTGCTGGTGACGGGTGTAGACCGCCCACCAGGGAGAATCGTCCTCAAATCTAGCCATTCCCGGCATTTCTCTCTCCTTCTTGACCTGAAGTAGTCGCCGCTAAGCTTGACAGAAAGACATAGCTTCGCCCTGTGAGTTACAGTCCCACTAAAATCACATCTATCCTTCGGTCTTCTCGTTTGGCCCGTGCTGCTATCAACCGTGTTCTCATTTCGACGCAAACCTGTGTAATCGGCTTGTGGCCACGCCGGACGACTTCTCGTCCGCCATCCAAATCGCTTTTCGTGTTCTTGCTTCCCCCATCTGCCGGCTGCTCATATCTCCCGGCATCAACCCTTCAGATTCCGGCTTAATCTCTAAGAATCCTTAAGTGATACAACTCTGCAGCCATCATTGTGCAATCCGGATCCGCTCCGCATGGTGACAAGCGAACTACCTTTCCTCGGCTCACCATCTTGCTGCCATGCTCTCCATCAAGGCTTCCAATCACATTCACCACAACTTCGATCGGGGAATCGATGTCAACGGGATGCTCAGTATGAAATAGGACACCTTTGGAACTTATGTTCTCTACGGTGCCCGCATGCCAGGCTCCCTCGCCGTTAAGCCGATACTGCATAAGGGCCTGGATCGGGAATCGCTGGGCTCGTGTAACCATCGCTTCTCCGTGATTTCTATTCCTGCAAATTATCTCGGTCATTTCATTAACGTCTCTGTCATTTTCTTCGTCGCCAGGAATACCGTAGTTGCCATTCCCTCTAATTACGCTTGGCCCATTCACCAGCCACCCCAGGCTGATGTACCGTCAACAGTAGCTTCGGAACAATTACATGGCAATGGGTAGATGGTGCCATGATTTAGAGCCACGAGTGCCATACGGATGGCCCCTTCCGGAGCCATCTACCACCTGATAAGGCACGGGTACTTGTCTATGACCTACTGAACTGGGATTTCGCAGAAAATAGTCACGCCGTATTCTTGGTTCGTATTGGGCGGCACATAGAATAACTTTCGTGCAAGGCAGATGTAACCCGGGTAATCTCTCCCGAGATTACTTCATAAATTATTTTATGAGTGGAGTAGGAACAGGCACCATGAAAAGCGCTGAGTAAGTAGGTGAGATTAGCCTTCGTCACTTACCAGCTTGTGGTTGACTGCGAAAAGGGCGAGTTCCAGCCTGTTGAAGACGCCAACCTTGTCGAAGATACTGCTGAGATGATGCTTGACCGTCTGCTCACTTAGTCCGAATTTCTTGGCAATCTCAGCATTCGAATAGCCACCTACGACCGTGCCGACGATTTCCATTTCGCGCGGCGTCAGGCCGAAGGCTCCGTGAGGCAGGCTTCCTCGTTGTGAGCGAGCGTATTCCCGTATGGCACCCATCATGTTCGCGCCCATTTCTGCACCAATCCAATATTGGCCCACCATGACGCCACGAATGCCATCAAAAAGAGTTTGCGTGGTAGATGTTTTCAGCACCACGCCCTTGGCTCCGAGCAGCAGCGCACGCAGGAGATCTGGCCCTGAAAGATACGTGGCAAGGAGAAGCGGGTAGACTGGTATCTTCTGGGACTGCAGCTCATCAAGGATGCCCATCCCGTCATTCCCTGTAGGCTTGACGTTCAGGAGCAGGACATCCGGTTGGCGCTCTATAGACATCTTGATAGCGCCGGCGCCATTGGGCGCCACACCGACCACCTTGAAGTCGGGTTGCCTCTCGAGCAATGCGCACAGGCCGTCGCCGTATATAGGGTGCTCCTCAGCAATCAGGATACGGATCTGTCCATTCTTATGGCCATTTTCAGTCTCCATCTTTCACCGTACCCTTTCCGGTCCGAGCGCTCTACGCGCGAAACTTGGGGGTATCCTGCAAGGACTCCGCAGCTTGACCTTCTGAGTGTCCACTCAAAAAAGTTCTAGCACGTGAGGGACCGTTGTATGAGCATGGCCAGGCAACGCCTTATCTCATTGCCCGGGGAAAGTTCCTGGACCAATCCAGCAGCCCGTCCAAGAAATTGGACCCATTTGTCAAAAAAGTAACCGCGTATCCTCCCCCAATACCTTCAACTGATCGCTGTCGAGACACCCATGCTCTCGCTCCTCATCTCCCGTGGAGGTATGATCTCCACGCGCAAATAAAAAATGGGGAACCTCCCACAGCGGCAACAAGACTCTTCAGCCACGGCACCGATGCGGGTGAGACCCCCTTCCTCTGAGCATTGTGACGGTGGAACGGTTAAATGTGGAGTATAAATGTGACCAAATCTGGTGCAGTAGTAACCTTTTTTCCTAATTTGCGGTAACTTTCGAGTAACCCGGAAGTGCCTACTGCGAGCTTCGATCAAGGGAATCAGGGCACACACTGATATAGCCCTGGGAAATATTGATGGCAAGGCGGCAGCCTGGTGGCAGGTGCGCAAACGAGGAAACAGGAGGGGGAGCAATTTGTTACACGGCTATTGCAGTTGGAGCCCTTTCCGGGACCTGGAACAGAATGGTGCAGAGAATGAGGCTTTCAGCACGGCGTCACAGATACAGATACAGATATTGTCCCTGCGACCGCAAGACCGTGGGATTGTGCAGGGAAACTGCAAATCGCCTACGAACATAAGCTTCTGATTGCAAAATGGTTACTGGATTCTTTCTTGACATTGCGCCAGGCTGACGGTCAGAGACTCCGTCTCTCAGGGGAATCCTCCGTCATGGCCCAGTAAAAGCCTCTATTTTCGTTGCACAGTTACTGAAGGAGCAGTACTGAATCACCGGCCGCAGCATCTTTTCTTTTTTTTGCCGCTTCCGCACGGGCAGGGATCGTTCGGCCCCGCCTTGCCGTTTCCGCTGGAAGTGCTTCGGGCCGGCTCCTTCCGCTCTGCCACAATCTGCATCACGTTCGCCGGCGCGCGGCCGGCCCGCAGCTCCGCCGCCATGAATCGCATATACGGATCGATGTGATTGAAAAAGTGCTTGTAGCCGGCGCATAGATAGTTCAGCCCCGGCTCGCCGCCCGGCGTCTTCAGGAAGCGGTGCTTGGGGCACTCGCCGTTGCAGGCAAAGCGCACGGAGCACTCACGGCACATCCGCGGCAGCGTGTCCAGCTTGTCCTGGCCGAACTTCTTCTGCTGCGCCGAGTGGACCATTTCCTCCAATGAGAGTTCCGCGACGTTTCCCAGCTTGTTTTCCGGATACACGAAGTGATCGCAGGAATAGAGATCGCCGGTGTGCTCCATCGCCAGCGCCGCGCCGCAGGTCCGGCGAAAAACGCACAGGCTCGCATCCAATCCCAGCCATGTTTCAAGCGCCACGTCAAAGTGCTGCACAAAATAGCGCCCCACGTCATTGCGCACCCACTCGTCAAAGATGCGCGCCAGGAACTGCCCGTACGCCAGCGGCTCAACCGACCAATCCGTAACCTCGGCGCTCCGGTCAAACGTGGGCTGAATCAACACCAGGCCCTCCGGTCCCGGCTCGGCGGCCTTCCGCTCCACGATGGGGATGAACTGCATGAAGCCGCTGCCAATCTCCTTCAGGAAGCGATAGACCTCGACCGGGTAAGCCGAATTTTCCCGGTTCACCACAGTCAGGGTATTGAAATCGACGTTATGTTCCTTGAGCTTTGAAATGCCGCGCATCACGCGGTCAAATGTCGGCGCGTCGCCCTTGTCCACTCGATAAAAGTCGTGCAGCTCGCGCGGCCCGTCGATGGAAATCCCCACCAGAAAATGATGCTCGGCCAGGAACTCGCCCCACTTGTCGTCGATCAGCGTGCCATTGGTCTGGAGGGCGTTTTGAATCGTCTTCCCGTCGGCGTACTTCGCCTGTAACTCCACCACCGCGCGAAAGAAGTCCACACCCAGCAGGGTTGGTTCCCCGCCCTGCCAGGCAAAGTCCACCCGGTCACCGGGCTGGGCCGCGATGTATTGAGCGATATAGCGTTCCAGCACATCGCGATCCATCGCCCAATGCTTCGTATTTGGATAGAGATTCTCCTTCTCCAGATAGAAGCAGTATTTGCAATCGAGATTGCAAATGGGCCCAATGGGCTTGGTCATGATGTGAAAACCGGTACTTGGCAAGGGTGACCTCAACTGTTTAACCATCATAACTGGGGCGCAATCCATCCGCGTTGCCGTGCAGGTAACCGGGCAGTCGCGTGAACGCTTGTTGCCGCAAATGCAACTTCTCCTCACCCCTCCCCAGCCAGACAACTCAAGTTCCAGTCAACCTTCCTCGTCTCGAACTAGTGTCGGCTCAACCACATCCGCTTGCCGAAAATTTCCCTCATCCGTCGCACAATAATACAAGGTAGGACAGACCCGCCCCGGCACCCGTCCCGCAACTATAGGAAAGGCAGCGCATCTCACCGCGATCAATCACGTCGCGGCAAAATGCAGAAATCTTACAAATATGCATGAATTTCGAGCTTTAGAAATTCGTCAAGCGACTGCAACAAAATACGTTACAGCGAAAATCGGCTCCGTTTTGAAGAAAAAAAACGCAAAATCGCACTGGGAAACTGGGTTTTGGCTCTAACCTACTGATTTCAAAACACCGCACCCCGCCCAGAAACCCATTTCCCCAGTTTCTGTGAGACTGGGAAACTGGGTGCCGGTACGCCCTCCGCACCAGATTGCCCCGGCGCCGGTACGGCTCTCGCACAAACCGCCCCATATGCCCCACGCTCCGCATGCCAGATCCGCCTTTCTTCCTAAAATCCGGCCACTGCATGTGCTGCCGAGACAAATGACCTGTAAAATCGTCTTAAAGTATATGGGTAGCATCGGAGACGACTGCCTGTACTGCCTTTACGACCTGTGGGTTGGAGCATTTCTATCCTCCAGACCGGGAAAGGCGTGGAATCCCCTTCATGAAGAAATCAAATCCTCGTTCGCTGCCTTCCTGGCTCTCCCTTGCCGCCGCAATCCTTATGGTGACGCCGGTTTTACCCGCCTGCGCCCAAGCCCCGGCCAAGACCGATTCAACCGCGCCGGCCAAATCTGCGCCCGCCAAGGCGGCGCCGGCTGACAATGCCAGCGCTACCACTACGCCCCCGGACCGCGCTGAGGCCTACTACCACGACGCGCTAGCCGCTATCTATGAGGAAGAGGCCATCAACCGGGGTCATCCGGACGATGTGACCCGCGCGATTGAAGAATACAAATACGCTCTGAACGACGATCCCAACTCGGCTGAGCTTCAGAATGGCCTTGCGAGGCTCTATTTCCGTACAGGACGGGTTCAGGAAGCGGAAGCAACGATTGGAACGCTTCTCAAGACTCAGCCCAAAAATATTCCGGCAAATAAGCTGCTCGGCCGCATCTACCTGCGGCAGCTCGGCGAACAGCAATCGTTCAGTTCGGCTTCAAAGCCCAACACCGCACTCAAGAAGGCGATCGCCCAGTTTGAAAAGCTTGTTTCTCTCGAGCCGAAGAGCATCGACGACCGTATGGTCCTGGGCCAGCTCTACACCGTCAATCATCAGACCGACAAAGCTGAAGCCGAATTCAAATCAGCACAGGCCATCGAGCCCGATTCGGAAGAAGTCGTGCTGAACCTGGCCCGCGTCTATGCCGAGAGCGGTAACCTGAAACAGGCAGCGAAGGTTATCGAAGCCGTCTCCCCGGACAACCGCACCCCGAAAATGGAGTTCACCCTCGGGGCGATCTACCAGCAGTTGAAGGATTCTCATGGCGCCGTCAAAGCTTTCCAGCGCGCCTTCGACATGGATCCCAACAACCCGCGTGCCCTCAACGCGCTTGCCCAGGCCCTGCTCAACAATAATCAGCTGGATGAAGCGCTCAAGAAATACAAACAGCTCGCCGCGGCCGATCCGGAAAACCCCAATGTCCTTGTTCATATCAGCGAGATTCAGCGCCGCCAGAACAAGTACCAGGACGCACTGGCCACGATTCAGAAAGCCCGTAAACTGGATCCGAAAAACTTAGAAGCAGGTTTTAACGAGGGAGTTCTTCTCGATATACTCGGCCGATTCGATGAGGCCACCAAGACCTACCAGAAGATGGTGGATATCACTTCCCACGCCAACGGCGCCTATACGGCAGAGGAAAAGAACAACCGCGGCATCTTTCTTGAAAAACTGGGCAACATTTATGTGGAGCAGAACAAGATCGACCTTGCGATTGGTGCGTTCCAGAAAATGATTGAGATGGGCGGCGACTCAGCCATCCGCGGGTATGAGAGCCAGATCCAGGCGTATCAGGGCGCTCACGAATTTGATAAGGCCATTGAGGTGACACGTAATGCCGTTGTTGCTCATCCCAAGAACAAGGATCTAAAGCTCATTCTGGCCGGCGAATTGGCAGATCAGGGACAGCAAAATAATAACGAGGATCAGATCAATAAGGCATTTGCGATGGCAAAGGGCCTGCTCACCAATACTCCCGCTGACCTCACCATATGGGAGTCGATGGCGCAGATGAACATTCGCCTGAAGCGCTGGAAGGCCGCGGAAGAAAACCTGAGCAAAGCCGAGCCGCTTGCAACAAAGAAGCACGACAAGGTCTATCTCTTGTTCCTCCGTGGCGAATGGGCCGAGCGTCAGAAGCACCTCGAACCGGCTGAGCGGTGCTTCCGTCAGGCGCTGGCGCTAGATCCCAACAACGCCATGACACTCAATTACCTCGGCTACATGCTGGCCGATAGGGGCATGAAGCTTCCCGAAGCCCTCAAGATGATTCAGAAGGCCGTGAATCAGCAGCCTGCCAACGCAGCCTACCTGGATTCGCTAGGCTGGGTTTACTTCAAGATGGGCGACTACGAGTTGGCTGAGAATAACCTGCGTTCGGCAGTCGAGCGCGACCAGACCGATGGAACGGTTCATATGCACCTGGGCGACCTGTATGAAAAAACAGGGCGCATCCGCCTGGCCGCGGCACAGTGGAAGCTCTCATTAGCCAATTTCGCCAAGTCCAACAAAGCCGACTTCGAACCGAGTGATGTAGCCAAGGTGCAGAAGAGCCTTGAAAGTGCACGTGTCAAGCTGGCGAAGGAAGACAGCGAGTTGCGTCAGGCCAAGTCCCAGAACTAAGACGAAAACCTAATTCGTAAAGCGGCGGAAATCTCATCTATGAGGTCCGCCGCTTTTCTCTTGGCTGTGGTCTCGGTAAACCGTCTCCTTTATTGCTTCATTCGCGCTGCTGCTTCCAGGTAGCTGTCTACATCGCTCTTGTCAACCAGCGAGGTGCCAGTATCTATAAAAACCGGGAAGGGCGAGAAGGGATCGGTACTCCAGTCTCTGGTCATGTCCTTAGGGGGATTGTGATAGACCTGATCCAACGCTCGAAGGCCCACATACCCCATGGTGAAGGGCTTCTGCGCTACAGTCGAATCGATGTCTCCGTCCTTGATCGCGTTAAGTGTGTCCTCATTCACATCCCAGGCAACAAGCACGCGATCGGTGGCTCCAGTGCGCTTAATGGCGTCGGACACGATCTTTCCTGACGAGGATTCCAGACAGATAAACGCATCCACCTTGTTCTCGCCCGTCTGCGCCATGTACCTCCGAGTCATGTCAAAGGCTTTGATCGTATTTCCCTTGATGTCTACCACGTCAGCAATCTTCATCTCTGGATAATCCGAAAAGACGTCCTTAATGCCTTTCAGCCGCTCCTCGACATTGGGCTGGCCGGCAAGGGTAAAGATCACGACATTACCCTTCCCTTCCAACTTGTCCACGACCCTGCGGCCGCCCAGCCGTCCCGCCTCCAGGTTGTTGGTGCCGATAAAGAAGAGCCGCCGGCTGGCGACAGCGTCCGAATCCACCGTAATCACCGGTATCCCGGCATTCACTGTTGCGTTGATTTCTGCCGAAAGCACCGAGGGATCTGAAACTGAAATTAAAATCCCTGCCGGCTTGGTCGCCGCCGCCCTCTGCAGCGCGGTCAACTCCGCCTGCGGATCGTAGCCTTCCGGCCCGCGCACGCTGGCTGTTACCCCGTACTCTGCTGCAGCCTTATTGAAGCCAGCCGCCATCGTCTGCCAGTAGGGCAGTTTGGTGCTTACAGAGATTAAGTAGTAATTCTCTTTCTTGGAGTGCCGTCCGCAACCGGAAATTAACACGGTGCACAGCACCAGTGCCGTCAAGGTCGTCACCTTCATCCTTTGCATGATCCCTCCTTCCGCAGATTGCATACCCTCGCTGTAGTCGGCGTCGATCTTGAGACCACGCCGGTCTCTCAAGAGAAAATTGGCAGGATAGTACCTCCGGACTGCCGCAATTGTCCATGCTCTTTCGTCTGTATGGCTGTGATTACCCGACAAAAAGGGATTACTGGATCACATCCACGGCCGGGAGGCTGACTCCGCTCGACTACGCTGACAGTCGGGAGAATCTGTTTCGGGAGCGCACCGAATGCGGTGAAAGAATACTCTACAATGAAAGCGCTTTCACATTTTGACGTTTTTTGCTCCACTCGTGAGACTGGACGTTTCGCCTCCGGCAAGGGTCCACAGAGCCAACAATCCACAAACCGCGCCGGCGCGGTATAACCGAATTGAATGCCACGCCAACCATCCAGCACGAACATGCAGCCTCCCATTCCCCACCCGTTGCCGCCCGCTGTCGCCGTTCCGGACGACATGAACAGCGAACTCACGCACCGGAAATTCGTTGAGCCGCCCCATCCCTACCGCAGCCCGTTTGCTCGCGACGTCGCCCGCGTGCTGCACACCCGCGCCTTCCGACGCCTGGCCGGCAAAACCCAGGTCTTCACCCGCCTGCCTGCCGAGTTTCCACCGGACCACTCGCGGAGCCGCCTCACCCACACTCTTGAGGTGACTCAAATTTCCCGCACGCTGGCGCATGTACTCGGTCTCAACTCGGAACTGGCCGAGGCCTTGGCATTGGCCCATGACATCGGCCATCCGCCCTTCGGGCATGCTGGCGAAAAGGCACTCGACGAAGCTCTCCAGGCCCACGGCCTCCGCTTTGACCACAATCTCCATGCCTTACGCATCGTCAGCTGGTTCGAGGATCGCTACCCAGCCTTCCGCGGCTTAAACCTCACGCTCGCCGTCCGCGAAGGCATAGTGAAACACTCCCGGGACTACTCACTCGCCGAGCATCCGGAGCTCGCCGAATACTTCCTCGATGATTTTCCGCCCCTGGAAGCCCAGTTGATCGACTTGGCCGACGAAATAGCCTACCTCACCGCCGACCTGGATGATGGACTCGACTCTGGCATCCTCGCGCTCGATGAAGTACGCGATGCCATACCTCTTTTCCGTGGTTTCCACGACGCCGTCGTGGCCGACTACCCCACCGCCGCTCCCCGCCTTGCCGTATACGACGCGTTGCGTCGCCTGCTCAACGCAATGGTGACTGACCTCGCCTGCGAAACGAACACCCGTGTAGCCGCCCTGGGAGCGGCCACACTCAAAGACATTCGCCGTGCACCATCCCGCCTGGCTGCGCTCAGCTCACAAATGGAGGCTGACCGGGCCGGTGCCAAGCGGTTCCTTTACGCGCGCCTCTACAACTCACCCGGCATGGAAGAAGAACACGGCCACGCCGCCGAGGTCGTCAAGGGCGTATTTGAAGTCATCCTTGCGGATCCCAGCCTGCTGCCCGCCGACCATGCGGCACAGATTCCCACGGAGGGCCCTGCACGTACCGTCGCAGACTACATTGCCGGCATGACCGACACCTATATTGAGCAACTCTGGGCGCGCCACCTGAAATGAACACGCCATCTCACGACCGCCACTGCGGCTGAAAATGCGGAACAGGCTTAGCTCGCAAACAGATAGCTTTCCGTCTCAACCGGTCCTGCAGTTCCGCGTCGCGCGTGTTCAGGCCTTGTCTTTCACAAAGCAGTTGTAAAGCCAGGCAAAAACCACGCCACCTACGAATCCATCCACCAGCGCATAGAGCGTCGCGATCACCACCTCGCCAAAGCTGCGGGCTCCGCTGTAGCCCGGATAGAACGAAGAAAGCCATTGTAGAAAATGCACTCCATAGCCGCCCCAGATCAGATTGGCCAGGCCAATCATCAGCACGCATCCGCCCCACAGAATCCCGGATGCAAACGCGAGTGCTTTCACGTTCAATTTCATAGCCCATTCCTCCCGCAGGCATTTTAATCCCGTTTTGTTGCTCTTCTGCGACTCTCCGACTCAGTTCGGCCTCGAGACGGTGGACCCCGCAGATGCCGTGTCGTGTAATGCGCTGCATCCAGCCCCCACCAGACCTGTAAAATGTCGAAAGCGTATTTCAGGTTTAGCAGATGACTTACTTTGACCAGGTAACAGAGGCAAGCGGATACTTACGCGCCCGGATGGGGACGCTCGCTCCGCGAATCGGTATTGTGCTCGGCTCAGGATTGGGTGCGGCGGCTGAAGCCGCCACTGATACGGCAATCATTCCTTACAACGAAATCCCTCACTTTCCGCAATCCACCGTTGAAGGCCATTCGGGAAGGCTCGTGTGCGGTCTGCTCGGTGGTGTTTCCGTAGTCATCATGCAGGGGCGCGTGCACTTTTATGAGGGCTACACGCCGCAGCAGGTCACGTTTCCCATGCGCGTGCTCGGAGCACTTGGCCTGCGCGCTGTGGTGCTGACCAACGCCGCCGGTGGCATCGCCGAAGGCTATCACGTAGGCCAGCTTGTCGTACTGGAAGACCACATCAACATGATGGGTTGGAACCCTCTGGTCGGACCGAACGAGCCACGCTTCAGCTTCCGCCCCGGCGCCGGCCTGCGCTTCTTCGACATGACCGAGGCGTACAGCAAAGAGTTGCGTTCACTGGCTCACGAGGCCGCCACCGAAGAGGGCTTTGAACTGGGCGAGGGCATCTATCTAGCCACGCCTGGCCCAAGCTTTGAAACGCCTGCGGAGATTCGCGCCTTCCGTACACTGGGCGCAACCCTGGTGGGCATGTCTACGGTGCCGGAGACACTCGTAGCGCGGCATATGGGCCTTGAGGTGCTGGGCCTTTCCTGTGTCACCAATCTTGCTGCTGGACTGGGCGCGACAAAGCTCAGCCACGAAGAGGTCAATGAAACTGGGCGCCAGGTGGAGCACAGGCTGGTTGCACTGCTCAAGCGGCTGGCGCCGAAGATTGCCGCATACATGGAAACGAAGCCGTGAACGAAAGCGATACGAGAATGGACGCGGAACCTCAGCGCAGCCTGGATGATCCCACTGATTCCCGGGACGCGCAACGGCTGCCCTTTCCGCCCGTGGTGCTGGGCATTGCCGGCTTCTCGGGCTCAGGCAAGACGACGCTCGCCGCCGAACTGGCGCGCGAGCTCAGTGGGACGCACTTTCCGCTCGATCACTACTACCGCGACCTGGCGCATCTTCCCCTGGCTGAGCGCTTCAAGCAGAACTTCGATGATCCGGAATTGATCGAGTTGCCGCTGCTGACCACCCATATTGCCGCGCTTGCCAAGGGCCAGCCCATCGAGCGTCCGCTCTACGACTTCACCACGCACACGCGAGTTCAGGGCCGCACTGAAACAATCGCCCCGCGCGCATTTCTCCTCGTTGAGGGGCTTTTCGCTTTGCACTACGATTCGCTGCCACCCCTCTACCAACTACGCATCTACATCGACGCGCCCGACGACCTCTGCTTCGAACGCCGCCTCAAACGTGACATCGAGCAGCGCGGGCGCACGCCCGAATCAGTGCGCCGGCAATACGAAGAGACGGTTCGTCCAGCCGGCATTGCCTTCGTGCGCCCCTCGGCGGCACGCGCCGACCTGATTGTAGATGGAACCGGGGCCCTCGACTGGAAGGTGGAACGCGTTCTTACCGAGATGCGCAGCCGAGGATTGCTTGTCGGCGTGCGCCGATGAACCTCGAAAGCGACCCGAAAGCCCCTTTTACTTACATTGTGATTGCTCGAAGCCTGCATCCGCAGGTTTCGGCTTAATCTCGCCGTTTTCAATGGCTGGATGGTTGCGGACTTTCGGTCTGGCTCGAAGATGGCCCCTGCACTTCCGTGCTCACACTGGAACCGGCAGAGTTGCCGCCGGGAAGCCGAATCGTTGCCTGATGGTTGTTGATCGAAAGATTCAGAGTCAGCGGAACGTTTTGCGGGTCGGATGCAGTGACTCGCCAGCCGGTGCCGGTCTGCCTTACAAGCAACAAGCATTCGTGATCAACCCGCACCGTGCCTATCGGCGTTGCGATGTAAGCCGGCTGCCGAAATACGATCTCGGCGAGCTTGGGTCTGGGGTTGTAAACAGCCTGAATGGCGGTTGTATTGGAGAGGACGCGAAGGAGTGGGCCGGCGGTGCGTTGAGCAACTTGGGTTGCAGTCGCATCAGGAAGAACAGTGTATTCGTAGTTCGCGTCTTGAGGAGCGCGTCCGTGATCGATCCACAGATTGAAGACATTGACGGTTACGGGCTTGTCCGGCCCCGTGCCGATTTCGGACCATCTTCCTGTCTGAGGGCCGAGAGACAGCGAAACACGTGTCTCAGGCGCAAAGACATAACCAACGTGGTCGTGATAGATCCATACTCGCTTGGATGATTCAAAGCCGTAACTCCCCTGACGCAGAGGTCCGGATGCCTGGTTGGTCAGAACGTCGCCTTTGAGCAATGGCTGATTCACGCTGGTGGCGACAGCATGTTCCGAATCATTCTCAAGCGTGATGCCGGCACCCAACGCCATATAACTCGAATCAAAGAAGAACCAGGCCTTGTCGGCAGTTAAATTGCCGCGCTTCAGATTCATCGCAGCCAGTCCGTAAGTACCGTCGGAAACACCGCCATCGAATGTAGTCTGGCCGCGCGCATGAACGGGATTCGGCTCGCCTGTTTGAAGGGTCCCCTGGATTGCGGTTGTTCCCGGAATCTTGGTCCAGTCCCAGGCTGGGAAGATATTGAGATATTCATCGCCGGTGAGATAGAGGAAGTTGGCGCCGTCAGATAAGTGAACGGACTTCTTTCCTTCAGAATTTACCAACTCCGCATTGAACATGCGCTGCGAGAGCATCTTGACGGAGGTAAAGTAGCCTTTCCGCCGCTGCGACATGTAATCGGAGCACCAGAATTGCTTGTTTCCGGTGAAAGGGAGTGCATTGGCATCTTCACGCAGCCTGGCCGCGAATGCCTGCAACTTTTTCTGCTGTGGTGTAGGCTCAGCGGCCAGCAAGGTAACGGCATGAGCCAGGCCATAGACCGCTCCAAGAGCGGGATAGATGGGGCCTGCCGATTGCTTCATGAGTGACGGAGCTTTTGTGGGGCGAGTGATCTCGCGGCCGACGCTGCTGTAATCAAAAGCGGCGCCGGGGCCACGGATAAACCACTGCTCGCCATCCAGCAGATAGGCACTGAAGATCGCCATGCGGTCAGATGGAATTTGAAACCGCGTACCCCACGAAAACGAAATGAAGCGAGCCACATCTTGGGCAAAGTCGAGTCCATAGCCGCCGTTGTAAAGCTGTGCGCCGTGCTGATGGAAGGAGAAGTCCTGCTGGATGCCGTCCTGTAAGGGGCTGACGATCTTGATTTCGTCGTACATGCGGGCGTACCCCTCGGCGACAACGCCGGGGTCGTTCTCCATGCACCCACGCGCGATCTCGATACCCACGCCCCAGGTAAGATTGGCGCCCGTCCACGGGCCACGACGCCAATTGCTGCGCTTCATGATCGCGACCATTTTGGCTAATTCGTCGCGGGGAATTTCAGGCAACATAAGATTGCCAATCTGGCCAAGCAGCTCGGGGACGCCGATCTGATTCCACCACCAATTCGGATTCTGGTAGTCGTGATCGGTCCACCACTTCAGCGCCGCAATGATTTTCGCGTCCAGGGCGCCATCGGGATGACCGGAATCGCGGAAAACCCGGGCCGATTTTGCCATTAGTAACACGCGATCAAGGTGATCGGCGGTTGTCCAGACAGAGCGTTGCTGAGCTGCGTAATTGATGTCGGGCCAACTGCCCTCGGGTTTGAGCGAAGCAGCATCTTTCGCTGCCGCAGAATGCAGGTAGTCGATGGCCGCGGAACCGGAGGGCAGGAGCGATTGGACATAACGTTGGCGGATGATCACGAGATCGGAGAGGGCTGATGCATTGCCTGAACTGGTTTGAGCAGCCAATACCCGTGCCGGTGAAACGCCAAAGTATGCCAAAGCGTAAAGAAAGACAAGAACACGCGTGATAGGTTTCGCCAAGAGCTGCCTCCACACTGTGACCGCATTTGCGGTCCCAGACCACCGGCACTTGCCGTAAGTGCACCTCTCCCGATAGAGTGACACCGATGCGGCATTTTCGCGGCGCGCATCTTCAGCACCCGCGGATTGTGCCAGTTCCGCTTCCTCAAAAAAGGATTTTACATGTCAAGCGTACCTGCCTCCGGCCTGTCACAACAGAATATTGATACGATTCTGCGCGAGAACCGCGTCTTTCCCCCTTCACCGCAATTCAGCCAAAAGGCGCACATCAAGAGCCTGGAGGAGTATGAGGCGCTTTATAAGCAATCCATTGAAGACCCCGAGAGCTTCTGGGCCGGCGTGGCGCGCGATTTGCATTGGTTCAAGCCATGGGACAAGGTTCTGGAGTGGGACTTGCCGTGGGCGAAGTGGTTCGTTGGAGGCAAGCTGAACCTCAGCTACAACTGCCTGGATCGGCACGTGCTGGGCGAACGCCGCGACAAGACGGCACTGATCTGGGAGGGCGAGCCGGGAGAAATTCGGCGCTTCACTTACGCCGAATTACACGTGGAGGTGCAGAAGGTTGCCAATGCGCTGAAGTCCCTCGGAATCAAAAAGGGTGACCGCGTTGCAATCTACATGGGGATGACGCCGGAACTGGCGATTGCCTTGCTGGCGTGCGCGCGGATTGGAGCCGTCCACTCGGTCATCTTCGGCGGATTTGCCGCCAATGCCATCGCCGACCGCGTAAACGACGCCGAATGCGTCGCGATTCTCACGCAGGATGCGAGCTACCGACGCGGAAATGAGATTCCCTTGAAGCGCACCGTGGATGAAGCCATGGCCGCCTGCCCCACGGTGAAGCACGTCGTCGTCTACCGCCGCACGGGCAGACAGATCACGATGGTGGAAGGACGCGATCACTGGTGGCACGAACTGGTGGCGAAGGCAGCGCCCGAGTGCCCAGCCGAAGAACAGAACTCCGAAGATCCCCTGTATATCCTTTACACCTCGGGAACGACCGGCAAGCCGAAGGGGCTGGTACACACCACCGGTGGCTACGCAGTCCAAACGTATCTCACAACCAAGTACATCTTCGATTTGCAGGATGACGATATCTACTGGTGCACGGCCGATATTGGCTGGGTGACCGGACACTCGTACATCGTGTATGGGCCGCTGCAGTGCGGCGCCACGGTGCTGATGTATGAGGGTGCGCCCAATTACCCGGATTTCTCGCGGTTCTGGAAGATAGTGGACGATCACCGAGTGACGGTTTTCTACACGGCGCCAACGGCGATTCGCGCCTTCATCAAGTGGGGCGATGAACACGTGGAGAAACACAAGCTGGATTCGCTGCGACTGCTTGGGACGGTGGGCGAGCCGATCAATCCCAAGTCGTGGATTTGGTATCGCGAGAAGATTGGACACAATCGCTGCCCGATCGTAGACACCTGGTGGCAAACAGAGACCGGTGCAATCATGATTGCGCCGATTCCTGGAGCCGTGCCGACAAAGCCCGGCTCGGCAACTCGGCCCTTCTTCGGCATTCAACCGGAGGTGGTGACGCGGCCGGATGCAGAAGGCAAGTTCAACTCTGTACCAGCGGGTCACGGTGGGCTACTCGTGGTTCGCAAGCCGTGGCCTTCCATGGCGCGAACGGTTTATGGCGATCCTGAGCGCTACAGAAAGACGTACTGGAGCGATGTGCCGGGTTGCTACTTCACGGGCGACGGTGCACGCCAGGATGCGGACGGTTATTTCTGGCTGATGGGGCGTGTGGACGACGTGATCAACGTGAGCGGCCACCGGCTGGGAACCATGGAAGTGGAATCGGCGCTGGTGGCGCACCCCAAGGTGGCTGAAGCGGCGGTGGTGGGACGGCCTGACGATCTGAAAGGCCAGGCGATCGCGGCTTTTGTTTCACTGGAAAGCGGGAATCAGCCATCGAAGGAGCTGAAGGACGAGTTGCGGACGTGGGTAGCGAAGGAAATCGGGGCGCTGGCGCGACCTGACGACATTCGCTTTACCGAAGCTCTGCCCAAGACGCGCAGCGGCAAGATCATGCGGCGTCTGCTGCGGGAACTGGCTGCTCACGGCGAAATTCGCGGTGATACAACGACACTGGAAGACTTCACGGTTATTGCCAAGCTGCGTGAGGCCGAAGAGGGCTGACCAGATCCGAGGCTGAACGAATGTTCCTTGGCGGTAGTGGCAATCCAATTGAAGGATTCGCTCTGGGATCCGTGGCGCTACTCTGGGGAGCGCTGGGTGTGCAGTATGCCAAGCGGCTGGAGGTGGGCACGCGGCGCCACCCACGGATAGAACCGAACCCCTATCACGGGCTGGTGCGAGCAATTGCGGCGTTCATCTTTCTTGGCGGACTATATCTCATCGTCACAAGCGGCTGGGCTCTGCTAACGACAGGTGGACCCGGACGGTGAAACTTCTACTGTACAGGTTCTGATTCCGTGCGGCCGCGGAATGTATACCAGAAATCGACGAAAGCCTTCACACGTACCACCTGAAAGTAGTCGCTCAGGACGCAATACATCACAAGCGAGAAGGCCATGGCCACGTGCAGCGCGCCGGTTCCGAGTTGCTGAGCAAATGGCAACGGAGCAGCGGAGAAAACCATGGCAAGCACGAGAATCATCAACTTGATGATGCCCATGTTGAGGTTGATCTCAATCAGCTCGCTGGTGAAGGCTCTTCCCAGCTTGAAGCTTTGACCCAGAGCGGATAGAACCGAGCGGCGCTCGAGCAATGCGAGGACGGGCGAAATGGTGAGAGGCCAACTGATGACTGCCCAGAGAGTAAACAAAGCCAGAGAGACAAAAATGGCCCAGATGGAGTATCCGACCAGATCGGCCCCCTGGGGAGTGATATAAGCGGCCGCGATGCGTTGGATAGCGGCATACCAGATGAGAAAGATGACACCGAGCAGCACCACCCACGCCAGATGCAGGACCATGAACGCAAACGGGCGATAGCGGACTTCGGGCTCCATGCCTTTGAGAAGCAGTCCCCTGCCCAAACCCGCCATCAGCGCCCACGCGAGTGCTCCTATCGGCGCCAGCCAAATGAGTACATGGACGACGTAGGGAAGATAGTGCATCCATACCGCGCCCAACTGCACGCCGGAGATCCACGGATTCGCTGAATCGAGATGATTCATGCCGGCTGCCTTGGGAGGCAGTGCAATGGCAATGAGTTGCAGCTGGCGCCAACAGACCATGAGGAACGGAATCGCAAAGATCCAGCGCCAGGCGATTTCAAGCAAAGTAAGCTGTGGGCGGCGGAATATCCACCCCATTTGATCGACCATGTGCTGCGTGCCGCGGACGGGCTGCGCAGCATAAGCATCTGTTGTCACTTCACCACCAGATTTACAAGCTTGCCAGGCACCACAATTACCTTGGCAACGTTTTTGCCCGCCAGGCGAGAACACACTTTCTCGTCGGCAAGGGCTGCTGATTCGAGCTGTTTGGCGTCCGCATCAGCGGGCGCATGGATTACAGTTACCAGTTTGCCATTCATTTGCACTGGGACTTCGAGTTCATCTTCTTTGGCCAGATCAGGGTCACATACGGGCCAGGGTGCGCGCAAAACCGCTCCCTGCTCGCCCAGCTCTTCCCACAATTCCGCTGCCAGATAAGGCGCAAACGGCGCAAGCAACAACACTAGTGTACGCAGCAACTCGTCCAGAACGGGAGCCGGAACTTCCCCGGCGGCGAGTTCTGCGTCTGCTGCCTGTATTTCGTTCACCAGCTCCATGATGGCCGCAACGCAGGTATTGAAGTGCCAGCGGCCTTCAAAATCCTGCGTGATCTTGGCGATGGTTTGATGGAGCTTGCGCGAGAGCTTGAGCGAAATACCGGTGATATTTTCGATCTTTCCGCCCCTGCCTGAGCGTGCCTGCGGGGCATATCGCATCACCAGGCGGTAGACCCGGCCAAGGAAGCGGCTGACACCGGCAACGCCATCTTCCTGCCAGTCGAGGTCGCGGTCAGGCGGAGCTGCGAAAAGCGCGTACATGCGCGTGGCGTCAGCGCCGTAGCTGGCAACCATGTCGTCGGGCGAAACCACATTGCCGCGCGACTTGGACATCTTGGCACCGTCTTTGATAACCATACCTTGCGTGAAGAGGCGGCGTGCCGGCTCGTCATTCGCGATCATGCCGAGGTCGCGCATCACTTTCGTCCAGAAGCGCGAGTAAATCAGGTGCAGGATGGCATGCTCCACGCCGCCTATGTACTGATCGATGGGGAACCAATATTTCGCGATGGAGGAGTCGAAGGGCGCCGTGGAGTTCTTCGCGTCACTGTAGCGGTAGAAGTACCAGCTCGAATCGACGAAGGTGTCCATGGTATCGGTTTCGCGCCGGGCCGGGCCACCGCATTTTGGGCATGTGACATTGACGAAATCCGGCACGCGGCTCAAAGGCGAGCCTCCCTGGCCGCCGCGACGGCTGATCTCGATCTGCTCGGGCAGAAGTACGGGCAGCTGATCGTCGGGAACGGGAACCAGACCGTCGCGCTCGCAGTGAATCATGGGGATGGGTGTACCCCAGTAGCGCTGGCGGCTTACACCCCAGTCCTTGAGGCGGAATGTAACGGTTGCGTTGCCGAAGCCGCCGCGCTCAGCCACTTCCTGAAGTTTCTTCTGCGCCTCCGCGCAGCTCAAGCCGTTGTACTCGCCCGAGTTGACGAGAATGCCATCTTCCGACGTAAATGGCAGCTCCGCCTCTTCCGCTTCTGGATCCGCAAGTGCGATGACGCGGCGGATCGGGATGGCGTATTTCTTTGCGAATTCGTAGTCGCGCTCGTCGTGTCCCGGAACGCTCATGATGGCGCCAGTGCCGTAGTCCATGAGAACGTAGTTGGCTACCCATACCGGCACAAGCTCGCCACTGTACGGATTCACGGCAAAGTGCCCCGTAGGAATTCCGTGCTTCTCGATGCCGGCGACTTCGCCAGCCTCGCGGGCCCGCTTCTGCTCCTCTATCAACTGGGCCACCTGTGTTCGCAGCCCAGCGTCGGCTTCTGCAAGCTGTGTTACCAATGGGTGTTCCGGGGCGAGCTGCACGCTGGTGGCGCCGAAGATGGTGTCAACACGTGTGGTGAAAACGCGGATCCTCTCGCGCTCGCGATTTCCTTCGAGTGTTTCTACACCCTCTTTCTGCTCGCGAATCTCTTTGGCGCTGTGTTGGAAGAAAAAGTCGACTTCTGTGCCTTCGCTGCGGCCAATCCAGTTACGCTGCATGGCGCGCACTTTCTCGGGCCAACCTTCCAGCTTGTCGAGCCCGTCAAGCAACTCCGGGGCGTACTCTGTGATGCGCAGAAACCACTGTTCAAGATCGCGCTGTTCGACAACTGTGTCTTCGTGCCGCCAGCAACAGCCGTTGACCACCTGCTCGTTAGCCAGCACCGTGGCGCATTCGGGGCACCAGTTCACCTTGCTTTTTTTGCGGTAGACGAGCCCTTTCTCATACATGCGCAGAAAGAACCACTGATTCCAGCGGTAGTAATCGGGAAGGCAGGTGGTAACTTCGGTAGCCCAGTCGTAGCCCAGGCCAAGGCGCATCATCTGGCGCTTCATGGCGGTGATATTGGAGAGGGTCCACTGGCGAGGCGGCGTGTTGTTCTTGAGTGCTGCGTTTTCCGCGGGCAGGCCGAAGGCGTCCCAGCCCATGGGGTGCAGAACATTGTAGCCGCGCATCCACATGTGGCGGGCTAGAGCATCGCCGATGGAGTAGTTACGCACATGGCCCATGTGTAACTGCCCGCTGGGGTACGGCAGCATTTCGAGCACATAGTACTTAGGCTTGCCGCACGAAGCGGGCTCGGCGGCATAGAGCGCGGGATCAGCAGCCCAGCGCTGCTGCCACTTTTCTTCAATTTCCGTCGGTTCGTATCGCAGTTCTTTTTCTTCGGCCATCACTTATCAAGTGTAAATGGGGGAAATACAACTTCTCTCAAGCTACTTCACCAGACTCTTCAGGACACGCACATTCCGCTCGTCGTCGCCTTCCTCGTCGAACGGGGTTTCCGCAATGAAGGCACAGTGCGCGAAGTGCTTGTCGTTCAGCAGGCGGCGGAATGCTTCCACGCCCATGGTTCCCTGCCCTATATGCTCGTGGCGATCAAGTTTTGAGCCACGCTCAGCTTTGGCGTCATTGCAGTGCCAGACGCGGACAGCTTCGAATCCAACGATCGCACCGGCCTGGCGCATGGTTTCTTTGTAGCCCTCGGCGCTCACCATGTCGTAACCCGCAACGTGGGTGTGGCAGGTATCAAGGCAGACAGCAACCGGCGCGTGGCTGCGCAGAAGCGCGACCAGTTCGGCTACCTGCTCGAAGCTGCCGCCGAGAGAAAATTCCGCTCCCGCCGTGTTTTCAATGAGGATATGGAAAGGAGTTCCCTGCCAGGGGAGCCCGTCAAGAGCACGCTGGATAGAATCTGCCGCCAGCTTCAAGCCCTCGTCGCGGGTCAGTCCCTTCCATGAGCCTGGGTGAAGCACCAGATATTCGGCGCCGAGGGCCAGCGCACGTTCCACCTCGCCGTGAAATGCAGTGACGCTCTTCTTGCGCACATCTGCGGACTGGCTGCACACGTTGACGAGGTAGCTGGTGTGAATCACCAGCGGACCGACGTCCAAGGCGGCGCGCAGCTCGCGCATCCGCTCGCATTGTTTTGGGTCGATCTTGGGCGCCCGCCACATGCGCGGACTCGCAGAGAAAATTTGAAACGTGTTGGCTCCAATTTCGCGGGCGCGCTCAACTGCCTTTGACGCACCGCCAGCCGTACCCAGATGAATCCCGATCCGTTTCGACATGCGACCAGTCTAACCGGTCGGCTTAAGAGGGATTTCCGGAAACGGAAGCCCCACTCCCAGGCACACTGCAGTATTTACGGAGGATTTGGTCTAATGAGCGGATTCTAATTCGTCTGGTATCCGACCGACTTCCGGAGCTATGCGACGGGCGAATGATAGCTACTGGCCCCACACGAGCACACCAAACAGCACCAACCAAGCCAAGCCCATGGCGTGCCAGAACCAGGCAGTTAAATCGACGGCTATTTGACGGTGTTCAACGTGCTTGAGCCGGCCCAGGAAGCAGACGCACAAAAGCAGTGCCAGGACACCAAAAACTAAATGTGCGGCATGCAAGCCTGTGATGACGTAGAAAAAGTAGCTAGCCGGCGTAGACCAGCGATTGAAGCCGAAACCCTGAGCGGTTAATTGCTGCCAGGCCATCACCTGCCCGCCAATAAACAGGGAGCCCAGCACAAACGTGGCTGCCAGCCAAGGTACCGTGCGGCGCAATGCCGGCTGCCCCAGGCCCAACCATTCTTCCATAACATCAATTTCGTGGAATATGTGCCGCCGGGCCACTTCCATGGTCAGGCCGCTCAGGAGCAGCACTGCCGTGTTCAGGAAAAGAATCGGAGGCAGCAAGACGGGATGCCAGTCACCAACCTGCTGCAGCGTCGCTGGGTCAAGATGCGTTTCAGTCTGGCGGGCATAGAACATGGCCACCAGCGTGACGAAGAACATCATGTCGCCAGCTAAAGCAAAGAAAATGAAGGCCCGTGTGCGATAAAGAAGCTCACGCGGCCCCCTGTGCTGATTCCCCCAGTCGTCGTCACCTCCGCCGCCCCCGCCGCCGGTTGGCCGACGGTCCACAGGAGGCTTGCCACCGGTACCCGGCGCCTTCCGTTCCGTCTCCGCAGGTGTAGGTGTGAAGATCAGAGGCATTGCAAACTCTCCGTGAGGAGAAGCTTACTCCCACTTTGCTTTGGACGCACATAGAATCGCAAAAGATGGCGACCGGGGTACACGAAAAATTTCATTTCGTGAAACCGAGCTGTTTTTCTATGGCGAAGCGAGAGCTTCAGGCGACCTTGAGTCCCGCAACGACGCTCACAAACATGCGATGAACCCTTCGATCCGTGGAGAGCTCTGGATGGAAGGTGGCGGCCATTGCCATATCCTGCCGAACCAGGGTTGGAAAACCCTCCCGGTAGGCCAGGGCTTCCACGCCGGGCCCAATTTCGACAATACGCGGGGCACGAATAAAGACCATCTCCAACGGTCCGCCGGGCAGGCTGGTTTCCGCGACCTCGATGCTGGAGTCGATTTGCCGGCCGTAGGCGTTGCGCTCGACAACCGCATCAAGAAGGCCTAGGCTTCGCTGAGCCGGGTTGCGCACCTCGCGGGCCAGCAGAATGGTTCCGGCACAGGTACCGAAGACGGGCCTGGCCCGGCCAAATTCCTGCAGAGCCTCAAAGAAGTGGCGCTTTTCCAGAAATTTGAGCATCGTGGTCGATTCGCCGCCAGGAAGCACGAGGCCGTCGATCCCCGCAAGTTGTTCCGGCTTGCGAATTTCGCAGGGCTCAGCCTCCGATTCCGCGAGAGCTTCGGCGTGGGCGGCGTAGTCACCTTGAATGGCGAGCACGCCGATGCGGGGTTTTGCTGCCTCGCTCACAATCTCACCTCAAACCCGATCATCGGGCTGGAAGTCCCGGCTTCGGCTCCGAGTGCCCTTGGCCTGACACACGGTGCATTACGGAATCCGGCATTGCCGGCCCGGTTCCATCTGATTAGAAAAAACAAATGATGCGCTACCAGCCGCGGGTCTGGAGCAGCTGCGACTCTTCGATGGCGGCTGCGGCAAGGCCCTTCATGGTTCCGGTCACCTGCTCGCTGACTTCGGCCAGTATCTTTGGGTCGTCGTAGTGCGTGGTGGCGATGACGATGGCCTTGGCGCGGCTGACCGCTTCTTCGCGCTCCTTCGCGTCATTTTCCACGTCGAGCGGCGTGGCGCGCTCCTTCATGAAGATTCCCGAGCCGACGAAGATGGCTTCGGCGCCGAGTTGCATCATGAGTGACGCGTCGGCCGGTGTGGCAATGCCACCGGCTGAGAAGTTGGGCACGGGCAGCTTGCCGGTCTGCGCAACCATGCGAACCAGTTCGTAGGGAGCCTGCAAATCCTTGGCTGCGGCGTAAAGTTCCTGCTCGGTAAGCACGGTGAGCTGGCGCATCTCGCGCGTAATTTGCCGCATATGCTGGACGGCGTGAACCACGTCGCCGGTACCGGCTTCGCCCTTGGTGCGGATCATGGCCGCGCCTTCGGCGATGCGGCGCAGGGCCTCGCCCAGGTTGCGCGCGCCGCAGACGAATGGCGTGGTGAAAGCGTGCTTGTCGATGTGGTGGGCCTCGTCGGCAGGGGTCAGGACTTCGCTCTCATCGATGAAGTCGACGCCCAGTTCCTGGAGAATCTGAGCCTCGGCGAAGTGGCCGATGCGGGCCTTGGCCATCACTGGAATGGAGACCGCCTCGATAATTCCCTTGACCAGGGCCGGGCGGGCCATACGCGCTACGCCGCCTTCGGCGCGGATCATGGCCGGCACGCGCTCCAGCGCCATGACCGACGCGGCGCCTGCTTCTTCGGCGATGCGCGCCTGCTCGACGTTCATTACGTCCATGATGACGCCGCCCTTGAGCATCTCTGCGAGCCCGATTTTCAGGCGCAGACCGGTGGTGGCGGTGGGATTCTTTCCGTTTTCGTTCGACATGGCCTTGGACCTCGAATAGCGACAGCTGAGGGCAGGATTCTGTCTTCTAAGCTGTGCCTTTCCATCAATCTTAAGTGTATCAGTGAAGCGGTTTCGCGGGGTCTCGCGATAAGAGGCGCTTCGGGCGCCATGTTGAGGCGCGAAGGGGAGTGGGAGATGCCGGTGGCCGGCACCCAGTCTCACAGTCTCACAGAAACTGGGGAAATGGGGAAATGGGCGGAGTGTGATCGTTTGGAATCAGCGGGTTAGAGCCAAAACCCAGTTTCCCAGTGGCTTTTTGCACTTTTTTCTTCAGGAACAAGGTCGAATTGTTCGATAAGCCGTTTGGCTGCAACAGCCTGCCGAGTTTTTCGATGCCCGCAATCCATACATTTCCGTGACGTCTTCTTCTATTTGCATTCGGTTGGGAACTGCGTGAGACCGGTACCGGAAACCTTCGGCCGGAGACCCGCTGGAGCTTGTTTGTTTCTGTTCTTATTGTGCGCCGGGAGAGCGAAATTATCTGCAAACGATTGGGACGAGCGCGGACGATTTTGTGCGTTTGTTTTGGGCGTCTGTTTTTGTGCGTCTGTGCAGACGATGCCGGGGCGGCCGCTTCTGAGCTTCCATTAGCCTTTTCCAATCCTTCTGTCTCACTTCTGGTCATCCTTCTGCAACATCCTCATGCACATGGCATCCACACCTCCACTTCCGGCACCCGGGATTCCGGCACCGCAGGAACCGGCAGCAGAAAGCGTTCCTGAGACAGTCGCCGAGCAGGCCCTGGTGACAACCACATCGACGCAGGAAGTGGACGAGCCCGCCGCTCTGGGTGGCGCCGTGGCGCGCCTGCCGGTCGAGGTGGAGGTGGCCATTCCGGTGCGGGATTTTCGTGTGCGCAATCTGCTGGCGCTCAAGCCGGGGGAGTTGATCGAGTCGCAATGGTGCAGTGGCGACGACCTGCCGCTGGCTACCGGCGAAGTGCAACTGGCCTGGAGCGAGTTCGAAGTGCTCGACGCGGAGCTGGCCGTCCGGATTACGCGTTTGGCTTAGGGAGAACGGGAGACAGCAACGGTGGGAAGGGCAGGAAAGATGGCGAAGGCACCGGGTGTGGGAGGCTGGGCCGGATGGGTGCTCAGGAAGATGCGCGGGGCCGAGCGCCGGCGGGCGCGGCTCGAGCTTCTTGAGCGGATCTCGCTGGCGCCGCGGCAGTCGCTGGTGCTGGTGGAGGCCGACGGCCGGCGATTTCTGGTGGCGAGTTCGGCCGAAGGTTCGCCGTCGTTCTATCCACTCGACGGCGGGCATCTGGGCGGGGCGCGTTCCGGGACGCAGATGAAAACGCGGCAAACGGCGAGGGTCTCATGGTAGACATCTGGCCCACGATGCGGCTGGCCATGGCCGCGCCGGTTCCGCTGCTGCCCGATCTGAATGCACGGCTGCACCCGTCGGACTCGACGCCGTGGACGATTCTCTTTGTCCTGACTTTGATTACGCTGCTGCCGGCGATCCTGATGGCGATGACGCCGCTGGTGCGGCTGCTGGTGGTCTTTCACTTTCTGCGCCAGGCACTGGGGACGCAGACCGCGCCCTCGAACACCACGCTGATGGGCCTGGCGCTGTTCATGGCCTGGTTCCTGATGGCTCCGGTGCTGAACAAGGTGGACCAGCAGGCCGTGGAGCCCTATCGCGCCGGGCAGATTACCGGCTGGCAGGCAATCGAACAAGGCGCGCAGCCGGTGAAGCACTTCCTGCTGAAGTACGCGCGGGAGAAAGACCTGGCACTGTTCACCGCGGCGGCGCAGCTTCCCCGGCCCAACTCGCCTGACGATCTGCCCATGCGCGTGGTGGTTCCGGCCTACATTCTTTCCGAGCTGAAGGCCGGCTTCGCCATCGGCGCGGTGCTGTTTCTGCCGTTTCTGCTGATCGACATTGTGACCGCGGCGATTACCACTTCCATCGGCATGTTCCAGTTGCCGCCGGTGGTGGTATCCACGCCGCTCAAGATTCTGCTGTTTGTGATGGTGGACGGCTGGCACCTGCTGGCCGCTTCGCTGCTGAAGAGCTTTTGAGGGAAAGACGATGACGCCTGACATGGTTTCAGAGCTGCTGCGGCAGTTGATGAAGGAATCGATGATTCTCTCCGCGCCCCTGCTGATCGCGACCCTGGTGCTGGGCTTTGTGCTTAGCCTCATCCAGACACTGACCAGTTTGCAGGAGCAGTCGCTGACCACGGTGCCGAGGCTGGCAGCGGTGGCGCTGATCATGCTGGTCGGGATGCCGTGGTTTCTGGGCCGTCTGGCGCAGTACACGATTCGGCTGCTCCAGGATTTTCACCGCTACCTGGGGTGAGGAGCAGCTTTCAGCTACCAGCTTCTAGCCTCTAGCTCTTTTTGCTGAGGCATTGGCTGAAGTTGGAAGCAGGAATCGGACGGAAGCATTCACGGTGCAAAGAACGTGGTGAGAGGGCTGGAACTGCAGGAAACCGTAACGAGCTAGGAACTAGAAGCTGAGAAATGGCTGATTGGACCACATTCTTGAGTGCGATGACGCTGGCGCTGGTGCGGGTCAGCGGCATGGTGGTCTTCGCTCCGTTCTTTTCTTCGACGGCGCTGCCCATGCGCACCAAGGCCGTCTTCGTGGGCGCGGTGGCGTTTCTGCTGGCGCCGCTGGTGGCGGCGCTGCCGCATGCGAATACAACGATCGATTTCTCCTCGGTGATTGGCGAGCTGGCGGTGGGGCTGGTTTATGGGCTCTCACTCACGCTGCTGAACGAGATGCTGATCTTTGCCGGGCAGATTGTTGGGTTGCAGTTCAGCTTCTCGCTGGTGAACCTGCTCGATCCGGGATCGAGCATCCAGACGCCGCTGATGGGCGAGCTGTTTCAACTGGCAGGAATCCTGGTGGTCATCACCGCGGGTCTCGACCGGATCATGCTGGATTCTCTGATCCGCAGTTTTCGCGCCGTGCCGCTGGGTGAATTTGCGTTGCGCCCGGCGTCGGCGCTGGCGATTGTGCAGGCTGCGAGCGGCGTTTTTCTGGCCGCCCTGGAGCTGGCCGCGCCGGTGCTGGCGGCAACCCTGCTGGTGGATATCGCAACCGCCCTGATCGGCAAGCTGAGCCCGCAGTTGCCGGTGATGACGCTGAGCGTGCCGCTGAAGACGCTGACCGGTTTTGTGGTCCTCATCGGCTCGCTGGCTCTGTGGCCGCGCTTCATCGAAGCGCGCTTCGCGGGACTACTCGATATGGCCCAGCGGCTGATTACGGCTTCGCCGCACGGGATGGGAGCGTAAACGATGCCCGGAGAACGCACCGAACAGGCTACACAGCACCGCCGGGAAAAGGCGCGGCGCGAAGGGGATATTCTGCACAGCCGCGAGCTGACGGCAGCCGCGGGAGTGCTGGGATCCGCCATCGTACTGGGCGTGCTGGGCGGCCGGATGATGGAGGCATGGGGACGCGCCTTTGCGGAATTTCTGGTGCTGGGCGCGCCGGCAAACTGGGAACCGAGCCGGATTGAACCGACGCTCCTCGCCATCCGGCGGCTGTCGCTGGAGGTGATTGCTCCTCCCATGATTGCAGTGGCCGCGGGAGCCCTTGCGGCGGCAGCAGTGGGAATACTGCAGACCGGCGGGATCAGCTTTTACGCCGAAACGGTGGCCTTCAAGCCGGAACGCATCAATCCCGCGGAGAACATCAAGAATATCTTCTCGGTGCGCGGCGCAGCGCGGCTGGGCAAGTCGCTGATCCCGGCAGTGCTGCTGGGAGTGCTTGCGACGCAGCGCATCGGCAGGGAGCTGACGATTCCGGCGTTTTCGACGGCCAGGCTCACCATGCTGGGATCGGATATCTACGGGCTGCTGCTGACCGCGGCGTGGGTGATGTTTGGCTGGTCGCTGGTGGATTTCGCTGCGGAGTGGCGGAGCCGCGAGTCGCGGCTGAAGATGAGCCGCGACGATCTGCGCGAAGAGTACAAGGAGACCGAGGGCAGCCCGCAGATTCGCAGCCGCATCCGCGGCCTGCAGCGGCAGATGCGGCGCCGGAGGGTGAAGGCCGATGTGTCGCGGGCCGCCGTGGTGCTGACCAATCCCACGCACTATGCCGTGGCGCTGGGCTTTGACTTCACAACCATGGATGCGCCGAAGGTGCTGGCCAAGGGTCGCAATCTGCTGGCGGAAGAGATCAAGGCCGAGGCGCGCTGGGCGGGCGTTCCGATTGTCGAGAATCCGCCGCTGGCGCGTTCGCTCTACCGCTCGGTGGAGGTGGGCCAGGCGATTCCGGTGGATCTGTATGCCGCGGTGGCAGCGATTCTGGCTTATCTGTACCGGCAGCGCGTGGAGGCCGAGATGCGCGAACGCCGCGCACGCGAGGCCGCCGCACGCAATACAGCCGGCACGGCTCGCGGCTTTGCGCCCGTCATGCAGCCGCTGCGGCCTTCAGAGCAGCCACCTGGGCAATCACCCGGTGAATCGCCTTCTGCAGGAGGTCCGCGATGAGCGCTGCGACGGTTGCCACCGGGGCATTGCCGGGACGGAGTTCATTTCTTCTCAGGCTGCGCGAGTACCTGCTGCCGCTGGCCGCGGTGAGCGTGATCTTTGTGATGATTGTGCCGATTCCCGCCGCGGGGCTGGACTTTCTGCTGGCGATTTCGATTGCCTGCTCCGTGGTCGTCTTTCTGTCGGCGATCCAGATCCGGCGGGCGGTGGAGTTGAGCGTCTTCCCTACCCTGCTGCTGCTGCTCACGCTCTTCCGGCTTTCGCTGAACATCGCCTCGAGCCGGCGCATCCTGCTGCACGGGCAGGAGGGCACAGCCGCGGCCGGCAAGGTGATCGAGGCCTTCGGGCAGTTTGTGGTGGGCGGCAATTACGTGGTGGGGTTCGTGCTGTTTCTGGCTCTGGTCGCCATTCAATTCTTAGTGGTTTCACATGGCGCGGTGCGCACGGCGGAGGTGACGGCGCGGTTCACGCTGGATGCGCTGCCGGGCAAGCAGATGGCGATTGACGCGGACATGAATGCCGGGCTGATCGACGAGGCCGAGGCGCGGCGCAGGCGGCAGGCAATTGCACGGGAGGCCGAGTTTTACGGCGCCATGGACGGCGCGGCGCGGTTCAACCAGCGCGACTCGATGGCGACGATTCTGATTACGGCGATCAACATTGTGGCCGGTCTGCTGGTTGGGACGCTGCAGCAGGGTGTGGCGCTGGGCGAGGCGGCGCGCACCTACACGGTATTGACGGTGGGCGACGGACTGGTGACGCTGATTCCGTCGCTGCTGGTTTCCGTGGCCGGCGGCATTACGCTGACGCGCGCCAACTCCGCCGGCATGCTGGGCGGCGAGATACGGCAGCAACTGCTGGGAAGGCCGGCGACGCTGTACCTGGCGAGTCTGGTCTCGGGCGCGATGTGCCTGATCCCGGGGCTGCCCAAGCCGGCCTTCCTGATGGTGGCGGGAGTGCTGTTCTGGACCGGGCGGCGGATGGAAGTGAGGGCGCGCAATGCTGCTGCGGCGGAGACGGCACCGGGCGAGAAGAAAAGGGCGGAAGCGGCGCCGGGAGCGGAGCTAGCGGTGCTGCTGAAGCTAGAAGACCTGACGCTGGAGATCGGGTTCCAACTGATTCCGCTGGTGGACGAGAAGCAGGGCGGACAACTGCTGAACCGGGTGCGCTCGCTGCGGCGGCATCTTGCGGCGGAGCTGGGATTTCTGATTCCTCCGGTACACATCTCAGACAATCTGCGGCTGAAGCCGCGCGAGTACCTGCTGTCACTGCGGGGGATGGAGATTGGCCGCGGGCAGACGGAGGGAACGCAACTGCTGGCGGTGTCGGGCGATCCCGGACGGCGCCCTCTGGCGGGACGCCAGACGCGGGAGCCGGCCTTTGGCGTGCCGGCGGTGTGGATTGCGCCGGCGCTGGAAGAGCAGGCGATTGCGGCGGGCTACTCGGTGGTGGACGCGGTGACGGTGATTACGACGCATCTGGGCGAGCTGATCCGCAAGCATGCGTGGGAGCTGCTGGGCCGTGCCGAGACCAAGCGGCTGGTGGATTCGCTGAACGAGAGCCATCCCAAGCTGCTTGAGGAGCTGGTGCCCAAGGTGATGACGCTGGGCGAGGTGGAGCGGGTGCTGGAACAACTGCTTCGGGAGCGGGTTTCGATTCGCGATCTGGGGGCCATTCTGGAGGCGCTGCTGGAGATGGCGCCGTTGAACAAGAGCCTGCCGGCGCTGGTGGAAGCGGCGCGGCAGGCGATGGGAAGACGGCTGGTGCGTCCGCTGCTGGACGCAGACGGGCAACTGCCGGTGCTGGTGCTGGACCCGGCGCTGGAAGAGGAGATTCTGGCCACCGTGGCGCCGGAAACCGGGCAGCGGCTGCTGGCGGCGGCGGGAACGCCGGGGACTCCGGTGCTGCGCCGGCTTGCCGATTCTGTGAGGCAGCTTATCGGTTCCACCTCCTCTGCGGCACAGCCCGTGCTTCTTTGTCCCGGTGCGGCCCGTTACTACGTGAAGCGCTGGCTGGAGCCGGTGCTGCCGCGTCTGGCGGTGGTCTCGGCGGCGGAGATTCCTCCGGAGATCCGGCTGCGGCCGGTGGGAACGGTGCGGTGAGCGAAAGGGATTTTTGAGCAGGGGGTAAGGCGATGGGAAGCGAAATGGCGGCAATGGCGGGAGGCGGAAGGGCGATGCGCAGGAATGTGGTGGGAAACGAATATTCGCCCGTGACGGCAGCCCTGAGCGGCGACGAGGAGCGTGTGCTGCTGGAGCATCTGCCGATTGTGCGCTTTCTGGCGCGGCGCATCCATGAGCGGCTTCCGCATCACGTGGATATTGAGGACCTGGTTTCGGCCGGCGTGGTGGGGCTGATGGACGCCTTCCAGAAGTTCGATCCGGAGAAGAAGGTGCAGTTTCGCAGCTATGCGCAGTTCCGTATCCGGGGAGCGATTCTGGACAGCCTGCGGACGCTCGACTGGAGCCCGCGGGAGCTGCGGCGCAAGGGCCGCGCGGTGGAAGAGGCGATTCACACGCTGACGGCGCGGCTGGGACGGGCGCCGGGCGAGACGGAGATCGCCGAGGAGATGAGTCTGAATCTGGAGGAGTACCAGCAACTGCTGGGGGACCTGAAGGGTCTGGAGATCGGCACGCTGCACGTGGAGCGCAACGAGGACTCCGGCGAAGAGGAACTGGCGTATGTGCCCGGGCGGCCGGATGAGGATCCGCTGTTCCGGTGCCTGCGGGGAGAACTGGAGGATCGGCTGGCCGACGCCATTGCGCATCTGCCCAACCGCGAGCGGCTGGTGATGACGCTTTACTACTACGAGGAGATGACCATGCGCGAGATTGGGCTGGCGCTGGGAGTGGTGGAGTCGCGGGTCTCGCAGATACACGCCTCGGCGGTGGCGCATCTGAGAAGCGCGCTGAAGGACCTGGCGGCGCGTGGAGCCTTCGAACGCGGTAACAGTGGCCGTGCGGCGAAGAAGACGGCCCGGGGACGCCGGGCGCAACGCTAGTGGAGGAGATGGTGGCGGATGGAGAAGACACTCAAGCAGGATGAGATCGACGCGCTCTTTGAGGCGGCGCGGAGTTCGGCGCCCGAGACCGGTCACGCCGAGGTGCGCGCCCGCACGGTGCCTTACAGCTTTTCTTCCGCGGGGCAGATCTCGAATGAGCAGTTGCGCGCCATCAGCATGTTGAACGACATGTTCGCGCGCAATCTGACGCACAATCTGGGGGCGTGGCTGCGCACCCGCTTTCAGGTGAACCTGGTCTCGGCCGAGCAGATTGCGTTTAATGATTTTCTGCTGCGTATTCCCGAGATCAGCTACGTGGCTTCGGTGCGCCTGGAGCCGCTGGGAGCGCTTTCTGCGCTGCAACTGGACCTGGCGCTGGCACCGCCGATTATTGATCTGCTGCTGGGCGGGGACGGCCGCGAGGGTCCGCTGCGCGAGCTGACGGATATCGAGGAATCGATTCTGGGGAGCGTGGTGGAGATTGTGTGCCGCGAGCTGACGGCGGCATGGCAGCCGGTGGGGTTGAGCTTCAACTTCGAGCGCCGCCAGATGCAGACGCAGGTGGCGCGGATCATCGCGGTGAATGAGAAGACGCTTTGCCTGAGTTTCGAGATTCGCATGCCGCACTGCTCGGGGCTGCTGAATCTGGCGTTTCCGGCGGTGGTGGCGAACACGATTTTGCGAAGGCTGACTACGGACTGGGCACGGCGGCGGCGCCATACCGGCGAGGCGCGGGCGCGCATGGAGACACTGGCGCGGCGGATCCGCTTTGGCGGGTCGCTGCAACTGCCGGCGGTACGGTTGGGTGCGAAGGAGCTGGAATGCCTGGAGCCGGGCGCGGTGCTGCGGCTGGATCTGCCGGCTACCACGCCTCCCTTCTGGCGGGTGGGCAACCAGCCGCTGGCCGAGGCGCAGGCGATCCGGCAGGGCGAGCATCGTGCGGCACGCATTACGAAAGCGTTGTTTGAGGTGGAGGAATGAAGACGTATCTCGATTGCTGGGCCGAGGTGGCTGCGGCGCTCTTTTCCCAGGCCCTGGCGGGTGAGCCCGAGCTGGCCGAGTCGCTGCCGAAGCCGCTGGAGGGCGGGTCGTTCGGATTTGCGGCGACCCTTGCGGGGGACGAAGAGGGCCGTTTCACCGTGCTGATCGACAACGCGGTTCTGGAGACGCCGCTGGCCGGCGAAGGAGTGGACCAGAAGACCGGCTGGGGCGAGCTGCTCAAGGAAATTGCCGATGCGGCGGCCGGGGAACTGCTGGCGAGGACGGGAAAGACCTGCCGTGTGGAGACGTTCGAGGAGGCTGCGGGCGAAGGCACGGTGACGATGGCCTTTCAATTGAAGGCCGGCGACCGCGCCTGGACGATCCTGGTGCACGACGAGACACATGCAGCGCAGCCGGTACAACCGCCGGAGTCGAATGCGCCCCCGGCATCCGCGGCAGAACCGGTGCCTGAAGGGCCGCCGGCTGCGGTCAGCCCCGGGATTGAGCTGCTGCTCGATGTGGAGCTGGAGGCATCGCTGCGCTTCGGATCGCGGGAGATGCCGCTGGGCGAGATTCTCGACCTGGGGCCGGGCGACGTGGTGCAACTGGACCGTCACGTCGCGGACCCGGTGGACCTGATTGTGGGAGACAAGATCGTGGCCCAGGGCGAAGTGGTGCTGGTCAACGGAAACTTTGGGCTTCGCGTAACCGAGGTGGCCGCGCCCAAAAAGCGGCTGGAGAGCATTCGATGCCTCTTTTGATCTGGAACAGAAACGGAGCGGATAAGACGGCTGGGCGCGATCCATGGATGGATGCAGAGGCGGGCGCATCGTTCACCGCTTCAAGACCCGCACCGGCATTGCAGGCGCAAACTGGGCCGCGGTATGAGGAGATTCCAGCGCCGGGACGGCGCGGGCTCTTTGAGACCTGCGCGAATCCGGGCTGCAGCTCGGGATGGCTGCATCTGTGGCGCAGCCGCTCGGCGCCGGTTTTTGAAGGCGGCTGGACCTGCTCGCCCGAGTGTACACGTGCGCGCATGGAAGCGGCAGTGCGCCGCGAGATGGACGGGCGCAATGGAGCTGCGCCGATACGTCCGCACCGCATTCCGCTGGGGCTGGTGATGCTCGAGCAGGGGTGGATTACGCAGAGCCAGTTGCGGCAGGCGCTGGAGGCGCAGAAGGCGGCGCGCTGCGGCCGCATCGGCGAGTGGCTGGTGCGTGGGCATGCGGTACCGGAGGAGCTGGTGACGCGCGCGCTGGGGCTGCAGTGGAGCTGCCCCGTGCTGGGGCTGGATTTTCACGATGCCGAAGGGCTGGCCGTGATGCTGCCCCGCCTGTTTGTGGATGCCTTTGGGGCCCTGCCTCTGCGCGTGGCGGCGAGGAAGATTCTCTACCTGGGATTCGAGGACCGTCTGGACCCGGCTCTGGCCCTGGCGGTGGAATCCATGACGGGATTGCGCGTGGAGAGCGGCCTGGTGCGGGAGTCGGTCTTCCGTCCGGCGCATGCGTGGATGCTCAAGGCGAAGTTCCCTTCGGTGGAACTGGTGGAGGCGGTTTCAGAGACGGCGCTGGCGCAGGCCTTCGCAAAAGCCGTGGAGCGCGCCAAGCCTACGGCGTCGCGGCTGGTGCGCGTACATGACTGCCTGTGGCTGCGTCTGTGGCTGCGTCCGCAAACGGGGCCGCTACCGGAGGCGGCGGCGATCCGGGACATGATTGGTTCGATTGGATTCTGAGTGTTCGACGTATGGTCATACATCTGAAAAGCGAAACATTGGCAACGGTTACCGTGGCCGGTCATTCGGCACATGCCCTAGCTGGTGTAGAATCCGTGCCGAGATAAATGGACCTCTTCATCCCAATACTGATGTTCGGCGGCGTGCTTGCGTTGATGATTTGGTTGTTGCTCGACCCATCGTCACTACTGAACCTGATGCAATCCGCGATCCGACCCGAGGCTAGATCGACCCCTCCCCGCTACCCGCATCTTTCGGTGATCGTGATTTTCGCCACGGGAGTTGGCCTCTTCAACATGCTCGAAACAAAAGGGGTGATTCACACCCCGCATCCGCCTGACGCGCTTCAGTTTTGGATGTTAGTGATCGGCGCGTGTTTCTTCGGCGCCAATGGCGTGTGGGCTTGCTACTGGCCGATTTCATTCCAACGCCGCTACATCCCTCAACTACGCCGCGTACAGAGAAGCGCTCTGTCGAAGGAGACGGAACAGAAGCTTGCTGTGTTCGGCAGGTGCTGGGGCATTGTGTTGATTCTGCTCTGTTCCTATCTGGTGTACATAATCGGCGTGGCTGCGTAGAGATGGGGATTTTTGCGCGCCTCCCCAGTCTCAAAAAGCGAGAGGTCGTGGGTTAGGATTCATGCATGAGAATAGGCGACTTGAACGCGATCCTCTTTGACATGGACGGCACGATCTGCGACTCCAGGCCCGGGATTTTCGCAAGCATCCATTATCTGTTGGAGCAGTTAGGCCACAAACCCGATCCCGCTTTCAACCTCTCGTTCGTTCTGGGACCGCCTGCCGAGGTGTGGATTGAAAAAGTGCTGGGCCACTACCACGACAACCGGTTTCAGGAAGGAGTGGCCCTTTACCGCGCCCATCAAAGTGAAACGGGGTTGTTTCTCAATTCAATCTACCCGGGAATTGCTGAACTGCTCAGGAGCCTGCGAGACCGCGGGATTGTGTGCTATGTGGCCACTGCCAAGCGCACTGAAGCTGCACGGAAGATCCTGAATCATTACAATCTCGAACCATTTTTCAAGAGCATTCACGGATCCATGCCAGACGGAAAGAACAGCAGCAAGATCGCACTGCTTGCAGAAGTTGTGCAGGCAAATGGGCTCAATCCTGAGAAAACCGGAATGCTTGGCGACCGGATGTATGACATGGAAGCCGCTCGTAGAAATGGGCTGGCGGCGCTCGGCGCCTTGTGGGGTTATGGAACAGAGCAGGAATTGTCGGAACACGGAGCATGCTGTTGCTTTGCCGCACCGCTCGATCTTATGGCTGAACCTGGGTAATCCGGTCAGCTTGAGACAGCCGAATGCCGTCCGAAGGCTCTGCCCATCCGGGCCTCCCGTGCAGCGTTCGAGCATGCGGGAAATGAGGATCCGTTGCAGACTGAAGAGCAGGCGGTGATGCAGGGCCTTGCCGGATTCTGAGCCCTGGCCTGCCGGTGGGCGGTGATACACCCAGAGCGGCGACCCGAGCGAACACCACGCGGATGCGATTCAATCTGCCTGAAACAGCTTGAAGCTGTCCAGGCAATTCATCCGGTCAACTTCAGGCTTCTGGTCGCATTCTTCAAATTGCGCATTGCGGGTCTGAAAGGCGGTGCGGATACATGAGCGAGTCAGGATGTCTGGGATTCCTCCCACAACTCCCATTGGACAGACACTCTGAACGTATTTGAGCCATTTTCTTTGGCTTCCGATCAACCTGGGACGCTCTTTTGAAGGCAAAAGTGCAAGGGATTTCCGGTAGGTGTCAGCTACCTTAATGTCCTCCTGTCCCAAGGAGGCGTCCGCACAAATTGCGATTTCCAAAGCGATTTTCGGTTTCTCGCAATCAAAGCTCGCACGACTTCCGTCCTCAGATTTCCCGTTCTCTTCCTGTTCGCGCGCTGCGGCACTCTCGGCGAGGCATTTGGCCATACCCTGGTCGTCTTCTGCGTCTTCGCAAGAATCAAGATCGGTGAATCGGTCTTCGAATTCGACAGCAACACAGTTCTTCTCCGCCAGGTTCAGAGGAGCCTGATTTGCATGGCAGTTTAGTACAACCCGTGCCAACCACTTCTTTTCCGAATCAACCAAGTCCTTCGCCTGTTTCGCTTTAAGCGATCTCAGAACTCCCTTGTAGACCCTCCCGAGCACGATATCCGCATGACCTAGTCTCGTATCGGAGCAGATCGCTCTTTCTAGAGGGCTTCGGGCCTTGGTGCAATCGAAGCTTGCACGCGGCAGGGGCTTTGAAGCAAGCGCCGGGTCCGCCGCAATCCCGGCTGCTACATCAACCTGGCAGAGAGCTGCCGCCGACATAGCCAAAGTCCCTTCAGCCTTCGCATATTCGTACGCGCAAAGTTGCATTTCTTCTTCGTAATTCGCCTGTGCTGCCTTAGGTAATTTTGGAAAGAATGCCTTCTCGCACTTCTCAACGACGATGGCAGAAAATTGAGTATCCGCGCTCGAACCCCACATACATTCGTGTAGCGTTCTAACCGCTTCTTGGCAGGATTTCGCGTGTGAGAGTGCCTTCGCCAATGCATCGAAGTTCTTCTCCCCTCCGAATCCGAATGGGCATGCATCCTGGGCCAGCGCAGAGACTGAAAAGAGCATCGTGCATATAGCAAGAGCAGCCAGTTGCAGAATACGCATAGTGAGTCCGGTCCCCTGATTGACAGGGTCATTTTAGCCGAACCGAACGCGCAAAGTTACGTCGCGTTCGGGTGGTCGGCTAGCCGGAGATTACGTCAAAATCCGCAGGGTGGTGACTGGAAAATTCCCGAGGAGCAACCGCGGATCTCTCGTCGGTCGCTGCGGCGACCTCCGCGGGATGGCAGCGATTTAAGGCACGCGCGTAAACGAACCGTTCGCGCATCCGGTTCAAGGAATCTACGCCAACGCCGATGAAGTCTCCAGCACGATGGAGTCTCCGGCGGAGGAGTGTGGAATGGGTGAAGTGCGAGCCCTGATCGTTGACGATTCTTCAGTGATGCGCAAGATTGTGGAGCGCACGCTGCGGCAGGCGGGGTTGAACCTGGCGGTGGTGCTCGAAGCCGGCAGCGGCGCCGAGGCGCTGGAGGTATTGAAGGCGAAGCAGGTGGACCTGATTCTCTCCGACATCAACATGCCCGTGATGGACGGGCTGGAGTTTGTGCGCCAGATCCGCGCCCAGAATCTCGCCTCCGGGATTCCGGTGGTGATGGTCACCACCGAATCGAGCGAAGAGCATGTGAAGCAGGCCATCCAGGCAGGCGCGCGCGGTTACATCCGCAAGCCATTCACCGCCGAGCAGGTAAAGGAACGCGTGCTGCCGCTGGTCCATGGGGCCTGAGGGGGAGAGCCGGGCATGATGCTGAATGGCATACGCAGCGGCGCGGTTGCCGCGGCCGCAGAAATCCAAAGGAACGAAAGGGAACAGACGATGGCAGTGTCGTTGCGTGAATCGGTTGAACTGGTCTCCGATCCGAGAAATCTGGACTCAAGCGTGGAAGAGGTGTTTCGCATGATGCTGGGGCTCGACTGCCGGCGCGAGAGCGGACCGCAGGTTCGCGAGGCGGAGTCAGTAACGGCGGTGGTGGGATTTGGCGGTGTGCTGAGCGGCGCCTGTGTGCTTTCCTGCGGCGGGGCGGCAGCCATCAAGATTGCGGCCCACATGACGGGCATGGAGTTCTGCGAGATTGACGACACGGTGAAGGACGGCATCGGCGAGATCTGCAATATGCTGGCCGGCTCGTGGAAGAGCAAGGTTCCGGAGCTGGCCGCTCACTGCGGGCTGTCGGTTCCGGCGGTGATTACGGGGCGGGACTACCATCTGCACGTGCAGGCGCCGGAGTTCCAACTGCACCATGTTTACGGCTTTGCCGATGTGAATTTTGCGGTAACGATTGTGTGCGACGGGCTGCAGTAGCGCGGCGGGTGAAATCGGGCTGCGGAAGTACGGGAAACGGCGGGCGAGTGTCGATATGACGCTTGGGCAGGGGCTAAAGCCCGACGCTCTATTTGATTGCTCTTGCGGCCCGGCTGAAGCCGTGCCCTTGTTACAAAGCCCTGCAGGTACCGAGTTTTTCCGCAACCTGGAAATGCCACTCCGGTGAGGTGATTCCCTCACGGCGATGTAAAGCCTGCAATGATGCCGGCGTCTCTTTCCCTGCGCGCTTCCCTGCTCTTGAAAATTCTCTAATCCTCACTTCCACGTTTCGGTCATCCATCTGCTCCTCACTCTTCAGCAAGAGGAGCTCTCAATGGACAGCGGATACTATGCGGCGATGACGGGTCTGGTGGCGCGGACGCAGGCGCTGGACACGGCTGCCGCGAACCTTGCGAATGCACAGACGCCGGGCTACCGCGCGGAGCGCGAGTACTTCCGCTCGGTGCTGCTGGGGCCGGATGCCTTCGACTCGCAACTGGGCGAGACGGTCAACAACTACGGACTGCTGGGCGGCGACCAGCTCAGCATGGCGCAGGGCGCGATCCAGCAGACCGGCAACCCGCTCGATCTGGCGATTCAGGGCCAGGGCTTCTTCGAGATTCAAACGCCGGCCGGGGTGCGCTACACGCGCGACGGCAGCTTTCACCGGGCGCGGAACGGGCAACTGATGACCGCCGCGGGCGAGCCGGTGCTCTCGTCGAAGGGCAAGCCGATCCCCATTCCTCCGGGCAAGGTGACGATCGGCGCGGACGGAACGGTTTCCGTGGCGGGCGGCACCGTGGCCGTGGTGGGCGTCTTCACCTTCCCGCACGGAACGCATCTGAAGCCGGAGGGCGCCAACCGCTACATTGCGCCCGCAGGCGCGAAGCCGTTGCCTGCCAAGACCGCGACTGTCCATCAAGGGGCCATTGAAGCGGCCAACGAGGATGTGGTGCAGGGATCGCTTGACCTGATCGTAATGCAGCGCCAGGCGGAGATGATGCAGAAGGCGCTGACCATCTTCCACACCGACTTCAACAAATTCGCAACCGAAGAGTTGCCGAAAGTGTAAAGGCAGGGACATAGGGACTAGGGACGTAGGGACATAGGGACTAGGGACGTAGGGACATAGGGATTAGGAAGGCGGGCATCGAGGCATTGGTCAAATGAGGTTAAGGATTCCAACAAAGACGGAGCGGTATTCAGGAGAGGGCCAGAACCCCTCCTTCGCTCGCCTAGTCCCTAGTCCCTACGTCCCTATGTCCCTCTCTACAAAGGAGCCATCATGATTCGAGCTTTGTACACCGCTGCCAGCGGCATGAGCGCGCAGCAGATGAATCTGGACACCATTGCCAACAACCTGGCCAACTCGTCGACGACGGGGTTCAGGCAACTGCGGCTGCAGTTTCAGGACATGGTTTACCAGAACCTGATCACGCCGGGGGCGGCGCAGAGCCAGAACACGGTTTCGGCGGGTCTGCAGATCGGGCTGGGGACCAAGTCCGCGGCAACCGAGGTGATCAATACCCAGGGGTCGCTGGACAAGACCGACAATCCGCTGGATATGGCGATCGAAGGTGCAGGGTTCTTCCAGGTGCAGCGGCCTGACGGCACCATTGCCTACACGCGCGCCGGGCAGTTCCACCTGAACAACCAGGGGACGATGGTGACCACGGATGGGGACCCGCTGATCCCGACAATCACCATTCCACCGAATGCCACGGCGGTGACGATTACGCAGTACGGCGTGGTGAACGCCACGCTGCCGGGGCAGCAGAACCCCTCGCAGCTTGGACAGATTCAGCTGGCGACGTTTCCCAATCCCGGTGGGCTGGAGAGTATGGGGTCGAATCTGATGCAGGCGACGCTGAGCTCGGGCAATCCGGTGCTGGACAATCCTGGCGGGACCGAGGGGCTGGGAACGCTGCAGCAGGGGTATCTCGAGAACTCGAATGTGGACGTGGTGACCGAGTTTGTGCAGATGGTGCTTGCGCAGAGGGCCTACGAATCGAACTCGAAGGTAATCAAGGCTGCGGACACGATGTATTCGGAAGTCAACAACATGGCTCAGTGAAATGCAATTAACACTTGAAGAATGGAAACGCGAATACGGGAGGCGGGCACGGAGCTTCTGGGGACTGCTGGCGACGGGAGTTCTGCTCTGGCCTGGAGTCTGCGGCTATGCGGCGGAAGTCAAAACTGCGGTATCGCGCATCGAGGATCCTCCAGTGGCTTCGGCTCCGGTGGTGGTTCGGGAGATTGACGACCCGGCAACCGGGCAGCGGTGGCTGCTAGAGCGCGATCCGGCGCATCCGGGCGGACCGGGCCGGCTGGTGCCGGCTCCGGGGAAAGCTGCGGTGCCTGACGGGAACAAACGGGCGGGGAGTTTGGCGCCCAGGCCCGCACGGGCCGCCGTTCCCTCCCCCTTGAAAGCGATCATTCGCGGTGGCGACCGGCTGGTGGTGGAACAGCATACGGCGGTGATCGAGGCGCGGCTGGAAGCGGTGGCGCTGGGTCCGGCGAGACGGGGCGCAACTTTTCAGGCGCGGTTGAAGATTGGCGGCAAGGTGGTGCGGGCGGTGGCGCTGGCACCGGGGCGCGCGGAACTGGCGCCCCAAATCGCAGGATGGCACGGGGGGTGGCGATGAGAACGGGGTTGCGCCGGTTTTTTGTTGTCTGCCTCTGTTGCGTGGTGTCTCTTGCCCTGCCGGCGCCGGCGGCGGCGAGAAAGCACAAGCCAAAAGCAGCCAAGCTGACGCCGCCGGAGTCGGCGCTGAACGCCTATATCCGGCGGGTGCGCGCGCAGCAGGCGGCCGAGGTGAGGACGCCGGGGTCGATCTGGACTCCGACGGGCCAGATGGTACGGCTGGGCACCGATGTGAAGGCGTTTCGTCTGCATGACGTGGTGAAGATTGTGGTGACGGAGAGCTTGGAGGCTTCGACCGACGGGCAGGTAAAGAACTCGCGTTCGTCGAACGCCAACTCCGGGCTGACGGCGTTGTTCGGCGCGCTCAAGGCCGGAAACAGTCTGCAGAATCTGGCGGGGATGAGCGCATCTTCCGGCCTGACGGCACAGGGCCAGAGCACAACCAATTCGAGCCTGGTGACGACCTTTGGCGCCGAGGTGGTGGATGTGCTGCCCAACGGCATGCTGGTGGTGCAGGCGACGCGGCAGCTTACCTTTTCACAGCAGACGCAGCTGATAAGGCTGCGCGGGCTGGTGCGGCCTGAAGACGTGAGCGCCCAGAACGAGGTGCTTTCGTCGGCCATGACTGACCTCGAGCTGGAAGTGACCGGCAAGGGGATTGTGAACGATTCGACTTACAGGCAGAGCAAGCTGGTGCGGTTTCTGGAGCGGCTGGTGGTGTTTTAACGGCAGGGATCAGGGTTCAAGGAACAGAGATCAGGGACTAGGGACATAGGGACTAGGAAAGCAATGGGTGTGAAGGAAGTGCTGACGAGGAATTCGGCGAGGCAAGAGACGGCGAAGCGCGGGATGCGGGGCCGCTTTGGTTTGCCGCATTGTTTTGCCTTGTTTGCGGCGGTGCTGGTCCTGGCGATGGTTCCCCCCATGGTCTTTGCCCAGCAGGCGCCGGCTGTTCACCGGGCGGCGTTTGTCCCGGGTGCGGCTCAGGTGGCGCAGACGGGGCAACTGGCGCGGGTGAAGGATGTGGCTACGATTGAAGGGATTCGCGACAACCAGCTGGTTGGCTATGGGCTGGTGGTGGGGCTGCACGGGACCGGCGACAGCTCGCAGACGGTGTTTCCCGCGCAGACATTGCTCTCGGTGCTGGAACGGATGGGGGTGACCGTGCCGCGGACGGGCGCCAACAGCGCCAACAACATGCAGGTGAAGAATATGGCGGGCGTCTTTGTGGTGGCGACGCTGCCTCCATTCAGCCAGCCGGGCGACAAGATCGACATCACGGTTTCGTCGGCCGGGGACGCGCGCTCACTGCAGGGCGGCATTCTGCTGATGACACCGCTTTACGGGCCCGATGGACAGATCTACGCGCAGGCGCAGGGGTCACTGGTGCTGGGTGGCTACATGGCGGCGGCCGGCGGCAACAGCCGGCAGATGAACGATCCAACGACGGGACGCATACCGGGCGGGGCGCTGGTGGAGCGGAGCGTGCCCTTCCACCTCAAAGACATGCATACGGTCACGGTGGTGCTCAACGATGCCGATTTTCACACCGCGGAGGAGATGGCGGCGGCCATCGACAGGAAACTGGGAGCGCCACGCGCGCACGCGGTGGACAGCCGGCGGGTGCGGATTACGAGACTGCCGGGCGAGGATGTGGCTGCACTGATAGACAAGGTGGAGGGAGTCCATGTGGAGGTCTATCCGCGGGCCCGCGTGGTGGTGGATGAGCGGACGGGTACGGTGGTGATCGGCGGCAATGTGCGGTTGCGGCCGGTCTCGATTCTGCACGGAGGGTTGAGCGTGAATGTGGTTTCGGTGACGCAGGTTTCGCAGCCGAATGCGTTCTCATCGGGATCGACGAAGGTGGTGCGGCAGACCTCGGTGCAGGCACAGGACAAGCCGGTAAACGAGATCGACCTGAAGGAAGGCGCGACGGTGGAAGACCTGGTGCAGGAGCTGCAGCGCACGGGAGCGGGAGCGCGCGACGTGATCTCGATTCTGCAGGCGATGAAGGCCGCCGGAGCGCTGGAAGCGGATCTGCAGGTGCTGTAAAGGCAGGGATCAGGGAACAGGGATCAGGAGCGAAGATGCAGGCGATAGCGATTGGCGCGGAGAAGCTGGCGGGGCGGGCTGGAACGGCGGCTCCGCAGCCGCGGCTGGTGAAGGCGGCGCATGAGTTCGAAGCGATGATGATGCAGGAGTTGCTGAAGCCCATGACCAGTCAGGACGGGGCGGGCGGAGACGGGGATTCGGGTTCGGCCGGGGCGCTAAGCGAGTTTGCATCAGAGGCGCTGGGACAGGCGATGAGCGCCGCAGGCGGGTTCGGGATCGCCAGCGAGATTATCCGCAGCCTCTCCCATTCCGGTAACCAGGACGCATCCGGGAAAGTAACCGGGAATCTGCACCAGAATGCAGGGATCGAAACGCATGAATGACTATTGTGATTAGAAGAACTGCCGATAGTGTCCACAAGGAGCATTGCGCATGGATATTCGCAACGGTCTTGATGGATTGAAGACGATTTTGGGAGTGAACGAAGCGGCGGCGGCGCCGGCAGCGGGAGCGAGAAACAAGGCTCCGGCGGCAGAGGGCGCGCTGGACACGGACCGGGCCACCTTCAGCGCGGCCGGCAGCGAGGTTGCAATGGCCGCTTCAGGGCCGGATGTGCGCGCCGACAAGGTGGCCTCTGTGCAATCGGCGCTGGCGGCGGGGACTTACAACGTGCCGGCTACGGCGGTTGCCTCAAAGATGGTGGACGCCATGCTGACGGGCGGGCGCTAGGAGCGCTAGGAGAAAGAAAGATGCAGGGAGATGGAGAGCGGCGGGAACTGAGAGAGGTAGTCGTGGAAGCGTCGCAGGCTCTGGCGCGGCTGGATGCCAACCGGCTGGAGGAACTCGCTCACTGCTGCCAGGTGCTGAACCGCGAGTGCAAATGCGCCGGCACCGCGGAACGCGAACGGCTGGTGCACCAGGCGCGCGAGGCGGCCTGCGATATGGCGATGTACGCGCGAGTGCTTGAGGCCACGCGGGCCAATCTGACCGTGATGCACCGTCTGCGCGAGCTGCGAGCGGGCAGGATCGAGTACGGTGAGCGGAACGCGCGAGACTGGAAGGCCGCGGAGGGCGTCCATGGGAACAATTAGTTCCGCATTCAACCTGATGTCGCAGGCGCTTGAGGCCGACCAGGCGGCGCTGAATGTTACGGCCAACAATGTGGCCAACGCCAACACGCCGGGATACACGCGGCAGACACCGAACTGGCAGGAGAACCCGCCTGTCGAGATTGGCGGAATCAGCTACGGCACGGGGGCAACGGAAGCGGGCTCGACCTCGCAGCGTGATCGCGTGCTGGAGGAGCGGCTTGACCAGCAGCAGCAACTGGCCTCGTCGTCGGGCGCGCGGCTGACGGCGTTGAACACGATGGAGGCGCTGTTTACGCCGGACTCGGGCTCATCCGCGTCAAGCGCCGGCGACATTGGCAGCGACATCACGAGCTTTTTCGACTCGTTCTCGTCGCTCGAAGCCAACCCGACCAACAATGCGCTTCGCGAAGAGGTGCTTTCCTCGGCCTCGACGCTGGCAGGAGACGTTTCAGGGGCCGCGGCAAGCCTGAATGCGCAGCGCGCGGCGCTGGACCAGGAGGCAGGCGGCGTCATCGGGCAGGTGAACTCGCTGACGAAGGCCATTGCGCAACTTAATCTCGAGATTCAGTCCACTTCTCCGAACGTGGATGCGGGGACGCTGGAAGACCAGCGGCAGCAGGATCTGAGCCAGCTTTCCAAACTGATCGGGATCAACCAGGTAACGACGGAGGATAACGGTCTTTCCGTGACCACCACCTCCGGCCAGTTGCTGGTTTCCCAGGGGCAGAGCTTCGAGATCACCACGGGAACGGTGGGCGGGGTCACGCACTTCTCAGTGGGCGGCACGGATATCACCGCGGATCTGGCCGCGGGCGGCGGGCAACTGGGCGGCTATCTGACGGCGCGCGACACCGATATTCCCAATACGATTGCCTCTCTGGATCAACTGGCTTACGGCGTCTCAAACGCGGTAAACGCGCAGAACAATGCCGGGCTGGACCTGAGCGGAGCGAGCGGCGCCGACATCTTTGCAGCTCCGGCAGCGGTGGCGGGAAGCGCGGCGGCGATGAGCGTGACGATGACCGATCCGGCAGGGATTGCCGCGGCCTCTGTTGGACAGGGGTCGGGCGACAACTCAAATGCGGCTGCGATGGCGGAACTGGGCGGCCAGACGATCGTGAGCGGGCAGACACCGATCAACTACTACTCGAACTTTGTTTCGACGCTGGGCGCGACGGTGAGCCATGTGCAAACGGAAAACACGGCGCAGAACGCATCTGTGAGCCAGTTGCAGTCGCAGCGCGATGCGCTCTCAAGTGTGAACCTGAACGACGAAGCTGCAGCGATGACAACGCTGGAGCGCAGTTACCAGGCGGCGGCGCAGGTGTTCTCCATGCTCAATTCGATCATGGCTTCAGCGTTGAACCTGGGAGAGCAGACGGCGGTGTCTTAAAAACGAGCTTCCAGCTCCTAGCTTCTAGCCTCTAGCTTTTCTTGCCAAAGCTCCAGGCTTGCCTATCAATCCTGGAGAAGGCAGAAGTGCGAAGCTGGCGACGAGAAATTTCTAGCCAGCGTTTTGTGGAGAACATCATGCGTGTTGACCCTAATTATCTTTCCAATGTGGCCAGTTCGCTGGATCTGGTTCAGGGGAATGAGCAGCAACTGGTCACGGAGCTGTCGAGTGGCGTGCGCGTCACGTCGCTGGGCCAGGATCCGGTGGCGGCGGGGCAGAATGTGCTGCTGCTCAACCAGATTCAGCAGGACGACTCGTTTACCGCGAGCGCCAATATGGTTACGGGGCAATTGCAGGTGGCCGATTCGGCGCTGGGCAGCGTGGTCTCGCAGTTGACGCAGGCCATCTCACTGGCGACGGCCGCCAACAACGGCACCATGAATTCGAGCAATGTGCAGTCCATTTCTTCGCAGCTAACCGGCATTCTCTACGAGGTGCAGTCGCTGGCCAACAGCAACTACCAGGGCCAGTACATCTTTGCCGGCGGGCAGACGGGAACAGCGCCGTTCAGCACTTCCACGGTCTCGTCGCCGGCAGTAACCAACTATAGCGGCGACGCGAACATCAACTACCTGGAACTGCCCAATGGGCAGAAGATCCAGATGAATGTGCCCGGGGACCAGATTTTTCTGGGAAGCGGAACGAACAGTGTCTTTGGCGCGCTGAACGCGCTGATTGCCGACTACGCATCGGGCACGGTGAACACGACGCAGGCCATACAGGACACGACGTCGCTGAGCACGGCATTGAATTACGTATCGCAGCAGCGGGTGGTGATCGACAACTCCATCAACCGGCTGACGGATGCATCCGATGCGGCAAACAGCGCGAAGACGCAGTTGACGGCCGCGCAGACCAACCTGATGCAGGCGGACGTAGCGCAGGTTTCGTCGCGGCTTTCGCTGGCCGAGACGCAGCAGACGGCGCTGGAAAGCATATTTGCGCAGCTTGGGTCGGCGTCGAACGATCTGTTCAGCAAGCTGTAGAGGCAGCTTTCAGCTTCTGGGCGTTTGCACGAAGCTGCTTTCGCGGCACACGCCGTAGCTTTGGGAGACATGGGCGAAAAGTTCTTCCTGCGCGATGCTCTATCCTTGAGAGAAAGGATAGAGCTTGCTTACGGCCCTGAAATTTGTGTGGAATGCGACACGTGGGCACCGGCTGAAGCCGTGGCGGAGTCCCTATGTGCGCTGGCGCGTGGAGACCTACTCCGGTATGCATGCGGAGACTCTGACGGCGAAGAGCGTGCTGCGGTTTGTGTGGCATGAGCGCTGGGAGTTGCTGAGCTTTCTGGCCTGGACGGGGGAGTTGGAGCGCGAGGCGCATAAGCGGGCGTGAAGCAGGGCTATGTGGGGCGGCCAAACGGCGTGCCAGACTTCGAGCCCGTAACTCATCGCAGAAGGATTTGGCATTCCGCCCTCGATTCTGAACGCCATTCCGTGCCCTCGGTTGACTTATTCCGCACTTCACGTATCATATTAAGTGTATGATTCCCAGTAATTTACACGCTCTTTTCTGGGATATCGACCTCGCCACTTTCAAGCCTGAGGATTATCCGGACTACGCCATTTTCCGGGTGCTGGAACTGGGTGACGAAGCGGCGGTCAGATGGCTGCGCCAGATATTCTCAGAGGACGAAATCCGGCGGGTGCTTTCCACAGAGCGCCGTCTTTCCGCGAAATCCGCGAACTTCTGGGCGCTCGTTTACGGAGTTCCCGCACGTGAGGTAGTGGCGCTGAACGGCAGCCATTGAGCGCAGCATTTTCACGGGGGGGAAACCCACGATGACCGATGAAGAAAAATCGGGATGGCACCGCGAGGTGATCCCTGAACCAACCGAAGTAACGCTTTGTGCCCTGCGTAACCGGCAAATCCTGGACAAGTTCTATCTGGCAGGTGGAACCGGCCTCGCGCTCCAGTTCGGGCACAGGCTTTCGCTGGACCTGGATTTCTTTTCCCCAGAAGTCTTCAACGAGGACAGGCTGCTTGAGCGGGTGCAGGAAGTTGATGGTTTTGCCCTTGTCTCGAAGGCTCCCGAGACACTTCACGCAAATATCCAGCAGACGAAAGTGAGTTTCCTCGGGTATCCATATCCCGTTCTGTTTCCGCAGGCGCAATTCATGGATGTTGCAATCGCCGACCCGCGCGATATTGCATGCATGAAGGTAAGCGCCGTTGCAGGCCGTGGAACGAAACGAGACTTCGTCGATCTATACGTTTGCGCCCGGCGCTATGGCCTCCAAGAGATATTGCAGATGTTCAGCGAGAAATTTGCCAAGACGAACTACAACAGAATCCACATCCTCAAATCGCTTAGCTATTTCATTGACGCGGAAAAAGACCCGATGCCGCAAATGCTCGCACCGCTCGAATGGAATGAGATTAAGCAGTTCTTTGCGAAGGAAGCCCCGCGGCTCCTGTAGTAAGGTCGTCGATCCTGGCGCTTGATTGTCGCTTTCCTACCCCTTTCCATTAACGGCAAGAATTGCGCGGCGGACATGCTGTGAGTGTCCGAGCGCGAAGCGCAGTTGATCTCCTATCATCGTGGTTGGAGTCTATTTTGAACGTGAGCTTTCGGCGTATTGTTTTGTGTTTTCTGGCCAGCGCGGCATTTTTGACTGCCGGCGCGGTTGCAGGCGCGCAGCAGTTGCCACCTCCTTCTGAGAAGCTGCCGCCCATTGAGCCGCCCAAGCCGATGCCCTCGCAGCAGGGACCGGCGGCGACGATCAAGACCACCACGACCGAGGTGCTGGTGCCCACTCTGGTGGAGAAAAAGGGCCATGTGATTTACGGGCTGAAGCAGGGCGACTTTGTTGTGGAAGACGACGGCGTGCCGCAAAAGATCCACGTGCAGGAGGAGATGGATACCGCGCCGGTGGCGCTGGTGGTGGCAGTGGAACAGGGCGGAGCGAGCGTGCTGGAGTTTGGCAAGCTGGCGAAGATGGGGCCGTTGCTCGACCTCTTTCTTGTAGACCCGCGGAGCAAGGCGGCGCTGGTGAGCTTTGACTCAGGGCAGCACCTGATTTGCGACTTTACGCACTCCGAAGGCAAATTGAACCACGCTCTCGAACACCTGCAGCCGGGTGACGGCGGCGACGCCATTCTGGACACGGTGAGCTACGCGGTAAATCTGCTGGAGACGCAGCCGCGGGAGTACCGGCGCGTGCTGCTGCTGATCAGCGAGAGACGCGACCACGGCAGCAAGCACACCAAGATCGAGGACGTGATCCGGCAGATCGGGCGATCGAGCGTGATGGTGCTTAGCGTGTCGTTTTCGCCGGCGGTGGCGGAGCTGGCGCACGATGCGACGGATTCCGGCGAAAACCGGACGATGAATCTGGCATCGGCGCTTTTCATGCTGGTGCAGGCATTCAAGAAGAATATGGCCAAAGAGATTGCGACGATGAGCGGCGGCGAGTATACGACGTTCACCGGCAACAAGCGCTTTGAGGAACGCGTGGTGAATGCGGCACGGGATGCGCGCAACCGGTACCTGATCACGTTCAGCCCGTCGAATCCCACGCCGGGGCTGCATACCCTCAAGGTGCGGACGGTACAGGACTACGGAGCGCGGATTGTAGCTCGGGCGAATTACTGGCTGGGACCGCCGGAGTAAAGGCAGCTATCAGCGTTCAGCCGCGAGCTTTCAGCTACTACTTTTTAGCTTTTGGCCTTTGTGGTTTTCTCACCGTGGCCGGAAGGGTTTGGGATGGGAGGCGCTGGCTTCTCGGAGCACATTGATCTGGATGGATTTGGAGTGTGGTTCCCTACCCTGGCTGGCTTTGTCGAAACGGCTGTTCATGTTAATCTCAAAGAGACACTTGAGAGTGGACTGAGAAGAAAAAGAGGAGTAATACGCGCCGTGCTGGCGACTGAAAAGAAATCTGACCTGATTGAACGTTTCCGCACCCACGATTCGGACACCGGATCCCCCGAGGTCCAGATCGCGATTCTGAGTGAGCGGATTGGAGAATTGACCGAGCACTTCAAAACCCACAAGAAAGATCATGCTTCCCGTCGTGGACTGTTGATGCTGGTCAGTAAGCGCCGCCGTCTGCTGGACTACCTGAAGGCGCATGATTCGGACCGCTACCGCGCCGTGATCGGCAAGCTAGGTATCCGCAAGTAATCAGAAAGCCAACGTTGAATCGGAAGCGCCCAGACCGGAAACAGGTCATGGCTCCCGGTCCATTTTTATTCGGGGGCCATCGTGTAGCCGGCAATGCATCCGCAATGCCGGCGCTGGCGCTGAGTTGTCCCTACAAGAGCGCGGCTTCGCACATCCCGCCGTTCGCACGGCTCAGGGGTCTGTGCGCCGCTGTACGGCAATTCTGCTGCGCGAAGCAGCGGGTGGCGGTATCTCCGTCTGCCGAGTCCCGCCTGTCGAACCTCGCCTGTCGGGGCCCCTTCCTCACACAAGTTTCCCAAATGACCAAAACGAAACGAGGACACTATGTCTACTAAGCATGAAGTAGCCGCCGAACTCTCCGGCGGCAAACGGCTGGTCTTCGAGACCGGCCGCATGGCCAAGCAGGCCTCCGGTGCCGCGCTGGTAAGCACGGGCGAAACCGTTGTCCTGGCCACCGCGGTGGCTTCACCCGATCCGAGGGAAGGCATCGATTTCTTCCCGCTTACGGTGGATTACCGGGAGTACACTTACGCCGGTGGGCGCATTCCCGGCGGCTTTATCAAGCGCGAAGGCCGGCCGAGCGAGAAAGAGATCCTGACCTGCCGCCAGATTGACCGGCCCATCCGTCCCCTCTTCCCTGAGGGCTTCCGCAACGAGACTCAGGTGATCGCGCTGGTCTTCTCCGCCGACAAGGAGAACGATCCCGACGTGATCGGCATCAACGCCGCGGCGGCAGCACTGGCGCTCTCTGACATTCCCTTCAGCGCCACGGTTGGCGCGGTGCGCGTCGGGCGCATCAATGGCGAGTTTGTGGTGAATCCCACTTATGCCGAGCGCGCCGCGACCACCGTGAACATCATGGTGGTGGGCCACAAAGACGGCATCGTGATGATTGAAGCCGGCGCCAAGGAAGAGACCGAAGACGTGGTGCTTGCGGCGATCGAGTTCGCGCACACCGAGATTAAGAAGATTGTGGCCGCGATTGAAGAACTGGTGGCAAAGGCCGGCAAGACCAAGCGCGCATTTACGCCGCCTGAGGTCGATGAGACCTACTACAACGAGCTGAAGGCGAAGATCGGCGCACGGCTCAGCGACGCACTGGACACCAAGGCCCACGGCAAGACGGAAAGCTATGCGCTGATTAAGCAGATCAAGGACGAGCTGGCTGCCGAACTGCCCGCCGACGACCCGGACGCCAAGAAAAAGCTGGCGACCTACTACGAACTGATGCGCGAACGGCTCTTCCGCGAGCAGGTGACGAAAGACCGCATCCGGCCCGACCGCCGCGCCTTCGACGAGATTCGCCAGATCACCATCGAGACTGGCGTTCTGCCCCGCACCCACGGCTCGGCGCTCTTCACCCGCGGCGAGACCCAGGCCCTGGTGACGGCCACGTTGGGCACCGCCGACGAAGGCCAGCGGCTGGAGAGCTATGAAGGCGAAAAGAAGAAGCCTTTCATGCTGCACTACAACTTCCCGCCCTTCTGCGTGGGCGAAACGGGCCGCATGGGCGGCACCGGCCGGCGCGAGGTAGGCCACGGAGCGCTTGCGGAGCGCGCCATCAGCGCGGTTCTGCCCAGCGTCGAGGAATCGCCGTACGCCATGCGCATCGTCTCGGATATTTTGGAGTCCAACGGCTCTTCGTCGATGGCCACCGTTTGCGGCGCCAGTCTGTCGCTGTTCGATGCCGGCATCCCGCTCAAGGGCTCGGTGGCCGGCGTGGCGATGGGCCTGGTGAAGGAAGGCGACGACTACGCCATCCTGACCGACATTGCCGGCGCGGAAGACCATTACGGCGATATGGACTTCAAGGTGGCTGGAACGCGCAAGGGAATCACCGCGCTGCAGATGGATATCAAGATTGGGGGATTGACCCGGGAAATCCTGCAGCAGGCTATGGATCAGGCGCGCAACGGACGGCTGTTCCTGCTGGACAAGATGGATGCCGAGCTGGACGGTCCGCGCCAGGAGCGGTCGCAGTATGCACCGCGGATTGAAACGCTGCAGATTCCCACGGAGAAGATTCGCGACCTGATCGGCAAGGGTGGCGCCACAATTCGTGGCATCGTGGAGCAGACCGGCGCCAAGGTCGACGTGGATGATTCGGGCCGGGTCAGCGTGGCCTCAAGTGACGCCGATGGCCTGAAGAGAGCCATGGCGATGATCAACGACATTACCGCCGTGCCCGAGGTGGGCAAGGTTTACCTGGGCAAGGTGGTACGGTTGGCCGAGTTTGGGGCATTTGTTGAGCTCTTCCCCGGAACTGACGGTCTGCTGCACATCTCCGAGATTGCCGAGCATCGCGTGAAGGACGTAAAGGACGAACTGCGCGAAGGCGACCAGGTGATGGTGAAGGTGCTGGCGATTGAGGGTAACCGCATCAAGCTGAGCCGCAAGGCGCTCATCAAGGAGCAGAAAGCAAAGCTGGCCAAAACCACTGCAGATGAGAGCGACGAGGGAGCGGAATCGGCTTCGGTGGAGGAAGCACAGGCACCGGCCAAGCCGCACCATGAGTTCGACGAGCGGCAGCCCAAATCCAACCAGAGCACCATCCTGATTGAGGGCGGCGATTTCGACGAGGACGAGGTGGAGGAGTTCGACGAGGAGTCAGAACCCAACTTCAACCGCGCGGAAGGTGCTCCCGTGCATGCGGGGCAGTCGTCTGGATCGGGACGTCCTGGAGGCGGCGTGAATCGGCGGCGGCGGCGGCGGCGCTCGGGCGGCCGTGGACCGCAAGGAGGCAGCCAGAATTAACAGGCTGAAAAGCCCTTATCCCGTGAAGGCCCGGATCTGGGATCCGGGCCTTTTTGCATGGACGCTATTTGCGGGATGAATATGGAAGCGCTAACAAGAAAATCCGAGATTATTCGCGTGCCCTTAAGCCGCGGCCGGACTCTGCCTGCTGTATAGGGACGGATTCCGGCGCCTGAGCCTGCTCTACACCGTCTCTGGATACGCACTTCTCAGAGTACATGCGGCGGTCGGCAGCCACACAGAGAGATTCCGTGGTTGTGGCATCGTCAGGAAAGACGGCCAGGCCCACGCTCGCTCCGATGGTCACAGTCTGATTTTCCACCTCGATGGGTGCGGTAAGCAGTTGTACCAGCGAATGGCAAACGGTTTCTGCGTCTTCGCGTGAGGTTGGCTCTTCGAGAATAATCGAAAACTCGTCCCCTCCCGTTCGGGCAACAGTATCGGAGCGGCGCACCCGCCCGCTGAGAACCTCTCCAACGCGGTTGAGCACGAGGTCGCCGGCACGGTGGCCAAAGGTATCGTTGACCTCCTTAAAGTAGTCCAGATCGACAAGCAGAAGAGCAGTCTGGGATTCCGTGCGGCGAGCGCGTTCCATGGCACTCGCCAGCCTGTCCTGGAAGAGGCGGCGGTTGGGCAGACCGGTTAACTCGTCGTGCAGAGCAAGATATTTGTTGTGCTCGATCTGATCTTCGAGGAGTAACAGAATCATGCCCATTGCCACGAGATATTTGGGGAGATTCCAGACTTCCTGCTCCACGTGAATCTGCGGAAAAATGGCGCCGAGGGCCGGACCCACCAGAAACACCGCGGCCCAGAGAAAGAAGCCGGAAATGGTGATAAACGCTCCGGCGGTGGCGCGGCGATAGGTGCTCCAGAAATAAATGACACATCCCAGATAGATGGTACAGAAAACGGCGTTGACCGCCAGTTCCGCACCGTTGCCGGGACGGTTCTGGTAGGTCAGAAGAAAGATAGAGAGAGCAATATAGAGCGCGACTCCAACCCAACGCAGCAGATGATTCGAGTTGCGCGTGTTGGCCAGAGTCACGGCCAGAGGCAGGACGCCCAACAGGATGGCTGCAAGGGTTAAAGCCCAAATTACATCGGGTGCGAACACAGCAACACCTAGATAAAGCGTGTTGATGCCGATGAGAACCCCGGTCATCCATCGGCTCGACATCTCGCGCCGAAAAGGAACTGCAGACCACATGAAGAGAACACCAGCCCCGGCAAGAGCAGAGAGGCCCACGAAGTCTGCCACCGCGGCGATGTTTCCGCTCAGGCCAATAAACATGAAAGCAACAAAATGGAGCAAAATCAGGAGCCAGGCGATAATCCAGACTTTGGATACAGAGGTCCGGCCGTGGCGTGCCACAGAGGCAAAGGCGCACGTCAACAACGACATGGCTACTACATCCGGCAGTCTGCTCCACTGCAACATGCTTCCTCCAAGCATGAAGCTCAACGGTTGCTCACTATATCAGAATCGGTTCTTTTATCTTAGGACTATTGCGCTTTTGTTGCACGGTTAATTGAGCTTGAGTAATCAGAGGATGTTCCGAAAAGGGAATTACTCCAAAAGGTTCATGACAGAAAGATTGCAGGAATATTACAAATAATTAATATGGAAAAATATTTCTACCGACACACCACATTTTTCCTGAAGTTATATTCTCTGAAGTTGCCTTGTGGCGCAGATCTCATCTTACATGTAAATAGAAAATCCCGGCCACGGCCGGGATTTACTTTGTGGTATATCAAGCGAATTGCGAAGCAGGTCAGGCGAGAACCGAAGCGGTCCCCATAATGCTCACCGACGGCGAAGTTTCTGCAGGAGCAGCTTTACCCGGTGCCGCATGCGGCTGCGATGCGTGCGATCCACGCGTAAGCCTGTGCACGAAGTGATAAGGCGGCCAGGGACCGGATAGCTGCATGTGGCACTGCCGCATCGTCGCGCTGGTGGTAGCGAACTTGTTGTGGTAGCGCTCCACGCACTTGCGCTCGATAAGATGGGCGATGTCCAGCACCATTCTGCCGTTATCCATCAGCCGGCAACTGACTTCTTCATCCAGCGGGATGAAGAGCCGGTGCATCTGGAAGCTTACGGCGCGCGCCCGCGTCTGGCGTTCGCGTGTGCGCGCGGCATTCTCGCGCAGACTGGTGAGATATTCGCGTCCAACACCGTCGGCGAGCAGATGGTGATCGATTTCACGGCTCGCGCAATCGTCCACAAAAATCTTCAGGTGCATCTCAGTCTTGCCGCGCAGCTTTTCGATGTTGGAGAGAAACTGGCGCTGGTTCGAGCGGACTGACTTCCGCAGGCTCTCGTCGTTGTTGAATACGGTGCCAAAGCGGAAAGGAAGGACAGTTGAGTGCTGGAAACAGTCTGCAATCACGCGGGCGTGGTCTACGCCGGATTTCTGATTGAGAGGATCCTGTGGGTTGTGTTCACTGACTACGACGGCAAGATCACTTGCGGGATAGAGGAAAACTTGATTTCCACTGACTCCATGTACTGATTCCAAAGGAACAGGTTTCCGATGTCGTGCCAACTCTGGAAATGCTTGCTTTTCACCGATGCAGTAGGCATACCATGCCATAACGAGACACTCCGTAGGCGCACGCCGGTAAGCGGTGCTGGTTGTTGAAGCTCCGTGAACGTGAGAATAACTGCATACTGGACATATCGGCGGGCTGCTGGTGGTCAACCCAATCAAACTATCGGGATAGTAGTCCCCCGAAAATACGACTGGCAACCCTTGTTGCCTGAAAGTTGCCAAAAGTTAGCAGAATTTCGCGAAATAGTATTCGTATTATTGCATCAATTGTTTGCTATATCAATTTTTTCATAAAAATTACACAATGTGGCCTCCCTTTCAAAAATTTCGCATCCGAACACGTGATCGAAGTTGGAGATCTGGTTTCGGGTGCCTACCGGAGGGGGGAGTTTTTTGCCTAAAACTCTTCGCGTCACTCCAATACCGACTAAAGAGGCCGCGTGAAAACAGGGAACGATCGGCGAATCTCATCCCTAAACATTGAGCGTAGCTTTAATAACTATTTTATTTTGTTACATTTACTGAATGGCTGAAATCTCGCCCTGATACAAATCTCTTTCTCGACCGGCTTTTCCCGTAGCCTGTAAAAGCCGCGGCAAATGACCGGATCGAGTCCCCAGAAAGTCCCCAAAATGCTCGCGGTGGCGGTCGGCATCCCGTTGCGCCGATGATGGCTTTCGGCTGCGCAGAGGTTTTTGCGCTGAGGGGAGTGCCGGCTTCACACTGCCGGGTGGATCTCTTCACTGAGGATTTGCGCGGCACTCAGGCAGGCAGCGCGATCGACGTCGAGGTGCGTGACCAGGCGCATGGCATGGGGGCCGACGGCGTTGGCCAGCACGCCGCGGGCACGCAGGCGGGCTGAGAGCTCGGACGCGCTCTGGCTTGCTGCGAGGCGGAAGATCACGATATTGGTCTCGACCGTATCGAGATCGATCTCTACGCCATCGATGTGAGACAGAGCCTCCGCCAGCAGTCGGGCGTTGGCGTGGTCTTCATGGAGTCGGGCGGGCATCTGTTCGAGAGCGATGAGGCCGGCCGCGGCAAGGATCCCGGCTTGGCGCATGCCACCGCCGAGGGCCTTGCGGAAGATGCGCGCGCGGTCAATGAGTTCAGAGGATGCGACGAGCATGGAGCCGACGGGCGCGCCCAATCCCTTGGAGAGACAGAACATTACGGTGTCAAAGCCGCGGGTGAGCGTTTTCACGTCCACGCCGAGGGCGGTGGCGGCATTGAAGATGCGTGCGCCGTCGAGATGGGTGGGAAGCTTGCGTTCGGCCGCGTTAGCCCAGATCTCTTCCAGTACCGCTAGGGGAGTGCACCGGCCGCCGGCGAGATTGGCGGTGTTCTCGATCTCGATGAGGCCGGTGTCGGCGTGGGTGGTGCTGCGAGAGCGAATGACCGGCTCGATATCGCGCCAGGTAAGGATTCCGCTGGCTGTGGGCACGGCGCGGATGAGGCAGCCGGAGAAGACTGCCGTGGTGGCCATTTCGTAGTCGAGGATGTGGGCACGCGACTCGGCGATCACTTCCTGGCCGGGCCGGGTGTGCAGGCGGATGGCGATCTGGTTGCCCATGGTGCCGGTGGGCACGAAAAGCCCCGCTTCGCGGCCGAAGACTTCAGCAGCGCGGCGCTCAAGCAGGTTGATGGTGGGGTCTTCACCGTAGACGTCGTCGCCCACTTCCGCGCCAGCCATGGCTACGCGCATCTCAGCGGTGGGACGAGTGACTGTGTCGGAACGCAAGTCAATCAATGCAGCCAAGGCTCTCTCTCCGTGGATCGAAACTCAAATACGTTACTTCATTCCCGTCTTTACGGAATCTGCTTCATTGGCAGCTCGATGATGGGCGTCTGCTTGCCGTTTTTCTCTGCGACGGCCCAAAGACCATGGAAGTTCTCTCTCAGGCCCGGTTGGGCTTTGAGCAGTGCGCTGAGGACAGCCACGGCTTCAGTGTGCTGCGCAGCCGGGGCGGTTACGCCGGTGGACTGGTAGGTAACGGCCAGGTCAGGCTGATTGAGTACCGTGTTGACGCTGATGGAATCGATCTTCCAGGTGCGGGGACCGTCGTGAATGGAATAAGGGAATGCGCCCTTGGGCGAGTGCTTGAGCGCTTCCTGCTCCGAATCCAGCTTTTGCAGGTTGGGCGAGGAGATGAAATCGACGGGGAGCAACATGTAGCGCGCCATGGCGTAGCAGTACCAGGAACTCCACGGATCGGCAGTCGCGAGGGCGCGGGCGCGCGTCCAATACCAGACGCCGTCGTGGCCGTCGAAGATGCCTTGATGTGCCGAGAGACCGGCGAGCATCCATCCGGGCGAAGGCGTGTTCTGCCAGGCAAGAACCAGTCCGAGCTGGCCGCCCATGGGCGCTCCAACAGACTGGGCGAGGATGACCGCATACTTGCCGGGTGGCAGACTGGGCAGCGTGATGGTTACCGTGAGCGAGCCGCTTGAGTTGGAGCAGAAGAACTGCGTGTCTGTGGGAGCCGTCAGGTCAGTTGCGTCAAGCAGATAGGCGTTGCGCAACTGGATTTTTCCGCCCTTCATGAGCGGCGCGGCATCCTGCACCTCAGACTGCACCTGACCCCATTGCGAATCGATGGCAGGCAGCAGCGCAGAATGAAGCACGGGGAAGTTCTGGTCCATCACAGCGGTTGCAAGCCGCTCACCAGCCGCGGAGAGAGCAGCGCGGTCAGATGCCGACAATTCTGCCTGCGAGGTACAACTGCTGGCCCAGCTCATCGCCGGCATAAGCAACAGGGCCACACAGGCCGCGAGCTTCCCAAAAAGACGCATCGCGCGGAAATTCCTCCTGGCCCCCCAAAGGTGCTTTGAGCGCGGGCAAGCCACTGTTAGTCTAGTACACAGTGGAGCGGCTTCGCACCGATGCCGGCTGCGCAGCAGGCAGGCGGGCGCGAGGCCGGGGGAACCTGAGCCATGCAGGAAATCGGCAGGCCGCGAATGGCGGCCCAATCAAGCCGGACGGTGCCAAGCAAGGTGGATCGGTGTGCCTGGGCTCCTCTTCTCGTCCTAGCCGTTGCGGCGGCATGGATGACGCCTGCAACTCATGCGGAGCCCTCGGCTGCGGCACAAAAGATACAGACAGAGCGCAGGGGAGTTGAGGCCCGCCAGCAGGCTGGTGAAGCTCGGGCTGCACGTCCAGCTACGGTGGCTGAGGAAGCGCCGGCGCCGCCAAAGCCCGACTGGCCGGTGAACAATCCACCTTCGCCAGCGTCGGTGGTGCTGAACAGCCGCGGATTGCGGATCGATGCGATGAATTCAAGCCTGCTGCAGATACTGAAGCAGGTCTGCAAGGAAACCGGTGCGCAGATTGAAGGGCTAAATGCGGACCAGCGGGTATTCGGCGTGTATGGGCCGGGTCAGCCGCGCGAGATCATCACGCAGTTGCTGGAGGGTACCGGTTACAACCTGGTCATGTTGGGCGCACCTGACAACGGTACTCCGCTGCAAATCGTACTGAGCAAGCGGGCCAAAGGCGGAGCCGAGCCGAATGCCCCGGTAAGCCGCTCCGACATTGTGGCACCTCCCGTCTACCGGCCGCCGGTTGTACACCCGCGGCCTCAACAGCCTCAACAGCCTCAACAGCCTCCGCGGACTCCCCAGCAGATTTTGCAGGAGATGCGGCAGCGCCAAATGCAGTTACGCGAACAGCAGATGCGGCTGCAGCAGATGCGCCAGCAAAACAATCAGCAGCAATAAGCGGGTTCAGGATTGGGGAACGCGGGCAACTTCAGGTCTTGCGCTGGGCCGGGCGGCCGAATTTGTGCTACGGGCAGGACGAATCAACGCGAAACCTACGCGCAGGAGTGCATAAGCTGACAAAATACCAAATGCCATCGATCCCACTGCCGCACAGAGCAACATTGCCAAATTCAATAAGTTTGCCACCAATACCACCCTGGTCCAAAATCCCTAGAATCAACAGTAGCCGCAATTCGCAGTTCAGCGCGTCTACCGGGGCCACGCCCAAGTCCTAGTTTGTCATTTTCGCAGATAATTGCGATTCGTTGACCCTTATTTTGTTGCCAACTAGAATACCCCCAGGGAAGCTGCAAGGCAATGCAGAATGTAACTGCCCCGAAAGCGCCCTCTGCCCCTCTTTATCAACCTCGACATGGCTATTACCCACATTTCGGTGCGCGGGGCACGGCAGCATAATTTGCGCGACATCCACGTGCGCATTCCCCGCAACACGCTGACCGTGGTAACGGGACTTTCCGGATCCGGGAAGAGTTCGCTGGCCTTCGACACGATTTATGCGGAGGGGCAGAGGCGCTATGTGGAGACGCTTTCAGCCTACGCGCGGCAATTTCTCGATCAAATTGAGCGGCCGGATGTGGATTCCATCGAGGGGCTGAGCCCGGCGATCTCAATCGAGCAGAAGACCACCAGCCGCAGTCCGCGGTCTACGGTGGGAACCATCACCGAGATTTACGACTATCTTCGCCTGCTGTATGCGTCCATCGGCACGCCGAACTGCCCCAACTGCGGACGGCCCATTGCGCGGCAGACTGCCGACCAGATGGTACAGCGCATTCTGGAACTGGGCCGGGGCGAGCGGGTGACCATCATGGCTCCGGTGGTGCGCGGACGCAAGGGTGAATTCAAGGATTTGCTCGACCAGCTCGATCAGCAGGGATTCCGTGCGCGCATTGACGGCGAGATTCGCGATCTGGCCGACCCGGTGCTGCTGGACCGGCGCAAGAACCATACGATTGAAGCCATCATCGACCGTGTGCTGATCAGGCCGGCAGACGCGGCGCCGCAACCAAGCGGCAAGCCGTCAGTGGAGAAGCGGCTGGACCAGGCAGTGGGCAAAGCGCTGCAACTGGCCAACGGCCTGGTACTGGTGGTGATTGCCGGCGGGGAAGAACAGTTGTTTTCATCTTCGATGGCGTGCCCGGACTGCGGCCTCGACGTACCCAAACTGGAGCCACGGAGCTTCAGCTTCAACTCCACCTTTGGCGCCTGCCCGGAGTGCCATGGACTGGGGTCGCTTTACGACCTCGACCCGGCGAAGGTGATTACCGACTGGTCAAAACCGCTGCTGGACGGCGGGCTCGGCCCCGGCTCGGCCTCGCAATATCTGCTGAGGCTGATTCGGCTGGCCGCGGAGCGCTACGGAATCAATCTGAAGCAACCGTTTGAGGATCTGCCACCACGCCAGCAGCACATTCTGGTTTATGGGCCACCGAAAGGCGAGGCTCCGCGTACGGGATTTCACGGAATTCTGGCGTATCTGCGCGACACCATTGAAGAGGCCCGCAGCGACAACTACCGCGAGTACATGATGGGCTACATGTCAGCGGCGCCGTGCCCGGTGTGCCGTGGCAAGCGGCTGCGGCCGGAGTCGCTGGCGGTGAAGATTGGCGGGCTTTCCATCGCGGACTTCACTTCCCTGCCCCTGAACCGCGCGCTGTCCGCGGCGATCAATCTGCAATTCACCGAACGCGAAACGCTGATTGCCGAGCGCATCCGCCGCGAGATTGTGGAGAGGCTGGAGTTTCTGTGCGCGGTGGGGTTGAGCTACCTCTCACTGGACCGCAATGCAACGACGCTTTCCGGCGGCGAGGGGCAGCGTATCCGGCTGGCGACACAGATCGGCTCGCGGCTGCGAGGCGTGCTCTATGTACTCGATGAGCCTTCGATTGGACTGCATCAGCGCGACAACAGCCGGCTGATTCATGCGCTGGAATCGCTGCGCGACCTGGGCAACACGGTGCTGGTGGTGGAGCACGATGAAGACACGATTCGCCACGCGGATTACGTGGTGGATCTGGGTCCCGGCGCGGGCAGGCTGGGCGGGCAGGTGGTGGCCGAGGGCACACCGGACCAGATCATGGCGGCGCCTGCGTCGCTCACTGGGAAGTATCTGTCAGGCGCGGCGACGATGCTACAGCGCGCCAAGCCGCGGCCGCTGACCGGCAAGTGGCTGATTGTGAGCGGCGCGCGCGAACACAATCTGCAGGACCTCACCATTCGTGTTCCGCTGGGTGTGATCACTGTGGTGACCGGTGTGAGCGGCAGCGGCAAAAGCACGCTGGTGAATGACATTCTGTATCGCTCGCTGGCGAAGATTCTGTACGGATCGCGCGAAGAACCCGGTGTGCACGACGAGATCGGCGGCGCAGAGCAGATCGACAAAGTGGTCCGCATTGATCAGTCGCCGATTGGACGCACGCCGCGATCGAATCCGGCGACCTATACGCAGGTGTTTTCGCCGATTCGCGATTTGTTTGCGATGCTGCCCGAGTCGCGCGAGCGTGGATACAAGCCGGGGCGTTTCAGCTTCAACGTCTCAGGCGGCCGTTGCGAGGCGTGCCAGGGCGATGGGCAGCGGCGCATTGAGATGAACTTTATGCCCGATGTGTACGTGCAATGCGAGGTGTGCAACGGGCGCCGCTACAACCAGGAGACGCTGGCGGTGAAGTTTCACGGCCACTCGATCGCCGATATTCTCGACATGACGATTGAGGACGCGCTTCCGGTACTGGCCGATGTGCCGCAGGTACGCCAGAAGCTGCAGACACTGGTGGATGTGGGCCTGGGTTACATACACCTGGGACAGAGCGCTACGACACTTTCAGGCGGCGAAGCGCAACGCATGAAGCTGGCGCGCGAGCTCTCAAAGCGGCAGACGGGGCGCACGCTCTACCTGCTGGACGAGCCGACGACGGGACTGCATTTTGACGATGTGCGCAAACTGCTGGAGGTGCTGCACAGGCTCGCCGATCTGGGCAATTCGATCATCATTATCGAGCACAATCTCGATGTAATTCGCAATGCCGACTGGGTGATCGACCTTGGCCCCGAGGGCGGTGAAGGTGGCGGCCACGTGGTGGGCGAAGGACGGCCCGCGCGCATTGCCGCCACGGCCGGCTCCTATACCGGGCAGTTCCTCACCCGGTATTATGCTTCAAGCGACGGGCATTTGATTCTTGACGAGCCCGAGGAAGATCTTGCGGCCCTGGCTGCCGCGAAACAATCAAATGGAAGCGTGCCCGAGCAAAGCGCGCCGCCGGAGCCTGTTGCGCCACGCTCGAACGGAAAGCGCCCGGGACGCAAGCCGGCAAAGAAAAATTCCCAGCCTCGGAAGAGGAAGAAAGCGGTGACTTGATGACCGAAGTGCCGGAGCACGATCCAATCCATCCAGAAGGCTCCGGCACGCCGGGCGAGGGACAGGCGACACCACCTCAACCCGGCCAGCCGGAGCCACGAACCGAGCACGAAGCCGAGGCGCCGCAGGAAGTCACACCGCAATCCACTCCAGAACAAAGGCCGGTGCATGCTGAAGGCACAGGCGCGCCGGATGAGGAACCTACAGCAACTCCTCAGGTTGAGAAGCCGGTTTCGATGGAGACCCAGCCTGTGCACGAAACCGAGACGCCACAGGAAGCCGCACCGCAATCCACGCAGGAACGAGAACCCGTGCATGCCGAAGGAGCAGACGCGCCGGATGAGGGACAGGCAGCAATTCCTCAGGTTGAGCAGCCAGGCTCGCCGGCAACATGGGCGGCATACGAGGCTCAGCCGCAACCCGGATACACTCATGCAGACGGGCCGATGTTCCTTCCGCCCGTGCCGCTGCAGGCCTATCGCAAGCCCGCGCGCACGCCGCATCTTGGCCACGTGGTGCTGTTTGTTCTGCTACTGATCTTTGGCTGGGCCGGCTCGATGATGGCTGTCTTTTTTGCGCTGCACCGGCATATGTTTGGCGTGACGACGCTGAATCAGATAAAGACCAGCGCACCCTACCTGCTGGGCAGCGAAGCGATACTCTACCTGATCACGCTGGTTGCCTGCCTGCTGATTTTTCCGATCGTATGGCGAAAACGCTTCCTGGCCGGATTGCAGTGGAATGGCCAGGCGGCGCTGCACCGCTACCGGGTGCTGTTGAGCACGGCCTTTGCCTGCTTCCTGCTGGCAATACTGAGCCAGTATTTTTTGCCCGGCCCGGCCAATGCGCCGATTGACAAGATCTTCCGTACCCCGGGCGCCGCGTGGATCATGTTCTTCTTCGGCATATCGTTTGCGCCGTTCTTTGAGGAGATGGTTTTCCGCGGGCTGCTGCTGCCCGCATTCTGCACGGCCTGCGACTGGATTGGAGAAAAGATCCGGCACGAGGAGCCGCCGCCGCTCTATGAAAACGGGCATCCGCAGTGGTCTTTCGGCGCCATGGTCTTTGGCTCCGTGGCTGCCAGCATTCCCTTTGCGCTGATGCACGCTCCGCAGACTGGCTACTCACTGGGCCCGTTTACGCTGCTGATTGTTGTGAGCCTGGTGCTTTGCTGGGTGCGGCTAAGTTCGCGCTCACTGGCAGCCAGCGTCATGGTGCACGCGACCTACAATTTCATGCTCTTCGCCGTAATGCTGTTTGGAACACAAGGCTTTAGACACATGCACAACATGTGAGGGCACAGAACAGCAAAGATCATGCGGGAACCGCTTCAGACGCGGCTCCGCGCGGCCATGAGACCTTCCCGCACTCCACCGCATCCCATTAAGTGTAAGGAATTCAGGACGGGAGGTGGAGAACATGATGAAACACGTTGCTGTTCTGAGCGTCTGTGCCGCTTTGGCGCTGGCTCCGTGCATGGGCTCGGCCCGGACGCTTACTTCAGAACCGATGAACCAAGCCGGATCAGCGAATTCCGGCTCACAGCAGAGCAAGAGCGCACAGCAGACGAACGGTGCGCGCAAGAACAATCCCAATACCTGGCCCACGAAGCAGACGATGCATATCGTGCGTTCGGTCCGGCATCAGATTTTGAGCCTGCCGGATTACGACGTGTTCGACTGGCTGACCTTTGGCGTCCAGGGGCATACGGTGATTTTGCGCGGCTATGCTTCGCGGCCGATTTTGAAATCGGAAGCAGCGAAGGTGGTGAAAGGGATCAAGGGCGTGCAAGCGGTGCAGAACGATATCAAGGTTCTGCCTTACTCGACGATCGATGACCAGATTCGTGTCGAGACCCTGGTGCGCATCTATTCGCAACCGAGCATGCGCAAATACACAGACGCTCCAATCCGGGAGCACCTTTATCCGACGGTGGGGCGCATGGCGGGAGGCATCACGCAGGATCCACCGCATGGCTACTTTGCGATTCACATCATTGTGAACAACAGCCACGTAATTCTGGAGGGCATAGTGGACAGCCCGATGGATGCGGAAATTGCCGATATGGAAGCGAATTCCGTACCTGGCGTATTTTCAGTGGACGACCACTTGATTGTGCAGCACCAGAATCACAAGATGAAGTAAACGTCGTGGCCAAATCCGGACGGCGCGCTCAAAGTTACTCGCAATGGCGCAGTAAGCCATTACAATCGTAGCGATGACCGCGCCGACCTACTCCCAACAGCTACTTTCGATTCTCGCCAGGCTGAGCTTCCGCCTGGGCCATTTCACGCTCTCTGCGGGCGGAACCAGCGACTACTACATCGACTGCCGCATCACTACGCTGCACGCGGAAGGCGGGCGGCTGGCGGGGCACGCGATTCTTGAGCTGCTTGAGGCAAAAGGTATCGATGCCGAAGCCGTGGGCGGAATGACGATGGGCGCCGATCCCATTGTGTCGAACGTGGCCACGGCCAGCGCCTGGCGCGCCCAGTCACAGGCAGGCGCACCGCTGCTGCACGGATTCCTGGTGCGCAAGGCCGAGAAGTCGCACGGCACGACGCGCCGGATTGAGGGCTTTTGCCGCGAGGGCGCGCGTGTGGTGATTGTGGACGACGTTTGCACCACCGGCGCCTCAACGATTGCAGCCATTGAAGCCGCGCGCGAGGCGGGCATGACGGTGGCGGCGGTGGTTTGCATCGTGGAGCGCGAAGAAGCGGGAGGACGCGCGAACGTTGAGGCTGCCGCGGGAGAGGCGCCGTTCCTGCGGCTGTTCACGGCAAAGGATGTGCGCGGCGAACATGTTCGTCAGGCATCGCAGACAGCCGCAACGTAGCACCAGGCGCTTGACATGCGTTACGTTACGCATTACGCTTCAATGTGATCCGATCATTTCGCCACAAGGGACTGAAGCGTTTTATCAAGACGATGATACGCGCGGCGTACTGGCGGAGCACGTGGAGAAATTGCGCAATATCCTTGCCCGTCTGGATGCAGCAGGTGCGATTACGGATATGAACATCCCGGGATTCAGGCTGCACCCGCTTGCCAAGGAGTTGAGAGGTTTTTGGGCTGTCACTGTACGGGCAAACTGGCGAGTAATCTTCCGCTTTGAGGGCGGCGACGCCATCGATGTCGATTATCTGGATTACCACTGAGGAGGCTTCCCCATGCCGATGAAGAACCCACCCCATCCCGGCCGGTTCGTGTTAAGCGAATGCATCGAGCCACTAGGCCTGACCATTACACAGGCCGCAGCCGCTCTTGGTGTCACACGCACCACACTCTCCGAACTCGTTAATGGCAAACGCGGCATCTCGCCGGAGATGGCAATCCGTCTCTCGCAGGTTTTTGGCGGCAGCGCAGAAAGCTGGATTTCGCAACAGGCACAGTACGACCTCTCGCAGATTCCGCCCGGCCGCATCAAACTCAAACGGCTTGTGGCGGCTTAACTCGCAATCTGAATATCGCTAGAAAACACAAAGGGCAGGCCTGCCTACACAGGTCTGCCCTTTCCAGCGCTGGCGGGGGCGTGCCGAGCGCGGTGTGCCTTACTTCTGGTTTACTCGGGTCCCATGTTCGTCTGCGCGGTCTGGGCCGACGGATCCGTCGAGGCCGAACCGGTGCTGGCGTTGGTAGAACCGGTGCTCATGTTTGTCAGCATCTGCACTTTAACGCGGCGGTTTTCATGGCGCCCCTGAGCGGTCTTGTTCGAGGCTACATACTGATCCTTGCCAATGCCAATCAGATAAAAACGGCGTGCCGGAACGTTATACTTCGACGCCAGGTACTGCACCACCGCTTGCGCGCGGCGCTGGCTGAGGTCGTAGTTATACTGAGCCGGACCGGTGGAGTCTGTGCCGCCAGTGACTTCGAGGATGAAGTTGTTTGCCGTTCCAAACTGTGCGGCGAAGTTGTCCAACTGCTCCTTGTCGTCTGCCGTGAGCACGGCCTTGTTGAAGCCAAAGTGTACGGAAACGTCGGCTACCTGCTTGTAGTTGTCCAGGCCCTTGACCAGAGTGTCGAGCGAATCGGCGCGATTGACGGCGTCTTTGGCCGTCGATTGCGCGGTGGTCGCCTGCTGGCTGGCAGTCTGGGCGTTCTGGTCGGCTGTGTCAGCCGCGCTTTGTGCCTTCTGAATACCGGCCTGGGCACGCTGATCGACATCGTGAATGCGGCGGGCGTTCTCTGCCGTCTCGTTGTTCAACTTGCCGGCGTGCTGAATGATAGGCGCAGTCTGATTGTGCACGTACTTCTTGGTCGCGCAACCGGTGACTCCTAACGCAGCCAGCGCCGCCGCCATCCCTATAAACCCCATTCTTTTCATGATCATGGTATTTTTCCTTTTTCCCTCCGCCGGGCTACGCAACTGACCTGGGGCCGGCGGAAATGGGCTTTTCCCTCGGGAATAAGAGAAGGCAACTGGCATACCATTTCGTCACACAAGACAAAGTTGAAGAAAACAAGAAAGTTATGCGATTTATTGCGAAAGATTGTTACCGGAATTACTGTGTAGTTTTTACCTGAAGCCGGTAAGGATTGCGTGAAAAAACAGGCAGTCTTTCCTGTTCCCTGCCCTTGCTGCCTGTCCCGATATCCTAAGTAGAGGCGCCTTACAGGCCGGTTTTGCTTTATGGATCTCTACGAGAAAATCCGTGCGCTGCCTACCCAGCCCGGCGTGTATTTGTACAAGAACGCCGAAGGCGAAGTGATTTACGTGGGGAAGGCCAAAAACCTGCGCTCGAGGGTGCGGTCGTATCTGCTTGAGGCGTCGCAAGCTAATGCCAAGACCGGCTCGCTGATGCGGGAGGCGGTGGATCTCGACTACATTCTGGTGGCGAATGAGCACGAGGCGCTGGCGCTGGAAAACAACCTGATCAAGCAGCGCAAGCCGCGGTTCAACATCCTGCTGCGCGACGACAAGACGTATCCCTATGTGAAGCTGACCCTGGCTGACCGCTATCCCAAGGTATTTGTAACGCGACGGCTGCGCAAGGACGGAGCAGCTTACTACGGACCTTACTTTCCGGGCAACCTGGCGTACCGCGTGGCTGAACTGATTCATCGCAGCTTTCTGCTGCCCAGTTGCAAGGTGGATCTGTCGCGCTACCATCCGCGGGCCTGTTTGCAGTACTACATTCACCGCTGCCTGGGGCCTTGCGTGGAAGGGCTGACTACTCCGGAGATCTACAAGCAGGCGGTGCGCGATGCGCAGCTTTTTCTGGAGGGACGGCATGCGGAGCTGGAGCGCACGCTGACTGCACGCATGACCGAGGCTGCCGAGGCCGAGCAGTTCGAGGCCGCGGCGCGGCTGCGCGACCAGCTTGCCACGGTAAGGCAGCTCCAGGAGAAACAGCGCATTGCTACCGCGGAAGTGAGCGATGACGCTGACGTCTTCGGCTACCACTACGAGGATGACGCACTGGCGGTGAATCTCTTTCACATGCGAGCAGGGAAGATTGTGGACCGGAGGGAGTTTTTCTGGGAAGATTTGCCGGCGCTGATGGAGGCGTTTGGAGACGGGAGCGAGAACGGCGCGAAAAGCGCGGCAGAAGCAGGCTTCAACGCGGGGCATGTCTTCTCTGCCCTGTTGAAGCAGCTTTATATCGATCAGCAGTATGTTCCGCGCACGATTCTGGTGCCGGTTGATTTTGACGATCGGGAATCGCTGGCGGCGCTGCTGAGCGAGCGCACGGGGCACCGCATCGAGCTGGCTGTTCCGCAGCGAGGAGAGAAGCGTTCGCTTGTGGATCTGGCCGGGCAGAATGCGAAGCAGTCGTATACGCAACGCTTCAGGGTGCTGGAGCCTTCGCGCAAGGCGATTCAGGAGGCGCTGGCCGACGCGCTGATGCTGCCGGAGCTGCCGCGGCGCATTGAGTGCTTCGATATCTCGCACATTCAGGGAGCGGAAACGGTGGCCTCGCTGGTGGTGTGGGAAAACGGCAAGATGAACAAGCAGGCCTACCGCAAGTTCAAGATCGCGACTGTGGACGGGGTGGACGATTTTGCCTCGATGCGCGAGGTGGTGGAGCGGCGCTACCGGCGGCTCAAGGACGAGAATCAGCCGATGCCTTCACTGGTGCTGATCGACGGCGGGCTGGGACAGCTTCATGCGGCGGCGGAAGCGCTGGAGCGGCTGGGCTTCACGACGCAGCCGCTCGCGTCGATTGCCAAGCGCGAAGAGGTGATTTACGTCTACGGCAATGAGGATGAGCCGGTGGTGCTGGACCGGCGTTCTCCCGTGTTGCACCTGGTGCAGATGATTCGCGACGAAAGCCACCGGTTTGCGATTGGCTACCATCGCCAGCGGCGGGCAATGCGCGATCGGAGCTCGGAGCTGCTGGAGATTCCCGGTGTGGGTCCGCAGACGCGGCAGCGGCTGCTGACGCACTTCGGAAGTTTGCGGGATGTGCAGCAGGCTACGGCGGAGTCGCTGGCGGCGGTGGTGCCGCAGAAGACGGCGGAGACGATCTGGCGGCACTTTCATCGCGAGCAGCCGGCGAATTAGCAGGACCTTATCGCTGCTGCAAAGCAGATTTTGATAGACTACGGCGATCGAAAGGGGCTGATTGTGAAACTTGCAGAAGCGCTTGCTGAACGAAGTGATTGCCAGACTCGGATCGAAGATCTTAGAAAACGGATGGTTCGATCTGCCCGCGTGCAAGAAGGGGAACAACCGGCGGAGGACACCGCCGAGCTTCTGAAAGAGGCAGAGCGCCTTTTCGAGCGGCTTCGATTGTTAGTAGGCGCGATCAACAGAACCAACGCGAAAACAGAATTCGACGAAGGACAAACGATCTCTGACGCGATTGCTGAACGGGATATCACGGGGAAGAAGAGAGATTTCCTAGCTGGTATTGCTGACGCTGCCAGCACGCGCCAGGACCGCTACTCCAAATCGGAGGTGAAGTTTGTTCCGACTCTGTCGATCTCCGCGTTGCAGAAAGAAGTTGATCTTCTCTCGAAAAGATTCCGCGAGCTTGATACCCGGCTCCAGGAATTGAATTGGAATACGGAATTGGTGTGAGGAAGTTGGTAACCGCTTCATCGCGGCGAGCACAGGCCCAGCCGGGGGCAAAACCGGCATCTGGGTGACCTTGATGGGCCAGGGTCAGTGGGTTCGACCCCCACGTAGAACAGAGCATGCCCAGTACGGTCACAATCGTACAGAGCAGGTTCACAGCTTACTACCATGTGCTGAGCTTTGAGACGGCGAGGGAGGGTTCGGGGAAACCACACCTGCAGTGGCTTTATGCCTCAAATGAGGACAGAGAGCACTGCGCCAGCTTTCACTGCTCCTTCACGCCGCCGCAACATCGTTCAGTTGGACTGTGACTTTCACTCCGTCGACTTTCTGCAAGTACGCAACCACCTCCAGCAGATTGCGCGCGTGGGGGTTGCCTTCCTGACTCAACATACGCATGAGGCTTTTGGGGGAACGCCCCAAAGCCTTGCCGAGCTGGATAAATCCCACGGTTCCGTTGATGTATTCGCGGAGCACCATCTTTGCGGAATCGAGGTCCCCATCGATCATGTCGTTGATGGCTTCACGCAGGAAGGCACGGCGGTATTCTTTGTCGCGCAGCTCCTCCATTACCGATTCGCGAAAACTCCGTGTGAGCACCATCTCTATTTCTCCCTCTTAACCGCTCGCTTCCGCTTCTTGTATTCGGCCCACAGCGACCGGGCCAATCGAATATCTTCGTCCTGACGCCTCTTGGTTCCACCCGCCAGCAGAATTACGAGACACTCTCCATCCTGCCCAAAGTAGACTCGGTATCCGGGGCCGAAGTCGAGCCGCAGTGCCGATACGCCGCCACCTTCCGGTTTCACGCTGGAGAGATTTCCGGCGCCCATCCGCAGCACAGATTTGTCAATTCTTGCTCTGACACCCGGATCCAGCTTCTATACCCACTCGCGATAATGGCTGTGGCCCTGCTCGTCGATGTACTCGCGAAGCTCGATTGTCACTTGAATATGGTAACACGCGGGTTACCACATGGCGGCCAAGTTTTCCTCTGCGCGAAGATGGCGAATCTCTGCGCAAACAGCACAGGCGCACAAAGGCCCGTCAGGTCATCACTCCTGACGGGCCTTCGCAAAGCCAGTAACTACGCGGCCTGAAAAACCGCGGCCAGATTCTCACAGCGCTATCACGCCGCCTTTTCCAGCTCCTTGTTGTGGATGGCGATCTCCTTGCCGCAGTTAGGGCACGGGAAGTCCTGGGTGTGATTGAAGATGCTGTTGATCTTGGTTCCGCACCAGGGGCAGTTGCCTTTGATCTCGCTGAAGCCGAGGATGGGGCCGAGCAGCGGCGCCAGGATGCCGAGGATGATAATCGGCACGCCCAGGAACGCGCCCAGGCCGGTGAGGCAGAGCATGCCGCCGAAGATGATACAGACGGGCGCGATAATCACGCCGAGAAACAGCCCGCCAAAAGCGTTGCGGACGGGCGACGGTTCATGCTTGCGAGGTTCGGCGCCGTGCCCGACGACGTCGGGGTTTGTGGCTCCGCAACGAGGACAGTAGCTCCAGCGCGGGTCCATTTGTGTCGCGCATTTTACGCATTGGCTGGTCATTGGGTGGCCGCTCCTTTCCGGTCGAGGCCCGGCGCTTCGGGGCGTGGCATCGATGGACGGCCAGGCGACTCCGGGTGTTGCCACGCGGCAGATCTGCGTGACGAAGCGCCCGGAATTCCGCGGACCACCCGTCGAGCTTGAGCCCTGGATCGTCTGCGCTTTGAGTATTGGCCTGTGGTACATGAATTTCTGTGATGCAGATCACGTTGCGGTACTATCCAAAGATGACCAGAGTGTAGCGGCGTTGTTCTATGATGCTATGCGGAACGCGCGCAGTCTTTTTGTCTCTATAGTCTTCGCCGCTTCTGCACCGGAATGAACGTCGGAGGGAAGTCCTTTTATGTCTTCTGTCTTGAAAATGCACAGCCGCATTGTGGTTGTTCTGCTTGCAGGGGCCTTTGCGGCGGGTCTTCGCGCGCAGATGGTTTCTCCATCGATCGACAAGCCCGGTGAGCCGTTTTCCTATTTCTCAAAGCCCACGAACGAGATTGGGATGATGGATGCGCAGGCCGCAACGGAGATTACGCCCGAGGGCTACCTGCGTACAGGCTATGGCGAGCTGATGTTCTTCAGCGGGCCGGAGCTGAAGCCGACGAGCGTGCGCATACGGACGCTGGAGCAGGGGCATCTGCCGATCATGCACTACCAGTTCACGCAGAACGGCATTGTCTACCGGTTCACCCTGTTTGCCGCGACAATCAGCGGCAAGCCCGAGGGGCCGCTGGTGAACTTCATTCACGTGGAGATGAAGAACGAGAGCGGCGAGAGGACGCGCGCCATCTTTGCAACCGGTATGCGCTATGACGCGCCCAACAACACCGGCCAGCCGCATGGCGACAATCGCTTTACGCGTCCGGTGGAAGGGAAATTTCCCGGTGCTTACCGGCAGCCGGGAGTGCGCTTCAGCTCGGACTGGGTGTATTCCTTTGACGGAAACAGCTTCCGGCGCGACGGCCGGCTGCTGTACAGCTTTCCGGCGGGCTATGCCGTGCGCGGATGGACGCTGCATGGCCGTTACAACTATCCGCAGGATGTTTCGAAGCCGAAGAAGCTGGATGTGGATCCGGTGGTTCCGGTGGGCATTGTGACCTACTCGCGTTTGCTGCAGCCGGCGGAGGTGTGGACGCTCGACTTCAAGATGCCGCTGACGCCTACGGCCGATCCGGCGGAGCTGGCGAAGATTGCCGGGCTGGGATTCAATCAGGCCAAGCAGCAGACGGTTGCGTTCTGGACCGGGATTCTGAAGCGTGGCATGCAGATTGAGCTGCCGGAGCGGAAAGCGACGGATACGTTCTACGCCAGCCTGATCTACGACCTGATTGCCATTGACCACATCGGCCCAAACTATATTCAAACCGTCAACAAGCTGCACTATCACTCGTTCTATCTGCGCGACGGCGCTGACATTGTGCACGACTACGACATTACCGGTTACCCGGTGATTGCGCGCCAGTGCCTTGATTTCTTTTCCAAGTCACAGAAGCCCGATGGAAACTTCCTCTCGCAGCCGCAGGAATACGACGGCTGGGGCGAAGCCGTGTGGGCTTACGGGCAGCACTATCGCATTACGCACGACCGGCAGTTTGCCGAGTGGGCTCTGCCGCAGATTACGCGCGCCGTAGAGTGGCTGAAACAGGCGCGAGCCAAGGATCCGCTGCACATTATTCCGGCAAGCAATGTGCGCGACAACGAGAACGTTCCGGGGCACATTACCGGATACAATTTTCTGGCGCTGAGCGGGCTGAGAGTGGCGATCGCCATGGCTCGCGAGACCGGCCATGCGGATCTTGCCGCAAACTGGCAAGCCGAATACAACGACTATCACCGTGCGTTTTTCAAGGTACTGGACGCGCAGACGGCTGCGCATCACGGGTACATTCCACCGGCGCTTGACGGGCAGAAGGGCGGCTACGACTGGGGCAACCTGCTGTCAGTGGTTCCGGAGCCGATTCTGGATCCGCACGATCCACGCGTGACGGCGACGTTGAAGGCGGTGCAGGCCAAGTATGCCGAGGGCATCATGACTTATGCCAACGGCGAGTTTCTGCACCACTACCTGACGATCAAGAACACCATGACCGAGGTGATTCGCGGCGACCAGCAAAGGGCAATCGGCGAGTTCTATGCGCTGCTGCTGCACACCAGTTCGACACACGCGGGTTTTGAGTTTGCAATCAAGCCCTGGGGCGACCGCAACTTTGAAGACAACCTAGCGCCGCACGGCTGGTTCGCCGCCGAATACCGCACGCTGCTGCGCACGATGCTGCTGCGCGAAGATGGCGATACGCTGCACTTGCTTTCTGCCGTGTCACCGGATTGGATTGGCCGCGGCAAGACGATCGCAGTGCGGCAGGCACCGACGAACTTCGGACCGATCGCCTTCACGCTGAATCAACCATCGGACACGGAAGCCGTGTTGCACATCGACGCTGCGTTTACCGCGCCGCCGCGACAGATTGCGATTCATCTACCGTGGTTTGTGGATTTCCAATCAGCCACGGCCGATGGAAATCCTGTACGCGCCGTGAATGGCGCGCTTGATGTTCCCGCCGGAACCAAGGTGGTTCGAATTGCGTGGGCGCGCAGACCGGGCACGCCCGCAATGAGCTACGAACGCACCGTAAAGGATTACGAAGCGGAATACGCACGGCGTTATCAGATCCTGATGCACGGCGAGGCCGACGGGCGGAAATAACGTCTCTATGTTGAATTGGAGCCCGGGAAGTACACGCTTCCAGAGATGCGCGAATGGTCAGGCGTGGACTGGTTTGAGACTTTCGGTCACCCAGGCAAGCAGATCTTTCGGATGCACCGGCTTGGTGAGCAGCGTGAAGTGGTGTCCGGCGCGATGAGCTGAGGCGAGCATATCGCTGGTGCTTGCCTGGCCGGAGAAAAGCAGCGTTTTGCAGTCCGGGAAGATGCGCCGGATCTGGATGGCAAGTTCGATTCCGCTCATTCCTGGCAACACCACGTCGGTGATCAGCAGATCGGGAGGCTTGAGCAATGCGGTTTCAAGCGCCCCGTTACCGTCGTAAGCGGCCTCGGCGGGGTATCCGCTGCGCGTGAGAATTTCAGCCAGCGTATCAGCGATGACAGATTCGTCATCGACAACCAATACCCTGGGACGAATTTCACTTGAAGCGGGCGACGGTGTCTGATCGATGGGCACGACAGGGGATTTCTGTGCGCGATTCGTCATCAGAGTCTTTCTACCTCTTTCTGCACCATAGCAGGCTTTGATCCTTCTGGTCTGATTATTTGGAATCTGGAAGGTTGCAGAAGGTTTGATGTTATAGAGACTTTTTATTGAACTTATGGCAATTCTTCGCCTCGCGCGCAGTGTTTTATGGCGCGGAAGTGAATTTCCGCCGCACCTGTGGAAGCGTGCTCGCCGATGCTGATAGCATCGCGAATGAATTACGAAGGATGGGCATGGATTCGGTTCGCATGGATAAATGGCTCTGGGCCGCGCGGTTCTTCAAAACGCGGGCGCTGGCGTCGCGCGCCTGCGAACTGGGGCGGGTGCATTCCAATGGCGTGGAGGCCAAGCCGGCGCGGGATGTTCGCGTTGGCGACAAGCTGCAGGTGAGAACCGAGGCCGGCGAATTCGACATTGAAGTACTGGAGCTGAGCGCGATGCGGGGTCCGGCTGCAGTGGCGCAGGCGCTCTACCGCGAGAGCGAGGCCGGCAAGGCAGCACGCCTGAAGGCGGCCGAGGAGGCGCGGGCGATGCGGGAGTTCGCGCCGGTGCCGGCGCGGCGGCCCAGCAAGCGCGACCGGCGGCGGATCATTCGTTTCCGGGGAGGGGTTTAGCCGCAGAGACCGTTGCGCGGCGCGGCCCCTGCACTATTTTCTGTGCTTTCTTTCTAGCTTCCGCGAGAATTCTTACAGAGTTGCGATCGCGAGTTGCTTTGACCGAGAGTCCGGGCATCGCCAGCTTTTCCTGCAATTCGCGCTCAATGATGGCCACGGTGATCTTGCTCAGAGTGCGGGTGCTGGCATAGTCCGCGTCTACGATAAGACCTGTTGGGCTGACCTGTAGATTGAAGCTCTGCAAAGGCGCCTCGGGGGGCCATACCGTATTCACTGCCGGCTGAACGCGCTGCATAAGCTGCTGCTGCATCTGGGCAACGGTGAGCGGCTTCGGCGGCGGTGGCGCGGGGGGCGGCGTGGTGAGCCGCTGCATGAGACCGGTAAGCTGGCTCTGGCTGGCGATGCTGGCTACGATGATGTGGGTCTTGCGTCCGGAGCGGCGCTCGATTTCGCGCTCGGCCTGCTGCAATTTTGCTTCGGGAACCTGCTCAGTGGAGATGAGGCGGACGGCGACGTTGTCACGGCCCACCTGAACCTGCTGCGAGACCAGAGCTCCGGAGGGAAGCAGGCCCTTGACCACTTCCTGCACGGTGCCCCGCACAATGGCTTCGCCCGCCACCTGAATGAAGGCACTTCTGAGCGGCACGGCGATGGATCCGAGCAGAATGGCCAACAACACGATACGCCAGCGAAGGCGGCCGCTTTCGGCAACCACGGGCGCCAGCTTTCCGTGCGAGAGGAGTTGCGCGAATCGCTCGTCGCGCCTTGCCTCCTCCATGCCGAAGTGAGTCTCAGGGGAGTTCATGCCGGTAAGAAAAAAGACGACAAAGGCGCTGGTGACGATAGCGACCAGGTTGGTGAGGAAGAGCAGGCCGGCACCGCCCATGATGCGGGGATTCATGCCGCTGCCCAGTCCGTAGCCGATGGTGCAGAGCGGGGGCATCAACGCAACGGCGATGGCGACGCCTGGCAGCGTCATGACGCCGCTTCCAGCTTCAGTACGAATGACCGCAACGGAGCCTGCGATGCCGGAGAAGAGCGCAATGGCCAGGTCAAGGAGGTTGGGATTGATGCGGGCAAGGATTTCCGGCGTGATGGAGTGAAAGGGGAGAAGCCAGACGATGAATCCAGAAAGGCCGACGGCAAGGGCGATGCTGGCCATGAGATTGGCAACTGCCTTGATGGCCAGATAGAGGTCGCCGGCGGCGAGGGCCAGGCCCATAGCCATGAGGGGACCCATGAGCGGCGAGATGAGCATGGCGCCGATGATGACGGCCGGGCTGTTTACGACCAGGCCCAGGGCTGTGATGGCGGCTGACAGGACGATCTCAAGCCAGTAGTTGAGATCGGTCATCTCGGCGGATTTGTAGATTTGCTCGGCAATGTACGGCTTCTTTTGCCGGTCGATGCGCAGCCAATGCTCCAGCGGGGTTTGCGGCAGAGTCTTAGCGCCAGGCTCGCGTCTCATGCTGGTTCCCTCCTGTTCCGCAGAGCTACCCGGTTATGCACTTGGTGCAGCCGGGATCGTGCACGGCCCATGGCAACCGGCGGCAGCAGGAAGAAGCCGCCGGAACCGCGTCGGCCGCGGAAGCTTGCGGAATTTTCGTTGCTCCAGCGTTGGTGTGGATTGTAGCTTAACTTGAAGTCAAGTTGGGGCGGGCGGTCCGTCGTCTTTGGCAGATGGTCCCAATGCGGTCAACTTTAGTAGACTCAACGGCAGAATGTTTTTTGCCCACCGTATGGTTCGACTCTGCCGTTCTGCCTTGACTTTATCCGCGCTGACAGCGGCTCTGCTTGCATTGGCAGCTCCGCTGGCCATGGCTCAGAAGACACATCTCTGGAGCCAGTCCAGCTTTGAAGATTTTGAAAATGGCGCGCCGCAGGGCGTGGCACTGACCAGCGACGGGCATCTGAGAGAGGGGCCGGGGCTGACCAGCCTGCTGACTACACCTTCCACGTTCGTTTGGTCGGTTGCCGTGGACAAGAACGGCACGGCGTTTCTGGGGACGCAGTCGCCGGCCAGCGTGCTGCGCGTGAACCTGAAGGCCGAGGCAAAGGGCGCTGCGGCGGCCAAGGACGCCACGCCGGCTAAACCGTTCACGCTTTTTGAGACCAAGGATGTGAGCGTGCAGGTGGTGCGGATTGGACCGCATGGGGCGCTTTACGTGGCAACGATACCGAGCGGCAAGGTCTACAAGCTCGATCCGAATGCGACGACGAAGCAGGACGAGGCGACTGCTACGGTGGTCTTCGACATGTCAAAGCTGCCTGCGACGGGGAAAAAGGCCGACGCGCCAAAGCAGGGATCGAAGGCTCACTACATCTGGGCTATGACATTCGATAAGGCCGGCCGGCTTTATATCGCCACGGGCAACCCCGCGGCCGTGTATCGCGTGGATGTGTCAAAGCCCGGCGCGAAACCGGAACTGTTCTTCAAGAGCGACGAGGCGCATATCCGCAGCCTGGCGTGGGACCAGAAGGGGGATCTGATTGCCGGCTCGGTGGGATCGGGGCTGGTGTACAGGATCAATCCGCAGGGGAAGGGATATGTGCTGTTCGATGCGCCGAAGAACGAGATTACGGCGCTGGCGGTGGCTCCCAATGGCGTGATCTATGCGGCGGGCGTGGGTAAGAAGGGGAACAATCCCCTGCCCCCGCTGCCGGTTCAGGGTGTGGGCACTGTGACCATTCGCATTGAACAGCCGGGATCGATGCAGGCCGCCAACCAAAGCACTACGCTGCCGGAAGGCACAGAAATCTATGCGCTGGCCGAGGGTCAGGCACCGCGGACGATCTGGTCGAGCAAGGGTGACGTTGTGTATGCGCTGGCGATGCGGCCCAACGGCTTGCTTGCGCTGAGCGGCAATCGCGGGCGTATCTTCCGCATCCAGCCGGACGGCAGCTACGCGGATATCGGGCATCTGGACGCGCAGCAGGGGCTGTGCATGGCGGAAGAGCCGAAGTCCGGCACACAACCCGGCGGACTGCTGATCGGATCGGGCAATACGGGCAAGGTCTTTCTGCTGGGTGCGGCGGAAAAGCATGAGTACACGAGCTCGGTACTGGATGCGAGCGCGATGGCTCGCTTTGGCAGGGTGGAGATCGAGCCCGGTTCCACAGGGTACGAGATTCTGACTCGTACCGGCAATATCGACCAGCCGGTGCGCGGCTGGACTGACTGGGTGCCGCTGAAAGGCGACATGGTGGCTTCAGCACCGGGGCGCTTTTTGCAGTGGAAGGCCGTGCTTCACCCGGGCGGCGTGGTGGGCAGCGTGGGCGTGGACTATGTGCCCGTGCGTTCCATTCCGGTGGTGGACCAGCTTGTAGTGGTGCCGGGGGCGCGGCTGAATCCGCAGACGTCCGTGAGTTCGCAGCAGACGGTGACGATCGCCTTCGGCTCGTCAGACCAGACCACCACTTCGACGGATGACTCCAGTTCGACGATCTCAGCCCTTAAGGACCGCACCGCCGTCACAGTTCGCTGGGCGGCTCACGACGACGACGGCGACAAAATGATCTACTCGCTGTTTCTCCGCGGTGACAGCGACGGCACCTGGTGGCCGCTGAAGAAAGACATCACGAAGCAGGCGTACAGCTTTGACGCGACGCAGATTCCCGACGGCGGCTATCGCGTGAAGGTGGTGGCTTCCGATGCGCCTTCAGAGCCGCCCGGCGAGGCCGTCACCGGATTCAAGATCAGCGACCGCTTTGTGATCGATACGACGCCACCGGTCATCAGCGGGCTGAAGGCAACGGCGGAGCCTGTTGCGTGTGCTCATGCGCCATGCCCGCTCAAGGTGCACGTGACCTTCGATGCGACCGACGCGACATCGCCCATTGCGCACGCGGATTACTCAGTGGACGCGGGACACTGGCAGTTTGTGGCGCCGGTAGGCGAGCTGTCCGATTCAAGACACGAGCAGTATGACTTCGTGGTGCCGGCTTCGGCGCTGCACGGCAACGGCAGCGAGCATATGATTACGGTTCGCGCCTACGACCGGTATGACAACGTGGGATTGGCGAAGTCGCTGTTCCACGCAAAAGCGAAGTGAGGCGATGCGGTTCGAGCTTTACGTTGCGGCGCGATACCTGAGAGCCAAACGGCGACAGGCCGTGGTGGGCGTGGTTACGGCCATCTCAGTAATTGGCGTGGCCGCGGGCGTGGCTGCGCTGATTATTGCGCTGGCCATCACCAACGGCATGCGACACGACCTGCTGGGCAAACTGGTGGAAACTCAGGCCCAGGTGCAGTTGATGCCCGTCGATGCCAACCTCGGCATCCGCAACTGGCAGCCGCTGCTGGCGCGCCTGAGCAAGCTGCCTCATGTAGTCGCCGCCTCGCCGGGCATTTGGGAACAGGTCCTCGTCTCTCGTGGCGCACGCTCAGGCGGCGCGCTGCTTTTGGGCATTCTCCCTGGCCAGGAAACCAGGGTCAGCACGCTGCTGTCTCATGCCACACCCGGATCGGAAAAAGCTCTTGAGCCGCAACCTGAGGCATCCACCAGAAGCGGAGCGCCGCCGCCGATCGTGATCGGCAAAGACCTGGCGGAAACCATCGGCGCCAAGATCGGCGATTCTGTCAACGTTGTCAGCCCTCAAGGTGAGTTGACGCCTTTTGGGATCATTCCCAAATACCAGGCGTTTCGCCTTGCGGGCACTTATCACTCAGGCTTCTATCAGTACGACGCGGAAATGGGCCTCATACGCCTCAAGGACGCCCAGCAGCTCTTTCACGAGCCGGACCTGATCACTGTGATCAACTTCAAGATAGACGACCCCTACAATGCTCCCCAGATTGCACGGGAAATCGAAAAAGCCGCGGGCAAGGACTACCAGACCACCAACTGGACCGACCAGAACCAGCAATTGTTCCGCGCACTCCGGCTGGAACAGGTGGTGACATTCATTGTGATTTCGCTCATCGTGCTGGTGGCGGCGCTGAATATTCTGATTGCGCTGACCATGATGGTGATGGAGAAGACGCGCGACATTGCGGTGATGATGAGCTTTGGGGTGCAGCCGGCGCAGGTGCGGCGCATTTTTCTGATGCAGGGCCTTTTGATCAGCGTGGTGGGCACGGCGCTGGGCCTGGTGCTGGGCTACCTGGGCGCCTGGGCCGGTGGACATTACCACTTTATCCACCTTTCCGCATCAGTGTATGCCATCGATACACTGCCGTTCGCCACGCGGCCATTGGACGGGGTGATTGTGTCGGCTGTGTCGATTGGGATTTCGCTGCTGGCTACGCTTTATCCATCATCGGCTGCGGCGCGGGTGTTGCCGGCGGAAGCGCTGCGGTATGAATAAGCTGGCGGCGCTCGAATAGATACACAAATGCATCGTCCTATGCTGGCCGGCCAATTCGCCACAAACCGCTGATAGCGTGGCTCCCGCCTGGAGGCGAGGAAAGCTGTATTCAGGCAGCCGAGCGCAGGCGCAGAAATGCGCGGCAGCGATCAGCGAGCGTGAGCACCTCAGGGCACTCAAAATAAACCTGGCGGTTGAGGGACATCAGCAACTGGATGGCTTCAACGCGTCCGTTGTTTGCTGAGACTAACTCGTGTGAATGCACCAGTTCGTCTGTGAGGTACTCAATTGCATGGCCGAGAATCTCAAGGGCATGTCCTGATCGGGGGTCAATACGGCGACGCCGATCGGAACACACTGCTGGAGACTGAACAGCCGGGGCCGTGACTGCTAATGGAAAACCAGTAGTGGGGGAGGAGGTAGCCATATGCGTTAGCCCTTACAGTGACCTTCGACCCCAATGGTACTCCAATCAGATGACGAAGGTACTGTTTTTTTGGTTACAGTCAGCATTATGCGCCCGTTTTTGGTGTGACTGTGTGACGCAGCGCACATCTCGGATCCTGCATTCCCGGTCTTGGGACCCTCTTGGTAATGCTTTCCATATCGGCACGAAGGTGGAAAGCTTTAGCCGGCGAGTTTACATGCCGGAACTTATTTATTTGGAATGACTTGTCTGACAGGCAACCAATTTTGCCCTTCGGGATCCGAAGTGCATTGCGCTGTGGCGCAAACTCAAACTAAGAACCACTCCGCAGACGGCGGAGAATAACTTGCACTTTCCGATGCGATGCCCGCGGCTCTGGGTTGTACCGGTGTGAGGCAGCTACGGGTCTGTACTCGCTGCGAGCTACAATGCGGCGCAGGAGGACCAGGGCATGAACAGCACGGATGAACCAACAGCGACTCCACAGCCAGAATCAACTCCGATGCGGGATTGGCATTGGTCGCCCGCTGAGAAGGCTGTAGCTCACAGGGCCTTTGATCTGGCTCTGGGTAAGGAACTGGAGACGGTTCTCCAGCAGGCCAAGAAGCGCGCCGCGGAGGCTACAGAGGCGTCCGACCTATGGAAGCTGGAAGCCTGGCTCGGCCACAGGCACCGGGAAATCGACAAGAAGTACGACTTTCGTTACTCGGTGCTGCCGATAGTCTTCGGCGGGCTGCTGCGCGAAGGCAGCATCAGCGAAGAGGACCTGGACGGCCTCGGGCACGAAAAGCTCGATGCGATTCGGCGCATCGCCAGCTACTGAGTAATGGCCATGGGATGCGATGTTCGGAAGCAATGCTGCGGACGCCGGGCAAACGAGTTTAATCCGATCGCAGCGATTGACCGCGGCGCGTAAATTTTCAACTTGACGACGCCGCTAAATCCGAACCTCCTTCCACATTCATTCCGCGGCTGGCATAAACAGTGAAGCCGCTTCATCTGATCGCTTCCCATTTCCAGTTACATTGAGTAGATGGAGCACAGCCAAGCCAACTTGCGGCAGGAGCTGCGGGCGATGATTGCGCTCGCGCTTCCGGTTGTTTTGAGCGAGTTGGGCTGGATGGCGCAGGGCGTTGTGGACACCATCATGGTGGGCCGCCTTGGTCCGGCAGCCATTGGCGCCGTAGCGCTGGGCAATGCTGTGTACTACACGCCTTCACTGTTTGGCGTGGGCCTGCTGCTGGGCCTGGATACGCTGGTTTCGCAGGCTTACGGCCGCAAGAATCACGACGAGTGCCATCGCTGGCTGGCGCAGGGGCTTTACCTGGCGGCGATCGCTACTGTGCCCATCATGATCTTCGTGTGGGCGGCCAGCTTCGCCTTTACACGCTTTGGAATTACGCCGCAGGTGGCCGGACCGGCGGCCGGGTACCTGCGCCTGCTCAACCTGGGCACGCTGCCGCTGCTCATCTACAGCGGCACGCGGCGCTACCTGCAGGCCGTGGGCGAGGTGCGTGTCGTCACTTATACATACGTGGCGGCAAATCTCCTGAACTGGTTCGGCAACTGGGTGCTGATTTACGGCAAGCTGGGCTTCCCTGCCCTGGGCGTGAACGGATCGGCACTTTCCACGCTGGCCTCGCGCCTTCTGATGGCGGCCATGCTGCTGGGCTTTGCATGGCGCTACGAGCGCAAGCGCGGGCATCCGCTTTTTCAGCATTGGGCGGCGCCGAAGCTGGAGCGGCTTCGCGGGCTGGTAAAGCTGGGCGCGCCGGCCGCGGGGCAGATCCTGCTGGAAGTGGGGGCATGGAACCTGGCGACCTTCTCTGCCGGCTGGCTGACACCGGTAGCACTGGCCACGCATACCATTGCGCTGAACTACGCCAGCATGTCCTACATGGTGCCGCTGGGCATTGCGTCAGCCGCGGCCATTGGCGTGGGTCAGGCGCTGGGTGCTGGCGATGCTGCCAAAGCCAGACGCGCGGGGTGGCTGGCGCTGGGCATTGCCGTCAGCTTCATGCTATGCGCGGCGACGGTCTTCCTGCTGGCGCCGAGGCCGCTGATTGCGCTCTATACCAGCGATCCGCGTGTCCTTGCAGTTGGCCCTGGACTGCTGGCAATTGCAGCAGCGTTCCAGATCTTCGACGGCGTGCAGACTGTCTCAACTGGGGCGCTCCGCGGGCTGGGCGAGACGCGCGTGCCCATGTTTGCCAATCTTGTGGGCTACTGGCTGATGGGGCTGCCGCTGGGGCTTACGCTGTGCTTCTGGGTGGGGTGGGGAGTCTATGGTTTGTGGATTGGTTTGACGCTGGCCTTAATTGTGATAGCCGTCACGCTTCTTTTGCGTTGGCGGCGCGATTCCGCGCAGCAAATGACTGCCATTTCAAACGCTGCCGGCCAGCAATCCGATTTGAATACGCCCTGAAAACAAGCAGGTTGCGCGCGATGATCGCTTCTTGTTCAAGGCATGCGACTTGCTAAATTCGGCCTCAAAATACCCGACTCAAACCCGTAACCTCTTTGCGCAGAATGGTACGCCGTACCGCTGAAGTGACTATAATCACTGGTGGGCGTGCAAGACAGGCGCTAAGAGAATCCACCCGAAGGGAATCCCGCCAAATGGCGACTGGAGACCTAGCCCTGGGTCAAGAACAGGGCACCTTGAACGCGCGCCAGCGCGTCGTGAATGACTTCAGCATCATTGTAGCCACAGTCAACGGCTCCGGTTCACAATCAGCCAACAGTGTATTGCTCAAGAGCATCTTTGGCATGGGTGTACCGGTCAGCGGCAAAAATCTTTTTCCATCCAACATCGCTGGACTTCCCACCTGGTACACCATTCGCGCGAGCAAGGACGGGTACGTGGCCCGCAAGCGCGAAACCGACATCCTGGTGGCAATGAATCCTGAGACCGCGCGCGAGGATTTCCTGGCGCTGCCCGCCGGGAGCGTGGCGATCTACGAGGAAAAACTGGATCTGAAGCAGTACCGCAACGACGTGGTCTGCTATCCGGTGCCTTTCGACAAGATCGCGGCGGCGGTTTGCCCGGAGGCAAAGCTGCGCAAGCTGGTCAAGAACATGATTTATGTGGGCACGGTTGCGCAACTGCTCCACATTGACCTGACGATCGTTGAGAATGGCGTCCGCAAGCAGTTTGCCAAGAAGCAGAAGGTCTTCGACCTCAACTTTGGCGCGGTAAAGGCAGGCTTCGATTACGCCGCCGAACACTTCACCAAGCAGGACCCGTACTTCATCGAGCCGATGAACGAGACGACGGGCAAGATCGTGATCGACGGGAATGCCGCCTGCGGCATGGGCGCGGTGTTTGCGGGCGTCACAGTGGTTGCGTGGTATCCCATTACGCCGTCCACTTCGCTGATTGAAGCAACGACGGACCTGCTCAAGAAGTTCCGCCTTACGCCCGAGGGCAAGGCTACCTATGCGGTGGTACAGGCGGAAGACGAGCTGGCCGCGATCGGCATGGTGCTGGGCGCAGGCTGGGCCGGCGCACGTTCCATGACCTCAACCTCCGGCCCCGGCGTCTCGCTGATGGCGGAGTTTGCGGGCCTTGGGTACTTTGCCGAGATTCCCGGCGTGATCTTCGACGTGCAGCGCAGCGGGCCTTCAACGGGTATGCCGACGCGCACTTCGCAGGCCGACCTGCTCTCGACGGCGTTTCTCTCGCACGGCGACACCAAGCATGTGCTGCTGCTGCCCGGCTCGGTGAAGGAGTGCTTCGAGTTTGGTTATCAGGCCTTCGACCTCTCCGAGCGGCTGCAGACGCCGGTATTTGTTTTGACCGATCTTGACCTGGGCATGAACAACTGGATGTCGGAACCGTTTACGTATCCCGAGAAGCCGCTGGATCGCGGCAAGGTGCTGACGGCTGAAGATCTGGAGCGGCTGGGCGGCTTTGCACGCTATCGCGATGTGGACGGCGACGCCATCGGCTGGCGGACGCTGCCCGGGACCAACCACCCCAAGGCGGCCTACTTCACGCGCGGCTCGGGACACAACGACGAAGCCGGTTACACCGAAAAGCCCGATGAGTACCAGGTGATCATGGATCGGCTGGCGCGCAAGTTTGAAAGCGCGCGCGGCATGGTGCCTGCACCGGTAGCAGTGAAGAACGGAACATCGAAGGTCGGATTCATAGCTTACGGAACGACAGACTTCGCGATGCTGGAAAGCATGGATCAGATTCGCAATGAATACGGCCAGAGCGTGGATTACATGCGCGTAAGGGCGTATCCGTTCTCGCACGAGATTCAGGACTTTGTGGCCTCACACGATCGCATTTACGTGGTGGAGCAGAACCGCGACGGACAGCTTGCTTCGCTGCTGAAGCTCGACCTGCCGGCCGAGCAGACTACGAAGCTGCGCAGCATTCTGCACTACAACGGGTTACCGATCGATGCCCGCACCATCACCAGCGAATTTGCAACAAGGGAGGGCCTGTAATTATGGCAACCACAGCAACCAGCGGGGCACGGGGCCCCAAAGTGAATCGTATCGGCCTTCCGGTTCTGGATTACCGCGGCGGCAAGTCGACGCTCTGCGCCGGCTGCGGCCACAACGCCATCTCCGAGCGCATTATCGACGCCATGTTTGAGATGGGCGTGGAGCCTGAACGCGTGATCAAGATGAGCGGCATCGGCTGCTCGTCGAAGAGCCCCGCGTACTTCATGAGCCGCTCGCACAGCTTCAACAGCGTGCACGGGCGCATGCCGTCAGTAACCAGCGGTGCGATGCTCGCCAATCACACGCTGAAGGCGCTGGGCGTCTCCGGCGACGGCGATACGGCCTCGATCGGCATCGGGCAGTTCGTGCATCTGATGCGGCGCAACCTACCCATGATTTACATCATCGAGGACAACGGCGTTTACGGCCTGACCAAGGGGCAGTTCTCGGCGACAGCCGACGTTGGCTCCAAATTGAAGACCGGCGTCATCAACGATCTGCCTCCTATCGACACCTGCGCGCTGGCCATCCAGCTTGGCGCCACGTTCGTGGGACGGTCGTTCTCCGGCGACAAAAAGCAGTTGCTCTCAATGCTCAAGGCAGCGATTTCGCACAAGGGCACGGTGATGCTCGACGTGATCAGCCCCTGCGTGACCTTCAACGACCACGAGGGTTCGACGAAGAGCTACAAGTTCATGCAGGAGTACGACGAGCCCATCAACGAGGTTGGCTTTGTCGCCAGCTTTGACGAGATCGACGTGGACTACGACTCAGGTCAGGTGTACGACGTGCAGATGCACGACGGATCGAGCCTGCGCCTGCGCAAGCTGCACGAAGACTACGACCCGAAGGACAAGGCGAATGCCGTGCGCACACTGATGGAAGCGCACGACAACAACGAGGTGCTGACCGGCGTTTTCTACATCAACACCGACCAGCCCACGTTCATCGATCAGTTGGGCGTTGTAGACGAGCCGCTGGCTACACTGCCTGAGAGCCTGACCCGGCCGCCGAAGTCGGCGCTGGAGAAGCTGATGGCGAATCTGCAGTAGCGGAATTTCGCCGGACTATTCACGGCAATAACAAACCTCCTGCCTTTAGCAAAAAGGCAGGAGGTTTTTTCATGCGCATGTACGGGCCTTCCGGCTCGTCTGTCAGGAATCCTGCTTGTGTTTGGGGAAGAACGAATCGAGCAGCAGCATGCAGGCACCGACCACGATGGAGCTGTCAGCCACGTTGAAGTCAGGCCAGTGGTAGGTGAAGATGTGCACCTCGATGAAGTCAATCACCGAGCCGTATGCGATGCGGTCGTGAACATTGCCGATGGCGCCGCCAAGAATGAGCGCCAGCGCAATGGTGGTAAGCGTGAACCGGCTGCCGAGACGAATGAGAGCTATGAAGACAGCCAGCGCTGCGACCAGCGTGAAGGCGATCAACCCCCAGCGCACAGTGTTGGGCGAAGCCGAATCGGCAAAGAGCGAAAAGGCAGCGCCCTGATTAAGCCAGTGCGAGATGGCCAGCACGTGCGGAATAACGGGGATCGAACCACCAATGGGAACGTGATTCGAAACCCACGTCTTGGTGAGGCGGTCCAGCGCAATATCGGCCGCTGAGATGAGCAGGAGCCAATGCAGTTTGCGCGGAGGCGTAAAGGTCACTGGGCGGCCTCCGCGGGTTCCGGCGGGGCGATCCCCATCTCACGCAACGCGCCCTGGCAGCGCGTGCATACGTTCTCCCAGATGCCGTAGTTGGAAACTTCAGGCATGAAGTTCCAGCAGCGCGCGCACTTGTGACCAGAGGCAGGCAGCGCTTCAATGCTCAAGTATTTAATTTGATCTTGTACGGGTTCGGCGTTAGGGGTCGTCAAAGGATATGGATTCGCATCCTGATTGGTCTCTAATGTAATCATCGATAATGAACGTTCTAGCATCTCTTTCGCTTCACGATGGTCTACGACGCGCACGTCCACAGCAGATACATTGAAAATCTCCTTTAGGCTCGAATTGTACTTTTGCAGCAGTGAATCCGTACCTTCTTCGACGGTGATCGCGATTCTTGCTTCAAGCGCCTTTCCAATCTGCTTGGCCTTCCGCTCTTCTTCAAGCTTGAGTAACACGCTGTCGCGTAAAACAAGTAATTTTTTCCACTCCGCAATCAAGTGGGTAGGCTCACCCCCGAACACCTCTTCAGGCTTTGGAAAGAGCGCAAGATGCACGCTTTCCTCGCGTCCTTCGACGGCGGGCAGATACTCCCATACTTCATCTGCCGTGAAGCTGAGGATGGGCGCGACCAGCCGCACAAGAGCCTCAGTGATGCGCCACAGCGCGGTTTGAGCCGAACGGCGCGCCAGGCTTGTGGGCGCGAAGGTGTACATGCGGTCTTTGAGCACGTCGATGTAAAACGCGCTGAGGTCGACGATGGCGAACTCGTTAACGGCGTGATAGACGCGGTGGAACTCGAAGTCCTGGTACCAGCCGAGGATCTTCTGCGCCAGCTCGCGCGTGCGCGCCAGCATGTAGCGGTCGAGCGGCAGCATGTCCGCTTCAGGCACGGCGTCGCGCGCCGGCTCAAAGCCGTTCAGGTTGCCAATGAGAATCTTGAAGGTGTTGCGCAGTTTGCGATAGATGTCTGCGCAGCGCTTCATGAGGTTTTCGCTGGCCGCCATGTCTTCACGGAAGTCGACCGAAGCGACCCAGAGACGTACGATTTCGCCACCCATGCGTTTGGCGATATCGACGGGATCGACACCATTGCCGAGTGACTTGGACATGGCGCGGCCCAGTTCGTCGAGCGTCCAGCCGGCCGTGGCAACATGCGAGTAAGGTGCCTGGCCGCGCAACGCGACGGAAGTGAGCAGCGAAGAGTGGAACCAGCCACGGTGCTGGTCGCCGCCTTCAAGATAGAGCACCTCGGGGCGGCTGGCAGCGTCTTTGCTTTGAAACTCCTGATAGGAGCCCTTCAGATCGGCGTCAGCCTCGCAGACGGCGAACCAGCTTGTGCCGGAGTCGAACCAGACGTCGAGGATGTCAGTCTCCTTGCGGAACTCCGTGCCGCCGCAGTGCGCGCATTTGGCGTCTGCAGGCAGCAGTGCCGCAACGTCAGTGGTATGCCAGGCCTCGGCGCCCTCGCACTCAAAGAGATCCACGATTTTGCGGTTCAGCGCCGCATCGAGGATGGGTTTGTTGCAGCCCTGGCACATGAAGACGGCGATGGGCACACCCCAGATACGCTGGCGGCTGATGCACCAGTCGGGCCGGGTGGCGATCATGTTGGTGATGCGTTCCTTGCCCCAGGCTGGGTCCCAGACCACCTTGTCAATCTCTTCGATGGTGAGCTGGCGGAAGGTGACCTCTGTGCCGTCGGCGCGCTTCAGCGGCGTTTCAAGGCTGATGAACCACTGCTCCGTGGCGCGAAAGATGACGGGATTGTGGCAGCGCCAGCAATGCGGGTAGGAGTGATCCAGATCGGCGCTGGCCAGCAGCGCTCTGGACTCCTCCAGCATGGCAAGGATGACGGGATTGGCGGCCCATACGCTTTTGTCCTCAAAAGGCGGCGGGGCAGCCAGCGGCCAGGCAGCGGGGTCTACGTGGAGACGGCCGGCTGAGTCGACGCGGCTGGTGGGGTCGAGCCCGTAGCGCTGGCCGGTGGCAAAGTCGTCGGCACCGTGGGCGGGGGCCGTGTGCACGGCGCCGGTTCCGGTATCGGCGGTGACGTAAGTGGCCAGAACGCCCAGAACGGACCGCTCCAGGAACGGGTGTTTGAAGGTGACGCGGTCCAGCACAGCGCCTTTAAAGCGTGCCAGCTCATGGGTTTCAGTCAGACCACAGGCAGCAATAACCTGCGCTGCCAGTTCCGCGGCGACGATGTAGACGGGCGCGTTCGGGCCTGCGCCAGCGGCTAGGGCCACGTAATCAAATTCCGGATGGAAGGCAACAGCAAGGGAGGCTGGCAACGTCCAGGGCGTAGTGGTCCAGATGATCGTCGAAACGTCGCGCCCGGCCAGCGCGGAATCGATCGACGCGGGGTCGGAGGTTAGCTTGTAGCGGACGTAAATGCTGGGGCTGGTGTGGTTGTCGTACTCCACTTCGGCTTCAGCCAGGGCGGTACGGTCATGGATGCACCAGTAGACCGGCTTGAGTCCACGGTAAACAAATCCCTTCTCCAGGAACCCGTAAAACGCCTCCAGTGTGCGCGCTTCATAGTCGCGCGACATGGTTTTGTAGGGCGTTTCCCAGCGGCCAAAACAACCGATCCGCTGGAACTGCTCGGTCTGCATGTCCACGTACTTCTGGGCATAGGCACGGCAGGCTTCCAGAACGGCGGGAACAGGCATCTCCAGTTTTTTGCGGCCCAGTTTTTCGTCCACTTTGATTTCAATGGGCAGGCCGTGACAGTCAAAACCGGGCACATAGGGGGCGTCGAATCCCGCCATGGTTTTTGATTTGACCACAAAGTCTTTCAGGCCTTTATTCAGGGCATGACCCAGGTGAATGGGGCCATTGGCATAGGGCGGGCCGTCGTGGAGAACGTAAGGGGGCCGGCCGCGGCCGGCTTTGCGGAGCCGCTCATAGAGGCCGAGCGACGCCCAGCGGGACAGCCGCAGAGGCTCATTTTGGGGCAGATTGGCCTTCATGGGAAAGGCCGTTTGAGGTAATGTGAGAGTCGCCTTCAACTCCGGCGCAGAGGGCATTTTCGCTCCGTCAGTCGGTTAGAACCTGGTCTTTCTCTAGTGTAAACGGCGAAACGCGATTTTTCGGGTAACAAGACGACGAGTTTCGCCGTCTATTGAATATGGGATTCCTGTGAAGGCGGGAATATGAGAGTCTGGAGAATATGGCAAGGACCGGGGAAGTCGGGTTCTGGTTAGGGTCCAAGACAAGGTTAGGGACATTCAAGCATAATGGATGAACAAGCTCTGAATCGGGACCCACGTTTCGGAGTCGAACCAGGTCAGAGAGCCAGTAGGAATTATGGCAGAAGAAATCCTCAATCAACCAAATATGAAAGCTGAAAGCTCAGGGACAGATGTGCCATCCAGCGAAGGCCACGAGCTCGATGCTTTGTTGGGGAAGGCGTTTGACGAAAAACCGCTCTGGACGACTCTCTACGAGAACATCCGTGACATCTTCTTCCCTGTAAAACTGCCCCCCCTGGAGCTGACATCGCAACCGGTCGCGGTCCCGGATCGAATGAAGGTCAAGGCCAATCCCTGGGCTGTTGGGATCTCGACCTCGGTGAACCTCGCCATTCTTCTTGTCGCCATCTTTTTTGTGGGCAGGACGGTGATCAAGGCCGTAGACAAGAAGCTGGAGATGACAAATATCGACGTGGGTATCTGGACACCCAAGGCTCCGCTCTCCAAGGGCCAGAATGGCGGCGGTGGCGGTGGCGGCGCTCACAGCGTTGTTGACCCCATCAAGGGCAAACTGCCCAAGATTCAGAAATCTCCCATTACACCGCCCCAAGTGAAGGAATTCGACAAACCCATCATCGCGGCGCCTGCTGCGATTATGGTGCAGAAGAATATCCAACTGCCTGACAATCCTGCGTTGCCGAATCTGGGCGTGACGAAGTCACCCAATGTGACGATCGCTTCGAACGGCCAAGGCTCCGGAGCCGGCATGGGAAGCGGGTATGGCGGCGGCCTGGGCTCAGGTCACGGTAACGGATACGGACCTGGATACGGGGGCGGCGCCGGCGGCGGGGTCTATCACGTGGGCGGCGGCATTTCGGCTCCCGTGCCACTGAACCATGTTGAGGCAGAATTTTCCGACGCAGCCCGCCGCGCCAAGTACCAGGGCGTCTGCCTGATTCAGATGATTGTGGACGCGCATGGTATGCCGCGGGATCCGCATGTGGTCCGGGCCCTGGGCATGGGGCTCGATCAGAAGGCGCTGGAAGCGGTTCGCAAGTACCGGTTCAAGCCCGCCCTGAAGGATGGCAAGATTCCCGTTCCGGTGATGATCACGGTAGAGGTGAACTTCCGGCTCTACTAGGCTAGGTTCCTGAAAGCTTCGCAGCAAAAATGCCCGCCTCGTTTGGCGGGCATTTTTGCGTGTGGTTGCGGGAGGCTGGCCGCCGGAACTAAAGCGAAGCGTCGTGATTTGGACTCAAGAAGCTGACTTGAAGATTCCATGCAGGAGTTTAAGGATGCGGGCAGGAAAGCCAGGAGCCGCTGTAGCGCTCGATCCAAGTGAGCTTTACCGGCTCACGGACATCCGACCTCGACTGAATTCCATCGCGGGGAAAAGCCGGCGAGCCGGAGTCAATGGCAGTGCGCCCCGCCAGGAAAGTAGCGGTCAAATTGGACAAGGACGGTCCTGCGGCCGCGTCCGGATCGGTTGGCATGCCGCAGAGCATGCGCTTAAGTAGAAATCGGCTGGAAACAGTTGGGCGCGGCTCAAAGGCCGCGCCCCGTAAAATGAATTTGAATTGTCGCGCCGCGACGGGATTCGTACTAATGCTAGTTCTTGTTATTGTCGTCGCGCCGGTGCAGCGTGGGCCGATCCGTCTGGTCAGTGCCGCTGCCGTTGCCCGCGCCTGCTCCAGATCCAGTGCTCGCACGCCGTAGAGACGGCTTCGCGGGTCCATTCTTCCGGTCGAGGCGACGCTTATTCTCAATGCGGGCGAGCCGCGCTTTTACCTGGTTGAACTCCGAGGTGGTAACCAGGTATTCGTCCTTGGCCGGCAGAATCTCGGCGATTTCTTCCTGCGTGTGCAGAATGCGATCGGGAGTCTGTGGGTGATCAGAGAAAGCCCTGGCTACAAGACCCGGCTTGCGCTTTTGGAGAGCAGAGATCTTTTCAAAGAAGTCGATCATGGCCTGCGGATCGTATCCCGCCCGGTACATGTATTGCACGCCCAGATAATCGGCCTGGGCTTCAAAGTCGCGCGAGAACTTGAGGAACGTGACCGGAATGGCCAACTGCGCGGCTTCATAGATGCCGTATCCAGTCCAGGTGTAGCCGGTAAACAGAATCAGCGGAATCATGCCAAGCTGCGCATACCTCATGCGCGTCATCTCGCGGGCGGCATGATGGGCGCAGACGTGCGCCGTTTCGTGTGCCATGACGCCGGCCAGCTCGGCCTCCTCATCCGCCGCCAGAATCAGGCCGGAGTTCACATAGAAGAAACCGCCGGGCAGAGCAAAAGCGTTGATTTCATCTGAATCGATGACCTTGATGGTGAACGGAACCTTGCAATCGGAATTCTTGACGATGTTCTGGCCGATGCGATTCACGTACTCTTCAACAACGGGGTCAGTGATAAAGCGAGCGCTTTTGTCCACCTGATCGGCGTACGTCTTTCCCATCTTGATCTCAGAGTCGATGGAGTACCAGTTGCCCATACCGCGCCCGCCGATCTTGCGATCGCCAACGGCGTTCACGTCTTCAATGCTTCCGGGCTTGATCTTGATCATGTGGCTGCCAACACCAACCACCCGGCGGGGATCGAAGCCTTTCTCCGTTTCTTTGTTGGCAACTTCCTTGGCGACGGCTTCCTTGCTGTTGGCTTCCTTGTTATCAGCAGCGTTTTTGTCGGCGGTGTTGGCATTGGCCGCGGCGGTTGTGGTGTCACAGTTCAGCGGCACCAGGCCCGGCTCCACTTCGTCGATCGACTGCTCGCCTTTCTTCCCCTTTTTGTGCTTGTCCTTCTTTTCAGTCTTCTGGGAGACCTGGCAAGGCTGCGTCTGGTTTGCGCTGGTGGGGGCCGCGGAGTCGTGCCCGACCGGTGTTGTACCCGGAGCAGGCTGCTGGGCGGCGGCCGGTGTGTCTTGTTTGGAGGTATCGGAGGCAGGCGACTGCGCCCAAAGGACGGTGGTCATTGCAAAGGCGAGCGCCAGGCCCGCCGCCATTGACCCCGTCGAGAACCTGAAATGCTTTGCCATGCCTTACCTCCCACACGGATGTTGCTCAAGCGCCGCTTCGCTTTATTGTTTAGACGCTAGTATCAGTCTATTTGGCAACAAGTGGAAGTACTTTTTCAAGCTGGCGGCTCCCTGCACCGCTTAAGGCCGATCTGCACCGATGATGGCGTCTTTCTCATCCGGGCATGCGACTTTCTTGGAACCGGCGCTCGTCTCAATTACAGTTAAAGGCACGAAAAAACAGGGGGAAGGACTTGCGCCGAACCATCTTGAGCCTTGCCGTGGCAACGGTTTGCACCGCGGGACTGCTGGCCGCCCAGGGCCGCGGCCAGGCCGCACAGCGAGCCGGCCTGACGAGGGCGCAAGTACAGTCAAAAGCTGCGCCTACGGCTCCGGCGGGGCCGGTCTTCAATGCCACAGCCCTGGGCTCCGCAGTATTGCTGAACAGAGACTGGCGTGTAGGGATCACCTCCGACCCGGCGGCCGCCCTGCCCGGCTTTGACGACTCGGATTGGGCCATCCGCAGCGCCACCCACACAATGAAAGCCGTCGCGACGCCCGGAGGCGCGGCAGGGGCTCCAGGACAGGCGCGAGGCGGCCGCCGTCGCGGACGAGGTCAGCCGACCCACGAGCGACAGTGGGTCTGGTTCCGTATGCATATTCGGCTGCCTGCCCATCACGGTCCGCTTGCGCTGTTCATGGAGTTGCCTGTCTCGCAGGTCACCTCGATCGCCAACGGCTCGACGTCTGTGTGGGGTGTGGATGTCTTCGCCAATGGCCGGCGGATTGTGCCGGAAGGGCCGCATGCTGACAATCCCCAGCATTATCAGCAGATTTCCCGCATCTACGACTTGAATTTGCCGTCAGATGAGACCTCGTTGACGCTGGTTTTGCGCACCCTCTATGTCCCCATGGGCGACACTTACACGGACTTCTTCTCCGATAGGAAGGTTCTGCTGGGCAACCGGCAGGATCTGGAGCATGGTCTGAGGCTCTGGTCGGTCCGCAACCTGATGGAACGGGTGCCGCAGCTGGTGAACTCGATCCTGCTGGCGATTCTAAGCGGGTTTCTTCTGGCTCTCTACTACACGCAGCGCGACCATCCCGAGTACCTGTGGCTGGCGCTGCATGAGGCATTGCAGGCGCCCATCGGCTTTGTGGAACTGGCGGGAAGCTCGGCCCATCTTGAGAACCTGTGGTACGCAGCGATTGTGCTACAGCTGCTTGTTATTTCAGCGTACCTGTATTTTGAGTTTCTGATTGCCTTCCTGTCACTGCCCAGGCGGTGGTATACGCGGGCGCTGCGCTATACGGCCCCCATCCTGGCCGGCATTGGACCCACTCTTCTACTGGTGGGCCACGGCAGAGCTATCGGCGTATTCCTGGCCGCAATTGCTCTGGGTAGCCTGATCTGGATTGCATGCTGGTTCCTGTTCATCTTTATTACATTGATTGTCGCCACACTGAAGCGGAATTTTGAGGCCGCGTTGCTGCTGCTGGCCCTGGTGTTGACCATCGTGGGCATGCTGGAACCAATGGTGACAGCGGGCATGACCAGCTGGACCGGACATCCTTTCCACTCGCCGCTGACAATTCAAGCCGGGCCAATCCCCATTCGCTTTGCCGCGATCGCCGACCTTGTGGGCATGCTGGTGATTGTGCTGATTATCTTCTCGCGCTTCCTGCGCATCCAGCGCGATCAGGAGCACGCAAAGAGCGAGATGGCGGCGGCGCGGAGCGTGCAGGAACTGATGATTCCGCAGGAAAAGATCGCCACACCTGGATTTGAGGTGGATTCGATTTACGATCCGGCACAGGACGTGGGCGGCGACTTCTTCCATCTGCAATCGCCCAGCGACGGCGGGCTGCTTGTGGTGATTGGGGATGTGGCCGGCAAGGGGCTGACGGCGGCCATGAGCGTGTCCATGCTGATGGGTGCCCTGCGGCAGATGCAGGAGCGGAGCCCGGCGAAGATTCTGAGAGCACTGAACCGAACGCTGGCAGGCAGCGGAAGCTTTACCACCTGCCAGGCGGCGTGGTTTGGCGCCAACGGTGAACTGGTAGTGGCCAACGCCGGCCATCTGCCGCCCTACCTGAACAGCCAGGAGGTGGCGCTGCCAGGCGGATTACCGCTGGGTGTGCTGCCAGACGGCAAATACGACGAGATGCGGCTTTATCTGCATCCGGGCGACCGCATTCTGTTCGTCTCCGATGGAGTGGTGGAGGCGCGTAACTCTTCAGGCGAGCTGTTCGGCTTCGACCGCGTGCACAACCTCAGCAGCCAGTCGGCCTTCTACCTGGCAGAGGCGGCGCGGGACTTCGGACAGGAGGACGATATTACGGTGGTGGCAGTGCGGAGAAACGCCGTGGCGTGAAGCAAGGGACACAGGGACGTAGGGACTAGGGACATAGGGACATAGGAAACACTCAACCGGGAGGCTGGTGTGAATGGGGACGGAAATACGACTGCAATTAACGGGCGGGTAGGTGGGAAGTCGTTCAGAAGCCTGATGGTGTGGCAGAGGGCGATTGAGATGACTCTCGAGATTTACAGGCTCACTGCCGCTTTCCCTGCCTCTGAACAGTTTGGGCTGACAAGCCAGCTACGTAGAGCATCGGTTTCGGTAGCCAGCAATATCGCAGAAGGACATGGACGTGCAAGCAAAGGAGAATATCTCCAGTTTCTGGGTCATGCTCGCGGCTCAAACTCGGGAGTGGAGACACAGCTTGTGATCGCCAAGGCTCTCGGCTTTGGTTCAAAGCAAGCGCTGGTTGCAGTGGAAGAAAAATGCTCCGAAGTGGGTCGGATGTTGGGCGCGGTGATGCGATCGCTGAAGTAGCATCCTACGTCCCTATGTCCCTATGTCCCTATGTCCCTACGTCCCTAATCCCTACGTCCCTGCTTTTTTCACATCTTTGCGCCGGCTCAGCACGAAGGACTTGCGGCGGGTGTTGGAGGCGTGATCGATCTGCTTCCAGAAGCCAACGAAGTAATCCACAGCCGAGATGATGGAAATCAGAACAGCGAAGTAGGCGGCGGCGATGGCGATCCACTCGACGGGAATCACAACCACGCCGAGTTGCCACTGCAGCCACTGATGCGAAAGAATGGCCGAAACCACCAGAACAATTTGAGCGACGGTTTTGAGCTTGCCGAGATCGCTGGCCTGGATAGTGAAGCCCTCGGATGACGCGATGGAGCGTAGGCCGGATATGAGAAACTCGCGGCCGATGATCACTACAGCGATCCACACCTTGACGACGGTGGGATTGTACGCGACGAGGGCCACCAGTGCGGAGGTGACCATGATCTTGTCCGCCAGGGGATCGAGGAGCATACCCATGGTGGTGATCTGGCCCCGCTTACGGGCGAGGTAGCCGTCGAGACCGTCGGTGGTGGAGGCCAGCACAAAGAGGACTGAGGCACAGAGTTCCTGTGCTGCTGGATGGCCATGGCTGGGGAAGAATGGCGACAGAATCCACAGGAACAGTGGAATCATTACGATCCGGCTCATCGTGATGGAGTTGGGCAGATTCACGATCGTTCCTGAGAGAGATTCTTTCTGTTCGCCGCTTGAGCTCGAACCGCTTTGCCGAAAAAATGACGGCCTGAACCGAAACGATTGCCTGAAGCTCGAGAGGATCTCCTGACACTACTATAGCCGTCTTCGCCGAGGTGGTTCACGAAGACCGATCAAATGTCCACTTTAGTGTCAGAGATTCTGGGGCCGTAATGCATGTAGTTGCCGGACAATGAATGGCTTAATCCACTCGTTCGACGGCCATCGCAGTTGCTTCCCCGCCCCCGATGCAAAGTGCGGCGATGCCGCGCCTGAGCCCGTAGCGCTGGAGCGCTGACAGCAGGGTGACGAGAATGCGTGCGCCCGAAGCTCCGATGGGGTGGCCGAGGGCGCAGGCGCCACCATGGACGTTGACTTTCTCCCGTGGCAGGTGCAGGTCGTGGATGGCTGCCATGGCGACGACGGCGAAGGCCTCGTTGATCTCGAAGAGGTCCACCTGGTCGAGTGCCCAGCCGGTACGCTCAGCAAGCGCACGGATGGCGCCAACGGGCGCGGTGGTAAAGAGCGGCGGCGCCTGGGCAAAGGTGGCGTGACCGATGATCGTCGCAAGGGGCCTAACTCCGTGGCGCTCGGCTTCGGAGCGGCGCATGAGTACCAGAGCAGCCGCCCCGTCAGAGATGGAACTGGAATTGGCTGCTGTTACCGTACCGCCTTCACGAAATGCCGGCTTGAGGCGGGGAATTCTTTCGGGACTTGCTTTGAGCGGAAGTTCATCCTGGCGGATTTCGCGCTCCTGCTTGTCGATTTTCGCCGTTACGGGGACGATCTCCGCAGCGAAGCTGCCATCCGCTGCGGCCTTCTGCGCCTGAGCAAGGGAAGAAAGCGCAAATTCGTCCTGCGCTTCGCGGGTGAAAGCGTAGCTCTGGGCGCAGTCTTCAGCGAATGTGCCCATCAGGCGGCCTTTGTCGTAGGCATCTTCCAGGCCGTCAAGAAACATGTGATCAAGCACGCGGCCATGGCCCATGCGGTAGCCGCCGCGGGCGCGGTCAAGGAGATAAGGCGCATTGCTCATGCTCTCCATGCCGCCGGCGACGGCGATGCGGGCACTGCCGGCGATGAGCAGATCGTGCGCGAGCATTGCGGCCTTCATGCCGGAACCGCACATTTTGTTGACGGTGGTAGCTCCGGTTGCGGCAGGCAGGCCCGCGCCGAACGCGGCCTGACGCGCCGGAGCCTGCCCCTGGCCCGCTGGCAGCACGCAGCCCATCAAGACTTCGTCGATGGAATCGGGCGGGATGCCGGCGCGCTCCACCGCGGCGTGGATTGCCGCGGCGCCAAGCTGGGGCGCGGCGAGGTCTTTGAAGTCGCCCAGGAAACCGCCGATGGGTGTGCGCGCCATGCCGGCGATGACGATGGGGTCGTGTGCGTCCATTTGCTACCTCCTCAGCGAATCAGCCGAACGAATCAGCGCGGCGCCATGCGCAACGCGCCGTCGAGGCGGATGGTTTCGCCGTTGAGCATGGTGTTCTCAACGATGTGGCGAACCAGCGCAGCGTATTCATCGGGGTGGCCAAGGCGCGGCGGGAATGGCACCGCGGCGGCAAGCGACTGCTGCACTTCCGGCGAAAAGCCGGCCACCATGGGCGTTTCGAAGACTCCGGGCGCGATGGTGACAACGCGGATGCCGTGGCGCGCAAGCTCGCGCGCGGCAGGCAGCGTGAGCGCGGCCACTCCGCCCTTGGATGCTGCGTAGGCAGCCTGGCCGATCTGGCCGTCAAACGCCGCGACAGATGCGGTGTTGACGATGACGCCGCGTTCACCGTCTGCACCGGCGGGCTCTTTGGCGATGGCTTCAGCCGCGAGGCGCAACATGTTGAAGCTCCCTACAAGATTGATGCCGACCACACGCGAAAAGCTCTCCAGCGGATGCGGCCCCTCGCGGCCCAGGATCTTGATGCCGGGCGCGATACCGGCACAGTTGACCAGCGCGTGCAGGTGGCCGAACCGTTCCAGAGCCAGCGCGACAGCGGCCTTGCCGTCGGCTTCACTGGTTACGTCAGTGCGGGCAAAAGCGGCACTGGAGCCAAGCTCACGCGCCACGGCTTCGCCGGCTTCGCTGTTAACGTCGGCGATGATCGCACTTCCGCCCGATGCGGCAACGAGACGTGCAACGGCGGCGCCAAGGCCCGATGCTCCGCCGGTAATGAGAAAAACGTGGTCCTTGATCTGCATCGGAAGTTCTCCTTACAGTCGTCTTTGGCAAGCTGGACGAAGACTCTTTGTGATAATACTTCAGGATTGAATGACTACTGGAAATCAAAATCCGCTGAGCACTGAAGCGCCTGGCCACGCAATGCCGCACGCGGCGCACCCCATCACCGAACTGAGCGAAGAGGAACTTCTGTTCCGTGACACGTTGCGGCAGTTTGCGCAGGACGAGATTGCCCCGCTGGTGCGGCGCATGGACGAGGAGCAGCATATCGATGAAGGGCTGCTGCGCAAGCTGATTGAACTGGGGCTGATGGGAATTGAGATTCCCGAGGAATTCGGCGGTGGCGGCGGAACGTTCTTTGACGCGGTGCTGGCGGTGGAGACGATCTCCGCGGTCGATCCCGCAATTGGCCTGCTGGTGGACGTGCAGAACACGCTGGTTGCCAAGGCGCTGCTGCGGTGGGGCACGACGGAGCAGAAGCAGAAGTACCTGACGCGGCTTGCGGCGGATACGGTGGGTGCTTATGCGCTGAGCGAGGCCGGCGCGGGCTCCGATGCCTTTGCGCTGCAGACGCGCGCGGAACGGCGCGGCGATGGCTACGTGCTCAATGGGCGCAAGCTGTGGATCTCAAATGCTAAGGAAGCAGGGATTTTCATTGTGTTCGCAACGGTCGATCCGGGTGCCGGCTACAAGGGCATCACCGCATTCGTGATCGAGAGCGGCACGCCGGGATTCTCCGTGGGCCGGAAGGAAGACAAGCTGGGCATACGCGCGTCGAGCACCTGCGAGTTGATTCTGGATGATTGCACGGTGCCGGCGGCACAGGTGCTGGGCGAAGTGGGCAAGGGATACAAGATCGCAATCGAGACGCTGAATGAAGGGCGCATCGGCATTGGCGCACAGATGCTGGGGCTCGCCGAGGGCGCCTTGAAGCACGCGGTGCGGCACGCGAAGGAGCGCAAACAATTCGGTCGGCCGATTGCGGAGTTTCAGGCGATGCGCTTTCAGCTTGCGGAGATGGCGACGGAGATTGAGGCGGCGCGGCTGATGGTCTACAACGCTGCGCGGCTCAGGGACGCGGGAAGAGATTTCCGTAAGGCGGCAGCGATGTGCAAGTACGTGGCCTCAAAAACAGCCGAGCATGTGGCGAGCCTCGCTGTAGAGGTGTTTGGCGGTGCGGGGTTTGTGAAGGATGCGCCGGTGGAGAAGCTGTATCGCGACGCGAAGATTGGGACGATTTATGAGGGAACGTCGTTTATGCAACTGGCGACAATTGCCAAGCTGGTGCTGAGTGGCGAGTAGCGTCCTGCACCGTGCGCAAAAAGATCGGCGGGGTGAGCTGAATGCTCATCCCGCCGATCTTCCTTGCGAGTATGCTGCCAAGCGAATCGACGCTTACGCGTAGATTCCGCGCTGGCGGATGGTGATGGCGACGCGGTCAATGGCAAGCATGTAAGCCGCGATACGATTGTTCACGTCGTGGGCCTCGGCGTAGCGAACCACGTCGTCGAAGCTGTCGCGCAGGATAGTCTCAAGCTGCTCGTTCACGACAGCTTCCTTCCAGAAATAGCCCTGGCGATCCTGCACCCACTCAAAGTAGCTTGCGGTAACTCCGCCGGCATTGGCCAGAATGTCAGGCACGATGAAGATCCGCTTTTCAGAGAGGACTTCGTCGGCGACGGCAGTGGTTGGGCCGTTGGCGCCCTCAACCACGACGCGCGCTTTGACCTGATCCGCGTTGCGGCTGGTGATGACATTTTCAGTGGCCGCGGGAATGAGAATTTCGCATTCGGTCACCAGCAGTTCCTCGGCCGGAACGGCTTCTGCTTCGGGGAAACCGAGGATCGAATCGTTGCGGAACTTGTATTCGACCAACTTGTGAATATCAATGCCGTTGGAGTTGTAAAGGCCGCCGTCGGCCTCGGCAACACCGATGATCGTGTAACCGCTCTCCATCATGAGGCGGACGGCGTTCGATCCCACATTGCCGAATCCCTGCACGATTACGCGGCAGCCTTCAGCGGGCATGTTGAGGTAACGCAGGCTTTCATTGCAGGCAACCATGACGCCGCGGCCGGTGGCCTCAATGCGGCCGCGCGAACCGCCCACGTTGAGCGGCTTGCCGGTAACCACGCTGGTGACGGTGCACCGGGCATGCATGGAGTAGGTATCCATGATCCACGCCATGGTCTGCTCGTTGGTGTTCATGTCGGGCGCGGGAACATCTTTTTCCGGGCCGATGATGTCACTGATCTCGGAGGTGTAGCGGCGCGTCATTCGCTCCAGCTCGCCCTGGCTCATCTTTTTGGGATCGCAGATGACGCCGCCCTTGGCGCCGCCGAAGGGAATGTTGACGACCGCGCATTTCCAAGTCATCCAACTGGCCAGAGCGCGAACCTCTTCCAGTGTCACTTCAGGCGAGTAGCGAATGCCGCCCTTGCACGGGCCGCGGGCCATGGAATGCTGCACGCGAAAGCCGGTAAACAGCTCGATGCGCCCGTCGTCCATGGGCACGGGAAAGTGAACGATGACCTCACGCGAGGGCGACCGAAGCAGCTTCCAGAGCCCCTCATCCAGATTGAGCTTGCGAGCAGCAAAATCGAAGCGTGCGCTCTGTGCCTCCCAGGGATTGATCTCCTGATCCAACGTTACGGCCGGTGTTACGGATGACATAAGAATTACTCCGAATCTCCGAGAGTCCAGGGCAGCCTCTGGGCCGCGCAAAGACGCTTGGACTGCACATTTTATAGCACATTGGAACGCCCCACCGGCCGTTTCCAAAGCCTAAATTTCTCAATGGAGTAACGCTGCATTCCATGGGGGCGAAGGCGGCATTGCCGCGGAGGGCGCCGGCTACCATCAGGTGGGCGCCTGTAACAGCCCATTAACGAAGACCGGCCGGGCATGCAGGTATAACATACACAGACGGTTGGGGCAGATCGCGGGGATTCAACCCAGGGAAGGTGCACACCGGCGCGAGGAGGCGCAATTGAGATTTTTCGGATTGACGGCAGGACGCAGGTTTCGGAGAGGGTTTCTACCTTTGGCAGCGGTGTTGGGATGCGCCATGACCGTGAATGCGGGAGCCCAGGCAAAGAAAAGCAACACCGAGAGCGCCAAACAGCAGTTTGTCGCCAATTTACGCAAGCATATTCATCACGTCTTTGTGATTTATCAGGAAAATCGTTCGTTTGACTCGTACTTTGGCTCATTCCCTGGTGCTGACAACCTGGCTACAGCCCAGGCGAGAGCACACGGATTCCGCCAATGGGATGCCATCGGCCACGAGTGGATCACGCCCTTTCTGCTGAAAGCTGCCGATACGGCTGATGCCGACCACTCGCGCGAGGCCCTGCTGGCCAAGGTGGACCACGGCCGCATGGACAAATTTGTGGCCTACGAGGAACAGAACCTGGTGAATGTGAAGCTGACGAGCCCGGAGTTTGCACGGCAGGTGGGCATACTGACCATGGCGCACGAGGATTGCACGACCATTCCCTTCCTGTGGATGTATGCGCACCGGTTCGCTTTGTACGATCACATCTTTCAGGCGATGTACGGACCTTCGACGCCGGGCAACATTGATTTGATTGCGGGACAAACCGGCCAGACACAGGCGGCGCGGCATCCGAACGAGAAGTTCAAGTCAATCTACGGACCTGGTGAGCCGGTGGTAAATGACGAAAATCCGGCGTTCGGTCCGTATGCATTTCCCCGCCAGGCCCACGGTGCTCACCAGCTCGACCAGACTTACGCCACGCTCATGCTGTCACTCAGTGGGCGCAATGCCAGGAAGGTGAAAATCGATATAGACGATATCAAAGCCGACATCGGCGAACTGGCGAAGCTGAACCACAAAGCCGTGCCCTGGGCCTGGTATCAGGAAGGCTTTGGCGACGGTGAGGGCAACGATCATCCGGCTTATATTCCGCACCACAATTCGCCGCAGTATTTTGGGTACATTCGCAAGAACCCCTCCATGTGGAGCGGCGAGCACGACCTCGTGGACTTCTTCGCCTCAATGAAGAAGGAGGATCTGCCGCCGAAGAGCGTGGTCTTCGTCAAAGGCGGGCGCGAGAATCCATTCGGATGGAAGCCCGCGAATCCTGCAGCACAGGACATTCTTGGCGACGACGATCACCCCGCGTATTCAGACTCGCAGCTTTCTGAGTCGCTGGTGGCGAAGGTTGTGAACGCGGTTGCGCGCAGCCCGTACTGGAAGGACTCCGTCATCATCGTGCTGTGGGACGATTCGGAGGGATTTTACGACCATGTACCTCCGCCGCAGTTCGAGACCTGCCCAGACAAGCAGCCGTGCGGCGACGGACCTCGTGTGCCGTTGATTCTGATTTCGCCGTATGCCAAGGCGGGCAGCATCGTTTCGAATCCCGGCGACCATGTTTCCTTCTCCAAGTTCCTGGATGTGCTCTTCGACCTGCCGCCGCTGGCGTCCCTGCCCGATGAAAAGCCGTATCTGCCAGAGGGGCCGCGCGACACCAACCCGCGGCTGACCAACCTGCTGGGCGGATTCGATGCGGCACGGCTCTCAGGAGCGAAACCGCCAATCCCGGCATCGCAGGCGGAGATTCCCGACAAGATCGTCAATCATTTTCCGCCGGCCATGAGCTGCAAAGATACCGGAGTCATGCCGGTCGTTATCCCCGGAGCGTCATTAACGCCGCCGAAGGGATTTGTGAATCCCCTGCCCTGACGATTACGTAACCTGAGCTTGACTGAAGTTGACAGGTTCGGCGCCCCAGTGGCGCCGAACCGGTATTTGCCGCCCTATGCAACCTTGCGATGCCACCTTGCCTGGGCTTCCGCAATTTCCCGCTCCACGCAGGCAGAAAGCATCTTCTTCGCTCTCTCAAGGTTGCGGCGCCGGGAAGAAGTGAGCCCCTTGCCGGCCTGCGCCATATAGAAAGTAAGAACACGCATCCCCGAAGCGGCGCCGCGGGGAAACATATCCCTGGATGTGAGTACCTCAACAATCTTCTCAGGGGACTCTGCAAACAGATTTGAGGGCATACGATCAGGATTTGATTTCATTTTGCTCCTCCTCCGTAGGATTCTGCGCTGGGGAACGCGCAGACTCATACGCGCTTTTCGTCTCTTCCACCACAACCTGCACAGTAAAAAACTCGCGCCTCTCAAGCTCTGGCATCGCGCAATCACGCGATCGCTCAAGCCCGCGGCCGGCGCCCTCCGCACCTTTATGTATCAGAACGCTTAAGATTCCATCGCCCTTGCACTGAACAACCAACCGAACGCAACCGGGGCAGGGCCACAGTATGCCTGGAGTCATCTGCACTCAAACGGGCCGAGCCAGGGGAAGCTGTCTCCACTCATCCCGTCAACCGGGACGAATTACAGGCGGCTGAATCTCGGATTCAACACCGCCTCCCAGTTGAGAACCTTGCTGCGGTCTAAGTTCTTCAGATGCATGGCCGATACCGCGCTGTTGCTTACGGTGGAAATGTGTGTAAGCGCGCGGAGGCGGCTCGGATGAGGAATCACGGCGTAATCCGGATCGCTGCCCAGCACCGGAGCCTGAATGGACTTCAGTTTCAAGCCGATCTGTTCTTGCAGAGCTTCAAGAAGCGTCGGCCCTCTATGTCACCATCAACCGGCTGTCACCTTCCGCGCAGCGTGATCCCACAGTGCATCCTGTGCAGTTTGGTGCTGCAGTCCGCATTGCGGGGCAGCGTACGGAGTCGCGGCCCTCGATCCTGATCTCCCGATTCTCTCCTGATAGTGCCGGAGGAAGTAATGCATTGTTTCCACCCTGATCCGAATAGAGGCCAGAGGACGATTCTCGTCCAGATCGCGGAAACAGAAGTGCGGTTTGCCGGATGTCTCAATGATCTGCTCGATGACGCGAATGATGAAAGCATCGTGTCCACACTTGAAGTTGGAGAGCTCGACGGGAATAAGGCTGGGGTGGCGAGCGACAAATTTTGCCGCCCAGAGTTTGTGGTTTGAGCTTGCCGAGAAAGTATGTTTCCAGACGTCGGAGATGTCGAGGGGTGACTGAATGATGCCAGCCTGGACTTCCTCCCCGAAGAGGCGATCGAGTAAATCGCCGTCGAGCGGGAGCAGGCTCTGGGAAAAGATGGGATAGCCGAGACGCTGAAACTCCTCAAGGATGCCATGGTTGAGGCCGGGATCGTGATGGTACGGACGGCCCAGCATGACGAGGCCGATTCGCCCGTTCCTCTCCAGATCGTCAAGGGTGGCGCGGGCCTGGCGACGAAGGCGCGCCTCAAAATCGGCCTGCGATGAGATGCCAATGTCGATGGCGCGTGCATTTTCATCCCAGTCGAGATCCAGCAGATCCTTCCACGCAGAGAACATCTGAAGCCTGAAGAGGTCGCGGTCAGCGAGGTTCAGGACCGGATTGATGTAGAGGACTTCCGCTTCCTGAAACCAGTTATGGGTGCGCGAAAAGGCAGCTTTGACGGCTTCGGGAGTGGCCGCTCCGGAGGGGCAAGCGCTGGAGCCGGTACAACCGTGAAGGGGGGTGACAAGCGTATCGAACATGGGAAAAAAGATGGCGTCGAGAGGAGTGGACCGGCAGAGGCGGAGCAGTTCGTAGACGTGCGCAACGGAGACTTTCGAGGGGAAGCAGGGATCGATGGCGGAAAAACCGGCGGCCTGCTGATACTGGTCGAGGCTGGAAAAATGGGAGTAATAGAGGTTTTGCGCGGGGATGCCCAGGCTCTCGAAATACGCGGAGAAGAGCGGTGCGGAGACGAAGAGATTCAGGGCCCTGGGAATGCCGATGCGAACTTGCGAACGGCGCTGGAGCTTTCTGGAGGTGCGCGACAAGAGGAGTGATTTATGGGGACGGATCGCAGATGGAGGATGTGTGGGAAGCCAGGCCTGCTCACCGGCGAGTTGAGCGTAGTTGGGACAGTGCTGTCGCAGGGCGCTCCATTCGGCATTGATCTCGCGAACCGCTGCGGTGTCCTGGGCTTCGCCGCGTTCGCAGGTGGCGACTATAACGCGCCTGGTTTCCGAGGCTGAGGCGGAGGTTTGAGCGCCGAGTTCCACAAAGGTGCGCAGGCACCGGTTGGTGCAGTAGTGGCAGCGCGTGGTTTCGTCGCGGCGAATGGTGTAGTGGAGATTATCGAGAAATGAAAATCCGGGGAAGCGGGACGGATGGCCTGTGCGGGCGTGCTCCGCAGCTTCGAGAGCGGTGCCGATGGCGCCGGCTTCACGGCAATGCGGATGCACGGCAATCTCTGGCTCGCCCGAGCCGTGGTAGTGCTCGCGAATAAAGTCCACCTCCGCCTTGACCACAGCAAGATTGCGCTGTGTGCCTCCCTGCAGAATGAAACTCCTTCCCAGCGTGGCGACATTCGCGACGCCGGCCACATAGAGGAAGATGTTTTTGGGCAACACGGCGGCCAGACCGGCCAGGACCTCTTCAGGCTTCCATCCCTGGCGCTGGAAATTGACGATGTCAGTCTGGAGAAAGACGGCGCAGCCATAACTGAACTGCGGCATTTTGCGAGCGCGAAAGGCGGCGGCGGCAAACTCTTCGATAGGTATGCCGACGCCCTTCGCGGCCGCCTGAAGAAAATAGCCGTTTCCTGCCGAGCACTGCGTGTTCAGCCGGAAATCTTTCACGGCGCCATTCTGCAGCAGAATGATTTTGATGTCCTGACCGCCAACGTCGATGATGGCGTCAGCGCCGGGGAAGAGCCGCAGCGAGGAGCGAGCGTGAGCCACCGTTTCCACCAGAGCCACGTCTGCCGAGAGAACTTTCTGGAGCAGGTTCTTCGAGTAGCCGGTAGTTCCCAGGCCGAGCACATCCACCTGGCCACCGGCGCTCTCCAGCTTTTCGCGGAGATCGCGGAGGACCGTAACCGCGTCGGAAATGGGGTCAGACTGGGACAGAAGATAGGAAGACGCGAGCAGCGCGCCGTCCGGAGCGAGAGCAACTGCTTTGGTGGATGTGGACCCGCCATCGAGTCCCAGGAAAACCTGGAGACTGGAACTGGATATCGCCGGGACGGCCGCCGCAGGCGGCGAATATTGCCTGCGAAAGGCTTCCAGCTCCGAGGCGTCGCGATACAAGCTGCCAGCGCTGGACAAGCGCGCCGCGGACTGTGATTGCTGCCGGATATAACTTTCGAGCGGCTGCAGACCATAGCACGACGGTGTTCCAGCAAGATCGTCAATGCCAAACTCAATAGCGCCGATAGCGGCGAAATACTCGGCCAGCGGAGGCACGCGAATCAGGTCTTGTGACGCCGCGCTTTCCGGCAAAGAGACCTTTCTGCGCTTCCAGAATTCCAGGAGCCCCTTGCGCCAGGCCGCCTGAAGGCCCGGGAAATACGTGTTGGGGCCGCCCAGCAGGAGCACCTCGGGCAGGAGAGTGTGGCCTCGGGTAAGGACCGTGAGGTTCTGCAGAACAATGGCCTGGAACAACGAAGCCATCAGGTGCAGAGGCGGCACGCCCTGCTTCTGCAGCCCGGTGATATCGGTTTCCGCGAAGACACCACACTTGCCGGCCACCGGATAGATCTGCGCGTCATCCAGCGGGAGATGCGCGAGATCGGCGGCGGGAATGTGCAGGCGGGCTGCGATCCTTTCGATGATGACACCTGTTCCACCAGCGCATTTGTCGTTCATGGTGGCGATTTTTCTGCGCCGGCCCTCGAGGTCCCCATCCTGAAAGAGGATGATTTTGGCATCTTGGCCGCCTAACTCGATCACGGAACGAACTTCAGGAAATTCGCGCTCCACAGCGAGGCTGACAGCCGCGACTTCCTGAACAAAGCGTGCTCCCAGGATGTCTGCCAGGTGCTGGCCACCGCTGCCGGTCATGAACAGCCGCAGGCTGGTGTGTGAAATACCGAGAGCCTGCTCTGCATTCTGCAGTGAGCTTAGAACCGTTTGCGCCTGAAGGCCTTCGTGACGAAGGTAGCTGTGGAAGAGGATCCTGCTGCTCTCCGCAGAGCGCACCACGATCTTGACGGTGGTGGAGCCGACATCGATGCCGGCCAGTAACTCCGGCACACCCGCGCCGCGGGATGATGACGGCTGGGAGAGAGGAGATTGCACCATGAGCTACACCATATTGCCGCGCACGCCCTGGAATCCGTGCAGCGCCTGGCGGAAGATCCAGCGAATGAGGCGTGCGTCGTTGTAGCAGAAGGCGAGGATGTGATTCAGCGTGGAGAAGCAATTGGATTCACAGTCAGCCTTCATGGCGCGAAGTTGTTCGGGCGGCATCTGTGGGGCTTCAATGGTGCCCCAATCGTGGTTGGTCGAGTACATCGGGAAACAGGGGGCGAGCGTGCCGTCAGTGCGGATGATGAGGCTGTTGAGACCGGCACGGCATCCCCAGTCCTCCAACTTCCTTTGGAGGAACTGCTTCATTTCCGCAAGGCGCTGAACAGAGTTCACCATCTGCCATCCGGCATTCTGCCTTTCGATCAGCCAATCAAGAAGCTCGCCGATGGCGGCGTGGTCTTCCGGACGAATAAAGACGGGGTTGTTCTCGAAATGACGGAAATCCTGTTGTTCCGCCATCGGGGACTCGCAGATGTGGTAATCGGTAGCGATGCCATTGTCATGCGCCAACTGGGTGAGCAGGCGAACGTCTTCCAGGTTATTGCGGCAGATATTGATGTTCAGGAAGGTGGAGTAGCCGTATTTATATTGCTTGCGCATGAGATGGTCAAAATACGAGCGGATCGGCACCATCGCCTTAGGCAGACCGGGCTTGAGATCCCAGGCATCGACGGCAAGGTTGACTGAGGCCACTCCGGCATCGACGAGGCGATCGAGGACGTCGGGCCTCATGAGGCGGCCGTTGGTGGGCAGATAGACCCAGAAACCCTGCTTTGCCGCGTAGTAGACGATCTTATGAGCGAAGTCAGGACGTAGGAGCACTTCTCCGCCCATCAGCGCCAGAACACGGCAGGTGGTGGAGTGAAGCCAGTCGATGGATCGACGGGCAATGTCCTCCGTCATTCCCTGCACGCGATTGTCGTAAGCCCAGCAATAGTGACAGTCCAGGTTGCACTTCCACTCGCTGAATAGGTAAGCAATGATGGGATGGAATTCGCCGGGCAGCAGGCGGGAGCGAAAGAAGGGAAACATCCAGCGCTGCATGGAACGCCAGATATGAGGTGCGGCCCAATGGCGTTTGCCGTTTTTCGGGAAGAAGTCTTCGTCGGGGGCGGCAAACAGCTTCGGATTCCTCGGAAAAACCGGTTCGGGCAGAGTCTGCGGTACGCCTCCAGGAGGAGGCGGAACCTGGGAGCGCGTTCCGCTCATGAGTTCCTGGTTAGCAGATGCGCTGAGCCGGTAGGAAGAAGAAGCACTGGCGGAGGTCCGAGGCAGATCACTCACGATGAAATTTCCTGGATGGAAGGTGTGCGGGCCTGCGCGGGACCTCTGCAGGTAACGGGATAACCCGCCGGCCGGGAAGGATCCCGGGACATCAACTGGTCTGCGTGCAGCAGAAAGTTGGCGGCGGTGGAGACAATGCCCGGATGACGCGGAATGGGACGAAGAGGATGTCTCAGGGCGGGATTGGCCGCGACGAAAGACCGGATTTCTTCAAGAGAATGATGGGCGGATTGAAGAGCCAGTTCGAATTCGGCCGTAGCTTTGGCCCGCACCTCGGAGAGTGCCATCTGGACGCGGCTGTACGCATGGATCTCGCCGTCTGCCGACGTTTCGATGGACAGAAAACTGACGTCCGGGAAGCGTTCGACCAAACATGCCTGCACGGCATCGGATTGCATCGAGGGCAAACAGCCGAAGGGCTTGAGCGCCAGCACCAGGTGGCAGAGTTTGTGTCTGCTGTAGTAAAGGGTCTTGGCCACTTCCAGATGCCCCTCGCCACCGCGAAGCTGGGTGTTGTACCAGGGAGCGGCCAGCTCCGCGAGAAGCTTCTGCGATACGGGAAGGTGGTCGGCAAGTCCCAGAGCCTTTGCGAGACGAGCGAAATGATGAAGGTAGATCTTTTCGCCCAGCCCGAATGCGAGGCGCCCGGCGGCTACGGAAGCGCGAGCAGAAATGGCCCTCAGAAAAGCCGGCCATGATGAAAGCCGGGTATCCATGCGGCGATATTGCAGGCGGGCCCTTCTCTGGTACAGGAGATAGAGGATCCATGTGCTGATGGGCTCAACGGCAACTTCAGCTCCTTCCTTTTCCAGAAATTCCAGCATGCGGAAGTTCCCGTCGCTCTCCGTCATCTGCGCCCAGAACTCACCGATCACATGAACAACCGGCCGAACGCGCAGCCAGTCGACCTCGACTCTGTTGAATGGCTCGCCACAGCCGGCCAGCACACGGGGCAGCGCATTGCCGTACAGATGCAATCCGATCTTTGCACCGCGGTTGGGGACGTGATACCAGAGCGATTGGGTGTTCGGCAGCAAGGCAGCGGGAAGATGGTTGCTGAGCTGAAAACCGCGATCGTGCTCGAAGTGAGCCGCGATCGAATCCGCCGAGGCGGCGATAGCCCTGTCTATCGAACCGGGCTGCGCCTCAAACGGCCGAAGCCTGTGCTGCACGCTGTGGAGAAGGTCACCCAGAATGAAAGCGTGCATCGCATTCATTGCCAGGTCCACCGTGAATACCAGTCCGCCATGGCCGGTTGTTGCCCGTATGCCGTGGTCCTGGGAGAAGGTAAGCACGCGGAAGCCACGATATCCGGCAGCGTTCAGCGCCGCGCGAAACTCCGACTCATACAGGCCGAAGCGGCAGGGGCCTCCACAGGCGGCCGTGAGATAAACAAATCTCTTGACGATTTCCTCTTGAGAGAGTCCGGTACTCTCGAGCTTCTTCAAGTACCGAACCAGATTGCCGACGGTGAAGTAGACCGGGTTGCAGAGTCCGGTAACACAGAACTCTTTTCCCAGCTCGTGGGCGGAGCGGTCGGTTTCAGGAAGGCGACGGCAGCGATACCCGGCACCGCGAAGCACACCCTCGAAGAGCCGCTCGTGCTTCCAGGTCAATCCACCGATGAGAATGGTGACAGATTGGCGATCCTCTACGGTGAATGGAAGTTCAGGAGGCAGCAGTGGACGCACAACTGGACGGTAACGGAATTCCGCTGACTCCGGGGAGAAATCGCATTCAGACCTCGCAGTTGAAATCATCCGGGCCGCCTTCCCATGGTGATGTAGGCTACAGGCGATTCCAGGATCCCGTTCGAGCTGTCTGCAAGGCGCCGACGGGGATATGCGCTGCTCGTCATTGTGCTGCGGCAGGCAACAGCTCTCTGTGACGCAGAACACATGAGAAGGTCACTCACACTGGGGGAGCGACTCACAGGGGGAGCTGGCAATTTGATTGCTTATATTTCCTGAGGTGGCAAAGATGGCTCGATCTTTGAAACCGGTCACTTTATACGGCAGATGGTTGCTGGTCTTCCTGGTACCGCTCGCCGCCCTCCTGCCGGCGACGGCTCAGCAGGCAGTTGCTCCCGCTCCCCTGACGGCCGACGAAGTGATGGCTCGGGTTGAGGCGGGTGATGCGATGCGCGCGCAGCGGCTTGCAAGTTATACGAGTTTTAGAACCTATCATCTTGAGTCGCATGGACTGCTGTCGAAGAAGGCGGAGATGACGGTTCGCATGGAATACCACTCGCCGAACAAGAAGGAATTCCAGATCGTTTCTGAAAGTGGTTCGAGAGGTGTTCGGAACCGGGTCTTCCGGCGCCTGCTGAACGCGGAACGCGAAGCGATGGACAGCGAAGCCCGCCAGAAATCTGCCATCAACAGGGAAAATTATCGCTTTGAACTGGAGAGTTACAGCCGGACTAACGGCGATTCTTACTACATTCTCAGAGTCCAGCCGAAAAGACGAAGCCAGTTACTCTTTGCGGGACGGATATGGGTGGACGCAGACGATTTCGTCGTGACGAGAATCGAAGGAGAACCGGCGGTGAATCCCTCTTGGTGGACGCGAAAAACCGAGTTCCGCCGCAAGTATCAGCGCGTTGGCCAGGTATGGCTGCCGGAATCGAACTACAGCGTGACGAATGTCCGAATCTTTGGGACCGCGGTGTTGACCATCACTTATTGCGACTACCGAATCGCCGAATCTCCTAATACGACTATGACTTCAGATTCCATTCTGGCTTCCGGAAATCGGACCACCCGCGCCCCAGCCAACAACAGCCAAAACGGTGGGCAGATCGGCATCCATCCCCTCGAGCTGCTTCCGCTCACACCGGCTGCTTCATCCCGGCCGAAGCAATAATTTCGCACTCACCCCGTCGCAAGAGGTCGCAACAGTCCAAAAGTCGCTACGCCTCCGTCGAAATTTTTCGACAGAGGCATGATCCGATGAGTGAAATTTGGCTTAAGAACGGAGGATCACGGCCAGTGTGTATGACCCATCGAGTACAGAGAGTTCTGCGCAGTGAGGCGGTGCCGTGAGATCCCGTTTCTCCGTGGGCAAAATCCACGCGAGTTGCGATGGAAGCGGCGGGCAGCCATATTGACTTGCCGCCATTGAGACGATCTTCGAAGGTCAGATACTCTTTTTCATCGGCCAGCAGTCTTCGCAGCCCTCCTGTGCTTGAGGCTCTTCAGTAAATCCCCGGAATCAGCCGATAGCGCACGCGCCGTGCATAGTCTTGATACCCCGGTAACTCTTCCCGTAGAGTCTGGTCTTCCAACGCGGTTCTGACCACCGCGATGATTAGCGCCGCCACCGCAGGAATAAGTGCCCACACCGAGCCCAAGGCCAGCACAATGCCCAGCAGCGGCGGGATGTTTCCGGCATAGCCCGGATGTCGCACAAGCCGATAGGGCCCGCTGTCACACACCGCATGGCCTCGATCCGTCTGAATACGCACCACACTGGAGAAGAAGCGGTTCTCTGCCATTGCCCACACAGCAAAAGCGTATCCGAGCAGAGTCAAGATGAAGCCGAGCACGATGAGCCACAGCGGAAATGCGGGTGACCAGTCAAAGCGGTGATCCAGCCCTGCCACAATGGGCAGAGGGAAGCTAATACTGAGCGCCATTAACGGAGCAAGCACTTTGTCCCAGGCTTTCGCGCCTTGGAACTTCTCAGTATTTTGCCGTTCTGCCATCAAACCCGGATGTTGCCGTTCCGCCCAAATGTGCCCCCCTAAACCAACGGCAACAAGCAGTAGGGAATAGCCCCATGCCTGCCACCAGCCAAAATCACCTCCGCACACCAAAAGAACGAACGGTATGGAGAGATAAAACGCAGCTATATGGATCCACATTTTGCGGTTGTGACTTGGCATTGGACGCCTCCTTCATTCCAGCCTCATGGATCTTGCCCATCAGACTCCCCTACCGACCTCGAAGTCACAATACAAGTTTTCGCTGGAATCTTTCGCTGCCCATGATTGACGGAGGATGGCGGGTGCCCCCGGATCTCTGGGATGGTGAATCCATCACACACAACGAGGCCCCGGGTCTCGCCTCTGAGACCTGGAAAGGACGTGGTCAACGCGCAATCGTGAGAGTTGTCCACCCGCGGAACTTTGCAAGGATTTATTGGTGCCCGGAGGGGGAATTGAACCCCCACGGAGGGTAAGCTCCTGCGGATTTTAAGTCCGCTGCGTCTGCCAGTTTCGCCATCCGGGCTGGGCACTGCAAGGATTGTGCTCTTCCTTCAATCTACACGCAACGCGCACACCTTATCCGCGAAAACATACTCTCCGGCACGGCAATCTCATGAAACAGGAAGGTGGCCGCGTTGATCGCGCGGCCCTCACTTCCCTGCCTCTCTATCCCGCGGCCTTCAGCGCCTCGCGCATCCGGCGCTCCGCTTCGGGGGTCCAGTAACCGCAATCGAGTTCGAAGAAGACTGACGTATAGGGGATGGTCAAGTCGGTCTTAATCACCAGGATGTTGAAAAGCTGCGCCGCTTCGTTGAGCCTGGCAATGATCTTTTCGTGCAGCATGTAGTCGATGTGGGCGCCCTTGATTGCGCCGTCGAGCTGCTTCCTGTAGTCCTTCATCCCGGGCGCGTCGTGCTCCGCAATGAAGGTCATCTCCTTGTCGGCATAAACGTTCACGCGGATGTGCTTGTGCGCGGTGATGGCGTCAAGCACCTTGAGTACAACTTCAATCTGATCTCCGCCGGCAACAAGGGTTTCGATGCCGGGATGCGATTGCGCGGGAAAGGCGGAGTCGACAACCACGATCCAGTTGCGATGTCCGTAAAGTGGAAGCAATTCGCGGAGCCTGAGCTCCCAGTCGGCAGTTTGAGCAGCACACATCGTTCTTCTCCTTCCTGCAGCCTGATATCCGTACCGCGTTAAACCAGCTCTTCGTCGGCGCAGACAGCTACTTTACCGCATTTGCCTGAGGCCATGAGCGTGTAGGCGTCGCCGGCGCGTTCCAGCGGGAACCGGTGCGTGATGATGTCGGCCGGGTGGAGGTTCCAGCGCACCAGGCGCTCGACCAGTTCTTCCATCAGCCAGATGGACGTCACCCAGGAGCCATAGAGCGTTTTCTGGTCGTGAATCATATCCGGCGACGGATTGATTTCCACCGTTCCGCCCTCGCCGATGAAGACGATCCTGCCCCATTTGCGGGTGGCGCGGATAGCCGTAGCGCGGGCAGCATGGTGCGCGGAGCAATCTACGGCGCGCTCAACGCCGTTGCCGCCGGTGAGCTTTTTGACTTCGGCCACATTGTCAGGCCCCGCGGCCAGCACCTCGTCGCACAGGCCCAGATCGCGCGCAATCTTCATGCGCTCGGGAATGACGTCAATGCCTATGATCTTATGCGCGCCAAGCTTGCGGCAGAGCGCCGCAGTGGCCAGGCCCACAGGGCCCAGGCCGGTGACAAGCACGGCGTGGTTCCCGTCGATGCCGATCTTTTCAAGCCCCTCGTAAACGGTGCCGAAACCGCAGGCAACCTGCGCGCCGTCGGCATAAGAGAGCTCGTCGGGCAGCGCAACCAGATCCTTTTCTTCAGCGATCATGTACTCGGCCATGCCGCCGTCTCGCTGCCAGCCGTAGGCGCGCCGATACTTCTCGCTGGTGCAGGAGATCATGTAGCCACGCCGGCAATCGTTGCACACGCCGCAGCCGGAGATGTGGTAGACAATGACGCGATCACCCGATTTGAAGCGGCGGCAGCCAGGGCCGGTGGCGACAATCTGGCCGCAAGGCTCATGGCCCGCGATAACGCCCTGGTAGCCTTCAGGCCCTTTACCAAGGTGCTCATGATAGATGCAGCGAATGTCGGAGCCGCAGATGGTGGAAGCCTTGACGCGCAGCAGTACCTCGCCGTGACCCGGCGCTGGTACTGGCACGTTGCGCATTTCCACCGTTGAGTTGCCGGGCAGAAAGGCAGCAGTCATGGTTTCGTTCACAGTTTGTTCTCCAGATCTCGGCCTTCAGCTACCAGCCTTCAGCATTTTTTGACCAGGCTCCCTTCAGCGAAACGAGACAAGCAGCGGTCTTCATAACACAAAGCTGATAGCTGATGGCTTAAAGCTGACAGCTTGCTCTTACGGCGGCGTAATGCTTCCGTCCATATCCCACAGCGCTTCCCAGCTCTGGTCTTCCTTCCACAGAAACACCTGGCCTTTGATGAGCCGGCAGTTGCGGTCGATCGCGGCGATCTGGCGCATCTCTTCGTCAGTAAGCGGGTCGCCGACGGTGCTCTCCAGATTGGCGCGGTAGTGATGAACCGAAAACGGAATGGGAATCTGCCCGCGCTGCACCGCCCACTTGATGCACACGGCTGCCGGATGTATGCCGTGACTCTTGGCGATATTCAAAATGACCGGATCTTGCGTGGGCGAGGTGTCTTCCGGTGTGCGGTCGCGCTCAGGCCGGCCGGGCGAGCCGATGGGGCAGTAACCCACAGGCTGTATGCCGTTTTCAACCACAAACTGGAAGAACTCCGGCTGCTGGAAGTGCGGATGCAATTCCATTTCATTGACGGCCGGCTTGATGCGAGCGTCGCGCAGCACCAGCTGGAGCTTGGGGATGGTCATGTTCGACGTGCCAATGTGCCGCACCAGGCCCATGTCAACCAGCTCCTCCATCTTGCGCCAGGTCTTCATGTAGTTCTCGTGGATGTAAGGCTTGGCATCGGGGCTGCGCGATGAAACGTCGCAGCCCGGCGGATGGAAGTTGGGGAACGGCCAGTGTACGAGGTAGAGGTCGAGATATTCGAGCCTCAGATCGGCCAGCGACTGGCGGCAGGAGGCGATGACGTCGTCCGCGCCGTGTTTGTCGTTCCACAGCTTTGAGGTGATCCAAAGCTCTTCCCGCTTAATGCCGCTCTTCATGATGGCTTCAAACGAAGAGCCGATCTCGCGCTCATTGCCGTAAACAGAGGCGCAGTCAAAATGCCGGTAGCCAACGGCTGCAGCGCCTTTAACGGCTTCCGCAACTTCAGCAGCGGAAACATGGTCGGAACCGAAGGTGCCGAGACCGATGGCGGGAATAGGGGCACCGGAAGCAAGTGTGTGTTTTGGAACGAGATCCGAGTTAATCGGAGTCAATGCATTTTCGGTGGCCAGGTTCATCTCTTATCCAGTTATCGATAACTTATTTCGTAACCCAGCATACTTTTCGCAACATCGAAATGTCAACACTTTAAACTTTGCTCAAATTCACGATTAGCACAGCAAACGCTTTCCGGCGCGCGGCACATCGGTTCGGCGCCCAGCCGGAGTTCTTTGCCAGATTTTCGTCCACGCAACGATCTATTGCACGCGGCGGAAGCAGATATTCTCGCCGTCGAGCTGATACTCGGCCGAGCAGGTATCGCCGCCGCAGATCATCGGTTCTGCGCCGAAGAGTTGCCGGCGCGTAATCAGACCCATGGTCCCGCAGCGGGGGCAGGACATGACGGCCACAAACGGATTCTGCGCGTGACCGAGCTTGGCCTGATTCTCCAGCACGAAAACGGTTCCGGGGTCCATTCTGTCGGGAATCCATTCATTCAGAAACTGCAAGTCGGCTGACATCCTACCCTCCCATTGGGTTGATGCTACCCGAGCCGCGTCGATAGTTTCCGTCCGGCTCCATTGTCGAACAACAACAGGCTTCGAATGGCGTCTCGAAGGCTTGGAGATCCTTCGATTGAATTCAGTGTTGACGCGAAAGACCACTCAAGTCAACTGGAATCGGAACCGGGGAGTACCGAAAGGGATTCCCCGGCCCGCTTTGAAAGGGGATTCCTAACGCATCGCCGTCTGCTCGCCGCCGGCCTGGTCGCGTGCAAACGCATCAATCGCCTTGTAGGTTTGTTGATTGCGAAGAATGGCTTCAACGTAGTTCCGTGTTTGCGTAAACGGAATCGATGTCACAAATTCATCCATGCCGGAGTAAGGACCATTCGCCTTCCAGTCCGTAACGCGATAGTCGCCCGCGTTGTAGGCCGCCAGGGCGTACTCCTCCACACCGTCAAACTTATCCAGCATCTCGCGCAGGTATCGCGTGCCGAGACGAATGTTTGTCTCGGGGTCAAGCAACTGGTAGGTCCTGAAGTGTCTCATGCCCAACTGTCGCGCCATGGCTCTTCCCACCCTGGGCAACAATTGCATGAGTCCATAAGCATGGGCATACGAGATTACGGAGGGATTGAACTCCGATTCCTGCCGGATGAGCGAGGCCACAAGATACGGATCGAGGTTGTACCGGGCCGATTCCCTCTTGATGACGTTCCACCATGGCTCCGGGAAGAGGATCCGCCAGTAAGCCAGAGGAATGGAGCGCAGCGGAGCCGAGGCAGCTCCCGGCACTGCCCGCTTCATCGCGCGCAGAGCTCGGAATGGCTCTCCATAGGAGCTATAGATTTGTGCTTCGGCCAGCGAACCCCATGAGGACCAGTGAGGATCGGCCGCAATCTCTCGCGGAACATACTTGTTCAAACCGGCGTTCGCAAGCAGCCGCGCCTTTGCCAGATGCGGACTGTCGCTGGGAAATGCGTTGATCAGGCGCGGCTTCGGCAGCGGATTGTAGTGAGCGGGTTTTGGATCGAAGGTCGGCTGCGTCTTGCCCAGTTCCACCAGCCGCACACGCGCCAGCAGGGCGTAATAGTAATGCGGATATTTGCGCACAATATCGCTGTAATTGCGCGCGGCAGAGGCTGGATGGTGGTCAAGACTTTCAAACAGTCTGGCGCGCCAGTAGATTGCGGAGACCGTCTCGGTCGCATCCGGATAGCGGCGTATCTGCGCGTCAAACATGCGCGCCGCATCCTGGTATTTACCCAGGCGGTAGGTAAGCCAGGCGGCCCGCCAGTGCGCGTAAGCGGCATTCGAACTACGCGGAAAGTGATTGGCGAGATAGCTGTAGTAGTTGATCGCGGTAGGATAGTCCACCCGCAACAGGTACATATTGCCGCTGGAGTACAGTGCCTCCCTGAGCCAGCGGCTGTGAGGAAATCTCCGCTCCATCTCAGTGACAATCTTCTTTTGATCCCGGGTGTTCTGCCGGCTCCGGGCCAGTTCCATCAGCAGGTAAAGGCGCCGCGCGCCATTTTCGTCGTTGGTATCGGGCAGCGCCTCCGCTGCGGCTTTGGTCAACCGGCCCAGCTTGCGCTTGCAGGCCGCCTCATCCACCAGGAAGGTGTCGCGTGCCGTGCGGCTGAGCCTCCGGTTATGAGCCAATGCGTGATATTCCTCGGCGGCGTCCCGGTAACGCCCTGCCCTGTAATAGGCGTCGGCCAGGCTGCGCCTCTCCGCCACGGTCAGCCTCGATTCAGCCCCCATTTCCTTCAGCTTGGCGCGCGCCGTCTTCGCTTCGCCGCTCAACGGATGGCTCAGCAGCAGGTGCTTGAAAATCAACTCCGCAGTCCCTCGGCGTTTGAGGGCAAGCTCCACCTGCGCATGGGCAAGCTCGAATGCAGGCCGGCGCTCCTCGCCGGTGCCTCTGGCCTGCTCCAGGGCCTTTTGAGCAGCGGCGGGGTCGTTCATAGCCAGCAGCACGTTGGCTTCGAACACGGGCGCCTGTTGGGCAAAGATGCTGTCAGGAAAGCGGCTGGCGAAACCGTGGAGCAGCTTCTCGGCGGCCTCGTTATCACCCGCCTGGAAGCTCGCCTCGGCGCCCAGGTAGTCTGCGAAGTCAGCCAGGTCCCCGTCGTGCTCGCGCGCCAGGCGCAGGTTGGCTTCGGCCTCCCGGTAGCGCCGGTCGAGCAAATAGGCGTGCCCCAGAGCAAGATAGGCGGCAGCAGCAGCTTCGCCTGTGTGCTTTCTTGCGTAAGCCTTAACTCCGGCATAGGCCGCGGCCGTGCGCATGGTGGCCAGTTGCTGGGCCATGGGGCGAAGCTGGGTTGAGGCCACAAAGGCCTGCCGTATCTTGCTTGTCCGCCTGATTCTCTCCGCGCGGCTTGAGCGCCTTCTTGTCGTCCTGCGCGAACTCGTCCGCGTATGCGCCGTTTTCCGGCTGCGCTTTGCGGTCCGTTTCGTTGTGGACTTCTTCGCGGTACTGGCCTCTTTGGCCGTCCTGGACTTTTTCGTGGTTTTAGCCGCACTGGAGCGAGTGGAATGCTCCGCTGCAGGCGCCTGCGACCGCGCCGCCAGCAACGGGAATAGCAACAACAAGGCCAGCAGCCCTGCCAGGCATCGCGCGGCAGCCCGGGCCGGGTAATTCTTGAGGGACACAGCCATCATCTTCTCACTTTAAGACGTTTCAGACTTGCCGTGGGCACAGGAACCATGCATGTCAATGAGAATTAGGACGTCGAAAAGACAAGACCCATTCCCAAAGCGTTTGCCGCGCCGTTTGGTATACCACCCCTCTCTCCGGTAAACTTTCCTTTTGCGCCCCTGCAAGCCGGGTCGCGGATTTCCCAAGGATTTTTTCGCATCCAAGCCCCATGCCGACCATCCAACCAATTGCGGGAGAAAACGAGCTGCACCCTGATGTCGCGCTGGTAGAGAGGGTGCGCGCTGGTGATATTTCGGCTTATGACACGCTGGTCCGCAAGTATGACCGGCAGGTCTTCCGGATTGCGCAGCACATTACGCAAAACCGTGAAGACGCTGAAGATGTCATGCAGGACGCGTTCCTGAAAGCCTATGAAAAGCTCGATCAATTTCAGGGGAACTCGAAGTTTTACACATGGTTGGTTCGAATCGCGGTGAACGAAAGCCTGATGCGGCTGCGCAAGCGGCGTACGGGCAAAATGGTATCGATCGACGAGGACGTCGAGACCGAGGAGGGAAGCGTTCCCCGCGACCTGGCAGACTGGGCGCCGGATCCGGAGCAAAACTACAACCAGACCGAACTGGGAGAAATCCTGCGCAAGACCATTCAGGGCCTGCCCCACGGATTCCGGGTTGTTTTTGTGTTACGCGACGTCGAAGGGCTTTCCACAGAGGAAACGGCGGAGACCCTCGGCCTCAGCGTTCCTGCTGTAAAATCGCGTCTTTTGCGCGCCCGCTTGCAACTGCGCGAACGCCTCAGCCGTTACTTCCACCGGAAGAAAGGGCAAGCGGCCCGCAAAGAAGACGGAGTTAAAAAGTGACCTGCACAGAATTTCTCGCGATTCTCGACGACCTCATTGACGACACCGTGACCACTGAGTTGCGCACTGAGATCGAACAGCATATGCATAAGTGCAGCCATTGCGAAGTCGTCTTCAACACCACTCGCAAAACGATCGAGATCTACCGCTCACACGAACTCTACGAACTCCCAACCGATCTCCGCGAACGCCTCCACACCGCCATCATGGCACGCTGCAAAAAGGGCAGTTGAACCGCCTCCCGCCCCTCCGGATCCCGAATCCACAACGCCTCCGCCCCTTTCCAAGTTGTCATTTTGAGTAGGTCGCCGCAGCGACCGACGAAGAATCCGCAGTTGCACTTGGGCGTTCTCCGCTCATCCGTGCGCCATTTGCGGGGTAATCTCCCAATAGCCGACCAACCAGGCAGAACCCGGAGATGAGCCTTCCGCAGTACACTGAACGCCGCAGTATCAGTAGGGAAACAGCGATGCCGAGCAAAGACGAGAAAGCACACCGTAAGGGGCTTTTGCACTCTCTTCGAAACAATGAACGTCAGAAGACACGGGACGGCTTTCCAGCTCCGATTCTCGCTCTGAAGGGGCTATTCGATTTCCTTGACGCACAGCTCTCAGAGAGTGATTGCGATGATACGCTGCGCTTCACTCGTGAGTATGTTCGCCGGAACGCTATGGATGAAAATCTGATTTTTCCGTGGCTGGAAAAGCATGGTGGATACTGCGACTGCGAAGCTCTGAACAATGTTGAGGCAATCGTTGCAGATGCGGTGCCCGGGTACGATCAAATCCGCAACGAAACTGGCAGCGTGAACTGAGAACGCTCGAGCTCTCCCGTGTTCTAATCGTCTATGGCCTTTCCAACCAATTCACATGCGAAGGCTTATGTTTGCCGCCACGTGTTCGAGCGGTCGCACCCCGTGCTGCTCGTGGATCGGAGCGATGGAGACTGGTGTTTTCTTTGCGGTGGATACCATGCTAACGATGCATCCGAATATAGAGTTGTTGGAATCGGTCACGTAATCGAGTCCGACAGAACGCTTCTTGAACTCCACGACTTGCCAGATGACTGGGAAGCAGAGCGTGAGAGCACGGATTCCCGTTGGATTCGCACTCCGGTCGACCAAACGAAAAACTGAGCATCATTCAACATCAACGAAGGCTGGATGCATAAGAAAGCCAACGGGACCGCACGAAATGAGGCGCTGAGTCTTCTTAGGCCCGAGTGACCATGCTTCCCTGCGCCAATGTTCCCTGCGCCAATGTTTACCAATTGGGCACCCTGGGGACGCGGCGCCGCCGATTCGCAGGACACTGGCTGACTTCCCAGTAGGTGACCGGTTTCACCGGGTGTATCGAGAACTTTTGGCGGGCGCATCCGATCAGGCCATCACTCGCATCTAACTTAGTAAGGAGGACCCTATGCGCAAAACGGTACTGCCAACACCGGAAGCCAGCCAGAGATCGCCGATCGACACATGGCTCGACATCGAGAATCTCGCCGCAGTCGAAGTCTCCTCCGAAGATCCCGCTCATCCATTTGAGGCCGCGCTGCATGACGGTGACGGCGAAGGATGGCACGCGTCGGCTCCCGGGCCGCAGATCATTCGTCTCAGATTCGACAAACCCACCGTGGTCCGTCGCATTCGCCTCGAGTTTCGCGAAGCTGGCCGCGAGCGCTCCCAGGAATTCTGCCTCTCCGCCACGTCCGTTACCGGAGAAAAGCACGAGATCGCGCGACAGCAGTGGAACTTCAGTCCAACTGGCTCAACCACCGAAGCCGAGGATTTCTCAGTCAATCTCCCCAATGTCGCGGACGTCACTCTCGAGATCGACCCTGGCCGCCATGACAAGGACGCTCTCGCCACGCTGCAATCCATCGCCATTGCCTAGGGAAGTTCTCAGCAAGAGCCGGCGCAACTCCCGGGATACGGGGATGTCGCCAATCGATGGTGCAGCAGGCTGGCCGAGGTTCTGAATTCGGCAAGGGGCCGTACGACCGCCTACGGTGACCTCTGTCTGAGATCCCGAGCCTTTCCCTTACGCTCCCAGTGGCCAGACATCGGAAAAATGAGGACTTACCGTCAGGAACTGCTCGCGGCGATATGGCAAGATCGCGCCGGATTGGGCGGCCTCTTGCTTCTTCTTTTCAGAAGACTTGGACCAAAGCCGTGTGCCCTGGCGCTGCTGCCATTCGCTGGTCCCGGGTAATCAAAGGAGCCTGCAACCTTTCTGCGAGCGCTACGTATGCCGCATCGTAGGCGCTCAGATTCTGCCTGAGTCGCCAGATCCGCTGGAGCAGGAGCACTGGAGCATAGCGTGTGATCCGAAGAGCGGCCAAGTCCTCAATGGCCTCCCCGGCTCGCTTCGGGGTCAACGACCCCTGACGCACTAGACGCCGCAAGACCTGAGCAAACTCCACATCGAGCAAAGACACAGTGTGCAACGTTTCTTGACCTGCGTAGATCCGTTGCTCGATCCGCTGTCCGGCTGCGGTTCGAAGCAGCCAGTCCACGGCTGCCGAGGCATCAAGCACAATCATCGCGCCGCACGCTCTTCGCGCACCAGATCGGCGGTGTCCAGTACCGCTGGAAATGGCTTTCGAGTATGCAGACGCTCACGGAACTCGTCCAACGTCGGACGTTCCGCGATCTCTCGGAGCTCCCCGAGCAAATAGTCCGAGAGAGACATTCCCGCGTTCGCCGCCCTGGCTTTCAGACTGCGGTGAAGAACTTCAGGAACATTTCGTACTTGAATCATTCGATGCATGCTTAAAGCATATTTGCATGTTTATCACATGTCAAGCAGGTGAACGATACGACAGCATTTGTTAGCGTCAGGCGATGCTTACGCCCGTGTAACCGGCAAAGGGAGATTAGACAGTAGCAAACAGATAAGCTGCCCTGTCCAGAGCTATGTCATCCACGCGGTCGGAGTGTCAGTCGGACCGGATCTCAGTTACAGCAACCGTATAAGGTGGCAGATCCACAGACAAATCTCCCGCGAGTCTGAAATGCTGACTCGTGGGAGCGATGGCATCCGGATGTTCCAGGGATGCCTCATCTGTCAGGCCTGCCGTGATGGTGTGTAAGATCACCGCGGCATTCTTCGGCACGCGCGCGCCCTGAAGCCGTACGAGAAGCACGCTTTTCTGAGCCGAATAGTTGACAGCTTTGATCACGATGCGTCGCCCATCTGCGCTCGCCGTGGCAATGGCATCCACCGTGCCCGGTGTCCACTCTTCCGGGATCAGAGTCGAGATTTTATCGAAAAAGCGGTCCTGGTCGGAGATGTCGCGAACCGCTCCGGTTGCGGAAGCGAGGTACCGCTCAGCGTAGTGCTGCCGGAACAACTTCTCGACCACGTAGCCGGCGCCTGGGAACCATGACACGTGATCGTGATAGATGAACGCTGTCCATGTGGGGTCATCTGTCGTGTTTCGCATCAGCAGTGCCGGGCAGGTCATAGTGAGGCGGGGGCTGAGTTCCTCGTACATAATGAGGCTGCCGGCGGTGTGAAGTCCGGCGCGCCAGTCGTAGGTATGCTGCAGACTCCACTCGAGCACACCGATCTCAATGTCTGGGTGCTTCGAGGCGCGCACATAATCGCGCAGCTTCTCAAGGTAATCGCGGATGCGTCTCAGGCCGGTCTCAAAATTCTGCGGCTCGTATTCGTAATTGTGGCAGCCGAGAATGTCGAAGTTTGCGCCGGCGAGATCGATGACCGTTTCGCTCCACTCCATGTCGCTGGAGCGCTTCTGGCCGCAAGCTACAATGCGCGCATGCGGCGCGAGTTCCCGGAGGCGGCTGCCGTAAAGGTTGACAATCTCCGCGTACGATTCAGGAGTGAAGCCGTTGTTCATTGGCTCGTTGTCAATCTGGAAGAGCTTTACGCCGTAAGGCTCGCGATGCCCATTGGCCGTACGCTTCTGACCCCATTCTGTGGAGGGCGGGTCGTTCAGATAGCGGACCCAGTCCATGGCGTAATCCACCTGCTCCGGCTTTGTGCCAGGCGCGGGCAGCACAATGAGCGGTTCAGCGCCGACTTTCCGGCAAAGCGCCAGAAATTCGTCTGTGCCAAAGCCGTAGTAATCTGAGTAGCCACCCCACAACATGTTTGGGTGATACCCTCGTGCGGAATACCGGCCAATGCCATCCTTCCACTTGTACGTGGAAGCGAATGATCCGCCAGGCCACCGGATGAAAGCAGGTTGGAGAGCGCGGAGCGCCTGCAGCAGGTCGGGCCGGAACATCCCGTTGTGGCGTGCATCCGCACTCATCATCGAGACGAAATCGATCAGGACGGCGCCCTTGCCGCTGGCTGAGATCTCGACACGCGCTTGCGTGTCACGAATGGTCGATGTGAATGCGAATGGAACCTCCTGCCAATCCGAGCCTTTGTAGGCAAGAGGCACAGACGCAATCGGCTTCCCCTCGGAACTTTCGGCCACGAACTGCAGGTCGGGCGAGCCCTCCTCGGGTTTCACCCACAGTGACCCTTCGTACTTGATGCCGGCATCGAGAAACACGCGTCCCTGACGGATCGCTGCGCGCCCGCCGGTCACACCGAGGCGTACGCTCTTTGATCCATTCTGGAATTTAAGATTCACGAGTTCGACTTCGCCTCGATCTGCGGACGATTCCCAATAGGTCTTGAAGTCGTCGCCTTCGAATCCAGCGCCGCGAATCTGCTCAGCGAAAAGCCCGTCTACTACCGAGTGGTCAATGTGCTCCAAAAATTGACCATAGATGCGCTTGTCCACAGGTGTAGTCGCACGATCAGTGTCGACCAGCATCACTGTGACTTGGGGTGCCCCTTCAGAAACCGCCTCCCGTCCAAGCAAATAACGCGGAAGGCCGGACATGGCAGCGGCGGCGATCGACCTGCTGAGGAATTTTCGTCTATTCATAAGAAACCGGATTCAGACTGAGATCAGCATACTACTGGAGGCTCCCAAGATCGACGGTGGCCTCGGTCCCTCGCTTTTGGGGACCGGGGAGGGATTTCCTGGCTGCTAATCTCAAGTTCTGAGCCCTCCATTTTCATGCCCTTTCGGTGCCTTTTTCCGGGCAAACCGGCAGTTTCATTGCGGCTTTTCAGCGAACAGCTTCACCGCCCCCAGAATCCCCGACGGCACAGGTTCAAGGTGTTTCATGTCCTGCGGCGCAAAGCGGTGGCCGTAGCGTATCCACAGCAGCCGGTAGTCCGGCAATGACGTGCCGGAGCGCTCATTGATGGCGGTATTAGCTACGCGGACTTCCAGGGTGTTGCTTCCCGGTTTGAGCAGCGGCGTGATATCCAACTCATACGGCGGATGCCAGAGCGTGCCCGCTCGCTTCCCGTTGACGAGGACCACCGCCGCTTCGCGGATAGGCGGATTCAGCAGCGCCTGCGTGCCCATATGGTGTGGCGGGTTCTGGATCGGCTTGCCCTCGCCGAAGCTCAGGATCACCCGGGCCCCATGCGCGGCATCCGCAGGCAGATCGAAGCTCTTCGTGTAGGTGGCCACGCCGGAGTAGTAAAGCGTCTTCGGATTCGCAGTCCAGGAGAGCAGCCTGGGCATCTTCTCGTCGTAGCCGGTCTTGTCGAAGCGAACACTCCAGCCTTCGCTCAGATCGGCCACCAGCTTTCCGGCGGCAACATTGCCTTCATCGACCGGCCGGGCGCCAATGGGTGCGCCGTCGTGCAGCAGCAGAATGCGCGACTCGTACGGAGCCAGATCCAGTGCAATCGAGCCGTGCTCCATGGCGGCGCGGGTAATGGCGCCGGAATCCGGATTCAGCCACTCCGCGGTGGGCCGGGCATCGCGGAACCTGGCCTGCGTTCTCACCGGCTCATTACTGGTGTTGGCAATGAAGTAGATATCCGCATTGGCAAGCTTGCGATGGATGAAGCCCACCAGCGGGGCCGGCGTAGAAAGCGTCATATCCGGGTGAACATCCGCCTTGAGCACCGCTGCCAGCGCGTCTACATCGGGAACCAGCTTCGTATTCGCGTTCCCGGTGAAGAGCGCATGCGCTTCAGCCACTACCTTCGCCGACTCCTGTGCGTGATTCTCAAGCCCCGGTGCCTGGCCCGGGATGCGCCCGACGGCAATGACTTTGCCGCCCTGCGCCACGTACTTCTGGATGAGCGCAAGCGTCGCGGGCGTGATGCGATCCACGTTGGGCATGATCAGTACAGGATAGTGAATGCCGCGAGCAGCGATAGCTGCGCCGTCAATGTAGTCAAGGTTGTACCCGGCTTCTTCAATCGTCTGCGTAAGCTGAGGCGTAATCCAGTGCGGCATCAGAGCGGTGATGTCGGCGTGGCCCGGCCTGAATCCGGCCCAGGCATCATCTTCAGGCAGGTACACGGCAACATCGTTATCCGGCTTGCCCTGGCGAAGCACCCAGCTCACGCGCTGCATGTAGCTCATCACCTCCGGCATGACGATCCACCACGGATTGTGCGCGTTGAAGGCGCCGGCCGCGTAGAAGTTCCAGCCCGGATTGCCGGCGGACGGAGGCGAATACGGCCAGCCGTGCCCCATGAGTTGATTGCTGCCTTCGAGGAAGAACTCGTCGGCCTCGGCTTTCATATCGAGCGGCGTGGCGCGGAACGGCGGTGAGTGCAGCCAGGTCCATGTCTCAGACGAAGTGACGTTGCGGCCGTAGACGTGGCTGCCGGACGAGGCCCAGCGCATGAACGAGAATTGCCGCCATTGCGGGCCTTCGCCTTCAGGCAGCGAGACAAGCGCGTTGCTGGAGAGCGAGACCGCGGGGGAACCATAATTCTGCGAACGGAACTTCGTGTGATGCGCCTGCGCCCATGCGTTGATCTGTTCCAGATAGTTCTTGTCGACCAGTTGTGTCAGCGTCAAGCCCCAGTCATGACGCACTTCCAGGGCCTCTGGCGTGGGGTTGGGCATGAACAGGTCCGGCAGGTGCGGCAGCAGATCGTAGCCGCGAAGCTGGCGAAACTCCTGGAGGAACTCAGGCGTCCAGTCCGCGCCGAAGACTTCCAGCGAGTCGCTGAAGACCGAAAACGGAGGCTGGTTGCCGAAGGCCGTCATCAGCGGATCGGCCACCTTGGTCAGATGGTTGGCGACGGCCTGGTGCGAAAAGTGATCGAGCACGAAGCCCTCGGCTCCGATGGCGGCGCGCTTCACCTGCTGACCCGTGCGCGTAGAAACGAACCAGAGCAGCACTTTGCCATTCCGCGCGGCCCCGGCCGGCAATGCCATGCGCTCGGCGCCTGCGGCGGGAAGCGGCAGCATCTTCGGCTGCTGCCCGGTGCCGTTTGCCGTCCACGCGGCATCGGCCAGAAAGACCGCTACCAGCGAATCACCATTTGCCAGAAAAGGCACGGCCACAGAGTCTGTCTTTGCGGAGAGCGGCGTGGTCTCCATGCGCAGCTCACACGACGCCTGGGTAACCGGAGTGTCGGGTCCGCCATAAGGCCAGCCGCTGCCCAGTGTCAGATTCACACGCAAGCCCAGCGCATGAGCCTGCTGGTTGACGAAGCGCACATCGCTGAGGAATTCGGGCGATAGATAGGGAAAGTTATGAAATCCCGTCTTCGGGTCGCTCAGCTCAAGCGGATAGACAGGCTGGATCTCAAAGCCGCCGAATCCGCCCTGCTTCATCTGGTGAAGCTCGCGTGCCAGCTCCGGCTTGGTGACCGCCGGCCCGAACCACCACCAGCGCACCTCGGGGCGCGCATTTTCAGGCGGAGACTTGAAGGTCTGCGCAAAGGTGTGCCAACCGGTGGTTTGTGCCTTCAGAACAGAGGGGCACGCCAGCAACGCCGCAACCGCTGCGCACGCCAAAATTCTGGTTCCAAGATGTTTGCCGGAATGTTTCTGTTTCAATTTGTCAACTCCCTGGCGCGAATACGCGACGCCATCATGCGCCGCGTCAAGCGGTCAGTAACTGGTTCTTGAATGCGATTGCAATAACGATGACAGCAGGGGATGATTGCACGGCTCTCCCCGCCTGGCGGTTTCAAGGGTGCAATTGTTTCCGCTTCAGGCGCCTACTACTTTAAACCGCACGGCAATGCGCTGTCGCGTGACGGGCGGGAACCGTCACAACGATGCTTCAGCCATGCCGGCCAGCGATAACTTTTTACGAAACTGCGCCGCGCCGGGCTGGCGCTGCGACTTAGTAAGGAATCTTGTGTGCGCATTTGGTCCACGCGGCAAAGCTGGCCAATGCTTCACAGCCCAGCAACCGCATTGAAGGCAGCACGCGGTCGGCAGGCTCTTTGCGGAACTCCTTGTAGAGAAAAGCGTCGTCGAAGCCAGCGCGCGTAGCATCGGCAGCCGAAGCGCCAAAGTACACCATCCCAATCCGCGCCCAGTAAGCCGCAGCCAGGCACATGGGGCAAGGCTCGCAACTGGTGTATAGCTCGCATCCCTGGAGCGTAAACGTACCCAGCGCCCTGGCTGCTGCGCGGATCGCGTTTATCTCGCCGTGCGCCGTGGGATCGTTGGTAGCCGTGACCGTGTTCACGCCCTCAGCCACAATCTTTCCATCGCGCACAATGAGAGCTGCGAAGGGTCCACCCTTCCCTGTAACTACATTCTCTGTAGCGAGCGCAATGGCGCGCCGCATAAAGTCCGCGTTTGGCTGGTTTGCCATGCGAGCCTGCCCTGGGCATTCCCAATTGAAAGTGAGCCCAGTATCGCATAACTAAACCCTTCCAAGCCTGTGATGACAGGCACTAAGGCTGCGTCTCCATCTCCGGCCGCACCAGAAAAAGCATCACGATTCCCACAATGGCAAAGTCACGAAAGGCCGTCTGCTCTCCATTCCATGTATGCGACTGCCACATAAGGAACCACTCTCCGCCGACGGCGATGAACGCAACCAGCCACATCAGAAGCGAAAGCGTCAGCGCAATCACCGGAATGCGCTTGGCCGCTTCAAAGGCAGCCGCCGGCCGCCGCAGCGAGCGCAGCAGCACGATAACGCCCCACCACAGCAGAATCATCGTGGCAATCTCCCACGCAATGATGGTGACGTAAAAGGCGAGATCCATGCCCGGCGACGCCAGTGCGCGCCACATGCCGTGGTTGCCCGGCAGGGTCGTGTCCATCATCAAAACGTGGCGGACAAACTGATAATTCGAATTGAAATCCGTCAGATTGTTGAAGACAACCAGCGAGTAGAAGAAGGCAACTCCCGCCGGCAGCAGCAGCTTCGCGGTGCGCGTGATCATGGTTTCTCCTCAGTTGGAACCTGCGCCGGAAATCGTCTCGATCATGCTATCTCGGCGAGCGCTGCGATCCAATGAAAACCTTCCACCCGCCGTGCTACAGTCGAATGCAAATGGCTGATCAAGGAACACCAGAAGCGAACCTCGCCGCCCTCGGACTCACGCTGCCGCCTGCCCCCGCGCCGGCCGGCAACTACGTCTCCTCCAAGCAAGTCGGCAACATCGTGTATCTCTCCGGCGTTATCTCCACCGGACCTGACGGCGTGATTCAAGGCACGGCCGGCGCTGACCGCACCGTCGAAGATGGCTATGCCGCGGCGCGTGCGTGCGCCCTTACCCATCTCGCCATACTCAAGCGCGACCTGGGCACGCTCGATCGGGTGGCTGAAGTCATCAGCGTAACCGGCTATGTGAACGCAGTTCCCGGATTTCCCGACTCGCCTGCCGTCATCAACGGAGCCTCCGACTTACTGGCGCAGGTCTTTGCTGAAGCCGGCCGCCATGTACGCGCTGCCCTCGGCGTCAGCGCTCTGCCGCGCAACTGCCTCGTTGAGTTGCAGATGACGGTGCGAGTAAAAGAGCCATGATCGAGCACATGCTTTCCGCCGAGCCCACCCATTCCGTGTGGGATCGCTCGCTCAAGCCTCGGCTGCGCATCGCATCGGGCGACAAGGTAGAGATTCAGTGCGTGGATGCCAGCGGCGGCCAGGTGCGCCCGGGTATGACAACAGCCGAGTATCTCGCCATCGACAGCACGCGCTTTCACGCCCTCACCGGCCCCATCTGGATAGAGGGTGCCGAACCCGGTGATGTGTTGCAGGTAGACGTAATGACCACGCGGCACAGCGGTTGGGGATGGTCCAGCGTGATAGAAGGTCTCGGCTTTCTGAGAGATCGTTTTCGCGACCCCTATCTCTTCCACTGGCGCCTCGAAGGCGAGTCCACCCGATCCCTTGCTCCAGCCGTCGTGCCGCTGCGGCCGTTTCTGGGAGTGATGGGCGTGGCACGTGCTGAAGACGGCGCCTTCCGCACGCGGCCTCCCGGCCCCTTCGGAGGCAATCTCGATGTGCGCGATCTGTGTGCCGGCTCGCGCATCTATCTGCCGGTCTACAATCCGGGCGCTCTCTTCAGTTGCGGCGACGGCCACGGGGCGCAGGGTGACGGCGAGGTGTGCATCAACGGCATTGAGTGCCCGCTGGACGTGACCCTGCGCTTCCGTCTTCACAAGCACCAGCCACTCTCCGGCCCCATTGTTGAAACCAGTGAGCGAACCGCGCCCGACAGCCCCGCCGACCAATGGGTTGTAGTAGAAACCGGAAACGACCTTGCCGACGCGGCACGCGCTGCAACCAGCCGCATGATCGATCTGCTCGTCAGCCGCTGGGGCTTCAGCGAGATTCACGCCTACATCCTGTGCAGCGTGGCCATGCGGCTGCGTCTCAGTCAGGTGGTCAATGAGCCGGTGCACACAGTCTCTGCCGGCATCGCCAAGCAGATCCTGCCTGAACGCAGACTGTTCTGAATCACGGCCCAACATCCGCTCGAAACTCTTCCCTGCCCGCGTTCGGCCCAATCCAGCGCATTCATTTCCTACAATCTGTTCATGACCGCTCCTGAATGGACCCTCCGCGCTCTACGCACCGGGCTTGCAAACGGCAGCCTGCGGCCCTCCGAACTCGCCGATCTGGCTCTCTCCCGTGCCAACGGCAACGCCGGCCGCAACACCTATCTCTGGCAGGATGCAGAGTGGACGCTCGCTGAAGCGGCGCGAGCTGAAGCCATGCCGCGCGCAAACGGCGGCCCATTCGGCGACGGCCGCAGCGCACTCTGGGGCCTGCCCATCTCCGTCAAAGACCTCTTCGACCTCGCCGGAGCACCCACGACATGCGGCGTTCGCTTTTATCGAGACCTCAACGGCAACGCCCCGCGCGATTCCTGGCTCGTCGAGCAGCTTCGCGCGGCCGGCGCCATCATCACCGGCAAAACGCACCTGCATCCTCTGGCTTACGGCATCACCGGTGAGAACCCCGAGTTCGGCGACTGCGTTGAGCCGGGCAATCCCACGGCGCTCACCGGCGGCTCGTCGAGCGGTGCCGTGGCCAGCGTGCTTGAAGGCTCCGCCGTCGCCGCCATCGGCACCGATACAGGCGGCTCCGTACGCGCACCCGCCGCACTTGCCCGCCTTGCCGGCTATCGCGCCACGCTGGGCCGCGGCGACTGGCGTGGCGGCGCGCACCTGGCCCAAAGCTTCGACACCATGGGCTGGATCTTCCGCGACCTCGAAGACGCGCCACTGCTGGCCGCGCCCTTTGCACCGGCAAACACCGCCCCGGCACGCCGCTTCACCCGCTTCGCAATCGTCGACAGCAGCTTTCTCCACGACTGCGAGCCGGAGATCGTCGCCAACCTCGAAGCCACTGCCCGCGAGCTTGAGGCCATTGGACTCGAGCGCCGCACTTTCGACGCCGCTTGGTGGGCGGATTGCATGGAAATCTTCGCGCCCATTCAGGCATGGGAGGCCGCGCGTATTCATGCCGGCCACTTTGACAAAATCCAGCCGGTCATCCGCGAGCGGCTGGAGTGGGGCGCGCGTATCACGCCCGATGAGCTCACCGCCCTGCGCCGCCGCCACGACAAATTCCGCACGCGCATGGACGATCTCTTTGCCGCACACGAGTTGCTTTTGCTACCCGCAGTCTCCACCGCGCGCCTCGTCGCCGGCGCCGACCACAGCCAGACCCGCGCTCGACTGCTGCGTTACACCGTGCCACTCAGCCTCGCAGGCTCTCCCGTTGTCACCATTCCCTGCGCGGCCGGCGGCATGCAACTGACCGCCGCGCGCGATGCCGACGAGTCTCTGCTTGCGCTGGCCGCCGAATTCGGCGCGCGCAGAAAAGCGAATCTGCCTGAGGCCCCGTAGCCTAGCACGAATCTGCCCGTTCTTAACGGTGCTACCAGATCACCACCCAAGCAGGCACACGCAAGTCAGAGGATCCGTCAACGACGAAATATCCTGAATGGAACGGTCCATTGCATTTTGTGGAATAAGCCGGGAAGCACACTGGGAACACATCTGTGTTGGCAGGAATGAACGCCACACCGGCGATGACCTACGACAACAAAAAGCTGGCGGCGCTACATCTTATAGCGTCCCAGATCCTCGTCGTTCAGCCCTTCCAGCCAGCTCCGCAACTGCTCCGCGGCAGGACCTTCCGGCGGCCCGCTCGTGTTCAGCTTCGCCGTCTGCATCACACGCTCATCCACGTAAATCGGGCAGTCGGCGCGCAGCGCCAGCGCAATCGCATCGGAAGGCCGGGCATCGATGGCCAGCGGTTCATCGCCCTGCCGCAGCCACAACACAGCAAAGAACGTCTCGTCCCGAATCTCCGTAATCACCACGCGCTCCAGTTGTGCGTTCAGGTGCCGGATCAGATTCCTGGTCAGGTCATGCGTCATCGGGCGCGGCGCCGCCATCTTCTCAATCTCGATAGCGATGGCATTGGCCTCGAAGAGCCCCACCCAGATCGGCATCACCGTGTCCGACGTAATATCTTTGAGCACAATGATCGGCATGTTGCTGGCCGGATCCATCACCAGTCCGCGTATTCTGACCTCGATATCCATACGCCCCCCTGCTTACTTTAGATGGCCTCTCCGACCAGACTGTTAGGATGCGTCGCCGTAATCCTCACCCGGCAATAACTTCCCGGCGCCGGAGCAATAGGCTGTGCGCTGGTAAAGTTCACCGGCTTGTTCTGGCTGCTGCGGCCTGTAATCTGCCCGCGCGCCGGATTCTGACCTTCAACCATTACTTCAATGATCTCGCCTAAATGCTTCGCGTAGTTCGCTCTCTGAATCTCGCGCTGCCGTTCAAGCAGCACCTGCAGCCGGTGCCCCTTTTCCGCATCCGGAATGGAATCAATCATCGTCAGCGCCGGCGTATTTGGCCGCGGCGAGTACTTGAATCCAAACACGCCATCGTACTGAACCTGAGCCAGAAGGTCCATGGTCTCGATAAAATCGTCGGCCGTCTCGCCCGGAAAACCCACAATGATGTCGGTGGTGATCGATATTTTCCGCCGCGCGGCCTTGATCCAGGCAATCCGCTCCAAGTACCACTCCGGCGTGTACTCCCGCGCCATCATCTTCAGCACCCGTGCCGATCCCGATTGCACCGGCAGATGCACATGATCGCACAGCGTGGGCACGGCGTCGATAGCCTCCACAATATCGCGCGTAAAATCCCGCGGATGGCTGGTGGTAAACCGCACCCGCCGGATCCCCGGCACCTCGCCCACCGCCGCCAGCAGCTCCGCAAAGCTCCGCTTGCCTTCCGGGTCGCGGTAGCTGTTCACGTTCTGCCCCAGCAGTTGAATCTCGCTGTATCCCAGGTCGGCAATCCGCCGCGCCTCGGCCAGCACAGAATCGGAGGTCCGGCTGCGCTCCTTGCCCCGGGTGTACGGCACCACGCAGTAGGCGCAGAACTTGTCGCAGCCTTCAATAATGGTGATATAGCTACGGTAGGGGTTCTTCCGCGCCGTAAATTCCGTCTCGAAGGTCTCGTCCGTCTGCCGGTCATCCAGGCCGGTAATGCGCGTCTCGCCCAGCTCCAGCCGCGCCAGCATCTCCGGCAGCCTGCGGTACGAGGCCGACCCCGAAACCAGCGAAACATGCGGCGCACGATCGAAGATCTTCTCGCCTTCCTGCTGCGCCACGCATCCCAGTACGCCAAAGCGCTTCCCCGCCTTGTGCAGGGCCTTATAGTCGGCCAGCCGGTGGAAAACCTTCTGCTCCGCCTTGTCGCGGATCGAGCAGGTGTTGTAAAGAATCAGGTTCGCGCCCTCTTCCGAGTCCACCTGCCGGTAGCCCTGCTGCTCCAGTGTGCCAATCACCTTCTCGGAGTCATGGGCGTTCATCTGGCAGCCGAACGTCTCCAGATAAAATGTCTTTTCGGATGCCATCTCATCTCCGAGTATACGGTGTTTACATCTGCGTTTGCGGCCCTTGCGTCCTGTCGCCGGCCCCAGTTGGAAAGTCCCCGACTTTCGCTCGTTAAACCCGTATCACGCAACAAATTCAAGGCTTGCGGAGCCAGGAACTGCAATTACATCGACCTGCTCTCACTGGCAAATTGCTTCGTGTGCAAGTAGGCCAGCAGCGCCTCCATCTGCTTGGTGGTAAACCGCCCGGCAAATGACGGCATCATGCCCTTGCCCGTCAGCACCGTCCGCGCCACCTGCACATCGGTGGCCGGCGCGCCGCTGGGCAGCTTGGCGTGGTTGAACACCCCGTGCAGGTCCGGCGGAACCTTCTTCAGCGCCAGGTCGTTGTACTCGTGGCAATGCGCACAACGCATGGTATAAAGATGCTTGCCCTGCGCCTGCTGCGGCGTAAGCGCCGGCTTATGACATCCAGCGAGCCCCAGTCCGGCTCCCACCGCAAGCCCTGCATAAAGTGCAGCCCAGGCGCATAAGCGCCGCGCCGCATGATTTCCAATCACCGTTGAAATGGGGAAAAATCCTCCGGGAACCGAACCTTCTCTATACTTTACGCGGCTCGCCCGGCCCATACGAACCCGCACAATCAGTCTGAGCGGCGCGTGTCCCCCTGGTCAAGCCATCTTTGCCCTGCCCACCCGGGCCAGCGTCACTTTCCCGGCCCGGCAGCAGATAATGACTCTATGGCAACCGGAACCAGCGAACACCTTCAGCCTCTGCCCCACACCGCCCAGAACCGCTGCTTCGGCTGCGGCCAGGCCAACCCCACGGGTCTGCGCCTCGAATTCTTCCTCGCCGGCGACGGCTCCGTCGTCGCCCTGCCAACCGTTCCCGACGCCTTTGAAGGCCCACGCGGCATCCTCCACGGCGGCATCGTGGCCACCCTCCTCGACGAGTCCATGAGCAAGGCCGTCCGCGCCAAGGGATTCACCGCCATGACCCGTCACATCGAGGTCGAGTACCTGCGCCCGGTCCCCTCCGTCTCGCCCCTCCGCATCGAGGCCCGCGCCATCCAGAGCGACGGCCGCAAGCATCACACCGAAGCCCGCATCCTCGACGCCACCGGCAAAGTCCTCGCCCGCGGCAAAGCGCTGTTCATTGAAGTAAACCCATCCGGCAAAGCCGGCGGCCGCCCCGAAGACCGCCCCGCCGAAGATTAGTTCCCCTCACAAAAATTCCGGGGACCGGGTTCCCCTGGCCTCGATTCTGAGACCTGGGATTACTACAGCTTCGACCTCCACGAAACTTCAAACTCAAAACACAACTCAGCGTGTCCCAGGTGTTTGACAGCATCCGCTCCCTCGTCCGCCGCGGCGCAGGAAGCGGTGTCACCCGCCAATTTTGATTGACGCTGTCTGCTTGACGAGTTAAATTGAGGCTTCACTTGCAGATCTGTCAGCAGTTGGCCTATTAGGGCGTGCGGGGCGCTGCCCCGCGTTCAAGTGCTGATTTACTGCCCCCTCCCCCGGAAGGGCACGGATGTTATCTGCGTAAGCCGCACGATCGCTGCGCATTTTGCTCATTGAGAGTTGTCTGCAAATTGCGACTGGCCGCAGTCTATGCGGCTGCCGTGATTTCTCGGGATCAGGGAGGGACCGTGATGGTGAGTCTGCGCAAGCGTATAGGCCTGTGGTTAGTTCTGTGTGCTTTTCTTAGCTTGGTGTTGCCTGGCTCGGCGCGTGAGGCAAGCGCGCAGTCGGTCTCGTTTTCCGGCCTCTGGACCCAGCAGAGCCCGGCCACGAGCCCGCCCGCGCGAGACGACTCCTCCATGGCCTACGATGCCAAGACCGGCAACGTCGTGCTCTTTGGCGGATACAACGGCAGCACCTCTCTAGCCGACACCTGGACCTGGGACGGAACCAACTGGACCCAGCAGAGCCCGGCCAACAGCCCTTCCGCACGATCCGTCGCCTCCATGGCCTACGATGCCAAGACCGGCAATGTCGTGCTCTTTGGCGGGACCAATAACGGCATTAGCGGCATTCTGGCCGACACCTGGACCTGGGACGGGACCAACTGGACCCAGCAGAGCCCCGCCAACAGCCCTCAGGCGCGATTCTCCGCCTCCATGGCCTACGATGCGAAGTCCGGCAACGTCGTGCTCTTTGGCGGGACCAGTGGCAATGGCGCTCTGGCCGACACCTGGACATGGGACGGGACCAACTGGACCTGGCAGAACCCCGCCAACAGCCCTTCCGCACGACAAAACCACTCCATGGCCTACGATGCGCAAACCGGCAACGTCGTGCTCTTTGGCGGGAACAGTAGCAACAGCAATCTGGCCGACACCTGGACCTGGGACGGAGTCAACTGGACCTGGCAGAACCCGGCCAACAGCCCCTCCGCGAGATATGGCGCCTCCATGGCCTACGATGCGCATTCCGGCAACGTCGTGCTCTTTGGCGGGGGTGGCACCTATCTGGCCGACACCTGGATCTGGGACGGGGCCAACTGGACCCAGCAGAACCCAGCCAACAGCCCTCCCGGGCGATCTGGTGCCTCCATGGCCAACGATGCGAAGACCGGTAACATCGTGCTCTTTGGCGGGTTCAATAGCGGCGGCGTTCTGGACGACACCTGGATGTACCAACCGGACCCTTTCAACCTTCAACCGGGTCCTGTCAACATGGGTAGCGCCAACGTCTGCCCTGGGTCACAGACCGCACCTTCGCCATGCAGCCAGACAGCCGTGCTTACCTTCAATGTAAGCACCACCACCACTCTCAGCACCACCACCCCGGTAAGCGTGTTCACCCAGGGCGCGCCAAACCTTGACTTCACCAGCATCGCCAACACCTGCACCGGCACGCTCACCGCGCCCACCACCTGCGCGGTGACGGTCAAGTTCGCGCCGCTTCACCCCGGCCTGCGCATGGGCGTGGCGCAGTTGCTCAACAGCTCCGGAGACGTGATTGCCACGGTTCCGCTCAAAGGCATCGGTATCGGGCCGCAGATCGTCTTCCCCAGCAATAACGGTTTAACCATCCTCTCCAGCGGATTGGAGTTCCCGGCAGGAGTGGCAGTAGACGGCAGCGGTGATGTCTTCTTCGCGGACTCTAACAACAACGTGGTGAAGGAGATTGTGGCGGTTAATGGCCAGGTTTCGTCGTCCTCCACGGTCAAGACCGTGGCCAGTGGATTCAGCTCTCCGGAGGGCGTGGCGGTGGACGCCAGCGGCGATGTCTTCGTCGCGGACCAGAACAACAACGCGGTGAAGGAAATCGTGGCGGTCAACGGTCAGGTCTCGTCGTCCTCCACGGTCAAGACCGTGGCCAGCGGATTCATCCTTCCGGAGGGCGTGGCGGCGGACGCCGACGGCGATGTCTTCGTCGCGGACTTCGGCAACGGCGCGGTGAAGGAGATTGTCGTGGTCAACGGCCAGGTCTCGTCCTCCTCCACGGTCAAGACTGTGGCCAGCGGACTCGGCTCTCCGCATGCCGTGGCAGTGAACGCCAGCGGCGATCTCTTCGTCGCGGACCCGCCCAACAACACGGTAAAGGAGTTCGTGGCAATCAATGGCCAAGTCTCGCCCTCCTCCACAGTCAAGACCGTGGGCAGCGGATTCAACCAGCCACTTGGCTTGGCGGTGGACGCCAGCGGCGATGTCTTCGTCGCGGACTCTGGCAACAACGCGGTGAAGGAGATCGTGGCGGTCAATGGCCAGGTCTCGTCCTCCTCCATGGTCAAGACCCTGACCAGCGCATTCAGCACCCCTCCATATGGCTTGGCGGTGGACGCCAGCGGCAATGTCTTCGTCGCGATTGCCAGCAGCAACGCGGTGATGGAACTGCCCCTGGCATCGGCTGCTTCCCACACCTTCCCGACGGCTACGCCCGTGGGCTCTACAGATACCGCCGACGGGCCATTTTCTGTCACCGTGGCCAACGACGGCAACGCCACTCTCACCTTCCCCATTCCAGCTTCGGGGAACAACCCAAACCTCTCCGCGGACTTTGCCTACGACGCCGTCTCGACCTGTCCGCAGAGCGACCCGTCCGCGCCAACCGCCTTCACGCTGGCGCCTGGCGCAAGCTGCACGGCGGTAATTAACTTTGCGCCGGTGACGGCTGGCGCCATCAACGGCAGTGCGGTGCTGACTGACGACGCGCTGAACACCGCCGCGCCGAACTACGCAACGCAGACCATCGGTCTGGCGGGATTTGCGCTGGCAACCACAACCACGGCTCTCTCAGTAAGCAGCACGAACATCAATCCCAACCAGAGTGTCACATTCACAGCCACGGTCACCTCCGCCGCCGGCACCCCCACCGGCACTGTCAGCTTCTACGACGGCTCCACGCTGCTGGGCACAGAAGCCCTCGACAACACAGGGCAAGCTACTTTCACCACTTCCTCTCTGTCTGCCGCAACTACGCACACCATCACCGCCACCTACAGCGGAGATGCCAACTTCGCTCCCAGCAGCACCACGGCCTCCACATCGGTGGTGGTTGCGTCACTGGATTTCACATTCACTGCCGTCCCGTCCAGTGCGGGCCCAATCTCCGCGGGAGGAACAGCAACCTTCCAGTTCACCCTCACCCCGCTCTACGGCAACTATCCCGCCTCGGTCAGCTTTGCTGCATCGAATCTGCCCTCAGGCGCGACAGCAACCTTCAGCCCCGCAACCGTTGCCGCCAACGGCGGAAAGCAGACGATCACCATGACGGTGAAGACCTCGGCACAAACCGCCATGGCGCAGCCGGCATCCTCCATCGGACGCAAGCTGGCTCCTCTCTCGCTGGCGTTTCTGCTGCTGCCGTTCTTCGGACTGGGCCGCACGCGCCGGCGTCTGAGCCGCCTGCTCTGCGTGCTCCTGCTGGTGGGAGGATTGGCCGCGGCTGTCTCACTCTCCGGTTGCGGAGGCGGAGGCGGAGGATCCACCGGCATCACCACTCACTCCTACTCGATTACCGTCACTGCGACCTCGGGCGCCACACAGCACCAGGCGACCGCCGTGCTCGTCACCGAATAACACACCACAGGGCTGGGGCATACCTGACGGGTGCCCCAGGTCCGGATTTTCGGACCTGGGATACCTCTTCAGCCGAAGGCGGGTGGCCTCGATCTTAAGTCAGCTCGTATGCAGTTGAGGGCGCCCCTGGTCTCGTCCGCCGCGGCGGATGAGACCAGGGATAGCCACAGCCCAAACCGCCACGGCGGACCAGACCCCGTAGAGTGCCGGAAGGGCAGGCCGCTCGCCGGTACTGGGACCATGCACCTCTGCAACTGTTAGCGAACCTCGCCGATGTAAACACCATACGGCCCGAGCAGAACCGAATCGAGTGATTGGGAGTCGGGCGCGCCTGGAGTTTTCAGCAGGGTTTTCAGGCGGGTGCCGTGCACACCCTGCGCTTTCACATTGAGGCGCACCGTTTGCGGCTGGGCAGTAAAGTTGCAGGCGACAACGACGGCCTCCCCATCCGAGGCTTTGCGCAGCCAGGAAAATACATGGTCATTGGAAGTGTCCAGCATTGTTTCCGAGCCTTCGTGCAGGGCCGGGTCCTGCTTCTTGAGCGCGATAAGCTGCTCGTACCAATGAAGCATGGAATTCGGGTTGCTCTCTTCCGCGGCAACGTTGGCGGTCTTGTAGCTTGGTGGAATAGGCAGCCAGGTCTTCACGCCGGGTGAGGAGAAACCCGCTGTTGGAGCGGCATTCCATTGCATCGGCGTGCGCTCGCCGTCGCGGCCCTTTTCTTTGGGCCAGCCTCTGATGCCGATAGGATCTTTCACGTCCTCTTTGCGCTTTGGCGGCGTGGTCACCATGCCAATTTCGTCGCCATAGTACATCAGGGCGGTATCACGCGAGGCAAAGAGAATCGTGGCGATCACACGGCCAATATCCGCATAATGCGGGCCGTATCCGAATTGCGGAGTTCCCTGCGCGCTGATCTGATAGCGGTCCCAGCGCGGATTGTCGTGGTTGTCAAAAACATACAGCGGCTCGTTGCCGTCAAGCTGGGTCTCTGCCTGGTCGATGCGCTCGCGGAAGAGACTGACATTGAATTCGTTGATGAAGCCCACCTGCATATCCATGGGCAGTTGCAGCTCATCGTTGTCGGCGCCGTACATTTTGCGCAGGTCGGCGACAGACGGAAGATACGTCTCTCCGATCAACACCGCCTTTCCTCCGCTTGCCTGATCGGTGACTTGGCGCAACTGGCGAAGGATGTCGTGAACCTTGGGAAGGTTGTCGGTGTAGATGCTCGTCACTTCCTTGTCGCCATAGGCGTTGATGCTGGGTTTGCCGTCGGGGCCCAGGATATAAGGCTCGTTGCGATCCTGTGGGTCCTCGAAGAGCGCGGTGATGGCGTCGAGACGGAAACCGGCAACGCCTTTGCGAATCCAGAAGCGCGCCACGCCGTACATGGCTTTGCGAACCTGGGGATTGTTCCAGTTCAGGTCCGGCTGCTGCACATAGAAGCGGTGGTAGTAGTATTGCCGGCGCGCGGGATCCCACTGCCACGCGGAGCCGCCGAAAAGGGAAATCCAGTTGTTGGGCGGCTCGCGATGTCCGTTGACGATCTTCGCATCGCGCCAAACGTACCAGTCGGCCTTGGGATTCGTGCGTGAGCTGGCGGACTCTTTAAACCATGGATCCTGGTCCGAAGTATGATTCAGCACCAGATCCATAATCACGCGAATGTTGTGCTTTTTAGCCGCCGCCACCAGGTGGTCGAAATCGCTCATGGTGCCGTACTGCGAATCGATGGCCTCGTAGTTCGAAATGTCGTAGCCGAAGTCCACCTGTGGCGAGGGATAGATCGGAGTAAGCCAGATGGCATTCACACCGAGTTTCTGCAGGTAGTCCAGCCGTGAAGTAATTCCGTTCAGGTCCCCGATGCCATCGCCGTTCGAATCCTTAAAACTGCGCGGATAAATCTCGTAGATGACCGCATTCTTCCACCAGACGGCATTGTGAGTCGCCTGCCCGGCAGACGTTGCGGCTGCGCGTGCCTGAGCGGACGTAGGTGTGCTCAGGCCGCACAGAAGGATAGGCAGGATCGCAAGAACACAGCAGATTTTTCTCATTGGATGCTCTTTCGTCCCGGATCAGCCCTTCGATTGCGCACTCGGCGCAACGGCCAATCCCAGGCCGTGCCCCCGAACAGATTCAACGAGCGTCTCGCGTAGAAATGTGGCGGGCACACGAATTTCAATTTGTGCCAATCCTATCATTCGTGCAGGCGGGCGGCCTCGATCTCAAGTCAGCTTGTATCCAGTTGAGGGTGCCAGGGATATCACAGATTTCGATGGTCACTCTGGCCAGCGCTGCACCCGCAGCTTGACTTGTCAAGACCAGACCAAGCCGGCCCCACCCCATCTTCCCTGCGTTCAGCACCTTACTTCCCCCGCCACTTTGCAGAGAATTTCCACTCCCCGTCGCACAATAGAAGCGGGTGAGGAAAACCATCCTTCGGAGCGAACTGACAAGATCGAGGACAAAACCTATCCGAAGCCGATGCACCGCACCGCCTTCGGTACCGCGGCGTAAAGGCACGCAATTACGCATTTATGCGCATATTTCAGGAGTTAGAAAATGAGTCAACCAATTGGAATGGATAAGCTTACGCAGAACAAAACCCGTTTACGGAAAGAAAAAAGTCGATTTTCCCACTGGGAAACTGGGTTTTGGCTCTAACTTACTGAAATAGAAAGACCGCATACCGCCCAGAAACCCAGTCCCCCAGTTTCTGTGAGACTGGGGAACTGGGCGTCTCCGCCGTCCGAGTGCTCCCAACTCAATGAACCATGTTGATCGTGTCCTGCGTGACCGTATCAAACGTAGTCACCGACTTTGCATTAGCCTCAAAAGCGCGCTGCGCAATGATGAGGTTTGAGAACTCCGCCGAGATGTTCACGTTCGACGCCTCCAGCGCTCCATCCTGCACGTTGGCAAGCCCAGCCGCTCCTGAGACTCCCACAGAAGCCGCGCCGCTGGCCAGCGTCGTGGCGTAATCGCCGTTGCCGAGATGCTTCAAGCCCTGCAGGTTGGCCACATTGGCCAGCGCCAACTGGCCTACGTTCTGCTTCTGCCCATTCGAGTAGGACGCCGTTACCGTGCCGTCGGAGTTGATGGTGAAGCTCTGGTACTGGCCGCTTGGGTAGCCGTTCTGCGTAGTCGCCGAAACCGCCGAAGCCGTATCCACCTGGCTGATCGTCGGCGTGCCTGAAGCGCCAAGCAGGTTCCAGTTCATGTTCAGGTTCGCTGCGCCGCCGGCCAGCCCCGTAAAGCTCAGTGGAATCGAAGAGACATCGCCAGCCGCTGTCCCCACGGTCTGCGCCGTGCCGCCCGAAGGCGTCACCGTGGTCAGGTTGCCGCTGGTGTCGAACTGCATGGTGCCGGTGATCGGCGCCGGGGCCGCCCCCGAATAATCCGCCGACGGCAGCGCGATGGAATAATCCCACGTATTGGGCGAAGCCGCGCTCGACGCCTGCGTGAAAGTAGCCGTGACCACATGCGGCTCGCCCAGCGAGTCATAGATGGTCACCGGCGCCGGAAACTGCGTTCCCGTCGCCGACGATGAGTCCAGGTTCGCCGTCATGCCCATCGTGCTGCTGGCCTGCGGCATCTGCACCTGCCCCACGGGGATGTTGATCGGCGCGAGTGGCGCGTTGGTGTTCACCACGCCATTCACCGCCGGATAACCCATCACGTTCAGCCCATTGGTAGTCATCAGGTTGCCATTGGAATCCAGCGAAAAATTGCCGGCGCGCGTGTACTCGTTGCTCCCGCTACCGTCGCCGACCACAAAGAATCCGTTGCCGTCCAGCGCCACATCCGTGGCCTTGCCAGTCGAATTGTTCGAACCCTGCGTGAACGAGGTCGCGTTCGACGCCACCTTGGAGCCGGCGCCTACGGCAATCGGGTCGCCCGCTCCGGTCGATCCAATCTGCTGGTAAAAGAGATCGGCAAAGTTGGTCGTCTCCGATTTGTAGGCCGTGGTGTTCATGTTGGCCAGGTTGTTCGCAATCGTGTTCAGGGCCACCGAATCCGATTGCAGCCCGGTCAGCGGAATGAAGAAACTTGCCATGATAAGTCTCCTTGAAATACTTGAAGGTTGACGCGGGCCGCGCAGGCCGGCGGTTGAAAAATCTCTAACGCACTCCGGCCATGCCGGCTGCCATCGGCGACGCCAACGTGTGACCATCCAGCGCGCTGGCCAGGCGCGCTGCCGCCGGATTCGCCGCCGGAACGCCGAGGTTGCCGGCGACCGCTGCAAAGCGAGGCGCATGCACCGCCGCGTGACCGGCCAGAGCAGCAGCGGGCGCGGTAGCCTGCGCCGGCTTCGTTGCATCGGCCGAGCCGGAACTCGAGCCTGGATCCGTCAGGAGCGAATCGGCGCTCGCCGTCTGCCCTGTCGCGCTGTTGGTCGAATTCGAAGACGGAGTACCCAGCGCGCCGGTCAGCGTCTGATTAATGCCGATCAGCTGTTCCAGGCTGTTCACCTGAACAAGCTGGTTGATGTACTCATTGGGATCCGTTGTTGCCGTCGGATCCTGGTTCTGCATCTCGGTCACCAGCAGCGTCAGGAAATCGTTGGCCGAGATCGTGGCCGAGCTGCCACTCGCGCTATTCGAATCACTCGAACTGTTTGTGCCTGTCGTGCTGTCCATCGGCTTGAGCGCGCCGCCCGTAAGCCCCTGCCCCGCCAGTGTCTGTGGATTGAAGATTCCCGCTGCTGCCGCCATCGTTCCTCCTGTCTTTCCCTTCCCTTTCCTCGATTCCTGCTTTCCGCTTTTTCAGGCGATCACGGAGATGTACGCGCCGCTTCTTCCGGCAACGCCGCCGCTAGAACTGGAGCCCACGGCATGCACCGGAATAGCCGTCACCGGCCCTGCCACGCGCCCAGCAGCCAGCGTTGTCCCGCCTTGTGGCTGCGCATAACCACCCCGCCCGGAGTTCTGCCCCGCTCCGCCATACGAACCCTGATAAGAGCCCTGGTGTGAACCCTGCTGCGAACCCTGATGCGCCGCACTCTGCCCCGAACTCCAACTCGGCGGGGCCACCGTCACCTGGTGCACCGCCATATGCTCCGCGGCTAGGTGGCTGTTCAGCCCTGCCAGATGTCCGGCCAGCGCCTGCGCCGCATCGGACGATCCCGGCACCAGCGCCGCGTGGACCGCGCCACCGCTCACGTTCGCGCGCACACTCACCCATCCCAGCGACGGATCCTGAAACCCCGCCTCGGCATGCTGCGCGCCAGCATGAACCCAGCTCGGCGCGCCCGTATTCGTCCCTGCATCGAGCGCGGCAAAGGTGTCGTGCCCTGACGCAGGCGCCGCGCTCGCCGTCGAACCGCTATTACCGCTGGCGGCCGTTGCGATTCCACGCGTCCCCCCCGGATCGCGCCCCAGCGTTGAAGCCTCCACTCCCGTTCCCGTGGCTTGACCCTCGGCACCGCGCTTTACGCGTTCTGCCGTCCCGCTGGAAACTCGCGCCGCTACACCAGCAGCCTGCCCCGCCGAATGCCTTCCGCTGGCCGCAGCCACCGAGGTGACACTTGAAGACGCGTCGGGTGCTGGCAAAACTGCAGGTGCGCCGGCATCCGGACTCTGGACCGCAGCACCGGCCATCGCCGCAACCGGAGTGTTCGTCCCGCCTGCCTTCAGTTCACCGGGAGCGGAACTCCGCTCCGGAATATGTACCGCGCCCGTCTGCAGACGAGCCTGCGCAACCGAAGCCGAGGTAGCCGGGGTTGCCTGTCCACCTGTTCTCGTCACCGCCGCTTCTGTTCTCGCTGAATCCATCGCCGGCTCTCTTCCCGTATCAGCCAAAGCCTCAACGGCCGCGGCCTTCTGCCCGTCATCCGCCGTTTTCCGCACCTGCGCCGCTTTGTCTTTGCCCGCAGGGCCCCCGTCCACGGCGACGGGAAGCCTGCTCATCGCCGCGGAAGCCCCCAAAGCTGCAAGAGGAGCAGAAATTTCGTTTCGCGAACCGGGCCGGTCCGCATCGGGATGGCTGTCGGAAATCTTTGCTGCTTTCGGCTGAGCGTTCGTGACAGCCACCGGCGCCGCGACGGGCACCGGCAAATTCATCGCAACAGGCGCCGCTCCCGCAACCGGCGTTTTGCTGTCCTTTCCTCCTGCATTTCCCTTCGCGCTGTGTGAAACCTCGCCTGCGGCGTGCTCACCTTTTGACGAGCGTGCTTTGGAACCGGTCGATCCGTTGAGCGCTGTCTGCCCCGATGGTTTTGCCGCGGCACTCTCTGCACGAAGCTGCATGAGCAGACTCTTCGGTGCACCTTGCGCAGCACCCGGGGAAGTCAGCTCAAGTTTCGTTGCGCCCGAATCAACACCGTTCACAGGCCGAGCCGCAGGCAACAAGACTCTCTTCCCGGAAACCAAGACCGCCTGCGCCGGCACCGCTTTCCCTGCAGACTTGGTCTCCCCGCCGCCATCTTCCGTCACTCCCAGGGAAGCAAGCTGCGACTGCCAGTTCCCGCGAAAGCCCTCCGCGCCGGACGCCGGTGCCCCCTGGGACGAGATCGAAGCAGAGGCTCGCAGCGGCCCGGCCTTCTGCGTGGCACCGGTCTTCATCCCGATGTCGATTCTGAGAGCTACGGTCATGCCGGGATATGTTGCAGCATGCGTGCCAAAGAGAATGGAGACGGATTAGAGAATTGTCAGGATTGGGATGGCCGCTGCCTACACAGGAATCCCAGCGCGGAATGGGATGCATTCTCCCTCATGCTTCTTCCGCCGCCTCCGCATCCTCCCGGGCACTCGGTGCGGCTACCGGTTTCTTCGCACCGTTTCCTCTGCTGCCGAAGCGGCTCAGAAATCGCTCATCGAGCATCTGCTGGCTGCGCCGATCCGCTTCCATCGCCTCTTCCGCCTCGGCCTTTTCCACCAGGGTCTCCGCCTGTCGCCGTTCCACTCGCTTGGCCAGGTACTCCTGCCGCAGCCCAGCCACCACTTCTTCTGCCTCAGTGACCCTAGGCTTCAGCGCATCGGCCAGCCGCCGCGCCGCACGCGTCTCTTCCACGCCCGACAAACGGTCAGACAGCTCGCCCGAGTGCGCGCTCTCGCCCACCAGCCGCCGGCCGCACCGGTCGCGCTCATCCGTCGCTGCCAGCGCGCGCTGCAATTGCCCCAGTTCGCCCAAGCCGGTTTCGAGCCGATGCCGGTGTTGCTCCTCTTCCATCTCCAGAACCCGCAGCAGATGCCGCAGCGCAGGCGAAACAGCCACGGCTCAAACCTCCTCCGCCAGGGCCGCGAGCCGGCTCACGGAATCCGCAAAACTCACGTCTTCCTGCGCGCGCTGCGTCAGAAACGCACGCAACGCATCCCGCGCGCCAAGTGCCCGGTCCAGGTCCCGATCCGATCCGGGCTTATAGGCTCCAATCCTCACCAGATCCTCCGAACGCGCATAGACCGCCATCAGCCGCCGCAGCAGTGCCGCCTGCTCACGATGCTCCGGCGCTGTCACCGCCGGCATCAACCGGCTGATCGAGTCCAGCACCTCAATCGGTGGATACCACCCCTCGGCCGCCAGCGCCCGCGAGAGCACTACGTGACCGTCCAGCAGCGACCGCACCGCATCCACCAGCGGATCCTGCTGATCGTCACCCTCCATCAGCACCGTGTAAAACGCCGTAATCGAGCCGGCACGGAACTGCCCGCTCCGCTCCACCAGACGCGCCAGCCGCGTAAAAACAGACGGCGTATATCCCTTTGCCGTGGGCGGCTCGCCCGCGGCCAGACCAATCTCCCGCGCCGCCATGGCAAAGCGCGTCAGCGAGTCCAGCACCAGCAGCACATGCCGACCCTGCGCGGCAAAGTACTCGGCCACCGTGGTCGCCGCCAGCGCCGCGCGCAACCGCATCAGCGGCGACTGGTCCGATGTGGAAACCACCACCACACTCCGCTTGCGTCCCTCCTCGCACAGCGAATCTTCCAGAAACTCGCCCACCTCGCGCCCGCGCTCGCCCACCAGCCCCACCACCGTCACATCGGCCTCGGTGTTGCGCGTCATCATGCCGATCAGCGTGCTCTTGCCCACGCCCGAGCCTCCAAAGATGCCAACCCTCTGGCCGCGGCCCACGGTCAGCATGCCATCGATGGCGCGAATCCCCGTGCCCAGCGGCGCGCGAATGGGCACGCGATCCAGCGGCGAGCGCACCGCACCGTCCAGCGGCAGCACCGCGGCCGCGGCAGGCGCACTTCCCTCATCGATTGGCTCGCCCATGGCATTCAGCACCCGGCCCATCAGCGCCGGCCCTACCTCAATCTCGGATCCAATGCCCAGCGCCGCCACTTCATCGCCAAACCGGATGCCTTCCATGGTCTCCACCGGCATCGACAGCACATTCGAGCCGCGAAATCCAATTACCTCGGCCCGATGCAGCCGGCCTGACCGGTCGCGAATCTCGCAGCACTCGCCCACCGAAGCCAGCGGTCCGGCCGACTCGATCGTCTGCCCCACCGATTCCACGACCTTCCCGCGCCAGCGCCAGGGCTGGCTGCGCTCCAGCCGCGAAACATACCGCCCCAGCAACGCCGTCATCCCCGCACCGCCTCGGCCGCAGTCTGCACCTCAACCGCAGGCTCGGGACTGGTGCTGCCCGCACGATCGAAGAACCCCCGCTCAATCTCGCCCAACTGAGAACGGATGCCGAGATCCACCGAGCCCAGCGCCGTCTCCACCACGCAGTCGCCCAACCGCATCCCCTCGCCAGCCGTCACGGTGGGCTTCACGCTCAGCCTGGGCAGCGCCGCTATGGCGTCGGTCCACAGGTCCAGCTCCGCCGGCGGCACGAGCAGCTGCACCTCCGTTGACGCGGAAAGCTGCCCCATCGCCACGCGCACCGCGCCGGTCAGCAGTAGCGGATCCATCTGCGCCTCGCGCCGCAGAATGCGTGCGGCAATAGCCAGCGCCAGCTCCACAACCTCGCGCTCTACGGCCTGCAGATACCGGTCGCGCTCTTCGCTGAAGCTCTCGATCAGCGCAGCCGCCTGCTGAATGCGCCGCTGCTCGGCTGCCGCTGTCGCCGCAGCCTGCGCCTCCCGCTCTGCATGGCTTCCCTCCTGCCGGCCACGCTCGCGCCCCGCCTCGAACGACCGCCGCGTCTCCTCGGCCAGACGCGCATCAAACTCCGCGCTGCGGACCGCCATTAACCTGTCTCCGCCCTCTTCCTGAGCTGGATTTCCAGAAGCCGTCGCGTTTTCGCCTGCGCCAAACTCCTCCCAGGCAGGCATGCCGGACGCATCGGCGCTACCATTCGAGTACACCGGATATTCAAAGACCTCGATTCGCCCCATCGCTCCCATTCCCGCTGCTGCTCCCGCCAGATTCACCGTTTGCTTTCCCGCGCGCCGCTTACACCAACATCTCGTCGCCGCTCTCCAGTTTTAGAACCACCTTGCCCTCAGCCTCGAGCCGCCGCGCCAGGTTCAAAATCTCCTGCTGGGCGTGCGCCACCTCGCGCGAGCGCACCGGCCCCAGCACTTCCATGTCTTCCTTCAGCATCTCCACCGCGCGCGAGCTCATCGCCTTGAAGACCTGCGCCCGCAGCTCTTCATTCGCCCCGCGCAGCGCCAGTGCCAGTTGCCGCTTGTCCACGCCGGAGACAATCTCGCGAATCGTCGCCGGAGGTACTGTAACCAGGTCCTCAAAGGTGAACATCAGATTGCGAATGTTGAGCGCCAGCTCCGGCTGGCCCTCCTCGATCATCTCCAGAATCTGCTTCGACTCTTCGGCGTTGAGCCGATTGAGCAGATCGGCTACCGCCTTGAAGCCCGAGTAGCTCTTGCGCGCCGTGTCGCCCACGTTCTCCAGCCGGCGGTGCAGGATGAGCGCCACCTTCTGCGCCATCTCCGGTGAAAACTGCCGCATCTCGGCCAGCCGCTGCACCGCCACCACCTTGTGCTCTTCGCTCAGGTTGGCCAGCACCAGCGAGGCCCGCCTAGGATCGAGATGGGCAAGAACCAGCGCGATGGTCTGCGGATGCTCGCTGTCGAGCAGCTTGCCCAGTTGCTCCGGATCGGTGCGCTGCAGCTTGGCCAGATTGCCCTGCGCGGCCTCCTGCGAGCGGCGTACCAGCGCCATCAGATCCTCGGCGCGATCCTTGCCAAAGGCTTCCATCAGGAGCCGGCCGGCGTAGTCCAGGCCTCCATGAACCATGAAGTTCTGCGTCTCCAGCAATTGCCAGAACTCCTCCAGCACCGCGGCGGAAAGCTCCGGCGTCACCCCGCGCAGATCGGCCAGTTCCTCGGTCAGTCGCTGGACATCCGCCTCAGGCAGTGCGCGCAAGATCTCCTTGGCCAGTTCCTCGCCCACAGCCACCAGCAGTACCGCCGCCTTGCGCACCCCCTGCAGGCTTGCTAACCGGCGCTGCGGCGCCGCACCGTTCTCGTTTCCCTCTTCGGCCACTGTCCCGGTCCCTTTCTCTAATCCGAGTGAATCCAACTCTGCAGCAGGCGCGAGCTCTGCGTGGGCTCACGCTTCAGGTGCGAGGTCACCTGTTCGAAGATCTCCTGTGTCCTGGCACGTTCCTCATCCACTTCGGCGGGCGCAGGTGGCGTGAGCGCGACCTGCGCGGGCGCCGCAGTGGGCAGTTCCTTCGCGCCCTTCTTCGCGGCCTTCTTTCCCCCGGGCACGAACGCGGCCTGACGCAACGCCGGCCGCACCCCGAAGACCAGCACCAGCAACACGCCGAGGATCAAAGCCAGGTACTTTACCAGCACCGGCGAGTGCTCCACCGTCCCCAGAATCTGCTGCGCCACCGGCTGACCGTTTCCGGTGCGATTGCCCTCGAAGGCCATGTCCTGCACCGTCACCATGTCGCCGCGAGAAGTGTTGTAGCCCACCGCCGCCTGCGCCAGCACCGTCAGGTTGCGCAGATCGGCGGCCGACCAGTGCTGCCAGACCGCCGGTTTGCTGCCGTGCGCCGGCGTCACCAGCCGGTCGTTCACCACAATGGCCGCTGTCAAACGCTGCACGCGCCCCGGCTGCTGAATCATATGCTTTACCGTCTTTGAAGCTGCGTAGGTCCCGGATTCGGTCTGCGCCGTCTCCGGCGGCGTTACCTGCTTGGGATACACCGGCAATGCCTGCGTGTTGGGCGCATTCGAGGCCGTTCCGGGCACTCCTGCCGCCACCGGCTGGTTGCCCGTCGACTGGTTCGACCGCTGCATGGAGAGCGTCACCGTCTGGCTGGGGTCGTAGGTCTCCTGCGTCGTGTCCGTCGCCTGATCGTCGTAGTCCAGCGTCACCGAGGCGCGCACGTTCCCCGGCCCCGTCACCGGCTCCAGCGTGGAAATGATCTTCTCTTCGAGAGCCTGTTCAGCGCTCAGCTTCATCGCCTCCGGCGTCTTCGGCCCCAGCGGCAGATGCCCGTCCGCATCCACCAGCACCACGTGATCCGGTGTCAGCCCATCTACCGCCGAAGCCACCAGGTTGCGAATCGCGTCGGCCTCGCCATCGGCCAGCCTGGCATGCCGCAGCTTGATCACAACCGCCGCCTTGGCCGGACGCTCCTGGTCGCGGAAAAGTGAATCGTGCGGCAGAACCAGATCCACCCGCGCCGACTGCACATCCGACAGCGTGCCGATGGTATGCTCCAGCTCACCCTCGAGCGCGCGCTGGTAGTTCACCTGCTCGTCAAACTCCGAGCCCACCCAATTGGGCTTGTCGAAGAGCTCAAAGCCCATCCGCCCGCTCTTCACGCCGCCCTTGGCCGCGGCCGCCAGCCGCGCCTTGTCCATATCCTGCGACGGCACCAGGATGCCTCCGCCGTCTGGAGTTACTTCAAAAGGAATCTTGGCCTGCGTGAGAACCTGACTGATCTGCTGCGCGTCGTCCGAGTCGAGACCCGCATACAGCGTGCGCCAGTCGGTGTGCAGTGTGTACCAAAGAATGCCGCCGATGAGGCCCGCAATCAGCGCTGCCGCCGTCACCGCGCCCCGTCGCTGCGCCGGCTGCATCGCCGCCCACCGGACCCGGCCTATGGTCCACAATGCAGCCAGGCGTTCGCCCAACTGGGGTGGACCCGGCACTGCCGGCGTGCTCTTCTCCATCTGTGTCCCCGTCGCCATCGTTTTAACCGCCAGCTTCCAGCTCCTGGCCTCTAGCTCCCAGCTTTCAGGATTTCGTTCTCAACCTCGGCTATTAGCTCCTGACTGCCCATTTCTTTCCCGGAATAACTCCGTCCTGTCGCTAACTCGCAGCCCCGTTCCTTCGCTTCATGCGAAAGCCGACCTTTCGCCAAACAAGCTAGCAGCTAGAGGCCGGGAGCAGCCTCTCAAAACTGCATCCCCATCACCTGCTGATAGGCAGCCACCGCTTTGTTGCGGACCGATAGAGCCAGTTCAAAGGCCATATCCGCCTTCTGCTCGGCAATCATCGCCGCATGCACGTCCACACCCGAGCCGGTCATCAACCCATCCACCGCTGTGCGCGCCTGGCCTTCAAGCTTGCTCACCTGGTCCACCGCATCGGTCAGCAGATCGCTGAACGGCTCCGGCGCTCCCTGCTGCTTCCCCGCTGAGGGGAACAGATTCCCCGTTGTGGTTGCAGTGGTCTCCACTGCCGAAGTATTCACAGCATTCATCGCAGCCAACATCGCCAACCCCTCCGAGACCATCAAGGTCCCTAATCCCAATGTCCTTAGCTCTTCGCAATCTCCAGCGCCGAATCGATCATCGTCTTCTCCGCCTCCACCGCCGAACCGTTCAGGCCATAGGCACGTGTTGCTCCCATCAGGTCCACCATCTCTGTGAGGGGATTAATGTCCGGATACGAGACATACCCGTCCGGCCCCGCGTCCGGATCGCTGGGATCGTAGCGCTTGAGCGGCGGTGAAGGGTCTTGAACCACCTGCGCAATGTGTACTCCCGGCGCCACCGCAGTCGACCCCATTGAATTGGGCGCAGGCAACGCTCCGCCAGGCAGTGGACCGGACGCAAATCCGCCCGCGGCGTCGTTCATCGAGTTGAGAAAGTTCGGATCGCCCCGGTCGGCCGCGAAGACCACCTCCTGCCGCCGATACGGTCCACCCGACGCCGTGCGCGTGGTGTCGGCGTTGGCCATGTTGGCGGCCACCACCTCGGCCCGCATGCGCTCGGCCTCCATGGCGCTGCCTGAGGTTTCCATCAGCCCGAACAAATTCATCGCGTCTGCTCCTTTCCGTCGTTCACTTGTCTTCGGCGTGAATCGCGTCCATCACCTGCTGATACTCAAGGTGCAGGAGCGCCACACCGGTCTTGAACCTCAGTTGCGCCTCGGCCAGGTTCAGCCCCTCGCGGTCCATCGAGACGTCGTTGCCGTCGGGCCGCGCAATCAGCCCGCCCACCTCGGTCACCCGCACCGGCTCACCCGGCCGGCCCTGGTGCACATCGCTCATCGCCTGCCGCATCTCCGCCGCAAAGTCCATCCCAACAGCCCTGTAACCCGGCGTATCGATGTTCGCCATATTCGCCGCTGTCAGCTTGGCCTCCTCCGATGCCAGGTCGAGATAGCGGGCAAGCTGATCGCTCAGCCGCGTTTGAATCTCCATGCCCATCGCCCGTCTCCTTCAGTTCACTATCAGGCCAAAGTCGATCTCGCCGGATCCGATCACCGGCTCATCGCCGGCCAGAATTGCCGCCCGCTCCAGCACGTGCTCCAGCTCGCGCACATTGCCCGGCCAGTCGTGCGCGGCCAGCTTGGCCAGCGCCGCCTCGTCCACGCGTTTTACCGGAGCATTGCGCCCCATCTTTTCCAGAAAATGCTCCACCAGCAGCGGCAGATCCTGCGCATGAGCGCTCAACGCCGGCGTGCGGATGAGAAATACCGCCAGCCGGTAATACAGGTCGGGACGGAAGCGGCCCTCCTCGGCGTGCCTGGCCAGCGGCCGGTGCGTGGCGACCACGATGCGCACATCCACCTTCACCTTGTCGTTGTCGCCCACGCGCTGTAGCTCGCCGCACTCCACAAAGCGCAGTAACTTGGCCTGCAGAGCCAGCGGCATCTCGCCGATCTCATCCAGAAACAGCGTGCCTCCGTCGGCGGCCTCGATGCGCCCCGTGCGCCCCTGCACCGCTCCCGTGAAAGCGCCGCGTGTGTGCCCAAAGAGCTCGGCCTCCAGCAGCGCTTCGGGGATCGCCGCGCAGTTGATGGCGACGAAGGGTTTGCGGCTGCGCGCCGAGAGGCGGTGTACGGCCTCGGCCACAATCTCCTTGCCCGAACCCGTTGGCCCCTCAATCAGCACCGGCGTCGCACGCGGAGCCACCAGGCGCACCCGACGGCTGACCTCGATCATGCACGGTGCAGTGCCCACCAGTTCCGGAATCCGGTCAACCTGCGCGGCCGTTGCGGCTGCACCCAAAGCAACCCGCGCCGGAACCGGATGCGACATCTCTCGCTCGCCCTGCGCGTTTTCCGCAGCAGGCGCGTTCGCTGGAGCCCGCGAAAGCGCAGGCGAGGCCACTACCGGCGCCGTATTCCAAGCCGCCGTGTCCGTATCCTCCGTGCTACGCAAGGCATAGAGCAATTCCTGCCGGTAAGGCCCGCGCGGGCTTTCGTATTCCGCCGCGCCGCCCGCCGACACCAGATCCACCTGCGGAAAGCTGCCGCGAAATTCCTTCAGAAATTCGTCCAGGTCAAGATCGGGCAGCCACGAATCGACAATTACCGCCTCCGGCGCGGCCGCTTCCGCCTGGGTCCAGGCCGCGGCGCCGCCTTCGGCTTCGCGTACCTGCCAGCGCAGACCGGTGAGAACCTGCGCCACGCGCTGGCGGAAGCTGCCATCGGCGCTAGCCACCAGTACGGTGCGCTGCCGGATGCGGGTTGCATGGGACGATACAGAAAGCGGAACAGCCTGCATGGGTATTCTCCTCGCGCCGCAGCGCGCCAATGTTCGAAAAAACTAATTCATCTGAAAGCTCGTACCCGCAGCTTCCTTTGCAACCGCGGTCGAAGCTGCGGAAACAACGCTGTCCAATGCCAGCGCGGACTCCGACGGCACCGTATAGCCGCGCCCGCGCACCGTGCGGATCAGCCTTCCCGGCGCGGGATCGCTGAGCTTGCGGCGCAGGTAGTTCACGTAAACATCCACGATGTTGGTGGTCTGCGCCGGCTCCATCTTCCACACCGAATCGAGCAGTTCCACACGCGAAACACACTGGCCGCGATTCAGCATCAGGTGTTCGAGCAGGGCGAATTCCTTGTTGGTGAGCACAATCGGCTGCTCGCCGCGGCGGGCCGAGTGGTTCAGACGGTCCAGCGTCAGGTTACCGGCGCGCAGCTCCAGGCGCGCCTCGCGCCTGCGCCGCAGCAGCGCGCGGCAGCGGGCCCGCAGCTCGTGCAGGCTGAACGGCTTGGTCATCAGGTCGTCGGCACCGCAGTCCAGGCAGCGCACCCGCGTCTCCACCTCCTGCCGTGCGGTCAACACCAGCACTGGCAGCTCGGCGTTCAGCAAGCGCACCTCGTCCAGCACGCTCTCGCCGTCCTTCACCGGCAGGTTCAGGTCAAGGATGGTCAGATCCGGCAGGTCCTCACGGAAGGCCTCTACTGCCGCTCCGCCATCCAAAGTCACCCTTACGCGGTGTCCGTCGGCCTCAAGCCCCCGCCTCAGAAACATTCCCAGGGCCTTGTCGTCTTCGGCGATCAGCAATCTCATACTTTCTCTCTCCGCGGCGGCGCTCACCTGACGCGCCCAATCCGCTTTTCTTCCGGGCCGCTTAGCGTGCACTAACAAATGGCCCACCTCCACCTTCCCGCGAGGCGGTGGGGAACTCAAGATTGAAGAGAAAAAAGAATTGGAGAGGATTCCGCAAACGGAACCAGTGGAGGTGTGTCCCAAAATGGATCAGGCCTGCCGGCGGCGCAGCGCCATCACTTACTAGGGCGTGTTCACACTACACGTAGCGCTTCGACGATGAGTGCGAAGTAGAGGAATGCCAGAAAGACTATATCCAGTTTCTCGAAACGCGAGAAGATGCGCCGGAAGCCTTTCAGCCTGCGGAATAGCCGCTCAATCTCGTTGCGTTTCTTATAGAGTTCCTGGTTGTACTCCCATGGATCGACCCGATTCGATTTGGGCGGAACCACGGGCTCCATCTGCAAGTCCAGAACTTGCTGCCGTGTTTCGTCGCCCTCGTAAGCCTTGTCCATCAATAGCGGCAGGCCTTCGGGCATCGGGCCGAGATCCAACAACAGCTGTCGTCCGCAAGGTGCATCGTGTGCGTTACCCGGCGACAGCGCAAAGATTATGGCCGTTCGAGCATTCGCGGCAACCATATGAATCTTGGTGGTCCATCCGCCGCGCGACTTGCCGATGGCTTGGGGTCCGTTTTTTTTAATGCCCCAGTTCCGTCCGGATGCACCTTCACGATGGTTGAGTCCAATGAAAAAGCTTCGATCTTGATGCGCACGATCTGCTCCAGCTGTAGCTTCTCGAAGACGCGGTCGAGGACGCCATTCTTAGCCCAGCGATTCATCCGCACGTAGATGCTGTGCCAGTTGCCAAAATGCTTGGGAAGACCGCGCCATTTGCAGCCATTTTCGGCCACGTAAAGCAGCGCGTTGAGCACGGTCAAATTGCTCAATCGCACGTTGCCGCGCTGTACCGGCAGGCTATCTTTGATCTTTTCGTATTGCGCAGGTGTGATTACCATCTATTACGATTTTATCAGAAATAGTGTGAACACGCCCTACAAGGATGCGCAGCAGCCAGGTGCTGCAGTACTCCTTCTGCTGAAGACACGTAGGCCTTTGCTGCCCACAGACGAAGCCGCTTTCTGTTCGTACATGGAGGCGTCCGCACGGGCCAGCAGATCTTCCACCCTCTCGCCGGGCTGCCATTCCGCCAGGCCGATCGAGGCTTTCACCTGGAGCCTTTTAACGCCCATCCGAACCTGCACTTCATAGTTGCCGCACACCCACTTCTTCAGCCGTTCAATCTGCGCCATGGCGTCCACAAGGCCACTTTCCAGCAGAACGATAAACTCATCGCCGCCCCAGCGGCCGACGGTATCCGTCGACCGGCACACTGACTGAAGTTCGGCGGCAAACTGCTTCAGCAGCGCGTCTCCGGTCAGATGCCCGTGCTCATCGTTCACCTCTTTGAAGCCGTCGATATCGAGCATCGCCACCGAAAAGACCGCGCCCGAAGCCATGCGCCGTTCGATTTCACCTTCAACGTACAAGCGGTTGCGTACACGGGTAAGCGCGTCACGCGAGGCAGTCTCTTCCGCGGCTTCCAGTTTTGCTTTGTAGGTGGCAATGTGTCCGCGAAGCTCGGCGATCGCTTGTCTGTTCTCCGCGCTCATCCTCTCAATCGAAGCCTTCAGTTCCATGGCGCGCACTTTAATTGAAGCCCGCATCTCAGTCAGATCGTCCAGGCTGGCAATCGCCCGCAAGCCGTCCGTTACATCATGCATCCTCCGTGCGCACCGCTGATCGCGCGCTCCGGCAGCTTCGGCGGTTCGCGCCATCACCAGCAGCAGATCTCTCACCTCGTGAGCCTTCTCCGCATAGTGCCGTGCCGTATTGTCAGCCCACACTTGCAGCCGCTCCCGCACATGCTGGTCTGTAGCCGCCAGCGCCTCGCGGCTCATTTCCACAGAAAGCTCATCCTGCACTTCCCCGAGATCCAGCTTGAGCCCCAATCCGGAGCCGGCGCACGCTTCTACGCTAGCCCGGCCCATCTCCAGCAGAGCAGATCCGTAGGCGGCCAGTACCGCGGTAAGAATGCCCTGCTCGTCACCATCGCTTTCAGCGGCCTCAACCGCAAGATCCGAGTCGAGATACTTTTTCAGAGAAATCATGGACCCTCTCTGCGCCGCAGCGTGACACCCGACCCCACGCTAAGGCGTCCGCATTGGCTATCGGCAGGAATTTTCTGCTCTTGAGGGGTGGATTTTGCTTAAGGATCCTGCGGGCAAGAAAAAGACCCGGCGCTATGGCCGGGCCCCACATTCCTACTTAAGTTTCATAAAGATGATTACTTTCGTGCGTAACTAGACCATCAACATGGCCTCTCACCCAAGCAGACGTTTCACCTTTTCCTCAATCACATCCTGAGGAACATACCCCACGATCTGATCTGCCACCTTGCCGTCCTTGAAGAACAGCAGTGCGGGAATACCACGAATCCCGTATCGCATCGGCGTGGCGCCATTGGCGTCCACGTTCACTTTTGTGACCTTCAGTTTGCCGGCGTAGGCTTCTGCCACACCATCAACAATCGGCCCAATCGCCTTGCACGGACCGCACCATGCAGCCCAGAAATCCACCAGAACAGGCTGCTCGCTCCGCAGCACTTCCTGGTCAAAATTCGCATCGCTTACTTCCAAAATCCCTGCTCCAGCCATGTTCCTCCTTAAGGCTCCTGCGCCATCTCCGATTGTACGTGAACCGGTTGCTGTTGAGATGCGGCAACAGGGGCAAAAGTCGCAAACTCTGCACCCATTTTCCCAGCCGGCCTCTCCCTCCCAGTCGTATTCCGACACATAGTAACTTGCTTTTCCATCAGTTGCTTGCCAGGCCAGAAACAGCCCCCCAAAAAGCAGGAGGCGCCCGGACCCCGGGAAGGGTCACAGGCGCCTAGAGCAGCCCTCCCCCAGAACTGCTCACGGAGCGACTTTAGGTGTTCTGGAGCCGAATATCAAGTAAACTTAGGTAACACATCAGATAACCCGAAAGTGGAGAGTAACCAGGGAGCTACATTTACAGGACAAAAGTAACGTGACTATCCCCCTCTGTTTCTGCCTGCTTTTGCGCTTCCCGCCAGCTCTTGTCCCCCGCAAATTTCCATCGGCCGATGCGCTTCCGCAGGCAAGAAACGGCAACTAACCAACTCCATCTCCTGAGTATCCTCCGCGGCTTTGCGAATCGCCTCCGATGCCTCGTCCAAGTGCGCCTCGTTGTCGATCACCACCAGAATCGCCGGTCCCGCCCCGCTCAGTGCCGCGCCCAAAATCCCGTGCTTGCCCGCAAGCGGCAGAATCGGCATAAGCAGCGGGCAGAACGAAGCCCGATACGGCTGGTGAATGCGGTCGTTCATCGCCGTCCGCAACAGATCGCCCCGGCCCTGCGCAAAGGCCAGCCCCAGCAGCGATGCCGACTGAATATTGGCCACAACGTCCTCGCGCGAATAGGATGCCGGCAGCACCGCGCGCGCCTTGCTGGTCGCCAACGGGTGTGCCGGCAGCGCCACAATCGCCCGCCACCCAGCCGGGGGTTCCACCTGCGCCACCCGCAACTGCCCGCCCTCACAGGCCGACGCGACCAGTCCGCCCAGCCAGCAGGCCGCTACGTTATCGGGATGGCCCTCCAGGCGGTACGCCTCGTCGATAATTCGCTGTGGGCTCCAGCCAAATTGTCCGAAGTGATCCGCCAGCGCGATCGCCGCAAGTCTTCCCGCGGCAGACGATCCACAGCCCATCCCCAGCGGGATGCCGTTGACCATCCGGATCGCAAGGGGCACAACTTCTTTTCCCTCCTGCGTCAGGAGATCACGGTAGGCGTCGAGAATCAGGTTGTCGTCCAGCCGCGCGCATCGTTCCCAATCGCGTCCGCTGGCCGCAATGGAAAACTCCACCGCCGGCTCGGCCTCAATCTCCAGGAAAAAGTCCAACGCCACCGCCAATGCGTCGAACCCCGGCCCCAGATTTGCTGAAGTTGCAGGCAGCCGCAGCCGCACGCGCCCGTTGCTCTTCCATGCGGCGCCGCTCATCCCGCCAGTCCTTTCAGCGCCGTCAGAACCGCCTCTGCCGAAGCTTCCATCTGCACTGCGTTGCGCCGCAGCCCATCGATCTCCGCTTGCAGGCCGGCCTTCTCGTCGTCGCCCAGCAGCGTTCCACGATGGAAATCGATGGTGTAATCCGCATCCTTCAGCGTGTGCCCGGTCAGCACCAGCACCACAGTTTCACCGGAAGTAATGACACCACGTTCGCGCAGCTTCTTGAGCCCCGCCAGCGTTACCGCCGAAGCCGGCTCACAGCCCAGACCCTCGGCGCCGATCTCCGCCTTGGCGATCGCAATCTCCGCCTCGGTCACATCCAGGCACCAGCCGTCTGTCTCCTGAATGGCCCGCGCCGCCTTGCGCCACGAAGCCGGGTTGCCGATACGAATAGCCGTAGCGCGCGTATGCGCTTCCACCGGCTCCAGTGCCGTACCACCCGAGCCCTCGAAACTCCGTACCAGAGGATTCGCACCTGCCGCCTGAATCACTGAGATCCGCGGCATTCGCGCCGTCAGCCCCAGTTCGCGCATCTCGCGAAATCCCTTGCCCAGCGCCGAGCTGTTGCCCAGATTCCCGCCGGGCACAATCACGTGGTCCGGCACATTCCAGTCAAAGGCCTCGGCAATCTCGAAGGCCGGTGTCTTCTGCCCTTCAAGCCGATACGGATTCACCGAATTAAGCAGATAAATCGGCGCTTCCTTTACAATCTGCGTCAGCAGGCGCAGGCAGCCGTCAAAATCCGTCTTCAACTGGCAGGTCATCGCGCCATAATCCATCGCCTGCGACAACTTGCCCCACGCGATCTTTCCATCGGGAATCAACACCAGGCTCTTCAGCCCCGCGCGCGCCGCATAAGCCGCCATTGACGCCGACGTATTCCCCGTCGATGCGCAGGCCACCCACTCGAATCCGCGCTCGCGCGCCACGCTCAGTGCCGAAGTCATTCCCGTGTCCTTGAACGAGCCGCTGGGATTCATCCCCTGGTGCTTGGCGAAGAGCTGGTCAACGCCCAGACTTTTGGCCGCGCGCGGCAGGTGATAGAGCGGGGTATTGCCCTCGCGGAGGGTCACAGCATTGCCAAAGTTGTCCAGTATCGGCAGCAGCTCACGATAGCGCCACACGCCCGACTGATCAAGGCTCTCCGCCGAACAGCGGCGCTCTCGCCAGAGCCACTTCAGCGCGCCGGGATTGGGCCGATCCGGCCCCTTCCGCTGCTGCCAGCCGGGATATTCCACCTCAAAAAGCTCGCCGCAGACCGTGCAGCGGAAGTCCGGCTGGGCCTCCGCGCCCTTGATCTGCGCACTGCATCCGATACAACGCAATTGGTGTAAGTTGTCGTTCATCCCTGGTGTTAGCCTACCAGTGTACGGCGGTTTTTGCTCCCCGCTGTGGAGGTTCAAGCCTGTTGAAGCTGCGTACTTTGCTCTGCTTCCTTCTCGCCGTCGCCTGCCTGCCGCTGCTGCATGCTCAGACGCCGTTGCGTGTTGCCGCGGCCGCCGATCTCGAGCCGGTTCTGCCGCCCATCTTTGCGCAGTTTCAGCGGCAAACTGGCATCCGCGCCCAGGCAACTTACAAGGCCTCCGCCGTTCTTACTACACAGATCCTCAACGGCGCACCCTTTGACCTGTTTCTCTCGGCCGATCTCGGCTATCCGAAACGCCTCGTTGCCGCCGGCGCAGCCGACTCCGCCACGCCGATCACCTACGCTGAGGGCACGCTCGTCCTCTGGACCCGAAATGACTCGCACCTTCCCCCGCCCTCAATCGCGCTCCTGCACAACCCCGCGCTCAAGACGCTAGCCATCGCCAGCCCGCGCCAGGCGCCTTACGGCCGCGCCGCCGTCGCCGCACTCAAGAGCCTCAAACTCTACAGCGCACTCAAAAGCCGCATCGTCACCGCTCAGAACATCGGCCAGGCCGCGCAGTTCGTCGACTCCGGCAACGCGCAGGCCGGCCTGATCTCGTTCACCTCGGCCCTCACTCCCACGCTCTCGTCCATCGGCTCTTACTACGTCATCCCGCGCAATCTCTATCCGCCCATCAAGCAGGGCGCCATCGTAGTAAAGAATTCCCGGCATCGTACCGCTGCGCACAAGCTGCTCGATTTTCTCCTCTCGCCACCGATCCAGTCCGAGATGGCCAAGCGCGGCCTGACACCAGTGAAGAGTGATCAGTAGATAGTGAAGGCATACGGCGATCCACCTTCGGCATTCAGTTTAGAGCGCCAGAAGAAAGAGCCGATGCAACTCGCATAGCTGCAAACAGGCTAAAAGCTGAAGGCTGAGAGCTGACAGCTATAAACTGCCCACTTTCCACTGTTACCCTGTTCACCAGAACCTATGGACTGGCAAGCATTCTGGCTCACACTCAGGCTGGCGACCTTCACCACGGCGATTCTGCTTGCTGTCGCCGTGCCTCTGGCCGCGCTGCTCGTGCTCGGCCGTAGCCGCTGGCTTGCCTTGCTTGAGGCCCTCGCCACGCTCCCGCTGGTTCTTCCGCCCACCGTCCTGGGGTTCTTCCTGCTGGTTCTGCTCGGCCCGCGCACAGCATTCGGCCGCGGCATCATCGCCATTCTCGGCCATCCGCTGGCGTTCTCCTTCTCCGGACTGGTTGTCGGCTCGGCCATTTACAGCCTGCCTTTTGCCGTGCAGCCCATGGTCGCCGGATTCGCCGCAATTGACCCCGCGCTCGTAGACGCCGCCCGCCTCCTCGGCGCCGGCCCTGTGCGCCTCGTCTCGACAGTCCTCGTTCCCCTCGCCCGCCGTTCCATGCTCACTGCCGTGGTGCTCAGCTTTCTGCACACTGTGGGCGAATTCGGCGTAGTCCTCATGCTCGGCGGCGACATCCCGGGCGCCACGCGCACGCTCTCCATCGTCCTCTACAACCAGGTGGAGAACTTCGACTACGCTGCCGCCTACCGCACCGCCGCCGTGCTGCTCTCTTTCAGTGTCGTTGCGCTCGCCGCCATCTACGCCACCGGCCAGGCACGCGAAACCTCCCGCGGAGGCCGCCGTGCTTGAATTCGCACTCGATACCCGTCGCGGCAGCTTCCATCTTCAGGTCGAGTGCCGCTTCACCTCCGCCTGGACCGTGATCTTCGGTCCCTCCGGCTCCGGCAAAAGCACCATCGTCCGCCTCCTCGCCGGCCTCGACCGTACCCGTCACGGCGCAGGCGAAGTCGCCCGCGTCACGCTCGATGACCGCACCCTCACCGATGCCTCCAGCCGCACCTGGACCGCGCCAGGCCGCCGCCACACCTCGCTCGTAACGCAGCAGCCCGCGCTCTTCCCTCACCTGAGCGTCGCATCCAACGTGGCTTACGGCCTCGCCCACATGGACCGTGCCGGCCGCGCCGGCCGCGTGGAGGAAATGCTGGAGTTGGCTGGTGCAACTGAGCTTGCCCACCGCCGCCCGCAGGACCTTTCCGGCGGTCAGGCGCAGCGCGTGGCTTTGGCCCGCGCCCTGGCGCCACGCCCACGCCTTCTGCTGCTCGACGAGCCTTTCTCCGCTCTCGACGGCGCCGCCAGCGACGCCCTTCTTGCCCGCCTGCAGCTCTGGCTCCGCGAGCATAACGTGCACACTGTCATGGTCACGCACGAAGCCGCCGACGCCTTCGCCATTGACGCCGAGGTCGCGCTTCTTCGCGAAGGCCGCATGGTCGCCCAGGGTCCTGTAAATGAAGTTCTCGCCGCCGAGCGAGATCGGCTCCTCGGCCGGCTCGGTTCGCTTTAGAAGCCGACCATCACCGGCTCCATCTCCAGTCGGATGCCAAACCGCTCTTCAACAGCAGTGGAGATTGCATCGGCAAGCGCCAGAATCTCAGCCGCTGTAGCACCGCCGCGATTCACCAGCGCCAGCGTGTGCCGTGTCGAAATGCCCGCCGGGCCCATGGCATAGCCCTTCGTGAAACCCGCGTGCTCAATCAGCCATGCCGCCGGCACCTTCACCATCCCAGGACCCGCAGTAAATCTGGGAGGTGCGGCGCCGCGCGCGGCAATCTCCGTCAAGCGCTCCTCTGCAATCACTGGATTCTTGAAGAAACTCCCGGCGCTCCTCGAATCCGCATCGCTTTCCACCAGCAGCATCCCCTTCGTCTGCCGAATCCTGCGCACCGCAGCCACAACCTCGGCCAGTGCCGGCTGGCGATTTGTTGTGCCACTCCCGCCAATCGCCCGCTGCAAATCGGGATAGGCGATGGTGGGCGCACCTCCAGGCCTCAATCGGTAATCCACCCGCGTCACCACGTAGCGCCCGCGATCTTCTGAATTGAAACGGCTCCGCCGGTATGAAAATCCGCACTCCGCCGCCGAGAACTCAACAAACTCGCGCCGCTCCAGATCGAAGGCCCGCACGCGGCCGATGACCGAAGCTACCTCCTGCCCATAAGCGCCCACATTCTGCACCGGCGTGCCGCCAGCCGTCCCCGGAATTCCCGCCAGGCACTCGATGCCCGCGCAGTTCTCCGCAACCGCGCGAGACACGAAAGCGTCCCAGTCCTCGCCCGCCGCCACCCGGTATAAGCGTTCGCCCCCCGCATCTTCCGCCGCAACCCCGCGCAGCCGCATGTGCAGCACCAAACCGTCGAATCCCGCATCCGCCACCAGCAGGTTGCTGCCGCCGCCCAGCACAAGGAGCCGCACTCCGCGCTCGTGAGCCCACGCCGTCGCCTCGGCAACCTCCGCCTCACTCGCGGCCTCGGCAAACCACCGCGCCGGCCCGCCAATTCCCAGCGTTGTGAACGGCGCAAGCGGCTCATTTTCCTTGAAGTTCATCGATTCAAGGCTACACCAGCACATTTCGCGACAGAGCCGTTAAAATAGCCTTAGGCAGTTCCCCTGCCGGAGGCAAACCTACATGTATCCAGAAATCATGGTCATCCCCATGCGCGAGGAACTGACCCGCGCCGGCATTACAGAAACCCGCACTGCAGAAGAAGTGGACACTGCCGTGGCCCAGCCCGGCACCACGCTCGTGGTCGTCAACTCCATCTGCGGCTGTGCAGCAGGCAAGATGCGCCCCGGCTTGCGGCTGGCGCTGGCCAATGCTACCAACCAGCCCGACCACAAGATCACCGTCTTTGCCGGTCAGGACCGCGAAGCTACCGAGCGCGCCCGCAGCTATTTTGAGGGCAATCCGCCAAGCTCGCCCGCGGTCGCCATCCTTCGCGATGGCAAGCTCGTCTACCTGATGCAGCGTTACATCATCGAGCAGGCCACAGCGCAGCAAATCGCCGGCGAACTCATCCGCGCTTTCGACGAGTTCTGCGCGAAGACGGCTGCGTAAAGATCGCTCTCAGTTTTTAGCTCGTGGGTTGGGGCGCGTTACTCGGGGACGCGCCCGCATCGTTCCCGTCCCTGGTGGAAACGGCGATACCTCTCACCGTTCACTACCGCGTGGTCGCATCCGCTTCCTTCGCCGCCAGTTCCCGCTGCACCTTGCTGTGCTTCCGGCTGTAGGTGAAGTAAATAATCTGCCCCACAATCAGCCAGCTCCCGAACCCGATCCACGCCGGCGCATCCAGTGACAGCATCAGTGCCAGGGCCACAAGCATCCCGCAGATCGGCACCACCGGTACCCACGGCGTGCGGAACGGTCGATGCACATCCGGCTGCCTTACGCGCATCACCCACACGCCCAGACACACAATCGTGAATGCCAGCAGCGTCCCCAGGCTCACCAGCTCACCCAGGAACGCAATCGGGAAGAACGCGGCCAGAAACGCCACAAATGTACCCACCACGATTGAAGTGATGTAAGGCGTGCGAAACTTCGGATGAATCTTGCTCGCCCAGCCCCAGAACAGCCCGTCGTGCGACATCGTGTACAGCACGCGCGACTGCCCCAGCAGCATCACCAGCATCACGGATGCCAACCCGGCAATCGCTCCGATGTCGATCATCCACACGCCCCACTTCACCCCGATCGCCGCCGCGCCTTCGGCCACTGGCGCCGCGACGTTCAATGAAGTGTAAGGCTTCAGCCCGGTCAGCAAACCGGAGACGATGATGTAGAGAATGGTGCAGATGATCAGCGAACCGAGAATGCCGAATGGCAAATCGCGTTGCGGATTCTTCGCCTCCTGCGCTGCAGTGGAGACCGCGTCAAACCCGATGTAGGCAAAGAAGACCACCCCGGCCGCGCGCATAATTCCCGACCATCCAAACTGTCCGAAATGCCCCAGATTCTTCGGGATGAACGGATGCCAGTTCGCGACCATGTGGTGCCAATTTGCAAAGGCAAAGACCGTGGCCAGCCCAATGAAGATGAATAAGACCGAAACCTTCACGATCACTGCGGCGCTGTTGAAGTTCGCCGACTCGCGCACGCCCACCACGAGGATGACGGTGATAACAATAATCGCGGACAGAGCAAAGACATCCACATGTGCCGAGAGCGGATGCCCGAAGAGCGTGACCGCAACTGCAGGTGTGGGGTTGAATGGCAGCGCCACACCGAAGGAGCCCAGCAGGCTGGTTACATAGCCGCTCCAGCCCACTGCCACCGTCGCCGCTCCAAACGCGTACTCCAGCACCAGCGCCCAGCCGATAATCCACGCCACCAACTCGCCCATGGTTGCGTAGCCGTAGGTGTAGGCGCTGCCGGCAATCGGAATCATCGAGGCGAATTCGGAGTAGCACAGCCCCGCAAACACGCATCCCACGCCGGCAATCACAAATGAAAGCACAATCGCCGGTCCTGCAAACTGAGCCGCCGCCGTGCCTGTCAGTACAAAGATGCCCGCGCCGATAATCGCGCCGATGCCCAGCGTAATCAGGTTGATTGGTCCCAGCGCGCGCTTCAATGAGTGCTCGCTGGCATCGGAGGCCTCCGCCAGAATCGTGCTGATGGGCTTGGTTGCAAAAAGCCTGCTCGCCATGCAGTTCCTCTCTCCAGATTGATTTTTCTGCGTGTCCCGCTTCTTGCGTAGCGCGCTTCCGTCTGAAAACGCGAAGGCCTTCGCCTCAGGAAGAAACTTCCGCTTCCGGCCTCGCTTCACCCGCCGATCGGCGCGACCAGAACAGGTACACCGGAATCCCGAGCAAAACCAGGGCCAGTCCCGGCCACGTGTACTGGGGCTTGTACCGCAATAATACTAAACAGATCCACGCCGCCATGGCGATGTAAAGCCCCGGCAACAGCGGATAGCCCCACGCCTTGTAAGGCCGCGGCGCATCGGGCCGTTTGAAGCGCAACACAAACAATCCCGAGATGGTCAGAATGTAAAACACAAGCTCTGCAAAAATGATGTAGTCCAGCAACTGGCCATACGATCCCGAGACACACAACAGCACCGTCCACACGCCCTGCACAATGAGTCCGGCCACCGGCGTCTTATAGCGCGGATGCAGCTTGCCCACGCGCTTGAAGAACAGCCCGTCGCGGCTCATGGCGTAGTACACGCGCGCCCCCGCCAGCGTCATGCCGTTGGCACAGCCAAATGTAGAAATCAGAATCGCCCCAGCCATCAGCCACGCACCAGCCGAGTGGAAAATTGCCGCCAGTACCGCAGTTGCCACGCGATCCTCGGCTGCATACTGGATGCCGCGCGTCATCACCGTCGCGCCATGCGGATCGCCATGCATGGGCAGCACCAGCATGTACGCCAGCGACACCAGGAAGTACACCACCAGCACAAAGCCGCATCCAAAGATCAGCGACAACGGAATATTGCGCCGCGGGTTCTTTACCTCCCCGGCCGTGAACGTGATGTTGTTCCATGCATCGGCAGAAAACAGCGAGCCCACCTGCACCACGGCCAGAATCACAAACACATTCACCAGCGCAATGGGCCCGCCCACGCCCACCTGCACTGGATGCTGCGAGTGCCACCCCGCATTCCGCCAGAACTCGCTCCATCCCGGCCCGAAGTTCGCGTTCCACGCCTCGACGCTGCGCCCAATCGTGAAACCCACCACGACCAGCGCCGCCAGTGAGAGCGCCTTGGCAGAAGTGAAGATGTTCTGGATCATCGCGCCCAGGCGCACGCCGAAGATATTCACGATGGCGAGGAAGACGACGACGAGAATGGCAGCAAGATTGGCGGTGTTGAGGCCGATATCCATGTTGCCCAGTTCCATCGGTCCCACGCGCCAGGCCGGAACGTGAGCGATGTGCCAGATCCAGTGTGTGTTGGAAATAGACGGAAAGAAAACACCAAGAAATTTCCCGAATGCCACGCACACGGCTGCGATGGTGCCCGTCTGAATCACAAGAAACAGCGTCCACCCAAAGAGAAATCCCCATAGCGGTCCCAGTGCCTCGCGCAGGTACACGTACTGGCCGCCGGCTTTGGGCATCATCGCCGCAAGCTCGCCGTAGCTGAGCGCGCCAATCATGGTCATGATTGCGGTGATAACCCACGCTCCCAGATAGAGCGCTGGAGATTTGGTGAGACGGGCGATGTCGGCATCCACAATGAAAATGCCGGAGCCAATCATCGACCCCATCACGATGGCGGTTGAGCTGAAAAGACCAAGCGTCTGCGACATCCGCGGCGCATCGCCCGGAGTCGAGGCTTTCTGGCTGGGAACAATATCTGGGGTCTGCACCTTTAGAGGTTCTACCCGATTTTGCCGCGCTTGTCTTCTGTTTTCTCGTTGCAGCCGCCTTTTCACCCTCAACGACTGTCCGCCTCGAATTCCGTCAAACCTGCTAACTTCCCTAATCGCTGCTCACCCCAACTGCGTCATCCACCGCCGGAACTCCGCCGCCGGATCGGAATTGTGGAAGATTGCCGCAGAAACAGCAACGGAGCTCGCCCCAGCGGCAAGCACCAGCGGCGCCGTCTCCAGCGTGATCCCCGCCGCGCAGGTCAGCACACGATCCGGCCCGGCCACTTCGCGCATCCTGCGCACTCCCTCCGGCCCAATCGGGGCCTTATCCGTCTGCTTCGTCGTCGTGCGATACACCGGCCCCACAGCCAGATAATCCACCGGCGCCTCCAGAACCCCTGGCAAAAACGCGTCGCCGCCACCAAATGTTCCCACAATGCGGGCAGGACCCACGATCCGCCGAGCTTCCGTCGGAGACACATCGCCCGCATCCACATGCACACCATCGAATCCGGCCTGTGCAACCAGGTCCGCGCGGTCATCCAGAATCAGCCTGACCTGCGGTGCCGGCATCGCCACCCGCAGCACCGCCGCATCGGACAGAATCTCGGCGTCCCCGCCGGTCTTGTTGCGATACTCGAGCAGCGTTACGCCTGCCTCGGCAAGCTCCTCACCCAGCCCGCGCAAAAACTCCGCGCGTCCGGTCGCAGGAAGGATCGAGACATCAAGAATTGGATATATCTTCGGAAAGGAAAAGGCCATGGAGCAAGGTTAGACTCCATGGCCACTTCGTGTCTTTAGCGCGATTTCGCAGGATGCAACGATCTCATCTACCTGGTGCTTTAGCCGCGATGCATACCGCCCACATCACGAAACTCACCGCATCTAAAAGCTCCAAGCTCGGCCTCGGATCGCTACTCCCCGATCCCTATTCCCTGCCTCTCTTACATCTCGTCGGCCGAAGGCCCATACATCCCCGGCAGTTTGCCTCCCAGCAGCCGGATATACACACCCAGTTGCGCCCGATGATGAATCATGTGGTTCAACACCATATCGCGGAAGACCTGGTGCCGTGGTTCGTCGATCCACTTCTGCCCGCCGAAGATGAACTGCCAGTGCTGATCCCACTTCTCCGGCGTCGTGCCTTCCAGCACCTTGCGCGTTTCCGGCAGCTCACGGTCGAACTTCTCCAGGAGCGCCGCGCGGCTCTCTGGAATGTACTGTTCCCACTTGTGGTCGGCGGGAAGATCGAGCTTGTCCTGGGTCAACGTCAACATTGCCCAATGACCCGTCATATCGGAGACATGCCCAACCAGCCGTCCAAAGGGCATCGATTTTTCGTGCGGTTTGTAGTTGAAATCCGCTCCGTCAGGAATGGCTTCAAAGATTTTGCGTGTCTTGGCTGCTTCGCGGTCAAATTCAGAGATCAAGTCTTTTTGATAATCCATTCTGCAACCTCCCATGGTGCCAGAACAGCATAACTGAATTTACCGTGAAAAGGCGAAGAAAGAGCGATAATTTTCCACCACATGCCAGTCGTCTGAAGAACCGTCTTGGAATGGTTGTGGTTCATCCCGGCCACGGAGCCTCAGAGGCATTCACTACCCCTTATGCCCCGCCTAGTTCATCATCTGCTTCAGCAGCGCCACAGATCGCTTTGGATCGATATTATGGCGTCGCCCATCCTTGCTGGTCGTGGCACCGGCAACAATCAGGTGGATCGTCTGCTCCGGCGTCAGCTTCGGGTCGAGCGCAATCAGTTTGGCCGCCAGGTTCACCGTGTTCGGTGACGCCATTGATGTCCCTGACATGCGCAGCTTCTTTCCCCCGGGCACCTCCGACTGCACTTCATAGCCGTCGGCATCCACGCGCACTGTGGGCCCATAGCTGGTAAAGCTGGCCTCGTCGCCCGCCTGGTCCACAGCTCCCACCGTCAAAAGGTTCGGCAGCTTGAACGAAGATGGGATGGTCTCGTCAAAGCTGCTGTTGCTGTTTGAATTGCCCGCCGCGCAAACGAACAGAATCTCCGGCGCGCTCTTGATGGCGTCGTAAAGACCTTTCCGCTCAATGGCGAAGAGCCTCTCCGCAATGGCCTTGCGGTCGGCCGCATTCTTGCCCATGCCATTCTTTTCCAGAGCCACCTCGTAATCCTGCGGCCCCCCGCCCCAGCTCATATTCACAACACGGATGTGGTTGGCGCGGAACCAATTCACATACGCCTGGTAGTCTTTGGCGTCGCGTTCTGAGAGCTGCTTACTGGGCGGCAGCGGAACGTTGTGCCAGTCAAACGTGATCCGGCCCACCGCCAGCCGAATCGCCGGATTACCTCGCGCCGCAATCCCCGCCACATGCGTTCCATGCGAGTAATTGGCGAACAGTTCAATGTTCTGGATAAAATCCGGCATCTCGGACGCCGGCAAGTGTGCAAGCTTCTTCCGCAGCGCAGCCGCCTCGGGACTGTCGATCGAGATCTCCAGATCAGAAAATCCCTCCAGGTAGCCAACCATTGTTGGATACTCCTTCTTCTGAGCCGGCGTCAGCGGTAATAGGTATCCGTGCGTTGGATAGCCCTTCAGGTCGAATGCAATGTCATGTGCATCGCCATGGGGTCCTGGATGAGGAACGGTGTACACGCGCCCCGGAAACAGCGACAGATCCGTCCCCGAATCCCAGATGGCCACATTCACAGGCGTCAGCTTGTCCGCCTTGGTAAGTGTCACGTCGCGCGCCGCCCAAATGTCCGGTTTGACCACATTGTTCGCCGCCACTTCCTCCGCAAGCACAGCACGCATAGCCGGCATCAGCGGAATTTCGCGCTTTAGCAGCAGCCGATCCGAGATCAGTCCCCAAGCCAGATCATTACTGAGCTGATGTGACTTGGCCACCGCCGGCTCAATTTGAGCCTTCACGCTGCCCATGACCAGTGCCGGTGTCAGAATTTCTGCGCTGCTTTTCTGCTGCTTGATGCTGGTGCCTACAACAGACCACGGCAGCGGCTTGATCTCTGCCGTGTAAGCCTCCTGAAAAGCCTGCAAGTATTCCTCGCCGGAGGTGTGCCCCGTTGCCTTTTGCGCCTCAATCATGGCCCTGGTCACCAATCCAGCCATCAACTTGGCATCGGGTTTATCTTCAAATCCACGCAGCTTTGTAATGGTTGCAAGCGCCGCAGCGTTGTCGCCGGCGAGCAACTGCAAATCCAGGCGCACACCCAGCAGATCGCGCATTGCGGCATGATCCTGAATGTCGTAATTCCTGAAAACCGAGTCGACATCTGCCTTCACCTTCGCCGCGAATGCCCCAAACGTAGCGTCGTTGGACTGCAGCAGTTCCGTCGCTGTTCCGCTCACCTTGTAGTTGAACCGCGGAAGGTCCGCCTCCGTCTTCACCGCCTTCTTCGCCGGCGCTTGTGCCACACACCGCGGTGCAAAAGCAAACACGACAGACAAAAACAGAGGCGCGAAAAGCGCGAGCCCACAGGCCCTGCGAGCACTTTGGTTGTTCATTTTCCTTACCCCCGGGGAAGATCTCAACCCTGCGAGCTTTTGAGAGGCTCCAGTATACAACCGGCTCATTTCGCCACTCTCGCGATCCTTCATCGCAACTCCGGCCAACACCAAATCAACTCGGCCACCGCATCGGTGAGCTCATCCGCATGCACCAAACGCGCAAGCTGCATTCGGTCTGCACGATAGACCCTGCGTGATAGACTTCGTTCGGCACAAATGGCAGATCTTATCTGGAGGATTTGAATTGATGTTAAAGCGTTGTCTGGGCCTTGTCTCAATCACCGCATTCTTGCTCGCGGCAAGCGGAACATGTAATGCGCAATCTTCACCGCGACTGCAATGGTCGGGGACGTGGGCTGCTTCCCCGATGCTGGCCGAATTCGGCTTCAGCGTTCATCCCTTCTGCGGAACTACGCTGCGTGAGATCGTGCATACCTCCGCAGCCGGCTCGCAGATTCGCATCCGCTTCACCAACGAGTTCGGCCGCGATCAGCTCATCATCCGCGATGCCCACGTGGCGCTCAGTGCCGGCGCTGACAGCATCAAGGCAGGCACTGACCACGCCCTCACCTTCGAGGGTTCCTCCACCGTGAGCATTCCGCCCGGCGCAGTCATGTACTCCGATCCAGTTTCGATGGACGTAGCTCCGCTCTCCAATCTGGCCGTCAGTTTCTACATTCCCTCGCAAGTCATGCGCGCTGAGACCTACCATCCCTTCGCAGATCAGGACAACTACTTTGCCGAGGGCGACCAGTCCGCCGCCATTTCGCTCACTCAGCCCACCAAAATCGAGTCGTGGTACTTCCTCGACGGCGTGGACGTCAACGCCGTCAAAGGCTCCAAAACCGTCGTCGCCTTCGGTGACTCCATCACGGACGGCGCTCACTCCACGCGCAACGGCAATGACCGCTGGCCCGACGATCTTGCCAAACGTCTCCAGGCGAATGACGACCTCCACCACATTGGAGTGCTCAATGAAGGTATCGGCGGCAATCGCGTGCTCAACGACGGTGTAGGACCCAGCGCACTGGCCCGCCTTGACCGTGACGTCATCGCGCAGAACGGCGCCCGCTACGTCATCGTCCTTGAAAGCATCAACGACATAGGCCGCCTCCACCGCCTCACTGCACCCGAGGACGACATCGACGCTCACCAACTCGAGCAAGCTCTCAAGCAGATCGCCGTCCAGGCTCATCAGCACGGCATGAAGGCTTACGGTGCAACCCTCACCCCCTATCAGGGCGCCGGTTATTACAGCGAGAAGGGCGAGCAGGTGCGGGAGGCCGTCAACGACTGGATCCGCACCAGCGGCACCTTCGACGCCGTGATCGATTTCGACAAGATCACCCGCGATCCCGCGCATCCGCTTCGCTTCAACCCGGCCTACGACTCCGGCGATCACCTGCACCCCAACGACGCCGGCTACAAAGCCATGGCCGACGGTATCAACCTGGCTCTCTTCAAGTAGTACCGGGCACAGGCCTGCCAACCACAAGCCGCCACACCTGACCGGTGCACAAAAAGCACCGAGTCAGTGCGGCGACTGTTCTATCCAGAAGATTTATCCCATAGTCGCCCGTCCGTCTCTTTCCGCGCTGCATTCCCTGACCTGTCCCGGCAACGTCCATGCAACGAAGCTCATCCCCACAGCGTCAAATCAACAGCTAACCCGGGCCTTTCCCCGGCCCGCCTGACGTGTGATCCTATTCATAAGGGGTATTTCATAATGACTTCATCTACCGAAATCACGGCAGTTGTCTCGGTTGTAGGCCTCTGTGGCGTGCTTTTCTGGCGCGTACGCGAGGGCCGCACCGCCGTGACCGCAAAAAAGCTCCTCTTCCCCCCACTGGGCATGTCCACCGGCTTCTCCATGTTCTTTGTCCCCGCCTTTCGCTTTCCCTGGCTCTGGGGCCTTGGCGCGTTTGCCATAGGCGCCACCCTGCTCGCCTTTCCGCTTACGGCCACTTCCAGTCTCCGCCGCGAAGGCGACGTAATCATGATGAAGCGCTCCGGCGCCTTTTTCGCAGTGGTTGTCGTCCTGGCCCTCGTACGCTATTTTGCCCGCGGGTTCTTTGACGCCTACCTTACCCTCGAGCAGACGGGCGGTCTGTTCTTTGTGCTGGCCTTCGGGATGATTGTCCACTGGCGCGCAAATCTCTTCATGAAGTACCGCACACTCACCAGCGTCCCCGCCCTCAATGCAGAAAGTGCGTTGGAAGAAGGCGCCAACTAGAAAACCGTTTACGAATCAAAATCGATCACAAACCTTCCTTCTTGCCTCCGGTGCGGTAAATTCAATTCGGACCTTCTCACTTGAGAGCCCGCACCGGCAGTCCCTGCAGCAAGACACTTTTCCAGAATCGGCCGCGCGGATCCCCAGCCCGATTCATTAATCCGAAATAGCCCCGCGTCCCTCCTTTCCCGCAGAAAATTGTGTTCAACGTCTCGGCGATGTGAGAAGATCATCGCGCACATTTCCCCCGCCCATCTCTATCCCCGGAGAATGACGGCCATGACAAACGAAGCACCTGCAAACTCTCTCACTGTCCGAGTTGAGCACAAAGGCGACGCCGCAATTGTCCACTGCAGTGGGCGGCTGGTGACGGGAGTATGCCAGTTTCTCATCAAGAAAGTCACTCCCCTCATCCATGAATGCAAGTATGTTGTGCTTGACTTGACCGAGTTGTCGCACATGGACAGCATGGGCCTGGGCACAGTTGTTCGCCTTTATGGCTCATCCAGAGCGGCGGGCTGCCGCTTCCAGTTGATCAATCTTGGCAAGCAGATTCGCGATCTCCTCGGTGTCACCAACCTGCTATCAACGCTCACCGAAATATGCGAACAAGGCGTTGCCCTGAAGTTGTGACCCTCCCCAGCCAAAGAAATCCCCATTTCGACCGCAGAGCCGCACATCCACCCGAACGGTAACGAATCCGCAATCCCTGTCCCCTGATCCCTTAAAATACAACCATGTTCACAGGCATTATTGAGCAGACAGGCACCATCGTGAGCCTCACTGACCGCGGCGGAGTCCGCCGCCTCACCGTCGAGGCGCCCGGTATCGCCGCCCGTCTTCGCGAGGGCGACTCGCTCGCCATCTCCGGTGTATGCCTCACCGCGCTCGACCTCGACCCCACCTACTTCCATGCCGACCTGGCTCAGGAAACTCTCGACCGCACCTCGCTCGGCTCTCTGGCGCCTGGCTCCAAAGTCAACCTCGAGTTGCCCACCGCCGCCGGAAGCCCGCTCGGAGGCCACATCGTTCAGGGACACGTGGACGGCTGCGGCGTCATGACCGCCCTGGACCCCGTAGTCCCTCAGTCCAACCCGGCCTTCAACCGCGAAACCACAGACTGGACGCTCAAGGTCCGTGTTCCCGAAACGGTATGCCCATGGATGGTCCACAAAGGCTCAGTCGCCGTGGAAGGCATCAGCCTCACCATCGCCGCCTTTGACGGCGAGACCATCACCATCGCCATTCTTCCCCTCACCTACTGGCGAACCAACCTGCACGCGCTCTCCATTGGTGCGCCGGTCAACGTGGAAGCTGACGTCCTGGTGAAGCTCGCCGCCGCGCAGATGCAGGCAGCAAAGCAATCCGCAACAGAACTCACCGCAAGCTGGTTGGTCGCACAAGGCTATTAGGGTCTGTTAACACTACCAGAACGGATGGCGTTGCGAGCGAAAATCGGGCAAGACGAGGCGGAGTCCGAAGGCTGTGGCGGGCCCACAGTCGAGGACGAGAACGAAGTATGGCTCGATTTTCGTCGCAACCCTCCGGGACGGGGCCAATTTCCCTCATTTCTTCGTCGGTCGTCGCTAGCGGACACCCGGTATGCGTCGCTCCTCGCTCCTCGAACTGAGAAAAATTGGCTCCTGTCGCCACCGTCCTGGTAGTGTTAACAGACCCTAAAGGCAACCGGCAGCCGGTGTTCCGGCCTGATCTCTCATGTCCCCCCGAAGGCCGGCTTCAGCGCAGATGCTCACTGGAAAGGCTCCCTGCGTGGATGTCTGGCTCAGGCAGGTAACTTCAGTTTTCCTGTCTTAAGTTACCGGCAAGGTAACTTTGGCGATCTATACGCGGCCCGAAAACTCTATCGCCGTCAATAAAACCGGACAAGAATAGACCCTACATGAGGGGAAGGAGGAGACTTCTCATTTCGGACGCGGTTTGTACATGAACTCAACCGCATCGTTATCGCCGGTAAATGCTGTTCCACTTCTGCAGGGGCAGTCAGAGCGCCGGCGCTCACGGATGCGCACAACCGATCCTGCCGCAAGGGACGAACGGGCTCACAGTTAGACCGATCACGCCATGGCGCAACCAGCCGTGACGGACCGTGAGGTGCGGCAATGAGATTCTTCAAAGACGACAAGGGGCAGGTATTGGTACTTACCGCCCTCAGCATGATTCTCCTGATGGGATTCGTGGGGTTCGCCACAGACGTCGGCGCTCTCTTCCACGACAAGCGGAATCAGCAGACCGCCGTGGACGCAGCGGCCATTGCCGCGGCACTCAGCTACAAATACAACGTCTCAACGTTGATGGCGCGGGCCGCCGCTGAAGCTGCTGCCACAGCCAACGGCGTAACAGACCTCAGCCGCTTTACAGTGAATGTTCCGCCGCAGAACGGCCCAAACCAGACAAACAGGTTTGTCGAGGTCATTCTCACTCAGCCCCGCAACACAATTTTCATGTCCCTCTTCGGCTTTCATACCGTCGATGTGACGGCGAGAGCGGTGGCCACAATCAGCGGCGCTCCAAGCCAGGGCTGCATATACATCTTGAATCCGTATGCCGACTCCGCCATGGATTTACAGGGATCTTTTAACGTCGATGCGCCGGGCTGCGGCATTGAGATCAACTCCACCAGCGACAGTGCACTGCAATTCACCGGAGGTGCAGGCACGCTCACCGCAGGGTGGATTGCCGTAAATGGTGGCGCTGGCGGGCATACCGGGGATAGTACGCCTGCTCCGATAACCTACACGGACACCCCCATCAGCGACCCCTATGGCGGCATCTCCGGCCCCACTCCGGATAATGGTGGCTGTAACGGCTCCTATTCGTGGACACTGAACGGCGTCCAGGGAAACACCTCCGGTACTACCTACACCCCCACCGCGGCGGAAACTGCAAGCAATAACATTACGCTTACAGGGAGTACCAACATTTCGGGATCCAGCATCGAAACCCCTGCAGCAATCTGCTACCCCCTGCCCGTCACGCTAAGCAATGTGACATTAGGCCCGGGCATCTACGTCTTCCTGGATGGCGTCACGCTGCAAAATAGCGTCACCGGCATAGGTGTCACTCTCGACGTTTACAGCGGAAGCCTGACCATCCCGACCGGCGGCGTCTCCTTCGGCGATACCACCGCCACGACAAAGGAAGAAGCGGCGACCAACGGCCTGGTTGCACCCACCGGCGGCCCAACCAATGGCATCGCCATCATGGAACCCCCGACGAACAGCTCCGAAATTCAAATTCAAAAAGGCAATGCCACCGGAAACATCACCGGAGCGATCTACGCTCCTAACCCGGATGCCCTGCTGTATCTGCAGGACAGCGGCGGCGATAAATCCGGTGGCATTTCGATTTGGGGCGATATCATCGTCGGCCAGCTTTTCGACAAAACCGCTACCATGACCGTTCACGATTATGCCTCCGTGTTCCCGACCACAGACCCGAACACTGTCGTGACACTTGTCGAGTAAACAGGAGAAGAACAGCATGGGCGACAGCAGACTCAAACATCGCGGAAAGACTAGGCAGCGCCTCGGCGGTGAGTCCGGTCAGGCGCTCGTGGAGCTCGCACTTACCATCCCCATCATGCTCCTGCTTTTGCTGGGGGCGGCCGAGTTGGCTCGTGTTGCATACGCAGCCATTGAGATCTCCAATGCGGCCAACGCAGCCGCGCAATTCGCCACGCAAAATCCCTCCACCATGAACAATACCGACGGAATCACGTTGGCGGCCCAGGCCGATGCCGCCAACCTCCACGGCGTTACGGCCGAACCTATCGGGAAGACCCACAGCTGTTCCGACGGATCTGCCTATGTCGACAGCACCTGCGCCACGGGCATCGCGCTGACCGCCGTCACCATCAGGACAAGCGTAACCTTCGACCCCTTGATTCATCTTCCCTTTCTTCCCAGCACATTTACCCTGCACGGATATTCGACCATGCAATGCAGAAGCTATTGACACGGAATGCCACAAATCGGAAGGAGGGCAAGCAGATGTTTCTCAAACCCAGAAATCGCAATTCCATGCAGTCTTCCGGCCACGCTGCGGCGCCAGGGCCGAAATATAAGGCGATGGGGAACGACGAAGGCGCAGCCCTCGTTGAGTTTGCAATAGCCTCCTCGATCTTTTTCCTCCTGCTGCTTGCTGTCTTCAATTTTTCCCTGGGCTTCTACATCTTTCACTCCGTCTCTCAGGCGGCCCGTGAAGGCAGCCGCTGGGCCATGGTCCGCGGTTCCGCATGTGCCACCTACTCCGGCACAACCCCCTGCCCTGCCCAAGAGTCCGACATCGCAGACTATGTAAAGGGACTCGCCTATCCCGGCATCAACTCTGCAGAACGCATGACCGTGAAGGTCTTTACGGCGTCGTATAACACCTCCACTTCCACCTGGACCTCCTGCGATGAGGGAGTCACGTGTAATGCCCCGGGCAATCAGATCAAGGTGGTTGTTTCCTACGACTTCCCGCTGAGTATTCCCTTCTGGAGTCGGGAGTCCTTCACCGTCAGCAGCACCTCGACCCAAATTATTTCGCAATAGCCCTGAATCGCGCGGAAATTGCCTTTTCTGGCCTGCACTACCGTCTTCAATAACCATTTCCGGGCGTCTCCCGCCTCACGGGCCGGCCAATAAATCCGCCGGCGCTCCACCGTCCGGCTCGTCGCATCGCATATGTAGTTGACAATTAAACATGTTACAAAACTCCGCGCAACTTGCCTGGCGGCAGACGGCTATCGAAAAGTGTGAAACTACCGATACATAGAGAGTGCAGATCTCAACATCAAGCCTGCGTCTCTCTTCACTGCACTACCCCTTTTGGTAACAGTGGTTTCTGCCCCTTTGGTTACCCTTCCGGTAACTTTCGCCATCTTTCGGCAGCCGGCAGAGGAGGTGACAATGGTCGGTACAAGTGCGTGCTGTATCAAGTGCGTGCGGTTTATGCGAAATTTCCCCCGTGTCGTCACTTAGGTGAGTGCTCCCACCAGCCCTAGAGAGCAAGCAGGCCGGCTGGTGCTTCTAGAAACACAAGAGCAATCCTGGCGTACACGGTGGACAGGACACGCAGTTGAACCGAAAGCGCCATGGGGCAAGAGGTCAGTGCAGCGCGCCAGGAGCGGCAATGAAAATCTTCAAAGACGACAGCGGACAAGTGCTGGTGCTAGCCGCACTCAGCATGGTGCTCTTGATGGGATTTGTGGGGTTCGCCACCGATGTCGGTGCTCTCTTCCACGATCAGCGCGATGAGCAGACAGCCGTTGACGCGGCCGCCATCGCTGCGGCGGTCAACTACAAATACAACGCCTCGATCTCCATGGCGCAAGCCGCCGCTCAAACCGCTGCCAAGAAAAATGGCGTCGCGGATGCCAGCGATCTCACGGTGAATGTTCCTCCTCAGAATGGCCCCAACCAGTCCGCCGGCTATATCGAAACCATTCTCACCGAGCCCCACAATACGATCTTCATGTCTCTTTTCGGCCTCCGTACCGTCAATGTGACCACAAGGGCAGTGGCCACGATCAACGGCGCCCCAGCACAGGGTTGCATTTACGTGCTGAACCCCACAGCAGATGCCGCGATGGATCTGCAAGGTTCCTTCAACGTCGATGCGCCAGGCTGCGGCGTTGAAATCAACTCCAACAGCGCCACTGCACTGCAATTTACGGGAGCCGCCGGTACCCTCACCGCAGGATGGGTTGCCGTGAATGGGGGAGAAAGCAGCCATTCAACAGACAGCACCCCAGCCCCAACTACCTATACGAACACCCCGGTCAGCAACCCCTGGGGTAGCATCACCGGACCGGGGCCAGCCTACGGTGGCTGCGGAGGTGGTACGGGCACATATTCGTGGGTATTGAACGGCGTAAGTGGAACGACTACCGGTTCAACGGATACGAGTACCACGACCCTTACAGGAAATTACGCAGGCCCGGGAGACAACACTGCCATTTGCTTTACCCGGCCAGTCACCCTGAGCAACGTGGTCCTCGGCCCAGGCATTTACGTATTTGAAAATGGTGTCACGCTGCAGAACAGCGTTACCGGCATTGGCGTCACGCTCGACGTCTACAGCGGGAGTCTGACCATCCCGCATGGCGGCGTCTCCTTTGGCTCTGCCACGGCTACCACCGCGGCAGAGGCGGCCACCGATGGTCTGGTTGCGCCAACCGACGGCCCTACCAACGGGATAGCCATCATGGAGCCCCCATCAAATAGCTCCGAGATCCAAATTCAAAAGGGCAATGCCACGGGCAACATCACCGGGGCGATCTACGCTCCTAATCCCGACGCCCAGCTGTATCTGCAAGATAGCGGTGGCGACAAAAGCGGCGGCATCTCAATATGGGGCGATATCGTCGTCGGCACGCTGTTTGACAAGACCGCGACCATGACAGTTCACAGCTATTCCGATGTATTCAGCACAAATCCAAACAAAGTCGTGACACTGGTGGAGTAGGCAAGTGAGGGGAGAGTACCATGTCCAATAGCAGGTCAAAACATTCCAGACGGATGAGATGTCGACTCGGCGGTGAGTCCGGTCAGGCGCTTGTAGAACTGGCGCTTACGATTCCTATACTGACCTTGCTCTTGCTGGGGGCGGCCGAGTTGGCGCGCGTGGCATACGCAGCTATTGAGATTTCCAACGCCGCAGAGGCAGCTGTGCAATTCGCTACGGAAAACCCCTCCACCATGAATAATACCGGTGCAATTACGCTGGCTGCCCAGGCGGATGCCTACAATCTTCGAGGTGTCACAGCCACGCCGACCGCGTGGCATCACACATGCTCCGATGGCTCTACACCCGACTCAAACTATAACTGTCTCACCGGCAACGCGTTAACCGCAGTCACCATTGAAACAAGCGTGGTCTTCGATCCCTTGATCCATCTTCCCTTTCTTCCCACCACGTTCACTCTTCACGGATATGCAACCGAACAATGCAGAAGCTATTGACGCGAAATACCACAAATCGGAGAGAGGGCAAGCGAATGTTCCTCAAACCCAGAGATCGCAATTCTATGAGGGCTTCCGGCCGCGCCACGGCGCCGGGCCTGAAGCATAGCAGAATCGCGAGCGAAGAAGGCGCTGCTCTCGTTGAGTTCGCGATTGCCTGCGCGATCTTTTTCGCCCTGCTGTTTGGCGTCTTCGATCTTTCTCTCGGTTTCTACACCTTTCACTACGTCTCCAATGCCGCCCGCCAGGGTAGCCGCTGGGCCATGGTCCGCGGTTCCGCATGTGCTATCTACACCAACACAACCCCCTGCCCCGCCCAGGAGTCCGATATTGCGAACTATGTGAAGGGACTCGCATATCCCGGCATTGACTCCGCAGACAATATGACCGTGAAGGTCTACACGTATTCCTACGACATTTCCAACTCCACCTGGACCCCTTGCGGTGAGATGTCAGGCGGCACGATATGCAATGCGCCGGGCGATCAGGTGCAGGTTAAGGTCATCTACAGCTTTCCGTTGAGCATTCCCTTCTGGGCGACTCCTACTTTTGCCGGCTGCAAAGCCGGCAGCGTTTGCATTAGCAGCACCTCCACACAGGTCATTTCCCAGTAGCCTTGGCATTGTGCCGTTAGCAATCCTGCGCCGTATTCACAACCCGGTTTCTCCAGAAAACGCCTGAGCTACTCCCCGCATTACTCCGGCTCACAAATTCCCTCGGAGCGTCATCGCTCTCCGCCCTCGCCTTCTCGCCAAAAGCCTCGTCAGCGCGACCGTCACACCCCCATCCTTTTCCCCCTCACCATACTGTTACGAACCAAAGACGTAACCCGTTAGTAACCTGAAAATGAAAGATGGGTAACCATTTTCATGTTTCTGTTGATAAGATAGCTCCGAGCATTGAGATCTGCCCCAGACGAGTACAGCCCGGCAAAAGCTGCGTGGGGGATGGGATGGAGGGAGCATCTGAGACTGCCCATATCGTCCTGCCAGATTAGCCCTGGACAGCAAAGCCGCCCCAAAACCTCGAAAATGCATTCGACGATCCCCAGAAGGAAAAACGGTGCAGGTAGGTTCCTCAGCTTGTGTGATTCCATTGATTCCGCCACGACCTGAGTGGCCACAGATTTGGGCCAATTACACAGCGAGTGATTGCACCTGGAGGGTGCGGGAGAAGCAACTTCGATGAGAATCTTTAAGGAAGAAAAAGGCCAAATACTCGTCTTCACGGCTCTCAGCATGGCCGTTTTGCTCGGATTCGTTGGGCTGGCAACAGACGTGGGACAGCTCTTCCACGTCAAGCGGCATCTGCAAACCGTGGCGGATGCGGCGGCAACTGCAGGCGCGCTCTACGACAGCTACGGGGAATCCGCAGTGACTGCCGGTAAAGCCGCGGCGACCGCAAACGGCGTGACTGACGGCACAAACGGCGCCACTGTCACCATAAACGAGCCCCCGCTTAACGGTCCCAATCAAGGGGAGGCTGGGTTTGTTGAGGCCATCGTCTCCGTACCCAATAGCACCTTCTTCATGGGGCTCTTCGGCGCGCCTTCTGTTCCGGTTACCGCGCGAGCGGTCGCTGGCCCGGGACCAGGCAAAGCCTGCATCTACTTGATGAACTCCTCCGGCACGGATTTTAGCTTGCAGGGGTCCGGGACCATCGAAGCCCCCGGCGGCGGAACAACCTGCGGAGTCTACTCGAATTCAACTTCGACTGCTTCTGTCACCGTCAACGGAAACGCCAACTATATCAACACCTCGTACGTGGGAACAATGGGTGGTCTCTCGTCTTCAGGACACGCCAACACAACTCCCACCCCAACAACCACGAATGTCCCGCAGCAGAACCCGCCCGACTCGCTCGATATTAGTTCCGATCTGCCCACCGATCCGCTCAACTCCATGAGTTGCATCAAGCCGAGCGGCGGGAAGCCCTATATGAATATTGCGGGCTCCAAGTACGTTGATCTCTTGCAGAGCGACTTACCAAGCACAATTCCTTCAACAGGGATCTGCATTCAGGGCAATGTCGTGCTGGAGGGCACCTCAGCCGATCCTGGGGGCACGTTGACTCTGCCCGCCGGCCTCTACGTCTTTACCGGCCAGGTCGGCATCGGCAACAATGTGGACGGATCCGCCGGTATAACGCTGGATATTAACGGGGATACTGGCCCCTCTACCGAGAAAATCCTGACCGTGACGTCAACCACCAGCGTAAAGTTGACCGCCCCCCAACGTGACCCGGGGGCAGGTAATCCGGAACTCGGGTGCACAGCGACTGGAGGGGCATGCTGGGGCATCCTCTTCGCCGCGCCGCCAACCAACACCGAAACGTTCGACATCCAATGGGGATCATCCGGCAATGCAACGACCTGTCTGACGGTCAACCAATCCGATGCCTCCGATTTGCACTTCGACGGCCTCATCGATGCTCCCGGCGTGAACGTCAGCTTGCAGGACCAGGGTGGCTACGCCCTCGTAACAGGAATGGTGGTGGGCAGTCTGGAGCTGAAAACCGGGCTCCTTTGTGTAGACAACTATGCTGAGGCGCATCGCTATTCACTGTTGACGTCCATCTCGCTCGTAGAGTAGGGGAGGAAAGAAGATGAGGATTCGGAGGCCGAAGCCCGGCAAATTTCCCGGCGCTCTCCGGGGCAACGACCGAGGACAGGCACTTGTGGAACTCGCCCTGACGATACCGCTGCTTATGCTTCTCGTGCTCGGAGCGGTGGAGTTGGCACGCGCCGCCTATGTGGCGGTCGAGGTGACCAATGCCGCGGAAGCGGCAGTGCGCTATGGCGCCCAGAACAAAACCACTGCGACGGACACGGCCGGAATGCAATTGGCAGCTCAGGGCGATGCCGCCAACATCACCATACTCCCCTTTACTTCCACGAACCCGTCTCGAACCTGTGAATGTTCCGATGGAACACAGGCAGGTTCATCCTGCACCTCTTTCAGCTGTGCGGATGGGACGGCCACCATGGAAACGCTCACGGTTACGACGACGGCCAACTTCGATACGCTCATCCATCTTCCCGGGCTTCCGTCAACGTTCACGCTCCGCGGATATGCGGTTCAGAAGGTGCTGTACTAATGACCAGGACGGATCACTACTCGACGCATAAGCTGCAGGCGACTCGGCAGTGCGGATTTCTCCGTATCTCTCGGTACCTGCGTCATATTTCAGGCAGAGGGTTGTTGAACCGGAATGAAATTGTATTCCAGGGTGAAGAAGGCGCCACCCTGGTCGAGATGGCATTGGCCACGACAATCCTGTTTGCCCTCCTGTTCGGTGTTTTTGAGATTTCACTTGCGTCGTACACGTATCACTACATCTCCGATGCCGCCCGCGAGGGAGCTCGGTGGGCCATGGTCCGGGGCTCTAACTGCTATCAGGACATGCCGTGGGCGCCGTCGTCTTTCAAGTGCGGCGCCACGACCGACCAGATTTCGGATTATGTGAAGAGTCTCGGCTACCCCGGAATAGATTCCAGAAATATGACCGTCACCACAACCTGGCATGCGGCACACCACGTCACAACGAGCACCCCCCCAAGTACCACATGGGACAGCGACGACTGTGGAGACACCGATCCATGCAAAGTCCCGGGCAATGAAGTACAGGTGACGGTAACCTATAATTTCCCGCTGAGTATTCCCTTTTGGAAATCCGAAACAATACCCATCAGCAGCACCTCGACGATGGTGATTTCCCAGTAATCCCGTCGCGGCCCCGGTGGCCACGCCATCCTCATTTCTGGAATCTGGCCGACCCTCTGTAGGCCAAAATGGTAGTTCAACCCACTCTCCCCATGGCGCCCTGGCTGTCATAGCTGCCTCCGAACGCTCTTCGCACGCTTTTCGTCTATCTAGTTGTTCGGGCTGATACCCTTGGACAAGAGCAGATTTTGCTAGAGGATGGCCGGCGGCGCGGCAGGCGCCATCCCGGCGAACGGACCTATGGCAGAGTACGTAATCAGGCTGGCCGATGAGCGCGGCCGTGTTCAGGAGCAGGTACAGAGCGGCGCCTCGGCTGAAGAGTTGCGCGCGCGCTTCGTTCACGCCGGCTACCACGTCTTCAGTGTGCGTGCCCGCGGCCGTGCGGGATGGCTCTCGCGCCGCAAAGTCAAACTCGAGCCCTTTCTCATCTTCAACCAGCAGTTTCTTACCCTCATCCGCGCCGGCCTGCCCATCCTCAGTTCTCTGCAAATGCTGGGAAAAATCCAGAAAAGTGCCCAGTTCAGCACTCAGCTTGAGGATGTTGCCGGCCGCGTCAAAACCGGAGAAGCTCTCTCCTCAGCTTTCGAGGCCCAGGGCGGGTTTCCGGTCATGTACACCACCACCCTGCTGGCCGGCGAACGCTCCGGCAACCTGTCTGAGGTTCTCGACCGCTATGTCGGATTCCAGAAGGTCTCCCTCGCCTTCCGCAAAAAGCTGCTCACCTCGCTCATTTATCCGGCTGTCCTCATGACTCTGGTCGTGGCCCTGATGATCTTTCTCATCACCGTCGTGGTCCCCCAGTTTGCCAAGCTTTATGACGAAATGGGCTCACGCCTCCCGGCCATGACCATCGACCTGCTCGATTTCGGCAAGTGGATGCAGCACAACATCTTGTGGCTGACGATTGTGATCCTCGTTGTCGCCGCCGCTGCCTACCGTTTCTCGCTTACTGAGCGCGGCCGCGACTTCGTTGACAACTTCCGTGCCGGCTTGCCCGTCTTCGGCGCCATCTGGCTCAAGTATCAGGTAGCGCTGTTTTCCCGTACGCTCTCCACACTGCTTACCGGCGGACTGCCGCTGGTGCCGTCGCTTGAAACCGCCGCCCGCTCCATCTCCTCGCGCAAAGTCTCCAAGGCGGTTTTTTCATCGGTCGGCACGGTGCGCGAGGGCAAGAGCCTGGCAGATTCCCTCGCTCGCACAGGTGTCTTTCCCGGTCTCGCCACTGAGATGATCACCGTCGGCGAGCAGACCGGCGCTCTCCCGCAGATGCTCAATTCCGTGGCAGAATTCTTCGAAGAAGACGTAGCCACTGCGCTCACAGCGTCGCTGGCGCTCATTGAGCCGGCCATTCTCATCATCATGGGCGTGGTCGTCGTATTCATTCTCATCTCGCTCTATCTGCCCATCTTCTCGCTTGGGCAGGCAGGCGGCGGAGTATAGGAACAATCGCTATGGCCGATGCAACTGTCATAATGCCGCCCGCAGCCGCGGCGCCCGATGAACGCGCCCAGGCTGAAGAACTGGCGCGCCGCTATCGCACCGAGTTCGTTGACCTGAAAAACTTCAGGATCCAGCACGACCTCCTGCGCACCGTCCCTGTCGAGCTCATGTTCCGCTACAATTTCGTGCCCATTGAGCAGCAGCCTGACGCCATGATGATCGCCGTCTCCGATCCCTCGCAGCTCATGGTGCTCGATGAGATCGCCGGCCTCCTTGGCCAGCGCATCACCGCGCGCGTCGCCACGCTCTCGCAGATCACTGACCTGCTCAAAAAGACTGAGCAGTCGCAGCGTGTCCTTGACGAAGCCAGTGAAGGCCTCACCTTCGATGTCCTCACAGGTGAAGAGAACGCCGACGAGAACATCTCCATCGAGAAGCTCACCAGCGAGGCCGAGGACATCAGCCCCATCATCCGCCTCGTGGACACAACCATCTTCACCGCCCTCGAGCGCCGCGCCTCTGACATTCACATCGAAACCATGGATGACTCCGTCGTCGTCAAGTACCGCATCGACGGCGTCCTGCAGGCCGCCATGGCACCCATCGCCCGTGAGCACCATTCCACCATCCTGAGCCGCATCAAGATCATGAGCGAGCTCGACATCGCCGAGCGCCGCGTGCCCCAGGACGGCCGCTTCCGCGTCCGCTACAAGGGCCGCCTCATTGACTTCCGCGTCTCCATCATGCCCACCGTCCACGGCGAAAACGCCGTCCTCCGCGTCCTCGACAAGGAGTCCATGAGCGAGAAGTTCAAGAACCTCACGCTCGACGTCGTGGGCTTCGCCGACGAAGACCTCCGCCGCTTCCGCCGCTATATCCGCGAGCCATACGGCATGGTGCTGGTTACCGGCCCCACCGGCTCCGGTAAAACCACCACGCTCTACGCCGCGCTCAACGAGATCAAAAGCGAAGAAGACAAGATCATCACCATCGAGGACCCCGTCGAGTACCAGATCCGTGGTATCACGCAGATCCCCGTGAACGAGAAGAAGGGCCTGACCTTCGCACGTGGCCTGCGCTCCATCCTGCGCCACGATCCAGACAAGATCCTCGTCGGCGAAATCCGTGACCAGGAAACGGCACAGATCGCTATCAACTCCGCGCTTACCGGCCACCTTGTCTTCACCACCGTCCACGCCAATAACGTCGTAGACGTTCTCGGCCGCTTCCTCAACATGGGCGTCGAGGCATACAACTTCGTCTCCGCGCTCAACTGTATCCTGGCGCAGCGCCTGGTGCGCACCATCTGCGATTACTGCACCCGCACCGTCACCTACCACGACGATGTGTTGATCGCCAGCGGCCTCGAGCCCGCCGAGTGGCGCGGCTTCGAATTCCGTGAGGGTGCCGGCTGCATCGAGTGCGGCGGCACCGGCTACCGCGGCCGCACCGCCATCCACGAACTCCTCGATTTGACAGACCCCATCCGCGAGTTGATCCTCGAAAAGAAGCCCACGTCGGAGGTGCGCAAGCTGGCCCAGAAAGAGGGCATGTCGTTTCTGCGCGAGTCGGCGCTTGAGCGCGTTCGCCGTGGCCTCACCACGCTCAAGGAAATCAACAAGGTCACTTTCATCGAGGCATCGCGCTGAGTCCCATGGCGAACAAGATAAAACTCGGCTCCCAGCCCGGCGCGCGTCCGCCCGCCGCGGTGGAATTCACGCTGGAAGGTGTGCTCGCCGCTGCCGTGCAATCGCCCGGGCAGGAGCCCACTTACGCCTTCGCTCCCTTGCCGCCCGGCGCGCTTGTGCCCAATATCGCCGAGCACAACCTGCAAAACGCTCACGCGGTCTCCGAAGCCATCCGTACCGCCCTCGACGAGGCTTCGCCCCGCACCCGCGCCGTTACCCTCGTTCTCCCTGACTCCGTAGTCCGCGTCTTTGTGCTTGACTTTGATACCCTTCCCGCCAAGGCCGCTGAAGCCATCCCGGTGCTGCGCTTTCGGCTTCGCAAAATGGTTCCCTTTGATACTGAACAGGCCGCCGTTGGCTATCAGGTGCTCTCCCAATCCAAAGACGAGTGCAAAGTTCTTGCCGCCGCACTCCCAGGTCACATCCTTGCCGAGTACGAGGCCGCCACGCGCGAGGCCGGCTACGAACCCGGCGCCGTGCTGCCTTCCAGTCTCGCCGCGCTTGAAGCCATTGACTCCGCCGATCCCGCGCTCATCGTCAACCTCAGCGCCTCCACGCTCACCACGGCCATAGCCGGCGGCAACGATCTGCAGCTCTATCGCACCCTCGATCTCCCCGCCGATCGCCACCAGCGCATTGCCGACGTGCAGCGCGGCATTGCCGTCGCCCTGGCCTACTTTGAGGACAAGCTCGGTTCCCGCCCACGCGTGCTCCACTTCGCGGGAAGCGAAGATTCCGCTGACCTCCCAGTCGACCTCGCGAATTTGATCGGCGATATCGGCCTCGAAATCGTCAACCTCGCACCCCGGCCCGGTCGCGGCGCGGCTCTTGCCCGCTCCAGCGCCGCAGGCGTAGCGGGCGCGCTCGCGGGGGTGCGCTAGATGCGGATTACGCTCAATCTCGCCACCCGGCCGTTTACTGACATCGGCCCCATCCTCAGGCGCCTGCGCATTGGCATGCTGGTTCTGGTTCTCCTCTGCGGAGCCTTCACCCTCGGCTTGCATGCAATTCACAGCAAAGCCGCGGCCGCACGGGCCCGTGCCCACTCTCTCGATGGAGCCATCGCCACTGCCACCGCCGAGCGCCAGGGCTATGTGCGCATGATGCAGAAACCGGACAACGCCCACCTCCTCAAGGAGACGCAGGCCCTCAACAAGCTCTTCGATGAAAAGGCCTTCTCCTGGACCCTGACCATGGAAAGTCTTGAAACCGTACTGCCCGGCGGTGTTCAGGTTTCCACGCTGCAGCCGGCTCGCGAAAAAGACGGCAGCATCCTGCTGCACATGCGCGTCCTCGGCCCCCGCGACAAAAGCATCGAGTTCGTCCGCAACCTCGAGCACTCTCACCGCTTCCTCCTGCCGCGTATAGTCGGTGAAAGCGCTGAGTCAAGCAGCGGTCCCGGCCAGAGCCTGCAGCCGGTCAGTAACACCAGCCGCTTCAGCTTCGATCTTCTCGCTACCTACAACCCACCCTCGCCCAAGGAAGTAAAAGCCGCATCGCAGCACCCCAAGACGCCGGCACCGCATCAGCGTTCATCCCGTGCACCCGCCGCACGCAGTTACCATCAGGCTCCGCCAACTCACAAGCCTCCGCGCCAGCCCTACCGGCGCCCTGCGCCCAAGCCTGATCCGGACCACTACGCCAACCCTGGAGGTCGCCAATGACCACTGCTCCCAAGACCTCCTGGCGTGAGCGCCTCACTTCCCCGCTCACCTGGCACATCGTTGGCTTCAGCCTGCTCCTTGCGCTTGCCATCGGCCTCGCCGCGCGCCTCGCCATGGACTGGGCAGCCACCAATACCCACGCCACCGACCTGCTCGCCAATAGGCAAGTGCAGTTGGCCGAACTCAAGTTACGGAACGCTCCCTTGCGCGGCCTCGACAAAAGCGTCGAGAAGACCCGCAAGCAGATGAAGCAGTTCTTTGACGACCGCATTCCCGCCAGCTACTCCGCCATTGCAACCAGCATGACGAATCTCGAGGTGAAATCGGGCGTTCGTCTCTCCCGCGTGCAATACACGCAGGGCAAGCCCACCGAATACCTGACCCCCATCTCCATGAACGCGGCCATCAGTGGCGATTACCCCTCCATCATGCATTTCGTCAACGGACTCGAGCGCGCCAAAACCTTCTACATCATTGACGAAATGGCCCTTACCGGCGAGCAGAACGGCCTCGTCAGCCTCCGCATCCGCGTCTCCACCTGGCTGCGCCCGGCTGCCGCTGCCGCCAGCGGCCTGCCCATGACCTCGTCCGCATCCCAGGGTTCTAACTCGTCCTCCAACCCCGCAACGGAGGAAGAGTAGCCATGGCGATGCGTCTCGGTACCGAAAACAAGCGCCAGGTCTACCTGGTCATTGCGCTCTTTGCCATCATTCTGGTGGTTGGCGGCTTTGAGATTTACAACACCTTCTCCGGTCCGCCGTCCACCCCGCGCCCCACTCCTGCGCAAACGAATCGCTCTACCGCTGCGTCCAGTTCCCAGGCGAACGCTGACCAGGAAGCGAAAAAGGTCGACCTCGCCAGCATTGATCCCGTGCTCCACTTCGGCAAGCTGGCGCAAAGTGAAGATGTCATTTACAAGGGAACTGGCCGCAATATATTCTCCGCCGAATCGGCGCCGGCCATCCCCAAGCCAGTAAAGAGCGCGCGTCCAGGCGGGCCATCGGTCACCACGCCGGTTGTAGCGGGGCCGCCGCAACCGCCGCCGATCAACCTCAAGTACTTCGGCTATACGCAAGCCCAAAACAAATCGATGGAGGCGTTCTTCGTGCACGGCGACAACATCTTCATGGCCAAAATCGGCCAGATTGTCGACCATCGCTACAAGGTGGAAAGCATTGCGCCCACCGGAGCCAAGGTCACTGACCTCGGCTACAACAACACGCAGACGCTCACCCTTGCGCCCTTCTGATCCGGAGATTCGCATGCAGCGCGCATCCCGAATTCGCCGTCCTTCCGAAGCCGGCTTCACCATGGTCGCCGTCATCTTCTTGCTGGCTCTTTTCACCCTGGCCATGGCCGTCGCTGCGCCCAAAATCGCCGACCAGATCCAGCTCGACCGCGAGCACGAGACCATCGAGCGTGGCAAGCAGTACGTCCGCGCCATTCAGCTCTACTACCGCAAATTCCACGCTTATCCGCCCAACATCAAAGCCCTCCTCGAAACGGACAACATTCGCTTCCTCCGCCAGAAGTACAAAGATCCACTCACCGGCAAAGACGACTGGCGCATCATCCACTTCGGCCAGGCCAAAGTTCCGCCCATGGGCTTCTTCGGCCAGCCTCTGGCAGGCTCGCCCACGGCAATTGCCGGAACCGGCCCCAGCGGAGGCAACACGCAGCAGAGTGGTAATCAGTTCGGTGGAAGCATGGGTTCCCCGATGGGTGGCAATCCCGGTGGCCCCTTGTTCGGCGGCAGCACCCTTCCTGGCTCCGGCAGCACCACAACAGGAACGGGAACCTCCTCCGGCTCAACGGATCAATCGGGCTCCACCACCGGCGGCAGCTCCACCAGTGGAACCGATTCCTCCGGCGACAGCATGTTCGGCTCAGGCTCCAGCAACCAGACTTTTGGTGGCGCCGGCATCATCGGCGTCGCCCCCAAGAGCACCAAAAAGTCGATCATGATTTACCACAAGCAGGACCACTACAACATGTGGGAGTTCGTCTACAACCCGCTCACTGACATCCAGAAAACAGGCGGCGGCCTCATCGGTCAGCCCGCCGGCGGAGGCTCTGACTCGAACTCAAACTCGCCCTTCGGTAGCTCGGGTTCCGGCTCTTCCAACAACGGCTCTGGTTTCGGCAATAGCGGCTCCGGCGGCTCTATCTTCGGCGGTTCCGGCTTCGGATCAGGCATGGGCAGCTCAGGCTCCGGCGGCTCATCGCCCTCGCCCACGCCGCAGCAGCAACAATAAGCTCTCCGCCGCCCGCATCCCCGGCAATCGCCCCTACTAAATCGAACTAGCAGCCGAGGACCCTCAATTTTTTGCGTTACCAAACCCACCCTCGCGGTATATAGTGGACGCCATGTCCTGGACCCGCAGAGAATTCACCAAACTAGGCGCGCTGAGTCTTGCCGCAAGCGTCGCTCCGCCTCTCTCAGCTCAACCTGCCGAACGCAAGATCGGCTACGCCATCATCGGCCTGGGCCGCATTGCCGCAATCTTCATGCCCGGCACCCGCGCCACCACCAACTCCAAAGTCACTGCACTCGTCAGCGGCCACCGCCCCAAGGCTCTTCGCATCGCCGCCGATTACGACGTGCCGGAAAGCTCCATTTACAACTACGAGAATTTCGATTCCATCATCTCCAACAAGGCCGTGGATGCAGTCTATGTGGCGCTGCCCAACTCCATGCACGCCGAGTACACCATTCGCGCGGCCAAAGCCGGCAAGCATGTCCTTTGCGAAAAGCCTATGGCCACCAGCGTCGCCGAGTGCGAGTCGATGATCGCCGCCTGCAAATCAGCCGGCGTCAAGCTCATGATCGCCTACCGCTGCCAATATGAACCCACCAACCTCAAGGCTGTCAGCCTCATTCGCTCCGGCGCCATCGGCCAGGTTCAGGCCATTGAGAGCGGCTTCGGCTTCAACATCAAGCCGGGCGAGTGGCGCCTCGACAAGAAAATGTCCGGAGGCGGCCCGCTTGTCGACGTCGGCATCTACGCGCTCAATGCCTCGCGCTATCTCACCGGCGAGGAGCCCGAGAGCTTCCATGCCTTCACCTCCGTCATCGACCACGACGGGCGTTTCAAGCAGGTTGAAGAGAATGTCTCCTGGACCACGAAATTCCCCTCCGGCATTGTGGCCGCATGCAACACCACCTACGGCGGGCAGATGACCGGTTTCTTCAAGGTTCACGGTTCCAAGGGTTGGATCGACGTAAACCCTGCATTCAACTACGACGGCCTGCATCTCCGCGCCCAGTATCCCGGCACCAAGCTTGACCTGCCCAACACCTCGCGCAATCCTTATCAGTTCCAGGCGGAGGCGCAACACTTCTCTAATTGCATCCTCCATAACCTCGAACCCAAGACCCCGGGCGAAGAAGGTCTCCGCGACATGCGCTGCATCTCAGAAATCTACCGCGCTGCCGGCGCCTCGGCCTGACCCAGTCATATAACCACCGCCCTTGCTGAAAACGCCGCTGTCACAGCGGCGTTTTTCAGTAAAGCCATAACTTCCACGATGGTCGATTCTCGGAGTTAAGCCCGGCACCAAACAGCCGCAGGGGAAAGATCGGCAAGCGTCTCCACAGCAAGACTCGGCGTCATCGAAATTAAGTCGCTTCGCGCCGCCGACACTTCATCTCCCCCTCACGCTAAGGGGCCGAAGCAAAAGCTGGCTCCGCTCACCGCCAAACGGTGGGTGCGGGCTGGAGAAACCTCGTGTTCTAGTTGTGCAAGAATTCGACGACAGCCCACGTGCTCGCCAATACGAGCGCCAAACTGTATAGCAGTACCCGAAACAAGTCTTTCATCTTCCCAGCTCCACGAATTTTCGTTACTCCCCATGGAGGGGGACCCTCCGGACTCGTCGGCTCCCTGCAACAGGAACCGCCGAACCGGGTCTCTAAATGATTGTTCGGCAGTATGTGCTCCAGCTCACAAACATACTGTGATAGCAATCACATACTTCTGGTCACGACCATCCGCTGCAGGCTCAACGCCTCCCATCATCCAAATATGTGCGAAGTCAGGCCTGTTCAGCGGCCCGGTAGCAACCCCTCATGAATCGGCTGATCGAGACCCGGCCTCAGCTTCACCTTCAAACCAATCCACCTCAAGCCGCCTTTTGGTGCCAAATACCTCCGTCTCCAGACAACAAAAGGCCCACCCCCACCGAGGGGATGGGCCTTTCGCCAAATCTGACTCGAATCGCGCTTAGACGCTGAACGAAGAGCCGCAGCCACAGGTCGACTTCACCTGCGGATTTTCAAACTTGAATCCGGCCGCTTCCAGCGTTTCCACGTAGTCCACGATGCACCCATTCAGGTACATCAGAGAGGTCGCATCAATGAACACTTTCAGATCCTCAAAATTAAAGACCTTATCCATCATGCCGGCCTGGTTCTCGAAGGCCATCGAGTACTGGAACCCCGAGCAGCCCCCGCCCACCACGCCAATGCGCAGTCCGGCAGGCAGCGGATCCTGGGTGGCCATAATCTCGCGCACCTTCGCAATTGCCGGCGGAGTCAGCGTGAGAGGTGGTTTCTTTACGGTTTCTTCAGCGGGCGCTACGGTTGGTGTGGCCATGAAATTCTCCCAAATATTGAGTGTTTGCCGTTACCTGTACTCTACCGTCCTACAGGCGGGGATACAAGCCCCATTCGCGGCTGCTATCCATTAGATGCACCCTCATGCCGCAAAGAATCCGCCCCCGGCGCCTCTCCAGAACCCCGATTTCGCCCCGCAAGTGGATGAAAAGGAACGATTGTCAAAAAAATAACGCGCCAACACTCCCGAATTGGAGCTATGATAGTCAACCAAAAGGCCCCACGGCCGCTTTGACCGCAATTCCCAAATGGGCCCGGTGGGGCCGGGTGCGGAAAGGCCCTGGAGGTGGAAAATGACGTTCGTTCCAGTCATGTGGATCGTATGGAGCGCAATCGTTGTTGTAATGGTGGGACTGCACGTCTACCGTTCGCGCTTGGAGAAGGACGAAGAGGACCAGATCTTCCTCGACGACTCCTTCGAGCAGGAAAGAAACGCACAGGCGGCAATCGTAGCTCGGGCAAATAGAGTCGAACCCTACGTCAAGCTCTCGGACTGGCTGGTAGCTGCCATGTCCGCGATAATCATCGTGTACTACGTGCGCGACTTTCTCATACAACTCAATGTGATTCGCTGATCCGGAACCGTTTCTCGAACGCTCAGGCGTCGCCGATTTCCCCCCCGCTGAGGAGGGAGGGATAAGTATTCGGCGCCTCACACAAGTTCGCTCCGGTTCCATATGTCCAACAGCCCATTCCGGCCGTCCGCGGCGAGACTTCGCTACGGACGGCTGCAGGGTAATCTACGCTGCCCCGTCAACCGCCCGGCAAACTCCCTGCGCCCCTGGCAAACCATTGGTGTGGTGAGAGCCCAATCATCAGCGGTCGCAGTTTCCGTCATGCCGCGGGCAATCCAGTATTGGCACTCGTTCATCCATCAACAACAGCAATTCCCGTGCAATGCGCAGAAACCCGCCTGATTCCCCGTCCACTTGATTCTCCGAGGAACATTTCCCGCTAAATTTTTGTGCTTGCGCGTCCTAAGTCGAACGGAACTGACTGATTATATTCAGAATGTAGTAAACGATTACGAACAGCGTCATAGCTCCGGCGAGCCCCAGAGCCGTCAGTTTGAACGGCCTCACCCGGTTCACACGTGCCAGAATCGCTTCCTGCTCCGCCTTCAATTGACTCGATGACTCATCAAGAAAAAGCTGCTCTTCCTCATTCTTCGCCAGGTGCGACGAGTACACGCTCACCCCAGCCAATAAGGCAATCAATACACCCCACACCGTCCACATCAACGGAACAAAACCGGTCATATTTCCACCTTTTTTGAAACGAATTGCGGCTCCGCCGCCAGCGAAGCCGCAACCGAACCCGGCCCTCGCCGCTCGAGGAACCCTTACGGTGGTTCATGTTAGGCGCAAAGATGAACACGCACAGGTGACGGCAATCACATCCGTCTCATGTGCGTGTCACATGGAAGGTCTATTCCCTGATTGGTTCTGTCTAGCCCGGGACCGCTCCGTCTACTCCACTTCCGGCTTGGCGCGATAGCCGTCGCGGTAGATCAGCCTATACTTCAGCGCATGATGTTTCCGGTCCTGCATACGCAGCGGCTTGCCCTCTGAGTCCACCAGTTCCACGCGCAGCTTGCGGTAAGTCCCGTCCTGCTTCGCGTCGGTAGGCGTATAAACCAGCTCGTACTTCGATCGAATAGCAGCATTGATCGCCCCCACATCCTCCGGCAACTCGCCTTCAAACCGGGGAAAGAAGCTTCGTCCTCCGGTGGCTTTGGCAAACGAGCGCATCTCATTGTCGGCCTGCAGATACGACATGTCGCGCATCGCCGCGTTCATGCCCGCCTGCCCTTCAGTCATCGCCCGCAGCAGTCCGCCGGTAGAGATGGTAAAGATGGTGATGTCCCGCGACGCCTTCACCCGCCTGTAAATCTGGTCGAACGTCAGCTTTGAAAATGAATCGAGCCCAGAAGAAATCAGGACGATATACTTCTGTCCCTGAATCCGCGAGAGCCTGTCCATCGCGTTGTAGAGCGCGTCAAAAAGGTTCGTTTCCTGGAACGCCGCCGGCATCCACACCTGGTTGGCCAGCAAATTGATCGCGCTCTTCACCTGCTGCTTGTTCTGCGTAAAATCCAGCACAATGTGCTGATTCAGGTCGTACGTCATCATGGCCACATAGTCCTGCGGCCGCAGTTGCTGCGCAAACGCCCACGCCGCATTCAGCATGTCAATGCGGAAAGTCGGCCAGTAGTCGCGCGCTGAAAACTCGCACAGCAGCAACGCAGTAATCGGCGCATTCACTCGCTTGAAGCCGATAATGTGCTGCTGCACGCCGTTCTCGTACACGCGGAAGTTGCCCGGCTTCAGCCCCGGCACAAACTGTCCCGTCTTCTGCAGCAGCACACCCACATCCACCACCACCTCGGGCACCTGCAGTTGCAGCGAGTAGTTCGGTGCACCCTTCGGGTTCTTGAACTTCGGCCGTGGAGGAGCCGGCGGCGCTGCTTCTTCAGGAGACGCCTTCTTTTTCGGAACTGCAATGGCGCCGGTGTTCCCGCTGGGACCACCCGCAGCCGGCCCAACGTCGCCCGGCTCCTGCTGCTGATTCGACTGCGGTGCATTCTGTGCCGGCTGTTGTGTCTGGTCCTGCGGATACCCTGACGGCGCTGCCATCAACACCGCAATGGCTGCAGTCAGCGCGATGAGGGAAATACGGCGCTTAGAGAAATACGAAATACGTGGCGTGGACATAGCCAACCTCTTTGCAGAACAGCATACGGGAAAACCCGCCATTCTATATAGTCGGTACACCGTGAATCGGGTGCCCGCGGCGCCACGCCGGCGCGTCAGCATCTTAGATTCTGCGAAACCGGCTGCGCCGGCTTGCGGTCAAGCGCCAGCCAACTGAGTGGCTGTAATCTTATAGACGTGCAGACACACCTGAAGGGAACCATCCTCGCCCCCGCTGTGCTCGTCCTGGCGCTCGCAGCCCTCACCACGGCACTGCCCGCCCAGATGCCTCCGCCGCCGGCCCTCACGGCTGCCACAGCCGCCGGTCCGCCGCCTTCCACTGGCGGTTTCTTCCCGTTCAGCCAGGTCCACCGCGGCCTCACCGCCACCGCCTGGACGGTCTTCTCCGGAACCAAGCCCGAGCCCATGGGCGTTGAAATTCTCGGCGTCCTGCGCAACGCCCGCGGCCCCCATCGGGACCTCATTCTCGCCCGGCTCACCGGCGCCCGCCCGCAGTACACCGGCGTCGTCGAGGGTATGAGCGGCAGCCCCGTCTACATTGGCAAAAAGCTGCTCGGCGCTCTCGCCTACCGCATCGGTCAGTTCAGCAAAGAGCCCATCGCCGGCATCACGCCCATTGAGCAAATGCTCCCGGTTCGCAGCCTGCCCGCTGCTGCGGCCCACACCGTCCGTGCCAATCCGCCCGCAGACGGCCAAACGGAACTCGCGGATGCCTCACCCGCCTCCGGCATGGGTTTCCGTCCCATGGAAACCCCGCTCGTCATGGCCGGCTTTGAGCCCGCTGCTGTCCGGCTCTGGCAGAAAAAGCTGGCCGGAACAAGCCTCGCCCAGGTCGCCGCCGGCGGCATCGGCGGATCGTCCCAGGCTGGCATGAAACCCTCGCCCGCGGCTGAAGCCACCATGAAGCCCGGCTCCGCCGTCAGCGCCCTGCTGGTAAGCGGCGATGTCGAGGTCTCCGCCACCTGCACCGTCACTTATCTCGATGCGAAACACCTGCTCGCCTGCGGCCATCCGCTTTTTCAGTCCGGCCCCGTTTCCCTACCCATGACCACGGCCGATGTGCTCGCCACCCTCGCCTCGCCGCTCAACGCCTTCAAGATCATCAATACCGGAGCCACCATCGGCGCGTTCAATGAAGACCGCGCCTCTGCTCTCGGCGGCCTCATGGGCGCCCAGGCCCGCATGATCCCCGTCCACATCACCGTCCACGACTCCACCGGCGACCGTCACGTCAACGTTCAGATCGTCGATCTGCCTTCGCTCACGCCGCAGGCCCTCGAAGTCGTTCTCTACAACTCGCTGCTCCAAAACGACGACAGCACCGCCGACACCAGTTATCACCTCACCGGCACCATCGATCTCCAGGGCTACCCGCCCTCGCCGATCAATCTCTGGACCTCTGCCGGCGATCCACTCGCCCCCCAGATGGCCATGGCCCTGGAGGCCGGCAAGCAATTTACCCAGCTTTACACCAACGGCGCTCGCCAGGGCGATGTCCGCGCCATTAACATCCACGTCAACGCCATACCCCGCATACTCAAAGTCGAGCTTCAAGGCGCCCGTCTCGTCTCCAATGACCTCGTCCAGGCCGGCCAGACCGTCGTCGTTGAAGCCACCCTGCAGCCCTGGCACCAGCCCGAGCGGAACGTCCGCATCCCAATCGTCCTGCCCGCCCGCCTGCAGCCCGGCAGAGTTCGCCTGCTCATCTCTGACGCCGGAACGCTTGACCGAACCCTAAACCAGCCGCGCCCTCCCTATTTCAAGCCGGGCCTTGCGGCTGTCCTCACTGAGGACCGCCGCCAGCACTCCGCCGACCGCATTTACGTAACCTTGCTCGTTCCCGAGGCCCAGGCCGGCATGGATGGCGAAACCCTCACCAGCCTTCCGCTCTCCGTCGCCAACGCTCTTGAGCCCATTCGCCATACCAACCAGATCATCATGAATGGCGAATCCGCTGAAGTTGTCGCTGACAAACCCGCCGGCGGCCTCCTCAGCGGCTTCCAGATTTTGAATCTGCACATCCAGCCGCCCGGTAGTCTAAATTAGCTACATTGGGTGTAGCTTGTGTACATTTGCTCTGCGCCGGTGCATTGGCTCGGGGCCGGCCATTTTACCCTCATCAAGGATCCGGTTAGACCATGGCCCAAATAAAAGGATTTGCAGCTCACGCGGCGGGCGCCGAGCTATTGCCCTACCGCTATGACCCCGGCGAGTTAGGTCCGCATGACGTGGAGATAGCTATCACCCATTGCGGCATCTGCCACAGCGATCTTCATCTCATCTCGAATGACTGGGGCATCAGCCAGTACCCGTTCATCCCCGGTCACGAGGTCGTCGGCAAGGTCGCGGCTATAGGCTCTGAAGTCCAGAACCTCCAGGAAGGCCAGCGTGTCGGCCTCGGCTGGCAGTCCAACTCCTGCGGCCAGTGCGAGTGGTGCATCCGCGGCCTTGAGAACCTCTGCCCCGCCGCTGAAGGCACCTGCGTCCATCGCAACGGCGGTTATGCTGACAGTGTCCGCGCCAGCTCACGCTTCGTCTTTCCCATCCCTGAAGCTCTCGATAGCGAGCGCGCAGCCCCACTGCTCTGCGGCGGCATTACCGTCTACAATCCCCTGCGCAACCACAGCATCAATCCTTCTTCCCGTGTCGGCATCGTCGGTATCGGCGGTCTCGGCCATCTGGCCATCCAGTTTGCCCGCGTCTTCGGCGCCCACGTCACCGCTTTCTCCACTTCAGCCAACAAGGAAGAGGAAGCCCGCACCTTCGGCGCTCACCACTTCGTCAACACCCGTGAGTCCAAAGCCATGAAAGAGGTCGCCGGCACCCAGGACTTCATCCTCACCACCGTCAACGCCGATCAGGACTGGGCCGCCTTCATACAGACCCTGCGCCCCACCGGCACGCTCTGCTTCGTCGGTGTACCTCCTTCGCCGGTCGCCATGCACGCCTTCCCGCTCATCTCCGGCCTCCGCGCCGTCACCGGCAGCCCCACCGGCAGCCCGCACCGCCTGCGCGAGATGCTTGACGTTGCCGCCCGCCACAACGTCCAGGCCCAGATCGAAAGCTTCCCTATGTCCAAAGCCAACGATGCCATTGAGAAGGTAAAGAAGAGCAGAGTCCGCTACCGCGCCGTACTCGCCAACTAACCCCGGCCCAAATCCACCCTGAAACTACAAAAGGCGTTCGCCAGAGCGAACGCCTTTAGCAGTTGGGGATTGCCGCAGTGCAGAAAACTTTTGTCAGCGCTGGCCGTCTTCGTAAAACGCTCCGCAATGAGCGTGGCCTGAAAGAATTCGTGTGTCTTTCTGACTGACAAGTTAAGTTTAATAGGCCCAACAAAATAAGAACAATCGATTGTCCCTATGATCACGATTGCCATAGTCTATGATCGGGAGGGGGTAGCCTTTTCGCCGGCCTATGAACCTTCAGGAACTTCGTTATCTCGTCGCGGTAGCCCAGCACAAGCACTTTGGCCGGGCAGCCGAGTTCTGCAATGTCAGCCAGCCCACCCTCAGCGGCCAGATCCGCAAGCTGGAAGACGAGTTGGGCGTCGTCCTTCTCGAGCGCACCAACAAGCGTGTCAACCTCACCCCCGTGGGCAGCCAGATCCTGCTGCACGCGCAGCGCGCCCTCACTGAAGCGGCACTGATGGAAGACGTAGCCCGCGCCGCGCGCGATCCGCTCGTGGGCCCACTCAAGCTCGGTGTCATTCCCACCCTCGCGCCCTATCTCATGCCCATGATCCTCAAGCCGCTTCGTGAGTCCTATCCCGGCCTCACCCTCGAGCTTTGGGAGGACCAGACCAATTCGCTCGTCGACGGCCTGCGCAATTACCGTCTCGACGCCGCTCTCCTCGCCACCGAATCCGAAACCCCCGAAATCTCCGATCTGGCGCTCTTTGACGAACCGCTGCTGGCCGCCCTGCCCACAAACCACCACCTCGCGTCAGCCCGGCGAGTTCACGAAGAAGCTCTCCGCAGCGAGCTGCTGGTGCTGGCCGACGGCCACTGTCTGGCCACGCAGGCTCTGGCCGCCTGTGGATCGGGCCAGCCGTCGCAGCGCAGCCGCCTTCACGGCTCCATGCAGGCTTCCACATTGGATACGCTGGTCAACCTTGTCGCCGCCGGCTACGGCGCCACGCTGGTTCCTGCCCTTTCCATCGATTCCTTCATCCGCCGTGACGTCATCTTCCGCCCCCTCGCCGGCAAATCCTCGCGGACCATCCGCCTGGCCAGCCGTCCCGGCTTCCCGCGCCCACAGGCGCTGCGTGCCCTTGAAAAAGTAATCTGCCGCGCTGTTGGTCCAGCCCTGCGCCATCGCTGACGCCTTGCCGCGGCCGGCAGGCAGTCGGCACCTTCCGCCTATTGAGGCTCCCCGCTCCAGTCGCAGGCAATCTCCCGCCCCTGCTCCGCGCTCTCCATGGCCCACTCCAGCACCTGCGCCGTCCGCCATGCATCCACGGCCAAAGTCGGCGCTTGCCCTTTGCCCAGCAGCGCATCGCGTGTGCCGGCGTAAAAGAGCCGATAGTCCCCGACCAGCGGCTCCACAGGCCGCGTGATCGTTGTGCCGTCCTCATCCACGTGCAGCGTGCCCCATTCCGCTTGCGGCTCGCGGCCCCAGGGCCCATCCTCGATGCGTGTGATCTTGTTCAGCGCAGCCTCCTGCGGATCGAGCCCGTACTTCCAGTAATTGCCCTTCGTCCCGCGCAAGTGAAAACGCGGACCCGCAGACAATGACAGGCTGTTGGCTCCCAGCGTGACCACCAGCCCGCCCGCATATCGCATCCGAATCGTGAACGCGTCATTCACCGTCGCCCACTCGCGCTCACAGCGCACATCGGCTGAAATCGCATCGGGCTTTCCAAAGAGCGCCAGCGCCTGATAGCCGATATGTGTTCCCAGATCCAGCAATACGCCGCCGCCCTGCTCCGTGCTTTCCTTCCATAGCCGATCCGTGGGCTTCACCGGGCGCCAGCGGTCAAAGCGCGATTCAAACGCAACCAGCTTGCCCAGAGAACCTTCATGCAATAGTTTCTGAATGGTCAGGAAGTCTGTGTCCCACAGCCGGTTATGAAATGGCGCCAGCAGCACATTTTTGGCCTTCGCCAGCCTCATCAGCTCGGCAATCTGCGCCGGCTTCACAGCCATCGGCTTATCCACCACCACGGGCCGGCCGGCTTCAAGAATCTTCCGCGTCACGTCGAAATGAGTTCCGCTCGGCGTGGTAACCACAAACAGCCCCAGCGAGTTGTCCGCCAGCATTTCGTCGAGTGTGCGGTAGGTTTTCACGCCCGGGTAACGCGTGGCCGCCTTGTTCGTACTCCGCTCCAATACGGCGGCAAACTCCAGCCCTTCAACCGATGAGACCAACGGACCATGAAAGACGCGCCCACCCATGCCAAAACCGGCCACACCCACACGAATCATCTGTTCCTCGCTCTCCGTTCGTCTTCCATAATATTGGCCGGTCATCGATGGCGCGGCTCCCTAAGCACTCACTGTGTGCAAGCTATCCGGTAGTGTCTCAACGCCGCTCCCATTGCGACAGGAAGTCTGCCGGAGCCACGATTGGAATGCCGTTCCGGGGATGCAGAACAAGCAGATCGTAGTCACTGCTAACGATCACATCGGCCCCTGAAATTGTAGCCAGCGCCAGGAATTTGTTATCACTCTGGTCGCGGCTGGAGGGCCGGACAGCGTTCAAATCTGCCACGCGCACACTGAACATCTCGGCGTTGCGGCCAAGTATCGACACAAACTGCAGACGCGCCGTTTTTCCCATATAGCGATCAAACTTGTCTCTTGCCAGGACAGTGCGCAATTCATCCAGAGTGGAATTACTTATGCAGATCACGCAGTTCTGCAAAGCCAGATTGAAAGCTTTTTCTGGAAGGGAGGGCGAGCGAAGCACTGCACTCACAAGGGTGCTTGTATCGAAAACCACGCGCCGGAGCGGTTTCACCTGAGTTCGTGGACCATCCGGCTAATCTCGTCGTCGGTGAGGGCCCCGGCCGCGGGTTTCCTGGTCTTTTGCGCGGATTTCCGCCAAGTCGCGAATTCCGCGACTGCCTGCCTGCGCCGCCGCTGCAGTTCGAGTACGTTGGCCATTTCGCGCGGCGAGATCAGGAACGCTACGGAACGCCCATGCCGCGTGATCTCGACCACCTCTTGCTGCGCCGTATCCAGCAGCTTTCCAAAGCGATTTTGCGCTTCGACCGAAGTCATTTTCACCATGGCTGCACCTCGTAGAATGCTCCTTCTTAATTCTAGCTAAAATAGCCATTTTAGCTATTTTAGCTAGAATCTACCGTGCGCTCAAGTTATCGTCAGATCCCGTCCATACTCAGCCTTCCAGCTTATACCGCGTCTCCGCCAGCCGATAAAGCCGCCGCCACACCAGCCGGTTCATCGTTACCACCATCAGCGAAATCATGATCGTAGCCAGCAGCAGAATGGGAAAATGCCCCGCGTCCGTGGCCGCGTCAATCTGCGCGCCCAGCCCGATCGTCTGCAGCGTCCGCCCGTGAATATGCGAGTACTCCGCCATCACCGACGCGTTCCATGCGCCTCCTGAAGCGGTCACCATACCGGTAATGAGATAAGGAAAGATCCCCGGCAGAATCAGCTTTGTCCATCGCTGCCAGCGCGTAAAGCGGTAGAGCCTTGACACCTCACGCAAATCGGATGGGATCGACATAGCACCGGCGATCACGTTGAAAAGGATGTACCACTGCGTTCCCAGCAGCATCAGCACAATGGCGCCCACGCCCAGCCCGCCGCCTAAACGCACCAGTCCGATCAGCAGAATAGGAAACACCGCCGTGGCCGGAACCGAGGCCATGATCTGCGCCAGCGGCTGCACCACGCGCGCCAGCCTGGCATTCAATCCAATGGCCACACCCACCGGAATCGTCCACGCAGCAGAAATCAGCAGCGCCCCATTCACCCGTAGAAACGTGGCGCCGGCGCCCTCCAGCAGCAACTTCAGCTCCGGCCAGGTAATCGTGCGCAGCATCATGGCAGCTTCAGCCAGCGCCCAGCATGCGCCTGCGGCAGCCGCAATCGCCAGTGTCCACAGCCACCCGGATGCTCTTTCGTCTTTCCCCTGATCCAATGTTCGCGCCGTCTGCCGCTTGCCCTGGCGCGCCATCCGCCTGTAAATAGGCTCTTCCACACGCTGCCACACCCGGCCCGGCAGCGAACTCAACAGCGCCGACCTCCGCAGCAGCGTCAGGATCGGTGAAGTCACCCGCTCCGTTGTCTCCACCTGCTCGAATTTGAATTTGTCGCTCCACGCAATCAGCGGCCGCCAGATAAGTTGATCGGTGGCCACCACAATCAGCACAACCGCCCCAATGCCGCTCAGCAGCGCGCGCACATTGCCATGGTCCGTCGCCACCTGGATGTAGCTTCCTAGTCCCGGCAACTGAAAGTTGCGGTTGCCCATGGTGAAGGTCTCGCAGAAAATCAGCGCAAACCATCCGCCCGCCACCGACACAATCGAGTTCCACACCAGCCCAATGGTCGCGTAAGGCATCTCAAGCTGCCAGAAGCGCTGCCAGCCAGAAAAGCGGTACACACGCGAGGTTTCGATCATCTCGCGCGGAATCGACTTGAGCGAGGCGTAAAAGCTGAAGGCGAGATTCCACACCTGCCCCGTGAAGATCAGCAGAATCACGCCCATCTCGATCCCCAGTTGATGCCCGGGAATCAGCGCCACCATGGCCAGCACCACCGGCGGCAAAAAGCTCAGCACTGGAATCGACTGGAAAATATCCAGCAGCGCCACCATCCACGGCTCAACGCGCGGGTTGTATGCGGCCACATACCCATATGCGACCGCGAACACCAGGCTCATCGCATACGCAATGCACATCCGCACAATGGAGTAGAACGCATACACTGGCAGCGCGGCGATGGAAGTGGAGATGGCCGCAACCGGAACCGGTTTCTCCAGCCAATACATGCACATGTGCACGATGGCGAGAAACACAGCCAGTCCACAGGCCCCAAGCCCAAGATCGATAAACACCGGCCAATTGCTGACTGTCACCAGTGACCTGGCCAGCGGGCGTTGCAGCTTCACTCTTCATCCTCGCCTGCTGAGATCTCTTCTTCCTGGCTGTCAGGCATCACAAACCGCCCTCGCCCGGAGTCGTAGTCAAACAATTCGGCATAGCGGCCCCACGCAATCGCCGTATCCATCTGCCGGTCGCATTCCTCGTCGCTGAACTGCTCAATAAGCAGGTCGCGGAAGAAGTCCTCAGGCACCGTATGATCGCTCTTTGTCTCAAGGGCGCGGCGAATTTGCCTGAGCAGCAAAATGTTCTCCTGCGCAGCTTCGCGGAACAGATCCTTCTGGCGCAGAATCTCCGAGTTGGCAAACTCCTCGCCCGCCGGCGTAATCACCGCATCGCCCTCCTCCACGTTGAGGAAGCCAAGCAGTTGTGACGCATCCACAATCGGGAACAGATCGTCGATCTCGAAGGCCAGGTCGTCGGCCAGCCGATAGATGTCGTCGCGGCCGCCCTTATCCACCAGCAGTTCCAGCAGTCCCGCCATGCTGCCCGGCCGCACATTGGGCAGCATCTGGTAGCGCATCTGCCGCTGGTCGCGAATCCGCCGCGGCCCCGGTACCTCCGCAGGCTCCGTATCCGGCCGTGTCAGCACTTTGTAGATGTAGTCCACCAACTGCGTAAAGGCCTCGGCCTTGCGCTCCCGAGGCTGCGGCAGCGGCACCCGGAAATCCGTGCGGATGCGCCCCGGATTGCGCCCCAGCACAATAATGCGATCGGCCAGCAAGACCGCCTCCTCAATGTTGTGTGTCACCAGAAATACGGCCTTCGTGGGCATCGTCTTCTTCGACCACAGCTCCAGCAGCTCACTGCGCAGATTCTCGGCCGTCAGCACATCCAGCGCTGAAAATGGCTCATCCATAAACAGCACTTCCGGCTCAACCACCAGCGCGCGCGCAAAGCCCACACGCTGCCGCATCCCGCCTGAAAGCTCCTTGGGATACGCGCCTTCGAATCCATCCAGGCCCACGGTATCCAGCATCTTCATGCTTCGCTCGCGGCGCTCGTGCGGCGGCACGCCCCGGGCCTGCAGCGGCGCCTCCACGTTCTCCAGCACCGTCAGCCACGGAAACAGCGCGAAGCTCTGAAACACAATTGAGACGTTGATCTCCGCTCCGGTAATCGGCTCCTCATGCCAGTACACCCGCCCCGCCGACGGCCGCGACAGTCCCGCCAGCATCCGCAGCATCGTGGATTTGCCCGAACCGGAGGGCCCCAGCAAAGCCACAATCTCGCCCGGCACAATGCTCAAATCGGTCGGCGAAATCACCTGGATCCGGCTCTCGCGCGACTGCGCATAGTACTTCTCAATCTTCTCGGCGCGAATAATCGCGTCGCTGGCAGGCGTCTGCACCGGCATCGGGTTGGGAATCACCGTTTCCTGCATGGTGGAATCTCCGCCTGGGGCTTTTCCGGTAATGCACCGGCGTTCTGCAAGTATAGGACCCGTCTATTGTGGCCCGATGAATCACTGCGTGTCCGGGATCTGGTCATTCGCACTCGGCGCATGCCTCAAGCCATCTCCCTCAGGCCGGGGCCCGTTCCGCAACCGCTCAAGCAGAGCGTATCATTGTAGATAAGCGCCTGCCAGGGAAGTACATCCCGGTTCGCCCCAATTTCCGTAGCGGTCCATTGAGCTTCCGCCGCGTGCGGTGTTGGAATCTCTTGTCGAGCGTCAAGGAGCGTATGCCCGAAGCGACAACCAAACGGAAAGTCCTGGTGGCCGACGATGAGCGTGTCATCGCCGATACTCTGGCCATGATTCTCAACCAGAGCGGCTTTGAAGCCCGCGCCGTCTACTCCGGTGAGTCAGCCCTCGAACTTGCGCCCACCTTCAAGCCAGACATGCTCATCTCTGACGTGATCATGGCCGACCTGAACGGTATCGACGCAGCCATTCGTATTCGCGTCCTGCTGCCCGACATCAAGATCCTGCTGTTTTCAGGCCAGGCAGCCACCGCCGATCTGCTTGAAAAGGCGCGCAAACAGGGATACGAGTTTGACATCCTCGCCAAACCCGTCCACCCCCAGGATCTGCTCGCCAGGCTGCGGGCCTAAGAGCGCTCCACCACGCTCTCTCCTCGGCCGCAGGCGCCGCGTTGCGGCCGTTTTGTCAGGCGCATACTCAGCAGTGAACCAGGAAAAACCGCGCCAAAACCATTGCGGAATGCCCTCATTTGCATTACCTTCTAAGTCTCAATCACCTTTCTAACCAGGAGCCGGCGAAATATGCCTCGCATAGTCCGATGTTCCATCATTCAAGCCTCCAACGCCGTGCCCGCCACTGAGCCGCTGGCCGTGCAAAAGCAGGCCATGATTGAGAAACATCTGGGCCTCATCCACAAGGCCGCCGCTGACGGCGCGCAGATCGTCTGCCTCCAGGAGATCTTCAACGGCCCCTATTTCTGCGCCGAGCAGTCCGTCAAATGGTACGAGGCCACGGAACCGGTCCCTGACGGTCCCACCGTCAAGCTCATGCAGTCACTCGCCCGAGAGCTGCACATCGCCATGATCGTGCCTGTCTACGAAATCGAACAGGAAGGCATCTTCTACAACACCGCCGCCGTCCTCGACAACAACGGCACCTTCCTAGGCAAGTACCGCAAAACCCACATTCCGCACGTGGCCCCGGGCTTCTGGGAAAAGTTCTACTTCCGCCCCGGCAATCTCGGTTACCCGGTCTTCGATCTCGGCTTCGCCAAAATCGGCGTCTACATCTGCTACGACCGGCACTTCCCTGAGGGCGCACGCTGTCTCGGCCTCAACGGCGCTGAGATCGTCTTCAACCCATCGGCCACCGTCGCCGGCCTCAGCGAGTACCTCTGGAAGCTGGAGCAGCCGGCCCACGCCGCGGCCAACGGCTACTTCATCGCCGCCATCAATCGCGTCGGCACAGAACCGCCCTGGAACATCGGCGAGTTCTACGGCTCCAGCTACTTCGCCAACCCGCGTGGCCAGATTTTCGCGCAGGCATCGCGTGACAAGGACGAAGTGCTGACCGCGGACCTGAACCTGGACGAAATTGCCGAAGTCCGGCGCACCTGGCAGTTTTTCCGCGACCGCCGGCCCGATCTGTACGGACCGCTGGTCGCCTCGTAATGCACGTCCTGAGATGTGCTTCCGTTACCGGCAAGCAACTTTGAGAGGCTGGCTTTGTAACAGGACACAACTTCAGTCGCGCCAAATGAAGCGGAGAAAAGAGAGGAAATTAGCTCCTGAGGAATCCGGAAAGAACAGGAATTCCTCGATGAACCGCAAAATCCGCCTCAGATCTGAGGGCCCATATGAGCACAGCCACACTTCCTGACGATCCCCATCTGCGTGAGCGCTTCAGCGAATTGAAGCCCCCGCTCACACCCCAGGCCGCGGTCATTGAAGCCGATCGGTGCCTCAACTGCTTCGACGCGCCCTGCACCGCCGCCTGCCCCACGCACATTGATGTACCGGGCTTCATCAAGCGCATCTCCTCAGGCAATCTGCGCGGCTCGGCCCTGCGCATTCTCAGCGCCAACATCCTTGGCGCCAGTTGCGCGCGCGTCTGCCCCGTTGACATCCTCTGTGAAAGCGCCTGCGTCATGCACCGGCACAACCGCCAGCCCATCCAGATCGCGCTGCTGCAGCGTCATGCCATGGACGCCTTCAATGCATCCGGCGAAGTTCCCCCCGTAGCCCCCGCTGCGTCGCGCCCTGTGCGGGTAGCCTGCATCGGCGCCGGTCCCGCCTCACTCGCCTGCGCGGCCGAACTCCGCCGTCAGGGCGCGCAGGCCACCGTCATCGAACGCCGCGCCCTACCCGGCGGCCTCAACACATACGGCGTCGCCGAATACAAGCTGCGCGCCTCAGACAGCCTCCGCGAAGTCGAAATGATTCGCCGCATGGGTGTCGAATTCCGCTTCGGTGTCAGCGTCGATTCCGCTGCCGCCCTCGATGCGCTCGAATCCGAATTCGACTACATCTTTCTCGGCCTCGGCCTCGGCGCCATGCAAAAGCTCGGCATTCCCGGCGAAGACAACCAAGGCATCATGAACGCCCTCCAGCTCATCGCCGCTTACAAAACCGGCCATCTGCGAGAGTTGCACGGCACCGTCGTCGTAGTCGGCGCCGGCAACACCGCCATCGACGCCGCCAACGCCGCGCGCCGCCTCGGCGCCGACGCCGTCCACCTCCTCTACCGCCGCGGCGAGGTTGACCTCCCAGCCTTCGATTTCGAGTACGAGCACGCCAAGCAGGAGGGCGTGCAATTCCTCTGGCGCAGGCAGCCGGTAGCCATCCGCCCTGATGAGTATGGGCGCCTGCTGGTCGATACCGTGCAGGTACAAAGGGTGGCTGACAATCTGGTTCCCATTCCCAACTCGCAGTACACCATCGCCTGCAACCTCGTGGTCCCGGCCATCGGCCAGTCGCCGCTCACGCATCTCATGAACGACCTGCGCCACGTTGACGTCCGCGACGGCCGCATCGTCGCTGACCTTGCCACCGGCCAAACCGGCAATCCGCGCTACTTCGCCGCCGGCGACTGCGTCAACGGCGGCCGTGAAGTGGTCGACGCCGTAGCCGGCGGCAAGCGCGCCGCACTCGCCATCCTCAAATCCGCGGAGGCCGCCCATGCCTGACATCAGCGTTCGCAACTTTGCCGGCCGCATCAACGCGCCCAATCCCTTCTGGCTGGCCTCGGCCCCGCCCACCAACACCGGCGAAATGATCATGCGCGCCTTTGACGCCGGCTGGGGCAGCGCCGTCTGGAAGACCATCGGCGAACCCATCACCAATACCGCCTCGCGCTACTCCTCCATCGACTGGCAGGGCCAGCGCATCGTCGGCTTCAACAACATCGAGCTCATCAGCGACCGCACCGTTGAAGTCAACCTCGCTGAAATGACCGAGGTTAAAAAGCGCTATCCCAACCACGCCGTCATCGCCTCGCTCATGGTTGCCTCCACGCGCGAGGCCTGGCATGACATCGTCGCGCGCGCTGAAGATGCCGGCGCCGACGGCCTCGAGCTCAACTTCGGCTGCCCTCACGGCATGAGCGAGCGCGGCATGGGCTCCGCAGTAGGCCAGGTGCCCGAGTACGCTGAGATGATCACCGCGTGGGTCAAAGAAAAAGCGCGCACCCCGGTCCTCGTCAAACTCACACCCAACATCACTGACATTCGCACCGTCGCCCGCGCTGCAAAACGCGGAGGAGCCGATGGCCTCTCCGCCATCAACACCCTCAACTCCATCACCGGCATCGACCTCGACACCTTCATCCCCCGCCCCAACGTCGACGGCAAAAGCTCGCACGGCGGCTACTGCGGCCCGGCCGTCAAGCCCCTCGCGCTCAACATGGTCCAGCAGATCATGTCCGATCCCGAATCCGCGCTGCCCCTCGCCGGCATCGGCGGCATCGGCAACTGGCGCGATGCGGCGGAGTTCCTGCTCCTCGGCTGCGGCGTCGTGCAGGTCTGCACCGCCGTCATGCACTACGGTTACCGAATCGTGGAAGACATGGCCGAAGGCCTCGACAACTGGATGCGCGAAAAATACTTCGCCACCCTCGAAGACTTCCGCGGCCTCTCGCTCAACCGCGTAACCGAGTGGAAGCACCTCAACCTCAACTACAAAATCGTCGCGCGCATCGACCCGGAGAAGTGCATCGGCTGCGACCTCTGCCACATCGCCTGCTGGGACGGCGCGCACCAGTGCATCCACCTCGACCGCGTCACCGGCCCCGTCGATGGCCACGTCGAGTTGCATCCCATCCCAACGGCAAAAGAAGCACAGAGCCGCGCATCCATCGCCGAAACCCCCGTCACGCGCCTGGAACGCGAAGCAGCCTTCGCCCCCGGCCCTTATCCCACGCCACTCGACCGCATCCCGCGCGTAGACGAGACCGAGTGCGTAGGCTGCAATCTCTGCTCGCTCGTCTGCCCGGTAGACAATTGCATCACCATGGTTCAAGTAGACACTGGCCTCGCGCCGGAGACATGGGAACAGCGCACGCACGGCGCAGCGTGCACCACGCCGCCGCAGCCTTAAGGGAGGTGAAAGATCATGTCATCCGTCCTCATCCAAAACGGAACCATCGTAAACGCCGACAAAAGCCTCAAAGCCGACCTGCTCATCGACGGCGCAGTCATCAAGGAAATCCGCGTCGGCATCCCGCCCACCGCCGCCGACAAAGTCATCGACGCAACCGGCCTGCTCCTGCTCCCCGGCGGCATTGACGCGCACACCCATCTCGACATGCCCTTCGGCGGCACCACCTCTGCAGACGACTTCGAGACCGGCACCAGGGCCGCCGCCATCGGCGGCACCACAACCATCGTCGACTTTGCCATCCAGTCCCGCGGCACCAAGATGCGCGATGCACTCGACATATGGTGGGGAAAGGCCGAAGACAAAGCCTGCATCGACTATGGCCTGCACATGATCGTCACTGACCTGCCCGACGCCGGCCTCGAAGACATGGACGACCTCGTGCGCGAAGGCGTAGCCAGCTTCAAACTCTTCATGGCATACCCCGGCGTGCTCATGGTCGACGACGCCACCATCTTCAAAGCGCTGCGCCAGACGTCCAAAAACGGCGCGCTCATCTGCATGCACGCAGAGAACGGCTCGGTCATTGACGTCATCGTCCGCCAGGCGCTCGCCGAAGGCAAAACCGCGCCCATCTATCACGCTCTCACGCGCCCCACGCGCGCTGAGGCTGAAGCCGTGCATCGCGCCATCGCCATGGCTGAGATGGCCGGCGTGCCCATTTACATCGTCCACCTCTCCAGCGAAGACGCGCTCAACCAGGTGCGCGAAGCCCGCGACCGAGGCCTGCCCGCCTTCGCTGAGACCTGCCCGCAGTATCTCCTTCTCTCGCTCGACAACATGACCAACGCCGGATGGGAAGGCGCCAAGTACGTCTTCACACCGCCTCTCCGCGAACGCAGTAATCAGTCCAAACTCTGGCAGGGCCTGCGCTCAGACAATCTCCAGGTCGTCTCCACCGATCACTGCCCCTTCTGCTTCGCCGATCAAAAGTCCCTTGGCAAAGACGACTTCACCAAGATCCCCAACGGCGGTCCCGGCATCGAAAACCGCATGCAGCTGCTCCATCATCACGGCGTCAACCAGGGCAACTTCTCCATCAACCGATTCGTCGAGCTGGTTTCCACCGCCCCCGCCCGCATCTTCGGCATGTATCCAAAGAAAGGCGTCCTCGCCGTGGGCAGCGACGCCGACCTCGTCCTCTGGGACCCGCATGAGGACTACACCATCAGCGCCGCCACACACCACATGCGCGTCGACTACTCCATGTTTGAAGGCTTTCGCGTGCGCGGCAACGCCCGCGACGTCTACTCCCGCGGCGAGCTCATCGTCTCCGCCGGCGAATTTATCGGCAGGCCCGGCCGCGGCAGTTATCTGCGCCGCGAAGCACGCGGCGGCGCCTGGAAGTAGACCCGGCGAGGCAATGACGCATTGAGAGAAGCAACCGGGCCGAGAGCTGAAAGCTGTTCTCTACTCCACTAACGCATCCGCAATCGCCAGATGCTCATCCAGCGCCGCGATGCCAAGGTCCAGCTCCTCTTTGGTTACAATCAGCGGCGGCGCAATCACAAAGTGGCTCACCCACGCCTGGATCGAGACTCCCTGTGCCATCATCTTGGCCGCAATCTGAGCCACGACCAGCGGCTTTCCTTCCGCTTTGTCGCGCATGGTGTTAAAGGGCTGCTTGGTCTCGCGATTCTTCACAATCTCCACCGCAAAGAACAGCCCCATTCCGCGCACATCGCCCACTGACGGATGCTTCGCCTTCAGCGCCTCCAGCTTTTCGCGCACATACGGCTCCAGTTCTGCCGCGCGCTCCACCAGCTTCAGCCGCTGCATCTCTTCAATCGTCGCCACCGCCGGCCCCAGAGTCAGCGGATGCGCCTCATACGTGTGCCCGTGCGCAAAATAATGATCCTCAAAGTAGTCGGCAATCTTCTTCGTAGTCGCGCACAAACCCAGCGGCACATAAGCTGAAGTAATGCCCTTCGCCGTCACCAGGATGTCCGGCTTCACCCCCCAGTGGTCGATCGTGAACCACTTGCCCGTGCGGCCCCAGCCGGCCATCACCTCATCGTCAATCAGCAGCACGCCATGCCGGTCGCAGATCTCGCGCAGCCGCGGAAAATACTCCGGCGGAGGCACCAGCACGCCATTCGTCCCCACCACCGGCTCCACAATCACAGCAGCCACGTCGCTCTCATTGCGAATCATGTGCTCGATATAGTCGGCGCACGCAATGTTGCAGCCCGGATACGTATGCTTGATCGGGCAGTCGTAGCAGTTCGTCTCCGGCGCAAACACCACATCCATAGCCTTGCCGACAGGCTCCATCGCCCACCGCCGCAAACCGCCCGTAGCCGCAATCGATCCCGCGGTTGAACCGTGATACGAACGGTAGCGCGAAATAATCTTGTTCTTGCCCGTGTACATGCGCGCAATCTTGAACGCCGCTTCGTTCGCCTCCGTGCCGCTGGTCGCAAAGAAGAACTTCTCAATCCCTGCCGGAAGCACCTCCAGCAGTTTGGCGCTCAACTGCGCCCGTGCCGTCGTCGCATAACCCGGCGCCACGTAAGCCAGATCCTTCGCCTGCTGGGCAATTGCCTCCACCACCCGCGGATTCTTATGCCCCAGGTTCACGCACATCAACTGCGAGCTCAGATCCAGGTAGCGCTTCCCCGCGCCGTCTGTAATCCAGCAGCCTTCCGCATCGGTAATGTGCAGCGGCTGCCAGCCTTTCTGAAATCGCCATGTGCCATAATTGGTCTGGCGGGTAAGGTTCGAAACTTCTTCGCTTGTCAGGCTCTTCCTCGTCGACGATTCGCTCATGTTTGCCGCTCCATTTTTGATGCCTTCACATCCTACCACCGCCGCTTCGCGCGGCGCCGTGCTGGCGTAATGATCACCGGCCAACGATCAAACCCCAGCCGGCGCGCACACCAGCCGGCGCTGATGCCACCAGGGCACGCTTTCTATGCTTCACTCAATCACCCTCGCCGATTCAAATTGCTGGACGGGTGACCACAAAATCGGATTTGGGAAAGTTTGGTGGGCAGTGAGGGACTCGAACCCCCGACTTCCTGCTTGTAAGGCAGGCGCTCTAACCAACTGAGCTAACCGCCCACGCTCGGCTGCAAGCGGATAGCAGCCTTTTCTCATGATACCAGTGTGCTTCGTGCCCCGCTTGCACCCGCTTGTGATTGATAAACTCACCCGGTGGGCAAACTCATCATCAACGCCGACGACTTCGGCCTCACCGCCGGTGTAAACCGCGCCATCGTGGAGCTGCACTTCGCCGGCCTGCTCACCAGTACCACGCTGATGGCACGCGCCCAGGCCACAGACGAAGCCATTCAGCGCGCCCTCGCCACGCCTTCGCTCGGTGTCGGCTGCCACGTGGTTCTCGTCGACGGGGACTCGGTCCTGCCGCCGCGCGATATCCCATCGCTCGTTGATCCCCAAACCGGCCGCTTTCCTCAAAAACTGGGCCAATTCCTCCGCCGCCTCTTTACCGGCCGCATCCGCGCCGCAGAAATCGAAGCCGAAGCCACGGCGCAGATCGGGCTCCTACAGAGCCAAGGCCTCAATCTCACCCACATTGACACGCACAAGCACACGCACATGTTTCCCGCGGTGCTCAAGCCCGTGCTCCGTGCTGCGCGCAGTGCCGGCATCGTGGCCGTGCGCAATCCCTTTGAACCGGTCTGGGCCGTTCACGCCACGCCACGCGCGCCCATGCTGCGCCGCATGGAAGAGACCGTCCTCCGCCGCTTCGAGCCCACGCTGCGGAGCATCATCGCGCAGCAGGGCTTCGCCACCACTGACGGCACCGTCGCTGTCGTTGGCACCGGCTCGCTTGACGCTCCCACCCTGCGTTCCCTGTTACAGCAGCTTCCCTCCGGCACATGGGAGCTCGTCACGCATCCCGGCTACAACGATGCAGATCTCGCGCAGATTCGCACCCGCCTCAAAGCATCGCGCGAAATCGAAATGCAGGCGCTCCAATCCATCCGCGACTTTCCTCAAATTGAACTCATTTCCTTCGCCGCGCTGCACGCACCTGCCGGCTCCGCGTCCGGCCCCTGACACCGGCCTCTGCAACTTCAGCGGATGCTGCCGCGTCCAATGACAGGACGGAAGCTACGACACCAGGCTGGATACACCGGTCATTCCCCTCCATTCCCCCATCGGTAACAGGACTCTATAAGCAAGAAGGTTCTATGCGCATTGGAATTACATGCTATCCAACCTACGGCGGCTCCGGCGTTGTGGCCACGGAACTCGGCATTGAGCTGGCCTCCCTCGGCCACGAGGTGCACTTCATCTCATACTCGGCGCCCTTCCGCCTCAACGGCCGCAGTGAAGGCATCTTCTACCACGAAGTCCCGGTATCCAACTATCCGCTCTTCGAGTTTCCTCCCTACGACCTTGCCCTGGCCTCGCGCATGGCGGAAGTGGCTGAGTTCTACGAGCTCGACATCCTCCACGTCCACTACGCCATTCCCCACTCCGTCAGTGCCCTTCTGGCGCGTCAAATGCTCGCTACGCGCGGCCGCCGCCTGCCCTTCGTCACCACGCTGCACGGCACTGACATTACGCTCGTGGGCCTCGATCGCAGTTATCTCCCCATCACGCGCCACGCCATTCAGGAAAGCGACGGCGTCACCAGCATCTCTGAATATCTGAAACAGAAAACCATCGACGATTTCGGCGTCACGCGCCCCATTGACATCATCACCAACTTCGTCAACTGCGACGTCTACGCACCCATCGAAGAGGGGGACAAACGCGCCTGCGCGCGTCAGCGCCTGGCGCCGCCGCAAGACGCGCTTCTCATGCACCTTTCCAACTTCAGGCCGGTCAAGCGCGTGGTCGACGTAGTAAAGATCTTCGCCCGCGTGGTGCGTGAAGTGCCCGCGCAGCTTGTCCTCATCGGCGACGGCCCTGACCGCTCGGCAGCCGAGTGGCTGGCCCACGATCTCGGCATTCACACGCGCGTCCACTTCATCGGCAAGCAGGAGCGCGTCAACGAACTTCTGCCCCTGGCCGACCTTCTCCTCATGCCCAGCCAGTTGGAATCCTTTGGCCTGGTGGCGCTTGAAGCCATGGCCTGCAAAGTCCCCTCCATCGCCACGCACGTAGGCGGCGTTCCTGAAGTCATCAACGACGGAGTTACAGGCCTGCTCTACGAGCCCGGAGACGTCGATTCCATGTCCCAGGGCGCGCTCGATCTTCTCAGCAACCGCGAACGCCTGCAAACCATGCGTGAGGCCGCCCGGCGCGACGCCCAAAAACGCTTCTGCGCCTCGCTTGTGGTCCCCAAGTACGTGCACTACTATGAACACGTTTTGAACAGCGGAAACTAGAACAAGCCCCTTCTGACGGAAAGCAACCCTGGCCGGCCCTTTCGTAACTCGCACGCTATCCTTTGTCGTGACATCCCCACAGGCGTTGCGTTAAACTGAGTTACGGGAACCTGTGCTTCATCATTGAGCCGCATGGAAGGTCGCCAAGGCGCCCGGCCTCATCCCCCAAGGATCAAGTCCACTCCATCCCAGAGTGATTCCGGCGCTTTGAAAGCGCCCGGAATGGATTCGCGCCCCCTGAACTTCAGGAGAAAGAATGACGAAGGAGCATAGGCGATTCAATCTCCAACCTTACCTCAGACGCGAACCGGTCACATTAGCTCTCTTAACGGTGTTGGCGATTATCATGTTCGGCGCGGTAGCAGGGTTGTCCCGCCTTTACAACCAGCAGCAGGACTCTCTTGCAGTCAGGTGGTCTAGCCGCGGCACAGCGGACCTTCAGGCCAAACGTTACGGCGCCGCAGTCATTGATTTCCGTACCGCTCTCCTTTACTCCCGCGACAACTACTCCTATCAGCTCAATCTGGCTGAAGCTCTCATCGGAGAGAGCCGCATCGACGAAGCCTACGCATATCTGGCAAACCTCTGGGATCGCCAGCCGGAAAACGGGCTCGTCAACCTCGAGTTGGCCAGAATCGCTGCCGGGCGCGGCCAGACCAATAGCGCGCTCCGCTATTACAACAACGCAATCTATGCCGTATGGCCCGGCGATCAGGATGTCGAGCGGCTCAACACGCGGCTCGAACTGATCAACTATCTCCTGCACATCAACAACAAGGCCCAGGCAGATTCAGAACTCATCGCCATGGCCGCCAATCTGGGAATGGATCCCGACAAGCACACTCTGGCCGGTCAGTTATTTCTCAGGGCCCAGGATGATCAGCGTGCGCTCGAGCAGTTTCGTCTCGCTCTCAGATCCGACCGCCACAAAACCGAGGCAATGGCTGGCGCCGGTGAAGCTGCCTTCAATCTCCAGCAGTACAGACTGGCTGAAAGATACCTCCGCGCGGCGTTCAATGCCGGTGACAAGGCCAGCCGCACCAAGATGCGAATCGCCGAACTGGTGCTGGAGATGGATCCCTTCCGGCCGCAGGTTACCGTCGCCAACCGCAACCGTATCGTCATTGACGCGTATGCCGCCGCAGGCGCCCGCCTTAAAACTTGCGGTGCGCCGGGACCCACGGCATTGCCCGCCGCCACACTCACCACCCTGACACAGAACTGGACCAAGCTCAAACCTAAAGTCACACTGTACCGGTTGAGAAGAAATCCGGACTTGGTCAGCACAGCCATGGGCGTCGTGTTCAACATAGAACGCCAGACTAATGGGCTGTGCGGAAGCACGACAGATACTGACAACGCTTTGCTTTTGATCGCCAATTTACACGAGGGGCTGTGATTTGGAGCCGATATCCAATCTGCATTCCGGAGCGGTTGCGGAAGACGAGGTAACGGACCAGGAGACGCAGGAGGCCGGGCACACTGCCGGATCGCTGCTAAGTACACTTTTCCGTGAAGACCGCTTCTTCCTCGTTCTCAGCGTCTTCATCGGAATCTTCTCCGGGCTCGCCGTTGTCTGTTTCCGCTACGCCATTGACTGGTGCCGCATTTATCTCCTCGGCACAGGTGCGCAGCCCTCCACCATGCGGCTCCTGCTGGCTCCCACTTTGACGGGCCTGGTCATCGCCCTGCTGGTCATCTATGTCTTTCCGCTCGCCCGCGGCAGCGGCGTCAACCAGACCAAAGCGGCGCTGTTCATTTACAACGGCTACATTCCCATCCGGACCGCCATCGGCAAGTTCATCACGGCAGCTCTCGCCATGGGCTCCGGCCAGTCCCTCGGGCCTGAAGATCCTTCGCTGCAGATCGGCGCTGCGCTGGCTTCCACCCTGGGCCGCCGCCTCCGTCTCTCGCGCGAGCGCATGCGCCTCATCGCCCCGGTGGGCGCGGCTGCCGGCCTGGCAGCCGCCTTCAACGCGCCCATCTCCGCGGTCCTGTTTGTCATTGAAGAAGTCATCGGCCGCTGGACCGCCGGCATTCTTGGCTCGGTGGTGCTCGCCGCCGTATCCAGCGTCGTGGTCCTCCGCTGGTTCATGGGAGCCGAGCCCATCTTCCGCATTCCCGTCGTCCAGATGCAGCAGCCCTCTGAACTGCTGGCATACAGCATCCTGGGTATCGTCGGCGGATTCGCCTCCATCCTGCTGTCAATGGGCATTGCCTATCTGCGCCCGCGCTTCCGCGCCCTGCCGCGCTGGACCCATTACTTCCAGCCCGCACTCGCCGGACTCATCATCGGCATCATCGCCATCCTCGGCGCGCCCCAGGTCATGGGCGCGGGCTACGAGTACATGGACCAGGCCATGCACGGCCAGTTCACCTGGCAGTTTCTGGCCATCCTCGCCGTCATGAAGCTGGTCGCCACCCTGGTCTCCTTCGTCAGCGGAACTCCCGGCGGCATGTTTGCTCCCGTCATGTTCATCGGCGCCATGTTCGGCGCCGCCATCGGCGGAGCGCAACACGCCCTCTTCCCCCACATGGCCTGGTCGCCCGGCACGTATGCCCTCGTCGGCATCGGCGTTCTCTTTGCCGGCTTCCTGCGCGTTCCCATGACGTCGGTCTTCATGGTCCTCGAGGTCAGCGGCAACTACTCCATCATTCTTCCCGTTATCGTTGCCAACACTTTCGCCTACGTCATCTCGCGCACTCTTCAGCCGGCAGCCATCTTTGATGTCCTCACCCGCCAGGACGGCCTTGAGTTGCCCTCCATGGAAGAACAGCGCGAAGAAAGCATCCTCCGCGTGGAGGACGCTATGCAGGTGCCCAAAGAGCCAATCTTCGATGTCGAAAACCTCTCTCAGTGGGGTTCGCAGGTCTCTGGTGGAGAATTACCTGAAGTCGCTCTCGTGCGCCTCCATGAAGGCGGCTGGAGCAGCGTGACTCGCGAAGAAATTGAGGCCCTCACCGGCGAAGGCAAAGGCAGCCTCACTCCCGGCGAACTCTTCGCCGACCGCCAGATCCCCGTCCTGCATCCCGATCAGCCGCTCGATGTCGCCCTGCGCTACGTCGACCGCTGGCCGCTCGTCCCCGTCGTCAGCCGCGCCAACTTCGACAAGCTTGAGGGCGTCATCACTGAGCACGACGTGCTCGAGCGCTACCGCGACTTCGCCGGCGAATAACTCGCGGGACTTCATGGCTGGTGGCACCTTAAAAGGGGGCCTGAAAGCCTCTAGTCCATGCAAAATTCATGTCTGCCGCGCTGAGATAGACTGATCACGTTGATGACTGCGTTCGGCATCACAACAAGTCCCAACAGTTCTTAAAGGAGAGGCGACTTGAAAAACGTGGATCACCAGAGAAACCGGCGGACATTTATAAAGCTGGCGGGAGCGAGCGCGGCCAGCGCCGCGTTCGCTCCCATGTACCGGGCAGTTGGGCAGACCCATCACACCGGACGGCAGATCTTCGCCACAGATGCCGGCGCCGTCGCCGATGGCAAGACATTGAACACGGAGAAGCTCCAGGCTGCCATCGATCACCTTGCGGCACAGCAAGGCGGAACCCTGGTGATTCCCCAAGGCACCTTTCTCTCCGGTGCCCTCTTCTTCAAGCCCGGTGTTCATCTCCGCTTGGAGAGCGGCGGCGTGCTGAAGGGATCGACGGATATTCGCGACTATCCCAAGCGCCGGACGCGCATAGAAGGCCACTTTCAGGTGTGGCTGCCCGCGTTGATCAACGCGGACGGATGCGACCACTTTCGCATTGAGGGCCAGGGCACACTAAACGGCAATGGCGCGCCGTTCTGGCACGAGTTCTGGACGCGTTTAAGGGCAAACCACAAGACAACGAACCTCGACGTGCCCCGCCCGAGGCTGGCGTTCATTGAAAACTCGCGTGGCGTGCAGATCTCCGGCATCACATTCAAAGACTCCGGCTTCTGGAACCTCCATCTCTACCGCTGCCAGCAAACGCTGGTCGAGAATGTGCGCTTCGAAGTGCCGGACGGTGTGCGCTGTCCCAGTACCGACGGAACCGATATCGACAGTTGCCAGCACGTCACCATCCGCGGCTGCACGTACCGCGTCGACGATGACTGCGTTTGCCTGAAGGGCTCCAAGGGGCCATTTGCGATGCAAGATCATGACAGCCCGCCCGTCGAGCACATCCGTATTGAGAACAACACATACGAACGGGGTGGCGGCGTCGCAACGCTAGGCAGCGAGGCCACAATCGTTCGCGATGTGGTGGTGGAGAGTTGCAGGGTGCTAGGCAGAGTGCCGATCGTGCATCTGAAGCTGCGCCCGGACACGCCCCAGCTCTATGAGGATCTTCACTACCGGAACATCACGCTTGAAGGCCAGAAGGATGACACGCGGGGCCAGATCTTCGAGGTGCGGCCGTGGATGCAGTACTTCGACCTGAAGGGCCAGCCGCGGCCAAAATCGACCGTGCGCAACGTGACGGTGAACGGCATCAAGGGCAGCTTCGGTTCGTTCGGCGTGATTCGTGGAAATCCCGGCCAGACGACCCTGAGTGGCTTCAAGCTTGAAAACATCAATGTGCAGCTCAGGAACCCAAAGCTGACGGTAGCTCCCGGCATCGGCGTCACGGTTGAGAATGTGATCGTCAACAACAAACCGTTCACACTGAGCCACACCTGAGAGCCAGATATCAGGCGCAGCGAGCGCTCTGAAGCCGGACGTCCCACCCTCGCCGCGTTCGGCCGCGGCGGATTTTTGCGGTTCGGGTGAGGAGTCTCCCAAAGCAGGCACTACTCCAATCCGTGCACCGTCGGCGCAAACCCCAGCCTCTGCCAGAACTCCGTCACCAGCGTCACCGTCTCCGGCGCGGTAGCCTCGGCTGCGCGCAGCACAATCTCCGCACCCGCATTTGCAGCCAGCCCGGCAAGCTCCACCGGCGAAGCCGCAATCGCAATGCACTTCTCCGCGCGATACGTACACTCCCCAAGATCGGCAATCGACAGTTGCGTCGTCGGCGTCGCAAACACCGTCCGCGGCGGCGACATGCGGTCCAGCAGCCACAGAATCTCCAGCTTCGATTCCAGCTCGTCCGGCACGCAGTCAATCGCCAGATCCGCCTCGCGCACAGCTTCTTCGATCGTCGAAACAAACGCCACGCCTCCGCCCGGCTCGCGGCTCAGCGCCTCGGCGTTCAGTTCGCGCCGCAGCGTCTCGCGCGCATGCTCCAGGTTCGTCGGCATCACGTCTTCCAGAAACACACGACACCCCGCCCGCGCCGCGCTCAGCGCAAGCTGCCGGCCCAGTGGTCCGGCTCCGATAATGGCTACTGTCAGTGGCAACGCATTCTTACTTGGGCTGGAGGGCGTTCAGCACATCCGCCGCGTTGGGGTGGGTCTGCTGCAGATGGTCGGCCACCTTGGCGCGATCCTCGGCCGAAAGCATGGGCACGGCGTTCAGAACACGGCGCAATGTCACCGCGACGTCGTCAATGTAGTTCATCAGGCGGATGGCTTCTCCGGAAAGCGGCATAGCAGCAAGTCCTTTGTGATTGAGCTTCAGTCCTCTATTGTAGGGTGCCGGGTTCCGATTGCCAAAGCCCGAGCCGTCCCTGCAATGTTCATACAAGAAAGCGGCGCAGGCGCGAACCCCGTCGCCTGCGCCGCCTCCTTCTGCATTCTCCTCGCATCACAGGTGGAACGGGTTCTTGATCTTCACCTTCCTCGACATGTGCGACGTAAGACCCGGCAAAACGAATTCACGAATCAGGTTCGTGCTCGCATTGGCGGCAATGTCGATGGCCCCGTTTGTAAACACCAGCGACACGCCGCGGTCCTCGGGAGGGTAGTAGTAGTTCGATATGGCGCCGGCCGCAAAATCACCCAGAATGCGCGAATAATCGAACTCCGGTTTCTTGTTGTCTCCCCGGCAAATCAGCGCCCGGCTCACCGCGTAGAGCGCACGCGAACCAAAGCTCCCCGTTCCTTTGTAGAAATAACGCGGATCCTGGTGAAACAGCGAAGGCAACGCGAAATCGGAAATCATCGTTCCCGTAAAGTCGGTGGCATACGCCGCCGCATACCGTTTTGCATACCCCTGCGCACCCTGTCCAAAGCCGGGAAAACGGTCATACCCCTGCTCAATTCCGGCCTCGGCCCCAATAATCACAAAGGCCACCGGATCAATCTCCGACCGGTACCCAAGCTCAAATTTCTGCTTGGGCCAAAGATGCTCTGCATTCCAGTCGTAGCTGCTGTAATAGTTCGGCAGGAACCCAAGCACGCGCTGATGCAACTGAAGGTCGAGCTGCTCCTGCGCCAGTGCCTCGGGGTTAGCAAACACCTGTACGTTGGTGGTCGCCGTAGCCACAGCCAGCACCACCGGTGAAAGAAACCGCACCCCGCCGGGCCGCAGCACAATATCCGGCACACTCGCCGGGCTCATTCCCTTCCCGGTTACCTTGATGCTGTAAGTGCCCGCGGGCAGCGCGCTGAACGTAAACTCCCCGTTGCTGTTGGAAAGTTGCGTCCGCGTCGCCGCGCCTGAAAGCGTCACGTGTGCACCGGACAGCTCCGCGCCATTGGAATCAAGAATCGTCCCGTACAGCGCCCCAGTAGGCCGCCGCGTACCGGTCCCACCAGCCGGGTCCGCCGCAGCAATGGCCGCGGCACCCGCATTCGCAGCCCCTCTCGCACCTGCTGCGGCGGTTGCATTCGTGCCGGCAGGCACAGGAGCCGAAATCAACGCAGGGCTCGCAGACGACGCTGCCGATGACTTCTCGGCGCGCGCCCCCGGCGCCGCCAGACACGTAAATATAGCGATGGAAAGAATCAAAAGCCCCCGGCAGCCGGAGGAAATAATTCCAAAGTCTTTTGATTTCACACTGGAGCGCAAACGGCCTATCCAACGAAAATCGCGCAACAAAGATCCGCGCCCAGCGATTGCTACGGCACAATCAGAAAAAAACATGCTATCTCCAGAGATGCCCTCGAACGGGGAACTGGTGCAAGGCAATGGTGGAGGCAAGCTCCGACCCCCGAAAATTTCGCGCGGACGGCTTTCTGCCGCGCCTGTAAACAAACATTTATCAACACTTTGATGGACGTTCGCGGCCCCCCATCGTAATCAACGCATGGTGTGACGATTTCGTCATATGAGAGGCCCCTTTCCACCCCGGCGCAATACGGCGCGCTACTTTGAACTACTTTGGAATAGATGCATTTTTGAAGGAGGGAAGATGCGTATAGCTCTCGTAGGCGTCGGTGCCATCGGCGGCGCACTGGCTGGATTTCTCGAAACCGCGGGCGGACACGAAATTACCTTGTGTACCCGTAGGCCCCTGCCGCAGTTGACGGTAACCTCGCCCAACACCGTCCTCAACATCAATGCCGCCAACGCCACCCATCCCGGCGAGGCCGGTCCCGTCGACTGGGTCATCGTGGCTACCAAGACCTACGACGCTGAAGGCGCGGCCGCATGGCTTCCCGCGCTCTGCGCCAGCGGAGCCCCCGTCGCCGTGGTGCAAAACGGCGTAGAGCATCGCGAGCGCTTCCTGCCCTGGGTACCCGCCGAACGCCTCCTGCCCGTCATCATCGACTGCCCCGTCGAACGCCGCGCCGACGGCGATATCCACGTCCGTGGCGCCGCCACCATCAAGACTGAAGAAGGCGAGCTCGGCCGCAGCTTCGCCTCACTCTTCGCCGGCAGCCCGGTTCAAATCGACCTCACCCCCGACCTCATCACCGCCGCCTGGTCCAAGCTCTGCATCAACTGCGCCGGCGCCCTCTGCGCCCTGACGCAAAAGCCCAGCAGCGTTCTCCGGACCGACGCAATGAGCCGCATCCTGCTCGACATGGTCCAGGAGTGCATCGCCGTCGGGCGAGCTGAAGGCGCGCACCTCGACGACGCCATCGCCCAGAGCGTCCTCAGCCACTACCACCGTCAGCCCGCCGACTCCGTCAATTCCCTGCTCGCCGACCGCCTCGCCGGCCGTCGCATGGAAGTCGATGCCCGCAACGGCGTCATCGTCCGCAAAGGCGAAAAGCACGGCATCCCCACGCCCCTCAACCGCATGACCGTAGCCCTGCTGGAAGCCGTCTGAAACTACCAGCCCGCGCGCTCCAATATCCACCACACCGGATACCCCATCCTTCAAGCGTTTTGTGCTCGAAGGATGGGATAATCCCCAGCCCACACGCCTCAACCTCCACCACATTCCTCTCCGATCCGCTTTTTTGCGAATCAGTCAGCCGTTCAAAACTTCCCTCTCTTATTCATCCACGGCCCATACTCGCTGTCTTGCCCCTCAATATGCCGGATATACGAGTCGCGCAGCGTGCAGAACAGCGGCTGCATCTCCACTCCCTCGCCGTATCGCACTCGATCCGCAACCTCCAGCATCTCCACCAGCAGCTTGTGATGCTCTTCGCGATGCTCCTCCAGCCCGGGAAATCTCTCCTCCTCCATCAAGCTCTCTTCGCTCTCAAAGTGCATCCGCGTGTACTCGAACAGCCGGTCCACGATCTGGCTGATGCGCTCTCGGCCCGCGCCGCCAACCGCCGCCATGCGCAGCTCATTCAACGTGTCCATCAGGATCCCGTGCTGGTCGTCCATCGCCTGCACGCCAACCGCACAAGTGTACCCCCAGGTAAGAAGTGTCACGTTCGCCTCCCGATACCGCTACGGAGCGTATCGGCAGAGTTGCAGCAAACATGATGCGCAACAGCCAGGCCCTCTCGTCACCCACTCGTCATTCCCGGTGTCCAGTTGAAACCCTCCGGCTGAAAGCTGATAGCTGACAGCGAATAGCCGCGTCCCGCTGGCGCACAATAGACTTGGCCCTCATGATCGCTCACCTCATCACCGCACCCAACATCGTCGCCGCCCTGCTCACGCTCATCCCTTACCTGGCCGCGGCTTTCTTCCCTGCGCCCACATACGCCCTCGTCCGCCGTCTGCCGCTCTGGGCACAGCTTGCATCTCCCGCAGCGCTGTGCATCCCTTACGTCATCGTCACCTGCGCCGCCGGCGATTTCCACTGGGCCTGGTTTGCGCTCTACGCCCTGCTGCCCTGCGCCATTGCCATCCTCCTCTGGCAGGCCCGCCGCGCTGACGTCGATCACCGCGGCAACTGGCGCGACTTCCTCGTCCTCGCCGTCCTCGGCCTTGCCGTCGATCTCCGCTGGCTCGAACCCGCATGGCCGGCCCGCCTCGCCGTCTTCAGCAAAATCCTGCTTCTCGACGCCGGCATCTACGGCTTTCTCGCCGTGCGCGATCTTCCCAACGTCGGCTTCGACCTCCGCCTCCGCCTGCGCGATCTCGGCATCGGCCTCCGCGAAGTCGTCTGGTACACTCCCATTGCCCTGGCCCTCGGCCTGGCCCTGGGCTTCCTCCACGCGCACGCCGTCTGGCGCGGCTTCGGCGCCATCGCCTTCGCCTGGATCTTCACCTTCTTTTTCATCGCTGTCCCGGAGGAGCTGTTCTTCCGCGGCTGGCTGCAGAACCTGCTCGAACACCGCATCGGCCGCAACCGCGCGCTGTTCCTCACCGCGGCCCTCTTCGGCCTGGCACACTTCAACAAGCGCGCCATCTACTTCAACTGGCGCTATGTCCTTCTGGCCGCCATCGCCGGCATCTTCTACGGCCGCGCCTGGCGCAACCAGCACCGCGTCGGCGCCTCCGCCGTCACCCACGCCACCGTCGATTCCATCTGGTCCCTATGGCTGCGCTAACCTGCGTGCCTGAAGGAGGGGGTTACCATAATCTAACGCGCCCAAAATCATTTATTAAGTAATAAATAGTCAAGCTGTTGATTCCATTCACTTATACAAATATCTATAGGAAATTTGCACTATGTTTGGTGCAAGTTTCGGCATTTTTTTTCGCGCGATGGCGGCATGATGCCCGGCAAAAGAGTGCTTCAGCGAGGTGAATCCGGCAGAGGCGGCCAAGCTTCAACCCTTCGCGATTCGGCCATTGGTGCGCGTCTTCCGGAACTAAGATCATTGTGCACAAAAGGCGGAAATAATCTGCAAAGGCGGTGGATTTTTCCGGGCGTGTCTGGCTAAGGTTCTTCCATGCTTGTCGACAACAGGCGGCTCGGAACCCGGCAAGCTGGGTCGTACCCCGCGAAACTGCTCACCTTGCCGCAGCTGCACCTGGTGCTCCTGGTTGCACTCGGTCACAGTCGTGGCAAAAGGGGGCGAAAGGCCCGTGGCATCACCTCTGAAAAATCAACGGCCAGATCTCCCCGATCCGGCCGTGTCAAAAGGTAAACCTTGAGAAACAGACTCCTGCCGAGACATGGCTTCGGCGGAACTGAAAATGGAAATTTCCGCGATGCTGATGATCCGCCCGAAAGCTCCGATTCGCCTGGGTTAGTGCTTAAATCGTCGCGCTCTCACCATCACCGCTTCCGACTACCTCGGATCGATAGAGCGCGGACCTGTCATAGTGGTTAGATCCGTGAATGGTCCCGGCGAGCGATCTGCACCGGTGATGGCGTGGCCGTAGAAATCCGCATCGATGTTTCCATATACAGGAAGCGGCTTGATGTCGCCTTTCACGGTCATAGTCAGCGTCAGCGCGTCGGGATCAAGCTTGGCGGTAATATCCGCCATTGTCCCATTCTTGTCCCAGCCGTGCTGATCACGCCACGATTGGAGATTGTCCCATTCCGGAGGCCTGGGGAATTTGACCCGCAGAAATGGCTGCATGGATCGCGGTCCACCCGATGCACGCCCGTATACGTTCCCATCCGCTTCGTTGTGCGCATTGTTGAACTCGATCGCCGAGCGGCCCATCCCCGCAAACACATTATCGTAGACTCTCAGGTCGTGAACATTGTTGGTGTGGCCCATGATCGGCCGTGGACCGTTGATGCCTGAAACCGTATCCACGCAGACCTTCGCGCAATCGAGGAACAAGTTGTAGGCGATGATCACGTGATTGGTGTCGCGGATGAGAATCCCGCCGGTGAGGTGATAGAAGATGTTGTTGTCGATCTCATTCAGCGCATCGCTGCCTTCAATGTGAATGGCGTGGGGATTCACGTCGCCGGGAATGTCGGCAAACACGTTCCCGGTAATGCGGTCGTTACGGTTGCCGATGTCGAGCCATATGCCATTCGCATGCCGGATGTGGCGAACGACGTTGTTACGGAAGAGCAGATTGCGTGTGACATGCATCTTTGTGCCGCCGGACTCGGACATCCGCGCTGCGTCCTGCCAGCCTATCCACTCAAACAGGTTCTTTTCCACCAGCACGTTTTGAGGTCCGCCGGTTCCTCCCAGTCCCTCAATGCCGCAATAGCGGAAGATGTTGTGGCGGATAATGTCGAAGCCCACCGGCTCGGGTGGGCGCGCGGCCGCCCAGTCAATGTTGCCGATATCGAGTCCGACGCTATTGGCCCACTCGAAGGTGTCGTCTTCAAAGATGAAGTGATTGCCGTGATTGGTGGAGACCAGGCCCTTCTGCGGGTTGGGGAAGCTGTTGCCGGCATATTCGAACGTGATTCCCTTGACGCGGATATAGGACTGATAGGGTTTAGCTGGAGAGAACACTGACTCCTGGTTAGTAATCTCAATGACGTGGTTGGCGGGATCATCGTCGTTTGCGAGGCGAATGTGCAGAGTGAGGCCATCAGATTCCACCCAGAATTTGCCCGCATAGGGTGAGAACTCCTGGAACAGCGGCGCCCAGTGAATGGTGCTGAAGAAATTCAGTGAGCGCGGCGACGGGCCGGCCAGCGCTGAAGGGGATTCCACTGGCTCCAGCGGCTTACCGTCCACAAAGACCAGACCACGCCGCCGGAAATAATTCCACATATTGTCCTTGGAGTAATTGATCCAGTAGCGGTTGTCGGTCACGTTATCCAGCGCGAACGGATTGTAGCCGCTGGGAAAAAGCTTGGGATCGAGATGCAGTTCCCAGGCTTTGACCGGCTGGTGCGTTTTGGTGTCGAGACCGATGTTCCAGCCTTTGCTGGGCTGCCAGCCAGTCACCACAACCGCCCCTTTCACCACCACCTTCGCGCCCGGCGCTGCCTCGTAGCTGATCATGGCGTCCGGGCCCGTGCCGCCGCGGGCCGGGTGAATGGCCTCGCGATAGACTCCCGATGCGATCACAACCCGCTCACCGGGTTGGAGAACCTGAGCCGCATGATTAATGGTGCGGAAGGGATGGTCGTGGGTACCGGGACCGTTGTCATCAGCGTTTTTCGCATTGCAATCCACATAGTAGGTCTTGGTGAAATGCAGCGGTTTCTCCCACATGGGGAACTCGGTACCATCGGGCAAGCGCGAACTGTCAGCAAACGCCGCGGTGGACGCCAAGATGAGCACAAGAGCACAGAACAACGCATATTTCATTCAGCCTTAATCTCCATTCTTCAGTTTTGGGTAGAGGGCTGGATCGAATTCTTCAAGCCCGGTGATTCCGTGCAAGTGGTTCACTGAAACCCATGGCAGCCAGCTGCGGTGCGATCCGAAGCCTCTGCGGCCGGGTCCCATTCCCCAGCTTTCCTGCTGCCAGCCAGGTCCCGCGAGATCATATGTGCGTCTCGGCAGCGCAAGCATACTTTTGGTGTCGAAAAGAAGGACGCGCGCAACATCCAGATAGTGCGCATCGTGAGTGTCCTCGTACAATTCGGCGAACTCAGGTACAGCCCAATCCAGATACTCGTCCATGCCGCCCGGCGCGCGTGCAGAAATGCCCTGTACGCCCACAGTTGGAACGCCGCGCTTCCATTGCAGTTGCGCATCGTCGGCACCGATCGGCATGGGCAGGTTCCAGAACGCCATGCCCGGTTTGTCTTTGACGATTTCTGCGACCGCTTTTATCCAAGTCTGCATCCTGGAATCGAGATCGCCAGCAGCAATGTCATTGGCATCGCCTGGGCGGGCCATATAGGGCACGAGAACAAGCATCACGCCGATGTGGTGCTGGTACGCGATGTCTATGAATTCAGTGAGGCTTGAGGAAAATGTCTTGGGATCTTGCTCCCAGGCGCCGAATGGTAGAAACACATGCGTTTGATTCAGTCTGAGTTCGTTTGCGTATCCAAAATCGCGATCAACTTCGCGAGCGTTGAAACGGAGCCACATATCCCAGGAACGCTGAGAACTTGCTGGCGTGTAGTTGAATCCGCGAACGTCAGAGAGGGTATTCGGGATGGTTGCTGCAACGAGCAGCGGGGATTGCAAGATCAAGATGAGGATCGCAAATGGGAGCCTTGACCTCGTCTGTCTTCCAATTCTGCACAAACGCGTCTTCCATTGTTGATTCATCGTGAGTCTTGCCTGCCTACATCCTGAGAAGGGAAAACCCTTCTGGCTCCGGATGTTCGGATTGCGTGTCTAGTGAATGCGCTTCCTTATACAAAGTCCATCCTGCCAGTGTCAACACGCACATTGACCGGCAGTAAAACAATTTACTTCGGCCTTGAAGCGCATGTGGCCCCACGAATTACATTCGGTGGTTTCAATTCGGCACCTATTGCCCAATCTTCCGCGTCCATGGGTTCCACTCGAAAACAGAAATGTGGAATTACGGTCCTGAGGCAGAAAAGATTCTGACCGAGTACGACGAACTGCGCTATCGCCTGTTGCCGCATATTTACTTCTCTGCATGGGAAGTGACGAGCCGTGGACAAATCATGATGAGGGCTTTGCCATTTGTTTACCCGAACGGCGCATCTTTACAGGGTGTCAGCGATCAGTTTCTATTCGGGAATTCCCTCCTGATCAATCCGGTCACTGCGCCGCATTCGACGGCTCGCGGCGTCATTTTGCCCGCTGGCGATGGCTGGGTAGACTTCTGGACCGGCAGGAGATATGGCGGCGGTGAAACATTCTCCACCCATTACCATTCCATCCCCTGTTAACACATGGATGGCGTGCAGCGAAATCTCTCCCGAGAGCAACTTTGTTCGGAGAGTCGCCGCGGCGACAGAGAGCCGATTTTCGCCCAGGACGGCCATTTCCCGATTCGCCTCGTCGTCCTACGAACCTATGCGTCACTCCTCATCCTACTCTCCTCTCCCTTCCATTCCCTTCTTCCCTCTCCTGAACTTTTCCGGGGAGCCGGGGCTGTGGAAGTTTCTCACCCTGCGATCCGCCGCGGCGGACGAGGTGCAACCTCTTGATCATCCACAGCCACCCGCCAAACGAAATTCCTGCCAGTTGCCCGCGAATCTTGTCTCTTACGCCCTAGTGCATAGCGCGATGGAACGAAATCCGCAGCATCGTCAGGAAACACGCACATCCGCGGTTGCAATACCGAGCCCCGGTGATTCAGCACGAAGATGAATTGTTCCTGACTGGCCCGTGGGACTTACGATCGCGACGCATTGGCCATGGAACGTGTCCCGGTGGGGCTGGCGAAAACTAGCCATGTCTCTAGGATTGGCATTTCCCACCGCCGCAATTTCGCCTGCACCGCTCACGGAAAAAGAAACAGGAACTACGGCGTCCGGCACTGGATGCCCATTCTCATCCACCACGGTGACCATAACGTAGCTGAGATCGTCGCGGCTTGCCCGGATATTCTTCCGATCCGGCGTCAATAGAAGCGAATGCGGTTTGCCCACTGTGGTGAATGCGATGGTTCCGATTTCCTGTCCGTCCTGGTAAGCGACGGCTTTCAGTTCGCCCGGTGCGTATGGAACAGTGAATTCGGCCCTGAGAGCATCGCTCGCAGAGAGCCGCTTTGATCCAACTTCCTTGCCATTGAGCATCAGACGGACACTATCGCCGCGCGTGTAAACGCGCACGGTCATCGGTGAATCTTCCTGGCCGGGCCAGGTCCAGCTGCGCAGTTCATCGCTCCAGCCCCACCTGCTGATTTTCTCCGTCCAGCCCTTCGGTAGTGGACGCTGCACCGCCATCTCCACCTTGCTGCGCCGCCACACGATGTCGCGGAAGTAGGACTGCGGCTTCTTGTTTCCGATAAGGTCGACGTCACCGCAATAGGAGTTGAACCATGGGAAAGGAGCGAAGAAGCCGTCCTGCCCCGGACCCTTTTGAATCTTGGAATGGCCGATTCCCGATTCTCCCAGGTAATCGATCCCGGTCCAGACAAAGTCGCCGATTACCCAACTGCTCCTGTCAATGACATGCCAGTTTTGATAAGCCTGTTCCGGAAAGGACTCCGTGCCCACCATCACGCGCTCCGGAAAGCTGGCGTGGTCCTTCTCGTATTGCACCCACTGATAGTTGTAGCCGCCGACGCCAAGATAAGTGAATGCGGGTTGCATATCTTTCCACGTTTGGCCGGATTGGGCCGAGGTGCCATTGATGGCCGCCGTGATCAGGCGCGTGGGATCGAGATGGTAGACAAATGCGGACATCTCATGGCCGATTTGCACTCCCTCAGGCTTGGCGCGGTCGGGAATCTCGTTGCCGATGCTCCAGAGAATCACGCTGGGGTGGTTGCGATCGCGAAGGACCATGCTGGCCAGATCGCGCTGCCACCAGTCCTTGAAATAGAGGTGATAATCCTGCGGATTTTTCCCCACATCCCAGCAGTCGAAAGCTTCGTCGATGACCAGCATGCCCAGCCGGTCGCATGCATCCAGAAACGCGGGCGAAGGCGGATTATGACTCGTGCGGATAGCGTTATAGCCATTCGCCTTTAGCGACTCAACGCGGCGCTCATCTGCCCGGGGAATACTTGCGATCCGAGAGGGCCATTGGCGTGATGCACACACCCGCCGTGCAGCTTGAAGCTCGCGCCATTGATGCGGAGGCCGTGTTCCGCATCGATTTCGAGCTTGCGCACGCCTGTGCGAAGAGTGGCGGCGTCGGCAACCTTGGCATCCGACTCAACAACAACCTCCGTTTGATACAAATACGGATCGCTCGGAGACCACAGGTGCGGCGATTTCAGCCGCACCGTGCACATCGCGGTTGCGCTGGCGCCGGCAGGAACGCTCACGCTCTTCTGAGCCTCGCCGGCGACCGCACCGGATAATCCAACAGCCGCGTCCGGACCGTGGGGTTAGCTGCCGCAGCAGCGCCGTTCTCTACCGTCACGGCGATGTTTACAACCGCGGCATCTGTAGATACCTGCGGTGTTGTGACGTAAACGCCGTGCGTGGGAATACGCAACGGTCCCGCAACGCTGAGCCATACCTTGCGAAAATTCCGACCTGAGTACCACCGGCTGTTGTGTCCGTTGTTGTTCACTTTCACCGCAACTGTGTTCTCTCCGTCGCGCAGGTGCGAAGTAACATCAAAGGCGAATTCGGTGTAACCGTAAGGATGGTT
>CAWHLO010000004.1:0-341334 GCA_963830225.1 uncultured Acidobacteriota bacterium | reverse complement strand
AGGGCCTGTTAACACTACTGGAATGGCGGCGACGGGAGCCGATTTTTTCGAGTTCAAGGAGTGAGGAGTGACGCATACCGGGTGTCTGCTAGCGACGATCGACGCAGAAATCGGGAAAATCGGCCCCGTCCCTTCGGGTTGCGGCGAAAATCGGCTCATCCTTGTCGCCGCGGCGACTCGTCCTCGCCTTGGAATCACCAAAGTCTGCGTCCTCCGCCTCGGCTGAGACGGTTTTCGCTCGCAACGCCATCCATCCCAGTAGTGTTAACAGGCCCTAGTCTTCGCGAAGCGCCTGCATGGGCTCAATGGATGCCGCTCTGCGCGCGGGGAGCAGTGTGGCAATGAGTCCGACAGCCGATAGAGCGGCGGCGACCGCTATATAGGTGAATGCATCCGTGGGTTGGACCTGATAGAGGAAGGCCTTGACCCATCGTCCAACGCCGAGCGCTAAAAGCAGGCCTATGATGAGGCCGGAACCTATCAGGAGGAGGCCCTGGCGCAGGATGAGTTGCGCTACGCTCCAGCGGGTTGCACCCAAAGCCATGCGCACGCCGATTTCGTGACGGCGGTAACCTACTAACTGAGACAAGACGCCGTACAGTCCCGCTAACACCATGGCCACGGCGAGTGCCGCAAACGAAGCTACAAGATATAACGCCAACCGATGGCTGAAGGTGTTCTGGTCGAGCGCCGTCTGCATGGTTTTGAAGCCGTCGAGTGCGAACCCGGGCGCGTCCTTGTGGAAGACCGATCGCATCTCAGCCGCGACGGGAATGGGACCCTGCGTCTTGACCACGAAGCTGACCACTGTGTTGAGAAGAGCCTGATAGAAAAGCGACGTGGTGGGAACCTGCTGCTGCGGCAGCAGGATGGCCGGCAGGACTTTGCTGCCTACCTTGTCCTGGACCTGGTTGGCGAGCACGCCAACGATGGAATAGGGTTTCACCATCCCTGTATCTTTGCCGCCCAGACTGATCTGCTTTCCGAGGGGATTTTCATTGGCAAAGTATTTCTTTGCGAACGCCTGATTGATGACGGCAACAAACGGAGTGGACTCGACATCGCCATCCTGGATCATGCGCCCGCTCAATACGGGAGTGCCCATGATGCGGGCGTAATCGCCGCTAACGGCGGAGACAAGAGCCGATCGATCACGGTGATTCTTTGGCCGATCGACAATTTCAAAACTGCTTTGCACGCCCACGCTGGAGAGCGGCGGAGTGGAGATCAAGGCTGCGCCGGTAAAACCGGGAAGGTGCCGAATGCGGGCAAGAATGGGCTGGTAAGTAATGGCAGCTACGGAGGTGGGCACATTCTCCGTGTTGGTGGAGACCGCCATGTTGGAAAACCCCGCTGCATCCGGAGGCATGGCCGTGAAGGTGGTCAGGTGGGCCGTATCGAATCCCAGCTCAGACTTTTCAAGATTCCAGAGCGTATGAAACAGCAGTCCCGTACCCACCAGAAGCAGGGTGGAAAGCGCGACTTCGCCGGCGACGAGCCATCCGCTGAACCTGCCTTTGATGGACTGGGAACCAATGCCGCGGCTCGCCGACTGCAGGGCGGCTTGCGGATCAGCCCGCGCCACCAGCAGCGCGGGGAGCAACGAGGAGAGCAGGGTGGTGACGATGGCAATGGCAACGAGTACGAGCACGACCGTCCAGTGAATGGCTATGGAATCGGCGAACGGTACGGTTCCTTTTGGCAACTTTCGTACCGCGACCACGATTGCCTGGGTAAGGAGGATGCCTGCGCCGCATCCGAAGAGGCTGAGTGTGAGCCCCTCAGAGAGTACCTGCCGAACCAGGCGCAAACGGCCCGCACCAAGCGCCGCACGCACCGCGAATTCCTGTTGACGGCTGAGGCTTCTTGCGATCAGCAGGTTGGAGACGTTGGCGCAGGCGATCAGCAGTACCAGGGCCAGCGCTCCGAAAAGAGCGTAGAGCACCGGCCGCACCGGTCCGGTGAGGGATTCGTGGTAGGGTGTGGCGTGGAAAGCGGTCGTATTCTTGCTGTCTATTTTGCGAATTCGCGCGGCGATGGCGTCAAGTTCCTGCTGAAGCTGCGCGATAGTCACACCGGGGCGAAGCTCGCCTACACTTTTGAAGAACCTGTAGCCCCGCTCCTTGAGCATTTCCTGGGTTGGTTGCAGGGGCAGCCAAATGCCCTTGCCGATATCCGGTCCTATCTGCTCGGGAAAGTGGAAGGAGGCCGGCATAACACCCACGACTGTGTAAGGCTTGCCATTGACCTGCACGGTCTGTCCCACAATGTCAGGGTTGGCGTGAAAGCTTTGCCGCCAGATGCCTTCAGAGAGCAGCACGACCTGCGGGCCATTGGTTTGGCCGTCTGCTGGAGTGAAGGCGCGGCCTAACAGCGGCCTCACACCGAGCATGGAAAACACATTTGTGGTGACACGCGGCGCCACGATGCTTTGGGAGCCGTCAGGCGCTTTGACCACGCCGATGTCAGCCGAATAACCTGCGACATTCGCCAACAGCTTCGATTGATCCCTGACATCTCTGTAGTTCAGCCAGGAATCGGCTCCCTTGATGGAGACCAGGCGGTTGGAATGTGCATAGGGCAGGGGACGCATCAGCACGCTTTGAATGACCGTAAACATGGCCGTGTTTGCGCCGATGCCGAGAGCCAGAGTGAGAATGGCGAGCAGCGCCATTCCAGGAGTCTTGCGCAATTGCCGCAGGGCAAACAGCACGTCAGCCCAGATGCTCTCGATGGTGGGCCACTGCCAGGCTTCGCGGCTGCGCTCTTCGATGAGAGTGAGATTGCCGAATTCCCGCCGCGCGCGGACCTGGGCGGCTTCGCGTGTAAGGCCCTCCTCCATCAACTCGTCGATCTTCTCGTTGAGGTGCTCCTGAATGGAGACAGAGAGATCGTCATAGCGCCGGCGGCGGGCGAAGATCTCTCCGAGCGAGGGCATTTGGCTCTCCTACACTTTGGCGACTGCCAGGACACGGGTGATGCCGGCGAACATCTTCTCGAAACTGGAGGTCTCCTGTTCGAGATGGCTGCGTCCGGCTTTGGTCAACCTGTAGATGCGAGTGGGACGGCCCTTGGCGGAGATGCCGGTTTTGCATTCCAGCAGACCGGCGCGAAGCATGCGTTGCAGGGCCGGATACAAGGAGCCTTCTTCAATCTGCAGAAGATCTTCAGAGACCTGGCGGATGTGTTTGACGAGCGCATAGCCGTGCATCGGCTTGAGGCGGAGGGAATGGAGGATCATCAGTTCCAAGGCGCCGGAGAAAAGATCGCGATGTTCCTGTTTCTTTGCCATGCTGGACTTCAATATAGATCTGATATACCTATTTTCGCAATAGGTATATTGGAAAAACTTAAGGGATTCGGAGAGACGATTCTGCCGAATCTGTTTTGGCCGGTGCTGGGATGGGGAGATTTTCCTTGCCGCAAAGAGCGTGGAAAGGATGGGCGCCCTCGATTGAGGTTGCAGACGCGGGTGGGTGTAAGGTGAGGCACTCGGCCGCTAACTCGTCATTCCGCATAAATTGCCGCCGGGGGCAGATGATGCGGGTGCAATCGGGAGTTTAAACATGGGAAGGAGCGGTAAGATTTACGCATTTGGAGTGAAAGAGTAACGCGGGAAGCGGCAAGTGCTTTTCGGTGCGTGCCTTGATTTCTTTGGCGGGGTGTTCGAGCTTCGCGATGGCGCCGGTGATAGGGTATTTCTATCGGCCCAAATGCACCGACGTACCCGAAGAACGCTTCTGATTGTTGCCGCAGCTCTGGCCCTCCTTGGAGTGGCGGTTTTTCTGCGCTCCAAAGCACCGCCGGAGGCCGCGCGCCTGCTGCCGGAGTCGGACGGTATTGTCTACGTCAACCTGAAGCCGTTCCGCGCGTTTTTTGCACACAAGGAACTGCAGCCGACCAAGCACGCGCCCACTTACCAGCGGTTTATTGACGCGACCGGTATCGACTGGGAGCGCGACCTGGACCAGGCCGCCATTGCTTTGCACCGCATGAAGGATCCGAACGGTCCCAACGGCCCTGTGGCTTACTCCATGGTGCTGGTGGGCAAGATTACCGGCGACCGGCTGAAAAACTGGCTCGCCGCTGAAGCCGACTCGCGAGAGACTTACGACGGCCACGTTATCTACAGCATTCCCTCGCAGGGCCGCACGGTGCGGGTTTCGCAGATCGGCTACGACATGGTTGCGGTGTCAAACACGCCCACGCCCGAGCAGATTCACTCAATCCTCGACCGTCACAGCACCGCCGCGTGGCCGTTTGCCGGCTCGGCGCTGCTGCGCCGGCATTACCACGAGGTTCCGTTGCTCTCACTGGCATGGGGCGTGGGGCAGATTGGGCTGCCGTTTTCAAAGAGCGGCGCCATCAGTATTTTTGGGTTCGAGTTGCCGCTGGAGACCGATTCCACGATTGTTGCCAGCATTTCTCCCACGCTGCCCGTGCCCAGCGCGCTGCGGCTGCGGGTGGAAGAGATTGCGCCCAACGCACAGGCGGCGGCCAGCCAATCCGCGGCGCTGTCAACTCTTGTTACCATGGCGCGCGGCTTTACCGCTCCCCTGGCGCCGGACGCAGCCAATAACGGGCTGAAGGAACTGCTCAAGACGGCCGAGGTGAGCCACCACCATGAGCGCGTGGTGGTAACGGCCGAGCTGGAGCCTTCGTTCCTGGTAGCCCTGGCGCGGAGTTCGAACCCTCAGGCGGAACCCGAACCCGCCGCGCCTGGTGCATCGACAGCCGGTGTATCTGCCGGGGGCAAATCAGCGCAGCAGCCGTAAGCGGTCCCGTGATTCCCCGACGGAACTTCCCCCTCTCCAATGAGGTAAGTGTTTGAAAACCGTGGAGTAACTGTGTTTTGTGGTGACCAGTGTAGGCATGTAGATGACTATCGTGTACTTGTTTTGTGGAAGTTTTCATGATATATAATACGCATGTATATCGCACGCGTCCCCAATCGCACCTCGCCTCCGGCTATCCTCCTGAGGGAGTCCTTCCGCGAAGGCGGCAAGGTGAAGTCTCGCACCTTGGCCAACATCACTTCCTGGGCTCCGGAACGGATCGAGGCTCTGGATCGCGCCCTTCATGGAGACTTCGATCACGCCGCCCTCAGTGAACCGACCGTGGGTCCTGCCTTCGGCTTGTTGTATGTGCTCAAGCAGGTTGCCGATCAGATCGGCATATGCCAAGCGTTGGGTTCAAGAGAAATCGGCAAGCTGGGGCTGTTTCTGGTGCTGGCCCGGATCGCTCATCAGGGCTCGCGTCTGTCGGCCGTGCGCTGGGCCGAAGGGCATGCGGTGGCCGAGGTGCTCGGACTGTCGGGTTTCGACGAAGACGATCTATACGATGCCCTGGACGATCTTGCCGAGCGCCAGGAGAAGATCGAGCAGGCTCTTTACCGTCGCTATCGGCAACAGAAGAAGAATCCACCGCGGTTGTTTCTCTATGACGTGACCAGCAGTTATCTGGAGGGAGAGCACAACGAGTTGGGTGCCTTCGGTTACAACCGCGACGGCAAGCGTGGCAAACTGCAGATCGTCATTGGTCTGCTGACCGATGAGCAGGGCGAACCGCTGGCGGTACGTGTCTTTGAGGGCAACAACGGGGATCCGACCACGGTCGCCGATCAGATCAAAATCCTGCAGGAACAGTTTCAGGTGACGGAGTTGGTCTTTGTCGGAGACCGGGGCATGGTGAAGAGCAAGGGTAAGCAGGCTCTTCATCAGGCCCAACTGCATTACATCACCGCTCTTACCGATCCTCAGATTCGCCGTTTGCTGGGCGAGGGCATCCTGCAACTGCCCTTGTTCAGCGAGACGATCTGCGAAGTCGAGCATGAGCAACTGCGCTACGTGCTGCGCAAGAACGAGTCGGAAGCCCTGCGCATCCAACGGCGCTTGACCGACAAGCTCGAGAAACTGGAAGTCCGCATCCAGGTGCGCAATCAGAAGGTACAACAGCAACCATTGTGCAAGCCGGAGGCCGGATTACATCAACTCCAGCTTTGGGTGCAACGGCACAAGATCGAAGAACTGATCCAACTGCGCCTGGAAGGCGGCCAGATCGTTATGGAACTCCAACAGCAGGCCATGGCCAGGCATCTGGAGTTGGCCGGCTGCTATGTGATCACTACCGATGTTGCCGGCACCGAGATGGATGCCCAGCATGTGCACGACAGCTACATGGCACTGCAAAGGGTGGAGCGGGATTTTCGCGCTATGAAGACCGGCGCACTGGAAGTACGGCCCATCTTCGTGCAGAAGGCCAGCCGGACAAGGGGCCATGTCTTCTGCTGCATGTTGGCGCTGAAGCTGGCACGGGAGATGGAGCGACGGCTGCGTGCCACCTTCGGAACCACCGGGGACAATCCTTACGCCGTCACGCTGCCCGATGCCATGGCCGCACTGAGCCGCTTGTGCCTGTTGAATTACCCGGCAAACAAAAGTGGAGATGTGGTTACCAAGCTTCCCCATCCCAATGATGCCCAACGAAGGATCTTGCAAGCGTTCCATGTCAGCTTACCAAGGCTGTAGTTACCCAGACTGTAGGCAGACACTATAAACACCGAGAATAGGTGCATGTCGCAACATTTCAAATACTTGCAAGAGAATTTATGCTTTCTTCCAAAAGGAAGTTCCGTCTGATGCAGCGTAAGAGGATTTTCGCGGCTGATGGCCGTTCGCCGGAGGGAGCATCGAAGGGCCTTTTTGGTCTGGGATTTTGCATGCAAAGAAGAACGGCTCCCGATTTGCCGGGAGCCGTTCCTGTTGGAATAGGAACGTATGCTTATTGCCCCATCGTCGAATCGGGGGTGGCCGGATCGAGCCGGGCGTACTGCTGATAGGTGCTGCGCAAATACTTGTGCGGATTGACCGGGACGCCGTGGATGCGCACTTCATAGTGGAGGTTCGGACCGGTGGTGCGGCCCGTATCTCCAACGTAACCGATGATTTCTCCGCGAGACACATACTGGCCGCGTACCACAGCTGTCCTGGAAAGATGAGCAAAAACGGTCATCACGCTGTGACCGTCATCCACTTCTACTGTGCGGCCGTAACCCCGCCCCAGGTCTGCCCCGGTGACCACGCCGCCCGCAGTGGCTCGCACCGGCGTGCCGGCGGGCGCAGCGATGTCAATGCCGGTGTGGAACTCCTCGCGCTCACCGTTGATGGGGTCAAGGCGCTCGCCAAAGCTGGAGGTTACGCGTCCTTCGACGGGCCAGAGTGTGGGGGCGTCGGCAAGAACGGTCCAATCACCGGTGTAGTTGGGGGTGAGTCCGCTCTGGAGAGCGACGGAAACGCGGCCTGAGAGCGCATCTTGACGCAGCGCAGAGAGCTGGTCAAGCGAACTGGCAACCGTTTGCGGATTGACGTTGTTGGTGAGCGCCAGGGTGACCGGTGTTGGCGCTGCCGCAGCGATGGCGGCCGCGTGTTTTGCGGGAGCCGCGCTGAGGTGGGTCTGGCGGAGTCCGTAGAGCGCCGATACCTCACTGGCGAGAGCGCCCAGGGAGGCCACCTGCACGTCGCGGTCGTGCGCGATCTGGGCCATCTGCTTGTAATCTTTGCGGAGGGTTTCACGCTCGCGCCGGACCTGGTTGTAGCTTTCGGTCTTGATGAGCATGCGGGTGTAGGACCCGGCGAGTCCGACGATGGTGAAGGCCCCGACCACCGCGGCGGCGACGAAGCCATAAGCGTAACGCAAAGGGAGGGGAATCTTGCGGACACGCCCGTCTTCATCTCTTGCAACGAACAGAATGTAATAGCGCTTCCGCAGCATCTCCGTCCCTCATCCCTGCCGGCGGCAGGGCCGGATTTCACCAAGGCCGATCAACACGCGAAACAAGTAAGGCCAGACGGTCTCGCAAATACGCACACGCACCCCGCAGGTATGCATCTATACGCTTTCGTCGAGCCTAACAAAGAGCCGGTTTGGGGGTCAACGTGTAAATAGTAGGAAAGATTCAAGAACTTTAGTTTTTCGGATTCAGATGGCCGGATATTTTGCGGGCCATTCGGCGAAATTCCGCGGCTGCCCCCCGCGGGCGTGGACGGACGGTTGCGGAGGCAGGGATAAGTCCAATTATATGAGCGCAAATCTGGACGGTGCAGGAGGTCTGGAGCTGACTTTGCAGGCTGCGGGTGTGGTTTGGGTGCGGAATTTCAACGGAGTGGCGAATCAAGGCGGGGCATTGCCCTATGCTCATTAGGGGTGAAAGAGACGTGGATTTGAGACGGAGGCAGACCGAGGTGCGGAATGCGCGGGGGCCGGGGGAGCTGGAGTTGGTCGCTCAGATCCGGCGGCGCGCGATGCGTGGCGTTGGGGCAGGACCGGGTTCGGGTCTGGGGCTGGGTATCGGGGATGACTGCGCTCTACTGCGTCCGAGGGCGGGTGAGGATCTGGCGGTGACCACCGACCTCTCCGTGGCGGGGCGCCACTTTCAGCTTGGCTGGCACCCTGCGGATGCCGTGGGACATCGCACGCTGGCGCGGGGCCTGAGCGATCTGGCAGCGATGGGAGCGCGCCCGCTGGCGGCGTTTCTATCGCTGGCGCTGCCGCCGGAGCTGGCGCGGGTGGCGGGGCGGCGGGTGACGAAATCGGCATCGTGGCTGGATGGATTTCTGGACGGATTTCTGGCGCTTGCCGGGGAGCATAAGACTCCGCTGGCCGGCGGGGACCTGGCGCAAGCGCCGCTGGCTGCCGCCGATATTGTGCTGATTGGGGCGGTGCCGAGGGGGCGGGCGCTGTTGCGGTCGGGAGCACGGGCAGGCGACAGCATCTATGTGACCGGGAGGCTGGGCGGGGCGGCTGCGGGGCTGGAGATGCTGGGCGAGCTGGCTTCCAGTTCAGGGCGTGGCAAAGCGCGGACGCGGCCTCCGCGCATCCCGAGCAGACTTGCCGAGCGGCTGTCAGCCCATCTTTACCCGCAGCCGCGGATTGCGCAGGGGCTGTGGCTGATGCGGCGCGGGCTGGCGACGGCGGCAATTGACCTGAGCGACGGTCTGTCGACCGATCTCGGGCACCTTTGCGAGGAATCGGGCGTGGCCGCGGAGGTGGATGCCGCGCGGCTGCCCATACATGCCGCCGCCACCCAGGCACAGGCGCTTCATGGAGGGGAGGATTACGAGCTGCTTTTTACCGCGCCGGAGGCTGCGCGACTGCCGCGCGCGATTGCGGGAGTTGCGATTACGGAGATCGGGCGCATTGTGCGCAGGCGCAAGGGCAGGCCGCGGGTGGCGCTGGTTACCGCAGAGGGGCTCGTGGCGCTGGAAGCGGGTGGCTGGGAGCATTTTGCCTGATCGAGGATTTGCGCGAGGATTGGCTGGCTTATAGGAGCGGGGCCGCCTGCCGATTGAAGGGAATTTTTACATCGCCCAGGGCACATGGAATTGGGCGCGATCCCACCCTTGCCGCAAAAAGCGCGACAAGGATGGGGGCACCCACGGTGGTGGTTGAGACGGCGGAAAACATGGATGGGCCAGCCGCCCTTGTCATCGGCACGGATAAATCCGTGCCCTTTCAAGACCTCTTTGCTCGTTGATGCGATTGCCCTGGTGCTGCGAGACTGGCGGGGCTTGCTCGTCGTACACTAGTAGGGACCGTTTTCAGGGTTTCCCAATGAAAAAAACTGCAATTGGGCTTTACGTCGCGATCACGATTGCTCTGATGGTGTGGGGTTTTTACCAGGCCATCTTTGTGGCGCCGAACGATGCGATGCAGGGCGAAATCTTCCGCATCTTCTACTATCACGTGCCGTCGTGGGCCGTGGCGTTTACGTTTTTCGCGGTCAGCCTCATCGGCTCCGTGGGCTACCTGGCGTCACGCCATACCCATTACGACCGCGCACAGATCTTCGACGCGCTGGCGCTGGCAGGCGCCGAGGTGGCGGTGGTTTTCTGCACGGTGGGTCTGACGACGGGTCCGATCTGGGGACGGCGCGCCTGGGGCATCTGGTGGACATGGGGGCCGCGGCTGACGACTACGCTGGTGCTTTGGCTCATTTACGTCAGCTATCTGCTGCTGCGCCGGTTTGCCGCCGGCCCGCAGATGCAGACGCTGGCCGCGGTGCTGGGCATTTTTGGCGCGCTCGATGTGCCCATCGTCTACATGTCGACCCGGTGGTGGGCGACGCAGCATCCGCAGCCGGTCTTTTTCGGAAAGCCCGGGTCCGGCATGGCCCCGTCGATGCTGCACGTTTTTTTCTGGAATATGGGGGCATGGTTTGCGTGGGGCATCATGATTCTCGTCATTCGCTATCGCATCGAGCGCCATCGCCAGATGATTGCCGCGCGTGAAGCCGATGCGGCGTTGCACGAAGTTTGATTTTCAAGGTTGAACGAACGACCGGAAACAGAGAAGTAACGATGAAAAAGTGGATTGTGATTTTCGCAGTTGCCGCAGCCGCCGCCCTCTTTGGCGGAGCCTGGTTCTGGGCCACGCATCCGCCTGCCTATGTTACGGATGCGCCGAAGCTGATTGACCATCATTTTGTGGTTGCCGGCTATACGGTGACGTGGGTGATTCAGTTGAGCTACCTGACCTGGCTGGGGCTGAAGTGGTGCAATCAGAAGCGCGCGGCTGAGCGCCTGGACGAGGGCAAACGGTAGGCTGGATGCGGTTTGGGCCAGCCAGTCTCTCCGGGATCTCGCACTGCGCGTATCCTGCATGTTTTCCAATGTTTTCTGACCGTTACTCCCACCTTTGTGTAGGACGCAAATAGCACCTGAAACCGGAAAAAAGATGCTGTTTGGGGGATTTACGCTGCTCCGAATCGGAGCGATGATCCTTATGTGCGCTGGTGCTGCGAATCTGCCGCCGGCGGACAAGCGATGCGCAGCTTTATGCGTCAAAAGCTGCGCAGGCCCCAGATCTGCGTTTTTGGTTTTACTGGTTCAGTTGCCTTGAAGTTCTCTCCCGCTACGAATGCAGGGATGCCCCAATGAGGGCGCCCGCCGAGTGACGGAGCCGCCAGGCGAAGGCAAATTCGATGCTTTTGCCGTTACCCCCTTCGAGCCGATCGCTTTCCATCTCAATTCTGTTCTGTGTGTTGGGCAGGGTATTGCATGAACAGGGTGTCGTCCCAAGCGACGCACCCGGCAATGCACTCGCAGCACCCCTACGGGGTGCAGAAATTCCTGATGGGCGCTGTCCCAGGGTTCCGGTCGCCGTGGCGACCTCCACCCTGGGCTATTTTCGTGTCTTCCCTCCGGGAAGACTGCTGTTGGCCGACTCCTCTGACAGGAGAGTGAGCCTGTTTGAGAGGTAAATCATGTTGATGCGATCATCCTGGTGTGTGGGAAAATTGCCCTTCGCGGCCCCACCTTTATAGACTGAGGGTTTGAGAGGCCAGAACATGTTAGTGGTCATGAAGGCGCAGGCGACGCAGGAGCAGGTTCAGGCGGTCTGCGATGCGATTGCACAGTTGGGATATCGCGCCCATCCTCTTCCTGGAGCACAGCGGACAGCCATTGGGATTACCGGAAACAAGGGCGCTGTGGAGCGCGGGAATCTTGAGGCTCTGCCGGGTGTGGCCGAGGTGATTCGCGTTTCAAAACCGTACAAACTTGCCAGCCGCGATGTGAAGGAAGAAGACACTGTCATTCGCTTTGCGGGCACGGACGCCACGATCGGCGGAGATGGCCTGGCCGTGATTGCCGGCCCGTGCTCCGTGGAGAGCCGTGAGCAGGCCTTCGCAATCGCCGAACAGATTGCAGCCGCCGGCGCGCAGTTCTTCCGCGGCGGCGCTTACAAGCCGCGCACCTCGCCTTACGCTTTTCAGGGGCTCGGTCTTGATGCGCTGAAGATCATGGCGGAGATTCGCGACCGGTTTGGACTTCGCATTGTGACCGAAGCGCTGGATGGCGAAACTCTGAACCTGGTGGCCGAGTGGGCCGATGTTGTGCAGATTGGCGCGCGCAACATGCAGAATTTTTCGCTGCTCAAACTCGCGGGCCGTTTGCGGAAGCCGGTGCTGCTCAAGCGGGGCCTGAGCGCCACGCTCGAAGAGTTCCTGATGGCAGCCGAGTACGTGATGAGCGAGGGCAACTACGAGGTGATTCTCTGCGAGCGTGGGGTGCGCACCTTCAGCGACCATGCGCGCAATACGCTCGACCTGAGCGTGATTCCGGCGGTGAGGCGCGTGAGCCATCTTCCTATTCTTGTGGACCCGAGCCACGGCACCGGCCGGCGCGAGAGTGTGCTGCCGATGGCCCGTGCAGCGGTGGCCGCAGGCGCCCACGGCATTCTGGTTGAAGTACACCATCAGCCGGACAAGGCGCTTTCCGACGGGCCGCAGTCGATCTATCCCGATCAGCTTGCGCGCATGATGGACGACCTGGAGCAGATTGCGCCGGTGGTGGGGCGCCGTCTTACTCGCGGTATTCGCGTCGAGGCCACAGCGGCAGACAACGCATGACCGAACCTTCGAAACCATCTGCCGTTGCGGGCGACGTCTCGCGGCGGTGTTGCAGCAGAGAGAACGGAAAACCGGTGATGGACCCGGGGCAGGGGATCAGTGGTTGTGTTTCGGCCGGCTTGAGGCCGCGGGACGACGCGGGCAAGCAGATGAATTTCACGCGCAGCTTCCCTCAGGGGCTAAAGCCCGCATTTGATTTTGCTGCGTTTGCGGCACGACTGAAGTCGTGCCCTAACAAGAGACAAGAGTGTATGGGCCTGGGCGATCCCACCCTAGCGGCAAAAACAAAAACGCCGCGAGGGTGGGGCACCCCCTTTCTCGATTTTGGGTGGGGCACCCCCGTTTCATTCATTGCGGGTCGGAAACACTGGTGCGCGACTGTTACGAGGTTTTACCGGTTCCGGGTTCTTCCGGGACCGTGGAAATTGCGTCCTGCTGCCCGTGTGACTCTGCTCTTCGCATTGGCGTTGCTTCCTGTTTTGCTTACCGGATGCCAAAAGAGCGAATCTCCCCAATATCCAGCCAACTATCGCGAGTATGCCTATGTGACCAACGGCGGCAGCGCCACGGTGACGGTGATCGACGTGGTGAATGTGCGGCTGGACCGCGACATTCTGGTTGGGGAGAATCCTGTGGCCGTGGCTGCCAGCAAGACCCGCAACGAGGTTTACGTGGTGAACTCGGGGCCGGCGGACGGCACGGGCTCCATCTCGGTGATCGACGCGGAAAAGAATGCGGTGGCGGCCACGATTCCTCTGCACAAGCAGCCGATGTCGATCGATCTCGATCCGAATGACAAGCTGGGTTACGTGGCCAACTCGGGCTCCAACACGGTGTCAGTGGTTGACCTGAAGGAGCGCCGCGAAGTTGCGCAGGTTCCGGCCGGCGAGGATCCGGTGGCGGCGCGGATTTCGCCCGATGGAAAATCGCTGGTGGTGGCCGACCAGCGCGGAAATGCCGTGACCATCATCGATCCGAAAACGCTCCGCATCCGCGCGAGCTTCAGCGGCTGCGCCGGAGCAACCGATCCGGTGATTCTGCCCGATTCATCGAAGGCTTTCGTGGCCTGCTCAGGCGGTCATGCGGTGATGGTGATTGCGCTCAAGCGGGAAGATCCGGCTGAGCCGGACCGGCTGGAAACGCTCTTGGACGTGGGCCGCGCACCGGTGAATATTGCGCTGAAGCCGGATGGCGGCGAGGTCTTCGTCTCCAACTCCCTGTCGAACTCTGTCTCGGAAGTGATTACCAATTCGAACGACGTGCTCGATGCCATATCGATTGGCGAAGGGCCGGTGTTCGGGCTGGTGTCGCCGGACAACCTGCTTCTGTACGTGGGCAACTATCGCTCAGAGTACGTGGCGGTTTATTCGATCCAGGATGGCAGACGGACTGCATCGGTTCGCGTGGGCGACGGGCCATCTGCGCTGGCGCTTTCAGCGGCAGGAAATCTGCTGTTTGCGGTGGATTCGCGGTCAGGAGACGTGGCCGTGGTGCAGACAGCGGCCTATTCGAAGTCGCAGACCTACTCGCTGTTTACGCTCATCCCCACAGGACGCGATCCGAATGCGATTGTGGACAAGGCGTTTAAAGTTCCGTAGGGGTCAGGGACGTAGGCGGTACGGAGGGAGCGGCTCTATACCTCGTTTTTGCTGGGGCGGAGCATGAGGTCGCGGATGGCTTCGCGCGGGTCTTTGCCTTCGTTGAGAATCAGCTCCATTTGCTCGGTGATGGGCATTTCTACGGAGTGGGTGCGCGCCAGACCGAGCGCGGCGCGCGTGGTGCGGACGCCCTCTGCGACGTGGCCGCCGAGGGACGCGAGGATCTCCGGGAGCTTGCGTCCCTGGCCGAGCGCATGACCTACGGTGCGGTTGCGGCTGAGCGAGCCGGTGCAGGTGAGGACCAGGTCGCCGATGCCGGAAAGGCCGGCAAGCGTTTCGCGGCGGCCACCGCAGGCAACGGCCAGACGCGTGATCTCAGCCATGCCGCGGGTGATGAGTGCCGCGGAGGGGTTGTAACCCAGTCCGGCGCCAGCCACCACACCGGCGGCGATGGCGATGACATTCTTGAGCGCGCCGCCCAGCTCGACGCCGACCACGTCGTTTGAGGTGTAGAGGCGCATGGACTCGGACGAGAAGCCGTGGCGGATGCGGGTGGCGACGTTACTGTCTTTGAAGGCCGCGGTGAGCGCCGTGGGCTGGCCCTCGGCCACTTCGCGGGCAAAGCTGGGACCGGAGAGCGCGCCCACCGGGAGCACTACCCCTGCGGGTTCCAGGACCTGCGAGATGACCTGAGTCATGCGCAGGAAGGTGCGGTTTTCGACGCCCTTGGTGGCGCTGAGGACGATCTGGCCGGTGTGCATGTGCGGGCCAACGCGGGTGAGCGTAGCGCGCAGAAACTCAGATGGGATGACGGAGACGACGATTTCCGCATCGCGGACGGCGGCTTCGTCTGCGGTGATGCGGATGGCCGGGGGCAGGGGAAAGCCAGGGAGAAAGAGGACGTTTTCACCGGCCGCGGCGATCTTTTCGGCTTCTGCGGTGCTGTGCGACCAAAGCGTGACCTGATGGCCGCCACGGCGGTGGAGTGAGAGCGCTATGGCGGTTCCCCATGCGCCGTTTCCCAAGACAATGATTCGGCTCATGCGGGTTTCGGATCTCCAATGCGGTCTTCCGTGCCGGTCAGCAGGCGGCGGATGTTCTGGTGGTGCTTGACGATGATGAGCAAGGCGACGATGGCCTGCACGGCGAGGAAGAATGGCGGTTGCACGCCGGCGATTAACAGCCAGGCGAAGATGGGAAAACTGGCGGCTCCGATGATGGACGAGAGCGAGACGAATCGGCTGATGGCGAGAACCACGCCGAAGACACCGATGGCGGCCAGCGCGGCCAAGGGAGCGGCGACCAGGAAGACTCCGAAGCCGGTGGCGACGCCCTTACCGCCGCGAAAGCGGAGCCACACGGGAAACATGTGGCCGAGCACGGCGAACAGAGCCGCGAGCGCCTCAATATTGCGCGGCTGGGCGACGGCGAGCAGATGCATGCCGGCCAGCATGCCCAGCGTCACGGCGATTGCACCCTTGAGCACGTCGAGGGCAAAAGTGACGGCGCCGAGGCCTTTGCTGCCGGCGCGCATCACGTTGGTGGCGCCGATGTTGCCGCTGCCTACTGTGCGGATGTCCTGATGCCGAAAGAGGCGGACGAGGAGGTAGCCCGTGGGGATGGACCCGAGCAGGTACGCGCCTACCGCGATGAGTACTATTGCAAGGAGCATTCCGAAACCGAGTTTAGCAAATGAGGCGGCAGGCCAGCAGAGAGCCAAGGCCGAACCAATGCGGCGCGATTCGAGATTCGCGCCAGAGGATTGCTGGTGGTTGCATCGCTCGCTTTTGCGGTCGATGGCGGCTTAATTACGGTTCTGGGGGAGCCCGGTTGGAGAGGTTACCGTTTCAAAAAAAAGCTTGTGGAAGCCGCTAGACGGGGATTGCGCGGCGGGCGGCACTGACTTCAGCTGCGAGCACCTGGAGGATTTTAAAGGCCAGGGTCGGGTTGGTATTCATGAATGCAGTAAAAGCTTCGCGGTTAATAAAGCTGACGTTGGCGCCTGCCTGGGCAACAGCGCCCAGTGTGTAAGGCTGGTTTGAGACCAGGCCCGGCAAGCCGAGCAGGGAACCGGCGGAGGTCTGGAACGAGAGAATGGTTTGGCCGCTGGGTGAGTACATGGACAGGGTGACCTGGCCGCCGTTGAGGATAAAGAGCCCGGCGGGGGTGTCGCCCTGGCGGAAGAGGACACGATCGGTGTCGCAGGCGAATGGAGCGGCTTTCTTCGTTAGCGCCTCAACTAGCTCGGCGTCGGCGACGAATGCAGTGGGGTCCAACATCAAAGACCTTCCTGGCTGTAAATTGATGACGGATACTTCGGCCATAAGACTGGGATTATGATTGCACCGGAAAAGAGTTCCGTTTGTGATGGAGATCACGTTGGTTGATAGTGCTCTGCCGCCTGTGGACGGATCGCGGGTTGTTCGAAATCACAAAAATCTGGTGGCAGAACCTACCGGACGTGGCCTTCCTGCAGGTGCAATTCCGCTTCAAAGGCCTGTTGCCTGTTGGTGATGTAAGCCCTATATCCTTTCGAATCAACAAATGCGTCATGGTCGCCTGCCTTCCAGCGGGCGTATTTAGCCAGCATGCCGAAATAGTCGCCGTGTGCTCCCAGGAAAATGTCACAGGGAAGGCTCCGGAGCACGGCGAACCCGTGCTCGTAGTCGGAGGCGATTTGTGGGTAAGCTTTGTTGCCGACGAGCTTGTAGCCGGCGTTGACGTTGGGGCTGCCCACGATTACCACGTGCATCATACGGCCGTCCTGAGGCTCTTCAAGGGTCCATGTGGTGGTGCCCTTGGTGTGGCCGGGAGTGAGATGCGCCGTAAGCGTGGTGCCGCCGAGGCTCACCGTGTCGCCGTCGTGGAGTACCCGGTCAACGTGTGTGGGCGGGAAGTGCATGGATTTGTCGTGGGCGTATTGGAAGTCGTCGCGTCCGCCGGATTCGACGACCGGAACATCCGCATCCATCACCTCATATTTTGCGCCGGTCAGTTGCTTGATGCGGGCGCTGCCAGCGCAGTGGTCGAAGTGGGCGTGGCTAATGAGCAGGATCTTGATGTCACTGAAGTGGAAGCCGAGCGAGGCCACACTCTTCTGAATGAGCGGCACGGACGACTGGAGGCTGCTGTTGATGAGGATCATGCCCCTGGGCGTAACGATGAGATACGAGGCCAGATCTTTGCTGCCCACATAGTACAGATTGCCGGCGATGCGAAAGGGCGGGAACGGAGTGGTCCAGGCGGGGCTGACCTGTGGGACCTGCGCGGTAAGGGGAGTGGTGAGGACGGCGGCGGCAAGCAGCAGAAGGGCGTAAAGGCGATGGCGAAGATTCACGGTTGCTCCATGTGCGCAGAGTCGGCGGGGGCGGAGTTGGTTGTGAGGGCCTCGATGGCGCGCTCAAGATGGACGCCGCGGGAGCCTTTGACGAGCACGGCGTCACCCGGTTGGAGGTTTTCGCGGAGCCATTGGCCAGCGGATTCGGCGTCGGCGAGGAAGAGCGAGGCGACTCCGGAGGCACAGGCGGCAGCGGCCAGATGGGCGGCATTGCCCTGGACGCCGGCGACGAAGTCCAGGCCGGCGTCGGCTGCGGCGCGGCCGCATGCGGCGTGGAGCGTGGAGCTTTGCTCGCCCAGTTCGAGCATTTCACCGGCGAGCAGGATGCGCCGTTCAGCCGGCCGGCTGGCAAGCGTACGGATCATGGAGCGCAGGGCCTCGGGGTTGGAGTTGTAGCTGTCATTCAGGATGGTTGCGCCGTTGATCTGCAGCACCTGCCCGCGTTTGTCGCCGGCAGTGAGAGTGGCGAGAGCTTTGACGGCATCGTCGAGATCCACTCCAGCCTCAATGGCGACCGCGAGGGCGGCGGCGGCGTTGGATGCGTTGTGCGCGCCGAGCAGATGGAGGGTGAAGTCACCGGTGCGCTGGCCGGTGCGGTAGCGGACGCGCAGTCCCTCGAGGTCTTCGCCGATGCATGTAATTTGTGGATTGGCGCAAGGGCCGGCGCCGAAGTAAACCGCGCGGCCGAGGAAGTTGCGGCCGAACTGCGAGACGTAAGGGTCGTCGCAGTTGAGAAAAGCCACGCCGTGCGAGGGCAGCGCGGCAACAAGCTCGAACTTGGCGCGGGCGATGCCGGCCTGGCCCTCGGTGAAGTTTTCCATGTGCGCGGTGCCCACGTTGGTGACCACACCCCAGTCCGGTGCGGCGATGCGGGCCAGTGCGGCGATTTCGCCGAGGTGATTCATGCCCAGCTCGACGACCGCGAATTCATGCTCCTTTTCAAGACGGAGCAGTTGCAGCGGAAGGCCGAATGCGTTGTTGAGATTGGCCTGCGATTTAAGTACGTTGAACCGGACGCCGAGCGCGGCGGCTACGGCGTCCTTGGTGGTGGTTTTGCCGGCCGAACCGGTGATGGCCACAACGCGGTGTCCCCATTGGCGGCGCACATGCGCGGCCAGCGACTGCATGGCGTGCAGCGGGTCTTCCGCAACGAGCAGAGGCGCAACCAGCGCCTCGTCAGGCAGAGAAGCGAGCCGCGAGCGTGAGACGACGGCAGCGATGGCGCCGCGCGCGAGCGCCGCCGCCACAAAGTCATGACCATCAAAGCGCTCGCCGCGCACCGCGAAGAACAGCTCACCCGGCGCGACGGTGCGCGAATCGATGGAGTAACCGCGGACCATGAGCGTGCCCGCGTTGGCCCACGACGAGGGTGCTTCAAGCACGGCGCTGGCGCCGACTGCCGCTTCTGCCAAGGTCAGATTCATTGCAACTCACCATATCCCAATTCAGCGAGGGTGGAAAGCGCGATATCCACATCGTTGAAGGGAATGGCGCCGGTGGCGAGAATCTGCTGCTTTTCATGTCCTTTGCCGGCGATTAGGACGACGTCACCGGGAGCAGCTTTGCGCAGAGCGAGGCCGATGGCCGCGGCGCGGTCGGACTCAACCGTGTAAGCGGCGCCGCTGGTCTTTAGACCCGGTTCGATTTCGGCAAGGATAGCGAGCGGATCTTCGGTGCGCGGATTGTCGCTGGTGGCAACGACAAAGTCACTGCCTTCGCCCGCGGCCAGGCCCATTTTGGGACGTTTGGTGCGGTCGCGGTCGCCGCCGCAGCCGAAGAGCGTGATGACGCGCGCGCCTTGCGGCGCCGTGATCTGCCGGGCTAGCGCGGTGAGGTTGCGCAGCGCATCGTCAGTGTGGGCGTAGTCGACGATGACGGTGAAGGGCTGTCCAGCATGCACGGCCTGAAAGCGCCCGGGAACCGGCTTGAGGTGCGGGACCGCGGCAGTGAGATCGGTGAAGGGAACTCCGCGGGCTTCGGCCGCGGTCAGCGCGCCGAGCAGATTGAGGATGTTGACTTCGCCGGCCAGAGGAGAAACGATCTCGGCCTTGCCGGCGGGTGTTTCCAACTCGATGACGGCTCCGGCGGGAGTGAGCGTGTGGCGGACCGCTCGCCAGTCACCCTGAGCGATGCCGTAGGTGCGGACTTCCGCCTGTGCTTTGCGCGCGGCGGCGGCAAGCTCTGAGGTGCGCGGGTCGTGGGCGTTGAGAACGGCTACGCGCGGCGCGGGGTAGACTGTGCCGTCAAAGAGCAGGCGCTTGGCGGCGAAGTAGTTTTCCATGGTGCCGTGGTAGTCGAGGTGATCGCGCGTGAGGTTGGTGAAGACGGCGACATCGAAGGGAATTCCGGCGGCACGGCGCTGCTCGAGCGCATGGCTTGAGACTTCGGTGACCAGCTCAGTGGCGCCGCGGGCTGTACCTTCGGCCATCACCTGAAAGAGATCTCTTGGCTCGGGTGTGGTGTGGATGGAAGGCCGGGTTTCGCCGGCGACGTGATACTCGACGGTGCCGATAAGTATCGTGGAGCGGCCGGCTGCATTGAGTAATCCTTCGATGAGAAAGGCGGTTGTGGTTTTGCCGTTTGTGCCGGTGATGGCGGTGGCCGCCAGTTTGCGCTCGGGATGAGCAAAGAATGCTGCGGAGGCTGCGGCGAGCGCCAGGCGGCCGTGTTCGACTTCAAGGACCGGCACTTCAGGCTTGTAAACGAGGAGGTGATCGAAGGTCTGCGAGGAGTCTGTGACGATGCCGAGCGCGCCGGCGGCGAGGGCCTTGTCAATGTAGTGGTTGCCGTCAGTTGAGCCGCCTTTCATGGCAACGAAGACGGAGCCGGGCCGTACGCGGCGCGAGTCGTATTCGATGGAGGCGATAGGCGTATCCGAGCTGCCGGACGCACCAACAGCAGAGATTTCGGCGATGAGTTCGCTCCAGATCATCCTGGGGACGATTGTAGATGGGCGCCCGTGGTTGCAGATCGGCCGTTGTGGTTTCAGCCGTTGCGACCGACGCTAAGAGACGCTCCTCGATGGGCCGATTTGCGGAATTGCGCGTTATCGTGTGCAGCGCACTACTACGTGGGTTCCGGGCGGGACCATGGTGCCAGGCGCGGGCGCCTGCTGGCGCACGGTTCCATCGCCCAGGATTTCCACTTCAAGCCCGGCGGAGGCGGCTTTTTCAATGACCTGGCGCACGGACAGGCCGGTAAGAGTCGGGACGGCAATGGGCTTCACGTTGGAAATGGTCACAGACGTGGACTTGCCACTGGTGGCACCGGATGGCTTTGCGGCGGGCTGAGGCGGGTGCGCCTCCGAATGCGGTTGGGGCTTGCTTTCGGGCTTCGCCGACTCAGCCGGGTGCTCCTGCGAATGCGCGGCAGGCTGCGATTTGGCGCCTTTGGCATCGGTGCTCAACGGGTCGTCGGGCGGCAGCTGGTTGGCGGCGTCGTAGAGCGCCTGGATGTCGGCGCTGTTATCGGCGGAAGTGTCTTCAGGGACGATGGGCTGGGGCTTGGATGTTTCGCTGGGCGGGCGCAGGGGAATGTCGTGCGGTACACCGAGATATTCGAGGACCTGCTGCGCCACTTCCGCAAAGACGGGTGCGGCGACGGCGGTGCCGTAGTAGGCGCCCTTTGGCGAATCGATGATTACAGCTACAGAGATGACGGGATTGTTGACCGGCGCAAAGCCGGCGAACGACGCGATATGCATCGTCTTGGAGTAGCGATGGGTTCTGGGATCGATTTTTTGTGCGGTGCCGGTTTTTCCCGCGGAGGAATAGCCGTCGAGCTGCGCGGTTTTGCCGGTGCCGTAGAGGACGACGCCCTCCATCATCTGGCGCATTTCAGCGGAGGCGGTGGTGGAAATGACGCGGTGCGCGCCTTTGGGCAGGGGATTGGGCAGATCTTCGTGGGGACGGAAGGGTTTGGCGTGCAGCGGAGGGTCCTGGCCGGGTTTGGCGGTCAGCTGGCCGGGCATGAGGATGTGCGGCGGCAGATACATGCCGCCATTGGCGATGGTGGAGACCATGGAGACCAGTTGCAGCGGCGTAACCGCTTCTTCCTGGCCCATGGCAACGTAGCCGATGGAAGCGGGCTGCCACCGGCTGGGCGGACGCAGCAGGCCGCGGGTTTCACCGGGAAGCTGGATGCCGGTGCGCTGGCCGAAGCCAAAGAGGCGAATGTAGTGATAAAGGCGATCGGGGCCGAGCTTGAGAGCGACCTTGATGACGCCTACGTCACTGGAGCGGGCCAGCGCGGTGGCGGCAGTGACGGTGCCGATGCCGCGGTCGCTCTGGTCGTCGTGGATGATGGATCCGTGGAGATTGATCTGGCCGCCCTCGCAATTGATGAGGGTGTTGGGCGTGATGAGGTGATCGTTGAGCGCGGCTGAGTAGGTGACGAGCTTGAAGGTGGATCCGGGCTCGTAGACGTCGCTTACGGCGCGGTCCACGAGCAGGTCAGGCGTTGCGTAGCGGAATTTATTGGGGTTGAAGGTGGGACGGACAGCGAGCGCCAGGATCTGGCCGGTGTGCACGTCCTGAATGACGACGGTGCCATGCAGAGCATGCGTCTTTTGCATGGAGTGCTCGAGCGCCTTCTCTGCCATGAACTGAATGTTGGCGTCGAGCGTCAATTGGAGGTTCTGGCCGGGCTGCGGGTCGCGCTCGCTGGAGCCGAGCACATGGCGGCGTGCGTCTACGGCGGTGTACATGATGCCGGGCTTGCCGTGGAGGCGGGAGTCAAACCTGGCTTCGAGGCCGCCGAGGCCGGTGTCGTCGACGCCCACGTAGCCGAGGACCTGCGCGGCGAGCTGGTTGTCAGGATAGAAGCGCTGAAACTCCTTCTGGAAATAGATTCCCTTCATGTGCAGCGCGCGGACTTTAGCGGCGACAGTCTTGGTTACGCGGCGCGCGACCCAGGCAAAGTCACGGCCTGCACGGAGGCGCTCTGCGATGGCTTTGGCGGTGGTGCGCCTATCTTCGGGATTGGTGTGGACAATGGCGGCCAGGGTGCGCGCGGCGGCTTCCTTGTCCGCGATTTCAGCGGGATCCGCGTAGACTGACGCCACCTGCACCGTCATGGCCAGTTCCTGCAGATTGCGATCGTAGAGGATGCCGCGGCGGGGCGCTACCTCGAAGGTGCGCTGCTGCTGCCTGGCGGCGCGCTCCACATACGCGTGGTGACGCACGACCATGAGCCAGAACATGCGGGTGCCGATGGCCAGCACCCAAATGAGGAAGAATCCGCAGATGAGCCAGAACCGCCTGCGATTGAGGGGAACGATGCGCGGGGCGTTAACGCGGCTGCGGATGGCTCGAATGGCTGCCTGCATGGAAATTCAGCTTCTAGCTATTAGCTTTCAGCTATCAGCTTTCGGTCTCCGGCTCCTCACTGATGGTGTGTCATCCGAATCACCCGAATTCTGCAGCCGAAACCAGTTTAGCTCTCCTCCCATATTCACCTGGAAGTGCCCTGCCTGATTCAACGCTCCAACGGTTTTCACCAACGGGCTGAAAGCTAAGAGCTAAAAGCTGGGATCTGATTTTTCCAGCGGCGCCGGGCCCGCCTGAGCCAGAACGGGCTGTCCGGTAGTGGAAATCGTGGAGGCTGGGTGTACGACCTGGCCAGGCTGTGGCGCACCAAGGCCGTACTTGCGGGCCAGGGCATCGATCCGTGCCGGCTGCGAGAGCTGCGCTTCAGCCAGGCGCAACTGGCGATTCTGCTCGCGCAGGTGCTGGAGGGTCTGCTTTTCCGCTTCGACGCGGTATCCGCCCTCAATGGCGTAGAAGTGCTGCAAACCGTAAACCATGATCAGCGAGAAGAGCACGATCACGGCCGCGGTGAAGACGCGCATCTGGCGCGCGCGCACCGGGTCGGCAGTCTTTCTCAGCCGGGAGTTGTCAAACTGCTTTACGAAGTAAAACTCGGGCGTGCGTACGCCGCGACGGCGCAGCGGCTGCTGGGCCATCAGCTCGGCATTGCGCTCGGCCACGCGCGGGATCCAACCGCGTCTGGGATCAGCAAAAGTTGTTGTTGCACATGCCGCCATTGGGTTTCTCCATCAGCTATCGGCTTTTAGCTATCAGCTTTACGACTCACAATCGAAGCTGAAAGCTAATGCCTAGAAGCTATTTTTTCTGCCGCTCTCAGTTTTGCGCTCCGCGATCGCGGGTTCTGCTCGATTTCGTCTTCGCTCGCGGTGACCGGCTTCTTGGTCAAAATCTTCCAGATTCCCTGTTTCGCTCCTTCGCGCAGGCTGTCTTTCGCGATACGGTCTTCCAAACTGTGAAAGCTGATAACGACCAGCCTTGCGGAGGGCTTAAGCAACTGCGGTGCGGCCTCAAGCAATGCCCGAATTTCGTCCAGCTCGCGATTGACGTAGATGCGAAGAGCCTGAAAGGTTCTGGTAGCCGGATGAATGCGCTGCCCTTTCATTGGCGGGACGGCTGAGGCTACAAGCCGGGCAAGCTGCCCTGTGGTTGTAACCGGCCGCCCCCGCACAATGGCTCTGGCGACTGTCCGCGACCTCCTTTCCTCTCCGTATTCGTAAATAAGGTCCGCAAGCTCGCGCTCGCTCGCCTCATTCACCACCTGTTCAGCGGTGAGCCCGGCGCGCGTATCCATACGCATGTCCAGTGGCCCCTCCGCCTGGAAGCTGAATCCTCTCCGCGCCTCGTCGAACTGCAGGCTGCTAACGCCAAAGTCGGCCAGCAGGCCGTCCACCGAGCCCGGCTGCAGATGCCGGGCAATCGAACTGAACGCCTCGCCGATCAGCGTTGCTTCGGGCGCCTGGCTCCCCAGCTCTTCGGTCACCCGATCCAACCGTGCTTTTGCCAGCGCCAGCGCCTCGGGGTCCCGGTCGAATCCGATCAGGCGTCCCTGGGGCCCCAGCCGCCGCATGATGCCTTCGGTGTGTCCACCAAGGCCCACGGTGCAGTCCACGTACGTCCCGCCGGGACGTATGCGGAGAAGTTCCATCGCTTCCTTGAAAAGAACCGGCACATGGCGTTCACCTGAATGCGTCATGCGCTCCCCCTGAGGGGTTTTGTCGGCAACGGATTACACTCCGTAGCCAGCCAACGAATCTTCTTCCTGCGCGGTCAGCGGGTTGGCGGTTACGCTCTCCCGCAGAACCTTCAGGCTGGTAACCCGCAGGAAACTGCCCTCGCCCGCAACTTTCACTTCCACACCCACCAGACCCGCGCTACGCAACTCCTCCGGCATCAGAAGCCGACCCTGCGGATCCATCTCCGCGCGGTCGCCGTAGAGGTTGTAGCGATCCAACAGCTTCTTGCGCGCCGGATTGCTCTTCGGAATGGCGAAGATCCTGGCCAAGTGCTGCTGCCACTCCGGCATGGGATAAACTTCGGCATCCCTACCCTCGCGACTGGTGATATAGAACGAGGTAAAATCCTTGCCGTACTTCTTTTCGATGAACGCCTTGAATTCTGCCGGCATTTTGAGCCGGCCACGGTCATCGAGCTTGGTTTTGGGGTTTCCGATGAAACCCACCTGCAGATCGTCCCAGGCGCCCGCAGCCCCCCTGGTGGCTTCATTGGAAGCCGATGACTCGCCGGCGGAAGTGGCTTTGGGCTCTTCGGTCACGATCTGCTCTCAAAACTGCTGAGGTGCGGGTGATTGGGCTATCGATGGTCCCAAATCGACCCGTTTTGGCCCTCGTTGACCCAGTATCGCGCAATTTCGCCCTGTGCGATAGGTGGAAATATGTGCATATCTCGGATGGGAAAGTGGGCGGGAGGTTACGATGGAACGATTAGGCAGGGTATTACCCAACTGCTTGTCTAATTTTCTTGGGTACCTACTACAGGTTGTATGGGTTAACCATCTTGATTCTCGTGCCGTCGATTCTGCGGGAAGAATGCTTGAAGAAATTGCAGGCTTGGTATAAGGCGAATAAAAAGCGAATCAATTAGTTTCTGGCTCTTCCACTTCATTCATGTGCGCTGCCCGCCGTTCTTTTGCCTGGTCTGCTACCACCTTGGAGAGATACAGCAGAACCAGAACATTGATGACCAGAAGAAGGACGCGGAACCAGGTGACCTTGTGGATGATTTCAAAGGCCTCAAAGGGAAGGAACGAAGCGGTGATGACGATGGTGAGGTATTCGCCCCAGGCTTTTTCAAGGTAGAGCCCGATGCCCTCGGCGAATCCGATGCCGGCGTAGGCGAAGGCCGCCAGACCGATGCTGCGCAGGATCGGATCGTTGATCAGGGAAGCTTTTTCGAGGACGAAGTTGACGAAGTGCGATTCGGGGTTGAAGTTGAGATGGTCAGCCAGGATCGCCAGATCGTTGGCAATATCGCGGTGGAGCAGATGGAGCACGCCGACCCCGATGGCCACAAAGAGCACGGATTGCAGCAACTTGTATGCCGCAATGAGGAGTAGCAGGCGATTGTGGCGCCTGCGTGATACATCTTTTTGAGCCGGTGAAACTGCTGTCATGCCGGAAGAACCGTCCGCATAATTCTACGGTAACGCATTGCCGCGAATTCTGCTTTGGCGTGGGGTGCCGGGGCGTCCTGCATGTTGCGATTGGCGGGGAGAAGTTGCTTTGCAGCTTTCATCAGGCGGCGCTTATTTCTTCAAGTTGAGCAGGGCTTCGCGGTCCATCACATTGCCGTCAAAGATCAGCATGTAAATGCGGCGTGCGTTCCAGATGTTGACGGTTGGATCGGCATTGAGCACGAGGATATCGGCGCGGCGGCCGGGGGCGATCTGGCCCAGCTCATGCCAGCCGAACTGGAGGGAGTAGTTGTTGGTGGCGGCGGCCAGGGCTTCGCGGGGCGACAGGCCCAGGCGGACCAGCATTTCGAGCTCGGTATCCATGGAGATGCCGGACATGCTGCCCATGGAGTTGGCGCCCGAACCGGCCAGGTAATGCGGAAAAGCGGAGAAGATGGTTTGATTGATCCGCCACAGCCGCATTGCGGCCCGGTCAGCCTTCTTCTGCTGGTCCTGCTCCATGCTGCGCTGCAGGAACCCAGGCAGCCGGCGTGCCCAACTGGGAAGCGGGTAAGTGAGTTCGCCGGTGTCAGGATCGGAAGGGTGGTACATGTTGGCCGGGTTGAGCAGCTTTGCGGCGGGATCTTTCCAGAGATTGCGGTGGCCGGGCAACTGGACATAGTAAAGGCTGAATGTGGGCAGCAGGGCGACGTGATGGGAGGCGATAAAGTGCGCGTACTCGGTCCAGTGCGAGTCGGTTGGAGGCAGGCGTTCTGAGTAGTCGTATGCGGTGTGCGCCGCGGAGCCTTCGGGATCGGTGACCAGCGGTTCCTGCAGCTCATCGGGAATGACGCCGAGCTCATAGCGGCCCATGTGGAGCAGCGCGTCCACCCCGGACGCGATGCCTACCCGATAGGGCGTGGCGACAAATTCACCGTAGGTGACCAGCCCCAGCGAATGAGCGCGGGCGATGATCCATTGCGCATTGGCGGCAGTGATGTCGTGGCCGAGAAAGACGACGCGTGTGCCCAGCTTCTGGGTGGCGATGAGCTGGCGCGCGGTGGTGCTGGGGGCGAGCTCGGCGGGATGCCCGCCTTCCTTGAGGATCGAAGCCCACTCAGGGCGGTTGGCCAGCAGGCTCCAGTTGTCGGTGGTGCCGACGGAATCGATGGGATAGAGATGAGGGCTGGGATTGGCGGAGAAGTCGATGTGGCCGCGGCGCGCATCCTGGCGGACCACCACGGTGGTGACGCCCCTGTAGAGGTTGGCGTTGGCCTGGCCCTGCGAGTTCATGCCGGCATAGCCGTCGATCAGGCCGGGGATGAGGTACTTCCCCGTGCAGTCAATGACTTCAGCATCTTTGGGAATGGTGAGGGAGCTGGCGGGTCCTACGGCAGTGATGCGGCCGCCCTGAATGATGACCACGGCGTTCTTGAGGTCATTTGCAGAAGTACCCCAGGCAGTGACATCGATGACAGTGCCGCCGCTGAGGACCAGGGGCGGAGGCAATGCGGGTTGTGGAGGAGCGGCGGCCTGAGTCTGCGCCAAAAGCGACGCCGTCCCCAGAAGCAGACAGCCTGCGCCGGCCCGCAGAAAGTGAAGAATTTGCTTCATCCGCGTACGCTTTGCATTGTCGCATAGCGAAATGGGCGGGCTCTGCAATCCTGTGCAGACGAAACCATACACGCAGCGTGGTGCGGGGTTGGCGCGCAGATTTTTTCCATGCAGGGCAAGGAGATCAATGCATTAGCTTGCCACCAGTGTGGCGCGGCGGCGGCGCGTGAGCAGCGGAAGCACCTGGGCCAGCGCCGCATCCGCGGTGAGGCCGTGGCGGGCGCGAAGCTGGTCCACCTTGCCGTGCTCGATGAACTGATCAGGCCAGCCGATGCGAATAACGGGTATGGGGGTGCCGATTTCGTCGAGTGCTTCGACAACCGCGGAACCGAAGCCGCCCATTTTTACATGATCTTCAAAGGTAACGAAAGCGGCCACACGGTGCGCATACCGCTCGAGCACTTCGCGGTCAATGGGCTTTACAAAGCGCGGGTTGATGACAGCGGCCGAGTAGCCCTCGCGTTTGAGCCGTTCACCGAGCTCGGTGGCCAGGGACATCATGGGTCCCAGACCGAGGATGGCGATATCGGAGCCGTCCTGAAGGACCTCGGCTTTGCCGATGGGGATGGTCTGCGGTTCGGGCTTGCGGGCCACGCCCACAACAGCGCCGCGCGGATAGCGGATGGCGCTGGGTCCGGGAAGCTCGAGGGCGGTCTTCATCATGTCCGCCAGCTCGTCTTCATCCTTGGGAGCCATGAGGACCATCTCGGGAATGCCGCGCAGGTAGGCCATGTCAAAGAGGCCGTGATGCGTGGGGCCATCGTCACCGGAGAGGCCGGCGCGGTCCATGCAGAAGAGCACGGGCAGTTTCTGCAGGCAGACGTCGTGCACGATGGGGTCAAACGCCCGCTGCAGGAAGGTGGAGTAGATGGCGCAAACGGGCCGGAAGCCGCGCGTGGCCATTCCGGCGGCGAAGATAACGGCGTGTTCCTCGGCGATGCCCACATCGAAGTAGCGATTGGGGTGATGGGGACGGAAGTGGTCGAGGCCGGTGCCGTTGGGCATGGCCGCGGTAATGGCGACGATGCGCTCGTCCTTGTCTGCCAACCCGGCGAGAGTCTTGGCGAAGACTTCAGCGTAGGTGGGCAGGCCAGAGGGAGCGGTCATGCCGGTCTCGGGATCGTAGGGGCCCAGGCCGTGGAACTTCTTCTGCCCGTCCAAGGCCGGCTGGAAGCCGCGGCCCTTCTGCGTGAGGATGTGCAGCAGCACGGGATGGTCCTGCGTCTTGAGGAACTTGAACGACTCCACCAGCAGCGGAAGGTTGTGCCCATCGATGGGGCCGAAGTACTCCAGCCCGAACTCCTCAAAGAGGACGGAGGGCCAGAGCATGCTCTTGGCGGCCTCTTCAGCGCGGCGCACCACCTTGGCCGCGGTCTTGCCGCCAAAGCGCTCGATGAGCTGCGTGGCTTTCTTGTGGAGGTGCTGGTAGTGCTCGTTGGTGACGATGCGGTGCAAGTAGCGCGCCACGGCGCCTACGTTGCGGTCAATGGACCACTCGTTGTCATTGAGGACGACGATCAGGCGTTTGGTTTGCTCGGCAATGTTGTTGAGCGCCTCGTACGAGATTCCGTTGGTGAACGCCGCATCGCCTGCGACGGCCACTACATGCTCGCTGCCGCCTGCCAAGTCGCGCGCCACGGCCATACCGAGCGCGGCGGAAAGCGCGGTGCCCGCGTGGCCTGCCCCGTAGCAGTCGTGCTCACTTTCAGTGCGGAGCATGAAGCCGTTGAGGCCGCCAGGCTGCCGGATGGTGGTGAAGCGGTCGACCCTGCCGGTAAGAAGCTTGTGGACGTACGCCTGGTGACTGACATCAAAGAGGATCTTGTCTTCGGGCGTGGAGAAAACGGAGTGCAGCGCCAGCGTCAACTCAACTACACCGAGATTCGGCCCAAGGTGGCCGCCGGTCTTTGACAGCGTCTGAATCAGGAACGCACGAATTTCCTCTGCCAGCGAAGTCATTTGCGCGTAATTCAAGCGCTTGACATCGGCGGGAGAGTGAATTGACTCCAGCAGTGTTCCCATTAACGTCCTTCCCCCAGAAACAACGCCGGGCTTCCAGGGGAAAAAACCCCTGCGGCGGAACAGTATCCCTTTAGGGGGATTTAATCAATCCTTCCTGCCAATTTAATAGTATACGCATGCCTCGAGTTGCTGGGCCGGGGAAATCGGTGGAGAATGATTCATGATCTCGTTGAATGCTGAGAAGATGCGGCTCAATGCAGACGCAGAGCGGAGTGTGCAAAAACGGCGGGCAGAGGACAACAAATCTCTCTGATTCGCGTCGTATATCGTAGTCTTGCAGTTGCTTTGGCCATTCGAAGAAAAGGAGCCTCCTCCATGGAAAAGTCAAGTTTTGCAGCATCCGAACGAGCCGTAATGGCAAGGCACACTGCCCATCGGCGCTCATGGCTGGTTGCCAGCGCTACCCTGGTGGTTGCTCTGAGCCTGATTGCGGGCTGCAAGAGCAAGCAGGCCAGCCAGACCACGCCACCCACCGACCAGCAGCTTACCGCCAACATCCAGCAGAAAATTCAGACCGAACCGGTATTGTCAGGGAAGAATATTCTGATCCATGTTTCAAATGGGGTGGTGACGCTCAGCGGAAGCGTTCCCGATGACGCCTCGCGCGCGCTTGCCGCCGCCGACACCAGCCAGGTGCCTGGCGTGAAGGTTGTGGTGAATGACATCAATGTGACGCCCCCGCAGGAGACAGAAGCCGCGCCGCAGGCTGAGCCGGCGAGAGAGTCGAGGCCCGAGTCCAGGCCCGCGCCCACGCGCCACGAGCGCAGGAGCAGGCCGTCGCAGCGCGAGCAGGCCAGCCAGCCTCCGCCGCCACCTCCGCAACAGACGGAGAGCGCCCCGCAACAGCAGCAGCGTCCCGCGTATCAGCCTGCTATGCAGGCTGCAGCGCCCCAGGCGCCTCCGCCGCCCGTTGTGCACAGGGTTACGCTTCCGGCTGGAACCGTTGTGCCGGTAGTTTTGACTGAAGCCTTGAGCAGCAAGACGGCTTATGCGAATCAGACATTTCACGGCACGCTGGCCAGGAACGTGATGTCGAATGGCGTGGTGGCCATTCCCCGGGGAACGCCGGTGCTCGGGCAGGTGATCGACGCCCAAGGAGGCACGCACTTCAAAGGCCGCTCGCACCTGTCGATTGACCTGACGCAGGTTACAGTGGACGGACGCAAGATTGGTTTGCAGACCGACAGCTTCAGCAAAGAGGGCAGGGCCCGGGGCAAGAACACGGCTGAGAAAGCCGGCGGCGGCGCTCTGCTTGGAGCGCTGATTGGCGGGCTGGCTGGCGGCGGTAAGGGCGCTGCGATTGGCGCAATTGCCGGCGGCGGCGCAGGCGCAGGGGTAAACGCCGTTACGCGCGGGCAGGAGGTTGAGCTTCCTTCCGAGACGCGGATCGACTTCCATCTGCAGGCTCCTATCACGCTGACGGTTCCGAATCACAGGCCATCGACGCCGCAGAATAACGAGCCGCAATTACAGCCGCGGTCGAGTCAGCAGCAGTAACTTAAGTCAGCAGCGAGCAGGAAGCGGCGACACGGCTTTTGAGGCGTGCCGCCGCTTTTGTATCAGTGCATGTGACCGGACGGGTTGCTGCTCCTCATACTCACTCACACCCGCAACAGCTTGCGCTGCAACTCTTCGAGGGTCTGGCCCTTGGTTTCCGGATAGACCAGGAGGACGACCACGAACTGCACGACCGTCATGATGGCGAAAAAGACGAAGGGCGTTGCGGTGCTCATGTAGTTGACTACCACCGGGAATTCGAGCGCGATGATCGCGTTCATGGTCCAGTGGCTGGAGGCGCCTATGCCCTGGCCCTTGGAGCGGACGTGGGTGGGGAAGACTTCACCGATGTAAACCCAGATGACCGCGCCCTGAGAGATGGAGAAGAAGGCGATGTAGGTGATCAGCAGCCAGAGCAGGGCGTGCTGATGCGATTGCGTGTGGAAGATCCAGGCCACGCCGGCCAGGCACATGGAACAGCCTGCCGCGCCGATGAGCAGAAGGGTTTTGCGGCCGGCTTTGTCAATGAGAGCCATGCCCACGATGGTGAAGACAAGCAGGGTGGCGCCGATCCAAACAGCCTGCTCGTAGCTGGAGATTTGGCTGAAGCCGGCAGCGGCAAAGATGTTGTTGAGGTAATAGAGAATGGCGTTGATGCCGGCCAACTGGTTGAACGCCCCAATGGAGATGGCGAGAAAGAGCGGGTAGCGATACTTCCACTTGAAGACCGGCTCGCGGGCCGTGGTGTGCTCCTGCTCCAGTGCGGCGCGGATGTCGGCGAGCTCGGCCTCGGGGTCTTGCTCGCCCATGAGTTTGAGGACGGCGAGGGCTTCGTCGTTGTGGTCTTTTGCCGCCAGCCAACGGGGGCTGCGGGGAATGCCGAAGAGCAGGACGAGGAATGCAAAGGCGGGCACGGCCGCGATGCCCACCTGCCAGCGCCACTGCGTGGGTCCGCCGGCAAGCAGGAGGCGGATAACGTAGTTGGAGATGTACGCCACCATGATGCCGAAGACGACGTTGAACTGGAATGTGGCGACGAGCCTGCCGCGCCACTTGGCCGGCGCCAGTTCCGCAATGTAAACGGGTCCCAGCACCGACGAGGCTCCGATGCCCAGCCCGCCGACGAAGCGGAAGAACATGAAGGCATCCCAGTTCCAGGCGAAGGCGCAGCCGATGGCCGAAGCGAGATAGAGCACGGCGGTGATGCGCAGGGTTTCGCGGCCGCCAAACTTCTGGCCCACCATGCCCGCGCCGAGCGCGCCGATGACCGTGCCGACGAGGCCGATGGCGACGGTAAGGCCCTTGTCCTGCGGATTCAGCCTGTAAAGGTTCACCAGCGCATCGATCGCGCCCGCGATTACTACCGTGTCAAAGCCGAACAGGAGTCCGCCGAGCGCGCCGGTCAGCGTTGCCTTCATCAAGGGAGCATTTGGTCTCATATGTGGGATACCCCAGAAGTTCCCAATCATCGTACAGACTCATCCCTGGGCGTGCAAAACGTTATCTATTTCGGGTGGGACTGGAGATTACGCAGAAGGTGTGCCACAAAGAAAACGGGCATCCGGGTTGCCGGATGCCCAATTCTTCCTCATGGGGAAGGGCCTGGAATCAACGCCAGTAGTATGATCCGCCGATCATGAAATACGGACGATAGAAAACCGGCGGATAACCATAAGGCCCGTAAGGCCCATACGGTCTGTAGGGGCCGAAGTACCTTGGCCCGTAGCGGTAAGGATATGGCCGATAGCGATAGGGGCCACGGCGGTAGAGATGCGGGCCGTTGTTGGGGTAGAGTCCCTGCGCCAGCCTCACCGCTTCCTGCTCGCTGACCGGCTGCACGGTGACAGGATCGGTCAGGTGGAAGGTGACGAGCGCCTCGGGAGGAATCCACGCACCAGGCCCGTGGGTGGCTGCCGAAGCCGCAGTACCGGCCGCCGCGCCGACACCCGCGCCGATGGCAGCGCCGCTGCCGCGACCGGCGATTCCGCCGATGATGGCGCCGATGACCGCTCCGCCGATCGCGTTGCCCGCTGTGTAGCCAGCCTTATTCGGGCCCTTTACGCGGAAGACGTCGGAGTGGATGGGATAGGTCCTGCCGCCCAGATCGAGCGAAGTGAGCTGCAGTCCGAATTCAGGATTTCCGGCCAATTGCCCGGCCTGATGGGTCTCAGTGACTACGCCATGCACCGTGGCGCCGCGGGGAATGGCCAGCGCGCCGCCATAGGTGACATCGCTGATTACGGTGAACTGCACGGGCGTTCCGGCAGTGGCCCGCTTGCTGCTGACCGGCTCGGCGGTACGCAGACGCAAGAGCGTTCCTGCCGGCAGGGTCACGGGCCCTTTGGCCGGCTCATAGCGGGGCATCTGCTGCTGTTCCTGCCCGGGGTACTGGCCGGGATATTGGGGCGGATACTGTCCGGCATTCTGTGGCGGGTATTGGCCGGGGTACTGCTGCGGATACTGATTCGGATAGCCGGGGCCTCCCTGCTGTTGCGGAGGAGGATATGGCTGCTGATTCGCGCCCTGGTCGGAGCCTGGATACTGGCCGGGAGCGTTCATGGGCTGCTGCGGTTCCTCAACGGCGGTCGGCGGGTGTTCCTGGGTGGCTGTGGCCGGCGGCTCAGCGTTATCGCCCATGGGGAAGTTTTGTTCCTGCGCGGCCTGCTGCGGATTGCCGATCTTCAGATTGTTGTGGACCTTGATAACGCCCGGCACTTTGGCGGCTATTGAGCCCGCAAGATCCTTGTTCGCCTGGCTGGCTACCGTGCCTGAAAGCGTGACTTCACCCTGGATGGTGGCGGCCGTGATGAGGTCGTTCTTGAGCGGGTTGGATGCGTCGAGGTCTTTGACTACATCCATCTCGATCTGCCCGTCGGTTCGCTGGCCCTGTACTGTGGCTGTGTTCTGCTGGACGGCCGTGTTGTTCTGGGCAAACGTGACCGTACCAGCCAAGGCAAGGACTCCAGCACAAAGCACCAGCCGCGGAATTGTTCTCGTGATCCAAGGCCGATTCATGTTCATCTCTATCCCCCGCCGAGCACGTTTCCCCGGCTTTTCGATGCCCCCATGGGCCGAAGAGACGCTTAAATTCCTTGCTTCCGGGCTTGAAAGCTTAGAATTCTGTGCCCTGAAGCTGTTACTCCGTTGAACCCCACAGCGGGGAAAAAGTTCCGCGAATATCAAGATCCGAAGCCTGGTCGTGTAATGGAGGCCAAGTCTTTACCCCGGCAGGGGCGTTCTTCTCCGCGTGTTTTTCATCTTGCTTCAAGATATCCTGCGGGTGATATGATCCGCGTCCTTCTGAAAAAGCCCAGGCTCAGCAGGTCCCTGTCCCCGGCGACGAGACAGTCGGCTTTGGCTTTCCAGGCGGTTTCCAGGATGGCGTCATCATCAGGGTCCCGGCAGATACCTCTTACCGTTCCAGTGACATCGACCCAAAGCGCCTGTAATAGCAATTCGTCCAATTGTGCCCGCAATTCCAGCAGGTCACGGCCGAACTTACCCGTCAAAACTCTCACAATTTCGGCATAGATAAAATCTGAGATAGCAGGCTGATCCACTGTGAGCGCTCGGAAACCGCGCGATCCGGAACGCCCCCGAACTCAAGCGCTGAAACCCAGACATTCGTGTCCAGCACGACGATCACGATCGGCGCCGTTCCAGTTTGGTTTCACGACGGGTTTCGTGAATCAGCCGCTCGACGTCTTGCGGTGCATGGCCCATGTGGCGCTTCTGTCTCCCGGATTTCTGTGAGGCATCCAGAAGGTTGCGGACCCGAGTTGCACGATAAGCGCGAAATGTTTCCCGGAACAGTTCGCTAATCGTACGGCTCTCGGCTTTGGCGAGTGCCTTTACCTGCCTGGCCATTTCGGGTGGCAGAGAGATGGTGAATTGTCGCGAAGTTCGCTCCATGACTTAACATTACAAAGTAATGAAATACAGTGCAAGTCTCAACAGATAGAGTATTTCTGTTGTGTATTCCCGAAACCGCCCTATCCAGGTGGCATCCAACGTGGAGGAGGTCAATCGAAAATATGTCAGCCCGGCTCAACTATGCCAACGAGTTCCCAGAAGGTGCACAAGGAATGATTCGTCTCGAGCGCGCCATTCGTGAAAGCGGTCTTGAGCATTCTCTGCTGGAACTAGTGAAAACGCGCGCTTCGCAGATGAACGGATGCGCATTTTGCATTGACATGCACACCAAGGACGCGCGTGCGGCAGGCGAGACCGAGCAGCGACTTTATGCGCTCTCAGCGTGGCGCGAGACGCCATTCTTCACGGCGCGCGAGCGAGCCGCTCTGGCATGGACCGAGGCTCTTACCAACATTCAGCGGGGTCATGCGCCAGACGAAGTGTTTGAAGCGGTACGGCAGGAGTTCACTGAGAAGGAACTTGTGCGCCTCACGTTCGCCATCACGCAAATCAATGCGTGGAACCGTATCGCGATCGGTTTCCGGACGGAGCCGGGCAAGTATCAGCCGCGTCCCGACTCCTCCACAGTGCAGGTTTGACAAGGAAGCGGCTCAGGCGAGAGCTTCCTCGATGGCTTTAGCGAGAGTCTTGAGTCCCGCGCCAATATCCGCGCCGAGATGCACGCGGAGGGCGCGGCGGCCGCGCGACTCCAGCACCGCGAGATCGCCGGCGGCCTGAGCGTCAACAACCACGCCGAAGCTGTACTTCTGGGCCGGTATCTGCAGATCCAGGGCATGGTCCGAGGTGATCTGCAGGAAGACTCCGGTGTTGGGACCGCCTTTGTAATCCTGGCCGGTGGAGTGCAGAAAGCGCGGGCCAAAACCGAGGCAGGTGGCGACTTTCTTGGCGTCGCGCACCTTGTGACGGAATTCCTGAATGGCAGCTTCGTGCTCCGGGAACATGGGCAGGAAGGCGACCGCGGCAAAGTAGTCACCGGCGTGAATCTGGCCGAGATGCGCGCGAAGATAGGCAACCAGGTTGGGTTGTGTGGCCGAGTTTTTCAGCGCGGTTGCGTAAGCCTCTGCCGCGTAGAGCTTGATGCCGCCGTCTTCGAGGATGGGAGAGCGCTCCGGCAGTTTGCCTGTCTCCTCATAGGCTGAGGTCAGCGATCGAGCTTCGACCTTCGCCGATTCCACGTCGGGTTGGTTGAAGGGATTAATTTCCATTACCGAACCCGCGACCGCGGTTGCGATTTCCCAGGTGAAGAACTGCCCGAAGATCTCGTAGCGGTCAGCGAGCTCGAAGTGGACGACGGGATGGCCCGCGGCTTCGAGGGCGGCGACCTTGGCGTCGAGCGAAGCTTCAGCCGTGCCGGCAAGCCGGATGTAAGCGAAGACGCGGTCGCTGCCGTAGGCTTCCGGCGCTGCTATGGCCTCGCGGTCCACAGGTGTGATGCCCTTGCCCTGCTTGCCGGTGGACTCGGCAATGAGCTGTTCGAGCCATGCGCCCAGATCGTAGATTTCCGGCGAAGTGAAGAACGTAATCTTGTTGCGTCCGGCATTGTGGGCGGTTCCCAGCAGCAGCCCGAGCCGTACGCCGGGATTCTGTGCCAGAGGCTGTTTGGACGCAGCCACGCCCTTTGCCGCCTCGCCGAGCAGCTTTGCGATGTCGAGGCCTGAGACGGTTGCGGGAATGACGCCGAAGTTCGACAACGCGGAGTATCGCCCGCCGATCTCCGGATCGCCGTAGAAGATGTGGCGGAAGCCGTCGGCTTTGGCTACCTGCTCCATCTTGGAGCCGGGATCTGTGATAGCAAGAAAATGGCTGCCGGCCTTTTCCGCGCCTACGGCCTTCTTTGTCTCTTCAAAGAAATATTGCTTGAGAATGTTGGGCTCAAGCGTAGAGCCGGACTTGCTGGCCACGATAAAGAGCGTTTCGGCAGGATTCACCGTGTCGCGCGCCGCCTTGACTTGCGCGGGGTTGGTGGAATCGACGATGTGCAGGGCGGGAAATCCGCTCTGATGGCCGAAGGTCGCCGACAGCACCTCAGGACAAAGGCTGGATCCGCCCATGCCCAGCAGGAGAACAGACTTGAAGCCGGCCGATTTCACGTCGGCAGCCAGAGCGGAGAAGGCCGCGAGGTCTTTCTGCTGGCGCTCGACGATGTCGATCCAGCCCTGCCACTTCTCCTCGCCGTCGCGGGTCCAGAGCGAGGAATCCTTGCGCCAGAAGCGTTCGATTTTGCCTGTTGTTTGCCAATCGGCGGTGGCTGCATCAAGCGCGCCGCGAAGTTCGGGAGGGGTCGCAAGTCGGAAGCTCATATCGTTTTAGATTCTGCATGAAGACCCCGGGTTCGAGAAAGACCAAAGATTCAGCTTGAAAATCTAGCGAAGATCCAGAAACCAGCTTTCACGTGACCCCCACCGGAAAGAAGATGCGCGGAAAAGCAAGCGGCCGGCCTCTGTATGAAGAGAGCCGGCCGAGAGATTGGTTCCGAGTTGGGGTTCGTGCCCCGAGCCTTCAATAGTTCCGGTGCATGGTGCTGAAGTCGTAAACCATTCCTATGGTGAGGCCATGCGGGTTGAGAGTGTGACCGCGGCTAAACAGGTTAGGCCAATACTGGTATTCGTAGTCGGCGCGCACCCAAAAACTATTCCAAGCGCGGTACTCGGCCCCGAGGCCCGGAGCCCAGATGGTGCGGGTGTCATGCGAATAGTTGCCGAAAGGAGGGAAATTGATGCCTCCGAAGCCTATCATTCCTTTGCCGTAAAAGCGCAGCCGTCTGAAATCTCGAACTGTGTATGTGTAGGTTGGGCCGCCCATGACGGCATCGATACGCAATTGCGGGAGGGCCGCGGGCTGGTTCCAATTCACGTGCTCCCCTTCGGCCTCGAGGCCGAATCCGTGGGGCAGGAAGGGAAGCTTTTTCCAGTCAAACCACACGGTGACCCCATTCACGATGCGCGGATTGCCATGCGCGTCCTGACCCCAGTCCGTATTGATGGAGGAGTAGCCGGCACCGATGGCCACGGGCCATGCACCCCTCTTTGCGGAGTAAGCCGACTGGGCTGAGAGTGGGAGAGCCGCGGCCATAAAAAGTACGGCCGGTATAAGCATGGTTACGGGCTTCAAGCGCATGATGTCTCCTAGATCTCCTTGAGTTGTACGGGGGAGTCGTACGAGCCGGGGATTTGCGAATCTCTTTGCCGCGAGCCATGGACTCCTGCTGTTCAAGTGCAAGGAGACTCCCACATCCAGAAACTATGCTTCCCTGATGGCACACAATCCCCCTTTTGTAGCGGCTACAGGTTCCGGGAAGCTACAGGCCCCAGGGATTGGAACCGCTCACCGTATTCACGGCGGGCATTGCGTCGAATTTCTTCGAATTTGCAGCAAGCTATCGGGGAAATTAGAAAAGTAGTTCGCCGGCCTCTTCGTGGATGGCGGCGATGAGTGTATTAAGAATCTGAACGCGCGGCGCGGCAAGATGCCGAGCCGCGGCTAAATTTAACTTCGAGGGTAACTCATCGGCCGCCCGCCGCAAAACGGGCAAGACAGAGGAAAATGTGGGGTAACGCGTGTCCCGGCCTATCTTTACGAGGGCCCGCATGGCGCCAATAGCGCCCAGTTGCTCGAGAATGTCTGCATCTCTCAACAGGATTCCCTCGATGTGCCGCGGTTCGTCGTGGGGCTGGTGGGCAGCGATGGTTGTAGCGACAGCATCAAGTTTGGCAACAGGGAAACCCCATCCGGCGAGCAGGTCACAGGCCCGGGCTACGGTGTAGGGCACATGGTTCCAGGCCTCCAGCTTTTCCGGATCGGAGGGACGATGGCCGGCAAACACGCCCAGATCGTGCATCCACGCCGCGGCGAACAGAACATCGTCGTCGTACTCCATCCCCTCGCCGATGCGCCGGGCAAGGGCATAGAGCCGAGGCTGGTGGCCGAACTTGTCTACCGGTTGCGCTTCCTCGCGGATGTACTCGATTACGGAGTGACGCCAATCCATTGCGTTCATGCGGTGCGTCCGGGCCAATTTGGCGTGATGCGGATGAGATCCAGACCGCCGAGATCCTCCACTGTAAACGCTGGGGATGCAGCAGGGACAACGGCGAGATTGCGCGGTGGGAGTTCAAACGGCTCGAAACCCTCGCCGGTTATTCTGGCTGAGCCCGCGGCGGCGAAGAGATAAGCGAGACCGGGAAACTGCTCGTGCGGTCCGCGCAGGCTTTGGCTCGAACGGCTGCCGGAGACGGGAATCCGCTCCACGCGGAAATATTCCACGTCGATGAGAATTGTGCGGTCGGCGAGCGCGGTGGGCGCGACCTTACCGGCGCGCGTGGTCAGCCTGGTGGCTTCAAGGGATTTCTCTACGTGCAGTTCGCGCGGCCGGCCATAGTCGTACATCCGGTAGGTGATATCGCAGTTCTGCTGGGTTTCAAGCAGGATCGGTCCCGGCCAGATGGCGTGTACGGTTCCGGCATCCACGAAGACCATGTCTCCGGCGGTGACTGGAACGACGTTGAGGCTATTCTCGAGCGTGCCGTTCTGGATTCCGTCTTTCACCTGCGCAAGCGTGACGCCCGGCTTGAGTCCCAGCGCCACGGCTGCGTCCGGCTCGGCCGCCAGGCAGTACCAGCACTCCGTTTTGCCGCGGGGCTGGCCATACTTTTGCGCGAGCGCATCGTCAGGATGCACCTGCACACTGAGCTTTTGCCTGGCAAACAGCATTTTGACAAGCAGCGGCGACGCGGACGACGGAGCGGCAGGGCCAAGCAGAGACTGGTGAGCTTCGTTAAAGACGGCGTCGAGGCGTTTGCCGGCGTAGGGGCCGGTGGCCACCAGCGAATTGTCGCCGGTGAGCCAGACCTCTCCGATGGGTTCGGTATCGGCCACCTTGTTGTACCAGGGGCGCAGGTCGCGGAAACCCCAGACCCGGGTGTCGTAACGCGGCTCCATACGGAACGGTGCAAGTGGAGGGGCAGAAGATTCCTGTGAAGCAGCCATTCGGGCGTCAGTGTCCTCTCATCGGAGAGCAATTTGCAGATGCAATCTCACTCTAGCAGAACGGGAAATTGTGACAGAGCTATGCGAAACCGGTGCGGCCGGCCGCCCGAGAAGGGATCTATCGAGTAACCCTGACGGGAGTTACTGTACAGTCCGGCGCGGGTTTACCGAGAGCAGAGGCCTTTTCTTTCGCCGCGGAAAATGCGTTATACTTTCTGGTAGATCAGCAGGATACCTATGGCTTCGCCTCACACTCATCACCCTCCCGAAGATTGTTTGAATTGTGAACACCGCCATCTGCGCATGTTCTGCAATCTCACACCGGAGGCATTGGCGGACTACGACAAGATCGGGATCATGATGAATCATGCGCGTGGCGCGAAGCTCTTCTCAGAAGGCGATGCCGCGCGCAACGTTTTTGTAATCTGCTTTGGGCAGGTGAAGATATCCTCCACCTCGCGCGACGGCAAGACCATGATCCTGAAGATCGCGGGACCGGGCGACGTGATGGGGCTCAGTGCCGTGCTGGCCAATGTTCCTCACGAAGTCACGGCCGAGGCGATCGAGCCCTGCCAGGTGAAAACAGTGCGCAAACAGGAGTTCGTCGAATTCCTGGGTCGCCACGGCATCGCGTCGATGCACGCGGCGCAGGCGCTCAGCGGCGAGTATATGACCGTCTTCCACGATGCCAAGCGGCTGGCGCTTTCCGGCTCGGCTGCGGGACGGCTGGCGCGGCTGCTCCTCGACTGGGGCCGCTCCGCTTCCAACGGCAGGCCGGAGATCAAGTTCACCATGGCGCTTACGCACGAGGAAATCGCCAACATGGCAGGTACCTCGCGCGAAACCGTGACGCGCCTGCTGAATCAGTTCCGCCGCGATCAGTGGATCACCATCAAGGGCACCAGCCTGACTATCGTCAAGCCCGAGCAGCTTGAACGCCTCACCGCCTAGCCACTGCGGTCAAGTTTCTTTCCCATCAAAACTTCTCTGTTAGAGTCTTTAGCCGTTGACAGCAATCGGGAGACGGACTCGCACGAATACGCACCCGCAATTCCGCGTTGCTATCGGTTGTGATTCCGCAGGAATGGAAATTGCTGCGATCAGTGGTGCGCGCCTACGGCTTCCTTGGGAGGCTCAGGCGAAACGGGCAGCGTTTCGCGCAGCGTCAACACCGGGCAGTGGGCGTGCGCAAGCACCCGGTAGACGGTGCGGTTGCGCGTGAGGTTCTCAAAGGCCGAGCACTGCTTGGCGCCCAGAACGATGAGGCCCGCTTCGTGGGCCGAAGCCTCAGCCAGAATCTCAATCGATGGGTCGCCGTGGACAACAACCGGGTCGACGGGGATGCCGCAACCGGCGCCTGTATTAGTAGCGAGCTCGCGAAGCTCGCGCAAGGCATCCGACTCAGAATCAGAAGGAAGATTTTTGTGCGCCTCATCGAGCGGCGGAAGTACATGAAGCAGCACAAGGCGTGCCCCTTGACTGGCCGCGATTCGGCAGGCAAGCACTGCGCCCGGGCGGGAGGTCTCTCGAAGTGTGGTGGCCAGCAGCACGACTCGTTCGTGACCGCTTGCCTCCTTGAGATGAGCCTCGGGTCCCACGGTTATGACCGGGAGGTTGACCGAGCGCAGCACTTGCTCTGCCACGGAACCGACAAGCAACTTACCAAGCTTGCTGCGGCTCCGGGTCCCGACAATGACGCGGTCCGCCTTGAACTGCCGGATTGCCACGCCTATCTCATGGGTAGGGTGGCCTTCCCGGACAATCGCATCGCAACGAATGCCGCGGCGGCGGGCCAATTCGCACCAGGGCTGCAGAGCCTTATCCGCAGACTCCAGGGCGCCGGCAACATCATAGTACGGCAAACCCGCGGCATCGGCGGAAATAGCCACCACGGCGGCAAGCGCGTGAAGAAGCAGCAGGCGCGCTCCGGTTGCGGCTGCCTGCTCCATCGCATGGGGCATCAGCCGGTCGAGGTCGCTAAGGTCAGTGGCGACCAGGATCAGGGCCGGACGAGCCCAATCGTAAGCGACTGCATCCGCCATGGTACATACCCCACACACGAAAGGGTGGCACCGAAACGAGAGCGGGGATGTGCCGCAAGGCACTACGCGATGTGATTTGAATCACGGCCTCGGATCCGCTCACACACCTGCAAGGCAGACAATGCACCGGTCCCCAAAGACCGGTGCATTGAGTGATCGAATCGTGTGAAGACCTTGTGCTGCAACGCCGCAGTCAGCCCGATCGAGTGACCCGCGGAGAGAGCCTCAACCGGCGCGTCGCAGACGAAACGCGCCGCCCTGTCAGGAGGCCTTGGCTGCTGCCTCGTTGGGGTTCACCAGGTCGCGAAGCTCTTTCGATGGCTTGAAATACGGCACGCGCTTGGCCGGTACTTCAACGCGCTGGCCGGTTTTGGGATTGCGCCCGATGCGGGGATTCCGCTGACGAATCCGGAACGAACCAAATCCGCGAATCTCGATCTTGTCGCCGCCTTGCAGGGCATCGATCACGGAATCGAAGATGGTCTCGACGATGACCTCGCTGTCGCGGCGGGTCAGGTCGCCCAGGCCGGTTACCTTCTCCACCAGGTCTGCCTTTGTCATATTCGTATGACCTCCGCACCCGGCATCACCGGGTTAGATTCGGGAATCGGCGTTGCGGACGCCACTCCTGTGGCGATTATAACCTTTTCCCATCAGCAAGTTGCCGGAGATTTCCAGGCAGTGTCGAATGTGCGGCATCGGAGGTCCAGTTGCGCTATTATGGCAAGAGCCTTCCAGGAGCCCCGCCCGGAGGAGATCGTGGTTAGATCGAGGCGGTGGATATCGTGAGCGAGTATCCCCATTACAGCATCGTCATTCCCGCGTACAACGAGGGCGCGCGCATTCCCGCCACGCTCGAGGCGGTGGTGAACTGCATCCGCGAGCGCGACTGGTCGGCTGAAGTCGTGGTGGTGAACGATGGTTCGCGCGACGGCACCGCCGACGTGGTTAAGGCTTTTGCCGTCAATGCACCCGAGGTCCGGCTGATTGAAAATCCGGGCAACCGGGGCAAGGGTTACAGCGTGCGGTCAGGCCTGCTGCATTCCTTCGGCGAAGTGGTGATGTTCACGGATGCGGATTTATCTGCACCCATTGAAGAAGCGGAAGGCCTGTTCGCCGCCATCGCGCAGGGGGCGGACATCGCCATCGGCTCGCGCTGGCTCGAACGCAAACGCCAGACCATTCGCCAGCCGCTCTACCGCCAGTTTTTCGGCCGCTGCTTCAACGGCGTTACGCGCCTGGTGATGGGCTTGCCTTTCGCCGATACGCAGTGCGGCTTCAAGGCTTTTACGCGCGCCGCGGCACAGACGGTTTTTCAGCTTCAGACTATCGACCGCTGGGGATTCGATCCGGAAATCCTATTCATCGCTACGAAGCGCGGGTTCAGGATCGCGGAAGTTCCGGTAAGCTGGGCGCACGACGAGCGCACACGGATCAGCTATCTCAAAGATGGCGTCAGGATGGTTGAAGATATTGCGCATGTGCGATGGAATGCTCTGCTGGGCCGCTATGACCGGAAGGTAGAACGCATTCACCGCGCTGGTCTGGCTAAGTTCAAGTAGCAGGGCACTAAGTGCGTATGACTTAGCCTGACCGGATGCTGATTACTTCTCTTACGACGAAAAACTACCTCAATAAATTGCGCTCTCCTGAGACTTGTGTTTCCCACTCAGCTTCCTTCAACAACAGGTGTCGGCGATAACTCGCCGTGTCGCGAATCGACTTGTTCGTTTCTCGATTCAGGAGGAGACGCAAGCATGCTCCGAAGACCTGGGATGGCCGTTCTGTTTGTCGCACCCGGCTCCGTGACGGCTCTGGGCATGACCTGGCTGGTTCACGCGAGGGACGATCCGGCTTATGTGTGGCCGCGCCGGTGAGCGCTCTGGAGCTTGCGCTGGAGCCTCCGTCTTCACCTGTTGTGTAGGTCATGGTCCCACCTTAGTCACTAGACCAACCGCCCCTGGTAATGTCATGCTGAATTCGCACGAATTTGCGCGTGGGCTTCCCCGGCCCAGTTGGTGCGCTTGATGCAACCCCCAGCTTCGAGTTGTTGATATCTGATTTGCCTAAAAGGAGCCCACTATGGGCAAGTTCTTTTCAGGGTTTCTCATCGGAGCTCTGCTTTTGGTTGCCGGCATTCTTTCGTTCCTGAGTTTTGGCATGATAGATCCCCGTGCCGATACCGCGGTCAATCCCATTGAACAGGCGATGTCTGCCGGGGCGCTCGATGCTTCGCTGAAGCACTTTGCGCCGCGGCCTATGGATACCGTTCCGGCGAACGACACGAACATGCTCGCTGCCATGCGGATATATCAGAGTAACTGCGCGCATTGTCACGGCGATCCGCAACATCCGGAAGCTACGATGGCAGGCTCATTCAAGCCGCGTCCGCCGCAGTTCATGAAGAATCCGCCCAACCTGCTTACGAGCCAGGAGTTCTACGTCATCAAGCACGGTGTGCGCTGGAGCGGGATGCCTGCCTGGGACTACAAGCTGAGCGACCATGAGATATGGCAACTGTCTGTGTTTCTGAATCAGATGGACAGCCTCTCCCCGACGGTCAAGGAGGCGTGGAGGACGGCGTCTATTGCCCCGGGGCAGCGCGGCAGGGGCAAGGCGGGACAGCATCCCGTCAAGGCTGGAGAATAGACTAGCCACGGCCGCGAAGAGCTTCCGCGCCGTGTTTCTACAGAAGAGGAACGCGGGAGCGCGCGGCTTCGGCCTCCATCCTGGCGAGGACGGATTGCATCTGCGCGAACTCAGGCCGTCCATGCAGCGACTTCAACCGGGGATCGGCCAGCATCTGGAAGAACCACGGGCAGCGGGCGTGCATTGAGACGCGCAGCAGATCGAGTGCTGTCTCCATTTCGCCCAGTTCCAGATACGCGGCGGGAGTGAATCCGCTCAGGGTGAACCGCTCTCTGCCGCGCCATTCGAGTTGTTCCAGGACTTCGTGCGCCTCTTTGGTCTGGCCGTCGCGGGCCAGCGCATAGGCGCGTGCGGCCGTGGCCAGATCGAGGTACGGCATGCGCTGCTCCAGGGCCTCAGCAAGATGGACGGCCTGACCGGTTTCGCCATTGAAGGCGAGGATCAGCGCGCCGTAGAAGCTCGCCCCGACATGTTCGGGAAACTGCTCGAGCGCCCGATGGGCATGTTCGAGGCTTTCGTTTGCTTTTCCAGCCAGATGCAGCGCCCACGCCAGGCGGCTGTGCAGCGGGGCTGAAAAGGGGTCCAACTCAATGGCTGCGCGCAGCATTGCAATGGCCTCGCTAAAGCGATGCCGGCTGAGTGCGAACATCGAGCGCGCGCGCATGATCCAGGGATCGTAAGGCAGGTGCGCCGAAAGCGAAAACGCCCGCAGAGCATCGGCGAGGTTGCGATCGAAGTGAAAACTGATCCAGCCGAGCGTGGGCAGCATGGCTGCGGCGGCGGGACCGGCGAGGGGTTCAGCGGCATGCCGTACATACTTCGCCGCGGCGTCGGGCGCCATGAATCCGTAAAGCGTCTGAGCGACGCAAAGGTTTGCCAGGTCGATCCGCGCCTCCGTCAGCGCGGGATCGAGCTCGATGGCGCGCAACAGGTGCTGCAACCCATCCTGCATCCGGTGGCGCTGCAGGCTTCGCCACTCGAAGCGCGCAATCTGGAAGATTTCATGTGCCTCGCGGCGCCTCGGGCTCTCTTCTTCCCAATCGTCGGCCGCAGCGGCAAGTGAAATGCCGCCGGTTTCCGAGTCCGCCGCATGCGATCGTTCAGAAGGCAGGCCCGCGCGAAGGCGGAAGTTGAGCCGCGCCGCCAGTTCCGTTTCCAGTCCCGCGGTGATGTTCCGGTCCACGAGCACATCTTCAACCCAAACCTGCACTCCGTCTTTCACGCGAATCATTTCCGCGCCCAGACGAAAATGCGAGGGTAGAGCTCGCAGGTTTCCAGCCAATACGAAATCGGCATTCAGCTTTTCGCCGATCTCCTGAGCCATCAGCCCGCGACGCGCCAGTGTGGAGACCGAGTCGTGTGCCAGAACTCTGACCGAAGGATGACGCGAGCGGGTAAAACCGGCAGAAACCTCTTCAGCAAGAAGCGCCCCCAGATACTCCGGAACGCCGGGCCCGATGACGAAAGGCGAAATCGCCAGACGCGTCATGGGAGCGGTGGAGGGAGAGCCTTCTTTTTGCACCGGCGCCGTAAAGCGATATCCGCGCTTGTAAATGGTCTGGATGCTTCCTTCTATCTCCAGCCGGGAGCGCAGAGATGAGACGCACTTGGTTACGCTGTCGGCGCTCACATGCACCTGGCCCCACAGCGCCTCGCGCATCTGCTGGGGCGTGACGATGTGGCCGGCGTTATCCAGAAGCAGCCGCAGCGCATCCAGCTCCTTCGGCGGAAGATGAATCGGCGTGTCGCCGCGAAAGAGCGTGCCGTCCGGTTCAAGCCGAAAGCCGGCAAAGGTAAGTGTGGTCCCACCCGGTTCATGGGCAGAAACCGACAGGTTGGGGGAGCCTGAGAGTTTCGCAGAAGACAGGTTCATTCGTTCTAACACGGCTCCTCGAAGTTCAGGTCAGGTGCTGCTTGCGGCCTGGCTGCATTGCATTCGCGCCAAACACAAATCAAGCCTCAGACCCGATCTTCAGGCGATCAGGGGGGGAGATATATACCACGGGTTCCTTTTTGTCGTTCTCCCGCAGGAACCCGAATAATCTTGGGCAACACGGAGATTATCCATGTTCGTCCCTTTGAAAGGGAGTGAAATGGGAATTTCTTCTCCTCAAAGTAATCGAAAAGTGGTTACTTATTGACTGAAGAGTAAACTGACAATTTACGACTTATATCTATGATTTATTAGAAGTTGTGCGCATTTTTAGCCGCAGATGCCGCCAGCGCCGTTCGAGAGGCGCACTCCGCGTGCGGCACCCTCCTGCGTCAATACCTGGGCTTGATGGCAAAGGTGATTCCCATCGTGAACTGGAAGGAATTTCGCTGTGTGGGCGGCAGCGAGACGGGCGGGTTGTTCAGATAGCTATCCTGCGTGCCAATGGAAAAGCTGAGGTTCTTATATGCGGGGAAGGCAAGCGTATTGACCTCTGAGAGCGAGTAGGCGTGCGGGTTGTTGTATGCGGGAATGAAGGCCAGGGACTGCGAATAGGACAAGAGCGGGAGGTTCAGTGCGTAGTTTGCAGAGAAAGTGGAGCCGACCAGGTTCTGGTTCGAACCCGGCGCGCCGCTGAGGAACACCTGCTTGGCATATTGGGTCGTCGCCTTCAGGTCTGCTTCCTGGCTTGGGGTTTTGATGGCTGTCCAGCCGATGCCGCCGCCGTAAATCTGCTGGAGGTCAAGGTTCTGGCTGAAGTTGTGGTCGAAGGCGGTCTGCACCAAAGCAAAAAAGCGTGTCGAGAAGTATTGGTCACGCTCCGCATCCGCGTGATAGATCGCGGTTTTGGTGACCTGCGCTGGAACCATCGTATTGGTGGTGGTATCCAGGTAGGCCGGCTGCGTGATTTTTCCGAACGATGCGCTGAAATTGACAGCGGTGCGGTTGCGCCGGGCCAGCCAGGTGACGGAGGGTTCGGCGCGCACCAGGCTGATGCCTCCGGAGAAGGTGTACTGCTTCTGTGTAGCGGCTACCATTGTTGCGCCGGCTGTGGCGGCGCCGCTCCATCCGGAAAAGACGCCGGTCCGGCGCGTTGCCTCTCTGGCAAGTGTAGCCGAGGATACAACGTACTGCGCCTGCTTTACCGGGATCGGCGGAACCGCCGGAGCCTGAGGGGGTTGCAATGTGATGGTCTGGTTCGTCATGTCCAGCGTGCCTGCCGGGACCGCTCCCTGCCTCATTTTGGAGTGCATCTCAGTTTTGGATTTGAGAACCGCGTAGCTGCCTACTGTGTGCAGCTCGCGGATCTTCTTCCAGGGAACCGTGATATTGCCCAACGCGTCAGTATGAAATGTCACCTTGTTTGAAACGGAGCGTACGAATTTGCCGTGCAGCGTATCGCCGTTGACCAGGACCAGTACGTCGGGCTCGGCCTTTGGGGCCGGTTTCTTCTGGGCCGTACAAACCTCGGTTCCGCAAAACACGGCGCACAGGAGCCACGCCGCGCAGGAGCGCCGGAGAGAAATGTGCGGGGCAGAGAAGGCCTGCTTCAGAAGCATATGTGTTAGGTCCTTTCCGGGACATGATAGCCCGATTCGAGCCGCGACCTCTCGGGTCTGCAGTGGATTCGCCGGATCGTCGGCCATGGGCCTGCCGAATGCCGATCGGATGCCGGCCAAAGCTGCTACCGGGCATCGTGGTGAAATCTTTCAGAAAATCTTCAGAAAACTGAAAGCCCTAAGGCATTCAAACTGGATTTGGCCGCTCAGGAAGTTCTCGGACTGCCATGGATCGGAGGCAGTTGCAAACTGGCTTCTTCCACGACGGAAGAGGCGCTCTTTTCGGCACCGCAGATGCCGACGGGAATGGGAGAGCCTCCGCAAGCGGCGCGAGGGGAAGAATATGCCAAAAAACGTTGCCAAGACCGCTTCATACGCACAGTGGTCTCTTGAACCCTATTGTATCGGAGCGAAATTGCGAGCTCTGCGTATGCAAAAGCGACTCACGCTGTCTCGCCTGGCGGCGGAAACGGGCCTATCGACGGCTCTGCTTTCAAAGCTGGAAACCGACCGCATGATTCCCACTCTTCCCACGCTGGCCACCATCAGCCGCGTCTACGGAGTGGGCATGAGCCATTTCTTTTCCGAGCCTGCGCGGCACTCTCTCTCGATCACGCGCAAGGCGCATCTGGAAGGTAACGGCCGCGGTCCGGAACCGGTAAAGATTACACCGCTCAACATAGCCCGCGAGGGCACGCGCCTCATCGCCCGCACGATCGAGATCTCTCCCGCCAGCACTACCACTACGTTCGACGGCGAAGGCGAAACCATGGCACTGCTCTATGTGCTTGAAGGCACCCTGCAGTTGGATGCGGGAGGTTTACACGAAACGCTGAACGCCGGCGATTGCGCCTACGTGGAAAGCGAGATGGCCCTGGCATGGAGCGCCGGCGGCAAGCAGCGCTGCCGGATTCTGACGGTGGTTCCCGGCACAGGGCCGGAGCGGCCGTGAGCGCATGGGAGCTTACTGGGCCGGGCGTGCTATCAGCTGGAACGAGTTGAGAAAGCGCGTGGTCTTTGCATAGGCGTGCCCACGGGGCGTGACCACCAGCGTCTGGTAGAGGGTGTTGCCCACGATGTAAAGCCGCGCTGAAAACTCTGTGGATTCGTTTTCCGCCTTGAACTCCAAGCCGTGGTAGATGCCCAAAGTGATGGCCTGCTCGCTGACCAGGCGCGAATTGGAGTTCTTCAGTGCTCCATCTTCTGCGTTGTTGAGGAGGGTTTCCGGACTCTGCTTTTTGGCCTTCTCGCCGTAGTCGCAGACTCCGACGTATAGCGCTGCCTGGTCGTCTTCCGTCATGTACGAGCGCAATTCGTAGGTTCCGCTGTCGCTGTCAATATCCTTTTTCGACTGCGACGGCTCGAAGGGAAAATCGGCACTGAAGCCGTCGGCAGGATAGTTGTAGGTCTTCCACTGCAGCTTCTGGGGCGGGGACTTTTGCTGTGTCTTCGCCGGGGCTTTTGGCGTCTGAGCTGCCACCCCCGCCGCAAAACAGAGCATGCCGGCAAGCACGGCAAAACGGCAAAGCCCGAGCTGGCGGTGGCGAAATGGCATGCCTGCAACAATCCCTTGAAACAAAGTTCGCCTGGCCAAAGACACTGTAATCCCCAGCCGGAACTCCGGATGCACGCATCGGATTCCTGGACGCATTCTTTAGCCCGGCTCGAAAAAAGTCCCGGAGCAAGCGATTATAGCTTGTAGGCCCGCACTTCGCCCGACTGCGCGAACCATAATTGCCACTCGTGTTCAGCAGGTGCAACACCGCGAGTGAGGAAGCCGCAGCGAAGAGGCCCGTTGCGCTTCAGGACAAGCCGAATGCCTATGCGAGGATCGGGGTTTGCGTCCGCTTGAGCAGCCGCTACGGCAGGTTATGCCTCGTCTATAATGGAAACGTCGCGTAGAGCGAAAATTGCGCATGCCAGGGGAACTGAATCCGCAGCCAAAAGGCGTTTGCGGAGAGTTCTTTCGCGCACAGAGAGCAAGGTTTATCCATGATTCGTTTCCTGCAAACAGACAGCAAATTTACCAAAGGTCTTTTCATCGTTATCATCGCAGCGGCATCGGTAGGCATGGTCGTTTACCTGATTCCCGGCCTGTACAGCCTGGGCGCGCCATCGGAGGGTACATACGCTGTCGTCTACCCGCACTGGTATAGCAAGTTCTTCTCTTCCGGCGCGGAGGTGACGCAGCAGCAGGTGGAGACAATTGCCCAGCAGGACCTGGAACAACGCAGCCCGCAGTATGCCAGCAATCCCATGATCCTGCGCTACTTTGAGCAGCAGGTGGGTATGCAACTGGTGCAGCAGCAGGTGTTGCTGCAGGTGGCGCAGCGACTCGGCATCCATGTGAGCGACAACGATGTGCGGAATTACCTGCACAGGGGCTCGCTGGGCGCCACGCTATTCCCGAAAGGCCAGTTCATCGGTGAGCAGGCATACGCCGACCTGATCGCTACGCGCCTGAACATGTCAGTGAAGCAGTTTGAAAACGAAATCAAGACCGACATTGCTGTCCGCCGGCTTCAGGCACTGATCACGGCCCCGGTTACTGTCAGCGACAAGGCGGTCCGCGCCGCGTATCTCAAGCAGAACCTCAAAATCAAGTTTGACTATGCGGTGCTCTCCCGCGACAGCTTGAGCAACCAGATCAATCCCTCTGACGCCGAGCTTGAGGCATACTTCAAAAAGAACGCGGCACGCTACGCCACGGCGGTTCCCGAGCAGCGCAAGATCAGCTATATTGCCTTCACCACCAGCGATCTTCCCGGCGGCGTCCCTCAGCCTACGCAGCAGCAGATCCAGCAGTACTACGACAGCCACAAGAGCCAATACATGGCTCCCGAGGAGGCCGATTCGCGGCACATCCTGATCACGGTGCCGCCCAATGCCGACGCCAAAGCCGTTGCGGCTGCCAAGGCCAAGGCGGAAATGATTCTCAAGAAGCTGCAGAACGGCGCCAAGTTTGCAGCCATGGCCAAGCAATACTCTGACGACCCGGGAAGCAAGGACAAGGGCGGCGAGCTTGGCTATGTACGCCGCGGAACCATGGTGCCGGCGTTCGACAACGCCATCTTTACGCAGCCCGTTGGCAAGCTGGCCATTGTTCGCAGCCAGTACGGTTTTCACATCGTGCAGGTTGAGGGCCGCCACAAGGCGCACCAGCAGCCGCTTAGCGATGTTCTTCCAGAGATTCAGGCCACGCTCATCCGCAACCAGACGGCTGCGGCAGAGACCCAGTATGCGCAGAAGCTAACCACCGAGGCCGATAAGGAGGGGCTGGCGAAAACCGCGGCAGCCAACCACCTGCAACTGGTGACCACGCCGCCGCTTAGCAAGCAAGGCATTATTCCCGCCCTGCCCGACAGTTCGCAACTGCTGACGAAGGCCTTCGTTGCCACGAAGGGCGATCCGCCGGAGTCGGCCGCTACCGGCGACGGCTACGCCATCTTCCAGGTAGCCGACATCATTCCCGCGCACGCTCCCACGTTCGCTCAGTGGAAGAGCCATGTACTGGCCAATTACCGCGAGGAGAAACTGCCCGCGCAGATTAAACAGAAGACCACACAACTGGCCGACAAGGCACAGTCGATGAACGACCTGGCCAAGGCCGCCAAGGCCATGGGCGCAAAGATGGAAACCAGCGACCTGGTGACCCAGGCTGACCAGGTGCCCGACCTGGGGCAGGTTGGCCAGGTGGCCAAACAGCTCTTCAAGCTCAAGGTCGGCAACGTCAGCGGCCCCATCGTGACGCAGAACGGCGGCGTTGTGGCGAAGATTCTCGACAAGCAGGAGCCCTCGGCCGCCGAGATCGCCAAGAACATGGACCAGACCCGCGAAGCGCTTTTGGCGCGGCAGCGCTCGAACGCCTTCAACATCTTTGTCAGCAACGTGATGAACGACTATCGGCAGCATAACCTGATTCGTCTTGGGAAACTGCCGGGGCAAGAAAAGCAGGGGATGTAAGCGAGCGGCTAACCAGCGCACGGTTCCAGGAACGGCCCGCACCCCTGATGGTGCGGGCCGTTTTACGTTGCCGTGCCGCGCCGGCCGCGGAAGCCTGCGGACGATGTTTTGGGTATGCTGCAAAGTTGCCTGAACGCCGGAAAAGAGGGAGGAAGCGTGAATCCAGGTGCGTTCGCTGCGGGGGTTTTTGTGGCCGTCCTGTTGGGAGCTGTTATCTATCGCTCCAAAACGACGCACTTCAAGTGCCCGACTTGTGGTTGCGTCTTCAGGCTTTCAAGCGTGAGCTATGTTCTGGCCCTGCACATCCTGAACAAGCGCTACGCCGCGTGCCCCAACTGCGGTCACAGCGGCATGATGACCGTGGTCAAGAACAAATGACCGGGGCAGCGTCAGCCTCGCCTTTCCGCGCCCATTTTTGGCAAGCATCGTGAGCTGAGGCCGTGCCGGTTAACCAAAATTCATCCCGTTGAAAAAGCCTGATTCCGAGTACCCACCCCTCAGCGTCCATAATGGCAGTATGCGCTTTGAGCGTTCGTCTGGAGTTCTACTCCACATTACTTCGCTGGCTTCTCATGGTGGCATAGGCGATCTGGGCCCCGCCGCACACCAGTTTATTGAATTTCTCGCCCGGGCCAAACAGCACGTCTGGCAAGTGTTGCCGCTGGGGCCCACCAGCTTTGGCAATTCGCCGTATGCTGCATCGTCCGCGTTCGCCGGCAATCCGCTGCTTATCAGCCTGGAATTGCTGGCCGATTGGGGATGGATTGCAAAAGAGCGTATTGCTCATCTTGCGGGCCCAACGGGCGCAGTGGATTTTCACGCCGTCGACGAGTACAAGATCCCGTTGCTCTACGAGGCGGCCGGGAACTTCCTGCACCGCGGCGCGCATGATCCCCATCTCCATGAGCAGTGGCGGAACTACAAAGAGTTTTGCGCGGCTCAACAAGCATGGCTCAACGACTACGCGCTCTACGCCGAGCTGCGCCACGAGTTCCGCACCGCTGCTTGGAGTCACTGGCCTGAGCCGCTGCGCCGCCGCGAGCCGCACGCACTGGCTGAAGCCGAGGCACGCCACGGCGACGCCATGGCCCGCAACAAGGCTCTGCAGTTTGCCTTCGCGCGCCAGTGGAACGACCTGCGCGAGGCCGCCGCGCGTCATGCCATCCGCATCCTGGGCGACGTGGCTATTTTCGTCAACATGGACTCGGCCGATGTGTGGGTTCATCCCGAGCTCTTCGAACTGGATAAGGCGCTCCATCCCATCCGCGTCGCCGGTGTGCCGCCCGATTACTTTTCGGCTACCGGCCAGCGTTGGGGTAATCCGCTCTACCGCTGGGATGTGCTCAAAAACCGCGGCTTCGACTGGTGGATCGATCGCATTCGCCGCGCCATTGAACTCTACGACGTCGTCCGCCTCGATCACTTCCGCGGCTTCGAGGCGTACTGGGCGATTCCCGCCAAAGAAAATACAGCGGTGAACGGCGAGTGGGTGAAGGCGCCCGGCCTTGAGCTTTTCCACTCGCTCGAACAGGCCCTTGGCCCGTTGCCGCTCGTCGCTGAAGATCTGGGCCTCATCACGGCTGAAGTGGATGCGCTGCGTCTCGAACTGGGCCTGCCCGGTATGAAGGTGATCCAATTCGGTTTCAGCGACAAGGGCGCGCATACTCACCTGCCGCACAATATGGATCCGGCCACTGTGGCGTACACGGGAACGCACGATAACGACACCACGCAAGGCTGGTGGAAGACGGCGAACAAGACCGAGCACCGCGCCGCGGAGGCTTACGTTGGGCCCGTCCACGGGCATCCTGTGTGGCCGCTGATTCGGGCCGTTGCAGCCAGCCCCGCGCAGGTGGCTGTAGTTCCGGCGCAGGACCTGCTTGAACTGGGCTCAGAGGACCGCATGAACACACCGGCCGTGGCCGACGGCAACTGGAGCTGGCGCGCGCGAGACGGTTGCTGGACGCAGGAGCTGGCCGAGCGGCTGGCCTCGCTGGTGGAAGTTACGGATCGGGACAACGACCCGTTAGCGGAAAAGGATGCCGTGGGCCGAGGTTAGGGACTAGGTTCGTCAGTGTATCCTTGTTATTCTTACCGCACATGGAAATCGCGGCGATTCAAACTCACGGTCTGACCCGGACTTTTGGCGAGCTCATCGCCGTGAACGACGTCACGTTCGGCGTGGCGCCAGGGCAGTTCTTTGGGTTCCTGGGACCGAACGGAGCCGGGAAATCCACTACGATCAAAATGCTCACCGGGCTGCTTGAGCCCACCGCCGGCGCCATCGAGATTCTCGGAAAACCCTTTAACGCCGGAGCCCTGGAACTCAAGCGCCAGATCGGCGTCGTTCCTGAAGGCATGGCCCTTCTCGGCCGCCTTACCGCGCCGGAATACCTGAACTTCGTAGGCCGCATGTATGGCCTGGACCGCGCCACTACCGCCCGCCGCACGGAAGAGCTGTTGGACTTCATGCAGCTTGCCGCCGACAGCCGCAAGCTCGTCACCGACTTTTCCCACGGCATGCAGAAGAAACTTGCTCTTGCCGCAGCGGTTATCCACGGCCCCAAAGTTCTTTTTCTCGATGAGCCCTTTGAAGGCGTAGACGCAATCGCTGCCGGCATGCTGAAGACGATGCTGCAGGGCATGATTCAGCGTGGCGCCACGATCTTTCTGACTACCCACGTGCTTGAAATCGTGGAACGCCTGTGCAGCCACGTTGCCATCATTCACCAGGGCCGCCTGGTGGCTAACGGCTCGCTTGAGGAACTGCGTGCGGGCGTGGCCTCGTCGTTGCCCGGGGCGGAAAGCGAGCAGCTCCTTACACTCGAAGAGATTTTTCTTTCCATCGTTGGCGCGGGCGATATGGAGCCGGCACAGGAGCTTTCATGGCTAGCCTAGGCGGACCGGCGCAGCGCGGACCGGCGGAGCCTGGCGCCGTCTGGCTTCCTGTTTCAGGCAGCGCATTAGGCCCGCTGGCACGCGCTCAATATGCGGCGCTGGCAACGATGCGCTGGCATGCCTTTCGTAACGGCCTCAGGACCACACGCGGCATGGTGGAAGCAGCCACTAACAGCGCCAACTACCTGGTCTACACCGTCATGGGAGTGGGTATGACGCTGGGTATGGGCGTCGGCGCCTATACCTTTGCCTCTTCGGGTAAGTGGTGGCTGCTTCCGTTTCTGCTTTGGGGTGTTTTCTGTGTCTGGCAAGGGATGCCCATCTTCATCGCGTCGTTCCAGCAGCAGTTTGACCTGGTAGGACTGCTGCGCTTGCCGATCGGTTTCGCACCGTTTTTCATTCTGCACGTTCTCTTTGGCATGGTGGACGTGGCCACCATTCTCGGTGGCCTCGGCTGCATGGGCATTCTGGTGGGTGTGACGGTTGCGCGGCCGGGCCTTTTTGTGTGGGCCGCGGTGGGAATTGTTCTGTTTGGTGTCTTTAACGTTCTGCTTTCGCGCGCCATCTTCGCCTGGCTTGAACGCTGGCTGGGGCAGCGCAAGATCCGCGAAATTGTGAGCGTGCTCTTTCTGGTTGTAGTCCTCGGCCTGCAGTTCCTCAACCCCGCAGTGCGCGGCCAGAGACACCGTACCGCGCAGGCCGCGGCGCAGGACCGCGCCCGGGAGCAGTGGGAACTAACGATTGCGGACGACGTGCAAAGATGGCTGCCTCCGGGGCTGGCGGTGTCTGCAATGGAGGACGCCTACGACAGCCGGCCAGCGCGTGCACTGGGAGCGCTGGTCATGCTTTGCGGCTACGGTCTGGCCGCCGGATTGATTCTGGGCGTGCGACTGGGCGCCGAGTACCGCGGTGAAAGCCTGGGCGAAGCAGCGCGCTCGCGTAAGGCGGTAAGGCAGGGCAAGGGCGCTGCCCGAACTTCGGCTGCCGCTCCACGCGTCTCACTGGGCGGCGGCGGTCCCATAGGCGCCATCATCGAAAAGGATCTGCACACCGTGATGCGTTCTATGCCGTTGCTCTATGCGCTGGGCGCGCCGCTGCTGATGGTTTTTGTTCTGGCCAGCCTGATGCATGGCTCAAGGCATGGACCACACAGTATCTCGCCCATCCTGATTCCCGTTTGCATTGCGTATGCGCTGCTTGGATTTACGCAGTTGATCTACAACAATCTTGGTACGGAAGGCGCGGGCATCCAGTTGCTTTTCATTTCGCCCACACCCATGCGCACCGTTCTGCTGGCCAAGAACATCTTTCATGCCGCGCTGTTCAGCATGATCGCGTTGGCGGCCGGAGTTGTAGCCTGCCTACGGCTGGGCGTGCCCGATGCCGCATGGCTGGCTGCGACGGCGGCGTGGCTGATCTTTGCGCTTCCCGCGCACCTGGCCGTGGGCAACCTCTTTTCGCTGGCCATGCCACACCGCGTCAACCTGGGCCGAATCGGGCGCCAGCGCGGCGGCCAGGCCACTGCGCTGCTGGCCATGCTGGTGCAACTGGGAATTCTCGGCGTTGGCGGAGCTGTGATTAGCCTCAGCCTGTTCTTCGACGCCCTGTGGCTGGCCGCGCCTGTGTTACTGGTACTTGCAATCCCCGTGATCATCGTGTGGCTACATGTACTGCGCAATTCGGATGCCCTGGCCAGCCGTCGCAGAGACGATCTGCTTGCCGTACTGGCGAAGGTGGACTAGGCAATCCAAGGGCATAGGGAGTAGAGGACAGGTTTCTCGGACCAGTCCGTTCCCCGAGCACATCTTCACGTGAGCTCATCCGTAGTTCCGTCTTCGCCAAATCGTTTTTTGCCTCCGGAAAAATTTACTGCTTGGGTTCCATCCAGCAACCGGGCGTGGAATGCGAAATCTCCTGCTCTTCCAGTGTCATGTCGGTGGCGATATCGGCAAAGAGAGGCGTGCTCAGGTAACGCTCTCCGGTGTCAGGCAGCATGCACAGGATGGTTGAGCCTTTGGGGGCCGCTGCGGCAACCTGTAATGCGCCGGAGAAAGTCGCGCCGGAGGAGATGCCCACAAAGACGCCTTCCTTCACGGCCAGTTCCTTGCTGCAGCGTATGGCTTCGGCATTCTGAATGCGCACGACCTGGCTGATGACCTTCATGTCAACGGCGTCGCCGGTGAGCTTGGGGATGAAGTCGGGGCTCCAGCCCTGTATGGGGTGTGGTTTCCACGCCGAGTGCGAATCTGCTGCCGATCCATCGGCGTTCCGCTTCCGCTCATCGCCGCTGGAGAGCATGGGCGCGTCATCGGGTTCGCAAACGACGATCTTGGTTTCGGGCCGTTCTTTCGCGAGCACCCGCGCAACGCCTTTCAGGGTTCCGCCGGTGCCAAAGCCGGTGACCCAGTAGTCGAGGCGCTCGCCTGCAAAGTCGTCGAGGATCTCCTTTGCTGTGGTGCGGGAGTGCATGTCAGCGTTGGCTTCATTCTCAAACTGGCGCGTCAAGAACCATCCATGCTTTTCCGCCAGTTCCACGGCCTTCTCAACCATGCCCACGCCGCGGGCCGCGGCGGGCGTGATGATGACCTTGGCGCCGAGAAAGCGCATCAGCCTGCGGCGTTCGACGCTGAATGGCTCGGCCATGGTGACGACCAGGGGATATCCCTTTTGCGCGCAGACCATGGCGAGGCCGATTCCCGTATTGCCGCTGGTGGCCTCGATGACTGTCTGGCCGGGCTTGAGCTTGCCGGTTCGCTCCGCATCTTCAATGACACCGAGGGCTAGTGTCCTGAGTCATTAATTCGCTTACAAAAGCGAGTGACGGAATCGAGAATCTGGTCTGCTGTTTTATGCCAGATAAAGGGTTTTGGGTCGCGGTTGTGGTGTTCGATGAAGTCGTTGATGGCGGCTTTTAGTTCTTTGGTCGAGCGATGGACGCCGCGTCGAAGCCGGCGTTCTGTGAGCAGGGCGAACCAGCGTTCCACCAGGTTCAACCATGAGGCAGAGGTGGGCGTGAAGTGAACATGGAAGCGGGGCCGTTTCAGCAGCCAATTCTGAATCAGCTTGGTTTTATGCGTTCCGTAGTTGTCCATGATGAGGTGGACGTCCAGTTCTTCGGGCACGTTCTTCTCGATGGTGTCGAGGAAGCTGCGGAACTCTTCGGAACGATGGCGTTGCTGGTTCTGGCCTATGATCTTGCCAGTTTTGGTGTCCAGCGCGGCAAACAGGCTGGTGGTGCCGTGCCGCGCATAGTCGTGGGTGCGGCGTTCGACCTGCCCAGGTCCCATGGGCAACAGCGGCGCGGTTCGATCCAGAGCTTGTATCTGCGACTTTTCATCCACGCATAAGACCAGCGCGCGCTCCGGAGGGTTCATGTAAAGCCCCACGATGTCGCGCACCTTGTCGATAAACAGCGGGTCTTTGGATAACTTGAACGTCTCGGAGCGATGCGGGGCCAGAGAAAAGGCGCGCCAGATGCGGCTGATCGCGGTCTGGTTGATGCCTGTAGCCTGTGCCATCGTACGGGTTGACCAATGGGTGGCAGCGGGCGGCTTGCTCTCCAGCGTGCGCACGATGACTTCTTCGATCTGAGCATCGCTCAGTTTGCGTGGCTGTCCGGGACGCGGCTCATCGAGCAGTCCATCCAATCCCCGCTCATCAAACCTGCGCCACCATTTACTGACCGTTTGAATACACGCATGCGTTTCTGTAGCGATGGCCGTAGCGGTCAGTCCCTCGGAGGCGCGCAATATGATCCGTGCTCGCATCGAAAGCGCCTGCGCGGTCTTCCTCCTCCGCGTCCAACCCTGCAAGGTACTGCGCTGCTCCTCGCTCAGTTCCAACTTCGGCAAACGGCGTCCTCGTCTCATGACCTCGCTCATGTCATGTTAGACGCTGCTTGTCGATAAATGTGTAATGAATTAATGACTCAGTACACTAGGCGGTCTTTTACTGAGCCGAGTGGATTGAAGGCTTCGACCTTTACGTAGAGGTTCACGTCGGGCGGTGCAAGCCGGTTGATTCGCACCATTGGGGTGTTCCCGACGGTTTCAAGGATGTTGTTGTAGCGTTTACCCATAACCCCCTCCTTCGGATGCCGGATTTTAGCATCTGTACGTGAAAGCAAAACAGCGGAAAATGCAGCAGTTTCGCCGCTACCAGAAAAGCTGCAAGCTGTCTGTTTTTTGCCGGCTAAATACTGTGTCTCGATGCCACCGGATCCACCGGAATGCCGCCACGGGTCAAAAGAGTTGAAATTGGGAGAGCTGAAACGGGAAAGCGAATGTGAGGTCCACAGGCCATGCAATCCGGCCTGGTGGTGTTTGCCAAACGTGGAATATTTTGGTTCGGCGAGGTGCCTTCGATCCGTGATTCAGCCACTGCCGGGGGAGGAGAATGCTGCACATTGGGTGCAAAATTGCGCGGCCCCGGGCGAAGGTCGGTCATAGGGAAGCGTATGCGGTCACTCGCCCGGAACTCCTTGTTCATCTGCTGAGCTGACGCTTTGAGTACGTTGCACCACCCAGTTACTGAATCCGGCGAGCGAAAAACACACTTCCGGCACCACGGACCAGGCAAAGTACGAGCGGGTCCACACAGGCGCTTTGAACACGATAAAAAACCAGGAGCCAAGCGCGACCGCTCCCACAATAGTGGCCAACAAGGCGGCCATTCCATTTCGCTCGAAAAAGATGAGCACGATTGCGCCCGTAGCCAACAAGATAAGCAGGATAGAGAGGACACCTATCCGGCTATCGAACGAGGTGACGAAGGGAAGAAAGGCGACAGTCGTGAAACTCCGATAGAGCACGTATGCGACCATGACCACGCGTGAGAGCCCAATAAGAATGCTTCGCATCTCGATTCCGATGCTACCACTCCGCTGTTCCTGGTGAATTTGTCGGCTACTCTGACCTTTAGCCGTTCTTCCTTTCGAATCTCAGTTAGTGCGATTTTTGTTTGTCCTGCTCTTTCTTATTTTTCCCGAGCCCGAACAGTCGCGCCCAGAAGCCGGGTTTTTTCTTCTTGTGTTCCGGAGGCTGCTCTGCCTTTTGGCTCTGCACGGGCTGCGACGGCAGTGGATTGGCCTGCTGAACCGCTGCCGGCGGGGCACTGGCAGGTTGCTTGCCGAGTCCAAAGATCCTCTGGATGATGTTCCGCTGCACGTGAATCGAGTGGTCACAGGTTTGGGTTGGCTGGGTGCCTTGGAGGAATGCAGCCGTCCAGTCGTCCGGGCACGATGCGTCTGCCAGCAGGTTGGTGGCGTCGCCCAGTTGCACCCGTATCACACCCTGCGGCGGAAGAAACTGCTCCGTATCGGAGTACTGGGGCAACTGCACCGCCGCCTTCATAAAGTCGCCCCAGATCGGCCCTGCGGCCCGGTCGCCCTCGATGTTGAGTTCGCTGTAGTTGTCGTTCCCCACCCATACGACGCACAACAGATTGCTGGTGAATCCCGCGAACCACGCATCGTGCGAGGTGCCCGTCTTTGCTGCAGCCGGCGCGGTAAATCCCATCGAACGAATCCCCGCTCCCGTTCCGTGCGGATTATTCAGGACCTGCTCCATCAAGCTCAATGTCAAGTACGCCGCACGCGGATCGAGCAGCGGCGCCGTCTTGGGCGCGTAGTTGGCAATCACGCTGCCGTTGGGCGAGCGGACGCTCGCCACCATCCACGGATCAATCTTCACTCCGCCGTTGGCAAAGACCGTGTACGCCCCCGCCATTTCGAGAGGCGTCGCGTCGTACGATCCGATCGCCATCGCCGGCGTCGGCTGCACAGACGTGATTCCCGCCGCCCGCGCCAGTTTGGCCACATTGTCATAGCCCACCATATCCGCCAGCTCAATCGTCGCATTATTCAGCGAGCGATAAAGCGCCTCCACAGCCGGCACATTTCCAAAATACTCGTTGGCGAAATTGTGTGGAGAATACGTCTGTCCGTCACCGTAGGTGAACGTGGTCGGCTCGTCGTGCAGAATCGTCAAAGGCGTAAAGATCCCGGCCACGCTGCCGGGAGTCAGGGCGCTTGTGTCCGCGCCATTTGCGCTCACACTGCTGGAACTCATATCGTTTGTGTTCGCGCTGCTGGTGCTTATATTGGTGGGAACGGTGAGTTGAGTTCCTGCCAGCGATGAATTGAAAGCCGCGGCGTACACAAAGGGTTTAAAAATCGAGCCGGTTGGCCGGTGCGCGATGGCATGATCCAGTTGGCTCTTCGCGTAGTTTCGTCCACCCACCAGCGCCAGCACCTGGCCCGTATGCGGATTCAAGGCCACCAGCGCCACCTGCGGATACACCAGCGGCGGTGGCTTGATGTGATGCCGCTTGTCATAGCGCACCCGCCGCTCATAGCGCGCCTTCACCACTTCGTCCGTGTGCTTGATGCCCTCTCTGACCGCGTCATGCGCCACCTGCTGCAGATTGGGATCGAGGGAGGTGTAAATGCGCAATCCATGCTCGTTGTAGTCCGGATCGTTCAGCCGCCGCTCAAGTTGCTGCCGCACCAGCTCTGTAAACCACGGTGCTTCTCCTGAATCGAAGGCTCCGGGAACCACTTCGAGCGGCTTGGCCTTCGCCTGCGCCGCTTGTTCTTTCGTGATCGCTCCGGTCTCCACCATCGCGTCCAGCACCAGGTTGCGCCGAACCATCGCCCGCTTGGGATGACGGAAGGGATTCAGCCAGCTCGGGCTCTGGATCATGCCGGCCAACAGCGCGCACTGCGGCAGATTCAGTTGCTCTACATCTTTGCCGAAATACGCCTGCGCAGCTTCTCCAAAGCCGTCGATGGCATAACTGCCCACCTCGCCCAGCGGCACTTTGTTGGCAAACATCTGGAAGATCTGTTGCTTCGTGAAGCGATGTTCCAGCTGCTCCGCGATGATTACCTGGAGGAACTTTCTGTGCCATGTCCGCTCCGGCGTCAGAAAGAACATCTTCGCCAGCAGCATGTCGATGGTCGAAGCACCTTCGAGGTAGTGGTGCCCGGGCTTCAGATCGTTGACGACCGACCGCGCGATGCCGCCGTAATCAAGGGCGCCATGCTGAAAGAACCGCCGGTCCTCAATCGACGTCACCGCCGGAACCATGTACCTGGGCAGCTCGTTGTAGTTGACCAGGCGCCGCTTGGTGCGGTTCCGATCAGAAAGCCCCGTTATCAGCAGTGGCTCCAACTCGTAGGCCGAAAGTTGTTGCCCGTTGTGGCCAGTGATCTGGCTGACCGTCCCGCCCGCAAAGCTGATGGTCGCAGGATCTTCGGCATGATAGGAATCCGGTCCCGGATTCACCGTGACAGTTCCCGTCCCGGTGGCATAGGTTCCCATGCTAGAAACCGGCGTATGTCCCTGTGCCGTGTATCCGGCCTGCTGCAGTTCGTTCACCACCCACTTGGCGGTCAGAGTCTGCCCCGGGCGCACCTCCGGCGGTGCCGCATAGATCTGGGCCGTATGCACGAATAACGGCTCTTTCAGCCGGTTATTGACAATCCGTCCGTATTTCACCCAGTACCAGGAAAAGACGATGCCACCCGTCAGCAAGCCAATTGCACACACTACACCCGCGAGAATCAGGATGTTTCGGCGGGTAAATTTAACTTCGATGCGGGGTATTTTGAATTTAGCGACCAAATCAAGACCTTCTCCACATTATTAGATGCCGCGGCGAGCCAGGTCCACTGGGCCACCGGCAGGGCCAGCGCGGAATTTCCGTAATTTGAGGAGATCCCGTTTTCAGGTTGATGCTGCCCCCTTTGCCTAAGACCACTCGATGCAGAATTTCATCCTGATTGGGGCGCCCGAGTTTGCCTCGGCTTAGCCCAGCTTTCGAGTAAAATTCCCGCCAGAGGACAATATGCCGAACAAAGAAGATGCAGGGCAGCGTGTTTCGCCGCTGGCTATGGACTCTCAGCAATTTCGTGAGCTTGGCAATCAACTCGTAGAACGCATTGCCGGCTTTCTCGACTCGCTGCCGCATGGGCCGGTTACTCCTGGGGAATCGCCTGCGACTGTGCGCGAGGCGCTTGGCGCCGACCGCCCGTTGCCGCTGCACGGGACCGATGCGTCAGCGCTGCTGGGCCACGCTGCCGATCTGCTGATCGACCACTCCCTCTTCAACGGTCATCCGCGCTTCCTGGGATACGTTACGTCGTCTGCCGCTCCGATTGGCGCTTTGGGAGAGTTGCTCGCATCTGCTGTGAACGCGAACGCGGGCGCATGGCTGCTCTCGCCCATGGCAAGCGAGATAGAAGGGCAGACGATACGCTGGGTGGCGGAAATGCTCGGCTATCCGGTGGACTGCGGCGGCCTGTTTGTAAGCGGCGGCAACATGGCGAACATGGTGTGTTTTTTTGCCGCGCGCCAGGCAAAGGCAGGATGGGATGTGCGCGCGAAGGGCATGGCCGGCAAACGCCTGCGCGTCTACTGCTCGAAGGAAACACATACGTGGATTCACAAGGCGGCGGATATTGCGGGGCTGGGCACCGACGCCATTCGCTGGATTGCGACGGACGGGGAGTTGCGCATCGATCTGACAGCGTTGCGTGAGCAGATACACGCGGACATTGCAGCGGGAGACAAGCCCATCCTGGTTGCGGGCACGGCCGGCACGGTGAGCACAGGCGCCGTGGATCCACTGCTGGAGCTGGCTTCTGTGTGCCGGGAATTCGATTTGTGGTTCCACGTAGACGGCGCGTATGGCGGGCTGGCCGCGGTGCTGCCCGATGCACCGGCTGCGTTTGCCGGGCTGCGTGAGGCTGACTCGGTGGCCGTGGATCCGCACAAGTGGCTCTATGCACCGCTTGAGGCCGGCTGCGTGCTGGTGCGCGACGTGCAGAAGCTGCGCGATGCCTTTTCCTATCATCCGCCGTACTATCATTTCGGCGACGAGGTTACGAATTACTTCGATCTGGGGCCTGAGAATTCGCGTAGCCTGCGGGCGCTGAAGGTCTGGCTGGCGCTGCAGCAGGTTGGGCGCGAAGGCTATGTGCAGATGATTGCTGAAGATATCCGCCTGGCCGGCGAGCTCTACCGGCGCATTGCGGGCTATGCCGAGCTTGAGGCGCTTACACAGTCACTCAGCATTACCACATTCCGTTTTGTTCCCACGGATTTGAAGACCGGCAGCGAAGCGGTGGATGAATATCTGGACAAGCTGAATCTCGAGTTGCTGACCCGGCTGCAAGCCAGCGGCGCATTCTTCCTTTCCAATGCGGTTATCGGCGGGAAATATGCGTTGCGCGCATGTATCGTCAACTTCCGCACCTTGCTTGCCGACGTGGAAGCGTTGCCGCCGTTTGTTGTTGAACTGGGAATGGAACTGGACCGGACGATGCGGCCGGAAGAGCTTTTGGCTGGCCGACAGGAAAGCGGGTCGTGATTCGTTTTTCGCCGTTTTGTGGGGAAAGAACAGCGGAGCCGCTCTGCGGTCAGGGCGGCTCCGGGATTCTGTACAGAACAGGTTTTATGCAACTCCTAGAAGGGGATGTCTTCGTCCGAGATCTCCGCCGACTGCGCGTACTCGTCCTGGCCCGAGGGCTGGCGCTGGTCGAAGTTGTTGGCTGAGGAGCCCGACGCTGCCGGTCGGCTTGTTCCGTCATCGCGCCCTGAGAGCAGCGAGAGCTCATTGACGATAATCTCAGTGCGGTAGACCTTGCGCCCGGGATGATCCTTGTCGTCCCAGTTGCGCGTCTGCAGGCGGCCTTCGACGAACAGCTTTGACCCCTTTTTTACGTAGTCGCGCACAATCTCCGCCAGCCTTCCGTAGAAGACAACGTTGTGCCACTCCGTGCGTTCCTGCCAGTTGCCCTGCTGGTCCTTGTAGCGCTCGCTGGTGGCGAGGCCGAAGTTGGCAACCATAGTGCCGCCGGTTGTGGAACGGATCTCGGGATCCCTCCCCACATTCCCCAATAAAAAGACTTTGTTAAAGCTCTTGGCCATCTTCGTCCCCTGCCTCTTCTGTCAACCCGGCGTTTCCTGTGCCGGGTTGTTCATCTGTCTGGTGTGATTCGATTTCCGCGCGCCGTACTGCGGTGCGACAACGCGGACGCGGAATGCGATTTTTCCGGATTCTGCGCTTTGCTCGAAGTATAAATGCTGCCAAACCGCAAGCCGGGAAAACGGTGGATATTGCGCCGGAAATTCCGTGAAAACAGGCTGGTTCCGGCGTCAACTGCGTGCCCGGCGCCGGTTCTCTCCACACAAGCCTACGTCCCTAACTGAGGACTACGGCTACACAGAGGGTCCGAGGCACAGACTGCGTCGATTGCGCCGCGATTCGGAAATCCGGTAGCGGGTCAGCTTGAAGATCCGGTTTCGACCTCTACTGACTTTTCCTCATTGCCGATGGACCGAATAACTCTCGCAGGATTTCCTGCGACAAGAGTATTGCGGGGAACGTCCTTCGTGACGACCGAACCCGCCGCGACGACCGAATTCTCGCCTACGGTTACGCCGCCGACGATGATCGCGCCGGCCGCGATCCATACGTTTCTCTCAATCACGATGGGTCTTGCGACTAGGAAAGCGCGACGCTGAGAAGGTTCGATGGGGTGGCCGGAGGTGATGATGCTTACGTTCGGCCCGATCATCACATCGTCGGCAATATCGAGCCCGCCTAGGTCGTAAAACGTGCAGTTCTGATTGACGAAAACGTTGCGCCCGACACGGATATCGGTCCCGCCGGTTGTGTAGAAGGGCGGGATCAATAGAAAGCTGTCGTCCACCTTCTTGCCGATGAGATCGCTGAACAGGGCCCGGACTTCATTCGCGTCGTTGAACGTCAAACGATTGAGTTTAGCGGTGATTGCCATGGCGCGTTTGACGCTTGCCAGCATGGCCGCTGATTCCTGCGTTCGGCTGGGAATTATTTTGGTGGCGTCTTCATTCGACATTCGTTGTTTTTTCCTCGGGGGGTGGTTGGGAGCATGTTTAGGCACACGAAAGCCGCGCTGAAATTCGCCGAGTGTAACCCTAAGAGTTGAAAGGCCGGAATTCGGCCAGAGAGGTAATTCAACTGACCGACTACCGGACATCCTCTTGACCGCGTCTATATTCTATTTAGACAGGCCGTCGGCTTCCCGCACCTAGACGGCAAAGAGGAGTCAACCATGTCCGCAGCTCGCCCGCTTCCCCAAACTTTGGGGGAACTGCGTACCAGCAATCAGTTCTCCGAAGCGTGTTTGAAAACCCGCACCATCAAGGATGAAATGCGCGGCAATCTCATTGCCCGCCTGCACTCCGGCGAAGCGCTGTTTCCCGGCATCGTGGGCTATGACGACTCGGTGATTCCGCAGATCATTAACGCCGTGCTGTCGAAGCAGAACTTCATCCTGCTGGGCTTGCGCGGTCAGGCGAAGAGCCGTATCCTGCGTGCTCTCACCACCTTGCTCGACGAGCACATGCCTTACATCGCCGGGTGCGAGATTCGCGACAATCCGTATCGGCCGCTATGCAAGCGCTGTCACGAGCTGATTGCCGAGCGCGGGGATGCTACGCCCATCGCCTACCTCGACCGCGATCAGCGCTACGTGGAAAAACTTGCCACCCCGGATGTGACCGTTGCCGACCTTGTGGGCGATATTGATCCCATCAAAGCAGCGCGCAGCGCGCAGGATCTTTCCAGCGAGCTGACCATGCACTACGGCCTGCTGCCCCGCGCTAACCGCGGCATCTTCGCGATTAACGAACTGCCCGATCTGGCCGGCAAAATCCAGGTGGCTTTGTTCAACATCATGCAGGAAGGCGACGTCCAGATCAAAGGCTTTCCGGTGCGCCTTGCGCTCGACGTGGTTCTGGTCTTCAGCGCCAACCCGGAGGACTACACCGCGCGCGGCAAGATTGTGACGCCGCTCAAGGACCGCATCGGCTCCGAGATTCGCACGCACTATCCCGAGACGCTTGAAGAGGGCATGGCCATCACCGCGCAGGAGGCGTGGGCGGAGCGCAGTGGCGCGCGCGTTGAAATTCCCTCCTACATCCGCGAGATTATCGAGCAGGTGGCTTTTTCAGCCCGCGAAGACAAGAAGGTGGACAAACGCAGCGGCGTGAGTCAGCGCCTGCCCATCTCGACCATGGAATTGGTTGTCTCCAACGCAGAACGGCGCGCGCTGGTGAACCGCGAACCGCTGGTGCTGCCGCGTGTCAGCGATATCTACGCTGCGCTGCCCGGCATAACCGGCAAGCTCGAACTGGAATACGAAGGCGAAATGCGCGGCGCCGACACTGTTGTCTACGACCTGATTCGGACGGCGGTAGGCAAAATCTACGATCACTTTTTTGCGGACATGGACACGTTGCAGATTGAAGAATGGTTCAACCTGGGCGGAACGGTGATGCTCGACGACAATCATCCCGCCGCCGATGCCCTTGCCGATCTCAAACAGATTCAGGGACTTGTTGAAAGACTGGCGCCGCTGCATGTAAAGAAATCGGATCCTGCTCCCAAGCTGGTTTCCGCCGCCGAGTTTCTGCTTGAAGGCATGGTTGCTCATCGCAAACTGAGCCGCAGTGAAGAGCGCGTCTTTGCCGCGCAGCCCAAGGCGCCGCGGCGGCCGGAGCGCGCGGAGCTTGAGGTGGATTACGAAGAGTGGCAGCGGGCGCGCCGCACGCCACGGGGCGGATACAACTAGAGGATTCCATTCCCCGCAATCGGACCGGCTCGAGGGAGGTTGCAGAATGAAGAGCATTCATTACACCAAATACAAAGGCGATCTGGCCTCGGAGATGGATCTCGAGGACCTGCTGCAGGCCCTCAGCGACTACCTGCTCGACTCCGGCTTTCGCGATCCCTACTCGGATTTCGAGGAGATGGACCGCAACCTGGAGACGCTGCGCGAATTGCTGCGATATGTGCTTGAAAACGGCGATTTCTTCGACGACTCCATGCGCCAGAAGCTCGATGAACTGTCTGCCGAAGGGAAGCTCGACGAGCTGATCGACAAGCTCATCGAGCGCATGGAGCAGGAGAACTTCATCTCTCTTCGCGGCCCGCAGGGCTCCATGCAAAACCCGCAGGCCGGCGGTCAAGCCGGCGGACTGGAGGGCGAAGCCCGCTTCGAAGTCACCGACAAGAGTCTCGATTTCCTCGGCTTCAAGGCCCTGCGCGACCTGCTCGGTTCGCTCGGCAAATCGAACTACGGCCGCCACGACACGCGCCACTGGGCCACGGGCATTGAATCGAGCGGTGCGTCACGGCGCTATGAGTTTGGCGATGTGCTCAATCTCGACGTGACTGCTACTCTCGGTTCGGCGATCGCGCGCGAGGGCATCGGCCTGCCTCTCAACATGGAGTACGAGGACCTGCACGTGCATCAGTGCGACTACCAGAGCTCATGCGCCACGGTCATGATGCTCGATTGCTCGCACTCCATGATTCTCTATGGCGAAGACCGCTTCACCCCAGCCAAGCGTGTGGCCATGGCGCTGTCGCATCTTATCCGCACGCAGTTTCCCGGCGACTCACTCAACCTCGTGCTCTTTCATGACTCGGCTGAAGAGATGCCGGTTTCGCAGCTTGCGCGCGTCAAAGTCGGCCCCTGGTATACGAATACGCGCGAAGGCCTGCGCGTGGCGCAGCGCGTTCTGGCACGCCAGCACAAGGACATGAAGCAGATCGTTATGATCACGGACGGCAAGCCCTCAGCGCTCACGCTGCCTGACGGCCAGATCTACAGGAACGCCTACGGGCTCGATCCGCTTGTGATCAGCGAAACGCTGGACGAAGTGGCACGCTGCAAGCGCAGCAACATATTGATCAACACCTTCATGCTGGCGCAGGACTTCGATCTGGTGCACTTTGTGCAGAGGGTCTCAGAGATGTGCCGCGGCAAGGCTTACTTCACCACCCCGCACACCCTCGGCCAGTACCTGCTGATGGATTACATGCAGCGCCGGTCAAAGACGATCCACTAAGTACGGAACACACCTAATCCCGCCACCGGCGCCCGGAGATAAACAGGCAGCATCACCCCCGCCAAAGGGCGACGCCGGACCTTTATCAAGCCATTACTGACGAGTGGCCAACAAACCGAGCGCGTTCCTGATTCCAGCGCGCTGCCAGGCTGCTCAGCCGATGACCTTACTTGCACCGCATGGGTATTTCCTTATCCGTCATAGAATTTTATCCATTTGCTATTTACTAAGTGGTTATATATTCGATGTATTTACTAACAAAGCAATATTTAAATAATTGATTCTATTAAGAATTACTGAAGACTTCCCGAAAAATGCACCAGAATTGAGGCATATTTTCGGGTTTTTTTCGTCGGAAATGCATAACGTGTTGATTCTGTTGGTCCATGCCTGAAAAATGCACCACAACTGAGGTGTTTTTGGGCATTTTTCGCGAGAATGGCCGATGCGAGGTGGGAACCTGGGCGCCGTTCCGGCCGATTGCGCGCGGTGCCGGCGGGCGGCCACACGGGGAGTCTGGAGACGCGGCCGGGAAGGAACGGCTCTGGAGTAATTCGGGCATAGATCCATTGTGCGCGAAAGGGTGGAAATTCTCTGCAAACGGTGAGCCGTGCGGCCGGCATCTGTATCCAGATCGGAGAGCCGACATTGGCATGACCGGAGATTGGAGCGATTACTTACCGAGTCGTTACTGAAGAGTTACGCATGGGTCTTCGACCCACCTATATGAAATGAAAATCGCTTCGAGCCGAAGCATTTACGATCGAGTCGGCGCGGAACGGCGAAGGCCGTGGCTACTCTGGATGAGTCGAGGCCGCTGAAGAGTTTGGCCTGGGTTGCGTGTTTGGACCAATTTATGTGGCGCCATCTGTCGGATGAAGATGGATCGGTAGCACGTGACGGTGTGTGATGTCTGTTCGCGCGCTTCCTGCCGGTTCCTCGCCAGGAGGAGCGATGTCGGACAAGATTGCGGGAATCGATGTGCACAAGAAGGTTCTTATGGTGGTGGTAATCGATGCGCGCAACCCGGAGGCGAAGCCGGAGCGGCGGCGGTTTTCCGCCATGCCAGGTGATTTACACCACCTGCGGACATGGCTGCAGGATCGAGGCGTGACAGAAGCAGTGATGGAATCGACAGCACAATACTGGCGATCCGTGTGGCTGGAGTTGGAACCACATATGTGTTTACATCTGGCCCAGGCATTTTCCAACCGCGCCCCACGAGGACGGAAGCATGATTTCAAGGATGCGGAACGGCTGGTGCGGCGGCTCATTGCCAAAGAGCTGATCCTCAGTTTTGTACCTGGAGGAGAACAACGAATCTGGCGCAATCTGACCCGGATGAAGCTGCAACTGGTCCGCGACCGGGTACGCCTGCATAGTCAGATTGAATGTCTCCTGGAAGAGATGCGCATCAAGCTGTCAGCCGTGGTGACAGACCTGCTTGGATCGAGTGGCCTTCGTATTCTGCACGCTCTGGCGGAGGGCGAGACCGATGCCAAGAACCTGGCGTCGTTGGGGGACGGACGTCTGAAGTGCACAGAGGAGCAACTGGTAGAAGCGTTGACGGGAAGATCTCATCCGATGCACCGGCAGATGCTCGCCCTGCAGCTTGACCGGTTGCGCCAGATTGATGAGCAGATCGCCACACTCAACACGCTGATCGCCCAAGCAATGACACCCTATCACGATGCCGTGGTTCGCCTGGCGGAAGTTCCGGGGTTGGGCGTCGACTCTGCACAGCAGATGATCGCCGAAGTGGGTCCCACAGCCAGCACGTTTTCCTCAGCCGCGGAGTTTACTTCCTGGGTGGGGACCTGCCCTGGAAAAGAGGAGAGCGCCGAGGAGAACCACAGCAGCCGCTCTGCAAAAGGCAACAAATACATGCGGCGGGTACTCAACCAGGCCGCCCACGCCGCGGCCAGGAGCAAGGGCACGCACTTTCAAGCTGTATTCCGGCGTTTGTTGCCTCGGCTGGGCTACCAGTCGGCTATTTGGGCCATCGCTCATCGGCTCTGTCGACTCGTCTGGAAGATCCTTCATGAGGGAGTGCGCTACATCGAACAAGGCATTGCCTTAGAACCAAAGCTTCTCATCCATAGGGCCAGATACCTGGCCAGACAACTACGCAAGCTCGGCTATGATCTCCAGCTCACTACTACCGGCATCGCACAAGATCAACCAATTCAGCCTCAGAGAACATGATTTTCGACGGAGTTGCCGACCACTCGGGCGCGCCGCCGTTGGTTGGTTTATAGCTCCTTATTTTTCATTGCATTGAGGATTCCTGAACACTCGCCGACGTCACTCCCTCAACACACGCCCAGATTTCGACGGCGCCCAGGACTGTGGCAGGCGCGATCCGGATTGGCCCTTGCGCTGCGATATTGCTCGCGATATCATAAGGAGTGCGCCTTGTACTCGATACTTCCGTGATTGTAGCCGCGACACGGAGTGACGCTGGAGCGTCTCGTCAGCTCTTAATGGCGGCATTGGAAAGACGATTTGAACTGCTTCTTTCCGTGCCTCTGGCGCTCGAATACGAGGCCGTGTTGAAGAGGCCTGAGCAAATTGCCGTTTCGCGTGCGACGGTTCAGGACATTGATAAATTGCTGGATGCGTTAATCGCGGTATCCAACCCCGTGCATCGAGCGTTCTCCTGGCGCCCGCTCCTGCGCGATGCAGATGACGAAATGGTTTTGGAAGCCGCTCTGAGCGGAAACACAGACCTGCTGGTGACCTTCAACAAGAGAGATTTCCAGCCTGGCGCATCCAATCTGGGGATCGCTCTGGCAACGCCGCGAGAAGCCTTAAAGCGGATCAAGGAGGAGAGATGAGGAAGAGCAACTTTGCCCTTAGGCTACAGCCCTCGCTGCTGGATGATGCTCGCAGAACCGCTGAAGAGGAGGGCGTCGCCCTCAATCAACTTATCAATGTGGCAGTGGCGGAAAAGGTCTCTGCAATTCGTGCTGAGGCGTTCTTCCGTGAGCGTGCGCGTCGCGCCAACATCCCGGAAGCAATCGAAATTCTTAGTCGCATGGGAAGGGGAAATCCTCCAATGAAGGGGGATGAACTCCCGGGTCCGGAAAAGCTTGATAAGTCCGCCTCTAACCGCAAGAAGCGATCAAGGTGAAGGGAACCTCGGGCCGCGGAGGTAATGATCGCCGGCCAACCGCTCGGAACTGGTTTAATGCACTACATGAAGTCCAATTACAACGATGCCATGTTGCATCTTCTGGGCGGGGACCCCAGCTTCACCGAGCCAAGTTCGGTGCCGATTCCTGACGGGCTGAATCAGTTATTGGGCGCAGGATTCGAGGAAAGAAACGGCACGACTCTACTGCGCTTGCTTGCAGTATCAAGATCGTCTCTTCTCGCGGATTTGATGAGCCGAGACGACGAAACCGGAATTGAAACCACGATCAACGAATTGCATCTCGAAGATTACCTCGACTTAGAAATCCCCTTGTTCGAATTGGCTCGTTTGGGTTGCGACTTCGCGTTCCTGTTGGCTAAGGGACTACATGATGGTCGCCCCCGAAACAGGTTCCGCGTGATTGTGTCAGCGATGGATGCAAATAAGCCTGATTCGGTGAAGAACACATGTGTGGTCAGGTTTCACCAACAACGCGATGGTCAACAGTGGCTTGACGAAAACTTGGAGAATTACCGCAACGAAGCGATCGCGGTGTTTGATGTTTGACTTTTCCGAGAAAGCTTCTTCTGAGCGGTTGACCGCCCATCGTCGTGTTACAAAGTAGGTAACATCCGCAGGAAGGATAGCCGATCGGATGCTGCATCATGGGACACTGATGGCCGGCATCTCTGTACGGGGCTCCCAAGGATGCCATTGCCAGCACTTGTCCGAGACGATGGCTGGGATCAGTCAGGATCCGGACGACGTGAAAAAATCAGTCAGGGCCGTAGATGAACTCCTATGAATCTGGATGACCTAGAGCGCTTTCTAGCGGCGTTCATCCGCGTTCATTTGGGACGCCCAGTGGCTTCGCGCGGGAAGGACTAACTGATGCGGAAAGGATTTACGAGAAAACCACAAGGTGACGAGCCCGCGACGCGAGGCAGGAACTACATAACGCCGAACGGGCTGCAGCGCCTCAAACATGAGCACCGTTTTTTGCTTACCAGAGAGCGTCCGGCCGTGGCGGAGGTAGTGGCGTGGGCTGCCAGCAACGGCGATCGCAGTGAAAACGCCGATTATCAATACAGTAAGCGCCGGCTGCGGCAGATCGATGGGCGGATTCGCTTTCTCGAGAAGCGAATTGAAGCCGCAGAAGTGGTGGACCCGGAAGCTCCGAGGTCAGGGCAGTCGCAGACGAGGGTATTCTTCGGGGCGACAGTGCACTATTCCAATGCCGCAGGAGTGGAGCGAGTAGTGAGCATCGTAGGCACCGACGAGGTCGATCTCGGCCGTAACCACATCAGTTGGGTGTCTCCTCTGGGGCGTGCGTTGATGAGGTCGGCAGCGGGTGACAGCGTAGTTCTCCAAGCGCCGGGCGGGACAGAACACCTAACGCTGCTCGAAGTGCGCTACCAGCGCATTTGTGTGGAACCGTTCCGTGAACCACCTGGATCCGAAACCTCGGGAAGTGGTCTCTCTCGCCAACGCTCATCTGACGAAGAAGAGACGAAACGGCGCAGTGGGTAAAAGAGCGTCAACCGCAATAGAGTTCTATCGGCTTTTGGCAAGCGACAGGAGATGGGTGGAGTCATAACGGGGATGTTGCCAATCGATTGCGCAGCGGGTGGGCCCGCTGTGGGTTGCCGAACGCCGTAAATGCGGCTCGGGCCTGTATCACCGCCTACTGTGACCTTTGAAAGATCTTCTCCCGCTATTTCGGCCGTCTGCACCTGTCTTGCAGCATTTCACCCTGATTGGTAATGGTCGAAATAGTCAATCAGAGCCGGATTGCCGAACCAGAATTTATACAACTGGTACACAGCACACCAGCCATGATGGCCTCGCCCGCTAACCCGGCCGTGGGTTGCCTCTCTCACCCCTCCGGCTGGTGGCAGCGAAGCACATATTCAGCACCAAGTGCCGCAGTCACAATTGAACCCACATTGGATGGGAGACACCTCAAAAGCCGAAGCAGGTACACCGTCTTTCGAACTGCCTCAGCGTCCGCGCGCCATGCGCCGGTTGCGCAGCCACTTGGCCACGCCCACCGTAAGCAGCATCAACCCGAAGGGAATGCATCCCAGCGCCACGATGAAGGCGAACCACCCTGTATCGGTGCTCGCCCCGGTGGACGAGATGCCGCCCAGCATGGTCTCAAGCAGGATTCCCGCGACCACACCGGTTCCTACAATCGATCCGCCCCATCGCAGGAGCTCCCTGGTGCCGTCGTCTGGCATCTTCGTGACTTGCATCGCGATCTTCCCGTTCAAATTCCCGCGGCCGCCAGCATGGCGTACACTATCACGCCGGTTACAGAAACATAAAGCCACATCGGAAACGTCCAGCGAGCAACCTTGCGATGGATCGGGATACGCCCCGTCAGCGAAAAGAAGAATGTAATCAGCACCAGCGGCAGCACCACCATCGACAACAGTATGTGGCTTACCAGAATCGACAGGTAAACGATCCGTATCAGGCCGTGTCCCGGGTAGTGGCTCTCGCCGTGCAGCGCATAATTTGTGATGTAAATGATGAGAAACAGTACGGAGAACCCGAATGCCGTTATCATTGCCGCCCGGTGCGCCTTGATGCGTCCCGGCCAGGTCTTCGGGCCTTTGATGAAGGCAAACCCCATCAGCAGCGCCGTGGCGCTCAGCCCGTTCAGCAGCGCGTCAAGCCCCGGCAAAAAAGTCAATTCGCGCCGCGATGCATCCATTGCCGGATGCACATAGATCAGCCAGAAGAGAAACGCCATGGCCGCCGCGCTGAAGACGAGAATCCAGGTAATCGCGCGTCCCGTGCCCGATCGCGAATTCGCTGAAGGAGCGGCTGTGGTCATGGTCTCAGTGCCTCGCGGTGGCGCACAGCATCAGCGCGGTAAAGAGCAGCGGCAGGTAAAGCACGCTGACCTTCAGCAGGTCGCGCGCCAGCATGCGGCTCTCCCTGTACGACTTTGCCCGCAGCACGCCGCCAAAGCGTATCGTATAGCCCAGGTACAGCAGGCCCAGCACCACGGCCACTGTGGCATACGTCGTTCCCGTGAGTCCCAGCCACCACGGCGCAAGGCTCACCGGTATCATCAGCACGGCAAAGAAGAGCGCTTCAACCACGGTGGAGAGTCCATCGGGCTGCACCACCGGCAGCATCTTGATTCCTGCCCGCGCGTAATCGTCGCGGTAGAGCCACGAGATGGCCATGAAGTGCGGAAACTGCCAGGCGAAGAGAATGGCGAACAGCGCTACAGCAGGCCACTCGATCTGTCCCCGAGCCGCTGTCCATCCCAGCATGGGGCCCATCGCCCCCGGGAATGCGCCGATAAACGTGGCCAGCGTGGTCATGCGCTTCAGCGGGGTATAGACGGCCACGTAAGTGAACGCCGTAAGCAGCGCCAGCGACACCGTGAGCAGATTTACATAGAGCAGCAGCCACAGTGCACCCAGGCAGAGCGCGCCCAGCCCCGCAACCACGCCTGCTGTCAGCGAAAACCGCCCTGAAGCCAGCGGACGGTCCGCGGTGCGGATCATCTTGGCGTCGGTCGACCGCTCCAGCGCCTGGTTCAGCGCTCCGGCGCCGGCCGAGACCAGCCCGATGCCGAGCAGTGTATCCAGCAGGCCCCGCTGCATGCTGCTGATTCCCGACTGCATCGATGCCAGGTAAAACCCTCCCCATCCCGTAACCAGAACAAGGCCAACGACTTTTACTTTGAACAACTCGCGCAGGTCGTTGATGAGGGTGGCTGTGGCACCCGGGCTTGGCGCGTGGATGGCACTTGCAGTGTGCGCTGCGCTCTCCATGGAACGCGGGGCCAGCGCAGCCGGATTGGCGGCCTGAGTGGCGGGAGTCATGGGTATGTATGAAGACAACGGCGGAAGCTTTTTGGGGAACTCTTACGCCTGCACTAGATCATATCAACCAAAACGCTATTTGCGCGGGAATTTTGCAGATTTGCTGCTGCCTCGCTGTCCCTTTTTGGGATTCAGTTGACGCACCATCTCGTTGAATCCCTTTCCCAAGCGCTCCTGTACCTGCTTCTGTTTCCGCTCGAAAGTCTCTTCAGCCCGGGCCAGCCGTTCCACCTCCCCGGGTGGCAGATCACGCCGCGCGGCCAGAACTTCTGCCAGTTTGCGCGCCCGCTTGTTCAACCGCAGCGGAGCGCCTCCGTTTTTGCCGCGACGAACCATTTCCGTCCAGCCATCCCCAATGCAGCGTACATCAGAACCTTTTTTGCCGCGCGTTGCGGTTTTCAATCCCGCCGTGTTGCCTCTTTGCGCCTGGTGCTCTGCAATCCATGATGAAATTCGAGGCGTTTTTCGTGGACAGCGGCGTTGGCCGCGTCCTGCGCCACCCCCAGCCCCACCAGAGCGGCCTCAGAAAGCTGAAGGCTGGCTTCAATCGTTTCCGGAACCGCCTCGCTGGCCCCGATCTTGTAGAGGCGGCGGGCGTGATCGGCGTCGCGGGCGCGAGCGATGATGGGAATATCGGGCCGCGCCGAACGAACCTGTGTGACGATGCGGTCAACGTTCTCGGGGAAATTGATGGTAATGATGACGCCGGTTGCGTTGTCCAGGCCGCAGGCTTTCAGGAACTCCGGATCGGAGGCGTCGCCGAAATAGACCTCATATCCGTCACGGCGGTGCGAAACGGCCACCAGCGGATCCCAATCAGTAGCGATAAAGGGAACGCCCTGCTTGCGCAGGATGGAGCACACTACCTTGCCGACTCGCCCATAGCCGACGACGATCGCGTTTTTCGCGCGCGCAGCCGGGGGCGGGGCGGCGGGACGAACGGCCTTTGCGGCTCCCGAGGCCGGAGTCAGCTTCCGCCCGGCATAGGAAAGCAGCGGGGTTGCGGCCATGGTCGCCGCGGTCACGGCCACGGCAATGCCCGACACCCGGCTGCTCATCAGGTGCATGTCGGCGGCTATGCCGACGATCACGAAAGCGAACTCGCCGCCAGGCCCCAGCAGCAGCCCGGTTTCAGCCGCGGCCGGCCACGAGAGCCGAAAGAGTTTGCCCAGGCCGGTAAGAATCACCGCCTTTACGGCAATCAGGCCCAGGATGCAGCCGATGAGCAATCCTGGTTCCCGGATCAGTTCCCGGATATCAATCCGCATGCCGACGGTGAAGAAGAAGACGCCGAGCAGAAGGCCCTTGAAGGGATCGATGCTGGCCTGAATGGCCTTGCGATATTCGGTTTCTGCCAGTAGCAGGCCGGCGATAAAGGCCCCGAGCGCCATCGACATGCCCGCCTGGTGCGCCACGAGGCCGGTGCCCATAATTACAAATAAGACCGCCGCAATGAACAGCTCAGTGGAGCGTGCCGTGGCCACCAGGCGAAACAGGGGGCGCATCAGGAAATGACCCAGAACGACGATGATGGCAATGGCGACAACGGCCTGCAGCAGCGCTGTCAGAAGGCCTTCGAGAACCGATCCGCCGGCGTTCGATCCGCCCATGGAGACGAACATGAGAATGGGGATCGCGGCGATGTCCTGCGCCAGAAGAACGGCGAAGCTGGCAGCCCCCTGGCTGGTGGACAGCCGGTTCTGTTTGGTCAGGATCTCAAGCACGATGGCGGTTGAAGAAAGCGAGAGGCTGGCCCCAAGGATGATGGCCGTGGGCAGGCTTTGGCCCATGGCCAGAGCCGCCCCGGTAATGAGCGTGGCGCTGAGCACCACCTGCAGACCGCCCAGCCCCGCCACCAGATTCCGCATTGATGCCAGGCGCTGCAGCGAGAGCTCAAGGCCGATCATGAAGAGCAGAAAGACAATGCCCAGTTCGGCAATGCCCGCTACATTGGCCGCATCCGCAATGGTGAACCAATAGAAGGCGTGGAACTGGCCGACAAGGGAACCGAGGCCCATCGGCCCGAGCAGCGCACCGGCGGCCAGGTATCCAAGGATGGGACTGACGCCCCAGCGGCGGAAGACTGGGATGAGGAAACCGGCCGTGCCCAGAACCACAAGGGCATCGCTATAGGCATCGATATTGAAATGGACCGCTCCCACATCTCCCCCGCTGCGCTGAACAGGACCTGTAACATCATGCCGCAAATCTCATTGAAGGTCGTGCCTTTACCTGCTGTAATGGCCTGCTTCGTTGAGGCAGCAACCGATTGGCCCCTTGCATCTTAAGCGCCATCTTAACCGGTGGCGATGCAAAATGCGCTCTGTGGCCATTGAGCCGGTGCGCTACGACCAAGGGCGCTACGACCAAGGGTTTGTTAACCAAAGAGACGGATTCGGTGCGGGAACGGTACTGCGGGCAGGCTGCCAGCGAGCCGGCGCAGCGTCAGGGTGCCCTTTTGATTACTGATTGTTAATTCCGGGTCTCTGGCCTTTCAGCTTTCCAACGACTGCTTCGACCACCTCATCCGGTGTCAGCCCATCCGTCTGAATCGACGCGTGCGCCATGCGATACAGCGGCAGGCGCCGCTCATATCGCCGCGCCAGGTTGGCCTGATCGGCAAGAACGGGCCGCGTGTGCTCGGTGCCTCCGCAGCGGGTCAATGTGGTAGCCAGATCTACTTCAAGATGCACCAGCAGCGTGCCGGGGCTGTTCAGCAGCAGTTCCCGCGTTTCCGCCGATTCAATGGCTCCCCCGCCCAGCGCCAGTACCAGCCCGTCACCGGCAGCCAGATGGGCGATGGTAGCGCGTTCGCGTTCGCGGAAGGCGGCCTCGCCGTACTGCGTGAAAAGCTCGGCGATTTTCATACCGGCCTCGGACTCGATCGCGTCGTCCACATCTATAAATCGCCATCCGAGGCGCGTTGCCAGCAGCGGCCCCACTGTGCTCTTGCCCGAACCCATGAATCCCGTAAGCACAACGCGCCGTACTGCCGCCTCAGGGGCAGGGAGGGCTTGCGCGCCGGATTGTTCCGGAGAGGTCATTCGGGAACCAAGAATCAGATTACAGAAGAATCTAAAGGGAAATGCCGGGAACATCGGGATAAGGAGTCACAAGACGGCTGGCGGCTCAAGGCCTGGCCCCCTGATTGCCGCGCTTTCTACGATCCAGCCCCTTGTACCGAGGCCTGCAGCACTTGTGAAGCCAGCGAGCACAGAGCCTGCCGAAAGACCTCGCGTACTGCCTCCGGAGTCCATCCGGCAGCCTGCGGACCTCCGTGGGCGGCCAGCAACTCGGCGGTTTCCCGGCCCGTGAATCCTGCCGAAGCGCGAAGCGCAAACACCGTACGCTGGTCTGCCGGCAGCTTTTCCAGCCAGTCGCGTACGCGGTCCCGGTCCGGCCCCGTGGCCATGCGCTCAAATTCCTCCCGCGAGGTTCCGGCCGAATCCAGATCGTCGTCGTCAATGCAGCCGCCAGACGGAGGCGGCGCCTCCGGGGCAGCCAGGCTTCCCGGGTTTCGTTTGGCCAGCAGCTCAATGGCCGCCTCGCAGAGGGCAAGCCGGCACAGCCGCCGCCCCTCGATCGGGTTTTCGCAAGCCGAGACAGCCGTGTTGGCGATGGCGGTCTCTACCAGGCGCACGCTGTCTTCGCCTTCGCCGACCAGCATGGAAGCGATGGTGTAGAGGCCGGCGGCTATGCGATCTACCACGGAATCCATGCCTTCCAGCGCCTTTGCAACAGTAGCGTCATCCTTCGGCTGCCCGTCCATGAGCCCGCGCACGCGCTGTGAAAAATCAGAGGCGCCCTCAGGAATGGGTTGTGGAGGAATCAGGCTGGGATTCGGATTGGGAGCTTCTTGGGCCATGAAGGCGGTCTCCTCTCGAGTGCAGGATCCTTTCCTCATTCTATCGTGGAACCGTTGGGTGGACGGCGCAAGTGATTCCAGAGCTATGTGAATATCCATTTTGCTGAGGATGCGGCCTAAGGCGAAACGCTGTAGACTGCCAACACGGTCAGAAGAACGGAAGCCATGGCTCGAACCGCCTCCAAACCGAAGCTTTTCAACGGCCGCGACCACTCCTGGATGCAGTTCAATGGGCGTGTGCTAGAGGAGGCCGAGGACTCCACGAATCCGCTCCTGGAACGCGTAAAGTTCCTCGCCATCACCGCGTCAAACCTCGACGAGTACGTGGAGGTGCGCCAGGCCGGCCTGATGCAGCGAATAGAAGACGGCTACCGCGAACCCGGTTACGATGGCCTTCGCCCGCAGGAGTCTCTCGATGCCCTTACGGCGGATATGCACGAGTTTGTGGCCGCGCAGTATCGCTGCTGGAACCATCGCCTGCTTCCCGAGCTGCGCAAACGCGGCATCCGCCTCCTGGAGTGGAAGGAGTTAAGCGCCCACGCCCGCAACTTTGCGCAAGGCTACTTTCAGCGGGAAGTGGATCCACTGTTGACGCCCATTTCTATCGACCCGGCGCATCCCTTCCCGCGAGTGATCAACAAGGCCCTGTGCCTGGCCCTTCTGCTGCGCCCCAAGCGCCGACGCTCCGGTCCGCAGGTGCTGGGCGTGGTTACAGTGCCGCGGGCGCTGCACCGCTTTGTAAGGCTTCCGTCTGACGACGGCTCCTACGACTATCTGTTGCTGCAGGACCTGATTGCGCAAAACCTCGCCCGCATGTATCGCGGCTACCAAGTGCTGGCCTGGGCGGCGTTCCGCGTGACGCGCAATTCCAACCTCTACTTTGAGGAGGAGGAATCGCGGTCGCTTCTGGAAACCATACGCGTGGAGCTGCACAACCGCCGCAAGGGCGACGCCGTGCGCCTCGAGATCGAGACCGGCGCCGATCAGGAGATTGTCGAGCGGCTTCGTGTGAACTTCGAGCTTGATGAAAGCGAGATCTATCACACCGAAGGTCCTGTCAACCTGTCGCGCCTGATGTTCTTTTACGGTGACGTGAACCGGCCGGATCTGAAATTCCAACCTTTCACGCCCAAAGCGCTCTTGCTGAGCCGCAAATCAACCGGAATTTTCGACGAACTCCGCCATCGCGACATTTTGCTGCACCACCCCTACGATTCCTACGACCCGGTAGTTGAGTTTGTGCAACAGGGCGCGCAGGATCCAGCCGTAGTCACCTTGAAGCAGACTCTCTACCGCACCAGCCAGGATTCGCCCATGTTTCGTGCGCTTACCGAGGCCGGCGCAACGAAAGAGGCTGTGGTGGTTGTGGAGTTGATGGCGCGCTTCGATGAGGCATCAAACATACGCTGGGCGCGCAGCATGGAAGACGCCGGCGTGCAGGTATTTCACGGCGTGGTGGGCCTCAAGACCCACTGCAAGCTATCTATGCTGGTACGCCGCGACGAAGACGGCGTGACGCGCCGCTACTGCCACCTGGGCACCGGCAATTACAATCCCGTCACCGCGCGCTTTTACACGGACCTGAGCCTGCTTACGAGCGATCCGCAGATTACCGAGCGGGTGCACATGGTGTTCAATTACCTGACGGCACACGCCGAACTGGACGACTATCGCCCGTTGCTGGTGGCGCCGCTGACCATGGCGGAGAGCTTTCTTGGGCTCATTCGCCGCGAAACCGAACACGCTCTTGCGGGCCGTCCGGCGCACATCGTAGCCAAAATGAACTCGCTGCTGGAGCCGTCGGTTGTGGAGGCGCTCTACCAGGCTTCCAAGGCTGGTGTCGAAGTGGACCTGATCGTACGAGGCGTTTCGATTCTGAGGCCCGGCGTGAAGGGATTGTCGGAGCGTATTCGCGTGCGCTCCATCGTGGGCCGCTTCCTGGAGCACTCACGCATCTTCCACTTTGCCAACGGCGGCAATGACGAGATCTATCTGGGCTCGGCTGACTGGATGCCGCGCAACCTCTTCGAGCGTTGCGAAGTGGTCTTCCCCGTCCAAGATCCTGCGTCCATTGCACGGATCCACGATGAGATTTTGCCCGCCTATCTGGCGGATACCGTCAAGGCTCGCCTGCAGCAGGCTGACGGCAGTTACATCCGCGCCGGCAAGCTATTCAAGGAGGCGCGACCGTTTTCCAGCCAGGACTTTCTGATTCAGCTGGCGGAAGGGAAGGCGGATCTGGAGGCGATTCCTGCCGCGCCTGCCGGCAGGCGCACGGCGAAACCCTCTCAAGAAAGCGCTCACGCGGCCGATTGAATCGCCGAGCTAACGTTTGAGTTCTGTATCGCTCTTGCAGAGTGATCGTGTGGCGACTCACGTGGGCGCGGAACTTCAATCCGCCGTTTCGCTCAGGGGTGCTTTGGCGGCATCCTGCAGCGCACCTCTGCGGCGCCATCGAGGCAGGATCCAACTGAGGCAAATGCAGACCGCAATGCTGATGGCGGCATCGGTTACGAAGCTTCCCGTGATGCCGTTCCAGTCGTAGCCGTGGCCGTCAATGATACCCATGTAAAAGATGGGGAGGTTGGCCGCGGCCATTAGCAATGTGAAGAGTGTGGCGGCAAGCGGGTTGCCGGGGCCGATGACCTCGAAGGTAATGGCGTTTCCGGTGGCAAAGGAAAGCGCCTGAAACATGTTCTCGCCGGTGATCGCCAGTCCAAAGCACCAGGGCGCCCGAGGCAGGGCGAGCAGGCTCAGCGTGAACAGACCGCCTGTGATTCCGACACCCAAATAGAGGGGCCGCAGAGCAAAACGGCGCGCCAGGGGCTGCAGCAGAAAGCTGCCGGCAAGCCCGGCGGCGACTGTGCCTACGCCGGCAAACATGCTCACCAGATGTTCGCTGGCGGAAAAGTCCTTTCCTACGCCGCCGAGGACATTGGTAAGCGAAAACGAGGCGCAGGGAAGCAGAAAGAGCGTGAGAGCGATGAGCACCTCGCGCTGCTTGACGAGTGAGGCGACTTCAGTCCAGAAGCGGCCAAAGCTTTCGCTTGCCAGGCGCCGGTCAGGTCCCGGCGCAGGGACGACCAGAAACAGCAGCATGGGAAGCATCATTCCCCCGGCTACGATGCATGCCGACACGACCGGTGGGAAGCGGCGAACCACGTCGCCGGCCAGAAGGATCATCAAGCCGGAAGCGCCGGTGTTGGCGATGGCGAACCACATGCCCAGCTTGCTGTCATCCTCCTTGTCGATCAGGCTGCCCATCCAGCCGCCAACGGCTCCCTGATAAAACGTGGCGGCGATCATGCCGGCGATCATGACCGTCTCAACCAGCGCGGGGCTGCTGTGGTCAAAGACGGTGAAACCGGAAGCCGCAGCAGCAAGAAATCCAAAGGCCAAGGCATAGGTTCTGCGGCTGAAGCGTACGTCGAGCATGGGGGCAAAGAGAAACGCCCAGAAGCCCGGCGAGAGGATTGCGGCTACGATCACGGCGATATGGCCGCCGGATACGCCCTGCGCCGCCAGCATCTCAGGTACCGTGACTACAGAAAATCCGCCCAGAAGTCCGAAAAGAGAATTGGTGAGGCCCATCAGCCAGATTGGCGGCAGCCGCCGGGATGCGGTCATGCGGAACTCCTTGTCAGGGTTTCCTCGTCAAGGGGAGACACAGGGGCCTACAAGTCTCTTGTACCTGAAGGCAGCGATGTTCTCCAAACGGAGAAGGCGCTGAGCGGGTGGCCGTCGGTGCGCCATCTGGAAGAGCAAGTGCCGGTGCGCGCGCGAATCCCATAAAATGGGAAGCGTGCCGCTTCCCCTCGTCCAACTGCCGGCGCAAGAAACTCTCGACGCCTCGATCAAACGCAGATTCTGCCGCGTCAAGGTGCAGTGTGTCGATGCTCCTGCGCCGCTTGCTTTCTGGCATCTGGCCAGCTTCGATGCTCCTACGGTCGCGGTGGTGTGGTCGCTTGCATTTGCGTGGACGGTTGAGGTGCGGCTTCCCCTTTGGGCGCCGGTGCTGCTTGCTCTGATGGCCTGGTCGGCCTACATCGGTGACCGCCTTTTAGACGCGCGTTCCGCTTTGCGCGCCGGACAGTTTGACCAGCTTCACGAGCGCCACTACTTCCACTGGCGCCACCGCTACGTGCTGGGTCTCCTGGCGGCTGCTGCCGTCGTGACTGCGGCATGTCTGATTCTGGCAGCCATGCCCATGCGCGCGCTGGCTCCAAACACGCTTCTCGGCACCGCCGCATTCGCGTATTTCTCTGGCGTGCACACGCGGCGCAAGTTGCCTCGCCTGGCTTCAAAGGAACTTTTGGTCGGCGTGATCTTCACCGCCGGCTGCGCGCTGCCTGCGTGGATCGTGTTGCACGCGCGCGTTGCGACGCCTGCAGGGATGTGTTTCTTCCTGCTGACGGCGATGTACTTTGCTTCAATTGCGTGGCTCAACTGCCGCGCCATCGCGTTCTGGGAGTCGGATCGATCCATAGCCACGCAATTTTCCACGATTCTGTCTCTCGGAATAGCACTGTCCCTTGCCGGATTCCTGCTTGCCTGCATCGCATTGGCAGTACATCCGCGCTCAGCCGCTCTGCTGGCAGCGGGCGCCGCAAGCGCTCTGCTGCTGGCGCTGCTCGACTATGCGCGCAACCGCCTCACGCCGCTCGCTCTGCGTGCCGCGGCCGACTTTGTCCTGCTTACGCCCATCGTGATGCTGGCTTTGACGCGCTGGTTCGCATGAACGCTCCTCCCGATCTCAATCGCCTCGCCGGACTCTATCCCTGGATGGAGGCAGTCACCTTCGGTCCCTGGCTTTCGCGCTGCCGCTCGGCATACCTTGCCGAGATGCGCCACTGCCGCCGCGCCCTGGTTCTGGGCGACGGTGACGGCCGCTTCACGGCTCGCCTGCTACGCGCCAACCCGGAAGTGGAAATTGATGCCGTGGATGCCAGTACGGCTATGCTGCGTGCCCTCATCCGCCGCGCCGGCCCGCATGCAGACCGGGTCCGCGCGCACTGTGCCGACGTGCGCCTTTGGCAGCCGGCAAACCCGCCGTATGACCTGGTCGTCACGCACTTCTTTCTCGATTTCCTGACCAACGATGAGGTACAGGCTCTGGCCGCCAAACTGCGCGGCGCACTATCGCCGTCGGCGGTGTGGGTTATCTCAGAGTTCGTGATTCCCCGGGGCAATTTTGGCCGGTACGTTGCCCGCCCTGTTGTTTCAGGTCTGTATCTCGGCTTTCATTGGCTCACCGGCCTGGTTGTGCGTGAACTTCCCGATCACCCCGAGGCGCTGCGAGGCGCCGGCTTTGCTCTGCAAAACCGCCGTACCTTGTTGGCTGGGCTGCTGGCTGGCGAGATCTGGTCTCCGCGGGATGCAGAAACCTCCTCCCCGAGCTAAGGAAATCCTGCTTTGTCACGGCATTTATAGAGGCTTTCAAGTGCGCCTTGATCATTTATGAAAATTATAATATTTATTCGAAAATTGTTCTTGACAATCACTAATTTAGTCCTTTATTTTCCCTTCTGGCTTGGCAATCCGTAGATTCGAGTCTTGTACGGAGCTGTCGAGAAAGATTGGTCACCCTCAATTTCCAGTGACTTCTAATGACTGCTCCACAATCTTTGCGATCCGAAGATGCCGCACGGACCGGCGACAGCGCGTGTTGTAGCCAGCCGATCCGGGACCAGTTTCGAAGTTGAATGCCAGAAAGGGGACAGAAGGAGCAGAAAATGAAAATTAAGTTTTTGAGAGGCTTCGTGTTGCTGCTTTTGGGAGTTACGACAGCGGCCTATGGGCAGTTTTCGAGTAATCTGCAAGGCACGGTCACCGATCCTACCGGAGCAGTGATTCCAGGCGTCAAGGTGACGCTGACCAACACGGCGACAGGTGTCTCACAAGTCACCACGTCTGGTGCGGAGGGGGTCTTCCGGTTTGTGAGCCTTGCGCCTGGTCCCTACAGGGTGGTCACTTCGGCGACCGGATTCGGAACCCATGTCGTGAGCATCCGGTTGAAGACGAACCAGACGCTCAATCTTCCCGTATCTCTGAGCGTCTCGAAGCAGTCGACGACAGTGAGCGTGACCGATATACCACCTGTGCTCGACACGGCCGACACGCGAACGCAAATGACTCTCGGCACACAGAGTCTGGACTCATTGCCGCTGCCAGGCCGCAATATTCTGGCGCTGACCAGTCTTGCTCCCGGCGTCACGGGGCTCGGTATTGTCGGTTCGGGTGGCAACGGGCAATCGAACGACAACTACGCGGCTGAAACCGAGGTGCACGCCAGCGCCAACGGCCGCTACACGCTGGGCAACATGTACGTGGTTGACGGACTCGACATCACCAGCGACATTACGCCGGGCGTGCTGAATCTTGTTCCCAATCCCGACACGATTCAGGAAGCCACCGTAGAGGTGAACACATACAACGTGGACTACGGGCGCAACAGCTCGATGGTGGAAGTGATGACGACCAAGTCGGGGACCGATCACTATCACTTCCTGGCCAGCGATTACTTTACCAACGATATGATGACGGCGGGGACGGAATTCAGCCATAAGATTCCGAAGTTTCACTCGAACAATATTTCGACAACGCTGGGCGGACCGGTGCCCTATCTCCACAAGACCTACTTCTTTACGGGGTGGGAACCGCTGCTTGCCCTTACGCAACACACCAACTCATCCGAAGTGTTTGAAGATCCGGAATTCACAGCGTGGGCAAAAACGAACTATCCCGATTCAAAAGGAACGAAGCTGCTTGCGGAATATCCCGCAACCAATGTGTCTAATGTAAAGGTCGCGCAGACGGCGCAGGACGTCTACGGATCGAATTGCGGCACGGCGGCGGAAGGGAATATTCCCTGTTCTCTGCCGGTTTTTGATACAGGCGTTTTTGACGCGACCAACTCTCGCAACGCGCTGCAGTACAACGTGCGCATCGACAAATACTACAAGAACGATCGAATCTACGGTAACTACTACCGTACCGGTCTGGATCTCGGCGGGCCGTCGATCCGCGCCGGCATGGAGTCTCCGCAGCACTACCTCGTACGTTCATTCCAGGCCAACGAGACACATACATTCTCGCCCAACACTCTGAACCAGGTTGCCTTCGGTGTTCTGCGCATGGAGGGCCTGATCAATAAGACCGGCCCATTTCATGTGCCCATCGTGTCAGTGAAGGGATGGAACGTGAATATCGGTGTCAGCAAGGCACACGAGAATTATGTGCAGCATCACTTTACCTGGCGCGATGTGCTCACGCACATTTACAGGACTCATGACCTGAGCTTCGGCTATGAAGGCTTCCATGGCGACAACCTCACCTACTTCGGCCAGTGGTTTTCCCAGCCGCAATTCACGTTCGAAGATCCGGTAGCACTGGTTCAGGACGACGTGTACAGCGAAAGCGGCGTGGCCTTTGACTCGGTTACCGGCAAGCAGGCCGGGCTGCTCGGGGGCAGCGTGCGCGCACAGGACACTTCGTTCGGCGTGTTCGCACAAGACTCGTGGAAGTTGAACCAACGGTTGACGGTGAACTATGGGATCCGCTTCGATAACTTCGGCAACCCCTCGCCCAAGGACAACGCACCCCTGGCCAACTTCTTTTATGGTGCCGGCTCGACCATCAGCGAGCAGGTGGCGAATGGCTCGAGGATTCAGAGCAAACATGCCTTCAATCATGCTCTGACTGCGTTCAGCCCCCGGGGAGGAGTGGCCTGGGATGTTACAGGCAAGGGCAAGTGGGTAGTGCGCGGCGGCCTCGGACTCTATCATGACTGGGTGACACTGGGGAACGTCCAAAATGAGTTCTCATCGGACTCAGTCACGCCGACCTTTGTTACCGGGACCACGACGCCTCCTATCTTTTCGATCGGCACCAGCGACACCTATCCTTTCGGATTCACCTATCCGAGCTTTCCGGGTTATGGCCTGAACGACCACGGCGGTTATGCCAATTCCACGGTGCAATTGAGTATTTCGGGTAACGACCCGAACCTGTCGCCTTCCAATACGGTCAACTACAGCGTAGGGCTGGAACGCGCGCTGGGAGTGAACTTCTCAGTTGCCGCGAGCTACTCGGGTTCGCACTCCAACGATCTGTTCACCAACTCTGCGGGACGCGCAAGCCATGCCTACTACGGCGTGGACATTAACAACTTCCCGGGAAGCCTTATTCAGAATGGCGGAAAACTCGTCCGCCTCAATCCGAACTTCGGAAAGATCCAGTACACTGTGAACGGCCCGACGTCGACCTACAACGCTTTCATCGTGGAGTTCAAAGGACGCTTCTGGGGCCACGGCTTGTTTGATGCCTCCTACACGCGCTCCAGCTCATGGGACGATGCGGGCGGGTATCCGACAGTTCCATCGAATACCGGCGACTATTCGCAGTACTGGTCGCCTTCGGACTGGGATGCGCCGAATCGCTACTCCATGCACCTCACCTATAACCTGCCTGGCGTACACAGCAGCCTGATGCCCATGCATGTAATTACCAATGGATGGTCGCTGAATGCCATCACGATTCTGCAAAGCGGCACACCTTTCACGGTATACACAAGTGCGTCTTTCAAGCCCGTGTTCAATTCTTCGGGTCAGGTCGTTGGCAACACCGGAGGCGATTATAATGCCGACGGCGTCAACAGCGATTACCCCAACGTGCCCAGCTTCGGGTACAAGATTCCCACGTCGCGGCAAGCGGATCTGAACGGTGTCTTCAAGGTCTCCGATTTTCCGGTTCCGGAGTTCGGACAGGAGGGCAACGAGCAGCCGAATCGCTTCCGCAATCCAGGCTATGCGAATACCGATTTTGCTCTGCTCAAAACCACCCATGTGATGGAAAACGCCACGCTGCAGTTGCGGCTTGAAACCTACAACCTCTTCAACCGCGCCAATCTGGGCGGCATCTCGTCGAAACTGAACAGTGGCAGCTTCGGCAAGTCAACCTCCCAGTACAACGCACGCTTCCTGCAGATCGGCGCACGCTTCCAGTTCTAGTGACACCGCTGCAGTCAAAATAGAAATATTACAGTCGTGTTAAAATCTCTTCTATTCGAACCGGCGGGATCACCATTCTGGTCCCGCCGGACTTATTGCAATGATCCTCTACCTTATGCGCCATGCCGATGCGGGGGTTTCGCGCGGCAATCCTTTTGTTGACGCCAAACGCGGCCTTGTGAAGGAAGGTAAGGAGCAGTGTATGTTGATGGCGCGAGTGCTGGCCGCGCTCAAGGCGCCCATCGACACTATTGTTTCAAGCCCGCTGAAGCGAGCTTTGCAAACGGCTCAATTTGTCGGTACGGAGCTGGGCTTCGAGGGCAAAGTGGAGATCTCTGATGCGCTGGCTCCCGATGGTACCTTCAGGGAATTTCAGACGATGCTGACCCGTTACGCCGACCGCGACGCCGTGCTGGCCGTGGGTCACAATCCCAATGCCTTCCAGTTCCTTGGCCGGCTGATCACTGGTAACGGCGGCGCGAGCGTGCGCATGCGCAAGGCCTCCATTGCGCGTATTGACCTCGACAAGCATCCAGCGCGACTGCAGTGGCTCATCGATCCGCGCACAGCACGCGCCATTTATGCCAGCGTGACAAAGAGCTCGCGCCCGAAGACCTCGCGGAAATAATCAGCTTCTTTGCGCAGCGACCACAGCTCCAGCTCGGCTCCGGTGCGTCCTGGCTCAAGCTCCAGATAGACGCGCTTTGGATAGATTTTCACTGCCACGCGCAGGACGTCCGAGGCGCGGTCCTGGTTGAGCGCCACGGCCAGCCGAAGCAGCACCACGGCGCTATGCACGTGGATGTGCTCCTCGGGCGGAATGTTGCGCAGCGCGCGATCGCCCGGCTGCGGACGGCTCTTGCCCAGGTAACGCGCAATGGCCGAAACGATGGTTCGTTCAAGCCGCGTGTAGCCGTAAATCTCTGAGCTGGAAACGATGTACTGCGTGTGCCGGTGGTGCCCCTGGTGATTGATGAACTTGCCGGTATCGCGCAGGATGGCGGCTGCGGCGAGCCACCCCTCGTACTCCGCCGGCAACTGATGCAGCGTCTTCAATGCGCGAAGGAGCTGTACGGCGTGAGCACGCACCGGTTCAGCCTGGCGCAGATCTACGCCGTAGCCCCGCGCCGTGGCCAGTACGCTCTCCCAACGCTCGTGCTCGAACTCGCGGTGTACCAGTGCGCGGGCGTCCTGTGCCGCCAGCATCTGCTCCAGAATGCCGTCACGCAGGCCCAGCGGCGAATAGCGGAAACCGGACAGCCCGAAGCTTTCCAGAAGCTCTGCATAAACTTCCGCGCCAGCCACAATGATTTCTGCGCGCCGCGGGCCGATGCCCGGCACCATCTCCCGTTCCGGCAGCGACATCTTCGCCAACCGGTGGGCAAGCTTGCGTACGGCGCGCGAATCGGCGATGCCGTTCAAAGCTGCGGCACGGGCCGCGGCGGCGGACTTGGCTGTAACGCGCCCAGACACTTTGCGCCCTGCGCGGATTCCATTTTTCCCTTGCTTGGCTGCAATCTTGCAGGCCTCGGCAAGCGCAGCGGCCGTACCTGACGTGGCGACGACCAGCGATACGCGTCCCGGATCAATCTTGCGGTGCGCACGCCGCAGCTCGCGGGCGATGAGCTGACGCATCCGCGCCAGACCGTCGGGCGGCGCCGGGTCAGTCTGGAGAAAATCTTCTGTCAAACGCACCGCGCCCAGCGGCAGGCTCACAGTCTCCTTGATGCGCTTGTGCTCCGACAGCGTGATCTCGCAGCTTCCGCCGCCCAGGTCTACCAGTAGCACGCGGCCACCTGCGCCGGGCTCGGTTCCCGTGACCCCCAGATGGATCAGCCGGCCCTCTTCCAGTCCTGAGATGACCTCAAGATTCCAGCCCGTCTCCGCCTTCACCCATGCCTGAAAGGCTGCCGCATTGCGCGCATCGCGCATGGCGGACGTGGCTACAATGCGGATGCGATCGGCTCCGTGGGCCTGCACGGCGCGCTGAAAGCGCTTGAGCGCGCGCAGCGTGGCAGCCATCGCCTCAGGCGAGATCAGCCCTGTATCGAAGACGCTGGCTCCCAGGCGCGTTACTTCGCGATCCTCAGCCAGTATCTTCAACCGGTGCGCAACAACCTTGGCGATTTTGAGCCTGACGGAGTTGGAACCGACGTCAATGGCGGCAAAGGTAGGCATAGTGGTCTAAGGCAGCTCCGTGATGTGAATTTGACTTCCGGCTCAAGATAAATGAGCGCACCCGGCTGATGCAGCACCTATCACGCGCGGTCGGTGTTAACCACTTCAAACTCCTCATTCAGCCACTTGCTGAACGCGGCAAATTCCTCATCGCGGCCGAGAAAATCGCGTACCATCTCGCGGCCGGGCTTTGACCCGCCCTGCTCCAGTACTGTCTTGCGATACCGTGCGCCAGCTTCGCAACCCAGCAGATCGGATGGGTCGAATTGCGCAAAGAAATCGAGCGCGATCACCTTGTCAAAGGCGTAGGTGTAGTAGTTCGATGAGTAGCCGGTGAGATGGCCGAAGCTTGCATACATGCGGTTGCCTTCGAACCACGTCCAGGGTTGCAGCGATTGATAGAGCTGCTTCGTCATGGCGTCAAGATCGATTCCGGCAGGATCCTGATCGTGCAGGTCGAGCGAAAGCGTTGTGTAGTAAAGCTGCGAACGCATCCAGTCTGCGCGGCCGAATGAGCCTGCCCTCTTCATGTTTCGGATCAGTTCCGAAGGCAGGACTTCACCGGTCTTGTAGTGCTTGGCAAAGGCCTGCAACAGCTTTTCGTCGCGGAAGAACTCCTCCAGCATTTGCGAAGGAACCTCGATGAAATCGCCTTCCGTCGCAAAGCCGGAAAGGCCCGCCCATTCCGTGTGCCCACCCAGGATGGCATGCATCAGGTGGCCGAACTCGTGGAAGAACGTGACCACATCGGAGTACTGCATCAGTCCGGGATCACCCGCCTGGCCGCCGGCGAAGTTGCAGATAAGCGCTGCCTCAGGCAGATAGCGTCCGCGCACGCCAGTGGTCACCGGCGCCGCGGAGAACCACTTGTCCTTGCCCTCGCGAGGATGCATGTCGAGATAAAAGCGCCCTGCAAGCTGGCCGTCTTCAAAGACCTCGTAAACGGAAACAGCCGGGTGCCACGCGGGAACGCTCGATGGGCGGAACTCGACCTTGAAGAGCTGAGCCGCAGTGTCCAGTACGCCGGCTTCAACCTTGGCGTATGGGAAATAGGGGCGCACAGACTGCGAATCGAAGTCAAAGGCCGCGCGGCGGAACTGCTCGTACCAGTAGCCGCGGCTGGTGATGTCGATTGCGGCCAGAGCGGGCTGGCGCTGCCGCGCGAATTCGAGCACCTGCTCATGCTCGCGGCGGGCACCGTCGCGGCTGGCTTCGTCAAGCTTGGCCAGGAAAGTGCGCACGTTGGCGGCCGATTCCATCATCTGGTCGGCGGTGGCAAGATCGGCCCAACTGCGGAAGCCAAGCACTGAAGCGATTTCCTGCCGTGTGGCCAGCAGATCGAGAAGGAGCTGCTTGTTAGCCGGATATGCGCGCGTGTTGTAAGCCAGGAACATGCGCTCGCGCAGCGCCGCGCTGGCGGCAAAGGTCATTACCGGTTGCATGTCTGGCTGGTCGGTGGTCAGGGTCACCCGTTCCTCGCCGGTGGCTTCGTCTTTCTTTGCCGGATGCCGCGCCAGGTAGTCGTCGGGCAGCCCTTCAAGCTCGGCCGGAGACGCCTCAACCGTTTTTCCGCCCTCCTGGATGTTGCGGCTGAACTCGAGCGCCAGACGCGTGGCCTTTTCCTGGAGCGCCTGAAGGCGCTCGCGCGTGGCCTGATCCTTGTCTACGCCTGCCAGGCGGTAACTGAGCAGCGTGCGCTCCACAAAGTGCCGCGTAGCCGGGCTTGTGCCGTCGAGACTGACGGCTGCAAGTGCGTCATAGACAGGCCGGTTCAGGCTCAGCGCGCTGCCTGCCATGGCTACCCGTTGCGCCTCAAGCTGCGCCTGATCGCGCACTGCCTTGTCTGCGGCAACGGAGTTCAGGATGCCGGCCTGTGCTCCGGCCAGGTTCAACTGCTCAATCACCACATCAAAGAGGCGCAGGGTATTGTCGGGTGTGCGCGGGCCTTCGACGGCAAGCAGTGCGGCCAGTGCCGCCTCGTGGGCGGCAAGACGGGCGCTAACCCAGGCAGAAAGAGCTTCAGCGGATTCGGCTCCGCCTGCCTCCCATGCGTGAATGTCCTGGGTAACGGTGGTGGGGGCGGTGTCAATGGGCATCGTGGGGAAAATCCTCCAAAGTTCTAGGTTGCCACAGCGGGGCGGGTTGGGGCTTGGGGTGGCGGTTTCCGTTGCCATCCAACAGGCGGGCATTGGACACTGATAAGCGGAGATGCTGACACCAATCGAGACAGGGGTATGCGCAGGACTGGGCGCAGCAGGGCTTGCGGCGGGTGGCTTTGCCTATGCGTCGCGGTGGCCGAGTTCGCGCATTTTTGGGCGTGCGCTGGTGGCGCCGGCACGGGCCGGCGAACTGGCGCTGACGTTCGACGATGGCCCCAATCCGGCGTGGACGCCGGTTCTGCTGGATGTGCTCGCTGCGCTTGGAGTGCATGCGACGTTCTTCATGCTGGGCAGCCACGCGCAGGCGGAACCGGAGCTGGTGCGCAAGGTGGTGGAAAGAGGACACCTGATTGGGAATCACTCCTGGGATCACCCCGATTTGGCGCGCTGCGCCGAGAGGCGGATTCGGGAAGAGTTGACGCGCTCGCAGGAGACGCTAGAGCAGATTACGGGGGCGCCGATACGGTTTTTCCGGCCGCCGTTTGGGGGGCGGCGGCCGGCGGTTTTTCGCATTGCGCGCGAGATGGGGCTTGAGCCGGTGTTGTGGAACGCGATGACAACCGATTGGAGTGAGCGTTCGCCGGACCGGATCACGGATCGGCTGGCGGGGAAGATCGATCGCCTTGCGCGGCGGGGACGGGCGGCCAATATTGTGCTGCACGACGGGAATCACCGCGAGCGGGCTGGGGATCGTGGACCGTCTGTGACGGCGTGCGGGTTTCTGCTGACGCGATACAGGGAGACGCACCGGTTTGTGACTCTGGACGCATGGGTGAGGGAAGCGGACAAGCCGTAAAGCACCCAGTCTCACAGTCTCACAGAAACTGGGAGACTGGGGGAATTGGTGGGGTGCGGTGTTTTGAAATCAGTGGGTTAGAGGCAAAACCCAGTTTCCCAGTGGCTTTTTGCACTTTTTTTTGCACCGAAACACGATGTTTTCTGCGTAACTTTATTTATTTCAATTGGCTGGGTCGTTTTTCGCGTCTGAAATCTGTGCATCTGCGTGCAAATTCGCGTTTTCCAAAGCGGTACGGGCCGCGACGGATTGCGCTCGCCTTTCGTGTGGTTGCGGGACGGGAGCCGGGGGAGGGTTTTGTCCTACCCACTCTTATTGTGCGCCGGGTGAGGGAAATTATCGGCAAAGGGGCGGGTGCGGCAAGTTGCTGGAAGTGGGTGAGATGGGGCGGGGCTGATTGGGGGTGGGGTTGACGGCGGGTGGGGTGCACCCCTTGGGTGAGACAGATTGCCGGGCCGAGGGTTATCCCATCCTTGCGGTCCGCCGCGGCGGATGCCGCAAGGATGGATTACCCGCGGTGGTGGTGGGGCGGGCCGGGAAGAAGATCGATGGGCCTGCCCCCTCCGTGGTGTGAACAGGACCTAATACATGTTCTTGTTGTGACCTTTCGCTACCGGGTGCGAAAGCCAAGGGATATCGGTGACGCCGGAGTCATAGGCATCGGGGACAGTACTGCAGGATCCACCGCCATTGGGGCCGGCGCTGCAACCCCAGTAGTTCTGGGTGGCGTCGATGGTTCCGGTGCAGACGGCGGTTGGCGCGAAATTAGCCTTGTCAAAGGCACAGACGTTGGCCACGCCGATAGTGCCGCCAAGCAGGTTGTTGGTGTGAACGTTGACTATGGCGGGAGTGTTGATGGCGATATCGACGTCCTCATTGGTGATGACGTTGGCTCCAATGTTGGTGCCCATGATGGGAGATCCACCGCCGCCGCTGTTGATGTTGATGCCGGTGGTGCCGGGTGTCAGGGTGTCGCCGTCTTCCTGGCCATTGCCGGAGATGTAATTTCCGTTGATGGTGTTGTTTGCGAAATCGTCAGCGGGCGCCCCGAACTCTGGACCAACGTGCGAATGGACAGCCACGCCGGCGTGGCCATTATCGACAAGTCTGTTATTGCTTATGACGTTTCCGGACACCATTCCCTGGCCAGCCCCATCAGAGAAGAGGCCGACGCCGGCGCCACCAGCCTCCGTTCCATTGTTCTCGGAGACGTTCTTGGTGATCGTGTTGTCGACGATGCCGTAATGGGCTCGGAAGGGGAAGGTGGTGAATCCGGCGGGAGCATGGGAGGCAAGCACGATGCCGCAGTCCAACGGGTTGTCGTGCATATTGTTCTCGTATACCCGATTCCCCTGGCTGATTGCGGTTTCATCGCTGATCAGCAGGCCATCGGCGTTGCCGGAGGCCATATTGCCGGAAACGGTGCTCCAGGAGACCCCGATGAGGTGGATTGCACCACCGCAATCGCCGGTCTCATCTGTCTCATAGGCAGGCTGGCCGGGGCAGCCTGTAAGTACGTGAGGTTTGAAGCCAATCCCAGGGCTGCGGTCATTGTCACTGGCAATGTTGTTGGCGATGGTGACCTGCGTAGCGCTGACGGCCAGGATGCCTTCGAACTGGGCGTTCTCGACAGTGAAGCCGGCGACGACAACGTTGTGAAGACCGGGGTGATCGTAGCCATCGATGTAAACACCGTTGTCCATGTCAGTGGCATCAATGATGGACTTGCCTGCGCCCGCGCCGAGCAGCGAGAGGGGGCGACCGATGACGACGTCTTCGTTGTAGGTGCCGGCGGCAACCATGATGACATCGTTGTCGGCGGCGTGATTGACCGCGTTCTGGATGCTGTCATAACACCCGTTGGTGCCTGTGGTGTTGACGCAGAGAGTGGCTGCCGCACAGGACGCGGAAAAGACGGTGGTGACGAAGGCGGCCGCGGCCGCCATGGCTATAAACCGAATTCGATTGGGGAATGTTCGCATATTGGACTCCTCATTTTCTGCTGCTTTGCCCAATTAGTGCAGGGATTGAGATTCGTCGTGCTCCTGTTCTGGAGCCGTAAAGGTCTTCGAGTGCGCTGAAAAACACCTCACTGATCGAGGTGTGGGGGGGAGTCTTCATTCTACTCCGAGCAAATTTCGCAGTCATATGAATTCTGGGTATTTTTTTAACAACAGTAACCATTGCCGGTCGTGGGGCCGATTAGCGGATTGTGGCCGGAGCTTGCCGCGGGTTGAGTTCCGCTTGAGTGGCTGATGCAGGAGGAAGGCGGCTGGTGAGCAAGGGAACGACTGAATGCGTGCAGCGGCGTTTTGCCGGTTGGCAGGGCAATCGCATGAACGGGTAGTTCTGGCTGCACCCGCCTTTTTTGCGCCGCCCCTCCGGGGCTCCGAGGTGTTTTCCGCCGCTTTCCCAGCGTTGAAACGCTGGGCTAATGAACATTGCGCCTACGGCGCAAGCAGATCGGAACCACGGAAGCTAACAAATATCCTCTATGCGATTGCCCTGTGCCGGTTTGCCGCTGGCGGCTGAACTCTGAGGGTTGCTGTTAGCATTTTTTCATGCGCCCGCTTTGTGCCCGCAAGGCATCTTGCTTCTCCATGCTGACGGCGGTTGTTGCCGTTGGGCTTGCGTTTTCTGTTTCGGCGGCGGCTCAGAGTGCCGGCGCGATTTCGCCCGCCGCGCGCGAGCACATCGAAAGCGTTCTGAGCAGCCTGAATCGCGGAGTGGGGATTGGCCAGGTGGCCGTTTCGCCGGACGGCAAGCGGATTGCCTGGATCGGTGGTTCGGATCACGGGTCAGAGATTTATGTGACTCCGCTGGACGACATGGCGAAGAAGCCGATTGTGATTGCGGGTGAGGGAGAGCACCAGTGCGGAGAGGGCGACATGACGTGGGCGCCGGATTCCGAGGCTATCGCGTTCTTCTCCGATTGCGCCCACCCGGGGCAGCAGGACGATCTGTATATTGCGCACCTTGACGGCCGGAAGGCGCGCCGGCTGACGGAGTTGAGCGGCTATGTACAGGCTCCGGCGTTTTCGCCCAATGGGGCGCAGATCGCGTTTCTTTATGTTCCGGGGTCGATGCGCCCGGCCGGAGCGCTGGCGGCGCAGCCTCTGCCGACCGGCGTGATTGGCGAGAAGGCTACAGCGGTGCAGCGCATCGCCATGGTGGCGGCGGATGCGCAGAAGCCGGTTGCGCCCACGTTTGTTTCACCTGCGGATCTGCACGTGTACGAGTTCAACTGGGGACCGGATTCAAAGCGGCTGGCGTATATTGCCGCGAAGCCGCCGGGTGAGAACAACTGGTGGGTTGCCAAGCTTTATGCGCAGGGGATTGGGAAGGCCGTTCCGAGGACGGTGGTGAATCCGTCGACGGTTGCGGGCCCGCTGCACGGGCTGCAGATTGCGGTGCCGCGGTGGTCGCCGGATGGGAAGAGCATTGCGTTTATTGGCGGGTTGATGAGCGATCAGGGGGTGACGGGCGGCGATGTTTGGGTGGTCTCGACCGCCGGCGGCGAGCCCCACGATGTGACGCCGGGGCTGCGGGCGACGCCGGCGTGGATTACGTGGGACGGCGACGGCGCTATTTATACCAACGAGATTGCCGGCGGTAGCTGCCAGCTTGTGCGGCTTACGCTGCACGGCGGAGGCGCGGCGGCTGTGTCGGCGCCGGTTTTTCATTTTCCCGGCACGGCGAGCGACGGGCGCATGGAACTGAGCCTTTCAACGACGGCGGACCGCTCTGTTTTTGTCTTTGCCGGCAGCACGTTTGACCATCCCATGGAGATTTACACGGCGAGGCCGGGAAGCACGGCTGCGGCAGGAGGCGAATTTCCGGGCGCGACGCAGATCTCTCATTTCAACGACGGGGTGACGCCGGCGTGGGGTAAATCCGTGTCGCTGGAGTGGACCAATGAGGGGTTTCACGTTCAGGGCTGGCTGTCGCTGCCTGTGGATTACAATCCGGCGAAGAAATACCCGCTGATTGTGGAGGTGCACGGCGGGCCGGCTGCCGCGGTGCGTCCTTCCTGGACGGCGGGGAGCATGCTGAGCCCGTCTGCGTTCTCGGCGCTGGGCTATTTTGTGCTGCGGCCCAATCCGCGCGGGAGTTTTGGCGAGGGCGAGGCGTTTACGCAGGCCAACCGCAAGGACTTTGGCTATGGCGACCTGCGCGACATTCTGGCCGGCGTGAGCAGTGTGGAGGCGAAGTATCCGATCGACCCGAACCGCGTGGGCATTATGGGCTGGAGCTACGGCGGATTCATGAGCATGTTTGCGCCGACCCAGACGCAGCGCTTCAAGGCGGCGGTGGCCGGGGCCGGCATCTCAGACTGGCTGAGCTACTACGGCGAAAACTCCATTGACGAGTGGATGATTCCGTTTTTCGGGGCCTCGGTTTACATGGATCCGGCGGTGTACGCCAAGAGCTCGGCGATCCACTTTATTACGCACGCGCATACGCCGGCGCTGGTGCTGGTGGGGGACCGCGACGGGGAATGTCCGGCGCCGCAGTCGTATGAGTACTGGCATGCGCTGCGGGACCTGGGCGTGCCGACGGAGCTGGTGGTGTATCCGAATGAGGGCCACGGATTTGTGAACCCGGAGCATCGCCGGGACGTGATGGTGCGGACGGCGGAGTGGTTTGCACGGTATATGCCGCCGGGATCATGAAATGGTCTGCTTTCCAACCGGCCTCAAGGTCAGTCTATGAGTGCAGTGAACCGCAGAGGTTGGCGTTGTGCCGGTATGGACCCCGTCCTGATACACTGCTTTTTTGGAGACATAGGACGAGTGTTCATCCAGCCAGCTGTATGCGGAGTCGCACGGCTGTCACTCAAATTTTTCTGACGGATTGGAACAGACCGTTCCGCAGTTCGATCAGGCGGGACGGGGAGGATTCATGCGGCGGTTTTTGACGCTTGTTTGTGTGTTGGGCCTGGCAGTTCCAGCCGGGATATCCATTACCGGGTGTACGCGCAACCCGGCAGCAAAGTATTGCCGTGTTACGAACGGCTACGGCGAGCCGGTCACGGCGGTCACCTCGATCATTATGCAGCCGCAGATCGGCGGCATCTCGCTGGCATACGGGCAGACACGGCAGGCAACGTTGCCTTCGGCCTATACCTGCACGGGCGCATCAGCCTCGGTTGGGTCGAACCAGTACTCCTATGGCACCACCAACAACCAGTTGGTGGATATCTCTCCCAGGGGCGACATTTGCGCCGGAACGTGGAACCGCAACAGCGGTGGCGGTATTCCCGACTACACGATCTGCCAGGCGCCCAATCCGGCGCCGGATACAAAGGGGCTGCCTTATTCGGTTGCCTACATCACGGCTTCAGCCGACTCGGTGACTTCAAACCCGGTGGCCGTCTATGTGCACGCGCCGGTTACATCGGTGACGCTTGTGGGGCCGCAGTCGTGTCTATCGCAGACGGATACGGCACAACTGGATGCGCAGGCGTGCTTCAGCGGGTCGAATGGCCAGCAGGAACTGCTCTGCGCCCCGGCCGGGACCACTAATCCAGCGTGCCCGCTGCCGTCGGGCCTGACCATGGCAGACATTCCCACCTGCGAGTCTTCGATCGGCACGCTCAGTTTCCGCGTGAGCAACGCCGACGTGGCCAAGATCGACAGCACCAACAACCAGATCACCGCCCAGATGCCCGGGACCACGGCCATCACGGCCTCCATTGCCGGGTCGGGTTCGTCGGCCGGTTACTTTTCCACGTGCCCGCCGAAGAAGATCAGCGTGACGCTGGCCAATGGCGACACCAGCGGGGTTATCACGCAGGGCGTACAGCAGAACCTGTCGACCACCGTGACGGACACCAAGGGCAATACCATTACGGGCTTGTCGCTCGATTACCAGTCAACGAATCCGATCAATATCCTTGCCGGTTCCGGCGGCGCCATTTCGACGCGTTTTCCAGGTGTGGCTTCCATTACGGCCGTTTGCCAGCCGCCGGCGTGCAATCCGTCGCCGATTAACGAGATTGGGTTCAACGGTACGGGAACCTCCGTTGCATCGAACCCGGTTGGAGTGACTACACCGGGCACCACCAGCAACTTTGTATGGTTCGCGTCTCCGGGCAAGTCACAGTACTTTGTTCCCTACCAGATGTTGACCAACACGCTGGGTTCTACGGTGCGGCTGCCTTACGTGCCGAACTCGATGGTGATGGACCAGGGAGGTCACAGTCTCTACTTTGGATCGCCGCGGGAACTGATGATCTACAGCACCGCCACAGACTCTCTTACGAAGCAGGTTCCAGGTGTGCCGGGCGTGGTTCTGGCGGTTGCACCCAACAACTCAATGGTGCTTGTCAACGACCCGATCCGCCAGCTCTTCTATCTCTACAATCCGGCAGCGGGGAACGCGCTTACGTTCGGCGGTCTTGGCGTGGCGGCAGAATGGACGCCTGACTCGAAGACGCTGTATATCGTGGACAGCGCATCAGCCAACGACGCGGCAAAGGGCATTACCGGCCACACCAACAGACTGTATGTCTACAACGACTACACGGGCTGGACGACTTACAGCCTGGATGGTTCGGGCGGCGCGCAGAGCCTGGCGATCACGGTTCCCAGCGTGGGCGCATTTTTGAGCGGGAGTTCAACCGTTGTCCACACCTGGTGCCCCACCGGAACCGTGGGGGATGGCTCCACCCTCCAGGAATATCCGCAGGTGGGCACGGTGAACGCCGAGACCAACGTTCTGGCTGCGACTACCGGCGGGAAGCATATTCTTGGGGCGGGAATCGACACAACCTCCGGCGCCGTGACTCTTGACGACATCGGAGTGACGATTCCGACGACCGCCTGCCAAGTGACCACAACGGGCACCGGCTCAAGCCAGGTGCAGACGATGCAGCCGCTTCCGATTCCTTCAAGTTTGAATCCGCAGTTGAATGTGAGCATTTCTGCCACATCGCTGGATCAGATTGTGCCGTCGCCGGTTTCGGATCTTGCGTTCCTGACCTACAAGGGGGACACGCCGGGCGCGCAACTGCCTTACTACATTCCCGCGGTCGGCAGCACGCCAGGTCAGTTGGGCTACGTCAGCTTCGGGGGCGCCAATGCCTCGATGATTACGGCGCCATTGACGGGAACCTTCAGTCCCGACGACAACACGTTCTTTGTATCCACGGCGGGCGACGACGAGATTCACCTCATCAACATTCCCAAGAATGTGAGCACCTCGAATCCGCCGACGGATACACAGCAGATCAGTCCCAATCTTCCTGCCTGCACTCCGGTGTCAGCGGGAGGGACGGATGCGGGCTGTACTTATACGGGTTCCTCGAAGATTGTGCCGGCCACTGCGATCAGCGTGGTGCCGCGCTCCACAACATAGTCCTTCTGGCATGTGTTGCAGTTCCTACGGCTCTCCATTGTTGCGGAATTTTCCTGGACCGCAAGGATGGGGAGCCGAGGTATTTGGGCGGCGGTACACGATAGAATCAATTCATGATCAAAGGAATTTCCTTCTTGCGTCCTGCCGGAAGCGCGGCGGCTTATGACGGTCTGGCCTCGTTCTTTGATGCGCTGGGTTTTGCGCCGGGCAAGGGATGGAAGGAACCAGACAGCCGAGGCGCAGCGTTTCTGGCGCCGCTTGGCAATCTTGAGTTTGTGGATGGCCGCTTTATTGCGCCTGCCGATGTGCTGGTGGAAGTGACCGCGCTGGATGCCGTGCATCAGGCCGCGGAGGTGTGGCTGCAGGCCCATGGTGGTGATGCGGCCGCTGCGCGGCTTTCGCCGATTACGGAAACGCATTGGAAATCACGCATCTTTACGGTCGAGCCGGAGCCGGGCTTTGTCTTTGGATTCTGGGCCTGGACCGATCCGGTGAAGGGCAAGCCGGTGGCGGTGGAGGGAGATCTCTCCGCGGCCGGGATGAAGTTTGGGATTGTGGTGGCGCGCTGGAATGCGGTGATCACCGAGCGGCTGCTGGAAGGCGCGCTGGATGCGTTGCTGCGCAGCGGGGCGAGCCGCGCGGAGATCGAAGTGGTGCGCGTGCCCGGAGCGTGGGAGATTCCCGCCGCGGCGCGCACGCTGGCCGAGTCAGGGCGCGTGGACGCCGTGATACCGCTGGGTGTACTGCTGCGCGGCGAAACGGCTCATTACGAGGCTATTTACAACGAGGTTGCGCGCGGGATTGGCCAGTCGCAGCAGGAGACCGGTATTCCTCACAGCTTTGGAGTGCTGACCTGCGAGACGCTGGAGCAGGCCCTGGACCGCGCCGGCGTGAAGGCAGGCAACAAGGGGTTTGAAGCTGCGGGTGCTGCCATCGAGATGGTGAGCCTGCGCCGCAAGCTGACTGAAGGCGGCGCCGATTGAGCTCTGGACCGCGCCGTAAATCCCGCGAACTGGCGATGCAGATGCTGTTTCAGGCAGATGTTGGCAAGCAGACAGCCGACCAGGTTCGCACCACGTTCTGGAAGTCGGGGGATCCGGTGGAGCCGGAGGTACGCGGCTTTGCAGAGGATCTCTTTCGTGTGGCCGTCGAGCGCCGCGAGGAGATCGACGAGTTGATCGTTGCGCACTCGCGCCACTGGCGGCTGGAGCGGATGGCGGCTGTGGACCGCAACCTGCTGCGCGTGGCTGTAGGCGAGATGCTGGCCTTCAAGGGCACGCCGTTTCCGATTGTCATCAATGAAGCGCTGGAGATCAGCCGGCGCTACTCGGCGACCGAGTCAATCAATTTTCTGAATGGCGTGCTGGATTCGATTGCGCGGAGTTTGATTGGGAAGTGATTCAGGGGCTGCATCGGAAGATCTTTATGGATCTATTATCTTGAAATGACTTATGAAACAGCGGTTGCCGAACTGTTCGAACGATTTCCGGAGATGCGCTCAAGGTATCGATCGGAGTTCGATGCCATGGGGGAAGAGGCTCCCGCGTATTTGGTTTTCGGCTCACTGCTTATTCCTACATTAGAAGCCGCGCTGGAGAGGCGAGACCTCCGCACGATCTTAACGATCTGCGCGTATCTGGAGGATGCTTCTGAAAGTGCTGGTACGGACCCCAGTCTTCATAATCTCATTCGGATTGAAATAGGCGAATGGCTGGGAGCGGCCGCGAATGAAGAGGTTCTGTCACCATGGCTTGGGGCGGAAACCAAACGGATATGCGGGTACGTGCCCGGGCTCGCGACTCAGCGCAGAAATTTGAAAACGGAGCGAGACCGGAATCGATGGGGTCACCGCATTGCGGCGTTCCTCAAAAAGAGATTTGGGCGTTAAATGGCGGGCTTTGCGCCGTCGCGAGCAGATTACTCTCTATGCGGAAGGAACCGGGTCCGATCTGACGCCCCCGTTGGGGGCTGCTCATTCGATTTTGGGCCTTTTTCCCCAGGCTGACGCCATGGGGCTACCATCTTTTGCCCGCCGCGCGGGCTGCACCTCGCTACAGGTCACGCCGTCGAGTTTTCATCTGAAGGAGAACCGCTTTAAGCGGCAAGCTTCTGGCCGGCTTTTCGCGCGCGGTCCAGTGTCCGCGGCGAAAGGTGCACATGCGGGGCGTGCGCGGCCAATCCAATCCAGAGCCTGGCTATGGGTTTGGCTCCCAAGGTGGTGGCTGCAGCGCGAAGCGCGCGCGGGGCTCCGGTTGCGAGAGGAATGAGGAAACCGGGCATGGCGGACGAGGCCACCAGGACTGCTTTGCGCGGCTGCCGCTTTATGCGAATGCGCGGCTCATTCTGGCCCCATGGCCAGTAGGCGAAGCCGACCGTGCGTTCGAGAAACCTGCGGAAGATGGCCGTCACATTGTAGAAGTTGACGGGCGAGGCGAGCACCACGGCGTCAGCAGCTTCAATCCTTTCGAGGATGGGTTCCATGTCGTCGTGCTGCGGGCATTTACCGCGCTGCTGGCCGGTGGCCTGCATGCACTCGCGGCAGTTGCGGCAGAACTCGATGTGCTGCTCCGTGAGGTAGACCGTCTCGGTTTCGGCTCCCTGTTCGCGGGCGCCCTCGAGCACCGCCTTCACGGCGGTGTCGATGGTGCCTCCCTTGCGGTAGCTGCCGACGATTGCCACGATTTTGCTGCTCATTGCCGTCTCCGTTTCCAATCATTCCGGAAGGGAATTCTGGAAACTAGAGTTAGCACGGAAGCCGGGGTGGTGCTGTGACGGGCTTCACCTGGACGGCGCTTGCCAAGCCGCGGTCCTGATATTCTTTTCGGGTGACTTTCCGCTTGCGAATTGGCGCGCTTGCCGCAGTGGCTCTGATGCTTCTGGCGCCTGTTTTTGGCTGCCACAAGGGAGAACAGGCTGTGGATGGCGTGGCTCGAAACGCTGTGAACGCCGAGCACAAGGCCCAGGCGACGGCTGCCAAACAGGACAAGGAACGCACCGAGCTTGCACTGATTCCTGTACCCACAAAGAGCCTCTATGTGGACGTGCACGACCCCAGCCAGTGGCAGAATCCGTTCCTTACCGTGCGCGTGAAGACGCTCGATCTGCGCATTGTTCTTCCGGATGACGAGATCAGCAGCTATGGCGATGGAACCATGCTGCGGCCGAAAGGGGCCCGCCGCCAGGAGCTTCAACTACGCTATGCCGACCTGGGCAAAGCGATTGCATCGATTCCGCCGGGCGCATGGCATTATGGGCGCGTGATCGCAGTAGCGGAGTCGCCCGAGGCCGCAAACCAGGACCGGCCCGCTATCCGCCGCAGGATGGAGACGGTCATTCGCGAGCTGAACGACCTGGGCGTGGTGGTGGAGGAGTGGCCGTCACAGTAGTGTGAGCGGGCCCTGGTGCAGTTCTCTTTCAGGTGCAGGCCGTTTGATATTCAGCGAGTCGAAAGCGACCGGGTCTTACGCCCCCGGTGGGGGCTGATTACGCGAAACGAGACTTCGTCCCCAGACTTGCGCCTGGGGCTACCGTCTTTGCCCGCTGCGCGGGCTTGGCTGCGCGAGTGGTCACGCGATCCAGTTCACGCCTGAAGGAGAACCGCTGTGGTCACAGCACGTGCGGGCGCAAACGCGCTACTATTCCACCGTGAGCACTTCCAGCGTTAGCAAGCCATCCTTTTCCATTCTCAGCAACCTTCCGCCGCTCGAGCATGAGCGCTTTGCGGCGCATCGCGAACTGGAGTCGCGCCTGAAGGCGACGATGCGCGGCGAGGTGCATTTCGACCTGGGTTCGCGCGCGCTTTATGCCGCCGATGCCTCCAACTACCGGCAGCTTCCGGTAGGCGTGGTTTTGCCGCGCGACGCCGCCGATGTGGAGGCGGCGCTGGCCGCGTGCCGCGAGACCGGCGCCGCAGTTCTGGCGCGTGGGGGCGGCACGAGCCTGGCCGGGCAGTGTGCGAATGTGGCCGTGGTCTTTGACTACTCGCGGTACATGAACAAGATCGAGTCGATCGATCCCGAAGCCAAACTGGCGCGTGTGCAGCCCGGCGTGGTTCTCGACCGGCTGCGCGACGCCACGGAGGTTTACCACCTGACTTACGGACCCGATCCGGCTACGCACAGCCGGTGCACGCTGGGCGGCATGATTGGCAACAACAGTTGCGGCGTGCATGGGCTGCTTGCCGGCAAGGTGGTGGACAACGTTGAGTCGCTCGATCTGGTGCTTTATGACGGGACACGCATGACTGTGGGACGGACCAGTGCGGAGCAGCTTGAAGCGCTGATCCGCGGCGGCGGACGCGTGGGCGAGATTTACGCCGGCCTGAAGCAGTTGCGCGAGCGCTATGCCGAGCTGATCCGGAAGAAGTATCCGCGTATTCCGCGGCGCGTTTCCGGGTACAACCTGGACGAACTGCTGGACGAAAACGGCTTCAACGTGGCGCGCGCGCTGGTGGGATCGGAAGGGACTTGCGCCAACATTGTTTCTACCACGCTAAATCTAACGGCCAGCCCACCCTATCGCGTGCTGGTGGTGCTTGCATTCCCGGATGCTTTTCTGGCGGCGGACGCCGTGATGCTCACGCTGGAACATGGTCCCATCGGGCTGGAGGGTTTCGATGGGATGCTGGTGAGCTTTATGCGCAAGAAGGGCATCAATGTGGGCGACATGGAGTTGCTGCCGCAGGCGGGGGGATTCCTGCTGGTGGAGATGGGAGCGTGGACCGCCGGTGAGGCCATGGAGAAGGCGGAAAAGCTGGCGAGCGAGGCACCGTCGTGGCCTGGAAATCCCTATGCGAAGATTCATACGCCGGAGGATGCAAAGCGCATCTGGCATATTCGCGACACCGCGCTGGCAGGGAATGTTTTTATTCCTGGCGAGCCGAATGGGCTGGAAGGATGGGAGGATGCAGCCGTTCCGCCAGCCAGGCTGGGCGACTACCTGCGCGCGCTCACGGCGCTGATGACGGAATTTGGATACCGCAGCCCGATCTGGGGGCATTACGGACAGGGATGCGCACACCTGCGCATCAATTTCGATCTCAAGACTGTTGAAGGGCTGCGCAAATTCAGGGAATTTCTGGATCGCGCCGCGGATTTGGTGCTGAGCTTTGGCGGTTCGCTGTCAGGCGAGCATGGTGACGGGCAGGCGCGTGCCGCGCTGCTGCCGAAGATGTATGGGCCGGAGCTGGTTGAGGCCTTCAGGACATTCAAGAAGCTCTGGGATCCGGACAACCGGATGAACCCGGGTAAGCTGTCGGATGCGGTGCGCGTCTACGATCCGCTTGAGAATATTCGCCACCCGATTGAGGGAGAAGGCGGACGCGCGCCGCAGGAACCGGACAAGCATTTTGTGTTTGCCGCCGATCATGGCTCGTTTGAGAACGCGGCAGAGCGGTGCGTGGGGGTTGGCGCCTGCCGCAATACCAAGGGCGGCGTGATGTGCCCGAGCTATCGCGCGACGGGGGACGAAAAGCACTCGACGCGCGGGCGCGCGCGGCTGTTGTGGGAGATGCTTGCGGGCGCGCTGCGCGAGGACGGCTTCAAGAGCAAGGCTGTTTACGAAGCGCTTTCGCTTTGCCTGAGTTGCAAGGCCTGCAAGACGGAGTGTCCGGTGCAGGTGGACATGGCGGCTTACAAGGCCGAGTTTCTGGCCCAGCACTACAAGGGCCGCGCGCATCCGCTGCATCACTACATCTTCGGTTTCGCCGACCGGCTGGCGCGCTGGGGATCGCTTGTGCCGTCACTGACCAACGCACTGCTGAGCGGTCCGCTAACGAGTCCGCTGGTGAAGCATCTTGCCGGGATTGCGAGTGAGCGCGAGATGCCGCGACTGGCGAGGCAGAGCTACCAGAAGGAGTGGATGGCGTCTGGCAAGGGAACCATGGGAGTAAATGGCGGCGGATCCACGGATGGACTGGTGGCGGATGGACTGGTGGTGGATGGGCTGGTGGTTCTGTGGCCCGATACCTGGAATAACTACTACCACCCGAAGACCTTGACTGCTGCCGAAACCGTTTTGATGGAGGCGGGATTTCAGGTGGATGTTCCGCGGGGGCATATTTGCTGCGGGCGACCGCTGTACGATTTTGGCCTGCTGGATGCCGCGCGCGATTACCTGGCACGGGTTCTGGACCGGATGGCCCCGCAAATTGAAGCAGGGCTTCCGTTTATCTTTCTTGAGCCTAGCTGCGCGAGCGTCTTCAAGGACGAGCTGCTGGAGCTTTTCCCCAACGACAGCCGGGCGCGCCGCCTGAGCAGCCAGGTGTGGCTGCTGGCCGACTGGCTTGCGGCCAAGGCTCCCGATTTTGTTGCCGGCCGGCTGGACGGGGCGCATATCCTCATCCACGGCCATTGCCACCATAAAGCCGTTTTTGGCGGTCCGGCAAGCGAGATCGCTCTGCTGCGCGCGGCGGGCGCGGCGGTAGAGCCCATCGAAGCGAGCTGCTGCGGCATGGCGGGGCCGTTCGGCTTCGAGGCGGAGAAGTTTGAGGTTTCGAAGGCCATTGCGAATGACGGACTTTTGCCAGCAGTGAAGACGGCGGGGCCGTTGACCATGGTTGTGGCTGACGGCTTCAGTTGCCGCGAGCAAATTGCGCAACTGGGGCGTCGCGAAGCTATGCATTTTGCGGAGGTTTTGGCACATACATGCGGCTGCGGGGGACCCGGCCGCTAGGAAATCAAAACGATTTTTGACTCGAAAATGGTATTTTGAGCGACAATAGACTTGCGGCCGGCTTGGCGCATGTGCCTTTTATCTTCGCTTTGCGGCGAGGAGATGGGGATAAGCGTCAGCTTTTCGCCGGTTTAGGCCCATCAGGCCCCCAGCTCGTTTGGGGTGGGAAATTTGTTTGAAACCGGCGGATTATTTGTTACGTAACGATTTTTGAAGTTGAACGAGAGGAGATACATCGTCATGGCAGAAGAAACGAAATCGTACGGATTGGCCTGGTTTATGGCCGGAATCGGTATTGGCGCCCTGGTGGGCGTACTGTACGCTCCCAAGAGTGGCCGTGAGACGCGCGAAGAGTTGGCGAACAGTGCCCGGGAAGGGAAAGAATATCTGCGTGTACGGACGCGTGAGGCGGCGGACGAGGTCAACGCGCTGGTGGACAAAAGCAAGGAGCAGATGGGCGAATACGTCGACCGGGGCCGTGAGGCCGTCGATCGTGGCCGGGTACAGTGGGAAGAATTCGTGGAAAAGGGCAAGGGATTTGTCTCCGACCAGCAGAATCGTGTTTCCGCCGCAGTGGATGCGGGGCGTCAGGCATACCGGACCACGGTAGGGGATTCAGGATCTCCCGAGCCCAAGGAGCAGCTTTGAGCGGAGCAGTGTTGAGCCACGGCTCGGCGTTCTCCTGCTCTGATTTGAATCCGGTTTTCTTTTTTCCCCGAAAATCCGTTCCGCAGCCGGGTGCAGGAGAAGCAGCACACTCCTCGCCCGGGCTGCGATTACAAGGCTTTCCGCTGCGGGGAAGCGCATCTAACGAATCTGCGCGGGCTCTGCCGCCCGCAGGGTGAGTGTGAACCTATGTCAAGCTCCAGTTTTGAACTTTTCGTGATTGTGGTTCTGGTCATCGTTGTCGCGGCCATGGTGGCGCAGCTCTTCGTGATGCTGATGCTCTTCTTCGGATTTGCCAAGCTTGCCAAGGGTCTGAAAGACGAGATTGAGGATATTCGCTCTTCCGTGATGCCGATCGTCTTCGATTTGCGCAAACTGGTGGGCAAGACCAGCCCCAAGCTGGAATCGGCCGTGGGGGATGTTGCTGACTTTACGCAAAGTTTGCGGAACCAGGCTCACGAACTGGAGCAGACCAGCTCAGAGGTTGCCGAGCGTGTGCGCCGTCTCTCAGCCCGCGTTGACGATATGTCGTCGCGGCTGCTGAATAGGGTGGATCAGGCCGGGTCGACCGTGAGCGAAACCGTGAGCAAGCCTCTTCGGCAATTCGCGGGCGTTGTTGCTTCCGCAAAAGCGATTGTTGATTCGTTGCGCAACTCGACTGCAGCTCAAAGCCCTCCTCGTCCGCGAGGCGGCAGCGACATGTTCATCTAGGATGATTTTCTTCGAGGCGCCGTCCGGCACAATGACGCCGGCCGGCGCCTCGTGTATTTGCGAGAGAGCCCATGCGTGTTTTCGATCCTGCGGACCATAAGCCTTCCGATTTGTACAAGTTGATGATTGGCGCGATTGTGCCGCGGCCGATTGCCTTTGTCTCCACGGTTGACGCGGCGGGGGTGAGAAACCTTGCCCCGTTCAGCTACTTCACCGGGTGCAGCACCAATCCGCCGGTGGTCTGCTTCTGCTCCGCAGTGCGCAGCGGGCCGTTGCCGCAAAAGAACACTTTGGACAACATTCGGGCGACGGGCGAATTTGTGGTGAACATCGTTTCAGAAGAGATTGCCGAGCAGATGAATTTGACGGCTGCCGAAGCGCCTCCCGACGTGGATGAGTTCGAGCTTTCAAAACTGACGCCTTTGCCCAGCGACCTGGTGAAGCCGCCGCGTGTGGCTGAGAGCAAAGTGCAGATGGAATGCCGTCTGCGGCAGATTATCGAAGTGAGCGACAAGCCTGGCGGCGGCAATCTGGTGCTTGGCGAGGTAATTCGTTTTCATATTCTCGAAAGCGTGCTGCTCGACACCTACAAGATCGATCCCGACGAGCTGAGAGCGATTGGGCGCATGGGCGGTCCAAGCTACATACGCACGCGCGACCGGTTCGATATGCAGCGGCCGAAATAGAGCGGAATCAGAGGACCGGAATCAGAAGATCCAGCCGCCGCCTACGACTTCGTCACCATCGTAGAAGACGGCAGACTGGCCTGGCGTTACGGCGCGCTGCGGCTCATCGAAGGTGGCAACCACTTCATCTTCGCCGGCAGGCTCGAGCGTAGCCCAGGCAGGCTCGTGGCGATGGCGGATCTTGGCGCGGACACGCATGGGAGCGGTGAGTTCGGGAATGCTGATCCAGTTGAGGCGCCGTGCGCGAAGGGTGCGCGTGGCGAGCTCGGCATCGGCGCCGACTGTGACGCGATGGCTTGCCGGATCGATCTGAAGGACGTAAAGCGGGGAAGGCGAGGCCACGCCAAGGCCCTTGCGCTGCCCGACGGTGAAGTTGGAGATGCCGTCGTGGCGGCCGATGACTTCGCCGTTCGAGGCGACCAGCTCGCCGGCCGTTTCCGGCGCCTCTTCGCCCTGCTCTTCAAGGTACGCGGCGAGAAAGCGCTTGTAGTCGCCGCCGGGGATGAAGCAGATTTCCTGCGAGTCAGGCTTTTCCGCGAGCGTGAGGCCGCGGTGGCGGGCGGTTTCGCGCACCTCCGGCTTGGTGAGCCGGCCTAGCGGAAACAGCGTGTGGGCCAACTGCTCCTGCGTGAGGCCGAAGAGGAAGTAGGTCTGGTCCTTGGCCTGGTCTGCCGGGCGCTTGAGAATCCAGCGGCCGCGGGCAGGGTCGTACTCGTTGACCGCATAGTGGCCGGTGGCAATGCGGCCGGCGCCGATGCTTCGCGCTGTCTGCAGCAACTGGTCGAACTTGAGGTGGTTGTTGCAGAGAGAGCAGGGAATCGGCGTGCGGCCAGCCATGTATTCCGTGACGAAGGGGCGCACGACGTCGCGCTCGAAGCGGTCTTCCTGGTTGACGACGTAGTAAGGAATGCCGAGCTGCTCGGCTACGCGGCGCGCGTCGTAGACATCGTCGAGCGAGCAGCAGCGGCCGGCCTTGGGCGCATCGGGAATGCCGTGACGCCCGGCAAGGCGTGTCTGGTCCCAGAGGTGCAGGGTGAGCCCGACGACGGGATCGCCATTGTGGGCGAGCATGGCCGCCACCGTCGAGGAGTCCACCCCTCCGGACATGGCTACGGCAATGGTTGTGTTCTGCGTCATGGGGAAAAGGCAGCTATCAGCTTTCAGCTCCTAGCTTCTAGCTTAAAGCCTTCCTTGTTTTGGTCCTAATGTGGCGGCAGGCGGGGAGGGGGAGGCGAGATCGCTTTGGTTCTGTGAAGATTGCGCGCACTGGCTGAATTTTCAAAGTTGGAGTCGTCCAAGTCGCACGATTTCATCTGCTTACGTGTGGTCGCAGTTCTTGCTGCAAGAAGGGCGGGAAACCTCGATTGCCGGAGGCGTCCCGCCCGTTCTGCAATTTCATTTTGTGACAACTCGAAGAGAGTGGCCGTTTCGACTGTTATTGCGGCGGTTATTGCGGAGGCGGCGTGGCGGCCGGCACAGCGGCCGGTTTGACGCGTTTCAGAGTCAACTTTCCGCCGGGAATGTTGCCGGAGCTGGTTTTGGTTGTCATGTCGATTTCATCACCGGCTTCGTTGACGGTGCCTTCGTGGTCAATGGTTTCGCCGTTGAAGGAGACGTCGAAGGAGATGTGATTGCCGTCCACCTTGCCGTTGCTGATGTCCATTTGGCCGCCACCCGGTCCTTGCACGGAGCCGGTGAGTTTGGTGCCAACCTGCTTGAAGATGAACTCCATCTGAAAGCTGTCGCCGTTGGGTGTGGTCATCTCGGCCGTCCAGGAGCCGGTTACATCGGCAGCCCTGGCGGCGGTACTCATGAGCGTCATGGCAAACACGGCGCAAGTGCAAAGCAGTAGCTTTTTCATGGAATGTCCTTCGCCGCTCAATTGAGCAGCGGCGCAATGATAGTTGATGGGATTGGCGGTTGTACAGCGGCTGGCCGATGGGAACGCACGAACTAAACTCGGATGAGAGGAGTGTCATGTTGGAGCAGTCGCGCTTTGCCCGTTTCTGGTTTGGTTTTTTCGTTCTGGCCTTGCTTTGCTTCCTCATGCCGTTGCCGCTCGCCGCTCAGGCTGCCCGCGCCAAAAGTGCTCCGCCCAAGGCGAATGCTCGCCAGGCTATGGAAGCCGCGGAACAGAAAGACCGCCAGCACATGCTCGACCTGCTGGGAATCAAGCAACTGCGTCATCCGGCAAGTTATTCGCACGCGGACTCGCCTTATGCCGCCAATTACGACGAGGCGAAGGCAAACGTGTATCACAACGTGCCCAATCCGCTGGTGCTTAAGAACGGCAGCCTGGTTCTGACCCGGAAGACGTGGCGGACGCAGCGCCGGCAGCAGATTGTCACCGACCTCAACCGCGACATTTACGGCGAGGTGCCGCCGCACATGCCCAAGGTTTCCTGGAAGGTGATCGACACAAAGGACGAAACCATTGGCGGCGTTGCCGCGGTATTCAAGAAGGTGGTGGGTCATGTGGATAACTCCATTGACCCGGCAATCACTGTGAACCTCAAGATGGTGCTGGTTGCGCCAGCCCATGCTTCAGGGCCGGTTCCGGCGATTCTCGAGCTGCCCTTTGACAACGAGTTCGACCCCATCTGGGCGGGCAAGCTGCCGGTGGAGAGCCACGGCGGTGGCGCGCCGCCGGCACCGTCCTGGCAAGGACAGGTGCTCGAAAAGGGTTGGGCCTATGCGATGCTTTCGCCCACCAGCTTTCAGGCAGACAACGGTGCGGGGCTGGATGAAGGGATTATCGGCCTGATGGACAAGGGCAAGCCCCGCAACAGTCCGACCGAGTGGGGCGCGATCCGGGCCTGGGCGTGGGGCGTCAGCCGGGCGCTCGACTATCTTGAGACAGTCAAACGGATTGACGGGCACCAGGTAGGCATCGCCGGGCACTCGCGCTTTGGCAAGACGGCGCTGGTGGCGATGGCGTACGATCCGCGGTTTGCCATTGCCTACATCAATTCGTCGGGCGAAGGCGGCGCTTCGCTTTACCGGCACATCTACGGCGAGGAGATCAGCAACCTGACGGGCGTGAGCGAGTATCACTGGTTTGACGGGAACTTTCTGCGTTACGGCGGGCCGCTCAACGCGGGCGACCTGCCTGTGGATGCCAATGAACTGATTGCGTTGTGTGCGCCGCGGCCCGTTTTCATCGGCGCGGGTAACCCGACACGGCATGGCGATGGCTGGGCCGATCCGAAGGGCATGTTTCTGGCCGAAGCGGGTGCGAGTCCCGTGTACAAGCTGCTGGGCAAAAAGGGTCTGGGAACGACGGCGTGGCCGCCGATCGGCACGTTGCTGGACAGTGGAAATCTGGCTTACCGCGAACATCCCTATGGCCACACTCCCGCGCCCGACTGGCCTTATTTTTTGAAGTACGCGAGCCGTTATCTGCATGCGCCGGCGGCGAGGTGACACTGTGACGAGGATGGATTGAATTCCAGCCCCGCGTATGTCAAAGTGTCGATATGGACAAGGGTTCTGTGATCGAGACGTTGCGCCAGCACGAGCCGGAGCTGAGAGCTGCCGGTATCGTACATCTGCGGTTGTTCGGTTCAGTGGCGCGCGGAGAATCCTCCGCCCAATCGGATGTCGATCTGATGGCCGACTTCGACCACTCGAAGCGCTTTTCTCTGGTGAGTATGACGCACCTCGAGAACCGCCTTACCGACCTGTTGGGCACCAAGGTCGATCTGTCGCCCGCGGATGCGATGAAAGAGGCTGTGCGCGCACGGGCTGACCGCGAGGCTGTTCTTGCCTTTTGAAGATGCCAAGTTACACCTGAGTGACATCCACGAGAGCATAAAGCTCATCGAGGAGTTTGTGCGCGATATGGATCTGGATACTTACCGGCACGACTGGAAGACGCAGGCAGCCGTTGAGCGCAAGATGCTCGTGATCAGCGAAGCTGCAATTCGATTGAAGGACGATGCCGAGTTGCTTTGTCCCGGCGTGCCGTGGCGTGACATCCGCGGGATCGGCAATTGGTTGCGTCATCAGTACGATCGCGTGGTTGTGGAGACGGTCTGGAATACGATACAGGACGACCTGCCGCCGCTCAAGGCCGCAGTTGAAATGGCTCTTGCGCGGCAAGACAAGTAAGTGCCGCGGGGAGGCCGGGTGGCCCTTTCATTGAGAAAAGGCCACCTTGAAACATACTGAAAAACGACACATAGCTGCAGGGGAACTGCCTCAATTAGCGGGTGCTGCGGTCTCGGCTGGCCTTAAGAGCGCCGAGGCTGACCACAGGATGGTTTCCTGGCCGTGGAAGTCTCCGGTTTCTCGCTTGCGCTGCAGGTAGTATTCCTTGCTGTATCCCTTGTTGGTGCCCTGGCAGATGCTAGTCAGGTTGTTGTTCTGGTCAATGAAACCGGTCAGAGCAATCCATGCCTTGCGCGCTGCGGGTCCGTAAGTGGCCGCATCGAGCCAGCCGTTTTTGACGCCGGTAATCAACGCAAAGGTAAACATGCCCGAACCCGAGGTTTCTTCCCACGCCTCAGGGTCATTGACCAATTGCCGCCACATTCCATCGCTGGTTTGATATTTCACCAGCGCCGCCATCTGCTCACGGTAGCTTTTCATGATGCGCGCACGCAGCGGATCATTTGCCGGCATGGTGCGCAACATTTCAGTCATGCCGGCGGCCACCCATCCGTTGCCGCGGCCCCAAAAAAAGGGCGCATCGGTTGCGTGATGGAAGAGGCCGTTTGGCTGTTGCAGCTTGTCAAGATACGCCACCATCTCCTTTGCGTCGCGGTCGAGATACTTTTTGTCTCCCGTAGCGCGATAGGCCTGCAACTGCAGGATGGTGAGCATATACATGTCGTCGATCCAGAAGCGCGTTTCGTGCGAAAGGCCGTTGGGAAGCGGGTTTTCCCATTGGCGGTCAGCGAAGGAGAGGCCGAATTTCAGGTACTTTTTGTCATGCGTCTGCATGTAAATCTGCAAGGGAACAATGCCGAAGATCATGTCGTCGACGTGATCGCGATGGGGAATCTTGTCGGCTTCAGCGCCGCCGGGCATGAGCGGTTCAAAGCGCTTGATCAACGCATCGCGCAGGGCGTCATCGTGGGTCAACTTGGCGAATGTCAAGGCGCCGTACCAGGTGCCGTCTTCGCCGTAGAAGATGGTGCCGTGGCCCTGGTGCGGGCTGGTGACAAAGTGTTCGGCAACTGCTTTGCCGATCTGCTGCGGCGAATCGCCTGCGGGCCAGTTGCTGAAGTAATCCTGCTGAGCCCAGAGGGTAGTGGCTCCCAGGGGCAGGAGAAGTGCAAATACAGCGACTTTCAGCGAGAGTTTCATTGTGTCTCCGTTTCCTCATCTTTTTTATCTTCAAAGTGACGTTGAGGCAATCTGGAAATGCCGCGTAATTGGAGAGCGGAGGATTTTCATGAAAAAAGCTGCTGCTTCCTGTCAAGTTGAGCAGTTAAGATGATCTGCGGTGTCCGGGCGGGAGGCCAGGCGCAGCTGTTGCCGAAGCCGCGTTCCGGCAGCCGCCCCGCGGCGCAAATTTGCTCGCAATGCGGGGAGGAAAGATGAAGATCAAATCCACAGGGCGGCGTGATTTTTTGCGCCAGGCAGGGCTGATGGGATCGATTGCAATGATGGCGGGACTGCCTGAAGGGGCGATGGCACTTGGCGGCGCGCAGGGCGCCGTGGTTGAAGATGCGGTGATGCCCGCGCCGGCGGAGGAAGCGCCGAAATACCACATCAAGTTTGCCGTGTGCGGCATGAGCCACGACCACATCTACGGTATGACACACGCGGTGCAGCGCGGAGGCGGCGAACTGGTGGCCGCATGGGGCAGCGAAGAAGACAAGCTGGCGAAGTTCAAAAGCCGTTTCCCTGGCGTAAAGATCGTCAAAACGCAGGAAGAGATTCTGAACGATCCGTCAGTGCAGCTTGTGCTGACCTCGCAGGTTCCCGTTGAGCGCGCCGGGATTTGCATCCGCGCCATGCGGCAGGGCAAGGACGCTCTCTCTGACAAGCCGGGCGTGACCACGTTGGAGCAGCTTGCGGAGATTCGCAAGACCATTGCCGAAACCAACCGTATATACGCCATTATGTACAGCGAATTGCTGGAAGTGAGAGCCGCAGTTTATGCGGGCGTTCTGGTGAAGCAGGGCGCGATCGGCAAGGTGATTCAAACGATCAACATTGCGCCGCACCAGATTGTGCAGCATGGCGGAGATGCCGGCGGAGCTTCACCGCGGCCAGCCTGGTTCTGGGATCCGGATAAGTACGGCGGCATTCTTTGCGACATCGGTTCGCACCAGGTGGATCAGTTTCTTTTCTACACCGGGTCAAAGCAGGCGGAGGTGGTGGAGTCGCAGGTGGCCAATATTCGCCATCCGCAGTATCCGCGCTTCCAGGACTTTGGCGACGTGGTATTGCGCGGCGACCGCGGCTTTGGCTATGTGCGACTGGATTGGTTTACGCCTGACGGGCTGGGAACCTGGGGAGATGGGCGGCTATTCATCCTGGGCACGGAGGGGTATATCGAAGTGCGGAAGTATACGGATGTGGCCGTGAAGCGCCAGGGGAATAACCTGTTCATTGTGGATAACAAGAGTGCTCGATACATCGATTGCAATCACATGCCGCTGCCTTTTGGGCCGCAGTTTGTTGCCGATATTGTGAATCGCACGCATGTGGCTCAGGATCCGCATGAGTGTTTGCTGGCCGCCGAGCTTGTTCTGAAGGCTCAGAAAAATGCCACATTCGTTACGCTGAAGGATTGATGGCAAAGAGCGGTTTGACTGCGTTCTTGCTGGAGCCCGTCACATTCAAATTCCGGGAGCGGAAGACTGCTCCCGGAGGTACTTTGCTGTAGTCGACTCAGCGCTGTTATGAAACTTCAGGGAGTTACTTAACACAGCGGCGCCTGTAGCTTGAACCTGGCGCAAGTTTAGAAGTGGATATGTGGGCGCCAGGGTTTCTTGTTGATATCCCGCGAGATCATGAACTTCAAGGTCCACTTGTCGGATCCGGCGGTGAGGCCGACACCTGCACCTGCTTCGACATCCCAGGTCTTGCCGTTGTGATCAAACGCGCCCCACACTTCGTGGAATTGATCGTGCAGGCTATCAAAGTTGTTAAAGGGCCCGAAGCCGTCATATTCTTCGGCAGCAACATCCCATTTGTCGTTGATGTTGTAGACAATTCGGCCTGAGGGATTGTACTCGAGACCCGGAAGTCCACCTTTATAGTCGGTATCGACAATCGGGTTATACATAAGTTCCCATTTACCGGCGTATCCGCCGATGATTGGCCGTACCTCGGCTGAATAAGTCCGTGACTCCCAGTATGGGTAATTGAAGCTGAATTCGAAGTTCATGCCCCAGAAGACCTTGTGCTGTTCGGCGTTCGGCCGCACGAAGAGTTCGCGGATCTTGAAACCATCAATCGTTCCGTGGTGCTTGCTTGAATAAGGCGTATAGACGGGCATATACAGGCCCTGCTCCATCCACGGCGTGACTCCATACGCCCATTCCCATGTTCCGTTGAAGGAATGATTGGCAACGATGGCGCCGGGGAAAGTAGGCTCTTTTCTGCCCTCGGGGGTAAAGTTGCTGTGCACCATGACATTGAATATGCCGGGCCGCGCGATTGTGGCGTCGTATACCTGGATTTCGTCAGTCTGGGAAAAGACGGCAAGGGGCGCCATCACGAAAGCGATGCCGATGAGTGCCGCGGCGATAACAGTGCTCCTGTGCCGTTTTGGGGTACCTGCAAGGCGGTACTCGCTGCCGCGGCTTTTCAGGAGATGCGAACTCTGGAACCAGGGAAGTGCGCACAAAGGGATTCCTCGGAAATGTCTCATCGCTAAAGTTTCCTTTCGATTCTTTCAGGAAGGACGCTGCACGCACTCAACCGTTTCTCACGCGACCACCGTCGTGTGCGAAAGCGGCCCTCCACCTCAATCGATTGTCGAAAATTTACGATTTCCGTTTAAGATTTCGCCGGATTTTGCCCGTTTTAGTTTGGCTTTCTTTACGAAGACTGGAAGTTCTGCTTTTGCCTGCGAGCGAGGCTCTTTAGTATGACTTCCCGGACGCTTTGATTATACACACAGGGGCCATTTCGCCTGCCTGCATTGACAGCTATAGAATGTAGCTCATGCGTCGTATTCCATCGTCCACATACCGGTTGCAGCTGCACGCAGGCTTCACCTTCGACGATGCCGGCAGGATTGCTGCTTATCTGAAGTCGCTGGGTATCTCGCATATTTACAGTGCTCCCAATCTTCAGGCGGTTCCCGGGAGCCTGCACGGTTATAACGTTGTCGATCATCAAAGCGTAAACGAAGAATTGGGCGGGGAAGAGGGTCACAGGAAATTCTGCGAGCGGCTTGGCAGTCTGGGTTTGGGCCAGGTGCTGGATATCGTCCCCAATCACATGGCGACTGTGCCGCAGAATCGTTATTGGTGGGACGTGCTGGAAAACGGCCGGTCAAGCCGCTATTCCACGTGGTTCGATATCGATTGGCATTCCACGGAAGTGAAGTTGCAGAACAAGGTGCTGATTCCGGTACTGGGCGATCAGTATGGCCGCGTTTTGAGCGCCAACCAGATTATGGCCGAGCACTTGGACAACAAGTTTCAGCTCCGTTATTTTGATAACCTCCTTCCCCTGGCTCCGCGATCCCTGGCGATGCCGCTCTCAAAAGCGGCTGAGTATGCGCGCAATGCTACGTTGAGTTTTCTGGCCGACAGCCTTTCGCGGCTTCCTACGCCGGAGCCATTCGAGCGCGAGATGGTGTTGTCGCGCCACAGCGACAAGACGGTCATCTATGAGCTTTTGCGCAGGCTTTGCGATGAGCAGCCCGAGGTGCCGGTGGCCATCGCCACCGCCTTTGAGGAACTGAATGCAAACCACGATGCATTGGACGAGTTTCTGAATCTTCAGCACTACCGCCTGGCTTATTGGCGGACTGCGGACCAGGAACTGGGATACAGGCGGTTTTTTGACATCAATACATTGATTGGTGTGCGCGTGGAGCGGGCGCACGTGTTTGACGCGACGCACCGGCGCATTCTGGAGTGGCTGCGCCACGGCATACTCGACGGCATCCGTGTCGACCATCCGGACGGATTGCGCGATCCCAAGCAATACTTCGAACGGCTGCGGAGCCACGACCCGGATGCGTGGATTATTGGAGAAAAGATTCTGGAGCCGGGGGAGAGGCTGCGCGAGAACTGGCCCATCGAGGGCACCACGGGTTACGACTTTCTGAACGTATGCAACAGCCTGTTGATGCAAAGGGAAGGGCTGACGGAAATCACCGGAATATACCGCGACTTTACAAAATCAGCGATAGATTTTGAGGTGATAGCACACGAAAAGAAACTGAATGTGGAACAGGAAGCGCTGGGTAGCGACATTAACCGCCTTGCAAGTCTTTTCGTCGAGATATGCGAGAACAATCGCGATCGCCGCGACTATACAAGGGCGGAAATCCGGCGCGCATTGCGTGAAGTGGCGGCGTGTTACTCCGTCTATCGGACTTACGTTGTGCCGGACCGGAATGAGATTGATGACGTGGATCGAAGCATGATTGAGGAGGCAATCAGCAGGGCGAAGGTCAACAGGCAGGATCTGGATACGGAGTTATTCGATTTTATCGGCGATGTGTTGATGCTGCGCGTGCGGGGCGAACTTGAGAGCGAACTTGTGCTGCGTTTTCAGCAGTTCACTTCTCCGGTGATGGCCAAAGGGGTGGAAGATACGGTCTTCTATTGCTTCAATCGCATGATTGCGCTGAACGAAGTGGGCGGAGCGCCTGATCGCGACGGCATGACTATTGATGAATTTCACGAGTGCTGCGCAAGAATGCAGGCTACGTACCCTTTCACCATGAATACTCTTACGACGCACGATACCAAGCGCTCTGAAGATGTGCGCGCGCGTCTGGCCGTGCTGACGGAAGTGCCGGGGCGTTGGAGAGTGTCACTGAACCGCTGGGCTCGCGCCAATGCACAGTTCAAGACGGGGAATTTCCCGGACCGCAACACGGAGTATTTTCTCTACCAGACGCTCATTGGAGCATGGCCCATCTCGAAGGACCGGCTCTGGGCTTACATGGAAAAAGCTGTGCGGGAGGCGAAGGAGCAGACGAACTGGACCCAGCAAAACCGGGAGTTCGAAGAGGCTCTCTCAGACTTCATTGACAAGATACTTTCCTCGCAGAGCTTTCTGGACGAACTGGAAGCCCTTATCAGCCGAGTTATCGAACCTGGACGAATTAATAGCCTGGCACAGACCTTGATTAAATACACTGCGCCGGGAGTTCCGGATACTTACCAGGGAAGCGAGTTATGGGATCTGCGGCTCGTCGATCCGGATAATCGCGGGCCTGTGGATTATGAGCTGAGACAGTCGATGCTGGCGGAGATGGAACGCGGGATCGCAGTGGAAGAAATTATGAGGCGGATGGACAGCGGAATGCCTAAGTTATGGGTGATTTACAAGGCCCTGCAACTGAGGCAGGAACGTCCTGAATGTTTCCGCGAGAATGGGACTTATGTTCCTTTGCCTGTCGAAGGTCCGAGGAAGGAACATCTGGTTGCTTATATGCGCGGCGAGCAAGTTGCGGTGCTGGTTCCACGGTGGAATCTGAAGCGAGGGAAGAGCTGGGTGGGGACAACGGCGAATCTTCCCCCGGGACGCTGGACCAACATACTCACCGGAGACGAATTCGACGGAGGCCAACTTCGCGCGCAGACTCTGCTGGAGCGATTCCCTGTCGCACTTCTCGTCAAAAGAGTGGATTAGTTATGCATTTATTCGAGATTTGGGCGCCGAAGGCAAAGAAGCTGAAGATCAAAGTGGATGGCATGGTTTATCCCATGCGTGGGCCGGATAGCCAGGGCTGGTGGCGAGCCGAGGTGAACGATGCGATGCCGGGCTCGAACTATGGTTATCTTATCGACGATGACGAGACATGTTATCCCGATCCGCGGTCGGCGTGGCAGCCGAATGGGGTTCATGCGCAGTCGCGCATCTATGACCACAAAGCATTTGCGTGGACGGATGCGGAGTTTCAGGCATCGCCGCTTGCAGGCTCAGTGATTTACGAGCTGCATGCCGGGACATTTACGGCTGAAGGGACGCTTGACGCGGCGATTCAGAGGCTGGACTACTTAGTCGATCTGGGCATAACTCATGTGGAACTGCTGCCGGTGGCATCGTTTGCCGGGAATCATGGCTGGGGTTATGACGGCGTGGCGCTGTACTCAGTGCACGAGCCTTACGGAGGGCCGGATGCGCTGAAGCGGTTTGTGAATGCCGCGCACCAGCGCGGGCTGGCTGTGTTACTCGACGTGGTGTACAACCATTTTGGACCGGTTGGGAATTATACGGGTAAGTATGCTCCGTATCTCACGGAGGCGCATCATACGCCGTGGGGCGGCGCGGTGAACCTTGAGGCCGGCTGGTCACACCAGGTGAGGCGGTTCTTTTGCGATAACGCGCTGATGTGGCTGCGCGACTATCACATGGACGGATTGCGCCTGGATGCCGTGCATGCGTTTGTGGACAGGTCGGCGATTCACTTTCTGGAACAGCTTGCGACGGAGGTTGAGGCGCTGGAGGCGGACTTGTCGCGCCACCTGGTGGTGATTGCGGAGAGCGATCTAAATGACCCGCGGGTGGTTACTTCGCGCGAGGCGGGCGGCTTTGGCAACGACGCGCAATGGAGCGACGACTTTCACCATGCGCTGTTCGGCGTGCTTTGTCCATCGCAGACAACGGGATACTATGCGGACTTTGGCGCACTTGGGCAATTGGCTCAGGCGCTGGAACGCGTTTATGTGTACGACGGCATTTACTCGGGTTATCGCAATCACGTTCATGGCCGGCCGGTGGGAAGTTTGTCGCGGCACAAGTTCCTTGGCTATATCCAGAACCACGACCAGGTGGGTAACCGTGCGGTGGGCGACAGGATTGGCCACATTGCCGGGGTGGAGCGGGCGAAGGTTGCGGCAGCCGTGGTGCTGATGAGTCCTTTTGTGCCGATGATTTTTCAAGGGGAAGAATGGGCGGCATCTTCTCCGTTTCAGTATTTCGCCGATCATGACGATCCGGCGATGGCGAGGGCGGTTTCAGAGGGGCGGAAGCGGGAGTTTGCGGCGTTTGGCTGGAAGGCGGATGCGATTCCGGACCCGGAGAGCAAGGAGACATTCGAGCGGTCAAAGCTGCACTGGGATGAGTTGACGCAGGCGCAACATGCGGAGATGCTGGCGTGGTATCGGGAGCTTATCCGGCTGCGGCGCGCGACGCCTTGCCTGAACGATGGCGAGCCGGGGCAGGTGCGCGTGACTTACGACGAGGGCGAAAAGTGGCTGCGTATGGAGCGCGGAAGCATTGCCGTTTGCTGCAACCTGGGCAAGGGCGAGCACGCTTTTCCGGTGGCGGAGGGCGGAGGAGTGATGCTTGCTTCGCGAAAGGGATTGCAGGTGAAGGATGGGGGGCTTACGCTGCCGCCGGATAGTGTTGCCGTGGTTGGAAGTTCAGCGGTGGGCAGTTAGTTCGGTGCGGTCTCGGAGCGCAGAACGGCCATTACCTTGTCGAGTGCAGATTGCCATGGTGCGAGGCGGACGCCGAATTTCTCGTTAAGCTTTGCGTTGGAGAGGACGGAATTGCGCGGCCGCCTGGCGGGGGTGGGGAATTCTTCCGTGGTGATGGGAATGAGTTCCGGCGTCTTGCCGCCGATGAGCGCTGAGGCGCGCGCGAAGATGGCCTGCGCAAAGCCAAACCATGTGGTGGAATCGGCGCAGGTCATGTGATAGAGGCCGGCCCACTCGTTGACCTCACCGAACCGGCCGGCGATTGCGCCTTCTACGATGCTGCGTGTGGCGGCGGCGATTTCAATGGACGAGGTGGGCGCGCCGAACTGATCGTTGACGATGGTGAGGCGGTCGCGCTCGCGTCCCAGGCGCAGCATGGTGAAGAGAAAGTTGCGGCCGTGCGGGCCGTAGACCCAACTGGTGCGAAAGATGAGGTGACGGCCACCGACGTTCTGGATGGCCTGTTCGCCTGCGAGCTTGCCGGCGCCGTAGATGTTGAGCGGCGCGGGGTTGTCGGCTTCGGTCCAGGGCTCGGGCTTGCTGCCGTCGAAGACGTAGTCAGTGGAGTAGTGCACGAGCAAAGCGCCGAGTTGTTGCGCTTCTTCAGCCAGTATGCGCGGGGCTTCCGCGTTGATGGTGGCGGCCAGCTCGGGCTCGGATTCGGCACGGTCAACGGCCGTGTAAGCAGCGGCGTTGAGGATGATGGCCGGCGCGGTGCGGCGCACCAGATCGCGAAGCTGCTGCGGGGCGGAGAGGTCGGCGGACTCGCGGCCCGCGCAGACGATTTCGCCGAGGTTAGCGAAGCTGGTTTGCAGTTCGCGGCCTACCTGACCGGTGGGGCCTAGCAGAAGGATGCGCGGTTTTGCGGGCATGGGTGTCACTCCACGAGCGGGTTGTCAGGCTGCGGAAAAATACGACAATCCGAAGGGAATTCTGGAAAGCGTCCCTCAGCGGCTAAAGCCACACTCATTCTGCAGCTCTTGCGGCACGACTGAAGTCGTACCCTTTCAAAGCCCTAATCTTTCCGCAGCTTATTGAACCGCTACCTTTCGCATTCTAACTGGCGTGCTTCTACCGAGGGCTTCGTTCCCCGTACAATCAAAAAAGAGAGGATTTGCGCTGTGCCACGCGTGTACATGGACGCCAATGCCACTACACCTCTGCTTCCGGAGGTGCTGGAGTCGATGCGTCCGTACTGGATGGAGCACTTTGGGAACGCATCGTCGATCCACCTGGACGGGCAGAAGGCGCACAAAGCCGTGGATCACGCGCGCGAGACGCTGGCCCGCTTGTTCAACTGCCGCGCGGCTGAGGTGGTATTCAACTCGGGCGGCACCGAGGGCGACAACACGGCGATTTTCGGGATGCTGCGGCCGGGCGATCATTTCATCACCACGTCGATTGAGCACTCGGCTGTGCTGCGCGCTGCGGAGCGGGTGGCGGAGCGAGGCGTGGAGACGACGTTTATTGCGCCGCTGCCGAGCGGACTGATCGATCCAGAGGAGATCAAGCGGACGCTGCGGCCGGAGACGCGGCTGATCAGCGTGATGCTGGCCAACAACGAAACCGGAGTGATTCAGCCGGTGGAGGAGATTGGCAGGATTGCCGCGGAGGCGGGTGCCTTCTTCCACATTGATGCGGTGCAGGGTGCGGGCAAGGTGAAGTTCGATGTGCAGCGGTTCGGGTGCCATCTGCTGACCATCAGCGCGCACAAGATGCACGGGCCCAAGGGCGTGGGCGCGCTTTATGTAAGGCGCGGCACTCCGCTGGAGGCGCAGGTGGTGGGCGGAAGCCACGAACGGCGCCGGCGCGCGGGTACGGAGAATGTGCCGGGGATTGTGGGCCTGGCCAAGGCTGCCGAACTGGCGATGCAAAGCCTGGAGGACGGGACGCAGGAGCGGGTGGCGGCACTGCGCGACCGGCTGGAGGCGGGGATATTGGCGCTGCCCGGAACGGGCGTGAATGGCGGCAGCGTTCCGCGCGCAGCCAACACCACCAACATCTGGTTTGACCAGGTGGAGGGCGAGGCGCTGGTGATTGCGCTGGATTTGAAGGGCGTTGCGGTATCGGGCGGGTCGGCGTGCCACTCGGGATCGACGGAGCCAAGCCACGTGCTGCTGGCGATGGGGCTGAACAAAAACCGCGCGCGCGCCAGTTTGCGCTTCAGTTTGCTGAAAACGGCGACGGAGACGGATGTGGATCACGTTCTGCGGGTGGTTCCCGAGGCGGTGGGGCATTTGCGGGCGCTTTCGCCGGTGGCTGCGGGGACGGCGGGGTAAAGCGGGAGATTGAAGGAGATGATCCCCGGTCCGGACTTCCGGACCGGGGATCATCGTTTCTGGGGGCTGATTCCTGGGGGTGCTTCCAGCCTGGGCGTGTGGAGGGAGGCTCTGCCGTGGTGGACGGGTTATGCGCTGCACGTGAGAGAATCGTGGACAGTTTTTTCTGGGCTTGCCGGTGTTGATGGAGAACCAGCGATGGAAAAAGTAGCGATTTCACCTGCGCGCATGATGGGAATTATCCGGTTCGGCTTCTTTCTGGCTGGAGTGATGATGATCTTTGTCGCGATCATGATTGCGCCGCAAACGCATGTCCCGGTGGATCCTACGATTGAGGGGATCATTACGGTTTTGGGGCTGGGCGCCGTCTTCCTGGGCTTTTTTATGCCGAAGATGCTGCGAGTGTCAGCAAAGCGCGAACGCGAAGGCCAGACGGAATCGGCAGCGCTGCTCAGGTGGCTCAGGGACAATCTCTTCGGCCTTGTGTGCATCTTTGCGAGCAACGTATTTGCCTTTGTTCTGCATTTTCTGCGGGCACGGGCGGGTTTCGTCGAGCTGCTGTTCGGGGTGGGGATGATTTCACTGCTGCTGTGGCGGCCGGAGGCTCCTCCGGTGGCGGACGGGGAGAGTCTCAAACAGATTTGAGGCGGACGGCTTTTGTCAGTCCGGCGGGTTTTCGGTTTCGGCGGTGAGGGCGAGGCTGGACTGATCTGCTTCCGCGGTTTCAATCAGCTTTTGCGGGAGCGGCTTGCGCGGCTTGACGCCGAGTTGCCGGAGCATTTCAACCTGGCGGATCAAATTGCCGTCGCCGGTGGCCAGCTTCTTGTGCGCGTCTTCGTAGCTGCGGTTGGCGTCGCGCAGGCTCTTGCCGATTTCTTCAAGGTCGCTGACGAATCCGACGAATTTCTCGTAGAGCTTTGCTCCGCGGTCCATCACGTCTTTGACGTTGCGCGCCTGCGTCTCCTGATGCCAGAGGACGTTGACGATGCGGATGATGTAGAGCAGGGTTGTGGGTCCGACGAGCAGAATGCCCTGCTGGTAGGCGTCAGCCCAGAGCGCCGCGTCGTTCTGGAGAGCGAGGAGGAAGGCCGGTTCGACGGGGATGAACATGACGACGAAGTCCGGCGTTTCAAGGCCGGGGAGGCGGTCGTATCCCGCTTTTGCCAAGCCCGCTACATGCCCGCGCACGCTGGCCAGATGCTGCTTGAGAGCGGATTTGCGCGGCTCGTCTTCAGCGGCGTTTGCATAGTCGGTGTATGCGGTGAGAGAGACCTTGGAGTCGATGACGAGATTGCGGCCGCCGGGGAGGAAGACGATCACATCGGTGCGCGCGGTTTTTGCTCTTCCGCCGTCGTCGCCGGTATGACCGGAAAAGCTCTGCTGGAAGCTGTACTGCTCGCCCTCGCGCAGACCGGCCTTTTCAAGCAGGTCGCGCAGGATGAACTCACCCCAGTCGCCCTGGGCCTTGTTGGAGCCGCGCAGAGCGGTGGCGAGGTTGCGGGCATCCTCAGAGAGTTGCTGGTTGAGATTGTTGAGGCTGCCGATCATTCCCTGGAGAGTGGCAACGCCGGTTTTGGAGTCGGTTTGCGCTTCTTCGACTTTCTTGCGGAAGTCTTCAATCTGGATTTTGAGGGGATTGAGAAGCGTTCCGATTTCTTTCTGGCTGCCTTCAGAGAAGCTTTTGGATTTCTGATCGAGGATGTCGGCGGCGAGGGCCTGGAACTGATTGGCGAGGGCTGTCTTGGCCTCTTCGAGGAGAGCCAGTTTTTCGGCCAGGTTCTGGCGCTCGTTTTTCAGCTCGGCTTCAAGGTGGCTGATGCGCGCGGTGAGCTCGCGTTCCGTTGAGGATTTGGACTCCAATTGACCGCGTAAGCCATCGCGCTCGGCGGTTAGCTGATTCAGGCTCTTTTCGCGCTCGGCGGCCAGGGACTCAAAGCCCGCCCGGGAGGCAGACTCGGCCTGCACCTGTTCCAGCGACTGGCGGGCCGCGTTGAGCGCGTCGCTGAGCTCGCGATTACGCTGGTCCAAGAGCGATTTTTCTGTCTTCATCGAGGCGCCGCGAAGCCAGAATCCAAGCAGGATTCCGGCCAACGCAGCCACAACTCCGGCAATTAAAGCCTCCATGATCCCTCCGGTTTCCTCTTCGCCAAATATACGCCTTTGGGCTGTGCATTTTGCGGCAAATTCACGAAGCTTTCCGATCCATGCCGAAGATTGCGTATTTGCTTGTTTTACCGCGGCTTTACACGCTTTGAGTAGCCCGGTAGACTGAGAACTTCGGGGCTGCGTGCATTTTTTTCGCGCGGCGGTTGTCTTCCCCTGCCGCGGACCAGTATCTTATGGCTGACGGAAGAGGGTTTGAAGGAACCTGCCCGGGACCAGTTCGGATATTTCCGGACACAAAGAGGAGAAGCGCATGGCGGTAGAAGAGAAAGTGAAGCAGATCATCGTCGAGCAGTTGCAGGTGGATGAAGCCGAGGTGACCCCTGGCGCCAGTTTTCAGGAGGACTTGGGAGCCGATTCGCTGGACGTGGTCGAGTTGGTGATGCAGTTCGAAGAGGCGTTCGATCTGGAGATTCCCGATGAGGACGCGGAGAAGATCAAGACGGTGAAAGACGCCATCGAGTACATCGAGAAGAACGAGAAGACCGCGAAAGGAAGCAAATAGCCATTGACCGAGAAATTGACAAGAAGAGTTGTCATCACCGGTCTGGGTCTGATCTGCGGAGTGGGTAATACCGCTCCCGAGGTTTGGCGGAATCTAATTTCCGGAGTGAGCGGGATGGCCCCGATTCAGGGCTTCGACGCGAGCGGATTTCCGGTTACATTTGCCGCCGAGGTCAAGAACTTCGATCCGCTGAACTTTGTAGACAAGAAGGAAGCGCGCAAGATGGGGCGCTTCATTCACTTTGCCTTTGCAGCCACACAGGAGGCAATGGAACAGTCGGGTTTGCAGATCACGCCCGACAATGCCGATCGTGTAGGGGTGTTTATCGGCTCCGGCATCGGCGGATTTGAAATCATCGAGCGCGAGCACTCAAACCTGCTGCAGGGCGGCCCGCGCAAGATGTCGCCATTCTTTATTCCCGCAACCATTGTGAACATGGCGGCGGGCCAGGTCAGCATTCGCTACGGGGCGCGGGGGCCGATTTCAGCTACGGCCACGGCCTGCGCCACCAGCGCCAACTCCATTGGCGACTCCGTGCGCATGATTCTGCACGGTGACGCGGATGCGATGATTGCCGGCGGCTCGGAGGCGGCGGTTACTCCCATGTCCGTGGGCGGATTCGCGGCGATGCGGGCTCTTTCGGCGCGCAACGACGATCCGACGCATGCGAGCCGGCCCTTCGACAAGGATCGCGACGGGTTCGTGATCGGCGAGGGCGCGGGGATTCTGATTCTGGAAGAGCTGGAGTTTGCGAAGGCGCGCGGTGCGAATATCCTGGCCGAGGTGATCGGCTACGGCATGAGCGCCGATGCGTACCACATCACCAGCCTTGCTCCGGAGGGACTGGGTGCGCAGCGGAGCATGAAGGCGGCGCTCAGGGACGCAGAGATTACGCCGGAGGAAGTGGGCTACGTGAATGCCCACGCAACTTCAACGCAGGCGGGTGACGGCAACGAGTCGCGCGCGATCGAGCTGGTGTTTGGCGAACATGCGCTGAGCCATCGGCTGAAGATCAGCGGCACGAAGTCAATGACCGGGCATCTGCTGGGCGGGGCGGGCGGTCTGGAGGCCGGCATTACGGTGCTGGCGCTCGAGAACCAGATGCTGCCTCCCACCACGAACCTGCAAGAGGCGGATCCGGAGTGCCGGCTGGACTACGTGCCCAACAAGGCTATGGCCCACAACTTCGACGTGGGGTTGTCAAACTCGTTCGGGTTTGGCGGGATTAACGCGACGCTGATCATGCGGAAATGGGCCGAGTAATATCGGCCCCATCCCAAGTCTCACCTGCCGCGGCGGACGAGATGTGGAGCACCCGGCGATCAGGCTTTCTCTAGTCAGTGCTGCAATTTTGCGGCTTGTGCTGTAAGCCACGCGTGCACTTGAGCCAGCTGGTGCCGGCTGAGTGAGGGCGCGCCGCGCTGCAGCATAACGATGAACCAATCGACCTCCTGCGGCAGGACCGGGTAGCCAATGTTGTCTCCGGTCTTAGATCTAGCGCCAGAGGACTTTGGGTTTGGGCGGAAGGAGTTCACGACTGGCTTGCCGTCGGGGCTCAGAATCACGAGGAAGGGCCAGCCCGCATGCCTGCCCCCAATGGAGTTCTCAAAGGCGAGGCCGCCGGGCGTGTTGGCGTGCCGGGTATCTCCGGGGTGCTCGCCGGTGTCCATGTAGGCAAACACAAAGTGAGGGTTGAGGATCCGATGCATCGAGGGGTCCTGCAGCATGCGGTCATACAGCTTGCAGTTGATGCACCATGAGGCGCCAAACTCGAGAAGGATATTTTTGTGTTCTGCGCGGGCATGCGACTCTGCGCTCTGGAGAATTTGAGCTGCCGAAGGGCCTGCATTCCGTTTGGCTGCGTGCAGCGTGAGAGGCGATGCGGACAACGCCATCACCAGGACAGCAGCGCCAATCAAACGAGCGGTCGAAAAGCCGTGGGTCAACGGGGGCCTCCAAAAGGAACTTTGCCGGTGAACCCATTATGCTCCAGTCTCAGACGGTGAAGCGACAGGGGCGTTGAAGCGACAGGGGCGTGACGAACTGCGTTTTCGCCGCCGGGTGGCAGCGTTCCTTGAAGGCGGAAGGCGGGTCTAAGCGTCGAAGCTGGGGTTGGGAAAGGCGTCGCGGTTTTCTTCGTCAGTGCCGTGCAGGCAGGCAAAGTCTTTTTCAATGATCAGGTCGAGTGTCCCGCGCGGTCCCAGGTGGACCGTTGCGTAGATGCCAACCTGATCGCTGCCGGCCCAGCGCTCGACGTCATTCGTGGGCAGGGCTACGGAAAGCGCCGGCGGGTTGTAGCGTACCGTAATGCTCTCCGTTTGAGCATTGTGCTCCAGTGCATAACTCAGGTGCGCTTTCTCCTCGGGACCGAGGTAGATGGCTTCCTGGATGCGCCCATCCTTCAGGAAGGTCTCCAGCTCAGAGCGCGCCACCCGGAATCGCAGTGAGTTTCCTTTGATTCGCAGTTTCATCGGAAAAATCGCCTTATCTCATCGGGATTTTAGCATCTGCGGCGGGTTGTCTTGCCGTGGAGTGTGGCCTGTGGAGGGTCCTGACGGCGCCGGGCCAGGCGTGCCGTTTCTTCAGTTTGGGGATGGAAAAAGCATGGGTACAGAGCGGCTTATAGACCGTAAAAATGCTTTGCATCCAGCGACGTTTCATAGTGCAACAATTTACACTTGTCATTCGTCAATCAAACATCGCGTGTACCTGGCAAAATTTGGAACGCGAAGGCAGTTTGGGTCCTGGCTTCATGCTGGTTCATACCTCAACCTAGCCTACCGCCGCCGGTGTTTCCCCTCGGGCTCTGCGGCGGGGTAGGGGCAGAGAATAGCCACCCGGGATCTTGTTTTTACAGCGACGCTTCCAACCGAGCGCGAGTTTTGCCATAGGACAGAACGAAAATATGGATCATCCTTTGTCTGCTTCGCACCTCCCACCTGTGGATCTGACCCCTGACCCCCCGAAGAAGCGGCGCCACCGCTGGATCTGGGTCGTGATTCTGCTTCTGTTCGGGCTGCTGTTTTACTGGGTGCTTCATCAGCACTACCGGAGCGAGGCTGTGGGTGGCCGCCGGGCATTCGCCGGGACGGTTCCGGTGACGGAGGCGACGGCCAAGCTGGGCAGCATCGGTGTCTATCTCGAGGCCATCGGCACGGTGACGCCGGTTTATACGGATTCGATTACGTCACAGGTGACGGGCGCGATCACGTCGGTGCACTACCGCGAGGGGCAGTACGTGCGCAAGGGCGATCCGCTGGTCGATATCGACCCCAGGCCGTACCAGGCGCAGCTTATGCAGGCGGAGGGCACGCTGCAACGCGACCAGAACGTGCTGGCAGAGGCGAAGATGGATCTGCAGCGCTACAAGGAGGCCTGGGCGAAGAACGCCATTCCCCGGCAGACGCTGGACGATCAGGAAAAACTGGTGCTGCAGGAAGAGGGGACCGTCAAGAACGACGAGGGTCAGGTGCAGTACGACCAGGTGCAGCTGGGCTTTTGCCACATTACGTCGCCGATCGACGGGCGCGTGGGGTTGCGGCTGGTGGATCCCGGCAACGTGGTGACCGCAAACTCGAGCACCACGCTGGCGGTGGTAACGCAAATAACACCGATCACGGTGATCTTCACCGTGGCTGAGGATAGTCTGCCCGAAGTGCTGGAACAGATGCGCGCGGGGCGCCAGTTGAAGGTGGAGGCTTACGACCGCACGGATCAGCATCTGCTGGCTACCGGCAGGCTGATCACTGTAGACAATCAGATTGACACCGTCACCGGCACAGTGAAGCTGCGTGCGGAGTTTCCCAACAGCAAGGGAATTCTGTTCCCCAACCAGTTTGTGAATACGCGGCTGCTGGTGAGGACGCTCGATAAGCAGGTTCTGATTCCATCGTCGGCGATCCAGCACAACGGCGCGATCAGTTTTGTGTATCTCATCCGCAACGGCAAAGCGGTGATACAGAACATTAAGACCGGAGTCTCCCATCAGGGCGAGACGGCGGTGACGGGCATCAAGGCCGGCGATGTTGTGGCCAACAGCAGCTTCCAAAAACTGATAAACGGATCGAAGGTATTTCACTCGGACGTTGAGATCACGCCCTCCGAGCCATCCGAGGGCATCACTCCATGAATCCGTCGCGTCCATTTATCCTCAGGCCGGTGGCGACCTCGCTTCTGATGGCCGCCATTCTGCTTGTGGGCATTGTCGCCTTTACGCAGCTGCCGGTGTCTGCGCTGCCCGAGGTGGAGTACCCGACTATTCAGGTGGTGACGTTCTATCCGGGGGCAAGCCCCGATGTGATGGCGACCACGGTGACGGCGCCGCTGGAGCGCCAGTTCGGTCAGATGCAGGGATTGAGCCAGATGACCTCGACCAGCTCGGGCGGGGTCTCTGTGATTGTGCTGCAGTTTAACCTTGCTCTGGATATCGACGTGGCCGAGCAGGAGGTGCAATCGGCAATCAACAGCGGGCAATCGCTTTTGCCAGCGGACCTGCCGGTGCCGCCGGTTTACAACAAGACCAATCCCGCGGATGCTCCTGTGTTGACATTGGCTATCACGTCAAACACCATGCCGCTGTCTCAGGTTGAGGACCTGGTGGACACGCGGCTGGCGCCGAAGCTTTCTCAGTTGGCCGGCGTGGGACTGGTAAGCATCAGTGGCGGCCAGAAACCCGCCGTGCGCATTGAAGTGAATCCCGTGCAGATGGCCTCGTATGGGCTGAGCCTGGAGAGCGTCCGTTCGGCGTTGATCCAGACCAGCGTCAACTCTGCCAAGGGTAACTTTGACGGTTTGCTCCAGGACTACCAGATCGACGCCAACGACCAGATCACCAACGCGAGCCAGTACAAGAACGTGGTGGTGGCTTACAACAACGGCGCGCCGGTGTTCCTGAAGAATATTGCGAACGTTGTAAACGGCGTGGAGAACGAGCGGCAGGCCGCATGGATGAACCTGACGCCGGCGGTTGTTCTCAGCATCCAACGCCAGCCCGGCGCCAACACCATCACCGTTGTCAAAAGCATCCAAAAGATTCTGCCCCAACTGGAGTCGAACCTTCCTGCATCGATCAAAGTAACCACGCTGACCGATTTGACCACCAGCATTCAGTCCTCGGTCAACGACGTGGAGTTCGAGCTGCTGCTCAGTGTCGGGCTGGTGATGATGGTGATCTTTCTCTTCCTGCGCAGCATCCGCGCCACCATCATCCCTAGCGTGGCGGTGCCGCTTTCGCTGGTGGGCACCTTCGCCGTGATGTACCTGCTTGGCTTCTCTCTCGACAACCTGTCGCTGATGGCGCTGACCATCGCTACGGGTTTCGTCGTGGACGACGCCATTGTGATGATCGAGAACATCAGCCGCTTTCTTGAGGCGGGAATGCCACCGCTGGAAGCGGCACTTACCGGCGCCGGTCAGATTGGGTTCACCATTGTCTCGTTGACGGTGTCGCTGGTTGCGGTTCTGATTCCGTTGCTCTTTATGGGCAACGTGGTGGGCCGGCTGTTCCGCGAGTTCGCGGTCACGCTGGCGGTCACCATTGTTATTTCGGCTGTTGTGTCGCTGACGCTCACACCCATGATGTGCTCGCGTATTCTGCGGCACGATCCGGAAGAGAAGCAGACGCGGTTCTATCGTGCCTCAGAGCGCGTCTTCAACGGTCTGCTGGATTTCTATGCCCGGACGCTGCGCGTGGTGCTGCGCTACCGCACCATCACCCTGCTGGTGGCGCTGGCTACGCTGATTCTTACCATCGCGCTCTACATCTATATCCCCAAGGGCTTGTTCCCGGTGCAGGACACCGGCGTAATCCAGGGTATTTCCCAAGCGGGTCCGTCTGTTTCTTTCACGGAGATGGCGGCCAAGCAGCAAGCGCTGACGCGCATTATTCTTAAGGATCCCGCCGTGGAGAGCCTGACGTCTTTCATCGGCGCCGACGGCATCAATACCACACTCAACAGCGGCCGCATTCTCATCAACCTGAAGCCCATCAAGGTGCGTCACATCAGCGCCTCAAACGTGATTCGCCGTCTGCAGACGAAGCTGCAGGATGTGCCGGGAATTCGCCTGTATATGCAGCCGGTGCAGGACCTGACGGTGAACGACCGCGTAAGCCGCACGCAATACCAGTACGCGCTGGTCGCTCCTAATATGGACGAGTTGAACCAGTGGGCGGACAAGTTTGTTGCAAAGCTCGAGAAGCTTCCCGATCTGGAAGACGTGGCCACGGACCAGCAGGTGGGTGCACCCGCGGTTAAGTTGAATATCGACCGGGTTACCGCTTCGCGGCTTGGCATTGCGCCGACCACCATCGACAACACGCTCTACGACGCCTTCGGACAACGGCAGATCAGCACGCTTTATACGCAGACGAATCAGTATCACGTGGTGCTGGAGACGGCGCCGCAGTGGCAGAGGAACCCGGACAGCCTGAACGATATTTACCTGCCTTCAAGCGCATCGGCGGGGGCAAGCGGCGCGGGGGCGGTTACATCGTTTTCCTCGTCGGCTTCGGCCTCGGCCGGATCCAACGCGTTGACTACTGGCGTGCGCTATACGCCGTCCTCATCGGTTATGAATGCGCCGGCAAAAGTGCTGGCCACGAGACGCGCCGGGGGCGGGTCATCGCAAAATGGCGGTATTGCAGCCGGCACTACGCCCAACACGGCATCGGTTGCGACCAGCGCCAACACGGTTCCGTTGGGCGCGATCGCGCACATTACCGACACCACCGAACCTCTCTCGATCAACCACCAGGGGCAGTTTCCTTCAGTGACGGTGTCATTCAACCTGGCGCCTCGTGCCTCGCTGGGTTCGGCGATCACGGAAATTGAGAAGACGGTGACGAATCTTCATTTTCCGGCGAGTCTGCAATCGGATTTTCAGGGGACGGCCCGTGCTTTCCAGGCTTCGCTGTCAAACGAGGCGCTGCTCATTCTGGCCGCGCTGGTTACCGTCTACATTGTTCTGGGCGTTCTCTACGAGAGCTTTATTCACCCGGTCACGATTCTTTCCACGCTGCCTTCAGCCGGCGTGGGCGCGCTGCTGGCGCTGATGTTCTTTGGGCAGGACCTGGACGCCGTGGGTATCATCGGCATCATTCTGCTGATAGGCATCGTAAACAAGAACGGCATTCTGATTGTGGACTTTGCGCTGGAAGGCGAGCGACAGCGCGGCAAAACATCAGAAGAGGCGATCTACGAGGCCAGCCTGTTGCGTTTTCGTCCCATCCTGATGACCACGCTGGCGGCAATGCTGGCCGGAGTTCCGCTGGCAGCGGGAACGGGACTTGGATCGGAGCTGCGGCGGCCTCTGGGCATCGCCATGGTAGGCGGTCTGCTGTTCAGCCAGGTGCTGACGCTCTATACCACGCCGGTCATTTATATCTTCTTTGACTGGATTGGCCAGCGCCTGACAGGGAAGCATCTTTCACATGCGCACGGCGGCAATGAGCCAGAGCCTGGCGCGGAGAACGCATGAGCCTGTCGTCTCCATTTATCCGGCGGCCGGTGGGCACCACGCTTTTGACGATCGCGGTGGCCATGGCGGGAGTGCTCGCGTTCCGAGTGCTGCCGGTGGCGCCGCTTCCGCAGGTGGCGTTCCCGACGATATTTGTGAGCGCATCGCTGCCGGGGGCCAGCGCGCAGATTATGGCGGCTTCAGTGGCCACGCCGCTGGAACGGCAGTTCAGCCGCATTGCGGGCGTGACGGAGATGACTTCTTCAAGCACGCTGGGCAGTACCAGGATCACGCTGCAGTTCGATTTGAACCGCAATATCAATGGCGCGGCGAATGACGTGCAGGCGGCGATCAACGCGGCGCGAACCTATCTGCCCGCCAACCTGCCGTCGAATCCGTCGTATCACAAGGCAAACCCCGCCAACGCGCCGATCATGGTTCTGGGCCTCACCTCAGACAAGTACGATGTGTCGAAGATCTACGACGCGGCTTCTACTCTCCTGGTGCAGAAGATCTCGCAGATCCAGGGTGTGGGGCAGGTGGACGTGGGTGGCGGCGCCACGCCGGCTGTGCGCGTGGAAGTGAACCCCACCAAGCTGGAGAGCTTCGGGCTGACGCTGGGCAGCGTGGAATCGGCGCTGCGCCTGCAGAACTCGCATGAGCCAACCGGGCAACTGACCGAAGACGGCGTGACCAAGGATATTCTGACGAACCACCAGATCTCGCACGCCCGTGAGTACAGGCCGCTGATTGTGGGCTACCACAACGGCGCGGCGGTGCGTTTGGAGGATGTGGCGCAGGTGGTGGACTCGACGGAGAACCTCCGCACCGCGGGCTTCATGGACGGGCGCCGGGCGGTATTGGTCATTATCCGACAGCAGCCGGGTGCGAACATTATCGATACCGTCGACCGCATACACCAGCAACTGCCGTTTCTTGAGGCGGTGATGCCGCGCGGAATCAAGACCAGTGTGGTGATGGACCGCACGACGACTATCCGTGCTTCAGTGAACCATGTGGAACTGACGCTGCTCGCATCCGTGATCCTGGTGGTGCTGGTGGTGTTTCTGTTTCTGCGCAGTCCACGCGCCACGCTGATTCCCAGCATCGCGGTGCCGGTTTCGCTGATCGGAACGTTCGCCGTAATGTATCTGTTCGGCTACAGCATCGACAATCTGTCACTGATGGCGCTGACCATCTGTACGGGCTTTGTGGTTGACGATGCCATTGTGGTGATGGAGAACATCACCCGCCATCTGGAGGCGGGCATGGAACCGTTTGCCGCGGCCTTCAAGGGCGCGCAGGAGATCGGCTTCACGGTGCTCTCGATGAGCAGTTCGCTGGTGGCGGTTTTTATTCCCATTCTCCTGATGGGGGGCATTGTCGGCCGTCTCTTCCGCGAGTTTGCGGTGGTGCTTTCGACGGCGATTGCGGTTTCGCTGGTGGTTTCACTCACCACCACGCCCTGCATGTGCGCGCATCTGCTCAAGGCTCATAAGGAGGGGGAACGCCACAACTGGATTTACCGCGCCAGCGAGAAGTCCTTCAACGGCATGCTGGCGACTTACCGGCACTCGCTGCTTTGGGTGCTGGACAATCCAGGGCTGACGCTGATTGTTCTGCTGCTGACGATTGCGCTGAACGTGGTGGTGATCTTCAGGATTCCCAAGGGTTTCTTCCCGCGGCAGGACAACGGAATGCTTTTCGGCGGTGTACAGGGGCCGCAGGACGCGTCGTTCCCGCTGATGCGGTTTTCGCTTTTGAAGCTGGTGCAGGTGATCAAAGCAGATCCTGCGATTGCGCACGTGATGGCCTTTACCGGCGGGAGAGGCTCAAGCAACGGGGGCTTCATGTTCGTTACGCTGAAACCGCTCGGCCACGGGCCAGGCCACCGGCAGGTTTCGGCAATGCAGGTGGTCAACCGGCTAAGGCCCAAAATGAATCGTTTGCCTGTGGCCACGGCATTCCTGATGCCGGGGCAAGAGATTCGCATTGGAGGCCGCGGCGGCAACGCACTTTATCAGTACACGGTTACGGCGGAAAACGTCGCTCAACTGGCGAAATGGGGACCGATTCTGAAGGACAGCATGCAAAAGCTGCCGGGCGTCGAAGATGTGAACGCCGATCAGCAGAACGGCGGCCTGCAATTGAAGCTGCACTACGACCGCACCACCATGGCGCGGCTGGGGCAGACTCCGCAATCCATCAACAGGACGCTCTACAGCGCATTCGGACAGTCGCATACTTCAGTGATCTACACCCAGCTTAACCAGTACTACGTGGTGACCGAGGTGGCGCCGCGCTACTGGGAGAATCCGTCGGGACTGAACGACATTTATTTCAGTCCACCCGGCGCTTCGTCGGGCGCGGGAATCAACGCCATTTCACCACTGAGCACGGTGACTTCAGCGCGCGCCGGCACCACGCCGCTGGAGATCGATCACACGGGTCTGTTCCCTTCGGTGACGCTCTCATTCAATCTGGGCCCGGGCATGTCACTGAGCGATGCTACGCGCGAGATTCAGCAAATGGAAATGCACCTGGGCATGCCCGCAACCATGCATGGGTTGTTCTCCGGGACCATGCAGACCTACCAAAAAACGCTTTCCACCGAGTTGATTCTGGCCATTACGGCACTGCTGGCGGTGTTCATCGTGCTGGGCATGCTGTACGAGAGTCTGGTGCATCCGCTGACGATTATCTCCACGGTGTTTTCGGCGAGCGCGGGGGCGATGCTGGCGTTGATGGTGTTCCATATCGATCTCAACGTCATTTCCATCATTGGCATTATTCTGCTCATCGGCATCGTGAAGAAGAACGCCATCATGATGGTCGATTTCGCGCTGCAGGCCGAACGCCTGGAAGGCAAGAATACGCGCGACGCGATCTTCGAGGCATGCATGCTGCGTTTCCGCCCCATCATGATGACTACGATGGCGGCCATCTGCGGGGCGCTGCCCCTGGCCTTGGGAACCGGCATGGGCTCCGAACTGCGGCGGCCGCTGGGCATCACCATTGTGGGCGGGCTGCTGTTGAGCCAGGCACTCACGCTTTACACTACGCCGGTGGTTTATTTGTGGATGGACCGGCTGCGCATGGCCGCGCTGAACAGGATTCACGGCACACCGCCTCCACAGGCGGAAAAAGTGCTGTCGTAACACGAGAGGGACGACCACCATGTTCGAACCCAAAAAACGAATTTCGCTTGTCATTGCCGCCGGCGCCGCAGGTCTGCTGAGCCTGGTTTCAGGCTGCCGCGTGGGACCGCCTTATCATCCGCCCGCGCCGCCGGCCGTTACCGCGAAGAACTACAAGGAATCGACCGTCAATTTCAAGAGCACGAAGGGTTGGAAGGTGGCCAACCCGCAGGCGGCCATGATCCAGGGCAACTGGTGGGAGATCTATCAGGAGCCGGAGCTGAACACGCTTGAGAATCAGCTCAACATCAACAACCAGAACATCAAGACGTATTTTGAAAACTATATGGCGGCGCGGGCAGTGATTGCGCAAGCACGGTCGCTTTACTGGCCAACGATCACTTTTAATCCCACGTGGAGCCGGTCGAAGACCTCCGGTAATCTTCGCGCATCGTCGATTGCCAACACCGGCTCAACATCGACGCTGTGGTCTCTGCCGGTGTCAGTTTCCTGGACGCCGGATTTCTTCGGCAAGATCCGCAACGAGGTGCGCTCGGCGCAATATGCGGCTCAGATCAGCGCCGCCGACCTGGAAGTGGAAAAACTCACGGAGCAGGCCAGCCTGGCCGAGTATTTCTTCGAGATCCGCGGACAGGATATGTTGCAACAGATTCTGAATAAGACGGTCACGGCCGACCAGAAGGCTCTGGACGCGGCGCAGGGCGCTTACGAGGCGGGGACGGGCGGCTACATTTCCGTAGTGGAGGCGACTACGACGCTCAAATCCGCGCAGTCGGCTGCAATCAACGTGGGATTGCTGCGTGCGCAGTACGAGCACGCCATCGCCGTGCTGCTGGGCAAGGCGGCCAGTGATTTTTCAATCCCTGTGAAGCCGATGGTGTACACGCCTCCGGCCGTTCCCACCGGCGTACCTTCAGAACTGGCCGAGCGCCGGCCCGATGTGGCCGCCGCCGAGCGCAAGCTTGCGGAGGACAACTCGACTATCGGCATCGGTTACGGGGCATTCTTTCCGGCAGTGACGCTCTCCGCCAGGGGCGGATATCAAACCTCCTCTCCGAAGCACCTCTTCGACTGGCCAAGCCGGTTCTGGGCCATCGGCCCCTCCATCTCGCAGACCATCTTTGACGGCGGCCTGTATCGCGCACAATTGCACCAGTACGAGGCCTTCTACAACGCCGATCTTTCCAACTATCGCCAGACGGTGCTGGTGGCCTTCCAGCAGGTTGAGGACGCGCTGTCGGCTACTCGCATCTACTCGCAGCAGATTCTCCGGCAGCAGGAAGCGGTGCAGGCTGCGCAGCAGTTTCTCGATCTGGAGATGACCCGCTATAAGACTGGCGTCGATCCCTTCGTGAATGTGCTGCTGGCACAAACCACGCTGCTGGGCGCACAGACTACATTGAATGCGCTGCAAGTGGACGAGATGCTTTCGTCGGTGCGGCTTGTGCAGTCACTCGGGGGCGGATGGAATCACAATCAGCTGCCCACACCTGAGCAGGTGAAGGCGAAGGTGCCCAAAGGGACTTACACGATGCAGCACTGACGCGCCGGGCTCAGATTTTGGTCCAGTCAAGGATGACTTTGCCGGCCTTGCCGGAGACCATGGCCTCGAAGCCGCGCTCGAAATCGGTGTAAGCGAATCGGTGCGTGATGACCGGCGAGATGTCTACGCCGGACTCGAGCATTACGGTCATCTTGTACCAGGTTTCGTACATTTCGCGGCCGTAGATGCCCTTGATGGTGATCATGTTGAAGATTACCTGGCGCCAGTCCATCATCTTTTCTCCGGCCGGGATGCCGAGGATGGCGATTTTGCCGCCGTGGCTCATGTTGGCGATCATGTCGTGAAGCGCATGCTCGTTGCCGGACATTTCGAGGCCCACGTCGAAGCCTTCCTGCATGCCGAGTTGTTTCTGCACTTCGGGGAGCGGCGTTTCGTTCGGATTGATCGCGAGCGTGGCGCCCATCTTCCGGGCCAGCTCAAGGCGGAAGGGATTGAGGTCAGTAATGACGATGTGGCGCGCGCCGGCGTGGCGCACCACGGGAATGGCCATGATGCCGATGGGGCCGGCTCCGGTGATGAGCACGTCTTCGCCGAGTACGGGAAAGGAAAGCGCGGTGTGGACGGCATTGCCGAAGGGATCGAAGATGGCCGCGACTTCCTGGTTGATCGAGTGATTGTGCCGCCAGATATTCGACATGGGTAGCGAGATGAGCTCAGCAAAGGCGCCGGGACGGTTGACTCCCACGCCTTGCGTGGCAGCGCACAGGTGGCGGCGGCCGGCGAGGCAGTTGCGGCAGCGCCCGCAGACGACGTGACCTTCGCCGCTGACGATATCGCCGGGGAAGAAGTCATTGACGTTGGAGCCCACGGCCACAATCTCGCCTACGAACTCGTGGCCGATGGCCATGGGAACGGGAATGGTTTTGCGCGCCCACTCATCCCACTCGTAGATGTGAACGTCAGTGCCGCAGATGCCGGTGTAGCGCACACGCACCAGCACGTCGTTGATTCCGATTGTGGGCTCGGCAATCTCTTCGAGCCACAGACCGCGTTCCGCCTTGCTCTTTACCAGCGCTTTCATGGGCCTTCCTCCGTAATGCCGTTCTTAACGAAGAAACTGTTCCGCGTGGTTCCCTTGGGTACTGTACACCATGTGGAGACCAGGCGTTTGGTTGCGTGCGCTTTCTGCGGTCCGATAGCATGAGGGGCGAATGTATGCGGCTTTTTGTTGGGATTTCGCTGGCTGATGCCGTTCATGGCGAACTTGCCGCGGTTGTGGCTCGGCTGCGGCCGCGGGCAGGGAATCTGCGCTGGACTGCGCCGGAGTCGTGGCACATCACGCTACAGTTTCTTGGCGAGGTGAGGCCGGACAAGTACGAGTGTGTTGCCGCCCGGCTTGGCGAAGTGCGCGGGGCGCCGGTTCCAGTCCGCCTGGAGGCGCTGGGGACCTTCGATCGCGCCGGCATTGTTCATGCGGGCGTGGAGGTTACTGAGGAACTTGCCTTGCTCCAGCAGCGGGTTATGGCGTCCACCGCGCAGTGCGGCTTTGCGCCGGACACGCGCCCCTTCCATCCGCACATCACACTTGCCCGCTCGAAAGGGCGGCAGCGCGGGTTCAGGGTGGATACCTTCGGTTCGTTGCTGGAAGGCGCGCCTGCCTTTACGCCGTTCGTTGCCCTGGAGTTCCTGCTTTATGAGAGCTTTCTGGGCGCAAGCGGATCGCGTTACGAGGTGCGTGCCCGCTTTAAACTCAATGGCCCGGCTGAACACTGAGTTCCGCGCCGGGCCATCGATTCTGGGCAGCGATGAGGCTACTGTCTGTGTTCCGTGATTTTGACGGAATGATCAAGGTGGAAGGTAAGCACGGTTTCAGCGGGCAGGAAGATCTGTTTGTTGCCTGTGAAAGCGCTGCCTGCGGTTCCGGCGCCGCCGCCTGCGAGAGCACCGATGAGCGCGCCCTTACCGCCGCCGGCCAGGCCACCAATCAGTGCGCCCACACCTGCGCCGCCACCGGCCATCACCGCGGTGCGTTTGCCTTTGCCTTTTTCAGCGCGGCTAATGGAGCTTGACTGCACGGGATAGCTGCCCCACTTGGTGGTTACGCGCTCAAGCCGGAGCTCAAGCAGCGCTCCGCCCTTGAAGCGGCCCAACGGCTTGGCATCGATGACTGCGCCCTCGGCCTGGGCATCCTGGGGAATTACCGTCTTGCCATTGACGGTTACAGGATGAGCGACCGTGGCGGTGAAGGAGTCGCCGGTGTGGCTGATCTTGGAGCCCAGATCCTGATCGAGGCGGACGCTGATATTTGTTCCCGCAGGCAAGGTGATGACTGCCGGCGGAGGCGGAGGCAGTGGTGCGCGACGCGGCGCCGGAGCTTCCGCTCGTTCGCGGCCCGAGGGTTGCGAGCTCTCAGCCGATCCAGAACCTTGAGAAGGTTGCGCGGCCTGGCCGTTGGTGGCCGGTTGCGAATTCGAGTGGCAACCGTTGCACGCAAAGACGGTCATAGCAGAAAGCGCTGCGACGGACAAAAATCTGCGAGGGAAGTTCATATCTAACGCTCCTTATTGAAAAGTTCCGGCACTTTTTTGGGGAGCCGGAAGGTTGGAAGCACAGACTTCGGGTACTAAGCGCTTTTCCATTAGATGCCAGGGAGCGGCGCCACGGCAATACCTTAAGCGTGGAAATTTAACTTGAAGGAAGTGCGGGGCAGGGAACACCCCGCGGCTGGGTAAAGCTATTTCTTTGTGTCGCCGCCGATCTGGATTACGACATAGCTGGCCGGACCGCTGCCGATATTTCGGGCCCGGTGCAGAGTTCCGTAAGCCACGTAGATAATACCGCCGGGACCGGCGCGCTCGGCCTTGCCGTCGTGGTCGAACTCGAGTGTGCCCTTCTGGACCACGATGATTTCAGAGTGATGAATGCGGTGGAACGGAGGGGGTTTGGTACCCGCCGGCTGAATGGATTCATGCAAACCAACGCTTTCGCCGGTGGCCAGCGTGCCACTGAAGACATTGCGGCCCACCGTACCGTTGGGCGCAGTTTTGGGCGTCATCTGGTCATAGTGGAAGACGCGAGAGGTGGCAAGCGGGTTTGGCTTGGCGGATTGTGCGCAAGCCGCCATGCACACAAGTGCCATGGCGGCTGCGATCAGGGAGTGTTTCATGCGGTCTCCTTAGACGGCTGCGGTTGCCGGCGATGCGGCTTGCGCATGTTCCTTTTCTACCTGCGTAAGTACGTCTTCAAGAATATCGAGCGCCACGGTGGCTTCCTCTTTGCTGACGACGAGCGGCGGCGAGAGGCGCAGGGTGGTCTGCCCGCAGCCAAGCACCATGAGGCCGCGTTCGAAGGCCAGTGTCTCAATGCGGTCGCGAAGGTCGGCCGCCGGTTCGCGCGTGGCTTTGTTCTTCACCAGCTCGATGCCGATCATGAGGCCGCGGCCGCGGACGTCGCCTACCAGGGGATGCGTTTTTACCCAGCCGCGCAGCCGCTCGAGCATGAACTCGCCCACGGTGGCTGCGTTGGCCATGGCCTCGCGGTTGATGATGTCGATGGAGGCCAGGGCGGCGGCGATGGAGACGGGATTTCCGCCGAAGGTGGAAGCGTGCGAGCCGGGGACCCAGTCCATGATCTCCGCGCGGCTCATGCAGACGCCGAGCGGCATGCCGCTGGCGATTCCTTTGGCGATGCAGACGATATCCGGCTGCACGCCGGTGTGCTCGACAGCCCACCACTTGCCGGTGCGGCCGCAGCCGGACTGGACTTCATCGACGACCAGGAGAATGCCGTGGCGGTCGCAGATGGCGCGCAGTTCGCGCATGAAATTGTCGGGCGCCACGATGTAACCGCCTTCGCCCTGAATGGGCTCGACGAAGATGGCGGCGACCTCTTCTGGCGGGACGGTGGTTTTGAAGATCACGTCTTCGATGTAGCGCGCGCAGCCCAGTGCGAAGGCTTCCTGATCCTGTGCCCCACCGGTGCAGCTGCGGTAGACGTAGGGGTAGCGCACATGGGTGACACCCGGGACGAGCGGGGCGAAACGGCGCTTCTGCTGCGGCTTGGAGCCGGTGAGCGAGAGCGCGCCCATGGTGCGGCCGTGGAAGGCTCCGAAGAAGGCAATGACGTGCTGCCGTTTGGTGTGGTAGCGGGCCAGCTTGAAGGCACACTCAACGGCTTCGGCGCCGGAGTTGCCGTAGAAGAACCGGTGCGGGCCGGGCATGGGGGCAACGGCGGAGAGCCGCTCGGCCAGATCGGTGAGCGCTTCGTTGTAGAAATCGGTGCCCGAGATGTGCATCAGCTCGGCGGCCTGCTTCTGGACGGCGGCAACGACCTCAGGATGGCAATGACCTGTGGAGACTACGGCGATGCCCGCCGAAAAGTCAAGGAACTCATTGCCGTCGGCATCTTCAATGCGGACGCCATGTCCGCGCTTTGCCACCAGCGGGTAGGAGCGGGTGTGGCTGGGCGAGATCAGCCGGTGATCGGCTTCGACGGCGGCTTTGGAGCGCGGGCCGGGAAGTGGGGTTGAGAGCCTGGGTCCGAATTTTTCATGCAGTTCTTGCCTGGTCATCGGCAGTCTCCTTCGCGGGTTCGGTTATGCAGCGCGTTCGGCTCCGGCGGATTCGCCTGGCGGCTGCGACGCGGCCCCGGATTGCGGCTATAGATCCGATGGGATCGTTCAGTTCCGTTTGCCCTGGGGGCGAGAGTGCAGGTGAAGGAACTTCGCGGCCGGTGCTAGTCGCCTGCGAAAAGGCTAGGTCGGGTACGGGTAGGCAGCACGCGCAGATGGCGCCGCGGGCAGATGGATCGCGCGCGCGACCGCGACCAGCGCCTGGTGGGCGCGAGTATCGGCGCGTTGGCGGCGCGGATGTGCATGGGAACCCTGCTGGAGGGAGGATACCACGCAGAGATTGCGGTTCTCCAGCCCGATTGGTTGCCGTTCTGCTCCTGGTTGAGTTGGGCTGGGGGCTAGGACGGCTTCTTCGTGAAGGCATTTTCCGGGACGAGGGCCACGGGCTGCTCGCCGTCGAGCGTGACAAGGCCGTTCTCAAAATCCCGCAGGCCACCGGCGCTGGCGGAGGCCGTCATCCAGCAGACGGCGCTGTTTTTGAGGATACTGCAAGTGATTTCGACGGTGTAGCGGACATTGGTGTGGCCTTTTGGGACTCCCACGGCGCGTTCGATCCAGAAGCTGTGGCTGCCCAGCTTGTAGCTTCCGTGGACGGGGGTGGAGATGGTGAAGTGCTGCCTGAGCCCTTTTGAGACGCCGGCGGCAAAGCCCGGCAGGTTCTGTGGCGTCATGGTCCGGCCGTAACAGGCGAAGGGCAGCGCCACGACGACGATGGTGCTGGCCGGGGCGCCGCGGCGCGCACTGAAGACCGCGCGGGCGCAGGAAGTGTCCTGCTTTCTTGACTTTTTTCTGGAGAGGCGTGGGGGATTCTGTTTGGCAGGTGACGGGGTTGGAGCGGCATTTACCGGCTGCCAGACAGGCGGCAGGGTGTAAGAAAAGCCGAGTGTGCTGACGGAGGGGTGAGACGGCGCTGGAGGCGCCTGGGCCGTGAGCGGGGCGCAGCAAAGCACGAGGATCAGCATGAGGAATCGAGGCTTCATCTTGCCGCTTTTCCTTTGGGGTAAGGCAATAATCCGCAAAAGCTGACTTATTCGCTTCCTGTTGGGAAGCCGGACTTCATTTCCGCTTCCAGCGAACGCCGTCCCTGGTGTCTTCGAGGATGATGCCTTTTTCAGCCAGTTCGTTGCGAATCTGGTCAGCGCGGGCAAAATTGCGCTGCTTTTTGGCCTCGGTGCGTTCTGCGATGAGCGCTTCAATGGCTTCATCCGTGACCGATGGCCGGGCCAGAAGCTCGGGGGCGATTTCAGCCTGGCGGCCCGACTGCACGGCCCAGTCTATGGCACGCTGGGTTGGCGCCGCATCGCGGTCTTCGAGGACGTCGAAAACGGCGTCGAAATCTTTGAGCACGGCCAGCATTTCGCGGACGTCCGATTCATGGAGCTTTCCGGCGTCGGCGAATGTATTGGACTTGCGGACTAATTCAAAGATGGCGGCACGGGCCTCCGCCGTGTTCAGATCGTTCGCCAGGGCGGCATAGAAATCTTCTTTTGCTGTGCCGATTGCCTTAGCGACCTCTTCGTCGTTTCCCTGCGCTTCGTTTTTTGCCGGCCACCTGGTGTTTGTCAGCCGGTCGTGGAAGGTGCGCAGTCGCTCGACCGCACTGGTGGCCTCGGTGAGCCCTTCAAAGGTGAAATTGAGCTGGTGCCGGTAAGGAACCGAGATCAGCGCCAGCCGTATCGCGGATGCCTTGTGGCCCTTCAAAAGCAGGTCGCGCAGGGTGAAAAAGTTGCCTTCGCTCTTGGACATCTTGCGCCCTTCGACCAGCAGGAAGCGTACGTGCATCCAGTGGCGCGCGAAGGGCTTGTGCGTGGCGGTTTCGCTTTGCGCAATCTCGTTTTCGTGGTGCGGGAACATCAGGTCTTCGCCACCGGCGTGCAGATCGAAGCTTTCGCCCAGGTACTCCATGGCCATGGCCGAGCACTCGATGTGCCAGCCGGGACGGCCGCGGCCGATTGCCGTCTCCCACGAGGCTTCGCCTGGCTTGGCGGCTTTCCACAAGGCAAAGTCGCGGGCCGAATCCTTCTCGTATTCGTCTACGTCGACGCGTGCACCGTCTTCCATGCCGCTGAGGTCTTTTTTGCTGAGCTTGCCGTATTCGGGGAAGGCGGCGAGGCGGAAATACCAGGAGCCATCTTCGGTTTGATAAGCCGCGCCTGCGGCGGCGAGCTTCTGCACCAGCTCAACCATGCGCTCAATGTGCTCCGTGGCGCGGGCAATCTTTTCAGGGCGCTCGACGCGCAGCGCCTCAAGATCTTCAAAGAACGCATCGACAAAGCGCGGCGTGTACTCGCCGATGGGGACACCGGCCTGGGCCGCGTTGCGAATGATTTTGTCATCCACGTCAGTGATGTTCATGACGTGGAGCACGGGGACGCCGGAGAGCCTGAGGAAGCGGCGGAGCACGTCGACCTGTAAAAAGGTGCGGAAGTTGCCGATGTGGCCGTAATCGTAGACGGTGGGCCCGCAGGCATACATGCGCAGGCTCTTCCCGTCAGAGGGAGCCAAGGGGTCAAGTTGTCCCGTGAGGGTGTTGAAAAGCCGGAGGGTCATCGGTTCCGAATCGATCGTCTTGCTCATAAAAACGGCTGAATTCGGCCCGTCGCGGCGGGCTTTTTCGATTGTAGCAGCGGCAGTTGGATTGCCCCTTAGACAACCAATTTTGTGCGAGAAGCGTCCAACTCCCCGATTCGTCTCACCTTGGGGTAAATATTTTCATCTGCTCATGGCTCCGGAGCGCTGGTATTGACGATGTCCCGCTTCCGAATCCCTGTTCAACTGCTTGCCGCAGCAAAGCGCACTGCCAGCACGGTGCTTCGGTGTGTCCTGGTTGCCGGACTGGTGGCTGTCTTGCTGTCGTGCACGTTCGCTGAGGCGAAGGCTTCCGACTACGACGTAGAAGCCGCTTACCTGTTCAATTTCGGTAAGTTCATCCATCTTTCTACGGGCTCGAAGGCCCTGCGGCGCCCCACCTTCGATATTTGCATTTTGGGGAACGATCCGATCAGGCAGACGATCAGCGGATTTGCATCTAAAGAAAAGATAGACGGGCGGCCTGTGCGCATTGTCAGGGTCCGGGACGCGTCGCAGGCCGGCACCTGCGACATTGTTTTCATCGGCGCAAAGGATAGCGACACGATTCGGGAAGATCTGGCAATCCTGTCAGGCAGCGACGTCTTGACGGTCGGCGATTCCCCTGAGTTTCTCAAGGATGGCGGCATGATTCAGTTCGTAGAGCGGGCGCAGCGCGTACGATTCGCCGTCAATTTGAATGCGGTGCGCAAAACGCACCTGGTGCTTAGTTCGCAGCTTTTGCGCGTGGCTGTGTATGTGAAGGGCGGGCCGCAGCCGGAGGGCGCACCATGAAGTTGTGGAACACGCGCACCATCTCAGGCAAACTGACGCGCATTCATTTGCTGATGAGCGGCATGGCTCTTGTGCTGGCGTATTTCTCTTTTCTGGCATACGACTTCTACACTTTGCGCCGGGACCTGATCAGGTCAGTTACCGCCGAGGCTCGCCTGGTGGGCGAGAACTCGGTTACCGCGCTGATCTTCGACGATCAGCAGGCGGCCCAATCTACGCTTTCGGCACTGCACAACTCGCCGCAGATTCGCTGGGCCGAGATTATCCGCCCGAGCGGAACGATTTTTGCGCACTATACGCGCAAGGGGTCCCGTCCACCGGATCTCGGCGTCAAGCTTAAACCCAATCAATCGATAGGAACCTGGCGCCGGGGCCGCGACATCCTGCTGGCAACCCGAATTGACTTTGAGGGGCAGACGCTGGGGATGGTTTATCTTCTGGCGGAGACCAGCGACCTGGCACACAGCGCGATGCAATTCGGGCTGATTTCAGCCGGCATTCTCGTGCTTTGCTACCTGATTGCCCTGCTTGCCACATCGACGATTCGCAAGCTGCTTACAGTGCCGCTCACCAGCCTTGCCGAGACAGCGCAGGTGGTGAGCCGGGAAAGAGACTACTCGGTGCGCGCCAAGTCACTGGAGAGCGGGGACGAACTCGCCACTTTGGTGCAGTCGTTCAACCAGATGCTGGAGCAAATCCAGGAACGCGACCGGGCTCTGGAGAAGTCGCGCAGCGATCTGGAGCAACGAGTGCGCGAGCGCACTGCCGAGTTGACGGCTGCAAACAAAGAGCTGGAGGCTTTTACCTACTCCGTGGCGCACGACTTAAAGGGACCGCTGCAGCAGATGAACAACATAGCCTTTCTGCTGGAATACTCCCAGTCTGAGGCGCCGCCCAACTCCGAGACGCGCATGCTGATCAAAAAGCTTTGCGAGGGCGGAACGCGAATGTCCGCGCTGATTGATGACCTGCTGAGCCTTTCCCGGGCCTCGAGCACTCCATTGCGCCGCTCTCCCATCGATTTGAGCAACATGGCTGCGAGCATCCTGAACTCGCTGAAGTCGGAGGATGCCGGGAGGTGGGTGGACATCACGGTGGAAGGAGGCGCACGGGCTGTCGCCGATGAAGGGCTTATCCATGTGGTGTTGGAGAATCTGCTGCGGAACGCCTGGAAGTACACTTCGAAGACCGAGTCGCCGGCGATCCGCTTTGGATATACACAAGAGCCTTCGGGCGCTGTATTTCATGTATATGACAATGGCGCGGGCTTTAACCCGAGCTATGCCGACCGGCTCTTCAAGCCGTTCCAGCGGCTGCACTCGCAGAACGAGTTTCCCGGCACGGGGGTTGGCCTGGCGACGGCGTACCGCATCATTACGCGGCACGGCGGAAAGATTTGGGCCAAAGGCAAGGAGAATGGCGGCGCGGAGTTCTTCTTTACGCTGCCTTATGCGGCTTAAAAGGGAGCGGTGAATTGTTGCGCCGCGTTTGCTGCATCGGCGGTTTGGAAATCACTTTGCCGGGCGCCAGCGCAGGATGGGCTTTCTTGCCGCCTGCACCTCGTCAAGCCGCGAGACGCGGGTGGAGTGCGGAGCGGTCTTGACCAGCTCCGGTGTTTCTTCCACTTCGCGCGCAATGGAGCGCATGGCCTCGATGAACAGATCCAATTCCTCTACTGACTCGCTCTCCGTGGGCTCGATCATGAGCGCGCCGTGCACGATGAGCGGGAAGCTGACGGTGTAGGGGTGAAAGCCGTAGTCAATGAGGCGCTTGGCGATGTCGCCGGTGCGAACGCCGTTGGCCGCCTGGCGCTTGTCACTGAAGACGACCTCGTGCATCGACGGCGTTTTGTAGGGCAGGTCGTAGAGGTCTTCGAGCTTTTTGCGGATGTAGTTGGCGTTGAGCACGGCGTCTTCCGTGGTCTGGCGCAGGCCGTCAGGGCCGTTGGCCAGGATGTATGCCAGCGCGCGGATGAACATGCCGGTGTTGCCGTAAAAAGCGCGTACGCGGCCAACGGATTGCGGCCGATCGTAGCTCCACGACTTTGCGCCATCTTTCTGAATGAGCACCGGGGTGGGCAGGAATGGCTCAAGGAACGCCTTGCACGCCACTGGGCCGGAGCCGGGCCCGCCGCCGCCGTGGGGCGTGGAGAAGGTCTTGTGCAGGTTGAGGTGCATGACGTCTACGCCGAAGTCGCCGGGACGGGCTTTGCCGACGAGGGCGTTCATGTTGGCGCCGTCCATGTAGAGAAGCGCGCCGCGTTCGTGCAGGATGTCAGCGATCTTGTGAATCTGGCTCTCGAAGACGCCGAGCGTGGACGGGTTGGTGAGCATGAGGGCGGCGGTTTCGGAGTCAACCTGGCGCGCGAGGGCCTCGAGATCGATTGCACCGTCGGCGTTGGACTTGATGTTTTCGACGGCGTAGCCGCAGATGGCGGCCGTGGCCGGATTGGTGCCGTGCGCCGAGTCGGGGATGAGAATCTTGCGGCGGGGATTGCCCTGCGATTCATGCCACGCACGTGTGAGCAGGATGCCGGTGAACTCGCCGTGCGCGCCGGCGGCAGGCTGCAGCGTGATGGCGTCCATGCCGGTGATTTCAATGAGGCAGCGCTGCAGCAGGTCGATGACCTCGAGCGCGCCCTGCGCATGCGATTCGGGCCGGTAGGGATGCGCTTCCGCGAGGCCCTCAATGCGCGCCACGGCTTCGTTCACGCGCGGGTTGTACTTCATGGTGCAGGAGCCCAGCGGATACATGCCGAGGTCGATGGCGTAGTTCCATGTGGAGAGGCGCGTGAAGTGGCGGATGATTTCGATCTCGCTGAGCTCGGGGAGTTCGGCGCGGGATTCGCGGTGGGCGGGGCCGAGGAGGGCGGCGGCATCGACGGCGGGGACGTCGAGGGGCGGCATTTTGTAGGCGCGCTTGCCCGGTGCGGATTTTTCGAAGACGAGGGCTTCGTTCTGCGTGGGGTGCTGGCGGACTTTGCCGGTGGTGCGGGGATTTGCTGCATCTGAATTTGTCGCCATTCGTTTTTGCCTCTCGAATGCGTTGTTGTGCTTTGTAATAAGGGCACGGCTTCAGCCGGGCCGCGAACACTCGCAAAAAATCCCGGGCTTTAGCCCCTGCTAATCTTCATCTCCGCTTTCCTCTTTGCCAGGTGCCGGAAACAAAATGGAAACTCGTCCGCGGATGCCGCCAGCCCCGCTTTCACCGGGTTCTGCGCGATATATTCGCGATGCGCGTCAAAGCTCTCCCGGTTCATCACCTGCTCTTCCGTGAATCCCCTCTGCCACACCTCGCCAGGGTAGCCAAATTCGTGTGACAAGCGATGCGAGAATCTTCCTTTGATTAACTGCATTGCCTTTTCGATGGTCATTTCGTCGTGAACGGTAATGAGTAAATGCACATGATCAGGCATGACGACAAAATCGTGCAATTCGAATTTACGTTCCGCAACGAGCGAGCGCAGCACGTCGATGAGCAATTCCGCATTACGTTCTGACTGCAGGATTCTTCGCCCCATGCTCGTTCCCGTCGTCGCGAAAAACGTTCGCGACGGGTTGAGGATATTGGCTGCGACCGCATTTCTGCCGGGATGCGACATGGCAGGGGCTAAAGCCCTTTTCCTTTCTTCTGGACTGTTGCGGCCCGGCTAAAGCCGTGCCCTTGTTACAAAGCCGTTGGCTCGGTCATTCTCGGGTTAAGGATGATGCGTTTGGCCGATTCGTTGTGGAAAGCGACGCCTGTGATCGTGTTTTCCATTCGGGCTTCTTGCGAATTTCTGTCCAATATTCTTCGCGAACTTCTTCATCTATTTCTACAGGCCAGTCGCTCTTGTACAGCCGGTCGGCTCCGTCCCGTCTTGGTCCCGAAATCCAATACTGCTCGCCTGTCTCGACATCGTAGTAGTTCGCTTTGAAGCCCCTGCCTTTCAAACTCTGAAATGTCTTACCCCGGTAGTGGAGTGTCGCCCCGGTCCGGCTGAAGGTCACTCTTCCAATTCTGGCGGGTCCCTGCAGGTCGTTGCTCTCAGATTCGAAGTAGCCCCACTTTTCAACAAAGCCGCCGCCCTTGCACTCGATGTACATGATGCGTGGTGGAAACTTTTGCTTTGTCATGGCTCAACCTTCTCGCGTCACGCTTCTACTAAACCGGCTGCCAGGACTTTCGCTGCCGCATCAATTTGCTCGCGCGTTACGACTTCTGTGGCGCACCAGAGGGTGCAGTTCTGTAATTCCGGATACCAGCGGGTCAAGTCGATGCCGCCTACGATGTTTTCTTCGAGGAGGCGTGCGCTCCATTTTTCGGGAGCCTCCCTGGTGCGCAGGACGAACTCGTGGAAGCGCGGGGCGCCGGTGAAGATCAACTCCGTACCGGCCTGCGCGCCGAGCGTCTTTGCTGCGTAGTCGGCTTTTGCCAGGTTGTGCTCGGCCAGTTCGCGAATGCCTTCCTTGCCATAGACCGTGAGGAAGATGGTTGCCATGAGCGCTACCAGCGCCTGGTTGGTGCAGATGTTCGAGGTGGCCTTTTCGCGGCGGATGTGCTGCTCGCGCGTGGCCAGCGTGAGCACAAAGCCGCGATTACCGGCGCCGTCTATGGTTTGGCCGGCGAGGCGGCCGGGCATCTGGCGCACGTACTGCTCCTTGGTGGCGATGACACCGCAGAATGGGCCGCCGTAGCTGAGCGCGACGCCGAAGGATTGTGCTTCCATGCTGACGATGTCCGCTTCGACGGGCGGGCGGACGATGCCGAGTGAGACGGCTTCAGCGATGGAGACGATGAGGAGCGCGCCGCGCGCGTGGGCGATTTCAGCGATGGCGGGAATGTCTTCGATGACGCCGAAGAAGTTGGGGCTCTGCACCAGGACTGCCGAGGTTTCGTCTGTGACGGCTGCGTCGAGCGCCTTGAGATCGAGGCGGCCGGTTTCTGCGTCGTAGCCGACGAGAGTTGTTGGCAGCCCCTGATGCTTTGCGTAGGTTGCCAGCACTTCGCGGTACTCGGGATGAACCGTGGCGGAGACCGCGGCCTTGTGGCGGCCGGTGATGCGCGCGGCCATCATCACGGCTTCTGCCGCGCCCGTGGAGCCGTCGTACATGCTGGCGTTGGCTACGTCCATGCCGGTCAGCTCGGCGATCATGGTCTGGAACTCGAAGATGGCCTGGAGCGTGCCCTGGGTGATTTCAGCCTGGTACGGCGTGTAGCTGGTGAGAAACTCGCCGCGCTGTACGAGCGAGTCAATGATCACGGGCCGGTAGTGGCGATAGGCGCCGGCGCCCAGAAAGCTGGCGTGTGCCGTTGAGTTCTTTGCGCCGGCGGCGCGGAAGTAGCTGACGATCTCGCTTTCTGCCTGCTGGCGCGGGACATCCAAGTCGCGATTAAGCCGGTATTCGGCTGGAATGGCGGAGAAGAGATCGTCGATGGCGGCGGCGCCGATCTCGGCCAGCATGCGCTGGCGTTCGGCGGGCGATTTGGGAAGGTAGCGCATTTCAGCTTCTAGCCTCTAGCTTTTAGCTTCCAGCTAAAAGCACCAGCAGCGAGATGGTGGCGTGCCCGCTGGTTTGGAATTCACTAAGAAACGCCGAAGTTTCGAGCTCCCCATTCGAGCTAGAGGCTAAAAGCCAGCAGCTGAAAGCTGCTTTCAGCCTTCTGTCTCTTCGGAGATAAATGCTTCGTAGGCTGCGGCGTCGAGCAGCTTTTCCAGTTCGGCGGGATCGGAGATTTCCACCTTGATGATCCACGTGCCGTGTGCGTCCGCGTTGATCTTGTCGGGTTCGTTTTTGAGCGACTCATTGACCTCGTTCACCTTGCCGCTGACCGGCGAGTAGAGATCGCTGACGGCTTTCACGCTTTCCACCGAGCCGAATGTGGCATTGGCGGTTACCGAGTCACCCACCTTGGGCGCGTCCACGTAGACGATGTCGCCCAGCGAGTTCTGAGCGTAGTCCGTGATGCCGACACTGCCGATGTTGCCTTCGACCGAGATCCATTCGTGTTCGCGGCTGTAGCGATAGTTCGTTGGGTAGGGCATGGCGTTTCTGCTCCTTTTATGAAAGAACGAAATCTTAGTTTACGTCTTCAGAGGGGTTGGGCCGGAATGAGGAAAATTCGGCCGGTATCTCTGCGTATTTTCAGTGCGAAAAGTACTTGCCGTGGCCGCCGTTTTTCCAGGGATCGTAATGCTCGGCGAAGTTGGCGCGCTGTTCGACGCTGGGATGGCTGCCCAGCCAGAACTGGAAAAAGGGATTTGGATTGGGGTTCTCAAGCCAGGCGCGGCCGAGCGCGTTGAATGCGGCTACGGCGGTCTTTTGCGGGTTGGGCACGATGCCGTGGATCGCTTCCTGGCCGTAGATGTCGGCCTGGTGCTCGAAGTGGCGGCTTACGGCGTTGGTCACTGGCTCCAGCAGGAAGCCGGCAATCGAGAGTGTGAGCAGCAGCGCCAAAAATCCGGTGCGGCTTGCCAGCCCATTGGCGCCCCAGCGCGGCCCGAAGCGTCGCACCAGCCATCGGGCGAATGCCGCGCATCCCCAGAAGAGGAAGAAAAGGCCGATGGCGGAAAGTGTGAGTCCTTTGGCGATGTGGTGAAGGACGTAATGGCCGGTCTCGTGCCCGAAGATGAAGAGGATTTCGTCATTGGGGATGCGGCCGGTGGTCGTGTCCCAGACGACGATGCGCTTGCTGGGGCCAAAGCCGGTGACGTAGGCGTTGAGGCCGTTGGTTTTGGCGCTGGCTTTCATGAGAAACATGCGGCTGGGGGGAATGTGCATTCCGGTGCGCTGCACAACCTTTTCAAGCTGCTGGACGAGGGCGGGATCGGTTTTCTGGAGCGGCTCGAACTTGTTAAAGAGCGGATCGATGACCAACGGCTCGGCAAAGGCGGCGAGGAGCATGAGCGGCAGTGTGATGAGCCAGGCTACGACCCAGAAACGGCGCGGCCAGCGGCGGACCATCCAGTTGAAGAAGAGCAGAAGAGGCGCGCCGATAAGCAGCGTGAGGACGAGCGACTTGCCCAGGTCACCCATCCAACTGGGCCAGCTCTGCACGCTGATTCCATAGCTGCGGCTGGCGTGCTGGCCGAACCAGCTCAGAGGCAACCCTGAGAGGAAGATGGCGACGAGGTAGAGCGCGAAGAAGATCAGTCCCTGCAGCCACTGGCGGCGCGAGAGGCGCTGCGTCCAGCCTTCCAGGCAGGCTGCAATGCCAAGGGCCAGCAGCAGCCAGATAAAGGCGATGCCCCAGAGCGAGCCGGCGATGTCGAGAAAGTCGCGTATGCGACCGAGGGCGATGGCCTTTTCGAGCTTGTCAGGAGGCAGCGTGTAGGCCTCGTGCGGCTCGGCGGGTTTGGTGGTGGCCTGGGAGGCAGAGGGCGGCGCGGGCTGCTGCGCCGCGGCCGGCAGAGTGCAAGCGAAGGGGATGAGCGCGGAAAGCAGGATTGCCAAGACGGGCGCCAAACGCCAATGGCCGGCATGTTTCACTGGGACTCCCTGGGGATGCAGCGAACTCTGAGACATATTGCCTACCTGTGTTTATCTTCGCATTCTTCACCCTTTGCGGGCCGGATTCTCCAGGCGCGCGAGTTCCGGCGGTTTCTTTCCACCTTTCAGGATGCGTGTGTGTTGCGATCAGGCCTTATGCTGGAACGCAGGCGATTCGATGCGGCCAGACCCAGCAAATTCGGGAAGCAGAGCCGGTGCGCTGCATGTGTGGTGCGCGTATCCCGACGATCTGTTGCGCGAGGAGGCAGCGCAGGCCTGTGCGGCGCTGCTCAGCGACGACGAGCGTGCGCGCTGGCAGCGTTTCCGGCTGGAGTACAGCCGCCGCGAATATCTGGCAACCCACGCACTGGCCCGTACGGCGCTTGCGCGCTACTGCGATATTGCGGCCGGGGATTTGCACTTTGCGGCGAATCGCCACGGCAAGCCGGCCCTGGAGCCGGATTGCGGGGTGCGGTTCAATCTTTCGAACTCCGGCGGGCTGGTGGTTTGTCTTGTTGGCGAAGGCGCTGGTGAAGTGGGCGTGGATGTGGAGCCCTATGCGCGCGCCGATCAGATTACCAATGTGGGCCACAAGGTTTTTTCTGCTGCGGAGCGGGCGCAGCTTGAAGGGCTGTCGCCTGCGGAAGTGCTGGACCGCAGCCTGTCACTGTGGACGTTGAAAGAGGCTTATATCAAGGCGCGCGGTGTGGGCATGTCACTGCCGTTGGATAGAATTGCTTTTCTGTTTGAAGGCGGGGATAGGGTGCGCCTTGAGCTCGATGCGGAACTGGGCGACGATGCGGGGCGCTGGTGGTTTTGCCTGCTGGATTATGCTGAACATCGCGTTGCCGTGATGGCGGATGGCGATGTGGAAGGCGAAATGGAGATTTGGGAGGCTCGGCCGCCAGTGGCGGCACCGCGGCAAGTTAAGGCGAAGGTAAAGGCCGGTGCAATCTTGCGCTGCGAAAAATGAATGTCAGAGAGGGACATATGATGAAACGGCTTTCAATAGCACTGATGCTGGGCACGCTGCTTTGTGTGGCTGCGATGCCTGCGCGGGCGGCGCGCATCCGCGTAATGATTCTCACCGGTGAGAGCGCGGGTCCGTACCACAACTGGAGGTTGACGACGCCCGTACTCAAGGAAGAACTGGAGGAGACGGGGCTGTTCGACGTTACGGTCGTTACAGCGCCGCCATCGAGCGAGGATCTGGGAAACTTTCATCCGGACTTCAGCAAATATCAGGTGATCGTGATGAACTACGATGCGCCGGATTGGCCGGCAAATCTTCGGGCGGAGTTTGAGAAGTATGTGCGCGATGGCGGCGGCCTGGTGATTGTCCATGCGGCGGATAATGCGTTTCCCCACTGGCCGGCCTATAACGAGATGATCGGTATCGGCGGCTGGAGACACCGTACAGAAGCCGCGGGGCCTTATTGGTACTACAAGAACGGCAAGTTGGTTTCCGATCAGTCACCGGGCCCCACCGGCTCACACGGCGCGCGGCTACCGTTTCAGGTGGTGACGCGCGACTCCAACAATCCCATCATGAAGGGCCTGCCGCGTGTGTGGATGCATGTGAACGATGAGCTATACGCTCAATTGCGCGGGCCGGGAAAGAACATGACGGTGCTGGCCACTGCTTACTCCGACCCGAAGAACAAGGGAACCGGTCTGGACGAGCCGATGATTATGGTTCTTCACTATGGGAAGGGAAGAATCTTTCACACCACCATGGGGCACGATGTGTTTGCCTTGAGCGGTGTGGGATTCATGACGATCTTTCAGCGCGGCACGCAGTGGGCGGCGACCGGGGAAGTAACGCAGAAAGTTCCGGCGGACTTTCCAACGGCAGATACGGTGAGTTACCGCGTCGATCTTGCCGAGACCGATCCGGCGTTTCTGAATGGCGCGGCACCGGTGGTACACATCAAGGTAAAGCACGTTTCTACGCAGAGCGGTGCGGCGGGCCATTGATTCTGCATGAGGTGCGAAGGAATGCGCCCCGGAATACTCAAATGCGAGTCTTCCGGGGAGCGGTTCACTTATCTGGCCTACTTGACTCCGCGATAGATCTCAGAGCCGGCGAGGAGATAGGCGCCGACGCCGTAAACATAACTTGACGTCTGGGTATAAGCGCCGGGCGCTGCGCCTACAGGCTGAATGCAGCCGAGGCGGCCATTGGCGTAGACGTGCGAGAGCATTCCAGCCCATGCTTTGTGCACCGCGGGCCAGTACGTTGCCTTGTCGAGGATTCCTTCATTCACGCCGTAGGCCATGGCGTAGGTGATGAAGGCGCTGCCTGAGATCTCCGGCAAAGGATAGGCATCTGCGTCGAGCAGGCCGGGCCGCCACAGACCGTCTTTGCTCTGGATCGACAGCATCTCGGCCGACATCTGCCGGAGTTCTTCCTCAAATTTGGGCCGCAAGGGAGAGTTTTTGGGCAGCTCTTTGAGCACACGGACGATTCCGCCCATCACCCAGCCGTTACCGCGCGACCAGAAGATTTTCTGGCCGTTCTTTTCGTGCTTGTCCAGGTATGTGGCGTCGCGGGAGTAGAGGTGTACGTTTTGGTCGTAAAGCAGTTTGGTGGTGATGTCCCACTGGCGGTTCATGAAGGTGAGGTACTTCTGATCTCCGGTGATGGCGGCCATGTCCGCGTATACAGGGGGAGCCATGAAGAGCGCGTCGCACCACCACCAGAGCGGCGACTTGGCATAGGCGGATTCGGGCGTTGCCATCTCCGTGTCGAGCCGCGCGCGCATGGGCTCCATCATCTTCGGGTCTTTGTGGATCATGTAAAGCTCGAGGTAGCTTTGCCCGACGGCCTGATCGTCGGCGTGCATCACGCGCGGACCCGGCTGCCAGTTCAGCTCTTCGCCTACCTTCATGACGGCGTTCTTGTACTTGTCACCGGCCACCTGGTTGGGGACAGCCATGAACCCCGTATAGAGCGCGGCCCAGGTCCAGTCGTATTGGGGTTTCTCCGGCATGCGGCTGAGCTGCCAATTGGCTACGAGCTTCATGGCTCTGGCCAGGTCGCGGCGCTTGAATTTGGCGGAGAGATGCGCGAGCGGACCGGCATTGGCGGGCGAGTCACCGGGAGACGCGACGTGGTAATGCTGCGCGAACGCGGAGCGCACGGCGAAGGGTGAGAGAAGGGTGGCTGCCAACGCAACGGCAATGACACGAGCGCATACGCGAAGGCCGCTGCGCCTGGGAGGTTTGGTATCTGGCATGAATTTCTCCGCAATGGTGTGAACTCAAATCGTCTTGCACTCGCGCCCTGCCGGAACGGAAGTTGCATGCTCGGATCGGGCATTGTCCGATTTCGGGAAAGGGCTGAATCGTAGTGTGGCTTCGAGATAAAAATAGGTGTGCACCGGGGCGGTGTCAAGGACGGTCAGAATTGGCGAGCGGCGGCCAGCAGGACTGCTTCACAAAAAGCGTGGGGAGTGTTTCTCTCGGCGTGGATTTCAAAGCGGCTCAAGATTGGGCACGCACTGCCGAATCGCCTTCGAGCAATAAAAAGAGAAGGCCCGGAGTCCGGGCCTTCTTCCCCGTGTGGATCTCGATTAGCGGTTCACTTCGGCAATGATGTGATCAAGCATCTGGAAGAGCTTGTTCCGGTCAACGACCTCAGTGTACTGCGGCGCCTTTTTGCCCTGGGTGACGATCCAGATGGTCGGCGTATGATTCACGCCGATGCGGGTGCCCAATGCAGTGTCAGCCTTTACCGCGGCGGCCAGCTTGCCCTGCGGATCGACCATAAATGGCATCTGTATGCCATGGCTATGGGCGAATTTCTGGGTGAAGGCGAGAAGGTCTTGTTTGGTGGCAATCTGCGGCTGGTTGGCGAATACGGAGTTGCGATACTCAGAGCCCAACTCCTTGCTCTTGGTGTCAAACCAGCGTGCGTAGACCGCGGCGTTAAAGCTCCAGATGTGGTAGGGGATGATAAAGTCGTGGCGAATCCACGGAATGTGGTACTTGGCCACGGCCTGCATGAGCACCGGGTTGGCTGCACGGCAGTCAGGGCACTCCATGTCGTCAAATTCGAGGATGGCGACTTTGACGCCCGGCGGCGCTTTGAGCGCGGCCGGATCGTGCACCGGAGTTGTATCGGGTCCACCGAACTGGGCACGCGCTGCTGGCACGGCAAGCAAAAGTGCGGCAAGGCTCAACACCAACCCCGTACGCTTGCTGAGGTTGCGATTCGAAAAAAGAGACGCGAACATTGAACGCATAAGTGTGGAAAAGACCCCCTTTGCATTGTAACTGGACCGGTTGAAACGGCCCTTCTTCCGGTTCAAACACTCGTACGCACGCATGGTTGCGGCAGGCCATCCAGTGCTGCTTGTTGGACGCGGCGAAGTGCCGGCCGGTTTCGCTAGGGCCTGTTAACACTACTGGAATGGCGGCGACGGGAGCCGATTTTTTCGAGTTCAAGGAGTGAGGAGTGACGCATACCGGGTGTCTGCTAGCGACGATGGACGCAGAAATCGGGAAAATCGGCCCCGTCCCTTCGGGTTGCGGCGAAAATCGGCTCATCCTTCGTTGTCGTCCTCGCCTTGGAATCACCAAAGTCTGCGTCCTCCGCCTCGGCTGAGACGATTTTCGCTCGCAACGCCTTCCATCCCAGTAGTGTTAACAGGCCCTAGAAGCAGCGTGAACGTGGAATCCAGATTTGCTCAGTCAAAAGCAATCCGGATTGCGCGGCAAACCAGGCAGCCACCGGCTCTTAGCGCCCCACCACAATTACTGTAAAACTGCCGGGAATCGCCTGTGGTCTTGGACGCGGATGCTGCGCCGTTGGCTTGGGTCTGGGGCCGAAATCGGCGGTTACAAGGTAAATGCGGTCAGTTTTTTCATCGTAAGCCATGGTACGCGCCCCGCGCTGCGTGGGCAGCGTCTCGATGGTCGGATAGCCCGGCGCTTTGGCGTCAATCACGGAAAGGACTCCCTGACCGCAGGAAGCAAAGGCCAGTTTGAATTTTCTGCTGTAGCGGGCGGCGTCCGGCCCGTTGCCGATGGACGGCGTGGCAAGCACCTTGCCGGTTTTGTAGTCGATCACGGACATTTTCTGGTTGTGGCAGACGGAGAAGAGCCGGTGACCGCGCCGGTCGATCGCCAATCCCGAAGGGTGCTCGCATCCGATGGGCCACAGCGCCGTGATGCGTTTGGTGCTTGCGTTGAAGCGGGCAATCTGGCTGGTGCTTTCGATGTTGTCATAGACGTTGCCCTTGCCGTCGGCGACCGGGAACTCCGGGCGGCCGGGCAGAGGGATGGTTGCGATCTCCATGTTGGTGTAGGCGGAGATGACGGTCACGTTGCGGCTGCGGCCGTTGAAGGCCCAGACGGTATGCGTAACCGGCTCGAAGACGATGCCGTCAGGATTTTCTCCCGCGGGAATCGTCGCCACTTTTGCCAGCGTCTGGCGATTGAAGACCACTACGGCGTCTCCGCCGCCGTCTGAGATGTAGCCGAATTTGCCGGCGGTGTCGAAAGCTATGCCATGCGTGCCGTGGAGGCCGGTGATGGCGCCGATCTGCTTGCCGTTCCTGGTATCAATTACATCCACCGTGTCTGCGTGTGCAATGTAAAGCCGGTGGGCGCTGGCGTCCACGTGCATGTAATCCCACCAGGGCCCTTGTCCGCCGATCTTCCAGCGAGTGAGGATGTGATACGGCTGTTGCGCCGCGGCGGGAACCGGAGAAGCAACGATGCCGCAGGCAAGTGCAGCCGCGGCAAATGGAAGAACAACGAGACGAAAGGCACGGAGAATGCGCATGAAGAGCTCCTGTTGGAGTCTGGCAGGAAGGGGATTTACTTGCGATACAAAGTTTCGCATACCGGCATTAAGTCATGCTGAAGAGGGGCTTGCTGCCGTATCCGGATTCTGCTTGGGCGGCAGACGAACTGTCACCGTTGTTCCCTGGCCCGGCTGGCTGGTCAGAGCTATGGATCCGCCGGCGCGTTCCACGACGGCCTTGCAGATTGCCAGCCCCAGCCCCGCGCCGCCGGTCGATCGGGTGCGCGAGGGATCGCTGCGGTAGAAGCGGTCAAAGACATGGGGCAAATCCGCGGGATCGATGCCTTCGCCGTGGTCCCGCACGGAGAACTCGACGGTATTCTGCTCTTTCTGCAATGCGATCCGCAGCTCGACGTTCGATTCGGGCGGGCTGTGCTGGAGGGCGTTGAGCAGCAGATTCGAGAGCAGCAGCGAGCAATCCTCCTGGGTGAGTGCGACCGTGACCGGCTCGTCCGCGGGGACTTCAAGTCTCACCTGTATCTTGCGCAACTCGGCCACGGTTTCCAGTTCACTTGCGACCTGGCGGGCGCTTTCGGCCAGATCGGCTGCTGGCTGCGAGCCGGGCGCGGAGCCGGCGTCTTCCGCGCGGGCCAGAGTGAGCATCTTGGCTACAAGCTCTTCAAGCCTTTGCGTGTCGGCCAGGCTGCGCTCCAGACCTGCCTGGTATTCAGCCGGAGTGCGCGGACGCAGTTCCAGCAATTGCAGCGACGATTTGACCACGGCGACGGCGGTCTTCAACTCATGCGCGGCGTCAGAGACAAAGGTGCGCTGCTGCGTGAATGAGCGCTCGAGCCGCTGCAGCACGTTTTCCATCGCGGTGGTGAGGGGAGCAAGTTCCGGTGTGGTGCGGGCGCTGGCCGGAGGGGAGAAGTGCCATGAGTCCGCCGAAACGCGCGAGGCGAGCGTGGCTAACTGGCGCAGGGGAAACAGGCCGCGGTGCAGTAGCCATGCGATCAGCGGTCCGGTAACGGCCAGCAGGAGAATGCTGCCGGCGGCATAGAACTCTACCGCGGCGTGGATGGCCCGCCACAAGTGCCTGGTGGGCGCCCCGTAAACCACTGTGACGCGGCGCAGCTTGCCACCGCCGGGATCGCCGGGGTCGACGATGCGCGAGCCGCGCTCCGTCAACACGCGGTACTCACGTCCGTTGAGCTTGATTTCGTGGAAGGAGCCGTGCTTGTGCGGCGGTACGAAGGGCGGCTTCGCGGTCCCCGACCAGTTGGGCGAGCGGCCCAGAACTTCGCCGCGCTCGTTGAAGACTTGGTAGATGTCATCCTTCGGCACATGTAAATCGGCCGTGTCGAGCATTACGTTGTCTGCTTCATCGCCGGCGTCCTGCACGGCGCCAATTACGGAGTCCACATGCCCGTGCAGTATGGTGTCAAAGGCATGGAAGTGGATGTGCCGCTCGTATCCGTAGGAGAGAATGCCCACGAAGAGCGAAGAAAGCAATTCCACGGCGAGCACCGCCGCAATCAGGCGGAATGTGATGGAGCGGCTTTTCTTAACTTGGTTCAATCGTCTGCTCCGGTGCCACTGCCATGCGGTATCCCCGTCCGCGCAGCGTTTCAATCACCGGCTCGGCGCCGGGTACGGCGGCATCCAGCTTCTTGCGCAGGTTTGAGACGTGCGCTTCGATTACGTTGGAGTGATGTTCCCAGTTGTAGTCGTAGAGGTGCTCCAGCAAATCGCGCTTTGAAAAGATCCGCCGCGGATGATGAATCAGGTATTCGAGGATTCGGTACTCGGTGGGCGAAAGGTCCACGAGCACGCCGTTGCGCCGCACTGTCTGCTCAAGCGTATTGACTTCAAGCCCCAATGCGCTCAGCACAGGATGGGAAGCTCCCTTGCCGCGCCGGATAAGGGCTTTGGAGCGTGCGATCAGCTCCCCCAGGTCGAAGGGCTTGGCGAGGTAGTCGTCAGCACCGGCGTTGAGTAACTCGACGATGGCCTGCTTGCCCTCCTTGGCGGTGAGAATGAGCACTGGGGTTGAGTCTTCCCGTGCTCGCAGGCGCCGTAAGAGGCTCTGGCCGTTGAGCCCGGGCAGCATCAGGTCGAGGATGATCAGGTCGTAGCAGAGGTTGCCGGCCAGATTATCGCCTGCCAAACCGTCCGCGGCACAGTCAACGGCGAAGCCGGGACCATCGCGCAGGGCGGCTGCCAGATTGTCTGCCAACCGGACCTCGTCTTCCACCAGGAGCACGCGCATTGCCATGTTCTCTCATCGAAGTATCGATGCCAGCAGCTTAAACCATGCTGAAGGGAGTGAAATTCCATCTAGTGTCCTGAGTCATTAATTCGCTTACAAAAGCGAGTGACGGAATCGAGAATCTGGTCTGCTGTTTTATGCCAGATAAAGGGTTTTGGGTCGCGGTTGTGGTGTTCGATGAAGTCGTTGATGGCGGCTTTTAGTTCTTTGGTCGAGCGATGGACGCCGCGTCGAAGCCGGCGTTCTGTGAGCAGGGCGAACCAGCGTTCCACCAGGTTCAACCATGAGGCAGAGGTGGGCGTGAAGTGAACATGGAAGCGGGGCCGTTTCAGCAGCCAATTCTGAATCAGCTTGGTTTTATGCGTTCCGTAGTTGTCCATGATGAGGTGGACGTCCAGTTCTTCGGGCACGTTCTTCTCGATGGTGTCGAGGAAGCTGCGGAACTCTTCGGAACGATGGCGTTGCTGGTTCTGGCCTATGATCTTGCCAGTTTTGGTGTCCAGCGCGGCAAACAGGCTGGTGGTGCCGTGCCGCGCATAGTCGTGGGTGCGGCGTTCGACCTGCCCAGGTCCCATGGGCAACAGCGGCGCGGTTCGATCCAGAGCTTGTATCTGCGACTTTTCATCCACGCATAAGACCAGCGCGCGCTCCGGAGGGTTCATGTAAAGCCCCACGATGTCGCGCACCTTGTCGATAAACAGCGGGTCTTTGGATAACTTGAACGTCTCGGAGCGATGCGGGGCCAGAGAAAAGGCGCGCCAGATGCGGCTGATCGCGGTCTGGTTGATGCCTGTAGCCTGTGCCATCGTACGGGTTGACCAATGGGTGGCAGCGGGCGGCTTGCTCTCCAGCGTGCGCACGATGACTTCTTCGATCTGAGCATCGCTCAGTTTGCGTGGCTGTCCGGGACGCGGCTCATCGAGCAGTCCATCCAATCCCCGCTCATCAAACCTGCGCCACCATTTACTGACCGTTTGAATACACGCATGCGTTTCTGTAGCGATGGCCGTAGCGGTCAGTCCCTCGGAGGCGCGCAATATGATCCGTGCTCGCATCGAAAGCGCCTGCGCGGTCTTCCTCCTCCGCGTCCAACCCTGCAAGGTACTGCGCTGCTCCTCGCTCAGTTCCAACTTCGGCAAACGGCGTCCTCGTCTCATGACCTCGCTCATGTCATGTTAGACGCTGCTTGTCGATAAATGTGTAATGAATTAATGACTCAGTACACTAGAGCCTCAGGGCCGCTATAGAATGGCTTCGCTTTTGGAATACGCTTTCCGGCGCCGCCAAAATGCAGCGGCCTTCTTTCCGGAGCGCAACCAGCCCGATCGGAGATCCATCGCGATGAAGCCTTTCTTTCGCTCAAGCGCCCTGTTTTCACTTGCTCTTGCGGCAGTGGCGACCGTTTCGCTTGCCGCAACCGCCGGGGCGCAGACTTCAGTTGAGATCGGCGGTGAAAAGCTGGTCACTCTTTCGCGCACTGCAACGAGCAAGACCAGGCCCGAGTTCACCAGTGTGACGGTCATGCCCGGCCGCGGTATGGAAGTGCTTTACATCAAGGCCAATTTTCCCGGGAAGGGCGAGGTGAACGTGCTGGCCTCGCCCGATCTGGCTATTGTCAAAAAGCTGTTCGACGCGAGAGACGACGCCAACGGCGACATGAGCTACCACTTCGGTGCGGCCATGCTTTGCCCGTATCCCAACCGCATTTTCGGGAAGGTTGCGCCCGACGGCAAGACGCTGACCACGTCGTGGGAGGGCCGCACCGTTACGCTGCCAGCCAACGACGGCGGCAGGTTACCCGGAGCTCGGCGCGCCGCCATGCATGGCCTCATCCTGAAGGCCAAGGCAACCGGTATTCACGTCAGCAAGATTCCGGGCGGCGAGGAGGTTTCCGGCGTCATTCACGACGCTTTCAAAGGGCGCTGGTTCGCGAAGACCGACCTCCACATCACGATCTCGCTTACAGCCGACGCCGTTGATGTCGTCAACGTGGCGAAGAACGTCGGCACGCAATCCGAGCCCATGGCCATTGGCTGGCACCCGTATCTCAACATCCCCTCCGGCGATCGTGCGCAAGTTCGCGTTCACATACCGGGCACGATGAGAGCATTGGGGAACAAGGACGACAGATCCTTGCCCACCGGGAAGCTGGTTCCTGTGACTGGGACGTACTACGACTTCCTGGCTCCGAAGGGCGCGCCGCTGGACCATCACCATTACGACAACAACTGGAGCCACCTGAAGCGGAAGAATGGCGCCGCCACCGTGCGCGTCATCGATCCCAAGGCAGGTTACGGCGTGGAGATTCAGGGACTGTCCCCGGAGATCAAGACCATTCAGATGTACTCTCCGCTGAAGGCTAAATTTGTGGCTGTCGAAGACCAGTACAACTTTGTCGATCCCTTCGGCAAGCAGTGGCATGGGATGAATACCGGCATGGTGACTCTCAAGCCGGGCCAGAGCACCAGGTGGCATGTGCGGGTGCGGGTGTTTGTGCCGTAAGGCTGACGCCTGTGGCAAAAAAGAGCCGGCAGGCCGCCCAGTTCATCCGGGCGCCCTGCCGGCCGCTCAGCACGCTTAAGGCCCCTGTTACCGGGGCATCCAGAATGCAAATTTTGCCTGAATGTAAGCACCCTGCTGTTCAAGCCGCGTCAGGCCGGCGCTGGTCAGCGACCATTGCGTTTTGGCCTTCGCTGTGGGCGGCGCTTTCTTAATGATTCCGACGACGTTCACCAGGTTGCCCTGGCTGATGATTCCGTTCTTGGCGACGTTTGGGGACCTCAGCACCATCAGCATGGGGGCGCTGCCGTTTTTGCCGATCCAGAAGACCTGACTGTTGACTTTGGATTGAACCGGTATGTTGTGAATCTGAAAGCCCTGGCCCACAAAGGGCTGCTTATTGGCGGCGTTCAGAGCCGCGAGCCCCGATCCACTGATCGCCGGGGCGACGACATGCGCTCCTGCAGGTGGCAGGCCCAGCACACGCGTGCGCCAATATCCACCGGTGCCGCCCCATCCCCAAACTGCCCACCATCCAACAACTCCGAAGAGGGCAATCCAGAAGCCCCACCACCAGGCAAGCTTTGTGCGGCGGGATTGGGAGTTGCGGCCTCCGCGGCCGCCCTGCAGTTTCTCGAACTGGCGCCGTTGTTCCTGTTGTTCCCTGGGATCCGGTATCTGCGATGACATCTGCGGTGAAGCCATGTTTGCACCTCGGGATTGAGAATTGGGCCGCTGAAACGAGCCCTTTTCCCCGCTCTCTTTCAGCGTGGAGGAGGCATAGGCAGATCTGCCGGCCTATGGCGCCGCCGCGCTGCGATGGCGCGCCGGCGGACTGCCTCAGCCTTTATTTGCGATGGGCTGGCGACCGCGGAGGATGCGAATTCGGGCAGTCCGGGAGATATTTTCCCGGAGATTTGATCTTGCGAAAGTCATTGAGCGAAAAGCGCATGTTCCGTGCATCCAAGTTTTGCCGGCACGCATCGCTGAGTGAATGTTTTTGGGGATTCGGGCCGACCTGGTTGAGTCTCAGCGGACGAAGGTTTGCTTCACACGTTTGGAGCGCACGTAGTACGGAATCCAGATGAGCGCCGCGATGAGGGCCCTGACGACGCCGGCGGGCCCAGCTGACGGATTGAATCGCAAAGTCAAAGAGTGGTCGATCAGAATCACTACAAGCTGGAAAGCAAGAAATGCGATTATCCAGACCGGAAAGGCTTTCTTCTTCAGGTAAAAGAGAAAATTGAGGGCGATGAGTGCGGTGAGGAAAATTGTATTTGTAGCTGCTTCAAACAGGAGCAGGCCGCCAAGTCCCGGGCGGATGGCAAGCAAAGCCTGGTACCGAACGCCGTGGAGGAGCCTCAGGTCTGTGTAGATTCCATGCAGGCTGACAAAAGGTGAGATAGCGAGGCCGAAGGCAACCAGAATCAGCCATCCCCCTATGCCATTCAGGTCGCGAGGGCCACCCAGCGCGGCCGACTGAAAGTCAGGCGCAGCGGGTTCAGGTAGCCCTGCGTGTGGCTGCACGTTGTTTTCGACGGAGACGCCGCATCGCGAGCATACGCCAGCGCCGTTCTCCATCTCAGCCGCACATTGCCTGCAAAGAGTCGCCATAGGCCAGTTTTTGGGGTTCGAACGGATGATCCTCCCGGAATCGGAGTCTTGTCAAATGAATTTGGGACCATGGCTCCGCGATGGGGCCGTCCCTGTGGGCGGAGGGGGGCGCAAGCAGAAAGGGGGCGCTGCAGGAGGTCTCGGATCACGTTGAATTGAGCCTCGCATAGGTTGCCGGTCGCTTCGCCGGATGTAACCTTCCAGATTCCCCAGTCAGCACCAACGGCTCAGGCAACCGGATAGTATGTGCCACCATCGGTTATGAAATGGTCCGCTGCGCTGCGGTCCGCATGGAGGCACGTATGTCCATCCCCCACCGGTTTACATCTTGTTTTATATCAGCGATTTTTCTTGCGGCATGCTTATTTGCAGTACCGGCAGCCCATGCCGCCAGCAACGACGTTTTCTTTGGCTACAGCCGCACCGGGAACGATACGTTCTATCCCAATGTGGGCGGCCTTAACGGCTGGGATGCAGCCCTGCATATCCACACGGCGCCGTTTCTGGGCATTGAGGCAGACGTATCCCGTTATGGAATGGGTGCTTCCGCCACGGTGCCTCGTACCACGAGCGTACTGGTTGGGCCGCGGTTTACGGTTGGAGCGGCCGGCGTCAGGATCTTCGTCCATGGGCTCATAGGCGGCGAACACTCCGCCAACAGCGATGGTGGTGTCCACATCTCCGGCGGATCGTTCGCCTATGCGCTGGGTGGCGGCCTGGATGTGCCGATCGTGCCATTCTTCGCCTGGAGGGTGGAGGGCGACCGTATCAGCGCCCCTGCCGTATCGCCCAGCAATGGGACTCCGGTCCGCTTTTCGACAGGACTCGTATTCCGGTTCTAGGCCGGCTCTGCAGTGACAGCGGCTCGACGCTTTTCGCCGATTCGGACGAGAAGGGAAGTCGCGGGCGGCTTCTTTGTTGTTCCTGCATCGGTTATCAGACGTGCGATGAACTTCGCGTGACCCAGAAGTAACGTGCCTTTTGCGGTGCACAAATGGGCTGCAACCCCTCCTGGTGGTTTGACCCGCCCGGTAAAAGCCACTTACCATGAGAGAAGTATTTTCATGGCCACTACGGTGCAGTATTTTCATTAGAATGGCGGCACGTGGAGGCAGCTAAATTGGCGCCTGGTGCGCCCGGAAGGCAACGATTTGAGTTCAACTGACACCCTCGACGGTAACTCCCAACCCGACGCCTCGCAGGAAGAGCATGCTCAAGAAGGCCACGAGCACGAAGGCCACGAGCACGAGCACGAAGGCCACGAGCATCAGCATGGCCCGATTCTGAACCCGGAATGTACCCGCGAAATGGTCCTCGACGTTCCCGCTGAAGAGGTGTCAAAGACCTACAGCGCCGTTACCGGAAGCTTCCGCAAATATGCGAAGATTCCCGGGTTCCGCGCCGGAAAAGTGCCGGAGACGGTCATCCGCCGCCGGTTTGCCGATGAGATCCGCAAAGAGGTCATCGACAAGCTGGTGCCCGAACGCTTCAACAAAGCCATCAGCGAGCAGGGCGTGAACCCCGTGGGGCAGCCGCAGGTAACCGAGCTGACCGTGGAAGACGGACAGCCTCTGCACATCAAAGCGGTCTTCGAATTTATTCCGACCTTTTCCATTGAGGGCTACCAGGATGTGACGGTGGAAAAGCCTTCTGCTGAGCTGACCGAGGAGGAGTTCAACCAGGAGATGGCGGAGCTGCGCGAATCACGCGCCACCATCGAGCCGGTGGAGGAAGACCGTGCTCTGGTTAACGGCGACTGGGCGCAGATCAGCTACAAAGGCCAAATTGAGGGAGCAGCCGAAGGTGAAGACGCGCCGGAGCCGATCTCCGGCGAAGATTCCCTGCTTGAGATTGGCGGCAAGGATACGGTGGAAGCCTTTACCACCGCCCTGCTGGGCGCCAAACCCGGCCAGGAGCTCAAGGCTGAGGTTGTGTATCCCGCCGAATACCCTGAGGCGAAGCTGGCCGGCAAGACCGTGGCCTATGAGATTCAGGTGAAGGGCATCAAGAAGCGCATTGTGCCGGAGCTTAACGACGATTTTGCCAAGGAACTGGGTGAATACGAAAACCTGGCCGAGTTGGAAAATCGCGTGCGCGAGCATATGGCCAGCCGCAAGCAGCGCAATGTTGAAAACGAGACCCGCAACCGGCTCTATGAGGCGCTTGCGGAGCGATTCTCATTCCCGGTGCCTGAGTCGATGGTGCAGGACCAGATTGACGCGCGCCTGGAACGCGGCCTGCGCGCACTCGCCGCCCAGGGGATGCAGACGGAGCAGATGCGCAAGCTCGATTTCGGCCGCCTGCGCGTGGCGCAGCGCGATGGCGCCATTGCCGAGGTGAAGACTTCGATTTTGCTGGATCGCATTGCAGCCGAGGAAAACATCAGCGTGAGCGAGGATGAGGTGGACCGCGAAATACAGATGGCGGCGCTGCAAACCCGCGAGAATGTTGAGACCCTGCGTGCGCGATTGACTCAGGACGGTGGACTCGCTAGAATCCGGGAACAATTGAGGCGAGAGAAAACCGCCAACGCGCTTTATGAACGGCTGCCTGCTCAAGGGCAGTAGAATTCAACTACGCGGACCGGGGCCAGAAAGCACAGGCGCCAGAACGCTCATGGATCGTGGGGCGCAAGCTGTCCCCCCGGTGGAAAAACAGGAAAAGCACTCAATGGCATTAGTTCCCATGGTGGTGGAGCAGACGACGCGCGGTGAACGCGCTTACGATATCTACTCCCGTCTGCTGCGTGACAACATTATCTTCCTGGGCACTCCCATTGACGATCAGGTATCCAATCTCGTCGTGGCGCAGTTGCTCTTTCTCTCCAGTGAAGACCCCGACAAGGACGTTCAGCTTTACATCAACTCGCCCGGAGGCTCCATTACGGCGGGCCTGGCGATATACGACACCATGCAGTTCATCAAGAACAATGTGGTTACCTACTGCATTGGCCAGGCGGCCAGCATGGGCGCGTTTCTGCTGCTTGCGGGTACCAAGGGCAAGCGCTTCGCACTGCCGAACTCCCGCATTCTGATTCATCAACCGTCCATGGGGGGCCTCAGTGGACAGGCCACCGACATCGACATTCATGCGCGCGAGATTCTGCGCATTCGCGAGATTACCAACAATTTGATTGCACGGCATACCGGGCAGCCTCTGGACCGCATCGAGCGCGACGTCGAGAGGGATTTCATCATGAACGCAGAGCAGGCGAAGGACTACGGCATCGTCGACGACATCATCGACCGGCCTCGCCTGTAATGGGCCAACCCGCCTGGGGCGGAATTCAAAAAAGAACGTCCAAGGGAGCATAAACATGAAACCGCGCACGGGACTTGAAGAAACACTGCGCTGCTCGTTCTGCCATAAATCGCAGGATGCGGTGGCAAAGTTAATTTCGTCGCCCAGCGACTATCCTCGCGCTTACATCTGCGACGAGTGCGTGGCTGTTTGCAACTCCATTCTTGAGGACGATCGTGGCGAATCGGCTCCCACCACTACCGCCGGCCACCTGCCCAAGCCTCAGGAAGTGAAGAGCTTCCTCGACGATTACGTCATCGGCCAGGAGCAGACCAAGAAGAAGCTGGCTGTTGCCGTTTACAACCACTACAAGCGCATCCAGATGAACCGGATGCGCAACAGTGAAGTGGAACTCACCAAGTCCAACATCCTGCTGATCGGCCCCACCGGCTCAGGGAAGACCCTTTTGGCGCACACCCTTGCCAAGATGCTCGATGTTCCCTTTGCCATTGTTGACGCGACCACGCTGACCGAGGCCGGCTACGTGGGCGAGGATGTGGAGAACATTATTCTCAAGCTGCTGCAGGCCGCCGAGGGCGATGTCACGCGCGCCCAGCAGGGCATCATCTATATCGACGAGATCGACAAGATCGGCCGCAAAGACGAGAATCCCTCGATCACGCGCGATGTCTCTGGCGAAGGTGTACAGCAGGCGCTGCTCAAGATCCTTGAGGGCACCGTAGCTAATGTGCCTCCGCAGGGTGGGCGCAAGCATCCGCACCAGGAATTTACCGCTGTCGACACCACCAATATCCTCTTTATCTGCGGTGGCGCGTTCGTTGGTCTGGAGCGGGTTGTTGGCCGGCGTGTGGGCAAGAAGGCACTTGGCTTCCGTACGGTCGAAGCCGAGGCCGATGCCGCAGCTTCACGTTCCCACCGCGATACAGAGCTGCTGCGCAAGACCGAGCCGCAGGACCTTATCAAATACGGCCTCATCCCCGAGTTCGTTGGCCGCCTGCCGGTCGTGGGCATACTCGACGAACTGGATGAAGTGGCTCTCATTGAGATTCTGACCAAGCCGCGCAATGCCGTTCTGAAGCAGTACCAGCGTCTCTTCGAGTACGAAAATGTGCGCCTCCACTTTACGCAGGAGGCTATCAGCGCCGTTGCCCGCGAAGCCCTGACCCGCAAGGTGGGAGCCCGCGGCCTGCGCATGATTCTCGAAGAACTGATGCTCGACCTGATGTACCACCTGCCAAGCAATAAGCGTGTACGCGATCTTGAGATTACGCGCGAAATGGTGGAGCGGCGCGATTTGTCGCTTTGCCTGCTTGAAAAGGCCGGCTAACTCCAGAATATTATTCGCCAGACTGGATGCGATAAGTGGGCGTGTGACTCGTTATATGAGCGCAGTTACAATGCAAAGCTTCCATGGCATGGAGGAAGGCCGGCGTGCAATAAGCCTGCATCGAAAGCAGTTTATACAAAGCCGCTCGACTGCAGCTATGCGTGCACACTGAGCCTCTTTCAATTGTGATGCGCAGAAAGCCGAGAGCGATGGCTCATTGTGACGGCCGCATTGTATTCATGCGGGCTGCTGCTTCCTTGACATGCAATGACAGCGAACACACAATATGAGTGGAGGACGTGCCAGGAGCGCGTTTTCCGGGAAGTAACGAAAGACTGCTAGCTTCCATCGCGTACGAGATTGACTAATGATCTTTGGGTAACGCAAAGGGCTTCTTAGCAGTGATTCGTTCAGGGTCAAACCGCTATTTCCGGCTGTTCGACCATTGCCGTTTCTTCTATCTCACCGCGCCGAGGGCGCAACGGCACTTAGAAGCACGCGATCCCTACTCACTTACCTCTCGAATCAATCACAGCCGGCGGCGCCATTCTTTGTGCGGCATGCGTACATGGAAATGGTCTGAGATGGAGACCGCGCATGAAGCGGGTCTCAAGTTCGGCATGGTCAGGACTGCATGGGAATTGCGCTCGAAGAGATGGCGCAATCGGAGTCCTCCGATCGGGTCTTCTCCAGTTGGCGGAGAGCCTTCCATAGCTGGCTCTTCCGTGATTTGCGGCAACTAAGCTGAATCAACTTTAAAGGAGAATAATTCCATGAATACGAACTCGAGAGCGCTTGCTGTTTCGACGGTGGGATATTTATGCCTTGCGTTGGCTGGCTGGATGCTTTCCATGGGCACCGCGTCGTGGTTCACGCAAGAATTCGGCGTGACCCTTCTCTATCCGCTTACCTTTGTGCTGGCGGTGATGGGTATTTTGTCGTTTGTGCTGGGGCGCGGCCTTGACTCGATTGTGTTTTTTGCTGGAGCCACGCTTTTTGGTACAGCCAGCGCGTATGAAGCGTTGATAGCCGCAGGCAAGACGCCGGATCCGGGCAGTTTTCTGGGGTGGTTCGCTTTTCTGTGGGCGGTCTTTTTCTGCTACATCTGGGCGGGATCGTTCAAGAGCGGAACGAGCCGCATGCTGTTCCTGCTGGGATCCTGGCTTACCATGCTTGCCCTGGCCATCGGATGCTGGACTGGTGTTGCAGGCTTCCTGATCATTGGCGGGTACCTGGGACTGATCACTTCGATCTTCGCAGTCATTACCTCGGCGAGCGAAGTGTTTCGGCTGAGCGCGACCGGCAATCCGAATGTTGAGTCTTCAGGACAAGTGAAGCCCATGGCGGCTGATTAACAGAGTCTGCCGTTGAGCGCCGGCCTGGGGCGGCCGGCGCCGCCGCGGCGCTAAATGCGCTTGATAAAGGCAAGGGCTTCGGCCAGATGAGGAAAGAGCGATTCTTCTGCCTTGAATTCGCGGGAGTGCACGCAACGGCGCAGACCGCGCATCTTCACGGGGTGCTTGAGGTGGAGCATCTCGTGGTAGAGAAGGTATTCGATTGCATAGCGGGGACTGGATGGCCGGTCGAAGACGCGGCTCACTACAATCGTGTTGTGGGCGGCATCATAATGGCCAAGCGAGCGCCGCGCGTGGTGTTCGCTCCATGTAAGTTCAGGCCTGCCCAGGAGCCCCCCGAAGAACCGCATGTTAAGCGAGTCAAAGACCTCTTCCAGGTTGTAATAGCGCCCTTCAGGGCCTAACCAGCGCTTGCTTCCCCGCGTATTGCGGATAAGTTCGGTTTGCCGGATAACGGCTGCGCTTGCGGCAAAGCGCTTGTAGCGCAGGTTATGCGAAGCATCAATGGGCTTGCGATACAGCTTGGCCAGAAGGATGTGCGCGATTGCGCGAATGACGCTCTCCGGTGCGCCTTCCAGAAGATCGGAGAGGCTGACGAAGATGCGTCCTTCGCGTAATCGGATGGTGGTGTTAAGAGATGTGAAGCGCCGAAACCGCACCGCAATGGGCGGAATAGGCGCCCGCGGCCGCAGGCACCTGTACTCTTCCTGGAAGATTAGAGCGAAGTCGTGCGTCACCAAATCGAGAATATCAGGAGCAGCGAGCAGGTGCCTATGGCTCTACTGCGGCTGCGGTAGGGCGCGCTGCTGACCCTTCTGATCCTTGTGTTCTTTGAAGTACGCATCCTGAGACTGGATAAGCTGTTTGGTCTGATCGGAAAGGTCGTTACTGCTGTCGATTGCATCGGTCCGTTCGAGATCGAAGCCATGTTCATTGGGCAGGTCGTGAAGGACGGTCTGCCAGCGCACAATGGCTTCGCTCAGCGGCTTAAGGGCCTTGCGAATATCAGCCTTGCGGTCGGAGTACATGTCAAGGTTCGAGCCCAGTTCGTCCATCAGATCGGTGAAATCTTCAAGGTCGCTGGCGATGCGGTGGTTGCGCGCAGCCGTGTCGGCACGCTTCGCCAGGGCCTTGATGCTGTCGGCATGTTCGCTGATGTATTTGGTGTAGAGCTTTACCCGCAGAGGCGGATCGATACTAGCTTCCGCTATCTTGCTGGCTTGCGCCCGGGTAAGTGGGTCATGTGGCAGCCTCTGGGCAGGTAGAGACGAGGCAAGCATGGGCATCATGAGAACAATAGCCAAACAGGGCAGGTTGCGCATGGTTTTCATTCCGGGATTTCCATCATTGACGACGCCTGCGGCGCCGGTAGTCCATTACGATACACGACCTGCAATGGTTTGTAGGTGACAGTCTAAGTCATCTTCTCGCTTCTTCGGTCTATCGGTGATCTGCCCGGAGACTGTTTTGCGGTCTTACGGCAGCATCACTTGCTGAAGACCTCCATCAGGGCCGCATTCTGAGCCTGGTTCACGTCGGCGATAGTCTGCTTTATCAGCGGGCGATCCCGATAGTCGCTTGAATGCAGCAGCTCTGTCAGCTGAAACGTAATCCTGCTGAGTAAAATCTCGGCATTCTTCAACCGCTTGTCGTTTTCGGAGACCGAAACATGAACCTTATGCGAGAGCCGCTGAATCTGTTTTAGCAACGAGGTGGCTTTGGTCACATTGCCTGCAGCATAAAGCCGCAGACTGAGCTGAGTCATCCGGTGCATGACCTTGGCGTAAAGGAAGCACTGTTCGCGGGGTTTTGCCTGGTTGGCCTTAGCTTCGAGTGCCTCGAGTGCCTGCTGCTCAGAGGGAGTCACGTCTGAAGAAGCAGCGCGCACAGGAATGGCTGTCAAGGCGAGCGCCACGAGCAGGGCCGCTAAAATTGTAGACCGCATACCAAACCTCCCGTGCGGCCCTACGCCCAACCGTGGCTATCTTCTTGTCCCGCCGCCAGTTGCAAGGTGCCGACTTGCAACCTGGAGGCCATCCGCCGCCGCGGTTTCGTGTGAAGCTACCGCACTTCTGTTGGCATCGTCGCTGGTCTCTCGGTCACTTCTCCAGCAATTGAAGACGTTGGCGTGCTTGCCATTCCTGATTTGGGAACTTGCCGGCTGCTGATTCCAAAAAGTGATGGTAATACAACACCGCCTTAGCCTTCTGGTGCAATGTATCGTAAGATGTCGCCCAAAGGAAGTAGGTCGAGGCATTTTCTGGAAGAAATTTTGATCGCATCGTAAGAGCGTGTAATGTGACGGAGGGTCGTCCAATTTTCGAGGCGGTGAAGGCGAGCCCACTCCATCCCTCCGCATTGGATGGATTGAGGTCGGTAGCCTTTTTGAAGACCTGAAAGGCCTGGGCGAACCTGTGAAGCTCGACGAGATTCTGGCCGTGGGCTATGAGCAGGTCTTGATTGTCAGGGCTGCCCGCCAGCAGGGTGGTATACAGCTTATCTGATTCTGCGTAGTCACCGGACTCGGCAAGCAGCTCAGCCAGCATGCGGGTAATGGCCTGATTTTCGGGATGGGCCTGGTGCAGCTTTTCAACCAGGGGTATGGCAGCAGGATCGTCTTGGTTGGCCAGTACCAGCGCCAGTTGCGCGGTCAGCGCCGGGTTGCCGGGCGCTTTTGCCAATGCGGCGCGGAGCACGGTTTCTGCCTCGTGGTACTGCTTTTTTGCGATAAGGATATGGGCCAGGCTGGAGCTGGCGGCTTCCGATTTGGGATCTTCTGCCAGCACGCGGCGGTAGGCGGCCTCGGCGGCGTCCGCATCGCCGGTGTCTTCTGCGAGACTGGCGGCGAGGAGAGTGTCATCCTCGGTCTCCGGCGAGAGCTTGAGCGCCTGCAGCAGGTCATTGGATGCCTGGGCCGCGTTGCCCGGACGGCCGGGGCGGGGACGGTCAATTTGCGCCAGTGCACGCCAGGCGCGAGCCTTGAGGGAAGGATCCGCGGGCGCGGGATTGAGCTTGGTGGCGGCTGCAAGCTGGGAGCGCGCCTCGTCCAGTTTGCCCTGCCGCGCCAGCAGCAATCCAAGCGACAGATGCGCTTCAAACGACTTGGGATTGGCCTGCGCGGCGCGCTGGTAGAGCGAAGCGGCCTGGTCCAATTGATTCTCGGCCTCGGCAATGTAGCCGGCGTCAAAAAGGGCGCGCGCATCATCGGGGTGCGCCGCGATCCATGGCGTAAGGATTGCCTGGGCGCCTTTCCAGTTGGACTTGGAGATTGCAGCTTCAGCGTCAAGCACCTGCTGGGCGACGGGCTGCGATGTGGCGGACGAAGTGGCGGGCGCAGGCGGAACCGAAACTGGCCGCTGCGCAAGTGCTGCGGTCCACGGAAGACAACCCAGAAAAGAAGCGAAAACTACGGCACGAAACACGGAATTCCTCATCTACAAGTGTAAAGGCGAGGAGCCTTGCCTGCATGGTTTGCGAATGAGCCCGGGCTGTTTGGTCGCGCGAATGTCAAGTTGGCTGGGGCTTACGGGATCTATTGCTGAGGATGCTCAAACAAGCCATTTCGCATGTTAAGGGGCGATTACGAGGGCTTTCGGCAGAATGCATTCTGGAAAAAGCAGCAACTTTGGGCAGATGTGTGGCATCATTTAGGGCACCTTGAGCGCACGGGCAGTTTGCACTGGGGTTCTGTTGCCCGATTGTGAAAAAAGGAGGTCACACCATGACATACAGCTCAATGCAGCTGATTCCCCTGTCGTCTGCGTATCTATGTCAGGACTGCAACTGTGTTGGCAACAACCCCAAGCAGTGTCCGGGCTGCGCTTCCTCCGCTCTTCTGGGCCTTGCCAGCGTGCTTGACAGAGAACCACAGAGAGAGGCGGAGGCGACTTATTTGCAGTTGCCGGCATTGGCGGCTTGATTCGCTGCGTCATTCGCGCGGAGTGCAGTAAACTGCGCGGTGCAGATTCACTGAAATGTGGAACGGCTGTCGCATTGCAATGAATCGAAACCTAAGATGCGCCTGTCGACCTTCCCGGGAGTTATCCCTGCCTCTTACGAAAATCCACCGTTCCGCGGTTGCAGCGTTGTAGCGAGCAGGAATCGGGTGGCTCGGTTCAACAATCTGCAAGTGTGCCGCGCCTTATAATGAAGAATGGCTGTTTGTGCCCTGAACTCCACTGAGGCGTGAGGGATACGGCAGTTAGATTATCGCGCGGTGCCTTCTCGTTGAACGACGCCATCATCATCCGCGGAGCGCGGACACACAACCTGAAGAATATTTCCTGCGATATTCCGCACGGCAAGCTGACGGTGATCAGCGGCGTGTCCGGTTCGGGAAAGAGTTCACTGGCCTTCGACACCATCTATGCCGAGGGACAGCGGCGGTATGTGGAGTCGCTTACAGCCTATGCGCGGCAGTTTCTGGAACGCATTGAAAAGCCCGACGCGGACATGATCGACGGGCTGGCTCCGGCTATCGCCATTAAGCAGAAGAACACCACGCGCAATCCACGCTCGACCGTTGCCACGGCTACCGAAATCTACGATTACCTGCGGCTGCTCTATGCGCGCTGCGGCACGGTGTACTGCGTCCACTGCGACGGCCTGGTGAAGCGCGATTCGGTGGATGAAGTGGCTGCAGCCGTATTGGCCATGGGCGAGGGAACGCGCCTGAATGCATTTTTCCCGGTGGTGACCGCTACGCCGGCGCCCGAGCCTGAGGCGAAAGCTCAAAAACCGGCAGCGCGCAGCGGGCGGTCTTCTGCCCGTTCTGTGGCAGCGTCGAAGCCGGTTGCCACGAGCGGCGACTCCCCGCACATCGAAACACTGAAAGCGCGCCTGGCAGAGTTGCGAGGGGCCGGATTCAATCGCTTGTGGCAGCAGGGACGGCTCTTCGAATTTTCCACGCCCGAATCACTGATTGACCTGGATCTGACGCTTCCCATCTTTGTGCTTCTGGACCGCATCGTTGTAAGTGCTGACAGCCGCGCGCGCATCGTGGATGCAGCGGAGATTGCCTATCGCGAAGCCGGCGAAGCGATCTTTGAAGAGGCGCCGCGCGATGAGACGGCCGAACGCCGGCGGCTGCGCTTTTCGGGCGCTTATGAGTGCACTAACTGCCACCGGCCTGGCAGGGAACCGGAGCCGCGGCTCTTCAGCTTCAACAATCCCTTCGGTGCCTGTCCGCGCTGCCAGGGCTTCGGCAACACGGTGGACTATGACCTGAACCTCGTGATTCCCGACAAGAGCCTGAGCCTCAGCCAGGGCGCAATCGATCCCTGGAACCGGCCGAAGTATCGCGGCTGGTTCAACGAACTGCGAAAGCAGGCGCCGGAGCTGGGCATCCGCATGGATATTCCGTGGCACGATTTGTCTGAAACGGCGCGCGAGACGGTGCTCCGAGGCAAAGGAAGCTTTTCCGGCGTCTACGGATTTTTTGCGCAGATGGAGCGCAAAAAATACAAGCTGCACGTGCGCGTGATGCTGAGCAAATACCGCGGCTACGCAGAGTGTCCCGATTGCCGCGGCCAGCGCCTGCGCGCTGAAGCGCGATCGGTGCGCATTGAAAGCAAAAATATCTGCCAGGCAGCGGCCCTGACCATTGCGCAAGCCAAGGCATTCTTTCATGCGGTCAAGCTAACGCCTATGCAGGAAGAGATTGCCGGGCCGATTCTGGAAGAGGTGCGCCAGCGCCTGAACTTTCTCGATGCCGTGGGCCTGGAGTACCTGACACTGGACCGGCTGGCTTCGACGCTCTCTGGCGGCGAGGCTCAGCGAATTCAACTTGCCACTTCGCTCGGCTCGCGGCTGGTTGGCGCACTCTACGTTCTCGACGAGCCTTCTATTGGGCTGCACACGCGCGACACGGCGCGGTTGATTCACATCCTCGAGGAACTGCGCGACCTGGGCAATACCATCCTGGTTGTGGAGCACGATGCCGATATCCTGCGCGCAGCCGACCACCTGCTCGACCTTGGACCGGGCGCAGGCGAATTCGGCGGCAAGCTGCTGGCCGAGGGTGTGGTGGCGGAGATCGAGGCCAACCCCAGTTCGTTGACCGGCCGCTATCTCTCAGGCAAGATTGCCATTCCGGTGCCCACGCGCAGACGCTCTCCGGGGCGCGAGCAGCTGGTGCTGCGCGGAGCGCGGGTCAACAACCTGCATGGTCTCGATGTGACAATTCCTCTCGGCCTTCTTGTGGCGATCACAGGCGTCTCCGGGTCGGGCAAGTCCACCCTGGTGCACCAGGTTCTGTATCGCGCTGTGGCGCGCGCCCTGGGGCAAAGCGATGGCGCCGACCCTTCCGGCGTGTTTACGTCCCTGTCTGGCGCGGAACGCCTCAACGATGTGGTGCTGGTGGATCAGACGCCCATCGGCCGTACGCCGCGCTCGAATCCCATCACGTACATCAAAGGCTTCGATCTGGTTCGCGAGCTTTTTGCATCGCAGCCTGAGGCCAAGCGTCTCTCGCTCACGCCCGGGCATTTCTCATTCAATGTGCCCGGCGGCCGCTGCAATACCTGTGAGGGCGACGGAACCGTGACGGTCGAAATGCAGTTTCTGGCCGATGTGGAACTGCCCTGTGAAGACTGTAACGGCACACGTTACCAGCAGCGGATTCTGGATGTGCAATACAAGGGTAAGAGTATCCACGACGTGCTGCAGATGACCGTGAAAGAAGCACTGCGATTCTTCGCCGGGCAAACCCGTCTGCTTGAAAAGCTTGCAGTGCTCGACGAGATAGGCCTCGGCTATCTGCGCCTCGGTCAGTCGGCTACCACGCTTTCCGGCGGCGAAGCGCAGCGCGTAAAACTGGCCGCGCATCTGGCTTCAGTGCGCGCAGCCAACGCAACGGCCAAGCCTTCGCAGGCCAGCCGCGTTCTCTACATCCTTGACGAGCCCACGACGGGACTGCATTTTGACGATGTATCCAAGCTGTTGACGGCACTGCGCAAGCTCATCGACGGCGGTGGTTCGCTGATCGTGATTGAACACAATCTGGACGTGATCAAGAGCGCCGACTGGGTCATCGATCTTGGCCCGGAAGGCGGCGAAAACGGCGGCCAGGTTGTGGCGGAAGGCACGCCGGAAGAGATTGCCGGCAATCTGCATTCACATACCGGAAAGTGGCTGGCGCGCGTGCTGTAGAGATCTCCCTTCACAGCGGCGGCGCTTCAGCGCGCGTTACGCAGCAGGCTCCGCTGCAACCGGCTCGCAGCGCGAAAAGCACCAGCCGTCCCCATGCAGCCAACAGCTCTGATCTCTTTCGTGCGGGCCACAGCGCAGCGATTTGACTTCGTCGAAGCGATTGCGCTTAAGCACTTCCAGGAGCTGGCGGCTCATGTCGGGGTCGCGCGCTCCGTGAAACTCGATGAATCCGACGCCGCCCTGGAGCCGGACGGAGAAGCATTTTTCGCTCACACGCGTCAGTTGCGCCATGATGCCGGAACCCTCCGACGCGGTCAACGGAAACAGGAGCGTTCCTCCTGGCTTGACCGCGGCAATCCAGGGCGGCAGTGGGTGCGTAGCGCCGGCGCTGACAACGACGATGTCTGCCGGCTCGAATGGCCCGCGCGAGCCGTCCCGGCAAAGCACCGTTACCTGTGGCCACGGAGCGAGCGCAACGCGCGCCCGCTCTGCCAGATTTTCTTCAATTTCGACGGCGACCACCTTGCCCTGCACACCCGTAAGCTCAGCCATGATTGCGGTGTAGTAGCCCGTGCCGCAGCCGAGGTGCAGGATTTGATCGCCCGGGTGCACACCAAGCCGGTCGAAGTAATAAGCCCAGAGGCTTGGCTGGCCATTATTGATGTGCTTGGTTTCATCGAGCGCGATCAGAGTGTCGTGGTAGACGTGCCTGGGGTCGGCTTCCTCGGTGGTCCAGTGCTCGCCCCAGCTCTGGATGAGCCAGGGGCCGCAGCCCACAAAACGCTCGCGGGGTACGGTCGCGAACGCTTCAAACAGGGCCTGCGAACTCATGCGGGTCTTGAAGCGCAAATCTTCTGCAAAGAAGCGCCGGGCCGCTCGAATTTGGTCTTCCGCCGGAGGTTTCATAGCGCAACCCACGATTATCTTAGCGCCGGTGCCTTGAGAAGGGGGATACATCCCGCCGTGAGGCCTATTTGCCATGACATGTGTGGATTCGGTAGAAAGGGGAGAGCGATTTTGCCGCGCACCTTAAACGTTGTAGGTATCGGTAACCAATTTACGGATTGGATTGTCCGCAGGCCATCGCAAGTGGGAGGATGAGTTCACCTTGAGCATTCCTATTGGGTCGATCGGGTCAGAGCACCCGTCATCTGGCAAGCACACCAAAGCCCCGATGTTCCCCGCGGGACGCATGCTGCCTTTCGTGCTGGTCACTGCGCTGTTTTTCCTGTGGGCAATCCCCAACAACATGAACGACATCCTCATCAGCCAGTTCATGAAGTCGTTCCAGATCGATCGCCTGCAGGCTGGTCTGATCCAGTCCGCCTTCTACCTGGGATACTTCATCCTGGCTATGCCGGCCGCGCAACTCATGCGCCGCGCCGGCTACAAGGCCGGAATCCTCGTGGGCCTTGTTCTGTTTGGCTCCGGTTGCATTCTCTTCTGGCCCGCGGCCATCATTACCAAATATTGGTTATTCCTGGGAGCGCTGTTTGTCATCGCCAGCGGCCTGTCTTTTCTTGAGACCGCCTCCAGCCCGTTCATTATCCAGTTGGGCGACCTCGAATCCGCGGAACAGAGGATCAACTTCTCGCAGGCCTTTAATCCGTTGGGCAGCGTCACGGCGGTGCTCATTGGCAGCCGATTCATATTTTCCGGTGTGACTTTAAGCAATGCGCAGATTGCGACAATGAAGGCCCAGCATACATACCACGAGTATCTTCGCTCTGAGACCCTCCGCGTCGTCGATCCCTATCTGATCCTCGGCGGGATCGTTTTGCTCTGGGCCGTTCTTATCGCGCTCACTCCGTTTCCGCACGAAGGCCTGGATTTTTCAAAAGAGAGCAGAACCCACGACACATCCAAATCGCTCTGGAAGCGCAAGCATTTTTCATTCGCTGTTGTTGCTCAGTTCCTTTACGTGGGCGCACAGGTGGGTGTCTGGAGCTTCTTCATCGCCTATGCCATGAAATACACGAGCTTGACCCAGCGCGACGCCGGATATTGGCTTACCGCCGTGCTCGTGGCTTTCACGGTAGGGCGCTTCTTCTCGACCTGGCTCCTGCACTATATCTCGGGCTCGATGCTGCTGGGTATCTACGCGGCATTGAACGCCGCGATATGTGTCACTGCCGTCCTTTGGCCCGGCTGGCTTGGCGTCGGTTGTCTCATCGCAGTCAGCTTCTTCATGTCCATTATGTATCCCACAATCTTTGCGCTCGGCGTGAAAGGGCTGGGACAGCGAACCAAGAGCGGATCGGCATTCATCGTTATGGCCATTGTGGGCGGCGCGGCGCTTACGCCCGTCATGGGCCTTGTCCCCGATGTGGCCTACAGCTACCTGGTTCCTGCTGTTTGTTTCGCGGGTGTCGCAATCTACGCGTGGTTCCTGGCGAAGCCTGAGCCGGAGGAAATGGCTGAGGCCGCATAACGAAGTCCCTGGTTTCTGTCGGCAGCGATGGCTGCCCTGTAGTAGCCCCGGACCGTCTGTAATGTGCGCTTTGGAGGCTCGGTAGTCCCTTCTGGAAAGCGTTTTCTTGTCAACCATGGTGTAGTCCAATTACGATGGCAGGGTTATGAACAAACGATCTCTTGTCCTTGCTTTGTTGGCAGCGCTGGTCCTGCCTGTCAGCCTGACTGCGCAGGCGCCTTCACTCACCATTCAGGTGAACCATCCAACCGCCAAAGTAAGTCCCATGTTCTACGGCCTGATGACCGAAGAGATCAACCATTCCTATGACGGCGGAATCTATGCCGAATTGGTAAGCGACCGGGTGATTCGAAGTGGTTTTGGGTCGCTGTTCCATTGGGACATGGTTGCGCGCGGCGACTCTAGTGTGAAGATTTCCGTCGATGGGTCAACCGGCCCGAGCGCAGCCCTGCCGCGCAGCCTCAAAGTGAGCGTGACGGGGGCAACGGCAGCCGCTCCGGCGGGTGTGGAGAACGACGGCTACTGGGGCATTGCCGTGCGGCCAAACACCGTCTACAGCGGTTCGTTCTGGGCTAAGACGGATACCGCCGGCGTTCCTGTAACCGTGAGCCTGAAGAACGATCAAACGGGCCTTGTTGAGGCCAAGACGACCGTCACGGGACTTACAGGCGAGTGGAAGGAGTACAAGTACACGCTGAAGACCGGTGATGTGCCTGTGACGTCGAACAATCATCTGATCCTGACCATGTCTCGCCCCTCGACGGTCTGGTTCAATCTGGTATCGCTTTTTCCGCCAACTTATGACGGGACGGTCCATGGCAATCGCATTGACATTATGAAATTGCTTGCTGCGATGCATCCCAAATTTCTGCGCCTGCCGGGCGGCAATTATCTGGAAGGCCAGAGCATTGCACAGCGGTTTAACTGGAAGAAGACTATTGGACCGTGGATCGACCGGCCTGGGCATGAAAGTCCCTGGCATTACCGGTCTACCGACGGCATGGGGCTGCTGGAATTTCTAGAATGGTGCCAAGACCTGCACATGCAGCCCCTGCTGGCCGTTTATGCCGGATATTCGCTGAATCACGAGCACGTCAATCCCGGTCCTGACCTGGAACCCTATGTTCAGGACGCGCTCGATGAGATTCAGTACGTGACCGGAGGAACCAATACGAAATGGGGCGCCGAGCGAGCCACGGACGGCCATCCCGCGCCATTCCCGCTGCACTACGTTGAAATTGGCAATGAAGATGAGTTTGACCACTCAGGCTCATACGACGGCCGCTTTGCCCAGTTCTATCACGCCATTAAGAAAGCCTATCCAAACCTGCAATTGATTGCCACCGCCCCCGTGAAGAGCGTGGCTCCCGACGTGCTCGACGAACACTTTTACATGACGGCGGAGCAGGCCTTTTCGATGGCGCACCACTACGACCACGCCAGCCGCAGCGGGCCGAAGATTTTTGTGGGCGAGTGGGCCACGCGCGAAGGCGATCCGACTCCGAATCTGCAGGCGGCATTGGCTGACGCAGCCTGGCTTACTGGATTGGAGCGCAACAGCGACCTTATCATCATGTCCAGCTATGCGCCTCTGTTCGCCAACCTGAATCCGGGCGCTACGCAATGGGTGCCCGACCTGATCGGTTACAACGCGCTCTCCAGCTATGGTTCGCCGAGCTACTGGATGCAGGTCATGTTCTCTGACTACCTCGGCACCGAGGCTGTCGAAGCCAACCTTGCAAATGCCGGCCCGCGTGTTTACGAGTCGGTTACGCGCAATGCAGCGGAGCACAAGCTGTACATCAAGGTTGTGAATGCAAATTCCGAAGCCAAACGGCTAAGCATCGCGCTTGACGGAGCCACGAAGGTTGCGCCCACGGCGCTGCTTGTCACTCTCAGCGGGAAGACTCGAAACGCAACCAATACCATCACCGACCCGCGCGCCATTGTTCCGGTCAAACACACGATCGCTATCGCGGGGCCGAAATTCGAACATACTTTCGCGCCCTACTCGGTGAATGTGCTGGAACTCAATTACTGAGGCCGCAACGCGGAGGCCCCGCTCATCCGGGAAGCCTGCAAAAGGAACGGCCCATTTTCGTCCTCGTGACAGCCGGCGGATCCCTTGAATCCGCCGGCTCTTTGTCTTTCAGTAAACCAGGTTTTCAAGTAGAGTTGAGTCATTGTGATTGTCAATCTCGCACGGCGCGCGCACGACCATAACTGGGAACTCGATCCTATTACTCGTTCTCTGCTTGATACAGATTTTTACAAGCTCCTGATGCTCCAGTTTATCTGGAAGAACTTCCCGAATCTTCAAACGGCATTCACGCTGCTCAATCGCACTCCGACAGTTCGGCTCGGAAACACGGTTGGCGTTCACCGGCTCCGGGAGCAGTTGGAGGCGACAAGGAAGCTTCGTTTCCGCAAGTCTGAGTTGATCTGGCTGGCGGGGAACACTTTTTACGGGCGCCGCGGCATGTTTGAACCGGCGTTCCTTGAGTGGTTGGAGCACGATTTCCGTCTCTCCGATTTTGAATTGGGCGTTGAGAATGGGCAGTTATCACTGCGCTTTCATGGTCTTTGGACAGAGACGACTCTGTGGGAGATTTATGCGCTTTCAGTGATTGATGAGCTCAAGACTCGCGTGAGCTTGAAGGCGCTCAGCGAATTCGAACTCGATATTCTTTATGCGCGCGCTAAAACCAGACTCTGGGAAAAGATGGAGAGGTTGCGCGGCGTGCCTGAACTCAGCGTGAGCGACTTCGGGACTCGGCGAAGGCACAGCTTTCTGTGGCATGAGTATGTTGTGGTGGCGATGCGTGACACGCTTGGTTCAGTGTTTGCGGGCAGTTCAAACGCATATCTTGCCTACAAGCATGACATGGAAGCCATTGGCACTAACGCCCATGAGCTTCCCATGGCACTGGCAGCTCTCGCCAATAATGATGACGAGCTACGAACAGCACAATATCGCTTGCTCGAGTTATGGCAGCAGAGTTATCAGGGCGAGTTACTGATTTTACTTCCGGACACCTTCGGTACCACGCAATTCCTGCGCAATGCACCGGATTGGGTTGCGAACTGGACAGGTCAGCGTATCGACAGCAAGGACCCCTATGTGGCTGGCGATGAATATATTGAGTGGCTTCAACAACGGGGATGTGATCCAAAACAGAAACGACTGATTGCGTCAGATTCTCTTGATGTGGATCAGATTCTCGGCCTCCATGCGTATTTCGGTGGGATGATACGTGGCGGCGCTTCACCGAAAGAGTTTCGCCGTGCAGAGGACTTTCTGGACAAAAAGAAATGGATTCCGGAACGTCGTATCCGGTTCAGTTCCGGCTGGGGGACTTTTCTCACCAATGACTTCAGGAATTGCAGTCCGAAAGGCGACGGGAGTTTTGATCCCGTGAGCCTGGTGTGCAAACTAACCGAAGCAGAGGGTAGACCGGCTGTTAAGCTTTCAGATAACTACTCGAAGGCGCTGGGAATTCCTGAGGAAGTTAAGCGTTACAGACGTGTGTTTGGGGTAGAAGGTGTAGCGGATATCCCTGTCGTTACATAGCTGCGTGCGGATGAATCTGCCTCTGCCCGTCATCGCTCAGATGGCTTTGATTTTCTGCAAAGGCTGCGAAAATGTCTGTGAAGACCAGCTTCTACGCGAATCTGCTGCGAGAGGAGATACGGCTCCGCAATCAGGAATATGCGTGCGGAAGGTTACATGTAGAAAGCTATGGTTCCGCGCCTGTGATCGTATATGCGCCCGAAGGTGAACGGCACGGCAACTTTTTTGATGCGGCTTATACGGAGATTGCGGCGCGGCCTGAGTGGATGCGTCGTTTTGGCAAAGTGCACGCGCAAGCCTCGCGCTCGTTACCGAGAGCCGAGCGGCGCTGGCGGGAACTCGATTCTTCCACGAGTTCCGATGCGCTGTTGATGAATGTATTTTGCACACCGGGAGTGCTGGCGTCTGCGCCTCTGCGAAATGCTTTGGGAGTGGAAGACGAGGCGATGCCGATCTTTGGATGGAAGGCTCGCGTACCCTTGAGCAGCGGACGCTTTGACCGTACGGAAGTCGATATGCGGCTGGGGTCGCTGCTGGTTGAGGCCAAGCTGACTGAATCGGATTTTCAGACATGCGAGTGTTCAGTCGCCGAGGGGTATCGCGACTTCGATACGGTGTTTGACCGGGAGTTACTGCCGCGCGTTGAATTGCCGCCAAAAAGACGGAAACAGAACGCCGAGTTTCCTGAAAACTACTCGCAGGAATTCGAGAGTTTGGTTGTCCCTCCGGAAACCGATCTGCGAAGGGTAAAGCAAGAAGTTGGCGGAGTGATTGCGGCTCCGCAGTCCCAGGAGATCCGTACGGGGAAAAGTGGAGCGTTGGGTTATGCGAGCTACCAGCTTATTCGCAACGTGCTGGCGGCTTGTGCCGAGAGGTGCAGTTTCTGTGTCATGCACGATGAGCGCAGACCAGACCTGCAGGAGGAATGGTTCCAGGTGATGCGTGCGGTAAAAGGAGCCGAATTGCGTACGCGCCTGAAAGTCATTACGTGGCAGGAACTGGCAGCATTTCTGCCCAGTGAGTTACAAACATTTCTCGACGTAAAGTACGGAATCGTGCCTCCAGGGAGCTCATTATCCTCATTGCGCGAAGATATTGGCGGAGCGTAATGCCGCGGCATCTTCTTTGCTGCCGGTAGGCCTTAATCGCCGTCCAATCCCAGAATTTTGCGATTGCGTGAAGCATTCACGGAGCCCGCGGCGAAATCGTCGAAGGCGCGGTCTGTCACGCGGATGATGTGATCGCGAACGAAGACAGCGCCCTCGGCTGCGCCGTCCTCGGGATGCTTGAGACAGCACTCCCATTCCATCACGGCCCATCCGGGATAGTCGTACTGTGCGAGCTTGCTGAAAATCTGGCGAAAGTCCACCTGGCCGTCGCCCAGTGAGCGGAAGCGGCCGGGGCGATCGATCCAATCCTGGTAGCCCCCGTAGACTCCGGAGCGGCCGTTGGGATGGTACTCCGCATCCTTCACGTGGAAGGCTCGTATGCGCTCGTGATAAAGGTCGAGGAAGGCCAGGTAATCCATCTGCTGCAGGACCATGTGGCTGGGATCGTAAAGAATGTTTGCGCGCGGATGATGGTCGACAGCGCCGAGGAAGCGCTCGAAGGTAACTCCGTCATGAAGATCCTCGCCGGGGTGCAGTTCGAAGCAGAGATCCACGCCGGCTTCGTCGTACAGGTGCAGAATTGGCAACCAGCGGCTTCCCAGCTCCTTGAATGCCTCGTCCATGAGACCTGCAGGCCTCTGCGGCCAGGGATAAAAGAAAGGCCATGCCACGGCGCCGGAAAACGTGGCGTGGGCACTGAGGCCAAGGTTGGCGCTCGCCGCGGCTGAAAAAGCAAGTTGCTTGACGGCCCACGCCTGGCGCTCCTTTGGGTTTCCGGCTAACTGTGGAGGAGCAAAACCGTCGAGAAGCGTATCAAACGCGGGGTGACTCGCAACTAACTGCCCCTGTAGGTGAGTGGATAACTCAGTGATCGCAAGACCCGCTTGGGAAGCTATGCCGAGCACCTCATCGCAATAAGTCTTGCTTTCGGCGGCCAACTCAAGATTGAAGAGACGGCTGTCCCAGGTCGGGATCTGGATTCCGATAAAGCCGAGCCCAGCTGCCCATTTTGCCATTCCGGCAAGTGTGTTGAAGGGAGCTGTGTCACCCGCGAACTGCGCCAGAAAAATCCCCGGACCCTTGATCGTTTTCATGTCTCTTCTCCTGTCAGTGTGGAAACTGCTTAAAACTCAATCCATGCTTGTTTGCGGTTGCTTTCGATTGCGCGTTCAATAAACCTCATGCCGCGGACTCCAGCCGCAATGCCCGGTAGTGTAGCCGGCAAGGCATTGGGTTGGCCTTCCTTCCACGCAATCAATGCATCGGCAAACTCGCGATAGAGGACGGCGAAGGCTTCAAGGTAGCCTTCAGGATGACCAGCCGGTACACGGCCGACAATGCGCGCGTCGTTGCTCAGATAGCCGGCCGCAGCATGGCGGATCTCTTCCGGCCCGTCGAGCCATTTTACGACCAGGCGGTTGGGATCCATCTGCCGCCACTCGAGTGAGCCATTCTCGCCGTAGATGCGGAGGTGCAATTCATTAATTTCGCCCGCTGCCACCTGGGAGCAGGCGAGCGTGCCGGTTGCGCCGTTTGCCATGCGCAGAAAGGCATTGCAGTCGTCGTCAAGGAGGCGGCCGGGTACGACGGAGCGCAACATGGCGTTGATGCCGGTGACTTCGATGCCCGTTACGTATTCGAGCAAATGAAAAGCATGCGTGCCTATGTCGCCGATGCTGCCGCCGGCGCCGCTTTGCGTGGGGTCGGCACGCCACGCGGCTTGCTTGTGGCCGGTCGTCTCAATTTGCCTGGTCATCCAGCCCTGGAAGTACTCAACCGCTACTTTGCGAATTGTACCGAGCTTTCCTTCGGCACACATGGAGCGTGCTTCGCGAACCATGGCATAGCCCGCGTACGTGTGTGTCAAGCCGTAAGGCAAGCCGGATTTAGCGACCGCCGCTTCAAGGGCCAGGGCTTCTTCGTAGGTTGCGGTGGCCGGTTTGTCGCTCATGACGGGTATTCCTGCTTCCAGCGCTGCCACCGCGACAGGAAGATGCAAATGGTTGGGAGTGGCGATGACGACAAAATCGATTGGGTCGGTACGCTTGCGCTCTGCTTCGATCATGGAACGATAGTCGGCATAGGCACGCTCGGGATCGATACCGAAGCTTTTGCCGGCCGCGCGCGAGCGTTCTGCGGTTTGCGAAAATGCCCCGGCGACCAGAGCGCTCTTACCGTCCAACTCAGCGGCGATGCGATGTACTGGCCCGATAAACGCTCCGGGTCCGCCGCCAACCATACCCATCCGCAGCTTACGCGATTCCGACATTTCTATCTGCTCCTTGTCTTGATGCTTGTTGAGTCATCCCTTTGTTGCGGCAATGTGCGGATGATTTCAATCCTTGCAGCGATCCCGCGAGATGTACTCCAAATCCAAAAACACTACAAGCGTAATTGATCGATGCAAGACCCTGCATGAAGCCAGATGGTCACAGCCCGGGTTCAGTGCGATGCGATACATTATTCATGGCTATGAATACCATCCAGATTCCCGAGAGTTCACGCCGCTGGGACTGCGTAAGCCTGGGCGAAGTGATGCTTCGTCTCGACCCCGGCGAGGGCCGCATCCACACCGCTCGTCATTTCCAGGTATGGGAGGGCGGCGGCGAATATAACGTCACTCGCGGGCTGCGGCGTTGTTTTGGGCTTCGCACGGCTGTGGTGACGGCGCTGGCCGATAATCCCGTAGGCCGCCTCGTAGAGGACCTTATCCTGCAGGGCGGCGTGGATCCATCTCTCATCAAATGGGTTCCTTACGACGGCGTGGGCCGCACCATTCGGAACGGCCTGAACTTTACAGAGCGCGGCTACGGGATGCGTGCTGCTGTGGGTTGTTCAGACCGCGGCAACACCGCTGTCAGCCAGGTGATGCGCGGCGATTTTGACTGGGAGGCGATTCTTGGGCCGGCGAACGGATCGCGGTGGCTCCATACGGGTGGTATTTTTGCGGCCTTGTCGGCATCCACGGCCGAAGTTGCCGTTGAGGCTATGGACGCGGCGTGCAAACACGGTACGCCGATTTCCTACGATCTGAATTTCCGGGAGTCCTTGTGGAAGGCGATCGGTGGAAAAGCCAAGGCGCAGGAGGTGAACCGCGAGATTGTCCGCAAGGTGGATCTACTGCTGGGCAACGAGGAAGATTTCAGCGCCATGCTGGGCGTGAAGATCAAGGGCGTCAGCGAGGACTTTGCCGAGCTGCCCATTGCTGGATACGAAGAAATGTTGCGGGAGGTCGCAGCGGCTTATCCGAATCTGAAGATGGTGGCCAGCACACTGCGAACGGCACACACCGCAAGCCGCAATGCCTGGGGCGCCATTGCGCTCTACGAGGACAAAATCACGCACGTACCGCAGCGCGACATCGACATCTTCGATCGGGTGGGCGGCGGCGACAGTTTTGCTTCAGGACTGATTTACGGTCTGCTTGCCGGAAAGGGAATCGAGTGGGCGGTACGCTGCGGTGTGGCGCATGGCGCGCTGGCTATGACCACCGCCGGCGATACCAGTATGGCCACGCTGCCTGAAGTAGAACGCATCATCAAAGGCGGATCGGCGCGTATCGCGCGGTAATTCGCGACAGAGAACGAAGGACGATACGCCAGAAACGAATCAGGGGACGAGATGCCAGAAACGACACAGGAAATGATGGAGCGTGTGGGTTTGATTCCGGTACTGCGCGCGAAGAGCTTGGACCAGGGACGGGCCGTGGTGAAAGCCATGCTCGCCGGTGGCGTGAATATCGTGGAAGTTACCATGACCGTGCCCGGCGCCATTGATCTTTTGAAGGAGCTGAAGCGCGAGTACGGCAGCGATCTCTTGCTTGGTTCCGGCACTGTGACCACTGCCGAGCAGGCCCAGGCCACCATCGATGCGGGCGCGGAATTCGTGGTCAGTCCCAGCCTGCATCCTGAGGTTATTGCCGCGACAAAGAAGAGCGGCAAGATTTCCTGCCCTGGTGCGCTGACGCCGACGGAAGCCATCACCGCGTGGAATGCGGGCGCCGATTATGTGAAGATCTTTCCGTGTTCGGCAGTGGGCGGCGCCAGCTACCTGAAGGCGTTGCTGGCGCCGTTTCCTCACCTCAAGCTCATCCCGACCGGAGGCGTTACGCTGCAGACGGCTACAAGTTTCATTCAGGCGGGCGCGCGGGCATTGGGCGTTGGCAGTGATTTGGTGAATCTGGCCGCAGTCGATGCCGGGCACGCGGAGACGATCACCGAAAGCGCCAAGGCCTATTTGAAGGTGTTGGCCGAGGTGCGGAAGAAGTAATCACCTCTGCCCGTACTCATTTGAGCGGTTGCACGTTACCTTCTGCGCTTCGACCGACGTTCAACCGGCATAGTTTCAGATCCTTTTTCACCGAGAGTTCATTTATGAATAACGCTGCTTCATCCGCTCCTGAAACTTCCGCAACTTCGCGCGATGCGTTTCGCCTTGACGGGCGTCATGCATTGGTTACCGGCGGCGCCAGTGGCATTGGCGAGGCTACTGTAAAGGAACTTGCGCGCGCCGGAGCCTTCGTCTGGGTTGCCGACATCAATGTCACCGCGGCTGAGGCGCTGGCGAACTCGCTTCCCTCCGCCGAAGCCATCCATCTGGATGTAACGAGCCGCGAGTCGATTGCTGCGGCAGCGTCGCGTCTCGAGAGGCTTGACATCCTTGTCAACAACGCCGGCATTGGCCACGTGGGCTCCATTGAGACCACGGAGCCTGAAGATTTCGACCGGCTGATGAACGTCAACGTACGTTCGGTCTACCTGGTGACGCGCGGATTTCTGCCTCTGCTGCTGGCTGCGAGTGAGAATCGCGAAGCTCTGGGCACCATTGTCAACATCGCTTCTGTTTCGGGTCTCGTTGGCATCAAGCAGCGATTTGCGTATTGCACCAGTAAGGGTGCGGTGATTGCCATGACGCGCCAGTTGGCCGTCGAGTACCCGAAGAAGCTTCGCGTGAATGCGGTTTGTCCGGGCACGGTGCAGACGCCGTTTGTCGAGGGGTATCTGGAAAAGTTCCACAAGCACAACAAGGAAGAGATGCGCGCAGAACTTCGCGCACGCCAGCCGGTGGGACGGCTGGGCGAGCCGAAAGAAGTGGCGTCCATGGTTCGCTATCTGGCCTCTGACGAAGCCGCGTTTATCAATGGTTCACTGTTCACGATTGACGGCGGCTGGACGGCGGCATAACTTCGATCGTTTTCTGATTTTTCAATTTCCTCAATGGAGGCTGCAATGAAGCTTGTATCGTTTTCGACTACCGATGGCAAAATTCGTCCCGGCGCACTGAACGGCGACACTGTCATCGATCTCACGAGCGCCGGTTATACGGATTCGCTGGCGGTTATTGCCGCCAGATTGACTTCAGCTCCCGAAGGCTCAGCGTTCCCGCTCGATGAGGTCAAGCTTCATGCGCCCATCGCCAACCCTCCGCGCATTTTTGCGATCGGGCTCAACTATCGTGATCACGCGGCCGAATCGAAGATGCAGTTGCCGACAGTTCCCGTGATCTTCTTCAAGCTGCACACTTCGATCATCGGTCCCGGCGAGCCGATTGTGCTGCCCAAGGCCACACAGGAACCCGATTACGAGGCCGAGATGGCCTTCGTTATTGGCAAGGGGGGATACAAGATTCCCGCTTCGGCGTGGCGTGAGCATGTTTATGGCTACACGATGGTGAATGATGTAAGCGCGCGCGACGTGCAGTTTGCGACCTCGCAGTGGTCGATGGCGAAAAGCTTCAACACCTTCTGCCCGCTTGGTCCGTCAATCGTAACTGCAGACGAGATTGCCGATCCGCATGAACTTGCCATCGGCCTCACCATCAACGGCGAGACGCTACAACGCTCGAACACGCGTGAGCTGGTCTTCAAGATTCCAGACCTGGTCGAGTACATTTCTTCGATTGCTCCGCTGCTGCCTGGCGATATTGTTTCCACCGGTACGCCGGGCGGAGTGGGCCTGGGCCGGGATCCCAAACGCTGGCTTCAGCCTGGCGAAACGGTTACGGTGAGCGTGGAAGGCTTGGGCACGCTGACGAATCCTGTAGCCGCGGAGTAATTGCAGGCGATTTTCCGGATGGGACGTGAGAATTGCGATGCAGGGCTGCTGATAATCGCTACAAACCGGTCCAGCGATGAATCGAGCAGTCCTCCCAGTTCATGGCGGCGTATTCGCCATCGGGCTGATTGGTGAGGATTTTGCGTTCGGCAACGGCATCGGCGTGCGAGCGACGTATCTGGCCCTGGAAGAGGCATGTGAAACCTGGCTGCCGTTCAAGGATGCGTTCCTGCTCATTATTCACGTAGAGAATGTCGAGCAGCCCTTCGCGTCCCGCAAGGCTGCGCGACCACCGGGCCAGCACGCGGCGCAGCACCGGACCCGCGAAGGGATTGAAGAGGAAAACGACACAAGGACCGGTGGGCAGCTCGAACTCCGCCGCATCTTTGCAGACGATCCGCATGGGCGCGCGCGCCCGGCCGGCCGTACGCCACACCGCCATGTTTTTGCGCGCGATGCGTGCCAGCGTGGGATGCAGCTCAATGCCTACTACACCGCGGAAGGGATATTCCGCCGCGAGCAGCGCTGCGCGGCCCATGCCGGCGCCCAGATCGACGAAGGTGAACTCGTCGATGTGTGCCGCGGGCCGGCAACGGCGCCAGCGCACCAGAATCGAACGGAAGATGGAGGGAGCGACGCCGTAGTAGGCCGTGAAGTGGCGGTCATGCGGATGGCCGATTTTGAGGTGCCGCCCGGCGACAAGGCCGCTGGTTCGCACGCCGAATTCAATATCGAAAGGGTGGCGTACCAGGCCATCTTTGACCGCGAGGCCTGGCAACAGGCGCGGTTTGGTCTTTACAGCTCCGGAATTTCTTTGTTTGCTACCAGCGTTCACGGTTGAAAGTTAGCATATGTGGCACACGGCGGATCACAGCTTGCTCGACTCCCAAGCCGCATTATGTTGCGTGCATGAGGCTGAATATAAGCACACTGAGGACAATGAAGCTCACCACCACATACATCCAGTCTTTTTCAAGCCGGAAACCCACCATCGCCATGGCCACGCGGGCTACCGGCGTGGCTATCAACAAGAGAAGGCCAAGCTGCATCAATCCCCGGCTGTCGAGCTTGCCGGCCAGCTTCACAATGCCGGGTACCGTGCGGAGCTGCTCCGCGCCCGCCCTGAACGTCTTGTAATTCACCGGCTGGGAGTGGTGCTGAGCCAGAAACAGACAACCACCGGCAAAGACAACCGCTGCCGCCAGCAGTACGCCGGCACGCAGAAGATGCCCGATGAGATTTTCCAGATGTTGATCATCCATCGGCTAAATCCTTCCCGTTGCGCCGTTCACAACCATTTCGATGGCCAGCGCAAAGATCACTATGCCAAAGACGATGCGCAGTGTTCTGACCGGTACGTGCATGAGCGCTTTGCTCCCCAGGAATGCGCCGGCCAGTACCCCGAGCATGACGGGCATGGCCACTGAGGGATGGATGTAACCCCGACCGAGGTAAACGCCCGCACCGGCCGCCGCCGTGACGCCGATCATGAAGTTGCTGGTGGTCGTGGATACCTTGAAGGGAATCTTCATTGCCTGGTCCATGGCGATCACCTTGACGGCGCCTGCTCCCAGGCCGAGCAGGCCGGAGAGAATTCCGGCGCCGAACATCAGGCTGAATCCCGAGGGCACATTGCAGACACCGTATTCCTGGAGGCGGCCTTTCACTGGATAATTGCCAGCCAGACGGAAGAACTTGCCCAGTTTGTCCGATTCGGTTGGATGAGCATCCTCAGGCGAACTCTTGAAGACGGATTGATAGGCCGCCTGCAGCAGCACCAGCCCGAAGACGATGGCAATGATATGCGTGCTGGTGAAGCCGGCCAGGTACGCGCCGACGACCGCGCCCACGGTGGTGGCGATCTCAAGCAGCATGCCGATGCGGATGTTGGAAAAGCCCTCGCGAACATAGGCTGCCGCAGCGCCCGAGGAAGTGGCTATGACTGAAACGAGGGAGGCCCCGATGGCATACTTGATGTCTACGCCCAACGCCAGTGTCAGCGCCGGAACCACGACAACACCGCCGCCCAGGCCCGTCAACGCTCCCAGAAAGCCCGCCAGCGTCGACAGAGCCCAGACCACCAGCGTGAATTCCAGTACCGTCATTGTGGTGAATTTTGCCTCCAGGAACTCTGTAGTATAGCTTGCGGGTTTCGCGCGCGTTCCCTATCGTGGGGCGATTTCCTTGGAAAGTGGAATGGGCACGGAGATGGAGCGCAGATGCAGATCACGCTGCGGGAACGGGATCTCGATGTCTTTCTGCTTGAAAATTTTGAAAATAGCGAAGTATAGATCGCTTCTGAGAATCTGCGGTGTGCGCACCTGTTTCGTGGTCCAGACGCGCAACTCGAAGTTGAGTGAGCTATCACCGAAGTCGGTGAAGATGACGTCGGGAGCCGGATCGGGTAGGACGTCTGCGTGTTCATCGGCCACCTGGAGCAGCAGGCGGCGGACTTCCGCGGGATCGCTGGAGTACGAGGTGCCGACCGGCAGGGTGATTCTCACCGAGCGGTCGTTGGCTGTCCAGTTGGTCACGCGCTCTGTGGTGAATTCCGAGTTGGGCACGATCATGACGACGTTGTCGTTGGTGCGTACCCAGGTGCTGCGGGCGGCGATCTGGACGACGTCGCCGGTGAGGTTCTGGATCTCCACGCGGTCACCTACCTTGATGGGTCGTTCCATGAGCAGGATGAGGCCGGAGACGAAGTTGTTGACGACGGACTGCAGTCCGACGCCGATTCCCAAGCCGACCGCGCCGCCGAGGAAGGCGAGGCTGGAAAGGTCGATGCCTACCGATTGCAGGCCGATGGTGGCGCCGACAAAAAAGATCAGGTAGCCGGTGCCCGCGGCCACGGCATATTGCAGACCCTCGTCGAGCGTCGTCTGCTTGAGGATGCGGTCGCGCATGATTTTGCGGCCCAGGTGAGCGGCCAGCGCGAGAATGACGATGAAGACGACGAACTTGATTACGAAGAGCGGCGTTACGGGCACGTTGCCGATTCTGAAGAAGGTTGCGTTGAAGATTTTGCCTGCGACACCGACAAAGGTGACGTCGGATGCCGTGGAGATGGCATGCCACTTCCAGAGGACACCGGCCGCGGTGAGCAGGAGGCAGCCGGCGACGACACGGAGTATATGCTTCATCTCAGGCTTTCGCTCCCTTCATGGTGCAGCCGGGTCCAGAGAGGTTTGCTGAAAGTGTTGCGGGTACAGAGTGGTCCGGTTTGGGCCAGTATCTCGATTCTAAAGCCGGGGACCTGGTACCCAAATTCCCAGTCTCACAGAAACTGGGGAAATGGGTTTCTGGGTGGGGTGCGATCTTTCTATTTCAGTAAGTTAGAGGCAAAACCCAGTTTCCCAGTGGCTTTTTGCGTTTTTTTGCGCCGAAACACGATGCTTTTTTTCGTAACTTTATTTATTTCAATCGCTTGGGCCGTTTTTTGCGTCTGAAATCTGTGCATCTGCATGCAAATTTGCGTTCTTCCGCAGCGGAACGAACCGCCGTGCTGCGCTGGCCTTTCGTGTGGTTTCGGGATGGGAGCCGGGGGAGGGTTTTCTCCTACCCAGTTTCTATTGTGCGCCGGATGGGGGAAATTATCTGCAACAGGGAACAGGGAACAGGGAACAGGGAACAGGGAACAGGGAACAGGGAACAGGGAACAGGGAACAGGGAACAGGGAACAGGGATCAGGGAACAGGGATCAGGGAACAGGGATCAGGGAACAGGGATCAGGGAACAGGGATCAGGGAACAGGGATGCAGGCACATAAGACCTTGTGCTGGAATACGTTCTGGTTTGCGGTGTGCGGGGAATGACGTGCTGGACGCGGGGTGGATGGAGCGGGGTGCGGCGGGGTGGGCTTGACAGCGAATTGGGGTGCACCCGTTGGGTGTGGTGGTTGAACCGGCTGGGGAAATTTAGATGGGCCAGCCCGCGCATCGGGTGTGGGTCGAATCCGTGCGTGCAGTGGATATGGATGCGCTTCAGCTGGGGAGGTATCCCAGGTCCGAAAATCCGGACCTGGGGCACCCGGCAGAGGCTGGGGCAGGTTTGCCCCAGCCTTGTGGTGGGTTATTTGGTGACGAGCAAGGCGGAAGCCTGGTGCTGCGTGGTCCCGGAGGTTGCAGTGACGGAAATCGGGTAGTAGTGACCCACTTTGCTGCTCGATCCTCCGCAACCGGTGAGTGAGACAGCTGCGGCCAACCCACCCGCCAGCAGGAGCACGCAGAGCAGGCGGCTCAGACGCCGGCGCGTGCGGCCCAGTCCGAAGAACGGCAGCAGCAGAAACGCCAGCGAGAGAGGAGCCAGCCTACGCCCGATGGACGATGCCGGCTGCGCCATGGCCGATTGCGCCGAAGTTTTCACCGTCATGGTGATGGTCTGCTTTCCGCCGTTGGCCGCAACGGTTGCAGGACTGAAGGTTGCTGTTGCGCCTGGGGGCAGATTCGTTGTGGCGAAGTTGACCGCGGCGGGATAGCTGCCGTAGGTCGGGGTGAGAGTGAACTGGAAGGTGGCTGTTCCTCCCGCGGCAACCGGCGTCGGACTCGACGGGACGGTAGTAAACGTGAAGTCCAGCGGCGCGACCACCACCGATACGGCTGCCGTGGTGCTGCTGGGAGCGAAGGTGCCGTCACCGCTGTAGGTGGCGGTGATGGTGTGCGTGGTTGCGGGCGACAGGGAAGAGGTGCTGAAAGTAGCTTTCCCCGTATTGTCGAGGGTGCCTGTGCCCAGCAGCGTTGAGCCATCGTAGAAGCTGACGGTGCCGGTGGGAGTGCCGCTGGCGGCGGAGGTGACCGTGGCCGTGAATGTCACGCTCTGGTTGGGATTGATGCTCGAACTGTTTGCGGAGAGAGTGGTGGTTGTAGTCGTCAGCCCAACTCCCGTCAGAGTGACGGCCTGCGTTGCGTAGTTGGGCGCGGCGGCGTTCAGCGCGTCGTCAGTCAGCGCCAGAGACCCGGAGATTGTGCCTGCCGTAGCGGGGATAAAGTTCACCCCATAGGTGCAATCTGCGCCGGCGGCCAGAGTTCCGGCTTTGCCGATGGAGGCCGAGACCTGCGGGCAGGTCGGCGTTCCGTCGAACGTGAAACTGCTGGGGGAAAGCACGGGATTGTTGCCGGAGGCGGGAACCGGAAACGTCAGATCCGCATTGCCGATGTTCTGCACGTTGATGGATTGCGGGCTGTCGCTGCTCTGCGTGCCCACGACGGCGCCGGCAAAGCTCAGGCTGGGCGGATCGGCAAAGTCCATCTCCTTGACGGCATTGTTGCTGAAGTCCGCGACGAAGAGGTTGCCGGCAGCGTCCGCCGCCACGCCAGAGGGATCGTGGAACCCGCTGCCCAGGGTGCCGATGGCGGGGTTAGCGGGGATGCTGCCGTTGACCGCCTCGATCTCCTTCACCTTGCTGTTGCCCTCATCGGCGACGAAGACGTTGCCGGCGGCGTCCACTGCCACGCCAGCGGGGTCTCCGAACCCGCTGCCCAGCGTCCTCACGCAAGTGGAGTTATTGGCGCCGCTGATGCAACTGGCCGGAATCTCCTTCACCGCGCTGTTTATGGTATCGGCGACGAAGACGTCGCCGGCAGCGTCCACTGCTACGCCTTCGGGGTCGCTGAACCCGCCGCCCAGGGTGCGGATGGTGGGATTAGCGGGGATGCTGCCGTTGACCGCCTCGATCTCCTTCACCTTGCTGCTGCCGAGATCGGCGACGAAGACGTTGCCGGCAGCGTCCACTGCCACGCCTTCGGGGCTTCTGAATCCGCCGCCCAGCGTCCTCACGCAAGTGGAGTTATTGGCGCCGCTGATGCAACTGGCCGGAATCTCCTTCACCGCGCTGTTTATGGCATCGGCGACGAAGACGTCGCCGGCGCCGTCCACTGCCACCCCAAGGGGGAGGCTGAACCCGCCGCCGAGGGTGCGGACGGTGGGATTAGCGGGGATGCTGCCGTTGACCGCCTCGATCTCCTTTACATTGCTGTTGCCCTCATCGGCGACGAAGACGTCGCCGGCGCCGTCCACTGCCACCCCAAAGGGGGCGCTGAACCCGCTGCCCAGGGTGCTGGTTGCGGCCGGCAAAAAATTGCCGGAGGCGTCCTGCTGGGCAAAGGCAGCCTGCGGGCCCACACCCGTGCCGTAGACGTAAACGGTGGCGATGGGCGTGTCGGTGGAGTCGTACAGAACCACCGCGCCCTTGCGCTCGCCGGCAAATTTCGGCGCAAACTTCACCGTCACCGCGCAGGTGGTAGGCGCGGTGAGCTTGCCGGTGCAGGTGTTGGCGGTGCTGGTGAAGTCAAGGTTTGGCGCGCCCTGGGTGAGCACGCTGACCGGGGTGGTGGCGTTCATGGTGGTGTTGGCGGTCACGTTGAAGGTGAGCGTAGCCGTCTGGCTGCACGGCGAAGGAGTGGTCTGCGTCCCAGGGCAGACGTTGGCGCTGCCCATGTTGACAGAGCCCAGTTGATACGTCCAGGTGTGATCCGGATAGATGCGGATGGTACTGAACCTGAACCCGCCAAAGAGCAGCACTTTGCTGGTCTTCGCATCGTAGGCCATGCTGGCGCCATTTCGTGCGGAAGGGCTCGGGTTCAGGTTCTGTTCCTGGGTCCAGATGGTGCCGTCCCAGATCCAGGTGTCGCCCAGCCAACTGCCGCCATTGTCCCCGCCAAAGAGCACCGCGTTGCCGGCCTGCGCATCGTAGGCCATGCTGGCGAACTCGCGTGCGGGAGGGCTGTTGGCCGGGCTCTGCTGGGTCCAGCTGGTCCCGTTCCAGGTCCAGGTGTCGGCCAGAACCGTGCTGCCATTGTACCCGCCAAAGAGCAACACGTTCCCGGTCTTCGCATCGTAGGCCATGCTGGCGCCCCATCGCCCGGAAGGGCTCGTGGTCAGGTTCTTCTCCTGGGTCCAGCTGGTCCCGTCCCAGATCCAGGTGCCGCCCGGAAAGCCACTGCTATTTTGCCCGCCAAAGAGCACCACGTTGCCGGTCTGCGCATCGTAGGCCATGCTGGCGCCATCTCGCGCGGGAGGGCTCATGGTCAGGTTCTTCTCCTGGGTCCAGCTGGTCCCGTCCCAGATCCAGGTGTCGTCCAGCACGCCGCTGTTATCGCTCCCGCCAAAAAGCACCACATCGCCGGTCTGCGCATCGTAGGCCATGCTGGCGCCATCTCGCGCGGAAGGGCTCGTGGTCAGGTTCTTCTCCTGGCTCCAACTGGTCCCGTCCCAGATCCAGGTGTCATTCAGAAAGCTGCTACCATTGAGCCCGCCGAAGAGCACCACGTCGCCGGTCTTCGCATCGTAGGCCATGCTGGCGTCATATCGTGCGGAAGGGCTCGTGGTCAGGTTCTGCTCTTGGGTCCAGAGGCCGGGAAACGAGACCGACTGCGCCCTTGCCTCACGGGCTGAGCCAAACAACACCAGGCTAAGAAGAAAACACAAAACCGAACAGAGACCTACACGCTCGCGCAGACGCACCATTACAACCCTCCAGATTTTGAGATATCACGGGCTGCTGCATGGGCTGCAACAGCTCGCGCACTGCCAACAACTCTCGATTAGCAAAATGCGCAGCGATCATGCGGCTTGCGCGGATAACATCCGTGCCGTTCTGGGTGGGGGAAGCCAGTGATGGGGCACTTGAAAGCCGGGCTACAGCCCGAATACCTGAATTGTCCTATTTCTATAGGAAATACAAGTGGTTCTATCGGAAATACAAGTGGACTCCTAATTTAATTTGTGTGGCAGACGGCGTCAATGAAAATTGGCGGTTGGCCGACATCCCGGGACGGCCGATGATTATCCAGCAAGAAGAATCTGCACCGACAACAAGAAACATTCAGGCAATTGCGCAGCTTTGGTGACAATAAAACCCAGTCCGCGATACCCTAATAAAGAATGCACCCTTTGCGTGCTTTGAAGGAGTAACAGGACCCAAAATGCCCATCCAAACCACTGCGAATATCTGGCACAACGGCAACATGATTCCCTGGGAAAAGGCCACCATTCACGTTATGAGCCACGTGGTGCACTACGGCTCGAGCGTGTTTGAGGGCATCCGCTGCTACGGGCAGCCGCAGGGATCGGCCGTCTTCCGGCTTCCCGAGCATATGCAGCGCATGCTCGATTCGGCCAAGATCTACCGTATGGAGATCCCCTTCAGCCTGGAGGAGCTTTGTGCCGGCGTGGTGGACCTGATTGAAGCCAACGGCGTGGCGCCGTGCTACATACGGCCCATTGCATTGCGCGGCTATGGAGAGATTGGCGTGAGCCCCAAGGGATCGCCGGTGGAGGTGTACATTGCGAACTTTCCGTGGGGGAAGTACATTCCCGGCAATAGCGGAGCCGATGTGTGCATTTCAAGCTGGAACCGCCTGGCGCCGAACACCATGCCCGCGCTGGCGAAGGCCGGCGCCAACTACATGAACTCGCAGCTTATCCACATGGAGGCTGAGGTGAACGGGTACGCCGAGGGCATCGGGCTGGACGTGAGCGGCCTGGTGAGCGAGGGCTCGGGCGAGAACATCTTCATTGTGCGCAACGGGGTGCTCTATACGCCGCCGCTGGCCAACTCCGCGCTTTCAGGCATTACGCGGGACAGTGTGCTGACCATTGCGCGCCACCTGGGGCTGACGGTGATTGAGCAGCCTCTGCCGCGGGAGATGCTCTACATTGCCGACGAAGTTTTCTTTACCGGCACGGCGGCGGAGGTTTCGCCGATCCGCTCCATTGACCGCATTGTGATTGGAGACGGCAACCCCGGCGAAGTTACGCGCAAGATTGCCGATGAGTTCTTTGGCATTGCCAACGGGCTGAAGCCGGACCGCTTTGGCTGGCTGACGCCGGTGAAGGTGGATGCGGGCGAGGCGGTTACGGCGTAGCGAAGACAAAAACTGATTCTCACTGGGCGGCCCTTTTATGGGCCGCCTTTGCTTTTGGCAGGAATCTGGTCAGCATCAAGTTGCAGAGTTGAGGCTGTGGTTGTTTTTCGGGGACGAAGTCAGATTCTGCCGCTATTTACGGAAATGCTACCGAGATTGGTGACCATTCGACTGGAATGGATTCGAAATACCAACATCTGGTCGAACTTGCCATCATCTCCGGTCCCTCCGCCGCGGCGGACGAGGGACCGGGCACCCTGAGTTGAATCATCATCCCCCGGAGATCGTGGCCACCCGCCCAAGGGTGACCGGAGCGGGCTTCCCGTGAAGGAAATCGCAAAAAAAGGAGGTTGAAGAATGGCCGAGCAACATTTGGGCAAAGCGTACAGTGGAAATCCAGCGGCAAACTACGAGCGTTTCTTTGTTCCTGTGATCGGCGCGCCCCTCGCGACGGATCTCATTCGCTTCGCTGGGCTTCGTCCGGGTGAACGGGTGCTGGACGTTGCTTGTGGCACTGGTGTTGTCGCGCGGCTCGCGTCACAACAGGTCGGCGACACCGGCGCTGTCACCGGGTTGGACGTCAATCCCGGTATGTTGGCAGTCGCGCGCTCCGCAACGCCGCCTGGTATGTTCATCGACTGGCACGAGGCGAGCGCGGAAGCAATGCCGCTCCCGGATGCGTCGTTTGACGTGGGGCTGTGCCAGATGGGCCTCCAGTTCATGCCGAACAAAAGCGCGGCACTGAGCGAGATGCGGCGGGTTCTAGTGCGCGACGGCCGCCTGATTCTTAATGTGCCCGGACCCACACCGCAACTCATCGCGATTATGGAAGAGGCACTGGCACGTCACATTAGCGCCGAGGCGGCGGGGTTCATGGACCACGTTTTCTCGCTCCACGACGCGGCAGAGATCCAGAGTCTCCTTAGCGGCGCCGGCTTCGACGATGTCGCCGTTCAGGCTGATACCAGGTCGCTGCGTCTCCCGGCTCCGGTGGACTTTCTTTGGCAGTACGTACACAGCACCCCGCTCGCGGGCGTAGTGGCGCAGGTGGATGACGAACGTCGCGGCTTGCTGGAGCGCGATGTCGTGGCAAAGTGGCAGGAGTCTGTGCAGGATCGCGCTTTTGTACTTGAAGTGCGTATGGTGACGGCGAAAGCCCGGAGGTGAGAGCCAACCGCACGGGGTTGGCGGCTAACGCCGGGTTCCGGCGGACGCAACGCCGGGCGGCGTTTCTGCGCGCTTGTCGAAGGCAGGCCGCGGCGACTCGCGACGATACGGTAATTGATTGAAAGCGTTGTTTGCTCTGCACGATTCTCGTCAGAGCCAAGAGAAGAATTTTCTAAATACCGAACGGGCGCGCTATCAGGCACGCTGAAGCTCTCGCTTTGTTGTTGCGACGAGCAGTATTCCGAAGCGATCTGACGATGAAGTTATTCAGATAACGGAAGGTCCGACTAGCCGGCTCTACGGAGCTTCCCGAGTAGCAAACACAATCGGCAGACGCCCGCCCCTTGCGCACCCCTCAAATTGCGCCGTAGACCCCACTGCAACTTCTGGAATCAGTCCGTAATATGGCCGGTCGGCTTGTATTATGAAGGCGTGAGACCCGACATGAGAGTGAGGGTGGCCGGCATTGAGCTGGCTAACCCGGTGATCGCTGCCAGCGGCACCTTTGGCTACGGGATTGAGTTTGAGGAGATTGTCTCGTTGGAGCGGATCGGCGCGTTTGTGACCAAGGGGATCTCTCTTGCGCCGATGGCCGGCAACCCGGCGCCGCGCATTGTGCAGGCCGCGGCCGGGATGATCAATGCCATCGGATTGCAGAACATCGGAGTGGAGGACTTTATTGCCCGCAAACTGCCGGCGCTGCGCCGTTATCCGCGGGCCAATGTGATTGTGAACGTGTTTGGCGCGACGGAGGCCGAGTACGTGGCGGTGATCGAGCGGCTGAACGAGGCCGAGGGGATTGCGGCCTACGAACTCAATGTCTCCTGCCCCAACGTGCACGAGGGCGGCATGGCTTTCGGGGCCGATCCGGGTTCGCTGGAATACCTGGTGGCGCGCGCGAAACGGGCATCGGCGCGGCCACTGATTGTGAAGCTTTCTCCCAATGTGACTTCCATTGCCTATATGGCATCCGTTGCCGTGAGCGCGGGGGCGGACGCGCTGAGCCTGACCAACACCTTTATGGCGATGGCGATAGACGTGGAGACGCGCCGTCCGCGGTTGAGCAACATCACGGGAGGGTTGTCAGGGCCGGCGATCAAGCCGATTGCCCTGCGCATGGTTTATGAGGCTGCGCGGACGGTCAAGGTTCCCATTCTGGGCATGGGCGGCATTGTGACGCCGGAGGATGCGGTGGAGTTTATGCTGGCCGGCGCGACGGCGGTGCAGGTGGGGACGGCAAGCTATGCCGATCCGCGCGCGACGGAACGGCTGGCGCATGGGCTGGAATCGTGGTGCCATAGCCACGGCGTGGAAGAGGTGGAGTCGTTGATTGGGGCGATGGAGATTCCAAAACAGGGGTAAAGACAGGGACGTAGGGACTAGGGACCTAGGGACCTAGGGAAAACTGTCTTTACTGCGGCTTTTCTGGCGGGAAGGGGGCGGTCTTGAGGGAGCCGTCGCGCTGTTTGATTAGCATTTCTACCTTGCCTTCGGCTTCGTCCAGCTCTTTTTTGCAGGCGGCGGAGAGGCTGACGCCTTCTTCGAAGAGCTTCAGCGACTCCTCCAGCCCAAGGTCACCCTCTTCCAGTTGATCGACGATGGCTTGAAGCTTTTTGAGCGATTCTTCAAAGGACGGCATGGCTCTCACTCCGATGCGTGGTTGTTTTGCGGGAGCACGCTGGCGATGACTTCGGCTGCGGCGGCGTAGTCGCCGAAAGGCGCGCTGACCTGGACACCTTCGACGAGGGGCTTTACGGCTTCGAGCATCTCCTGGGCGATCTTGATGCCTTCACGGCGGGCGGCGTCGGGGGTGTCAGCCTGGGCCATGCGCAGCATGATTTCCTCAGGCATGGCGATGCGGAGGTCGTTCTTCATGAGCTCAGCGTTGCGCAGGCTGGTGAGCGGCCAGATGCAGGCGATGACGGGAATGCGCATGTCCTTGATGCTCTCAAGGAAGTTTTCAAGCAGGCGCAGGTCGAAGACGGTCTGGGTGATGACGTACTCGGCGCCGGCCTCAACTTTGTAGGCGAAACGGCGGAGTTCGTTTTCCATGTCGGGCACGCCGGGATTGGCGGAGACGGCGATGGTGAAGTTGGTGCTGGCGCCGATGGAGTTGGAGCCGACGTCGAGACCATGATTGAGGCGGTTGACCATGTTGACCAGACCGATGGAATCGACGTCAAACACTGCAGTCGCGTCAGGATAATCTCCCAGGTTGGGCGGGTCGCCGGTGAGGCAGAGGATGTTGTGCAGCCCGATGGACGACGCGCCTAGCAAATCCGACTGAATGGAAAGGATGTTGCGGTCCCGGCAGGTGTAATGCAGAACCGTCTCAATCCCGGTGTGCTGCTGGATCTGAATGCAGAGGCTTTGCGCGCTCATGCGGGCCGATGCGCGCGGCGCGTCAGGCACATTGATGGCGTGCACGCCGAGGCCCGCCAGCATGCGCGCTCCCTCAATCTCAGCGGAGCAGTCGATGCCCCGGGGCGGCTCAATTTCGACGATGGTGACGAATTTGCGGCGGGCGAGAAGCGAGCCGACGTGCGAACGCTCCGCGAGCGGGGCGGGAGGCGTTTCCGTGCTCAGCTTGGGCGCGGCGCCGGCGCCTTCGACGTGCATTTCCGTATCGAGAGCGCGGATGGCGGAGCGCATGGCGCGAATGTGGTTGGGCGTGGTGCCGCAGCAGCCGCCGACAACCTGCACGCCGGCGGCGATGGCTTTGCGAGCAAAGCTGGCCATGTATTCGGGCGAGCAGAGATAGACGTTGCGGCCTTCGACAGCGCGGGGCATGCCGGCGTTGGGCATGGCGGCCAGGGGCAGCGTGGTGGCGCCGCGCATCGCCTCCATGGCGGTAAGAACCGCGGTGGGTCCGGTGGAGCAATTGACGCCGATGGCATCTGCGCCCCACTCGGTGAGCAGAGCGGCGGCCTGTTCGGGCGAGGAGCCGTCGAGGCAGTTGCTGGAGTCATCGACGGTGACCATGACGAGGATGGGCAGTTCAGGAGCCACCTCACGCGCCGCGGCGAGGGCCTCGCGAGCCTCATTGAGCGCGGGCATGGTTTCGGCAATGAGCAGATCGACGCCGCCTTCGACGAGAACGCGAAACTGCTCAGCGAATGCGGCGCGGGCTTCATCGAGGCCGGTTTTGCCCAGGGGCTCGAGGCGCACGCCGAGCGGGCCGGCCGCTCCAGCGATCCAGGCTTCGCAGGCCTGTTTTTCGCGGAGGTTGGCCACGGCCTGGCGGGCAATGCGGACGCCGGCGGCGTTGATTTCCGCGGCTTTGCCGGCGATGCCGTGGCGGGCGAGCCGGAAGCGGTTTGCGCCGAAGGTGTTGGTCTCAAGAATCTCCGCGCCTGCCTGCAGGTACTCTTCGTGAACCGCAAGGATCAATCCGGGGTCGGACAGGTTGAGCTCGTCGTAGCAGCGGCTGGTAAGGATGCCGCGGCCGTAGAGCACAGTGCCCATGGCGCCGTCGGCGAGTACGGGCCTTTCGGCGAAGATTTTGGCGAAGGGATTCATTCTTTTGCCATGCTAAGCTACGCGAGCCAGCCACGCCAATGGACCGGCCCGCTTTGTTATACTTCGGGAGTCATAAGCTGGAAAGAAGCCGGTCGGATTGGCGGGTTTTGGGGCCTGCGGAACGAGGGCTGGCAACTGCCATCAAACTGCACGCGCTGCGGCCGCCGCGGCAATAAACCCGCGGCCTAGTCCGCGTTTGGCATCGAGGGAAGGGATTTTGAAGAAGAGAAGTCTTTGGATGAGCGCCGTTGCCGCCATGGCGGTGGCGGCTGCGCTGGCGGGGTGTGGCAAAACCACTTATTTTGCTGGCCGCAACCTGCCGCCGAGCGGCTTGCTCAATCGTGTTCTCATCGCCATCCAGAACCCCGGGATCCTCAGCAAGGGGTCGCTGGAAATTGTCGATGCCTACTATGACATCCGGTATGGCTACACCGGGCACCCGGCATCGTTCATACTTGCCGGGTACGGCGGCGCGTTGCCCATTTCGATCCAGAACATGCCCGAAGAGCAGATGGGGGCTGTCTACGGATATGGCGACGGCAGCTATACCATCGCCGACTATGGCAAGGAACGGACGACCGGCACCGTGGGAGGCTTAAACGGGCTTTCCAGGAGTATTTTTATTACCCGCAACGGGAAGTATGTGTTTGCGGCCAATCAGCAGGCTACCGTGCTGACGATCGTGGATCGCACGACGGGCGCATCGATTCCGCTGAGCCTGCCCGGTGTGTACCGGGTGAGCGTGAATGCCGGCGGCACCGTGGCGCTGGCGTTTGTGCAGAATTCGAATTATGTGTATTACCCGCGCCAGTTGACTACGCCGGAGAGCCTGGCTTATTCGGGCGGACCATCGACCTGGCCGAAGGCTGCCGTGGACTGCGAGCCGCAGAACGCGCCGAGCTGGTGCCTGTTCCAGCTACAGAGCCCGGATCAGATTGACGCGACCGGCAACTACTACGGCACTCCGCTGAGCTTCGACCGGCCGGTAAAGGCGGTGTTCTCCGCGGATGGCTCGACGGCCTACATCCTGAGCTGCGGATCCGCGTGCGGAGGCACCCAGGCTTCAGTTTCTCTGCTGCCGACGGCGCCGTTGCTCTTTCCTCTGGGCCAGGCATCGGGGCTGCTGCCGTGCAACAGTGCTCCGTGCACGAATACGCAGACCAAGCCGTATACCACCATTCCTATTCCCGGCGGCGCCTCGAATGCGCTTGTGGACTCGCACACGATGTACGTGGTGGGTCAGGAGAAGATGCCGGATGGATACTGGGGCGGACACCTGACGGTGGTGAATCTGAACGACAATACGGCAGGGCCGCCCGTGTCGATCAGCGACGGAACTCCCGGCACCAGAAGCCGCATTCTCAAGGCCGACGACAACACGCTGTGGGTTGCGATGATCCAGTGCACGGAGGGCGAGCGTTATCACAACAGCGAGCCCTATGGCTGCCTGACGATGTACAACACCCAGACGCAGAAGGTTGTGATGCTGGAGCCGTATGCCGGCGATGCTACGGGCATTACGGCCGTCACAGGGCTGCACAAGATATACGCGGCTGAGGGCGGTCAGGTGTATATCTTTTCGACCAAGGACGGCAAGGCGCTCGACAACCAGTATGTGACGGTGACAGGCACAGCCTACGACGTTGCGTATATGGATGCTCCCACCGACGCCGACAACACCGTTTACTGAACGGCTTTTGCAATGACCACGACTCGTGTTCCCGAGAACCCGGTGGCTGACGTGCTGGCCATTGCGGCGCACCGGGACGACGTGGAGCAGACATGCGGCGGGACACTGCTGCGCATGGCTGCCCGGGGATTGCGCACGGCCATTCTGGATCTTACGCAGGGAGAAGCGGGAACGCGCGGCACCGCCGAGGATCGCGCGCGCGAAGCGGCGGAGGCGGCGCGCATTCTGGGCGCGGGCTGGCGCGAGGCGCTGGATCTGCCGGATGGCGACGTTGAGAATACCCTGGAAAACCGCATCAAGATTGTGCGGGTGCTGCGGCAGCTAAGGCCGCGCGTGGTGATTCTGCCTTACTGGCAGGCACGGCATCCGGATCACGCGGTTGTGGCTTCACTGGGGTACGAGGCGTGTTTTCTCTCCGGACTGGCGAAGATTGAGACGGGATTGCCGCCGCATCGGCCTTTCAAGATTGTGTACGCCAGCTTGTACGCCGATGTGCGTCCCAGCTTTGTGGTGGACATCACGCCGTATATCGAGCAGCGGCATGCGGCGCTGATGGCTTACCGGTCACAGTATGCGAATCAGAATGCGGGGGCGGGACTTTTCGTGGCCGAGGAAGAGATTCGCGAGCGCACCTTTGCCGAGGCGCGCCACTATGGGCTGCTTGCCGGCGTTCGTTACGGGGAACCCTTTGTGCAGAAGGAAGTGGGACTTGTGGACGATCTGACGCTCGTGCCTGTGCAGTCGCTGTGATGGGTGAGCCGGCGCCGTGGGCGTGAACGCAGGGATGTGTTGCCCGGAGAGTATGGTGGCTCCCGGGTCCTGTTTCGAAGACACGAAACTCCGAGACGGCGACGGCGGATGCGGATTGTTTATGCCGGGTAGGCTCCGCGGATGTAGCCTTCGAGCTCCTGAATTGCCTGTTCCTGGCCGGAGATGACCCACTTCACCAGATCGCCAATGGAGACGATGCCGACAACAGCGGAGTTTTCCACTACGGGAAGGTGGCGGAAATGGTGGTCCGTCATCAGCGTCATGCACTCGTCCACGGTGTTCTGCGGGCTGACTGCGGTGACCGGGGCAGTCATGATCTCTTTTACCGCGGTCTCCTTGGAGTGGTGGCCCATAAGGATGACCTTGCGGGCGTAGTCGCGTTCGGAAAGGATGCCGACGAGTTGCTTGCCGTCGAGAACCAGCAATGCGCCCACGTCGTTTTTGGCCATTATGGCGAGTGCGTTGTATACCGTTTCGTTGGGCCCGATGGAAAGAATTGTGTAAGGGGACTTACGCTTCAGCACCAGGCTAATGGTATCGGTGATCTTCATGGGACCTCCTCTTGCGGCCTTTACGCGAGCTAGATCTAAATTTACCGGGGACAAAAGTTCGTAACTGGCCCGCGTTTCCGGCAGGCTACTCCACGCTGCGGAGCCCCCGCCGTCCCGGTATCGAGCCACTATAGCCTATCCGGAATACAAGTGAATAGTACGAAAAGAGAAAATCGTTACAGCCGTGAGGATGGGGGCGGGAGAGTCTTTGCTCTGCGTATGCGTCATGGGCGCCCGATACAATCGACATAGATATGGAACTCAACAAACAAGAGCCGTCCGCAGGTGAGAGCCTGCTTGAGGGCAGTCGCTTTCTTCGGGCCTGCCTGCGCCGTCCCGTGGACCGCACGCCGGTGTGGTTTCTTCGCCAGGCCGGGCGTTATATGCAGGAGTACCGCGACGTCCGCAAGCACCACACACTGGTTGAAATCTGCAAGCAGCCGGACCTGGCCGCGGAGGTGACGATTACCGCGGCGGAGAAGCTGGGCGTGGACGCGGCGATCATCTTTGCCGATCTGCTGCTGCCGCTGGAGCCGATGGGACTCGATTTCGAGTTTCAGGCCGGCGAGGGGCCGGTGGTGCATCATCCGGTGCGCACCGCTGAGGATGTGCGCGCGCTGCGCATCGACAGGGCCGGCGACCTTGCCTATGTGGCGCGGGCAATTCAGAAGGTGGCCACGCATTTTCGCGACCGCATGGGCGTGATTGGATTTTGCGGCGCACCTTACACGCTGGCCAGTTACATGATCGAGGGTGGTGGCTCGCGGAATTATGTGCACACCAAGAAGATGATGTATGGCGATGCCGCTGCGTGGCGCATGCTGCTGGACAAGCTGGTGACGGTGCTGGAAGTGTATTGCCGGCTACAGGTGGAGGCGGGCGCAGATGTGATCCAGATCTTCGATAGCTGGATTGGATCGCTGGGGCCATCAGATTATCGGGATTACGCCTTCGACGCTTCGCAGAGGCTGGTGCGCGCGGTGCAGGAGATGGGAGTGCCGGTGATCTACTTTGGCGTGGAAACGGCGGGGCTGCTGGGACAGATGGCGGCGACCGGCGCGGATGTTATTGGCCTGGACTGGCGGCAGCCGCTGGACGAAGGCTGGCGGGTGGTTGGACACGGGCACGCGGTGCAGGGGAACCTGGATCCGATTACGCTGTTTGCGCCGCTGGAAGTGATCAAGGAGCGCGTGGGAGAAATTCTGCGCGCGGCAAAGGGCCGGCCCGGCCATATCTTCAATCTTGGTCACGGCATTGTTCCCGGCACGCCGGTGGAGAACGTGCAGGCAGTGGCGCGCATGGTCCACGAGTTCCGGCTGGAGGAGGCGCATGGCTAAACAGGCTGTTCTGCTGCTGGCGCATGGAACCCCGGAGAGCGTGGAGCAGATTCCCGAGTACCTGCGCAACGTGACAAGCGGGCGGCCGCTGCCGCAGCCGGTGATTGAAGAGATTCAGCACCGCTACTCGCTGATTGGCCGCAGCCCGCTTACGGAACTCACCCTGGAGCAGGCGCGCCTGACGGAAGCGGAACTGGCGTCGCTGGGCGCGGCCGTGAAGGTTTATGTGGGCATGCGGAACTGGCGGCCGTACATTGCGGACGTTGTGCGGCAGATGCGCGCCGATGGGGTGGAACAAGCCGCAGCGATCTGCCTGGCGCCCCAGAATTCGCGCACCAGCGTGGGTTTGTACAGGCGGGCGGTGGAGGCTGAGGCCGCCGGGCTGGGCATCGACTTTACCGTTAGCTGGGCGGATCATCCGCTGCTGATTGCGGCCTTTGCAGAGCGGTTGCGTGCGGCGCAGGAACGTTTGACCGCCGAGACCGGCGCACCGGTTCCGGTGCTGTTCACGGCGCACAGCGTGCCTACGCGGACGGTGGAGGCTCCATCGACGCCGGAGAAGGGCCCGAAGCTGTGGCCGGGAAGCGGCGCCGATCCTTATGCCAGCGATGCGCGGCGTACCGCGGAGCTTGTGGCCGGTCAGGTCTCCGGAATTCCACGGTGGTGGTTTGCCTTTCAGAGCCAGGGAGCGAGCGGGGGACCGTGGCTGGGGCCGACGGTTGAGGAGACGCTGGAATCGATTGCCGGCGAGGGTGTAAAGACGCTGATTCTTCAACCCATCGGATTTCTTTGCGACCACGTGGAGATTCTCTACGATGTGGATTGCCTGTTTCGCGAGGTGGCGGCCAAGATTGGCATCCGGCTGGAACGGCCGGAGTCATTGAATGCTTCGCCGGCGCTGGCACGGGCGGTTGCAGATCTGGCAAGGCAGGGGCTGGCGCGGTTGAATGGATGACGGAAAGGGAATTCGTACCGCTTTTCAAGATCTACCCAATTAGTAATCACTCTTTGGGACCGCTCTGGCAGGACTCTTTTTGAAGCGCTAATCAAGTTAGATACGATAAGCTATTTTTATTCTTATCGTAATTAGTTATCGCCTTGCTCCACTGGCCGATAACGCATGGGCTTGATTGGCAGCAGACAATTACGACCACTGCGTGAACGTCAATGAGTTATGACGGCAGTAAGAGGCCCAATCACCTACCTTGGGGAGTTAAGGTGGCAGAGCACAAAGATTCGATCCGATGTTCGCGCTGCGGAAGCGACCGCATTTATCGCACGGAGCGGAAGGGTTTCTTGCAGGTGAAAGTATTCCCGTTTTTCGGATTTTTTCCATGGGAGTGCTATACCTGCAGGAAAGTCTGCATGATGAGGAAGCGTCATTCCAAGAGGAGACGCTCAAATCACCGGACAGTTTTGAGCTGAGGGCGGCCTGTCTTACGAGCGGAACAGATTCCGGACCAGGAAAAGTGTATTGGCCGGCCGTTCCGCAAGCCGGCGCATGAAGTAGGGATACCAGTCACTGCCGAAGGGCACATAGACGCGAACGTTGTATCCCTGGTCGACCAGTTGGCGCTGAAGCCCGCGGCGGACTCCATAAAGCATCTGAAATTCGAAATGATCGGCCGGGATGCCCTGTTTGTCTGCGTAACTCCTGATGAACTCAATCATTCTCTCGTCGTGCGTAGCCAGGCCGTGATACAGCGGGCTTGCTAGCAGAATCCGGCTGAGCTGCATGAAGTTCGCATCCACATCAGTCTTGCGAGCGAACGCCAATTCAGGGGGCTCATTGTAGGCGCCTTTGCAGAGGCGGACGGGTATGCCTTCTGCCACGAGCTGCTCGACGTCTGACTCGGAGCGATAGAGGTAGGCCTGAATGACGATGCCGACGGAATCGCGCATATCCGCGCGCGCGTGGAGTCGCCGCACAATGTCGAGCGTGATCTGCGTGAGGCTCGAGTCCTCCATGTCAATGCGCATGAAGCTGCCTGCGGCGTGCGCGTGGCGCGCAAGCTCTTCGGCGATGGTCTGAGCGAGATGCGGATCCAGATTGAGCCCCATCTGGGTGAGCTTTACGCTGATATTCGTGTTGGTTTTTTGCTTTCCGATCCAGTCGAGGAGACGGTGATAGACCTCAGCGGCGCGATGCGCCTCAACCTCAGAGGTCACGCTTTCTCCGAGTGAATCGAGCGTGACGCCGATGCCCTGGCGGTTGAGGGCTTGCGTGACGGCAAGGGCATCGTTGATTGCCGTGCCGGCAATGAATCGGCCACTAAGGCGCTGACCGACGCGAGAGCTCTCGCTGAAGCGGCGCAGGCTGCGGTTTCGGGAAAGTGCGATGAACACAGAACGCAAGGCAGACATTGATTGACCTGCCCGGAGAAAATTGAGATCCAGCTCCGGAACTACTCAGTGTCGCACAAGCCGTCGCTATTCAACGTCCCACGGAGGTTGGATTCGAAGGGCAACCGGGGTAGCCCGTCCGAATTCAGGCCCTTTCCTGCCGGCGAGAGGTTTATTCCACGCGGAAGAGCGCGCAGCCGTGCGCGGGGATATTGACGTGCAGCGCAGCGGCGGCGGGGACATTTTTCCGGTTCCAGACGTCGTAGACGGCGTGCTTTGCGCCGGAGAGATGGAAATCCGACCAGGGCACATTCCACGCTGCCGCCTGGTCGCGCAGATTGAAGACGGCCAGATAAGTTGCTGGTTTCGGTCCCCCGGTTCTGGCCCACCAAGCACGCCACGGTACGCCGGCGGGTATCTGGGCCGGGCCGCTGGCAGTACTCTTCTGGTCAATGCCGAGGACTTCGCCGTTAGTGATGAGTGAACGCGTGAATGGATCGAGGCGGGTGAGGTTTGCGCCCAGGATCAGCGGAGAGCGCGACATGGACCATAGCGTGAACTCAGTGCGCTGCTCGTTGTGGGTTTCGCGTGACTGGCGGGGCTTGCCCAGGCCGGGATGGGGGCCGAGCCAGCCCCATGGCAACATGTCGGGGTCGGGCCAGTGGCCCGGTCCCGCATATGGCGCCCACTCGGCGATGCGGTCGAATTCACCTTTCAGGCCGAAGGGGAATTCACCCTGGCCCGGCTTGTGTTTGGGCGCCCACACGTCCCAGTGATCGTTGGTGATGCGCCACATCTGCGCGTATTTGGCCACTTCCGCGGCGTGTTCGAGCGCGGTGGGACCTGGCGAGAGGCTGAGCACGATGGGGCGGCCAGTCTTGCGGATGGCTTCGGCAATCTGCCGTATCTCGGTGGGACGGTAGGGATGGTCGGAGATGCAGTCTACCTTGACGAAGTCCACTCCCCAGCTTGCGTAGAGCTTGAACATGGAGTCGTAATAGGCCTGGCCGGCGGCGTTGTCTTTTACGCCCCAGTTACCCTGGTCCCACGGGCAGGGACTGGTTTTGTCGGCTGCGTCGGCGGCGTGGAAATTCGTTCCCTCAATGGGCAGATTGGCCGCGACGACCTGGCGGGGAATTCCCCGGACGATGTGAATGCCGAACTTGAGGCCCTGCGCGTGGACCCAGTCGGCGAGCGGCTTGAAGCCCGCGCCGTTTGCCGCGGAGGGAAAGCGGTCGGCCGCGGGGATCAGCAGGCCGTACTTGTTCCAGAGGTACTTTTTCTCCGGCACGGTCTTTCCTGCGGGATCGGCCATGTACCAGCCTTCGTCAATAACCGCGTATTGCCAGCCGTATTGGCGCACGCTTGCGAGCACTTTGGCGTTGGCCTTGAACTGGGCGCCGGTGATGGTGAGGCCGTAGGCATCCCAACTGTTCCAGCCCATGGGCGGTGTGGGCGCAAGTTGCTGCGCGGGAGATGCGATGGCCGAAAGAAGGGCGGCGGAAAGAATAGCGGTCAGGAACAGTCTGAATCTGGACATGCGTAACCATATATCACAAACAGGTTTGTGGCTGCATGCTTTCAGTGGGGCGACTGCTTGGTTATTCTACAAACGTTACCGGAATGCGCGTGCCGACCTTGCCCCGAGGAGCATGGATGAAACGGAGCCTGAACGCTGGAATTTTGTGCGCTGTTAGGTGGCTTTTCGTTGCGGCGCTGTGCCTGGGCAGTTTGGCGGCGGCATCAGCATCGCCTCAACATCCGCCGAAGATTGCCGTGCGCGTGCTGATGGTGAGCGACATTCACTTTGAGCCGTTCTGGGATCCGGGGAAGGTGAAGAAGCTGGCCGCTGCGCCGGTGACAAGGTGGGGTGCGATTCTTGGCGCGCCGCCTTCAGCGGATCGCGCGGCGCGCTTTGCAGCGTTGCAGAAGACCTGCCATGCCAGGGGTATCGATACGGACTACACACTGCTGGCATCGAGTTTGCGCGCGATGCGTGCCGATGCGAACGGCGCGAGGTTTATCACGGTCAGCGGCGACCTGCTTTCGCACAATTTTTCCTGCAAATACACGACGTTGTTCCCCCACTCGACGGCGGCCGGGTACCAAGCCTTCGCGGCGAAGACACTGGAATTTGTCATGCACGAGTTGCGCGGCGCATTTGCCGGCGTGCCGGTCTATGCGGCGCTGGGCAATAACGATTCCGGTTGCGGCGACTATCATCTCGACGCGAGTGGCCAATTTCTGGCTGCCACCGGAGCTGCGATGCTTGCGGACGTGCCCAGGGCAGAGCTGAAGGCGGCCCGGCGCGATTATGGCGCGCTTGGAGACTACAGCGTGACTTTGCCCGCGCCGATGGGGCGTACACGGTTGCTGGTGGTGAATGACATCTTCATGTCAGAGAATTACTCGACATGCGGAGGGAAGCACGATGCCGCGCCGGCCGCCGCGCAGATTACCTGGCTGCGCACGCAGCTGGAGCGGGCGCGGCGGAATCGCGAACAGGTTTGGGTGATGTCGCATATTCCGCCGGGGATCGATCCTTTCTCAACCATCAGGAAGATGACCAATGTGTGCGCGGGCGACAAGCCGGCGATGTTTCTTACCTCGGATGCGCTGCCTGCGACCATTGCAGACTTTGGCGACGTGGTGCGGCTGGCCATCTTTGCACATACGCACATGGACGAACTACGCCTGCTGCGCGCGCCGGAGGCTGGCGAGCACGAGAGCCCAGTGGCTCTAAAGATGATTCCGTCGATCTCGCCGGTTCATGGCAACAATCCGTCGTTTGTGATTGCCAGTGTCGATCCGGCGACGGCTGTGCTGAAGGACTATCGCGTGATTGCCGCGTCGAACCTGACCGGTGTGGATACGAAGTGGAGCGAGGAGTACGATTTCGACCGCGCTTATAAAGAGCCTGCGTTTTCTCCTGCTTCTGTGGAGCAACTGATCGCCGGTTTTCGCGCCGACCCAGGAGCCAAGACGCAGGCGAGCGAGGATTATCTACGGGACTATTTTGTTGGCGACCGCTCGCAACTGCTCAAGCTGTTCTGGCCTGAGTATGTGTGCACACTGGATCACTACACGGCAGCCGGATTCAAAGCCTGCATGTGTGGAGCTAAGGCGCAAGCAGTCGCGCATTGATGAATTACCGGTGGCGCAGGCTGCGGATTACCACAGCAACTTGATTGCGAACTGAACCTGGCGTGCCGTGGTTGAGGTGCCGGTGATGACGCCTGCCGTGGGCGAAAGGCCCGAGGGCGTGAAGACGACGAGATTGGGCGTGTTGAAGTTGGCGCGGTTGAGCATGTTGAAGAATTCGGCGCGGAGTTGCAGGCTGAGGCGGTCGTGCAGCGTGGTGTTCTTGAGCATGGAGAAATCCCACGTAGCAGTGCCCGGGCCGGTGAGGCTGTTGCGGCCGAGGTTGCCGTAGAAGCCGCTGTCGGGCGTCGGAGCCAGAAAGGCTGCGGGATTGAACCACTCGGACGGCTTGCCGACGACGGGTGAGCCGTGGAAGGCGGGGTTGGCAAAGGGACGGACGGGGTTCTTGCTGTCGCCGTTGCCGGAGGGGTTATAGCTGAGCTCCGGCGTGAAGGGGAAGCCCGACTGCAGCGTCACGATGGTGTCCGCGGTCCATCCCGCTGCGAACTTATTTGCGAAGCTGCTGCCGTTGAGCCAGTGCTTTTGCGGACCGAAGGGCAGTTGGTAGCTTCCGTCGACGACGGCGACGTTGCGCACATCGTAGGTTGCCGGTCCCCAGTCGGCCTTTACGTCAAAGGGATTCGCAACAAGTCCTGGGGCGTTTCCGGCGGCCGTTGCGTTGAGTGAGTCGCCGTCGTCGAGCGACTTGGACCAGGTGTAGACGCCGCGCAGCTGCAGACTGTGACTCATGCGATGGTTCAGGTCGACTTGCAGCGCGTTGTAGGAGCTTGTTCCTACGCTGAACCACGCCCATGCCGGACCAAGCGCGGGATTTGCGCGCGGCGTTCCGGGGGCGATGTAGTACGTGCCGGCGGGAATGGGCGCGCCGGCAAGCGGCGCTGGGAAGCTACCGGGATACACGGCCGGGCAGGGTGAGGCGGGGCAGACTGTTGGCGTGGGTTCGTTGTCGTCGAGGCTGACCATCTGGTGATAGCCGTGGGAACCGACGTAGCCGATGGTGAGGACGGTGTTGGGAGTGAGCTCCTGCTGCATGCGCAGTGAGTAAGAGATGAGTGTGGGTGTGCGCATGTCAGGCTGCACGCCGGCGGGCGCGACTTTTGCGTTGCCGGGAACGGAAGAGACAGGCAGCGGGAGGCTGGCGACGGGAAGATTCGCAATGCTGTAAGAGGGATTGAAGGGCGCGTTCTGATCCATGCGATAGCCGAGCGCATCCTGCATGTCGTAGTACATTCCGAAGCCGGCGCGGATGACGGTCCGGGAGCTAAGGGGGCTCCAGGCGAGACCGATGCGCGGCTGGGCGAGAAACTTTGCGTGATTCACGGTGAATGCGGAACCGGCGATGCGCGGGCGGGTTTGAATGACGCCGTTTTTGAAGATGAAATTGGCGGCGCGGCCATGCGCTTCGTTCCAGCCGGTGGTGAAGCCGTGGCGGAAGCCGAGCGAGAGCGTGAGTTGTGGCGCGACGCGGATTGTGTCCTGCACATACCAGGCACCCATGAGCGAGCGCCAGTTCATCTCAGTGGGCGCGGGATCGTAAGCGAAGTTGCCGATGGTGCCCTGAAGGAATTGCTGGAGGCCGGTGAAGGTGGCCTGGCCGAACTGCGTGAGAGCCAGATCTTCATTGGACTGGAGCGGCTGGAGCCAGATGCCCGCGCTGAAGCTGTGGCGGCCGCGGGTCAGCATGAGGCTGTCTTCAAGCGTGTAGAGGTTGCGCGCGATGTGCAGATGGCTGCCGATGTTGCTGCCGGCGAGGCTGACCTGCGCGGCGGGATTGGCCGCCGCGCTGCCGCCGACGACAACCGCGCCGACGGGATTGCCGCCGACAAATCCAGGCACATTCGCGGCCGGCGTGCCGGGGGAGGGCTCACCTGTGTAGAAGTACGCCGCCCGCGAATAGCCCAGCCGCGCCGTGTTCAGCAGGCGCGGTGAGAAGACATGCGTCTCCTCAAGGCTCAGCACCTGCTCGCGCAGATTTTCGAGATCGGTGCTGTAGAGGTTGCTGCTTGTCGGCGTCACGTCGGCGGAGTCGTCGATGGTGTAGACGCCGGTGAGTGTGTCACTGGTTGAAAAAATGCGGTCGAGGCGCGCGGTGCCGAAGTCGTCACGGATGGTTTGCAGCGGACTGTTGAACGCCTCAGAGATGCCGCCGAAGTCAGGCGCGTTGGAACTGGGCTCAGGCCATAGCGCGAGGAGGGGAGCGACCGATGGGGCGACGCCTACATAAACGAGCGAGGATGCGGGACACGGGTTGGGGACGGGATTTACCAGCTTGCAGGGCAGGTAGCCTTTGCGCGCATTCGCATCGGGAACGAGGTCTACGCCGGTCTGGTGCAGATGCTGCCGGAAGCCTTCGTAGTTGGCGAAGAGGAAGGTGCTGTTCTTGCGCAGCGGCCCGCCCAGCGCGGCGCCGAACTGATTGCGCTGAAAGGCCGGCGGGGAACCGCGATCGAAGTAATTGGGCGCATCAAGCACGTTGTTGCGCAGAAATTCGTAAGCCGAGCCATGCGGAGTGTTGGCGCCGCCGCGTGTGACGATGAGGACCTGGCCGCCGGGCCGCTTGCCATACTGCGCGCCGTAGTTATCGCGCAGCACGTTGAACTCGTGCACGGCGTCGACACCCAGTAACTCCTGGCTGGTGCCGCCGGGCTGCATGTTTACTTCTGCGGCGCCGGTGAACTCGATGCCGTTGAGCAGGTAGAGATTTTGCTGCGGACGATTGCCGGAGACGGCGAAGTTGTTTCCCACGGTGGAGTTGGAAACGCCAATGCCGCCGGTCTTCTGGGAGGTGAAGTTGACGATGCCGGGATTGAGCGCGAGGAGTTCATCGTAACTTCGGCCGTTGAGCGGCAGGCTGTCAACCTGGCGCCGGCCAACCAGTCCGGAGATGGCGGCGGTTGTCAGGCTTACGGCGGATGCGTCGGCGTTGACCGTGATGCGCTGCTGAATGCTGCCGATGCGGAGGGTTACGTCAGCCGATGCGTCCTGACCTACGGCGAGATGGATGCCTCTGCGAACGGCTTGGGCGAAGCCCTTTTTGCGAACGATGATTTCGTAGTTGCCCACGGGCAGCGAAAGTACCTGGAACCATCCCGCGTTGCCGGTGATGGAGTTGCGCGTTGCGCCGGTGTTGGTGTCGCGGACGGTGACTGCGGCGCCGGTGACCGCTGCGCCTGAGGGATCAGTGACCATGCCGGTGAGGCTTGCGGTTTGGGCTGCCGCGCAGGGGATGAGAACGAGGGAAAGTATGGCTGCGAGCCAGCATGCGAACACGCGTGCCATGGCTGGCTGCTTTGAGTCGTTCCGGCGCGGAGAAGAGACCACGGAACCCCCGAGATGGCCGGCGTATCGCCAAGCGGCTTTGGAATGAGAAGAAAGACCTGCGAGGAATTTCATCGATTCAATACGATTGAGATCATAGCAAAACGTATTTATCTGTATCAATACAGGAGTAAGTTTTGCAGTGCCTCTTTGGGCGGACCGGCGATGGTCAAGCGCTTTGACTGTGCAGTGAGCATGGCAAGTACAATGGCCCGCATGGATACAAACAGCCTTACGCGCCGCGAGTTTTTGCAAACCACGGCTGCGGCCGGCTCTGTTGCCGCACTGGCAGGCATCGGGCCCACATCGCTTTGGAGCCAGGAGACCGGTCATTCCGGCGGCAAAGTAATTCCCGACTGGGCGTCGAAGCCGATGCGGTGGTTCCAGCTCGCGCTGGTTGAGAATGACCCGCTTTACTACAATCCTCAGTTCTGGCTCGACTACTTCAAGCGAACGCGGTCAGAGGGTGTGTGCCTGAGCGGCGGCGGGTGCGTTGCCTTTTACCCCACGGATATTCCGTTTCATCACCGCAGCCGGTGGCTCGACGGGCGCGATGTGCTGGGTGAGCTGATCACGGGCAGCCGCCAGCAGGGGATGTCGGTGCTGGTGCGTACCGATCCGCACGCCACGTGGGACGACACGAAGAAGGCGCACCCCGACTGGATTGCCGTGGATGCCGAGGGCAAACCGCGGCCGCATTGGTCCATGCCCGGCATGTGGCTGACCTGCGCCTATGGCCCTTACAACTTTGAGTTCATGACCGCCGTGCACAGGGAGATCATGAGCCGTTACCACGTGGATGGGCTCTTCCATAACCGCTGGGACGGCGAAGGGATTTGCTACTGCGTGCATTGCGTAGCGAACTTTCGCGAGGCGACGGGTATGGCGCTGCCGCGCAAGGTGGACATACACGACCCCGTGTATCGAGCGTGGATGCAGTGGCGGCAGCAGCGGCTGTTGAGCCTGCTCGACGTGTGGGACAAGACGATTCGCGCGATCAATCCGGAGTCGTCGTGCATTCCCAACGGTGGCGGCGCGCTCTACTCGCTGGATGACGTGGCCGTCAGCAGTCGCGTGCCTTTGCTGGCCGCCGACCGCCAGGGACGCAGCGGCCTGGAGATGCCGTGGTTCATTGGGAAGACGGCGAAGGAGTATCGCGCGACGCTGGGCAACAAGCCGGCGATGGGTTTGTTCAATGTGGGCCTTGAAGATCGCTATCGCTGGAAAGACAGCGTAACCAGCGAGGCCGAGATTCGCATCTGGGTTTATGACGCCATTGCGCACGGCATGAAACCGTGGTGCTGCAAGTTTTCAGGCACGCTGCACGATGAGCGCTGGCTGCCGTGGGTGGAAAACATCTATCAGTGGACGGAGAAGAACCGCGAGTATCTGGTGCCGGGGCAGCCGATTGCCCGCGTGGCGATTGTGTACTCGCAGCAGACGGCGTGGTATTACGGTGGCCGGCAGGCGCGCGAGAAAGTGGAAAACTACGCGCTGGGCTGGTGCCAGGCGCTGACGGAGTCGCGCATTCCCTTTGAGATGGTGCACGACCGGCTGATGGACGAGGTGCATCTGGAGCCGTTCAAGACGCTGATCCTGCCCAATATCGCGGCGCTGAGCGATGCGCAGTGCGAACAGCTTCGCAAGTTTGTGGCAAAAGGCGGCAGCGTGATTGCGACCTACGAGACGAGTCTCTACGACGAGCTGGGCGCACAGCGGAAGAATTTTGCGCTGGCGGATCTGTTCGGCGTGAACTGGACCGGAAAAGCGCAGGGGCCGGTGCTCAATTCGTATATCCGGCTGGAGCACAAGGCGCTGCCGCATTCGCCGTTCTTTGCCGGGCTGGAGGATGCGCCGCGCATCATCAACGGCGTGTACCAGTTGGAGGTGACGCCGCGCCAGGTGTTCGCCGAGACGCCGTTCACACTGATTCCCAGTTATCCCGACCTGCCTATGGCGGAGGTGTTTCCGCGCCATCCGTACACAGATATTTCCTGCCTGTATCTGCGGGAGCAGGGCGGGCGCGTGGCGTATTTTCCATTCGATATCGACCGCACGTTCTGGGATGTTTTGAACGCGGACCATTTGAAGATGATGCGGAACACCATTCGCTGGGCGATGAACGAGCAGCCTGCGGTTCAGGTGGATGGCTCCGGGGTGCTTGACGTTGCGGCATGGCGTAATCCGGGGTCTGTTACGGTACACCTGGTGAACCTGACCAATCCGATGACGATGAAGGGGCCGTATCGCGATTTCTTTCCGGTTGGGCCGCAGAAGGTCACGCTGAATTTGCCCGGCAAAGTGAAGGCGCAGGAGGCGCGGCTTCTGGTTGCGGATAAGACGGTGCCGATTGTGCGTGACGGCTCCGCGCTCATGGTTACGGTGCCGTCGATTGTGGATCATGAAGTGGTGGCTATCGATGTCTAACGTACTTTTGAATTATCTGCTGCAAGGAGCGAGATGAATCGTCGCGATATGTTGAAGCTTTCTTCCTATGCTGTGGCCGCGGCTTCGGCCCCGGCGCTCGCCGAGCAGCAATCGTCGGCAGGCGGCCCGTCTGTGGCGCGCTGGGACTTTATCGAGGTACCTTTGCGGGGGCCTTCTACCGGGAATCCATTTATCGATGTACACCTGACCGCGACGTTCCGCTACAAGAATCGTGCGCTTACGGTGGAGGGTTTTTACGACGGGGACGGCACGTACAAAGTTCGCTTTATGCCGGACGAGATGGGCAAGTGGAGCTGGACGACGGCGAGCAATGCGCGCGAGCTGGACGGAAAATCGGGCTCATTCGAGTGCGTGGCGGCCGGCGCCGGGAATCGCGGTCCGGTTTCAGTGCGCGACGATTATCACTTTGGCTACGCCGATGGGACGCCGTATGTAGAGTGCGGGACTACGTGTTACGCATGGGCTTTTCAGGCGGAGCAGACGCAGCGCGAGACGATCCAGACGCTTTCCACCTCGCCGTTCAACAAGTTGCGCATGTGCATCTTTCCCAAGTGGTATGAGTACAACCGCAAAGAGCCGCCGATGTATCCGTTTCCGCGGCAGGGCGACGTGAACGACTACTCGCACTTTAACCCGGCGTATTTTCAGCACTTCGACAAGCTGATTCTGGAGCTGCGGCGCATCGGGGTGCAGGCCGATCTGATTCTGTTTCATCCCTACGACAAGTGGGGGTATCAGAAGATGCCGGCGGAGGTGAATTTGCGCTACCTTCGCTATGTGATTGCGCGCTTCGGCGCCTTTCGCAACGTGTGGTGGTCGCTGGCGAACGAGTATGACTTTCTGAAGTTCAAGACCAACACGGACTGGGACAGCTACGCGCGCACGCTGACGGAATACGATGCCTTCGGGCATCTGCGGTCGATTCACTACGGCGCCCATCAATACGAATACTGGCGCGCGTGGTGCAGCCATGCGGGCGTGCAGGACTCGCGCATGACGCTGGCCGCGAGCTGGCGCGCGGACTGGCGTAAGCCGGTGATTTTCGATGAGTGCAAGTATGAGGGCGACATTCCTTCACGGTGGGGAAATTTGTCGGGCGACGAGATGACGCGGCGCTTCTGGGAGGCTACGGCGCAGGGAGCGTATTGCGGGCACGGCGAGACGTACCTGGTGCCAGACGGGATTCTGTGGTGGTCGCATGGCGGCGTGCTGCACGGCACCAGCCCGGCGAAGATTGCATTTTTGCGCAAGCTGCTGGAAGAGACGATCGCGGTTGGTCCGGGGCCGATTGGATTTACCAACATTGCGGAAGACCCGATGATTGCGCGGCGCATGAACGACGCTGTGATCTTTTACTACTTCGATCTGCATCAGCCCGCGGAATCGACCTTTGATCTTCCGGAAGGCAAGACTTACACGGCCGAGTACATCGACACGCAGCAGCTGACGCGCACGCCGCTGCCCGGGGATCACTCCGGCAAGGTGACGTTGAAGCTGCCGGGCAGGCCTTGGGGGTCGGTGTGGTTTCGCGAGAAGGGCGTGTAGCGCGGCGGTCTGAGCGGCGCGTCTGAGCTACATAAGACGGCGGCGCACGAGATCCAGCGCGTATTGCGCGGCGTATTCGCGGATGCGCTGGCGGTCGCCGCGGAACGTGCGGCTGATGACTTCAGTTTTCTGCGCGTCAGAGGCGGCGACATAGACCAGGCCGACCGGCTTGGCCTCAGTGCCGCCGGTGGGGCCGGCGATGCCGGTTACGCCTATGCCCAGCGTGGCGCCGGTGCGCTGCCGGATGCCGATGGCGAGGGCCTGGGCGACCTCGTCGGAGACCGCGCCGTGCTGCTCGATCAGCTCCGCGGGCACATCGGCGAAGGCCGTCTTCATCTCGTTTGAGTAGACTACTGCTCCGCCCAGGAATGAGCGCGAGGCACCGGAGACCGAGGTGACGCGCTGCGCGATGAGGCCGCCGGTGCAGCTTTCTGCCACGGCGAGCGTGGCCTGGCGCAGGCCGAGATAGTAGAGCACGATCTGCTCCAGCGTTTCGCCCTGCGAGGAATAGAGCCAGTCGTCGAGTGCTTCTTCCAGTTGGCTCGCGAGCTCGTCCACGCGCTGCTGGGCCTCTTCGCGGTTGGGCTTGGCGCAGGCGAGCATGAGCTGAATATCGCCGGCATGGGCGAGGATGGTGGTTTCCACGTCGGTATACGTGGTGTAGATGGGCGCGAGCAGCTTGTCAGCCTGCGACTCCGGAATCATGGCGGCGCGCAGCGTGCGCCGGGCCAGGTGGCGAGGCGGAACAGCCTGCCGGAGGCGCGGCATGGCCTCGTTGTCGAAGAGGGGGCGGCACTCGTGCGGCGGACCGGGGAGGAGCACCACCAGCTTGCGGTAGCCGGAGTAGACCGTATCGAGCCACTGGCCGGGCGCGCTGCCATTGGGGTTGGTGAGTACGGTGGCGCCTTCGATCACGTCAGCCTGCTTGAGGTTGTTTTGCGGCATGGTGATGCGCCACGAGGCGGCACGTGCGTGCAGGGCGGCCACCAGATCGCTGTCACGGCGCACGGTGAGCGAGAGGGCATCGGCGACGGCTTCGCGGGTGAGGTCGTCTTCTGTGGGGCCGAGGCCGCCCATGGCAATGACAATGTCAGTGCGGTCGAGGGCGGTGCGGATGGCGCGAACGAGGTCTTTGCGGCGGTCGCCGACAATGGTTTTGAAGGCCACGGTGACGCCGATCTCGTTGAGCTTCTCAGTGAGATACAGCGAGTTGGTGTCCTGGCGGAAGGGCGTGAGCATCTCAGAACCGACGGCAATGATTTCAGATTTCATAAAAAGCAGCTTCTAGCTCCTAGCTTCCAGCTTTTAGCTTTCTTCAACTTTCCGTTCTCAGGTGTGGCTTCGATAGCGGCGATTCGGAGCCTGCTGCCACGGGCTCCCGATTCTTGTCAGGCGACGAAACCGGATTTTACCGGCTCTCATGTTTAACGGAGTGTTACCAAGCACGATTTGCAGCCAACGAGCCAGGAGCTAGAGGCTGTCAACTAAAACAATTCCATACCTTCCACGCCCAGGTCTACATTGAAAACGGCTTCGTTGGTGCTGAGGACGGTGCTGCCAAGCGGCGAGAAGGCGACGCCGACGATGTTGGCTCCAGCCAGGGCCAGCGATGCCTCACCGGATTCAGTGATGCGGACCACGCCGCGACGGCCGTGCAGACAGGCGGCTACGTAGACATCGCCTTCACGCGAGAGCGCCAGCCCCTGCGGGCGACCGAGACCGCGGAACCATGCGTGGGTGTCGCCATTGGGGTCAACCACCCAGATTGCCTCATTGGAGGAAAGGGTGGGGCCCGTGACGAAGAGGCGCCCGGCGGCGTCGACGGCCAAGTGATAGGCGGAAACACTCGGTTCCAGCGTGGCGTGGACGAAGATCTGCCGCTCAGTATTGATCTTGAAGATGGTGCCGCTGCGGTCGCCGACGAAGAGGTTGCCATCGGAGTCAAAGGCAGCGCCAGTGGCCACGCCCATGCCCTCGGCGTAAGTGGTGAACTCGCCTGCGGGATCGACGCGGTAGACGGTACCCTCAGCGCGCGAGGTGACGAAGAGGTCGCCGTCGGGGTTGAAGGCCAGCCCGGTGGCATTGAGGATTCCGGTGACGAAGGGCGTGCCGCGGCCATCGGGGCTGACGCGAACCACGGAGACGGGCGTCTGCTTGCCGCGCGGGCCGGAGATGGTGGCGTAGATCATGCCCGAGCGGCTGACGGCGGGGCTGGTTACCGGGTGCAGACCGGTGGTGAGCTCGCGCGCTACGCGCAGCGGCACCTTGTTGCTGACGCCTGCGGGGCTGCGGACCTCAATGAGGCTGGTGGAGGCGTCGCCGGGTACACGGAAGGCCAGCCGCGCAGGCCGGCTCATGAGCATGTGGGCGGTTTGCCCATCGACGAGCACGGTCGGCGTGCCGAAGCTGTGCGGGCCCAGGTTGCTGCCCATAAGCTCCACATCGCCAAGGGGTAAGGCGGCGGGCGGCATCACGTCGTCAATGTGCGGCTTGGGCAGGGCTGCGGAGCCGGATTGGGAGGCAGAACGTGGCATATCAGATCCAGAGTCGCAAAAGTAACCCTACACCCAAAGCATACAGCCCCGCAGCCACATCGTCGAAAACGATGCCCCAGCCCTCCGGCAGACTCTCAAGCTGGCGCGCGGGAGGCGGTTTGAGGATATCGAAGATGCGGAAAAGAAGCAGCGCGAGCAGCGCATGAAGCCAATTGAAAGGGCAGGCGATGAGGGCGATCCACTGGCCGATGACCTCGTCAATGACGACGAAGCCCGGATCTTCGCGCCCGGACTCACGGGCGGCGATGGTGGATGCGGGAATGCCGAAGACCAGTGCGAGCGCGATGCCGCCGAGCAGGATGAACGACATGGCGTAGCGCGCGGGGTGAAAGGCCCAGGAGGCAGCGGCCCAGAGCAGGAGGGCGGCTATGGAGCCCCAGGTTCCGGGTCCGGGCTTGAGGCGGCCGGCGCCGAAGAAGGTGGCGACGGCGAAAGCCCAGTGCGTGGGGCCTTGCTTTTGGACGGACTTTGTTTCGACACCCGCGGGGTCACTCGTCATGCGAGCCTCCGCGGTTTGTGCCGGAGCCGCCCAGATCTTCAAGCACTTCAGGATCGAGCACCGGTGAACTGATTTTGTAGACGCCGGAGGCCCACTTGCCCAGGTCGATTTTGCGGCAGCGGTCGCTGCAGAAGGGAAAATCCTCATCCTGCGGTTGAACCAGCATGCCGCAGGTGGGGCAACGAAAGACTTTAGCGGATTTTTTCTTTGCCGGCATAGGGTCAGCCTCTACTGAGGTCTCACCATCATGGTACAAGCATCCGCTGTGGCACAAAAATGGCGCCTTCTCCAAGAAAAGAGGTCGCTTTGCCGCGGGGAGCGCGCTACATCTGCTTGAGCAGTTTATCCAGCCGGGTGAGGGCTTTTTTGCGCGCTGTGGTGTTGGCGGGATTTTTGTTGCTCGGGTCCTCGCCTGCGCGCATGAAGCCGTGTCCCGCGCCGGGATAGATGACCGGCTCGTACTTCTTGCCGAGGTCCTTCATGGCCTTTTCGGTTGCCGGAACGGTGGAGGAGACGCGATTGTCGTTGCCGCCGTAAAAGCCGTAGACAGGCGCGGTGATGGCAGCCAGATCTTTGGGCGGAGTTCCATAGAAGACGAAGGCCGCGCCGAGATCGTGGCGCTGGGTGGCGAAGAGGAAGGACTTGCTGCCGCCCCAGCAGAAGCCGACAACAGCCAGTTTGCCGTTGGCCGCGGGCAGCTTGAGAGCGTAGTCGGCCGTGGCGTTCAGGTCGGCGATGACCTGATCGCTGTTGAGCATGGAGACGGCTTTGACCCGCGCGTCGCGGTCAGAGTAAGAGCTGCTGCCGCCGCCGTTGGGGCCAGTGCCCGAGAGCAGGTCGGGGGCGATGACGATGTAACCCTGCGCGGCCAGATCGTCAGCCATGCTGCGCACCCAGTCGCTCATGCCGAAGATTTCGTGAATCATAAGGACCACCGGCGCCTTGTGGCTGACCTGGGGGTAGTCAATGAAGGCCTGCACGGTGCGGTGGTCATATTTCACGTCGACCCACTGCATGTGGCGGGGCGATTTGTCGAGGATCTGCTTCGCCCATTCCTGGGCGGAGGCTGAGGGCGCTGCGAGCAGCAGGGCGCAGACGGCCAGCAGAAGCGATGAAATTGCAGAGACCTGGAGAAGCCGCTTTTTCATGCGGAGAAGTCTAGCAGAGTCGCGGAATGTCAGGGCAGCATTTTTTGACCTTTTGGCCGCACTTCTAGAGCGGCCCTGAGACGATGCCGGCGACCAGGTCATAATCGTGAGCTTCAGTGATGCGGGCGCGGTAGAAGCGGCCGGGTTCGAGGGCCGGCAGATCGCCGAAGTCGTTGATGTAGACTTTGCCGTCGATTTCGGGGGCGTGGAACTCGGTGCGGCCTTCCCATAGGAGCGGCGTTTCTTCGCTTTCGCCTTCGGCGAGCAGCGTGACTTCGCGGCCGATCCATTGCTGCTTGGACTTGCGGCTAATGGATTGCTGGAGCTTCATCAGGCGGCGGCGGCGCGACTCGATGGTGCGTTTGGGAACCTTGGCGTCGAGGGCGTGCGCGCCGGAGCCTTCCTCGTCGGAGTAGCTGAAGACGCCGAGCCAGTCGAACTGTGCCGCGGAGATGAAGTCTTCGAGGGTGCGCAGATCGTCGGGCGATTCGCCGGGGAAGCCGACGATGAAGCTGGTGCGCAGGGCGATACCGGGAACCGCGGCGCGAACCTTCTCGATGGTTTTGAGGAAAATGTCCGCGCCTGCGCCGCGCTTCATGCGCTTGAGGACGGCGGGCGAGGCGTGCTGGAGCGGGACGTCGAGATATTTGCAGATGTTGCTGTGGCGCGCGATGGTGTCAAGCAGGCGGCCGGTGATGCGGTTGGGATAGGCGTAAAGGAAGCGCAGCCAGCGGAGGCCTTCGATGGCGGCAAGCGCGTCGAGCAGGTGGGCGAGGCCGTCCTTGATGCCGAGGTCTTCGCCGTAGCAGGTGGTGTCCTGGCCGATGAGGGTGATTTCTTCAACGCCGCGGGCGACGAGTTGCCGCACCTCAGCCACGACCGACTCAAAGCGGCGCGAGCGGAATTTGCCGCGCAGGTTGGGGATGACGCAGAAGCTGCAGGGGTGGTCGCAGCCCTCGGCGATTTTGACGTAAGCGGAGGTGCGCGGCGTGGTGAGCAGGCGCGGCGTGGTCTCGTCGTAGAGGTAAGTGGGGAGCAGGTGCGCGGCGCCTTGCCAGTTGTTGCGGCTGAAGCGGCCCTGCTGCTCGCGGGCGTCGCCTTCAGCGCGGGCGGCGGACTTGTGCGTTCCGGCTTCGGCTTCGCGGCCGGGGCGGATTTCGCCGTGGCCGTTGCCGGTGAGGATGTTGAAGGGCGAGGGCGCGGCGGGAGTGGGCGCGATGCCGGCGGCTTCGAGGATGGATTCGAGCTCGCTGGTGCCGATGACGGCGTCTACTTCGGGAATGCTTTTGCGAATTTCGTCGCGGTAGCGCTCGACGAGGCAGCCGGCGACGATGAGCTTTTGCGCGGAGCCGCTGGTTTTGTGGCGGGCCATCTCCAGAATGGTGTCAACGGACTCCTGCTTGGCCGTGTCGATAAAACTGCAGGTGTTGACGACGAGGATTTCGGCGTCTTCCGGGCGGGGGGTGAGGCGCGCTCCGGCGCGGTCGAGCAGGCCCATCATGACCTCGGAGTCAACGAGGTTTTTGGGGCAGCCGAGAGATACGAATCCCACCACAGGGGAAGGCTTGGGCGTGGTTTTGCTCACATATTTGATTGTACCGGGGCGGGTGTTTTTTGGCGGAACCAGGGAGTTAGGCGAATGGCCCAGGTATTGAAAATGCGGATGCAATCACAAGACGCGGGGCACCCAAGCTCAGTGAGGGCATCCCAAGACCTGGGCCCGCCGACTCGAATTCTTGCCCATGAATTTGTCCTCAAATCGCCATTTCGCTTCGTTCGCAGCGGACCTGCACTGAGCGGAGAGCCTGCCGAAGACCCCCCACCAACCCCTTTTTCGCTTCGCGCCGCGCGGGGATGCCGCCCGACAATCCGGGGCATAACAGGAAATTCGGTCAGGACCAGATAACGCATCGATCAATCACAGTTTGACGATAAGGGAACATCATTGGGCAACATTCGTTCCGCGTTTTCCACGCGTTGAACAGCATGGCCGCGCGTCGTGTAGGCGTAGCATGTTCATACCGCAGGACATCGTGAGTCGGGAGGAAATATGAAAGGACAATCAAAAAGGCAATCGGAGCTTATGGACTGGTTTGGAAAGATGCTGGCATGTGTCGAAACGCTTCCGCCTGATGAGCGCGCCGCATTCGAACAATGGGACCAGCGCCGACCGGAGGGTGTTCGTACGTCTGATTGGCCCGGCTTCGACAAATACCTTCCCAAGAAACCATGGGCGCATTGAACTCAATGAGCAGCATTCCAGCAAGTGAGGGGGATTCAATTTCAATCATTCCACCAGCAGCGTTGCCTCTGCGCATCTGAGAGACGAATATGAATCCGCTTAACGCATTGAAGAAATTCTTTCCCGCCAAATCTCTTGTCGCTCAATCGCGCCTTGAATACCTGTTTGCAACAGCGGAGGGAGCGAAGCACTTAGATGAAGTGATTGCCCGTTCTAAAAACGAGGAGATGAAGGATTCGTTCGCAACGGCATGTTGCGTTCTTATATTCGCTGGAGCCAGAGCAAAAGCGCTGCAAAAGGCTATGCTTGATGTCCTTGAGAACTTGAAGGAGCAGGGAGCAGCAATCTCACAGAGTGCCAATGAAGTTCAGTGTTCGTTCGATGAAATGTTTGCAGAAGTATCCGCCATATATTTTTACCGAGTGCAGGAGTATTGGGACGAAGAATTCTCTTGCGCTGACGATGATGACGTTGAATCAGAAGATAAGTACTCTCTCCATTCGCTGAGATATTCGACGCGCGTAGCAGACCGTTTCATTAAAGAGTGGTCCGCTGCCAATATTTCAGAGAATATCTTAGGAAAACGGGTAATGGCATACTACCTTGCTAGCGAGCGAGGAGAAGATATTTTCAAGACATTTTGTCGCAATGTTATATCTCACCTGGTTCCCGACACAGATATGGCCTCGCTGTTGAGCGGTTCTTGCTTGGCGCTTCCATGTTTGAGTGCGTATTCAAAAGATTTGCCCACTGAGCTTCGGGCAGCTATCAGGAGCGTATATCATCTGCATTGCGGGGATGGGGACGGACCCACGAAAGCCTAGGGGACCATCTGCCAATGTCTGCGTATGTCTTTCTCTCCAAAAGACTTGCGCTCTACATTAAACTATGCCTAGTCCCAGCTGAAGCAGACAGGCAACCAGTCGGAACCCTGCCCGCCTCATGCTTCACGCTCAGTCGGCGAGCGGCCCAGGTCTTGAAAATGCGGATGCAATCACAAGACGTGGGTGCCTCAGGCCCGTCCGCCGCGGCGGATTCGGACCTGGGACACCTCCCAGCCGATGCACCTCAATCGCTTCCCCAAAACCCGTCCCCAATCTGCAAATTTGCAGATTATTTCGCCAATTCCTTCACAATGGTCTTAACGTCAGGAGAAATATGCACCATCTAGCCGGACACAAGGGAATGCCGCATGACCGCAACCGCCGATTTCGCCCTCAGAAACTCGATAGTTATCGGACATAAAGCCCCGCTCGCGTGCGAAAAAATGCAATAACTGCACCCAAAACAGTGCAATTTCCCTGCAATTTCCCTGTCATTTTCTGGATTATTGAATATATTCAATAACTTAACTATTTACCACTTTGTAAGTGATTTGGCTCTCGTTGGATTATGGTAAACGCCACCCCACCTTTTTTAGTTGCCAAGTGTGACCTGAAAACTATTCGTCCGGAAGGCGCCGGCGCTGCATTTATTTTGTGCGTGATGGGTTATGCGGTGGTCGAAGCAGAGCACTTCCGAGCATGTTGTCAGGGAGTTGTGTCGCAACCCAGGGAAAAGCGCAAGGCCGCGCAGATCTGGTGCATGCGCCGGGAATTCAGTTGAGTCACGCGCTTGCCCAATCTGTGCTGCACGACAGTGACCGGGTTGTGGAGGTTGATTGCGCAGAGTCCCTTCATTCCGTCCTCTTCGTTCAAGAGCACCTCAGACGGCACACCGCGGATTGTGGAGGTAATGGGCGCGACGATGACGGTGGACAGATAAGCGATGGCACTGTTGCGGGTGAGCACCACGACCGGCCTTTTCTTATCAGGCGGAGCAAAATTGTAGAGGCGGACATCCCCGCGGGCTATTCTGCTGGCCACGCCGCCTCCGCTTCCCAAAGCCGAGATTCATCGGGCGCCGCGGCTTGCTTCAAATAGCCTTCGCGGTCACGTTCTTCCAGGGCGCGCATCTCCAATCTCTGCAGGTGTTCTCGCAGTGCGTCGCGGACCAATGCGGAACGATTTCGTCTGGTGCGGCGGGCAGCCCGATCGGTGGCTTCAAGAAGCGTCTTTTCAAGAACGATCTGAACGGTTTCCATATTCGGTCCTACTCCACAGTATACTCCACAATCTATTCAACAATGACCGGGCGCTCTTCAGGCCTGCTTTTGCGTCAAGGCTGAAGCCGTATCTTTCAGAGCACCGAGTTTTTTCCCGCAGCTTATTCAGCGGGCGGAGTCGAGGGTCTCCGCGGCGCGGTTGAGCGCCTGGGTGAGGACCGTCAACTGCTGGGCGGCGAGTTTGCCGTCTTTGGCGTCGATGGCTTCAGCTACGCCGGGGATGGCCACTGCGGCGTAGCCGGTATATTCGCCGGGAGCGTAAATGACGTGCTTGTACCAAGGGCGGTTAGGCAGGCCGGCAGGGTTGATGAAAGCGGCTTCAGTCTGGCGGAGGGTGGTGTTCAGTTGGGCCAGGTCGCCGGAGGCCGCGGACTGGAGCTCGCGTGCTTTGCGGGCGGCCTCAGCGAAGCGTGCGTTGGCGGCTTCAGCAGGGCCAAAGTCGAGGGAAACGTGGTGGTGGTTCGCCAGGACTTTTGCGGCGGCGATGTAGGCGGCGATGGAGCGGGAGTAGGCGCCGAAGTCGTAGGGCAGTACATCGGCGTCGGCCATACGTATGCCTTCGAGGCCGAGGATGCGCGCCATCTCCTGCAGGTAGACAAAGTGCGGATCGGCGTTCTGCGTGAACCAGGCGAAGTCATCGAAGGCGGAGTGGTAGACGCCGTAGGGGCCGGTGGAAGAGACGTCAGTGGAGGGGACGCCGATGTGCTGCAGGAACGGCGTGAAGTCGGAGCCGGAGCCGAGGTCGCCCACATCCGGTTTGGGATCACCGGGCGCGGAGAGCATGCGCTGATGTTCGCCGCTCTGGACCTGGGCCGTGACCCATTGGTCGTAAACGGTGTCTCCCAGGGGGCTGGGGACCGAGCGGGTGACATCACGCACGAACTGCTTGAGCGACGGGTCAGCCGATGCGTCGAAGGTGATGCCGGAGACACCGATATCGATATTGAAGTAGGCGTCGGCGTTCTGGAGCATGGCGGCGTGCTGCTCGACCCATTCGGTCGAGCCGATCAGACCTTCCTCTTCGCCGTCCCAACTGCAGAAGAGGAGGGTGCGTTTGGGCCGCCAGCCGTGGCTGAGCAGCTCGCCCACGCCGTGAACCGCCTCAAGCATGGACGCGGTGCCGCTGTTGGGATCGACGGCGCCGAAGGTCCAGGCATCGCGGTGATTGCCGATGATGACCAGGTCATTGGGATACTTCGAGCCCGGAATTTTGCCGATTACATCCCAGATGATACGGAGCTTGTAGTCCTGTTTTGAGACGAGATGGACTTTTACGCCGCCGGGTCCGAGGTGATAGCGGAAGGGAAGCGCGCCCTGCCAGCCGTCCGGCACCCCGGGGCCTTTGAGCGCTTTGAGGATGGGCGCCGCGTCATGGTAGCTGAGCGGGATGGAGATAATGTGCGGCTGATTGCCGTCAGGGGATTTGCGCGCGGAAGCGGGCAGATCGAGCGTGGAAGCGAAGCCGGGCGTTTCCGGATCGCCGGGATATTTGAAGAGATATTGGACGGAGCCACGCTGCACGGCGGTGGCTGGGCGCCAGGGACCGCGGGGCCAGGGGTCGCCGCGATAGTAGCCGTCGTCGCGCGGGTCAGAGTAAAGCAGAACGCCTACAGCGCCGCGCTGCTGTGCGAGGTAGACCTTGACGCCGCGAAAGTTGGCGCCATAGCGGCAGATGACGATTTTGCCGCGAACGTCAATGTGGTGCTTTGCAAGCTCGTTGAAGTCCCGGAGCCGACCGTAGTTGGCGTAGACCACTGGGGCGGTTACGTCACCCGAGGCCGAAGAGGCGTTGAAAGGCATGATGATCCGCGAGTCGTTTTCGTAGGGATCTCCCTTGACGTGCGCGCGGGTGGGGCCGGTCATGAGGAGATGGCCGGAAGGATCGTAGGCCTGGACGCGCACGACCTTGGGCCAATTCATGAGCACGCGGTAGGGCACGATCTGGGTTTCAAGGCCGGCGGCGCGGAACTTTTCAGCCACGTATTCGGCGGTTTGGTGGTCTTCAGGGGTTCCGGCAACGTGGGGCGCGGCGGTGAGAGTCTTCAGTTCCTCGCCGGCAAGTTTGGGGCTGGGCACGGCCAGAAATTCGCTTTCGATTTTCGACTCGGCGGCGAAGCTGGAGTAGCCGAAGACACTCTGGCTGGAGGTGTCTTGCGCCGGGAGCGTGGACGAGACAAGCACCGGGAGGAAAGCGGAGAGAAGGAAGAAGGCAAGTGCTTTACGCACGATCATCGGATGTGCTCCTGAAGAGAGCCTCTTTGCGGGCTTTGGTGCGCGTGGATTGCATGGATGCGCGGCGCGCCGCAGTAGAGAGTTAAAGGGACAGCTTACACCAGCACGCCGATGCGCGTGAGTGATGGGGAACGGGAATGCGCGTGATCCCAGGTTCTGCGCCGAGGCGGTCCGGACCCGGGATCTGCGGGGTAAATTATGACGCTGCGCCGGCTGCGGGTACCGGTTGCGCGCAATGAGCGCAACGCGTGGCTGCCAGAGGAATGTCGCTGAGGCACTCGGGGCAGGGTTTGGTTGCGGGTGGCGCCGGCGGCGCGGGCTTCTTCATCCGGTTCAACAGAGAGTTCATGGGCAGCACGATGAAGAAATAGACGGCGGCGGCGACAAGCAGGAAGGCGAGGAGAGAATTCAGAAAGAGACCGATCTCGATCTTGCCGTGGTTGACGTATACAACAAAGGCTTTGAAGTCCGGCTTGCCGAAGATGGCAGCGATTAAGGGGTTGATGATGTTGGAAACGAGCGAGACCACGATATCGTGGAAGGCGGTGCCGATGACAACGGCGACGGCCAGGTCAACCACGTTTCCGCGGAGAATGAAATCCCGGAACCCTTTGAGCATGTTTCCTCCCGCACGCTCTTCGATTTGCCGCCGTTTCCGCCGATGCTTCAGGAGTACTGGGGCTGGAGAAACGGCGGTGTGCCGTGCGCATGGCATATTAAACCACGGCGCAACAAAGACGTACGCTAAAAAATGCGGTAGACTTCGGCCATCATTCAAGCAGATCTCCGGCGAGGTGTGGCGATGAGGGCGGCACGAATTGCAGCGATGGCGCTGCTGGCTTTTCTGGGGATTACGGCGCTGGCGGGAGCGCTCCCGATGCTTCTGCACCCGGGCGGCAGCACCATGATGCCGCTGAGTCTGCTTGAGCACTCACCCTTTCATTCTTTCCTGATTCCGGGGATTGTTCTGCTCACCGTGAACGGCCTGCTGGCGCTGGGCGTGCTTTGGCTGGCATGGGTGCGACGGCCAGACTATGGAATGTGGGTTGCGGCGCAGGGATGCCTGCTGCTGGGCTGGCTGATTGTGCAGGTGTGGATGTTGCGCGTGGTGGTGTGGCTGCACTACTTCTACGGGGCGATTGCGGTGGCGCTGATTGCTATTGGCTTCGCGCTGTGGCGCGGGTTGCGTCAGGGATAGAAGGTGAGAAAGACGGCCAGCATGAGAATCATCAGCTCAGAGTAGAGAAGGATGAGAACTCCGGCATGGTAGAGACTCCAGCGGCGGCGGATGCAGCGCGCCGTTTCACCCATGCCCCAGGTGGCGGTGAGCACAGCCAGAAGCTGCCAGCGCGAGCCGTGGAGGTTCTCGATATAGGGAAATCCTGCCAGGAGCAGACTGGCGGCGAAGGCGCCCAGAGAGAGGGAGACTCCGCGGACGAGCGACTTTTGCCGCAGGCTGAAGATGGCAAGATGGGGAAGCACGATCGTACAGCTTATAACTGTAAACCCTGAATCTATCCGGCAACCAGATCCACTTCGCGCAACGACGAGGTATAGGGCGGCCGCGCTACTCCACGTTCGGTGATGATGGCCGTTACATAGCGCGCGGGGGTAACGTCGAAGGCCGGGTTGCAGATGCCCACGCCGTTGGGCGTCAACTGCTTGCCGCCATGGTGCGTAACTTCAATGGCCGGCCGCTCCTCGATGGGAATTGCACTGCCCGTGGATGTGGCCAGATCGACGGTGGAGCGCGGCGCAGCCACATAGAAGGGGATGCCGTGCTCGCGGGCGAGGATGGCCACGTTGTACGTGCCGATCTTGTTGGCGGTATCGCCGTTGGCCGCGATGCGGTCAGCGCCTACGACGACTGCCTGGATGTCTCCGCGGCGCATGAGGCTGGCAGCCATGTTGTCGCAGATGACGGTGGTGGGAATGCCGTCGGCCATCAGTTCCCATGCAGTGAGGCGCGCGCCTTGCAGGAAGGGGCGGGTTTCGTCGGCGTAGACGTGAATTTTCTTGCCCTGCTCCACGGCGGCTCGGATGACGCCGAGGGCGGTTCCGTAACCGCAGGTGGCCAGCGCGCCGGCGTTGCAATGGGTGAGCACGCCGCCCTCTTTGGGCAGCAGCTCGCCACCGAAGGCGCCCATCGCTTTGCAGGCGGCAATGTCTTCGTTGTACATGGCGTGGGCTTCAGCCAGGAGACGCTGCTTGATCTGGTCGAGTGTGGCGCCGGAGATGAGCAGGTTGTTAAAGAGACTCTTCATGCGGTCAATGGCCCAGAAGAGATTGACGGCAGTGGGCCGGGTGGCGGCCAGGCGCGCGCAGATGCGCTCGAACTCCGGGGCAAAGTCGGCGGATGTGGAGGCCTGGGTTTTGATGGCGCCCAGAACTACTCCATAGGCAGCAGAGACGCCGATGGCGGGTGCACCGCGCACAACCATGGTGACGATGACGTCGGCCACCTGTTCGTAGGTGGTGGCGAGCACGTAGCTTTCTTCAAGCGGCAGCTTGGTTTGATCGATGAAACGAACGCCGTCGTCGGTCCATGTAAGTGTGGGTATCATGATCTTCCAGTTTAAACCGGCGTGGTGAATCGGGGGTGGAAATGAAAACATTTTCATTTTCCGCTGGACGCGCCTCCGGTCGAGTGCGTAGAGTGGTTGCGATCCCATTTCGCGCAGTTTTTCGCGGGCTTGCGCTTTGCCATGGGTTTGCCGGGGCAATACTGTGTGCGGATAAGGCAAGTAGCGCTGGGCTGTGCAGGTGGGCAGGTGTTTTCAAGAGGAAGCGAGGCAAAGTTTTATATGGCAACACGATCCACGGATCCTGCCGCGCAGGCGCCAAGTTATCTGGTGCCGTTCATTATCGTGACGGCGCTTTTCGGCGCATTCGGGTTCCTGACCAACATGAACAGCAACCTGATGCCGCAACTGAAGTCGATCTTCAACCTGAGCTATGGGCCGGCCATGGCGGCGACGGTGGCGTGGTTTTTCGCTTACCTGATCTTCTCCATTCCCTCGGGCAGACTGATTGAGGCCGTGGGCTACAAGACGACCATGGTGATCTCGCTTTTCGTGATGATGGTGGGCGCGCTCATTTTTGTGCCGGCGGCGCGGATGGTCAGCTTTCCGCTGTTCATGACGGCGATCTTTGTGCTGGCGGCGGGCGTTACGGCGCTGCAGACTTCGGCGAATCCGTACGTGTCCATTCTGGGTCCCGAGCACAGCGCGCCGGCGAGGCTCACACTTTCGCAGGCGTTCAACTCGCTGGGTGCGGCGCTGGCTCCGGTGGTGGTTGTTCACTTCATCCTGACCGACCCGTCAAAGACGGCGGACAAGGCGGCGATTGCGCAGACTGTGCAGGGCCCGTACATGGTGATTGCCGTGGCGCTGCTTGTGCTGGGTGTGGCCGTGATGTTCATGCATCTGCCGACGATCACCTCAGCGCGCAAGCCGGACGCGGTGGAGGAAGGAAGCCGCAGCATCTGGAGCTATCCGCATACGGTGATGGGGATGGTGGGCATTTTCTTCTACGTAGGTATTGAGATTGCGCTAGCCGCCATCGCGATCGACTATTTCCGCTCCCAGGGCATCGTGAGCGACAGCCTGATTGCGTTTATGGCGCTGCTGTACTATCTGCTGATCGGCGCGGGCCGCTTTGTGGGCACCGTGCTGATGAAGTGGATCCAGGCGCGGATTCTGCTTACATTTCTGGGTTTCCTGGGCGTGGGGCTGTTGTTCGTCTCGATGTTTACGCACGGCGAAGTGGCCGCGTGGTCGCTGGTGCTGTGCGGTTGCGCCAACTCCATCATGTACCCGACGATCTTTGCGCTGGGTATTGCGGAGCTGGGGCCGCTCACCAGCAAAGGCTCGGGCATCATCACCATGGGCAACTTCGGCGGTGCGGTCATTCCGTTCCTGCTGGGGGCGCTGGCCGACAAGGTAGGCGTTCAGTACGCGTTTATCGTGCCCATTCTGTGCTACCTCTATGTTTCCTACTACGGCCTGTGGGGATGCATTCCGCGGCGCAAAGTGGCGGCGGCCTGAGATGGAAATGCGAGTGGCTTGAGCAAGGCCCTCCGGCATGAGCCGGCGGGCCTTTGCACTGCCTGACGAGCGGCGTGCGTGTGGACGCGCATCGGCTGCACTTTTTAGAGTTGAGTAGAGCAGGTTTGAAAAAGAGCCCGGTGTGAAGCCGTGGATGCCTCAGGGGCTAAAGTCCGATTTTTTTTAGGGCTTTTTCGGTACGACTCGAGTTGTACCCTTTCACGAACCGGATTTTTGAAGCAAGCTCTCGATACTTCTGCCGGCTTGAGGAGCACATGACGCCCAATCTTTCTGCCGCCGACGGCCTGATCCTGCTGATCTACTTCTTTTTTGCAGGCGGCGTTGGTTTTTCGCTCAGGGCGTACCTGAAAACGAGTGACGATTTTCTGCTGGCCGGCCGCGCCATGCCGGCGTGGATTGGCGGGCTGGCCTTGATCGGGATTGGCCTGGGCGGAGAAGAACTTGTGACCATGGGCGCGCTGGGCGCTCACTATGGCATGCAGGCCGCCCAGTGGTTCGGCATCGGCGCCATCCCCGCCATGCTGTTTGCCGGGTTCTTCATGATGCCGGTTTATTACGGGTCGAAGGCCCGCACTGTGCCGGAGTATCTGCGTCTGCGCTTCGACGCCAAAACGCGCGGCGTGTATGCCTGGGCGTTTGCAGGGATGACGCTCGTGGGAGCGGGCATTTCGCTCTACGTGGTGGCGCGCATTCTGCAGACGCTGCAAATTTTCGATGCGCTGTTTTATGCGCGGCACTGGCCGACGGCGGCGATTCTGCCGGTGGCCATGATTGTGCCGGCGCTGCTGGTGCTTGCCATTGTGTGGTTCGGCGGCCTTACGGGCGCGCTTTACAGCCAGGTGATGCAGTTCTTCGTTATCGCCGCCGGGATTTTGCCCGCGGTGCTGATTGGAGTGGGCAAGGCCGGCGGCTGGAGCGGCCTGAAGCGGGCGCTGCCGGCTTATATGCACGAGTGGCATGGCATAAGCCATGGGGGCAGTAACTCGCTGGGGCTGGGCGTGATTGGGCTGTGTCTCGGGCTGGGCCTTGCGCTTGGCGGAACCGCGTGGTGCGTGGATTTTCGCAGGTTGCAAACGGCGTTTGCGGTAAAGAGCGCAGATGCGGCTCGGCGGGTTCCGCTGCTGGCGGCCATTCCCATGGTTTTTCTGCCGCTGCTGGTGGTGGTTCCGGGCATGCTGGCCATCAGTTTGCCCACGCCGAAAAACACCACCATGATTACGCTGGAAAAGGGCACGATCATTCACAACATCACGGTGGTGAGCGAGGCGGCGAAGGCGGGTAAGGGAATAGTGCCTGCCAAAGCGGAGCCGAATACCGGCAAGCCGCTGCGCGACGCATCGGGCAAGGCGATTCTGGACTACCAGATGGCGACGCCGAATCTGCTGATGCACTTTTTGCCTGCCGGCCTGCTGGGGCTGGGACTGGCGGCGCTGCTGGCAGCGTTGATGAGCGGCGTGGCTGCGTGCGTAACGGCGTTCAACAGCGTTTTTGTCCGCGACATCTATGAGCCATTCAAGCGGCGCGAGGCCGAGGATCGTCATTTCCTGTGGGTGGCGCGATGGGCCACACTGGGAGCGGTTTTGGCTGCGATTGGCGTGGGCCTTGCCGCCATGCGCTTTGGCGATGTGCTGGGCGCCGTGGTGCTGGCTTTCTCATTTGTAAATGCTCCGCTGTTTGCCACGTTTTTGCTGGGCATGTTCTGGAAGCGCACGACTGGGCACGGAGCCTTTGCCGGGTTGCTGGCCGGTATTGCCGCAGCCGTAGCGCATCACGGACTGACGCTGGTTGCAGGCGCGCATCCCGGGGTGCATGGCGGATGGATTGCGGTGCTGCACCGGTATCCCAGCGATCTGGCGCAGAGTGCGTGGACGGCAATTTTTGCTTTTGCCGTGAACCTGATTGTTACGGCAGGGGTGAGCCTTTTTACCCGGGCGCGCGAGGGCGAAGAACTTGCCGGGCTGGTCTACTCGCTGCTGCCTGTGCGCAAGCGTGTGCGGAAGAGTTTCTGGAAGCGGCCGGAGACGCTGGCTGCCGCTATTCTGGTTGCCGCCATTGCGCTCAATTTGTTTCTTGCATGAGGAGAAGACGATGCATGTCGATCTGCGCATTCCCATGGGGATGATGTTCACTCTGATGGGAGCCGTGCTCATGGCCTTCGGTTTGTCGACGGGCAGCAACAAGGCGATGTATGTGAAGAGCCTTGGCGTGAATGCGAATCTGTGGTGCGGTGTGGCGCTGCTGGTCTTCGGGCTGGTGATGGTGACGCTTGGACGGCGCGGACAGGCGGCGATTGAGAAGAGGAAAACAGCAGGGAACAGGGAATAGGGGACAGGGAGTAGAAGTGCGTTCCTGGTTCCGTCACGGCTCTTGAGACGCTCCTTATCGGTTCGCCGCTACACTGAAGTTTGGCGATGAAGCGCAAAACACTTGAACATTACGAGATTGTGCGCCGGCTGGGAGTGGGCGGCAGCGGAGTGGTGTACCTGGCCGAGGATACGCTGCTGCAGCGGCCAGTGGTACTGAAGATTCTGCGTGCGGGCCAGCTTACGGTGGAGCAGATGCGCACGACGGTGCTGCGCGAGGCGCGGCTTGCTTCGGCCATCGAGCACCCGAACGTCTGTTCGATTTTCGAGGTGGGCGAGAGCGGCGACGAAGCCTACATCGCCATGCAGTACGTTCCGGGGCAGTCGCTCGACCAGCTTATCGAGCGTGGGCCGGCCAACCTGCAGCTTGTGCTCTCGGTCGGCATTCAGATGGCCGACGGCCTGCAGGCAGCGCACGCGCTGGGCATTTTTCATCGCGACCTGAAGCCGCAGAACGTGATGCTGAGCGAAGGCGGCCTGGTGAAGCTCCTGGATTTTGGACTGGCTCGGCGGCTGCGCCCGGAAGATGCCACTTTCGACCCTGCGCAGCCCACCACGGCCAAGCCTGGGCAGGGGGCATCACCGCATACCGTCCGCGGCGGCACTATTCGGTACATGGCTCCGGAGCAGTTTGTCACAGGGCAGTCGAGCGTGCAGTCAGACGTGTGGGCGCTGGGTGTGTTGCTTTACGAGCTGGCCAGCGGCCATCACCCCTTTGCGCGTCCCGACGTGGAGGATTTTCAGGCGATCCGGTCCATCCAGTTTTTTGAGCCGCCGGATTTGAGCGAGTTGGTGCCGGATGTTTCGCCGGAACTGAAAAGTGTGATTGCCCGCTGCCTGGAGAAGAATCCCAGCGCGCGCTACCGTTCGGCTGCCGAGGTGCGCGAGGCGCTGAAGACAATCATGAAGGCGCTGCGAATCGATACGGGCATTCTTCCCGGTGACGCCGCGGTGAGGCCACCTGCCACGCCGGCTGAAGAAGAGAAGCACGCAACCAGCATTCTTTCGCTTCTGGCTGAGCGTTTCCGGGAGTCGGCTGCCGAGCGCGCGCCGCAGAACACGCTTGTGGTGCTGCCTTTTGCCAACCTGGGCGCAACCGAGGTGGCTCCGCTCTACGGCTTTGCACTGGCCGACGCTATTGCCGCGCGGCTGGCGCGCATTTCCGCACTGGTGGTACGGCCGTCGAGCGCGCTGATGCCTTTGCCGATTGCGCAAATGGATCCGCTGGCGGTGGGGGCGAAGCTCATGGTGCGGTATGTTCTGGCCGGCAGTTTTCTGCGCTCCGACAAGGGCTTCGACCTCAACTGGCAACTTCTCGACGTGGCGCAGCAAAAGGTCCGATCCGGCGGATCTATTGGCGTTGCCTCGCTGGACCTGATCGCGGTACAGAGCGAGATTTCAGAGGAGGTGTTTGCCACGCTGCAAGGGCTGGGTGCGGCGGAGCGCATCGAGGCCGGCCCGGCCGAGGCGCATCAGACGACGCAGCGTAAAGGCTCGCTGACGGGGCCGGTGAGCGAAAACTACCTGCAGGGCCGGGCTCTGCTGAGCTCATTTATGGCCCGCACCGGGGCGCGCGCGGATCTGGATCGCGCACACGCATTGTTTTCCAGCGTGACCGGCGCCGACCCCAGGTTTGCCCCGGGCTGGACAGGACTGGGCATCGCCGAACTGCAGTATGCACGCCATGGTTTTGGCGGCCAGATTCACATCATCCACGCGCGCCGCGCATTTGAAGAAGCTCTCAAGCTCGATCCTGCGTCCACCGAGGCGAATCTCTTTCGCATTTACATGCTGCTCTCGCGCGGCGAAAAAGAGTCGGCGCGTCATGGAATTGCCAACCTGCTGGCCAGCGCCGCCAATGACTGGAGCGTGCACCTGGTGGCCGGGCTGGCGCTGCGCGGCGACGGCGTCTTCGAAGAGGCGCTGACGGAGTTTGGCCGCGCGCTGAAGCTCAATCCCGCCAATGCCGCCATTCTCTACAATCACCGCGCGCGGGTTTATCACTATCGCAACCAGATGGAGCTGGCGGGAAACGAGTTACAGAAAGGGCTGGCGCTGGAGCCTCGGCATCCGTTGCTGCGCACCTCGGCCGGCTACCAGAAAATGCGCACGGGTGATTTGTCTGGGGCCATTGAGATTCTCGAAGGCGTGATTCACGACGACACTTCGATGCGCATTGCCGTGCCTACGCTGGCGTTGTGCTACGTGCAGGCGGGAGACCGCGTTCGCGCCTCTCAATTGCTTACAGACGACACGCTGGCCGGCGCCGAGGCCGACAACGAAATGGCGTACCGGTTGGCCACTTATTTTGCCGTGGAGGGCGACTCCAGCGAGGCACTGCACTGGCTGCGCCGGGCCGTCTATCTTGGCAACGAGAACTATCCGTGGTTCAAGATCAATCCCGCATGGAAAAGGCTGCGCACGAACAGCGATTTCGAGCGCATCCTTGACGATCTGAAGAAGGCTTTCCGCAGGAATCAGAAGACCTGGAAGCGGCTGCTGGAGGAAGTGCCGCAGACGGCGGAATGAAGCCGCTTACGCTTCCCAGGGATTGAGGATCTTTACCCCGGCGCGCTCGAAGTGCGAAACGTTGCGTGTGGCTACGGTCATGCCGTGCGCCAGAGCTGTTGCCGCGATAAGCGCATCGCGGTCGTCCATGGGGTTGGGTACGTGCAGCGGCGCACAGCGCTGCACCACGGCCGAATCCACAGGGAGAATGCGAGCGGCGAAGGACGGCAGTATGCGATCTCGAATCCATGCTCGCAACACCGCACCCTGCACCGGGTCGCGGCGCTCAAGGAGTAGGCATCCGATCTCGAGTTCAAGAATGGTGATCACCGAAAGATAGAGTGCGGAGGGGTCAATCGCCGTTAGCCAGGACTCCACATGAGGATTGATTCTGGATGTACGCCCGCTCCGTGCGCCTGCCTTGCGCATCTCGGAAACCACATTGGTGTCGAGCAGGTACATTATGAGAAGTCCGCGGGGTGATAGAGCTTGCCGCTCAGGCGTGGAGGTTCAAAGTCGATTTCCGCAACCCCGGGCATGGCCAGTATTTCAAGGATGCTCTTTTTCTTTCCCTTCAGTTTCTGGTAGTCCTTGATCGTCAGCAGCACATGCTGCGGCTTTCCGCGGTCGGTGATGATGACAGGTCCGTTTCTTGCGGCCTTTTTTGCGCCGCTGGTGTTCTGGTTGAACTCCCGGCTCGAGATGGTTGTGATGGCCACGGCCGCCTCCTTGTAGCAACGTTTCTACATTAGGGTACCACGATTGGCATCTACTCGAATGTCATCACCACGATTTCCGGGGTGGAGCGGACGCGCATTGGCGGGCCCCAGGTACCGGCGCCGGTGGACGTGTAGACCTGCAGCGAGCCGAAGTTGTGCAGGCCGTGGGTGAACTTGCCGAAGATGCGGCGCGTGAGCCAGGTGAAGGGAAAGATTTGCCCGCCATGCGTGTGCCCGGAGAGCTGCAGCGTAAAACCGGCCCGCTCTACCATGGGCAGGCGAGTGGGGGCATGGTTCAGCAGGACGCTGGCGCGTCCTCGATCCAGTTTCATGGCGTCAAGCGCGGATTGCATGCGAAGCGGTGAAGCGGATTCATGCCAACTGACACCGGCGATTTGCAGACCCTCTACATCCACGAGTTCGTTGTGCAGGTTTCGCAGGCCGTTGCGCGAAACGGCGCGAAGATAGTGTTCAGAGCTGATGAACTCTTCGTGGTTGCCTGTGGAGTAGAAGACGCCGAAGGGTGGCGCCAGGCTGTTGAGCGGAGCGGTAAGCCGGTTCAGATCGCCCTTGGTTCCGTCAAAGAGGTCGCCGGGCAGAAAGACAACGTCAGGATTGTGGCGGGCTGCCATGGCAGTTACGCGCCGGCAGAAACCGGCTCCGTTGATGTTGCCCAGGTGCAAGTCGCTGAGCAGAATGGCCGTGCGCCCGCGCCACTGCGGCGGCAGTCCGGGGAGCTTGACTGTGATTCTGCGCGTGCGAATCCAGCGGGCGTTCGCGGCTCCGTAAATGCAGATCAGGACGGCGAGCCCGAACAAGGGGCCCGCAATCCACGGACGGGCCGACGCGGGATGGGCTACCAGTCCTGAGAACCGAATCGGGATCCAGATGAGCCAGGTGAGGCAGGAGGCCCAAAAGAAGAAATTCAAGAAGCCCAGCCAGATGGATGCGATCTTATAGAGGATGCGAACAGGCAGATTCGAAAAGCGATAGCTGAGAAGCGCCGCGGCGACAAAGCTGAAAGCCAGCAGGATGAAGGCTATGAGCAGCCCTGCGGAGTCGCCGGGCGGGATGGAGCCATGAAAGTCGACCCAGGTTCGAAAAATGAACCAATGAGCAACAAGAAGAAAGGCTTCAACTACGAAAAAGCCCAAGGTTGGCCAGGCCTTCAACGGCGATCTCCCTCACTTCCATCATTGATTGTATGAAATGCAGGTGGGCCCCCGGGCGGCGGGCGGTGGCACCTGCGTGAAACAATCGATTCATGACCGGTGACGGCGACAACGCGTTGGGAGTGTATTTTTCGATCCCGTTTTGCCGCTCGAAGTGCACGTATTGCAACTTCGCGTCGGGAGTGTATCCGGCGAGCGAACATGGGCGCTACGTGGCGCGGCTGACAGAAGATTTGAATGCCGCCGGTAAGTGGGCCGAGCGCATGGGGGTTGATTTGCCGCGACGGGTCGACACCATCTACCTGGGCGGCGGAACGCCGAGCCTGCTGGAGCCGGAACTGTTGGCGCGGCTCTTCGCCGGAATCCGCGCGGAGTTCGATGTGGATACCGACGCGGAGATTACCGTGGAGTGCGCACCTGGGCAGTTGGCTGACGCGGCGCTGGAAGCGCTTGCCGCAGCGCGCGTGAATCGCGTGAGCCTGGGCGTGCAGTCATTTGTTGACAGCGAAGCGCACGGCAGTGGACGGCTGCACAGCCGGGCGATGGTCGAGGAGGATATGCGCCGTCTGCGCGCGGCGGGCATCGCGAACCTGAATGTGGACCTGATTGCAGGGCTGGCAGGGCAGACTGCGTCGTCGTGGGACGAGTCGCTGCACGCGCTTCTTGATTCGAGGGCGCCGCATGCCAGCGTTTACATGCTTGAGGTGGATGAGGAGTCGCGGCTGGGGCGTGAACTGCTTGCCGGCGGCGCGCGCTACCATGCCGGGCTGGTTCCCAGCGACGATGCCATTGCCGCGATGTATATGCGCGGGATTGAATTTCTTGGCGAAGCCGGTCTGGACCAGTATGAAATTTCAAACTTCAGCCGCACGGGCCGGCAGTCACGCCATAATCTGCGCTACTGGCAGCGGCGGCCTTATCTCGGTGTGGGACTGGACGCGTCGTCAATGCTGAAAGAGCCAGGCGACTCGGGCGAGCGCTACGTACTGCGATCTGCAATGACGGCGGATTTGAAAGCTTATCTCGACGGCAGCGAACCGCCGGAGACGGCCTGGCTTTCGCCGGCGCGACAGCATGAGGAGGCGTGGTTTCTTGGGCTGCGGTTGAATGTGGGCGTGAACGCGGCCGCGCTGGAGCGCGAGTTTGGCCACGCCATGGTTGAGCCGGCGCTGGAGACGGTAGCGAGATTGGCGGATGATGGTTTGCTGGTCTCGGATGGCGGAATCGTGAGGCTAACCGAGCGGGGGCGGCTGTTGTCCAACGAAGTCTTTCAGGAATTTCTGCAAGCGGCGGGTGAAATGTCTGTGCGCGGTTGAGCAGCTTTCCAGCCCTGACATGGCCGCGGAATCGGGATTGCGGGTGCGTAGAAATTGCGCTGGGATCTTGCGAAAAACGAAGAGCGTTTCACTCCATGAATCGTGTCGGTGTTTTGCACAACTCGCGGTTGATCGCAACGGCTGTACTTCCGTTTAGGATGTACAAGGACAACCCATGACGGACAAGAAAAACCTCTCTCCTGCAATCCTTGCTCACATTGCACAAACGCTGAATCTACCGCTTCGCGGACTTTGCGCCGTGATGGAATTGCTGGATGATGGCGGCACCGTGCCCTTCATTGCGCGCTATCGCAAGGAAGCCACGGGCAATCTCGATGAGGTGCAGATTCGGTCCATCGAGGAGAAGCTGTCTTACTTCCGCGAGCTTGAAGAACGCCGGGAAACCATCCTGACTTCCATCGGCGAGCAGGGCAAGCTGAGCGAAGAGTTGAAAGCGCGCATTGAAGCTGTGCTCGACAGGAATGAGCTGGAAGACTTGTACTTGCCCTACAAACCGAAGCGCCGAACGAAGGCTTCCATTGCGCGTGAAAAGGGACTGGAGCCGCTGGCTGCGTATCTGTGGGCGCAGCAACCCGCGGATGAGCCGTTGGAGCCGATGGCCGCAAGGTTTGTGAATCCCGAACTGGGCGTAGCGACCGTTGAGGAAGCCCTGGAGGGCGCGCGCCACATTGTGGCGGAGTGGATCAGTGAGGATGCGGATCTGCGCAAGGTGCTGCGTCAACGCGTCTTTGATGAAGGCGTGGTAGTGAGCCGCAAAGCATTGGATGCGGTGGACGAGCAGGAAAAATTCAAGATGTACTACGAATACAAGGAGCCAGTGAAGGCCATTCCCTCGCACCGCATGCTGGCCATTCGCCGCGGCGAAAGCGAGAAAGTGCTCTACTTTCTCATCGAAGTGGAGCAGGAGTGCGCGATTGGGCTGATGCGCCGGCACGTGCTGCGCCAGCAGGGCGACTGGACGCCGCAGCTTGAGCTTGCCATCGACGACGCATGGAAGCGGCTGTTGAATTCGTCTATTCAGGGAGAGGTTCGCCTTGAATTGAAACGGCGCTCCGACACAGAAGCAATTCAGGTTTTCCGCGACAATCTCTATCACCTGTTGCTGGCGCCACCGGCCGGTCCCATCTCCGTCCTGGGTATCGATCCTGGTTTGCGCACGGGCTGCAAGGTCGCAGTTGTGGATGAAACCGGCAAGCTGCTGGCGCACGATGTGCTTTATCTGCATACGTCGAAGCAGGGCAATGCGGAAGCAGCACCGAAACTCGAAGCTTTGTTGCGCCGGCACAACGTGCGCGCCATTGCCATTGGCAACGGTACGGCGTCGCGTGAGACGGACGCGTTTGTGCGCGACTTTCTGCGCGAGAAGGGAATTGCGGAGATTTTTTCGGCGACGGTGAGTGAAGCCGGCGCGAGCGTTTACTCGGCGTCAGAGGTGGCTCGGCAGGAGTTTCCCGATCTGGACCTGACGGTGCGCGGCGCCATCTCGATCGCCCGGCGATTGCAGGATCCGCTTTCGGAGTTGGTGAAGGTGGATCCCAAGTCAATCGGCGTGGGCCAGTACCAGCACGACGTGGACCAGCGGCAGCTGGCGGAGTCGCTCGAAAGCGTGGTGGAGAGTTGCGTGAACCGCGTGGGTGTTGACTTGAATACCTCGTCGTGGACGCTGCTTCGGCACGTGGCGGGCATTACCGAGCGTACCGCGCTGAATATCGTGACTCACCGCAATCAGCACGGAAGATTCCGGTCGCGCATGCAGGTGCTGGAGGTAGCGGGGATTGGTCCCAAGACCTTTGAGCAGGCGGCAGGCTTCCTGCGCATCCGCAACGGCGATAATCCGCTGGACATGACTGCGGTGCATCCCGAGTCGTATCCGGTGGTGGAGCAAATTGCCCAGTCGCTGCAGACGTCTCCGGAGGAGATCATTAGCCAGCCGCAGTTGCTTGAGAAGGTCGACCGCGCGCGAATCACTGCGGGCACTTATACGCTTGACGATATTCTGGCGGAGTTGCGCAAGCCCGGACGCGACCCGCGCGACAAGTTTGTTGCGCCCAGCTTTCGTGAAGAGGTGCGCACGATCGACGATGTGCAAGCAGGAATGGTGCTGGAAGGCGTAGTTACGAATGTGACTAAGTTCGGAGCGTTCGTCGACGTCGGCGTGCATCAGGACGGGCTGGTTCACATCAGTGAACTCTCGAACCGTTTTATCAAGGATCCTGCGGAGGCAGTCAAGACGGGGCAGATCGTGAAGGTAAAAGTGCTAAGTGTAGATACCAAGGCAAAACGCATCGGACTTTCTATCAAGGCGCTCTCTGCGCCTGCCTCGCGGACGGCGCCGAAGAAGCAGACACAGCCTCCTCCCGCCACACTTAACGACAAGCTGGCTGCCCTGTCATCGAAGTGGCGGACGCGCGCATGAAGCATATCCTCTCCCGATCCCCTTCGTGCCGGTATTAGTTTCCGCGCCACAGAGGAATTGGCCGCGAAGCCTATGTAAACTGACTTGGGAGAGATACCATGATTCGTCTTCGTGTTGCTTTCATTACGGTGGCCGCAATTGCTTTCTTTGCCCAGAACGGTCGCGCACAGCAGGCTGCCACACCAAAGTCTCAAGCGCATGAGGAGATTGTGGTCAACGCGCATGCTGCGGGAACGCCTTTTCCGCATTTCTGGGAAGAAATGTTTGGCTCAGGCCGTGCAAATCTGGTGATGCGCGCCAATTATCAGAGTGACCTGCGCAAGGTGAAAAAGATCACCGATTTACGCTACGTGCGATTCCATGCAATTCTCGACGACGAGAACGGCGTTTACAGCGAAGACGCTCACGGGAATCCGGTCTACAACTGGTCTTACGTGGATCAGATCTACGATGCACTGCTTGCCAACGGTGTACGTCCTTTTGTTGAAATCAGCCTGATGCCGAAGGCCCTCGTTGCTCATCCTGTCCACCAGGGTTTTTGGTATCATCCCATCGCATCGCCGCCGGATTCCTACACGAAATGGGATGCGCTGATTACGGCCTTTGCGCAGCATCTTGTTGATCGCTATGGCATCAATGAGATCGCCAAGTGGTATTTCGAAGTCTGGAACGAACCGAATCTCAGCTTCTGGGCCGGCAAACCGAGGGAACAGACTTACTTTACGCTTTACGACCACACCGCGCGCGCGCTCAAGGCGGTCAGTCCGCGCATTCGCGTGGGAGGGCCGGCCACTGCACAGGCAGCCTGGATTGGCGACTTCATTGCGCATGCCGTGCAGAATCATGTCCCGCTGGATTTTGTCTCCACGCATGCCTACGGTAACGATTCTGTCGAGAACATTTTCCATGACAACCGTGTTGTCGCGCCGCATCAGATGGTTAGTGCCGCCGTCGAGAAGGTTCATGAAGAAATTCTTCACTCAGCACGCCCGCACATTCCTCTGATCTGGAGCGAGTTCAATGCGAGCTACAGCAACCAGCAGGCGATTACCGATTCGATCTATATGGGTCCATGGCTGGCCGACACCATTAGCAAGTGCGACGGAAAGACCAAGATGATGTCTTACTGGACCTTCTCGGATGTCTTCGAAGAGGGTGGCGTCATCAAGACACCGTTTTATGGAGGGTTCGGTATCGTCGCCGAAGATGGCATTCCCAAACCCGCCTTCAACGCCTTCAAGCTCCTCCACAAACTGGGTCACCAGCGCCTACCCGCACCGGTGAACGAAGGGATTGTGACGCGCCGCGCCGACGGTACCCTGGTGATTGCGGCGTGGAACCTGGTCGAGCCGGGCGCCTCCGGCTCCGACAAGACGATCACATTTGAATTCGAGGGCGTGCATGACGGCGCTTACGCAGAAATCGATCGCGTGGATGCGAAGCACGGCGATACGCTAGCAGCGTGGAAGGCGATGGGCAGTCCAAAGTATCCTACGCGGCAACAGGTTCGAGCGCTGCGCAGTGCATCGCAGATCGGGCCAGCCCAGGATGTACCGGTTCGCGATCATCGACTCACGCTTGTGCTGCCGCCCATGGGCTTGGCTGTGGTGGAAGTTCACTAAGCCGTGGAAACCCTGTCGCGACTGGTGAATCGCTCTCGATCTAAGAATCGAATACGCAGAGTCTCCATTGCTGCTTCAACGCTGCGCTCTCCTACTTAAAAGCGACGAGCCGGGCGAGGAGTTCAGGGAAAAATACGGTTGATTACAGGACCGGAAGAAACAGACTTTTTATCCAATTCAATCCGATCCCGTATACCGGTTAGGTGCGCAGGTGGATCAAGCCGGAGGGCGGACGGTCAGCAGGCGATTTGGCCCACTCTTTGTTGGGCTTGTTGCTCATGCGAAAATGCAACTCGCCTTCAGCTGCAATCTCTGCGTGCGTCAGCCAGGAACGATTCAGTTCCTGGCCATTCAAACGGACGGATTGGATGTAGACATTCTCCGCGGAGTTATTTTCGGCGACGATTGTAAATTTGGCGCCTGTGGCTGGATTTCGAACGGTGGCCCGATTTACCAAGGGGCTCCCGATGACATAAACGCCCGTGGCTGCGTTCACCGGATAGAAGCCAAGGGATGCAAAGACAAACCAACTCGATAACTGGCCGCAATCGTCGTTTCCGGGTATGCCCGCCGGTGTATTGCGATAGAGCGCGGCTACCTTACGTACCCAATACTGCGTTCTCCACGCTGCGCCGGCAAAAGAAAACAGGTAGGGGTTATGATTGCTAGGCTCATCGCCCTGTGCATTCTGACCCACCATTCCGGTTATATCGGGCCGGGCCTTGAGTACCAGAGACGGCGCGGTAAAAAGGCCTTCGAGCTTGGCAATAAAGGGTGCATCGCCACCATGCAACTCAATCAAGCCACGGACATCGTGTGGAACGCTGAAACTCGCCTGCCATGCGTCGGTTTCAACGTAGTCGTCATACTCCTCATCAGGACGAAACGGCTGACGCCACTTGCTGTCCTTATTCTTTCCGCGCATAAAGCCGGTCGAAGCATCGTAGAGGTTCTTGTAATTCTGTCCAAGTTTGTAAAACATGGCTGCGTCTTCGTGTTTGCCTAGTAACTCAGCCATAGCGCCTGCACACCAGTAATCGTATGCGAGATCAAGCGTGCACGAGACGGATCCATCGTGTAAATCCATTGGTACATAACCGTATTTACGAAACATTGCCTGCAATTCGCGATTGCCGTTCGCCTCGGCACCGCGTAACGCTGTATCGCGAATCGCCGCGTAAGCGGCTTCGGCATCAAATCCGCGAAGGCCGCGAGTATAGGCGCCGAGGATCATACCCGCTGCATGAAAGCCGGTCATGCTCCAGGTTTCATTGCCCCAAAGCGGCCACATGGGCAACGAATGCTCACCAAGCTGGCTATAGTCGGCGAGCATAGTGCGCACAATGTCGTCGATCCTAGCCGGCTGCGTGAACATCAGGAACGGAAACTCGCCGCGATAGATATCCCATATCGAGAGCGTTGTGTACTTGGTGAATCCCGGGTTGGAATGATTTTGACGATCCTGTCCGCGATAGCTTCCGTCTGCGTCGTTAAATGTGGCAGGAGCCACAAGGCTGTGGTAGACCCCGGTATAGAAAGTTTGATTGAGAGCATCGCTCGGCAGGTCTGCATCTATAACAGAAAGCGCTTGGGCCCATGCGTCACTGTTCTGTTGAGCTACCTGGTCAAAATTCCAATGCGGAATTTCGGAGGCCAAATTCTTCGCGGCTCTGTCGATGCTTGTGCAGGATATCCCGACGCGAATCACGAGGGGTTCCGCGCCAGGCGTAAGACTCAGGATGGTCTTGATTTCCTTGCCGGAGTAATGACCGCCGTTCGATGCCGACGCGATCTTACCATCTGCGTTGATCTCGATTGATGCCGCCGGACGGGATAACTCCATCACAAAATACACTTGCCTGTCTTTGGCCCAGCCGTGCGTATATCGTTTTCCAGTGATGCGGGACTGACTTTCAACGTTGAGTTCGGCGTGATAGACTTTGCAGCCCAGACCGTGCACCAGATCCACGATAACTCCGTGGCCGCTCGCTGGATTGGGATAAGAGTACCGATGCATTCCACAACGAGTGGTTGAGGTAAGTTCTGCCGTTACCTGCGGGGTGTCAAGATGCACGCCGTAATAGCCTGCACGTGCCTCCTCGCGATCATGCGAGAAAAAGGAGCGGTAGCCAGGTATTTCGTTATTGAAAACCCAACCGGAGTTGTGACCGAGAAACTCAATCTGCATCTCGGCCAAAGGGGGAGGAGTGCCTGGGTCCCACGACCAGTTCCTTCCTTGAACCAGCGGCATCACAAGAATGTCGCCGAGATCACGGCCTCCGGTGCCTTGAACGTGAGTGTGGCTGAAACCAACCACGACATTGTCGGGGTAGTGATAGCCGGAGCAGTGGTCCCAGCCATACCAGTCCCCCTGAATGTTCCAGGCTGGTTCCGGACCTCCGCTTGTGTCGGGACTGAGCTGTACCAATCCGAAGGGGGTGACTGCTCCGGGAAACATGTGGCCACGCCAGCCGGTGCCGATGATGGGGCGAACGTCGCGGAGGCGTTGCTGGGCCGATCCTTCGCCAGTGGTAGAAGAGTCTTCTTCGGCTATGGCGAGGACGGAATCCATGAATGTGCCGGCGGGGACAGCCACGCCGGCAGTAGCCGCTGCGCAGGCTTTCAAAAAGTCGCGTCTGACTAACTTCGAGATCATCCGATCCATTGAAGAAGTCTCCCTCGATTGCGTGAGTTATCGCCAGACTTAGATGGCTGGCTTGTCCTGCATATAGAATGCGAGATGCGCACCCTGTACGAGCTGGTCATGAGAAATGACGGGTGAGAGGCGCCGCGCACCGTTAATCAGCAGCTTTGAAACATAAACTGCCGACTCGCTTTGGCCGTGTGCCGCAATTACTGTTTCCTTGCCTCCGGGCAGGTGCAAAGTGACTCGATCGAAGAGCGGGCTGCCGATCACGTATTCTGCTTTTCCGGGGCAAAGCGAATAGAATCCCATTGCGCCGAGCAGGAACCACGCCGCCATGGAGCCAGTATCTTCGTCTCCGGGGAACTTATCAGGACTATATAACTCCGCCATGACGCGCCTGGCCCAATATTGGGTGCAGTCAGGGCGGCCGGCGAGGGCGAATATATAGAGGAAATGATGCACCGGCTGATTGCTCTGCGCATACTGGCCGAAGTTTACGGCAGCCATTTCAGACATTTCGTGAATCTCTTTGCCGTACACTCCCACGTGAAAGACCGGGGGCTGAGAGAGCATCTTATCCAGTGCTGCGACGGCGCGCTCGTTGCCGCCCATTGCTGCGATGAGGCCGGGTATGTTTTGTGGAACATCCCAGCGGTGCTGCCATGCGGATCCTTCGACATAGGGACTGCCCCAGGCGAACTCGTCGAACGGCTCGAGCCACGTTCCGTTTACGTGCTTTCCGCGGAGAAAGCCGGTACCGGGATCGAAGACGTGGCGCCAGTTTTCTGAACGAGTAAGAAACATCGAGGCATCCTGATGCCGCCCCAGCGCCTTCGCAACTTGCGCTATGCAGAAGTCGCCATAAGCGGCATCCGCGGTCTCCGCTACCGACTGCTCGACATGGTCGACAGAGACATAGCCGAGTTTAAGGTAGTCTTCGATGCCTCGGCGGCCGTATCCGCGCTCAGGGTCGCCTGGTTGGGTAGCGTGTTTCTTCAACCCTTCGTATGCTGTCGCCAGATCGAAGCCGCGGATACCTTTCGCGGCGGCGTCGCCAAAAACGGAATCGATGAGACTCCCGGTCATGCAGGCGCGGTATCCAGGTGCAGGGAACTGCGGGAGCCATCCGCCCTCGGTGTAGGCGTTGACCCAGGCCTGCAAAATCTCTGCGAGCCTTTCCGGGTACACGATGGACATGAATGGATACCAGGCGCGATAGGTATCCCAGTAACCGTGATCCGCATACATCACTCCCGGCACAACCTTGCCGTTGTAAGGACTGAAGTGATGCGGATGGCCGGCAGTGTCTAACTCATGCCAGATGCGCGGGAAGAGGAGAGCGCGATAAAGGCAGGAGTAGAAAGTCTGCTGCTGCGATGGATCGCCTCCTTCAACTTCAATGCGGCTGAAGTGCCGGCGCCAAGTTGCCTCTGCTTCCGCTCTTACCTGTTCTGCGGACTTCGAGCCGAGTTCGCGATCAAGATTGCGCTCCGCCTGCTCAAAGGAGATAAAGGAAGTTGCGATCCTGGCTTCTATTGAGTTACCACGGGTGTATCTGACTGCGGCGACGCGGCCCTTCTCGCCTGAGTGCACGTCAGTATGGTCCCAGGGCTCGGCGAACCGGACAACATAATAGGTGGCGAAATTTGGCGGCACTCCGCCGGCGTTGACGGTTGACGCGAAACGAATGGTGCGCTTTGCGCTGTCGAATTGAATGGGCGCATCCTCGCCTGGGACCTCGATCAGAAGGCCGGGTGGCGAGCCTGCGGCGAACCGGCTTGTCAGCAGCGCGCATCGTTCGGTTGGAATCATCTCCACATGGGCCTGATAACGCGCAAGAAAAAGTTGGAATGAGTAAGGCCGCAAAGTTGCCTTTTCCGGGAGCCACGAGGAGGATCGCGCCTGCGGTTGCGGATCAGGATCTCCGCTAACCGGAAGGAAAATTGCGTGTCCATAATCGGAGAGCCAGGGGCTGAGTTGATGCGTACAGCGGAAGCCCTGGATCCGTCTTTCCCCGGGTTGAAACATCCATGGCGTACCGCTATCGGATTGCAGCGTCCAATGCGCCATTCCAAAGGGCAGCGCGGCGATGGGGAGAGTGTTTCCGCGCGAAAAGACGAAGGTAGAGTCAGTCCCCTGGAGCACATTGACCAGGTCGAGCGGTTCGCGGGTAGGAGAGGGCGTTTCTTTGTGGCCGGCGGAAGCGGCAGAATCGCTCAAGGACTTCGACTCAGCTTTAGCGTCGAGTGCAGCGCCTGCCACGGCAAGGCCCGATGCTTTCAGAAACATCCTTCTGTTGATACCGCTTTGGTCTGGTCTTTGGCCATTTCTCATTTCGTCTCTCCTGGAGTATTCACAGCGTCAAGCAGGTTTGGAATGGAAGCTCTGGCGCAACAGCGCAGGGCGCGTATCCGCGAGTTTCAAGATGAGTTCGCCAAACAGTGTATTGGCCCATGCAAACCAAGGCCGAGTGAATTGCCGGGGATTGTTTTCGTCGAAAGATTCGTGCATGAAATCGGTGCCGGCTGTGGTATTGCGCAGCCATCTGAGGCACATGGTAATTTCGGCATCGTCAGTGGAGGTGAGGGCGCGCATGACGATCGACAGGGGCCAGATTTGCCCAAGTCCTACATGTGGGCCACCGATGCCCTCCGCCGCACTTCCCCGGAAAAAGTATGGATTGCTGGGACTCAAGGCAAACTTACGCGTGCGTTGGTACATGGGATCGGCAAGATTGCAGCATTCCAAATATGGCAGACTCAAGAGGCCAGGAGCATTGGCGTCGTCCATCATTAAGGCGTTTCCAAATCCGTCTACCTCATACGCCCATATCTTACCGAAAGACGGATGATCCACGGTTCCATACTTTTCGATGGCTTGATTCACTTGAGTTAGTAACTCATCACAGGCCGTTGCGAGCTTAGTACCTCCGGTGGCTTTCAAGGCTAACTCACGAAGCTGTGTGAGCGAGCGTACAGCGAACAAGTTTGCGGGAACAAACAGCGGATAGATGCAGGCGTCATCCGACGGCCGGAACATTGAATAGATCATTCCCGTCGGCCGCGCGGGATTTCCATAGCCGTTCAGCGCGAGAGTGTCAGTGGGCGTGGAAGTCAGGCGAGTGAAATAGTAGGGACCATTGTTCTTCAGCCTCTGCTGTTGGCGAAAGGTGCTAATGATTTTCCAGGCGGCAGCCGACCACTCTGTATCGAAGGGCGCGACATCTCCTGTGTGGCGCCAATAGCCATGTGCCAGACGAATGGTGTAGCACAGCGAGTCGATTTCCCACTTGCGCTCCGCCACTCCGGGCGTCATTTTTGTGTGGTCGTGAACGGCCCATGACAGGGGCGGATCCGAAGTGTCGCGCGTGAAGGCATTCGCGTAAGGATCTATCAGGATCATGCGCGTCTGCCGGCGGACCACGCCTTGAAGCAACGCGGTGAGGCGCTTGTCCTGCCGCGCGAAGGGGAGATAGGGCCAAACCTGCGCTGAGGAGTCACGCAGCCACATGGCGCCGATGTCGCCCGTGATGACGAACGTGTCCGGCTTGCCGCCGACAGCGCCGGGAAAAACTGTGGTGTCCAGTGTGTTCGGGAAGCAGCGCTCAAACATTGCGCCAAGGGTGGGATCGGCGATCTGGCTCCGTACCCGGGAGATGACGGTTTCAATGGCGGGGCTGCTGAATCGGCGATCCGCGAGCGCGGGTCTGCCTTGCTGGATATTCCAGGCAAGTGCACGCAATTTGGCAGGAAGCATGGATGCAGCGCCAACCGCAAGGCTGCTTTGAAGCACGGCCCTGCGTGTAGTTGCACGTGCGGGCAGGGTATCAAGCTGGGAGCTTTTCATTGCAGGCCTCCGGGGCGATCATCTGCTTTCCAGTGATCGAACACCAATGGGTACGTCCGCAAACTGGCTTCGACATTGCTGTCATCCGATGGCTGCTGCCCTGCTGCAACTATGGGTTGGTCTGCGGGTGCTTCCATTCTGAACAATGCGCTTGTTCTCCTGTCTTTTGCTGGTAAAACACTCGGTTACTCGATAGTCGGGACTATCTTGCGCGTTTCGTCACAGTGTATCTAGCGCACTGTAGCCGCCGAGATGAACTTTCATTGGTTCATAAGCTTCAAATTTCTTTGCAGTCCATGATGCGATTCACTTGCCAGCCGGATCAGGAGACTTTTTGGGAACTTCGACCGTGTAGATGCGCGGCTGAGTGAGCAGTCCCGAGGGCAGTAACTTCGCATCGCTTTTGTACTGAACGATGTTTGTTTTGGCGTATTGTCTGGCTCCAGGCTGTTTGTCGCCGATGAGCCGATTCGCCCATAGGTTCGTCACGTCGATTTCGACGGAGTTATTGCCGGGATGAAGCTGGGGATCGATTCGCACCCGAAAAGGTGGATGCCAGTATGTTCCTACTGACTTGCCGTTGATAAGTACGGTTGCGATTTCACGAACCGATCCGAGATTTAACCAAAGCTGACGCCCTTTGCCTAGCGAGGAGGACGGCACAGACAGCCTTCCGCGATAAGTCGCTGTTCCAGAAAAGTAACGAATGCCGGAGTTCTGCGATTCGGTCCACGAAGTGAACTGCTTCCATGGGACGGAGGCGGGCGCGCCCCAGCCCGGCGGAAAGGATAGCGTCCATGCGGAGCCGAGAGCAGGGGTAGTTGTCTCCGGCGCAACCGTAAACTGCTGTGAGGAGCCGTCGGAGCGGTCAATCATATACTTTCCGGGATCAGTGATTGCCAATTGCCCGCGAGCGTCCGCAAAGATGCCCGTGCCCGGAACGATCGAAGGAAAGATCTCCGTTCCATTTTGCGTGATGCGAACCGCGTGCACTTGCGGGGCTCCCTCAAAGACGATGAATACCGAGCCGTAAGCGGGGAAGGAGAGCGGAATCTGCGTGCGGCCGTGCGATTCCCGGTACTCAGGCGCGGCGGTGATTGTACCGCTGTCCATGAACCACAACTGGGGCGCGCGCCCGTGGACGCGAAAACTCAGCACCGAGGCAGCGGGCGAGTTCTGCGTATTTCTAACGAAGTAGATATCCGCACCGTTCGTCCGTCGATGCACGTAATCGAACTGTCCCTCACCCGTGCTTTCGAAGTCGGGCGCCACGCCAAAGGCCTGAAGGGCTGCATGGGCGTTAAGCGTGCAATAGATGTGGCCCGCACCATAAGTGGCAACTGTACTGTGCGAACATCCACGCCAGATGCGGCTGGTGATCTCCGCGTACTGCTTCTTTTCCTTTGGATTGAGCAAGCCCGGCGCGCCAGTGGGCTGAGGGCCGATCACCCGTCCGCCGTCACGCACATACTTCTCAATCCAGATCAGGCTCGCGAGCGACAATCGGCCGGAACGCGGCAAGGCGAGCGCACGGTAGTGCAATCCCTCCGGAGTTTCGACCATTCCATGTGACACCAGCATGCGATGCAGCAGAGCGTCGTCGGAAGTTACGTCATAATCGTAGCCGGGGAGAACGTGCGCGGGATCGTCGGATTTGAGGCGCGCAAATCCAGGGACATTGTTGCCGCGAAGATAGAGCAGATCAGAGATGGAGCGCCCCTGCTGCATAAGGAACTGAGCGCGATTCAGGGCCAGGAGAAATGGGCCTGCCTGCTTCCACCACGTCGCATTTCTGTTCAGATGCGTTCCAGCAAAATACTCCTGGCCGGGGAGGCCGGCAGCTTTCGGTTCCGATGTGAACTCATGCCAGTAAAGACGATTGAGCCCTTCTGTGAGCGCCTGGTCAAAGGTAGGTTTTAAATTCAGCCCCAGCGACTCAGACCACGGCAGGCCAAGGCTTGTGAACCCTTCAGCGGCTACATACGGTTTGCCGTAGATATGCGCGGCACTGGAGGCTTCCTTCACATAGAAACGCTCCACCGGAGTTACACGATGGTATTTTGACATCACCCAGAACTCCGTTTGTGGAAACGAAGCCTTGCGAAAATTCTCCAGGGCGTCGATGGGAGTCCCATGCGGTCCGCCCGATTCAGGATGAGTGCCTAATCCGTCTTTCGCTGCCAGCTCAGCAAAGTAGTCGTAGTGATTGCTGGCAATCATGTCCGCTATGGTGCGGCGAAAATCGGCAAGAAAGCGATTGGTTGTATCGCGACTGTCTACGATGCGTCCGGCTACCGCAGGCAGATATGGCAGCGGATCGTAGCCGCGGCGCCTGATGAATTCCGCCCGGAACCCCTCGGTCCAGTTTTCGCCGCCGGTTTCCTCCCAACTGTCTTCAACCAGGTAGCGGAGGCTGCTGCCGACGTACGGTTTTGCATCCGTAACCAATGGGGCTACGACGCGGTTCCAGTAGTCATGGAGCGCCGCGCGGCTCATGTAGTCCATCATGAGTCCCTGCCACGTATCGCTGCTGGTTGATACGCGCGCTCCGGAATCGGTATAGCCGATGCGAAGCACCTCCCAGGTGCCTGCGGGGAAGTTCCACCGAAGCATGCCGTCTTTGGTGACGCGGGTGCTCAGATCGACCACATCCCGGGTGTGGAGGTCTTCTTCGCCGGTCTCGGGCGCAAGATCGCGCAGCACCTTAGTGGAAGGTTCCATGGAAATTCCCGCTGGTTCTGCGGCTGTTTTGTAAGCGAGATTGTAGATGGCGCGCCGCCCGCTTTGCGCAGTACCCGCCAGCGCCGCCCCGTGCCGCAGCGGATACGCCAGTACCGCAATCTGGCGATAGAACCCCTTCTTTTCAGGGGGTGTCTCCAGTTGCAGGTTTCGCATTCCGCCTCCCGTCGTGACAATCTCGCGGGAGAACGTTAGCACCTTGGCGGCGTCCTGAGGGGTTACGCCGGGCCCGCCAAGATTCCATCCGCTTGCGGCATTCAGGCTGATATAGAGCCCGAGTTTTTTGGCAACCGCCAGCGCATGCAGATAAAGCTTGACCCACTGCGGGCTGCCGAATTTCGGGCCGGGCGCGACGTCACGATTCCCGCCCTGGTTCGAGCCGTTCGCATCCACCAGGATTGCTCCGCCGTAGCCCTTTGCCTTCATTTCCGTCAGGTCGCGAGTGATGGCGGCCTCCGTGGTGTTGCCGTTGAGCCACCACCAGTAGCAGCGCAGCCTGGCCGACTGCGGAGGCGCTTCGAATCCTGCATGAAGCGAGGCATTCTGAGCCGGGGAGATGGCTGGCATGGCTATCGTTACCACTACCAGCAGGATTGCGCATTGGAGCGATCGGATCAATTTCACCCTCCACGATGAACAGCGATGTGCCGGCGAGCCGGGTGTACTACTGCGGAATTCTAAGAACCGGCGGTTAGCTCGGTGGATCGTACTAAGTCTAAGGCCGCGATTTCGCATCGCGGCGCATAAGTCAGGCAGTGCGAGTTACTTTCCAGCAGGGACTTGATGCGCCTCTTTGTTCTCGCAGGGTTTACCGTCGCACATGGCAGAAACAATGCCTTTGCCTTCCACAATCGTATATATGCGGTCTACGGCAGGCAGTTTCACGGTTTCCTTCACGCCGTCGGGCCAGTGAATCTCTGCCGTGCCGGCGTTTGTGGCATCGCCCAGGCCAAAGTGCGGCCTGAAGTCGTTTGACGAGAGATAGCTGCCGCCGCTCAATACGTCTCCGCGCTGGCGCATCCCATTAGCGATCAAGTATACCGTTGTTCCCACGGCGTCGCGGGGACTTTTCGGACCGCCAATCAGTTTCATCTCGACCCAATGGTGGTGGTCGGCATTCACGTTGCGCAGCAGCAATGGCACGCCGTCCATATTATTGACGACCACGTCGATCTTGCCGTCGTTGAAAATGTCGCCAAATGCCGCGCCTCGGGCGACGCTCACGGATGCCAATCCGGTATTTTCTACGGCCGGAACAAGCGCGAATTGCCCATTCTTCTTGTTGTGATAAAGCAGCGGGCGCTGCGCATAGCTCATGCCCCACTCAGGGTGCTGGTCCACCTGCGGGTATACGTGGCCGTTCAGGATCAGCAGGTCTTTCCAGCCGTCGTTGTCGTAGTCGAGAAAACCGTCAGCGAAGCCGACAAATGGAATGGAAGACACTGCGATTCCGGCGCGATAGCTGACGTCTGAAAAGTCGCCCGCCCCGTCATTGCGGAAGAGCACGTTGTAGTCGTCGGAGAATGTTGTATCCACAATATCGAGGTGCCCGTTGTTCTCGTAGTCACCCGCCGCGATTCCCATGTTGGCAACCTCGCGGCCGCTCTCGTTCAGGGCATATCCGCTGATATAGCTGTCATCCTCGAAGGTTCCGTCGCCTTTGTTGATATAGAGATAGTTGGGGGTGGAATCGTTGGCTACCAGCAGATCGGGCTTGCCGTCGTTGTTCACATCGGCAAACAGCGTTCCCAACCCGTAGTAGAGGTTCGGGTCGTCCACACCCAGTTTCTTGCTTACGTCGGTAAACGTTCCGTCGCCGTTGTTGTGGAATAGATGGTCTTTTTCGCCCTTCAGGCCGCGCGGGCCGCACATCACCGAAACTCCGCGATACTGGCAGAAGGCGTAGCCGACCGCTTTCGACCCGGAGTACGGCGCATCTGCCAGGTTCAGATGCACGTAGCCATCCACGAACAGGTCCAGATGACCGTCGCCGTCGTAATCGCCAAACGTTGCGCCGGCAGACCAGACAGGTGTGTGTGTGCCTGTATCCAGCGATACTCCGGCCTTTTCAGCAACATCAGTGAATGTGCCGTCATGATTGTTGCGGTAAAGCCGGTTCTCGCCATAGTTCGTAACGTAAAGGTCGGGCCAGCCGTCGTTGTCGTAGTCTCCCACGGCGCAGCCGTATCCCCACCGCTCGTTGGCCACCCCGGCGGTTGCTGTCACGTCTGTGAAGGTACCGTCGTGATTGTTACGGAAAAGCGCGGCATGGGGAGCCGGCTCTTTTCCGTCGAGCGCCTTGTAGGTCGATCCGTTGACGAGATAGATATCAAGCCAGCCGTCGTTGTTGTAGTCAATCAGGCATACACCTGGGCCTTTGGCTTCAAGGATAAGCCGCTTGGCAGGCGTGCCCGCCTTGTGATGCCAGACGGTGAGACCTGCCTGTTTGGCCACGTTCTGAAAGATGATGGGACCTGTCTTTACGAAGCCGCCCGCCGTGATGGGGCGGTGCTGAGCGTCGTAGACGGCCGCAGCCTGGCTGCCTGTGGCCATGCCGCCCTTCTGCGCGAAGCCCTTTGCAGGTACGAGGAAGACCACCAGGAACACGCTGAAAACGAGTCCTCGAAAACGCAAGAACGGCACCCCCATATTTGGATCAGCAATATGGTACCAGTCTGCCACAAGTCTTGCTATGTTCTGCCGGATTTGGGCACACCGGCGGTAAATCATCAGGAATACGCGCGGCTGACTGGATCCGGCGAACTCCACGGCATAGATCTGAACTGCGAAAAGCAAATGACGGGACGTTCGCCGATGGATTGCGCGTATTCAGCAGGTTGAGCTCATGCGTAACCACAGGCGAAGGCAGGGCGGCCTGACGGAAACATCTGGGAATCGGATCTGGGCGCATATCATCGAATAAGCATGCTGCTTCAACCTGTCCGGCGCAGTGGCCGCCGATACCTAAATCCGGTACCGACGAAGGTCGTCGGACTCTCGGCCATGCTTAAAATAGGGCCGAAGTTCCTGTTTGGGTCGAGGGCACGCTCACCGCGTGATCCGCTGGGGCCGTTTCAGACAGACGCTGCGATTTACTGCGCCAAGCCACGTTCAGGACTGCGGATTACGTGGATGGGCCATTCTACGTCGATTGTCGAGATCGACGGGGTGCGCATCCTGATTGACCCGGTGTGGGACGAACGCGCGGCGCCGACCAGGTATGTAGGGCCCAGGAGGTTTTTTCCGCCGCCTCTTGCATTGCACAGTCTTCCGGCCATGGATGCGGTGATTGTTTCGCACGACCACTACGATCACCTGGGCGCCGGCACCATACGCGCGTTGGCGCAGTTGGACGCAGTCAGGCGAGCGCAATGGATTACACCGCTGGGAGTGGGTGCATTGCTGAAGCAGCTTGGTGTGCCGGCGTCGCGCTGCCAGGAAATGAACTGGACGGACAGTGCGCGAGTGGGCGCGGTGCAGGTGACAGCGTTGCCGTCGCGGCATTTTTCAGGCCGCAGCCTCTTCAATCGCTTCGAAACGCTTTGGGCCTCGTTTGTCCTGGCCGGGCCCCGGCACCGTGTGTACTACGGCGCCGATTCCGGCGAGTGGGAGGGATTCAGGGAGATTGGCGACCAGTTTGGCTCATTTGACCTGGCCATGCTTGAGATTGGCGCCTCAAACCCTTTGTGGGCACAGATTCACATGGGACCGGAAGGCGCAGTCCGCAACTTTCGCGCTTTGGGCGGGCGCGGTCTGCTGATGCCGATCCATTGGGGACTCTTCGACTTGGCGCTGCACCATTGGAGGCGGCCCATCGAAACCATATGGCCGGTGCCGGGACTGAAGCTCTGGACGCCGACGCCGGGCGTTCCTTCAGAGGTGGTTGTGGGGGAGGAGCTTCGATCGGAGTGGTGGCGCAAAGGAGGTTAGAACACTCCCCAAGTGATTGGTTAGGCAATGGCTTCTATTCGTCGCGCAGCAGGATAAGCGGGTCGACGGCCAATGCCCGGCGCGCGGGAATCCATGCCGCCACCAGGCCGAGAAACACCATGGTTCCAATTACTCCACCGAGCACCATGGGATCCTTCGGCGTGGCCTGGTAGACGATATGCGAGAGCACGCGCGTAGCCAATACTCCCAGCCCGATGCCCGCAGCCGAGCCGATGGCCAGCAATCGGAAAGCGCGTCCCAGTGATGTGCGCAGGATCTCGCGCCGTCCGGCACCGAGCGCGACGCGAATCCCCAACTCGCGGAGCCGCTTGCTTACCACATAGGAGGCCATGCCAAAGACTCCGGTGAGAGCCAGCATCGCACCCAGCAATCCCAGCACGCCCAACGCCACCGAAGCTACCCGCGCAGGGAAGAGCGCCGTGGCCAACTCGGTGCTCCAAGGCTGTATGGTGAGCGGCAGCCCGGAATCGAGCCCGTGCAGCGTATACTCCAGCGCCTTCGCCATCGCCTGCGGTTCACGCTGCGACCGTACCACGAGCCATGTGCTGCTCGACTCATGCTGCTGGAAGGAGAAGAACATCGCCGGCATCTGATTTTCGGTCAGGCTGCGGTATTTTCCGTTCTCCACAACGCCAACCACTTCCGCCCGGTTGCCGCTCCAGAACTTGAAGTGCCCGCCGACTGCCTTGTCGACGGAGCCGAAGACCTTGACCGCGAATCGCCGATTGACCAGTGCAACAATCGGCTTCTTGCTGGCGTCGTCGTAGGTAAGATCTCTGCCCGCCAGAATTCTAGTTTCCGCTGCATGCATGTACCCCGGCGAGATGTTGTAGTTCATGGCATCCGCTATGTAATTCGTCGGGCGGTAATCGGTGGTGGTGTCGGAATAGACGTACGAGTCGCTGCTGCCCAGACTAAGCGGCAAATTGTCCACAAGGCCCACTGAGGTTACACCCGGGATAGCCGAAACGGCATTCAGCATGCGCCGCTGCATCTGCGGCCTGTGGTCGCCGGTGTAGCCGGACATTTGCAGGTCAGTGTTTACCAGCATCACATTCTGCGGAACGAAGCCATAATCGCTGTGCAGCGAGCGCACCAGCCCCCGCACTGCAACCAGCGACGAAGTGACGAGTACCGCGCAAATGGCGATCTGCAGTACCAGCAGGACATCGCGCAGAGTGAACCGCCTCATCCCCACGGTGGCATCTGAACCAGTGCGAATCGTCTGCCAGGGATCGGCACGCATCACCTGGCGGACCGGCACCATTCCAAAGAGAAATCCACTGGCCAGGGCCAGGAGGAGCGCGATGCCGTAGGTGCGAATGTCAGGGTTCACAGGGACATTGATCGGGATGTCAGGAATAGGCTGCCATGCGCTGAGGACGTGAAGGATGACCACGCCGCCAACCAGGCCCAGTACTCCTCCCACAACGGAAACCATCAGCGCCTCAGTAAGCATTTGCCGCAGAATCAGGGCACGCCGCGAGCCCAGCGCCAGCCGCAGTGCAACCTCTTTTGCGCGATCTGCCGCGCGGGCCGCGAAGAGGCTGCCCAGGTTGGCGCAGGCTGCCAGCAAGATGAGCCCGGCGAGCAGCATCAGACCGGCCATAAACGCCCGTGCCGGGCCGCCGAGGTAGTCGCCTACCAGCCCCGGCCGCGCCAGGGTGAACTTGATTCCATCGTCGTCTGATGGATAGGTTTTGGACAGCCATGCGCCGACCGAGTTCAAGTCTGCTATTGCTTGCGCGGGCGTTACGCCCGGCTTCAGGCGCCCGATCACAAACATCGAGTGATTGCCGCGGTATTTCAGATTGTTGGAACCCGTCAAGGTCGGTGATTCAACCATCGGAATCCAAAATGCCGGCGCGAAGAACAGCTCCGTGCCGCGAAAAGCCGGCGGAGCCACGCCGATGATGGTGAATGGGTGCTTGTTGATATCCACCTTACGTCCCACTACGCCGCGGTCGCCAAGGAAATGGCTATGCCAATAGGAGTAGCTGAGTACAACGTATGGAGCGCTGTTGAGGCCTTTCTCATCGGAAGCATGGAAGAAGCGGCCCAGGTACGGTTGGATATCCAACGCGTCGAAGTAGTTTCCACTGGTCAGATAAGGCCATGCAGTTGACGGGTTGCCGCCTGTATCCACGCCCACCGAGCCCATGATCTGAAACGTGACCAGACTCTGGAAGGTGCGATTGCGGTCGCGCAGGTCCTTGTAGTCCAGGTAGGAATGCGAGGGAGAATTGTGCCGCTGCACCATATAGAGGTTCTGCGCGTGGGGGATGTTCAACGGCCGGAGCACGAGCGCGTTGAGCACGCTGAACACCACTGCGTTGGCGCCGATGCCCAGGGCCAGCGTGATGATGGCCGTAACAGTAAAGCCCGGCGATTTGAGCAACTGCCTGAGTGCGAATTTGACATCGGTGAACATGGGTTGTCTTCCTCTACGTGCGTTTCTCATGGAAAGTTCCCGTACGCATCAATTCGCATCGGGATGGCGGGCAATGATGCCCTTGGCGGAAAGATTTTGCTGTGTCTCAGTGTGAGTTCAGTGAGCGCGCCCGAGTGTTCGAAATCGGACATCCGCACACCGCAACCGGACAGTGATGCCGACGAAACCGCTACCCTTTGTTTGTGTAACTTATCTGCTTTCAAAAGGTTTCGATTCTTCGCGCTCTGGCAGAGTGCGTGCAATGAGTTGGGTGCAATGGATATCGCACGCCCTGACATAAAGCTGAAGAAGAGACGCCGCGTGATCCTGTGGGCCGCGGTGGGGTTGGTGATGCTGACCGGACTGGCGGTAGCAGTTGCCCGTCTCAAGCCGGCATCGCCCACGGTCGATCGCTCCACGATTTGGACTGGCACAGTGAAGCGCGGAGACCTGACTATCCAGGTACGCGCATCGACCGGCATGCTGGTGCCGCGCGAAGACAGCATTCGACTGATTCCTGCCCAGACCGACGCAACCGTGGTGCACATCCGCGTGCTGCCCGGCACAAGAGTGAAGCCAGACACCGTTCTGATGGACCTGGCCGATCCGCAGCTCCAGCAGCAACTGCTCAACGCGCAACTGGGGCTGAAGGCTGCCGAAGCCGACTACAAGAGCCTGGAAGCGCAGTTACAGAGCACGCTGATGGACAAGAAGACGGCGGCGGCACAGGTGGCCTCGAACTACACGCAGGACCGGTTGCAGGCGCAGACCGACAAGCAGCTTTACGAACTCGGCGTGATCTCCGGGCTGACTTATCAGAAATCGAAGGACACAGCAGACCAGTTGACGACGCAGCACCAGTTGAGCCAGGAACAGATACGAGTCAACCAGAAAGCTATCGAGGTGCAGCTCGCTTCAGCGCAAACCAAGATTGAACAGGCAAAGTCGCTGCTGGGGCTCTACCAGGAACAGGCCGCTGCTCTGCATGTGCAGGCAGGGATCGCAGGTGAGTTGGCTCCACTGCCGACACCCTTGCAGGTGGGCCAGCACGTGACCGCCGGAACGCCGGTTGCCGAGGTGATTCAGCTCGACAAGTTGAAGGCGGCGCTGCAGATTGCCGAGACTCAGGCCCATGACATTCAACTGGGTCAGCCGGCGCTGATCGACACCCATAATGGCGTGGTTCCCGGCCACGTTACCAGAATTGATCCCGCAGTATTGAACGGAACGCGGACCGTTGACGTATCACTCGATGGGCCTCTTCCGTCGGGCGCAGTGCCGCAACTGAGCGTAGACGGAACAATCGATCTGGCGCAGTTGAAAAACGTGCTTTACGTCGGGCGGCCGGCCCTGGGGAACGAAAACTCGACGCTGAGCCTGTTCAAGATCGATCCCGACGGCAAAGGCGCCACGCGCGTTGCGGTGAAGGTAGGACGCGCATCGGTCAACAACATCCAGGTACTTGAGGGGTTGAAGCAGGGCGACACGGTGATTCTGTCAGACATGTCGCGTTACGACAACGTGGACCACATTCAATTGAACTGAAAGGCGGCTTTCAGTTTTTAGCGCTCAGCTTTTAGCTCGGTTTTTCGTAACTCGCAGCTCTGGTGGCCATGCGCAGGCTTGTTTGCGAACAGCGCTTGTGGCAATGGCACAAGCCGAGAGTTAGCAGTTATGAGATGAAAGCTGACAGCTGGTATCTGAACCAAGGAGAAACCCCATGGCAACGGACGGAGTTTTGATAGAGATCGAGGATCTGACCAAGGTCTTCTACACCGACGAAGTGGAGACGCACGCGCTCTCAGGAGTGCACCTGACAATTTCGCGCGGAGAATACCTGGCCATGTCGGGTCCGTCGGGCTGCGGTAAATCCACGCTGCTCTCGATTCTGGGCCTGCTCGACACGCCCACAGCCGGGCGCTATCTGCTCAACGGCAACCCGGTGGAGAACCTGAGCTTCAGTGATCGCTCGCGGATCCGCAACCAGGAGATTGGCTTCATTTTTCAGAGCTTCAATCTGATCGGCGATCTCACGGTTGAGGAGAATGTGGAGCTGCCGCTGACGTATCGCGCCGGAATGGCTTCAGCAGAGCGCAAGCGGAGGGTGAAAGAGGCGCTGGAGCGCGTGAATATGGCGCATCGCATGCGGCATTATCCGGCGCAACTCTCCGGTGGCCAGCAGCAGCGCGTGGCCGTGGCGAGAGCGCTTGCCGGTTCGCCTTCGATCCTGCTGGCAGACGAGCCCACCGGCAACCTCGACTCGAAGAACGGTGAAGCCGTGATGCACCTGCTCGCCGACCTGCATCGCGAGGGATCGACTATCTGCATGGTGACGCACGATCCGCGCTTTGCCCGGCACGCAGAACGTGAAGTGCATCTGTTCGACGGCAAGGTGGTCTCAGAGGACGAACTGCACAAGCTTGAGGAAGAAGTGGAGGCCTGACACATGCTCTTGGGCAACGTGCAGCAGGACATGCGGTATGCATGGCGGCAATTACGCCGCGCGCCGGGATTTGCCGTGACCGTGACGCTTACGCTGGCACTCAGCGTGGGTGCGGCTACGGCGGTTTTCTGCGTGATCGATGCCACGATTCTGCAGCCGCTGCCGTATCCTCAGCCCAACCGCATTGTCAGCGTTCAAACCAAAAGCCAGAGCGGGTATTCTCAGCCTGCGTCCTGGCCTAGCTACAAGGACGAGCGCGCGCAGGCCACGGCGTTTACTGCGCTTGCAGGCTACATCAACTATTTCAAGGTTACTGTCGATACGGCCTCAAGCGGACCGACATTGCTGCGCAGCGTGCAATCTACCGACAACTTTTTCAAGGTCTTTGGCGTGCGGCCCTTGCTGGGGCGCACCTATCTTCCCGGCGAACAGGAGAAGGGCCGGAACAGTGTTGCCGTCCTCAGTTACAGCGTCTGGAAGAACTACTTCAACGGAGACCGCGATGTTTTGAATCGGACGGTGAAGATAGGCGGCCGTGCCTTTACCGTGATTGGCGTCATGCCTGCCGGATTCGCATTTCCGGTCAACGAGCAGAACGCGATTTATATGCCGCTGCAATTAGATCAGCCGTGGATGACCGGCCGCGGTGACCATTGGCTGCAGGCTGTAGCGCGCGTCAAAGATGGCGTATCGATCCAACAGGCACAGGCGGATCTGGGGCACGTGCTTTCCAACATCGGCGCTGCTTATCCGGGTACAGATAAGGGGCGTACGGTGCAGCTTGAGCCTCTGGCTGCGAGCGTAACAAGCAAGAGCCGCGGGCCACTTTGGACGCTGCTGGGGGCCGTTCTGGCGGTGCTTCTGATCGGCTGTGTGAACGTTGCAGGCCTTTTGCTGGCGCGAGGAGTGAAACGCGAGCGAGAAATGGGGATGCGCGTGGCCGTCGGCGCGGGCCGCTTACGTCTGCTGCGTCAGATGCTGACGGAAGGCATGCTGCTGGCTGCGCTGGGAGCCGCGGGCGGACTGCTGGTGGCGTGGACAAGCCTCCGTCTGATGCGGACGTTTCTGATCCACGCCCTGCAGCGCGGAGCGAATATCCATTTGAACTGGATGGTGCTCGCAGCGGGCATCGCCGCTGCCATGATTGTGGCGCTGATTTCGTCACTCTATCCGGCGCTGCGGATGTCGCGCATCGATCCGAACTCGGCAATAAAGACGGGCGGCAATGCGGGCACGGGCCGCGCGCAGCATCGGCTGCGTTCAGGATTTATCGTTACGCAGGTTGCGCTGACGATGGTGCTGGTAGCCGTGGCTGGATTGCTTATTCGCATGGTGACGCACTACCGGGACGCCGATCTTGGCTTCGATCCCGCACACATTCTCACCACGCAGATCAACCTTTCGCCGCCGCGCTATGAGGACCACGATGTGGTGGCTAATTTCTACCAGCCGCTTTTCGACCGTGTGGCGCAGATTCCCGGAGTGCGCGCCGTGGGTGTAATCAACATGCTTCCCATTCAATCCTGGGGCTCTAACTCCGAAATTCAGATCGCTGGTCAGCCTCCTGCACCATCCAACGAGGTGCGGCTCGCGGAGAATCGTTTCGTTTCGACAGGCTATTTCCGTGTTTTCGGGATTCCGCTTCGTGCCGGCCGTATGCTATCGCCTAACCAGGACCGGCCCGACAATGCCGCACCGACCGCGGTTGTAAACCAGGCTTTCGTTCACGAATTTATTCCCGCAGGACTCGATCCAACAGCGCAGCGTATCGAAGACTCCAACAAGCCCGAGAATTGGACGCGCATTGTCGGGGTGGTGGGGAATGTCCGCCAGAATATTTATGAACCGCCGCTGGCCGAGCGGGATTTTCTGATGAATGAGTTGCCTGCTAAAGAACGGCCATTGCTGATGAACATGGTGTTGGTGGTGCGCTTCGACGGCAGCGCGGGTCCGATTGTGCCGGCACTGCGCAGCGCCTTGCACGAGGTAGACCCGACAGTGCCGTTCATCGAGCCGCGCACCATGACTCAGGTCGTCTCGGAAACGCTGGTCTTTCAGCGGATGGAGAGCTGGCTCTTCGGCATCTTTGCCGGTCTGGCGCTGCTGCTGGCCATGGTGGGACTTTATGGCCTGGTCAGTCACGAGGTAGAACAGGCCACGCGCGACATCGGCGTGCGTATGGCGCTGGGAGCCACGCGTAGCGGCATTCTTTCCATGACCATGCGCCGCGTGTTGTGGATGCTGGGCGTGGGCGGTGCCGTGGGACTGGTTCTCACGATTCTGGCGCGCAAGATCATCGGCATGGTCATCTACTTTGACGCAGGGAAGGAAGCAGGAGGATTTCTGTTGCTGGCGCTGCTGCTGATAGTGGCTGGAGTACTGGCCGCCCTAGCTCCTGCGCTTCGCGCTGCTTCTACTGACCCAGTGCAGGCGCTGCGGTGCGAATAGGAGGATCCCGAATGCTGCTTCAGGATATTCGCTACGCGATACGCCAATTGCGCAATGCGCCGGGATTCACGATTGCCGCCGTGCTCACCCTGGCGCTGGGCATCGCCGCCACCAGCACCATCTTCAGTTGGATTGACTCGACGCTGCTTAATCCGATACCTGGAGTCGGACACACCTCTAATATGGTGACCATCCAGCGCGGAGAGCGAAGCGAGCATCCCACACCTCCATTCTCTTATCCGGATTACGTAGACCTGCGCGACGGTACGAAGACGCTGTCGGGCCTTCTGGCGTATCACGACGACTTTGTGGCCATCACCGGCGAGGGCAAGCCGGAGCGAATATATGCGGCGCTGGTTTCCTCGAATTACTTCAAGGTGCTGGGCGTCAAGCCTCTTCTCGGCAGGTCGTTTTTTAACACCGTTGCCAACGAGCACACTGGCGCGGCGCAGGTGGTGCTTGGGTATGACCTCTGGCAGCATCGCTTTGCCGGCGATCCCGACATTGTGGGCAAGAAGGTTCAGATTAACCTGCACACTTACACCATCACGGGCGTGGCACCGCGGGGATTCGAGGGATGTAAGACCGGTCTGCGCACGGAACTCTGGATGCCACTGGGCATGGACCCCGAGGTGTGGGGCTCGCAACGGATCAACGAACGCGGCACCTCCTGGCTCAATGTGCTGGGCGTACTTCGTCCCGGAGTGGACCGCCGGCAGGCCACAAATGAACTGAATGTGCTGATGCAGCACATCGTTGCGAGCTACCCGGATTCGCACCGCGGCAATAACCATCTTTCTCTGGACCCACTGTGGCGCTCGCCATTCGGAGCGAATGTCTATCTCTCCGGAACCCTGTCCATTCTGTTTGCTTTGGCCTGTGTGCTGTTGCTGCTGGCCTGCGCTAATGTGGCCGATCTTCTTCTTGTGCGATCGGTTGCGCGACGCCGCGAGTTCGCGGTGCGCCTGTCAATGGGCGCGAGCCGCTGGAGGCTTGTCCGCCAGCTCATGGTAGAGAACCTGCTGGTGGCCATGGCCGGGGGCGCAGTTGCAATTGCGATTACGCTTTGGACCGCACGCACGCTGGGATCGTTTCTACCCTCAACCAGCCTGCCGCTTAATATAAACGGCCACGTAAACGGCACGGTTTTATTCTCTACATTCCTGGTGGCGGCGGTTACGGCACTGATCTCCGGTGCGGTTCCGGCGCTGCGCGCCTCTGCTCTTTCACCGGTGACCGTCCTCAAGGATGAATCGCTCAATGTCTCGGGTGGTTTTGGAAAATCGCGCCTTGCCTCCGGGCTTGTTGCTGCGCAGATTGCGCTCTCGCTCATTCTTCTTGCCTGCGCGGGTTTGTTCGTCCGCAGTCTGGTCAACGCTCAGGAAGCCGACCCCGGTTTTGACCCCAACCACGTTCTGCTGATGTCATTCGATCTCGACCCGATGGGCTATTCCAGCAGCAGAGCCATGGAGTTCGACAGCCAGGTGTTGCAGCGCGTGAAAGCGCTGGCCGGTGTTCAATCCGCCACGCTGGCCGATTTTTCGCCGCTGAGCTACACCATTCACTCCGACGACGTGATGCCCGAGGGCTACGTTCCCCGTGTGCACGAATCCCTTGAGATCGATCGCGGCTTTGTGGGCCCCAACTATCTTCACACATTGCGCACGCCTCTGCTGGCGGGCCGCGACTTCACCGCGGCAGACAACGCGTCGGCGCGGCGCGTAGCCATCGTCAACAAGGCTTTCGTCGACCGGTACTGGCCGGGCCAGGATGCCATTGGCAAACGAGTCCAGTTTCGCGGGAGATGGTACTCGGTGGTGGGTGTTGCGGCCAACGGAAAATACCGCCGCCTGATCTATCAGCCGGCGCCTCTTATCCTGGTGCCGCTGATGCAGTACTACACGAGCCCGGTGATTCTGCAGGTGCGCGTGAATGGCGATCCGATGGCGTTTGCCGCGCCAGTGGAAGATGCAATTCACGGCCTTAACTCGAATCTGCCGCTCTTCCACGTGACTACGCTCAGACACAACATGGAGATGGGCAGCGTCTTTGAGCGCATCGCGGTGGTTTTTGCAGGAGCCTTTGGGCTGCTGGCCATGATTCTGGCCGCGGTGGGAGTTTATGGAGTGGTGGCATATTCCACCCGGCAGCGCACACACGAGATCGGCATTCGCATGGCGTTGGGCGCCGGCAAAGCCGATGTGTTTCGCCAGGTGCTGGGGCAGGGGCTTCGCCTTGCGCTTATCGGCGTGACCGTTGGCCTTGCAGCTTCACTGCTTCTCACTCGTTACTTGCGCGGAATGCTCTATGGAGTGAGCCCCGCGGATTGGATGACTTTCGCAACGGTATGTGTCGCGCTCGGCCTGGTTGCGTTTCTTGCGTGCCTTGTTCCCGCGTATCGAGCTGCATCGGTTGAACCGGCTGTGGCGCTTCGCATTGAGTAACACGGGCCCGATGGCAGGGAGAATTGGGATGAGTAATTTTTGGTTCGACATCCGCTACGCGTTTCGCCAGTTGCGCAAGTCGCCGGGTTTCGCGCTCACCGTTGTGTTGACTCTGGCGCTTGGCATCGGCGCCAACACGGCCATCTTTACACTGGTCAACGGTATTCTTCTGCGTTCGCTTCCCGTGGCGAATCCGGCTCAGCTTTATCGCATTGGCGACACCGGCGATTGCTGCGTGGACGGCGGCATCCCTGGGAACGCATCGAGCACAGGCGATTTCTCGATCTTTTCTTTCGACCTGTATCAATACCTCAGGAAAGCGACACCCGAGTTCGAGAACCTTGCAGCGGCTCAGGCCGGGATATCGCGGTGGAGCGTGCGGAGCGGCAATGCGCTGCCCAAGTCACTGAACGGCGAATTTGTTTCAGGCAACTACTTTGCCACGCTTGGTCTGGGCGCGTATGTGGGACGCGTCTTCCGCAACAGCGACGACACGCCGGGTGCGCCACCAACGGTTGTACTAAGCTACGCGTCATGGCAGAGTGAATTTGCCGCCGACCCTTCCATTGTCGGTTCGACCATTTATATCGAGGCGCGGCCGTTCACGGTTATCGGCATTGCGCCAGCCGGCTTTTTTGGCGACCGCGTGACCCAACGGGCACCCGATTTCTGGATTCCGCTTCAGAGTGAGCCCTATGTTCACGGCAACGGTTCTATCCTGCATCATCCGAACTCACACTGGCTCTATCCCATCGGCAGAGTTCGTCCCGGAACCAGTATTCCTGCCTTGCAGGCCAAGATCTCAGGCGCCTTACGCCAGTGGCTCTATTCGCGCCCGCGGATGGTTGCCAACGGCGGATCGAAAATCATTCCCAGGATGCACGTGATCCTTTCGCCGGCCGGCGGCGGCGTTCAGGTGCTACAGCAGCAGACAGGCCGGGGCCTCAGGCTGCTGATGATTCTTTCTCTGGTCGTACTGCTTATTGCATGCGCCAACATTGCCAATCTAATGCTGGCTCGCGCGACGGCACGCCGCTCGGACCTGGCAATGCGTATGGCTCTTGGGGCTACCCGCGTCCGTGTGATTCGCCAGATCCTTACGGAATCCGTCCTGCTCAGTTGTCTTGGCGGGCTTGCCGGTTTGGGTGTCGCCTATGCCGGATGCCGCACGATCCTCGCGCTAGCGTTTCCCGAGGCCCGTAATCTCCCCATTCCAGCCGACCCTTCGCTGACGGTACTTGGCTTCGCGTTTCTAGTGTCGCTGATGACCGGAGTGTTGTTTGGAGCGACGCCGGCCTGGCTGTTGTCGCACACTCAGCCCGGAGAGGCACTGCACGGCGCCACCCGCACGCTTCACGACCGTTCATCCGCACCGCAGAAGGCTCTCGTGATTTTCCAGGCAGCCATGTCAGTGGTTCTGCTGACTGCGGCTATTCTAATGACCAAATCCCTTGCACACCTTGAGAATCAGGACTTCGGCATTGCCACTGTGAATCGCTACGTGCTGCACTTCGATCCTGCTGGAGCTGGATATACGATGAATCGCCTGCCTGCGCTTGACCGCGAGATTGAAGAGCGTTTCTCCGCGTTACCCGGTGTCACCAGCATGAGCCTGGCGATGTACAGTCCACTCGAAGGTGACAACTGGGGTGAGTGCGTAATCCCGCAGGGTCATCCCGCACCCGGCCCCGGCAGCAACTGCGGGTCGACGTGGGATCGCGTGAGCGCGCATTTTCTTGGTTCCATCGGCGTGCCCATTGTTCGCGGACGAAACTTTAATGATCAGGACACGGCCTCTTCACCGCAGGTAGCAATCGTCAATCAGGCATTCGTAAAGCGGTTCTTCCCGAATCAGAATCCTATTGGCCAGCACTTTGGCATCGATCGAGCCAAGTATTCAGGCAGCTTTCAGATCGTCGGCGTCTTCCGCAATTTCAAGATGAACAACCCGCGCAACGACGTGCGCCCCGTCTACCTGCGGCCTATGTCGCAGCGCTTCACGGGCTACACAGAGCCGGACATGATCTCCACCGAGAACCAGTCCATGTTCATGAACGCGATGATTCTGGCATTCGGCAGGCCGCAACAGGACGTGGAAGCGCTGGTTCGGCACACGATGGCCGGTATCGATCGCAATCTGACGGTGGTGGGTCTTCGTACCTATAGCTCGCAGGTGGCCGGCAACTTTATTCAGAGCAGGCTTATTGCACGTCTCACCACGCTGTTCGGCATTCTTGCGCTGGTCCTTGCCTCAGTGGGTCTCTATGGCGTCATGTCGTATTTCGTAGCCCGGCGGACCGGCGAGATTGGCATTCGTATGGCGCTTGGTTCCACGCGTTCCGGTGTGGTTGCTCTGGTGATGCGCGGCGCACTGTGGCAGATCGCGATCGGACTTGCACTGGGCATTCCCGCTGCGCTCGTCGCCGGGTACTTCATGGCCAGTCAACTCTACCAGGTCGCCGGCTGGGATCCGTTTGCGCTTGCGGGAGCAACGCTTGTGCTCGGCTTGTGCGCGGCGGTGGCAGGCTTCATTCCGGCGAGACGCGCCGCAAGCATTGAACCCATGCAGGCGCTTAGAACGGAGTAGCGTGATACGCCGGAAACGGCCAGGGAGATATTTATTGATGCACAATCTTTGGGTTGATATTCGTTACGCGCTGCGCCGGTTACGCAAGACTCCCGGTTTCACGGTTACCGCGGTGCTCACGCTGGCCTTTGGCATTGGCGCGACAACGGCCATCTTTTCGATTGTCGAAGGCGTGCTGTTGCGGCCGCTGCCCTTTCCGCATCCTGACCGGCTGGTGGTGTTGTCGGATGTACTGGAAGGCGCCAAGTTTGGGACCGGGAATAACGAAGCAGGCGTAACCGCACCGGAGATTCCTGTCTATGAGCACGACACACGCAGCTTTGCAGCCCTCGGCGCCTACAGACAGACTGGCTGGGAGCTTACCGGTGCCGGAGCGCCAGCGCAGATCAGTGCGGCACGTTTGACGGCCAGCATTTTTCAGGTGCTGCAGGTTTCACCACTGATGGGGCGGGTGTTTACGCAAGAGGAGGATACGGGCCACGCGCAGGTGGTTGTGATCAGCTACGCGATGTGGCACAGCCGTTTTCACGGCGACCCGCAGATCATTGGGCGGAAGATCGAGCTCGACCGCAAGACCTACGAGATTATTGGCGTGATGCCAAGGGGATTCGAGTTTCCACTGATTCCGGGACAGCTCAACCAGAGCGAGTTGTGGACGCCGATGAGCTTTACGCGCGATGAAAAAAGCGGCACGGCAGCGGCGAGCTGGAACTTTGCCATGGTGGGCCGACTGAAACCTGGCGTGACGGCGGCGCAGGCACAGCAGGATGCCGAAAGCGTGGCAAAGCAGATCGAGCGCGGATTTCCAGCGTTTATGAGCAGCCTGCACATCCACGCCGTCGTGCACTCCCTGGCTCAAGACACAGTGGCGCAGGCGCGGCCGCTGATTCGCATGTTATTTCTCGCGGTCGTTGTGGTGCTCTTTATCGCGTGCGCGAATCTGGCGGGGCTTCTGCTGGTGCGTGTGATACGGCGGCGGCGCGAAACTGCGGTGCGGCTGGCGATGGGTGCAAACTCCATGGCAGTGGTACGGCAGAGCCTGATTGAGACGCTGGCTTTGAGCATTGCGGGTGGGCTGCTTGGGCTGGGCATGGCAGCAATCGCATTGCGTGTGGGCATCAGCTTTCTGCCGCAAACGCTGCCTCGCATCAACTCTATCCGGCTTGACTGGCATGTGGTGACATTCGCGTTGGGCGTCGCAGTGCTTACAGGCTTTCTATGCGGCCTGATCCCTGCGCTGGCTGCGGCGCGCACGAGCGTGAATGAGACATTGAAAGAAGGCGGACGCACAGGCTCCGCCGGAGGAGCGCACACCCGGCTGCGCTCAGCGATGGTGGTTGCGGAAATTGCCGTGGCGCTGGTACTGCTGGTCGCCTCCGGACTCCTGCTGCGCAGCTTCGAGAATCTGCGTGAGGTCAATGTGGGCTTCCGCACCGATCATATGCTGACGGCATCGTATAGCCTGCCGCACAAGCAATACTCCACCCAGGCCGCGATTAATACCTTTAATGACACGCTGCTGCGCAAACTGCAAGCGTTGCCGGGGGTTTCTGCCGTGGGTGTAACCGCGCAACTGCCCGCCTCTGGCAGCTTCAGCAACACCGCGTTTGTGGCTGAGGGTTATGTTCCGCCGAAGGGAGCTGGACTGAGCCTTTCGTGGCCGTCGCAGGTGATGGGTGATTACTTCCGCGCTGCGGGGATTTCGCTTTTGCGTGGGCGCACGTTTACCGAAGCGGATAACGCTAAGGCACCGCTGGTGTGTATTGTGAATCGCAAGCTTGCCGAGCACTTCTGGCCGGGTCAGGACCCTATTGGGAAGCGCGTGAGATGGGGCGTGCAGGAGACACCGACTCCGTGGATGACTGTGGTGGGCGAGATTGGGAATATCAGGCAAAACACGCCCGACTTGCCGACAACCTACCAGATTTACCAGCCTTTCAGCCAGGATATGGCGTCGTTCGGTCCCATGGCGCCGGCCGATGCGTTGAGTGCGCAGGGAGGCTCGATTGTGCTGCGTACTGCACTGCCGCCTGAGGAGATGATCAATGCGCTGCGTACTACTGTCCATTCGATTGATCCGCAACTCCCACTTACTCAAGTGCGATCGATGAATCGCGCAATCAAGGAGGCCGAAGCCCCGCGGCGTTTCAATGCCGCGCTCGTTTCTAGCTTTGCCGCCGCGGCTGTTTTGCTGGCCCTTCTCGGCATTTATAGCGTGATTGCATTCAGCGCTACAACACGTACGCAGGAGATGGCTATCCGACTGGCGCTCGGATCGCAGCGGTCAAGCGTGATGCAACTGATCCTGTTTTCCGGCGCGCAACTAGGCCTGATCGGTTGTGTGCTTGGCGGGGTGGGCGCAGTGTTTGCAACGCGTCTACTGCGCACGCTGCTATTTCAAGTGAGCCCGTTCGATCCGGCGGTGATATTTTTGGCGTCCTTCGCTGTGTTTGTCCTCTCGCTTGCCGCCTCGTATATCCCAGCGCGCCGCGCTGCAGTGATTGAACCCATGGAGGCATTGAGGACCGAATGACCGGGACGCGAACAATCCCTTTTGCGATTGGAGAGATTTGGACATCATGATCGAACTGAAAAACGTAGAACGAAGTTACAGGAACGGCCACGTGGAAACCTGGGTGCTGCGTCGCGTCTCCCTCACGGTCAAAGAGGGCGAGTTTGTCACCGTCATGGGTCCGTCCGGAGCAGGGAAGTCATCGCTGCTGAACGTGCTGGCGCTGCTCGATGACGGCTGGGCCGGCGAGTACTGGTTCGGCGAAACGCCGACGCACGCGCTCAACCGCAAGCAGCGCGCCGACCTGGCCCGGCAGCGGATCGGCATGGTCTTCCAAAGCTATCACCTGCTTGACGACCTGACTGTGGCGGAAAATATCGACCTTCCGCTCTCATACAAGAATCTGCCGTCGCGCCAGCGTCAGGGTATGGTGGCCGAAATTCTTGACCGCTTTCAGATCGTCGCCAAGAAAGATTTGTATCCCAGCCAGCTCTCCGGCGGCCAGCAGCAGTTGGTGGGCGTAGCGCGCGCAGTGGTGCATGCGCCGGCGCTTCTGCTGGCAGACGAACCAACCGGCAATCTGCACTCTACGCAGGCTCGCGAAATCATGGATCTGTTTTGTGAGCTGAACCGCCAGGGCACCACCATTGTGCAGGTCACGCATTCTGACGAAAACGCGCGCTATGGCAAGCGCATTGTGGAACTCCACGATGGCTGGGTTACGCGCGACGAAGAAATTGCAGGAAAAACAACGGAGGTCAGGAGCAAGTGAAGTTTTCGTTCGTGAATTCGTGGGAACCGATTCCAGCCGCGTCGATCACGGCCGCAGCCGCGATTCTTCTTTTGCATGTCAACATGGCCTTTGCCTCGGGACCGGCTCTTCCCGCGGCTCCGGCACCTGCGGAGCCGGCACGGGCGGCTGTCTCTGTCCAGGCACCGGCACAGGCAACGCAGCCCGCGCCCGCGCGTGTCTCGCAGAATTACATCCCTTTTGAGGAACTGCAGAAGCGCTCATGGAATCCCTTCTCGATTTATCACGGCAAAACTGTTCCTCCTCCCGACATGGCGAATTCGCCGCGTCTTAATTCGCTGATACGCAACGGCAAGCTTTATCTGTCGCTGCGCGACGCCATTGACCTGGCACTGGAAAATAATCTCGATCTGGTGATTGCGCGCTACAACCTACCCATCGCGCAGACTGACATCCTGCGCACGAAGGCGGGAGGTTCCGTGCGCGGCGTCAATACCGGCGTGGTGTCGGGCACGCCCGGTGGAGGTCAGGGCGGTATTGGATCCAGTGGCGCGGGCGCGGGCGCCGGAGGCACTACTGGCGGCGCCGGCGGCGCCGGTGCAGGCGCTTCGGGTATTGTCTCGTCCACACTGGGCACCGGTACCGCCGTGGCGAGTTACGACCCGCACATTGTGGCGAATGCCGACATAGATCACACATCGCAGTTGCTCACCAACCGGCAGATCTATGGCGTTCCCAACTACCAAGTGAATACCGGCCAGTTCGACGCGAGCTACCAGCAGGCGTTTCCTACCGGCAGCTACTTTGAGTTCGATTGGCAAAGTTACAGGCAGACCTCGAACAGCCCGTTCAACAGCCTGAATCCGCAGCTGTTTGCAGGAGTGCGCGTGCTGTTACAGCAGCAGTTGCTTGCCGGGTTCGGCTTTGGCCCGAATCTCCGCTACCTTCGCATTGCCAAAACCAATAAGAAGATCTCCGATATTGCGTTCCGCGCCCAGCTCACCGCCACCGTCACACAGATATGCGATCTCTACTGGAACCTTGTCAACGCATACGATATTGAGCAGGTGGGTGAGCGCTCAGTTGCCTTTGCCAAAGAGACTCTGAGCACCAGCCGCAAGCAGCTAAAACTGCAGGCAATCCCGGCGATGGATGTTCTGAAGGCGCAAGGCGACCTGGCCGAACAGGAACAGAATCTGACGGTGGCGCGCACCAACCTTGAGCTGCAGGAACTGCTGATGAAGAATGCCATCACGCGCACGCTCAACGATCCGATTCTGGCCGAGATGCCTGTTGTTCCGACCGATCATATCGGCAACCTGATGCAGAGCAAGACCACGCCGGTGCAAACACTTATTTCTGAGGCGATGAACAACCGGACGGAGCTGAAGGAGTCTACCCTGGACATGAAGAACCGCGAGTTGAGCCGGAAAACGGCCCGCAACGCGCTGCTGCCTTCGCTCAGCATGTACGGCTTCTATACGGGAACGGGCTACGGCGGTGTTCCCAATCCGGAGTATCTTGCCCAGGGCGGCTCGGTCAGTGCCCCCGGCGATTTTAGCGGCACGGTGCAAAATGCCTTCAATGCTTCGTCGCCCGAATACCAAGTCGGGTTCCATCTTGACGTTCCGCTGCGCAACCGCGTGGCCAGGGCAGACCAGTACCGCACGGAACTTGAGTACCGGCAGGCGCAGGTGTATTTTGAGGAACTGAAGAAACGCATCGTGATCGAAGTACGCAATGCAAATTATGCTCTGGAGCAGGGCGCCAGCCGCGTAGCGGCAGCCCGCGAGGCTCGCGATCTCGCGGCAAAAACTCTCGATATCATGCAAAAGGAGCAGAAACTGGGTGCAGGTTCGTACCAGCAGACGCTTTCGGCTGAAAACGACCTGGCACAGGCCGAGTCCGCGCTGGTGACTGCGGAGACAGCGTACGAGAAGGCGCGCATCGAAGTACAGCGCGCTACTGGTACCATTCTTCAGGACTACGGCATCTCCATTGCGGATGCCCGCACAGGTGTTGTGGAGGCGAGCCATAAGTAAGCAGGAACGAATTCGCGTGTTGGTTGCCGACGATCAACCCCACATTCTTGAAGCCGTGGAGTTGTTGCTGAAGCCGGAGGGAATCGACATCGACTGCGTGCGTTCGCCCGAGTTGCTGCTGGAGGCGATGGGGCAGACCGACTACGATGTGCTGCTCATCGATCTGAATTACACGCGCGATACAACTTCAGGTCAGGAAGGACTCGACCTGCTGGCGCGCATTCAGGAGATCGATCCTCGCATCCCGGTCATCGTGATGACCGCGTGGGGCAATATCGGCCTGGCTGTCGAGTCCATGAAGCGAGGCGCGCGCGACTTCATTCAGAAACCGTGGGAGAACGAGCGCCTGGTCTCGCTGATCCGTGTGCACGCCGAGTTGCATCAGGCCCTGAAGCGCGCTCTTCAACTGGAACTGGAGAATCGGCTGCTCCGCGCCGAAGGGCTGCCGGAATTTGTGGCGAGCGCGCCAGCCATGCAACCTGTTCTTCAGCTCATTGCACAGGTGGGACCGTCCGATGCCCACGTGCTCATTACCGGCGAGCATGGCACCGGAAAAGAGATTGTTGCGCGCCTGCTGCACGCCGCCTCGCCGCGGTCACGCATGCCGCTGGTAGCCGTAAACGCCGGGGGATTGCCCGAAGGGACCTTCGAGAGCGAAATCTTTGGCCACGTGAAGGGCGCATTTACCGACGCACGTACAGACCGCGTGGGTCGTTTTGAGCTGGCCAACGGCGGCACGCTGTTTCTGGATGAGATTGCCAACGTGCCGCTGCGCCAACAGGCCAAACTGCTGCGCGTGCTTGAGACCGGCGAGTTGGAGCGCGTGGGTTCTTCGCAGACCCGCCGCGTCGATGTACGGATCCTGTCCGCAACCAATGCGAAATTGCATGAAGAGGTGGCAGCCGGTAATTTCCGCGAGGATCTACTCTTCCGCATCAATACCGTGGAGATTCATCTGCCGCCGCTGCGCGACCGGCGTGAGGACATCCCGCTGCTGGCCATGCACTTTCTCAATCGCAACCGCGCGCGTTACCGCAAACAAATGAGCGGCTTCTCGCCTGCGGCTATGCAGCAGTTGATGCAGTATCCATGGCCGGGCAACGTGCGAGAGTTCGAACACGCAGTGGAACGCGCCGTTCTGCTGTGCCGCGGCGAAGAGATTGAACCGGCGGATCTGTCTATTTCCACATCGCGGCCGGCGGCGCCGACGTTGGAGAACATGAGCATTGAAGAGGCGGAATCACTGCTTGTGCGCAAGATGCTTCGCCGCTGCAATGGGAACATTTCGCAGGCGGCCGAGGCACTGGGCCTGAGCCGCGCAGCGCTCTACCGGCGCATCGAGAAGTATGGCCTCTAAGAAGCACTTGCGCGGGCGCCAACGTTCGGCCCTGCGCCGCGCCTGGTTTTATTGCCTGCTTCTTGCTTTGCCCGGGCTGGTTTTTGCCGGCGTTCTTCTCTATCAGGAGCGCCCCGGCACATCGACGTGGATCGTGGTCGTTGTTTGCCTGTTGATCTATTTGGCGCTGGTGGCGACGGCACTGATGGAGAGTCTCGCTCGTCCGCTGCAGACGCTCTCGAACGTGGTCTCATCGATGCGCGAGGGCGATTACTCGTTTCGTGCGCGCGGAGCCGGCTCGCCCGATGCACTGGGTGAACTGGCGGCCGAGATTAACGCACTTGCCGACCTGATGCAAAGGCAGCGCGTACACTCGCTGGAAGCAACTGCTCTACTGGCTCGCATTCTGGAAGTGATGCACGCGCCGTTATTCGCATTCGACCGTGAAAATCTGCTGCGCCTGGTGAACAACGCGGGCATGAGGCTGCTTGGCTTGTCGAATGCGCGCTGCATAGGCCGCACGGCCGGCGAGCTTGGGCTTGAGGATCTGCTCAATATCCCCGACCAGTCGATTCGCTCCTTTGGTTCGCGACCCACGCGCTGGCTGGTGCGCAAGGCGGTCTTTCGCCAGGACGGTGCGCCGCACACACTCCTGCTGCTGGCCGACGTGAGCCTGCCGCTCCAGGAAGAGGAACAGGTTGCCTGGAAGCGGCTGATCCGCGTGCTCGGACACGAGCTGTCAAACTCGCTCGCGCCGATCAAGTCGATTGCCGGAAGCCTGGTGGCGCGCGTTGACTCGCTCAGCAGCGACGAGACCGTTGCCAGCGACTTTCGCCGGGGTTTGGGAGTGGTGGAGAGCCGCGCCGAATCGCTGCACCGCTTTGTGCAGTCTTACCGGCAGCTTGCTCAGTTGCCTCCGCCGCGCCCGCAGCCGGTTCCGCTTGGGCCGCTCCTCGAGCGCGTTGCCCTGCTGGAGCAGCGGCTGCCCATCGAACTTGAGCCCGGGCCACCGGTCACGCTTCACGCCGATCCCGATCAACTGGAGCAGATGTTCATCAATCTCCTCACCAATGCAGTGGACGCCTCACTGGCCAATGGGGCCCAGCCTGTGCGCGCAACCTGGAGGTTGGAGGAATCCGGCGTCATTGTCGCCATAGAAGATCGCGGTTTGGGAATCGCCAACGCGGATAATCTCTTTGTGCCGTTTTACACAACCAAGCCGTCTGGAAGCGGCGTTGGCCTGGCGCTGGCGCAGCAAATTGCGCGGTCACACGGCGGCGAAATCCGCCTGGAAAATCGCGAGGACAGCCCAGGGGCGCGCGCCACGGTTCGCTTGCCGGTGATGCGAAAGTAATCTCTTCGTTTCTGCATCTGTTTGCCGGCTGTGCGGCAGAGCCTTCAGGTAAGCGAGTTGCAGATTCGCCGACCTGCGAGGTTGTGCACGCACGCCTCTACTGCAAAACCGAGTGATGGCTGTAGGCGTCACCGTCCCGCAGCCACCGTGCGCAAGGAATAGAGTGAACTGCGGGCGCCGATGAACAAGGTTTTCCTGTCTGCTCCACCAAACGCCAGGCTTGCCGGCCGCTCGGGAATTTCTACCACGCCAATCTGCTTTCCGCTGGCGTTATAGATGTAAAGCTGGCCCGCAGCCACATACACATTTCCAGCCGTATCGCTCACAACACTGGTTCCTCCGCGTGGCGCGAACTCCGTCGCGGTTACATGCTTCAGGCTGTCGAGTTTCAAGCGATACACGGCACCATCATCTTCACTCACCGCAAAGTGCTCGTCGCCAACATGGAAGAGCCTCCACTGCGATGCCTGCAGCATCGGCCGCCAGTCACCTCCGGCCATGAGGGCATTTCTGGTACCAGGAGCATAAAAATAACTCCGTGGCTGGTGATTGGCGACTCCCATGACAGCCATGTTGCTGTGCGGCGCGTAGATCATATCGCGGTGCTCCAACTGCCTTTCCAGCGTCTTCATCCCGAAGAGGAATCCTACTGGCAGCATCAGGCTCGTTCCACTCTCAGGCGAGCTCTCAGGTTCAATTTTCTTTGTCGCTCCCGTTTTCGTGTCCACGGCGAAGACAGAGCGGTTGTAATCCAGTACAAGCAACGATTTGTCACCCGCAAACGCCGCCGCCATCGGCCTATTTACTTTGTCTGTCAGGACTTCAGCCTTCTTTGCATTTGCGTTCCATCTGTAAACCAGGTGTTTTACCGCGTCTGTGAAATACAGATGCCCAGCATTGTCCACCGTGAGCCCGTCAGCATTACTGAAACCACCGGCGAGTTTATGTAGCTTCGTTCCCGCCGCAAACACACCGGTTGGCAGAGGGAGCGGAGCCCCAATTTTGACCTTGGAGTCCAGCGTGAACACCGTGAAGTTATGCGCCCGGACCCGCACTCCGCTGGTGTGGTCCAGGAAGCTGTTATCGTACGCCAGACGCGACATGCTGAATGTATGTACGTTTTCAAAGTGAATTCCGCTTGAATCGGTTGCTTCTACCCCGCTCAGCTTGGGCATCACCTGCCGCGAGACGCGGTACATAAAGAGGTTTGCGAACAGCATGTGGTGCGCGTTCTTCAAGTTCACGGAGAAGGAGTCCACGCCGGCCGGGTTTTCTTCCTCTGTCTGCAGCGCGTATACGGTCCAGTTGGAAGCGTGAAGAAGCTCGGTCTCGTGGCGCATATGATGCTCGCACGACATCTGGTAAACGACGCTTGGCGTCGTCGTATTCTCCACCAGAAGCCCCGCCCTTGCCAGTGTGTTCGACGTCCATATACCGCGGAAGATGCCGCCACCTCCGTCTTTTACCCAGAGGCTGGGATATTGCGTGCCGGCATATTCCTCGAAACGCCTTCGGAACTCCTCCATGCGCCGACGAAACGCCGCGGGATTGCGCCGAATGGCTGCGAGATTCCGTGGTGGCCTCATGGATGCGGGGAGTTTCGGGGCAAGCTCATGGTTTATGAATCCCGGCCCCGATCTCAGATTCACATCCTGCACCAGGGAGTGGGGACCTGCGCGCCACACCAGCCCTGCCGCCCGCCGATCCTTGTCGGAGGTGATGATCGCGATGCCGGAAAGAATCGCTGCTCCGCCCTTCGCGCTCTCCACCACAGGCACGGGCCCGCCCTTGCTCTTAAAGTTGGGTGAGTCATTGGTGACAATAAGCGCTGTGGTGCCCGGATTGAAGCCAATCAGCACGCTGTCTTTGCGCAGATGCAGCGTGTTCGTTACACGATAAAAGCCGCTGGGGAAATAAAGCACGCGATGCGCATCGATCACTGCCTGCAGCGCCGCCGTGTCGTCAGAACCGTCTCCTTTTACACCGAGGGTGTGCACATTCACCCACTCGTGCATCGGCGGCAGCGATGGAATATCGGAAGCCGCAACGCGGCCTGCTCCGGCACGCTCTCGATGCCGGACTTTTACGCCCTGCTCTCGGCCATCGGGACCAATCACCTCTCCGATTGTCAGGTGCTCTTCGACAAATGGATGGGAGCTGCCTTTCACCGCGAACTTGCCGCTGGAACCGGGTTCACCTTCGACCATCTGAGGCACATTTCTGCACACCACATGATCCAACGTGATTTCGTTGTGCGTCTTTTGTGCATCGCCGAGTACAACGGCCGACCGGCTGATGTTCTGAAGCACGAGGTCGCGTGCGTACAACTCCTCAATCTGGCCCGGCGTGATCTGAACCGCAACTGGCGTGTGGGAAATCCGGTCGCGCACCAGGGTCATGCCCACTTCCTGCGTATGGATTGCCGCGCGTTTCTGCCCTGTAAAGCTGGAATCGGTGAGCAGAAACTGCCATCCCGGCGACGTCCGTACGGAGATGATGCCGTACTCGCCTCCTACGATTTGGAGATCGGTTGCGCCGTTGCCTACGTCCTCAATGGCCGCCCGTCCATTACCTACCTGGAACCGCATGTGCTCAAGAAAGGAGTGCTGTGCGACGTGGAACCGCACAGCAATGGCTGCCGGATTACCCGGGCCGATTTCGAAGTTCATGTTGCTGATGCCGCTATAAAACGTGAACTCGTTCGCGTCGACTACTGGTTTGCCCTGTGGTGGGCGCCGCGAGGCGAACTGCAGCATATAACGGCCTGTGCCGAGGAATCCGTGGCCCTTTTGGAACCCAGGCGTGTTTGGCCCCAGCACAAACACAGGACGATGTGCGCCATAGCCGATGAGACGTATCCCCGACCAAAGATAAACGGTCCGGCTGATGCGATACCGCCCCGGGGCGACGAAGACGATACCTTGTCCGGTTGTCTGCTGCACATGGTTGATCGCTGCCTGAATAGCGGCCGTGTCGTCCGCTTTTCCATCCGCAACGGCGCCGAAGCTACCGGGCTTGAGGTAGACCGCATGAGGGTCGTTTGGCGGTATTGGAAACACCGACTGAGCTGTCGTCGGCAAAACGGCGGCCAGAAAAAATAAAAGTATCCATGACAATCTGCACATTGACACAACTCTCCAGCAAGAGTACCCATTGTACTGTCCTGGAGGCTGGTGCTTGCCATGGCGCGAAATCCGGCTTCCAACAAACGCCGCCGGCGCCATGACTCAGGATCGCGAGATATCGTGCGCTTCAATTGCGGCCAGCGCCGCCAGATTCACCACATCGGACAGAGAGGAGCCGCGCTGGAGCACATGCGCCGGCCGCGAGAGTCCCATGAGAACGGGGCCGATCATTTGTGCTCCTCCCAGGCAGCCCAGCAGCTTGTAGGCGATATTTCCGGCATCGAGGCTGGGAAAAACCAGAACATTGGCCCCACCGCGAAGGGAACTGAAGGGATAGGTGCCTTCGATCCGCTCAGGAAGCACAGCGGTATCTGCCTGCATTTCTCCATCGACGATCAAGTCAGGACATCTGGCATGAATGATTTCGACCGCTCTGCGTGCCCTGTCAGGGGACTCATGGCGGCTGCTGCCGAAATTGGAGAACGAAAGCAGCGCAACGCGCGGTTCCACGTCGAAGCGCCGGGCAGTATTGGCGGCGCAGATCGCGATTTCTGCCAGATCCTCGGCTGACGGGTCAATGTTCACAGTGCAATCGGCCAGGAAGTACGGTTTACCGCGAGGGGTGGTGGCCAGATACAAACCCGATGCTTTGCGCACGCCGGCCTGCAAAGGAATGACCTGGAGAAGAGGGCGTATGGTGTCAGGATAGTGAGTGGTCAAACCGGTCACGATTGCGTCTGCGTCGTTTAGTTGCACCATCAAAGCGCCAAGGATATTGCGGCTCTTAATGAGATCTTCGGCTTCAGTCCGCGTTACTCCCTTGCGCTGCCGTAAGCGCACAAGTTCGTCGATGTATATGGAGTGCCGGGGGTGCGTTTCAGCGTCAATGATATCCAGCGAGTCGGGATCGAGATGGAGCTCTGCGAGGTGCTCGCGAATCGTTTTGGAGTCTCCGAGAAGTACCGGTTTGGCAATCTGTTCGTCGATCAGGACCCGGCAGGCGCGCAGAACGGTCCGGTTTTCACCTTCTGGAAATACGATGCGGCAGGGTTTGGTGCGTGCCTTCCGAATCAGGAGCCGCGTGACTCCGAGTTCCAGGTTGAGCCGCTTCTCGAGATTCTGCCGGTAATCCTCAAGGTCAAGGTCAATGCGGGCTACGCCGGAATCGATGGCCGCCGCCGCAACCGCTACTGCCACACGCGCTACGACCCTGGGATCAAACGGCTTGGGAATGATGTAGTTTCTGCCAAAACTCAAATCATCGAGCCCATAGATGCGGCAGACGGACTCTGGAACATCTTCTTTTGCCAGACTTGCAAGCGTCAGTGTTGCCGCCAGCATCATTGCGGGGTTGATTTCGCTTGCTCGTGCATCGAGCGCTCCGCGGAAGATCGCCGGAAAGCCCAGAACATTGTTCACCTGGTTGGGATAATCGGATCTGCCGGTGGCGACAATGGCATCCGGACGTGCCGCAATCGTGGTTTCATAGTCGATTTCAGGAACAGGATTTGCCAAGGCAAAAACCAGCGGATTTGGCGCCATGCGCGCCAGCATGTCTCCCGTGACACAACCCGCCGTGGAAAGGCCGACAAAGGCATCTGCGTCCACAAGAGCTTCAGACAGGGTGCGAAGATGCGTTTGCCGCAGGAAGCGCATCTTGTAAGCATTAAGACCTTCCTGGCGGCCTTCATAGAGAACTCCCTTTGAATCGCACATCAGGATGTTCTCGCGGGTGGCGCCCAGCCGGATGAAGTGCTCTGCGCAGGAAATGGCGCTGGCTCCAGCACCATTAATCACGATTCGAGCCGTGGCGATTGTCTTGCCGGCAAGCTCAAGCCCATTCAGAAGCGCTGCTCCGGAAATGATCGCGGTACCGTGCTGGTCATCGTGAAAGACGGGGATCTTCAGTGTTCGGCGAAGTTCCTCCTCAATAAGAAAGCACTCCGGCGCCTTGATGTCTTCGAGATTGATGCCTCCGAAGGTCGGTTCGAGCATCTGGCAGGCGCGGATCACATCCTGGGGATTGTCGGCTGCCAGTTCGAGATCGAAGACATCGATATCGGCGAACCGCTTGAAGAGGATTCCCTTTCCCTCCATGACCGGCTTGCCCGCAGCTGGGCCGATGTTGCCCAGGCCCAGAACCGCGGTTCCATTCGATACCACGGCCACAAGATTGGACTTGGCCGTGTACTTGTAAACCAGATCCGGCTCACGATGGATGGCCATGCAGGGAACCGCCACCCCAGGGGTGTAAGCCAGACTCAAGTCGCGCTGTGTCAGGCACGGCTTGGTGGCTGAAATCGAGATCTTTCCCGCCGGCGCTGACGCGTGGTATTCAAGTGCATCTTCGTCACGAACCATGATTCAGTTGTTCTCCCCAACAAAGCTGTCGTGAAGTGCATTTCTCTTCCAACGGTGAGGTCGTAGGCACTTCGGATTGAGCCCGAGTTTATCTCAAAAATACTCACTGTAGCGGTTCGCCGCCACTGAGAGCGAGTTTCATCCGAGTCTCAAGACATTTTGTTCTGTATTCTCTAACCGAAGCTACAACTCTTTTTCCGCCTTGTCTATGCCGTTTCTCACAGGTGTGCGCTGCGCCCGGTTTCCCGGCGTTGTAACGGAGGCTGGCTGACGGTTCTTCACTACGCACTCTTTCGATGCAAAAAGTCCGTGATTCCATACCGGTCAGTATGGCAGTGCCGGAGCATTTCAAAAGGCGAATTGCAGACGAGCCATAACCACACGCTCAGGGCTGAGGTGAGGAATCGAGGGCGTGATCATCCGGAAAGTTGTGTATTCGTAGTCGGCCATGACTTTGGTGTGTCGATTGACATACCAGTTCAAGCCCACCGCTAATTCGTTGGCTCGTCTGGCCGAATCTGTGGGGACCGCATACTGCGGAAATGCGTTGGCGTCGACGTCAAGCACGCTGTGCCGAAAGGCGATTTGCCAGGCCCCCAAGTTCTGAAGACCCGCGGCTGGATTGAAGGGATGGGCGGGTCGAATACCCTCGTAGGAACCCTTTTCTCCGGTCAGAACTATTGAGCCGGAAACCTCCCAACCGTCGTTGGAAAGGTAACGATGAGCAGATCCGACGGCTACAGTCTGGCCTGAAGTGACGTATTCGGCAAGGACTTCAAATTGTTTGAAGTAGTAGTACGCCTGCGGAGAAACGCGCTTGTGTCTGCCGTCAGCGATGGCGCCGGAGGTGTACTGGAAGAACGTCTGCTGTCCAATCGTCTTGAAACTGGGCAGTGCCCCGTGGCTATGGCCTCCGGAAATGGCGATTCCGGCGCCCAATTGCCGCAAGGGAGCGCGCTTGGCGGCAGTGAATGGTTGAAAGAAAGCGCGTACAACTCCTTCATTTGTTCCCCGCCATTTGAATCTTGCACTCGTGCCGTCTGCGGTGCCGCTGAAATAGCCGAGTTCGTAAGTGACCGCATGCTGAAGAACGGAGCCTTCTACCTGCGCGCCCAGATCGCGATTCGGGATCAGATCGGAGGCCAGCGATCGCTCGGAAAACGTCAGGTCGCGGTTCGAGCGCAGCATTTCCAGGCCGAAGGGAGTCTTGAACTTCCCCACCCTCAGCTTGGCTGCCGAAAGGGGATCCCACTCAACAAAGACATCCTGAATCACCGTTTTGCCTTCGCGAAAGTCGGGCATGAAACGGAAGCGCAGGCTGCTGCCAAGTGTGCCTTCAATAATTGGGCGGACGCGGCGGAAAAGCAGCACATTGTGTTGCCGATCTTTCAAGTCGGTGGTGAAGAAGCGGCCATCCGCTTCAACGTAACCATGGAGTCTTACCTGGCTGGTTCCGTTCTTGTTTGAGATGGTCAGGCCATCGCGGCTGAAGGAAATGGGTCTTAGGGTATTGCTTGTGGCCGACGTGTTTGCGGCGGGAGGAGACTGCTGTTCCCGTGTCGTTTGGCAGTCAGTGGGCCGTGTGACAAAGCAAAAGAGAATCAACAAAAAGGCCGGCGTCCTTCGACATACTCTGTGGAAGGGCACCGGTCTCGTCCTTGCCAACTGCTTCCCGGATGCAACGCTGGTGGCCTGCATGCGAGCATTTCGCCATCTAGCCGTGATGAGTAGTCTCGGCTTCATGGGTTTCAGCGGGTATTCCATCAGACGCAGCAGCCGGCGGTTCGGTATGAGTTGTCTCAGACTTTGTCCGTGTTCTCCGTTTGCGACGCAGCCTGTTGGTGAGCAGGTCGGTCAGGAATCCGGCCAAAACTGCCGCGAGCACGGCGCCTATCCCGTAAAGCCATGGCTTGGCGAAAGCCAGATTCGCCATGTACTCAGGAAACCCAACTTCCGCGAGTTGGAGGGTAGCGGCGGACCGGGCGATGACTCGATGTCCACGACACGCATAGATCGCCACCTGGTAATTTCCAGGCGGAACCTTCTTCGGCCATTCGAACTCCAGCGCATACCTGGTTGCTGAATTGGACGGGTTGAGGTTCACAGTGCCGGCCTTTTCGCTATACGTTCCGTCATGATGTTTGAGCTGAAGGAAATCGGTGTAGAGGAGCCTCGTGTAGGACGGATCCGGAACCGTGTCATGCACGCCGCTTTGCTGCGATCTATCAGTAAGGCTGCACTTGCAGTGGCAGAGCACGCGAATGCGATCCATGATGGCGTCTTCGTCGAGTTGGTACTTCTGCACCTCTTCCCGATCGACCATCGAGCGGAGAGGGGCGGAACTGAAGCGTAGAAACACCGAAGGGGCATGCTTGACGTGGATTCTGTCCACAGTGAGCCAAATTGGACCGACGCGTCCCTTGCGATTGAAGAATTCGTCCCTCTCGGAACCTTCGACAACGACCAGAATGCCCGCATCGGCAGGTGCAGTGCCCTCGATGCGTACACGAGTGCCGTTGTAGAACGCGCCCATGGCGATCTTTTGGGGGATCAACGTGGGTGGCGGCATCTGCGCAGGCTCCGTTGCAGTGTGTGCAGGTGCGACGCAGACCGCGAGCGCTACAACCGCGACGGCGAGGGCCAGAGCCTTCAACCAGCCACGACGCTTCGCGAGCATGCCATGAGATTTGAAAGCAGTCACCCCATGAATCACCTCCCGAACCTGAAGGCACACCAAGCGGCAGTGTGCTGAAGAGGAATTGCGAAATCGAGTTTTGCGATCTGTGAAATCGGCACGGCGGGCGACAGCACGATGTCGGCCATCATTTTGACCATGACGCCAAGCGCCAGAACACCGAGCAGAATCATGAGCTGCTCGCCGCGCAGATGACGGCTGAGCCGCGCTCCCAACTGGGCTCCGATTGTGGATCCCACAGCTACGAGCAAGGCCAGTACCACATCCACAATCTGGTTATCGCCCGCTTGCATGACCGTTGCTCCGGCGCAGGTAAACAGCGCCTGAAAGAGGCTCGTCCCCACCGCAACGTGCGCGGGCATGCGCAGCAGGTAGACCATCATAGGCACCACGATGAAGCCCCCGGCCACGCCCATGATTGCAGTGAGAACTCCAACCAGAAAACACAAAGCAAAGGGCACAAACACAGAGTGCCGGACACCGGAGTGCGGGAATTCCATCTGCAGCGGCAACCGAGACAGCACAGAACGTCTGGGGGGTCCATTGTGTTTTACGTGGCCGACCAGGCCGCTGCGCATCTTTCGCCAGCTATCGCGAACGATGAAGCCGCCGACGAGACCCAGCATGACAATGTAGGTGAGCGTAATGACGGAGTCTGCACTGCCCAGTTGCCGCAGAATGCGAACGAAATGAACGCCGATGCCGGAACCGGTGAGGCCGCCAATAAGGAGAATGGCGCCCATCTTGAGATCGACATTGCGCAGCCGGAAGTGCGCGGCGACTCCCGAGGAGGAAGTGGCAACGATGGCGTTAGTGCCCGAAGCCGCGGCCACCGTGGGCGGAACGCCAATCATCATGAGGATGGGCGTCATGAGAAATCCGCCGCCAATGCCGAGAAGCCCTGAGAGCAGCCCAATAATTCCGCCGATTCCAACGACCGTCCAGAGGTGGACGGTGATTCCGGCAATGGGCAGCAATATGCGCATTTCCAACTCCTTCGCTCCAGACCGCTATAACCCGAACCTCGGGACAAGCCAAACGCCAAGTTGCCGCATCGACCGCGCGAGATCCAACTTCGCAATGCGTGCAAGCGGCATGGAAGGCGGCAGTACACGGCTGACCGCTAATGTGACCGTGACTCCGAGCACCAGAAGTCCCAGCAGAATCATGAGCTGCTCACCGCGCAGCAGACCACTTAAGTGCGCGCCGATCTGCGCGCCGATTGTGGAGCCCACGGCTACAAGCAGCGCCAGCGTAATGTCCACGGTGTGGTTTGCGGAGGCCTGCATCAGCGTAGCGGCCGCGCATGTAAACAGAATCTGAAAAAGGCTGGTTCCCACCGCAACATGCGTGGGCATGCGGAGCAGGTAAACCATCATCGGCACCAAAAGGAATCCGCCGGTCATACCCATCACCGAGGTCAGCAATCCGACAAGGATGCCGAGAGCCAACGGCAGCAAAATTGACTGCCGGATTCGCGAATAGGGAAAGTTCATCTGCAAAGGCAGATTTGCGAGAAATCTGTCTGCGTGCGAGTGATGGGCCGTCTGCGTGGAAGCCCTGCCATGCCGCATCTTCTGCAAACTTTCGCGAACGATATAACTGCCGACGAAACCGAGTATGAGAATGTAACTCAGCGTAATGACGAGATCTACATGCCCCACTTTGCGCAGAAGGTAGACGCAGCGGACACCCATGCCCGAGCCGATCAGTCCACCGAGGAGCAGGATGGAACCCATGCGAAAGTCCACGTTGTGCAAGCGGAAATGCGCGGCAACTCCAGAGGATGAGGTGGCAACAATGGCATTGGTGCTGGAGGCTGCGGCCACTGTCGGCGGCACACCGATCATCATGAGAATCGGGGTGAGCAGGAAGCCCCCGCCGATACCAAGCAGTCCTGAAAGCAGTCCGATGACTCCACCGATCACGATGACGAGCCAGATGTGGACGCCGATTCCGGCAATGGGCAAAAGGATCCGCATCAGCTCTTTCCCCCGCGAAGAATCATGACGGCCGCAATCATGACGCCACCGCCTTTGGCTGTTCTGCGGACTGATCGCTCCATTGGAAGGCATAGTTGCCGGTGAGGAATTGCTGCACATACCAGCTGACGACGGTATTGCTCGTCATGTACATGTCCAGTTGGCAACTGCAAGCCATGAGACGGCCGAGTATGTCGAGATTGGCTTCAGTCTGGGCGGCCGGCGCTTTTTTGAACCAGGCGTTGACCAGATCTCCGCGACGGTCGACCCGGAAGCCGTAATGCGCGAGGCAGGCTTCAATGAAACACGCGCGAAGGTTGCGCCGGTGGCGCGCCGCGCCGCCTCCGGCAAAGCGGAAAGAGACGTAGTTGTTGCCGGGGACGTCAGAGACACAGGCGTCTACCAGCGTGAAGTGGTAAGCGAGACGCGAGTTCAGGTTCATGTACTCATCGGCAACAAGCAGATAACTTTTTTCGCCTAGCGCGCGGATGGGGCCTGCGTTTGCGGTCAGAGAGGTAGCCATCACAGATGCCAGTCCGTCCAGGCTTGCGGGAATTTCGCGTGTCCACGTCACACCCGGGTGCGTCACTCCGCGCCACAGGGCCTGAAAAGGACGCGAAACGATTTGATCGGGTGTGACCTCCGTTTCCGAGACATTCCCCGGCGCGAGACCGCCTCCCAGATCGAGCACGTGCAGATTTACGGGAGCGGGTGTCAGCAGTTTCTTCGCATAGTGCAGGCCGCGTGAGATTTCGCTGTCATTCACTTCGAACATCGCTTCGATAGCTTTTTCGTGGCAGAAGCGAAGTACATCGTGAGCGGATTTGCATCCGGCCGGGCGGAAGTTGAATGCCGTGGGGTCGAGCAGATGCAGAGTAAGCACGCGGCTGTTGAGGGGGTCGCTCGGACCTTCGCGAAAACGCTCGACCTCAGGCAACTCAAAATTGCGTGCCGGCCAGAAATTGCCCGCATAGACTCGCGGTTGCACTGCATCAAGACTGACCTGCTCTCCGTTATGAAGCTTCTCGAAAGCCCCGGGGAGCTGAAATACGGAGGGGATGGCTGATTCGCGCAGCAGCGCTGCAGCATGGCCGGTCAGATTACCCCACTCCGCCACCAGTCCGGAGATGCGGGGGAACACTTCAATGATCTCCGGTGAGGCTTTGCGCAGAAACAGAATGGCGCCCTGCGGGGTCGCATTCAGGGAGGTGGTATCTGCCGCCAGGTGAACGGTTCCGGAGACACGCCCGGGATATACGGTGCGTCCGCCGGAGAGAATGGGCTCCGCGCGATTGCGCGACTTGAGCCGCACAGTCCCGGAATCCGCCAGGGCCAGAGGCCGCGATTGTACGATCCAAAGCCGGCTCTCTTCATCCAATACCCATTCCACATCCTGTGGACAGCCAAAATGGTTCTCAATGCGAATTGCCCAACTGGTGAGCGTCTGCAGTTGCTCGCTGGTCAGGCTTGGAGTGTTTGCCAGGTCGTCGCGAATTTCTTGACGCTGTACACCGCCGCTCCCGACGAGCGCAATCTGTTCGCCTTTGTGCGCGATGTTTTGTTCCACGACAAGATGAGGATGTTTGCGGGAAACGACGAAGAGATCGGCGGGAGCGCGGCCACTGGCGATGTCGAGGCCCAGTCCACGCGTTGCTGTAATCCACAGCATGTCGCTCCTGGGGTTTTTGGGATCGCGCGTGTACATGATTCCGGCAGCTCGCGCGGGTATGACGCGCAGGCATAGCACTGCCATGGGGCATTCGATCTCAGGCAGCCCCGCGGACAGTCGATAAAACAGCGCTCTGGCACTGAACCTGCTCTCTACGACTTTGCGGTAAGCTTCGACGATCTCTTCAAGGTGGACATTCAAGATACTGAGAAATTGGCCGGCGAAGGTTCGTTCGCCGCCTTCACCGACCGCACTGGAACGGATAGCGAAGCCTGCTTCCGGGGTTTGCAGGGCTTGCGCCCGTTCGGTCAAGGCCACCTCAACCGCCCTCGGAATGGGGCAACGCCTGACGAGTTCACCCAGACGGGAAGAAACTCTCTCCAATTCCTGTAGATCATTCAGGTCGAGATTTCGTGTTGTGTCACGCAGTTGTTTCCACAGCGGAATGCCGCAGAATTGCCGATAGGCTTCTGCCGTGAGCACAAAGCCGTCGGGAACAGGAAGCAGCAACTTGTTCCGGATCTCTCCGAGAGCGGCCGCTTTTCCTCCGACTTCAGGCGCGGAGTGGATATCCACTTCAGAGAGCGAACGAGCCAATGGCGGCTTGACGAGTTCGTCACACGCGCCAAGATAGGACTCCACTTCTTCGCGCTGGGCACGGACGGTCGCGAGCAAGTGAGGAAAGGCGGTTTCCGTGAGTCGTTCCAGCGTGGTTACCACGTTCTCGAGTTTGCTGAATACCAGATCGATGCGCTCGCCAAGCACTCTGCGGCTGGCCGGTGCGTATTGCAGGTCTTCCTGGATGCCGGCAAGAATCTCCAGGCAGTCATTGTTCTGCGAAAGCAGATGCCGGAAGCTTGTGTACTTTGTGCGAATTGTCTGTTCCGGAGAGGTGGATTGTTTCTCCTGCCTCCACCACCAGGGGGTCATCGCATCACCTATTTACTGCGTTGCCTCGCGTCACCTAAATGCGGTGCAGATCAGCTGCCGCCCGCGAATACAAGCAAAGTTGCGGGCTTAACCAACAGCCCGATTGACATCTTTATGGTGGTTGCCAGGACGATGCTGGCCAGAACAATTCTGAGCTGTTCTCCCCGCATCATCCGGGACATGCGCGCGCCTACCTGCGCGCCAATTGTTGAACCGATTGCCACTGCCAGCGCCAATACAATGTCTACGGTGTTGTTGGTTGCCGCTTGCATGACTGTTACGCCGGCGCAGGTAAAGAGAATTTGAAACAGGTCAGTACCCACTGCGACATGCATGGGCATGCGCAGCAGGTAGACCATCATCGGCACCATGATGAATCCCCCACCGACGCCCATGATGGCTGCCAATATTCCCACCAGAGTGCAGAGAACAAAGGGCACAAAGACCGAATGCCGAACATTGGAGCGGGGGAAATTCATCTGAAAAGGCAGGCGCTTCAGTAGAGCCGCCTGGCGAACTGGATTTGGCGCTTTGTGCGCCATCATCCCGCGGCGCAGGCTGTGCAGGCTCTCAAGGAACATGAATGCGCCTACGCTGCCCAGCATCACGACATAGAAAATGGTGATGACAAAATCGGCGCTTCCCAGGGCACGCAGGATCCTGATCACGTGTACGCCGATAGCGGCGCCGGTCAAGCCGCCCACGAGAAGAATGCCGCCCAGCTTGAGGTCTACATTGCCGAGCCTGAAGTGGACCGCGGTTCCCGATGACGAGGTGCTCACCAGGGAACACGCGCCGGATGCCGCCGCAACAGTTGGCGGAACTCCGATCATCATCAGAATGGGAGTAAGAAGAAATCCCCCTCCAACACCAACCAAGCCGGAGAGAAGGCCGATTATCCCTCCCACTGCAACCAGGAGGAACAGGTTGATGCTCATTCCAGCAACCGGTAAATACAGGTCCATGTCCGACCGCCTTTCCTGGTCGATGGTGGAAGTGAATTACCCCTGCACGGGCGGGGCGAGCTTATCAAGATCGAGGTCGATCACGCCCGGGACATCCAAAGCGATCCGTCTCACTTCAGGGAGTTGGTCCGCGGTGGCAAGTTTTCCCTTGAGCGCGACGACTCCGTCGCTGGCTGACGCCTCCAGTTCAAGGCCCTCGGTGGATTGAGTGACGGCCAGCGTCGCCCGTACTTTGCTGGCAAGCGCAAGGTCCTCGAGAGCTTTCCGGCAAGCCGGTGTCAACTCAAAACAACGCCGGTGCACGGCCGCCGAGATAATGTGGCACGCGGTTTCGAGTGTCATTTGCTGGAGATTTATCACCAGATCGTAAAGTGAGGGGTCGCCCCAGTTGACACCATAGAGGTAGCTCGTCCAGCGGCGCCGCTGATCGTCCATCCTCTGGATGTAGGCAATGGCCTCGCTCTGGGTGTAGTTGAGACGTTCGTGCACCATGCGGATACGAAAGTCCATGGGGGCAATGAGCCGCGTACGCAGGATGTGCCGACCGCTCCCCAGCAGCAGGTGACCTGCAAGGCCGTGGTAGATGACCTTTCCGGTCCGCACTTCTTCAGTGAGGCCGGCCTCGATCAGCGCCAGATACTTGTATCTCTTGTGACTGAACCGTTCCAGGAATCCGGGAGGTTTTTCGAGTGCGTCACGGATTTCCTCCTGTGAAACACCATGAGCTGCCGCGCGTTCGACTATGACGTCGCGGTCGACACAGCGATAGCCCAATTTAGCGGCCAGGCACTCGGCGAGCATTTTCCCGCCGCTGAAGGACCCTCTGGAAATCGTGATAACCGACATGGTGACGTTCCGTTCTCTGCCGGCCCGCGCCGCACAATAACGGTGCGAGCCGGCAATGGCCCGATTTGCACTTCTCTCCTGAATCGGCCTTGCACTTGTGAGCCGGACTCAGGGTTTCGGATTGACAACACCGGTTGCTGCCGAATGAAGCGCAACTTCCACCTTCTCTTCGAGGCTGTCGTAATACTGTTTCAGAATTGCGACTACCTCCGGTTTTGAGAACTCCGGCGGCACCGGTTTGCCTTCGCTCATGAGCTTGCGCAGCATGGTGCCGGAGAGCAGCAATCTAGCTCCGCCTTTGTAGGCCCCGTTCTCATCGATGATTGCCTTGCTTTCGTGCGGACAGGTCTTCATGGAGGCCATGCTTCCGCACTCGTAGCAGTAGAAAGTCCAATCCATGGCCAGGGGTTGAATCATGAGGGCGCCGGTGGGCACTTCATTGAAGATCTTCTGTGCATCGAAGGGACCGTAGTAGTCGCCCACACCTGCGTGGTCGCGCCCGACGATGAGGTGAGAGCAGCCGTAGTTCTGACGGAAGACCGCATGCAGCAGCGCTTCGCGCGGGCCAGCGTAGCGCATTTCCATCGGATAGCCGCCCTGCAATACCCGCTCTTTCCGAAAATATTTGTTGACCAGCGAATCGATGGCCTTTACGCGCACATCGGCCGGAATATCGCCGGGTTTGAGCTTGCCGAGAAGCTGATGGACATACACACCATCGCAGACTTCGATTGCAATCCACGCAAGGTAAGCGTGTGAGTTATGCATGGGATTGCGCAACTGCAGAGCTGCCACCGTGCTCCAGCCGCGCTCCTCAAAAATTTTGCGGGCATCGGCGGGACGCTGGTAGATTCCCTTGAATTCCTCAGGGAAGAACAACTCCGAAACCACCTTCACGGGGCCCGCCAGATTCACCTCGGCTTGTTCCATCACCTTCTTGACACCGGGATGTTTCGGGTCGGCGGTGCGGAAGACCTGGTTGCACTCATGTTCTTTGTCGATGGTGTACTTTTCCTCGACCTTCATCGTGCCCACGAGGGAGTCGGTCTCGACGTCCCAGAGCGCAACCTCCTCTCCCGGAGTTATCGAGGTTGCGTGTTCTTCATCCGTAGAAAGAGTGATGGGAATAGGCCAGAACACGCCCTTTTTGCTGGGAAGAGTGTAAGAGTCGCAACAGCCCTTCCAGTCGTCATGGCCCATAAAGCCATCGAGGGGTGTAAACGCACCGATGCCCATCATGATGAGGTCGCCGGTTTCACGGCTGGTGAGCGGGACATGCTTGAGGTGCGCCGCTCGTTCAATTTCCTCCGACCGTTCGCGACCCTCGAGTAATAAGGGCTTCAAGCTGGAACCGCCATGTGGAGAGACTAATTTGTGCATATCAAGACCTCGTTCAGATGACGTGATGAAGGCCGGGACCTTCAGGAAGCGCGACGTCCGGACCACCAGCGGTCACCTGTTCCCGGGCAGGCGACTTGCTTTCTTGCCATGTAGCTGCCATGGCAATGGTCCGGTAAAGGAAATGAACGAACTTTGAATAAGGAGTGCAGAGAAACAACGTTAGGACCAGCGAGAGATGGAAATAGTAGATGAAGAACATCCAATCCAGGTTTTGCGACATGCGCAGGGCCTCGGAAAGAATTCCGGTAAGGCCGACGCCGCCTAGAAGAGCGAGAAAATACCAGTCGCAATAGGAACTGCCGATGCGCTTTTCGCGATTCGTCACACGATTCCAAACGAGGATCGCGATGCCGGTGACCAGCACGAGAGCGCAGAGATTGGCAAAAATTTTGAGTGGAAACAGCATGGGCAGCGGCGTATCGAGCAAGCCGAACATGCTGCCAATGCCAACGGTGGTTCCCATGACAGCAAGTCCCAGAAAACCGGAGAGCACCAGGAGATGGCCCCAGCGCCGGCTTTGCCCAGTGCCACAGCTTGCAAAGCGGCGATGACGGATGATCTCAAGCAAGACTGGAAGCAAGGCGGGCAGGATTGCGCCATTCGCGCCTGCGGCGCGCAGCTCTTTTATAAAGCGCGCCGCACCCATCGCCAGCGCGAGCAAAACGAACGCACTTACGGCAAAGAACAGCGGTTCCAGTCTGATCTTGGGAAACATTTCGGCATAAATGATGGGCCTCGATACAGAACTCATCGCCGGCAGGATTGCGATGGTGAGCAGCAAAAGAGCGGAGAGCATAAACATAAAAGCTCCGTTCTCTACGCGGCCGATCATGCTGCCCATGAATCGCGGAAACGCGAGGCGTTTGATGACTGCCATGCGAATGGCATCCACGACCGCCGATGGCCGCGCGCCGCGCGGGCAGCGCGCCGTGCAGTCGGCGCAGTCATGGCAGAGCCAGATGGCAGGATCGCCAATCAACTGACTCTTCATTCCCCATTGCGCCTCAAGAATTTGCTTGCGAGGAAATGGCCGCGACTCAGTGGAAAGGGAACAGACGGAGCTGCAGGTGGCACACTGAAAGCACTTCTTCAAATCTCCACCGCTGTTCGCGGTCACTTCGTGGATGAATTCCTGGTCGGGTTGTACCAATAACGCGTCAGCCATAGCTAAAACCCCTTGTATGGGTTCGGGCCCAAATCGCGGACCCGCGCAACGAAGTCATCGATCAATTGCGGAACGCGATCGCATTCATTGATCGCCAACTGCACCAGCTCGATTCGTTCGGATTCCAGTTGCAGGCGCTCCAGCGTGTCCTTTACGTTTTCCAGGCGCCGGTTGGCCAACTCACTGCCGCGGATGAAATGGCATTGGTAGTCATCGCCGAACTTGCAGCCCATCAACATGACTCCGTCGATGCCGCGCGAAAGCGCATCGGCGATCCACACAATGTTCATCGAACCCAGGCAGCGCAACGGAATCACGCGGACGGAGGCATCGTAAGAGGCGCGGATCATGCCCACCTGATCGAGGACGGGATAGGCGTCGTTCTCGCAGGCGAAGATGAGGATGCGCGGCTTATCTTCGAACTCGTCGGGCACCTCGATCGCCTTCACCATTGCGGCGATCAGGTCGACCGAATAGTTTTTGAAGGAGATGATTCGCTCCGGGCACGCGCCCATGCAGATTCCGCAGCGGCGGCAGCGGTAGGGATTGAATCTGGGTGTGCCCTTTTCGTCCTCGTCGATCGCACCGAACGGGCACTCCACTGTGCAGCGCTTGCACTGAGTACAGCGTTGCAGCGCAAAATTGGGATACGAAAGGTCGCCGGCGCGCGGGTGAACGGCCTGGCCGTTGGCCGCCATTTGCATGCTTTGGATGGCCTTCATCATGGCGCCGCACGCATCGTCGGCGGCTAGGCCCGAGTCCATGGGAGCGCGCACCGCACCGGCGGCATAGATGCCTGTGCGCTGCGTCTCGTAGGGAAAGCAGACGAAATGGGAGTCGGGGAAGCCGTTCTGCAGAATCGGCAAATCCGGTCCCTGGCGATAGCTGAGATTCAAAATCTCGGTTCCTTCGCGATCCTGCAACTGGCAAATGACTTTCTCGGCCTCTTTGCGCTGCGTCTCCGATTCGTTCCGCTCCGCAGTTCGCCTTGCATCGCGCAGCGTCCTGATCGCATCGTTGTCGGCTGAATTCGGCACCATGCCGGTGGCAAGGACAACCATGTCTACTGCCACACGAATGGGAGAACCGAGCAGGCTACCGTCCACGTCCACCATCAATTTGCCGCCGGCATCCCGCTCCAGACTTGTGACCGTGCCTTTCATAAAGAAATTCAGGGCGTGATTCTGGAGACTCTGGTAATAGGCTTCGTACGGGCCTGGTGTCACCATGTCGCGGTAGATGACGAAGACTTCGATTTCGGAATTCTGTTCGCGCAGGTATTCGGCCTCTTTCAAGGTCGACATGCAACACACGGACGAGCAGTAGCTGAGATGGTCCGCATCACGCGAACCGGCGCACTGCACGAAGAGAACGCTGCCGACCGCCTTGCCATCGGAGGGCCGCGTAATGGGACCTGCCGCGGCCATGCGCTCGAATTCCACGTTGGTGACCACGTCGGGAAGGTCGCAGCCGGGCAAGGTCAGTTTGGCGCGATCGTAAGGCTTCCATCCGGTGGCCATCACGATTGAGCCGACTCGATGTGTCTCCGGTCCATGCCCATTCTGAAGGGTCACGTCAAACATGCCGGGCTGGCCCTCGGTGCGGATAACTTGCGTCGAGCAAAATATCTTCACGCGCGGATGCGCGGCGATCGCCTGAATCTTTTCTCCCAGATCATTGCCTGCGGCCTTCGCGTACGGAGTATGCACGGGGAAGGTCTTCTTGAGGCCGCCGAGAAATCCTCCGAGCTGAGGTTCCTTTTCGACCAGCAATACGTCATAGCCGGCCTCCGCGCCTTCAAGCGCGGCATGGATCCCCGTTACGCCGCCGCCCACCACCAGGATGGTTTTCGAAATAGACTCCGACAAAGCCTCCAGCGGCTCCATCTTTTCCGCTTTGGCGATACCCATGCGCAGGCAGTCTTCGGCGAGCATCTGGGTGTCTTCATCGTTGGGCTTATGCGACCACGCGATTTGCTCGCGAAGGTTCACGCGCTCCGCAATCTGGCTTGTACCGAAGTTGAAGCTCTCGATTTTGGCTCGCGGTGAGCATGCCGCAATTACTGCCGTGTTGACTTCGCCCGAGTCCAGATCACTGCGGATCTGGGCAATACCTTCTTCGCCGCAAAGGCATGGATGGGTTCGGCAGACGGGAACCTTGCAGTCGGCTTTAGCGAGCTCTGCCAACCGGTCAACATCGAGGGTTTCCTCGATGGAGCAGCCACCGCAAATGTAAACGCCGAGTCTCTTATCCATGATTTGCCCCGTTCGCCGTGTTCTGCATCGCTTTCAGAGCCACGCCGGTGGCATCGCGAATGGAGACGGCTACCTCAGCCGGCCTCTTCACGCAGCCGGTCGCATACATCCCCGACCCGCCACTGGCGGCGAAACCAAATTCATCAAGGGTCATCCCCGCAGGCAAACCAGCGATCTGCGGAACGATTCCGACTGCCAGAACCACGAGGTCGTACTCGCGCGTGATCTTTCTTCTGCTGAGAACGTTTTCGGCTGTCACGAGCAGATCGCGGCTGCCGGGATGCTCCTGCACTTTGCCAACCTTGCCTTTGATCAGCTCGATGCCATTTGCCGCAATGGTTTTGGCGGCGAAGTCTTCCAGGTGCCCGGGCGTGCGCAGATCGATATAGAACATGGTGATTTTGGCGTCGGGGTATTGACTTCGTATGTAAGTCGCCTGCTTGAGCGTCGCCGTGCAGCATACGCCGGAACAGTAGGGGAGATGATTCTGATCGCGCGAGCCGGCACATTGCACAAAGGCCACCGCGCGCGGCGGCTTGCCATCGGAGGGCCTGAGAATCTTTCCCGCAGTGGGGCCGTCCATTGCGGCCAGACGCTCCAGCATTACGTTGGTGACGATGTTCGGGTACTGACCAAATCCCAGATTGTCGATCTTCGCGGCGTCGTAAGGAGCCCATCCGGTGGCGAAGACCACAGAGGCCACGTGCAGCGTCTTCGTCGTTGGCTGCTGATCGAGATCGATGGCCTTGTACCGGCACGCATCGGCGCAGAGACGGCAACCGTTGCAGGCACCGCGGTCAATCACGTATTGTGCGGGGAACGCCATGCGATGCGGCAAGCGGACCGCCTTCGTCTTTGTGATCCCGCAGTTGAATGCATCCGGGATCTCAGCCTGGCAGACATGCTCGCAATCGCCGCACAGCGTGCAGGCTGCGGTCACATAGCGGGGCGCGATCTTGATTACCGCCTCGTAGTCGCCGGGCGACCCGCTCAGACTCTCAAGCTCCGCGAGTGTGTAAACGTCAATGCGGGGATTGTTCTGAATGCGCCTGAAGTCGATTTCCAAACCACAGGGCGGCGGACATAACTTGGGAAAATAGCGATGGAATGCGGCCACATGCCCGCCAAGATATGCAGACTTCTCCACCAGAACTACCTGGCATCCAGCTTCGGCGGCTTCGATTGCGGATGTAATCCCCGCGATGCCTCCGCCGACCACAAGGATGGCGCCACACTTCCCGTTCCCTGTATTGAAATTGGCCATATTCGTAACCGGGCGATTTAATCGAGCTATCGCGATGCCTCCGCCATCCTCTCGCTGCTGGCTGCTGATTTCTTCAACTTCATCCTTTTCTCGTGGAAGAGGCTGAAGGCAAGCCAGTCGATGGCGAGTTCCAGCAGATCCTCGTCGTCTGTGGCGATCGCTTCGATGCGCGCCTCATCCACTTCGAACAAATCCAGAAAGCGCGTGTCCATGACGAACCTGCGGAACCGGTCCAGGTCATAGAGCGACATAAGATACATGTCCAGTTGCTGCTGGCTTAAAGGCTCGGGTCCGTCCCATCCCGGATGCGACATCAATTCGAGGAACGGAGCCTGCATCTGATCGAAGACCTCGAGTTGCTGGCTTTCGATCCATTCGCGCACCGAGTGCTCATGGTCGGCTTCATGGCCCTGGCAAAGCTTTTCTTCCACCAGGAAATAGAAGCGATTGGCGGCGGCGTTTGGTCCCTTCGGCTCCGCCATCCCCAGCGGATACATGCGGCATGCCCAGGGGCGGTGCCTGTAAACGCTGCACCCTGACTCGGTCACGAATGGGCATTTCTGGCCGGGCTCTTCCATGCGCAACAGCACCACAGGAACGTGCTTATCCCTGGAGCGGAGCGTGAGGGTGTATTTCTCCAGGAATTCCGAGGAGTGCATATGCAGGCCTCGCTTCAGGCTCAGCACATCGTAAGGCGAAAGCAGGATGGAGACGTCGTGGCAGCAGCAATTGAAGCACGGCATGCTGGGGTCGCAGCGAAAGTTGAACTTGGTGTCCATATCCATGCGAGGACTGCTTTCAAGGATTCCCTGCTCTGTAAGTTCAGGCATTTCGCTCCGTCTCCTCGTTGAGAATGTTGCTTTTGAGCGCATTGCGCGACCATACGGGTAGCGGTCCGCTCTCGCCCGTCTTCGGTTCCACCCGGTGGCGATAGGAAGCGTTCACGTTGAAGTGACTCTTCATCCACTCCCAGCCGGCCACAAAGTACGAGCATTCGTCGTTAAAGCACACCCACTGGTATTCGCCTTCCCAGGAAGTGATTTGAGGGTTGGCCCAACGCCGCATGGCGGTGTGGCAATAAGGACAGCGAATATCGATTTCAGCCGCCATGACCTTGTACTCATCTACTGCGGGAGAGGTTCCGGCCGGAGCCGGAACCCCTCCGCGCTTTATCGTGTGACCGCCGGTTGCTGCGTGGCAGGCGCCTCAGCCTTCGGTTGCTCGAAGATATGGAAGATGGGCCGCGTGAGCATCTCCCACTTCCCGGTCTGCGGATCGCAGCGGCAGTTGGCGAAGACGTGCCACTTTTCTTCATCCAACTGTGGTGTGTCCGAACGCATGTAGTAACCCGGCCAACGGGTTTCGCCGCGGAACAACATGGTGCGGACATGAGCCTCGGCCTGCCACATGCGATGGACGTTTTCCCAGCACCGCATCAACTCATGGGTGTTGGCAGCCGCCAGTTTTTCAGAGTCTTCCTTGAGGAAGGCCAGCAGCTCCAGGGCCCGCTCCAACTGGGCTTTGTTGGTGCTGAACTGCGCTGTCACGCCGCCCGCGTATTCATCCATGATCTTTTGCAGCCGGAACATGAAGGAACGCGGTTTGATGTAGTTGGGATTGACGTCTTCGTCTGTCGTGAGTTTTCTGTTTTGCTCGAATGTCTCCAAGGGTTTGAGGACTTCGGCAACGATCTTGTCCACTTCTTCCTGCTGGATCGCAGGAAGGTTGTTGTTATCCACAACGAACTTGATCGCAGACTTGGCCGCAATTCGTCCTTCAGCGTGCGAGCCGGAGGAGAACTTATGGCTTGAAGCCCCTGAGGCGTCGCCCGCGCAGAACAGGCCCTTGACGGTTGACATGTTGGTGTAGCCCCAGGAGTATTCGGACTTGGTCTCGGCAGTTTGCAGGTCCTCGGGGCCAGACAGCCATGCGCCAGAAGCTCCCGAGTGCGAGCCGATGAAATAAGGCTCAGCCGCAGCAATCTCGGAGCTCTTCTGCTCGGGTTGCACATCGGATGCAGCCCAGAGAATGGCCTGGGAGATGGTCATATCCAGGAAGTCTTCCCATGCCTCCGACTCGAGTTCCTTGATCTTCTTCTGGTAAGCCTTGGGATCATCCTTGTATTGCTCGGCGATCTTGGTTAGCGCTTCCTCCGTTCTCATGGAGATAGGCCCTTTGCCGTCGAGCACATCGAGCATGCCGAGATAATTGCGCAGGTTGGCGGGAACCGGCTTCACTCTTCCGTAGGGGCCCCACTTTTCCAGTTCCGGCCGGCGCTCCTCCATGTAGTTTCCGCCCATGGCGTTGGTGGCGCGAGACTTGAACAGGAGGAACCACGCGCCCACAGGTCCGTAGGCATCCTTGAAGCGCACGGGGATGAAACGGACTTCCTGACACGTCATCTCCGCTCCCGCCTTCAGGGTGAAGTAGGCGGAGGAGCCGGAGTTCCACGGCGGATACCAGGCACGTCCCATGCCTTCGCCTGAACTGCGCGGCTTGAAGACGTGGACTGCGCCTCCCATGGTCGCCAGCGTGGCTTTGGAGCGGAAGATATACACCTTGTTCTCGCGGACCGAGAAGCCCACGGCGCCCGCACAGCGATCGCCATCCATTAGCGGCCCCACGATGAACACGCGCTCGAAGATCTGTCCTACACCGCTGCCGAGCAGTGCATTCTTTGCCGCTTCGGCGACCACAACCTTGTACGACTCGCCGTTGATCATCAACTGCCAGCGGCCTTCGTGCACATACTTGCCGTTGGCATCCTTCCAGATGGGAAGACCCCACTTCTCGAAGAGATGAACTGAGGAGTCCACGTGGCGCGCGATGTTGGCAACCAGGTCTTCGCGGGTGACGCCCATGAGATCGTTGCGGACATAGTCCACATAATCCTTTACGGAGTTCGCTCCATCCTTGAGGCCAACGTATTGGTTAATGGCAGAGAGGCCCATCGCCACGGCTCCGGAACGATCCATGGCGGCCTTATCTACCAGCGTGACTCTCAGGCCGTTTTGCTTGGCCCAATGCGCGGCTTCGACAGCGGCGCCACATGCCGCCATGCCTCCGCCCAGAATGAGAAGATCAGTTTCTACAACAACGACTTCAGGATTAGGCATGGGCGCCTCCTCTAGTGCTCAGGCTGAAAACTTCGGGCAATCCCAGCGACGCGGGCTCGGTGAAGAGCTCGGAACTGGAAAGATCTCCGTCGGATTTGAAACCTCCATCCGGCACCGCCGAACCCTCCGGCGTTGTACGAATGGGAAACTTGAAGCGTTTCAGGGTTCCGTTTCTGAACTTAACGGTCCACATAATTGCGTCGGTGGACCGCAGAGGAGTTACAGATGCTCCCAAAGGAACGAAATCTGCGTAACCCCTTACCTGAATTGCCTGTGTTGGACAAATTTTGACGCAGTTGTAGCACTCCCAGCACATTGAGGGATCGCGGTTGTAGGCTTTTTGCGTGTCTTTGTCCAGTAGCATCAAATCATTCGGACAAATGTGTTGGCACGCAGTGCGGTCCAATGCTTTACAGCCATCGCACTTCTCGGGATTGACGTAGCTTGGCACTACTCACCTCCAGCAGGATCTGTTCTGTTGAAACGCTGCTTGTTCACTTGTTCTCCCCTAACCAGCACCGCCAAAGGATCTAACTCCGTCGACAGCGCGACTTATACTCACATCACTTCGTGATCGATACTCGGAAGTCGCACAAAACCTCTTCGACTCCTTAATGGTCCAAACTGCCCGTCTGGTATAGAGTGTGCGCCGAGTGGATTGCCGTAGGGAACAGCCTTGCGGCGAGCCTCTGTCTCACAAACATATCGTTGCGGACAATCAGGATCGGTTTTTGCTCGCGAGCCACTAACTAATCGCGTTCCCAAACCGAGCCGAATTTTACGTTTGCTGTAAGTTCATCTCTGTGACCGCTGTCACGGATGCACGCGGGGAGATATAAGTCGCATGTTATGCGTAATATCTGAACATGACGAGAAATCGACCATAAAACCGCCAAGAAAGTAGATAAAAGGAAATCATCGAATCATAACTAAATCATCAGTGTGACAGAGTGCACCTATTGCTGCCTATGCAGCCAGAGAAATTGTGGAATGGTGATCTGAAACACATTCAGCGACGCGTCCTTTCTGTTGCGTTGTGACCTGACTCACGCGGTGCGATGCTGTGACCGGTGGCACATCGTTTCATCGTTTCACGACCTATCGTTTTGAGCCAGATGCGGCTAAGCCGTCGCCAAGATGGGAGCAGGAATGACTGGTGCGGTATATATCGCGATGTATGCTGGGGTGGTCTTATTTCTAGTTGGCTGTGCGGGACGTATTTATCAATATGCGCGATCCCCATTTCATCTCCGATGGGAACTCTATCCGGTTCCGCATGAAGAACCGAACCGCGCCGAACACGGCGGGTCCTACTTCGAATCAGGAGAATGGTGGCTCCATCCCCAGACTATCCATCATCGCGGGGAATGGACTTCGATGTTTCGTGAGATTGTCTTTCTGAGAGGGCTTTGGGAGAACAATCGAGGTCTCTGGTTGCCATCCTTCCTTTTCCATTCAGGTCTTTATTTGTCGATTGGAACCGTTGCCTTGGTAATACTGGAGGCCGCAGCAGGCGCTTTGATACCAGGAGTGGTGGGCGGTGCGCTCCCTGCCGTGGTGGCTGGGGTTTGCATGTGGGCAGGATCGGCAGGGATTGCCTTTGTTCTAATCGGCGCATTGTGGCTGCTGGTGCGGCGAGTGGCTGACACCGCGCTGAAGAATTACACCAAGGCCTCAGACATCTTCAACCTTCTCTTCTTCATTGGCACGTATGCTTGTCTTGCCGTGGGTTTCTTCGGGAGGACGGGAGCGGCCGCTTCGGCGCAAGGGATCGCAAGCGGTGCTCTGCATTTCGACCGCAGCACGCAGGTCGGCGCGGTTCAGGGTGTTGGCCTGATACTCGCCTCGGCGCTGGTTGCCTATATCCCTTTCACGCATATGTCTCACTTCATCGCGAAGTACTTTACCTGGCATTCCGTGCGTTGGGATGACCGGCGCAATGCACGGAATGGCGTGCTGGAGAACAGGATCGCTGCATCCCTTCGTTATCGCCCCACCTGGACTGCTCCTCACATTGGTGCTGACGGAAAGAAGGAATGGGCGGAGATCGCGACGGTAAATCCTGCTGAGGAGGTGCGGAAATGAGCGAGTCCACCTCGCTGCACGATCTGTCCCGGCCCGACCGCGAGCCTTTGATTCATCTTGAAAACGAAGACCTGATGCCGCTGCCGGTTCCGCTTGAGAGCCCAGCGCAGGATTCGCCATGGACTCCGTTATCGAGCCAGTGCGTTGAACGCTACGAATGCGGATTGGATGACACCTGTGTAGTGAACATCCCCAAGCCTAAAACGCCGGAAGAAGAGGAGCAGCTTGTAGCGCGATTCCTCTCAGGTTTGGACAAGCTTTTTGACAAGGAAAATAACTGGACCTTTCTTCAGCCTCTGCTGCTCACCATGGAACACTGCACCGGGTGTCAGACGTGCGCGGAGTCCTGCCATATCTTCGAGGCCAGCGGGCACAATGAGCTTTACCGGCCCACCTATCGGTCGGAGGTCCTGCGCCGCCTGTACTTCAAGTATGTGAAACAGGGTGGCCTGCTGTCGGCGTGGCAGCACGGGAACATTCGACTGAATTGGCCGCTGGTGGCCCGTTTGATCGAGCTATCGTACCGCTGTAACCTTTGCCGCCGCTGCGCGCAATCCTGCCCCATTGGCTGCGACAACGGCCTGGTTGCGCACGAGCTGCGCAAGTTGTTCAGCCAGGAGATGGGTATTGCTCCCAGGGAACTTCACGACCAGGGATCGATGCTCCAACTCAAGGCGGGCTCGTCTACGGGTATGACGGCCGAGATCGTGAAAGACAATGTCCAGTTCATCGACGAGGACATCAGCGAAAGGACCGGCATCGAGGTTCACACACCGTGGGATGTGAAGGGTGCGGATGTCCTGCTCATTCATAACGCCGGAGAGATTATGGCCTGGCCGGAGAATCCAGGCGCCTTTGCGCTGATTCTCACCATGGCCGGCGTGAACTGGACGATGTCTTCCGAACTGGCCGGTTACGATTCGATCAATTATGGGCTTTGGTACGACGATACCCAATTCGCACGGGTGGCACTCAAGCATGTGGAAGCTGCCAGGAACCTTGGCGTGAAACGGATCATCGTGGGTGAGTGCGGCCATGCGCATAAGGCGCTGTGTGTGACAGCCGATCGTCTGCTGACCGGAGAGTCCAATATCCCGCGGATGAGCTGGCTGCCGCTGGTGAGGGATATCGTTTTGAGCGGCAAGATCAAGTTCGATCCTTCGCGCAATGATTTTCCTGTTACGCTCCATGATCCCTGCAACATGGTTCGATTGATGGGTGTCGTTGAGCCTCAGCGGGAGATTGTGCGTGCGCTCTGTCCGCAGTTTCGCGAAATGGAGCCGCATGGCGTGGATAACTACTGCTGCGGAGGTGGCAGCGGCTTCGCCATTATGAGCGGAAACAACTTTCCTGATTGGCGCTACCATGTTGCAGGGCGCAAAAAGCTGGAGCAGATCTTAAATGCTTTCTCCGACTGTCTTGGTCCAGACACGCCTAAGTACCTGTGCGCCCCATGCAGTAACTGTAAGGGGCAGTTTCGCGACATGCTTGCTTACTACGATCTATGGGAAAAGAACAGAATCCTTTATGGAGGACTTGTCGAACTTATTGTGAATGCCATGAGTGATGTAAGGCCGGGATTTATCGAATGGGAGTGGCGCTGAGAGGAGATGCTGCGCGGACTGATCGGACGTGCTTTTTCCTTCCGGGCTTCACAGCTTCCTGACCAAGTCTGCGGAGGAATGCGCGAAAGGCTTGGGGTGTGATAATCTGCTGCAGGCGTTGCTTGCGAGTTACAGCAGACATCTTGCTGCCGAGTATCTGGCGACGTAGCTCGCCTACATGTTCTACCCACTTGCCCCATTCAGGGCCAAACTTCTGTTCGAGCTCGCGGCGTAACCTGGCCGCAAGGGCGGGACTGCAGCCTCCGGTTGAGATGGCGATCTGCAGCGGACCACGCCGGACTATAGCGGGATAGAAGAAATCGCAGTGAGCGGGATCGTCGACGGAGTTGCATAGGACGCCGTGTGCATTACAGGCACGGAAGACGGCCTTATTGACTCTCGGCGCCCCTGTTGCCGCGATGACCAGGAACTTTCCGCGCACGTCTTCTGGAGCAAATCGCCGGCGATGCCATTGAATTTTTCCTGCAGCCGCATTGTTTCTTATACTTTGCACGGCGCGCGGGCTCACCACTTCGACTTGTGGGTTGTGATGGAGTAGCTGCGCTACCTTTGCTGCTGCAACCTCGCCTGCGCCTACCACGAGACACTGTCTTCCCTGCAGGTCAACGAGAATTGGAAAGAATAGAGGGTAACTGCCCACGGGATGTATGGCCTCAAGCATTATGTGGCCTTTCACCACTTACTTGAATCTATGCCTGTGATGTTTTAAGTAATAACTAACACAACCCAGTCGCCATCCGCCGTGGTGACGTTGAACACTCAGTACTTAATGCTTCACACCTTCCCAGATAGCAAAAGTAGTTTCAGTGATAGTTGTCACATAAATACATTTACGGCGCGACTATACTCCAAACCGCGGTTAGAAAACAGCCGTAGTCCGATCTGACACTCCGAGGATTTCGGTGAAAGGAGAGCGTAATGGCAGACGCTCCGAACGGAAAGAAGCGCGCTGACGGGAAACCGAATACGCCGCTGCTTGATGAACTTGAGAAGGGGCCGTGGCCCAGTTTCGTGACGGAGATCAAAAGCGCCGCCAAGACCAGCGACAGCGCCGCGGATCTCCTGGGTCAACTGGAACTTTCTTACGAGGACCGATTGAGTCACTGGAAACATGGTGGGCTCGTTGGCGTATTGGGCTATGGCGGAGGCGTGATCGGCCGTTACAGCGATGTGGGTGAGAAATTTCCCAATGTTGCTCACTTCCACACGCTACGCGTGAACCATCCGGCAGCGTGGTTCTATTCGAGCGAGGCCCTGCGTGAGATCTGCGACATATGGGAACGGCGCGGCTCAGGGCTCACGAACATGCACGGCTCGACCGGCGACATTATCCTGCTGGGTACGACCACGGATCAGTTGGAGCCCACATTTCAGGAGCTTACCCATGCGGGCTTCGATTTAGGTGGCTCGGGCTCTGCGGTGCGCACGCCTTCCACCTGCGTGGGTATGGCGCGGTGTGAGTGGGCTTGCTACGATTCCATGAAGCTTTGCTACGACCTGACCATGTACTACCAGGACGAGCTGCACCGGCCTGCTTTTCCTTACAAATTCAAATTTAAGTTTTCCGCCTGCCCGAACGACTGCGTCGCCTCCATTGCCCGTTCCGACATGTCGGTCATCGGGACATGGAAGGACGAGATTCAGATCGATCATGACGAAGTGACGAACTACGCCGCGGCGGGACTTGATATTCAGAAGGATGTGTGCAGCCACTGTCCAGGCAAATGCATGGATTGGGATGGCAAGAAACTAAGCATTGAGAATCACGACTGTGTCCGCTGCATGCACTGCATCAATGTGATGCCAAAAGCGCTGCGTCCCGGCAAGGAAAGAGGCGCGGTGATCCTGATAGGAGCCAAGGCTCCCATTCTTCAGGGTGCGCTGCTTTCTTCGGTTCTCATTCCCTTCGTCCCGGCAGATGAGTTATTCGAAACCATCAAAGAACTGGTTTCGCGCATTTGGGATTTCTGGGATGAGTACGGCACCAACCGCGAGCGCATCGGCGAGCTGATTCAGCGGGTGGGCATGCCGGCATTTCTCGATGCCATTGGACTGGACCCGGTGCCCGAGATGGTCGCGGCGCCCCGGGATAACCCCTACATTTACTACCAGACCGAAAAGGAGGGCGAACAATGACAACAACTCCGCTTCAGCCTCGTATTACCGACGTTGGTCCGCCCTCTTACGATAAGTACCTTCCGCCCATTATTCGCAAGAATTACGGGCAGTGGAAGTATCACGAGAAGTTGGCGCCCGGCGTACTTTGCCACGTGGCCGAGTCGGGCGACCGGCTCTACACGGTGCGCGGAGGCACGCCACGCCTGCTGGGCATTCAAACCATACGGAAATTTGCAGACCTGGCAGACAAGTATTGCGGTGGACACTTGCGCTTTACCAGTCGCAATAACATCGAGTTCCTGCTGGAAGATGCTGCCAACATCGAGCCTTTGAAGAAGGAACTCGCAGCTCTGGGCATTCCCGTCGGTGGCACCAACAACTCGATCAGTAACATCGTGCACACTCAGGGCTGGGTGCATTGTCACTCGGCGGCAACCGACGCCTCCGGAATCGTCAAGTGCGTGATGGACGCCGTGCATGAGCATTTCACGCACGAGGATCTGCCTGCCAAATTGCGCATTGCACTGGCATGCTGCCTGAATATGTGCGGTGCGGTGCATTGCTCCGACATCGCGATTCTGGGCGTGCATCGGCGCCCGCCAAATGTTCAGAAAGAGCTGTTGCCGAAGGTTTGCGAAGTGCCAACGCTGATCTCTTCCTGTCCAACCGGCGCCATTCGGCCGACTACCTGGGAAGGCAAGCCGTCAGTGGAAGTGATCGAGGAGCAGTGCATGTATTGCGGCAACTGCTTTAGTGTGTGCCCGGCGATGCCCATGAGCGATGCAGAGAACGATGGACTCTCGATCTGGGTGGGCGGCAAGGTGAGCAACGCGCGCAGCGAGCCCAGGTTCTCGAAGCTGGCTATTCCGTTTCTTCCCAATAACCCTCCGCGCTGGCCGGAGGTAGTAGACGCGGTGGTGAAAATTGTCGACGTCTACAGCAAAAACGCAAGGAAATATGAGCGAGTTGGCGAGTGGATTGACCGCGTCGGTTGGCCCAGATTCTTCGAACTGACGGGGTTTGAATTCACCCGTTATCACATCGATGACTTTAAGCACGCTGGCTTGACATTCGCACGGTCGGCACACGTCCGGTACTGACGCGCGAAAGTCAGTGCCTCGCACTGGGGACGCTGATGGGACTGTTCAAGGAAGTCAAAAAGCCGGTGATTAAGCACGGCGCTTCGAGCGGTGCCGATGTCAGTTCGCGTCGGCCCGCTTATATGGCCAAGACGGCGCCTTGTATGCATAGCTGCGTCAATGGCACAGACGTGAGGGATTGGCTGGTTGCTGTGGCGCAGCACGAGGCATATGGGCACACGTCCGAGCAGGCATTCGAATTTGCCTGGCGCAAGATCCTGGAGAACAACCCGTTTCCTGCCGTCTGCGGACGTGTCTGTCAGCACCCGTGTGAATTGAACTGTAATCGCAAAGCCAAGGACGGTCCTTTGGCCATCCGCGAGTTGGAACGGTTCATCGGGGACTTTGCCATCGCCAAAGGGCTGCGCGTGGAAGCGGCTGTTCCGCGACGGGCCACAGGCGCTCGTATTGCCATTGTCGGTGCAGGTCCGGCGGGACTCTCCGCCGCATATCACCTGGCCGGCAAGGGCTACCCGGTCGCGGTATTTGAAGCTGCATCGCAGCCGGGCGGAATGATGAGGTATCGCATTCCGAGGACTGTGATTCCAGCCGAAATCCTCGATGCGGAGATCCGCAACATTCTCCAGTTGGGAATCGAATTGCGCACGGAGTGCGTCGTGGGCCGCGACATATCGGTGGAGCAGTTGCGGCACGGCTACAATGCCGTTTTCTTTGCGATGGGCCTGCAGAAGCCCGCACAACTGGAACCTCACGTGGACGTGGATGGCGAGGCGATTGTGATCGGTTCGCGGCCTGCGGAACTGCCGGAGATTCCCGCCCAGGAAGTACTCGAGGCCGAGCCGCGTGTACTCAACATGGTGAGTGTGGCAATCGCCCAGGGGCGTGCGGTGGCAGAAACCATTGCGGCCCAGTTTGAGTGCTGTACGGTTCCTCAAGCTTCTTCACGCCCGGTCATTCGTACAGACCGGCTGAAGCTGGATTGGTATCCGAATGCGGCGACCTTCAACAGCAGCACCACGCGTATGACCGAAGCCGATGCGGTCGCCGAAGCTGCGCGCTGCATGTCCTGCGGAATGTGCATGGATTGCGAGACGTGCTGGATGTATTGCAGCAAGAACTGCTTTGTGAAACTTCCCAAGGGCGAGCACTACAAGATCAAAGTGGAGCTCTGCAATGGATGTGGCAAGTGCGCCGATGCGTGTCCCTGTGGGTATATCGAAATGAACTGAATGCGAGGTGAATTGTGTCAACGTTTGAAGTGGATGGAAGACAGTACGAAGTTGACGAGGATGGCTTCCTGCAGGAGCCGGAAAAGTGGACCGACGACGTAGCCAAGGACTTTGCCAAGACGGAGTCGGTTGACGAGCTGACCGAGGGCCACTGGAAGGTGATCCACTACATCCGTAACTACTATATCCAGTATGGAATTGCGCCCATGGTGCGCAAGGTCTGCAAAGAGACTGGATACAAGCTAAGCGAGATATATCAGCTCTTTCCCTCTGGCCCGGCCAAGGGAGCCTGCAAGCTGGCAGGACTGCCCAAGCCGACGGGCTGCGTGTAGCCGGGGCCGGCGATGAGCTTGGATGAGGCGATTGTAGAGCGGTGGGTTGAACGGACCCTGGCCTCGTATCCTGCCGAGACGCTTCCTTTTCTGAGTGGCGAACAGGACCCGTTTCGCAATCCTGTTGGCCATAACCTCAGAAAGAACCTTTCCACGCTCGCACACGAAGTGCTGGGGACGATGGACAAGCATCGCATTGCGGAGGCGCTGGACGCGCTTGTGCGGATGCGTGCCGTGCAGAAGTTCGGCCCGGCCGATGCGGTGAGCTTCGTCTTCGGATTGCGAGCGGTGATGCAGGAAAGCTCCGGCACCGTTTCGGAATCAATGCAAAGCCGCATCGACGAACTGGCTCTCATGGCGTTCGACCAGTACATGAGCTGCCGCGAACAGATTTTCGAACTGCGGGTGAACGAGCTGCGTAGCCGGATGCGGTACTCCATTTCCGGCGAAGGGGAAACCGAATGAGTGCGCTCTACTCACTGCTTGCCGTGCTGGCGCTGGTCCTTCTCGGTCTTGAAGGAGCGCAAATTGCGCCGGGACGCGAGATGCTGACGCTCGTCGTTCCCTATGCCGCCTTTGTTATTTTTCTGACCGGGTTCTGCGTGCGTGTGCTGCGCTGGGCGTGGGTTCCGGTGCCCTTTCATATTCCCACCACCTGCGGTCAGCAGGAATCACTTCCCTGGATTCGGAAGGCGAAGGTCGATAATCCGTCGAGCCGATGGGGCGTCTTTGCCCGGATGGCGACTGAGGTTCTGCTTTTCCGCTCGCTTTTTCGCAATAACCACGCGCGCATGGAAGGGAAGCGGCTGGTCCTTGGCGAAAGCAAATATCTCTGGCTGGGCGCGCTGGCTTTTCACTGGGCGCTGCTGCTCATTCTGCTGCGGCATCTTCGTCTTTTCATTGAACCCGTACCGGTGTGGGTCGACGGTTTGAGCCGGATCGACGCCTTCTTCCAGATCGGCGCGCCGCAGCTTTATCTCTCTGACGTCATTGTCATCGCCGCGCTTGCTTATTTGCTTTTCAGACGTTTCCGCGATCCGGTGGTCCGGTATGTATCTTTTTTCACCGATTATTTCGCTTTGTTTCTTCTGCTTGGGATCGCGGTTTCGGGCGTGCTCATGCGCTACTTCGTCCGTGTAGACGTTATCAGCGTGAAGCAGTTCGCAATGAGCCTGGCGGCTTTTCGCCCGGTTGATCTGAGCGCTTTGAGTCCGCTCTTCCTGGCACACCTTCTGCTCGTCTGCACGCTCGCCGCTTATCTTCCCTTCAGCAAGCTTATGCACATGGGTGGAATATTTCTAAGCCCAACGCGGAATTTAGCAAACGACAGCCGCCGCAGGCGGCACATCAATCCCTGGAATTATCCGGTGAAGAAGCACACCTACACGGAGTGGGAAGAAGAGTTCCACGACAAGCTGGTGGCTGCCGGCATTCCCACCGAGGGCGAAGATGCAGGAAACGCTCGTACAAATTGAGCCGAAGCCTCCAAGCGGAGATTGGCGCGACCCGCAGGTCGAATTCCATAAAGGCGCCATGTGCTACAGTGCGGCGGCAAAGAATCTGACTTATCTCGGCCTGCCCAACCCGCGCACATGGCAACCCTATGACGCCGACTGGAAGTTGCCGCCGGATTGGAAAAATATCATCCTCGCCGGAATGAAGGATCGGCTCGCGAAATACCGCTCGTTTCGCTTGTTCATGGATATCTGCGTACGTTGCGGAGCCTGTGCCGACAAGTGCCAGTTTTATCTCGGTTCTGCAGACCCGAAGAACATGCCCGTGGCCCGCGCCGAGTTGATTCGTTCCGTCTACCGCCGCTACTTCACGTTGACAGGACGCATCTTCCGCTCGCTGGCAGGCGGGCGCGAGCTGACCGAGGATGTCATCAAGGAGTGGTACTCCTACTTTTACCAATGCACCGAGTGCCGGCGCTGCTCCGTCTTCTGCCCTTACGGCATCGACACGGCTGAGATCACCATGATAGGCAGGGAACTGCTCAACCTGATCGGGTGCAACACCAACTGGGTTCTCGAGCCGGCTGCCAACTGCTTCCGGACCGGTAACCATCTGGGCATTCAGCCTCACGGATTCAAAGACAGCATCGATTTCGCGGCGGATGAAGCTTCAGAGATCACTGGACTGGACATCCAGGTACCGATCAATCGCAAAGGCGCCGAGATCCTGTTTGTCATGCCTTCGGCCGACTACTTTGCTACGCCCCATTACTACACTTTGCTCGGCTACCTGATGCTCTTCAAGGAAATCGGTCTTGACTACACAGTCAGCGCCTACGCTTCGGAAGGCGGCAACTTCGGCTTCTTTTCATCGCACGAGATGATGAAGCGCCTGAACGCCAAAATCTACGATGAGGCGAAGCGCCTGGGAGTCAAGTGGATTCTGGGCGGCGAGTGCGGCCACATGTGGCGGGTTCTGCATCAGTATATGGACACGATGAACGGCCCCGCCGATTTTCTCGAAGTTCCCGTGTCCCCGTTTACAGGAACGGTTTTTGAGAATGCTCGCTCCACTAAGATGGTGCACATCTGCGAATTTACTGCGGACCTGATTCATCACGGCAAGCTCAAGCTCGATCCTCGGCGCAACGATCACTGGAATGTCACCTTCCATGACTCATGCAATCCCGCACGTGGGATGGGCCTGCTGGAGGAACCGCGCTACATCCTGAATCATGCGTCCCGCAACTTCCACGAGATGCCGGAGAACACCATTCGCGAGCAGACTTTCTGCTGCGGCAGCGGCGCGGGGCTGGGCAGTGACGAAAACCTGGAAACACGCCTGCGCGGCGGCTTTCCGCGTGCCAATGCCGTCAAGTACGTAAAACAGAAATACGGCGTTAACCTGCTCACCTGCATCTGCGCCATCGACAAGGCTACGCTGCCAACGCTTCTCCAGTACTGGGTTCCGGGGGTCGAGGTCGGCGGCGTGCACGAGCTGCTGGGAAATGCATTGGTGATGACCGGAGAGAAGGAGCGCACCACCGACCTGCGCGGCGAGCCGCTGGCCACGGAGGAAGCACTTGTCGCCGCGGAAAGCGAGGCTGCCCATGCGTGACAGGCTTTGGATACTTGCCGGGTTGGCGCTGTTTGTAGCCGCGATTACGGTTCCGTTCTGGTATGTGCACACGCCGGCCAGGGATCTGACCAAGATTCCCGACATCACGCTTCCCGTCAATCAGAAGCAGTGCGTTGCCCCGGTGGAGTATATGCGTACTTCGCACATGAAGCTGCTGATGACCTGGCGGTTTCAGGTGGTAAGGGAAGGCGAGCGGAAGTATGTCGCCTTCAATCACAAGGTCTACAACAAGAGTCTTACCGGTACGTGCCTCGGTTGCCATAACAAAGAGCAATTCTGCGACCGTTGTCACACCTATGCCGGCGTTTCCGGTCCGTACTGCTGGAATTGCCACAATCCTTCCCCAACGAGAGCTGTTGCCGCGGCTCCAGAAACAATACGTCCGGAAGAAGACGCACCTAACCTGGCGCAGGGCTTGTCTGCTCATCTCCTTTCTCAAATCAGACATGAACAACCTTCGTCATTCCCCAGGAGCAGGCCATGAAGATCACCAGAAAGGATTTCCTGCGGCTCACCGGGCTGTCGTTCTTAGCGGTCGGATCCATGGAGGCCGCACGCGCCGTTGTCGGACGCAGTTCGTCCGCAAAGGATTCGTCCGGGAATCCGGCGAAGCCTGCCGTGCAATGGGGAATGGTTGTCGATTTGCGCAAATGCCAGAAAGATAAGGGCTGCACTGCCTGCATTCAGGCCTGCGATTCGGCGCATAACATCCCTCAGCTTTCCGATCCCCGGCACCAGGTCAAGTGGATCTGGACGCAGCCTTACGAGACGGTCTTCCCCTATATACAAAACGGCTATGCGGAGCAGAGTGATGCGGGAATTCCAGTTCCGCTCATGTGCAATCATTGCGCCAGCCCGCCATGCGTGCACGTCTGTCCCACGCAGGCGACCTGGAAGAGAGCCGACGGAATCGTGATGATGGACTGGCATCGCTGCATCGGATGCCGGTACTGCATGGCAGCCTGTCCTTACGGCTCGCGCAGCTTCAACTGGGTCGAACCGCGGCCGCATATTCCCCATATCAACCCCGACTTTCCCACGCGGACCAAGGGCGTGGTTGAGAAATGCAACTTTTGCGAGGAGCGTCTGGCCAAGGGATTGAAGCCGGCATGTGTCGATGCCTGCCCGGAGAAGGCGCTCGTTTTCGGCAATCTCGCGGATCCGAATTCCGAGCCTCGGAAACTGCTGCGCAAGCGCTTCGCCGTACAGCGCGAGCCCGAACTGGGAACCGGCCCGTCAGTGTACTACCTGGTGTGATGCCATGTTTATGTTTGAAAAAGCGATCGTAGGGAGCCGCCGGTACTGGACATGGCTGTTCTGTGTGCTGTGCGTTATTGCAGTGGGCTTCGTCTTCTACTTGTACCAACTGCACGTCGGCTTGGGCGTGACGGGTATGAGCCGCGACGTGAGCTGGGGCCTCTACATCGCGCAGTTCACCTTCTTTGTGGGAATCGCAGCGTCGGCTGTCATGGTTGTGCTGCCCTATTACCTGCACGACTACAAGCAGTTCGGCCGCGTCACGATCCTCGGCGAATTCCTGGCCATCACCGCCGTGATCATGTGCATGCTGTTCATCTATGTGGACGTGGGCAAGCCCGCGCGAATCTTCAATATGATTCTGCATCCCACGCCGTGGTCCCCGATGTTCTGGGACATGATCTCTCTGGGTGGCTACCTGTTCCTCAACATAATCATCACCCAGGTCACTTTGACCGCTGAGCGCGAAGAAGTGGCTCCTCCCGGATGGATCAAGCCGGTGATTATCCTCTCCATTCCATGGGCGGTCAGTATTCACACGGTTACGGCATTTCTCTACGCCGGACTTCCCGGGCGGAGCTTCTGGCTGACGGCGATCATGGCGCCGCGTTTCCTCGCCGGGGCCTTCTGCTCAGGTCCGGCGTTGCTGATCCTCTTCTGCCTGATTCTGCGCAAGACCACCGGCTTCGATGTGGGCCAGAAAGCCATCAACGCACTTGCGGTCATCGTGACCTACGCCATGGTGATTAATGTCTTCTTCATCCTGGTCGAGGCATTTTCTGTTCTCTACAGCCGCATCCCCGGAGATGTGGCGCACCTCGAGTATCTCTACCTGGGATTGGATGGGAACTATCACCTTGTGCCCTGGATGTGGCTCTCGATCCTGTTGGCAATCGTGGCGCTTACCCTGCTGCTGGTTCCCTCATGGCGCAGGAACCGTGTGCTTTTGCCGATTGCTTGCCTCGCCGTGTTTTTCTCCCTCTGGCTGGATAAGGGGTTAGGGCTGATTGTTGGCGGATTCACGCCATCGCCGCTCGACACGATTACCACGTACACGCCCACCTTGCCGGAGTGGAGCATCGTGATGGGAATATGGGCAGTGGGCGCTTTGATGATTACCGTGTTTTACAAGATTGCGCTTGCGGTACACGAAGAAGTTGGAGAAGAGAAGGTTCATGAGGACATCCTGGTAGCGGGAACCGCAGGCCACTGAATGGGACGGCGTTTGTGATCGAAGAAAGTGAATCGAAGATGGCGAAGATGGGAAAAGTCATTCTGGTGGGCGCGGGTCCGGGCGATCCGGATCTGCTGACGATCCGTGCCGTGCAGCGCATCAGCATCGGCGACGTGCTCGTATATGACCGCCTCATCCAGCAGGGTGTACTCGCGCTGGCCAAACCCTCTGCGGAGAAGATCTACATGGGGAAGGAGCCAGGCCATCACACGCGCCAGGAGGAAATCCACGCGGTGCTGGTGGAAAAGGCGCGCGAGGGCAAGACCGTTATTCGCATCAAGGGCGGCGATCCTTTTCTCTTCGGCCGCGGAGGAGAAGAGGTCGAATACCTGGCCGAGCACGGCGTTCCCTTCGAAGTCGTTCCCGGCGTCTCATCCTGCCTTTCCGCACCGCTAAGCGCGGGAATCGCCGTAACGCATCGCGATGCTTCCTCTTCTGTTGTTATAGTCACGGGACACAACGCCGTGGGGAACGAGGATCGCGTAGAGTGGCAGGCGGTAGCCGGGATCGACACAGCCGTCTTCCTGATGTGCGTCCATAATGTCGAGACGATTGCGCGCAAGCTGATCGCCGCAGGCCGCTCGCCGGCGACTCCCGCCGCCATGATCCAGATGGCGTATTGGGATGGCGAGCATGTAATCACAGGCACGCTGGAGAACATTGCCTCGGAAGTGCGGCGCGCAGAAATGGAACCCCCGGCGACGCTAGTGGTCGGCGAAGTAGTCCGCCTGAGAGAAAAGCTACAACAACTCATGGCTTCGAACCTGGAGCAGAAAGAGGTATGCGTATGAGTGAAACCACGGCTATTCCTACGGAGACGCTTGCGGAAGAGATGTATCAGCTGGTTGCCGAATGTGAAGGCAAGAAGAATCTGAAAGCGGGCGACATCACCAAGGCCATGATTGCAAAGCACGGCGAGGCGGTATGCAGTAAGGATGACTGCAAGAAAGCAATTCGGATGCTGATCGACTCAGGGCGCTGTATTTACAGCTATCTGGGCGGTTCTTACATCCAGCTTCCGCCCAAGGAGGGATCGCAGCAGTCCGCCTGAGAGCGGCCGCTTGCGTCTGTGAGTATGATGCGCCCCATGCCGCGTCTGCTCGTCGCCGGCCTGTCCGGTGGTTCGGGCAAGACTATTGTGTCGATGGGAATTCTCCTGCTGCTCCGTCGCGCAGGGATCGATGTACGAGCCTTCAAGAAGGGGCCGGACTACATCGATCCGGCGTGGCTTGAGTGGGCGTCTGCGCACGCCGCGCGCAACCTCGACACTTACCTGATGGGAAGCGGACCAGTCCGGGCTTCGTTCTTTCGCAACGGCATCTCGGATGGCATCAACTTGATCGAGGGAAATCGTGGTCTCTTCGATGGGCTTGACGCCGCGGGAACGCATTCGAGCGCAGTGCTTGCCGAAACCCTCGACGCTCCAGTCATTCTCGTCATCGACGCCACCAAGATGACGCGTACTGCTGCGGCGCTCGTCCTCGGCTGCCAGAAACTCGATCCCCGCCTTGCCCTGCGGGCCGTCATCCTCAACAACGTGAGCGGGGCCAGGCACGAACGAGTATTGCGCGAGGCAATTGAATCCGCATGTTCTATCCCAGTGGTAGGTGCGCTGCCCCGATTGGCGGGCAACCCTCTTCCGGAGCGGCATCTGGGGCTGGTTCCTCCGCAGGAGTCCGGCGGCACGGACAAGTTGGAGCAGAGCCTTCTGAGTCTGGTGGAAGGTCGGCTCGATGTAGATGCGCTTCTCTCCATAGCGCGGAGTACCTCTCCGCTCGAATTCCCGGCCGAAGAACGCCCGTCGCTGCCGAGCGCGCGTGGCCTGAAGATCGGATACCTGAAAGACTCTGCGTTCAGCTTTTATTACCCGGAGAATCTCGAGGAACTTGAGCGATCCGGTGCCGAGCTCATCCCCGTTCCGGCCCTGGATGCGGCCACGTTACCAGAAACCCTGCACGCACTGTATATCGGAGGCGGATTTCCGGAAACACATGCGCCGAAGCTTTCAGGAAACAGAAGCTTTCTGGAATCTCTTCGCCGTGCCTGCCAAACCGGCTTGCCCGTGTACGCAGAGTGCGGGGGGCTGATGCTGTTGGCGCGCAGCCTGGTCTGGAAGGGAGTGCGCTATCCCATGGCCAACGTTTTTCCCTTCGATGTGGAGGTTTTTGTCAGGCCTCAAGGCCATGGATACAGCGAACTATGCGTAGACGCTCGCAATCCGTTCTTCGCTCCGGGGACCGTCCTGCGCGGACACGAGTTCCATTACTCCCGCATCGTGGACGATAGCGCGCAGCATGACAGCGTCTGTGCTGTGGCCCGTGGCGTTGGATGCTTTTCCGGCCGCGATTTTGTGCTTATGCGCAATGTCCTGGCGGGCTATACGCATCTGCATGCCGCAGCCACGCCCGAGTGGACAAGCGGCATCATAGCTGCCGCACGTGAATTCGCATTGGAAGCCAACGCGGTGTAGAGTCCGGCTGGATCAGATAGCCTCTATCTTCAAATTGGCTGACTTCGCAGCTCTCTGCAAGCGCCGTGGCCGGCGCTGATTGAAAGCGACACCATCGACAGCAGACCCGGCGCCGGCAATACTTGTCGGGCGCCAGGCCTACCAGCATCTGGCTCAGGAAGCAGAACCGACGGGTGCATGCGAGAGGCTCTCGTCCACCACGTCCGCGAGCGATTTCACTGCGTCTGCGCTATTCTGAAACGCCGCCCGTTCCTGTTCCGACAGTTTGATTTCGAGCACCTGCTCGATGCCGTTCGCACTGAGCTTGCATGGCACACCCATAAACAGGCCCCGAATGCCATATTCGCCCTGAAGAAGCGCAGCGCAAGGCAGGATTCTGTTTCTTGATTGCAGGATGGCCTCGACCATTTCCGCAATCGCTGCTCCTGGAGCGTAGAACGCGCTGCCCGTCTTGAGATATTTGACGATCTCGGCGCCGCCGGAGCGCGTCCGCTGAACAAGCCGTTCAATGGTTTCGCTGTCGAGCAACTCCGTAATGGGAATGCCACCCGCAGAGGAATAACGGGGCAGAGGAACCATCGAATCTCCGTGCCCGCCCAGCACGAATGCCGTCACATCGGCAACGCTCACCTTCAATTCCTGCGCGATAAATGCCCGGAAGCGGGCCGAGTCGAGCACTCCGGCCATACCGATCACGCGCTCCCGCGGAAAGCCGCTGAGTTTATACGCAGCGTAGGCCATGGCATCCAGCGGGTTGGAGACGATCACCAGAATGCTCATCGGCGAATGGCGTACCACCTCTCCCACCACACTGCGCATGATCTTCAAATTGGTGTTGAGCAAATCATCGCGGCTCATGCCGGGTTTGCGCGCCACGCCGGCAGTAATCACCACCACATCCGAATCTGCGGTGTCGGCATAATCTTGCGTGCCCTGGATGATTACATCCTTGCGGGCTATCGGCATGGCCTCCAGCAGGTCGAGTCCTTTGCCCTGCGGTACCCCGTCGATGACATCTACCAGGACAATATCGGCAAGCCCACTGGCTGCAATCCAGTGTGCCGTTGTTGCGCCCACGTTACCGGAACCTACAATCGTAACTTTGTTTCGCATCGCTATCCCTTCCTCCCACTCGGGCTATGTGATGTGGCGCCGCCCAGGTCAGCGGCGCCACGGAAAAAACAGATCTGCAGTTCGCACCGCATTCCGCTGCTACTTCAATGCTCCGGCAGCATGGCGCTCTTCCATCGGAACAAACTGGCGTTTACGTTCCCCGGTGTAGATTTGGCGCGGGCGGGCGATCTTCTGCTCCGCGTCACGGTGCAATTCTTCCCACTGCGCCAGCCAGCCCACGGTGCGTGGAATGGCAAAGAGCACGGTAAAGAACTCCGGCTTGAAGCCCATCGCCTGGTAGATGATCCCGGAATAGAAGTCCACGTTGGGATATAGCTTCCGCTGGACGAAGTACTCATCTTCGAGTGCAATCTGCTCCAGTTCGAGTGCGATGTCCAGCCTCTTATTGCGCCCTGTGACCTCGAATACCTGTTCGGCGGTCCATTTGATGATCTTGGCCCGCGGATCATAGTTTTTGTACACGCGGTGCCCGAAGCCCATCAGTTTCCCGTGTCCATCCTTGACCTTCTGAATATAGGCGGGCACATTCTCCTTCGATCCGATCTCGTCGAGCATTTTGAGAACCTGCTCGTTCGCGCCCCCGTGCAGAGGCCCAGACAGCGCCGCCGCGGCAGAGGAGAGCGAAAGATAAGGATCTGCCTGAGAGCTTCCAACTGCGCGCATGGTGCTGGTGCTGCAGTTCTGCTCATGGTCGGCGTGGAGAATAAAGAGCACGTCGAGCGCCCGGGCAAGTACCGGGTTTGCTGCGTACTTGGGCTCGACCATTCTCCATAGCATGTTCATGAAGTTCTCGGTATAGCTCAGGTCGTTGTCCGGGTAGATATACGGAAAGCCAACACCATGGCGGTAAGACATGGCCGCTATGGTCGGCATCTTGGCAATCAGCCGCTTGATCTGCAATAAACGGTTGGCGGGATCCTGAACATTCTTTGCATCCGGATAGACTGTGGAAAGCGCTGCTACCGTGCTCACCATCATGGGCATGGGATGCGCAGCGTAGCGGAATCCTTCCATGAATCTCTTTGTGGTTTCGTGCAGCATGGTGTGGTGCGTAATCTCATCCACCCAATTCTTCAATTGCGCCTCATCCGGTAGCTCTCCAAAAAGAACCAGATAGGCAACCTCGAGGAAAGTACAGTGCTCTGCCAGGACCTCGATGGGATAGCCGCGATACTCGAGAATGCCACGCTCCCCATCGATATAGGTGATGCTGCTTCGGCACGATGCCGTGTTAACGAAGGCGGGATCGTACATCATGAGTCCAAAATCGTCTTCGCTGGTGCGGATTTGACGCATATCCATCGACCGCACGGTGCCGTCCTCGATTGGCAGCGTGTAGTTGCGGCCGGTGCGATTGTCTGTGATCGTAAGAGTGTTCGATGCCATGCCTAGATCTCCTTTGATCCCCTCTTGTTTTCTTGTTCGGTCAGGTTGTGTTTTCCAAGGAGCGCGAAATTCGGCTTCACTCTGTGGGAAGCGGCGCCCTACAACAATCGGGCCTAACACTTCCACCCGTAAATTTCCTGCGCTGAAAACCACGATTGTCTGTGATTGCGGTCACGATCACATGCGCTTGTCATGCCATCAAAATCATATGAGTGAGAAAAATCGAAGAATGCGTCTTCGCCGGGAGCGAGGAGCCAACAGATGGGACAATCTACGACCTTCACGCACACTTGCGAAGGCCGTAGTCTTGACTCGCTCATGACTTTTAGTACTTAGACGGAGAAACATGGTGAAGAAAAGAATCGTCATTGTGGGAGGCGTTGCAGGCGGGGCAACGTGCGCGGCACGCCTGCGCCGGCTGGACGAAAATGCTGAAATCCTGATCCTAGACCGCGGGCAATATGTCTCGTTTGCTAACTGCGGTTTGCCTTATTACGTGGGCAACGTAATCCACGATGAGGCGAAGCTCCTGCTTGCTACGCCGGACCTCTTCCGGGAACGGTTCAATATCGAGGTGCGCACGCGCAGCGAAGTAACCGGAATTGACCGTGGCGCATCAACGGTCACAGTCCGCGATCTGGAAACTGGGCGCGAATACATCGAGCCCTACGACGCGCTGGTGCTGTCACCGGGCGCCGCGCCGGTCTTTCCGCCGTTGCCCGGAATCAACTTGCCCGGGATCTTCACCCTGCGGACAATCCCCAACAGCCGGCAGATTCGCGAGTGGATCGAACATAGAAAGCCGCGCCGGGCAGTGGTCGTCGGCGGAGGCTTTATTGGTCTGGAGATGGCGGAGAATCTCGCTCATCGCGGAATTTCCGTCACGATCGTTGAGATGGCCGATCAACTGATGCCGCCGTTTGATCCGGAAATGGCGGAATACATGCGCGAGCATCTGATCGCACGCGGCGTCCGCCTCCACCTCGGCGACGCAGTCGCCGGCTTCGAACGGTCCGGCAATGATGGATTGCTCGTCCTCACGAAGGCGGAGGTGACGTTCGAGGCGGATCTTGTGGTTTTCTCCATCGGGGTTCGCCCTGAAGCTGAAATTGCGCGTAAGGCCGGTCTGGAGATAGGTGAGCGCGGTGGTATCTGCGTAGATAGCCGGATGCGCACCAGCGACTCGCGCATCTGGGCGGTCGGCGACGCTGTCGAGGTCAGGAATCGCGTAACGGGCAGCTGGGAATTAGTTCCTCTGGCTGGCCCGGCCAACCGCCAGGGGCGCGTAGCCGCGGAGACGATCTGCGGACGCGACACGGATTTCGAGGGCGTTTTTGCGACCGCGGTCTGCGGCTCTTTTGGCTTTACGGCAGCGCTCACCGGTACCACGGAAAAGGCTCTGCGCAGCGCCGGAATTACGGAATTTCAGAGCATCTACCTGCACCCCAATCACCATGTTCCCTATTACCCGGGCGCCAAGCGCATGCATATGAAGCTGCTGTTTCGCACACCGGACGGGCTCGTGCTGGGTGCACAGGCCGTGGGCGAAGCCGGCGTGGAGCGGCGCATCGACGTAATTGCCGCCGCCATGCAAATGAAGGCTACGGTGTATGACCTTGAAGCAATGGAACTCTGCTATGCGCCTCAGTATGGAGCGGCCAAAGATCCTGTGAATCTGGCAGGCATGATCGCGGCTAACGTGCTGCGTGGAGATATGGAACTGGCTCCATGGCGGGAACTGGATGATACCGGCGCGTATCTCATTGATGTCCGTGAGCCTCACGAGTTCCGCAGAGATTCCGTCGACGGAGCCGTCAATATCCCGCTTGGTCAGTTACGGGCAAGGTTGCACGAGTTGCCACGCGATCGCGAAATATGGATCTGCTGTGAGGTTGGGCAACGTGCCTATTACGCATGCCGGATTCTCGTCCAGCATGGCTTTCGCGTGCGCAACCTCTCTGGCGGGTATCAGACATACCGGGTCCTGAATCCGGTAGCGTAGCGTTCCTACCGGTCCAGGTTGCAGGCAACTCTCTGCTGTTGATTGTCACCGGCGGATGTTCGAACACGTTTGCGCCCGAGTTTCGCCTGTCGAACCACATTGGGACCGTGAGAATTGAGCGCAAATGTGATGAATTCGGAAGAAATCCAAAAGAATAACCGGGAGGATTTGGAGGCGCGGGCCGGGATCGAACCGGCGCATAAAGGTTTTGCAGACCTCTCCCTTACCACTTGGGTACCGCGCCTTGGTGAAGGCGATGCGGACTGCACCAACCCCCTCAAGCTAAACGGGCTTTTGCTCCCGCCGCTGTGCGGTTGGAGCGGGAGACGAGACTTGAACTCGCGACCCTCGCCTTGGCAAGGCGATGCTCTACCACTGAGCTACTCCCGCTTAACGCAAGTTTGAGTATACTGGGCGGCCCATGACAGGTCAAACCGAGATCCGGTGCGCTGGAATCCGGCTCAATTTACCGGCGCAGACGCGCCCATACTCGCTGACCGCGACCCCTTTTGCTCGTCCACAAACTCGCCGTCGCGCATGTGCAGAATGCGCCCGGCCACCTGCGCTGCCTCGGGATTGTGCGTAATCATAAGCGTGGTCTGGCCCAGCTCGCGGTTTGACCGCATCAGCATGTGCAGCACGGCGTCGGAGTTCTTGCTGTCCAGGTTCCCGGTGGGCTCATCGGCCAGCACAATGGCCGGTCGCGTAATCATGGCCCGCGCTATGGCCACGCGCTGCTGCTCGCCGCCGCTCAATTCCGACGGCCTGTGCTTCAGCCGCCCCCGTATCGCCAGCATATCGCCCAGATGGTCCAGGTACTCGCGGTCCATCGGCTCCTTGCGCCCGCTTACGGTGTACGCAATCTCGATGTTGTTCATCGCTGAGAGCGTAGGCAGCAGGTTGAAGCGCTGAAAGACAAACCCGATGCGGTGCTTCCGCAGCCGTGTGCGCTGTGCGTCGTTCAGGGTGGCAAAATCCACGCCGTCAATCGACACATGCCCGGAGGTTGCGCGCGTCAACCCGCCCAGCAGGTAAAACAGCGTTGACTTACCCGATCCCGACGGTCCCACGACGGCCACAAACTCGCCCGGCTCTACCTGCAGCGAGATGCCGCGTACTGCGGTTACCTGGATCTGACCGGCCGAATAAACCTTGGTCAGGTCCCTGGCCAGAATAATGTGACGAGAAGACGTTTCGGGCTGCACATTTCACATTGTAAATGGACCACCGGACAGGCTCTCCGCTTGTTTAGAATGAGGGGGCACCGATTTTGCACTCAGGAAAGCTCGCGCATGACTACCGAATTGAAGTCTTCCCTTGTAACAGCCATCGAAGCCGCTGCCCAAAAGGCCGGCATGGTTCTTGTCTCAGCCGCGCAGGGTGCCGGGCCCACCGGCCAGCCCACCGCCGTCTTCCAACTCGCGCTCCCAGGCGCAGACGGCCGCTCTCTCAAACTCGAACTTACTGACACCTTCAATTTCGACCAGTCACACCTGCTGCCTGAGATGGCTTCGCACCTGGCCGAAGAAGCCAAGCGCCTGCGCAATCCCCGTCCCGAGTGCTACGTCACCCTCGGCGGCCTGCCCTTGGCTTTTGGCCAGTTTCAGTGGCCCTTCCACCGCTCCACCTCCGGCGCAGATACCTACATCGTCCACGGCGAAATCAACCTTGCCGATGGCGGCACGCGCGGCCTGCACGCCAAAATCGCCGCCTCCGTTACCGTCACCTTTGCTGAGATTGTCCCCGCCATGGAGCAGCCTTACGCTGAGACCTTTGTCTACAACGCCGTGCGCAAGACCATCGACATGGGCCAGTTGGAGTTCCTCAAGTCCGGCAACCGCCAGCCCGTCCCCGTCACCACGCGCTATTACAGCCGTTGGCAAAAGAAGTTTGTCTTCACAGATACGGACGACGATACCCGCCTCGCCTATCTGCTCACCAAGGTCTACTGGCTCTCCGGAGTCCTGGGCGAGGGCAAGCCGGTCTGGATCGCCGATCCCCGTGACGCCCAATACCTGAACACCACCGAGGCGGATCTTCTCCGCGTAGCCGGCAATGACACCGCCCGGAGCCTTCTGGCGCTCGACGGTGAATTTGCCGCTGCCACGCCCGCGCTCATGGCCCGCGCCGACGAATTTCGCGCCGCTCTCGAATCCGCGCTCAACTTCACCAAGCCGCAGTTCAATGAAGCCATGCGTGCCGGCAAAGCAAATATGTAAGGATTTGCGGATTTTTGGCGCAACAAGAGAAGTCTGAAATCCGTCTAGTGTATTGAGTCATTAATTCATTACACATTTATCGACAAGCAGCGTCTAACATGACATGAGCGAGGTCATGAGACGAGGACGCCGTTTGCCGAAGTTGGAACTGAGCGAGGAGCAGCGCAGTACCTTGCAGGGTTGGACGCGGAGGAGGAAGACCGCGCAGGCGCTTTCGATGCGAGCACGGATCATATTGCGCGCCTCCGAGGGACTGACCGCTACGGCCATCGCTACAGAAACGCATGCGTGTATTCAAACGGTCAGTAAATGGTGGCGCAGGTTTGATGAGCGGGGATTGGATGGACTGCTCGATGAGCCGCGTCCCGGACAGCCACGCAAACTGAGCGATGCACAGATCGAAGAAGTCATCGTGCGCACGCTGAAGAGCAAGCCGCCCGCTGCCACCCATTGGTCAACCCGTACGATGGCACAGGCTACAGGCATCAACCAGACCGCGATCAGCCGCATCTGGCGCGCCTTTTCTCTGGCCCCGCATCGCTCCGAGACGTTCAAGTTATCCAAAGACCCGCTGTTTATCGACAAGGTGCGCGACATCGTGGGGCTTTACATGAACCCTCCGGAGCGCGCGCTGGTCTTATGCGTGGATGAAAAGTCGCAGATACAAGCTCTGGATCGAACCGCGCCGCTGTTGCCCATGGGACCTGGGCAGGTCGAACGCCGCACCCACGACTATGCGCGGCACGGCACCACCAGCCTGTTTGCCGCGCTGGACACCAAAACTGGCAAGATCATAGGCCAGAACCAGCAACGCCATCGTTCCGAAGAGTTCCGCAGCTTCCTCGACACCATCGAGAAGAACGTGCCCGAAGAACTGGACGTCCACCTCATCATGGACAACTACGGAACGCATAAAACCAAGCTGATTCAGAATTGGCTGCTGAAACGGCCCCGCTTCCATGTTCACTTCACGCCCACCTCTGCCTCATGGTTGAACCTGGTGGAACGCTGGTTCGCCCTGCTCACAGAACGCCGGCTTCGACGCGGCGTCCATCGCTCGACCAAAGAACTAAAAGCCGCCATCAACGACTTCATCGAACACCACAACCGCGACCCAAAACCCTTTATCTGGCATAAAACAGCAGACCAGATTCTCGATTCCGTCACTCGCTTTTGTAAGCGAATTAATGACTCAGGACACTAGGCGGGGCCGTCAGAAGCCGAACGCACAAAGGCGATAGCTAAGAGCTTCCCAGCGCCCCACCGCACCCCGAGCAGAACTTCGCTCCTGCCACATTCGTCTGCTGGCACCGCGGGCAGGCCGTCAGCGTATTAGGTTGGGGCTGCGCCGGCGGCGGCGGGGGTGGCGGAACATTCATGTTCATATTGACCGGCTGGTACCACCCCGGTATCGGAATTCCCAGTGTCGCAGCGATCGCCGCCGCCTGAATCGCATTGAATTCACGCACCCGCCCCGGCATAAAGAAGCACTCAATGAACCCCAGAAACGCCGGAATCCCCGTCCAGAAGAAGCACACATAAAGCACGCCCAGTGCATGGCGCCGCAAATAGAAGTGGTGCAATCCAAAGCTGCCCAAAAACAACGCCAGCAGAATTCCCACCACCTCGTCGCGGCGCACCGCCTCATACTGGTGGTAAAACATCGCCTGCGGATTGGCATAAGCATAGGCGCTCATGGTTTCTCTCCTTGCGCGTGCCGCGGTCTGATCCCTTGCAACAGAATACGTAACCGCCGGCCGAATGGTTCCCGGTATCGACGCAGCCATTGTCCCACGCCAACCCGAACCCTTAGCATCGTATCCGTTATGGAAATCCAGACCTCGACAGCTTCCGCCAGCGGCACCTTCCTCATCGGTGGCGATCTCCCCGTCCACCGCCTCGGTTACGGCACCATGCGCCTCGTGGGCGAAGGCGCCTGGGGTGAGCCTGACGACCCCGCCGAAGCCCGCCGCGTCCTCCGCCGCGCCGTTGAACTCGGCGTCACCCTCATCGACACCGCCGATGCCTACGGCCCCGAAATCGCCGAGCGCCTCATTTGCGAAGCTCTGCACCCCTACCCGGCCGATCTGGTCATCGCCACCAAGGGCGGCATCACGCGCCAAGGGCCCGCCAAAACCGAATTCGTGGGCCGAGCCGGCTATCTCATCCAGTGCGTCGAAATGAGCCTTCGCCGCCTTAAGCTTGACTGCATCCCGCTCTACCAATGGCATCGTATCGACCCGCGTACCCCGCTTGAAGAATCCCTCGGCGCGCTCAGGCGCATGCAGGAGCAGGGCAAGATCCGCCACATTGGTCTCAGTGAAGTCACCCCCGCTCAGATCGAAGAAGTCCGCAAGACCGTCGAGGTTGTCACCATCCAGAACCGCTACTCGCTCGGCGATCGCCGCCACGAAGAAACACTCGCCTGGTGTGAAGGGCAGGGAATTGGCTTCATGCCCTGGTATCCCTATGCCGGCGGAAAGCTGCTGCGTCCGGACCATCCCGCCGCAAGCGCGCTTTCGAGCCTTGCCGCCAAACACGGCGCAACCGTCCCGCAGCTCTCGCTCGCATGGCTCCTCCAGCGCTCGCCGGCCATGCTGCCCATCCCCGGCACGTCCAAAGTGGCACACCTCGAACAGAACATCGCCGCCGTCAACCTCAAGCTCAGCGCTGAAGAATGGGCTGAGGTCGGAGCAGCGGCAAAAAGCTAATACGAAGTGGGAGTTCCCCCGGCTTTGCCGGGGAGGCAGTCAGACTTTGAGAATTCCGGGAGTATTCCATCCGCAGTTGCTCTTAGTTCTTACCAAAGCTGATGCGAAAATGAATCGCATCGGGGTTGTTGTTTTTGCTTTTTACGGTTGCGATCAGGCCCCTTTGAGGGGCCAGCAACCGAAAAGCCTCCGGCTCTGCCGGAGGATTCTTACGGGGTCCTGACACGGACCCCCTGCTTTGAACAATCGGACTAAAGCTACTGTTACGTCTCGGTGTTCTTCGCCTCTGCCAGGACTTCGCGTACCAGCGACTTCAGTTCCTCCCGCTCCATGCCTTTGGACTGCAACTGAAACGGCTTGCTGGCTTCGCCAAAGTAAATGCTCGTGTGCGGGAACGGAATCTCGATGCCCAGTTCATCGAACTTCTTCTTGATGCGGCGATTCATTTCACGCCCCACCGCCCATTGCTGAATCGGCGCTGTTTTGAAACGCGCCTTGATAATCACCGCGGAGTCCGCGAACTTATCCACGCCGAGCACTTCCAGCGGAGCAAGGACCATGTTTTTGTACGGCTCTTCCTGCATGAACTCTTCTGCAACACCTTTCACGATTTGCACCACGTGATCGGTGTCCTCTTTGTAGGCAACTCCAATATCGAACAGGTAGTACGAGTAACCGTGCGTCATGTTCGCAAGGCTGCTAATTCCCCCATTGCGAAAGACATGCACCGTGCCGTCGAGCCCGCGCAGCACCGTCGTGCGCAGGTTGATGGCTTCCACCAGCCCGCCCGTGCCGTTCAGGATCGCCACGTCATTCACACGAATCTGATTCTCCAGCAGCATAAACATGCCCGATATAACGTCGTGCACAAGATTTTGCGCGCCAAAACCCACGGCTAAACCAACAATGCCGGCGCCCGCAAGAATGGGCGCAATGTCGAAACCCGCCTCTTTCAGCGCCATGATGATGGCCATAATCCAGATCAGCACCGCCAGTGTCTTGCGAATGATGCCACCGATTGTCGCCGCGCGCTTCTCCAATTCCACATCGGTGCCGCCACGCTGGTCGACCATGTGCTTCACAATTCGCTCGCGCAAATGCGGTAGCCATCTACGAATAATGCTTACCGAAATCCAGGCGACAACCAGGATCGCCACGATGCGAATAAGGTGGCCGGCCCATGTATAGACCTGCGCGACTTTGGGGATCTCGAAGTTCGCGAGCAAAATAAATGTCCTCCTGCGTCCAGATAAAGTGAAATTTTGGATTTTTTCCTGGTTAGTGTGATGCGGGAATCAAAAGCGTCGACACCTTGGTTTTCATAAGGATGCCACTAAGAGCATCAATTGTTATTCCCACTGTATGGAACATCGAACCGGAGTTCCTGCAGCGCATCGACTCCAGCGAGATTCATCTTGTCCAGAAACTATAGCTCAATCTCCGGCCCTCAGGGCTCAAGAAAGCAACAAAAAGTATTCAGTATGCGAGAAAAAGTATCCAGGTCTGGATGAAGACTCAAAAGTTCCGCACTTTCTTCTTTCATTCGATCCAGCAGATGCGATTCTCGCACAGTCTCATTATCTGCCGCGTTTCACTTTTCTGAACAAGTGCGTACTCGCTGCAAGAACCTCCTGTTCCCTATTCCTTACTCCCTATTCCCTGATGTCTGATTTATCCTTGCCTCGATGCCCAGCACTCTTTCCGTAGTCCTCATTACGCTCAATGAGGCCGCCAACCTTCCGCGCACCTTGGCCAGCGTGCGCTGGGCACAGGAAATCGTCGTCGTCGATTCCGGCTCAACCGACGCCACGCTCCAGATCGCCCGCAGCGCCGGCACTCGCGTTTTCCAGGAGCCGTGGCGCGGCTTTGGCGCGCAAAAGAACGCCGCCATCGATCGTGCCACCTCTGACTGGGTCCTCTCCCTCGATGCTGACGAAGAAGTAAGTTCCGAACTTGCAGCCGAAATCCAGGCGCTCCTGGCCTGCCAGCCCTCCTTCACCGCCTACCGCATCCCGCGCCTCAATCACTTTCTCGGTCGCCCACTTCGCCACGGCGGCTATTGGCCCGATCCCAAACTGCGCCTCTTCCGCCGCGGTGCTGCGCGTTTTCAAAATCGCGCAGTCCATGAAACGCTCGAAACCAGCGCTCCCATCGGCCTGCTCAAACATCCGCTCTTGCACCACTGCTACCCAACGCTTCAGGACTACATCGAGCACATGAACCGCTATAGCACCATCGGCGCGGAAATGCTTGTTGCGAGCGGGCGTCGGCGCCCTTCGCTCGCCTGGAATGCCATCCTCAACCCCGTCGCGACCTTTCTCTATAATTACGTCTTCCGCCTAGGCTTTCTCGACGGCCGCGAAGGTCTGCTGCAGCACCTCAATCACTCCGTCTACATCCATTGGAAGTACGCAAAGGCGTGGCACGCCGCAAAGGGCGCCTGACTCGTCCATTGCGTACGCGAGCACACTCCATCCCTTCGCCGGTGGACGTGGCCAACCGCGACCTTACGGCGCCCCGACCAGCGCCGCCGCTGCGCCCGCTGCGGCAATACCCGCAAACACGGGAATCAGGAACCTCGACCGATGCTGCGGCACCGATCCTTCACCCACGTACGTTCTGCCCTTCTTAACGCGGGCGACATCTACGTAGCGGTAGGTTTCTGTCGCATTTGTGTCGGCATTTATAAGCGTGAAGGTGCTGGCCCTGAGCGCGTCCACAGTTCCCAGAGTCTCCGAGTGGTCGCGGAACACAAAACGTAGATAGGTTCCGTCGGGATACTTGGCGAGCTTCTTCGCCACCTTGCGTGCATGTCTGGCCGCGTGCGCGGGAGATTCAGCTTGGCACAGAGGTGCAAAGTGAGACGGTGGAGGTGCAAATAACAGGCAGGCTACTGCCGGCAAAACAACTGAGCTGATGCGGAATGGGTGCTTCATGGCGGTCCTCCATTGGTTACAAGCCACGCAGGACCGGGGAATCGCCTTCAATTTGTTGCTTTACATCGTTCGGAGTCTCTATGCCCCGTCGATTGCGTGCCGTGCTATGTAGGCAGAGGAACTGGGAAACGCTCCTCAGACAGCCGAAAAAGCTTGACTGATTGTATGCCGGTTTTGAAAAAACGCAATAGCCCCCCCCGAATCACCGGTACCTTCCGCTTCACCGCCGGCCAGCGCGTGAGGGCCACACGCGTCATAAGTCCCTCATCCAGTCCATCCCGTGCCTTGACATCGGTTTTCCGCAATTCCTACAATAAAATGGAGGCTGGGTAGAGACGTATCCATTAGATTATTGAAAAATAAATGATTTAATGGGAATGGCCCAAAGCTTCGGCGTGGCGGGTGGCCGCCTGTCTCGTAACGGTCCCGCCGGGAGCAGGAAAGATGCCCGATACGCGCATCAGCCCGCGTGAACGGCTGGTGTTGACAGCCATCGTTGAGCTTTACATCGCTACCGGCGAAGCAGTGGCCTCCCAGGCTCTTGCCCGTTTCTTCGCCAACCGCGAAGGCTTAAGCTCGGCCACCCTGCGCAACGTCATGGCTCAGCTCGGCGATGCGGGATTTCTCGAACAACCGCATACTTCCGCAGGCCGGGTTCCTACCGCCGCCGCCTTCCGTTTTTATGTCGAGCAGATCCTGCAGACCGGCCGTATCGTCACAGGTTCCGCTGTCGATGCCGCTGAAACCCTCGAACAGGCCCGCTCGGCCCTCAGTGAGGCCCGCCGTGGCCAGATTGAAGAAAGCTTCACTGGCGTCTCCGGAGCCAACGATTACCTTGAGCGTACCTCACATGTTCTCGCGCTCATTTCCCGTGGGCTCGGTGTGGCGCTAGCCAGTTCCACTTCTGCTCAGATCCTCGAACACATTCATTTCTCGCGTCTTGCCACCGGCCGGGTCCTCGCGGTTCTGGTTACCCAGGCGGGCGCCGTGCAGGACCGCGTTCTAGTCCTCGACCGTGAGCTGAGCCACGACGATCTCGAAGTTGCTGCCCGCTACCTCAATGAAAACTTCCGCGGTTGGCCAATCGACCGCATCCGGGCTGAAATCGACCGCCGCATGGACGCCGAGCGCGAGGCCTATCACCGCTTGCTCGCCTCCGTCGAGGAGCTTTGCCGCAAAGGCGCCCTGGCCGGAGATGAATCCATCCCGCCCATCTTTGTCGACGGCATAGCCAACCTCATTGACGCCGAGATCGATCGCGAGCGTCTCCGCCAGATGCTTCTTGCTCTTGAAGCCAAGCAGCGCCTGGTCGAGCTGCTTAATGCCTACGTCGACGGCCGCCAGCAGGAAGTGCGCGTGGTCGTAGGCCTCGACGCTGCCTCGCCTGCCATGCAGGACCTGGTGCTTATCGGCGCCCCAGCCCGCCTCGGCGGCGCCAGCCTGGGAACTGTCGCCGTTATCGCACCCACGCGCATCCAATATCAGGAGCTGATCCAATCGGTGCGGTATATTGCCGGCCTTTCCGGGCGTATCCTTGAGACTGGTCTCGAATAGGGCCTTCTCGCGGAAAGCCTTGGGCCATATTCCCCTTAGCAAGGTTGAAAGCTCCATCTCGCCCGTTCTGCGGGACGAAAAACCGTATCTCAAATTAAAATGAAGAAAAACGGAGGAAAATCACACCGTTGACTTCCCGGAAGATGCACAAAACGATGCCCAAACATGACGCAGACCTGACTGTAGTGGACTCTCCTGAAGCCGTGTCCAGCAGCCAACCGGACGAATCCGTCCAGCCTGAGTCTCCAATCGATCCGGCCACCGAGCTGCGAGCTCCCACGGCGGAGGAATCTGCCGAAGCCGCGCAAGAGCAGGAACCAGCCGAGGCCGCGCCGCAGCAGGAGACTGTATCCCGCGCAGAATTTGACCAGTTGATGGCCGAGCGCGACCAGTTGCGGGATCGCCTCGCCCGGCTGCAGGCCGAATTTGAAAATGCCCGCAAGCGCACTGAGCGCGAACGCTCAGAGTTCCGCGACTATGCCACAGGCAACGTTGTCGAGCAGTTTCTGCCCGTGCTCGACCACTTTGAGTTGGCACTCAAGGCCACCGGTTCGGTTGAGCAGTTGCGCTCCGGCGTTGAGCTCATCGTCAAACAAATGGGCGAAGTGCTGCGGCAGTTGCAGGTCACTCCGGTTCCCGCCGTCGGCGAGCCTTTCGACCCGCGCGTACACGAAGCCATTGGCACCGTTGAGCGCGACGATCTTCCCGATCAGCACGTTGCCGAGGAGATTCGCCGTGGCTATCGCCTTCGCGAGCGCCTTTTGCGCCCCGCCATGGTTCAGGTAGCCCACAATCCGAATCAAAAGAGTGAGTGAAGGAGCAGCCTTCAGCCATCAGCTCTCAGCATGTTGGTTACACACAGTCAGTGCGGTAGTCGTAAAGGGAAAGATGAAGAAGCGAACTTCCGCTGAGAAATCAGAACCCATAAGACACAGCAACGAAGCTACGAGCTGAAAGCTGAAAGCCAGGAGCTAAAAATTTACGTGAGTAAAGCCGACTATTACGAGGTGCTGGGAGTTTCCCACGAGTGCAGCGACCAGGAACTGAAGAGCGCGTACCGAAAGCAGGCGCTCAAGTATCATCCTGACCGCAATCCCGGCGATCACACGGCCGAAGAAAAGTTCAAAGAGGCCAGCGAAGCCTACCAGGTGCTCAGCGACCCTGACAAGCGCGCCGCCTACGACCGCTACGGCCACGCCGGCGTTAACGGTGGCGGGGGCTTTGGCGGCGGGCCGTTCGCAGGAGGCGTGGGCGTCGATCTGGGCGACATTTTTGGCGACCTTTTCGGTGAGATGTTCAACATGGGCGGCGGGGGGCAGCGCACCTCACGTGTGCAACGCGGCGACGACCTGCGCTACGACATGACCATCGATTTCGAGGATGCCGTTTTCGGCACTGAGACCGAAATCAAGCTCCGCCGCCTCGACACCTGCCCTACCTGTAAAGGTGCCGGCAGCGCCTCCGGCCGCGGACCAACAACCTGCAGCCACTGTCATGGCCGCGGACAAATCCGCTACCAGCAGGGATTCTTTTCCGTGGCCCGCACTTGCGTTGCCTGCCGTGGTACCGGTACCGTCATCTCCGATCCCTGTACAGTCTGCCGCGGCGAGGGCCGCGCTTCGGCCGAGTTCAAGCTCAAGGTGAAAGTTCCGCCCGGCGTTGAAGAGGGCACGCGCATCCGCTATGCGGGCGAGGGCGATGCCGGCCGCTCCGGCGGCCCCAAGGGCGATCTGTATATCGTGCTTTCGATCCGCACGCACGATTTCTTCGAGCGCATACACTACGATCTGCATTGCGTCATTCCTATCAGCTTTCCGCAGGCTGCTCTGGGTGCGGAGATCGATATTCCCGGTATCGACGGGCCTGTCAGCCTGAAGATTCCCGAAGGAACGCAGAGCGGCAAGGAATTGCGCGTACGGGGGCGCGGCGTTCCTCACCTGAACGACAAGGGGAAGGGCGATCTTGTGGTCAAAGTGGTTGTGCAGATTCCGAAGAAGATGAGCCGCGCGCAGCGCGACCTGGTGGCTCAGTTGGGCGAGTCCATGACGGTGGATAACAAACCGGCTTCGTCGGGGATTCTTGACAAGATGAAGGACCTGTTCAGCTAAGGTTTCGGTGGCGGAGAACGGGAGGCCGAAGGCTGGCACCCATTCTCCCAGTTGCACAGAAACTGGGAGAATGGGTTTCTGGGTGGTATGCGATCTTTTTATTTCAGTGGGTTAGAGCCAAAACCCAGTTTCCCAGTGCGATTTTGCATTTTTTTTGCTGCTAAACGCGATGTTTCTTGCGTAACTCTATCTATTTCAATTACATGAGCCGTATTTGATGTCTGAATCCTGTGCATTGCTGTGCGATTTTGCGCTTTTCGGCGGCGGTGCCTGCCGCGTTGTGTGCGCCGGCCTTTCGTAGGGTTCCGGGACGGGAGCCGGGGGCGAGGTTTTTCTTACCCGATTCCTATTGTGCGCCGGGAAG
>CAWHLO010000003.1:0-644128 GCA_963830225.1 uncultured Acidobacteriota bacterium | reverse complement strand
GAACGCCATAGCACACACGGCGAATAAACAGAAGAAGTCAATCCTCGTGTGTCAGCAGAACAATCCGTTCATGCGTTCACAGCGGCTATGCTGGATGCATGCGTGTAATTGCACTGGCAGGATTTGGCGGAACGGAAGTACTCAAGGTAGATGAAGCCGGGGATGCCCCCCAACCCGGAAACGGAGAAGTGCTTATCCGCGTGGCCGCTGCCGGGGTGAATCGGGCAGATCTGTATCAGCGGCAAGGTCACTACCCGCCACCAGCGGGAGCTTCGGAGATCCTCGGGCTCGAGGTCGCAGGAGAAATCGTGGCGCAGGGCGCCGCCACCGAACAACGCTGGAAAATTGGCGACAAGGTATGCGCTCTGGTGCCGGGCGGTGGATATGCCGGCTATTGTGTGGCACACAGCGGATGCTGTCTGCCCGTCCCGGAGAATATGGAACTTGTGGCCGCGGCATCATTGCCTGAGGCCGCATTCACCGTATGGGCAAACCTCTTCCATCTGCGGCGAATTCATGCAGGCGACCGGTTCCTGATGCAGGGTGGAACAAGTGGCATCGGCACATTTGCCATCCAGGCTGCGAAAGCCTTTGGTGCAACAGTTGCGGCGACAGCTGGCTCGCAGAAAAAGTGCGAATTCCTGCTGGGCCTGGGCTGCGAGCGCGCCTTTTGTTATCGCGATGAAACTGGGAGGCGGGAGCGCTCGAGTGGTCCGGCGGAAACGGCGTAGACGTCGTTCTGGACATGGTTGGCGGTGACTTTCTTTGCGAAGCACATCAAGGTGCTGGCAAAGGATGGCCGCCTCGTACATATCGCCACCGTTGCCGGCGCCAGGGTGGAATTGGACCTGCGGGCAATGATGGCGAAACGGCTGACCATAACGGGATCCACATTACGTTCGCGTTCCGTACAAGAGAAAACGCAACTGCGCGACGAAGTCGAAAAGTATCTCTGGCCGCTGGTGCGCGAAGGCAAAGTACGGCCGATCCTGGATTCCGTGTTTGCCCTGGAGGACGTTCAAGGGCTCACGAACACATGCAATCGAGCACGCATATCGGGAAGATTGTCCTGAAGATGGCTTAACGCCGGACAACAGTTCCCATAGTCGCCCCGCCATGGATCATCAAGAAACCCAAATGTAGGGGGCGGAAAAATCTTCCAAAATTTGCAGTACAACTTTCCCACCTCCCACTGATCTAAAACGACTTAGGCCGAGCGCGCCTCCACCGGGATACTGGGCCGATTTGCGCAAAAACGGCTAGCCCTAATACTGTTCACTTAAGTATCCTAATCGCTTTCCCGATGTCGATGGATGGTATGGGCACAGCGTGGCGAGGGCGCAGAGGGAAGTTGCTCATTTTGCGCTTCACGCCGCGGGGATTGCGCCGATGGCGGCTGGAGATGACGCGTTCCTGGAGGATTTCGTAGAGAACGGCTTCATGAAATGCCGTCTTCTTCCGAGGGGGGAATAGCGGGATAGACGGCCAGTTTGCGGCGGACAACGCGTACAGCGTGAAGGAAGGAGAGCCGGTCCGGATCCTCATGGACTTTCAAGGCCGCTTCGTGCATCAGGCCGCGGATAGCGAAGTGAGCCATCAGGAGACCGTAGAATTCCTGCCGCACCAGATCGGGAGTCTTGCTGCGTAGCACGATGTGCGCTCCGCGTAGATGCGTCTTCAGTTCGTCGAAGGCGGTCTCTATCTCCCAGCGCTGGTGATAGAGGGCGGCCAGTTCGCTGGCCGGAGCCTTGTCGGGGTTGAGGATGGTGGTCGCCAGCCGGTAGATCGGCTCGGCGCCCTCGATCCCCTCCAGTCGGTAGTCGATTACCCGCACCGCGATGCCGTTGGTTTTGTGCCGCCAGTCGCGCTCCGAAGGATAGACATGGCTCAGATAGGAGCCATCGGCGAGAGGACGCTCGCGGGCCATGCGCATGTTCTTTTTCATTCGCCACAGCAGGTCTGCACCCGTGGCCCGCGCCTGCTGCCATAAGGCGAAGCCGAAGAAATTCCGATCGGCCAGGCACAACATGCCCTTGCCCAGGCGCGGGAGCACCGCTTTGGCCAGTGTGATTTCGCCCGTTCGATAGCTGTCCATCTGACTACCGAACAGCACGTGCGTTCCGTTCTCCACCAGGGACACAAAGCGAATTTGCGGATAGGCGCTGGAACCCCGACTGGCTCCGGGGCGGCCGAAAGCTTCGTCGTTGACCTTCTCGTCCGCCACCTCCAAGGTGCTGCCATCCAGACTCACCAGCCGCCATTCCCGGTACCAGGCGCCCCGTGTGCCGCGAACCGCAATCGGCTGGACCAGCTCATCGTGCAACTGCCGCAGCGGCTCCCAGCCCAGCCGCGTGCGGGCCTGAGAAATACCCGATTTGCCCGCTACCCGCAACCGCGCCGAGGGATCGCGCAGCCACTGGAGGCCTTCCAGCAGACAACGCAACACTTCCCTATATGACGACTGCATATACAACGCCAGGGCAATCACGTAGTACACCACCACGTGTGCCGGCAGGTCCCGCTGACGAAGGCTCGCCCTGCCTGTACGCGCCAACACCCCTTCAATGGCCTCGGCAGGAAATGATTTGCTCATCACGCCAAGGCTGATGTAGTCCGTGATCCGCACCCCGGCTGGAAGTTCGGCAACTGTTCGCGCCAATGCGACCCTCCTGTACCTCAAGTACAGAATGCCACAGAATTCGTTAAGTGAACAGTATTAGGGCTAGCTAACCAAGGGAGGCCCCCCGGCTGTGCCGGGGTGGCAGTAGCAGTTTGACATTTCCGGGAGTCCACCCAAGAAACTCCAGAACGTGAGCCGCCAAGCACACGAGGAGGAGTTTCCGGATGGACGAGTATGAGAGTTTAAGCCACACGAAGTGGGAGTGCAAATACCACGTGATCTTCATCCCGAAGTGTCGGCGCAAGACGTTGTACGGGAGTTTGCGACCGCATTTGGGCGAGGTGTTTCGACGATTGGCCGAGCGGAAGCAGAGCCATGTTGAAGAAGGGCATCTGATGCCAGACCACGTGCACATGCTGCTATCGATTCCGCCAAAGTATGCGGTGTCGGAAGTGGTGGGGTACATCAAAGGCAAGAGTGCGATTCACCTTGCGCGGGTCTACGGCGAGCGCAAGCAGAACTTTGTAGGACAGCACTTCTGGGCGCGGGGCTATATGGTGTCGACGATAGGCCGCGATGAGACAGCGATCCGGGAGTACATTCGCAACCAGGAACAGGAAGACAGGCGGCTGGATCAGCTCAACCTGTGGAAGTGACCAGCCACCGATGAGGTGGCCCAACATCAACCGGGGCCGCGTTAGCGACCCCGCTCAAGCCGCTTTGAGCGGCTCACACAAATAAGGCCCCCGGCTCTGCCGGGGGATACTTACCTGTCCGGACACCGAAGACGTATAAAGGTATCCGTCTGAGCAACGCATCCTGTTCTGTCGCTGGGTTTAGTGATTCACTGGACTTATGAGCGAAGCGGGAGTGGTGCGGAAGCGGCGTAGCCGCGCTGAGGTGGAGGCGCTGGTTGCGGAATTTGAAGCGAGTGGTTTAATGCGGGCGGCATTTTGCCAGCAGCGTGGCTTGGCTGTAGGCACGCTGGATAAGTATCGTCGACGCGTGTAAGGCAAGCCGCAATCGGGAGCCGGAACTCTGCTGCCAGTGGAAGTGGTCTCGTCGCCTTCACGACATGCTGAGGGGGAAGCCCGCGATGGCGTCCTGGTTGTTGAGCTACGCAGTGGGCGTCGGATCGAAGTGGATCGAGGATTCGATGCACAGACGTTGGATCGCCTGCTGGCTGTATTGGACAGGACGTAGGCGGTGTTCGGGTTTGGACCAGCCACGCGGGTTTACGTGGCGACTGGCGCGACCGACATGCGCAAGGGATTCAATGGTCTTTACGGTCTGGTGCGCGACAGGCTGGAATGCGATCCCACGAGCGGCCATGTTTTCCTGTTCACGAATGCGCGGCGCAATCGGCTGAAGCTGGTTGTATATGACGGAAGCGGTCTTTGGGTGTGTGCGAAGAAACTCGACCGCGGCCGTTTTCGCTGGCCCGATGCCGACAGCGCCGTGAAGAAAATGGTACTGAGTCACGAGGAACTGGCGCTGCTTTTGGGTGGCATTGATCTGGCGCAGACCGAGCGGCGGAAGTGGTTTCGCAAGCCTGCGGCAGAAGAACCAATAGAGTCACTGAAAACCGCATAAATACCGCACATTTCGCATACTTATCCACAAGAAAATCTGTTATTCAAAAAGCATCGTGAGCACGCCTTCTGAGCCTGGTCTTCCTCCGCATTCGGAATCCTTCATGGCTGCGATCATCGCGCAGTTGGAGGAGCAGGTTGCGTCGCAGAAGAAAGAACTCGAGTACGCGCGGTTAAAGATCCAGGTTCTCGAAGAGCGTCTTCGTTTGCAGCGGATCCAAAAATATGGTTCGGGCAGCGAGAAGCTAAGCAGCTTACAGTTGGAGTTACTGGAACAAGAGCCCGGAGTCAGTCGCGAAGAGGTGATTGCCGAGAGCGAGCGCAAGGCTCCGCCACCTGCTTCGGAACGGAAGAAGCGCCAGCATCCCGGGCGCCAGACGCTGCCCGCGAATCTTCCCCGTGTGGAGTGGGTGATTGCCTGCACTCCGGAACAGTGCGTATGCGGCAACTGCGGCCGCGACACCTCGGTGATCGGATATGAAGTGAGCGAAGTGCTGGATGTCGAGCCGGCACGATATTTCGTCAAGGTGATCAAGCGCGAGAAGCGGGCCTGCAAAACCTGTCCCGAGCAGGGCGTGACGGCGGCGCCTCTTCCTGTCCGGATCATCGAGAAGAGCCTGGTGTCGGACCGAGTGATCATCGACACGGTCGTCAACAAATACTGCGACCACAGCCCACTTTATCGTCAAAGTGCAGCTTTATTGCGCGATGCGGGCATCGATATCAGCCGGGCCACGATGTGCGGATGGGTGATGACGATCGGAGAGATGTTGATGCCGGTCGCGGGAGCCATGCGCAGCCAGTTGCTTGCTGGAAGCTACATCCAGGCGGATGAAACTCCGGTCGATGTGCAGACGCACGACGGCAGCGGCACCAACCATCAGGCTTACCTCTGGCAGTACGGAACGCCGGGCGGTATGACGGTTTTTGATTTCCGCATGAGCCGCAAACGCGAGGGACCGCTGAACTTCCTCGGCAACTTCGAAGGACTTCTGCAAACGGATGGATACGCCGCATACGATCGCGTGGGCGGTCCGAAGATGGTGCACGCGGCCTGTTGGAGCCACGCCAGGAGATACTTCGTGGATGCGGTCAAACTCAACAAGCAGGATGCCGCGTCCATCCGCGCGGTGGAACTGATCAACGAGTTGTTCGCCATCGATGCCCAGGCGCGGGACGAAAAGATGGATCATGCCGCACGGCATGCTCTGCGCCACCAGAAAGCTCCACCAGTACTCGCCGAGATCCGCACTCACATCCTGGAAATGAGCAAGACGGTGCTGCCCGGCAGCGCTGCCGGCCAGGCCTGCAGATACACGCTTGCTCTTTGGAAAAAGCTGATCCGCTTCCTCGATCATCCCGAACTGGAGCTCAGCAACAATCTTGCCGAGAATTCGATGCGGCCCATCGCAGTCGGCAGGGGCAACTGGATCCATATCGGGAGTGAGCAGGCCGGGCCGCGAATAGCCGCAATCGTCTCTGTGATCGAAAGCTGCCGTCGTCTCAAAATCCCCGTGCGCGAGTATCTCGCAGATATCTTGCCCGGGCTCGCGAACACGCCCCTACAGCGCATCGCCGATCTTACCCCTGCCGTATGGCACAAAAACACCAACAGATAGCACGGCATGCGTTGGTCTGACGCTTACGTTTTACGGGATCGCTGGATTCGGTACAACTTCGGGACAACTGAGACGAGATAGATGGCGGTCAGCTCTCTAAGCGACACCAGGGAAGGCAGTTAGATTGGCCGAATTGGCCAGCTTCGGGGCCAAGGTGTTTACTGGACCAAGCCGGAGCCGTGCCGACGAAAACCGCCGCGCCGGCAAGTTCATCGATGGTTATAGTGCAGCGGTTTTCGCGGCGATTCCTCTCAAGTTGAGTTGACCTATACTGGGAAGAAAGCAGAGACAAGCGACGGCCCGCCGATGCTATGATTTCGAGCATCCGCAACGATGATCAGGCGGAATGCCGGGCTTGGGTAGCGCTCTTGGATTTGTATAGAAACTAAAGAGGGTTTCCGGCGCCTGGCTGCAGGCTGGTGAAACAGAGCAGGGCTATGGTAGTGGATGTATCAGGCGGGAGTTCGACTAAATTGACAGAACCACGGCCTTCCGAAGCCGATCCGCCACCTTCGACTTCCGCGAATTTTCGGGAAGAGCGCGAGGAGTTGGAGTGGCTCCTGCGCCATCCGGAGTTGGCGCGGTCCACCAACCTCGTTCGCTTTCTTTCCTTTATCTGCAAACGCTACTTTGACGGCGAGTCAGACGATATCCGCGAATATTCGATTGCGGTAGAGGCGCTGGGCCGCAAGGCTGCCAGCTTCGACTCGCATGTAGATCCGATTGTCCGCGTAACAGCGCGGGCACTGCGCAAGAAACTGAGCGAGATTTACGCGGGCGACGGGCAGAATCGTCCGCTCCAGATCGTGCTGCCGCTGGGGCATTATGTTCCGCAGTTTGTGCGGGCTCCGCAGCCCGGCGCGCAGGCCATCGACACGGGAGAAGAGAACGGCGAAAAGGCGCCGGCGGGCGCCATGCGCTGGCTGGCGGCGCACCGGCGGGTGGTTTTGCAGGCCGGCCTGGTTCTGCTGGCGCTGGTGGTGGTTTTTGCAGCGGGAGTGTTTGTGGGAAGGCGCGGCGAGCATCCCGCGACCATGATGAACCACTCGTTCAACTGGGGAACGCCGGTATGGAGCGACGACTTTGACGGGGCGGCGCAGCAGACGCCCGATCCGGCAAAGTGGACTTACCAGACGGGCAATAACAACGGTTGGGGCAACGGCGAACTGGAGATTTATTGCGCTCCTCGCGGCGATAATCCTCGCGGGTGCAATCCCAGGCGGCCCAATGCGTTTCTTGACGGCGCGGGGCACCTGGTGCTGCGGGCTGAGCGCAATGCGCAGGGCAACTGGACATCGGCCCGGATGACAACCAGCGGACTGAAGAGTTTTGAGTACGGGCGGATCGAGGCACGGATAAAAATGCCCGTGGGCCCGGGGTTGTGGCCGTCGTTCTGGATGCTGGGCGCGGACTTCAACAAGGTCGGCTGGCCGGCGTCGGGCTCCGTGGGCATTGTGCAGAACGTCTCCCTGACGCCGGGCGCCAACGGGCTGGGACCACGCATGATCCGCGCCACTGTCCATGGGCCGCGCTATTCCGGCGGTAACGGGCTGTGGCATGACTTTATGCTGCCGGACGGCGGGCAGGTGAATGACAGCAGCTTTCACACCTACGGCATCATCTGGTCGCCAGGCATGATCCAGTTTTATGTGGATAACCCGGCAAATGTGTATTTTGTGCAGGATAAGAACGAGATTCCGGGCGTCGCGCAGTGGGTCTTCAACCGTCCTTTCTCACTCTTTCTGAACCTGGCCGTGGGGGGAGAGTGGCCGGGGAATCCGAATGCCTCGACCCCGAACCCGGCGGACATGCTGGTGGACTACGTTCGGGTATACAAAATCCCGGAGGTCCCGGCGCCGCGTATCCAGTGGCAACCGGTGCAGGTGAAAGCGGGAGCTTCTGTGACCAGCATCGTAAACCTGGAGGCCCGGCAATACTCCGGGAGGGTGCTGCTCGCCTGCTCGACGGTGCCCGCCACGGCCGTCTGCTCGCTGGCCACTTCGGTGGTCAACTTCTCAGACACGCTTTCACAGGAAGATACGTTGACGCTTTCCACGCAGTCGTTCTCAGATAAGGGGCCGACCACGGCTCCGCCGGGGCACTATAAGGTGACGATTACGGCGACAACCATCAGTGGAAATCGATCGCAGATTACGGCACCGTTTGAGGTCACGGGCGGGTAACTCGTGTGTTCCTGGCGTAAATCGGGCCCGATTTACCCCGGATTTACCCGTAAATCCGGGGTTGTTTTCCCCTCATGGCTTCTTCGTGGGATGAGATGCCATCGCGCCGCTGGAAGCATACCCGTCCACACTCCGATTCGGGTGGACGCTTCCCTTTCCGAGACAAATTCCAGACTGAAACCAGGGACCTCAACGTGCGGAGGCACAAGGAGATTGGCCTTTCCGGGGGAGCGGTTCCGTGGCGTCCTGCGACCCGGAGAGGTGGCCCTTTCTCTCTGGGCGAAGCACGCTGCCGGGCACTCGAAAGCGGACTGCTGCCGGGCGGATGGACTACCGGATGCCGCGATTACCCTTAGACCCCAGCTCCGCTACCGGTAAATTTATCTGCCCTTACGTATTCAGCCGTATGTTGGCGCAGGTTGAATACGCAATGTTCCAGGGAGATTGAAGAGTTGCATTCGCTACGGCGGCTGGCTGACCGACCGCGCACTCCCGAATACGGAGCGCAGGAGGGCAATGTACCGGAGTGGAAGACAAGCATGACTCCGGCACATCAGGTTCCTGCAATTTAATGGGGCAACCGGCAGGATCGGCAAGAGAAGAGAGCATCACGGGGGAAATCGATCTTTTTCAGAGAAGTGACATAAATGTGCCTGCTCAGGTAGTTGAGCTCGGAATCCGGCCGGAGAATGCAGCCAAGAAGCCGGAGAAAAGTACAGCGTACCGCCCGCAAATTGCGTGCGGCCTTATGGAGGATAAGCAGAAATGTTCAGAAGAATCTTGCAATTGATGGTGCTGACGGCCTGCGCTTTGGCCCTTCCGGTCTTTGCGCAGTCTGACCTGGCGACCATTACCGGCACGGTACGCGACGCGTCGCAGGCCGTGGTGCCGGGGGTGCGGGTCCAGGTGACGAATACAGGCACCAACGTGACGCACATAACGACTACCGATAGCAGCGGTCTCTACCGTGTGGGCGGTCTGCACATTGGCAGCTACACCGTTACGTTTTCCAAGAACGGATTCCGAACGCTGAACCGCAGCGGAATCACGCTGCAGATCAGCCAGGTGGCGGAGATTGACCCGGTATTGCAGGTGGGCGGCGCCACGCAGACGGTGACGGTAACAGCCGCAGTGCCCCTGCTGCAGACGGTAAACACGGCCAACTCCACCAACCTCAGCGCCAGAGCGGTAAGCCAGCTTCCGCTGAACGTACAGGGCAGCCGCAACCTCTCCAATTTCATTTTCGCCTTTGTGCCGGGCGCCGAGGGCAGCGACTACAGCTCGCACATCGACGGCAGCATGGCGATGACCAAGGAAGTATTGATCGATGGAACTTCCGCCGTCTCGCAACTGGGCGGCTACATCAGCGAGTCGCAGCCGCCAATGGAGGCGGTGCAGGAGTTTGAGGCGGATACGGCGGGCATCAGCGCGGACGCGGGCCGCAGCGGCGGCGGTGTCTTCCGCTACGAGATGAAGTCAGGCACCAACCAGGTCCACGGCTCACTGTTCGGTTTTGTGCACTCCACAAGCCTGGACGCGCTCAGCGCTTCGAACCGGCTGGCAGCAATTAACGATCCTGGAAACGCGAAGGCGTACCTGCACAAGAGCGACTCGCTCTCCGATTGGGGCGGCGGCATCGGCGGCCCAATTGTGAAGAACAAACTGTTCTTCTTTGCCGCTCTGGAGCGCTATATGCAGGCGATGTGGGCACTGGGGCCCAATTCGCGTACGGTGCCTACCGATGCCATGATGGGCCTGGACGCAAACGGCTCCACCACGGCTTATGCCGACCTGAGTCCGTTGCTTTACACCAACCGTCCGGTGCTGACCTACGGCGGCACGCCTGCCTATGACGATTGCGGCCAGCCCATTTACGTAGGCGCAATCGTGGATCCAACCACGGCGGTAGACGGGCATTTTGGTTGCGTCTTCCCTGAGAACCACATCCCCACCAGCATGATCAGCCAGACCTCCGCGAAGATCCTGCAACTTTATCACCAGTATTACAAGCCGGAGCGGTCGATCGTTCCCAACCAGGCTGGGCCTGCCTACAATCCCGATCCGTGGTTCCACAACACGCAGAGCAGCATCAAGATCGACTACAACCTGAGCAGCAAGCAGCACATCGCCGGCTCGTATTACTATGACGATTACCCGCGCATCAACGCCGATCAGGGCGGTGTGTGGTCGCCGACGGCGCAGTACGGCGGGCCGATGGCGAACTCGTACTGGCACAATACGACGGCAGTGGGCGCGCGCCTGAGCGACTCTTACATCATTTCTCCCACCCTGGTGAACACGGTTTATGCCACCTTCAATCGCTTCCGGAATCCGAGCATTGCCATCTCGCAGGCGGCCGGGTGGGACAAGCAACTGGGGATCAACGATGGCGCCGGCAACTTCCCGCTGATCGTCTTCAGCAGCGGCATGTACACCAACTATGGTCCGAACGTGAACGGCTGGTACTTCTCCAGCCTGGGCAGCCAGTTCAATGACTACTATGCCGGCAATACCTACATCTACAACGACCAGGTGGTATGGAACCACGGGCGGCAGAACATCAAGCTGGGCGTGGAGTTCCGCGCCATGCAGTTCAACAGCCACCCTGACACGGGAACCTTCAACAACATCACCTTTGATCCGACCTCGACGGCGCCTGCCTGGTACGACTTCAATGCCTACAACGAACTCGGCAGTTCCTTTGCCAGCTTCCTGCTTGGCGACGTCTACCTGGCCACGGAGATGCCGAACGACCCGCAGTATGGGCGCCGCAAGGCCTTTTCCTGGTATGCCATCGACGAATTCAAAGTGGGACCAAAGCTGACCGTGAACATGAGCGTGCGTTGGGATTTCAACAGCCGGTACAAGGAGAAGTACGGACACTGGTCAAGCTTCGTGCTCGATGCAAAGAACCCGGTGACCAACGAGATGGGCGAGTATCAGTACCTGACCAGCGGTAGCCAGTCGTTCGAGCGCCGGCAGAACTTTTACAACTACGCGCCCCACATCGGCGCTGCTTACATGCTCACCAAAAAGACGGTGGTGCGTGGGAACTTCAGCGTCTTCTACGCGCCGCTGAACATGAACACCTGGGGCGGCCTCCCCTACCAGCAGACGGGCAACCCCGGATTCTACGAGCACAGCTCCGAGTCGAACTTCAACTGGGATAACGGATATCAGCCGGTACTGTCACAGGTGAAGACACCGGATTACACGCAGTGGGGCGTGGTCAGCATCGATCCGCGGTCACTGACGCCGGGTAACACGCAGCAGTACAGCGTTGGCGTGCAGCGCGAACTGGACGCGTCCACCCGCGTTGACGTGAACTGGATCCAGAGCCACAGCTACCACCTGCAAAGCGGCACTCTGCTCACCAATCAACCCACCGTGGCCAACATGCGGAACTACGTGCTGAACGGCAAGTTCCCAGATTCCTACGTGCAGAACCCCTACTGGGGTTACAGCGGACCAGGCTGGCAGGGCATCACGCCTTATCCGCAGGTCGCGGTCTCCTACGGGCCTCTGTTCACGGTTGGTCCTCCGCTGGGTAACTCCGATTACAAGAGCCTGCAGTTGAGCGTTACACGGCGCGCCGCGCATGGCCTCTCGCTGATGGGCAGCTACGCATGGTCCCGCGTGCATGGCGACGTTGACAGCGCCTTTGAAGAACTCTGGGGAACGGGCAGCCTGCAGAACATCTACGACTTGAAGGACGAAGCCAAGGGCATCTCTTCGTTCGACATGACACACATCGTCAAGGGCTACGTGATGTACGATCTGCCCTTCGGCCGTGGCAGGGCGTTGTTCAGCAACGACAGCGCGCCCATGGACTACCTGATCGGCGGATGGAGCCTTGACGGCAGCTTCCACTACAGCACCGGCACGCCCATCCAGTTGCATTCCACAAACTCCTACCCGGGCTTCAATTCCGTCTACGTGAATCTGTCGTCCGGCTGCAAACTCACTTCCGGCAGCCCCCATGTCAATCAGACCTGGCTGAATCAGGACTGCTTCCAGAATCCCGCGCAGGGCGATCTGGGCACGGCAGGAAACTTCCTGTCGCAGATACGCAACCCGGGCCTGGCTACGGAAGATATGAGCGTTCACAAGGGTGTGGCGATGGGACCGGACCGGCACTATAACCTGACGTTCCGCCTGTCGTTCTTCAATGTGTTCAACCGCAATCAGCTTGCCGGACCGGTGACGAATATGGCGGACCCGAACTTCGGCAAGGTCCTGGGCTATGGAGGCCTTGGCGGACGCGTTGGCCAGCTCGGCGCCCGCTTCACCTTCTAACTTGATTTGCCCGCGGTACCCGGGGCAGTCGTACTACGGCTGCCCCAGGCTACGATGCACAGCTTCGCTCAAGCGCGGGGCCTGATCTTTGAGTGCTGAAGCGATCCAAATCAACACAAAGAGGAAACGTCTCCATGGTTCAGTTCTTTCGGTTGCACATTCCACTCTCTCTTGTGGCGGGTGCGCTCTTATTCATCGGCTGCGGTGGCGGCGGCGCCGGTGCAACTACGCCCGTTACCAGCCAGCAGGCCGCGGCGCCTGTGATTACCACCGCCGCGGCGCAGAACGGCGCCATGATCGTCACACTCTCGACGAGTACAAGCGGCGCCACCATCTACTACACGCTCGACGGTTCCACGCCCACCAGTTCATCGCAGTTATACGCGGCGCCGTTTCTTTTGGCGTCAAACGCCACGGTGAAGGCCATTGCCACGGTGTCCGGCGAGACGGCCAGCAGCGTTACCAGCCAGACCTTCTCGCTGAATATTGCGCCGGACACGCTGGTCTGGTCTGACGAGTTCAACAACACCACCGGCTCCAACGCGCAGCCTGACCCCGCAGTGTGGACCTACGACACAGGAGCAGGCGGCTGGGGCAACAGCGAGCTGGAAACGTACTGCGGATGGAACTCCTCGGTTTCGCCGTGCAGCACCTCCAGCCCCAATGCGTACGTCGGCACAGACGGCTATCTGCACGTCGTAGCGCAGCAGCCTTCGAGCGGCGTCTACACCTCAGCACGGCTCAAGACGCAGGGGCTTTTCAGCTTGCAGTACGGTCGCCTCGAGGTGCGCGCCCAGGTTCCGGAGCAACAGGGACTGTGGCCTGCGATCTGGCTGCTGGGCAACAACATCTCAACCGTGAACTGGCCGGCATGCGGCGAGATGGACGTGCTGGAGCGTGTAAACGCTGCCACTACGCCGGACTGGAACGAAGGCTCGATCCATGGGACAGGCTTTACGGGCACGAATCTGGGAACGGTTTACAACTTCAACACCGGAGAGACCGCCGCAGGCTGGCACACGTACGGCATGATCTGGAGCAAGGGAACGGTGTCGTATTACATTGACGACCCGACCACGCCCTACGTCACCTATACCGCATCGAGCTTGAGCGGACTCAGCGGCGCGGTCTGGCCATTCGACTCCGGCGCCAATTTCATCATCATCAACCTTGCCGTGGGCGGTTCGTGGCCTGGAAGCCCCGACGCCGGCACTACCTTCCCAGCTCAGATGCTGGTGGACTATGTGCGCCTTTACACCAATTGAGTGCCGGATATCGAAGGCTACTTTTTACAGAATTCAGCTCTTGAGCTGTTCCAGATTTTTTGAAAGAGGGATTCGCAATGATGCGTACTAGATATGAGATTGGAGGGCTGGCACTCCTGTTGGCGGCTGCATTGTCGTTCCCGGCAGCCTTTTGCCAGCACAAATCCGCGCATGCTGTTCGAAGCGCGGATACAGTCAAAATCGACCGCACGCTGGTGTGGGGAGACGAGTTCAATGGTCCGAATGGAAGTATGCCCAACCCGAAAAAATGGGATGTGGTAACGAATGACTCCGGCTACGGTAACCGGGAGTTGGAATATTACACCGGCCGGCCAGCGAATGTGCACGAGGCAAACGGACATCTTGTAATCACGGCACGAAAGGAAACCTTTACAGGACCGGACGGACAGAAGCGCAAATATACTTCGGCGCGCCTCGAGTCCCGAGGCCGCTTCAATGTGCAATACGGCCGCATTGAAGCACGCATCAAGATGCCCAAAGGCAAAGGCCTTTGGCCGGCCTTCTGGCTGCTGGGCAGCGACTACAAGGAGATCGGCTGGCCGGCATGCGGCGAAATCGACATCGTGGAAAATGTCGGTTTTGAGCCATCCACGATACACGGAAGTCTCCATGGTCCTGGCTACTCTGGCACAAACCCGCTGAGCGCGACATACACGCTGCCCGGCGATGCGCGGTTCAGCGACGGTTTCCATGTCTTCGCCATCGAATGGGAGCCGAAAGAGATCCGCTTCTATGTAGATAACCATCTCTATGAAACCCAGAAAGCGTCTGACCTGCCGGCAAATAAGCGGTGGGCGTTCGATCATCCGTTCTATATCGTGTTGAACCTTGCCGTGGGCGGATATTGGCCGGGCAATCCTGACGCGACAACACATTTCCCCGAGAGGATGCTGGTCGATTACGTGCGGGTGTATCGTCTCGGCAAACAGAAGAGCATTCCCGGATCAGGAGCCAATTCGCAAGCCGCCACGGAATAGAGAGTCCCGATAAGTTTCGGATGCTGGCGATACTGAAATAGCGATCGTAGCAACGGTGTGCCTCATCGTCTACAGCGGCGTAGTCTCTGCATTGCCGGTCAACCACTCACAGCAACTTTGATTGGGACAGGCCGCGATGTTTCGAACTCGCTGGCCGGCCAGCGGACCGAAAAAAGCAATGGCGGTGGACGTCAGCACAGCGCCGCGAAAAACCGGGACGCATGCTGGCCTTTGATGCAACAATTGTGGACATCTCACACCAGGAGCGATATGACGCTGAATGTCCGAGTCCGATTTCATTGAATACCTGAAGACTGTCGATTCTCCAACTCTTTCTAAGGAACCTCTGAAGAACTCCCCGATCCACAACTGATGCAGGTAATGTGGAGTCAGGGAGATCGATCAGGCATGCGGCAAATGACATTGGCCCATCAAGCAGAGTTTCAACGTTACTCGAAGAAGACCCGGCGCGAACAGTTTCTGGAAGAAATGGATGCCGTCATGCCTTGGGCTGAGTTGTTGTCGCTGGTTGAGCCGCATTACTCAAAGGGGGAGATGGGCCGCAAGCCGGTAGGCCTCGACATCATGCTACGAGTCTATTTTCTGCAGCAGTGGTTCGCGCTCTCGGACCCTGCGGTCGAAGACGCGCTTTACGAATCGCCGGTGCTGCGGCGCTTTGCAGGCATCGATCTGGGCCGGGCTCCGGTGCCCGACGAGACCACCATTCTCAACTTCCGTCACATGCTCGAAGAACACGAACTGGGCGGCCAAATGCTGGATGCGGTGAATTTGTATCTGGCCACTCGCGGCATCCGGATCACCACCGGGACCATTGTGGATGCGACCATCATCCACGCACCTTCGTCCACCAAGAACGAGAAGAAGGAGCGCGATCCGGAGATGCATCAGACCCGCAAAGGGAATCAGTGGTATTTCGGCGCCAAAGCGCACATCGGCGTCGATTCCAGGGAAGGGGTTGTGCATTCGGTGTGCACCTCGGCGGCGAGCGTTTCCGATGTTCACATGCTGCCCGACCTGTTGCACGGCGACGAGAGGAAGGTCTGGGGCGATGCCGGTTACCAGGGAAAGACCGAGGCGATTCGTGAAGCTGCGCCTGCCGCCCAGGACATGACCAGCCGCCGGGTGAAGACCAAGGCCGGTGTCGATGAAGTGCAGAAGCGCAAGAACCGGACCAAGGCCCGGGTGCGCTCCAAGGTGGAGTGGCCGTTTCGCATTCTCAAGCGCGTCTTCGGCTTTACCAAGGTGCGCTATCGCGGGTTGAAGAAAAACCACGAATGGCTGTGTGCGGCCTTTGCCTTGGTCAATATCTACCAGCACCGCAGGAGGCTGGCGAAGATCAATTTGCAGGTGTCCCCGCAAGGGGCGTAGTGTGTCCGCCGGGGCTCTATCGAGCCTCCGGCGGGCATAACGGCAAGATCGAAAACCGCGAATTGACCAGTTTTGAGTGGATACGGCCAAAGAAAAGCCGTGCACCCTTATATTGATCCGGCCCTGAAGTATTGCTACGCGGCGGCATAACATACGTCTTTCTGTCCGAAGTAGTTTTCGACCCGGTCTGGCTGTTTCTGGATGCTGCGCAGAGCGCCGATGGCAGTGCGGGTCAGGGCGATCTTGTTTCTGGCAGGAGCAGCTTTGGTCACATGCTGCTTCAAGTCAGCGTTGAGCATCTCGTCCGGGTTCAGTTCCGGCGAGTAGCTGGGCAAGTAAAAAACCTGGATCTTCTCTTCGTTTTCCGCGAGCCATTTCTTCACAGCCTTCGAATGATGCACCCGCAGGTTGTCGAGAATCAGGAAGACTCTCTTCTCCCGTCCATGCACGATCCGCTTCATAAAGCCGATCAGAACCGTGGCGTTCAAAGCGCCCGAGAAGACCTTCCAGCGCATCTGGCCCTTGTTGGTCACCGTCGAAATCACGCTCAGCTTCGCGCGATTGGCGTTGGCCAGCACGACGGGAGTCTTTCCCTTCGGCGCATAACTGCGGCCACGCACATCATCGGAACGAAGGCCTGTCTCGTCACCCCACTGAATCTCAGCGCCCTCTTGCTTGGCTTGCGCAGCGATCTTTGGATACTCCTCGTTGACCCATTTCGCAACCGCTTCGGGCGACTGTTCGTAAGCTTTCTTCAGTGGCCGTTGCGGCGTGAATCCCCAGCGCTTCAGATACTTGCCCATGTTGCGCACTGTGAGCCGAACGTTGTACACGGCCTCGATCAACTCGCTCACCGCTTGGCGCGTCCACAGCGCATAAGCCAGCTTCAACTGGTCCGGCGTGCGGTCCTGAATGAGTTGCTGAATCCTCTCTTCTTGCTCGGCGGTCAACTGCCGACCGCTGCCGACCGGGCGGCCGCCACGCTTGACCTTCACCGCACTCCAACCACCCCTGCGAAAAGCCTTGTGCGCCTCCACCACCGTGTGCGTCGATAGTTCGCACTGCTCGGCGACTTGCCGTACCGCTATACCTGCCTCGCGCAACTTTACGGCCCGACGTCGCCGCTCGTTCAGAACCGCATCAGGTAAGCCGCGTGAATCGATCTTCTCCATGCTCATTTAGAGCATTTCTAATTTAAGTATCTACATTTATGCGATAATCATCCTGTCCCTTGAAGGGAGGGTCCGGATGCAGTCGTATTCGCAGGATTTGCGTGATCGTGTGCTTCGAGCGCTGTCCCGTGGGGATCGCCCCTCGGCAGTGGCGCGGCGCTTTGAGGTCAGCCGCTTCTACGTTTATCAAGTGCGGGACCGGGAGCACGAGACCGGTGTGCGGAGCAGCTTTCAGATCGGCGGCCATCGCCGGTCTCGGTTAGAGGAGGCGGAACCCGTTTTGCGCCGCTGGATCGCAGCCGAGCCTGGGCTGACTCTGGAGGAGTTGCGAGAGCGGTTGGCGTTGCAGGGTATTGCGACCAAAATTGGTGCTCTTTGGCACCAGTTGAACAAGTGGAATCTGACCTTCAAAAAAAACGCTGCACGCCAGCGAGCAAGAGCGCGAGGACGTGCAGGCGGCGCGGCGCGCATGGAGTGAAGCGCAGCCGGCGATGGACGTCGAGAAGCTTGTATTCATTGACGAGACCTGGGCCACGACCAACATGACGCGAAGCCATGGCCGTGCTCCCAGAGGCACTCGATGCATCGGTTCGGCACCCCTCGGCGATTGGCAAACGACGACCTTTGTCGCCGGCCTGCGCCGCCATCAACTGACCGCTCCCATGGTGGTGGACGGACCCATGGACGGTGAGTTGTTCGTGGCTTGGGTGGAGCAGTTTGTGTGCCCCACACTTCACAGCGGCGACATCGTCATCCTCGATAATCTGAGCAGTCATAAAGTGGACGGGGTTCAGGAAGCCATCGCCGTGGCCGGTGCCACCGTGCTCTATCTGCCGCCCTATTCGCCCGATCTGAACCCCATAGAAAAGTTCTTCTCCAAACTCAAAACACTGCTCCGAAAAGCGGCAAGACGATCCACCGAAGAACTATGGGCGCAGATCGGCCAACTCCTCCTTACAGTCTCCCCAGGCGAGTGCGCCAACTACTTCGCTTCCTCAGGATATGTCAGCACTTAAATTAGAAACGCTCTAGACGGAGAAAGATCTATATTCGTTGCATATATTATGGGCCGTATCAGTAGGTTCGAATCTGAATGATGACAGAGAGGGAAATATGCTTATGAGCTGCAGTACAGCGTGAAGAGAATGCTGAAGAAAGCCGGGGCTGATCCATTGTTCATAATGCAATTTGCTTTTGGGGTGGTGCTCGGCTGTGATGAGGACTAGACACGGCATTGGGCTTATTGCAGTGCCTATGAAGCCGTTATCGTGCCGGTCATTCCGCCAGATCGCAGCGGAATTGAAGATAAGCAACGGGACTGTTGCCAAGCTAGTAAGAGAGAACGCCGCCGCGTAGACTGCGCTGGACCCGAGGGGGTAGGGAGAATTGGTCACCGCCTCTCAAGATCCCGCTGGCAGTCCTTAAGCGTCTTTCGCTCTCCTCGCCTAATCTTTCTTCTCGTGAATAAAGATCGTCCATCCACCCGCAACCATGCCCGAGAGAACAAATGCCGCACCGCCCGGCAGAAAGGGCAAAGTGAGCCCAATAGTAATCACGAAGAACACCATGCTCCAAGTCAACCTGTCTCCGGGATGGTGAAGACTCTGGTTCAATTGATACCAGAAGCTTCTTCTCTTTTCCTTCTCAAGTTGCGTGTTTCTTTCCAGCAGGGCGTTAAGCTGCCCAACTGGGATGTTGACTTCAGATGTGGGCTCTATCGGTTCTGTAAGTGCACGCTTGGATTCCACCACCGTATTGTCTGTGTCACGCATCTTCCGAACTAGGGTGTTGGTGTTTTGCCTGTGGTAAAAGACTTCATCCCAACTTTCTCCGCACGCTCGGCAAGTCCACGACTCTAATACCCTTGGGCTGTTCGGCCTGGGAGGACAGCATCCCGAGTTATATCCGAAGTAGAATAAGTCCTTGTAAGGTTCAATCGCCTGCCGTTGTTTGTCTGACGGCTTGAAACCGAATTGAAACCTCACTCGCTCACTGCCACATTCTGGGCAACAAGCAGGCCGCTCTTGGGCAATTTTTGATAAGCGCTGCTCCCATGAAGTCAACAGGTTAGCCCTCTGTGTTGCATCCACCTTAACACGACTCGCCTTAAGCCATTCAGACCCGTCACTAGTGCTCAGTTTGTCCTTTCGATATGCGTAGGCGGCCAACCTGTCAGCGTGGCTGTGAGGTTGCCTACGTGGGTTTCGTGGGAACACGACGGGAACAATAAGCGTTTCCGTGCGTTTCTGAATGTGCCTGAGAGGGTGTTTAGGTTCCGCAAGTTACTGATTCTGCTGAATCCCTGCGGTTTGACACGGAAGAGGTCGTTGGTTCGAATCCAATCGTGCCTACCATTATTTTCAATAGCTTACGAGATGGTCTCTGCAATTCCTGCCTGTTTTCTTACCTGCCTCTGTTTTCTCCTCCCAAATGCTGGGCGAATTGTCTGTGAGCCGGTTTCGGGCGCTTGATGGTGCCTTTCCTGTCGTTGTCGTGCGCATATCCCAAATCAAGAGACTTTCGGCATAGAGGCGGAGCCCTTGGCGTTGGTCGCCGATTTGCGGCGCGTGATTTTCGTGTGACCAAAGTCGCTGCTCGATCGCAAGCCTCCGGCTAGTCTGCGGTTTAAGGGGACGATGGATATGGGCACGCAGGTGGTGGCAGAGGCTCAACCTCACAAAGAGAAAAAGAGATTCATTCGCCGTTCTACGCCGGATCGCTCACAGCGGATCCGGCATATTGTGCAGGGCCTGTTTGTGGCTCTGAACCTCTGGATCGGGGTGCAGTTTTACTTCTGGGTTCGTTATTTCGAGCGCGGCGGGCATGCGCTGTACGTTTCCAGGCCGGCCGGCGTGGAGGGCTGGCTTCCCATCGCAGGGCTCATGAACACGAAGCTCTTCCTGACGACGGGCCACATTCCGGCCATCCATCCGGCAGCGATGTTTCTGTTTATGGCTTTTGTGCTGATAAGCCTGTTGCTGAAGAAGGCGTTTTGCTCCTGGCTGTGTCCGGTGGGAACGCTCTCAGAGGCGCTGTGGAAGCTGGGCCGAAAGATATTCGGGCGCAATTTTCGCCTGCCCAAGTGGGTTGACATTCCGTTGCGCGGCCTTAAGTACCTGCTGCTGGGCTTCTTTGTCTTTGTGGTGGGCACCATGTCAGCGGCGGCGTTGCAGGGCTTTCTGTATACGCCTTACGGGCTAATTGCCGACGTGAAGATGCTGAACTTCTTCCGCGACATGAGTGTAACGGCGGCCATCGTAATTGTGGTTCTGGTATTGGGCTCCATGCTGGTGCAGAACTTCTGGTGCCGCTACCTTTGCCCTTACGGCGCGCTGATGGGCCTGGTTTCGCTCTTCAGCCCGGTGAAGATCCGCCGCGATGCGGAGGCATGCATCGATTGCGGGAAGTGCTCGCGGGCATGCCCGGCGGGTCTGGCTGTGGACCGGCTGGTACAGATCCAGTCAGTGGAGTGCACAGCGTGCATGGAATGCGTTGCGGCCTGCTCGACAGAGAATGCGCTGCAATTCTCGCTGCCGCCCAAGCGGAATGCGGCGGTGTCAAACCGGTGGCTGCGCCGGGCGGTGCGCCCCATTCTGATCGCCGGTGTGCTCGCTTACATTTTCCTGGGGGCGGTCCTGATTGCGAGAGCCACGAACCACTGGCACACCAATTTGCCGCGCCATATCTATATGCAGCTGGTACCGAACGCGAATGAGGTGATGCACCTCGGAATGTGAGGGGTGCGTCAGTCTTTGCGGTAGGAGGCTTGACACTTGCGGGGAGCGCGATTGGTTTGATTGCCGCGGTTGTGGCTCGATGAGCCGCCCGCAGGGGTTAAAACCCGCGATCCTTTTGTCCGCTCATTCGGCACGACTCAAGTCGTACCCTGTTACAAGACCCTGCCAGTTACGATCGAGGTGTTGCGACTCGCATCCTGATCCCGTTGAGGGCCACGCAGCGTAAAGTCTCTGACTATACCGGAGGATACCTATTCCCTGCGGGTGCGGAACTCCTGTCCCATGGCTGCTACAGCGCTGCGGTCGAGGAGCCTGGCGGCACGCGGAAATACGATCTCTTCTTCGGTTCGGATGTGCGCTTCATAGAGTTGCCGGAGTTGGTTTGTCGCAGTCAGGATTTTCTCCGCTTCCTCAGCGGTCAGACGTCCGGCGGCAATCCATGCACGGTAGAGAGCCTCTACGGCGGCATGCAATTCGTCTGCATGGCGATGATCGCTAACCAGCGCGGCTACATCCTGCCAATCTTCGTTGCTGCTCTGGGTGCGAAGCCGCGGGAAGAGGGAGTCTTCCTCGTCGGCATTATGCCGCCGGCCGCCTTCCTGGAAATAATGAAGCGCGGCTTCGACTGCTTCCGTCTCTTCCGCGGTCAGGGCTCGGCCGCGAGCGCGTTCGGCTACGAGGCAGAGAATGTGAAGGAAGCGTTCGATCCGCCGGTGGCAATCGGTGAGCATTCCGATTGGGTCATCGAATCCGCTGTCGGGTTTGGCGCCAATCTGTATTCCCATATCTTAGGCTCCCTGCAATACATGGAGATTAGATGCTGTCTTCAGCCCGGGCAATGGAGGAATGTAATTCCTGGGGATGTAAGAGCAGCAGGGTTCTTCGCCGTAGGGATTGCCTGTGAGCGCATAGGCGCGGGCGCGTGAGCCGCCGCAAACCTCTTTGAACTCGCAGGCTCCGCATTTTCCCTCCAGCATTGCCGTGTTTCTCAAATTGAGGAAGAGCGGCGATTCACGATAGATGGTGCTCAATGGCTGCTGCCGGATATTGCCGGCTGCGAGCGGCAGGAAGCCGCTGGGAAAGACGTCGCCGGTGTGGGAGATAAAGACGAATCCTTTGCCGTCATTCAAGCCGCGCGGCGCACGGCCGATGGTGTCGGCAACTTTTTCCGCAACGGCATCCTGGCAGCCTGCCTTTCTCTCAGCTACTCGCTGCTGCAGCAGGAAGCGCCGGTAATGCTGGGCCTCGGTCGTCTTGATGTCGAAACTGGCTGTCTTTGCCAGGCTGTAGATCCTGGCGAAGACCTCTTCAAACTCTTCGGCATTGAGAAGGTCGTTGAGCTTGCCGCGGCCTGTGGGAACGAGGAAGAAGACGCTCCACAAAGTGATTTTGAGGCGTTCCATCAGGGCGACAATGGCGTCGATTTCACCAATGTTTCTGCGGCTGAACGTGGTGTTGATCTGTACGGGAAGGCCAATCTCGTTGGCCCAGCGCACGGCATCCATGGTTCGCGCGAACGATCCGCTCATTCCGCGGAATGCGTCGTGGGTCTCCGCGCTGGCTCCATCCATGCTGACTGCCAGGCGGGCGAGACCAGCTTCTTTGAGCCGCACGATCACGTCGCGGGTGAGCAGCGGAGTGGCGCTGGGCGTAAGCGAGACACGAACGCCGCGGGAACGGGCATGAGCGATCAACTCGAAGAGATCGGGCCGTTTGATCGGGTCGCCGCCCGTGAGCACGAAGACGGGCGCCTGCATCCGGGCGATCTGGTCAATCAGCGCTTTGCCCTCGGAGGTAGACAGTTCGAGAGGGTGCCGGTCAGGCTGAGCCGACGCGCGGCAGTGCACACAGGCCAGGTCGCAGGCTTGAGTTACTTCCCAGATTGCGATGAAGGGGCGCTCGTTGAAGTCGACCGTGTTGATCTGCGGGTTCATATATCTATGAGACTTGAGGCGGATTGCACCGCGCAGTGACTAAAGTCCCAAACGATTGATAAACAGCGAATCGTGGCAGTCCCGGTTTATCCAGTCTCGGCGGATGTGGCGCCAAATTGTTGAGCTGTCAGCGCGTGCCGGGGCCGTCAGGCGAGGATCGCACCGCGCGTGCAGCAGGGTTTGTCATCGTGGCACGCGATATAGTGGAAGAGCGGAACACGTTCGCTCGGAGCCAAATCCCCTATTTTTTGTCAACCTCGAAAGTTTGAACCGAATAACGTGGAGCAGAACGGATGAACAATTCCCCGTCCGACGCATTGGTATTTCTCGGCGCCACCGGCGATCTAGCTTACAAACAGATATTTCCAGCCCTCCAGGGCCTGATTCGCGATGAAGGCTTCAATATTCCCATCATCGGCGTGGCCAAGGCCGGGTGGACGCTCGAACAATTGAAAGCGCGCGCAAAGGACAGCCTTGAAAAGCATGGCGGCGTCGATCCCGATGCCCTGGAAAAGCTGATGGGTCTGTTGCGTTATGTTGACGGCGACTACAACGATCCCGCCACGTTCGCCCAGCTCGGCAAGGAGCTTGGCCAGGCGCAGCGGCCGCTTCATTATCTGGCTATTCCGCCCAATCTTTTCGGCACGGTTGCCGAGAGCCTCGCCAAATTGTGCTGCCCCGGCAAGGCCCGCATCGTGGTGGAAAAGCCATTTGGCCGCGATCTTGAATCGGCGAAGGAACTGAGCCGCACGCTGCATCAGTTCTTTCCTGAGCAGAATATCTTTCGCATCGATCACTACCTGGGCAAGGAGCCGGTACAAAATATTCTGTACACGCGCTTTGCCAATCCCATGTTTGAGCCCATCTGGAACCGCGATCATATTCGCAGCATTCAGATCACGATGGCAGAGAACTTCGGGGTGCAAGATCGCGGAAAGTTCTACGACGAAGTGGGAGCCCTGCTCGACGTGGTGCAAAACCACATGCTGCAGGTGGTGGCCAACCTCACCATCGATCCGCCGACAGGCGAGGACTACGACGCCATCCGCGACCGCAAGGCGGAACTGATGCGGGCTATCCGTCCGCTGACCCCGGATGCCGTTGTGCGCGGACAATACGAGGGATACCGAAGTGTGCCGGGTGTGGCGCGGGGCTCGAATGTGGAGACATTTGTGGCCGTGCGGCTTTACATCGATAGCTGGCGGTGGGCGGGAGTGCCCATCTTTATCCGCGCCGGCAAGATGCTGCCGGTTACCTGCACGGAAGCGATGGTGGAGTTCAAGCGTCCGCCGCGGGAGACATTCGGCGAGCATGTTCCTCCCGGTTCGGCGCACATGCGGATACGCGTGAGCCCGGAGTTTTCCATAGGACTTGGTGTTCGCGTAAAGACGCCCGGCGAGCGGATGGTGGGGCGCGATGTCGAGCTCGATTTGCACAGTGAGGCGTATGACAGTATGCCTCCCTACGAACGGCTTCTTGGCGATGCAACCCAGGGTAACTTCGAGCTGTTTTCACGCGAGGACATGACGGAGGCTCAGTGGCGCATCGTGGAACCGGTCCTGGGTAATGTGACACCTGTCTACTCTTATCTGCCGCGCACCTGGGGACCAGAGGAGGCCGGCCAGTTAATGGGCAACGATGGACCCTGGATCGACCCCATTGTGCAGAACGAGAAATAGAGTCCCGGGCAACGTTTTTCCCGATGTTGATGCAGCAAACGATACTGTGGCATCCGTCTGACGGAGCTTTCAGCGGGTGAATTGCGGGCTCGCAAATCCGTTTGGATAATGGGATTTGTTTCTGAACTCATCGTGCGGTTTGGATACTGTGCACACAGATGGGTTTTTCCGCGTTTGCCCGCTTGACAAAAATATCGAAGGCGTTAACCTGAGAATTCCCCGTTCTGTGAAACCCCAACCGTAAACAAACATTTTGGGACCGTTAATGAGACGCTTGCTGCTGTGCATCGGCCTGGTTTGTCTGCTCTTCTGTTATTGTCCGCGTACGTTAGTGCACGCGGCAGATCAGAATGGGCAGCAGACTGCTGCAACGAAACCCGTGAAGGGATCTGCCACTACCCCTGCTGCCGGATATGTTGGCCAGGAGGTGTGTGCCGCCTGCCACACCGAAGAAGCGAGCAGCTTCGCAAACAATCCTCACTCGCGGCTTGTGTTGGAGCACGCGGGCAAAGGTGTCACCTGCGAAAGCTGCCACGGACCGGGGAAAGCGCATGTCGAATCCGGCGGCGATCCTAAGAAAATCTTCCGGTTCGACAAGGCCTCAGTGGCACAGGTGAATGCAAAATGCCTCAGTTGCCACGCGGCGGCGCATCCCAACTTTGAACACTCACCTCACGGCCGGGCCGGTGTGAGCTGCCTGAGTTGCCACAGCGTTCACCACGCTGTACCTGCCACGATGCTGCTGAAGCAGAAACAGCCGCAGCTTTGCTACACCTGCCACCAGGACATCAAGGTGCGCTTCTCCATGCCTTTTCATCACAAGGTGCCCGAGGGGCTGATGAAGTGCACCGACTGCCACGATCCTCATGGAACGTTCAGCAACAATCAGCTCCGCACCACGGCTGACCGCAATATGATTTGCACGCGATGCCACACGGAGACCGCAGGCCCGTTCGTCTATGAACACCCCGTGGTCAAGACCGGAGGATGTATATCCTGCCACGATCCGCATGGGTCGCCAAATCCGCGTCTTCTGCTTGTGAGCAATGTGAATACGCTCTGCCTGCAGTGCCACACGGCATCCATGAACTTTACCGAGGCCGGCACGCCTTCGTTCCATAACCAGAGCACGCAGTTTGTGTCATGTACCTCGTGTCATACGCAGATTCATGGCTCGAATTCCAGTGACGTGTTCTTCAAATAGGCAAGAGGAGAAGTGATGAAAAGTTATCGCCTGGCAAAGATTTTCGCCGTCATCTCCTCCGGCTTGTGGGCTGCGGTTATTGTGCTCATTGCGGGGAATGCGGCGGTATTGGCTCAGAACGCCGACACAAACAACGCGAACAAAGGGACTGTTAAGAACGGATATGCGATCAGGCAATCGTTTGACCTGGGCGGCCACCTGGTGAGCCGTTCGGGAAGCGCCGATATGTACCACACGCTCGTGAACATGCAGAGCGGTCCTCGCATCCTGGATGCCACCTTAACTGTTCACGCTACAAAAAAGGCCAAGCATCCCTGGTTCGACAATCTCTTTACTTCCAATACGGGCTATGGCGGCGATCCGGAGAACTTTACGGTTTTTCGCATGTCCAAGGGAAAGCTTTACGAATTTAACGGCATGTTCCGGCGCGACCGGCAGTACTTTGACTACAATCTGCTGGACAATCCGCTGGTTCCAGCGGGAGTGACCTCGAACGGCTACACTTTTCCGCAGGTCGGCAATTCGCCGCACCTGTTCAACACGGTGCGCCGCATGACCGACACGGATCTGACCCTGCTGCCTCTCTCGAAAGTCAGCTTCCATGCCGGCTATTCGCAGAATGTGATGCAGGGACCCACCTTCAGCTCCTATCATCAGGGCGCCGATGCGCTGCTGCTGCAAAACTGGCGCAATAGTACCGACGCCTGGCGAGGCGGGGTCACATGGAAGGCGCTTCCCAAGACGACACTGACCTTTGATGAAGTGCTTGTGCATTACAAGGGCGACACCAACTGGGAACTCACCGGCGCAGATCTGCAATTGAGCAACGGAGCCCGAGTGAGCCTTGGTTTTGACAATACATCGGTGCCGAGATGTGGAGACCACCAGGCACCCATCATCAGCAGCACCACGAACCCGCCAACGGTTAATCCAACCTGTAATGGCTTTTTGCAGTACACGCGCTCAGCGCCTACGCGGACGTTCTTTCCGACAGAGGAATTCCGCTTCCAAAGCAACGATATAAAGAACGTGCAGATGAATGGCAGCGTACATTACACCGGCGCCAACACGAATTTGCCGGTTTACAACGAATTCTTTAACGGTTTGGAGACGAGGACCGGAACCCGCCAGATTACAACAACGGGAAATGCCAGGGCGCGACGCGTAAACACAAGTGCAGACTATGGAATCGTGTGGCAGTTTGCCCCGCGGCTCAGTCTTGCGGAACAGATCGATTTCGAAGACTTCCGCATTCCCAGCACAGACAACTATCTGGAAACAAGCTATGGCGGCACCTCCATGCTTGAGACGCCTTCTACGCCAGGGACCACGTCTACGACGATGGATGCAATCTTTCTGGGACAGAAGACTTTGCAGGACACGCTGGTTGCGCGTTGGCAGGCAACGCCGCGTGCTGCGTTCTCTCTCGGGTATCGCTATCGCATGCAGCATATTGTGCGCCGCGATCCCGATGTGGACGATTATCTGATTCACCAGGACGGCGGTCTTCTGGGCGTGGATCTGCAGCCGACTCCTGGCTGGAAGGTCTACGGCAACGTAGAAATTGCTTACGCAGACAACGCCTATCTGCAGATTGCACCACGCCAGTTCCAGCATTACCAGGTGCGGAGCATATACAGGCACAAAAGCTGGATGACGGTTTCGGGCACCTTCGACGACCTGGAGCAGCGCAATAACGTCGCAGATGTAAATCATCTTGCTCACTCACGCAGCCTTACCGCCAGCACCGAAGTGTCTCCGAACGCGCACTTCAGCATGGATGTCAGCTACGGCTACCTCGATTTCTTCACCGAAACGGATGAGTGCTACGCGATGACTCCAGCGCCGATTAATGCTACCCCGGCACCCCAGGTCTGCGTCGATAACGGAACTCCTTATCTGACAAACGGTTATTATGACTCTCCCACGCAATACGGATCGATCGGCTTCAATCTTTCACCCGTGAAGCGATTGAAAACAGGCGTGGGCTACAGAATGACCGCGATCAACGGCACTACGAAGGCGATCAATCCTCGCCAGGTGCCCGGATCGCTGCAATCTCAATATCAATCGCCCTACCTTCACGTGCACTGGGCGATGAGCGAGGATTGGGCTCTCCTCGGGGACTGGGATTATTATGGATATGGGGAAGGCGGCTCTGTGGGCCCCACGCTCCCCCGGAATTTTCACGGCAACGTGTACACGCTGGGAATGCACTACGAATTTTGATGTGGATAGATTGAGACGGCGAAATTGAATTCTGCTTATAGGGGTTGAATAATGAAATTGGGTCTAAACACTGCAGTGATAGCACTTCTGGCGGTGTCGTTTGGCATTCCCGCCTTTGCGCAGAAGGCCGGTGAGACTATTTATAAGCAAAAATGCGCCATGTGCCATGGCGCCGATGGACAGGCAAGCACCATGGCGGGAAAGATGTTGAAAGCAATTCCTTTCAAGTCTCCCGAACTGGTGAAGAAGTCAGATGCAGCCTTGATTGCGGCAACGAAGAATGGCAAAGGGAAGATGCCGGAATTTGGCACAAAGCTAAGCAATTCGCAAATTAAGGAAGTGGTTGAATATATTCGCACGCTACAAAAGAAGAAGTGAGTTGCCGGAAATGCAGTCTGCCCCGCTTAGATAGGAAGATATGGCTTCACTGGCTGTACCCAGATGATGTTTGGGCAGAGAAGTTTGTGCGGAGTGCCGTACTGACGTTTTTTTGAACTTTTCTTGTACTTCTGATCGGAGGGTGAAAGACAATTAAATGAGTTTATTTGAAAAATTCAAAACAAACCTGATCCGCCCGAGCTTCTTTTTCGGAAATAACCTGATCACTTTGATTGGGTCCGGCCTTACGACAGCCTCAGCCGTTACTCTGATGGCCTTCTGGGTTATGGATTTAATCGGTCATCGATACACGAATCCCTATCTCGGACTTATCTTCTTTTTCATTCTGCCTGCGATCTTCATTGTTGGGCTCATTCTCATTCCGGTGGGTATCTTCGCGCGGCGGCATACGCTGGAAAAGGCCGGTCAGATCCCCGCGATTTATCCGGAACTCGACCTGAACGATCCAATCTTCCGGCGCGGAGTGGGAATTGTTCTGGCTGCTACAGTGCTGAACGTCGTGATTGTGGGGACGGCTTCCTATCAAGGCGCAACGTACATGGATTCGGCTCGTTTCTGCGGGACTTCATGCCATGTGATGAATCCGCAGTGGGTTGCCTACCAGCAGTCACCTCATTCTCATGTGGCCTGTGTGCAGTGCCACATAGGATCGGGCATGTCAGCCTATGTTGCAGCCAAAGTGAATGGCACAAAACAGGTCTTTGAGGTTGCATTCGACGACTATCCGCGCCCCATTACCGCGCCGCTTTCTGCGCTGCGTCCCGCGCGTACTACCTGCGAAGAGTGCCACAACCCGACAAGATTTATAGGGGACCGGCTTCTAGTACTGACCAGCTTTGGCAACGACAAGGCCAATACCCTCGCACGCACCGTGTTGGTGATGCACCTGGGTGGACGCGATTCGCTCCATCATTTGACCGGGATCCATGGCGCACACCTCAATCATTTCACTTACGTCGCTACGGACAACACCGACCAGAAAATTATCGAGGTTACGGCTACCAATCGTGATGGCTCAACGACCCGATATGTGGATAGCACATGGAAGGGCCCCGTCAAGGGCGTGCACCGTGTGATGGATTGCATGGACTGCCACAACCAGGCGACCCACATATTCCAGACACCCGAGCAGGCAATCGATTCCGTGATGGTGGACGGCAGCCCGAACCCCGATCTTCCTTTCGTGCATAAAGAAGGTCTGAAGTTGATTCAGGCAAAGTACACGTCGCAGGCACAAGCGGCGACCAAAATCACGTCAGGCCTTGAAGCTTATTACCGCACCCAGTATCCCGATGTCTGGAATTCCAAACGCGGTCAGGTGCAGAGCGCGGCAAAAACACTCGTCGCTGTTTACGACCGGAATGTCTTCCCCAGCATGAGAGTTACCTGGGGAACTTATCCGAATAACATTGGACATATGGATTTTCCGGGATGCTTCCGCTGTCATGATGGGAATCATGTCAGCAAGAGTGGAAAGGTCATTTCCAACAGTTGCAGCCTTTGCCACGACCTCCTTGCCTACGATGAAACCAATCCTAAGGTGATCGACAATCTGGGGCTGACCATCCGCTCGTCAGCTCAATAGTGATTGCGCGGATTTCATAGAAACAGCCGTGGCCGCCGGTGAGGCGGCCACGGTTTTCTTTTTTCGCTACCTGCATTTCGTTGGGCACCCTATCAGTCTCGGACTATCTCCCAAGACAATTTGCCGTTTCAACTTGCCGGCGACTCTTCGGAGTGTCTTTTCGGATCACTTACTAATGTGATTCCGATCACAGCGATGAGGCGGGGAACCGAGCAGGAATGGAAGGTTCAAAAGATCCAGGGGCGGAGGCGACGTCTGTGCGCCGGGCCGATCTTGCACATCCTGGCATCAGGACAGGAGGGATTGCATGAACTTTCCCGTTTGGGATGTTGCCTTTGGCGCAGGGCTGCTGATTGCCGTGGTGGCGATCCTGCACGTGTTTGTTTCACACTTTGCGGTGGGCGGCGGGCTGTTTCTGGTTGTCACGGAGCATCGGGCGCGGCGCAAAGGCGATACGGCGCTGCTGGGGTGGCTCAAAGCACACACCAAATTCTTCGTGCTGGTGACGGTGGTCTTCGGCGCCATCAGCGGAGTGGGTATCTGGTTCACCATCGGGCTGATTGGTCCCACGGCCACCAGCAATCTGATTCACGCGTATGTTTGGGGATGGGCGATCGAGTGGGTGTTTTTCTTCCTCGAGATTACGGCCGCTCTGCTCTATTTATACGGATGGGACAAACTGGAGCCGCGCCTGCACCTGTGGTACGGATGGATCTATTTCATCGCCGCATTCCTGAGCATGGTGATTATCAACGGCATTATCACTTTCATGCTTACCTCAGGAAGCTGGGTAAAGAATCACGAGTTCTGGAAGGGCTTTTTCAATCCCACTTACTTTCCGTCACTGGCGTTCCGGACCGCCATTGCGCTGGCACTGGCCGGAATCTATGCACTCATTACCGCCAGCGTGCAGAGGGACACCACACTTAAGGCACGCATCGTGCGCTGGAGCGCCTGGTGGATTGTGCCATCCCTGGTGGTCCTGCCCTTGCTGGGCTGGTGGTATATCCGCCGGATCCCCGCGGAGGTTTGGGCCAGCGCCCGCGGCGCCATGCCCACCGCAACGTTCTTCGCCGGCTTCGCTGTGATCCTGCTGGGTGTTGCCTTTGCTCTGGCCTTGCTCACACTGGTCAGGCCGGCGCGCATGCACCTGGCGTTCAGCCTGTTGGTGGCGTTGGTGGCGCTGGGAGCAATGGGCTCCTTCGAATTCGTGCGTGAAGCCGTGCGCAAGCCCTTCGTTATATCCAACTACTTATATGCAAACTCGCTCTACTCCGCGCAGATTCCAGGCGATGGCGGATTCAGCGTGGATGAAGTGACCTCGGCAGGCGTGCTGCAATCTGCAAAATGGATCAACAACCGCAACATCACCCCAGACGATCGGGTTGCGGTGGGTCACGAAATATTTCGCGTGGAGTGCGAGAGCTGTCATACGGCGAACGCGTATCGGGGACTGAAACACTATATCGTACTGCGTCAATGGGACGAGGCCAAAATCAGGGCGATGCTGGGAGGTCTTGAATTCATGCATAACGGCGCGATGCCGGCTTTTGCGGGGACAGACGCAGAGCAAGGCGCGCTGGCCGCATATTTGAGCAGCATTCAGCCTGTTTCTGCAACGGCTGCTTATGCCGCTAAAGACGGGCGCACTATCTTCGAGCAGGACTGTGCCATGTGCCATCGGGTAAGCGCTGCAGATCTTCTCTTCAAGAACCTGGACAAGAACCCTGCCGTTGCCGCCGACTCCCTGAAGGATTTGACCACGCTATTTCCATTGATGCCGCACTTGACGATTGGCGAGCAGCAGCGAGTGGCGCTGGTGCAGTGGATCAACACGCAGCGGAGCGCCAAGGGGTTCAGCAACGCCGCTCAAGGAGGAAAGTAGAGATGATGCAGCCCAGCCTGATTCCGACTGTCGATCCGAATCCTCTTCCGGCGCCTTATTGGGTCTTCAAACTGCTGCTGATCGTCACCTTTGTGCTCCACATCATTGCCATGAATTTCATGCTCGGCGGGGCGGTGCTGGCGCTGGCTTCAAAGTGGCGTTCCAAGACAGGCGAAGCCGCCAATCGGATCTTCTTCGACCTTGCCAAAAAGCTGCCTGTGCTGCTGCCGGCAACCATAACCCTGGGCATTGCGCCGTTGCTGTTTGTGCAGGTGCTCTACGGGCGATTCTTCTATACTTCTTCCATTCTCATGGCCTGGCCGTGGTTCCTGGTGCTGGTGTTCCTGACCGTGGCTTATTACGGCTACTACTATATCTCGTTCCGCAGCGGGCACGACACGGGCACAGCGAGCAAAGTGCTGCTCGGAAGTACGATTCTGATCTTCCTTATCGGTTTTGTATTCAGCAACAACATTACGCTGAGCCAGACGCCCGCACGCTGGGGCGCAAAGTATTTCGCCGACCCTGGTGGTTGGAACCTGAACCTGTCAGAACCGACGCTCATTCCGCGCTTCCTGCATTTTTTCGTTGCCGCGGTTGCGGTTGGCGGCCTCTTGCTGGTGTTCATGGCGCTGGCCAACTGGAAGCGCGACCGTGAATATGCCCGCCAGCTTCTGCAGTTTGGCGGAAAGGCATTTATGTATGCCACCATGGCGCAAATCGTTGTTGGCGTCGTGTTTCTGGTCAGCCTTCCGCGTGATATGCGCATGTTGTTCATGGGCGATAACCCCCTGGCGACCCTATTGCTGCTGGTTGGCCTGTTGGGCGCCATTGCCGCGATCTTTGTCATGTCCGATGCGCTGCGCAAGGAGAGCATACGCGTCGCGGCTTACTACGTACCGGGCATCGTGGCGGTAGTGATCGCAGGCATGTCGGTCATGAGAGACATTCTGCGCGATGCATACCTGAAGCCTTATCTTCACCCTGAGGAATTCGCCGTGAAGACGCAGTGGTCAGTTCTGCCGCTCTTTCTGGCGCTCTTTGTTGCCGGCGTGATTCTCTGGCTGGTGATGATGAGGCGCTATGGGCTGCTTGGCCGCAAGGAAGAAGCAGCGGGGCCTTCCGACATCGACATTCAGCCGGAATGAGAGCAGTGCGAGACAGCCGGGCGTGATTGAAACCGGTGGAAGGATTCCGTATGCCTGATAGCGATCAAGGGCGTGGTCGGAAAGCCGGGGGCAACGACTCGGCGTCACGCCACGGGGTAATACATCTCGCCGGATGAAGAGTCTCCGCTGCGATCGATGGAAATCTCTTCTGCAAAGCGGTAACCCACACAGGTGTCAGTGAGCAGGTATTGCGGGTTGGACGGATCGTCCTCGATCTTCTTTCGCAACTGGCGAACGAAGGTGCGCAAATAATCCACTTCCTGGCGGTACTGCGCTCCCCACACGGAGGTGAGCAGCTTACCGTGAGTCACAGCGCGCCCGGCGTGCGACATGAGGTAATAGAGGATGTCGTATTCTTTCGGGGTCAGGCGGATGAGCTGGCCGGATTTTTTCACCGTTCGGCGCGCCGGCTGTACTTCAATTTCGCCAATGGTGATAGGCAGATCTTCAGGCCGCTCCGGTGTTTGTGCCCGGCGCACCGCGGAACGGATGCGGGCCACGCATTCGCGGAAGCTGAAGGGCTTGGTGATGTAGTCGTCGGCGCCCTTCTCGAGTGCCTCTACTTTGTCTTTCTCGTCGTCGCGGACAGTCAGCATCAGGATGGGAAGCCGGGGCGCAAGCGCACGCAGCCGCTCCAGCGTTTTCATGCCGCCGATGCCCGGCATGTTGATGTCGAGAAGGACTACGTCGAAGTTGTCCGCCCTCAAAAGGTGCAGCGCCTCTTCACCGCGCGAAGCCTCCATGACCTGAAAGCCCAGCCCCTGCAACGGGAGACGCAATGATCGCCGTATGGCAGGTTCGTCATCCACCAGCAGGACCCGAATGCTCTTTTCGCTACTCAAATTCCAACTCCTTGAGATACGGCAGGCGTGGAGGGAGAAAAGAGAATCACGCGGCCGGACTTCCCGGTCCCCTGAGAACTTCTGCGCCTGCCCTATCCCAAAATCCAAATGCTCCACGGCCGACGCGTACACCACTGCTTTTCCATATCTCCCGTCGGGCCAACAACGCGCCGATTGGATCTTCAGGGTGGAGCGGGGAACTTTGCCCTTTATCAGAGACACAATCAGGATTGCATAATGACCGCCAAGAATTCAATTTTCTTTGTGCGCTGCCACTTCTTTTTAAGGGTTCAGTGAAAGCCTTCATGCATCTTTATGAAAACCTGATGAACTATCTGCGGAGATAGAGATGCCGGTACACAACAAATTGGGACCGATCCAAGTGAACCATGCTACCGATACATTCGGTGAAAGGTGACGGGACCAGTGTAACCGGACAACCCAGGCACGGCCGGATTTCAGGAGGAAACTACTCTGAACTTACTTAAGCGGAACCGTCTTTTTGTAACCACGGCGAGCATGCTGTTTTGCTTTGCCCTGACTGCGGCAGCTCAGACGCAAAGTACCTCTGCCTCTACAACTTCAGCACCGGCACCCGCAGCCGCGCCGGCACCGGCGCCCGATCCACCAACATGGAGCGTCGGGCCCATGCAGATTAGCGGTCTTATCGATGGCTACTACAGCTACAACGCCAACCGGCCCAGCAATACCGCCAACGGCCAGATCAACGATCTCTACAATTTCAACGACAAGACCGACCAGTTCAACCTGAGTGAGCTGAGGTTGACGCTGAACCACGATCCCGATCCGATTGGCGCGCGCGTCGATCTGGTCTATGGACGTGTCAACGACATTGTCAACGGAGGTTCGCACAGCCAGGGCGACTACATCGAACAGGCATACCTCAGCGCGGCACCTCCAAAAGCCAAGGGCTTCGAAATGGACTTCGGCAAGTTTGTTACTTCCGCCGGGGCCGAGGTGATCGAGGCCAAGGATGACTGGAGCTATTCGCGAGGGATTCTGTTTGCATGGGCCATCCCTTTCTTCCACTTTGGATTGCGGACTTCCATGCCGTTGGGCAAGAGCGGCGAGACGGTGGGCGTGCAGGTGGTGAACGGATGGAACAATGTGACCGCGAACAACGGAGGAGTAACCGTCGGCTTGACCAGCGCCCTGGCAAAGTCAAAGTATTCGTGGTACCTCAACTACTATGGTGGTCCGTCTAACGCCAACACACAGAAGGGTTATCGTAATCTGATCGATTCCACGCTTGTGCTGACACCAACTGACAAGTTCAACGCATACATCAACTACGACTACGGCCAGAACCGTGATGCTCTTGCAGACCAGGGCGATACGGCTCTGAATCACTGGCAGGGCGTCGCGTTTGCTGCGCACTCGCAGGTCACTCCGACCCAGGCGCTGACCGGCCGCTACGAGTACTTCAAAGATCCCAACGGTTATTCCACCGGCACGGCGCAGACCTTGCAGGAGTTCACCGCCACTTACGAATACAAGTGGATGGCAGGACTGCTGACCCGGGTTGAGTATCGCCGCGATTGGTCCGACGTGGCCTTCTTCCACAAAGGCAATACGGGGCTGGTGGATGCGCAGTCGACCGCGACCGTGGGCTTCATCGCCTTCTTTGGGCCGAAACGGTGAACACCAATTCCCTCTGTTCAACTGCGCATAATGCTTGCAGCAGAGGGAATTGCATTGCCCGGCGGCAGTCTACGAGTGTGGGACCATGCCGGCTGAAAGTTGAAATTGCATCGACAGGTTCGGGGGTCTCCAGCCTATGGGAGATCCCTGGGCTGTTTCCGTCTCGCCACGGGAACTGAACATCGTGCCAGCAACGGGCACGCGTGGGTCGATAACGGTCAGAGTTCCGGGTGTGGAACTCATATCTCGTCTGTGTCGCGGATTGTCTGGGGGACGTGTCATACTCAACGTCGTACTCAGGTTCGGTGAACGGATGAGCCGAATCATTATGCCTGCGGCGGATGGCCAGGCATCGGGAGAGTCTGGCAAAAACAGCTTCCTGTAGCGCGGGAAGGGAAGCATAACTCGATTCACCGGAGTCTTTCATCATCGGAGCGGTAGACAAGCGAATCATGAATCCCACTGTGACTTCCATTGACGGAATCGAGCCCGGCCACGAGCTGGACCACTATCGAATTGACGCCCCAGTTGCGGAAAGCGCCATGACGAGGACCTTTCGCGCAACGGACCTTCGCGATGGCCGCACGGTGGCGCTCAAGATTCCTCACCCGTCCATCGAGGCCGATCCGCTGGCTCTCGAACGCTTCCGCCGCGAAGAAGAGATCGGGACTGCGCTGAATCATCCCGATGTAATGCGGATCTATCACGAGGCCCACCGTTCCCGCCTCTACATGGTGATGGAGTGGTGTGAGGGCCATTCGCTCGATCAGATTCTGAAGGAAAAAGGAAAACTGCCTCCGGAGCGGGCTATTCGTATTACGCTGGGAATTCTGCGCGCGCTCGAGTACATCCACCAGCATGGCGTGGCGCATCGCGACCTGGAGCCGGAGCACATCATGGTCGACGATGAGGACCGAATCAAGCTCATCGACTTTGGTGTCGCTTCGCAGCAGGGCGCCAAGCGACTTACATTCACCAGCCTGGGCCAGGTGGTAGGAACCCCCGAATATATCTCGCCTGAGCAGGTGAGGGGCAAGCGCGGCGATGCGCGCTCCGATCTGTACTCAACCGGCATCATGCTCTATGAAATGCTTACGGGCACGACACCGTTCAAAGGCTCTTCGCCAATGGCCATCATGAATGCGCGGCTGGTTCAAAATATTCCCCCGCTGCGCCTGCCTGAGTTCCCCCTGGCCGCGCAACTGCAGGAGGTTATCTGCCGCGCTACGGAGCGGGAACCGCGCAATCGATATGCATCGGCCCATGAATTCGGGCTCGACCTGGAGCATCTCGATAAAGTGGGCGTTGTGGAGCGCGCCGAGCCGGTGAAGCCGGAAGGCGCAAAGCCAAAATCGCCTTCGCGAATCCTGCTTTATGCAGCTATTGCTCTAGTCCCAATTGTGCTGTTCCTGCTGATGCTGCTGCTCGCGCACTAAGTGTGGCAATAAGTTCTGCCGCTGCAACTTACTCTTCTTCCCGATCGGTTGCAGACCTCGGGGGAATAGGCTTATCTCACACGTGGCAAAGGCTGTATGGGCTGTAAGCCCGGCGCTTGCACATCCGGCTACAAGGGGCCGTGGGTTGCCGGCACTTAGCCTATCTGGGCTATCTATTTCGGCATACTTCTTCTTTTCGGTACTCGGCGCAGTGCTCGAAAGGAATTCTGCAGAGCATAAGAACTCTTTATGAAATCCTCATAAACCACATGTTCTTCTGAGCTCACAGTAGAAGGCCTAAAGTTCCCGCAGGGCGTGACTGGGACCAGAGCCAATGCCCCGGGAATCGTGTTTCAGGCCGGTAGTTTCTCAACGGAGGAAAAGATGAATATTCAGGCGCTGCTTCTCGAGTTGCTAATTTCAGGATTCTTCGCGATCGCCTGCTTCAAGGCGAGAGCAGCCAGAGAGCCGGGTGCGCTCGAAATGCGTCCGGGCGATTTCCTGAAGCTCACCGACCGCCTGGACCGGCTCAGCCGTACGCGCTACCAGTGGTTCGCGATGGTCGCCATCCTCCTTCTCGTCCGCATGCAGGTCGGCGTGCCACTGGTTGTAGAAATTACTGCTCTGGTTCAGTTCATCATATTTTTGGCGCTCCCCGTAGGCGAAATCGAAAAGGCAGCACTTTCCGCAGGCAAGGGAAAGAAGAAGGCGGAACGCGCCGAGAAGCGAGGGAAGTCTTCTCATCGGCGCAGCGCTGAAGCGGGCCGCCGGAAGCAGCAGCCGGCACTGTTGTCGGCTCACGACTGAGCAGCCGGAACGAGTTTTTCAAGTAAGCGATCAACCTGCCGACGGTAACCGTTCTTCAGGTCACCCGAGGTGTAGACAGAAACCAACAACCCACCCCCAATCTCATCAGTGGAGGAAACGAGATGGCAGCAAATAATCAACAAGGTCAGAGTTTTGGCCTGTTCCTTGTCGGGATTACAACCGCTTGTGCCGGAATTTACGGCATTTCGAGCGGCATCGGCAAGGTGGCTCTGGCGGTCGGCCTGGTCCTGCTGGTCGTATCGCTTCTGAAGTTCTTCAAGCTCAAATCGCTTGAGGGCAAAGTTGCGGCTGGTGCGCAGTCGGAAGGGATGAAAGCGCTCGGCGTGCTGGTGACAGTTGGCGGATGGGTCGTAGTTCTCTTCGGACTCCACATCGCCTCCGGCGTCGCCGGCCGGATGATTATCACTCTGATCGGGCTGGCGATATCCCTCGTGGGCGTCATCGGGATCCTGCCCTCAGCCTGTAACAAGAATGCTATTTGGAAGGCCTAATTCACTCTCTACACATGGAGCCGACTCGATGAAGATTTTCCGAAACAAATTTCTGCGTTGCGCCATCGCTCTGATGCTGCTGTCTGTGGGGAGCGTGGGCTATGCACAAGCCGGTTCTGCCGCTGCGTCCATCAAGGGCGCGGCCGCCAGCGCCCCAACTTCCGCCACCCTCGCGAAGGGCGATCCCAGCGGAACCCTGACTGGCACGGCCAGCGATGTGCCCGTCGCCAATGCGAAAGCAGGACTGACAGGTGGGGACGTCGCCAACCTTGCGGGCCAAAATGAGGTTGCCATCAATTTTGTGTGGACGCTGGTTACCGGCTTCCTGGTCATGTTCATGCAGGCTGGTTTCGCCATGGTGGAAGCGGGCCTGTGCCGTGTGAAGAACGCCAACCATACCTACATGATGAACTTCACCGTGTATGCATGCGGCCTGTTTGCCTACTGGATTATAGGATTTGCCATACAGATGGGCGGTGCCGCGGGCGCTTCCAGTCTGGGCGGTTTAAGCCCGCTCAACGGTGAGTACATGATCCACCTGTTCGGAAAGGCGTGGGGCCTCTGGGGCCAGAACGGGATGTTTCTCTCCGGCCACGCCTACGACGTGGGTGTGATGGTCATCTTCCTCTTCGAGATGGTGTTCATGGACACGGCCCTGACCATTGTGACTGGCGCCGCGGCTGAACGCTGGAAGTTCATGACCTTCTGCGTTTCGTCAGTGCTGATGGGCGCATTCACGTATCCTCTGTTCGCCAACTGGGCGTGGGGCGGAGGCTGGCTGGCGGGGCTCGGCTCAAACCTGGGTCTGGGCGCGGGCTACGCCGACTTTGCAGGATCGGGCGTTGTTCACGCCGTGGGCGGACTTACCGCGCTGGCTTTGGCCCTGATCATCGGACCGCGCATCGGCAAGTTCAACCGCGACGGGTCGAGCAATCCGATCCTCGGACATGACATCTCGGCGGTCCTGGTGGGATGCTTCATCCTGGCCTTCGGCTGGTTCGGATTCAATCCGGGCAGCACGCTGGGCGCGTCAGGCGCCCTGCGCATCGGCACCATTGCGGTTGATACGATGCTTGCGGGTTGCACGGGCACCTTTGGAGCCATCCTCTACATGTGGATGTTCAAGGGCAAGCCGGATGCCTCGATGGCCGGCAACGGCCTGCTGGCCGGACTGGTCGCGATCACGGCGCCCAGCGGTTATGTAAATACCGTTGGTGCCTGCATCATCGGCTTCATCGCCGGTGTGCTGGTATGCTTCAGCGTTGCCTTTGTTGAAAACAAGATGAAGGTGGACGATCCGGTGGGCGCCGTTTCAGTCCACGGCACCTGCGGGTTATGGGGCGTTCTCTCGGTAGGCTTATTTGCCGATGGAACGGGCATGGGCGGCGTCAAGGGCCTCTTCTACGGCGACGCAGGCCAGTTGGTGGCACAGCTTGTCGGCATTGCGACGCTGATCGGCTTCGTCTTCTCGTTCAGTTTTGTACTCAACTGGGTGCTCGAGGTCATCATGGGCCATCGCGTCTCTGCAGAGACGGAGCTGGCCGGTCTCGATCTGCCGGAGATGGGAGCCCTCGGTTATCCCGAGTTCGTCTTCCAACCCGAGCCGGCATACCTGAGGCCTGCTTCTCCAGCCGCTGCAGTCGCCTAAGTCCCTGGCCGTTTCCTCTGGCGTACAACAGGGCGCGCTTTTTGTGGCGTGCCCTGTTGCCGCGTTCCACTTGCCTGAGCCGCCTGGCTCAACATGGAGATAAAAACTATGACAACCCTCTATCAGGTTCCTCCGGATCGTTCAGCCACTCAAGACGAGCTGACGTTTTCCCATGAGCAGGCAGCCATCGCATTCCCCGAATTTATCCCTGCGCCGGCACAGAATCAGTTGGCGCGTATGTTTCGTGATCCCTATCTGCTCCAGCCACAGGAGCGCATCGAGCTGGTGGCCCAACTCCGTGAAGCGGTTTCACTGGAACCTGCGGTGCCAGAGTTGCGCGTTCTTCTGGGCATGACTTTGTGTGTGAACTTCGAGGCTCAGGAAGCACTGGAAGAGTTTCGCGAATCAGTGCGCCTGGCGCCCGACAGCTATATCGCGCATTTGAAATTTGGCGAGTTGCTCCTGCGCCTGCGCATCTGCTCGCAAGCCGCTGAAGAGACTCGCATGGCCGCCGAACTGGCGTCGAATCCGCTACAGGCCGAGTTGGCGCGCCGTCAGGCCGCTACCATTCGCGCCATGCAGCGCGACGGTGTGGAGCGCGGCGGATACGGCAAACTGCTCTCAGTCTTTTCGCGTGCCTGCCGCCTCTTTGTGCGGCCACAGCCAGGGCGGAGGAGCGCAGCCCTCGATACAAGCTGCTGATGCCCCCAATTCTCCAACTCGCCCTGCTGATCGCCATCCTGCTCCCGGCGAGCAAGATTGTTGCGTCTCTGTGTTCGCGATTCGGCATCCCGCCCATCATCGGTGAGCTGATGGTGGGAATCATTGCCGGTCCGGGCGCGCTCAATTTGCTGCACATGAAGCTATTCGATGCGGCTTACGCCACTCATGCCTTCATGCTGCTGGCACAGATTGGCGGCCTGGTGCTGATGTTCATCGCCGGCTTTGAGACCGACATCGACCGCATGAAAGAAGCAGGAGTCACTGCATTTTTGGTGGCGCTCTCCGGCGTAATCTGGCCCCTCCTGCTCGGCACCGCCGTGGCTCGCATGTTTGGGCTTTCGTGGACCTTGTCTCTTTTCCTTGGCGGCGCACTCACTGCCACCAGCGTCTCCATCTCAGCGCGCACGCTGATGGATGCAGGTCGCATGGCTTCCCCTGAAGCTTCGGTCATTCTGGGTGCAGCTGTCATTGACGATGTGATGGGCCTGTTCGTACTTGCGTTCCTCACTGCTTCCACAAGCACCAGCGCTGCGAGTAATTTCGGCCTGGCTCCTATGACTTCCGCATGGCTTCAGGCGCACCTTCCGGCCGCCGGCCGTCATCCGCTCGTGGTCCAGATGCTGTTTATCGCCATCAGCGTTGCAGTCTTCTTCTTCATTGGGTACGGCGCCGCCAAACGCTGGCTTGATCCCCTCATCCAGCAGATGCGCAAGCTCACGGCCAGTGAATCGGTCACCAGCTGTGTACTGGCCCTGGTGCTCATCTATGCCGTCACAGCCGAATGGCTCGGCAGCGTCGCCGGCATCACTGGGGCTTATCTATTGGGCTTCGTATTCGCCGAGTCCAAGTTCAAAGCGGATGTTGAGCGCACATTTCACGCGCTCGGCCATGGCCTGCTTATCCCGCTTTTCTTCGTGGCCATCGGTCTTACCAGCGATTTCAGCGCTCTAGGCGGCCATTGGTTGTTGCTGGGAGTGATCTTCGTTGTTGCTGTTATTACCAAGATGGTGGGCTGCGGCCTTGCCGCGCTGGCTAGGGGCATGGGATTCGTGCGCAGCCTCCGCATAGGTTGTGGAATGGTCTCGCGCGGCGAAGTGGGTATTATTATCGCTGCAATCGCCGTCAAAGCTCAGATCTTCAACGATTCGGATGTAGCGTTGATGGTTGCCGTGGTGTTGCTCACTACCCTGATCACTCCCTTCGCCTTGCGCGGAGCGTTTCATCTGCGGGCTCCGGACGATGATGAGGATCTCTCCGGAGGGTTGGAGGATCTCACCAACGTCCTCTTGCAGGAGTCCAAAGCTGATTCTCAAACTCACGTGGACGAGTCAGATCCGGTCTCAAAACATGGCTCGTTGTTCACGTCCAATCTGGCGAAGGAAGGTGGTTTGCCAGACCTTGGTTCACTCGCTGGCCGCGCGCAACTCTGATTCCAGAATGCGCGCAGAATGTATGCCAGTACACAATTCAGGCGGTCACGCCCATGTTGGACATACAATTTGGTCAGGCCAGCGATGTCGGTAAGGTTCGCACCAACAATGAAGATGCCACGGGAGTGTTTGTGCCCGTCTCGCGCCGTCAGGCCCGGTCTCACGGCTATCTCTTTGCGGTTGCCGACGGCGTAGGCGGGCTCGATCTGGGCGAGATCGCCGCGGCCAGAGCAATCTCAGTTCTTGGTGAGGAGTTTGAGAAAGCGGAGGCCGGTTCCGCGCTTAGCGTGCTTCTTCCACGTCTAATTCAGCGCGCCAATGCGGCGGTACGTCACAGCACGCTTGAGCCGCAATACAGTGGCAAAAAGATGGCCACCACCATTGTGGCCTGCGCCATGCGCTACGACCAGGCCATTGTTTCGCACGTGGGCGATTCCCGCTGCTATCTGATTCGCGACGGAAAGGCGCACCAGATTACGGAGGATCATACCTGGGTAAACGAGCAAAAGAAGATGGGCATGATCTCCTCCGCCGAAGTTGCCGTCTCCACATCGCGGCACATGCTTGTGCGCTCTCTCGGCCCGGAGATGATTGTGTTGCCTGACACCTCTGCAATTACGCTGCGGCCGGGCGACATCTTTGTCCTCTGCACGGATGGGCTGCACGATGAACTGGATGAAAGCGAGATCGCGGCCATTGTCACGCAGAAAAAGAGCGCCGACGAATTGGCCAGAGAATTGGTGACGCGTGCCGTGGAAATCGACGGCGGCGACAATACCACGGCGATGGTGATTCGCGTCCGCTCAGTGGAGCAGATGGGCATGTACCGTGGGCGCCCGTACCGGCTCCCTTCCTGATACCGGTCACGCCGCGCTGTTTTGTAGCTCTCAGTCATGTTCTGGCCGGAAGACAATCTCAAAAGCTGCTGTCTTCCCGTTGTCTGGATAGCAGTAAAGTGCGTCTTTATTCATACCGCTTTTCGTGTTACGCTAGACGTTAAGCATGATCCGTTCATTCGCCGACAATCTGACAGAGCAGATCTTCAATCGCCGGTACAGCAGGCGTCAGGCGGCATCGCAGCGGATCGTGTTTCGCAAGTTGCAGCAGATTCACAGTGTAACGGCGGTCGAGGAGTTGTATGAGGCTCCGGGCAACAGGCTGGAGATGCTGAAGGGCGGCCGGAATGGCCAATGGAGTCTGAGAATCGACGCGCAACTTGGAATCTGCTTTCGATGGAGCGAGGGCGATGCCTATGAAGTCCAGGTTATTGATCGGCACTGAGTCGCAGCGGAAGGACGGCGCAGAGCCGCCGGCGCTTCATCCCGGTGAGATGCTGCGCGAAGAGTTCATGAAGCCTCTCGGCCTTTCGGCAAACGCGCTGGCAATCGCGTTGCGTGTTCCGGTTACGCGGATTTCAGAGATCGTGCGGGAGCGGCGTGGAATTACGGCGGATACGGCCCTGCGACTGGCGCGCTACTTCAACATGACGCCGGAGTTCTGGATGCGACTGCAGATGAATTACGATTTGGAATCGGCCTCTGACGCCGAACAGGCTGCGATTCGCGAGGAAATCCGCCCGCGGCCCGGCTTCAGACGGCGAACTGAGACTGCCGGCCGAAGTCGTGCGATACCGGCTTAAGAAGGACGAAAGAGTGGGGCAACAGTTTCGGCAATGTGCAGCGGCCAGGTATGGAAATCGAAGAACCGGCCGATGGACTTAACAGAAGATCAGGCGATTAACCAATCATGCCAACCACGACGAACAAAGACTATTACGCGATTCTCGGAGTGAAAAAGACCGCAACGGCGGAGGAGATTCGCAAGGCCTTCCGCAAGGCGGCGCGCCGTTATCATCCAGACGTGAATCCTGGTGACAAGCGGGCCGAGGAGAGGTTCAAAGAGATCTCCGAAGCCAATGACGTGCTCAGCGACGAGAAGAAGCGCAAAATTTACGACCAGTTGGGGTTCTATTCCGACCAGATCGATCCGGCCCAGGCTGAAGCCTACGCGCGCCAGCAGGGACCGGGAGGCCGGCCGCGGGTGGATTTTGATGGTTTTGATTTTTCGGGTTTCACGGGCGGTGCGGGACACCACGCCGGCGCCGGATCGACCGGATGGGGCAGCTTCAAGGATATTTTTTCGGGTATCTTTTCCGGAGCCCAGCAGCCGCAGAGGCCGCGTGGACCGCAGCCGGGAACGGATCTTGAATACCAGGTCACCGTGGACTTCTGGACGGCCATTCGCGGCGGCCAGGCGCGACTGCAGGTGAATCGGCAGGAGACCTGCCCCACCTGCCACGGCAGGGCGCATACCGGCGCCCTCATGACCTGCCCGGAATGCAATGGCACAGGTCAGGTAACGCAGATGGGCGGACGCATGAAGTTCAACATCCCCTGTCCGCGCTGCCACGGCTCGGGCCGCATCTCACACACATGCTCTACCTGCCACGGGGAGACTGTTGTTCCGCGCTCGGAGATAATCGAGTTTCGCATCAAACCGGGCACGCGCAACGGACAGCGCATTCGCTTGCAGGGGAAGGGAAATGCGGGCCAGAACGGAGGGCCAGTCGGCGATCTATTCCTGATTGTGCGCACCGGGGCGCACCCGGTATTTTCGCGCGTGGGTGACGACATACAGATCACGGTGCCAGTGACCGTGGCCGAGGCTTCACTGGGCGCCAAAGTTGACGTGCCGACAATCGATGGCCGCGCGCAGTTGAAGATCCCACCCGGCACGCAGAGCGGCCAGAAGCTGCGCATGCGGGAACGCGGGGTGGAAAACGCTCAGCGTACCGGCCAGCGCGGTGACCAGATTGTGACGGTTCAGGTTGCAGTGCCGCATCTGCAGGATGAGCGCAGCCGCGAGATTATGCGCGAACTAGCGAAGCTGAATCCGCAGGATCCGCGGGTGACGCTGTTCGATAAGTTGTAAGGCGTAGGCCGGTAGTTGGCAGATTTGGAAGTCTCTAAAAGACAAGTTATGGGAATCTGAGGCTCAAATACCATGCCCGCAAAACGTAAATCCAAAGGCGCATACATGATCTCGGCCGTGGCCGAGATGTACGACATTCATCCGCAGACCCTACGCCTCTATGAGCGCGAGGGACTGCTCAAGCCCTCGCGCACTGAAGGCAACACCCGCCTTTATACCGACGAGGATCTGGAACGGCTGGAGTTCATCCTGAACCTGGCCCGCGACCTGGGCGTCAACATCGCCGGCATTGCCATCATTCTGCAGATGCGGGAGCGCATGGAGGAGATGAACCGGCAAATGCAAAGTTTTGTTGAATACGTGCGTTCCGAGATGCTTTCGCGCTTTCAGCAGGCCCAGCCCGGCGCCACCGGAGCCATTATTCCGCTGCGCAATCCGGGGGTAGCCAAGGGGGCGCCCGCGGCCAAGACGGTTCCCATCCATAACGACAAGCCCTGAAAGCGGCAGTGAGCAAAATCCGGTCAAATCTCCCACCACAAGCCGGTATTCTTAATTCTGCATGTTCCATATTCTTCTTGCGCTGGCCGCCTTCGGCCTGCTTACGTCAACTGTATTTGCCGGTATGGTGGTTGCCGCGGTGCCGCGTTATCTGCGCGAGCGGCGCCAGGCCCGCCGGCAGCTTGCCGAGCGGCCGGGTTTTACGCCGCCGCTAACGCTGCTCAAGCCTCTGCACGGCAGCGAGCCGGGCCTGGAAGCGCATCTGGCCACGTTTTTCGAGCAGGACTATCCCGAGTTTGAAATCCTTTTTTGCGCGCGCGACGCCAACGATGCCGGACTGGTGACGGCGCGGCGTGTTGCTGCACGCTATCCTCACGTTCCGGCGCGATTCTTCTCGACGGGGGGAGAGCCTGCTTACATCAACGACAAGGTCATTTCGCTGGAAAAGATGGAAGCCGAGGCGGAGCACGATATTTTCGTGATCAGCGACAGCGATGTGCGTGTGACGCCGGATTATTTGCGCGCGGTGGCGATGCCTTTTGCCGATGCGAAGGTCGGCGCGATTACCTGCCCGTATCGCGGGGTTGCGGTTGAGGGCGGGTTGTGGGCGCGGCTTGAGGCTGTGGGCATGAGCGTGGAAATGACCGCCGGCGTCCTCGTTGCGCGGTCGATGGAGGGGATGCAATTCACTTTGGGGCCGACGATGGCTTTTCGCCGCGAGACGATCCGGCGGATGGGCGGCTTTCGCGTTACGGCGGATTACTGCTCCGACGACTTCATTCTTGGGAACGAGACGCACAAGCTTGGGGAGACCGTGGTGCTGAGCCATCACGCTATCGATCACATTGTGCTGCATGCGGATTTTGTGCAGTCGCTCAAACACCAGGCGCGCTGGATGAAGTCAACGCGTTTCTCGCGGCCCAAGGGGCATTTTGGGACTGCGCTTACGTTTTCGATGCCGTTTGGTTTGCTGGCGTGGGCAAGCGCCGCGGCGATCGGCCATCCGTGGTGGGGAGTGGCGCTATTGGCGTGGGGTGTGGTGACGCGGCTGGCGATTGCCATTGGCGCGGGTGGGATGGTGGTGCAGGACCGGAGTTGGTTTGGGTTGCTGGTGCTTTATCCGCTTCGGGATTTGATGGGGTTTGGGTTTTGGGCCGCCAGCTATACGAGTCGGCGCATTTTGTGGCGCGGGCGGGTTTACGAGCTGCTGCCGGGTGGCAGGATGCGGCTTGCCGGGCAGGCGGGGAAGTGAGGCTGGTTGCACCCAGTTTCCCAGTTTCACAGAAACTGGGTTTCTGGGTTTTTTGGTGGGGTGCGACCTTTTAAATTCAATGGATTAGAGCCAAAACCAAGTTTCCCAGTGCGATTTTGCAATTTTTTTTGCGGCGAAACAGGATGTTTTTTGCGTAACTCTATTTATTTCAATCGCCTGGGCCGCTCTTGATTGGTGAAATCTGTACATTTTTGTGCGGTTTTGCGCTTTTTCGCGGCGGTTCGGACCGCGGTGTTGCGCTGGCCTTTCGTATGGTGCCGGGATGGGTGCCGGGGGCGGGTTTTGTTCTACCCAGTTCTATTGTGCGCCGGATGGGGGAAATTATCTGCAACAGGGATCAGGGATCAGGGATCAGGGATCAGGGGTCAGGGATCAGGGGTCAGGGATCAGGGGTCAGGGAAAAGGGACATAGGGACGTAGGGACTCAGGTGCTGCGGGTTTTGTTCCGGTTGGCTCTGATGGTGGTGCGCTACTTGTGGCCCGATGCATTCTTTCAAGGCAATCTGGGGTAGCGGTACCTGCTGCGATGGCTACCTTCGGGAATCGACGGTCATCCGGGATTGCTGCGCTGGATCGCGCTCGGCGTTGGCCGTCGAGAGTGCTGACTTAGAACATCCGAGGTGAGTTGGGTTCCTTGGGTTGACACTTGGTGATGATGCGCGCCGAATGTTGCGTCGGCTGGTTGGTGGAGCGTGGCCGACATTTCGTGACTATTCGCCTCGCTGAGTGCCTATGGCGATAATGCGCTTATTGAACTGCCGGAGATGGCGGGAGTGATGCCAGTTTGAACTAGTGTCCTGAGTCTGAAGTTCTTGCACAAAATCTGGCGACGGAATCGAGGATCTGGTCTGCGTTTTTGTGCCAGATGAACGGTTTTGGATCTTTGTTGTGGTGTTGGATGTAGGTGCGGATGGCCTTCTCCAACTCTTTGGTTGAGCGATGCACGCCGCGGCGGAGCTGTTTTTCCGTCAGCAGAGCGAACCAGCGCTCGACCAGGTTGAGCCAGCTGGCCGAGGTGGGCGTGAAATGCAGATGGAAGCGAGGTCTTTTCACCAGCCAGTCACGAATCAGTTGGGTTTTATGGGTGCCGTAGTTGTCCAGGATCAGATGCACGTCCAGTTTCGCGGGCACGTTCTGCTCGATGGTATCGAGGAAGTTGCGGAACTCCAGCGAGCGATGCCGCCGCTGTGTCTGCCCGATCAGCTCGCCGCTCTTGGTGTCGAGGGCGGCAAACAAGGTGGTGGTTCCGTGGCGCGCATGATCGTGCGTGCGGCGTTCGATCTGGCCGGGACGCATGGGCAACAGCGGAGCGGTTCTGTCCAGTGCCTGAATCTGGCTCTTTTCATCGACGCACAGCACCAGGGCGCGTTCTGGCGGAGCCATATACAGTCCCACAATGTCACGAACCTTTTCAATGAACAGCGGGTCCTTCGATAACTTGAACGTCTCGGAGCGGTGCGGCGCCAGCGAAAAGGCGCGCCAGATGCGGCTGATCGAGGACTGACTTAAGCCACATGCCCTGGCCATGTCGCGGGTGGACCAATGCGTGGCAGCCTCTGACTGACTTTCCAGAGTTCGCGTCAACACCTGTTCGATTTGTTCGTCACGCAGTTTGCGTGAGGTGCCCGGGCGCGGTTCGTCGAGCAAACCATCCAGGCCCAACTCCAAATATCGCCTCCGCCATTTACCTACCGTATGGGGGATGGTGTTCAAGCGGGTGGCAATGACCTTGTTGTTGATGCCTTCGGCTGCCAACAAAATGATCCGCGACCGCATGGCCAGCGCCTGGCCGGTCTTCGCCCGCCTGGTCCAGGCTACGAGCTGAAGCCGGTCTTGTTCGGAAATCGAAACTGGAGCCAACGGACGACCAGTGCGCATCGGAGTTCCTCCCACTCTATCCGATGCGTCACATGTCCATACTTATGCTATTTATTTAAGACTCAGCATACTAGGGAACCTCTGAAGAACTCCCCGATCCACAACTGATGCAGGTAATGTGGAGTCAGGGAGATCGATCAGGCATGCGGCAAATGACATTGGCCCATCAAGCAGAGTTTCAACGTTACTCGAAGAAGACCCGGCGCGAACAGTTTCTGGAAGAAATGGATGCCGTCATGCCTTGGGCTGAGTTGTTGTCGCTGGTTGAGCCGCATTACTCAAAGGGGGAGATGGGCCGCAAGCCGGTAGGCCTCGACATCATGCTACGAGTCTATTTTCTGCAGCAGTGGTTCGCGCTCTCGGACCCTGCGGTCGAAGACGCGCTTTACGAATCGCCGGTGCTGCGGCGCTTTGCAGGCATCGATCTGGGCCGGGCTCCGGTGCCCGACGAGACCACCATTCTCAACTTCCGTCACATGCTCGAAGAACACGAACTGGGCGGCCAAATGCTGGATGCGGTGAATTTGTATCTGGCCACTCGCGGCATCCGGATCACCACCGGGACCATTGTGGATGCGACCATCATCCACGCACCTTCGTCCACCAAGAACGAGAAGAAGGAGCGCGATCCGGAGATGCATCAGACCCGCAAAGGGAATCAGTGGTATTTCGGCGCCAAAGCGCACATCGGCGTCGATTCCAGGGAAGGGGTTGTGCATTCGGTGTGCACCTCGGCGGCGAGCGTTTCCGATGTTCACATGCTGCCCGACCTGTTGCACGGCGACGAGAGGAAGGTCTGGGGCGATGCCGGTTACCAGGGAAAGACCGAGGCGATTCGTGAAGCTGCGCCTGCCGCCCAGGACATGACCAGCCGCCGGGTGAAGACCAAGGCCGGTGTCGATGAAGAGCAGAAGCGCAAGAACCGGACCAAGGCCCGGGTGCGCTCCAAGGTGGAGTGGCCGTTTCGCATTCTCAAGCGCGTCTTCGGCTTTACCAAGGTGCGCTATCGCGGGTTGAAGAAAAACCACGAATGGCTGTGTGCGGCCTTTGCCTTGGTCAATATCTACCAGCACCGCAGGAGGCTGGCGAGGATCAATTTGCAGGTGTCCCCGCAAGGGGCGTAGTGTGTCCGCCGGGGCTCTATCGAGCCTCCGGCGGGCATAACGGCAAGATCGAAAACCGCGAATTGACCAGCTTTGAGTGGATACGGCCAAAGAAAAGCCGTGCACCCTTATAACTCGACGATTTTCAGAGGTTCCCTTGGTGTCATATTTCGGACGAGGCGATGTGGATTGTCTTTCATGATGCATTCTGTTGTTAGAACCACGGTAACTGGTCTACGGTGATAGAGAGCCAATCAAGACCTCTCAGGCGCGAGTGTTTCCAGTCTTTGAAGCAAAGAGGAGAGAAAGTAGGTTATGGAGCGACGTACGGTGCTAAAGGGAGTGGCAAGCGCAGCGGCAGCCATGGGTTTAAGAGGGAGTAAAGCGTGGTCGGAAACGGGCGCCATCCGTCCACCCAACGTTGTGTTCATCCTCCCCGATGAGTGGCGCGGGCAGTCGCTTGGATGTATGGGTAATCCCGATGTTCGGACACCGCACCTGGACAGGCTGGCTTCCGAAGGCCTACTGATGAGGAACACCCTGGCAAATTCGCCTGTGTGTTGCGTAGCTCGCTCCGTAATGCTTACTGGAACCTATGCCAGTCGCACCGGCATGGTTGCCAACGATCTGCGCCTGGATGAATCCAAAATCACACTGGGCGATCTGTTTGCTCAGGCGGGGTACCGCACCGGATATGTGGGGAAATGGCATCTGGACGGAGGGCCGCGTTTACCTGGATTCGTTCCACCCGGCCGCAGGCGTCATGGATTTCAATATTGGGCGGCGAACGAGTGCAATCACAACTATTTCTACAACTGGTATTTTCGCGACGAGAATGTGCCGATCGTGACCGAACAGTATGAGCCGGAATTCTGGACGCAATTGGCGGTTGAATTCCTGTACGAATCACAGAATCAGCCCTTCTTCCTGATGTTGGCGCTCGGTGCTCCACATGATCCCTACATCGCTCCACAAAAATATCTCGACCGCTACGATCCCGAGAAGCTGACGATGGAGCCGAACTGGATAGAGGGTGTGCACGGCGCGGGCCGTAAGGAGATTGCCGCATACTACTCCGCCATGACCGCGATTGACGACCAGGTCGGACTCTTAATGCATACTCTTCAACAGCTTGGGCTCGAAGATAACACCATCGTCTTCTTTTCCTCCGATCACGGCAACATGCTGGGCTCACAGGGAAAGATCCTGAAGCGGAAGCCCTGGGAAGAATCGATTCGCGTACCTGGAATTATGCGTTGTCCTGCGCTCATTTCTGCGGGCAGGAAGACAGATGCTCTTTTCTCTCATGTAGATTTCGCTCCCACCCTGCTTTCGCTATGCGGCATTCCTATCCCACCGAACATGCAGGGAACCGACCAATCCGCCATCGTTACGGGTAAGGCGGAAAAGGGGCCCGATGCGGTTTATTTTCAGATCTTTGGTCCATATCATGCGGGAGGTGTGCCAGATGCATGGCGGGGCATTCGCACGGAGCGCTACATGTATGCCCGATTCCAAAAAGGCCCCTGGTTGCTTTATGACCTGGAGAGAGATCCCTATGAAATGAAGAATCTAGTTGGAGATTCTTCTGTCACCGCTGTGATGAACGAGTTAGACAAACAGCTTCTTGCCTGGATGCGGCGCACAGGAGATTCCTGGAGTCTGGATTGGACCACCCCGGTTGACGATGATGCCAGGCTCTATCGGTACAGGACTTTCTACACAGTGGCTGAGTATCTTGAATGGGCTGCCAAGTATCCAAATCTTGCTCCTACTTTCGGCGAGAACTGATTTCTGAGATGTCAGCCGATTATGGAAGAGAATCAGACACTGTGCTCCATCTGCGAAGGCGGAGATTGATATTGGAAAAGGGGACGCAGGGTTTAGAAGTAGGCTTGACAGATGATCGCTTTCGCGTTGAGATCATCCACCGCGATGGGGGCCCGAATTCCAGTAGTACCACGAGGGTGACGGGATGAGTGCACAATTGGATCGACGCAAATTTATGCAATCTGGTGCCGCCGCACTGGCGGTAAGTGCAGTGCCAGCTGCTGCAGCCCGGCAGGCGTTACATAGAGACAACACGAAGAGCCCAGAGGCACGGGCCAAGGATCTACTGGGCCGCATGACCCTGACCGAAAAGATTGCGCAAATGAGCAATGATGCACCGGCAAACGTGAGGCTCGGCATTCCCGAGATGAATCATGGGGAAACCCTTCACGGTGTGGTCGTAACCGAAGCTTTCCTAAGAAATAAGGGCTTGCCGAAAGGAATTGGGCCGACGATCTTCCCGCAAGCGATCGCATTGGGTTCTACCTGGGATCCGGAACTGATTGAAGAAGTCGCGAACGCAATCGCAGCAGAAGCCCGGTCTCTGGGCATTACGCATGCTTATGCCCCGGTGATCGGAGTTGCACGCGACCCGCGTTTTGGAAGGTCGGAAGAGACCTATGGTGAAGATCCCTATCTGGTATCACGGATGGGAGTTGCGTATGTCAACGGCCTCCAGGGTGCCGGCGCTGCCCGGTTCGACAAACATCACGTCATGGCGACGGGCAAGCATTTCGCGGGATATCAATTATCCGCCGGCGGAGTGAACGGAAGTTATGTCGATCTTTCCCGGCGGATGATGTACGACATGTTCCTGCCTCCGTTCGAGGCAGCCGTTAAGGAAGCCGGCATTGGGGCAATCATGCCGGCGCACTCGGACATCGATGGAATCCCAGCCCACATGAACAAGTGGCTTCTCGCAGACATTCTGCGGCACGACTGGGGATTCAAGGGGTTTGTTGTTTCCGACAACATCGATATATACCGGCTCTTTTCAATGCATCACACCGCCCATAACGATGCCGAGGCCGCGATTCTGGCACTGAAGGCCGGCGTGGATATGGAACTGGATTTAACAAAGGGAAAGGTTCATTCAACGTACAAGGAAACGCTGGCCGGATCGATTCACCGTGGGTTGATCAGCGAGACCTATGTCGACGATGCCGTGCTGAGAATTCTGGAAGCCAAATTCAAACTGGGGCTGTTCGATCATGATGCCGAAGAGGATCCTGGCAAGGTGTTGGGAACGCCGGCGCACAGGCAACTTGCGCTGCGCGCGGCAGAGAAAGCCATCGTGCTGTTGAAGAATGATGGAATTCTGCCACTGGCAGCCGGAGCTTATGCGAAAATCGCGATCATCGGTCCACACGGCGATTATGTGGAATACGGAGGGTACACGGGCACCGGTCATCTGCCGGGAGTTTCGCTAAATGTGGCCTTGCCAAAGTTGCTTCCGCAGGCCTCAATCCGCTTTGCCAAAGGCGCCGCGGTGACGGGCGAGGACAAGAGTGGATTTGCTGCCGCAGTGCAACTGGCCAATGATTCGGACCTGGTCATTATGGCGATCGGCGGGTCACATGCGACTTGCGGAGAAGGTCGCGACCGCGACGAAATAGGTCTTCCCGGGGTGCAACAGGAGCTGTTCGATGAAATTGCGGCAACTGGCAAACCCATCGTAACCGTGCTTACGAATGGGCGTCCGCTTACGATTGGTGATGTTGTGCAGCGATCGAAAGCTTTATTGGAGGGATGGTACTTGGGTTGCGAGGCAGGCGTTGCGGTATCCGAGGTCCTGGTTGGCAAGGTCAACCCCGGCGGCAAGTTGACGATGACGTTCCCGAAGAGTCTTGGTCAGCTGCCGAGCTTCTATCAGAAGAAGGCGGCATTCACCGGTGCAGGACACGGCAAGTATGTCGAAGGCGACGGCGGACCGCTTTTCCCATTTGGTTTTGGCCTGAGCTATACAACGTTCCAGCTTTCCAACCTCAGACTTGCTTCTTCCCACATCCGTCCCGACGGGTCTACAAAGCTAATGGTGGACATAACCAATACTGGGAGTCGAATGGGCGACGAAGTCGTGCAGTTCTATGTGTCACAGGATTACGCTTCGATCGGCCGCTGGGAAAAACTGCTCAAGGGTTTCCAGCGAGTTGCCCTTCATCCCTACGAAACCAAGACGGTTTCATTTCCGGTGGGCTTCAACGAACTCTCTTTCCGGAATGCGAATTTCAAGCGGGTGGTTGAGCCAGGCGGATTTTCGCTGCGAGTGGGTACATCGAGCGATCAGCTGGAAACGGTGCGCTTGACTGTGGATGGCGACGGAAGCGAATCCTTCGCGTGAGATGCTGCAAGGTGACATTGGAGCGATGTCGGCGCTGCAGGGAAACCTCGTAAGATGAACGGCCTGAGGAAAAAACAGGCGCCCCGCTCACGCCGCGGGCGCCTGTTTCCTCCTCCGCTTCCTTGCGTCCCAAACCCGCCTTTGCCCTTCACAGGCAGGTTGCACGTTTTGGCATCGGAGGGCAGGGGAATTGCATTTCTCCTACCCACCCTTGTTGCTTTTCACACAACTGCACCATTTCCGGTGCAAAGGTGACTCTTTTCATTGCGCACTTTCGTCTTCAGTCGACTGCGCAACGGCCGGTTTTTTCCTCCCAGCGTTGCGCACCTCACTCAGGTGCGGTGCGCAACGGTCTCTCTTCTGCCGTATTCATTGCGCATTTCTGATCAAATCGACTGCGAATCGCCCTTTCTTCTGGTTAGACCGGCCCCCTTCAAGCTGTAAGATGAATGCATCATCCATGAACATACAATCGTCTTCTACGACGCGTATCTCCGTCGATGGACTGAAGTGCGACTGGGACCAGATGCATCCTCTGGATCGCGCCAAGGCTATTGTCAGTATCAGAAGATCGGGAATCTCCATCCGCCAGATCGCGAAACAAGTCGGGCGCAGTGAAGCCACGCTGCGTCATCTGCTCAAAACTCTTCTTGCCCCAGTTCAAGATCTCGATTTAGCTCGCCAGGCGGCCCTTCGCGAAGCAGGCTGCCAAAAGGATCGAGAACAGCAAGCTTTAGCCGGATCACGGCTGATTTGTGACTGGCTCTGGCAACATCTGTTCAGCGGCCCATCCGGCGCACAGATTGTGGAGGAGGCGCGCAGGCTCTTGATTGAGGCTTATTACGACGGGACACTACCCACGATTGATCTGCCCGATCATCCTGTCACCCCCGCCATAATCATCGAGCGCTGTAAACCTAAGGAACCTCTCGACGATTCCGGCACCGATATCGGCTGGTACGGCAAGTGGTTTGCCCGTTGGGTCGTCTTCGCATTCTCAGACCCAGAAGTCAGAGATGATGCACTCGACAAAGCGCTACAACAACAGTGGCGGAAGCCCGCTGGACGACGCCCGCAGCCTGCTTTGCTGTCGGCGTCGGGGACGTCCAAGTTGCCATTACCAGCTTGTCCAGACGGTCTTGTCGCGACTTCACCCACTTCGCATAATGCTTTTCTGTTGTTCTGAGGGATTCGTGTGCAAGAATCTTTGAGACTTCTTCCAGGGGAACGCCTTTTTCCAAAAGGTCCACCGCGAATGTATCGCGAAATCGATGTGAAACCATGTGCCCGTGATCGGCAAGTCCGGCAGCTTCAAATACGGGGCGAATGTATCGGCTCGCCCACGTTTTCGCAATAGTCTCGCCGGAGCCCTCCCCGCTCCAAAACACGTATCGCTTATTGACGTTGTCAACTGCCAGTAGTTCTTGTGCAACGTCATTTGGAATCGGGACAGAGACGTCCGTTCCTGTCTTCTGACGATCCGTCACGACGCGGTAGACGCCAGTCGATTCGTCACATCGAATATCCGATCGTTCCAGCGTTAATGCATCCCGGATAGCTAGAGCGTTTCTAATTTAAGTGCTGATATATCCTGAGGAAGCGAAGTAGTTGGCGCACTCGCCTGGGGAGACTGTAAGGAGGAGTTGGCCGATCTGCGCCCATAGTTCTTCGGTGGATCGTCTTGCCGCTTTTCGGAGCAGTGTTTTGAGTTTGGAGAAGAACTTTTCTATGGGGTTCAGATCGGGCGAATAGGGCGGCAGATAGAGCACGGTGGCACCGGCCACGGCGATGGCTTCCTGAACCCCGTCCACTTTATGACTGCTCAGATTATCGAGGATGACGATGTCGCCGCTGTGAAGTGTGGGGCACACAAACTGCTCCACCCAAGCCACGAACAACTCACCGTCCATGGGTCCGTCCACCACCATGGGAGCGGTCAGTTGATGGCGGCGCAGGCCGGCGACAAAGGTCGTCGTTTGCCAATCGCCGAGGGGTGCCGAACCGATGCATCGAGTGCCTCTGGGAGCACGGCCATGGCTTCGCGTCATGTTGGTCGTGGCCCAGGTCTCGTCAATGAATACAAGCTTCTCGACGTCCATCGCCGGCTGCGCTTCACTCCATGCGCGCCGCGCCGCCTGCACGTCCTCGCGCTCTTGCTCGCTGGCGTGCAGCGTTTTTTTTGAAGGTCAGATTCCACTTGTTCAACTGGTGCCAAAGAGCACCAATTTTGGTCGCAATACCCTGCAACGCCAACCGCTCTCGCAACTCCTCCAGAGTCAGCCCAGGCTCGGCTGCGATCCAGCGGCGCAAAACGGGTTCCGCCTCCTCTAACCGAGACCGGCGATGGCTGCCGATCTGAAAGCTGCTCCGCACACCGGTCTCGTGCTCCCGGTCCCGCACTTGATAAACGTAGAAGCGGCTGACCTCAAAGCGCCGCGCCACTGCCGAGGGGCGATCCCCACGGGACAGCGCTCGAAGCACACGATCACGCAAATCCTGCGAATACGACTGCATCCGGACCCTCCCTTCAAGGGACAGGATGATTATCGCATAAATGTAGATACTTAAATTAGAAATGCTCTAAACCGGTCCAGCGCATGAGCTGAAACAAGGCCCGGATCCGTGCTCGCATCTGGGCTGTTATGGTCGGTAGTTTCCCGTCCCACCGGCGCGGCGTGGCAACATCGATTGCCTCCAGGAGCCGTGCGTATTCATCTGCAGTCAGCGGCATCGTAGGACGCTGATCCACTTTGATTTTGGGCAATGCGGGAACGCGCTCCGACCACTTCGTCTCATAGCAATAGCGCAGGAACGAGCGCAGCCGCTCACGCACTTTCGCCCGCGAGGAACTGCTCGGGTATGTGGTTTCCCAAGTTGCGCCGAATAGGGTGAGCAGGTCGCGTGTAATACCGCTGACGGTGAAAGTGCTTTTATGCTCGCAATACTCGCGCAGACGCGAGAGCTCAAGGGTGTACTTCCTGATGACGCCTGACGACACGCCCTGGTTCTTCTTGTCTTGAATGAAGAGGTCAACGGCGCTTTGGATCGCCACGCCGCCAGCGTTCTCCGCCGACGGCGTGCGCCCGGCAAACTGATCCTCAAGATCGCGTTTCTTCTTCTCGGCCTGAGCCCAGGAACGTGTGCCTGCTGTCTTCCGATATTGAGTGCCGCCCAGGCTCCACCGCAAATGCTTGCGACAGTCGCAGCGCTTGGCGAACTCGTCCCCCCGGTATCTGCAGTCTGCAGAGCGGCGGACAAAAATCGTGACTATTGGAGAACTTGGAGTGCTCACGTGCTCGTCTGAGGGAACTTCGAAAACGGAAGCACAAAACGGGCACGATTTGTAGGCTCTACTTCAAAGCTGCTGATTTTAAAGAGGAAATTGGGGCGGCGGGTGGGGATCGAACCCACGACATCCTGAGCCACAGTCAGGCGTTCTGCCACTGAACTACTGCCGCCATCTGCTCTCCCGATTGTAGCATCGAATCAGCGATTTGGGGCCCCTGAGTCTCTTCCAGCACAAGATGAGCCTGAAGGAGGAGATGGATTCCAACAGAAGATGAGCCTGAAGGGGTAAGGCATGCTGGGGATTGAACATCCGCGTGTATCAGGCAGAGAAGTTGAGCATGGAGGAGATCCGCCGGTTCGTAGCAGCCAGCGAAGGTCTCCAGTTCCAGGGCAGGCATCGGGCCGAGGTGTATGGCTGGATGGAGCAGGTCCTGGTGGGGCAGCAGTACGCGACGCAGGGCAAGGCGGCGCGGGGTCTGTTGCGGCGCTACATGGAAAAGATGACCGGCCTGAGCCGGGCCCAGGTGACGCGGCTGATCGCCCGCTACATGACCACGGGGCGCGTGCCCGTGACCGAGTATCGGCGGCATCGGTTCGCGACGCACTACACGCGCGCGGACACGGAGCTGCTGGCTCAAGTCGACGAGGCGCACGGCACCCTGGCCGGGCCGGCCACGCGGCGCATCCTGGAACGCGAGTATCGCGTCTTCGGCAAGGCTGATTTTGAGCGCCTGTCGGCGATCTCCGTCGCCCATCTCTACAACCTGCGCAAGAGCAGCCGCTACCGGGAACGGCTGCGCACCTACACCCGAACTCGCCCCGCCGCTGTGTCCATCGGCGAGCGGCGTCGGCCCGACCCCTCCGGCCAGCCTGGCTTTCTCCGCGTCGACACCGTGCATCAGGGTGACCGCCCCGATGCCAAGGGCGTTTACCACATCAACGCTGTCGACGAAGTCACCCAGTGGCAGATCGTGGTGGCCACGCCGCGCATCGCAGAGACCTTTTTAGAGCCGGTGCTGGAGGCTATGCTGCGCCAGTTCCCCTTCCGCATCCAGGGCTTTCACTCCGACAACGGAAGCGAGTTCCTCAACAAGACCGTGGCCCGCCTGCTCGACAAGCTGCGCATCGGGCAGACCAAGAGCCGGCCCCGCCATTCCAACGATAACGGCCTGGGGGAGACCAAGAACGGTTCCATCATCCGCAAGCACATCGGCTATGGCTATATCGACGCCAGCCATGGCCAGCGGCTCAACGGCTTCTATCACGACTTCCTCAACCCTTACCTGAACTACCATCGCCCTTGCGCACAGCCCGATGTCTCCATCGATCCCAACGGCCGCAAACGCATCCGCTATCGGCGCTATCAAACTCCGCTGGAAACGCTGTTGGCGCTGCACAATCCGGCCCAGTACCTGCGCCCCGGATTAACTCCGAATGCTCTGCTGCGGGTCGCCCAGGCGCACAGCGACACCGAAGCCGCCGTGCGCATGCAGCAGGCCAAAACAAAGCTCTTCGATCAGCTCCGGAGAAGTGCGTGAAACACGCCGCGGCCTGGGGGAGGAAATGTGGAAATCGATAAAGCTGATTCCCACATTCCCTCCCCACGGCTACTGCTGCTAGTGTGTCTTCATCCTCCACTCAGAAAGGAGCCCCGCTTCCCACTCCCCTTCGACTCCTTCAGGCTCATCTTTCGATTGGAAAAGACTCCCTGCGCCGAGGCAGCGGCGGGAAGGGCAACGCATTCGCGCTACAATCGATGAAGACCGTCGGGGCGTAGCGCAGCCTGGTAGCGCATCTGCTTTGGGAGCAGAGGGTCGGGGGTTCAAATCCCTCCGCCCCGACCATCGTAAGCCATAGATATTTAAAGTGATATGGCCGGTTCCGGCCACGCATCTGCTTTTCCCGCTACACCAGTATCGATGATTTTGTAGCGGTGCCTCACCAAAACTTAATCTGGGCATGGTATTCCGCGTCTGGACAGGGCGCGATCAGGTTGGAGAGGATGCGGAGGCGGAGTTGCGCGGGAACCGATTGCTTCGGAGATGGTACTGGGCCATCTTGAGGTGGTGGTCTCTCAATTTCAGCCGCAACTCTTCTGTTGTGCCGCGGTGAGGTAGGAAGCGACAAGGAATGATTTTCAGTCCGCGAGGCTGTAGCGATCGACATTTCAGAAGAATGTTTGAATGATTTCGACAACCTGATATTGCGAATCCACTATGGGGAGCGTGCGCCACTTATCAAAGGTCAAACATGGATGGCATATATCGAAGCAGATCATATCGCCCACGCAAAGGCCGTCTTCAGGTGCTATCCGCATGTAGGCATGCTGATCCATCATTTTTGTCAGGGTCCAATGAGAAGGTGCAGCTTTCGGCAAGGTCTCGCCGGGGCGGAATTGCAGCGCGGGAACCGGCAGACCTGAGTCGAAAGCAGCGTCGCGCTTACCGAGAGCGATGATCGCCTTTTCTGCTTCTGGAACCGCCTGTACGTAAGCCCAGACCTGGAGCGCTGGCAACAGGCCCTCATGCATTCTGCGCGCCACTGGATTTCGGTCGAGAATCTTTAGCTGCGCCTGCCGGTATGCGCCGACGTCATGGGTCAAATAGCAGCCGGGCCGAAGGACGATTTGAAACCTGTTACCGAGATCGGCCGCTGAGAACTCTTCGGCCACCACGTCGTACCATGCGGATCCCGCCCCGGAAAGGAGAATCGGTGTGCGCGAGAAACGCCCTTCCGCGTCGAGTTGCCGCACCACCGCGACCGCACGGCGCAGGAAGGCGCGAATGGCAGCTTCATCGTCGAGAACGCCTTCATACAACTCAATGCCACGGAGAACGAGCGTTCCTTGCCATCTGGTGAGAGCGGCCAGCAAAGCAAGCAACTGCTCGTCATTGCGAACACCTGTGCGTCCGCCCATTGTGCCCAATTCGAGCAGTACTTGGAGGCGTTGTCCGCAGGCCGAAAAATAACTGCCTAGCTGGTCAGCTTGTGCGGCCGAGTCAACAAGGCAGTAGTAATCGAACTCCTTGTCTTGAAGAAGGCGCGCGATGACGGCCATGTTCTCTCGCCCAACCAGTTGGTTCGCCATCAGCACACGTCGTACCCCATGGGAGTATGCCGCTAGCGTTTGATGCGCCGTGGCGAGAGTGATACCCCAGGCGCCGTTGCGCAACTGCATTTCAAACAGACGCGGCGCCATGGTAGTTTTGCCGTGTGGCGCAAGGCACATGCCATAGGCAGCGATGAATTCCCGCATCCATTCAAGATTGTGCTTGAGTCTGTCCTCATAGAGAACCGCAACCGGGAGCATGAGGTCCTCTTTGAGGAGATTCCAGCCTTTACGTGCAATCTCCTCGGGTTCAAGCGACTGGTCGAGGAATCCGAGGCCTTTGTTGAGAGGGCTTATAAGGTTTGAAAGCGATGACATTTTGAAACCTTCGGTAATCGGGAAACGCGCCTCGCTAACCAGCCGTTCTGGAACATCTGCTGGGAAAGAAAAACGTCTCCGGTAGTCTATACTTTGAGCCTGCAGCATGATCCCTTGTGACACGTTAATCCGGAACGCGAACGTCTATGACGGCAGCGGCAGCGATCCCGAACTTGCCGATGTTGCGATTTGTGGGGGCCGTATCTGCGCGATTGGTCAGCGGCTCGAGCATGTGGCGACGCATGCAATCAACGCGGACCGGCTAGCTCTCGCGCCGGGCTTTATCGATGCGCACACCCATGACGACACGGCAGTGATCCGTCGGCCGGCGATGTTGCCGAAGCTTTCACAAGGCGTAACCACGGTGATCGTAGGTAACTGCGGCATAAGCGCCGCGCCGGTACGGCTTAGGGGCGACTTGCCGGATCCGATGAATCTGCTGGGAGCCGCCGAGGACTTCCGTTACCCCACCTTTGCCGCGTATGTAGCGGCTATCGGCTCGGCGCGCCCAGCCGTAAATGTCGCCGCGCTTGTGGGCCATACTGCACTACGCAACAACCAAATGGACCGGCTTGATCGGGTTGCGGCCGAGGCAGAGATTGAAGCCATGCGCGGCCAGTTACGCGAAGCGCTCGAACACGGCGCGCTGGGACTGAGTTCGGGCTTGGCTTATGGATCGGCAATTGCCGCATCCACAGAAGAAGTACTCTCGCTCGCCCAGGGGCTCGCTGAGGCTTCCGCTATCTACGTTACGCACATGCGCACTGAGGCGGACGCCATTCTCGACGCAATGAGGGAAGCGTTCACCATTGGCTCCGAATCCCGCGTGCCCGTGGTTTTGTCGCACCTCAAGTGTGCGGGTGTGAACAACTGGGGACGCAGTGAAGAAGTGCTGCACCTGCTCGATGAAGCGCGTAAAGAGCAGCAGGCCGGATGTGACTGCTATCCCTATGCAGCTGGATCGAGCACCCTGGACCTTCGCCAGGTAGACCCGCGGGTGAAGATCGCGATCACTTGGAGCACTCCACATCCGGAGCAGGCGGGTAAGACGCTCGAGAGTATCGCCGGCGAATGGGGCGTATCGCACGTTGAGGCGGCCCGGCGGCTAAAGCCTGCGGGTGCGATTTACCACAGTATCGCGGAGGAAGATATGAGGCGCATCCTGGCCCACCCCGCGACGATGATCGGCTCCGACGGATTGCCTGAAGATCCTCGGCCACATCCGCGTCTGTGGGGAACGTTTCCGCGCGTCCTCGGGCGCTACTGTCGCGAAGAGAAACTCATCTCTCTGCCCAATGCGATCCGCAAGATGACCGCGATGCCGGCGCAGCGATTCGGGCTTGCCGGTCGCGGCGCAATCCGCGAGGGCTACTCGGCCGACCTGGTTCTCTTCGATCCCGAAAACATCATGGATATGGCCACCTTCGTCGATCCAATCCAGCCGGCGAAGGGAATCGAACGAGTTTGGGTGAATGGGGTTCTATCTTACACAGCAAATGAAGCCACAGATGCGCGGGCCGGGCAATTCCTCGCTCGCGGCGCAACCGAGTGGATTCAATAACGCACGAAAGAGAGCAGATGGCATGGAGATCAAGAGATTCGGTGTGGAAGGCGGCAAGGGCGCAGGCGGACAGCATATGCCGTTTGCTCGCGCGGTGCAGGCCGCGGGGTGGCTTTATGTTTCCGGACAGGTGCCAATGGTAGATGGCCAAATCGTAGCAGGTAACATCAGCACGCAGGCCGAGCAGGCCATCCGCAATCTGCTTGCCGTGCTCGCTGAAGCGGGCTACGGCCCGGAGCACGTGGTGCGCTGCGGTGTCTGGCTTGACGATCCGCGCGATTTTGCCGCATTCAACGCGGTCTTCAGGCGCTTCTTCGGCGAGTATCCGCCGGCCCGTTCCTGCGTTGTGTCGAGTATGATGGTGGATTGCAAGATCGAAATCGATTGCGTCGCCTTTAAGCCAGCGGAGTGCTGAATATCGCTCTTCTTCCCCCCATTTATCCAGGCAGTTCAACCGCGCGAGTGCTGTTCCTGAGCCCGCCCTCTAGAGCCAATGATCGATCCTCACAGCATGTTTCTCTTGATTGCGGCGCTGATAGACGTAATCGGCCTTATCGTGCTGATCGCGGTCTTCAAACTGAATCCATTCATCACCTTGTTCTTAGCCTCGCTGGCTCTTGCGTTGGTTTCGGGTATGCAGTTTACCGCGGGCATCCATTCCTTCGAGCTGGGACTTGGTGCAACGCTTGGGCACATTGCCATCATCGTCGCGCTGGGCACCATGCTGGGCAAAATGCTGGCGGAATCGGGCGGCGCGGACCAGATTGCGCATTCGATGATCGACTTCTTCGGCGAGAAGCGCATTTCCTGGGCGATGATGGCGATTGGCCTGGTGGTGGGACTGCCGTGCTTCTTTGAAGTGGGCTTCGTTCTGCTCATCCCCATCGCGTATACAGTCGCGCGCCGCACGGGGAAATCGCTGGTGCTGGTGGCGCTGCCGCTGGTTGCCGGGCTGTCAGTGGATCAGGGGCTGGTGCCCCCGCACCCGGCTGCGGTTATGGCGGTGTCTATCTTCAAAGCCAGTATGGGCCGCACCATCTTGTATGCATTACTGATCGGCATACCCACGGCCATGCTTGCCGGGCCGATATACACGAAATGGATCGAGCCGCACATCGAGCTGCCGCCGGACAATCCCATGGCCGATCAGTTTGTCGATCATGGCGCCGAGCGTAGCTTGCCCGGATTCAAGCTTACGTTGGCAACCATACTTCTTCCGGTGTTTCTCATGGTGATCGGCAGCGTGGCCGACGCAGTTGCGGCACACGGCAGCACTCTCAACCAGGCGCTGAGTCTGTTGGGTAATGACGACATGGCGCTGCTCATTGGCGTGCTCGTCAGCTTCTTTACACTGGGCAAGATGCGGGGCTTTACGCGCGAGACGATTCTGCGCTTCAGTCAGGATTGCCTGGCGCCCACCGCCCTGATCACGCTGCTGGTTGGAGCGGGCGGCGGGTTTGGCCGTGTTCTTCAGGATAGCGGCGTCTCTCACGCGATTGTCGGAATGGCCCTTAGAACCCACGTTTCGTTACTGCTGTTGGGCTGGCTGCTTGCCGCTTTGATGCGTCTTGCCACCGGGTCGGCCACCGTGGCCATGATCACTGCCGCGGGTATGGTGGCGCCCATTGCGCTTCAGACTGGCTATCCTCACCCGGAACTCCTGGCCATCGCGACCGGCGCCGGCTCTCTCATTTTTTCGCATGTCAATGATGGAGGATTCTGGCTGGTTAAGGAGTATTTCAATATGAGCGTTCCGCAGACCATCAAATCCTGGTCGATTTGCGAAACCATCATCTCCGTTACCGCGCTCCTGCTCACCATGGCTGCTTCGTTTGTTCACTGACGCTGTGTCTATGCAGTTGTTGAAACCTGGAAATCTTCGAATTCTCTATAGAAGGAAGGATGGACGGAATGACTAACGAAATTACGCAGCACGCAATTTCGCGTCGAAGTTTTCTCGCGGCCACGGCTGCTTTTGGCGTCTCACACGGACTGCGAGCAACGGCTCAAGGCAGGCAGGGCCGCGTGCTTGCCTACGTGGGCACATACACCGGTGCGCACGGAGCTGCAGGTCACGGAGAAGGCATTGAACAGTTTGAGATGGATCCGCACACCGGCGAGCTGTCACGCCGCGCACCAGCCGTGAAGACACCCAATCCTTCCTGGCTTGCCCTTCATCCGTCGAAGAAATATCTCTATGCGGTGAACGAGGTCGATAACTTCGATGGCGGCAACGGTTCGGTGAGCGCATTCGCCATCGACGGCGCGACCGGGGCCCTGCGGTTACTCAATACCGTAAGTTCAAAAGGTGCCATTCCTGCGTATTGCAGTGTCGACGCAGCAGGAAAATTCGTGTTCGTCGCAAATTATGGCGCCGGAAGCATCGCCGTACTTCCTATCCTGGCCAATGGATCGCTGGGCTCTGCCGTTGATTTTCACCGCGATCTCGGCTCGGTGGGAAGCAAGCATGCCACCGATGCCCCTCGGGGCAGTTTTGCCATCAGCGGGCACGATGCTCCTCATGCGCACATGATTGCATGCGATCCGCAAAACCGGTTTGTACTGGCCACCGATCTCGGACAAGACCGCATCTATACCTACCGCTTCGATCGTGCAACCGGCAAATTGACCGCCCCGACTGAGGCGCCGTTTACCTCGTTGCCCACTGGCGACGGCCCACGCCATTTCGCATTCCATCCCAACGGTCATTGGTTCTACTCGATTCAGGAAGAGGCATCGACTGTAGTGTTTTTCCACTACGATTCTTCAACCGGATCGCTTGATGCGCAGCAAACCGTTTCTACGTTACCAGCCGGCTTTGCAGGGACCAACTTTGCTTCGGAGATCTTCGTGTCGCGCAGCGGAAAAAATCTTTACGCGGCCAATCGCCTGCACGACACGATAGCCGTCTTCTCCATCGGCGCAAGCGGACGGCTTACGCATATCGGGGAAGTTTCCACCATGGGCGATTATCCCCGCAATTTCTGCATTGACCCAGCTGGAAATTTTCTCTTTGCCTGCAATCAGCAAGGCGATTCCATTACGTCATTTCGAATTGACCACGAGACGGGCTTGCTAACCTTTTCCGGTCGATACACCGCAGTGGGGAGTCCCGCAAGCATCATTTTCCTGAGCTGACCGGACGCGCGAACGAGTTGTGCCTTGCCAAAACTTAGTTCGGGCATGACATCCCGCGTCTGGACAGTGCGCGCGCGAAGTCGTAGCGATGATGGAGCCCACCGAGTTTCGGCAAAGAGGCTACCTTGGCGATTACCGCAGCGCCCTTTGCCGCATCCTGCCCAGCGGGAGTTGCTTTGCCCAGATCGAGAATGCTTTTGTGCTAACTCTTTGAGTTGCTGACGGAGGGCGAGGTTTCCGGAGAAGATCGCGATGGGAACGAAAGAGCCCGGTTGGCAGCGCAACGAGAAGCGTCAGCAGGCGCAACATGTCCCAATTTTGCATGGGAAAAGTGCGCTTCCTCCGAGTCCTCCACCCACCTTATTCATCAGTGGTTCGGAGTCTTGGCGAGGCGCAACTCCATCATGTACGGCTGCCCTGAGCTGTTTCTGAGCGCAGGCGATGAAACGGCCTATCAAGTTCGGTGCATGCAGAGCGCTGGAGTATGAGATTGCGGGGGATGTAGCGGGTGGGCTGCGGCCCACCCGCCTTGTGAGATATGCAGGCTAGGCGAACCACAGCTTGAGCGGATCGTCCAGTTGCTTCTGCATCTTCACCATGCGCTCCATCAGGTCTTTCTTGATCTCCTGAGCCGCCGTATCGTCCGATAGATCGTGCATCTCCCAAGGGTCGCGCTCGATATCGAAGAGTTGTGTCTTCAGGATGTGCGGATACACGATCAGCTTGTGTGTTTTAGTCCGCACCATCCGCTGATAGTGCAGGTAGTAGCTGAACACCTCGCCGTATACCGGATTGTGTTCGCCATGCAGCAAGGGAACCAAACTCGGGAACTCCACCGTTTCCGGCACCGGAACGCCTGCCAGTTCACACGTGGTGGCGTACATGCAGTGCTGATAAACGAGCTCGTCCACGCGCCGGCCCGCTCCAATGCCCGGTCCCGCGATGATCAATGGCATACGCACACTGCAATCGTAGAGATTCTGCTTGCCCATCAGCCCGTGCTCGCCTACGGCCAGGCCATGGTCCGCCGTCAGAATGACGTAGGTATTGTCCGCCTTGCCGGATCGCTCCAGCGCATCGAGAACCCTGCCGATCTGCGCATCGGTGTACGTAATCAACGCATAGTACTCTCTTCGATGGAGTTGAACTGCCTCCGGCGTGCGCGGAAACGGAGCCAGCATCTCGTCGCGAATCTTGAAGTCTCCCTGGTCAAACGGATGTACCGGTAAAAAGTCCGGTGGCACTTCGATCTTGTCCTGCGGATACATGTCCACATACTCCCGCGGTGCCTGCCGAGGATCGTGCGGCGAGTTGAAACCCAGGTACATGAAGAACGGCGCATCGCTCTTCGCCGCCGTGTTCATCAGGTGGTCGATGTAGCAATCCGTGTACAGCGCAGCCGCGTGCTGGATGCGGTCCGGCGTCTCGTTCCGCCACAGCCCCGTGTGAATCCAGTGCCCTTTCAGCGACTCGTCCCACGGCTCCCACGTGTCGCCAGGCCGCGGACGGTCATACGCCGCCCCGTCAATCGGCGTGGAGACCAGCATCCCAGGCGCTACCGGTCCCATCTGTTTGAAGCTGCGCGCCAGCACCGTCGTGTCCAGATGCCACTTGCCGGAGATGTACGTCTGGTACCCCGCATTGCCCAGCGTCTGCCCCCACGTATGGACGTGGTCGATCCCTTCCTGTGCGCGGAACCCGGTCAGCCCGCTGTTCAGCATGGTGCGGCTGGCAATGCACACCGCCCCGCTCCACGACCCCTGATGAAAGCTGTGCGTAAACGCGCAGCCCCGCGCCACAAGCCTGTCCATGTTCGGCGTGTGCACCTCGTGATTGTTCAGGGCGTGAATCGTGCGGAACATCAGGTCGTCGCAGATCATGAATAGAAAATTGGGTCTGCTTCCCCCCTTCGCCGCTTGTCCGAACGCCGCCGAAGAAGGGACCGCTCCTCCGGCCACTCCCGCTGCCATCAACTCCATAAATCTTCTGCGATCCAAGATGCTCTCTCCTGTGAAACCTGTTCATAGCCTTCTGGTGCCGGCTGCTCTCAGAGCAGCCGGCACTTGCTCCATGCTCAAATCTGCGTATTCCATCCTCTCCCTGTGCACTCGTGGCAAGGATCAGAAGTTATAGCAGATGGCGGCCCGTCCATGTTTTTCTTCGCCGGCCCGACCACCACCGTGGGTGCCCCATGTATGCGGCCTTCTGCCGCGGCGGACCGCATGGCCCTGGATTCCGCCCAACTCGATCCGGTTCTTTTCCAACTTACTCAAACCTCGACTTACCTCCCACCCTTTCAGTCGATAACTGTGACGTCTCCTGCCCCCGGGCGTTGAAGTTATATTAGCTCCTCTGCCTGAACTGAGACATGCCTGGCTGCTTGAGCTTTCTCGGCGCGTAAGGGGCGCGGGGCTGTTGGTTATTCCATCCTTCGCAAAGAACGTGAAGGATGGCCCACCCACGGTGGTGGTTGGACGGGCTGAGGAAAAGTAAGGGTGGGCCCGGTCCCGGGTTCTAAAAAAGGAGATGTCAAGTAAAAACACTTCTCCTCATCTGCGAGGAGGGGATGTTCTTCTGACATCCCCTTTTGTAGAACTCGCCAACAACCGAACGGGCCCTCACGGAGTTGGTATTTTCAAGAGAATATACCTGGAATTCAGCACCGAGTTCTGATCTGAGCCGCGTTGTGTCCCCGGGCGGATGTAGCCCCGCAGCGACAGACCGAGCATGTTACAGCTGAGGTTTGTCACATCGTAGCAATATGGAAATTTGTCTTGGATGGAGTAGCAATGAAAGGCTGCGTCTGCAGGGAAATGTGCAGCGAGGACGCTGCAGTCCCTGGCGAAGTACTGGACGAAGAACTTGTCGTCAGACACGGCGTTGGAGTAGCCGGCCGCCGAGCCTGCGAGATGCTGGTCCGAGATTTCGTCGAATCCCAGTTGATTGATGCTTGAGTTCAACCCCAGGCTGACATAGGTGGCGTTGTGAGTGGCGGTGCTGAGCGGTCCCACGGCGGCGTAAAAGTGCTCCGGATCGAGTGGGAGCTTGGGAGTCATTTGGTACGTGGAGTCTTCAGTGGGCGCCAGGCAGTTCATCCAGTTGGCTACGCAGGCAGGCCCAGTGAGGAGGAGAGGAGCCACTTGCATGTTGAGGAAGTTCTTCCACTGCGTGCAATCCTGGGTGGTCTCCGTTGTATTCCAACTGGTGCAGACAGCCTGGGTCAGCGTGTCCAGATCGGGCGCATAGGAGGTTTCAGGCGGGTCCGAGGGGGTCCGCTTATCGAAATCTTCCCATGGGTAAGTCTGCTCGTCGGCCGCAATGTTCCTGATCCGCAGGACGACAAGCGGCAACCGCTGCCTCCATCTTTCCGTAGCGTCGCTGTCCACGGGCATGGCATAGCGAATCACGGTGGCGAAATCATCGGCCTGCTGGCCGAGGCCAAAGCGGATGGCAGAGGCGTCAGTGCAAGGCAGTGGAGGCGATGCCGATGGGAATGATGCCGGAATTTTCTCAGTGACGATATCCTGATCGGCGATTCCGATCTTCGAGAGGGCATTGCGGATCGCGGCATCCATGCCGGGGTTGGGTGTAATCACGAAATATCGGAGCTGATTCCAAACGCTGCCCGACTGATTCGCGATGGTTACGTTGTTGGGACCGTTGCTGAGGTCCGCCATGATGGGGACGCGAGGCGTGCTCTCCGGCTCGTTGGGCACCAGGCTGAAGAAGACCGGAAACAGGGCCGGCATGTTCGCCTGGACCCACGAGTATTTAGGGCTATCCGTGCACAGTTCGCCGGCGCGCGTGAAGAGGTAGGTTTTCAACCCGAAGAAGGCGGCGGGTGGCGGCATCTGGGCGAGGATGACGATTGCTTCGCGCGGATCTAGGCGGTAGGAGCCATTGTAGCCTTTGGCTGTTATTCCGAACGCGCCGATGGTGGCTGGATCGACCCACTCGCCCGGCCCGGGCTGATCGGGCCACGCGGGCAGGAGAGGTAATACATACGGCGCGGCTGGATTGTTTGCATAACAGGTGTGCATCACGCTGTAGGACAGGTCGCAATCGTTGTTTGTGTAGAGCTTGAAGTAGCCGCGCAGTATCTCGTAGCCCTGCTTGTCAAGCTGATGCATGAGCCGGCGCGCCGTGCTCTCAACCTGGCCGGGGACTTTGTTCTCAGGCAGAACGGTCCGGGCGTTCTCCGGCAGGGCAATCTGGGCGGATGCCGGACAGCCTGCCAGAACCAGGAATAAAGCGAGTAGAGACTGCAGACCGGTAAGAATTTTATGACGGGTGGTCATGTGAATGCCTCCTTGAGGCTCTTCAGCTTGAGCACGGGCTGGAGCCCGATGACGTTGCTCCACACTTGTCCAGGCGTAGAAGGCACCTCTCTCCAGGGAGGCAGGTATGACATTTATAAGACCCTGTTTTCAGTGATGGTTGTCACGAGCTAAAGGTTAGGATGGTCCGTCATCGCCTGTAGATCGGGCCGACACGGGTCAGTTGTATCGAGATGTCTGTATCGCAAAGCCAACTTGTACTCGCATGTCGGCTTGTGAGGTGAGGCTGCGCAGGTCTCTTACGCTCGCAACTAACCGCTCCATGAACCAAGGCGAGTTCTCACCTCAGCAAATGGAAAGAACTCGCCAGGGGTCCTTTGTCCGTGGGACCCCTGCAAAGATGAGGCCCCCGTTGTCTTGAGGGCCGGTGTTTCGTGTGTTCGAGGTGGAAGTAACTCGAATCGGGAGCAGTTAGAGGCTGTTATTAACTTTATCCCTTTATTTGCTTTGCGGTAGGCGCAGCTGTGGGTTGGAGCAGACGATGGAGTCATGGATGCTCCGAATCGGCCGGGCTATCAGACGGATGTGACGGATGAGGAGTGGGCGTTTGTAGCGCCCTATTTGGCGCTGTGCCGCGAGGACGCCGCGCAGCGCGACTACCCGTTGCGCGAGGTCTTCAACGGGCTTCGCTACATCGTTAAGACCGGCAACCAATGGCGGCTGATGCCGCACGACTTGCCGCCTTGGACCGTGGTCTATCAGCAAATGCGCCGCTGGATGGCCACCCGCTGCTTCGAGACGATGGTCGACGATCTGCGCAAGCTGCTGCGCGAGTACGCGGACCGCAAGGCGCAACCCACGGCGATGATTCTTGACAGCCGTACGTTGCAATCGACGCCCGAGTCCGGTGCGCGTGCCGGTTATGATGGGGCCAAGCGGCGCAAGGGCTCAAAGGTGCATGCGGCAGTCGACACGCTGGGCCATCTGCTGGCGCTGCACGTCACTGCGGCCGACGAGCAGGATCGTGCCCAAGTCAGCGTACTGGCCGAGGCCGTGCAACAGATCACCGGCGAACATGTGGAACTGGCCTACGTTGACCAGGGCTATACCGGAGAAAACGCCGCGCAGGCCGCAGAAAAGCACGGGATCCAACTGGAGGTCGTCAAGCACACCGAAGCCAAACGCGGCTTCGTGCTGCTACCGCGCCGTTGGGTCGTCGAACGAGACTTTGCCTGGGCCGCGCGGTTCCGCCGCCTGGCCAGAGACTACGAACGACTGGCCGCAACCTTGGCCGGCCTACACTACCTGGCCTTCGCCATCCTCATGCTGGCCAGCCTCGTCAGAACTTTCGCGTGAAGTTAATAACAGGCTCTAGAAGTTAAAGCGGTAGCGCAGGGTGACTGTGGCGATTCTGGGGTCGTTCCAGTGGAAGCCGCCTACAGTTATGGAGTTGTCTGTGAGTACCCGGTGGTTGGCTACGTTGAGGACGCTGGCGGAGACCTCGAGGCTGTCACTGATGGTGTGGCCGGCGGAGAGGTCGAAGGTGGTGTGAGCAGGCAGGTAGTTGCCCTGATACGGCCCGTAGCCGGAGGCGGCGAGCCCATTGGCGAAGCCGGAGCCGTAATAGACATTGCTGGCGAACCAGGTGTCTTTAGGCAGGTTGGCGGTAAAGCCGGTGTTGAGCGTGTTGCGCTGGTCGTGGTCGACCGGTGTGTAGTCGGGGCCGAGGTCGCAGGCGGGATCCGTGGCGATGGAGCAGGTGAAGCCGCCGACGATGTTGCCGCGCTGCTCGGCGATCTGGTTGGAGTAACTGAGGTGGAACTGGCCCCAGTGGGCGAGGCTGGGTGAGCGGAGTGTCATCTCCCAGGCGCGGACCAGGGCGCCATCGACGGCGATGGGGAAGTACATGTTGGATTCGCCCAGGTTGGAGTGGTCGAGGAAGTTGTTGACGCGGGTCTGGAAGGTGTCGACTGCGAGCATCCAGCCGCGGTAAGGGATCTCGATACCGAACTGGTGCTCTTCATCTCTCTCAGAGCGAAGGGGCGTGAATGTGTTTTCTCCGGTGGGCATGCTGGAGGCGTATTCGAGGACCGAGGTGGAGACGGTCTGGACGGGCGCGGGCTGGAAGAAGTGTCCGTAAAAGCCGCGCAGAACCCAGTTGAGGTGAGGAATGCGAACGGTGGCGCCGATGCGGGGGTAGACAGCGGTTTCATTGAGGACAGCGCGGTAGATAGAGATGCGCTCGCCGGCGAGGAGGGTGACCCATTTACTGACGTGGAGATTATCACCAACGTAGAACTCGACGATGCCGGCGTTGGCGTTGGCGTGGGTGTTGGGCGTGGAGGGACCGCTGCCGTCATTGACAATGGCGCCGAAGAGGTCGTGCTCAGCCTGGAAGAAGGAGTAGAGGCCCGCGGAGAAGCTGTTGGGTCCGGCCTGGGCGCGGAAGTTGGATTGGGCGCCGACGTAGTTGGAGGTCTGGTGCCAGGTGGTGGCCACGGGGTAGTCGGTGGAGAGTGAGTCGTAGTTGGCCTGGTTGAAGTGTACGAAGGGCGCGACGGAGAAGAGAGCGCGTGGCGAGAGGGTGTGAATCCAGTTGGTGATGACGAAGGCGTCGCGCTCAGTCTGGGTGTCGCGGAGGCCGTAAGAGCAGTAGTAGCCGGAGGCGCATTCGTAATCGCTGCTGCTGGGATCGTAGGGAATCTGGAAGAAGTCCTGGCGGAGCTGAGCGTCGATCCGGAGCTGGTTCTTGGCTGATTGGTTGCGGATGAGAGAAAAGAAACCGCTTTGGGAGTTGGTGGCGTCGTGGAGGATGGTGGTGACTGGTGTGGCGAGGCCGTAGTTAGACCGCGAGCCGGTAGCGCTGATGTACCAGGCAGTTTTGTCAGAGTGGTCGCCGAGCGAGAGTTGGGCTTCACCGTTGTAGGGGTTGCCGCCGTAGAGGAAAAGCTCGCCTTCGTGGTTGAACTCAAAGCCGTTTCGTGGCAGGACATTGAAGACGCCATAAGTGCGGTCACCAACGCCGGCGGAGTAGCTGCCGCGCTGCACCTCGAGGGAGTCGATGTCTTTGGGATCGATCTGGGGGCCGAGGTTGGAGGCGATTTTGGTGTTGGGGATCTGGACGCCGTCGATGAGCCAACTGGTCTGGTGGCCGCCGCGGATGTGGAGCATGTCGTGGGACATGTAAGCGCCGGGAACGTAGTCGGTGATCATCTGCATGCCGAGGGTGGCGTCGGCGCCGGGCGTTTCAGCGATCATCTTGTGGGTGACGAGGGTGGTGGGGGTGACGGAGGCGGAGACCACGGAGTCGCCATGGACGACGACGGACTGGTGCGCCGGGCCGAGGGGCAGCGGGATGTGCAGGATGGGGCTGGTGCCGCTGGCGAGGTCGATGGTCTGAGTGACGGTTTTGAAGCCGGCGGCCGAGGCGGTGAGGCGATATACACCGAGCGGGGCTTCATCGAACTGGAATTCCCCGTTGGCATTGGTGACGGTGTGGAGGACGAAGGCGGAGTTGGCGGATTGGAGCGTGACCTGGGCTCTGGAAATGGGGCGGTGCTGGGGATCGTGCACAATGCCGCGTACGGTGGCAAAGACGGTTGCGTGCGCAAGGCTGGGGACGACCAGAAGCAGGACCGCGCCGAGGATAGCGAATGTATGAAGACGGCGCATCTAGCGTGACCTCCGGTAATACGGCCGGGCTGGGCGCAGGCAGGAGATGCGGCGCTGTCGTGCGGCGCAGGTCTGCCTGGCGGGCGCAGAAGAAGCGTTGAAAGCGGGAATAGCCGCGCGAGAGAGACGAGTACTCTTTCACAGATGGAACCGTGAAAGCGCCTGCTCAACCGGAGAGCGCGCTGAGGCGATTGCTCGATCAGGGACGTGCGGGACTTTCAACAAGGTCTTGTCAGGCGAAGGCGGGAGGTCCGCGGCTGGCGCGGGCGCGTATGGGATTGAGAAGGGCATCCGCGCGTACTGCGGCGGGTGCGTGAGGCCGCCCGAGCAGAACCGGCAGGCCGAAGGAGGCCGCGACGAGGGCATGCGGGGTGGTGGTCCACGGCGAAGGAGGATGCTGCGGGTAATAGGGGCAGTGCGACGGGGGGATGGCAATGGGCGGAGCGCCCTGCGGAACCACCATTCTGGCGGCCATCATCTTCATGTACATGGCGCAGTGGTGCTTCCCGTTGCGGCGGCAACAGGCGGGCAGGGCTGCGTCGTCGCTTGCGGAAGAGAGCGTCACAAGCGGCCCGAACGCGAAGAAAAGGATGAAGACGAAGGAGAAGCCGCGCCGCATCTTCCCACCATGCTACACGACGAGTCAAGTGCCTGACTCGGTGCCTTGACTCGGTGCATGGTTTGAAGGCAGGCAATCGCATGACTGGATCTGCTGGATTCAGTGCCTGGCCGCCGCCCAATAAACTGTGGAATGCCGCCGGCCAATCGGCGGAGAATGGCAAGCGAGGGTCCGGCCATCGGGCTCGGGTGGTGTTTACCCCTTATAAACATTCCGGACAGGCGACCTGCTTCAGATTCGTGATTCAGCTATCGCCGATCATCAAAAATGTCACACTATCGGTGCAAAAGCACGAGCTCTTGGGCGAAAATCTTTCAAAGGTCACACTAGCCGGTTACACGGGAGCGTGCCGCATTCACGGCGGGCGGTCAACCTGGACGTTGCCCGAATTCAGAATGTCGGGTGTACGGCCGGAACTTCTCAGACCGCATAACTGCGTGGTGCTCGATTCTCGCTATAGGCTTGTATTCTTGTAGGCGATATGGACCCCAAAAGAAAAAGGCCCATCGGCGTCACGCTGATTGCTCTCGCGTTCTTATGGATCGGGTGCTGCGGTGCTCTCTTTCTGCCCATCATAGGTTTGACAGGTGGCATATCTGCCATGTGGCGCCTTGCACTTGCACCTGTGATCCATTCAGAAGTATGGCTCAAAACGATTTCTCAAGTCCTTGATTTCGTCTGGTTCCTCTTGTATGTGGCATACGCGGCCATCGGATTTGGCCTGTGGAAACTAAAGAACTGGGCACGGAAGAGCGTATTGGGCATTACGGTAGTTGGAGTAATAGCCGGGTTTGTTGTCTCGCTCACCCTTATCAGGCCAATAATCCTTGGCATCGGCGTGATCGGAATGGCCGTCGTTGAATTCGGTTGGCTGGGTTGGTACTTCATGCGGCCGCGCGTCCAATACGCGTTCGGCGCGTGGAGCCGATACAGCCCCGCTGGCGAGTGGGTTGAGCCCCCTTGTCTCTCCAGGCGAGGCAAAGTGGGCATTGGTTTTCTCGTAGCAACTTCTCTGTTTGTCTTGTTCGTGATTCCTCTGTACTTCGCAGTCGACGCGGAGATGCGCAACTCTGATGCCTACAAGCTGGCCATGAACACGGCAGAGATGTCACCTTGCATTACAAGCACGTTGGGCTCACCATTACAAGCGGGCTGGATGATGGGAGGAAGTATTAGTGAATCCTCCGTAAAAGGCGACGCGGAACTCAGCATTCCAGTTAGAGGACCGAAAGGAAAGGGTGATCTCGACGTGCAAGCCACAAAGCTCAGTGGAGATTGGAAGATAGATTCGTTGGTTTTCACGCATGGGGCGATCCACTCTCGTATTGTCCCATCTGAATCAGATCATTCGTGCCAATGAGCAAGATTCCGAGTAAATATCCTCCGGCAGAGCCGGAGGCTTTACGGTTGCTGGCCCCTCAAAGGGGCCTTATCGCAACCGGTGAAAAGCAAAAGCAACGACGACGACGGACTTTCATGCTGTGCGCGGCGATCACGAAACAAAAGCAACTGCGGGTGAGATACTCCCGGAATTCTCAAAGTTTTACTGCCTCCCCGGCAGAGCCGGGGGAACTCCCGGTCCTATTAAGGAACCTCTGAAGAACTCCCCGATCCACAACTGATGCAGGTAATGTGGAGTCAGGGAGATCGATCAGGCATGCGGCAAATGACATTGGCCCATCAAGCAGAGTTTCAACGTTACTCGAAGAAGACCCGGCGCGAACAGTTTCTGGAAGAAATGGATGCCGTCATGCCTTGGACTGAGTTGTTGTCGCTGGTTGAGCCGCATTACTCAAAGGGGGAGATGGGCCGCAAGCCGGTAGGCCTCGACATCATGCTGCGAGTCTATTTTCTGCAGCAGTGGTTCGCGCTCTCGGACCCTGCGGTCGAAGACGCGCTTTACGAATCGCCGGTGCTGCGGCGCTTTGCAGGCATCGATCTGGGCCGGGCTCCGGTGCCCGACGAGACCACCATTCTCAACTTCCGCCACTTGCTTGAAGAGCACGACTTGGGCGGCCAGATGCTGGATGCGGTGAATTTGTATCTGGCCACTCGCGGCATCCGCATCAGCACCGGGACCATCGTGGACGCGACCATCATCCACGCACCTTCGTCCACCAAGAACGAGAAGAAGGAGCGCGATCCGGAGATGCATCAGACGCGCAAGGGAAATCAGTGGTATTTCGGTGCCAAGGCACACATCGGCGTCGATTCCAGGGAAGGGGTTGTGCATTCGGTGTGCACCAGTGCGGCCAGTGTTTCCGATGTTCACATGCTGCCCGACCTGTTGCACGGCGACGAGAAGAAGGTCTGGGGTGACGCTGGTTACCAGGGACAAACAGAGTCGATCCACAAAGCTGCGCCTGCCGCCCAGGACATGACCAGCCGCCGGGTGAAGACCAAGGCCGGCGTCGATGAAGAGCAGAAGCGCAAGAACCGTACCAAAGCCCGGGTGCGCTCCAAGGTGGAATGGCCGTTTCGTATTCTCAAGCGCGTCTTCGGCTTTACCAAGGTGCGCTATCGCGGGTTGAAGAAAAACCACGAATGGCTGTGTGCGGCCCTTGCCTTGGTCAATATCTACCAGCACCGCAGGAGGCTGGCGAAGATCAATTTGCAGGTGTCCCCGCAAGGGGCGTAGTGTGTCCGCCGGGGCTCTATCGAGCCTCCGGCTGGCATAACGGCAAGATCGAAAACCGCGAAATCGACAAGTTTCTGAGGAAATGCGGCGAAACAAGGGTCGAGCAGCTTCATAACTCGGCGATTTTCAGAGGTTCCTTAGGCCATGTGGTCGGCGATGGAAACAATGCCCCAGAGTTGTCGAACTGGTTAACATCGGCAAGGGTAACAGTAGCCGGTGATAGGCCCGCGCGCTCATTTGACGGGACTGGTTCCGGAAGACCAAGTTCCGACCACCTGCTCCTCTGCCGCCTTATGTTGCTCCGCAAAGTCCTTACCCGGCAGCTCATACGCCCACGACACGACGGATTGGATCGAGGTAACGGATGCCCATTTGGAGATTGCGCTATCGCCCTCGAAATACAACACGGTATCCTTGTTTGCACCCCTGGGACGCAACAACAGCGATCGATTTCCGGCCTTATTTCTCACTAGAGCGTTTCTAATTTAAGTGCTGATATATCCTGAGGAAGCGAAGTAGTTGGCGCACTCGCCTGGGGAGACTGTAAGGAGGAGTTGGCCGATCTGCGCCCATAGTTCTTCGGTGGATCGTCTTGCCGCTTTTCGGAGCAGTGTTTTGAGTTTGGAGAAGAACTTTTCTATGGGGTTCAGATCGGGCGAATAGGGCGGCAGATAGAGCACGGTGGCACCGGCCACGGCGATGGCTTCCTGAACCCCGTCCACTTTATGACTGCTCAGATTATCGAGGATGACGATGTCGCCGCTGTGAAGTGTGGGGCACACAAACTGCTCCACCCAAGCCACGAACAACTCACCGTCCATGGGTCCGTCCACCACCATGGGAGCGGTCAGTTGATGGCGGCGCAGGCCGGCGACAAAGGTCGTCGTTTGCCAATCGCCGAGGGGTGCCGAACCGATGCATCGAGTGCCTCTGGGAGCACGGCCATGGCTTCGCGTCATGTTGGTCGTGGCCCAGGTCTCGTCAATGAATACAAGCTTCTCGACGTCCATCGCCGGCTGCGCTTCACTCCATGCGCGCCGCGCCGCCTGCACGTCCTCGCGCTCTTGCTCGCTGGCGTGCAGCGTTTTTTTTGAAGGTCAGATTCCACTTGTTCAACTGGTGCCAAAGAGCACCAATTTTGGTCGCAATACCCTGCAACGCCAACCGCTCTCGCAACTCCTCCAGAGTCAGCCCAGGCTCGGCTGCGATCCAGCGGCGCAAAACGGGTTCCGCCTCCTCTAACCGAGACCGGCGATGGCTGCCGATCTGAAAGCTGCTCCGCACACCGGTCTCGTGCTCCCGGTCCCGCACTTGATAAACGTAGAAGCGGCTGACCTCAAAGCGCCGCGCCACTGCCGAGGGGCGATCCCCACGGGACAGCGCTCGAAGCACACGATCACGCAAATCCTGCGAATACGACTGCATCCGGACCCTCCCTTCAAGGGACAGGATGATTATCGCATAAATGTAGATACTTAAATTAGAAATGCTCTAGTCTACTTTTCTCTCCTCTCGAGGGGGCCGGGAAAAGGTCGCCCAGCCGAGTTGCGGCCGCTGCCGGGAAGGCGGTTTTTTCAGGTGAAGCGCGACCTGCTCTGGATGGGATGATCTTCCTTACGCACATCTAAAGAAGGCTCACGCCTGTGAATCGGTCTGCGCGTCTTTATGTCCGGTTCCGTTTGTAGGCCCCCATGAAATTGGGGCGCCCGGAACCCAGGAAAAATTGACTAATTTGCGTGAAGTGAAATCAGCCACAACCAACAAGCGCGCGGCTCAGCCAACTCTTATCTGGCGAGGGACAGGTTCTTTTCGAGTAGTTGCCTAGCCGAAATTCCCTTCCTCGATTGGAGTGGTTCTGTCTGGATTGCCTGCTTTACGTCTGCTCGCCCGAATCGGCGAGCAAATTCGCGTGGTTCGCGGTTGACGGAAGCGCGGGTAATTTGAGCTTGGACAGTCTGCGCGTGACGACCTGGAAGTGATATCCCATCACAACCAGGGTCATAGCCGTGCCGAAGGAGTGCCGGTAACGGGTGGCCGCGGCCGCAAAGAATTTCCAGTAGCTCCAGCGTTGCGGACCTAAGATTCCCTGACGCACGATGGACGTCATGAGCGCGCGCGCGTTGGCGGCAGTCAGCCACGGTTGCCTGAAGTTCTTCTCGCAGGGCGCGGTCCGAATCCTGCTAAGGTAGAGCTTGACGCGCTTATAGTAGGCCTCGCTGCTGTAGATCTGCTTGAGCACGGAGCGATACCCCTCCACCAGCTTCGTTGCGTCCATCCGGGGTAGAAAATTCAGGCTGACGCTGGTGTTGTTCCCGGCGTCGGTGTGCAAGATGCGGCCCTCCCGCCATAAGCGGCGGAAGAGTTGCGTCCCGGGCATGGCCTGCAAGAGCCCGACCATGGCAATGGGAATGCCGCTCTTCTGGATGAAGTCGGTCATACGGTCGAAGATGTCTTCCCGGTCGGTATCGAAGCCAAGGATGAAGCCGCCCATCACCTGTATGCCATAACTCTGGATAATGGCTACGCTGTCAAGCAGGCTGCGCCGCGTGTTCTGCAGCTTGTTGGCTGCAACGAGAGCCGATTTGTCAGGTGTCTCGATGCCCAGAAACACCGAGATGAAGCCGGCGTCTTTCATCAGTTGCATCAGCTCGGGGTCGTCGGCAAGGTTCAGTGAAGCTTCGGTAATGAAGCTGAAGCATGTCTTGTGCTGATTGCGCCACTCTGCCAGCGCGACGCATAGCTCCTTGGCGCGCGCTTTATTGCCGATGAAGTTGTCATCGACGATGAAGACACTGTCGCTCCATCCAGCGGAGCGTAGCTGGTCGAGTTCGGCGAGCACTTGCCGCACAGACTTAGTGCGCGGACGGCGGCCGTATATTTCGATGATGTCGCAGAACTCGCAGTTGAAGGGGCATCCGCGTGAGTATTGCACCGTCATGGTCGAGTAGCAATTCATCTTGATGAGGCTTAGGTCGGGCAGTGGGCTCGTCTCGAGCGCCGGGCGCTCAACGGCCTGGTAGACGGGTTTGGCAGCGCCTTGCTCCAGGTCGCGTGCAAGAGTGGCAATTAAACCTTCGGCTTCGCCGATCACCACGTGGTCGGCATTGAATTCCGCGGCGGATAGACTGCTGGCTATGGGGCCGCCGACCACCGTGCGCAGGCCGATGGCGCGGCATCGCGCGAGGATGGCGAAGAGCGCATCCTTCTGGATATGCATTGCGCTGATCAGGGCAACGTCGGCCCATGCGAGATCGCGGTCGCGCAGATGCTCCACGTTCTCATCCACAAGGCGTTTGTTCCAGGCGCGAGGCACCAGGGCGGCTACAGTCATCAGGCCCAGCGGAGGCTGGGCGGCACGTTTGCCCAGGAACGACAGGGCATGCTTGAAGCTCCAATATGTCTCGGGAAACTGGGGGTAGATCAAGAGGGCGTTCATCGGCCACCTCTCAGTTAGGAAAAAACCCAGCGGGCACGACCACCAGGAGAGCGGCAGACTCGGATAAGCGCTACTTCACACCGCAGGTTGCAGACGCGAGTCTGCTTAAGCGGCTCTTAAACAGGTTCCTCCGTTATCGACCGCCAGTTGACAATATACTTTACTCCTTCTTCGTTGCCTGTGCCGTGAGGTAGATTGCATATTTGCCGCGATTAGAGTTAAGAACCGGGTGTTGTATGACCGCTCTCAGCTGAACGCAACGGCCCCGAATCGCGCAGAGCCAGTCAGACAAGTCGCGTAATATCAGCGAGTTGCATGCATCTCCTCGCTTGGGGCTTCGGGCAGATGCGGTTACGCGGGGTCTGGCGTGCAAGCCGTGACCGGACATTTTGCGCCGCGCGCCAGCGCATCGTCCGAGTAGACTACCGCGATGCGTCATCATGGAAACAATCGTTCCGGGTAATCGTTCCGGATATATGACGAAAGGAGCGTGCATTCCGGCCTGTCGGAATCCACAACGATAAAGCTACACCTGTCATCTCAAAACTCGATTTCTCTCAAATCGGGTATTGGCGGGCAAAAGAGCGTAGACTCGGAATAGAGAGGAGCTATTGACACACAAATCCAAGGCGAGCTGGCCAGATCTCAATGCATGCACATGGATAGCTCCGGGCTTTGCGTGGAGTAGGCGCTACCTCTTGCTTTTGACCACGTTGTCGCTCGTGATGATGCTCTATTACAGAGCGCCTCTGGACCTGGGATCGTCTTTTCCAGGGAGGCCGGGACTTTGAGCTGGGTACAGTCATGTTACTGTCATGGCTCTGGCTCGCGCTGGCCGTTTCGAAGCAATGCAAACAGTGTGTTGAATCCTTATTGTCTAAATGGTATATTCCTGTATTCAATTGCCATGACCACGTTGCACCCAGAATTTACGTGCCCGGACATCTCTCGATTTTTCATCCTGAACCCGGAATGGGTCCGGCCCCAGGCATGGACGCCTTCCCCCTTCAAATCTGATGTGCCACGTATTCCGGAATACGTTATGGATGGCTGGTCATAAGCCTTTCTTAAGTCATTGATTTCATTCCAGAAGCAATTTTTGAATTGGAGAAATCATGAAGAAATCCGAAGTTCTTCGCGCGTGGGCTGGAATTCTGGCCGGCCGTACTCCGTCCCTTTCGATCGAGATCACCAAAGAGTGCCCGTTGCGCTGTCCGGGATGCTATGCCTTCGACGCAGCACATCTCGGTGGCGAAACGCAACTTCGAGAACTCGCAGACTACCGAGGCGACGATCTGGTCGCACGCGTGCTTGCACTGATCGATGAGAATAGGCCTCTCCACGTCTCGCTGGTCGGCGGCGATCCAATGGTTCGTCATCGTGAACTCGAATCGATGTTGCCGCAGATCGAGAGCCGTGGCGTGCATACCCAGATCGTGACGAGCGCATTCAGAGTGATCCCGGAGGCGTGGATGAAGTTCAGCAAACTGAATGTGGTGGTATCGGTCGATGGCCTGCAGCCCGAGCACGATGAGCGGCGCAAACCGGCTACCTATGAGCGCATTCTCAAGAACATCAAAGGAACGAGAGTAACCGTTCACTGTACCATCACTTCGCAGATGACAGAGCGCCCTGGCTACCTCGACGAATTCCTCAGTTTCTGGACCAACCAGCCTGAGGTTGAAAAGGTGTGGTTCAGTATCTTTACTCCTCAGCGCGGAGCCACTGACCCGGAGATACTCACTGCTTCGCAGCGAGCTGCGACCATTGGCGATCTCCGGCGGCTGCGGTTCAAATACCCAAATTTGGATATGGCTGAAGCGGTCATTCAGGAGCTTGATTCTCCACCCCGCAAGCCCGAAGATTGCATCTTTGCACGAACCACTGAAATCATCTCCGCCGATCTTCACACGCGGATTACTCCGTGCCAGTTTGGAGGTGACCCAGACTGCACACAATGTGGCTGCATTGCATCTATGGGATTGGCTGCCGTTGGCCACTACCGCGTTGCCGGTCCTCTCACCGCCGGACGAATCTTCATGGCATCGGATCGCTTCGGCAAACTGTGGAGAAATCTTCAACGAAGGTTTTCACGAAAGCCTGCCGTGCGAACAACGGCTTCTCCATTCAACATCCTTGCGCCGGAAGCTTCAAAAGCAAAAGAAGCGCCTTTGCAGCGGCGGTCGTGATGCTCGATTGTGCTCGCAGGTCTTTAGTTAGCCTCTTGGTGAACGCGGAATGCCGTTTCTCTCAAGAGGGCAAATCCACTAGCGATGTGTCATTTGATAGACTTTTGCTCGATTCGCCTGGTCGGCAAGCAAGATTTCCGCTCCAATCGAGAATCTCGTTCGATGAGAACGGATCTGTTCGGGAACACATTCAGTCGTACACCACGACCGGTCACGAGCTTGTCGGTTTCGAAGTGGTTGCAGACGGGAAGAGAGATCAACGTTGATCAAACAAGCGGAGTCACCACCAGCGCTTCGATGGGAGGAGGAGGCGCGATTTCCGGTAATTTCCCGTTCGCATAGCGGCCTTCAGCCACCTCGTTGAATACTTGATTGACTGTGTCCTCAGTCCTTCCTGAGTTGACGTGCAGCACGCGCACCGCGCGCATCACCGTGGTGGACAATAGAAAGCGGTTTTCTATCTTGATCCCGGCCAGAAACACCAATTCCGATCGCATTTGCGCCCCATTTCTCGGTAGTCGTGCGTTTACTACAGAGCCGGGCTCGTCTTGGTGTAGTCCGTTGAACCAGTTAAGTGCTCTTCGGGTTCTGTGCCGGAAACACAAGGAAGAGGAAGGCTGAAGAGAGGAGAAATTCCTGCTGATCCTCGAAGCCAGCATACACTTATTTGTGCAGTTCTCCTAAACTCCACCCCAACAACGTCCTCGATTCTTGGCAATCGGCATACAACTTCAATTAAATCAGCTTACTTGAGTTACATTTAGCCCCAGAGAGTTATTTCCAAAGAGTGGTATACTAACTACGGGTCGTCGAATCCGACTTGGCGTTCTTGCCTGTTCTGCTTTCCCGCTCAACTCGCAATCAATTCCACTTGAGTTCAGCGATACATCATGCAACAAAGGAAGAATTATGGAACAGGGAACAGTGAAATGGTTTAATGATGCAAAGGGATTTGGCTTCCTGAGCCGTGCCAATGGCGAAGATGTCTTCGTGCACCATTCAGCCATCAAGAGTGAAGGGTTTCGTTCACTTCAGGAAGGCCAGACCGTGCAGTTCGATGTCGTGAAGGGACCGAAAGGCTGGCAGGCTGAGAACGTTCGCATTGCCTGAATCAAGCGCTGTTGAGAGGTCAAATTCTACCTCTCGAGGGTTCATACCGGTCTCCCTGAGGATTACAACACACGGCGATGGCAGCGGATTTTTCCGCTCTTGGGCGCAAAGGTCCCGGGCGACTCCGGTGACACGGTCGTTCTCCGAATCCTTTTCCTGCTTCCGAAACAGAGTTGATCTGCTGTCATGCAACCCATGTGGAAGTTCATTTGCCGCTGCAATCCAGGGAAACACGTCAAAAGAATTCAACTGACTTTGCACCGGTCCAGTTGACCGCTTCATGTGCAACCTAGGCAAGTCATCCCACGCAGCATTCACCTGAAGCATGGTCGAAAGGGAAAAAATGGCTGAAGATCAGCAACTCATCTGCAGTGATTGCGGGCAGTCATTCACGTTTTCCGGTGAGGATCAGGAGTTCTTCCGGGAACGCGGTTATTCAGCGCCTAAGCGCTGCAAAACATGCCGCCAAGTCAAGAAGAACGGACAGTCGGACGGCGGCGGATACCACCGCAGTGCCTCACAGAGTACGACCGTGATCTGTTCCGGATGCGGACAGCAGACGACAGTTCCATTCGAGCCCAGAGGCGATCGTCCCGTGTACTGCCAGAACTGCTTTCAGAGCCGGAAGGCCAGCAGTGGTGGTGGCGGCCGGCGAGGCTTCGGCAGGGGCCGTTAGGACCCAGTATCTGCGGCGTGAGTAAAGCCGTCGCCTGCGAGTCTCGGGGTGTAGCAGCTTCCGAATGCCGCTTTATGTGGCGCTCGCCTGTTCTGACCGGCGCGATGTCAATCTGTGAAAGCAGTTTCGAGTGAGCCTCGCTCCCTACTCCCGGATTACTTTACGCGCGAGGCACCTAACCATTCACCGTTCTCCGAGGAGTTCCTCATGAAAAGAGAAGTACCGCAGAAAAAAGCAGTACCGCATGACAAATATTTCCTCAGATCGCTCCACCAGGAAATAGATTTCTATGATCGGAAACTCGCATACCTGAAAAATTATCCTCAGTTCGACTCAGTAGCCGATCGCGACCAAGCCTCGAACAAGTTAGTCGCGAAACGAGCATCCCTTGCGGAGACGGCAAGGCAGTTGGTCGCCGACGGAGTGGAATTCAACGCGGCAGATCTACCTCGATCCTTCCGCGCTTCAGAACCTGGCAGTGCGGCTTTCTAAACTGGGCTCTTTCTCCGGCAGGTCATTTCCGATGCGGCTTGTTGAATGGGTCTCAAAGGAGTGTCAACCTTTGCCTCGCAAGCAGTCGAAGTATGAGAAGTCCGTCTTTGTGCCATCAACGCGGGTCAAGTAGAAGCAGGGTGCCCCGAGCATTGAGGATTCAACCGTGAAATGCCGAATTCCCGTTCCAACGATTCCACTGGCGTTTGGGTGCCGCGCAACAAGCGCACAGAGCAACGAATGTTGCGGTTCTGGAATTGGCATCTTCAAAGGTTGACTGTTTCGTAATTTATGGATGAAAAGCTCGGCGGCCCGATGCGTATGAAAACACTCTTCACCGAAGGTGATCGGTTCTATGCGCATAGTGGCTTCCTTTCTTCAAGCACATTTCTGATCATCCATTGAAAGCGCGAGAGGTGATGGAGTTCAGATGAGGAGCTGACGTATCCCTCCTCGATCCCACAAATAGGCCCGCGAAGCATGGACAGATTCAACTGACCTGCCTGTGAACAACTCATCAACAGGGTGCGCACTATGCCGCCAGCCGTCGCAAGTGCGTGAACCTTTCTTCTTCCGGAGATATTGCGAGTATTTCGTCGACAAAGACACACAGAAGACGATGCTCCTCCAGTTCGTACCGGGCGCGTTCCATATCCACATTCTTCACAGCCGCAAACTTTTTGCTGATCTGATAGCACGCAGAGGAACGTGCCTCGATATACTCCCTAAGCGCCACCTCGTAGGTTCGTCCCAATTCTCTACAAATTAGGCATTCCATGTGTAACGCCTTTCCGGCGTTCTGCCAGATCAACCGCCGCGCCAGGATGCGGTCGTGGTTTACAAACTGCCGCCCATTTCAATCGAAGTGAATTGCAGGCCGCGGGAAGAGTGCTCCAGTACGAAGTCTTCAACAAAAGTCAATCTGTTCGTCCTGGGTTTTCCGGGCCTCATCTCTAAAGGATTGGCTTCATCGGCTCGTGCTGCTCGCCTGAGCGAACTGCGGCCTTTGTTACGGATCGCAAATAGATGGTCCTTTGCGTTGCATTTCTTGGGCACGCTCATCGCAGCTCCAGTCGTCGTTCGGTTACACAGTTGACCGGTGCTCGTCTGACGCACAACCTGAAATGCGGGAGGCGAGAAGGAAGGATTACTACCTCTGACTATACACCCACCAGATAACATGTTCGACGGCGCCCGATTGACTTTTTCTTAGGGGTCAGAAAGAACGACCAAATCGTACGACGCCTGTGACGAACGAAGTGAACATAGGGAAATGCAGACTCAACGAGGCCAATACCTGAGGATCCTTCCGCCTCGATGGCTTCCATAGCTCCGCCACCATTATGCTCGCAAACGGTTGGTATCCGCCGAAGGCTTTGGCCTCACTGCATTCTGAACGAACTGCTGCTTACAACGTTTCCCGCAGTATGCTGGTCAATTCACAGTGACGACCTTCTCTCTAAGTGGACCAGAATAGGACAACAAAGGGGTTAGCTGCGCGCCCACTGAGCGCTGTCACTTACTTAGAAGGAATTGGATCGAACCAGATAAATCTCGAAATCGAAAGCTGGCGAGGAACCTCAATACGGAATACCCTTCGCCCGGTACGCTGCACGTTCTGCTGGCGACGCTACTACACGTTCTCCTTCCGAGGCAGATCATGGCCATTCTGATTTCGGACTGGTTGGACACGTCGAAACGGCTCGACGGGAATGGCGATGCAATCTGCGAGGGGATGCGTCACTGATTGCAGCGCCTCCGTAAAGATGGTTCCGTACGAGTCGTCGTGTATGGCGAGAGCTGGAGTATTTTTAGCGAAGAAGGTAGAAATGCTCTTCTGCTTCGAGGCTCTGAAGGATGTAAACGAATTTCATGAGATGTCCGCCTCCGCTATGGCTCCGGCGCGACTGCCTTCGCCCGCGGCAGAAAGCAATCGAAACTGTCTGGCAATTGGCATTGGCACGCCAAGCCGTAGCCCTCGCCGCGAGGGCGAATGTTGGTGGAGGCGGCGGGAGTCGAACCCGCGTCCGAAATCGTCGTCAGCCCGGAGAATCCATGCTCAGTCCAGTTCCGAAAATTTCGCCTTATGCGCTCAGAACGGACAAGATGCGCATAAAACTAGTCCGATAATCTCACGCAAAGCAACACGGACCGAGTTGCTTACGCCAGCCTGCTGTGCGACGCCCGCTCGCGGCCCACAGGCAAAACCGCGGCAGACGGCTGCTTTTAATTAAGCAGCAAGTGCCAGATTGTTGTTGGCAACTGTTGTTTTGCAGGCGATTACGGGTGCCCACACCCCGGCATGCCTCCTGACTGCTGTCGATCCCGTCGAAACCGTGACGCCCCCATCTTTTCTCGCGCCTGGCAAGCCATTTGGCCTTCCAGAGCGAGGTTGGTTGCTGCCTGCCGGCGTTGGCGGCTCTTGCAGTATCTCTATTCTATGCCAAGTCGGGTTTCGCCGGAGGGGAATGCGGCCTTGTGTGCGGTTGTGGTGGTGGAGAGAAAAAAAAAAGACGGCACGAACGTTCTTGCTGTCCGTGCCGGGAGGCCAGTGACGCAAACTACTCCCACTCGGGGGAGGCAGATCCGACTGCCTCATCGAGTGGAATAAATACACGATAGCATAGATTCGGAAGAATGCAAATACAAAAATCCAAATTTTCTCCTGGAAATCTTTTTCATTCCTTTGGCGGCGTCGGACATCTAAACTCCGGGTATTCTCAGGCTCGCAAAGTCGCGTTGTGGACATAAGCCAGGAGATTTTTTTGAATGGCAAGCAATTTTGAATCAGACATTTATGAAAAAAATGAGTCGGAACTGGAGCCACCGTCGAGCTGGCTGAGGGTTGGCTTGATCGCAGTGGCGTCGGCGGTGTTGGGTGGGATGGGTGCCGCATGGTGGTACAGAAAAACTCTCATCCGGATGCGCCAGATGGAGGAAACGGGCCAAAATCCGCAATTTGGTATGCCCGAGGAGCCACCATCCGACGAAATGTAAATTTCAGAACCCGGCTGACCGGTGATTTTGGAGCAGTACCCACGCCGTGTTTCCGGAGCGCCTGCGCCAGGGCCTGTCGCACCAGCGGCAAGAATTCCCGTTTTGGTACACCAAGCTCTAGTCGGTGCCGATTTTTCCGTTTTGACGCCGCTTGAAGCCGGTCCCCTTCAGAAAAACTGTTTGCCCCGGGTGTCTCCACAGGACCTGCAATTCCCGATCCTACATTCCTGCCGTCAAGTCCGCACTCTGGCGCGTAGTCGCCGTTTCAGGCCAGTTTGTTGATGCCGCCGGCGACGCCGAGATCCTTTTCCGTGATGCCGCCGGCGTCGTGGGTGACAAGGGAAAGGCGGACGCGGTTATAGCGGATGTAGATATCAGGGTGGTGACTGGCCATCTCGGCCAGCTCGCCCACGGAGTTGACGAAGCGCAGGGCGGCGCGGAAGTCGGGAAACTGGAAGATGCGGACGAGCTCGCCGGATTCGAACTGCCAGCCGGCGAGATGCTTCAATCGCAATTCAACTTCCTGAGGGGGAAGAGCGGGCACGGGTCTTTGCTCCTTGCATAGAATTGTCTGCACATCCACTGTAACCCGAAAGGTGGGAAAGCGGGGCCAGAACTATCGCCAGACAGCTCCGCGATGGCATTCATTGTGCACGATGGCCATCGAGAATTCTATCGGTGATATCCGTGGCGCGTGGCAGCCGAATGTTTTGCGTGGCTCCGGTGCGCACCCACAGGCCCGGCGCCAGAACCGGCGCAGTCAGCATTGCCGCTCTTTGCAGCGGATTGCCGCGTCCCAGCCTGACCCCGCTACTGATGAACGGCTAGCGCACCAGGGGGCTTTCCCACACTCGAAAAAGCAACTCCTTGAGTTGTGCAAAGTCTTTGGGGCCTAGTTCGGTGCGCCATTCCTTCTCGATCTGCTCGAGAATCTCGATGGCTTTAACGTAGGCTGCGTGGCCGCGCTTTGTGAACCGGACAATGCGTGCGCGGCCTTCGTCGGGAGTATTGGAGCGGACTACATAGCCCAGCTCTTCAAGGCTGCCCAGGATGCGGTTCATGGCTTGCTTGCTCATGCCGGCGCGCTCGGCCAGCACACTGGGGCGGACGCCGTCGGGGCCAGGAAATCGAAAGATGGCCATGTGCGGTATCGCAAGATCGTCAAAGCCGGCCTGGTTAAGCTCGCGGATGATGCGGCGGTGAATGGCTTCGGCCGGAACACGAAGCAGCGCGCCGATGAGCATATCCTTGACCTTGACCGGCGCATTTTCCTGAGAAATCCCCATTGACGTCCTTGGTAAACAAAGTTTACTATATTCTCGTGGTAAACAAAGTTTACCATAAGGGAGGTTTACCATGACAGCACAGACTATGGATCTGCAAGTCAATCCTGCGGAGGAGACCATACGGCTGGGACCGCTGACAGTGCGGTTTCTGCTCACTGGTGATGAGTCGGGTGGTACCGTTGCGGTCTTTGAGGTGACGGTGCCCGCGGCGCAGCGGCTGGCGGCGCCGGCGCATAGCCACGACCATTATGAGGAGACGATCTACGGCATGGACGGCGTGCTGACATGGACCGTGGATGGAAAGCCGATCGATGTGGGTCCGGGGCAGGTGCTCTGCATTCCCCGCGGCGCGGTGCACCGCTTTGATAACAACACCAGCCACGACGTGAAGGTGTTGTGCATGGTAACGCCCGCGGCGATTGGTCCGCAGTACTTCCGCGAGTCGGCCGAGGTCATCAACGCGGCGGCGGGCGGGCCTCCTGACCGGGCAAAGATGATGGAGATCATGAAGCGGCACGGGCTGACGCCTGTTCCGCCTCCCGCGCAGGCGTAAGAGCGGGCGTGCACGCAACCAGCATAGAGGAGGACGCATGTACCACATCCTCAATCGCCGCCATCAGCGCAGAGGCGCCATCGCCCAGGTCGAGTTCGAAGGCGAGCCCTACGGTGCGGGCGTCTCATTCTTTCAAGGCAACCTCCAGGCAGGCAGAGGCCCCGGGCTCCATCAGCATCCCTATCCTGAAACCTGCATCGTGCTCTCCGGCCAGGCGGCAATGGTCGTCGATGGGGAGAACGTGGTTGCCGGCGCCGGCGACATCGTCGTTATAGGACCGGCAACGCCGCATCGCTTTACCGCCATCGGCCACGAACCTCTGCACATGGTCTGCGTTCACGCTTCTGATCGCTTTGTGATTGAGCCTCTCGGCCACTGAAGCTGGCCGGCAGCAAAATTGCAGTTTGCTGCCATGTTGCAGCGGATCGCGATGCTTTCGCCTGCCCCGGACGATACCATGGAGTATTGTGCCGGCTCCTTTAAGAACTGTTCCTCGATCGCCTACGCGCCTGGCCATTGGGCTGGCGTTTGCCTGCGTGTATCTGTGCTGGGGCACCACGTATACGGCGATGAGTATTGGCGTGCACCTGCTGCCGGCCACGATTTTTGCGGGCACCCGGATGCTGATTGGCGCGCTGATCATGCTCGCGTTTTGCGCCTTGCGCGGGAAGCGGCTTTTCTATAGCCGGGGCGTGATGGTGCGGCTGGGGCTGGTGGGCATTCTGCTGCTCTTTGGCGGAAATATCGGACTGGTGTGGAGCGAGAAGTACCTGGCCAGCGGATTGGCCGCGCTCCTGGTAGCAGTGGTCCCGCTGTATGTGGCGGTCATTGAGTCGCTGCTGCCAAGGGGTGAACGGATGCGGCCCAGGGGAATCGGGGGTGTTGTGCTGGGGTTTCTGGCGCTGATTCCGCTGCTGTGGCCAAGCTTTCACGCGGCGGTGGTGGTGCACAGCCGGCCGATGCAGTTTTTAGCCGCGCTGGCGGTGTTGCTGGGCGCGTTGAGCTGGGCTTGCGGGTCGGTGTGGTTCCGGCGAATGGGGCTGGACGTAGATCCGCTTGTGGCGGCGGGCTGGGAGATGATGGCGGCGGCGTTGTGCAATCTGGTGTTTGCCACGGCCACCTGGCAGTGGCCGCACGCCATCTGGAACAAGGACAGCATCGGCTCGGTCGGCTACCTGGTGCTGTTCGGATCGCTGCTGGGGTTCTCGTGTTACATCTGGCTCATTCACCACGTGCCGGTGTCCAAGGCGGCCACGTATGCGTACGTCAATCCGGTAGTGGCGGTGGTTGTGGGTGCGATTGTTCTCAAAGAGCATTTGGGCAAGCCGGAGCTTGTGGGCATGGTCGCCGTAATATGCGCTGTGGTGCTGGTGACTTCGTCAAAGATGAAGAGCGGGCGCTCCGTGGCGGAGATTGGTGTGGGGCCGTTTGAGCGCGAAGCGTGAGTTGGCGATATTGCCAATCAGCGCCGTGAAAGCGCGTATCATAGTCATTTCTGCAAAGACTCCGGCAGCTTCACGGGACCACACATGGATACAGTTTCAGTAGACTCGGGCTTCGAATCGCCGCACGGCACTTACAGTCGCGCGCTCGCGCAGAATCGCGATACGCTTGGCCGTCGGGAGCGATGGGATAGGGCGCTGGGAATCGCAAAGCTTGCGGTCGGAATCGTTGTGATCTTTCTTCTCGTCCGCTTTGTGCATGAGTTACACGGATTCCGGCTCGTGCTGATTCCGGTTGTCTTGTTCGTGGTGCTTGCGGTGGTGCACGAGCGCGTGCTGACGCAGATTCGCACTCTCAAGTCGATGATTGCTTTTTATGAGCGCGGCCTGGCCCGGCTTGAAGATCGTTGGGCGGGCACCGGTGAAAGCGGAGATCGATTCATCCATGAGGCGCATCCCTATGCGCGCGATCTCGATGTATTCGGAAGAGGTTCGCTGTTTGAGCTGCTCTGCATCTCCCGCACCCGTGCCGGTGCGGAGACTCTCGCGCGCTGGTTGCAGGAACCGGCTCCGCCGGAGGAGGTGGGCATTCGCCAGGAGGCGGTGCGGGAGTTAAAGGATCGTAGCCAGTTTCGCGAACGGCTGTTCACCGCGGGCGAGAGGGTCGGTATCGGCGTGCAACCGGAATCTCTGGCTGCGTGGGGAGAGCGAAAGCTGACGCTGGCATCGCTGGCGGATGCGATTTTTCTGGCGGTGCTGGCAGTGCTGTGGATTGGCAGTCTCGCTTACGGCATCGTGTACGGTTCGTATTGGCCCCTGTTGGCGATTTCAGCGCTCAACTTCATCGTCAATGGCAAATTCCAGAAGCGCATCGCGGAATCCGTGGAGACCATTGAAGCAGCGACCACGGATCTGGATCTGTTGGCCGAGATTCTGGGCATTCTTGAAACGGAGCAATTCCAGTCGCAGCGGCTGCGGGATCTCAAGGCAGCACTGCAATCGGATGGCATCGCTCCCTCGGCTGCCATCAGAAAGCTGGATCGGATTACCCGCTTTCTGGAGCAGCGAAGAAATCTCATCACAAAGGCGTTCGACAATTTTCTCTTCTACACCGTGCAGTGCGTATTGTGGGCCGAGTCCTGGCGCAGACGGTTTGGCCCGGCGATTCGCAGCTGGCTTGCGACGGTTGGACAAATGGAAGCGCTTGCGTCGCTGTCGTGTTATGCATTCGAGCATTCTGAAGACGTCTGGCCGGAGATCGGCGAGGGTGCGGCGTGCTTCGAAGCAGAGTCGCTTGCGCATCCTTTGTTGCCGAATAGCAAAGCGGTGCGCAACGACGTGAAGCTGGGCGACGGTCTGCTATTGATGGTTCTGAGCGGCCCCAACATGAGCGGCAAAAGCACCTTCGTTCGCGGCATCGGCGTAAACGCGGTGCTGGCGCAATGCGGCGCGCCGGTGCGCGCCAGGAGGCTGCGCATGTCGCGGCTTGCCGTCGGCGCATCCATTTGCGTGCTGGATTCCCTGCAGGGCGGAATCTCGCGCTTCTATGCTGAAATCAAGCGGCTCAAACTAATTGCCGATATGACGCAGGGGGAGATGCCGGTGCTCTTTCTGCTGGATGAGTTACTTTCGGGAACCAACTCGCACGACCGGCTTGAGGGAACGGAAATGATGGTGCGTGCGCTGACGGAGCGCAACGCAATCGGCATTGTCACAACACACGACCTGGCCCTGGCGCGGATCCCGGAAAGCATGAACGGCCGGGCACGGAATTACCACTTCGAAGACCGCGTGGAAGAGGGAAAGCTGATCTTCGACTTCAAGCTGAAAGATGGCGTGGTGCAGACCAGCAATGCTTTAAAGTTGATGGAATCGATCGGCTTGTTGCGCGCGGAGTCTTCACCCCGCAACATCTAGCAACTAGCAACTTACTGATTGATGAACTGCGTCTTCTTGTTGGTCTTGAATTTGAAGACGGACGACGGAATCGAGCGGTTCATCTCAATGTGCGAGTAAGTGCAGACACGCGACATGCCTTGGCCTTCATCAAACACCTGCTTGAGATTGACGTCGCGCACCGGATCGATCCAGATCGTGATTTTCGGAAAGAGATTCCGGGTCTTCGGATCTTTGGGGATAAGTTGGAGTTTGGCCGTTTTCACGCCGTCGATAGTTTCCTGCCCCAGATAGCTGACGTCGAACTTATCCTGCAATTCCTTGCCGGTGGCGCCAAAGCCCAGCGAAACGTAGCCGGCCAGATTGGCGGAGTTCTGCAGCTTTCTTACCTGGTTCAGCTGCTTGTCATAGAACTGGAAGATGCCCTTCGTGTATGTGTAGACGGCGCCGTAAGGCCTGCCGTTGCGCTGGGTCACGTGAGCCGCCATGCGCGCGCTGCCGCCCCGGTGCTCGTAGTAGACAGAGCCGGTCATGATGTCGGTGTCGGGCACCGGCAGGGTCTGGATGTTCTTGAACTCGAACTGGGCCGAGGCACTGCGGAAGTTTTTCGCTGAGGCGTCAAGCTGCGCGAGAACCTGCTGCAGACTGTCCGCGGCGCAGGCGGGCTGCGCGGCGGCAAACGCCAGGAACAAAAGAGGTACGGCAAAAACGAGTCTTCTGAGCAATTGCGTGTGCCTCATATCTCTAATGGGATGCGCGAGAAGCGCGGACGGCGCGAAAATCGATGCGCCTTAGCGGTGAACCCAGACCTTCCACTCCACTTTGCCGTGGGAATTCGTCACGGTTTCCCAGCGGTCGACGAAGACCGCGTCGCCGGTTACCGGCTCAATGGCCGAGCGCAGGGCCTCCCGCACCGCGTGCTCCGATGCGCCGGCGGGGATCTGGACGTCAACGGCCTGGACGGTGAGGATAAGCCCGTGACCGTCGCCGGTCACCTGGATAGGATGGGGCGGGCCGCCGGGATGCAATGGCTTGGCGCCGTAATTCCAGAACTGCGGCGTGATGAAGATGAACAGCAGAATCAGCGTCACCATCACGTCGTAGTGCATGGAGCCGCGGGGGTATGTCCAGTAGAAGTAGCTCTTGAGTAACTTGCCGAAACCGCCGCCGGACTCCGGAACTGCTCCGTGGTTGGTGCTGGTAGCTTCCATTACGACTCCCTACTTATTGTATCCGCGCCACCCATATATGGACGCAGAACGTCAGGTACAACGACCGTGCCGTCGGCCTGCTGGTAGTTTTCCACGATGGCCACCCAGGTGCGGCCCACGGCGAGGCCGCTGCCGTTAAGGGTGTGAACAAACTCGGGCTTGGCCTTGGCGCCCTGCGACGCCGGCCGGTAGCGGATATTGGCGCGGCGGGCCTGGAAGCCTTCAAAGTTGGAGCACGAGGAGATTTCGCGGTAAAGTCCCTGGCCGGGCAGCCAGACTTCCAGGTCGAAGGTCTTGGCCGCGGAAAAACCGGTGTCGCCGGTGCAGAGCAGGACGCGGCGATAGGGCAGCTTGAGCGCTTCCAGAATCTCTTCGGCGTCGCGGGTAAGCTGCTCGTGCGCGTCGTTGGAGTCTTCAGGGCGCGTAAATTTCACCAGCTCAACCTTCTGGAACTGGTGCTGGCGGATGATGCCGCGGGTGTCCTTGCCTGCGGCGCCGGCCTCGGCGCGGAAGCAGGGCGTATACGCCGTGTGCGAGATGGGCAGCCGCGCATCGTCGAGAATCTCGTCGCGGTAGAGATTCGTGACGGGAACCTCGGCGGTGGGGATGAGCCAGTGGTCGCTGTCTTTGAACGTGCCGCGGGTGGCGGCATCGGCGTCGGCGTCGGAGCAGCGGAAGAGGTCCTCGGCGAACTTGGGCAACTGGCCGGTGCCAAAGAGGCTCTTGCTATTGACCATGAACGGCGGCAGCACCTCTTTATAGCCGTGCTTGCGCGTGTGCAAGTCGAGCATAAAGCTGATGAGGGCGCGTTCCAGGCGTGCGCCGGCCCCCATGTACACGGCGAAACGCGCGCCGCTGAGCTTGGCCGCGCGTTCCAGGTCCAGGATGCCGAGCGACTCGCCCAACTCCCAGTGCGGTTTCGGCTCGAAGGCGAATTTCGGCTGCTCGCCCCAGGTTTTCACGGTGACGTTATCGGCCTCGGAGGAGCCTGCGGGAACCTCGTCGCGGGTAAGGTTGGGCACGCGCGAGAGGGCCTGGCGCATCTGCTCGTCCAGCGCGGCGGCGGTCGTGTCCAGCTCGTCGAGCTTTTCCTTCAGGGTGCGGGTCTCTTCCATCAGAGCCGCGGCGTCCTGACCGGCCTTTTTGAGCGCCCCAATCTGCTGTGAAAGCTCATTGCGGCGCGCCTTCGCCTGCTCGGCCAGGGTGATGGCGTCGCGGCGGCGGCGGTCAAGCTGTTGAAAATCGCCCAGCAGGGAAGCCGGATCGGCTCCGCGCGCGCGCAATTTTTCCTCTACCAGGGCCAAATTTGCCCGGACGAACGCTAAATCCAGCATATTATCTCCAGTTTAACTGACGGGGGATAGGCGGCCGGCCGCGTGGGTCTGGCGGCGTTCTGGTAGCATCCTCATTGGAGAATCTTCAAGGATGGATGGACAGAACAACATGGTTCCTGGCGCCCGGCGAAACGAAGATATTGCGCTCGATCTAATGAAATATGTAGCGGATACAACCGGGGTGGCGCGGCAGGCTACGTCCTCAACCGGCTTCAGCGGCGTTTCGGCCTCAAAGCCGGAAGAGCACGTGAGCCAGTTGCTTGATCTGTATGGCCGCTGCTTGAAGGCTGTAGGTGGCAACTCGCCTCAGAAAGAGGCCCCAAGATACTAGACCGGCGCGTGGTGCAAGTCGCGGTGGCCGGCGCGGGCTCTTTTGGCCGCAACCATCTGCGTGTGCTGCGCGAGCTGCAGCAGAGCGGCGCTGGCGTGGCGCTGGCTGCGGTTGTTGAGCCGGACGCCGCGCGCGGAGCTGAGGCTGCGGCAAAGTACGGCGCGCGGGTTTTTGCTTCGGTTGAAGATCTGCTGGCGGCTGACCTCAAGCTGGACGCGGCCATTGTGGCCGTGCCCACGGTTCAGCACTGCGCGGTGGCCGGCGCGCTGCTTGATGCCGGGCTTGACGTGCTGGTGGAAAAGCCGCTGGCGGCCGACCTGGCGGAGGCCGACGACCTCATTGCCCGCGCCGAACGCGGCAGACGCATTCTGCAGCCGGGGCACCTCGAGCGCTTTAACCCCGCCGTGCTGGCCGTGGAGCCGCGGCTCAAGCGCCCCATGTTCTTTGAGGCGCACCGGCTCAGCGTCTTCACGCCGCGTTCGCTTGACGTCGACGTGGTGCTCGACCTGATGATCCACGACCTGGACATTGTGCTGGCCTTTACCCAGTCGCCGGTACGCGAGGTGCGCGCCGTGGGCCTGCCCGTTGTTTCGCCGCGCGTCGATATTGCCAGCGTGCGGGTGGAGTTCGAGTCAGGCTGCGTGGCGAATTTCACGGCCTCCCGCGTTTCCACTGAGCGCGTGCGCAAGCTGCGTTTCTTTGAACCGCGGCAGTATGTATCCATTGATTACGCGCGGCAGGATCTGCTCGTGATTCGCATGGATGGCAGCGTGCCGCCGGAGATCGCCGCGGCCGCTGCGGCCGGCAAGCTCGATGCCGAGGCACTCAAAAAGCTGATGGCCGGCGGTGCCGGTCCGGCGCCGGGATTGTCCTTCGTCAAGCCGGAGGTGACGCCGGGCGAGCCGCTGCGGCTGGAGATTGAGAGCTTTCTCGACGCGGTGCAAACGCGTCGCGAGCCCAGGGTCACGGCGCGGCAGGGACGCGCGGCGCTGGCCCTCGCGCTTGAGATTCAGGCTGGCATGGCGGCGCATGCGCATCGCGCCGGCCTCGGTGACTTCTTTAATCCCGTTGCGTGAAGCAGCTTTGGAATCGGGTCTGGCGGGCGGCCTCGGTCCCGATGACCTTTCCAAACCACGCTGGTCAATATTGGACTGTCTGGGTTGTGAAGGTTTCCCGCTCTTGTGTTCCATCACGGAAGACGACGCAAAGATAGGCGCACGGTGATAGAGTTGCGCAGGCGATGATGAATTTCAACGATCATCTACGCACCACCGGCGGCGCGCTCAAGCATTGGGCGGTTGCCCAACTCCAGGACTCCCTTGCTGTCGGAGTGCTCTGGCTGTTCGGGCTTTCCATTCTGCATGTCCCGCTGGCTCCCATGTGGGCGCTGATCGCAGCCATACTCCAGATCGTGCCGCACTTTGGGCCGATCCTGGGAATGCTGGGCCCTGTTCTCACCGCAGCCCTCAAGTGGATGGATTGGCAGCACCCTCTCGCCGTGCTCACGCTTTATGCGGTCATTGTCGTGATTGATGGACTCTTGCTCCAGCCATACATCATGAGAAGAACGGCCAAGGTGCCCATCTGGGCATCCATCTTGTCGCCCATCGTGCTCGGGGTGATTTGGCCATTCTGGGGAGTGCTCGTGGCCCCACCCCTGCTGGCAGTCGTGTATGCCTACCGCGCCCGACGCAAACATTCAGAAACACACTCGCCGCAAAACAGAGCATAAGAGCCGTCGCCGCCGGGCGGGTGGCTCCGGCGGGTGGCCGCGGCCCCTCGTCCGCCGCGGCGGAGGGATCGGGGATGCGAGCCTGCAATCACTTCGGGATGTACTCTGGCTTCGGTGGCCGCTCACTCGGCGGCACATACATCCATTTGGGTAATGGCTTATCCGACGGCAGTCGCGGCGCGGCTGCGGCAGGAGTCGTTATGCGGGCGGTATGCTTCTTCAGGCGCGCATATGCATCCTGTACAGCCGCCGGCATCGAGGCAATCTGAGCATCTACATCCTGCAGCATATCGGCTAGAATCTTCGGATGTTCTTTCGCAAGATCGTAGCTTTCGGTGGGATCGCGTTCCAAATTGTAAAGCTCCGCGTGTGGTAACCAGTAACTCTCGTGTCCCATGGTGTAATCATTCACATAGAGTTCGCCGGTTAGTTGCGCGAAGCGCGCTTTCCACGGACCCTTCCGCGCACAGTGCAGATCGTTGTCATTTGAGCTGAACGGCGCAAAATAAAGTCGCGTCTTCTCGGGCGGCGTCTCCTTCTGCCCATAAAGCAGAGGCGTGATAGCAACTCCGTCCAGCGGCTTCGTTGAACCCTTCAACTGGCACAGATCAACAAGCGTTGGCAGCACATCCAGGTTCGATGCCCACGCATCCGACGTGATCCCCGCCGGAATAGCTCCCGGCCAGTGCGCAATCAGTGGCACACGGAAGCCACCTTCAAATGTGGAGCACTTTCTACCCCGCAAATTGGCAGGGCTACCCTGCCACCAGGGCCCATGATCGCCTGTAAAGAGAATCAGGGTGTCATCCAACAGCCCCTTCGACTTCAGCCCACGTACAATCTCTCCAACGCTGGCATCGATTTCGTGAACGGTGTCACCGTACTCACCAAATCCAGTTCGGCTCCGGAACGCCGGTGATGGCCTCGCCGGATGATGAGGGTAGGAATAGGCCAGGTACAGGAAGAATGGCTTTTCTGAGTTCTCGTTGACGAATCGTAGGGCCTCTGCCGTATAGCGAGGTGTCAACAGCAAACGATTCGTATCCGGCTCCAGGACCGAAGTATTACGCATCAGTGGCAGCGGCTGCATATCCACGCTGTATGGCACCCCGTAGTATGTGTCGAAGCCGCGGCTTGTGGGTAGATACTCCGGGGCATCTCCAAGATGCCACTTGCCAATGGCCTCGGTGGAGTAGCCGCTGTTGTGAAACAGGTTCGCCAGCGTCGTTTCATCCAGCGCCAGCCCGGTTGGGGAATTCGGGAAAAAGCATCCGACTGTGTGGCTTCGCTGGGCGTACCGGCCTGTCAGCAGAGCACCGCGCGACGCAGAGCAAATGGGGTGCGCTGCGTTGAAATGCGTCAATCGAATTCCGCCTGCCGCCAGCGCGTCCAGGTTGGGTGTCGGGATCGTCCCGCCGTAGCATCCCAGGTCTCCGTAACCCAAGTCATCGCAGATCATCAGAATCACGTTCTTCGGTCGCCTGTTCGTCTTCCCGGCCACTCCGGCTCCTGCAGCGAATTCCCGCAGTCCGGAAACCGCACCCGGCACGGACGGCAGGCCGACGGCCGCCGCCATCGACGTCATAAACTCTCTTCGATCCATCATGTTTACCTCCGGCTTCGCACCACGAAGCCACAACCGTATCTATCGCTTTGAGAGTTCTTGTCTTCCGGTAATTGGATCCGGGCGCAATCGATCAACTCTCGTTGTCCTACCAGTGTCTGGTCACCGGATGCGGATCAATATACGGCTCCAGAAGTCCGACATACTTGCTAATTGCAGACCGCAGCGCAGGAATATTCGGCTTGCCTGCACGAAGAAGATCCACTGTGCGAGTGGGCAAAATCCGCATCGGGACCAGCTGCGCGCCTTCCAGAAGATTGGCCTCAATCTCAGCGATTCGCAGGCCCTTGTTCCAGTCGGGATTCGGTGAGGCGAGCCACGCCTTCCCATCGGCCACCGCGGTCGTAACCCAGCTTTCGCGGTCGGGGTCCTCCAGCACAACATGAGGGCCACGGTTCCGGAATATGCCCAGCAGCGCTGCGGCAATTGACGGATCTCGCACCGTGCCGTCAGGGTAGAACACGCCGTGTACATTGCCCCAGTAGTGCGTAATCATCAGTTCCCAAATGTAAAACCCCACATGCGCTTTCTCGTATTCGTGCAGAATGATGTCATAAGGATTGGCGCGTCCAATGCAGCCCATTTCCGTGTTAAAGAACGGCTTGCCCACCTTCTCTGAAAAAGCTTTTGCTTTCGCAATGTGTTCGTCGATCTGGGCCACGGTTGGGCTGTAATCGTGGAATGAAAGAACGTCGGCATAAGCTGCGGTCTCTTCCATGCACTTTTCATAGGTGCAACCCACAGTCGTGGGGTGAATCTTGTCAACTTGATGTACGGTGTCCGCAAACATCCGTGTCAGATACATCCTGCGAGCCAGGTTCTGCTTCGTTCGAGGATGCTCCCTTGGTCCCTGGAAATCCGGTTCGTTCTGTACGTCCCAGAAGGCCATGCTCGGCTTATCTTTCACAATCTCCGCCACCGCCTTGATCCACGCCCGCATTTTCGCGTCAACATCGGCAGGAGCCACATTCGCCCCGCTGCCTGGCCGGGCCATATATGGCACAAGCACGAGCATCACACCGATGCCGTGCTTATGCGCGATGTCCATAAAACTGCTAAGGCTCGCAGAGAATGTCTTGGGATCCTGCTCCCACGCGCCAAAGGGCAGAAACACCCGTGTCTCATTCAGCCTGAGTTCGTTCGCGTACCCGAAATCCCGATCCACTTCCTTTGCATTAAAGTGGAGCCACATATCCCACGACCGCTGTGCGCTCGCCGGCGTGTAATTGAATCCACGGACGTTGGAAAGACTCTTCGGAACGACTGCCGCCATCAGCGGCAGCGATCCAAAAACGGCTGCGAGCACTGCGCAGCAGAACGCCAGGATGATCCCGTTGCGGGCTTTGCGGAGAATTTCTTTTGACGGTCCCTTCATGTCGTGCACCTTTCGTGTGCGGTTCCAGATAGAATCTTCACTCTTTTGCAGATACGCACACATTAAAACGCACGATTGCACTCCCCAGCAAATTTCAAATTGCCTGGTGATCCGCACCGGTTCCGTGCTCATGTGGAACATGAGGAAAAAACACTCTTCTCATAGCGGCAAGACAGCCGGGAGCTGGCCCACGCATGCCTTTCCTTCGCCAGTCCAACCACCATCGAGGGTGCCCCGTCCTAGCTCTGCTAGGGCGGGAATCGGCCGACCGGTCCGGCACGAACCTTGTGCCTGATGCCCATGGCCTCGCGCTTGCGCGCGGTCCATTCCGACTCGATCTCGACTGTGCCCTCGGTGCCGGTGGCATAGTGGCGGAAGCTCGACCACGGCCAGTCCTCCGGCCTTTCAACCAAGCCACGCGCGACTGGGTTGCGGTGTATGTAGCGCAGCTTCTCAACTCGCTTCTCCTCGCTCCAGACGTTGAAGTCGTAATATCGCGCCTGCCAGAAGGGCTCCGGCGCCCGCAGCGAGAGAGTGCGAGAGACCGACTGCTTGAGCGCCTGCAATGCGGTAGCCAGCGGACGGGACTCCGGCTCGGTAAGCAGAAGGTGTACGTGCTCGGGCATCACCACGTATCCTGCCACGCAGAACTCATAGGCGCGGCGGGTCCGCTCCAGAGAATGTTCAAAGACACTTCGAGCACGCGCCGTGCTTAGCTTCGGCTGCCGCCGGTGGCAACTGAAGGTGATGAAATGCATCTGGCGGGTTTGCTGAAACCTGCGCAGTCCCGTGGGCATGTCGATGGCCTTGTTAGGAGTAATAATATATGGTCTGTGGTTGGAGAAGTGTTGCTCCTCCCGCCCAAGCGGAGCTTGGACGGGGCACCCACGGTTGGGTGGGGTAACTCGCATCCCAGGGGTTAGGGTGGGCCACCCGCCCTTTTCGCGAATTTCCCGTTCTGAGATTCCGAGGGCTAGAGTCTCCGGCGGGCCCAGGTCATGAGATGTTGATTCAGCCACAACACGAGCGGGCCCCAGGGGGTGCCCGGTCCCTCGCCGTCGCGGACCTAGAATATCGATACGATGGGGGCTGGCCCACGCATGCCTTTCCTTCGCCAGTCCAACTACCACCGCGGGTGCCCCATCCATGACGCGGCTTTTTGCGGCATGGGTGGGTTAACCAACAGCCGGCGTACCCACCTATGTTTTTCCTTTCTGGTTCCACCACCATCGTCATTGACGGTCCGCCTTCCCTGTACTGGCGAGAGGTACAATTCCCCTTAAATGCCCAAAGGACTGGTTCGCTATCAGGAATGTGGAGTCTTCCACTTTCTTACCTTCAGTTGTTACCGGCGGCTTCCGCTGTTAAGCAGTAGCTCAGCCTGCCAGGTCTTCGAGGATCAACTGGAGGCGGTGCGGCGGCGCTATGGGTTGGTGATTGCAGGTTATGTGCTGATGCCCGAACATGTTCACTTGCTGATGGGAGAACCTCGCATCGCCAGTCTATCAGTGGTTTTGAAGGTGTTGAAGCAGGAGACATCGAAGAAACTCAAGAAGTCGGAGATGGGTCATTTCTGGCAGCGGCGTTACTATGACTTCAATGTCTGGACGGATAGGAAGCGGGTGGAGAAACTCCGTTATATCCACCGGAATCCGGTTCGGCGGGGGCTGGTGGAGAAACCGGAAGATTGGCCGTGGTCGAGTTTCCGGCATTATGCTTTTGGCGAAGTGGGAAGGGTGGAGATTGAGTCGGAGTGGACGGCGCGGAGACGGGAGTTGAATTGTATGTCGGGTGAAGTGACAGGGGATAACTTGAGTTTTGACTGACGCAGAAGAAGACGGTGCGGAGTTAGCATGGAGTGTGGACCAATCCCACCCATGCCGCAAAAAGCCGCGTCATGGATGGGGCACCCACGTTGGTGGTTGGACTAGCGAAGGGAAAAACATGGGTGGGCCAGCCCCCGGACAGAACGATGATACGAAACTCGGTCAAGACATGCATCGGAACTTTTCAGAGAAGGCAAAAGCGAAAGGCTGGCAGGTGGAACCAAGGTTGACAGACCCGAAAACGGGCCAGACTGTTAAGCCAGACGCTGTAACCGGGAGAGGTAAGCCGGTTGAACTAAAGCCCAACACAGCCAGCGGTCGGGCCAGGGGGCGTAGTCAGTTGAAAAAATACGAGCGTGCTACCAAGAATAGGGGGCGAGTGATCTACTATGACAAACCGAACCAATGAATTCCGATCCAGTTGGTGGTCGATTAGACTTCTACCGAGCTGGAGCGCGACTGAGAGCGCCGAATGCGTCTCCCTCCGTTCTCTAGGTGATTCAGGTGTCCTCCAGATAAGTGCGATTCGGAAGCCAACAGGCCACGTAACGGATGACGATTTGCTCGAATTTGCTTCTGATTCAAGAGAAAAGGGACACGTGCTTAAGCCGGTTTCGAAGACCCATGTTTCTGGAGTCGCAACAGAATTCGTGGATCAGAATAGGTATTGGAGGGAGTGGTGGCTAAAGGGCGGAGGCACTCTCGTCTATGTAACATACAATGTTTCGCTGGCTTCAAAAGAACAGGAGAATGAACCAGTTGAGCAGATGATCAGTTCGATTGCAATCATCGGGTGATATTTTGCCACGGGCAGGTGCCCGGGTCCGAAGATTCGGATCCGGGATTGCGGTACGATTCGAGGGCACGGATATGACGACCTCTCCCGGATGTGCCCTTGAAGTGCCGGGTGCCCCACCCTAACCCCTGGGATGCGAGTTACCCCACCAACCGGGGGTGCCCCGTCCAAGCTCCGCTTGGGCGGGAGGCGCAACACTTCTCCAACCACAGACCATATATCATTACTCCTAACAAGGCCATCGACATGCCCACGGGACTGCGCAGGTTCCAGCAAATCCGCCAGATGCACTTCATCACCTTCAGCTGTTACCGGCGGCAACCGAAGTTGAGTACGGCGCGTGCTCGAAGTGTCTTTGAACATTCTCTGGAGCGGACCCGCCGCGCCTATGAGTTCTGCGTGGCAGGATACGTGGTGATGCCCGAGCACGTACACCTTCTGCTTACCGAGCCGGAATCCCGTCCGCTGGCCACCGCATTGCAGGCGCTCAAGCAGTCGGTCTCTCGCACCCTCTCGCTGCGGGCGCCGGAGCCCTTCTGGCAGGCGCGATATTACGACTTCAACGTCTGGAGCGAGGAGAAGCGAGTTGAGAAGCTGCGCTACATACACCGCAACCCAGTCGCGCGTGGCTTGGTTAAAAGGCCGGAGGACTGGCCGTGGTCGAGCTTCCGTCATTATGCAATCGGCACCGAGGGCACAGTCGAGATCGAGTCGGAATGGACCGCGCGCAAGCTCGAGGCCATGGGCATCAGGCTCAAGGTTCGTGCGGGACCAGTCACCCGATTCCCGCCCTGGCAGAGCTAGGACGGGGCACCCCCGGCGGCGCGCGAACGAGTAGTAAGCCATGCAGAGAACGCAGAAGCAGATGTCACTCGATATCTCTAGGCTCAACACACACACCATCCGGGCAAGGCTGGGGGTGGTAGCAGAACAGGAGAGTAGAAACGATGGCAGTGTCACGAAGGGATCTCATCGCATACGGAACGGCCGGCACGCTGGGGATGCTCACGGGCGGGTTCGCCGACGCGGCACAGGCGAGCCAGTCGCAGGCAGGTAACTTTTCCAATATTGAACAGGCGCCGCCAAAGAATTCAGCTCCACACGCTTCAGAATCGGAGCAATCCTTGGGCGTTCCCAGTACGCTGATGCCGACAGCTCCGAGGGGCTTTGACATTCGCAATTCCCTGAATCCGAGAAGATTGACGATGGCGATGTGGGATCAGGCCTACTTGGCGCGGCATATGCCGGGTGGCAGCTTCGAAGACTACGACCGCGTGCTCGACGACACCGTAGACAGGGCGTATAACACGCTGCGGATTGATCCGTTGCCGCAGTATATCGATCTGAGTAAACCTGACAAGATTTTCAGCTGGCCTGATCCCCACGAACCCTTTATGCCTTGGGGGCAGAACACAGCAGTGAAGGGGCCTCTGGGGAGATGGTTGATCGAATTTGTGGAGAAGCTGCAGAAGCGCCCATCCCTGCATTACACCTTGAGCGCGTGGTGGGGCGGATATGGTTCCCCTTGGATTAGGCGGCCAGAGAACATGCTGCAAGGGGCAGAGCTCTGGGCGAAGCAACTGTCAGACTGGAAGGGCCGCTTTGGCTTTGACCGCCTTATCTATGTAGATATTGCCAACGAAACGCCTTACTTCTTCCCGGGCGTGATGGCGAAGCTCAAACAGATCACAGGTGCCGGATTTGGAGATTCCAGCAGGTTTACGCCGGAGGAGATAGCCTACCTTACAGAAGAGATCAACAGGCCTCTGGCGATGTTGCGCAAGGAATTCCCGGAGTTGCGTTTCACAACGTCGATCCACGGAGACATGCGCTGGTTTGATGTTCCTTTGCAGATGGATTGCCTCGATGTGCACTTTTACTCGGACACAGATCCGCGCTGGACGGATCGAACGCGTTTTGACGAATTCATCAAGGAAGGCCTGTTCCGCAATGACAGCTGGTTCAGGGAGTTCAGTGACCGCAGCATGAAGACCTTTGGAGCCATGGCTCCGATGTTGCGTGCCCGTCAGCGCTTCAAGATGGCGGAGTTCTCACGGTGGGCGCAGATCCATGGTGCGCCGCTCACAACTTCGGAGGCGTGGTCTTCCTGGTATTACTTTGACAGTCCGGAGCTGAACTGGCGCTGGCTGATGGACTGGTCAGCGTGGACTGTGGATGATGCCATCGACATGCAGTTCTGGGGGTGGACACCTAACAACTATGTACAACCGCAATTCGCAATTTGGAAGGACCTGCAGTGGCATCGCGATCTCAACGAGCGCTTTCTGCATAGCTGAAGATAGGCTCGTGGCGGGTTCGGTCAAGGGCCGTAAAGATCCACACTGAGTCACCGAAATCTGTGCCCCGTGCCATCGCGTTCTTTGCGATGAGCGAGCGTTATGGAGCTAAGACGGGTTGATGGGGGAAGGCCCCATCAACCGCAGCAGTAAATTCGGGATTCCTCATCCCCGGTGCCCCTGTCACCCAGAAAAAACCTGCTCCCGTTTTGCAGATAATTTCCCCCTTCCGGCGCACAATAAATATGGAAGCAGGAAAAGACCGCCGCGCCTCCGCCCGCTAGCCACAGCCAGGGAGCCGAAGCGGTCCAAAGGCGCGGCAACCACTGCAGAGCAAGTAGAATTTTACAGAAATGTACGGATTTAGAGGATGAAAGATGAGTCAAATGATTGCAATAAAAAGAATTACGCAACAAAAAAGCTCAAATTTCACTGAATTTTTTTCGAAAATGCCACTGGGAAACTGGGTTTTGGCTCTAACCCACTGAAAAATAAAGATCGCCCCCCAGCAATTCTCACAGAAACCCAGTCCCTGTGAGACTGGGTTTCTGGGCGCACAGCAAAGCGCGTGCCTCGCCCTGAGAGCGAAGCAAGAGCCGCTCTACTCCTCGATCCGGTAGGTATATTCCTCAATGACAGGGTTGGTCAGCACGTCGCGGGCGATGCGCTCCACTTCTTCGCGAGCGGCCTCTGCGCTGATGCCTTCAGCCAGTGACAGCGTGAAGTACTTCCCCTGCCGCACGCTCTCTACGCCTGGAAAGCCCATCTTGCGCAGGGCGTAATGGATGGTCTGGCCCTGGGGGTCCAAAACCGACGTCTTCAGAGTGACATAGACATGTGCCTTCATCATCCGCGATTATATAGACTCCGGCGGCGGGCTGCTGTGCTTTATGCCCTGTTCGACGCTTCCGGCCAGAGATGCTTCCCCCAACCCGCGAAGGAGACCTCAATCCACCATGGTCAATTATCTGGATTTGCCAGTGGGCGACAACGCCCCCGAAAGCTTTCGGGCGGTGATTGAAATTCCCAAGGATGGCACGCAAAAGTTTGAATACGACAAGAAGTTACATGTCTTCAAGCTGGATCGCAACCTTCACTCCCCGGTGCACTATCCCGGCGATTACGGCTTTATTCCCTCAAGTCTGAGCGACGACGGCGATCCGCTCGACGTGCTGGTTCTGGTGCCTGATCGGAGCTTTCCCGGCTGCGTGCAGGAAGTGCGGCCGATCGGATTGCTGGAAATGCTTGACCAGGGGATTCTCGACGAGAAGGTTTTGGCCGTGGGCAAGAACAATCCGCGTTTTGCCAATATCTGGAATTACACGGATATCTATCCGCACATGCTGAAAGAGATTACCCATTTCTTTGCCATATATAAGGACCTGGAAGGCAAGCGCGTGGAAGTGAAGGGTTGGCATGACGCCAGCTATGCGCGCGACCACGTGGCGCACGCCATCAAGGCATTTCAGGATGCAAAGGCAAAACAACATCCACCCGAGGCGAGAAAGAAAGCTGCAGTGTGACGCGGAGCCTTTGACTTGGAACAGGCAGGGCAGGGAAGCGCGGGTCTTATTGAAGCTGCCTATCCAGGCTTGCTTCAATCCGTCGCGGGGGCAGCTGTGCGCCGGCGCATGGCGCGAGCTGCGGTGGTCCAGTAGACCACAGGGCCCAGCAGGCCAACCACGGCGGCAACGAGCAGGGCGGACGTAGTGCCGATGATGTGCTCGTTGCGCGAGACGTAGAGCGCATAGGCGATGAGCGCTGCCGGAGCAACGCCCAGGAGGCAGGCGGAAGCCATGTTGCCGGCCTTGAATGGGCGGGGCAGATCGGGCTCGCGGATGCGCAGCGCAACCAGGGCTGCAAATTCGAGCAGCAGGCTGCTGCCGTAAAGAATCAGGTCAATGGAGATGAGGCGTTCGAAGGGCAGGTTGATGGCAAGTGCCCAGGCGAGTCCGCAAGCCAGCACGCTGACCCAAGGCACGCCGCGGCTGTTGGTGCGTGCCAGCGCACGTGGAAGCATGCCGTCCTGCGCCATGGCCATGGGCAGGCGCGTGTAGCTCATGACCAGCGCATTGAAGATTCCCACGCCGGTGATGCAGCCGCCGGCCACCACGGCCCAGCCGAGCAGCGGGCCACCCACTTCACGGGCAGCGATGGTCCAGTCGCCAGTGGAGAAGCTGCCTGCGGCGAGGCCGGTTAGCCCCATGGCTGCAAGCGGCACAACGTATGTGACGGTAACCAGAATGATGGAGGCAATCATGGCGCGCGGATAGTTGCGCTGTGGGTTTTCGACCTCCTGTGCCACGGTGGAGGCGTTATCCCAGCCCATGTAATTCCAGAGCCCTACGAGGATTGCAGTGGAAAGTCCGGCTCCGGAACCGTTGCCACCCCAATGAATGGCCGGATGCAGCGTAACGGCACGCCAGACGCAGGCGCCCACGAAGATCACAAACGGAGAGAGCAACAGCGCAGACATCCAGATTGCATCTTCGCCCACGCGCGGCGCGCCGAGGAGATTCCAGAGGCAACAGAGCACCACGACAGCGAGAGACCAGGCGTAGCCTCTCCAGCCGGCAGTGAGCGCAGGGCTGAATTTGCTCAGGTAGAGGCCGAATATCACCGGATAGAGCGCCATGTCGAAGATACTGGCTGAGAGTGAGAACCAGCTTTCCTGAAAGCCCCAGAATGGGCCCATGGCACGCCGTACCCAGACGTAGAATCCGCCCTCGTTGGGGATGGCGCTGGTCAGTTCGCCGATCATGAGCGCGGTGGGCAGGCTCCAGACTATGGGCACAAGCAGCAGAATGGCGATGGCACGTCCGAAGCCGGCGCCGCCGAGGATGTCTTCAATACCATACGGGCCGCCGGACACCATAAAGTAGGTGGCGGCTATGAGCGGGAGAAGCAACATCTTCTTCCGCACCGGCTTGGAGGCAAACGACATCCGTGTGCCTCTAAAGATAATTGGCCAGCGTGCGAGCGGGATAGTGCGGTTGAGGCGAGGTTGTTTTTGTTGATTGCAAATGCAACGAAAAACACGGTGGCCGGCTCGATTAGGTGGGTTTGCGGACAGTGGGCGAAGCGGTGCGCGCTTTTGGTGGGCAACTTCCGGTATAATCCGACAGAGAACCGGAGAGATGGCCGAGTGGCTGAAGGCGGCGGTTTGCTAAACCGTTGTAGGGTCAAAAGCTCTACCGGGGGTTCGAATCCCCCTCTCTCCGCCAGATTGTTGCGCAAATCCCTTAAAATCTGTAATTTAATTTAGATTCAATCGCTTGCAGTTGTCGGGCATCCGACAAAATCCTTGCAGATTTCACAGATTTTGCATTCTTTCCAGCCTCTGAGGCCTCAAAACCCGACAATCCGACAAAAGGTGCGTGGCATTGGCTTAATGCGAGTAACGAGCGCACCAGCTTCGTGGCTGAGCGCAGCTTTCGACTAAATTTCATCATCGTCATAGTCATCAATCCCGTCAAAATCCAACTCGCCCTGATCGAGCACTATTTCCTCCACCTCTTTCTTCCTCCTCCTTGCATGAGGCGGGCGGGGAACCTGTGGACCAGGCTTAGAGAGATCAAGTTCTTTGCGCCGAACGCGTCCCTCGACGATGTAGCTAGGAGCCATCGTATAAAGCAGCATGGCGCGAAGTCTCTCGGGACGCATGCCACGGGCTGCTGCAACGAGTTGCCGGATAGTCCGGTTCATCGCTTCCGTCTGCGCGTTGGTGAGGCCGGAATCAAAATAGGCCCAAATCTCTGCGTCGTAGCTGCTGATCGTTTTAAAGAACGGATTCCAATATTTCTGAGACTCGCCGTCCAGTTTTTTCTTCATATTTTCAAAGGCCGAACGGGCCTGTACGGCGGAAATCTTCTTGTGCTCATAAAGAGCATAGAACTTTTGAAGGAATGAATATGATTTCTTCAGCTCTGGGATCAGGCGAAAGATTCTCCTAAACTCCCCTTCCAGCTTTTTCGGACGGTTGCTCTTGGGCCAGACAAGATAGCGTGCATACCTCTGAATATCCTTCTTGACCTCATTCCGGTTGGCCCTTTCTTTCTTGGTCAATTCCTGCAGAATCGCATCGCCCACCTTTGCCTGCAATCCATCGCGGACAGATCCTTCCGTCTCTGCAACATAAGCATTGGCAATGCGATTCCGGATTTTATTGAAACTTTCCCGGGCCTCTTTGAGGACGTGTGCTTTGTCCCGGACAATCGGGATGCCAGGAAGAGAGTTTCTCACAATCGTCTCGAAGTGGTCTGTCAAATCCATGGCGACGGCTTGAAGCCGTTCTTGATTTTTTAGAACGGATAAGAACTGCTTGACTTTGTGCTTCTTTATGGTGGGCATCAGTTCCAAGACACGCCCGGCCCCAATATCCGTGATAATACAGGATGGCTTCCTTCCAGTGGTTTTCTTCGCAGGGCTGGAATTCTTTTTCGCTTTTGCCGGCTTGGAATCTATATTCGTTCCGTTAATTGTTTTCTTCGGCGAATCGAGATAGATCTCGTCGATCCCAAGGAATTCGGGAGAGATCAGCTCCCGTTCCCTTTCCATCTTTCGTTCCCAATCGTCACGAATTCGGCGAACTATTTTCAGATCCAGCCCGGTTTCATAGGCGATCCAAACATCCGTCTGCCTCAAACCCAGGCGCTTGAAGACATATTCAATAAGGCGCAGAGAGACTCGGTACCTTAGAGAGAGCCCCGGAAGATGGTCGCTATGTGGCTCTTTACATAAAGGGCAATATCTCCTGGGAAATACCACATGGACAATTACGGGTTTGCCGCCGCGGGGAACATCAGTGAAGGTTAGGGAACCTCTGAAAATCGCCGAGTTATGAAGCTGCTAGACCCTTGTTTCGCCGCATTTCCTCAGAAACTTGTCGATTTCGCGGTTTTCCGCCTTGGTCTTTTGCCCGCCGGAGGCTCGATAGAGCCCCGGCGGACACACTACGCCCCTTGCGGGGACACCTGCAAATTGATCTTCGCCAGCCTCCTGCGGTGCTGGTAGATATTGACCAAGGCAAAGGCCGCACACAGCCATTCGTGGTTTTTCTTCAACCCGCGATAGCGCACCTTGGTAAAGCCGAAGACGCGCTTGAGAATGCGAAACGGCCACTCCACCTTGGAGCGCACCCGGGCCTTGGTCCGGTTCTTGCGCTTCTGCACTTCATCGACACCGGCCTTGGTCTTCACCCGGCGGCTGGTCATGTCCTGGGCGGCAGGCGCAGCTTCACGAATCGCCTCGGTCTTTCCCTGGTAACCGGCATCGCCCCAGACCTTCCTCTCGTCGCCGTGCAACAGGTCGGGCAGCATGTGAACATCGGAAACGCTCGCCGCCGAGGTGCACACCGAATGCACAACCCCTTCCCTGGAATCGACGCCGATGTGCGCTTTGGCGCCGAAATACCACTGATTCCCTTTGCGGGTCTGATGCATCTCCGGATCGCGCTCCTTCTTCTCGTTCTTGGTGGACGAAGGTGCGTGGATGATGGTCGCATCCACAATGGTCCCGGTGGTGATCCGGATGCCGCGAGTGGCCAAATACAGATTTACTGCATCCAGCATCTGGCCGCCCAGTTCGTGCTCTTCAAGCAAGTGGCGAAAGTTGAGAATGGTGGTCTCGTCCGGCACCGGGGCCCGGCCCAGATCAATGCCGGCAAAGCGCCGCAGCACCGGCGATTCGTAAAGCGCGTCTTCGACCGCAGGGTCCGAGAGCGCGAACCACTGCTGCAGAAAATAGACTCGCAGCATGATGTCGAGGCCTACCGGCTTGCGGCCCATCTCCCCCTTTGAGTAATGCGGCTCAACCAGCGACAACAACTCAGCCCAAGGCATGACGGCATCCATTTCTTCCAGAAACTGTTCGCGCCGGGTCTTCTTCGAGTAACGTTGAAACTCTGCTTGATGGGCCAATGTCATTTGCCGCATGCCTGATCGATCTCCCTGACTCCACATTACCTGCATCAGTTGTGGATCGGGGAGTTCTTCAGAGGTTCCTTAGCTCTTCAAATACTTTTCCCATCGGAAGCAACATACCGCGCCGCAGGCATATCGCGTGCTTCTGAACCAGGCGTGCCTCGATGCAGTGGATATCGTCTGTCTCAGAGCATAAGGACGGAACTGTCTGATAGCCATCCAGAGCCAGAAAATCCTCGTACACATGCCCTTTTGACTCGACATTTGCAGCAGTCGAATCAGCAATACGACGTTTCGACATTCTGCTCCGACTCACGGTTTTGATGCGGTTCCTTCCCTCGGGATTTCCAACGAAACTACGAAAATTGCTGGATACCCCAGACGGAACACAGGATCTTTCCGTATTTTCGAGGTGCACGCGAGCCCCAATTCCATCATGAAGAAGAATACCCACCGCTCATTGACTGTTGCCAAGTGCGTGGTTGTCCCCGCCTCCCTTTACACCAACGACGTTATGTTCCGGCCGAAACTCAATCTTGCCACAAACAACTGAGCGAGCGACCCCAATGATTTCATCAGCTTCTGCACTCGGCTTAAAACAATGTGCCGCAGCAAAGCATTTGCGTACGGTTTCATCGTCCAGTTCGTGTAATCTGGCAAAGAAATCTGGTAAATCTGGAACCCTAGCAGAAATAGCGTCTCGAAGCGCTTGCCGTTCATTCTCAGTAAATCTTTCCCAGAGTTTTTGGAGCGCTGCTTCCGAATAGGTTCGGGATAGCCCAGAAATCTTGTTTGTTCCGTGACGCCATGCCTGTTTGGCCCCGGTCATTAATGCCACAACTTCCTTCCAATGACGGTTACGCCTGGAAGCTGCATGTGGCGGAATCAAGAATTCGAGATGAAGCGCCTGCGCCCACGAAAATGTGTCACTCTTCATTGCATCCAACTCTCTTAACTCGTATGCATAGATTTCTTGTAGGGCCGTAAGCGCCCGTTTTATGAGGGACACGAGATTTTGTTTTTCTTCAAGTAATCCGACAGAAGAGACCCGCTCGGTGAAGCTGTCCAGTTCTGCTATCTGCTTCACTCCCAGTTCTTCGCATTTTTCGTAAAGCGTGTTTACTCTTCCCGATGAATTACCCATAGCGGTTTTGCATTTCTGAACATCGGGAATTACGTCGTTTGATTTCATGTCGTAGTAAACAAAGTCACGAATGGCCTGAATTGTGCAAGCAAGAGGGACTTTATCTTCACGCAGCCGACGCAGAGCCGTAATTGCATCAGACGGCTTCGACGAGTTGGGATCGGCCGCAAGTCGAAGCATATCCTTGCACCAATCCTCGTAGTCGGCCTTCTTTTCAGAAGGGAGGTCACATAGATGCCGGCTGTCATCCTTGTAAGCACATTCTGGGGACTGGCATGGAACCGTCATCAGCTTGAACAGTTCCGCTCGCTCAACATCGCTGGATACGCCCCGTTGTGGAAGTGGCTTTTTTCTGCCCATCGTCGGAATTCTCCTGTGCGGATTTTGCTATCCGCGTGCAAGTTTAGCTCGCGGATAGCCTATAACCGACATTGATTCAGCTGCTTGGCAGACTCTCAGTCCCAGAATGGTCCCGACGAACCTCATTTTTCCATTTCAAAAAGCTGCAGCTTTTCAGACGTCGGCGTTTTTCCGCAGATACCGGCGTCTGCACATATGTAGGGCGCACGCTACATGACCAGTTCGCAGGTGCAACCCGGGCTCAGCATCTCGCCCACGTCGAGTATTCAGTCCGGCGTGACGGCCGAGATCGCTCCACAGGATCGCGGGCAGGTCATATCTGGAAAAGATTATGTGGCGGCAGCGAACGGATCAAAGCAGCCAAAACAATCCACTCCTTTCGAGGAACTCGACAGGCGAGGTAAAGAGCTGCTGCAGACGATTGCGACCGCGCAGGCTGTTTTGCTGACGGCTCATGAGGAGTTTGTTGTTGTGTTCGAGAAGATTTATGCGCAATTGCCTCAGCGCAGAACATCCCGACCAACGAAAAAGGTCAGCGTCACGCAGGACATCTACGAGTGGAGTGAAGAGGCAGAAAAACAGACCGGCGCCCAGATCCATTGGACTGGACTGATAAAGCAGATCAAGTCCAAAAAGAAGCAAGGAAGTACGGACTCCTGATTCCTGCGGCAGGCGGAAACTGGACGATTCCGGCCAGTACGGACACAAATCAGGAACCGGGAAACACGCATGGAGAGTCGCAGATGATCAACGGTCCCAAAACGAAATCATGCGATACGCGCCACAACAACGTGACGCATGGCACGGGGGCGAAAGTCTGTCCTCATTGCAATGGCGACGTCTCCATGTTATTTGAGCTTCCGCACAACGAAATGCTCACGCTGGCCGAAAGGATCGAGCGGTATGATCGTGCACTGGAGGTTTCTGAACTTGCACGCCTTCTCAGTTCCTCTGATAGTAAGCTCTGCGAGGCAGCGCGCAAGGGTCTGATGCCCGCAATACGCTTCCTGGGCTCGTGGCGCTTCGACCCCAAAACCACAGCAGATTGGCTGCGCTCCCTGGAATGTGGAGTGGCACGATAAAGATTCTATTCCCAGGCTCGAACTGATTTTTCTATTCCAATGACTGCACAGTAGAGGGAAACTTGCGAGTTGGGGATTATGAATCCGGTCCTATCCCTGTAAGCCATTGAAAAACAAGCGAAATCAGCCGAAACCTATATTCGGCTCATGTTGCTGATCCACGGTAGTTTACCGTAGCTTTCCGCAATGGGCCGAAGCTGATCAGTGTACCGCTGGTGTACCGCGAGTTCGCGTAATGAATAGTCTCATTGAACTGGCGTTGCCAATGTGCTTACCGTTTCAGGTGTGCCAAGAAGGTGTCCTTTCCTGGGTCCGGGTGCCAGCCAGCTTGCCGTAAATGATCGAGCAGAACTTGCGGCGTTGGCCTAGACCGCCCACCGCCCGGCGCACTCAAGCACGCCGAGCGGTGTCGTCGAATTCCTCCTCGCGCTTGAAGACCAAGCGGTCACAGCTCCTGGGCGGCCTCGAAATGCGCGGCGACCGGGGCAGTGAGGCGCTCGAGATCGCCGAACCGGACTTGAAGGGTTGCACCCAGCGACCGCCAGAAGCTTTCATCCGCGGCTGGGAACCATCCCTGTTCCAGGGACTCCCAAGCGGACTTTCCGATGCCAGCAAGGGAGGCTGCCCGCGTGAGGCTGAGGCCCAGTTCGAGCCGGCGGCGACGGACCCAGGATCCGAAGTTCGGGACGGGCACAGGGAAGAAGTTCAACGAAGGACGATATACACATGCGTGCATTGCATGCTCCTTTTCTCATCGCCAAAGCAAGTAAGCCGCGCCGCGAAGGGCGGCTCGATGGGCGAGGTTTGGTAGAGCCGGTCACAGTAGTGCTGGCCCGGCGGGTGGATAGGAAATTGCGAATGAACGAATTGGCGGGAGGGGAGAGATCAGGCGGGAAGGATATGAGGCGATAGGAGAGGTGCTTTAAAGCACATCTGATCAGCGGGAGTGATCGGTGCGGCGCGATCCTGAACAGAAGAAGAATTCCATCGGGTCCATGGGGGCCATTCGTGCGCAGCGCGAGTCTGTGACTGGCTTGGAGCGAACGCGCACCTCAGTGTTGATGGGATTGGTGGGGCTGATGGTGGCGAGCAAAGCCCGGCGCAATGCACCGGGCTCGGGCGACAGTGAGGGATCAGCGAGCGGCCTCGCCAAGGTTAATGGCGACTAGGTGGAAGCCGGCGACCGGGTCGGACCGGTGACCGTCGGCGTCGAAGCCGGCGGAGTTGAAGCGACAGGTGGAGCAGGCGCCCGAGGCAAGCGTGCGGGTGCAGCGGTCGATGTAGCGGCAGCTGGCAATGTACGGTGAGGAGAACGGAGGCAGGACGATTGTGGCTAAAGACACGGTTGCTCCTTTCGGCCGGCGGGCGGCTGAGTGAAGTGAGTCAAGTTGTGGTGGGATGAAGAGGCTGGAACCGAGAACGGGTTGTTAGGGCTCGCGCCGACGCCATGCGCGCGCATTGCCGGTTTGCGAGTCAGCCGTGAGAGGGTTCAATCAGCTCAGTGTGTGGGCAATAGCCTGCTGGCTCACGAGACTGCAGCCACGGGGACGGGCGGGAGAATTGATTGCCTGTCGCGTGGTACCCGGCGCTGGCGAGGGTGAAATCTCAGGTCGCGATCAAAGGCGCCCAGGGACTATCCATCCCAGTCCCAATCGACGTCATCAAGCTCGAACTCGCTGCTGTCATCCTGCAGCCTGGGCCAGTAGTCCGGTTCACCGCACCACGGGCAAACAACCTGCGATTCATTGCAGTCATCGATGCGCCCGCCGCAACTCGTACATTTATCCATAGAGCACCCCTTTCTTTTGGTTCGGGACGGAGCTGCGGAAGCGAGCATGTGTCAGGGCGCCGGAAGCGGGGAACTCGAGCTGCGCCGGCATGGATTCCAGGAAGTGAAGTGGGAGACCGGCAAGTTTTGTGAGTTGGCTTGAGATTCAGATTCAGTGATGCTGGGCGGACGCCGGAGAAGGAATTCAGCTGGAATGAAACTCCGTGGAGGGAGTGGAAGCTATTGGGGCGAGTTGTTGCAGTAGTGGAATTGTTCGAGTCTCTGGCCGACTTGTTGCAGAGGCTGCGGCGTGGACTGGTGGGGCGGGTTCGTCAGTGGGCAACTCTACATGATGCTTGCGGAAGCGCGCAGAATTGGCTGGTCTACTTGGACCGAAAGGAGCATGCATGCGATGAGGGCGAGGTTTGGCGCAACCAATCCGGATCAAGTCTCCGGACCACGAAGGCGGAATGTCATGGAACTGATGTGCTCAGCAACACAACATTCCCGGCCAACCGACACTACACTCGCCCTATGCCTTCTCGTCCGAACGGAAATCCATGCGCTGCTTCGGCGATGAAGCGCGCCTTGATTCTCAACGCCGTCTTTATCACGGGCATGATGAAACCGTGGGGCGACCCGGTCGGGAGCGAGTTGGCTGAACGGACTCCGGACAAGAACCTTTGGGAAACCACCGGGCAGACCTCGTCGCCAATGGTCATAGAACTGAAGACTGCCGGACTCTGGCCGGACGTTGAAGAGAATGAGCGGAAGGTGCTGCTGATCGGCCGGATCAGCACACGACAACGAATCGATGCAAGCTGGCTGGCTGAATCGATCGCGAGCTTACTTTGGGCGCTCCAGATGATTCCCGAGTTGCCGGCCTACGATCGGGAGGCGGACCCTACGCTAACCAGTCGACTCCGCTCGGATTCCATCCCAGAACTCATCAGGCAAGCACGGCTGCGCCCGAAAAGGGAGATTGAGAAGCAACGGCAAATTGCGGAACTCTGGCATTGGCGGGCGCGGACTCGGCACCTGCATGAGTTGGGACACTTCAATGGTCAATTAGTCAGCGGTCAACGAATCGCCTCGGTGATCAGGTTAAATCCGGCCATACGTGATCAGGTCAAAACCGGCCATAGGGATTGGCCGAAGACGTGATTGTTTTACCTTGTCACGCTGCAAGTGCGCAAGGCGTGGAGTGACGCGTTGATGTTCAGGAGCGGTGGCAGCGTGTTACGGTAGTATTCGCTCCGCCGGGGTCGCGCCTTGCGGAGTGATCCAGGGCCGAGAACACGGGGCTGGCTCCGCAGGAATCGGCATTCGAGACCCTCTGCTGTTTGGCTTGTGGGCTGGACGGCGGAGGGTTTCGTGTTTTTGCCAGTATTCCTATGGTGAGGCTCCGTCGTGGGAGGCCGCTGGATCCGAGTTTGCGACGCCGCCGGGCGTTCTTTGCCCGGCCTCCTTATGGCTTTTGTTCTTGTCATTGGTTTTCCTCACGGCTGGTGGTCTTGGTGCGCCAACTGCGCGGCCCGCACTGCAGCAGATGTCCGTGGTGCAGTAGTCGATCGAGCATGGCGGTGACGGCGGCGCTGTCGCCGAGCAGTTTGCCCCAGTCATCAACGGGTCTATTGCTGGTGATCAGGGTGCTGGCGCGTTCATAGCGGCGCATGATGATCTCCAGCAGCTCCTCGGCCGCAGTCAGAGGCAGCTTGCGCATTCCTAAATCGTCGATGATCAGCAGAGGGACCGTGGCGAGCTGTTCCATGTATTCCTTGCGATCGCCATCGAGCGTGGCGTCGGCGAGTTCTTCCAGCAAGATGTGCATCTCCCTATAAAGGACGCGATATCCCTGCTGGATGACAGCATGGCCGATAGCTTGCGCCAAGTGACTTTTCCCCGTACCGGGTGGACCTTTGAACAAGGCATCTTCTCGCCGTTCCACCCAGCCGGCAGTGGCCAGATCGAAGATGAGATTGCGGTTCATCTTGGGGTTGAACTGGAAGTCGAAGTTGTCCAGGCGCTTGTCCGGATTGCGGAAGCGGGCCTGTTTCTGGCGCCGCTCCAGCAGCCGCTTACTGCGGCAGGCGATTTCGTCTGAAACCAGCGTGGAGAGCAAGTCGATGGGCGCCATGTTTTCTGTCTGCGCCTGGAGCAGACGGGTTTCCAGGACGGCCACCATGCCGCCCAGCCGCAGTTGATGCAGGGCACGACTAAGTTCGATCAGGTTCATGATTGGTTTCCTCGAATTGGATTCGTTGTTGGATCAGGTCGCGATACTGGGTCAGCTCGCGGATGAGGGGATCGACCTGGCGCAGAGTGAGCGGGGCTTGCGTGCTGCGCTCCAGATAGCGGCGCACGAAGCGGTACTCGGCAACGCCCAACTCCAGCGCCGCCGCACAAGCCTGATCGGCAACGGCGCAGCCGTATTTCTTGGCCAGTGCGAGCACGCCCATAATGCGACGTAGCCCGGCTTCGCCCTGACGATGATGAATCGCGTCGCACACGGCACCTATGCTCGCGCCCGCCTTATGTGCCCGCGCCAGCAGGCGCAGTGTGTGGTGTGGCGTGCGCCGCGGTTTGTCCTCGTCGCGGATGCGATGCCGACCGCGCTTCTGTTGCAGGTGTTCGCGCAATAACGTCCCGGTGCGCGGATCGAGCAGGCGCACCCACATCACATCCCACTGCACTTGAACCTGACGACCGATCCAGCCCGGCGGAGCACCATAGTAGGCCGCGTCAACTTCCACGCAACCATCTATATGTACTGTTCTCTTCCCGTACTGGTAGTAGCGGAACGGCTCCAGCGGCAGCGGCTGCAGGAACGGCTTCTCTTCCGAGAACATGGCCGCCACCTGCCGCTTGGTGCGGCCGTGGATGCGCGTGTCTGCCCAGTGCTCTTCCCAGTGGTCCAGATATGCCTGCGCCTCCTCCAGGCTCTCGAAGCGCTTGCCCTTCAGCGGCGTTTTCTGTGCATGGGCGACACCGGATTCGACTTTTCCTTTTCGATCAGGATCCCGCACTTTGCAGGGCAACGCGGTCACGCCGTAATGCGCCAGCACATCGCGGTAGAGAGGATTCAACTGCGGGTCGTAGATGTCAGCCGACAAGACGCCTTCGCGGAGATTATCGAGAACCACGATTCGCGTGGTTCCGCCCAGCCGACGGAAGGCCTTCTCATGCAGCTCGGCCCAGATGCGGGTGCTGGATCGGAAGCTGAGAAGACGCACCGACTTGCGACTGTACCCCAGCGTCAGCACGAACAGCCGCGTACGCCGGTACTTGCCCGTCATCGGATCGCGCACCATCGGCCCGGTGCCGTAGTCAACCTGGCACTCTTCTCCGGGCGGCGTTTCGATGATCGCCCGCGCTTCCGGCGCCGTGGCTGCGCGAAGTTTCCGCGTGTAGCGCAGCACACTCTGGTAGCCACCGTTGAACCCGTGACGGTCGACCAGGTCTTGCCAGATTCCCATCGAGTTGCGGCCGTGGTCCAACTCCTGCGCGATCAGTTCACCGTACGCCTCGCAGAGGCTCGCCGGTCCGCAGCCCGGTTTCCTGGCCGTAAAGTCGGTGATCACCTCTATGGCCGGTTTTGAATCCCCGCCCTCAGAGTCGGTGATCAGGTTGATGGCCGGTTTTGGATTTTCGCCCCCGGAGTCGGTGATCGGGTTGATGGCCGCTTTTGCCGGACCATGACGTCCCCACCCGCCAGGACGGCGAAGCGCAATCCCGGCACCTCGAAGATACTCGCCGGCCGTCTCTCGACGCACCCCCGTCGCCTGCTCGATGCGCCGCAATGACCACCCAAGCCGGCCCAGGGCAATGACTTGTTCTCGTTTCTCTCTGCTCAAGACATTACTCATGACCACAGAGGCTAACTGCCTCCGCAGCGGCTATGTCTTAAGCCATCTCTCTATGGCCGCTTTTAACCCGATCATCTATGGCCGGTTTTGGGTGATCACCAAGGATCGAAGAGATCATCGAACGGACCGCAACTAAGGGTGCTCGAAGCGGGCGTTTACCGAACCCAATTGCAGGTGACTTCCCCGCCATGGAAAGGCCGTACTGCGAACTCTCGTCGGATGAGTTTGCCACATTAACCTCGATTGCCCAGGAACGACATAAGGCTTTCAACTGGCTTTGCGGCTGTTCGCCAACCGGTCGATGGGCAGACACCCGGACCGATACTTGAGAGGGCTGGATCCGATTCCGCAGTCTCGTTCTGCTTTTCGATCACTAGCCCACATCTCGGATATGGGAAGGCATAGGCAGAGCCGCAAGGATTATGCGCACCTCCACCCAGTTCTTGGCTGCGGCGAATACCGAAATGACCACAGCCTAATGAGGTTGCTATCACCCTCAAATTGACACAAAGGTGCAGCACCGCCGCCCCCCGCTCAGAACTCGATTTTTTGGCCAGTTGAGCGAGTTGGCGATTTCGCATCAGCCCGGCCGACTGCGCCACTTCGAGAAGCTTGTTTGTGGAAAGCGATCTTATTGGTCAGTTGATCCCGTCCCGATACGGGTTATCGCTCAATTTGTGAAAGAATGCCGATAGTCGCTCAACCAGATCTCGGATTAGGATCAGGATCACGATGTTAGGTGTTTAGTAGGTGCTTTAACGCGCCCTTTTTCTGGATTTTCTTCCTCGACTTGTGGGCTAAAAGGCCGCGTGTTCCAGCAAGCTTGCTTTCGACGGCTGGCGGGGGCGTCCAATTTTTGTCGAGCGTGCGTAGGGCCTTCACGGAGATCATACTCCGCTCGTACTTTGGATAGCCGTCGCTTCCCACTTTGGAGGGCGAGTGGCGTAGCACTCCCCCCCCGCCAAGTTCCGGTTCGCCGAAGCTCGTCTGGCTATTCCCTAGCGCAGAGCGAGTTTCACTCCGAAGCTTCTTGTGTTTTCCCTTCTTCGCGGGAAGCTTTGTTGAGGACGTTTTTGATTGTGAGCCCTGTGATGACTCAGTGCTCATTCTTTGATATGAATTTTGAACAAGAAATTGACGAAGCTGCGCAAGAAGAGATTTCTTCTGCTTTGCGGTCAACCTACCCCACGCCGATACAAAGGCCGACGATTCCGACACCGGCATTGGACCTGCCCTCCCAGCCACGTGAAAAATGCCGCGAGATCTACTGCGGCGCTCGTCGCTAGCCGCCGCTTATGCTGTGATGCACTATTCTCTTAGTTTGAAGTTGATTGGTATCCATCCGGGCAACTACACGGTTGACGGCTTGGACGCTGAGCTGAGAAGTTAGTTTGCCATCCTGGCGGCGTAGGCGGTGGGGGTGAGTTCAGCGAGGGACTGGATCGAGCGGTTGGCCAGGCCTGGAAGGATATCAGCGAGATACTTTCGGATGGGGATGTTGAGCCGACGGCAGCTTTCCACCACCGAAAAGATGGCGGCGATCTTCGGCCCGGCTTCCTTGCTGCCCAGATGCAGCCAGTTTTTCCTTCCGATCGCTATAGAGCGCATCGCATTCTCGGCCAGGTTCGTACTCAGCTCGAGTTCCGGATGCTTCAGGAAAACCGTCAGCTTGTTCCAGAACGATAGCGTGTAATTGGCCGCCTGTCCGGCTGCGCTCTTAGGCAGCGCGGTCTTTTGCAAGGCCAGCGCCGCAGTGCGCAACAGTTCCAGCAGTTTGGGCGCACGCTCCTGCCGGAGCGCATCCCGTTGTGCGTGATCCAGGTTCTGTTCGCGAGCTTCGCGGTCGATGGCGAACAACTCGTCTATCAGGGCAACGATGCATGCCGATTCCTGATCGTTGGCATTGATCTTGACGGCATCAACGTACTTGCGCCGCGCATGCGCGAGGCAGCAGGCGTGAACCATCTTCGGACCGCCGACGTGGTTGTATCCTTTATAGCCGTCGGTCTGCAAAAGGCCATTGAAATTGCCCAGGAACTGCTTCGGCCCCTCGCCTTCACGGCCCATGCGGAAGTCGAACACCACGCCTTTGCCCGGCGAGCCATACTGCCACATGTAAGCCTGGTGATTGCGGCCGCGCTTGTCATGCGTCTGAACACCGATGGGAGTTTCGTCGGCCTGGATATAAGCTTCGGCCAGCACCTCACGCTTCATCGCCGCCGAGATCGGTATCAGTAACTCGCCGACCCGCAGCACCCCATCGTTGAGTGTCGATAGCGCGATCTGGACGCCGGCATCGCGCTTGATGATGGCCTGCTGACGATAGAGCGGAAGCGACGCGCAGTACTTGGCGACCACCGCTTCGATGATCATCTGGTCGGAGAGAACCGACTTGGCAACGATGCGCTCCGGCACAGGCGCGGTCTGTACTCCCTGCTCTTCGCAATCGCGGCAGGCACGCTTTTCCCGCCGGATCACCTTTACGTAATACTCGGCTGGGCGGACGTCGAGCACTTCCGTCTCTTCATAACCGATCACGGTGGTTTGCTTGCCGCACCTGCCGCAGTTGCATTGCTCGGGCGTGCAGGCGACGATCTCTTCGACACGTTCGAGATGAGCGGGCAGTTCCTGCCGGCCGGGATGTTTGCGACGGGGCTTGCTCGCGGGCTTGTCTTGCGGCGTCTTTGGCTGGAGCGGTTCGCGCTCACCCTCAGCCTCGACTTCCTCACTCGACACGCCCGGCTCCAGATCCAGCAACTGGAGCTGCAAATCGCTCAGCGTCTCGCTGCGCTTGCCGTACCGGGCGATGCGGTCCAGCCGCAAGCGCTCTTCGAGAACCCTGATCTTCACCTCGGCCAGGGCCAGTGCTTGATCCTTGCGCGTCAACTGCTGATCTCGGGCCGCGATCTGTTGATCTCTTTCCGCAAGCTGCGCCTGAAGCTGCGCGACGATCTCGGCGAGCAGCGGATCAGGTTGCAGGCTGGACTGTGCGGGAAGGCTCAAGATGTCTTATGAATAGCAGACATCGCTGTGGATAAGATCACTAATCGCCAGTGTTTATACGGCCTTACGTGACTCTTCTGATTCCTCGCCCACGGCCCGGCGATACCACTTCCGCTGCCGCGTCTGAACCAGATCGATGCCTCCGATAAGCAGCGCAAAATGCTCCCGGCTCAGCTGCACTCGCTTCTCGTTGCCTGCGGGCGCAGGCCAGTATAGGCGGCCGCCTTCCATACGCTTGGAGCAGACCCAGAGCCCCGAACCATCGAAAAACACCAGCTTCAAACGATTCCGACGCGAATTCGCGAAAAGGAAAATGTGACCGCTCGCCGGATCGCACTCCAGCACGTCGCGGATCTTGCCATACAGGCCGTCGAACCCGATCCGCATGTCCGTGTTTCCGGTGGCAACGTAAACGCGCGTTGCCGCGCCCAAGGCGAACATCGCCTCAGCTTTCCAGAACCGCAATCAGCCGCTTCAAATGACTGACATCGAACCCGGCTTCCACAACGATGCGCCGCCCGTTGACAAGTTCCACGCGCAGTCCGCCGCTCACCGGCGATGCGCTGATCAGATCGACAGGCAACAGCTCTTGTGCCGTATGCGTTGCTCGGCGGGTTCGATTCCGAGCACGGTAGTAATCCAGCGTGTGCAGCGCAATACTGTGCGCACTGCAAAATCCCTTGCGGCTCAAACCGCTCTGCTCAAAATCCCGTACCAGGCTTTCGGCCTCTGCCTGGCTCCGACGACGTCTCTCAACAACCGTTCTCGCATCTCCCATGCTTCAACTTCATCATGCGATCAAGTCTGCGAAAAGAGTGGCTTTGCCCGGATGGATACGTTGGGCGTGTCGTCCAGTCTAACCCTCTGACCGCCTTGACGCTGGCAGTCAAGGAGATTCCCTCACGGTAATCTCCATCGCTTCCGCGGAGGATATTGTCTCGACAGCTTCCGACCCGATCGTTGCCAATCACGCCGGTGCCGATAGACTACTGCGGACGGAACCGCAGGTTCATTTCATGATGTATCCATGTTGAACAATCGTTGAGTCAGCTTCATGTCGCACTCCCTTGCGCATGTCGGTCGCGCCAGTCGCCACGTAAACCCGCGTGGCCGGTCCAAACCCGAACACCGCCTACGTCCTGTCCAATACAGCCAGCAGGCGATCCAACGTCTGTGCATCGAATCCTCGATCCACTTCGATCCGACGCCCACTGCGTAGCTCAACAACCAGGACGCCATCGCGGGTTTCCCCCTCAGCATGTCGTGAAGGCGACGAGACCACTTCCACTGGCAGCAGAGTTCCGGCTCCCGATTGCGGCTTGCCTTGCACGCGTCGACGGTACTTATCCAGCGTGCCTACAGCCAAGCCACGCTGCTGGCAAAATACCGCCCGCATTAACCCACTCGCTTCAAATTCCGCAACCAGCGCCTCCACCTCAGCGCGGCTACGCCGCTTCCGCACCACTCCCGCTTCACTCATAAGTCCAGTGAATCACTAAACCCAGCGACAGAACAGGATGCGTTGCTCAGACGGATACGTTTGAATTACCAGTTCGCGCACGACAGAACAGCTGGGGAATCGGAGGAGGGTAATGTCTTCGTCGCTGAGCGGGTTGTCGATGTTTTCGTAGTGCCCGTCGAGTCGGTGGAGAATTTTCGTGTATCTCTCAAACCGAAGTGGCAATATGCGCGATAGATCCACGCCGCTCGTCGTGTTGACTTCGCCAGCATTCGGATTGGCAGTGCGAACACTGGCAATCCACTCAAATTCAGAGTTACCATCTACCGGGATCACATCAGAATTCTATGGCCTCGGACTTAAAATCCGCAGGAGCTTACCCTCCGTGGGGGTTCGATTCCCCCTCCGGGCACCAATCAATTCTTGCGAAGTTCCTCGGGGCGAAAGTTCTCAAGATTGCGAGTTGACCACGCTCAGAAGCGAGACCCTTCAGCAGGCTCAGGTCAGCTCTGGGGCACCCGTTGTGTGGTTATGGATTCGCCATCCCGGAGATCCGAACCCGCCAGGAGAACAGATCGCGGCAGCCTACGATACGGCTTATCCCTTATCTGGCCGCAGGAGCCGAGCGGCTCTGCCAACTGCCTCGTCGCTCACCTTGCCCGTCAATATTACGCATCGTCCCAAGAGTGGCATCGGATCGGAACTGTGGAATCAGCCGATCCAAATTCCGGTTGAGCGTATCGATTCGTTTCTGCTGGATCTCTGCTGCTTTGGGCGGCGTTTTGTTGCGGCGCCGTCCAACTGAAGCCTGTTCCATGAAAAGCCGGGTCAGTGGCATCCGCGCAACTCATAAGGTATAGCTGAAGGAGCATCCCTTGAAAGACGGATGCTTCCAGTAGGGTTCGCAAACCTGGGACGCCCTGTATTCTTATAACTTCCTTCACTGTTGCCGCTCTACTCAATTCACGTCATTGGCGACCAGGACATTGACCGGAGGAGTGCTGAGCAGTTGCTGATCGACGATGAGGATTGTTCTAACCTGACCGCCGATGAATGCAGTTGCCACGCCGGTGTATGCATCTTTGGTGCTTCCGGCGGGGGCGACGGCAAGCCGATAAGTGCCCGCCGGAATATTCATATAACGTGTCACGGTTCCAGGGGTTAGCGATGAGAGCAACGGTTTGGCATCGGTGATCGCCGTCCCGCTGGGAAGCAAATAGATATCCACTGGTCCAGCAGTAGTGGCCTGCTGAATGAAACGGAAAGATACAAATCCTGGAGGAGCGGGAGAGTTCTGGTCGGTCAGCAATTGGGTAGTGAAGGTCGATCCCTCATCGGTGATGTAAGCCGAGTACTGTTTGCCTACCGCAAAAGCACCGTTCATCTGCGCCAGGACGGAGTGCGTGCCGTGCGCATCGAGAGTCAAGCTGGCCACACCTGGTCCCAGGAATGCGTAGTTGCTGATGCTGGGACCAACGATATTGTCCACAATGGGGACTGCAGATATATAGGCGTCGAGCGCCTGCGCATTGGTAGATGCGTCGATAACACGAACCCGCGTGGAAGGGCTGGAACCTGCGACAGATGTGCAGCCGCTGAGGGTTGCCAGGATGAACGGAAGCGCGCAAATAGCGGCCAAACGGATTGCCCGGTGATGAGTTAAATTCGGAGCCTGATTCATTCAAACGACCTCATGGAACCTGGAGCGGCCGGAATCCGCTTGCTGGAAAGATGCCGGTGGGGCCGCTGTTCTCGGTCAAGGGCTGTGGCCGGAAGAGATAGCGGATGTAGAAACCGACTTTGGAACTGTTGTAGTCGCGTGTGTTGTTGAAATGCATGAATCCGCCTACATACCAGTGGTTGGCGATGGCGTAAGAGCCCTCGCCGTCAAAGTTGTAGTTACCGCCGACCTTGGTTGCTGCCGGATAAGAGAGATTGCCCTTAGCGGTTTGCAATGCGGAGTCGAGCGGGAAATAGAGCGAGGATTTTTCATTGAACGCCTGTAGTCCGAAGCTAGCGTTGACGTGATAGTGAAATTTCTCCTGATAATGCCCGGTGAAGGAAACGGGCAAACCTGCTACGACGTAGGCGTCAGGGCTGAAGTATCCGCCTTGTCCATAGGTGAAATAGCGAAGATTTCGCGCGTAGTGCATGCCGAAGAAGTTCATGCCAACGGTCATGTTGCCGTATTGGGGTTTGCGCCAAACGCCCCAGTAGGCGCCGAAGTCACCGTCGAGACGAGAGTTTGTGGGTACATGGACTCCGGCTATGTATTGGCCGCCGCCCTGGAGGTACCAACCGGAACGGCTGTTGCCTGAAGCGATTTGAAGTTCGCCAGCATTGGCAACCACACCGCCCCATACGTTGCCTGGATAGGTGGGGCCGGCGCTTCCTTCGTCGCGCAAGCCCGCATAGGAAAGCTGCGTGTCGAGAATAGGGCTGCGCGAGAAAGTGAGGGTAAAGTGGCCGGAGGGCGGATGAATAGAAAGGCCTCCAGTGACATTGCCAACCAGGAACCCGTGGGGGGTATAGCCGACGGAGGCCGCAAACAGCGGGGTTCGCAACTGAAGCTCACCCGCAATACCCGAGGCGGATTGCTGGGTGGGGGCGGACGAAGCAGGAAGCGTTCCCTGGCGGAGGGTCTCGGATCCGGTTGCTACTCCTGAATCCAGCAGCACCGGGTCGGCGATAAGCGTGAGGCGCGCATCTGTGCCGAGCATTGTGGATGCCTCAATCGGCGTTGAATATATCGACAAGCGATCATAGCCGGGCTGGCCGCTGCGATAGGCGATGCTGGAGGTGCCACCGAGCCAGGCGCTTGATGCTCCCTCGAGGCGTGTGAGTTGCTGGCGGATCTGCTGGCGTGGAGTTTGCGCCGCGCGAACGGGCTTCTCGGGGCCGGTTAACGGCGGCAATGACTGTGCGGCTGAATAATTTATCAGAGATTGAGACGCAGCGCGGCTGTTCCGATTCGGATGAAATTGGAATGGAGACAAATGCTCTGGATTCTGCATCGCAGTCTCACCAGTGGTGGGATTCTGCCGGCCGGCATCCTGAGTGGCCGGCGATGGAGGAGCCGCGGGCTCCGAATCAGGTGCTTGCGTGGTTGGCAGGTTGTCGATCGGCGCAGAAGAGGACTTTTGTTTGGCGATCGTCATCTGCGTGTTGCGGGGAAGCTGTAGCGGCAAGTCCACATTGTCAGTATTGTTGCTGAGGACGGATCCCAAGGTTGCCATCGCAGTCTTCGTCGAAGGCGCGCTGCTTGAAGAGTCCGGAGCCCGCCTTATCGGGCCGGAGCCAGCGCCGCTGCAACAATCGGTATTTTCGGGAGAACTCTTGCGGCCTCCGAGGGAAGCGATAGCGGTTGGATTTGGAAGTGCCACCCGATGGCCTGAAGTCTCAAAGGGATCGTTTGATTGATCGCCGGAAGCGCTGTTGTTATCCTCTGCGCCCGCCACAGCCAATTGACCGAATCCGCCGGACTGCGCGTAGTCGCCGAGAGTTGGAGCGGCTTGGGCCAGAGCGTTCCGCGACAGTCCGCCGGGTGACCATGGACCTGCGGTCGAGGCTGTGGAATTGCGTTTCCGGCCGAGGTTTCCGTTTGCAGCGAGCAGGTTTACCAGATCGCGCGTGGGTGAATCCTGGTTCTGCAGACCGCTAAGCTCCTCGTCCGCGGCTCTGGAGCGCAAGAACATTTCAGATGTAGACTCTGGCCCCATTGCGGCGAGAGCCGCGCGGTAATAAGCAATGGCTCGATGCGAGTTTCCGGTAGCCTGTTCGTATTGCCCGGCCATCTGAAGAATTTTCGGATTTTGCTGAAAGCGGTGGAGAGCGGTCTGGAGCCATGTGGCCGCGTGCTTTGTGTCTCCGGCAGCCAGCGCGGCGCCGATTGCTCCCTCGTATTGCCCAAGACTCGCACCTTTCATGTCGAGCGATTCGTAAATGGCTACCGCGCGCTTTGGTTCTCCAGCTTTCAGGTAGGCGCCGGCGAGCGCGTTCAGCACTCCGGTATTGCCGGGAACTGCTCTGGCTGCGGTTTCGAGAATGGCGATTGCATCTTGCTGATTGCCGGCGGCGGCGGCGGTATTTGCACGATGCACACTCCACGCAGAGAGAAGCCGGTTGAAGTCTGCGCGCTGTTGACGGGTCATGCCGGGCGAATCTGCGACTGCCGAGGCCACGGCATAGAGCTTGCGATTGTCGCCGGAATTCAGAAGCGCCCATCCGTACTGAATTATGACGTCGAGGGGTTCCGGCCGATGCTCGTTTGCGTAGACCGCAGCAATCTGGCCGAAGGTCCGCAAGGCGTCCCGATTGTGCCCCGTAGCTACCTGAACGGAGGCGAGGATCTGAAGGTAACCTGCGTCGGATTCGAGCCGGAGGCGCGTAGATTCCGGAATGGACGCCAGCGCATGCAAGGCATCGCGGTCATGGCCGGACTGATGCAGGATGCCGATCAGGCCACGCCATGCCGCGGGATCGCCGGGATGATCCTGCAGTTGATGGCGGTAGATTGCATAGGCCTTCTGCTGTTCTCCCATGGCCGCATATACGCCAGCGAGTTGAAGCAGGATGGCCGGCTTGGCGGCATTGGGGATGGAAGCCGCGCGCTCAAGATATTGCCGGGCTTTCGTCCACTCATGTTGCGATTGATAGATGCCACCGACGGTGGCAAGGAATCCCGAGTCGTTGTCGAGCCGGTTGAAGACATCCTGCGGTGCGCGGCCGATGGTCGCCAACGCCTCGTTGTCACGATGAAGCTGATGCTGCAGCGCGATGAGAGCGCGCCATGCACCTATATTGTCCGGGTTGGCGGCGATGACCTGACGGTACAGGTGCATGGCCGGCTGGTAACGCCGAATGGCCATGAGCAGAGCGGCGTACTGCATCTGGCGATCTGATGGCATGCCGCGGCCCTGGTTGGGAAAGGGCAGCGCCAGAGCCAGTTTTACCACGCGGTTGTATTCCGCGATGCGGCCGAGGGCAAGATCGTCTTGCGCAAGAGCACGAAGACCATCAGGATCGCTGTTTAACCGGGCTCGTGCGCCGGAAGGCATGTCCTGGCTAGTGGCCAATGCTGCCCTGGCGTCACCGGCGCCAGACTGCGCGAGGAACAAGCCGTGCCAGGACGTTGCACGATCTGGAGCGCTCTGGAGGACGCGGTTGAACAGATCTGCCGCTTCTGCGTCGTTGCCCTTTTGCAGGAGTGCGCCGGCGAGCGCTTCTATCGCTTCCGGCCGCGACGGCTCCAACTTTGCGGCCGCGCGGTAGTCTTCGATTGCGGCATCGCTGTCGTTGTTTTTCAATTCGGCGTCGCCCTTTGCCATACGTTGCCAGAAATTGGCAAGCGCGATAGCGCTGTCAAGGTTTTTTGCGCCTGCGGTGCGTGCACGTTGCAGGTATTGTGACGCCGATACGAAGTCGCGCTGCTTCATGAAAACATAGCCCATCCCACTCAGGGCGACGGCATTCTTCGGATCTTTCGCCAGCAACTGCTGAAACTGCCGCCGTGCCTCGCCGAGATGGCCGTCGTTGAGGTCGCGATAGGCGGCGGCCACTGGTGAGTTGCTTTGATGCTTGGAGTTTCCGGCCGCAGGTTTTGCGCTTTGCGCCAGTTCATTCCAGGTTTTGGCCTGCTTCAGAGCACTCTGCGCGGAGGAGATGGAAGGATATTGCTGCAGGATCGCAATTCCCTGTTGGCGGGTTTCGGGATCGTAGGTGAGAACACGACCCAATGTGATGGCATATCGGGGATCGGCAGGAAATCGCTGCGCCAGATTTCTGAGGCCTTCGACGGCGTGCTCGCGATCTGAAGGGATGGCTGCTTCGGTGTCGTAATATGCCAGGGCAGCGTCGCCAGCGGGAGGTTCGCTACCATAAAGGTCGCGATAGATTCGCATTGCTTCAGCGTATTTGCCGTCTCGAACTAGGCGCTTTGCTCGTTGGAGGCGTGCAGCCGGAGACTGCAAATGGGACATAGATTTAATTTGTGCGATGGTTCGTGCATCTGCGCCGAGGGCTCGCAGCCGGTCCAGGTATTTCTTTGCCTGGTCCGGGTTGCCGAGCCGCATTTCGGCCTGGGCAATGCCGGCAAGTGCTTCCTTGTTTTGCGGATCGGAGAGCAAAAGCTGCTGCCAGGTCTGCATAGCCATGTTGAGCTGACCGTGTGCGGCCAGGGATTGCGCTTTGCTGAGCAACGCCTGTTCTGCGGGAGTGATTGCGAGTAGGCGGCTCGGGACACAGGTAGTAGTTGCAGCAAGCACCACGAGAATGAGCCACCGACAATATCTGCGCTCTAGTTTTTCCATTGGACTCTCAATTCTCCGTCGGGTGCGAACCGAAAGCGTTGTTGCTGCCAGCCTAGCCCGAAGAGCGCCAGGTTCTGATCGTAGTAGCGAGGATGTTTGTTGAGTAGACCAGTCTGCAGATCAAAGTGCGCCTCAACGGATCGTAGCTGTGCCATTGCGGCTGATTTTTCGCCGGAACTGAGGAGAAATGGCACAAGCGCCGCGGAGAAACCAACCGGGGAATCGGTGCTGAGCACGGCGCCGCTGGGGTTCACCATTTCCGGAGGCGTAGAAGTGGCAGTCATAAGCCGGGCCATGGGCGAAAAAATGTGGAGGATTCTTTCCGCGCCGGGCGTGTCTTCGTTGGTCATACCCGCCCAGAGGTAGACACGGATGGCATCGTAACTTCCACAAGCCGGGCGGGACGCATTGCCTGGGTTGGGCACAGCCGAGAATTCTCCGTTCGAATATGCGACCCAATCCATTGCGAAACCGGCGGGGCTTGCACGTTGCAGCCAATCTGGAAGGTTGATCGCGATTTGCTTCCAGGGGCCGTTTGGGGCGGCATGCGCTGCAGCGGCAAGTAGAGGTAACGGCAGATAGCTTTCATTCAGCACCCAACGGCCGGGCGTAGAGAACAGGTCGACGCGCCCGGGCATGAGTACCGGACCTGTGCCTGGCAGCCGGGAAACCTCAAGTTTCGCGATCTGGCCGAGGAGCCCCTCTCCAGACCGTGTATACGCCGGCTTTTTCCAGAGCTGTCCCGCCTCGATCAGACTGTAAGCGATCCAAAGATCGGCATCGGCCGCAGAATTCCGGTCGAGCAGGCGCCATGAGCCGTCCTCGCTTCGTCCCCAACTCCAACCGGGGAGATTAGCGGCAAGGTTGCCGCTCGCGAGGTTGTCTTCACTCCAGGCGCGGATGCGTTCGAATGTGGGTTCGTCGTTGGCGACCAGGGCAAAGAACATAGCGTATCCTTGACCTTCGGATGTCGTCATCGAATTCCGGTCGGGATCTATGATGCGTCCATTCGCGCTGAGAAAATGCGACTTGTAACTGTTCCAGAGCGGCCACGCCCCCGGGGTGCTCGCGCGCGATGCGAGAGGTATCATTAGGGCGATCATAAGAAAAATCCCGCGATTCATATCTCCCGCGCCTCAAGCCGTGTCTGCGCACGGCGATCCAATCTTGCTCGCATCCATGGAACGACGAATAGGCCAAGAACAAATGTGAGAACGACAATCAGCCAGGGAAACTCCCTAAGCCGGTAGCGAATCAGAGCCCACCATTGCAGATGCCCCAGGTAGTAAACCTCATCTCCGATGCGGTAGGAGGAGAAGCTGGTTCCATGCAGCACGCTGACCGACTGGCTTATGTCGCCGGATGCAGAGGCCTGGATGAAAGAACCTGCAAATACTGGAGCGGCATCGTCTGCCCTGAACGTAATGCTGACAATCGATCGGTTTGCATCCCACGGTGATTTGATTTCCTGAATCAGGGCTTCAGGGGGATTGGCGAGGCTTGCTATCAGTGCTGTGCGATCTCTTGAGGCGCCGAGATCGCCCCACCATTTCGGGCGCATCTCTGCAATTTGCCACCAGATATGCTGGGCAGACGCGAACACATCTCCTGCATCGGTCACCGAGAATTCATCCCCATTCACAGTGACCGGCAGCTTCTGATTCAACTGATCGAGCGCTGGTTGATCCTCGGAGGTTCCGAGGACGAGGTAATCGGCATTTGCGCCGAGGTTTGTGGCGTCACCTGCTTGAACTCTGAGGGCCGGGTATCCCGTTTGCCCGCCAAAGTACGCGAGAAGCGTGAGGTAGACGCCGATTTCCTGCGCCGCCGCATGCGAAGGCAGAATCACTCGTGTCTGCGACAGATCGGCGAAACGCGTGAATGGGTACCCCGCGTTGGCAAAAAGCTCGAGATCGGGCATGATTGCCCAATGATGAAGCCCGTGCAATTCCAAGTGAGAATTCGGCCGGATCATTCCCTGCAGATTGGCCGGTTGAATGAACTGACAGTTGGCAGCTTTCGGTGTGCGAGGATTGAAACTGAACAACAGAGTATTGGCAAACGGCCGCAGATCTTCAAGAGGGATATTGACGATGCCCTCAGCATTTCGCTTGGATTGATTGCCGGGAATCAGCGGTACTTCGCCAACCGCGGATCCGTTTGCAGTGACACGCAGGGCAGAACCGGGTGTGGTTTGCGTCGAGTCATAACTGTAGTCGACATGAAGTGCTACAGCAGTGGCGCCGCCATAATAAAGATCGGGCGGAATACGAAAGTAGACCGGGATGGGGGCCGGGCCATTGCTTTTCAACTCCTTGCTTTCGGAGTACTTCCACAGTGGAGATGCCTGATGCGTGTTGAGCCATAGCGGGGCATCATCAAGCGTACTCGGCGGCGGCATGGAAAAATCGGGGACGGATACTGTGTTTCCCCGGAGGAATGGCTTATTGAGCGCGAGCGCCCGTGCGTCTTGAATGAGTTGCGAACCGTTGCTTCCGGCAACCACCAGGACTCTTCCAAAGGGATCGTTGGGGTTGGGTCGAAGCGCGATAACTGGGCCATTCACATCCACATTGAGGCCGGGAGGCAAGTCGGCGGGGTTCTCGACGAAAAGGATCAGATTTCCTGCGGGAAGCTGATCGCCTATGGTGACCGAGAACCGGACCGGTTTCGATTTGGCGCGAACGCCAAGCCATGAGGAAAGGATTCCGGCGGCAGTGAGGGCTTGATCGCTTGGCTGATGCGCGAAAACGATGGAGACAGGGACAGCGGGGCCGGATGCCGCAGTGTCATAAAAAGGTAGCGGCAACAATTTCAGGCTGCTAGCGAGGGGAAGCACAGAACCCGTAAGCTGAAGGTTGGAGTCGCCACTGACGCGCGCCCATAATGCCGGGTTGGAAGGGTCTTCGCAAGAGTGGGCGTAGTGCCCCACAAACTGAAACTCGAGCACATTGTTACGCACGAGCAGATCTGCCGGAAGAGGAAGTGAAGCACTGAGATTTTCAGAACTGTTTTCGGTGTGCGGCGGCACTGAGAGGCTTGCGATCAGTGTGCCATTCAGCAGAACGTCTAGATGGCTCAGCCTGCGGATGAGATCGGGAGAAAAGGAGTAGTGCAGGTTCAGCGATGCCTGTTGCACGACCTGCGTGTAGGGCAGTGTAAACGGAAGGCTCCGTGAATCCTGGATACCGCGGAATTCGGTGTCGGGCGCCCCAGCGTCGCGGAAGGAAAGGACGGAACGAAAGGTTCCTTTTCCGGTCCCAGCCGACGCCAAGTCAACCGTGGTGTTTCTTCTCGCCTGCGAATAGGATTTTACGGCCGACCCAGCAAGTAATATCGCCAGAAGGATGGTGGCGGCACGAGCTCCAGCCGATGCTAGTTCTTTCCTCAGCTTTTTGCGGGGGACCAGCGACTGCAGCGCGTATCCGACTCCAACCACAGAGAGGCGCGCCAGGCGAGCGAAACTCTTCAGCGGCCTGTCGAACTCGCGGCTCTCGCCCCGGCTCAGCCATGTGTCGGCGCCGGAAAAGAGAACCAGGGTGAGCAGTTCCTCTTCTTCGAGCGACAAGTTTTCGTATTGTAACTGAAGCTTCAAGCCTTCCGTGCCGACCACAGTGGATGGAAACTCGGCATGCCGGTTGCGCAAAGGGTAGACAATGCGAACGGCAGTTCCAGCGGGCAGATCAAGCGGCTCTTCGAGATTTATGGATGCTCCTCCGAGCGACAGGTCAAGAGTAGTTCCAAATGCGGATTCTCTGCCGGCGATTTGTATCTCGGCCGGAATGTGCAAATCGATACGGACGTCTCCCCGCACCTGTCGCGCCTCCATCGCCGTGGCAGTAGCCGCACCGATGATGACCAAATTGAACAGGATCCAGACGGCGTTCATCACTACGGTTCCAGGATGACTTGCATCCCAATAAAGGAAGCGCATTGGCGCGACGATCAGCCCAAGGAGATTCAGCAAAAGCAGGAAAATGTATGGGCGCGCAATTTTGGAATCGAATACGCGTTTTCTGACAATTCCTCCCTTTGCCGTCACATTGAATTTGCCCAGCTTGGGATTGATGAGCGCAAAGAGAGTTGGGCCCAGTATGTACGGCGCCAGGATCGTCTCATATACCTCATTCCAGAACGAGTATCGGTACTTTCCCTGAATGCGGGAGTTTGTCACGCTGCTGAGGAAAAGGTGCGGCAACCCGTAAGCCAGAATGGCAATCCAGTACCCCGGAATATTAATTCGTCCGAGCAGCATGTAAACAAGCGGCGCAGTGAGAAACACCAGGCGCGGTACTGCGTACAGGAAGTGAATCATCGCGTTGAAATAGCAAATTCGCTGCGGCCACTTGAGCCCCTTTGCAAAAAGAGGATTATCGGTGCGCAGAACTTGGATCATGCCTCGCGCCCAGCGGATCCGCTGGCCGACATGACTTGACAGACTTTCCGTAGCCAGCCCGGCAGCTTGCGGAATGTTAATGTAAGCTGTGCCCCATCCCTGCATCTGCATGCGCAACGAGGTGTGCGCATCCTCGGTCACGGTCTCAGTTGCAATTCCGCCGATCTCGTCCAAGGCCGTACGGCGCAAAACCGCGCAGGAACCGCAAAAGAACGTTGCATTCCAAAGATCGTTGCCATCTTGCAGGATGCCGTAGAACAATTCACCTTCGTTGGGTATGGCCTTGGACTGATGGAGGTTTCTTTCAAACGGATCGGGAGAATAAAAGAAGTGAGGCGTCTGCAGCATCCCCAGTTTCTTGTCTTTTAGGAACCATCCCAGCGTTACCTGGAGAAAGCTTCGAGTCGGTACATGATCGCAATCGAAGATGGCGACGTAAGGCGAAGAGAGGCCGGAAAGCGCGTGGTTGATGTTTCCCGCCTTGGCATGTTTGTTGTCGGTGCGTGTAATGTAGCCGACCCCCACTTCGCCGCAAAACTCGCGAAACGCCTCTCGCCTTCCGTCGTCCAGCACGTAAACATGAAGTTTGTCCGCTGGATAATCTATGTTCAAAGCTGCAAATGCGGTCGATCTCACCACAGCAAGCGGTTCGTTGTAGGTGGGAATCAGCACATCCACGTCCGGCCATTGCTCGAAATCACGTGACAAAGGCACTGGAGGTCGGTGAAGCGGCCGGGCGGTCTGTATGTATCCGAGATACAGCACGAGCCACGCATACGTCTCCGCCGAGAGCAGAACCAGCATAAAGGCAAGGTCGATCCAGGCGAGGTGATGGCTTCGGTTGGTTACGATCTCAATTGTGGTGACGTATCTCCAGTATGCATACCGTGCTGTCGCCAAGATGGAGGCAAACATGAGCGCCAAGGTTACGAGTTCGGAGTCCGAGACGCTGCTCAGCCCCAGGGTCAGCGCGATCGTCAAAATGCCCAACACGGCCTGTTCAGGCCAGTTGAAGTCAACTGTTATGCACTCGTAGGCAAGGAAAAGCAGCAGTGCGTAGACAATCAGGCGCACAAACCCCGCGGCAAAGCTCGTTGCCGTTCCCAGTGCTCTCCAATGTTCCAGAATTTTCTTCATGCCACAGCGCAGGACCTCTGAGACCGGCGCTCGCGGTTTCCTAGTGCGGCTGCTCGGAGCAGCGCAGCCAGCCTTGCGCATGCCATCGCTATCTCTGATCCGGGAGCGTAATCGATAGTAGTTTTTCTTGCGGCAATGGCACGGGCTGCATCAGAATCCCAGCCAATTGAGATCGGCAGAAGGCGTCCGCCGCATTGGCGAAGAACCAAGCTGCGCGCCTCCTGGTCGATTGGATCGTGTGGGTCAAACTGATTAAAGAGGTAGAAAGGATTTGGAACGTCGGCGCCCCTCAAACGCATTGCTTGAAGTGAAGACTCCAGGCGCGAAATCGTAACAATTGAGTTGAGCTCGGGGAGTAGTGGAACGATCAGCATTGAGGAGATCGACATAATTTGCGGCAATAGGTTCGCGGAAGCCTGACCGAGGTCAAAGATCGTCCAATCCGATGACTGTATTTCCGGCATTACTTCATTGGAAAGCCATTCGGCGCTAATAGTATCAGGATCGATTAATCGTAGCGGGTTCCGGAGGACGTCCAACGCTGGGAAGGTGTGTCCCCCCGGCCTCAGATCGGTCGCTCCGAAGTAGAAGGGAAGTATTCCACTGCCCGTGGCGTCGATGAGCGAGACCTTTTCTCCAGTCGAGCTAAGCGCACGGCCGAGGTTGGCGGACAAGGTTGTCTTTCCGACCCCTCCGGCAAGCGAATAAATCGTCACCACTGGATGGGAATCATATGATTCAGCGGTTGCTCTCCCATTAATCTTAGAAGGATTGTCGGCTGTCTCCGCCGCAACATCGCGAAGCCGCGGAGTAACTCTCTCGTCTTCTGAATTTTCTCGGCGGGAAAAGGGAGACTCACTGCGGTCTGCGAATGCTTCGGCGAAGCCCAAGTAATCCGAGATAACCGGAGTCGATTTCGCGACAGGAACTTCCGGAGTCTGTATTTCATTCCTGGAGGTATCCTGGAAGTCGCTGGAGTCAACCGGAACTGCCGACTCCTGCAAATTCTCGGCCGGTCGAGTAGGCGCTCCTCTAATTCTTCTGTGTCTGGAAAAGTCGTGATACTGGGCATCTTCGACATTCGCCCACGAATAAAGACGTGCAACATCTTCAGAGAGTTTATCTTCAGTCCTACGTGATCCAGCAATCTGAATTTTATCGTTTTCCAACTCTTTGGCCTGTCCCGGGGGGAGTTATGCCTCACCCGCTTGAATACCAAGGCACTTTTGAGATGCCCTTCCCTTCTCAGTCACAAATTGGACAGTGAAGAGATCTAGCACGCTCAGCACGGAGATAGCATGCTTGAGGTTAGCGGCATGTGCGCATTTGGGACAATACCACAAAAGTATGGCCCTTGACTCTGACTGCTTTAGATACAGATGGGTCCACTCCGTCGTCGACCGGATGCAGGATGACACTGCCGTGATCGTCCCTTCGGGCAAAATCGCTCGCCTGAAACACCGAGCGATTGACGCTGGTGAGAACAAACCTGTCTGCCAGAGGCGCGCGAAAGGGCTCCATCAGGTCAAGAGCCAACGAAGGGCGAGACGGATCGAGCTCATGCAGTGTGCCGATGGCGGGATCGATGCCACGGGCCTGAAGGAGTGCGGCTAGTTCGTTCATGAGCAGAGTGTAAGTCAGAGAGAGAAGTGCGTTTAACGGGTCAGAGGCTGGATGCTTTACCCGGCCCGGCCAGGAAAATGAGGATTCGTTGAACCGCATCAGTGCGTCAAAGTAGCTTTTAGCACAAATGCCTTCGAAGCCGTCGATTTCGACCCTGGAAGCTGCCGAAGGCAAGGAATCCAGCGCTTGAGTCATTACCCTGCGCTCAGCCTCGGCGGATGCCTTGCCGCGCTCCTCGTAGCGTTTCAAGACGGCAAGCGCGTTGTGCACCTTGGCATTGATGATGGCCCGAGCGAATTTCAGGCTCCGCGCCTCGTCCAAATAGAGCTGATACTGGCTGACGCGCAGGCCGACGTTGTGATCGCCGGGAGGAACCAACGACCCGCGTAGGCGGCCATGACGAGTGAAGAAGCTGAATGAAATTCCCTTGTCGAGGGCCTCGGCGAGGGCTTGTGTGGTTACCTGGATGTTTCCGAACAGGAGAATGCTCTCCAGCCGATGGTAGGGAACGTCCAGACGAATGGATTGATCCGCTTCAACGAGAAAGCGGTCGCCCGATTTACGCAGAATGGCTGCCTGATCAGCAATGTAGAGGAAGGGCAAGTCCTGTTCTCCTCGTATTGAATGTTGGTTTGGCTCGACTGTGCGAGTCCGTGCCGGCTTTGGCAAACCGGGCGGCTTCGTATCCTTTCGATAATTGCGCAGAAGACGTTGTGGCATGGGCCGCGCAATGAAGACCAGCTTTCCGTGCGGATGATGATTTTTCCACGGCGTGAATACCTCACTGCCACGGAATGTAACTCCAAGGAAGCTAAATCCTTGACCAAAATTGGTAATCCTGGTCTTCTCCTGACTCAGTTCCAGTCCGTGTTGGGCAAAAAGCGCTGCTGCATCGCGGCAGGCTCGTTGCGCGTCTGACTGTGACTGGCAAAGAAGCAGAAAATCATCAGCATAACGAATCAGGTGGCTTTCGCTTTCCTCTAATGCCCGATCGATGGGCGTCAGAAATAGATTGGCGAGTACCGGAGAAATAGGGGCACCCTGCGGAATTCCACGCCGGAGAAGATTCAGGTCATGTCCATCCCAATAAATTGCACTGATCCATTGCTTAAGTAAAGAGAGAAAAGGAACGGCGCCTTGATCCTGTGCCAATAATCGGAGTAAGGATTGGTGGCTTACCGAATCGAAATATGCACGGATGTCCGCATCAACGATCCATGTCCATCCTCGGTCTCGAAGTTGGATTACGCGAGCAATCGCACGATCGACTCCACGGTTTGGTCTGTAGCCAAAACTTGCATCGAAAAACTCTTCCTCGAAACTATGGGACAACCGCGCTGCAATAGTGGTCTGGAGAACTCGATCACGAATTGCGGGAACAAGCAGCGTTCGGGTTTTGGACGGACTGTGATTCTTGCTGATAAGAATCTTGCGTAAGGGAAGAACTAGATACTGACCGGAATCTACCTGTTTGAGAAGCTCCGGCAGCGCAGATGCCGCTTGATATTCGAAGGATTCAATCGTTACTCCGTCAACGCCTGCACAGCCGGCATTCTCGCGGACATGAGCCCAAGCCGCTTCAAGGTCCTCGAGTGAAATATCGGGTTGATTGCCGTCTTGGTCATTCATCGGATTGCCATTGTGCCCTCATTCCAGATTCCCAATTAGGTAGTAGCGCCTTGGAGTTATCCGAGCAAGAAACGCTCGCTCGCCGGAATCGGCCTTCTGCCTGTTCCAAAAGGCTAAAAACGCTATTGCGGCAGGATAAACTGTTGGCAGGTCCACCAAACCGCTCGACAATGGCCCGCCCCGATGAATTGGCATGCCCGGCATGGCCACTCTCTCACAGATGATAATCCTGCCGTGAGTTGGTTGCGGTGGGTGAAGTTGATGGGCCCGGCGAATTCTGTACCAGTGGAGCTGAGAGAGACTGGTATGGTTGAAGGGTCTGGAAAACTCCGACAGAAGAGGTTAGAAGATGCGCTTGGTATTGAACCAATAACCAACCGTTCGAATTCGCAACAGGAATCCAGATCGGCGGTATCAGGGAATTACAATTCCCTGATATTCGATTGATAATTCCCTGTTATGCATCGTTCAAAAGTCAGGGTGGCGCGGCAGGAACTCGAGAGGATTCAGTCACATAGATGGTTTTGCAGGGAAGCTCTTGGGGCAGAAATCGCAAAATTCCCTGTATTTTTCCCTGTTCACGGGAATTCAGGTGCGGAGACGGGTTCGCATCAGACTCGGCCCACCGCCAGAACGTGATCCGCATCAAGAAGCAGGTAAATGGATTCATTCCCAGCCAGTTCACCCTGTACAAACGACTCTTTGTGAAGTCCTCCGCGCCCAGCGCAGTTTTCGCCTCACGACCGCCTCTTTTCTCCGTTTGCGAAATGTTTGGTCTGGTTTCGCCATGGCGATGGATCTGAGCTCATCCCGGATTTGATTCGCGCACGGCGAAGGCAATCCCCTTCTGGACAGACACGTCTACATCATCCCATCCGATTCGAGCATGATCCGCGCGTTACAATTCAGAATTTAGGACGGCAAAGCAGTGGCCGGTACTTGCTTCTGCAGGACGATATTGCCTCGGTCGCATACTGGTACCAGACATTTCTTCACGCGCCATTTCCCAAGTTGCCGGATGAGGATCATCTGGCGGTGAATTGAGACCACCGCAGGAAAACAAATCATGACAGATCGTTTCAGGACGGACCGCAGGGATTTTCTGAAGCAGGCTGCAGTTGCGCTTGGTTCAGCAACTCAGGTTGCTCATTTGCCGGCTGCGGATATCGAAGGCGAGGATCGCAGGAAAGCTGGGACGTCTCGCGCAAAGGAGGGCTATCCTCGCCAGTTTGAAGGACGGCGATTGCGTATGATCGCCTTCCCATTGGGCGGAGTAGCGGCCGGTAGCATCAGCCTGGGCGGTCGAGGTCAATTGCGCGACTGGGAGATCTTCAATCGCCCCAACAAAGGATTTTGCCCGCCGTACGCCTTCCCGTCGATCTGGGCAAAGGCCGGCGCGGGACAGCCAGTGGCGCGCGTGCTTGAATCACAGATCCAGCCGCCTTACGAGGGACCGGATGGACTCGGCGCGAACAACGTACCAGGTGTCAGCAGGATCGAATCTGCAACCTTCACCGGAGCCTACCCACTGGCGCACATCGATTTTCATGATCGCGCCGTTCCCATTAAGGTGGAACTCGACGCATTTTCGCCATTCATCCCGCATGATCCAGACGACTCCGGACTCCCGGTGGCAGTGCTTCACTATCGGGTTACAAATCCGACTCGTACGGCCGCAACCGTGAGCATTGCCTTTTCGATCGAAAACCCTGTCATCGCGCACCCTCACAGCGAAGGTACTGACCGGCGTTCCAATGCATACCGTACAGGGAGTGGCGTGGCAGGCCTCTTGATGAACAACCCCGGCATTGCTGTGGGAGATCCGATGTCGGGTAGCTTTGTTCTGGCGGCGATGCAGGATACCGGCACGGAAGTCTCGCATTGGACGGGATGGCCTGCGGGACGGTGGTGGGATGCGCCCTTGCACTTCTGGGATCAGTTCTCCAGGGAGGGACGACTCAGTGCGCAGCCGGCGCGGCGAAACTCGGTCGGCGTGCTCTGCCTGCGGAAGACGATCGCTCCAGGCCAATCTGCCGGCTTTCGCTTTCTGTTAGGTTGGCATTTTCCCAATCGGACTCCGGAATGGTGTGGCTGGGATGCGCCACCGGGTGAGGGGAATACAGTGATCGGCAATTACTATGCAACGCGCTTCCGCGATGCATGGGAGGCCGTAGCATACACAGCAGATCATCTCGATGATCTCGAAACGCGGACGCGAAAGTTCGCCACCGCGTTTCGTGAAAGTACGCTGCCCGCCGTGGTTAAAGATGCGGCGAGTGCAAATCTCTCCACTTTGGCCACTCCCACATGTTTTCGCATCGCGGATGGCGAGTTTCACGGCTTTGAAGGTAGTGGGAATACTTCAGGCTGCTGCTTCGGCAACTGCACCCACGTGTGGAATTACGAGACTGTTACGCCATTTCTGTTTCCAACCTTTGCAAAATCGCTTCGCAAAAGCGCATTCGGCTATTCAATGGATGCGTCAGGCGCAATGCACTTCCGGCAGATGCTGCCTGACGGCAAGGACCGTTTCGAGACTGCCGCAGCGGATGGCCAGATGGGACAAATCATCCACGCCTGGCTGGACTGGAAGCTTTCCGGTGACAGGGATTGGTTGCGCGCTCTTTGGCCGCGAGTGAAAAAGGCGATTGAATTTGCCTGGGTTCCCGGCGGCTGGGATGCCAATCGCGACGGAGTACTCGAAGGGGTGCAGCACAATACCTACGATGTCGAGTTCTACGGCCCAAATCCCATGTGCGGGATCTACTATTTGGGAGCGCTGCTCGCATGCTCCGAAATGGCAACTGCGGTCGGCGACCGGACATCTGCACTGGAGTACCGCAACCTTTTTGAGCGCGGGCGAAGTTGGATTGACGCGAACCTGTTCAATGGCGAGTACTACGTTCAAAAGGTCCGCGGTTTCAAACCTGATGAAATTGCACCGAGCCTGCGCGGCGGAATGGGCGCGGAGAATTCCGAGAAGCCGGAATACCAGGTTGGCAGCGGCTGTTTGATCGATCAGCTTGTTGGTCAATACCTGGCCGACGTTGGCAATCTGGGGGCACTGGTTGCACCGGAACATATTCGCAAGGCACTTTGGTCGATTTACCAGCAGAATGTCCGCCCTTCGATGACAGATGAAGAGAATGTTGCGCGAACCTATGCGCTGAACAATGAATCGGCCGTCGTGATCTGCGACTACGGATCTGGTAAACGGCCGTACACTCCCTTTCCGTATTTTTCCGAGGCTTGGAGCGGGCTTGAATACACCTTTGCTTCTCTGATGATCGCGTGGGACATGTTGCAGGAAGGCATCGAGTGCGTGCGCAATACGCGGCTGCGTTACGACGGCGAAAAACGAAATCCATGGGACGAGGCCGAATGTGGGCATCATTATGTGCGGGCAATGTCATCGTGGTCGGTTGTGGTCGCCCTGAGCGGATTTTCCTACGACGGAGCCGCTGGCGTCGTAGCTGCCGCTCCGCGTGTTGCTAGCGACAACTTCAATTGCTTCTGGGCGACGGGGACAGCCTGGGGCAGTTTTACTCTTCGCAAGTTAGCAGCAAGCACACACTTTACGCTTCGGGTGCTTTCAGGAAACCTCCGCTGCCAGACATTCGAGATCAGCGCGGATGGCACAACCGCTGCGGTCAAGATGAGTGGAACATTGATTCCCAGCCATACCGAACGGCACGATGACAGGCTGGCAATTCATCTTGCGAATCCGCTGAACTTGTCGGCCGAGTGTGTGCTGCAGATCGAGGTGCATCCGTGAGTGCGGGGCTTCTGAATGGGAAAGCTTGATTGGTTGTTGAGGCAGGTTCCTCGCTGCCAGATCAGACAAACTCCGTCCCTTATAAAGAAGTGTCATGCGGATCTTCCGGAACAGGGACGATTCGCGCATTCCCTTTCGGCGCACGTCATCTCGTCAAACGACTTGCCAAAGATGCGACGGACAAGAGATGAGCTTCCCTGCACAGGTGACGGGAACGACATACCGATCAGCGAGGCATGGCAGTAGGATAGGGAGCAGAGGTAGGTCCTATGCTAGGGCGTGTTCACACTATTTCTGATAAAATCGTAATAGATGGTAATCACACCTGCGCAATACGAAAAGATCAAAGATAGCCTGCCGGTACAGCGCGGCAACGTGCGATTGAGCAATTTGACCGTGCTCAACGCGCTGCTTTACGTGGCCGAAAATGGCTGCAAATGGCGCGGTCTTCCCAAGCATTTTGGCAACTGGCACAGCATCTACGTGCGGATGAATCGCTGGGCTAAGAATGGCGTCCTCGACCGCGTCTTCGAGAAGCTACAGCTGGAGCAGATCGTGCGCATCAAGATCGAAGCTTTTTCATTGGACTCAACCATCGTGAAGGTGCATCCGGACGGAACTGGGGCATTAAAAAAAACGGACCCCAAGCCATCGGCAAGTCGCGCGGCGGATGGACCACCAAGATTCATATGGTTGCCGCGAATGCTCGAACGGCCATAATCTTTGCGCTGTCGCCGGGTAACGCACACGATGCACCTTGCGGACGACAGCTGTTGTTGGATCTCGGCCCGATGCCCGAAGGCCTGCCGCTATTGATGGACAAGGCTTACGAGGGCGACGAAACACGGCAGCAAGTTCTGGACTTGCAGATGGAGCCCGTGGTTCCGCCCAAATCGAATCGGGTCGATCCATGGGAGTACAACCAGGAACTCTATAAGAAACGCAACGAGATTGAGCGGCTATTCCGCAGGCTGAAAGGCTTCCGGCGCATCTTCTCGCGTTTCGAGAAACTGGATATAGTCTTTCTGGCATTCCTCTACTTCGCACTCATCGTCGAAGCGCTACGTGTAGTGTGAACACGCCCTAATTGTTCACGTGCATGTGCGGGTCAAACCTGAGTCAGTTGCGGAGTTCAGGCAGGCCACCATGGAGAACGCTCGCTCGAGTGTTCAGGAACCCGGTATCGCGCGCTTCGACGTGGTTGTGCAGCATGACGATGCGACCCGATTCGTGCTGATTGAGGTATTCCGTACACCGGCGGCGGCGGTTGCGCATAAAGGGACGGCTCACTACGCGAAATGGCGTGACGCGGTGGCGCCCATGATGGCCGATCCGCGCCAGAGCGTAAAGTACGGCGCCGTTTTTCCCGATCCCGAAGGCTGGTAGCACTATGCGCTTCGAGTTTGCCACCGCAACACGCATTATCTTTGGCGAAGGCGCAGCCGCCACGCTGCCGGAACTGGTTCGTACTTTCGGCGTGCGCCCGCTAGTGGTGACTGGCGCCTCGGCAGAACGCGCGGCGTCGCTTGTCTCGGCACTTTCGGCGGAAACCTTTGCAGCACCCGGCGAGCCGACGGTTGAGCTGGTCCGTGTGGGTGCGCGACGCGTGCAGAACGCCGCCTGCGATGTGATCATTTCGTTCGGCGGGGGCAGCGCGATTGATGCAGGCAAAGCGATTGCCACCATTGCCACTAACGGCGGGGAACCACTCGAGTTTCTTGAGGTGGTGGGGAAGGGACGCGCGATTGCGGTACCGCCGCTGCCGTTCATTGCAGTGCCAACCACGGCCGGAACCGGTAGCGAGGTCACGCGCAACGCCGTGCTCGCATCCACCGAGCACGGTGTAAAAGCGAGTTTGCGGAGCCCCCTCATGCTGCCTCGGGTTGCACTGATCGATCCCGAGCTGACCTACGGGCTGCCGCCCTCGATCACCGCGTTCACTGGCCTTGACGCCCTGACGCAGCTCATCGAGCCATATGTCAGCGCACGCGCCAATCCGCTGGTGGATGCACTGTGCGTCCAGGGCATCGAGCGCATTGCTGGCGCATTGCGCCGCGCGTACCACGACGGCGCGGACCGGGAGGCACGCCGCGACATGGCACTGGCAAGTTTGTTCGGCGGTCTGGCGCTGGCAAACGCCGGACTTGGCGTGGTGCATGGTTTTGCGTCGCCGCTTGGAGGCTCGTGGAAGGCCCCGCATGGCGCGCTCTGTGCGGGATTGTTGCCGCACGGCATGGCGGCCAATGTAGCCGCGTTGCGGGCGCGCATGCCTCAGCATCCCGCCCTGGAACGCTACGCCGCCATTGCGGGCCTCATCACTGGCCGGAAACATGCAAACGCAGAGGATGGAATCGAGTGGGTACGCGCGCTCTGCACTGAATTCGGCATTCCTTCACTGCGCGCCTGGGGAATTACCAAAGCCGATTTGCCTAGCGTAGTGGAGAAGGCAGCTCGCGCCAGCAGCATGAAGGCCAATCCACTTCCGCTCGCGAACGAGGAATTGCTGGCGATGGTAACAGCGGCACAGTAAGAGCCGGGCACTGCAAGTTGATGGGCGTCGTCCATCAACTTGCCACGTCTGTGCATCACGTATTAATGGATTGTTCTTACGGTTTTGAGCTACAGGTTGGCAACGAATACCGAAGTATTTGATTTTGCACTGTATGCTGCTTGTCGCAGGTTACATAGGACTACAATTTTCAGTGTGGGATACTACACTTTGGTTATCGAATAGTCGAGCTTGTGATGCCCGCCACGTTCGATTGACGTTAGGAAAATGTAGCCTCCAACCAGGCCCGGGCATCACTTGAATGCGGCAACAGGAGAGATGGGGCACGATGAGCACAGCGAAGCCAGCTTTGAGCAGCTTCGGCAACCCGGAACGCTTTGAAAACGCTCTTACTGAAGCAGCGCTTCACGGCATTACCTGGGCTCTTGCATCGGTTGGCAGGGCATTTGTTTGTCTTGATCCCGACTTCAAGATTTTGCACGCGTCGCATCTCCTTGACAAATTTCTGGGTGAAGGCGCATCCAAAGCGCTGTGCGGCCGCCCAGTGGAGGAGTTGCTCGGTGCGGAGCTTTTTGGGTCGCGTGGCCCTCTTAAGCAGGCCCTACTCGACGGGCAGATGCGCGAAGGATGGCGAGCGACTCTGACATTCGGTGGGGCATCTCCACGTCTGGTTTCCATCACCACTGCTCCGCTGGTATCTGACAGTTCAGAGATCTGCGACCCGAAGGTCCGCTACCTCGTCCTGCTGCGGCCGGCGGATGAGGAAGGCAGCAGCCCCAATGCACCTGTGTTTTATTCCGGCGCTGTTGCCTGTTCGCCCGTGATGCTCCGCATCTTCAGAATGGTGGAGACACTGCAGCAAAGCGAGGCTACAGTTCTGATTACCGGCGAGAGTGGCACAGGAAAAGAAGTGGTAGCGCGGGCAATTCACCAGCACTCGACCCGCAGCGGAGGGCCTTTTGTGGCGGTGAACTGCGGCGCGCTTCCCGCTGAACTGCTTGAGTCTGAGCTTTTCGGTCATGTGCGCGGAGCGTTTACCGGGGCAATTCGGGATCGCGTGGGACGCTTCGAACTGGCCTCGCACGGCACGCTGTTCCTGGATGAGATTGGTGATTTGCCGCCGTCACTCCAGGTAAAACTGCTGCGTGTATTGCAGGAGAAGCAGTACCAGCGCCTTGGCGAGAGCGCAACGCGGACGACACACGCACGCGTGATTGCCGCGACCAACGCCGATTTGCGCGTGGCTCTACGGCAGGGAAGATTCCGCGAAGATCTCTACTACCGGCTTTGCGTTGTCCCCATCGAGGTTCCACCGCTGAGGGAACGGCGGGAAGATATTCCACCGCTTTCGTTGAATTTGCTGAATCGCATCACTTCCCAGAACGGCCTGATGCGGCGGATCTCACCTCAAGCCATGCGCCTGCTGCTGAACTATTCCTGGCCTGGGAACGTACGGGAACTGGCGAATGCCGTTGAGTATGCCGTAACGGTGGCGCGCAGGGAGACGATATTGCCCGAAGACCTGCCGGAAGAGATCAGGCAGCCCGCGCAGGAGGCGGAACCGAGTGCGACTGCGACGCCTCGCCCGAATCCGGAGGTGACACGCGAACAAACTGCGCTAGCCCCTGCGGACCAGTTGCAGGCAGACCATCTGCGTGCGGTGCTTGATGCCCACCATTGGAAGCGCGCTGAGGCCGCGAAGGAACTGGGTATAAGCCGCGCTACCCTCTGGCGCCGCATGCGAGAACTGCATCTGGCATGAGCTGTTCTTATACATTTTGTTTCAAACCTGACGTGTAATGTTGCAACAAAACGTCTCAGGCTAAACGCTTTGTTCTACGTAAGTCATAGATATATAAAGAAAAATGCTTTGGCCAGCTGCATGCTTTCTCCCTTAATAGACGGTTGAAGCTCGGCGCGACAAAATGCCGACGCGACGAAATCCAGACCGCCTATTGAAGGAGATCCACGATGCGTCACATGTTGATTCTCGGCGGTGGAACTGCCGGAACGATCATGGCAAACAAGCTGGCCAATGCATTGGACGAGCGCGATTGGCGCATTACCGTAGTGGACGGGAAAGAAGAGCATTACTACCAGCCGGGGTTTCTCTTCGTCCCGTTCGATATTTACCGCATGCGCGATCTGGTGCGTCCGCGCCGGCAATACCTGCCCGGCCGTATACGCTTTATTCTCTCCAGCATCGATCACATCGATCCGGAAAAAAAGAAAGTCGTACTGGCCAACGGCGAGGCGTTGCGCTACGACTGCCTGATCATTGGTACCGGAGCCGACATTCATCCGGAGCAGACCGAAGGCCTATTGGATGAAGAGTGGGGTGTCAGCAAGTTTGATTTCTACACGCCGCGCGGAGCGGAGCGACTTGGCCGGTTCCTGAAGACCTGGCAGGGCGGCAAACTGGTGCTCAGCATTGCAGAAATGCCCATCAAGTGCCCAGTGGCGCCATTGGAGTTTCTGTTCCTTGCCGATTCCTACTTTACAGAGCGTGGGATGCGCGACAAGGTCGATATTCATCTTGTTACACCGCTGTCAGGAGCCTTCACCAAACCGACCTCAAGCCGTGTGTTGGGTGAATTCCTCGAACGCAAAGGCATCTCAGTTACTCCCGATTTCGGCCTCGCGCGTGTGGACAACGAGGAGAAGAAGCTCGTGGCCTGGGACGACACCGAAGTGAACTACGATCTGCTGGTGTCAATCCCCACGAATATGGGTGATCCCGCCATTGCCCGGAGCGGAATCGGAAACGAGCTAAACTTTGTGCCCACCAACAGGAAAACGCTGGCTGCCGAAGGACTCGATGATGTGTTCGTGATCGGCGATGCCACGAATCTACCTGCTTCCAAGGCCGGCTCGGTTGCGCATTTCGAATCGGAGATTTTGTTCGAAAACATCATGGAGCACATCGACGGCAGACCTCCGCGCGCCGAGTTCGACGGACATGCGAATTGCTTCATCGAATCCGGCCACGGCAAGGGAATGCTGATCGACTTCAACTACGAAACCGAGCCATTACCGGGCGCATTTCCACTTCCCGGTGTTGGGCCGTTCAAACTCCTGGGTGAAAGCGCGATCAACCACTACGGTAAGCTCATGTTCCGCTGGGTTTACTGGAATCTGCTGCTTCGCGGTGTGGAATTGCCTATCGCCAACGAAATGTTGATGGCGGGAAAGCAGGTGGCGTAATGGCTACTCTTGTTGTTGAAGATCAATTCGCAGCACTCGATCGCAAGCTTGACTTCGTTGTCGAAGAGCTTGCGAGTCTGAAGCGCTTCAGAAATAGCGCCGAGGATCTTGCAGCCGATCTTTCGCTGGTGGGCAGGAATGCAATGCAGGATGCGGTCAAGGCATTTGGCACTGCCGATCTGCGTCCCACCGAAATCGTGAGCTTGCTGAAAACCATCCTCGCCAATGCGCACCTGTTTGAGAGCGCAATCCAGCAGTTGCAGAGTGCTGCTGATTTCATGCAGGACGCGCAACCCATTCTTCGCGATGGGATGCGAAGGATCGTGAATGCCAACCAGTCCCTGCAGGAAAAAGGCTACTTCAATGCCATGTCTGCGGGAGCGCGCGTGGGCGATGCGCTGGTTCGCTCGCACTCTGCGGAAGACTGGAGCCAGGTGGAGGCGAGCGTCCCGCAGTTGGTGGGACTTCTCAGGGAGGCCACAAAGCCCGAAGTCCTCGACGCGCTGGCGGCGATCATTCACGGCTTCGGACGGGTGCAGGCAACAATGGATGTGAACAAGTCGGTGTTCGCTATTCTTCGCGATCTCAACTCCCCAGATGCTCGCAGGGGAGTTGCGATGCTGGTCGAATTCCTGAAGGTGGTTGGAGCGCAAGCCAAGCCGACAGTACCTTCGGAACCAAACTTAAGTTCAACGAATACGAGGTGATCCATGCAAACAGCGATATTGGGAGGAAAGACTCTCACACTGGACGCGGACGGCAATCTTGCCGACCGCAATGAATGGAATGAAGAGATCGCGCGCGAGATCGCCGCGATTGAGGGCATTCCGGAACTGACAACACAACACTGGGCGGTTATCAACTTCATGCGTTCCGTATTTGACAAGGAAGGGGACTCGCCTTCGATTCGCAGGCTCACCAAAGAGAGCGGCGTTGATACGAAGACTCTTTATCAGCTCTTTCCGAAGGGACCGGCGAAGAAAGCGGCGCGCATTGCTGGGCTGCCAAAACCAAAAGGATGCATTTGACCCGGAGAAGATGAGATGGCAAACACACCAACACAACCCATTGAGAAAGTCTCCATCATCGTTTCCCATGGCTCGCTAGAAGGCGTTTATCCGGGCCTCATCATGGCGAACGGCGCACGCATGGAGGGCATTGAGGCATCGCTCTTTTTCACCTTTTTCGGGCTCGACGCCGTTATCAAGAAGCGCATGGACAACCTGAAAGTGGCTACGGTCGGCAATCCAGGCATGCACATGCCTACGGTGCTTGGCGCGATACCGGGCATGTCGGCGTTCGCAACTTCGATGATGAAGAAGGAGATGGAGAAGATCGACATTCCGCCTGTGGGCGAGTTTCTGACCATGATCCATGATTCCGGCGCCGAGATTTACGCCTGCAAGGCCACCGTGGACATGTTCCACCTGAAACCGGACGACTTTTGCCCTGAGGTGGACGGCGTGATCTCCGTCGGGCAATTCTACGAAAAGGCTGCCGGGGGGCAGATCATCTTTACCTAGTAATACGATGGGCCCGGATCTGGGGTAGGGCCAGGATGCAAGCGCAGCACAGCGCTTCGCCTGCCCCGGATCCGCAGGAGGTGCCGGGCAGCCCAATCGCCGTGGCATGATTACTCCGCCGGAAAGAAATTTCATAGAAATTCGTCGTTTGCGCCTGGAACAATCCGGGTTGGAAAACGTCAAATTGGCATCCAATTTCTTTCTCCCCGGAGGATTGGAGTATGGACCGCTATTTGATCGAGACTCCGCATACCAACGCAAATTGCCTCATGCTGCTTGATGCACTTAACGCAAGGGGTTATCTGCACAACTTTGATTGGGGATGCGAAGCGGGCATCCACAGCGGGTGGGCAATCATCGAAGCCGAAAACGAGGCCCAGGCCCGCCTCAGTGTTCCACCGCTGGTTCGCAACCTGGCACGCATCGTTCGTCTGAACAAATTCAGCGACGAGGATGTAACTGCGCTGCACGAAGAAGAGAAGCGCACGCAGCAATCCGCCGCCAGTTAACGACCCACCGCCCCAGGGTCCACATGGCCGCGATTTGATTTTTGTCGCCTCCGGTCCGCTTGCTCGGTGAACGCTCTTCTGCGCCGCCTGAGGGCATAGCCGGCCATATCGCGCATCTTTCCGCAGTTCTTCGCGAGCAGCCTCGCTACCACCATGGTATATAGAGGACGGCGGCAATCTGCTTGCCCTCAAGAGCCTCAATCTGCGCCTTCTCTTCTGCAATTAGTCCTCGTGCGGTGTTGATCACCACGGCGTCAGGCTTCATGAGAGCTCATTGTGCCTGGCTAGTCACCTGCATATTTGTGCATGAGCGGACAACTTACCAACACATATTCCGACCTGCGGATAAGCTCAACGGGACCTGCCAACTCAACTCCTTGCTCCGCCGTGCCGGGCCGTGCAGTGAAAGGAAACTATGAAGAACTTTGAGAATTTCGTCAATGGCCAGTTCGTAGCGCCCAGCGGTGGCCAGCGAATGGAGGTCACAAATCCCGCAACGGGTGCAGTGATCTGCACGGTGCCGGAAAGCACGGAAGACGATGTCAATGCCGCCATTAAGGCAGCCGACGCGGCGCAGCGTTCGTGGGAAAAGCAGCCCGCAGCCGGCCGCGCCAAACTCCTGAGAGCCCTTGCGGCAAAGATCCGGGCAAATGTGGAACCCATTGCCCAGGTGATCACCGAGGAACAGGGCAAGACGCTGGGTCTTGCGCGAGTTGAAGTGGAATTTACAGCGGACTACCTGGACTACATGGCCGAGTGGGGCCGGCGCATCGAAGGCGAAATCATTGAGAGCGATCGCGCCGGAGAAACCATCTTTCTCTTCCGCCGGCCCATTGGTGTGATCGGCGGAATTCTGCCGTGGAATTTTCCATTCTTTCTGATTGCGCGCAAAGCAGGGCCTGCATTGATCACCGGCAACACCATCGTGATCAAGCCGAGCGAAGAAACGCCTCACAACGCCGTTAAGTTTTGTGAACTGCTCGCGGAGCTGGATTTTCCGCCTGGCCTCATCAATATCGTGCACGGACGCGGGCCTGTTGCGGGGCGTGCACTGGCCTCGTCGGCCGGCATCGGGATGATCACCTTTACCGGAAGCGTGGACACCGGTTCCGCAATCATGTCGTCTGCCGCAAAGAACATCACCAAGGTAAATCTCGAACTGGGAGGCAAGGCGCCGGCCATCGTCATGGCAGATGCCAATCTGGATTTGTCAGTGAAGGCAATCAAGGCATCGCGCGTTATCAACAGCGGCCAGGTGTGTAACTGCGCTGAGCGTGTCTATGTGCAGCGCTCTATTGCCGAGGAGTTTACAGACAAGTTGAGCGCCGCCATGCGTGAAACGCATTACGGAGATCCCATGCAAGACCAGACTGTTGAATACGGCCCGCTGATCAACGAGGCAGGCTTTCGCAAGGTGGAGCGCCTCGTGGAAGGTGCCTTGAAGCAGGGGGCAACTCTGCGAACCGGCGGCAAGCGCGGTGAGGGAACCGGTGGCTACTACTATGAGCCGACCGTGCTCACCGGATGCAAACAGGAAATGGAGATTGTGCGCAAGGAAGTCTTTGGGCCTGTCATTCCGGTGGTGGAATTTGAAGATCTGGATGAAGGGATTGCGTATGCCAACGATTGCGAGTACGGATTGACGTCATCCATTTATACCGACAACTTGAATGTCGCATTGCGCGCATGCCAGGAGATCCGCTTCGGCGAGACATATATCAACCGCGAGAACTTTGAAGCCATGCAGGGATTTCATGCGGGTTGGCGTAAGAGCGGCATAGGAGGCGCCGACGGAAAGCACGGGCTCTACGAATTCATGCAGACCCACGTGGTCTACATGCAGCGGCATTGATCGAGAATCGAAGCTACGGCGGTCTCACACCCGCACGGCAAGTCGGGTGCAATCTATGGCCAGGCGCCGGTGGCGCGGAAGATCAGTTCATCGAACACTGGCTCTTCGCCCATGGTGACAGCAAGACCGACGGTACCGTCACTCGCCTCAATCTTGAGGATGAGGTTGACAGGCACGCTGAGTCCGCAACTCCGCCGCTGACATCGCCTTGCATTACAGAAACGCGCATATATTTATTCGTTGGAACCGGCACTTCCAAGCGTCCCGGGCTATTGAAAGTGTTAGGACGCTGGTGCAGCCGGGACGGGGGCGGGGCGAAGAAGGAGCAGAATCAGGAGCGATCCAAAGAGTGTGATTGCCGCCAAAACATAGAGCCCGGCATGCGGCGAACCGAAACTTCTGTCTGCCCAGGTCTTGATGTTCGGTGCAAAAAATCCTCCGAACGTTCCAAGCGCATTGACCAGCGCGATGCCGCTGGCTGCCGCGGCGCCGCCGAGATACGAGGTTGGAAACGTCCAGAACAGCGGCTGCACGGCGATAAAGCCCGCCGCGGCAAAACACAATGCCACAATGGCGATAAAAGGACTGGCCGACGCCGACACCGCAATGCCGAGGCCGGAGACTGCCAGTGTGACAGCGGCGATGATGCGATGCCGGCCGCTGCGTTCAGCAAAACGCGGAATCAGGAAGGTCGCAACCAGCGCGCAGATCCAGGGGATTGCCGTCACCAGCCCGACCTCCAGGTTCACTTTCTCGCCGAGCAGAGCCGCAACCTGCGTAGGCAGGTAGAAGATGACGCCGTAAATGCTCATCTGAATGAGGAAATAGATGGCAATGAAATAGATGACGCGGCGGTTTCGGAGGACCGACGTGAATGCCATTGGACCGTGCGCAATCCGAGCCTGATCCTCCTCGACAACCGAGGCTGACAGTGCCGCCTTTTCATCCATCGGCAGCCATGCGGCATCAGACGGCCGATCGTCCAGGTACCAGAACGTCCAGATGCCAACAGCCACCGTCATCAATCCTTCGATCAGAAACATCCACTGCCAGCCATGCAGACCAGCCGTATCGGGAAGCTGCATCAAATAGCCCGACAGCGGGCCCCCGAAAATCAAGGCCAGCGGTGCGCCAAAGTAGAACAACCCAATCATCCTGGTCCGAGACCGGTTCGGGAACCAGTAGGTGAGGTAGAGGATAACGCCCGGAAAGAATCCCGCTTCGGCCGCACCCAGCAGCAGCCGCAGCGTGTAGAAGGACCATTTGCCACTTGCGAAGATCATAGCCGCCGACACAAGGCCCCAGGTGACCATGATGCGCGTCATCCAGACTCGCGCGCCGACGCGATGCATCATCAGGTTGCTGGGTACTTCAAACGCGGCATAACTCAGGAAGAACAATCCGGCGCCGAGTGCATAAGCGAAATTGGAGATATGAACCGACGTCCGGAGTGCGTCTTTGGCAAAGCCGATGTTCGTCCGATTCAGGAAGCCCAAGATGTACATGAGGAGCAGAAAGGGCATGAGGCGTCCGCCAGCACGCCTCATTGCGCGGTCCAGCGGGTTCGTCGAGGACGTCATCAGTTCCGGTTCGGACATCGGTTCCTTTCGAAAGCTCTTTCAATAAGGCAGTAGCAGCATACATTCTGGATAGCGCAGATTGCGACCACGAGTATGGATGACTTCTTTGTTTTTGGAATACAGGTAAATCAATAAGTGGCGCGGCCGCCACTCGCGTCGTAACACTGGGCCGTGACAAAGGAGCATTCCAAGCTGGCCAGAAAATGCACCACGCAGGCAATTTCTTCTGCTTTGCCTACCCGATGCATCGGAATGCGTTCTGTCATATAAGCGATCTGAGCCGGTGTCAGCTGGTTCAGAATCTGCGTCTGAACGACGGCCGGAGAGACCGCATTCACACAGATTCCTTCCGTCGCCAATTCCTTTCCAAGTGATTTGGTAAGTGCGATCACGCCGGCTTTCGTGCAGGAGTAGGGCACCATTCGCGGATTGCCTTCTTTGCCAGCAATGGATGCTATGTTAACAATGCGGCCATACCCACGCCTGCGCATGCTTGGAACCACGGCGCGGCAACAATTGAAAACTCCCGTCAGGTTGATGGCTATGTTTCGCTGCCAGTCCTCATCCGTCTGTTCCCACAGGAAGGCCGCGGGTCCGGCAATCCCGGCGTTGTTTACCAGAATGTCGATTTTTCCCATGCGTTTCAGCACTTCCTCTACGACCTGCTGAATTGAAGCGGAGTCCGCAACGTCCCCGTGAACTGCAAACGAGCCGTTCGGCAGAGATTCGGCAACGCGCTGGGCTCCTGGCAGATTCAAATCCACCACCACCACAGTGGCTCCAGCCCGGGCGAGTCGCACTGCGATTGCCTCGCCAATACCGGTTGCGGCTCCTGTAACAATCGCCGTTTGCCTGGCAAGGCTAAACATTTCGATATCGTTTCTTGCGGTTGAGACTTCGGCGCTATTCTGTACGTCCGGCACTATCGTCCTCCCTGTTTCGCTTACGCAAATCTATCGGCCGGTATTGGCCCAGGTCAATATTGGATTGCGCAGAAGCGGCGTGTGCCGCCGGGCAAGGAAATCCGTACCGCATCGCCGATGTATGGTCCCATATCGGACGCAGAGCAGGATCTTTGGAATGCCATCCTGCGCAGGGAGATTCTCATCCTCACCACCGTGGAATTGTGCCGGACGGGTAAACACATTTCACTCGACGAACGAGGGAGTGGACGCGTTACAATCCCACATTGGGTGCATCCATCCCACACATTGTGCAGTTCACCGCGTCAGGCTGGTTGAGAGCAGATTCCCACCCCATTGGAACGGACAGAATCCGAGAAATAAAACCAGCGGATCCTGGACAGCCGCGGGAACGTCCGCAACCTGACGGGGTGCAATGGTGTGAAATCCGCACCCCCAAAACAGACGATGGAGAATGTATATGGATGAGTCGAAGCTTGCCGAAACCGGTACGCAAGACAAGCCTGAGAGTGGAATGAATCGGCGTAAGTTTCTGGCAGGCGCCGCCGCTTCGACCGCGCTCACAGCATTTGGCAGTGCTGCTGCGCAATCACCAAGTGTGGATGAAATCCCGGTCATCGACACACATATTCATCTATTTGACGGTACGCGACCACTGGGCGCCGACTACATGGGCTCTCCCGCTTACCAGGCGATCTCCAAAACCTCGCTGCCTTCCATGTACAGCCCACAGGCAAGGCCGGCCGGCATTATCGGAGCTATGGTCGTCGAATCAAGCTCCTGGATTGACGAAAATCTCTGGTACCTCGAAATGTGCAGGACCGATCCAATCATGATGGGCGTTTGTGGAACTTTGGATTCGGGATTGTCGATCTTCGGCAAATATCTGGAGCACTTTCACAAGGACCCGCGCTTTCGCGCCATTCGCGCCCGTATCTTCCCGTTTTATAACGAAGACAACGATAAGGTCACTCTCAAGCCCGAACACGTGAGTAACCTGAAGTTAGTAGCGGAAGCTGATTTGACGCTCGATACCGCCAACCCCAGCATGGGCCTGATGCGCGCAAATGTTATGCTGGCCGACGCGATCCCCAGCCTTCGTATTATCATGGATCACCTGCCTTCCTTTGATCCCACGCCTGAAAATCAAAAGGCATACGAGACCGTCGTCAAAGATATGGCAGCGCGCCCGAACATCTGTGTAAAATTAACTGAGGTATATCATCCACGGCTAAGTGACGGTGTCATCGTGAGAGATTATGAGACGCTGCGCACCAGACTTGAATTTCTCTACAGCGCCTTTGGTGAAGATCGTGTCCTGTTCGGAAGCGATTACCCGAATAGCTACGGAGTCGCCACCATCGCTGAAGAAGTCGGGCTGATGAAGCGATTCTTCTCTACCAAATCAAGAGAGAGCGCAGAGAAGTATTTCTGGAAAAACGCAGTGCGCATCTATAAGCTGAAGCGCACTTGAGCGGGTACGGTTCTAGGGGCAGGAGGGAATCCAAACTCTAGATGCACCTGCAATATGAATAGTGCTGGTTTCGGGCGCCCGTCATGTTGCGCTACACTACCTCTTCCGCTGAGACAGAGCATCGGGCAGGCCGGGTGCTCTGCTGCGATTCTCAGAGTCGATCTCACAAAAGCGCATCTGTTGCGCGGAGATGAGGGCGTAGCATGCCGATAAGAACGGTTATCGAACCATTTCGCATCAAGAGTGTTGAGCCGATCCGCTGGACAACCCGCTCGCAACGGGAAGAGTTGTTAAAGGCCGCGCACTACAATCTCTTCCTCCTGCCCGCCGATGACGTTCTCATCGATCTCCTCACCGACTCGGGCACCGGCGCAATGTCTGTGCATCAATGGGCCGCGGTTATGCAGGGCGACGAGAGCTATGCGGGCAGCCGCAGTTTTGATCGATTCCGCGACTCCATCCAGAATATTGCAGGTTACAAGCACGTGATTCCCACCCACCAGGGCCGCGCGGCAGAGCGGATCCTCTTTGGTGTGGCGTGCAAGAAGGGTGACGTAGTCCCTAACAATACACACTTCGATACCACGCGTGCCAACATCGAATTCGTTGGAGCCGAAGCCGTAGACCTGCTCATCCCTGAAGGCCGTCAGCCCTCATTGAACCACCCGTTCAAAGGGAATATGGATATTGCCGCACTCGAATCCCTTATCAGTCGCGTCGGCCGCGAGCGTATTCCGCTCGTAATGCTTACCGTGACCAATAACTCGGGCGGCGGTCAGCCCGTCTCGATGGAAAATGTCCGTCTGGTAAGTGCCGTCTGCAGACGTTACGGCATTCCGCTCTACTTTGACGCATGTCGATTCGCCGAAAATGCATGGTTCATCAAACTCCGCGAAGAAGGCTACGCAGACAAAACGCCAAAACAAATCGCACAGGAAATGTTCAGCTATGGAGATGGCTGCACCATGTCTGCCAAAAAAGACGGCATGGCAAATATAGGCGGCTATTTATGCACCAGCGACGACCTGCTCGCGCAGCAGGAGAAAGATCTTCTGATTCTCACTGAGGGCTACCCGACCTATGGCGGCCTTGCGGGGCGGGATCTCGAAGCCATAGCAGTCGGAATTCAGGAGGCGCTTCATGAGGATTACCTGCGCTACCGCATTGCCTCGACTGCGTATCTCGGCAACCACATCGCCGCGGCCGGTGTGCCGATTATTCAGCCTCCCGGCGGCCACGCTATATATATTGATGCGTGCTCTTTTCTGCCGCACATTCCTTCCTCGCAGTTTCCTGGCGTGGCTCTGGCAGCTGAGTTGTACCTTGAAGGCGGCGTGCGTTCTGTCGAGATCGGCAGGCTCATGTTCGCCGCAGCGGCACAGATGGACCTGGTTAGGCTGGCCATCCCGCGCCGCGTATACACGCAGAGCCACATTGACTACGTGGTTGAGGTCATCCTTGAAGTTTTCAGGAGACGCGAACAGATCAAAGGTATGCGCTTGACCTATGAAGCACCATTTCTGCGCCACTTCACGGCGCACCTGGAGCCGATGGCGTAGGTCAACTGACCTTCCGAAGGTTAACTACCTGAACAAATTAGATAAGGGCTCGGCATGTATTGTGCGTTATCCATGCCGGCCGGTCAGAAAAATCAAGGCACGGCAGCGGGGCTAAGCCTCGCTTGCCGTGCCTGCAGGTTCTTGATACTACCAGCCTTCATCCGATTTCGACTGCTTCGACCAGAGGAATGCCACGATCTGGTGTATGTCCTCCTTGCTCAGCAGGTCTTTCCACGCCGGCATGTACAAGGGGGGTGCGGAACCTTTTACGTTGGCCAGCGGTGGCTGGCGGCCGTTGCGGATGATGTCTATGACCTCATCCTGGGTATAGTCGTCAGAAAGATGCAGCAGCGAAGGAACTTCTCCACCCTGCGCATTGGGATTAGGCACGCCCCCCTGGAGGTTGGTGCCGTGGCAGCCGGCGCAGCCAAAGCGATGAAAGTCTATCTGGCCTGCTGCAATCGCTGCGTCTTGGGGCGTGGGAGTGCGCCCCTTCTTTTCTATGATTTGTTTGGCATCGTCGGGCGTAGCCGTGGCCAGGAAAGCGATCAGTGCTTTGCGCGCATTGCTCTCCAGGTTATATTGCGGCATGGAACTGCCCGGATAAACAAGCTGCGGATTGACCAACTGTTCGTCGAGCCATTCCCGCGAATGCCGCTTAGTGATGCCGAGAAGATCCGAACCTGTCTTTGCTCCTACACCGCCGATCGAGTGACAGACGAGGCAGTTCTTCTCAACGAATAGCTGCCGGCCGTACTGCGCACTGGGAATGAGCGGCTCGCTTGCGTAATAAGCTCCCATTTGCTGATTGGTAAGCGAGAGCATGTAATAAGTGAGCGCGCGCGCCTGTTGGTGGGTGAAGTGGAAGTTAGGCATCGCCGTTCCGGGCGAGACCTTGCTGGGGCTCAGGAAATGAGCTTCGAGCCATTGAGGCGAGCGGTTGTTTGCACCCTCTTGCGTCAAATCCGGCCCGATACTGCCGCCCACTCCGTTCAGTTTGTGGCAGCCGTGGCATCCTTCGGTTTCGAAGAGCCGGCGGCCTTCTGTAAGCTCCGGAACACCGGGGATATTGCCCTGCTTGTGGCATCGTCCGCACGAGGCACGAACGTAGTCGGCCGGGAGCAGCGGCGTTTGCCAGAACTTTACGTTGCCGTGGGCATCCTTCATGTCGGTTGCCAGCCCCTGCCCGCCGTGGCAGATGGTGCAGCCAAATTTGGTAGTAACGTGGGACCCGAGTCCCTGGTGATAGCGGAAGGGCTCCGGCGCGTTCTTCATCGTCGGGTCATCCACACCAAGGTGGCAGGTGGTGCAGCGGTCCACACGGTGCAGCCCCGGCAGCAGGATCTGCTTAATCTGCAGAGGCGTATTCAGTACGGCGGCCTTGGTTGCGGCGTTAGGCTCATTCTGCGCTTGCAGTCGATAGTACTCGCGCTGATACGTCTTCCACGAGGGGGTCGCGGCTTGCCGTATCGCGACCACGAGCAGTACCAATGCAATCAGACTAAGTAGAAAGAAAAACGGTGGTAGTTTGCGGTCCATTACTCTGCCCTCGCAACAACGTGTACCCACGGTGGAACCCATGCCCAGCCGGGGCCTCGGAAGAAAGTACCTATAATGATCAAGGCCAGATTGGCCACGACAAATATTGCAAACAGCCAGATAGCCAACTTGCGGTCAGAGGGCCGCCGGCTTGGATTGCGGTCGAAATATGGGATTCCCAGGAGCATAAGCACCATGAGAGTGGGTGCCACCACGCCTCCAATCAGAGCAGAGTGGCTGACCAGTTCCTGCAGGCCCAGGAAGTACCAGGGCGCTTTGGCCGGATTTGGTGTCTTTGCCGGGTTGGCCATGGCTTCAAGCGGCGCGTGATAGAACAGGGACACAGCCATGACACCCGTGACGGTAACCATCAGGGCAATCGCTTCGCGGAAGAAGGCATAAGGATAGGAAAGAACTGTGTCTTCTTCCTCTTCCGGAGTTACAGTTTCAAAGATGGGCTTCCCGCTGACTACTTCCATCAGGCCGTAAGTCTTGTCGGGAGATGCTGCCTCGGTTTTCAACTGCGCCACTTGGTTGGGCGCGCCGATGGTGACTAATGCCTCAGCCTTTTTCGCTTTCTGTTTCAATTTCCGGGGAGGCCGCGATAGACCGCCGTCCTTGCGAATTCGCCAGAAGTGGACAATGGTAAACAGGATGACGAGCGAAGGCAGGATCGCGACGTGAAGCACATAGAAGCGAATCAGCGCTTCCTGTCCCACGGTGTGTCCGCCAAGGAGAATCTCGCGCATCCGCTCGCCGATGAATGGCGCATAACCGCCGATGTTGGTGCCAACCGTAATGGCCCAATAGGCCAGCTGATCCCAGGGCAGCAGATACCCGGTAAATGACAGGCCCAGAGTGAGCAGGAGCAGGACAACGCCGACCACCCAGTTGAACTGTCGCGGTTTCTTATAAGACGCGGTAAAGAATACCCGGCACATGTGGAGAAATACGCAGATCACCATGGCCTGCGCGGCCCAGCGGTGCATGGCGCGCAGGAACGGTCCCATGAAGACCACGAACTGCAGGTCCTTCATGTCCTGGTACGCCACGGCCGGATAGGGCCGGTAGTAGAACATCAGCGCGATTCCTGTGGTCAACAGAATCAGGAAGAGAAAGAAGGTGATGAATCCCAGGTAAAACGTGTAACTGAAACGGAGATGTTCCTTCTTCACCTTGGCGGGGTGAATATGAAGCCACACATTATGGAAGACCAGTTCAGCCTTCCCTTTGTCGGTCGACAAAGAATCCCGCCGGACGATGGATTGCCAAATCTCGCGAATAAAATTCATGCTGACACCATCAACCGATAGCTGGCTGGTACGATCTTGTTTTTGTCCACTCTCAGTTGTCCGTCGTGAGCTAGCGTCACTTCGAACCAGGGCAGTGGGCGCGGCGCCGGTCCATGCAATACCTTGCCGTTAAGGGCGTATATGCTGCCATGACAAGGGCAATGGAAGTCGTGATCACTCGGAAAGTAGTTGACCGTGCACCCCAGATGCGTGCAGACGGCACTGGCCACTGCAAATGCACCGTTCTCGTAGCGGAATACAAAGATCTTTTCGTCTGAAAGAAAAGCAGGAGGACCAAAAGCGAAGTCGGCCGGCTTGCCGATTTTGAATGTCTGTGGCGGTTCATAAAAGACATTGGGCGTCAAAAACCGGACCACCGCCGCCATGCTCACTCCCACCCCTGAACATAGCGTGATAAATCCCGCTGCACCCCAACTGAGAAAGCTTCTTCGATTCATTTCCCTCACTCCGTTATTCGAAGACTTCACGTTCTACACGATCCAGGGACTCCATGGTGATCGCCCCCGTCGGGCACCGCTCGGCGCACAGTCCGCAGCGAATGCACTTATCCTCGTTCTTGATGATGGCCCCGGCCTGGCCCGCTTTCAGTTCCGCAGCGGGCACGCCGTAGCGTTGTTGAATCAATGCGTCATAACGCTCGTCGCCGTTCACCTGTGCTAGATCGACGAGACGCAGGCAGCTCTCCGGGCAGATGTCCACGCAGCCGGCGCACAAGATGCACTTCGATCCGTCGAAGATCGTATTGACCTGACAGTTGAGGCAGCGAAGTCCTTCGGCGCGTCCCTGTTCCTCATCGAAGCCCATTTCCACTTCAGCAATCCCAATGCGCCGGTTTTTCGCCAGCATCGGCATCTTCTGTCTGGGAATGGCTAGAAAGTTCTTGGGCATCTTCCAGTCAGGCAGGATGCGGAAGCGGCGCAGTACTGTCTTTTCTGTCTTGCCGCTCAGGTAGAGATGGATCGAGCGTGCTGAGCGATGGCCGTTGGCCACAGCCTCCACCAGGATGCGCGGGCCGAAGGCAACGTCGCCGCCGGCAAACACGCCGGGAGCTGTGGTGCTCAGGTTCTCGTTAATCTTTAGAATGCCGCGCGGCGTTACCTGTACGCCATCCTCGTTGTTGAGGTACGAGAGATCCGCCTGCTGACCGATGGCAAGAATCACGCTGTCGCAGGGAATAATCTTTTCCTCGTCGCTGAAAGCCGGATTGAAGCGGCCGTTCTCGTCGAATACCGTAAGACAGCGCCGTACTTTGAGTCCGGTTACAGCGCCATCCTCTCCAACGATTTCCCTTGGGCCCCATCCGTTGTCAATCTCAATGCCTTCGTGTTCCGCCTCATCCACTTCGTTCTGCCATGCGGGCATCTGCGCGCGCGATTCGAGGCTGACCATATGCACTTGTTCAGCGCCAGAGCGCATGGCCAAACGAGCGGCATCCAAAGCAGGTTGCAGGCTCTTTTCTTCCTCATCGGGTATGTCTGTATCGGCTGATTCCTGAACCAGGCGGACAGCAGAACGAGCCACGTCGATAGCTACATTGCCACCGCCGACAACCACAACGCGCTTGCCTAACTCAATCTCAAAGCCAAGATTGACGTTGAGCAGAAAATCGATGCCGTTGTAGACGCCGGAAAGATGCGCCCCTGGGATACTGAGCTCGCGGCCTTTATTCAGCCCTGTTGCCAGCAGCACCGCGTCGAACTTTGACCGTAGCTCAGTAAACGAGATATCCCGTCCAACAGTAACGCGTGTATGGAGAGTAACTCCGAGAGAAAGGATGTTATCCACTTCCATCTTGATGATTTCTCTTGGAAGGCGAAATTGGGGAATACCGAGATAGAGCATTCCGCCGGGCACTGGTGCAGACTCGAAGACTTCTACTGTGTAACCCAGAAGCGCCAGGTCATGCGCGCAGGTAAGTCCGCATACTCCGGCGCCTACAACCGCCACACGCTTGTTTCGCTTGGGTGCAGGGGGTTGTGCTCTTCTGACCGGATCGTGACCCATTCCCAGGTTGTGACGATCCGTCGCGTACCGTTTTAGCGCGCAGATCGCAACAGGTTCGTCGATCTTGCCGCGGCGGCAGTTATCTTCGCAGGGATGGGCGCAAATTCTTCCCAGCACATAAGCGAATGGATTGGGAGCGCGGGCCAACAGGTACGCCTCTTCATCCCTGGAAATTCCAATAGCCTGAACATAGCGCCCGCATTCTGTGTGGATCGGGCAGGCGGTCTGACAGGGGACGTTCTTGTCGAAGTAATCCCGATCTGGAATTTTGACCGTATAACTCATGGGCGCCCCAATAGTGAGATTGATTTCGAAAATCGCAGCCTGAAGTCTTTTAGTTCCTGGTTATGCGAACGGCTGAAAGGTCTCCGGCGAGCGAGCCAGGACACGCTCGCCGGATTGGAGAAGATCTCCTGTGCAGTTTCAGTTGCGGGTTTAGTGTTGCTGTGCTTCAAGCTTCCGGAGCTCTTCGTCGGAAAGCCGTTTATGAAATGCCGACGGGTTTTTATCTTTACGAAACTTCTGGTCATAGGACAGGAATTCGAAGATCTCCTTGCCCTGTTTGCCGCTTATGCCGGAGTTAGGCTTGTGCATCATGCGTTTCACATACATTTCCCATTGCGGAATGGTCATGGTGGTGTTAATGGGCCGGGCAATGGTATGGCACTTCGAGCATTTTGACCGAAACAGCTTATAAGCCTTCTGCTGCGCGGGCGGGTACGACGAGACGTTGATCGTGGTGGGCCCTTTGTCTTGCGGAAGGGTCACATTGCCGCTCTGCGCAACCAGGAGCAGAGGCGCGGCCACAAGGACAGGTAAAACATATCGAATCACTTTGAACATTGCGGTTTCTCCTCACCACATGAAGCGCATATCGACCATGAGCTTTTTGTCTGTTGTGCCCACGAGGGCAACAGGGTCGCCATCGTGTTCCTGTGTGTAAGCAATCCGTCCCACCACGTTTCCACGCGCAGTCATGGCGTGTTCGGCGCCAATTGCCCAGACCCTCGTATGCATGGTCGGTTGTGAAGGAAGGTTTGCGGTCCCGCGATCCAGGCGCGCCATGATCGCCGTGCCGGTCACCGGATAGTAGTCCACTTCACCGCGGTATGTGTTCTGGATGTAGTTCCCCGTGGGTCCATCCACAGTGTCCTTCCAGTCATCGCGACCGTGAATGAATCCGCCAAGAATGTCGAGTTTGTCGAAGAAGTAGTAGTTGCCGAATACTCCGATGCGATCGAAGCTTGGCGTGTAGGTGAACTCGTTATCGGCGCCCGCGTTTTGGACCTGGTCTTTCTGCCCGTGATAACCCATCACCGTGACGCCGCCGTCGGGTCCGAACCAGTAGTCCGCGTCACCCCAGATGTCCTTGGAGTTCTTCGTCGAACCACCCTGAATCGCGTCGCCATCCGCATTCAATCCGTTGGTGACCTTGAACGAAACCGCGAAGACCCGCTCGAAGTAGTTCGAAGCCCACGTATACCCCACGTCGACTCCCACCGGAGCCTGGTCGAGAGAAACGTTGATCGGATCGGTGTTGGTCAACGTGTATGCAGGATCGGAGAAAAGGTTATAGAACATCGAAGCCCGCGTTCCTTCACCCTCCTGCAGGTGCATCTGGCCGGCCTTGATGAAGAAACTGCTGTTGGCTCGGCCGCCCGTATACACGCCAAATCCCTGCTCCAGGCCGCTATCGCCGTCTTGGTACATTTCGTAGTGTCCGAAGTATGAGAAGCCGCTGTCTGGTATGGCGCCGGCCATGAAGAAGGCCGCTTCATCCAGGTTGAAACTGGAGCACGATGAAGATTGCTCCGTATCGCTGGGACAAGAGGTGGAGGGAGATGCTGAAGTTACATTTCCCTGATCGGCAACGGTTTTGTCCTCCGTGAAGCTGGTCTGAAACAGTGCCGCAAAGGAGTTGGTAAGGCTGAAGCGTATATCCCTGTCCAGTGCGCTGACCTTCGGCGCTGGCTTGCTCCCGTCCATATTGTCGGGAGGCATACGATATCCAAGACGCTTGAACATATAGCCGTTTTTGTTGAGTGCTGGCGGGATGGTGTGGCAGGTATAGCACTTCACCCCGAATTTGCGTGCAAAGGCGGGAATTGCCCTGCCTTGTTGAGGCATGAGCAGAAAACAACCGAATGCTAGCAGGATAGCCAGTCGGCCTGACGTTCGCAGTTTCATATGCATGGCTCCTGCATTTCTTTAAGCACGCAGCGAGCCATTATGCTCATCTTTATTTTTCAATCATTTACAACAGACAGAACCCCTGAGTTGGGGAGCTTATTCCTCAGTTTCCGGCCCATTCCGGGGAATCGATTCCCCACTTTGCGATTCGCGATCCCGCTTCAGCAGAGCATAGAACGTCTTCCGATCCACACCGGCCGAACGCGACGCGGCACTCACATTGCCCCCGCAACGCGCCAGTACAGCCTGCGCGTACGCAGCCTCAAAGCCAGCCAGATACTGCTCGCGCGCATCCTTCCACGGCAGCGCGGAAAGCGTGGCCGCCGACCCGACATTCGGAGAATCCTCTTCAATATCCTCCGGCCCAAGCATGCCGCCGTGATGTAGCGCGGTTAGCCTCTCCATCACGTTCTTCAACTGGCGCACGTTACCTGGCCACCGCTGCCGCGTCAGCGCCTCGTAAAACTGCGGCGAGCCTGCGATGCTCTTGCCGTAGCGGCGCGAAAAGCGCTCGAGGAAGAAATGCGCCAGGTGCTGAATATCCTCAGGCCGGTCCCGCAGCGGAGGAAGCTTCACCGTGACCACGCTCAGCCGGTAATAAAGCTCCTCGCGAAACTTGCTCTCTTTGATCTTCGCTTCCAGGTCCTGATTGGTCGCGCAGAGTATGCGGCAATCCACGCGCACCTGCGCCAGGCCTCCCAGCCGCCGCAGTGCCCGCTCCTCGACAAACCGGAACAGCCGCGTCTGCAACTCAATCCCCAGGTCGCCGATTTCGTCAAGGAACAGTGTGCCTCCATCGGCCGACTCAATCAGCCCCTTCTTTGTCCGCTCCGCGCCGGTAAACGCTCCGCGCTCGTAGCCAAACAGCTCGCTCTCGATAAGCGATCCGGGCATGGCGCTGCATTCCACGGGCACGAATGGGCCATCCTTGCGCGGGCTGAGCTGATGGATCTGCCGCGCCGTGACCTCTTTGCCGGTGCCGCTCTCGCCCAGGATCATCACTGTGGCATCGGTTGCTGCGGCTCTGCGACAGCGCTCCATCTGTTCCAGCATGGCGGGATTGCGGCTCCGCGCCGCATCCGTTTCCCCCAGTGACTCTAGCCGCCCCTGCAGCGCTTCAACCTGGTGCTCCAGCTTGGCGTGAGCAAGCGCTCGTTGCACCACCAGCATCAGCTCGTCGCGCTTGAAGGGCTTCTGCAGATAATCAAAGGCGCCGTTGCGCATCGCCAGCACCGCGCCCTCCACTGATCCGAATGCGGTAAGAAACACAATGGGCAATGTGGGATGCACTTCATGCAGGCGCGCAAATACCTCTTCGCCTGACATGCCCGGCATACGCACGTCCAGTAGAACCAAGTCGGGCGGGTTCGTTACCGTGTCCGCCAATCCCTTCACCGGATCGACAAAAACCGAAACCGTAACGCCCGGCAGACGCAGCATCCGGCTGATGTTCTCTCCCAGTGCAGCTTCGTCGTCAATCACCACAATACGGTTCACTCTTGCGTTCCTCCGGCGAACCAATGATAAGGCTGGCCGCGCGTGAATCGCGCCGGCGGCAGCTCGATCACGAAACTCGACCCGCCTCCGTAGCGCATCTCGTATCGGATTCGGCCATCATACATATCCAGCAGGCTCGCTGCCAGAAACAGTCCGAGCCCCAACCGTTCGCGACCGCTGCTGTGCGAAACAAACGGCTCAAACAGATGCTCGCGTATCTCTTCCGGAACGCCGGGTCCGTTGTCCTCGATGCGTGCCAGCACACGCGCACCGGCAGTACGGTACGGTTCAATACGTGCCCAGATCTTCGGCTCTTCGCGGCCCCTCAATGCCTCAAGCGCATTGATGATTAGCCCGCGCACCACCTCACCCACCACATGTTCCGGCACGTCTACACGCGGTGCCTGGTGAAACTCCTCGATAATCTCCACTCTCCGCGAATCGGCCTTCGGGCGGAACGATGCAATTGCCTCTTCTATCGACTTCTGAGGATTGGACGCCTCAAACACCTCGCCACCGCGCTCCCGGCGCAGCGCCTGCAACAGGGTACTGGCGATGTTGCCCATGTAGCGCGCCTCTTTGAGCATCTGTTGGAGGTCCGCGCAAAGCTCGGCGTCCTCCTTGCGCTCTTCCAGCAGAACTTCCAGCCGGCCCACCACGATGGCCAGCGGGTTGTTGAACTCATGCATGAAACCGGCCGTGAACTGGCCCAGCAGCGTAAGCTGATGCGACAGACGCGCCTGCTTGTCTGCCGCCTGCAGTTCTTCGCGCAGCCGCGCTGTTCTGAAGCGCACCGTGTCCAGTTGCAGCTTCAGTCTCTCCGCAGTCTCGTCAGATTTGATCACGCAGGCTTGCATCTCGCGGCGCTGCCTGCGTATGGCAAATATCGCCGGCAGGGGAGCCAGCAGCAGCGCGGCCACCACCAGCACGCCTTTTTCCACGCTCGTCAAGTAGGGGCGCAGCCAGAAAGCAGCCGCAAGCAGGGGTAGAACCCATGCTCCGCTTATCCAAAGCAGAAAGCTACTCTGTCCTATTCGGTGGCGTGGATTAGCTGCGTCGTGATCGGCGGTTGCTTCGTGCTCTTCCGGCATACCGCTTCAGTGTAGATGGTCGAGTGGTATTGGGCACAGTCTGGCCCCTGTTCGAATCCGTCGCCCAGAGTCTTAGAACACCACCCGCATCTCCGTAATCACATTATGGTTATAAAAGTAGAACGTTGAAGTCGCAATCTGCATGCCGCAATCGAAGATCACGCCGGTGTGTGCCGGCCCAAAGCCTGGGCGGCGTACCATATAAAACGCCGCAGGCGTAATAAAGTTCTGCATCCTGCCGTCGTGCGGCCCGCCGTGAATGAACAGCGCGTCGTCCTCGACATCGAACCACGTGCGCCCCGTGGGATGGACTTGCGCCGTCATCTTCCACTCGATGCCGCGTCCTTGCTCGTAAATCTCGCCTGTAGGCAGGTCGCCGCCTACCGCCGAGAGCAAGATCACGCGTCTGAAAGCGCGCCCGATGACGATCGAAGGCCGGTAGATGCCCGTCTGCGCCCCATTCTGGTAGCCACGGGGCGCAAAGGAGTGATACAGAACCGCAGTCACGGCGTAGTTTCCGTCTTCCGCGTTGCCTGAGGCAATGCGAGCTTTCACCTCCACGCCGGCGTTGCCGAACCCGTCCTTGTGCGCCGATGAGTGATTGCGAAAGAACGAGGGCGGAATGAACTCGAACTGCAGTCGGTTGCCGGCAATCACGCTGATGCCTTCATTGTTTCCGTAGACGAGGGGGTGTGCGCCGGGAGAGGAGAAGTTCGAGACGGAAATGCGCAGACCTTGTCCCAGCCGCGCATCGGGCTGGGTCAGCGGAGCCATCCACGAGGGCTGCACTGCGCGCATTGCGGCGTGATGGGCACGGAGCTGCTGGTAGACAGAGGACTGCGCCCGCCCCGAGCCGCACAAAAGGGCGCAGGACGCAGAGAACGCGAGCAATGGGTAAAATGGTTTGAACTTCACGGGTTAATTCATTTATAAATGCCGCCGGCCGGCGTGCAAAGTGATGCGCGACACGCACGCGCGCGTCCAACGCACGCACCAAATCAACCCACAATTCATTCATTAAAAGGCCGTGCGACTCTACTCTGAGCCATGCGACCCATGGAGTCACCCTGCTTCCTGCCGCGGCTCGAAAACGGCAACTGGAACGCTCTCTCGCTGCCCTTGCCGTTGGATCCAACGGTCGCATCGCCAGCGTCAATCCGCGATTTCTGCACACTCATGTACGCAGATCGGGCGCAACTGTGCAATAAGGCGCGTGTGTCTGGCCGCATCCGGTTGTTGCCTTTCCGCATGGTAACGAGCACATATCAAAGGGCTTCAGCCCAATTTTGCTGTGCGTGGGAGTGAAGAAACAACGACCGCTGCGTTACGGACAGCAAAATCCGCATTTTCACGTGTTCCTGCAGACCAATATCGAGCAAACGTCGTACTATTTGTCCAATTTGCGCTCAAAAAGCTACGTTTCTGCCGCTACCTGTAGTCGCACGCAAAGGTAGCCCTGGAGCGCGACTTTGCAAATCCGGCTTTTTAGCCGGCCGCGCACTCGTTTCCATGATCCCAGGCTCCGCATTTTGGGGTAGAGACGGGTACGTTTGTGGGATCGTACTCCGCTCCCCTGCCTCATATAGAATGGATTACAACAGCATGACGGATTTGACTCCAGTGGCTGCCGGGCATCCCTCCCGCTCCCAGCGGGACTCGGAGTCGCGGGCACAGGGGTTGGCTGGAATCAGTGCTCCGGTGGTAGAAGTCCAGGACCTCGGAAAATCCTACAAAACAGCACGCGGGGAGCTTGAACTCTTCAAGCAACTCAATCTCCGCGTTCAGGCTCGCGAAATGGTCGCGATTGTGGGCCAATCGGGTGCAGGAAAAAGCACACTTTTGCACATGCTCGGCGCCCTTGATACCCCTTCTTCAGGACAGGTATACTGCGCCTCAACCAATGTCGCCGGGCTCTCACCACGGCAGGCTGCTGCCTTCCGCAATCGCGAGATCGGCTACGTATGGCAATTCCATTATTTGTTGCCGGAATTTACGGCGCTTGAGAATGTAGCCATGCCGCTGATGGCCGGCGGCATCAACAGGAGGGAGGCTCTTGAAACTGCGGCCGGGTGGCTCAAGGAAGTGGGCTTGGAGGAGCGTGGCGATCACCGTACTGGCGAACTCTCAGGCGGAGAGCAGCAGCGTGTAGCTTTGGCTCGCGCCTTGGTGAACCAACCGAGACTCCTGCTTGCCGACGAACCGACGGGCGACCTGGATGCGGTGACTGCCGAAAGAATTTTTGAGGTCATCGAACGGTTGCACACAACGCACGGGCTTACGTCCATACTTGTGACGCATAATCTTGAACTGGCCGCTCGATGCGGGCGAATCTTGCGGTTAGAAAACGGTGACCTGACAGAACTGGTTGATGATTCAAAGACCGGCGGCGCCTGAAGCAGGCAGAAGAGCTGTCAGAGTACGGAGGCAGGGGTTAAGAATTCCCGTCAATTCCGCGCAAAAGACGGAATAGACTGGAGAAGCAGGGGAAAAGCAGGAAATCGGGGCGCAAGAGCTTTCCCGAGAACTTTTTGGCGGACACCGCACCATTCCGCTTGGTTTTGAATCTTAATAAGTACACAGCCTGGAAATGGATGTGGTCGGGTCTCTTCCAGGTTGAAGAGCAGAGGATGGAAGTCTTCCGGTGGTACTAGGATTGGCGGACGAAACGGGTGCAAAAAGCCCGATACCATCCAAAAGAGCTGTTCGGAGCGACGGAAGCATTTTCCAAAGGGCCTCCGGCGGCGAAGTTAAAGAGAGGCACGTGCGGGCAGGGCTGAAGCCGGAAGCGGGATCCCCAGCGACAGGTATTCGTCGTCGGGGTGACATTAACCGGACGGTCACTCCAGCCGATAGCCTCGGATGAAGGGAAATTGACATGTTCGAACGCTATACGGAGAAGGCACGGCGCGTGATCTTCTTCGCGCGGTATGAGGCCAGCCAGTTTGGTTCACCTTATATCGAGACCGAGCACCTGTTGCTGGGCCTCTTGCGCGAGGACAAAGCGTTAACCAACCGTTTTTTGCGCTCGCATGCCTCGGTGGAGTCGATCCGCAAGCAGATCGAGGCGCATACCACCATTCGCGAGAAAGTCTCGACAAGTGTGGATCTGCCGCTCTCAAACGAGTGCAAGAGGGTCCTGGCTTATGCGGCGGAAGAAGCCGAGCGGTTGGGGCACAAGCACATTGGCACGGAACACCTGCTGTTGGGCCTGCTACGTGAAGAGAAGTGCTTTGCTTCTGAAATTTTGCAGGAGCGTGGCCTGAAGCTTGCGCAGATTCGCGACGAACTGGCGCGGGTAACCCAGGAAAAGGCACCGCAGCAGCAGAGGCAGCGTGAGTCGAGCCTGCTGGCTGAGTTCAGCCGTGACCTGACGCAAGCAGCCATGGACGGCCAGCTTGATCCCCTGGTGGGTCGCGATGGAGAGCTTGAGCGCGTCATTCAAATCCTTTGTCGCCGCACCAAGAACAATCCTGTGCTGATTGGCGAGCCTGGTGTGGGCAAAACCGCCATCGTTGAGGGTTTGGCCCAACGTATCGCCGATGGTGAGGTGCCCAGCTTCCTCGCAGACAAACACGTGCTCGGATTGGATCTTTCGCTGATCGTGGCGGGTACCAAGTACCGCGGCCAGTTTGAGGAGCGGCTGAAGACCATCATGAAAGAGCTGATGGAGAATCAGAACTCCATCGTCTTCATCGACGAACTGCACACACTTGTCGGTGCGGGCTCGGCTGAGGGGTCGCTGGATGCGGCCAATATTCTGAAGCCGGCGCTCTCGCGTGGCGAGATCCAGTGCATTGGAGCCACCACACCCGGCGAATACCGCAAGTCGATCGAGAAGGACCGTTCGCTGGAGCGGCGTTTTCAGGCCGTCAAGGTGGTGCCACCCAGCGAGGAGGACGCAGTAAAGATCCTCATGGGTATCAAGGACCGCTACGAGAAGTTCCACGCGGTCAGTTATACCGATCCCGCGATTGAGTTCGCCGTGGCGCACTCGAATCGTTACATCCCGGACCGCTTCCTGCCCGATAAGGCGATCGACCTCATCGATGAGGCTGGCGCGCGCGTAAAGCTGCGTCAAACCTCGTTGCCTGAGGAGATTACTGAGGTGCAGAAGCGCATCAAGTTCATCGTGCACCGTATGGATTCAGCCATCGCGAACCATGAGTTCGAAAAGGCGCGTTTCTACTCGGACGAAGAACGTAAGGAGCGCGAAAACCTGCGCGCTCTGCGCGACAAGTATCACCTCGATGATTCAGCCGCCGGCATTGTGGGTCGCGAAGACATCGAGGATGTGGTGAGCCGGTGGACGGGTGTGCCCGTGACCAGCATCAAGGAAGAGGAGACGCAAAAGCTGCTGCGCGTGGAAGAAGAGCTGCACAAGCGCGTGATTTCGCAGGACAAGGCGATCAGCGCGCTGGCTCGCGCTATTCGCCGGTCGAGAGCGGGTTTGAAGTCGCCGCACCGGCCGATCGGTAGTTTCCTGTTCCTTGGCCCCACGGGCGTGGGCAAAACCGAAATGGCGCGTACCCTGGCCCAGTTTCTCTTCGGGTCAGACAAGGCACTCATCCGCTTCGACATGTCGGAGTTCATGGAGAAGCATTCGGTGTCGAAGCTGATCGGTTCGCCTCCGGGTTACGTGGGCTACGAGGAGGGTGGTCAGTTGACCGAACGCGTCAAGCGTTCGCCTTACTCCGTGGTGCTCTTGGACGAGATCGAAAAGGCTCATCCGGATGTGTTCAACATCCTGCTCCAGGTATTTGAAGACGGCCAGTTGACCGATGGCCTGGGCAACACGGTCGACTTCAAGAACACGATCCTGATCATGACGTCGAACATCGGCGCACGGCACCTGCAGAAGAAGCAGGGACTCGGCTTCCAGAGCGAGCGTGAGGACATCGTCAGCGAGAAGGTGGAGGAATTAGTTAGGAACGAGGTGAAGAAAACCTTCAACCCCGAGTTCCTCAACCGCCTCGACGAAGTGATCCTGTTCCAGGCGTTGTCCGATGGCGACCTGATCCAGATTGTCGAGCTGCTGGTGCAGCAGTTGAACGGAAACCTGGCGCAGAAGGCCATCACCATCTCGGTGACCGACGAGGCCAAGAAGTGGATTCTCGATAAGACGCTGATCGACCGCAATTACGGCGCACGTCCGCTGCGCCGCGCTCTGCAGCGTTATGTTGAGGACCCGCTCTCGGAAGCCCTGATCGCTGGTCAGATTCCCGAGCGGCCGGCCTTCCTTGAGGTCTACCTCGACGCCAACCAGCTCTTTTATAGGCCGGTAAGCGCTGACGATAGCGCGGGCGAGGAGAAGGCGGCCGGGATTCTTCTGTTCAGCAACTGAGCCATAAACTACATCCGCTCGAAGCGGGGATTTCCAGTTGGGAATCTCCGCTTCTTCATCTCCATTGGCCGCCCCGCATTGCTATACTCGCTTCACGAGGCAATCAGCCATGCGCAATCGCTGGCAAAAGCCGGGATGGATACTGGTCGCGGCCATCGCGATCATGGCGGTTCTTGTCCTAGCACTTGCGCCGCAGGTGCACTCTACTGCATCCACTGGCTGGCTTCCGGTTCTTCCACTTGTTCTGTTCATCGGCGTTATTGCCCCTCTCAGCCTCCTGCCATCCCGGGACTGGCTCAGTCTTGGCCGCCGCCCCGAAGCACCTGTAAGCGCAACATCCTTCCAGCGTCCACCACCTCTTCCACGCGGTTAATTCTTCCCAAGCCATTTCCGCTCCTGCGGGACAGTTTTGCTGTCCTGTGTCTTTCATTGTTTTCGAAGAGTCGGCTAACCCTAATACTGTTCACTTAAGTATCCTAATCGCTTTCCCGATGTCGATGGATGGTATGGGCACAGCGTGGCGAGGGCGCAGAGGGAAGTTGCTCATTTTGCGCTTCACGCCGCGGGGATTGCGCCGATGGCGGCTGGAGATGACGCGTTCCTGGAGGATTTCGTAGAGAACGGCTTCATGAAATGCCGTCTTCTTCCGAGGGGGGAATAGCGGGATAGACGGCCAGTTTGCGGCGGACAACGCGTACAGCGTGAAGGAAGGAGAGCCGGTCCGGATCCTCATGGACTTTCAAGGCCGCTTCGTGCATCAGGCCGCGGATAGCGAAGTGAGCCATCAGGAGACCGTAGAATTCCTGCCGCACCAGATCGGGAGTCTTGCTGCGTAGCACGATGTGCGCTCCGCGTAGATGCGTCTTCAGTTCGTCGAAGGCGGTCTCTATCTCCCAGCGCTGGTGATAGAGGGCGGCCAGTTCGCTGGCCGGAGCCTTGTCGGGGTTGAGGATGGTGGTCGCCAGCCGGTAGATCGGCTCGGCGCCCTCGATCCCCTCCAGTCGGTAGTCGATTACCCGCACCGCGATGCCGTTGGTTTTGTGCCGCCAGTCGCGCTCCGAAGGATAGACATGGCTCAGATAGGAGCCATCGGCGAGAGGACGCTCGCGGGCCATGCGCATGTTCTTTTTCATTCGCCACAGCAGGTCTGCACCCGTGGCCCGCGCCTGCTGCCATAAGGCGAAGCCGAAGAAATTCCGATCGGCCAGGCACAACATGCCCTTGCCCAGGCGCGGGAGCACCGCTTTGGCCAGTGTGATTTCGCCCGTTCGATAGCTGTCCATCTGACTACCGAACAGCACGTGCGTTCCGTTCTCCACCAGGGACACAAAGCGAATTTGCGGATAGGCGCTGGAACCCCGACTGGCTCCGGGGCGGCCGAAAGCTTCGTCGTTGACCTTCTCGTCCGCCACCTCCAAGGTGCTGCCATCCAGACTCACCAGCCGCCATTCCCGGTACCAGGCGCCCCGTGTGCCGCGAACCGCAATCGGCTGGACCAGCTCATCGTGCAACTGCCGCAGCGGCTCCCAGCCCAGCCGCGTGCGGGCCTGAGAAATACCCGATTTGCCCGCTACCCGCAACCGCGCCGAGGGATCGCGCAGCCACTGGAGGCCTTCCAGCAGACAACGCAACACTTCCCTATATGACGACTGCATATACAACGCCAGGGCAATCACGTAGTACACCACCACGTGTGCCGGCAGGTCCCGCTGACGAAGGCTCGCCCTGCCTGTACGCGCCAACACCCCTTCAATGGCCTCGGCAGGAAATGATTTGCTCATCACGCCAAGGCTGATGTAGTCCGTGATCCGCACCCCGGCTGGAAGTTCGGCAACTGTTCGCGCCAATGCGACCCTCCTGTACCTCAAGTACAGAATGCCACAGAATTCGTTAAGTGAACAGTATTAGGGCTAGGCGCCTGGAGGGTGCTTATGGACTCCCGTATTCTTCTCTATTGCCTCGAATTTGCTTCCGTCATTCCTTATCTCGCGATCGTTGCGATCCTCATCTACTATTTTTTGAGCCGCTGGGCATGGAAGCGCAGGAAACGCCAGGGGAAGAGCGCAGGCTTCTGTCCTTCTGCATCAGCGCTGGGGGGCCGTTCTGCTCTTCGCGCAGATCTTCTATCGGCCATCTGTCTCGTGGCTCATGGAAGCGAGGGAGGTTGAGCGCGTGGAGGACGATGATGACGGCGAGCCGGAGACTCCGTTTGAGCACCTCAGCCGCCAACTTCGCCGTATTCGCCGCGGCAATCCGGTCGATACGCTGGTTCTGCGGCTCTGAGCAGCCCTGCGAGGGTGTTCTAGCCCCGCGGCTTCAAGAAGATACGGCGTGTAACGCGGTTTCACCCAATACGATTTACACTGATAAGTGAGGAACGCAAGTGGCTGTCGATTTTGAGAAACTCTTAACCAACATCTTCGGTACCTCGAATGAGCGCCTGGTCAAGCGCATGCTGCCCAAAGTGGCGGCCATCGGTGCTCATGAAGAAAGTGTCCAGCGGCTCAGCGACGAGGAACTGAAGGCCAAAACCGCCGAATTCAAGGCGCGCATTGCCGAGCGCATCGAAGGTCTCACCGAGCCAGACGACATCAAAGGGGCCGAGCAGGAGGCGCTCGAAGAGATTCTGCCCGAGGCTTTTGCCGTGGTACGCGAGGCTGGCTGGCGCACCGTGCAAATGCGTCACTTCGATGTGCAGTTGATCGGTGGCATGGTGCTGCACCAGGGCAAGATTGCCGAAATGAAGACCGGCGAAGGCAAGACGCTTGTTGCCACGCTTGCCTGCTATCTAAATGCTCTCGTCGGCCGCGGTGTCCACGTGGTTACGGTGAATGACTACCTGGCCAAGCGCGACGCCGAGTGGATGGGCAAAATCTATGAATTTCTCGGGCTCACCGTCGGTGTCATTGTTCACGATTTGGACGACGACGAGCGTCGCGCTGCGTACGGCGCCGACATTACTTACGGCACAAATAACGAGTTTGGATTCGACTACCTGCGCGACAACATGAAGTTCGATATCAAGGATTGTGTGCAACGCGGGCACTACTTCTGCATCGTTGACGAGGTCGACTCGATTTTGATCGACGAAGCGCGTACGCCGCTCATCATCTCCGGCCCCACTGATCAGACCACCGATAAATATGCCCGTGTACGCAGGATTATTCCGAAACTGGAGCAGGGCGAAGAGGTGGAGTGGAGTGATAGACGGCGCCAGAAGGAACTGGGCATCCAGCTTCGCGAAAACGAAAAATATTTCTCTGGCGATTACATCGTCGACGAAAAGCAGCGCACCATCGGAGTGACCGACCAGGGCTGGGAAACCATTGAGAAGCTGCTCGGCATCGGCAACATTGCCGACGCGGAGAACTGGGAGCTGAAGCACTACGTCGAGACGGCCATTAAGGCACATGCGCTTTACAAACGCGATGTGGACTACGTGGTGAAGGAAGGCGAAGTCATTATTGTGGACACCTTCACGGGGCGTCTCATGCCAGGGCGCCGCTGGTCCGATGGCCTGCACCAGTCCATCGAGGCCAAGGAAGGTGTAAGTATCCGCAAGGAAGACCAGACACTGGCGACGATCACCTTCCAGAACTACTTCCGCCTCTATCAGAAACTGAGCGGCATGACCGGTACGGCCGAGACGGAGGCCGCCGAGTTCGGGAAGATCTACAGTCTGGAGATCGTTGTCATCCCGACGAACAAGCCGCTTCTGCGCATTGAAAATCCTGACATCGTCTTCCGCACGGAGAGGGAAAAGTACAATGCGGTGGCCGACAACATTGCGGAACTGCATGAATCGGGCCAGCCGGTGCTGGTGGGCACCACGTCGATTGAAAAATCGGAGCGCCTTTCGGCCATCCTCCAGAAGAAGGGCGTGAAGCATGTGGTGCTGAACGCTAAGTTTCACGAGCGCGAGGCAGAGATTGTGGCGCAGGCGGGCCGGTTGGGGATGGTGACGATCGCTACCAACATGGCCGGTCGCGGTACCGATATTCTGCTTGGCGGCAATCCCGAGTTTATGGCCCGCCAGGAACTGGTGAAAAAGAACCGCGTGCGCGCAATCAACGCCAATGAGGGCGCCATCAATCCCATGGCGCCGCACGGTTTTCTGCGCTTCTATTACCAGGGACAGGAGTATGAGGTCAGCGAACAGGAGTGGGAGGACACGCTGAAGGGCCATGCCGATTCGGCGCAGGAAGAGCACGATAAGGTGATCGGAGCCGGCGGCCTGTTTATTCTCGGCACGGAGCGCCATGAGTCGCGGCGCATTGATAACCAGCTACGTGGCCGCGCCGGCCGCCAGGGTGATCCAGGCGAGTCGCGCTTCTTTCTCTCGCTCGAAGACGACCTGATGCGCATCTTCATGAAGGAGTGGATCGGGGGGTTGATGCAACGGCTGGGCATGGATGAAGGTGTGCCCATCGAGTCGAAGATGATCTCCAAACGCATCGAGGGCGCGCAGAAGGCGGTTGAGGCGCAGAACTTTGAGTCGCGCAAACACCTGCTTGAGTACGACGACGTAATGAACAAGCAGCGCGAGACCGTTTACGGTCTTCGTCACGAACTTCTCAAGGGTGTTGACCAGCGCGAGCTGATTCTTGATGACTACGTTGGAGGAATCCTCAGCGGCTTTCTGGACGAGTTTGCGAGCGAGAGGTTGCGCCCCGAGCAATGGGATTTGAAGAGTCTCGATGACAAACTCTTCGATCAGTTCGGCTTGAATATGAGCGCGACCGGCATCAAAGTAGAGGAATTGAGCCGCCACGAACTGGGCGACGAGATATTTGAGAAGCTCAAGGAGAGCTACGAGGCCAAAGAGAAGCTTCTGGGTGCGGAAACCATGCGCTACCACGAGCGCATGGTGATGCTGAGCGTAGTTGACGGGCTGTGGAAGGATCATCTGCTTTCCATGGATCACTTGAAAGAGGGGATTCACCTGCGCGGCTATGCGCAGCAGGATCCACTGGTGGCTTACAAGAAGGAGTCGTTCGACCTTTTCGAGGCCATGATGTTCAAGTTCCAGGAAGACACGTGTCGATTCCTGTTCCGGATGCAGATTCTTGGGCCGGATGGTCAGCCTATTGGTGCGCCGGAGCGGCCACGGCGCGAAGTTCCGCGCGCGCCGCAGGTGGCCAGCGCAGCGCAGCCCTTTACGGCGGAAGGTGGAGTGGCACTGGCTGCGGCAAACGAGATTCCGATTCATACGCGCGCGCCGCAGACCACGATCGACGCTCTGGAAAAGGAATTTCACCAGAAGAAGCAGCGTGAGCTGGCGGCAGCTTCGCGTGCCGGGGGCAGCGAAGATGGAGGTCAGCCCACGCAGCGGCGCACCGGTGAAAAGGTGGGACGCAACGACCCCTGCCCCTGCGGCAGCGGGAAAAAGTACAAGAAGTGCCACGGGGCGAACGCTTGAGCCGGTTTGTTGTTTGATCGCGGATGGCGCGGGAAAGCCGGGCAGTTTCGCCTGGTCATTTCCCGCGCCATTGCCGCGTCTGGAGAAGATTTACTGGTCCAGCGTGAAGTTGATCGCGATTTTGACGATTGATCGGCCCGAACTGGACTCGAACTTCCAGCTGTGCACTGAATCCTGGACGGCGAGCGAAACAACAGATATAGGTTTCCACAAGCCTGAGGAACGTAACTGGCTTATCGGCTTTGCGCAGGAATTCGTCAGTTGATTTTCTGATTTTGATTGCGAAAGGAATGTCTGCTGACAAACGAGCGTTTCTCAAGTCATCTTTCGCGGTATGCTCCGCTGGCCACATCGTCGGCAGCTTCGGCAATGTGTTCAGGACGTCCCAGATCGCGCCAGTAGTAGTCATCGGCACGGAAGGCGGCGATTTTCTCTCCTTGCGCGGCGAGTTGGAGATAGGCGTCGATGATGGAGAAGGTTCCTTCCTCGCGCATCTCCGTGAGTAGCCGCGGAGAAATGACGTGGATGCCTGAAAAGGCCAGCGGCTGCACCACAGAGGCAGACCGGGCCATTTCGTCCTTTGCTTCGCGGTCAGCACGCCGTCCGCAAAGCTGCCCATGCTCATCGAAAAGCAGATAACGCGAGGTCTCGCGCTTTTGAACTGCCAGCGTTGCGAGCGCGTGTGTTTCACGGTGGTGCCGCATCATATCGCCGAGATCGATGCTGCTGAGCACGTCCACATTGTGCAGAAGGAACGGCTCGTTTAAGCTTTTGCCGCCTTCAAGGAAGAACCCCGCCGCTTGCTTCAGGCCGCCACCGGTATCCAGCAAATTCTTCTCACGCGAGATTTCAATCCGCATGCCGAAGTTCTGGTTGGCATCAAGGTACTCGCAAAGCATCTCCGCCTGATAGTGCACATTGACGATGACTTCGCGCACGCCGAAGCTGCGAAGGCGTGTGAGCACCATCTCAAGCAGAGTACGGCCGGCGACGGTGACCAGCGCCTTAGGACGGTCGTCAGTGAGCGGCCGCAGGCGCGTGCCGAGACCGGCGGCAAGGACCATCGCTTTCATTTGCCCAGCTTCTCCAACTGCACGTGTTGCAGTACAACTTCCACACCGGCTCTTCCACGCAGATGCTTCGCCAGTTGCTCTGCCAGATAGACCGAGCGATGCTGGCCCCCAGTGCAGCCGCAGGAAACCATCAGATCGGTGAAGCTGCGGTGCTGATAGTTGTTCACGGTTGCGTCCACAAGCGCACGGGCATGCGCAAGGTACTCGTGTACGCTCTGCTGGCTCTCAAGATACTCAATGACCGGCGCGTCCTTGCCGGTGAGTTGCCGGAAGCGTTCTTCGCGCCCGGGGTTGGGCAGGCCGCGCGCGTCGAAGACAAATCCGCCGCCGTTGCCGGCTTCGTCGGTGGGCATCTGGTGATGGAAAGAGAAGCTGAAGATCCGTACTGTGAGCCCCGCTGCGGGTGAAGTCAGGCTGTGCAGCTTCTCCGATCCAAGCATGCCTTGGAAGGCATCCATCAGTGCAGGAAGGGCAATGGGTAGCCGAACGTTTGCGCCGAGCCAGCGCAGGTTCTTGAGCGCGTAAGGCACGCTTTGCAGAAAGTGGGGTTTGCGTTCGTAGAAGCCACGGAAGCCGTAGGCACCCAGCGCCTGCATGATGCGGATGTAGACGTAGGCGTAGTAGTGCTCCATGAAGGCTTCGCGGTTGAGGTCGATGAATTCGGCGAGGCAGTCGAGGTAGTGGTCGAGCAGTTCCTGACGCAGCACCGGAGGCAGATCAGCCTTGCCGTCGAAGAGAAGAGAAGCGATGTCATATTGCAGCGCGCCCTTGCGCCCGCCCTGGTAATCGAGGAAGTACGGTTGCCCATCGCGAAGCATCACGTTCCGCGACTGGAAATCGCGGTAGAGGAAATAGTCGTGGTTCGCGCCGAGCAAAAACTTCGTAAGGCGGGTGAAATCAATCTCTAATGCCTGTTCATTGAAGGGGATGCCGGCCAGGCGCAGAAAATAGTATTTGAAATAATTCAGATCCCAGGCGATTGACTGGCGGTCGAAGCTCGCACGCGGATAACAGACCTTGTAATTCAGGTCGCGGCTGGCCTCCACCTGAAAGCGTGGCAACATGGCGATTACTCTGCGATACGCATCCACCGCGGATGACGCGATCGCATCTCCCGTGCGATTTCTGGTCAGAAACTCGAACAAGGTTATGTCGCCCAGGTCTTGCTCGAGGTAGGCGTCCTGACTTAGGTCCTCTGCATAAATCTCCGGTACGGGCAATCCATGACGGCGAAAATGCCGCGAGAACTCGAGAAATGCGATATTTTCCTCGTGCACTGAATACACGATCCCAATTGCGCTGATGCCCTGACCGGTGAGCCGTACGATGGCGCGCCCTGAGCCACCCAGATTTCCCTGAAGCGGCTTGGCGGCTTCGGCCGGAAATCCGTAATGTTGCTCGAAAAGCCCTTTCAGAACGTCCATGGATCTCTTTCCGGATACTTGCTTAAGCTGCTTTCCAAAGATAGCCAGCGCGAGGAGGTAGACGCAAGGCATGGACCGTCGGCGGACGCGGGGCCGCGTTTAGCCCTGATCTCAAGCCGAAGCGTTTGCACGCGAGACGGCATCGAAGGTCAGGTCGCCGCCGGCGCCCGGGTGCTGCTGCTGCCATACTTCGAACAGACGTCCGTAGCTGAGCGTGATGTATTGAGAGTGTTCGATTCCCAGCCGTGCCGCGGTGCGGTCGATCCACGCCGGAGAGCCTTCTAGTTCCGCGTAGTCGCCGATGGGTGTCTCATCCACTACGCAATGGCCTTCGCCGTCACTCCACTCGGTGCGCCATTTTTCATAACGGAAGGCAGGAGTGAGCCCCAGCGAGACAAAAATCTCGGCCAGGGTATCGCCGTTGGAGACTTCCGTTTCGGTTTCGATGCGGTGTTTGTGACGTTCCTCGACGGAGGACGAGTCTGGCAGGCGCTTGTGCGTCACGGTACAGCGGCCGGCGTAGTTGCGGATGCGCAAGATCTCCGTACGCGCGCGCATTTGCCGGTCGGGTGTGTCGTAGAGGACGTTGCTCTCAAAAGCGCGCGGAGTGTCGACATGGAAACCTGCGGCTTGAAGGCGCCGCGCCAGTTCGGTCAGGTCGGCAATGCGAAATTTGATCTCGGTTTCAACAGCCATCGTAAAGAGTGAGTATACCGGCCCGCGGCTCTGCGTTTACACCTGTGTTTGTGCTCTGTGCGAAAAACGAGGCAAGAGCAGGATTTCCGGCGCGGTGAGCGGTGAAAATAGGAGTATGAAGACACTGCGATTGACGGTGGACCCGGCCCATCTTGAGACGGCCCAGGCCGAGGAGGCCCTGAGCCACGCCGCCGCCATTCTGCGTGCCGGCGGGCTGGTAGCGCTGCCCACGGAGACCGTCTACGGGTTGGGAGCAAATGCCCTGGATGGCGCGGCGGTAGAACGCATCTTTATCGCAAAGCAACGGCCGGCATGGGATCCGATTATCGTCCACATCGCTCCTCTTGACCGTTTGGATGCCATGCTTGACGGACTCGTTCAGGAGATTCCCGACGCCGCGCGGCGGCTTATGAACGCCTTCTGGCCTGGTCCGCTCACTATGCTGTTTCCGCGCGCAACCTTGGTTCCGGATGCTGTTACTGCAAGCCGGCCCATGGTTGGCGTGCGCATGCCCGCTCACCCTGTTGCGCTGGAACTTATTCGCCGCGCTGGCGTGCCGGTGGCTGCCCCCAGCGCGAATATCTTTGGGCACATTAGTCCCACCACAGCTGCTCATGTTCTCCACGACCTCGACGGTCGTATCGATGCCGTGCTTGACGCTGGTTCCACGGAGCATGGCGTCGAGTCCACCGTGCTTGATCCCTGCCAGAGCCCGATGGTGATCTACCGGCCGGGCGCGGTGACAGCGGAGCAGATTCGCGATGTGGCAGGTGAAGTGGTTTTTTTTCGGGGCGGGGCGGAGCCGATCGAGGTGCCCCGGAAGGCACTTGCCTCGCCTGGACTGGGCATGCGCCATTATGCGCCTAAGGCGCGCGTGGTTCTGGTGGAGGCAAGTATTGAAGATATGAGTCGAAGGCTGGTTGAGGCGGCATCAGAGACCGCGGGCGAGCGGGTAGGCATTATGCTGCCCGCCGAACTCGCCTCACCAGTAGAAAGGGCGGAAGTGTATTCCTGGGGCAGCTGGGCTGCGCCCGCGGAATTGGCACGCAACCTCTACGCTGGTCTGCGTGCGCTGGATGCATCTGGATGTACTGTGATTCTTTGCCCGGTGCCGCCGGGCGAGGGAATTGGCGCCGCTATCCGCGATCGGCTGCGGAAGGCCGCACATCCCGCTTAGGAATTGAAAGACTGGCGGCCGGTGTCGCCCAGTTTATACATGTACTTGATTGCCGATTTATAGATAAGCGTCTTCCAGCGGCCGCGCACCTTGAGGGTGTTGCGATCGTACCACTCAATGCGGCCTTCCACCATCTCGCCATCTTCGAGAACAATCACCATGGGTGTTTGCGATTGAATCTGCTTCTGTAAATAGAACAGTTCGGCATTGCGGTAAGGCGCATCGATTTCGACGATGTTGGCGGCAAAGCGATACGGAGGCACAGACACAGCGGACTTTCGGCTGCGGCTCTTGGGCCGCACGGAATCCGCGTCTCCTTGTTCGCGCCCGACTGGCAATGTAGAAGGAATGCTCATGAAAAACCACGCTCCCACTTTGTAGACAACCCCGCAGCACCACCTTCGCGCCTCATAGTGAAGCGCAATTCAGATGCGGCCCGTGCCAACCATGTATGCCGCATGCTGCGAAAAGTGCATAAAATTCCCGGCGCGCCCAACATACGTTTGAGACGAGCGCACACCGATGGCAACGGCCTTCGAACGCCGATTTCCGTCCGCTCACTCAGAGTGCTGTTACCGGAAAAGATGCTTTTCGCCTGACCGGGGTTGCTCCTGCCATTATGCAGGTCCGCGCGGACGATGGCAAGACGAACTCGCACCGGCATCGTGCAATACAGCTTCAGAGGGGTTTCAGCGCAGGTATTCAGCCACCGGTGCCGCGTTCCAGGCCCACGGCCATGGCGTCTAGCGAAAGCGAGCGCAGCAGATTGCGCCGCATGCCCTGTTCTACCTGGACCAGCGCTCGTGCGGCGCCGTCGATCCAGTCAAGACTCAGGCCATCAGCCAAGCGCTCCAGTTCCGCTGTCAGATCGACATTGCGAACGAGCCCAGGCGTTCCCGCAGCCGTCAGCATCAGATCCTCGACAAGGCTCCCCAGGGCGCGCAGCAGGTTCCTTGTTTTCTGCTGGCCCTCGGCTCCGCCGCGATAGGTTTCCGTAGCGCGGAAGAGCTGCGAGTAATCCGGCTCGCGCAGTGCGGCGCGCAGAATCACCAGCGCATCCTGCCTGCTGGTCAGCCATGCATCCAGATCCAGCCCGAGCGCACGGCCCACAGCGCCCTCGGCCAATCGCGCGACCAACGCGCGTTCCTGCGGCTTGAGCTCAGGTCGGCGGCTGGCGAGCAGGGTCTCGAGGTCCGCTGCCGGCAGCGTCCCAAGGCGGTGAATCACGGCGCGCGAGCGGATGGTTGGCAGTAGTTCCTGGGGATTCTCCGCGAGCAGCATAATGGTGGTGTGTTCCGGCGGTTCCTCGAGTACTTTCAGCAGGCTGTTGGCGGCTTCCTTCATGAAATTCGAGGCCGTGAAGATTGTGAATGCCCTGTTCGCCTCAGCGGGCGGGCGGTAATAGGCCGTGTGAATGACCTGCCGCACCTGGCCGAGCTTGATGAGCAGTTGCGGCGGATCGGGTGGGACGATGAGCACGTCGGGGTGTGTCTGGATAAGAATTCGGGTCTCGCGCTTGTCGGTCTCGCGCAGATCCTCGCGCGCCGCCACGGCATCGGCTACACGCGCATCCAAGTCGGCCGACTCGGCGATGCGCACGCAGTTCGAGCAGGTGCCGCAGAAGTCGGGCAGACCGTCACTTTCCGCGTGGTTCAGGCAGTTCACCGCCTGGGCCAGCATCAGTGCCAGCGTGTACTTGCCTGAACCGCGCGGCCCAGCCAGGATGAGTGAATGCGGAAACCGGCCCGCGCGCACACTTTCGCGGAGGTGCGTCACTGTCGCCGTGTTACCCAAAAAGTTCTGAAAGCCCACGTTTTGAGAATAGAGCATCCCCGCCGCCCGGTGGCGAATCACTTGATCGTGAGCCAAATGGTTCAACCGCGGAGTTCAAAGAGGAGAGTACTGCCATGGTCCCAACCGATACTGCATTGCGCCAGCATGTTCTGAACCTGCTGAAGGGTGGAAACGCCCACGCCACCTTTGACGACGCGGTGGGAGATTTCCCATCGGAACTGCACGGGAAAAAGCCCAAGGGCGCCGAGCATTCGGCCTGGCAGCTTTTGGAGCATTTGCGCATTGCCCAGTGGGACATTCTGGAGTTTTCGCGGAACCCGGCACACGAGTCGCCATCCTGGCCCGAGGGCTATTGGCCTGAAACCGCAGCGCCACCGGATGACCAGGCATGGGGCAAGAGCGTGCGCGCCTTCCACAGAGATTTCAGTGAGCTTTGCGCCCTGGTTGCCGACGAGACAGTGGATCTGTTTGCGAAGATTCCGCACGGGGATGGACAGACCGTGCTGCGCGAAGCGCTGCTAACGGCGGATCATAATGCCTACCACATTGGGCAACTGGTGCTGGTGCGGCGGCTGCTGGGGGCGTGGAAGTAGGCTGCGGTGTCGTCGTAGCAGGCGAAAAAATGGTTGGCTTGGGCGAGAAGGGAATTTTGGAGCGGGACAGAGACGTGCTCGTAATGTGCCAGGCGGGCAAGGTCGAAGCAGGGCGTGGGTGGGCGGCTGCGGAATCTTTATGGCGTGATCGTGTCACGCAATCTGTTCGTGGAGCACCAGGCGCTCCGATACTGCTTCTACGATCTGCTCGTGGACCTCGTCGATGGTGAGGTCACCTTCAATGAGAACTACCCGCTCCGGCTCGCGCCGGGCGATTTCGCGGTACTGCTCCCAGACGCGGCGGTAGAAGGCATCCTGCTCGGCTTCGAAGCGGCCTTCGTCGATGCCTGCCTGTGCTTCAGTGCGGACATTGCGGCGGCGGGCGCGGGCCAGTGAGGCGTCGAAGCCGGGAAGAAGCAGCAGCGTGAGATCGGGCTGCAAGTTGTCGCAGATGAGGCGGTGGAGGGCGAGGACCGTCTCAGAGCCGATTTCGCGGCCGGCGCCCTGGTAGGCCTCGGTGGAGTCAGTGTAGCGGTCGCAAAGGACGATTTTGCCGGCGTCGAGCGCCGGCTGGATGACCTCGGCGATGGCCTGGGCGCGGTCGGCGAACATAAGCGCCATTTCGGTCATGGGCGCCAGAGGCGTGGAGCGCGAGTCGAGGAGGATGGCGCGGATGCGTTCGCCGGTGGCGGTGCCGCCGGGCTGGCGGAGCTGGACTACTTCAAGGTTGTGGCGTTCGAGCCAGCCGGCGAGGCGCTTGATCTGCGTGGTCTTGCCGGAGCCGTCCAATCCTTCGAGCGTAATGAACAGTCCGCGTGGCATGGGGTGAGGATACCACCCGGGATGTGGGTGGGGAAGGATGCGGCTTGGGGTGCTATGGCACCCAGAAACCCATTCTCACAGAAACTGGGAGACTGGGTTTTTGGGTGGGGTGCGATCTTTCTATTTCAGTGGGTTAGAGCCAAAACCCAGTTTCCCAGTGGCAAAACGCGTTTTTTTTGCGGCTAAACAGGATGTATTGTTGCGCAACCCTATTTATTTCAATATCCTGTGCCGCTTTTGATGTGTGAAATCTGTGCATTTTTGTGCGATTTTTGCGTTTTTCGCGGCGGTTTGGACCGCGGTGTTGCGCTGGCCTTTCGTATGGTGCCGGGATGGGAGCCCGAGCGGGTTTTTCTACCTGGTTTTATTGTGCGCCGGATGGGGCAAATTATATGCAAAAGGAATCAAGGAAAAGGGATCAGGGAACAGGGACTAGGGACATAGGGACGTAGGGACATAGGGACATAGGGACCAGGGACATAGGGACGTAGGAGCTGTGGAGTTTTGTTCTGGGTGCTTTCTGGTTCCCGGTGCGGGAGAAGCAGGGTGCTGGACGCGGGGTAGATGGGGCGGGGTACGGCGGGGCGGGCTTGACAGCAGGCCAGCGGGCCGGCAAGTCAGCGAGTCAGTAGGGACTGTGGGCGCCTCAGGCGGCTTCTGCCGCATCTCCCCTTGACATTCGACCCAACTCGGCACTAACTTTAGGTCGAATGTCGACTAGACCGCAAAACGACCCGCTCGAGCTGCTGCAGGGCACACTCGATCTTTTAATTCTTCAGACTCTGCTATTTGGTCCCACTCATGGACATGCGATCGCGCGTTCCATCGAGCTTCGGTCGGACGAGGTGCTGCGCGTTGGACACGGCTCTCTCTACCCCGCGCTTCAGCGTCTGCTGAAACTGAAGCTGATTGCCGCCGAAGACGGCATCTCAGAGAACAACCGCAAGGCGCGTTTCTATTGCCTGACCGATAAAGGGCGCAAAGCCCTGCATGCGGAAATGTCGAAATGGCAGCGCTTTTCGGATGCGATTGCGCGCATTCTGAGCCCCGCGAATCCGGAGACGCGGTAACCACGAGAGGATTGCCGGGATGCAATTCTGGAGCAGACGCCAAACTCGATTGCAGGAAGAAATCGAGAACCACATTGCGCTGGAAATCGAGGAGAACATTCAATCCGGGATGTCTGAGGAAGAGGCGCGTGAGGCGGCGCAGAAGAAGTTCGGCAATGTTCGGCTCACGGTTGAGCGGTCCCGCGAAGTATGGGGCGCGCTCTGGCTGGAGTACATATTGCAGGACCTGCGTTACGCCCTGCACAGCCTGTGCCGCGCGCCAGGTTATGCGATTGCTGTGGTACTCACCCTGGCTCTGGGCCTGGGCGCCGTCGCTACGATCCTGGCGGTGATGGATTCGGTTTTGCTCCGGCCTGTTCCGCTGCCCAATGCCAAACAACTGGTCGTGCTCTACGGCAAAGGGAAAACGGCAGGCATCCGGCAGGACCTGAGCTATGGCCAGATTGAAATGCTGGGCCGGGACAGCCATGCTTTCTCCGGCGTTGCCGCATACGCAACGAGCGTGAAGGCCGTGGGAACATCCGATGGGGCGCGCCTGGCGGGGTACGTGCGCATCACGCCGGGCTTCTTCCGGGTACTCGGTATGCCGGCAAAGATGGGACGGCTGCTGAATAGAGCGGATGCCACTCGTCCTGTCATTCTCATCAACGACGAGTTCTGGCAGGAGCGTCTGCATGGCGATCCGCACGTCCTCGGTTCGAAGGTCAAGATCTCCGGCACAGCCCGCACCATTGTCGGCATTCTTCCCCGCGGCCTTGACCTTCCCTTCTTCAGTGGTGGACCTGATGTGTACACACCCATCTCTCTCAATGCGAATGAGAAGGGCTTTTTCAGGGGTGGGGCTCTCGTCCTGGCGCGTCTGAAACCCGGCGTCTCGACTTCCCAGGCGCTCGCGGAAGCGCGCAGTCTCGCGATCCACCACCACGATTCCGATGGAGTGAACAGCCAGCATCTCAGAATCGAATCTCTTACGCATTTCCTTGCCGGCGGTCTCGAAGAGCCGTTACTGGCCCTGTTCGGAGGCGTATGCATTCTGCTGCTGATTGCCTGCGCCAATGCCGCCAACCTTCAGATTGCCCGCGCCACGGAGCGTCTGGCTGAGATGCAGGTCCGCTCCGCTCTGGGAGCGAGTTTCCCTCGTCTTCTGCAGCAACTCATTGTCGAGAGTCTGGTTGTCTCGATTGCAGGCGCAGCGGCCGGCGGCATACTGGCAGCCACGGCCACCGCTGCCATTCGCTCCGCGTATGCCCAGCGCTTCCCGCGCTTCAACGAGATCTCAGTACATTCCGAGGTTGTGGCAGCGATGTTTCTGCTGGCTGTTGTCACCGGCCTGCTCGCCTCGCTTGCGCCAGCCTTCAGCATTCGCCGGAGAACGGTTGCCGCGGCGACGCAGCGCACCACCACGCCGCACAATCGCGTCTCAGGCCTGCTCGTCGTCCTGCAAATTGCGCTGACCTGCATCCTCCTGGTAACCTGCGGCCTCTTTGTCCGCTCCCTCCGCTCCCTCCAGCACGTTCCCCTGGGATTCGATCCGCATCATGTCACCACCCTGGTCCTCGTGCCTCAGGATTCCCACCAGCCGCCCACCCTGCTGCGTGAGAAAAACACGCGTCTTCTCGAACGCCTGCAGGCTCTGCCCGGCGTGGAAGCCGCGGCCATGCAGACCTCGATTCCGTTCTCCAATTACAGGTTTTCGGTTACCGGCACCACCGATGTGAGTGGCCGTCCCTTCCAAAAGGGAGACTCGGCCTACTACACCCTGGTTAGCTCCAGCTTCGTGCGGGCCAGCGGTATCCATCTGCTCCAGGGCCGCGGCTTCCTGCCGCAGGATGACAGCAGCGCCGCCATGGCGGTTCTTGTCAACCAGGCTTTCGTCAGCAAATTCCTGGCTGGGCGCAATCCCCTCGGAGCCACCCTGCATATGCATCGCGGTCCAGAAGACAAAGATTCCGAGATTCTGCTGGCCAAGGCAATGACCGTCGTCGGCGTCGTTCAAAATGAGCTGCAGGGGGCGCTCGGCTCATCCTTTGAGCCAATGGTCTACCTCGACGATCTCCAGATTCCCAAAGACTCCGCCCTGCTCGGCATCTATGGCGCGGCGAGCGAGTTCGCCATCCGCTCGCCGCTGCCTCAGGGCGTGCTGGACAAGGAAATCCGCGCCACCCTCAAGCAAGTGGTCCCAGACATGGCGGAGATGCAGTTGCAGCCGATGGAGAAAGGCATCGCATCTTCCCTTGCTGAACGGCGTCTGGCCTTGCGCCTCGTCTCGGGCTTCGGCGGCATGGCTCTGCTGCTGGCCGCCATAGGAATCTACGGCCTCCTCGCCTACACCGTGGCCACGCGGCGCAGAGAAATCGGCATACGTATGGCCCTGGGATCGTCGCGCAGCGGAGCCGCCCGTCTGGTTCTGCGGCAGGCGGGCCGCACGGTCCTGTGGGGTGTGATTCCGGGTATCGCGGGAGCCTGGGCAGCCGGCCATGCCGTGCGATCCTTCCTGTTCGGCGTCAAGGCACTGGATCCGCTGGCAATGGGTACATCTGCCGCTGTGCTGGCAGCAACAGCGGTGATTGCCGCCGCAATTCCTGCATGGCGCGCAGTCCGGGTCGATCCAATGGAGGTGCTCCGCGACGAGTGAATCTGAATTCGAGATTTCAAGTCCGGGGAAATTTCGTTCGCCAATCTTCGATTTTCAACGAGCGCCCAATCGCCGATGCGCGTTTCCAGCCCGTCACGAACTGGAAACGCGCTTTGCCCTGAAGTCAACAGTTGAGATCCGTGCCGCCTGGATCGCGGGATAATAGGTGATATTTCGTTACTTATTCGGGGATGCGAGAAAGGCAGAGCTCCATTCCAGCCCCAAAGCAAAGGCGCAGACTGGGCGAAGCTTCTGTAACGTCAGCGTTGCCGGTGATACAGTCCCTTGCAGCATTCCGGCTGCTGGTTGACCACCCTGAACCCAATTCTTGGAGTAGTAAATGATCCGCCGACTGGCGGCAGTCAACTCGCCTCAATCGTGCGTACTTTGTCTTTTCGCCACCTGGAATACTTAACAGCGCCCATGATGCCCAAAAACCAGATCGGCAGCGCAAGCAGCCCATCAGCCAGTATCAGCGCTGCCATCAGCGTCAATCCTGCTACTGCGAGGCCAATCACCCCAAATGTCTTCCGCCTCTCAAACAAAAGCGAGTACAGACTTCCAGCGACGGCGGGCGAGAACAGTAAGTACGCAACGACTATGAATGCAGCGGCGCCCCATCTCGCAATGGAAGTGTTGGAAACCTGCAGGAGTAAGCGAAGGATGACGCAACCAGCAGCAATAACAGCGAGCGTGCAGGCGCTTGTTGCGCCTATCGGTGCAGCTTTCGCCGTGTTTCCACTAAGACAATACATCATCACCAATTATGCGCCTGTTCGATCCTATGGTAAGTGCCGGGAGCACTCGTCCCACGGTGCCGCGGGCCGATCATCGGCGATCTGGAGAATGTACCAAAACGGCTCCGACCCGACCCGAGCTTCGTCGAACTTGACATTCGAGAAGATAGATGCCGTTGTTTACTGAATCCAAACGTCACTGTAGGCGGTTATTGGCTCAGAACTTGAAATTGGCAGGCTAGATAATCCCTCCCCGGTCTCCAAAAGTGAGAGACCGTGGGCACCCTCATCGTGGTGTGAAAAGGTCGTCTGGACCGGCGCCACCCGCCAGAGACGGGAGTTGAATTGTATGTCGGGTGAAGTGACAGGGGATAACTTGAGTTTTGACTGACGCAGAAGAAGACAGTGCGGAGTTAGCATGGAGTGTGGACCAATCCCACCCATGCCGCAAAAAGCCGCGTCATGGATGGGGCACCCACGTTTGTGGTTGGACTAGCGAAGGAACAAACATGGGTGGGCCAGCCCCCAGCGGTAGCCGGTATTTCTGTAGGAATGACTGTATTTGGGAAAAGTGCCCCACTGGATTTGGCCTTTTCTGGAGGTGCCATGGGGATCTCCGCAGTGGACTACGGGAAGGTAATCGCAAAGAACCCCGCTGCCGACGTTATTACAGAAGGATCTCAAGCGGTTCCTATCGCCGGTAATTTTCTGTCGGGAATCGCAACTTGGAATGACATTTGGGGAAACGACGGTATGGTCAACGACTACAGTGATTGTATGGCCGGGGGGAACTGATGGGTTTGTTCGACGAATCTGAAGAGGCGGGAACCGACAAGGAAGAGCCAGAAAAGCCAACGGATTACACTGGCGTCATTATTTTTGCCATCGTACTGCCTGTGCTCTTCATTTTCAGGCACTTCGGGAAAACGGATATGGGGCTAAATGTCTCTGTCTGTCTGGGAATGAATCTGCTTGCCGTCAGAATTCGCTGGGATTTGAGGGAGCATTTTTGGTTCTGGGGTGTGGTCGTCCTCGTAATGGCGCTAAATCTGCCCTTAATCTTCACTGTTCAGTGGCCGCACGCATGGGTTCCCGGCATTGTCCTTTTGCCTATAGGGCTTGCAGATTTAATGGTTACACTCGGAGCTTTGCGACTGGTTGAGAACTTCATGTTGAAATCTCCTTCCGATGACCGCAGCTGATTTTGGCGGGTGCCCCTCGATAAGGACGAAGGCTTTGTCAAGGCACACTCATCGCGGGCGGCGCGTCAGCGCCGCTTGTTTTGCCATGTGCGGTAAGGGCCAGAGCTTGAGTCTCATTGCTACATCATCTTTGGGTGGGTTTTTCGAGCGCCCCACCAACCATCGATTCGGCCATCAGCAACAGACCATGATGCTTTTATGCGAACACCCCTCCTGGCGCGGGGTGCGAGAGTGCTCAATCAGGTCATCGGTATGCCTATTGCCTGCCAGGGCCACCTTCGAGTTTCGATGCTTCCGTCTCAAAGCCGCAAGCTGCTGCCGCAGGGCCAAGTTTTCCAGAAGAAGACCGCGACGAGAATACAGGAGCCCGATAACAAATGCCACCAAAAGCGCGAGCAAAGTCCGCATGGGCCATTCTTAGATTCGGCACCGATCAGAATGCACGTTTCAACTGCCTGACGCAGCATCAATCCAGGATTCTGGCGAGCCCCGTCCCTGAATTCATAGCGCGCCATGTCTTTACCCCGCCGGTAGTGAATACTCATGGCATTCGATTTGATTGCCGTGGTATTCCACTTCGAGAACCGCGTTGACGATTTCGGCTCTGCCGATGTGGTTTAGCGCAGCCTGAAAGAGTTCCCGTTGCCGGATAGGCGCCACATTAGGAACGATGATGATGAGGCCCGCGTGAACTGGAGCGCGATTGTAGAGCGCGAGGAAATCCGACCGGTTGTTGGTCACAAACGTGTAGTCGCGCTCCAGAATCGTGTCCATTAACCGCCAGTCTTTCGCACCGGCAAGCGCGAGATAAGTCACATGGTCCGCCGCATGACCGGCGGCATGGGCCAGCTCGAGCAGGGAGGTGTGCAGGCACTCGTCGATGAGGAATTTCGCCACAATCAGGCCACCGCGCGGCGCTGTCGGGTGATGCGGGCCGGTTTCTTCTTCGCCCAAGGGCGCTGCGCCGGGCGGCCACGACGGGGGAATGCCGCCACGTAGAGCGGTGCCAGTTCCACCTGCTCACGGCTGAGCGCCGGATATCCGGCGAGGATTTCCTCAATCGTCGCGCCCTCCGCGGCCATCTCGGCCACCAGTTCGACTGGAATGCGCGTGCCTTTGAAGACCGGCGTACCACGCATGATCTCCGGGTCTGAAATAACCATCTCCCGCACCTTGTGCAGCCGCTTTAGTTCCCGCTCCACCTCCCTGCGCGCATGTTGTACCTCGATCACGAGCGCCGACCCGCCCGCTACAGCGATGGAATGCACTTCCGGCTCGGAAATCACCGTCCGCGCAACTTCGCGCCGCGCCGCGATCGGCAGCAGACGAACGCCTTCGGCCTCAAGCCTAAGGTAAACGACCTGTGCCGGCGAGAGAAGCCGCTGGATTTCTCGTCCGCTTTGCATCCTGTGCGGACGGATCAGCCGCACGTCGATGAGCTTCTGGACGGCCTTGAGCGGCAGTCTTGCGATCACCGAGGCCTGCGCTGGGGTATAGGAATCTTCTGTCATGGGATAATTCTACCCCAAGAAGGGATGATTTATTTCAGTATTCAATGTAGTCGAAATTGCATCGGTCAAAGCACTCAGAAACCGCGAGAATCAATAAAGCTCAAAGAGCACACTGTAAGCTGATCAATCGAAAGCACTTATTTTCTGCAAATTTCAACGGTTTTCAATAAGTCGCCGAATCTGGTTCGGGACCAGGGGGTCGGCTCAGCCAAGGCCGCATTAAGCAACGATATTATGTCGAGTGGCCAGAATTCTCGCATCTACTCAGAAAAGAAAGGATTATCAACCATCAACGGCGATGCGCGACGTTGGTCGGCAATGCTTCCCTTTGGGTGAGCCCGATCACTCGGATCTGACCACAAGCAGGCTCTTTGTCACACTTTGCAAATTCAGCATCTGCGATGCATGAGTGCGATAACGCATCGGGGAGAGTTTACGCTCTGCCATGCAGATAGATAACGAAGAAACGGGCTTCGTCCAGCAGTTATCCGCGGCCTCAATGAATGCTAGATCGCCATAAGCCTGTTGAACCTTCAAGGCGGGTTCTGGGCTGTTGACCGGCGACGGGAGATTGCCCGAAAGGCAGGCGGCGGGGAGCGGTTGTGTTCTTATCGAATGCATGAGATTGCGGCGAAGCGGACGCGCACGTAGGGGACTGTCTCCGGCTGTGGGGCTGCTGCTGCTCTCTGCGTTGTGGGCGGCCAATTCGCTGCGTGGGGACCTGTTTCCACACTTCGGGGTTGAGGGCCTGTCGTCTGTGCAGCGCCAGGCGGTGCTCTACTCAGTGTTCGCGGCTGTGGCTGCGGGCCTGGCGGTGGCGCGGCGCGTGGAGTTTCCGCGCGGGCGGAGCGCATGGGCCTGTGCCGGCGTTGGCCTGGGGTTCTTCGTGGTTCCGACGGCGCTGGGGGCTTTCGCACTGGACTGGGTTTCAGCGCTGGACCGGGTTGCCGTCTTCTCGCTCACGCCTGTTTTTGCCGTGGTGCTGGAGCCTTACCTGCAGGGCAGCGAGCCACGGCAGGGAAGAGCCGCGCTGGCCGGCGCACTGGGTGCGGTGGCCGGGATTCTGGGACTATTCCCTCTGCAGATTCCAGGGTCATGGCGCGCGGGAGCGGCGCTATGCGCGCTTGTTGCGGCGGCCTTGTGCATAGCCGCTACGAATTGTTTTGGAGTGAGGCTTGCGCGCAATCTGGTGGGACGCTCTGTGCTGGCGATGGCAGCGCAGGCCGGCGCGGCGAGTGCCGTCTGCTTTGCGGCGGCCGCTGTGTTCACGCCGCATGGCGCGTGGCGCTGGAGTGCGCTGCTGCCTCAACTTCTCTGGCTGCTCGGGATCGACCTTCCTGCCTTGTTTCTGCTGTTCTGGCTGATGCGGCGGCTGGCTGCTTCGCGGATGACGGCCCGGTTTCTGCTGGCGCCGCTGTTCGCTATCGCCGCGGGGATAGCTCTCCAGCCTATTTTTCCGCCGCTGCGCGGCTGGCTGGGGCTGGCGCTGCTGGCGGGCGGCGCGGGATGGCTGGTTTTTGCTCCGGCGGAACGGAGCGACGCGGAGGAACGGGGTCTGCTGAATGTGTTCCCTGGTGATTCGACTCGGCGGCCGCCACCCGAAGGTTGAACTTTGCGGGTTTGCCAAGCGGCGGGCTCAGTGAGGGGCTTTCGGGAGTTACGAGGTCAGCCGTTGCTCAGACGGCGAACCCAATCATAGCGGCGCTCGGCCGCTTTCAACAGCATCGCACGCCATCGGAACTGCCCTGCCGCTGGTCGAACTGCATCGTCAACGGCCTGGCAAACAAACTCCGGAAACAACAGACACTCCGTCGTGGTATTCTCGGTCACTTAAAGGTCTTTTGTGCTGCGTAAGCTCCGTCGAGTCAACGTGTTTCCAGCGCATCAGGCCTTTCATTTCAACACCTTCAGGACTTATTCGGGGTAGAGGGTTGCTTCAAGAGATGAAGATCGTGACGAATCGTGCAATGAATTTGACAATTTGTGTAGCGATGGCGGCTGCAGTTCTGACGCTGACAACTCCTGCCTTTGCCGCTCAGCACCGCCCGCAGGGACCATGTGATATCTACGCTCAAGCGGGGACTCCATGCGTGGCCGCACACAGCACGACGCGCGCTCTCTATGCTGCCTACAACGGGCCGCTGTATCAGGTGAAGCGGGAATCCGACGGCAAGACGCTCAACATCGGAGTGGTGCAGCCCTCGCGATCCGATGGCGGCGGCTACGCAGACGCGGCGGCGCAGGATGCCTTTTGCGCAAACACGATCTGCGTGATCCAGCGCATCTACGATCAGTCGGGCAGAGGCAACGATCTGATGCAGGCCGGCCCGGGCACATTCAAGGGCCCCGCGCCGGGCGGATTCGACACGCAGCCGATCGCCAACATGGCGCCGATCACGATCAGCGGCCATAAGGCTTACGGCGTTTACATCATGCCCGGCATGGGCTTCAGAAACAACAATGCGAGTGGCATCGCCATTGGCGATGAACCAGAAGGCATCTACTACGTCGTCGACGGGACGCATTACGACAGCGGTTGCTGCTTCGACTACGGCAACTCGTCAACCAATGGTCGCGCCGTAGGGACGGGCACCATGGAAACCACATACTTCGGCACCTCGACTGTGTGGGGCCACGGCAGTGGCCCGGGTCCGTGGATCATGGCCGACATGGAAGCCGGGCTGTTCTCCGGGCACGGAGCAAAAGAGAATGCGGCCGATCCCACTATCGACTCCTGGCGATTCGTCACTGCTTTTGTGGAAGGGGGCGGAGGCGATCACTGGAACCTGCGCGGGGGCAATGCGCAGCGGGGTCCCCTCACAACCTTTTATAGTGGACCGCGGCCCGTGGCGAATAGATATGGCGAATATTTCCCCATGCGCAAGCAGGGAGGGATCCTGCTGGGCACCGGCGGGGACAACGGCAACGGATCTGCCGGCACATTCTATGAGGGGGTAATGACCCGCGGACTTCCGAGCGAGGCCGCCACGGATGCCGTTCAGGCCAACGTGGTCGCCGCTCGCTACGATGTGGGGCGGGTTGGGCTGTCACGCGTCATCACCTTCACGCCGGGATCGACGCAGACAGTGACCGAGACCTTCACCAATACCTCCGGAGCGCCCGTAACCGGCGTGAAGCTGAGCATTGCCGGGCCCAGCCGGCAATGGAGGGCTGTTGTATCAGGAACGAGCGAAACTGCGAAGAGCTTCGCTGGCGCCATTGCTCCGGATGCAAGCGTGAGTGCGATTTTTCGATTCACCTCACCGGCAGCTACCGGCGCAGGGTTTTTGACTGCAAAGGCAGAGTGGCGAGGCGTTGCCGGTGGCATGAAATCCGATACCGCCACGGAACGCGTGCGAAACGTATGGCCGGTCAAGATCAACGAGGTCCGCTTTGGCGGCAGCTCGAACTCGACAGATCAGTTCATCGAGCTCTATAACGCATCGGCGAGGCCGGTGGATATCTCCGAGTGGTCTCTGGTGAGCACGCGAAGCCAGTGGGCTCCAGTGGCGCTGGCAACCATTCCCAAAGGGACCTCGCTGGCAGCCCACGGCTTTTACCTGCTGGGGCTGTCGGATTCCGGATTGGCTGCACCCGTGAGCGCGGGCGCCAGGACCGTTTACGTACGGAGCGCCGCGGGCTTCGCTGTGGGGCAGAAGATTGAGATTGACGGCGAGTTGCGAACGATCGCAGCCGTTGGCACCGAGGCCGCGCCGATGACCATGGTGTTTGCGCCGGTATCGACCGGGCCGCGGCTCACGATTCCCGCTGGTGCGACGAATTTGCCCGTGGTGAGCACCGCTGGGTTTGTGACCGGCCAGGAGATTGGCATCGGCATCGGCGGCAAATATGAGCTTGCCACCGTGACCGCGGTCGGGAAGGCAGCGACACAGACGACTTTGTCCGCAGCAGCATCGGCGGGCTCGACCCACATTGCGCTCGCGGCAGGCGCAAACATCTCTGCTGGAGATACCCTCACCATCAGTACCGGCGAACGCAAAGAGATTGTTAAGGTGGCGAGCGTTGGCGCTGGCGGGGCCAATGGAACAGGAATTGAACTGAAGGATCCGCTGCGGCTCGATCATGCATCCGGCGTGGATGTCTCCGATGTGGGTACGGGGATCAGTTTTTCACCAGCCACTCGCTTCCCGCACGAGAGCGGGGATGCGGTGCAGGCGCTTGGATCCGGCGTTACGGTGGGCCGCTCGCTTCAGCGCCGACATGCGTATGGCGCACCAGTTCTGGATGCAGCAGCAACCAAAACGGGCTATCAGGGAAGTCGCGCCCCGAATCAATGGTTTGGAAGTGTGCTCTCGCCAAGCGCCGGCTCCATTGCGCTGATGGATGCGAGTGGCTCGGTGGTTGTCGATGCGATGGTCTATGGATCACAGCAGAGTAACTCGAGCGCCAATGGGACCATCGCAAGTCCTGAGCTTGCCACACTCGAGGGAGACCAGGCCGGAGGCGGCTGCATCGTGGCCGTGGCGCGGCGGGTGGGACAAGCAGGGTTCAGCGCGGGGCGATATCCAGATGGAGCGGATACCGACAGCAACTGCAGGGATTTCCATGTGCCGTCATTCACGAACTTGGCTGTGGCTTCGGTTCCTGGCGCGAAGAATCTTAAGGTGGCGAGCGTGGCAGGTTTCAGCGCCGGCCAGACGGTACTGATTGATTCCGGCGGGAAAGTTGAGACGGCAACCATTGCCACCGTCGGCACGCCTGGCGCAACTACGACCGAAAACGCGACCGCCGCGGGAGCCACGCTCATTCCAGTTGCGCACCCCTTCATCTTCCGGCCCGGTCAGACGATTGTGATTGGTGAAGGCGCCGAACAGGAGACGGATGTGGTTGCTGCGGGAATCACACGAGGCGCCCCTGGGATCCGGGTCGAGTTGCCTCTGAAGTTTGCGCATGCCGCTGGTACGGAGGTGGCCGGCAGCGGCATCACGTTGACCTCTGCCCTCAAGCAGCCGCATGCCGACGGCTCGCTAATCACAGATAGCCTCCCCACTCCTGGAGCCCCGAACAAATACGCGAGATGAGAGCCAGCCAGTCACCCGAGAGAGCCACCGATCACGCCGCGACACCTGAAATGTTGCGGTGGATGCGACAAATTCGTGGATTGAATCGGAGACAGCCTCGAAGCGCACGCTCATCAACCCGGCAACGAAACTCTTGAAGGCCCGCCCCCGCTACCCGTTATCGCTACTGTTGGCGCTTAAGGCGGAATGTGGATTGCACAGATGCTTTTTTGAAGTACATAGGCGTTCCCCGGGTTTCACCCGGGGCTATTTTCGATGTGTCGCTACGGGACACCAAGCAGGATCATGGGCCGATCACAAGCGATGTGGACACTGAGTGTTGGTGAGGTGCGGAATGTCTCAAAGACAACTGCGGATCCTTCGGCTTCGCCTAAGAATGACAACCGTTCCTGGAGATTTGGGGCGTATGATCGGTATCGCGGAGGAATCATGAATTCAGAATTATCTCGCCGTAATTTTTTGAAGAGCAGCGCCGGCGCCGCGGGCTTGATGGCACTTGACCGCGGTAGCCTGGCAGAGTCGCTGGCGTCTACTCATGCGGGCGCCACCAAGCTGGATCAATTCGATTATGGCGATGTGCAACTGCTGGATGGGCCGATGCTGGAGCAGTTTCGCGCGAACCATGCGTTCTTTCTCGCACTCAACGAGGACTCGCTTCTGAAGCCGTTCCGCCAGAAGGCGGGGCTGCCTGCGCCGGGCGAAGATATGGGTGGGTGGTACAGCTTTTCAGATGAGTTCGATCCGCCTAATAATATGACGGGATATATTCCGGGACACTCGTTCGGGCAGTATCTTTCCGGGCTGGCGCGCGCCTATGCGATTACGGGCGACAAGCCGACGCAGGCGAAGGTGCATCGTCTTGTGGAGGGTTTTGCGAAGGCGATTTCGCCGAAGTTTTACGTGGGCTATCCGCTGCCGGCTTACACGTTCGACAAGAGCAACTGCGGGCTGATTGATGCGCATGAATTTGCGAAGGACCCGAATGCGCTGCCGGCGCTGAGCCGGGCCGCCGACGCGGTGCTGCCGTATCTGCCGGCCCATGCGCTGACGCGGCCGGAGATGGCGGCGCGGCCGCATCCGAATATCTCATTTACGTGGGACGAAAGCTATACGCTGCCAGAGAATTTCTTTCTGGCGTACAAGCGCTCCGGCGACAAGCGGTACCTGGCGCTGGCGGAGCGTTTTCTGCAAGACAAGGACTACTTCGATCCGCTGGCGGCCGGGGACAACGTGCTTCCGCACAGACATGCTTACAGCCACGTGAACGCGCTGAGTTCGGCATCGCAGGCGTATCTTGTGCTGGGCAGCGAGAAGCATCTGCGGGCGGCGCGGAACGGCATGAAGTTTGTGCTGGAGCAGAGCTTTGCGACCGGAGGCTGGGGACCGAACGAGGCATTCTGCGAGCCGGGCAGCGGAGTGCTGGGCAAGAGTCTGACTACGACGCACTCCAGCTTTGAGACGCCGTGCGGATCGTACGGGCACTTCAAGATTGTGCGTTACCTGATGCGCATTACCGGCGACAGCCGCTATGGCGACAGCATGGAGAAGGTGCTTTACAACACCATTCTGGGCGCGAAGCCGATTCAGCACGGGGGATTCAGCTTCTACTACTCCGACTACAACAATCATGGATCGAAGGTCTACTATCCGGTGCAGTGGCCGTGCTGTTCGGGGACGTTTCCGCAGGTTACGGCGGATTACGGGATCAGTTCGTATTTCCGCTCGGGGGACGGGGTTTACGTGAATCTGTTTGTTCCGTCGCGGGCGAGCTGGCGGCAGAACGGCGCGCACCTGGCAATCGAACAGCGCACCGCGTATCCGCTGACATCGGATGTGGAGATGCGGATCCATGCGGACCGCAGTGAAACGTTTGCTGTGTTTCTCCGCGTGCCGGCGTGGGCGGGTAAGGGAACGTCGGTTTCAGTCAACGGGAAGAAGGCGGAGGTGGAAGTGCGTCCGGGATCGTTTGCACGGGTTCAGCGGGAGTGGAAGGACGGCGACCGCATCGAGTACACGATCGACAGGCCGCTGCGGCTGGAGGCGGTGGACGCGCAGCACCCGAATACGGTGGCGCTGCTTTGCGGCCCGCTTACGCTTTTCGGCATCAATTCGCCGGATAGCCGCTTTACGCGCGCGCAGTTGCTGGCCGCCCGGCAGATGGGGCAAGGGTCGGAGCAGTGGCGGGCAGAGTCCGCGGTGGCGCCGGTGAGTTTTCAGCCTTTTGTGCCTATCCGGGATCAGCGGTACAGGCTTTATCACGAGGTTCAAGCGTAAGCCGGCCGGAGGGTCTGGGCTGAGGACCTGGGGGGCGGGGAATTGACGATGGCTGGGCTGGCCGGGGATGGGGGCTGTATTTCCACACGGGGCCGGCGGGAGCGGCTCTCTCCGCTACAATAGTCAACAAGCGCCTGCCGTGCCGGGAGGAAATTTCCGGCGCCGCCAGGCGCATCAACGCATGATGCTACCTGAATCTTTACCTGAAGCTCTGACATTTGACGACGTGTTGCTGGTGCCTTCCTACAGCGAGGTGGTACCCGTGCAGGTGAGCACGCAGACGCAACTGACGCAGAATATTACGCTGAATACGCCGCTGCTCTCGTCGGCGATGGACACGGTGACCGAGTCGCGTATGGCGATTGCCATGGCGCAGCAGGGCGGTATTGGGATTGTGCACCGTAACCTGCCGATTGCCGACCAGGCGGGCGAGATCGACAAGGTGAAGCGCTCGGAAAGCGGGATGATTGTGGATCCGGTGACGATTGGGCCGGACCAGATGATTGCCGATGCGCTGGAAGTGATGCGGCGCTACAAGATTTCAGGCGTGCCGGTGACGCGGAATAAGAAGCTGGTCGGCATCCTGACGAATCGCGACCTGCGCTTTGAGACGCGGACGGATATTCCCATTGGCGACGTGATGACCAAGGAGAACCTGATTACGGTTCCCGTGGGCACGACGCTGGAGCAGGCCGAGCTGATTCTGCACCAGCACCGCGTGGAAAAGCTGCTGGTGGTGAGCGACGAGTACGAGCTGAAGGGCCTGATTACGGTCAAGGACATCCAGAAGAAGCTGAAATATCCCAATGCCAGCAAGGATAGCCAGGGCCGGCTGCGCGTGGGCGGCGCGATTGGCGCCACGGGCGACTACCTGGAACGCGCCGCGGAGCTGGTGAATGCGCGCGCGGATGTGCTGGCGATTGATTCGGCGCATGGGCATTCTTCGCGGGTGCTGGAAGCGGTGCGCGAGGTGAAGCGGCGCTTTCCGGATGTGGAATTGCTGGCGGGGAACGTGGCGACGTATGAAGGCGCACTGGCGTTGATGGACGCGGGCGCGGATGCGATCAAGGTGGGCATTGGGCCGGGATCGATCTGCACGACGCGCATGGTTACGGGCGCGGGGATGCCGCAGATTACGGCGATCTCAGAGGCGTGGCGCGCGGCGCGGGAGCGCGGAATTCCGGTAATTGCCGACGGCGGCATCAAGTACTCCGGCGAGATTGCGAAGGCGATTGCGGCGGGCGCCAGTTCGGTGATGATCGGGTCATTGTTTGCGGGCGTGGACGAGAGCCCGGGCGAGACGATTCTGTACCAGGGGCGCAGCTTCAAGAGCTACCGCGGGATGGGGTCGCTGACGGCGATGAACCAGGGCTCGGGCGAGCGCTACTTTCAGGGATCGGCAGACGTGGTGGATGCCGCGGCCCCGGTGGAGGGCGTGGTGCAGCGCGAGCGCAACGGGCAGAATCGGCTGGCAAAGTTTGTGCCTGAAGGGATTGAGGGGCGCGTGCCCTACCGCGGACCACTGGAGGCGATGGTCTACCAGCTTGTGGGTGGTTTGCGTTCGGGAATGGGCTACGTGGGCTGCGGCAGCATTCCGGAGCTGCAGCAGAAGGCGCGCTTTGTGCGCATCTCCGGCGCGGGGCTGCGCGAGAGCCACGTGCACGATGTGATTATCACCCGCGAGGCTCCCAACTACCATGTCGAATAGCGGGCGCGGGCGCCGATTCTGGATCAAGGCGTGGTGGCCGGTGGGACTGATGGTGGCGCTGATTGCGGTGTCGTCGTCGCGGACGTTCGGCGCGAACGAGACATCAGGACCGCTGCGGTGGTTGTGGCAGTCGGTTTTTGGGCCGGTGACCAATCCGCAATGGGGCTTGATTCATTTCTTTATTCGCAAGACAGGGCACTTTCTTGGCTACGGGACGCTGGGGCTGGCATGGCTGCGCGCCTGGTGGCTGACGTTTCCGCGCTCGCGGTTCTGGTCCGATGCGATGCTTGCCGTGCTGGGAACTGCGTTGATCGCCAGCTCCGACGAACTGCACCAGCATTTTTTGCCTAATCGCACGGGGAGCCCCTATGATGTGCTGCTCGACTGCTGCGGAGCCCTGTTCATGTGTCTGGTGGCGTACGGAGTTGCGCGTTTTGCGCGGCCGCAATGGCTGCGGCGGGGGCGGTAAGAGGGATTTTTCTGTATATAGTATGGGCGTCCGCTGTGGCGGACGCCCGTGTGAGCCTCAGGGGTTAAAGCCCCTTTGATGTATGGTTTTTCGGCAGGTCAGGATTGAAGCCCCGACCTGCCAGTTGTGCCCTTTCAAAGCCATATTTCTACTGCGGGCGTGCTGTTAAGCGGCGTGTTCGCCGCCCTCGCCTCCGCCGCCTTCATCTCCGCTGCCGCCTTCGGCTTCGGCTGCCTTGCTCTCTTCTTCGAGCTGCTTTTCGAGTTCGGCGCGCTTCTGGGCCTTGCGCTCGTCGCGCTTCTGGCGCTTGACTTCAAGCTGCTTTTCCGCGCCGAGCAGTTCGACGTATGCCTTTTCCGCACCGTCACCCTGCTGGAAGCCGGTGCGGACGATGCGGAGATAGCCGCCGTTGCGGTCGCCGTAACGCGGGGCTACGGTTTCAAACAGACGCGAGACGGCTTTGTCGGTCTGGAGAAAGCTGAGCGCCTGACGGCGCGAGTGCAGATCGCCCTTCTTGCCGAGGGTGATCATCTTTTCCACCTGCGGGCGTACCGCCTTGGCCTTGGCCACGGTGGTCTCCACGCGGTCTTCCATGATGACGGACGTTGTCAGGTTCCGCAAAAGAGCGCGGCGATGACTGGTGTTGCGTCCGAGCTTAAATCCTGCATTGCGATGGCGCATGTTTCTAGCTCCTAGCTTCTAGCCTCTAGCTTCTAGCTCGAATGCCGTGGAATCGGCAATGTGGTGCTTGCACCGGATAGCCAGAATCGAGAAGCTTTTTGAAATCCTGACCAGCTTCCAGCCGCTAACTCTCCAACTCGCAGATAGGAACCGAGGCTGCAGGTTCCAACACGCTCAAGCTAAGAGCTAGCAGCTAGTAGCTGCCTTTAGAAGTTCTCGGTTTCGGTGGGGAGTTGCAGGTCCACCGAATCCAGTGGTTCGTCTTCCTCGTCGAAGTGGCCGTAGCTGGCAGCCAGGGCGGTTGCGGGCGGGATGCTTGTGGGTCCCGGAACCGCGTTGCCCTGCTCGTCAATCTTCATGCCGAGCGACAGGCCCATCTGCGCGAGGATTTCCTTGATTTCGTTGAGGCTCTTGCGGCCGAAGTTCTTGGTCTTGAGCATTTCGGCTTCAGTCTTCTGCACCAGTTCGCCGATGCTCTGAATGTTGGCGTTCTTGAGGCAGTTGTAGCTGCGGACCGAGAGTTCGAGCTCTTCCACCGAGCGGTTGAGGTTGTCGTTGCGCAGCAGGACGCGTCCTTCGTCGCTGCGCCCTTCGGCCTCAATCTCTTCCTCGAAGTTGATGAAGATGTTCATGTGGTCTTTGAGGAGCTTGGCGGCGAGGCCGATGGCGTCGGCGGGCAGCACGGCTCCGTTGGTCCACACTTCGAGAGTGAGCTTGTCGTAGTCAGTGATCTGGCCGAGACGGGCGGCTTCGACGAGGTAGTTGACGCGGCGCACGGGCGAGTGCACCGAATCGACGGGGATGAAACCCAGGCCGAGGTCGGCGTCGAAGTTCTTGTCAGCGGAAACATACCCGCGGCCGCGCTTGAGGCGCATTTCCATGTCGAGCTTGCCGCCTTCCGACAGGGTGGCGAGGTAGATATTGGGGTCCAGAATCTCGACGTCGCCGTCGGCTTCAATCATGCCGGAGGTGACGATACCGGGCTGATCGGCGCGAAGGTAGAGAGCCTTGGGGCCGTCGCCGTTGAGCTTGAAGGGAATCTGTTTGAGATTCAGGATGATGTCGGTGGCGTCTTCCACCACGCCGGTGATGGACTGGAACTCGTGCAAAACGCCTTCAATGCGGATTGCGGTGACTGCGGCGCCTTCAATGGAGCTGAGCAGGGTGCGGCGCAGTGCGTTGCCGATGGTGGTGCCGAAGCCGCGCTCGAAGGGCTGGGCACTGAACTTGCCGTAGGTGTCGGTGAGTGTTTCGGCATCGACGGCCAGGCGCTTGGGTTTCTGAAATCCTCTCCACAACATATCTTTTTCCGTTTCCGCGCGGCGAGTACGTCGCGATGCATTTTGCGGCGGCCGCGCTGGTGCTCCTTGTTTGAGATGCAGCTTCTAGCTGCTAGCTCCTAGCCTCTAGCTCTTCGTGCGAAGTCCGAAACGGTATCCGCTGGAACGAAAAAGCCAGGAGCTAGAAGCTAGCGCCAGGAGCTGTTGTTACTTGCTGTACAACTCGACGATCAACTGCTCGTTGACCGGGAGGTTGACGTCGTTGCGCTTGGGCAGGGTGACTACGCGACCGGTGAGGGTCTCGAAATTCATCTCCAGCCACGGGGGCAAGGGGTTCTGCGCAGCGTATTGCGAGGCCTGCTCGACGATGATCAGCTTCTTGCCCTTTTCGCCGACGGCGATCTCGTCGCCGACGTTGACCTGGAACGAAGGGATGTTCACCTTGCGGCCGTTGACGGTGACGTGGCCGTGGCGGACGACCTGCCGGGCCTGCCGGCGCGAGATGGCGAATCCCAGGCGGAAGGCCACGTTGTCGAGGCGCCGCTCAAGCTGCTGGATGAGCAGCTCGCCGGTGACGCCGGTGGCGCGGCTGGCCTTCTCGTAGTATTCGCGGAACTGGCTTTCAAGGGTGAAGTACATGCGCTTGGCCTTCTGCTTCTCATGCAGCTGGAGGCCATAGCCCACGATCTTCGCCCGGCGGTCTTTGCCGTGCTGTCCCGGGGGGAAGTTGCGCTTCTCAAGGGGACAGCGGTCAGAGGTGCACTTGGTGCCCTTCAAAAAAAGCTTGGTGCCTTCACGACGGCAAAGGCGGCATACTGCTCCGGTATAACGTGCCATTTTCTCTCCTGACTTCGGATGACGATCGCTTTACGCGCCGGTTGCGCTTCTTCACGATCCGTTGTTTCCAGCTTCCAGCTTCTAGCCTCTAGCTCCTAGCTTCTCTTGTGAGAACCCGACGATGGGCTCGACCTGGAAAAGCTAGTAGCTAGAAGCTGACAGCTAGAGGCTGTTTCTTAGACGCGGCGACGCTTTGGCGGCCTGCAGCCGTTGTGCGGAACCGGAGTCACGTCGCGGATGGACCTGACTTCGATGCCGTTGGAGGCAAGCGCCCGGATGGCCGACTCGCGACCCGAACCCGGACCGGTGACGCGGACATCGACCGCGCGAAGACCATGGTCACGCGCCATGCTGGCTGCGTTCGAGGAGGCCTGCTGCGCCGCGAAGGGAGTGCCCTTGCGCGATCCGCGGAAGCCAAGCGACCCGGCGCTCTTCCAGCTCAGCGTGTTGCCCATCTGGTCAGTGATGGTGACGATGGTGTTGTTGAACGAGGCCTGGATGTGCGCAATACCGAAGGGCACATTTTTGCGCTCGCGCTTCTTGAACCTTTTGTTTTTGGCGGCCTTTCCGGCTCCGCCCTTTTTGCTCGCTTTAGCCATTAGGTCTTCGCCGTCGCTTTCTTCTTGCCGGCAATCGTGCCCCTGCGCGGGCCCTTGCGAGTGCGGGCATTGGTGTGGGTGCGCTGCCCGTGAACCGGCAGCGAACGCCGGTGGCGGGTGCCACGATAGCTCTGGATGTCAATGAGGCGCTTGATGTGCATGGAGGTGTCTTTGCGCAGATCGCCTTCGACGTCTCCCTCGTCCTCAATGACTTGACGGATGCGGTTCACCTCTTCTTCGCCCAGGTCCTGAACTTTCTTGAAGGCGTCAACATTCGCCTTGTCCAGAATCTTGAGCGCACGAGGATTGCCGATCCCGAAGATGTAAGTGAGCGCGATGCGTGCCTGCTTGTTGCGGGGCAGATCGACGCCAGCAATACGTGCCATGGAAATTCCTTCGTTTCAGGTTGTGTGCCTCCGGCCTCAACCGGTTCGCACGGGTTATGCGGAAGATCTCCGGGGTTCATCGCAAGCCTTGACTCAAGCTAACTAGCCCCTAAAGGCAGGGAATAGGGAACAGGGAGCAGGGAACAGCTTTGACGCTATCGCGTGATTCCCGGTTTCCGATCCCAATTTCCAATTCTCTTTCCCTCGTGTTGGAGGTTCCGCCCTCTGCCAGGATTAGAAACTATCCCTGGCGCTGCTTGTGCTTTGGGTTCTCGCAGATTACACGTACGACCCCATTGCGGTGGATGACTTTGCACTTAACGCAAATCTTTTTTACCGATGCACGGACCTTCATTTTTTCTACCCTTCTCCGCTTAACTTCAGCTTCCAGCTTCTAGCCTCTAGCTTCTAGCTCTTTCTGCTGCAATTCCATTTGCAGATGAGAGCCAAAAAGCCGGGAGTTAAAAGCTAAAAGCTGCTTTTCATTTGTAGCGGTACACGATTCTTCCGCGATTCAGGTCGTAGGGGCTCAACTCCACCGCTACGCGGTCACCGGGCAAAATCCGGATGAAATTCTTGCGCATCCTTCCCGAGACGTGGGTCAACACCTCGTGGTTATTTTCGAGCTTGACCCTGAACATGGCATTCGGCAACGTTTCAACGACCGTCGCCATTACCTCAATCGCATCTTCCTTCGACAAACCGTATCCCACTTCTGCCGGCCTTGTTTGCCTGCCGGCCGTTGGACCGAATATTTCTATTCGGTCAGAATTCTTGGTCCGTCGGCCGTTACGGCGACGGTGTGCTCAAAATGAGCACTCATGCTTCCATCTTTGGCAACCGCCGTCCAGCCGTCGTTGAGCACCATGACGTCGGGCTTGCCTACGTTCACCATGGGCTCGATGGCGATCACCATGCCGGTTCGCAGCTTCATGCCGCGTCCGGCCTGGCCGAAGTTCGGCACCTGGGGTTCTTCATGCATGGCTGCCCCGATGCCGTGGCCCACAAAATCGCGTACTACCGAAAAGCCTTCCTTTTCAACTACGCCCTGCACGGCTGCGCCCACATCGCCGAGCGTGTTGCCGGGCTTTACCGCCGCGATGCCCGCGTGCAGCGAAGCCTCAGTCACCGTGAGGAGGCGGGCTGCTTCAGGAGCCACCTTGCCCACCGGCACGGTGATGGCCGCATCGCCGTAATAGCCGTCTACCACCACCCCGAAATCGACCGAAACGATGTCTCCCTCTTTCAGGACCCGCTTCGGCGAGGGGATGCCATGCACCACTTCACTGTTGACCGAGGTACACAGCACGCATGGAAAGCCGTGATACCCCTTGAAAGCCGCCTTGACGCGGAGCCGATCGAGCCGATCCTGTGCCGCTTTCTCCAGGTCGAACGTGGTGGCGCCGGGATGAACGTTGCTGCGCACCAGCTCAAGCACCTCGCGGACCACCTGGCCGGCACGGCGCATCTTCTCGATTTCCTGGGACGACTTTAAAACTACGGCCAACCGAACTACTCAGCTTTCAGCCATCAGCTGTCAGCTTTCAGCAGGCCTTTTCCGCATGCGCGGAGCCGGGCTGAAGGCTGCGAACTGCAAGCGTGTTCCTGACACACAAACCGCCGCCTTGCGACTGCGCTACTTGCGCAAACGCTCGACGGTGGCGACAATTCCGGCCGCGATTTCACCGATTGGCCGGTCACCATTCACTTCTGCGAAACGTCCCAAGACCCGGTAGTGCTCCACGACGGGCGCGGTCAGGGCCTCATAGGCGCGCATGCGCTCTTTGAAAACCTCTTCCGTATCGTCGGCTCGCTGAACCAGCGCCGCACCTTCTAAGTCACAGATTCCATCCCGTTTGGGGGGATTCACGTGGACGTTATAGATGGTCTGGCAGACAGGACAATTCCGGCGCCCGGTAATGCGGCGCAGTAACTGATTATAATCCACACGGATACTGACGGCAACCACGGGCAGGGACTGTCCGGCGAGGCGATTATCGAGCCATTCGGCCTGCGGGAGGGTGCGCGGGAAACCGTCGAGGATGTAGCCATTGGCGGTATCCGGCTGGCGAAGGCGGTGATCCGCCATATCTTCGACCATGGAATCGGGAACCAGCTCGCCGCGGGCCATGATCGCCTTGGCGGCCTTTCCCAGCGGCGTGCCCTGGGCCACGTTGGCGCGAAGCAGATCGCCAGTGGAGATTTGCGGAATGCCCCACCACTTGACCAGTTCTTTTGCCTGCGTTCCCTTTCCCACTCCGGGAGCGCCCAATAAAAGAATCGGGCCGGGAACGGTTCCTGATTTCGAACCCGCTGCCCGGCCACTTTCTGAAGAAACTGTCGACGACGACATTACCAGGTTTTCCTTCCGCGTACTCGACCGGAGCGCGGGGAAAAGCCGTCATAGTGCCGCATGACGAGCTGCGATTCGATCTGATTGATCGTATCCATGGCCACGCCGACCACGATGAGCAGTGACGTGCCCCCGAAGTAGAAATTGACCCCCATGCCGTGAATCACCCAGTTGGGCAGCCTTTCAAAGAAGTGACCAATCAACCAAAACTTGTCAAAGCGAATGCCTGAGATGAGCCAAGTGGGCAGCAGCGTCACCAGGACCAGATAGATTCCGCCCACCAGCGTAACGCGGGTCAGAATGTCGTTGATGAAGTCTGAGGTGCGCTTGCCGGGTCGTATGCCGGGGATGAAGGATCCCGACTTGCGGAAGTTGTCGGCAATATCGTCGGGTTTCATCACGATGGAGACATAGAAATACGCAAAGAAGACGATGCCCAGGATGGTCAGCAGAATGTACCAGGGATAGCCTGGCTGGAGCGCTTCATAGATGGAGTGCAGGAAGCGGTTGTTCTGCACGAACGACGAGGTGCCCAGCAGCATGGGCGCAGAGAGAATGGACTGGGCAAAGATGATGGGCATGACGCCGCCGGAGTTGACCTTGAGCGGCAGATGGCTGGCCTGACCGCCCATCATGCGGCGGCCCACAATACGGCGCGCGCTCTGGATGGGCACGCGGCGTTCGGCGCGCTCGACGTAGACGATGAAGGCGACGACGGCCAACATGGCGACCAGGAGCAGAATCACGACTCCGGGAGTAAATGCGCCCCAGGACTGGGTCTCCACCTTTTGCCACATGTCCATAACGCCGCCGGGGAGTCCGGCGACGATGCCGGCGAAGATGAGCAAGCTCATACCGTTGCCGACGCCGCGGTCAGTGATCTGCTCACCGAGCCACATGATGAAGGTGGTGCCGGCGGTGAGGGTAAGGATGGTCAGCAGGTCAAAGCCGATGCCGGGGTGCAGGACGAGGCCCTGCCGCGTGAGAATGGCGGCGATGCCGATGGACTGTAATACGCCCAGGACCACGGTCAGGTAGCGGGTCCACTGCGTAATCTTCCGGCGGCCCAGTTCGCCTTCCTTCTCGACGCGCGCCAGCGGCTCATAGACCACGGCCAGGAGCTGGAAGATGATGGACGCAGTGATGTAAGGCATGATGCCCAGCGCAAAGATGGCCATGCGGCGCAGAGTTCCGCCGCTGAACAGGTCCATGAGACCGAGGGCCGAGCTGTTCTGTGCGTTAAAGAGAAGGGCAAGCTTTGCAGTGTCAACGCCAGGCGTGGGGATCCACGCGCCAAGCCGGTAAACGGCGAGGATGCCAAAGGTGAAGAACACCCGCTTACGCAGGTCAGGGATTCGGAAGATATTCAGGAACTTTTCAAGCATGATTCAGGACGTATTCCGCTTCAGGCGTTTGAGCCACTGGAGTGTATGTGCGTACTTTAACATCTTAGAGCATTTCCTGGCTTTCGAGGGATGGTATGCAGATGGAAAGGGCGGGGAATATGAGGGCCGTCACAAGAGATTGACCCCCGCAGACGTTGCTTTGCACAGGGTGCGGGACCGGAAAGTGCGCTCGAGGGCGGGTCTGCCCGTTGAATTCCCGGGCATTTAGCCGTATTCTAAAGAGGCAGACACGTTTGTCCGCCACAATTGACCGTGAACGCACCGGGTGGCGGAGAGATGAGTGGGCTCAGAGCCCACTTTTTATTTGTGGTGAATTTCAAGGGCCGGCGCGGTTGAGAGAGGCTGCGGACAGAATATGTGGCCGTGGCGACCGGCGAGCGGCCGGGCAGAATGCGGAAAAAGGGTGAATCGGAAGCGAAGATGGCCTCCGAAGCACTCTTCAGGGGCTAAAGCCCCATTGATTTTGCGGCAGTTCGGGTACGACTGAAGTCGTGCCCTGTTACAGGACGTTGCGTAGTTCAGATTTTTCCGCAGCCTGTGAAGTCGCGGACGAGACGGGATTGATGGCGGTACGGCTGGACGAAATACGGGCTGCGGCCGTGCGGGTAGCCGCTTCGCACGGGCTGGATGTGGTGGACCTGGAGTTCACCGGCTCGACGAAGGATCGAGTGCTTCGCATCTACCTTGAAAAGAACGCCGAAGGGCGGGCACAGCTCAAGGCGGCAATCGAGGCCGGGGCGGAGGGATTGCCGGAGCGGCTGGTGGAAGGCCGGTTGAGCGTAGAGCAGTTGTCCGGCGTAACCCATGAGGATTGCGCAGCTTTCAGCCGGGATTTTGGCGTGCTGCTGGATGTGGAAGAGCTGGTTCCGGGCGCGGAGTATACGCTCGAGGCCAGTTCGCCGGGGCTGGACAGGAAACTGACCCAGCGGGAGGATTTTGAACGCTTTGTGGGCTGTCTTGTGAAGGTGCGAACCTTCGAGCCGGTCCGCAATAACAGGCACTGGCAGGGACGCCTGATTGCCGGTGGCGCCGACGGTATCACGCTGGATTTGACGGCCGTGAGGCAAAACAGCAAGAGCCGCAAGACGGGCGTGGATACGGTTGAAATTGCCTTGAGCAATATCGAGAAGGCGCAATTGGCGCCGGAGATTTGAACGCTTAGCCGGGCGCCTCGGGCTCCTGGAAACCGGAATCAAGCAGCGGGGATGCAATCCACTGCTTCAAATGCTAAGTGAACCGGCTGCGGTACTGTTTCGGGGGAATCCGGAGCGGGGAGCCGGCGAGAGATCCGAATATGGCAAGTGCTTTGTACCAGAGCATCGAGCTTTTGAGCCAGGAGAAGGGCATTGACCCGACCATTGTGGTTGGGGCTGTTGAGGAAGCCATTGCCCTGGCCACCCGCAAGTACTACAAGACCCAGGAAAACATGCGCGGGGAGCTGAACCGGGAGACAGGGGAGATTACGGCCTATATCTATAAGACCGTGGTCGCCGACGAGGAGCAGGTGGAAGACCCGGTGAACCAGATTACCCTGACCGAAGCCAGCGAACTGGCTCCGGGCGTGGAAGTGGGCAGCGAGATCCGGCTCTATCGCGATACGAGTCCACTGGGCCGCATTGCGGCGCAGCTTGCCAAGCAGGTGATCTTCCAGAAGGTGCGCGAGGCGGAGCGGGACACGGTCTTCCAGGAGTATGCGCACCGCGAGAAGGAAGTGCTGAATGCGACGGTGAAGCGCATTGAAGGCCAGGACATTATTTTCGACCTGGGCAAGGCCGAAGCACGGTGCCCCAAGCGCGAGCAGTCGCGGCTGGAGCAGTTTTCAGTGGGCGAACGCGTGCGCGTGGTGCTGCTGAAGGTGGATCGCGCGGCGAAGGGGCCGCAGGTGATTGTTTCGCGTGCGGCGCCGGAGCTGGTGCAGAACCTGTTCCAGTCTGAAGTACCCGAAATCTACGACAACACGGTGGTGATTCGCGCGATTGCGCGCGAGGCCGGCGAGCGTACGAAGATTGCCGTGCAGTCGCGCGACAAGGACGTGGACCCGGTGGGCGCCTGCGTGGGCATGAAGGGCATGCGCGTGCAGTCGATTATTCGGGAGCTGCGCGGCGAAAAGATCGACATTATCGAGTTCAGCGAAGAGATTACGACCTTTGCGGAGAAGGCACTGCAGCCGGCGAAGGTCAGCCGCGTTTCGATTACGGATTTGGGCGAAAAGCAGCTCGAGGTGATTGTCGACGACACGCAACTTTCACTGGCCATTGGAAAGAAGGGCCAGAACGTTCGCCTTGCGGCCAAGCTGCTGGGCTGGAAGATCGACATCAAGAGCGAAGAGGAAAAGCGCCAGGAAGTGGAGCAGCAGATGCAGGCGCTTTCCGGCGGGCCCACGACGCCGATCGAGCAGGTATCGGAGCTGGGCGATGGGATTATTCAGAAGCTGGTTGCCGCCGGCGTGACCACCGTGGAATCGCTTGCCGATATGACACCCGAGCAGCTTGAAGAGATTCCGGGTATTGGCGAGAAGACGCTGGAGAGAATCAGCGTGGCTGTTCGCCACTACTTTGGACACTTTGAAGAGGGCGAAGTGGCTCCGCCCGCTGCGCCGACAGAGCCGGCCGCCACGGAGGCGGTTGAGGGCGCGGTTGAGGTGGAGACTCCCGCTGCGGCCGTGGATAGTGCTGAGGCGACAGCGGAAAACGCCGCCGAGGCGCTGGAAGAGGCCGAAAGCGTTCGCGCCGCAAAGGCGGAGACGGACGATCTGGCCGCCAGCGATGCGGACACGGAGACGCAGGCCGAGGAGAAGGCGGAGGCCGAGAGCCTGACCGCCGCCGAGGAGGCTGTTGAAAGTGTTCCAGCAGCGGGCGAGGAAGCGGGCCAGGAAGAAGTGACGGAGCCGGAAGCAGAAGAAAGCGCGGCCGGCAAGCGAGAGAACGATGAGTAAGTTCGTAAGCAGTGAGGTGGCTGATGAAGACGATGCATGAGATGCCTCGCCGTCAACAGCCATCGGGTGATAATGAAAGTGCAACAAGCAGCCATTGCCGTGAGGTAGCCATGAGCATCTAGCGGGCTTTGGGTAGCGGACAATTTGAAAAGAGGCGGATGAGCAAGATTCGAATCAACGATCTGGCGCGCGAATTGGAAGTCAAGAGCCGCGGAGTTCTTGATATTTTGGGAGAACTGGGCCTTGCCGAAGGCAAAACCCACTCCAGCTCGCTTGATGAGGCAGAAGCGGCCAAGGTTCGCGCACGTTTTAGATCTGGAGCGCGGTCAGCCGGCCATACGGGTTCGCAGGCGCAGCGTGGGCCGCACGGACAGGAAATCACGCCGAAAGTCGACCTGTCGCACATTTCCAAGCCGGGCGACGCGCTGAAGGCCATTCTGGCCAAGAAGAAGGAACAGGAAGAAGAGGCGCGGCGCAGCCACCTGCCTGCGAAACCGCAGGTAACGGTCGCTCCCAAGGCTGCAGCACACGCCAAGCCGACTGCCGGGTCCGCTCCAGCCGCTCCTCCGGCCGCGCCGGCACGTCCTCAGCCGCGCAAGATTGTTCCCCAGCCGCGGCAGGCCCCGCCCATTGTTGCGCATCCTCCCGGTACGCCTGCGATCGTCTCGCGTCCTCCGTCTGGCCCCGTAGTTGCGAAAGCACCGTCAGGCACAGCCTCAAAGTCGCGTTCTGCCACGGCGGCTCCTCAGCACGTGGTGGTGGTCAAGCCCACCGCACCGGCCAAGCCGCCGACGCATCCCGCGGCGCAAGAAGAAAAGCCGGCTGCACCGGCCAGACCGGCCGCCGCTGCGCCGACCGCGCCTGCGGCTGCTACAGCAGCTCCTGCCGCTCCTGAGAAGCCTGCTCCTGTTGCCGAGCAGCCTGCAGCACCACCGGCCGCCGCTGCTGCTTCTTCTGCCGCACCTCAGGCGCCCGCTGCCGCTGCTCCGCCGGCGGGGAAAGCGGAAACCGCGGCTGCGCCGGCAGCTCAGACTCCAGCCAAGCCTGCTGCGCCGGCCCCACCCGCACGGCGGATGGTGATGCCGCAGACCGGTCCTCGTCCGGTGTACAAGGCTTCCATTGTGCCGACGCCGACGCCTCCGCCGACACGTTCAACGGGGAGCACAGGTCTTCAGCGCGGCAAACCGATTTTCGATCGCCGGCCTTCAGGCGGCTATTCGCAACGGCCCCCCGGGCAATTCCATCCCACCGGACCCCGGCCGAAGCATCCGACGCGCAGTTCACCCACCGGCGCTCCAACGGGCGCGCCAGGCTCGGGTTATGGCGGCCGTCCGGGCTACGGTGCCCGTCCAGGTTTTGGCGGCCCGCGGCCCATGGCTGGTGGTCCGCCGCCAGGCGCTCCAGCCCGCCCGCAGCGTGCTTCAGCCGGACGCGGCCGCCGCGGCCGCCAGCAGTATCCGAAGGTGAAGGAAGGCCCAATGAAGGGCTTTGTGCCGCCGCCACGCTATGGCGGTATGGCATACAACGCAGAGCCGGTGCCGATTACGCGCGAGATTACCGTGACCGAAGGTATCAGCGTGAAGGACCTGGCCGAGAAGCTTGAGATCCGCGCCAAGGACCTGATTGCCATGCTGTTGATGCGCGGGGTTTTCGTTACCGTGAACCAGTCACTGGACGCGGAGATGGTGAAGGACGTGGCGGCGAAGTTTGGCGCCGGCGCGAACGTGATCACCTACGAAGAAGAGATTGCCAACCAGGCGATCGAACAGGTTCTGGAAGCCGAGAACATTGACGAACTGGAAGTATCGCGGTCGCCGGTGGTGACGGTTATGGGCCACGTGGATCACGGCAAGACTTCGCTGCTGGATGCGATTCGCGAAACCGATGTGGCGGCAGGCGAGGCGGGCGGCATCACACAGCATATTGGCGCCTACAAGGTTCGTTTTGCCAAGGAAGGCTCGCCGGCCTCGGGCCGCGAGATTGTCTTCCTGGACACGCCGGGCCACGAGGCATTTACACGCATGCGTGCCCGCGGCGCCAAGGTGACGGACATTGTTGTGATCGTGGTGGCCGCCGATGACGGCGTAATGCCGCAGACGCTGGAAGCCATTGATCACGCCAAGGCCGCCGAAGTACCGATGATTGTGGCGGTGAACAAGATCGACAAGCCCGAGGCCAATCCCGATCGGGTGAAGAAGCAGTTGGCCGACCGCGGCCTGATCCCGGAAGAGTGGGCAGGCGCCGGACAGGACAGCACGGTTTTCGTCGAGGTCTCCGCCAAGAAACATATGAATCTGGATCTGCTTCTGGAGATGATCTGCCTGGTCAGCGATATCAAGGCGCCCAAGGCGACGCCGGGCCGCAAGGCCATCGGCTCAGTGCTTGAGGCCAAGCTCGACCGTGGACGCGGCGCCGTTGCGACGGTCCTGGTGCAGGATGGCACGCTGCACTTGAATGACAGCTACATTGTGGGCAACACCTTCGGCAAGGTCCGCGCCATGTTCGACGATCGCGGGCGCTCGCTCGAAGCAGCAGGCCCGTCGACGCCTGTGGAGGTGCTGGGTCTGGAATCGCTGCCCGATTCGGGCGACACATTCCTGGTGGTTGCCGACCGCGACAAGGCCAAGGGCATTGCGCAGTACCGCAAGATGAAGGAGCGCGAGGCGCAGTTGGCCAAGAGTTCGCGCGTTTCACTGGAAGGTCTGGCCGAGCAGATTCGCCAAGCGGGAGTGAAGGATCTGCCGCTGATTATCAAGGGCGACGTGACCGGATCGGTGGAGGTGCTGGCCGATTCGCTGGTCAGGATGTCGACCGAGAAGGTGCGCATCAAGGTCATCCACTCCGGCGTGGGATCGATCACGGAGAGCGACGTGCTGCTGGCAACGGCCTCCAATGCCATCATCATCGGCTTCAACGTGCGCCCCGAGCGCAAGGCCGCCGATCTGGCGCAACAGGAGAACGTCGAGATTCGCCTACACTCGATTATTTACGAGCTGCAGGACGAGATTCACCTGGCCATGATGGGACTGCTGGAGCCCACCTTCAAAGAGAACTACCTGGGCCGTGCGGAGATCATCAATGTTTTCCGTATTCCCAAGGTGGGCACCATCGCCGGCTGCCGTGTGCTGGACGGCGTGATCCGCCGGGATGTGGAAGTGAAGGTGTTGCGCGGCGGCGACCAGATCTTCAAGGGCAAGATTGGCTCGCTCAAGCGCTTCAAGGACGATGTTCGCGAAGTGACCAACGGCATGGAGTGCGGCATCGGCATCGCCAACTATAGCGACTTGAAGAACGGCGACGTCTTTGAAGCCTTCACGACCGAGAAGATTGCGGCGGACCTGGGGGCGTTGACGGCGGCCAAGGCGTAAGGCAAAATCAGACTGCAATCAGTCGGCCTGCTCCTTTCTCAAGGGGCGGGCCGATTGCTTTTAGTAAACATCTTTATCTTTGGAAATACGTCTGCCTGAGCGACAATGATCTGCGGAGGTGACGGGTTATGCCGAAGCAATCTCTCCAGCAGCAGATGTACGGGGTTACCGGAGCGTCGAGGGCGCAGCGTATGACGCTCGCGATCCTTGTGGCGTGTTGTGTTGCCGTGGCATGGTGGCTGCTGTTTGGTGGTGGCATTGCCACTACCGGCGCATGGTTCGGCCGGGATTGGATGGTTGGCGACGTGGTGCGGCGCGCGGTTCTGGCGGTTGCGCTGAGCATCTACTTCGTCCGATTGTTGTTCACGGAGTTTGTTTTTCTCAAACGCGGCATGAGCTGGGCGGAGGTTTTTACGATTGCGCCGTGGGTGTTCGCAGTCTACGTATTGCTGGCCATTGCCGGCGGCACGAACCCGGCTGCCCTGGGCTTCCTGGGGTTCGATGGCGCGGTGCTGTTTTTGCTGGGGTCGTGGACGAACACCTATTCCGAGTACCAGCGGAACGTGTGGAAGCAGTGTCCCGACCACGGCGGCAAGCTCTACACGGGGGGACTCTTCCGCCACATTCGCCACCCGAATTATTTTGGCGACCTGCTTTCCTTCTCCGGTCTCTGCCTGCTGGCCGGGCGCTGGATTACGGTGATTATTCCGGTGCTGATGCTGTGCGGCTTCGTTTTTGTCAACGTGCCGGTGCTGGATGCGCATCTGCGCGAGCACTACGGCGCGGAGTTCGACGAGTGGGCGCGGAGGACGCGGAAGATGATTCCGTTTGTCTACTGAGGGCGAGACGGCGGAATGGGCCGCGGTGATAGAATTCGTGCGGATCGATTCTGGTAAGACCACTTTATTTCAAAAAACCGCATTCCCAGGGGGGTGGATGAGCATTTCCAGATTTCGAAATTTTGCAGAGAGCGTGTGCGCCGGCAAGGCGGCGCGGGTTGCATTGCTTTTGTTTGCGGCAACGTGTTTAGCAGGAGTGGCTTCCGCACAGACGATCAACATGTTTCCCAAGGATTACCAGAAGGCGTGGACGCGCATTCCCATTCCACCTACCGACCCTGCGATCAAGGTGGACCAGTGGCACATCAACGCGAAGAAGCACGAGATTGTGTGCGACGGGAATAAGGGGCACGAGTGGCTGCGCTTTAACCATGAGCTTGCCAACTTTGATTTCAAGGTGGAGTGGCGGATTACGCCGGTTCCCGGGATGACGAAGTACAACAGCGGCGTGTTCTTCCGCAACAACAAGGATGGAGCGATCTGGCACCAGGCGCAGACTTCACCAGGCGGCGGCTACATTTTTGCCAATATGCTGGTGGACGGCAAGATTAAGCGCGTGAATCTGCAGAAAGAGATGACGGAAAACCGCGTAAAGCCGGTGGGCCAGTGGAATGCGTTCAATATTCACTGCGTGGGCAAGACGTGCACGCTGGCAGTGAATGGCAAGTTGGTGAACACGCTGCACCTGACAATGGAGAAGGGCTACGTGGGGCTGGAGGCCGAGGGGTACCAGATTACGTTCAGGAAGTTTCATCTGGAAGAGTTGCCGTAGACGGGCGCGGGGCCGATACCGGCTGCGCGCGGGAAGTACAGCGCAATAGATGAATGCGCATGTTTGCATTTGCAGGGGCTAAAGCCCGTGATGCTTGGAGTTGTTTTCGGCACGACTGAAGTCATGCCCTGTTACAGTGCAAATGCGATTCATGTGCGGCTATTTTTGTCGCTGTGTTCAGGAATGAAGGGTCCGCTGCGCCGGGCCCTTTTCATTTTGAGCTAAAACCAGTTTGCGCTTGAGTTGTTCGGCGCCTGGGGGAGGCCGCATTCGGGGTCGGCTGTGGCGGTTTTTCCGTTGAGGCGGAAGCAGGTGATGCCGTTGACTGCGGTGATGTACGTGCGCACATGAGCGGCCTGGAGTTCTTCGAGTATCTCCTCTCGGGGAAGGCCGTAGCGATTGTGCAGGCCGGAGGAGATGACTGCCCAGTGCGGGGCCACGCGCGCCAGAAACGGAGGGCGCGTGGAGGTCATGCTGCCGTGATGACCAACTTTGAGCAGCGTGCTGGTGAGGTCGGGCTCGGAGAGCATCCGCTTTTCGATGGGCGCTTCAGCGTCACCTTCAAGCAGTACCGATGTGTCTTTGTAGGTTACGTGCAGGACCATGGAATCGTCGTTTGCGGGCTGGGGGCCGGGACGGTAGTTGCGGAAGGGCGCGAGGACATGGATGCGCGTGTCGCCGAAGGTGAAGGAGTCACCGGCGCGAAAGGTGCGGATACGGGTGTGAAGGCTGACGGCTTCAGCGAGGAGCGCTTTGTAGGCGGGAATGGGAGGGTTGTTGCCTACCCATAGTTCGCTGGGATGGAAGTTACGCAGGACGGCGGGCAGGCCGCCGATGTGGTCAGAGTGGGCATGGCTGATGGCGACGGCGTCAAGGTGGTGAATGCCGCGCGCCCAGAGGGTGGGTGAGACGACTTCTTCGCCGATGTCGAAGTTCTGCACTGCCTGGTGCGGGCCTCCGCCGAAGCCGCCGCCGTCGACGAGGAGGGTTTTGCCGTCGGGTGTGATGAGCAGGAGCGAGTCGCCCTGGCCTACGTCGATGGCTTCCATGAGCATGGCGTTGTGGGGCCGCTCGATGGGGCGCGGCGTTACGGCGACGATGCCGGCGAGCAGCAGGACGGCCCAGGCGGCGCGGCGCGGCCAACGTCCGCGCCAGGCGAGAGCGATGGCGGCGGCCAGCAAAGCGCAGAAGGCGGCTGTTTGCCAAAGAAGCGGGGTGGCGATGCGCAGATCCGCGAAGGCCATGGAGCCGAAGAGATGCACAAGGCCGACGCCGATGTGAAGGACCAGCGCGACTACGATGGCGGGAAGCACGGCGGCTGCGGGCCAGAGGATGAGCAGGAGCAACATGAGCAGCGCGGCCGGCAGCAGGATGCCGAGGAGCGGCAGGATGAGCAGGTTTACGGGCAGCGCGAACAACGTGATGCGGTGGAAGTAGACGGCCATGGGGAGCGTCATGGCCAGTTCGACGACGCAGGAAACGACTACCAGTTCGACGATGCGGAGCGAGAAGCGGACGGTCCACGGAAAGACGCGCCAGGCGAAGCGGCTGGATGCGGCGGCCTGCAGGCGCGTGGCGAGCATCCGCAGGGTTACGCGGAATTGGGCGAGGGGCGGGGCTAGTTTGACGTCGAGTGCGGTCAGGCGCAGGTCGCGTGTTGCGGCGAGGTAGGGATGCACGGTTGATTGCAGCAGCGGAGCGGCGATGCCGGCGATAACGACGACTGCGAGCAGCGTCATCTGGAAGCTGGCATCGAAGACGCTGCGCGGGCTGATGACGAGCAGGCAGAGCGCGGCGAAGCCGATGGTGTTCATGGCGTTGCGTTCGCGGAAGACGAGGCGGCCGAGCAGGTAGAGCGCGATCATCCAGAGTGCGCGCTGCACGGGTGTGGCGAAGCCGGTGAAGAGCGCGTAAGCGAATGAGCCGAAGAGCGTGACGAGCGTGGCGGGGAATCGGGGAAGGCGCAGACGGCGGGTGATCCAGAAGATGCAGCCGGCAACGATGGCGAGATGGAAGCCCGAAACCACGAGCATGTGAAAGGAGCCGGTGCGCTCGAAGCCTGCGCGCAGATCGTGATTGAGATAAGTGCGGTCGCCGGCGACCATGGCGGCGAGCATGGCGGTGTCATTGGCACTGAGGCGGAGCGCCGGCGGCAGCCATTGCATGGCCGCGGGCAATGCGAGCAGGCGCGACGTGGTGGCATGCTGCCAGGCAGCGACACGGCAGGAGAATGGCACAGCCGATGTGGCGCCCAGGGAATGAACGTCGCGGAAGTACACGGATGAGGAGGAAGTGATGCCCTGATTGAGCAGGTAGTCGGTGTAGCTCCAGACGCCGGGGTCGCGATAGATTTCAGGCGTGCGCAGGCGAACGACGGCGCGAATGCGCTCGCCGCAATGGAAGGCGTGTTGTTTGGCGCGCGCTACTTGATTTACAGGCCAGCGAACGGTGAGGCGTACTGTGCCCTGCATGGGCTTTTGCGCGTCCTGAGTGTCGGTGACGACTTCAAGGCTGCTGACGCGGAGATCGACGCGCTGCGAGGGTTCCGTGAATGAGGGGCCGGCTACGTTGTCCTGCTCGATTTCAGCGCGTACCGGCGTGGTGCTCACGACGGTTCCTACTACGGTGCGCAGAAGGCCGTTAGAGAGCGTGTCAAGGGTGGGCGCCGGCGCGGGCTGGGGCTGCATCTCTGCGCACCAGGTACCCAGCAGCAGCCAGAGCAGCGCGAGAGGGAGCCAGGCGATGCGCAGTGCGCGCCACGCCGCTACGGCGCACAACGCGGCAACGGGGATGAGCGCAATCAACACAAAGCCGGGGCGCAGCCAGAGGTATCTGGCGGCGACGATGCCCAGCGCGAAGAGCCACGCGGCATGGAAGAGCGGTGCGGCGCAGAAGCCCGTTGCATGACGCACGGAGTTGGGGCGGTCGGATTCCATCAGGCCCGAAAAATTGAAATGGATCTATGGGGTAAAGGGTATCAGGATCGCCGCAGATGAACCACTGTTTCGAGATGAAACGTTTGGGGGAAGAGGTCGGCGAGAGTGACGGACTGGACCGCGTAGCCGGAGGCCAGGAGCGCACGAAGATCGCGGGCGAGGGTGGCGGGATCGCAGGAGACGTAGACAAGGGCAGGCGCGGCGATCTGGGCAAGCATGGCGCAGACTTCGGCGCCGAGGCCGGTGCGGGGCGGGTCCATGACGATGAGTTCGGGGATGATCAGATCGGGACGCGCGCCGTGAAGATTGCGGCGGAGAAATGTGCGTGTATCGGCGTGGACGGCGGTTGCTGTTGTGGCGCTGAGGTTGTGGGCCAGAGCGGCGGTTGCGGCGGGGGCGGATTCGACGGCAATGACACGATCAAACGCGGCGGCAAGGCGGCACGCGAACAGGCCTACGCCGGCGAAGAGATCCCAGGCGAGCGAGCCGGGCTGCTTGGCGGTGACGGGTTCGACGACCGCGTCAACGAGGGCATCGGCTAGCCAGCGATTTACCTGGAAGAATGCGCCGTGGTCGACGCGGTAGCTGAAGCCGGCAGCGCGATAGAGGAGCGAGGTTGCGCCCCAGGTTGCGAGGGTGCGCGGCGGCTCACCGGCGCGGCCTTCGACTGCGAGTTCGGCGCCGGTGAGGACGGGGATGCGGGCGGCGAGTGCTTTGGCGAATTCTTCAAAGCGGTTGCGCGCGGAGCCGGTGGTGAAGATGGTTGCGAGTAATGCGGTTTCATCTGCGTTGCAGAAGAGGGAAAGTTCAGTGGGGTGAAGGGCCGGTGCGAATTCGCGGGCGAGGCCGGTGACAGCTTGGGCGGCTTCAACAAGCAGCGGTGCGGCGATGGGGCACTCGGCGACGGGAATGACTGCGTGGGAGCGGCGGCCGCGGTAGCCGGCGTTGCCATGCGCGTCAAAGGCGAGACGGATGCGATTGCGGTAGTGCCAGGGGTCGGCGGAGAGAGTGCGAATCTCTTCGGGAGCAGGCACGCCGCCGCGCTCGAGGGTCTCGCGCAGGATGGTTTGCTTGAACGTAAGTTGAGCGGGGTAGTTTGCGTGCTGGTAGGCGCATCCGCCGCAGGCGCCGAAGTGGCGGCACGCGGGGGCGATTCGGGCGGGCGCTGTGGCGACGATTTCCTCAATTTCGGCTGTGGCGTAGCCGCGCTTTTCCTGGGTGATGCGCAGGCGCGCTTGCTCGCCGGGAAGCGCAAGGGGGACGAAGACGGCTTTGCCTTCGGCGCGGGCCAGGAACGCACCGCCGTAGATGGGCTTTTCAATTTCGACGGGTTTTTCGATTGTTACGGGCTTTGCGATCTGCACCGGCGCGGGACGTGCGTGTGGCTTTTGTGCGGAATGGGGTGCGCGACGCTTCATTGCTGGCTCATGTAAAAGAGGCTGAGGCGCGGAAGCGCGTAGTGAACGAGCAGTTGCTTTTGCACGAACTGGTGCTCAACCTGACGCAGTTGCACGGTGCCCATGCGGCTGCGGTAAGGCGCAAGCTCGCGGGCGGCATGTTCCTTGAGGGCGACGAGCAGGTCTTCAGGCGCGGCGGCGGTGAGCGCGGCGAAGAGCTTTTCTTCAAGCACGGTGAGCGAGCGTTCGAGGGCTTCGAGGTCGGCGGGTTTGTCGCCTTCGGCTGTGCGCACTTCGCCGGCCAGCTCGCGCAGGCGGCCGGCGGTTGCCGCACAGGCCTCGGGAGCGACTGTGGCGGCGTCGAGAGCGGCGGCCGCGGAGTCAAGGTGCGCTGCTACGCGTTCGTGCTCGAAGCCAGACTCGCGCGCCGGCGTGTTTGGTGACGGGACGCCGGCTGCGGCTTCTTTCATTTCTTCAGCGGCTTGCATGACTGCCTGCGCGCACCAGGCGAGGCCGTTGATGCGGCGCATGCGACCGCGCTTCTGGCGTGCTTCGTACTTGTCAAAGGCGGCGTCAATGCCGCGGAGGACGGCTTCAAGTGGAATGCCCGCTTCGCGCCATGTCTCGATGAGCGCCCAATCGAGCGTGGAGAGCAGCAGGAGGGAGCCGCGGCGCTGCTGGAAGCGCTCTTCGATCTCAGTGAAGTAGTTGAAGTAATTGCGCACGGCGCGCCCCCTCAGTGCGCGCGGCTGCGCGGGCGTGCTGCGCGATTGCGCTCGAAGAGGATGCGCAGGCCGTCGAGCGTGAGCAGGTCGTTGATCTCAGTGATGTGGCGAGAGGATTCAGCGACCATGCTTGCGAGGCCGCCAGTGGCGACGATGACATGCGGCTTCGCGTCCATTTCCTCAAGGATGCGTTCGAGGATGCCGTCGACCAGACCGATGTAGCCGTAGAAGAGGCCGCTCTGCAGGTGGGCGACGGTGTTGGTGCCGATGACTTTTGCAGGGCGCTTGATGTCGACGCGGCTGAGCTTGGCGGCGCGGGAGAAGAGAGCGTCGGCGCTGAGACTGAGGCCCGGCGCGATGGCTCCGCCGAGGTACTCGCCGCGCTCGGAGATGACCTCAAATTTGGTGGCGGTGCCGAAATCGACCACGATGCAAGGGCCGCCGTAGCGATCGTAAGCGGCGATGCAGTCGGCGAGGCGGTCGGCGCCGAGTTCCGTGGGGTTGTCGATGAGCATGGGCATGCCGGTCTTGATGCCGGGTTCGACAAACACGGGCTCGACGTGGAAGTAGGTCTCGCAGACCTGGCGCAGGGTGGAGTCGACGGGCGGGACAACGGAGGAGATGATGATGTGGGTTACCTGGCTGGGGGCGAGGCCGTGCATCTCAAAGAGGTTCACGAAGAAGACGCCGTACTCATCGACGGTTTGCGCGCGATGCGTGGTGACGCGCCAGTGGGCGGCCAGATCGGGACGGCCGAGGTCGGGCGCATTGGGACGGGGCTTTTCGCCGTCGAGGCGATAGAGGCCGAGCGTCGTATTGGTGTTGCCAACATCGAGAGCGAGTAGCATAGCCTCTAGCTCCTAGCTTCCAGCTTTCAGCTCTTAATCTTTAATCATCAACCGCGAATCGGCGGCTGACTCCGTCGCATGAACCTGCTATCTGTTTCCTAATCCAGCTAAGAGCTAACGGCTAAGAGCTGGTTTCGCGAATGCCGCCTGTCTGCACGGTGACTGGGCCGGCGGTGGTTTGCACCAGCAGGAAGCCGTTTTCGTCGAGCCCCGCGGTGACGCCGGTGCAGGCCTGCGGGCCGTGTACCTGAACGACGCGGCCGCGGACCCAGGTGGAAGCCTGTTCCACGCGCGCGGGAACGGTAATACCGGCCGCCGGATCGTGCAGCGCAAGCGCTTCGCGCTCAAGAGATTTTAGCAGGGCGACGAGCAACTGTTGGCGCGAGACGCGGTTGTCTGCTTTCCACCCCAGCGACGAAGACCTGTCGCTGGGGGCCCCGGCTTCAAGATCAAGTGAAGTTGCGGGCGTGGCGAGGTCTGGCGGAAAGGCGCGCTGATGGACGTTGATGCCTACGCCGATGACGGCGTAGGCGAGGGTGTGGTCTTCAGTATGCGCCTCGACCAGAATGCCTCCGGCTTTGCGGGAGCCGATGAGGACGTCGTTGGGCCAGCGGAGATCGGCGAGGAGGCCGGAGGCGGTGCGGACGGCATCGGCTGCGGCGAGCCCCGCGGCAAGGGGCAGCAGCGGCAGGCGCGAGACGGGCAGTTGCGGGCGCAGCAGGACGCTGACGTAAAGGCCTTCGCCGGCGGTTGAGAGCCAGGAGTTGGCGCCGCGGCCGCGGCCGGCGAGTTGCTCGTCAGCAAAGTAGACGGAGCCATGTGGCGCCCCGGCGCGCGCGGCATTCACGGCGTCGCTGTTGGTGGAACGGGTGGCGGCGGAGAAATGCAGCTTGCCTGCGAAGACGGTTCCTGCGAGGGCGTTTTCAAGTGCGGTGAGGTCGAACATGGGTCAGCGCGACTCCGCCTCGATGGTCATGGAGACGTCAGCGGCTTTGGCGGAGTGCGTGAGCGCGCCCACGCTGATGAAGTCGACGCCGGCCTCGGCGTAGGCGCGGATGTTGTCGAGGACGATGCCGCCGGAGGCTTCGGTGGGAATCCAGCGCTCTTCCTTCTTGATGCGCTCGACGGATTGCCGGACCTGCTCGGGCGTCATGTTGTCGAGGAGGATGGCTTCAGCGCCGTTGGCCAGAGCCTCTTCCAACTCGCGGGGGGAACGGACCTCGACTTCAATGCGCTGGCCGGGCTTGCGCTGCTCAACGGCACGGGAGAGCACGGTGGGCACTCCGCCGCCGAGCGAGATGTGGTTGTTCTTGATGAGAATGCCGCTGGCGAGGTCGAGGCGGTGGTTGGTGCCTCCACCGCAGAGGACGGCGTATTTTTCAAGGGCGCGCATGCCGGGGACGGTCTTGCGCGTGTCAAGGATGTGGGCGCGGGTGCCTTGAATGGCATCAACGTATTTGCGGGTGAGCGTGGCGATGCCGCTGAGGTGCTGCATGAGGTTGAGGATGACACGCTCGCAACTGAGGAGGACGCGCGCGTTGTGGCGGATGACGGCCAGGACCTGGCCGGGATGCATGCGGACGCCGTCGAAGATTTCAGGGTGGCTGACGACTTCAAAGCGCGTGTGCGCCAAAGGGCGCGGGTCGAGGCGGGCGAAGATTTCGAGGAAGCGCGGCACGGCTCCGAGGCCGCAGATCACCATCTCCTCGCGCGCGATGATGGAGGCCGTGGCGCGGAGGTTGAGGTCGATGGTGAGGTTGGTGGTGGCGTCGGCGATGGCCTTGTCTTCCACCAGGGCCCGTTCCAGCAGTGCGTCGATCTTGTGGCTTTTCCAGTCCATGTTTTCCTTTGGAAAACAGCTTCTAGCTGCTAGCTTCTAGCTTCTAGCCTCTTGGTCCGAATCGTCAGGTTTCGTGCCGTCCGACACGTTAGGCGGAGATGGCGGATCCGTGGCTGCTTTTTTGTCCTGACCTTCTTTCGGCAGTGCGTCCAGGGCGGCGCGGGCTTTCTCGAGGAGCGTACGGGTTTCGGTTGCCTGTTTTTTGAGGCCCTCGACTACTTGCGCTGGGGCTTTGGCGAGGAAGTTTTCGTTGCCCAGTTGGCGCTCAGCGGCGGCCAAGCCTTTTTCATACCTGGCGATGTCTTTTGTCAAGCGCTCGCGCTCGGCGGGGACGTCAATGGTGCGTTCGTAGACGACGGCGACGTCGAAGGTTGGCGTGGAGTGCTTGGAGAGGCCGGCGGAAATCTGGCCGACGAGGCGGATTTCGCTGACGCGGGCCAGGCGTTCGATGATGTCGAGATTGATTTCGACGATCTTGCGTGAGCCTTCGTCTGTGCGGATTTCGGCGGGTACATGCGCTTTCTCTTCGACGCCGATTTCTTTGCGCAGTGCGCGGACCTCAACGATGAGGCTCTGCAGGAGGCTCATTTCGGCGAGAGATGTTGAGCCCGCTGCTGCCGGATCTGGCTGCGGGAAGCGCGTTAACGCGATCGACTTTGCCGGCGGGTTGCCGTCGTAGACGGCGTGCCAAAGCTCTTCGGTGAGGAAGGGCATGAAGGGCGAGAGCATTCGCAACGCTGCCTCGAATACGGAAACGAGCGTGGTGAGGGCGGCCTGGGTTTTGGCTTTGTCGGCGGATTCGGAGAAGTCGAGGCGGAGCTTGACGATTTCGATGTACCAGTCGCAGAAGCTGCCCCAGAAGAACTGGTAGATGGTGTTGGCTGCGTCGTCGTAGCGGTAGTTTTCGAGCGAGTCGTTGACCTTGGCCGCGGTTGCGTGGAGTTCGGCGACAATCCAGCGGGCTTCGAGCGGGGCATCGGCGGGCGCGGTGGGCATGCTGCCGAGGGCGGAGGGATCGACGGCGATGCCGATCTCCGCGGCCCTGTCCACGTTCATGAAGATGAAGCGGGCGGCGTTCCAGATTTTGTTGGCGAAGGCGCGGTAGCCTTCAGTGCGGGCGACGTTGAAGGCGATGTCAGTGCCGGGCGAAGCCATGGATGCGAGGGTGAAGCGGACCGCGTCTGTGCCGTATTGCTTGACGATCTCAATGGGGTCGATCACGTTGCCCTTGGTCTTGGACATCTTTTCGCGGTTGGCGTCGCGTACCAGGGCGTGGATGTAAACCTGGCGGAAGGGGACGGATTCGGCGAGCGGGCGCGGGCTGCCGTCGGGCATGGGGACGTCGGCGGAGAACCAGCAGCCGAGCATGATCATGCGGGCGACCCAGAAGAAGAGGATGTCAAAGCCGGTGACGAGGAGACTGGTGGGGTAGAAGGCGTCGAAATCGGCACGATCCTTCTTATCCCAGGTGCCCAAAGGCGAGGCACCTGGGGCACCCAATTTTGTGTTTGGGACAACGTTTGGCCAGCCGAAGACGGAGACGGGGAGCAGGCCGGAGGAGAACCAGGTGTCGAGGACGTCGGTCTCCTGCCGGATTTCGGCCGATCCGCAGTGGGCGCAGGCTGTCGGGTCCTGACGTGCGACGGTGATCTTGTGGCAGGCGGCGCAGTGCCAGGCGGGGATGCGATGGCCCCACCAGAGCTGGCGGCTGATGCACCAGTCGTGGATGTTTTCCATCCAGTTCAGGTAGGTCTTCTCGTACATCTCCGGCGTGAAGTGGATGGCCTTGTTGCCGTTGGCGTCAGGCTTGACGGCGGCAATGGCCTTGTCGGCAAGCGGCTGAATCTTGACGAACCACTGCGTGGAAAGGCGGGGCTCGACGACGGTCTTGCAGCGGTCGCAATGGCCCACGTTGTGGACGTGATCCTTGATGCCTACGAGGAGGCCCTGTGCTTCGAGGTCCGCGACGATCTCTTTGCGGGCCGTGTAACGGTCGAGACCTTCGTATTTGCCGCCTGAGGCGTTGATGTGGCCCGTATCGTCCATCACGTTGATTTCAGGCAGGTGGTGGCGCTGGCCGAGGGCGAAGTCGTTGGGATCGTGGGCGGGCGTGACCTTGACGGCGCCGGTGCCGAACTCGCGGCTGACCCACTCGTCGAGGATGATGGGGATATGGCGGTCCATCAGCGGCAGGCGGAGTTTTTTGCCGTGGAGGTGCGTGTAACGCGCGTCTTCAGGGTGGATGGCTACGGCGGTGTCGCCGAGCATGGTTTCAGGGCGCGTGGTGGCCACGGTGAGGAACTCGCCCGAGTCGTTGCCGGATGCATCGAGGACGGGGTAGCGAATCTCCCAGAGGTGGCCTTTGTGCTCGTCGTAGACTACTTCGAGGTCGCTGATGGCGGTCTGGCAGCGCGGGCACCAGTTGACGATGTAAGCGCCGCGGTAGATGAGTCCCTGCTCGTAGAGGCGGACGAAGGCTTCACGGACGGCGACGGAGAGGTTCTCGTCCATGGTGAAGTATTCGCGGTTCCAGTCGACGGAGGCGCCGAGGCGCTTCATCTGCTCGAGGATAGCGCCGCCGTAGTGGCGCCTCCACTCCCATACGCGCTCGACGAAGGCTTCACGGCCGAGCTGCTGGCGGGTTTTGCCTTCTTCGGCTAGCTGGCGCTCAACCATCATCTGGGTGGCGATGCCGGCGTGATCGGTGCCGGGGAGCCAGAGGGCACGGAGGCCCATCATGCGGCGCCAGCGGGTGAGAATGTCCATCTCTGTCTGGTTGAGCATGTGGCCCATGTGCAGGCGGCCGGTAACGTTGGGCGGCGGCAGCAGGATGGTGAAGGGGGATTGGCCGCCGGGGCGCTGGTTTTGGATCGGGGTTGGAGTCGGCTGGGCGAAGAGGTTTTCGCGCACCCAGTAGCCGGCCCAGTGATCTTCAATGGCCGTGGGGTCGTATGCTTTGGGCAAGTCGTGAGGCATCAGTCAGTTAGGAGTCCCGCGGTTTAGCGCCAAGGCCCGTTTGGAAAAGGGGATTTTAGCGAGGGACCACCCCTAACTTTAGCAGATGTGGAGGTAGGAAAGGGCGCGCGCCGCCTATCCAGATCGGTTCTTCAGGCCGGCTCTTCACGCCAGTTGGGGGGCCACACTTCCATCTTCCGGCATGGGGGGCTCTCGGGGCCGGTCAGAGAGCAAGCATTCACAGGAATTGCAGCGCGCTGTCGCGTGGGGGCTTATTCGGCGGTTGCGGGGTCAATCGTCGACCGGACCTGCGCTATGTTGTTGGCTGGGAATCCGCCCATCTGCGCATGTTTCCTGATGATGGCTTCGTCGGGTGCGATGTAGACGCAGTAGAGCTTGTCGTCGGTGACGTAGCTTTGAATCCACTGGATTTCAGGGCCCAAATCTCGCAGGACATTGCACGATTTTTGCGAAAGTGCTTTCAACTGCTCGGGCGCCAGCTTTCCGGCGCCAGGAACTTCCCGCTCGATAACAAATTTCGGCATGCCAGTTTCCTCCCTCTCTTTCCTCAGCGACCCATGATGCTACGAACAGGAACCATATCGCAAGCGATATTGGCTGAAAGACTGCGGCGCGGAATGCGGTTGGGCCAATAGGAAAAGGCCGCGCCCTGCGGGACGCGGCCTTTGACGGAGTTCAATGGTTCTGCTCTTAGAACGGATTCAGCTTGCCCAATCCCTTCTTTTTCTTTTTCCGGCTGGAGGACTCGGTGCCAAGGTCAGCCTTGGGCGCTTTCTGCTTCTTGCCAGGGGCTACGATGGCAGAGGTAGTGGGGGTCTCTCCGGGCTTGATGTCGTTGATCTGCGTGGGGGCCTCAGCCGGCTTCTGGACCGGCGGGAGAGCCTTGTTGGTGGGTCCGACTGCCGGGACAACCGCATTGGGATCAGACGCGACGGTAGCCGCTGGCGTGCCGACGATGGAGACTCCTATGCCGGTACCGCTGCCCGCAGCACCTTCAGTCAGCGGCGCTGCAGAGGGCACTCCGCTGCGCGGCGGCTCATTGGCCGGGGTGGGCTTGGCCGCAAGCTGCGGCTTCTGAGGCCTGCCCTCGTCCATGGCCTTCTTGAACAGGTCAATGTTCTCTTTATTGACATCGGTGGCCAGGGTGCGTTTGGGATCAGTAAGCGTGGGCTGGCCTACGTGCACGGCCTCAACCACCGTGGGCCCGCGCTTGATGAGTCCGAAAAGCGTGTCGACGAAGCGCAGAGGCTGTTCGCTGTTCTGCTCGGCTTCACTTTCAGCAATGGCGGCCTGTGTAGGCTCGGGAACGGGCCGGTTCATGGCGATCAACCGGTCGCGCGCATCCTCAACGTGCGGAGCCATGGGATAGCGGGTAACGACTTTGTCGTAGGCTTTTGCGGCGCGGTTTTCGTAGTCGGTCACCAGCCTCTCGCGGATGGCGCCGGGCATTCTTTTGGCCTGCTGGATGTTGCGCGCCTCACCTTCGTAGCAGTCGCCGAGGGCGATCAGCACTTGATCGCTCTTGGAGTAGAGCGGATAGGTATCGGCGACGGTCTGGAGGCGGGCGATTGCCGCGTTGTAGTTCTCTACGCTCTGGTAGTAGATGCCGATCTGGTATTCGCGCTCCGCCAGAACCTCCTGCACGTTGCGCAGCTTCTGCTTGGCGCGCGGCACGAGCGGCGAATCCGGGAACATGTTGATCATCTTGCGATACTGTTCCTCGGCGCGCGTGGCGTTGGTGAAGTCGCGATCGGGCTTCTCCATCTGCTGGTAGTAGATGTCGGCCACCTTCATCTGGGCTTCAGCCGCTTCAGGCGAATCAGGGAAGAAGGTGATGAAATCCTCGTACTCAGACTCGGCCTGCATGAGGGCAGCCGAACCACCTTCCTTGAACCAGGTGTCGCCGACGGCCAGTTTGGCACGCATGCGGTATTCCGAATCGGGATAGGTATTGAGCAGCGTCTGGAGGTCGAGCCGGGCGACGTCGTAGTGGCCCTTCTTCATCTGCTTCATAGCTTTGTTGAAGAGGATCAGATCGGGCTGCTCGGATTTCACATTGGCCAGAGGGTTCTTCTTCAGGTTGAAGTCATGATTCTTCTGCCTGATGCCGGCGTTGGCCGAAGCCGCGCCCATGACGAAGACCACAAGGGCCGTAGCGGCAAACTTGATTGATAACCGGTTCATTCCACCTCACTGTGCCGACGACCTGCCGGCAGGCTGCTGGCCCGTTTTGTTGCGCTTTTCAAGAAATTCTACTCTCTTTATCTTCGATCTGTCCGGCTGCTTCGCGGGCGGCGGCCAGGAGAGCACGCGCATCCCGTTCGGCATGGCCTGCGCCAAAAACGGCATTACCCGCCACTAATAGCTCGGCACCTGCTTGGACGACCTGGGCCACCGTGTCGTGAGCCACACCACCGTCCACCTCGATTCTAAATGCCAGCCCCAGCTCACTGCGCAGCTCGGCCAGGCGGCGTATCTTATCGAGGGAAAAGGGGATAAACTGCTGCCCGCCGAAGCCTGGGTTCACGCTCATGATGAGGACGTGGTGCACCATGGGCAGGACGTCAATGAGCAGATCGACGCGAGTGGCTGGATTGAGGACGACGCCCGGCTTCATGCCGTGATGGGCGATCAACTCAAGCGAGCGGTGGAGGTGGCGGCAGGCTTCGTAATGAACGCTGACCCAGTTTGCCCCCGCTTCAGCAAATGCGGGGATGAATTCGTCAGGGTTCTCGATCATCAGGTGGCAGTCGAGCGGCAGGCTGGTGGCCTTGCGCAGGCTTTCGACGACCGGCGGCCCGATAGTGATGTTGGGTACGAAATGGCCGTCCATGATATCCACATGGATGGTGGTGCCGCCGCCGCGCTCGGCCGCAGTAACTTCCTCGGCGAGGCGGGCAAAATCCGCAGACAGAATGGATGGAAGCAATTCAACCATGGGCATTTCCCGGCGCTAAACCGCCTACCCGGTCAGTTTATCAGGGGCTGAAGGGGGCGGGGTGAACCGGAGACGGGTTCAGGCTATGCGGTTGCAGGAACCCGCGCCAGAGAGAGCGTCAAGACGGTGATGTCATCGTGCTGGCCGAATGCGACGGCGGCTTCAGCGATCTGTTGAGCGGTATGGCCGCTGATCTGGCGCGTACGTTCAAAGCCGAAGAGCTCGCCTACGGTATTGCGCGCTTCGACCACTCCATCGGAAAGGAAGGTGAGGGTGTCGCCCGGCGCGAGCTGCAGCGACGATTCGGCGTATTCGGCGTTGGGGTCGATACCAAGCGGGAGATCGGCGGGGAGCTCGATTTCGCAGCCGTTGCGATAGGGCGGCAACTGTCCCGCGTTGGCGATGAGGATGACTCCTCCGGGCAGGAGATCGGCACAGAGGCAAGTGGTGAAGCCGCCAATGCTGCTGTTGTGGAGGGCCGCGTTCAATTCTTTCAGCACGGCCGGGGGGCGAAGATCGTCGCAGCGATCAGCCGCGCCGAGCAGCAGAGCCGAAGTGAGCGCAGCGGGAACTCCTTTGCCACTGACATCGCCCAGCAGCACGCGCTGCGTCCCGTTGGGTAGAGCGCGGGAGAGATAGAAGTCTCCGCCCACCTCATGAGCCGGGAGATAGGCCGAACTGACCGAGACACCCGGGACGACCTGCATCTTGTCTGGAACGAGAAGATGCTGCACCTGGCGCGCGGCGGTGAGTTCTCCGCGCATTTCAGCGCGCTCGTCGGCTGTGATCCGCTGCTCACGGAAGATGTAACCGAGGATGCCGATGACCAGGGCGGCGGTGGCGAGGGAAACCCAGTTTTGCACGCTGTTAGACCAGGTGTTGCGGTCGAAGATGACTTGCTGCAACTGGAACCAGCCGTCGATGGCTGCCCATACGCCGCAGAGGGTAGAGACGTAGTAGAGCCGGCCGCGCAGGCGGTTCCAAGGCCAGAAAGCGACAAACGGAGCCGTGCACGCGAATCCCCAGATAAGCCAGATGGGTTTGAAGGATGTGGTCTGCACAAACAGCGAGAGGGGCAGAGCCCAGCGCACAGGGAGAATGGCAGACAGGATGGTGCCAACGGATAAGAAAACCCAGGCAGCGAAGACTACCCAATAGATGGCAGGGACCCGCTTTTGGGCGAGCGCAAAACTTACGCGGACCAATGCCCACGATTCCAGTACAGAAAAGGCGAAGAAGACGCTTCCGATGAAAAAGGGGTAATGCTCGCCGAACAGGAATGAGCCGAGCATGAAATTCAGCCGGGTTAAGCACACGGCGCAGCAGTAGATGCCGAGCCAGAAGGCAGCTTTTTGTGAGCGATCAAAGAGAAACAGGCCAAGAAGAAAGAGACCCGCGGCGCCGATGATGAGATAGCTGGAGTAAGCGGGCACGAAGCCCGTGAGGGCATTGGCGCGCATGGTCTGGACATGATTTAAGAGGTCTGACGCATCGCCGAAATTGAGATAGACGGGACGGCCGGGCAGGAGGCCGGGCGTGAGGGGTCCCTGAGAAACGCGCACGGCAACGGTATGCACAAGGCGGGCTGAGCCTGGAGGGACGGCGTAAATCCGGGAGGAGCCTGACGGGCTGGCAGGCTGGCCATCGATGAAAACCTGGATCTCTTCAACGCCATCAGAACGGATGAAAACTGCCGGACGCTGGATGCCGCTGGTGTCAAAGGCCGCGCGGCAGCGGACCCAGAGCAGATAGGCATCGCCGGTCATGCGGTACTCGGTGTAGGGCTTCCAGCCGTGGAGATCGATATGGGTGGCGGCCCAGGCGGAATTGTCGCCAAGCCTGTAGACACACTGGTTGAGCGGGACCTGAACCATCTGCCCGTAGAGAGCGCAGGGCGTGGTCAAAAGGAGGGCAAGCAGCCAATTTCGCACTTTGGAACTCCGCGCAACGACATCGGTTTCCTCCGGGGAAAGGGCTGCACCAGATGATAGCCCGGAAAAGGCGAACTGGGCCATGTATTTGGCCATGTATTTATAGTTGGCGGCTGCCTTGCATTTTTCCCTGTCGTGCTTTCTTTGCATGCGCCGGGGAGTTGTGGGCGATTGTGTGCGATGTGACGGGACGGGGCCGCCTGGCCGGGAGGAATCGCGTTTATGGCTGAGCTGTGGGCGCGAGCATTTTTGCAGCGACCCGGCCCACGCCGCGGAGCATGGCTTTGATGGGCCAGTGACCTTCGGCGTCAGGGAAGAAGATTTCGCCGGTGCGGCGGGCTTCAGGGCGGTAATACCAGCGCTTGAGGAGGGCGAGGTGGCCCTGGCGGGCTGTTGCGGAGGCGGGGCGGGATGGGGATGAGAGGGTTGCGAGAACTTCATCCATACGGGCTTCAAGGAGGCCGCGCGGGAGCTTTTTGGGGGCGTTGCCCTCAGGGGCTAAAGCCCCTCCTCCAATCGCGCTGCTGCCGGCACGACTGAAGTCATATCCCTGCAAAACCTCTTCGTTGTGTTCTTCTGAAACCTCTTCATCGCGCCTTTTCAAGACCTCTTCCGAGGGGCTCTCGTCGCCGGCGGTTTTCGGGTCCCTGATCTCCGATGCGCGGTCCGGGGTCTCGGGGATGGGCTCGATGGCTACGGGATGAGCAAACAGCGAGGATGAGCCGGACTGTTCGTTCTGGATTCGCATGCCCTGCGTGGAGAAGGCGGCGGGGCCACGAAGACGGCCGTTTTCAAAGAGGAAGACGGCTACCTCGCCGGGATTGGCGGAGGACTGCAGGATGACGGCGCGGAGTTGGCCAAGCGGGCGAACGAGTTCCGCGGCGAGGGAGCGGACGGATTCGGCGCGCTGTACCTGGGCGTGCAGGGCGGCGGCGGACTCAAATTCGAGATTGGCGGAGGCTTGGTCGCGCTGGGCGCGGAGGGTGACGAGGCGGCTCTCACCGCGGGTGGCGAGAAAGCCTTCAACGGCGGTGGACTCTTCAGCGTAGCGCTCGTCAGTGCAGCCTTTGAAGCAGGGCGCCAGGCACATCTTCATCTCAGAGTAGACGCAGCCGGGATAGGCGGGGTCGGGGTCGAGGTCGAAGGTGCAGCGGCGCAGGAGGAAGAGCTTGAGCGCCTCGTCGACGTAGCGCTCAGCAGCCGCGCGCGAGGGGAACGGCCCGTAGGCCCAGTCGGCCTCACGCTGGCTGGGGCGGTAGGTGACGGTGACGCGTGGATAGGGGTTGCTGCCGAGGAAGCGGACGAAGGCGGGATGGCGGAGATGCATCCGCTCCAGGGACTTCGTCCCGTAGACGTTTTGGAGTAGATCGAATTGGACCAACAGCGATTCGAATTCCGACCCGGTGAGGCGCCAGGCGATGCGGCGGACGAGGCCTGCCAGTTGCAGGCGCCGGGGGTGGCTGGGCGAGGGCTGCAGGAGACGTTCCAGACGGGCGCGGAGATTGGGTGTGCGGCCGATGTAAGGTTCGGCGTGGGCTTGAGCGCCGTAGAGGGCGAAGACTGCGGAGGCTTTTGGAAGTTGCGAGAGAGCGGCTTTGGGGCTGGCGGGATCGAAGGCGATCTGGTCAGTGAGACCCGCGGCGGGTGGGGCCGGAGTTGTTGTTCGATCGTGATCTTTTTCGTTCATGCCAGCCTGATCCCGCTGTTGTTTGGTTCCGGATTTCAGACGCAGCCAACATTATGACCGCTTGCTAACTGCCTGCAACCGTCATGCCGTCGATGCGCAGCGTGGGAGAGGCGATGGAACTGCGAAAAATGAGATCGCTGCCGATGGCGGTGACGTTGCGCAGCATCTCGGCGAGGTTTCCGGCGATGGTGACCTCTTCTACGGCGTGGGTAAGCTGGCCATTTTCGATCCACAGGCCGGTGGCGCCGCGCGAGTAGTCGCCGGTGACCACGTTGACGCCGAAGCCCATGAGGCTGGTGACGTAAAGGCCAGCGGGGATCTCTGCGATGATCTGTTCGGGCGAAAGTGTGCCTGGTTCGAGATAGAGGTTGCCGCAGCCGGTGCCGGGCGTACCGGCAAGTCCGCGCGAGGCGTTGTGGGTGGATTTCATTCCCAGTTTGCGAGCTGTGTAGGTATTGAGCAGATAGTTGCGGAGAACACCGTTTTCGACGACTACGGTGCGCAGCGATGGAAGACCTTCGCCGTCGAAGGGCGAGGTGCCGAAGCCGCCGGCGCCTGTGGGCAGGAGCATGAGGTTGTCATCGATGATGGTGAGGGCCGGTGCGGCAATCTGCTCGCCGAGCTTGCCGGCGAGGAAGGAGGCGCTGCGCCAGATGGCGTCGCCCGAGGCCGCCTCGAAGACCAGGCCGATGAGCGAGCGGGCCACTTCAGGTGCGAAGACGATGGGAACGCGCTGCGTGGGTACGCGGCGTGCGCCAAGGCGGCGGAGGGTACGGCGCGCGGCTTCCTGGCCTACGGACTCGGGCGATTCCACGTCGGCGAGGCGGCGTGCACTCGACCACCAGGCGTCGCGCTGCATCTGGCCGTTGGCGTCCACGGCCAGCGGCGCGGCGGCGACGCCGGCGTAACTGGTGCGATAGCCGCCTACGAAGCCGCGCGAGTTGGCCAGAGCTTTGCGGCCTGTGGCTGCCTCAAAGCTGCCGCCGTCGGAGTTGGTGACGCGCGGATCGACGGCCAGGGCCGCGGCTTCGCAGCGGCGCGCCCATTCGATGCGCTCCGGGCCGGGAAGCGAGTAGACGTCGTCGAAATGAAGGTGCAGGTCGCCGGGAACCGAGCCGAACTCGGCGGTTTCCGGCAGGCCGGTGAATGGGTCTTCCTCAGTGATTTTTGCGAGTGCCATGGCGCCTTCGACGAGCAGGCGAATTCCTTCGGCGGTTAGGTCGCTGGTGGAGGACGAGGCCGAGCGTTTGCCGAGAAAGACGCGGAGCCCCAGCGCACGCGAGCCGGACTCCTTGAGTGTTTCCACCTCGCCCATACGGACTTTGACGCTGAATTCGTCGCCTTCGCGGGCGACCGCTTCGGCGTCAGTTGCACCGGCTTTCATGGCGAGGGAAACGACTTCGGTGGTCAGGGATTCGAGGTCGAGGGCGGATTCGGTGGATGGAGTGGCGGGTTGGGGCATGCTTTGAAGCTATCAAAGGACACACTACCCGTTAAACTGAGCAGCAATTCCCTCGATCCCCGCGCGGAGTTACGCCGCTGACAAGCGTACCCGCACTTTTGACTTTGTAGCTTCAGCGAAGCGAAGCAGCGTCTTGGTGCTGGGTAGCGTCTGGCCGCTTTCCAAGCGCGCGATGGCGGATTGGCTTGTTCCCATCCGCGCCGCGAGTTCTGCTTGCGAGAGGCCGGCGCGAAGGCGCGCTTTGATCAACTCGGCGGAGATTTCAAATTCCGGAGCCAGGCGGTCGTATTCCGCCTTGAACGCGGGATCGGTCATCCACTTAGCTGCAATCTTGTCGAAGGGAATGGTCATTGAATCTCCTCGGCTCGCTTCAACGCCAGCTTGATCTCTGCGCGCGGCGTCTGCTGTGTTTTTTTGACGAAGGCCCGAACAATCACAATCCTCCGGCCCAGAGCCGTAACATACAAAGCGCGAGCGATGCCATCTCTTCCCGTCAGGCGCATCTCCCAAAGTTTGCCCTCAAGATGCTTGACATGGGGTTCTCTCACCGTTTCCAGACCCACTTGACTGATAAGGCCGACGATCCAGGTCAGCCTCGCCCGCATGTCCATCGGGAGTTCATCGAGCTCGCTTTGAACGATCTCATTGAGAACTTCTACGTGCCAGTTCACAACTCATCGTATCTCAAATTTGAGATATTTTTCAAGCTTGCCTAACCTTGGTTTTACCGCCCTGTTCCGCCTACGGTCATCCGGTCGAGCTTGACGGTTGGCATACCTACGCCTACCGGCACGCTCTGGCCGTTTTTGCCGCAGGTGCCTATGCCTTCATCGAGCTTAAGGTCGTTGCCGACCATCGAGACATACTTGAGAGCTTCAGGGCCGTTGCCGATGAGGGTGGCGTCGCGTACCGGGGCGGTGACTTTGCCGTCTTCGATGAGATAGGCTTCCGAGGCGGAGAAGACGAACTTTCCATTGGTGATGTCAACCTGACCGCCGCCGAAGTTCACAGCGTAAAGGCCGCGCTTGACGCTGCGCAGGATGTCTTCAGGCGCGTCGTCGCCGGGGAGCATGTACGTGTTGGTCATGCGCGGCATGGGAATGGCCTGGTAGCTTTCGCGGCGACCTGAGCCGGTGTTGGGCATGCCCATGAGGCGGGCGGAGAGCTTGTCGCTCAGGTAGCCCTTGAGCACGCCGTTTTCGATGAGCACCGACTCCTGCGTGGGCGAACCTTCGTCGTCGACGTTGAGCGAGCCGCGGCGGCCGGCGATGGTGCCATTGTCGACTACCGTCACTTTGGGGCTGGCCACCGACTTGCCGATGAGGCCGGCGAAGGCCGAGGTCTTTTTGCGGTTGAAGTCGGCTTCAAGGCCGTGGCCTACGGCTTCATGCAGCAGGATGCCGGGCCAGCCGGGGCCGAGAACGACTTGCATTTCACCGGCGGGGGCAGGAACGGCTCCAAGCTGCAGTATGGCTCCGCGGGCGGCCTCCTGCGCGAGGTGTTCCGGGCTCTTGCTCTCTGTGAATTGCTCCAGGCCCGCGCGGCCACCGCCGCCGGCTGCGCCTTTGGTTGTGACAGTGCCTTCTTGGGCGATGACATACACGTTGAGGCGGCAGAGGGGCTGTGTGTCGCTGGCGTATGCGCCGTCAGAGGCGGCGATGAGGATCCGGCGCATCTCTTCGGAGTAGCCGGCACGCACCTGCACGACGCGCGAATCGAAGGCGCGCGCGGCGCGGTCGGCGCGCAGAACGAGTTCGAGGCGCGCGGCGAGGTCGAGATCGTATCCGCCGAGCGGGACCGGGTAGAGATTGGCCGAAGGTGTCTCAATGAAGCCCTGAATGGGTTGTTTGGCGGGGCCGGAGGCGATGAGCGCGGCGGTTCGCGCGGCATGGAGCAGGCGCTCGGGGCTGAGATTGTCAGTGTAGGCGTAACCGGTGCGCTCGCCGGAGAGAACGCGCACGCCGCAGCCGGCGCTGGTGCCCTGGCTGGCGGACTTCACGATTTGTTCGTCGACGCCGAGGGTGGTTGCCATGACTGACTCGAAGTAAAGGTCAGCATAATCACCGCCGGCGGAGAGCGCTTCACCCAGGCAGCGCTCAAGCAGGCGCTCAGTGATGCCGAATTTTTCGAAGAAGAAGCGCTTGTGATCAGGGGCCGGGGAAGCATCCGCGTTAGTCATCGTATCTTCAGTGTACGCCCGGTGCGATTGCGGCGTTTTTTTGCCGTGCGACGTGTTTTGACGGTCTTACCGGGCGAACGAAGACGTGAGGCGGGTGTGGGCGCCGTGCTACATTCGTCCCATGTAAAGATGCTCGTTGTTACAGCGCTGCAGATGGTTTGCGCCGTGAAGCATCTTTGTCATTCCATTAACTAACGCCGAAACACGACGGAGATCATGACAGAGCAAACAGATATTCGCTATCCGATAGGGAAGTTCAGTCCGCCGGCCGAGAGCTCGCCCGCAACGCGCGCGGAGCAGATAGAAACGATTCGCCTGGCACCAGAGAAGCTGCGCGCAGCGGTGGATGGGTTGAGCGATGCGCAACTCGACACACCGTACCGCGATGACGGCTGGACGGTGCGGCAGATTGTTCACCACCTTGCGGACAGCCACGCCAATTCGTTCTTTCGCTTCAAGCTGGTGCTTACGGAAGACTGCCCCACGGTGAAGACCAACGACGTAGCGGCCTGGGCGAAGCTGGCCGACAACCGCGCGCCCATCGAGGGATCGCTGGCCATGTTTGGTGGGCTGCATGAGCGCTGGGTGACCTTGCTGGAAGCCATGACGGAAGAGGATTTCCAGAAGGAATTCAATCATCCGACGATGGGACGCCAGAGTCTGGACAGAATCCTGGCAGTGTATGCATGGCACGCGCGGCATCACACGGCGCACATCACGGGTCTGCGCGCACGGCAGGGCTGGTAGGGGCGATCCATGCCCTCAGACCCTGGGCCGGCAAAGCTCGCGCAGAGCATCGAAGAGTACCTGGCTGCCAATCCGGCAGCCGCGGTGCTTGAGGATGGGCGCGTTGTATTTGACATGCGCATGGCACGTTACTCGGTGAGCGAGTCGCATGGGCGTTGCCTGTTGCAGCTCTGGAGCGAAGAACGCAACCTGGTTCGTACTGTGGTGGGTGTGCAGGAACGGGCGAAGTGTCTGCGCATTCTGACGCGACGCATGGGCGCTACGCGTCCGCAAAGCATCGAGTTAGTTCCCAACAGCGACCGGCGTACACCGACGTCGCGCGACACGGCGCGCCGGAATTATCAGCGACTGCTGGAACGCGCTTTGACGCGCAGCTTCATTGGCGCGAAGGTGGATGGTTTTCGCTCGGCAATGGATCTGGAGCATAGCTTCGGTCCGGCGTACGCGAGGGGCCGATTGCTGCGCGGGACGGCAGCCGATGCGGTGATTGGAGTTGGCGAGGCTGAGTCAGCAGCCACGATTGATGGCGTTCTCACGCTTGGCGTGCTGTGGCTCGATCACTGCCGGCAGCGGGGTGACGGGCGCAGGCACTTTGGCGGGCTCAAGGTTGTTGTCCCGGCGGGAGTTTGGCGCACCACTGCGGAGCGCATGGCATGGCTGAATTCGGCCGCGGCAGATTTTCAGCTATTCACGCTGGACGAGCGCAGTGAAGAACTTGCGCCGGTGGATATTCGCGATACGGGGAATCTTGAGTCGCGGCTGGTTCATGCTTTTTCGCGAGGTGCGGCGCTGGAACGGTGCCAGGCGGGAATCGACAGGCTGATGACGCTGGTTCCCGAGGGGGCGAGGGAGCGTGTGGAGGTTCGCGTTCGATCGGCTACCGAGGCTGGGTTGCTGTTGCATGGGTTGGAATTCGCTCGCGTGCGGCAGGGATCTGCAGCCCACTCGTTTGCGCGCGAGGAGGAAGTTACTTTCGGCGCCGGGGCCAACGAAACTCCACTTACGGCAGAGAACGAGCCGGTTTGCCGGGAGCTGTTCGCACGGTTGTTTGCTTCGCGGCATCCGGATGGCATGCACAACGATCCGCTCTTCAGGATGCATCCGGAGCGGTGGCTGGAGTCGCGATTGCGAGGTGACATTGCGGAGCTGCTACCCAACCTGCGCGGCGACGTGATGTATACGCAGGTGCCGGCTCTTTCAAGTGGCGACCGCGGCATGCTGGATCTGCTCACGCTGGACAGAAACGGTCGCCTGGCTGTGCTGGAGTTGAAGGCCGACGAGGATCTGCACTTGCCGCTGCAGGCGCTGGACTACTGGATTCGTGTGCGTGCGCTGAATGCCGACAGGCAGCCGGCGCCAGGTGGCGGCAGGACTCTCTCAGTCTTCGAGCGGGAAGGGTATTTTGCCGGCGCCGAAGTTTCCGAGCTGGAACCGCGCCTGTTGCTGGCTGCACCTGCCTTGCGCATTCATCCGGCGAATGAGCCGGTGCTGCGCTACTTCTCGCCACAGATTGAGTGGGAACTGATTGCAGTGAGCGAGCACTGGCGCCGCGACCTGAAAGTCGTATTTCGCAAGCGCAGCGGCGACGGGCGATCTTAGCCGCCGGATAAGTAAGGCGAGGGATTTGGAGCGAGGGTGCTGCTCTTTGCCCGCTGTGCGGGGTTATGATTCCTCTATGTCAAATCAACTTCGCTGGGGCGTACTCAGCACCGCAGCTATCGGCTTGAAAAAAGTGATTCCCGCCATGCAGCGGGGCGAACACACGCGAGTTACTGCGATTGCATCGCGCGATCTGGCCAAGGCGCAGCAGGCCGCAGCGGCTCTTGATATTGCAACTGCCTATGGATCCTATGAAGAATTGCTGGCGGATCCGAATATCGACGCAATCTACAATCCTCTGCCGAACCATCTCCATGTTCCCTGGACAGTGAAGGCTGCCGAGGCCGGGAAGCACGTGCTGTGCGAAAAACCAATCAGCCTGACGGTGGCGGAAGTGAAGACGCTGCTTGCTGTTCGTGCACGCACCGGCGTGAAGATTGGCGAGGCGTTCATGATACGGAGTTTTCCACAGTGGTTACGGTTACGGCAGTTACTGGATGAGGAGCGTATTGGGGAGTTGCGGTCGGTTGCAGGATTCTTCAGTTACTTTAATGTCGATCCCGCGAATATTCGCAACAAGGCGGAGATCGGCGGCGGAGCGCTGATGGATATCGGATGTTACATGATTCATGCGTCGCGATATGCGTTCCGGCAGGAGCCGAAGCGCGCGGTTGCATGCATCGATCGCGACCCCGAGATGCATACTGACCGGCTAAGTTCGGCGCTTCTCGAGTTTCCGGCGGGACACTCGATCTTTACCTGCAGTACGCAACTGATTCCTTATCAAAGGATTCACTTTCTGGGATCGAAGGGACGCATTGAAATTGAGATTCCAGTAAATGCGCCGCCTGACCGGCCGACGCGGATGTTTATTGACAGCAGCGGCGATCTGGCAGGAACGGGAATTACTACGGAGACTTTTCCGGCCGCGGATCAGTACACGCTGCAGGGCGAAGCTTTTGCCAAGGCTGTTTGGGAAGATACGGAACCGCCGGTGCCGATTGAAGATTCAATAGGTAATATGGCAGTAATTGAGGCTTTGTTCCAGTCCGCAAGTTCAGGCGGGTGGGTGACGCCGGAGCGCTAACTCTTTGTTCCTATTTAGAAATGAAGAGCCGCCTTGCATTGCGCGTGGGGAAACATAAATGAAATGTATGGATGAGCGTGATTCACTCGAATCTGTTTCGATTTGAGTTACCGGCACCCTAAATAGGGATATCGCCAGTTGCCACTCTCTTTGCGCGATGCAAAAATGTGGCGACTGGCGATATCTGATTTCTGGATTGAAAAGTACGCTGCTTCCGCTTACTTAGATGCCGCCTTCTTTTGTGCGGCCCAGCGCCGCTTGACAGCCTCAGCGATGCGGCGGCGTCCTTCCGCGGAGAGACGCCTCTTCTTCTTTGCAGGCCTGGCTGCAACTGCTGCGGTTGTCGAAGCCGCCTTCTTGGGCCTGCCAGGCTTTTTCTTAGGCGCCGCGGTCGTGCCACCGAGCAACACACGCGCCCGCTGCAGCAGGGCAATCTCGCGATCGATCGATGCCAATATCTCGGATACTCCCATATCTCCTCCATTTACCCTCAAAGGGGTACGTGCATTGTGGAGCTAAGTCGCAATCCCCGCGGGATTAACTCCTTGCCACGACTACCATATCTGCTTTTCACTCTTTTGTAAAACAAAAAGCGACTTTTTTCATTGCCGAAATCACAAAGAAACACGAGATTTTTGAGATATATGAACAAACGGGCGCTTCTTCTAATAGAAAGATGTGATGCCAGGGTATTGCGTGCGAAGTTGCCGGCCAGCATAAAGGCTTCTATGGGGATCTACCTTAGCGAGCATTGTCGCAACTGCGGCCATAACTCCCACGCGAGATCAGGATCAGGCGGCGCATTCTTTCAGATCCCGGTAGAAGGCATCGATGCGGGCCGGATCGGTGTCCCAGGAGAACATAAAGCGTGCTGCTCCGCCGATGAAGGTATAGAACTTCCAGCCACGTTCGCGCAGGCGATTCAGGACTTTCTCTGGCGCGTTGAGAAAGACGGCGTTGGCTTCAACCGGATAGGCGATCTGAATGCCGGGGATATCTGCGATGCGCGTGGCGAATTCGCCGGCGCAGCGGTTGGCGTGCGCGGCGTTACGCAGCCATGCGCCGCTTTCAATCATGCCTACCCAGGGTGCGGCAAGAAAGCGCATCTTGGATGAAAGCTGGCCGGCCTGTTTGCATCGGTAATCAAAGTCGGCAGCCAACTTACGATCGAAAAAGACAACAGCTTCTCCAACGGCCATGCCGTTCTTGGTTCCTCCGAAGCAAAGGACATCGACGCCGTTCTTCCATGTCAATTCCGCGGGCGAGCAACCAAGACTGGCGCAGGCATTGGCGAATCGCGCACCGTCCATGTGCAGATTAAGTCCGTGTGCGCGGCAGACCTCGGAGATAGCCTGCAACTCGCTTAGAGAATAAACGCACCCTGTTTCAGTGGATTGGGTGATGGTGACAACACGAGGTTTGGGATAGTGGATGTCCTGGCGTTTGGTTGCCAGCTCGCGGATGGAAGCCGGCACAACCTTACCGTCGGGCGAGGACGCTATGAGGAGCTTTGATCCGTTGGAGAAAAACTCCGGCGCACCGCATTCGTCGGTTTCGACATGGGACTGATCGCAGCAAATAACTCCGTGGTAAGACTGGCAGAGTGAAGCCAGGGCGAGAGAGTTGGCGGCGGTGCCGTTGAAGACAAAGAAAACTTCGCAATCGATCTCAAAGAGCGTGCGCAATGCGTCCGCGGCCCTGGTTGTCCAGGGATCGTCGCCGTAGGAAGTAACGTGACCGTGGTTGGCAGCTTGCATTGCCTGCCACGCCTCAGGACAAATGCCCGCATAGTTATCACTTGCAAATTGCTGGAGGAGTTTGCCTTCGCCGATTTCACTCATGTTGTCATCCTTGCCGGAGAACGGGATGCGACATTGCAGGGAGAGCGATGCAGAGAGGAGACACACCGGTAAGTTTCAGGTGGCTGGGTCAAGAGAATTCTGCCTGGATCTGTGTTTGTCGCGCCCGTACGGGGTCCGGAAACTTGATTCTGAATGCGATTTTTTCACATGGGCACGTGCTGGTTGTGTGTCGCGCGGCACAGATCCGTGAGGAAGACCGCTTCTTGCGAGTTCCGAATATTGGAATGTAGTCTACTGCCGTTGGACTTTATGGGCGAGAATGCGGCCGGCCTGAAAGCACCCGCCGCGGAATGGAGCAGTTATTGACACGCGATGGACACGGCACGGACCGCAATGGAGATCGTAACGAATCGCAGACGGTATTGCGCGCCTGCGAGGTGTTGAAGGCATTTCACCGGACCGGCGAGGAACTGCAATTAGCCGACGTGATGGAGCGGACGGGGCTGCCGAAGACGACGACGTTTCGGTTGTTGCGGACGCTTATCCATGGAGGATTGATCGAGAGGGCCGGCGCCGGTTTGTACAGGAACAGCCTGGGGCCGGTATCTGCAACGCCGTTTCGGATTGGATTTGCGACGCAGGGAGACACGGAGTTTGCGCGCGAGGTGAACCGGGGTCTTGAGGCAGTTGCGGCGCGCGAGCGGGTACGGCTGATCACGCTGAACAATCGCTATAGTGCGCGCGCGGCACTGCGCAATGTTGAGGCGCTGATCCGCGAGCACGTGGACCTGGTGCTGGAGTTCCAGACTTACGATCGCGTGGCGCCGGCGATTGCCGCGCGGTTTCTGGCCGCCAATACGCCGGTGATTGCCATCGAGGTTCCACATCCGGGGGCGACTTATTTTGGCGCGGATAACTACAAGGCCGGCCTGATGGGCGGCAAGGCGCTGGGCCGCTGGACGAGAGAAAACTGGGGCGAGCACGTTGACCAATTAGTGCTTCTGGAACTGCCGATAGCAGGCTCACTGCTGGAACTGCGGCTGGCCGGGTTGGTGGACGGACTTCGCGCGGAACTGCCTCGTATTGTGGAGACGCCGCTGGTGCGCCTGGATGGGCGGGGCAGTTTTGACCAGGTGCTGGATGTGCTGCGCAAGTATCTGCGGCGCCGGCGGCCGAGACGGACGCTGGTGGGGGCCGTGAACGACGTCTGCTCTCTGGCGGCGCTGCGCGCGTTTGAAGAGGCCGGTGCGTCAGATCAGTGCGCGGTGATGGGGCAGAATGCTTTGCGCGCTGCGCGCGATGAGCTGCGGCGGCCGGGCACCCGGCTTGTTGGCTCGGTGGCGTATTTTCCTGAGCGCTACGGGGAGGAGCTGATTCCGCTGGCATTGAATATTTTGCGAAAAAAGCCGGTGCCAACAGCCGTCTTTACAAAACACCAGCTGCTGACGCCGCGGAATGTGGACCTTGCCTATCCGCTGGATACGCTGGCGCGCGCCGATCATACGAACGGGCGCAGTGCCGGCAGTCATGAGGATTCCGAATCGTGGAATGAGGCCGAGGTGAGCATTTAGACGCTGCAAAGACTGCGTTGAGTCCATAAGGTGGCAACAGGGAGCAGAGGTCGGAGAGTGGACAACGAATTTTCACGCAGGGAGTTTCTGGCCGGCGCAACGGCAGCGCTGGCTGGCGCGGGGTTAAGGGCCAAGGTCACGGGCGAACCGGTTGCAGATACGAGGCTCAGCGAATTCCATTATGGCGACGTGCAACTGACCGGAGGGCCACTGAAGCAGCAATACGATCGCGTGCACGCATCGTATCTGGGGTTGGACAACGATCGGCTGCTGAGGGTGTATCGGCTGCGCGCGGGTATGCCGGCTCCGGGAGAGCCGATGGGCGGCTGGTATGGCCGCAATGGATTTGTGCCGGGTCACTCGCTGGGGCAGTACATATCTGGTTTGGCGAGGATTGGAAAGACATCGGGCGATGCCAACTGCCAGGCCAAGGTGCGCGACCTGGTGGAGGGGTTTGCGGCGGCAGTGAAAGCGAGCGGTGCGGTTTTTGCCGCGCTCAATGCGGAAAAGGTCTGGCCGTGTTACATCCTGGATAAGCATCTTGCCGGTTTGATGGATGCCTATAGCCTGAGCGGCGTGCAGATGGCGCGGGAGATGATTCCACGGGTGTATCAGCTTGCCGTACCGTTCATCCCAAGGCAAGGTCACGACCGCATCGGCAAGAAGAATCCACCTTATGACGAGACCTATGTACTGCCCGAGAATCTCTTTTCGGCGTATGCCATGACGGGGGATCGCGCGCTTTACGATCGCGCGGTGACTTATCTGCTGGATCGTGAATACTTCGATCCGCTGGCGCGCGGGGAAGATGTGCTGCCGGGACGCCATGCTTATAGTCACGCGATTGCGCTGAGTTCGGCGGCCAAGGCGCGGCTGGTGCTGGGCGAGGAGAAGTATCTGCGCACGATGAAGAACGCATGGCGGTTTCTTGTTACGGAACAGCAGTATGCATCCGGCGGATGGGGTCCGAATGAGCTTTTTATTGAGCCGCACAAGGGGCAGCTTTACGAGAGCCTGCTGACCACGAAGGATCATTTTGAGACGCCCTGTGGCAGTTATGCGGCTACGAAACTGGCGCGGTATCTGCTGAGCGCAACAGGCGATGGGAAGTATGGTGACGGGCTGGAGCGAGTGGTCTTTAACGCGCTTCTGATGGTGAAGGAGCCGGACTCGGACGGCGATTACTTTTACTACTCGTCTTATAACTCGCGTGCGCACAAGGTGTATTACCCGCAGAAGTGGCCGTGTTGCTCTGGCACGCTGGTGCAGGGTGTGGCGGACTATGTGAAGAACATCTATTTTCGTGCGCCCGACGGTCTGGCGGTAATCCTTTATGCGCCTTCGCGTGTGCGATGGTCGCAGGGCGGGACGGAGATTGCTGTTACACAGGAGACGGAGTATCCGCTGGGCGAGAAGGTGACGCTGCGCATAGATTGTGCGGCGCCCACCGTGTTTGCATTGAGCATGCGGATTCCGGGATGGCTCAAGGTAAAACCCGATTTGCGTGTGAACGGCAAGCCTGAGCACGCGGAGATGCGGCGCGGTTTTGCCGTGATGCGGCGGCGATGGAGCCGGGGCGATACGGTTACGCTGGAGCTGCCGCAGAGCTTTCGCACCGAGGCGATTGACGATCAGCATCCAAAGACGGTGGCAGTGCTGCGCGGGCCGCTGCTTTATGTGGAGCAGAGCCCGAGAGCAGGAATTGCCGCGTTGGCTCATTTGGATGGCTTGAGACCACTGGCCGATTCGCCGGGCCTGTATTACGCCGGAAGCAGTGGGCGAACACGCGTACACGTGCCGCTCTACTTTGTGCGCAACGAGAGTTACACCACTTACTTTGAGAGCGTTGGATGAAGAGGCTGAGCGTGAAAGGATTTGCGGTTGCGGCGCAAATGCGGCTTGGAGCAATGCGTGCCGCGGTATGCGTCGGTTTGGTGTTTGCGCTTTTCTATGCGCCGGGTGGCATGGCGGCGCAGCCCGCGGGGCCAAAGGTTCCGTCGCTGCTACTGGGTTCGGCCTGGTATCCGGAGCAGTGGCCGGAGTCGCGGTGGGACAAGGATCTGCAGTTGATGGAAGATGCGCATCTGCACGTGGTGCGCGTGGGCGAGTTTGCGTGGAGCAGCGAAGAACCGGCGGAAGGCAAATACAAGCTGGATTGGCTGGCACGGGCGATTCGTCTTGCCGCAAAGCATCATATTGCCGTGGTGATTGGGACGCCCACCGATGCGCCGCCGGCGTGGCTGACATCGAAGTATCCTGAGACGCTGCGCATAAAAGCAGACGGGCGGCGCGCTCAACATGGTGGGCGGCGGCAATTCAATTATGCCGACCCGCTCTATCGGAAATTCTGCGCAGAGATTGCGACGAAGCTGGCGGAGCGGTTTGGGCACGATCCGGACGTCATTGGGTGGCAGATTGGAAATGAGTATACGGACGAGTCGTTCGATGAGGGGACGCGGCGGCAGTTCGATAACTGGCTTAAAGCACACTTCAAAACGCTCGATGCACTGAATCGCGATTGGACGACGGCGTATTGGAGTCAGACTTACGACCGGTGGGATGAGATTCCTTTGCCCGATGTGCCGAATGAGAATCCTGGGCTGCTGCTGGCTTACAAACACTTTGTCAGCGATACGTGGCGCAGCTTTCAACGCGTGCAGATTGATGCGATTCGCAAGTACGCCGATCCGCGGCAGTTCATCACGACCAACTACGGAGGCCTGGGATGGAGCGATCACTTCGATCACTATGAAGTGGCGCGCGATCTGACGCTTGCTTCGTGGGATGACTATGTGGGTGAGGGGCACCTGCATGTTGCGCGTAACGGAGCGATGCACGACCTGGTGCGCGGCTTCAAGCGAAAGAACTTCTGGGTGATGGAGACGCAGCCCGGCTCAGTGAACTGGGCGCCGGTGAATACGACTTTGTATCCGGGAGAGACGCGCGCGATGGCGTGGCAGGCAGTGGGACACGGGGCCGATGCGGTGCTCTACTGGCAGTGGCGCAGCGCGCTGAACGGCCAGGAACAATATCATGGCTCGCTGGTTGGGCCGGATGGCGAGCCGCTGCCGATCTACTCGGAGATCAGCGAGATTGGGAAGGAGTTTGGGCGTGCCGCGGCGGTGATCAAAGGAACGACTCCGAAGGCGCAGGTTGCCATTCTGCACAGCTATGACAGCCGGTGGGCTATCGACTTCCAACGCTTCAATCGTAACTACCATCAACTGAGTGTGCTGCTCGATTATTATCGGCCGCTGCGCGACGAACGGCTGACGGTGGACATTGAGAATGCGGATGCGCCGCTGGATGGTTACAAGCTGGTGTTAGCACCGGACCTGAATGTGATTTCACCGCAGTTAGCGAAGCACCTGCTTGCGTATGTGGAGCAGGGTGGTCATTTGCTGCTGGGGCCGCGCTCCGGGATGAAGAACCAATATGATGCACTGAACGTGGAGCGCCAGCCAGGATCACTGGTTGCGCCGCTGGGCGGGCGCGTGGAGGAATTCTACGCGCTGAATACAACAGTGCCGGTGAGCGGCGCGCTGGGTAAGGGCACGGTGACGCTGTGGGCTGAGAGGCTTTCAGTGCATGCAAAAGACGACAAGGTGCTGCTGCGCTATGGCAAGGGTGATGGATGGCTCGCCGGGCATCCGGCGATGATTACGCGGCATGTGGGGAAGGGAAGCATCTCGTACCTGGGTGCGGTGCTCGATCCGGCGCTGATGGACCGGGTGATTGCGTGGGCGACGAGTGGCGCACAGGTAAAGCCGGAGTTCGAGGCGGTGCCCCAGGGGGTGGAAGTTTGCAGGCGAGTGGGCGTGGGGCGCACAATCTTTGTGCTTATCAATCACGGAGAGGCGCCGGCAAAGATTGCTTTGCCGGATGCGATGCAGGATGTGCTGCGCGGTGGCAGTGTGAACCGCGTTGAGTTGAAACCGCAGGGCGTGGCGGTTTTGGAAACTGCCGCGCATTAGTCCGGTGTGTGAAGTGCAAGTGAAAGGGGAAATTCGATGGAGACTGGCATGACACGGCGGAAGTTTGCCGGCGGACTGGGGATGAGCATCGCGAGTCTGGGGATGCTGCGGAGTTCGAAGCTGTTTGCAGAGGATTTTACCAACAAGCAGATCGCGCCATTTGGCACGCCTGATAAATACGGCAAGCTGGTTCTTAAAGCATCCACCGAGGCGGGTGCGTTTGACGATAAATCCGTCGATGATCCGTTTGTGTTTCGGCACGAAGACGGGTTTTACATGATCTACATTGGCTTTGATGGCATAGGTTATCAAACGGGGTTGGCCAAGTCAGATGACCTGGTGCACTGGAAACGCGTGGCGTGCGTGGCGCGGCGCAATCCCAAGTCAAAATATACGCGCTATAACGTTGCGCTGAGCTGCATTTTGCACGAACACCAGCTTACTTCACCGGGCAAACTGAAGAAGGTTCGGGGGCGCTATCTGGGCGCGTGGCACGCCTATCCCAAACCGGGCTATGAGGAAGGCGCGGCAGTGATCGGCCTGGCGTGGAGCGATAATCTCATGCACTGGGAACTGACCGAGCCGATTCTCTTTCCGCAGGACGGTGCGCCGTGGGAGCATGGTGGGCTCTACCGGCCCAATCTCATCGAGCATGATGGGACTTTCTATCTCTACTACAACGCGAAGACGGATCCGGTGCCGAAGCACGGATGGCATGAGCAGACGGGCGTGGCTACATCGCGCGATCTCAAGAAGTGGACGCGCTATGCCGGCAACCCCATCTTGCGCAACGGCGGACCGAACTCGTGGGACGCGGTGTTTGCGAGCAATCCGTTTGTGGTGCAGTACAAAGATCTGTGGGGCATGTATTACTACGGGCTCGACAGGAAAGGCGTGGCACGCGATCTGCTGGCACTGGGTCATGATCCATTCCACTTTTCCAAGGTGGACGAGATCATGATCAACGTGGGGTCGCCGGGAAGCGTGGACGAGACCTACGCGCACAAGCCATGCGTGATTTACCACGATGGCGCGCTTTACCACTATTACTGTGCCGTGTCAGGCAAGTACCCGCACGAAGTGCGCGGCATCTCAGTGGCGCGGTCGAAACCGTGGTGAAGTGCTATTCGTTCGCGGGATTCGCGGCGCGAATTTGATAGCGGCCTGAACCAACTCGGATGTTTACGGTGTCTGCGTTGATGTGCGTGCCGATTACGCCCACCGCTTTGGAGAGCGCGGCTCCGTTGACTGTAAGTGTCTGCGGAGAGGATGTCTTTAACTCAATCGTCGCGGTGGCATTGGCGGGAATGGCGAAGTAGTAAATGGTCGCGTCTGCTTCGCGCCGCCAATCGCTATCAATCATTCCAAGCTCCGATTGATAATGCGTGTGCACCCACTGGACCGGGCTCAGTACCGCCGGTTTGAGCACAAGCCGCGCCGCGCCCTGCCTGGCCAGATCAACGTTGATGCCGCCGAGGCCGCGATAGAACCATTCTTCCGCATCGCCGAGCATGAGGTGATCCTGCGAGCTTTTGGGATCTGCGTCCCAGGCTTCCGTGAGCGAAGTGGCTCCCTGCGCGAGCTGATAGCCGTAACTGGGTGCGTCGGTGCGCAGGAGCATGGCCATCAAGACATCAGAGCGGCCGTTTTCCAGCAGCGCATCGACCACGTAGTGGAAGCCGATATCGCCGGCGGTGGTGTGGTTGTGGTGAGCGCGAATGTCGGAGACGAGCGCATGCAGAACGGCGGCGCGTTGATCCTCTGGAACAATGCCCAGCACCAGCGGCATGGCCTGCGCGGTCTGGCTGCCTTTGTCGTAGATGTGAAGCGCGGGATGGAAGAAGCGTGCGTTGAATGCCTTTCGGATCTGTTCCGCCTGCTGTTTGTAGCTGTCGCTTTCCGTGTCGAGACCAAGAAGCGCGGCGGTCTTATGAAGGACTTTCAGGTCCTGGTAGTAGATGGCCGTTGCGGTTACACCGGGCGAAGTCAGCTTTGACATGCCGGGAGGGCCGGGGCCGATGTCGTACCAGTCGCCGAGGCCGTAGCTGATGATACCGTCGTGTGCGCGGGTGGCGAGATAGGCGGCGTAACGGCGCATCACCGGGAATTGCGCGGCCAGAAAATGCCGGTTGCCGGTGCGTTGATAAACGTACCAGGGCGCGAGAACGGCGGCGCTGCCCCACTCCGGCGAATCGTTGAAGACGTTGTTTTTCTCGGGAGTGAAGACTACGTATTGCGGCGCAATCTCAGGCACCATGCCGGCTTTGGGTTCGCTGGATTTCTGGGCGTCGGCAATGTTGCGCGCGGTGGCGGCGTAGAGATGCGCGAAGTTGAAGTCGTAGAGCATGGAGGGCGCCATGAGATGCGCTTCTTCGAGCCAGCCGAGTTTTTCGCGATGCGGGCAGTCGGTAAATATGCTCATCGAGTTGTTCTCAATGGCGTGCAGGATGAGCATGTGAATGCGATTGAGAAGTGTGTTGGAAGAGACAAAGACACCGACCTGCCGGGCGGATGAATGAATCGCGTCGCCGGCTACGTTCAGCTGGCGCACGCCGTCCTGCGCGGAGGCTCCACGCACTTCGAGGTAACGGAATCCGTAGTAACTGAAGCGCGGGTGCCAGGTTTCCAGGCCCGTGCCACTGAGCGTGTAAGAAAACCACTGCGGGCCGCCGGAACTGCGCTGGGTGACGAAGCCTTTCTTATCGAGCAACTCGCCGGGGATGAGCTTGACGACTGCGCCGGCGCGTCCCCGGACCGTGATGGCGGGCCAGCCGGCAAAGTTCTGGCCGAGGTCGTAGACGACGATGCCGGGGCTGGGGTGAGTGACTTTAACGGGCATGTAAACATGCATGACGCGGATGGGGGAAGCCAGTTCGGGCATCAGCTTGCCACCCGGCCCCGAAGTGACAATAGCGGCGTGCCATGCGGCGTCGTTGAATCCGGGGCGGTCCCAGCCGCGCGGATTGCGGCGCGCATCGTAGTCTTCGCCGCCATAAGTGGACGAGAAGGTGATGGGACCGGGCAGAGTCTTCCAGGTTCCATTGCTGTCGATCTCGGTTGTCGTGCCATCGGCAAACTGGATGTCGAGCTGCACGATGCACTTTGGCGGGCCGACGCTGCCGACGAACTTGGTGTAGCGGCCAGGCGTGTGCAGCACGCGGTACATGCCGTTGCCGAGCATCACGCCGAGGGCATTTTCTCCGCGCTGCAGCATAGAGGTCACGTCCCAGGTGTCGTAGAAGACGGTCTTGCGGTAGTCGCTCCAGCCGGGAGTGAGCACATCGTTGCCGACCTTGCGGCCGTTGAGGCGCAGCTCGTCCTGGCCGAGGCCGGAGGCATACAGGATGGCGCGGACGACGTGGCGTTTGAGTGAAAAGCTCTTGCGAAAGAGTGGCAGCGGTGCCGTTTTTTCCGCGGCGTTTGGAGCTTCGATCCAATGTGCACGCCAGACCGGCGCCTGGATCCAGTGCTCAACGGCGCTCCAGTGGGTGGCGTGGTCATGTTCATCCCAAACGCGAACGCGCCAGGCGTATTCGCGCTGTGCATCGAGCGCGGGTCCGGTGTATGCGATTCCGAAAGTTGCGGCGCTGCGTACGATGCCGCTGTTCCAGAGGAGACTTCTTCCGGAGGCAAAGCCGCGGTGCGAGCTGCTTACCTCGATCTGGTAGGACGTCTGGCTTACGCCATGCAGCGTGGACGAAGTGGTAGTCAACTGCCAGGAAAATTGCGGCTGCGAGCCGGCGACGGCCAGAGGATGGCTCCAGCCACTGCAGCGGAGATGGGTGGGTGTATGCAGGTGCGATGCTGGTTGGGCGGCCCGCCTGGTCACTCCCCAGGCGACTGAGCAGCAGACCGCCAGGGCGAGAGGCAAGGAGCGGCGCTGTAACCTGCGAAGAGCGGCGAGCGGCACAAACGATGGGGCGAGCATAATCCTGTTGATGGTGATACAGCAGAAGACAACGGCCATGCAACTGGCACTCGTTTCTGGTAGTTTCTTTCGCATGGGTCGCGTTCCTCTTTCCCGCTTCTTCGGCTTGATCGCGGCGGCGGTCCTTCTGGTGGCGTCTACAGAGCCGCTGCGCGCGCAAACTGAAGCGCAGCGCGTGCAAAAGCAATTGGAACACATGCGCGAAAACATGCGCGGTCCTTTTGCCGCCAACTGGCAATCGCTGGGAGCTTATCGCGTGCCGGAGTGGTTTCGCGACGCCAAGTTCGGAATTTTCATTCATTGGGGTGTGTATTCCGTTCCGGCATTCGGAAACGAGTGGTACTCGCGCAACATGTACGTGCAGGGTACGCCGGCCTTCAAACACGAGGTGGCAACCTACGGGCCACAGTCGAAGTTTGGCTACAAGAACTTCATTCCCATGTTTCGCGGCCAGCACTTTAACGCCGACCGATGGGTAGATCTGTTTGTTAGGGCCGGGGCGCGCTACGTGGTGCCGGTGGCCGAGCACTGCGACGGGTTCGCCATGTACAACTCCAGCATTACAAACTGGGATGCGGCGAAGATGGGGCCGAAGCGCGACGTGGTGGGCGAACTGGCGACGGCCACGCGCAGGCGCGGGCTGCACTTTGGCGTTTCGTCGCATCGCGCGGAGCACTGGTGGTGGTACGACGGAGGGATGCGGTTCAACTCCGACGTGCGCGACCCGAAGTATGCCGGATTGTACGGGCCGGCGGAGCCGATGGTGCTGCCGGGCGACAAGGATACCAAGGAGCCGAATCCGAATCACCTGGAGCGCTGGCTGCCGCCGAACAAGGCGTTCCTGGATGACTGGCTGGCGCGCAGCACCGAGCTGGTGGACAAGTATCATCCGGACTTTTTCTATTTCGACTGGTGGATCGGGCAGCCCGCGTTCCGGCCGTATCTGAAGCAGTTTGCGGCTTACTACTACAACGAAGCGGCGCGGCGGCACCAGGGCGTGGTGATGACATACAAACTTGAAGCCATGCCTGCGAATACCGCGGTGCTCGATGTGGAGCGCGGCAAGCTGGATGCGTTGCGGCTGCTGCCGTGGGAGACGGATACCTCGGTGAGTATTCACTCCTGGGGTTATGTGAAAAATGACCAGTGCCGCAGCGCCAAATCGCTGATTGACGAGCTTGTGGATGTGGTGAGCAAGAATGGGAACCTGCTGCTCAACGTGGGGCCCAAGTCGGATGGAACCATTCCGGAGCAGGCAAAAAAAGTGCTGCTGCAAATGGGCGCGTGGCTGAAGGTGAACGGCGAGGCGATTTACGGGTCGCGGCCGTGGTTTGTTTACGGCGAAGGCCCCACGCTGGTGACGAGTACGAAGATGCATTCAGACCAGCAGGAGTACACACCGGCAGACATTCGTTTTACCACGCACAACGGCGCGCTTTACGCCATTGCGCTGGGATGGCCGGCGAGCGGGAAGCTGCGGATTCACGTTCTCTGGCGCGGCAACCCGTACCTGCACGGGCAGGTTTGCTCGGTGCGGTTGCTGGGTTCGAGCGGCGCGCTCAGCTTTAGCCAGAAGAGTGACGGGCTCTACATTGATCTGCCGAAGGCGAAGCCTGACGAGCCGGCGTATGCGTTTCGCATCCTGTCGGCGAGCGATGGGGCAGGCGGATGCGGAACCGCGACGGCTTCGGTGCGCAATGGCTCGGCCGGCAGATGAGTTACGAACAGACAGGAGAGGCGATATACAGTGCGGATGATGCGGTGGGTGGCGGTAGCTCTTTTGGGTTTTGGGATGACATTTGCGCACGCGCAGAATGGAGACGGGCTGATCTTTCCACCGCTGAGCAGCGGGAAAGCTCTGCCGGGTACGCAGCGCGACAATCACGCTTCGACGGTGGTGCAGCTTAAGAACGGCGATGTGATGGTAGCGTGGTTCGGCGGTACGAGGGAGGGCGCACCGGATGTGAAGATCTACGGCGCTCGCCTGCATGACGGAAAGTGGAGCTCTCCTGTGGTGCTGGCCAGCGCAAAGGCCGTAGCGTGCTGGAATCCGGCGCTGTTTCATACGAACGATGGGCGGCTGTGGCTTTATTACAAGTACGGCACACATCCCAGCACGTGGAAGGGCGCACGCAAGTGGAGCGGCGATGAAGGCCGCACATGGAGCAAGACGGAATACCTGCCTGACGGCATTCTGGGGCCGATCAAAGACAAGCCTCTGGTGCTTGCGGACGGTACGATCGTGAGCGGGTCTTCAGTTGAAAACGGGAAGTGGAATGCATGGATCGAGCGGTCAACGGATAACGGCAAGACGTGGACAAAGTTCGGTCCAATCACCGTTCCGGCAAGTGAGGATGTGCCCAGCGCTGCCGCCCTGGCTGCGGCCAGGGAGAAGCCGGGGCCGCGCGTAGACGGGGTGTACACCAAGATTTACCGGCCGTCGAAGACTACCGTGGGTATCATCCAGCCGTCAGTTGTGTGGATGGGAGGGCATCATCTGCGTTTCTTTGCACGCAGCCGGACCAAGTCTGCGCGCGTTGCCGTTGCCGACTCCTGGAACGACGGGAAGACCTGGACGCAGGCGCACTTTATCGACCTGCCCAACCCGAATTCCGGAATTGATGCGGTAAGGCTGAAGGACGGGCGGATTGTGCTGGCGTTTAACGACAGCTACAACAAGCGCACGCCGCTGAATCTTGCCGTGAGCCGGGACGGCACACACTTTCATATCTTTAAAACGGTGGATTCCGGTCCCGGACAGTACTCGTATCCGGCAATCATTCAGGCAAGGAATGGCGACCTGCTGGTCACCTACTCGTGGCGGCGCCGGTCGATCAAGTTCGAGCGCATTCCATGGTCGGATGTGCCGCAGGTCTCAGGCCGTTGATGAACGGATCCCAATTTTCAGAATTTCCTGGCTCGGAGGGAAAGCGCCGGACGAGCTGCTATGCGGCAGAATTGGCCTGGATTGATTGTGAACGAAAAGTTGTTGATGAAATGCGCCTTATTCTCTTCAAGGCCGTAGTTCTGCCGCTGCCAGACGGGTATCGATTCCCTCCAGACCGGGCCTGAATCAACCAACTCGAAGATGGCGGTTCAAACACGTTCTAGGCTAAAACGAGAAAATAAATGTATACTCTCGAAAATAAAGTGAATTCTTTTGTAATGCACGCTCTGACTGTTAGCACGGACCAACTTGATGACCAGATGGGGGCGAAGTGCTTTGTCGAACCCCAGACTGTGGCTGCGACGGGAAGCGTTTTCATATGCACCGGCGCCTCGATGCAAAGCGCGGCCGACGCGGCTTACAGGGGGCCTGGTGTAGCTCCAGCGAGCGCGGATGCGGCGCCATGGGGAGGCGACTGCTGATATGCATGCAGCCGACGTCCTCATCATTGCGGGATACCTGATTGCGCTTGTCGCCGTCGGGATTGGCGTTGCAGGGCGCCAGAAGACGACCGACTCGTATTTTGTTGCGGGACGCTCGGTTCCAGGCTGGGCGGCCGGACTTTCTCTGCTGGCCACCATTATCACCAGTGTCTCGTTCATTGCGTATCCCGGCGCGGCGTACGCGGGCAACTGGACACTGCTGGTTCCCGGCATTCTTTTCGTGCTGGTGATTGCATCGATCGGGCCGGTGGTGGTGCCGTTTTTTCGCCACGTGGTTTCGATGTCGGCATACGAGTACTTTGGCAAGCGGTTTGGACCGTGGGCGCGCATGTACTCCTCGTTCGCTTTTGCCGCCGGGCATTTTGCCAAGATGGGATTCGTCTTTTACCTGCTGGCTCTTTCGGTGGCGAGCTTTACCGGGTGGCCGATTACGCTGCTCATCGTGGGTCTGGGCGCCATTGCCATGTTCTACACGTTCATCGGCGGGCTGAAGGCGGTGATCTGGACCGATGTGGTGCAGGGGTTCATGCTCTGGCTGGGCATTGGGGTGACCATCGTGCTGCTGCTGTTTTCGTCGCGCTCTCACCCCGGCGCGATGCTGCATCTGATCGCTGTGAATCACAAGACGAGCCTGGGCAGCATGCACTTCGATCTGGCCAAGCCGACCTTCTGGACGTTGGCCATCTATGGGCTATTCTTCTACATTCAAAAGTACACGGCAGATCAGACAGTGGTGCAGCGATACCTGGCGGCTAAATCGGACCGGCAGGCGCTGGGCGGCATCGCCATGGGCGCATGGCTCTGCCTGCCGGTGTGGACGTCGTTCATGTTCATCGGGTCTCTGCTCTGGGCGTTTTACAAGCTGGGCTATGGCACGCTTCCATCCACGATTACACGGCCTGATCAGGTGTTTCCGTTCTACATGGTCACGCAGATGCCGGCCGGCGTGGGAGGGCTCTTCCTGGCGGCGCTGTTCGGCGCGGCAATGTCGATGCTGGCATCGGATTTGAATTGCCTGGGGCTGATCCTGACCGAGGATTTCTACTCGTACTTTTTGCCAAAGCACTCTGACGCGCAGCGGCTGCATTTCGGCAGGATGTCGATTGTGCTGTGCGGCGCGCTGGCGATTGGCGTGGCGTTGCGGCTTTCAAGCACGCGCGGTACGGCGCTGTCGCTTTACTACACAGCTACGGCGATTGTGGCCGGCGGGCTGGCGGGGCTGTTTTTGCTGGCGTTTCTTTCACGGCGGGCAGGGCGTACGGCGGCCTGGTTGGGGATTATTGCCAACCTGGTGTTCACTGCTTATGCCACGCTTACGATCGACGGCGGCAAGATTGTGAACCTGGGAGCCTGGAATTATCCGTGGGACCCGTACACCATTGGGGCGGTGGGCAATGTGCTGCTGCTGGTGGTGGGTCTTTTGGCGGCGGCTTTCTTTCCTGCTTCATCAAGTCCTTCGACTTCTCGTCATACTCTCTGGGACTGGCTTGCCGAGGGCAAGCGGTCCCCTATTCATGCCATTCAATTGGGAGACACACCATGAACAGATTGCAGCAAGCTGTGCGTGACAACGGCGGAACGCCGCTGCTGGGCGCGGCGGTTTATTTCTACGATCCCATCTTTCTTGAGATCTGCGCCCACATGGGCTATCAGGCCATCTGGATCGAGATGGAGCACGGCCACATTACTTTTGCCGAGGCCGCCGACCTGTGCCGGATGGCTGCCGGTACGGGGATGCTGACCATGATTCGCATTCCCGATGTGGCGCGCGCCAACGTGCTGAAAGCCGCCGAGTGCGGGCCCGACATCATCGATGTGCCCATGATCGAGCGGCCTGAGCAGATGCAGCAGTTGCGCGCCTACGCGCGATTTGCGCCAGCGGGAAGCCGCGGTTTCTTTTCTGTCTCCCGCGCCATCAACTACGGCATCCCGGACGGCGTTGTGGCCAAGCAGCAGAGCCTGAATACCGATCTTTGCCTGATGGCGCAGATTGAGAGCGAGGCGGCGCTGAGCCGGTTGGAAGATCTGGCCGCAGTTCCGGATGTGGATCTCTTCATTGGACCGTCTGACCTGGCGGCCAGCCTGGGTGTGCCCTCGCTGACCAGCCACCCGAAGGTGCGGGCGGCGGCTGCCGAAATTGCGAAGGTGGCGCGCGCCAACGGAAAGTGCGTTGCTACGGCCTGCGCTCCGGACGAGTACGATTTCTGGCTGGGTCTGGGTATCGATCTGCTCTTCTGCACGAATGACATTGCGTGTCTGAAGCATGCCGCGAGCGAACTGCTGGGCCAAGCGCGCGAGGTTCTGGCGCGGAGGGTCGAGGCGCAGAAGCAAGCTAACGTTGACTCCAATGGCGCGCGGGTGGGCGCCCAGCGCTGAACTGAAGCTTTCCGCAAAGAAACAGCCGGAGCATAGAAATGCCTCTCAATCTCAACCAGGTTCCGAAACTCGTATTTGGCGAAGGATCTCTGTCGGCTGCCGCAGAGTATCTTCAGCGGCTTGGAGCAAAGCGCCCGTTTGTTGTGGCCGCGCCTTACGTGCAGGGTTTTGCCGAACAGCTTCACGCCGCAGCAGAGATTGACGTAAGCACGGTGAGCGAGCCGACGGTCGAGCATCTTCATCGCCTTATGGAAGCAGCACGGGCGATGCAGCCAGACGCCATTGTGGGTATTGGCGGCGGCAGCGTGCTGGACGCGGCCAAGCTTGTGGCAGCTTTATGCGACGGCGCGCAGACGCTGGTCGAGGTGTGGGGAATTGGCAATCTGAAGGGACGGAGTTTGCCGCTGGTGTGTCTGCCTACTACGTTTGGCACCGGCAGCGAGGTTTCACCCAACGCGCTACTACTGGATGAAGCGTCGCAGAGCAAGAAGGCTGTGATCAGCCCTTATCTTGTGCCGGATGCGGCTTTTCTCGATCCGGCGCTTACGGTGAGCGTGCCCGGACCGGTGACGGCCGCGACTGGGCTGGACGCACTGACGCATTGCATTGAGGCTTACGCGAACAATTTCGCGCACCCGCTGGTGGATACCTGGGCGCTTGACGGAATCAGGCATATTGCGGGCCATCTGGTAACGGCGGTTCGCGAGCCGGGCAACATGGAAGCGCGCACGCATCTGGCGCTGGGCAGCCTGTACGGCGGGCTTTGTCTGGGTCCGGTGAACACGGCAGCGGTTCACGCACTGAGCTATCCGCTGGGGAGCCGGTATCACATCGCTCACGGCCACAGCAACGCCATTTTGCTGCCACATGTGCTGCGGTTCAATGTGCCCGCGGCGCCGGAGCGGTACGCGGAGATTGCGCTGGCTCTAGGCGCTTCGCGGCAAACCACCGACGAAGCGACGGCGATGGCCGGGATCGACCGTTTATGGCATCTAATCGGAGAGACGGGCCTGGAGATGCGAATCTCGGCGCTCCGCATTCCGGAATCGGAGATACCCAGTTTGGCAGCCGAGGGGCTGGCCGTAACCCGTCTGATGCGGAACAATGTGCGCGCGATTACGCAGCAGGAAGCGGAAGAAATCTACCGTGCGGCGTACGATGGAAGGCGGGAAGGTTAGATCTATTTTCATAATATGCATTTTATTTTCACAAAATGCTTGATTCGCGTGAGCTTCGGTCTTTAGACTTTTCCTCGCTATGCAGATGAAGCGTTGCCTTATTTTCATTTTCGCTTTTTCGCTTCTTCCAGCTCTGCTGGTTGCCCAAAACCGTTCGCAGAAGGTTTCGCAGAACCAGCCGGACAAGAAGGTCTTCCTGCTGCTTCATCCGGCCGATTATCACCACTACATCGTGAAATTCGATGCGTCGGAACTTGCGGCCACAAAAAAGCCGGCTCCCAACGAATGGCCCTGGCTGAAAGCGAATATTCCGTTCTTCGACTGCTCAAACAAGAAGTTTGAGAATATGTACTACTTCCGCTGGTTTGCCTGGGAAAAGCATGTAGTGCATACGAAGAAGTTTGGCTACCTGATCACAGAGTGGCTGCCCAAGCCCAAGCTGGCGAATTACGGTGTACTGCCGGATGCGGCTCCGTTTCACCTGGGCGAAGCGCGTTGGCTGCGGAATCCGAAGATTGCCGAGGATTATGCACGCTACTGGATTACTCCCGGAGCGCGCGCGCGGCTTTACAGCTTTGCCCTGGCCAGCAGCGTACGCGACGTGATGCTGGCGACGGGCGACACCAAGCTTGGGACCAGCATGCTGCCGGGACTGATTGCCAACTACAAGGCCTGGGTAGCAAACCAGTACGACCCATCGGTGGGCTTGTTCTGGTCGATCGATACGCGCGACGCGATGGAGAAGTCGATCAGCGGCGACGGCTACCGGCCTACACTGAACAGCTACATGGTGGGCGATGCGCGGGCGATTGCTGACATTGCGCGAGAGGCCGGAGAGCCTGAAGTTGCGAAGGAGTATGCGGCCAAAGCCAACACGCTGAAACATACGGTGGAAACCAAGCTGTGGAATCCAAAGGATCAGTTCTACGAAGTTGTTTCTCCGGCGGCGGATTCGGGTATTCGCAAGCAGAAGAAATTCAAAAACAATGGGACCGTGCTGAAGTTCGCCGACGTGCGGGAGCTGATCGGATACATTCCGTGGGAGTACTACAAGCCTGCGCCGAGCCACGCGGTGGCGTGGGAGCAGCTTTTCAATCCGCTGGGTTTTGCGGGCAAATATGGACCGACGACGGCCGAGCGGCGCAGCCCGCGCTTCAATTTTCAGTCGAACGATCAGTGCACGTGGAACGGGCCGTCGTGGCCGTACGCGACGACGCAAACGCTGCTGGCGCTGGGCAACCTGCTCAACAGCAAGCCGCAGCCGTACATCGGGAAGCAGCAGTATTACCACCTGTTCAGAAACTATGTACGCGGGCAGCATCGGAAGCTTGCCAATGGAAAGCGGATTGACTGGATTGACGAAGACCTGAGCGCGGATACCGATGTGTGGATTGCGAGAGAGAAGCTGATCGCGAAGCATAGCTGGAAAGTTGGACGCGGCAACTACTACAACCACTCAGGCTTTGCCAATCCGCTGATTACGGGGTTGATTGGATTGCGGCCACGCGCGGGCCGAGAACTGGTGCTGCATCCGCTGCTGCCGCCGGGCGAGTGGAGCTACTTTGCGCTGGACGGGCTGCCGTATCACGGTCACCTGTTGACGATTGTGTACGACAAGACGGGCGATCATTATCACCGCGGGCGCGGACTCACGGTGTTTGTTGACGGCAAGAAGCTGGCCAGCCGCCCGACACTTGGGCCGCTGAAAGCTGAGCTGCCGAACTGAAATTGCGCCGTCCTGGCGCGACGATTCCAATGAGGAGTATGCAGAACGTGTCGAAGATGAGACTTTTTGCCGTTTTGGCCGCGAGCGCATTGGCCGTTCCCCCGCTTGCCGTTCCTTTGATGGCACAGAAGCCGGCCGCCATTCCGATGGTGCGCATTCATGCCGGATCATTCACGATGGGCGCCGGACCGGAGGCGCTGCCCGCTGCGGTGACGAATGGCTACGGCGTGATGTCGCAGCGTCCCGCGCATGGGGACTGGGACGAGCATCCCGCGCACAAAGTGACGATTACGCACGGTTTTAAGATGGCCAGCCATCTGATTACGGTGAAGGAGTTTCAGGAATTCGACCCGAGCTACAAGCCGAATCCTGCTTATCCCGGTTATGCGGCGGGTGTGAGCTATGAGCAGGCGGTGGCGTACTGCAAATGGCTCACGAAGAAGACAGGCAAGCCGTACCGGCTGCCTACCGAAGCGGAGTGGGAATATGCAGCGCGCGCGGGCACCAAGACGCCGTTCTTTACCGGAGATACACCGCCCAAGCCGGGACAGGTGAATCCGTGGGGACTGGTGATAGCCGAAGGTACACCGGAGTGGGTGGCAGACTGGTATGCGCCGTATCAGGCGAGGCCGCAGGTGAATCCCACCGGTCCGGCTCATGGGCACTTTCGCGTGCTACGCGGCGGTGGACTGGATGCGCGGCACCCGAAGCCGGGACATATTTATCCGGCGATGTCACCGTATTTCATGCGTTCGGCGAACCGCGCCAGCATGGCGCCGAGCTACGACAGTCAGCATGGCAATATCGGTTTCCGTGTGGTGCAGGCTCCCATGCCAGTGCCGCATCCCTCGCCGCGGCGGGATTACTGGTTCAAGACGGATGTGAAGCAGACGGGTGTGATGTTAGGTGTCGGGCCTGATCCGTTGAAGCCGTTTTACCAGACACACGAGCTGTTTCCGAATCTCGATGGCAAGTCGATGCCGAAGGTGGGCTGGAAGCTTGGGCTGGCGCGGGGGCTGGGAGTTACGTATCACAACTCAGCCGTGCAGGAGTTGGCGAATGGCGATATGATCGCGGCCTACTACAACTCGCCGAACAAGGAAGACGATCCGGACCAGACGGTTCTGATCATGCGGCGGCGCGCGGGCTCGGATACGTGGGACATGCCGGAGCCGTGGCCGTACTTTGCCGATGCCGCCTGCGCCGCGCCGGTCTTCTGGAACGATCACGGGCTGCTGTGGATGTTCTTTGGATTTCCACGGCTGATTGGAGCGCCGCCGTTTGCGTTTGTGCAGTCGAAGGATAACGGCGCAACGTGGGGGGCGATCCGGTTCCCGCACTTTACCGGACCAATCGGGCGCTACGATTCGCAGACGATCAACTCGGTTGTGCAAGCCAAAGATGGGACGATCTACACTCCGACGGATGCGCCGAGCCCGGGCGCGGGCGGACTGAGCGCCGCGTCAGACGTGTGGGCGACCAAGAACAACGGCAAGACCTGGTACTACACCGGAGCACGCACGGCCGGCCGGCACTCGACAATTGTGATTGCGAAGAATGGCGACCTGCTGGCGTTCGGCGGCAAGAACTCCGAGATTGACGGACACATGCCACTGGCAATCAGCTCGAACGGCGGCAAGAGCTGGACCGTAAAGCCGACGCCGTTTGACGAGCTGAGGAGCGGCGAGAGGCCGAGCGTGATTCGGCTGGCGGATGGGCGGCTGTTCTTTGTGGCGGACTACAATCCGCATCACCTGAAGCACATTCACAAAGACGGCGCGTTTGTGGCGCTCTCAGACAACGACGGCAAGACGTGGACGATGAAGCGGCTGCCCTCGAATATTCTCACCGTGGGTTACGTGACGGCGACGCAGGGGCCGAACGGGCTGATCCACATTGTGACCTCGAAGAACAAGGTGAACTACGAGATTGTGCTGAACGAGGCGTGGGTGCTTTCGAAGTCGGAGGCAACGACGCCGGCACCGGACTCGATCACCGACGTGACGGAGCACCGCGAGAAGTGGCCGAACGGACGGGTGAAGGCAGAATGGTCGACGGGACTGGCGAACGACGGGCAGATTCTGCTGGAAGGCCCGCAGACGTTCTACTACGAGAACGGGCGCAAGCAGTGGGTTTCCGACTACCACCTGGGGAAGAAGATTGGAACCGAGGTCTACTACCGTGAGAATGGATCGAAGAAATGGGAGAAGACCTACTCGGGCGACGGAATGTGGACCTGGCGGAATTTCGATAAGGCCGGCAAGCAGACTTCCGAGTCGCAATGGAACGGAAAGACGCTTGTGAGTTACAAGATCGCCGGCGAGTAGTTACGGCGGTGGATCGGGGTTTTGGCCGGTGCTGCGCGAGGGCGCTGCGCCGGCGAATTCCTATTGTACAAAGGGTATTAACCATAATCTAATGTTAGCCAGACCGTTTATTCATTGATTAACAGTCAAGTTATTGATTTCATTTAAAAATACTAAAAACAGTAGGAGAATTGCACCATTCTGAGTGCAGTTTTTGGGATTTTTTGCGCGCCGGAGCGGCCTTAACTCTGATAACAAGCAGGGCTGCGGGCAGCGGATTTGGCGTGATTCGTCATTGGTGCTTCCTGGTGGCTTGGCGGTTGCGGTGTAGTTTTTCCCAAGTACAAGATCAGTTTGCCTGAAACGGCGAATTAATCGGCAAAAGGTGGCGAGTTTCTTCCGGCGGGCTGGAGTGACGCTGTGGGATTGGGAATTCCGGGGTCCTGGAATAGGGACCGCTTCGACAAGTTCAGGGAAGGCTTCGGCGCGCCTGTGTTTTTGGGGGTAAAGTACTTGTCATGAGAGCCGTGATTTCAGGGGTGGTCCTGGTGCTGAGTGTGATGTTTGCGGTGGCGCCGGTGAGCGCGGAAAGCAAGGAGAGCAAGGAGGCGACTGTGCAGGTTGTGCCCGCAGTGGACCTGACGCGATATGTGGGCAAGTGGTACGAGATTGCGCGCCTGCCGGCGTGGTTTCAACGCGATTGTACCGGCGATACCACGGCCACCTACACGCTGCGGCCGGACGGCAAAATCACCGTGCTGAACGAGTGCCGCAAGGCTGACGGCAGGATGAAATCGGCCAAAGGCGTTGCCAAGCTGGCGAGCAAGGAGGGGCCGAATTCAAAGCTGAAGGTGACGTTCTTCTGGCCGTTTTATGGCGATTACTGGATTCTCGATCTGGACCCGGAGTATCGGTGGGCGGTGGTTGGCGAACCCAACCGCAAGTATCTATGGATTCTGAGCCGGACGCCGGAGCTTGACCGTGAGGTTTATGAGCAGCTTGTGGAGCGGGCCGCGAAGCAGGGGTATGATGTCAGCCGGTTGATTGTGACCGGGCATGGGCGGTGAGAGCACCCGGCACGGGTAGAGCGGCCCCCTGTATACTTTTCAGCTATGGCTGATTGGTCGTTCTCTGCAGGATCGATGTGATTCTTCCAGGGGGTTTTGACTGCGTATAGAGCAGGTCCTGGTCGCGCATAGATACCCTTCGTAGCGTATAGGGATCCTTTACCAGACATTCCACTTTGCTATGCGAGACTACTTCGGTTTGATGAATACTGCCCCCGAAAGACGATCTCTCTGTTGGCGTCCGGATGAGCCGTTCACGCCGCGGCGACTGGGAAGGCGGCGATGAACCGGAAGGATCTCATTCTTTTGTCCCTGTTCCGTGCGTCGCGGAGCATCGCCGCCGGGCTGATCATGATCGCCTTCCCTTACCTGGTTCTGCAGCAGTTGAAGTATGGGCCTTTCGCGCTCGGCCTGATTTACGTTGCCGGTGCGGCAGGGACAGCGGGACTGGGCCTTCTGCTGGGATTTCTGGGCGACATCTGGGGCCGCAAGCGAGCCCTGTTTCTTTCCGGTGCGTTGTTGCCCCTGAGCGCTGTGCTTGTGTTTCTCTCCAGCCATCTTGGCTTTCTGGTGGTGGCCGCCGCGGTGGGCGGCCTTTCAGCAACCGGGTCTCTGCCTGGCGGTGGCATAGGCGGGGCGTCAGGTCCCATACAGAGCGCCGTGATCGCCGATCTCGTCGTTCCGGTGCGGCGCACGTTCTTCTTCTCAGCGTTCAGTTTCCTCAGCGGAGTGTTTGGCGCGCTGGGGGTGCTGATGGCGCGCTTCTTCGACGTGCGCGATGCCTTTCTGGTGGCGACCATAATTTCTCTGGTGGGCGTGCCCCTGGTGATTGGCCTGAGAGTACCCGCCGCCAAAGGCAAGCTGTTTGAGCTGCCGAGCAAGCTTGTGATTGGTAAATTTTCGCTGACGGCCCTGCTGAACGGACTGTCTGGCGGGCTCGTGGTTCCGTTCCTGATTCCATTTTTCGTGCTGGTGTACTCGCTGCCGAAATCGCGGATGGCCGTTTATGGGTTTGCCGCCGGGCTGATGGCTTCGCTGGCAATATTTGCGGCGCCCATGCTGGAGCGGTGGCTGGGATTCGTTCCGGCGGTGGCATGGACGCGGGGGATTGGATCGGTACTCCTGGTGCTTATGCCGCTGGTGCGCTGGCTGCCGCTGTCGCTGGGGATTTATCTGGTGACGCCATCGCTGCGCGTCATGGCGATGCCGGTGCAGCAGTCGGCTCTGGCGGACATGGTCGCGCGCGACGAGCGTGGCCGTGCCATGGCCGCCAATCAGGTTGCCAGGTTGAGCGCCGGTTCGGTGGGAATTGTTCTTTCCGGTTGGCTGTTTGAAACAGCGGAAATTGCGCTGCCGTTCTTGATCTATGCCGGCGCCATGTTCGCGAACATCTATTTGTATTTCCGCTTCTTCTCAGGGTGGAAGGGACCCACGGTGCCACCGGTGGTTGAGGAACCGGATATCAAGGGGTAGGACTCGGCTGTGGGTGGAGGCAGACTCCTGGATCGTAAAAGGGCTGAGTGGGTGGATTAAGTTATGGGTATGAAGGTTGCGATTGTTACGGGTGCGGCGCAGGGAATTGGCCGGCGAACGGCTGGGGTGCTGGCGAGGGCGGGTTATGCGCTGGCGTTGCTGGATGTGAAGCCGTGTGAGGCGACGCTTGCAGAGTTGAGAGCCGCGGGCGCCGAGGCTTTGGAACTTCTTGGCGATGTGTCCGACGAGAGCGTGGTTGCGCAGGCGGTTGACGCGGTTCGCAAACGGTGGGGCAGGGCGGACGTGCTGGTGAACAATGCCGGCATCAGTTTTATTGCGCCCGCCGAGGCTGTAGATGGCAGAGCGTTCCTGAAGGTGCTGGAGGTGAATCTGCTGGCTCCGTTTCTGCTGGCCAAGGGTTTTGGCGCGATGATGCTTGAGCAGAGGAGCGGAAGCATTGTGAATGTGGCGTCGATTGCGGGGCTGGTGGGGATCGCCGACCGCGCCGCTTACAACGCGTCGAAGCATGGGCTGATTGGGCTTACGCGTACCCTGGCGGCGGAGTGGGGCGGACGCGGGGTGCGGACGAATGCCGTGTGTCCGGGGTGGGTGAAGACAGAGATGGACGCGGCGGACCAGGCAGGCGGAGGGTATGACGATGCCGACATCGAGGGAGTAAATCCGATGGGGCGGTTTGCCATGCCGGACGATATTGCCCGGGCGATTCTGTTCCTGGCGGATGGGGAGCAGAGCGGATTTGTGAACGGGCATGCGCTGGCTGTGGATGGCGGCTGGAGTGTGGACGGAAGCTGGCAGAGCTTGCGGATGCGCAAACGGTAGGGGTGCGCGAAGGCCGCGATGGGATGGGGGGGGGCGGTTCCGGTACGATTTTGCTGTTATTTTCGGTGAAGCTTTCGTACCATGGCTGCTATTGCCGGCGAAGGCAATTTCCCCCGCATTTCTCCACGGAGGTCTCCCATGCACATCGAATCGACTGGATTTTCTTCGTCGTCTCTTGCTGTGAAGGCGTCTTCGCGCGGGCTGCGGCCGCGCACGGAGCTGTTCCGTCTTCGCACGTGGCTGTGCGCTGCGATGCTGGCGATTTTTGCCTGTACCGCGTTGATGGCGCAGCCGAAGAACTACACCAAGATTGTGGTGTTTGGCGATTCACTTTCCGACACGGGCAATGTGGCCTACCTGACATTGAATGATCCGAGTATAGGATTCCCCTTTCCCAGCCCTTACCTATACCTCACCTACGGCTCCGCCTACGCCTACACCGACTACACCTACGGCCGATTCACCGACGGCCCTGACACAACACCTGCTGCGCAAAATTACGTCGGTGTCTGGATTGAGCAGTTGGCCAAAGAACTTACCACCAACCCGGAGATTCTGGATTCGTTGAACGGCGGCACGAACTACGCTTATGGTGATGCCACCACCGGCAACGGCACCACTACGGTCTGCGCTCTTTCATACTGCGTGGAGGTGGAGAATATCGGGCAGCAGATCAGCGACTATCTTTCCACGCATCCTACGATCAATCGTCATACTCTCTTCGTGATCTGGGGTGGCGCGGACAACATACTCCAGGCAACGTCAGTGAACGATGTGATCAATGGGGCGATTGAGGAGGGCTACGATATCCAACGGCTGATCCAGGCAGGTGCGACGCAGATCCTGGTACCGAATGTGCCGCCGCTGGGCCTGACGCCGCGATTCAACGGATCGCTCACCAGCAGGTTGACGGCCTCGACGGCGTCGGCGCTGTACAACAGCTATCTTGCGGCGGGGATCTCAATCCTTCAGGGTTTGTATGCGCGGAGACACGTGACGATCTACCAACTCGATGTCTTCAACCTGATGCGCAACGTTGTTGCTCACCCGGCGGCTTATTCGCTTACGAACGTGACCGACACGTCGCAGGGCGATACTTCTATCACCAATCCGGATACCTATCTATTCTGGGACGATATTCACCCCACGACGCGCGGGCATAACATTCTGGCCAACGCTGCGCTGAGTGTGTTGTCGCATTAGTGGAGCGGTGAGAGTTGCACTGGTTCCGGGGCCCAAATTCGGGTCCCGGAGTACCCGACGAAAATACGTTTCGCTGCACGCCGGCAACTGAGGTGCGAGGGCGAGTGATCGCCTGCTACCGCCTTGCGTTCGTGGTACACGGGGGATTCCCCAAAAGGAGAATATGGCAATTGCTGTCGTAACCGGCTCCAGTACAGGCATAGGCCAAGCTACCGCTGCTACGCTGGCCCGCGCGGGGCATACCGTTTATGCCACGATGCGCAATCCGAAGACGGGCGGTGAAGAGCTGCGCGCGATAGCAGAGCGTGAGGGTCTGCCGCTTCGTTTTGCAGCGCTCGATGTCGATTCGGACGAGTCGGTGCGCGAGGCGTTCGCCAAGATTCTGTCAGAGACGGGACGCATCGACGTGCTGGTGAACAACGCGGGGATCGGCCGCAGTGGCGCCGTGGAGGAGCTTCCGATTGCGGAGTTTCGCGCCGTGATGGAAACCAACTTCTTTGGCGCGTTGCGTTGTATTCAGGCTGTGGCGCCCGGGATGCGAGAGAGGCAGAGCGGCTGCATCGTCAATATTGCGTCGGTGGCGGGGCGGTTTTCTACGGCGCCGCAGGCGGCCTACGCATCTTCAAAATTTGCGCTTGAAGCGCTGAGCGAGTGCCTGGCCCAGGAGATGAAGAGCTTCGGCGTGCACGTGGCCATTGTTGAGCCCGGCGTTATTGCGACTCCGATCTTTGGCAAAGCGAAAGCGCCGCCAGCGGACACGAAGTATCCGCACAGCCGACGCATGGCCGAGTTGTTCCGGGCTTCGCTTGAGAATCCGGTTTCCCCCTACGTGGTGGGGGAAAAGGTTCGCGAGATTGTAGACAGCGGCACGTGGCAACTGCGGCATCCCGTGGGTCCGGATGCCGCGGCATTGCTGGCGTGGCGCGCGTCAATGAGCGACGAGGCGTGGGTGGAGTGGGGCGCGTTGACCGATGAGCAGTGGGTGGCCTACGTGCGGCAGAACTTCCACTTAAACGTTAGTTTGTAAAGCGGCTACTGAGGCCGCAGGACCACCCCGCCTTACTCGAAGAGCCAGTCGAGGTTGGCGGGGGTTGTGCTGTTGGCTGAGAAGTTGATGTGGGGCGTGATGTGGAAGTTGGCGGGGATGAAGCCGAGGACTACGTACGTGCCCTTGCCCAGGTCGATCTGATTGGGTCCCGCAGGGAGCGGCTTGGCCCATACGGCCATTGCGGGTACCTTGTGCGCACTAAGGGCGTTGAGCAAAAGCAGGTTCCACTGCTCGGTTTCGGGATCGAGGATGGAGTTTTTGCCGGTGCCGTGGGGCTGGTAGCCGAGGAGAATCTGCGCGGGTTTTGCGAGGGTGAAGTTGAGCGCGCCGCCCCGGCGCGGAGCAATGCGGATGCCGCGGAGACCGGATAACTGCGGATCGAGCTGCGAGATTTCAGGCCCTCTGTTCTTGAAGAGCTGCGCGCCTTTTTTCACGGTGAATTCTTCGCCCGGGCCGGGCTTGAGCGTGAAAGCGACTTGCGGGAAGGGCTTTTTGGACTCGGTCTCATGGATGGCTGAGCCGGACGCCAACTGCGCGACGCGCTTCTTGAAGGTCGCCAATTCTTTTTCGTACATGGGCAGGCACTGCTGCCAGCTTGGGTAGTTATTCATGCCGCCGGGAAAGGGGATGCGGCGCTGCGGCGTTTCCATGCTGGTGGCGGTGATGTAAGCGGGACCGGCGACGGCGGTGAGCTGCTTGAAGTATTGGACGCTCTGGGCGAGGAGCGGTTCGGCTTTGTGCAGGTGCCTGGGGTTGTGGTCGTAGCCGTAGAGGAGGACCTGCTCGGCCGCCTGGATTTTGACGTTGTAATAGAGCATGAGCAGGTTGATGGCGTGCAGGTCATTGACGACGCGCTTGTACTCGGCTTTGTCTTTGGTGACGTAAGGCGCGGCGGCGCGGGCGGCGGCGAGAGCTTCAGTGGACCACTTTACGGTTTTGTTGCTGACGCCGATGGGCGTTTGGCCATGGTGCGGCTGGTGGTGGAATTCTCTGTCGACGTATTGCTGCAGGCGTTCGCCCGGGGGCGCGTCTCCGTTCCAGAGCGGGTAATCGGGGCCGAAGCGGTTCTGGTCGATCATCTGCGGCATGGTCATGCCGAGGGCGAGCGATTCGCGGTTGCCCTCAGTGATGGCGATGCGGGGCAACAGCGTGGGCTGGCAGGGGCCGGCGAGTGTGTAGGCTTCAAGGAGCTTTTCACCGGCCTGGGTGGTGCCGTAATGATCGGCGAATTGCTTGACCCAGTAAGCGTGTTCCTTCTGGGGATTGCGATAGGGATTCCATGCATAGCGGCCCCAGGCCTGGAACCAGATCCAGTCGCGCTGGGTTTGCAGAAGGCGCGGGTGGGTGTTGTCGCCGGCGTAAGGCCAGTCCCAGTAGCGGAGCGGGTAGAGGTGCAGGCCCTGGATGCCGATTTTGGGGAAGTTGGAGATGGTCTCGCGGATGAAGGTGGGGTCTCCCCAGCGGAAGGGCTCGAGGTCGGAGAGCAGATGGATGTTGGCGATGGTGATGTTGGACTCTTGAGAGAGCTGCTCAAAACGCTGACGGACGCCGCCGCGAACGTTGGTCCAGGTGAGGGATTCGCCGTTCCACTTGAACATGGTGTCAATGTTGGAGTAGAGCGGGAGCGAGGCTTTCATGACCGCTTTAATGTCTGTGGCATGGGCGCGGATGACGATGGGCGGCTCGGTGGTTTGATGCAAAGCTTTCAGGCCGTCTTTGACGCCGGGGATGATGGCCTGGGTCATCCATTGCGCGCCATAGCGCGGAGCAAGAGCTTCACCCAGCGTGACGAAGAGTCCGACGTTGGGATAGTGCTGCACGAACTGGGCGATGACGTAGCGCATGTACTGGGTGGCCAGCGGCGTGGGCTTTGAGAGGTGAAAGGGCAGGTGGTGCGCCTCAGCGAAGGGGTGCGAGAGGTGGATGTTGTAAAAGCCCTGGAGGACCCAGATGCCGCGCTTGTTGGCTTGATTGGTGAGCCACTTGAACATGGCGATGTTCTTGTCGAGCTGCGCGGTAGGCAGTTCCTGCGCCTCAGGGTAGCGGGGCAGCTTGAGCAGGCTGGGGAAGGGCTCGCCGTTCCAAAGATAGAGTGTGTTGTAGCGCTCGTAGGCGAGCATGTCGAGGTACTTGATCCACTGCGCCTTGTTGTAGAACCAGGGGAAATTCTTGGGTGTGTAGCGATAGTCGTATTCGGCGCCCTGGTAAGTGATCTCGGGCTTCTGCATGCCGATGCAGGTGCCGCGCAGCTTGAGCAGCGGGTGCTCCATGTCATGAATGGCGGCGGGAAGCTTGCCGGAGGCGCGGACGCGATCGACGAGTTCGAGCTCGCCGTAGAGTACGCCGGAGGGATCGCTGCCGGCTATGACCCAGGTGTTTCCGATTTGCCTGATGAGGAAGGCTTCTGCAACCTTGGGCGGGAACTCCGGGATGTTAAAGCGGCTGAGTTCGGGCGCAGAGCGGAGTCCGGCGACTACACGGGCGCCGGCGGGGGCGGTTTTTACCTGAGCCAGAGCAGTGCGGAGCTGCTGCGCTCCCCAAAGGGCGCGTGAGGATGCGCCTTTGGCGGTGATGACAGGAATTTTGGCGGCGTGCGCGGCGGTGCCAAGAGCGAGCGCGAGGGCACACAAGATTGCCGGGCGCGCGAGGATGCGGCCGAATCTGTTCGATTGATTTTTCATTTTTCTCCAACTCTAGATCTTTTCGAAGAGCACGGCCCGGTATGGTTTGCCGCTGAGCTTTAGATTGCTCTTACCGCTGAAGGTGCCGGGAACGGGCGTGGTGGTCATGGCCCATGGGTCGATCATGGTGGCCTTGAAGCGCACGTTATCGGGCAGCGGGAACTCGTACTCGGCCGCGCAGTGGTAGTCGAAGTACCAGAGATAAAGCTGGCCGGGGTTGCCGGCGTTTGTATAGTAGGGTTTCTCGGGCGCAAAGAGGCCGGTTGTGCCGGACTTCTTGAGCACGTCGTGCAGGAAGGCAAGGCGCGCGGGGCTGGTTCCGCGCAATTCACCGGCGTTGGACCAGACGGGCGCGTCGCCGGTAGTCATGTAGGTTTCGCCGTGCGTGGCGTAAACGCCGTTGACGATGGCGCGCCAGAAGCGGTAGGTCATCTCTTCCGGTGAGAGATTGCCCCAGCGGCGGGAGATGTTGCCCTCGTACTGGATTTCGTCGTAGATGATGGGCTTATCCCAGGCGTTGAGGCGCTCGGCGGACTTGTCGAAGTCGTAGGCCTGCAGGCTGGCATGGGTACACCAGGGCTTGGAGTAGTCGTACATGACGCGGCTGTAGTGGATGGAGCGGAGGCGGCTGAAGGGATCGGTCTCCGCGATGATGCGGAAGAAGCGGTCCCAGTCCTTCATGTTCTTGGAACGGATGAGGTCGAATTCGTTGGCGACGGACCACCATACATTCCGATATGCGGAAAGGCGCGCGATGGCATAACGCAGGTAACGGTCGTCATTTTCCTTGCCCATGGACTTGAAGCCCCAGGAGTCGTAGGGGTGGAAGAGGATGACGTCAGCCTGGATGTTGGCGGCGAGCAGGTGCCGGATACAGGTCTCGACATGCTGGAAGTAGGCGGGGTTGAAGCGAGTGAGGTCGAAGTTGCCTTTGACGGGTCTGGTAGCTCCGGCTTTGAGCTCGAAGGGCATGCCTATGGGGTGGAGCTTGCCGAGGCCCTTGGGTAGGAGGCACATGCGTACCTTGTTGAATTTGGCAGACTTGAGGTTGGTGAGCGTTTCAGATTGGTAAGGCTGAGGGACGAAGCCATAGGCGTAGCAGGTGGTGCCGAAAGGGAAGTATGGAGTGCCGTCAGCGTACTGGAAATGATAGCGGTGTGCGGGGCCGACTGGGCCGGGATTGCCGGGTTTGGCAGCGATGCACTCGAAGGAGCCGGTGAGGCCGGAAAGGGAGCTGGCGCTGCCGGTGGTTTCGTAGCTCCAGCGGCCTACGGTATCGGGCGAAAAGCGCAGCCTGTAAACGCCATTGCCGTCGTAGAAGCCGGGCACGTGGACGGTGCGGTGCTCGAAGGTGAAACGAGCGCCAAATGTAACGTTTACAAAGGGATTTCCGTCCGAAGGTCCTTGCACTTCCAGCTCGAAAACTCCCCATTTCTCGATCTGGTGGCTTCCGGAGGTTTGGCGGCCGGCAGCAGGCGTGGATGCGGCGGCCGAAGCCGTAAGTCCTGTGACTACAGCCCCGGCGCCTAACTTGATCAACTCTCTGCGATCCATTTTTCCTCTCGGCCCGGGCCGCTGATCTTTATTCCCATTTCGACGTGAGAGGGAGGAATCGAGCGGAAATTCCGCAGGCAAGGTCCGTTCTACACAGCTTGGCCTGGAGTGTCAAACACGTTGTCAGGAAAATGAAAATTATTGCACGATCTCTCTTAAGCAAGTATAAAGGTTCTTACATTACTCGTTCTGCGAAGAAAAGGCGGTCATCAACCGATATGCCCGGCAAGAAGGAAAGCCGATCTACTCGCGAAGGAAGTTCTGAGAAAGCTGCCCAGAAAGCGCCCGAAAAAGCGATTCGACGCCGTATTCCGAAGTGGGCCCTGCAGTCCGCGGGCGGCGGCGCCAGCGGCGAGCAGTACTATCTGCGCTCGATTGGCCGCGCGTTGGATGTGCTGGACTGTTTTGACGGAATGGCCCCGCTGGCGCTGACAGACATCGGCGGCCGTACGGGCCTGCCGGAATCAACGCTTTTCCGCGTTTTGCTGACGCTGGAGAAGCACGGATACCTGGTGCAGGCTGTGGACGGGACTTATCAGCTTGCAGCCAAGCTGCGGTTTGGCTGGTTGATTGAGCAGGGACATTCGCTTCGCGACAAGGCGCGGCCGGAGCTGGAGCGGCTGGCCCACCGGTTCAACGAGACGGCAAGCCTGGCCTACCTGTACGAAGACCGCATTCATGTTCTGGATTCCATCGAGACGTTTCACGAGATTCGCATGTCGAACCGCGTGGGGCGTGTTTTGCCGCCACATTGCAGCGCGATGGGCAAAGCCATCACGGCATTTCAGGACCGCGAGCTGGCGGACCAAATTCTTGAGGTGTACGGACTTTCGCGGCGCACCGAGCATTCGATTACCGACCGAGGACGGCTTTTCGATGAGCTCGAGGAGATTCGCAAGACGGGAATTGCCTGCGACCGCGAAGAATCAACGCTGGGCGGTATTTGTTACGCGGCGGCAATTCAGACGCCGGGGCAGCCGGTGGTTGCGGCTCTGAGCGTTTCTACACCGGTGGTGCGCATGACGCCGGAGCGCGAAGCGGAGACCCGCCAGGCAGTTCTGGATGCGGCGGTCCGCGTGGCAACAGGTTAGCCGCGGCCTTCTCTAATTTTCGGTCTTTGTCAGCATGGCATTAGGCCCGAAGATTCAGATTGAATGCGGAGTTCCTTGATTTCTCAGATTTCCCAGCGAAAAATCCCAAAGTGCGGAATTCTCCGGGTTATTTTGTATCCTCTGTCCATCCATACTGCAATATGTTCAGGTATACCTGAGGGTGTATCTGACTGAATTTTAAGCTCTAATTATAACTTTAAGTGCGTAATGTCAAAGTAAGAACTGAAGACTGAAAATTTATGTGTAATTACTTTCATTTTTTGTTGACAGCGTTAACTTAAACGCAATAAACTGTTTTGCGGTTTAGAGAATGGCGCTGCGCGGAAGGATAAGACGCAAGGCGAGTTCTTACCTCCCAGGGTTCCTAGTTATTTTTTTGCAGCGCTGATACGTTCACCGAGCATTGTTTGCGCGATTTCGGGCCGGTTCCCTCGAACAACCGGTACAAGGAATGGCGAAGTACGAAGTACGATGCCGGTCTTCCTTCGAGAATTCCCTGGAAATAAACAGTTGAACTTTCGCTGAACTGAGGATGTGGCATTTTTGATCTCTGGAAATGAAATGTATTTTCTGAAAAATGTCGTAACACCCCCGCATAGTTGACCCCGCTGTCGAGCCGTGGAGTATTGGCTCCAGCGCAAGCCGAATTACGGAGTGCCTGTATGAAACGTATTGCGCCAGTGACACTGGCATTCGTGTTCCTAGCTGCGTTCGTGTTTGGTCAATCGACACGCGCTACGCTCACGGGCAGGGTGACCGATCCGACCGGCGCCATTGTGCCCCATGCCAAGATCGTCATTACCAACACACAAACCGGTGTAAAGACGGTCGTCATGTCAAACAACGCCGGGTTGTACACAGCGCCATTTCTGTCTCCCGGTGACTATGAAATCAACGTCACCCGGGTAGGATTCAGGAACTATTTGCACACCGGCCTGGTGCTTCAGACCCAGCAGACAGTGACGGAAAATGTTGTGCTGCAGGTCGGCAGCGTGAACCAAACAGTAACCGTGCACGCAGGAACGCCGCTGATCGATATGGCCACGGCAAATAGTGGTCAGGAGCTGAGCTCGGAAGAAGTGGAACAATTGCCTAGCAACGGACGAGCCCCGATGGGGTTTGCACACCTGTTGTACGGCGCGGTGGCCAAAGGCAAACACTCGATGTCGCAAACGCGGCCCTTCGACAATTCTGCGGCGTCGGACTTCAGTCTCGGCGGCGGCAACTCGGAATCGAACGAAGTGCTGCTGAACGGCGTGCCGAATATGGAGAACTCAGCTCGCGTGGCCGCCTACAGTCCTGAAATGGATGCTGTGCAGGCTGTTCACGTAAACGAATTCTCTGCCAATGCCGATCAAGGCGACACCTCCGGTGGCGTGATCAATATCACCACCAAAGCGGGAACCAACAACTATCACGGAACCGCCTCGGAGTACTACAGCGGGTCGAGGCCTTTTACGGCGAAGCCGTTCTTTACGCCGTCCGGAAAAAAAGTTCCTTCAACGCACTACAACCAGTTTGCGGGTACATTTGGCGGGCCGGTGCTGATTCCTCACGTGATCAACGGACGGAACAAGCTCTTCTTCTTCTACGCGTTCGAGGGCTATAAGGGAAATTCGCCGGCAACGACGGTTGCCAGCGTGCCTACAAAGGCGGAGCGCGAGGGAGATTTTTCAGCGCTGCTGAATCAGGGATCCAGTTATCAGCTTTACAACCCATACGGCGCAACGGAATCCGGTGGCGTGATCACCCGTAGCCCGATTCCCAACAACTGCCTGACTGCCGACTCGAGCTATTGCTCTACGCACGAGAACGCCGGTCTCACGCTGAGTCCGATTGCGCAGGCGTACATGAAGCTGATTCCGATGCCGAATTTCAGCGGTTCCTCGACCGGCGCTGACGGTGAGAACAACTTCTACGCCGCCGATCCGACCACCAATAACTACAACTCCAACGAAATCCGTGTCGACTACAACTTCAGCAACAGCAACAAGAGCTTTTACGATTTTCACCGGAGTCACTACAAAGATTCCAAGGCGAACATCTTCAACAACGCGCTTACCGGAAACACTTCGATCATGAATTTTCTGGGCGGAGAGGTAAACGACGTCCAGAACTTCTCGCCTTCACTCAGCCTGGAAACTCGTCTGGGATTCAGCCGGACGGAAAACTACGGCGGCCCGAACAGCCTGGGGATGAATCCGACCTCGCTTGGGTTCCCTGGCTACATCGCCTCCAACTCCAGAGCCCTGGCGCTGCCTTACATTACGTTTTCGGATGGGGCGGATATTCCCAGCCTGAGTGGCAGGACGAACACTACGGAGTATTACGACGCGATCCAACTCTTCACCGAACTGACCAAGGTATGGGGACGGCACACCTTCAAGATCGGAACGGATTTTCGATCGCAGAAGGACTCGAAACTGAATCATGCTTATGCAAACGGTGAATTCGACTTCCACTCCCAGGATAACGATTTTGTGACGGCAAGCAACGGTGCCGACGGAAGCAAGCAGCCGTTCGGGGGAGCGTTCGCGTTGTTTGATCTGGGCCTGCCTACGTCCGGACAGTACCAGATCGAAAGCAGGTTCCAGTTCAACAACTGGTACTTTGCGGGCTTCCTGCAGGATAACTGGAAGGTGCTACACAATCTGACCGTTAGCTACGGCGCGCGTATCGACCATGAAACGCCGGTAACGGAGAGCAACAACCGGATGGCCAACGGCTGGAACCCGGCGACGGTGAACGGAGCGACAGTAGCGGCCGCCGCTGCTTACGCAGCAATCTCGGATAAGCCTGCTCTGGCGCCTGCGACCATTTCACCTACGGGCGGCATCACCTATGCCACGCCCAACAACCGCCATGCTTACCCGACGGCAACCGCCTACCTCAGCCCGAGACTCGGGTTCGCGTATGCACCAGACTTCGGACATGGAAAGCTGGCGATTCGGGGTGGCTTTGCTGTCTATATCAATCCGTTCAGCGACTACAACGATGGCCAGTCGTACGGGTATTCGCAGACTACAAATATGACCATCAGCAATAACAGTCATCTAACGCCTGCGACGACACTCTCCGATCCGTTTCCGACGTCGGCTCCCATCATTCCACCGGTGGGGGATGCGCTGGGCATCAATACACAGTTGGGCAGCGGCATCAAGTACTATGACCCCAACGCCAAGGTGCCGTACTCGGAAAAATGGACTCTGGATGTCCAGAGGCAGTTTGGAAGAACCTGGATGCTGGAAGTTGGTTACATGGGTCTGCACGGAGTGCATGATTCCTTCAATCAAACTCTGAGCGATGTGCCGCTGTTTCCGCTGTTGAGCCGCACAAAAGGTCCGAATGCGACTCTGACGGCAGAACTGAACACCGCGATGACAAACCCGTTCAAGGGATTGCTCCCAGGAACTACTGCCGTTCCCAATACAACCAGCTTCCAGACGGCTTCGACCCTCTCGGTGGCGACTCTGCTGCATGCTTATCCTTCATACTCCAGCGTGCAAGAGCGGCTGATACCGGCAGCGAGCGAAAACTTCAACGCGTTCCTGTTCCGCTTTGGCAAGCAGATGAGCCAGGGGCTATCGTTCAATTTCAACTACGAGTATTCGCGGGAATTGGGTCAAACCCTGCAAATCAACAACGGCGGGCCACTCTGGTATGGCGAAACCAGCTCGGATTTTCCGAACCACGGATCGCTCATCCTGACCTATCAGTTGCCGTTTGGCAAGGGACGCACTTTCCTGGCCCATTCCACCGCGCTCGACGAGATCTTTGGAGGCTACACGATCACGTCGATCTACCAGTTCCTCTCCGGCACGGCTGATTCCTGGGGGAACGTCAACTACAACGGCAACTTCCATGACTTCAACAGTCACCCGCACGACTATCTGAAGCCGACATTCAACACGTCAGGTTTCGACCGGAATTCAGCCGATCAACCCAACGGCTACAACTACCGGACGTTCCCGAAGTACTTGCTTCGCAGCGACCCGACGAACAATCTCGATCTGTCGCTTCTGAAGAACTTCGCACTCGGTGACCGGCTGGTGATTCAGCCTCGCTTTGACGCGTTCAATGCGCTCAACCGGCCGCAATTCAAGAACCCCAACCTGTCGCCGACGTCCAGTTCGTTCGGCAAGGTCAGCAAACAGTTGAACACCAACCGTCAGCTGCAGCTTGGGATTCACATTCTGTTCTAACCCGACCACAGACTGGAAAAAACGCGGAAGATGCTGTCTGGCATCTTCCGCGTTTTCTTAATTGCGCATCTAAATCGGTGGCGGGCATGTGGTGCCCTGCCGGCGGCGACAAACTGCGAAGGAGGGTGATGCACTGCGCGGGCAGCGGAGCCGGGATGATGAAGACCTGGGGGTGAAGCATAAAAAGTAAACATGATCAATTGAAAGTACGCCCGTTATTATTTTCATTTCATTTGACAGCGATTACTTGAACGAAATAAACTGTTTCCGGTCTTTGAGGCTGGTACCGCATAGAAGTGTAAAGGGTTAGATTAGTTTTCCATTTCAGGGAGCGATGTGATCGCGGCGCCGATACCTATCACGAATATCTTGAATATGGTTCGGCACCAGTTTCCTCGAAGATCGGTCAAAGAAAGTCACGCAGGTAAGAAAAGCGATATTCGCTTTGTTTAGAAATCTTCCCACGGGCAAGTTGGACGCTTGTTGACCTGAGGATGTGACATTCTGTTCTCCGGAAAATGCAGGTTATTTTCTAAAGATGTCTAAACACCCCCATACAGTAGCTTTCTGCTGCCGAGCCCTAATAAAAGAGACCTGGCTCCAGCCCTAGCCGATATACGGAGTGCCTTATGAGAAAAATTGCGCCAGCGATCCTGGCATTCGTGTTTATTGCCGCGTTCGCGGCCGGTCAATCGATTCGAGCGACATTGACAGGCACGGTGACCGACCCGACCGGCGCTATTCTGCCTCACGCTAATATTGTCATCACCGACACGCAAACGGGCGCGAAGACCGTGGTCACGTCAAGCAGCGCCGGAGTTTACACAGCACCGTCTCTCTTACCCGGCAAATATGAGGTAACTGCAACTCTGCACGGGTTCAAGAAATATGTACACACCGGTCTGGTGCTTAAGACCGAGCAAACAGTGACGGAAAACATCGTGATGCAAGTCGGCACCGTGAGCGAAACAGTGACTGTTCGCGCCGGAACGCCGCTGATCGACATGGCGAACGCAAATAGCGGCCAGACGTTGACCGCCGACCAGGCGGAAGAGCTGCCCAGCAACGGACGAGCTCCGATGGGGTTCGCACACCTGTTGTATGGCGCCGTAGCCAAAGGCAAGCATTCGATGGTGAAGATGCGGCCCTTTGACAACTCCGCTTATTCAGACTTCAGCCTGGGCGGCGGCAATTCCGAATCGAACCAGGTGCTGCTGAACGGCGTGCCAAATATGGTAGACGGCGGGCGCAAAGCTGCCTTCAGTCCTGAACTTGATGCGGTGCAGTCGGTTCACGTGGACGAGTTTTCCTCCAATGCCGATCAGGGTGACACCTCGGGCGGCATTATCGACATCACCACCAAGGCTGGAACAAACCATTTCCATGGAAGCGCCTCGGAGTACTACGGGGGATCGAGGCCGTTGACAGCCAAGCCGTTTTTCACGCCGCCCGGGAAGAAGGAACCCTCCGTGCACTACAACCAGTTCTCAGGCACCTTTGGCGGACCGGTGCTTCTTCCTCACATCTTCAACGGCCGCAACAAGGCTTTCTTCTTCTACGCTTTCGAGGGTTACCGGGGCAACTCACCGTCAACGGTGATTACGAGCGTGCCCACGGCGGCGGAGCGGCAGGGCGATTTTCACTCGCTGCTGGGTCTGAACTCCGACTATCAGCTCTATAACCCCTACGGCGCAACAGAATCCAACGGTGTGATCACACGTAAGCCGATTCCCAACAACTGCCTGACTGCCACGTCAAGCTACTGCTCGACGCATGCCAATGCGGGGCTTACGCTGAGTCCGGTGGCGCAGGCGTATTTGAAGCTGATTCCACAGCCGAATTTCACGGGACCTTCAACCGGGGCCGACGGCGAGAACAACTTCTACGCCCCCGATCCCACGAGCAATAACTACTTCTCCAACCAAGCCCGTTTCGATTACAACTTCAGCAGCAGCAACAAGAGTTTCGTCACATTCCACCGCAGCACCTACATACAATCCGGCGCGAACATCTTCGGCAACTCGCTGACCGGATTCAGCAATCAGACCAACTTCCTGGGCGGCCAGGTGAATGACGTGGAAAATTTCTCTCCCACGCTCAGCCTGGAGACCCGCCTTGGATTCAGTCGGACTGAAGAGTTCGGTGGACCAAACAGCCTTGGCCAGAGTCCAACCTCCCTTGGTTTTCCCGGCTACATGGCCTCCAACTCCAGGGCTCTGGCGCTGCCTGTGCTCTTCTTCGGTGACGGTGCGGCGATTCCGACGCTGAGCGGACGGACGAACACCTTTGAGGACTTTGACAACATCCAGCTCTTTACCGAGTTGACCAAGACATGGGGCAGGCACACCATCAAGGTTGGAACAGACTGGCAGGTAAATAAGGACTCTCACCTCAACCATTCTTATGCGAACGGCTATTTCGGCTTTGCCTCCTCGAATAACGATTTTGTGACTGCAAACAACCAGGCCAGCGGAGTAGCGCAGCCATTCGGAGGAGCGTTCGCTCTGTTCGATCTGGGGCTGCCGTCATTCGGTGGGTACCAGATCGAAAGCCGGTTCCAGTTCAATAACTGGTATTTCTCGGAATTCGCGCAGGACGACTGGAAGGTCATGCCGAATTTGACCGTCAGCTACGGCGTGCGTCTGGACCATGAAACGCCTGTAACAGAAAGCAATAACCGGATGGCCAACGGCTGGAATCCAACAGCCACCAATGGATCAACGGCGGCTGCCGCTGCCGCATACGCGGCAATTCCCAACAAGCCTGCTGTGCTGCCTGCGAGCATTTCGCCTACAGGTGGCATCACCTATGCCACACCGAGCAATCGCACCGCCTACTCAACGGCGGCTCTCTATATCAGCCCCAGAGTCGGCTTTGCGTACGCACCGGGTTTCGGGCACGGAACGCTGGCCTTTCGCGGCGGTCTGGGTATCTACGTCAATCCGTTCGGCGACTACAATTTCGGCCAGTCGTACGGGTATTCGCAGAGCACGAATGAGACTATCAGCAACAACGACAATTTGACTCCGGCGACAACAATGGATAACCCGTTCCCGCCGTCTTCGCCGATCATTCCAGTCCTCGGCAACAGCCTGGGCGTCAACACCAACCTCGGCAGCGGCATTCAGTACTACGATTCCAACAATCACGTGCCGTATTCGGAGAAGTGGAACTTCGATATCCAGAAGCAATTTGGAAAGACCTGGATGCTGGAGCTTGGCTACATGGGTATGCACGAGGTGCACGATTCCTATAACAACTACATCAGCTCTGAGCCACTGCTCCCGCTGCTCGTTCATTCAAACTTTCCGGATGCTGCGCTGACGAAGGAGCTTAACGCGCCGGTCGCTAACCCGTTCAAGGGAACCATGCCGGGAACCACGGCCGTTCCCAACACTACCGGACTCAACACGGCCTCGACGGTCTCAGTGGCGCATTTGTTGCAGGCCTATCCCGAGTACTCGAACGTGCACGAGCGGCTGATACCGGGAGCTTATGAGAACTTCAATGCGTTCCTGTTCCGGTTTGGGACGCAGATGAACCATGGGCTGGCGTTCGATTTCAACTATGAATACGCGCGGCAATTGGGCGCCGTCCTGCAACTTAACAACGGTGGGCCTCTGTGGTATGGGGAAACCACTTCGGACTTCCCGAACCACGGATCGCTGATGCTGACCTACCAGTTGCCGTTCGGCAGGGGCCGCGAGTTTCTGGGCAACTCCCGAGCCCTCGACGAAATCTTCGGCGGTTACACCCTCACGTCGGTCTACCAGTTCCTCTCCGGCACCGTCGATTCCTGGGGGAACGTCAACTACATCGGCAACTACCATGACTTTCACAACAACCCCAGCGACTACCTGACGCCATCGTTCAACACGTCGGTGTTCGACAGAAATCCGCACGATCAACCAAACGGCTACAATTTCCGGACGTTCCCGAAGTACATACTCCGCAGCGATCCGACAGACAATGTCTCTTTTTCGCTGATGAAGAACTTCGCAATCGGCGAGCGGCTTGTGATTCAGCCGCGCTTTGACGCGTTCAACGCCTTTAACCACCCGCAGTTCAAGGGGCCGAACCTGTCGCCGACTTCAAGTTCGTTCGGCAAGATCAATTCGCAGTTGAACAGCGGCCGAGAAATGCAGATGGGAATTCACTTCCTGTTCTAATCCAGTGTGCGGATCTTTCAAACGTGGGAGGCGCTTTGGAGCGTCTCCCGTTTTTTTGCTGCATTGAGTTTGACCCACTACGCGAAGGCGACGACGTATTCCATGCCACGCTTCAAATCCACGTTCACTTCGTGCCGGGAAGTTGATTGAATGGGGAGATTTCTTCCGTTCTGGGTGATGCGCATAATTTTTTGGCCGGCCGGCGCTGCGAGCTTGATGCGGCGATTGAGGCCGGCGCGCAACGTGGCTGTGGTTGCCTTGCCGCTGTGCCAAGCGCAGTCTACCTCAACACCGCCGCGGGCGCGCAGGCCACGGAAGCTGCCTGTGGGCCAGGCTTTGGGGAGTGCGGGTAGAAAGCGTAGTACGCCGCCGTGGCTTTGCATGAGCATTTCAGCGATTCCCGCCGGGCCGCCCAGGTTGCCGTCAATCTGGAAGGGCGAACGCTCTTTGAGGCCGCAGACATCGAAGAGGTTGAGCCTGGTGGTTTTGCGCAGCAACTCAAGGACGTTCTGGTAAGCTGCTTCGCCGTCTTCGAGACGCGCCCAGCAGTTGATGATCCACGCGCGGCTCCAGCCGGTGCTGCCGCTGCCGTACTTGAGGCGGCGTACGAGGGAGTTGCGCGCGGCTTCGGCGAGACGCGGAGTTCCGCGCAGGGTGATCTGATCGTCAGGGTAGAGTGCCCAAAGGTGCGAGATGTGGCGATGGCCGGGCTCGGTCTCCTCGTAGTCTTCGTTCCACTCCTGCAGCGTGCCCATTTTGCTGATCTTGAAGGGAGGCAGGCGCTTGCTTGCTGCCTGCACCTGCGCGCGAAGGTTGGCGTCGATGCCGAGCAACTTGCTGCCGCGCGCCACGCGATTGAAGACGGCGCGGATGATCTCGGAGTCCATGGCCGGTGACATGCAGAGGCTGGCGGTGGTGCCGTCAGGCAGGCGATATTTGTTTTCCGGAGACTGACTGGGGCCGCTGAGCAGGCCGCCGTCAGGGCCTTCGACGAGATAGTCGAGGAAGAATTCGGCGATCTCGCGCAGGCGCGGGTAGGCGCGATCGCGGAGGAAGTTTTCGTCGCCGCCAAACTCGTAGTGGTCCCAGAGCTGGAGCGACATCCATGCGGCGCCGAGGGGCCAGACGCCGGCCTGAACGTGGTCTACGGGAATGGAGTCGCCCCAAATGTCAGTGTTGTGGTGGACGACAAATCCGCGGGCGTTGTAGTACTTGCGCGCGGTTTGCGAGCCAAAGTGGCGCGTGGAGTCGAGCAGGTCGAAGAGCTGCGGGTGCAGGCCGGCCAGGTTGCAGCATTCGGAGATCCAGTAGTTCATCTCTGCATTGATGTTGACGGTGAACTTCGATCCCCACGGCGGTTCGAGGCTTTCGTTCCAGATGCCTTGCAGATTGGCAGGCAGCGTGCCGGGGCGGCTGCTGCTGATGAGCATGTAGCGGCCGAAGCGAAAGTAGGTTTCGATGAGGCCCGCGTCTTCTCCGCCGTCTTTCACGCGCTGCATGCGCTTGTCGGTGGGCATGTCCTGGAGGGGATCGGGGCCGTCGAGCAGGCGAATGTCGGTGCGGCTCGCGTAGCGGGCATAGTCGGCAATGTGCTCGGCGCGGAGCTGGGTGTATGAGAGCGCTTCGGCTGATCCGATATTGCGTTCGCAGGCCGCGATCATTCCGGTCTCGTTGCCTTCACGGAAATCGGTGGTTGCCGTGATGAAGAGCGTAACTGCAGGCGCGTTTTCAATGCGGAGCCCATTGCCGGCGGGTTGCACTGTGCCGCCTTCAGCGAGCGCCTTGACCTCAGCGCGGAAGGCGACGCCAACCTGGCGCTCCTGCGTGGCCGGATTGATGGTTGGCTTTACCGGGCGGGCGGCGCCGGTCATCACCAGGCGATCGTTGCCGGCGGTCCTGGTTTCAGCATGGGCCGGGCGATCGAGGTGGACCGTGAGCGCCATGGGCTGCGTGGATTCAAGACGCACGGCGATGACGCTGCGCGGCGCGGAGCTGAAGATTTCGCGGGTGAAGCGAACGCTGTTGGCGGTGAAGCGCGTTCTTGCGATAGCTTCATCGAGGTCCAGCTCCAGGCGATAGTCAGAGACTTCAGTGGGAATGTTGTCGAATTCGAGCCAGAGGTCGCCGAGCGTCTGGTAAACGGGAAGGCGCACGGGAATGCCCATCATGACTTCCGCCGCGAGTGCTTCGGCTTCATGAACTTTGCCGTCCATGAGCAATTTGCGAACTTCGGGCGTGCGGTCGGCCTGGGGATTGTTGCGGTCGCGGCGTTCGCCGATCCAGACGGTTTCTTCGTTGAGCTGGAGGCGCTCTTTGCCTGTGGCTCCGAAGACCACCGCGCCGAGGCGGCCGTTGCCGACGGGCACGGCATCAGGCCATTTGTCGGCAGGCTGATTGAAATACATGATGCGGTGGGGCCCGGATGTGGCGGTTTGCGGAGTGCCTTCAGCGAGTGACTTGAGGGAACGCTGCTGCGCGAGCGCTGCGCTTGCCAAAGTGGCATCGCGCAAAAAGCGGCGCCGGCTCCATGGTTGTTTTGCCATGATTCTCCTCTGCATTTATTCCGCGATGAGCACGGCGGTGAAGGGCTGAAGATGCAGCCGGCCATGGCGCAATGCGGTTGCGTGGCTTTTGACCAGCGTTACGCCCCGCTCGGCGCCGATTGCAGGGCCCGATAGTGTCCATTGTTCCCTGGCGCGGCGCATGGGTGGCTGTATTGCTACGGGCCGGTCTGTCTTGTTGATGGCAAGCACCATCTGCTTGCCGGCTTTGCGGCCCGCGTAGGCGCGCACCCTGTCATTGCTGCAGGTGAGAGTCGACTTTTCGATAGCCGCGCCGACGAAGGGCTTGGTTATCTCCATGCCGAAGAACTCAGGACGGCGCACGAAGCCTTTCTGGAGGTTGCCAGCGATGGGCGTGTAATAACCGAATCCGCCGCCGTGGAGATTGACGCCGCAGCAGCCCATTGAGGCGAAGTTGAGCATGACGTCCGCGACCCACAAGGCGCTGGCCAGCGTATTGCTGACGCCGGGCTGGCCGCCGTTCCAGCAGGAGTTGCCCTCGGTCATGCGATAGGGGATGCCGTCGCTGCGCGCCGCATCGATGGCGATTTTCAAGTCGCGATCGAGTTTGGGATCGGGCGAGAGAAGTTTGTCGATGGTCATGCCCTTTCTGCCGGCCGGGCCCATGGCGTAGTAGTGCGAGGTGAGCATGACGACGTCGTGGAGATTGCTTTTCTTTATGTCTTCGGCGAAGCCGGTGACGTAGGCCATTTTGTTTGACACGTCGGGGCCGGCGAATCTGGCTTGCGGGATCTGCTTGACGATGGCCGTGCGGGCGGGGAGCCACTCTTTCCAATAGTCGGCGTAGGACCACGAGGCTGGGCGATAGCGATTGCGCCAGGCGTCAGGCTCGTTGCCGAGTTGGAAGGCGATGAGGCGGGGGCCGAGGATGCGCTGCACGTAGGTGGCTTCTTCCACCATGCGAGGAATGGGGCCACGGGCGAGATTGAGCCCGTAGAGGCAGCGCCAGTTGACTGCGTCAAGAAAGGCGCGTAGGTTATGCAGGCTCTTTGGCGTTACGGGCGTGTCGGATTTGACGTTCTTGCTGGTGTCAGGACCGACTGCGTCAAAGGGCGGCGGGCCGCTCGGCTCTTTGGTGGTGAATTTGGTGAAGTCGCTGGTTCCACCGCCGAGGCGCAGCACGCCATCGTGGCTCAGTTCGCGTAATAGCGCGATGAGCGCCTTGTTGCTTGCGGCGAAGAAGGCCGGATTGGCCAACTGTGCGGATTCGTAGCTGAGGCCGATGAAATCAGCGGGGACCGTAGCGAGCGTTTCGGAGCGATCGACGGTGAGCTTTGCCTGCAACGGCTGCCTGCTATCTTCGGCGAGCAGAAGATGGCGGGAGAGATTCGCTGCTACTGCAGCGGCTGCCGCGTTACGAAGGAAGATGCGTCGATTCATTGTTGTGTCACCTCGATTACGCTGACCTTGCCCGGTGCGGTGAAGGGAATTGCGGCTTCGATCGAGGCGGGCTTGCCATCGATGCGGACCGAGGCGACGGTGCTGACTTGCATGGGAAGATGCAGAACGAACTGGCGCGTGGCGCCGTGGGGATCAACGGTGATGCGCCAGTGCCTGGCGCTCTGGTGTTCGACGCGCAGGCTGACCTCGCCGCCGGTGGTGACTGGCGCGTTGGAGATGACGGCCGATTTGCCATCTGGCACCCAGCTTGGAAGCAGGCCGGCGAGAAGGTGAAGCTTGCCATCACGCTCGTTGAGCAGCATGTCACGCAGGAAGAGGACGAGGTTGGCGTTGGCCCAGGCTTCAGGCATGTCGCCGGTGCCCTGCATGGCCTTGCGCTTGCTGTGGTGCCCCAGGCAGGCGCGCGGCAGACTTGGGTCGACGATGATCTCTTCCTTCCAGACATCGGTGGTGTAACTGTGATTGAGCGCGGCGACGAACATGTTGTCAGCCTTCTGCTTTTCGCCGCGCAGCAGATAGGTTTCGGCGATGTTCATGGCTTCGCCGGCCCACACGCCGGCCGGTCCGGCCCAGGCTACGTTAGTGGGCAGACCCTGTTTTTCGCCGCGTTGCATGTGGTCAATAAGGCCAGTTACCAGCGGAGATTCAGGCGAGTAGATTTGCGTGGGATAGACGGCGAGGAAGGTTTGCGAATAAGCCGCCTGGGGATAAGTGGGCATGGCGGGCAGATAGTGCGGCTTGACCTTCTCAAACTGGAGAGCGCGGTTCACGCTTTTGTGAATCGCAGCTATATACGAGGTGTATTCGCGGTTGAGCCAGGTTGCATCGCTGGTGTGGCCCAGGACCTTGGCAGCATCATCGGTTACATGCACGGCGTATGCGGCCATGAAGTTATGTGCAAAGGAATGGCCTTGCGGAATACCTGAATCGCCATAGCTCCACGGCAGCAGGCCATACCAGAATGGCTTCTCGCCGGGAGCGAGCGGCGGATTGGGCTCGGGGCGGCAGTGCGAAGGAATCATACGGTGGATGGGCCTGGCGCCGATGGGGATGCCGGAGATGCCTTCAAGCGTGCTCTCTTCGCGATGGAAGCGGATCCACTCCGACGCGCGCAGCAGATATGGATAGGCGTTGTTGAGCCATTGCTTGTCGCGCGAGAAGAGATAGTATTCCCAAACCGCGCCGGCGTTGCCGCCGATGTTATCCCATGCGGGCCAGCCGCTGACGGGCGGAAAGTCCCACTCTCCGTCGTCGTTGATGAGGTGAAATGCGTGCTCAACGCTTTGGCGCGCGGGGCTCATGAAGTTTGCGACTTCAAGGGCGCGCGCCTGGAAGTATTCGCCGCGGCCCCAGTACTGGCGGTAGACGGCCGGGCCGTCGAGCAGCCATAACTCGCCGCGCTTATCGTATTCGGAGAGGATCAGCACATAGGCGACGGACGAGTAGTAGAAGTTGCTTATCTGGCGCTGGGGGAAATCGATCTGCGTGGCGCGCGCCCAGAGGCCATCCCACTGGCCTACGGCGTCGCTGAGCAGCGTTTCACCGTTTGCGTGGGAAAGATCTCCGTTTTCTGCGGAGGGCCACTCGTAAGGCTCTTCAAGCCACATTGTCTTTGTGCCATGCGCGGGAACGCTGACGCGCAGATTGAGCTCGAGTCCGTTGGCCTCAGAAGTCACTGTAGCGCCGGCTGTGTCGGTGACGAGGGCGACATCCTCGCCGGCGTGGGTGATGAGGTCGTGGCCGGTGACATGGCCGGGCAGATTCCGCTCACGTCCGCTGAGCTTGAGTGTGGCATCGGTCGCCGTGGCGCCGTCATTGTGGAAGGCGAGGCGTACGACATCCATTCCGCGCGAGCCGGAGTAGCGATTGGGAAGCACGCCCGGCTTAGCATCAGGATCGACGGCGAATGCCAGTTCCTCCAGTTTGAGGCCGCCACCATCGAGCGAGGTGACGATGAAGGGATAACGGCCGCGATAGAGCTTCTGCGAGGCGACTTTGAGAGGCTCCGCGCCGGCAAAGGGCTGGATAGCCAGCTCGCCGTCCATCTGGGCGCTGAAGCCGATGGGCGACGCGAGCGGGCGGCGCTTGAGGTCCCATTGCGACCACTTCAGGTTACCTTTCATGTCCACAATGGTCTTGTGGCTGCCCATGGGCAGACCGATGAGGCTCTGCGCATCGGTGTTGGACCAGCGATGGTTGATGGTGACTTGTGCTGTGGCCATGGCTGCGCAAGCTAAGAAAACAAAAGAAAGAAAACTAATACGCGATCGAACCACGAAATACCCCGCATGCTTCAGCAGATTTCCGGACGCCAAAGAGATTATATAATTTTCATTTAGAGGCAATTGCTTTCATGCCTGTGGATTCCGTCAAAGTGCGAGCTAACGCCCGATTATTCAGCCTTTATTGTGGAAAGCGCGACGATTTCACCTGGCTCGACGACGATCTGAGAGGGGACGGCCGATACCTTGTTCACTTGTTCGACGCCGGTGCGCTCCATCTGCACCCACTGGTGCGCAGCGCCGCTGACCGTGATTTTGCGGGGCGTGGTGCCGCGGTTGACCATGACCAGCGTTTCGTCTTTGCCGTTTTTGAAAGCGGTAGTGAGCAGGTTGGGATCGCTGCTGGTTACGCCGATGCGTTTCATGCCCTGAAGAATGTGACGGCTGTAGGCGCCGAGCACGCGCAGTTCAAAGCTGCTGGGAACGGGGATCCAGCCTTTGGTACGGTCTGGCTCCATGAGTGCACGCGAGCCGGCAAAGGTAGGCTGCTCCACATCGAGGATGGTCCAGCAGTAAAGAAGCGTTTCCGCGTCGAGGATGGTGAGGTTTTTGTAGTAGAGCTGTGCCGCGGTAAAGGCGATGCGGTACGACGGCTCCTGATAATGCGGATCGTTGAAGCAGATTTCGGTGGCCAGGAAGGGCTTGCCGGCGCTGGCTTTGTGCATCGCCTCCATGCGCGCGTCGTACATGCCGGGGTTGGTCATGAACTGCTGGAAGTCGTACTCGTGCGTGGCCGTGTAGTCGATGTCGTGCCAGGCGGCCGGATCTTTGCGCAGATTTTCGGCGCGCTCGACTCCTTCGAGCATGAAGGGGGCATCGGGCATGTGAATTTTAACCTGCGTGAAGCCGGCCTTGTCGAGCGCCCGGCGCACGGCCACCGCCATGGCGTCAAAGACTGCCGGCGGCTGACTCACTTCGTTTTCGAGGCCGACGATGAGCGGCGGATGGCCGGTGGCCGCCTGAGCCTTTCGACAGTATTCGACGATGATGCGCGCGTACTCCTGAGGATTCGCCGCCACTTTGACGGATTTGTTCCATGCATCGATGACCTGCGGACCCTTGTAGGGCTCGGTGGCCCACTTGGGCAGCGCCCACAGCTCGTAAATGATGTGGCCGCCCATCTGCTGAATGCGCTTGTTGTAAGCAAAGTTCGTGACTTCACTGTTGGGAAAGTTGTCGCCGTAGTAATGCGGGGTAGCGTCCTTGACGTCGGTCAGGTTGCTCATATCGGGTTTGAGCGCTTCGCCCATGGGGTATTCGCGCGAGATGAGCAGGTTGTAGCGCTTGAGGATCTGCCAATACTCACGCTTGCCCTTGGCGCTCAATTCGTCATAAGCGGGGACGCTGGGGCTGCCGCCGAAGCCGAGCATGGTCTGGAAGACCTGGCTTGGGTTTATGGTGACTGCGGCCATCTTGACTTCGGGCTTTACCAGCTTGCCGGCGACGACATCATGCGCGGTGCGCGAGGCTGCGAGCATCAACTGGTGACGCGTGACGTCGAAGAGGAGTGGCGCTTCAATGAGCTGCTTGCCGTTTACGAGCACGCGTACGGCCAGGTGCGAGTCGGCGATGACGGTGAGAGTGCGCGCATGGCCTTCATACTGGCGCTCGATGGTGCGAACGGTCTTGTCCGGATAGTTTCCATGGCCGTTATAGAGGGCCATCGAATCGTAGTAGCGTTCCGAAATGCGGACCTTGTTCGATGTGAGATCGACGGTGAAGCCTGCGTGTGTGCCGGTGAAGATCCAGTGCAGCGTGGCGCCATCGGGCATGTTGCTGTCGAGGACAAGCGTGCGCTCAAAGAGGCCGGTGAGATTTTCGTGGAAGTATTTGCGCGGGATCACATTGCCGCGCGACCAGCCCAGCGCTCTGGGGCCATTGGAGACGAAGCGGAAGGTATCGGCCGCCTGTCCTGTCGAAGTTGGAGGCGGCGGCAACTGAATAGCCTGCTGACCCCACGCGCTTACTGCAAACAAGAACGACGCCAACCACACAATTCTTCGCATGGTTTCGATTATTTCGGCCTGCAGGCTTCGGCTGTCAAGCACGTGCGAAGTCAATATTCCTGCCGCGTACAGCGAAATTTGTTCGTGGCCTTCCCATCCATCTACATTTCAGTCCAGTTTTGGAGAACAGTATGACATTTGAACCGATCTCTCGCCGCAGTTTTGTGAAATTTGCCGGAGCCGGAGCGCTTGCCGCGGCTGCGCCCGTAGCCTTTGCAAAGGGGGCGGGGGCCGATCCAACCGCCAATGAGTACGGAATGCTGGCCTACCAGGAAGAGACACGCGCGCGCCGGCTGGCGTGGTGGGAGGAGGCACGCTTCGGCATGTTTATTCACTACGGGCTTTACAGCATCATTGGGCAGCAGGAGTGGGCGATGGAGTCGGAAGGGATTCCTATTCCTCAGTACCAACTGCTGGCCGAGCACTTCAAGCCCAAGCCGGGCTTTGCGCGTGAGTGGGCGCGGCTGGCAAAGCGTGCGGGGCAGAAATACATGGTGCTGACGACCAAGCACCACGAGGGCTTCTGCCTGTGGGATACGAAGCTGACCAACTACAACGCCATGCAGCAGGGGCCAAAGCGCGACCTGGTGCGCGAGTTTGTTGACGCTGCGCGGGCGGAGGGGTTGCGCATTGGTTTTTACTACTCGCTGATGGACTGGCACAATCCGGACGGCGCCATCTGCAAGACCAACCTGGCCGCGCGCAAGCGTTTTGTGGCGTATACTTTCGGGCTGCTGCGCGAACTGCTTACGAATTACGGCAAGATCGACATTCTCTGGTATGACGTAGACTGGCCGCTGACGCCCAGGGAGTGGCATGCCGCACGCATGAACCGCATGGTTTTTAAGCTGCAGCCGGACATTATTGTGAATAATCGCAACGGACTAGCCGGCGACTTTTCAACGCCGGAGCACAAGATCAAGGCGGCGCATCGCGCGTGGGAGTCGTGCGAGACGATGAATCTGGGCTGGGGATATCAGCGTGTGGATCATGAGTTCAAGTCTCCGCGGATTTTGCTGAACGATCTGGCCACCTGCGCGCAGCAGGGCGGAAATTTCCTGCTCAACATTGGGCCAGAGCCGGACGGCACGGTTCCACCGGAAGAGGTGAGCACGCTGGAGACGATGGGACGATGGCTCGACACCAACGGCGAGGCCATTTATGGGACGCAGGGCGGCGCATCGATCAGCTTTGGCAATTACGACAACTTCACGCGCAAAGGGAATACGCTTTACATTCACGTGTACTTCTGGCCTTCCGATACGCCGGCGGCAGAGTGGCTGAAGTTCTTCAGGCCGACTACGGTTGTGGCTGTGGGAGGCTTGAATGCGAAGGTGCTTTCTGCGCGGGTACTCAAGACGGGGCAGAAGGTTGAGTTTACGCAGAATGAGATTTCACTGCGGTTGACCGGATTGCCGGAGCAGGCGCCAGACGAGCCAATTACGGTGATTGCGTGCGAGTGCGACCGGCCGCCGGTGGTGAATCACCATCGCATTCGGCCGCTGTGGCCGCGTTACGGTGTGGGGATGCCGGGATAAGAGCGGCGCGGCGGCGCGTTGCGGGGCTACGGCATTTCATTGAGCAAGCTGGCGGCAGTGCGCTGGTCGGTGATGAGGATGTCGATCCAGCGGCCGCGCAGCGCGGCCAGGATGGCCTGCGTTTTGCGGCGCCCGCCGGCAACACCCACCACGCGCTTGACGCGGCGGAGCGTGGCAAGCTCGATGCCGATGACGCGCTGCATGAGCGGCGATTTGATGGGCCGGCCTTCGGAGTCGAAGCAGCGAAAGCATATGTCGCCAACCGCGCCGAGGCGGCTCAATTCCGCGCGTTCCGCCTTGGAAAAGATGTTGCCGCTGTTCGAGAGCAATTTCGACGGGTCCATGGAGCCGATGCCGACCAGGGCGATATCGAGATGCTCGAAGAGCTCGGTGGCTGTGCGCATGGAGGGCTCACGGGAAAGTACGCGCTGGGCTTCAGCGGAGCCGACGACGGCCGGCGCCTGTAACAGCACTGGCGTGGCGCCGATGAGCGCGCCGAGGCGCTGCGCCAGGTAGATGGCCTGGTGCTCGGCACCCACCTGGCCTACACCGCCGAGAATCTGCACGACTTTGCCTCCGCGGCAGGAGTCGCCGGGATGCAGCGCGTCGACCATGGAAAACAGCGAGCGGCTCCAGGAAGAGATGCCGATGGTGGCGCCGGGCTTGATGGTGGTCTCGACAAAGTAGGCCATGGCTGCGCCCAGATCGCGCACCAGCGGGCCTTCTTCAGAGGGACAGTCGACGACGACCGCGTCTTTCAACTGGAATTGAGTGACCAGGCGGTCTTCCAACTCGGCAAAGATGCCGGGAGGGTTGTTGACACTGATACGGACGATGTTGGCTTCGCGCGCACGTTTGAGCAGGCGCGAGACTGTGGATTGGTGAATCTGAAGCCGCTCTGTGATCGCCTGCTGGCGCAGGCCCTGCACGTAGTACATGCGGGCCACCTTTGCCATGAGACGAAGTTCATCTGCGCGGGCCATAAGAGCAATTCTTCCACATTAAGCGGAGGAGTCAAGCATGTTCAATACAATATGCATGAATATGCTTTCGAATGAAATAGATTTTCGCCTCGCTTCCGGCAAATATGAGGGCGCAATCGACAATTGTCCGTTCTATCGAATCACACCTTTCTTGAGGATGATGTTTGCATACAGACGCCGTTCTCCGGTCATGAGAAGGGCGTACGCACTCTGGGAGCGTGCGTAGAACGCAAATTTCTCCAGCTTGATGGGCGGGGCAACAGCCGGATCCGAGCGGCGGATCACTTCCATAAACTCAGCTTCGATGGAAGGATCGGCCGTATCGCCGGAGACCACCTCCATCATCGCTAATGGGGCCGCATAGGTCTCGAACGGGAACAGAGGAGCAATTCCTTCGAGAAGCGTTGTGACGGTCAATCCATCCGCACGCAGCAGACGCTTGGCCATGCTGGCGCCAGGATAGTTTGCGTCTGCCAGCACAAGTTCGTCTCCATGGCCCATTTCACAGAGAACCTTTAACAGCTCCGGACTAATAACTGGAGAAATTCCCTTCAGCATTCTAAATTCCTCTCCTTCCATCGACAGCGCCAATGCCTGCCCGGTGACAGCTTCCAATTCATCGTACGGAGCTGACCAGCCAGATCTGGATAACTGCGATCCGGCCGGCATATTGTGCTCCTGATCTTTAGCTTTGTTGCTCGTACAGAAAATCCGGCCCTTGCACCAGCCCCGATTCCCACATTCCCTCGGGCTTCCAGAGGATTTCTTCGAGTGAATGGGCAACAGCTGCTCCGGTTTGCGTTGCCCGGGTCAACCGCAGAAGACCCGGCGTGCATTTAGCCCGGAAGGAATGACGACCCGCTTTAGCGAGACCCAGCTTGTAGATCTGCATTAACCAGGGATCGATGAGCTCGACCTCAAAGGGCCCCGGTCCATCCAGTTGTAACTCCGCGTTTTGCTTGATCTCTTGCTCGGGGAAATAAACCAGGTAGTATTCGCCCTTCTTAGCCAAAGCCAGACCGTTTTGAATGATCGAAGGCGCAGGTTCAAGATCCTGGTACGGCCCCTCGGTCATGATCTTTTTCAGGAATCCGAGTCTTGACGGACTCTCGCCGACCAGCTTTCCGCCCACAGCCCACCAAAGAATGTCGCCCGGGTGAACATAGGTTTCGCCGTGGGATCCATAGGCGCCGGCCATGGTCAATCCCCAATGGTTATGCATCTCCTGGCGCCCGGATTTATTTCCCCAATTGGCTCCGTTATTACCTTCGTAGCCGTATTCCTCGATAATCACTGGCTTGTTGTACTTCTCTCGTGCGTCCAGCGCTACCTTGTAGGTGTGATAGTCATGCTGAATCTCGACGTGCGTAACCCATGGCTTGGAATGGTCGTACCAGACTCGGCCATTATGGATGCCTCGCAGGTGGTTGTACGGATCGAGTGCCTGTACGGTCTGGAAGATGTGATCCCAGTTTTTGGCGGGGTGGATAAAGTCAAACTCATTTGCCATCGTCCACCATACATTCCGGTATGGGGCCAGACGTGTCACGATGTAGCGCAAATAGGCGTCATCCTGCTCCGGGCTCATCTTTCCAAAACCCCAATCCGGCTTGTTATACGGATCAAACAGGATTAGGTCTGCCTGGATACCGAGAGCATTCAAGTCGCGCACGCAGCGCTCGATATTCTGAAAGTACGCAGGGTCGAACCGCATGTAATCAAACGTGCCGTCTGCGTTCTTCACATAGGGGAACGTGGGTGGCTCAACACGGTTGTAGATATACCACTTGGGAAAGACCATAAAGCGAACCTTGGTGAACGGGTTCGCCCTCAGTGTGGCGAGCGTCTCTTCCTGCATGGCCCGGCCGCGGTGCACCCAGTTATACAGAGTCGTTCCGAGCGGAAAGAACGGCGTCCCATCGGCGTAGCTGAACTGCACCTGTTTTGCAACGCGCACCGGACCGTGATTGTCCGGACTTGGAGCTACGCATTGAAACGAGCCTTTCTTGCCGTCGAGATCGCGATTATTGGATTCGGTGACATATTTCCATGGGCCTTCCACCGTCGGCATCAAGCGGATTCGCCAGGTATCCTCGCCGTCGTAGAAACCATTGACCGTGATCTTGGTGCCGTTGCACTGGAAATGGGCTTTCAGCGTCACGTCCGTAAACGGGTTCGAGGATTTGGTCTCGCTCTTGAACGCCGCTTCATAGACTCCCCACCTCTCCACTTCACCTGGACGGCGAGATGGCTCCATGGAGCGCTGCGAAGCCCCGGAAGGTTTCGCAGGAGATGCCTCAGCATTGGTCGCGCCCAAATAGGGAGCCACCAATGAGGTCATTGCGGCTGCCTTCAGAAAATCGCGTCTGTTCGTCTTATCTGCCATAAGTCATCCTCAATCTGATTCTTTTCGAGGGGCGCAGACCCCGTGTTATTAGGGAATCGGCGGCAGGTCGGTGGGTCTGTTGTGGTGATAGGTCTGCCAGCCGAGATAGCGTGAGAGGGCTTCGGCCACCGCAGCCGCGCAATGACTGCCGTTCATGGCGGCGTGGTGCTCGAAGCCGTTCTGGCAGATGGTGTGCATGAGCGAAGGCAGGTTCGGGACCCTGACGACGGCGCGAGTGCCGAAGGTTTTGAGCGGGTCGTCGGTGAACTCGCCTTCGCCGACATAGGCGCAGATTTTGCCGTTCAGATCGTCTGTGCTGACGCGGCCGAAGGTGACGGGGCCGGCGGGCGTGCGGCCTTCCAGAGCGCCGACGGTGTTTTCTTCACCGAGCACGGTGCCGAGGATGGGGGCGGTGCCGATGCGGATGTCGGGCAGGAAGTCCTTTGCCCAGTTGCCGCAGTGGAAGAAGACACATTTGTCGGGATCGCCGCCGTAGTTGTTGTTCCAGTCGACCAGGGCGCTGGGCCGGCTGCTGGCCAGTTGCAGCGCATACATGCCGACTACGCCAGCGATATCGACTTCGCAGGCGGAGGGAAGCATCTGCTCGCTCATCATGGACATGATGGTGCAGACGTTGACGCCGAAGTTTTTCTGCAGCGAGCTCCAGCATTGGATGGCGGTGGCGGTGATGCTGAGCGAGCGCATCCAGTCATCGACGACGAGCGCGAATTTGGCCATGCGGAGGACGGAGTCGTCGGGCGCGGCGGAAGCGTCAGCGTAAGTGCGGATCTGCTCGATGCGCTGGCGGACGCGCGTATCGGCGCTGTCGATTTTAGCGGCTTCGCCAAAGACCTCGGAGAGATCGATGGTGTTGACGGTGATGCCGGAGAGCTCAAGCAGCTTTTCACTGAAGCGCGTGGTGTTGAAGGCGTTGGGGCGCGCGCCTACGGCGCCGATGCGCACACGGCTGAGGCCGCGGACCACTTTGCAGGTCTGAACGAAGCGGGCGAGGTCTTCGCGGAAGCGCGGGTCGGAGATGGCTACCGTGTGGTCGCGAGTGAGCGTGTACTTTTGGCCGTATTGGCGGAGATTGTTGCAGACGGAGATCTTGCCGCAGAAGGCGTCGCGGCGGCGGTCGAGGCCGAACTGATCGAGGTCGTCTGGGCAGGCCTGCACGAGGATGGGCACGCGCGTATCTGCCAGGCGGATGGAATCGGCTACGCCCTTTTCGTCCCCGAAGTTGGGCAGGCAGACGAGGATTCCATCGAGGCGTTCATGGTTGCGGCGGAAGAGCTCGCCGCACTTCTGCGCGTCAGACCAGGTTTCGACGGCGCCGAGCTTGCTCTCTTCGGGTGTAAGCCAGACCGGCTCGATGGAGAGCTCGCCGAAGAGCTTGGTCAGGTCGCGGCGCGCTTCGGTGATCAGCACGTCAGGGAAGAAATCGCGGTTGCCCAGGATTACGCCAAGTGTTGCTGCAGTTGTCATTTTTTAAATCACCTGAACCTTTGCTTGTTGAATTGCCTGTTTTGCGCCGGGGGCGGTTTTACGCAAGATCCGCGGCGCATTCCATCTTTGCTGTTACAAACGCGAGTACGTGATGAATACAAGGCCCACCAGATAGCACAGGAACATGGCGGTGAGCAGACGGTTGGTTCCACGCGGGGCCTGGGCAAACTCCTTCCACACCAGCACGCCCCAAAGGATGGCTACAACCGGTGCGGCGTTGCTGAGTGCGTAAGAGACGGCCGGGCCGGCTGCGCCCACAGCGATGAAGCTGGCGCTGATGCCAATGCTCCAGATGGCTCCGCCGAGGAAGCCTGTGAAGTGCGTGCCGAAGCTGCCTTTCCAATATTCCGAGAAGCGGACCGGCGCACCTTCGACTGGCTTGCGCATGAAGAAGGGATTGAAAATGAAAGTGGTGATGAAAGCGCCGAGCGTGAAGAAGAATGAGGCGGTGAGCGGCATCAGCTTGCCCGAGCCGCCGGAAACGAATTTGGGGTCGATGGACTTGACGGTGAGGCCGTAGAAAAATGCGATGAGGATGCCGGCCAGCACTGAGAGCAGAATGCCTTTGACGCTGGGCTTCTTTACGGCGCTGGCGAGACGGCCGTAGGCTCTCATGCTGAGCAGGATGGCGATCACGATGACGGCTACGCCGATGAAGAGGATGGTGGAATCGCCGGGGTTGGTGCCGCCCGCAATGATCACCAGGATGAAGTTGAGGACGATGCCCAGGACCCAGGCGATGCCGCCGCCGATGGGGAAGCCGATGGCCATGCCGGCAACGGCGATGGCGGCGACGAGGAGGAGATTGCCGAGGTTCCAGACGGTGCCGCCGAGCAGCGCCCAGCCGATGCTGGACGGATCGGCCTGCGCGAGATCAGCGAAGAAGGTGCGGCCGGTGTGGCCCATGGAACCCAGTGTTAGCGCAGCGATGAGCGAGGTGAACAACAGGCCGGCGACGAAATCCCAGTAGTAGAGCTCGAAGCGCCAGGTGCGCGCCGCCAGCTTTTGCGTATTGGCCCATGAGCCCCAGCAGATCATGGTCAGGACGCAGAGAATGACGGCTACGGGGTAGCTGTGAATCATCAGCATGGTTTGCCTTCTTTCCCATCCCGGCGCAAGCGTGCACGGCGCACAGCGAGGCGCCAGGAATCGCGTAACTCATCTCGTTTGGCCGCACTCAGCTGCGGGTCGAATTCTTGCACTTCCTTGGGCAGTTCGGCGAGATCGGAGGGCGAGTTCCACCAGCCGAGCGCCAGGCCTGCGAGCATGGCTGCGCCTCGGGCAGAGAGATCTTCCTGTGTGGCGCGATCGACGGGGCGGCCAATGATGTCAGCCTGCGTCTGCATGAGGGAGCTGTTGCGGGTCGCGCCGCCGTCGGCGAGGAGGACGGGCAACTTGATGCCGGCCGCGGATTCCATGGCTTCAAGGACGTCGGCTACCTGGAAGGCGATGGCGTCGAGCGCGGCGCGGGCGAGGTGGGCGGCAGTGTGCGAGCGCTCGAGGTTCGCAACCAGGCCGCGCGCGGCTGCGTCCCAATGCGGCGCGCCGAGGCCGACCATGGCGGGGACGAGGATGACACCGGCCGCGTCAGGGACGGTTGCGGCTAAAGCTGCCGCGTCTTCAGCGGGATTTGGCAGGCCGAGGAATTCGCCTACCCACTGCACGGCCGCGCCGCTCATGGCGATGTTGCCTTCAAGGGCGAAACGCACATCGGATGGCTCGGACCAGGCGATGGTGCGGGCGAGGAGTTCTGTGTCTGCCACGAGCGAGGGCGTGAGCATCATCAGCGAGGAGCCGGTGCCGTATGTGGCCTTCATGGTGCCGGGCTCGTAGCGGCCGTGGCCTACGAGCGCGGCGTGCGAGTCGCCAATCATGGAGGCGATGGGAACGCCGGCGAGCGCGGGGATGGCTGTGCACTCTGCGAAGACTCCGCTGGAGCTGCGTACGGCAGGCAGTGCCGTGCGCGGAATCTGAAAGAGGTTGAGCATCGCTTCGTCCCAATCGAGCGAAGTGAGGCTTAACAGCGCGGTGCGCGAGGCGTTGGTGTGGTCGGTCGAGTGAATGCGGCCGCCGGTGAGCTTGTAGATGAGCCAGGCATCGACGGTGCCGAGGCGCAAATCGCCGGATTCGGCCACGGCGCGCAATTCGGGCTGTTGCTCGAAGACCCACGCCCACTTTGTCGCTGTTAGGAGGGGATCGAGCGGCAAGCCCGAAGCCGAGCGGATCTTCGGTGCCTGATCGTGAAGGCGATCACAGACGGGAGCAGAGCGGCGGCATTGCCAGGAGATGGCGTTGCCTACGGGCTCGCCGTTACTGCGCCAGGTGACGGCGGTTTCGCGCTGGTTGCTGATGGCGATGGCGGCGATGCTGCCACCGTTCGCCGCGGCGTGGCGGACGCAGTTGTCTACGACTTTACGGACTGATTCCCAGAGTGCGAGCGGATCCTGCTCAACGTATCCGGGCTGGGGCTGTAAGAGCTCAAGCGGAGCCGACGCGCGAAAGGCGGTTTGACCCTCGCGGTCGATCAACAGCGCCTTGGTGTTGGTCGTGCCCTGATCGATCGCAAGAATCCATTCGCTTGGCATTTATCCCTCGATTTTGAGTAGTTGCAGGGCGGCGCGTTCGATGCCGGCCGCCGAGAGCCCGAAGTGTTCCAGCAAGAATTCAGCAGTTCCCGTAGGCGGAAAGGCATCGGGAACTCCCAGGATACGCATGGGTGTGGGATGCTCCTGCGCCAGCAGTTCGGCCACCGCGCCGCCCAGTCCGCCGGTGGCGAAGGCCTCTTCGGCTGTCACGATGCCGCGCGTAGTTCGAGCCGCGTCGAGAACTGCTTCGCGGTCAAGCGGCTTGACGGTGCTCATGTTGAGCACGCGGGCCGAGATGCCGCGAGCGGCCAGTGCGCGGGCAGCATCGACGGCGCGTGAGACGAGGACGCCGTTGGCAATCAGGGTGATGTCATTGCCTTCGTGGAGCAGTACGGCTTTGCCCAGCTTGAATTCGTAGTTGTCGTTGTGGACGCGCGGCACGGGCATGCGGCTGATGCGGATGTACATGGGGCCGGCGTGCTCGAGTGAGTAGTGCATCGCTGCTGCGGTCTCGATGGGATCGGCGGGCACGACGACAACCATGTTGGGCAAGACGCGCGTCCAGGCCATGTCTTCAATGGAGTGGTGCGTGGGGCCGAGCTGGCCGTAGGCCATACCCGGCGACATGGCGCAGAGCTTGACGTTGGACTTGGAGTAGGCGAGATCTACCTTGATCTGCTCCATGGCACGCGCGGTCAGAAAGCATCCGGCGCCGCATACGTAAGGAACCATGCCGCCGTTGGCCAGGCCCGCGCCGACGCCCACCATGTTCTGCTCGGCGATGCCGACGTTGACAAAGCGATCAGGGAATTTTGTGCGAAAGTTTTTGAGCTTAGCCGAGGAAAGCGAGTCGTTTGCGACGGCGCAGACGCGATTGTCGGCGGCTGCCATATCTTCGAGCGCGTGGATATAAGCATCGCGGCAGTCAAAGAGCCGCGGCTCGGCGGTTTTGGCTCCGGCGTGGAGGGTTTCAGCGGCACTCACCAGGTCACCTCCGCGCCCAGCTCAGCCGCGGCTGTGGCCAGTTGCTCATCGTTGGGAACGCCGTGATGCCAGGCCGGCTGATTTTCAGCGAACGAAACTCCCTTGCCTTTGATGGTGTTGGCGATGATGCAGGAGGGCTTGCCGGGCTCGATGGGCAGGTGGGCGAAGCGGTCAAGCAGGGCGGCTGTGTCGTGGCCGTCGATCTCTGCGACGGCGAAGCCGAAGGCCGACCAGCGCGCGGCGAGCGGCTCCATGCGGATGGTCTTCTCAGTAAAATCGCCCTGCTGGATGCGGTTGCGGTCGACGATGACGGTGAGGTTATCGAGGCCGTAGTGCTGGGCGGTCATGGCGGCCTCCCAGTTGGAGCCTTCCTGCAGTTCGCCGTCGCCGGTGAGGACGAAGACTCGCCAGCTTTCTTTCCGCATGCGGCAAGCGAGCGCCGCGCCCACCCCGATGGGCAGGCCGTGGCCGAGGGGGCCGGTGTTGGCTTCGACACCAGGCAGCTTGTTGCGGTCGGGATGGCCGTTGAGCATGGACAGCGGATCCATATGTGTCTTGAGTTGCGCGAGCGGGAAGAATCCGCGTGCCGCCAGCGCGGAGTAAAACGCGCCGGAGCAGTGCCCTTTGGAGAGGATGAAGCGGTCCCGCTGGGGCCATTGCGGGTTGGCCGGATCGATTTGAAGTACGCCGCCCAGGTACAGGACGGCCAGAATGTCGGCTGAAGAAAGGTCGCCGCCGGTGTGGCCCAGCCGCGCATGATGGGTCATGGTCATGGCGCTGAGCCGGATCCAGTTGGCCCGTTGCTTGAGCCGCGCCGTACGCTCCGGTGCTGCGGATGTTCTGTCTATCTCCTGCTCGGTCATTCGTTGAATTTCCCTGGAATTGCTTTTGAGACTGGTTTCTGTCAGGCTGCAGCCAATCTCACGAAGATGGTATTTGGCTTTCCAGCAGATGGTCAACATAGAATATCTTGTACGCATAAATATGCACATACCGCACTGCTCGGATTCATTCGACTTTGAAGAGTCTTTCCCGGGTCTTCCAATCGCCGGGTAGATGAACGGGAGACGAACCGGCAGTTATCGCCTGCAGGCAGCAAATGCCGCTGCCAAGGCCTCTTCCGGTTCGGGGCGGACGCGGAAGTCGGCATGGGCTTCAGCAAAAACGATGCTGCCGTCGCGGGCGACGACATAAGTGGCCGGCAGCGGCAGCTGCCAGCTTGGTTCGCCGTTCACGAAGGGCAGGTTGACCATGATGGAAAGGTAGTAGTCGCGATAGTACTCGGGAACCGTGTATGCCAGGCCGAACTGCCCGGCGAGCGCGCAGGCGGGATCGGTAAGTACGGGGAAGGGAAGGCCGTGCTGGCCAACCATGAAGTCGCTTTGCCGCTCGCTTTGCGGACTGATGGCGACCAGCAGCCCGCCGCGCTCACGCAGAGGGCCGTAGAGATCGCGCCAGGCTTCGAGTTCGGTCATGCAATAGGGGCACCAGCGCCCCCGAAAGAACTTGACGACCAGTGGGCCGAGGGCGAGGAGATCGGTGCTGCGTACTAGCTTGCCGTTGGCGTCCTTCAGCGCAAATTCGGGCGCCTGGGCGCCTACCGGCAGGATGCGTTCCTCGATTCCGGTGGAGAAGAGCTCTTCGACTGCGCGCTCACCTACGGCGAGACGATCCGCCTGCACCAGGTGGCGCGTATTGGAGGTAATTTCGTCGAGTTGGTCCTGAAGGACGATCAAATTTCAGATTACTCGAAATCCGCGAAGCGCGCAGAGGGCAATTACCGGCCCAAATGGGTGGAGGAGCACGATTGGGGGTGTATCTTGTTCCACTTTAGTGGAAGATGGGCCGATGCCGGATGAGCCGCAGGCGGCATTACAATGATCTTCTCGGGAACGGAGACCAGGCGATGGCAAGCAAAGCGACATCAGCAAAGCTGCTGAAGCTGTTATTCAACCTGTGTTTTGCGGTTTTGTTTTTTGAAGCCATTGCAGTAGCAGAGTGGATTCTGGCTATGACCATGATGCCAAAATCGCCGATGGCTCACCTGATGCCGCTGGCTGCGGTTTTGCTTGGGGTTCAGGTTATTGCGCTGGTGTTCTATTTCTTTAAGCCGTGGATCACCGTGGTTCTTGCGTGGATGGGCGTCTTTATCATTGCGGCGCGCGCGATTCCATGGGGCACTCCGTCATGGCTCTCCAGCATGCGTCAATTTCAGTTTCAAATTGTCTTTCTCGTTGCTGCGCATGCCGGAGCTTGGCTGTATGTGCGTTTGCGTCGTGCGGAAGCCGGGATAGTAGCTGAAATGGTTTCCGGCGGCAGTCAACTGCCGGCCGTGGAGAACGAAGTCGCAGAATCCGCGGAGTCTCAGACGCCGTCGTCCTAAATATATTCGCGGAAGAGCTCCGGAGAAGGCGCCGGAATGACGCCGCGACCCACGAGCATGCCGTCTTCGGCGGCGGCCCTGGAGCCAGCGTCTACTGCGGCCTGCACGCTGGAAACATCGCCTGCCATGAGCACGAAGCCCTTGCCGCCAAGCGCCATGGCCAGGTGGATGCGCAGCAGCGTGACGTTGGCCGCCTTGATGGCGGCATCGGCCACGTCAATGATGCTGGCTGCGGAAAACGTCTCGATGACCCCGAGGGAACGGAGTTCCTTGGGGTCAATCTCCACCGACTGCGAGATGGCCGCGAGCACCATGGGGTGTACGCGCGAGATCTGTCGGCGCTCAATGAGCGATGCTCCGGCGACGCCGGCACCGGCCAGCAGAGCAGCCTGCACCGAGGTCATGTCACCGGTAACCACGATGAGGAACTTGCCCGAGCAGATGCTGCGTGCCAGCAGGAGTTGCACGGAGCCGGCCTTCAGCATCGTGTCTTCGACCAGGAATCCCGTGGCCACGCTGGATAGCTCGATGAGTCCGATGGAGTTGATTTCAGGCATTTGCAGTTCCCTCAGCGGCCAAAGCCGGACATTTCATTCGGATTCTGTTCGGCACGGCTGAAGCCGGGCCCTTTCAAAACACCACGCACGGGGGTGTTATGCATTGATTGTGATTGCATCTTTACCGACCGTGATCACGCCGTCGATGCTGGCGTGAATGCGCGCGCCCAGTTTGCCTGCCTCCGGCGCGGCAAGCAGATCGCCCGCGCGGACACGGTCGCCGCACTTTACCATGGGGACCGAAGGAGCCCCGGCATGCTGCTTCAGCGGCAGCTTGACCGAGCGCGGCGCAAAGGTGTGTTCGACGAGCGGTCCGGTGTTGTTGAACTCGCCCAAGCCGAGGCGCGCAATCAGCCTGCGCATGGGCACACGCCGGAATTCCGCCATGGGATGCGGCGTGATGGATTCGGGTGAGCCTTTGAAAGTGAGGCCGCGCTCGCGCGCCATAGGCTTCCATTGCACGCAGACGTTTTTCGGGTCCAGATCTTCAGGGCAGGCGTACATGGTGCACAGGTTGCACTCGCAGCAGTAGAGCGTGGAGACCATGGCGTCGGCGCCCGTCTGGAAGCCCAGCGACTGCATGGCGCGGTGCGGCTCGATGGGGTGGCCGAGCAGGAAGCGCGGGCAAAACTCCGTGCAGAAGCGGCACTGGTCGCACGCGGAACGCCCGATGCGCTCAACGTGAATCCACGGGGCGTTGTGGCGGCGAATGAGCGAGTGTGTGGCCGGCAGCACGACGATGCCACCCGTGGTTTTGGTTACCGGAATATCGAGGCCGACGGCGGGCTTGGCCATCATGACGCCACCGAGCAACACGCCGAAGTCGGCCACCGTGGGCCCACCCGCGGCGTCGATTACCTCACCGATGGTGATGCCGACCGGAACCCGGAGGGTAACGGGATTTTGCACGGCGCCGGCTACGGTCAGGTATTTGTGCGTTACCGGTTGGTCGAGGCCGATGTTCATCAGCGTTTCCACGTTGGCTACGACCGTGTCCACATCCTTGGGCAGTCCGCCGGGCGGAATGACGCGGCCCGTGACCATGTGCACCAGGATGAATTCGTCACCGGCAGGGTAGACATCGGGCAGCGGCACCACGCGCACGCCGGCGGGCGCCCGCTGCTCCATGGCCTCGATGATTTCGTGGTACTTCTCTTTGATTCCGATGAATCCTTCGTGTGCACCTACAAGTTCCATGGCCATGCGCAGGCCGCGCAGGAACGGCTCGGCGTGGTGCAGCAGCAGCTCCTTGTCTTTGTGCAGCAGTGGCTCGCACTCGGCTGCGTTGGCAATCACCGTGGAAACTTTGGCACGAAGCTTGACCGCGGAGGGAAAGCCGCCGCCGCCGGCGCCTACGATCCCCAGCTCTTCAATGCGGTCAGCGGAGGCAGTGGCTCCGGGCGCAACGAAACTCGATTTTGCACTCACATTTGATCCCGAGGTGCTCAATTTTGGCACTATCCTCTGTGTTCTACGTCACAATCCTTCAGAAAAGCCCATTGACTATGACAAGAACTATGGAATATCATCCAACTTCAGTCAAAATCCGTCAACAATGAAATGCTTAATCCCAAATATCGGCAGCACCTCCTTTAAGTTCCGGGTTCTGGATATGCCGGAGGAGAAGGTACTGGCGCAGGGGCGCGTGGAGCGGATCGGCCAGACGGGCGGTGAGTGCGCCGACTATCCGGCGGCAATCCGCAAGTGTATTGCCGAGGTTGCCGGGCCGGGGAAGGCGCTGGCAAGCCTGAGCGAGATTGGCGCCGTGGGGTTCAAGGCGGTTCATGCCGGGCCGCTGAACGATTCGCAGATCGTGGATGACGAATTTCTGGCGGCGATGGAAGAGTTTTCGTTCCTGACGCCAGCGCACAATCCTCCCTATATCGCGGCTATGCGGGCGTTCCGCGAGGCGCTACCCGGCGTTCCGCTGGTTGCGGTTCTGGAGACGAGCCCTTACCGGCACATGGACGAAGCGGCTACCACGTACGGTGTGCCCTATGAGTGGCGCCGCGACTACGGCATTCGCCGCTATGGATTTCATGGGGCCAGTCACCGCTCGGCCAGCGAGCGCACGCGCGCGTTGCTGGGCCGCGACGATGTTCGCCACATCTCGTGTCACCTGGGCGGCAGCTCCAGCGTGGCGGCGTTTCGCAACGGCGTGGCCGTGGATACAAGCTTTGGTTCGTCGCCGCAGTCGGGTTTGCCGCAGAACAACCGCGTGGGTGACATCGATGCATTCGCCGTGTTGCACATGATGAAGAAGCTAGGCCTCGATCCCGATGAGATGGCAGCGCTGCTCGGCAGTAAATCGGGACTGGCGGGCGTGAGCGGCACGAGCGGCGATGTGCGCGATTTGACGGAAGCTGCCGCGGCAGGCAGCCAGACGGCGCAGCTTGCGCTCGACGTATTTGTGTATGCCATTCGGCACTACGTGGGCGCATTCATGCTGGAGCTTGGCGGATTGGATGCGATTACTTTCTCCGGCGGTATCGGCGAGAACTGCGCTGAGATTCGCGCCGGAGTGCTGAGGGATCTCAATGGTTTTGGGATTGCACTCGATGGTGGAAGAAACCAGACGATCAAGGGTGAGGGGCTAATCTCCGCCGGGAATTCCGCGGTGAAGATTTTTGTGGTCCCCGCAAACGAAGAAATCATTGTGGCGCGTGAGACTGTGGCGGTCGCGGCGCGCGCCGTAACGGCTCACGCAAGTTAGAGCAGAGCAACAAGGGATTGCTTATGGCAAGCGCAACAATGCCGGGTTCGGTTGGCAGCATCGACAGGGCGATGGTGGAGCGGATCGTGCGCGAGGTGGCGCTCGATTACCTGGGACGCGACAAGAAGGGTGCGGCGCCCACGCTCATGGTGCAGACCTCGTCGCGACACATGCACGTGTGCCGCGCAGATATGGATGTTCTCTTCGGGCCGGGCTCGGAATTGACGCCTGAGCGCGATCTATACCAGGCGGGCAACTTTGCGGCCAGGGAGATGGTGACCATTGTAGGGCCGCGCAGCCGGGTGATTTCAAATCTGCGCATCCTGGGGCCCATGCGCAGGGAATCGCAGGTGGAGCTGGCGTTTACGGACGCCATTACGCTGGGCTTCAATAACATTCCGGTTCGGCTTTCCGGCGATATTGAAGGCACGCCGGGCGCGGTGATTGTGGGTCCGAAGGGTGTGGTGGAGCTGAAGAAGGGCGTTATTCGCGCGGCGATTCACGTGCATATGTGTCCGGCGGAGGCGGCTCACTTCGGCGTCAAGAAGGGCGATCTGATGAAGCTGCGTGTAGGCGGGCCGTCCGGGGTAACTTTCAACAACGTTCACGTGCGCATCGATCCCACGTCGCGGCTCAACGTCCACATGGACACCGACGAGGCGAACGCATGTGGTCTGCACCTGACTAACGATTTGGAACTGTTCAAGTAACGCTTAGGAAAAAGAGAGGAAGCGATGAAACAAGCGCTTGGAATGATTGAGACAAAGGGGCTGGTCGCGCTGTTTGAGGCGGCCGACGCCATGCTCAAGTCGGCAAACGTAACCTTCACCGGATGGCAGACCGTAGGCTCCGGCCTGGTAACGGCTTTTGTTGAAGGCGATGTGGCCGCGGTGAAGGCGGCAACCGACGCGGGCGCTGAAGCGGCGTCGCGCATCGGCGAGGTGGTGAGCGTGCAGGTGATTTCGCGCCCGCATGACGAGCTGCCGTCGTTCACGCAGCAGAACAAGACCGCGGCCAAGAAGGCCTAGCTGCCAGCTAAAGGCTGAGAATCGAGAGCTGGAAGCTGACCAGCAAGAGGAGACGGAATGAGTCAAGCAATTGGATTGATTGAAACCAGGGGTCTCGTCGGACTCGTCGAGGCAAGCGACGCGATGGTGAAGGCCGCCAGCGTGGATCTCGTGAAGACCGTGCAGATCGGCGGTGGATTTGTGACGGCGATCGTGCGCGGCGATGTGGGTAGCGTGCGCGCCGCAGTGGATGCGGGTGCGGCCGCGGCCAAGGTGGTGGGAGAGCTGGTGTCGTCGCATGTGATTCCACGTCCCCACGATGCGCTCGTTGAGAGCATGTTGAAGTAAGGCGGAAGCGAGGAGAACGCACATGGCGAATGAAGCAGTTGGAATGATTGAGACCAAGGGCCTGGTGGCCCTGGTGCAGGCGACAGACGCAATGCTGAAGGCAGCGAGCGTGAAGTATATGGGCTGGGCGAAGGTCGGCAGCGGCCTGTGCTCGGTGTATGTCTCCGGCGACGTGGGCTCTGTCCGCGCGGCGGTGGACGCGGGCGCAAGCGCGGCGCGCGCAGCCGGCGAGGTGACGAGCGTGCACGTAATCGCGCGGCCTCACGAGAGTGTTGGATCCGTGTTGCCGAAGTAGCTGCGGCGGACACGTTTGAAGAAGCGGCACATGGGGTGAGCCGGCATGTTTATAGCGAAAGTCATCGGCAATGTTGTTTCCACCCAAAAGAACGCGAAGTTCCGCGGGATGAAGCTGCTCCTGATCCAGCCCTACATCAGCAGGGAAGGGAAGCTGCAGATTTCGGGCAGTTCTGTGGTCGCGGTTGACAGCGTGGGAGCCGGCGTCGGCGAGTGCGTGCTGTTCACACAGGGCAGTTCGGCGCGCCTGACGCCCACAACCAAGGACGCGCCGGTCGATGCAGTGATCGTCGGCATTGTTGACTCGGTGGAAGTCGACGGCGCGCTTCTGGAGAAGCCGTAATGGAAGTTCAGCAGCAGGTAATTGCGGAGATCGCACGGGAAGTTGTCTCGCGGCTTCGCTCCCAGATGCAGCCAGCGCAGGCTTCCGCGGTTGTGCAGCCGTCGAACGGCGGGGCACGCGAAGCGAGAAGCGCCGGGCCGGGTCTGGGTGACGGAATTTTCGCCACCGTAGACGAGGCGGTGAATGCTGCCTACGAGGCGCAGAAAAAGGTTGAGGCGATGAGCCTGGCCGATCGCGGCCGGTTGACTGACATCATCGTTCGCATCTGCAACGATCGCCGCGAAGAGTTGGGGCGCATGGAGATGGACGAGACGAAGGTTGGCCGTCTCGACCACAAGATTCAGAAGCTCACCAACATGCGCTTCGTGCTCAGCGTGAAAGACATGCGCAGCGATGCGCGCAGCGACCAGACGGGGCTGTGCATCATTGAGCGTGCGCCCTGGGGCGTGATTGGCATGATGACACCGGTTACGCACTCGGTGCCTACGCTGGCCTCGAATGCGATCAACATCATTGCCGCGGGAAATACAGCGATCTTTGGGCCGCACCCCTCGGGGAAGCGCGTGGCACAGTACGCGATTCAACTGTTCAATCGCGAGTTCGAGCGTGAGTTGGGCGTTACGAACGTGCTGGTCACCGTGCAGGAGCCCAGCCTGGAAGCTGCCGAGCAGATCTTTCACCATCCCAAGGTAGCGCTGCTGGCCGTCACGGGCGGTCCGGCGGTGGTCAAGGCTGCCGCTCAGTCAGGCAAGCGCGTGATCGCAGCGGGGCCAGGGAATCCGCCGGTGGTTGTAGACGAGACTGCCGACCTCGATCATGCTGCGCAGTGCATTATTGCAGGCGCGTCGTATGACAACAACCTGCTCTGCATCGGCGAAAAGGAGATCTTCGTCGTGGCGTCTGTTGCCGATGCCTTTATTGCCGCGATGCGGCGCAACGGCGCTTTCCAACTGGATACGGCGGCCATCGACCGGCTGACGCGTGCGGCGTTCACTTTTGAAGGTGGCGGCGGAGGATGCGCGCGGGCGCACGTGAAGAAGGATTTCGTGGGCAAGAATCCCGCGGTGCTGGCGGCGGCGGCAAGCGTATCGATTCCGCCAGATACTCAGATGCTCTTTGGCGAGACCGAAGAGAACCACCCGTTCGTGGTGGAAGAGCAGATGATGCCGTTCATTCCCGTGGTTCGTGTGAAGGATGTGGACGCAGCGATTGCGGCCTCAGTGAAGGCCGAACACGGCTACCGGCACACGGCGATTATTCACACGCAGAATGTGAACACGGCCACGAAGATGGCGCGTGCCATGAACACAACGCTGTTGATTCACAACGCGGCGTCGCCGGCATCGCTGGGTGTGGGCGGGCCGGGTTATTTCAGCCACAGCATCGCAACACCGACCGGCGAAGGCATTACCACGCCGCTAACCTTTACGCGCGAGCGCCAGATGGTCGTTGGCAACGCGCTGCGGATTGTGTAGCGATGTATCTGGCTCGGATTGAAGGGACCGTGGTTGCGGCGGCCAAACACGAAACACTGGGCGGCTGCCGGTTTCTGGTGGCGCAGCGGCTTGAGGCAGATGGCGGCGCGGCAGTGGAACCAATTCTTGTGATCGACTGGCTGGGCGCTGCGAAAGGTTCCACGGTGGTGGTTTCAACGGACGGCGATATAGCACGCGCGAAGTTTGGCAATACAACGCCGGCGCGATTAACGGTGGTAGGAATTGTGGACGCGGTGCAGACGCCGGCGAACGCGGAAGGAAAGTCGGCATGAGGCTCGGGATCGTTCGTGGTCACGTAGTTCTCAATCCGGCTATTGAAGCTTACGGCGGCAAAACGCTCGTGGTGATTGAACCGGTGACCATGGAGAATTTGCGAGCCGGCAATGGGCGCGGCGGAGGCAAAGTATTGATCGCGGTTGACGAGTTGGGCTCCGCCGAAGGACAGATGGTGGCGTTTACCGAAGGACGCGAAGCTGCGAATCCGTTCTGGCCGGGGTCGGTTCCGGTGGATGCGTATTGTGCTCTGATTGTGGACTCAGTGGATGTGCGGCAGTAGAAACTTCATAGACAAAAGGTTCGAGGTGGGGAAGTGAGCGACGAAGCGAAGAATACAGATCTTAGCAGCCGCAAAGTTTTGACCATGCGCGACGTGCAAGAGGCCGCCACTGCGGGAGCAAGCCGCATTCGCGTGGCGCAGAACTGCGTCGTTACGCCTTCGGCGCGGGATTTCCTGCAGCAGCGCAACATTGTGCTGGATGCCGTTAGCGCCGCAAGCAGCGCGCCCGCGGCCAGTGCGCCTGCCATTATGCCGGCTGGCGCGGCACCGGTGAATGCGCGGTTGTTTTCGACGCCCGAAGCTGAGGCCATCAAAAAAGAGATTTGCGCAGTTGGCCGCAAGCTGTGGATGCGTCAGTTCGTGGACGGCAACGGCGGCAACATCTCTTATCGCATCGGGCCGAATGAGGTTCTGTGCACGCCGACACTGGTGAGCAAGTACGATCTGACGCCCGACATTCTGTGCCTGGTGGATCTTGAAGGCAACCAGATTGCCGGAAAGCGGCCGCGCACGAGCGAACTGCTGTTGCACCTAGAAATCTACAAGGCCGTGCCGGAGGCCAAGGCGGTGGTCCACTGCCATCCGCCGCATGCGACGGCTTATGCCATTACCGGCAAGGTGCCACCGAATATGGTGATCCCGGAGTACGAGGTCTTTGTGGGACAGGTGGCGGTTTCGTCCTACGAGACTCCCGGCACGAAGGCTTTCGCGGAAACGGTGTTGCCTTACGTGAAAGAGCACAACACGGTGCTGCTTGCCAATCACGGTATCGTCTGCTGGGCAGACACGGTGACGCACGCCGAGTGGTACGCCGAGGTTCTGGAGACTTACTGCTGGACGCTGATGCTGGCTGCGCAACTGGGCGCGCCCATCTCCTACATCTCAGAGCAGCATGGCGCCGACCTGCTGGCAATCAAGAAAAAGCTGGGCCTCCCGGATGTTCGCTTCGACGCTTCAAAGATGAAGGAGTGCCAACTTGCCGATGTGGAGCCGAGCAGTTCTATTGCACTCAGCCCCATGCGATGCGGATGCGGCGAAAAATCTGCGGATCAGGATCTTGAGGCGCTGATCAAGTCGGTGACCGACGCCGTGATGGAGACAATTGGCGCAAAGTAGGTTGGATCGCTCGTGGCCGGAGCTGCGGAAGACACGCAAAAGGGCTCCTGCCAATGCTGACACACAATGAAGGCAGCTGAACGGCAACTCAGAATCCGGCAGATGTTCGAGACCAGGGACTTCGTGGATCTGGAGACGCTCTGTCGCGAGCTTGAGGCGTCGGAATCGAGCGTGCGCCGCGATCTTGACATTCTGGAAGAAGAAAAGGCACTGCGCCGCGTTTACGGGGGCGCGGTTTCTCTGCAGACACCGCCCAGCCGCGCTTTTGACTACGACACAGAAAGCGGGCGTCTGAGCGATGAAAAAGACCGCATTGCAAGGGTCACGGCGGGACTGATTGAAAACGGCCAGACCGTGATTCTCGACGGCGGTTCGACGGTGGCTGCCGTCGCCAAGGAGCTGTCTTCAAAAGCGCTGCACATCGTTACCAACTCTCTGCCTATTGCCGAGATTCTTGAGTCGCTGCGCGACATCGAACTGACGCTGACCGGCGGCTATCTGGATCCACGACTGCGCGTGATGCTTGGGCCCTTTTGCGAGCAGATGATTGGAGCCATTCGTGCGGACGCCGTGATTATGGGCATTGGCGGCATCTCCGAGGCCGGCTTCAGCAACAACAATACCCTCGTCGTCGGCTCCGAACAGAAGATGATCGAGGTTGCCGGCAAAGTGATTATCGCTGCCGACCACACCAAGTTTGGCCGCGGCGGCATGTTCCCCATGGCTCCGCTGAGTGCAGCCAACGTTGTTGTCACCGACCGCGATGTTGCGACGGAACACGTGGAGATGCTGCGCAGCAACGGTATCGAAGTCATTCTCGCCTAAGACACAACTGGAGGATTCAGGCCCTAATTTCGATTCGGGTCTGAAATCCAGGATCTGCGACGGATACTTTGCGAAAATAGGACTGTACGCGGAGTTCAAAGCAAAGGAATCTCGATGCAGATTGATGTGCGCGACGTTTTCCTCGTCGTCGATGTGCAAAATGATTTTTGCCCCGGCGGCGCGCTGGCAGTCACCGGCGGCGATGAAGTGATTGCTCCCATCCATCGTGTTGCGCCGAAGTTCCAGCACATTGTGCTCACGCAGGACTGGCATACGGCGGATCACAGTTCGTTTGCCACGGCGCATCCTGGCAAGCAGCCTTTCGAGTCCGTTGAGATGCCTTACGGCACCCAGACCCTCTGGCCTCCGCACTGCGTGCAGGGAAGCGCTGGTGCCGAGTTTCATCCTAAGCTGCACCTGCCGCAGGCCGAACTGATTCTGCGCAAGGGCTTTCACCGCGATATCGATTCCTACTCGGCGTTTGTGGAAAATGACCGCACCACATCCACGGGGCTTGCCGGTTACCTGCGTGAGCGCAGTCTCTCGCGGATCTTCCTGGCTGGCCTTGCCTACGATTACTGCGTAGCCTACTCGGCTCTGGATGCACGGCGGCTTGGTCTGGAGGTGGTGGTGCTACGCGACGCCTGCCGCGCCATTGGCCTGAACGATTCTGTGGGCACCACGGACAGACAGTTTGCCGAGAGTGGAGTACTGGTTATTGAAAGTGCGGAGCTTTTTGGCTGACGCTGCCTGACGTAGAATCGCAGCAGGCTCCCGCGGATCGATTCCGCTGGTTTTTGTCCATGTCGCGAAATTTCTACATTCTCGCCGGCTCGTTCCTGCTCTTCGCGCTCGTTGCGGGAGGCATGACGCTGATTCCTTCCAGCTTTCAGCCGGGATTGCCCGCCAATGGAACCTTGTGGCGCACGATTGCGCTGGTTTTTCTGCTCCTGGGGCTGGCTTCGGCGCTCGTCGGCATTATGACAAACCTCTTTGAGCAGGTGGACCGGCATGGCGAGGAGGCCCGCCAGGCGGCCCGGCGCAAACGGCGCCGCGATCGCGGATTCTGAGAGTGCCATTGCCGGAACGGGCCTGCCGGATGGTCGGGCGGTGCCGATCGCGCGCAAACCGGTAAAATGAAGTGTGGGACTTATTTCCCCAAAGGATCGAGCAGACACCCTATGTATGAAGTCACCGTGGAAGCCGGTTTCTCGTCCGGTCATTACCTGCGCAATTACCGCGGAAAGTGCGAGAACCCGCACGGCCACAACTATAAAGTGCGCGTAACACTGGCCGGGGCAGAACTGGATGAAGCCGGCCTGTTGCTCGATTTCAAGCTGCTCAAGCAGGTGCTGCGCCCGGTGATCGAGCGCATTGACCATATGATGCTGAACGACCTGGAGCCATTCACGGTCCTCAATCCCTCAGCCGAGAATCTAGCCAAATACTTCTACGACGAAACCAATCTTCAGTTGCATGGAATGACTGCAGGGCGTGTCCGCGTGAAAGATTGCACCATCTGGGAGACGGACACCACCACGGCCACCTATTACGAATAAGTGTCCTGGAGCTGTCTGCGGCGGCAGCGCCGAGGCGGTCTCAATTCATCTGGCTTGACTTGGACTGCAGGTATTTGTCGAACGGGATCTCAAAGTAAAAAAGCTGCTTACCCTGGGAATTGCGGATTTCACGGATGTAGAGGTGTGCTCCCCGCAGCGGATCTGTCAGCCCCGAGACATCGTAAAACAGGAACCCTGCCTTCGTGCTGTGGGGATCCACGACAATGGCGTTGTACTCGAAGGTGTTAAAGTCGGCATTGACCTCCTTGAACTTGCCTTTGCGTTTCAGGTGGATGCCGGGAAGAGTACCGGGAACGGGAATCGATCGTCCCTCGCGTTGGGCGCGCGTCATCTTACGTTGCACATCTTCGGGTTCCGCGGCTTGAATCAGCTTGCCGGTAGCGGTTTCGAACAAGATCCGCGCGTCGTTCAGCGAGATGGGCTTGTTCCCCATGTTGGTGACGGTCAAGAGAATCGGCATGAAGCCGTAACGCTGGTAATCCACGCGGAAGATGGAATCCTTTTCTTTCGTGTCGTAGGGTTCGGCGGCGATGGCTACCTTTTCTTCCTTGTGGACCTCAACCGCGGCGTACGACTGGGCCGGCTGCACCGGGGGTGGGACGTGGTCGCGCGCTGCCGCCGGCAGAGTCGCGAGCAACAACACAGCTAATCCGCTCACTCTTTTCATCGTGCCCGACTGTATCATCTTAGGGTTAGACACCGAAAAACCAAAATCGGTCATGTATGGTTCTTTTTTTCTATAACCTGGCACTGATTGTGGCGCTCGTGGCCAGCGCGCCGTGGTGGCTTTGGCGCATGGCAACTACGCAGAAGTACCGCCAGGGGTTGGCGGAACGGCTGGGTTTTGTCCGGCGGAATCTGGCGCGGCGGGGCGCCGATGCCGGCAGTCCGTCCAATGCCCGACCCGTGATCTGGCTTCACGCTGTTTCTGTGGGTGAGGTGCTGGCCGCTGGGCGTCTGGTCGCCGACCTGGACCTCGCCTTGCCCGGCTTTCAGGTGCTTATTTCCACAACTACCCGCACCGGCCAGGATCTGGCCTGCAAGCGCTTTGGTTCAGATCGTGTCTTCTACTGCCCGCTTGATGTGCCCTGGGCCGTCCGCGCTTATCTCAATGCTCTCAAACCGCGCCTGCTGGTGCTGGCGGAGACCGAGTTCTGGCCCAACCTGCTCCATGCCTGCTTCCGCCGCGCGATCCCGGTGGCAGTGGTCAACGCCCGCATTTCAGATCGTTCCTGGCCGCGCTACCGGCGCCTGCGGAGGCTGTGGCGGTCTATCCTTAGCCGACTGGCGCGGGTGCTGGCTCAGAGCGAGACCGATGCCGAGCGCCTGCGCGCTTTGGGCTGCGCACCGCAGACGGTTTCCGTTGCGGGCAATCTCAAATTCGACGTGCGTGCCGCCGGTGAATCCGAAGCCACGCGCCAACTCAAGGCTGTCATGCAGGGGCTTCGCCTGGTAGTTGCCGGCAGCACGCTGGAGGGTGAAGAATCGGCCCTTCTGGAGGCGTGGCCGCGCTTGCTCAAGGCCGAGCCGCAACTTGCCATGGTAATGGCGGCCCGCCATCCGGAGCGGTTCAATGCGGTAGCCTCGCTGCTGGATCAGTCCGGGATTCCGTGGATTCGCCGCTCTGACTGGCGCGCGGATGAAGTGGCGCCGCAGCCGCTCGTGCCCGGCCAGATCGTGCTGCTCGACACGATCGGCGAGCTGGCTTCTGTCTATGCGCTGGCTTCTGTAGCGTTTGTGGGTGGCAGCCTTGTTCCCGCCGGCGGCCATAACCCTCTGGAGCCGGCTCAGTTCGGGGTCCCGATTGTGATGGGGCCGCACTACGCCAACTTCCGCGCGATTACTGAGGATTTGCTGGCGCACGGCGCGCTCCGCATCACCGCCAAAGAGGATCTGGCCGCAAGCCTTCTGAATTTGCTGCAGGATCATTCCGCTGCCGAAGCTATGGGCGAGCGTGCCCGCCGGGTTTTTGCCGAACAGGCTGGTGCAACCGGCCGCTGCATCGAGGCGTTGCGCAGTTTGCTTGCCGCGGAACGGTCTCAGGAGCAGCCGGCATGAGCATATCCGCACGTCCGCTGTTGCTGCCGTTTGTCCCGCTTTATCGCGCGGCCCTGGCGCTGCGCGAGGTGCGTCTGCGCTCCGGGCTGGAACCGGTGCGTCGCCTGCGACGGCCCGTCATCAGCATCGGCAGCCTTTCGGCTGGCGGCGCAGGTAAGACGCCGCTCACGATTGCGTTGGCCCAGGCTCTCATGCGGTGCGGGCTGAGCGTGGATGTGCTTTCCCGCGGCTACGCGCGGCGCAGCCGGCTTGCAGCCCGCGTGGATCCCAATGGAACAGCGGACGACTTTGGCGACGAGCCGCTGCTGATTGCGCGCGAAGCAGGTGTGCCTGTGTATGTGGCTGCGCAGCGCTACGAGGCCGGCCTTCTGGCCGAGGCCGAACACTCCGAGCCTTCACTTTCTGGTTTGCATCTGCTGGACGATGGCTTTCAGCATCGCCAGCTTCATCGCGATGTGAATATTCTGCTACTGGACCGCCGCGACTGGTTTGCCGACTGCTTGCTCCCTGCGGGGAATTTGCGCGAGCCATTGGCGACTGCACGGCGCGCGACAATCGTAGCCATTCCGGGGAACGATGAGGCGCCGGAACTCGAAGGCGCTTTGCGCGGATGGGGTTGGCGAGGGCCTGTCTGGCGTCTGCACCGCCGCATCGAAGTGCCGTCAGTCGACGGGCCCGTGGCGGCTTTTTGCGGAATTGCCCGCCCCGCGCAGTTCTTCGCGAGTCTGGAATCCGCGGGCCTGCAGCTTGCTGCCCAGCTGACGTTTCCGGACCACTATCGCTTTACGGCCCGAGACCTCGATCGCATTGTTTCCGCAGGCCGCAGCGCCGGGGCCAAAGCTCTCATCACGACGGAAAAGGATCGCGTTCGAATGGGAACACGCATCACTTCTTTGCAGGAGTTCGTCCCGGTGCAGACTGCTCGCCTGACTGTCGAGATAGAAGACGAAGATGCTGTTGTTGGGTCTCTAGTGTCTGAGCTCAACCTCGGGCAGGAGCACGCCTGAGCCCGACTACCGCATCCGCGCCACGTCGCGCAGTTGGTGCGCCGTGGCCTCCAGGAACGTTTCCACGCTTACGCCCTCCGGTTGCTCCAGACCGGATTTTGCCTGGATTGCGGCGGCGATTCGTTGCGCTAGCATCTGCCGCGTGGGAAGGCTCATGTCGAGCCGCCGCGCGAAGAAACCCTCGAGAACCTCAAGATCGGCGGGTGACAACCTGGCGATCCCGGTGGCCGGTAGCGCCAACGCTACGTGCGGCTCCGGTGACGGTGCGCCTGGGGCAAACATTGGCGCGGTGAATGTGCGCGTGCCGGTTTCGTTCCATAGTGGCGCTTCTTCTTCGCGGTCGCGCACCACCAGCGTGCCAGCCGCCAGGTCACCCAGGCGCTGGTGCTGGCGGGTGACGAACATCGTGATTACGCCCACGACATAAATGCCGGGAAGCTGATCGATGTAGCGTACAAGGTTGCGTGCCATGGACTCGAAGAGTCCGATGGGCCGGCCGGAACGCTGAATCACGCGAATCCGCGCCACCCGCTTGCCTGGCGTGCGGCCGTTCCAGAACGCCTCAAAGAGCGTGAAGTAGCCCCAGTTGACCAGAAAAAAGCCGAAGATCGCGATGGCTAAAGCCCACTGCGCCTTGACCCAGGAAAGAACACCGATGCTGGGCAGGATTACTGCGAGTGCGATGGCCAGGACCGTGAATCCTGCGCCCCAGATCAGGTAATCCACGAGCAGCGCGATAAATCGGCTGCCGATGCCAGCCAGCGGCATTTCGATCGAGACCAGTTCCGGCGTGTCGATGTTAAGCTTGTCAGGACCAAGCTCATCCGGCCCGTGCTGGTCAGAACGCGGTTCCATGACGCAAATTCTCTCCAACCAGTGGATTCAAAAGCGCCGGCCGTACTGGGACAGGCTCTCTGTGCTGCTGTCTCAGGCCGGTAATTCCGGTCTGGGCCGGCTTTCGCGTGCGGAGATGCGCGAGCTTGCTCTTCTCTACCGCCAGGTGGCCGCCGACCTTTCTGTGCTGCGCCAGGATGCGACCGCGCGCACCTACGCGCAACACGTGAATCAATTGCTGGCTCGCGCCCACCATATCATTTACTCCGGCCGGAAGACCAATCATCTCACGCTTCTTCGCTTCCTGCGCGACGAGTATCCCCGCATATTCCGCAGCCAGATTCGTTTTGTGCTGGCTGCGGTTGCGGTTTCAGTGGCCTGGGGGGTGCTTGGCGCCGTAATCACTGCCGCGCGGCCCGAGTTTATGCGCCACTTCGTCGGTCCCGAGATGCTCGCCACCATGGAGCGGCACCAAATGTGGACCAAATCCGTGGTGAGCATAGCGCCGCTGGCTTCCAGCTTTATCATGACCAACAATCTGACGGTCAGCTTTGTGACCTTTGCCGGTGGCATCGCCTTTGGTCTGGGAACGTTCTGGTCACTCTACCAGAACGGCATGATGCTGGGCGTGATTGGCGCCGCATGCCATCAGTTCGGCATGTCGTTGCAGCTCTGGAGTTTTGTTGCGCCTCACGGCTCGCTGGAGCTGCCGGCGATCATGATCGCGGGCGGCGCCGGTTTCCGCCTCGGCTACGCGATGCTTTTTCCCGGCGCGCTGCGATGGAAGGACTCAGTGGCACGCGGCGGCATTGAAGCCACGCGACTGGTTTCAGGCGTGATTCCCATGCTGATTGTGGCCGGTACTCTTGAAGGCTTCTTCTCGCCATCGCATGCGCCTGTGGTGCTCAAGTTCGCTGTGGGCACCATGCTGTTTGCGCTGCTGCTGATATGGCTCTTCCGGCCGCTGCCGAAGACGGCGAAATTGTAGGAATCACCGGCACCCGGCATTGATAGCCCGGAGATTTGTTTGCAGCAGGGATTCAGCCGCTTCTTGCATGAGCGATCACCGGGCGAATTGTTCGGGCGATCATATCTTTACGAAAATCTTTTTGCGGTACATGATCCAGACGGGGACAAAGCAAACCGCCGTGAAGACAACGGAAAAGAGGAATGCTCTCCAGCCCGTATCGTGAATGTGGATGAAGACGTGCCAATGCACCCAGAGAAGCGGATTGGTACGCATCTTGCCGGAACCGAATTGAATCATGCGCAGGGCGCCCGGCAGCAACTCGCTGATCATGTAAGCCACAATGGCATTGGAACCGAATACAAGCCATGGCCAGATGCTTGCCTTGCCGCGGTTTGTTTTTCCCAGTCCCTTGATTTCTATTGCCCAATAAGCAAGTGCAAGCAGAGCGAGCGACCATCCTGCTGTGACCAGCACAAAAGAACTTGTCCATAGTTTTTTGTTCAGCGGGAACCAGATTGACCAGATGTAGCCGGTGGCTATGCAGGCGGCCGCGCCGGCAGCCAGCCCCACCGCTTTGCTCTGAAGCGTTCTACTGGTGCGCAGCCAAAGTCCGGCAAGCAGGCCGATCAGCACGGAACCAAGGGCAGGGATGTCGCTCAGCAGTCCCTCAGGATCGCGCGCGTCGAAAAGTGGGGCCTCGCGGTAGAGGTGGCCGGGCATAAGATGCCGGTCGACCCACGCCACGATGTTCTGATTGCGGTCGAGGAAGGGAATGTCGCGCCCCGGAACTCCCGCTCCTGGAACCGGAACCCACCGCACCAGCACCCAATAGCCCACCAGAACGACGGCCAATGCGGCAATCTTGGTCCACACGCGCTTGTCGAAGAGATAGAACATTCCGACGATGAAGTAGCAAATTGCGATGCGCTGCAGGACACCATAGATGCGCAGATGAGCGAGATGGAAATAAGGGAATCCGTTTACCACTATGCCGAGCAGAAAGAGAATCACGGCCCTCTGCAGGGTGTGCCATGCCAATTGCGCACGCTTTGCCCCTCGAGCAAGACGTGCTTCCACAGAGAACACCGTGGAGATGCCCACGACAAACATGAATGTGGGAAAGACCACATCAGTCGCTGTCAGGCCACTCCAGGGCGAATGCTGCAGTTCCCGCCATGCGCCAGGCCCATCCTGGTTGTTGACCATGATCATGAAGGCGATGGTGAGACCGCGCAAAACGTCGAGCGAGATGAGACGTCTGGCGGAGAAGCTTCCAGGACTGGCATCTTTCGCAGCCGGCGCGGCTAATGTGGAATGTGACACGATATCCCCCAGGCTTGGTGCGGGAGTAAGTGATGCTAATTACCCTACCTCTTTGGAGTCCTGTTCGCCAAGCAGAACGTTATTGATTGTGGAGCCTGGGCGTCTTTTCATGTCCGGTATGAGGTGCTGAGTCCGTTTCATCCATGCGAGAGAGCCCGGACCTTGACGGCCCGGGCTCTCTGGTTGCTTACTTTCCGGCTAAATTGCGTCGTTGCGATTCCTTGTTCTTACTTGGTTATGTTCAGGTTCACAGTGATTGAATGGGAGATGCCTCCGCTTGTCCCCGTGACCGTGATCGCGTGACTTCCCCCGCCGTTGCCCACGGAGATGATCATCGTCGATGACCCACCAGCAGCTGAAATCGACGCAGGAGAGAAGCTTATGGTGGCCCCGCCGGGTTGTCCTGAAGCGGACAGCGAGATTGCCGAGCCCAGCGAGCCGGTGACCGCGGCATCAATGGTGACGTTGCCGGAACTCCCTTTGGCTACCGAGATCGAAGTGGGGCTAGCGCTAAGCGAAAAGTCGCCGCTACCGCTCCCAGTCACCGTCAGCGTCACCGTCGTGGTTGCGGTGGTGCTGCCGGAGGTTCCCGTGATGGTAATCGGATAGGTCCCCGTGGCAACGGAGGCACCTACGGTGATCGACATGGTGGCAGTGCCGGCTCCGGCAATCGACCCCGGGTTGAAGCCGACGGTGACTCCCGCAGGCTGTCCCGATGCCGTGAGGCTGATGGCAGAGCTGAATCCACCGCTCACCGTGCTGGTGATGGTGGAGTTGCCTGAGGCGCCTTGCGCCAGTGAGAGAGACGAAGGCGAAGCGCTCAGCACAAAGCTGCCGATACCGCCCGAAGTTACCGTCAGCGTCACCGTTGTGGTTGCGGTAGTGCTGCCGGAGGTTCCTGTGATGGTAATCGGATAGGTGCCCGTGGCAACGGAGGCGCCTACGGTGATCGACATGGAGACACTGCCTGCCCCGCTAATCGATGAAGCTGGGCTAAATCCGATTGTGACTCCGGAGGGCTGCCCGGATGCTGACAGGTTGATTGTGGAGTTGAATCCGCCGCTTACCGAACTGGTGATGGTGGAGCTGCCTGAGGCACCTTGGGCCAGCGAGAGCGACGCAGGCGAAGCGCTCAGCGCAAAGCTGCCTGACGAGCCGGTTACCGTCAGTGTCACCGTCGTGGTTGCGACGATGCTGCCGGAGGTTCCTGTGACGGTGATGATATACGTGCCCGCGCTGGTGCCAGAGGGCACGTTCACAGTCAGATTCGCCGTCCGGTTACCGGAGAGCTTGCTGTGGTTGAGACGGACTGATGGGCCGCTGGGCGAGACTGTGGCGCTCAGATTAATCGGCGAGCTGTATCCACCGGTATAGGTGGATGAAATAGTGGAACTCCCGGAGGCGCCCGGAGCCAGTGAGAGCGTCGAGGGCGACGCAGCAAGAGTGAAGCCTGCCGGTACGGTTACAGTCAGAGTGACGGTCGTGGTTTTGACGATGCTGCCCGAGGTTCCCGTTACCGTGATCGGATAGGTGCCTGCGGAAACTGAGGAGCCCACCGCAATAGACATGGTGGAGCTGCCGGATCCTGGGATGGACGCCGGATTGAAGCTGACCGTTACACCTGTAGGTTGACCCGTAGCCGTAAGGCCGATTGCGGAGCTAAATCCGCCGGTTACCGAACTGGAGATGGTGGATGAGCCGGAACTGCCTTGTTGTACCGAGACGGACGAAGGCGACGCGCTCAACGTGAAGCTGGGTGTGGTCACCGTCAACGTAACGGTGGTGGAGGCAGTAGTGCTGCCGGAGGTTCCGGTGACGGTGATGGTGTAAGTGCCACCGCTGGTGCCGGACGGCACATTTACCGTCATGGTTGAAGTCTGTGTACCGGAGATCGATGTTGGGCTGAAGCTGACCGTGGGTCCGCTGGGCGATACCGCGGAGGTCAGTGCAACGGTTCCACTAAATCCTCCACTTGGCGTGAAGGATATTGAGGAAGTGTCCGAGTTGCCCGGAGCTATCGAGAGCGACGAAGACGAAGCGCTTAACGTGAAGCCGGGGGTTGACACGCCGGCAAGCGCATCGATGAGGCCTGAGCCGTTGGGGCTGCCCCACCCCGTCGCAAGATCGTAGCCGGAGGTTGCGGCATAGCCATTGTTGCCGCTGGTGATGTCATGAAAGTCTGTGGGGAAGTTTCCACTGTTGCCAATCGAATAGAGGCTGGGGTTGATGAAGCCTACCGGACCGTTTCCGTTGGCAACGGATTGCTGATTGACGAGGGCGAGGTAACCGGCCCACATGGGCGCGGCAAAGCTGGTTCCTCCGTACAAATTCGCCGTGCAACTGCTCTGATCGGCGCATAAATAAAAGGAGAAATTCGCGTTCGCCGAGACATCTGGCGCGTTGCGGTAAGTCGTGGAACAGGTGGAGCAGCTTGCCGCCGTGGTCTGCTGCCAGGAGGGGATCAGGATGTTGTCCGGCGAGATACCACCGCCGCCGTCGGCCCAGGCGCTTTCCGAACTCCAGGGTCCTCCCGCGCTGCTGGTGTACAGGTCAGTTCCGCCAACGGTTGTAACATAGTCATCATCTGCCGGGAAGTAATACGGGCTCTTGGGTGTGGGCCATGCGCCTGAGTCACCAGCGGCGACAAAGAAGTTCTGTCCCTGTGCTGCAAACTCCTTGAAGTATGGGTCATCTGTGCTGGTATCTGCGGGTTGCCACGCCCAGGAGCATGACAACTGGGCGTCGAGCGGACTGGCTGTCGCCATGGCGTTCAGCATCGCCACGTCGGAGCTGCCCACGTATACATTCAGAGCCGTCAGATTCGGGGCCATGCCCAGGGCCTGCGTAATGTCCAGGGTCTGCTCTCCGTCATCGCAGCCGGCAGAATACAGGCAACTCGTGCTGGTGCCGTCGGTGGAAATCAAATTGATGGGGACATTATTTGTTTGACCGATGTTCTTGTAATAGGTGTCCACGTCGGCCAGATCGGTTCCGTAGAACTCCAGCAATCCAAGCGACTGGCCGCTTCCATCCAATGCCGTTCCACCGTAGTATGCGGCTCTCATATCACTGCCCAGGAATGAGGCAGATGGGCCTGAGCCAACTGTGGCGTTTGATGTTGTTGAACCTGGGTGCGGGTTCTTGTGCAGGCCGGCAGGGTGGGGAATCGAATAGTTGTCCAGCCCTGAAATATGCCACAGAGAGAAAGGCAGGTAGGTCGTAGGCTGCCGGTCTGGTGCGAAGAAGTGGCGGGCTTGGGTCGGGTGCTGATAGACATTCAACTTTACGTTGAAGGCTTTCTCAACATTGGCCACGGTCCCTGATAAGTCGAGGTTTACCCGGTTGCGCGAGGTTCCGGTTACGGTAAAGCCGTTCTCTTTGGCGAACTGAATGAGAGTGTCGTAATCCGCCTGGGTGGGGCCGAACCGGGCGGTGAACTGATCGACGGTGAGAAAGTGCCGGTAGATTGGGCTGGCCGGGTCGTATACATCCTTCAGAAATTGATTCAATTCAGCCTGATTGCGCAGCGGCAGCGAAATGACCAGGTGCATGACCTGGTTCGCGGGCATGTGCCCTACCATTTTGGCCTTGCCGTTCTGTACCGCCTTGCGAGTCTGGCGTGTCAGCACAGTCTGAGCCTGGCAAACGCCGGCGGCGAGGGACGCAACTATGGCTAGCGGAAGCGCAATTCTGCCTAATCTATTCAGCATGATTTCTCCTTTAGAGTACGGAAGGGCCCCAGTGTTCATCGCCGATAAGGACGCAACAGTTTCAGGTTCTCACGGAACAGCGCGGCTATGTCTAGTGAAATCAACGCCGTGGGAAACCGAATCGGTATTACTTTTGTGTTATGCAGTCTCCTGCTGCAGTCCCGGCGATGTGCGGAGCAACTCTGAGACAATCCATTTCCTGACACTACTCGGGAGTTGTCTGCCGGTCCCGCTGTGACGTCCTGCCGCTCGCACTGCTAAACTCGCCCTTCAGGCAAATTTACTGGGAAATCACTTCGCAAGACCTTTGGAGCCTGCGGATGTCAGACTTTCAATCCTTTGTTCCAGCGCAGGAGAAGCGTCCCGAGTTTACTCTTCGCGCTATTCTTCTTGGCTGTTTCTTTGGCCTCATCTTTGGCGCGGTGACAGTATATGTGGGCCTTCGCGCGGGTCTTACAGTCGCCGCGTCCATCCCCATCGCTGTTCTATCCATCAGCGTGTTGCGGTGGGTTTCGGCTGTTTGCCGCAGCAAGTTTGTGCAGGCGCTGCCTTTGCCGCGGTCGCTGATGAGCTGGATTGGCACGGAAGCCTCGATTCTCGAGAACAACATCGTTCAGACCACCGGCAATGCGGGCCAGTCAATCGCCGCCGGTGTCATCTTCACGCTGCCCGCGCTCATCTTTCTGGGCTTCGACCTTGAGTACTCTCGCATCTTTCTGCTCGCTCTTATCGGCGGCTGGCTCGGCGTGCTCTTCATGATTCCTCTGCGCCGCCAGCTCATTGTGGAAGAGCACGGAAACCTTACTTATCCAGAAGGCACCGCCTGCGCCGACGTTCTCATGGCGGGCGAACGGGGTGGATCCTTCGCCAGCCGGGTTTTTCTGGGTCTTGGCCTGGGCGGTCTTTACACGATGTTCCAGAACAGCAACCTGTTCCGCGCCTGGCCAGGCACACCGGAGTACAACCCCGATTTCGGGTCCGAACACATTCTCAAAGGGGCATCCATCCAGTTGGCCGCTACGCCGGAATATCTTGGTGTCGGCTACATCATCGGCGCACGCGTCGCCGGGACCATCTTAGCTGGCGGAGTCATTTCATGGCTGGTGATCATGCCGATGATCTACTTCTTTGGCAAGGATCTTACGCATCCGCTCTATCCCGGGACCGTGCCTATCGCGCAGATGGGTCCCAGCGATCTCTGGTCCGCGTACATTCGCCCTTTGGGGGCCGGCGCCGTGGCCGCCGCGGGACTTATCACTCTGATCAAAACGCTCCCTACGATCTTCAACGCGCTGGGCGCGGGCTTTAAGAATCTGCGCCCCGGCTCGGTGAAACGCTCCACACCGCGCCGCACGGAGAACGACTTATCCATGGCGACAGTTGTGGGTGGATCCGTGCTGCTCATCTTTTGCATATTCTTCTTTCTCCAGTTCAAGCCGGTTCCTGGAACCTTCGTCGGCTGGGGCGCGAATCTTGCTGCCGCTCTTCTGATCGTCGTCTTTGGGTTTCTCTTCGTTACAGTCAGCTCGCGTATCGTCGGCCTCATAGGCAGTTCGGCCAACCCTATTTCCGGCATGACGATCGCTACGCTGATGGCTACCGCAGCCATTTTCCTTGTGCGCGGCTGGACAGCTCCCGCCTATGGGGCGCTCGCCATCACCATCGGCGGTGTGGTCTGCATTGCCGCCGCAAACGCGGGTGACACGTCACAGGATCTGAAGACCGGCTTCCTGGTTGGATCTACACCGCGACTGCAGCAGCTTGCTCTCTTTGTGGGGGTCATAGTCTCCACCGTCGCCATCGGTTTCACGCTGAATCTTATGAATAGCGGTCTGGCAGCCTTCCAGGCCGCGCCGATGGCCTGGAATATCAACGCTCCCCATCCCGGCGTGAATATTCAGCGCAACGTTCAGGGGCTGCCTGAGCAGTTCACGGTGGAAGGGCCGGACCATACAACGACAGTTCACCATAAGTCGGAGTACATCGTCCTTAACGCCATCGGATCGCCGGTGCTGGCCAATGGCAAGTATCTCTACTCGCCGGCCACACACCGCATTGAAGTACATTGGATTCCCGGTATCGGCAGCGCGAGCGCGCCGGCCCCGCAGGCGCGCCTAATGGCGACAGTCATCAGCGGCATCCTCGGGCGTAATCTTCCCTGGGGACTGGTGATGCTGGGTGTCTTCCTTGTTATAGCGGTTGAGCTGCTTGGCATCCGGTCGCTGGCCTTCGCCGTGGGAGCGTATTTGCCTTTAGGTACCACGCTGGCAATTTTTGTTGGGGGCATGGTGCGCTGGTTTATTGACAGGGCCGCGGAAAAAGCCGGCGACACCGGGGAAAGCGAAATTTCTCCCGGCAGTCTTTACGCCAGCGGACTGATCGCGGCCGGCGGCATCATTGGCCTGCTGGGCGTCGCGTTGAAGCTCTATGAAACCACCTTCGAGAAAGGAAACATACTTCGCTTCCCGCATACGTTTCTGGATAACCAGGGAGTTGCGGTGGCAGCCTTCGCCGCGCTGGCGTTCTCGTTGTATTACTTTGCCCGGAAGCCGTTGAAGAAGTCGCCGTCCTTGCAGGAATCTGGCATGGAGGATGACAGCTAGATTCCGTTTTGAGCCAGGTGGCCGCGGCGAAGGAAATCGCAGGATTTGCCGTTAGCTGGTGCCTGCTGCCATGGCTCATGCCGGCACAAGCTTTTACGAACTTGTATTTTCCCTGAAATGGGAAACTACAATGTATCGATGGCCGCATACTAGGGCGAGTCGGAGGGGAAATCATGCGCGAGCTTCCAGCCGAGGCATGGAAAGAATTCCGTGCCAACTTTCAACTCGCCAATGAGCGTCTCGCCGGCGAAATGGCCGGGGCCTGGGAAGACGTCCGCAGTCTGATCGAGCAACTGCGCAACCGTCTCGATTCCATTACGCAGGGCGAAGCCGAGCCCGGCGCCGTTGCTTTCTTTGACTGGCTTTTTGGCGAAGCATCGGATCAACTGTTCGGCGATCCGCTTGGCGCCTTTGAGAAATTCAGGCCGATCGGCCGAACCCTTCTGGCCATTGAAAAACACCGGCTGGAAATGAACGACCTGGCACGCACGTTGCCGCGCATGACGGCAATTTCCGGCGCAGAACTGGTCGCGATCCTCGGTTCTGACGCGCGTGACCGGTTGCGAAAGGCGTGGATGAAGCGCCGTAAATCGGCCCAGCCGCTGCGATTGCGTAGGATCATCCTTGCCAATATGTGGGCCCAGATCGAGCGTCGCGCGCCAATCGACGAGGCATTCGAGCGCCTGCTGGTGCGAGCGGGACTTCATCTGGTGGCTGCGTGGCAACTCTACCGCCGCCATCAACTGGCGGCGGAGACCAGCGGTGGCCGTGATGCAGCGGCGCTCGCCGAGGAGCGGAAATGGTGGCTGCGAAATGCAGCCAGGCTTGCTGCTCGTGCCGGGCGCCTGATTCACTCCTATCGCCATTGGGCTGAAAACTACCCTGCCTTGCTCGGCCAATCGGTCATGCGCCGCGTGCCGGAGATCTCAGAGAAACGCCAGGGCAGGATCGTACGGCAATGGGATCGCGATTTCAGTGAATGGCACCGCCAGTACCGCGCTGTGCGCGCCACCGTCGATCTGGAACGAAAGCTTATCGCTGTGGCGCGCGAGACCATCCAGGCGACCCGGCATTCGCTGGAATCTGTGCGCGCCGAGCACGACGACGTCGCGGAGGAGATGGATTGGGCGATCGCCTGGCTCCAGGCGGGACCGGGGCAGCGTAGCGAAGAGAAATTTCCACCTCCAAAAGCCAGGCTGCTCCCCGCTGGGCAGCGTGCCCGAGACTGGGCCGAGAGGGTTTCCTTCCGTGTGCAGCAGGAAGTACCTGTGGATGTCGAAGCGGTCAGGGTCTCTCGCGCATTGGACCGCTGGAGAAGCCGCTGGCGGCAACTGGGTCCACGGGCTGTCGTGCTCCACGCGTTCAAACACAGCGGTCTTGAAGCTGCTCGTGAGGGTTTTCGCGAAGTGGAAACCGAGCACACTGGCGTGATTCGCGACATTGAGCAGGCGCGTCAGGTGGTTGCCTTTGCGCTTGAAGTCGCGCGGTCGGACGGCGCCGAGGTGGAAGCGATTCCGCGTGAAGCTGCTGCCAATGCCCTGGCGCTCCTCGAGCATCGCCGCGAGATCCAGGGCAATCCGCAACCCGCCGCGGAAGCAGGACTCTGCCGCGCTCAGGCTCTGGCTCTGCTCGAGACGCATACGGCCCTTGAATTCGGGCAACTAGGCTTGTTCGCGCTGGTCACGCGGCAGAGCGCCCCGCGTGCAGCCCGCAACCTGTGGCAGGCCGGCCTCGATTCCTTGCGCGCCGCCTCTCGCGCTCTCAACAGCCTGGCCGGGAAAGCATTTCATTGGATTGCCTGGAAACTCGGCTGGGAGCGGCCCGTCGAGGAGCACGTTGAAGCACTTGTGGAGCGGACACCCCTGAGCGTCGTTCTTGAAGCCCAGCTCAAGCCGCGTAACCTGCCTGCCCTCTACGAGCGCCTTTTCAGCCTGGCGCCGGTTGAAGATCAGCGCTTCCTCGTGGGCAGGGAAGTGGAGATGACCGGCCTCAGCCGCGCGTTCTCGCTCTGGCAATCGGGGCAGCGTGCCTCGGTGCTTTTAGCGGGCGCTCGCGGCAGTGGAAAGACCAGTCTTCTGAATTGTGCTTCCGTTGTTGCGTTTCCCGGCGTTCCCGTGGTGCGCGCGCAGTTTTCTGAGCGAATCCGCAGCCCGCAGCAGATGGATGAGTTTTTCAGGGATCTGTTTCGGCTTCCGGCAGGAGCCGATCTGGCAAGGGCGCTTGATGGGCAGCGCCAGGTGGTGATCCTTGAAGAGTTTGAACGTACTTTTCTGCGCTGCATGAACGGATTCGAGGCGTTGCGCGGATTCCTGCGGCTGATGTCCGCCACATCCGGCTCTATCCTGTGGATCCTCAGCATGAATCGCGTTTCATTCCGCTATCTTGACGCAGTTGTCGGGCTTGGCCGGAACTTCTCGCATCACATCAACGCTATGTCAGTAACCCCGGAGCACATGACGGATGCCGTCATACAGCGGCACACGCTCTCGGGCCTGCGCCTGCACTTTGCTCCCGTCGCTCCGGGCGATCCTCGCCTCAACAAAGTGAGGCAATTTGTTGGCCTCGAGCAGACTCCCCAGGATCTTTTTTTCAACGCGCTCTATCGCCAGTCGGAGGGCCTCTTCCGTTCGGCCTTCGAACTCTGGCTTGGCAGCATAGATCGCATTGAGGGAGCGATGGTGCGCATGCTGCAGCCGCTCGATCCCAACTACAAGCGTCTTGAAGCTGAGCTGGCACGAGAAGATCTGTTTACCCTGCAGGGAATCTTTCAGCATTCCAGCCTTACGCCTGAGGAACTGGCTGAAGTGTTTACGATCGGCCTTGACGATGCGCGCCATCGGCTCGAACGGCTCGAGGCGCTGGAGATCGTGGAGCCGGAACCGGCGTTTCCCGGGCTACGTGTTCGTCCTCAGGCGGGACGCTTTGTCCGCGATGCCCTCGAACGGCAGAATCTTCTCTAGGGAGGTGTGAACATGCAATTTGGCGAATCGGCTGCAACACGCGACATCTTCCAGTACTTCACCTTCGGGCGGATTTTTTCCGTCTTCGTCATTCTCGCCGTTACCTGGGTGTTCATCCGTTATGCCTCACGATTGCTCGATGTGCTCAGCCGGCGCGGGCCGCGCATCCGCTTTCTGGCAAAAGCAGCGGACCCGATCCTGCGCATCATTCTGTGGTTTGGCGCCATGCTTATCGCCTTTCATTTGCTGGCGCCCACGCGGCAAACATTTCTGGCCGTGGTTGGTTCGGTGGCCCTCGCTGTCGGCCTGGGCGCGCAGGATCTGGTCAAGAATCTTATTGGCGGTCTCGTCGTTGTAGGCGACCGTCCTTACCAATTGGGCGATCTGGTTCAGATTGGCGGCGCCTTTGGCGAAATCGATCATATTGGCCTGCGGAGCACCAAACTCACCACCTTCGGCGACACGCGCGTTACCATTCCCAACGCCGACATCCTCAGCAGCCAGATCTTTGATTCGAATTCGGGTGTGCCGCACTGCCAGGTAGAGACGCTTCTCTACCTGCCTCCAGATGCCGACCCGGATGAGGCCATTCGTATCGGTTCCGAAGCCGCTTACACCTGTCCTTATCTCTATTCCGCCAAGCCGGTGGTTGTTCTCGTCGAAGACCAGTTCGAGCGCCGGCCATACCTGCGGCTTCACATCAAGGCTTATGTTTACGACCACCGGCTGCTGCCGCGCATGCAGAGCGACGTAACCGCCCGCGCCAAGCGCGAGTTCCTGCGCCGCGGCATGCTCAGAAGCTGGCAGATCTCTGATTGAGCCCATTCTGCAACCCCGCGTACCGTAGTCCGAAAATTCTCTACGCGCGCAGCCGCTTCAACTCCTCCGCTGTCAGGTGTTAGTTTACGGAGAGGAATCGGAGGTTCCGCATTGGCACGTTACATCTGCATTCATGGCCACTTCTATCAACCGCCCCGGGAGAATCCATGGCTGGAGGCAATCGAGCTTCAGGATTCTGCCTATCCCTATCACGATTGGAATGAGCGGATTACGGCCGAGTGCTACGCGCCCAACAGCGCCGCCCGAATCCTCAACGCCGACGGCCGTATCGAGCGCATCGTCAACAACTACGCACATATCAGCTACAACTTCGGTCCCACTCTGCTTGCCTGGATGAAAGATAACGCGCCGCAGGTTTACCGGTCGGTGCTCGACGCTGACCGCCAGAGCCGGCGCCAATTTTCAGGGCATGGTTCCGCCATGGCGCAGGCATACAACCACATGATTCTGCCGCTGGCTAACAGCCGCGATAAGCGTACGCAGGTACTTTGGGGCATTCGCGATTTCAAGTCGCGCTTTGGCAGAATGCCTGAGGGCATGTGGCTGCCTGAAACCGCCGTAGATATTGAGACTCTGGAGATCCTGGCCGCTGCCGGCATTCGCTTCACAGTTCTCAGCCCCTTTCAAGCCGGCCGTGCCCGTTCTCGCGGCGCGCGCGCATGGCGCGATGTCAAAGGCGGACGCATCGATCCCTCGACGGTCTATCTGCATCGTCTTCCATCGGGGCAGAGCATCAACCTGTTTTTCTACGACGGTCCCATATCGAAGGCGGTGGCCTTTGAGAACCTTCTCGACCGCGGCGAAAATCTGGCGCATCGTCTCGCCGGGGCATTCTCTGACAGGCGCGAATGGCCGCAACTTGTCCACATGGCGACCGATGGCGAAACCTACGGACACCACCGTCGCTATGGTGACATGGCGCTTGCCTACGCGCTGCACTACATCGAGTCCGATCAGATCGCACAATTGACCAATTACGCCGAGTTCCTCGACAGGCATCCACCGGCCCATGAGGTGCAGATTGTCGAGAACAGCTCGTGGAGCTGCTTCCACGGCGTTGAGCGCTGGCGCGGGAACTGCGGCTGCAACTCCGGCGGCCATCCCGGCTGGAACCAGGAGTGGCGCGCCCCGCTGCGCGAAGCGCTCGACTGGCTTCGCGACAAGCTTGCGGAGGAGTTCGAGACGCGCGCTGCGGCATTCTTTGCGGATCCATGGCATGCCCGCGACGAATATATTGACGTAGTTCTTGACCGCGCGCGCTCAAGCGTGAAGCGCTTCTTCAGCCGCCACGCGCGCGCCCCGCTTTCAAGCAAAGACCAGGCCGTGGCGCTCAAGCTGCTGGAGATTCAGCGCCATGCCATGCTCATGTACACAAGTTGCGGTTGGTTCTTTGATGAAATCTCCGGCATCGAGACGGTACAGGTGATTCAGTACGCCGCACGCGCTCTGCAACTGGCCGAAGAGCTGACCGGCGATAGCCTTGAAGAAGGATTTCTGGAGAGGCTCGAGAGCGCCAAGAGCAACATTCCCGAGTACGGCAATGGACGCAAAATCTTTGAGAAATTTGTTCGCCCTTCGGTCGTCGATCTGCAGAAGGTTGGAGCGCACTATGCCATCAGTTCGCTCTTCGATGAGTACGGTGACAAGTCGCAGATCTACTGCTACTCAGTAAAACGAAATGATTTTCGCCTGCTTCAGGAAGGCAAGGCGCGCCTCGCGCTGGGAAAAGTGACTATTACTTCCGACATCACGCGTGAGTCGAACGTCATCAGCTTCGGTGTGCTGCATCTGGGCGATCAGAACGTTTATGGCGGCGTGCGTCCCTTCGGCGGCGATGAAGCCTATCAGGCCATGGCCGGCGAAACCGCTGAAGTTTTTCGCCGCGGCGATCTTCCAGAGTTGATCCGCGCTGTGGACCGCAATTTCGCCACCGGCACGTTTTCTCTGCGCTACCTCTTCCGCGACGAGCAGCGCAAAATCGTCAACCTCATTCTCGACAACGCCACTGCTGAAGCCTCCGGTCTCTACCGTGGCTTCTACGCGCAATATGGGTCTCTCATTCGATTCGTGGCGGAGATGGGTGTTCCGCTGTCGCCGCAGTTTCAGATGGCTGTCGATTTTTCCCTCCACGAAGAGCTGTACACCGCACTTTCCAAGGATCACGCCGAGCCGGACAGGATCGCCGAAATCCTCGCGCAGATCGAACGTGCCGGCATCCCGCTCCACCGCGTCTCACTGGAATTCACCTTCCGGCGGACAGTGGAGCGTGCCGCCCACGCGCTGCAGCAGCACCCTGACGACATTGCCCGGCTCCAGTCATTCGAGCAGGCCGCAAGTATTTCCGCCCTGCTCCCCTTCGACGTGAACCTGTGGCGAGCGCAGAATATCTACTTTGAAGTGATGCAGGCCTACGCTCCAGACTGTAAAATCCGCGCCGAAGCAGGGGACGAGGAGGCGCAGCGCTGGTTGACCATGGCTGCCTCACTGGGAGAAAAACTCTATGTGAACTCGAATCGCTTCGTAGGGAATCAGTGAGCTGTATCTACGGATTTGGAGGGATGTGGGGATCCAGATTGTAATGCTGGGCGGTGCATAGCATCTTCTGTCGAAAATGGAAGATGTTATGCACCGCCCAGCGCAATTGGAAAAGATCTGTTTCCTATTTATTCCGGCAAGGCGAGCCGGCCGTCGATGTGGAAGTGCCCAGTGACTACCGGTGCTCCCGTATCGGGTTGACCGCCCCCAATGCTGATCGTGTAATTACCGCCGGCGATGATGGGGTGGCCATCCGCGGTCACCATGCCCAAGTCCCGGTTCTTCAGCTCGAAATGAACCTTCTGGCTTGCCCCCGGAGCGAGATGAATGCGCTGGAAGCCACGGAGAGCGATGTCTGGCGCGCCCGCCACCGGCGGAAACTTCAGATAAAGCTCTACAACCTCGTCGCCTGCGACCTTCCCTGTGTTGGTCACGGTGACATCGGCGTCGACTGGAGCGCCTGCATTCACTGTTTCCTTTGGCAGAGTGAGACCGCTGTAGCTGAAGGTTGTGTAGCTCAGGCCATAACCGAAGGGATAGAGCGGCTTCCCTTTGAAGTAGCGGTAGGTGCGGTCTGCCATCGAGTAGTCCTCGAAATGCGGCAACTGGCTGATGTCCTTATAGAACGTGACCGGCAGCCGGCCAGCGGGGTCATTTTTGCCGCTCAGCGTGTCGGCGATTGCATTACCGCCTTCTTCGCCGGAGTACCAGGCTTCGAGGACCGCATTGGCGTGCTGGTTAATCCAATTCACAGCCAGTGCGCTGCCGTTCATGAGCACCACAACCAGAGGCTTGCCTGTTGCCGCTACTCCCTGGACGAGATTCTCTTCCGGTTCGGGCAAATTAATGCTGGTGCGGTCTCCTCCGAGGAATCCGGGCTCGCTTACGGGCATTTCTTCGCCCTCAAGCTGGCTGGTGATACCGACGACTGCGATAACTACGTCAGCGTTCTTCGCTGCAGCAATGGCTTCAGGAGAAGGAGCATTGTTCACGGGCGCCCAGATGAGCTGCACGTGAGGGTTTCCATCAGTGTTGCCGTAGTTAATGCTCAGGGCGACTCTGTCGCCTTTGTCCAGGTGCACGCGCCCAACCTTTCCTTGAACGCCATGGGTCCTGAACTCCCGCGCCACTTGTTTGCCGTTTACACTCAGCATGGCAAAGCCATCGGCCTTGACGCCGATGTAGTAGTCGCCGGATTCCTGGGGCGTAAGGAAGCCTGTCCACTGCACGCCAATGGACTTTTCTCCGGCAAGCTGCGATGGGAGACTGCTCTTGCTGAGGTTTACATTCGGCTCAACGCGGCTGACGACCGGCTTCGGCATGGGACCGCGGCCGAACCGCATACCCTGGATCTTTCTGTACTCCGTCTTCAGCCCCGGTTTTCCATCCGGCGTTGTCAGCAGGTTATCCGGCACTGGATGTCCGTCGTTGCGTAAAAACTGAGTTCCCGGCACGAAGGTGATCTTCGCCTTTGGGAACGCTGCTTTGAGGCCTTCGAGCATGGAAACGGTGTGCGTGGGTCTTCCCGCGTAGTTCCCGAGCAGAACCTGTGTCTGATCAGCCAGCGGACCGACCACAGCGATGCTCTTGACATCCGGTTTGAGGGGCAGCGTGCCGTCATTTTTCAGCAGCACCATCGATTCATTCGCAAGCTTGCGCGCCAGCGCGCGGTGCGCGGGGCTGCTCAGCTCGCTCTCGGGGATCTTCGTGTAGGGAACCATGTCAGGCGGGTCAAACATGCCTAGCTTCATCCGTGCTGTAAACAGGCGGATGAGCGCGGTGTCCATTGCAGTCTCAGAAAGATAGCCCTGTTGAACGGCTTCAATGAAGGGCTTGTAATCGGAATCGTCCTTGACGCCGGGGCCACCGCCATAACATTCGTTGTCCATCCCGCGTTCCACCGAAATTGCCGAGGCCTGGGCCTGAGTCGGCCGGTAATGGTGGCCTCTGTAAATGTCCCGGACCGCATCGCAGTCGGAAACCACATATCCCTGGAAGCCCCACTTCCCGCGAAGCTGGTCCTGAAGCAGATACTGGTTCGCACAGGCCGGCTCTCCGTTAATCCCGTTGTAAGCGCACATGATGGATCCGGCTTTGCCTTGCACGATGGCCGCGCGGAACGCCGGCTCATAGGTATCGAGTTCGTCGTGCTTGCTGACGTCAATGTCAGCGAAATGCCGCGTAGGCTCCGGTCCGCTATGCACGTCGAAGTGCTTGGGTGTTGCGATTACGCGGTAGTATTTCGGGTTGTTGCCCTGCATACCGGTAACAAAGGCCACGCCCATGCGGCCCGTCAGGAAGGGGTCTTCTCCATAGGTTTCCTGGCCACGGCCCCAGCGCGGGTCGCGGAAGATATTGAGATTCGGGGCCCAGAAATCGAGCCCGCCCATGATGCCGACATGTCCGGCGCGCACATCCTGCACATGCTTAATGCGTCCCTCAATGCCGATATCGGTGGCCATGGCATGAATTCCCGGGACGTCAAAGGTAGCGCCGAGGCCAATCGGCTCAGGGAACTCTGTTACGCCGGTGTCGATCACTCCGTGAAGCGCCTCGCTCCACCAGTTGTAGGCCGGCACGCCCAGCCGCGGAATAGCGCGGGCGTCGTTGACCAACTGCGAGGCCTTTTCCTGAAGAGTCATCCGGCTAACAAGATCGGCAGCACGCTGCTCGGGCGTTAGGTTTGTGTTCAGATAGGCAGGCTTCTGCTTCTGCTGTGCGCCCGCTAGATACACCAGTCCACAGCCCAACAGTGCGGTTGCAAAAATCCGCAACATTGAAGTTTTCATACTCTCCCCCTGGCGGCCACTATGCTCCGCGCTAAAATGCACACTAAGAAATGCAATGGTTACCCGGGCCTCACTCTATCGGGCGCGGCTCTGCCTGTCAATGGTTTTCTCTTCTGGAAAAACGTTTTATCGCCAATTTTATCGGGAGTGTTGGAAGCTCGCCGGCGCTGCCGTAGCACTTATCCGGGCTCCGCAAAACCGCATTATCTACTTAGCCAGCGGTTCCGGACCGTTCTTCGGCTTACCCCTGGCTTGCGCGGCATGAAGCTCAGTGAAGATGGTGTTCTGGTGGGCTTTATTCAAGCTCTTCGTCTTCGCAAATTCCGCTTTTGCCAGATCCCGCTTTCCCAGCACCATGTAAAGCTTGCCCAGGCGCCAGTGCACGTTCACGTCGTTGGGCGCTAATTTGGCAGCCACTTTCAACTGCTGCAGCGCTTTTTCCTTCTCTCCGGCCTGGGAATACAGGATGCCAAGATCCACGTGCGGGCGAGGCAACGCGGGATTGATGCGGGCAGCCTTCTCAAGAAGCGGCAGGGCCTCGGCCGGCTGGTTCATCTGCATATAGCAGTCACCGAGGTAAGCCATCGCGTCGGCTTCATCGGGGACATTCTGGAGTTCTGCCTTGAACTGCTCCACGGCCTCAGGGAGCTTATTCTGGCCCCAAAGCAGATAGCCGAGCCCAAAGTGCGCATAGGGCAATTTGGGGTTCGCCTGTACGGCTGCGCGAAATTCCCGCGTAGCACCGGCCTCATTCTTCAGCTCATCGTATGCCTCGCCGGCAAGCATATGTGCTTCGGCTGATTCCGGATTCAGCACCAGGATCTGGTGATAGGTGTCGAGCACGCATTGGAACTGTTTCGACCACATACAGCTTTGAGCGAGCAAAAGACGATAAGGAAGATTTTGCGGTTCGCCGGCTGTCACCTTTTTCAGGTAGGGAACCGCGGCAGCGTATTCACCCAATCCGTAGTGGGAGATTCCTATCAGCGTCATCAGCCGCATTGCCTGGGGAGACGTGGCCGGCTGGTTCTTCAGCAACTGGGAAAAGGTCTCGATGGCCGGCTTGAGCTGGCCCGATTTGAAGAGCGAAAGTCCAAGGTCAAGACGCACGCCCGAAACACTCGGATCGAGCGCCAGGGCTTTCCGATAAAGCGGTACCGCAGCGTCGAAATGTTGCTGCCGTGCTTCCAGCAAACCCAGGTGGGCGTAGGCTTCCGCGTCGTTGGGATGAACCCGGAGCAGGGAACGCCATGCCTCTTCAGCCTGGGTAAGTTGACCCCGCTGCTCCAGCGTGAGCGCTGCCTGGCGTTCCCGGGCAGCCGCCGGCGCCGTTTGCGCCTGGCCAATGGCGATGGAAACTGCCAACACCGCAACCGCGGCGAGCCCGATCTTCACAACTTGTCTCACCTGCACCTCTATTCCATTATCGCGCCGGGTAAGCAAATTCAAAAAGTCCCCCTGAAAGAAAAAGGGGCGCGGCCCAAATTGCAGGCCGCGCCCTCGTTAGGGAAACCCTAAGATTTAGAACGTGATCTTACCGCCCAGTTCCAGCGTACGCGGTCCGTAGTCACTGGTTACCTGACCAAAGTTGCCGTCGGCAGAACTGGTATTCACGCCCGTCCAGCTGGGGTGGTTGAAGGTGTTGAACGATTCAAAGCGAAGGTCCAGGGCCGGTCCATTTTCCCGTCCTGTGAACGGAATCGTCTTGAACAACGAGAGGTTCCAGAGGAAGAGGCCCGGACCCACCATCGAGTCTTTTCCGGCCGTGCCGAAGCCCTGGCCTGTGCCACCGTTCCAGGGCGCCACCGGATTGGCAAACGAACTGGTGCTGAACCATTTGTTTACCGTCTTCGGGTAGCTCACCTTGGAAACCAGGTCGGGACGATTCGAAGTGCCGCCGCCCAGGCCCAAGGTATTCGTGCCGGTATAGTTGACGCGAATAGGAGTTCCGCTTGTTGCCTGTGTGATTCCCGAAATCGTCCATCCGCCAAGGAATGCCCGCTTCGCATAGTTGTGGGATGTCCGGTAGAACGGGAGATTGTAGACGTAGCTTGCGTTGAAGATATGACGCTTGTCATAGCCTGTATCCGAGCCGCGATCGTATTTGGCGTTGAACGGATTGGACAGTTGGTTCAGATCGTTCTGCCCGATGTCGATCAGGTGCGACCAGGTATACGCCAACTGCGTGGTGAGACCATGCCGGTTCTCCATGCGGAGGCCTGCCTGGAAGGAGTTGTAATTGAAGTTAACCTCGTTTTCCTCCTGGCGGATGTTGTTGTATCCCAGGTACTGGCGCCAGAGGTTCGAGTTTGTGCTGCCGTTTGCAACCGCTTCGCGGTGGGTGCTGTTCAATGGCAGAGTGTTAATCTGCCGGTCGTCATTCTGGTTCCATCCATCGGAGCCAACGTACTGGATCTGCATCACCACCGAAGGCGCAAGCTGGTGCTGGATGCCGAAGCTGTAGTTCGCAGTGCCCGGATGTGGATAGTGGTATTTGATGTTGGTGACCTGTGACGGGAAGATCTGCAAGTTGGCCGTCTCCCCGGTCAGAACGCTTTGATTTGGGTTCGAGAAGGAGACGTTCGTACCTTGCGGCTGGTAGGCAAACGGCGGATTCAAGGCTGCATTGTAAACATCGTTACCCTGAATACGTTCGTAGAACAAGCCAATGCCGGCCCTCATAACGGTCTTTCCATTGCCGTTGAGATCCCAGTTGAAGCCGAGACGCGGCTGCCAGGTCTTGTAGTCGTTCTTGACAACGCCGCGCGGGAAACCATTCTTGCCTGCCGACCTCATGCCGTTCAGGTAAAACTGGCCACCGTTGACGCTGGTGAGGAATGACGGGAGCAGGGCGCCGTTCGATTGATTCAGCGGATTGCCTGCCGATTGGTCGTAGTCGCCCGCCACAAAGTTTGAGAACTGGTCGTAGCGTTCAAAGGTGTGCGGCATTCCGTCCCAGCGGATTCCAAGGTTCAGAACCAGCCGCGGGGTCACATGCCAGTTGTCCATGACGTAGAGGCCATAGTTGTTGCTCACCCAGTGCTTGCCCGCCAGATAGTCCAGTTGGGTAAAGGTGTCAGCAAAACCGAGAAGAGCATTGATGTAGTTGTTTTCGCTGAAGCTGCTGTTGCTAAAGGACGCACTGCCCTGCGTGTTGGCCTGCAACTGCTGGTTTTTGTAGTAGTGGAAGTAGTCGAAGCCGAACTTGAACTGGTGATGACCCTTGATCCAGGAAAGATCGTCGCGGTATTCAAAGCCTTCGAAACCGTTCTTCCATGGGTAGTAGCTTTCATTCCAGTTGGCTCCAAACGGGGCGCCGTTCAGACTGATTGCCGGCATGTCATTGGTCGCCTGCTGGCTTGGCGGGAAGAAAGTTGTTGCGTTCCAGCCTTCAGGCTTCGTGATGGAGTAACCGGCAGCGGGGATCGGCGTCAGGAAGATCTTGTTGCCGCTGTAGCTGAAGGTAGTTTCGTTCAGCAGGGTTGGCGAGTAGGTCTGGGTCAGCTTGATTACCGCCGAATACGACGGATTGTTCATCTGAGTTCCGACCGTGGGATAGCTGCCTGTCCACAACGGCGGGAAGAACGTGGGCTTCACCGCATCATGAACGTAGTGGCCCATGAGCTGCATCTTGCTGTTGATCGTGTGGTCGATGCGTACCACGTCCTCACGAACGTAGGTGGGCGCCGGGATCGACACGATGTACTGGGTGCTGCCCAGGTTTGGCTTCGGGAAAGTGCCGGCATTCAGTAATGCCACCATGTTCTGGTCGATCAGGTTGGCGGGGATCACATATCGTCCAGAGCTGTCTTGCGGGAACGCCTGCCCCGGGGTCAGGCCGTCTTGTGCATACAGACCGTTCTGGCCGCTTAGGGTCGCGTTGTTGGGAAGATCGGGAACGATCGGAATTGTATTGTCCCCGGGCCGTAGCGTGTAATGCAGATCCTGACCCGCGGTTGGGAAGTTGCTCGACATGATGGTGTTGGACACCGAAGGATTGCTGCCCTGGATCAGTCGGCGCCATTCTTCGTTCACGAAGAAGAAGGTGCGCGTCTTGTTGGTGTTGTATACACCCGGAATGAAGAGCGGGCCGCCAATGTTGCCGCCGGGCTCGTTCAGTTGGAACTTCGGCCGCGGATTACCACCCCGCTTGTTGAAGTAGTCGTTGGCGTTATAGGCCGTGTTGCGGTTGAACTCGTAGACTTCTCCGTGGAAGTTCCTTGTGCCCGACTTGAGCACCATGGTGATGGTTCCACCGGAACCGAGTCCGTAATCGGGGCTGTAGTTACTGTCGAGGGTCTTGAATTCCGCAATCGCGTCCTGCGAAGGCAGAACCATATAGCACCCACCGCAACCGCGGTCGTTCAATTCGCCGCCGTCCAGCAGGTAGATGTTGTGAGTCGACCTGGTTCCGTTGAAGCTGATGCCGTTTGCCGATGTCAGCGCGGCGACTCCGCCGAAAGAGGGAAGGGTGCTGGAGACGCCCATGCCGAGAGCCGCAAGCTGGACGATGTTACGGCCGTTGGTGGAAAGCTGCCGGACCTGCTGACCACTGATCAGCGTGCTTAACTGGCTCGTCTCAGTCTGTACCTGCAAGGCCTGTGCCGCGACGGTAACCGTCTGCGCCTGACTGCCTACATTGAGCTGGGCGTCTGCCACGACGGACGACGCCACGTTTACCACGATGCCGGTTCTGGTGAATTTGGCAAACCCGGTCGCGGTGACAACCATGTTAAAGGTGCCGATGCCCACGTTCGGAAACCGATAGGCACCGACGGAGTTGCTGGTGACTGTTCTTGTAACGCCGGTCGCCGTGTTGGTGAGAGAAACCTGGGCGCCGGGAACCACCGCGCCGGTGGAGTCCGTCACGGTTCCGGAAACGGTCGCGTTCTCCTGGCCCCTCGCGATAGGCGTGAATGCCACGAGCGTCGCAATGATCGCGGCATACATTGCTAGGCGTTTCCACGGCGATCTCTTACTTTCAGACCCCGTTGGGAAACTGTTAATCAATCTTGTGAAAAGATGCATCATTTGCCTCCTGGCAAAGAGTTGTTCGCCCACACATGGCATGACATTTTCTTCCGGCAAGCGAAAATTCGCTGCCAAAGGACGTCATGCAGTGTGGGAAGTTGACCTACGGAGTTCGACCCAATGGAATGAACTCCCTCAACCCTCAACTGCAAAAATGTTCAGGATGCCTGCCGGGAAGTCAAATTGCTTCCCGATCAAATCAGAAGTCCGACTGCAAACTAACCCTAACGACGACAAAACACACAGCATAAGAACTGCTTTGTTGCGTAGCCCACTGATTGATAAAGCGACCGCCACGCGGAAACAAGAAGGAAACCGCTTTCTCAACCATCGAATCTTTTTACTAGTTTGCTTTGACCCTTGTCAAGGGAAAATTTTTCCTGACTTGGGTTCTCACCAATGCCCGCAGCGCGAGAATCCGCTTGGACGTTAAAACGGTTTATTCGGGATCATATGTTTACTAAAGAAGGGTGCCAAAATTGTCTGAAATGCCGGTTTTGATGGCCTGTGAGGCCCTTGATTCAAGAGTCAACCGAAGGTTTGAATTGGGATCAAGAAAGCGTTTACTCAAAAATATTCTCCCGCTTCAGGTTGAAGCACCACCTGCCGCCTGCTGGTGACGGAGCCCTTTGAATGTTGCTGAGATCCCTTGTGAAGTCGACGTTTCGGTGTTGGATATCATGCTTCTCAAGCGCGAGACCACTATTTACACGGCAAAGGAACTTCTTTGGTATGCCGACTGCTAAACGACGATGGAATCTGTCGGCAGGCTGGGAGCGAAGGAAAAGCTGGCTCCTGGGGAGGCGTAGTTACCGATCTGTTTCCGAGATGGGTCGTTCAGCATCCTAAGCCAGACGGGAAAGAAGTAACCACTGCCAAAAGTGGACTTTTTGGTTTATACCGTGGACGACGGGGATCGCCCCCGCGGCCTCTGCCGTGACAGTTAAAGAAGAGTTCGTAAATTGTTGATTCTAAATAGAAGTGATGGCTCGGAGAGCGCCAGGAAGCACCGTTTTGAAGCCTTAGTTCCCAATCGAATCCCAAATTCGACCCGAAAATGGAGGTCGCGGCTACGTCACGCGATTGAATGGATCTATCTCAATGAAAATAAACGAGATGGTTCTACCAGAAATTTCGGTAACAGAGCAGAGGCAGCGATGAACTCGGCGAATGTGACCCGACATTCTGCCTCAATCGAACCCAAAATTGCACCCACATGCGGTTTGCCGCGAGCCCTTTTGCTTGCCTGCTGCCAAGCCCAAAACGCGCGCTGCGGCAGGCCACGGAAAAAGCTGAAAAGGACTGCCAGACTCGGGAATCGGACACTGCGAGGCGGTCTAAAGCCGCTCGAAGCGCGCCCGGAAGAAACGAAGGTATTTCGGTTCGTACGTCATCCTGAACCCCTTTACCGTTTTACGTTTCTGCCACAGATCGAAGACCGACTCGGCAGTCACGTCAATGTGCGCCTGCGTGTAGACGCGGCGGGGAATGGTCAAGCGAACCAATTCCAGCCTGGGATGACGGTTTTTGCCCTTGGCATCGCGGCCGGCTGAGACGATGCCGCGCTCCATGGCGCGCACTCCGGAATTCTCGTAGAGTTCCGCAGCCAGGGTTTGCGCCGGATACTCTTCCTGGTTCAGTTGTGGGTAGAAGGCGCGGGCGTCCAGATACACCGCATGGCCGCCGATGGGCTTGACGATCGGAATGCCCCAATCGATGAGTTTTTGGCCAAGATACTCTACCTGGCCGATGCGCGCCCGGATGTGATCGTCCTGCACGCTTTCGACGATGCCGCGCGCCATCGCTTCCATATCGCGCCCGGCCATACCGCCGTAAGTATGAAGCCCCTCGTAGACCACCACCAGGTTGCTCGCCTCTTCATACAGGTCAGAATCGTTGACGGCCAGCCAGCCGCCGATATTGACCAGTGCATCCTTCTTGCCCGACATGGTGCAGCCGTCGGTCAAGGAGCAGAGTTCCTTGAGAATGCGGGCCACGGATTTCTGCCTGTAACCTTTTTCACGCTGCTGAATGAAATACGCGTTCTCGACAGCACGCGTGGCATCGAGGATCACACGAATGCCATGTTTCCGTGCCAGAGCGCTAACCTCTTTGAGGTTGGCCATCGAGATTGGCTGCCCACCGGCCATATTCACGGTGGCCCCGATTGTGATATACGGGATCTTCTTCGCGCCAACTTTCCTGATTAATGCCTTGAAAGCATCCAGATCGACATTTCCTTTGAACGGGTGTTCGCTTTCGGGGTTGTGGGCCTCGGGAATGATGACATCGACAAAGGTTCCGCCCGCCAACTCCTGATGCAGGCGCGTGGTCGTGAAATACATGTTGCCGGGGACAAAGTCGCCAGGCTTGATGAGAATGCGCGAAATCAGATTCTCGGCGCCGCGTCCCTGATGAGTCGGGACAATATAGCGATAGCCGTAAAACTGTCGAACCGCCTGTTCGAGATGGTAGAAGTTTGCGCTGCCCGCATAGGCTTCATCGCCCAACATCATGCCGGCCCATTGTGAATCCGACATGGCGCTGGTGCCACTGTCGGTTAGCAGGTCGATATACACGTCCTCGGAGCGGAGCAGAAAGGTGTTGTAACCCGCCTTCGCGATGGCTCTTTTCCGCTCGCGCAGGCTTGTCATCTTGAGCGGTTCGACGACTTTGACCTTCCAGGGCTCGGCCCAGGAACGGCGGGTAAGGATTGGGGCGGCAATTTCGGGCTTGCTTGCGGTTCGTTTCATGACGTTCCTCGCGAATCGATCGAGACTCAGCCGCTCTCTTGCCTGGCACGAAAGAGGCTCTTCACTCACAAAGTACTGGGAAATAATTAAAATGAGAATCGGTATTATCAGAACAAGATTGTTTTGAATTATCGAACAATGAGGCAAGGTCGATGCTGATTGATATGGATTGCCTGCGGTGTTTTGACGCGGTTGCCACCGCGCTGAGTTTTCGCGCGGCTGCGGAACGGCTGGCGATGTCACCATCGGTGGTGAGCTTTCGTATTCGCCAACTCGAGGATCAGGTGGGCGAGCGATTACTGGACCGCAGTACGCGTTCTGTTCAGCTCACACCGTCAGGTGAGTGCCTTCTGCCTCATGCGCGAAAGCTGCTCGAGGCCAATGCCCAATGCCGGCAGGTGGTTCGCGGTCAATCTGAGCAGGCGCCGATCGAGTTGCGGGTCGGGACCAGGTTTGAGCTCGGCCTCTCCTGGCTGGTTCCAGCGCTTCCCCGGTTGGAGGCTTCGGCTCCCTGGCGCACCCTGCATCTGCACTTCGGCGACGGTGCGGATCTGCTTGCGCGGCTTCGTCAGGGCCGGATCGACTGCGCGCTGACCAGTTCGCGCATTGCCGAGGGCTCGCTCGATTTCCACGTGCTGCACACGGAGAAATACGTATTTGTCGGCTCTGCCGAGCTTGTACGCGAGCACCCCCTTCGCAATTCCACGGATGCGCGACTGCACACCCTTATCGATATTGACGATGACCTTCCCCTCTGCCGGTACTTCCTCGATCAGGCAGGAGGCAGCACAGATTGGAAGTTTGCGCGTGTGGAATACCTGGGAACCGTAGGCGCGGTGCGCCTGCGCGTTCTGCAGGGACGCGGTATCGCGGTACTTCCACGGCATTCCGTAGCAGACGACCTGAAGCGCGGAAGGCTGCGGCAACTGATGCCGCGTGCGAGGCTCCAATCGGAAGGCTTTCGGCTGCTCTGGCTGCGTCGTCATCCGCAGGCGCGCGCGATTGCATCGCTGGCGGCGGAACTCGAACAGATCCCCATGCGCTGAACGGGATTGGCGTCTCGACCGAAAGCGAATAGGAGCCAATGCTGCCGCGGGGCATCGCCGGAACCCTGTCCCGTTCTAACGCTGATTGTCTGATCTAAGGACAACGACTGTGCCGAATCTCGGAATTCATGCGTTTCTCCAATACTGTTGCCAAAGGCCGGTAGTCTGATTCCGGGAAGAGCACTTTCGCAAGTTGCCTGCCCGGAGGTAGGCTTTCTAAAGAGACGTCAAAGGCTTTGACGTTCGATCGCTTCCGATTCAAGTTCATAGATTCATAAAGTAGAAGGTGAGGAGAATTCATGCATCGCATCATGGGAATTGTGTCACTGGTATTCTTTGCTGCCGCGAGCGTTCCGGCGGTTGCACAGATGGGGAATCCAGCAAACGGGCCGACGAAGATTCCGAATGCACAACTGGATCCTGCGCGAAACTTGCAGTCAGCAGCGTTGGAATCGCGAATCCACAAGCCGCTACCGGAGCAATACATATGGACAAAAGCTGGAACGCCAAAGCCAACGGCTAAGAAAGGCCTTGTTCCACATTATTTCCGGCGCACCTTTCAGCTGAATCGTGTTCCGGCGCATGCCACGCTCTATGTGGCCGGGCCCCGCGAAGCGACTATTTACCTCAACGGAAAAGAAGCAGGGCACTATCAGCTTAATCTGGATTTCCCCATGGGGATTCGCGTCTACGAATGTGACGTGGCGAGTGCACTCAGGGCCGGCAAGAATGTGCTCGCGATCGAGGCTGAGCGCGGTCCGCACGCGGGTAATGAAGCTGGGGACCCGATAAGCCGAGACTTGAGGCACGGAGACGTGCTGGCCGCAATGATTGTTCCGGCTGCGAGGGGGCTAGAGGCTGAGCCATTGGTGATGAGCGATGCGCAGTGGAAGGCATCCATGCAAGATGCACCGGCGGACTGGCAGAGCTTGCACTTCAATGACGCCAACTGGCCAGGCGTGGTTGACGAGGGTGGCATTGAGAGCTCAATCGACCTGTTCCAGGCGAATGCGGATGCGGGCATGTACGCATGGCCGGGCTACGACGGGATTTCGCCCTTCCTCGCGCATTACGCCTTGAACGCCATGAAGGTCAGCAGGGTCTATGGTGGCGCCGGCGAGATCAAGAATGCCCAGGTACTGACCGGCAAGTCAGGCGCAGGCGAATTCACGGTAACCCTGCCGGAAGAGCGCGTCTCCTTTCACAATGCGCCACAGGTGCTGCTGGATTTTGGACGCGAGGTAAACGGACGGTTAGAACTTCAGTCAGATTCGAATGCGCCGGCAGAAGTTACGGTGCAGTATGGTGAATCGGAAGCGGAAACAATGAGAGATCCGTATCTGGGAATCGATCCGGTTTATCTTCCCCCGCATGGCACGGCATACGGGCCAAAGAGCGCTTTTCGCTATGCGATTGTCCGATTCACAGGAGGACGTGAGACTGCGTTCCGCGCCATTCGCCTGGATGGAATTGCGTATCCGGTAAAGTATCAGGGTTCGTTCGAATCTTCCGATCCTGAGTTGAACAAGATGTGGACCATTGGCGCAAACACTGCGCACCTGTGCATGCAGGACGACATTTGGGACGCGCCGAAGCGGGATCGTAATCGCTGGATGGGGGATCTCGATGTGAGCGGGCGAACCATCGATGACGTATTCGGCGATCACTTCCTTATGGAGGACACGCTGAATCGGTTGATTGGCTCCGCACCAGTTAAGCGGCATGTGAACGGCATCCCGGGATATTCAGCGTTTTGGGTAACGGGTGAAAAGGAATATTACCTGCACACCGGCTCAATGAAGCAACTGGAAAGTGTGCACAGCCGTCTGGTGCAGTTGCTTGAATACATGGAGAAGGATTTGAATGATCAGAATCTCTTTTCCGATTTGTCTCATGCCTGGCCATTTGTTGACTGGTCGCCGGAGATGAATAGCTATGACGCACAGACCCGTATGGCAACTCAGTTTGAGTATTATGCAGCGTTCAGAGATGGGGCATATCTGCTGAACGTGCTCCATGATGAAGCGAACGCGAAACGGATGGAAGAGAAAGCGGATGCGCTTAAAGCCGCAGCGCAACAATACATGCGTGACTCCAAGGGATCCTTCGGAGAGCGCTGGCAGCCGAACGCTTTTGCCGTGATTTCAGGCATAGCCAACAAGGATCAGTACGCGAGTATCTGGCATAACTCCCTGTCGGAGGTGGGGCACGTTAAATACAACCCTTACATCATCACCCCGTACTACAACTTCTACGTGGTGACTGCAATGGCAGAGATGGGACATCGCAGAGCGGCGCTCAACTGGATTCGCCAGTATTGGGGCGGCATGGTTCAGGAAGGGGCGACGAGCTTCTGGGAGGGCTACGATCCAAGTTGGTACAAGGGCTTCAGATTTCACGAATCCTTGCAGGCGGATAACATGTCTGGTTTCGCAGTGAGCCTGGCCCATGGCTGGTCGAGCGGCGTGACGCCATGGCTGATGACACAGGTACTTGGAATTCAGCCTACGGCAGGAGGATTCGCGAAGGTGAATATTCGGCCCGACCTACTGGGACTGCAGTGGGCCAAGGGGGGCGAACCGACGCCACACGGACTGCTTAGCGTTTCGATTCGTAACAACAACGGCTATACAACCACGATTGACCTTCCTGCAGGAGTCGAAGCACGAGTTTCCGTTCCTGTCCCGGTGCCCGGTGCCAAGGTGATGGTAAACGCGAAACCGGTGGCAAGCACTCCGACGGAACAAGGCAAACGTGCCGTGGTAATGCTGCATGGCGCGGGGGAGTATGTAGTGACTGCAGACTGACCGCACAGGATTCCGGGCTTCCGATTTGCCGTGGAATTCATTAAAGACATGGGATCAGTTTGCTTTGCTGCTGATCCCATGGTTCCAGAAGCAGTTGGGCCATCATCGTGGGCTCAGGCTGCAATTTCCGGTTGTTACAGAGAGAAATCCAGCGTCCTCCGGAATCAAGATGCTTATAGCAAAGATCGGAACCTCTCCGCTGCGCGTTCCCTTTCAGTCAAGCGCTGGCGCAGCGGCCTCTGCTTGGCGAGACGAAGATCAGCACGTTACTGCACAATCACAATTTGCGAGGTGGCGCTAAAATTGAGGTTTTCTGAACTCGCCATTGGGATGTCAATTGGGAATGGATAGCTGAGCGTGACTTGTACGGCATTGCCGGGCGCATTGCAGATTGCCGAGCCTTGGGTGCATGCGGACCAGGTGACCGAGTCGGTGGAGTCAGCCTGAAGCCAGGCAGTCGAGACGGATATCTTGCTGGTATCGATTCCGGGATAGGCAACCTTCCGGGCTTCGGCCTGAATGTCGGCCGCGGTTGCATCGCAACTATCCATGCCCGGAGCGTCGGCACAGGAATTGGAGCCGCGCACCGACGCCCAACGAGCAGTGTCGCGGGCCATTTCGGTGATGCAGAAGTTGCTGTAGATGGCGACGCATACCTGACAGAAACCAATCAGCAGCATAAAGAGGATGGGGACGGAGAGTGCGAATTCGATTAGCGCACTGCCGGTCTCGCTCGTGAACCGCCGGCGCAGCGGTATGAGCCGACGGAAGAAACGCTTGCGGTCCCGACGCTGCTGTATGAAAGAATGGGCGCATTCTGAGGTGCAAAGATTCGTCAGATTCATTGGAGCACCTTCTGTATGGCTTGGCCATGTACGGTGAACGTGTCAGGCAGACCCGGCAGATGGATCAGGGGATCCACGGTGCTTTGGGTCTTCACGGTAAGGATGGTTTCAATGTTGGAAGTCGCACAGTCGGTTGGCTGACAGGTGGAAGCCGAGCCGTCGGAGCAGATACAGGAAAGCGACGAGTTTGTACTGAGCGACAGGTTGGAAGCATCCGCCGCGGCAGCGTTCTGAATGCCGACGGTATCTGCAGCCGTTATGGGGTTGCGCGTGCCGTATTGGACCCCGGCCATGGCTGCATCGGATACTTCGACGGACGCGTAGATGACTCTTGCGACCTCAACTGATCCAAAAATCAGCATCGCAATAACGGGAACGGAGAAGGCCAGTTCAATGAGGGACTGTCCCCGCTCACAATGCAACTTTTTCAAGCACGCCCGCAGTACCTGGCGCGCACTCCTGCGTTGGCGAGATTCTGAGTTTTTCATGTTTACTCCACGAGGATGGTTTTGGAAAGCACTGAGTTGTGATTTACATCCTCTGCGTAATTTGAGTTTGTGAAGGTACCGTTGCCGGTCACCGTCAGCGTGTCGCAAACAATGTCGAGGGACATGGCAGTTCCCGTGCTGCTACCGCTTAGAGTTACTGCTGCCGTGGGCGCATAGAGAATACCTTCAACCGTCGATCCGCTTCCGCCCGCGACGCTCAGCGTTTGGGAGTCGCTTCTTGCCTGGAAAATCAGTATGCCGCTGTATGTGCCCGAGGTTGGAGCTTTAAGTAACAGGTTGCTTCCGCCCGCGATGCTTGTGCTGCCTTCGGTATAAAAAGTCACGCTATCGCCAGTGATACTGCCGGACCCGGCGAGCTTGAGAGTTCCCCCGACAATATAGAGTCCGGTTCCGAAGGTCATATAGGAGCCACCAGTGTCGGAAAGATTTCCGTCGATGGTGTAGTTGCCGGAGCCGAAAACAATACCCCCGTTCGAAGAGCTCGATACGCTGCCGGTTATGATGTAGTTCCCGGGCTCGAACGTGATCGTCCCGCTTCCGCTGTTACTGATGGATCCGTATGTTCCGGGATACAGAGTGATGTTCGAACCGCCGGAAACGGAAACATTGCAACTGCTGTTCGAACAGGTGGCCGTGGAAACCGTCGGCGCAACCAGGCCGGCAAGTGGATCGGCAGCCGGAGCGAGCCCAGTTCTTGGCGTCGGCGAAAGGTAACCGTTGCTGCTCGAGGAATAGCCACCGACGATACCGATGGACTTCGCAGTAATGGCGCCGCCTCCGGTGAGCGTCAGCGCAGAAGCGGATGACGAGTCATCGTAAATGGCGCACTTGGGCGTATATAATTCAGCAGATCCCTTGATGGACACGCTGCTTCCGGACCTGTCCAGCGCCCAAATGCAGGCATAGGTGGATCCGGTGCCGGCGATCGCACGGCTGGCAATGTTGACAGAATGGAAACCAAGTGTCCGTAGGAAGAAAGTCGGACTTGGAGCCTGGACGATCGCTTCGATATACCCGTTGAGACCCTTGAGATCACCATATTTCGGTGGCATATTGATGGTGACAGTAACTCCATCCTTGCCATTGGTGTAACCGTTTTGCGCGGCAGCGTCCTGGCCCGCCGCAATCGCCGACTGCTTGTCGTTGTTGTACCTGTAATCCAGCGCGCCGGCTACGGCGGCAGCATCAGCAGCGATTTGTACTGTGCGCTTGGCGTGGAAGAGCATGCCGGCGTCGAGACCCATCCCCATGATGCCAAGCACCACCAGCAGGCTGAGTGAGGTTACCACCAGCAGCTGGCCGCTTTCGTCCTTCCAGTTCTTCATTTCAATCCCTCCGGATTCCGCGCTCCATCCGCCGAAAAATAAGACAAAGACATCCCCTTTGCTCCGCAAACCCTTTACGGAGCACTTTGAAAGCCGACTATTGTTCAGCGCTGGATTCCGGTGTAACCGCTTACCCCAGAAGCGGGACCGGAGGGAGAGATCCAGGGAACAAGAAATACAACATCTTCAAGAAGCCCTCATGCGTTCTTGAGACTTCAGTAATCATGATGTAATCGTAGGATTAGAAAGGTAACTATTACCATTCCTAATTTGTTTGATTACCATCGTGCGATCTCAAAGACCCGTAAAAGCCTCGTCGATTATGCCTTTTCCAGTCGTGGCGCATCCAGAGAACCCTTCTCAGACTGCAGAGGGTATTTCTGCGTTTCCATAGCTACTCTGCGCAATGAGAATGCATCGACCATGTCGTTCGAGCGCTCCTCCTCAAGTGACCGGCGCAGAATCTGCTCGTGCTTCATGGCCATGCACAGGCATCTCGATGTTAGTATTCATGAGGTCGCATATTTAAGAGGTGATCTAGGGCCTGTTAACACTACTGGAATGGGGGCGACGGGAGCCGATTTTTTCGAGTTCAAGGAGTGAGGAGTGACGCATACCGGGTGTCTGCTAGCGACGATCGACGCAGAAATCGGGAAAATCGGCCCCGTCCCTTCGGGTTGCGGCGAAAATCGGCTCATCCTTGTCGCCGCGGCGACTCGTCCTCGCCTTGGAATCACCAAAGTCTGCGTCCTCCGCCTCGGCTGAGACCATTTTCGCTCGCAACGCCATCCATCCCTGTAGTGTTAACAGGCCCTAAATCACTCCATTTTCCGAGAAGTGCTAACCAAAGTAACTTATAGTTAGTTAATCTGCAAACACGACATTGATTACAGCTTCGAAAAAAATAGAGTAACGTTTGTTCAATCTACTCTTTATCATCCGGACCACGTTGCAGCATGAGACTCTCAGCGAACAAGTCCGGCGACTGATCCTCGAAACTTTCCGATCACGGTTCCTTTATTCCGTACAGTCTCAAGCACGGCTACTTACCCACGCCGCCGTGAAGTTCCTGTCGATTGTTCCGATATATCCTCTATGTTCCAATCTAGTGACACGCGACACTCGACACTGTCGTCGTGCGAGAGCAGTAGCAGATACGACAAGGTAGAACATTGGCTGAGCGGTCGCAGATCTATTTGCCTTGGCGTTCTAATGTCATTGGCGTGCCTGGTTCTCACGGCATGTGGAGGATACTCTGGACCGCCAAACGTGGATCCGGCCCAAGTTGGCAGCATTTCTCTGAATCCGCAATCCTGGTACATCCTGTATGGCAAGGATATGCCAGATCATCCATTGCCATCGAGCACAGGCGCCTGGTCCATCACCCTTCCTGCCACGCCGGGCTCGATAAAATACGTTCAGACACCCTATTTCTCCTCGTCCCTGCCCACCGAAGTAAGCATCACTTTTCAGATAAATTCCTCTTCCGGCGCAGTCTACAACGGCGAGGTCGATCCGGCCGCCGTTGATCCTGCGACATTTCACCTCTTTCTGGAGAGGCGTGGAGATGACTTCAGACACGAATATTATCGCTGGTGGGCATGCAGCAATGGTTATGTCCTGGGCTCAAAGGACAATTCCGTTATCACATTCGAGGTACCACTCACCGCTGATAAATGGACCAGCGTCTATGGCCACCATAACAGTGCTGAATTTGCCAATACGCTCAAGAACCTTGCCTGGGTAGGGATGACCTTTGGCGGAGAGAACTTCTGGGGTCACGGTGTAAACATGCTTGGCGGATCGGCGACGTTCACATTGGTTGATTTTCGAGTCAAGTAGATCAGGATCCAAAGAGTGAGGGAACAGTCGGCTCCCAGCGGTCTCGAAATTGTGGCCAAAAACAGACCGGAAAGTCATACCGCCAACTGCTGACCGGATTTCTCTAAGAAAAAGTGCGCAGACACACATATCCCCCTCCACCCACAGTGACTTTTGGAAACACCCCTCTATCTAAGGGCGTATCCGTCCAGGCAGAGCATTCTGTTCTGTTGCTGCGCTTAGTGGTGAACCGGAGTTATGAAGGAAGCGGGAGTGGTGCGGAGGCGGGCTGAGGCTGAGGCGTTTGTTGCGGAGTTTGGGGCGAGTGGATTGATGCGTGCTGCGTCTTGCCTGAAGCGGGAATTGGCCATAGGGACATTGGAAAATATTGTCGACGGGTGCAAAGCAGACCGTAGCGGGGAATCGGAGCTCTGCTACCCGTCGAAGTGGTCTCGTCCCCTGCACGGTGTAGCAAGAGCGAGACCTGCGACATCGCCTTGGTTGTTGAGTTCGTAGCGGGTGTCGGATCGAAGTGAATCAGGGGATTCATTGCGCTAAAGGCGGAACGCCTGTTGATTGTATTGGACAGGGCTTAGGTGGTGTTCGGGTTTGGGCTGATTACGCAGATCTTTGTGGGGACCGATGCAACCGACATGCGCAAAGGATTCAATGGTCTTTACGGTCTGGTGCGCGACAGGCTGGAATGCGATCCCACGAGCGGCCATATTTTTTCTGTTCAGGAATGCGTGGCTCAATTCCTGCGCACCGATCTGCGCAACATGAGCGATTTTTGATGACCAAAAGCTGCCGGGAATGAGCGAAAATTCTCATTCCCTTCGTTCTCATGCCGATAGGCCCGTTGACCGCAAGCAAACGGCGACGGGAGGACGAAGTGAGAAAACGGCTTGGACTTGTATTGGGAATGACCATCCTCATAGGCGGGTCGACCTGCCTTGCTCAGCAGGCTCTGATTCCATTTAAACAGCTGCAGTGGAACGCGGAAACGCCACCGCCACCGGCGGCGGTGGAACGCGCAGAGGTAAGCGCCGCCTCTTCGATACTGCTGCCGTCCACCGCTGTATCAGATTCTTCGGCGGTGGCGTCACCGCTTAGGAATAACCTCACAATTCGGGGAACCGATTCACCAAGGCTCGGCGCGGGATTTTTCCTGCTCAACGGCCTGAATATTGGGATGACGGCCCTTGATATGAGCTTGTCGCAGCGCTGCGTTGCCGAGCATCATTGTCGCGAAGCAAATCCGCTGATGCCGCCGTCTCTTGCGGGCCGCATAAGCGTCGTTGCCGTTTTTGCGGGCTTGGGCACATATGTCAGTCACCGGTTGAAGAAGCAGGGCTCCAGGTTGTGGTGGTTGGCTCCCGCTTTCGGAACGGCGGCTCACAGCGTGGGTGCCGCCTCCGGATTCGCGAACCAATAGCGCAGAATGCTGCCGGATAACCCGCTTTCTCTGGCGGGTCGGCCGGACTACTGCCGTACCTGGTATTGACTGCCGAGGGCGAATAACTATGCGATCGCGAACCTCTGTACCGGCATGCGCCCTGTTTTGGGACGATTCGCGGCGAGGATCTCAATGTCTTCCCGCTCCACCTCTAAGGAAAAGGATTGCCTGATGGCGGAAAGTCCGATCACTACCCGGCAGCGTTGGCGCAATTCGGTGACGACACCTTCAGCTCCTTCAAAAACGCCGTAGCGAACGCGGACCCGTGTTCCTACGCCGAGATTCGGATGGGGCCTCAGCATATGTCCGCTGGAGATACCGTCGCGAATTTTGTCGAGTTCTTCGCTGCTGACCGTATCGGCCGGTCCACTCCCCAGGATCCGAATGACACCGGGCGTAGAAACAACGGAGCGCCGGGACTCGGGCGGGAAGCGGACAAATACGTAACCAGCAAAGAGTGGCCGCTCCAGTGTGACGGTGCGGTCGCTCCAGCGGGAACGTTCCGTGTAGAGCGGTAGATAGTGCTCGACAGCGCGTATAGTCAAATGCTGCGCGGCCTTTCTTTCCTGATTGACTGATACATGCAGAACATGCCACGGGGAATGGTTCATGATCCGACTCCAAATGGGTTAGAGAGGTGTAACCGGGGGGAACTTTCAGTGCCGGCCTTCAGTCAGGCAATTTTTATTGACTCCAAGGTCTTAAGCGACGGATGGCTGCAAAAAGAAACCAAAGCGAGATTCTGCAAATGGTCCAGAATCTCCATCCAAATCAGGTGAATAAAGTCCGCTAGATTGATGTTTCTGTAACAGACGCTAAGTAACCTATAATAAGTTACTTAAGTAAGGCAATAACACTTCTTGTGTAATGCCAAAAGCAACCATTTTAACGGCGAAGTGATAATTACTTGAGTAATGTATGTAGCCGGCTCGGTCATAGGTATCGAGTGATGTCTTCTACCCCGCGGGGCGTTCGGGGGCAGTGTCTAGCGTTGAGCGGATGGTGCAACTTGCTTTACCACACTTTCGTTAACGGAAGATCGATTATCTATCGGCTGGCGGGAGGCTGGGACTGGAGCGCATCGTGAATGACATACCCCACCTCGCCTGCGCCACCCAAAGTAACTGCGGTGATCATCCATTTGTCTGTCTTGGTCATTCCGCCGCCCGGGCCGTTGAGGCGACTTGTTTTTACTGTGATTGTTCCTACTGCCCCTCCAGGTAGAGCAACAGGGTTAAAGTCACCGGAGACAACCACTTTATCGCCCACATACTTCTGGAAACTTTTACCTATCAGCTCATACTTCACGCCATCGTCAGAGGTCAGGTAGTAATGGCCGTTCTCCTGGCTGATCATACCAGCAACAGTGAGGAATTGTGCAGCGATGTTTCCTTGATTCTGCATCGCAAATGACAGAGCTCGACCGGGAAGAATATTTGACAGTAGAAGGCCCTGGTCGTCCCGGACGTCAAAACTGCCGCTCACAGCCGCCACCTCTACCGCATTCGTCGGCGTCAGCGAGACGATGCCCACAGAGTCCGGTCTATTCGCGGTCACATGCAGGCCGTTGGCTCGCAGTTCAAACGAAGCGGGCGCGGAAATTTCTGTTTCACCGCGCTGCAGAACAAAATGGTTGCCGTACACGGCGCCGCGCGAGCTCTTGGACATGGTGATCTTGACGCCATGCGCCACGCGCAGAATTGCGCTCGCATCTGTGGTTTGTACAACCGAACCGTTAAAGACAGTGGCGTCGCCATTCACCGTGTAGCCGTCCACACGCATGTGCCCCTGCGCGCTAGCCGTACCAAGCGCGATCGTTCCAGCCGCCGCATAACTCGTGATGCAAGACAGCGCCAAGATAGCCAACAGTTTCCCGGACATTTCCAGTCTCCTGATGTTCTTTGTGGACTTCTTTCGCACTCATGGCCATTATAGGTGAATCTGCCAAAATTCCAACTCAAAGACGTTAAATTTTCAGAGACAAAGAGAGCGTTAGACAAATGTCATACGATTCTTTGAATCGTCTCGAGCCTACGATCGCTCGTGAACGTATGACATGAGGTGATCAGCACGGCACCAGAAAGTGGGCATTTGTCTGACTTCCTTTGGCGGTGAGACTGAGGTTCGTCGCCGGAACCGGGTATCTTCATGCTGCACCATGCCAACAGCCGCTTTCCTGCCTTTACTGACTTTCAGTTCCGACTTGAAGATTCTGTTGCGATATGATCGCTCTCGTAGCTTCATGGTCTTACGCCTACAGCATTTTCTCAATGCGGCGCTGCGGCTCATAGCCGTAGCGGCCTGTTGCGTCGCGATTTTGTGCTCATGGGCCTTGGCGCGTGCGGACTACCTGTTCCGGCAGCATACTGCAGCGTCGGTGCGGCGGGCGATTTCCATGGTCCCTGACGCGTGGGCTTACTATGTCCGGCTTGCCGAGCTGGATCCCGCACACACCCGAGAGCTGCTGACTACCGCGGTACGCCTCAATCCCTATGCGGCAAGAGCGGAGATCGAATTGGGGCTCGATTATGAAGCGAAAGGCGATTATGTCAGAGCGGAACAATGGCTCCTGCGTGCCTTTGCGGTTGATCGCACCTATTTGCCCCGCTGGAGTCTTGCCAATTTTTATCTTCGCCGCGGCAACATGAAGGCGTTTTGGACCTGGGCGCGAAGGGCAGCAGCGATGCCCTCAGACAGCACAGAGTCCTTGTTTGAATTGTGTTGGCGCGTCTCACCCGACGCGAACCAGATCACGAGAAGGATTGTGAATAACAATCCAAAGCTTCTCAGGCAATATCTCAAATTCCTGCTCACCAGGGACCAACCCGCTGCTGCATCTGAAATCGCAACCCGGCTCATTCAATACGGTGATTCCAGAGAAGATGTCCCGCTCATGTTTTCTGCCATCGATCATCTGGTTGCAGCCGGAGACGGCGACCAGGCAAAAACGATTTGGACCATCCTGCTTGAAAAGCGCTGGGTAGTTGCCGACAGTGTTCTACCGAACAACCCGGACTTTGCGCGCGACCCGTTGCCGGTCAGTTTCGATTGGAAGATCCCATCGAATTCCGGTTGTCACTCCGTACCGGGACCTCTCGGCCTGGAGACTCAGTTCTCCGGGTTGCAGCCGGATCACTGTACCATCGCGGAACAAGCCGTTGTGCTCAATCCCGGCAATTACGTCATGCAGTATTCCTACCGCACTGAGGGAATTGCCCCAGGAACGGGTCTTCGTTGGCAGATCATCGCTGCCGGTTCGAAATCCCCGCTGGCGCAGTCTTCCGATCTTTCCAGCGACACGCGGACCAGTGCAAAACTCGCGTTTTCCATCCCTCCGGGGGTATCGGTGGTTCATCTCCGCCTCATATACCAGCGGTCCCTCGGCACTACGCTGATTTCGGGCTCGCTGGATCTATCCTCTGTCCGCATTCAAGCTGTCCCATGAGTAAGAGCGATTGCGCGAACTACAGTGCCCGCACCTGACCGTCCGGTCAAACTGACTTCTCGGCGCATGAATTACAGCACTGCAGGAGGATGATCCCGATTGGAGGGAGCCATGGATCGATCCTTATGCCGGTCGGCAGTGCGCGCCATATACAGGAGGCCGAGCATCGCAAACAGCCAGCCTGAAACCGCAGGACGCGGAAATGGGAAGTCGATGCAGGCATGGATCATCACTGCTACCAGCCCGAGACCCCACGGATGCCGGATCGCCGTCGGAACCGCCACGGCAAAGGGGATGAGCACCAGAAGCAGGAAGGGAATTCCGCCGTCGTCGGCAAATTCCACCCAGTCGTTATGCACGTGGTTTACAAAAAAGGGGAAATCCTTGATGGCGTACTTTGGATAAACTTCGGGAAAGGTTCCCAGCCCAAATCCCAGCACGGGCCTTTGCTCGGCCATGTGGATGGCGGAAATGAGGAACTCCTGCCTGGCACCGTATGGATCAGGTTGCTGAAGGCGCTGCCAGACTCGCTGCCAGCCCACAACGAAGGTGAAGGTGGCCGCTACAAGCGGCACCATCGCCAGAACCAGCGTGATTGAGCGCATGCGCAGTTTCAATTCTTCTCGTCTGAGCAGAAGGAGTCCGATCACCAGCATCGCAAGTAACTCGGCCGTGCAGAGAGCAGCGCCGGCCCGCGACGCGGAACCAATCACTGACGCATAGAGCAAACCGGAGACCAGGACATACCCCCAGGCTCGTCGTCCCTCCCGAAGTGAGAACCAAAGGGCAATCGGCAGCGATATCTCAATGAGCTGCGCATAATTGTTGTGCGACGGGAAGGTTGCGTACACATCCGGATAGCCCGTGGGAAAGATCCACAGCACGCGGCCTTTCGAGGTAAAAAGCTGGGTGAGGCAGAGCAGTGCCATCAGGGTCGCAAAGAACAGCATGGCGTGGAGCGCGATCTCGCGGGCCTTGGGCGTGCGGGCCACAATCTGGGCCAGGAAGAACACCGCCGCCAAAGCTCCCCAGCGCAGTACCGCCTCGCGGGTTTGCAGGGTCAAGGTCGTGGAATGCGCAACAATCTGCATCACTCCCCAGGCGGGGATCAGGTACACAAGCCACGGCGCCACTCCATCTGCAACGCGCTCCTTGCCCTGACGAATCCCTGCGAGCAGATATGCGGCAAGCAGGGCGAAGATGCCTATCTGGAAAAATTGAAGAGGCCAGGCGGCCCTGACAAAAATGGTCGTGGTGGCAAAGGCCAGCAGGAAGAGCAGGCACACCCCAACCACCGCCTCTTTGCAGTGCCCCATCTTGACAGCCGGGTGACTCATTCCGGTGTCCACGCCAATCGACCTGTCAGCCAACTGCAGTATTGTAAGCGAACCGAGCCTGGCTGAGCCTAGTACCGTCTTCTGGCGAGGTTCTCTCAGTGGCGCAGCCCGATAAAAAATCAGGGCGCCAATCCGCGAATCCGGCTCCGGAGCTGGATCGGTACAGGTATGAAACCTGAGCCGATCCAGCACTCCAATTCAGCGCGTCAAAGCCGCGTGCATTATGCGGCTCCATAAACTTGCGCTTGCGATTGGGCGTGACGAGGCGGATTTCCTACGACTTCGATTTCTTCGCATCCAACCTGCAGCGAGATGCTTCGTTGTACGGCGGCAAGGGTTAGGATCAAGGTGCAGTTTTGGCGGAACTCTTCGACAATTCCCTCATATCCTTCGAACAAGCCGCGGCGCACCCGCACCCACGTCCCCTTGGCCACGCCGCGGTGCGGCCGTAGCATCTTCTCGCTGGCGAGTCCTTTACGGATCTCGTCAAGCTCGGCGTGGCTTACCAGATTCCTCTCCCCATCACCCAGCCAGCGCACTACGCCGGGGGTGGTGAGAGCGGTAGTCCTGGAGCGGGACGGGAGTTGGGCGAAGACGTATCCGGAAAAAAGCGGCCGCTCTGTCATGACCGTTCGGTCCGTCCACCTCGTGCGCTCCCGGTAAAACGGCACGTAGCTTTCTATCTCACGTACCGTCAGAAGGTTAGCAACTCGCTTTTCGTAATTCGAACGTACCTGCAGGACATGCCATGGCATTTCTTTGATAAGCATCTTCACGAATACCCTCGGGGGAGTTAGTCACAGCTTTCCTCTTGCGATGACGATCGTAAGTTAGACAAGTGTCTGGGAAGCGATGCAACAAGGGTCTTGCGTATGTGATGTTATGTCTGTGTAAATTCTGGACCTGGTGAAACCAGAGTTTAGAACCTCGGCAAGAGCGATCATAACACAAATCTCTTCGATCGCAACCGCCAGTCTCTTCCAGCACAAGATGAGCCTGAAGGGGTAAGGCATGCTGGGGATTGAACATCCGCGTGTATCAGGCAGAGAAGTTGAGCATGGAGGAGATCCGCCGGTTCGTAGCAGCCAGCGAAGGTCTCCAGTTCCAGGGCAGGCATCGGGCCGAGGTATATGGCTGGATGGAGCAGGTCCTGGTGGGGCAGCAGTACGCGACGCAGGGCAAGGCGGCGCGGGGTCTGTTGCGGCGCTACATGGAAAAGATGACCGGCCTGAGCCGGGCCCAGGTGACGCGGCTGATCGCCCGCTACATGACCACGGGGCGCGTGCCCGTGACCGAGTATCGGCGGCATCGGTTCGCGACGCACTACACGCGCGCGGACACGGAGCTGCTGGCTCAAGTCGACGAGGCGCACGGCACCCTGGCCGGGCCGGCCACGCGGCGCATCCTGGAACGCGAGTATCGCGTCTTCGGCAAGGCTGATTTTGAGCGCCTGTCGGCGATCTCCGTCGCCCATCTCTACAACCTGCGCAAGAGCAGCCGCTACCGGGAACGGCTGCGCACCTACACCCGAACTCGCCCCGCCGCTGTGTCCATCGGCGAGCGGCGTCGGCCCGACCCCTCCGGCCAGCCTGGCTTTCTCCGCGTCGACACCGTGCATCAGGGTGACCGCCCCGATGCCAAGGGCGTTTACCACATCAACGCTGTCGACGAAGTCACCCAGTGGCAGATCGTGGTGGCCACGCCGCGCATCGCAGAGACCTTTTTAGAGCCGGTGCTGGAGGCTATGCTGCGCCAGTTCCCCTTCCGCATCCAGGGCTTTCACTCCGACAACGGAAGCGAGTTCCTCAACAAGACCGTGGCCCGCCTGCTCGACAAGCTGCGCATCGGGCAGACCAAGAGCCGGCCCCGCCATTCCAACGATAACGGCCTGGGGGAGACCAAGAACGGTTCCATCATCCGCAAGCACATCGGCTATGGCTATATCGACGCCAGCCATGGCCAGCGGCTCAACGGCTTCTATCACGACTTCCTCAACCCTTACCTGAACTACCATCGCCCTTGCGCACAGCCCGATGTCTCCATCGATCCCAACGGCCGCAAACGCATCCGCTATCGGCGCTATCAAACTCCGCTGGAAACGCTGTTGGCGCTGCACAATCCGGCCCAGTACCTGCGCCCCGGATTAACTCCGAATGCTCTGCTGCGGGTCGCCCAGGCGCACAGCGACACCGAAGCCGCCGTGCGCATGCAGCAGGCCAAAACAAAGCTCTTCGATCAGCTCCGGAGAAGTGCGTGAAACACGCCGCGGCCTGGGGGAGGAAATGTGGAAATCGATAAAGCTGATTCCCACATTCCCTCCCCACGGCTACTGCTGCTAGTGTACTGAGTCATTAATTCATTACACATTTATCGACAAGCAGCGTCTAACATGACATGAGCGAGGTCATGAGACGAGGACGCCGTTTGCCGAAGTTGGAACTGAGCGAGGAGCAGCGCAGTACCTTGCAGGGTTGGACGCGGAGGAGGAAGACCGCGCAGGCGCTTTCGATGCGAGCACGGATCATATTGCGCGCCTCCGAGGGACTGACCGCTACGGCCATCGCTACAGAAACGCATGCGTGTATTCAAACGGTCAGTAAATGGTGGCGCAGGTTTGATGAGCGGGGATTGGATGGACTGCTCGATGAGCCGCGTCCCGGACAGCCACGCAAACTGAGCGATGCTCAGATCGAAGAAGTCATCGTGCGCACGCTGGAGAGCAAGCCGCCCGCTGCCACCCATTGGTCAACCCGTACGATGGCACAGGCTACAGGCATCAACCAGACCGCGATCAGCCGCATCTGGCGCGCCTTTTCTCTGGCCCCGCATCGCTCCGAGACGTTCAAGTTATCCAAAGACCCGCTGTTTATCGACAAGGTGCGCGACATCGTGGGGCTTTACATGAACCCTCCGGAGCGCGCGCTGGTCTTATGCGTGGATGAAAAGTCGCAGATACAAGCTCTGGATCGAACCGCGCCGCTGTTGCCCATGGGACCTGGGCAGGTCGAACGCCGCACCCACGACTATGCGCGGCACGGCACCACCAGCCTGTTTGCCGCGCTGGACACCAAAACTGGCAAGATCATAGGCCAGAACCAGCAACGCCATCGTTCCGAAGAGTTCCGCAGCTTCCTCGACACCATCGAGAAGAACGTGCCCGAAGAACTGGACGTCCACCTCATCATGGACAACTACGGAACGCATAAAACCAAGCTGATTCAGAATTGGCTGCTGAAACGGCCCCGCTTCCATGTTCACTTCACGCCCACCTCTGCCTCATGGTTGAACCTGGTGGAACGCTGGTTCGCCCTGCTCACAGAACGCCGGCTTCGACGCGGCGTCCATCGCTCGACCAAAGAACTAAAAGCCGCCATCAACGACTTCATCGAACACCACAACCGCGACCCAAAACCCTTTATCTGGCATAAAACAGCAGACCAGATTCTCGATTCCGTCACTCGCTTTTGTAAGCGAATTAATGACTCAGGACACTAGTGTGTCTTCATCCTCCACTCAGAAAGGAGCCCCGCTTCCCACTCCCCTTCGACTCCTTCAGGCTCATCTTTCGATTGGAAAAGACTCCGCCGCTACCGCCGCGAAAAAGGCAGGCAGGATTATGTCTGCGATTTGCACAACAATGTATAACAATACATCGATTTACATTTGGACTTGGGATTGAACTGGATCTGCCGGCTGGCGAACCATCGTCTCGACTGAGAGCGTAGGACCTTGAAACAAGTACGCTCGACTGAGTGCCCACTCCGCTTCAACAGAGACTGTTGAACAGTTTCAAAAACGAGCGCAAGTCTCTTGCGGAAATAGACATTTCTGGACATCCGTAGACATTGAGAAGGCGTGGATTTAAATGAGGAACCGGAAGGAAGCCATGCATACGGGGGTGGGTTGCACAGCTCCCAGAATTGGCGGGTGAACAAATCGTGCTCTTGATCGCTGCGGAACCGCTGGATAGCCTGCTTTTCCACAGGCGTGATGATCCAGCGAACATTCTGGTCGAGCCAATGCCTGCAGGAGGCAGCGTGTTTTCCGGTGATCTGTTCCGCATACACCGCTTTCTGTTCCCGAGCCGATTGGGCGCGGGATACTCGCAGAGTTGCCAGACCGTCTCTCGTCATTAACTCGAATCGACCTGTTGATTGACGCTGTGACAGCCGATTCGAAGATACGCTCAGGCACAGGCACGAATTGAATCTGCTAGTGGCCAGGAATACTCAATGGCACTGAGGAAGACGATTTGCGCGCAAAGGGATCGGCGTGACCGAAGCATTTGCGACATGAACACGACGATACTCGGAAAGAGGCTCACCACGTACTTCCAGGATGGCAATCCGAATCACGGCTTCGTGCGTGACGGCGAGAACAGGACCGGGCTGCCGTGCCACCTCCGAGAGAAACGATTGCACTCGGCATCGAAGATCATGAAGGGTCTCTCCGCCGGGGAATCTTATCTGATCGGGCGCTCTCTTCCACAATCGCAAAAGTTCCGGCCATCTGCTCTTGACCTCCGCTTGAGTCAGACCCTCCCATTGGCCATAGGCGAGTTCCATCAACCGATCGTCACTCACGGCGGCAAGGCCGGTGCGTTCCGCCAAAGCAACCGCAGTCTTCCTGGCGCGCTGCAGCGGACTTGTAAGCACCGCGGAGACGTGAATGGACGCCATGGAACTGGCCAAGTGCTTTGCTTGCATTTCACCGTACGCGGACAATGGAGGATCGCTTTGCCCCTGGTAACGCCCCGCCCTGTTCCACTCGGTCTCTGCGTGGCGCACCAGAAACAACGTTGATCCCATCTGCAACCTCAGTACGGCCGGCGGACGCGGCCAATATGCATTGTCATACCAACCACGATCCTGCTACCGGCGTGAATGCCTTGTCCAGCAACGTCTGTCTGGTACGCGATCATTGGCCGTACCGATTTCCATTTGGCAAACTCTACTCCTCCGCCAACCCGTAATAAGTTGTAGACTTCGGTAGCATTTGGAATTCCCCCCGTTGCTGTGGGATCCCCGCCTTCCAGGTTTCGCGAAAGGAATAAGGTGCCAAAGGCATTCACCTTTGAAAACGCCCGCCCCCCGGTCTCCGAAGTTATACGCAATTGGGTAGCACCGCTATCTGGGAAGATGCGTGTGCCGAACCATGAATTGGCGTATACAAACCGTCGGTGAAAATGATGCGCGAAACCGAATCCATAGTCTGGCTCGATGGCCCAATGGCCCGTGCCGAGCTGGGGGACACTTGTCGTGGACCCGGTGGGAATGATCACCTTGAAATCCACGGCTTCGGTGAAAGCCTCTTCCTGTCGAAATCCACGTTCCAGTCCGATGGTTTGATCCTGCAAACCAAATGCGCTTGAGGTTTTCGCTTTTTTTGTTTTGTCCACCGAAGCAAACCGAACACGGAACAGGAGGGCCCAATTGTAGTTCAGTCCGTATTCGCCGACGATCTTTGTCAGTCTCCCGGTAACGGTTTTCTTGCTGGGAAGCTTCTGGACATCAAAATTCGTGGAAGAGAATACGCTGTTGGCATGATAGAAACGCGTTTCCATCTTGACCTTGCCTAAGCCGGCGGGGGGCAGCGTCTGCGCCATCACGCGCAGCGGCAAGGCGGGCCCGCTCAGGCACCCGGCCAGGATCAAAACACAAAGTCTCACTCTCATCTTCATGGCGTTGTGCTTCCAAGTGGATGCCAACCTAGGCAAGTCGGCATCAAACGGCAAATCCGAAGTAACTAAATCCCATTTCGTTCATGTGGTACGCGGAAAGCATTCCGCGGCCGTCGACGACGGTTTTGGCGGTCATCGCTGAACCGATGCGTTGCCAGTCAAGGTCTCGAAATTCCGGCCAGTTGGTTGCGATAAAGATGGCGTCGCTGTCTTCAGCCGCTTCATAAGCGTCGCTGCAGTAACGCAAGCGCTCGTGCGCAGGCAGGACTTTCTCTGCGGTTGCTTTGGCTGCCGGATCGTATGCCTGCACCGTCGCACCCTGGTCGCAGAGTCTCGCGATGATGTCCAGTGCGGGTGCTTCCCGCACGTCATCGGTATCTGGCTTGAAGGCGAGCCCCAGCACGCAGACCTTCTTGCGGTCCACTCCGTCAAGTACGGCGCCAAGCTTCTCAACTGCAAGGCGGCGTTGACCTGCATTGATATCCATTACGGCTCGCAGAAGCGGAGAATCGTAGCCGTTGTGACTGGCGACAGCGGCGAGCGCGCGTACGTCCTTGGGGAAGCAGGAACCTCCGTAGCCCAGACCGGGTTCAAGAAAGTCCCCGCCGATGCGCGCATCCAGACCAATTCCTTGAGCAACCGCCTGGACGTTCGCGCCTACCGCTTCCGCGATGCGGGCGACATCGTTGATGAAAGAGATCTTGGTGGCAAGGAACGCATTGGCTGCGTATTTCGTCAGCTGTGCGCTGGCAGGATCAGTTAACACAACGGGGCAGCCCAAAGGAGCATACAGGCCGGCAACCTGCTCGGCGGCAACGCGGTTCCACGCGCCCACGACAACACGATCCGGACAAAAGAAATCATGGACGGCCGAACCTTCGCGCAGAAACTCAGGATTCACAATAAGGTGAGCGGTTGCCGGCGGTCGCAACTCGCCGGAGAGGATTTCTGCGAACCGATCGGCGGTTCCGCCGGGAGGGATGGTGCTCTTCAATACGACAACGAGGCTGCGGGTTACCTGGCGGCCAATTTGCCGCAAGGCTTCTTCCACCTGCGATAAGTCGGCAGCTCCTGTTGGTCCCATAGGCGTACCCACGCAGACGAATGCCATCTCAGCGGATTCCAGAGCCTCTCCGATGTTCGCAGTAAAGGTGAGCTGTCCCGTCGAGACGTGGCGTGAGACCAGCGGCCCAAGTTCAGGTTCGACAAACGGCATCTGTCCGTTGCGAAGCCCCTCGACCTTCGTCTCCTGCACGTCATAACCTGTGACGCGATGTCCTAGTTCCGCAAGACAGGCAGCGGTTGTCAATCCAACGTAGCCCACTCCAAAAACTGCTATCTTTCTCATTCCTTGCTCCTATGCAGCCTGCGCTGCCTGCGTTTCTTCGTGTGATTGAGGCTGGTGCCAAGCCACTTGGACGTGGGTCAGTTACAGCCGCAGCACAACATATCCATTGGTTCTGCTGTTGAAGAAAGAACGGTGAGGCTGCGAGAGATTCATCGTTCCATGTTCGTCGCGTGAAGCTGACCCTCTCCTATCTATGCGCGCGTCAAAGTTGCATTGTCCAAAGGAGCGTCAACCTCTGCCGGCCACGGTAGACACTCGTCAAAACTCTCTTGCGAAGCGATTGGGGGTGCTCCGCCAAACGCAGATATCCAGAGGTGGCGATACCGGCCCTCCTCCTGCAAAAGCTGCTTGTGCGTCCCCGTTTGTACTAACCGTCCGCGTTCAAGCACGAGGATGCGGTCGGCCGCCGTTATCGTGGCGAGACGATGTGCAATCACAAAAGTCGTGCGCCCCTCGGTGAGACGGCGCAAAGCCTCCGCCACGATGCGCTCAGTCTTCGCATCCAAACCCGTTGTCGGTTCGTCCAGAATCACGATGGGAGCATTTCGCAGCATCGCCCGCGCAATTGAAAGGCACTGGCGCTGTCCGCCAGAGAGGGTCATACCTCGCTCGCCCACAACGGTGTCATAGCCATCGGGAAAGCGTGCAATGCGGTCGTGGATTCCCGCCGCTTGCGCCGCTGTAATTGCGTCCTCGCGACCAGCGCCGGCACGGCCGTAGGCGATGTTTTCCCAGACGGAGCCGTGGAAGACCAGAACCTCTTGCGGGACTAGTGCCACTTGGTTACGCACAAATGCCAGCGGCATTTCCCGCAGGTCATGTCCATCCAGAAGGATTTGGCCGCATGCCGGATCATAGAAGCGGGAGATGAGACTGACCAGCGTGCTCTTGCCCGCGCCCGTCGATCCTACTAAAGCTATGGTTTGGCCGGACTCGACACGGAACGAAATGTCATGCAGCACCGGTGCCCCGGGAAAGTATCCAAAATCTACAGACCGGAATTCGACGCTGCCTGCACAAGAAATTGCGACTCGAGGATTGGATGGTTCACGAATCTCCGACTCCGCCGAGAACACATCCCCGATGCGTTCTGCCGCAACAGACGATTTCCCCATCACGCCGGCCATTTTGGCAATCTGACGGACTGGAGTCGCCAAGCCTCGCAGGTAGGCGAGGAAGACGAGAAGATCTCCTGCCGTAATCTTTCCGGCAAGAACTTGAACGGCGCCGTACCAGACCACAACTCCTGTGGCCAAGGCCATCACCAAACCTATCAGAGGAGTGAATTGCGATTGCAACTCGCTGGCCTCCAGGGTCGCATCGAGCGACAGTCCGGCCTGTTCGGCGAAGCGATCGTCTTCGTGAGTCTCGCGGCCGTAGGCTTGCACCAGGTGAACGTTGGAAATGACCTCTTGAACCTTGCCCCAAAGCTCGCCCTCTTTCCTTCGGGCCAGGCGCAAGGCCTTCGTCAGCCTCGTAGCATAATTCTGTACAAGGAGAAGCAGCACCGGCGCAGCGGCCAGCACGACAAGCGCATAACGCCAGTCGATCATTAACATGATGGCGACCATGCCTGCCATGGTGAGAACATGCGCGAATAGGCCGGTTCCAATTCCCACAACAAAGTTCTGGAGAGTCTGAATGTCTCCACCGAGCCGGGACATAAGGTCCCCGGCTCTCTGTCGGCGGTGGAATGACAGAGAAAGCCTCTGTATGTGTGCAAAGAGATCGCGACGAATATCGAAAACCGTGCGCTGTCCGGTACGCAGCAGCAGCCGGTTGCCCAGATAGGCCAATGTGGCGTCGGCAATCCCCACAAAGAGCAGGGCAGTGCCCAGGTACTCCAGCAGAGCAAAGCGGTGAGTGAGCGGGTTCGGCAAGAGTCCCGCTGCCCACCATGGCAACGGCTTGCGAAGGATTACGCTGTCGAGGATCAGCTTCAATGGCCAGGGTGCAAAAAGCAGAAAGACCGATCTTGCCGTCATCAAACTGGCGGCAGTGGTCAACTCAGGCAAGTAGGGACGCAAGTATCGGCGAAGCGTCCATAAGGAGAACGCGCGATCCTTCGAGTGGAGATTGGCTTCCATCAGCGGACCTCTTGCAGCGACAGTTGGCTCATCAGCTCGACTGCATACTGTGCGTTCTTATCCCAGGAAAATTTCTCCCTCGCCACCGCCGCCGCCGCACAGCCCATTTCTCCGCGCCGTTGCGCATCGTTCAGTAGTTCGATCACCTGGCCGGCGAGAGCCGCTGAATCCCCGGGCGGATACAGCAGTCCAGTCAAACCGTTCTGGATGAGATCCGATATCTGTCCGAGCTCAGGTGCTACTACCGGGCAGCCCGCCGCGAGCGACTCCACTACCTTCAGCGGCGAGAAATAGAAACCGTCCTGTGCATCGTAGGGAGCAACCGTCAGATCCATCGCCGAGAGGTAAGCGGGGATTTCAGCGTACGGAACGTGCCCAGCGAGGATGACGCGCTCCTGGAGGTTCTCTTGCGCGACTCGCGACTGCAAAGCGGCCATGCCCGGGCCGTCGCCAACGATCATGAGCACAGCATCAGGACGCGCCGAGTGTATCTCCTCAAAAGCATCGAGCAGAAAATCCAGGCCATGCCAAGGCTTCAGACTGCCGATGAAGCCGATTACTGGATTGCTCTTCAGCCCATAGCGCTCGCGAATCAATCCTTCGCCCGCTCCGGAATGGAACCGCGTGGTATCCACGCCGTTCGGCATTACGCTAATGCGTCCAGCCGCCACGCCGCTGGCCACTGCCGCCTCTTTCACCGCTGCTGAGACAGCGATGATATGACTCGCGCCGCGCAATGATTCGCGGGATACCTCCTCGGCAATGCGTTTCAAACGCAGCCCTCTGAAACGCTCCTGTTCTTCAACCAGGGGCGCATTCATTTCCAGTATGCGAGGGATTCGCAGCGCATTTGCGATCTCATTGCCGGCGCGGTGGAAAAGGGCATAACGTTCGTAGATCGCATCTGGCCTGAAGCCAAGCTGGTGTAGCGACTCGAGTACACGCGCGGAAAGCTGCCGGTCGTTGGCCAACTTTTCCACTTCGCGGAAGAGAATTGGGTCCTCTTCCACGCCCGCCAAACCGAGCATGGCGCCCTCTGCAATCAAAGTGGCACGATTTTTCTCCGGTGGCAATTCAACCACTCGAACAGGTGGACAGTCATTCCCGCTGCCCAGCTTCGCGCAGAGAAGCACGACGTCATGCCCCTGTCTTGCGAGCGCGCTGACAAATTCACGCACGTGCACTGACGCGCCCTTGTGGCCCAGAACGGGCACGCCGCGATCTGCACATAAGTAAGCGATTTTCATGCCTGAACACCCGCCGGTAGCAAAACGCGCAATGCTTTCGCGGTTTCCCAGCATTCGAAGCCGGTTTCGATTTTGCGCCGGGCGGCAACGGCCAGTTTCTGCCTGAGTGCCACGTCGCGTAGCAGGCGTTCGATGGCGGCAGCCAGCGCCTCTGGATCCTTGGCGTCAACCAGCAACCCTGTCTTGCCGTCTTCTACCAACTCCGGAATTCCCGACACAGACGTGGTTACTACCGGAACCCCAGACGCCATAGCTTCGGCGAGGACATTCGGAATTCCATCTCGATCCCCGTTTTCCGTGACACGTGGAGAAAGAGCAAATATGCTGGCCTGCTCATAGAAATCAACCAGGCGATCATGAGCCATCGCTCCCGGCAGCTTTACGCGATGGCCCAGGCGTAGATTGTCGATTTGCGTTTCAAGCTGTCCCCGAAGCGGTCCTTCTCCAACAATTACGCTGCGAAATCGCACCCCGCGCTGTGTCAACAGGTGAAAGGCGGAAATAAGGTCGGGCATGCCTTTTTTCTCGACGAGCCGTCCGACTGACAGAATCAGTGGCGCGTCCTCGTCGTCACCGTCGTTCACTGCGCCTTCGCTCCGCGCCGAGGGCAAGGCGAACTCGGTAAGGTCGATGCCGTGGTAGACCAGATGTATCTTGTCGCGGTCTTCGGGACGAGCGAAGCCGCGCAGATATTGCAGGTTGTAGCGTGTGCATGTCAGGACGAATTGTGCCGACGAAATCCGCCGCCGCATTACCTTCTGTGGTGTTAGGTAAAGGTCCTTGGCATGCGTCGTGAAACTATACGGGATGTCGCATATGACGGCCGCCAGACGCGCGACGGTGGCCGGCGCGTTGGCGAAGTGGGCATGAAGGTGCTGGATGCTGTGCTGCCGGCAGCCCATGGCCACGTAGCCGGAACGCAGGAATTGTTTCCACACGCTCTGCGGCCGGCGCGACCTCACTGACCACCAAAGAGCGAGCAGGGTCGCGTGCAGGTAGCGCGAGCGAGCCCAGGCTGCCATCTGCACATGTGCCTTGACCACTGCAACAGCCGCGGCAAACCACTGCGCCGGAAAGTAGGTAACCGGCGCATGCACCTCCTGGACCGTTGGATGGGTGAGCGATCCCTCAGCCTGCATCAGCGAGAAGATGTGTAGTTTTGTTCCTAATCGCTCCAGAGCGCGAACCTCGTTCAGGATGAACGTCTCAGAGAGGCGCGGATAGCGCTTCAGAACGTAAGCGATCTTACCTTGTGCCTGATTTCTCATGCCACAACTCCAGTTGCATCTTCGAATCTGGAAATGGCATACGGCCGGCGGCGAATGCGTTCTTCGACGAGACCACTCAACGCCTCTCCAACGTGACGCACACCGCCCAGGTCCACTGCATTCCAATCGCAATGTGGCGTAAGTTGACCGGCAAGTCCCGCCTGAAGGAGTTCGGCCAGGCGTGAAACCATATCCTCTTCCGGCGTGATGGACGAGGCCAGTCCCAAGTCGCTCAGCAGCGTTGCGCGCAGGCGTTGTTCAGCCCGCGGCGCCGCGCGCGGCACCAGGATAGCGGGCTTCTTCGCCGCTAAAATCTCCGCCGTAGTGTTGTATCCGCTCATGGAAACGATGAGATTCGCTCTCCAGATAAAGGATTCAAGTTCCGTGGTGTGGATGATCCTTACGTCAGGCCGTTTTGCCGCCGCGGATTCCAAGGCTTGCCTCTGCTCCGCGGCCATCAGCGGACCGGGAACAAGGAAGCTTTCCGCACTGCTGGGTCCGATTTTCTCCAGGGCGCGAAGATAGCCATCCATCAACGCATATCCGTCTCCACCGCCGCCGGCCGTGACCAAAACAAAGGACCGGTCGTGTCGCTTTTGCCAATCGTTGAGACCGAAAGCTGCAAAGCCGCCGATACGCCGAGCGATGTAACCGCAGAACACCGTTTTCATGGCAACCGTTTTGGGGAAGTTGTATTCGCGGATGGGATCGAAAAGACGGCGGTTGCCGTAAACGAGCACTTGGTCGTAAGACTCATCGAGAAGCTGATAGATTCCTTGTTCTTCCCAAAGCTGTTGCACAGTTTGCGGACTGTCCAGAATGTCCCGAAGACCGATTACGGTGCGTGTCTCTGGCATTTCCTCGCGGATATACGCCAGAGGGCGAAGCAACTCGCCTTTCATGCCTGCCGGAGCGTGGTCCACCAGGAAAATGTCAGGGCGGTAATCGCGAATTGCGTTAAGAATTGCTTCTTCACGCTTCGCCTTCACTGCGTCGAATGTCTCCGAACCACCGCGTGGGGCGTACTGTTCCGCACCGGTCTTAACCACTGGCGGAAGAACCTTCACCTGCAGTCCCTTGGGCAGCGGCCAGGATGATGCCACCGGCGAGCCGGTTAACAGCATCACGGAAAAACGCGGATCATTCCGCGAAAGCAGGTGCTCGGCAATCGCCAGATTTCTCCGCAGGTGGCCCAGACCGAAGGTGTCATGCGAATAAAGAAGAACGCGCGGCTGGAAGTCTGGAGAATCGTCTAACTCTTCTCTTCCGATCCCGAGGCGTTCAACGCTCGGAGCTGGAAGCATGATTTGAGGCTCGATCGTGGAGTGGGCGATCTGCTCCCGAACCCAGCGAGCCTGCAACTTGATCCCTTCTTCCAGGCTCACTGCGGGGAAGTAGCCCAGGTCGGCGCGGGCTTTCATAGTGTCGGCCAGGGTGTCCACCACGTCTCCATTTTTCATGGGAGTGTAGACCATGCGTGCAGGATGGCCGGTGGCGCACTCCATTGCCCGGATCGCGTCACTTAACGCTGCCGGGCATCCGCCTCCCAGGTTGTACACCTCGCCGGGAGTACCATGACGCGCGGCAAGCAGTGTTCCCTCTACGGCGTCGCTTACATAAGTGAAGTCGCGCGTCTGCTTGCCGTCGCCATAGATGTGCAGTTCGCGGTTCTCAAGCAGGTCGCGCAGGAACCGCGTAAAGGCCATGTCGGGCCGCTGGCGGGGTCCAAACACCGTGAAATAGCGCACCGCAGTGATAGGCAGGTCAAAGTTCTGAGCATACAGCATGCACAAGTTTTCCGCGGTTAGTTTGGTCACGCCATACGGTGAATATGGTTGAGTTCTGTTCGATTCGGACATCGGCGGAGCAGTACGTCCGTAGACGGAGGAAGACGACGCATAGACGAACTTCTTCACATCGCTTGTCCGCACCGCTTCCAGTAACCGCTGCGTGGCGTCGATATTGTTGCGGATGTAGGGTTCAAAGCCGGTTCCCCAACTCCCTCGCACTCCTGGCTGCCCGGCAAGGTGAAACACCCAATCGATACCCTCCAGCAGTTTCGCCAGATCGGTCGTATTGAGATCCTCATGAACCCACCAAAAATGGGGATGAAAGAGGAATCCGCTGAGGTTCTGGTTCTTCAATTCGGAACTGTAATAGTCGGTGAGGCAGTCGATGCCGATCACTTCATGGCCTTCGGCCAACAGCTTTTCTGCGAGATGCGACCCAATGAATCCCGCAACTCCTGTCACCAGGCAGCGCTTGAAATCTGTTACGGGGCTGGCCTGCGCGGATGGCTCTGCCGTTTGTGGCATCCGTTGCGGGAGATGACTGCTTCGGATTCCGGATTTCCACGTGCGAGGCCGGCTTTCCCGAGAACGATAAGCGTGCCGATTGGAACGCCAGCAAGCGAGGCAAACCGTAGTCCAGCCAGTCTCCATGTGGAGTCGAACGGCGTGGCCACTTCGATGCCCGCAAGTTGTGGCCACGAGAAAATTATTCAATTTTTCATTTGCAGTGTGCGCTGCGGGCGCAAAGTCCGGTGGAGCGATGCTGCAGGATGCGGTGGCGTCCTGCTCATGGTTGTTGCTCAATCCGGCATTCAATTTCATTAGTCTCTCCCTGTCTGTAGCTAATCTGACGGTTGCTTCATTTAGGCCATGGCCCTGACGAGCCGTGGAAACCATGAAGTGCATGCCGAAGACCAAAGTGCATGAACGGGAGATGACGATTTCGGTGGGTACAGAAGATAGGAGTTACGTTGTGATCGGAGCTTCGAGTGTGCTTACAGGCAGGAACAGTAATGGCAAGCGTTGGCGGCATGCCGTCAAAACTGACTACATATAGTCGTTACGTTCAATTCCCAGTTTCTTTAATTTCCAATTTAATGACGTTCTCTTCATGCCCAGCCGGACTGCGGCGCCGCGCGGCCCCGAGATGATTCCCCTGGTTTCACGCAGAACGGACAGAATATGTTGACGCTCCATCGATTCAAGCGTCGAACTCCCATTGGGAGGATCCTGTGCGTCGGGAACAGTGTGTTCGGCGCGCGTCAATTCCGCCAGAGGCGCCCACAATTCCGGACCTCTTGTCAGGATGACAGATCTCTCGATGAAGTTCTCCAGTTCGCGCACATTTCCCGGCCAATCCCAGCGCGCCAGTGCTTCCATCACCTCCGTTGGAATCCTTTCAATGCGCCGATCCAGATTTCTGGCATGCTTTTCGACGAAGTACTCCACCAGCATCGGGATATCTTCCCGGCGCTCGCGCAAAGGAGGCAGAACGATAGGGAAGACGTTCAGGCGGTAGTAGAGATCGCTCCGAAACTCCTTATCGATGACCATCTCCCCGAGATCCCGATTGGTAGCTGCTATCAATCGGATGTCGACGGGAATCGTGCGTCTCCCTCCCACTCTTTCAAACATCTTCTCCTGCAACACGCGCAAAAGTTTTGGCTGCAGTTCCAAAGGGAGTTCTCCGATTTCATCGAGAACCAGTGTTCCTCCATGAGCAAGTTCGATCCGGCCTACTTTCTGCTCGGTGGCACCTGTGAATGCCCCTTTCTCGTGTCCGAAAAGTTCGCTCTCCAAAAGTCCCGCCGGAATGGCTGCGCAGTTGAGAGTGATCCGGCTCTTTTGGCTGCGACGGCTCAGCTGGTGAATGGCGCGGGCGATAACGTCCTTACCGGTTCCGGTTTCTCCCAGAAGGAGAACGGTCGCGTCTGTCGACGCGACGATCTCAACTTTCCTCATGACCTCCTTTAACGCCTCGCTTTTCCCGATAATTCCCTCCAGGCCGGGGACGGCGTCGAATTCTTTCTCTAAATAGCGTCTTTCCCGCTCGTTTCGTTCCAGTTCCTCCTGAAGCCGGATCTTTTCTGAAATATCCCGGACGACGCACAGCACGGCCCGGCCTTCTGCAATTTCAACCGGGGTGAGCATGATATCGGCGGGGAAAAGACTTCCGTCCTTGCGGATACCATGGATCTCCCTCCCAAATCCCATTGGAGACGGATGCGGCCGCATTGTGTAATCCCTCCGGAGTGCTTCGTGATTCACACGAAGCGCTTCGGGGATCAACATCTCTACGGCATGCCCGATCAGTTCGGCCCTCGAATAGCCGAAGTAACGTTCGAGTTGAGGATTTACTTCCCGAATTTTCCCTTCCGTGTCGACTACGAGAAGAGCGTCGGATGTCTGCCTGAAAAGTGCCTGCAATTGTTCACCGCGCCGCTGAGCTTCTTCCGCTTTCTTTCGTTCGGTGATATCGCGGATCATGCACAGAACGTATCGTCTTCCCTTCGTTTCGAACGGGCTTAACGCCACATCAACGGGGAACTCCATGCCATCTTTCCGTCTCCCGCAAAGATTCAACTGGGTGCCCATTGGGCGATCGTGCGGTTCTGCGGTATATCGTTGTCGGCTGCCCTGATGCGCGGACCGAAATCGCTCTGGAATGAGAGTTTCAATCGGCAGCCCGATCAACTCGGTGCCGGTATACCAGAAGACACTTTCAATTCGAGAATTTGCTTTGAGGATCCGGCCTTCCCAGTCGGTCACGATGACCACATCGGGGTTGGCGTCAAATAAGCCTTCGAGCAACGCGTGACACTCAATCGAGTCAGCCATCGGAAATCTCACTTACTTTATTACGGGACCCGACAGAGAAGTACTGGCTGCCTTTGCAGTAGTCCGTGCTCATTCTCTCAAGGACTTGCATAAAGATTCGGACCAGGGATAATGGCATATTCTCTGACTTGAATTCATTATTGTGCCGCTTCCGCACTATGTAAAGGGTTCTGAACGAGATCTGCCAATTGGCAATACGGCTGCAACATAGGCGAGTTGACTGTGCAGGTGAATGCATGGCCTCCAGGTAGAGCCGGGCGATCGGAGGTGGGGCAATTGTCCAAGAGCATTTCGATGGAGCGGAAATTTTGCAGGAAATTTTTGATATGTGCAATCGGAATCGGAGCAAAGTAGCAAAAGGGGATGACAACTCACCAATAGTAGGCCGCGACGACGTGCGGGGGGCATGGAACGGAATGGATGACATTCGTTTCCAGCACGATCTCCATGTTTTTCGTTTGCCAGTTCCGCGGCATATTTCTGAGTGCCTGATCCAGTGTGTTCTTATTGGAGACAAACTCAGCGGCCGCCTCGGTGCCTCTGGTGCCGAGGCCGGCGAGTATCACTGTAAACTGTCCGGTCCTGGGCTCAAGCAACCGCGAAACCACCCCGTAATCCCGCACAACGGTACCGGAACTGTCGGTCTTTACGCGCCAGACTCTCCCTCCCGGAACCTGCTCCCGAATCGAAAGATTCCGTTGAGGATCGTCAACGAACGCAAAATGAAGCCCAGACATCAATTGCATAGTCCAGGCATTGTTATATGCTCCAATCATTACCGCTGGCGATTCTCGCAAATCCTCAAAAGAATAGTCTGACCCGATCCTTACCTGAAGAGGTTTGTCGAGTCGGCCCAGAAAGGCCGATATATCAAGCGCAGCGGAAACATCACCGACGGCGACTCCGTATTCGTCATACAGTTCCATGTCGCCCCAGACAATTGGCTGATCGCTTTTCAGCGGCAGCGGATTGTTGGAACGTTCCACCTCGGTCTGAAATGCTCCAGGGTGCGATCGCGCATACAACCGATAGAGTTTCAGGCTCGGCCTGTATGTGACGCCCTTGGCCAGGCAGATGAGAACCGGCTGTGACGTCGAGAATGCTGGAGCCCAAAACTTTGCCTGCGCGGTCGATTGGCTTTCACTCGTCCGATGGCGGAGGTAGCTCAGTGCGGATGTGAAAGCCAGGGCGGCGCATGCCCCGACCACGACTGCAGCAACGAGGCGGAATGGAGAATTACGAGACGGAATTGGTGACGAATGGTGGTCTGCCACGCCAGGTGTGGAAACAGGGTCGTCAGATGCCCAACAAATATTGGGAGAGTACGAGCCGGGCTGGAGTTCGATGCGAACGGCAGGAGGGGAAGGGAGCGACTGATAATATTGCTCCAATCGTCGCCGCACTTCTCCGGCCTGAACTCGAACGACGGGATCGTCGCCTGTGGCATACCCCGGAGTTCTGTGGAATACCTCAGTCCCTATCGTCCGCTCCTTTAACTGTTCGGCGTGGCCTTCCAATTTATGACGAACAACATAGTCCAGGAACTGCCTGCTTCGCCCAGCTTTTTTGAAGAACCGGCTTTCCAGAATTCGATCCAGTTCCTCGAATACAAGAGCCACCTCCTGATGCCCAACAGAAGCGGATTGGGCCGCTTTATCGATCTCTTGGGGATGCCCGATGGTTGAAGCCATATGCGCTTGTACCGTCAGCTGAAAGACCTTGCGACGAAGGTGGTAAGGGATGAATTCCGCCGCTCATCAATAGTGAAGTCTTGAATGCTATCTGTTTACTTCATAAAAGACTGACTGATTTGGTGACCGGTGGAATCGTTTACTTGGAGTAGTGCCGATCACCACTATTGGGGATAAAGCCGTTTGAGGACCTCCTCTGGATGCCCACCAAATTAGACCGCATTTCATGTTCGTGTCAAGGTTCTTTCAGTCATCCTGCCCGGTCTGTGAGATTGCACTGCCATGGTTCCGAAGAACGTGAAATACCGTTTACGCCAGACACTCCGCACTCGCAGAGCAGGGAGGTTGCAGCCAATCTGGTGCGCGTTCTGGATCAATGTGCTGCTCCGGATTGTGTCGTTGGCGCGGCTACCTCCACGAGCCGGAACTTCTTGCGGTCCGTTTCCCGCTGCAAGGATTCCTTGTGCAACTCAGCCAGACGCTTAACCATCGGCCGCAGATCATCTTTGTGCCCGGTGTGACGCAGAGAGATGATCAGGTGATACAAGGCCGTTTCGTTGGACGGGTCGTACTTCAGAGCTGTCTGACACTCTTTAATTGCCTGATCGTACTGACCGAGGCTCATGTACATGCTAGCCAATTGATCGTGGGCGCCGACCAGATCCGGTTTGATCTCTACAGCAACCAAAGTGTGGTGCATAGCCTCTTTGAATTCGCGGCTCTGCGTATCGGGCCCTTTCGTCATAATCAATTTGGCCAACAGAAGATGTAAGAGGGGATCGCGAGGGTGAGATTTCAATTGCTCGCGGACATGGGCGAGAGCAAGGTTAGGATTGTCTCTTTCAAGGGTAGCGAGGTCGCCGGCATAGGCAGCAATGGTGTGTGCGGAATCAAGTTTTTCCGCCATTTTGAAATCAGCTTCTGCTTTGTCGAACTCGCCCAGCTGTACGTTGAGCACTCCGCGCGAGACATAAAGCGAAGAGTTGTCGGGAATGCGTTTGAGCCCGGCATTGAGCATAGCAATTCCCACCTTGAAGGAATCGTGCCTCAGGCAGAGGACGGCAAACGAAACGTAATTTGAGGCATCCGTGGGATCGGCAACGATGGCCTGACGTTGCAGCGCTACTGCTTTCGGTGTGCTGCCTGTGGCCTCATAGGCTTGTGACGCCAGACTGAGAAGATCGGCGTCGGTTTGATCGGGAGTTAGAAAGGGTTCAAGAACCTTGATGGCCTCCGCATCTTTGTGCGTGGCGACGAGTAAGACCGCCAGATCGTAGCTTGGATAAGTGCGGCCGGGAAGAAGCGGAACGAGCTGGCGGAAAACGGGAATTGCATCGGCAGTCCGGCCCAGTTTGAACAGGCAATCGCCATAGGCTTCCAACGAGGCCGGATGTTTAGCGATCGCATCTTTGCTGAGATCGAATTGCGTCACCGCAGCGTGACAGTCACCGGCATGCGCTTCGAGCCCGGCGAGCATTTCGTGTCCGGTTGTGTCGCCCGGATCGGATTTCAGCATTCTCTTCAATAGGGGAATCGCGCGCGCGTCTCCGGTCTTGTAGAGGATTTGCACTTCACCCTTTAGAGCAGGAACGTAATCAGGCGAGATGCGAATCGCATGATTAAATGCTGTGAGCGCTCCGGCGTCGTTTCCCTGCAATGCAAAGCAAATACCTTCCAGCGTCCAGAGCCTGTGATCGCCTGGATTTTGACGCAGGGCAGTCTTCAGCGCCCTCCCAGCTTGATCGTACTGTTGCGAACGGATTTGCGACTCAATGGAAGAAATGGAAATCCCGATGTCCTGTGCATGGGCCGAGAGCGTCCATGCCAAAGCTATTACCGTAATTAATTTGAGTGGAAACATCTGCGATGGGCTCCAGCGTGATCTTATACCCGCGCCATCAACGTCGAGGTCCTTTTCCGGTTCCATAAGTATGACTCCACTACTCCCAACGGCGAGATGTGCCTGATTTTCATTCCAGAACCCAGCGTCTTGCCGTTTGCTCATGAAGCTCAAGAGCACGGCGGTTTGGCACAAAACACACCGGTTATCCCTTTCCCTTCGGTGATGGCGAAAATGTGATCGACGGCAGGGATCTTGACCTTTTCCACACGGCCGGATGGCCAGTGAATCTCGGCGGTTCCGGCGTCGGTTGCATTGCCCAGCCCGAAATGCGCACGTTGATCGTTCGATGAAATATAACTTCCCCCGCTCATGATGTCCTCCCGTTGACGCATTCCATCCGCATTCAGATAGACCGTGGCGCCGACAGCGTCGCGCGGACTCTTAAGCCCCCCAATGAGCTTGAGCTCTACCCAGTGGTGATGATCGGGGTCGACGTTCTTCAACAGAACCGGTGGCCCGTCCACGGGATTGATAACAGCGTCGATCTTGCCATTGTTGAAAAGGTCGCCAAAAGCGGCGCCACGTCCGGGAGTGAGCACGGCCAGCCCCGATCCCTTCACAGGCGGGACGTATACGAACTTTCCGTGGTGGTCGTTGTGAAACAACAGCGGTCGCTCGGCGTAGGTCGTCCCCCAATTGTGCTCGTTCACCTGGGGATAGACGTGGCCGTTGATCATCATAATGTCTTTCCAGCCGTCGTTATCGTAGTCAAAGAGGCCGTCGCCCCAGCCGACAAAGGGAATAGCAATCTGGGCGATGCCCGACTGGCGGCTAACGTCGGTAAAGCTGGCATCGCCATCGTTGCGATAGAGCGCCTTGAAGTCGTCTGAAAAATCGGTATCCAGCACGTCGACCCGGCCGTCGTTCAAATAATCGCCCACTGCCAGACCCATGGAGGCGATCTCGCGGCCGTCGAAGTTGTATGCAAAGCCGGAGAGTACACTCTCGTCGTCGAAAGTACCATCCCCGTTGTTGATGTAGAGAAAATTGCGCTCCGAGTCGTTGGCAACAAGCAGATCGACTTTGCCGTCGTTGTTCACATCAACGAAGATCGCGGTGAATCCATAGAAGTGGTTGGGGTCGGAGACCCCGGCATGCACGCTTACGTCAGTGAACGTGCCGTCACCGTTGTTGTGAAACAGGTGGTCCGGCTCACCGGGAAGTCCGCGGGGACCGCACATCACCGGTACGCCGCGCATCTGGCAATGTGCGGTCGATGCACTTCCGTCTTCGGCGCTGGGCTGATGGTTTAAGTCATAGTGGATATAACCGGATACGAAGAGATCGAGGCGGCCGTCACCATCATAATCGCCCCAGGTTGCACCGTCCGACCAGTTGCCAAGAGCAACACCTGCTTTTTCTGCGACGTCTGTAAATGTTCCATCGTGGTTGTTTCGGAAGAGGCGGTTCTTGCCGAAATTGGCTACAAAAATATCGGGCCAGCCGTCGTTGTTGTAGTCGCCCACCGCGCAGCCGAAGCCCCATCGGTCATTGGTCACACCCGCAAAGTTAGCGACGTTGGTAAAAGTGCCGTCATGGTTGTTATGGAAGAGCGCGGCGTGTGGCGGGATGGCTTTGCCGTCCAGCGCATCATAAGTCGAGCCGTTTACCAGAAATATATCCAGCCACCCGTCGTTGTCGTAATCCAGTAGGCAAACGCCTGAGCCGTCCGTTTCGAGGATGTACTTTTTCTGGGGTGTGCCCATCACATGGCGCCATCCTGAGAGCCCCGCGGCTTCGGTGTCATCTTCGAAGACAATAGTGCCTTTGTCGACAAATCCGCCGGCGGTGATAGGCCGTCTCTGCGCATCGTAAACAGGAGCGAAGATGCCGGCGGAGGCGATGCCTCCCGTTTCGCTTGCCATGGGCTGGTTGGACTGTACAGGCTTTCGAGCATGACCGGATACGGCTACAGCTGGCGAGAAAAGTAACACGCCCAAAAGCACGCGACGCATGAACAAGACAGCTTCTCCCTCCGGCCGCGTCCGCCTCTGCGCCTGAGTTGCCTGACCGCGGCGAAAAGAACCGTCATTGTTGACTGTGTTTCTGAAAATCACCAGGCAAAAATCCCGATGACCCGGGGCGGACCCGCCACCGAGTCTGTCACGCTGGTTTGCAGCAGCACTTCCAGGTTGCGGTTCTGCCAGCCGGCTGGAGCTCCGGCAAGTCCGTGTTCAAGCGCACGCGAGGAAGAAACAAACTCGCCGGCGGCTTGAGTTCCCCGGGGACCGATCCCGGCTATTGTGACTGTAAACTGACCGGTTTTGGAGTCAATCAGGCGGCTCACAATGGCGAAGTCTTCCACCGTCTCGCCGTGGGGTCCGAGCCGAGTGGTCCAGGATCTTCCGCCTGGAATCCGCTCGCGGATCATGTACTGCCCGTGGTCCTGAAGGAAAGCAAAGTGCAGGTTCGACACCAGTTGCATGGTCCACCTGTTGTTGAACCCTCCAATCACTGCCGCTGGGAAATTGCTGAGATCCTCGTACCTCGCCGTTGCGCCGATGCGTAACTGTGTTGTCTTGTTGAGCTTTCCGAAGAGGGCTGACAGGGCGACAGCAACAGAGGCATCGGCCGCGGGAACGATCTCGGGCGAAACCGAAGATTCGTTGTTGGCGGTGTCTTGGTCCCGAAAAAAATTCAACGAAGCATCGACAGCCTTGGGCTCGGTTTGGGGGGTGTTCGAATCAGCTTGTGAGGAGGAAGGCTGGGAGTTCTCCTCGGTGGGACGGTCTGAGGCGTTTGCGAGACAAATGAGGATGGGTTGGTGGCTTGTAATGGCTGGCCCCCAGAATTCTGTGAGCGCAGTCTTGGAATCCGCTGTGCGAACTAACGAATGAATGAGAGCGGCGGCTCCAAGAACGGCAAGAAGTGCGACAGTCGCGAAGGAGATCGCCTTGAGCCGAGGCATTCGCCGAGAAGCGGGAAGCGCATCCGGAGGCGCCTTTGGGACTCCCGGGCTGGCATCCCAATGAAAAATTGGCGCATATGAGCCCACCGGCAATTCAATGCGCACTGGAGATGGTTGCGGTGTCTCTTGGTAGTACTGAACGAGGCGCCGCCGGACTTCACCGGCCTGAACCCGAACCACAGGGTCCTCTCCCGTGGCATATCCCGGAGGACGCTGAAACACCTCAGTTCCGATGGTGCGTTCCTTGAGCCGCTCGGGGTAACCGTCGAGCGTGCTCAGAACCACGAAACGAAGGAATTGTTTACAGCGGTCTGCGCTCTTGAAGTAGCGGCTCGACAGAATGTTGTCAAGCTCCTGAAGCACTTTCGACCGGCCAGTAAGGTCATTTTCCGGCGAGCATTCAGGGGACTCGCTGTTCTTCGGCAATTCGAGAACTGACTTCATGGACTGACCCGCCATCGAGACTCTTCCGAGGTCGGCGCTTCAACGCTGCAAATAAGCCGTTTGCGAATGAGCCGTTATTGTGCTGCGCTTTCCTGCGAGGAGCAGGCAAAAAATACATATTACGTTCATCAGCGCAGAGAAAGGGCATTTCGAGTGCGGCATAAGTAAAGCAAGACGCGAAATTATTGTCAAGCCCTCCTGGGGTCTGTGTCATAGCATACTGCAAAGATCTCTTTAGCTAAGTTTCTTCATCTTTTCGGAACTGCTTTTCGGAACTGTCCTCGATTCCTTTTCGTGGAATTTGTGGAGGGAGGCGGTGTCGATTTCCACCTGTGCATGGGTGCGGGGATGGCCCAACGGGCTTCATCCCGGCTGAACGGCGCCGCACAGCGCCCCGTCGCATGCTCCTGCACCCATATGGAACCGCGTTGGACGCCGAATTTCCATTTGGAAATAAATGTCTGAATATCAGCTAGTTAAACAGTAAATATACCGTGTGTTACTTGTCGGTTCTCCAATACGGACTCAAACTTTCTCGCGGTATTGTTTTCCATCTTTCGATGGAGGCGGGAAAAGCCTTCGCATGCGGTGTTCCGCCTCCTCCATCCAAGGTCGGTCTATGAAAAAGGGAGTCAGGCAACACTCAGTAGCTCTCGACAGGCGAACGGGAGAGGGTCCGAACCGGGCGCTTTTGTCTTCCATTCTCGGGGTCGCGGCCGTGGTCGCGCTGGGGATCTTTTCTCTGAATTGCCAGGCTGCCTGGAGTGCGGACACGCAGGTGGTGCTTTCGCGCCAAGGCAGGACCGTGGTGATTGAGCCATATGCGCCCAATATCGTTCGGATCACATTGAGTTCCGACAGGTCTGCGGCCCTCGCAGCTCCCGGATACGGATTTGTGGGCACGCCTTCGATGACCGGCTGGACCCACGAGCAGGGCTCCGAGGGATACGAGGTGATTCGCTCGAGCCGGATGGTCGTCCGCGTGGCCCCGGCGAACCTGCCGCCACCTCACCGTATGCCGCTCGATGCGTTGAATGAGTCACTTAGAGAACACTACTTCGGCGGCAGAAGTCGTGGAAACGGACCATACAATGACACGATCTCGATAACAACGGCATCCGGCAAGCCGCTGCTAACCATGCGCCGCTGGATCATGATTCCCAACCGGCCGGTAGCCTCCTCCGGCGGTGCTGCAAACGGCCAAAAATCGGATCCTGGTTACAGGGTTTCCGCTACCTTTGACTCTCCGGCCGGTGAGCACTACTACGGCCTGGGCCAGCACCAGCAGGGCTTTCTTGATTTACGCGACCATCGTATCGACTGCTGGCATCAGTACAACGCCATCGGGGGAGAGACTGTCTGTGTTCCATTCATGGTGTCGAGCCGGGATTACGGCCTGATCTGGGATAACCCCTCCAAAACCACAGTCGATCTGGGTTTCAACCTGCAGAATGTGTGGTCGTCGGCAGTGGGAAACCGCGTTTCGTTCTTTGTGATCGCGGGCAACAACACTGACGAGATTTACGAGGGTTATCGCCAGCTCACCGGCATCGCGCACCTGTTGCCGAAAGCCGTATACGGCTACATCCAGAGCAAGGCAATCTATCCCACTCAGGACCAGCTTATGGCTGTCGCGAAAGGCTATCGCGACCGCGATTTACCACTCGATGTTATCGTCGTGGACTTCCTCAACATGACCAAACAGGGGAATATGGACCTCGACCCGAAGCGATGGCCTGATCCGGCTGCCATGAACAAACAGCTTCATGCGATGGGCATCACCACCCTGCTCAGCGTTTGGCCGCACTTCTCCCCCGGCTCACGCTACTACGACATGCTGAAACAAAAGGGATGGCTCATTCACACCGCTGACGGCAAGCCGGATTTTGGTCACTTTAAGGACGTGATTGGGCCCAACATCGACACCACAAACCCTGCCGCTGCCAAGTGGTGGTGGGATACGATCCGCGATCGCTATATTAAGCCTGACGGCTTCAACTACATCTGGCTTGATGAGACCGAACCGGACACCGATCCTACCAACGACTTCTTCTACGTCGGCTCAGGTCGTCGTTATTACAACGTTTATCCCCTTTTTCACACCGCTTCCGTTTATGAGGGCTTCCGGCGCGATTACGGGTACAGCCGCCGGGTATTTTCCCTCGCCCGCGCGGCCTATCTTGGAGCGCAGCGAAATGGAACTGTCTTCTGGTCGAGCGACATCATGTCCACCTGGGACATGCTGAAGCGTTCTATCTCTGCGGGATTGGATTTCACCGCCTCCGGAATGCCCTACTGGGACACGGATATTGCAGGGTTCTTCTCACCGGAAATTCCTGCCAATTACCACCCGGCGCATAAGCCTTTGGTTGACCCTTCAGATGCGCGGGCAAACGTCGACGGTTACGAAGACTATCCCGAACTGTTTGTGCGCTGGTTTGAATGGGGAGTTTTCCAGCCGGTAATGCGGGCTCACGGAGAAAGAAAACATAACGAAGTATGGTCGTATGGAAAACAAGCCGAGCCCATACTCGAAAAGTATCTGCGCCTGCGCTATCAGCTGCTGCCTTACATTTACTCCGCCGCGTTTCACACGTACCAGACCGGCGCACCGTATATGCGGGCGCTGTTCATGGATTTTCCCAATGATCCGAATGTGTCGAATATAGGCGACGAATATATGTTTGGTCCGGCAATTCTGGTAGCCCCGGTTACCCGGCAGGGAGCCACGAGCCGCAAGGTCTATCTCCCTGCTGGAACCGACTGGTACAACTACTGGACGGATCAGCGATTGAAGGGCGGCCAGACAGTTGAGGTAGCCGCGCCGATTGACACGATTCCGCTGTTTGTCCGTGCGGGATCAATCATTCCACTGGGTAGCAGAATTCTCAGCACCGCGGAGCCGCAGAAGATTGCTCGTGTGCTCGTTTATCCGGGCGCGGATGGCGACTTTGCCCTTTACAGCGATGACGGACATACCTACGAGTACGAAAAGGGTGACTTCAAGATCACTCACTTGCATTGGAACGATACGGCCGGCCGATTGACACATACAGGGCCCCAGGCCTGGACCGGATCAGACGCAAACATTGTAAGCGTCGTTGGGCGCTAAGGATTACCCACAGCCCGGCACGGAAACAGAGCGAGATTCAAAAAGGAGACCAGCATGAAACGTTGGACATTTATCATGTTCTTCCTGCTGCTTACGTTCGGCTTGGCAGGGGCACCGGCTTTCGCTCAGTTCACAAGCGGAATTGAAGGCATCGTACACGACACGACCGGAGCCGTTGTTCCAGGCGCAAAAGTGACGGTCACCGACACCCGCCTGGGTGTTTCAAAGACTGTGCTGTCTGGAAGTGATGGCTATTTCCGAATTCTTAGCATTGCCGCGTCTACTTACGACGTCAAGATTCAAATGGCCGGCTTCCAGACCTGGACGCAAAATGGCTTGACCCTGCAGGTTGGCGAGATACGCACTTTGTCGCCAGAATTGAAGGTAGGCGCGGTCTCCACCAATATTCAGGTCTCCGCAACCGCAGCCGCCGTCAATCTGGTGAACCCTACCACGGGTTCGGTCATTTCCAATGAGACGGTGCAGACCACGCCGCTCTCTGGGCAGAACATTTACGGTCTGGCGTCGCTCACACCGGGCATGACTGGCGGGGGTGTGGTGACAGGTGGCAACGATAACTACACCAACGAGTACGCCATCAACATTAATGCTGCCGGCCTGCGCCAGGAAGAGAATGGTTTTCAAATCGACGACGGCTATACGAATACGCCTTCCCGTGGTGGCGGCACATCGATCTCTCCCAATCCCGAGATCGTCCAATCGGTTGACGTCCGCACCAATAATTTTGATGCCCAGAAGGGAAGGAACGCCGGCGCCACAGTCGATGTCTATACCAAGTCCGGCTCCAACCAATTCCATGGCACCTTTGACTACTACTTCACCAATGATGCACTGACCGGGCTCACCCACTTTGAGAATAAGGTTCCGTCTTTTACGCGCAACGAGATGGGCGCCACAATGGGTGGGCCGGTTTTCAAGAACAAGCTCTTCTGGTTCGGCGCCATCGATGTGCTGCGCGAAAGCAATCCCAGTAGCTACACGGCGACCGTGGAAACGCAGGACTTCGTCAATTGGGCCAAAACCTACGAACCCAACACCATCGCCTATCAGGAACTGACCATGGCGCCGCCGCAGCATTATCCTACGACGGGATTGGTCCCCTATAGCACCTATATCCTGCCCTCGAGCCAGGGTGGCACGCCCGGTTATTTCGCGCCGCCGTCAGGCGCGGCAGGCGCAGCCCTCCAGAACATCAATATCATCGGCACCATCCCTGTGAGCTATAGTTCACCCAAGGACGGGTACCAGTGGAGCTTCCGCATTGACGATTATCTCGGCAATAATGACCGGCTCTATGTAGACGTCATTCGCACCAGTTACAACACCCCGGGAGGTGGAACCCGCCCGGCGAGTGTCCAGGGCAACAAGAACAGCTCGGATTTTATCAACTTCAACTGGACCCACACATTCAACTCACACCTCATCAACGAGACCGGGGCGAACCTCATCCGGCCCTATGGATCGAACACAACGCAGACGGCAACGGAGGGGATTCCGTACATCAATGTCACCAACCTGGCAGGGTTCGGGTCCTGGGCGCCAGGAAACTTCACGCAGAGCACTTATAGCTGGCGTGATGTGATGACGGCGACCATCAAGACGCACACCCTTAAGTTCGGAGTCGACCTCTTCAACACCCGCGAGGTGGACCATCAGCAAGGAGCCTTCACGCGGCCCACGTTCAATTTCCGCAACCTCATTGACTTCATCCAGGACAAACCGGTTTATCAAAGAGGCCCGGCGGTGAATCTGCAAAACCATCAGCAGGCGCCCTATGATCGCGACTATCGCGACTTCATCCAGGGATATTACTTCCAGGACGATTGGAAGGTGATGCCTCGGCTTACGTTGAACATGGGTGTGCGCTACGACGGCATGGTCAACTTCTTCAGCATTTACAGACCCATTCTTAGCAGGTTCAACCTGGGTGCTGGCTCCACCTGGGATGCGCGCGTTGCGTCGGGCACGGCCGCCCTGGCCAATACCAGCCATGTCCTCGACCACAACATCGGTGGATTCACACCGCGTGTTGGTTTCGCGTGGGACATCTTTGGCAATGGAAGGACGGCTTTACGCGGAGGGTTTGGTATGTTTGAGGACCAGCCGCCTTATCTGCACATCACTGACTCAACCGCGGGTAACCTGCCCAACTACTTCACGCCGGTTGACGATGTCACCGCGGGCCAGCCCACTCCAACACCTTTTATCTGCACTCCGAATGGTGCCTGGAATGTGAGCTGCCCAGTTTTGGACACCAGCAACGCTACGATTGACCCGAATACCGGCGCTCTTCTCATTAATGGTGTCGTACAGCGGGCGGGCATGGGTGGTTACAATCCTGACTTCAAGATGCAACAAGTAGAGGCCTGGTCGTTGAGCGTGCAGCAGCAGTTCCGGAACAACCTGATTATGCAACTGAACTATTCCGGCACGGAAGCGCATCATCTACTCGAATTCAACAACGACATCAATCGCTTTGCCGGCGATCTGATCCAAAACAACAACGTACTAACGCGTCTCAATCCCAACTTCTCCGGGACTGCGTGGGGTAATTCAGACGCCAACTCCTTTGGAAACTACGGTTCCGTCTCTGTCGTCCGTTCGTTTACCAATGGTTTTTCCTTACGGGGTATCTACACCTATGGCAAAACCCTGGATACGATGAGCCAGGCTCAATCGCTCGATAGTGGTTCCATTACCTCTAACACGAATGATGTCTACATATCGAACGATCTGGCATACCAGCGGGGACGTGCCGACTTCGACATCCGCCAACAGTTCACGGCCAACGGCATCTGGGATGTTCCCAGTCCGTATTCCAGCCGCGCGCTCAAGGCTCTCCTCGGCGGCTGGGAGTTCGGCGGCGTCTGGGTCGGGTATACGGGTCTACCTTTCACCGTTCACAATAGCTCGGCCTTCGTTCCGGTCTGCAGCGGCAATGCGGCCCTCGTAAACGATCAATGCCCGCAGGGCACAACCATCGTTGGGGATGCCGGCGGCGACTACAACGCCGACGGCTTGAACAACGATTTACCAAACGAGCCTTCCTTCGGACGTCACCTTAGCGGCCAGTCGAAGAAGCAATTCCTCAACGGAATCTTCCAGAGCTCCGCTTTCCCATCGCCGTCTCTTGGAGTGCCAGGGAACCTTGGCCGCAATACCTACGACAACCCTGGATACAAAATCATGAATTTCACCTTTGAGAAATATTTCAACGCTCCATGGTTCTTTGCGGAGAAAATCAAGATCGAGGCCAAGGGTGAAGTTTTCAACCTCTTCAACCGCACCAACCTCGGATCTGTCGACTCGAGTCTTACCGACAGCACGTTCGGGAAATCCACAAGCCAGCTACCTCCTCGCAGTCTGCAGTTGCACCTGCGCGCTAGTTTCTAACCTCACAAGGAAGAGCCGGCGGCCAAACCGCCGGCCCTCCCCCATGCAGTTATCTTTGAGAAATTGAGCGCGGCCGTCTTCCGCCCGCTCTAGCATCGAACCTCGGCGCACGGCGCAAGTGCTAAGTCGGTGGTAACCTTGGCGTGGATAATGTTGCTCTGCAAACGAGTCTGTCCGCGAACCTGACAGACCGAGGAGATGACTGTGTCGGAAGCGTTCCATGGTAGAACGGTTGCATCTCTGTTTCTCTCGCTGGCAATTACTTGGACTTCGGCCCTTCCGCGTACCTGCGCACAGGCTGTGCACCTCGATTCGCGATTCGCCCCGGGACAAAGTGCACTTCCTCCAGAGTCCCCGGCCTACCGGCAGGTGCAGCAACATCTGGCACAGGGTTGGAACACCTGGGATGTGGATAGCGTGATGACACAGGTGCTATTGCCCGAAGGACTTGCAATCCACGCGGGGCTTAAACATAACACCACCGAGGCAAGTGACGCATTTCTCCAGAATGCACTGATCGGCCGGCTGACACCCGGCGCCGAAAAGGTCACGCCCGGACCCCACTCGTGGAACGGTAGCTATTCGGACATGAGTGTCATGTGGCACGGAGATGCCTGGCGCATACAGAGCGCGCATGACGGAAACGATCTGGTCATTCTTGCAACGCCTCTACGTGGCAAGAGTGCATCCGCTCTTCCGCCTACGATAGTCTTCACCGTCGATTTTCTGTGGAACCGGCAAGGCACAACGAAGCGCCAGTCCGATTTCATCGAAACCCGCGGCTCTGCGGGAACAATTCCGGTCTTCTGCACCTGCGCGCCTTCTGGTTCGTCGGCGAAAAACGAGCTGATAGATATTCCGATTGGAGGGCCGTATTTCTCGGCCGATCTGACGGGACCCGTGGGAGTGAGCACGGGCAGGCGGCGCACTCTCACTGAGATCCAGGCGGCAATCGAAGCACAGCACAAAGCCTACGAGCGTTCCCTGGGTACAGGGAAGAAGGCGCCGATCGTCGATGCGATTGAAACCACCCTGGGCTGGGACACAATTTACGAGCCGAGCCATGATCGCGTCATCTCTCCCGTAAGCCGCGTGTGGAGCGTGAAATGGGGTGGCTACGTAATCTTTGACTGGGATACGTTTTTTGCCGCCACCATGGCTGGCATCGGCGACCGTGATCTTGCTTATGCCAATGCCCTGGAAACACTCCGTGAAGAGACATCCGAAGGCTTCGTGCCCAATTACGCCCGTGGCGGTGGATGGAAGAGCTTCGACCGATCGGAGCCGCCAGTCGGCGCAATCACCGTGCTCGGCCTCTACCGAAAATACCATGATCGCTGGTTCCTCCAGGATGCATTTCCGCCGCTGCTGCGCTGGAATCGCTGGTGGAACTTGCATCGCCAGATCGACGGATATCTGGCATGGGGCAGCGATGGCGAAAACCCTCCCGGCAATCTCGAAGACAACTCCCGCGGAACGCGGGTTGGAGCCATCCTTGAATCGGGGCTGGATAACAGCCCAATGTACGATACGGCGACCTACAACCCACAAACCCACACGCTCGAGTATGCTGACGTTGGTCTGATGAGCATGTACATCGCCGATTGTGATGCACTGGCACAGATGGCTGAAACTCTGAACAAACCGGATATCGAACGCGAGCTCAAAGACCGCGCAGCGCGCTATCGCACAAAGCTTCAGACGCTTTGGGATCCGAAGGTGGGCATATTTCTTAACAAGGACCTGCACACGGGACAGTTCAACACACGCCTGTCGCCGACCAATTTCTACCCGATGCTGGCCCACGCAGCCACGCCGGAACAGGCGCAGACGATGATCGAGAAGCATCTGCTCAACCCAAAGGAATTTTGGGGAAAGTGGATTATTCCCTCGATCGAACGCGACGATCCGGCATTTCACGACCAGAATTACTGGCGCGGACGTATTTGGGGTCCGATGAATTATCTGGTGTACCTGGGACTGTCTAACTATGATGATCCTCAGGTGCGACAGGAGTTCGCGCAGAAGTCGTACGCGCTCTTCCTGAAGGAATGGACAGAGAACCGTCACGTACACGAAAACTACAACGCAATCACAGGCACCGGCGACGACGTTCGGAACAGCGACCGCTTTTACCACTGGGGCGCACTCCTTGGATACGTGGAGTATCTGGAAGAAGAGCGGGATCGCAACTGACGGGTGAAAAGATATTGATGAAGAGAGCATCAAGACTCAGGCAACCGTCAGGCATTGCGGCGGGGCTTTGAGCCTGGAGGCACTATTTCTCAATAGAGGAAGGTGCTTGAAGCACGTAGCTACACAACTCGAGAAGTCAAGCTTTCAATGCACAAGACCGGCGTCACCCATAGCAACGGCAGGCGGACGGGGAAGTTCCGGAGTATCTCGGTTGTTTTCGGATCGGGAGGCAAGATTCGCCAAAGCGCAATGTATTTCGGCTCGCGATAGGCAAGTCCTGCAAACAGCAGGCTTGGCTGCCTATTCGGTAGATCGTCGAAGTATTCCACGCCTGCCTGTATGGCCACAATTTTTTGTTCTTGATGAAGGGATACATAAGATCAACAGCCTTCTTGAATGGCTTCCCATTTGGCAGCGTGAATCGCCGCAGATTCTTCGAAGCGTTGTCGGTCTCACTGGCGATGCGGCAGACGATTGCAGGAATGTCCAGATTGAAGAGCGAATAGTTGTAAAGCTTTGTACGCATCAGTTCAATCAAATGGATCGTGTTGATTATCACAATCCCGTGGCCAGGGAGTGATTCCTCAAAGTGCCTGCGCATAGGTATGCGAGGGATTCATGCGTGTTGCTGGATCAAGAAACCACGCATGCAGACGCAGTGCAGCATGGAGAGACGCGGGAACGCACACTGGTTTTACTGGCTGCAGCCACGGGACTTCGTGTGAGCGAATTGCTGGGTATCCGTTGGGTGGATGTGGATTTCGAGAATCTTGAACTGAGTGTGACCCGATCGATCTGGCATCAGAAGATCGGGGATTGCAGAACTGAAGCCCTCGCCAAGCCGGTTCCACTCGACGGCTACATGGCAGAGGATCTGCTTCAGTGGCGCAAGAGGAGTCCCTATCCCATGCAAGAGGATTGGGTCTTTGCCAGTCCGACCATGAAGGGTGAGCAGCCTTACCGGCCGGACAATTTGATGAAGCGGTACATCAAGCCGGTCGCGCGTGCAAACGGCATTTACAGGAACATCGGCTGGAACACCTTCCGCCATACCTTCGGCACACTGCTCAAGGCCAACGGGGAAGATCTGAAGACCGTCCAAGAGCTTTTACGGCACGCCAACAGCAGGATCACGCTTGAGGTGTACACGCAGGCCGTGACCTCGAACAAGCGGGCCGCACAAAGCAAAGTTGTAAGGATGATGATTCCCGGCGTGGGGCATAAAGCGGGTGAGATGGACCCGTAGAAAACTCAGGTTGAAGCCTAATGGACCCTTATCGGACCCGGATTTTCTGTCAATTTAGGTCGCCATTTGATTCTAAGTTATTTAGAATCTATGGCGGGGACGACGGGGCTCGAACCCGCGACCTCTGCCGTGACAGGGCAGCGCTCTAACCAAACTGAGCTACGTCCCCACGCGCCGGATCGGAGTCCGTTCAGGCTTCTTCGATACCCTTTGGTATCAAGTCAACTATCCGGCAACGAAATCTAGTGTATCAGAACAGGTGCGGCCTTGCTCTGCGCCACGTGTTCACGGCAAACTGCCAAAATTCAGGCTGTCTCATCCGAGGGGTGCACCCCACGACTTGTCAAGACCAGCCGCAACCGCGCGGTCCTATCTCCCCTGTGCTCAACTGCTTATCTCCACCGCCGGTTTGCAGAATATTTCCCCTGTCCGTCGCACAATGGAAGTGGGTAAGCGGGGCCATTATCCGGAGCGAATTGGTCAATCCGGAAGCCCAATGCCACCCCGAATTCGCCGCGAAACACACTGCTTCGTTTGCGACGGCGATCCGCGAAATCCTCAACTATGTATAAGAGGATTCTGGAGGCAAGCAATGCAACAAAGTGACTCAAAGAACAACTTACGCTGGAAGAAGCCACAATTTCCGCTCTCAAAAAAGAGAAAAGTGGGCATTGTGTCCCAGTACGAGACCTAACCGTCACATTCCAGGAGACTTCCTTCAATCCAGTGGTCCCCGGTACTGACACAGTACTCCAGTATGCCCCCTAACTTCATCATTCCAGATGATTTCTGCAAATGTGCTTTTCGCATACAGCACCGGTACCCCGGTATCCTGCTTCCCCTCCGATGCCCTCACTACAGTTGTCGTCATCTAAGAAAAAGGAGATGTTCACACTGGAGTTGTCAAAAGCATCCTGGGCCAAATCTGAGAAAATAAAGGTATGAACCCGGCGTAACTGCTTGATCGAGTCCAAAAGCTGGCCGGGTCCCGCAAACGATGCGTCGAACCGCACTGATCTACAACCCGGCCTCAGGACAATATTCCACTCGTCGGGCTGCGTCGGTTCGCAAGGCGCTTGATGTACTCCGGGCTAAGGGTGTGGATGCTGAAGCGTGGGAGAGCGATGGCCCGGGCAGCGCCACGGTGCAAGCTCGCCACGCGGCGGACCGAGGATTTGACACCGTCCTCGCCTGCGGTGGCGATGGTACAGTCCACGAAATTCTGCAGGCATTGGTGGGTACTGAGGTCGCGCTCGGCGTGATTCCACTGGGTACGGCCAACGCTCTCGCCGCGGATCTTGGCTTGATCGGATCGCCGGACAGCGCCGCACGCAAGCTTATGGAAGCCGCCCCGGTGCGCGTTCCTGTAGGCCGCATTCATTTTCAGGATGGTGCCGGTCAGCCTGCATCGCGTTATTTCCTCGTAGCCGCCGGCATAGGCGCCGATGCGCTGCTCATGTCCCGCCTCGATGCGGGTCTAAAGCGGCGGTTTGGCTATATTGTCTATCTGGTTGAGGGCTTTCGCATCTGGGCTACCGATCCGCTTCCGCTCTTTGAAACTTCGTTTTCAGTAAATGGCAGCGGCGTTACCCGCATTGAGGCAGTTTCACAACTTCTTGCGGTGAGGGTCCGTTCTTTCGGTGGGGTTTTGCGCGAATTAGCGCCCGGCGCCACGCTGCACAACGGCGATCTCCACTTGCTTGCATTCAAGACCCGCGATCGGATGCGCTGGCTTCGCTTTCTGCTTGCAGTGGTGGCGGGCCGCCACACCTTCTCCCGCGAGATCGAACATGTGGATGCTCACAGCGTGGAGTGCCGTCCGCACAATGGCTCTCAGGCAACTATTTTCGTTGAGGCCGATGGAGAGGTGCTGGGCTCGCTTCCCGCCAGAATCGAACCCGTGCCACAGGCCCTTACGCTGCTTATCCCGCCGCACGCGCAACCGTAGTCTCGGAAGAGCCCGCACTAGTTTCCAGGTGATGATTTCTCAGGCGGGGTTTAGGGGGTTTGAAGCGGTACCAGCCGAATTCCTTCCTCCGCGGTCCGGATTGGCGGTACTCCGCGATGTCTGTTCAAATTGTCATGGCTCTTTTTCATGCTGGAGCGGATAAGGTGACCAACCGTCGTAATTTCCTCGCCATGCTTATGGGCGTTTTGCCGGCGTGGGCTGTGAGCGCTCATGCCACCTCGCTCTCCGATCGCCCATCTTCTGCAGAGTTGGCAGCAGATCCGCTGCGCCCGCAATACCATTTGCTGCCGCCGGCCAACTGGATGAACGATCCTAATGGACCTGTCTACTGGAACGGCAAATACCACATGTTCTACCAGTACAATCCCGAAGGAGCTTATTGGGGCGACATGCACTGGGGTCACGCCGTAAGTCCGGATATGGTCCACTGGCGCCATCTTCCCATCGCACTCTCGCCCACACCCGGAGGACCCGACTCCGCCGGCTGCTTTACTGGTACGGCCGCAGTGCAGAATGGCCGCGTCGTGATGATGTACACGGGCGTAAGAGCCGTTCCTCTGGACCAGGCCACAATTAAAGACGGTCACCCGCCGCTGCTCGAATCTCAGTGCCTCGCTATTGCAGACAATCCGGAATTGAAGACATGGACAAAAGTGCCAACGCCCGTAATTGCCGCGCCGCCGCGTCGTCTTCAGGTCAACGGCTTCCGTGATCCTTCGCCGTGGCGCCAGGGTGATTGGTGGTACACCGTGATTGCCACGGGTATCGCGAACCAGGGCGGCGCGGTGTTGCTTTACAGATCTAAAGACCTGCGTGTTTGGGATTACATGCACATCCTCAGTCGCCGCGACCGGAGCGGCCTTGCCGGCCTCGATCCCTTCGATCCGTGGGAAGTCTGGGAGTGTCCGGAGTTCTTTCCTCTCGGTGATCGCCATATACTCATCTTCTCCACTGCGGGAAAGACCTTCTGGCAAAGCGGCAAGCTCGACGAAGCTGCAATGACATTTCATCCCGAGCATGCGGGGATCGTAGATTACGGTGCGTACTATGCCGCGAAAACGCAGTTGGACAAAGCCGGCAACCGCATCCTGTGGGGCTGGATTCAGGAAACGCGCCCGCTGGCCGAGTACAAGGACGCCGGCTGGGCCGGGATGATGTCGTTGCCGCGCGTGCTATCTCTCGCCAGGGACGGCAGCCTCCGGTTTAGTGTCACGCCCGAGGTCAACAACCTTAGAGGTAGTGAAAGGTCTCTTGTCATTGCAGTGGACGATGAGCAAAACCGGAAGCAGATTGAATCATTGAGAGTCGAAGCGTGCTGCGGTGAAATCCTCTGCGCTGTAAAGAAAGCGGGAAAGCCCTTCGAGTTGGTTCTGTCCGGCCCCGGGGGAAATGCAGATCCATGGCTCACGCTGGGATACGATTCGAACCGTCCTGAGCAAGTGTTCATTGACGCCCGTCCCATCCCCACGGTGCTTGATGAAGGGGAGAACATCGAGTTCCATCTTTATGTCGACAGCTCGGTGATCGAAGTGCTCGTAAACCATCAGACTGCTTACACCAAGCGCTTCTATTATTCCGGCAAAAGGCCGCAGAATCTGCACCTGCGTTGGAACGGCAGCACGGCCAACATTGCGCGCCTATCGGTGTGGCAATTAAAACCGATTTCTCGAAACCGACTCACCACTTGAATACACCACGCATCGTCTGTTTACAGCTACAATGGGTTCGGCCCAAAACCGGCTCAAATCGCGTATGTCTTGCTGCATCTTGAACCAACCTTCACTGGATTGCTCACGTAAAGCGAAATGGAAGGGTGCAATCCATGGGGAAGGGAAGTCCGATTGAGGGTCTGCTGTTTAGGCCGAGTGTTTATCTTTGGCGGCTCTGGGCATTGTATGACGATGACGGAGAAACCTATAACCACGAGAAGGGCGAAGACCTGGATTAGACAACCACGCACAGAGCAAGAATAACCAGACAGAGATCACCATTTACCGAGCATCCGGAAGTTCTGCCAGCCTACTGTTGACTTATCTGCCCAGGATTCACACCGCTGCCCAGCGCATTTACTCCAATGGCAAGAGGCTGCCTGAAGTGGCTCCATTCGCTCTATCTTTGGCTCCAGATGTCAACTGCTCTGGCACAGGCGATCGATTCGGTTCGGTCGTGCTACTTCAGGTGGCTGCTGGAGCCAGGACACCTTATGTCATATCACTCAATTGAATTTATACTTCTTCCGCCGTGTTCGCTTTGCCAGACACCAAATCACTCGTCCTACGGATTGCCACAAACTAGGGTCTGCTAACACTACCAGAACGGATGGCGTTGCGAGCGAAAATCGGGCAAGGCGAGGCGGAGTCCGAAGGCTGTGGCGGGCCCACAGTCGAGGACGACAACGAAGTATGGCTCGATTTTCGCCGCAACCCTCCGGGACGGGGCCAATTTCCCTCATTTCTTCGTCGGTCGTCGCTAGCAGACACCCGGTATGCGTCGCTCCTCGCTCCTCGAACTGAGAAAAATTGGCTCCTGTCACCACCGTCCTGGTAGTGTTAACAGGCCCTAAGTCTAAGATGACGGGAGCGTGTTATGCGCCAGAGTCTTCTCGATGATGGTGGGGTGAGGATCCGGACACCTAACGAATTTGAATGCATCGCGTTGGTGCATACTGTTCCAGTCCTGACGTAGTACACATTTTTCTATCTTGATTTTGCGCCGCTGCCATGCACGGCGATACCCTTGGCGCATGAAAGGCTATGAATAGTCAGAAGTATCCCACCCGTAAGCACGTTGAGGCGCCGCGCCGGGCTTCGAAGATCGGTCCGGACCAGGATGTACCTGTGCGGGACCATCGTTTGATGCTGGTGCTGACGCCGATGGGTCTGGCCATGGTGTAAATTCACTGATTTGCAGAAGTCTCTCGTAGGGTCTATGAAGACGGGCGACCACGCAATTCAGAATTGGTGCCCTCACTCATGGCTATAACGCAATTCACGCAAACCTGCCAGCGGTTGCGCAGACGTAAAGACTCCTGTATCCCGGGACGGGAAATTACTTGACGAGCAAGAAATGGCCGTAGCCCGTATAGTGGACGTGTGCTTTGATTACGGCTTTTTCGCTGCCCGTTATCAGGCAATGGGTGGCCTATATGCGGCGTCTGGCCGCGAGTTAACAGTACAGCGCCGCTTCGCCCTTGCGCAAATCCCCAGTCATAAAGGCTTTGCAGAATCCGGTTTCTGTCCGAGGTTGGCGTTCAACGTGCTCATAAGAATACCGATGGAGTGCGACAAATTGCGAACTGGAAGAAGGATGCGAGTGGGAATGGCACCCGTCTCGTGATTTAGATCACAGACTTTTAATGTGCCGAAGACTAGGATGGAGAAAGGGTGAAGTATCTCGCCAAACTCGTAGCGGTAACGGTGCTGATCGCTCTGTCGGGTATGCCTGCATTTGCAGCGATACCGTGCCAGCAAAGCATGCGTTCCATGCCGTGCTGCGATGGGGCCCTTTGTCCGCTAATGGCGAAGATGTCGAGCAATCGAGAGATCGGCCACCGGGGGATGAAAGGTGCCCCGAACCCGTGCTGCCGGATGCACGCGCCCTCCTTCTTTGCGGTAGTCGATCATCAGTCGACGGAGCCCCCGGTTGCCATCGCAAGCTCTAGTGTCGGTGCCGTGGTTCTTCCCGCGCGCCTCATGCAGTTTCACTATGCAAATGTCGGCATGGTGAATCCGCGAAGCGGTCCATCCCCGCAGGCAGTTCTGTCCACTTTTCTCATTTAGCTCCGTTCCTCTTCACTGACGCTCCCTGTCTTTGCATCGAGCCGCCAGTTCTCCGTTCATTCAGGTAAGTAAAGTTCCGTCTCCTCATAGGCGGCGGAGAAACAACGATTTGGAGATTAGACCCATGCTTTCGAGAAAACTGTCTCGAAGTCGAAACATTGTCTTTGCGCTGATCGCCGCGGCTATTTTGGTATGGAACCCGGCGAGTGCAAGTGGCGCACAGGAGAGCGCGGAATCCGGGGCAAGTGCCTATCCTGCCGTGCACTGGGAGAGCCCGGCACAAAAGCACCGGGCTCCTCTATGGACCAAAGCACACGGCACTCTCGTAATCAACCAGAAGGGAGTGGAATTCCATTCTTCCGGCGGACACGATCAGCGGTGGACATTCGAGGACATCCACACTGCATTTCTGGCGCCGCATCGTCTGGAGCTCGACACTTACGTGAACCGGAGCTGGCATCGTCCAGGTACGCAGCATTACAAGTTCGATCTGACAAAAGCTCTTCCTCCCGAAGTGGCGGCGGCCGTGGCCGCACACATCGGCCGCCCCGTACAGAATGCAGATCCAGACGCTTCGGCGCCGGCCATCGCCACCATTCCCGTCCGTCATCGCACCCTTACCAGGGGCACCAACGGCGTTCTGCGATTCCGTAGCGGAGGCATCGATTACATCACCAACTCCAAGGACGACAGCCGAAGCTGGCGATGGGCCGACCTGAAGACCCTATCTAATCCCGACCTATATCACCTATACGTGTTCGGATATCGTGACGCCTACACCTTCGATTTGAAAACACCTATTTCGCGCTCACTGTTGAACCGGGCAACAGATGAGATCTACAAGCACTCCGAAGGCTTGTCCATGTATTCCTCGGGAGCGACAAATGAGCTGGACAAACAGCAGATGGGGGCCAGATAACCATGACCGGATTACACAAGCGTGGGTTCTGGATGATCACAGTTGTCCTGGTCTCATGTGTTGCCGTGGCTGGTGCGCAGGCGGGCCCGCAAGGCACAGGATCGCACGTTCAGACGCCGGCTGCGCCTTTGCCACACACTGCGACACCCGCTATGGTTCAGCATCAAAGCTCCTCTCTGGACAATCGGGCTTTGTCAGGTTCTGAGGTAACTGTGCAACAGTTGGTTGAGATCGCGCTTGCCCAAAATCCGGCCATCAAGAGTGCGGCTGAGCGTTTTCAGGCGCAGCGTGCCCGCGTTCCGCAGGCACGTGCTTTACCTGACCCCACGATTTCTGGCGGCTGGATGGGACACATCGCACCATTCGATGTTCAGCACAACTTCCCTCCCAGCTTCCGGGGACTCACGGTCCAGGAAAAGTTTCCGTATCCCGGCAAGTTGAAGCTTCGCGGTGAAATCGCAGACCGCCAGGCGGAAGCGAGCGGCTGGGAGGCCGAACACACGCGCCGGCAAGTGGTTTCTGAAATCAAGACGGCATACTACAAGTACTTCTATCTCACGAAAGCAATTGCGATCACGAAAAGGAACAAGAACCTGCTCGAAAAGCTGGAGAGCATAGCCGAGGCCCGCTATCGTGTAGGGAAGGGTATTCAGCAGGATGTCTTGAGAGCGCAGATTGAGGTTTCGCGGATCGATCAAAAGCTCATCATTCTGGAACAGCAAGAGAAGACTGCCGAAGCTCGAATCAATACGCTGCTCTATCGAGACCCTGAATCCCCGCTTCCGCCACCGGCACCGGTTACTCCTCCAAAGTTCACAACCAGTCTTCAGGAACTGTACCAACTGGCGCATGCCAACGATCCGGGTCTTGAGCGCGGCCGGCGCATGGTGGAAAGCGGGCGCGATGCCGTTGCGCTTGCTCAGAAGGCCTATAAGCCGAATTTTTCAGTGAGCTATTCGTATCAGCAGCGCCCTGATCTGCAAGACTCCAACGGATTCATGGTCGGCATCAATATTCCCATTTTCTTCCGCAGCAAACAGCGCGAAGGCGTGATCGAGGCAAGTCACAGTCTGATCGGTGCTGAACGTAGCCTCGATGCTCGGAAGACCACGGTTGATTTCAAGATCAAGCAAGAGTATCTCGCCGCGACAGCTTCTGAGAAGCTTATGAACCTCTATTCGAAGGCCATCGTGCCGCAATCATCCCTTGCCCTTGAATCCGCGATGTCCGCGTACGAGGTAGGCAAGGTGGACTTCGTTTCCATGCTTGATAACTTCATTTATGTCCTCAACTACGAAGTTAACTACTACCAGGAACTCAGCAACTTTGAGACCGCACTGGCCAGGCTTGAGCCGCTGGTCAACCGGAATCTGACGGATTAACAAGGAGTGCTCATGAAACTGAATCTCCCAAAGCGCGCGCTGGTTTCAGGTATGGCGATCCTGGCTGCGGGAATACTGCTTGGCGGCGCAACCGCGTACTGGTTTGTGCAGCACAAGGTAGCCACCGTCGATGCAAGTTCATCGGCAACCACTCAGAACGCCTCTGCCAAATCCAACAATAAGGCAAACATGCCGGGTATGGATATGTCCGGCAAGTCTGAAAGCGGACAGTCGCCGGCCGCTTCGACAGGCGGTTCCAACGGCCAGATGGCCGGGATGAAGATGCCGGGAGAGGAAAGCATGCCTGCGGGCACCGTCATGCTTGACCCCGCTACGCAGCAGGAGATCAACGTAACCTACACGACCGTGCGTCGCGCCCACATGGTAAGGACCATCCAGACAGTCGGTATGTTGCACATGGACGAAGAGAAGATTGCCCACGTTCACGTCAAAGTCGCAGGTTGGATTGAGAAGGTCTTTCTTAACTATACGGGGCAGGAGATTAAAAAGGGTCAACCACTCTTTACTCTTTACAGCCCTGACCTGGTGTCTACCGAGCAGGAGTATCTGATTGCACTCAAGGGCCAGCACGAACTTTCTAAAACTAATTACAAAGACGTTGCGTCAGAAGCGAACTCGCTTTTGGATGCAACGCGAGAAAGACTGCGCCTGTGGGACGTCACCGATGCACAGATACAGAACCTGGAAACAACAGGAAAAGCGGCCCGGGTGATAACTCTGTATTCACCCATCAATGGTTTTGTGACTTCCCGGAATGCGTATGAGCAGACTTATGTGACGCCTCAGACCAATCTCTATGACATTGTTGACCTGTCGAAAATCTGGGTCTATGCCGATATCTTTGAGTACGAGGCTCCATACGTCCACGTCGGCCAGCCTGCTCAGATGCAGCTTAGCTATTTGCCTGGCAAGACCTATCGAGGGAAAGTAACCTACGTTTATCCCACACTCGATCCAAAAACGCGTACGATCAAAGTGCGGCTCGAGTTCCCCAATCCTGATTACAAGCTGAAACCCAATATGTACGCCAATGTGAAGTTGAAGATCGATTATGGCGTGCAAACCCTCGTGCCGAGTGAAGCAGTGCTTAATTCCGGAACAAGGCAGGTGGTCTTTCTGGCCAAACCGGACGGTTATTTTGAGCCACGAGAGATCAAGATCGGCGAGCAGTTCGATGGGCAGACGGTGGTATTGGCTGGCCTGAAACCCGGCGAGAAAATCGTGGAGTCTGGAAACTTCCTGATCGATTCCGAGAGTAGGCTGGGCGCAGCCATGAAGCAGATGATGGCTTCTATGCCGGGCATGAAGAAGAGCAAGAAAAAGTGAGGTTTGCGATGCGGACAAGGATCATTTTCGCAGCGGTATTCGGACTGGCGGTAATGGCTGCTGCCTTGGGCGGTGCGTGGTACTTGCTGCGTCAGCAGCAGACAAAAATCTGTCCTTTCTCCGGTCGTCCGATTCATTCCCAAACGCGGGCGTTTGTCACCATTGGAGGAAAGAAATATGAGACATGCTGCGTGCGGTGCGCGATCATCGAGGCGCAGCAGACGGGTAAGCGGCTGCGCGTGGTCGAGGTGGCAGATTTTGAAAACGGCAAGCTCATGGAACCTGAGAAAGCGTGGTTTGTGGAGGGCAGTTCGGTGAATCTGTGTACGCGCAGGTCGCCGGCTGAGACAGGCTCAGACAGGGGCACGGTCTACCTGCGCTCCTTCGATCGCTGTTCTCCCAGCATTCTGGCGTTTTCCTCTGAGAAGAGCGCAAGAGTGTTCATTGCGCAGCATGGCGGTGTACTGATGCGTCTGGGTGACTTACTGAAGGAAGCTACATCCACAACCGGGAAGGTGCGGGAACCATGATCAATAAGATTATTGATTGGAGTAGCAAGAATAAGTTCTTTATCTTCCTGGGGCTTTTCTTCGTTGTTGTGTGGGGAAGCTGGGCCATGCTGCATACGCCTCTCGATGCCATCCCGGATCTTTCCGATGTGCAGGTTATCGTCTTCACAAAGTGGCAGGGGCGCAGTCCGGATCTGGTTGAAGATCAGGTAACTTACCCCATCGTGACGGCGCTTATCTCCGCTCCCGATGTGAAGGTGGTGCGCGGTTATTCGTTTTTTGGACTGTCTTTTGTGTATGTGATCTTCAAGGACAATACCAACCTTTATTGGGCGCGTTCACGGGTTGTTGAATACATGCAGGGAGTTCAAAACAGCCTTCCGCAAGGAGTGACGCCTACGCTCGGTCCGGATGCTACCGGCGTTGGGTGGGTCTATATGTATGCGCTGGTAGACAAGACCGGCAAACACAATCTTGCCCAGATTCGGACATTTCAGGATTGGTATCTGCGCTATTGGCTTGAGGGTGTGCCCGGCGTCTCGCAAGTAGCCAGCGTGGGCGGCTTCGTCAAGCAGTATCAAGTATCTATTAATCCCAATACGCTGCTCGCCTACCATCTCTCCATCGATCGCGTGATCCAGGCAATTCGAAGAAGTAATAACGAAGTGGGTGGACGTGTGGTGGAATACACGGGGCGCGAGTACATGGTTCGGGGTCTCGGGTATATACATTCGGTGGCCGACCTTCAGAAGGTTGTGGTTGGCACCAACGGCGACGGCACCCCGATCTACCTGCGCGATGTGGCGGATGTTCACCTGGGTCCGGACATGCGGCGCGGCGAAGCCGATCTGAATGGCGAGGGCCAGACCGTTGGCGGCATCGTCATTGCCCGTTACGGTGAAAATGCGCTGGCCGTGATTAACCGCGTGAAAGAGAAGCTTGCACAGGTTAAGAATGCGATTCCCAAGGGGATCAGTATTGTTCCTGTCTATGATCGCTCCAAACTCATTTTGCGCTCGATCGCCACGCTCCGCGAGAAGCTGATCGAGGAAATGATCATCGTCAGCATCGTCTGCCTGCTCTTTCTCTTCCACTTCCGAAGCGCGCTGGTGGCTATCTTCACGCTGCCTGTCGCCATTCTCATGATGTTCATTGCAATGTATTACCTTCATTTGAATTCGAACATCATGTCCTTAAGCGGCATAGCCATCGCCATAGGGGCCATGGTGGATGGCGCCATTGTAATGATCGAGAATGCGCATAAACACCTGGAAAAATGGGAGGCCGGAGGCAGGCGGGAAGACCGCAGCAGAGTGATTGTGGGTGCGGCCAAGGAGGTCGGCAAACCTCTATTCTTCTCCCTGTTGATTATTGCCGTCTCCTTCATTCCGGTCTTTTCGCTGCAGGCACAGGAGGGCCGGCTGTTCAAGCCCCTGGCTTATACCAAGACATTTTGCATGGCCTTCGCGGCACTGCTCTCCATCACCCTGGTCCCAGTGCTGATGCAGTTATTCATTCGAGGCAAGATCGCGCCTGAGCATAAGAACCCGGTGAATCGCTTCCTCATCTGGCTCTATAAGCCCTTTGTGCACCTGGCCCTGAAGTTTCCCAAGATCGTTCTCTTTGTGGCGCTGGCGGCGCTCCTGGTTACCATTCCGGCCTTCCGGCGCTTGGGATCGGAGTTCATGCCCCCACTGTACGAAGGCAGCCTGATGTATATGCCCATGGGCCTACCCGGCCAGTCGATTACAGAAACCGTCCGGCTCGAACAGATAGAGGACAAGATCATCAAACAATTTCCTGAGGTGCTCTCTGTCTTCGGTAAAGGTGGTCGGGCAGATACGCCAACTGATCCTGCTCCGCTCGCGATGGGAGAGTCCACCATCACGTTGAAGCCGCAAAGCGAGTGGCCGAAAGGCATGACTCCGCAAAAGCTGATTAACAAGATGAATGCAGCGCTTCAGATTCCGGGCGTGTCAAACTCGTGGACCATGCCGATCAAAGGACGCACTGACATGCTCTCCACCGGTATCCGTACTCCCCTGGGCATCAAGATTTTCGGTCCGAATCTGAACGTAATCCAGAAATTGGGAAAGGAGATACAGAACGATTTGCAGGATCTGCCCGGCACTCGGAATATCTATGCCGAGCGCGTGGTTGGCGGCTATTACCTTGATTTCAAGATTAACCGTGATGCCATTGCACGTTATGGATTGACGGTGGGTAATGTCGAGGATGTGATCGAAACCGCGATCGGCGGCAAGAACATCAGCACCGTCATCAACGGCCTTGAGAGGTTCCCCGTGAATGTCCGCTATATGCGCGATTATCGTACCGACCCGCAGGCGCTTGATCGGGTTCTGGTGCCCACTCCGAGTGGAGCGCAAGTACCCATGTCGCAACTGGCAACCATCCGGAGGACTATGGGGCCGCCGGTGATCAAGACCGAAGAAGGCATACCGGTTGGTTATGTCTATGTCGATGTATCTGGCGTGGACATTGGAAGTTACGTCCAGAAAGCGATGAAGGTCGTGAACGAAAAGGTCAAGCTTCCGGCCGGGTACTATCTGGAATGGGCCGGACAGTACGAGTACATGCAGCGTGCTGCAAGGACACTGGAATATGTCGTACCTCTGACGATCCTGATCATCTTTGTTTTGCTCTACTCGAACTTCAGATCGGTCATCAAGACATTGATCGTCATGCTCTCGCTGCCGTTTGCCTTGATAGGCGGTATCTGGTTGCTCTTCCTGCTGCACTACAACACGAGTGTGGCCGTGTGGGTAGGCTTCATCGCGCTGGCAGGCGTCTCGGCTGAGATAGGTGTAGTCATGATCGTCTATCTCGATGAAGCCTACGAGCGCCGCTTGGCGCAAAACCAGATGGCCACTCATAAGGACCTCTATAACTCGATTATCGAGGGAGCGGTTATGCGCGTTCGTCCCATCGCCATGACGGCAACTGCGATCATTGCCGGTCTGTTGCCGATTATGTGGAGTCATGGAACCGGGGCTGACGTGATGAAGCGTATTGCCGCTCCCATGGTCGGTGGCATGGTCACGTCGACTGTACTGACGCTGATTGTGATTCCTGTGATCTACGAAATGTGGAGAGGATGGCAGATGCGCCATGGGCACGGTGGGGTACCGGAACCCAGTCCGGAACCGCAACCTTTGCCCGCTTCGGGGGAGGCAGGTAAGTGATGAAGCATCCAACAGCTGCATATGCAATCAGGCTGCGGCAGAGCACACTGGCCTGTTTCGCCGCTGTGCTGATCTTGGCGGCCTGCCCGCCCGCCACTGCTGCAGATCGCAGCGCGACCCGGCAGGTCACTTCGCCGCACAGTAACGACCCGTTTGCGGCTTATGATTCTGCCCTGAACGAGGCAGCTTCACAAGCGCTGATGAGTGTCGCTGAGTCCCATCAGACCATTCCTGTCACGGAGGCTCTGCACCCAATGCAACCAAGCCCGGGGCGGCATACGGGTTCGGATCCCTCTGAACATACTTCCTGGAAGCGCGTCAAACGGTTTCTCCCCGAAATCGAACCGATCTTGAGTCAGGTTGGCGTTCCCGTGCAGCTGGCCGCGGTTGTCCTCGTTGAAAGCGGAGGAAATCCGACGGCGCTCTCTTCCAAGGGTGCCCGTGGTCTATGGCAACTCATGCCCGATACCGCCCGGCGCTATGGCCTCACCGTGAATGCGGAGGCGGATCAGCGGCTCGATGTCATGAAGTCGACACGTGCCGCCGCAGAATACCTTAGGGACCTCTACGCGGAGTTCCACAGTTGGCCCTTGGCCCTGGCTGCCTATAACGCTGGGGAGCAGGCAGTCCACCAGGCGATGGCGCGAACAGGAGGAGCTGCGTTTGCAACTGCTGCCAGGGCATTGCCTCTAGAAACGCAAAACTATGTACCTGCGGTCTTCAATGCTGTCGCCGAGTTCGGTAAGAGCACACTGCCACCACTTTCGAATCAGGGACGTTTCCAACAGGCAGTATATGCCACGATGGAAAGATGAAAGATCAGCTAGGAAAAGGCTTGCTGGGCACGGAGGTGAGCGCTGAATTGCTTGCGTCGATTTACGATGTTATAGCTGAGATCCAGAAGCTCCCGCATTTATGTATGGCGGCAGAAAACCGTAGTGAGATGTTGGATCAACAGAGAGGACCCGAATGCTGCATTGCCAGCTAGAGGACTCGCGAGGTAAATATGAACGCTTCTTCACGAAACTCGTCTGCAATACCACCCAGCAATACAACGAGAGTGCCGGCTTGGGCCGTAGCAGTCGTGATTCTTGCAATAGGCGTGGCGATCGGTTACCTGTTCCGTGGGCAATCTTCAAAGCCCACCCCCGCCGGCCCGAATAGCAACAATCAGCCGGCCGAATCGGTGTCGTCCACGCAGTCTCAAGCGCGGCTTGAAGCTGCTGTAAAGCCCATGTTGGATCGTCTCAAGGAAGATCCCAACAATGCCGCATTGCTGGTGAATATCGGGAATGAATACTACGACAATCATGACTGGAATAAAGCGATTGAATACTACCGGAAGTCGCTCCGGATACAACCGGCAAACGTGGATGTGAGAACGGATATGGGCACTGCCATCTGGTACGGCGGCGACCCGCAGGGAGCGATCCGCGAGTATGAGACAGCGCTCAAGTATCAACCGGATTATCCCCAGACTTTGTTCAACATGGGTGTTGTGCAATGGCAGGGCGAGCATAAGGGCCGTACTGCGCTGAAATCCTGGCAAACACTCCTTCAGAAACATCCAGAGTATCCGGACCGACAGAAAGTTGAGCAACTGATGCAACAGGTTCAGACCGCATTGAAGCAGGCTGGAGGATCACCAAGCTTCCAGCAATAAACTAGCGGTTGCTGCCTCGCATGCCGCTCGTTTTGGTCTGTCGACTGCCGGGAATCAGGCAATGATTGCGTTTCATTGATATTCGCGGCTCAACAAATTGATCGCCAACCTTTGTGAATCCAGACGGTTGTGCCAATTTCGAAGAAATTCACCTTGACTCCCATGCGTTGTGCATCGTTCATGGGTGACCGAAGAGAAGCCCTGCATTGCCTCAGCCGGACGACCAAGCGCCGGATACCGTCAACCTTGGTATACTTTTTGAAGTTGGATTTGGAACCGTTTTTTGCCATCTTCCATCCGTTAGGTGAGCTGTTCAAAGCGGGAAAGTCGGAAGTGCTTTAAGCAGAAATTCCATCAAAACGGATAGCAAATGGAGATCTTCGCTATAGCGCTATAGACTATTGGTTCCGAAGTGCGGGAGTAGTTCAGTGGTAGAACGTCAGCTTCCCAAGCTGAATGTCGCCGGTTCGATCCCGGTCTCCCGCTCCATCTTCCCGGGGAAGGCGTGTACGATGTTCCCCGGGGTTTCAGAGCGTCATCTGCCAGCTCATGGCATTCCCACCGTCAATCGTTTTCCTGAATTTTGAGCACAAAAGACGTTACGGTCTTGTCGCTCGAGACCAGCATCTGATGCGGCGTTCCCGCCGGCACATGCGCCACATCGCCGGCTTTCAGTTCCTGCTTCGTCCCGCCTTCAATTGCCTCTCCACGTGTTTCGCCGGGACCGACGCTACGAGCGCCTTTTACGATGCCGCCGGTTACAAGCGTGGCTGCGCCAGCCAGCACGTAAAACAGGTCAGCAAACCGCTCGTGTACCTCCGCCTCGCCGTTGCGGCTTCGGAAAGATAGCATTGCTGCATGCCGCGGATACTCGCGCAGTGTCTCGCTTGCCTGGCCGTCGCCTGCCTTGGCCATCTTGCGCAAATACGCTGCGCGTTCAAGCAGAATATGCGGCGCCCAATGATCTATCGGCCCGCGCCGGTCTCTCTTCGGCGCCACTTCATCCAGTGCAACGTCTTTCAAGATCTCTTTTGACAGGTCCATCGTTCTCTCCTCAAGAACTATTCAGTATGCTCTCTCTCTCCGATGCGTCTGCGTCAGCCTCCTGCGTTACCGCACCCAGTTGAGCCACGCCCAGCCCACTGCCAGTGTTGCCAGCGTCACCGGGATCCCTACGCGTGAGTACTCCCAAAACCCAATGTGGATCTCGCCGCGCGAGCGTTCCACGACAATCAGGTTCGCCACAGATCCCGTAATCGTCAGGTTGCCCGCAAGTGTGCTTGCCATTGCCAACACCAGCCAGCCGTTTCGTGCGCCGTTTAAGCCTGCCGCCAAGGGCTTTAGCAGCATTACTGCCGGCACATTGCTCACGATATTTGAAAGTCCTGCCGTTACCACCGTAAATACGCCCACATTCTGCATATTCAGGCGCCTGGCAATGTCGAAGAGGTAGTGTGTCAATCCTGCGTTTTCCGCTCCGCCAACAATCAGGAAGAGGCCCACGAAAAACACCAACACACCCCAATCCACCTCGTCGTAGACTTGCCGAGGCTCGCGAGTGCGCGTAATCAGCATAAGCGCCGCGCCTGCAGCTGCCGTTATTGCCGGCGGAAAGCCAGCCAGAAATCCGCCCAACACAAGAGCAATTACAATGGCAGGCTTGCGCAGATCGCGTGCTCGGATCTGTGGCATCTCGCCGATTGGTTCCCCGGTCGATTCCGGCACAGCACGCCCAAAGATCCACCGGATAATGAGCCAGTCCAGAGCCAGACCGACAAGTGCCACGGGTCCCAGGTGCGCCAGAAAGGCCCGGTAGCTGATGCCGGAAAACGATCCAATCATCATGTTCTGCGGATTGCCGGTGATTGTAGCCACGCTGCCGATGTTTGAGGCCGTGGCCACCGCCAGCAGGTAGGGAAGCGGTTTGAGCCCCATGCGCCGCGCCGCCAGCAGCGTCAAGGGCACCATCGCCAGGCAGACAATGTCGTTGACGAAAAATGCTGAAAGCCCGCCAGTCAAGAAGATGATTGCCGGCAGTAGATAGCGCGGTTGCAGTTTAGCAACTGCAAGGCATGCAATCGAGTCGAAGAATCCTGCCAGGTGCAGGCAACCTACGACCAGCATCATTGAGAACAGCAGCACCAACGTGCCGAAATCAACGAATCGCAGCGCCTCGCCGGCAGTCACGACGCCGAAAGCGACCATCAGCACCGCGCCGATTATCGCTCCGCCTGGCCGGTCGATCTTCATACCAGGCAGTTTGCCCAGGGAAAACACCAGGTAGCTGGCGACAAACACGGTGTACGCCGCCGCGATTTGCCATTCAGCAAGGTGTCCGGGCAGGGCCGGCACAGCGGCCCGCAAAAGCTCGGGCAAGCCCATATGATTGCAGTGTAAGCGAGAGGTCTACAGAATTGCTTGCACCACGCCCCCATTCACGCGCAGTGCAGTAGCGTGGACGGATGATGACAGTTCGTCAGCCGCGTACACAGCCACTGCAGCAATGACACATACTGCTGTTTCACCGTGGCAAATGTTTTAAAGGGAATCACGCGGCGTCGGGGCGACGCCGCGTCTTGAGAAATGTGGTTTTTGTCCGCGAGCTTACTCGGCTGCAATCGGTTCGATTGAGGCAAAACGCCCCTTGTTGCCGCGGTCGGTGAACTTCACGCGGCCTGTTATCTTCGCGAACAGCGTGTCATCCGAACCGATGCCCACGTTCGGGCCGGGTTTGATGCGCGTGCCACGCTGTCTTACGATGATCGATCCACCGGGGATGACCTGACCGGCAAAGGCCTTCACGCCCAGCCGCTGTGCATTCGAGTCGCGTCCGTTTGAGGAGCTGCCTCCGCCCTTTTTATGTGCCATTGCCGAATCCTCTTTGAAGAAGCTTTCAGCTGTCAGCTGCCAGCTCTCAGGAAGTAAATTTTGTGTTTCAAAGCTCCCGGCGCGTACAGCAAAAGACTGAAAGCCGATGGCTGAGAGCTAAAAAGCTGCCTGTTCTTAACTGGCTGCGGTTTCGCTGTAGGTCACACCATCGGCCTCAATCGCCTTGATGCGTACCTGGGTAAAATTCTGTCGGTGGCCCTGCAGCTTCTTGTACTGCTTCTTCCGCTTGTAGTGGAAGACCAGCACCTTTTCGCCGCGGCCCTCGCCCAGTACCTCTGCCATCACCTTGGCGCTGGCCGGTTTAGCCAGCGTTCCTGGTTCGCCTGAAACCGCAAGTACATCGCTGAATTCCACGGTTTGATCCGCTGATGGGACTGTTTCGATCTTCAGTACATCCCCGGGCGCCACTCGGTACTGCTTACCGCCGGTGCGTATCACTGCGTACATAACAAAGCCTCCAGCGCTTCTGTTTGAAAGCGCGATCCATTCCGTGTGCTCGAGTGGGGCGGATACAGACGGTAACTGCATCGGAAGCGGGCCGCACACGCGCCGCTTGCGGCGTGAGCCCAACACAATCCCGCGCTCCCGCAAACAGGAGCGCGGCGCCAAACTATTTGATTCTATCGTTAACCGGCAATCCGGGTCAATTTGCCAGTCTTCCCTGGCTTCGCCGCTATACTTGCCCCATGCAGCCTGTCAGCGTCGTGGCCACAGTCCTCAATGAAGTCCAGGATATCGGGCGCGTAGTCTACAGTCTTCTGGCGCAGAACCCCCCGGCCGCCGAGGTCATCGTCGTCGATGGCGGCTCCTCAGACGGGACTTGGGAATGGCTGGCCTCCGCGCAGGCCGCCGACCCCCGGCTTGTCGCCATCCATGACGAAACCTGCAACCTGAAGCATTCGCCGGGCCCACTTTCCCGCGGCCGCAACGTCGCCATTGCTGCATCCAAATCGGAGATCATCGCCTGCGCCGACGCTGGCTGCGCCTACGCTCCCGACTGGCTTGCCAATCTTACCGGGCCGCTCATTACCGGCCAAGCCGAATATGCCCTCGGCGGCTCGTGCCTCGATCCCGATGGCTATACCGTCTGGGATGTGGCGTCGGCACCCTTTTTCAGCATCAAACTGGCGCCCACCGAGCCTACCAAGTCCTGCACCGCCCGCTCCATGGCCTTTACCAAAGAGCTATGGCGCCAGATCGGCGGCTTTCCTGAAGACGTCTTTCTCGGTGAAGATACTCTTTTTGATCTGGAAGCCCGCAGCCGTACCCGTCCGTACTTTGCGCCCAATGCCAAGGCGCTTTACCGGCCGCAGAACACCTTCCGTTCGGCCTGCCGCCAGATGGCCCGCTACGCGCTCAGCGACGGCCAGGCCGGCGTCCGCTGGGCGCGCATGCTTCGGAACGCCGCTCGCTGCGTTGTCCAGTTTCTTGCTCTCGTGCTCCTCTGCAGGACCTGGATCCCGCTTGGAGCGATTTTCGTGCTCGAGCTCTGGTACGCCTTCCGCCGCGACTGGCGCTTCCTGCCCCGATTTGGTCTCAGGGCAGTCCTTGCTCGCTTCGTGTTCTCCGTATTTGTTCCCTGGGTGGTCGCCGTGAATCAGATTCGTGGCCGATTTACCACCGAACGCCTCACGAATAAGCAGAATGCCTGAGGAGGTCAGGGCCAATGCCGACAGGGCTGATTTTTAGCGCCTTTGTTCGCCGGTTATGCAGTCTGTCTGTACTTTGAAACCAATGGCAACACCCGCGAGTGCTACCGTCCTGTGCTGGGCCATGGCATGTTCGGACTGGTTGCGTCCTTTTCGGTCCCCCAAGTCCACCGCCCGTTTCTGCTGACGCTCCGCCGCATCAGGCTCTATTAGTTGACGGGCCCCGGGCGATACGTGTGGCACTTTGAACAAATGGCCGGGATCCGCCTGCCCGTTCTCCAATCGGATCGAATTTTCCGGATCTGCTCTCCGTTCCACATTTCGGCAAGCGACATTTGAGCTACGTTGCCCAGGATCAATTCACTGGAGGCATTGAAGTCGATGCAATCGCACGCACAAACGTGGCCGTTGGAATAGACCATCAGGTTCCGCAAAAGGCGTCCGCACGGGCGATGCCTGCGCGGCCACAGTGGACGAGGTTTAAGGTAAGACGGCAAACTCACGGCACCACCCCAGTCCATTACGAAGAATCTCTCCCGGCCGATCTGCCCGCGAAGCTTCTGGCTCGTGAGGGCCTGGATCCGTTGAAAATCGGGATGATTCACGATGTCCTTCCGGCGTTCCGGGGTCGGTTTGATGCTCAACAGAACCTGAATCGGTTTATTGCGCTTGTTATTTTCCGTGAGCAGTGCGACCAGGTTGACCAGCATCTGATCGTATTTATCCACACCAAAGAAATTGCGGTATTGCTCACGCCCGGACAAAACCGTGGATACGACAATCCAATCGAAGCCGCTGTCGAAGAATTCATTCAAATCGAACCTGTGCAGCCACTGGAGGGTTGTAGTGAAGCCCGTCTCGCGCACCTGCGAAAACGACTTGACATGGCGTGCGCGTTCCAGCAACTGAGGATCGAGGAGGGGATCCCCAATCATCACGGAGAAATTGATTGACGTGGCGCCCAATGAAATCGCCTCGGCGACAGCCTTCCCGAAGATGTCCGTCTTCATTGCCTGTCTTGGCCGCTGCATGATGTCGTTGGGGCAGAAGACGCAATGCGAGTTGCAAATGCTTGTGTTCTCAATATTGACGTCGGGCACGGCCGTGGGCTTCCACCTGCGAGGCTGGAAAGTCGTTTGTATATAGACGAGCCAGTTCTTCAGAACCCTTATCGTCCATGTCAGCTTCCACATCCACGGACTCATGACTGCTCTTTTCGAGGAAGCTCGCTGCACGGCAATCACGATGGGCCCTCCGGGATTTCCGCGAGTATGGCAAATACATTTGAATCGGCCGCGATGAAGCCGCTGCAAGATATCGATTCAAAGGACTCAAGGGAAGGTCACGCCACAAACAACGGTGTAACCGCGACGGTAAACGAAAGGGACGCCGCAAATTATCGATTCGATGGTGGAGCTGAGCGGGATCGAACCGCTGACCTCCTCGTTGCGAACGAGGCGCTCTCCCAGCTGAGCTACAGCCCCACGACTTCCTTATCTTATCAGAAGAAAAGCTGCTTTTCGGCTTCAGATCGCCCTTACCACCCGCGCGGGCAGAAAGATGATTGCGCGCACCAAATCCAGGGCGCCGCCCACGGCGATGCCCACCAGCCGGAAGGGTAGCAGGACCAGCCACACCAACGGATACAGCACCAGCGCCAGCAGCGCCAGCGGCCAGCACAACACCAGTAGAATGCACCACAGAAGAAACTTGATCATGGCTTCAGCGCCTCATCGCGCGGCTGTGCCCCCGCACAGCATCTCGCTCAACAGATACGCAGCTCGCTGCCTGCCGGTTCCCGTGGTCATTGCTTTGCCTTCGCCCGCCGCGCCGGTTTCTTCCGCTCCTTCTCTGGAAGTTCCAGTGACGCTTTCGTCCGCTTCGGCAATTTCTCGTAGATCAGTTTGTGCGCACACCGCAGTTCTTCCTCGATCTCCCGAGGCCGCAGTGCGTCCCACCGCTCCAGCCCCACCCAATGCGCCCTGGCCAGGTGCGGTGCGGGAATAATCCCGTCATTCTCGAGAAGCTCGTGGAATCGCTCCACTCCGCAATGGAACAGAAGCACGCAGGTCCCGGTCCCGTCCAGATCAGTCATTGCAAACATCTTGCCGCCAATGCCGCGATCACCCACCCAGAAGACGAGTTGATGGCCCCAGTTCACCGTCTCCGCCACATGCGGCAACCTCAGGCAGATTTCGCGGACGCGCTCATTGTCCATGCGCATTAGTGTAGGTCAGTTCGCGGTACTGTCGAAGAGCAAATTGCCTTGAAAAGCACAGAGGCTGACGCTCCTTTTACGGTCACTTCAGCTCAGAATTTTGCCTCAAATGTCCGGAATCTGCGCTCCAGTTCCCATTCCTCCGTGGCTTTTTCGCTCCGGTCCAGAAACACCTTGCACGCGGGAGTTGGTTTTGACCCACCCAGTACCTGGCCCCGGCATGCAGGCACCGGCACGTGGAAATTATCTCGTTGTGCCCATAGGTCCTCGCCGGGCAAAAAGTCGTGTTCCAAACCGGTTCGCGCGATCTGCTTCAGGTCTTTATAGCTCAGATGGTACTCTCGTGCTGCCATCACGTACTCATGCGTCAGATCGATGCGGCTTACACCCTCGTCGTCGGTCGAGAGTGACACGGGGACATGCATCTCGCGATAGATCGGGAACGGATGCTCGTCGCCCTTAATGCCCAAAATTACTGCGTTCGAGGTCAGGTTGATCTCGACCATGACGTGCCGCGCTGCCACCTCCTTGAGCAATTGCCATGGGTGGTCCTCATACATCACGTCCACTCCGTGGCCGATGCGCTCCGCGTGACCCAACTCCACCGCTTGGCGGATGTGGAACCTAAGCCCTGACGGCGGTACCATTCCCGGCGCCAGCTCGCCCGCGTGCAGCGTGATATGCACCTTGGGATATACCGAGTGCAGATAATCCAGCATCTTCATCTGCAGCGTGTAATCGCGCATCGCGATGTAGCCGTCTTCGGGCATTACGAAATTAATGCCTACAAATCCGCCGTGGTCAGCATGGATGTCGGCCTGGACCGTTTCAAATCCCAATAGGGTTTGCGCAAACACCTGTTGCGGCGGGTAACCGCGCAAGATCTGGTAAAGATACCTGATCTCCACATTGCAGGCCGCCGTAGCCTGCGGCGTTCCACAGTGCTCCAACTGCTCGCGTTCGGCTTCAGCCCTGCGTACCTCCTCGCGGTCCGTGTCTACTTCATCGCGCAGGCCGTGAGCGAGCAGTTCCCGACGCAGCCGCGCGAAGTCCGCCGCGCTCACGTCAGGGCGACTCATCTTCTTGCTCCAGCCAATCTCCTCGGCAATCTTAGTTGCGTGGCTGAATGGAGGTGTATCCATCAGCTCCAGGTACTGTTCGTTCTGCGAGGCTGCGCGGGTGGCAATATTATTTACCCACTCGCCCAGATGGCTCCGGCTCAGTCCCTCGAATCGTTTAAACGTGGCGAAGAACTGGTCGTGCCCGCTCCAGTCATCCGAGGGCACGAAGCTGCGCATTGAGAACGAGTCGATCAGCTTGTTGTAGAGCACCTGATCTGCAGCGGTCATATTGCCTGAGAGCTCTTTGGCTGGAACCAGTGCGCCCACGCAGGGGGGCTTGGCAAAACTCAGTTTGATTGTATTCACGCACAGGTGGTCCTTGGCTGCGTCGCGGATAAAGGTCTCTGCGTAGACTGCGCCGGAGATGTGGACATGCAGGTCCGATCCTTTGGGGAAGTTTTGCAGGAAGGCGTGCAGGGTGAGCGGACCTCCGCGTACGGCCGCATCATAAGCGTGTTCGGCGCGGACCTCATTTCCTGCGCGAGGCACAGCCCGCGGCTGGCCGTAGAGGGTGGATGCAGATACAGCGAGGCCGATTGAAGTCAGCAGGAGAGCAAGGTGTCGCATAGATGCTCTTCAGTGTAAGGCAGAACGGTGCACCCATTCTCCCAGTTGCACAGAAACTGGGAGAATGGGTTTCTGGGTGGGATGCGATCTTGCTATTTCAGTGAGTTAGAGCCAAAACCCAGTTTCCCAGTGCGATTCTGCAATTTTTTTCTCAAGTACTGAGGCGGTTTTTCTCGTAAATCCATTTATTTCATCCATTTGGATCATATTTAATGCTCGAAATCTGCGCATAAATGCCACGTTTTCGCATTTTTTCGCGGCGGGAATGACCGCGGTGAAATGCGCTGCCTTTCGTATGGTTCCGGGATGAGAGCCGGGGGGTTGGGTATTGCCCTACCTGGATATATTGTGCGCCGGATGGGGGAAATTATCGGCAACGTGGCGGCGGCGGCAAGTTGCTGGAGGCAGAGGAGATGGGGTGGGGATGATTGGGGTAGGGCTTGACGGCGAGTTAGCGAGCTAGCGGGGCTAGTCCGTCAGCGGCTTTGCGGCGAAAGGTGCGAGTAATGGGATTTACTCGATTGTGGGGCGCTTCTTATAGGACTAGACTTAGGCCGTACAATTTGTGGGGCCCATATGTCCAAGGCAACGATTGTTCTGCTTGTGGCTTTGCTGGCAGCGCCGATGGCGTTTGCCGCCAAGCGTGTGACTGTTGAGCAGTTGAGCCGCGAAGTTGCTTCTCTCAGTAAGAAGAAGGATGCGAAGGTTGCCGGGCGCTTGTACGGTCTGGAACTCACGCAGCGGTTGAGCGCCAAAAAGCTGGCTGCATTGGAGGCTAAGCTTCCCGGGCCCAAGTCACGGCAGGCGCTGGTGGCGCTCGCGGATCAGTCGGAGTTTCTCGATCCGCCGCCAGCGGAGATTCCCAACAAGCCTGCGCCGAGTTTCGCGGAGCAGCGCGCGATCATTGCCAGATCCATCACATACGTCGAAGGGATGCTGAAGCGTTTCCCGAACCTGTTTGCGCGCCGGGACACGATTCGGTACGAAGACATACCGGCCGGAGTTCGCAGCGAAAGGACGAACACAATCATCCCTTACCGCCCGTTGCATCCGGTCAGCCGGACCATTGCGAAGGTGCTCTACCGCGATGGCAAAGAGATTGTGCAGAGAGAAGCAGCGCAACAGGGCGGGAAAACTGTGACGACCGGGATGATCACCTTCGGTGAATTCGGGCCGCTCTTTTCTGTGCTCTACGGCGACTTGCCAAAAGGCAACCTGAGATGGGGTTACTGGGAGCAGGGCAAGTCTGGGCTGGAGGCGGTATTTCGCTTTAATGTGCCCAAGGCCGACTCACATTACCTGGTTCGATACTGCTGCATCGACCACAGCCTTTTTAAGCAATTCCCCGCGTATCACGGCGAGATCACGATCGATCCATCCAAGGGAACCATTCTTAGGGTGACCCTCATTGCTGACATGGCTCCCGAAGATCCTATGACCAGGTCGGAGCTGATGGTGGAGTACGGCCCTGTGAAGTTGGGCGGAAAGAAATACTTCTGCCCGGCCAGAGGTGTCTCCATCTCTCGGGCTCCGGTGCGCGAAGCCATGTACGGTACTACCGGCGGTTATGATGCGAGGCATTCGCAGATGCAGACCATGCTGAATGAAACGGTCTTCAACGACTATCATTTGTTCCGCGGCGACGTGCAGATTCTTACGGCGAACAATGCGAAAGGGGAGTCTCAGACTGCGCCCGCAAAGGCTTCATCCGAATCTTCCGCGTTCTCTGCAGAATTTCCGACCGAGCAGGCAAATGCCGTGAATGAAAATGCCGGATCGGCTTCAGCGGCGGTGGGCACTGCCGGCAAGGCCGAAGCTTCCAGCGCGGGCGCTGCGAAAAGTGCAGCACCTCCGGCGACTACACCGCAGTTGAATGCGTCGGCTGCTGCGCCGTCAGCTTCGCCGACGGTCGAGCCGGCTTCGCCGGTGGCAAGCGCTGCGGCCAAAGCCGAGGCTTCCAGCACGACGGTGGCGAAGAGCGCGACTCCGCCTCCGGCTATGTCTGCAGCCGCACCCGCGTCGCCTTCTGGTGCGGAGGTGGCTGGGGTTGCGCCGGGGAATATTCCGCAGACACCTGTGCCTCCACCGCCGGCGTCTGGCAAGTCGGGATTTTCGCTGAGCCTCAACGCCCGCCTGGTGGACGTGGATGTGACGGCGGTGGACAAGAAGGGCCGGCCGATTATGGGGCTGACGAAGAACGATTTCGTAATTTATGACAATGGGAAGAAACAGGCTCTGCGATCGTTCAGTCCCGTAGGATCGGCGCCTGTGAGGCCGCAGAGCGGCGCGACGGCGGCGCAGGCTGTTTTGTACACGAATCTTCCTGCCGCTGTGGGCAGCGGCGGCGCACAGGCTGCGGGGGCATCGGCGCCGGAAAGCTCGACGATTCTCTTGCTTGACCCGACCAGTCTTAATTTTCCCGATTTGAATTATGCCCGCGAGCAGATTCTGAAGTTTCTAAAACGGCTTCCCAGCTCCGAACCGGTGGGCCTTTATGTCCGCGCGGGCCTGGGATTTCGAATTTTGGCGAAAGAAACCACCGACCACACCGCTTTGAGTGCGGCCCTGCGTAAGTGGATGCCAAGTGCCAAGGATCTTGCCAATGCGCAGGAAGCGGAAATGCGCAATCGGCAGCAGTTTGATACGGTCGGCAATAATGCTGCGACCGCTGGCGACGAGATGGCGGGCCTTAACGGATCCATGATTATGCCAGGCTCAGGTCTTCCCGTCCCCGATCCAAAGCGGATGCAGGAAGGCGGAGTGGATCCAGCTCGCGCGACCTTTGGAGTGCTGGTCGGGGTGGCATCGCATCTGAAGGCGATTCCGGGCCACAAGAATCTTGTGTGGGTGGCCAGCGACAACGTGCTGGTGAACTGGAGCTACCAGACTTTGGGCGCAAACATTGGCAACTCCAGGATTGGCGGCGCCGGCATGAGGGCCCAGGAGGCGATGAACGACGCGCACGTCAGCATCTATCCGCTGGACGCTTCGCAGCTGGAAGCCGGAGGGACGAATGCGAGTCTCCAAAACAGCAGCGCCGAGCTGAGCTCCGCAGCCGCAACCATGGCCCCGCATGCGAATGACGAGATTCGCATGAAGGGCGGGCGTGCCCAGGCTGCGATGCTGCAGGATATGCACGCGATTCAGCCTTCGGTTCAGCAGGCGGCGCAAGCTACCGGCGGGCGAGCGTTTCCGCGGGCGAGTGACATGATTCGCGAACTGAACAGCGTGGTGGCAGACGGCAATGCCGCTTATCTGCTCAGCTTTTCGCCCGATACCGTACCGGACGGCAAGTACCACCGGATCACGGTGAAGGTTCCGGGGCGGCGCGGAATCAAGCTACGCTATCGCGCCGGCTACCTCTACACGAAAGAGCCGACGACGCTGAAGGAACGGATCCGGCAGGCGGTGTGGCAGCCACAGGATGAGACCGGTATTGGCATCAACGCCCGCTGGACGCACGCCTCAGAGGGCGCGGCAATTTCTCTGAGCATTGCGGCGGGTGACGTAAGCGTGAAGAAGCAGCAGGATCGATGGACGGACAAGCTCGATATCTTCCTGGTGCAGCTTGACGACACGGGCATTCATGCGACGGTGAAGGAACAAACGCTGGCGCTGAACGTGACACCCGCGACGTATCAGAATCTTCTGCGCAACGGCATTCCATTTGCCGAACACATCGAACACCCACAAGCCACCGGAACGGTGCGGGTTATTGTGGTGGACGAAAACTCGGGCCGGATGGGATCCGTTACGCTGCCGGCTATGGCGGAAAGCGCGACGCGGTAGCGCGGTTGCATCTGTTGCAGCAGGGCGAGGCAAAGGCTTGATCCATTTCCGCTTTCGGGTTTTCGCCAGTGTGCGCCGAATCGGGCTGCGACGCGCGGAGAGTCTCCTGGTTGACAAACTGAACTAAACGGTTCAGTATTGTTTTGTCAGGAGGTCCTTATGATCCGGGCGCAGAATCTAGTGAAATCTTTCGGGTCCTTTACCGCGGTGAGCAATGTTTCCTTTGAGGTTGCGCCGGGGGAGATCTTTGCGTTTCTGGGCCCGAACGGGGCGGGGAAGACCACCACCATAAAAATGCTGACCACGCTGCTGAGGCCTACCAGTGGCACGATTGAGCTGGATGGGCTCGATCCGCAGTTGCAGCAGACGGAGGCCCGCAAGCGTTTCGGGATCGTGTTTCAGGATCCCAGCCTGGATAACGATTTGACGGCGTGGGAGAACATGGAGATCCACGGCGTGCTGTATCACGTTCCGCACAAGGTGCGTCACAAACGCGCGGAGGAGCTGCTGCGGCTGTTCGAGCTGTGGGAGCGCCGCAAGGATCTGGTGAAGACTTTTTCCGGCGGCATGAAGCGGAGGCTGGAGATTGCGCGCGGCTTTCTGCACACGCCGCGCATTCTGTTTCTCGACGAGCCTACGCTGGGGCTCGATCCGCAAAGCCGCAACCAGCTCTGGAGCCATGTGAAGAACGTGAACGAAAAGGAGAAGGTTACGGTGTTTCTCACCACGCATTACATGGACGAGGCGGATCGCGTGGCGCATCGGATTGGGATTATCGACCATGGACGGCTGGTGGCGCAGGGTACGCCGGCGGAGATCAAGGAGCAAACCGGCACGGAGAGCCTGGAAGAGGCTTTTCTGGCGTTGACCGGCACGACGATCCGCGATGAAACCGCGGACCCGGCCGCGAGGATGCGGCAGTTTGCGAAGATGTGGAGCGGAGGACGGCGATGAACGCGATCTATATACTCTGGCTGCGAGAGCTGAAGCGTTACGTGCGCTCGCGGTCGCAGGTTTTGGCTTCACTGGGCCAGCCGGTACTGTATCTGCTGGTGCTGGGTTTTGGACTGGGGCCGGTGTTCAAGCGCGCGGGGCAGGGAAGCTACTTTCAGTTTGTGGCGCCGGGCGTGATCGGGATGACGATTTTGTTTTCCTCGGTGTTTTCGGGGATGGGATTGCTGTGGGATCGGCAGTTTGGATTTTTAAAAGAGACGCTGGTGGCTCCGGTGCAGCGGCTGCAGATTATGGCAGGGCGGACGCTGGGCGGGGCGACGGTGGCGGTTATTCAGGGTTTGCTGGTGATGGTGGTTTGCTTCATTGCGGGCTTTCGGCCTGCGAATTGGATGTTCATCCCGTTTGCGCTGGGATTCATGGTGCTGATCGCGGCGGTGTTTGCGGCGCTGGGGGTCGCGATTGGCTCGACGCTGGAGGACATGCAGGGCTTTCAACTGATTATGAACTTTCTGGTGATGCCGATCTTTTTCCTTTCAGGCGCGCTGTTTCCGCTGGACGGGCTGCCCAAGGCGCTGAGTATCGCCACGGCGGCCGATCCGCTGACTTACGGGATTGACGGGATGCGCGCGGCATTGCTGGGGCGCCACTGGGCTGCCTTCGATCCGCGGGTCGATGTGCTGGTGCTGGTGGTGGCCGCATCGGTGCTGCTGGTGATTGGGGCGCATCGTTTTTCGAGGATTGAGATCTGACCATGGCCCGTTCGCGCAGTTTGAAAGCCCACGAAAAGGTTCTCCGCGCCGCGCTCGATCTGTTTGGCGAGCGCGGGATCGATGCTACAAGCATGGATGCTATTGCGCAGGCTTCAGGTGTGAGCAAAGCTACGATTTATAACCACTGGGCGGATAAAGAGGCGCTGCTGATGGAGGTGATGCTGTTTGTGCATGGCCTGGAACGGGAACCGGAAGAGCCCGATTCCGGCGACCTGTACCAGGATCTCGTCACGGTGCTTTGCCGGCGGCCGCCAGGGCACCTGGACGCAGCGCGCAACCGCATTACGCCTGCTCTGATTGCGTACTCTACTGTGCACCAGGAGTTCGGCGCGGCCTGGCGTCATCGGGTGATGGAGCCGCCGCGCAAAATGATCCGCCGCATTCTGAGGCGGGCTGTCGAGCGGGGGTTGCTGCGCAGGGATCTGGATGTGGAATTGGGAGTGGCGCTTCTTTTTGGGCCGTTGCTGTACTACCGCATTATTCAAAAAGAGAAGCAGATACCGCGGCCGGATATTGGGGCGGCGGTGGCGGAGGCGTTCTGGCGGGGTCACGCTACAGCTGTTGCGGAGCCGGTGCGGCGTTCCGGGGTTGGCGGCAAGAAGGCTTGCAAGTAATTTGCGGCGGGCGAAGCGAGTTAGCGAGTTAGCAAGTTAGCGGGATTGTGGGAGCCGAGGCTGGGGGTTATCCCACGCATGCGGCAAAAGAGGCCGCATGCATGGGGCACCCACGGTGGTGGTTGGACTGGCGAAGAAGAGCATGCATGGGCCAGCCCCCCGCTCTAGAGAATGTTCAAAGACACTTCGAGCACGCGCCGTGCTTAGCTTCGGCTGCCGCCGGTAGCAACTGAAGGTGATGAAATGCATCTGGCGGGTTTGCTGAAACCTGCGCAGTCCCGTGGGCATGTCGATGGCCTTGTTAGGAGTAATGATATATGGTCTGTGGTTGGAGAAGTGTTGCTCCTCCCGCCCAAGCGGAGCTTGGACGGGGCACCCCCGGTTGGTGGGGTAACTCGCATCCCAGGGGTTAGGGTGGGCCACCCGCGAAAAACATGTGTGGGCCAGCTCCTGCGCGATCCGCAAGTATACTGGGGCCTGTTTCCAGGTGCTGCAGTTATCTGCGTAGCTGCGGCAGAGGGAACCGGCCGGGAGCATCGACCACTCTCCGGCGCCAGGAGGAGCGTAGTGGGAGTGAAGAGACGGGATCTGTTGAAGACAATTTCGGCCTTTGCGGCTTCTTCCGCATTGGGCACGCGCGCGGCTGTGGCGGAGCGCACCGCGGGGGCAGAGCAGCGCACTACGCGCAGACCCAATATTCTGGTCTTCCTCACCGACGATCATGGACAGTGGCTGCAGCAGGCTTACGGCAACTCCGAGGTGCATACGCCGAACATGAGCCGCATCGCCCGCAATGGCGTTCTGATGAGGAATGCCTTTACCACCTGCCCGGTGTGCTCGCCGGCGCGGGCCAGCTTCTTTACCGGGCGCATGCCGTCGCAGCACGGCATCCACGACTGGATTGAGGAGAAGAAGCAGGCGTATGCCTATCCATGGCTTAAAGGGCAGACGCTCATCTCAGAGCCGCTGCGCAAGGCGGGATACCATACCGGCCTGGTGGGCAAATGGCATTGCGGGGAAAGCCGCTTTCCGCACCGGGGATTCGATACGTGGTTCAGCTATTGGGTTGCGCAATATCCGCACCTTGGTTTGCAGAACTTCTCTGACAACGGCAGGCACATTCAGGAAGAAGGATTTCAGTCGCCGCTGCTCACTGCGCGAGCTATTGACTTTCTTCACGCGCACTACAACGACCGGGCCACTGCGGAGAAGCCGTTCTTCCTGTTTGTGGGCTATGTGGATACCCATTCGCCGCACAAGGATATGCCGGAGGATCTGGTTGCGGAATACAAGGACGCGGAATTCCGCGATATTCCGCATGAGCAGTTTCTCAAGGTTCACGGCACGGCGCTGCATCCGGCCTCGCCGGATGCCGAGGTGGAGCGGCACAAGCAGGCTGAGTATTATGCAGCCGCCTCCTCTATTGATCGCGAGGTGGGCAAGGTGCTGGATGCGCTGGAGGCGATGGGCAAGCTCAAGGACACGCTGGTGGTCTACACCGGCGACCATGGGCTCAATGCCGGTCAGCACGGCATGTGGGAAAAGGGCAATGGTACCGTGCCGCAGAACTTCTTTGAGGAGTCGATCCGTGTCCCCTGCGCGATTAGCTGGCCGCAGGGCGGTGTTGCCAGCAACCTGGAGTGCGACCTGCCGGTGAATCACTGCGACCTGTTTGCCACGCTGCTGGATGTGGCGCAAGCCACTCCGGACGCGGAGCTGGCACGCAGCATCCACTCCCCGGGGCGCAGCTACCTGCAGCAATTGCGCGGCGTGGCTGCCGATGCGTGGAGAGACAGCGTGATTTGCGAATACGGAAATGCGCGGATGATCCGCAAGAACGGTTACAAGCTAATCCTGCGCTATCCCTTCGAGGGTATCCGCTTTCCCAACGAGCTGTACGATTTGAAGGCGGACCCCCGCGAAACCACGAACCTCTACGGAGAGGCGCGACATGCCCAGCTCATCCAGGAGTTGAGCGCCGAGATCGAGACGTTCTTCTCAAAGTACACAGTGCCCGGCCATAGCGGACTCGATCTGAAGGATCAGCCCATGGCAACGCCCGCCAGCCCATGGCTGGATGCCGTCAAGATGGCGGGCAAATAGGGTATTCGGGTGGGTTCTGCAAGACAGGGGATGGGGTGTGTTTGGACCGGTTGGGAAAGAGAGATGGGTGGGACGCCCGGTTGTAGAGGTATCCCAGGTGCCCAACGGCGAGGCACCTCCACCCCAGCGAGCACAGATCGCTCGCCGGGGACCCCGGACCTGGGGCACCCGTCGAGGGGGACCGTCAGTGTGGTTGGGAATGATGATCGGGACTGGGGCCATCTGCCCAACAGAGATCCTATATTCCGTTTACGCTCCACAGTCCGTCGGATGCCTGCGTTACAAGCGCCTCGATACTTCCATCTCCGACCCTGACGGCCTGGAGCCTTGTCAGTGCAGCGACCGTGGCGTCCTCATCCCATAGGTCATTTCCAAAGATGTGGAGACCGCCGAGAGTCGAAGCTAAGGTAGCTGCGGAACAAGGTCCAGTGGTTTTTAGGGCCATGATGATCTTGAAGTCCTTCTCATCCAAAGACACCTTCTTCTTTCGAAGCCTATCCGCAAGAGCTACGCAGCCCAAAACAAGGCTCACTGCAAGTACGGCGGGAGAAGCAGCGGCAGTTGCAGTAAATGTTGTTACGGCAAGAGCCCCTGCTGCAAGAACTTCAAGAAGGCGAAGGTTTTCGTCACGAATTACCCAGGAATCTGCACCGATGGAGGCCGTGTAGTAATGGGGGCCGTGTCTCTTGCCTCCTATGTGCGTAACAGTCTTACGACGTACTTTGTGAATAAAGAGGTCTGAGCTGATTCTTGAGCACAGTTTAGACTTCATTTTTTGCGGAACTTTGGTCGAATTGCGAATTGTCTCCTTAATCGTGGCTACATTCATCTCAAATTGCTCACGGGTCGCAGGGACGTAGAGCGGCGGCATCCCATCCGGAAATTCGCTGAATCGTGACAAAGCTTTGCTGCTCCTTGAGTTGGCGATTATAGTTGTCCCATAGAAGGCCGGGCAAGACAACTTCTTAGATTTTGCGTAGTTACTTTCGAAGCGTCGTAGGCGTAACAACCGTCACACTCCAAGAATCAAGCCACCATCCAAATAATCATTCGGCCGTCAATGGCGGTAAATGTGGCGTTCGCTCTGTTGCGGAGAGTGGGGAGGTGTTGTGCGTCTCGCCCAGGCGGAGCTTGGAGGGGTATCCGACCTTATGGTATCCCAGGTGCCCAGTGGGTGAAGTCACTTCCCACGACACCTGGGACCGTGAGTTGCGGGTGTGCCTGTCTTCCTTTTCTGGAATTCCAGTGATAGACGAACTCGACGTAGCCGAACTGCGTTTGGTGGCCTGTGGGATAGGTTTCTGTCACTACTGTCTTTCCCTGGGCGTAGCCGTAATAGAAGTTGAGGTTGATGTTTCTTCCGGGCTGACAGGCGGCACTTATGTCGGCGATGGTGCCTAACGACGTGGCGCCGTTGGCGGGGTGGCCGACATAGCCGAAGGCCTTGTTGTCGAAGGCGCCGCCGCCGAGGTACCAGAGATCGTGCCCGGAGGTGAGTTGCACCCAGTGCAGATCGGAGCGGAGCGTGACTCGCCTAGTGGGTTTGTCTATGAGTTGCACGAAGCCGTCAGTGTTGTTCATCAGGTTGTAAAAGGGGACGCGCGCATAGAGGCGCGGTGTGGGGAGGAGCTGGAAGAAGGTGCTGTGGGTGTTGTCGGTTGGGTTGTTGTCGCCGGTGGAGCGGAACCATCCGCCGCGGAGCCATGGAGCCGCGGGTTGGCGGCCGAAGCGGTAGCCGGCTTCGAGGGCGACGGCTCCGGCGCTGTCTGCCTGGGAGCCCCAGCTGCCGTTTTGAACGACGCCCCAGAATAGGAGATCGAATTGGCCGGCCTTAGCCGGGATGGCCGCGATGAGATCTCCGCCGTAGGTTCCGATGCGGATGTTGTGGTGGTCGGCCGAGCGCAGGGACAGGGGGCGATTGTCGGTCTTGGTCAGGCCGGTTCTACCGTCGTGGTAGCCGGAGGCGAAGATGCGCCACAGCACATGCTGGCGGGCCTGGGAGTGAGTGAGCGCCAGGTATTGGATGTCGACGTTCAGCTCGGGATTGCCGTTCATGTTGAAGACGCCCTGATCAGAGCGCGCCGCCAGGGCGGTGAGATTCCAGTGGCCGCGGATCCAGTGGGCATCGATTCCGTCGAAACTGCGCTGGGCATTGGTGAAGCCAAAGTTGCCAATGAGCCGGTTGGCCACGCGGTTGGCCTGCAGCCAGGCAAGGGTCGGATTCCGGGGCTGGGTTTCTTTTCCGGCCACGAATTCAAAGCGGCCGATACGCCCGCTGCTGCTTTCTCCATCAAAGCGGAGGAAGGCCTGCTTCAGGAAAGCGGCTGCGGGGTACGAGTTTTTGCCGTTGGCCGCGTAATACGTGGCGCCGAGACCGAGTTGACCCTGGTTGGGGACCGGGGAAATGGCATTGGTGGGCGCGTCGAGCACGGCGGGCTGCGAGAGCTCCAGTTTCCAGTCCCAGCGATGAAGATGCTGCGCCATGCCGATTCGGAGAAGTGACTGCACGTAGGCGTAGCTGTTGTTGGCGGGCGGCGCGGCAAACCACTGCCAGGCGTCCATACGTGCCCGCTCCCAGACGGAAATCCTCAGGGGAGGCGCTTGCGCAGATACGGACTGTGCCTCAGCCGGGGAGGGTGCAAGAAACACCAATGAAAACAGGAGCAGAAATGTGATGGAAGGGACGGTCAGGCGCAAACATGCGCCGCCCCTGCGGAAGAGATTCATCAGTTGGCCTTGACCTCCATGGAATACGTGGGCCTATGGTGCGGGGAATGGGGAAAGCATGCAGCCAGGGACATGCCGGCTGAAGTCGTGGGGATTTTGCGTGACGGCAAACTGTCCTTTTAGCTGCGTCACCACCATATAGATTGAGGCCGCGATGGGCATGCGTAATTGGGTGGAGGGGGGACTCAATCCTTGGTTGGAAAGATGGCGGGGCCGGTAGCTCGTCGGTTTCGGTGGTCTCCCGGGTCTTAGAAGCGAGACCCGGGGCGCCCGGCGAATCCATATGAATTACTCACCGATCCTCGGATCGTAGATCCGCAGATCCGATTCGGGAATCATCTGTGCAGTACCGTCGCCAAATTCAACTGTACAAAGGATCGTCCCAAGAGGATAGCCGTATCGTTGAATCTGCTCTGGAAATTTCACCTCGGTGAACTCCACTACTGCCCCGGGTTGTCCGGTCTCAGTGCCATCGACTCCTACCCGAACTACTTCGTCTCCAAAATCGAATTGCATTTCACCTCACTTTTGACGGGAAACCGCGGCGTTCCATCTGTATTTGCTATTCAAGGTACATGTTGGCGGGTGGGCCACCTGTCCACACGGTACACAGTATCCGATAGACTGGTAATGAGCCATGTTTGAAAATCTTACAGACAACCTACAGCGCGTCTTCAAGAACCTTCGCGGACAGGGGACGCTTACGGAAGAGAATATCGGCGAGGCCATGCGCGAGATTCGTGTGGCGTTGCTGGAAGCCGACGTCAACCTGAACGTCGTTCGGGAGCTGATTGAGCATATCCGCGCCAAGGCGATTGGGACCGAGGTGATGACCGCTCTTTCGCCAGCCGAGCAGGTGGTGAAGGTGGTCCGGGACGAGCTGATCGACCTGCTGGGCAGGGATACGGCGCGGTTCAAGTTTGCCTCGCAGCCGCCTACGGTGATTCTGATGGCCGGGCTGCAGGGCTCCGGAAAAACCACGACCAGCGGCAAGCTGGCCGCATGGCTCAAGAAGGGCGGCCACCGGCCCATGCTGGTTTCAGTGGACGTGTACCGCCCGGCTGCGCGCGAGCAGTTGAAGGTGGTTGCGAAGTCGATTGAGGCGCGGCTTTACGAAGGGAAGCAGAACGGCGATGCGGCCGGATCGGCGCTGGTGGAGCGGCTGGCCAAGGAGGCCCGGCGCGAGGCGGTCATCATGGGCTGCGACACGCTAATTGTGGATACCGCCGGCCGCCTACACATCGACGAGGAGCTGATGGACGAGATGGATCAGCTCAAGAAACTGCTCAAACCGCAGGAGATCTTGTTTGTGGCCGACGCCATGACCGGTCAGGACGCGGTGAACTCGGCACAGGACTTTCACACGCGGCTGGGGCTTACCGGGGTGGTGCTGACGAAGATGGACGGCGATGCACGCGGCGGCGCGGCGCTGTCGATCCGGCAGGTAACGGGGCAGCCCATCAAATTTATAGGTGTGGGCGAAAAGCCGGACGCCTTCGAGCCTTTCCATCCCGACCGCATTGTGGGGCGGATTCTGGGTATGGGCGACATGCTGTCGCTGATTGAAAAGGCCGAGGAGAAGCTGGACAAGAAGAAGAGCGCTGAGCTGGCGAAGAAGGCTCTGCTGGGCGACGGCTTTTCGCTGGACGATTTCCGCGACCAGTTGCGGCAGATCAAGAAGCTGGGATCGATGGAGTCGATTATGAAGATGATGCCCAGCGTGGGTCCGCTGGCCGGGCTGCGCCAGGCCTCGCACCAGGTGGACGAGAAGCAGTTCGTGCGGCTGGAAGCCATCATCAATTCCATGACTCCCAGGGAGCGGCGGAATCACGAGATCATCTCCGGCTCGCGGCGCAAGCGGATTGCGGCGGGGAGCGGGACGACGGTGCAGGACGTGAACCAGCTCCTGCGGCAGTACGCCCAGATGAACAAGATGTTCAAGCAAATGGGCAGGGGCGGACTGGCGAAACAACTGCTTCGCGGAGGCGTTGGGAACCTGGGTGCGAAGCAGCGGTTCGGACGGTAGGTTTTCCCGTAGATTCCCCTATTGAAACATGCTTTCGCGCGAGCTTCAGAAGAGGCTCGCCGAAGGCTATTTTTTTGCACAATTTCGCAGTTTTTTTGCGCCCCGCAAGCTGTTCATAGCAAGCTGGTTGGGTCTATTCTGGCGTCTGACTCCCACATTTGGGGTTGGCTGGGGAGTTGCGTGATCGGTAGAATAGGTGAATGGGTAAAACACGGAAAACACGCAACTTGAACGCAAAGACGCTGTGGGGAATTCGTCTCTTCAGCGGCTTGTCGGCGGTTGCGCTGCTGGCTGTGGCTGCAGCAGTTTTCGCCACAATCACAGTGCATGCGGATGCGCGCCTTCCATGGTCCCTTCGACCCGCGACTCCACCATCAACATCCAAGGTGGGGAGCACGGCGCCGTTCTCGATTTTGCCAGAGCTCCTGCCCTATCATTTGGCAGCCGAGCCTAAACCGCCCAAGCCTGCCGAGGAAGCCATTTTTTCCTATAAGGGGGTTGCTTCCTGGTATGGGCCGCACTTTAATGGGCGGCTTACGGCAAACGGGGAAACCTTCAACATGTATGACATGACCGCCGCGACCACGATGTTCCATCCGGTGCTTCCGCTGGGAACCGTGGTGCGCGTCACGAACAGCCAAAACGGGCGTTCGGTGGTTGTGCGTATTACTGACCGCGGACCACTACCAAAGGGCCGGGTCATCGACTTGTCCTACGGGGCGGCGCGCAAGCTCACGATGGTTCATTCCGGGGTGGGCAAAGTGCATTTGAGCGTGCTGCACTGGGGTGACAATCGTTACGTAACCGCCGGCCAATAGGCGCGGAATTTCATTCGGAAAGGATTCGGCCTGCCCCTGGGGGCAGGCCGAAGGTTTTTGGGGCGGGATTTGTTGGGTAAGTTCAGAAGCTCGTGGGCTGGGGTGGTATCCCAGGTGCCCAAAAGCGTGGGAACAATTAGGAAACCGACGAGTGCCGGGCCCGCTAGTTGGAACTGGCCGGGAGCTTGTAGGGCTTCTGGAGGTACTGGCGTGCCTCGTTGAGGGCTCCCTGGGTGTTGTCGTTGGTCTGCAGGGCCAGCCGGTACTCGTTTACGGCGCGGTCGCGCTGACCGGTGAGGTCGAAGATTTTTCCGATCTCAATGTGGCTCCAGACTTCAGTCCACGGCGGGATGTCGTCGCCGCGGAGGGCGTCACGATAGGCGTTGACGCTGGCCTGGTAATTGCGCTGGGTAAAGAGCACCTCACCGATGCGGTAGTTGGCCAGGGAGCTTTGGGGGTTGTATTTGAGGGCCTGCTGATATTGCGTCAGCGCCCCGACGAGATCGCCCTGCGCCACAAGGTACTGGCCTTTGAGGATGGCGATGCGGACCTGGAGGTCGGGGGTGTTCTTGAGGACCCAGTTGTCGGGATCGATGCTGATGCGCCGCGGACGGCCGAAAGTATCGACGACGTAATGCGAGCTGTTGCCCACGACGTCGATCTTGCGGGTGACGGTCTTGCCGTCGGTTTCAATGCGCAGCTCCACCGGCATGTTGAAGAGATCGAGGTCCTGATCGATCTCGCCGATGGTCCGGAATCCCTTGTTATTGCCGAGGCGGTAAACGGCGTATTTGTCAGTGAAGCGGGGCGCGCCTGTTCCGTTGACCCACTGCGAGAAGAAGGGCAGGAGCTGCTTCTGGCTCTGTTCTTCGGCGACCTTTTCGAATTCGTCACTGGAGATCGGCTGGCCGGCGTACTGGCTGAGCGCTCTCTGGAGGGTGGCCAGGAAGACCTTGTTGCCGAGCTCGCCGCGGAGCATGTGGAAGACCATGCCTCCTTTGTCGAGCGTCATGGACTGGAACTGGGGCGAGAAGGGGTCGATGCGGCTCATGCTGGAGAGCGGGATGGTGTCATAGGCGAGGGCGCTGGCCTGGACGTCTTCCAGGGCTTTCATGAGGGCGCTCTGGCCGCTCTGATCCTCGAGGTACATCAGCTCGCCATAGCGGGCCATGCCGTTGGTGATCCAGGCGTCGTTGAGGGACTTGGGGCTTACCTTGCATCCCCACCACTGATGCGCGATGGTGTTGGCGAGCAAGCGGACACCCGCCTTGTTGCTTACGTAAGAACCGGGAATGGCCGCCAGACCGGGCGCCCAGACGGAGGTCAGGGTGCCTGTGGGTAACTCAACTACGTTGAGTCTGGGGGTGAGGGGCGGTCCAAAGTCGCTGGTGAAGAAGTTGAAGACGTTGTTTGCCGTCTTGGCCAACTGGTTTCCCGATGCCTGGTGCTGGATGGTGAGGTAAACCTTCACATTGCCGAAGCCGACGGAGAAGGGGCCCGCAAAGCGGCCGGCAATCACGGTTCCGGGAAAGTCGCGCTTGGCCCAGTTGAAGTCCCACTGCTGGCCGGGCTTGCCGTCAGATAGCGTGACCGGCTTGGGCTCGCCCTGGGCGCCACTGGCGATGACACGTATGCCCTGCGGTACGGTGATGTGTATCTGGGCTGAGAAGCGGTCAGTCATGTAGCCGGTCATGGGGAACCAGCGGGCGGGGTAGAGCAGATAGGTGATGGGATCCTGAATGGCGGCGAGCTTGAGGCCCTCTACGGGTCCGTCTTCGTTGCCGGTGATTATCCCTTCGTAGGCAAAGGTCCACTGAACGGGCTGTCCCTCGACGAACGGCGTATTGGTTGTGACGCGGATGGATCCGTCGGCGGTGCGCTCACCGTCGAGGACTTTGCCGGAGGCGTCAGTGATCTTGGTGACCTTCAGGGCCGGGTGAAAGCCGAAGGTAACCACGTCAAGGTTCGGAGGAGCAGTAAAGGTTACGGTGGTGGTGGCCGAGATATGGTGCGTGGACGGCTCCAGCTCCGCGTTGATCACATAACCGGTGATATCGAGCTTGGGCCGCTGCGGCACCTGAGCCGCCAGTGGAATCGCGGCAGCCCAGAGGATCACCAGGGCACCCAGCACGGCCGGGAAGGCCACCCGCCGTGGGCCCGGATATTTGCCGTCTCGTTGGCGGCTAAAAAAAATAATCCAATTCATCATGGTATTGCCCCCGCTCCTGTGGGCAGTTGTTCTTTGTTTTGCGTCACATGGGAATGCAGGGCTGCGCCGAGATGCGAGCCGTTGAGGAGGCCGTTTCGAATTGATCAAGGACAATCTCCGCCACACGTTCAATTGCGTTTCCGCCTTGGCTCTCACCACTTTTCTGTCGAGCCTTCAGGGCACTTCGGACGGCCTCTAACTCTATTATCATGGACTGCCTTTCAAACCCGTCCGGTAGCAGACGCCCCATTTGTTGGACGATGTTGGCCGCCCTGAAGTCATTTTGAATCAATTCAGGAACTATACGCCTACCGGCGATCAGATTGGGCATTGCCACATGGTCCACCTTCACCATCCGCTTTGCAATAGCATAAGTTAAAGGCGAAACGCGGTACACCGCCACGAAGGGATTTCCGATGAGCGCGGCCTCTACGGTGGCCGTTCCGCTGGCGACCACGGAAGCCCTGGCGTGGTGGAGAGTGGCCCGGGCGTCGCCGGTGAGCCGCACCGTCATTCCCAGTGCCAGCCGGTCCAAGAGGGCGGCAACGCGCTGCCGCTGGTGCTGGTTGAGGGTGGGCGCGAGGGGGACGACAAATTCGTAGCTTTCCCGGCCCAAGGCAATGGCCAGGCGCTCCAGCCCTCGGGCGGCCTCAAGCATCTCCGGCAGGTGCGCGCCTATCTCCTTGAACCGGCTGCCGGGCAGCAGGCCGACCCAGGTTTTTGCGGGATTGAGGCCGTTTTCCGCGGCGAACTGCTCGCGGCTGATGGACGGCAGGGGCAGGTCAGCCAGGGGGTGTCCCACGAAATCCGCCTCGACACCGCGTTCGCGGTAGAACGCCTCTTCAAATGGGAAGATGACCAGCATGCGCCGGACATATTTCTGCACCAGGCGGATGCGGTGTTTCTTCCAGGCCCAGAGCTGCGGGCTGACGAAGTAAATGACGGGGATTCCCAGGTTGTGGAACTGTTTTGCGAGCCGGAGGTGGATTTCCGGCGAGTCAATGAGCACAGCCGCCGCGGGCCGGCGGGTGCGGATGGACTGCTTGAGCTTCTGGTACTCGCCGTAGATCTGCGGAAGGTGCCGGACCACCTCAGTGAGCCCCATGACGGCTACGTCTTCCGACCGGACCACCGTGTCGAGGCCGGCCTCGGCCATGCGGCTGCCGCCCATTCCGAAGAAGCGGACTGCCTGCCCCTTGACGGAAAGCCGACGCTTGAGGGCGGCAGTCAGCAGCGCACCGTAGTGTTCGCCGCTGGCCTCGCCTGCCGAGATGAATAGAGTGATGGGTTCGGCCATGGCGCACTATTCGTCCTGTGTTGGGATCATGATACAAGCCGGTTATCGCTGCAAGGGGGCTGGGGCCGATCCGGAAACCGAGCATCTGGCGCCGGGGAAGTTCGGTGAGAGGGGGCTCTGAATACGCATCCTGCTGGCTGGAAACCACGTTAGAGTCATTGCCTGTTTTGCCCCGGCGGGGATACACTCGGTGCACTTGGCCGGGAATTTCCCTAATCTCAACATGATCCCGGTGTACGAGGAGGTTACGAATGCCCCCTGGGAATTCTGCTGAAGCTCCACCGACTCCTGCCCTGGTTTTTGAAATGTTGCAGGCGCATCAGCGCACGGCGGCCTTGAAGGCGGCCATCGATCTCGATGTTTTCACGGCAGTGGGCGACGGGCCGGGCGACGTCGCATCCATCGCGCGCCATTGCAAAGCTTCTGAACGCGGAATACGCATCCTGTGCGATTTTCTTACCATCCACGGCGTGCTTCATAAAAGAAAGGATGGGTATTACCAGCACACTCCGACGAGCGCCGCGTTTCTCGATCCCCGTTCGCCTTCGTCGCTGGCGTCGATTGCGCAGTTTCTTGGCAATCCGGCTATGCACGAGCCTTACATACACCTGGCCGACATTGTGCGTGCCGGCCGCACCACGTTGCCAGGCGATGGCAGCGTCGAGCCGGAAAATCCCATCTGGGTTCAGTTTGCCGAGACGATGGCGCCGATGATGGCGCCGATGGTAGGTCCGTTGGGCAAGGTGGTGCTGAACGGCCACAACGGCCCCATGCGTGTGCTGGACATTGCGGCGGGGCACGGGCTGTTTGGGATTGAGATTGCGAAGCAGAATCCGGAGGCGCATGTCACCGGCCTGGATTGGGCGCCGGTGCTGCGGGTGGCCCTGGACAACGCCCGCAGGGCCGGGGTGCAGGACCGCTACGACATGCTGCCGGGGTCTGCCTTCGAGGTGGATTTTGGCGGACCGTACGACGCCATTCTGCTGACCAACTTCCTGCACCACTTCGATGAGTCGACCTGCGTGACCCTTCTCAAGAAGGTTCATGGGGCATTGCGGCCGGGTGGAAAAGCGGCGACGCTGGAGTTTGTGCCCAACGAAGACCGCGTATCGCCGCCCATGCCCGCGAGCTTTGCCATGACCATGCTTACATCAACCGCGGCGGGGGATGCGTATCCGCTGAGCGCGCTGGCGGCGATTTACAACTACGCGGGGTTCAGCGAGGTTGCGGCGCACCCGATACCGATGAGTCCGCATACGGTGGTGATGGGGCAGGCGTAGGGGGGCGAGCAAAAGGCGTCGTCCTTCGGTTGACACGTCGAGGGTTTGACGCTCGTATCGTGTAACGCTACACTACTCGCATGATCAAGAGCTTCCGGCATGCGGGAATTGAGAATTTCTTTCTCACCGGAAGCAAGGCAGGAATTCAGCCGGCGCATGCAGACAAGCTGAACCTTCAGCTCACGATGCTCAACAGGGCGAAGGGGCCAGCAGATATGGCTGCGCCCGGCTGGAATTTGCATCCATTGCATGGGAATCTCAAGCAACACTGGGCGGTGAAGGTGAGCGGCAACTGGCGGCTGACGTTTCGTTTCGAGGGAGAAGACGCGATCCTGGTCGATTATCAGGATTATCACTGACGGGAGAGGAACAATGCCGGAAATGTACAACCCAGCCCACCCCGGCCGCGTGCTTCGCGAGTGGCTTGGAGAAATGCAGGTTTCCGAAGCTGCGGCCAGGTTGCATGTTTCGCGCGTCACTCTGTCGCGTATTCTGAACGGCAAAGCTGGAATCTCGGCGGATATGTCGCTTCGGCTCTCTGAGGCGCTGGGGACCAGTCCAACGCTGTGGATCGATTTGCAGACGCAGTACGACTTATGGCGCGCCAGTCGCCGGCGGCGACGCAAGATTGAGCCCTTCAAACATGCGGCGTAGGAAAGTGTACTTCGAGGAGATGTGTTAGCGGGTTCGCCGCGCGCGCACTGCTGCCGACAATTCCTTCAGCAGTTCGTAGGTTTCCTTCCAGTCGATGCAGGCGTCGGTGATGCTTTGCCCATAGACCAGCGGTTGGCCGGGCACGAGCTTTTGCGCGCCGGACACCAGATTGCTCTCGATCATGGCGCCGATGATGCGGCGGTCGCCTGCGGCGATTTGTCCGGCTACGTCGCGGCAGACGAGTGCCTGCTTGCGGTAGTCTTTGCCGCTGTTGGCGTGGCTGAAATCGATCATGATGCGCGGCTGCAGGCCGGACTTCTCCATGCGCGCCGCGGTGTCGGCGACGCTGTCGGCCGTGTAGTTCACGGTCTTGCGCCCGCCGCGCAGGATGATGTGGCAGTCCGGGTTTCCGGTGGTGACGAAGATTGCCGATTGCCCATGCTTGGTGTGGCCCAGGAAGGTGTGCGAGTGCGCGGCCGAAAGCACCGCGTCAATGGCCACCTGCACATCGCCAGAGGTGCCGTTCTTGAAGCCGACGGGGCAGGAGACGCCGGAGACAAGCTGGCGGTGCACCTGGCTCTCAGTGGTGCGCGCGCCGATGGCGCCCCAGCTTACGAGTCCGGCAATGTACTGGGGCGAGATCATGTCGAGAAATTCGGTTCCGGTGGGCACGCCTATCTCGGCAAGGTCGAGGAGGAGATGGCGGGCGAGGCGCAGGCCGTCATTGATCTTGTACGACTGGTCGAGGTGCGGGTCGTTGATGAGCCCCTTCCATCCGATCGTGGTTCGAGGCTTTTCAAAATAGACGCGCATCACCAGGCGCAGATCGCCGGAGAATTCGGCAATGGCTTCTTTCAGCAGGGCGCCGTATTCGCGGGCGGCTTTGGTGTCGTGGATGGAGCAGGGACCGGCCAGCACCAGCAGACGGTTGTCGCGGCCGGCGAGGATGTCTGAGATTTCCTGGCGCGTATTGAAGATGGTTTCGGAGGCGGCATCGGTGACGGGCGCCTCCTCTTCGAGGAAGACGGGCGGAAGCACAACCTTCGTCCATTGAATGCGGATGTCTTCAGTCTGACGGAACATGGCTCTTTCTCAAACGGCTATGCGGGCTGCGGAAAAACACATCATCCTGAACACAACTCCCGACAAACATCCCTCAGGGGCTGAAGCCCGATCTCTATTTTGAGTTGCTTATGGCACGACTAAAGTCGTGCCCTTTCAAAACACGGGCTTTTCTGCAGCCTGTCAAGTTGCGCCTAACAAAAAAACTAAAGTATGGGGCCTGATCGATCCCACCCTAGCCGCAAAAACAAAGACGCGGCGAGGATGGGGCACCCTGCTTCATCGACGCTGCCCAGTCCGCCGAGCAAGCTGTTCACGTGCACTATCGCCGCGCGAGACTACGCTGCGGGGGACTGCCTTTCTTCTTGGCTGCCCGCCGTGCGGCAATGGCATGCATCTCCTTGCCCATGCCCGACTGGTTGATCCATATCTGAATACCCAGACTGATAATGTTGCCGACGACCCAGTAAAGCGATAGTCCCGAGGGTAAGTGCAACATCATGAAACCGAATATCACCGGCATGACGAAGGCCATCATGCGGCGCTGCGAGGGATCCATGCCCGGCGAAGGCGTAATGTACTGCACCAGGAACATGGAGACGATGATCAGGATGGGAAGAATGTACAGTGGGTCGGGAGCGGAGAGATCGGAGAGCCAGAACCAGTGCGCCTGGCGCAATTCGATCGCATTCTCCAGCACCTCGTAAATCGCCCAGAGCAAAGGCATCTGAATGAGCATGGGCAGGCAGCCGCCGTAGAGGCTTACCCCCTCGCTCTTGTACAGATGCATCATCTCCGTGTTCATTTCTTGTCGCTTGGGATCGTTGATCTTGAGATGTGCATACTTGCGCTTGAGTGCGTCCACTTTGGGCTGAATGCGCATCATCTTCAGCGACGACTTCATCATCATCAGCCGGGAGGGCACCGTGAGAAGGTTCAACACGATGCCTACGATCACAATGGCCCAGCCCCAGTTGTAGAGGCCCGGGCCGAGCAGGTGGCGCAGCCAGCGCACCGCATAGTAGAGCGGCTTGGCAACGATGGTGAGCACGCCGAAGTGGATCAGAGGCTGGAGCGACGGTCCATTTTCTTTCCCGTCCGGTCCTGTGGCGTGGATGGCGCCGAGCACGGTGGTGTCTTTGGGGCCGGCGAAGAGGCGCAGCTTTGTGACACCCGTCGTGCTGCCCATGGCCATGCCGAGGACCTCAGCCTCTTTCGGCTTGCCGTTGGACTGGCCGGGGCTGGCAGGCAGCGCCACTGCGTGATGGAGCGTGACGACTGTCGTGTTCTCGGGATTGGTGGGCAAAAAGGCCGCGGCAAAGTAGAGATCGGAGACAGCCGCGAAGGAGTAAGGCGCGGTGAGCGTTGCGCCGTTGCTCACCTTCGCGGCCTTGGTGGAATCTTCCTTGCCGTTCAGCAACCAGGAGAAGTTGGAGGCCGCCGATTGAAATGTAATGGTGCGTGCCAGCGACGACTGTGTGAACTCGCTCATGTCGCCCAGGCCGGCGGGCCAGGAGATTAACGCCCGCACCGGGGAGCCGTCGCGCGTTACCTTCGCATCGACTGAGATTACGTAACTCGAGTTGAAGTGGACGGTCTTGGTGGCGTCAATGCCATTGGCGGCGTAGCGGAAGGTGACGGAAGCCGGAGGCAGCAGCGTGCCGTTGGCTGCCGACTGGGGAGCTGAAACAGTCACCTTGTAGAGGGCATTGTTCAGCTGTTTGGTAAGGCCCGACTCGTAAGTGAAGAACGAAAGCGGGAACCCATACTTTTTGGCCATCTGCGGCTGGACCATATCCAGCGGCTTGCCTTCGTCGTTGTTGTACTTCTTCAGGTACCAGTGCTCGATTTGCCCGCCGCGGTTGGAGAGCACGATCTTGTAAAACTCGTTCTCAACCGTGGTCTGGGTTTCCGATGCGGCGACGATCGACGGCTGAGCCACCTTTGCCGCATGCGGAGCCGCCTTGGAGGCTTTCGATGCGCTCGCCTGTTCGGGGGCGGATGTTGCCGACTGTTGTGCCGGCTGAGCCTTCTGGCTCTGTGTCTGCGCCGGAGGAGCAGGCGGCGGGGTCTTCGGCTTGGCGAAAAAGTACTCGTAGCCAAAGAACAGCAGAATCGCCAGCAGCATAAACGACATAGTGGCGCGCATGTCGCCCCCACTACCGCCGCCGGGACCCCCCGATTGAAGGTTTGGATTTTGAAATTCGGGCAAGGGTTACTTCCTGTCAGTTCCGAAGTACGGCCTCAAAGGCCGCCCTTCTCTCTCTACACCTACTATGGTAACGGTTTGTGCGGAAAAGTTCTCGGGTGCGGGGCGGGCGGCACCGGGTCAAGGCCTCCCCGTGCAAAGGGGTGACAGCGCAAAATCCGCCAAACGGCCAGCCCGGCGCCGCGCAGCGGTCCGTGAGTAGCGATGGCCACTGCCGCGTATTCCGAGCAGGTGGGCACAAAGCGGCACCCTCCGCCGGGGAAGAGCATGTGCAGAGCGGGCGAGATCCAGCGGCGATAAAAGGCGAGCAGGGCAAGTAAGAGTCGCGTCATGATGCGTTTTGCGGCGGCGCGGCCGCAATGCGCGCCGCCTCCGCCTTTGCCTGTGAGAGGATACGAACAATTTCCGCCTCAAGTTTCGCGAACTCCATGTTGAGCACGCCGCGGCGCGGATGAAAGATCAAGTCGAAGCCCTGGGGCAGCGCATCCACATGGCGGCGAAGCACTTCGCGCATGCGGCGCTTGATGCGGTTACGTTCATGCGCTTTGCCCAGTACCTTTCCCGCGGTAAGCCCCACGCGCGGTCCGGCTGCAACACCCGGACTTTGCGGCGCCAGAAACCAGCTCATCGACGCCGACTGCCGCTTGCGGCTCGCTGCATAGGCACGGCGATAATCGGCGTGCTTGCGGAGGCGCGCCCCTACCAGCGTTTGTCTGCCGGCAGGTTGGGAAAGTGCGTTCATGCAAGTGAGGATGAAACTGACCCGAAACGGGAACGGGAAGCTTCGGTCAATGGGAAAACACGCGGTTAGTCGCGGAAGCCCGCGCTGACAGAGACGCGCTTGCGGCCAGCCGCGCGGCGGCGGCTCAACACGGCTGCGCCGGCCTTGGTCTTCATGCGTGCCCTGAACCCGTGGGTCTTCACACGGTGGCGGCGGTTGGGTTGAAATGTGCGCTTAGGCATTGAGTTGCGCTCCTGTTTCCTGAATCAAATCTGCGCCTTATCGGCAAAGTTTAAGTGTATCGCATGTTGCGTTTCGAATCCAGCGGAACCAGCTTTGGGGGCGGCGCGATCAGCGTCTGCGCGCGAGGCAACCCAAATGATTTTCCGCGGTTCCCAGGTAGAGAAATTAGAATGAATGCAGTATCCGTTTCGGTGGCGAGTAAGCGTCGAGTCCGGTTTCACCATCTGTGGTGCAATGGCGAAAAATAGCCCAAAAGTTATGTGAATGGGGCGTTGCAACCGCCTCCAAATGTGCTACTATCGGGACCGTTCTAGAAAAGTTTTTGCACGCCCACGATACAGGCTTTTTTATTCGCGGCTCCACGTGTAAGTATCAGGGCAGACCAGCAGCAAACAGGCAGCCGGCCAACGGCAAGCAGGGGTCAGACTACGGTCTGACGCCGAGGCAGAGCTGTTGTCTGAAGTTTGCAGTCGCAGTGGACTGGCACGGGTGTCGCAGGCAAGGATTAGCAAGCAGATGACTTTTGCAACTACACAAGCAGCGGCACCGAATCCCTGGATCCAAATCCTGTCAGCCCTGGAGAAGAAGGTTATCCGCCAGTCATTCGAAACCTGGCTGAAGCCGACGCGTTATAGTCACACCGCAGGCCGCACTCTTTACGTGCGTGTTCCTTCGCCCGAGTTCCAGCACATTGGCGACAAGTACGGCGACCTGATTCAGGAAGCCATCGATATTCATTCCCTCGAGTTGGACGATGTGAGCTTTGTGACCGTGGAGGAAGATCCTTCGATTCCGCCGCATCGGAAGGATGGAGGCTTCGCTCCGGTTCCCGCGCACGCCGCAACCGCTCCGCCGGCGCCGGCGGCCTCGCGCATGCCTCAGCAGGCCCGTTTCGACTGGTTTACGGCTGCGCAGCTCAATCCGAAGTACACTTTCGACGCCTTCGTGATGGGCAACGGCAACCAGTTTGCGCGCGCCGCGGCACTGGCCGTTGCGGAGCGTCCCTCGCGCGCCTACAATCCGCTGTTTCTGTATGGCGGCGTGGGAATGGGCAAGACGCACCTGATGCACGCCATCGGCCACGAGGTAAAGCGCCGCCAGCCGGTGGCGAGCATCTGCTATGTTTCCGCGGAAAAGTTTCTCAACGAGCTGACCACCTCGCTGCGTAACGACCGCATGACCAGCTTCCGCGACCGCTTCCGCACCGTGGATGTGCTGCTGGTTGACGACATCCAGTTCATCGCGCAGAAAGAGCGCACGCAGGAGGAGTTCTTCCACACCTTCAACGCACTGCACGAGAACATGAAGCAGATCGTGATTGCTTCGGATCGTCCGCCGAAGGAGCTGGCCGAGATTGAAGACCGTCTGCGCTCGCGTTTTGAGTGGGGCCTCATCGCCGACATTCAGCCGCCCGATCTGGAGACCAAGGTCGCAATCCTGCAGAAGAAGGCGGAGAACGAGCAGGTGCATCTGCCTACGGACGTGGCGCTGTTCGTAGCCTCAAATGTGCGCACCAACGTCCGCGAGCTTGAGGGCGCGCTGGTTCGCCTGGTGGCCTGGTGCCAGAGCTACAAGATGGACATTACGCTGGCCTCAGCGCAGCAGTGCTTGAAGCAGTTCATTGACATGCAGGTGCGCAAAGTGACCATTGAGGCCATTCAGCGCGCAGTGTCTGAGCAGTTCGGCATGCGCGTGAGCGACCTGAAGCAGAAGAACAACTCGCGCAACGTGGTGGTGCCGCGGCAGATTGCCATGTACCTGGCCAAGCAGATGACGGAGGCCAGCCTGCCGGAGATCGGCCGCCAGTTCGGCAACAAGCACCATACGACGGTGATGCACTCGATTGCCAAGATCGACGAGCAGCGCCGGGCGGACAAGGATCTGCATCGCACGCTGAATAAGTTGCAGGATCAACTGAACGGATAGGTTAGCGAGTTAGTAAGTGAGCAAAGGCCGCGCCTGGCGCGGCCTTTGTGCGTTTGGAGAGGAACAGCCCGGCTGGCTCGTTGATTTCTATGCTTGCTGCTTGAGGAAGGCGATGAGGTTGCGGAAGTACCATTCCTGGTCATCGTACATGCACATGTGGCTGCCGCGGCTGCTAATGACAGCGCGTGCATTGGGCATCAGCGTGGCAATGCGGCGCATTTCATCGGGGTCCATTTCGTCGTAGCGCGCGCCTATCAGCAGAGCGCGCGTTTTGATGCGGTGAAGCTGCGATGTTACGTCCCAGTTCTTGAAGCTGCCCGTGATGATGAATTCACTGGGGCCCTGCATCAGGTTGTAGATTTTTGAATTTACGAATTTCATGGACGAAAGCAGGGGCGCGGGCCAGGAATCGAGCCGGCAGATGTGCTGCGCGTAAAACTGTCCAAAGACGAGCTGCTGGTATTCGGGCGCATCGAAGTCCCCTTTGGCCTCGTACTTCTTCATGGTCTTGACCACGTCCGGCGGAAGCTCGTTGCGCAGTTTGTTGACGTGTTTCACGTAGGCCGGCATGCTCGCCACCATATCGGAGATGACGATCCCTTTCAGGTGCTGGGGATATTTCAGCGCATATTCGTAGGTCAACATGCCGCCCCAGGAGTGGCCAAGGAGATAGAAGTTTTCGAGCCCCAGCGCGCGGCGCACGTCCTCGACTTCGTCGCGGTAGCCGTCGATGGTCCAGAGGCTTGGGTCGTCAGGATTGTCGGAGTAAAGGCAGCCGAGTTGATCGTAGTAATAGAATTCGATTCCGGCCTGGGGAAGGAAGTCCTGGAAGCAGCGGAAGTAAATGTGGTTAAAGCCCGGCCCGCCGTGCAGCAGCAGCACCTTGATGGGCGAGTTGCCCATGCGCTGCACCCAGACCTTATACTTGCCGCCGCGCACTGGAACAAGCTGCGCTCCGCCGGTTTTGACCTCTGCGGCGCTGGGCTGATTTTCCGGCGACGCCTGCGCCGCTTCTGCCAGACCCGGGACGGCAAGACCACCGGCAAGCGCAGCACCCTGTAACAAGAAGCCTCTTCGATCCATGCTTTCGAATCCTGAAGGGGAATGCGGCATTCCCGCCGCTACTGTTCACCTATTACAGCAGCGTTTTGCGGAAAATTGAACTTAAATTCTAGGGGCGCGGATGTCTTTTTGCGGAAGGAACTTTGGGCGGTTCAGCGTCCTTCTGAAACCGTGGCAGAGCCTCGTCCTCATAGAACGAGGGGATATGACAAGGCACGTATAGACTGGCTATTTTTCTTGGCTAGTGTGCGCGGCCGCTGAGGGTTTTCCATCCCTGGAAACCCTGCAGCATGCTCATGTAGTGCAGAACGTCTTCGCGCGAGAGCATGCCGACAATGCCGCTTTCATCCATGACCGGAAGCTGATCCACGCCGCCGCGTCCCATTTTTTCCAGCGCCGACCACAAGATGGCATCGGGGGTTGTGGTCTCGGCGCTCTCCAGTGGAGTCATGACCTGGCTGGCCATGATCTCTGGCCAGGCATGTTGCGGCTTCTGCCGCATGGCAGCCAGCGACACGATGCCGGTGGTTCTATCGGGGGCGGTGACTACAACCGCGTGCGCATTTGGTTGCGTCATGTAACGCTCCGCCAGATCCTGCAGCGAGACGTCGCCGGTGAGGTGGACAAAGTCGCGCCGCATGGCGTCTGCCACCTTGTGGCCGCCCAGCAGTTCTTTCATTGCCTCCTGCTGCAACTGGCTGCCCGCTGCGCTCTCAAGGAACCAACCGATGAAGGCGATCCAGATGCCTCCGGCGATGTCTCCGGTGAGGGCTTCCCAGACGCCGATGAAGATGAGCAGGAAGCCGAAGAAGCGGCCGGAGACGCCGGCGGCCATGGTGGCGCGGCGATAGTTGCGCGAGACACGCCAGATAATGGCGCGCAGCACGCGGCCGCCATCGAGCGGGAATCCGGGGATGAGATTGAAGATGGCGAGGATCAGGTTGAGCAGGGCGAGGTATTCGACCAGCGCATACAGCGGCTGCGACGAGACAAAAATGGGTTCGATCTCCCAGAAGAAAGCCGCGAGGGCAAAGCTGGTGAGCGGTCCGACGATGGAGATCCAGAACTCTGCTTTGGCATCCGGGGGTTCGGTGGCAATCTGCGAGACGCCGCCGAAGAGAAAGAGCGTAATGCGCGGGACGCGAATGCCGTAGTGCTGCGCCACGAGCGAGTGCGCCAACTCGTGAATGAGTACGCTCACGAAGAGCAGGATTGCGGAGAGCAGACCGACGGCCCAGTATTCGGCGTTACTCCATCCTGGAAACTGCATGGGGAAGTAACTTACTGCGAGCATCCACGCCAGCAGCCCGACAATCAGAAACCAGGAGTAATCGAGGTCTATGGAGATGCCGAAGAGACGTCCGATTGGAATGCCATGCCGCGACATAATCTACCTACCACCTTGATTGTAGGACGATGTGCGAGGTTGCCCACGCCAGCGGCATATCGTCCGTTACCGGCGCCACATACTTGCCGGCGCCTGTTCTTTAGACGCTCAGAACCGGGCATGGAGATTCGCGAATCAGCGTATAAAGATGCGACCAGATGTGCGAAACGCTTCCCCTGGCGTGTCCCCGGCCCACCACCAGCAGGTCGGCAGCCTCTTCCACCGCCGCCTGCCGGATTCCCTCCGATACAGTGGAATCGAGAATGCGTACCTGCGTTGCCACCGAGCCTTCGCCCACCTGGCCCAGCGCCTGCTCAAAGGCTTTGCGCACGCCGGCAGCGGTTGGCTCGTGTCCCTTGGGCTCGTTGGGGGTGTGAATGTGCACCAGGCATACGCGCGATCCAAAGGCCCGCGCCATACTGCCGGCAATCTTCAGCGCCGCCTCCGATTCCGGCTCCATGCGCACGGCGCAGAGGATGGTTTTGAAGCTGTCCGGCGACACGGGTTTTTCGCCCGGCTCGTGTGGACTTGTGTAAACGGGGCATTCCAGGTCGTGCAGGACCTTGGCGGTCAGCGACCCCATGAGCATGCGGCGAAATGTTCCCATGCCCTTTGTGGACATCATTACCAGATCGATGTTTTCCTTCTCGGCCACCCAGTCAATTACCCGCGCCGGGTCGCCGTCTTCGACGATGGTCCTGGTTTCGATGCCGGCCAGATGGTCGCGCACAAACTCATCGAGCCGGTTCTGGCGAATCGCCCTGAGATCCCGCAGCAGGGGAGTGTAGGGAACATCGCCCGGCTCCGGACCGAATGGCGCATCGATTTGCGGCGCCAGGTTGTACTGGGGCACAAGGTCGAATGCATGCATCACAATTACGGAAGCCGCGAATTTTCGGGCCAGGGTGATGACATCGGGGACCAGGGCAGACGATGAGTTCGAGAAATCGACCGGAAAGAGAATTTTATTGAATGGCGTCATAGAGCCGCACCCACCGGGCCGGAGCGCCCGCGTTGCCGCTTCCTAAAAGAACGTCCGGCCACATCCTTATATTAAGACGCATAAACAGGCGAGTGCGCAGCTTGTTGTGTGCCGCGGTGTCTGCGAGCCTGCCTGCTGAAGTCGTTCTTGGGGATTCCGGCATGCGGGTCCGTTCGCTTTGGACCTGCCATCTACAATGCTCAAGGAGAGCATCTTAGTAGAAGGGTTTCTGCCTGAGCTTACGGCCGATAGCCTTCCCCGGGGACGGCCGCACGCGCCGGGCGCGCAGGAAAGAGCAGGGTGCGAAACCCGGCAATCTGGAGGTTGGAACGGAGGGAACATGTTTTACGATCTCAAGGCCCTTGTCGGATCGCCCGTTATAGCGACGGATGGCGAGACGGGCCGTGTACGCGATTTTCTTTTTAACGATCAAACCTGGCTGGTGCGCTATCTCGTGATCGACGTGGGTAATTGGCTTCACCGCCGGGATGTGGTTCTGCCGGTTACGGCCTTCGATCCTCCCGACTGGGCAGCCAAGAAATGTCATGTACGCCTGACCAAGGCTCAGGTGCAGGAGAGCCCGGACGTGGATTCAGAAAAGCCTGTCTCGCGCCAGCAGGAGCTGGCGATGCGCGATTACTTCGGGTCGCTGGCCTGCTGGGTGGATGCGGAGTTTGGGTTGACGTCTACTCCCGCGGGCGTGAAATATCCCACGCCGGAGGGTGAGGATCCGCACCTGCGCAGCGCTCACCACATGACCGGCTACGACGTGCGCGCGACGGATGGCGAATTTGGCCGTCTTGAGGGCTTTGTTATGGATGACGGCACCTGGCACCTTGGCTATCTGGAGGTGGAAACCCATAGCTGGCTTCGCCACCGTATCGTCATGGTTCCCACACTCTGGGTCGATCGCGTCTTATGGGCCGAGTTCCGCGTTTACCTGCACCATGCGCGGGTAGCGAAATAGCCGCTCTTCATTCCGAGGAAGACACACAGGGCTCGCTGTGCCGAGCCCTGTGGCTTTTGGGATACGCGTGATGTCCGGAGACAAGTTTTTGGAGGCGTCATGAACAGGTCCTGGTGACGCCGCGGGTGATTAGCTGCTTCCCTCCTCAGTTGCCTCCACTGCTGCCTCCTCTGTGTAGAAGCCCGATCCGACGATGTAGGTGGCAGAGCCGTTTTGGACCTTCTGCACGTAGGTCATTTTGCGCGTGGGAGTGTTGTCTCCCGGCTTGTACCAGTAGTATTCGACCCAGCCGCCACCGTTCTTCATGGCTTCCTGAATGCATTGCCGGATCACGTCTTTCCCGTGCACGTCCTTCAGCTCGAGGATGTTGGTACCTTCCATGCTGGGCTGCCCGGGATTGACCAACTCAAGGCCTTCGGGTGTTACGACGAAGACATAGGTGTCCATAAAGAAGTAAGGACCCGTCTTGTCGCGCAGTTTGGCAAAGCCCGCTTCACCTTCCTGGGCAACCACGGCAGAGGCCTGGCTTACAACGTCGTGGATGAACGCTTTGTCCATTTTCATGTTGTAAATGCCGCTGCCTACGATGTGCTGTTTGCCGTCCGGATAGGTTACGAGCTTCACGAAGGTGGACTTCCATGCCGGGAAGATGCCACCCGGTTCGGGATACATGTAGTGGACCCAACCCTCGCCAGCCGGGCTGTTGGCCGCTTCAAGGAACATTCTGCCGTAAGGCCGGCCGAGTGAATCGGTGACGTGGGCATCGTTCTGCCCTTCCTTGCCGGGATCCGCCGCATGAAAGACTCTGGTCCCGTCTGTGGCCCAGACGAAAACATAGGTGTTGTCGTGATTCCACTTCGAACCCTTCTCACGAAATGCGGGATAAGCCTCCGCTCCCTGTTGCTCGAGCAGAGCCGCGGCTTCCCGCACAAGTGACATGAGTTCCGGAGCGGTTGTCTCAGTCCCTGCGCTTGCTGTCTTTGGTGCATCGGCAAGATACACGCCGCATCCCACCAGCACCCACTCGTTGCCCATCTTTGCCTTGGTTACAAAGGCGGATTTTTGGGTGGAGACGCTCTCACCGGGTTTTGGCCACATGTAGTCAACCCAGCCTGAGCCCTTTGTGTTGACCATGGTGAGCATTTCACCGATGGCGCGCTTGCCCTGGGTATCTTTCAGATCTGTGAGGTTCCGGCCTTCAAGGCTGGGAAATGCCGGATTCACGATTTCCACTCCATCGGGCTTGATTACAAAGATGTAGGTGTCCTTGGCGAGATATGGACCTTTGGGATCGCGGAAGCTCGCAAAGGCCGCCTCGCCTTTGCTTTCAATTTGCGCCGCGGCGTTCTTCACTGTATCCACCACAAACGCCCGCTCCATGCGATCGTTGTACATTCCGGCGCCAACGATGTACTGCTTTCCTGACGGAACTGTTACCTGGCGAACGAAAGTGCTCTTCCAGCGCGGCAACAGCCCATTCGGCACCGGCCACTCGTAGTGATACCAGCCTTCCTGTTTGGTGGGCACGGTGGTTGCAGCGGCGATGAGGCCGCGGACGATGGGTTTCCCGTTGATGTCCTTGAGATCGATTACGTTCTTGCCTTCCAGGGCGGGATCAGGATGCACCAGCATGTTGCCCTGGGGGTCGAGAACAAAGATGTAGGTATCGCTTTGACGCCATCGGCTGCCGGCCGTGCTGAGCTCAGTAAAGCCAGCCTCGCCTTTGGCCTGAATCAGATCGGCTGCATCATTGACCAGCGCCACGAGATCCTGGGTCTCTTCATGCTCGTAGGCCTGGTCCAGACTTGACGACGGGGTTGCCGCACGGCTTAAGATTCCGGTGAGCGCCAGCATTGCAACCAGGGAGATCAGCGGCAAGAGCACTGAGTTTGTTCGTACACTCATACGTACCCCCTTGCCATTCGGGTAAAGGGAACCAGTTTAGAATTTTCCTAAATGGTGACCTGTCCATGTGGTGACAGCAGTCACCCACAGACGTGATGTAGTTGAGTCCAAGGGTTCTGACAGCCTTCCGGGGATTCCGGCGAGGGTGAAATCTGCGGAAGGCAGGCGTTGAGCGGAGTGCGGACCAGCCGCGAAGCGGATTTCCTGGACAGCCGTGGATTTGCGGCGATGCGCGGGATTTTACCTCATCCGCACAGGAGCGGCCGGCAACTTCTTGCGGCTATCTTGAGCAAAACACGCATCTAACCACTGGGGCTTTGTCATAAATTAGGGAAAGAAAGGAAGTGTATGCCTGTTCCGGTACAGACTCGGGGTCGAAAGTTGCCCTACATTCTGATCGCTCTGGTTATTTTGATTCTGGTGATTGGGGGAATGCTTCGCGCCGGATTCCTACATATTTCCGGCTTGAAGACCGCTCCGCCGCGTCACGTTGCGGTACAGGTTGCCAAGAATAATTCGCCTGTGGGCCTGGGTAATTTTGTCAATGGGTTTTCCTCGGTAATCGATCCGGATCTGCCCAAGGTGGTGAACATTTCCTCCACAAAGGTGGTGCGGCAGCCATCCACGCCGAACATGTTTTCCGACCCTTTCTTCCGCCAGTTTTTCGGCAACCAGTTTGGCCGGCGGCAGCAGCCGCAAAGCCGGAAGGAATACAGCCTTGGATCGGGCGTTATCATCAACCCGGACGGCTACATTCTGACCAACAATCACGTGGTGGCGGGCGCTTCTACGGTGGAGGTCTTTACCCTGAACCGGCGCAAATACAAGGCCAAGATCATCGGCACGGATAAGCGCACGGATATTGCCGTGCTCAAGATCGATGCCACGGGACTGCCGTCGTTTACGCTGGGCGACTCGTCAAACCTGAAAGTGGGCGACGTGGTGTTTGCCATCGGCGATCCCTTCGGCATTGGCGAGACGGCTACGATGGGCATTGTGAGCGCGACGGGGCGCGCGCTGGGCGGCAGCGTGGAGCACTACGAGGACTTCATCCAGACGGACGCGGCCATTAATCCCGGCAACTCGGGTGGCGCGCTGATCGATCTGCATGGACATCTGATCGGCATCAACACGGCCATCCTTTCCGGCGGAGGCGGCGGCAACGAGGGTATCGGTTTTGCCATTCCGGTCAATATGGCGCGGCATGTGATGGACCAGATTGTGGCGCATGGCAAGGTGATCCGCGGCTTCCTGGGCGTGACGATTCAGAACGTGGGACCGGATATGGCGAAGGAATTCGGGCTGAATCAGGGCGGCGGTGCACTGGTGGCCGATGTGAATCCCAAAGGTCCGGCGGCCAAGGCGGGAGTGAAGCGCGGCGACATCATCCTGAAGCTCAACGGGCGGAACGTGGTCGGATCGAGCGACCTGAGCCTGCACATCTCAGAGATGGCGCCCGGCTCGGTGGCGCATCTCGACGTTTACCGCAACGGGAAGAGCCAGGAGATCAGTGTGAAGCTGGGTACATTTCCTGAGAGCGGCCAGCCGGGTTCGGCGGTTCAGGGTTCGGGCGTTGCTCTGCCGGGGTTGCAGGTTCAGAACCTGACCAGCGCTTTGGCACAGCAGCTTGGATTGCCGCAGGGATCGAAGGGCGTGGTGGTGATGCACGTGGATCCGACCAGCGGGGCAGCCCAGGCGGGCGTGCAGCGCGGGGATGTGATCGAAGAAGTGGATCACATGCCTGTTGAGAACGTGCAGCAGTACAACAAGGCTCTGGCAGGCAGAGCGGGGCAGCCGGTGCTGCTGCTGATCAGCCGCGGAGGAGAAACTTCGTATCTTGTGGTTCAGCCGCAGGGTTAGCGGAGATACGGCCCGTGCATGGTTTCACGAATGAGAGCACGGGCCGCGCGATTTGGGCACCCTGCCGGCGGAGATGGGAATATCACGCGTTTATGCCCGTGAGAGAGTAGAAGAGCGCAAATTTCTCTGCACGCGGACGCACGAGAATAGGCTGGCGTGCGGTTCTTCGCCAGGATCTCAGCCTGCGTCGTTCTCGATGAGCCGATGATTCACGGCAAAGAGAGCGAGTTCGAGGCGGTTAAAGACTCCCACCTTGTCGAAGATGCTGCTCAAATGGTGCTTTACAGTCTGTTCGCTCAACTTGTACTTCTGAGCGATTTCAGCGTTTGAATAGCCGCCGACGACAGTGGAAACAATGTCCAGTTCTCGTGGAGTCAGGCCAAAGGCTCCCTTTTTCGTGGTCCCGCCCCCGGAGCGATGGTATTGCCGCAGGCCCTCCATCATGCTGGTGCCTACCTCTGCGCCGATCCAATACTGGCCGATCATCACTCCTCGAATACCGTCAAACAGCGTTTGCGCGGAGGACTTCTTGAGAACCACGCCGCGTGCCCCGAGGAGCAGCGCGCGCATGAGTTGTGGCCCGGAGACCGAGGTTGCGAGCAAAAGCGGACGCACCGGTATATTCAACGTTTGAAGCTGGTCCAGCACATCCATGCCGTCGTTCGCGGTCATCCTGACGTTCAGCAGCAAGACATCCGGTTTTCGCTCCTGCGACATCCGGAGAGTCGCCGTCTGGTTGGACGCGATACCAACCACATTGAAGTCGGGCTCATTTTCAAGCAGCGCGCGCAGACCGTTGCCGTAAATCGGCGGCTCGTCTGCGATCAGAATCTGAATGTGCTCATTCTTCCGATTCTCACTTATTTTCAATTGTCACCGTCAACTTTCTGCGGCGTAAGCGCAACGCGAGAGAACCTGTCACAACAAATATGAGGGTTGCCACCGCTTGACGTTTCGATTGAGACGTCAAGTACCCCAGTGCGGTGGGCTCTTTCTCCCTCAGATACGGTTCGTCAATTCATTTTTGAATGCAAGGAGGGGGGACTCACTGCCGGCTTATCGTTGTAGTCAAAAGAAACCGACACGATTTGCACACCGTGGATTCATTTTCAACAGTATTTTGGATTTCACCAAGTGCAAGCCTCAGCGAAATCGTATCGGTGGTTACCTTTTGCGGAAATCTTCGGTACCCATTACGGTGTCTCTATCGTTCTGAGTTTCTCCTCATATTGCCAGAAATCTTATGAATCTGAGCGAGTTATGCTATGTTACGTTTCCTTGGAAGAAATAAGGAACTCGTGAAGATAGGAAAGTAGCGGTTCGGGATTTGGGAGGCGTGCTCGAAGCCAGCTCCGGCTCGCACGCAAATGTAAACCATGGCCCAAAACCTGCAACGGAGTTTGTGAAACTGCACAAGCGGAAAGCGCGCTGGGGACTCCGGTGTATGTAGGGGTCCAGTATGCGCGAGAAGAGTGGGATGCGGGATGGTTGTGGCTGGATGGGATGGAAGAACAGGGTGGGCTGGCTGCCTCAAGGTGGGCTGGAAAACGGGAAGGATGTGAGAAATGTTTATACAGGAAGCCCACGCGGCATGAGGCTGATCACGCCGTATCCTTCCGTCGACGGCCGCGCCGCCGCTCGGCTGTTTGCAAGTTCCAACTGAAATGCTTCTGCGGTCATTGGCCGACCGAAGAGCCAGCCCTGGCCGTAGATTTTTTGTTGGCCCGGCAAGAAATAATCCGCCTGATAGGTGATTTCGACGCCTTCCACAATCACTTCAAGGTTGAGAGATTTTGCGATGGTCATGATGTGGGGAAGAATCACCCCCGCCACCGACTCGGTGCCGATGGTTTTGGTAAATGCTTTGTCGATCTTTATGGTATCGGCATAGAGATACAGAAGCTTGTCGAGGTTGGAAAAGCCTGAACCGAAGTCGTCGATGTGGATGCTGTGCCCCAAGCGGCGTAGGGTTGAGATGGTGTGCTTGGCGGCGGGGCCATTGGCGGCTGACCGTTCCGTGATTTCGACCACCAGGCTTTCAGGCCGCACTTTGGCCTTTTGCAGTGATTTTTCAAGCATGGGCAGGAATCCCGGATCCACAAGATCAGGAGCGCCTACGTTGATGCTGATGCGGAACTCAGGGAGCTTCTGCAGGGTCGGGCCAAAATCGCGCAGAACGCGCTTTAAGACTGTTTTTGTAATCAATCCTATGAACCCGTGATCCTCGGCGGCCTTGACGAAGAGTTCGGGATCAACCTCACTGCCATTTCGATCAGTCCAGCGCGCCAAGGCCTCTGCACCGACGATATGCCGCGTCTCAAGATTGACGATGGGCTGATAACGCACCTGCAATTTGCCGCGTTCCAGATCCCGGCGAAGCTGGCGGCTCAGGTCGCGGTTGTGGCTGTCAAGAAAGGGAAATCCTATCCACCAGAAGACTGCGGATATCGCGCCCGCCGTTGTGAACAAGGGAAGAATCCAAAACTCGCCATGAAGCGCCCCGGAAACAGTGGTAGTGGCCGTCACACAACTAAAGCCGGAGTTTGAACAACGCGTCACATAAAGCGTGTTGCCCAGCATGCCGCTTCCCGGGGTTGTCTTATACAGCGGACCTTCGCTATCCGCGGTCGTTGACCCTGGCTTTACCTGCGGGGTGTCGCCTGTTTTCATGGTGATCGCTAGTTTTATGGGAATCGGGCCAGGCGCCAGAGGGAGCGCCATGTCAAAGATGACGAAGGCGCTGTCCATTTGTAATGCCGCCCTGCTGATGCCGGCAATTCGGACCGGGTTGAGATCGCGGTAAGCGAGGGTGCCGTCATCGAGCCGGAAAGCGGGTTTGAATGGGCCGAGGACCCGCGCGGGACGTCCCGAAGCGGCAGAGCACTCAATCCTGCCGCCTCGAATGTGCCCGACATCCTTTGTGTATTCCGAGCGGAATACGAGAGACCGGAAATTGGAGATCTCGGCGGCGGAACAAAATCCGAAATGTGAGTCTTGCATGGAATGCAGGATACTGCGTGCTTCAGCAAGGGCTGCGCTTTCGTGTGTCGCGGTAGCTTGGGATGAGCGCTGAAGCCAATTGCCGGCCAGTACGAGTGCGAATAGACAGCCCACGAGGCAGCCCACAGCCGCACCACACGCCGCCAGCGCAATGATGATGAACCGGCCGATCAGAGTCCGATGCGTGGGGGATTGGCTCATCGAAGCACTTAACTCATCGAAGTAATAGCTAACCATTGTGAGGATTACATGCTGAATAAGGAAGCAGGCAATACTTCTTCCTGGGTAGCCACAACCTAATTCGTAACCGTGGTTGGGTTACGGTAGAGGCAAAGTCGGACCCTATGCCGCATTCTTGTACACTTTGTACTTTCTACTGCGAATTGGCAATAGTGTCCTGAGTCTGAAGTTCTTGTACAAAATCTGGCGACGGAATCGAGGATCTGGTCTGCGTTTTTGTGCCAGATGAACGGTTTTGGATCTTTGTTGTGGTGTTGGATGTAGGTGCGGATGGCCTTCTCCAACTCTTTGGTTGAGCGATGCACGCCGCGGCGGAGCTGTTTTTCCGTCAGCAGAGCGAACCAGCGCTCGACCAGGTTGAGCCAGCTGGCCGAGGTGGGCGTGAAATGCAGATGGAAGCGAGGTCTTTTCACCAGCCAGTCACGAATCAGTTGGGTTTTATGGGTGCCGTAGTTGTCCAGGATCAGATGCACGTCCAGTTTCGCGGGCACGTTCTGCTCGATGGTATCGAGGAAGTTGCGGAACTCCAGCGAGCGATGCCGCCGCTGTGTCTGCCCGATCAGCTCGCCGCTCTTGGTGTCGAGGGCGGCAAACAAGGTGGTGGTTCCGTGGCGCGCATAATCGTGCGTGCGGCGTTCGATCTGGCCGGGACGCATGGGCAACAGCGGAGCGGTTCTGTCCAGTGCCTGAATCTGGCTCTTTTCATCGACGCACAGCACCAGGGCGCGTTCTGGCGGAGCCATATACAGTCCCACAATGTCACGAACCTTTTCAATGAACAGCGGGTCCTTCGATAACTTGAACGTCTCGGAGCGGTGCGGCGCCAGCGAAAAGGCGCGCCAGATGCGGCTGATCGAGGACTGACTTAAGCCACATGCCCTGGCCATGTCGCGGGTGGACCAATGCGTGGCAGCCTCTGACTGACTTTCCAGAGTTCGCGTCAACACCTGTTCGATTTGTTCGTCACGCAGTTTGCGTGAGGTGCCCGGGCGCGGTTCGTCGAGCAAACCATCCAGGCCCAACTCCAAATATCGCCTCCGCCATTTACCTACCGTATGGGGGATGGTGTTCAAGCGGGTGGCAATGACCTTGTTGTTGATGCCTTCGGCTGCCAACAAAATGATCCGCGACCGCATGGCCAGCGCCTGGCCGGTCTTCGCCCGCCTGGTCCAGGCTACGAGCTGAAGCCGGTCTTGTTCGGAAATCGAAACTGGAGCCAACGGACGACCAGTGCGCATCGGAGTTCCTCCCACTCTATCCGATGCGTCACATGTCCATACTTATGCTATTTATTTAAGACTCAGTATAATAGCTTTACTTCTAACATTGGTCAGCGCGATCGATTTGTAGTCAGGTGCCGGATGGTCATCAGAAATTCATCTCAACGGCAACGCACATTCCAATGCAATCAGCAGCGCCGATTAGCTCATTCTATGAGCCGTAGCTGGACTGTGACTGGTTCGATAGGAGTAATTCGTTCGCTGTGTCTAAGTGAGGGAGGAGTGACTGGGAATGTGATGGAGCGGACCCACCTGCCGGCGGAGGATTGAGGCGCATGGGCTGTGAGTTATCTCATCTTTCTGTAAATACGAGGTGGCGGACGGAAAGGGTGGGCGCTCCTAGTGTCCTGAGTCATTAATTCGCTTACAAAAGCGAGTGACGGAATCGAGAATCTGGTCTGCTGTTTTATGCCAGATAAAGGGTTTTGGGTCGCGGTTGTGGTGTTCGATGAAGTCGTTGATGGCGGCTTTTAGTTCTTTGGTCGAGCGATGGACGCCGCGTCGAAGCCGGCGTTCTGTGAGCAGGGCGAACCAGCGTTCCACCAGGTTCAACCATGAGGCAGAGGTGGGCGTGAAGTGAACATGGAAGCGGGGCCGTTTCAGCAGCCAATTCTGAATCAGCTTGGTTTTATGCGTTCCGTAGTTGTCCATGATGAGGTGGACGTCCAGTTCTTCGGGCACGTTCTTCTCGATGGTGTCGAGGAAGCTGCGGAACTCTTCGGAACGATGGCGTTGCTGGTTCTGGCCTATGATCTTGCCAGTTTTGGTGTCCAGCGCGGCAAACAGGCTGGTGGTGCCGTGCCGCGCATAGTCGTGGGTGCGGCGTTCGACCTGCCCAGGTCCCATGGGCAACAGCGGCGCGGTTCGATCCAGAGCTTGTATCTGCGACTTTTCATCCACGCATAAGACCAGCGCGCGCTCCGGAGGGTTCATGTAAAGCCCCACGATGTCGCGCACCTTGTCGATAAACAGCGGGTCTTTGGATAACTTGAACGTCTCGGAGCGATGCGGGGCCAGAGAAAAGGCGCGCCAGATGCGGCTGATCGCGGTCTGGTTGATGCCTGTAGCCTGTGCCATCGTACGGGTTGACCAATGGGTGGCAGCGGGCGGCTTGCTCTCCAGCGTGCGCACGATGACTTCTTCGATCTGAGCATCGCTCAGTTTGCGTGGCTGTCCGGGACGCGGCTCATCGAGCAGTCCATCCAATCCCCGCTCATCAAACCTGCGCCACCATTTACTGACCGTTTGAATACACGCATGCGTTTCTGTAGCGATGGCCGTAGCGGTCAGTCCCTCGGAGGCGCGCAATATGATCCGTGCTCGCATCGAAAGCGCCTGCGCGGTCTTCCTCCTCCGCGTCCAACCCTGCAAGGTACTGCGCTGCTCCTCGCTCAGTTCCAACTTCGGCAAACGGCGTCCTCGTCTCATGACCTCGCTCATGTCATGTTAGACGCTGCTTGTCGATAAATGTGTAATGAATTAATGACTCAGTACACTAGGAGCGTGTCTGAGTAATCTGAAATTGGCAGTTTCGACCCCAATATCTTGCGGTTCCACGCACGTGAAACCGCAATAGGCGACCACGAAACTGATTACTCGGACGGGCTCCTATCGGTATTCCAGGTAGAGGATTTCGAATTGATACTGGCTGCGGGCCGGATATTTGAGCTTGCGCAGATTTTTGAGTATATGTTTGGGCGCGAGCGGGCGCCATGCTTCGCGGTCTGCCACGGGTTGTAGACGGCATCGGCCGGATCTCAGTTTGATGGTCGAGCCAAGTATGACCGCAGGCTGATAGGCTTGTGATCTACGGGAGGGAGGCATGAGGGTTCAGGGCAAATGGCTGATGATGACGATGGTTCTTGCCGGGCTGATGGTGGCGGCACGGTCCTCAACGGCGCAGGCGTCAGCGAAGTACGAGGTGCGGACGGCTTCCGGGCTGGTTTCAGGCGCACTCAGTCCGCATTCGAAGATTGTCTCGTTCAAAGGGATTCCTTTTGCCGCGCCGCCGGTGGGTGATCTTCGCTGGCGTGCTCCGCAGCCGGTGAAGCCATGGAAGGGCGTCCGCAAGGCCGATGCCTTCAGCGCAAGCTGCATTCAGCACACGCCGGAGCAGGTACTGCCGTGGACGGCGGAATTTATGACCCACAAGCGCGTGAGCGAAGACTGCCTGTACCTGAACGTGTGGACGCCGCAGGCCTCCGCGAGCGCGAACCTGCCGGTTGTGGTCTACATTCATGGAGGCGCGTTCAACTCCGGCGCCGGCAGCATTTTGATTTACAACGGCAAGCACCTGGCGGAGACCGGCCTGGTGGTGGTGACTATCAACTACCGTGTTGGCGTCTTCGGTTTCCTGGCGTATCCGCAGCTCAGCGCTGAATCGAAGCATCACAGCTCAGGCAACTACGGACTGCTCGACCAGATGGCGGCGCTGCGGTGGGTTCGGCGCAACATTCGCGGGTTCGGCGGCGACCCGCATCGCGTGATGATCTGGGGCCAGTCTGCCGGGGCCATGAGCGTGGAGGCGCTGACGCTCTCGCCCGTCGCCAAGGGACTCTTTGAGCGCGCGCAGGCTGACAGCGGCATCGGCATCAGCGGGTTTGGTGTGCCCGATCTGCACGCGGCCGAAGCCGCCGGAACGAAATACGCCGCAAGCCTGGGCGCCCACTCGCTGAAGGAATTGCGCGCCATGCCGGCCGGGAAGCTGCTGCCGCCGGCGGCAGATCATGGCATCCGCTTCGGTCCGGTCATCGATGGGTGGGTGTTGCCGGCCCCGCTCAACAAGCTGACGGCGAGCGGCGCCGGCAGCGATGTTCCGTTGGTGACGGGGTACGAGGCCAACGACTGGATGCTGGGCGCTCCGCGGATACATACACTCGAAGCGTACAAGGCGTGGGCAAAGCGACTGTACGGGGATTCCTCGGAAAAGTTTTTGCGGCTCTATCCTGCCGTCAACGCGAAGCAGGCCGAAGCCATGGAGAAGTTGAGCTGCGAGGACCGCGACCGGGTCTCCATGTTTCTGTGGGCGGCCAGCCGGTCTGCTCATACTCACCAGCCGATCTTTACGTATTACTTTGACCGCGCCATTCCCTGGCCGCAGCATCCCGAGTACGGCGCCTTCCACTCCGGCGAGCTTCCTTATTTCTTCCGTAATCTCGACCTGATGGATCGCCCCTGGCAACCGGTGGACCGGAAGATCTCAGACGAGGTTTCAGCCTATCTGAAAAACTTTGCCGCCACCGGCGATGTGAACGGCGCGGGCCTGGCGCACTGGCCGAGCTTCAAGCCGGATTCCGCTGTCACCATGCAACTGGGCGAGCAGATGGGCCCCATGCCTCTGGCCGAGCCGGCGAGGCTGGCTTTCTGGAAGAAGTATTTTGCTTCGCTTGACTCCAGGCATGCGCCGATTTTTTGATGAACCACCCGGCCTGGATGCAGTGTTCGGACGGGCTAAGATATCCAGGCCGGGTTATCCGGCGCACATATTTATAACTCAGCAGAAGTTATGAGCGCCGAAATGTTGAATACCTAATTTATGGACGGAGTTAGTCACTATGCTCCGGTCTTCTCTCCTCTTCCTTCCATCCGGTTCATCAGTTTCTGCTGGTTCCCGTGGTGTTCCGCCAGTGCCAGAGCGAATTCGCTGCCGTCTCCGATCTTCATGTTGTCGTTTTTCCTGGAGCGCAGAACGCCAGAATTCCTGCCGGCAATCCTGCTGTACAGGTTTGCCCGGTGAAGCGCGTGAATCTGCTCAACCTGCAGGGTCTGTGGAGTCCAGTAGTTGGGCATGGGGCCGATCAAGAAGGATTCCCGGATTCCGTCTCTGGGCGGGTAGAGGCCGACAATGGTCGCCTTGATGGGAATGGTCTCGCCATTCCTCATTTTCGCCTTTGTGAAGCGAAGCGCCAGTGTTGAGGTCCTTTCTTTTGTCTTCATGTTATCTTTCACTACTTTGCCAATGAGGATGGTGCCGTAACGCAGTTTAGGGCCATTCTTCAGAAAGATGGTCTTGTTGAGGCGGGCTTCAAAGGTCTGACCAACCCGGATATCTTTCGCTTTAAGCGTCTTTACCAGATCCGCTCGCGCGGGCACCATCAGATTCGCTTCGTGCTGTCCCGCAATGGGTGCCAACGTGGCGGCAAAGGGCGTTGCGCTCGTCATGGTACGGGCCTGGACAAAATTGGGACCCAGGAAAACCAGGCACGCCGCCGCGATTGGCAGCGCGAGAAAAGGCCGATATTTCATTTTAGATATCTCCTATAACTCGAAGTGCCCACGTTGCCGCGATTCGTAACTGTCGGGCGCAGGTTGCTAGCACTTGGTTAGACGAAGTGGCAGAGCCGTTGGTTGATATTTCTATTGCTCGCGTGCCGGGTTGCTCCTTGTTCGATGGATGGTTTTCATCTTCTCAAATCGCGTCTAAATCGACGGATGATTTAACCCGCGCTGAATTAAGGGTGAGGATGGGCTATATGGAGTTACTCGCAGCACAGAATTCTCTATATGGATCTCATCATTCGATTCACTCACATTTGATTTTGCATGTGGTTGTAATTCGTCAGTGCGAGCCATCGGCGCCGGCGTCAATGGGCGCGGAAATGCTTCTACCGGTGTGGACGCAGTATGCGATGAGTGCGCGCAGGAAATGCCGGCCCAACCCGCAATTCTGAGATCGGCGTGATCATGCAGCCGATGCGATCTACGCGATGTGCTTTGCCAGTAAGGCGTTGGCTTGCGACAGGGTTAGGCCGCGGAGATGGAAGACTTTGCTGCGCGAGAGTTGGCCGGAGGTGAGCTGCACGGCGCTTTTGGGGATGGAGAAGGTTGCGGCGAGGAAGGCTGTGAGCGCGCCGTTGGCGCGGCCTTCAATGGGCGGGGCATTGACTGCGATCTTGAGTTGCGCGGCGGGGCCTTCGCCGTAGAGTCCGGTGATGGCGGTGCGCTTTGCTCCGGGCTGGGCGCGAACGGCGAGGCTTACTCCGTCCTGGGTTGCGCGGAGCATCAGGCGCGCTCCGGGTGCGGTGTGGTGCGCACGATGGGCGGGCGGGCGCCGAAGAGCGCGGTGCCGATGCGGATGCGGGTTGCACCTTCGGCGATGGCGAGGGCGAAGTCGCCGCTCATACCCATGGAAAGGACGTCAAACGAGAGGCGGGTGTGCGTGGCGGCCCAGCGGTCACGCAACTGGCGCAGGCCGCGGAAGCAGGCGCGGGTTTCTTCCTCGGGAACGTCGAAGGGAGCGATGGTCATGAGACCGCGCATTTCAAGATGCGTCAGGTCAGGGAGGCGTTCGAGCAGATCCGCGACATCGCGCGAGTGGGGATCGAGGCCGGCTTTGGTTTCTTCGCTGCTGAGTTTGATTTCGAGGAGAACAGGCAGGCGCTTGTCTAAGCGGCCGGCGGCTTCGTTGAGGCGCTCGGCGAGGCGGAGGGAGTCGAGCGAGTCGATGGCGTCAAATAGCTCGGCTGCGCGTGCGGTTTTGTTGCTCTGCAGGTGGCCGATGAGATGGACGCGGATGGGGTTTTGCGGGCGGCTGCGCAGCGAGTCGAGAGCGGGCGCTTTGGCGGCGAACTCCTGCACGCGGTTTTCACCGAAGAGGGTGAGTCCGAGATCGGCGGCTTCCGCGACGGTTTCGGCGGGGTAGGTTTTGGAGACGGCCATCAACTCGACGCTGTCACGGGTGCGGCCGGCGGCGCGGCATGCGGCTGCGATGGATGATTCCAGGTGTTCGAGATGGTCGGCAAGGGTAGTCAATTTGGCTTCCCGGGGTGGTGCGCAATCGGATGCGACGGTTCGAATTGATTGTAGGATGCTGTGAGTCAGCAAGTCAGCGGGTTAGCGCGGAAGTGTGGTGAGTTACGAGGGTGGCTCAGCCTTGTTGTCGCCGATGTGCTTAACGCTGAACTGCGCACCGGCGAAGAGGATAAGGCCGGAGATGTAAGCCCAGAAGAGTAGTCCCACGGAGACGTAAAAAGGGCCGTAGATGGAGCGCAGGTCAAGGTGCGGAAGCACGGCGATAAAGATCATGCGCGAGATGAGCCACGCGATGCCGGTCACGATGGCGGTGCGCAAGACGGGGCGCCAGGGAACCTTGCGGTTGGGCAGAAGCCAGTAAATGAAAAAGAAGAAGAGAATGCAGGCTGCGCCGGTGGTGGCGGCGAGCCACATGTCGCTGATCCAGTGGTAAACAAAGTTGTCAGTGTGATGCAAGAAGAGGAAGGTGAGAGTGCCCTGTACGCCTTCATTGACAAAGATGCTGGCCATGCCCAGCACCACCATAAGCAGCGCGAGTCCGAGGGCAATGGCCTGGTTATAGAGATAGTTGCGGCTCTTGGATACGCCCCAGGCCTGGTTGAGGGCGACTTCAAGCGGAAGGAAGATGCCGGTGCAGGAGACGAAGATCATGAGCAGCGAAAAGATTTGCACGCCGTGGTGCGAGGATGATTCCGCCGCGGCCTTGATGTTTATGACCAGCCAATCAGGATGCGTTGTGGCGGAAGGCAGATAGTAGTTCACCATCTGGCTGATGACGTTGCCCATGGTTCTTGGGGAATGAAAGACCGAGAGTGCCAGCGTGTAGAGCAGGACGACGAAGGGGATGAAGGAGATGATGGCAAGGGCGGCGACGCTGAAGGCGAAGGTGTGGATCCGGCTGTCGAGGAGGTAGTCGATGAGCGCCTTGCCCTCCCTGCGCCAGTCGTACCACTTAGCGGGAGGGGTGGGCACGGGGGTGTCGGCTACGTGGACCTCGGTTAAGCCGGAAGTACCATGATTTGAGACATCTGACACGTGTTGCTCTCCAGGTAATAGGAGGCTTCCTGCAGCGAAGCGGTGGGAAAAAACCTGTCTGCGCAGGAGGACTGCATTCAGAATAAGGCCTTTGCCTTAGACTCACACAGCGATACGGGAGGCGCGGAAATGGCCGTCTGAAGCGGCTGAATGCACAGACGCGTGGCTACTGCCGGGCGTGAGCACAAAGCGCGTGTGCGGCGATTCCCGATGGACGCGGTGGAGGGGCGGGAGTGGCCGGCGGCCACGGGCGGTTTATAGGGCTCCGGAAGGTCATGCGGTGTAAAGATTTTTTCACTTGCATCCTTATACGAATCCTGCCATAACTGGAGGACGGTGGGCGGGAGACCGGTCACCGGCAGAGCTCCAAGGTCATGCGATTCATGGGCTTGGGGCATGTTTCCAGAGGCAGATTTGGCACGAGAGAGGGCCGCCGCAACGCACGCGGTACATGTGCGCAGGCGGCTCGCGGCGTATCTGGAGCATTTGCCTGCTTTCGAACTGGAGGCTGTTCTGCGCAGGACAGCCGCAAGACCGGGACGGGCTGGCGTTTGAAGAAGAAGAAGGAGAAGTGGCGTGAAAGAACAAGGCATCGTGAAGTGGTTTAACGGGGCCAAGGGATATGGATTCATCCAGAGGTCGAACGGGGAAGACGTTTTTGTGCATTTTTCGGCAATCGAGTCGAGCGGCTATAAGACGCTGAACGAGGGCGAAGCGGTGGAGTTTGAATGCCAGCAGGGTCCCAAGGGGCTGAACGCAGCCAGCGTCGTGCGCGTCTCTTGATGCGCGGATAAAGCCGGAGCTTGCCGCGGGCCGCGGTTCTCGCGGTCTTATGGCAAAACCAGAGTTACCGTGTCCTGTTTGCTGTCTTCAGGGTCGCCGCACCCTGCTGTTCGCGTCGGCTGGAGTTTCGCGGTTTCGGGATACACCTACTCTGGAATTTCGTCGCGGTTTTTCGGCACATTTTGTCGGGCCTGGAGTTTCTGGAGCGCCCATCGCGCGGCAGAGCTGAGGGGGACGTCTGCGCTTTTTTCCCATTGCCGGAGGAGCGGCGCGAAGCGGGACCGGCCGCTGTTGCCCATGGCGATGGCGATGTTGCGCCGGAGGCCGGCGAAGCGGGCGCGGCGCACGGGCGAGCCATTAAATTGGCGCTCGAAGGCGGACTCGTCGAGGCCGGCCAGCCAGTCGAGGGTGGGATTGACCAGCTCGGGGCGCGGGGCCAGCTCGGGGTCGGCAGCGACAGGTGCTTTTCGATTCCAGGGGCAGACGTCCTGGCAGATGTCACAGCCGAAGACCTGGCGGCCCATGCCGGGAAGAAGATCTTCGGCGATGGGGCCTTTGTGCTCAATGGTCAGGTAAGAGATACAGCGTGTGGCGTCCATCTGGTAAGGCGCGATGAGCGCGTCAGTGGGGCAGGCTTCAATGCAGCGGCGGCAGGTTCCGCAACGATCGGGCACCGCCGTGGGTGCTTCTCCTTTTTGGACAGGCAGCGAGGTGAGTACGACTGCCAAAAAGCTGTAAGAGCCGAGTTTGGGGTGGATGAGACAGGTGTTTTTGCCGATCCAGCCGAGGCCGGCGGCTACGGCAAGCGAGCGCTCAACGAGTGGGCCAGTGTCGACGTAGGCGCGGGACTCGAAGGCGCCGAGGTCTGCATGGATGCGGGCTTCAAGGGCGCGGAGGCGCTTGAGCAGGACCTTGTGGTAGTCGCTGGGGCGCTGCTGGCCGCCGGGGTCAGTGCGGCTGGTGATGGCGTAGCGGGCGATCCAGGCGGCGTCAGGGGCTGTGTCGTCGAGGGCGGGATCGGTGGATAGTGGCTGCGGACCGTGGTAGCTGGCCAGGCAGACGATGGCGGATTGTGCCCAGGGGAAGGGAATTGCGGTGCGGCTGCGGATGGGGCGGCCGGCTTCGTCTGTGCGTTCGAGGTAGTGCATGGTTCCGGCGCGGCCTGCGCGGATCCATTCTTCAAAGCGGGTGGCGTCGCGGGATTCGCCGGCGTGGGGAAGCGCAATGAGGCCGGCTTCTGTAAATCCGCATTCCAGAGCGAGGTTGCGTGCGTATTTCTTATTGAGAGACAGTGGGGCCGCAGGGCTGATTCCGGGAACCGCGGGATTCATCTCATCGTATGTAGAGTCAATGTTCATTTGCGGACGCCGGAATTCAAAATCGCACGCCTGGGGCGCAGAGAGGAAATGGCAAAACGCAGATTTCCCCTTGTTTTGAGGATATTCCCCGGTGAGGCGGTTTGGCAGTTCGCGTGCACATTCTCAAGACAGAACGGCGGAGCAAAACGGGACGGAGCTGAAGTGGTAATCAGGGTTTCCCATGGAGGTAGAGGAATGAACGGCATGGATCGCAACGATCGGGTTCTGGCGGGCGTGGAAGCAGTTGAGCCGGACGGAATGACCGAACTGGTCAGGGGCAACGAAGCGCAGCTTGTGGAGCGCATTGCACCCCTGGTGCGCATCCAGCCGGTTTTGCTGGACCTGGGCCGGGTGGAGCGCATCGATGCTGCGGGTGTGGCGGCGCTGATTTCGCTGTATCGGACGGCGCAGGAAGGCGGGTGCAGGTTTGGCGTGATCAACCCCCGGCCGCATGTGGCGGAGATTCTGGCGCTGTTGGGGCTAGATCGGATTTTGATGAGTGCGAGCGTGGAGGATGAGCCGCCCTGCGGGGTGGAACTGGTGGCGAGCGCGGCGTAAGGGCGCCGGCACGCTGTGCATCGTAGAGGTTTTACGGCGGGAAGTTCATGAGACACATGAAGTCTTGAAAGCGCGGGTTGGAGCCTGGACTGGGTTTCAAGGGAGGCGTGGTGCGGGCTGCCGTCAGTCGCCGGTTAATGCGGCAAGGGTGAGGCGGTGGGTTTTGACGTCGCGCATGGGCGGCTGGCCGAAGAAGCGGCTGTACTCGCGATTGAACTGACTGGCGCTTTCATAGCCGACTTCGAAGGCTGCGCTGGAGGCGTCGAGGCCGTCATCGAGCATGCGCTGCCGCGCTACGTGCAGGCGAAGATGCTTTTGATACTGCAGAGGGCTCATGGCGGTAAGGGCGCGGAAGTGATGGTGCAGCGTGGATACACCCATTTGCGCCATGGCGGCCAGTTCTTCAACACGCAGAGGCTTGGCGTAGTTGATGCGCAGCCAGGAAACGGCTTTGGCTGTGCGGTGGCTCTGCTCGCCGAGGGTGGCGATGCCGCGGAGATGCCTGCCCTGAGGACCGCGCAGCAGGCGGTAGATGATTTCGCGCAGAATGAGGTGGCTGAGGAAGGGAATGTCTTCAGGCGTATCGAGGAGAGCGAGGAGGCGGGAACAGGCGCCCAGCATTTCCACCGATGTGACGCCGACCGACATGGCGCGGGCGTCGGCAGGTTCGCCGGGGACGGGAAATTCCTCTTCGCTGAGGAGCCGGCGCACTTCAGGCATTTCAAGCTTGATCGTCAGGCCAAGGATTGGCTTTTCAGGAGAGGCTTTGGTCACCTGGCTGAGGACCGGCAGATCGACGGAGGTGAGCAGAAACCTGGTCTCGTCACAGAGATAGGTTGTGCTCCCAAGTTCGATGCGCTTTTGCCCCTGGACGAAGACGATCAGCCTGGGTTCGTAGGTGGCCGAATTGCAGGCGGTGCAGGTGCTCTGACGGTAGAGGCTGAGGCCCGGGATGACGGTGTCCAACACGCCATCTACGGTGATGTGCGCGCAGATTTTGCGGACCAACTCACTGCGCAACTCCGCAGCGCGCGTCTGTTCGATTGCCTTTGCGCTCTTCTTTCGTTCCACGGAAGGTATGCTTCTCCCTTCCATCCCAGCGTAACGTGGAATTCACATAGGTATGCACAAAAATCTGTTTGGCAAGAGGATTGGGCAAGAAATAGGCAGGATCGGGATACCGCAGCGGCGGGCTGATTCCGTAGGCTTGATTATGGGAAAGCCGCGGAGCGTGCGCGGGAAGATTCCAACGAAACGCCACACGTAATGGCGTTGGCCGGACAAACCGGTGAGTTTCCCCGGAATTCTTCGCGCGCGGGATCAGGAGTTTGAGCGCCGCGGCCTCGAATCGGTTTGGCGCGATCTGGATGCACAATCGCGTATTCTCAAAAGCCAACAAGGCAAAGGTGAATTGAATGTATAACGCAAAGGCTTACTCTGCTGCCAGTTCTACATCGCCGCTTGCTTCCACGACGATCGCGCGGCGCGATCCTACTGAAACCGATGTGCAGATCGAGATTCTGTTCTGCGGCATCTGTCACTCCGACCTGCATCAGGTTCGCAACGAGTGGAGCGGCTTGATGCCGACGGCTTACCCATGCATTCCCGGCCACGAGATTGTGGGCCGTGTGACGAAGGTTGGCCCGAGCGTGACCAAGTTCAAAGAGGGCGACCTGGCCGCGGTGGGCTGCATGGTGGACTCCGACGGGACCTGCCCGGAGTGCAAGGCGGGATTCGAGCAGTTTTGCGCGAATGGGCAGTTTACCTACAACTCCCCGGACAAGCATTTGGGAGGTGTGACGTACGGTGGCTACTCCGACAGCATTGTTGTGAATGAGCGCTTTGTGTTGCGGGTCCCGGCGAACCTGGACCTGGCGGGCACGGCGCCGCTGCTTTGCGCAGGGATTACGACCTATTCGCCGATGCGGCACTGGGGCGTGGGCAAGGGCAAGAAGGTGGGCGTGGTTGGCCTGGGCGGCCTGGGCCACATGGGCGTGAAGTTCGCGCACGCTTTTGGTGCTCACACGGTCGTATTCACGACTTCACCGAGCAAGAAGGAAGACGCGCTGCGGCTGGGCGCGGACGAAGTGGTGATCTCGCGCAACGCCGATGAGATGAACAAGCATGTGGGCAGCCTCGACTTCATTCTGGACGCGGTTGCGGCCCCACACGACATCAACGCGTACATCAACCTGCTCGCGCGCGACGGCAACATCACGCTGGTGGGCGTGCCGGAAACGCCGCTGCCGGTGGCTGCCTTCGGGCTGATCTTCAAGCGGCGCAGCTTCTCCGGCTCGCTGATTGGAGGCATTGCCGAGACGCAGGAGATGCTGGATTTCTGCGGCGAGCACAAGATTACCGCGGACGTTGAGGTGATCCCGATGCAGAAAGTGAATGAGGCCTACGAGCGGCTGTTGAAGTCGGATGTGAAGTACCGGTTCTCGATCGATATGGCGTCGCTGAAGGGTTAGCGAGTCGGCGAGTCAGCAAGTCAGCAAGGGCGGGAATCTGGTGTGCGGATTCCCGCCCTTGCTTCGTGGTTCTGGCGGGGGAGCTGATACTCGATAGGCCGGAGCAGAGGACGGGGCGAAAGGCGGAAAACGGAACTGGATTTTTCTTTCCGGAAAGGAACAGGCAATGGAGATTAAGAGGAATGGTTCGCAGACCTCGATGAAGGGGCCTGCGGAGTGGTTTACGGGTACGGTTCGGGTGGATCCGCTGTTTCAGGCGCCCGATCCGGCGCTGGTGCAGGGCGCGAGCGTGACATTCGAGCCGGGCGCGCGGACGGCGTGGCATACGCATCCGCTGGGGCAGACGCTGATTGTTACGGCGGGATGCGGCTGGGTGCAACGCTGGGGTGGGCCGGTGGAGGAGATTCGGCCGGGCGACGTGGTGTGGTTTGCGCCGGGCGAGAAGCACTGGCACGGGGCGACACCGACGACGGCGATGACGCATATCGCCATTCACGAGCGGCAGGACGGGAAGGTTGTGGACTGGATGGAGCAGGTGAGCGAGGAGCAGTACCGGGCATAGGCGGGGTGGACGCAACGTGCCGGGGCCGGCTGCAAGCCGGGGATTCCAAAATACCTTCGTTACAGTGAAAGCCGTGCTCATCGACTGTGATGAAATGCACAGGCAGGAGTGGGCCGCGGGGGTTATTCGTACTGCGATCTGAAATTGTTCCGCGGCGCTCAAGCGAATTTAGGGTGATGCGCCTCAAGCCTGTCGAAAAACACTTGGGAAAGTTGGCGCGCTGAGGCTGTGTTCCTTTACCCTGTCCTATGGACCGCCGTTGCGGAACCCTACACACACGGAGGCTTTAATCAATGACCCAGGGCGTGCTGGAACAGACGTCTGCCGAAACGGCAGGCCAGACCTCAACTCAATATGTTTACTTTTTTGGCAATGGCAAAGCCGATGGCAATGGCAAGATGAAGGACGTGCTGGGCGGCAAGGGCGCGGGTCTTGCAGAGATGACCAACGCTGGTTTGCCGGTGCCTCCGGGATTCACCATTCAGACCGAAGCCTGCCGCGAATATATGCGCGGCAAGCTGAATTCGCAGATTGACAAGGAAATGAAGGTGGCGCTGGCGCGCCTTGAGGAGCTGCAGGGGCAGAAGCTGGGAGCGGGCGAAAATCCGCTGCTGGTGAGCGTGCGCTCGGGCGCGAAGTTCTCAATGCCGGGCATGATGGACACGATTCTGAACCTGGGGCTGAACGACCAGGCGGTGGAAGCGCTGGCCAAGCGGAGCCAGAATCCGCGCTTTGCGTATGACTCGTACCGCCGGCTGATCCAGATGTTCGGCGACGTGGTGCTGGACATTCCCAAGAAGAAGTTCGAGCACATCTTCGACGCCATCAAGCACCGCGAGAAGGTGAAGTTCGACTACGAGCTGACCCCCGCGGCGCTGAAGAGCATTATTGCCGAGTACAAGAAGCTGGTGAAGAAGGAGACGGGCAAGGACTTTCCGCAGAAGCCGCTGGAGCAGCTTGTGGCGGCACGCGACGCCGTTTTCCGGAGCTGGAACAACGAGCGCGCGAAGACCTATCGCCGCATCAACCACATCGACGACTGGCTCGGTACCGCCGTGAACGTGCAAGCCATGGTGTTCGGCAACCTGGGCGAGAACTCGGGGACGGGCGTGGGCTTTACGCGGAATCCCGCGACCGGCGAGCACACCTTCTTTGGCGAGTACCTGATGAACGCGCAGGGCGAGGACGTAGTGAGCGGCGTGCGCACTCCGATGCCGATCAGCGAACTCGAAAAGGCGATGCCGAAGGTTTACGAGAACCTGAAGTCCATTACCTGGAAGATGGAAAAGCACTACCGCGACATGCAGGACTTCGAGTTCACCATCCAGGACGGCAAGCTGTACATGCTGCAGACGCGCAACGGCAAGCGTACGGGCCTGGCCGCGGTGCGGGTGGCCATCGACATGGTGCGCGAAGGGCTGATCACGCAGGATGAGGCGATCTTCCGCGTGGAGCCGAACCAGCTTTATGACTTCCTGGTTCCGCGGCTGGACGAGAAGGGCCACAAGGTTGAGGTGCTGGCCACGGGACTGCCGGCTTCGCCGGGTGCGTCTGTGGGGCAGATTGTGTTTTCGGCCGAGGAAGCCGTGAAGCATCACGCCAACAAGTCGTATAAGTCGATCATCCTGGTGCGCGGCGAGACGACACCTGAGGACATTGCCGGCATGGAAGTGGCGACCGGTATTTTGACCTCGCGCGGCGGCATGACCTCGCACGCAGCGGTGGTGACGCGCGGCATGGGCAAGTGCTGCGTGGCCGGCGCGGGCGACTGCACGGTGGACGAGGCGAAGAAGGAATTGCGCGTGAAGGGCAGGGTCTTCAAGCAGGGTGACTGGATCTCGCTGGACGGCACGACGGGCCGCGTGATCGCGGGTCAGCTCAAAACCATTCCCGCACAGCCGGACGATGCGGACCTGGTGAAGTTCATGAGCTGGGTTGACCCGGTGCGGCGGCTGAATATCCGCGCCAACGCGGATATTCCGCGCGACGCCAAGCAGGCGCGGGCATTTGGCGCCGAAGGCATCGGGCTGTGCCGCACGGAGCATATGTTCTTTGCTGAAGACCGCATTGAGCACATGCGGGCGATGATCCTGGCCGATAACGAGAAGGACCGCCGGGCCGCGCTGAAGAAGCTGTTGCCGATGCAGCGCGCGGACTTTGCGGGTCTGTTCAAGGCGATGGAGTCGCTGCCGGTGACGATCCGTTTGCTGGATCCGCCGCTGCACGAGTTCCTGCCCAAGCGCGAGGACCTGCTGGTGCAGATTGCGCGGCTGGAAGAGACGAAGCCTCGCTCGCCCAAGCTGAAGGATCTGCGCAAGCTGCTGGCGAGGGTGGAAGAGCTGCACGAGATGAATCCGATGCTGGGACTGCGCGGCTGCCGGCTGGGAATCACCTTCCCTGAGATCACGGAGATGCAGGTGCGGGCGATTCTGGAGGCAGCGGTTCAGGTGAAGGCCAAGGGTGGCAATCCGCACGTGGAGATCATGATTCCGCTGATCGGCTCGATTGAGGAGATGCGGAACCAGACGGCGATTGTGCGGCGGATTGCGGCGGAGGTCTTTGAGCAGAAGGGGACCAAGGTCGATTACATGGTGGGCACCATGATCGAGTTGCCGCGCGCGGCTCTGACCGCCGACCAGATCGCCGAGGAGGCGGAGTTCTTCAGCTTCGGGACCAACGACCTGACGCAGACGACCTTCGGCATCTCACGCGACGACATCAACAACTTCCTGCCGGCCTATCTGAAGTACGGCATCTTCAAGCACGATCCGTTCGCCACGCTGGACCAGACGGGTGTTGGTCAGCTTGTGGGATCGGCTACGGCCAAGGGACGCAACACGCGGCCCAAGCTGAAGGTGGGCATCTGCGGCGAACATGGCGGCGATCCGGAATCCGTCAAGTTCTGCCACAAGATCGGGCTCAACTACGTATCCTGCTCGCCCTTCCGGTTGTTGACGGCGAGGCTTGCAGCGGCGCAGGCGGCACTCCTGGAGAAGCAAGCGGGGCCAGACCTGCATACCGGCGCCAAGTAGTCGGCAATCGGTGAAACGGTGGGGGCGTCCGCTGCGGCGGACGCCCCCGCTGTGTTTGGGGCGATTTTGCGCGGTGTCAGCGCTTCAGCGATGCGAGAACTTCGCCGGCCTCGGCGTCATCCAGGCACGGCGTGGTCTCGAACTCCAATAGATCGTTCCAGTAGCCCAGCCATGCGTACAGCGCTTTCGCGTCATTGGTCTCGGCGATCAGTACACCGCCGCCGCTCATGCCGTGCCAGCGCCCGAGCATTGTGACACCGGGTGGGGGCGCCGCACCTGTCTTCAGGAAGCGTGTTTCTGAATCGACAACAGAACCCTTGGGGATGTTCCACTTCACGATGAATTTCATGAGTTTCCTCCTCTTTGGTTGGGGGTGTTCCGAGCGCAGACACCCGAGTTACAGGCCTTACTGGAAGTGAACCTCAGGTGCGTCTGCCTGAAAGACGTGCCCTTTGCCCGGGAATAGCTGAAAGATCCGAGGAACGAGTCGGGGAACGACTCTGCCATTGGGGGATGGCGCTAACCAAGGTAATCGCCGCTCAAATACGATGTCAACGAAAGTTACAAAGAGTTTTATGGATTTGAGATGTCGCTGGGTGGTTGGAAAGCGGGAGAATTGCCAGAAATTTGCGTCGACCGAAGTTTACCGATTCCATACGGATGAATTGACTATTTGCCGCGCTGCGATGCGCCAATAGAAGAGCTGCCTTGGCGCGCGGGGCGGCGGACGAGGTGGTGGTAAAGGCGCCAGCGGAGTTGTGGAACAGGCCAGTGAACGCGACCGCGTTCTGCCAGGTAAAGGGGGTCTGCTATAGTTCTGGACTAGGAAAATTGCATAAATGAAAGAGAAGCCAGAGCGTCCGCCGACAATCCGGGAAGTGGCCAAGCTTGCGCACGTGGGGTTGATGACCGTGTCGCGAGTGATTAACAACCATCCGCGGGTGCGGCCGAGCACGCTGAAAAAGGTGAACGCGGCAATTGCCACGCTGGGCTACCAGAAAAATGAGGCTGCGCGGCTGCTGAAGGGGCAGCGAGCGACGATGATCGGGCTGATTGTGCCCGATCTCTCCGACAGCTTTTTTGCCGCGTGCGCACACACCATTCAGCAGATTGCCCGCGCGCACGGGTATATGACGCTGGTGGCGGCTTCAGAGCGCGACAGCGAGTTGGAGATTCAGCAGGCGGAACTGATGGCGAGCCGCAAGCTGGCCGGGCTGCTGGTGGTGACTTCGACCAAGGACGGCGACGAGCGGCTGCAGCAGCTGCAGAAGACGGGACTGGCGATTGTGGCCTTCGACCGTCCGCTGGCCGGCGCGCAGACGGATGCGGTGGTGGTGGAGAATCGCGCCGGGGCCGAGGAGGCCGTGCGCCACCTGATCGGGCACGGGCACAAGCACATTGCCTGCGTGGGATACGACGAGAGCGTGTATGCCGTGCGCGAGCGCGTGGAGGGTTACAAGGCCGCGATGCACTCCGCGGGACTGAAGCCGATGCTGGCGCTGGGCATGGGCACGATGGAGGCCACGCGGAAGTGGGTGGAGCAAGCGATGGCGAAGGCGGACGGGCGGCCGACGGCGGTGTTTGCTCTGAACCATAGGACGGCGACGTACCTGCTGCGTCTGTTTGCGGAGGCCGGGATTCGGGTTCCCCAGGATGTGGCGCTGGTGGGTTTTGACGACTTCGATCTGTCGACGCTGGTTTCTCCGCCGCTGACCACGGTGGCGCAGTCGCCGGCGGAGTTGGCCAAGCGTGCCATGGCGCTGCTGATTGAGAGAATCGACCACCATAAGCAGGGGACGGAGTTTGTGCCGGCGAAGATTGTGCTGCCGGTAACGCTGAGGGTTCGGGCTTCTTGCGGATGTAAGGCGGCGGGGTAAACCGGAGTGTGGGGGTTTCCCACCCTAGCCGTAAAAATCCGCAGCGGCGGACGGCGAGGGCGGGGGGAGGTATCCCAGGTCCTAAAATCGGGACCTCGACCCCAGCGAGTAGAAAGCGCTCGCCGAGGCCCCGGGACCTGAGCAGCCATGCATGGTGGATATTGGACGCTTGGGGTGTGAAGATGTCCCACCCTTCGAGCACAAAACGCTCGAGGGGTACTCACGATGGTGGTTGGAATGGCGGAGAAAAAGCATGGATGTGCCATGCCCCTTGACTCCAGCTCCCACTACATCGCTCGCTCTCACTTTGGCAGAGCAGGCTCGTACAGTTTTTCCTTCGATGGGATCAACTGCTCCATCTCCCGGAGCACGGTCATAGCCTGCGCAATGACGGCCTGGGGGCTCCGGTGGGCTGGTGCAATGTCCATTCCAACGGCGCCGATCAGCCTGCCCGATGCATCGTGCAGCGCCTGAGTGATGTCGTAGACAGGGTCGTTTTTCGTAGGCGCCTCCACGTACGGCTTGCCTGTTTTCATTGGTGCGTTCTCATCGGAATCGCAGGCTTCGCCGATGTCCTCTGCCGCGGTCGCGGCCAACGTTGCACAGCCTTTGTTTGATAGAACAGATAGTTCGACGCTCTTTACGTCGGGGTTCTGGGCAACCATTCTGTCGACGATCCGCTGAGCATAGATGTTCGGATGCTTACCGTGCCGTGTACCTGCGGTTGCATACCCCGGCAAAAGCAGTACGGACAACACTGCCAAGATCCTGATTGCCTCACGGTTCGGTTCAATCATTGATCCTCCAAATCAATAGAAATTGTCTGGGTTCATCGCGAATGACCGATTCCAGATGTGCACGAAGGATAGCAGGGGCTCCTTAACTGCACCTTAACGGGCGGGTTCACTCACAATTGTGGGCGCCCCGGCTCTGACGCGTTTCGTGCAAAGGGCGTGTCAGGGGGCACGGTAGTGTGGTGGGGGGCGCAGTTGATTTAGGATCTGTTCGATCACGTATAGGTCTCGTACAGGTCACATACAGAACGGTTTGAGGCGCAGAGTGGGCAAAGGTGTGTGCGAGAGGCTAGAATCGCTTGCGCCACTATTTTGCCCCAGCCGGAGAGATTCCCCTTGGCAACACAGGAAATTGAAAGCCGCCCCTCTATTCCCAGGCGCCGCTGGCGGATTGCCTGGCTGCTGGGCTTTGGCGTTCTGATCAACTACTTTGACCGCGTCAATCTTTCGGTTTCGCATGAGGCGCTGTTTGCGACGTTCGGCGTTACCGATGTCGTTTTTGGTTACCTGTCAGCCGCGTACAACATCACTTACTGTGTCTGTCAGATCCCCGTCGGCGTGGTTCTGGACAAGCTTGGCGTGAAACGGGTGCAGCGTGTAGGCACCTTCCTGTGGAGCCTGGCTTCGTTTGGAGGCGCGCTCACGCCTACGCTTAGCGGCCTCTTCGGCGCGCGCTTTTTGCTGGGGGTGGGCGAGGCGCCGACGTTTCCCGCGAACGCCAAGGCTGTGGGGCGCTGGTTTCCGCAGCGCGAGCGCAGTTTTGCCACCGCGTTCTTCGATTCCGCCTCGAAGCTCGCTTCCGCCATTGGCGTGCCGCTGATGGGAGTTATCCTCGTCGGCGCCGGCTGGCGGTGGAGCTTCGCGGCAACGGGGTTTATCAGCTTCGCGTTCTTTGTCCTCTTCTGGTACGTGTACAAGGAGCCTCACGAAGATGCCGAGTTGAGCGACGTGGAGCGTCGCTGGATTGAGGAGACTGACGAATCTGCCGAAGACATCGAGCTTGCCGAAGCACCGTCGTCTCCGCTGCGGCATCTGCTTGCGCAGCCCAAGGTGATCGGACTTTCGCTCGGATTCGGCTCTTACAACTATGTTTTCTATCTCCTGCTTGCCTGGCTTCCCAGCTACCTGTCTGAAGCCCTGCATATCGATTTGCTCCACTCTTTCCTGTACACCAGTTTTCCCTGGCTGATCGGCTTCCTGACCGACATGTTTATCGGCGGGTGGCTCGTGGACTACCTCATCCGCCGTGGATTCAATGCCAACCGGGTCCGGCGGATCGTTCTGATTGGCGGCACTGCCTTCGGGCTGGGAATTCTGGGCGCGGTGCACGCGCACACGGCGGAGACCGCGCTGCTGTGGATCAGCATTTCGCTCGGCGGGTTGTCGGCGGCGGCGCCCGTGGGGTGGTCGGTTCCGTCGCTGATCGCGCGGCGCAACGACGTGGGGAAAGTGGGCGGCATACTCAACTTTTCCAACCAGGCATCGGGAATCATCGCGCAGATTGCCACCGGGTACCTTTTCACGGCGTTTCACGGCTTTGGGTGGGTGTTCGGCGTTTGTGCCATTTACCTGGTGATCGGTATCACCGCTTACATTGTGTTGCTGGGTAAAATTGAGCAGATGCCGCGGAAGCATCTCCAGGCCTGAGCGGTCTGGAGGCTGAACGTGCCTTCGCTACCGCTTCCCAATTTCGACATTGCGGAGTCTATTGGGAAGCGAAAAGACGCATCTCAACTTTTGAGGCCTTCGTTCCAATGGGACGTGACGGTTGTGGTGCGGGGGCGGAAATTTGCCGTCCAGTAACATTGCTTCAGGCAGAATAACTTAAGGGAGATTTGCTTGTGCCGCGTATTCATTTCCAACAGCAGCTTGCCGAGCTGAAAGACAAGCTTCTTGCCATGGCTGCCCTGGCGCAGCAGGCGGTGGAGACTGCTGTGGATGCGTATCTGCAACGCGACCGGGCCCTCTGCAAGTATGTAAAGCAGAACGAAACCGCCATTAACGCCGCGCAGCGCGAGCTGGACGAGATGGCCTACGACCTGCTGGCCAAAGAACAGCCCATGGCGATCGATCTGCGGTTCATCCTGGCGGTGATTAAGATCAACGCGGACCTGGAGCGGATTGGCGATCAGGCGATGGGGATTTCGAAGCGGACCAAGGATACGCTGAACCACGAAGAAGTGGACCTGCCGGTGGATTTTGCCGCCATGGGCGAGTTTGCCGGGCACATGATCCGTTCGGCGGTGCAGGCGTTGCTGGAAGGCGACGCGCGGGTGGCCGATTCTGTGCGCGCGATGGACGACGAGATTGACCGCATGAACCGGCGGGCGCACTCCGACCTGCTGAAACTGATTCAGGAGAAGCCGCAGTATACGCAGCAGGCGATGATCGGGATTCTGGTGTCAAAAAACCTGGAGCGGATTGCGGATCATGCCTCGAATATCGCCACCGACGTGATTTTCTGGATTCGCGGTGCGGATGTCCGGCACCAGTTGAGCATGGCGATGGACTGAGCCCATACCCTTCGTGGCCAGTCAAAATTTTTCTACTTTTGAGTGTTCTTTCGCTCTTATTTCTGTGCCTGGACCGCCTCGTCTGGGTTGGCGGAGGCAGCGCCTCGAGCGCATTCTTGCGGAGCGGGACGGAAATTTGAATCCCGGGTAAGGGAGCGCTAATCTCTAGAGACAAAATCATCCGGTTTCAAGCCGAGAGGCCCATCCCCAATGGATGGGCGGCCTCGTGGCGCAAGGAGGAATCTCGATGAACTTCCGCAGACTCGGCATCCTTATCGCAAGCGTATTCACAGTAACCGTTCTTGGAGTTGTAGTGACGCACGGGCAGATGGGCCCCCGGCATTACGATCCTTCGACGGAGACCACGGTGCAGGGCTCGGTAACTGCGGTGAACACCGTTACCGGAATGCGGAGATGGACAGGACTCCATCTGACGGTGCAGAGCGCCGACCAGAAATACGATGTTCACGTTGGGCCGTCGACTTATGTCGACAGCAGTGGGTTCAAGTTTGCCGAAGGCGATCAGGTGGAAGTGGTTGGATCGAAGGTGGACGTGAATGGGGCGCCTGCGCTGATTGCTCGCGAGATCAGGAAAGACGGGAAGGTGTTGAGCTTGCGGGATAAGCAGGGATTTCCGCTTTGGTCGGGCGGGCGCCGGATGGCTCAGTAAGGCTACGGAACAGTGAGATTCGGCGGGTCTGGTGGGAGCTTCTCCATCCCCTCCGCAGCAGATGCGGAAGGGATGGGAAGGTTGGCAGTTATACGCCGATGACAGCGCAGAGATCTTTGACGGCGGCGGCGCTCTTCTTGAGAGCGGCGTCTTCTTCGGCCGTGAGCTTGATCTCGATGATCTTTTCAAGGCCGGCAGCGCCCAGCTTGCAGGGCACGCCGATGTAGTAGCCGCTGATCCCGTACTCGCCTTCAAGGTACGCGGCGCAGGGCAGGATCTTCTTCTTGTCCTTGAGGATGGCTTCAACCATCTCCGTTGCCGCCGCGGAAGGCGCGTAAAAGGCGCTGCCGGTCTTGAGGTGCTTGACGATCTCGGCGCCGCCGTCGCGGGTGCGCTGGACGAGCGCGGCGAGGCGGTCAGGAGCGATGAGCTCGGTGATGGGAATGCCGGCGACGGTGGAGTAGCGCGCCAGCGGGACCATGGTGTCACCGTGGCCGCCGAGGACGAATGCAGTGACGTTCTCGACGCTGACGTTAAGCTCGGCAGCGATGAAGGAGCGGAAGCGGGCGGAGTCAAGTACGCCGGCCATGCCGATGACGCGCTCGCGGTTGAAACCGGCCTGGCGGAAGGCTGTCTGCGCCATGGCGTCGAGCGGGTTGGAAACGATGATCAGGATTGCTTCCGGCGACTGGGCGACGACTTTCTGCACCACGTCAGACATGATCTTGTAGTTGGTCTGGAGCAGGTCGTCGCGGCTCATGCCGGGCTTGCGCGGAATGCCGGCGGTGATGACGACAATGTCAGAGTTGGCGGTGGCGGCGTAGTCGTTGGAACCGGCCACGTTGACGTCACGCTTCTCAATGGGCATGGCTTCGAGGAGGTCGAGTGCCTTGCCCTGCGGCACGCCTTCTACCACGTCGATCAGAACTACATCGGCGAGTTCCTTGGCCGCAATCCAATGTGCGGCCGTGGCGCCCACGTTGCCGGCGCCGACAATGCTTACTTTTTTTCTCATTTTTCTTATCTCCTGAACTGCGGTGATCAGTGATCCCTGCGCTACATGTTGCCGATGATGCGGGTGGCAAATTCGCTGGTGCCTACTTTGGTGGCGCCGGTGAGCTGCCGCTCGAAGTCGTAGGTGACGAATTTCTGCAGGATGGTTTTTTCCATCGCCTGTTCGATGAGGTTGGCGGCTTCCTTCCAGCCTATGAAATCGAGAAGCATGACACCGGAGAGGATGACCGAGCCGGGATTGATGACGTCTTTGTCAGCGTACTTGGGCGCGGTGCCGTGGGTGGCCTCAAAGACGGCGAAGCCATCGCCGATGTTGGCGCCGGGCGCGATGCCGAGGCCGCCCACCTGTGCCGCAGCGGCGTCAGAGATGTAGTCGCCGTTGAGGTTGGAGGTGGCCAGGACGCTGTAGTCAGCCGGGCGGATGATGATCTGCTGGAAGATGGAGTCGGCGATGCGGTCATTGATGAGGAGCTTTGACTTCCAGGCTCCGTTGCCATGCGATTTGCCGATGGAGTCGAGCACCGACTTGACCTCTGCGCAGATCGAGTCGCGGAAGGTCGGCGATGCGAATTCCATTCCCGGCTCGATGAGCCTGGCGTTTTCTTCAATCGAGATACTGGGGTTGGCCTCGACGTTGCCCAGGATCCAGCTTTCGCGCTCGGTGACGGTCTGCTCGCGGAACTCCTGCGCGGCGACCTCGTAACCCCATTCGCGGAAGGCGCCCTCAGTGAACTTCTGGATGTTGCCCTTGTGGACGAGCGTCACGGTCTTGCGGCCGGTGTCCAAAGCATGTTTGATGGCGCGCCGCACCAGGCGCTTGGTGCCGAAGATGGAGATGGGTTTGATGCCGACGCCGGAGTCAGTGCGGATCTTTTTCTTGCCGCCCTTGAGAAGATCGTCATTGAGGAACGCGATGAGGCGCTCGGCGTCCTGGGTGCCTTGCTTGAACTCGACACCGGCGTAGACGTCTTCAGTGTTCTCACGGAAGATGACGATGTTGAGCTTGTCAGGATGCTTCACGGGACTGGGCACGCCCTGGTAGTACTTGACCGGGCGGACGCAGGCGTAGAGATCGAGGATCTGGCGCAAGGCCACGTTGAGCGAGCGGATGCCGCCGCCGACGGGGGTGGTGAGCGGTCCCTTGATGGAGACGCGGAGGTCGCGCGCGGCGGCTACGGAGTCGTCAGGCAACCAGGTGTTGAACTTCCGGAAGGCTTTTTCGCCCGCAAAGATCTCAAACCAGCTGACGGCGCGCTTGCCGCCGTAGGATTTTTCGACTGCGGCGTCAAAGACGCGCTGGGAGGCTTTCCAGATGTCGCGGCCGGTACCGTCGCCTTCAATGAATGGAATGATGGGATGATCGGGCACTTCAAACTGCCCGTTGCGATACTCGATGGGCTGACCGTTTTTGGGCAATTCCAGCCCGTTATAGGCATTCTGCATGGTGAGTTGAAGAGTGTCCCTTTCCAGTGGAATCCAAGATGAGGCTAACACCTTGGATTTTCGCGTGGCAACGGCGGGAGGCGCGGGAGAGCCGGAATCCGGGACGTTGGGCGTTGACAGCATGATCTGCGCGGCAAGATCGCGGGGGACGCGGACCCGGGGAGCCGCGAGTATGAACGTAGGGTGAAATCGCCCGCATCACTGTTACTGACGGGCGGAATGCGATAGACTCTACCGGGAACCTGCTGAAAATCCCCTCAACTCAAGCATCATGGAGGCTACATAGAAATTGGGAAAGAATATGGTCCCGAAGAAGCTTTTCTTCACCAAAGGTGTAGGCAAACATAAGGATCGGTTGACCTCCTTTGAGCTTGCCCTTCGGGATGCGGGAATCGCATCACAGAACCTGGTGCGAGTTTCCTCGATTTTTCCGCCACAGTGCAAGATGATTGCCCGCAAGCAGGGGCTCACCTACCTGCATGACGGCGAGGTGGTATTCGCGGTGATCGCGGAGAACTCGACGCGCGAGCCGCACCGGCTGCTTGCTTCGAGCATCGGCGTGGCGATTCCGGCGGACCGCAACACTTATGGCTACCTGAGTGAACATCACAGCTTTGGCCAGACAGAAGAGCAGGCCGGCGAGTATGCCGAGGAGCTTGCCGCAGAGATGCTGGCTACGACGCTGGATGTGGATTTCGATCCGGACAAGAGCTGGGACGAGAAGAAAGAGATCTACCGTATCTCCAACAAGATTGTGCGCACCAGCAACGTGACGCAGTCGGCCGTGGGCGACCGCAACGGCAAATGGACGACCACGATTGCCGCAGCCGTTCTGATTCTGGACGCCAGCCGCGCATCTTGAGGCGATGGAACGAGGCCGACTCCGCTGGGCGGGGTCGGCTATAGCTTTCTGAAGGGAAAGATCGCAGGAGGGTTGCGGCCGCGCTATGGGGAATGCACGTAAATACAAGATCGGCCTGGTGCAGATGCGCATGGGGCCCGACCCGGAGGCGAACTTTGCCGCGGCGGTGGAGCACATCCGCGAGGCAGTGCGGCGGGGTGCGGAGATCGTTTGTCTGCCGGAGCTTTTTCGCGCGCAGTACTTTTGCCAGCGCGAGGATCTGAGACTCTTCGATCTGGCCGAGCCGATACCGGGGCCTTCCACGCAAAAACTGAGCGAGGTGGCGCGCGCGAGCGGCGTTGCCATTGTGGCTTCGCTCTTTGAGCGGCGCGCGGCCGGGCTGTATCACAACACAGCCGTGACGCTGGGCGCCGATGGGAAGATCGCCGATGTTTACCGGAAGATGCATATCCCGGACGATCCGCTCTACTACGAGAAGTATTACTTTGCGCCGGGCGATCTTGGGTTTCATGCCGTGGATGCGGGCGTGGGGCGTGTGGGCACGCTGGTGTGCTGGGATCAGTGGTATCCGGAGGGCGCGCGTTTGACGGCGCTGCAGGGTGCGGAGGTGCTGTTTTATCCCACGGCGATCGGCTGGCATCCGGCGGAGAAGGACGAGTTCGGCACGGCGCAATATGAGGCGTGGCAGACGATTCAGCGCTCGCATGCCATTGCCAACGGCGTTTATGTGGCCGCGGTGAACCGCGTGGGCATGGAACACGGCGACGTGCTGGGCAATCGCGCGGAGGGGCCGGGGTTGGAGTTCTGGGGCGGCAGCTTTATTGCTGATCCGTTTGGGCGCATTGTGGCGAAGGCGGCGCACGATGCGGAGGAGATTCTTATTGGCGAGGTGGACCTGGCGCTGATGGAGGATACCCGCCGCAACTGGCCCTTCCTGCGCGACCGGCGCATCGATGCGTACGGGGCGATTACACGGCGGTTTATCGATGGCGGCCAGGCGCGCGAAGACGGCGGAGAAGCGAAGTAACGATGCCCGCCGGAGTGACTGACAAGACGCCGCGCGAACTGGGCTACCGCATGCCCGCCGAGTGGGAGCCGCATGAGGCAACGTGGCTGGCGTGGCCGCATAATCCTGAAGACTGGCCGGGAAAATTTCAGGCGATACCGTGGCTTTATGCGGAGATCGTTCGGCTGCTGGCCGAGCGCGAGCGCGTGGAGCTTGTGGTGGAGGACGCCAGGGCCGAGCAGCGCGTAGCGGGAATGCTGCGACGGAACGGGGTGAATCTGGATCGCGTGCGCTTTCACCAGTGGCCGACGGATCGTGGGTGGACGCGGGATTCGGGGCCGATTTTTGTGCGTAACGCCCAAGGACAGGTGGCGATTACCAACTGGAGGTTTAACGGCTGGGCGAAGTATGACGACTGGCCGCTGGATGACCAGCTGCCGGGGCGTGTGGCGGCTCTGCTGGGATTGCCGGAGTGGCAGCCGGCGATTGAGATTGCGGGTGAGGCGCGGCGGCTTGTGCTGGAGGGCGGGTCGATTGACTCGAACGGCGAGGGGTTGCTGTTGACCACGGAAGAGTGCCTGCTGAGCGAGGTGCAGCAGCGGAATCCCGGAGTGAGCAGGGAGCAACTGGAGCGGGCGCTGCACGATTACCTGGGAATTGAGCAAGTGATCTGGCTGAACCGCGGGATTGCCGGCGACGACACGCATGGGCACGTAGACGACATTGTGCGGTTTGCGGGGCCGGCAACGGTGATTGCGGCGGTGGAACCGGATGCGAGTGATGAGAACCATGCGCCGCTGGCGGAGAATCTGGAACGGCTGAAGGCGGTGCGCACGGCGGATGGGAAGCAGTTGACGGTGGTGGAGATGCCGATGCCGCGGCCCATTGTGTTTCGCGGGCAAAGAGTGCCGGCGAGCTATGCGAACTTCTATGTGGCCAATGGTGTGGTGTTGGTGCCGACTTTTCATGATCGCAACGATCGCGTGGCGCTGAACATTCTGGCCGAGGTGTTTCCGGATCGCGATGTGATCGGGGTGCACTCGGTGGATCTGATCTGGGGGCTGGGGGCTCTGCACTGCATGACGCAGCAGCAGCCGAAGGCAGGAGGCTTGCGAGCATGATTTCGGCTGAGGAAGCGATGGAGGCGGCGCTGGCCGAGGCGCGGCTGGCCGGGGAGGCCGGCGAGGTGCCGATTGGCGCAGTGATTGTGCATGAGGGTGCAATCCTGGCGCGGGGGCAGAACTCTGTGCTGCGCGAGGTAGACCCGACGGCGCATGCGGAGATTGTTGCCATGCGCGCGGCGGCGAAGGCGCTGGGCAATTACCGGCTGAACGGCTGCACGCTCTATGTGACGCTGGAGCCTTGTGCGATGTGCGCGGGAGCGATGATTCATGCGCGGCTGGACCGGCTGGTGTTTGCTGCGGTCGATCCCAAGGCGGGAGCGTGCGGGTCGGTGCTTCGGGTGATCAACCATCCGAAGCTGAATCACCAGATGTGGTTGGAGCAGGGGGTTGGGGCAGAAGAGGCAGGCGAGTTGCTGCGGAACTTCTTTCGCGAGCGGCGCGGCGCCTAACTCCTTGTAAGTGACTTGATTCGTTCGGCCTGATCGGGCCAGCCTTTTACTAACTCGTCATAACTGGCGTTGCGGTAGTCGGCGTAGTCAAAGCCGGGAGTTACGGTGCAGCCGAGGAGCGCGAGTTTGCCGTCACCGATGAGGCGCGTGCCCTGCCAGACGCCGGCGGGAACTACTAACTGGACGTGTTGGCCTGCTTCCAGATCGGGACCAAGAGTGAAAAGCTCAGAGTGCCCGTCGGGATGGAGCTGCAACATTTCTACGGGGTCGCCGAGGTAGAAGTGGAAGATTTCGTCGGAGGCGAGAACGTGCATCTCAGAGAAGGTGCCGGCTTCGAGAAGGTAGTAGATGGCCGTGCCCTGGGTGCGACGGCCGCGCGGTAGCTCCACTGTTCCGGCGGAAACATAGGTCTGGCGGAAGGAGCCGCCTTCGATGGGGTGCGGTTCGAGGTTGAGCAGGGCTTTGATCTGGGAGGCTGTCATCCGTCACATATATCATCGGCGGCGAGCGAGTACAATGTCCGCGTGAAGATCCAGGTTTATACCGCCAGGTGGTGCCGCGATTGCCGCGCGGCGAAGCATTTTCTTGATACACACGGGATTGAGTACACGGAAGTGAATGTGGACTCGGACCCTGCGGCTTCGGCCGAGGTCATACGCCACGTGGGCAAACGCGCCATTCCGCAACTGGTGATTGACGGCGAGTGGTTCCAGCCGTACCGGCCGGGGCGCGGGCTGCTGATTGACGAACTGCATCAGCGGCTGGGAATACCGCGCAGGTAAGCGCCATCTTCCCGCGATATGCGCGGATAAACGCCAAGTTCCTCGTACAATTGAAGGTTGGCTTCTGCGCGGCTGCGGCCGTGAGCCGGAAGCTGAGAGCTGACGGCTGGAAGCTGTCTTCAAGGAGTTTTTCCGTTGATCGAACGCTATACCCGCGCGGCGATGGGCCGCATCTGGACCGAGGAAAACAAGTATCGCTGCTGGCTTCAAGTGGAGTCGGCGGCCAGCACGGTGCTGGCTGAGGATGGCGTGATTCCGTCGGCGGCCGCGGAGGCGATTGCCACCAAGGCCAGCGTGTCTGCCGCGCGCGTGGCCGAAATCGAAGCCGAGGTGAGGCACGATGTCATCGCTTTTACGACCACGGTGGCGGAGAGTTTGAAGGCGCAGGGGCTGGATGCCGAATCGCGGTGGCTGCACTATGGGCTGACTTCGAACGACATTGTGGACACGGCGCAGGCGCTGCAGATCAAGGAGGCGTCGGCACAGATCCGCGAGGGAATTACGGCGTTTCTGGCTGTGCTGAAGCGGAGGGCGCTGGAGTTCAAGCACACGCCGACAATCGGGCGGACGCACGGGATTCATGCGGAGCCGACTACCTTCGGACTGAAGCTGCTGAACTGGTACGCGGAGATGGAGCGGAATCTAACGAGATTCGACGCGGCAGCCGAGGAGATGCGCGTGGGCAAGCTTTCCGGCGCGGTGGGGACGTTCGGGCACCTGAAGCCGGAGCACGAGGAGCGCATCTGCGCGCGGCTGGGGCTGAAGCCAGCGCTGGTGGCGACGCAGGTGATCCAGCGGGACCGGCATGCGGCTTATATCTCGGCGCTGGCGATTCTGGGCGGCACGCTGGACAAGTTTGCAGTAGAGGTGCGGCACCTGCAGCGGACGGAGGTGCGAGAGGCGCAGGAGTACTTCAGCGAGAAGCAGAAGGGCTCGTCGGCGATGCCGCACAAGAAGAATCCGATTACCAGCGAACAGATCAGCGGGCTGGCGCGGGTGCTGCGCGGGAATGCGCAGGCGGCGTTTGAGAATATGCCGCTGTGGCATGAGCGGGATATCTCACACTCTTCGGTGGAGCGGGTGATCTTTCCGGATTCGACAATCCTGGTGGACTATCTGCTGGCCAAGACGACGGATCTGATTGACCGGCTGCTGGTGTATCCGGAGCGGATGAAGAAGAACCTGGAGAGCACGGGCGGGCTGATCTTCAGCGGGCAACTGCTGCTGGACCTGGCCGAGGCCGGCATGCTGCGCGAGGACGCCTACCGGCTGGTGCAGGGGCACGCGATGCGGGCCTGGAAGGAAGATCTGGTGTTTCGCGATGAGGTGGCGCGGGATGAGAAGATTACGGCGCTGCTGAGCCCGGAGAAGCTGGCGCGGACGTTTGATTACACGCGACAGTTGGGGAATGTGGATGCGATCTTTAAGAGGGTGCTGGGGGAGTAGAATCTTCCTTTGCCTATAGGTGGCACCGATGACGGCGTGGCAGATCATTGGCTGGTGGGAGTTTCGCCGATTGCCGTATAACGCGATCCTCTTTGTAATTGGGATCGTCTCGATTTATGCAATGGAGTTCCTGATGCAACCGGCGATTCCGCCCGGCGATGACGTCGTGGAACCGTTCGCCCTGATTCTCGGCGTCATCGCGTACGGCATAGTGGCTAATCTGTGCTACACCCTCGGTTGGATCGTCGAGCTTGTCGGAAGGAGAACAGATGAAATCCATGCTAGAGCTTTTGCAGAGCAAAACTTCAAGATTGGTCTGCTGTTCTCCAGCTTATTGACCACGGCACCGTTCTGGTTTGGACTTGTCTTTCGGCTGGCCTATAGGCCTCGCTGACTAGAACAGCTAAAGCCAATGAGCTAGGAGCTAGAAGCTTGCATTTGACCGTTGCCATTTCGGGCGCTTCGGGCGCGACTCTGGGGCGCGAGATGCTGCGCGCGCTCGAAGCCGATGCCAGTTAGAGAATTCGCTTCGGTGCTGGCCTTCAACCCGCGCCGTAGGCGCAATGTTCATTAGCCCCGCGCTTCAGCGTGGGGTAAGGATCGCGGTTATAGAATGGAAGTCCCGTAGGGACGACGGAACATGGCACACACGTACGCAGCCAATTTCATTCACTGCATCTTCAGCACCAAGGATCGACGCTCCGTGATTCCGGCGGCACGCACAACTGAACTCTACGCTTATTTGGGCGGCATTGCTCGAAGCGAGGGTTTCGCGCTAGTCGCGGCAGGCGGAACTGCGAATCATCTTCATTTGTTATTTGTCTTGCCGGCGCCTTACTCCCTTGCCCACGCTGTTCAGAAACTCAAAGGAAGTTCTTCCCGGTGGATGGGGAAGGGTTTTTCCTGGCAGGAGGGATATGGAGCATTCAGTGTGAGTCCTTCGCAGGTTCCGGTGGTGCAGAGATACATTCAAAACCAGGAGGAGCATCACCGCAAACGGAATTTCGAGGAGGAATTTGTCGCGATTTTGCGCAACTGCGGGATCGAATTCGACGAGCGTTATGTGTTTGGATGATTCGAATGGCGCCGTCCCTACGGGACTCCGGGGATCGTAACCGGGGGCGCCTTTCCCCACGCTGAAGCGCGGGGCTAATGACCATTGCGCCTGCGGCGCGCGGGCTCGGTGCCGGCGCCATCGTGAGTAGTATACGGAGGGTGGAACGTGCTGGAGCCTCGGGAGGTGAAGCCCATAGTATGCTTTGGCAAAGGCATCAGATAGCGGAAAGCCAGAATCTGGCAGCTAGGAGCTAAAGCCTTGCAATTAACCGTCGCGATCAGCGGCGCTTCAGGCGCGATTCTGGGGCGTGAGATGCTGCGCGCGCTCGAAGCCGATGAGCGCGTGGCGCGTGTGCATTTTGTGGCTACGGAGAACTCGCTGCGCGTGATTGCTGAGGAGCTGGGCGTGAGCGGGCGGACCGGGCTGCTGGAGAAGCTGCTGGGCAAGGCGCCTACAAAGACCGTGCAGCACTCGGATGCCGATATCGGCGCACCGATTGCGAGCGGCAGCTATCCGTCGAACGGGATGATTGTGCTGCCGTGCTCCATGGGCACGCTGGCGACGATTGCGAACGGGCTGGCGGATTCGCTGATTGCGCGTGCGGCCGATGTGACGCTGAAGGAGCAACGGAAGCTGGTGCTCTGCGTGCGCGAGACGCCGTTCAATCGCATTCACCTGCGCAATATGACGCTGGCGGCGGAGGCCGGTGCGACGATCTTCCCGGTGATTCCGGCGTTTTACATGCAGGCGGCCGACTCGATGGAGATGGCGCGGCAGTTTGTGTGCCGGGTGCTGGCGCACATGGGGCTGCCGCAGACGGGGGCTTATGTGTGGAAGGCGGAAGAGTAGGGAACCCGCCTTTTTTAATTGACATACCCGTATCCGCCCATCGATACTGCCTTTAATGCCGAACTCAAGGGAATACGGAATTGAGGTCATGGCCATGTGCATGTGTATGCAGGGCGGACCCGTCCGTGTGCCTCATGACCGGCAGATGCGCTAAGCGCAACCGATCTTGAAGCAAAGCGGCTCGGGTCCCTCGGGGGATCCGGGCCGTTGCTGTTTTCCCCGGGCGGCCTGCTTCCCCGCTGCCGCACCACAGAAATGAAGCGACACGAACCATAAGGAGCAAACATGTCCGATTCCGAGCAGCGCCAACTTGCCACGCTTGCCGTCCATGCCGGCCAATCCCCTGACCCGGCTACCGGCTCGCGCGCAGTCCCCATTTACCAGACCACCTCGTATCTCTTTCAGGACGCCGACCACGCGGGGCGCCTCTTCGCCCTGCAGGAGTTTGGCAACATTTACACCCGCATCATGAACCCCACCACGGATGTTCTGGAGAAGCGGGTGGCGGCCCTTGAAGGCGGCGTTGCGGCGCTGGCGACGGCATCCGGCCAGGCGGCCGAGACGCTGACGGTGACAACGCTGGCCGCGGCCGGGGAAGAGATTGTTTCGACAACCTCGCTCTATGGCGGGACGTACAACCTGTTCCACTACACGCTGCCGCGGCTGGGCATCAAGGTGCGGTTTGTGGACGCGGATGACTTTGACGGGCTGCGCGCGGCCATCAACGACAAGACCCGCGCGGTTTACACGGAGACGCTGGGCAATCCCAAGCTGGACGTGGTGGACATTGAGAAGATGGCCGCGATTGCGCATGAGCACAAGCTGCCTTTGATCATCGACAACACGTCGGCTTCGGCGGCGCTGGTGCGGCCCATCGAGTGGGGCGCGGATATCGTGGTGAACTCGGCTACGAAGTTTCTGGGCGGCCATGGAACGTCGATTGGCGGCGTGATTGTGGACGCGGGCAAGTTTGACTGGGCGGCTTCAGGGCGCTTCAAGGAATTTACCGAGCCCGATCCTTCATACCACGGGCTGAATTACACCCAGGCCTTCGGGCCGCTGGCGTTCATTCTGAAGGCGCGCGTGCAGGGGCTGCGCGACACGGGCGCGGCGCTTTCGCCGTTCAATGCGTTCTTGTTGCTGCAGGGCATTGAGACGCTGCACCTGCGCATGGAGCGGCACTCGCAGAACGCGCAGGAGGTGGCCAAGCACCTGCAGCAGCATCCCGGCGTGGAGTGGGTGAATTATCCCGGGCTGGAATCGAGTCCGTACTATGCGCGGGCGCAGAAGTATCTGCCCAAGGGGCAGGGCGCACTGGTTACCTTCGGCATCAAGGGTGGATACGAGGCAGGGAAGAAGCTGATCAATACGCTGGAAATCTTCTCTCTGCTGGCGAATATCGGCGATGCCAAGTCGCTGGTGATTCACCCGGCATCGACGACGCACCAGCAGCTTTCAGTGGAAGAGCAGGCAACTACGGGCGTTACGCCGGAGCTGGTGCGGCTTTCCGTGGGCATTGAAGACGTCCGCGACCTGATTGCCGACCTGGACAAGGCGATTGAAGCCGCCAACGGACAGACATGTACCGCAGCCGCAGGGGCGGCTCATGTTGCAAAATGAGTGTGATGACAGAAACCCGCACCGGGACGGGCGCCACCCCCGCCAAACAGAAGACACTGGCGCCCACCTACGAAGGCGACTTCGTAATTGGCGAGCACCTGCTGCTTGAGTGCGGGCGCACGCTGGTCAGTCCCACGCTGCATTACGCGGTCTACGGGCGGCTGAATGCGGCGCGAGACAACGCGGTGCTGGTTTGTCACGCGCTTTCCGGCTCGGCGCTGGTGGGGTCGTGGTGGCCCGAGATTTTTGCCCCCGGCGCCGTGCTTTCACTGGAACACGACTTTGTGATCTGCATCAACATGATCGGGTCGTGTTACGGATCTACGGGGCCCAGCTCTACGGATCCGGAGACGGGCAAGGTCTACGGACCGGATTTTCCGCTGATTTCTGTGGGCGACAACGTGCGTGCACAGGCGCGGCTGCTGGATTCGCTGGGCATACGCAAGCTGCGGCTGGTTCTGGGCGGCTCGATTGGCGGCATGCAGGCGCTGGACTGGGCGATTTTGAATCCGGACCGGGTGGAAAAGGCTTTGGTGATCGGCGTTACGCCGGTTTCCGCCATGGGGCTGGCACTGAACCACTTGCAGCGTACGGCAATTCAGCAGGACCCGGAGTGGGCCGGCGGGCGGTATCTGCCCCAGCGGCCACCGCGGCGCGGGCTGGCGCTGGCGCGGCAGATTGCCATGATCAGCTATAAATCGGCGCCGCTGTTTGAGGAACGTTATGGGCGCAATCCGAACCGGACGGGGAATGAAGACCCGTGGAGCCTGGATGAGCAGGGCGGGGGCCTGATTGGGGGGCGGTTCGACATTGCCGGTTACCTGGACCACCAGGGCGACCGGTTTATCGATCGCTTCGACGCAAACAGCTACCTGGCGATTTTGCGCACTATGGACACGTGGGACCCGATGCGAGGCTATGCGACGCCGGAAGAGGCATTTGGCAGGATTCGGGCGCAACTAAGCTTTGTGGGCATCAGCACAGACTGGCTGTTTCCGCCGGAGGATGTGCGGCGATTTGCCCATACCATCCGCTCAGCGGGCGCGCAGGCAGACTACCGCGAAATGACCAGCGCCCATGGGCACGACGCCTTTCTGGCAGAGCAGGCGGAGCTGGTCAGGCTGTTGCAGTGAGCCGGCAGGCCAATTGGGTTTTTTGCCCCCTGTTGCCCCCCATTTCCCGTGGGTTCTTCCACTTTCCCGGGACACGTCTCTTGTCAGGGAAAGCAACGGCTTTCTATAATCCTCCCATTACCGGAGGGGAGCCGTGGTATGTTTGATTCGGTCGCCACGGCGCTTAACCACTATCTTGTGCGCCTTCATGTTTCGTGAGCGATTTAGTCTGGATAGTGAACTCCATTTCCGTATTTTCCAGGAGCACTGAATGAAGAAGCTAGTCTTTGCGTCTGTGATGGCAATTGCCAGCCTCGGCCTGCTCTGTCCGTCTGCGCTTCACGCGCAAGCGGCGTCGGGAAGTCAGATCAATCTTCCCGCGGCTGAATATAACGCATATCAAACAGCAACCACAGAGACCAATCCGAAGGCCAAGGCCGCGGCCCTGGAAGGTTTCCTGAAGACCTATCCTAAGAGCCCGGTCAAGAAGGAAGTTCTCGACCAACTAATGGATGCCTACCGGCAGTTGGGCGATCTGGATCAGGAACTGAGCGCCTCTACGCGGCTGCTCCAGATTGATCCTCATGACCTGAAGGCGCTTTTGTACTCAGTGCTCATCAGGAAGAGCCAGTGTAGCAAGACCGTCAACGGATCCACGGGTATCTCTTCCGATCCGCAGACTTGCAATGAAGCCGCGTCGCTGGCGCAAAAGGGGCTGGCACTCACGAAGCCCGATAATGTGCCTGACGCGCAGTGGAAGCAGATGACCGCCGTCGCTTTTCCGCTCTTTCATTCGGCGATCGCGCTGGATTATGCAGCAGCAAAGAAGGACTATGCGAATGCGATCAAGTCGTATACGCAGGAGCTGATGCTTTACCCTGCGGAAGCGACCGAAAAGCCGGGTCCGGCGTTGGCCGACACCCTGCAGCTTGCGCAGGCTTACACCAAGCCTGGTGATTCGCAAGATCTGGTCAAGGCAGTCTGGTTCTATGCGCGTGTGTGGGACTTTGCTCCCCCGGCGTATCAGAAACAGATCGCGCCGCAGCTCGAATACTGGTACAAGCGCTATCACGGCAGTCTCAAGGGTCTGGATGATGTGAAGGCCGCGGCCAAGGCCACGGTGTTCCCGCCGGGGACTTTCAAGATTGCTACTGCTCCGACACCAGCCGATGTGGCGCACAAGGTTGTGGCGGAAACACCGGATCTGACCAAGCTGAACCTGGATGACAAGGAGTACATCCTTGCCAACGGCAACCCCGCAGATGCGCAGAAGCTGTGGTCAGTGCTGGAGGGGCAGGTAACGCCAGTGCCCGGTGTCGTAACCGGCGTGGTTTCGTCGGCGATGACTGTGAATGTCCATATCGGCACGAGGCTCGTTCGCAAATTCACCGTGAATCTGAATTCGCCGATGCCGGCCAAGGAGATTCGTGCGGTACCGGATGATGTTCAGCAGAAGGAAACCTTCATTACGACCAACGGTGTGCCCGCTGATACAGCAAAGGTGCAGGATCTGCTCAAGAGGGAAGGGACGCGGGTCAAGTCGATCGACCTTGAGCCGAATGCCTCGGTCATTCAGATGGCCGTTTCGCAGGACGCGAAGAATAACGACAAGCCGGACTTCATCGTGAACCTGAAGAAGCCGGTCGAAGGCAAGGACGTGCCGATGCCTGGCTTCGAGTACAGCCTTCTGCCGAAACCTGAGCTGGATGCGACTTACAGCTCGTACAAGCAGATTCCGCCAGCCAAGAAGGGCGCAGTTGCTTCGGCCCAGATTGTGCTGAACGATGGCTTTATACAGGTGATTCCGCCAAAGACGAAGGCCCCGGCACGGCGCGCGCCTGCGCGGCGGCCGAGGCGCTAACCGCCGCCGGGCGTAAGCCCGGGGCATAGAATGACAGGCACGGCGACGGCTCTACTGGTAACCGCCGCCGGGCTTAAACCTCCTGGAATCGAGAAAGGCAGCCTGAACCCGGGCTGCCTTTTCTTTTCGGATTCCCTCCTCAATGAAGCTGCTCTGTGCGGTGGTAGTCTATCGGAAGCATGGAACGATTCCGCATCCTTCTTGCCGGCCTTGCGGTTGCAGCACTGGCGAGCGTTTTTGCCCCGGCTGCGGCGCAGACGGCGAACCAGCCGTCTCAAGGCATGCGCGAGGGTAAGTCCATCATCCAGACCGAGCAATCTGCGCCCTTTGCTTCCGGTCAGGAGAGGCCGGCGGGCCTGAAGGCGGTGGAATTCCGCCCTGCCGATCAGATGAGCCAGCAGGATAGGGATCTGGAAGCCGGCGCGGAGTCATCCATTGCGGAGCGCGCGGGTTTTCAGGATCTCGAGTTCAACGAAGGAAAGTGGAATTACGAGCAGATTGTCTGTCCGGCGCTGCCCAACCACTTGTTCTTGCGCTTTACGCGCAATAACGGGAAGGGCGACCAGAGTGTGTTTTCCGTCTCGATTCCGCGGAACGGCGGCGGGCGGGTGCGCATAATCCCCATTCTGCGCCGCAGCTACTCGCTTTGGGCGCCTGCGCCCATCAACGCCATTACGATTGCGGAGTTCAACCGCATCCGCCGCGAAGAAGGGGCCGGGCGTAGCGCTGACTGGTATGGGACGGCGCTTTGCTATGCCGCGCTTGCCGGGGCCGATCCCGAGGTGGGACCGCTGGTGCAGGGCGCCAGTTCGGGTCTTCCCACAGTAGGTTTTGCGGAGATGGAACTTCCTTCCCAGGGTAAAGCCAAGGATGGCGCCATCATCCGCTTTATCGATAAGGCAAGCCATCCCAGGCCTACGCTGTGGACGATGACCTTCAATGCCAAAGGAAAGCTGCTAAAGGTGAAGCATGTGCCGGCAAAGGCTTATAAGGAGTGGATGGTGCCGCCGAAGCAGGCGAACCTGAAGGGCACGCTGCTTCCGGCAACCGCGAATCCGCCGCGTGTCTACAGGCCGATTGAAGTGGAGCATGCTGCGCATGCGGGCAAGGCGAGTTCACAGTAAATCGCCTTGAAACGATTACGGAAATCGAGAGCCGGGGGGCCCCTTTCGGTGCACTGTAGCTGAAGAACTGCCGGTTAGTCGCCCCGAGCGAGTGATTGTCATCACGGTTTGCAGGCTTCGCTGCGTGCTAGTTTCCTGACCGAGTAGAGCTTATCCGAACTTCCACGTAAGGCAGGAGGGGACGTGAAGGCGAGAGACGAGCAAGCCACGGCTCTTGCTGAATCCGGAACCCCGGAGTGGAGCGGGTTGTGCCGTGTGGGTGGAATTGCGGCATTGGTTCTGATTGTCTACTCTCTGGCCACGATTGTTCAGATTGTGCTTTTGGGTGGGCAGCCCGGGTCCGCAGCCGAGGCGTTCAGTCTGCTTCAGCACCACAGAATCGTGGGACTGCTGCGCCTCGATCTGCCGACTGTCTTTATTTTGCCTCTTTACTACTTGCTGTTTCTCGGCTTGTTTGCGGCTCTCTATCAGGCGAATCGTGCGTATACCATTCTGGCCATTTCTCTCGTGTTTGTGGGAGTGACCCTCGTGCTTGCCACGCCGACGGCCCTTTCGATGATCCCACTCAGCGATAAGTACGCCGCGGCGACGACGGAAGCCGCGAGGAGTCAACTTCTGGCTGCAGGAGAAGCGCTCATGGCCTCTGATATCTGGCACGGGACAGGCGCGATTATGGGAGGGATCCTTACGCAGTGCGGTGCTCTCCTGATATGTGTCGTCATGCTGCGCGGCAAGGTTTTCGGCAAAATCACGGCATACATGGGCATCGCGATGTACGGCCTCGATCTAGTCCATATCGTGATTGGACCCTTCTTCGCCACCGCAGGTTATGTCTTTATGGCCGTTGCCGGACCGCTTTACCCCATCTGGTTCTTTCTGGTTGGCAAACGGCTCCTTGAACTGGGCAGGACGAGTTCTGCCCAGTGACCTCATGTGGCGGTTATTCTCCCAGCATGATGCGCTGAATGGCCGAGGCGCGGCCGGTGACGGCGTCGCAGGTGACGAGCGCGGCGCACATCTTCGGATTTCCCTTGGCGGCCTCGAATTTGCCGGGCATTCCGGTGCGGAACTTGTGCAGGACAAGGTCTTTTTCCACGCCGATGACGCTGTCGTAAGGGCCGCTCATGCCTACGTCGGTCTGGAAGGCGGTACCGCCGGGCAGCACGCGTTCGTCGGCGGTGGGAACGTGTGTGTGGGTGCCGAGGACCGCGGTGGCCCGGCCGTCGAGATGCCAGCCCATGGCCATTTTTTCGCTTGTCACCTCGGCGTGGAAGTCAACCACGATGACCTTGGCCTTGATGCCGGCCAGTACGGTGTCAATGGCCTCGAAGGGATCGTTGGTGCCGTTCATGTAGATGCGGCCCATCAGGTTCACCACGGCGTAGTCGATGCCGCTCTGCGTGGTGCCTTCGTAGACGCCATAACCCGGTGTACCGCGCTGCATGTTGACGGGGCGAAGGATGCGGCGCGGGCGCTCGGTGCTGTCGGGCTGCGCGGAGCGCATGTATTCGAGCAACTCGCGCTTGTCCCAGACATGGTTGCCGGTGGTGAGTACATCGGCGCCCAGATCGAAGATCTCTTCGGCGAGGCTCGGCGTGACGCCGAAGCCGCCGGCGGCGTTTTCCACGTTGACGATGGTCAGGTCTACGGCATGGGCGTGGCGCACATGGCCTATGTGCTCGCGGACGATGCGGCGGCCCGAGCTTCCGAAGATGTCGCCGACGAAAAGAATGTTCAAAAATCAGCTCCTGGCTGTATTAGCGGGGCTAGCGGAGCTAGCTGTTTTAGCAGAGTTAGCCGTTCGCGTTCTGGTCCGAAACTTCCGGTTCCTGATCCCTGTTCCCTGATCCCTGTTCCCTATTCCGCATGAGCGGAAAAAGTATCACGTCGCGGATGGACTTGGCGCCGGTGAGGACCATTACCAAGCGGTCGATGCCAATGCCTTCGCCGCCGGTGGGAGGCAGGCCGTAGGCCAGGGCGCGGACGTAGTCCTCGTCCATCTGATGGGCTTCTTCGTCGCCGCGGGCACGTTCGGCCAGTTGCTGCTCGAAGCGCTTCTTCTGCTCCACGGGGTCGTTGAGCTCGCTGAAGGCGTTGCCGATCTCGAAGCCGCCGATGTAGACCTCAAAGCGCTCGACCCAGTCGGGGTCGTCGGGCTTCTGCTTGGAGAGCGGCGAGACGGCGGTTGGGAACTCGTAGATGATGGTGGGCTGGATGAGGTGCTCTTCGGCGACGGCCTCAAAGATGCTCGCGATCGTTCTGCCTGCCGGCTCGCCTGGCTTGTAGTCGATGTGTTGGCCGGTTGCGCGCAGGTCTTCGACCCAGGCTTCGAGCTTTTCTGGGTGACCAAGCTCTTCCATGGTGGGGCGGGAGCTGCCCGCTGTTTCAGGCCACCATTTGATGATCGCCTCGCGCATGGTCAGGCGCTGCCATTTGCCGAGGTCGATTTCGGCGTCGTTGAAGGTGGTCAGGGTGGTGCCGTTGACTTCCATGGCAACGAACTTGATCAGCTCTTCGGTGAGGTCCATCAGGTCGTGGTAGTTGGCGTAGGCCTGATAGAACTCGAGCATGGTGAACTCGGGGTTGTGCTGGGTGCTGATGCCTTCGTTGCGGAAGTTGCGGTTGATTTCGTAGACGCGGTCGAGGCCGCCCACGACGAGGCGCTTGAGATAGAGCTCCGGCGCGATGCGCAGGTAGAGGCCCATGTCGAGCGTGTTGTGGTGGGTGATGAAGGGACGCGCGGCGGCGCCGCCGGCGATCTGCTGCATCATGGGCGTTTCGACTTCAAGGTAGCCGCGGCTGTCAAAGAACTGGCGCAGTGAGCGAAGCACTTTGGCGCGCTTGACGAAGATTTCGCGGCTGTCGAGGTTGGCGAAGAGATCGACGTAGCGCTGGCGGTAGCGCAGCTCCAAGTCGGCGAGGCCGTGGTACTTCTCCGGCAGGGCCAGCATGGCCTTGGAGAGGAAGGTGAGCTGTTCGACGTGGACGGTGAGCTCGCCGGTGCGGGTGCGGAAGAGGTAGCCGGAGACGCCGATGTGGTCGCCCATGTCGAGAAGCTTGTAGAGCGCGAAGGCCTGCTCGCCGACGGCGTCGCGGCGGACGTAGATCTGAAGGCGCGTGCCCTGCTGCTGGAGGGCTGCAAACCCGGCCTTGCCCTGCTGGCGGATGGCCATTAGGCGGCCGGCGACGGAGACCGTGACGCGGTCGGCATCAAGCTGCTCGGCCGTGGACTCGTCCCATTGGGCGCGGATCTCCGCCAGGGTGTGGGTGGAGACGAAGCGATTGGGGTAGGCGGCCTGGCCCAGCTTTTCTATCTCCGCCAGCTTGTTCCTGCGCAGGTCGAAGAGTTCTTGCTCAAATTCCGAATCGAACACGAGGGATTCCTTCCGTCTGAAAGGCATTTTCAGGTTGCGGAAGAAGGGGAAACGGCAGAGGGACTTCGGCTGAAAATCCCGCAGGGGCCAAAGCCCCCATCTCTTCTAACGTGCTTACGGCACGGCTGAAGCCGTGCCCAGACACAAAGTGTTGCCGATTCCCCGTCTTTTCCTCAGCCTGGGAAACCGTAGGCCTTCGAAGAATGTTGCTCGTTCCTTGCTTTGCGCAGCCTGTTCTGCCCAAAAGGGCAGTATACCTGTTTGGCTGTGGGCGCTGTATGCTGTTCAGAAGCCTTGTATGCCCTACCATCGCCCCATTCCGGAGAGGGAATCGCGCGGCAAGCCCGCCGCGGCGGACAAGCCCGCTGCGGCGGACAAGCGCTCAGGAGTATTTGCCGCGTGGGTGCAGGCGGAGAAGTTTATCCAGATTGTGCTGGTGCTGCCGTCGGGGGCTTTTATCGGGTGGGTGCTGGGCATCTGGCTCGACAACGTCTTTCATAAAACCCTGCTCGCGCCGCTGGGCGCCGTAGTGGGCATCATTGCGGGGCTGGTTGCCGCCATCCGCATGGCCGTCTTTTACACTACTAGTTCCGAAAGGAAGGGGAACAACGGGGATGGGACCGATGACAGCGGACCCGGCCAGCAGCCTTGACGCAGGGAGAGCCAGTTCATGATTGAAATCAGCGATGAGGCGCTGGCGGGCATGCTCCGGCGGGCGTTGTGGATTACCGTCATTATTGGCCTGCTGGCGTCGCTGGTGCTGTGGAAGGCGTCAGGCTGGCGGAATGCGGCGATGATGGCAACCGGAGCGGGGATTTCCGCCGCCAGCATCGTGGAATGGCGGCGGCTGGCCCGGCTGATTGCCGCCAAAATGGACCATAAAGAGGTGCCGCGCGGGGCGACGCTGGCAGTGGTGTTTTTTGTGCTCAGGCTCACCGTCTTTGGGGCGGCCATCTATGTTAGCCTGAAGTGTTTCCGGGGTTCGGCAGTTGCGCTTCTGTGTGGACTTGCCCTGGCGGTAGTGGCAATGGTCTGGGAGGCTCTTCGCCTGCTGCGCGACTGACGGATCCGATCGACGAGGAAAGAGAAGACCCCAGGCTTCATGGAACAAAAACTGGTTATCACTCACTGGCTCAATCACCTGTTCGGCGGTATTGTGACCCAGGTGATGCACACCGTCGGGTATCATCCCGCGAACGCGGCCGCGCCGATGGACGACACTTTCGCTCTGGAACTGGTCATTACGGTAGGGGTGATCGTGTTCTTCGCGATTGTGCGTGCCACGCTGTCTGTAGAGAGGCCGAATACGGCGCAGCAGATTGCGGAGATGATCCACGAGTTCAGCCGCGGGCAGTGCGAACAGGTCATCGGCCACGGCTATGAGCGCTTTCAGTCATTTGTCACCTGCGTGGGAATTTTCATTCTGCTGAACAACTTTGTCGGGCTGTTCTTCCCCAAGCTGGTTACACCAACGAGCCAGCCTGCGGTGCCGCTGGGCGTTGCAGTGCTCACGTTCCTCTACTACAACTTCCACGGCGTGCGCGAGCAGGGCCCCATCGGCTACATGAAGCACTTTGCGGGGCCGGTGTGGTGGATGTCGCCGCTGCTGTTTCCGGTAGAGGTGATCTCGCACCTGGCGCGCGTCATGTCGCTCACCATCCGTCTTTATGCCAACATGCTGGCCAGCGACCTGCTGACGGTGATCTTCTTTTCCATGATTCCGCTGGCGGTCCCGGTGGTGTTTCTGGGCTTGCACTTCCTGGTGTCGATCATTCAGGCTTATGTATTCATGCTGCTGGCGATGATCTATATCGCGATGGCGGTTTCGCACGAGCATTGAAAGGCAGCTTCTAGCTGCTAGCTTCCAGCTTTTAGCTGGTTTGTGACAATTTCCGGCTTTTGCTTTGAAATTTGACAGTGTCGTTTTCTATAAAGGAGAGCTAGAAGCTAGGGGCTAGAGGCTAAAAGCTGATTTTAGAGTTTCCGCCGGAGAGCGCTTCTGCTCCGGGCCAACGGAGGGCTGAGAGTGTGAGGGGGCCAGCACGGTGAGCCTCAACCACCCACTGGCAGCTAATTCAAAGGGAAGCAGGAGAACTATGCGAAAGCTTCAGTACTTGTTCATGGTGCTGTCGGCTCTGTGTTTTGCCGTGCCGGCGTTTGCGCAGGGCGGCGTTTCAGTAGCCGACTATGCGCCCATCGGCGTGGGTCTGGGCATGGGCCTGGCCGCGGGCCTTTGCGGGCTTGGCCAGGGCAGGGCAGTGGGGTCTACAACCGAGGCGCTGGCGCGCAACCCCGGGACGCGTGCGGGCCTGCTGATGTTTATGCTCATCGGCCTGGCCTTCATCGAGTCACTCACGCTGTTTACCTTCGCCATGATCATCATCAAGGTGAAGTAAAACCGCTATTAAGCCAGCCAAGACGGCCCCTGGCGCCTGCCATGGGCCGTTTTGCTGTTTTTGGGTTTCTGCGTAGGCTGCTGTCGGCGGTGCGCTCTGTAGCGGGGGTCAATCTCAGGGGTCGACGCGCAGCATCTTGATGGCCTCGCGGTAGCCGAGGTTCTCGGGAACGAGCTGGTAGTGACTCTGCTCTTCCAGCGTGTCATAGGTCTTGGAGATGAAAAGCACGCGGCCGGACATCTTGAGTTGAAGGCGCACGGTTCGCCACTGGTTGTCTGCCACGTTGGCCTGATCGATGGTAATCCAGCCGCCCCGGTTGAGATGGCCCAGGATGCCCCATCCGAAGGCCACGCCGTGCTGGAGCCGGCCTTCGAGGTGGACTGCCCGTTCAGCGTAGGGATTGATCCATAGCTGGCCCGCCATGGCAGTGAGAACACGCAACTCCATGCTGGAGGGGCTGAAGGCGGGGTTGGGTTTAAAGGTGAATTTCTCCACCGGCCCGGCGGAGCTTTCGCCGGGGCCGGCGTACTGGTAGAGGAAGGCGTTGGGTAGTGCCTGCAACACCTCGACGGCGCGGTTGCGGTCTTTGTCTTCGCGCTGTTTACGGCTCGCCTGCTGGGCGGGATCGTTGAGCAGGTCGGTAAGGCGCGCCTGCTCCTTTTGCTCCGCGGCCGTATTGAGCGGCTCGTCGTTGACGGAGATGAGGCGGGCGACGTCGCCCTCGCGAGTTTCAATGATCTTTTTGACTGTGGTGAGGCGCGGCGAAGATTTGAGCAGCGTGAAACGCAAGAGCTGGCTGCGATTTTTGGCGGCATGCAGTTCGTTACTGAGTGCGCGGCGAACCAAAGTCTGTGCCTGCTCTGGAGAAAGCAGCGGGGCGCCGGCCGGGGGTTGCGCGGGTACGGCACTCACGCCGGCCACCAGAGCGAGGATTGGCAGAAAAGTGTACGTACCGAGGGTCTTAGCGGCCATTTTTCACCTGGCAAACGTTGAGGCGCCTCATGGATCATTAGACGCTCGCGTCTGAATACTGATTCTCTAATTGAAGCAGACGGGTGGCGTTGCGTATAGTTCGGGCAGGGCCCTGCTATGGCCCCGGAAGGATTGAAACTATGCCAGTGGAGAATGCTCCCGCGCGCATCGGCAAGACCGTGGTGATTTGCGGCGAAGTGAAGGGCAGTGAAGACCTGATCGTAGATGGGCGCGTCGAGGGGACAGTGAGCCTGTCTGAAAACCGTCTGACAATTGGCCCCAACGCCAATGTGGCAGCCAATTTGTCAGCTCGAGATGTGCTGGTTCTTGGCCATGTGCAGGGCAACGTGGTGGCTAGCGGCCGCGTGGAACTGCGCGCCGGATGCACCATGGAAGGCGATATCCGGGCGCTGCGCCTGGCGATTGAAGACAACGCGGTGTTCCGCGGCAAGGTGGACCTGACCCAGGGTGCCGCCAAGAGTCAGGACGTGGCGAGTGCGCAGCCGGCAGGCGGGACCGCTTAGCTTTGGCCGGAGCCGCCAGGTGATTTCTTCCATGAGCGTTCCGGCGGAGCGTTTGAGGAGTTGCAAGAGGGTTTGAGTTTGCTAGGCCGTTGGTTTGAAAAAAAGCCGGAGAGCGGTACTGCCGCTTCCGATCACGGCGCCGCGGGGCAAAGGGTGCATGCGGGCCCCCGCGTCCCGCGCCACTCCGGCGGTTGGGCCATGATGCGCAAGCGGCTGCAGTCCGAGCCGGGCTTGCACATTGTGGACGTGGGTTACACTTCGCCCACAAATATCAATTACCTGACCGGCCTCGGCCACAGTATCTTCCTTGCCGACCTGGCGCATGACGCCTGCACAGGGGACTGGCAGCGTGGGACGGATGAGGAAGGCAATCCCATTTGGGACGTGGACGGCTTCCTGAAGCAGTCAATGGACTTCGCCGGGCGCACGTTTGACGTGGTGTTGCTGTGGACGGCATTGGATTACCTGCCTGAGGCCTTTGTGGAACCTGTGGTGGCGCATTTGTCTGCGGCGATGAATCCGGGAGGGCAGGTGCTGGCTTTTTTCCATACGCGTACCAAGGGCGAGGAAACGGTGTATTGCCGCTTCCACGTGACTGAAGGCGACGATGTGGAGGTGCAGGCTTCCGAGCCATTTCCCATCCAGCGCTCATTCACCAACCGCAGCATTGAGAAGTTGTTTGCGGGTTGGTCGGGACACAAGCAATTTCTGGCCAAGGACGCGCTTTCGGAAGTGATTATGACGCGCTGAAGCGGCGCGTCAGCATTGCTTTTCCGGCTTCTCGGCTTCCATCCAGCTTCAACGGCGAGAGTGTTTTTGAATCGGCCCTCGTTGAAAAAGGAGGTGAAGAAAGCAATGTCTTCGGATTCCGCAAAAAACTTCACGGTTTCTCCGCGCGCTTTTCGCGCCGCCATCTTCGATCTGGATGGCGTTGTGACAAAGACCGCCAAAGTGCACGCGGCGACCTGGAAACAGCTCTTCGACGACTTCCTGCAACAACGAGCGGCGGAAAGCAACGAGCCATTTCACCCTTTCGATATCGGCAACGACTATCGCCTGTACGTAGACGGACGGCCGCGCTACGACGGCGTTTCCACGTTTCTCAAGTCGCGCGGCATTGAGCTTCCATGGGGCGATGCGAGCGATGCCGCCGGCAAAGAGACGATCTGCGGCCTGGGAAACCGGAAGAACAATCTCTTTCAGGAGCGGCTCGCCGCTCAGGGTGTCGAACGCTATGAGTCGACCGTTGCGCTGATCAAAATGATGCGCGAGCGGGGCATGCGGACTGCGATTGTTACCTCAAGCAAGAACTGCGTCCCAGTGCTTCGGGCCGCCGGAGCGCTGGATCTGTTCGACGCCAGAGTGGACGGGAGCGATTCGGAACGGATGGGGCTGAACGGCAAGCCGGCGCCGGATATTTTTCTGGAGGCTGCACGGCAGCTTGGCGTGGAGCCGGCATGCGCCATCGTGGTGGAAGACGCTATCTCCGGAGTCGAGGCCGGCAATGCGGGCAAGTTTGGAACCGTGATTGGCGTGGACCGTGCGGGATATGCCGGAGCGCTGCGAAAAGCCGGTGCGAATGTTGTGGTGCAGGATCTGGCGGAGGTGTGCATGCGCGCGGAGTCGCCGAGCAAAACGGATGCTCGCGAGTTGCCATCTGCGATGGATTGCCTGGCCGCCATTGGCGCGTTCGCAGTGAAGAAGCGGCTGCTGGTGTTTCTGGATTACGACGGTACGCTGTCACCGATTGTGCGGCGCCCTGAAGACGCCGTGTTGAGCGAGACGATGCGTGCGGCGGTGCGGGCGCTTGCGGCGCGCTGCTCGGTTGCAGTGGTCAGCGGCCGCGACCTGCAAGATGTTCGGGCGCTGGTGGGAATCGATGAAATTCTCTATGCCGGAAGCCACGGGTTTGAGATTGCCGGCCCCGCCGGGCGCCGGATCGAATACGATGCGGGGAAAGATCTGCTGCCGGTGCTGGACCAGGTGCAGAAGGAAGTGGAGGCTGAACTTGCGGGCGTGAAAGGAGCGCAGGTGGAACGCAAGAAATTCTCACTTGCTCTGCATTACCGCAACGTAGAGGCGCACGATCAGGATCGGGTGAGACAAGCCGCCGAGCATGCCTTGTTGCAGCACCGGGGACTGCGCGTGACTGCCGGGAAGAAGGTGTGGGACATTCAACCCGATGTGGACTGGAACAAGGGTAAGGCGCTGGAATGGATCATGGCTGCGCTGAAGCTGGATTCCTGCGCCAACCTGCCCCTTTATATCGGCGACGACGTTACCGACGAAGACGCCTTTCGCGCGGTCTGGGATGGTGGCATCGGCATTGTTGTGCGCGATGAACCGCGATTGACCATGGCGGAATATGCTCTGGACAACACGAAGGAAGTGCAGGGATTTCTTGAAGGGCTCACGGCTTATCTAAGTGGAGAGGTTGCAGGGTGAACACCTGGTCGCTGGTATATGAGGGATTCGACGCAAGCGAGGAAGGGCACCGCGAGGCACTGTGTGCCCTGGGCAACGGGTATTTTGTAACTCGCGGCGCGGCCGCTGAGAACGATGCCGACGACGTGCATTATCCCGGCACATACCTTGCCGGCGGATATAACCGGCTGAGAACCGTCGTCAACGGGCATGAAGTGGAGAACGAGGATCTGGTCAACCTGCCGAACTGGTTGCCCCTCACCTTTCGCATCGAGGGCGGCGACTGGTTCGATCCACAGAACGTGGGACTCGAGTCGTACCGGCAAGAACTGGATGTGCGCAATGGCGTGCTTTTGCGGGATATCCGTTTTCGCGATGCGCAGGGGCGCGTATCGACGTTGCGTCACCGCAGGTTCTGCCACATGCGGGAATCGCACATGGCGGCCTTGGAGACAACGCTCATCGCCGAGAACTGGTCGGGCTCCGTCGAAATCAGGACTGCCCTGGATGGCCGCGTGGTTAACGGCGGCGTCAAGCGCTATCAGGGGCTCAACAACAAACATCTCGTGCCTGTCGAGACCTCTTGTGCGGCGGAATCGCTGTACCTGAAGGTCCAGACGAGCCAGTCGGAGATTCAAATTGCCCAGGCTGCGCGGACTCTGGCTTACATCGATGGCTCACCCGTAACTTGCGAGCGGCGCACCACGGAGGAGCCCGGCTATATTGCACAGGAGTTCACGCTCGACCTGCAGCGCGAAAGCGAGTTGCGAATCGAGAAGGTGCTGGCGCTTTACACCTCGCGCGACATGGCGATTTCAGAATGCATGCTCGAAGCCCGCAAGGCGCTGCTGCGGGTGGGTTATTTTGGCGAGTTGCTGAGAGGACATTCGCTCACCTGGAAGCGCCTGTGGAACAGGTTTGATATCGAGGTTGAGCCGACCCGTCCCAACGGGGAGAATCGGGCTGCCCTGATCCTGCATCTTCACTTGTTTCACCTTCTGCAGACGGTATCGAAGCAAACCATACACCTGGATGCCGGAATGCCCGCGCGCGGCTGGCACGGCGAGGCGTATCGCGGCCACATTTTCTGGGATGAGCTGTTTGTCTTTCCGCTTCTCAATCTGCATACCCCGCAAATTACGCGCGCTTTGCTGCTGCATCGCTACTGGCGGCTGGATGAAGCACGGGCGAACGCTCGCAGTGCCGGCTACCGCGGGGCGATGTATCCGTGGCAAAGCGGCAGCGATGGCCGTGAAGAAAGCCAGAGAATTCATCTCAATCCGAAATCGGGGCGCTGGATTCCCGATAACAGCTATCGCCAGCGGCACGTGAACGCAGCGATTGCGTACAACATCTGGCAGTATCACGAAGTCACCGGGGACAACGAATTCCTGTCGATGTACGGCGCGGAGATGTTACTTGAGATTGCACGGTTCTGGGCCAGTATTGCGGTGTACAACCAGCATCTGGAGCGTTACGAAATTCTGGGCGTGATGGGGCCGGACGAGTACCACGATAACTATCCCGATGCAGAGGAAGGCGGCCTCAACAATAACGCGTACACGAATGTGATGGCTGCATGGGTGATTAGTCGTGGTTTGGACATGCTCAACACGCTGCCCTCAGACCGCTGCGAGGAATTGCGCGAGTTGCTTGGGCTGACCAACGAGGAGATTGAAAACTGGCGCGACATAAGCCGCCGGATGCGAGTGGTTTTTCACGCCGACGGCATTATCAGCCAGTTTGAAGGTTATGAGCAGCTCAAAGAGTTCGACTGGGATGGTTACAGGGCCAAGTATGGGAAGATAGCGCGTCTCGATCGGATTCTGGAAGCCGAAGGCGATCATCCAAAACGCTACAAAGCTTCGAAACAGGCAGACGTGCTGATGCTCTTCTTCCTGTTCTCTGCCGAAGAGCTGACACAGCTTTTTGTGCGGCTCGGGTATCCGTTTACCCGCGACACCATTCCCAGAAATCTTGAGTATTACCTGAAAAGAACCTCGCACGGATCGACGCTGAGCGCAGTGGTTCACTCGTGGGTGCTGGCCCGCTCTGACCGACCGCGCTCATGGCAGTTGTTCACCAACGCGCTCGAATCCGATATCTCCGACGTGCAGGGCGGCACCACCGCGGAGGGCATTCACTTGGGCGCCATGGGCGGCACTGTGGACCTGGTGCAGCGTGGTCACACGGGAATCGTGACGCGCGGAGGCGTGCTGTGGTTCAATCCGCGACTGCCGGAGGAGTGGGCGAAGATGTGCATGCGCCTCCGCTACCGCGAGCACTCGCTTGAGGTGAACATTTCGGGCTCCAGGCTGAGAGTGCGCAGCATCGCCGGCCCTGACAGGCCTATCCGGATTGGTCATCTGAAGCAGGTTCGAGAGCTTCACGCAGGCGAGACGCTGGAGTTCGATGCCGTTCAGCCGAAGCGGCATCGGTAGGGCGGTTTTCGGCACAGCGAATGAATTGGTGCGGAAATGGCATGAGGAAGAGTGGGCGACCAACCGTCCAGAAGGCGTCCTGACAGTTGTGTTATTCATGTTGGAAGGGTCGAGGATAAGGCTGAAACGATGCAAGTTCCCTACGCGGAGAAGTGGCAGAAAGAAGCGGCCGAGCTGCGCAAAATCGCGCTCGATTGCGATCTGACCGAAGAACTCAAGTGGGGCAAACCGTGCCTCACCTTCCTGAAGAAGAACGTGGCGATTATCATCCCACTCAAGGAGTCGTGCGCACTCTCGTTCTTCAAAGGCGCGCTGCTCAAAGACCCGAAGCACATCCTCGAAAGGATCGGAGAGCATACGCAGGCCGGGCGATGGATTAAGTTCACCTCGCTCAGAGAGATCACGGCCCTGCAGTCGACCCTGAGGGATTACCTCTACGAAGCCATCGCATTGGAGGCGTCCGGGAAGAAGGTCGCGCTGAAGAAACCTTCAGAATACGCAATTCCTGAGGAGTTGCAGACCAGGCTGGATGACAATGCCGTTCTCAGGAAGGCATTCGAAATGCTCACGCCAGGCCGGAGGAAGTCACACATCTTCCACATCTCAAGCGCGAAGCAGGCAAAAACCAAAGCAGCACGGGCTGACAAGTGTGTGCCGATGATCCTGAGCGGGCGAGGGTTCAACGAGTTGCCGGACTGAGGCCCATTCGAGCGAAACGACTCTCGGCCCCAGCCACTGTGCTGCGTGACTAGCGTGGCAACATCCCCGACGATGTCTAGTAGCACACGGCCACGCGTTCTGGTCGTATCACCAGCGACGATTCAGTAACCATTCGGCAACAAACAAATTGCACTTCGTTCTGTCCCGGCGGGCTATGGCTGAAATGGCAGCCACGGTTGCAGCGCGACAGTCTGATGTGGCTCGTCCTCGGCGTGAAGGTCTTCTTCACGGAAGCGGCCCAGATTGTATTTGCGGCAGATGGAGGCGACCAGTTCGGCGACGCGGCGGCGGTATTCGGGGGAGACAAAGGCGCTTTTGGCATAGCGCTGCTGGTAGGCTGCAAGCTGCGCGGGGAAGTTGCGGCTTACGAAATCGAAGAAGGTGGGCAGCGAGCAGGGCTTGAGGAAGAGGGCGCCTGAGACGAAGAAGCTTGCGTCTGCTCCGGCCGCAGCCTGAGCCACGGACTCGATGGAGGAGCGGCGATCCGTGATTCCGGGCATGAGCGGTGAGCACATGACGCCCGCGCGGAGGCCGGCCTGGCGCAGGCGGGCGACGGCGTGGATGCGCAGGTCGGGGCGGGGCGCGCGCGGCTCAAGAATGCGGGCCAGCTTTACGTCCGTTGTGGTCACGGTGATGTGGATGGTGAGTCGGTTCGACCGGGCTATGGCGGTGAGCAGTTCGAGGTCGCGGAGGATCAGCGGGGACTTGGTGACGATGCCCAGACGATAGCCGCTGTGGCGCGCAAAGACCTTCAGAATGGATCGGGTGACGCGCTGGCGGCGCTCGATCGGCTGGTAAGGGTCGGTGGCCGTGCCCAGGGCGATATGGGTGCCGGGCTTGAGGCGGGCCAGTTCCTGGGTGAGGAGCCAGGCGGCGTTCTGCTTGAAGTAGATCTTGCGCTCGAAGTCCTCAGGCCGGCGCAGGTCAAGAAACTCGTGGGTATAACGCGCATAGCAGTAGCGGCATCCAAACTCACAGCCGCGATAGGGGTTGATGGCATGGGTGAAGGGCAGGCCGCGCCGTGAGGTGGTCTTGCTTAGGAGGGAGCGGGAGGCTAGCGGCCGGTACTCGGTGAGGCAGCCGGTGTCCTCAAGCGGAGCCTGTGCAGCGGTGGCAGCGAGGCCGCCACGAGGTTTGGGATCGAGGATGGGGAAGAGGCTGTCAATTTTCGCCATATATTCGCCTTTTCAGATAGGCTAGCCTTGCCTGCGGTTGGCGTCAAGCGATAGGTTTCAAGGTGAACGGAATCTTAGATATCCACGGAGGAAGGGAACTCATGGCTTCATCGAACGGCACGCGCATCACCTGGCTTGGCCATGCAACCGTTTTGCTGCAAACGGCAAAAGGGACCAACATTCTTATTGACCCGTTTATCGCGCCTAACCCGAAGTATCCCAAGGATTTTGAACTGCCATCGAAGATTGACTACATTCTGCTGACGCACGGGCATGGGGATCACATCTCCGACGTTGTGCCGGTGGCCACACGGCACGGTTCCAAGGTGGTTGCCATTTACGAGCTTGCGAATTATGTCGCGTCGAAGGGCGTGTCTGACACCGTGGGAATGAACCTGGGCGGGACCGTGGACCTGGACGGGGTGACGGCGACGATGGTGGACGCGAAGCACTCGGCGGGCGCCCAGGACGAGAAGGGGACGCATTATGTGGGCGTGGCGGCGGGTTTCGTGATCACCTTGCCTGAAGGGCCAACGATCTATAATTCCGGTGATACGGCGGTGTTTGGCGACATGAAGCTGATCGGCGAACTCTACCGGCCCAAGGTGGCGATGCTGCCCATCGGCGGGCACTTCACCATGGGGCCAAAGGATGCCGCGTTGGCGGTGAAGATGCTGGAGCCGGAGGTGGTTCTTCCGTTGCACTTCGGCACATTTCCGGTTCTGACGGGTACGCCGCAGGACCTGGCTGCGCTGGTTGGGCCGAAGGTGAAGGTGGTGCCGTGGTCGCCGGGCGAGGAGTACGTTGTCTGAAAGGGCTACTGGTCCTGCGTCTGCTTGATGGCGCGCGTGGGAAGTGCGGGAGCAGAAGGCGGGCCGGGAGGATTCTGCTGGTCGCCGATGCGGGGCGGCGACGTGGTGGAAGCGCAGTAATTGCGCAGGTCGCGCACGGTCTCATCCTTGGTGCGGGCATACTGCGCCGCCAGCCTGGTCAGCGCGTAGGTGATGATGTCGCTGTGGTGCAGATCCTGCAGTGAGGGATCGCGGCGCATGTTGAGCCAGAGCCGGTGGACAAGCTGCACGTTGTCCGGGCTGAGCGCCGGAGCGTGCGGACCGATGTAGAAGACCTTCACATCGCCGTCGGGGCCGATGACGTAGAAGTTGTACTGCCGTTTCGGCTCCGGCAGCGCCTCCCATGCCTGACCCAAGTGGAAGGCCTGCTGCTCGGCGGTCATGAGCGAGGAGAGTCCGGAAACGACCGAGTCGACTTCAAGCGAGTTGGCCGCCTGCGCCAGCGCGGCAAAGACATCTCCGGCAGGTAGCACGAGGAGCGAGACTTTTTTCCCGACACTTTCAGCAACTGAAACCGCCTTGGTGAAGAGCGTCTGCTCGTGCTCGGTAACCCTTTGCTGCTCCATGTTCAGGAACTCCGGTCCACCGGCGCCCATCATGCGCACGGTGAGCACAACAACGTCCTGCTCGTCTGTGCTGGTGCGGGAGAGGGCCCACTTGAGGGCGTAAGGGTTACCGATGTCGCGCATGGTTACCATGACGCCGCCCGGGCGGATGGCAGCCGACTCACGGCTTACCGTTTCCTGGTGCTCGAGCTGGAAGTGGTCTTTCATCTCGCGAGCGGTGAGCGCGTGCTTGCGCAGGTTTATGCGTTCGGATATGGCGAAGACGATAAAGAAGCTCACAGTGAAAATGATGCCGCTTACCGTGGCCACCGATTTGGTGAACAGATTGACGCCGGCCGTGGTGAGGAGCACCAGAAAGACGGAAATCAGGCCGATGGGAATTTCGAGGTTTCCGATGCGCAGGTTTGGAGGCATCTTCCACCCACGCTCGCCGCGGAATTTCCAGCGCAGCACCAGCATGGCCATGTTGTTGAAGGTGAATGACCAGATGACGCCGAAGGCGTAAGCCTCGCCCAGCATGATGACGTTGCCCTGGCTGGCGAGGATGGTGATCATCTGCAGGATGAAGACGAGGTGGACGATTCTGTAACTGGTGCCGTACTTGGAGTGCGGATGGCGGAACCAGTCGGTAAGGACGCCATCTTCAGCAACGCGCTGCAGCACGCCTACGGAGCCGATGATGGAGGCGTTGATGGCGCCGGAGAGGATCAGGAAGCCCACGATGACCACAAAGACGCGGAAGGCGATGCGCAGGAACGCGGGCCCGACCATGTACATGGCCAGACCGGCGATAAGGTCGTCCTGGTAGATGTGGGTCCGCGCGTAGGCTGGGATGATCATGGACGCCAGCAGTGTGGCGCCGCCTGTGAACACCGCGCTGTAGAGGGCGATGATAATGGCCGAGCGCTTCAGGTTCTTGAGCTTGGGGTGCTGAATCTCGCGATTGACCTGCGCCAGAGTTTCCATGCCGCTCATGGCCAGCACGGAGTGACCGAAGGCCATGAGAACGCCGAAGAGGCCCAGGATGGGCAGCCCCGATCCTTTCAGAAAGCCCAGGGCGTCCTGGCTGAAATGCAGGTTGGAAGGAATGGGAGCCGGCGGTAGATGCACGCCCCGCACAAGAATCGTGTATCCGCCCCACACCAGCATCATGATCACCATGATGGTGGTGACCTGCATGACACGGAGAGCTTTGTCGCTGGACTCCTCAATGCCCTTGATGTTCTCCCACCAGTAATAGGTGGTGGCTATGACGGCAAAGAGGACGGCGGCGTGGTTGGGATTGAACTGCAGCGGCTGGTTACCAGCGCCCACCAGCGCCGGCGGCAGCCAGCGATGCTGCTCCGCGACGACCAGCAACTGATTGATGAGCCCGGTAATATATTGCCCGGCGGAAATGCCGGAAATCGGCCCCGTCAAGATGTAATCGAACATCAGGGCCGAGACGCTGATCTTGGCGAAGGTGCCGCCAAGCGCCTCCTTTACGACGCGATAGACGCCGCCGCGGGTAAACATGGAACAGCTTTCGACGTACACCGAGCAAACGGCGAAGCTGAAGAGCATAACCGCAAGAACGAACCATGGCGCGGAGGCGCCGACCGCCTGTTCTGCAATGCCGCCGGCGTAGAAGGCCGAGGAGGCCATGTCATTGAGAACGACCGCAGCGGCACGCCAGAAAGAGATAAATGTGAGCATCACGGACGATGCCACAATCAAACGTACGCGGTTCGGCGGTGGGGCAGCGGTCGTTCTGGAAGATGCCATGGGATGGAAATCCGGCTGCGGTTACCGGTATTTGGGATTTCGGGAAAGCGAAACCTCCGCCGCCCTGCGGTGAGTCTATGTCCCAACTCACGTCCTGTCAATGAAAAATCAGGGCGAATGCGCGGCCCGAAGCTGGCACGAAAGAGGGAGTACAGCCGACCGCTGGGTGAGGCGGCCTAGTCTTTTTCGAAGAGCTGCTTCCAGTCTTCAATAAAACTGATGACCACTACCACGGCCGATCCCGCCAAGCCGATGAAGAATAATACTTCAGCTACCCGCATTGCGACGATGGCCAGCCACATACCAACGATTGTAGCCTGATTTGGCGCGCGGCAAGAGCGAGATTTTGCGCACGCCTGGGGCGCCGGGCGGTCGATGCTATACACTCGGCCCTGTATGCACCGCGATTCGTGGAAATTGTGGGTTGCCGCTGTGCTTTCCGCCGGCCTGTTGGAGTTACCGTTCCCGCTGGCCGGACCGATGCCTCCCTGGCGGTCGATTTTTGCCTTTTTTGCTCTGGTACCGCTGCTGGTGGCGATTCTTTCGCCAGCCAACCTGCGCGGGCGGCATCCGCTGGGGCGCGGGTTTCTGCTGGGCTACGTTTGCGGCGTGCTTTGGTACGCGGGCAATTGCTACTGGATTTACGCCACCATGCGGATTTACGGTGGGTTGTCGGCGTGGGTCTCCGCGCTGATGCTGGCCGGGTTCAGCCTGGTGCTGGGACTTTACTTCGGCATCTTTGCCTGGGGCGTGGTGCTGCTGCGCAGGGCTACGGGAAGCCTGAGGCTGGCGCTGGCTGCTGCGCCCGTACTTTGGGTTGCCATAGAGCTGGCCGGCGCGCGCATCACAAGCGTGCCGTGGGACCAGCTTGGCTACTCCCAGGTGGACAACACGGTGCTGACGCTGCTTGCGCCATGGACCGGCGTTTACGGAATCAGCTTTGTGCTGGTGGTCGCCAACGCCCTGATTGCCGGCGGACTGCTGCTCGCCCAATGCCGGGCAAAGCGCATCTGGGGCATTTGCGGCGTGATCCTCGCCTGCGGCGGCGTCGCGGGTATCTTTGTGCCGCCGCCCAGGCCGGCAGCTACGGCGACCGCGGTGCTCATCCAGCCGAATCTCAACGTGGGCGCATACAACAATTGGGTAGGAAAAGTCTGGGACGCGCACATGGCGCAATTCGCCGGGCAGGCAGCCGAGACGTGCAAGAGCTACATTGCCGGCATTCCGCAAACCGGAGCGCCGGTGGTCACGCCCAAATGCCCGGAGCCGCCGGCGCATCCAGATCTGGTGGCCTGGCCGGAGTCGCCTGCGCCGTTTTTCGAGGCCGATCCGCGCTTTGAGAAGGCTATGGGTTCGATCGCGCGCCAGGTGCAGGCTCCGTTGATTGTGAACGCTATCGGCTCCGATTATTCCCAGGCAGGCAACACCTGGAAGGATTATGTCTCGGCGGTGATCTTTGACGCGCAAGGGCAGCGCGTGGGCCGCTATGACAAGATTCACCTGGTGCCGTTCGGTGAGTACATTCCCTTTAAGCAGGTGTTCTTCTTTGCGCACAAACTCACCGGCGCGGTGCCGAACTTCAGTCATGGAACGCGGATCAAGGTCTTTTTCCTGAATGGCCATCGCTACGGCGTCTTCATCTGCTATGAGGCGGTATTCGCAGAAGAGGTGAGGCAGTTTGCGCGGATGGGAGCGCAGGTGCTGGTGAATCTGAGCGACGACGGCTGGTATGGCGACACCAGCGCGCCGTGGCAGCACCTGAACATGGCGCGGATGCGCGCCATCGAAAACCGGCGCTGGCTTTTGCGTGACACCAACAACGGAGTGACGGCGTCGATCGATCCTTACGGGCGTGTATTGCAGAGCATTCCGCGGCACCGGGTAGACGTGCTGGCAGCCCGCTTTGGCTTCAATAGCCAGATCACCTTCTACACGGCGCACGGCGACGTGTTTGCCTGGCTTTGTGCCATACTGGCTATGGGCATGGTGGGCTGGCTTTTACCAGGTGGCCTGCGGCCCGACGATCAAAACAAAGTCAGGTCTTAGAAGAGCAATTATGGCGCTGAACGATCTTGAATTCGCTTACGCTCCCGTGCGCGACCAGGTCCGCGACCTGCGGGAGTATCTTTGACCCTGCACGGATCCGCAGGGAACTCTCCAACATAGAAGGCAAGCTGGCAGATCCGGGACTGTGGAGCGATCCGGCCGCATCTCAGCCCCTGATGCGCGAGCGCAAGCGGCTTGAGACGCTCATCGGGAACGATGAGGAGCTGGTGCGCCGCACCGATGACGTCGAGGCTTATTTTGAGCTGGCCCGCGAGGGCGAGGACGTGCTGGAGGAGCTTGATCGCGAGATCAAGGGCCTGGCTTCATTCACGGAAGAACTGGAAGCACGCACCATGCTCAGCGGCGAAACCGACGCGTTGAACGCCATTGTGACCGTGCATCCTGGCGCCGGCGGTACCGAAAGCCAGGACTGGGCCGAGATGCTGATGCGCATGTATCTGCGCTGGGCCGAGCAGCAGGGCTTCAAGACGGAGATCAACGACTACCAGGACGGCGAAGAGGCGGGCATCAAGTCAGCCACCTTCACCATTACCGGGGAGTATGCCTTCGGCATGCTGGCGGGTGAGAGCGGCGTACACCGGCTGGTGCGTATTTCGCCCTTTGACTCGGCCAAGCGGCGGCACACGTCGTTTGCGTCGGTGTTTGTGTCGCCTGAAATCGACGAGTCGATCCAGGTGGACCTGAAGTTGGAAGACCTGCGCGTGGACACCTACCGCTCCGGCGGCAAGGGCGGCCAGCACGTGAACACCACCGATTCGGCAGTGCGCCTTACGCATCTTCCCACGGGAATCGTTGTGCAGTGCCAGAACGAGCGCTCGCAGCACAAGAACCGCGACAAGGCGATGAAGATGATGCGCTCGCGGCTGTACGAGTACGAACTGGAGAAGAAGCGGGTGGAGAGTAAGAAGCTCGAGGATTCGAAGCTGGACATCAACTTTGGATCGCAGATTCGCTCGTACGTGCTGCAGCCTTACCGCATGGCCAAAGACCACAGAACCAAGGTGGAAGTGGGCGACGTGGATAAGGTGCTGGATGGGTACCTGGAGCCGTTTCTGCGCGGGTATCTGTTGGCGAAGCGGCGGGGTACGGCGGTATCGGCTGGCGCCGATGACGATATGGACGTATAGTTTTGGGGAAGCTTGGGGCGTTGGATGCCGACCTCAAATCTACGATCACGGAACGCTGAAGACCATGAGCAACGATCCAGCCGTTATTGACGAGATTCTGCACAGCGCCGAGACCATTGCCGTCGTCGGCATGAGCGACAAGCCATGGCGTGCCAGCCACAACGTGGGGAAGTACCTGGCGGCGAATGGCTATCGTGTATTTCCCGTGAACCCGGCGGTTGACGATGTGCTGGGAATGCCCTGTTACGACAACTTGGACGCGGCCCAGGAAGCGGCGCGCGAGCAGACGGGTAAAGGGCTCGATGTGGTGGATGTCTTTCGCGCATCGGAGCATGTTCCGGCGATTGTGGATGACGTGATCCGGCTGGGGATTCCGTACCTGTGGCTGCAGGATGATGTGATCCACGAGGAGGCCGTGGCACGTGCCAGGGCCGCTGGCGTAAAGTGCGTGCAGAATGACTGCATGTACCGGCAACATGCGGCGCAGGCGGGTTAGTGTCCGATTGTACATGTGTGATATATACAAAGTATGAGGGCACGTGATCCGCTCGCCGAGTGCACGGGTTTTGATTGGGACGAGTCGAACACAATCAAGAACTGGGAGCGGCACAAGGTCACGCCGGAAGAGGCCGAAGACATATTTTTCGGGGAGCCTTTTGTCGTGCGCGGGGACGTGTCGCATTCGTCGAGCGAAAAGAGTCATCGTGCATTAGGCTGCACCGCAGGCGGGAGGTTATTGACCGTCATATTCACGGTGCGGCGCAAATTGATTCGGGTGATATCCGCCCGCGATATGAATCGAAGGGAGGCTGCGGAATATCGGCGCTATGAAAAAGATTCCTGAGTTCAAAAGCGAAGCCGAAGAATTCGAATTCTGGTCCACATCCGATTCGACCGAGTACTTCGATTCGTCGAAAGCCAAGCGTGTGAAATTTCCAAATCTCAAGCCCAGTTTGCGAACCATCTCTGTCCGGCTTCCGGTCGCGATGGTCGAGGATCTGAAAATCCTGGCCAACCAGCGCGATGTGCCCTATCAGTCGCTCCTCAAAGTGTTCTTGGCCGAGCGTTTACAGCAGGAAAAAGTGCGGCGCCGTGCGGGGTGAAGATAGGAGAAAATGGACTTATTCCATTGGTAGCAGGTAGACCGGTATTCAACAGAATTTCAAGAGGATCATGTCTGCATTCCGCGCCATCCGTCGTTTCCATTTGAGCCTGGCCTTCCTTGTGCTACTTGCCCTGGCGCTGCCTGCGCTTGCACAGGCAAGCGCGCCGAAGGATGCGAAGGCCGCCTTTGACGCGCAGCACCTGCGCGTGGAACTGCTGATTCCGGGCAGCAAGCTATACGGCGGCAAGCAGGGCAATCTGGCGGGTCTCTACTTCAAAATGGAGCCGGGCTGGCACGTTTACTGGCAGAATGCCGGGGATGCGGGTGAGCCGCCAGGGATCGACTGGACATTGCCGAAGGGCGTCACTGCAGGGCAGTTGCAGTTTCCAGCGCCGCAACGGCTGCCCGTTGGGCCATTGATGGACTATGGCTACGAGGGCGATGTGTTGTTCCCGTTCAGGCTGCACGTGGCCCCGAACGCGAAGACAGGTTCTGCCGTCCTCGACGCCAAGGTGAACTGGCTGGTGTGCAGCTCGGTTTGCATCCCGGGCAAGGCGGAACTGCAGATTACCCGCGATGTGATGCGCGGAGAGGGGCTGGCGGCCGCTGTGCCCCCGATCTTCCAGCAATTCCTCAGCAAGCTGCCCAAGCCGCTGCCGACGGGTGACACGGCCATCTTCCAGGCCACGCCCACGGGCTTTCTTCTCTCCGTCAAGACCGGCCAGCGCGAGACAGCGGCCAAGTTCTTTCCTGCAGACCAGACGGTCATCGATAACCCCGCGCCGCAAAAGCTTACGCCAGCTGCGAAAGGGCTGTTTCTCGAGTTGAAGAAGGACTCGAATATTTCGGGGAATCCAACTCATTTGAATGGAGTTCTGGAGCTTTCCGGTGGGAGAACTTATCAGATTGCTGCCACGCCAGGGACGGTTGCCGCGCCGGTCGCCGCGGCTGGCACATCCGGTTCGTCGGGGCTGTCGCTTTTGCGCATCGCGGGTCTGGCATTTCTGGGCGGGCTGCTGCTGAACCTGATGCCGTGCGTCTTCCCGGTGCTGTTTTTAAAGGGGCTGGCGCTGGTGCAGTCGGGCGCGGAAGAGCGGCACAGGCTGCGTGCCCACGGATTTGTCTACACCGCCGGAATCGTAGTGTCGTTCTGGGTGCTGGTGGCGGCGCTGCTGGGCCTGCGTGCGGCCGGAGCCAGCATCGGCTGGGGATTCCAGTTGCAGTCGCCGGTCTTTCTGCTGCTGATTGCCGGGCTGCTGTTCTTCCTGGGGCTTTCACTGGCCGGGCAGTTTGAGATTGGCTTGACGCTGACGAGCGCCGGCGGATCGCTGGCGGCAAAGCAGGGCTACACGGGCAGCTTCTTTACCGGAGTGCTGGCGGTGGTGGTGGCCACGCCGTGCGCTGCGCCGTTTATGGGCGCGGCCATTGGCTACGCGCTTTCGCATTCTGCGGCCGTAACGTTTGCCGTGTTTACCGCGCTGGCACTGGGCCTGGCTGCACCTTACGTGGCGCTGACGCTGCAGCCGGCTTGGACGCGCTGGTTGCCGAGGCCGGGCGCGTGGATGGAAGTGCTGAAGCAGGTCGTCTCGATCCCCATCTTCATCACCGTGATCTGGCTGGCATGGGTGCTGGCGCAGGGGTACGGAGCCAACCTTCTGGCCGCGATGCTCGGGATCTTCCTGCTGCTGGCCATTGCCGGATGGTTTCTGGGCCGCTGGCCGGCAAAGCGCTGGGCTACGGTGGCTGCGCTGATTGTTGTGGCCGGTGCGATCGCGTTGGGTGTGGCTGCGCCGCGAGAGCTGGCAGCGGGGCCCATGAGATCAGCGGCCGTGGCGCAGGATCAGTGGGAGCCGTGGACGCCGGATGCGGTGAGCAAATACCAAGCGGAAGGGCGGCCAGTGTTTGTTGACTTTACGGCGAGCTGGTGCCTGAGTTGTCAGGTGAACGAGCGCGTGGCGCTCGACAGGCCTGAAGTGCAGCAGGCGTTCGCGAATGCCAACGTGGCGCTGCTACGCGCGGACTGGACGCGCCGCGATCCCGAGATCACTAAGGCGCTTGCTGCACTGGGCCGCGATGCGGTTCCGGCGTATGTGCTGTATACGCCCGGCGACAGCACCCCCCACCTGCTGCCTGAGGTACTTACACCCGGCATTGTGGTGAACGCCATCAATAACCTGCCGCGCAGTGCAAACCAGGCCAGCGCTGAGGCGTCCAACTCTCAATAAGGGCCAAATCAATCCATAAGGGTGAATTTATTCCGGTCTAATCATCTGAATTTTCCTCAGGAGGTTGACCCTTATGGCTTATCCATCTGTTGTTTCACGGTTGGCGCGCCTGTTTGGCTGCGCGGCTCTGCTTGCGCTGTTTGTCCCCGTGGTAGTGGCTCAGGCCCCGCGCGTGGGCAGTCAAGCTCCGGCGTTCACTGCGACTGACTCGCACGGGCAGACGCACACGCTGGCCCAGTATCGCGGCAAGTTTGTTGTGCTGGAGTGGCACAACCGGGGCTGCCCTTATACGCACAAGCACTATGTCTCCGGCAACATGCAGAACCTGCAGCGCGAATGGACCGCGAAGGGTGTGGCATGGTTCACTGTGATCTCGTCGGCGCCGGGCAAGCAGGGCTACGTAACGAATGCCGAAGAAAACGAGTACCTCAAGAAGATGAATGCCGAACCTACCGCCGTCCTGATGGACCCCAGCGGCAAGCTCGGCCGGCTCTACGGAGCCAGGACGACGCCGGAGATGTACCTGATAGACACCGAGGGAAAGCTGATTTATGAGGGGGCGATCGACAACCGGCCGACCCCGGACGTAAGCGACATCAAGGGCGCGGATAACTACGTGGACAACGCGCTGAGTGAGGCGATGGCGGGCAAGCCGGTGGCCACGCCGTATGCGCGGCCGTATGGGTGCTCGGTGAAGTATCCGGACTGAGTACAGATGATCAATTGGGGTTAAAAATGTCCTCTGAAGTGCTATCATGATAGCACTGGAGGATAGCGATGGCGCAGATCCTGGTTCGCAACTTGGAGGAGCCGCTTAAGGCAAAGCTGCAGCGGCGGGCCAAGCGGCACGGGCGCAGCATGGAGGCCGAGGCGCGGGAGATTCTGCGCAATGGGCTGCGGGAAAAAGAGAAGCCTGAGGTTGGTTTTGGTACGGCCACGGTAGCCCTCTTCAGCGGCCGGGGCATCTACCTGGACAAGCCGATTGAAGAGATTCGCGGAATGCGAATGCAAATTCCCACCTTTGACGAATGATTGTCCTCGATACCAATGTGATCTCGGAGTTGATGCACCCGCAGCCGGATGCCAGTGTACTCGGCTGGATGGACCGGCAGCCGATGCGCTCCATTTGGACGACTACTGTGACGCTCTACGAGCTTCGTTCAGGAATCCTGTCGATGCCTGCGGGCAAGAAGCGAACTATGCTGAATGAATTTTTCGAGCGGTGGCTCGAAACAGTACTCGAAAAGCGGATTCTGGACTTTGATTCGCAAGCGACTGAACGAGCGGCAGAGATCACGGCAGTACGCAAGGCGAAGGCAAGACCGGTGGAAGCGCGCGATACCATGATCGCCGGCATCGTGCTGGCGAATCATGCCACGCTGGCGACGCGGAATGTGCGGCATTTCGAGGAGATGGCGAAGTCGGTTGTGAATCCGTGGAAGGCATAGCCCCCATTTCCCTGTGAGAAATGCGGGCTATGATTGTGAGAAATGCGGGCTAGCCGTAATACTGTTCACTTAACGAATTCTGTGGCATTCTGTACTTGAGGTACAGGAGGGTCGCATTGGCGCGAACAGTTGCCGAACTTCCAGCCGGGGTGCGGATCACGGACTACATCAGCCTTGGCGTGATGAGCAAATCATTTCCTGCCGAGGCCATTGAAGGGGTGTTGGCGCGTACAGGCAGGGCGAGCCTTCGTCAGCGGGACCTGCCGGCACACGTGGTGGTGTACTACGTGATTGCCCTGGCGTTGTATATGCAGTCGTCATATAGGGAAGTGTTGCGTTGTCTGCTGGAAGGCCTCCAGTGGCTGCGCGATCCCTCGGCGCGGTTGCGGGTAGCGGGCAAATCGGGTATTTCTCAGGCCCGCACGCGGCTGGGCTGGGAGCCGCTGCGGCAGTTGCACGATGAGCTGGTCCAGCCGATTGCGGTTCGCGGCACACGGGGCGCCTGGTACCGGGAATGGCGGCTGGTGAGTCTGGATGGCAGCACCTTGGAGGTGGCGGACGAGAAGGTCAACGACGAAGCTTTCGGCCGCCCCGGAGCCAGTCGGGGTTCCAGCGCCTATCCGCAAATTCGCTTTGTGTCCCTGGTGGAGAACGGAACGCACGTGCTGTTCGGTAGTCAGATGGACAGCTATCGAACGGGCGAAATCACACTGGCCAAAGCGGTGCTCCCGCGCCTGGGCAAGGGCATGTTGTGCCTGGCCGATCGGAATTTCTTCGGCTTCGCCTTATGGCAGCAGGCGCGGGCCACGGGTGCAGACCTGCTGTGGCGAATGAAAAAGAACATGCGCATGGCCCGCGAGCGTCCTCTCGCCGATGGCTCCTATCTGAGCCATGTCTATCCTTCGGAGCGCGACTGGCGGCACAAAACCAACGGCATCGCGGTGCGGGTAATCGACTACCGACTGGAGGGGATCGAGGGCGCCGAGCCGATCTACCGGCTGGCGACCACCATCCTCAACCCCGACAAGGCTCCGGCCAGCGAACTGGCCGCCCTCTATCACCAGCGCTGGGAGATAGAGACCGCCTTCGACGAACTGAAGACGCATCTACGCGGAGCGCACATCGTGCTACGCAGCAAGACTCCCGATCTGGTGCGGCAGGAATTCTACGGTCTCCTGATGGCTCACTTCGCTATCCGCGGCCTGATGCACGAAGCGGCCTTGAAAGTCCATGAGGATCCGGACCGGCTCTCCTTCCTTCACGCTGTACGCGTTGTCCGCCGCAAACTGGCCGTCTATCCCGCTATTCCCCCCTCGGAAGAAGACGGCATTTCATGAAGCCGTTCTCTACGAAATCCTCCAGGAACGCGTCATCTCCAGCCGCCATCGGCGCAATCCCCGCGGCGTGAAGCGCAAAATGAGCAACTTCCCTCTGCGCCCTCGCCACGCTGTGCCCATACCATCCATCGACATCGGGAAAGCGATTAGGATACTTAAGTGAACAGTATTAGGGCTAGCCGTGCGCGTAATGCGCCAGCGCCGCACGGCTGGGAATCATAAGTGTGGAGCCCTTGAAGGCGATCAGTTGACGGCTTTTGAAGACGCTCAGGGTGCGGGTTACGGTTTCGCGCGAGGCGCCGATGAATTCGCCGATTTCGCCGTGCGTGAGCGGCATCCGGCAGCGCGTGCCACGCTCGGTGGTCTGGCCGTTTTCGCTCCACTCGAGGAGCAGGCGCGCCAGCTTTTCAGGCGCCGATGCCGACAGACCGACGGTGCGCAACTGATCGCAGGCCATGGTGTAGCTGCGGCTGAGTTCTTCGGTCACAGCGCGGTAGACCTCAGGGTTGCGTGCCAGAAAGTTGAGAAAATCGGCACGACGTATGGAGGCGATCTTCACCGGATAGAGTGTTTCGGCTGTCATCTCACAGGGCCTGCCGGAGAGTGCCGAGGCGAGTCCGAGAACCTCGCCTTTTTTAGCGATGCGGAGACTTAGACGCTTACCTTCAGACGAGTTCATGGAGAGTTTCACTTCGCCTTCAAGAATGATGTGGACTGCGGAAACCGGATCGTTCTCAGTGAACAAAACTTTGCCAGAGGGGAAGGAAGACTGGTGCGAAACCGACTGTAAATCCTTTTGCGCTTCCTGAGGCAACTTGTTGAAGAACTCGCCGGCAGCCTGTGGCTGGCCGTTCAAAGCACTTACTGCACTATGCATGGTTTGCATGTTCAACCTCCTGGTTCACTTCGCCGGGTTTGTTTTCCGTGATTTCCTTGGCCAGATACTCCGCCCAGAGCGAGCCCGTGATTAACGTTGCGTGGCTCTGGGTATAAATGGTTTTCAGTGCTTCGATACCTGCCGTATCTGCATAGGTCACATTGCGCAGGTCGAGGATGAGCGTTTTTCTGGAAAGCTGCGGGACCGTTTCCACCCAGACGCGGCTCAGTTCAGCCACCCACGGTCCCGCTACCCGCCCCTCCAGGGTGAGCGCAACTCTTTCTTCGTATTCGTAAACCGAAATTCTCAACATAGTGTGGCTCATCCTGTACCACGCCCTGTAATGAGGCACGGCACGTGCCAAAGTTGGTGCAGGCCAGGATGGGCGATCTTGTTGATTGATAAAAAAGGAGTTATTTAGGAGGTCTCGCGGCGACGAGCGGGTGACGAAAAGAAAAGTGACGAAGTGACGAAGACGAAATATCGTCGTGGCGACTACATGTAGTCACTGCGCGCGATGCCGAGCTTCTTGATTTTCGAGTTCAGGGTGGTGCGCTTGAGGCCCAGGCGCGCGGCAGCACCATCGGGCCCGCCAATCTGGCCTTTGGCTTCGCGTAGCGCGCGCACGATATGGTCGCGCTCTGCCTCATGCAGCGTGGGGCTCTCTGGTGAAGCGGCTGTATCTTGCGGGTCTTCGGTCTCCAGCTCTTTCACCGGGACATGCAGCACGGGACCGCGGGTAAGAATGACCGCACGTTCCAGGAAGTTTTCGAGCTCTCGGATGTTGCCCGGCCACTTCCACTGGATGAGAGCCTCCATGACTTCGTCCGGGATGGTGTGGATGGTTTTACCCATGTGCTGGCTGTGCATGGACACAAAATGACGCACCAGGATGGGGATGTCGCCGGCGCGCTCACGCAGCGGCGGAGCGAAGATGGGGAAGACTTTGAGGCGGTAGTAGAGATCGCTGCGGAACTGTTTTTCCGCGACCATGGCGGCCAGGTCGCGATTGGTGGCGGCGATGAGGCGAACGTTGACTGCTATGGGCCGGCTGCCACCGAGCCTCTCGATTTCGCGCTCCTGCAACGCGCGCAGCAGCTTGGGCTGGAGGTCCAGGGGCATCTCGCCTATTTCGTCGAGGAATAGCGTGCCTTCATGAGCCAGCTCAAGGCGGCCGATTTTGCGGGCGATCGCCCCGGTGAATGCACCCTTCTCGTGGCCGAAGAGTTCGCTTTCAAGCAGGCCGGCGGGAATGGCTGCGCAGTTGAGTTTGACAAAGGTGCGTTCGTTTCGCGGGCTGAGGCGATGAATGGCGCGCGCCAGCAACTCCTTGCCGGTTCCGGTTTCACCCTGGATAAGCACAGTCGCGTCAGTTGGCGCTACAGTTTCAATCTGCTGTAGAACCTGGCGCAGGCCGCCGCTCTCGCCCACGATATCTTCGTAGCGGTTTTCGAGGTTGATCTCTGCTTCCAGATACCGTTTTTCCTGGTTGAGCCGATCGTGCAGTTCGGAGATGCGCCGAAAGGCCATGGCGTTGTTGACCGCCATGGCTACCTGCGAGGCGACCTGCGTAAGCATCTCGGCGTCGTGTGCAGTGAAGGCTCCCTGGTTGCGGCTTGCCACGGCCAGGGTTCCAATAGGCTCACCGCGATGCACAAGTGGAACCCAGCAACCGGAAGTCATGCCGAGCGAGGTGAGGTGCGTAACGGTTGCCGCGTCGAATGCAGGATCGGCGAGGCGCGAAAGCAGGACCGGTTCGCGCTTGCGAAAGGCGGCGCCGGCCGGCGAGCCATCGAGGGGGATGCGCACTTCGCTTCGCAGTGACTCGCTTTCTTCAGGTGCCAGAAACTGGGTGAGCAGATCGTTGTTTATCGAGTCGTAGAGCGCCAGCGTGGCGCAATCGTGCGGCGTTACTTCGCGAACACTGGCTGAAACGGCTGCGAGCAACTTGCGGATGTCCACGTTGGCCAGCAGGGCGTTGCTTAACTGCAGCATGACTGCTTCTTCGGCACGCTTGCGGTCTGTAAAGTCACGGGTGACCTTGGCGTAGCCGATTAACTGGCCGGTGTCGTCGTGCATGGCGGTAAGGCTGGCGTGTGCCCAGAAGCGCGAGCCGTCCTTGCGTACGCGCCAACCCTCTTCTTCCACGCGTTCCCGTTCCGCTGCTAGACGCAGCAGTTCGGCAGGGCGGCCGCGATCTATGTCTTCCTGGGTGAAAAAGCGTGAGAAGTGCAGCCCCAGAATCTCTTCGGCCGTATATTGCTTGATGCGCTCGGCACCGGTGTTCCAGGTCATGATGCTGCCGTCGCGGTCGAGCATGTAGATGGCGTAATCCTGAACGCTCTCCAGAATCGAGCGAAGCTGCAGGTCCTTGCGGCGGAGTTCTTCCTGCGCGGCGCGCTGTTCGGTGACGTCGCGGACGAAGCTGAGAACCACCGGGCCGTAGGCTGTGCCGATGGGCTTGAGCATGATGTCAACGGGGAACTCGGTGCCGTCTTTGCGACGCGCGAAAAGGTTGAGATTGGCGCCCATGGCGCGCGATCGGGGGTGCGCGTTGTAGTTTTCGCGGTGGCCGGGATGGCGCCCCCTGAAACGCTTTGGCACGAGCATTTCGATAGTCATCCCAATAAATTCGGCACGGGCGTAGCCGAACATCTCGGCGGCGCGAGGGTTTGCTTCGCGGATAACGCCCCCTGCGTCGCTGACAAAGATCGCGTCGGGAGAGATTGCGAAGTGATTTTCGAGCGCCAGCTTGGCGAATTCAGCACGGCTTTCCCGTGCCTTTGCCACCGCGCCCGTTTCCGGGGAATCAGAAACGTGCGTCACAGGAGTCGACCTTAGTTGAAAAGCTAAGTCATTTGCCCCAAAGCAGGCAAGTTACGTGCGTTGTAGAAGAGAAGACAAACTGTGCAAACAGATCCGGGATCTATGGCTAGACAAAAATCGGCCCCCGTTTTCGGCGGGGGCCAAGTTGCCTTGGTTCTCTCGTGTTGCGAGAGCTTGGTTGGCGGCCTTACGGCGGGGTGGCCGTTGGCGCGGGATATGCCTCGGAGGGAGGGGCTGCGGTTTTAAGGCCGCTCCGCACCATTCAAGGAAACAGTGCCCTGGGGTGACGCTGGTTCCTGGGCCGCCAAACTGTTTTCCATCAACTGCACATGCACGCTGCTGTGGCGAACTCGGCTGCCATCTTCAGGCTGGGCGTTGCCCAGCGCGACGGCGTGCATGCGGTAGATGGGAATCTGATGCTGCGTGACGAGGTAGCGCTCGACCGCTTCAGCCATACGCTGCGAACTCTGGATGCCGTATGCGCCCCGTGCAGGAGAATGCGCGGCAATCTGCAGAATGTAACCATCATGGCCGACGATGCTCTGAGCAAGGTGATCGAGCTGATCCTTTGCTTCAGACGTCAGGACCGGGCTTTCACCGCGGAAATCCACGCTGAGGGACGACACTTGGTGGAACTGGTCGAGGCCATGCACGGTTGTATTGAGGTGCTGCACGGTGTTCGATGCTTCCTCAGCGGTATTGTTGGCCTGCTGCGCCTCGCTGCTCGCCGTGGTAGCCAGTTGGTTGGCGCCGTCTGCAGTGGACTGTGCCCGGCGGATGCCGGCCTGCGCACGGTTATCCACGTCGGTGATTTCGCGTGCATTCTTGGAGTTCACCTGATCCAGCTCATTGAGCTGGTCGTTGATGGGATCTAGTTGCCTCTTTACCCACTTCTTGCGGGCGAATGGGTTCAGATGCCCCCAGAAACCCTCCTTCGGAGGTGGTACATAGGTAGCTGCTTGGGGGGAGGGCTGCGATGCCGAAGGAGGGGTGCTCTGAGCATTGGAAGATGCCTGTTGCCCCCATACCGGAATTGCCATCGTCAGCGCGGAAGCTACGATCGCTACCGCGAAATGACGTGTGAACGGACTGGCCAAAACTGCATGCTTTTTCATAGGATGTTTCCCTCTCAAACGCGCAACACCCGCTTTTCTCAGGGGTAGCGCGTCCTTTCCACGCCCATTCTCAAGTGCAACCCTGGTGCCAAAGTCTCTGCTTTCGGCAGAATTGCACTTGATTTCTATTTAGAATGTGCAACTTGCCGGAAAAATTGGAAGGCGCCAAGCGGTTGATAAATGCGGGATGGAGGGTCTGCCAGCTATGTAGTTTTTACGCGGAAGAGCAGTTTCTACTCGGTAAACAAGTACGAAAATTACCTGGTTGCCACCTGAATGATCCGGATCTGTGGATATTGGCCGTTCCAGTTGGAGGGAAGGCCATCAAAGACAAGCCGGAAGTCCTGCCCACTGCCGGGCTTGAGTGGATCGGCGGAAACCGGCTGAACATCGACGTAGGGGGTGCGTGTCCGGATGAACTTGAGGGGCTGCGTGTTGTTTCTGGAGACGATGCCGGTGTAATCCCGGAAAAGCACCTGGACGGTGATCCCGGTGACCGTCTGGCTGCCTTTATTCACGATGTGGCCATCGAGATACATAACCTGGCCGCCAATATAGTTGGTGGAGTAGCTCATGGCCAGGTTGGTGATCTGCAGATTGTCCGCATACGGAGCAAGAGGGGTCGTGACCGGCGTGACCTGAGGAGCGGTGTTGCCATGCGGATAGAGGAAAAGAAAGATGACTCCGAGGGTGACGATGACCGAAGCGGCGATGGCCAGAGGCAGCCAATTTCGATGCTGGGGTTCGCCGGGAGGGTTTAACTGTGGACCGGTGCTCACGAAGGCAATCTTACACCTCCGAGTCATTACTTCAGGAACGCGGAAGTCGAACTTTCTGCTGGCGAATCGTAGTTTTCTGAGTGCAAAGTGACGATAGGTGAAATGGAACGCAATGACTCATTGCTCTCGTGCAAAGAGAATGAACCCTTCGGCCGCATCCGGAGTCCAAAGAGCAGAGCGACCCAGGAACCGGAGCCGCAAATGAAGTTGTGAATTTGCCGTGAGGCATTGAAAGGCAGGCCACCATGCAATCCTCTCCCCAGATCACCATCGCGACCACACCCGCCGGAGCGCCACGGCAGGAACGGCAGGTCTCAGATCTTGTATATCAGGGGATGACCATTGCCGCGATGCTCTTGCTGCTGGGCAGTCTGTGGGCGTTCTGAATCTGAATTTGCCGCCGGGGCGGAAGCACAACAGGCTCAACGCGTTTTTCTTGCCCGCCACATGGCGGCAAAATGCCAGCCGATAGTCGCAAAGATAACGCCGATTGCAACCGGCATGAGTGCGGGCGAGAGCGCGCTATGGCCGCGCCATGCGGAGAGAATCATCGCGGTCTGAATCCAGGTAAACAGACAGATCAGCTCGGTCTTGAGCCATGCCGACATGTTCAGGGCTATCGACTCAAGTTGAGGACGGTTTCCCGGCGTAACCCGCACCGGGAAGTTGAATGCCGAGGGATAGCGGCTTACCCAGGTGATGAGCAGGTACAGGGCTCCGGCAACGGCCGGCAGCAGGAGCAGCATATGAGGCGTGCCCCATGCGACGGGTTTGCCCGCCAGATCGAAGCGGGCGGGGATGCGGTCAGGCAGACGGTGGGGGCCGACGAATGCGACGAGGGTAACCCAGGCAAGAAAAGCCAGGGCTGCCACGCTGATAGCTCCCAGGATTCTGCGCATACGACTTCTCTGCTCGGGCTGAATCGTTTCCATAATGCCAGGTTCAAACCGTGGTCATACATATGCGGCCGGCAGGCCGTTTTGCCACCTTGGACGCTAACCGAACCGCGCGCGCTTTACGGTCTGGCGGAAGTCCTTGCCGTTCATGTCGACGCGCACGCACATCTCGGCCAGGCGCGACCTCATGCGCTCGCCGATGCGGTCGCCGAGGGTCTGTTCGCGTGCCGCCCGCTCTAATTCACTCAACGTCGCGCCGGGTGGCAGGTCCGGGTAATTGGTTGTGACGATCGTGGTGAGTTTGTTGTTGTAGCGGGTGTTCAGGATGAGCGCCACGTTGTCCCAGACCCAATCGGTGGGCTTCTGGGCGCCCAGATCGTCGAGCACCAGCACTTCCGCATTGAGGATGGGCTCAAGCAGATCGAACTCCGTGATGGTGTTGCGCGGATTGTAGCTCTGCTGAATTTCCTTGAGCAGCGCGCCGTAATCGCAAAAGATACCACGAACGCCACGCTCCTGGATCAAGCGGCGCAGCACTCCAACTGCCAGGTGGGTTTTCCCCACTCCCAGCGAACCCACAAAAAGTAGCCCCTTGCCGGCGGTATCCACCGGGTAAGAATCCACAAAGGCGCGTGCTGTCTTCAACGCCCAGGCCTGCGATGGATCAGCTCCCGGAAAGGCGGTGTCGTACCCGTCGAGAGTGCAGTCCCAGTAGCCGGCCGGGATGCGCGCCGAGGCGAGCCGGCGCATCTCGCGCTCTGCCGCCTGGCACTCGCAGGGGCGGGAGATCCATTTGCCAGTCGCGTCAACCACGCGCACCAGCCCTACTCCATCGCAAATTTTGCAGACAGCCATACCTTTCAAGCGTAGCGCAGCCTGCGCGTGTCCGCTGCTGTGAGTTGCGCGGCTCGGAATGTGGAAAAGCATGGTCCTCATGAGGTGCCATTGCCTACAATCGGAGACGCGCGCCGGCGAGAGTTGTCAGCTAGGTCAGACGCTCTGCCAATTCCTGCCCGCTCTTTCAATGGAGATGTTTTTGTGAAGCGAATCAATCTGCGCACCTTTCTGCCCGCTGCTTTCGTCGTTGCGGCACTGCTTACGCCCTCTCTGCTTATGGCTCAGGAGCAGACGGGCAATGTTCCAGAAACAAAAGCGCCGACACCCACTGCGCCGGCGCCGCTCACGATCACCTCTCCGTCGTGGCAATCCGGCCCTTACTGGCAGGCACACGCCGAACGAATGCTCACCGACTTTGCCAACCTCGCACGTTATCGCAGTGCGGATGAGAAACTCGGCCCGCCTGCCCCAGGCGTGAACCGGGTGGTTTTCATGGGCGATTCCATCACGGACGCCTGGCACCTCAACGTATCGTTTCCCGGAAAGCCTTACATCAACCGCGGCATCAGCGGACAGACCTCTCCGCAGATGCTGGTGCGCTTCCGCCAGGATGTGATCAACCTGAAGCCGAAGGTGGTCATCATCCTGGCTGGCACCAATGACATAGCCGAGAACACCGGCCCGATGACGCCGCAAGAGACCGAAGGCAACCTGATGTCGATGGCGCAGCTGGCCCGGGCCAACGGTATCAAGGTGGTGCTGTGCTCCATATTGCCGTCGACTAATTTCTGGTGGCACAACGGACTGCAACCGGCGCCCAAGATCGTGGTGCTGAACAAGTGGATCAAGGCGTACGCGGCGCGCGAGGGCTTTCCGTATGTGGATTACTACTCGGCTATGGCGGATGCGCAGGGCGGCCTGCCCAAGACCCTGAGCAAGGATGGCGTGCATCCGTTGCCGGCCGGTTACGCGGTGATGGCAAAACTGGCGCAGGCGGGGATTGAGAAGGCGTTGAAGAGCAGGGAATAGGGAACAGGGTTCAGGGAATAGAAAAGGCCTATGCAGCGACTTGCAGGGGTGCGCGGCGAGAGTCTGGTCGCGGTTGCGATTTCCCGCTATTTGCTTCCGGTCAATTGCTAAAGCCCGGCAATCCCCATACAATAGAAGAGGATTGTTGCAGGAAAGGTCTGTTTTCAACGAGATGCCCAAGGAAAAGATTCATCCCAATTACGCAGCGGTGCGTGTAGTTTGCGCCTGCGGAAACAATTTTGAGACCCGGTCGACCCACAAGGGCGACATTCACGTGGAAATCTGCTCGGCTTGTCACCCCTTCTTTACCGGCAAGCAGCGCCTGGTGGACACGGCAGGCCGCGTTGAGCGCTTCCGCAGGAAGTACGCGAAGGCCGGCGAGGCGGCAGCCGCGAAGAAGTAGCCGCGGCGATGGTTTTGTCAGTTGGGCCTCCGCCACGGCGGAGGCCCACGTTCGTTTGGAGAAAGGCAGCTTTCAGCTGCTAGCTTTACTCGCTTGGGTTCCTGCTTTCTGTTCGGCGGCGAATCGCGCGGTGCGCGGACATCCCGGAGAGAGCTTGAGAGCAGCGAAAACGGACGGGTAGAAGGCTTGGAGCTAGATGCTAAGGGCTAGAAGCTAGAGGCTGTATTCCATGTCGCGTAGAGGATTCACGGTGAAGAAGCACTGGGACAATCCGGTCGAGCACGAGATGCCCACCCATGTGCGGGTACCGGCGGAGATGCGCATCGGCCCGGTTGTTGTGGCTCCCGCTACGGTGCTGGCGCCCATGGCCGGCGTCACGGACACGGTTTTTCGCCGCTTCATTCGCAATGCAAGCCTCTTTACGGCGTCCGGCTCTGCCGATTCAGGCAAGACAGTCGAGGATGTTGTCACCAATGCGCAGTCGGGCTGTGGGCTTTTGATGACGGAGTTCACTTCAGCCGATGGACTGGCACGCATGCGTGAATCGAAACGCCGGCGCTACCTGACCTTCTATGACGATGAGCACCCCATCGGGGCGCAGTTGTTCGGCTCGAACCCTGAAACGCTGGCGGAGGCTGCGCGCATTGTGGAGGAGACCGGCTTTGACCTGGTTGACCTGAACCTGGGCTGCCCGGCCAAGCGCGTTGTGGGCTGCAACGGCGGCTCGGGCCTGTTGCGCGACCTGCCCGGGATCGGTGAGATCTTCCGCGCCATTCGCAAGGCGGTTTCGATTCCATTTACCGTGAAGTTCCGCACCGGCTGGAATGACTCGCAGATTGTGTGCGTGGAGCTGGCGCGCATGGCTGAGGCCGAAGGGCTGAACGCCGTGGCCTTGCATGCACGCACCCGCGAGCAAGGCTACAGCGGCCAGGCACAGTGGCATTGGATTGCGAGTGTGAAGCAGGCGGTGTCGATCCCAGTCATCGGCAACGGCGACATCCGCACGCCGGAAGACGCCGCGGCCATGGTGGCCGAAACGGGCTGCGACGGGGTAATGATCGGGCGGGCGGCGCCGGCGAATCCATGGATCTTCCGCCAGATTGCGCAGTACACCGCTACCGGCAGCTATGAGCGGCCCGCGGTCGCCGATCGCTATCACATGATCCGCGCATATTTTGAGATGCTGCTGGGTGAAGAGGAAGCCACCAGGGATCTTCCGCGCGAGGCGCGGATGGGCGACAGCGCGGGCAAGATGAAGCAGTTCGCTACGTGGTTCACGCACGGCGTGCCCAACGGCGCCAAGCTGCGCGCGGCCATTTACCAGGCCCGCAGTGGTCGCGATGTACTCGGGGAAGTGGAGCGGTTCTTTACCGCAGCTATCGCGGCTGAACATCACGCAGCAGAAGAGCCAGACCCGCCGGCTGCTGATTTTCCTGAACCCGCGCTCACCTGCGACTGCAGTGCGTAGCGATGCTGATTCAGAGACAAAGCAGCCGCGATAACTTGATGTACGTCATGTACGCTAGATTATGTACACATGTGTTATAGTGGGAGCATGGAGCTTTCCATCACTGAGTTCCGGCGCAACATCTTCTCTGTGGTCCAGAAGGCCATGGAAGGCGGTGAGGTGTGGGTCAGCCATAAAGGACGGCGCTTCCGGATTGTACCGGAGAATGCTCCTTCCAAACTGAGCCGGGTCACACCCATTGAAATCGTCTCTTCCGGTGTGGATCTGGAGGACGATTCCTGGAAGAAAGAGATGATGCGAGAGTGGGAGAAGAACTGGGACCGTCAACTCGGCTCCATTTCCAGACCCCCGCGCAAAGCGCCAGCGCGAAATCGCGTGAATGCGCGTCAGTCCCGCCGCAGAGCATGATTGCCTATCTCGACACCAACGCGGTTATTCGGCTGGCACAGGGCAGCAGGCGCCACGTCGGCCGCGAGGTCGCCCGGCTAATCGAGCGAGCCGAGTTACTCATCTCGCCCATAGTCCTGCTTGAACTTGAATTGCTTTACGAGATCAAACGAATCAAACTGCCATCGCGCGATGTGCAGCGGAAGGTGGAGGCGGAACTCGGCGTCCGTCTCTGCAGCCTTCCATTTGCGGAAATTGCCAGCGCGGCGCTCGACGAGAAATGGGCTCGCGATCCATTCGATCGCCTGATTGTTGCGAATGCAAAAGCCAACGGATTCGCATGGCTGATTTCAGCCGATGAGAAGATAGCGGAGAACTATCAGCGAACGGTGTGGTAGTGTAATCTGCGATGACGGATGACCCACTCCCGGCTACGGATAAGGGTGAGGCCCTTGCGCCGCGGATACCGAAAGTTGTCACCCAATATTCATCCGCTTATAAGCCGCCCTTCAATGTAACTCGGCTCATCGAGCGAATGCTGGAGTCTGTGCCTCCAAAATACCTGGTGGGGTTGAGCGAAGTTGTACTTACGAATGCAAGCGGTCTTTCGCGCGCGCGCCGCAGAGGCGTAACCAAGTCACGCAGGAAAAAAGTAAAGATATTGAACACGCGCGGACTTTATCATCCCGCGTGGCAGGGTCGGCGTGCCTGGATCGAGATATTCGTAGACACAACACTGAGACTCTGGGAGAAGGGGTTTTGGCTGAAGATTTCGTTTTTCCGCGAGATGGATCTCGGCGACGTGCTCTTTCACGAGCTAGGACACCACATTCACTACGCGGTGCGTCCTGAGTACAGTGAAGAAGAGGATGTAGCTGATGTATGGAAGGTTCGTCTTCATCGAAACTACACCCAACGAAGACATCGATTGTTGAAAGTGATTGCCCGCATAGTGCAATTCACTCTCGGGCCGATTTATCGAGCAATCTATCTGCGGGTGATGCGCCAGCAACTCGGAAAGGGATGGATGTCCCGAGCGGAGTTCGAAGAGAGCATTAGGTAAGTGAGCTGGAAAGTTCAAAGGATCTGCTCATGCAATCAGGCCTTCTTGTTAAAGTGCGGCATATCGGACCGGAAAGCTGAATCATTCCTGGTCCGCCGCAGACGACATCTTGGCCTCGGCTTCGGCGATGACGCGCAGCGCTTCGTCGTAGGCTGCCTCGTCTTCGCCGGCCTCGCGCCACATCTTCAGGCCGCGGTCCAGTTGCTCCTCGGCGCGCTGCACATCGATTTCCTCGGGCTTGAGGGCATCGTTTGCCAGGATCGTGACCCGGTCGGGCAGTACTTCGGCGAATCCCCAACTCACGTTGTAGCGGGTCACAGCGTCTGAGCCGTCGGGTCCTCCGGTGATGGTCACGTCACCTGCGCCCAGCTCAGCCATCAGTGGCGCGGCTCCGTAGAGCGTCTGCAGGTAGCCCGACAGAGACGGCAGCTCGACGGTATCGGCCCGGCCCTCGAAGAGCGTGCGCTCCGGGGTGACCAGCCGTACGCGAAGTTGGGTTAGTTCGTCAGCCATAAGAACCTTTGACTCGCAGCTATTAGCTTCGAGCCTCTAGCTGGAAACTAAAGGCTCAAAGCTCGAAGCTGTCTTTACACCGTTGCTTTCAATTTCTCTGCTGCTTCCAGCACTTCTTCAATGCCGCCCTTCATGTAGAAGGCCTGCTCCGGCACCTCGTCGTGCTTGCCCTCGATGATCTCTTTGAAGCTGCGGACTGTGTCGGCGATCTTCACGTACTTGCCGGGGTATCCGGTGAACTGCTCGGCTACGTGGAAGGGCTGCGAGAGGAACTTCTGCACCTTGCGGGCGCGCGCCACGGTCAGCTTGTCGTCTTCAGAGAGCTCGTCGATACCGAGAATAGCGATGATGTCCTGCAGATCCTTGTAGCGCTGCAGAATGCGCTTTACGCCCTGTGCCACGTCGTAGTGCTCCTGGCCCACGACGCGCGCGGCGAGAATGCGCGAGCTGGAAGCCAGCGGATCGACGGCCGGATAGATGCCCAGTTCCGACAGCGGGCGGCTCAACACGGTGGTCGCGTCCAGGTGGGCGAAGGTGGTCGCCGGTGCGGGATCAGTAAGGTCGTCGGCGGGCACGTAAACAGCCTGCACCGAGGTTACCGACCCTTTGCTGGTCGAGGTGATGCGTTCCTGCAGTTCACCCATTTCTGTAGCCAGGTTGGGCTGGTAGCCAACGGCCGACGGCATGCGGCCCAGGAGCGTTGAGACCTCCGACCCGGCCTGCGTGAAGCGGAAGATGTTGTCGATGAAGAGCAGCGTGTCGGACCCCTCCACGTCGCGGAAGTACTCGGCGACGGTGAGACCGGTGAGCGCCACGCGCAGGCGCGCTCCAGGCGGCTCGGTCATCTGGCCGTAGACCAATGCGGTTTTGGAGTTGGCCCAGTCGCCGGGTTTGATAACGCCGGACTCGGTCATCTCCAGCCACAGGTCATTGCCTTCGCGGGTGCGCTCGCCAACGCCGGCGAAGACCGAGTAGCCGCCGTGACTCTTGGCCACGTTGTTGATGAGTTCCATGATGACGACGGTCTTGCCGACGCCGGCGCCGCCGAAGAGGCCGATCTTGCCGCCCTTGAGAAAGGGCTGGATAAGGTCGATGACCTTGATGCCGGTCTCGAACATCTCCTCGTGCGTGGACTGCTCGTCGAAGAGCGGCGCGGGGCGGTGAATGGGCATGCGGGTGTGTTCCCCGATGGGGCCAAGCTCGTCCACAGGCTCGCCGATGACGTTGATGACGCGGCCCAGCGTCTCTTTACCCACAGGCACGCTGATTGGGCCGCCAAGATCGATTGCCTTCATGCCGCGAACCATGCCATCAGTGGCTTCCATCGCCACGGTGCGCACGCGGCCTTCGCCCAGGTGCTGCTGCACCTCGAGGATCACGTTGATGGGCGTGGGGACATCGAAGCCCTCGCTGATGACGCGCAGCGCCTGGTAGATGGGCGGCATCGTCGCCTCTTCAAACTGCACGTCCACGGCGGGGCCGGAGACCTGGATTACTTTGCCAATGTTCTCTGCCATATTTCTGCCTTCTTAAAGCGCCGCGGCGCCGCTCACAATCTCAATAATCTCCTTGGTAATGGCCGCCTGGCGCACGCGGTTCATGTGCAGCGTGAGCGAGTCGATCATGTCCGAGGCGTTGTTGGTTGCCGAATCCATAGCCGTCATGCGGGCAGCGTGCTCGGCGGCAACCGACTCCGTCATGGCGTGGTACAGAACGGATGCAATGTATTGCGGCAGCAGGCCCTTGAATAGCTGGCCGGCCGGCTGCTCATAGATGTAGTCCACGTCGGCGGTGCCGAAGTTGCGAGCTTCCTCTTCCGCTTCGTGCGTGTCCGCCGCTTCAATCTCGATGCCCGCGGTGCGTGCGGCCTCAGCAGCGCGCTCGCGCTGTTCTTTTGTTTGCTCCACCGCGCCTGCGATCTGCTGCCGGCCCAGCTCCATCAGGGGCAGCAGTTTTTCCACCACCAGGCGCTGCTGGATGACCGACTTGAACTCGTTGTAGACGATGTAGGCGGCGTCGATCTCCTCATGGACATAGCGGGTGATGATATTCTGCGCCAGCTTGAAGACGCGTGACGTTTCCAGCTTGTCGAGCATGCCGGGATGGTCGCCGGTGACCTCAATGCGGGACTGGCGATCACGCACCTTATGCGTCTGGCCGTCGCTGCCTTTCTTCTCAGAGTAGACAGCCGAGGGATAGTGGCGCCGCAACTGGTCGCGGCCCTTGCGTCCGACTGCTTCAAGGTCGAATTCCTTATCGGGGTTGCCGTCGAGGAACTGGAAGGCCGTCTTGAGAATGTTGGCGTTGAAGGCGCCGGCGAAGCCCTTGTCGCCGGTGATGACCACCAGCAGCACGCGCTTCTCAGGTCGCGTGATGAACAGTGGGTGGCGCAGGTTGCCGCTCTCGGGATCGTAGATCTCGGCGCGGCGCGTGAGCGAGTCCAGCACGCTGGCGATCATGGCGGCGTAAGGACGCGCCGCCAGTGCGCGCTCCTGCGCGCGGCGCAGCTTTGCCGCGGAGACCATCTTCATGGCCTTGGTGATCTGCCGCGTGTTCTTCACGCTGCGGATTCGGCGTTTTAAGTCGAGAACATTCGCCATTTCTTAGCTGCTAGCTCCTAGCTACTAGCTTTTTCGCCCGATGCTTCCAACTGATCGCCACCAGCTAGAAGCTAGAGGCTAGAAGCTGGAAGCTGCCTTTACGCTGTTGCTTCTGCCAAGTCCGCCACGAAGCTCTCCTTGTACTCCTTGAGTGCTGCATGCAGGCGGTTGCGCAGGTCGTCGTCCAATTGCCTCTTCTGGGTCAGGTCGGCGATTAGCGCCTGCTGGAAGGCCGCGAAGTATTTGTGCAGGCCTTCTTCGAAGGCGCGGATATCGCTAACCTGCAAATCGTCAAGGTAGCCCTGCGTGCCGGCGAAGAGCACCACCACCTGCTGCTGCCAGGTGAGCGGATGAAACTGCTGCTGCTTCAGGAGTTCCGTGAGGCGCTGGCCGCGGTTCAGCTGTTTCTGCGTCAGCGGGTCCAGATCCGAGCCGAACTGCGCAAACGCCGCCAGCTCGCGATACTGCGCCAGGTCAAGCTTGAGTGTAGAACCCACCTGCTTGACCGCTTTGATGGCTGCCGAAAATCCCACGCGCGAAACCGAAAGACCCACGTTCACGGCTGGCCGTACGCCGGAGTTGAACAGGTCGGTCTCCAGGAAGATCTGGCCGTCGGTAATGGAAATGACATTCGTAGGAATGTACGCTGAAACGTCGCCGGCCTGGGTCTCGATAACGGGCAGCGCAGTCAGCGAACCGCCGCCCTTCTCGTCATTGAGCTTGGAAGCCCGCTCCAGGAGACGCGAGTGCAGATAAAAGACATCGCCGGGAAAGGCCTCGCGGCCCGGCGGACGGCGCAGCAGCAGCGAGATCTCGCGGTAAGCCATGGCGTGCTTGGAGAGATCGTCGTACATCACCAGGGCGTGCTTGCCGTTGTCGCGGAAGAACTCGCCCATGGCGCAGGCCGCGTAGGGGGCGAGAAAGAGCATTGGTGCCGGCTCGGATGCTGATGCGGCCACAACGATGGTGTGGCCCATGGCGCCGGCTTCCGTGAGCGTCTGCACCACCTGCGCAATCGACGAGCGCTTCTGGCCGATGGCGCAGTAAATGCAGATCAGATTGTTTTTGGCGTTATTGATAATGGTGTCGAGCAGTACGGCGGTTTTGCCCGTCTGGCGGTCGCCGATGATCAGCTCGCGCTGGCCACGGCCGATGGGAATCATGGCGTCGATCGCCTTCAGGCCGGTAGCCATCGGCTCGCGCACCGGCTGGCGGTCGATGATGCCGGGCGCCAGCCGTTCAATGGGCATGGAACCGGAGGACGCAATTGGCCCCTTGTCGTCAATCGGCTGGCCAAGCGCGTTGACCACGCGGCCGATCATGCCTTCGCCCACGGGTACGCTCAGGATTGTGCCCGTGCGCTTGACCTCGTTGCCTTCGCTGAGCTCGGTATAGTCACCCAGAATCACGGCGCCCACCTGGTCTTCTTCCAGGCTCAGCGCCAGGCCTGCGATGCCGTGGGGAAAGCTGAGCAATTCGCCGGCCATCACCTTGTCAAGCCCGTGCAGACGGGCAATGCCGTCGCCGAGCGAGGTGATGGTCCCGACCTCGTCTACCTGGACCTTCGAGTCGTAGTTCGCGATTTGTTCGCGAAGGAGTTGGGTTATTTCGTCTGCCTTGATTTGAGCCATCTTCGTTCCCTTACATCGACAGATTCAGCTTTTGTTTCCGGGCTGTCAGTCGCTTATGTTCCTGATCCCTGTTTCCTGATTCCAATCTTTCACTCAGCGGTTAGCTGCTCTTTGAGTCTCTCCAGCCGCCCGCGCACGGAGCCGTCATAAATTGTGGAGCCGATGCGTACAACCGTGCCGCCGAGGATGGAATTGTCCAGCTTGAAGGTCGCTTCAACGCGGCCTTCCACCAGCTTCGCAACCTGGGCCACGAGTGTTTCGCGCTCTTCTGAGCTCAGCTCGCGAGCCGTCACAATCTCCGCCGGCCGAATTCCCATCTGCTCCTGCAACTGGCGGCGATACAACTGCATAACCTCATTCACATGGCCGATGCGTCCGTTGTCGATGAGCACGGCGATCAAATTGCGCAATTCCTTCTGAAGGCCCAGCGTGCCATTGAGCTTGTCGAGAAACGCCACTTTCTGCACGGCCGGAATCGCTGGGTTCATGAACAAAGCGCGCAACTCGGCGCTGCCGTCCCAGGTGGCAAGAAAGTCGTTGATCTGGTGGTCAATGGCGCCTGTGTCAAGCCGAGTGGCCGTCACCACATCCAGAAAAGCGGTTGCGTAACGCGAGGCAAAAGCAGGCATTCAGTTCTTACCTCCTGCGTTGCTTCTTCCTCCGGCGCCCGCAGTGTGATTCTGTGACATGCTGGCCGAGAACTCGGCAATCAGTGCGCGATCCGTCTCCGGAGTAAGCGCCAGTTTGCCGGCGGCACGGTCAACCGCCAGCTCGGCGGCAAATTTGCGCAGCCCGCGGCGGGCGTGGAGGGCGGCTACGCTGATCTCCTGTTCTGCGGCGGCGACGATGCGCGCTTTCTCCTCTTCGATGGACGCTTTCATGTGCACTTCGTCCTTCTTGAGTTCTTCTTCCATTTCCTCGCGATACTTCTGAATTTCCCCGTCAAGCTTTGCCAGTTGAGCTTCCACTGCTTGCAGTCGCGTCCTGGCGTCTTCCTGGAGCTTGCGAGCTGTGGTCAGGTTGTGCTGCAAGGTCATGGAACGCTTGCGAATGATCTTGGGCATGACGCGCCCGAGAGGGATGCCGATCGCCAAAACGATGATGGCGAAGTCGATGGTCAGGAAGAGGTTGTCGGCCGTCTTCAGATTCAGATGCAACAGCCTGGCCAGAGCCCGTACGGCGGGAGCCTGCAGAAAGGCGTTGATTTGCTCTTCTTCAGGGTCGACTGGCTTGCTGTCCGGGGCGGCCTGCGAATGGCCGGCATCTGTAGCGGCGGTGGAAGTCGGGCTTGCCGCCGGGGTGGTTGCCTGCGCACATGCGCGTGAAGGCAGGAATGCCATGCTGGCAGTTAGTGCCGCCAGAAGCGCGAACTGTAAAAAACGGTTGGGAAGAAACGAATGGGGTAGGAAAAATCTCAAAGGGAACCCCCGGCCGCTGCTGGCAGCACCGCGCGGACCACCTGATTGGCCAGTTCCGCCGCAGATGCTTCAATTGTTTGCCTCGCGGTTGCGGCTTCTGCCTCAAGCGCCGCTGTGGCTTTACGAACATTGGCCTCGGCTGCCTTGCGGGCGGCCTCAAGGGTTGTATCGCGTTCGGCGTGCCACATTTTCAAGCGTTGTTCTCTTGCCCTGTGAACCTCAGCGCGTGCCAAACGAAGCTTTTCAGCGTATTCGGCAGCTTTTCGTTCGGCGAGGGCAATGGCTTCCTGCGCCTCTTCCATGGCACCCTCGGTGCGGGCATGACGCTCCTTCAGCGTGGCTGAAAGCGGCCGCTGGATGAGGAATTCATAGGCAATCACCAAAACGATAAAAAGCAGAGCCGTGGGGATTGCCCCCACCATCAGGGCTCCGAGTTGTTGAAGAATGACTTGCATGGGGCTGCCGCTTCGCTCCGCGCTTCAATAGCGTGGTTCTATGCTCAAGTGGAACATCTTTTTGTATCAGGGGAGAACGCCCAAGTCAACGCACTGGTGGCGCCGCATACAGGACCTTGTGACTGGAGTCACGAAAAGGGAAAATTGTGAAAAAAAGGTCTTGATTTCGTGCACAACAAGCCTAAACTAAAGCTACCACCTAGACCCGGTCCAGGGTCCAGCGGGCAACCGGTTTTGGGAATCCCTTCCACTCCCATGATCGGCTGCCCGCCTTTAATTTTTCAGGACAATTTTTCGCGGGGCTGGGTTGGCGAATGCCGCCGGTCTCACCGGCGGCCTACCACGTCCTTATCTACGGTCAGCAGGCCTTTGCCCCGGAGCCAGGTTTCCAGCAGTCCGGGCCACTGATCCAGCGAAGGGTTACCCTTGCCCAGGCCGCTGCCGTGCGCGCCGCTGGCAAATACGTGATATTCCGTTTGGACGCCGGCCTTTACAAGGGCCTGAAAGAAGCCCAGGCTCTGCTGGATGGGGACGGTCTGGTCATCGAAGGTGTGATAGATGAACGTGGGTGGCGTGTCTTTGGTGACGAACAGGTCGGGATCGTATTTGGCTTGCAGGGCTGCGCACTCGCTGGTCAGCTTGAACAATTTGCAGTAGTTCAGGTGCGAGTAGTTGGTGATGACGGCGCCGATCCAGGGGTAGCCGAGTGCCAGGTAGTCCGGCTGGCTGGAGACGCGGCCGATCGGGTCTTTCGCATTGGGGTCCCCGGGAACAGGCTTGGTGGCCGCCAGCGCCGCCAGGTGGCCGCCGGCTGAGAAACCAATGAGAACAATACGGTTAGGAGCGATATGGTACTCCTGTGCGTGCGCCCGCACCGTCTGAATGGCTCTGCGGGCGTCGATCAGCGGCACAGGCAGCAGGTAGCCGTGCGAGGGCAGGCGATAGGTCAGAATGAAGGCGCGAAAGCCCTTGGAAGTGAACCAGTCCGCGATCTGGCGGCCTTCGAGATTGCCGGCCAGATGCTCGTATCCGCCACCAGGAAAGATGATGACAGCCGAGCCGTTGGCGGTTCCGCGCTGCGGGTCAAAGATGGTAAGCGCCGGAATGTCATAACAGCCATTGCCTTTGGCGTCAGGGGCGGGGCCCGGCCATAGACGAATGGTTTGAATGCCGAGGAATGCGTTGTTAGTACCGGGTGTTGCGCATGACGGCGCCTGGGCGAAGGCCAGCGATCCGGTCAACAGGACCGCGGCCATAAATGCAAAGAAATGCTTCATTGGGGACCTCTCCTGGTTTCGCGAGGATTATACAGGGCAAGGAACAGAGAGCAGGGATCAGGGGTCAGGGGAAAAGACAACCTGGTTTACCGGCCGCGCATCAGGATTCAGGATTCACTGGCCTCTCAGGCGGAGGACGTGTGACGACTGCCTGCTCACAACACTGATCGCCACTGATCGCCGACCCCTGATCCCTGTTCCCTGATCCCTGTGTGTTATACCTTCGGCGTGGACCATTTCCGTCGCATAGGGCTGTTGCGTCGCAGGATGACACGGGCCGGGCTTCCGGGTATCGTGATCACCCATCTTCCTGACGTTCGCTATCTTGTTGGATTTACAGGCTCCAGTGGTGCACTGGCCATAACACGCCGGTCCGCGCGCCTGTTTACCGACGCGCGATACAGGCTGCAGGTTGCCGAAGAGGTGTCGGCAGCGCGGGTCGAAATTGTTTCGAGCTCTCCGGCTGTCTCCGCCGTGGAATGGCTGGCCGCGCAGCCTGGTGTGGAGACGGCAGGCTTCGATCCGGCGCAAACCACGGTTGCCGAACTGACGCGGTGGAGGGCGGCTTTGCCGTCGCGAGTGCGGCGCGGATTTCTGATAGCGCTGCCCGTCCCGATGGTAGAGGGGTTGCGCACTATTAAGGATGAGGATGAGCTGGCGGTGATGATTGAGGCGGCGCTGATCGGGTGCTCGCTCTTCGATCACATCCTGCATTTCATTCGTCCCGGAGTACGCGAAATCGACGTTGCCGCGGAATTGGAACATCAGGCAAGGTTGCTGGGAGCCGAGGGAATGTCCTTCGAGACCATCGCTGTCTCGGGTGTGCGGTCGGCTATGCCACACGGCAGGGCCACCGCCGCGCCACTGCCGCGGCGAGGGTTTCTGACCCTCGATTTCGGTGTTATCCTCAAGGGTTATTGTTCGGATATGACCCGGACCGTGTTCCTGGGCAAGCCAAAGGCCGAAGAACGAACGGCATACGGCGCGGTGCTCGAGGCTCAGGAAACGGCGGTGGCCGCGGTCGCATCCGGTGTGAGTTGTGGAGATGTGGATGAGGCAGCACGGAGCGTGCTGCGCAGAGAGGGGCTGGCAGAGGCGTTTTCCCACTCTACCGGCCATGGTGTAGGCCTGGAAATTCACGAGCCGCCGCGCATTGGCTCGGGCCAGAAAACCCGGCTTCAACCGGGCATGGTCATTACCATCGAACCGGGGATCTATCTGGAGGACCGGTTCGGAATTCGCATTGAAGATATGGTGGCTGTAACGCGGTTGGGAGGGCAGGTGCTGACTCCGGCGCCTAAAGCCCTGATTGAACTTTGAACCAGTTCCGCGCAGGCATAGGAGAGCCAAGGAAAGAATGAAACAACAAGACCTTGAGGATCTGAAGCAACTTATAGAGTTTTTGAAGGGCTATCAGGTAGCCGAGTTCGATCTGGATCGTGGCGACCTGAAAATCCGTCTCAAGTTCAACCCGCAGGAAGCAGCCCCGGCGGGATGGAGTGAACTGGCGCGGCTGCTGGGATCGGCCCCTCCGCAAGGGGCCCACGCGCCCGCTACGGCTGCGCCGCACAATTCGCCGGCTGCAGCTCCTGCTGCTGCGGCGCCGGCGGCCGACCCCGACGACAGTTTGCATGTAATTACATCGCCCATCGTCGGTACGTTCTACGGCTCTCCTTCACCCGGCGCCCCGGCATTTGTCTCTCCTGGCGATCACGTGGAAAAGGGCCAGGTGATTTGTATTGTGGAAGCCATGAAGCTGATGAACGAGATCGAGGCGGATGCTTCCGGCGAGGTGGTGAAGTGTCTGGTAACCAACGGGCAGCCCATTGAGTTTGGTCAGCCGCTGTTCTCAGTCAAGGTAGGTTAGGGGCGCTCATGTTTCGTAAGGTCCTGGTTGCCAATCGAGGCGAGATCGCGCTGCGAGTTTTGAGTGCCTGCAGGGAACTCGGCATCCGCACGGTGGCCGTATACAGCGAGGCTGACCGCAACTCGCTGCATGTGCGCTTTGCTGATGAGGCCATCTGCATTGGGCCTCCGCGCCCTGCTGACAGCTATCTCAACGTGCCGGCTGTGATCTCGGCCGCGGAAATCGCTGACGTAGACGCCATTCATCCCGGATACGGTTTGCTTAGCGAAAACGCCAACTTTGCAGAGGTTTGCCGCGCCTCCAATATCAAGTTCATCGGCCCGCCGCCGGAGGTGACGCGGCTCATGGGCGAGAAGGAAAAGGCTCGCCAGGCAATGAAAAAGGCCAAGGTGCCAATTCTGCCGGGTTCTGACGGCGTGCTGGCTACAGCGGACGAGGCGCTGGATTGGGCGAAGAAGGTGGGCTTCCCGGTCATTCTGAAGGCCAAGGCCGGAGGCGGTGGGCGCGGCATGAGAATTGTGCGTTCAGCCGAGGAGTTGCCCAATCTTTTCCATCAGGCTCACGCCGAGGCGGCCAATGCCTTTGGGAACGGCGAATTGTATATGGAGAAGTTCGTTGAGAGGCCGCGCCACATCGAATTCCAGATGCTGGCCGACGAGCACGGCAACGTGGCTTCGCTCTTTGAGCGTGAGTGCTCCATTCAGCGCCGGCATCAGAAGCTGATTGAGGAGGCGCCGTCGCTGCAGGTGACGCCAAAAATGCGCGAAGACATTGGCAAGACGCTCAGCCATTGCCTCGCGGCCATCGGCTACCACAATGCTGGCACCGTCGAGTTTCTCATGGATGAGAACCAGCAGCTTTACTTCATCGAGATGAACACCCGCATCCAGGTGGAGCACCCGGTGACGGAGGCTATTACAGGCGTGGACATGGTGAAGGCGCAACTGCGGGTTGCCGCGGGCGAACGGCTGCAGGATATTCTGCCGCCCAAACTCGAGATTCGCGGCCACGCCATCGAGTGCCGCATCAATGCCGAGCACCCGGAGAAGTTCACGCCCTCAGCCGGCAAGATTACAGCCTTCAGCGTCCCCGGTGGCAACGGTGTTCGCGTAGATTCTGCACAATACGCCGAGGGTGTTGTTCCGCCTTATTACGATTCCCTGATTGCCAAGCTGATCGTGCACGGCAACGACCGCCACGAGGCAATGGCGCGGATGGAGCGGGCCCTCGACCAGTTCATTGTGCGGGGTATCGATACTTCGATTTCACTGCACAGGGCCATCTTCCAGGATCCGGACTTCCGCGAGGGCAAGTTCGATACATCGTTTATGGAGCGATTCCTGGCAGCGCGGGCCGAGGCAAAAAAGGCGGAGGCGGAAGCCTCGGTGCCGGCGGCATAGGTACTGCGCGGCCAAACTTTACCAATAGAAAACGGCGCGCCGGTGCATAAATTGCAGTGAAGCGAATGCTTCTGCCGAAAGGTTTATTGCTCTGGTGAAACGCCCAGCAGGATCTTGCTGGCTACGGGGTGACCGGCTCTGAATCCGGGAATAAAATTCCATTGCTTCGAGGCGCCTATCAGGGTGTCGCCGATGGGGCCGCTCGCGGTCTTGCCGGCCAGTCGAGCCGATTGCACTTTACCCGCCGCGTCGATGACCAGGCTCAAAAAAATCCTCGAATCCGGCAACGCCTGTGTGGGGTCTTTCGGCGGCGGGCTGCTGAGATAGATCGGCTTGGGCAAGATTTCTCTTATGTGCGAACTAAGATCTCCGCCCCCGGTATCGCTCCCGGCTTCCGTCATGGTTGGCAATTGGCCAATGATTGAAGCCGCGCCTTTAGAAGTAATGCCACCGACTGTTTTTATCTTGTTGGCCATGTCGTAGATGATTGCGCGGTGCTTCCTGTGCTTACGGAGGTTGGGCTTAGCGGTCCCGTCCACCTGGCGAAGAATTCCGTGGGCACGGGCATTCTGGATGGCTCCGCGTATCCGGTTGAAATCTGCGGGCGGCCACATCTCGGCAAGCGCTTTCCATGCCTCCTGCTCACGGCCACTGTAAAGATAGGCCCAGACAATCTCCAGCACTTTGATTTTTGTTCTCAGCAGCGTGTGCAGATTCGGCATCGACAAGGAAGAACTCGATGAAAGCTTGCCATCGCTTTTCCTGAATTCGCTTAACGCCTCGGGAGTGAGCCGCGCCTTTATCTGAGCGATCTGATGATCGTAGTAACCCTGATACTCGGAGCCGACGTCAATCAATTGCCCTTTCTCGAATTGCAGAACCACTGTGGGCGGAAAGTCGAAGCTGGACATTGGCAGGTTTTCAAAGCCATTCGCCGCGCCGACGTCGTCGGTCCAAATCGCAATGCGGTTCTGCAGGTCATAATCCTGGGCGTTGTAATAGTCGCCGCCAGTGATGGTGCGCAACAGCCGTGGCGGCTTCTTAAGAGAGTAAACCTCGTAAGTCATCAACCTATCGAGATCGGATTTCTTGAATTGAAAGGTGACTACGGGCTCTCTGAAACCCAGGTTTGCCCCCAGAACATCGATATCGACTTCGTAGGCTCCTTGCACTGCGGGAAGCACATCGTCATCCCATCGCAGTGTCGCATCGCAGGAGTGACTCGCAAAGCCTCCATGCTTTGAGGCGCTCACCGTTACCGTGACTCCAGTATGAAACTCCGCTGAGAAGTGGCCAAAGCCCCCGCTGCACAAAATGCGCTGCGCCCGGGCATTGCATGGTGTCGAAACAAAGCAAAGCAAGACGAGCGAGAGCAGAACCCTGGCATCAATTTTCTTCCGAATGCCTGCTATCGATTTGCAGGCAGCCAGACGCCTTGTAACCAGGAGGCACATCGGCTTCCTTTCCACCCGTGGAGGCAAGAATGCCTTCGTTCTCACGAAAGGATTCTACTCTGTTGACGATGCGGCCGATTCGGAAGATTCAAGTTCGCGGCTTATCCAGGCGCAACTGAGTCAAACTGGCCGGTTGTCAGGACAAGCGCGTCACCTGCGGCTTGACACGATGCTCCAGTTGAAGATAACTTGAGCGCAATTACCTTGAATCAGAAAGCAAATTCTCCCTGCAAGCAAGGCGGGAGTGTGCAGAAGGGCCCTGATTTGGCTACGGCCGAGCAAAACCCCAACTTGTTGACCCCATCGGACGGCCCCGTGCCTGACGACGACCGCTTGGCGTGGCTGGCGCTGGCGCTTGTGCCTGGCCTTGGTCCCAGGCGCATTCTCGACGCGGTAAAGGAACTCGGCGCGCCGGGCCGGGTGCTGGCGCTTTCGCTCACCGAACTTGAAGGGCTCAGGCTTCCAGCCCCGGCGGCGCAGTTCATCTTCGACGGCAGAGCCCACAAGGCCGCCGAGGCCGAATGGGCAAAAGTGGCAGCGCAGGGAGCAAAGATCCTCACCTTCGGCTGCGCTGAGTATCCTGAGCGCCTGAGAGAGATTTACGATCCTCCGCCCGTGCTGTGGCTTCGAGGGGATATGAAGTTGTTAAGCCGGCCGTCGATTGCCATCGTGGGCACGCGGCATCCTTCTCCTTATGGATCGGGAATCGCCGAGATGTTGTCGCGCGATCTGGCGGCACGGCGTCTGCTGATCGTCAGCGGCATGGCGCGAGGGATTGACTCCTATGCGCACAAAGGTGCGCTGATGGCGCGCATGCCTACGCTGGCTGTGTGGGGCACGGGCATTGACGTGGTCTATCCCAAGGAAAACAAAAAGCTGGCCGACGAGATTCTGGCCATGGGTGGCGCAATTGTAAGCGAGTTGCCGATGGGGACCTTCCCGGCGCCACAGAATTTTCCCCGCAGGAATCGCATCCTGAGCGGGCTGAGCGTAGCGGTGCTTGTGGTGGAGGCGAGTGAAAACTCTGGCACGCGAGTGACGGCCCGCTGCGCCTCTGAACAGAACCGCGATCTGTTTGCCGTGCCTGGCAATGTGACCAGTAAGGGTTCCTGGACGCCTAACACGTTGATTAAACAGGGTGCTAAGCTTGTAGCTACCTGGGAAGACGTGTGGGAGGACCTGCCTTCGCATGTCCGGTTGGAACTGGATGCGCAGTCCTCGGATGAATCCAAATCGGTGGTGACGGCATCCTTATTACCCGACCCGGTATTGCGGCCCCAGGAAGCCATGGTCCTTGAGGTACTGCGGACTGATGAAAGCTTGCAGATCGACGAAATTCTGGAGCTTCTGGAGACGCAACTGACCTCGTCAGAGGTGTTTACGGCGCTTTTCGAATTGGAGATCACGGGCCGCGTAAGGCAGTTGCCCGGCAAAAATTATGTGCGTTCCATGTGAGATGACGAAGCAGGCGAGGAATGTTGAGGAATGTTGTTGCGGGTGGTAACTCCGCGGATACCCAGCCGATTTGGTCCTGATCGCTTGCTCTGAACCGTATGCTTAACACCGCATTAGGAATTGATTTCCCCGTCTTCTGATAGGAAGTGGCTTCCTCTCCAGAAACATTCGCATAGGCCCGCAGGTGTATTTTCAGGGTTTAGGGGCCACAAAGTGGGTCTGTCCTTGTCTCAGAAATGAGACGGCAGGCGAGAAAAATCCGAAAGAATGGTAGAAATGGAGTCGGCTTCCGTGGTAGGGTGCAACACTTGCAGGGGGTTTTTCCCGGAGGCCGGCAGCGGGTTGGTGCAATCGAGGTCAGAAAAAGAAAATTGAAACGGAATGAAAGTTTGGGAGTCCAAGCAGCCTGACAGGTCTCGGAAGCATGCAGCCCCGTGTGGTATAGGAAAACAGGGATGGCTATGAGTAAATCATTAGTGATCGTTGAGTCGCCGGCAAAGGCGAAAACGATCGAAAAGTATCTGGGCAAAGGTTTTGATGTACGCGCCTCGGTCGGCCACATCATGGACCTGCCCAAAAACGATATTGGCGTGGAACTGAAGAAGCGTACTTTTATACCTACGCTGATTGTTTCCCCCGGCAAAGAAAAGGTTGTGGAGCAACTGCGCAAAGCAGGCGCGAAGGCGGACCATATCTTCCTGGCGCCTGACCCTGACCGCGAAGGCGAGGCGATTGCGTATCACCTGGCCATGCAACTCGGCGCCACGCCTGAGGAACGGAAGAAGATTCGTCGCGTTACCTTCAACGAAATTACGGAGAAGGCCGTGCAGGAAGCCTTCGAACACGCACGCGACATTGACCAGAACCTTGTGGACGCCCAGCAGACGCGGCGCGTGCTCGACCGCCTTGTGGGTTATCAGATCTCCCCACTGCTGTGGGACAAGGTTCGGCGTGGGCTTTCCGCTGGCCGCGTGCAGACCGTGGCTTTGCGTCTGATTGTGGAACGCGAGCGCGTCATCAGGGCGTTCAAGCCGGTCGAGTACTGGACAATCGACGCTTTGCTTCACCCCGAAAGCGATGCTGCCAAAAGCTTCAAGGCAAAGCTGGTGGGCATCAACGGCGAGCGCATCTCCGTTGAGACGGTAAGCGCGCCTGCATTCGGCAGCGAAAAAGAGGCCAGGGCAGCAGAAGCGGCGCTGGAAAAAGCCGCGTGGACGATTGCCTCGATTGTAAAGAAGGAGCGGAAGCAAAACGCGCCGCCGCCGTTTACAACGAGCCAGTTGCAGCAGGATGCCGCGCGCAAGCTGGGCTTCAACGTTCGGCGCACCATGGGCGTTGCACAGCGGCTCTACGAGGGCGTGGAGCTTGGCGAAGAGGGCTCCGTCGGCCTCATTACATACATGCGTACCGATTCTCCGCGCGTGGCGCCGGAGGCCAAGGTGAGCGCGCGTGAGTGGATCTCAAAGAATCTGGGCGCGAACTATCTGCCTGAGACGCCCAACAACTATAAGGGCAAGAAGGAAGCGCAGGATGCGCATGAAGCCATCCGGCCTACCGATGCGGCGCGCACACCGGAGTCGATTGCACGATACCTTACTGACGAACAGCAGAAGCTTTACAAGCTTATCTGGCAGCGGTTCGTTGCTTCACAGATGACGCCGGCGCAACTGGCTGTCACGCAGGTGAACATTGCCGCGAATAGCCCGCTTGACAAGCGCACTTATGACTTCAGAGTGAGCGGGACGACTGTGCTCTTCGATGGCTACCAGCGGGTTTACCTGGCGTCGAAGGAGCGCAAGGACGAGGACGACGAATCGCTGGCCAACAAGCTGCCAAACCTGGATGGTGTGAATCGTCTGGAGATGGAGAAACTGGGGCCGGAGCAGCACTTTACTGAGCCGCCGCCACGGTACAACGAAGCATCGTTGGTGAAGGAACTGGAAGAGCGCGGAATCGGGCGGCCTTCCACTTATGCTTCCATCATCAACACCATCCAGGATCGCGAGTACGTGGTGAAGCACGGCGGCTCGCGCGGGCGCTTCTACCCCACCGAGATCGGCGTGGTGGTCTGCGATCTGCTTGTGGAGAGCTTCCCTTATATCTTCGACACCAAGTACACGGCCAGGCTGGAAGAAGAACTGGACGATATCGAAGAAGGCAAGGAAAAGTGGACTGTTCTTCTCAATGGCTTCTATCAATACTTTGAAGAGGAATTGCATGACGCCGGCAAGACCATGCGCAATGTGAAGCGCATGGAGGAGATGACCAACGAGAAGTGCGAAATCTGCGGGTCGCCGCTGTTGCTCAAGTGGGGCAAGTTCGGCACGTTCTATGCTTGCTCGGCTTACAACAAGAAAGACCCTACAAGCTGCACGTTTACCAAGGAGAACATCTCGGCTAAGCCGGACCTGAATACGCCTGAGGCGCAGGAAGTGGGCGATACAGAGGAGTACTGCGAGAACTGCGGCAAGGTCATGGTGCTGCGGCGCGGAATTTTCGGGCCCTTCATGGCCTGCCCGGATTACAACGCCGACCCGCCTTGCAGGACCTTCCGCAAGCTGAGCCAGAAGCAGCAACAGAAGCCGCCTGAGCCAACCGGTGAGGACTGCCCGGTGTGCGGCAAGCCACTGGTGCTGCGGCAGGGCGCTTATGGTGAGTTCGTCTCCTGCTCGGGCTATCCAAAGTGCAAGTACATAAAACAGAACCTGATTGAAGGCATGAAGTGCCCCAAGTGCGGCGTGGGCGACCTGGCCGAGCGCAAAGCGCGGCGTGGTAACGTCTTCTGGGGTTGCACAAACTATCCCAAGTGCGACTTCACGTCGAACTACAAGCCGGTGCCGAAGAAGTGTCCGGAGTGCGGCAGCCCGTATCTGGTGGAAAAAGTGCTGCGCTCGGGGATCTTCCTCGAATGCCCCAACAAGAAGAAAGTGGCTGAAGAAGAAACGGCGCCGAAGAAGCGGGGCAAGAAGGCTGAGCCTGCCGAGGCGGGCGCTGCGGTGGTCTGTACTTACTCGAAGCGGATCGGCGATGCTCCGCCTCCGCCAACGGCTGAGACGCACGGGCCGGTGGCAGAGAAGAGTGAAGCAAAGAAGGAACTGCAGCCGGTGTGACGCCGGAAATAAGTGGAAACAGGCAAGGAGCCAGGCTATGCCGGCAGCGCAAGAGCCACACGACGTAGTGGCCTATCCCGGCTATTCGTATCCAAACACACATCCTGACCGGCTGGCGGTGATGGGCATGCTGCATGGGCTCACACCGGCTCCGGTTGAGCGCTGCCGCGTGCTTGAGGTGGCTTGTGGCGACGGGGCAAATCTCGTCCCCATGGCGTATGCAATTCCGTCCGGCGAGTTCGTTGGATTCGATCTGGCACATGAGCCTGTCAAGCGCGGGCAGGAGCGTATTCGGGAACTCGGTCTGACGAATGCGCGCATCTTCCAGAGCAACCTGATCGAGGTTGGGACGGAACTCGGAGAGTTCGATTACATCATTGCCCACGGATTTTATTCGTGGGTTCCTCCGCAAGTGGCAGACCACCTCTTGGCTCTCTGCGAGAAATTGCTGGCGCCGCAGGGTATCGCATTCGTAAGTTACTGCGCGCTGCCGGGGAGCTATCTCCGTCTGATGCTTCGCGACATGATGCTGTTTCGCGCGCAGGGCATTCAGGATCCGGAGCAGCAGGTGTTGGCAGGACTCGATTCCATGCATTTTCTGGTTGCGGCGCGCCCGGAAGGCGATCCGCACCGTGTGCTGATTGAGGAGCAATTGAAGCGCATGGAGTCTCACAGTCTGGCAGCCACTTACCATGATGAGTTTTGCGCCAACTACCATCCGGTGCATTTCATCGATTTTGTGCACCGCGCTGAAAAGCACGGCCTGCAGTATCTGGGAGAACCCGTGCTGCCGCCACCGCCTGATCCCGGCTACAGAGCCGACCTGCGGGCCCCGCTTGAAAGCGCGTACTCCGGAGACACGCTGCAACAGGAGCAGATGCTCGACTTCATCCGCATACGGTCGTACCGCGAAAGCTTGCTGTGCAAGGCCGGCTTGCCGGTACGCAGCGATTTCGCCGTGGAGCGCTTCCGCGAGTTTTTGCTTGCTTCCCAAACCAGTTCGGAGCCTGGCAAAGAGCCCGGTTCCACCGCCTTTGTGCTACCGGGCGGTATCAGGATGGAATCGAACCATCCCGCCGTGGTTCGCCTGCTGGAAGAATTGAGTAAGGTGTGGCCACGAGCGATGAGCTTCAGCGAGATTGCGTCACGGCTTGCAGAGGTGGGTTTTTCACTCGACGGCGATGGTGCCGCGTTGCTGGTCCGGCTGGCAGTTTCGAAGATGATGGAACTGCGAGCCTGGCGCGTCCCGGTTGCCGATGCGATCTCAGACCGGCCGCGGGCCAGCGCCTGTACCCGCCAGGAGGGCCGCCAGGGGAAGATAGCAACCACTTTGCTGCACTCCACGATCAGCGTCGAAGATCCAAAAGTGCGCAGCCTGCTCCAATTGCTTGACGGCACGCGCAATCGCATGGAACTGCTGGGAGCGATGGTGAGCGAGTTCCCCGCTATACCGCCGGCGGAGATCGAAGAAGGGCTGGATCCGAACCTGCGAATGTTGTACGCCGCCGGCGTGCTCGAGGCCTGAGCGGAAGCAGACGCGCACTGCACGGCATTCTGCGCCGCATGGGAGGCAGTTGCACTATTTCCTGCCCCGCGCATTTACTATGACAACGGAGGACTCCTGATGGAGCGAATGCTTGCAACCGCCGCGGATGCCGAAATCATTCTGAAACTTTATGAGCTGCGCCGGGAAACCGTGATGCGTCAGGCGCGCGCCTGGATGATAGGCGAGTTCTGGCCGACGACGCCAGAAGAATACTTCGCCGTGGCGGAAAATCCCGCCGACCCGCATAATCCGTGGCTGCGCCAGGTTATCAGCTACTGGGAGATGGCCGCGGCCATGGTGCTGCACGGTGCGGTTTCGGAGGAACTGTTTGTTGATTGCAATGGCGAGGGGTTCTTCCTGCTCGCCAAGTACGCGCACATCCTCGAGCCGATCCGGGAGAAGCATCCGACATTCCTGATGAAGACAAGCGAAATGGTGAGCCGCTTCTCGGCGGCCACGCAGCGCTATGAGGCGACGTTGAAGCGTGTCGACGGGTTACGGGAGCGGATGGGGAAGACGTAGCAGCACGGTCTTTCGTTTCGCGAAAAAGCAACAGAGATGGATGAGCGCCTTGGCCGCAAACGCATGAGAATCGATGTGTCTTGCAGCCGATTCCGCGCTTGAAAAATCTGTGGTGGGGATACCGGCCGCGTTGCCCATGACAGATTTCGGCAGTTGCTGTCACGCCCGGAGATTGCCTCAGATGCCTTAGAGTGGTTAGGTGAACGGACTTCTGGTGATCGACAAATCCGGCGGCATGACCAGCCACGATGTCGTGGCGAGACTGCGGAAAATTACCGGCGAAAAATCCATTGGCCACCTGGGCACGCTGGACCCCATGGCGACCGGTGTTTTGCCGCTGCTGATGGGCCGGTACACGCGGCTGGCGCAATACTTTTCCACCGCTGAAAAGAGCTATGAAGGCGCTATCCGCTTTGGTTTTGCCACTGACACCTACGACGCCGAGGGCGAGCCGGCAGGGCCGGATCGCTGGGCGGAGGTTGCATCCACATTGACGCTTGACGCGGTGCGTTCGGCGGCGGCGCGTTTCCATGGTGAGATAGAGCAGATGCCGCCGGCCTTTTCCGCCAAAAAGATAGCCGGCAAGCCCGCCTACAAGCTAGCGCGCGAGGGCAAGACTCCGGAGCTCAAGCCGGTAAAGATCACCATCGCTTCGTTTGAGATTCTTGCGCTGGATGGCTCGGAGGCCAGCTTCACCATGCGCATCAGTTCGGGCGGATACGTGCGCGCGGTGGCGCATGAGCTGGGGCGCGATCTGGAAGTGGGAGCGCACCTGAGCCGGCTGCGCCGCACGCAGGCCGGGCCATTCACCCTGGACGAGGCGCACACCCTGGACCAGCTGCAGCCGCTGGCAGGCGATACAGAGGCCCTGGAAGCGCTTTGCGTGCATCCGCGCAGCCTTCTGCCGGAGATGCCCTCGGTGAGCGGCGATCGCATGGCGCTCGGCCGGCTGCGCAACGGCGCCCAGGCCAATCTGCCTGAGTTTTCACAGGCTCCGCAGGTGAAGGTCTTTGCCGGACAGCGGGACCTGGTAGCGATTGCAAAGCGCGTGGCAGGAACGTTGTTTCAGCCGGTCGTGGTAATAGGATGAAGCAGCTATCAGCCCTTAGCTTGTGTTTTGGTGCATCGAGTTGAAGCCACCGATGTAATAACTCTTTGCCCGAGATTTGAATCTTGTGAGAACTCTCCCCTACCATCCAATTCGCTTAAGGTTCTGGACGGCATCAAAGTGCTTGTCCTGGCTCATAATCGGCAGCCGGTGCTGGCGGCAGAGAGCGGCGATCCAGAGATCGTTTGAGGGAATGGGCTGGCCGGCCTTTTTGAGCTCGGCGCGAACCTTGGCGTAATGGCCTGAGGTCTGGTGATCGACAGGCAAGACTCGGGTCGCAGCAATGAGTTCTTCAAGCCACCTCTCATAGTCATTCCGGCGCCGTGAGTGTGCAATTCCGTAGCGGTATTCGCCGAGGACGATGACCGGCAGTTCAATGCTTGCCGCCTGGCTGAAAATGCGAACAGCCGCCGGCTCGTTGTCGGCGACTGCGGAAAGGGCATTGGTGTCGAGGATCACTCCCAATCCTCAGGTTCGATCTTTTCAAACTCGCTACTCAAGATCTCGTTGATGCGGACCGTCTCTTTGTGAAGATGCTGGAGCCCACCGGCCAGCCTGACCCAGGGTTTCTCCTGCTTTTGGTCAGCGGTGGCCAGTTTCTCTTCGACAGCTTCAGTCACAAAGGCGCGCAGGGCAATGCCGCGCTGGGCCGCGACCGACTTGGCTCGGCGGAAGATGGGGTCGGGAATCTCAAGCGTAGTCTTCACAATTTAAGGGTCCCATATTTATGGGAGCGGCGTCAATCAGCCCGGGAAAGTGCTGAAGTCGGAACAAATCTTGCTTGGCGGCTGGGAGTAAACAGGACGGAGCCACTGGGAAGGAATCACGGAGTCCCGACCTCTTCCGGCGGGAGTCTTCAGCTCGCAGGGGGAGGCGCGCTGAAGCTGCTTTGCCACGCCAGGCGACTATCGGCGTCTGCCGCCAGCGATTGCACGATTTCATGCAGCCGGGCATGGCAACTGCTCACAGGCGAGCCGGAGGCGGCGCTCAGGAAATTCGCGGTCCTTGTTTCGAGCTCATCCATTTGCCTGCCTTTCCAGGTCTTGTCGGCGAGCGATACAAGCAGGTCTTCCAAGCGGATATTCTCAGCATCCTTCCAGTTTCCGTGAGTGTAGGCGAACCGGGCTCGTTCATCCCGGACGCCCATCTTGCGCAACATCTCGGCGCCGCGTCGCGGATGGTCTTCGTCGGATCCGGCAAGTTCGGCGCCATCAGTCGCTTTGCCTATGTCGTGAGTGGAGGCCCCGAATAAAACCGCCTCCTGGTCGAACTTCACGCCGGGGAACGTTTCAGAGAGGCGTTCCACAAGTTGCGATGCAACGTCGTGCACAAGAACCAGGTGGGCGATCAGCCGGGGTGGGGCAGAAACGCGATTCAGAAGAGAGAGTGCGTCTGGTGGCAGCTCGCGGTAGACCGAATTGGAGAGAGGATCCGTCATTTCTTCCTCAAGAGCGGTTTCAGCACCGGCAGCAGTGTCTCCGCAATGATCTTTGACCCCTTCGCCGTGGGGTGAATGCCGTCGTGCTGGATCGTGCCCTGCACATGGACCAGGTTCTTATAGAGCATGGGTATGAGCGCTACGTGGTGCTCGGCGGCCAGGGTGCGGAATAGCTGATCGAAGGCATGAATATATTCGGGGCCGTAATTTGGCGGCAGGGTAATGCCGGCCAGCAGGATGCGGACGTGGGCTTTCTGGAGCGCGGTGAGCACCTGGCTGAGATTGCGGCGCGTCTGCGCAAGCGGCAGGCCGCGCAGGCCGTCATTGCCGCCAAACTCGACGATGACCACAGCCGGATGCAGGCGTAGGACGGTCTGGAGATTATCGACGGCGTCCTTGGTCGTGGCTCCGGGCGTCCCCAAATTCTTTACGGTGTAGTGGTAGCCCTGGGCATCCAGCATGCGCTGCAGGTAGGCAGGATAGGATTGCCCGTAGGGAAGTCCAAGGCCGGCGGTGATGCTGTCACCGTAGCAGACGAGTAGCGGCCGCGCGGCGGCAAAGAGCGGGACGGGCAGCAACAGCAGGCAGATTGAGACAAGAAGTGCGCGACGAGCGTCCACAACTACAGTGTAGCTGGAGGCCGGTGGAGTGATTGAAGTTCGGAATGCGGGCAAGTGGATTCAGAATGGTGCGCGGCGCGTAGAGATTCTGAAGGAAATCAACCTGACGATTCCCGCGGGGCAGTTTGTGGCCATTGTGGGCGCCAGCGGCAGCGGCAAAAGCACCCTGCTGGGGCTGCTGGCGGGGCTGGATTCGCCGACCTCGGGCGAGATATGGCTTGACGGCGTGCCCATCCACAACCTGGCCGAGACGGAACTGGCTGCGGTGCGCGGCGGCAAGATCGGGTTTGTGTTTCAGTCGTATCAACTGATTCAGACCCTGACGGCGCTCGAAAATGTGCTGCTGCCCTACGAACTCAATGTGGATGGCGACGGCATTGCGAAGGCGCGCGGGCTGCTGGACGAGGTGGGGTTGAGCGAGCGTGTGGATCACTATCCCGTGCAGCTTTCAGGCGGTGAGCAGCAACGCGTGGCGCTGGCGCGCGCGTTCGTGGTGGATCCGCCGATTGTGATGGCCGATGAGCCGACGGGGAATCTGGACTCGACGAATGGGCGGCTGGTGCTTGACCTGCTGCTCGACCGCAACCGCAAGAAGGGAACCACGCTGGTTCTGGTGACGCATGATCCTGAGATTGCGGGACAGGCCGATCGCAAAATTGTCTTGAAAGACGGAAGGATTATTGAGGATACGCTGCCGTCTTCCGGTGCGCCGGCAGGTGAAAGCCCGGCACTGGCTCAGGGACAGGAGAAGCATGGCTAAGCGCGCATTAAGCTGGAGGCGCGCCGCGGCCATCGGCTGGCGCGACCTGAAGTCGGCACCGGGGAAGTTTACGTTCGTGGTGCTTTCGGTTGCCGTGGGCGTGGCGGCGCTGGTAGGTGTGCGCGGTTTCAGCACGAGCTTTCGGCATACGCTTTCGCTCGATGCGCGGTCGTTGATAGCGGGCGACTTGAGCGCGCGGATCTTTCATGCCCCAACGCCGGCGGATGAAAAGAGGATTGCCGCGGCGCTGGATGAGGGCAAGACGGGCATCCAGTCGACCTGGACAACGGATACCATCTCGATGGCTTCTGTGCCGTCGCAGCCGGTGCCGTTGTTGGTGTCGTTGAAGGCTGTAGATCCAGGCAAGTATCCCTTCTATGGCAAGGTGCAATTGAAGCCTGCCATGAGCCTGAAGCAGGCGTTGGCGGGCAATTCGGCCGCGGTGGCTCAGGAGTTTCTGATTCGCATGAATGCGCATGTGGGTCAGACGCTGCGGCTGGGCACAAAAGACTTCAAGATAACTGCGGTGATTGAGCAGGAACCGGACCGCATCAGCTCCGGTGCCGGGCTGGGGCCGCGGGTGATGATCTCGCGGGCGTCGCTCGCTGCAACGGGACTGCTGGCGCCGGGCAGCCGTGCCAGCCGACGGCTGCTGGTGAAACTGCCGGAGGGCGTGGACGCCAAGGCCGTACGCAAGCAACTGGAAACGGCGCTGCCCGACGCACAGGTGATGGACTACAAGGAGGGCAACCCGGCGCTGAATCGCGGGCTGAATCATGCGACGGCGATTCTCAGCCTGATCTGCCTGGTTGCGATGGTGCTGGGCGCCATTGGCGTGGCCATGGCGATGCATGCGCACCTGGAACAGCGCATGGACATGCTGGCGATTCTGAAGGCTGTAGGCGCGGGATCGGGCGACCTGCTGCGGATTTTTCTGTTGCAGACGCTCGGGCTGGGGCTGGCCGGCGGTCTGCTCGGCGTGGGCGCGGGCGTCGCCGTAATGATGGCCCTGCCGGCGGTTCTGGGGAGTTTGCTCAAGATCCCCACGTCTCTGGAGTTTCCCTGGAGCACAATGGCGGCGGGGCTGGCAACAGGACTGTTGACCACGCTGCTCTTCTGCCTGCCTCCTCTGCTGGACGTGCGCGCCGTGCGGCCGGTGCTGGTGTTGCGGCGTCTGGTGGAGCATGGCGGGACCAGTTTTGCCGCATTCATCCAGCGCTGGAAAGCGCGGTGGCTGCAGTTGGTGATTGCAGCCGTGGTGGTGGTGGCGCTGGGGGCCATTGCATGGGGCCTGTCTGATTCGGCGATGGTCGGCGGTGTCTTTGCCGGGGTGTTTTCGGCAACGCTGGTGTCTCTGGTGCTGTTGTCGGCGGCGACCCTGTTTTTGCTGCGGCGTCTGCTGAAGCGCGTGCGGCTGCGGCTGCCTTCTACGTTGCGCCATGGGCTGGCGAATCTTTACCGGCCGGGGAATCAGTCGGCCGCGGTAATGGCCGCGCTGGGAGCCGGCGTGATGCTGATTCTGGCTGTCTACCTCATGCAGGCCGAGGTGCTGCGCGATCTTCACAAGACGGCGTCAAAGAAGCTGCCCAATGTGTTCCTTGTGGATATTGCGTCTGACCAGGTGCAGGGAGTTAAGGAGTTTTTCCAGCACCAGCAGGGGATTGTGGCGCCGCTCAATCTGATCCCGATCGTGATGGGCCGATTTACTTCCATCGGCGGCGAGCCTGTAGAGCAGATGCATGGGCGGCACTTTCCGCGCCGGATGCTGCAGAGCGCGGAGCTTTGCCCGGCGCAGAAGCCGCCGGAAGGCGACAAGATCATTCACGGCAAGTGGTGGAGCGACCAAAACGCGGCCGAGCTTGCCATAAGCGAGGGCGTGGCCAAGAGGCTGAAAATCGGCGTAGGGACCCAGGTGGAACTGGAGATGGCCGGCATCACACACAAGCTGACGGTGGCCGCTGTTTACCGCCCCGACGGCCAGCATTTGGGGGCGCGCGTCCGGTTTGTGGTGCCACCGGGGCAGGTCAAGGGACAGGCGGCCACCTGGTACGGCGGTTTGCACATTGAGCCGGCCCAGGTGGCGGAGATGGAGCGGGGAATGTTCAAGCTCTACCCCACAATCACGGTGGTCAATGTGGCGGACGTGCTGGACCGAATCGATAGCGTGGTGGATCAGATCACGCTGGTGCTGCGGTTTCTGGCGGCCTTCTCAATCCTCGCGGGGCTCATGATCCTGGCTTCCAGCATCGCCAGCACGCGCTTCCGTCGCATGCGCGAGGCGGTGGTGCTCAAGACGCTGGGCGCCACGCGGATGCGGATTGTACGCACCTTCAGCGTGGAGTTCAGCGTGCTGGGTTTGTTGTCGGGTGCGGTAGGAGTCGTATTCGCCAATGTGCTTACCCAGGCGCTCCTGCACAGGCTCGATGTGAAGTTCCAGATGGAGTGGGGAGCTACGGCAATCGCGCTGGTTGGGACGGCGGCGCTGGCTACGGCGACCGGATGGATTGCGAGCTACCGGATCCTCGGATTGCGGCCGCTGGAAGTCTTGCGCGAAGAGTAGGAGAAGGCTCTCGGAGAGCATTCCCGCCGCGAATCGAATTCGATTGACAAGGTGAAGTCAGGGTTTTATGCTTTGCCAGCAAACGTTTACTCTCGTTTCTGCGCGGCAAGCGGTTTTTGCCGTTTCAAATGTTCACCGCTACGGCTTCGGGTGCGCAAAACTTAACCTGCGCCACCCGGATTAGAAAGGAATATCGCATGAAGAAAGTTTCGCGCAGGCGGTTTTTGAAACAGACAAGCCAGACGGGTCTGGCCATTGCGGCCAGCCCCGCATTGGGCCGCTTTGCGGTGGCGCAGGGCGAGCGCGTAACCCGTGTCGCAATTGACTCCGGCCGGCAGATTGCACCCATCAGTCCCCGCCTCTATGGCTCATTTCTTGAGCATCTGGGACGCGCTATCTATGAAGGCATCTACGATCCCAAATCGAAGTTCGCCGATGCGGATGGATTTCGTACCGACGTGATAGCAGAAGTAAAAAAGCTGGGAGTTCCCATCATCCGCTACCCGGGCGGCAACTTCGTCTCTGGCTACCATTGGCTCGATGGTGTGGGGCCGAAGAAGAATCGCCCAACGGTTCTCGATCGTGCGTGGAATTCGATCGAAACCAACCAGTTCGGCACAGACGAATTTATGGAATGGGCACGCAAAGTGGGCACGGAGCCGCTCATGGGCCTCAACTTCGGAACCGGAACCGCCGAAGACGCCGCCGCCCTGGTGGAATACTGCAACGTGCCGAAGGGAACCAAGTGGAGCGATCTGCGGCGTTCCTATGGTCACGAGCAGCCGTACAACGTGAAGTACTGGTGCGTGGGCAACGAGATGGACGGACCCTGGCAGATCGGACACATGGATGCGCGCGACTACGGCATGAAAGCCGCAGACGCTGCGCGCCAGATGCGCGAAGTGGACCCGAGGGTAAAGCTGATTGCCTGCGGATCGAGCGGGCCGTTCATGCCTACATACATCGATTGGGACCTGACGGTGCTGAGGCATTGTTACGACGTGGTGGACGGCATCTCGCTGCACCGGTATTGGGGGAACGACTCAGAGACTAACCACGAGAGTTCCAAGTACCTGGCAATGAATCTCGCCATGGATCGCCAGATTGAAGAGATCGTCGATGTCTGTGATACGATCCGGGCGGAGAAGCGCTCAGACAAGCAGTTGTTCCTTTCCTTTGACGAATGGAACGTGTGGTATCGCGCGCGCAGCGGCGATGCCGTAGACGGCCACAGAACCTTTGCGCCGCATCTGCTGGAAGAGCACTACAACCTGGAAGACGCGCTGCTCGTCGGCGGGCTTGTCAATTCACTGATGCGTCACTCCGATCGTGTGAAGGTGGCGTGCCTTGCTCAACTCGTCAACGTGATCGCCCCCATCATGACCAATGAAAATGGAATCCTCCGCCAGACCATCTATTATCCGTACGCCTGGGCTCTGAAATACGCGAAAGGGAACGCGCTCAGCCTCGTTCCGGAGGGGCCGGGCTATGAAGTCGATACTCTGGGGCAGCCCCACGAAAGCGGCGGTCTCACCAGTCCGGGATTCGGGAAAGTGCGGTATCTCGACGTTTGCGCCACTCTGGACGAGGCAAACAAGACAGCCACCTTCTTTGTGCTGAACCGCGATCTGCACAACGAGCAGGAACTCGAGATTCGCTGGAACGATCAGACTCCAACCGGTGTGAAGACCTTTGAAACCATCACCGGAAACGATCTGAAGGCGCTGAATACATTTGCCGATCCGAATAAGATTGTTCCGCAGACGTTGGAGAACCCGAAAGTCGGTTCCAGAATGTCGGTGAAATTCCCGGCACGGTCGTATTCGGTGCTGTCGCTTAGTGTGTAATCAGCCGCAGAAGACTGAAACGGCCTCTCCACGGAGAGGCCGTTTCAATCAGACTTACTTCCGAAGCTCTATACCCAACCTGCGTCGATCACGTAGCTCTGGTTTGTAATCGCGGAACTGTCGTCCGCGGCCAGGAACAACACCAGGCGCGCTACTTCTTCAGGCAGAATCATCCTCTTCAGCGCCTGGTTATGAAGCACTTCAGCCTTGTAAGCGTCCGTCAGCCAAAGCCGCTTTTGCCGCTCCGTGAGGATGGCGCCGGGCATCACCGCGTTGACGCGAATATTGGAATCGCCAATTTCGTGAGCCAGCGTCCTGGTCATTCCCACAATCGCTGCTTTCGCCGTTACGTAAACGGATTGGTTAACGGAAGGAATCACCCAGCCGATGGAGCTCATGTTGATGATGGATCCCTGCCCGGCGCGCTGCATTGCCGGAATGACGGCTTGAGCTGCGAAAAATTGATGCTTCAGATTGACAGCCATCGTCTGATCCCAGAACTCCGGCGTGACGTCTGCCACTTTATGGCGCGTATCGTTGCCGGCATTGTTCACCAGTACATCCACTGTCCCGGCCTCGGCTGCAATGCGCCCAATTGTCTCCTGCAGAGCGCCAATGTCGATCAGATCGCAATGGTGATAGACCGGGAGATTTGGCGCCGATCCCAGGCTCTCGATCAGGGCAGCCGCGGCATCATCCTGAACATCCAGGAAGCGGACTTTTGCTCCCTGCTGGGCGAAAGCTCTCACTATGGCTTCCCCAATGCCGCTGGCTCCTCCCGTGATAATCACAACGCGATCGCGAAGGCTCGGATAGATCGCAAAATTCGTTCCATTCTCCATCAATCCATTCTCCTCTTGTTACTGGAGGCTTATGCGGAAGGTGAGATTGTAGCGAACCCAGCATAACCGGCGCACCTCCGATCTCTCTCATTCGCCGAAACCACATCTCATCGCAAAACCGGCCTGTTCGGAAGACAGGCGCAGTTTTCAGGCACAGCAATACACGAAACTTTCAAGGGTCTGAATGAACGGTTTTGCGATTGGCAGGAACAGGCGGGCGGCAGATGCCGACGGATCCCTCTACAATGTAGTTTGCCAAGTGCACTTCGATGAGAATTTTCGTTACAGGAGCGACCGGATTCGTAGGCCACCACGTGGCGCGTGCGCTCGCGGGTGAAGGGGCCAGTTTGCGCCTGCTGGTGCGCAAGACGAGCAATCTGGCAAACCTTGAAGGAATCGCCGGGGAGACCCATGTCGGCGACCTGGCACAGCCCGATTCGCTGCGGCCCGCGCTCGAAGGCTGCGATGCTGTGGTTCACGTGGCGGCCGACTACCGGCTTTGGATTCCTAACCCCGCGGCAATGTACAAGGCCAACGTGGACGGCACGCGCGAGTTGCTGCGCATGGCCCGCGAGGCCGGCGTACCGCGCTTTGTTTACACATCCAGCGTGGCAACGATGCACTTCCGCACAGACGGATTGGTGATTAACGAAGATACGCCGGTTACCCTTGCCGACATGGTGGGCCACTACAAGCGCTCCAAGTTTCTGGCCGAACAGGTGGCTATAGAAGCCGCAGCAGCCGGCCAGCAGGTAATTATTCTCAATCCAACCACGCCCATCGGCCCCAACGATCGCAAGCCCACGCCTACCGGGCGCATCTTTGTGGACTTCCTCAACGGCAAGTTTCCGGCTTATGTGGATACCGGCCTGAACCTGGTGGATGTGGCGGAAGTGGCCCGCGCGCATGTGCTGGCGCTGGCAAAGGGACAGCCGGGTCGGCGTTACATTCTGGGCGGTGAAAACCTGACGCTGAAACAGATTCTCGACAAGATGTCGGCGATTACCGGCATCCCTTCGCCGACGATGAAGATTCCCTTTGCTGTGGCGGCAACCTATGCATTCTTCGAGGAGTGGATCACCGGCCATATTCGCGGTAAAGAGCCGCGAGCTACGCTGGAGGAGGTTCGAATGGGGCGGAAGAAGATGTTCGCGTCCAGTGCGCGGGCTCAGCAGGAACTGGGCTTTCGCGTAGTGCCGGTTTATCCGGCGATGCGATCCGCAATCGAGTGGTTCCGAACCAACGGCTACGCGCCGTCCGCCTTATGAGCCGCTTCGCCATCGTCGCCGCCATGCCCGGCGAACTGCTTCCGCTCGTGCGCGGGTGGCATCATGAGTCGCGTGGCACCACGCACCTTTGGCGCTCGAAACAGGGAGATGACGAGTGGGTAGCCGCCTGTGCCGGCGCGGGCCAGCAGGCCGCCACGCGCGCTTTTGCCGAGATTGAAAAGGATGGGCCGGTTTCGGCAGCGGTTTCCGTGGGCTGGGTCGGTGCGCTGAGCGCGGAGTTTCAGCCCTCGAAGGCATACTGGGTGGCGGGTGTCACCGATGTGCGGACCGGCGAGCGGTTTGAGACCGCCGCCGATGCAACCGGATCGCCGTCGGGACCGTGGCTTGTCACCAGCCCCCAGGTTGCGGACATGGCTGAGAAGCGCAGGCTTGCAGAGACCTATGGTGCCGGTCTGGTGGATATGGAGGCCGCAGCCATCGCTCGCCTGGCCGCCATGCGTGGAATCCCGTTTAGGTGCATCAAAGGTGTCAGTGACGGATATGCGGACCGGCTCCCGGATTTCAACCGTTTTCTCACGCCGGACGGCCAATTCCGGCTGGCGCGGTTCATCTTTTTTGCGATTCTTCGCCCTTGGTACTGGCCGGGGCTCATGCGGATGTCGGAGAATAGCAGCAAGGCTTCCCAGGCCCTCCGCGGGTCTCTGCTGGACAATTTCCACCGACCAGGAGCGCATTGAAATCGCAATGGCTACGCAAACTTCCTCTGCCCAAGTCAGCATTCAACCCGAAATTCCTGCCCACATGCGCGCGGTGGTGTATCGCGGCGTTAACGACATGCGCGTGGAGACCGTGCCTGTGCCGCATATCGGACCCGGTGAGCTGCTCATCAAGGTTGCCACGTGCGGTATCTGCGGCACGGACCTGAAGAAAATTCACCTTGGCTCTCACTCGGCTCCTCGTATCTTCGGGCACGAGATGGCAGGCGTGGTGGTCGCAGTGGGCGAGGGCGTTACACGCTACGCCTTGGGTGACCGCGTGATGACTTTCCACCACGTGCCCTGCGGTGAGTGCTACTACTGCCGCAAAAATACTCCGGCGCAGTGTCCACTCTATAAGAAGACAGGTGTGACGGCGGGCTTTGCGCCCTCGGGCGGCGGCTTTGCGGAATACATCCGCGTGATGGATTTTGTAGTGTCGAAGGGCGGTGTGGTGCCCATTCCCGACGATGTACCTTTCGAGCAGGCGGCCTTTGTGGAGCCGCTGAACACCGTGCTGAAGGGCGTGAAGATGTTGAACGTGGAGCCGGACGATACGGTACTGGTCATTGGACAGGGACCTATCGGGCTCATGCATGCCGCGCTTTGCCGCAGAACTGGGGCGCGCGTGCTGACCAGCGACCTTTTCCCGGAACGTCATGCCATTGCGGCGCGGTTCGGATTGAATGATCCCATCAACGCATCCACGGAAAATGTGGTGGAGCGTGTGTTTGCGGCTACAGACGGCCGCGGGGCCGATGCCGTGATTCTGGCCGTGGGTGGCACCGCGCTGATCCGCACGGCCATGGACGCGGTAAGGCCCGGCGGGCGGGTGATGCTGTTTGCGCAAACCCAGCACGGCGAAGTCACGATCGACCCGGCTGCTGTTTGTGTGGACGAGAAGACCCTCCTGGGCTCATACTCATCTTCGTTCCCGATTCTGAATGAAGTAACAGGATTGGTATTCAACGGATACCGGAATGGGTTCGATCTTACGCAACTCATCTCACATCGTTTCCCATTGGAGGAAGCGGTGAAAGCAATCGATATTGCTTCTCACCCCCAGGCGGGGTCTATGAAGATTATGATTGAACCTGTGCCCGGGTCAGGGGCGGAGCGGAGAGGTTAAGAGGCACCCGATGGCCACCACCATGAAGGCCGCTGTCCTCCACGGTCGTCAGGATATCCGTATTGAAAGAGTTCCGGTACCAGACGCCGGGCCCGGCGAACTGATTGTCCGTATTGGGGCAGCGCTTACCTGCGGCACTGATCTGAAGGTTTTCCGGCGGGGCTATCACGCACGCATGATTGTGCCACCGGCGCTATTTGGCCACGAACTGGCTGGAACGGTTGTCGAGGCCGGCGAGGGAGTGAACGATTTCGCTCCCGGTGACCGTGTGGTTGCGCTCAATTCCGCGCCATGCGGGGTGTGTTACTTTTGCGAGCGCGAGCAGGAAAATCTCTGCGACGACCTGCTGTTCAATAACGGCGCATACGCGGAATACATACGCATCCCGACGCGCATCGTGGCCAAAAACACGTTGCATGTGCCCGATCACGTTCCCCTGGAGCATGCGGCACTGACCGAGCCTCTGGCATGCGCAGTACACGGCCTTGAAGACTCGAACCCGCGGACTGGCGACAAGATCGCTGTGATCGGCGGCGGCCCGCTGGGGCTGATGATTCTGCACGTTGCGGCGCTGGCCGGTTACGAGGTCATCGCGCTGGTCAAGCACGACGGCCAGGCGGAGGCGGCAAAGCTCCTGGGCGCGACGCACGTGGTGCAGACCACCAGCATTCCCCGGGCGATTCGCGAAACGCGCGCGCTCACACCGGAAGATCGAGGCGTCGACATTGCCATTGAGGCTGTAGGGATTCCCTCGGCCTGGCAGGAGGCGGTGGAACTCGTGCGCAAAGGTGGTACGGTAAATTTCTTTGGCGGCTGTGCGGTGGATACGCATGTATCGCTCGACACCAACCGCCTGCACTATAGCGACATCACACTGCGGTCCACTTTTCACCACACGCCCGACCTCTGTCGCAAAGCGCTGGACCTGATTGCTGACGGACGCTTTCAGGCGGGAGCTTTCATCACCGGGCGCGCCAAACTCTACGAGTTGAATCGCGTTTTCGAGAAGCTGATGAAACGCTCGAGCGAGATTAAGACCGCCATTGTACCCTGATAACAGGCACATGAACGCGGCAACGATGCATCAGGAGAACGGAGCAGAGAAACCGGGCGAACAGGAATTGCTGGCCCGCGGCTGGGCTGCGCTTCCTGACGGCTATCGTATTCCCGAGACAACGCCCACGCTCGAAGAATCTCTAGACTACTGCCGGCGGCTTGCGGAGTCGCACTACGAGAATTTTCATGTGGCCACGTGGTTCCTGCCCAAGGCGCTGCGGCCGCACTTTCACGCCATCTACGCCTACTGCCGCATCTCTGACGATCTGGGCGACGAAGTGCCGGACACCGCGCAGGCGCTGGCGCTGCTCAACCTCTGGGGCCGCGAACTGGATGCCTGCTACGAAGGCCGCGCGCGGCATCCGGTCTTTGTGGCGCTGGCAGAGACGATTCGCGCCCGCTCCATCCCCAAGGAGCCGTTCGCCGATCTGCTTACAGCCTTCCGGCAGGACCAGACGGTCAAGCGCTATGCCTCGATGCAGGATGTACTGAGGTATTGCCGCTATTCGGCAAACCCGGTAGGGCGGCTTGTGCTCTATGCGTGCGGCGAGGTGAGCGTGACGAACTTCCGCATGTCGGATGCAACCTGCTCAGCGCTTCAATTGGCCAACTTTTGGCAGGATGTACGTGTGGACTACGGCAAGGGGCGTGTATATCTGCCGCAGGACGACATGCAGCGCTTCGGCGTGACAGACGGAACCATTGCCGCCGGCGTGGCTACGCCGGAGTTCCGCTCGCTGTTGCGCCACGAAGTCGACTATGCGCGCCGTCTCTTCGAGCAGGGGTTGCCGCTGATTGGACGGGTAAACCGCGAACTGGCGGTGGATCTCGATCTCTTCAGCCGCGGCGGGATGGAAATTCTGCGCGCCATTGAGCGCCGCGACTATGATGTACTGAGCGCACGGCCAGCCATCTCAAAACGCACCAAGCTTGCCCTGGCGCTGCGTGCGCTGGGCGGCAAGGCCCTGCCGTTTCTTCGCCTCAAATCGGAATCTCCAGGAAAAGCATCTTGACAGGCAGCTTGACGCAAACAGATCCATCGGACGCACGTTTCCTTAACCAGGCCTATGCCGCGTGCCGCGCCATTGCCAGGCGGGAAGCCCGCAATTTCTATTACGCGTTTATTGCGCTCCCCGGGCCGCGCCGCAACGCGATCTGTGCCGTTTACGCCTTCATGCGGCAGGCTGACGATATTAGCGACGACGAGACAATTTCTCGCGAAGAACGGCGTGCGCGGCTGCATAAATGGCTGGCTGGCTGGCGCGAAGCGAGCGCATCGGGCCGGACGCCAGACCTCGTTTTTCGTGCCGTGCTCGATGCCACAGAGCGCTTTTCCATCCCCCTGGAGTTGCTCGATGAGCTTGTAGCCGGAACGGCGATGGACCTGGAGCGCGCCGCAACCGATGCGCCGGATACTTACGCCACTTTCGCCGATCTCTATCGCTATTGCTATCTGGTAGCGTCGGTGGTCGGGTTGGTTTGCATCCGGATTTTCGGCTACACCGATCCGCACGCTGAAAAGCTGGCCGAAGAGACAGGCGTTGCATTTCAGCTTACAAACATCCTGCGCGACGTGGCCGAAGACGCGGAGCGGAATCGTGTGTATCTGCCGCTCGACGACCTCGCCGCACACAAGGTTTCGCTCGATGCGCTGCTGCATCGCAAAGCCGGTACGCCGCCGAGCGCTAACGAGCGCGCGTTGCTTGAAGAAATTGCCAGCCGGGCAGAGGATTATTATCGCTCGGCGCAAAAGCTCGTGCCGCTTATCGATCGCGAGAGCCGTCCAGCCCTGCGGGTGCTGGTAGCCATCTATCACGCGCTGCTCGAACGCATCCGGAGCGCGGACTATGATGTGTTCTCGCGGCGCGCCAGCGTGCCCGTCACGCGCAAGCTGGCCATCGCCGGCGCAGGCATTTCGCGAATGATTTGCGCGCGGCTGTTTGCTTAGCAAATCTCTCTGGATCGGAGTTTCCTGAAGAGTATGGATTTTAGCCTTAGTCTTCGACTGTGAGGGACTTCTCGTTGACCACCCGGCAGCCCATTTCGGATAAGACCGTTGTCGTGGTCGGTGGTGGCGTGGCCGGCATGAGCGCGGCCTGTGCGCTGGCTGAGGCGGGGTTTCGCGTGCGGCTTGTGGAGCGGCGCGGCTACCTCGGTGGCCGCGCCAGCTCGTATCTCCATCCCGGTGTCAACGAGGTCATCGACAACTGCCAGCACGTGCTCTTCGGTTGCTGCACCAATCTCATCGGTTTCTACCGCCGCATCGGCGCGCTCGATCGCATTCACTGGTCGAGCGAGATGACCATGATAGAACCCGGAAGCGGAAGCCGCTCGCCGCTCGGCCCGTCGAAATTGGGTCCGCTTGGGCTGCCTGCACCGCTACACGCTCTGCCAAAACTGCTTGCGGCCAAAGCATTCACGGGCGCTGACAAGCTGGCTCTCGCTCGCGCCTTTCGCGCCCTGCTCAAGCCAGTGCCGCAAGATTCAACCGAGGATCTGGCGACGTGGCTGGCTCGCCACGGACAGACACCAGGCGCCATCGAGCGCTTCTGGCGCCTGGTCATCGCCAGCGCGCTGAATGCGGACCTCGACTCGATTGCGCTGCCTTATGCGGCCAAGGTCGTCCGCGAACTCTTCATGAATTCCGCCGAGGCAGGCCTCATGGGCATGAGCACCGTGCCGCTGAGCGAGCTCTATGCGGGGGCGGCCGCGTTTCTGCGCGACCGCGGCTCTGAAGTCGTCTTCAACACGAACCTCGAATCGGCTGAGTGGGACGCGACCGCTTCGCAATGGACGCTCGCGACGCGCGCCGGCTCGGTGCGCGCGGATTTTCTGGTGCTGGCGCTGCCGTTTGAAGCCACAGCCAAACTGCTGCCAAAGATGCCCCCTGCAGAAGGCGCGGAAGCGCTAAGCGGCAAGCTTGCACGCCACGAGCACTGGCCTATTTGCAGCGTGCATCTGTGGTTTGATCGCGAGATCACCGACCTCGATCACGCCATTCTGCTCGACCGCGAGCTGCACTGGATGTACAACAAGAGCCGGCTGCAACCGCGGCGCAAGACGCGCGGCTGCTATCTGGAATTGCTGGTGAGCGCCTCGCGCAGCTTTGCGGCTCTCACGCGCGAGCAGGCGATCACAAAGGCCGTAAGAGAGCTGGCGGAGTTTTTCCCTGAAGCAGCGAAGGCAAAGCTCGAAAAGGCCGCGCTGGTCAAAGAAGTCCGCGCCACGTTCGGCGTGCCGCCGGGCATTGACGCAGCGCGCCCAAGCGCAATTTCACCGTGGCCAAATTGCTTCCTTGCTGGTGACTGGACCGCAACCGGTTGGCCTTCCACGATGGAAAGCGCGGCGCGCTCAGGCCATCTGGCGGCAGAAGCCGTGAGTCGCGCGGCTGGCGCATCAAGAAAATTCCTCGAGCCTGACCTCAAGCCACGCGGGCTCATGCAGTTTGTGAAGCAGGGAACAGGCAAATAGGGAACGGAACTTCCGCTGCGTTCCCGAGTCCGCAACCATCCAATCTCCTGCCCTTATGCAGCACGCAGGCGCCGCACCTTAATCTTGCTCTCGTTCTTGCGGGCCTGCGCAAGGTCGTAGGCAAGCTGCATCCCCAGCCATGTTTCAGCCGTGCTTCCGAACGCCTTTGAGAGGCGGATCGCCATCTCCGGACTGATGCCTGACTTGCCATTGATCACGTTATTGAGCGCCTGCCGTGTGACGCCAAGAACCTCGGCTCCCTCGGTCGTGGACAAGCCCAGCGGCTCCAGGCATGCGTTTCGGATGCTGCGCCCTGGATGCGGCGGATTCTTCATGGGCACGATGTTTACACCGCCTCTTGATTAGTGTTGATCGACAAGTGACAAAGCGACAAGTATCACTTGTCAAAGAAGAGTTCACGCCTCAATCCCGCCACAGTGCCACGCCGCCCAGCAGCCCATCCTCATTCGACACAGTCTTCACATTCTCCGGCAGCTCGAATTTAATCTTTCTCGCGTTGCCGCCGCCGATGTAAAGGTGGTCCCAGTTGAACGTGGCTTCGGTTTGCGCGATGGCTTTTTGGAGCAGCTTGTTCCACCCCTTCTTGCCGTACTTCTTCAGGCCGCGCTTGCCGAGGTAGTCTTCGTAGGTCTTTTTGCGCCACGGGTGGTGACCCAGCTCCAGCCCGGGACACAGGCGGCCGTCGGTGAACAGCGAAGAGCCCATTCCGGTACCGAGGGTGATGACAAGCTCTACGCCATCGCCCTTAATGGCGCCGTAGCCCTGCACGGCGGCATCGTTGGCCACCCGTGCCGGCTTCTTCCATCGCTTTTCAATTTCGTCTTTCAGGTGAAAATTGGCCCACTCCGGGTGCAGGTTGACGGCCAGAAAGGTAATCCCGTGCTTGGTCACGCCCGGAAAACCAACCGAAACGCGGTCGTAGCCCGGCAGGCGTCCCTGCAGCTCGTCCAGAGCGTCCAGCACATCCTGGGGCGTAGCCGGCTCGGGTGTTGGTATGCGCTCGCGCTCGCTCAGCGGCTTCCCCTTGGGGTCGAGCAGCATGGCTTTGAGCCCCGTGCCGCCGATGTCGATGGCCAGCGTAACGGGAGACGAGGCTTGGGTGGATGCGGTGTGCTTGCGGGCGGATTTGGCAGTCGTAGCTTTGGCACTCATCAGAAATGAATTGTACTGCTGCGACCGCCCCGCGTACACATCCGGAGCGGCCGCAGACCCTACTGCTTCGATGCGGCCTGAGGTTTCTGGAACTCCTGATCCATCCAGACCTTGAGCGCGTTCATGTTTTCCTCGCGGCCCAGGAAGTCTTTGATCAGCTCAGTCGCCGGCCTGCTCGCCCCCGGCTCCAACACTTCGCGCCGGTAGCGCAGAGTTGTTGGATCATTGAGCAGATTGTGCTTTTTGAACTGGGCGAAGAAGTCGAGCGCAATCTCCTTGTCCAGCACGTAAGTGTAGTAATTCGACGCGTAGCCGGTAAGGTGGGTGAACGTGGCGAAGAAGTGGGTTCCAGCCACTGGCGCGAAGGGGATGAAGTGTTCCGAGTCCTTCTGCCACAGCGCATCAAAGTGGACGCTTGCCGGCGCCGCATCGTAAAGCTGGGAAGAGTAGGTGGAGTACATCACTTGATCCTGGAGCCAGTGGGCGCGGCCGTAAGCGCTGGCGGCGTTCATCTTTGCAACGAGGCTGGCGGGGATGACCGCTCCGGTTTTGTACTGCCGGGCGAAAGATTGCACGATCGACGGATCGTGGATCACCTCTTCCAGCATCTGCGAAGGCGCTTCGACAAAATCGAATTCCACGTCGAACGAGTCCTGTGCGGACCACTCACGCCGGCCCCCCAGGATGAAATGCATCAGGTGGCCGAACTCGTGGAAGAAGGTGACGACGTCGTTGTAATCCATCAGTCCCGGATCGCCGGCCACGCCGCCAGGGAAGTTGCAGATCAGCATGGCTTCAGGCAATTGCCGTCCGCGAATGCCCGGGATCACAGGCCCCGACGAAAACCACTTGTCCTTGCCCGTCCGCGGGTGCATGTCGAGATAAATGCGGCCGAGTTTCCGTCCCACATCGCCAGGGGCATCGTCGTACACGTCGAAGGTGGCCACAGATGGATCCCACACTACGGCGTTTTTCACTGGCTTAAAGGTGAGATGAAAGAACCGTGCGGCTGTTTTGAGGATGCCCGCCTGGACTTCAGCATAAGGCAGATAGGGGCGCACCTCCTCGGCGTTGAAGTCGTATTTGTCACGCTTGTACTGGTCTATCCAGTAGCGCGAGTCGGCCAGGCTGATCGTCTTGAGTCCCGGATCGCGTTTTTGCGCAAAGGCTAGCAGTTCCTCGTATTCTCTGCGCGCGGTGGGGCGGGAAACTTCGTCCACGGTATTGAGAAGTTTTTGAATATTCGCCGCCGAGCCGATCAGTTTGTCGGCCGCAGCCATATCGGCGTAGCGTGCGTAGCCTAGCGTCGTTGCCAGTTCCTGGCGCACCTCCAGCAGGTTATGCAGAACTTTGTCATTCTGGGGATAAGCGCGGCTGTAGTAGGCGATGAACATCCGGTGGCGCAGCGCGGCGCTCTTGGCAAAGGTGAGCACGGGGATCGCGTCCGGCTGGTCCGTGGTGAGGGTATAAAGGCCGTGTGCGTCAGGCTTGTGGCGCGCAATAAAGTCGGCGGGCAGGCCGTCAAGCTCCGCGCGTGTCGCGGTAACCTTGAGGGTGCCATCGGCGATATTACGGCCAAAAGTCAGCGAAAGTTTTGTAATGCGGTCCTGCAGGCTGCGGATTTTGGCGCGTGTGGCTGCATCCCGGTCCACACCGGCAAGCCGGTACTCAAGCAGAGTGTGTTTCAGGTAATGGCTCGTTGCAGGGTCGTTCGTGGGAAGCGGTACAGCCGCCAGCGCATCGTAAACCTGGCGGTTCAGGCTCAGCTCCGTGGTTGCCTGCGAGACCGCTGTCTCCATTGCCTGGCCTTCGTTGCGCATGGCAGCCGTGTCGGCCAGTGAGTACATCAGATACGAGTTGTTGCCCGCAATTGCCAGCTCATCCTGCGCATCGTCGAAGGGCCGCAGCGTATTCTCCACAGTCCGCTTGCCCTTCACAGCAACGAGCTTGTCGATATCTGCTTTTTCGGCGGCCAGCCGCGCGTCAACCCAGGCCTTCAACTCCGCAGGCGTCTTGGCGGCCATCCACGAATGGAGCGGATCAGCCGCGGGCTTCTCAGTTGACTGTTGTGCTGCTCCGGCAGGTAATGCAAAAAGCAGCAGAACCGCAACCGCGAGGGAACCGCATTGAGTTTTCATGATTTGAATATTGTATTTGCCCGGGTGCTGCCAAAGCACGAAGAATACGCACCGCATGAGCTGTCTGCCGGCTGGCCGGGTGAACCGCGGCTGGCAGCTCTATCCCCTACACTGGTTCTTGTCCCATGCCTGCCTACTGCGAAGTCGCGCTGCCAGTGCCGCTGGACCGCACGTTTACCTATGCGTTGCGCGCGGACCAGGCGCCGCTGCGCGGGTCGCGCGTCATCGCGCCATTTCGCAGTGAGAAGCTGATCGGCGTGGTCACCGCGGTGGACGTGAAGGCCCCCCTGGACTTCGAGGCGCGCTTCATCGAGGGCGTTCTCGATGAAGAACCGCTCCTCAGTGAGCATCTGCTGGAGCTGGCCGAGTGGGTTGCGCAGTATTACATCGCTCCGCTGGGTGAAGTTCTCCGCGCCATGCTGCCGCTGATGGCGGAGGTGCGGCGAACCGTCTACTACCGCATCACCGATCTTGGCCGCGATGTGCTGGCGAAAAGCGCCGACGGCGATCCGGGGCAGGGAATTGCCGGCCGGAGGCGGACAAAGCTCTCGAGAGAAGACCGCGACATGGAGCACCGCGTGCTCACGCGGCTGGCTTCAGGCGAGCCCGTCAAGGTCTCCACGCTGCGCACGGCTACCGGGGCTTCCTTGCCCGTGCTGGCGGGCCTGGTACGCCGCAAGTGGATAGCACGTGAGACGACAGCGGCTGAGCGCGATGCGCGGCGCATGGAGCGCTTCGCCGTGCTGGTGCCTGAGACTCGGTTGCCGAAGCTGACCGAAAAACAGCAGGCGATTCTGGCTGAACTGGCGGCCTGCAGCGGCGAACTGCCCTTGTCCGAGCTCCGAAAACGCGACCTGCCTTCCTCTACGCTGCAAACACTGGTGCGGCGTGAGCTGGTGCGCATTGAAGAACGGCCGATGGAGTTCCGGCTCGGCGGGTTGGCGCCCGCGGCACAGGATTTCGCGTTGAATCCGACCCAGACCGAGGCGCTGGCTTCGCTGGTTGCATCGCTGGGCGGTTTCAGGCCGTTCCTGCTCCACGGCGTCACGGGATCGGGCAAGACCGCCGTGTATCTGGCCGCAATGCAGCGGGCGCTGGATCGTGGGCTGTCATCAATTCTGCTGGTTCCTGAAATCGGATTGACGCCGCAGACTGCCGGTCTGCTCGACCGTGCATTTGGATCGAAGGTTGCGCTGCTGCACTCGGCTCTGACGCCCGAGGAACGCAGCGAACAGTGGCGCCGTATCCGCCGGGGCGAAGCCCCGATTGTCGTCGGTACCCGTTCCGCCATCTTTGCTCCTGCGCCGAATCTGGGACTGATTCTCGTCGATGAGGAGCACGACCACAGCTACAAGCAGGAGGAGACGCCGCGCTACCACGCCCGCGATGTGGCCGTGATGCGCGCCAAACTGGCTGGCGCCGTGGTGGTGCTGGGGTCGGCCACCCCATCGCTGGAGAGCTGGCAAAACTCCGCACAGGGCAAATACGCCCGCATCCAGATGAGCGAGCGCGTGATGAACCGCCCGCTGCCTGAAGTGGAACTGATCGACATGCGCCGCGAATTCCAGCAGACGGGGCAGGAACAGCTCTTTTCGCGATCGCTGGTGGAGCAGACCAAAGCGGCGCTGGAACGCGGGGAGCAGGCGTTGATTTTGCTTAACCGGCGCGGCTACTCGTTCGCCGTTATCTGCCGCGCCTGCGGAGAAAAGCTGGAGTGCCAGAACTGCGCCATTGCTCTTACGCATCACAAGCCCGCCGGAGAAGACGCCGAGATCGCCCGCGCAGGGCAGCGGCTGGAGTGTCACTACTGCGGTTACAGGCGCACGGTGCCGGCGCGATGCCCCAAGTGCGACAGCGAGCATCTCTACTACCTGGGAGCCGGCTCACAGCAGGGGGAGGAGCGGCTGGCGGAGATCTTTCCCTTCGCCCGCATCGGACGCATGGACCGCGACACGGTCCGCGGACGCTACGACCTGGAACGGCTGCTGGCCCGCCTGCATTCAGGCGAAATCAATCTTCTGGTGGGCACGCAGATGATTGCCAAAGGCCACGACATTCATGGCGTCACGCTGGTTGGGGTGGTCGGCTGCGATCACGCGCTTTCCATGCCTGATTTCCGTGCCGCCGAGCGCGTTTTTCAGCTCATGACGCAGGTTTCCGGGCGAGCCGGACGGGGCGATCTGCCGGGACGAGTGGTGGTGCAGACCTACTACCCGGATCACTACGCGATTCTGGCTGCAAGCACGCATGACTACCTGAGCTTCACCGCGCGCGAGTTGAAATATCGCCGTTGGATGCACTATCCCCCATTTGGCGCACTGGCCAATGTGCTGGTGCAGTCGGCCAAATTGGAGGAGGCGGTTGCATGGTCGTCGACGCTGGGCAAATGGTTTCAGCAATCCGCGCCGGAGGGTGTGCGTGTGCTTGGGCCGTGCTCCGCGCCCATTGCGCGCATCAAGGGCGTCTACCGCTTCCACCTGATTTTGAAGGCGGGCTCACGGCGCGCGCTGAATGCCGCGCTGCGTGCCATGCTGGCGCAGGCTGATAAAGCTGGAGTGCCTCGGCGCAACCTGATTGCCGATGTGGATGCACTGCGGCTGATGTGAAGGTAGCGCGCCCACCGGTCAGCAAGCGGGCTCTGTTACAGAGCCTTCTTTTGCGCGCCAACCCTGCTTCTGGCCTGAGTTATTGGTTTGCACACAAATACACCGGAAGCCGCCGGCAAACTGGGCGGGCGCCTCGATCCAGGGAGGGAAAAACCGGCCTAGTCGGCAGCAGTCGGTGTCTGGGTCGAACCTGCATCCAGCGAATGCAGTTCCTTGCCCGGCTTGAATCTCACCGCTTTGCCCGGGGTGATGGTGACTTCGGTCCCGGTACGGGGATTGCGGCCAATTCCGGTTTTTCGCGCGCGGACACTGAACACGCCGAATCCGCGCAGTTCGATGCGCTCGCCTGCCGCCAGAGCCTGCTTGAGACCCTCGAAGACCATATCCACCGCGGCCTCCGCCTTGCTGCGCGGCAATCCCGTGCGTTCGATTACATGATGGACGATGTCCTGTTTAATCAATGGAGTAACCTCGCTAGCGCAACTGGTATTGACTCTACTACGCCGTACAGAAGTGATGCTACAGGTTTCCGCTCCGGAAGGAAACCCCGGCGCCTGAAATACCGGGCCGTCGGCCTGCTGGAGAAGTGGATTTTGCGTCCTGAAGGAACAGTCTTTTCACGGGGTATTGTTTCTGATTGTCAATTGTCTTCGGCTTTCTTATCATGAAGGTTCGCGTTGGGAACAAGCCACGCAAGAGAGATCCGCGGGTGAATTTGGCGCGGAGCACGGAGGTCTATGTCCATTCAAAGCGACCGTTGGATTCGCGATCAGGCTGTCAATCACGGCATGATCGAGCCTTTCAGTGAAAAGCAGGTGGCCACCAACGTCATCTCCTACGGGCTTTCCTCCTACGGCTACGATCTGCGCGTCTCTGACGAATTCAAGATTTTCACCAACGTCAACAGCGCCATCATCGATCCCAAGGCCTTTGACGAGCGCTCGTTTGTTACCGTGCAGGCGCCGTCCGTGATCGTTCCGCCCAATTCATTTGCTTTGGCGCGGTCGGTAGAGTATTTCCGCATACCCAGAGACGTCCTGACGATCTGCGTGGGGAAATCGACGTATGCGCGCTGCGGGATTATCGTGAACGTGACGCCATTTGAGCCGGAATGGGAGGGATTTGTGACGCTGGAAATTTCAAACACCACTCCGCTGCCGGCCAAGATCTACGCAAACGAAGGTCTGTGTCAGATCCTGTTTTTTCAATCCAATGAACCCTGCGAGATCAGCTACGCCGATCGTAAAGGAAAATACCAGAAACAGCAGGGCATTGTGCTTCCTAAGCTGTAGTTGTAATTGTTGCCGAACACGTGTTGCGCGAACCGGACTTATGAGCGGGAAAGAGGCTGTAGCGAGCTGCTACGCTACGGCCTGCCGCCTGATTCCGATTTTTCCGTGAAGGGAATTGCCAGATGTCTTCGATTGGCAACGCGAGCCCGATCTGCATCGGGATAACCTCCGACGAGCCGATTCGTCTTGCCGGTATGACGAGTATCTTCGACCTGCCCGCGCAGGAAGGTCGTCCGCAGCTTGTGCCAGTTACGGGCCGTCTTGAGGAGTTGCTTGGCCGCAAGCAGTTGGGATACCTGGTCGTTGATCTGCATTCCTCGTCGCTCGGGCTTGAAGCTCTGGAGACCATCCGCCTGAACCGGCCCGACCTTCGCCTGATCGTTATTGGGCCGCAGGGAAATGAGGATCTGGTGCTCGACTCGATCGTAGCGGGCGCCCGCGCCTATCTTGATCTTACGGCTGGCCCTGAGACTGTAAGGAAAGCAATCGAAGTCGTTACAGAAGGCTCCATCTGGGCCCCGCGAAAGCTCCTTTCGAAACTCATTGATCGCCTGCTGAAGTTTCCCGAATCCAGGCACGCTGAAGACAAGACGCACCTGACCACCCGCGAACGCCAGGTGCTCGAACTCATCCTCACGGCAAGGTCGAATCGCGAGATCGCCGGGGAACTCGGCATCGAAGAGCGGACGGTAAAAACCTATGTGGGCCGGCTTATGCGCAAGACAGGCGCAGACAATCGGATCAAGCTCTCGATGCTGGCACTGAATCTTTCCTTGATGAAAAAGCAGCCGGGCGGCTCAGACTCCAATTGATCAGGGGCCTCGGGATAGTGAAAAGCATCTGAGCTTCAGCGTTACTTTTGGGGCACATTTCCTGGTTACCTTGATGCGTAATCCTTAGGTACTCTTGTGCATCTTGCTTCGGTTGTCCCATCTTAGGAGCAGAAACAACGCAGATCTGGGGAAAGGAGTTCCCCAGCCGTGTGTGCTCATACAGCTCGGGAACTCCTCTTTTTTGCCATCCTGCCGATTTCAACGCGATTCAAAAACTCCCCCACTCCTCTACTCCCCCACCAAATTCCTGGGCATTCCCTGATTATCTTTCCAGCTTTTCGAACATTTCCGGCATCTCATGAGATAGTTTTGGCATTTTCTGTAAGGGTTTTGTCATCAGCAGGTTTTGGTTTTTTTACGACAGAAAGCAGGTCGTGACATCTCGTATTCCTTGCAAGTGCGTTTCTTGCAGGGATGCTGTAGGCTGAATCAGGAAGTGCCGGCGATTCCCGCCGCCGGCCGGTAGCCGTGCCTCCCCTGAATTATGACGGCTGCGGGAATACATAAAGGGAGGCCCTCCTTCAACCTCGACCTCCGACCTCTGCGCCGGAAAGGCTGCAGAGCAGAAAGGAACTGGATATGAAGAAGAGCGTTGTTTCGGTTTGCTTGTGTTTTTTGTTTGTCTGCGCCACTTGCGCTGCTGCGTCGCGTGAGGATTTGCAGAACCGCATTGATCGGTCCAAGACTGTCTTGGATGACATCATGGCCGCCCAGGACCGTACCATCCCCACAAACATTCTGGCTGCAGCCACCTGCGTTGCAGTCGTTCCCGCGCTGATCAAGGGAGCTTTCGTCTTCGGTGGGCAATACGGTCAGGGTGTGGTCACTTGCCGCACGGGCCACGGGTGGAGCGGCCCTGTCTTTATTCGCATGGCCGGCGGTTCGTTTGGCTTCCAGATCGGCGGACAGTCTACCCAGCTGATTCTAATTGCCGTTAATCAGCGCGGCATGCAGGACCTTCTCAAGAGCAAGTTCAAAATCGGAGCGGGCGCTTCGGCCGCAGCGGGCCCCGTGGGACGCGCCGGCCAAGCTGCCACCGATTGGAAGATGAACGCCGAGTTGCTCAGCTATTCTCGCAATAAAGGCATCTTCGCCGGTGTTTCGCTCGATGGAACCAGCGTGACGCAGAACCACGAAGACACCGAACTCTACTACGGTCAACCGCACAGTTTCGAGTCGATTCTCAAGGGCCATGTGGCTGTGCCGCCGGGGGCTGTGAAATTCGTCCGTACCGTCGCGCACGACTTTGTCAAAGCCAAGTACGACACCAAGTAATCCGCGCACGAAAATCAGGAATAGACAATCCGCGGGTGCCCGGGTCCCAATTTTGGGACCCGGGAGACCACCATCGCAAGTCAATCCGACAGCATCCTCTCGAAAACCCGCCGCCAGCTTTGCAGATTATTTCGCCATTTCGGGCACAATGGTCTTAGCTCAGGGAAGAATTACGCGACAGACACAAAGCCAGGATGAACCACCGCATGTGCAGATGTAACCAACTTGTTGAGGTCTCCGTCCACGCCACAGCCGATGCTTATCCTCCGCGTGCAAAAAATGCCAAAAATTGCACCATCTAAAGTGCAATTTCCCTACAAGTTTTGGAATAATTTAATAAAATCAATAGCTTGACTGTTTATCAGTCAATCAATAGATCTCTTAACGGTATATTGTGTTAAATAACCAATTAGTAAACATTCTTCCACCGCTTTCCAATCGCCTCTCAACGGGCTGCGCGTATCCTTCCCTGCATCGTCATGCGCTTTTCCTCGCGGGCTCAACACCCGGTGTTCGCTGCGCGCCCTCAAGCGGATACACTGATTCTTTGCCGTAAACGATGCGGGAAGCGATCGAATATTGGATGGTGGTGGTCGTGGCGCGTGTACTTGGGCGCGTACCGCGTACGCTGGCGCGTTGGGCGGCCCTTCTCCTCGCATTCGCCGTCTACTGGAGCTTTGGCAGGTTGCGCCGAGTTGGCACCCGCAATCTGCAGTTGGCCCTGCCTGAGCTTTCTGCTGAGGCCAGGACAAAGATCCTGCGCGGGGTATACAACCACTTGGCCTGGCAACTGGTGGAGTTTTGCCGGATGCCGCGCTATACGCCCGGGAACATTCGCGGTTGGATGCACACCGAGGGAATGGACCGGTATCTGGCAGCGCAGGCCCGCGGTAAGGGTGTGCTGATTGTTACGGGGCATCTGGGCGCGTGGGAGCTCTCGAGCTTTTACCACTCGCTTATGGGGCATCCCATGGGGATGGTGATCCGCCGGCTCGACAATCGGCGGCTCGATGCGTTCGTCAACGGCATCCGCTGCCTGCACGGTAACCAGGTGCTGCACAAAGACGACTTCGGCCGCGGTCTGCTCACCGCCATGCATTCCGGCGGCACGGTGGGCATACTCATGGACACCAACATGACGCCGCCGCAGGGCGCATTCGTCAATTTTTTTGGCATGCCCGCCTGCACGGCGACAGGTCTCGCTCATGTGGCGCGCAAGACAGGCGCCGCAGTGCTGCCGGGCTTCATGCTGTGGGAGCCGGCGGAGCGACGCTATGTGCTGCACTTCGGCCAGGAAATCGAGATTCCGCACACGGCCAGCGTTGCCGACGACATTGTGGAAGGAACGCAGCGCTGCACCGCTGCCATCGAGTCATGGGTCCGGCGCTATCCTGACCAGTGGCTGTGGATTCACCGCCGCTGGAAAACGCGGCCGGCAGGAGAGCCGGGGCTTTACTGAGCCATTACGAATCTGAAGGAGGATGCATGACGCTGGGCGAACTGATCGCTGCGCTGGGAGGAAAGCTGGTGCAGGGAGCTCCGGAGTGGCAGATCGATGGTGTTTGTTCAGCCGAATTTGCCAGTCCATCGGAAGTGGCCTTTGCCGAGGACTCCGCTGCAGCGGCAAAGGCGCTGGAAAGTCTCGCCGGTGTTGTCGTACTTCCAGCGGGCTGTCTGACTGCTTATCCAGCCGACAAATGCGTGGTGGAGGCCGATCAGCCCCGGCTGTGGTTTGCCCTGGCTGCCAAGCTGCTCAACCCGCCGCTGCCTGCCTACGGTGTTCATCCCACGGCGGTGATCGGCTCGCATGCCGAACTGGCGGACAGTGTAACCATTGGGCCCTGCGCCGTGGTGGAAGATTATGCGCACATCGGCACGGGAACGCGCATCGAGTCTGGAGCGGTCGTCGGGCGTGGCGTGCGCATCGGCGAGTTCTGCCGCATCTATCCGCGTGCCGTGATTTACCCCGGCACGGAGCTTGGCAACTGGGTTGTAGTTCACGCCGGTGCGGTGCTGGGCGCCGACGGCTTCGGTTATGTGCGCGATGAGGCATCCGGTGGCTACACGCAGTTTCCGCAGCAGGGCGTTCTGGTCATCGAAGACGATGTGGAGATCGGCGCCAACACCACCATCGACCGCGGCGCGTTGGCTGAGACGCGCATCCGCCGCGGCGTCAAGATTGATAACCTCGTTCACATCGGCCACAACTGCGATATCGGTGAAGACGTGATTCTGGTGGCGCTGACTGGCATCTCCGGCTCGTCGAGCGTTGGCAAGGGCGCGGTGATTGCTGGCCAGGTAGGTATCGGGGATCATGCGCACGTCGGGCCAGGCGTGATTCTCGGCGGCCAGGCGGGAGTCTTCAGCGGCTCCAAGGTCACGAACGCAGGCCTCAAGCCGGGCACGGTACTGTGGGGCACGCCCGCGCGGCCCCTGCAGCAGGTGTTGCGTGAACACGCGGTGCTGGCGCGCCTGGCGAAGCGAACAGGTAAAAAGAAGCCGGAGAGCGGCGGCTAAGTCTTGTTGCGAGGGGTTTCGTCCCCTGTGTGGTAGACCCCGCGAACCGCGGCTCCTCAAGCCGCACACCGCCGCATACCTCCTGTAACATGAACGAGCAGGACACCAGCAGAGACTATGGCGACGACGAAGGCAGCAGCCCAAAAAACAGCAGCGAAGAATAACGTCGGCAGGCGTTCACCTGCAAAGAAACCCGCAGCCACAGCCCCGCGGAAGAAATCAGGCCGCGTTGCCTCCAAGACACAGCCAGCCCGCGGCCTGCTCGCGCCCGACCGCGTCGCCGCCATCCTCAAGGCGCTCGACGAAGCCTATCCAGAAGCCGTCTGCGCCCTCAACCACACCTCGCCGTGGCAGCTTCTCGTCGCCACCATCCTTTCCGCGCAGTGCACCGATGTGCGCGTCAACATGGTCACGCCCGAGCTCTTCCGTCGCTTTCCCACGCCGGCTGCTATGGCCAGGGCATCGCTGCCTGAACTCGAAGACCTCATCCGCACCACCGGCTTTTTCCGCAATAAGGCCAAATCCATTCAGGGTGCGGCCCGCAAAATCACCGCGGATTTCGGGGGCAAAGTCCCGTCCACGCTCGCCGAACTCATCACCGTACCCGGCGCGGCGCGTAAAACCGCCAATGTCGTTCTTGGCGTCTGCTTCGGCAAGGCTGAAGGCGTTGTCGTCGACACGCACGTCTTCCGCATCGCACGCCGCCTTGAGTTGGCTAAAGGCGAAACGCCTCAGGAAGTGGAGCGCGAGCTGATGCGCGTTTTGCCGCAGGACCGCTGGATTGCCTTCTCGCACCAGATCATCCATCACGGCCGTCAGGTCTGCATCGCGCGCAATCCCAAATGCAATCGCTGCAACCTTGAGCCGCTCTGCCGCTCCAAAGACAAAATTTGGGAATCGTAGCAACAGCCAGTCGGCACAGAAGAAACTCAACCTCTCCGCAATCGCTTTGCTTCACACCGCCGGCTTTGCTTGCCTGGAATATCGAGTACGACTGGAATCAATCAGGACACATGGTCTATATGCGCAAATCGGCCGACAAGCAACTTCACGACCGCGTCGCGGCCTTCATTCGCAGCACCAGCCACGAAAACAAGTAGATACACAGAAAAGCTCAAGCTGGACGCTCATCCAGCTTGAGCCGTGTACTCAAAGGTTTGCTTCACATATTATGGAGCAGCAAAGGGAGCAGCGTTTTTGTCGCTTTCGAGCGGCGGTTCCAGGTCCACGTCCATCCCTGCTGGCCCAAATCTTTCATATATAAAAGTGCTGCCCGTCCACGCACGGAGTGATGCCCTTTCCCGCCGCGGCGCCGGTAACCGCATCGTTCATAGAGCCGGATTGCGGCCTTATCCTCCGCATCCACGTGCAGCAGCATCGCATGCGCATTTACGTTCGACGCGGAAGCCTCGGCGAGCGACATCAAGCGGGTGTCAATCCCATGCCCGCGCCACTCCGGCAGCACCTCGATGATCTGCAGATAGCCGCCGGTGCCTCCACCGCTCTTGCCCCATTCCACAATGGCGAAACCCACGACCGTGCCATCGTCTTCCGCGACCCATGTTGCCGTTTCGTCTCGTTTGATCAACTGGCGCAGATACGTCGGAGTAAAGCGTAGCTGCGGCACAAAGCAGCGCTCCTCGATCGCACTGAGCGCTGTAAGATCCTCTGCCCTGTATCGCCTATAAATCATATCCTTGCTCTCTTTTCTCGAGGGAGATCTACTCCGTTGCACTGGCAGTACAAATCGAAGGGCTGACCGCGACCAGCACGACGGAATAGGTTTTCTCGCAGCATTAGGGCAGAGATTGCCGGATTTGTTGAATCCGACCAAGGGAGGTCTAGCCAAAGAAGTTTTCGGCTGATCTCAACCCAATCTCAAGAGACCAAGGTTTGTTCAAAAAAACAACTCGGACTGACGTCCGAAAGTGGTGCTTAACCAAAATCTACTGCAAGCAGGTTCACAAAAGCTACCACTTTTTGGTGTCGTATGCCCCAAAGGAGTCAGACAGGTTACGTCTTTCGTAATCCCCGACGCTCTCGCCTGCTTTCCGGGCCGCATTCGGGCCGCACCGTTCAGGAACGCGGGAGTCTCTTCACATAAACAAGCGCCGGCCGCCCTCGTGCATAGTAATTTTCTTCGCGCCCCTCGCGCGTGTAGCCATGGCGTTCATACAGTCGCATCGCCTTCTCGTTCCGTGTGTCCACATGCAGCCGGATGGTTCGCGCATGGGCGGCTTGCGCCGAATCTTCTGTCCAACGCAGCAGCTCCGCGCCTATCCCTTGTCCGCGGCGCTCCGGGGCAACTTCGATCGTCTGCAGGTAAGCCTCGATTCCACCAAGGGCTTCGCCCCACTCCACAATGGCAAATCCTGCCATCTGAGCGTCTCCCCCTTCAGCAATCCAGGTCGCAGAATCTGCGTGCTCTACAAGCTGCCGCATGTACCCTCGTCCAAACCGGAGCGGCGGCTCAAAGCAACGCTCCTCGATCGTATAGAGCGCGGCAAAATCTTCAGGCTGATAGAGGCGATAGATCACACAATGACTTTATTTCGAGCGGGAAAGAGAAGACAACCAGGCTTGCTCGCTCTCGGCGAATTCGCTTTCTGTCTGGCTTTTCGGACGGCCTGAGAGAAGCTGATAAACCACCGCGATGCCCGAGTACATATAGACCATCGATCCGCAGATCCACATGAACGCGCCTGCGGCTATCTGGTCGTGCAGCGCGCTCAGTCCAAAGAGCCGCGGGACCTCGCCGTAGCTTGGATACAGCAGCCGCCCGCAGAAGCACAGGAACCCCGACAGCCCCGTATTCACCACCTCGGCAAGCGCAAGATAGGGGATAAGCATCCACCGGTTGAATGACGGCTTCGATGGCCACGGCTGGATCACAGGCCACCAGAACAGGATGCTGGTGAAAAAGAAACAGGCGTGCTCGCAGTTATGTATGTTTTCTGACGAGAGCGCGAACTCGTACATAACAGGGATATGCCAACCCAGGTAGAAGCCGTTCATTGCCAGCCATGCTACGCGTGGCCGGGTAAGAAAACGCCCCACGGAGTGCAGCACGCGTCTGCGGAAAAGCGGCCGTAAGAGGCGGATAACCCAGCGAGGCAGCCCGCGCAGCATCGGCACCACTGGCGCGCCAAACACAATCAGCGGCGGCGCAACGGCCATAAGAAACCAGTGCTGCGCCATGTGCATGAAGAGCAGTTGCTCGCTGAAGGTATCCAGCGGCGATGCGACGGCAACGAACAGAGCGAACATGCCCGCGAGGAAGCAAACCAACCGCCAGCGCGGAAACTGCTCCGGCCGTGTGCGGTGAATCCGTATCCAGCCCCGCGTGTAGATTAGGCTGACCAGGATGATCTCACTGGTCACAATCCAGGGAATGTCCCAGAGCGTAAAAAGGTCGGCTATCGTGGCATGTTGAATCATCGTCCAGCGTTCGGACTCGGTGCCGCTTTATCCTGTGTCTTTCCGGCAGCTTCGGCTTCCGCAGCCGCAATTGCCTGTTGCGCCGCGTCCACGGCGGGTCGTTCATTGGCAGGATGCAGTGTCTCCAGGAAGGCTACCAGGGCTTCGATCTCCGGTGGAGAGAGATTCTTACCGTAGGCCGGCATGTTGCCGCCGCCGGTTACCACCTTGTAGCGCAGGTCGTCAGCCGTCAAACGCGTGGCAACGCTATCCAGTGCAGGGCCGCGCTGTCCGCCGCTCCCGCCAATCGAGTGGCAATTGCGGCACTGCTTGTCCTGGAAGATGATGGCGCCCTCGCGTTGAAGCGGCGTATCGTGCTCGAGGAAGCGCACAGGAATGGGATCACCGCTCCATGCATCCATATGCGGACTCCATGGCGTTGTAGTTCCCAGGTGCGTCAGAACTCCCCAGAACACCGCCAGCGATGTCACCGTCAGAATCGCTACCGGACGCCGGTGCCAGCTCTTTTCGCCTTCACCAGCGAAGAAAGGCAGCGAGAGCAGAGCGGCGATCGCCACGATCGGCGCAATCAGGATGAAGGCTGTTTCCATCTGCGGTGGCAGATAGGCCAGGATCGCGTAAATCCACAGGAAGAAAAAGTCGGGCTTTGGAACCGTCTGGATAATCGAAGGATCGGGCTGTCCGGTGGGACCGAAAGGTCCGTAGACGAATGCGCACACCGCGACCGCGGCAATCACTGCGCCTGAAAATGCAATGTCGCGCCAGAGTGCGCCGGGAACGAAGGGGATGCCCTCTTTGTGCGTGAGGTCTTCGTACTCCTTCAGGTACGTCGCGCGATGAACAAGCCGCCCCGGCATCGGCCATTCATTGATGCCCAGCTTCAGAACCATCCACACGTGTACCAGAGCCAGGAAAAGCAGCAGACCGGGAATGATGAAGACGTGCAGATCGAAGAATCGCGTCAGCGTTGCGCCGGCAATGATGGGTCCGCCCAAAAGCAAATGCACCAGGTCGCCACCGATCACTGGCACTCGGCCCATAATGGATGCGCCGATGCCCAGTCCCCAATACGCATCCTGATCGAAGCGCAGCACCTGCCCTGTAAATGCCATGCCCAGCGTGAGCAGCAGCAGAATCACTCCGATGCACCAGGTCAGTTCGCGCGGGTACTTATACGAGCCGAACAGAAACACCTGGGTCATGTGAATGATCACAATGGCGACCATGAAATTCGATCCCCACCCGTGCAGCGCGCGAATATACCATCCCAGCTCCACCTGGTGGTTCAGGACGTTCAGGCTGCTCCATGCGTGACCTGCGGAAGGTACATAGATAAGAGCAAGCAGGATACCTGTGAAGATCTGCAGAAAGAGCAGCGTGAACGCGGCGCTTCCGAAGACATACCACCAGCTCGCGGTACGGCTCGGCACCGGGTGCAGGGCCGCGTCCTTTACCGGCGCTTCAAAATGCAGCCGGTGTTCGAACCAGTCGTAAATGCGCTTCCCCTTCGGCTTCATGCTTGGCATGTGCTGTCTCCATCGCCGATCGAAATATTGACCAGCTTTGCGCTATTCGACAGCGTGGGCATCTGGCCGGCGTTGATATGCAAACTGCCGTCCTCAAGCTTCCAGTCATAGGTAAACAGACCGCGCGTAGGCGGCCCTGAGGCGCGCTCACCGTTCGCGTAATAGACGCCACCATGACAGGGACACATGAAGAGCTGTGACTCAGGAAACCAACGTACCGGGCAGTTCAGATGTGCGCAATTGACAGCGAACACCTGGAAATTCTTGGCATCCGTGCGGCGAACATAGCACGCCACGTTGTCGGTCGCGCCATCCCATGCGTGATTGTAGGGATTTTTGAAGTAGGCAAGCCGCGTCTGGCCGGCTGGAAAATCGTTCACGGAACCCAGCGAGACCCACGACTTGTAAGACTCGTCACTCTTGGCCGGAGAAAGCAGGTAGCGCAGGATGGGATAAGCCAGGGCCAGTCCCACAAAGCCATTGAGGGCAATGCTTGCCTTCAGCAAAAACCAGCGGCGAGAGACCACGCCTTCTCCGTCTGCGGCTGGTGCCGCCTGCGGCGCCGTGTCAGTTTGCGCCTGCGGAGTTTGTTCGTCGTGATTCATTGGTTCACCTCCCGCTTCCAGAATCAGCCATGGGTCCCGCGGGAACAGCGGGCCTTCGCAGCGAATCGAGATAAGTCACAATATCGTCCACATCCTGTGCCGTCAGCGGCGTCGTCAACTTGCCTCCCGGGCTGTCATGCCGCCAGTCGGGCTGTCCAATGTCCGGGCGCCCGGCGATAATCATGGTCCGCAGTGCCTGATCGGCCACCAGTGCAAGATACGATGGCCCGGTAATCTCCTGCGGCGTGGCTCGATGGCAGATACCGCAGCGCTCCTTGTACACCTGTGCGCCTCGCTGGGCATCGCCGGGCTTAGCCTGCGCATACGGCGGGGGATTCAACCCGGCCAGCACATTGCCCGCATACCACCGTTTGCGCATCCCGTACACAATTACTTCAATCTGCTTATCCGTCAGCATGCCGCCGGCGCTCTGCGCAAAGGCGGACATCTGTGAGCCGGCCATGCCGTTGGAAATCGTCCTGCGCAAAGTGGCATCGCTCACCAGCGCCTGATATTTCGGATTGGACAGGTCGAAGGCAGGTCCATTCTTTCCTTCCGCTCCATGACAAGCAGCGCAGTTCTGGCCATAAAGCTCGGTGAAACTCATCACCTGGTCAGGCCGCTGCGGTGGATTACCCGGATAGCCGGGGGCGCTCTTGCAGCCGGTGAGAAGCGCCAGGGAAGCGGCCAGTGCCGCCAGGCAGAGCCGCATCAGTGCTTCTCCTTTTTGTCGTGCGGAGGTCCAGGTTCCGGCCGGGAATGAAGTATGCCCGGCATGGCGATGCCCAAACGAACAGCGAGCGGTAGCTTCTTTCCCGTGGGAATGCGCGTTTGCCGCGCCACCACGATTCCGGCCACGATCCCGAAGGTAAACTGCGAGACGATAAACCACGGCCACGATATGTGTGCGTCAAGCACTGGATTGATGAAGCCGAGAAAACCGTGAATGATGCCTGTCCAAAGTACCGGCGCCACGATACCGCCAAAGATAATGGGATGGCGCGGCAGCATGGGCAGCATGGCCGCATAGAGCAGACCAACAAGCAGACAGGTAGCGATCTGGATCACGCTGGCTACCGCCAGTCCCACCGGGTGGAATGCAACGAGTTGGGCCTCTGTCGGGTTATGAAAGTGTGCAACACCCGCGCCGCCCAGCAGATTGATGGGGTACCAGATGCTGTGGTGCGCAAGCAGTCCGTAAAGCAGGGCAGGGAAGATCATGGCAATGCCGCCCGCAATGCCGCCTTTGAGCCCTGCGCCGATTGGATAAGTCTCAACTGGGAATTGGGCGCGATGTTCGGGACTCAAACGCACGCGTTCCACCAGCGCGCGCGACGAAGCAATCACTACCGGAGCACTCACCAGGGGCACTTCCTCGTGCTGTTCGTGCGGCAGCACCTGGCGAAACCATCCGATGCATGCAGCCACAATGAAGATGGCGCCAAAAAGCGTGATATAAAGCGTCGTTACCAGGCCCGCGCACAGCATCGTGAACCCGAAGGCCAGAATGATAGGCCATGCCGTAGGGCTGGGTAGATGAACGCTGTCGCCGTGCCCGTGTTCTTCCGCTTTGTGAGCTGTTTCCGTCATTCCGTTTACTTCCCCACGATATAAACCACCGTAAACACCACCACCCACACCGCGTCGACGAAGTGCCAGTAAAGGGCCAGCACCTTCACGCGTTCCGCGTGGCTTTGTTTCACGCGGCCCATCAGGGTGAATACCATCACGACGGCAAGCATGATCAGGCCGATAATTACGTGCGTGGCGTGCAGCCCAACCAGCGAATAAAATGTGGTGCCGAAGAGGTTGGTGCTGACCGTAAGTCCCTTGTCATAAATCAGGTCGTGCCACTCCATCCCCGTACCGATCAGGAACTCGATGCCCAGCAGCATCGTGAGTCCCCACAGCGCGGCGAATTGGCGCATCCTGCCGTGCTCAATGGCACGTTCGGCGAGGATGATCGTGAAACTGCTCGAAAGCAGGCAGATGGTATTGAAGATCGGAACGTGGAGGATCGCCGGAGTGGGACCCGATACACTGCGCCCGATGTAGTAAATATATGCCACCACAAAGATCGTGAAGATTGCCGACTCGCCAATCAGCAACGAGAGCATGGCTACGATCCCGCGCGAAGGCTGGTGCCATTCTTCATCCGCAAAAATGGGAACAGTGCTCATTGTTCGTACTTCCAATCTGGATCGTTCGGGTGTTTGATATCCCACAGTGGCCGGCGGCTGCGTACCACCGGATCGACAGCGAAGTTATAGGCCGGCGGCGGCGAAGGCGTGGCCCATTCCAGCGTCCATGCATCCCACGGGTCGTTGTTGGCAATCTTTCCGTGTTTGTGGGAGCGAATCAGGTTCCATACAAAGATCAGAACCGCGATGCCCTGGATGAACGCTCCTATGGAGATCACCATATTCAGCGAGTTCCAGCCGCGGTTGGCCTCATACGTGTAAATCGATCGGGGCATCCCCAGTATGCCGACCACGTGCATCGGATCGAAGGTGATATGGAATCCAATCAGGAAGAGCCAGAAGTGCCATTTCCCCAGCGTCTCATCCAGCATCCGCCCGGTGACCTTGGGATGCCAGTAGTAGATGGCCGCAAAGATGTTGAAGACGATGGCCCCCACCAGCACGTAGTGAAAATGCGCAATCACAAAATACGAGTTGTGAAGCTGCCAGTCCCACGGCGCCACGGCCAGCATGATCCCCGTAAGCCCGGCGATCACAAACTGAAACACAAACGCGACGGCGAAAAGCATGGGCGTGTCAAAGCGAATCCGGCCGCCCCACATCGTCGCCAGCCAGTTGAAGATCTTGATGCCCGTGGGAACGGCGATGACCATAGTGGCGAGCGCGAAAAATGCGTTGCTCACCGAGGTCATGCCTACGGTAAACATGTGATGTGCCCACACGCTGAGGCTGATAAACATGATGGCGATGGTGGCCGCCACCATGGCCGAGTAGCCAAAGATCGCTTTGCGCGAAAATACGGGGATAATCTCGCTGGCGATGCCGAAGACCGGCAGCACCAGAACATATACTTCCGGATGGCCGAATATCCAGAAGAAGTGAATCCAGATAATCGGCGCGCCGCCCGCTGTGGCGTCAAAGAAATGTCCGCCCAGGTAGCGGTCAATGAGAAGCATCACCTGCGCCGCGGTGAGCGGCGTAATGGTGACGAGAGTAAGAATGCTGGTTACCAGCATCAGCCACACAAAAAGCGGCATGCGGAACAGCGTCATTCCCTTGCAGCGCATCGAAAGCGTCGTAGTGATGATGTTGATAGCGGCTCCCAGCGTGCCGAACCCCATCACGATCAGCGAAAGCGCCCAGTAGTCTGTATTGTGCCCCGGCGTGAACGCTTTGGCCGTCAGGGGCGCATAAGCAAACCAACCCACGTCGGGCGCGCTGCCCATGCCATAGAGTCCGAACCCGCCGATGAAGCTGAAATAGAGCAGAATGCCGCCAAAAGCCGTCAGCCAGAAGCTCAGAGCGTTCAACCGCGGGAACGCCATGTCCCGCGCGCCCACCATCAGCGGCACCAGGTAGTTCGCGAATCCAAACAGGATCGGCATACCTACCAGGAACACCATGGTGGTGCCGTGCATGGTAAACAGCTCGTTGTAAACCTCGGGAGTTACGAAGTGATTGTTCGGAATGATGAGCTGGATGCGGATACACAGCGCCTCTGTGCCCGCTACCACCAGAAAGAAGAGCGAGTAAACAATATAGAGAATTCCCAGTTTCTTGTGATCGACAGTCACAACCCAGTCGTGCAGCCACTCCATAAATGCCGCGGTGCCGGTGCGCGGCATCTGAGTCGGACTGGGAACTGGTAAGGTTTGATCCGCCATCTCTTCTTCCTTCAGTGCAACGTCGTAAGGTACGCAACTACCTGGTTGATCTGCTCATCGGAGAGCTGCATGGCCGGCATGTGCGCACCGGGTTTGAAAACGTCCGGGTTCTTGATCCAGACACGCAGATTTTCAGGCGTATTTGCAGCCGCTCCTGCCGCAATCGTCGCGCGGCTCATCAGGTGCGTCAGATCGGGACCGTAAGTTCCGTGCGCCGTAGTCCCCGTGATCGTGTGACAATTCGCGCACGCTTCTGTTTCAAAAATGTGCCGTCCCGCGGCGACACTTGGATCGTCCACCGCCGGTTGTTCCTGGTTCCGCACCCAGGCGGCAAACTGTCTCGGTGTGTCCACGTAAACTCTCAATAGCATCTTGGCGTGCTCCACGCCACAGAACTGTGCACACTGCCCGTAATACAAACCGGCTGTCTCCGGGTCCATCCACATCTCGTTGGGATGGTTGGGGATCAGGTCGGTCTTGCCGCCAAGCTGTGGTACCCAGAAGCTGTGATCCACATCGGCCGAAAGAAGCTTCAGGTAGGTCGGCTCCGGGTGCTGCTTGCTGCTGATCGGGATATGTAACTCATTGGCCGTCACAATGCCCAATTTTGGATACTGGAACTCCCACCAGAACTGATGACCCACAACCGTCACGTTGAGAGCGGCGTGCGGCTCCGGTGCGTCCTGGATCGCAAAGATGATCCGGGCCGTGGTCAAAAACAGCACAATCACGATAAGGACGGGAATTACCGTCCACGCAAGCTCTACCTGCGCGCTACCATACACCTGCGCCGGTTCGTGCTCCGGGTCATTCTTCCTCGCTCTGTACTTGACCACCGCATAAATCAGCAGCGACTCGACAACGACAAAGATCACGCCGGTTATGGTCAGTGCAAAGAGCGCAAGATAATAGACCTCGTGTGCCGGCGTCGATGCCGGCACAAACATGTTCGGAATCTGGTCAGGCTTGACCGCCCATGCCGGAGACACAGCTAGAAAGAACCCGGTTGCAAGGAGGGTCCACAATCGAATTGATAAAAGACCTGGGCGTCGGGGCATGATCCGGATCTTTCCGAACAGTATTGTCAAGCGCTTCTTCTGTAGTGGGGTTACGTGTCTATCTGGTAGAGCAGCTCAAAAGTTGAGCGCAACAATGTGCGTTCCAGGGAAAGCGAGTTGCCGATTTCGATTATAGCGCACCAACTTGCATTTCCGGCCTCTCTGAGCGGTGCGCATCCCTGCTTATGAAACACTATGCCTTGCAAATACTGAACTCGGCTGTTTTAGGCGCGCCCAAAGCGGCTTTCGCGCAACATTTTCATGATTGGCGTATACAACCGGCCACACGATGCGCTATCGTTCCATCTTTGCAACAGATGGATCAGTAACCGGAGGAACTGCAGTGCTATTTCCTCAAACCTACCTGGCTGCGCTGCTGCTTATGATCCTCAGCATGCTGTGTTGGGGATCGTGGGCAAACACACTCAAAATGTGTCCGCGCTATCGCTTCCAACTCTTCTATTGGGACTACGCCATAGGCATGGCCATTGGCGCCTTGTTCTGGGGCATGACGGCTGGCAGCCTTGGCCATAGCGGTCCGGCCCTCTTCGCTGACCTTGCGCGCATGCAGACTGCGCCCATCCTCTACGCCATGTGCGGCGGCGCCATCTTCAACGTAGCCAACCTGTTGCTGGTTGCGGCCATCGACGTCGCCGGTCTGGCAGTGGCTTTCCCAGTCGGCATTGGCCTGGCCCTTGTCATCGGCGCTGTCTCCAGTTATCTTGTGCGCCCTGCGGGCAATCCCTGGCTCTTGTTTATCGGCGTAGCACTTGTCGCTGTGGCCATCGTGCTTGACGCCGCCGCCTACCGCAAGCGCGAAGCCACGGCCGTTGCTGCCACCACGCGCGGAATCGTACTCAGCCTTGTTGCCGGCGTCCTCATGGGCTGTTTCTATCCCTTCGTTGCCCGCGCACTAAAAGGCGTTGCCGGCCACCCTGCGCCCGGTCCGTACGCGGTCAATTTCTACTTCACCGTCGGCGTCGTCATCTCCACCATCCCAGCGCTGTTCATACTGATGGCCAGGCCACTCGACGGCAAACCGCCGGTTGAAGGCAGCGGCTACTGGAAGGCGTCTCCAGGCTGGCACGTCGCCGGCATTCTCGGCGGCTTTATCTGGTCTACCGGTGGCCTTGCCAACTTTGTTGCTTCGGGCGCGCATCTCGTTGGCCCGGCTGTTTCTTACACTATTGGTCAGGGTGCGACCATGGTCTCCGCCTGTTGGGGCGTCTTCGTCTGGCGCGAATTCGCCGGTGCCCCGCGTCAGGCCAAATTGTTTCTCGTACTGATGTTCGCATTCTTTCTGCTGGGTCTCGGCTCCGTTGCCGTGGCTCCCATATTCTGAGGATGCAATGATGACTGGCACCCGCAAACCCATCGTTATCGCAGGCAGCGCCACCATGGACCTGGTAACGCGCACGCCGCAAATTCCCAGCGTAGGCCAGACCCTCATTGGCACTGCGTTCGAAACCACTCCCGGCGGCAAAGGCGCCAATCAGGCCGTTGCTGCAGCCCGCCTCGGCTATCCCGTCAAGATGGTCGCCATGGTCGGCGACGATGTCTACGGCCCCGCGATCCTCGACAACCTCGCTCGCTCCGGCGTCGGCACGGAAGCCATCTCCACCGTCCCCGGCTCCTCCGGCCTCGCGCCTATGTTCGTTGCCGATAGCGGGGAGAACAGCATCGTTGTCATTCCCGGCGCCAACGGCAAACTGACGCCCGATGCCGTGGATCGCCACGCCGGCCTCATCCGCGCTGCCGGCATTGTGCTATGCCAACTTGAAGTTCCTATGGAGACCGTCAGCCATGTCCTCGCGCTCTGCGCCGCGGCGCAAGTCCCTGTCATGCTCGACCCCGCGCCTGCCGCACCGCTCCCTGATGCTGTCTGGAGTCAGGTCGCATGGTTTACGCCGAACGAAACCGAGGCTGCTTTCTACCTCGACGATGGCTCATCTACGGAAGACACGGCCGCGCATCTGCTCGCCAAAGGTCTGCGTGCCGTCGTCCTCAAGCGCGGAGCAGAAGGAGCCTTCATCGCCACCGCCGATGGCAAATCCGGCTGGGTCGAGCCTTTCCATGTCGACGCCATCGACACCGTTGCCGCCGGCGACTGTTTCAATGGAGCTTTTGCCGTAGGTCTGCTTGAAGGCAAAGACCCCTGGGCCGCCGCGCGCTTCGCCAACGCCGCTGCCGCTCTTTGCGTCACCCGCAAAGGCGCCCAGGCTTCCATGCCCTTACGTGCGGACGTGGAAGCATTTCTCGCAAGCCATAATGAATCCGTTACCTCGTAGCAATCGAATCTGCCGATGGAGGAAAGTATGAGCAGTCATGTTTCATGGATGTTGGAATTGGAAATACAGCAAGGGCGCGAGAAGGACCTTCGCGATCTCGTAGCGGAAATGGTAAGTGACACGCAAGCCAATCAACCCGGTACGCTCGACTATGAGTGGAGCATTAGTGCCGACGGAAAGCAGTGTCACCTCTTCGAGAGATATGTCGATTCAGCCGCCACGCTCACGCACATTGAAACATTCGGCAAAGAGTTTGCAGGCCGTTTTCTGGAAATATTCAAACCCGTTCGCATGGTGGTCTACGGTTCGCCAAACGCCGCCGTGCAGGATGCTCTGGCGGCCTTTCAGCCTGTATACATGCAGTTCGCGGGCGGCTTCAGCAGATAGAAGCAGATAGAAATAGATCTTGAGGCTTGCGGTTGGCGCTCGGTGAGAATTTGCTGCCCTCGGACCTGCCTTCCCCGCGGTGACGGCGCCCAAGGCATGCCCAAAACAACCGGTTCCAATTTCAAACCGCGCCGTGCTAGGATACCCGCATCCTTCAGCACCCTCCCCGCTGGAGCAAGAACACCAGAGGAGGCAACATGCCCACCGTAATAGGTCATCACGACATCACCAAGGGCAAGGATCACTGGCTTAACTCGCCCAGGCGCCAGGAGTTTTTCGGACCACTCGGTGTCACCAATATCCGCACCTTCGTCGATCCGCACAACCCCAACCACGTAGCCGTGCTTATGGATGTCCCCGACATGGACGCCTTGACGGCTGCGATGAAGAGCCCGGCGGCTGCGGACGCCATGTCGCATGATGGCGTTGTACCCGAATCCCTGGTCATACTCGTCGAAGCGTAGGGCCCATTTCCGAAATCCGAAATGCTCAGGCCGCTTTGCTCGGCCGATATGGATTTGGCAGAGCTGTCCGGAAAGCTCTGCGCACACACTCTAATGATCAGCGGGCTTCCGCACTTCACGGAAGACACTCGCTTCACCATCGTGGTTCGTTCTGATACCTGCCGTTTGCGCCCCGCCTATCCCAAAGCCTCACTTTGAATTGGCTTGCCTACCCGTGCCATTTTTTTCTTTTTACGTTTCTCTTTGTACATCCTCATATCTGCTTTCGCCACCAGGCCTTTCAGCGTTTCAGTCGCAGGATTTTCCATCGCCGCAAAACCTACGCTCAGGCTGATGGAAAATTGCTTTCCTGCGGTATGGTTCTTGAGAGCGGCAGCGGATCGTACGCGATCGACGATCGCTGCCATATCATCCGAATTGAACTCTCCAGCCACTACAAACTCATCTCCACCCACGCGCCCAATAACGTCCGTTTCGCGGAAATTCTCTGTCAGCAGCTTTGCTGTCTCCACCAGAGAAACAGATCCGGTACTATGGCCTAGCTCATCGTTGATGAGTTTCAAATTGTCCATATCGATGAACAGCACACCAAACGGCGATTGAGCCCGTCGCGCGTGTCGGAACGCCTGTTCAGCCAGCAGATTGAATCCCCGAGCGCTGTACAAGCCTGTCAACTCGTCTCGCAAAGTCAAATCCTGGATCTCTGACTGCATTCGGTTGATCAATCGGGAAAGTATCACGAGCAAGGCAAGTGCCACAATCGTCGCCACGGATGTAAGGATCGGCGTAACATAATGTTCCGGAACTAGCCCCGAGTTCATGAGCCGCGCTCTGAAAAGCTCACGCGAGAATGGCAACACCAGCAGAATCGGTATGAGAATTCGCGCAATCCGGCTGCCGATTCCATAGCCAGCGAAAACCGAAAATATGCCGTGCTCCGCTCGCTGCAAAACGGCCACCACGGCCATTAGCGCCACGCAAACCAGCGACGCAATCGGTGGAACGCTTGCCATGGACGAGCCGGGAATATGCACCAGGCCGAAGACAAGATCCGACAAAAGGACCAACACAAGGAAGCAAACCGTCGCGGTTAATCCGTCGGCAATGTACCCCACTATCGAGTTCCCGCTCCGGATCAAGAGAATCACTCCTCCCAGAAGCATGAGAGCCAGTTCCCGCACCGGCGGTATTCCGTGCCAGAGTGGCAGTGGGTTTTTCCCCGCAAATCGGCCCATCTCTCCGAGCGCGCCAGGCACTGGCGCCAACAGCGGCAAGGCCGCAATCAGTACCGTCAGCAGCGCGAATGCCTGGCTTGCCCGGAGTATTCGCGTTGCTCGTCCCGCTTCTGCAAGAAACAGCGCCAGTGCCGCACAGAGCGTTGCACCGGCAGTGGAAATACGCATGTGCAAGAGAGTCGCGGGCATGGCGCTATAGATAGACGGAAAAACGCGCCAAATAAGGTTGATCAGTGCAATCTGTACCACTATGAAAAGGCAGATCTGGTCGACAAGGAACAGCCTGCGTTGCTGCCTTGGGTCTGTCTGGTCGGGCGAAAATATTTGGATGCGAGACCCCATGCTTCTATAACCCTGCCTTGGCCGCAGCTAATCTCTTTTGAGTTTTCCCTTGCGATGCCTTTCCTTATACCATGCCCCCTGGTTTTCGAATATGCGACTTTAGTCCATGGGCTGCCACGAAAGCTGAACCAAATGCGCTACAGCATTTCCCCTCGATACCTGCTTCGGTCTCGTGGGGATCGATCAAAAGATCAATCAAACGAATGACAGATTGACTGACCAAAGGGCCTTCGCCATCGACCCTGAAGCCGTCATCGTTGAGAGCTTTCCCCTCGTAGTGCAGCAGCTTCTAACCCGCCACCCCGGCCATCTGGCGCCGGGGCGTAATACTAACTACAGATAGGAGGATCGCACCATGGCCCACGAAATCAAGCAAACGTCGTATCAGCCATTTGATGGCAAAGTGGCGCTTGTCCCCGGCGGCACTGGCGGCCTGGGCCGCGCCGTTACTCTCGCTTTTCTTCAGGAAGGCGCCATTGTTGTGGTTACGTACCGCCGCCAGAGCGAAATGGACGCTCTAAAGAGTCTCGCCGGCGCGCATCTTTCCTCGCTCCTCGGCCACCAGATCGACGTCACCCATGAAGATGCTCTTGCCCAGCTTGTTCAGCGAATTATGGAGGACCACGGCCATCTCGACGTGCTCGTTAACACGGTCGGAGGTTACGCGGGCGGCGCAAAGCTTTGGGAGTCGGACCCAGCCGAATTCGACCGTATGCTGACGCTCAATCTGCGTGCAGGCTATGCCCTCATGCACGCTGTTGTGCCAACCATGCTTGCTCAAGGGCGGGGATCCATCGTCAACGTGGCCTCCCGCTCCGCCGTCGATCACTCCGGCGCCGCTGCCGGTTACGTAGCCTCCAAAGCCGCGGCTGCCGCAATGCTTGACTCACTCGCAGCAGATCTCAAAGGCACTGGCATTCGCGCAAACTCCATTCTCCCCAGCATCATTGATACTGAGGCCAACCGCCAGGCTATGCCCAACGCCGACTTTGCGAAGTGGCCCAAGCCTGAAGACATCGCACGGGTCATTCTCTTTCTATGCAGCGATGAAGCGCGGCTCATCCACGGAGCCTCCATCCCCGTGTATGGAGACACGTAGCTCTTCCGGGTAATTGCTGCGGCGGTGTGATCGAATTTACTTGCCCAGGCTCCCGCTGAGCCAATGCGTAAGCTGTTCCACGGGCAGGCGAAGGGCGATGAAAAACTGGCCGAAGAGAGCGTAGACGGCACTCACTTCGTCGAAGCGCATTTCGTAGATGAGCTTCTTGAAGATGACAGGGTCGTCTGCGAACAGATCCACGCCCCACTCCCAGTCATCCATGCCGATCGATCCGGAGATGATTTGGCGCACTTCTCCGGCGTAGCGGCGACCGATAAGGCCATGCTCGTGCATCATGCGCTGGCGGTCGGCAAACGGAACCGTGTACCAGTTGATCTGCTCGCCGCGCTTGCGATCCATGGGGTAAAAGCAGAGGTATTTTGAGTCGGGAACAGCGGGGAAGAGGCGCGGCGCCATGGCTTCAGATGCGCGCTTCATCGATGAGGCGATCTCTTCGTTCCACTCTGGCGAGTGCGGCTCGAAACCTTTAGATGAAGCGGATTCATAACTCTTGCGCGAGGATTCGTAGAGGCCTAGTTCAACAACCGAAACATAGGAATGGCGCAGGTCGAGATAGTCGTACAGCGCAGTTTGAGCCAGATCCAATTCAACCTGGTTGAGAGCTTCGAGCGAGTCGCGGAAGTGGACAAGGATAAGGTCGCCTTTGTGGCCCAGTTGCGAAAAGAGTCCGGTACGTGCGGGCGTATCCGCGCCGGCGCGCTCCAGGCGCTTGAGAGCTGCAATGAAATCGGTAGCGATGCGGTCGCGTTCGGCAGGCGGGGTGGCGCGCCAGGATTTCCAGTCGAAGCGGAAGAACTGATGGAGAACACTGGAGCCTTCAAGCGTGAGCGGAACGGGCGGAAAATCGGCCAAGGGGAAGCACCTCAAAATAGTCTTGAATCAAACCCCATCGTAGCAAAGCGGGGTGGCGCGATGGCCGGCGCTTGCGGCGTGGCGTGGTTGATCAGTAGGCCTGAAGCTGGGCGAGCGGCAGACGGACGCGGAAGCAGGTGGAACCGGGCTCGGAACGCACGCTGAGGTGGCCGCGGTGCTTGCGGACGATGCGCATGGCGTTGTCGAGGCCAAGGCCCAGTCCCTGCCCCGGTGGCTTGGTGGTGAAGAAGGGCTCAAAGATGCGCTCCTGCAGTTCGGGCGGGATGCCGGGACCGGTGTCCCAGATTTCGATGAGGAGCATGTCGCCTTCAAGGCGGCAGGCGATGCGAAGCGTGCCCTCATTGCCGAGCGCATCGAGCGCATTTTCAATCAACGCAGTCCAGACCTGGTTGAGTTCGCTGCCGTAGGCGCTGATGCACGGCAAGCCAGGCTCGTAGTCGCGTTCGACCTGCACATTTGTGAGGCGCGACTGGAGCATCTGAAGCGTAGCGTCAAGGCCGGCGGGTACATCGACCTCGAAGATCGGGGCACGGTCCATGTTGGAGTAGGCCTTGATGGCGCTGATGAGGTCGAAGATGCGCGCGGTGGAGTTGAGGAGCGTATCGACGGCGCGCGTGGAGCGCAGGTAACGGGCGAAGTACTGCAGGCAGATAGCGGTTTCAGAGCTGCCCAGCAGAGTTTGAAGTTCATCTAGCTCGGTGAGTTCGACGCCTTGCTCGGCGAGCTGCGGGGCTACCTCCCAGGCTTCTGCGCAGCCGATAAGCCCAAGCCAGTTGCGGATGGCTTCCTCGCGCGCGAGGTAATCGACCGCGTTGGGCCCGTGCTCCGGGACTTCGCGAGCCAGGATCTTCTGCTCCCAGGCGTCGATGCCTTCAATCTGTTCGTCGGTGAAACAGAGGTTGACGAACTTGAAGCGGTTCTGCCGGTTGGCGCGTAGCACCGTCACAAGGCCGGAGGCGGCGCGCTGCGCGGCGGAGGCTGGGTTGTTGAGCTCGTGCGCAAGATTGCCGGCGAGTTTGCCCAGAGCGCTGAGCTTTTCGGCCTGCTGCTCCATGCGGGTAACTTCGCGGACGCGGTCAAGGAGCGTATAGACCACGCGCGGAGTCATGGAGGGGATGGCCTGAAGCATTTCAGGGAAGAGCGATTTGGGAATAAGCAGCGCCCAGACGGGCGAAACCGCGAAGCCCTGGCCGCCGTAAGTCTTCATCCGCGAGAAGGGAAGCAGACCGGTCATCTGGCCGGTACGGCCTATGAAAAGCGCCATGGGGCCGCCGTGCTGGCGGCGCACGTGGATTTCACCCTTGAGGATGAAAAGCATGTGCTCGACAGGTGAACCCTCCTCGAAGAGCACTTCGCCTGCGGCGGCAACATATTCTTTGCCGTGGCGGGCGAGCCAGAGGCGATCTTCGAACGGCAAGCCATGCAGTGGCCCGATGCGGTCGAGCGCTTCGGCGATCTCTTCGACCGGCGTGGGCGAGGCAGGCGCGGTGACGGCGGGGGAAAGCATCCGAGACCTCCGGGGCGTGAAATCAGGATATCCGATTGGGAGTGTGGCACGGGTGAATTTTGAGTCAAGCCGCGGGCGCCGTGAAACGCTCAGGCGCGGGACGAGCATCGCTCACATGGCAGTGCGGCGGGGTTTTCAGCCCTGCACGCACTCTTCAATAAGGCGGTCGATGAGGGGAATCAGCGTCTCGCCGGTGCGCGGCAGGACGAAGTTTTCGGCTGCGGCATCCCAGTCGAGTTTGAAACTCGTGGCCAGGGCGGAGATCCAGATCTGGCGTACGGGGGTGTTGGGCGTAATGACGAATTTGCCGCCCTGCTCCTCAAAGAGGATGTGCAGTGCGCCGCTCTGTTCTTCCACTTCAAAGCCGGCGTCGGATTCCTCTTCACGGGCAATGAGGTGGCGCTTCAGCGTTTCCAGGGCCGCATCGGCTTCGCGGCGAAATTCCTGTTCATCAAGCATGCCTCAGTTTAGCAACTTCAGCGGCTGGTTCTATACGAGAGGGGCGGCGAGGAGTGTTTGGATTCGGGACAGAATGATTGGGGAAAACTAAAGATGCGGGTTGGTGGGCCGATGGAAAAGGGTGAGAGCAGTTCGCCGGGGGTGGGTATGGATATCGGCCCTGTTGCGGGAATTCGTGTGATGCCGGAGGTGAAGGTTGCGCCGGCGGAGCAGAGGCTGCGGGCGGTTTTCGACATCGAGGCGCTGGCGCGGCCGGTGGATGATGGGTGGACGGGCGACAGCGGAAATAGCGCAGGCGGGCAGGATGAGGTGGCGGAGGAAGCCGGTTCGGTGGATGAGGTGGAGGAGAAGAAGGAGCCGGGGCGGGTGGACTTGTTTGCGTGAGGGTGGCACCCAGTCTCACAGTCTCACAGAAACTGTGGGAATGGGTTTCTGGGTGGTATGCGATCTTTATTTTTCAGTAGGTTAGAGCCAAAACCCAGTTTCCCAGTGGCTTTTTGCATTTTTTTCTTCAAAAAATGGGGCTTATTCTCTATAACTCGTTTTATTGTAATCACTTGGCTTGTTCTTAAAGTTCGAAATCCGTGCATAGTTGCGAGATTTTTGCATTTTGCCGCGACGTTGTCGACCGCGGTGTTTTGCGCTGCCTTTCCTGATCTGTTTCTATTGTGCGCCGGGAGGGGGAAATTATCTGCAAAAAGGCAGGGAATAGGGATCAGGGATCAGGGACGCAGGGACTGCGGGGCCATGCGATCGATTGCCGGGGCGATGGAGGGTGCTGCTGGCGGGTGGTAGATCTGAGTGCGGGGGCGAGGATTAGAATCCCAATCAGTGCCGGATGACTGGTTCACAGCCGAAGAGTCATTCGCTTCTCCACACTGCGGGAAAGTTTAGCAGCGAAGTATAGATCGCCGACGCGTTGCGGCGTCGTCCGCGTGTGGTCTCTGCACACTTCATCCCACCAAGGAGCAGGCATGATCGAACAACCAATCGAGATCCAAACACCGGACGGCGTTGCCGGCGGTCTTCTGATTCAGCCAGAAAAGGAGGGGCGCTGGCCGGGTGTCCTCTACATGACGGACATCTTTGGTATTCGCGAAGCAAGCCGGAGCATGGCCGGCCGTCTCTCTGCCGAGGGCTACGCGGTGCTGATGCCCAACATTTTCTATCGCAGCGCCAAGCCGCCGATCTTCAATTTTCCTTTCTCGAGAGGCGACGAGCGGTTTATGAACCGCCTGCACGAAATTTGCGGGCCGTTGGCGCCCGATGCGATGGAGCGCGATGTTTCAGCGTACGTGGATTTCCTTGCCAGGCAGCCGAGTGTGAGTGGAAAGGCCATGGGCGCCGTCGGCTACTGTTTCTCAGGGCAAATGGCGTTGCGCGCCGCCGCCGTGCGACCCGATCAGATTGCCGCCGCAGCTTCTTTCCACGGCGGCGGTCTTTACATCGACACGCCGACCAGCCCACACACGCTGCTTCCCGGCGTCAAGGCGCAGCTTTATTTCGGCCACGGCACAGAGGACCGCTCGATGCCCAAGGAAGCGATCGAGAAGTTCAATGCGGCTCTTGCGGCGTGGGGTGGAAAGTACGAGAGCGAAGTTTACGAGGCGAACCACGGCTGGACCGTTCTCGACAATCCGACATACAAGGAACCGGAGGCCGAGCGCGCTTACAAGAAGTTGACCGATCTGTTCCACCAGTTGGCAGTGAACAGTGGACAGTGAACAGTGAACAGTTGCTCGCCGACAGCAGTTGCGTTAGTCACGCAATGTCACTCTGCTCGATACCAGTGCAGTAAGCACAGATCGGTTTGCAGGAGGTTACGGACTGAGTTAGGCGGAGTGTGGGCGAATCCCACCCATGTGGTCCGCCGCGGCGGAACGCCGCGAGGTTGGGGCATCCCACGATGGTGGTTGGGACGGCGATGAAAAACAAGGGTGGGCCAACCCCTGGATACGGGTACACATGAAGGTTCAATTACACTTTAGATTGCCCGTTTGCTGAAGTAAGTGCGATCCAAACCCTAGGCACCGCCGTCTTCCGGTTCGGACGTGAAAAAATCGCAGAGAGGAGTGTTGACCGTGAGTTCCGCAAAAGCAGAGATTCCCGCCGCACAGCCAGTACCATTGGCAGACCTGGTCAGCTATCAGGAAGGTTCCATCGTGAGCCGGGTTCTTGTCAGTCGAGAGACCGGCATCATAACCTTGTTCGCCTTTGACGAAGAACAGGGGCTGAGTGAACACACCGCACCATTCGATGCTTTGGTCCAGATGCTTGAAGGCGAGATGGAGATTTCCATTGACCGTAAACCGCTCCTCGTCAAAGCTGGGAACCTCGTTCTTATGCCCGCGAATCATCCGCATGCACTCAGAGCCAACACAAAATCCAAGATGTTGCTGACAATGATCCGGTCACAAGCATCAAGCTGAGGAACTAGGTGAGGAAAGCTCCGTTTAAGAGACTCAGCGCAGGATATTCGTTTTGGCTAGGTCGATGACCTGGTCGCCTCGTCCGTTGAGCACGGCGCGAATGAGGTAGAGGCTGAAGCTGAGCGCCTGTTCAGGGCTGATGGTTGGCGGCATGGAAAGCTCCTGGCGATGCACTATCGCTTCTACAAGGGCGGGGCCTTTATGCTCCAGGGCCGCGGTGAGGGCGGGGCGCAGGTCTTCCGGTTTTTCCACGCGCACGGCGAAGAGCCCTGCCGACTCGGCCAGTTGGGTAAAGCCGGGATTGACGAGTTCGGTGCCGTAGTCGACGATTCCCGCGGCCTTCATCTCCATTTCAACAAAGGCGAGCGAACTGTTGTTGAACACCACAAGCTTGACGGGAAGGTTGAGCTGCTGGAGGGTGAGCAGGTCACCGAGCATCATGGCCAGTCCGCCGTCGCCGGAAAGCGTGACGACCTGCCTGCCTGGATAGCTGGCCTGCACGCCGATGGCTTGCGGCAGGGCATTGGCCATGGAACCATGCGTAAAGGATCCGAGCAGGCGCCGTTTGCCGTTCATGTGCAGATAGCGTGCCGCCCAGACGGTGGGAGTGCCCACGTCGCAGGTAAATACCGCATCTTCCGCCGCCATCTCGTCAAGCACGCGAGCGACGAACTGGGGATGCATGGGGGCCTGCCCCGGTTCGCCGGTGGCGAGATCGTCGAGGCCCTTGCGGGCGCTGCGGTAGTTGGCGAGACACTGGTCGAGATAACCGCGGTCCGGTTTGTCATGGAGCATCGGCATCAGCGCATCCAGCGTGTCACTTACGTTGCCGATGAGGCCCAGCTCTACCCGGGTGCGCCGACCGATCTGCTCGCCCAACCGGTCTACCTGAATGATTTTGGCGTTTTTGGGGTAGAACTGCTGGTAGGGGAAGTCGGTTCCCAGCATCAGCAAGGCGTCGCAGTTCATCATGGCGTGGTAACCGGAAGCGAATCCGAGCAAGCCGGTCATTCCCACGTCATAGGGATTGTCGTACTCGATGAACTCTTTGCCGCGCATGGCGTGAACAATGGGCGCCTTGAGGAGGCCGGCTGTCTTCATCAGTTGGGCATGCGCGCCCTGGCAGCCGGCGCCGCCGAGAATGGTCACCCGCGTGGCGCTGTTCAGGATGGTTGCGGCCTTGCTCAACTCCTCATCGGACGGGCGCATCATGGTGGCGGCACGCTCGATTCCAAGCGATAGCGCGGGGGCAGGGCATTCGCGCAGCGCTACGTCGCCGGGAAGAATGACGACGGCCACGCCACGCTTGAGCAGCGCCGTACGCATGGCGATGCCGAGGACGCGGGGCACCTGCTCCGGCTGGGAGATGAGCTCGCAGTAGTGGCTGCAATCGCGGAACAACAGTTCCGGGCGAGTCTCCTGGAAGTAGCCGCTGCCGAGCTCGTAGCTGGGGATCTGCGCGGCAATTGCGAGCACCGGCACACGACTGCGCTGGCAGTCGTAGAGTCCGTTGATGAGGTGCAGATTGCCGGGGCCGCAACTGCCTGCGCATGCGGCGAGGCGGCCGGTCAAATGCGCTTCAGAGCCCGCGGCAAACGCGGCCGTTTCTTCATGCCGCATGTGCAGCCAGTCAATTCCGCGGGTTCTGCGGATGGTATCGGTAATCCCGTTGAGGGAATCGCCTGCTACGCCGTAAACGCGCTGCACACCGGCGTTTACCAGGGTCTCAACAAATACTTCGGCTACTTTCTTCGCCATCGATCACCACCTTTGTTGTTGTGGATGACGTCGGCTGACGTGCGGTTGTGCCGATCGCGGTTGGAGCGTAAGCCGGATGCAGGGGGAAGAGAGCGGTGTGCCTGCTTCCGGAAGATCGAATTGTTTTTTATGCCGGACCGGGGAACGTGCTTCGCCTACAGACTACCACCGGAGTTTTGGCACGGGTCCACGTACTGACCTGAGCTACTCCACCCTGGCGGCAAAAATCCGCCGCGGCGGAACGCCGCGAGGGTGGGGTACCCCTTCTTACCTTTTATAGACTGCTAGGCGGTGGCGCGCTGGCGTTCCTGATTGCCGAGTTTGACGCTGACTACCTTGGAGACGCCTGGTTCCTGCATGGTTACGCCGTAGATGAGGTCGGCGGCCTGCATCATGCGCTTGGAGTGGGTGACGATGAGGAACTGGGTGTCCTGGCTCAGCGAATGCAGCAGGTCAGCAAAGCGGCCAACGTTGGTTTCGTCCAGTGGCGCGTCGACTTCGTCGAGGACGCAGAAGGGGCTGGGCTGGAACTGGAAGATGCCGACGAGCAGCGCCAGCGCGGTGAGCGCCTTTTCTCCGCCGGAGAGCAGAAGGACGTTTTGCAGCTTTTTGCCTGGAGGCGAGGCCACGATGTCGAGGCCGCTTTCGTCCTGATTTTCAGCGTCAGTGAGGCGCAGGAAGGCCTGGCCGCCCTGGAAGAGGCGGGTGAAGACGTGGGCGAAGTTTTCGTTGATGCGGGCGAAGGCCTCGTCAAACTTGGCGCGCGAGATGCGGTCGATTTCGCGGATGGTTTCCTGCGTGTTCTCGATGGACTCGACGAGATCTTTGCGCTGCGTGTCGAGGAAGGTGTGGCGCTCGGCGGTTTCCTTGTACTCGTCGAGGGCCATCATGTTGACGGGGCCCATCTGCTCGATGCGCTGGCGCAGAGTGCGGCAGGTTTCCTCTTCTGCGGCGAGGGCTTCGGCTTCGAGGCGCGGAATTTCGGCGTCGTCGCGAAGGACCTGGGCTTCCACGTTGACCTCAGTGAGGCAGCTCGCTTCAAGGTGCTCGAGGTCGGAGGTGAGCTTGGCTCCTTCACTGGAGCGGGTGGCGCGGTCTTCGCGTACCTGGTCGAGCTCGGCGCGCTGGGTCTTTAACTGCGTTTCCATTTCCGCGAGATGCTGGCGCACCTGCTGGGCCTGCGCAGCGATGGATTGCGTGAGCGCCACGGCTTCATCGCGCGCGGCGGCGAGTTCTTTTTGCCGCTCAGCGAGCGAGGCGCTTTCAGCGGCGCGCTGCTCGCGCTCAGAGACGGCCGCGGCCCGCTGCTGCTCGACGGCCAAGGCGCGGCGCTCCAGATCAGCGTGGAGACGGTCAATGCGCTGGAATGCGGTCTCGGCGCCGCGGCGGCGCTCTTCGAGGCCGGCGAGCTCGGCGGTGAGCTGGGCGGCTTCCTGCTGCACGCTTTCGCGCTTTTTGCGCAGCTCGTCCAACTGCGCGCGAATGGCTTCAAGGCCGGCTTCAGACTGGGCGTGCTCGGCTTCAAGGCGCTCGGCTTCAGCGCGCTCCTTCTCGATGTACTGGTGCTTGGCTTCGCGTGCTTCCTGATTGCGCGCGGCCTGGGCGGTCCACTCTTCAAGGCGGCGCTGGAGGCGCTGGGTTTCGCTCTCCATCTGCTTGAGAGCGGCGCTGAGATTGGCGATTTCGGTTTCGGCCTGGCGGCGCTCGTTTCTGCGCGCTTCAAGCTGCTGCGACTCGTCTGCAATGATGCTGGCGAGTGTGGCTGCTTCGGTATCAGTCTCGGCGAGGCTCGATTCGATGGCGGCGAGGCGGGTTTCTGTCTCGCGGAGGTCGCGCTTGAGCGAGAGCGGGCCTTCACTGGCGGGCTTGCCGCTGGTCACGGTGGCGTTGTGGAAGCATTCGCCCTCAGGGGTGAGGAAGTATGCGTGGCCATATTGACCGGCGAGGCGGCGGGCGAGGATGACGTCATCGACGAGATAGCCGTGCTTGAGCTTGGGCAGAATGGTTTCAAGCGACTTGCCGAAGCCGTTGAGCACGCGGATGGCATCTTTGAGCGGCGTGACTCCGGGCTCTTCGATTCCTTTAGCCTCGACGGTTTCCGTGGCAAAGAGCTCGCCCTGCGTATCGGAGTGGATGAGGAAGGTGGCGCGGCCATCAACGCCGGTTTTGAGGAGGCGCACGCCTTCTTGCGCGGCGCCCCAGTTTTCTACGACGACGTAGTTGAGCTCTTCGCGGAGGAACTCGTCGACAACGCCTTCATGGGTGCCGCTGACTTCAAGGAAGTCAGCGAGCGTGCCGACGGGCGCCATGCCTTCAGCGAGCGTGTCAGGGTTGAGGAGGCGGCGGACGGTTTCAGTGGAGTAGCCGTGGTTGCGGATGAGCGCCTGGAGCGAGTCGCGGCGGCCGGAGGCGGAGGCCTGGTCGCCACGCAACTGGTTGGCGCGGTCGCGGAGCGCGGCTTCCTGCGCGTTCTTGTCTTGCAGGTCCTGGCGCAGAGATGCGATCTGCTCTTCGAGGGACTTGAACGTCTGAGTGGCGGAGTCGAGCCGCTGGCGCGCCTGGGATGTTTCGACGCTCAGGTTCTCGTGCTCGTTGCGGGCCTGGCCCATCTCCGCGGCGAGGCGTTCGGCTTCGCGCTCGAGTGCGGCGAGACTCTCTTCAGCCTGGGCGGTGTGGTTGCGCGCGTTGCCGGCCTGGGCGAGCAGGTGCATGGCGTGGCGGCGGCTGGCTTCAAGATCGCGCTCGGCGGAGAAGACTTCTTCAGCCGCGGTGCGGGCTTCCTGCTGGCGCGACTCAACGTTCTGGCGAAATGCGCGGGCTTCACCGGCAGCGGACTCAAGGAATTTGTGCTGCTGTTCGCGCTCTTCGGCGATGCCGCTCAACTGCGCACGGGTCTGCTCGAGTTCGCCGGCAGTGGCGGCGATGCGGGCTTCAAGCTCGACAAGGCGCTCGGCGTTGCTGCGCTCGCGTGCGGCGGCCCGCGCCAGCTCGACGGCTGCCTGGTTGGCGCGGTCCTGGGCTTCGTGGCCTTCGCGTTCGAGTTCGTAGCCGCGCTCGGTGAGGGTATGTTGCTCGGCTTCGAGGCCGTCAATCTGCGCGGAGGAGGTGTTGATGCGCTCGGTGAGCGAGGCAATTTCTTTCTCGATGCGCGTCTGCTCGGCGTCCATCATGGCCAGGCGTGTGGCGAGGACTACGCGGAAGCGGCCGCGCAGTTCTTCACGAACCGCGGCGAAGCGCTCGGCCTTGGCGGCCTGGCGCTTGAGGCTGTTCATCTGCCGCGTGACTTCTTCAAAGATGTCGTCGACGCGGGCAAGGTTTTGCTTGGCGCTTTCAAGGCGCAGCTCGGCGAGGCGCTTCTTGTTTTTGAAGCGCGTGATGCCGGCGGCTTCTTCAATGATGGAGCGGCGGTCATGCGGCTTGGAGCTGAGGAGCTGGCCGATGCGCTCCTGGCCGATGATGGCGTAGCTCTCAGGGCCGAGGCCGGTGCCCATGAAGATGTCCTGAATGTCGCGCAGGCGGCAGAGCTTGCCGTTGAGCAGGTACTCGCTTTCGCCGGTGCGGAAGAGGCGGCGGGTGATGACGATTTCGCCTTTTTGCGGAGTGCGGTGGAACTTACGGCGGCGAATCTTGAGTACTACGGCCTGGGGGCCTTCGGTGGCGGCCTGCGCTGGGGCGGGGTCTGGCGGTGCATCTTCTTCGATAACCTGACCGGGCTGCTCGGCAGAGATGATTTCTTCGGCTTCGCTGGCGCGCTGGCGGCGCAGTTCGTCTTCGTTCCAGTCGGCCGGGCCGTCGGGTTCGACTTCGACCTCAGGCTCGACGGGAATGGGGCCTTCGTAGGCGCCGGGATCGACGAGGGTGAGCGTGACTTCAGCCATGCCGAGGGGCTTGCGGTCGCGTGTGCCGGCGAAGATGACGTCTTGCATGTGCGTGCCGCGCAAGGATTTGGCGCTTTGTTCGCCGAGTACCCAACTGACGCCGTCGAGGATGTTGGATTTGCCGCATCCGTTCGGGCCCACAACCACGGCGATACCTGTACCCGGCACGGTGAGCTCCGTGCGGTCGCAAAAGCTCTTGAAGCCGAGGATGTGGATCTTCTTTAATTTCAGCATTTGTACTCCGAATGGACGGGTGCTTTCCGCGACATGGCGGCTGCTGTCTTGGACGCTGCCGGCCGGGAAATATCTGTCCTCGATTACAGACTGTACGGGCGCAGATGGGAAGGGTCAACGGCACAGAAGTTGGTTTTTGTGGATAAGGGAGGCCGTAATTGGTTTGGATTGAAAATTGTGGACAAACCCTGGGGTTTTGGGCTTGCAGGAGAGACCGGCGGCGATGCGGGCAACAGGTGTGCGCGGCCGGGCGATTCTGCATCATTTTCTTTTATAGGAGGGATGGAAGAAACGAAGGATTCATGCCAGATTTGACTGGTTGGAATAGACTAATTTCAGCAACGGCCGATACGCCGGTTCCTTCCTCAGCAGAGTTGCGGCACGTGCGGGGGGTACTTATGAGCTTAGGGCGATCCTGTTGGTTTCCCCTTCCCCAATTCCCGGGAAATCGAAGAGTGTGGATTTGCGCCGTGATTGCGCTGACACCGCTGATTTTGGTTCCGGCCTCTGGCCAGGATGGTCCGCCACTTGGCGACAGGGCATCCGTGGCGGCGCCTGCGGGTTCTGCCGCGGAGGCGAGTTCTGCCGCAGCTCAGAAAACGGCGCCGGCAGCCAAAGCGGGAGACGAGAAGGCTGAGACATCGCCGAAGGCGCAGGCGAGCGCCAAGGCCGCCGATCCAGCTGCAGAGCCATCGGAAAACGCCGGTGACCCACCGAAAGCCGATGCGCCGAAGCTGACGGGCGTTGCGGCCGAGTGTGCAGATCTTCTTAACCTGGCAAAGACATTAAAGACAGAGGTGGATAAGACGACGCAGGATGTGTTGTCAGTTGCGGTCGTCCGCGACGCCAACAAGATTGAGCGAATGGCTCACAAGATGCGCGACGACCGGAAACACTAGGGCTGAGGGCTCAAAAGGGGTAAAAACGGGGCTTAAGAATTCAGCCACGCGAGGACGGCCTTCCATGAGCAAGCAAATGCCGACGATTGCAAAGACGGTGATGAGGAGATCGAAGCCCTGCCTGGCGAGTCCACCGCTGTGGCTGGTGCTTGTTCTGAGCCTGATGGCCGGTATGTGCTTTGGAAATCGTGTGCAGGCGCAACAGATGCAAACGCCGACGACGCCGCCAGGAACGATGCAGATGCCGGGCGGGGGCCCTTCGCAGCCGATTCCGGGCATGGCCAGCCCATCGCAGATTCAGCAGTTGAGTCTTCCTGGCGCGCATGCATCGAACCGCAACTTTCAGGCGCGGCGGATCAAGGCGCTGAACTCCGAACGGCAGAAGAAACTGGTTTCAGATACCAACAAGCTGCTGAAATTGACGGCCCAGCTCAATGCCCAGGTCGGGCAGGAGCAAGCAGGCTCATTTACTCCGAAGCAGTTGCGAATGCTGGCCAGGATCGAGAAGCTGGCAAAGAGCGTGAGGGACAAGATGTCCAATCCGGTCCAGCCGTCGATCTTTCAGAGTGACTTTCCCTTCGGAACCGTGCCTTCCGCTTTCCCGTAGGGGAATGAGCGGTTTGGAGGGCGCCGAGCAAAAACGGCTTTCTTCAGGTATAAAGCAAGCTATTCATTCAGGTTGAGCACTCCCGCGGCGGGTGCTGTCTTCACGGTATCTGGACCGTATCTGCTCTGTATCTTCTCTTGGGGATAGAAGGATTCTGCATTTTGTGCTGCATCGTGAGGAGTGCGGCGCTACAATGAGTGGAATTTCCCCGCCCGCTGGACAGAGGTGGCGAAACGCGCCAGGGGTCGTGAAGGCGGCGCATAACATGCGGGCACGGAATCAGATCCTTGCTGAACAGGGTGAGTGAAATGCTGCTCCCTGTGGAAAGGAGGGTTCCCGATGAACAAGCGAACAGCACGCGCTGCAAATGCCACATGGAAGCGAACCTGTGGCTGGCGGGCATGTGTTCTGCTCCGGCGGAGCGTCTGGCTTGGGCTTGCGTTGAGCCTGGCCGGAGCCGGGATGGCGAAAGCCCAGATCACGACGATATCGAACGGCGCACAGCTAGACCATCCAGTGGTTGTGGGATCCATGCCGGATCCCAATAACGGTCCCAGAGACTCAGCTCCTCCCGGTGTGAAGCAGCGGCGTATTCAGGCGCTGAACATCATGCGCCAGCAGGAGGTCGTTTCTGACACGAACAAACTGCTGAAGCTGACCACCAAATTGAACGCAGAGATTAAAAAAAGCCAAGCTAAATCACTGACTCATCACCAGTTGCGTATGGTGGCAAAGATAGAAAAGCTGGCCAAGAACATAAGAGAGGAGATGAGCGCCCCGATTGAGGCCTCGCTCTTCTGATGCCAGTTACAATACCTCAAGCAGCGGTTGATTGACCGCGCGTATGGGCCCTGTTGTCGCAGCGCTTTTGCCGTCTGCCCCTGCGGCTTTTAACGAGAACTAACGAGAAACAGACCACTTATTTTCTGCGCATCGTGGCGCCGCAGGCGTTGCCTGGGAGGGAGACCTGTGGGAGGCGAGATTTGTGCCCTGCTGCACATCCGTCAGCGGGGGCGTTACAATAAGCGGGGTTTCCCCCCGATGGGCAATTCTGCGGGAGAATGAAAGGGATGGAACTGGCGATCTCCGGTCTTAGCGCGCCCAACACCGATGCAGCCTACGATGGGCTCGATGCTCAACAGTTGATTCAAATCTTCCGGCTGATGGTTCTCTCCCGCCGCCTGGATGACCGCGAGATTCTTCTCAAGCGTCAACAGAAGACGTTCTTCCAGATATCCGCTGCCGGACATGAGGCGCTGCAGGTGGCCGCGGGACTGGCGCTGCGTCCCGGATACGACTGGTTCTTCCCCTACTATCGTGATCGCGCCTTGTGCCTGACGCTGGGCGTGACGCCGGAAGCGATGATGCTTCAGGCAGTGGGCGCCGCTACGGACCTGGCCAGCGGGGGGCGCCAGATGCCGACGCACTGGAGCAGCCGCGCGCTGCACATTGTCAGCACCTCTTCCTGCACCGCGTCACAGGTGCTTCATGCCGTGGGCTGCGCAGAGGCCGGGCGCTATTTCAGCGAACATCCGGAAGCGGCGGCGAAGGCGGAAGGGGACTACCGGGCTTTCCGCGATGTGACGTTTCACGGCGACGAAGTGGCGCTGACCTGCCTGGGTGAAGGAGCTACTTCAGAGGGCGAGTTCTGGGAGGCGATGAATACCGCCTCAAACTGCAAGCTGCCGGTGATTTTTTGCGTGGAAGACAACGGTTATGCGATCAGCGTGCCGGTGGAAGTGAATACGCCGGGCGGCAACATCTCGCGGATTGTGGCGAACTTTCCCAACTTCTACTTTGCCGAGGTGGATGGAACCGATCCGGTGGTATGCCTGCGCGCGTTCAAGGCCGCGGCTGAGCACTGCCGCGCGGGACTGGGTCCTGCGTTTGTGCATGGGCATTGCATACGGCCTTACTCGCACTCGCTTTCAGACGATGAGAAGTTGTACCGCTCAGCAGCAGAGCGCGAGGCGGATGCGCTGCGCGACCCGATCACGAGGATGCGGGAGCGGCTGCTGCGTGCGGGAATCCTGAGCGAAGACGAAATCAAGAAGCTGGAACAGTCTCTGGACCGAGAGGCCGCGGAAGCAGGGGCGCGGGCGCTGGAGGCGCCGCTGCCGGAGATTTCGAGAATTACCGAGCACGTGTACTCAGAGGATCTGGATCCCTGCGGCACTGCGTTCGACAAAGAGCCGGCGCAGGCAACCGCGGCGGGAGACGGAGGCAAGGGAGCCGGTCCGCGGACCATGGTGGATTTGATCAATGCCTGCCTGCGCGACGAGATGCGGCGCGATCCACGCATTGTGATCTACGGCGAAGACGTGGCCGACGCCAGCCGCGAGGAGGCGCTTGCCGAGGTGAAGGGCAAGGGCGGCGTCTTCAAATTGACCGCGGGATTGCAGACCGAGTTCGGATCGGATCGAGTGTTCAATTCGCCGCTGGCCGAGGCCAACATTGTGGGCCGGGCAGTGGGCTACGCGGTGCGCGGCATGAAGCCGGTGGTCGAGATCCAGTTTTTCGATTACATTTGGCCGGCGATGCACCAGATTCGCAATGAGCTGTCGCTGATGCGCTGGCGGTCTTATGGCGGCTGGGCGGCGCCGGCGGTGATCCGCGTGCCCATTGGAGGCTATATCAGCGGCGGAGCGATTTATCATTCGCAGTCCGGCGAGAGCCTGTTTACGCATATACCGGGGCTGCGCGTGGTTTTCCCCTCGAATGCGCTGGACGCCAACGGGCTGCTGCGGACGGCGATCCGCTGCGACGATCCGGTGCTGTTCCTGGAACACAAGCGGCTGTATCGCGAGTCTTACGGGCGCGCGCCTTATCCGGGGCCGGAGTTTGCCATTCCCTTTGGCAAGGCGAAGGTGGTGCGGCCGGGTACGGACCTGACGGTGGTGACCTACGGAGCGGTGGTTCCGCGGACACTGCAGGCCGCCGAACATGCGCGGCGGGAGCACGGCATCGAAGTGGAAGTCATCGACCTGCGCACGCTGAGCCCGTACGACTGGGAGGCAATTGCCAACTCAGTGCGCAAGACGAGCCGCGTGATTGTGGCTTATGAGGACGCGCTGAGCTGGGGTTACGGCGCGGAGATTGCCGCGCGCATTGCCGATGAGCTTTTCGAGGATCTGGACGCTCCGGTGAAGCGCATTGGCGCCATGGACACATTCGTCGCCTATCAGCCGGTGCTGGAAGACGCGATTCTTCCGCAGCCGACGGGGATTCTGAAGGCGATTGTGGAGCTCAGGAAGTTCTAGAGCAAAACCAGGGTTACTGTGTCTTGTTTGGAATTGGCCAGGTCACCGCTCCCTGTTGGTCGCGTCGATTTAAGTAAGACTGCTCCGAGATACAACTACCCTGGTTTTGCTGTCGCCTTCGAGTATTTGTTCTTGCGGCGTGTTCAATCTCTTATATAAGACATGCACTGTGCCGGTTGCGGATCGCGCGGCAGGGTTGGCGATGTCTGGATTCTTCAGCCTGTTGATCGCGCGGGCGCCAAGCGTTTTGAGGAGGCCGAGCGCTTGCTGCGAGGCGGATCGAGCGCGGCGCGGAGAAGGGCCTGCGCAGCCCACCGGCAGGTTTCTTCCGCCTCTTTGGCTGTGCATCGGCAAACGTCTTTTGTGACGATGACGGCTTCAACCCCGCACAACAGGGAAAGAGCGGTTCGCAGGCGGCGCTTCTCGCGGGGCGAGAGCGATTTTGCAGGCGCCAGTGCACGATCGAGCCAAGGTAGCCGCCGGCCTTTGCGAACGGGGTAATCGCCGTAGCCGCCTTTATGCGCCTGCAGCCACTGTTCCATGGAGAACTTGAGGAAGGTGCGCAGGTAGGCTTCGTGATCGAGGCCCATTCGCAGGAAGGAACGGATAAAGGCGTCGACACGAGACTCGATTGGACCTTCATCGATCAATCTGGAGTCTGAGACTATGCCGATGGCGTCGAGCGAGGTTTCAAGCAGCAGAGCCTGCTGGCTGGCGAAGTACCGGTAAGCTGTGGCGCGGGAGACGCCGGCAGCCTGGGCAGCATCTTCGACGGTGGGAGTTTCGCCGCGATGCACAGCCTGCATGGCCGCCTGCACCAGAGCGGTGCGGGTACGCTGGCGTTGATTGAAGCGAGGTTTTTTTGCGCTTGACATGGCGATGGCCTAATGATACACCAGTCTTATTATGAGACTCAAATCTCATGAATCAAGTCTCATTTAGAGTGGCTGCCGGAACGGTAACCGGAAAGGATGGGGGAGATGAGCAAGCTGACACGCGAGGAGATGGACCGGATCATCAACGAGCATTTTGGATACGAAGCGCAGGACAATGTGGACGGAGTGGTGAGTACGCTGACAGAAGATGTGGAGCACGACGTGGTGGGATCGCCGGGCAGCCAGATTAAGGGCCGCGACGCTGCACGCAAGTACTATGAGGGACTTTTCCCGAGCCTCAAGGGCGAATCGGTGCAGCCGCTGCGCAGGTACTACGGCGATGACTTCATGATCGATGAAACGATGTGGACGGGGCACGTGATGGGGCAAATGGTGGGCGCTCCCGGCGGGGAAGGGCACGCCAGCTTCAGGATTTTGCATCTGCTGGAGTTTCGCGACGGCAAGATTTCACGCGAGAACGTGTGGATGGATCTAGCATCCATCATGAAGCAGCTTGGAACGGCCGGATAGACCGGGGGATGGGTGGTTGCCGGAAGGCCGGGGCCGGGTTGCGATGGCGATATCCGATGCCGCGACGGTTTGAGCGAACGACGGCTGTGGAACCGTCGCAGACCCAGATACAATACGGGGATGGAGTTTTGCGCTCCAATCCGATGGTCTGCATCTGAGCGTGGCGGCATGCCCGGCCGGCAGAGGCCTGGGGCAATCACGCGAGTCTCAGCCGCCGGCCTGGCGAGTCAGGCAGGCCGCACGGCATGAAGAATTGCGCTCGACTTCTGCGCTACGGGTTTTCATACGCCCTGCCGTGGTTTATCAGTGTCATTTTCCTGGCCGCGGCGGGCTTGCTCGATAACTTCAGAGTTCTGCTGCTGCAGCCTATCTTCGACAAGGTCCTCAGGCCAGATGCCCCGCCGGGCCCCATCATACTGGGAGACATTCACTCCCGCTGGCATTTCGATTTACGGATCATCATTCCCCATTTCCTGCATATGCACAATGCCTGGACGGTTGTGGCGGTGGTTTTGATTGTCGCCACGCTGGTGAAAGGCGTCTTTTCGTATGCAGGCACCTACCTGGTGAATTATGCCGGGTTCGGCACCATCACCGATCTGCGCAATCATCTTTACGAAGTTACGCTTCGCCGTTCTGCCAGCTTCTTTCACAAACACCCCACCGGAACGATTCTTTCAACACTGATCAATGACGTGGACCGCGTGCAACTGGCGGCCAGCACGGTGATTGGGCAGTTTCTGCAGCAATTTTTCACGTTTCTTGTGGGGCTGGTGCTGGTGATTCGGCTGGGCGGCAACCTGAGCTGGGCGCTGTTGCTGTTTATTCCGGTTGTGGTCACATCGGCGCGCAAGATCGGCAGGGAAGTGCGGACGCGAACGCGGACCGGGCAGGACAAACTGGCCGAGATCCAGAACATCCTGCATGAGACCGTGACCGGCAATCGTATTGTGAAGGCGTTCAATACAGAGCTGTGGGAGATTCTGCGCTTTAAGGAAGCGGCGCGACGGCTGCTGCGGGCAAACCTGCGCAGCGTGCGCGTTCAGTCGATCAGTTCGCCGCTGATGGACACGATTGGCGCCATTGCGATTGCCTTGATGCTGTTCATCGGGCGCAATGAGATTCAGCACCATCGGATGTCGATGGGCTTGTTTGCGGCGTTCATTATTCTGCTGTTCAAGCTGTACGATCCGGTGCGGCGGTTTGCTTTCTTCTACAACAGCTTCCAGCAGGCGATGGGCGCGTCGTCGTCGATCTTCGCGTTTTTCGATGCCGAGGACGATGTGAAGGAAAGGCCGCATGCGGCGATCTGCAAAGGCTTCCAGCAGATGGTGCGGTTTGAGGATGTGGGCTTCTCATACAGCACGGAGGAAGGCGAGAGCCAGATTCTGCATAACGTGGATCTGGAGCTGCGGGCCGGTGAGGTGCTGGCACTGGTTGGACCGAGCGGGGCGGGCAAATCGACGCTGGTGAATTTGATTCCGAGGTTCTTCGACGTGACGTCGGGGCGCATTCTGATGGATGGGCACGACGTGCGCGACCTGACACTGGGTTCACTGCGCAGGCAGGTTGCGCAGGTGACGCAGGAGACAATTCTCTTCAACGATACGGTGCGCCACAACATTGCGTACGGCCAGCCCGACGCAAAGGCTGCTCTGGTGGAGCGGGCGGCACGCAGCGCGCTGGCTCACGACTTTATTATGGCCATGCCGCAGGGCTACGATACGGTGATCGGAGAGAAGGGTTTCCGGCTCTCCGGGGGCGAACGCCAGAGGATGGCGATTGCACGAGCGATTCTGAAGGATGCGCCGGTTTTGATTCTCGACGAAGCCACGTCGGCACTGGACGCCGAGAGCGAGTCGCTGGTGCAGGCGGCGCTGGCCAACCTGATGCAGGGGCGTACGACGATGGTCATCGCACACCGGCTTTCTACCATTCGCCGGGCCAACCGCATTGCCGTGCTGGAAGGCGGACGCATCACGGCCATCGGCGCGCATGAGGAACTGCTGAATTCCTCGCCGACATACCGGCGGCTTTATCAACTGCAATTTATGGATGTACCTGAACCCGGCGCGATGTTGCATGAGCCGGCCTTTGCCACGGAGCGCGAGGAGTAGTACAAGATGCCAATTTCTTCCATGACAGGTTTCGCCAGGACGCAGGTACGCGTTTCTATTGGAGGCGAAGATCAGCTTGGTTACACGCTTACGATCAAGAGCGTCAATCATCGCTTTCTGGATTTGCAGCTGCGTCTGCCGCCTGGTCTGGACATGCTTGAAATGGAGCTGCGCAAGCTGTTCAAGGGAAGCCTGGTGCGCGGGCACGTGGAGCTGGCGCTTTCACTGGATCGCTCTGGGCAGCAAAAGATGGGTTACAACCGCGAGCTGATTGGGGCGTATCTTGAGGCATTTGCAGCGGCGCGCCATGAGTACTCGCTTGCCGGCGAGCCCGATTTGAATGTGGCGCTGCGGCTGCCCGGGGCGCTGCAGGCCGACAGCCGTGGCGAAGAGGAGATGACTGCGCTGGCTGAGAGCGTGCGGAAGGAAGTTGGGCCGCTGCTCGATCAGTTGAAGGCGATGCGCGCGCGAGAAGGCGAATCGCTGGAGGCGATTCTGCACGGGACGCTGGACCGGCTTGCCGAGGCGACAGCGGGCGTAGCCGAGCTGCGGCCGGAGATTGAGCAGCGCTACCAGGAGCGGCTTACGCAGCGGCTGCTGGCGGCAACGGGGCAGGAGTTTAACCGGCAGCGGCTGCTTGAGGAAGTGGCAGTGCTGGTGGACCGCAGCGACATCTCAGAAGAGCTGACGCGGATGACGACGCACATCGGCCATTTCCGCGAGTTGCTGGCGGCGGGCGGCGAGGCAGGCAAGAAGCTGGATTTTCTGCTGCAGGAGATGAACCGCGAGGCAAATACCATGCTTTCAAAGACGGGCGGCCTGGGCGGGAAAGGCACGCGCATTACGGAACTGGGCCTGGCCATGAAGGCGGAGATTGAAAAGGCGCGGGAGCAGATTCAGAACGTGGAGTGAAAAAGAACAGCTTCTAGCTTCTAGCCTTTAGCTTCTAGCTTTTTCAAAAGGCGAACCAGGGATTCATGAATGGTTCGCTTTCATGAAAGCGCTAAAAGCCGGGTGCTCGAAGCCAGCGGCTTGAAAAGGACGATCGAACTTGGCAGGAATTCTTTTTATTATCTCGGCGCCTTCGGGCTCGGGGAAAAGTACCTTGGTGAGTGAACTGCGCAAGCAGGTCGGCGGCGTGGATTTTGCGATTTCGTGGACGACGCGCTCGCCGCGCGGCTCGGAAGAGAATGGGCGTGAGTATTACTTCACGTCGCGGGAAGAGTTTGAACGCATGATCGCTGAGGGCAAGTTCCTGGAGTATGCCGAGGTGTTCGGCAATCTCTATGGCACGGCTCGCACATCGCTGGACGAATCGCGCGCCGCAGGCCACGACCTGATTCTGGATATCGACGTTCAGGGCGCGGCGCAGGTGCGCGAGAAGATGCCAGAGGCGGTTGGTGTTTTCGTAGTGCCTCCTAACCCACGAGTTTTGCGCACACGACTGCGGAATCGCAGCCGCGCCGAGGGCGTTGAAAATGAAGAGGAGTTGTTTCGCAGGTTACGCGAGGCCAGCAAGGAGATTGAGAAATATCGGGAGTACGGCTATATTCTGGTTAACGACATCCTCGACCGTGCGGTAGCACAGCTGGAAGCCATTGTGTTGGCAGAGCGCTTCTATCGCAATGGCGAAGTGATTGCTTATCGTTCCCGAAGGGTGTTGGAGGTCGCCGGAGCCTGTCTGCAATCGAATTCGCAGGAACGGCTAAAACCCGTGCTGGAGGCGTTTGGACTTGTGGGCTCCTCTGGCCAGCAGGAACTGAAGTTTGACGAGTACTCCGATGATGAGGAGGACTCCGAAAGCGATAGGGAGGATTCCAATGGCGGTTGAGACCAGTTTCGATTCAAACTACCGCAAGGTGCTGGTTGCGGCGCGGCGTGCCCGTCAGATCCAGAACGGCTCGCACGCGCTTGTTTCCACTCAGTCGAGCAAGGCGTGCCGGATTGCGCAGGAGGAGATCGACGCGGGGAAGATTGCGTACGTGAAGACCGACGTCGAAGTTCATAAGCCGCTGGTTGACGGACCCGCGGTGCCGATCCTGGCGCACCACTCCTGATGTAACGGGTGAGTCGGTGACTGGTTATAAGTGAAGCCAGCCTGAGAGATCGCCGATGCCGAAGGGCACCGGCGCCGGCGGTGGTGGTGTGACCCGCATTTGCGCAGCGAATTCAGGCGATGGCATTCTGTGCGACCTGGTGGAACAATTCCTGCTGCCCGCAAGACATGACTGATCTACAATCGGTTTATGAGAGTAACCGTAGGTGTTTCCGGCGGAATTGCCGCCTATAAGGCGGCGGAACTGGTGCGGGCTTTGCAGCGCCAGGCGTTGGAAGTCCATGTGGTGATGACGGAGTCGGCGTGCCGGTTTGTGCAGCCGCTGACCTTTGCCGCACTCACTGGTTACAAAGTGATCACCAGTCTGTGGGAAGCCCCCGAAGCATCCGGGGCAGGGCAAAGCGAACAGAACGGTATCGATCATATTGCCGAGGCGCAGTGGGCCGATGCACTGGTTGTTGCGCCCGCGACGGCCAACACTCTGGCCAAGTTCGCACACGGCATTGCCGACGATTTCCTGACCACGATGTATCTGGCCACAACGGCTCCCGTGCTGGTGGCTCCTGCGATGAATGTGAATATGTGGAACCACGCGGCCACGCAGGCGAATCTTGAGATTTTGCGTGAGCGTGGAGTGCGCGTGGTGGATCCGGGCACGGGCGAACTGGCCTGCGGCATGGTGGGCGCGGGAAGAATGGCAGAACCTGAGGCCATTGCCGATGCGGTGCTGAGTATGATTGGGCGGCGGAACGACCTGGCGGGTGAGGTTGTGCTGGTGACGGCCGGCGGCACGCGCGAGGCTCTCGATCCGGTGCGCTTTTTGGGTAACCGGTCAAGCGGCAAGATGGGTTATGCGCTGGCTGAAGCCGCGCAGAGCCGCGGCGCACGCGTGATTCTGATAAGCGGCCCGACGGCGCTGCATCCGCCTGCGCGGTGTGAACTGGTGAGGGTGACGAGCGCGGACCAGATGCGCGAGTCAGTACTAACGCGCATGAATGAGGCGACGCTGGTGATTAAAGCCGCCGCGGTTGCCGATTACCGGCCTGTTGCCGTGTCAGAGCAGAAGCTGAAGCGCACGGGCCCGCTCAAGCTGGAGCTTGCGCCTACGGAAGACATTCTGGCCGAGGTGGTACGGCGGCGCCGGGCGGGACAAATCATTGTGGGCTTTGCGGCCGAGACCGAGAACCGCATGGAAAATGGCCGCGCCAAGCTGCTGCGCAAGGGCGCGGATGCGATTGTGGTGAACGACGTGGCAGGCGAGGGCGTGGGCATTGAAGCCGATACGAATGCGGCAACGTTTCTGACTCCGGCAACGGCCATCGAGATGCCGGAGATGCACAAGCGCCAGCTTGCGGACCGCATTCTGGATGAGATTTTGGCGTTGCGCCGGCCGCGGGCCGTGGTTGTGGAGCTTGATGAGCGCGAAAGCGCACAGGCCAGTCACGATCGCGTATTGAAAGAGACATCACCGACGGCTGCGCGCCGGGAACTCATTGTGGAGTAAGACAAGTGGCCCCGGCGCTCGATTCTGCAACCCGCGAAGCACTGGCAGCGCGGCTCCGCTTCTATCGCGATCTTGGATTGACGGAGTTTTATCGCCGCCCTGTTGATCCTGCGCTGCTTGCCCAGATTGCCGCTGAGCCGGAGCCGTCAACACAGACTCAGCCTCCTGCCGCCGGCGGAGAGCAGCGACCTTCCCAGCCTAACTTTCTCGGAGAGGAACCCGCCATTCCCGCACGCAAAGGATTTCCTGCGCCTCCCAAGGTGGCCGATGCCGTGGCACCGGCCGACCGCATCGCCGCGCTTCAGACAATTCGCGAAGATATTGGTGACTGCACGCGGTGTGCTCTGCATAAAGGCCGTCACAACCTTGTTTTTGCCGATGGCGACGCGAACGCGCGGCTCATGTTTGTGGGCGAGGGGCCCGGAGCCGATGAAGACGCGCAGGGACTGCCTTTTGTGGGCCGTGCCGGCCAGTTGCTCAACAACATGATTGCGGCGATGGGGCTGAAGCGCGAGCAGGTGTACATTGCCAACGTGGTGAAGTGCCGTCCGCCCAACAACCGGACTCCGGACCCGGGAGAGGCCAACACCTGCATGCAGTTTTTGTGGCGGCAGATCGACGTGGTGCGGCCGCAGGTGCTGGTGGCACTGGGCGCTACCGCGGCCACGTATCTGCTTGGTCATCGCCAGCCGCTGGCGGGCTTGCGCGGGCGCATCCACGCGGTACGCGGATCGAGCCTCATCGTTACGTATCATCCGGCGTATCTGCTGCGCGATCCGCGGCAGAAGAAAGAGGCCTGGGCGGACCTGCAGATTGCCATGCGCGAACTGGGATTGAAGGCGCCCTCGCGAAGCTGAGCGCCGCCTGGTGCAAAGCGCCCTGCCTGGTATGCCGGGCAGGCGTGCACGGCTTGCGGTCGCCGCGGCAGGAAATCTCCGCGCCATCTCGCTGCGCCGAGCGCCTATTATAGGAACACAACGAAAATCCTTCGCTCTTCGTAAGGAGAAACAGATGGCTATTCTCCGCAGCCTGCTGGGCATGTGTGCGCTTCTTGCCATTGCTTTCGCGTTTTCCACGAATCGGCGGCGTGTGCGGCCGCGTGTTGTGTTTGCCGCGCTTCTGTCGCAAGTTGCCATCGGGGCCTTTGTTCTGTTTGTGCCGCTTGGCAAGGAGATCCTGGCCGGCGCGGCCGGCGGGGTGAACCAGGTACTCAATTACGGCGAGAGCGGAATTCAATTTATGTTCGGCGGATTGGTCTCCGCGAAGATGATGCAGATCTTCGGCAGCGACGGTTATGTTTTTGCGTTTCGCGTGCTGCCGGCCATCATCTTTGTCACCTCGCTTATTTCGGTGCTGTATTACATGGGCGTGATGAAGTGGGTGGTGATCGCGCTGGGTTCGATCTTTCACAAGGTCATCGGCGTAACCAAGATCGAGTCGTTCTCCGCTGCTACCACCATCTTCCTCGGCCAGAGCGAACTGCCGGCGATGGTGAAGCCGTTTGTGAAGAAGATGAGCGGGCCGGAGCTGTTTGCGGTGATGTCGAGCGGCATGGCGTCTGTGGCCGGATCGGTGCTGGCGGGGTATGCGGGGCTGGGTGTCAAGATGGAGTACCTGCTGGCGGCGTCGTTCATGGCCATTCCGGGCGGCCTGCTGTTTGCCAAGATTATCTGCCCGACGGAGGAGGAGAGCGAGGCGGAGTTCAAGCACATCGACTTTGATGAACGCCGGCCGGCGAACGTGATTGACGCGGCGGCTTCCGGCGTGACGGTGGGCCTGCAGATTGCATTCAACGTGGGCGCGATGCTGATTGCGTTTATCGGCCTGATTGCGCTGGCCGATGGGATTACGGGCAGCTTCTTCGGTTTGTTTGGGCATCCGCAATGGACGCTGGAATACCTGCTGGGGGTGGTGTTTTCGCCGCTGGCGTGGCTGATCGGCGTGCCCTGGAATCATGCGGAGGTTGCGGGGAGTTTTCTGGGGCAGAAGCTGATTCTGAATGAATTTGTTGCGTACGTGCACCTGTCGCCGTACCTGCACGGCGCGGCTGCGGCGGCCAAGGCGGGACTGCAGGCGCTCGATCCCAGGACGCTGGCAATTCTGTCATTCGCGCTGTGCGGGTTTGCGAATTTTTCTTCGATCGCGATTCTGATTGGCGGCTTTTCCGTGGTGGCGCCGGAGCGGCGGTCGGAAGTTACTCGCTATGGGCTGCGGGTGGTTGCGGCGGGGACGCTGTCAAACCTGATGAGTGCTACGATTGCGGGGATTTTTTTGACGTTGCATTAAGCCATGCGTTATTTGACAACTTTCCGCTGCGGAGTAAGATTAACAACAAGTCTTACTCAGTAAGACTGAGTTGGCTTTCTTCGAGACCATGAGAACCACTGAAACCATGACGGTATCCCTTCCTCCGGCGCTGGTGCGCCAGTTCGAGGAAGTGCGCAAATTAGAGTCCCGCACGCGCTCTGAGCTTGTACGCGAGGCGCTTCGGGTCTATTTCGAGTCCCGCTATCCGGCTACGGAGGCTGCGAAAGACGAGCGCCTGGCGCTTCGCCGCGGTCGCACTGCCCTTCAGAAGGGAGATGCGGTATCACTGGGGACATTCCTCCATGACCTGGAACGTCACGATCACGGGTCCCGCCCAAAAAGACTACAAAAGGCTCCCGCAAAAAGATCAAGAGCGCGTTAAGGCAGCGCTCGTTGCAATGGAATCCGATCCTTTCAAGGGCGACCTCAAACGCCTCAAAGGGACGCCATCCGCGTGGCGCCGACGGGTCGGCAATTACCGTATTCTGTTCGATCTCGACTTCGAAACGCGCGAGATCGCTGTCCACGGCATCCTGCGGCGCACCAGTACGACTTACGATTGAGGAATCTCTGGAATGTCGACTGGTCCGAGAAGTCCTAGTAACAAGCTCAAGGAAAACGGTAGACGTTTTTCGCTACAGTGAATTTGTGCAGAATCTGTAGAATCTCTGTCGCGATAAGTAATTGGTTTTATTATTTTTTAATGGCGCGCCCGGAAAGATTCGAACTCCCAACCTACTGATTCGTAGTCAGAATTTCGCCGTTTTGCAGGATGTTGCATCGTGTCGCATAATGTCGTTTGAAGCCAATAAATACAACATATACAGCCGATATTATGTTTGCATTACGTTGCATCGAACAGCGCCAAATTTCAAACGCAACAGCCACCAAAACAGCCACCAAACAAGGCCGCCCGGCCCCTGCAAGGCACCTTCTAGGCGCTTGCAGGGGCCGGGCGGGGCATCTTTGAGACGCGGTGGTAGACGGTTGGCGCTATGCTTGCACTAGCCAAAACTGGAGAATACCTAGAGAGTCAAGCAACCATGGAAACCTGCTATTCATGTGACCAGCCCGCGACAACAAAAGAGCACGTTCCACCACGGTCGTTCTTCCCGGTGGGACATCGGACCAATCTCATTACTGTTCCTTCGTGCGAACTGCACAACAACAAGAATAGCGAAGATGTGGAGTACACGCGGAATATCATTAGCATCTTCCACGGCGTTAATTCTGTCGGCGAGCGCCATTTCCTCGATAAAGGCATGAGGTCACTCAACCGCCGTAATGCGGCTTTGCTTAATAGGACTTTTTCGGATATTCGACCGATTCGAATCCAGGGTGAAGAGTGCGGCATGTTCACAACCGATGTTTCACGAATCGAAACTGTCATGAGCGCATGTCTAACCGCGCTGCACTTTCGTGAGACTGGTGAGAAGGTGACGGCGTGGCATGTCACACTCCCAAACCTCGGGATGTCCGCAAGCGATGTGCCACCTGAAGGCGTTGCCGCTTGGCGTGACCTTCTATCGCTTTTTACGCGGATGTCATTCCAACCGCGACAGACGGACTCACCGGATGTTTTTCGATACGAGGTGGCGGAGTTAACCGGAGGCCGGGTTTATCGAATGCTGTTCTACACCACCTTTGTAGTCTATGGAAGCAAGGTGGAATCTCTACCGGGGCAACACTGACTCTGTGGTTCATCTCACTGCCAGCCGCTTGACCACCCGCTCATATACAGCACGTGGGATGCGGATGCTGCGATAGTGCCGCTTGTGCATCCGCTCGGGGCGCTTCAAGATGATACCGCCCGGCTCACGCTCAAAGAGCTGCGTGGCTGCCCACAGGATGGGTCGCTAATGCGGCAGCACGGAGGTATACTTTGTGCTAAAAGAAAGGTCGATTGCTCGAAAATGGCTATCCCCAACGTACTTCGCAATAATTTTGTACTCATCGCATTCTCCACGTTGTTTGGTGCGGTTATTACTTTCATCATCTCCAAACTGACAAACAAAACGGCGAGGCTGAGGTACTCAAGGGTGGTAGAGAGAATTGCCCTAGCAGCGGATGACGTTATCTTCGGATCAGTCCGCATTACATGGGGTGACGGAAATTCTATGCGGAACCTTTATCTGGCGACGGTAGAGGTAGAAAACGAGAGCAGCCACGACTTTGAAAACATTGATCTAAAAGTTTACTGCGCGCCTGACACATTGCTATTGGGCGAGAGGACATCTATTCCAAATTCTCCTTACATCGTCAAATGGTCTCCGACATTTAGAGCGTCCTTGGCAACTCCCGAAGGAGAAACACTCTCGCAAAAACAGTGGGAGACGTACCACAGTACAAGAGAATACGAGGTGCCCGTGTTCAACCGTGGTCAACTTCTCCATCTCAGCTATCTGTGTACTCGCCCCAATGACGATAGGATTCCGGAAGTATTCGTCAGTACACAACTAAAAGGCGCTCGCCTTTTCCATCAACGTCGGAGAAATTTTATCCACGGCGTCCCTATGCAAATCGCGCTTACTCACGGATTGGTGATCGCACTTCTTGTCCTGGCTCTTTGTTGCTACTTCCTGCGCAATGTTCCCGTAGCTAGCATCGTATGCATGATGGTCGGGCTGTTTGCTCAGAGCTTGGGCGCTGGCGAATATAAACTTCGGAAGTGGTTTTGGAGGTTGCTAGCCGGATAGCTGTCGGAGCGTCCGTAATCCCTCCTTATTCATCTGACTTCTGGCCTTGCAGTGACGCACTCATAGACAGGAATGCGGATGCTTCGATATCTCCGCTTGTGCATTCGTTCCGGGTGCTCCAAGATGATGACGCCCGGCTCCTGCTCAAAAAGTCGTGTGATGGTCTGCCGGGAAAGCCCGTTCATGTCACCGAACCCGATGGGTTTGTAGACTTTGCCGGTGAGTCTATTTGGACGAGCCGTTGCGATAGGTCCGCTGTTCAAATCGATCGTAGATCGTCAAGAGATCTTGAATCCGGTCTGGAGCCGGGGGGATATCCGCGTGAGGTTGTTCTGCTCAAGCGCGAGAGCCTGCTGCGCACTCAGACCCGCAAACGGGCTGGTGGCGGCTTCACCTGAGGCGTGACGCGGAAGAGCATGCGGTACCGAATACGCAGATGTGGCTGCAAGCGTGCCGAGCAGAAAACTACGGCGATTCATTTGGGAGTTCATTGTTCGTTCTCTCCCTCTCCATTTCAGCGATTGGCGGCGGCGAGCAGCACGGTTGCTACTACGAGCAAAGAAAGACCTGCATAGAGTTGATTTCGCGCTCCAACAGGCGCCGTGCGCCATTCACCCGTGAGCAGGCCGCTCAAGTTGGCGGTGATAATCATGAAGATCTGAAATAGCCCCCATCCGACCGAAGTTCCCAGGTCGCCGAGATACACTGAGGCCACCCCGTACAATGCGAAGGCACCAATCCACAAGAGCCCCATCGATGTGGCGAGAGCAGCGTCGTGCCCTGGAGCTTCGCGAAAGAGCCCCCAAGTTCCGTTCTTCCAGAGCAGATACAGGCTGTAAAAGAGGTTGGGAAGCAAGCCTCCAGCGAGTGCAACTGGCCAGACAGCAAAAGCGGCTTCCGCAGGAGAGGAGCCGAGTTTTGTGGCATGGGTCGCGATGCTCTGACCAAAGGCGAATGCGTAATTGATCATCGGAGCCATCAAACCGCATACGATTGCCATGCCTAGAGCGGCTGCATAACTTGCGCCAACCGGACGATTCGTTCCCTGCTCGCGCTTGCTTCCAGCCAGGGCGGAGACCGCGATACCGGCGATCATGACGGCAAGCCCCGTGAAGACGAGCGCGCCCTTTGACGACAAGATCACCGAGCGGCTGTTGATCACCAGCGGAATCAAAGTGCCACCCAGCGATCCGAGACCGATGATAATGGCATATCCGAGCGCCAGTCCCAGCCGCGCAATGGAAAGACCGAAGAGAATTTGTGCGATGCCCCAGCCCGCACCGAGCAGAAAAGGCAGCGTCATTGCATCCAGGCCGGTCGAGGAATAAACGCTCGCGAGCCCGCCGACGAGGGACAACGCCAGGATCCATGGAACGACCAGGAGCGAAACAAGACTGAAGATCAGCCAAAGGTTTTCCCACTTCCAGCGGCGGGTAAACTTCATTGGAAACATGCAGTTTCCAGAACCCAGGCCCGCCAGCAACATGAGGCCCAGCCCCGCCCAAACCGATTGCGACATAAACTTAGCTCCTAGGCGACTCGTTGAAATCGTCAACCGCCCTGGTCGTTATGGCCAGCGGGGCACCGAACCCGATGGGCTTGTAGACTCTGCCGGTGAATCTATTTGGACGAGCCGTTACGATAAGTCCGCTGTTCAAAGCGATCATAGATCGTCAAGAGATCTTTAATCTGGTCTGGAGCCAGGGGAGTATCGCTTAGTTCTTCGCCAAAGGATAGATTGACATCAACCGCAGATGGCGAGGTTGGGGCTGTCATCGACTCCTCTATCTGGACGACTCTGCGTTGTCCCTTGATAGAGAAAATGAGGTAATCGTTCCTCGTGCCATCCTTGTCTTCAATCGCCAGCCGGTCAGCCGGGATGTTCTGATTGACGATGCTGGAGCCGAGATACAACATTGCCTGATTGCCTTCTATTTCACGAGTCTCGTTGGGAACCAAATTCTCTGGGGACATGATGCGAAATCTTACCATGCCGGGTCAGCCGATTGAGGTGCAAACACGCACCGAAACAGGCACCAAACTATTGATCCGGCCCTGAAGTATTGCTACGCGGCGGCATAACATACGTCTTTCTGTCCGAAGTAGTTTTCGACCCGGTCTGGCTGTTTCTGGATGCTGCGCAGAGCGCCGATGGCAGTGCGGGTCAGGGCGATCTTGTTTCTGGCAGGAGCAGCTTTGGTCACATGCTGCTTCAAGTCAGCGTTGAGCATCTCGTCCGGGTTCAGTTCCGGCGAGTAGCTGGGCAAGTAAAAAACCTGGATCTTCTCTTCGTTTTCCGCGAGCCATTTCTTCACAGCCTTCGAATGATGCACCCGCAGGTTGTCGAGAATCAGGAAGACTCTCTTCTCCCGTCCATGCACGATCCGCTTCATAAAGCCGATCAGAACCGTGGCGTTCAAAGCGCCCGAGAAGACCTTCCAGCGCATCTGGCCCTTGTTGGTCACCGTCGAAATCACGCTCAGCTTCGCGCGATTGGCGTTGGCCAGCACGACGGGAGTCTTTCCCTTCGGCGCATAACTGCGGCCACGCACATCATCGGAACGAAGGCCTGTCTCGTCACCCCACTGAATCTCAGCGCCCTCTTGCTTGGCTTGCGCAGCGATCTTTGGATACTCCTCGTTGACCCATTTCGCAACCGCTTCGGGCGACTGTTCGTAAGCTTTCTTCAGTGGCCGTTGCGGCGTGAATCCCCAGCGCTTCAGATACTTGCCCATGTTACGCACTGTGAGCCGAACGTTGTACACGGCCTCGATCAACTCGCTCACCGCTTGGCGCGTCCACAGCGCATAAGCCAGCTTCAACTGGTCCGGCGTGCGGTCCTGAATGAGTTGCTGAATCCTCTCTTCTTGCTCGGCGGTCAACTGCCGACCGCTGCCGACCGGGCGGCCGCCACGCTTGACCTTCACCGCACTCCAACCACCCCTGCGAAAAGCCTTGTGCGCCTCCACCACCGTGTGCGTCGATAGTTCGCACTGCTCGGCGACTTGCCGTACCGCTATACCTGCCTCGCGCAACTTTACGGCCCGACGTCGCCGCTCGTTCAGAACCGCATCAGGTAAGCCGCGTGAATCGATCTTCTCCATGCTCATTTAGACGGAGAAAGATCTATATTCGTTGCATATATTATGGGCCGTATCAGTAAAACAGGCCATCGGAGCTTCGCTCTCAGATGACCTTTGATCTCTTTTTGATTTGTATGGCGCGCCCGGAGAGATTCGAACTCCCGACCTACTGATTCGTAGTCAGTCGCTCTATCCAGCTGAGCTACGGGCGCGCAAAGGTAGCTCCCGGCCTGTGGGCCCGACGGAACCATTGTCAGAGTATCAGGGTTGCGGCCCTGGCGCAATCAGGCCGGCGCGGCAGTGGTCTCCGGCTCGGGGGCGGGCGGCTGCGGCGGAATGAGGGGCACAATCTCTGCAATCTCAAGGCCGGCCTGGCGGACCAGGCGGTTGACCGTGGCGGCGTTGAGGCGCGAAGCGTCGTAGCCCACGCAGATGGTTTGCGCCTCGCGGTCAAATTTGATGCCACGGATGCCGTAGACATCGCAGATGCCGTTCAATGCCAGCGCTACCGAATCGTTGGGCGCTTTCGCGTAGCGATAGACAATTTCCATGGTGGTCATATGAATGATGATACCAAGTTTGCGCCCGTGGCAGGCGGGCGCATGTCACTCCCAGGGTGCGATTACATCAGGCTCTTGATCATGGCGCGGATTTCCGGGTCGTTCCAGTCCTGGTTACTGACGAACTTGTTGCGGATGACGCCGTTGCGGTCAATGAGGTAGGTTTCAGGCCACATGTCCGTGTGAAAGAGCGTGGGGACCGACTCGCTGGGGTTGCGCACGGTGATGAAATTGAGGTGATGCGTGGCAATGAAGCGCTTGTAGGCCGCGGCATTCTGATCGACGCTGACGCCGATGACCACGAGCTTGGGCATGTCGCGCTGCAATTCGATGAGCCCGGGGATCTCTGCAACGCAGGGCGCGCACCAGGTGGCCCAGAAGTTGAGCAGAACCACGTGGCCGCGGTAGCTGGCCAGGTTCACCGTGGTGGTTCCGTCAGAGACGGTGAACTGGGGCGCGATCCTGCCGGGTTGCGGTGGGTGTGCGCCGCGATTGCAGGCGGGCAGGAGGGCCAGCGGCGCCAGAAGCAGTAGGATGAAAAAACGAGAGACCCGCACATTCTTATAATACGAGCGGTAGGCGTAAATCATCCAGCGCCTTGTGCGGCGGGCAGAGGGCGCGGAGCCGCGGGGCGCCTTTATCTGGGCCAGATGACGCGGGTTACGCCCATGAAAATTGAGCTGAGGGGATGTACGGCGTGAAGAAGGAAGACGGTCCAATAGAGAATGCCGGCGGCGGTTGGAAGCCGGTGCTGGGGCTCTCTGACGAGCCAGGCGGCGAGGTTGAGTCTAAGGACTGGCGAAGCTGGATGGCGACGTCTCTTCCGGGCACGGTGTTTGACCAGCCGGAGCCGGAGCAACTGATCGAGCTGACCGTTATCGTTCCGGCGCGCAATGAGGAGGCGTCGATTGGAGCGTGTCTCGAGTCGCTGGTGAAGCAGTCAGAAGAGACGTTTGAGCTGGGGCGGGACTGGGAGCTGGTGGTTGTGGACGACGGCTCGACCGACCGGACGGCCGAGATTGCCAGGGGTTTTGCGGGCGTGACGGTGATGCCGGCGGACAAGCTGGAGCGCGGCTGGACGGGCAAGGCGAACGCCGTGTGGACCGCGGCGCGGAAGGCGCGGGGCAGATGGTTGCTGTTTACGGATGCGGATACGATTCACGAGCCGGGGAACCTGCACAGGGCGATTCACGAGGCGGTGAGGCATAAGGCCGGGGTTCTGAGCTACTCGCCGCGGCAGCTTGTGAGCGGGCTGGCGCAGCGCTCGCTGATGCCGCTGGTGTTTTGCGAGCTGGCGCTGGCTTATCCGCCGGCGAAAGTGTCAGACCCGGCGCAGCGCATTGCCGCGGCCAACGGGCAGTTTCTACTTATCGAGCGCGAGGCTTATCGCCGTCTGGGCGGACATGCGAGCGTGGCCAGCCATGTGCTGGAAGACGTGGAGATGGCCTTTCTGGCGAAGCGGCGCAGGGTGGGGCTGCGCTTCCGCTATGCCGACGATGCGGTCTCGACGCGCATGTACCGGTCGTTTGGCGCCATGTTGGAGGGTTGGACGAAGAACCTGGCGCTGCTGTTTCACAACGCGCTGTCGCTTGCGCTTTGGCGCGCGCTGGATATTGCGCTGCTGGTGGTTCTGCCGATCCTGGCGATTGAGTTATGGAACGCGCAGTTGGCGGTGCGGTCGCTGGCGTGGCTGGGCGCGGGCTGGGTGCTGGTGCTGCTGTGGCTGCGCACGGTCGTCCGCTTTTACAATCGCGTGGCGAAATCGAATTTTCCCTTTATGGATTGCCTGCTGGCGCCGCTGGGACTGCCGCTGTTTGTGTGGCTGCTCTACCGGAGCTGGTTTCAGCATCGCGTGCTGAAACGCGTAAGCTGGAAGGGAAGAACGTACGGGAAGTAACGAAGTTGAGCGGTTTGCGTGTGGCCAAGGTTACAGGGCAGGGGCAAGGCGATTGCCGCACGCTTGAAGCGATTCGAAGCCTTGCGGCATCTTTACTTTGTATAGAGGGTACAGATGATTTTTCTTACGCGGCGCGCCACGTTTTCCGCTTCGCACTACTACTGGAATGAGGCGTGGACGGCGGAAAAGAACGAGCAGGTGTTTGGCCGGTGCGCCAACCGCAACGGACACGGGCACAATTACACGCTCGAGGTTACGGTGGCGGGAGAGCCGGATCCTGTGACAGGCTTTGTGGTCGATTTGAAGTGGCTCAAAGACGTGATCGAGCGCGAAGTGCTTTCCGCCTATGACCACCGGCATTTGAATCTTGAAACGCCGGAGTTTGCCAAGGCGATTCCGACGACGGAGAACATTGCCATTGCCACGTGGAAGCGGCTGGAGCCAGCGATCACGGAGGCAAAAGGGGCGCGGCTGAGCCGCATCCGTGTGTACGAGACGCCGGAGATTTTTGCCGAGTACCGGGGTGGGGAATGAGAGCCTACTTTGGCCGCCGCTACATGCTGAGCGCCAGCCATCGGCTGCATGCGGGGGCTCTGAGCGACGAGGAGAACCGGGCGGCATATGGAAAGTGCAACAACCCTCACGGGCACGGACATAACTACGTTGTGGAGGTGATGGTGGGGGGCGACGTGGACCAGGAAACGGGGATGGTGTTGAACCTGGCGATTCTGGATGAAGTGGTGCAAAAAAAAGTGCTGGATCGCTTTGATCACAAGAATCTGAACCTGGATGCGATGTTTGCGAATCCGGTGCCGACCACGGAGAATCTTTGTAAGGCGGTATTTGAGTTGCTTGAGGGGCAGTTTGCTCCGGCGCAGCTTGTGCGCGTGCGCGTGGAAGAGACCGAGAACAACTCATTTGAGTATTGCGGAACGTAAGAAGGAAGAAGGCAGTGAGGCCCTGTTCCCCGGGGCGGGAGGATGACGATTGTGGCTCAACCGGTTGCAGTAAGCAAGGCAGTACGCAGGGTGGCGGATGTGGAGGGCAGTCTTGGTGACTTTACCACGGCGGAGCTTTACCGCGAGATACTGAGCCGGCTGGGCGAGGATCCGCTGCGCGACGGGCTGCTGGCGACGCCCGGGCGCGTTGAGAAGTCGATGGCGTTTTTGACCAAGGGTTACGCTCAGGATCCGCACCGTATTCTGCGCGGGGCGATGTTCGACGTGGACTATGACGAGATGGTGATCGTCAAGGATATCGAGATGTTTTCGCTGTGCGAGCATCACATGCTGCCGTTCTTCGGCAAGGTTCACGTGGCCTATATTCCCAAGGGCAAGGTGATCGGGCTGAGCAAGATTCCGCGGCTGGTGGAGGTGTTTGCGCGGCGGCTGCAGGTGCAGGAGCGGCTGACGCGGCAGATTGCCGATGCGATTCAGGAAGCGATTGCGCCGCAGGGCGTGGGCGTGGTGATTGAAGCGCGGCACCTGTGCATGATGATGCGCGGGATTGAGAAGCAGCACTCGTCGACCGTGACTTCGGCCATGGTGGGGTGTTTCCGGGAGAAGGAGACGCGGACGGAATTTCTGTCACTGGTGAGGCCGCAGGGAGCGGTTTAAGGGACGGTTGGCTTCGCTTCTCCGGGTTACGTGCGTAGCCCGTCGAGTTGAGTGAAATTGCCTATTTAGTTAACTCTCAAAATTGGTTGTGAGTGTGGCGCCCGGCTACTCGGCGCGGAGGAGAAGGCAGGTGATGTTGTCGTGTCCGCCGGCTTCATTGGCTGCTTCAATGAGGCGATCGCAGGTTTCTGCCAGGGGGAGATCGAGGCGGAGGATGGCCTCGATGGCGGGATCGTCGACTTCGCGGGTGAGGCCGTCAGAGCAGAGGAGAAGGAGGTCGCCGGGCTCGGTTTGGAGTTCGAAGACGTCGGGCGAGACTTTCTTTTGGGTGCCAAGAGCGCGGGTGATGACGTTGCGAAAGGGAGAATTGAGGGCTTCATCCTGGGTCATGCGGCCCATGCGGACCTGCTCTTCGACGAGGGAATGGTCGACGGTGACCTGGCGGAGCTGATCGCCGCGGAAGAGATAGCAGCGGCTGTCACCGACGTTGAGCACCCAGACACGCTGCGCGTCGACGATGACGGCGACCATGGTGGTGCCCATGCCGCGCAGCTTGCGGTCGCGCTGGGCGCGGGTGTGGACGGCTTCATTGGCGCCATGGAGGGCTTCAACGGCGGCTGCGGGAAACTGGGTATCGGGAGCGCGATGCTCGAGGCAGCGCACCATTTCCCTGACGGCGAGGGAGCTGGCGACTTCACCGGCGGCGGCGCCGCCCATGCCATCGCAGAGGACGTAGATTCCATGCGTTGCGGAGTAGCCGAAGGAGTCTTCGTTGGCGGGTCGTTTGCGGCCTTTGTCGCTTGCTGCTGCAGCCGTGAAATGGACAAGGACCGTCCCCACCACAACCCTCCATCGCCCAGTTTACACAGGTTTCACAGTTGGTAACGGGAGAATGCCGCTATGTGGTGCGGAAAGATGGAGGCGGTGGGCTTGGCCGGCGAGTGTAGAGATGCGGTGGGGGCGCGGATTTTTCATCGCTCTTGTGAAGCGTGGGGATGGGTCGAGGGGTTGACGGGTGCGGGCAGGCTGGTGGGGCAAGATTTTGAAGGGTCAGAGTTGCCGACCACACACCCGCGCCGTCGTCGATAGAAGTCTAACTTCATGTTGTCGAGGCAGATGCACATGTTTCTGGCTCCTTGCCCACATTACTGGAGTAAGCTCGAAAGACGGAATACCGTTGGCAAATTCTGTACCCAGGTACCTCTCGAAAACCATGACCGATGTCGTCTCAGTAGTCGATCCAGAATGCCCATGGAAGCTTTCCAAGCCAGGCTTTGAGTTCCCTCCCTATCCGTACAAGATGACCGTTGAAGAGTGGAAGCATTTGCTTACGAGAGCCACCCAAGGCGACGGTTCAGTCGAATTTGAGGTGGCCGGACGATATGACGACGGCTGCAAAGATAGATCAGGAAAGATTCTGGTGCGAAGATCGACTCGGAAGGCAGTCGAATGGATACGGAGGTCGGCGGAACACGGCTTTGCTCCGGCTCAGAACTATCTTGGTGTGCTCCTTGGCGATGGGAGAGGCGTCGAAAAACAGCCGCGTGAGGCGCTCGTTTGGCTCAGAAGAGCGTATCAGCAAGGTGATGGCACCGCAGCAACGAACATTGCCATGACATATCGAGAGAACGGTAACCTACGGGACGCTGTTCGCTGGCTGCGAAAGGCTGCTCTGAGTGGTGGCGATGACGGCGCCTTCGTACAGCTCGGCGTTCATTATTACTGGGGCAAGGGCGTCCGGACCGATCACGCCGAAGCCATTCGATGTTTCCGAAGAGCGATGAGGGGCAAGAATATTTCCGAGGCAGAGAGGGACGACGCCCATTTCTATCTCGGGATCGCTCATCTGGAGGGTAAAGGAGTGAGACGCTCATTCAGAATGGCGGCAAGACTCCTAGAACGGGCAAACGCAGATGGCGACCACCCGCCTGCCCACAGGCTGTTGCAGCAAATTCATGAGTTCCGCCACACATGAAGCTAATCGAGTCTGGTTGACCGATTAGCCTTTGGGGGCTGGCGGAGTGCGCGGAAGGCAACCGCAGATGTTTCGCGCCGCTCAACATGACAGCGCATTATTGTCGGCAATGAGCGGTTATCCAGCGGTCAGGAGCCAATGACCGGCGGCTTACCTTTGCTGGAATCGTCCTGTTTGGCCTGAGAGGACCGATGAGGGGCTACCAAGGCCAATTCGTCGCGAATCAATTACGCTGCTAGGCACCCGATCCAGCATTAATCCACCACCGACGCGAGCCATTGGGGAGTCGGCTTTTGCGAACGAACGGGTTGCCCGTTCGCGTAGACGGTGACAAGCCGGAAGGGGTGACGCAAGTCGTCATTATCAAACACCCAAACGTGGGGTAGTTCGCGCAATGCGCTTCTGAGATTCGCCAATATCCGCGGAAACCTCGTCTGCAGCTTGTCCGTGGGTACGTCATGGCCGCCCTGCGAGACTCGCATTGCTACTCGCTGCTCGGAGGTTGCGGGGCCGGAAATGCCGATGAAGCAAAGAATGACCGTGTATCCTGCCGCAGCGGCGTCCTTGAGGAATGCCAACTTGTCGCCAGCAGGATCGGAAAAGACCGTCTCGAAGACGAAACTCTCCCTTTGCTTTACGAGCTCACGCCGGAGCGAATCTGCCACTTTTGCGGCTTCATACGGACCAATTTTCAGTTCACGGGACAGCACATCGGCGTTGACAAAACGCAGGCCTGCTTCCTCAAGATGAGCGTGGTAGAAGGTCGATTTGCCTGCGCCATTGGGTCCGGCAAGGGCCACAATGACCGGACGGCGATCCAGCGGGAGATCCACTACTTTGCAGCCGTCCTTTTTGCCGATCTAATCGGTTGAAATTGTCGCTTGATGAATCGGCCGGTAGTGCGGCGGCCGTCCGCATCAATACGAACCAGCAAGCCGGCAATATCTGGGTGCGCTTCGTAATGGGGAAACGGCTGGCTTTCGAGGTAGGCCTTCAGCCGTTTACGCCCCTTCGTGCTGTCCGCCGAATTGAGGCATTCCGACAAGGGCCGCGCCGCTGCCTTGCGGCATAGCGTCAGAGCCTGGTCGCCCTGGAGAAGTGGTTCGATGGACCGGCCGAGCCGTGCCCAGAATTCGACCTGGCCGGCAATGGAGCGCTCAACGATCTTGCCCGTTATGCGGGCGTCGAGGACAAGAGCATCCGAGAGCTTGACTGGCTGACTCATGTATAAATGGTAGCATAATGCTACTTGCTGTCATATCGGAGTTCTCGGTGGCTCCATCTCGGCCGTTCCGTCGGTATTGGCCGGTTGACCGCCCAACCGGAGATGACGAGTTGGTTAACAAATCTCCCCGGAAATGGGTCCGACGCGGCGCACCTTGCATCGGAGACGTTGTCCAGATAGCCGACTTCCATGAAGTCGAAAGTCAAGAGGAAGAACACGAGGCCTGATGGCGCGCGAAATCACGGAGGAATTGTTGAAACTGATTACAGCTCCGCGGCGACAGTTGCAGGCGCATTTCACATCAGGAGAAAAGGAGCGGGATGTCTGATCCGCGGTATATTTTGTTGACCATCGGGATGGTCGCTCTTTTTCTGGCGGTCCTCTATACGTGCCTCGGAAAAGCCTGGAACCGCTCTAACGCCTGGATTTACCGTGCTAAGGAGCCGGTACAGTATTGGTTAGTAGTTGGAGCTTATTATCTAGGTGGTGTGGCTTCGATCATAGGCTTTTTGTTGTTGACATTCGATCGTTTTTCGAAGTGAGCCATGCCGGGATTTTCTAGCTGCCAATCTCAAGTTCTGAGCCAATCACCGCCTATGGTGACCTATGCCAGAAATTCGCCTCTTCAGTATCAATCTCCCCATTGCCGACAATCGAGAGATTGCATTTCTGCGGGAGAATCTTTGGCGGGTAGGTTGGCTGGGGGTGAAGGGCTCCCCACCCTTGCGGTCCGCTGCGGCGGATGCGTCAAGGGTGGGAAACCGGGTTTGCGCGGACTGTTGGGTTACTTGGACGGATGCAGTTCCGACATCTGCAACTGCACGTGCCAGGTGACGGACTTTCCGGGCTTGAGGGTTACCATGCCCGTGTTCATGCCGTGCCATTCCTTGCCGAACGGGTCAGCAAAGTTGAACTGCTCTTCAACCACCGCGAACTTTGCTTTCGGGGGCGAGTAGACCTGGATGGTGCTGATCTGCGGCGAGAAGCCGACTTCGCTGATCTTGTAGTTTGACGCCGGATCGGAGAGCGAGACCACCAGCTTTCCGTTTGTCCACTTCAAGTGCGACCAGTTGTCGTCGAGGTAACCGTTGTCGAGCGGCTTGCCGTCGGGGGCGGTAAAGTCAAACCGCGTGCCTTTGACTGGTACCAGCTTGCCGGTTGGGAAGACGTCCTGGTAGTTGTTCACGACCGCCCGCATGGTGCCCGGCACATGGAGGCGCGCCTGCTCGTGCTGGCCGCTGGGAATGGTCAGGTAGGGGTGCCAGGCCATCGAGATCGGCTCGTCCTGGTTGCCCACGTTCTTCGCCGTGATCTGCGCGTCTACCGCGCCGGCTGTGAGCTCGATCCTGAAGTGCAGGTCAGTCTTCGATAGCCATTGCCCGCCGAATGCGTCTTTCATGTCCGCGGTTACCACCTGCTCGTTGGGCAGGTTCTGCACCTGGACGTTGCTGGCATTCTCCTTGAGGATCAGGCCGTGCATGGCGTGCTTGTTCTGGTCAGGATGCGCGGTGTTATGCCAGTTTGCCGGCAACACGATCTTGTGTCCGTGCCAGTAAGTGGTAATCGTTTTCCCGTCAGCCGAAAGCTTGCCGATGATCCGGTTGGGATAGGGCACCAGGAAGGCGCCGCCGAAGGCAAAGCTGTTGTCGCCGTAAGCGTCGGTTGGGGTGCCGTAGTACTTGGTGTTGGCCTCCTCCAGCGTGGGCGCGTGCAGCACATGGAAGATGCCCAGGCCCGGGAAGTAAGCACTGATCTGAAAGACGTTCATGCCGCGGCCGGGCAGAATGGTTGCGCCCAGGAACTGCGGCGTGTTGCCCGTCTGCTTGCGCTTGAGGTGCACCACCGGCAGGCCATTGATATCTGCCGGCTCAGTGGTTTGCGCGGCTGTAGTTTTTGTAGATGAAGTGGTGGACGACTTCCGGCAGCCCGTTGCTACCAAAAGCAGCGCAGGAGCCAGCCAGAGCAAGGATCGGGAACGTAACATGAAAAACCTCCACGGCATAGTTCGTGAAAGACAAACAACGCGCCGCGACTTGGCCGCGTCATGTTGTTGAAGCGCCGTAAACTGCACGCGCGAAGAGCCCTTCGGCAGCGAATTGATTGTAAACGCCTTCAGTGCCTCGCGCATCCGAGCCGGCAGGATCGGGTGCTGCCGGACTACCGCATTCCGATGCATCGGTTGACCGGCGGCGCAAGGCCATAGACGGAATCGTACAACAATGACCCAGAGAGGCGGCGCCGGCGGCCAGGCGTTCAGGCTCGAGGATCTCTGCTGGTGACGGGCACACGCAGACGAGCTTCGGCTAGACGGCGGCGGTGGTTGCAGTAAGGCTGAGCGTAAGTGACATAGTCTTCATGGGACAGGGGCCAGGCCAGATCCGGCACTTCATCCCAGAGCGATTGTGCTTTTTCAAGATCGGGACACTGCTCCTCAGGACATTCGGCGCAGGTACTGAATCCCCTGGAGCGACTGCAGAGACGGGCCATGCAGGTGCGGCTGGTGTGGAACAACCGGTCGTCTGGTCCGAGACAGCCTCCGCAGGTGATGTTCCCGGGCGATTCGTCCAGTTGGTAGATTTTCTTCCATGCGGCCGCGGTGCGCTGCCGATGCGCAACGCCCTTTTTGTCGCCAAGGTAAGCGGGGCAATCGGAACATAAGACTCCGCACGCTGACATCATCCTGGCCATCGGATCCTCCGTCGCCTGGATTTCTTGCGGTCTACTATAGCGCGAGCCGGGAGCGAATTACGGTGTTTCAGGTCATACGACTGCCACTTCCCCGGGGCGCATCAATCCGCCTCGGCGGACGCCCTGCGCGGTGGAGATTGTCCTATCATCGGTGGTACAGAATTTGCCGGGCTCCGGGACCGTTCCCAGCTTCAGAGAATGGTATTCCGCGCACTCTTTCCATGGCTTCATCAGGGGGCTTTATAACCTAACGGACATTGCTGAGGCGCGGGTATGGAAACGGAAAACAGGGCATTCAAGAAGGCGGCATGGAGGCTGTTGCCGTTCATGGGCCTTCTTTATTTCGTCAGCTTCCTCGACCGGGTGAACGTGGGCTTTGCGGCGCTGACGATGAACCGGGATCTCGGTTTCAGCGCACAGGCTTACGGGTTTGGGGCGGGCATCTTCTTTATCGCGTATGCGCTGCTGGAGGTGCCTTCGAATGTGATTCTTTCGCGTGTGGGCGCACGGTTGTGGATCTTCCGCATCATGCTGACATGGGGGCTGATCTCAGCAGCGACGGCCTTTGTGTATAACGAGGCGACCTTCTACACGGCGCGATTCCTTCTGGGCGCTGCGGAGGCCGGTTTCTTTCCGGGCATGATTTTCTATCTTCGGCTCTGGTTTCCAGACCGCCGCCGCGCGCGCATGATAGCCGGCTTCATGGCTGCAGTACCGCTTGCCGGCGTTATCGGCTCGCCGATCTCCGGCGCCATTCTGGGGATCCACGGGTTACTGGGATTGGCGGGCTGGAAATGGCTGTTCCTGATTGAAGGTGTGCCGTCGGTGCTGCTGGCCTTTGCCGTTCTTGCGTGGCTACCCAACGGCCCTGCAGACGCACGCTGGCTGGACGATGAGGAGCGCGCGGCGATTGCCGCCAGCCTTGCGCGCGAGCGGACACCGGCGCATCGGGATCTGTGGCCGGGATTGCGCGATCTGCGTGTGTGGCTGCTGGTGCTGCCCTATTTTGGGATGGTGCTGGCGCTTTATGGACTCAGCTTCTGGCTGCCGCAGATCGTCAAGGCCATGGGCTACTCCAATCTGCAAACCGGGTTTCTGGTGGCTCTGCCTTATGTGCTTGCCGCGGGCGCGATGATTGTGTGGGGACGGCGCAGCGACAGGAGCGGCGAACGCATTGGCCACTTTGTGCTGGCGGCGCTGGTTGCGGGAGCCGGCTTTGCCGGCGCCGCGTTTCTGCCCGGCAACCTGGCCGTCTTTGTTGCGCTGATTGTTGCGACGGTTGGCGTTTATGCGTGTTTTGGTCCGTTCTGGAGCGTGCCGTCGGGTTTCCTGGGCGCCACGGCCGCAGCCGGCGGTATCGCACTCATCAATTCACTGGGCAATCTCGGCGGCTTCGCGGGGCCGTCGCTGATCGGGTGGGTGAAAGGGACGACGGGCAGCTATGCCGCCGCCATGGGCCTGTTTGCGGGGGCAGCCCTTTTGGCCGCGGTGGCGATGGCCGGGGTCGGCTGGGTGGAGGAGCGCAGCCGGCGAGTTGAGAGTATCCGCGAACTGGCGGAGGACAGCTCCGATTGAGGCTGTGACTGTAAGGTTCGATCTGCCGGGACCTAGTCGGGATTGGTGGCGGCTTTGGGGAGCGGGGGCGGCTTGGGCAAGTTGAAGATATGGATGGCTCCGCCGCTGAGAATGGCTACGCGGCGGCCAGAGGGGGAGATGGCGGCGTTGCCGCCGGCGTCGAGGACGGGATCGGCGGTGGCTTCAAGGGCGATGTTGCCGGTGGCGGCGTCGAAGACGCGGACGCGCTGCGCTACGATGTCGTCACGATCGAGCCCCCAGATGGTACTGAGCTGGCGGCGGACGGCGAGGGTTTCTCGCAGGAAGCGCAGGCCGCTGGCGGAGGTGCGGAGGATGGGCCAGACGGTGTAGCCGGATGTGGAGTCCTGCCAGAGGTACTTGCCGGTGGTGGAGATGGCGTTGAGCCAGAAGCCGCCGACGTCGGTGCAGGCAGTGGCCAGGAACTCGTCGTCGGAGACGAAGTGGAAGGTGGGCCGGCAGGCGGATTTGATGCGGGCCAGGTTGGAGTTACCGCCTTTGAAGTAGTTCATTTGCACAACCCAGGTGGAGTTTTTGCCGCGCAGGCTTTGGAGAAAGCCCTGGCTGTTGACGGGGAGACGCACCGGGGTGCGGATACGGCCGACGTCCATGACCTGGCCGGAGTTGCGATGGAAGATGCGGAGGACGAGGTCGGGCTGGTTGCCGGAGCTCTGGTCGTTGTCATCGGAGCCGGTATTGGAGGTTGCCCCGGAAGAGGCGTCGGATGAGTCGCCGGAGGTGGCCGTTTTTTTAACGGGCTCGCGGCTGTTGGTGACCAGGTACTGCTGGTTGGGGTCAAGCGAGACAGTGAGCAGCGGGCCGGGAAAGCGCAGGAAGGGCTTGAGCTGGAGCGAGGCGTCGCCTACGGAGAGAAGGTTGCGGTTGCGGAGGAAGAAGTGGCCGTCTTTGAGCGCCCAGATGAAGGGGGCGCGGTCGTGGATGGTCCATGTGGTCTGCGCGTCGATGGTTCCAGAGGGCAGGGAGAGGAGGACGGCGCGCATCTGGTGCTCGTTTTCGTCGATGGGCTGACCGGGGACGCGGCGGATGAGGCCGGGAACGCGGAAGGTGAAGAGCAGGTGGTTTTCGTCGAGGAAGTCGAGCGAGGCCATGACGTAGCGGTGGCCGATGTAGACGGGGTTGGGTGCGGCGAAATCGAAGGGGTCGACGGGGATGCTGGTGGACGGCGCGACGGTGGGCTTTTCCGGCAGGGGGTCGCGAAGGAAATGGTCTTTGAGCTTGGGCATGTGGACCGCGGAGGGGTCCATGGGCAGCGGGCCAGACTTCTGTGCACCGGCGGGAGAAGGGTGGAGCAGGACGGCGGCGAGGATGGGCAGGAAGCACAGGCGGAAAAGAATGCTCGTACCGTCAGGACGCGGTTGGGAGGGGCAAATCGCCATCGAAGAATATTTTCTCCCAACAGGCTGCTTTTGTGCATGGGTACCACGCCGAGGTTACCGTAGTGAGGCCAGTGGAAAAGATGGGCGCGTGGCCGCGAGGCGTTTTGGGCCTACAATAGTTGCGGCGGTTGCGTTTTTCCCACGCACGGAGGTGAAACGTATGAGCCATCGCGCGGCTATGTTCCTTCACTGGGCACCGCGGGTTCTTGCGATTGCGTTTGCCGTTTTCCTGGGAGTGTTCGCGCTGGACTTGTTCCACGAACCCCGCGGATGGTGGGAGATGGCGCTGGCGCTTTCCATTCACCTGATTCCTTCGGCAATTGTTGTGCTGATGCTGGCCGCTTCCTGGCGGTGGGAGTGGATGGGTGCGCTGTTATTTACGCTTACGGCCGGGCTTTACGCGTGGAACGCTCTGCCGAGACACTTGGACTGGGCAGTGACCATGGGTGCTCCACTGCTGGCGATTGCGGGGCTGTTTCTGGCGGACTGGATTTTGTATCTGCGGCGGCCGCGGTTGCGCACGAAGCAGTGAGGCGGGCTGCGGCAGCGGTCACGGGATCCGCGGGGCGGCGTGTGCGAAAGTAAGACAGAATGGGTGGGAACTTATTGGCTGGGCGTCGTCCGCCGCGGCGGGCGCTTCTGGGTTACGGCGCGTGCGCGCTGGCCGGGACGCTCTGGGGCACAGGATTCTATTTCGGCAGAATTGCGCTGAACGAGATGAGCGTGGGGCACATGGTGCTCTACCGCTTTCTGTTTGCGTGTGTGGGGGTGCTGCCGCTGGCGCTGCGAAATCGTGTGCGGCTGACGCGGGCGGAGATGCGGACGCTGCTGATTTGCGCGCTGCTAGGGGTTCCAATTCAATTTCTGCTGCAGTTTCATGGGCTGGTGCGGACCACGGTGAGCCACGCGTCGCTGATGGTGGGCTCCATGCCGGTGCTGCTGGCTGCCGCGGCGGCTCTGTTTGCGGGCGAGCGGCTGGACTGGTTCGGATGGCTGGCGCTGTTCGGGTCGACGCTGGGCGCGGCGCTGGTGGTGCTGGGCGGCGGGCACGGGACGGGCGGCTACGACCAGCCGACGTTTGCGGGGGACCTGCTGGTGCTGGTGTCTATGGTGGCGGCGCTGGCGTGGATTCTGCTGAGCAAAAAGCTGATGGAGACGCACGATCCGAGGGTGGTGACGGCGTATACGATTCTGGCGGGCACGGGAATGCTGGCGGTGTGGGTGATGGGGCCGTGGGCGCTTTCACCGTTGACGCACAGGAAGGTGGCGGGGCTGCCGTTTGCGCATGTGAGCGCGGCGGCGTGGGCGGCGCTGGCCATCAGCGGGTTGCTGTGTACGGCAACGACGACGTGGCTATGGAACTGGGGGATTCACCATGTGCCGGCTTCGCGGGCGGGGGTGTTTCTGAACATTGAGCCGGTGCTGGGCTCGGTGCTGGGGGTGGAGCTGCTGGGCGAGCACCTGGGGCCGTATGCGTGGCTGGGCGGGCTGCTGATTCTGGGGGCGGCGGTGACGCTGACGCTGCGCGGCGGTGAGCCGGAGCCGGCGGTGATTCTGGAATAAGCGCGGCAGGTTCAGGTAGCATCGGTGCATGGCGGTCGACGACGCTGCGACTCCTCCCGGCACAGAGAAAGCCGTGCGCAGCAGGCGGCGTGTCTTCACTGAAATTGCGATTGCGTATGGGCTGATCCTGCTGGTGATCTGGGCGCCGCGGCCGGTGCAACGCTGGCTGTGGTGGGTGGCTGCGGCGTCGGTGGTGATTCTCACCATTGTGTCGTGGGACGGGCTGGAGGCGATGGGGCTGCGGCGGAAGAACTTCTTCCGCTCACTGTGGATCACGGGTGTGGCGCTGGTGGTGGCGCTGATTGCCGCGCTGATTGCCGCACACTTCCACACGCTGCGGTTGCGTGGCGGACTGGCCTGGGTGGTGGAAAATTTCTGGCTCTATGCGGTGTGGTCGGGCGTGCAGCAGTTTCTGCTGCAGTGCTTCTTTCTGCTGCGCATCCTGCGACTGATTCCCGATAGGCGGCTGGCGGCGTTGACGGCGGCCGGTCTTTTTGCGCTGGCGCATCTGCCCAATCCCATCCTGGTGACGGCGACGATTGTGTGGGGAATTGTGGCCTGCCTGGTGTTTTTGCGCTACCGCAATTTGTATCCGCTGGCGCTGGCGCATGCGGTTCTGGGAATCATGATTGCGGTGACGATTCCGGGGACGGTGGACCATAACATGCGCGTGGGGCGGGGATATCTGATGTATAACCCGCACCGGGTTTATGAGCACTCGCATTGGAGGCATGGGGCGCGGTAGTGGAGTTATCGGAGTGCGGCATCCTTGCGGCGGGTTTGCCGCAAGGGCGGGTGTCGTGACAGCCATATGATGGCCAGACGGCCACGTTATGGCCTAATTCCAAAAGTTGTGTGTGGGGGGCTATGGCTCAGTTGCAGGGGCGCATAGGGGGCGAGCCCCTACGAATTGGGTCTTCCGGCCGGTAATCTCTGCCAGAGATACGATCGCAACTCGCGGAAACCCCATTCAACCGCTCTGAAGCCTTTCAATGAGTACATCGGTCTTTATAAATAGATTGAAGATCGGCAGAACATGGGAAATAGACTTTGAAGGGCAAGTAAGGAGCGAAAATGAAGCCAGGAAAACCATCCTACGTTGATCGGAGTGCGCTGCCTGCCTTATACCCAACGCACCTACATCCCGGGCCGTTTTGGGAACAACTCGGGAGAACCGTGGGGTCGTTTGGCTTTCTTGAAGAAGTGCTAGGAAAGGCAATCTTTGCATTCACAGCAACCCGAAACTACAGCGACAGTGAAATAGAAAATGCATACAACGCATGGCTGCCGAAGCTTGAGAAAGCTTTATCCGACCAGCTTTACCAGCTGGCGAGAAGCTACGGTGCAGCGGTCAGAGAAGCTCAACACTCAACCGTCGAAAATATCGATGAACTCGTTCAAGCCATTAAAGATGCTGCTAATGTTCGTAATATTCTATGTCATGCATCTTGGCGTGCTCCCGACGAAGAAGGCAAGTCATTGCCTTTCTTTGTCAGTTCGAAAAACGAGCTGTGTGAAACAAAATTTGATATAGCAACCCTTCGCCAAATCCAGGATCATGTCAGAGAACTTGCTTGTGTGGTAATGGATTCCGTTACCCAAACGGGCTATGCATTTCCTGGTGGGAATGGGCCAGGCGAAAGAATATGGCACGGCACGTGTCTCAAAGGCCCGAATTCTCAGACCGAGTCCACCGGCGGAAAATTGTCCAAACAAGCGCAATCACCTCTGCCATCAATGAGCACAAATTCCAATTAAGAACCGGGATGGAGAGCTATCTACATGCCTACGATTTTGCAGCGCCTTTTCCCAATCCCTGAGGTAAAAATAGCCCTTTCTGCTTATCGGGATGAGGTGAGAAGAATCCGAAACGAAGATGCGGGCGGCGTTTTGAACTCTGTTGCAGGGATTGAAATGCTCAACGCGGAAATCGTGGATAGCATCCACGCTGGCAAGATCGCGGTAAAACAAAAAATAGCTGACGGAAAAGCTCCCCGCGTCTTGGTTCTGCTTCTCATCTCGAATATTGCCTATCGCGATATCGCGAGTGGAAAACATCATATTTATCGTGGACTACTTTCGATGCGGGGAACATGTCTGCGAGCCCTATGGCATTACACAATGAACGAGTTAGAAGAAGCAGGGGAAATAAGTGCAGAAAACAAGAGGCTTGCTGATCGAAACCTCAACGAGGCTATTAGGGAAGCTGGGTGAGCTATATAGGCTTAACGCGGGCGAAATCTCAACCAAACATTTCGTTTGAGGTGTGTTGTCGCCGAAGTTGGTAGCCACACATTCGTAAACAGTGGCAGAATCTGGCTCTTGACCAGCTGCCTCCCATCCTTGCGGCCTCCGCCGCGGCGGATCGCAAGGGCGGCAACCTCCTCAGCCCAGGTGGCCAATTATCCGGTCAAGATACGCGAAGTCCCCGTCATCTGCGAAACTGTTGTGGTTGCAATTCCGCGCTGATCTGCATTTGAAAAGGAAGAGGAGCCTTTACCCATGGAGAAGGAAAACACTTTCACCCGTCGTGAGGCGCTGCAGGGCCTGATGGGCGTGACTGCGGCCGCCATGTTACCCACAGCCGGGGTGGCCGAGCAGGAATCCGCAGGAGCGGCAACTCCGTGGCCAGCCGCAGCGCCGGCGCCGAATCGCCTGCAGGCATTCAACGATGACTGGCGTTTCTTCCGCGGGGAGGCTGCTGGAGCGGATTCCGCAGCATTCGACGACTCGCAGTGGCGCAGGCTGGACGTTCCGCACGACTGGAGCATTGAGGATTTTCCTCCCGGGGCGAGCGAGCCAACAGGGGCTATCTGGGCCGAAACCACTGGCGCCCTGCGCACGGGCCCATTTGACATGTATGCCAGCGAAGGGCAGAGTGCAACCGGATGGACTGTGGGTGGCGTGGGCTGGTATCGCAAGAGATTTGTGCATCCACAGATGCCCGCGGGCGGCAAGGCGGAACTGCGTTTCGAAGGCGTCTACATGAACTGCGATGTCTGGATCAACGGCGTTCATCTCGGCAACCATCCTTACGGTTACACCGAATTCGCCTTTGATGTTACTTCGCACCTGCGCGACGGAGAGAACACAGTTGCGGTGAAAGTGAACAACAACGGACGCAACAGCCGGTGGTACTCAGGTTCGGGAATTTTTCGCAAGGTATGGCTCAGCGTTGCGGGACCGTTGCGTATTCCCACGCACGGCGTTTACGTCACAACACCGCAGGTATCTACAGATGCCGCGGTTGTAAACATCGCCGTGACGGTAGAGAACGGCGCTGCTGCGGCAGCTAACCCCACGGTCCGGACGCGGCTGCTGGATGCATCCGGTGCGGTCGCCGGCGAGGCTCAGAAGAGCGTGAGCGTTCCTGCCGGCGCCAGCGCAACCGCGATGTGCACGGTGCGGCTGAAATCGCCGCACCTGTGGTCTCCGAGCGATCCGTATTTGTATCAAACGGAGGTTGTTGTTGAGTCGGATGCCAAGGTTGCCGACGCCGCCACTCTTCGCACAGGCGTGCGCAAGCTCGAAATCGATGCGGAACACGGCCTCCGCATCAATGGCGCGAGCTTCAAGCTGCACGGCGGGTGTGTGCATCACGCCAATGGCCCTCTCGGATCGGCGAGTATTCCCCGGGCAGATGAGCGCCGCGTTGAGTCGCTAAAGGCGAATGGCTATAACGCTATCCGCACGAGTCATAATCCGCCTTCGCCCGCATTTCTGGATGCATGCGACCGGCTGGGCATGCTGGTCATCGACGAAGCTTTCGACTGCTGGGATGTGGGGAAAAATCCGCAGGATTATCACCTCTATTTCAAGGACTGGTGGCAGCGCGATCTGGCCAGCATGGTCCTTCGCGATCGCAACCACCCCAGCGTGATTCTCTGGAGCATCGGCAACGAGATTCCCGACCGCGCCAAGCCTGAGGGAGTGCAAATCGGCCATGAGATGTCCGCATTTGTCTACCATCTCGATCCCACGCGCCTGATCACGGCGGCCATCAATGGCACCTCGGCCCAATCCGGCCAAACGTGGAAAGATATGCAACCCGCATTCACTTATCTTGGCGTCGGCGGCTACAACTATCAGTGGGTGCAATACGAGAAGGACCACGCCAGCTTTCCGGAGCGCGTGATGGTGGGCACGGAGTCCTTTCCGGAACAGGCTTATCAAAACTGGCATGTCATTGACAGGAGCAGTTGGGTCATCGGCGACTTTGTCTGGACCGGGATCGATTACCTGGGAGAATCGGGAATCGGCCATTCCAAGATTCAAAAGGGTCCGGGGCAGGACGGCTTCTTCGCTCCTTTCCCATGGTTCAACTCCTATTGCGGTGACGTCGACCTTATCGGAAACAAGAAGCCGCAGTCCTACTTCCGCGACATCGTGTGGCGGCGCAGCAAGGTGGAGATGGCGGTGCAGCGTCCACTACCGAAGGGCTGGACGGAGAAAATCAGCAGGTGGGGCTGGAGCGATGAACTGCGCAGCTGGACCTGGCCCGGCCAGGAAGATTCACCGATGACCGTGCGCGTTTACACGCGCGGCGATAGTGTCCGTCTGATGCTCAATGGCAAGGAAGTTGGATCAAAGCGGCTCTCTGCGAGCGATGCTCTCAGGGCCGAATTCACTGTTCCATACGCACCGGGCGAACTGAAAGCCGTCGCTTACCAGGACGGACAGGAAATCGGAACCATCGCATTCACCACAGTGGGCAAACCGCATTCGCTTCTATTGACGCCGGATCGGAAGAATATCCGGGCAAGCCGCGACGATCTCAGCTACGTTATGGTCACCGTGGTGGATGAGAATGGGCATCCAGTGCCGGACGCCGTAGTTCCTGTTTCTTTTTCCGTGAGCGGTGCAGGCGAAATTGCGGCGGTGGGAAATGCCAATCCTAGAGACATGGCTAGTTTTCGCCAGCCCCACCGGGACACGTTCCATGGCCAATGCGTCGCGATCGTAAGTCCCACGGGCCAGTCAGGAACAATTCATCTTCGTGCTGAATCACCGGGGCTCGGTATTGCAACCGCGGATGTGCGTGTTTCCTGACGATGCTGCGGATTTCGTTCCATCGCGCTATGCACTAGGGCGTAAGAGACAAGATTCGCGGGCAACTGGCAGGAATTTCGTTTGGCGGGTGGCTGTGGATGATCAAGAGGTTGCACCTCGTCCGCCGCGGCGGATCGCAGGGTGAGAAACTTCCACAGCCCCGGCTCCCCGGAAAAGTTCACCGCCTTTGCAGATTATTTCCGCCTTTTGTGCACAATGATCTTAGGGCCTGTTAACACTACTGGA
>CAWHLO010000002.1:0-1159753 GCA_963830225.1 uncultured Acidobacteriota bacterium | reverse complement strand
CTGAAGAACTCCCCGATCCACAACTGATGCAGGTAATGTGGAGTCAGGGAGATCGATCAGGCATGCGGCAAATGACATTGGCCCATCAAGCAGAGTTTCAACGTTACTCGAAGAAGACCCGGCGCGAACAGTTTCTGGAAGAAATGGATGCCGTCATGCCTTGGGCTGAGTTGTTGTCGCTGGTTGAGCCGCATTACTCAAAGGGGGAGATGGGCCGCAAGCCGGTAGGCCTCGACATCATGCTACGAGTCTATTTTCTGCAGCAGTGGTTCGCGCTCTCGGACCCTGCGGTCGAAGACGCGCTTTACGAATCGCCGGTGCTGCGGCGCTTTGCAGGCATCGATCTGGGCCGGGCTCCGGTGCCCGACGAGACCACCATTCTCAACTTCCGTCACATGCTCGAAGAACACGAACTGGGCGGCCAAATGCTGGATGCGGTGAATTTGTATCTGGCCACTCGCGGCATCCGGATCACCACCGGGACCATTGTGGATGCGACCATCATCCACGCACCTTCGTCCACCAAGAACGAGAAGAAGGAGCGCGATCCGGAGATGCATCAGACCCGCAAAGGGAATCAGTGGTATTTCGGCGCCAAAGCGCACATCGGCGTCGATTCCAGGGAAGGGGTTGTGCATTCGGTGTGCACCTCGGCGGCGAGCGTTTCCGATGTTCACATGTTGCCGGATCTGTTGCACGGCGACGAGAGGAAGGTCTGGGGCGATGCCGGTTACCAGGGAAAGACCGAGGCGATTCGTGAAGCTGCGCCTGCCGCCCAGGACATGACCAGCCGCCGGGTGAAGACCAAGGCCGGTGTCGATGAAGTGCAGAAGCGCAAGAACCGGACCAAGGCCCGGGTGCGCTCCAAGGTGGAGTGGCCGTTTCGCATTCTCAAGCGCGTCTTCGGCTTTACCAAGGTGCGCTATCGCGGGTTGAAGAAAAACCACGAATGGCTGTGTGCGGCCTTTGCCTTGGTCAATATCTACCAGCACCGCAGGAGGCTGGCGAAGATCAATTTGCAGGTGTCCCCGCAAGGGGCGTAGTGTGTCCGCCGGGGCTCTATCGAGCCTCCGGCGGGCATAACGGCAAGATCGAAAACCGCGAATTGACCAGCTTTGAGTGGATACGGCCAAAGAAAAGCCGTGCACCCTTATAACTCGACGATTTTCAGAGGTTCCTTAGGGAATGCTCGCGGTGAAAATGTTCGACGGCGAGCTTTGATTTCCCGTTGAATCGACGCTTACGACGTAGTAGCTGTATGAAGTGCCGCTTTGGACGGCGGTGTCTGTGTAGGCCGTCTGCGCATCGACAGAGGAATTGAGCAATTGATACGAGGTACTTGTACCCACTGCTCGATACACGTTATATCCGACCACCGGATCAGTCGAACTGGTGGGCGCAGCCCAGGTCAGACTGACCTGATGGGAACCAGCCACTCCGTTACCGCTCAAGCTGATGGTTGCTGTTCCCCCGCTCGAGGCGTTGGTGCTGATGGTGACAGATCCGGTAGCCGTTCCAGTTACTGTTGGATCGAATGCGATATTGAGCGTCGCTGATTGACCCGGGTTCAGCGTAAGCGGGAAAGTCAATCCCGATATGCTGAAGCCCCCTCCCGTCACCGTGGCCGAATTGACTGTGAGTTGCGAGGTGCCCGAGGAAGTCAAGGTGACAGATTGAGTCGCCGAGGTGCCCACCGTTACGTCGCCAAAAGGCACGCTTGTTGAACTCAGCGTAAGGGCGGCTGTAGCGGTTGTACCAGCATTCAACTGGAGCGAATAGGTTACCGTTGCGCCGCTCGCCGAGGCTGTTAGTGTGGCGGTTTGAGTAGTGGTGACCGCAGAGATGGTCGCTGTGAAGCTGGCGCTTGTAGCGCCGGCTGGAACCGTGACGGATGCAGGTACAGTCACGGCGTTGTTATTGCTTGACAGGCTCACGGCGAGCCCGCTGCTGCCTGCCGCAGCGGAAAGACTGACCGTGCATGCGTCGCTGGCCGAGCCGGTGACAGAGTTGCTGGCACAGTTCAGAGCACTAAGCACGCCCGCTGTAGTTTGGCCCGTCCCGTTGAGGTTGATCGTGTAAGTCTGACTGACATTGTTTGCTGAGGCAGTCAGGGTGGCGGTCTGGGTAGTGGTGACTGCGGAGACTGTTGCCGTGAATCCGGCACTTGTTGCTCCGGCCGGCACCGTGACGGATGCAGGTACGCTAACCGCGCTGTTGTCGCTCGATAGGCTCACGGCGAGCCCGCCGGTGCCTGCCGCAGCGGGAAGTGTGACGGTGCAGGCATCGGTTCCCGCGCCAGTGAGGGATCCCTGGCTGCAGGACAGGGAACTGGGAGCCGCGGTACCAGTACTCGTTTTTGTTTGCCCCTTCCCGTGCAGCTTTATCTTTTGACTGCCGCCGCCATTTGAAGAATGGGAGGAAGCCGCCGGCTGAAAGCTGCTGCTCGCAGATACGACAGAGGCCGACTGTAGAACACTAGCGCCTGGAGAAGCCGTGGTGATCGTCAGTTGACCTGTCGCGTCTCCCGCTCCCTGCGGCGCGAACTGCAGGGTCAGAGTATAGGATCCGCCATTGGGCGCGACCGTAATGGGAAGGGTGTTCTGGCCGGCGATCACAAATGTGTTTCCAGTGATACTCAGCTGGGAAATTTCGACCGCACTCGACGTCGGATTGACAAGAGTAAAACTGGAATTGGCAGTCTGGCCTACGGTTACTGTTCCAAACTCGACACTGGTGGGGGCGGTAAGAGGGAATGCAGCACCAGATGCGTTCGTCACAAAATTGGCACCGCAGCCGGAAACGGCCACAGCAAGAAAGCAGCTAAAGACCGCAAAAAACGCTCTTTTGGCCGAGCGGTTAAGACGACAGGTAAGTCTGGGACTTTGCGCCCTGCGTCGAACGAGTCGCGACGGACTCTCGAATGTAGATGCGCCGATTTTTTCGCACGCTTGGGCCCGAGGCAGACAGAAAATGTCAAGCACTTGCTTCACCTCAGCAAATGTCCAAGCAACAAAAAGCCATACAGAAGTTCAATCAGGCCGCAGAACAAGCGGGTCGTTCTGTTGCACATAAAACGTCGTCCACTTGCCTTACCTCAGCAAATGTCCAAGCAACAAAACAACGCACAGGGACTCAAGTAGGCCGTGGAACCCGGAAGGCGTCCGATTGCCTATTAAATTGGTTACTGTAGATGATTACCTAAGTAACATCGTGTTCAGCATGAGAGCGTATGTAAGGAACCATACCATATGATGCGGGGCTGTGATCAAGTGTTGCTTAAGGGTCTGGGTGGGAAAGAGTATCTGGTCATGCACTCCTGAGGATCTCAAATATCTAAGTTAAACATAACAATAATATAAACAAAAGAAATGAGATAGAGATCGTACCGCTCCCGGCAGGCGGGAGACGGGACTCAACGTTTTACTTGAACAAGCGCTGTGGTTATATCCGTAACCAAAGTGCGGAGGCCGACTCAGCCACTGCCTGCCTGGCATGCGTTCTCAGCCCGGGAAGATTCCCTCCTCCTGCTCCCGGTTTCCGCCGTAGCCGCAATAAATCCCGGACAATCGCGGGCGCATGCTCCAACCGCAGTTCTTCGCGCCCCTGCCTTGTGCGGATTGGCCCACCTGTCGTGTTCGTCTTTCGTTGGAGGACGAGCCAGTCTCCCCTTCGAAATTGATCTTTTTTTGTTAGCAAGCGAGGTGAATATGCAGATGCCATATTCCGTCATTGAGAGGACGGTGACGCCATATTCCGTCATCGAGAAGACGGTGAAGACCCTGAACGCGCGGCGCAAAACCATCAGCGGCGCCAAGGTGCTCGTCCTGGGCATAGCCAGTCAAAGTGACATCGCCGATCTACGCGAATCTCCGGCGTTAACCATTATTGAGTTGCTGCGGCGACGAGGCGCCGAGGTGGCATACAACGATCCGTACTTTCCTTTTTTGGGGCACGGACGTCATTACGACCTCAATCTGCGTTGTGCGCCTCTCGACCATCTTGGCCGATACGATTGCGTGCTCATCGTTACCGACCACTCGGGGTACGACTATGCCCGCATTGCGCGCGAGTCAAGGCTGGTGATTGACACCAGCAATGCAACGCGGGATATCAGTTACCCGAACGTCATCCACTGCTGAGAATCCGTTCCCCAAGCCCCCCGTTGCACCCGGCGGATACTGCTGACTGCCTGTGTCGCCTATATTATTTTCGATGCAGGTCCCGCCAAGCACCCCTACGTATCCGCCGGATGCATCTTCCCTTGCTTGCGTCTACCGCTTGCATTGATGTGCAAAGTTGCATAGGCAGCCTGGCATCCATCGTGTGATGCGAGTGCATTCGTGTGCTCCGCGTGGGCGCCGATTACCGCCGATGCGCAATCGCGGGTAGCCGCGATCTGGCTGAACCAAAACAAGCCAAAGACTAACCCTCCAGTTGGTACTGCCTTTTCCGGTCCTTCAACTCGCCGAAGGGTAACATTTCACATGGTCCAGTTTTTCCGGGGCCAATCCAAACCAGTCTCTCTCGGCTCAATATCCCTCTCGATCACTCACGCCTGGCGGGCATCTGAATTGACCGCTTCCACCACGGCCGACATATCTTTCTCCCCGAATCCCTGTTCCCGAGCGGCGCGAAAGAGTTCTTCAGCCGGAGTAGAAGTGGAAAGGTCTATTCCCAACTCCGACGCAGCCGCGTGCGCGTACCGGAGATCCTTCTCCATGAGACGCAGCAGAAAATTCACCTCGTAGTTCTTTTGCGTCATTCGTTCCGACATGGCGGAGAGAATGTTGCTGCCCGGCGCGCCCCGTTTCAAGAAATCAAGTGCGACATCACGCTGCAGTCCTGTTTGCTCGATCCACCGAAGCGCTTCCGCAAACGAAGCCGCCTGCACCGCGCAAAGGAAGTTGTTGATGAGTTTCATTTGCGCCCCGCTTCCAATTGGTCCCAGGTGCAAAATTTCTTTGCTCATGCAGCGCAATACCGGGGTTGTTGCGGCCAGCACCGCTTCATCTGCGCCGACGAGGAATTTCAGTTGTCCTCCTTCGGCTTGAACGCGGCTGCCGGTAACAGGTGCTTCCACCATGCGCAGCTCACGCTTCGCCACCTCTGTTGCGAGTTCCGCAATCCAGTGCGGACTGAGCGTGCTGCACTCCACAACGATGGAACCCGAAGGCATCGCGGCGAGAGCACCGTCTTTCCCAAGCCATGCAGCCCGCGAGGCATCGTCATCCGAGAGCATGGCGAAAACCACATCGGCATTTCTCACTGCAAGCGCGGGAGTGTCGGCAAGCGTCGCTCCCATCTCAGCCAAAGGCTCAGCCTTCGACTTTGTGCGGTTCCACACGGTCAACGGAAAACCAGCCTTCAACAGGTTCATGGCCATTCCACGGCCCATTGTGCCTACGCCTAATATCGCAACAGATCGTTTCGATTCCATATTCTCTCCATTTATTCCATTACCCGCACATCAAGCGGCTTTGTCATGGGTCCTTCCTTCGTGACCGTGTTAAGCAGCGGCCGGCCAAAATTCTGAAACTGAACCTCAGTCACGTCTTCGGCTTCAAGCTTGATGCCCTCACCAAACGACAGGCAATCCGCACCTAAAAAGTGGACATGCACCATCCCCGGCTGGCGGTGTGCGGCGAACTTGAAATGGTGGTGTTCCATATTCGCCAGGCTGTGACACATATTCAACTCGCCCGTTCGAATCTGCTTTTCCCAAATTACCTGGTCCTTGCGAAGAATCTTCACCTGACCAGACACATCCTCGAACTCTGGATCGATCACCAATTCAGGGCCAAGGCTGCAAGTCCGCAGCTTTGAGCCAGCAAGATTGAGATAGTTTCGGCGCTCGAAGACATGATCGGAAAACTCGTTTCCCGTCGTCATTCCGATCCTCCAGGGGGTGCCGTCCTGCGCAATGAGATAGATCGCCGCAACCTCGGCCTCTTCTCCGCCGTCCTCGGCAAATCCGGGAATCACCAGCGGTCCAAAAGGCCCCTGCAAGATCGAACCATCGCCCTTGTAAAACCACTCCGGGGCAATGCCAATCGCACCCTCTGCAGGCCGCCCCTGCTGCCGGCCCCACTCAAACATGCGCATGCTGTCTGTCATGTTGGCTACTTCGCTGGCGGCCTGCGCAGCGTGCATCGCCTGGCGGTCTCGCGCGCTTCCCAAGTGCGTTAACCCCGTTCCAGAAACGTGTACGCGCTGCGGTTGGCCAGGGCAGTCAATCGGGGCAAGCAGCTTCCAGTCCGACTGCCCGTGATAGATCGCGTCGTAGCTCAATATCTCATCCGACAACAGTTGCTTTGTAATGTCCGAGAGCCGGCGGCCCTCAGAAAGTGCCTTGTTTGCCAACGTAAACACTGAGTCGGTCTCGCGTAAAAGAACGAGATCGGGCTCGCGCACCAAGGCCACCCGCCGCTGGGTCCCGGTAGCAATTTGAACCAAATGCACGGATGCCTCCTTACTCGATAACCTTGAAGCGTTTTAGCGACTCTTCGTTGACCGTGAGGCCAAGGCCCGGCAGCGAGTCATCGAGGTTGATATGGCCGGCTTCCGGCACCGGCTCGCCGTCAAAGATGTACCAGAACAGCTCGTTGCCCACCTCGACGCTGACCTTGGGAAAGAATTCCGCAATTGGCGAATTCAGATTTGCCATGACCACGTGGTAGTTGTGCATCTGCCCGGCGTGAGGAACAACCGGAACCTGGTATGACTCCGCCAACGCGGAAATCTTGCGCGCCTGGCTGATGCCACCCACGCGGTTGGTGTCGAACTGGATGTAGTCGAGAGAATTTGATTCCAGCAACTCGCGGAATCCGAAGATCGTGAATTCATGTTCGCCGCCCGCGATTGGGATTCGTCCGTAGCTTTTCAGCTCCCTGTAGCCGCGCGTATCGTCCGGAATCACCGGCTCCTCGAGCCAGCGCAGATGGAACGGCTCGAGCAGCGGCAGCATGCGCTTCGCGTAATCCAGCGTCCAGCCCATGTACGCATCGGTCATGAGGTCGATTTCATCGCCAATCACCTCTCGCACCGTGCGAACCAGTTCAAGATTCTTTTGCATCCCGGCAGCGCCATCCATCGGTCCCCACCCGAAACGCAGCTTCATCATGGTATAGCCCTGGTCTTTATATTTCTGTGCCTCCTCGCGAAGCTCAGGGAGCGGCATGGCATATAACCGGCTGGCATAGACGGGGATCTTTTCCTTGGTGCGGCCGCCCAGCAATCGGAAGACCGGTTGTTTGGAGTCTTTGCCCAGCAGATCCCAGATGGCAATATCGATGGCAGAGATGGCGGTCATCGCTACGCCTTTTCGCCCGAATGCGAGTGTGCGCCGATACATCTGCTGCCACAGGAATTCCACATCCCACGGTTCGGCTCCGACCAGAAGCGGTTTGAGGTAAGTGTCGATCAGTTGCTTCGTGACCAGCGGCGAAAGTGCTGCGTTGCCCAGTCCGACCAGGCCCGTGTCTGTGAAGATCTCGACGAGCAGCCAGTTATGAAAGGCGAAATTGCCCATTGACGCCTTGCGGAACGCCACCAGGTCCATTGGATTGGTGCAAAAGTGCGGTGGCAGGGGAACTGTGTTGCCTTCCCACTGAACAACCCGCGTGCGAATTTCGGTGATTCTCATGCCATGTTCTCCGGGTGCTTGAGCCTGATGCTGGGTAACGGTTGATTTCTGCTGCTTCCGATAACGATCGCCAGATGGCTGATTGCATCAATCATAAATACCAACAACCTCGAAGCCGCCCGCCAGACGGTTCGGAAATAGAGCCATTCGGGAAGGACCGCATGGCGATCGTTAGAACCACGGCGTAAAGGATTTCGATTGTCTGTGTTCCGTTCTTCATCGCGGAATCTCTTCCTTTTCATCATGTCGTGGAGGCATTTACTGCCGGCGTGACGCGAATGGGTTGAACATTCCGAATCGTGAGCAAAATGATGCAGAACGCAATTACATGAAAGGTGCTTACAGAGGCAAAGACGGCACCATAGCCGAAGCCGTGATCGAGCAGAAAGCCGACCACAAGCCCGAACACGATACCCCCACAGGCGCCTCCACATCCCACCAGGCCGGCAACAGCTCCCACGTCGCTGGTGGGAAAGATATCCGCTGGAAGCGTCATGACGAGCGTCGACCAGGACTGCTGGCCAGCAAAGGCGATGCTGAATAGAACGATGACAAAGTCTATCGGAGAGTGCGTCACAAAAAGGATCAGCGGCATAACGCCGGCGCTGATTCCCAGTGCAACTTTGCGAGAGAGATTCAGCGAGTGGCCACTGCGCATCAGGTGGCTTGAGAACCATCCGCCGAGCACACTCCCCACGCCTGCTGCGGCATAGGGAATCCACGCAAAGTAACCCACCTGTCTGGTGTCGAAATGGCGCGCGTCGTAAAGGTACTTGGGCAGCCAGAATATGTAAAAGTACCAGGCCGCGTCGCTCAGGAATTTGGCGCTAACCAGCCCGCGGACCTGGGGATACCGAAATAACCCGATCCATGAAATGGTGGGCTTTTTGTCTGCCCCTGCGTCCACAAGACCCGAAATCTTAAGCCGCTGATCGGTGCTCAGACGTGGATGGGAAGCCGGGGGATGGTATTCAATCAGCCACCATATAGTCCATAGAATGCCTATCAGTCCGGCAAAGAAGAAAATCCAGCGCCAGCTGAAAAAGGCTAGCGTCAACGCGATCAGCGGCGGCGCTGCGACTGCACCCACCGCAGTGCCGCCATTCACAACTCCCATGGCGGTCGCGATTTCATTGGGCGCACACCACTCTGCCAGAGCTTTGGTTGCCGCGGGAAACCCTCCACCCTCGCCCATACCAAGCGCGAAGAGGCTTACTGCAAAGGCGCCGACGCTTGTGGCCAAGCCCTGACTGGCACACGCAAGAGACCACCAGAGCATAATGAGAAGAAATCCCTTGCGTGTTCCTAAAACGTCAACCAGCTTGCCGCCAACTACGTACATCAAGGCGTATGCGGCGAGAAAAGCAGCCTGCAAATGGGAGAACTGCGTATTTGAAATCGCAATGTCTCGCTGGATGGCGTGAACCGCTACAGGAAGCGTCTGCCGGTCAAAGTAGCTCACCGCAATCGCGGCTGTTATCAACACCACGATATGCCAGCGCAACCTTCCGATTACATCGACGGGGCGCATCTATAGAACCACCTCTCCAGGTATTACCGCGTGATACCGGGCAGCGTCATTACCGCCTGAGCGTACCATGGCAGTACGCATTCTATCGGAATCAATGCCGAATTTAGTAGATCGCAGAGAATCTATGTCGATTTCGACCCCAATTGCATCCAGTTCCAGAGAACTATTGCGCATTCCATGTACCCACTCTCCGGAATTGCCATCCAAGCCAGCTGAAGTCTCTCAGCGATTCAGCACGTCGAGAATTTTCGGCTTACAGAACTCAGTTTTTCATTCATTGGCTGGGGAAACTCCTGCAATCGTGAACCAGCAAGTGTATTTCGCCGCGAGATGCAATTGACGCATGCTCCATGGTCCCAAGATATAGCCAAACAGAAGGGAAACAGCCATATTGCCAAGGCCAGGCCGTTCTTGCTGCGCAGTGACTCCAAGCGGTTTCTTGTGGGTTAGTATGGCCTCACATCTTGCGTAATGAGGGTCCATTTATCTGTCCGGAAGGGCCCGGCGGGCAGGCCGGCTCCGTTGAACAGGGTGGCCCTGGGATCGGATTGCCAATCGTAACGGACAGCCACCGGATGGGGTACCGATGGCGACGAGACGATTACCGTTTTGCCCTGGATGCGAGCATCGGCCCAATGGAATTTGTGGTCTTCACCGGCGATCGAGAACCCTTCGAGCTTGCCACCTTTTGCTACCAATCCGCCGTTCGTATGGGCGAACCGCAGGCGGATGGAGCTTGGGAGCTGCTGGACGGACTTGAGCGTGGGACCGGAATACACCACATGCTTACCGTAATGCTTGGCCAGGGCGCAGAGAGCGAGGCGATTTCCGACCGGCTCTTTATTTCTGGCGTGGATGTTGTTCGGATCGCCAGTGTCGATGGTGACGGCGAGGCATGAGTTGGGTACGTCGGCAGCCGTCAGAGCCAGGGATTCCCGGATGTCTGCCCAACCATCATCGGTTGGTACCGGGCTGCGCTTTTGAAAGGCGGGCAGGCTGACAATGTAGAACGGGAAATTGCCCTGATCGAAGAGATTGCGCCAGTCACCAATCATGGCGGGTAGCAGTTTCCGGTACTCATATCCTCGAGGCGAGTTTTGCTCTGCCTGATACCAGAGAGCACCGGTGATGGATATTGGCGCGATGGGCTCAAGCATGCCCTTGTAAAGCACCGTTGGCATGACGGGCCAGTTTTCATAGGAAATAGGTAGGGGGTGCGGCGGGCGGGCGTCGACGCTGATCTTACCCTTCCACATACCGGCGAGCGGGATGGTGAGTTTGGCCTGGGGAGCGGTGTGCGCGACCGGCGGAAAAGTGACGTGAGCCCCGAGCATCAGGCGAAAGACGTCGGGTTTGGAAAGGAATCCGCCGTGAGGCTTGGTTTTGAAGATGCGAATGGCGATGACGTTCTTGCCGGGCTTGAGCACACCAGGGTGAATGAAGTACAGGCGTGGATTTTCAACCCAGGCGCTACCGCCAACGTCGTCGCCGTTGATATACACGGTGTCCATACGCTGAATGATGCCGAGGGAGATGAGAGCGCGCCCCGGGGGCAGCGGATCGGGCAGCGTAATCTCTTTGCGGAACCATGCCACCGCAGGCGTGACCGGAACTCCCAGATCAGCAAAAGCACCGGGAATCGTCACCTGCTTCCATCCAGAGTCGTTGTAGTCCGGGGCGTACCAGTGTTGTTTGAGGCCGATGTCGTACTCGTCGTACCAGGGCATGACCCAGTTGCCGTACTCGTGCCCGCCTTCGGCTGCAATCTTCTTTAAGGCGGCAAGCGGAACGTCATAGTCCTTGAGTGGGCGCAGGGCTGCCGCGCTGGTCCAGGCTTCGGCGGGCGTTCCGCCAACGGCGTCGACGACGAGGCCGATGGGGACGTGAATCTTTTGCTGAAGCTTTCGGGCAAAGTAGAAGGCGACGGCGGACAGGCGCCCGGCGGTCTCGGGCGAAACGACCTTCCATGATCCTGCGATGACGTTGACGTGATGATAGGCGGGATGACCGAAGACGGAGAAGTAGCGGATGTTCGGGTAATGGGCGGCCTTTGCGTCAGCTTCTCCGGTGAGTGCACCCCTCAGCGGGAACTCCATGTTGGACTGCCCGCCGCACAGCCATACATCGCCAACCATCACGTTGTGAAGCTCAACGGTTTGGCGGCCAGTGATCTTGACGGTATATGGACCGCCTGCCGGGGGCGGCATGATCTTAACCTGCCAACGGCGGTCAGCGCCGGTAACCCCGGACGCCGTGTGATTTCCGATCCGGACATGAACGGTGCTGCCGGGGACCGACCAACCCCAAATGGTGTCAGGCTTACCGCGCTGGAGCACCATGTTGTCACCGAAGATGGTGCTGACAAAGGGAAACTGGTTGGTGACAACGGGTTCGTGAGGGAATTGAGCATGAGCCCTGTTTTGTGACGAGACAAGGAGCCCGACAACGGCGGCTGCAAAGAGAATGTGTTTATAAGTCACGAATTCGAGTCCCTCCCACCATCACAAATTTGCCGATTGAGAGTTGCGATCCAGCCGTCAATGCCAATCGCATTGCATGCCTGTATGCCCTTTCGCTGTGGCTCCGGACAGTCTTTTACGCGAGTTCACTCGTGCAACTGCGAAACGCCAGGATGCACTTGCTAAGGAGGAAGGCTATCGCGTCCATGCTAGAACTGTAAAGCGATTTATCCGGACGCAGAACGATGGGCCTGGAGGTACGTTCCATCGAGATGCGGCCTGGGCCATCGTTGCGGATTTTCGGTATCCAGACCGCGACGGCTGCTCACTCTGTCGATCAAGTTCTTCGCTATAAAGAGCGCATGCTTCTTGCCTCAAGCCCTCTCTGGTATCTGGGCCGGCGTTTGTGAAATCGAGACATGCATACTCTTTCGAGTCGAATCCTTGCCATTGCGGCAGATTCCCACTCAGGAGCAGTTGGCTGATGGTCGAGCCCGCTTATTGAGTCAGACCGCGGAACGAGGATCAATTGACCAAATGCGTCTGGCACCTGGATCAGCTATGGGGCCGGGAGCCCTGGTTTCTCCGGTGATGTTGCCGAGTAGATCGTTGTCAATATGATTGAATTCACTCACCTTCGGCAGGGGCTGACTGCTGCTCAGCGTCAGTTCCAGGCGGTCAGGATCAAAATCAATCTGCATGTTGCCCATAGCTCCGTTCTTGTCCCAACCGTGTGTCTTGCGCCAGATGGGCAACGTGAGCCAATGCTTTGTGTCGCCGCTGAAAAATCCCAGGAAGTCGTCAGGCATCGAGACATAGAGGTTCCCATCGGCCTGGTTGTTCTGGTTGAGGAACACGATTGCCGACTTGTCGCACTTGGCGAAGATATTGTTATCGATATTGTTGTCTGAGTCTGTTCCGCTGCGGGCTCGATCCGGCCGGGTAATCGCAAAGATGCCGGAGTTATCGCAGCGACCGATCAGATTTTGGGCGATGGTGAGGCGATCGCTGGCGTTGATGAAGATGCCGGATCCCGCGCATCCTCTCTGGCCCGGCGTACCGGGTTCGGCGTTCCGAACATTCCAAATGATATTGTTGTCGATCTGGTTCCGCTCGATGTTCATTTCCATGTGCACTGCGGCGCTCACCGTGACAACGTCAGCAAACACATTGCAGGTAACGCGGCAGTTGGTGTTGCCGCTGTCCAGCCAAATTCCGTTGGCGTGGCGGATATGACGCACCACATTGCGGCGGAAAAGAAGATTGCGGCCGAAGTGGAACTTGGCTCCTGCGGCCTCCCAACCACGTTCGGCGTCTGCCCAGCCGCACCACTCGATCAAGTTGTCTTCAACCAGGGTGTCAACCGTTCCCATGCCGCCGATTCCCTCCACGCCGCAGTAGCGGATGGTATTCCGGCGGATGATCTGCGATTTTCCGGCTTGAGGTGTGAAACCACCACCTCCGGTATTGGCGACGTCCATGCCCTGACCGTTGGCCCATTCGATCGTGTTGTCTTCAATAATCCAGTGATTGCCGCAACCGGTGGAGACCAGACCATGCTGCGGAAACGGATACGCATTGCCGGCATGTTGAAAGGTGATTCCTTTGATCCGGATGTAGGCGAGCCCCTTTTGCAGGGGGGCAAAGGCATGCTCGCGCGTGGTGACTTCGATCAGGTGTTCGTTGGGGGTGCCAGAGGCCAGACGGATGTGAATCGCGGTTCCCGAGTTTTCCACCCAGAACCTGGCATCGGGCGAGCCGCCAACCTCCTGCATAAGCGGACCCGGGCGCCGACGAGGGGGAAGGCCGAAGTGCGCTACCGGAGGACGTGTAAACACGGGGTCGGGTTGCAGATGCGGGCTTGCCAGCTCGCGAAGCTGTTCCACCGGCTCCAGCGGTTTGCCGTCCACAAACACCAATCCACGGCGGCGAAAATATGGACCCATGTCGACTGTTTTGGTATTCAGCCATTCCCAATTGCCTGCAACGCTGGGCAGAGCGAACGGTTGGTAGGCATTGGGAAACATAGCGCCTGTAAGATCGTGCCGCCATGCCGTAACTTCGCCCTCACTCTCACCAGTCCGGCGTCGCCCGAAACGAGAACCTACAGGAATGGATTCCCGCTGCCATCCGTCTTTAAGAATTTCAGAGCCCTTGATGAAGACTTTTGCCCCTGGGGCAGCCTCGTAACTGATCATCTGAGTCGGTCCCGTCCCGCCACGCGCCGGCTGGACGCACTCGCGGTAGGTGCCGGAGGCTATGACCACGCGTTCGCCAGCCTGCAGAACCTGGGCGGCCTTGTTGATGGTGCGGAAGGGCCGCGACTTGGTACCAGGGCCGTTGTCGTCGGCCTGGGCAGAGTTATTGTCCACGTAGTAAGTCTTGGAGAATGTCAGCGGCTGTTCCCACGAGACAAGCTCAGAGCCATCAGGAAGGCGAGAGTCAGCCGACGCAGCTTTGTGATGAGGTTGGGCCGCATCAGTGGCGGCACCATCCTGAGCATGGCTGAAGGCGCTTCCACTGAGACCAATCATTGTTCCCACGCCAGCCGCATACTGCAGAAAGCGTCGGCGATCGATGTGTTGGTCGGGGTTTCCATTTTTGGATGAGCCTGAATTCGATACCATTTGCTTTTGCCCTGATTTCATATGAGTCCCATTAAGTGGGGTGATTGTGTACGTAACGACATTAAAGCAAGAATCCTGTTCTTTGCACGTGCTTGCCGGAACAGGAACCTGGCCTGGCACAAGTGCTGGGCCCGTATCAATTGTCGCTATATCGAAGCGGCCCCATTTTAGAAACGTTCAATCAGCCGCAAAGGTTTCAAGTTGGAACAGCCTGGAGGGTCCCTGCTCGAGCGCAGCAGAGGCCGAAATCGAAGGGAATTTTGCGATTTCTGCCCCCAAAAGCCTGCCTGCGGGAGTTCTCTATGTGGCTGAACCTGAACGAGTTATTTCCGCGCCACGCTATCTTTCGAACGGTGCATAACAGGGGAACGATACTCGAATATCAGGGAATTTCAATTTCCTGATATCGCCGATTTGGATTCTTGTTGCGAATCCGAACGGTTGCTTCCTGGTTTGTAAGCGTCCAGGTGTTGCCGTATAGACATGCGCTCTTGTGTGCCGACGACCTCCTCGTGAGCGATGCGATAGAAGTTGGGACGGGAGTCGCGGCCGGGCGAAGCTGAGGTTGGCACGCCCTGCCAGCCCAGGTTCACTGTGTGGCGGATGGCAAAAATGTCGTCAAGAGGCCTACGCGGCGCAAGAGATTCTGAAAACGCGGATCGGAGCGCAACGGGTTGAGACACGGATCGACCTTGAGATAGACAAGCCCCACGTCATGCACGTGGTACGCCGCATTCAACCACTTGAATGCATCCTTCTTGTCTCCCATTCCGGCGTAAACCAGGGCTAACTCGTACCTTCCCACACCGTTTTTTTTCACATCCTGCTCAAGCCGTGAGATTGTGCTCCTGGCTGCATTGATTTGTCCCGCGCGTGCATAGACGTTCCCCAGATGACCGAGGGTATAGGGGCCGTCACCCGACTTGAGAAACGCCCGGATGGAATTCGCATACATACCTTTTTCCGCGTAGATGGCGCCGATCAGAAAGTTCCAGTCTCGCAGGTTGACTTTCAGACCCTGCACTGTCTGCGTCACTGCGAGAGCCTGGTTGTACCGGTGGGAAAAGTAATAGATGAATCCTTCGGCGTGAAACGTGCTTCCTGAGACTGGATCGAGATCGACGCTTCGTTGTATCTGGGCAAGGGCTTCTTTTGGATGGCCCGTCCGAACCAGGTAGAAAGCATACTTCTCGTGATTCGGCGCCGAGTTGGGGTTCAGCTCCAGCGCACGGTGGAATTCCGCCGCCGCCGAGGTCCAGTCCCAGTCCAGCGTCATCTCAGTGTTGGCAAGTTCGGCGTGCGCCCCGTTTCGCCCAGCATGCCACCGCCAGTTCGCTCGTGCTTGGAATCTCTGGCCAGAGCCGGAAGGCCGGCACCGATGTGGTGCAGGAATCGGATACCGGTTCGAAAGACGCATCGTGGCATTTCCTCCCCATGACCGGCGGTCAGTACAACATCGAAAACATGCTGACTCATCAGTTGATGGGAGTGAAGAATGCCTCGACTGCGGCCGGGGCGCAGGTGCTTCAGTGGGCCGACAACGGCACCACCGACCATCTCTGGGAGTTCTACCTGCTTAAGGACGGCAATTACCTGATCAAGAACTCGAACAGCGGTCTTTATCTTGAAGATGCCAGCTCGAATGCAACGAGCTCGGCTACCATCGATCAGGGTTCGCGCGCCACCACGGGCACGGGATGTATGTGTCAGGAGTGGAAGCTGACTTCGACGAAGCAATCGCCATATCCCGATCCGATGCCGGTGAGCGTCTCTTACACAGCACCGGATTCATCAGTGATCGGAATACACGATCCTTCCATGATCAAAGTCGCATCCACTTATTACCTCTTCTCTACCCACGGCACAATTCACACCCACGTCTCAACCGACCGCAGTACATTTTCCGACAACGGTTACGCGCTTACTGCGCTGCCGCCGTGGACCAACTCTTACACTGGCGGGAGCGGCGACCTCTGGGCACCTGATGTTTCGCTTCACAACGGTGTCTACTGGCTCTATTTCGCTGCATCCGGATTCGGCGCCGCCAACTCTGCCATAGGCCTGGCCACCAGCACCACTGGCGTCCCGGGCAGCTACGTGGATTCAGGATCGCCTGTCTACACGTCAAGTGACTGCTCGGGTTCGAACGCCATCGATCCGGCTTCGGTGGTCGATTCGTCGGGCAATGCGTGGCTGGCCTTCGGCTCGTGGTTCAGCGGCATTCACATCGTTCCTGTCGACAAGACAACCGGTATTCCCACCGGAGCAGCCTGCAAGCTCTTGGCTTTTCACCCTTCCGGTACTGGCATCGAAGGTTCTTATATCTATGCTCATGGGGGCTACTACTATCTCTTTGCTTCAATCGACAACTGCTGCAACGGAGACAACAGCACATACCGCATCATCGTTGGCCGCTCCACGTCTGTGACCGGCCCTTACACTGACCGTGGCGGCCTCGCATTAACTGATGGTGGAGGGACCATCCTGCTTAGCGCGCATGGAAATATCAACGGCCCTGGTGGAGAAAGCGTGTTTACGGATACCGACGGGGCCATCCTCGTCTACCACTACTACGACGGCACCAACAATGGGGCACCTGCGCTAGGGATGAATGTTCTAAGCTGGACCGCCGATGGCTGGCCATATGTGCAATAAACCCCTTTGATTGATATGGCGCGTTCTTGGTACCAATGACCGAGCTGTTTTGTATTGAATCCCGATTTTGATGTTCGGATCGAGAGTAAGAGGATCTGGCCTGGGTGCGCAATGATCGACGGCACCAGGTGGTAATCGGAAGGAAGGGAAGTGAACAACCAAAAGCAAACAGCCCGAGGCGATGCCAGAACGGAATGGCGATATTGGTCTGAGTACTGTCTCGGCACCTTGCCCTTCTCTCCGTTCGATTTCAAGGCTTCGCGCACTGTCCGTTGTAGTGGAAGCGTTTGTCAGTGAGATGGTGCCAATCATGAAAGTTGTGATATAGATGGGCACATGAATACTTTGCTCTCGAAATTCCTTTGTGCGCTTGCCGTTTCGGTGCTTTGGCCGGTTGCAATGGCGCAGACCCGCCCCAGTACCCAACAGCGCATTAGGGCCCTCGAACAGCAAGCGCAGGAATACCTCCATGAACAGAGACCGCAACTGGCGATTCCTGTGTATCGGAAAATCATTTCTCTGGATCCGAAGAACCTGGACGCCCATGGCAATTTGGGCGTACTCCTGTATTTTCAGAACAACTACACAGATTCAATTCCCCAGATGCGCGCCGCTCTGCAATTGAAACCGGATCTTTGGAAGATCAGGGCATTGTTGGGAATTGCCGAGAAACGGATCGGAGACGCAGATGCGGCTCAAGCGGACCTGCGCGCGGCATTTCCTAAGCTAGAGGATATAAAGATCAAAAAACAGACCGGGCTTGAACTGGTAGAACTGGATTCTTCTTCAGGGCGCTTCGCGAGCGCTTTATCCGTTGTAGAAGATTTGGAAAAACGGTTGCCAACCGATCCCCAGGTTATCTTTGTAGCGTATGAGATTTCATCGCAGATGATGGACCAGAGCATCCTGAACATGGCGCTGGCCGCGCCGGATTCCGCAGAGATGCATGTGATGATGGCCGGCACGTTGGCACGACAGGGAAACCGTACCGCTGCCATTGCTCAATATAGAGAGGCGATCCGGTTGAATCCGAATTTACCCGGAGCGCACTATGAGTTGGCGGAACAGCTCAGAACCTCGACGAATCCGGCGTTGAACGCACAGGCCGAAGGCGAATTTAAAGCCGCTCTTCGGGTGAATCAGTACGATGAGAAGGCCTGGGTTCGGCTAGGTGAGATTGTGGCGGCGCACGGCGATTACAAACAGGCACAAGAGGATTACAGAAAAGCTCTTGCTCTGCAGCCGAACGATTCCGATGCCAAGACAAATTTGGCAATCGCTTTGATCTCCACGAATCAAAGCAGCAAGGCAATTCCGCTGCTGCAAAGCGCTGTGAAAGACGATCCCACCAACTCCGTGGCGCACTACCGTTTGAGCCTGCTCTATCGCCGCGAAGGACGGATTCAGGATTCCCAGCACGAGATGAAGTTATTTCTGCATTACAAGAACCTGAAGGAAAAGCTCAGCAAGATCTTTCTCGACATGCGCACGGAGAATACCGTCAAGTCGCAGTGACGCTGGAGTAGCACACCGTTCGCGCACCTGACCTGGAAAAACATCACAAGTCCGGTAGAACAAGTCTGACACCAGCGACGAAGCAATCTCGATCCCGCTCATGTTCCATCCTCGCCAAAGAACGCATGGCTGCGGGGACCGGTTACCGTCAAGGCCATTCGCGCAGACGGGATCGTAATGAAGGCTCTCCACGATGGGCGTTGCGGTCAGCATCCAAATTCCGCCCGCCTGCTTGACTCAATCGGTCTCCCTTAGAGTTTCTTTGAAAATGCACCATAACGGCGATCAGGCACTCTCGACCTCGAACTTGTAGACGTTGATGCTGATCGGCGGCACGTGCACCCTTGCCGGCAGCGACGCCTGCGGGATTTTGTTGATTTTGACCACCGGATCCTTGCCCGGTTCGTTCTGCGCATCCGCACTGGGACCTGCAATTTGCCATAGCGTGCCCGCGCCGCGCAGGGTGACTCCGCCGATCTGAGGCGCGAACTCCTGGCCCTCTTCCGTAGGGTTAACCACAGAAAGAATGAAGGTCTTGCGATCGCTGGAGAAAGTTGCGACAACATCCAGAGGATAAGTTGGGCTTCCTGTGGGGACCGAAGGGGTATCCACGTACAAAGTGCCTCTCACCGCATGCTGCGGGGAATTCCCACTGACTTCAACCGGGAGTGTGCCTGCAAGGTGGGTTCCCATAAGCTTCAGCACCAGCCCCTCCGCCGCGTAACCCACGGCCTCGCCCGTGTTGTCAACCAGCACCGTGTAGAGCCCGCCGGTTGGGCAACTGGCCGCCACCATATCGGAATGGCGGAACATTTCATGCAGGAAAAGCGCGTAGGAGAGCGCCGTAACCATTCCCGGCCGCCGCTGGGCAACTCCCTCGGCGGACCGATAGCGAGTGCCCCATTCATCAAAGATGAATTTGATGTTCTTTTCTTTCAGCGACGGCATTTTTTCAACGTACTTTTGCCACGCCTCAAAGGCTTCTCCGATGCGGTTCGCCATCCTTCGTGACCGGATCGGCAGAGGGTCCTGGACATCCACATACTTTTGCTTCTGTGCGTCGAACGCCAGGTCAGGATAGGCGTAAGTATGCTCGGAGAGATGATCGATGTAGTCAGCGGACTTGGCCAGCAGCCATCCGTCCCAGTCATTCAGGCCTCCGAATTTGTAGGGCAGGGTGGCGAGGATAGGCCGCTCCCAGATGTCAGGAAAGAAATGGTTCTTTCTCTCGGCCTCGGTCCAGGATTTTTCACAGATGGTTGCTCCGGAGACGGTGACCTGGATGCTGGGGTCTACTTTTTTCATGGCGGTGACAAGGTACCGGTGCTTTACCCAGTATTGATTGAGCGACATGTGGCCGTACTGCCAGGGGCCGTACATCTCATTGCCGACGCACCAGAGGCGAATATTGAAGGGCTCGGGATGGCCGTTTGTGGCGCGCATTTTGCCCATGCGCGTGTCTGCGGAACCGTTGCAATATTCCACTTCCTCTGCCGCCGAGTGTGGGTCACCGAAGGCGCTGTCGATGGCCAGGTAGGGTTCGGCCCCGAGCAATCGGCAGAAAGCTACAAACTCATGGAGACCCACATCGTTCGACTCCACCGCATCGTGCCACATGGCTTGGTGGCGTGGCGGACGCTTATCTCTGTCGCCCAGGCCGTCGCGGAAATCGTAAGTGGAGACAAAGTTGCCGCCAGGCCACTTGGACATTTTGAAACCCGCTTCTCTGTAGAGCCGAATCATCCCAGCATGAAATCCCTGGATGTTATCGGCAGGCATCAGCGAAACAGTCCCAACGTGAAAGGTCCCGCTTCCTGTACCCACAATCTCCAGCCGCCCGTCTTCTATGTTTGCCGTGGGCGTAAACTTGAAGCCGAATTTCCGGTACTCGCTTGTCAGCGGCGGGATGGAAGTGCTTTGTGAGTCGCCTGGCCCAGGTCCCCAAACCAGACGCACCACAACCCTGGCGCCAGGATCGCCGGCGAGATAGACCCGCCCTTCATAAGTCTTCCCGCCCGCCATGCGTAGTTTGGACTGCTGAATACCGCGAGGCTCGGAACCCGCCAGTTGAATGCGGGGGCTGTGCACGCCCACAAACGGCCGCACCGTGTCCATTACCACCGTTCCTTCCGGTCCCACCGGTTTGAACGGCTCACCCGCAAACCGGCGGAAAAATGAGTTCCTGGGCGGCGGCGCGGCGCTGGTAATGGGATTCGCAAACTTTCTGTCGGTCAGCATCTCCGCCCACACGCGCGTAGTGGCCGGCTCCTGGTACCCTCCGAAAATGAGCGGCGTAATCGGCGCGCCGACCTTGGTTGCATCCACTGCTACCTGAATGTTTCCTACCGGGACGGCGAAGCCTGGCACCCCTTGATTCAACAGAGCGGCACTTGCCGCCGAAGCCGCCAGAAACTCGCGTCGATTCATTGCCATCTTCCTTCTCCCCCCTGTGTTGTGTGATTCACGCGCTTTCGTGGTTGAGTTCTCGAAATAGGACAACGGCTACCGCGCCATGCTACGATCCAGCATTTCCATATACAAACTACAGACACTGCGCCGGAGTCCCTGCTTGGCGACCGGGCCAGCGCTGGTTAAATCGAGATAGGCGCGCGTGGATGGATCGAAGCGGGGCCAATGCGGAAGGTTTCCGCCATTCGGGTTGCCGGTCTTGGCGAAGTTCGTCCAGTAGCCCTGTATTTCTTCTGAAATCCGGTAGTCGGTGGCATTGTACTTCGACGCGTTCCGCCCCACTCCCAAGGTGCCGAAGACGTATGGCACCTCGCTGCCATGAGGCGCACCGAGATTTTCTCTTCCGGGCATCGGGCGCGAGAACTGGAATTGGTAGCCCGGGTTTTGCGCCTTGGTGTGCCAGACCAGCTCGGCCACCGTGCCGCAACGGAACTGCGAATCGGTGGCCCATTGGGCAAGCACAGGCCCAAACTCGGGACTTGGCCTGGGCTCCGCCGTCCCGTTTAGTCCGTACAGCGCGAGAGCGCGCTTGGCGAGAGGACCGTACTGCTTTTCTATGGCCTGGCGGAGATTGCCGGACATGGGGAAGAATGGGCGCTGCAATTCCTGAGAATTGCTGCCAAGCATCAAACCCACCCGTTGCTCGTTTCCTTGGTAGAAGGCTTTCATGGGCGACTCGGGAAATACCCAGCCATCCACGACCACGCCCAGCGTGGGACCGATAAATGCAAGTCCATGGCCGGTGGCCTGCTCAAGTTTGGCGGCCGAGAGAGCGCGCAGTTTCTTGAGGACAGAACCGCCGGTAACGTTCCATTTGGCGACCAGGGCTTCGTCTTTCTTTTCGCCTTCGGCAAGCGACGGCGGAGCAATCACGGGCCCGCTTTCGCCGATCACACGCTGGTAGAGGCCCTTGCTCAGGGGCGAGGCCATCAGCACGTTAACGTCGAGGGAGCCGGCAGATTCGCCGAAGATGGTGACATTGTCAGGATTGCCGCCGAACTTCGCGATGTTGTTGTGAACCCAACGCAAAGCCATAATCTGATCGAGCAGTCCGTAATTACCTGAGACATGATGCGGAGACTCCGCGCTGAGTTGGGGAAGCTCGAAAAATCCGAAAACACCCAGCCGATAGTTGGCGGTGACGAGAATTACTCCGTGGCGGGCAAGGTTCTCGCCGTTGAACGTCGGATCGGATGCCGCTCCGGCAAAGTTTCCTCCGCCGTAAATCCAAACCATGACGGCCGCAGGCGTTTTCATGGGCCATTTTGGCGTCCAGACGTTCAAATAAAGGCAGTTTTCGCTGCTATTGACGCCGAGCGCTCCGCCTTGAACGCATGGCGGCCCGAAAGCGGTTGCATTGCGAACCCCGGACCATGACTTGGCCGGGAGCGGCGCGTGCCAGCGCAGGCGGCCGATCGGCGGTTGAGCAAAGGGAATGCCCTTGAAGACTGCGCCGCCATCTGGAGTCCGGCTGCCACGAAGCTCGCCGGTGTTCACCGTGACTGTGGGACTTGACTCTGCGGGGGTTGCCGCGACCGAGATGTGTGCCCCACACAAGAGACAAGCCAAAACGCCGAACAGTACAAAGCGGTTCATCGATCTCCTTACCTGCCGTTTCCAGAATTTCGAGCGGTACGGCGCTCACGGGCGACGCGCGGCACTTCACTCAGCGACTTTCCCGTCGTCTGCTGGAGCGCCGTGCCGCGGCCGCAACTACCGAACCGGCAACTTATAAATACTGATGCTGAGCGGGGGAATCTCCATCTCCTTCGGCACTGCGGTTAAGTTACTCTGTGCAATGTGGAGAGCCATCGGCTTACCGGCAACGTCATGGGCTGTCGCAGATGGGGAAACGATCCGCCATAATGTGCCCGTCCCGCGGAGCGTCACCCCTGTGAAGCTTGCGCTTAACTGGTGGGCTGACTGAGACGGATTCACGATTGCCACGGTCAGCGCCTTACGGTTCGCGGTCAACGCCGCTGCCACGTCCAGGGGATAGGTGGGACTACCAGACGGAACCTTCGGCTTGTCCACGTTGACTGTTCCCTGGATGTCGGGTTGCGGAGAGTTTCCTGTGATGGCTACCGGGATAGTCCCAAAGTGATGCCGGTATAGTTCGAACATTAATCCGGTCGGCGTCACCGTAGATTCTGTCTTGTTGTGAGCGAGCAGTCCGCTGAAGGCCGTATAGCCTGACACAATAAACATGCCCGAGTGCCTGAACATCACCTGCAGAGTCTCAGCTGCGGAGAGCGCATGGAATGCATCGCCCATGCTGAACCCACTTTCGGCGGGTATTCTGCCGGCCACCCATTCGTCGACGGAAACCGGAATTTTGGACATGTTTAGATTGGGGAAGCGCTTCTGGTACTCCGCCCAGGCCTCTACGGTGCATTTCATCCGGTTGGGCAATCGGCGTGCTTCATCCGCCAGCGAGTCGTGAACCGGTACAAACTTTCCCTGTTTAGCACTGAACGCTTCGTCGGCCTTGGGATAGAGGTGCTCTGCGAGGGCGTTGAAATAGTGTACGGAATTTGTCAGCAAGCCGCCGTCCCAATCCGCTCGCGGATCGCCGAACACGGTGATGGGCTTCCCTGTGATCGCTTTTCCGGCGCCCGTACTGGTCATCTCGGCTGGATCCGCTCCCGAGGCCACGATGAAGATATTGGGATCCACCTTGCGCATTGCTGCCACGACCATGTTTTGCTTAATTTCGTATTGAGCCAGGGACATATGGCCGAGCTGCCAGAAGCCGTACATCTCGTTGCCCACATTCCAGAACTTGACGTTGTACGGAGCCGGGTGGCCGTTGAGTGCCCTGAGGTGTCCCATAGGAGTATCCACGGCGCCGTTCACGTATTGGACCTCCTCGGCGGCGGAGAAGGCGCCACCAAACCCATCATTGACGCAGATGTAGGGTTCCATATGAAGGAGCCGGATGAGCGTCATGTATTCGTCGAGTCCCACGTCGTTTGATTCCAGCGCATGCCAGGCGTAGTCGTAGCGCGGAGGACGTGTGTCCGGATCGCCGATTCCGTCCCGCCAGTTATACCCCGAGGTGAAATTTCCTCCGGGCCAGCGGAGCAAGGTCGGCCCGATTTGCCTGTACAGCTTGATCATGTCGGCGCGGAAGCCATCGATATTGTCGGCCGGCATCAGGGATACTGCACCGATATGAAAATTTCCCTTGCCAGTGCCCACGATTTCCAGTGTGCCGTTGTTGGTGTTGCCACCCGCTGTAAAGTGCAGGGCGTATTTCGCGTAGTCCCGGCTGGGAGGTGGAATCCGGATGGTCTGCCGGTCTGCCGGACTGGGACCCCAAACAAGGCTTACGCTGACGTGCACGCCGGGGTCCGCGGCCAGAATCACCCGTCCGGTGTACGCCTTGCCCTTCACAAGCCCGAGGCCAGCCTGTTGAATGCCGTGCGGCGTGCTTGGATCGAGCATGATCTCAGGGCTATGCTTGCCCACGAAGGCGTCCTTCTGGTCCATCACGACGACATGATCCGGACCAACCGGTCTCCATCGCCCCACGAATCGGCGACTGTTGGGAGGTGTCTGCTTGGCATTCGAGTTTATGGGATAAAAGAACTTTCGATCGCCAAGCATCTCCGCCCAAATTCCGTCCGTGTACATGTTACTCAGAAGCTCGCTGAAAAAGCCGTACATGTATGGCGAGATCGCCGGACCGGTCTTGCTGGCATTTACCTGCATAGTCACTTGCTGCGCATTCGCACTGAGCGCCAGCGCACCAACCAGCAGCACCACCACTGCAAGATTTGTGAATCTACCCGTCTTCATTCCTTCACCTCGAATTGGCCTTCAATTTTTCTTGGGAAATCTGAACCTCACACTAATCTCATCCTCAATTGATTTTTGAAATCGTAGCTTTTTGCCCCGCTGAAACCACAAGGGATATCAATTTTGATATCCAGCTTGCGGCGGGCTGGCAAGAGTTCGCAAGCATTGTTCGGTGAGCATCGGCAATTCAACGCGGCAAAGCGTGAAAAGCATCTCTTCAGAAAAGGCTCTTCCGACTCTGGACGGAGCAAAACGGGCTTCAAATTGAGGCTTTGTGGAGGGCGCTCCGATTCCCGTTCCGGGGTTTTGTTCCCCGGAACGGAACCGGATTGGAGGGGTTCAGTAGCCGCGCAAGCTGCAGGTTTTCAGCTGTTCCGCACGGCTACTGGTTGGTCGGTGTGAGGCTGGGGCCCTCAGAACCTGATTTTGCCGACAAGCATCATTTGGCGCCCACCGACCGTTACACCCGTGATCTGCGCGTGATGCCCTGTGCCGATCAAAGAGTCTGGTTGGGAGAACGACGGATGGTTGAGTACATTAGTGGCGTTTGCGGCGAAGTCGAAGGACACATGCTCCCAAATCGGGAAGACCTTGTGAATCGACATATTCATAACGTGCAGGCCTGGGCCGTAAACGCTGTTTCTCGCCATGTCCCCAAAGGTTCCGGGGGCAGGAGCCTTATAGGCGTTGACGTTGAACCACCCGTCGACGCCTTTGAAGCTACCGGCCTTTGGATCTCCCACAACGTCTGGGTACCATTGGTTATTGTTCGATTGACTGTAGCTGTTGTTTACAAGCATATGGGGCGTGAACGGATTACCTCCCTGGCCAACCCAGGTGCCTGACAGTGTCCAGCCACCCACCGCTTCATCTAGAGCCGTGCTATTGTTCAAGAACCTCCGGCCGTGACCAAACGGAAGTTCGTAAATCACCTGTCCCTTGAACATTTGGCGAATGTCAAAGTTCGAATTGCCATAGTTTGCCGCCGGGTCATAGGCGTTCTGCCAAGGGTTGTGGCCCTGTTTTGAGCCCCAGCCTGACGAATCCTGGTTCGACAACATGTGGGACCATGTGTAGTTGAAGTTGAACATCAGCCCGTTACCCATGCGGCGCGCAGCCGTCAACTGCAATGAGTTGTAATTCGAATAGCCCTGTGTGGTAACTCCGCCGATGGTTTGAAATGGATAGGGGCGAAGACTTGCGTCATTAGGCCCCAATTCACTAACCGGAACCTGATTGAGGTCTGTATTGAAGGGCAGGTACGTTCCCCGGCTTCCCACATAAGCACCCTCGACCATCATGTCTGAGCTTAGCTGGCGCTGGACGGTGAAGTTCCATGATTTGAGGAACGGACGATGTGAATGGTATTGCGTAAAGCCGACGCCCTGTCCGTTGTAGCTGTCGGGCGCCGACGGAGCACTGTGATATAGCGAGTTAATGCTGGCGCCTTTCGATCCCTGATAATTGGTGTTCCCGTCAGAATCCAGGAGAACCACAGGATCAGCACCGTTGGTGGCATCGTTCTCGTTCCCGCTGTCGCTGATGGCACCTCCCATCCCATTGCCGTAAGTATCCATGTTCCACGGGAAGGTGTAGATGCCGAATCCGCCGCGCAGGGTGGTCTTATTGTCGAGTTCCCACGCGAAGCCGAATCTGGGCAGCCAACTGTTCATCTGTGAATGTTGCAGCGTGGTCCTGCCATTCGTCTGGTTGAGGGCGTACCACATCGCTCCAGGAGCATTGGTAGCAGGGTTAATGAGAGTCGGGTCGAACGAACGCTCATTATTGTGAATCTCGGACCATCCCGTCATTCCTTCCCACCTTAGTCCAAGGTTGAGCGTGAGCTTCGGAGTCATCTTCAGGTCATCCTGAACAAAGAGAGATGGACTTTTTTGCCGCCCGCCGTATTCCGGCGAGAAGCCGGCTGACCAGGAGTTGGCATAACCCAACAGAAAATCAGCATAGGGTGAACCGGTGGTCCCTGTGAGCGGGTTATTTGAATCGTTGCTGCCCTGGGTGTAGACGCCTGTAAATCCAAGGGTCGCCGAGTTGATGTTACCCCAGGCAGTAGAATCTGCACGGTAGGCAATCAACTCGCCTCCGAAATGGAGAGAGTGGCGGCCGTGGATCATCGTCACTACATCGGACAAATCGAATAGATTCTCCTTGTAATTCGCATGAGTGTTTGGGCCCAAGCCGTACCAGCCAGTGATATTGATTTGCGGGAAGATGTCTTGTTTGGCAAACTGCAGGCCTAACTTTGCCGGGTATCCCTTGCCCAAAGTCGCAGGCAGGATGAGGTCGTATTCTCCCATGAATCCGAAACGCACATCGTTGATTGTCGTGGGGCTGATGGTCCAGGTATCGGAGATCTGATTGTTGGTGTTAAAGATATCGGCACCATTGCAGTTTACCGGGCACACGGGGCCATAAGGGTTTGACCAAAAGTTATTCCAGGCGGCGGAACCCGTAAGGTGGTGGTTCTTGGTGACGTCCGCATCGAAACGTCCAAAGTACTTCACCCTCGGTTGGATGTTTGGCGTAACATACTCGAAGTTGTTCGTCGTCACGCCATTCACAGTGGTTCCGAGTCCCGGAGTTGGTTCCGGATAGATGGCCTGAATGGCTTTTGCTACCGAATCAAGCATCCCGGGCGGAATCTTGTTGCCGTTTCCGTACTCGCTTGCGAACGAATGCCGCGTCACAATTCCGGTGTTGGGATCAACAGTCTGCGTGGTCGGATCGTAAATGGTGGGGAACCCGGTGAAGTCACCCTTCCTCATGGCATCGGTCGGCACTGTATAGAAGCCCACGCTCGCTCCGCCATGGTTGATCGTTCTGTCCAGGTCGAAGAAGAAGAAAACGCGGTTCTTGATGATTGGCCCGCCGATGTTGGCGCCGAAGTCATGGTAGTGGATGGGAGGAACTTTGCCGGTACCGAACGCATAATTCGCGGCGTTTAATGCGGTATTCCGCATGTAGTCGTATGCCTCACCGTGGAAATGGTTGGTTCCCCCCTTGCTGATCTGGTTGTAGAGAATACCGCCAGTTCCGTACTGAGCCGAGAAAAGCGAATCGCTGACCTTCACTTCGGCGATTGCGTCGAAGATCGGAGTGTTGATCACGTTGTCGCTCATCGGCGAGGAAACCGTCGCACCGTCCAGCAATGCAGTGGAGAAAGGCATGCTTCCATTTGCCGAAACTCCTCCCATGCCCGGATCCATTGTGTTGTTTCCACTTTGAGGCGTTCCGGCTGTACCCGGCAGTAGCGTAATAAATGACTGCCAGTCCGGGCTGCCTACCTGGGGCAACGAATGCAGGGTCTGTTGAGGTATGGTCGTTGAAATTGTCGGAGATGTCGTCTCGAGCAATGGCGCGGCTTCGTTGACCACAACCTGTTGCGTAGCCTGCCCCACAGACAATCGCACATTCAGGCCAGTACTACCAATGTGCAGCAACATGGGGCCGCGCTGCAGGGTGGTAAAGCCCGATTTCTTGAATGTAATTTCATAATGGTCGTCCGGAGTGATCGGACCGGTATCGTAGAGACCTGAATCGTTCGTGACGTAGGTCTTAACGATATTCTTGTCGACGTCCTTTACAGTCACCGTCACACCAGGAATGACTGCTCCGGAAGGATCCGTTACAGTGCCCATGACGTCTGCGGAACTTGTGGCCTGCCCAAAGGCCATTCCCGCAAACAGCACAGAAAGCAGCCCCACAGAAAGCAGTCCTATGGCTCGACCTCGCAATTTCAATTGCATGCTTATCTATCTCCCATTTCAAGGTTTCCGTTTTTGAAGTGGCTGACGCAACTATTCCTTATCACTGAGCAGCAGCCCAAATATGCTTGCGCTAGAAAGCGTTTTCGCTCCACCTGCTAAAAAGCCTCCATTGAGCTGAAGCTCAACCCTTAGTATGAGCCCAAGCTCAACCCTTAGCACTAGCCTGAAGTGGAGTCTTCTCAGACGCGAAGAATTATTGTCCGCGAAAAACCCGGCTGTCAACACAAATTTCTCGGCCAGTCTCTCTCAACCGGCCCAAATTTCTCGAATGTCATGTATTCCAGAATGGTTATTCAATTATTGGCTCTTCCCGCTTTGTGGTGAGCAAGTCGGATCTCGGAGGACTTGAAATAGTGCACCGTCGGCTGTTGTAGCGGCGGCATTTGCCACGAAAATGCAGGAAGCGCTTTCTGATTTTCGCGCTCGACAATCCTTGCCCTTTGTTCGCCCCCGATGGCACTCATGCGGCTTGGCGCTGGCATGGGTTGTTTGCCACTATACCGCGCCTGCGGGTTGTCGAATGGAGGGCTCGGGAAGGTCCCTGAGCTTACGGATTCTCTGTCCCTCCGTTATTTCATAGATGGCGTCAGCAGGAACTTTTTGAAATTCCTGGGATAGACCACTCGGCCACTTTACGTCAATCTTCGACATGGTTGCTGCTTTTCCCAAGCCGAAGTGCAGGCGCGTATCGCTGCTTGAGTTGTAGCCGCCACCGCCCTTGACCTCTTGAATCTGCTTCATCCCTCCTGCATAAACGCTCATGCGCGCTCCGATCGCCATACGGTTGCTCTTCGTTCCCACCAGACGGAAAAGAACGCGATGGTTTCCGTTATGGGTTTCGTTGATGAAGAGAGATGGCGGTCCGTCTGCATTGAAGACCACGAAATCCAGATTGCCGTCATTGTTGATATCTCCCACTGCGATGCCGCGGCGCGACTGCGGGGGACCAGAATTCAAACCGGCTTCATCGGCGACATCCACGAAGGAGCGCCCCTGGATATTTCGAAGGAGTTGAAGGGGCTCACGAAACTTCACCTCAGTGGGAAACCTATCCACCAAAGACGAGAAATTGCCGTTTGCGATCACGATTTCAGGCCAGCCATCGTTGTCGAAATCACCGAAGGCGATTCCCCATTTCACTGGCGCCGTAGTGGCTTGCGCGAGGCCTGCTTGAGCTGCAATATCCGTAAAAGCAAGTCCGTCATTCTCATATAGGCCGGCGGGCTGTCTGTTGTAGCGAGAAACGATCAGGTCCAGCCGTCCATCACGGTTGAAATCTCCAAAGTCGCCCGCCATGTTGCCGTAGATTTCCCCGTTTGGCCCGAATGCCGCACCGGTGATAATCCCGGTGTCTTGGAACTTGCCGTTGCCGAGATTGTGATAGAGATAATTCCGGCCCGCGTCATTGGCGACAAACAGATCGGGCCATCCATCGTTGTCGTAGTCTCCCCATTCCACCCCCATGCCGTGAAGCTTCGCAGAATCGCCCACTCCTGCTTGTTGCGAAACATCCTCGAACGTGCCATCACCACGATTGCGCAGCAGGAAGTCTGTTTCACCTTGCATCTGGTCGGGTACTTGAAGCAGGTCTGTCACATTGGCTTTGGCCAGGGGCGTGAGTGGAGGCAAGTGATGAAGGTCCTGGTGAACATAGCGGGCCACAAATAGATCGATGAAACCGTCGCGATTGTAATCGGCCCAGGCAGTGCCGGTACTGAAGCCGCCCAGTTTCACGCCAGCGCGGTCGGTCACATCCTCAAACCGGCACCCTCCCAGGTTGCGATACAAGGCGTTGTGTCCATAGCCAGTCACATACAGATCAGCCTGGCCGTCGTTATCGTAATCGCCGACGGCAATTGCCATTCCCCACCCGCGAGTTGTGAGCCCGGCCTGGCGCGTGATGTCGGTGAAGTGAAGTTGTCCTGCCGTTCCGTCCTGATGATAGAGGGTAACCATCGGGTCTCCGCCTGCCAGATAGCGGTCGATGGTCGTGTCGTTGACAACCGCTATCTCCAGCTTGCCGTCGTTATCGCAGTCAAAAAGCGCGATGCCGCCGCCTCCCATGGTTTCGACAATAAAACGCCTGTCAGTCGATGAATGAGGAACGGTCGTCAATCCGGCTTCGCGGCTGATTTCGCGGAAGGAGATTGTAGAAGTTGTCTGGGGGCCGGAATGGCGGGATGGCTTTTGCTTTTCGCTTTCGCCGGCGACGATCGGCAAAATCAGGTTTTGCGAGCTTGCCAAACCGGCAACGATCGCGCCTTTCTTTAAGAAATCCCTGCGTTTCATTTTCCCTCTTCCCTGGCTCACTTCAAAACAGAGCTTCAGGATTGCCTTGCAGTTCTCATGAGTCAGATTCGACGGATGGCTAAGCCCTCTATGCCCCGGACAGCAGACGGCTCGCATCAAAGCCCGCAAACCATGACTCCGTTCCTGAACCCGAACACCGCACCACTGTACTCCTCTTTCGCCCGTTCCTGGCCTCAGGGAGCCAGTATCTTTCCTATGCTAAAGGGATCACCGGATCCGGCATATGCCCAACATCCGGATTGGTATGTCCCCGCTAAACTCGAATCTCTCGAAACCTGCCATTAGCAATGGGGAAGCCAGCGGAGTTCGCAAGCGGGCGCAAAAGCTCATGTGACGATCCAGATGCAAGATCCATATTCGCCCTGATACGGCTGTCATCGTAGTTTTGTGCCTGGCAACGGTTCCCGTTTATCGGGCAGGGGCATTCCCATTGCACGGTTTGCCGTTGCACTGCGCGCCGGTGATGCCCTTGCCTTCGGTGATGGTGTAGATGCGGTCCACCGCAGGCAACTTGATCTTCTCTACCACGCCGTCGGGCCAGTGAATCTCCGCAGTGCCCGGATTGGTTGCATTGCCGAGGCCAAAGTGCGGCCGCATATCGTTCGACGAAAGATAGCTGCCGCCGCTGAGGACATCTTCGCGCTGGCGCAGGCCATCGGCATCGAGGTAGACGGTGGTGCCCACTGCGTCGCGTGGACTCTTGGGTCCGCCGATCAGCCTCATCTCCACCCAGTGGTGGTGATCCGGGTTGACATTGCGCAGCAAAACCGGAACACCGTCCATGTTGTTGATGACCACGTCGATCTTGCCGTTATTGAAAAGGTCGCCAAAAGCAGCACCTCGGCCCACACTGACCACCGCCAATCCCGTTCCCTGAACAGCGGGAACAAGAGCGAATTTGCCATTTTTCAGGTTGTGATATAGCAGTGGCCGCTGAGCATAGCTTTGTCCCCACTTTGGATGCTGGTCGACTTCGGGATACACATGCCCATTGTCGATAAACAAGTCTTTCCATCCATCATTGTCGTAGTCGAGAAAGCCGTCGCCGAAACTGACGAATGGGATAGAAGACAGGGCGATACCGGCCTGATGACTCACATCCTCAAAATTTCCGTGACAGTCGTTCTGGAACAGAATGTTGTAGTCGTTAGCAAAGTCGGTGTTCACGATATCGAGACAGCCGTTGTTGAGGTAATCGCCCGCAGCTATGCCCATGTTGGCGACTTCGCGACCGCTTTCGTTGAGCGCATACCCACTGACATAGCTAACGTTCTGGAAGGTTCCATTGCCTTTGTTGATGTAGAGATAATTCGGCGTAGAGTCGTTGGCCACCAGCAAATCGGGTTTGCCATCGTTATTGACATCGGCAAACAGGGCACCCAGAGCGTAGTAACCGTTGGGATCATCGACGCCCAATTTCTTGCTTACGTCGGTAAAAGTGCCGTTGCCGTTGTTGTGGAACAGATGGTCGTGTTCTCCCGGGAGGCCGCGCGGGCCGCACAGCACCGGCACGCCATAGTACTTGCAATACGAGGGATTGACGGAACTGGATCCGTAAACCGGAGGATGCTTTAAGTCAAGATGGATATATCCGCCTACGAAGAGGTCCAGATTCCCGTCGCCATCGTAGTCACCAAAGGTGGCTCCGGTGGACCAAACCGGTGTGCCTGCCCCTGTGTCCAGCGCCGCGCCCGCCTGCTCGGCAACGTCAGTAAACGTGCCATCGTGATTGTTGCGATAGAGGCGGTTCTTGCCGTAATTGGTTACGTAGATATCGGGCCAGCCGTCGTTGTTATAGTCACCCACCGCGCAGCCAAAGCCCCACCGGTCGTTGGTGACACCTGCAAAATTGGCTACGTTCGTGAAAGTGCCGTCGTGGTTGTTGCGGAAGAGCGCGGCGTGTGGCGGCGTGGCTTTTCCATCCAGCGCATCATAGGTTGAACCGCTGACCAGGTAAATGTCGAGCCACCCATCGTTGTTGTAATCCAGCAGGCACACGCCCGGGCCCTTGACCCCCAGGATCAGGCGCTTGGAGGGAACGCCCGCCTTGTCACGCCAGCTTGTGAGCCCTGCGCTCTTAGCGACATTCATGAAAATAGTCGGACCCGTCTTTACAAATCCGCCCGCCGTAATGGGGCGATGCTGGCTGTCGAAAACAGCCCTTTGGGGACCGGCATTGGCCATTCCGCCGCCACCGGCTGGCCCTTGCGACCCATTTTGGCCGTCGGCGGCCCTCACCGGCTTCAAAATCCCGAATGCTCCCGGAAGAAAGCAGACAATGCAAGCACTCATCGCTGCAAAGAAAAGAATCGATGCGTGCCACAAACCATGGCTGCGCTTCCCTGGCTGGCTGCCCAGCACGCCAAAGCGCTGCCGGTGAATCCGAGCCCGGTTGAATCGCAATAGACTTCACCTCTCCCAGACATAGTACAACGAGGATAAATTGAGCACCGCAAGAGCGCCCGACAACAGAACAACAAAGCGCTGCCGGTCCGGCGTTCTGGTTTGAGATGGCTGCTGAAGTGTCTGATCAGGCAGGGTAGCCGAGGGCTCCGAAGAGGTGCTTTCGAGCAAGAGCGCATTTTCGTTCGCGACAACCTGTTGCGTCGTCTTCCCCATTGTCAATTGCACATTCAAACCTCTCTGACCAACGTGCAGCGACATGGTCCACGCTGCAGGGTCCCAAGGCCCCCGTCTGCTGAATCTGTGGCCTGTTCAAAGGCCGACTCGGCAAAGAGCACGCGGCGCAGTCCCGGGGATTGCGTCCTGGCATTCATTTTTTTGCCCTCAGTGCTTCTGCTATGCCTTAAATGGCTGAAGCTGCGAGCGTTCCCACTACGCTTCGTCTTGCGCCTCGGTGAAATTGTAGAAAACGATTACCGGTTTTAATTTGTTTCTCCATAGAAAAAGTTTGCTAATTCTAATTTATTTCCCCTTTGATGGATTGCCTTACCCAGAAACAGCGACACCCTGCTCCAGAGAAATCTGATTGAGGAGCGAGACATGATCCAGTGCTTAACTTCGATTGTGTAAAAGGCTGGAGAGTGCAGGGTGGCTCTGGACTGACAAGCTAAAGCCCAACCGGGAAGGGAGCCTTACACCCATGACGAAGGTTGTATTGATCACCGAGCATTTCCAGCACTTCCTGGCTGACCTGACAGAGAGTTCCTGGTGAGATCTGGAAAGCAGAGCGCAATCGACCTGGAAGAGATTCCTGCGAGAAGTTCCAGCGCTATAGCCCGGAGCTGGCGCCGCTGATCCGCGAAGCATTTCTGCGCGGCATCTCCACGCGTCAAGTGGAATGCGATCTGACCGACTTGCTGGTCCTTTTCCGTTTCCGCAAACACTTGTGGCGCAAGCTGTGCACAACCAACGTTATCAAGCGCTGCTCCATCGAAGTCCTTCATCGTACTCAGCCCGTGGTGTGTTGCGTCAACGCGCAATCGTTGAATCGAATCATCAACTCTCTCTTCCAAAGGATCTATCTGGAATGAAAAACTCGCACCCTCCGCCTATTCACATCAATGGCTTAACGTCATCAACGCAATTTTGATCTTGACAGACCGTTGCTGAGCATTTTAATTTGCTGCATCGGAAACCGTTTTCTGATGTAGACAGCCTTCAAGTGACAAAAGAAAACTTGTCCAGGCCATATCGCTGTCTCTACGCACCAGCAGTCAGGTCGGTTGAAGAACAACAGGGGGTACCATGTCTAAATCCAGTGCTGAAAGAGGTCTTCTCCTCAACCGCCGGGATGTGCTGCGCGTTTCAGCAGCAGCCGCCATCGGCGCTGCAGTCGGCGAGCCGGGCCATGCGGCTGACAACATCGAGTACTACGGAGCTGGCCTGAAGCCTGGAAACCTTACCACGCCACGTTCGGCGATTACTAAGACGCAATACGGCAAGGTGCGCGGTTTTCTTGATGGAGGCGTATTTACCTTCAAAGGCATTCCCTATGGCCAGAACACAGGCGGTGAAAACCGCTGGCTGCCCGCGAAGCCACCGACGCCCTGGAAGGATGAGTATCCTGCGTTGATTTACGGATCAAACTGCCCGCAACGCCTCCACCCCTGGACGGCGATCGAGCAGACATTCATTCAGGATTGGGATGACGGCTGGCAGAGCGAGGACATGCTCAAGTTGAATGTCTGGACGCCGAGCCTTACGGGCAGCCGCCCGGTAATGGTCTACCTTCATGGCGGCGGCTACTTCTTCGGGTCGGCCTACGAACTGCCATCACAGGAAGGCGCACAGATGGCACGCCATCACGAGGTGGTGTCGGTGACGGTAAACCATCGCCTCAACATCCTGGGATTCTTCGACGCTTCGGCCATTGGGGGCTCTGCCTATGAAGACTCCGTGAACGTGGGCATGACAGACCTGATTGCAGCGCTCAAGTGGGTTCGTGAGAATATCGCGAACTTCGGCGGCGACCCGGATCGAGTGATGATCTACGGGCAGTCAGGCGGCGGTTCCAAGGTGACCACGTTGATGGGCATGCCGGCTGGGCAGGGGCTTTTCCATCGCGCTTCCGCACAATCGGGCGGTGGCGGCAATATCCCCAGCAAAGAGCAGCAAACAGAGGTGGCTCGCCAGCTCATGAAAGACCTGGGTTTGCAGCCCAATGATATCGCGTCACTGCAAAAGATGGAGTGGCATGAATTGATGGCTGCCGGCAATGCGGCCGTGGCCAAGGTCAATCCTCCGTTCCGGGGTAGGGGCGGAACATTTCCTTTCAGACAGGCGCGGGCAGGGTGGTCGCCGTGCGTGGACGGCAAGAACATCACGCTGCGCTCGTTCTTCGATGTTGCTCCCGAGATCTCGAAGAATGTGCCGATGTTGATGGGGTCGGTGAGCGAAGAAGGCAACCAAATGCTTTCCGATCCCACCGAGGCGGAGTGGCACGCCAACCTCGCCAAAACCTACGGAGAAAACAAGGCAACGGCCATCATCGGCGCGCTGAAGAAGGAGTATCCGTGGAAGAGTATCCAGACGTTGTCGTTCATGTGCCCCAGCCACTTCGGATTGAACACCCTCTTCATGCGCAACAACGTGGTCAAGATGGCCAAGTTGAAGTATGAGCAGAAGGCAGCGCCAGTGTACGCGTATTTCTTCAGCTGGCAGACACCGATTCTCGACCACATCCCCGGTGCATGGCACACTTCGGAACTGCAATTCTGCTTCGATAACGTGAAGCGCTGCGAACAGGGCACAGGCAATGTCCCCAAGGCGCAGGAGTTGGCCAGGAAGATGGCCGCTTCCTGGGCGACCTTTGCCAGGACCGGCAACCCCAGCCTGCCGGGCCTCACCTGGGATCCAACCGATCCGGAGACCAACAAAGCCATGGTCTGGGACAACGAATGCCGCATGATGAACGACCCCGTAAGCGAAGCGCGCAAGATCATTTTGAGTTGAGCCAGCGCAGGCGTCCCACGCATGCGAAAGATCGTTTCGAGCGCGGTGCAAGTAGTCTTTGATCGGCTGTGTTTCAGTATTTTCTCAGCGACCCGGCCGTATATGCGCTGAATCTGCGAGGCAGACTGGAGCAACCGGCGATGAACGAGTGAGCGGCGCAAACAGTCGCGTGTTCAGCCAAATTCTGAAGGGAGAAGCAATGTCGAGAACGAGTTCTGGAAATGGCATTAGATTGAATCGTCGTGAAGCGTTGCTGTTGTCGGCGGCGGGCGCGGCCGCTGCGCTGGGCAAGCCGGCTTATGCGTCTGACAGCATCAAGACCGGCGTCCACCAGGAACCCGGCTACGTTTCCACGCCGCCACTAACGGCGGTCGCCAAGACGCAATACGGCAAGGTGCGCGGCTTTCTCGATGGAGGCGTCTACACCTTCAAGGGCGTTCCATATGGCCAGAACACCGGCGGCGAGAACCGCTGGTTGCCCGCGAAGCCTCCAGTCCCCTGGAAGGACGAGTACCGCGCCTCGAAGCTTACGGATGAGTTCCCGGCGCTGACCTACGGGGCGAACTGCCCGCAACGTCTCCACCCCTGGACGGCGATTGAGCAGACATTCATTCAGGATTGGGATGACGGCTGGCAGAGCGAGGATATGCTCAAGGTGAACATCTGGACGCCGAGCCTGACAGGCAGCCGCGCGGTCATGTTTTACATCCATGGCGGAGGATACAGCTTTGGGTCAGCCTATGAACTGCCTTCGCAGGACGGCGCGCAACTGGCGCGCTATCACGATGTGGTGTCGGTAACGGTGAATCACCGTTTGAACATTCTGGGATTTTTCGACGTGTCCGAGGTGGGCGGCCCAGCCTACGAGAACTCCGCCAATGTGGGGATGACCGACCTGGTTGCGGCACTCAAATGGGTACGTGAAAACATTGCGAACTTTGGCGGCGACCCGGATCGAGTGATGATCTACGGACAGTCGGGCGGCGGCTCCAAGGTGACCAATTTAATGGCCATGCCGTCGGCATCGAAGCTCTACCATTGTGCGTCCGTGCAGTCGGGCGGCGGCGGCGACATCCCGAGCGCTGAGCAGTCCAAAGAGTTTTCGCGGCAGGTGATGAAGAAGCTTGGCCTTGCGCAGAATGACCTCGCCTCACTGCAGAAGATGCCATGGGCGAAGCTGATGGCCGCGGGAAATGCCGTCGCAGCCAGCATGAACCCTCCCCGGACAGGCTTCTTCTTCGGGCCGAGGCCGAAAAATGCCGCTCCGCGAGTGGGTTGGACGCCCACGCTCGACGGCAACATCATCCCGGTGCGATCGTTCTATGAGACGGCTCCGGAATTGTCGAAGAATATCCCGATGCTGATCGGCTCGGTCAGCGAAGAAGGCAACCGGATGGCTTCCAAACCCACCGAGGCGGAGTGGCACGCGACCCTTGCGAAGGAACTGGGAGAAGCCAAGGCGACGGAGTTGATTGCAGCCATGAAGAAAGCGCATCCGGAAAAGAGCATCCGTACATTGTCTTACGGTGTGGCGGGGCTGGGCGGACGCAACCACGTGGTCGATATGGCAAGGATGAAGTACGACCTTCATGCAGCACCTGTCTACACATACTTTTTCACCTGGCAGACGCCGATTCTCGATGGCATACCCGGAGCATGGCATACATCGGAGCTGCAATTCTGCTTCGATAACACGCTGCGCTGCGAGCAGGGGACCGGCAATACGCCTGAGGCGCAGGCTCTGGCTAGGAAAATGGCCACTTCCTGGGCAAACTTTGCCAAGACCCGAAACCCCAGCCAGCCCGGCCTGACCTGGACGCCGAGTGATTCGGACCGCAACCAGACAATGGTCTGGGACAATCAATGCCGTATGGTCGATGATCCGGAGGGTGAAGTGCGGAAGATTCTGTTGAGTTAGCAAGCCGGGAAGCCCCGGTTCTGCGGAGGCAGCAGCCGTAGCTTGGCGTGTAAGCGAATCCATCGAAAAGACTTCTGGACGTGAGCCGACTCAAGTGCATGCACGGAAGAATCTGTATGGACGAGCGTGAAAAGCCTACACCATACGAAATAAAGGTGCGGGTATTTTGTGACCTTTTCTTGCATATGCAGCGAAGGCATGTATTATTCCGCCATCCAGAAAACTAGAACGAAAATCCTGCTCAAGTGGGAAACGCAATTAAGGGAGGGTCTCAATGAAGACACGAATTGCACTGTTCGCAGCGGCGATAATGTCTCTGGGGTGTCTGTCTACGGCAGCTGGTCAACAGGCAACACCAACTGTTCCGGAATATCTGACGGTAAACATCAATACGCAACAGACCGCACAGCCGGTTTCGAAGTATATATTCGGCAGTTTCATTGAGCATATCGGCCCGCTCATTTATCGCAGCCTGTGGTCTGAGATGCTCGACGACCGGAAATTCTACTTTCCTATTACCTCCCAGCAGGCCAAAGCTCCTGCGCGGCGCGGGGGCGGGTTCCCCGGGATGCAGCTTCGCAAGTGGCGTCCTGTCGGTCCTGACCAAGTTGTCGTGATGGACAAGGACCATCCCTTTGTTGGCAAACAGAGTCCGCGTATCGAACTTGACTCATCGACTCCGCACGGCATTAGCCAGACCGGCATTGCTTTGGTGAAGGGCAAGAAGTATACGGGGCGCATCTACCTTCGCGGGACACCCGGCACCAAAGTAACGGTTTCACTGGTCTGGGGTGAGGGGGCAAGCGACAGGCAGACTGTTTCGATCAATGCGATCACCGCCGAGTACAAAAAATTCCCTCTTCACTTTACTTCAGGTGCCAACACCGACAAGGGAACCTTCGAAATCGTTGGCACGGGCAGCGGGAACTTTCATGTCGGCACCGTCTCACTGATGCCGGCCGACAACATCGACGGATTCCGGCCCGACACGATCGCACTGCTCAAGAAGCTTCATTCCGGCATGTGGCGTCTGCCCGGCGGCAACTTCCTTTCCGACTGGAGCTGGTACAACGGCGTCGGCCCCATCGATAAGCGCCCGCCCACATTCGACTATGCATGGCACGCCATGCAGCCCAACGATGTTGGCCTCAATGAATTCATGACGTTGTGCAAGTTGATCGACGTCGATCCGTACGTTACCGTGAACGCCGGCTTTGGCGACGCGCACTCGGCGATGGAAGAGGTCGAATACATGAATGGCCCCGCGACTACACGGCTGGGAGCGGAACGTGCCAGGGATGGCCACCCTGCACCCTACCACATCAAGTACTGGAACATCGGCAACGAACCCTGGGGCACATTCCAGCTCGGATATACCCCTCTGAAGTATTACGTCCTGAAGAACAACGAGTTTGCAGACGCGATGCGCAAAGCTGACCCGTCAATCACACTGATTGCTTCAGCGAAGATGCTGGAACCGATGGCTCTAAAGGGAGAGAACCGCGCCAAGTACGTCGACAACATTGCTCCTCTGTTCGGAACGGACGTCGACTGGACCGGCGGTATTCTCAAACACTGCTGGGGAACCTTCTCCGGCATTGCCCAGCACTGGTATGAGGGAGCAGGCACGCATTTTGACATACAGAAGGCAAAGGCGCTGCCGCTGAATGCGCCTTCACGCGATGCGGACGTGAAGTACGATCCGACAACATTGCAATATGCGCGCCATGCCGGCGACGTTATTCTGCGTCATGCCGAAGAGTGGGAGGGATATCAGAAGCGCTTCCCCAAGATGGTTTCCCATCACATTTTCCTTTCCATCGATGAGTACGCTTATGGCGGCCCCGGGGGCCGTGGAAGAATGGGCCCGAACCTCAAGTCGGCCCTCGCCTACGGAATGCTGCTGGACGAGATGATGCGGCATACGAGTTTCCTCACCATGGCGGCGCACACCATGGGCACATCCGCGCTCAACATCACGCCGACCGGCGCCGTCATCAATCCTGTGGGTCTTGTGTACGAGCTTTATGGCACCCATTTTCCGGGAACGATTCCAGTGGCTCTTAACGGCAACTCGCCGCAACCGCCAACCGACAGCGAGAAGTACGGGGATGAGCCCAAGGTCAGCTCCGGCAGCCCGACTTATCCGTTGGACATGTTCGCGGCGCTCACGCCAGATCGCAAGTACCTGGAAGTTGCGGTGGTAAATGCAACGGACAAGGAACAGAAGTTCGACCTGGGCGTGACAGGTGTGCATGTGTCCGGGCCTTCGACCCTGTGGATGTTAACCGGAAGCAGTTTGGATGCCGTGAATCCCGTCGGCCAACCGGCGCAGGTGTCCATCAAGGAGGTCCCGATGGGCAATGCCCCGAAGATCATCCCGGTCGCTCCCATCAGTATCAACGTGTATCGCTTTCCGGTAGCGGCGCAGTAACACTCTGCGCCGCTACAGCGGCCGCGTTCTAACCAATCCCGGCATTGGGATGCAATGGGAAATTCTCCTTCCATCTGGAGAAAAGGGAACATTATGAAAACTCGTCTTGTTGTATTGGCGGGGATTGCTCTGGCTTTGACGGCCGGCACCGCCCGGGGCGAGAAACCGCTCAAGGATTACAGCTTTATCCGCGGCGTGAACTATGGCATGTATGCCGACCAGGCCACGATTAAGAAAGATCTCGGCTATGCAAAACGGCTCGATCTGAACAGTACGCGGATGTGGCTCAGTTATAAGGCCTATGAGAGAGACCCTCAGGGGTACATCACACGGCTGCGAAACTACATCCGCATCTCGCACCAGATGGGCTTCACCACCCTGCCAATTTTGTTCAATGGGAACAGTTTGAATCCTGATATGCTGAAGCCCGCATTTCACAAGGAAGGGGATGCCTATGTGAAGGCAATTGTGGACGCGGTGAAGAATGAACCCGGCCTGCTGATGTGGGACATCATGAACGAGCCGCTCTGGAACGACTATTACAACAAAGCGACCGGCGCGGAGAAGAAGCAGCACGCAGACCAGATCATCGCATTCGAGCGCTACTACCTGAAATACGTGAGGAAGATCGACGGGGTAAATGCAGAGACCATCGGAACTGTGCACCCAGCCAACATGGCTGCCACTGCGGATCTTGTCGATGTGCTCAGTTTCCACAATTACACACCTACCCGGGCCTCTGTAGAAGACGACTACAAGATCGCTGAGGGGATTTCGGAAAAATATGGAAAGCCAATTCTCAATACAGAGACGGCGTGCATTGCGCGCGCCAATCCGTATGACGAGGTGATCCAGATCGCAGAGCAGCACAAAACGGGGTGGTACGTGTTCAACCTGATGATCGGCGGCTATTGGGGCGAGATTCACGGAATCTTCTATCCCGACGGCACGGTTCGAGATCCTTCGATTGTTGCGGCGATCATGGGTTTCTACAGAAACCGGGATCTGAAAACGATTGTCAGGGCGGTTCCCAACAGAGAGGGTCAGGCAGAGAAGGCGGTACAAGAGATTCAGGCGGCGCTGAACGCGGACAAGGGCACATTCGGCCGCCCACCGTCTGCGGAATCGATGGGCAAGATTCTCGACGCCGCGGAGTACGCTGCAAACCTTCTCGAAGCTGCTCAGATGGTTCCCATGAACGTGCCTCCCACCGCGAAGATCCTGTACTGGCGCAACATGCCGCCGAACCAGCGCAACCGTGCGGCGATTCGCAAACTTGCTTACAAACTGGAACTCAAGCTGAAGAAGGATTGCCAGCTTGATTAGTGCCGATGCGATAGAGTCGCGGCGTTCATGGCGGCAATAGGAAGGGTTTCCTGGTGTGTACGACGGCGCGAGAGAACCAGGTGCGGCGTTATCATTTCCAGCTCGGGGTTCAAGTCCGCTTTATCGAAAAGGTGCTTCGCATGAACCATGTGAATTGAGGAGAAAGCAATCGTTTTTGGACTTGGATTCGGATACGTCTGAGAACGGAACAGCAGACCGGGCGCAACGCGGTAAGCCTCAGCGGTGATCGTAGTAAAGATCAACTGGCAACTCGAGAGACCGGTCGGATCATTTGGGCTGGCTCGAAGAGAGATTTGGTTTATGACTAAACAAAACCGTCACCATCTCGCGAAATTTTGCGACAGTAGATCTCATTCAGATCCCCCACCGGCGGCCAGGCGCTATAGTATGAAGCGCTTTTGGAGACAAGAATCAGCCAGGTTTCCGAAGAAGTGGAGTGTTCTGTCGGGACTCGTTCTTCTCCTTAGCCTTGTTCTACCGCTGCGCGGACAATCTGTGTATTCAACACGCCTCGACGACCCGCAGGCCATTTATCTTGGCAGCCCGCAGTTTCCCGTTCATGGCAATGGCATCGGCGATGACAGTCAGGCCATCCAGGCCGCAATTAATGCAGCAGAGGCGGAACATGTTCAGGGGATCGTTTTTGTCCCGGAAGGGCGCTACCGGATTACCCGCACGATTTATGTCTGGCCCGGGGTGCGCATTATCGGCTACGGCGCGCATCGGCCGGTTTTCGTGCTGGCTGATCATACTCCGGGTTACCAGAACGGTCTGGGTTACATGTTCTTCTTTGCTGGAGGCCGGCCGGACAGCAAACATGCGCATTTTCACTTTCCCATGCGGCCCAACCGTCCCCCAACACCGGGGACCGTCCCGCCGAACAACACCATTCCCGATGCGAATCCGGGGACCTTCTATTCGGCAATGAGCAATGTCAACTTCGACATGGGCCAGGGCAATCCTGCCGCTGTGGCCATCCGGTTCCACGTTGCACAGCACTGCTATCTTTCTCATATCGACTTTCACATTCGCTCAGGCCTCGCCGCGCTCAAAGATATCGGCAACGAAGGCGAAGACCTGCATTTCTACGGCGGCAAGTACGGCATCGTCACGGTCATGCCGTCTCCCGGCTGGCAATATACGCTCTTGGACTCAACCTTCGAAGGCCAGAGCGTCGCCGCAATCAAAGAACATGAAGCCGGCCTCACGCTCGTTCACGACTTGTTCCGTAATGTTCCTCGGGCCATTTCTATCGACGCAGGTTATCCCGATGAGCTGTGGGTTGAGAACTCACGCTTTGAAAACATCTCAGGTCCGGCGATCACCATCAGCGACGAGAAAAACGCACGGACGGAGATCAATGTTGTGCATGCCTCCTGTCAGAACGTAAGAACCTTTGCGCATTTCCGCGAGAGCGGACGGAATATTGCAAGTCCCGCAAAGACCTACGAGATCAACTCCTTCATGCACGGGCTCGTCATGCGGGGCCCCGGAGATGTGGGCAGTATTCGCACCAGCTTCAACGCGCACCCGCTCGCTTCGCTTCCACCCTTCGGCGCCGGCGCCATTCCGTCGCTCCCTCCGGCGAGCACGTGGGTGAACATTCGTTCGCTCGGAGTAAAGGGCGACGACAAGACGGACGACACCGCAGCCATTCGCAAGGCGATTGCGGAACATCGGGTTCTTTATGTGCCCATGGGGCGTTATATCGTTACCGGCACCATCAAGCTTCGTCCGCATACCGTGTTAATCGGCCTCCATCCGAGCATGACGCAATTTGATATTCGCGACGGCACGCCGGCATTCCAGGGCCCCGGCACCCCAGTTCCGCTGCTTGAAGCGCCAAAGGGCGGCCACAACATCGTCAGCGGCATCGGTCTTTACACGAACGGAATTAACAGCCGCGCTGTCGGCGCCTTGTGGATGGCGGGTGCGGATTCTCTCATGGATGACGTGCGCTTTCTGGGTGGCCACGGAACCAATACCCCGAATGGAACCCGGATCAATCCCTACAACAACACGCACACCGCCGATCCCAATATCCTCCGGCGCTGGGACGGCCAGTATCCCAGCTTGTGGGTGACCAATGGCGGCGGCGGAACTTTCGCCGATATCTGGACGCCGAGCACGTTTGCGCAGGCAGGAATGTACATCTCCGATACCGACACGCCCGGGCACGTCTATGAGCTTTCCAGTGAGCACCACGTCCGCAATGAAGTAAAGCTGGTGCGGGTGAAGAACTGGGAAATCGACGCCCTTCAAACCGAGGAGGAACGCGGCGAGAGTCCCTTCGCACTCCCTCTGTCCATCGAGCAGTCGTCCAATATCACCATCGCGAATTACCACGGGTATCGCGTAGTCAGCAGCTATCAGCCTTTTCCCTGTGCCATCAGGGTCTCAGATTCGAGCAATATCCATTTCCGCAATGTGCACGTAAATAGCAACAGCAAGGTATCCTTTGACAACGCCCTCATTGATGCAACCCACCACAAGCGTGTCCGGGCGAGGGAATTCGCATGGCTCGACGTACCGGGCAAGGCCACTCCGCCCCAGCGGAACGATTTGTCGTCTATCCTCGCTCCTGGGGCGCGAGTAAAGCAGCTGGCGACCGGATTCTTCAATATATCTGGCGCTGCCGTTGATCCCGCCGGCCGGCTTTACTTTGTGGATGCGCACCGGCAGCGCATCTACCGTTGGTCCTCGCAGAATTCCGAGGCTGTCGTGGTCCGCGACAACCCGCTTGATCCCGTTAACCTGGCTTTTGATCGCGCCGGCGATCTGCTAGTCGTCTCCTATCAGGGGAAGGGAACTGTCTACTCTTTTCGTCCCGGCTCGCCAGAGACGCAGATGACGTTGCTCAAGCCCCAGCCGGCACAGCCGCGTTCCGGAATGACGGCCTATTTGCCTGTTGGTGTCTGGGCGAGACCGGATCTATCGGTCAAGACGCCATGGCAATATGTTTCTCCCGATGGCAGTGTGTTCATTCCTGCAAGTGACGCATTCGTGAAGGGAGTGCTTCGCTGGGGCACAAAGCTGGCCAATGTTCTGCATGCATTTGGTCTTGAATCTGTTGTTCCTGGGCGCGCTGTCTACATCACAGATCAGTCGGACCAGAAGACCTACAAGATTGACGTCACCCCCGACGGCTCCTTCGGCACCACGACGCTTTTCGCCGAGGATGGGGGACAAGCTGTAGCACAGGATAAGAACGGCAACGTCTACCTGGCAGTGGAGCAAGTACTGGTATACAACCCGAAAGGAAAGCTCATCGGGAGAATTAACGTTCCTGAGCGGCCCATCGACTTAGTGTTCGGCGGAGCGGATCGTCGTACGCTCTACATCCTCACGCACACGTCGTTGTATTCGGTTCAGACGAAAGCACCAGGCATCTAACCCCTAGTCAAAAATGGAGATGCCAAATTCTTTGCCGGTGGAAAGCTGTTACCGAAAAAGGAGGTTCAGTATGTCGAAGGTGTCCAGTCTGCTCGTACTTGTGCTTGCTTTGATTGCTCCGATTGCCGCCCAGAACGGTACCGTATACAGCACCGGCATCAACCTGAAAAAACCGGTGTTTGGCGGGGCATGCAGGCTCTGTCCGTGGGGTGCCATGGCTCAGGTCGTCAAAGATGCTATGAAATTCTATGGCTACAACGTACAGATTTGCCACAACTGCAACGCCGCCGCAGCTCCCGTTATCGTCTCTGAAGCCAAGCTGCCGCCTCCTTACCATAAGGATCCGGCTGTCTCAGTGGCCATGGCGCCGCCGAACGCCCCGGGACTTGGACCGGTGGATTTTGGCGCCACAGCATTGCAGTTTCTATGTAGCGCTTACAACGGAACAGGCATTTATGCGAAGCGAAAGCCCATGAAAAACCTGCGTCTGATCGCAAACATCCAGTCGCCATGGTATCTCGTTGTGGCGGCAAAGACGAGTACCGGCATCACGGATTTCTCGCAGATTCGCAAGAAACACTGGCCGATTCGAATCTTTGCTGCGCCAAACGACCGCATGGTCAAAGCAATTCTCTCCTATTATGGCCTTTCCGTGGGTTCGATCACCGCCGCGGGAGGTTATGTTGGCAACTCGCATGCGGATCTCTCTAATTTCGACATCATCATCCACGGAGGCTTCATGACTACCGCGCCCGAGTTTCGAGTCTTGAATGAAGTGAGCCAGAAATTCGATCTCAACTACCTCGGACTTCCCGACCCGTTACTGGCAAAACTTGCGCAGGAACCGCAAATCCACCGCGGGACGATTCCGGTTGGCATGCTGCGCGGTATCGAACGTCCTATTTCCACCGTCGTGCGTGACGGGACAGTGGTCTACACCCGCGCCGATACACCCGATAGCTTCGCCTATGACGTTGCTCGCGCCATGGACCAGCACCAGGATCTTCTGCAATGGACAAATCAGAATTTCTCTTACAACATTCACAATGTCTGGAAAGCGTGCAACGTGCCGCTGCAACCTGGTGCAGCCCGCTATTACCGGGAAGCCGGATATATGAAATCGGGGCATAAGCAGCATCAGGCGCCAAAATAAGCACCGCAGGAAGAAAACGGCCTTGAGGTCTCCGCGATGACTTTAACATCTTTCGTCTGTCTGAGAGCTTCTGACGCTCGGAATCGATGTAAATAGTTTTGGGTTGATATGCGCAAATGGAACTCATGAGCAGAGCAGAACGTCAATTGAGTAGAAGTGATCTTGCCGAATTCACCTCTACGAAAATCGACGAGCAACTCAAGACACAAGGGAGAGAACGTGCCAATGAACCGACGTGAGTTTTTGGCGGCCTCGGTGGCGGGCGCCGCAATGATGCAGCCAGGGATGGCGGCGTTTGCTGCTCCGGCAGGAAACATTGAAGCGATGATCGATGCGGGCAAGATCGGCGAACCGGTGACTCCGCTTATCTTCGGTGGGTACATGGAACCGGCTACGACTCGAGTGTGGGCCGAAATGCTGAATGACAGGAAATTTGCGCACGCTATTACCAATGCGCCGTTACCGAAGATGAACTCTTTCTTCCGCCGCTTTATGGGGCAGCCATGGAAGCCGGTAGGACCGGAAGGATCGGTTGAGATGGATACGGTGCAGCCGTTTGTAGGCGCTCACAGCCCGCGCATCCAGCTCGACGGGTCGTCGCTGCGCGGCATCCAGCAGGGCGGATTGGGTATGGCTGGCGGTAAGAGTTATGAAGGCCGGATTCATCTCAAAGGCAATCCCGACGCCAAAGTAGTTGTACGGCTGTCGTGGGGATCCGGCCCTGGTAACTCGCAAACCATACCGATCTCGTCTCTCTCATCCGAGTACCGGAAATTTCCGTTGAAGTTCACTCCAACTACCGATACCGAAAGCGCGCGACTTGAAATCGTGGGCACCGGCAGCGGCACGTTTCACGTCGGTACCGTGTCGCTTATGCCAGCCGACAACATCGAGGGATTCCACGCTGGCATGATCAAGCTTTACAAGGAAGCTGGTTTCAAGATGGCCAAGTGGCCAGGCGGCAACTTTGTCTCCGGCTACGACTGGTACGACGGCATCGGCGATCGGGACAAACGCCCGCCGCGGCCTCAACAGATGTGGGGAAACAGGATCGAGCCAAACGATGTGGGCATTCACGAATTCGTTGCCTTCTGCAGATTGCTGGATGCCGAGCCATACCTGGCGATCAATAGCGGATTCGGGGAGGCGCGCGTTGCGGCGGAAGAAGTGGAGTACTGCAACGGTTCGGCTGACACGCGCCTGGGAAAAATGCGCGCGGATAACGGTCAGCCGGAGCCGTTCAACATCCGTTTGTGGTGCATTGGGAATGAGATGTACGGGTCCTGGCAGTTCGGGCACATGTCATTGAATCAGTACTGGGACAAGCATAACGACATTGTTCAGGCAATGAGGAAGGTGGACCCCACTATCAAGGTGACATCGGCTGCGGCCAGCATCTGCGAAAAATCCTGGTGTGCTGCCGAGCAGCACACCCTTGCCAGCCCGGACATGTGGCGGCCTCAGCTGCTTGAGAAACTGCCTTATGAGTTTGGGAGCACCCATGACTGGGATGGATGGATGCTGGCCAAGTGCGCCGACAACATCGATTACGTTTCCGAGCATACTTACTGCTATCCAGATCTCGCATTCAACGTAAAGACGCAGCATTTCGAGGATGTCTCCAGCGATCCGTTGCAGCTCAGAACGCGCCGGATGGCAAACCGCATTGGCGAAGCCTTTGATGCGTGGCAGAAGTACGTTGAGAAGATGCCGTCGATCAAAGAAAAGAACATGAAGTTCATCTTCGATGAATGGGGCTGCCGCTACCATTCGGTGAATGGAAAGCGCGACTTTCGGCGGCGGATCGGAATGGTCACACCGCTCTCCTACGCGCTCTTCCTGCACGAGCTCTTTCGTCGCTCCGACATGGTGGCGGCCAGTTGTCCCACGGGAGGTCTTTACACGGTGCTGATCGACAATACCGGCGAAGCCGTGGGCTTCTCGGCTGAGGGGCTGATGATGAAGATCATGGGAACACACTTTGCCGGCGCGCGGCCGGTGCAGGTCGGCGGCAATTCTCCGCAGCATCCGGCAGGTGGCACTCCCTTTGTTGATGCTCCCTTATCCCCAATCGGAAGTCCTACTTATCCTCTGGATGTTGTTGCAGCGTTCTCCAGCGATCGAAAGAAGTTCCTCCTTTCCGTGGTGAACCCCTCGGAAGAGGTGCATGAGATTTCACTGCGAATTGCAGGAGTGAAACTGCGCGGGCCAGGGAAACTTTCACAAATCGCAGCGCCCAGCGTGAATGCGGCCAATCTGCCCGGCAGGAAGCCTGAGGTTGCAATCGTTGAATCACCTCAGAAAGAGCTTCCTGAAAACCTGCAAGTTCCGGCTCTTAGCGTCAACGTCTACGAGTTTGAGGTCGAGAATGCGTGAGCGGAATGATGTCCGAATCAGGTAGCAGAGCCTCAAGAGCCTCAAGCGGTTCTACTGACCTGATTCGCGGAATTGTGATTCATGAGTGGAGCAGAGTGTTAATTGCATTAGAACGACTCAAAACACAGGGAGAGACAGGATGCCAATGAACCGACGTGAGTTTTTGGCGGCCTCAGTAGCGGGCACCGCAATGATGCAGCCAGGGATGGCGGCGTTTGCTGCTCCGGCCGGAAACATTGAAGCGACGATCGATGCGAGCAAGATCGGCGAACCGGTGACTCCGCTTATCTTCGGTGGATACATGGAACCGGCTACGACTCGAGTATGGGCCGAAATGCTGAATGACCGAAAGTTCGCGCACGTTATTACCAATGCGCCGCCGCCAAAGGTGAACCCCTTCTTCCGGCGCTTTATGGGGCAGCCATGGAAGCCCGTTGGTCCGGAAGGATCGGTCGAGATGGATACCGTGCAGCCGTTTGTTGGCGCTCACAGCCCGCGCATCCAGCTCGCCGGCTCGTCGCCGCGTGGCATTCAGCAGGGCGGATTGGGTGTGGCTGGGGGCAAGAGTTATGAAGGCCGGATCTATCTCAAAGGCAATCCCGACGCAAAAGTTGAAGTTCGCTTGGTGTGGGGATCCGGCCTCGGTGACTCACAGACCGTACCGATTTCCTCTCTCTCGGCCGAGTACCGGAAATTCCCCTTGAAGTTCACTCCAACTACCGATACCGAAAACGCACGACTTGAAATCGTGGGCACGGGCAGCGGCACGTTTCACGTTGGTACCGTGTCGCTAATGCCCGCCGACAACGTCGAGGGATTTCACTCCGGCATGATCAAGCTTTACAAGGAAGCTGGTTTCAAGATGGCCAAGTGGCCGGGCGGCAACTTTGTCTCCGCCTACGATTGGCGCGATGGGATTGGTGATCGGGATAAGCGCCCGCCTCGTCCTCAGCCGATGTGGAGCAACAGGATCGAGCCGAACGATGTGGGTATCCACGAATTTATCGCGTTCTGCCGGCTGCTTGGAGCGGAGCCGTATTTGGCGATCAACAGCGGGTTCGGGGATGCTCGCGACGCAGCGGATGAAGTGGAGTATTGCAACGGTTCCACCGACACGCGCCTGGGGAAACTGCGCGCGGATAACGGTCAGCCGGAGCCATTCAACATACGGTTATGGTGCATCGGGAATGAGATGTACGGCCCCTGGCAGTTCGGACACATGTCGCTGAATCAATACTGGGTGAAACATAACTACATTGTCAGGGCGATGAAGGCGGTGGATCCGAATATTAAGGTGACGGTAAGCGGAGCAAGCATCTGCGAAAAGTCAATTGGCGGCGCGGAGAAGAAGAACGATTTCTTTCCCGATAAGTGGGAGCCGCCGGTAACCGCCAAACTACCCTATGAGTTTGGCAGTCTGAATGACTGGGACGGATGGCTTCTGGCGAATTGCGCCGATAACATTGACCATGTGTCGGAACATACGTATGCATATCCCGACCTCAAGTTCGACGCACAGAAGCAGCGCTTCGTGAACGTACAGGATGCACTGCAGTTCAAAACTCGCCGGATGGCAAACCGCATCGGCGAAGCGCTTGAAGCGTGGCAGAAGTATCTGGACAAGATGCCGTCGCTGAAAGAGCGGAACATCAAGTTCATTTTTGATGAATGGGGCGTTCGTTACCGGTCGGCGGACGGCAAGAATCATCGGCCGCCAGGAATGGTGACGCCGCTTTCTTACGCTCTATATTTGAATGAACTGTTTCGTCACTCTGACATGGTGGCGGCCAGTTGCCCCACGGGAGGCCTCTACACGGTGCTGATCGACAATACCGGCGAGGCAGTGGGCTATTCGGCTGCGGGCCTGGTAATGAAGATCATGGGAACGCACTTTGCCGGTGCGCGGCCGGTGCAGGTGGGCGGGAACTCTCCACAGCAACCGGTAAGCGGTACTCCTTTTGTGGATGTTCCCGTGTCGCCAATCGGAAGCCCTACCTATCCTCTGGATATCGTTGCGGCGTTCTCCGGCGATCGAAAGAAGTTTCTGCTTTCTGTGGTGAACCCCTCGGAAGAGGCGCATGAGATTTCACCGCGGATTGCGGGAGTGAAACTGCGCGGGCCAGGGAAACTTTCACAGATCGCGGCGCCCGGCGTGAATGCGGAGAATCAGCCAGGCAAAAAGCCCGAAGTTGCAATCGTTGAATCGCCTCAGAAATCGCTGCCTGAGACCCTGCAGATTCCGCCTCTTAGTGTCAATGTCTACGAATTCGAGGTCGAGCGAGCATGATCGGCGTTGATTCTGTCGCAGATCCTGTTTCCAGAGTTGTGATGGTTCTGCGATAGAAATGGCAGACCGCAGTTCTTTATCGAACCATAGGTAGGACAATCTGCCGTGCTGATTGTTCGTGCATCATTATCCGTTGGGGATTTCAAGCTAAGGGCTGCTGGCAGCCAAGCCAGCCGGGATGCAGATTCAGGCGCTGGCCAGTCCTCGGGCGGCCGTTCCGCCTGGCAAAACGCAAAGTGTACCGTGCTAATACCTCTATATTGAAATTCCGTGCAAAGCGGACAGGAAAAGTCGAGTCATTCAGCGGTGCTAAACGCGACTTGGGGGAGGATGACGAGATCACGCAGGTTGAGGTGGGCAGTGACAACCTGCTTGCCGAAAATGGTTCTACTTTACGTTAGCCTAAACAGAAACCTCACGATTTCACTCGCACGAGGCGGCACAAGCTTGCACTAATATACGATGTCTATAGAGGAGTAGATCTTGCAGTTTGAATCAGCGCGCTTGTGCTGCCGGCGCTCTACATTGAGGTTTGGCGTGCTTTATAGGTTGACCTTGAGATTCGTCTATTCGGTTTTACTCTTCTCTCTTCTTTCCGTCAGCACTAAGCCGATTTTTGCTACACCTCCTCATTCCCCAGCGGCGGGCAGCCAGGTCCAATCAATGGGAGAGATAGCTAATGCGGGCGCGCAGAAAGCGGTTTTCGACAGCCGGCACCGGCCAATTACGGCAGGCGGTTTTGTGAAGAATGGCCCCATTGTCTTTCGGGATGTTGCCAAGCAGGCTGGCCTTACCGTATGGCATCACACCGCCGGGACTCCTCAAAAGCGCCTGATTCTGGAAGCTAAAGGGCTAGGCGTGTGCCTGCTGGACTACAACAAAGATGGCTGGCTGGACATATACCTGGTGAACGGTTCGACTTACAAGGCTCTGGACGGCAAAGCCACACCACCCCATGCCGCGCTGTTCCGCAACAACCACGACGGCACTTTCACGAACGTAGCTAATTTCGCAGGTGTCACCAATGACCGGTGGGGATTCGGCTGTGCGGTGGGCGATTACAACAACGACGGTTGGCCCGATATCTATGTAACCAACTATGGTAAGAACCGGCTTTACCGCAACAATGGCAACGGCACCTTCACTGACGTCGCCCAGCAGGCCGGGGTGACGCCTGACACAGGGACAGGCACGCCTTTTTGGTCTACCGGCGCCACATTCGGCGACTACGACGGTGACGGCTATCTGGATTTATTCGTGGGTGGCTACATCCACCTTGACCTGAGGAACCCGCCGATCTCCGGTTCGAAGGCCGTGGGCTATGCCCACTGCGAGTCCTGGGGTGTGCAGGTGATGTGCGGCCCACGCGGCCTGCTGGGAGAACCTGACCATCTGTTCCACAACAACGGAAATGGCACCTTCACCGACGTAAGCAAGAAACTGGGAGTGAACGATCCCAGCAGATACTACGCACTCGGCACTCTCTTTGCCGACGTGAACAACGACGGCAAGCCCGACCTGCTGGTGGCCGATGACTCCACGCCCAACTATCTCTACATGAACAAAGGCAATGGAACTTTCGAGAACGATAGCTACATCAGCGGCTACGCACTCAATGGCAGCGGCCACGAGGTTGGCAACATGGGTATCGCTGCCGGAGATTATCTCAACAATGGCCATCTCGACATCGTCAATACTGAATTCGCGGACGAATCCAATATCCTCTTTCAGAATGACGGTACCGGAGCATTCACCGATGTAAGTCACGAAGCCGGTATCGCCCAGTCTTCCATTCCCTTTGTGGGCTTCGGAGACGGCTTTCTCGACTACGACAATGACGGCTGGAAAGATCTGCTGATCGTCAATGGCCATGTTTATCCGCAGGTTGACCAACACCCCAAATGGGGCACAAGTTATGCAGAGCGCCCACTGCTTTACCACAATCTGAAGAATGGGAAATTCTCTTTGGTGCCGGCTGTGGAAGGCACGGGCCTCGCCGTGGTCAGCGTAGGCCGCGGAGCCGCCTTCGGCGATCTCTTCAACAACGGCAAGATCGATGTCGTGATCAACAATATGGACGGCGTCCCCGTGCTGTTGCGGAACGTGAATCCCGACCACCACCACTGGGTCGAGATAAAGCTCATTGGCGGGCCGAAAAGCCCGCGCGACGCCGTGGGCTCTACGGTCTACCTCACCGCTGGCGGCATCCGTCAGCGTGAGGACGTCCTCAGCGGTGGAAGCTATCTCTCTTCGAACGACATGCGCGTCCACTTCGGGCTGGGCGAAGTGAACAAAGTTGATCAAGTGGTCATCCACTGGCCTAGCGGCGCCGTGGAGAAACTGGGATTGCCCGCCGTCGACCGCATCTACACCATAACCGAAGGCAAGGGTGTTACCGGCATGATGTGTGGCGGCACACCTTGCCATGAGAATGCCTATTCGGCAGAACCCGGGCACATCTCCGGCAACGTAGATTCGCCAAACTCTCGTTGACAGGGAGAATCGAGTGATATGAAAGAGCGATTTGGTAAGAGGCGCGAAAACAGCTGCAGAAGGCTCTGATTCCTGTCTATCGATGAGCCTTTAGGGCCTGCAGCAGAAGCTGATGGAACCGAGGCATCGCAATCCCCTGAACGGATCGAGATGCATTAGATCTGCTTTACCAGAATCGAAACCCTTTCGATTGTGCGGCAGCGGACCGACAGAAAAATTGCGTCGCTTTTGAGGATTATTTTCGTCTGCTTCGGGTTGGCGCGCATTTTCGTGGTCATGCGCGCTGGTCTTGGTCATGCAAAATAGCCATACATAGCTATGCAGAACAGACACATGGTACGTTTCGGAATCGAGCCAATAGCTGATTCATTTTGCGTTATCGTCAATATATATTGAATGAGACGGAAGGGCTGATGGCGGAGGATAGAGTCTGCTGCGAGCCTCTCTCTGTTCGGGAAATTTCCGATAACAGGGAAAAATACAGGGAAGTGTGCGCATTTTCGGGTAAAGTGAATTTGAAATCTTTAGTCTTTGCATGCATTTGTGTCCGATTCTAGGGTGAAAGAGCGAATTCGGAACAGGGGATTTATTGTGGGATAACAGGGAATTGAAATTCCCTGTTATCCGGAATGAGAGGATGCGGGGCTCTCGCGCCACCGCTCGGCATCCGCCAAATTCTCACTTACGCCGGGACAAGAACATCGGGGTCCATCAGTGGGCGCCTTCATTTCCGTTGAACGCCAGCTAAAAGGAGTTGCTTCAGCAGCGTCATGAATCCAAATCCCCGCGTCAAGGTCGCTCGCACTGCTTGGACGTGCATCGTGCTTTTGGCTACCGGCACCTTGTTGATTTGCGGTATCCCGAGCCGTGCCTCACAGCGGCGGCCGCATTTTAATGGAACAAAACTGAGGCTAGTGGATCCGTTTATTGGAACTGGCCCCGAAGGGCATACGTTTCCAGGCGCAACAGTGCCTTTCGGGATGGTTCAATTGTCACCTGACACGCAAATTCGTCAGTTTAAGCACAGCTACAAGTGGGCTTCAGGCTACCGATACGAAGACACAACGATCCTCGGTTTTTCGCACACACATTTCTCGGGCAGCGGTCATTCCGATCTTGGCGATGTTCTACTTCAGCCGATCTCAGGCAAAGTACATCTGAACCCCGGTAAGATTGGCGAGCCTGGTTCCGGCTACCGGTCACGTTTCAGCCATAAGCGAGAATGGGCTGAACCTGGGTACTATGCGGTGGATCTGTTGGATTATGGCATTCACGTCGAGCTGACAGTGACTCAGCATGTTGGTGTGCATCGATACACATACCCTGCTGGCAAATCGCAACACGTTCTGCTTGATCTTAGATCTTCAATCTACAACTATCCCGGCAAGGTTCTTTGGTCGCGCTTACGAATCCGTAAAGACGGCACAGTGACAGGGATGCGCGAAACTCGTGGATGGGCACCTGATCGCCATCTCTATTTTGCGATTCGGTTTTCTCGGCCGATTGCGAAGCATCGGCTGTACGACCTTGAATCATCTCCGATCGTATATTGGGGTTTCGCGCCTCCAGGCGATACGCCAGGAATGAAACAAGCGATTCAAGGGCGAGGTCTTGTTGCGGTGTTTGACTTCAAGCCACAGGCCAAGCCACTTATCGTAAAGGTGGCTTTGTCTTCAGTAAGTGAAGAAGGCGCTATTGCAAACATGAAGGCCGAGGTTCCGGCCTTCGACTTTGACCGAGTCCATGAGGCGGCATCCGCTACATGGGAGAGGCAACTACAAAAACTGGATATTACTGCCTCGCCGGCAATGGAAAAGAGCCTTTATACCGCGCTGTACCATGCCCTAATATCGCCAAATTTAGACATGGATGTCGACGGTAGGTATCGAGGGCCGGACAATCAAGTCCACAAGGCGCAGGGATTTAACTTTGTTTCGAATCTAAGTCTATGGGATACCTATCGGGCTGAACAACCGCTCATGACGATTCTCGAACCGGAAAAACGCACCGACGATTTGGTGAACTCGATGCTCGCCTCTTGGCGGGAGAGCCCATTCGGTGTTCTACCAGTCTGGCAGGAAGAAGGACTCGAGACATGGTGCATGATAGGGTACCATGCGGTGCCAGAAATAGTTGATGCATACATGAAGGGAATTCGAGGTTTTGATGCTCAGGAAGCGCTCGACGCGGCGATTGCCAGTGCGTCGTATGGTCCATACGGGCATCTCAATGATTATATGCGCCTCGGATATGTGCCGATTGATGATGACGATGAGGCAGTTTCAAAGACGGTTGAATATGCCTTCGATGACTGGACAATTGCGCGGATGGCGAGCGCCATGGGGCGGGATAAAGTTGCGAAACGATTCTTCAAGAGAGCTGGGAACTGGCGGAACGTATTCAACGTCAAAGATGGCTTTGCTGAACCACGCTTCGCGAATGGGAGGTACCGTACACCCTTCAATCCTTCTCGAGCGGGCGCCGGAAGCGGATTTACTGAGGGAAATGCCTGGCAATATTCTTGGTATCAGCCACAGGATGTGCAAGGACTGATCGATATCTTGGGTGGAAAGCAGAAGTTAATTGCAAAGCTCGATGAAATGTTTGATGCAAAGGTTGATCCACATCAATATTCCGAAGTTGAAGACATTAGCGGCATGATCGGCCAGTACATCCACGGGAATGAGCCTAGCCATCACCTCGCCTATCTTTACGACTATGCTGGATCTCCAATTCGAACGCAGGAGAGGCTGCGCCAAATTGTTGAATCACAGTACCGTCCAACCCCCGACGGGCTTGTTGGTAATGACGACCTTGGTCAGATGTCGGCTTGGCTGCTCTTTACTTCGATGGGTTTCTACCCGGTTGCTCCAGGGTCGAATGAGTATGTAATTGGCCGGCCATTCGTCGACAAAGCCGTTTTGCATCTTCCCAATGGTAAAACCTTCACCATCATTGCCGAGAACATGAGTAAGGCAAATGCCTATATCAAGATGGTCACTCTGAATGGCAAGCCACTCTCTCGTCTATACCTACGTCACGAGGAGATAATGAGAGGCGGCGAACTCCGCTTCCAGATGAGCACGAAGAGCGACGCGATATGGTCAATGCGAAGTCTTGGAAAGCCATATTCGATGACTCACGTGCATTGATCCTCAATGAATCTGGATTGCGCTTTACCAATTGGCGTGCCCGATGTTTTGCACCAGTGTCAGTGTTGTGAAGCTATTGAGCGAGTCGACAACCTGAGTATTTCAGTCGGTATCAGGCTGAGAATTCGATGGTTTCCACCGCACTATTCCGCAGCGGTGTGCTCGTGCCGAACGCACTCATGGAATCAGACGGAACTTCCTTTTGGAAGAAAGCATAAATTCTCTTGCAAGTATTTGAAATGTTGCGACATGCACCTATTCTCGGTGTTTATAGTGTCTGCCTACAGTCTGGGTAACTACAGCCTTGGTAAGCTGACATGGAACGCTTGCAAGATCCTTCGTTGGGCATCATTGGGATGGGGAAGCTTGGTAACCACATCTCCACTTTTGTTTGCCGGGTAATTCAACAGGCACAAGCGGCTCAGTGCGGCCATGGCATCGGGCAGCGTGACGGCGTAAGGATTGTCCCCGGTGGTTCCGAAGGTGGCACGCAGCCGTCGCTCCATCTCCCGTGCCAGCTTCAGCGCCAACATGCAGCAGAAGACATGGCCCCTTGTCCGGCTGGCCTTCTGCACGAAGATGGGCCGTACTTCCAGTGCGCCGGTCTTCATAGCGCGAAAATCCCGCTCCACCCTTTGCAGTGCCATGTAGCTGTCGTGCACATGCTGGGCATCCATCTCGGTGCCGGCAACATCGGTAGTGATCACATAGCAGCCGGCCAACTCCAGATGCCTGGCCATGGCCTGCTGTTGGAGTTCCATAACGATCTGGCCGCCTTCCAGGCGCAGTTGGATCAGTTCTTCGATCTTGTGCCGTTGCACCCAAAGCTGGAGTTGATGTAATCCGGCCTCCGGCTTGCACAATGGTTGCTGTTGTACCTTCTGATTGCGCACCTGGATGCGGACTTCCAGTTTCTCGAGCTTGTCGGTCAAGCGCCGTTGGATGCGCAGGGCTTCCGACTCGTTCTTGCGCAGCACGTAGCGCAGTTGCTCATGCTCGACTTCGCAGATCGTCTCGCTGAACAAGGGCAGTTGCAGGATGCCCTCGCCCAGCAAACGGCGAATCTGAGGATCGGTAAGAGCGGTGATGTAATGCAGTTGGGCCTGATGAAGAGCCTGCTTACCCTTGCTCTTCACCATGCCCCGGTCTCCGACAAAGACCAACTCCGTCACCTGAAACTGTTCCTGCAGGATTTTGATCTGATCGGCGACCGTGGTCGGATCCCCGTTGTTGCCCTCAAAGACACGTACCGCCAGCGGTTCGCCCTGCTCATCGGTCAGCAGACCAATGACGATCTGCAGTTTGCCACGCTTGCCGTCGCGGTTGTAACCGAAGGCACCCAACTCGTTGTGCTCTCCCTCCAGATAACTGCTGGTCACGTCATAGAGAAACAACCGCGGTGGATTCTTCTTCTGTTGCCGATAGCGACGGTAAAGAGCCTGCTCGATCTTCTCCTGGCGCTCGGCAAGATCGTCCAGGGCATCGTATAGATCGTCTTCGTCGAAACCCGACAGTCCGAGCACCTCGGCCACCGCATGCCCTTCGGCCCAGCGCACGGCCGACAGACGCGAGCCCTGATGAGCGATCCGGGCCAGCACCAGAAACAGCCCCAGCTTGCCGATTTCTCTTGAACCCAACGCTTGGCATATGCCGATCTGATCGGCAACCTGCTTGAGCACATACAACAAGCCGAAGGCAGGACCCACGGTCGGTTCACTGAGGGCGGCGTGATCGAAGTCTCCATGAAGGGCGCGATCCAGAGCCTCGATCCGTTCCGGAGCCCAGGAAGTGATGTTGGCCAAGGTGCGAGACTTCACCTTGCCGCCTTCGCGGAAGGACTCCCTCAGGAGGATAGCCGGAGGCGAGGTGCGATTGGGGACGCGTGCGATATACATGCGTATTATATATCATGAAAACTTCCACAAAACAAGTACACGATAGTCATCTACATGCCTACACTGGTCACCACAAAACACAGTTACTCCACGGTTTTCAAACACTTACCTCATTGGAGAGGGGGAAGTTCCGTCAGATTTGGATGCGCGATCGCGGACCGAGTGACACACGCTTCCCGAGCATCCGGTCCAGGTCCCGGGAAAAAGGTTCATCCATTCCTTCCCTAACTATTGATTTTTCATATGGGAGACAGGGAGCCTTTTGCCCGTGTAGGGGCATTCGCCTTGATTCTGTTCAACCCACAGCTTTGCTCTTTCCAGGTCCTTACGGGAGGGCGGCTGCGGGATGCCGCATTCTTTGTGCATGCGCTCAGCGAGCGCCCTGTTCTCGGCCTCACGCTTACGATTATTCGCGGTTTCATTCAGCCGTTTTGACCGAGGCTTTTTCAGTTCGCGAGCCAGTTCAATACGGATTTCGTAAGGCTTTCCGTACTCGCGCACAATTGCGTTGACCACCTTCCGCATTTCCGTGATGGACCTCTCAACGGCGGGATTCCTCAGCCCATTGGCAATGCTGGCCATGAGTGTGTCTTGGGGCGGAGGTGTGCCGTTACGGAAGTGCTTACGGTGCGGGCGCAGCACGGGAATGATGGGGTGAACCGTCGCTCCGGAAAATCGGTTACCGTAGATTTCCGTCTCGGCTTCTTTAAAGGATTTTCCTGCTCGCATCAAGGGAAGAATCTTACCGAGTGCTACAAGAGACAATGAGCAATAGTCACCCGGAGCTTTTTCATTCACTAGCACATTTGCGCCTGCTTCATCCAGTCCCCAATGCTCCATTGCTTCGTGCTTCAGGTCCTCATCCTTTTCGCTGTTGCGCCAATTTTCGATAATCTGGTTTTGCTTTCCTTCTGAGAATTCCTTCCAGCGTTCTCCGAAGACTTTTCGCATGGATTGTGCAGTGATGTTCCCTTTTAGCTCCTTCGCTTTGCCGCGTTCGAGGTTGAATTGTGCTGTTTTGGGTAGGCCGAGGTGTTGTTTGATCTTCGCAAAGGTTTGTGTTCCGTGATTCTCCAGCAGATCGAAAACGGCAGCCCGTCCAGTCTCATTCAGCGGCAATTCGTTTCCGTTCTCTTCGATTAGCCGGAGGTCGTTGACCTTTTGCAGCACCCGGAACTCTTGTGCTGGCAGCACCGCCCACGGCGCGCGCCGTTTGCCGGGTTCCAGTTCGCATTTACCGACCAGATGCTTCTGCGCCGAAACGGGCCGCTGAAAGAAGAGAAGGCTCCAGATGCGGTCATGCAACTCCGGTGTAAGTAGCTCAGCATGGTATTCCTTTTGCTTGTCCCATATCTTCTCGAACTCTTTTTCAAACATCTTCCTGCCTGTCCACTGGCGTCGAACTTTTTGCTCGTGCGGATCGATTCCGGCAAGATATTCACCAAGCGTCTTTGCACCGGCAGTTTGGATCGCCTGCTCGAGTTCGTGGATTGCCGACTTTACCTGCCCCTGATCTTCAGAGTCCTTTGTCTTTTTCTTGACCTCCTTGCGATTGGACTGAAAACCGCGGCGCTGACTTAGATGAAAGAAAACACGGCCTAGTTCATCCAATGCAAGCGGCTCATAGAGAGCTTTTTTACGAAGCGCATAGAGAGGCATTTGGCCAAATGTTTCTTGGTCCCTGCCTGTTCTATATCGATTCGCTAGAATCAGATCGAGATCGTTGAGAATTCGATGCCGTTGTTTTGAACCAATCCCTGCTCCTTTGTCGTCACCGGTCGGTAGAAGTCCTGTACTCTGCAGGACACCAAACAAGTCGCGTTGCCGCGCTGCACGTCTGCGCAATTGACGGCGATGCAAACGGGCTTCGCGACGGTCAACGGCCTTCGATTGGTCTTTTCCTTGTTGAATATCTAGTGCCGATCCATCCACGCCGGGCTCAAATATGCGAACGCCCGCGCGGATCAGAGAGGACGGCCTCTCCATGGCGTCAATACCAATTAACGCCCATCCCAGCGAAGCTGAACCAAGGTCAAGACCCAATACATAAGGCTGAGTGGGAACATCTCTTTCAGACATAAACGATCTCCAAGTCTCCATTGACTTCACGAACGCAATGAGGTAAAAGAGTCATCAGTGTACTTGAGCGGCGATTGCCTGACTATTCTTAGTAAGCTTTCGTCGTAAGGCTCCGCTCAATGAGCGACCTTTGAACGCCCCGGAGACGGGGCGTTCTTGTCTTTGGCGATTGCACGCCCTTTCGGAAGCCCCTTCACGCCTACGCTTAAACAATAGTGCGACGAATAGGATTACCCGAGATCCCGCGCATTTGGTACAAGATTGCGCTATCGTTAGGTACAGCAACATCCTACTATGTCCAAGAGCCCCGAAAGCTTGTGTTCGATGGAAAAGGGATTATGGGCCATCACTATTCCACGCGAGATTTCTTCCGGCAGATGCCAAACCGGCTGCTTGCCCGCTACTTTGAATGGCGCAAGGTGCTCGCAGAACTGGATTTTGAATCCCTGAAGGAAACCCAGCCGGAGGCGCTGTTTGCAGCTTGGCTGGAACTGCCGGAGAACCAGCGCAACGCGATGGATGCCGAATTACGCGAGATTCACGCGCTGAGTTGCGAGAAAGGCTGGTGCGCGATCCGGGATGAGGCGGCGTGGCAGTTCCGGGAAGCGCCGGAAGCGTTCGCGGAGTTTGTGGAGAAGCTGGCGGCGCTGGACGGCCATCCGGAGCGGGCGATGATGGCTTTTCTGGATTACCCGGATTTCTGGAAGGGCGCAACGATGTTTTACCACGCCGACACCTTGCCCTATTGGCGAAAACGGAAAGGGCTGCCGCACGAGGAGGCATCCGCGCATGAAGACGGGCGGCGCGCGCTGGCGGCGGGCATAAGTGACTATTTTCATCGCACCGAGGGCCGGGGCAAAAACTGTGTGGTGGAGGCGTTCCGGCGGGGCGAACTGGATTACTTCTTTGCTTACCCGGAGGACTACTCGCAGCAGAGCGTGGAATGGGTTGAGGGAAAGTTCGACCGAAGGCCCCATAATCCAGCCTTTGAAGTGGTCTATGTGTACTCGGAAAAGGACGGCACGCTGGACCTGAATTGTCGCGGAGCAAATAGGGCTGTGGAACCTCTGCAAGCGATGTTTGCCACGGAAATTCTGAAGTTGTCCGAGCTGCCGCCGGACCCATCGGATGACAGTATTTACGATCTGAATCCACTGCGGGAGCGGGGTTTTCAGTTTGTCTACAGCCCGGAAAGCGGGATTCAAGGCGTGGCAGTGAAAAAACTCCGGCTTACCTCAAAGGTTGTGAAGGGAGACCGCATCACGCTGGAGGCGGATGCCTCCGCCAACCGGGAAGCCATCTACGATCTGCTGGACAAGGTGGCCCGGTCCATTCCGCTGCGCCATTATTACGTGACCCAGGTGGAACTTGCGGCGGCGGTCATTGTGGATGTCAAGAAGCCGCCCAAATCCGTGACCATTCGCATCACATATCCCAATTCCTGCTCACTGAAGTATGACGATGTAGACCTGAAGCTGCGCCAGATGCTGGTGGACTCTGGCATTGAGCCGAGAGAGCCAACGGAAAGCATGGAATCGGCCGAAGCGGAGGCTGCTGAGGCATGACGCCCGTGGAGGCGCTTCTGGAGCTTCTGGAGCGCGTAGAGGCCAGCCGGGACGCAGCGGCGCTGGTAAGCGAAGAGGAATTGAGCCATTGGCCCGCAGAGGCTGTGCGGGAACTGAAATCGCAAAAACTGCTTGTAAAGGCGAGTCCGGCTGTTAGTGTGGTATGCCCCGGCTGTGAGCAGGCGTGCACGATGCCGGTACATACGGTGTCTGACGGCAGGGACGAATCGGCCTCATTTGTTGTATGTGACAAGCGGGATGACATTAACCGGGTGCCTGTGACAGCCGACCGGCTGAGGCAGTGGCGATGCGGCGCGGAAGCTGTGGGCAAGTTTGTTGCGCAGAGCCTGGGATTGCGGCCTGAGAGCCAACGCAAGGCCGGAGCCGAGTTGTGGGAGCTTGGCCCTGTGACGGGCAAGAAGCGCAGCCAGATGGTCTGCCTGAGAGCGGGTGAGCGGTTGGAATTGGTGGCCGGAGAAAACACCGTGCCAGTGGCAGAGCGTGTGCGTTACGGGGCAGAGGGCTATTCCGTGGACGGCGACGCTATCCGGCAACTGGTGGATATGGCGACTACCGGGGACAGCCGCTATACCCCCAGCACTGTGAAACGCGAAGCGCGCAAGTTGGAGAAGCAAGCCATGTATGAGAGATGGCAGAAAGAATACCGGGCGTTGAAACAGCGCCGCCCTGATATGTCCGACGTATGGTATTCGCAGCAAATCGCCAAGATGGACATTGCCCAGGGGCGCAACGCTGAAACAATCCGCAAACATCTGAAGAGATAAAAAGTTGGGCGGAATTTTTTCGCCCAGGTTGCCATCCCGGCAAACCATTGCATGACGCGGGTTTCCGTAAATGCAGGGTCATGCCGCTGGTGCTGTGGTGCATCTGCCTAGCGCGCAAAATGCCGCGAAATCATTGGAGATTGCCCGTTGACTCAAGGCGTGCAGCGGGGCTTTTATCGCCCAATGTGCACAGCTACGGTTTTTCCTGAGCAGTACTGAAACGCTCAGGGAGAATCGAAGATGACTTACCACATCCTGCGCCTTCCCGATGTCAAGGCGGCAACTGGCCTGTCACGCAGCACCCTTTATTTGCGCATTGCACACGGGGTTTTCACGCATCCGGTGAGCCTGGGCGGGCGCGCCGTGGGATGGCCTGCTGACGAGGTTGCGGCGCTGAATGCCGCCCGGATCGCCGGGAAGCTGGACGCGGAAATTCGCGAGCTGGTAACGAAGCTGGAAGCAGCCCGCAGGGCTGTCGCATAGAGACGGGACGGCCAACCACATGCGCAAGCGCCGCCCCAATTACCGGCTTGTCAAAATCCATCGCAGCTATAAGGTGGAAGAGGTTGCTCGCCTGTTCGGCACCCACAAGAACACCGTGCGTGCCTGGGTAAAGGCGGGATTGCCCACCTGTGACGGCAAGCGCCCCACGCTGATTCTTGGCCGCGACCTTGCCGCCTACCTTCAGGCGCGCCGGGCAAAAAACAAGTGTCCTTGCCAGCCCGGAGAAATCTATTGCGTTCGTTGCCGTGCGCCAAAGTCGCCCGCTCTGAATATGGCAGAATTCCAGCCGACTACAGCGACCCTGGGAAACCTAATCGGCATTTGCCCGGATTGCGAAGGGATGATCTATCGGCGGGCCAGCAGAGTGAAGCTGCCGCAAATTCAGGCGATTTTGGACATCACGTTTACGGAGGCAGAGCGACGAGTAAGTGAGAGTAATCTCCCCATCGTAAACAGTGACTTCAGCCAAGGGTGAGAAACCATGACGAAACACAACCCGGAAAATGAGCGAATCAAGCACAAATACTTCACCTATCTGAAGGAAGCCAAGGGGCAGAGCGAGCCGACCGTGGACGCCACCGCGAAGGCCATCAGCCGGTTTGAAGAGTACACCCGATACCGGAATTTCAAGGCATTCCACTTTCAGCAAGCAGTGGCATTCAAAGCGCATCTGGCCGGGCAAACTGGACAGAGGTCCGGGGAGAAGCTGAGCAAGGCGACCCTACATGCCACGCTGACTCAGTTGAAGCAGTTCTTTTTTTGGCTTGCGGACCAGCCGGGGTATAAGGCGCGGCTCCAGTATTCGGCAGCCGATTACTTCAAACTGTCCGAGAAAGAGATGCGCATTGCCACGGCCCAGCGGGAAGGGAAATCGCCGACGCTGGAGCAGATGAGACGCGTGATTGAAAGAATGCCGAGCAGCAACGAGATTGAGCGCCGGAATCGCGCACTGGTGGCCTTTACGCTCTTGACCGGCGCGAGGGTCTCGGCCATCGCTTCCGTGAAGCTGAAGCATGTGGACGTGAAAGAAGGCTGCGTCCACCAGGATGCACGGGAAGTAAAGACGAAATTTAGCAAGACGTTTACGACCTATTTTTTCCCCGTGGGTGACGGCATTCAGGAGATCGTGGCGGACTGGGTGCTCTTTCTGGTGGAAGAGAAACTGTGGGGCAATGACGATCCGCTGTTTCCGGCAACACGGATCGTGGTTGGCAATGCGCGGCAGTTTCAAGCGGCAGGATTAGATAGGACGCACTGGAGCACGGCCACGCCAATTCGGACGATCTTCCGCGAGGCGTTCAAGCGTGCGGGCTTGCCCTATTTCCATCCACACAGCCTACGGGAGACGCTGACGCGGTTGGCACAAAGGTTCTGCAATTCCGCCGAAGAGTACAAGGCGTGGAGCCAAAACCTGGGCCATGAAAAGGTTTTGACGACCTTTCTCAACTATGGTTCCGTAGCGACGGACAGGCAAGGAGAGATTATCCGGGGCTTAGGTGCGCCCAAGCAGGGAGCGCAGCCGGGCACGGAAGACATTGCGGAAGCCTTATTTAGAAAACTGCGGAGCGCAGGAGCCAGCCTTCCAGCCGGGCAGTAGTGCCTTTATGCCGCAGAGCCGTGAAACGCCAGCACTTTGCCGCCGCGCTGGGTCTGCTCCAGATAATCAGCCCAGCCTTGCATCATCTTCGCCCGTGGCTCTAGGTAGAGCGCATGGTTGTACGCCGCGCTGACGGCGTTACGTGGCGCGTGGGCAAGCTGCAATTCGATGTGCTCATGGTTGTAGCCCTGCTCATGCAGGATCGTGGATGCAAGCCCTCTGAAGCCGTGGCCGGTCATGCGCCCTTTGTATCCCATACGCTCAAGCGCCTTGAGGATGGTGTTATTGCTCATGGGCTTCTTGGCGTTACGGTCGCCGGGAAAGAGCAATTCGCTTTTGCCTGTGAGCGTTTGCAGGGTGTCCAGCACGTCTAATGCCTGTCTGGATAGCGGAACGATGTGCGGAGTCCGCATCTTCATGCGCTCAGCCGGAATGTCCCAGCGCGCCGCCTCAAGGTCAAACTCAGCCCACTTTGCGCCTATCAGTTCGCTGGTGCGCACGAAGGTCAAAGCCATCAACTTCAGCGCCAATCGCGTGACATGTGTTCCTTGATATACCTCAATCGTTCGGAGCAGGTTCGGCAGTTCCTTGGCGTCCACGCGCGCGTAATTCACCTTACGGCTGGATTTCAGGATGTCGCCCGGACGAATCTCGCTGGCGGGGTTGCGCCGTGCATACCCGTGGGCGATGGCATAGCGGAAGACTTGGCCGGTCGTCTCCAACGCGCGCTTGGCTATGTCCCGCGCGCCGCGCTGCTCGATGGCCTTTGTCATTGCCACCAGTTCCGGCGCTTCAATCGCAGCGATGGGCCGCGCGCCCAGGCAGGGCAGGATGTCAGCTTCCATGCGGCGCTTCACATTGGCTGCATGGCGGAGACTCTTCCCATCCTGCCAGTGCTCCAACCAGACGCGGGCAACGCTTTGAAAGGAATCCTCTGCTGCCGCCTTCTCCGCCTTTCGTTCGGCCATCGGGTCCGTGCCGGTCGCCAGCAACTTGCGTGCATCAGTATGCCGTTCGCGGGCTAGCGAAAGGGATACATCCGGATAGCTTCCGAAGGTCATGAGCTTTTCGCGCCCTTCAAAGCGATACTTCCAACGCCACAGCTTGCCGCCGGGGGGAGTAATCAAGAGGTACAGCCCTCCACCATCGCTCATGCGATATGCGTTGCCCTTGGCCTTTGCTTTGCGGATTTCTGTGTCTGTGAGTGCCACTGTAAGCCCTCCAATGACCGATTCTGGAAGATACCCCCAGGAGAAATACCACCATACCCCCAGAAGTACCCCCAGCAGAATTTGGCTTACATCGTACCCCTTTGGACGGTGAAAGACAAGAACTTTATTATTTTCATTGGATTGCGTCTGATGGGCAGGCTCTTATAGGTACTGTTTGGACGCTATTGGAAGGGCTTGTGGCGGAGAGACAGGGATTCGAACCCTGGATACCTTTTGGGTATACACGCTTTCCAAGCGTGCGCCTTAAACCACTCGGCCATCTCTCCGGCGGGTGGTCTGACTCCTTGAATTTAACACATTGGGGGGCCCTCTTATTGCCTGCCCGAGAGGGGCGATTCTCCACCGGATCTTTGCTTTCAGCACGCCGGTGATAAACGTTTACACTGTTGCGCCTTTTGATTTATAGTTCGGCGTTGCTCGCCACACCTGGTTTTGCACTCGGATAAGGCGAAATTTCATCCGAAAGAGGATTCATATGCCTTCCATCTCCCGCCGCGATTTGCTCTGTTCCGGCTTGGCTCTTTCTGCTTCGTCCATCATGCCCCGTGTTTCCTGGGCGCGCGGCTCTGAGCTGCTTGCGGGCGGTTCTGATGCCGTGTCCGCAGCGGCGGACTTGGCGGTGGCTCCGCGCGAGCAGTTCCTGTTCGATTTCGGCTGGAAGTTCAAATTTGGCAACGGCAACGATCCTTCCAAGGACCTCGGCTTCGGGTACGGGCAGGGAGATTTTGCCAAGACGGGCAACTTCAAATTCGCCAAGGCGGGCTTCGACGACTCAAAGTGGCGTTCGCTCAACCTGCCCCACGACTGGGCCGTCGAGCTGCCCTTCGTCTGGGATGAGGAGCAGAAGTCGCACGGCTACAAGCCGCTGGGCCGGCGCTACCCTGAAACCAGCGTGGGCTGGTACCGCCGCGAGTTTGACATTCCGGACAGCGACAAAGGCCGCCGCATCTGGATCGAGTTCGACGGCGCCTTTCGCGACGTACTGGTCTTCGTCAACGGCTGCTTCATTGGCCGCAATGACAATGGCTACGCGCCTTTCCGCTTCGATCTCACCGACTTCCTGAACTACGGCGGAAAGAACTACATTGTGGCGCGCGTCGATGCGAGCTTCGGCGACGGCTGGTTTTACGAGGGCGCCGGCATCTACCGGCACGTATGGCTCAACAAGATGGACCAGCTTCATCTGGGCAAGTGGGAGAGTGCGGTGCGTTCCACCGTCTCCGGCAGCTCCGCGACACTCGCTCTTGAGACCATCGTCGAGAACCAGGGCGGCAAGGCGGAAAACGCAAAAGTGAGCTGGGAGATTCTGGATCCTTCCGGCAAGACCGTTGCCACCGCGGAATCTCCGATGCATAAGGTTGTCGCTGACGGCTCGACCGCTTTCAGCGCGAGTGCGCGGCTCGCAAATCCCGCCCTCTGGTCAGTCGAGGAGCCCAATCTTTACACGGCCATCGCTACCGTCTCCGCAAATGGCACTTCGCGCGATGCAGAGCGCGTCACCTTCGGCGTGCGCACTGCGCACTTTGACGCGCAGAAGGGATTCTTCCTCAACGGCAAGTCGCTCAAGATTCAAGGTACCTGCAACCATCAGGATCACGCTGGTGTAGGTGCGGCGCTACCTGACCGGTTGCAGTCTTTCCGCCTAGGTGTGCTCAAGCAGATGGGCTGCAACGCGGTGCGCACCTCACACAACATGCCCACGCCAGAGTGGGTGGATGCCTGCGACCGCATGGGCGTGATGATGATGTGCGAGACGCGCCAGATGAGTTCCAACCCCAGCGGTATGGCGCAGCTTGAGGTGATGCTCAAGCGCTACCGCAACTCGCCGTCGATCATCATCTGGTCCATCGGCAATGAGGAGTGGCAGCTTCAGAACGCCATGGCCGCGCAGGGCGCAAAGATTGCCGGCGCCATGGTACGCAAGTGCCACGAACTGGACCCGACGCGCGTGGTCTCAGCCGCCGTGAATGGCGACAACAAGCAGGGGGTCTCAGACGCGCTCGACATCATCGGCTTCAACTATCACCTTGATTATCCCGACGCGTTCCACAAGGCCAATCCCACCCGTCCGGTCTTCGGATCGGAGACGGCCAGCACCATCGGCACGCGCGGCGAATACACCACCGACCCGCTTCGCAATACCATGAGCGCCTACGACGTTCCAGTAAAGTGGGGCGAATCGGCCGAGGCATGGTGGACCTTCTACGGTACACGCGAGTGGGAAGCGGGTGGTTTTGCGTGGACAGGCTTTGACTATCGTGGTGAGCCCACGCCCTACGGCTGGCCCTCCATCAGCTCGCAGTTCGGCATTGTTGACACCTGCGGATTCCCCAAGGACGACTTTTTCTACTACAGGTCGTGGTGGGGCAGGGAACCGGTGGTTCACGTCTTTCCGCACTGGAACTTTGCAGGCCAGGAGGGCGACGAGATTTCCGTCTGGGTTTTCTCCAATATGGATGAGGCGGAATTGCTCGTTAACGGCAAGAGCGTGGGACGTAAAAAGGTTCCGCATCTGGGTCACGTCGAGTGGAAAGTTCGCTATGAGCCGGGCTCGATTGAAGCCCACGGATACAAAAACGGCAAGCTGGCGCTGAGTGACAAGCGCGAAACCACGGGCCAGGCGGCCACGCTGCGCCTCACCGCCGACCGCACCGAAATTGACGCAGATGGAGAAGACGTGGCCGTTCTTGCCGTGGAGGCACTGGACAAAGAGGGACGCCCCGTGCCGACGGCAGAGAATATGGTCCACTTCAAGATCAGCGGCGACGGCGCACTCATTGGCGTGGGCAACGGCAACCCCAACTGCCAGGAAAGCGACAAGAAGCCCATGCGCTCGCTCTTCAACGGCCTGGCGCAAGCCATTGTGCAGGGCACCAAGACGGCGGGCTCCATTCAGATCACCGCCAATAGTCCGGGAATGGCGCCTGCGAATTTGACCATCACCACGAAGCAGGTCAAGCTCCGGCCGTCGGTGTAGGGAAAGAGCTGCCCGGAGGTGCACATTCCGGCAATAGCACGCCGGCGGCCCTGCGGCGTATAACCCAGGCATGGGGCAAATGGTTGCTGCAGATCTCGACGCATGGTTGCGCGGCGGCGGTTTGGTGGTTACGGCCAGCGAACGCGCCGCGCGCGCCTTGTCTGCCGCCTTCCATCGCGCGCGCCGCGCTGAAGGACTGGCCGCCTGGCCCGCCCCTCACATCCATCCGTGGAACGAATTTGTCCGCGATGCATGGCAGCAGCGCTCACTCGACGGCCGCCTCATACTCAACCCCGCTCAGGAAGAATCGCTATGGGCTGAAATCATTCAGCGCCACACGCAAAGTGCGGCACTGCTGGAAGGCCCGCGTCACCGCGCCGCGCGCCTGGCCATGGAAGCGCACGGCCTGCTCAGTGCCTATGCGCCGCAGCTTCTTGAAGCCGGTTCGCGTGCCACGTGGCAGCAGGATGCAGCCGCATTCAGCGCATGGCTTCGCGACTTTGATGAAGCCTGCCGCGCCGCAAATCTCATCAGCCCCGTCCGGCTGCCGCTTGAGCTGATCCTGCCTCTCTCCAATTCGCCCGCTGGCGGCGACCAGAGCGCCCGTCCGCCGCTGCTCATCGCCGGGTTCGACCGCCTCCAGCCCACTCAGCACCAGCTCTTCGAGGCGTGGGGCGAGTGGCGGGGAGTTGCGCTCGAAAATCCGGCGCCGGAGGTCCATTCTTACGAAGCCTCCGACGCCCAATCTGAGCTCGCAGCGTGTGCCATCTGGTGCAGCCGCCGGCTCGCCGCCAATCCCAACACGCGCCTGCTCGTTGTCAGCCAGGACGCAGCATCCCGCCGTGGTGAAATCGAGCGGGCGTTTTTGCGCCACGTTGGATCTGATTCGCTCTTCGAGTTCTCGCTTGGCGTCCCGCTCGATCAAGTCCCGCTGGCTCACAGCGCCCATCTGCTGCTGCGTTGGCTCACCGGCCCGCTTGCGGAGCACGAGTTGGACTGGCTCTTTGCTGCAGGCTATGCCGCCAACCCGCAGGAGTCTTCGGTCCTGCAAGGCTCCATGCGCGCGATCCGCCAGCGCAGCCTTGAGCAGCCGGATTGGTCGTTGAACGGCTTTCTCGCCCAGACTGCAGCCGCGCAGCCTGTACTCGCGCAGTGGACGGATCGCATCGGCCAGGCGCAGCAACGTGTCGGCGAGTTCTCGCGCCAGCCGCGTTCGCCGCTCGACTGGTCCGACTTTGCTGCGCAGCTCCTCGAATCCCTTGGCTGGCCCGCAGCGCACGCACTTTCTAGCGTTGAGTTTCAGGCTGCCCGCCGTTTCCAGCAAGCCGTTGAAACCACCGGTACTCTCGGCTTCGATGGCCGCAGGATTCCCTGGCAGGATTTTCTCTCGGCACTTGCCCGCACCTTCGACGAGACCCTCTTCACCCCGCAATCCCACGACGCTCCCATCCAGATCGCCGGCCCGGCGGAGTCCGCCGGCCTCACTGCCGACGCAATCTGGTTCCTCGGCGCAAACCAAGACGCCTGGCCCATTGCCGCATCCACACATCCGCTGCTCCCGCCTGAAGTGCAACGCCGATTCGCGATGCCCCACGCCAGCCCGCAGCTCGACTGGGATCTGGCTCATTCCATCAGCGAGCGCCTGCTCGCCTCTGCAGAGGAGATTCATTTCAGCTACGCGCGGCAGATCGCAGGCGTGGAATCACGGGCCTCGCGCCTCGTCGTACACGCGGCCGGTCAGCCGCAGCCTTTGCCTGCTGATCTCGTAACAGATCCCACCACGCCTGCGCTCGTCGAATTGTTTGAAGACGCGAGCCTCATCGCTTTTCCGCCCGGCAAGGTTGAAGGCGGTGCTGCGGTGCTTACCGCGCAGTCGCAGTGCGCCTTCAAGGCCTTTGCCACGTACCGGCTCGAGGCGCAAACCTGGGAGCCGGCGCATCCTTCGCTCACTCCCGCGCAGCGCGGCTTACTTCTCCACTCCGTCCTTCACGCCATCTGGGCCGGTCCACCCGAGGGGTTGCGCAATCTTGAGGATTTGCAGAATCTCCAGGACCAAGCCGCGTTCGTGGCCAGCCATGTGCGCCGCGTCTTTCAGCGGGAATTGCGCGGCAATCTTCGCGCCCGCATGCCCCGCGCTTATCTGGAGTTGGAAGAGCAGCGCCTCGTTCGCCTCATTTCCGAATGGCTCGATTACGAAGCCACGCGTGTCAGCTTCGATGTCGTCGAAACCGAAGCTAAACAGACCATCCACCTCGCCGGCATCACGCTCGATCTTCGTCTCGACCGCATTGACCGCCTCAACGACGGCACGCTTCTCGTCATCGACTACAAATCCGGCGACGTCTCGCCCAAATCCTGGGAGCCTCCGCGCCCCGACGATGTGCAGTTGCCGCTCTATGCGGGGTTTGCTCTTCCGCCGGGCGAAGATCTCGGTGGCCTGACATTCGCCAAGCTCCGCCGCGGCAATATCTCTTTTGCCGGCCGCATCGGGGATGCAAAAACTACGCTACTGCCGGGCCTTTCATCGCGTAGCAGTCTGGTCAGCGACGCACTGACGGCCGAGCAGTTGATTGACTGGCGCGAACGCATTGAACAACTTGCTCGCGACTTCCTCGCCGGCCGCGCTCAAGTCGATCCGCGCGAGTACCCAAAGACCTGCGAGCGCTGCGGACTGCAAACTCTCTGCCGCATTCAGGAGAATCAACCCGAGCAGGAGGCCGACAGCAACGGTGACGCCGCCGATACCAGGGAGGGCAGCGATGACTAACCCATCAGCGCCGCCCATCGCGCCCGACCAGCCACAGCGTGAAAGAGCGCTAGATCCCACACGCTCCATCGTGGTGCAAGCCCCCGCCGGCTCAGGCAAAACCGACCTGCTCACGCGCCGCTTTCTGCGCCTGCTCGCCGGAGTCGAGGCTCCAGGCCAGATCGTCGCCATCACCTTCACCAACGCTGCCGCCGCCGAGATGCGCAACCGCATCCTAGAGAAGCTCGAAATAGCGGCGGAAGCCGAGCGCGCCGCGCAGCCCGCGGATCCTGATCCGTTCTCAATGGATGCGCTGGCCCGGCAGGCTCTCGCGCGTTCCCGTGCCCTCGGCTGGAATCTGACCGAGCTTTCCGCGCAGCTTCGCATTACCACCATCGATGCCTTCTGCCGTGAGGTTGCCCTGCAGCAGCCGCTTCTCTCCGGCCTCGGCGGCGGTCTTGACATCTACGAGCAGCCGCGAGATCTCTACCGCCGCGCTTCTCGCCGCGCACTGGAGCGAATTGACGATGGCGAACCAGCCCTGCGCACTGCCATCCGCGATCTGCTGCTGTGGCGCGACAACAACTGGCAGGAGATGGAAGACCTGCTGGTTGACATGCTGGCCAAGCGCGACCGCTGGATGCACTACTTCGTTCTCAATCGCAATCAGGACTGGGAAGCGCTCCGTGAACGCCTTGAACGGCCCTTCGCCAACGCTGTCTGCGGCACGCTGACCGCACTCAGCCGGCTTTTAGACCAGGTTCCGAACGGCCGCGAGGAAGCGCTCAAATTGGCGCGTTTTGCCTGCGAGCAAACCGGTGGGGAACTTCATCGCGAACTGGCCGAGCTTGCCGATTTTCCTATGGCGCCGTTCACCACCCCTGAAGCCCTTGAGGAAGCCCGCGGAGCTTTTGCGTGCCTGGGGAATCTGGTTCTCAGCGGCGGTGCCTTCCGCAAGCGAGTTGATAAACGTCACGGTTTTCCCGCTGACGCTAAACGCGAGAAGGGCCGCCTGCTTGAGCTCATCGCGAATCTCGGCGCCGTGCCGAGCCTGGAATCCGCCCTCGCCGCCGTCGCCAAGCTGCCTCCCGCCCGCTACACCGATGAGGATTGGCAGATCCTTCGTGCCTGTTTCGTGCTTCTGCGAGCCACTGCTGGCGAACTCAAAGTGGTCTTCGCCGAAGCCGGAAAAGTGGATTTCATAGAGGTCGCGCAGATCGCGGAGGCGGTTTTGAAAGACCAAACCGGCTTCCCAACCGAGGCGGCCCTGGCCATCGCAGACAACATCCGTCACCTGCTCGTGGACGAGTTTCAGGACACCAGCCGCCGCCAGCACCAGCTTCTCGCGAGCCTCATCGCCGCCTGGCCGGAGCGCGAAGGCCGTACCTGTTTCGTCGTCGGCGACCCCATGCAATCCATCTACTTCTTCCGAGACGCGGAGGCCGAGCTCTTTGCCAGCATTCGCGACCACGGCCTGAAACCCACGAACGACGAGCCGCTGCCATTCGACCACGCGCCTCTCTCGGCGAACTTCCGCACGGCGAAGCCCCTCGTCAAACAGCTCAACGAATTTTTCGAAGCAGCATTCGGAAAAGAGGATGGCAGCGGCATCCAGTTTCTGCCCGCAGAACCGGCGCGGAAGGAGCCGCCAAAACTCAATCCATCCTTAAACTGCCACATTCAGTTCATTCTGCAATCAACTAGAAATAAATCACATAATCATGAAGAAGGCGACGAGCGCGAAGCCGCCAGAACCGCCCAGATTGAAGAAATCCTCGCTCTCATCCGCAGCCATCTCACCCCGGTCGAGGAAGCCCGCGCCCGCGGCGAAAAGTACCGCATCGCTGTCCTCGGCCGATCGCGCAAAGCCCTTGTGCCCATCGCCCAGGCCCTCCGCGAAGCAGACATTCCATTCCGCGCGGTCGATCTCGAAAACCTGCGCGACCGTCCCGAAGTTCTCGACGCTTTGGCGCTGGCCCGCGCTCTCCTCAATCCGCATGACCGCCTCGCGTGGCTGGGGATCCTTCGCGCTCCGTGGTGCGGCCTCTCGCTCGCCGGTCTGCACACCCTCACCAGCGCCGACGACGGAACCCTGCTTGCCCGTCCCGTTCCCGAGCTGCTGGCAGAGCGTCTCCATCTCCTCGACGAAGACGAGCGTCGAATGGTATCGCGTGTTCTCGCAGCGACCGCATCCGCATCTGTTCTCCGATCCGCCGAGCCCACCGCATCACTCGGTACCTGGCTCCAACAGGTCTGGCTTCGCCTTGGCGGCGAGGCATGCGCCGACGCTTCTGCACGAGCCAATCTCGACCTCCTCTGGAACTGTCTCGACCGTCTCCCCAGCCGCGAGCAGGATCTTCTCGGCCCCTCACTCGATGCCGCTCTTCAGGATCTCAACGCCGAACCCGACCCCGGTGTATCCGGCGACCACGGCGTCCAGCTCATGACCATCCACAAGTCCAAGGGGCTTGAATTTGAGGTGGTCATCGTGCCGGAGCTGCAGGCCCCCAACCGCGCCTCGAACTTCAAAATGCTCTCATGGCTCGAACGCGGACTTGCGGAGCCAGATGAAAGCGGCGAGATCTCCGAATTCCTCATCGCGCCGTTCCAAACCAAAGGCGCCGACCGCGGCAAAGCCAAGGAGTGGGTTGACGCGGTGTACCGAGAACGCGAACAGCAGGAGACGCGCCGCATCCTCTACGTAGCCGCCACGCGCGCTCGTGAAGAGCTGCATTTCTTCGCCCGCCCTGTCTATAAAACGCAGAAAGATGGTTCGCTGGTGCTTGCCGAGCCGTCCGCGTCGCTGTTGGCCACAGCCTGGCCGGCATTGCAGGCTGACATCGAGCGGCAGTTCGACGACTGGCTCACTGCGCGCGCCGCTGCCCAACCTGAGCCTGAAACCCTCGAATCGCTGGCGGCCAGTACGGAAAGCAACCTGCTCGTCATGTCGAGGTCCCTCAAGCCAACGCCGCTGCGCCGCCTCCCGGCAGATTTTCGCGCAGCGGGAACCGCGGTTTCGGTGTCGCAGCAGTCTGAATCCGTCATCGGTCAATCGGCTTCGCAGCTCTATGTGCGCCACGAAGGCGGCCGCTTGTCGCGCGCTCTCGGCGATGCTGTCCACGCCCTGCTCGAAGATCTGGCGCGTCTGCGCGCCACCATGGATTGGGAACCCGCCTGCATCGCGCTTCAAAGCCTGGAACCACGCATCATCGCCGATCTCCGCTCGATGGGCCTTGCCCCAGCCCAGGCCGCATCGGTCGCTGCCCGCGCCATGCGCCACGCTCTGGACGCCTCAACCGATCCCACCGGCGCATGGATTCTCGCACCGCATCCGCAGGCCGCCAGTGAAGTCCAATGGGCCGGAGTGGTTGCCGGCGAGCTGCGCTCCGTCCGCGTTGACCGCGTCTTTCAAGCCGGCGCCACTCCACAGTCTGAAGGAGAAGCCTGCTGGTGGATCGTGGATTACAAGACGGCGCACCCCGAAGGTCTTATCCCGGCCGATGCGCTTCCCGGTCTCCGCCAACTCTTCGCGCCGCAACTTGAAATGTACGCCCAGGTTCTGCGCTCGCTTCACGGCGATGCAATGCCCATCCGCACCGCGCTCTATTACCCGCTTATGCAATCGTTGGATTGGTGGGAACCGGAGTTATGACGAGGGCAGCGGCGCATCAGTGCGCGATCAAATAAACGCCGACGCACACCAGCACGGCGGCCACCCAGCGTCTGGCATCCACGTTCTCCTTGAGAAAGAACTTGCCGGCTACCGCATTGATCACCAGGGGAAGGGAAGCGGAGACAGGCGCCACAAAGCTGAGCGGCATGTGATTGAGGGCAAACAGCAGCGCAAAGAAGGCAATCGCCAGGAAGGTCACGCCGACAAAAAACAGTGGGCAGGTGACCACCGCGCGAATTGCTCCCATCAGGCCGGAGCGCTCGCGAATCACGTCGAGGTCGCCAATCGATTTCATGGCCGCGGCCATCAGCACCTCGCCGGTACTGGAGCACAGCACAATCGCTGCGATCATTCCCACCGCCATCCAAAGCCCTGAAGAATGCATGGAGACTGGAGTTGTCATCGCATCTCCTCTTCTTCCAGCACAGGCTCGGGTTCGGGAGCGGCATAGGTTGTTGATGAAGGTCCCTGCGCAACAAAGCCCACGCCCACGGTAATCAGAATCACGCCCGTCCACCGTTCCAGCGAGATGGTTTCATGCAGCCAGAATTTTGAAAGCAGTTCGACAATCACGTTGCCGAAGGCCGTCGCCGGCATCACGTAGGTCAAATCGGCCCACGAAAGGGCCGTCAGATAGCTCGCGAAGAAACCAATCAGCAGCGCGATTCCCGCGGCAATCCACGGCGTAAACACGGCGGTTATCAGTGTTCCGGGATCCGCCATCGTGATTGACGGTATGCCCGTCATTCCGCGTGCCAGGCAGGTATCGCCAAGCGGTGCGCATAATGCCACGAGCCCAAGCACCATGTACTGTCGCGGTGTCAATCGGTGATGAGACATCGATTTTGGGTGCTCCTCGCCCGGCTTGCTTTCCATGAGCCGGGAAAGCATTTTCGGGTCCGGCTCCGTCGATCCTCGTGCACTCATTCCTCGCGGCTTTTCGGGAAGCATCAAACCCGCTTGCCAGTCCCAACGCCGAATCGAAAAGGGAACTCAAGGCGCTGGGAGGAAGAAAATCCGCGGCTCCAAACGGTGAAGGAATCGGCTGCGCTGCTAGGCGTCCGCACTTGCTGCGGCAGGCGATTTGGGCTGCCGGTTGCGTGCTTCCTTCACGATCTTGTTGCGTTGAGCGCGAAGCTTGAGAAACGACTTGGCCTCAACGTACAGCCGTGGCACATCGCGGTTCACGATCGCCTTCCAGATCACGCGCATCGCCGCTTTAGGACGGAAGTAGTACTCGTCGTAGAACCGATGCACCATCTCCAGCACGTAATCGGCGGGCAGACCGGGATACTCAATGTGGGCAAGCTGGTGGCCGCCGTCATCGCTCATCGCGGTGGTGTTGGTAATGAACCCGTTGACCTTCGCATACTCGTAAAACTCAGTGCCGGGGTAGGCGTGCGCGATCGACACCTGAATGGTTTCCACGTCCAGGCCCTTGGCAAATTTGATGGTGTTCTGGATCGACTCCTTGGTCTCGCCGGGAAGCCCCAGAATAAAGTCGCCGTGAATTGTCAGTCCCAGGTCGTGGCAATCCTTGGCAAAGGCCCGGGCGCGCTCCACGGTTGCGCCCTTCTTGATGTTCTTCAGGATCTGCGGATCGCCGGACTCAAAGCCTACGATCAGCAGTCGGCAACCGGCATCCTTCATCGCCTTCAGCGTCTCGCGGTCGGTGGTCACGCGCGAGGTGCAGCTCCATGTGATGCCCAGTGGCTTCAGCTTCTCGCACAGCTCAATCGTCCGCGCCTTCTGGATGTTGAAGGTGTCGTCGTCGAAGAAGAATTCCTTTACATTTGGGAAATTCTCTTTAGCCCACTTCAGCTCCGCAGCCACATCGTCTGTGGAGCGTTTACGCCAGGCATGTCCGCTGAGCGTCTGCGGCCACAGGCAGAAGGTGCACTGCGCCGGGCATCCGCGCGTGGAGTAAAGCGCTATATACGGATGCAGCAGGAACGGCACGTTGTAGCGCGTTACATCCATGTCGCGCTTGTAGATCTTCGTCGCCCACGGCATCGCGTCCAGGTCTTCCACCTGCGGCCGGTCGGGATTGTGCACGATCTTGCCGTCTTTCTTGTAGCTGATGCCGAGGATCTCGTCGAGTGGCTTGCCCTGGGCAAATTCCACTACGGAATAGTCGAACTCGCGGCGGCAGATGAAATCCAGAACCGGGCACTCGTTCAGCGCGCGGTCCGGTGCCGTGGTGACGGGCGGTCCCACAAACGCAATGCGAATGGCAGGATTGACCTTCTTGATGGCCTCTGCAAGACGCTGGTCGCCCTCCCAGCCCACCGTTGAAGTGAACAGCACCAGAAACTCGTAATCCTTGCAGATCGCGATGGTTTCTTCGGCGGAGACGTGATGGGGCGGCGCATCGAGCAGCCGCGAACCCTCCAGCAAACCAGCCGGGTACGCGAGCCATACTGGATACCAGTAGGATTCGATCTCGCGTGTAGCCGGCCAGCGCGAACTGGCGCCACCGTCGAAATTTTCAAACGAAGGCGGGTTCAAAAACAATGTCTTCAGAGGCATAGCCATCCCTCGATTTTATCATTCCGGCAACTTTTCGCGCCGAATTCCTTCTTACTTATTCAGGCTCCCAGAACCTATTTCGTGTGTAACTCATTGAGCCAGTCCTGCATATGTCCAAGGGCGCACAGCAGGTTAAGTCGCGCTTTGCTCAGGCTAAGTGCGGCTTCCAGCGAATCCACATACTTCTGCCGTTCCTCGATTTGCGCCAGTTGCTCCGCCTTGGGCGAGAGTTGCGCCGGCGCGCCGGGCTGCCCCACGGCGCCATTGCCCAGTTCCATCTGCGTCAGCACCGTCTTCAGATGCTCTTTGGCAATCTGCTCCTTCAGGCCTGCAATCTCCTCTTCGGTGCTCAGCTCGCGCAGGCTGCTTGTGAGTGTCGCAATCTGCACCTGGTTTTGCCGCGCTGCTTCCTCGGCCTCAAGCGTGGCGCGAAGCGCTTCTGCCGCCGATTCTCTGGCCTTGGCGCGGTTGAACATATCAAACAGAGGAACCTGAATCGAGATACCGGAACTGAAGTTGCTCGTGGGCAGCGGCCTTTTAAAGTATGAGTTCACGTCGTTCAACAGCGTTGTATTGCGAAGGTACTGTACGCCGAAAGTCAGTTGTGGAAAATAACTGAGTTCCCTGTCGCCACGCGCAGTCTGCTCTTTTGAACGTGCCAGCAACTCCGCTGCGGTCACCGCTTCCGGAGGCTGAGCGGGCAAATTGCCGCTTACCTTTGGAATCTGCGGAATGCTGGAGTGATCCGGCGTAATGGAGCCCGTGGGCAAGCCAGTCAGCACGGCAAGTTCCTTTGAGAGCGTAGCTGCGCGCGTTTCCAGGTGCAGCCTGCTCAATCGAATTTGCGCAGAGGTCAGTTTGGCCTGCAGTAGATCGCTCAGCGGATCCACGCCTGCCTCGGCTCGCTGCTGTTCAATCTCTACGAGCTTGGCGGCATGCGTCTCCTGCTGCCGTGCCGCGCCAAGTTCTTCGTTTACCGTGTCCAGCTCGATATAGTCAGTGGAAGCCTTCAGCGCAACCTGTTCTTCTGAATTGTGCAGATTGGTGTTAGCGGCTTCCAGCGCCAGACGTGCTGCATCAATATACCGCTTTTGCGGAACGCCGAAGACCAGCGACTGAATCGTAGCCGACCATATCGAAGGTGGGGTCCCGGTAAAACCGACCGCAGGAAATACCGGCAGTCCTGTATTGAAGTGCAGTGACGGTATAAGCACGTCCCTGCTCTCTGACAGCCCCGCCTGAGCCTTGCGCACATTGGCTTCGGCAATGCGCACGGTCGAGCTGTTTTTCTCGGCCATTTGCACCACCGTAGTCAAAGACACCTGAGCCGTGACCATCGCAGGCGCGCTCACCAGCGCTGCCCCGCTGAGCAGAGCTATCCATATCCTCGCCGGTATCTTCCCGGTCTCAAATCTTCCCTTCAATTCGCGGAACCCTTCCGGGGCAGGAATGCGCCCGCCAGTGCTTCGGCTGCCGCCTGCTCATGCTGCGAGCCTGCCGTGTCGCCCATTTGTGCCTTGAGGCGCGCCAACCAGATATGCGCCTGATAGGCAGGTCCTTCCTCGGTCTTCGAGGGACTCTTCAGGTAGTCCTCCAGCATCTTGATCGCCAGCTCCGGATTCCGCTTGGCCTGGACCAGGACCGATGCACCATTAAACAGCGCAACTCCGGAATGGGGATCTTTCGCTGCGGCTTTGGCGCAGTTGCGCACGGCCCACTCCATCTGGGTCCACTCTTTCTGGTGCCGATAGAAACTGGCCAGAGTCGCCCATTGGCGCGAGGGATGCGCGCTCAATTCAATCGCTTTTTTGTAATACCGCTCCGTGGACACCCAATCCTTGCGCGCCGAAGCAATGCGTCCCCGCAGAACGGCCGCCCGCGCCGGATCTACGCGATCCAGTTCCAGGGCCACAGATTTCGCCTTGTCCACTCCCCCGCCCACAATGCCCGGCGCGTCCACATAAAACTCGCCCAGGTCTGAAAGCGCTGCCGCGTTGTGCGGGTCGAGCTGTACCGCTTTTTGAAACTCCACCCCGGTCTTCTTCCCCAGGGAATATGCGCTCAGAAACGATGCATTGCTTGCCTGCTGACCCAACGCTCGTCCCAGCCACATGCGATAAAAGGAGTTTTGTCCGTCCAGCCGCACGGCCTCCGCGCACGCCTTTGCCGCCGCGTTCCATTGCTCCAGCGTGAAGCGCACGCGGCACTCCACGTTTTTCGCGCTGGCAGCCTGCGGTCCCGTTTGCGGTATGGTCTGCAGCAGACTCAACGCTCTGGTCGCCTCGCCCGACTGCAAGGCTGAGTTCGCCTCCGCCAGCGCATCCTGGTGTACATCTGCCGGTGCGGCAAGCGCGGCGGTCACCATGCATGCCGCCAGGCCCACAATAATTTTCCGCATCATCTTCACTGCACAACCTTCACCGTCATGCCGTCTTCAAGTGACTGGCCGGTTGGCGAGCCGGTAGCTACCCATTCTCCCGGCTTCAATCCAGAGAGAATCTGCTCCTCAGTCAAATTGAACGTGCCTGTCGTTACCGGTGTACGCACCAGCTTGCCTCCCAAAATCCTGTAAACCACAGGATGTCCGCTTTCGGGGTAAACCGCCTCGCGCGGCACTGTCAGTGCATGCGGCACCTCGGTGGTTGTTACGGTCACGTTTACATTGGTGTCCGGCAGCAATCCGGAATTCTCAGCATCATCAATGTGGATCAGAGCTACCCCGACGGTGCGCGTACCATACGTCACCACCGTGATGGGAGTGCGTTCGATGTGCCCGTGCCACGTCTCGCCGGGCCGGGCGTCCCACTTGATCGTCACCTTCTGGCCCACGGCCAGTGCACCGATCTCCGGCTCGTCAAAGTAAGCCCGTACCCGCTCCTGTTTCAAGTTGGCCATCGACAGCAGCAGGGAACCGGCCTGCGCAAATTGCGTGTCTTTCGCGTCAAGGCTGTACACCGTGCCCGCAATGGGTGCGTGAATTTGCGTCTGTGCCAGCAACTGCTTTGCCGCCGCCAGGTTCGCTTCCGCATTCGAAAGAGCCGCCCGCGCCTGTGTAACCTCCGCCGCCGAGTAACGGCTGGATGCGTTCTGTTCTGCCGCATAAAGGCTGGCTTCGACGGTGGCCAGTCGTTGCCGCGCCGCTGCCACTTCACTCGGCGATGCCGCGCCTGTACTCGACAGCTTCACCAGGGCACTCAGATCCTTTTGCGCCTGACTGCGCTCCAGCTTGGCACGCACAATATCTGCTTGCGCCATCTGCCGCTGTTCCTGCGTTCCGTTATGCAGAACCGCGTCCAGCCCGGCCTGCGCGCTCTTCACTGCGCTCTGCGCAGCCGCCACCTTAGCTTTGGCCTCCACGTTGTCCAGCCGGATCATCAGCTTTCCAGCCGGCACATGGTCGCCTTCCTGCACATAAACGTCCTTGATGGTGGTTGAGAGCGGACTGTAAAAGTCGTAGGGCCGCTCGGGTTCCACCCGTCCGTTGGTGCTGACTGTCTTTTGCAGATCCAGGTAGGCCGCCTGCGCCTGTCGCACCGGCAGCCGCTCGCGCAAAAAATAGCGCGCCGTGAAGAAGACGGCGACAATCAAGGCTATTGCGCCCAACCAAAGCCGAAGCCGGCTCCCTTGCTTTCTCTGTTCAGTCATGCGGTTAACCGTTGTCAGTATATAGGACTCAAAAATGTCGTTTAGGGCGCAGGAAAAATACCCGCAAGTCGGTCGCTGTCATCCATTTCTGCTTCGTCTGCGCCATCTGCCTGCACCTCTTGGCGGTCACCGGTCTCTGTGCCTCGTACAATGCTCTTATGGCAAGTGAACCGCGCTATACCGATGTCCACGCCAGGGCCGGCCTCGACCACGCTTTTCCCGCCATTGAGACCTGGCAGAACCAGTTTCCCGGCTACGAAATCCGCATCGACGATCCGGAACTGACCTCCGTTTGCCCCAAGACCGGCCTGCCCGATTTCGGATCCCTCACCATCCGCTATATGCCACGTGACCGCTGCCTGGAACTGAAGTCGCTGAAAGAGTATCTATTTAGTTACCGGAATCTCGGCATTTTTCAGGAGAACATCGTCAACCAGGTCCTCGAAGACGTGGTGAAGGCCTGCAATCCCGTATGGGCCGTCGTCCATGGCGAATTCCGTCCCCGCGGCGGCATCTCTACCACGGTTGAAGCGCGCTGGCCTCGGCCCACGGAGTAGACCGTCGGCCCGGTCCACCAGTTCATGCGGAATTCACTTTCCGCATGAACCGCTATCTGGTACAACCGAAGTCGTAAGGCGTGCGTCCATTTCCCCAGACGCTGGATTTGATGCTGAATTTGGCGTTGAACTGGACGCTGAAGTCGGTGAGGAGGTCACTCATGAGCAGCGCGATTCATCCCAATACGGCCGCATCCAACTCCCAGCCTCTCGAAGCTCTCGATCAGTGGGACGATTTCGTCGAAGGGCGGTATAAGGAAGGCCGGTCCAAAGAGCAGTTCCGCGTCTACGATGCCAAGGCGCTGCCCGGCGTGGCTGAGTTCTATCGCCTCAACCACGAGAATCAGACTGTTGCCTACGTCCTTGAAAGAGAAAAGCGGTACTTCGGCCTCAACAAGGGCATGAAGTCCATCTGGGAGGCAGCCGAATTTCTCAACACGCTGGTCGACGACAGCGACCCCGACACCGACCTCACGCAGATCGAACACCTGCTGCAAACCTCTGAAGCCATTCGCCGCGACGGCCATCCCCGCTGGATGGTTCTCACCGGCTTTCTCCACGACCTGGGCAAGTGCCTCTGCCTCTACGGTGAGCCGCAGTGGGGCGTTGTGGGTGACACCTTCCCCGTGGGCTGCGCCTGGTCCACTGACATCGTCTTCCACGAGTACTTCGCCAACAACCCTGACCGCAACGTCCCCGAATACCAGACCAAATACGGCATCTACGAGCCCAACTGCGGACTTGAAAATGTCCACATGTCCTTCGGTCACGACGGCTACATCGCGGAAGTCATGAAGCCGTACATGCCCATCGAGGCGCTGTACATGCTGCGCTTCCACTCCTTCTACCCGTGGCACCGCCATGGCGCCTACGAGCACCTGACCAACGAGCAGGACCGGGCCATGCTTCCCTGGGTGCTCAAGTTCAATCAGTACGATCTCTATTCCAAGGGCCACGCCAATCCTGACGTCAAGGCGCTCAAGCCCTACTACGACGAACTCTTTGCCGAGTTTCTGCCGGAAAAAGTAGCCTGGTAGCTTGCGATTTCCCTGGCGCGCTCCGCGTGCGCCAGGCGCAGCCATTCAAAGCAGTTTGATTCCATCGGAACTTCGCCGGGCCATCAAAATTTCTAGTTCATAATTCGATTCCTCAACCTCCGTTCTGGAAATTCACCGAATTTCTCGAATCCCAATCGCAGACTCTCTCATCACATTGCCAACTGACATTTTTTGGGTTTCCACTGCGCGGCAAGAGCGTTGGTGAAAAGGGGATTTTCCACCCCTTCACCCAACTGTTTTTGTCTTTTGGAGGAGTGTTGCATCATGAACATCAGGCACTTTATTGGCACTTCTGTCGCTTGCATCTCGCTTGCCCTGCCGGTGATGGCGCAGGTTTCGGTATCCAGTCCGGAACCGCATACCTATAAGTCGACCCCAGTTACAGCGCCTGCCCCTCAGCCCGCGGGCATCACCGGCACGGTGACCGATGGCAACGGTGGCGTCATTCCTGGCGCTCAAGTTGTCCTCAGCGCGCCCGGTGCCGTGCAGCCGCGCACCGTCGTCGCCAACGGTACCGGCGGTTTCAAGTTTGAAGATCTACAGCCCGGCGTCACGTATCACGTCGCCATCAGCGCCAACGGATTTGCAGACTGGACCTCGCCGCCCATCGTGCTCACGCCGGGGCAGTATTACTTTCTTACAGACAGCAAACTCACGCTTGCCGGCGGCTCCACTTCGGTCACGGTCTACGCATCGCAGGCGCAACTCGCCGTCCATCAGGTTTCACTTGAAGAGAAACAGCGCGTCCTCGGCATCATTCCTAACTTCTATGTTGTGTACGATCACAACCCCGCGCCCATGCCGGCAAAGCTGAAATTCAAGCTTGCCCTTCGCGCTGAAACAGATCCCGTCACAATTCTGGGCGTTGGCTTTGTTGCCGGACTCGATCAGGGAGGCGGAACGCCCGACTATGACGAGGGCGCCGAGGGCTACGGCCAGCGTGTCGGCGCTATCTATGCCAGCGGCTTCACTGACATCATGTTCGGCGGCGCCATTCTGCCCGTGCTTCTGCATCAGGATCCGCGTTACTTCTATCAGGGCACAGGCTCGACCCGGTCGCGCCTTATGCATGCTCTCTCCGCTCCGTTTATTTGCAAGGGCGACAACGGACATACTCAGCCGAACTTCTCCAGCGTAGGCGGTGACCTCATAGCCGGCGCCATGTCGAACGCCTATTATCCGGATTCGAACCGTGGGGCCAAACTGGTCTTCCTCAACGCCGGAATCACAACCGGCGGACGCATGGTGAACGCCGTGGTGCAGGAATTCGTTTTGCGTCACTTTACTCCGGGCACAAAAAATCGCACCGAGTGATGAATCAGCGAACGAATGAAGCTGAGCGATTTCCAGCGCCGGCTGTTCGATCCCCGGCTGTTCGGTCCTCGATAATGATGGAGTGATGTCCGTCGATTGGGAACAAGAGGAACTTGCCGAAGGTCTGCGCTGCTACTGCAACCAGGAATTTTTTCTCGCGCACGAGCACTGGGAAGGTGTCTGGCTGCGCTCGCCTGAACCGGAGAAGACCTTCCTCCAGGCGCTGATCCAGATTGCGGCGGCCTTCCACCACCTTCAGCGCCGCAACTCCATTGGCGCCGCATCGCTTCTTCGCGCCTCGCTTCGCCGCCTCGAGAAATTCCCGCCCACCTTCGGCGGTGTAGCCGTCGCTGAGCTTCGCCAGAGCCTTCACGACTGGCTCAATGCACTCGATGCTGCCAATCCGCAGCCATCGCTTCCATTCCCAATCATCCGCTGAGTTTGCGAACCATACGGGCCGGTGTTATCAGAAACCTCTTGTGCGGTGCTAACGGGTCATCGCATAGTGGACCTGCTCTTCGATGGCGGCGATCTGCACGGGTTCCTGGTGTGCGCGCTTGAGCGCCTCATTCAGCTTTGGCAAGTCTTGCTTCTTGAATGCATCCCACGCCGCGATTTTTGCCCGCTCGACTGTTGCCATCTGATGGAAGATTGTCAGCGCGACCGCGGGAGGCTGCCGGTCGCCGCTTTCCACCACGCCTTCGACTGTACCTAACGCTGACGTGGCCGCTGACAGGCCGGGTTTGCCGGTTTCTTCATCTTCGCGAATTGCGGCGACCTTTGCCTGCGTGCTGCGGATTACTTCGACTAGGGATTTGGGCATTTTTGCAGAATCGGCGTCGATCTTTTCGATCTGGTTCTCGACGCCTTCCAATTCAGCCATTGCCTGGCGTCCCTGGCGCTCCAGCGCGTAGATCTGCCGAGCCAGCGCGTATTGCGCTTCAAGCACCTGCTGTGTAGCTGAAGAGCGCGGATCCATGGTTATGCGGAGCGGCTGTTGCATCGTCTTGCTGTCCACCGTCAGCTTCACTGTGTAAATACCGGGCGGAACCTTCGGCCCGGCCGGGACTCCCGCAGCGTCGTCATCATCGTCTTCGGTCTTCGATCCAGGGCCGCCAGAGGTCAGGTCCCATACAAAGCGGTGTTCTCCTGGTGCGGTCTCCAATATCTGCGGCTTGGGGAACCAGCGCTCCGCAATGGGCAGCAGCGGACGCTTGACCGGATGCTTCTCAGCGCTGGAGAAATGGCGTACGACGTGGCCCTGCGCGTCGAGGATCTGCAGCGTCACTTTCTGCGCATCGCTCTTCAGGTAGTAGTCGAGTATCCCGCCGTCGGGCGGATTGGCCGCCTGCGGTTCCTCCGGCGGAAGCGGAGTTCCAAGAAATTCATCGTTGTCCACACGCACTGCCGTGGGCGGGGCATACAGATACGCCTGCGCGCCATCAACCTTTGTTGCCTGCCGCAGTGCTGCAATGTCATCGAGCACCCAGAAGGAACGGCCGTGTGTGGCTGCGATCAGGTCGCTGCCGTGGATCGTAAGATCGCGCACTGAGCTGACCGGCAGGTTCAATTGCAACGGCTGCCAATGGCGGCCGCCATTGAAGGAGACATAAATGCCAAACTCCGTTCCGGCAAAGAGCAACTTCCGGTTCACCGGGTCCTGACGCACCGCGCGTAGAAAATCGTGTGGTCCGATGCCGTCTACTGAAAGCGTCCACGTTTTGCCGTAGTTGTGCGTGATGTAGAGGTATGGTTTGCGGTCACCCAGGCGGTGCCTGTCTATCGCCGCAAATGCGGTGGCTGGATCGAAATGCGAAGCCTCGATCAGCGAGATCTTGCTCCATGGCGTCAGTCCAGGGGGTGTGACGTTCGTCCACGTTTTGCCGCCGTCGCGCGTCAGATGGATCAGGCCGGTGTCGCTGCCCACCCAGATTTCATCGGCCTTGAGCGGAGAGGGTGCGATGGTGTAGATCACTCCATAACCGCGCTGTTCCGCGTTGGAAAGGGTCGCCGGCCCGTTTTCGCTTACCCCCTTTTCCGCGCCGGTCAGGTCGGGACTGATGCGTGTCCAGTGCAGCCCGCCGTCTGTCGTCTTCATCACATACTGCGTGCCCAGATAAAGCGAGGTCTTGTCGGCCGGCGAAAACACCAGAACCGGCGTCCAGGGACCGCGATACTTTCGGTGATTCTCCGGCGTATCGAAGCTCCCCAGCGGCCACGGCGAAATATTCTGGCTGAAGGCCGTGCGAAGGTTGTGCCGTTCGACGCCTCCATAGGTCTCTGTGTAATACACGATGTTCTCATTCTTCGGATCGATGGCGATATATCCGCTCTCACTACCGCCGGGTAGAAACCAGTCTCGCGTGTCGAGGTGCCCGTGATCGGAGCGGCTGTGTATAGCAATCGCTCCCGAATCCTGCTGCGCTCCGTAAATGCTGTATGGGAACTTGTTGTCAGTTGTGACGTGGTAAAGCTGCGCCGTTGGCTGGTTGTACCAGGTCGTCCAGGTTTTGCCGCCGTCGATGCTTACGGTTGCGCCCTGATCGGTGCCGAGCACCAGGTGATTCGAGTCTTTGGGGTCGATCCAGACCTGGTGGTAGTCATCGCCGCCCGGCGCGCCGCGCACAACCTGGATTGTTTTGCCTCCGTCTTCCGTTCGGTAAAGCGCCACATTGGGAATGTAGAGCACGTCAGGATTCTGCGGATCGATGGCCAGCGCCATGAAGTACCAGGCGCGGCTCGTCAGCCGCGGATCGCTGTTCACCAACTTCCATCTTTTGCCACCGTCGTCGGAGCGGTAAAGTCCCGAGTGCCCTTTGCAGGCAATCGTTACGTAGACGCGCTTTCCTTTCGCGCCCACCGCGATGCCAGTTCTTCCCCATGTGGCTTTCGGCAATCCATGGCCAGAGATTTCCTTCCAGTGGGCGCCGCCGTCCGTGGATCGGTAGAGGCCGTTACCCGGACCTTCCACCGGCGGATACACGCTCCACGGCACACGATGCGCGTTCCACGTGGTCGCAAACAGGATGCTTGGCTGGCCAACAGCCATTGCAATATCCGCGATGCCCACATCCGGCCCCTTATCCAGCACTCGCGTCCAATGCGCTCCACCATCGGTGGACTTATAGACGCCTCGCTCTGCGTTGGGCCCGTATGCATGGCCGAGTACGGCCACATACACCGTGTTGGCGTCGTTGGGATCTACCAGGATTCTGCTGATCTGCAACGTATTGTCGAGGCCGATTTGTGCCCAGGTTTTGCCGCCGTCGGTTGACTTGTAGACGCCGTCGCCTGAGGCGAGATCCGAACGGATATCGGACTCGCCGGTTCCTACGTAGATTGTCTTCGGGTCAGACGGCGCAACCGCAATTGCCCCAATGGAAGCCACTGGCTCATGGTCGAAGATAGGCTTCCATACGGTTCCCGCGTCGGTCGTCTTCCAGACTCCGCCGTCGACGCCGCCGAAGTAGTAAACGCGGCTGCTACCGGGCATGCCACTCACGGCCACCACGCGTCCCGCGCGGAACGGCCCCACGAGCCGCCATTTGAGCCCGCTGAACGTTTGCGGGGGAACAACATCCTGCGCCGACGCGCTGGACGTGCTGAGTACTGAAGCAAATGTAAGAATCAGCAACGAGAAGGCAAGCCGGTATACCACGCGTCGAATTTTCATCGGTGACTTCATGTTACGGCAACATGCCCGGGTCGCTGTGCTCTGTGCCTGTCCCCTCCCTCTCTGCCATCGCCAACCTGCTTTCTTGCCCGGCATAGCGTAACGGGGCAGGTTCGTACCATGTCCCATAAGCGCCGTTACCTTCCCTAATCGCCTGATGGGGAGAGCGCTGGCCGACCGCTTCGCTATCGGACAATGCCCCGAAACGCTTTCCGGCCAGGCCGGAGACTCCCTGAGCGGCGTTCGGGACGCAGCGGATGTTTACCAAATTCAAACTGAAGCATTGGTGTCTTTGGCAAGTCATCCTTGGCGGCACGCCAGAGTCGGCGGTCACACAGGCCTTTGCCGAGTTCGTAAAGTGTTCCGCCGCTATCGTGAAGTTGCGTGTTGCCGATTCCACCTGCGGGAACCCTGAGATGGAGAGCGAATTCCCGACAGTCATGCACTTTGAAATGCAACGAAATCGCGTCCCGGCCTAAATTGCCTTATCGAGCGGGGCCTCAGCATTTTATAGTGATTTTGTGATCAAAGCTGGCTGTGGGAGTAGCGGCACGATGGACCGAGCGGCATGTCTGAAGCGATGGCGAGAGAGTTGCTTAGCGGGCACCGCCGTGGTTGGCGCTGGTGCGGGCACAGGAATTTCTGCCAAGTGCGCCGAAGCTGCGGGAGCGGACCTTATCATCATTTACAATTCTGGCCGTTACCGCATGGCTGGACGAGGATCGTTGGCAGGTCTCATGCCTTACGGAGACGCCAACGCAATTGTCCTGGAGATGGCCCGCGAAGTATTGCCCGTCGTTCGCAAAACCCCGGTACTGGCCGGCGTTTGTGGAACGGATCCATTTCGGATCATGGATCTGTTTCTTCGCGATCTGAAAAACCTCGGGTTTTCCGGAGTGCAGAACTTTCCCACGGTGGGGCTGATCGATGGCACCTTCCGCGAGAATCTCGAGGAAACCGGTATGGGCTACGCCGAAGAAGTTGCGATGATTGCGCAAGCGCATGAACTGGATCTGATCACCTGTCCGTATGTCTTCAATGAAGACCATGCGGTGGCAATGGCAAGAGCGGGCGCAGACCTCTTGATCGCACACATGGGATTGACAACAAAAGGGACAATCGGCGCGAGGACAGCGATCACTCTCGATCAGGCGGTTGAGCGCATTCAAGCCATCCGGGAAGCAGCCATTTCCATCCGCCCCGAAATCCTGGTACTTTGTCATGGCGGGCCAATCGCCGAACCAGACGATGTTCAGTTCGTATTGAGCCGAACACAAGGCGTCTGCGGATTCTTCGGCGCTTCGAGCGTCGAGCGCCTGCCCACCGAGCGGGCCATTACCGAGCAGGTAGGGAAGTTCAAAAATCTAAGAATCCACACGGGGCACAGTCAAAGGAGTAGGCATGACTAGATTCGCCGGTCACCGTTTCGTCAAACCCGCTTCAGTCGAAACTCAGGTCTTTGATTGGGGAACGATCAAGTGGTTGAGCGAACCGCGCGTTACTGGCACGGAACGCTTCACCATGGGTGTTGTGCTTCTGCAACCCGGGAAAGGCCACGCGCGTCACAATCACCCCGGAACTGAAGAAATCCTTTACGTGGTGTCCGGGCAAGGTAAGCAGATGATCGATATCGACGGCGAGCAGTGGGAATCGATAGGTGCCGGCGATATGGTTCACATTCCCGCCGACATCTATCACTCTACAGTGAACACTGGCTGGGAGGCCTTGAAATTGATTGCGGTCTATTCGCCGCCGGGTCCTGAGGCTATCCTCCGCGCAATGCGAGAGTGCCGTGTGCTTGCGCCCGGGGAATTGCCGGAAAGTTGATGCGATGATGCCCAAAACCGTTGCGCTCATCGGCACATTCGACACCAAGGGAGAGGAGTTCTCGTTCCTCCGTGACCGGATTGAGAGCGCTGGACTGCGAACGCTGATGATCAATGTCGGTGTGCTTGGCAGCGCTACCTTTGAGGCAGATATCTCGCAAGCCGAGGTAGCCGCGGCGGCAAATCAGAATCTAGCTGCACTAAGAGCAGAGAGGGATCGAGGTCAGAGCGTCACCGCCATGGCGACTGGGGCGAAGGCGATTCTGGCGCGGCTCTTTGAACAACGCGCCATCCATGGAGTAGTATCCCTGGGCGGTTCTGCAGGCACCGCTATCGCTTGCGCGGCAATGCGCGCGCTCCCGTTCGGCTTCCCAAAATTGATGGTTTCCACACTGGCCTCCGGCGATATCAAGCCCTACGTAGCGACCAGTGACATCTGCATGATGCCTTCGGTACTCGACGTAGCAGGATTGAATCACGTCTCCAGACGAATCATTGGCAATGCGGCTGCTGCGATTTGCGGCATGGTTACATCGGAGCCAGCCATCGCCCTCAACCAGAAGCCCGCCATTGCGGCCACCATGTTCGGCGTCACCACACCTTGCGTCACCGCCGCACGCCACGCCCTCGAAGAAAGAGGCTTCGAAGTTCTCGTCTTTCACGCTACAGGAACCGGCGGGCAAGCGATGGAACAGTTGATCGATGACGGCGCCTTTCGAGCCGTCCTCGACATGACAACCACTGAACTCGCAGACGAATTAGTGGGCGGTGTCATGAGCGCGGGACCACACCGGCTCGAAGCGGCAGGCCGCAAGGGCATTCCGCAGGTTGTCTGCCCGGGGGCAATCGACATGGTGAATTTCGGCCCGGTCGAAACGGTGCCAACCCAGTTCCGCAGCCGCAATCTCTACATCCACAACCCAACCGTAACTCTCATGCGAACTACTCCGGAAGAATGCGCGGAGATCGGACGCACCACAGCCACCAGACTCAACCGCGCAATCGGACCTGTCACCGTCCTCATTCCTCTACAGGGGGTTTCCGCCATCGATAAGATCGGCGGGCCGTTCTACTCGCGAGAGGCACTCGACGCCTACCGACGCGCTTTGAGAGCCTCGCTGAGATCGGCCATCCGGGTCGTTGAACTTGACGCACACATTAACGACGAAGAATTTGCAGTCGTCGCAGCAGATCTGCTGACTAAGTCGCTCGGCGCTTCAATGGAGACCGACACGCATTCAACGAAGTGACGGTCTCGGTAAAACGCCAGCATTTTGGCATATTGGAAATTTTCCATCGGTGTACTAGGGCGTGTTCACACTACACGTAGCGCTTCGACGATGAGTGCGAAGTAGAGGAATGCCAGAAAGACTATATCCAGTTTCTCGAAACGCGAGAAGATGCGCCGGAAGCCTTTCAGCCTGCGGAATAGCCGCTCAATCTCGTTGCGTTTCTTATAGAGTTCCTGGTTGTACTCCCATGGATCGACCCGATTCGATTTGGGCGGAACCACGGGCTCCATCTGCAAGTCCAGAACTTGCTGCCGTGTTTCGTCGCCCTCGTAAGCCTTGTCCATCAATAGCGGCAGGCCTTCGGGCATCGGGCCGAGATCCAACAACAGCTGTCGTCCGCAAGGTGCATCGTGTGCGTTACCCGGCGACAGCGCAAAGATTATGGCCGTTCGAGCATTCGCGGCAACCATATGAATCTTGGTGGTCCATCCGCCGCGCGACTTGCCGATGGCTTGGGGTCCGTTTTTTTTAATGCCCCAGTTCCGTCCGGATGCACCTTCACGATGGTTGAGTCCAATGAAAAAGCTTCGATCTTGATGCGCACGATCTGCTCCAGCTGTAGCTTCTCGAAGACGCGGTCGAGGACGCCATTCTTAGCCCAGCGATTCATCCGCACGTAGATGCTGTGCCAGTTGCCAAAATGCTTGGGAAGACCGCGCCATTTGCAGCCATTTTCGGCCACGTAAAGCAGCGCGTTGAGCACGGTCAAATTGCTCAATCGCACGTTGCCGCGCTGTACCGGCAGGCTATCTTTGATCTTTTCGTATTGCGCAGGTGTGATTACCATCTATTACGATTTTATCAGAAATAGTGTGAACACGCCCTAAGAAACATCAAGGGGATTGGCGTTCTCTTGGTCTATGACGTCGCACATCCGATTGGCGCGTATTTCGATCCAATCGTCTTGCTGTGGGAATTCCAACAGCAAGAGTCGCACGAGATCGAAGACTGCCTGTGCATTTACAACGACAATTTCGGCGCTGGTACCGTCTTGATCGACGAGATCGTCAGCGGCATCGCACCGTCGCGAATGAAGGCGATTAGGATTCCCATTCGCATACCTGAAAGACCCGCGTAGTAGACTGCGCATTGGAGCGCGTGTTCTCCGGCAAAGGAGAGAGGATGCCATGCAGATAATCTTTGCCGCCTCGGAATGTGTCCCTTACGCCAAAACCGGCGGGCTGGCCGACGTCGTAGGTTCGCTGCCCCCGGAACTCGCGAAGCTCGGCTACGAAGTCGCCGTCTATATTCCCCTCTATCCGCGTGTTCGCAGGCGCCTGCAGGCCGAGCCACAATATGCCATCCGCTCGCTCACCATCCCCTTTCGCCACTACAACCGCTTCGCCGGCATCGTCGACGGAGGCAGGCGCGACGGCGTCCAGCGTTACTTCGTCGATTGTCCTGAGCTCTTCGATCGCCCCGAGCTATATGGCCCCTCAGGGGGTGAGTACGGCGACAACGCCGAGCGCTTTGGCCTCTTCTGCCGTGCCGTCATCGAGTCTGCCAAGCAGTTGGGCGTCCCGCACGTCTTTCATGTTCATGACTGGCAGGCCGCGCTGATTCCCGTGTATCTGCGGACGCTCTATGCCGCCGATCCCGCGCTGCTCGAATCTGGCTCTGTGCTCACCATCCACAACGCCGCCTACCAGGGCCGCTTTCCCGCCGCCACCACCGAGCAACTGCTCTTTCCGTGGCAAATCTTCACCATGGATCGCCTTGAGCACTACGACGGATTCGATTTCCTCAAGGGCGGCATCGTCTACTCCGACATAGTCACCACCGTCAGCCGCAAATACGCTGAAGAGATCCAGACGCCCGAGTTCGGCAACGGCCTCGACGGCGTGCTGCACCGGCGCGCCGCGGACCTCCGCGGCATCCTCAATGGAGTGGACTACACTCGCTGGAATCCTGAAACCGACCCCAACCTGGCGGCGCACTTCAGCGCCGGTGACCTCACCGGCAAACGCGAATGCCGCCGCGACCTCCTGCACGCCTTCGGGCTGGGAACGGTGGAAGACAATGTGCCGGTCATCGGCATCGTTTCCCGCTTTGCCCGGCAGAAGGGATTCGACCTGCTTGCGCGGGCCGCCGATGATCTGGCCAATCGCGACGTCGCCGTCGTGGTTCTCGGCAGCGGCGATCCGCATTTCGAGCGCTTCTTCCGCGACTGGGTCTTCCGCCACCCCGGCAACGTGGCCGCCCACTTCAGCTACGACGATGCCCTGGCGCACAAAATTGAGGCTGGCGCGGACATGTTCCTGATGCCCTCACGCTACGAGCCCTGCGGCCTCAACCAGATCTACTCGATGAAGTACGGCACCGTCCCCATCGTGCATGCTATCGGTGGACTCGACGACACCGTCGATGAGTGGAGTGCCGGCTCCGGCACGGGAACCGGCTTCAAATTCTCGGCTTATACCCCGGCCGATCTGATCGCCGCCGTCGACCGCGCCCTCGATGCCTTCCGGGACAGCGAAAGCTGGACTCGCCTTATGCGCAACGGCATGGCCCGGGACTACGCATGGGCCCATTCCGCCCGCCAATATGCCCATATCTACGAAGAAGTTACGCGCCGCCGGACCTGATGCCAGGCCTGCAGGATTTTGTTCGAAATCGTGACCGCAAACACTCGCGCAAAAACCGGAACAGCGCTAATATGTAGCGGGGAAACGGCTATGTCTCAGTACAACTTCCATTGCGACGACTGCAACAAGGAGTTCACCCTGACCCTCCATATCTCGGAAGCCGAAAAGGGCGGCGTCACCTGCCCGCATTGCGGGAGTAAGCGTGTGAGCCAGCTGGTCACGGCGTTCTCGGCCGTGACCTCCAAGAAGAGTTAGGCCCCACGCCAATCGCAAACGCATTCGGCATCCATCAGGGAAGGGGATACCTCTGTCCGCACTGTGCTCGCCGTCTCACCGCGACGGGCAGAACAGAAGCTGGCAGTGTAAGAACTGCTGCGTGGTTCCAAATGGCGTTTGGTGATCCACCACGGCATGCTTCACACGGCGAAAATCCGGCCCCAACTCATGCAACAGGGCATCGGCATCGTAACGCATCGCGGGCAAACCGCTGCACTTCTGCGGACCCTGCGGCCCGAAAGTAGCCATAAGAACCTGCCCGCCAGGTTTCAGTGAGGCGGCAAGGCGCTCGACATAAGCCGCCCGCTGCCCGGCTTCGGTAAAGAAGTGGAAAACGGCCCGGTCATGCCACAGATCGTAGGCACGGCAGGGAAGAGAAGACTCAAGCAAATCTCCCGCGATCCACGTCACAGTTTCCGCCGCGTCACCCAGGCGGCTTTGCGACTTGCCGAGAGCCTCGGCCGACGCATCGAGGACCGTCAGCGCGCGATAATCCCTGGCGATCAGATCGTCCACGAGCGTGGATTCTCCGCCACCCACGTCGATAATTGCGGCCGAGCGGTCCGGCGCGGCCTCCAGAATCCAGTCGAGCGAAGTCTGCAGGTGCGGCGTGTACCAGCTTGTCTCCGCGGGCGACTTGGTCTCATAAATGTGATCCCAGTGGCTTACCGTGCTCATGGTCTTATCGTAGTATCGCTATCCTCAGTTGTGCTTGCCCTTCCACTCCTCGTACGGCCCCTGGAAGTCTTCGATTTGGCCCTCATGGAAGATCCAAAGCCGCGAAGCCACTTCGTCGATCAAATCATGATCGTGCGTCACCAGCAGCACTGTGCCCTCGTACCGCTGCAGGGCGACGTTGAGTGCGTTGATGGCTTCCAGGTCCAGGTGGTTCGTCGGCTCGTCAAGGATGAGGATATTCGGCTTGGTCAGGATCAGCTTGCAAAAGGCCAGCCGCGCCTGCTCGCCGCCGCTCAGCGCCGCCGTTGGCTTCGCGCCCTCCTCGCCGCTGAAAAGCATCTGCCCCAGAATGCCGCGAATGTCTTCAACATGGGCAGCCGGATTCCACTGGTGCAGCCACTCGGCCACCGTAAGCCCGTGCTCAATCGTCGCGCCCACGTCCTGCGGAAAGTAGCCAACCTGCGCTTCGTGTCCCCAGAAAACCGCTCCTGAATCGAGCGTGAAATCGGGATCGGCAAGGCCCTCGTAGTTTGCCAGCAGACTCTTGAGCAGCGTCGTCTTGCCGGCGCCGTTGCGCCCCATCAGGCAGATCTTTTCGCCGCGTAGCACGTTGGCCGAGAAGCCGTCGAGCACCTTCAGGTCGTCGTAATTCTTGATCAGGCTCTTGAGCTCCAGCACATGCTTGCCGCTGGGCCGCACCTGGTCAAAGCGGATATATGGCCGCTGGATATTCGAGCGGGACAGGTCGTTTGTCTGCAGCCGCTCCACTTCCTTGCGCCGGCTTGTCACCTGGCTTGACCGCGTGCCTGCCGCAAACCGCGCAATAAACTCGTTAAGCTGCGCAATCTTCTTTTCGCGCTGGGCATTCTCGGCCTCCAGCCGCGAGCGGATCTGCGTTTTGGCCATCACCATGTCGTCATAGCCGCCGGTGTAGGTAATGATCGTCTGATAGTCGATGTCGGCCGTGTGCGTGGTCACGCTGTTCAAGAAATGCCGGTCGTGGGAAATCGTCACCAGCGTCCCGTCGTAATTCAGCAGAAAGTCCTGCAGCCAGTGAATCGAGTCCAAGTCGAGGTAGTTCGTCGGCTCGTCCAGCATCAGCGCTTCCGGCTTGCCAAACAGAGCCTGCGCCAGCAACACGCGCACCTTCTGCCCGCCCTGCAGTTTGCCCATCCTGCGCTCGTGCAACTCGTCCGGAATATCCAGCCCCTGCAGCAAAATGGCCGCATCGCTCTCGGCGGTGTAGCCGTCTTCGTCGCCGATAATGCCTTCCAGCTCGCCCAGCCGCATGCCGTCGTCGTCCGTCATTTCGGCTTTCTCGTAGATGCGGTCGCGCTCTTCCAGCGCCGCCCACAGCGGCGTGTTGCCCATAATCACGGTGTCAATCACGCGATAGGCGTCAAAGGCGAACTGATCCTGGCGCAGCACACCCATCTTGCGCGGGCGCACTACCGAGCCTTTCTGCGGCTCCAGTTCGCCCGTGAGAATCTTCATGAAAGTCGTTTTCCCGGCGCCGTTCGGCCCGGTCAGTCCGTAGCGCCGGCCAACCGTAAACGTGGTGCTCACATCTTCAAAGAGCACCTTCGACCCGTAGCGCATGGTGACATTGCTGACACTTAACATTCTTTTCTGAATCCTGTATTCGGACCGCAGCGGGGTTCCGGCCGCGCAGGCCCTCCAATAGCTGAAAGTTGAATTATGATTGGGGCGCGCTCGCCGCCAGCCCCTCAAGAAGGACTACTCTTCCAGTTTCTCACATGCGCTGCATTACGGGCATCCGAAGGGAATCGATGCGTGATCGGGGGCAACACACTGCTGCCCCTATGAGCATTTCTGAGCACAATTTCGGGTCAGGCGGCGATACGCCTGGCAATGGGCAAAACCTCACTTGTCAGCCTATGTGGAATCCTATCTCTCGCTTCTCGTCTGTTTTGCCCCATGGCATCACCCAACCCTCACTCAACGTCATCGACCCCATCAGAGAAAGCTCAAATGATCGATACCGGCTAATTCTCCGGGGCCGCCGCGGAAGACCAGGCAGAGATCTTCAGTGTTCTTGATATTCCGTAAAGGTATCGTCCAACGCGCCTGTTTCTGAGTCCGATTCTGTGTGACCTTCGTCTTACCGAGTTCGAGCCCTTCCGGCGTACCGCGACGAACCTCAATCAGAAGCTCATGGGAAGTGATCGAACGTCCGTCAACCACGAGTCTGGAATCCGGCCGCAGATTGCGCACTTTGGGGTAGACAAGCTGGCTGCCGTCCTTCATTACGCGCACTTCAAAGGATCCGTCGGGCTTCTCCTGAACCGCGGCACCCGCTGCTTTGAAGAAATCCGTCGCATACATCCCTTCGTGTGCGTCATACTGCGCAACTCCAGTCCTTGTGATCCTGATCGGATCGATCTCTCCATTCTCCTTGTATCGGATGTAAGAGAGAATCGAGTCCCTGAAATACGGAGTGCAGTCCGGCTGCGATTCATCGTTGCAGATGAAGTACCACTGGCCGAAAAGTTCGAAAAACGAAGCATGCCGGTCGTGGGTTAGCCAATTCTTGGGCGCCCCCTGCGCGGAAATCATGTTGAGGCCCTTCCATTTGCTCACATCCCGAAACTCGGGTGCCACTCGATCCGCATGGATAATCGAACCCTTGCATTCGAAAGGCCCGTAAGGCGAGTCAGACATTGCGTAATAGCATCCCCACGAAAGGTAATACTTGTCTCCCCGCCTGTGCAGGAAGGGCTTGTCGTCTGTCTTGCCTTTGCCATACGGTCCCTCCGGCTGTATGACGTGGATCAGTCGCGGCTTTTCAGCCAGCGAGATCATATCCTCATCCAGGCGGGCGATGTAGTAGTCGAAGGTTCCAAAGACGATATAACTTGTCCCGTCGGGTTCCTGCAGGATGCCTGGATCCCGGGCTTCTGTCTTTACAGAGCCCTTCGCAATCAGGGCATGCCCCAGTGGATCACGCCACGGACCGGCAGGGCTGTTCCCCTCAACCACACCAACATTCTCTGGCCCCATCGAGAAGTAGAAATAATATTTGCCGTCGCGGCGTGCGGCATCGGTTGCCCAGCATTCGCTGCTGGGCTTGTGGAAATAGGTCTGCTGAGGTTTCAGCACCGAGACCTCCTCCCAGTTGACGAGGTCGGTCGTGTGCCACACCCACCAGTTGTGCATCGTAAAGTGCTTACTGCTCACACTCGCATCGTGTGTGGCGTACAGGTAGACCTGGTCGTCATACACCCGCACCTGTGGATCGCAGACTCCCAAACCAGGAAACAGGGGATTCCCCTTCGCTCTCACCCGCAGCGAAGCCTCTGCAAAGGCGATAGGGAAACCATCAAAGGCAACTCCGGCGCCGGCCAATAAGGAGGATTGGAGTATCTTGCGGCGAGTAATGAGCATCGTTCACCTCGAGGTCATTTTCAGGGCGACTGTTCCAGCAGCTCGAAGATTTCAGCATCGAGACTTCTGTGACCAAAGTCGCTGCGAATGGATTTGACAACAGTATTCTAAAAGCATCCGGCCTGCCGATGTGGAAATGGAACTGCACCCGGCGTCAGGCCCTGGGAGACAGGCATGCGAACACTCGCGCAGGCAGCCCCGACAAACACAGTGAAGCGTCCCAAAATGTATCTTCCACGCGAGCATGGGGCCACTGCGATGCTCCTCACCCCCATTTTCAGTGTCGCCATCCTGGCTCGTGCCTGGCACTGGAGCGAACTCGCGGTGCTTGCCGCAGCATTCGCCGCCATGTCTGCCAAAGATCCGGCTGTCCTGCTGATGCGGCAGCGATTTGTGTGGAAACAACGCAGTCCTGAGTTGTCCAATGCCACGCAATGGCTTCTAGGTTGGAGCGCGGTTCTCCTCGCCAGCTTGTTTGTCCTCCTCGCAACCTGGCCTCTCAAGGCATTTCTGGCAGTGGGCGCAGGCGTTGCCGCATTTGGCTGCGTCGCGATCCTGGTGAACCTGAAGAATCGCCAGCGTTCGACGCTTTTCCAGATTGCAAGTGCCGTAGCGCTGACATCCACCTCAGTTGCGACATGTATGTCGGCAATGGGGCACATCGCGCCGTGGTGCTGGTGGTTTTGGCTTCTGAGCGCCATGCAGGCAAGCACAGGGATCCTGGTAGTGCACGCCCGGCTCGACGCCCGGATTGCGCTCCGCAAAGCCACTCCCGCGAGCCTGCAATTTCGTCACGCGGCTCAGGCCGCCCTGGCAGTGCTTCTCTGCGCGGCTGTCGCGGCAGCGATCCTCCGTCATGCCTGGATCGCGCTGGCTCTGGCGCTCGCCGTCATCGGCTACGCATATGACCTCAGGCGTCAGAAAAATCCCGCTGCTCTCCAGATGCCGCTTAAGACCGTTGGACAGCAGGCGCTTACTCTCTCGACTCTTTATTCTGCCCTACTCATTGCAGGTCTCTGGTAAAGGGGAATTGACGTTCTGTAGGCCCGGTTCGCCGGTGTCGTCCGCCCCAACCCGACGTCGCCAGGTGGCATCGTTGCCAGGCCGGAAATCACAGCTCGATTAACCTGCCGGCGGCGCCGCTGTCGATCCCCGCACCACCAGGCTCGTCGAAACCAGAAACTCCCGCTGCAACTTCGGGTTTGTGGGATCCTCGGCGTGCTGGCGCAGTGCCTCAAAGGCCGCCCGGGCCAGGTCCGCGCGCGAGAGCCTGATCGTCGTCAGCGGGGGCAGGGTAAACTCGGCAAAGTCGATGTCGTCCAGTCCAATCACCGAAAGATCCCTGGGGACCTGCATTCCATCCATATAAGCCGCCCGCAAAACGCCGATGGCCGTCATGTCGTTCGAGCAAACAATGGCCGTAGGCCGCGAGGGCAAAGCCTGCAACTGGCTGAACCCCGCCACGCCGCCCTTGAGCGTGTGGTCGCATTCAATGATCCACTTGTCCTCAATGGTGAGGCCCAGCGCCTGCATGGCGCTGCGGAAGTCGTTCTCGCGCGTAATAGCCGAGTGAAGCGTGTGCGGTCCGGCGAGAAACGCAATCCGCCGGTGCCCCAGGTCGGCCAGATGCTTTACCGCGGCGCTGATGCCCGTCCGGTAGTCGAGCAGAATGGTGCTGGATTTGGAATCTTCAAGCTGAAACTCCGCCAGCACAATGGGAATCTTGCGATGCATGAGCTGATCGAGCACCGGCTCTTCCTCGCCGAAGGTCATCACCGCCACGCCTTCCACCTTGCGCTCCAGCATGCGCCGTATGCAGGTGGTCAGAATGGCCGGGTTGCTGTTTGAAGAGCTGACCAGAATCTCGTATCCATTCGCAACCGCAATCTCTTCAAAGCTCTGGATCAGCTCCGGGAAGAACGGGTTGGTAATGTTTTCAACGATGATGCCAAACAGCCGGCTGCGGCCTGAAACCAGCGTCCGCGCATGCGTATTGGGCAGATACCCGAGCTGATGAATCGCCTGCCAGACGCGCTTCGACAGGCGATCGCTTACCAGCGAGGAACCATTAATGGTCCGCGAGACCGTGGCGATTGACACCTTCGCCAAAGCCGCGACCGTGCGTATGTCGGGTGTCCGGCCGGCTGTTTTGCGGGATGGTTTACGAGGCACTAACCAGTTCTCATCCAGACAAAATGAACGTAATAAACATGTTATCGCAGAGAATCGGGGAATCGGCTGGACAGTTTACTGATTGGCAGAATTTCGGAAGACTCTGGGGCCCTAATCCCTCTCTGAAATAAGCAGCCGCACGTCGCGCAGATTATGACCTGTGGGTCCGGTCACAACCGAGTCCCCAATGGCCGTGAACAACGGGCAGGCATTAAACGTTGCCAGTGAATCTTCAGGATCGTAGCCGAAGGTGCGGGCCCGTGCCACCGTCGTCGGATCGGCAATTGCGCCGGCAACCTGCGTATTCCCGTCGATTCCATCCGATCCCGCGCTCAGCACGGTCAGGTGTTCGTTGGAATACTTTTCAAGCTCCAGCGCGCACGCCAGCGCAAACTGCTGGTTGCGCCCGCCGGCGCCCGGTGTGCGGTCCAGTGTTACCGTCACCTCGCCCACTGAGATAAGGCAAAGCCGCTTATGCCGCACGCGCAGCTCGTGGAAGCGCTCCAGCAAATAGCGCGCCGCCGCCGCATAGTCCCAGTCGTCGCAACTATTGTCTACTACGGTGAAATAGCCGGCCTTCTGTGCCAGTGCCCGGGTATTTTCCACCAGGTCGTGGCTTGAGAGCAGAATCTCAAAAACCGAGTCGCGAAAGTTCGGATCTTCGTCGATCATGCTGGCAGTGGCCGTCATGCGACGCGGCGGCTGGGGCTCATTGCGGGCTAGCTTCGCCAGGAATGGCGGCCGCCAACCCTTGTTTCCCGGGGACTCGGGCAGGTCGTCGCGCTCGAAGAAAGTGCGAATTGAAGCCGGCAGCTTTGGCATCAGCTCGTACTTCGCCAGTAGCTCGCGCACATCGTTGACCGTAGAGTGATCCGGAGACGTAGGCCCCGATGAAAGCGCGTCCAACGCGCGCAGCGGAACATCCGGAAGCAGCAGGCTCACTTTCGTTGCCTCCGGCGCTGCCATTGCCAGCCGCCCGCCCTTCACCGCGGAGAAGTGCTTACGCAGTGTGTTGATCTCGTGAATCGGCGCGCCCGAGGCCAGCAGCAGTTGGTGAAAAACTACGGTCTCTTCCAGCGTGATTTGCGGGTCCAGCGGCAGATCGAACAGCGCCGAACCTCCACCCGAGATAAGGAAAAAGATCAGCGTATCCTTCCGGGCCTTTTTCAGCAGCGCCAGCGCTGCGCGGGCCGCTGCAAAGCTTTCTTCGTTCGGCAGCGGATGCCCGCCCTCGAAGTAGCGGAAGCGCAAGTTCCTTTTTTCGGGGACATGGGGGGCGCAGCAGATTCCGCGCATTCCTTTGCGCCGCTTCACGCGGCTCAGCAGTGTGTCCAGCATGGGCACAGCGGCCTTGCCAAGCGCGATCACAAAGATACGCTTGTAGTCGGCCAGGTCAATATCTGTTGGCCCGCCGCCGTCAGGCATCAGCCGGTGCATCACGTCGCCTTCAATACGAATCCTGCGGTCGAACGCGGAGGCGATATTGCAGGCCGCCAGCGCGCCGCTGAAGATCTCGGTTGCCGTTGCGTGCAACGCATCCAACACAGATTCGCTTGTTGCAGTCATGCCATCTGCTCCTTCAGCCAGCCAGCCAGGGCTTTTTGCATTGGTCCAAGCTGGCCCTTAAAAAAATGATCGGCGCCGGGTATGAAGATAAGTTGTTTCGGCTCCGCTGCGGATGCGGCTACGCGCTCCAGACTGGCGCGCGGTCCAAACTCGTCGCGCTCTCCGCTCAGGAAGAGCTTCGGCAGCCTGCAACCTTCCAGAAACGGATACGTGTAGTTGCGCCCTGCCGCTTCCATGGGCAGTCCCAGTGTTGCCAATGCCCGGATGTTCTTGCGGACCCTGCCTTTGCGATAGCAGGCCTTGAGCGTCATCGCTGCGCCAAAGCTGAAGCCGGCGGCCACAATCGGCAGTCCGAGCTCGTCTTCGAGCCATGTCAGCGCAGCTTCCACGTCGTCAATCTCTGCTTTACCATCGTGCTGCCCGTGGCTCAGGCCCGCACCGCGAAAATTGAATCGCAGCACGGGAAGGTGAAAACCCCACTCCGGCCCGTTGAAGACCTTCGTGGCATGGTACACAACCTTATTGTGAAGGGTGCCGCCGCCCAGAGGATGTGGGTGGCAAATCAGCGCTGCCAGAGGCGCATCGGGCGCGCCCTCGTTCAGCAGCGCCTCCAACCGCCCCGCCGGACCGGCAAGTTTGACGCTGCGCTGGAAGCCTGCCCGCCGGTTCCCACAGGAGCGAATCGTTCCCGTCGCGGCAGGTCTTACAGAAAACTCCGGCTGTTCGCAGACGGGTAGAACGTTCATGCCAGCCATTATTCTAAGCTTAATAATTCGGCTGCCTGACATATTTCCGTGCCATAGACGGCAATTTCTTTTGGGTGACACAGGCAGTTTTCATCTAGCGAAAATAACGCGGCTCCGCCCTCGGGTTCCAGTCACGCGGCCTGTGACCCCCTGTAGGGTATTCTGGCAAGGACATGACAGACCGTCCGACGCTTGATCCCATTCGCTTTACACAGCAACTCGTTGAAATTGAGTCCATCACTTACCACGAAGGGGCGGTGGGTGATTTTCTGGCCGCCTTCCTGACCGGACGCGGCTGGGCAGTGGAGAAGACGCAAGTCCCGCAGCCGGCCGAGAGCCCCGGCCAGAGTCCGCGGTGGAATGTGTACGCGGGTGTTGCCGGCCAGACTCCCGATCTTGTTTTCTCCACACATATGGATACCGTCCCGCCATTTTTCTCCTATAGTGAGGACGACGAATTCATGTACGGCCGCGGCGTTTCTGACGCCAAAGGCATCATTGCCGCGCAAACAGCAGCAGCAGAAGCGCTTCGATCGGAGGGATTCAAGGTCGGCCTGCTGTTCGTCTCCGGCGAAGAGCGCGACTCTGCAGGCGCCAAGGCCGCGAACCGGTCCTCGAAAGGAAGCCGATTCCTGATCAACGGCGAACCCACCGACAACCGGCTTGCAATCGCCTCAAAGGGCGCACTTCGCGCGGTCTTCCGCGCCACAGGCAAGATGGCGCACTCCGCTTATCCCGAATTGGGCGACAGTGCCGTGCACAAACTCGTTGGGGTTCTTGACAAGCTACTGTCACTGGAACTTCCGGTCACGGATGACGTAGGCCCCAGCACGCTTAACATCGGCCAGGTTCACGGCGGCTATGCGCCTAACGTAATTGCCGACAGGGCTGAAGCGCAGGTTCTTGTTCGTCTCGTCGGTGACGCTTCGCCCGTGCGTACCGCGCTCCTTGAAGCTGCCGACGGCCTTGCCGAAGTGGATTTCACGCTGGAGATCCCTTTCGTTCGTCTGCGCGCCGTCCCCGGCCTGCCCACCATGATCGCCAAGTTCACCACGGACATCCCTCAACTCTCCAACTGGGGTGAGCCGTTGCTCCTCGGTCCCGGTTCCATCCACGTGGCGCACACGCCGCATGAAAAACTGGCCAAGAAAGAATTGCTTGAAGCCGTTGATCTCTACACGCGCGTAGCGAAGCAACTGCTTGGCTGAGAAAGAGCGCCGGCAGGAGTTACCTAAGCGCGGGCAACCCCTGCTATGCTGGAACCCGGCTTTCCCCGAGCCATAAATTCCCCGTGAGCGAGGTCAAATCTATGGCAACCGTAGCCGGGCCCACTTCTTCTTCTGAAACCACTCCACAGGTCACCCCGGAACGTATCATGCAGATGGCCTGGGGATACGCGCCACCCCTGATTATCGAGGTGGCTCTCAAGCACGGCGTTTTTGATGCGCTCGACAAGAGCCCGAAGACGCTAGCCGAATTACAGCAGACCGCCGGTGTTTCCGAGCGTGGCCTAGCGGCAATTGTGAATGTCCTCGTGGGGCTACAGCTTCTCGAGAAAGATGACGGCGGCAACTATTCGCTGACCCCGGAAAGTTCGGCATTTCTGGTCAGCTCCCGGCCCAGCTATCTGGGTGGATTCATCCGCCACACCTCCGACGATCTGCTTCCCAAGTGGATGCACCTCAACGACGTGGTGGCCACTGGCGGACCCGTGGGGGCGGTCAATCAGCAGGCAGGCGGCGCAGAGTTCTTCGAGCATTTCGTCAATGACATTTTCCCTCTGAGCTTTCCTCCGGCGCAGGATCTTGCCAACTATCTGCAACTCGGACTGATGGATGGCGACGTGAATGTCCTCGATCTGGCAGCCGGCTCGGGCGTGTGGGGCATCGTTCTCGCCCAGAGCGCTCCGCAGGTAAAGGTCAGCGCGGTCGACTGGCCCAGCGTCCTTCGCGTCACCCGCAAGAACGCTGAGAAGTTCGGGCTTGCCGGCCGCTTCACTTATAGGGAAGGCGATCTGCAGGAAGCCGATTTCGGCAGCGGTTACCAGGTTGCTACGCTGGGGCACATCCTCCACAGCGAGGGCGAGGAGCGCAGCAAACAACTCCTGGCAAAAACCTTCAGCGCCCTTGCTTCCGGTGGAACCATCGCCATCCAGGAGTTCCTGGTGAACGACGACCGCCGCGGGCCGGTAAATGGTTTGCTCTTTGCCGTGAACATGCTGGTGAACACAGATAAGGGCAACACCTATTCCTTCGAGGAGATTTCAGGCTGGCTCCAGGAAGCGGGATTTGTGGAAGTCCGCACGCTTGCCAGTCGCGGACCGTCGCCGCTGATCCTCGCCAACAAACCATAGAGCCTTACCAAACAGGTGACAGAACAGGAGAATTGATGAGCTCACCCATTTACGACATCTCCGTCAACAAGATCACCGGCGAACCCGCTTCGCTGGGTGACTTCAAGGGCAACGTGCTGCTGGTCGTGAACGTAGCTTCCAAGTGCGGCCTCACCCCGCAGTACGAAACCCTGGAAAAGGTCTACGAGCAGTACAAGGGCCAGGGCCTGGTAATCACAGGCTTTCCGGCCAACGACTTCAAAAGTCAGGAGCCGGGCACGGAAGCGGAGATCCAGGCCTTTTGCACCACCAACTACGGCGTCAAATTCCCCATGTTCAGCAAGATCACGGTCGTGGGCCCCAACAAGCATCCACTCTATTCGGCATTGATTGCGGCTCAACCCAAAGCCGTCAGCGTCTCTGACGTGCCATTCCGCGAAAAGCTCAAAGGCTTCGGCATCGAGACTTTGCCGGAGCCCGAGCTGCTCTGGAACTTCGAGAAGTTCCTCGTCAGCCGCTCAGGAGAAGTCGTCCGCCGCTTTTCGCCTGACACAGCACCAGACGATCCAGCGCTGATCGCCGCAATCGAAGCAGAGCTGGCCAAAAACTAAGCATCTTAAGGTGCTGAAAAAGCTCTTGGACCGGGAAGAAGTGTTACCTGTCTTCCCGGTCCAATCTGTTACCCATCTGCCCGGTTTGTATTGCGTCGCTGGTATGTCCCGGAACGAAGTTATATCCTCACCGTATGCACGACGGTTCTTCCCCAGCTCCCGGCGCCGCCAACAATCTCGACTCCGCGGCCTCCTCGTATCTCCGTTCAGCGCGTCATCAGCCCGTCAACTGGCATGCGTGGGGCGAATCAGCCTTTGCGCGCGCGCAGGCTGAAGACAAGCCCATCCTGCTCGATATCGGCGCGGTCTGGTGCCACTGGTGCCACGTCATGGACCGCGAGTCTTACGAGGATCCGGAGATTGCCGCCATCATCAACCAGCACTTCATCGCTGTGAAGGTTGACCGTGACGAGCGCCCCGATGTCGATGCGCGTTACCAGTCCGCGGTCTCGGCCATCAGCGGCCAGGGCGGCTGGCCCCTCACCGGATTCCTCACTCCCAACGGCCACCCCTACTTTGGCGGCACCTACTTCCCGCGTGACGAACGCTACGGCCGTCCCGGCTTTGGCCGCGTGCTGCTCACCATGGCGCAGGTCTGGCGCGAACGCCGCGATGAAGCCCGCGAAACCGCCAACAGCGTCATTGCCGCAATCGAGCACAATGAGAGCTTCTCAGGCCGCGGCGGCACGCTATCGCTCGCGCTGGCTGAAAAGATCGCCGATGCTGCGCTCAAGAGCTTTGACCCGCGCAACGGTGGCTTCGGCTCGCAGCCCAAGTTTCCTCATCCCGGCGTTCTCGACCTGTTGCTCGAAATCGCGACGGCTCGCGGCAGTGAGCAGGCGCGCCACGCTTTCACCGCGACTCTCGAAAAGATGGCCAACGGCGGCGTCTACGATCAGCTTGCCGGCGGCTTCCACCGCTATTCGGTCGACGAGCGCTGGATCGTGCCTCATTTCGAGAAGATGCTCTATGACAACTCTGAGCTGCTGCGCAATTACGTGCACGGCTACCAGAGCCTGGGCCGCGAAAACCTTCGCGAAACCGCCTGTGAAATCGTCGCCTGGCTCGACACGCTCATGACCGATCGCGAGCGCGGCGGTTTCTACGCCTCGCAGGATGCCGACGTGGGCCTCGACGATGACGGCGACTACTTCACATGGACCGCCGACGAAGCCCGCGCCGTACTCGACCCCGCCGAATTTGAATTCGCCGCCGATTACTGGGACATCGGCGAGCTGGGCGACATGCACCATAACCCGGCCAAGAATGTTCTGCACGTTGATGTGACGCTGGAAGAGCGCGCGGCAAAAGGCGGCGCGAGCCTGGAAGACGCGAGTTTGGAAGAATTACGTGCGCTGCGCGACGCGGCGCGGACCAAGCTGCTTGCCGCGCGGGCGCTCCGCCCCACCCCATTCATTGACCGCACGCTTTACACCGGCTGGAACGCCATGGCCGCGACCGCCTACTTTGAAACCGCGCGCGCGCTGCACATGGATCAAGTCCGCGACTTCGCTTTGCTCACGCTCGACCGGCTGCTCGCCGAAGCCTGGGACGGCAAGGAAAAGCTGCGTCACGTGATCGCGTATCCTGAGGGCCAGACGCCCGAGAGTCAGGCTCCCGGCACCCTCGACGATTACGCCTTCACCATCCACGCCTGCATCGACGGCTGGCTTGCCTCCGGCGAAATGAAGTATTACCAGGCAGCCGTCAAGCTGGCTGACGCCATGATCGCCGCCTTCCACGACCGTGCCTCCGGCGGCTTCTTCGACGCCACTGCGCCGGCCGATACGGCGCCGCTTGGTGCGCTGGCTGCGCGCCGCAAGCCGTTGCAGGATTCACCAACGCCCGCCGGCAATCCCACCGCGGCTTCAGCCCTGCTGCGGCTTGAAGTCCTCAGCGGCCGCCAGGACTATCACGACATCGCCGAAGACACGCTGGCCTGCTTTGCCGGCATCGTCGAGCACTTCGGCCTCTATGCAGGCAGTTACGGCCTGGCCGTCGAGCGCCTTCTCCTCGATCCGGTGCAGGTCATCGTCGTCGGTACGGGCGCGGAAGCGGAGAAGCTTGAGGCTTTGGCCAATGCCCGCTACGCCGTCAACCAGATCGTGGCGCGCATTGACCCCTCACGGCTCGTTGCGGGCGGCATTCCAGAGGGCCTGGCGGAAACACTGCTGCAGGTTCCCGCACCCGCCGGCGCTGAAGCCTGGGCGCTGGTTTGCCGCGGCCGCACCTGCCTGCCGCCCATCACCCGTGCCGATGAGTTACTCAAGGCCATTGAGCCGGAAACCACCAGCAGCTAGTATTGTGTCCGGATGCTTTCGTAATGCAATTCACAAGTTTGGCGGGTGGCCACGGTCCCAGTGACGATTCCAAACGAGGATGAGGGTGGCCCCGGTCTCTCGCTTTTGGAGACCGGGGATATCGATACGATGCAAGCACAGACTTCAATCCGATTGGCGTGGCCCAGGTCTTGAAATGCTGATGCAACCGCAAAACATGGGTGCCCCATGTGTCGATTTTGAGACCTGGGATACCATTACGATGACGGCACCACCCCTACGACGAACGTCCGCACAAGTACAAACTGACACGGTTTATGGGCGGTCTCGTTCTACCGGCAAAGAACGCGACTCCGAATCCGGCAATGACTACTTTGGGGCCAGATACTACGCCTCCAGCATGGGAAGGTTCCTAACTCCAGATTGGTCGGCGAAAGTCGAGCCCGTACCATACGCGAAGCTCGATAATCCGCAATCGCTCAACTTGTATAGCTATGTTGGAAATAACCCGCTTGCACGCGCAGACGCAGACGGGCACTGCGGCGTAGGCGATTGCGTACTTGTGGGTGGTGCTCTAGTTGCCACCGCTGCATATGCAGCTTTAGAGGTTTATTACCATACACCGGCTGGGCAGCGGTCAATGGAGACATTCACGTCCGCAGCGAGCGCGAGTTTCTCTTCAAATGTCAGTGCGGTCAAAAATACGATTTCAGGTTGGTTCAGCAAGAGTTCCACTCTGCCCGACGATGCGAATGTAGTTCGAGGCGGTTCTGATCAACCCGGGGGTGCTAATAGTCCAGAAGGAATTGCGGCCGGCACCGGCACACACCCATCCGGCGTCACAGGGTTCTCCGCTGAGAGCGCACCGGGCAAATCTGTCGAAGATCTGGTGAAGGAATCGCCTACCGTGTCCGGGCGCAATAAGATAGGCTGTTGCAAAGTCGGCCAAGTGAGGGCCGCAGGGGGGGACGTAATTCCTACGAGCGGTCAGAGTCCCAACCATGCGACAGTAACAGGGCTTACTCCTCAGCAGGCAAGCGGGCTCTTGACGCCGACTGTCCCAAATCCAACTAAGGTAAAGCCCAATGAGTGAGCATCAACAGTTACCGAAAGTATTCGTCGATTTTCACAATAGTGATCGGCAAGGCCGGGTGCGGTTGAACACAGTCGGCACAGTGAAGGATCTAAATCGGCAAGGCATCGTATTACAAGAAGGCACTGAACTACTCTTGTCCTGTTTTGAGCAAGAAACCGAGGGTGTTGTTACTTACTCCAGCGAAGAAGGGCTATGGGTCGCAAGGATCGATCCTAACAATCTTCGTGATCTAGAGGGTAATGGATAGGAGACTGGCCCAGGTACCTCGCTTTTGATGGGCACCTGGGATAGCGTTACGATGGAAGCACAGACTTCAATCCGATTGCCCGATAACTCTACGACGCTACCTGTAGCTTTTCTCTTAAGCAAAGCGGCTGGCCACCGGCCTGTTTCTACCGGCAAAGAACGGGACGCCGAATCAGGAAACGACTACTTCGGGGCCAGGTACTACGCCTCTACGATGGGGCGGTTCCTTAGCCCTGATCCGCTCATTCCGTTCAACATGAAGAAGGAGGAATTCCAGGCGTGGATTTCGAATCCGCAGCACTGGAACAAGTATGCCTACGCTCTCAACAACCCGTTGAAGTACACCGATCCGACGGGCATGACCGAGACAATTTACTACTTCCTAGGCAAGAACCTGACCGACGCCCAAAAGGACTTCATTAACAAACACCTGGGCGAGATTGAAAGCGCAATCGGCGGGTGGTCACGGTCCCGCTGACGATTCGAAACGAGGATGAGGGTGGCCGCGGTCTCGGTAACTCTTCCCGTCCCTGATGAGGGTGCCACCGGTCCCTCGCATTTGGGGACCGGTGATGACAGCGTCGCTCTCACACCCAGCCGCCCCAGAAAAATCCACCGCCTCTTGCAGATTATTTCGCGCTTTCGCGCACAATCAATCTATGCCCGAATCACTCCAGCGCAATCGCCCCGGCCGATATCCGGACTTCCACCTCGCATCACCCATTTCGAACGAAAGAATGGCCCAAAAATCGCCTTAATTCTGGTGCAATTTTCAGGCATGATCCAACAGAATCAACATGTTACGCATCCGCCTGCAAAAAAAGCGTCAAAAGCGCCTCAATCTTGGTGCAATTTTCAGGATTCTTCCGCATCGATTCAATGGAATCAACAAGTTGGATATTGCTTTGTTGGTAACTATGCCAAATGTATAACTACTTAATAAATAACAAATGAGTAAAATTCGATGACGAATAAGTAAATGCCCTTCAGGTCCACCCAGGCCACAGTCCGTGTCCACCCGCTCACAACGGGGCGGGGTCAGGTCTTGAAAACGCTGATGCAACCACAAAACATGGGTGTCCCAGCTCTCGTCCGCCGCGCCGGATGAAACCTGGGATCAACTGAAATCAAAGAGAAGAATCCATGCGGTCAGAGACCTCGTCTCCACCCGCGTCCCTTACCTTTGCGTAAAAGGATCACCCACCGGCGGCTTGATCGTCGTCGGATCAGGCCCGGACTTGCCGTTTGGCGCGTTACCCACAGTTGCTCCCACGCCGTCCGAGGGCTTGAACACCCGGTAAGGATCGCCGGGCAGCAGATGATGCTCCTCCAGCGCCAGCCGCACGCGCCGCCGGAACTCGCGCGCCGGCGCGTATTGCTTGTTTGCCAGCGTCTTCAGCACCACCGGATAAATCACCTCGGAGCCTTTCACGGCATCCACGCCCAGCACCTTGGGATCCTCAATAAACAGCGCTTTGAACTCGTCGCTGTTCCGCACATCCATGGCAACGCTTTTAAGCAGATCGGTCACTTCATCGGGATGCGCCGAAAAGTCCACGCTGACGTTGATCGTAGTCACTGAAGTGCCAATGCTCTGGTTGACCACTGTCGTAATCTGCGAGTTGGGAATCACGCAAATCGACCCATCCGCGTCCCGTAGGGTTGTTTTGCGCAGGGTGATGGCTTCAACCACGCCGCTCACCCCGGCCATCTTGACCGTGTCCCCCACGTTGAACTGACCCTCAACCAGGATCAGCGTGCCGTTCAGCACGTCTTTCACAATGGTCTGTGCGGCCAGGCCAATCGCAATGCCGGCAACGCCTGCCGAAGCCAGCAGCGGAGCCAGGTTCACGCCCACCGCTGCCAGAAACTGCAGCCCGGTGATGACGCCGATCACCGCCAGCCCTGTTGCGTGGATGACGCCCGCCAGGGTTTTCACCTCGCCCATTCGCTCTGAGCCCAAAGCGTGCCGCTCGGCTACACGCGTCATGCGCCGTGTGATCACGCGCAGCAACTGAATAAGGAGGAAAGCGACAAGCGCCACCCCAATCAGGTGCGGCACCTTATCGCGGATAAACGTCTGCGTCTCTGAACGCCACTGGTTCAGAATCTGTCCAAAAAATTGTCCGCGCCAAACCCAGCTCCAAATTGCAGCCGGCAAGTGAGAAGTCATTCAGATGCTCCCAAACCCGATACTCCCTAAATAGAGTAGAGCCTCGACGCAGATTTTTGGGGCGGATTTCTTGAGGAATCAATAGGTTCCAGCAGGCGATTTTTGTATATCCCATCCATCGGGAATGGTCCTATAATGCTTTCACTGTGATGGGCTGCAAAAGCACCACGGCGAAGGTTTCGTGGCGCACCTGCCACGTTAAGGCCGCAGCAGTCTGTCTACTGACCGCATTTCTTGCCTTCGCTTCTTCTTCGACCTTCAGCCAGACGCCGGATAAGGCCCCGAAATCTTCTTCTCCGCCCGCAGCCGCAGCGCAGGAGCCGTCCGCCCGGCAGGGCGCCGCTGCGCAGCAGCCTGCCCCCAGCGCCGCGCCGCTTTCCCCAAGAGAGCAACTCTCCAAAGACTGTGCCACCCTGCTCAAGCTGGCCAAAGAGCTGAAGGTTGAGATGAAGAAGGCCGGCCCTGACACGCTTTCACTTCAGGTAATCCGCAAATCTGAGGCAATCCAGAAACTTGCCCATAAGATCCGGGAAGAGATGAAGCAGTTGAAGGAGAAGAAATGACGCGCTCTCTCAGGACCGGGAAAAGGAGTCCACGATGAAAAAGCCGGCTGCTGAGTTTCGCATTTTCGGTTTCGGTGGACTGCGGTCCGCCGCACATCCGGTTCTTTGCATCGCGTCGGTCTGTGTGGCGGCGGCGTTGTTCCAGGCCCTGCCCGCCCGCGGCCAGAGTGCCTCGCAAGCCGGCCCGCCCTATATGGGCCCAAATTCCCGCTCTCCCAACGCTTTTTCTCGTTACGACGCGCAGACGAGGTTCCCAGCAGATAACGACACTAGCTACATGGAATCCATCCGGCTCGCCCAACTCAAGGTGGTGCGGGCTGAATCCATGTTCAAGGACACCGACCGGTTGCTCAAGCTTGCCACGGAGCTGAATGCTGAAGTGACAGGACCCAAAGCCGAACCGCTCGGCGAAACTCAGCTTCGCAAGGTGTCCAGGATTGCAAAGTTCGCGCGCAGCATTGAGAAGAACATGAAGCTGGTATTCTTTCCCAGACGAAGACCCCCAGCCTTCTTCCCCAACCCGTTCCCAAGACGTCCCCCTAACCGCCATTAGGCCGCGGCCAATCCCTTAATTTGGGGGAAGTTCGCTGGCACTGAATTCGGCGCGCGACTCACTGAGCGGTAGCACAGCACGGCTCACAATGATCCCAATTGTCTGATAAATGCGGGAGGCTGAAAACTGAGAGCTGAAAGCTGCCTTTCTCACCTGCCGTATCGAAACACGCCGCACAGCGCCTGCGAGCCCTGCATCGCGCCAAACTTGAACACCGGCTCCTGGTCTCCAGAGAAGAACGCAACCTGTAGTGAGCGCCCCGAAGCGTACGTCGCCATCCACTTTATGTCTTCGTATCCGCACAGTGTATTGCGATGCAGGAACCGCTTTGCCGCCGGTATATTCAGCCGGTAAAGGGTCCCTTGGATCCCCGCGTTCACGTCCGCGTCGAAGACCGAGCTCACCTCCGCCGGCTTCAGCCTGCGCGCCTCCACAATGGGAAAATACGCGAAGTTGATCATCAACTTTGTGGGTGAAATCGCGACATCGCCGGTAATCGACACAGCCGCCGAACTTGCGGCACGCCAGTATCCCCGGTCCTCTTGCGCAGCGCCTGGAACGCAGCACATCGCCAGCAAGCCCACGCCCAGAATGAAAGAAACAACTCTCTTTATCATGCGACTCATTCAATTCTACAAGCTTCCCTGCAGTCGCCCGTGCTGAAGGCAAAGCGGTAAAGGCAGCCTGCAACCATCAGAAGCCGCAGGTAGTTTTTCGCTGCGCGACAAGAGGGAAAGCTGGCGTCAGATCCAGCCCATCCGGCATCGATGATGTACTTGGGCGTATCCGCTCCCAGCTTGCCTCAGGTGATCTTTTCGTCCCGTACGGCGCCTGAGTCGGATCCGCAAATGGGCATTGTCATTTCCCCGCCGGTGGCCGGTAGCGCGTTGCATCCATTGATGTATGCGCGAGTACAGCCGCGGGAATGAGCGATCCGGCAGTGAGTAATTTCAACACTTTTCTGTATGGATATTTCTCCCTGAACAGCGCATATTGTCGAAATTGGTCGCACAAGGCCGCTGGAACCCTGTAGGATTAGCAGAACTGTCCAGGGGACATTACCGGCGGCGAAGGCGTGAAAGCCAGGAATGCGGAGAGAGGTCTCCATATTTGATTTGCCGAACTATGAAGACGCTCTCTGGAGCCACACTGTTCAACCACGAAAGGTAGGCTGCGTTGAGCGTTCATCTCGTCAATCCCAGTGACAATTCTTTTGGCACCGCCGTAATTACACCCAGATGGCTGTTTGTGCTGGCGGCAGCAACACCGCAAGTGGCGGGAGACCCGATTCTCGTCGATGAATCTCTGGAGCAGATTGTCCCTGAGACCATTCAGCCCGGAGATGTTGTGGGTATCAGTGTGCATACCGGAAACGCGCTTCGCGGATATGCGGTGGGCCGGATGGCGCGCAGCCGAGGCGCATGGGTGGTCTACGGCGGAATTCACGCGACGCTGTTTCCAGAGGAAGTATTGGAACACGGAGCAGCGCACGCGGTAGTGACCGGCGACGGCGACGTTGTCTGGAGCAAGGTGGTTACGGACTGCCTGGCAGGCAAGCCGGAGAGAATTTACGTCGGCGGACGGATTGAAGGCGGCGAATTCCTGGCGGCGCGCTGGGACCTGATGAATCCACAGAAGTATATGTGGGCTTCGGTGCAGACCATTCGCGGCTGCCCGAAGCATTGCTCCTTTTGCAGTGTGTGGCGGACGGATGGACAAAAGCCCCGGCAAAGGAAGTTTCAAAGCGTTGTGGACGAGATCATTGCGCTGCGGCGCCTCGGTTTTCGCTTTGTTGCCCTGGCCGACGACAATTTCTATCCCGTGTCGATGACCGATCTGCGCCAGGCCAGGGAGCAGAACAACATGGCCAGGCTGGAAGAGCTGACGGCCATTCGCAACGAACGCTTCCAATTGATGGAAGAGCTGGCCAGGCTGCCGAAGGACATGGTGTTCTTTACGCAGATCACGATGGAGGCGGGTGAGGACACCGGCTTCCTGGATGCAATGTGTAAGGCAAATATCAAGGGCGCGCTGGTGGGTGTGGAAGCTGTCACTCCAGAGGGGCTGAAGGCGGTCTTCAAAGACTGGAACTACTCCGGTGAGGCTTTAGCGAAGCAATTGCAGACATTCAGAGCACATGGGGTACATGTGCTTGGGTCGTTCATCTTCGGTTTGCCGACGGATAGAGCCTCAACCTTCAATGCCACGGTGGAGATGGCGCTGAAGGCCGGCGTTACCTTTGCCCAGTTTGTGATGATGACGCCCTTCCCGGGCACGGTCGACTTCACGCGCTGGGAGAAGGAACAGTCGCGGAATCCCGCCATGGTGGGCGATGTGCCGATTACCCGATACTGGATGATCCCCACAGAAGTCCGCCCCAAAATGTTTACGCCGCATCCTACGATGAGTTCGGATGAGATTAGAGACCGGACGCAAAAAGTGTGGGACAGATTCTATGGATGGGGTCCTGTTTGGAAGCGCTCGGCTTGCTGCCCGAATATCACGTCCAGAATTGCCTTCATCTTTCTCTCGAAGCTCTACCGCCAGATGTATGCGGGTACTGGAATCTCGACCGACAGTGCGCGGCGGAAGAAGTCCAAGCGGTGGGCACGGTGGACGGCGCGCCAGTGCAAGAGGCTGTTCCAGGCGAAGCCTATGCCGGAGTTGGCGGGGCCGAAGTGGGAGATTGGCTTGAGCGGATTGGGGCAGCCGGCGACGAACGGCGGTGACGGGCAGCAAATGCAGAATCCGTTTGCAGTGCTGCCCAGGAACTGAGGCTCAAATCAGGCGGGATGGCTGGGGTGGGGCTACCACCCCAGCACATAAGCAAAGACAAGCGGCGCCACAATCGACGCGTCCGATTCAATAATGTACTTGGGCGTATCCGCTCCCAGTTTGCCCCATGTAATCTTCTCGTTCGGCACAGCGCCGGAGTACGATCCATAGCTCGTCGTTGAGTCGCTGATCTGGCAGAAGTATGCCCACAGCGGCACGTTCTCGCGCTGCAGGTCCTGGTGCAGCATGGGCACCACGCAGATGGGGAAGTCACCCGCAATACCGCCCGCGATCTGGAAGAAGCCCAGCGGCGTCTTGGCCGTAGTGGCCGTGTACCACTCCGCCAGCTCCATCATGTACTCAATGCCAGTCCGTACCGTGTGCACCTTCTTCACGTCTCCGGTCATACAGTGAGCCGCAAAGATATTTCCCAGTGTCGAGTCCTCCCACCCGGGTACAAACATGGGCAGGTTCTTCTCCGCTGCCGCCAGCAGCCACGAATCCTTGGGATCGATCTGGTACGACCCCTTCAGCGCGCCCGAGAGCAGAATCTTGTACATAAATTGATGAGGAAAGTAGCGCTCTCCGGCCTGGTCGGCCCGCACCCACTCCTTCAGCACCTCGTCTTCGATACGCCGCATAGCCTCCACCTCGGGAATGCACGTATCCGTCACGCGGTTCATGTGCCGCGAAAGCAGCGCAGCTTCGTCGGCAGGCGTCAAATCGCGGTAGTGGGGAACCCGCTCATAGAAGTCGTGCGCCACAAGATTGAAGACGTCTTCTTCCAGATTGGCGCCTGTGCAGGTGATGGCATGAATCTTGTCCTGGCGAATCATCTCGGCCAGCGAAAGCCCAAGCTCCGCGGTGCTCATTGCGCCCGCAATGGTCACAAACATCTTGCCGCCGTCTGCCAGCAGCTTCTTGTAACCCTCAGCTGCGTCAACCAGCGCAGCCGCATTGAAATGGCGAAAGTGGTGCTTGATAAACGAAGAAATAGAAGACATTTTGCGATGTTCTCCAGTGCCTGAACTACCAAGTACCTAAGCTACCACACACGTTCCTGGGGGCTGGAACACGCACGCGGCCCCGAAAGGCAAGCTCCGCGTACCTGAATGCCTCACGACAATTTTAGTTATGGATAGAAAAAGCTTCCAGACAGTTCCCCATCCCTATATCCCTATGTCCCTGTATCTCACGGTCTGCCGATCATCACCTCGGTAGCTTTAATGAAAGCCACCGCCTCATCGCCCGGTCTCAACCCCAGCTCGCGCACCGCATCGGCGGTAATAATAGCGGTCACGCGCTGGCCGCCGATGGAAAGTACAACCTTGGCCATCAGCCCCTCCACGCTCACTTCTGCCACGGTGCCCTTCAGTTGATTGCGTCCGCTGATGCGCGCTCCGCCGCCCTGTATCTGCACTGTGGGCAGGAATTCTTTCAACGCATCCAGGGGCACCCGGTGATGGCCGCCCGGTGTTTTTACCGTTTGAATACGGCCCGTCAGGATCCAGTGTTTGAACGCCGGATAGCTCATCCCGAGCTTTTCCGCCGCCTGCCGCGGCGTGAGCAGCGTTGAAGTGGCCATAAAGTCTAGAAGACCTCCCTGTATCAGTACTTTACACGCTTCCGGTACCGGAAGGGGCCAACTCCTTGCAGGTCTCTCGACGCGGCGTTTTGCTATGGTCTTGAACCGGTCCGGTTCTAAAAGAAAGGTGATCGCAATCACTCGACAGCCGCGAATCTGAGTGGTAGCCTTCCCGTGATATTTCCCGGGCATAATGGCATGGCATATCCGGGGCCGTTTAAGATTCGGCTTCAAACCTAAAGGCTGGAGGAATTGTGACTGTTGAAGGTTGGATGTGTTTCCTTATGGGCGCGAGCGTGCTCTCGCTCGTAGTAGCCAGGTTTTTCACGGACCAGACGCTGGGTTCCAACACCGGTACTCCGGCCATGCAGCGGATCTCCGCCCAAAGCCGAGGAGCGGGCATGAGAGGAAATATGAAGAGCAATCTGTTTTCGTCGCGCTGGGCCAGAGTCGCCGGCGTCATTGTCACACTTTTCCTGCTTGGTCAGAGAGCAGTCTTCGCAGCGCCTGTTGAGAAGGTCGGGGGCGAGGCCAATCTGCAGCTCCCCGATTTGACTAAGGTCCAATTTTTGGGCTTCAACGGCCACAGTCTGCTCATGTTCGGACCCCTCTTTTGCGTTTTGGGGATGCTCTTTGGTTTCTTCATGTACGTTCACCTCAAGGGCCTCCCGGCGCATCGATCCATGCTGGAAGTGTCTGAGGTGATCTGGGAGACGTGCAAAACCTATCTGATCAACCAGGGCAAATTTCTGCTCATCCTCTGGTGCTTCATCGCGGTCGTCATCCTCGCGTATTTTGCTGTGCTGCTTCACTTCAGCGCACTGCGCGTCATCATCATCCTGGCATTCAGCGTGCTGGGAATGGCCGGCAGCTATTTTGTGGCGTGGTTTGGTATCCGCGTGAATACGCTGGCAAACTCGCGCGGTGCCTGGGCCTCGCTGGGTGGGAATCCATATCGAGCCTTCAGCGTTCCCCTCAAGTCGGGAATGAGCATCGGCATGATGCTCATATCCATTGAGCTGCTGATGATGTTCAGCATCATTCTCTTCGTTCCGGGAAGCTATGCCGGGCCGTGTTTCATCGGCTTCGCCATCGGCGAATCGCTTGGCGCCGCCACTCTCCGTCTGGCCGGCGGCATCTTCACCAAGATTGCCGATATCGGCGCCGACCTGATGAAAATCGTCTTCCACGTCAAAGAGGACGATGCCCGCAATCCGGGCGTCATCGCCGACTGCACCGGAGACAATGCCGGCGATTCGGTCGGCCCCACAGCCGATGGTTTTGAGACCTACGGCGTGGTCCAGGTCGCCCTCATCGCGTTCATCATTCTGGGCGCCAAAAACGCTGTCGATGGCGTGAAATTGCTCGTCTGGCTGTTCGCCGTCCGCGTGGCCATGCTGGTGGCGGCAGTTGCGGGCTACTACATCAACGAGTGGATCTCCAGGGCGCGGTACTCCAAAGCACAGGCGTTCAACTTCGAATCGCCGCTTACTTCCCTCGTCTGGATCACCTCCATCGTCACCATCGCCATCACTTATCCGGTCACCTGGGCCCTGCTTGCCGATTTAGGCGGCGACCCCTCGCTCTGGTGGAAACTCGCCACCATCACTTCCTGCGGAACCATAGCGGGCGCTCTCATCCCAGAACTGGTCAAGGTGTTTACCTCCACTGAGGCCCGCCACGTGAAAGAAGTAGTGGCGTCGGCCAGAGAAGGCGGAGCTGCTCTTGGTCTCCTGTCCGGGTTTGTTGCCGGGAATTACTCCGCCTACTATCTGGGTCTGGCAGTGATCGGCCTCATGGCTGTTGGCTACGGGGTCAGCACAGCCGGATTCGGCGCCATCATTCTGGCAGCACCCATGTTCGCCTTCGGTCTCGTTGCCTTTGGCTTCCTCGGCATGGGCCCTGTGACCATCGCAGTCGATTCGTTTGGACCGGTGACCGACAATGCTCAATCCATCTACGAGCTCTCGCTCATCGAGAACGAACCCGATGTGCGTGAGGAAGTGAAAAAGCAGTACGGCGTGGACGTGGACTTTGAGCACGCCAAGAAGATGCTGGAAGCGGCCGACGGCGCGGGCAACACCTTCAAGGCCAGCGCCAAGCCGGTGCTGATCGGCACGGCTGTTGTGGGTGCCACCACCCTCATCTTCGCCACCATCATGGCGCTTACCAACTCGCTCACTGAAAATGTCAACAAGCTCTCGCTTCTCCACGCTCCCTTCCTGCTTGGCCTTATCACCGGTGGTGCCATAATTTACTGGTTCACCGGCGCTTCCACCCAGGCGGTGACCACGGGCGCTTACCGTGCCGTGGAATTCATCAAGAGAAATATCCATATTGAGGGAACCGAGAAAGCTTCCACTGAAGACAGCAAGAAGGTGGTGGCCATCTGCACCCGCTACGCGCAAAGCGGCATGTTGACCATCTTCATCTCGCTCTTCTTTGCCGCTCTGGCCTTTGCCTTCCTCGATCCCTTCTTCTTCGTCGGCTATCTCATCTCCATTGCCGCCTTCGGCCTCTACGCAGCCATCTTCCTGGCCAACGCGGGCGGAGCCTGGGACAACGCCAAGAAGATTGTCGAAGTCGACTTACATGAGAAGGGAACACCGCTGCATGAGGCAACGGTGGTGGGCGACCTGGTAGGCGATCCATTCAAGGATACGGCTGCCGTGGCCCTCAACCCGGTCATCAAGTTCACCACGCTCTTTGGTCTGCTTGCTGTCGAGTTGGCCGTTGAAATGGCACATACCAGCGGCGCGGTATGGACGCACCTGCTTGCGGCTATATTCTTCCTTGTGTCCTTCTTCTTCGTCTACCGCTCGTTTTACAGCATGCGCATTCAGAGCGACGAACTCTCTGGAACGTCCAACCCCGAGTCGGAGGCCGATTTGACTGCTGCCGGCTCGTCTAAAGGCCGCTGATCGTTAGCGGAAGTCTGAAGCGTCCTGCTGAGCCCATCTGGTATCCATTGCCCACACACAGGCAATGGATACCACGGGCCAGTCACTCGGCACATTGCACCAGCCGCTTAGCGGCCTGACAAATTCAGGCAGAGGCATCGCGTGCCACCGGGGCAGGGTTTCCGCGTTCCCCAAAGAACGCATGCCGCGCCCGTTTTCCTGACGCCTGCCAGCACCGCACTGCTTCATACACAAGCACCGTCATATAACTCACCGCGATCCACACAAACACCGCCTCGATCGGCAGGTTATCCCACCCGCGAATGTAAATGCCGACCATGGCGCTGTGCTGATACGACCACCACCCGTACGGTATCGCCAGCGTCGCCTCCCACAGCAGGCTCACCAGCACGATCATGAAAAGGGTCAGGCTCAGTGCACGCCAGTTAATCATCGGTCGCACGGCAGAAAGCAGGGCGATAGACGGCAAAACGGAACAAAGGATCAGAAAGACGAGATAGCCCGGAAACCCCGGCTCGTGCGGCGCGGCAATCTTCCTCACCACAATCGCTGCGCCGATAAGAACGGCTCCCAGAGCGAGCGAGTCCGGGTGCAGCCCGAGCAGCCGCTTGAACGACACGCGCCGGTCGTCCTCATCCGGCACGCTGTAGGCTTGCAGCCAATATCCATCGAGCCAGATGTAGAGCAGCAGCACCGCCAGGAAGCCCGTGAAGTAGAAGAGATATTCCTCGATTGGGACCGCGTTGCCGAGCGCGGGTGCCCAGATCCCCAGCGTCGCCCTGGGATTGGGAAACCGGAAGAAAAACTGCGCAAAGAAGAAATCGAGCAGCGCGCCCAGAGGGAAGAGAACTGCGATCGTCCGCCAGAAAGCCCGCCTGGCAATGTGGACATGGCTCCGGGGGAGAAACCAGACGGCGATGAGCACAATTGGAACCAGGAAGATCAACAGGCTCACCGAGTATCCGTAGGGGGACGGGTTCGTTGCCACAACTGAGGCCAGGTCACGGTACGCGGGCGTGCGAACGGTGCAAAGCGTGAGCCCGACCGGAGCCGAGATCATCAACAGCATCCCCACCACGCTCCAAAAGGCGAGGCGGGACGATCTTGCGAACTTGGGAGCATGCATCGGTTGTATCCAGGAGCCTGCGCGGCACAAGAAAATCGGTTGCACGCACTATAGGCTGCCGATGCGGTGCGATCAAGACTTAATGAAGTCCTGGAAGTGTTCGAGCGTCTCCCGCTGCTTCCCGTGGCTGTCGAAGTTCGCCGGAGCAAGCCAGGCCTCGAAGGCCCGTTTGCGCGACGGCCAGTCCCGGTCCAGGATGGCATACCACGCCGTATCCCGGTTCCGTCCTTTCACAATCATGTGCTGGCGGAAGATGCCTTCAAACGTAAAGCCCAGCCGCTCGGCCGCATGCCGGCTGGCAAGATTCGCGGCGTTGCACTTCCATTCGTACCTGCGGTAGCCGAGCTGGTCGAAGACGTGCCGCGCCATCAGGTACATCGCTTCGGTGGCCGCGGTCGTCTTCTGCAGGGCCGGGGCCAGCACGATATTCCCAACCTCGATGACCCCATGCGCCGGTTCTGCGCGCATAAGACATGCCCAGCCTGCGGCCATCTCCGTAGCGGCAGGCAAAATGGCCAGGTATGTCGCCGTAGCATTCGCCTGCTTTCCTGCGATCGCATGGCGCAATTCGTCCTCGTTCCGGAACGGCCCGTCGCTCAGCCAGGTCCACAACTCGTCATGCCCCTGAAGAATCTGCCAGAGCGCAGCGGTGTGCCGCGTGGCGTCCAGCGGCTCCAGGGTGACGCTCCGTCCGCGCAGCGTCACGGGACCCGGGCGCGAAACAGGCTTCCAGTTCAAAGCATTAGGAGTTTCCTCGGCCATGGATTCAGCCTATCAGGCCCCGGTCAGGAGCCTGCCCCTTCAAACTTGCCGGTTCACTTGAAGAAAACGACCTAAATGTCCACAACTCGCACAGTTACCCCCAATTATGCACCGCTTATAAGTCTTGAACCCCATTCAAGCCAGGGCTACTCTCATAGGTAACAGGGGCTTTTGGCGTGCCCCTTACCCGTGGTCGGCACTGGAGAGGAGCAGAACCGGGGCAGAAAACCCGCATCCCAAGCGCCCGTTGGCGCTTTCCACAGGCAAAAGCCCAATGTTTAGGAGGTGGATGCGGAGAAATGACACTAAAGTACAAGATGTTGTGGTTTGTAGTTGACATGTACCATGGACAGCGCTATTTTTTCATCTGCGGCTTTTAACAGCCTTTAACGATGGGGTCCTGGAAACGGCCCCCGTAAGCCTGTTAAGGGTCAGGAAAGACCGGTAACCGCAGGTTTCCGTTTCCGATCCGCAGTTACAATTCGCGCTGCCCCGCCCAGGCCACAATGACCCGATCGAGGCCGGTGCTCATCCATTTCGCCGATTGAGAGGATTCCATGAACGAGGCTCAACTACAGACTTCGACCGCTCACCTCCAAGCGCCTTCCGGTCAGCGTGGCCTGACCTTTTCCCGTTGGTTCTCGAGTGAAGGGGTCTCGCCTTACGACCAGGTGCAGTGGGAGCGCCGTACTGCCTCTATCACCGATGCCAAGGGCAACACGATCTTCGAGCAGAAGGACGTGGAGGTGCCAACCGACTGGTCGATGACGGCCACCAACATCGTTGCCTCCAAGTATCTGCATGGTCAGATCGGCACTCCGCAGCGCGAAACCGGCGTTCGCCAGCTCGTCAGCCGCGTGGCAGAGACCGTCCGCGACTGGGGCATGGCCGCCGGCTACTTCGCCTCGCCCGCTGACGCTGTGGTCTTCCACGATGAGCTCGTACACATGCTCCTGACGCAGAAGGTGGCCTTCAACTCCCCGGTCTGGTTCAATGTGGGCTGCGACCGCCTGGAGCCCGACGCCAGCGGCCAGAACTGGCATTGGGACGCGCCCACCGGCGGCGTAACTTATTCCGCCACGGGCTACAGGAATCCGCAGTGCTCCGCCTGCTTCATCAATGCGGTTGACGACTCCCTGGATTCCATCCTGACTCTCGCCAAGACCGAGGGCATGCTCTTCAAGTGGGGCTCGGGCACGGGCACCAACCTGTCCTCCATCCGCGGATCCATGGAACTGCTTTCCGGCGGCGGCCAGGCCTCCGGTCCGCTCAGCTTCATGCGCGGATTCGATGCCTTCGCCGGTGTCATCAAGTCCGGCGGCAAAACGCGCCGCGCGGCCAAGATGGTCATCCTCAACGTCGACCACCCTGACATCGTCGAGTTCATCGAGTGCAAGGCCAAGGAAGAGGCTAAGGCCCACACCCTCATCAAGGCCGGCTATGACGGCTCCGGCCCGGATTCCGAGGCCTTCTCGTCCATCTTCTTCCAGAACGCCAACAACTCCGTCCGCGTCAGCGACGAGTTCATGCGCGCCTACGAGACTGACGGCGAATTCAACACTCGCACGGTGAAGGAGCGCACGCCCGTCAAGACTTACAAGGCGCGCGGCATCATGCACAAAATCGCCGAGGCCACGTGGCAGTGCGGCGACCCCGGCATGCAGTTTGACGACACCATCAACCGCTGGCACACAAGCAAGAACACGGCGCGCATCAACGCCTCCAATCCCTGCTCGGAGTACATGTTCCTCGACAACTCCGCCTGCAACCTTGCCAGCTTCAACCTGATGAAGTTCGTCACCCCGGCGGGTGTTTTTGATATCCCTGCCTACCGCCATGCCATCTCCGTCGTCATCACGGCCATGGAGATTCTGGTTGACAACTCCGGTTACCCCACCGAGTCCATCGCCCGCAACTCCCATGACTACCGCCCGCTGGGCCTGGGCTACGCCAACCTGGGCGCGCTGCTCATGTCCTTTGGCCTGCCTTATGACTCCGCAGCCGGCCGCGACCTCGCCGGCAGCCTCACCGCCATCATGTGCGGCCAGGCGTATCTGCAATCGGCGGTGATTGCCTCCAAGTGCCCGCCGCTGAAATCGGCCACGTCGCTTACGGCGTCCGTTGAGCGCGAAGGCGGCGCTTGCCCCGGCTTCTACGTCAATCGCGAGCCGTTCCTTGACGTCATCCGCATGCACCGCGCTGAAGTCAACAAGATCGGCAAGTCGCGTACCGGCGCGGCAGCAGACGAGCCCTTCAGCGTCCCGCAGCTTGACGCCCTCATCGACGCCAGCCGCGAGTGCTGGGATACGGCGCTCTCTTACGGCGAGCGCTACGGCTATCGCAACTCGCAAACCACCGTGCTCGCCCCCACCGGCACCATCGGCTTCATGATGGATTGCGACACCACCGGCATCGAGCCCGATCTGGCCCTCGTCAAGTACAAGAAGCTCGTCGGCGGCGGCATGATCAAGATCGTCAACAACACCGTGCCCGCCGCGCTCTTCAAGCTCGGCTACACCAACGATCAGGTCAATGCCATCGTCAGCTACATTGACGCCACCGGCACCATTGAAGGCGCTCCCGGCATCAAGACTGAGCATCTGCCGGTCTTCGACTGCAGCTTCAAGCCAGCCAAGGGCACGCGCTCCATTCACTACATGGGCCACATCAAGATGATGTCCGCCGCGCAGCCGTTCCTCTCCGGAGCCATCTCCAAGACGGTCAACCTGCCCCGCGAAGCCACGGTTGACGACGTGGCCGAGGCCTATGCCGAGAGCTGGCGCCAGGGCATCAAGGCGGTCGCCATCTATCGCGACGGCTCCAAGGGAACCCAGCCGCTTAACACCAGCATGGAGTCGAAGAGAGAGCCGTCGGCGCTTGATGCCATCGGAGACCGCGTGCTGACGCAACTGGCCGCCAGTCAGGCTGTTGCTGAAGCCGATCTCAAAGCCCTTGAAGCCAATCCAACTGAGAAGGTTGAAGTCAGCGCCAAACAGATCACCGCTGCGGTCGCAGCCTTCCAGAAGAACCTCGATCAAATCGCCAAGGCCGCCAGTGCTCAGGAGCTTGCGGCATCGGCGGCGGTTGAAGCGGCGCAGGAGCAGGACCTCAACGCTCCGCCTCGCGCCGTGCGCCACCGGCTCACCATCGAGCGCGCCTCGGTCACGCACAAATTCTCCATCGCCGGCCACGAAGGCTACATCACCGTGGGCCTCTATCCCACCGGCCAGCCTGGCGAAATCTTCATCAAGATGGCCAAGGAAGGTTCCACCGTCTCCGGACTCATGGACGCCTTCGCCACCTCCATCTCACTCGCCCTGCAGCACGGTGTACCGCTCAAGGTGCTCTGCGAAAAGTTCGCGCACACGCGCTTCGAGCCCTCCGGCTGGACCGGCAACGAGCAGATCGGCTACGCCAAGAGCCTCATGGATTACATCTTCCGCTGGCTGCATCTGCGCTTCCTCTCCGGCGAGCAGTTAGCCCTCTTCGCCGGCCTTGCGCCGCAAACGCAGCAACTCCCGGCTTCGCCCACGCTGTTGCCTGATTCGGAAGTCGAAGAAGAAGATCAGGCCGAATCGCAGCGCAACCTCACCCGTCTGGCGGAAGAGGTAGCCAGGCGCCTGAGCCACGTCACCAGCCATTCCGGTGGCGGCATCCCGCCGGAGGTTCAGCCTACCCAGGCGCCATCCTCCAGCACGGCCCCGGAGCCTGAGATGCAAGACCGCGGCATCTATCACGCCGCTGACGCCATGCGCGACATGTACGAGATGGGCGACGCTCCCAGTTGTCCCACTTGCGGCGCCATCATGGTGCGCAACGGCAGTTGCTACCGCTGCATGAGCTGCGGCTCAACCAGCGGCTGCTCATAAAAACCGCAAGTTGTCTTCCAAAGCTGGAGCAGAGGCATTCTCTGCTCCAGCTTTGTTATTGAACCATCTTTTGCAGCAGGTCAAATTGTTCCTGAGTTCCAAGCACAACCAGCACATCGTTCGCGTCGATTCTTGAGGTTTCCGTCGGGTGCAGATCAAAAGCCCCATCGGATTTTCGAATGGCTAACACCAAAGCACCTGAGGCGTTCCTGATGTCCGCCTCCCCAACGCTCTTTCCGTTCAGCGGCGAACCCGTGGGAATGGTGATTTGAAACAGGCTGAAATCGACGAGCCCGTCGTGCGTCACCAGGTCGAGAAAGTCGATAGCCACTGGCCGCGTAGCCATGGCAGCCATCCGAACGCCCGAAATGAAATACGGCGAGATGACTTTGTTGGCGCCGGCCATAGTCAGCTTTTTCTCGGTATCTTTCAGGCTCGCTCTGGCCACAATGTTGAGGCTCGGATTGAGCTGGCGCGCGGAGAGTGTGACATAGACGTTGGCGACATCCGAATCTGAGCAGGCTATAAGGCCTTTGGCGCGATGGATACCAGCGGCCATCAAAACGCTGTCTTCGGTGGCATCGCCAATAAGAACCGGCACGCCCTTCGCTTCGAGTTCATCAAAGGATTCCTTTTTGGGGTCGATCACAACAAAGGGAACGTGCCAGGTCTCAAAGACTTGTGCTACCTGACGGCCCACTCTGCCAAAACCGCAGATGATGTGATGATTCTTCATCTCCTTGATCTTCTTATCCATGTTTCTCCTCTTGCGATAACCGGTCATCTCCCCTTCAACGATGATCTCCACAACCTGCCCGGCAGCATAGATCGCGCTTCCCACGCCGCCCACAACAATGAATATAGTGAATATCTTCCCTGCGGACGAAAGAGGATGGACTTCTTCGAATCCAACGGTAAAGAGAGTGATAACGATCATGTAGACAGAGTCCAGGACAGACCATTTCTCGATGAACGTGTATCCCACGATTCCGACCACGACAATGATCCCGAGAAAGATCATTGCGGGAAAGAGTCTTCGAAAAGGGTGTCTCATATCAGGTCCGTTCCTGGGTTTCTACACCGTCGCCGTGGTCTTACTTACTCCGTGTGTCGTGCATCCGTGATGGCCTGCCCGATGTCTTGTGTCGGCGAAGAGTCAGTGTAGCGCAACTGGTGATGATGGTATTTGCCAGTAGGCCGGTGGCCACGGTCTCAGGGGGATGATGATTCAACCGAGGGTGCGCCTCCGGTCCCTCGTTCGCTGCGGCGGGGTGACGGGGGACGATGGCAAATTCCACCAGATGTTGGCATCTCGGACCCGTTCCGGTCGGTCTGTGATTCGGGACCAGAGAGTCAACGTGATTGGACGAACGGAGCACGGAGGCCAGATCGAGATAGAAGTCAGTTGACCAAAAATGAGATAAGCCGATCTTGTCATCCATGGGGCAACCGGCAGATTGGGTGAGCCGAAAGTCAGCGCGTTCGCACTTATCCCAGTTTCCACGGTGCGCGGTACGGCCGCGAGAGCAGTTTGCTGGCGGCAGGATCGCCGAGGATCTTTTCCTCCTCGACATCCCACTTCAGCTTGCGGCCGACCATCATCGAAATGAGTCCGAGGTGGCCGGGCAGCGTGGAGTGATGCGCGACTTCAACCGGCGTGATGGTGGGTTTGCGGGACTTGACGCAATCGAGGAAATTGCGGCGGTGCTCTACCGATTCGTAAAGCTTGATTTTGCGCAAGTTTTCGGGTAGCGCGTCCATCTTCACCCACGCCTGATTCGACGCGTCGAAGCCGCTGCGGTCGACCCACACCCAGCCATCGGTGCCGATCCACTTGGCGCCCATGTTGATGGCGCCTGAACCGCCGGCGATGGTCATTCCGACATCGACAGGGTAGTGCGTGACCTCTTTGCGATAGAGGCACTCCACGTGGTATTTGGTTGCGGTGTTCCAGATCGCATCGGGAGCAGGGAAGTCGCCGTGTCCTTCGATCTCCGACGGGCCGGTGAGATCGAAGCCGAGGCCCCAGTGCGCAATGTCGCCGTGGTGGCCGATCCAGTCCATGAGCTGGCCGCCGCCGATATTGTAGTTCCAGCGCCAGTTCTTGTGCACGCGCGCTTCAATATATGGCTCCATCTTCGATGGACCGATCCAACGGTCGTAATCGAGCTCGGCAGGCGGCTCAGTAACGGCGAGATTCCACGCAGGCGTTCCGGGAAGAACGAGCGATGGATCGGTGATCTTGACGGGCAGAGTGGCCAGCTTGGCGAGCAGCGCGGGTTCCGTCCCGGCAAAGTCATGATAACCGGCGGGCAGTCCCACTTCCACGCGCACCACATTGCCGATGAGGCCGTTGCGCACGATCTCCGCAGCCTTGTGAAACTTGGGCACAGAGCGCTGCCATGAGCCGGTCTGCCAGATGATCGAGTTTTTCTCGGCGGCGCGTACGATGGCCTGCTGCTCGGCGACCGTGCGGGCGAGAGGCTTTTCACCGTAGATATCTTTCTTGCGGTTCGCAGCTTCTATGGCCACGAGCGCATGCCAGTGATCAGGCACGGCGATCATTACCGCATCGATGTCGTCGCGCGCGAGTAACTCGCGGTAGTCGTGGTAGGCTTTGCAATCCCTGTTGCCGTAATGGCCGTTGACGGTATCGACGGCGGCCTGAAGATGATTCTTGTCGATATCACAGGCGGCCACAACCTGGCAGTCGTCTTGAGCGAGGAAAACCTTGGTATTTGACGGGCCCATCATGCCCCATCCGATCACGCCGAGCGTGATGCGATTGGAGGCGGAGACGCGGCTGGCGCGTGCCCACGAACTTCCGGGTAACAGCACGGCCGCGCCGGCAGCCTTCATGAAATCGCGGCGGGAAAGCGAGGACAGCGGAGATGCTCCCGATGGGCTGATGGTCATGATCGCCTCCGATGCGAACGCGAGGGCGGCGCCCCGCGCAACTAACCTTTACACACGTGAAAGTGAACGCACCGGAAGTCTAGCACGGCAAGCGGATGTCGGTTCTTTTTTTTGCGTGAATCAGCGTGTCGTAAGGTTCGGCACCGTCAGTTTGCGATAAACCCGTGATTCGCCCCGAATCAACTGCAGACCTAAAATGGAGGTCTGATCGCTCTTCATGGAGAAGGCGGAATCTACTTGCCGGAGCATGGTTCCTGGACCGCCTTCTGGCGAGCATGTTTGTGGGTGTTAAAGTGCATGATCCGGTCTCGCTTTCGCTCGCGTGTGCCGGAGAGAAGTGGACGCTCATTCTCGTCCGGGAGCTACGCCACCTGCCGGAAAAGGTCTGGCAGGCGCTTACTGACCCGGCGCATCTGCGCGAATGGGCGCCCTATGACGTCGATGGAAATCTAGACAAGGCTGGAAGCACCGTGAAGCTCACCTGGACCGGAACGGCGCAGGTCTCCGAAACAACAGTGAAGCGAGCCGACGCACCCAGGGTGCTTGAGTACAACGACATGCGCTGGGAACTCGAGGCTACCGACGACGGCACGCGCCTTACCCTCTGGCACAACATTGATCGCCGCTTCATCTCCTGGGGCGCCGCGGGCTGGCACATCTGCTTCGATGTCTTGGATCGGCATCTCAGCGGGACTCCCATCGGCCGCATAGCCGGTGGCGAGGCCATGAAGTTCGAAGGCTGGCAGCGGCTGAATGCCGAGTACGCAAAGCAGTTCGGCGTTGAGACGCCCGGGTGGTAGCGAACACAGAAAAGAGTTGAAGCCCAGGGCGAAGGCCCTGGGCTTCAATGATCACAGGAGCGGGATTACATCGTTGATGAAAGATACAAAGAAAGCAACCACTCCCAGGCAACAAAAACCTGCTTCGTGTGCAAAGAAAACGGACGGGGAAGGCGTTGTGCTCGCGAATCTCGCCGCTTGGCTATGCCAGCATGACAAGGCTATACTGCGCTCGACGAAGAGACTACGGGGTGAAGCGATTCTCAATGACTCATGAAATCGCATTTGAAATGTCAGGGGCAAGCGTGCGGTACGGGGCTGGTGTTACGCGCGAGGTCGGAATGGATCTTGCGGACCTTGGAACGCACCGCGTGCTGGTGATTACTGATCCGCGCCTTAGACAAATGCTTCCAGCCCAGGTGGTCCTCGAATCGCTTGAAGCGAATGGCATCGCGTATGAAGTGTATGACCGCGTGCGGGTCGAGCCTAACGACGAATCATTTGCGGATGCCATCGCATTTGCCGGGCAGGGCGACTTCGGCGCCATTGTTGCGCTCGGCGGCGGTTCCACGATGGACACCGCCAAGGCCGTTAATCTTTACACCACCTATCCGCCGGAAGATTTTCTCGACTACGTGAATCCGCCTATCGGCAAAGGTTTACTGGTGCCGGGTCCTCTGAAGCCATTAATCGCAATTCCCACCACGGCGGGCACGGGCAGCGAGACCACCGGCGTAGCGATCTTCGATTTGACCAGGATGCACGCCAAAACGGGCATTGCCAGCCGACGGCTCAGGCCCACTCTCGGATTGCTTGATCCCGAGAACACCCGCACCATGCCGGCGCAAGTGGCAGCCGCCACAGGTCTCGATGTTTTGAGTCATGCCATCGAATCCTACACGGCAATGCCTTACTCGGATCGCGCCTTACCGGATCGCCCTTCGGCGCGGCCGGCGTATCAAGGATCGAATCCCATCAGCGATGTGTGGTCGCTACAAGCCTTGCGCATGGTCGCGCGATACCTTGTGCGCGCGGTAGAAGATCCTTCCGATGACGAGGCCCGCGCCAATATGATCCTGGCGTCCAGTTATGCCGGAATCGGATTCGGGAACTCTGGCGTGCACCTGCCGCACGGAATGTCATACCCCGTGTCGGGAATGGTAAAGAGTTATTGTGCCTCCGGATATCCAGGCGATCACGCATTGGTACCGCACGGTTACTCCGTCGTCCTGAACGCTCCAGCAGTGTTTCGTTTTACGGCCAGTGCCAGTCCGCACCGGCACCTGGAGGCAGCGGATGCGCTCGGCGCCGACGTATCGGGCGTGCTGCCCGCCGACGCGGGAAAGGTGCTCGCAGACCGCATTACCTGGTTCATTGAGCGATTGAAACTGCCCAATGGACTGCGTGCGCTCGGCTATACTTCGTCCGATATTCCCGCATTGGTCGAGGGTACTCTGCCGCAACACCGTGTTACCAAGCTCTCACCGCGCCCGGCCGGAGCTGAGGAACTTGCTCGTCTGTTTGAAGACGCCCTCGTGGCATATTGATCATTCTGTTTTGGGTGTGAACATCATGTTCGCTCTTCATCTTTCCCGATACGATTGAGGGCGATTGGGGCAGGAACTTTTTAAATGTCTCCGGGGTCGGCAACTCCCGTCTTTCACGCAAGCCTTTCCGCTCTTAACCCGCATCCGCACAGCAACTTACCGTTGCATACAATTTCCATCCCCTTTGCCATAATGGAAACGGGTAAGACCACCCCATGAGCAACCCGGCCAACAGGCGTTCCGGTCGGCTGTTTTACAGGTTTCACGAAGGATAACGAAAAGATGAAGACATTTGAAATCAACAGGTTAAGCCATGAAATCACCCGGTTTTCCGCTCAATTTCATCAAAAAAGTTGCAAAAAGCCACTGGGAAACTGGTTTTTGGCTCTAACTTACTGAAATAAAAAGACCGCACCCCACCCAGTCTCACAAAAGCCCAGAAACTGTGAGACTGTGAGACTGGGTACTCCCGCCGCACCGTATCAATGCCTGAAGTGCCGCATCCCCGTAAACACCATGGCAATTTTCAGCTTGTCAGCCGCATCAATCACCTTCTGATCGTTCACCGACCCGCCCGGCTGAATTACCGCCGTAGCGCCCGCCTTCACGATCTCCTCCAGCCCATCCGGGAAGGGAAAGAAAGCGTCCGAGGCAGCCACCGATCCGGCCAGCGGCAGAATTGCTTTCATGGCGCCAAAGCGCGCCGCATCCACGCGGCTCATCTGCCCCGCGCCAACACCCACAGTCTGCCCTTCGCGCGCATACACAATCGCATTTGACTTGACGTGCTTGCACACGCGCCACGCAAAAATCAGGCTGCGCAGCTCCTCCGCCGTCGGCGGCCGCCAGGTCACCACTTTCAGCTCAGACTCTGCAACCCGTCCGGTATCCGCGTCCTGCAGTAGCAGCCCGCCGGAAACATGCTTCACCACCGCACGTGGTGCAGCGGTCTTCACTTCAACCAGCCGCAAGTTCTTTTTGGCGGCAAAGCGCTCGCGAGCCTCGGGCGTGAAAGCAGGCGCCGCAATGGCCTCCACAAAGAGCTTGGCAATCTCCTCGGCGACAGCGCCGTCGACAGGTCGGTTCAGTCCAATGATCGACCCAAACGCCGAAACCGGATCGCAGGATAGCGCCTTCTGATAGGCGTCCAGCAGGTTCGCTCCCACAGCCGCCCCGCAAGGATTCGTGTGCTTAATGATGATCGCTGTCGGCTCCTCGAACTCTTGAACCAGTTCCCAGCAGGCGTCCAGATCCACGAGATTATTGAAGCTCAACTCCTTGCCTTGAAGCTGAACCGCCCCCGCAACTCCGAGTCCCGAACCGTCGGCATAGAGTGCGGCGCGCTGATGCGGATTTTCGCCGTAGCGCAGTGCCTGAGCCAGCGGAAAATTGAGACGCAGCGTCGAGGGCAGGGCGGCAGCGTCCGGCGAGGCAGGCGCCTCCGCCTCTGGCGCCTCAGCAATCTGGTCCAGCGTATTGGCGATTGCCGTGTCATAGGCGGCAGTAAGGCCGAAGGCCGCCCGTGCCAGCCGCCAGCGCGTCGCTCGGCTCAAAGCGCCGTGATTGGCCTTGAGCTCTTCGACAAGAGTGGGGTAATCTTCCACCCGCGTGACCACGGCCACATCTTCGAAATTCTTGGCTGCCGAGCGCACCATCGACGGCCCGCCAATATCGATATTTTCAACCAGGTGACCAAAGGCCACTCCGGGCTGCGCGGCTGTTTTTTCAAAGGCGTAGAGGTTCACCACGACCATGTCAATCGGTGCAATGCCGTGCGCGCTGACGGCAGCTTCGTGCTCGGTATTGCCGCGCTTGTAGAGCAACCCGCCGTGCACCTTGGGATGCAGCGTTTTTACGCGCCCATCGAGCATCTCAGGGAAGCCTGTCAGCTCGCTGATGTCCTTAACTGTCAGGCCGGCGTCTCGCAACGTCCGCGCCGTTCCCCCCGTCGAGATGAGTTCCACGCCGTGGTCTGCGAGCGCTCTGGCAAAATCCACCAGGCCGTTCTTGTCAGTTACGCTCAGCAACGCACGCCGAATTGGCTTCATTCCACTGGTCTCCGAACCCACTATGCACCTCTTGTTTGAATTGCCTCGTCATCTCCGCGGTTCTAGCGTGAGCACCTACGGAGATGGCAGGCCAAGTTCCAGACTACATCGAAAGAGTCGCCTTGCAGTCCCGGAGGCAATGCCGATTTCGCCAGGGTCGGCCGTTCGGATTTGGCCCGGAACGGTAATTAGGGAAATGCTTTAGAGTTGATAATATGAGCAGCTCTTCCTCCGCTCCCGGGCAGGAGATTCTCTCTCCGGACACGGGAGCGACGCCGCGGCAGCCAGCTCGGCGCCACAGGCCTTCGTGGGCCATGGCGCCGGCAACCTATCTGCTGGTAGGCATCAATTCCGCGGTCTTTATTGCCATGCTGCTGCACGGCATCAGCTTCTGGATGCCGACCGTCGGACAGATTCTGGATTACGGCGCAGAAAACGCCGGGCTCATTCTGCTGGGTCACCAATGGTGGCGCATCGTAACCGCGATGTTTGTGCACGTGGGCTTTTGGCACATCACTCTGAATATGTGGTGCCTCTGGAACCTGGGTCTGCTGGCCGAGCCGCTGATGGGGTCGGTTGGCGTTATTGCTTGTTATCTGCTGACCGGCGCCGCGGGTGACATGCTCTCCACGCTATACAATTTCTGGCATTTTTACCCCGATTGGCTCAAATACCACGATATTGGCGTCTTTCCGGTCGGCGCTGGCGCTTCCGGCGCGATTTTCGGCCTGGCCGGAGCGCTCATTCTCCTGCTCAAGCCGTCGCGCCTACCCATGGTGCCGCATAAGGAGATAAACAGGCTGCGCCGCGCGGTGATTTTCTTCGCGGTCATTAATTTGGTGTTGGGATGGGGCATTGCTTTCGGTGCGGCGGCGATGCATTCGGGCCTAAGCATCGACAATTTTGCGCACATGGGCGGCTTCACCTGCGGTTTGCTCTTTGCCCTCCCTATGGTGCCGCGCCTTGGTCAACCGCGCCCGCTCTTCAGGCGCCGGCTGAACGTGGCCATGGTCATGACCGCTGGTTTGCTATTGCTCTTCGGATTCTTCCTGGCTCAGTTGCCTCGGGGATAGCGTGAATCGATCGTCACAGGCAGGAACCGATCTTCCGTTTGGACAACGACATCGTTATTCTGTCTTGGCGGCGCGATGCTGTCTGATCGGCGTTGGCATGTAGAATGAGGTTGGTTTTCAGGATAGCTCTATCCCAACTGACCAATTCTTTTGCCCATTTCGCTCTTTAACCGAGGAGCAAATGGAGGACGTGTGGATCTTAAGCTACTGGCGACGGACGCCGGAAATCATCTTGCCCTTGGAGTATGCCGCAGCATCGGCAAATCTCTGACTGCGGTTCACCACAAGCGCTGCTCCGACGGCGAATATGTGCCGCAGATTATGGAGAACATCCGCGACACGCACACGGTACTTGTCTGTCCCACATGCCCTCCCAGCGACCACAATCTGATGGATGCGCTGATTCTGGGCGACGCGATCGTCCGCGCGGCTCCGGCGCGCTTCACCATGGTCTTTCCGTATTGGGGATACAACCGCCAGGACCGAAAGGACAAACCGCGTGTCCCTCTGACGGCCAAGCTCGCCTCGGATATGGTTTCCATGCTCTGCCCAAATAACATCCTGCTCTTTGATGTCCACTCGGAGGCAACGCTGGGCTATTTCGCGCGTGAAGTGAAGGTCGATCATCTCTACAGCTCGGCGGTCAGCGTCGAGCATCTGCGCGCACTGGTGCAGCCACCATTTGTGGTTGCGGGCGCAGACAAGAGCGCCGGCCCCAGATCCGCATACTACGCCCGCCTGCTTGGACAGGACCGATATGTGCTGTTCGACAAGTCGCGCGACAGGGAAGGGAAGCTTCTTCCTGCCAATTCGAGGGTGATTGGTGACGTTGCAGGCTGCGACGTGATTCTTGTCGATGATCTGGTAGATACCGGAGGCACCGTGAACCTAGCAGCAAACACCGCGCTGCAGGCGGGAGCCCGCAATGTATATCTCTTTGCTACGCACGGGGTTCTTTCGGGAAATGCAACGGCAGTTCTGGAGTCCGGTAAGATCTGCAAAGTAATCGTGACTGACAGCATCTTTCACGAGCCGGCAACGCTGACTCCGAAAATCGAAGTGCTATCCATCGCCGGCTTCCTGGCAGAAGCCATCATGAGGATCCACGAGGGCCGGTCACTGAGTGAGTTGATCCCATAGCGGAAACTAATGCCTTCGGGAATCTGCGGAGTTACGAGGCGTGACGATTAGCGTGCTGCCGTGGTGGCAAACTTCTTCACCATCGCGAGCAGAAGCTTGCGATCGCTATCATTAAGATTTGAAGAATAGCGTCGAATCTGGTTGAGGAAGCGCAATTCATCATCAGAAAGCTGTTGCGCATTGAAGTGGTGTCCCATTGAGTCGTCCGCAAAAAATTGCGCAATGGGCATATCGAGCGCCAGTGCAATCTTCGACAGTGTGTCGAGCGATGGTACCGTGTGGCCGTTTTCAACGCGTGAGAGGTAGCAGCGAAGCAGGCCTGTCTTCTTTTCGATATCCCCTTGCGACAGGCCCTTCTGCAGCCGGAATGTGCGGATTGCCGTGCCGATTTGCATAGTAAAAACATTCCTCTGCGGTAAACTGTTGGGCCCGTCGACGGGAGTACATCCGAAAGCTATTGGCTCAAGAGTAATGATCCACACGGCCAGATTTCAAGTGCAAAGTCAGCTTGTTGCGTATCCCTGACTCTTCTGTGTCAAGAAGGTATAGGACGAGCACTATGCCCCCTTCACTCTCTCATTACGGATCCCTCGTTTTACTGAGACGATTGATATCTCCGTAAAGACCCAGTTTAGACGAATATTTCCGGATACAGAACTGGCAATACTTCTGATTTGATTTTTGACAGGGTGGCACAATCCAGACGTAAACCTTTACGACTGGGGAACCGTCACTTTGTACAAGCAAGAAATGCCGAGGAACTCGAATGCGTCGCGCATCCATGCAATGGGCGGCTGCTGTAGTCATCTTGGTAACTGGTGGAATCGCGGTTGTCGTTAGCACATAATATGTCCGGTATTTTTAGCAAATGAAATGTCCGCTCTTCAGGCGGCGAGGATGGAACCATGCGCGAGAGCATGGAGATCTATCCGAGGGCCGCGGCGGAGCGGGCGATGAAGCTACAGGAAGTGCTGTTGAGAGCCACGGCTGGGAAGATCAAGTGGTGGCCGGCGGCGGAGTTGATCGGTATCAGCGAGCGGCAGATGCGTCGTTGGCGGAAGCGGCTTGAGGAGCAAGGCCCCAAGGGATTGCTGGACCGGCGGCGAGGTACACCGAGTCCCCGCCGCATTCCCAACAAGCAAACCGAAGAGGTTCTCGGCCTGTACCGGGACAAGTACTTCGATCTGAACGTGCGGCATTTCCATGAGAAGCTTCGCGAGGAGCATCAGATCCGGCTGAGCTACACGTGGGCGAAGCAGGCCCTGCAGTCGGCCGGACTGGTTAAGCGCAAGGCCAAGCGCGGCGTGCATCGCAAACGGCGTCAGCGGCGCCCTCTGCCCGGCATGCTGTTGCACATCGACGGCAGCCATCACCGCTGGTTTCAGGATGAGCGCTGGCACGACCTGATCGTGATTCTGGATGACGCCACCAGCGAGATCTACTATGCGCAGCTGGCCCAGGCGGAATCGACCTTCACGGTGATGGCCGGGCTGCGCGCGGTGATCGAGCGGAAGGGGTTGTTCTGTGCACTGTATTCCGATCGTGGGGCCCATTTCTGGCAGACGCCGAAGAGCGGGGGCAAGGTCGATTATGAGCATCTCACGCAGGTGGGCCGCGCCATGAAGGAACTGGGCGTGCAGATGATTCCGGCCTATTCTCCGCAGGCGCGGGGCCGCTCGGAACGGAACTTTTCCACCTGGCAGGGACGGCTTCCCCAGGAGCTGCGCTTGCGCGGGATCCGAACCCTGGAAGCCGCCAACGAGTTTCTCCACGAGCACTACATCGCCGAGTTCAACCGCCGCTTTATGGTTCCGGCAGCACAGCGAGGCACGGCATTTCTATCCTGCCGGCACAGGAACCTGGAGCTGATCTTCACGCAGCGATACGAGCGCACCGTGGACCGGGACAACACCGTGCGCTTTCACAACCTGGTCATGCAGATTGAACGTGCCGAGTGGCGGCCTACCCTGGCTGGGTGCAAGGCGATCATCCATCAACACCTGGACACTACCCTGACCCTGATGATCGCAGGACATCGTGTTGGACATTACAGCGCGGAAGGAAAACTGCTGACGCCGCTGACCAAGAAACAGATCAAGGCCGTGGAAAAGACGTTGCGAGGAAAAGTCCAAAAGCAGACTTTCCCTCTCCACTTGCAAATCCCGCACACTACGCGGGATTCGCACTTTCCCACTGCCTCTACTACTGCTACTACTGACTATTAACAATTCCGGACACTTCATTTGCCACCAAAAGCGGACATTTCATTTGCTAAAAACACCGGACATATTATGTGCTAACGACAGACATCATCGGCCAGGTTATCGATGAGGTAAAGCGCCCAATTGGCGAGGTGCGACAGACGGTGAAGCTTAACCTCGATCCGTCTCTCAATGCGCGGCAAAAAAACATCGAGTACACGACAAGCTTTACGCTACCTCCTGGCAAATACGAAATGAAGTTTGTGGTTCGAGAAAACGAAACGGGACGCATGGGCTCGTTTGTCGCGGACGTTACGCTGCCGGATCTGAAGAAAGCCCCGCTCAAGATGAGTTCGATTGTGCTGGCCTCGATGCGCGAGCCGAGCAAAAAGGACAGCCCCCTTGTGCGCAACGGTGAAGAGTATGTGCCGAATATCAGCCACGTCTTCCGCCAGAACCAGCATATGTACCTTCTTTATGAGGTCTACGATCCGGCTCACGCGAAGCGTGGTGTCAACGCCCCTCGACGAACGAAGCCGGGCATCGACGTGTTGAGCAGCCTGGAGCTGATCCAGGGCTCGACGAAGGTTTACGAGACACCGATCGTACGTGCGAAGTCTATCAATGTGAAGGGGCGCGACGCCGTCGCCTTCGAACTGGATGTGCCGCTGGATAAACTCAAGCCCGGGAAGTATCTTTGTCAATTGAACGTAATAGATGATGCGGCGGGCAGCTTCGCCTTCCCGCGCTTTGCCATGCTGGTGCGGCCGCCTTTGACTGGCGCGGGCATGCAGCAGGTGGCGGCTCAGCCGTCTTCAAGCGGCGATGCGCAGTGATCAGGACCGCACAAGGCGTCTCTTGCGCGCAATTCAGCATCGCGATAAGGGCAATGTCTGCATCCAGAGCCGCAGCAGTACTCGCGCTTCAGATGGTAGGCCGTGGTAAAAACCAGGGATGGTCCCTCCATGTAATAGTCTTCGGGTGAAAGCGTAGATGGTGTACCGGCAGGCGGCTTGCAGTCCATTCCCATATGTTCTCCCGCAGACTTTATCGAGAATCGGCGCCCGGCACACAACCGCCCGGGAATCAATCGATAGAATTTAAGTATGACAGTTTCCGCGCAGGACCGTGCACGCAAAATCAAGATTGTTCTCTTCGACGTGGATGGCGTTCTCACCGATGGCAGCATCTGGCTTTTTCCTGCGGCTGCCGGTGGCAGCCAATCCACACAAAACCACATTGCATCCGTGGAAGGAAAAGGCGGCTACGCTATCTCATCCAACAGCATGGTTGAGGCCAAGGGCTTTAACGCGCACGACGGTACAGCCATCTCGCTGGCCCGGCTCGGCGGACTGAAATGCGGCATCATCACCAAGCGCATCAGCGAGACCGTGGCCCTGCGTGCTCGCGATTTGCGGCTGGAGTTTGTGTACATGGGCCAGGCCTACAAAATGAAACCGATTCGCGAGATCATGGAGAAGGAAGGTGTGACACTCGATGAGATTGCTTACGTGGGTGACGACGTCATTGATCTGCCGGCCATGCGCGAAGTTGGCTTCGCTGTGGCCGTCGCCAACGCGCGTGCGCGGGTCAAGGCCGAGGCGCACTACGTCACTCCGAGCCCAGGTGGACATGGAGCGGCCCGCGATGCCGTTGAGTTCATCCTGGAAGCGAAGGGTTCGCTCGATCAGTGCATCGACGCCTACATCGACGAGCGCAACCCGATGCCAGCCTCGATGGATATTGGCAAAGGCGGCGATCTGAAATAGGCACGGATATCACCATGGAAGCGCAGAAGAGAGCAGTCGTATTGCTGAGTGGTGGCCTGGATTCGGCCACGGTGCTTGCTATTGCCCGCAGCCAGGGCTACGAGGCTTATGCGCTGTCATTTTCTTACGGTCAGCGGCACGTGTGGGAGCTTGAAGCGGCGAAGAGCATTGCCGCATCTCTGGGCGCGGCGCAGCACCGCATCGCGCAGATCGATCTCCGCGTCTTCGGTGGATCGGCGCTTACAGCCGACATCGCGGTGCCGAAGGGCCGTGCGACAGAGGAGATGGCGCACGGTATTCCCGTTACCTATGTTCCCGCGCGCAACACCATCTTTCTATCGTTCGCGCTGGCGTGGGCCGAGGTGATTGGGGCAAGCGACATTTTCATTGGCGTCAACGCGCTCGATTACTCAGGCTATCCGGATTGCCGGCCCGAGTTTATAGAGGCCTTTGAAAGGATGGCGAACCTGGCAACCAAGGCAGGCGTGGAGGGCCGTCAGAGGCTGGAGATTCATACGCCTTTGATCGCACTGACAAAGGCGCAGATCATTGCCAAAGGTATCGAACTGGGTGTGGATTACAGCCACACTAGCAGTTGTTACGATCCATCGCCGGCGGGTGAGCCATGCGGAGAGTGCGATTCCTGTCTGCTGCGGCAGAAGGGCTTTCGCGAGAATGGGATTGAGGATCCGCTGCGGTATCGAAAGTCCGCTTCTAGCTCGTAGCTTTCAGCTTTAGCATTTCTCGTATGGGCGGACGTTAACGGCATTTTCTGGACCGAAATATAGGGCGCAGACTGTTTGACAATGGCCAAGAGCTAGAAGCTGGAAACCAAGAGCTGCATTTATGACTTACGCCGTAAAAGAGATTTTTTATACGCTGCAGGGCGAAGGGGCGCAGACGGGGCGCGCGGCGGTGTTTTGCCGCTTTGCGGGGTGCAATCTCTGGTCGGGACGTGAAGCGGACCGCAGCGCGGCAATCTGTCAGTTCTGCGATACAGATTTTGCGGATGTGAATGGGCCAGGTGGCGGGAAGTTTGGCTCTGCGGATGCGCTGGCGGCAGCCATCGAAGAGAAATGGCCCGCGGACGCGGATTTCGGCAGACGGTTTGTTGTTTGTACGGGCGGTGAGCCGCTGCTGCAACTGGATGCAAGCCTCATTGACGAGCTACACCGGAGAGGCTTTGAGATTGCGGTTGAAACGAACGGCACGATTCCGGCGCCGGATGGCATCAACTGGGTTTGCGTCAGTCCCAAGGCTGGATCAGAGCTGGTGCAGAAGGGTGGCGACGAGCTGAAGCTTGTCTTTCCGCAGGATGGCGCGGAGCCGGAGTTGTTTGAGGAGCTTCCGTTCAGGCACTTCTTTCTGCAGCCGATGGATGGGCCGGATCGCGCGGCGAATACGCGGTTGGCGCTGCGCTATTGCATGGAGCATCCGCAGTGGCGGCTGAGTTTGCAGACGCACAAGATTCTCGGCATTCCTTAGGGGCGGGGTGTACTGGCACCCATTTCCCCAGTTGCACAGGAACTGGGAGACTGGGTTTCTGGGTGGGTTGCGATCCTTGTTTTTCAGTGAGTTAGAGCCGAAACCCAGTTTCCCAGTGGCTTTTTGCACTTTTTTTCTTCGAAATCAGGTGGATTTCCTTCGTAAATCTTTGCATTGTAATAAGTTGGCGGATTTTTAATGCTCGAAATCTGTCCATATTTGTGAAATCTCCGCGTTTGCCGCGGCGGTTTGACCGCGGAGTGTTGCGCTGCCGTTGATGTGGTTCTGGGTTGGGAGCCGGGGGCAAGTGTTTTTTCCTGTCCGATCTTATTGTGCGCCGGATGGAGGAAATTATCGGCAACGGGGTGGTGGCGGTAAGTTGCTGGAGGCAGAGGAGATGGGGCGGAGTTGATGAGGGTAGGGCTTGACGGCGAGCTGGCGGGTGATGTGGCGCCTGGGCTGTGGCGGTTGGAGTGGCGAAGAAAAACATGGATGAGCCGGCCTCTAAAAATGACTTAGCATGTATTGCTACCAGTTCCGTGGGAAACGCCGACGCTGCAAAGCACGGGAATACGAAAGAGGAGGATGTTGATGAAACTTCGGGCAACACTAGCTCTTGGATTGCTGCTTGCAACGACCGCAGCTGCCGCCCAGCAAACTCACTGGACGAGGGTCCACCCCTCGAAGAACGCCAAGGATGACTCCAAGCCGAATAGCGCATCGGTTCCCGATGTCTATTCGTTGACCGGTCACTTCGACCGGATCGTCGTGCTCCGCATGAAATATAAGGCGAATTTGCTCAAGTGCATTCAAGAGGAGCTGAAGAAGGACGATATCCGCAACGGCGTTATTCTTGCCGGGATCGGGTCAGTGCGCGGTTACGAAGTGCATCAGGTAGCCAATCGTACGTTTCCTGTGCGCGAGGCCTTCGAGAAAAATCCCACTGAGCCCGCCGATATTGTGAGCATGAATGGCTATATCGTCAACGGAAGAGTTCACGCGCACATCACGCTCGCGACGTCAGACCGAGTGATGGCGGGCCATTTGGAGCCGGAGACCCAGGTATTTACGTTCGCCATCGTCACGGTGGGCGTGATGAACGGAACGAACCTGGCCCGGATCGACGATATGACTTACCGGTGAGCCAAGAGGGTGGGTTCTGGCAGCTGCATTCCTATGACTTCAATCTGTGGACCGATAAGAAGCGAGTGGAGAAGCTTCGCTATATCCATCGGAACCCGGTCCGCTGTGGTTTGGTGGAAAAGCCGGAGGATTGGATGTGGTCGAGTTTCCGGCATTATGCTTTTGGCGAAGTGGGAACCGTAGAGATAGAGTCAGAGTGGACGGCGCGGAGACGGGAATTGAATTGTATGTCGGGTGAAGCGGCAGGGAGTAGGTTGAGGATTGATTACTGATACGGCCCATAATATATGCAACGAATATAGATCTTTCTCCGTCTAAATGAGCATGGAGAAGATCGATTCACGCGGCTTACCTGATGCGGTTCTGAACGAGCGGCGACGTCGGGCCGTAAAGTTGCGCGAGGCAGGTATAGCGGTACGGCAAGTCGCCGAGCAGTGCGAACTATCGACGCACACGGTGGTGGAGGCGCACAAGGCTTTTCGCAGGGGTGGTTGGAGTGCGGTGAAGGTCAAGCGTGGCGGCCGCCCGGTCGGCAGCGGTCGGCAGTTGACCGCCGAGCAAGAAGAGAGGATTCAGCAACTCATTCAGGACCGCACGCCGGACCAGTTGAAGCTGGCTTATGCGCTGTGGACGCGCCAAGCGGTGAGCGAGTTGATCGAGGCCGTGTACAACGTTCGGCTCACAGTGCGTAACATGGGCAAGTATCTGAAGCGCTGGGGATTCACGCCGCAACGGCCACTGAAGAAAGCTTACGAACAGTCGCCCGAAGCGGTTGCGAAATGGGTCAACGAGGAGTATCCAAAGATCGCTGCGCAAGCCAAGCAAGAGGGCGCTGAGATTCAGTGGGGTGACGAGACAGGCCTTCGTTCCGATGATGTGCGTGGCCGCAGTTATGCGCCGAAGGGAAAGACTCCCGTCGTGCTGGCCAACGCCAATCGCGCGAAGCTGAGCGTGATTTCGACGGTGACCAACAAGGGCCAGATGCGCTGGAAGGTCTTCTCGGGCGCTTTGAACGCCACGGTTCTGATCGGCTTTATGAAGCGGATCGTGCATGGACGGGAGAAGAGAGTCTTCCTGATTCTCGACAACCTGCGGGTGCATCATTCGAAGGCTGTGAAGAAATGGCTCGCGGAAAACGAAGAGAAGATCCAGGTTTTTTACTTGCCCAGCTACTCGCCGGAACTGAACCCGGACGAGATGCTCAACGCTGACTTGAAGCAGCATGTGACCAAAGCTGCTCCTGCCAGAAACAAGATCGCCCTGACCCGCACTGCCATCGGCGCTCTGCGCAGCATCCAGAAACAGCCAGACCGGGTCGAAAACTACTTCGGACAGAAAGACGTATGTTATGCCGCCGCGTAGCAATACTTCAGGGCCGGATCAATAGTTCTTTAGGTCGTTTGTTTTCAGTCAGAGAATTTTGGCCCTTCTTCTGCACTTCCATCGGGTAGAGGCAATCGAAGGAGGAGCCCGGCCGATGGAATCTTCAGTGGCAACCTGGCTTGCTTTGGGAGGTACGGCTCCTGCAACGACCGACCGTCTCGAACTCCGCGAACATATAGAATGGAAACTGGTTCGTTTAAACGCCTTGCGTCCGTATTCCAACCGGCGGCCCAGTGCTCCAAAGTGCCCCACTCAAGCGGACGGGAAAGCAAGTAATCCTTTTCTTATGCGTCGTTGGTCGAAGCTGTTCATTCCCACCCTGCGTGAGGCCCCGGCAGATGCTGAAGTGGCCAGCCACAAGTTTCTCCTGCGCGCCGGCTACATCCGCCAGTTGGGCGCCGGCATTTACAACTACCTCTTCCTGGGGCAGCGGTCGCTGAACAAGATCACGGCCATTGTGCGCGAAGAGATGGACAAGATTGGGCAGGAGTTTTACCTGCCGGGTATTCTGCCTCGCGAGCCGTGGGAGGAGAGCGGCCGCTGGACGGGAATGGGCGATAACATGTTTCGCCTGAAGGACCGCAAGGGCGCGGATCTGTGCCTGGGTATGACGCATGAAGAGATCATGACCTCGATTGCGCGCGGCGAATTGCGTTCTTATAAGCAGTTGCCGCAGATCTGGTACCAGATTCAGACCAAGTTTCGCGATGAGCCAAGGCCGAAGTCCGGCCTGCTGCGCGTGCGCCAGTTCATCATGAAGGACAGCTACTCCTTCGACATCGACAAGGCGGGGCTGGACAAGAGCTTCGACCTGCACGACGAGGTCTATCGCCGGATTTTTACGCGCTGCGGGCTGAAGTTCGTCGCGGTTGAGGCGGATTCGGGAGCCATGGGCGGGTCGCAGTCGCAGGAGTTCATGGTTTACACCGATGCCGGCGAGGACCTGATTGCAGGCTGCCCGGTTTGCGGCTATGCGGCGAATCTGGAAAAGGCTACGTCGCGGCTGGAGCCGGTAACGGAGATGGAAGCGACGGGCGACGGCAAGCCGGAACTGGTGCACACGCCGGGATGCGCGGCGATTACGGATGTGGCGGCATTCTTCAAGATTTCGCCGGCGAGCGACATCAAGTGCGTGGCCTACATGGCATTGAAGCGCGGCGTGGCGGACGAGCCGGATACATGGCATGGCGTAGCGGCATTTCTGCGCGGCGATCACCAGGTGAACGAGACGAAGCTGCTGGGTGCGATTGGCGGCTCGGAGCTGCGCACAATGCACGCCGAGGAGCTTGAGCAGTACTTCCACGGGCCGGCGGGATACCTGGGGCCTGTGGGGCTTGCGCCCACGGCGAAGCCACTTGAGGCCGGCCTTACCGTGGTGGTGGACAAGGCACTGGAGGGCCGCCAAAACATGGTCTGTGGCGCCAATAAGGTGGATTATCACTTGCGTAACGTAACGCCGGGCCGGGATTTTGGCTGGACGCTTAGCGCCGGCATTCGCAGCGTGAATGAGGGCGAAGGCTGCCCGAAGAAGTATGAGACATCGCCCAATCACGAAGAGCAGGTGATTCATCCAAGGCGGCCCGACGGATTCTGCACCGGCACATTGGTGGTGGGCAAAGCCGTTGAAGTGGGCCACATCTTCAAGCTCGGTTACAAGTACTCCGAATCGATGGGCGCGCGTGTGCTGGATGAGAACGGCAAGGAAGTGACGCCGATCATGGGCAGCTACGGTATCGGGATTGAGCGGATTCTGACCGCGGCGATTGAGCAGTCGAACGATGCCAACGGCTTCTGGCTGCCGGCTTCGATTGCGCCATTTACCGTGGTGGTAACCGTGACCAACATGGCCGATGCGGCGCTGCGTGAGACTGGCGAGACGTTGGCTGCGGAGCTTGAATCGGCTGGACTTGACGTGCTGCTGGATGACCGCGACGAGCGTGCGGGCGTCAAATTCAAAGACGCAGATCTCGTGGGTATTCCCTTCCGCATCAACGTGGGCAAGAAGGCCGCGTCAGGCCAGGTGGAACTGGTGACGAGGAAGCTTTCGCAAGGCCCGAAAGCAGGACCAGGATCTCCCCCTGCGGGCAGCGAGGATGTGGCGCTGGGCGATGTGCTGACCCTGTTGAAGAGACGTATTGAAGAGGAAGATCTGCTGTCCGATGCCGGTTTGCAGCCCTGAGCGGCTGGTTTGACGATTCGTCATTTGAGTGTGGGTTGCGTTGCCGATGTTTTCTTAAAGCGAAGAGATCAGGAATAGATATCGAAAAGCTGAAGGCCGGCAAATTGTAGCCAGAAGCTAAAAGGAGCAGTAATGGCATTGAAGGTTCGAGTGAGAAAGCCCAGGTGGCGGCATCCGATTCTGGTGATGTCGCTGCTGGCCGTAGTGGGGATCTTTGGGATCTTCACGATGGGGGGTTTTACCGCCTTCGGCTATTACTACCTGAAATACGGCGATATCGTCAGCGCGCGATTCAGAGAACCGGTGTTTGTGGATACGGCGAAAATTTACGCGGCGCCGCGCGAAGTGCGGCCGGGACAGCGGCTCCCTGTTGATACCATCGCCAACGAACTGCGCGACGCGGGCTATACCAGCGAAGGGGTGCAGCCGGTCTCGCAACTGGGAACCTTCAGCGAGAGCGGGCAATCCATTACGGTGCGTCCCGGGCCGCAGTCATATCATGCGCCGGATGACGCCACGATTCACGATACCAAGGGCGTAGTGGATTCGATTACCGACCCGCAGGGCCAGCCGCTTGCGAGTTACGAACTGGAGCCGGTGCTCGTGACAGGGTTGAGCGAGAGCGCGAACCGCGTCAAGCGCCGGCTGGTGACCTTCAATGAGCTGCCGCCGACCCTGGTGAATGCGGTGCTTGCCATCGAAGACCGGCACTACTTCGAGCACGGCGGCATCGACTACATGCGCATTCTCGGCTCAATCCGCAATGACCTGAGCCCGGGGCATCGGGTCGTCGAAGGCGCATCGACGATCACCATGCAGCTTGCCAAGCTTTTCTTTCTGACGCCCGAGAAAACGTTCAAGAGGAAGTTTCTGCAGGTGGTGATCACCTTTCAGCTTGAGCACCGCTTTACCAAGAAACAGATCTTTCAGATGTACGCCAACGAAGTGCCGCTGGGACATCGGGGCAGCTTTGACATCGACGGCTTTGGCGAGGCGGCACAGGTATTTTTTGACAAGGATGTGCGCAAACTGACGCTGGACGAGAGCGCGCTGCTTGCCGGACTTATTCAGAGTCCGAATTACCTGAGTCCCTTCCGCCACCCGCAACGCGCGATTGTCCGGCGCAATCTGGTGCTGGATTCGATGGTTGAGACGGGAGCAATCACCAAGGCCCAGGCAGAAGAGGCTAAAGCGCAGCCGCTGCATCTTTCGCGGATGAGCGTGGACGCCAGCCAGGCGCCGTATTTTGTAGACCTGGTGCGCGACCGGTTGACCCGCAAGCTTGGCGATCGCGATTTCAATCGCGAAGGGCTACGCATTTATACGTCGCTCGATCCGCAGCTGCAGCGAATTGCCGCCGAGTCGGTCGCCCAGATGATGCCCATGGTCGATAAGCAGGTGGACCATCTGCACGCTCGCGACAGGAAGCGCGGCATTCATTATGCTTATCCACAGGTGGCGCTGGTGGCGCTGAATCCGCACACCGGACAGGTGTTGGCGCTGGTGGGTGGAAAGAATTACGGACAGTCGCAGCTGGATCATGCGCTGGCGCAACGTCCGACGGGGTCGATTTTCAAGCCTTTTGTTTATGCCGCGGCCTTTAATACTGCCGTGCAGGGCATTCTGCTGCCGGGCGAGACGAAGTTGTTCTCGCCGCTGATGATGCTGGACGACGAACCGACTACCTACCAGGTTGGGGACCAGAGTTATTCGCCGCGTAACTTTCTGAATGAGTATCACGGAGAAGTGACGGCGCGTTACGCGCTGCAGGAGTCGCTGAACAATGCCACCATCGGCCTGGCTTCGCTGGTGGGTTTTGACAATGTGGCGGCTTTAGCCCGGCAGGCCGGCGTTACCAATGCGCAGGGAACGCCTTCGGTGGCGATCGGTTCCTATGCGGCCTCGCCCCTGGAGATGGCAGGCGCCTACACCGTCTTTGCGAATCACGGGCTGCACATCAAGCCGTGGCTTGTGGCCAGCGTGCGGTCGCCGAACGGCGATGTGATTGCCGACTATGCGCCGGTGGTGAAGCAGGTGCTCGATCCGCGCGTAGCTTATCTGACCGTGAACATGATGGAGAATGTGATCAACCACGGGACGGGCGAGACTGTCCGCGCGATGGGATTCACCGCGCCGGCAGCGGGCAAGACGGGCACCAGTCACGATGCGTGGTTTGCGGGCTTTACGAGCAACCTGCTGTGCATTGTGTGGGTGGGTAACGACGACTACACCGACATCAATCTTGAAGGCGCCAAGGCCGCCGCACCCATCTGGGCGACTTTCATGAAGCAGGCTGTGCAGTTGCCGCAGTACTCTGACACCAACGAGTTCATGCCGCCGGATGGCGTGCAACTGGTGGACATCGACAAGACTACTCATCTGCTGAGCGATGCAGCGTGCCCCGATGGCGATCCGGTAGCCTTTCTGGATGGCACCGCGCCTACGGGAACCTGCGACCATCCTCTCGGTCATCGCAACTTCCTGCAGAGGCTCTTCGGGGTGGGCAGGTCCGGGAACTGATTCGCGGAGGAGTCTATCCGTCGATGTCTGTTCCGTCCGGCATGGGTTGGCACTGAGGGCACCAGAAGGTGACGCGCGCGTCCGGTCCCTGGATTCGCCTGCGGACCGGCGCGCCGCAGCAGCGGCATGGCTCACCTGCGCGGCCATAAACCCAGAGGCTGGCGCCTGGGTTAGATTCGTGCGTGGTGCGGCGGCGGCGCCCGCCATAGGTGACGATGGAGTCGCCGGAGTCTTCAAGCACATTTGAGCTTATGAGTTTTTGCGCTGCGGCAATGAGAGCGTCAATCTGGGCCTGTGTGAGGGAGGCGACCCTGCAGTAGGGGTGAATGCCGGTGACGAAGCAGATCTCAGATTTGAAGACATTGCCCACGCCGGCGAGGACGTTCTGGTTTAGCAGGACATCAGCGATGGATTCATCGGGGTGCGCAAGAAGGCGGCCGGCGGTTGCCGTTGCATCGAAGGATTCGCTGAGGACATCGATGGCGTAGATGGGGATTCTGCGGTCGCGGCGGAGCGATTCAGCGGTGTGCATCTCGGCCACGGGGACGCGGAAGCCTACGGCGATGTAGTCGGCGGTTTCAAGCACGATGCGCATGTTGGCGCGCGGCTGCTGCCAGGCCTGCCCCGGCCGGTAGATGTGCCAACTGCCGTTCATGAGCATATGCGTGACCAGCGTGGCGCCGCCTGAGAAGTGGATGAGCAGCCATTTGCCGCGTGATTCCACCTGGAGAACGGACTGGCCGGCCAGCGGCGTGTCGTCGTTGTAACGCGTCAGCCTGGGATAAGTGGATCGGAAGGCGGTGATGGGTTTACCGCCAAGCGCGCGGCCAAGCACTCGTGCAGTGCGGAAGATGGTGTCGCCTTCAGGCATTGGCTACTGCACCTCGCCGGCGTGGGAGCCGTGTGCATGCTGGCCGACCGGCACTGGAATACGGCGCAGGTGCATGCCGAGCGGGCCGGGGTAGAAACCTGCGTCCATGAGGAAGCGCGCCATGGGATGCGCCGCTACTGGCTGGCCGTTGACGGTGGTGATGAGCACACCCTGGCGGCTGCCGGCGCGCATTCGCTCCTGGCCTCGGGCGCAGAGGAAATGGGCCAGGCCCGCGGCGACTTGCGAATATTCCGGCTCGTCGGCGGGCAGGAAGACTAGTACGTTTGGATTGTTGCGGCGGAGCCAGGCGACTAACTGTCCATTGCGCAGGATGACTTCAGCATAGGCGGCACGGGTCAGCACGCGAGGTGCGGATTCAGCGTCTTCCTCCGCTACAGGAAGATCGGGCCAGCGAAGAATAGAGCCGTAGGGGTTGGCGGGATCGGCGGCGGCAAGGGCTACGAACTCCGGCTTTTCTGCCTGCGGCGCATTGCGTAATTGCCGCAGCAGATCCACTGCGGCGGGGAGTGCGAATTGCGTGGCGCCAAGGCCGGCGACGAAGTATCCGCGGCGGATGCGGCCGCTTTCTTCAAGGGCTTTCAGTACATCGTAGACCGCGCTGAAGCCGCCGGGGATATTCTCGGCGGCGACGGATTCGCGCAACAGCACGCCATAGCGGCTGAGCAGTTGCAGGGCCAGTGCATGACTGGCTTCTGTTGCGCTGACGCCTTGCCGCGTGCGTAGCGGAATGAGTGACCAGCGGCCCTGCGCGTTGGGCGGTGTGGTGCGGCGTGAGCGGAAGACGACCCCTGTTTGCAATCGGCGTCCGCCTTGGTGGATGCGTGTGCTTTCTGGCTTGGCAATGTAGGCGCGGAGAGCGTGGAGCGAATCGTTGGTGATGAGGCCGCGCCAGACAAGGCTCCAGAGCGCGTCTACCGTCTCGCCGGGATAGCCGCCGCCTGCAGCCTGGTGCAGGGGATCGAAGAAGCTGGCGCCCGTGGACTCGAGTACGGCGAGGAGCTTCTCTTCGCGCTCGGTCAGAGGCTCGGCTTGTGGGCGCTGCCGCGCGAGCAGAGGGAGCTTGTCGGCAAGGAAGAGAGCGATGCGGCCGTCGCGTTCGCCGATGGGCTCGACGCCGGTCCATGCCACTTCGCCGGCGGCGATGAGCGTGTCGAGGCCCGTTGGAGAGTAATCGGCGATGCGTGCGGGCAGGACCGATGTTTCAAAAAGCGATGCTGGCACCGGCGCACCTTGCAGTATTTCAATGGCGTCGAGAAGCGCGTCAAGGTGGCCGTGTGCGCTGCGGCGCGGCGTGACAAGGCCCTGCCAGTGGGTGAAAAAGCGCGCCAGTGTGTGCTGTTCCACAGGCTCGACTTCGCGGCGCAGTTTGGCGAGCGATTTGCGGCGAATCTGGCGGAGAATCTCAGCATCACACCACTCGCGGTGCAGGCCGCCGGGACGGAAGCCGCCTTCGAGGATGCGGCCTTCGCGGGCAAGCTGATGCAGGGTGGTTTCGACGACAGCGGTGTCGAGAGCGAAGCGATCTGCGGCTTCGCGCAGCGTGAATGGGCCGTGGGTTCGGGCGTAGCGGCGGACCAGTTCGATGACCGGATGCGCGACAGGTTCAAGCAGCGCTGTGGCCAGACCCGGAGGCAGGGGAATACCCAAGGCGTCGCGGTAGCGCGCAGCGTCTTCCGCGGCGATGAGGCGTTTTTCTCCGGCGATGCGCAGCTCAAGCAGACGGCGCGAACGGATTAGGCGATCGACTTGCGAGAGTAAATCTGGCGAAGCCACGCGGTGGGTCAGTTCTTCGCGCGAGAGATCGCCCAGGCGCAGGCAGAGATCGTGAATGCCGTCTGCCGTGCGGGCTCGATAATTTTCAGCAAGGCATTGCGCGGTCTCTTCCACTTCGGCAATGGCGTCGGCATCGAGCAACTCGCGCAGGTCGGCTTCGCCCAGCAGTTCGCGTAGTTGGTCCTGGTCGATGGTGAGCGCCTGAGCGCGGCGCTCGGCCAGCGGCGCATCGCCTTCGTAGACGAAATTGGCGACATAGCTGAATAGCAGCGAAGAGGCGAAGGGTGAAGGCTTGCGGGTTTCTACGACGTGAATGCGAAGCTGGCGTTGCTCAATGGCGCGAAGTGTCTCAGTGAGTGCGGACATGTCGAAGACATCGCGGAGGCACTCGCGGTAGGCCTCAAGCAGGAGCGGGAACGACGGGTAACGCGAGGCGACGCTGAGCAGATCGTAGGAGCGCTTGCGGAGCTGCCAGAGCGGCGAGCGGGCATCGGCACGGCGGCGGGGCAGCAGCAGCGCGCGGCCGGCGGCCTCGCGGAAGCGGCCGGCGAAGAGTGCTGTTGAGCCTAACTGGCGCATGACAAGCTGCGCAACTTCCGCGGCTTCCACGAGGATCCAGTCGGAGTCGGGCGGTTCCTCGGTATCAGGGAAGCGCAGGACAAAACCGTCGTCGCCCCAGAGGGTTTCCACTTCAGGGCCGCCGGCGGCACGGATGCGCGCGCTGACCGCCATGGCCCAGGGAATGTGGATGCGGCTGCCGAAAGGGGTGAGGACGCAGACGCGCCAGTCGCCCAGCTCATCGCGGCAGCGCTCGACGACGATGGTGCGGTCATCAGGAACGACACCGGTGGAGGCTTCCTGATCGTCGAGGAATGCGAGGAGATTCTCCGCGGCTTTGGCGTCAAGATCATGCTCGGTGATGAGCCGGGTGAGCGCGGCGGGTTTGGGCAGGGCGCGCATTTCGCGCACCATAGCGCCGATTCGGCGGCCAAATTCGAGCGGGCGCCCCGGACCGTCCCCTTTCCAGAACGGCATTTTGCCGGGCTCGCCCGGGGCTGGCGTCACCAGCACGCGGTCGTGCGTGATGTCTGTGATGCGCCAGGTGGAGGCGCCGAGAATGAAAGTCTCGTTGGGGTGCGACTCGAAGACCATCTCTTCGTCGAGTTCGCCAACGCGGACAGCTTTACCCTCAGTGAAGGCCAGGAAGACGCCATAGAGGCCGCGGTCGGGGATGGTGCCGGCGTTGAGAATGGCGAGACGGGCGGCGCCGTCGCGGGCGGTGACGACGTTGCGGATGCGGTCCCAGTTGAGGCGTGGCCGCAACTCGGCGAATTCGTCTGATGGGTAGCGGCCACTGAGCAGATCGAGGACGCCTTCGAAGACGGGGCGTGTGAGCGCGGCGAAGGGCGCGGCGCGGCGGACGAGGTTGTAGAGAAAGTCGACGCTGATTTCGGGTGGAGCGGGGCTGGCGGAGTCAGCGGTGTTAGCGGAGCTAGTTTTCTTTAGTAGTGTCGGCTTTACGGCCGGCGGGTGCGCAGCGATGGCCACCAACTGCTGTGCCAGCACGTCGAGGGGATTGCGCGGGTAGCGTGTGGACTCGATGTGGCCTTCGTGCATGGCGCGGGTTACGGCGGCACAGGCTATGAGGTCGGCGCGGTACTTGGGGAAGAGAATACCCTCGCTGACCGCGTCCACGTGGTGGCCCGCGCGGCCAATGCGCTGCATGCCGCTGGCGACGGATGGTGGCGATTCGATCTGGATGACGAGATCGACGGCGCCCATATCGATGCCGAGCTCAAGCGTGGAGGTGGCGCAGAGGGCGCGAATCTGGCCGGCCTTCAACTGTTCTTCGATGACCGAGCGCTGGTGTGCGGCGAGCGAGCCGTGATGGGCGCGGGCGATGTCTTCGCCGGCCAGGTCGTTGAGTGCGCCGGCGAGGCGCTCAGCCAACTGGCGGCTGTTGACGAAGAGAATGGTGGAGTTGCGTTCGCGAATCAGCTCGAGCAGGCGCGGGTGAATCGCATTCCAAATGGAGACACGTCGAGGTGTTTGCGAAGCCGGGCCGGTTGGGATCTCCTCCTGCTCGCCGAGGCGCGACATGTCTTCGACAGGGACTTCTATACGCAGCTTAAGCTGCTTGGGCTGCGCCGCGTTGACGATAGTGACCGGACGGAAAGGAAGAGAGGGATCAGGGAGCAGGGAACAGGGATCGGAAGACAGGGGGTCGGGAGAAGGGAATAGAGGATCGACCTGCAGGCTTGGTGCGTGCTCGGCTTGCGCGGGCTGAGTTTCTATTTCCTGATCCCTATTCCGCGTTCCCTGTAATTCAACTCCACCAAGGAAGCGCGCTACTTCTTCCAGAGGCCGCTGTGTGGCGGAGAGGCCGATGCGCTGGATGGGCTTCTTCGCCAAGGCTTGGAGTCGCTCCAGCGAGAGCGCGAGATGCGCGCCGCGCTTGGTGGGGACCAGGGCGTGAATCTCGTCGATGATGACGGTTTCCACGGTGCGCAGAGCTTCGGCGGCTTGCGAAGTGAGGATCAGGTAGAGCGATTCGGGTGTGGTGATGAGGATGTCTGCCGGGTGGCGGGCGAAGCGGGCGCGTTCGCGCTGAGGTGTGTCGCCGGTGCGGACGCTGATCTGCGGCTCGCAAAACGATGAGCCCATGCGGCGAGCCATATTGGCCATGCCGGCCAGCGGCGAGCGCAGGTTGCGTTCCACGTCGACGGCGAGGGCTTTGAGCGGAGAGACGTAGACGACGCGGCAGCCTTGCCTGCGGCCCGCGGGCGGCGGGTGGAGCATGAGGCGATCAAGGCACCAGAGGAATGCCGCGAGCGTCTTTCCAGTGCCGGTTGGAGCCAGGATGAGCGTGCTTTCGCCGCGCGCGATGGCCGGCCATCCCATGCGCTGGGGCGCGGTGGGCGCATCGAAAACAGCACGGAACCAAGCCGTCGCTACGGGGTGAAAGCAGGCAAAGGGGTCCGCGGCTGTGTCCGGGATGGGGTGGTCCGGGGACATGCTCTCTTGAGAGTAACGCATAGCGAAGAAAGGGGGAAGAAAGCTGTTTGCGGGGGGCAGATTTTAATCTCAGCCTGCGTTTTGGGATCGTGGTTACTGAAGCGTCGTCAGCTCGGAGTGGCTGTAAACGAGACAGGGATAGTTCAGCTTCAGAACTTTCGCAGATACGGGAGGCTGTTAATCGGAAGATCCAGATCGTTTATGCGGTATGCCCGGGATGCAGCCGGCTTGGGACCGAATGATGGTGATCCCATGGGAATGGGATTTCCGGAGCCCTGAATGGGGCTCCGGTAGACCCGTGCCGGTATATCCGTGTGGGGAAGAGGCAAACTTACCACGGCGGGATTGCCGAGAGAGCTGAGGTTTAGACTTGGAGGGTTTCTTCGCCGGGCTGCCAGTTGCAGGGGCAGAGTTCGTCGGTTTGCAGTGCATCCAGCACGCGGAGAACCTCCTGCGGGTTGCGGCCAACGGCGAGATCGTTGACGGAGACGAAGCGAATCACGTTTTCGGGATCGACGATGAAGGTAGCACGCAGGCAGACGCCAGCTTTCAGGTCGAGAATGCCCAACTGCTCCGAGAGATCGCGCTTGATGTCAGAGAGCATGGGAAAAGGAAGATTCTTGAGATCGGGATGATGTTCGCGCCATGCGAGGTGAACATACTCCGAATCGATGCTGCCGCCGAGAACCTGGGCGTTGCGCTCCTGGAATTCCTTGTTGAGTTTGCCAAACGCGGCAATCTCTGTAGGACAGACGAAAGTGAAGTCCTTAGGCCAGAAGAAGAAGACCTTCCATTTACCGGGATAGCTGTTTTCGGTGATGGTCTCAAAGGCCTTCCTGGGGTCGAGATCCACCGTAGCCGTTAGTTCAAAAGAGGGGAATTTTTCTCCGATAGTAAGCATGAATGCTCCTTCCAGTATGGGTTGATATGACTTCAGTTTGCGAGCGGTGATGTGGCGCCCGCGGTAAGAAACAAGAGATAAAACCGGTATTCCGCAGCCGAAGCATGCGAGCTGTTGAAAGATGTCTTGTAGGGCTCAACTATGAGATGCAGTGGCGTTCAAAGCGTTGCTGAAAGAGAAACGAATCGAACATTTCAGAATAGCGTAGAGCGGGAAATTGCGGCCAGGGGGCGAGACGGTCCATCGGACTTTGGATTCAGCTTGTGGTACGGAATGAGCTTGTTTTCGAAGATAGGTGTGGGGCGATGGATGGGGAACGAATCGTTCCGAGGGTGCGAGAGAGGAGTTGGCCGTTGGAGGCGGTGTGCGGGATTGTGTATAAGGCCAACACACTATAATTTTCGGCAGTCGACCGAGAAGGCCGACCGGGATTGCCGAGATGGGTCCCGCCTGTCGGCGAGCGTCGCCAGGCAGAACGAGATATGCGGGTGAGAGAGTCGCGAATCCTGCTGAGCAGGTAATTCGTGTCTGCGGCTCTGCCGTGTTGATCGTGCCTCCGGGGAGAAATGGAAATGCGTTTTGCAGTGCTTGCTCTTTTGCTGGCTGCGCCGGTTTTTGCGCAGCAGACGGCTCCGCCCGCCACGCTGGAGATGAACGGAGCTTTCCTTGCCGCGGTGAAAGCGCATCCGCCGGCGGCGATTGCGCATGCGGTGAAGGTCAACGCCGACTGGGCCATGACCGAAGGGCCGTATTCGGTGATGGACAAGCAAGAAACTCCGCCGAGCGGCAGCAAGCACGACTACATGAGCCTCGGAATCTACTGGTGGCCTAATCCTGCCACGGAAAATGGGCTGCCCTATGTTCGCCATGACGGCCGTGTGAATCCGGAGGTTTACAAGATCTCCGACCATCGCGAATTCAATGCGATGGAGAGCGCCGTGCACGCTCTTGCTCTGGGATACTACCTCACCGGCAAGGAGGCTTATGCGGCGCGGGCAGTGATGCTGCTGCGTACGTGGTTTCTGAATCCCGCCACGCGAATGAATCCTAATCTGAACTTCGCGCAGGCGATTCCCGGCATCACCAAGGGCCGCGGCATTGGGCTGATTGACGTGCGCGAGCTGCCACTGGTGCTGGATGCAATCACGCTGCTTTCAGGCTCGCCTGCCATGACGTCGCAGGACAAGGCCGGGTTGGACAAGTGGCTCACCGAATATCTGAAGTGGCTGCAGACGAGCAAGAACGGGCGCGACGAGTCCAACGCGAAGAACAATCACGGAAGCTGGTACGATCAGCAGCTTGTGGGGATCGCACTGTTCCTGGGCGACAAGAATGTGGCGCGGCAGGTGTGCACCACGGCGGAGACCAGACGCATCGCGCTGCAGATTAAGAAGAACGGCAGCGAGCCGCTGGAACTGGCGCGTACCAAGTCGTTTTCCTACTCCGTGTTTAACCTGGTGGGGCTGATGCGGCTGGCGCAGGAGGCCCAGCGCGTGGACGTGGACCTGTGGAGCTATCGCGCGCCCAAGGGCGGGTCAATTCGCGGAGCACTGGATTACCTGGTTCCCTATGCGACAGGCAAGAAGAGGTGGACACACGAGGCGATCAACGGCGTGGTCCCGAGCATTCTTGCCGAACCGCTGCTGCTGGCGGCTATTCATTATCACGACCAGAGCTATCTGAAGCTGGCAGAGCAGGTTGAGCGGTCACCCGACACACGAACCCGGCTGCTGAGGCTTGAGGCCGTGGAGATGCTGGGAGCGAAGTAAAGGGTCTCGCCGCGGAGTTTTTCCGCAGGCCGGCAGGCTTGCTTCTCAAAGCCCGGCCAGCCGATTTCGACCACTGTTTTAAAAGAGCTTCAGCCGGATAACCAGGTACTTCTTGGGGTTCTTGCGGATGCTTTGAATGAGCTCCTGTGCCTGCGACGAGGTCTGGTCGAGGTGGTCGTAGAGGCTGCGGTTCTTGAAGAGCTGCCCAACCGTGCCCTGGCCCTCGTTGACGCTGTTGAGAATGAGATCGAGATTGGTTACGGTGTCGTTCAGCTTCTTGGCGAAGGCGGGATCCCTGGTGAGCTTACCCAGGGCTCCTTTGCCGGAGTTGATCTGGGCCAATAACTCGTTGGCATTTTTTACCGTGGTGTTCAGGTTGTTGTAGAGCGTATCGTCACGGAGCAGCTTACCGGCCGTGCCCTGACCGTTGTTCAGATCGGTCGTCATGGTGTTGAGGTTGTTCACGGTCGAGTCCATGCGATCATAGAGCGTGTCGTCGGTAAGAAGCTTGCCAAGCGTGCCCTTGCCGCTGCGCAGATCGCTTGCCACGGCCTCAAGGTCGTTGGTCATTTTAACGACCTTGTTGGCCATCCGCCGGTCATTGATGAGCCGGCCGATGAGACCGCGGTCGCTGTTCAACGTGTCGATGAGAACGCTAACCTTCTTGGTCAGATCGCGGATCTGGTCAACGCCAGCGTTGCTGGAGCTTATCACATCCTGCAGAGTGGGGGAGCCGGAGGCCATGAGCACGGTGCCGTCGGACGGCGGGGGACCGGTGGCATGGGTCGAATCGATATCGACGAAGCTGTCGCCGAGGACGCCGGCCTGGGTGATGGTGGCCTCGGAGTCGGTATGCAGGCCGTTGATGTACTGGGTCCCTATCCGCATGACGACCTCGACGGGGGTTGGGTTGTGATTGGGCACCACGTGGATGCTTAAGACGTTGCCGATGGTAACGCCTTCCAGCGTTACGGGCGCGCCCTGCTTGAGGCCGGATGCGTTACTGAAATAGCAGACCAGCTTGATCTTTTTGGAGAAAAACCCACCCGTGGATCCGGACATGAGGAAGATCAGCCCGACCAACACGGCCATGGATATCAGGACCAATGCCCCTACTTTCAGTTGCGACCACTGAATATCTTTGCGGCTTGGCACAATACTCCTCTGGCGGATATTGAGTCGCTGTCGCCTTGAGAATACCAGATTAGGCGACTTTTTCCGCCCGGGTTACGCATAGTCTGATGCTCGCAGGAGGGCTTAGGCTGCTGTGTTTTGAGCCGCGAGCCTGAGCAGCAACCTGTGGAAGATGCAGCATTTACGGAAAAATCCAGCAGAGATCCGGCTGGAATGTACAGTTCTGCCGGCCGCCAATGGTTCAGCGGGAGAAACAGGGCGCCGCTGCGTTCCATTTTCTGAAATGGAGGCTCTGTTTCGCTGAGGAGGGTCGTGTGGAGAGGTTTCTTGCTTTCTCGGTCTGCTCGGGGCGTTTTCGGGGGCTGGAAACAGGTCTTTTTAGAGAGCATGGCTGCAACTGTCCCGAAGCCGGTCAAAAAACGTTCAACTCCTGCACAATGATCACGTTGCGGCCTGCCCAGCCGATGATGCCATCGTGAGACACGCCATGCCGGAGACGAAAGCCGGGCGAGGAATGAGCATCCCCTGGGCGCTGCAGTTGAATGCGGTATCCGGAGAAGAGCCTTTGCGGTTGGTGCAGTTGCTAACCGGGGCCATTCTGGGGTGTGGCGGCTGGGTATTGAGCCGCAGCGAGAGCGACACGGGCACCGTGAACATCCTGTTTGAGTTCGAGCGGCAGGCTTGTGTGGATATTTACAGCATTCTGGTGGCCGCGGGGGTAGAGCTGAGCCAGGCCGGGCACATCCGGTTTACCGAGCTTTGCCAGTGCACCCGCAATCAAAAGCGGCGTTGTGAAAGCGACATCGCGAGCATAGACCTTGAAATTCAGACGTTTGCGGCAGAAGTTCTTCCGCTGGATCAGAATGCGCCTGCGGCTTGAGCGGAGCCGCGGCGACCATTTTGCGGGCGATGATTTGCGTGCCGCTGTATTTCACCCGGCTTCAACAAGACCGTAGCGGCGCTGCCAGGCGTCTTTGAGCTGGGCACGCACACGGGCACGCTCTGCTTCAGTAGCTTCAGCACCGGAATCGGCTGCAAAGCGGGCGGCTTCCTGCTTGGCCAACTCCAGCAACTGGCGGTCGCGGACCAGGTTTGCCACGCGAAATTCCGGCAGGCCCGCCTGGCGGGTTCCGAAAAACTCTCCCGGACCGCGTATGGTCAGGTCCAACTCGGCCAGCTCGAAGCCGTCCTGCGTGCGCACCATGGCGTTGAGGCGCTCCTCGCCGAGCGGAGAGACGCGGTCGCCGGTGACGAGGATGCAGTAGCTCTTGGCGGCGCCGCGGCCCACGCGCCCGCGTAGCTGGTGCAACTGGGCGAGGCCGAACCGCTCGGCGTGCTCGACGACCATCACGGTGGCGTTGGGGACGTCGACGCCGACCTCAATGACGGTGGTGGCGACAAGTACGTCGATTTCCCCACGCTGGAAGCGGCGCATGATGATGTCTTTGTCGTCGGCGTCGAGGCGTCCGTGAAGAAGGCCAATGCGCAGGCCTGAGAGCGGACCGGAGCGGAGCTTTTCGTACATCTCCGTGGCTGATTTGAGACCGGACCCGCCGCGCCGGGCTGTGGATCGTGCCTGCTTTGCGGTTGCGGGGAAAAGGTCCGCGGTTTTGCCTTTGCGGGCGCTGCTGCGGGTGGCAGGAACCGGAGGCTCAATGGCGGTTTCGGGCTCGTCATGGGAGAAATCCAACTCAGGCTGGTCATCCTTTGTGCCTTCGATGACGGGATAGACGATGTAAGCCTGGCGGCCGAGCGCAACCTGCTTGCGCACGAAATCCCAGACGTCGTCAGTACGCTCACCGGGGACACGCCGGGTAACGATGGGCGTGCGGCCGGGTGGGAGTTCGTCCAGAACGCTCAGGTCGAGATCGCCGTAGAGCGAGAGGGCCAGCGTGCGCGGAATGGGCGTGGCGGTCATCACCAGCACGTCCGGCTCGGGCTGGTTGGGTTTCTTCATCAGCTTGAAGCGTTGCAGCACACCGAAGCGGTGCTGCTCGTCCACGACGACGAGACCGAGGCGGCCGAACTCGACCTTTTCTTCGATGAGCGCGTGGGTGCCAATAACGAGCTGCGCCTCGCCTCGGTTGATGAGGCCGCGGTTATAGCGTTTGCGGTCGTCATCGAGCGAGCCGGTAAGGAGCACGATGCGCGGCTTGCGGCTGGAGCGCTCAAGCAGCTTGCGCGCGGCCAGGAAGTGCTGCGTGGCGAGAATCTCAGTAGGCGCCATAAGCGCGGCCTGGTAGCCGTTTTCCATGGCTACGAGCATGGCCTGGAGAGCGACGATGGTTTTGCCGGAGCCGACGTCGCCCTGCAGCAGGCGGCGCATGGGGCTCGGCTGGCGCATGTCGGTGACGATTTCGCCCAGCGCCCGCTTTTGTGCGGCGGTGGGATGGAAGGGAAGTACCTCGCGGATGGCTTCGCGCACCTTGTCGTTGGTGGCGAAGGTGATGCCTGCGCGTTCCTGCATGCGGCGGCGCTTCAACTCCAGGCCCAGCTCCAGGAAAAACAGCTCTTCGAAGATGAGGCGGCGGTGCGCGGGGGTCGACGAGCTTTGCAGTTGCGCGAAAGGCGTGCCTTCAGGCGGATAGTGCACCTCGCGCAGGGCGGCTTCGCGGCCGGGGAGATCGAGGCGGTTGAGCATGGCCTGCGGCAGGCATTCGGGGACAGCGCTACGCAGCGATTCGAGGAGGTTGAAGATGGTCTTGCGTTGCCAGCGCGAGGCCAGACGGCTGCCGCCAAGCGATTCGTAGACAGGCGTGATGCGGCCCACTTCCAGCAGCCGCGTCTCGGCATCGGCGCTCTCGTCGGGAAGCACCTCGAACTGCGGCTGAATCATCTTTAGGTTGCTCGAGGAGCGCGAGGGTTCTAGTTTGCCGTAAACGGCAACGGTTTGGCCGGCGTGGAATTTTCCGTTGAGATACCCGGCATTGAACCAGATGCACTTCATAGCGCGATTTCCCTGGCCAATGGTCAACTCGAAGAGGGGCATGCGGCGTGTACGCAGCAGTGCCGAGCCCCGAACTTCCGCGATTACACTGGCTGTCTCGCCGGGCTTGAGTTCGTCGATGCTGCGCGGGTTCTGGCGGTCTTCATAGCGGAAGGGCAGGTGGTAAAGAAGGTCGCCAGCCGTCTGGATGCCCTTGGCTGCGAGCAGCTCAGCTACGCGCGGACCGACGCCGCGCACGTACATCACTGGAGTATCCAAGGCTGGCACAATCAGGATGCTACAACCTGCGAGCGGCGAAGGGCGAGGGATTAGGTGTCAGGTGTCAGGACCAGGATTTGCCCTGGAGGTCGTTTAGGAGCTTGTAGAGGGCTTCCTTGTAGTCACTGAGATTTTCCCAGTCGCTGAAATCCGGGATGAAATATTCGCGAATCTCTCGAGCCGAATCCCTCCCGGTGTCAGCGTCGAAGCATTCCCAATGTCGGAGTTCTTCGAATTTGCAGAGACGTATTGGGAAGAGAACCTGTCTGCCCTCCTTGGCTTCGCGCTTGCGGGCTTTTGTGATTTCTGTTTTTACCCATTCGCTGTTCATGCTGTGAGGAGACAAAACGAGAAGCAGCTTGTCGTGTACACGGATTGCTTGGTCGATTTGTTCGTGGAGTTTCCTTCCTCCCTTAACATCGTGCGGTGCAAACCAGCAGCGGACCCCCTCGTGCTGCAGATCGGCGTAAAGTCGCTCCGCGAACTCTTGGTCTCTAGTTGAGTAACTAATAAACAAGGAGTAGAACTCGATGCCAGTGCCGACCAGCTCTGGAAGGTATTTGATCAGAATCTCAGGGACGCCTACACCGCGAAGGAATTCCCGAGGAATCTTGCCTTGGGATCGGAAAATCGTGTCAATGCCGACGCTGGAAGGGCTGGAATGTTCCATGGTCTCTAATCCAATTGCGCTGCTCAGGTCCACGCGGGCGAACACTGCGAACCCGACCTTGGCCCCGGTGAAGTTAGTTCGGTCGAGGGTGGCGTCTGTGAGGTCCGCCCCTTGGAGATCCGCGTTCGTCAAGTCTGCTTCACTAAGGTCCGAAAGCGTGAGGTCAGCCGCGCCAAGGTTCGCTCCACAAAGTTTCGCACCTTGAAGCTCTGCTGCGGAGAGGTTCGTGGCTATGAGTTCGGTGTCTCGAAGGTCAGCTCCTTCCAGCGAGGCTGACACGAGGTCCATCTCCCGGAGATTCGCGCCAGAGAGGTCCGGGAGGATTTCCTTGTGCTGCTCACGCCACTCGTCCCACGCGATGCTTCCCTCATCACCTTCTTCATACTTCCTAAGTCGAGCGAGGTGTTCTGGATTCGCCATGCCCTGAGTATGCTAGCAGTACCTCCCGTCCCTCGCAAGTAAGTCGGCCGACGAATTGAGGGCAGTGCAGAGGAGGCTTGCCGCAGTGCAGGCATGTGATGGTGAAGAGAATAAGCTGAACGCTTGACGCGTGGGTTGATTTCAGGCGCCGGAATTGCAGGTCCCACGCTGGTCTGTTGGCTTGCCCATTATGGACTCCAAACGACAATCGTGGAATCTGCACCGCCTCTCCGGACCGGCGGTTACGCTATTGACTTCTTGGGCGCGGGTTTCTTCGATCCCAAATCGAAGTTGTCCGTGCTGATTCACGACTTGATGGTCCACCTCATCTCGATCCTACGGGCCTCGGACATGGCTATTGGTCGCGATCTGATCGACAGGATTGCCATTCCCGATTACTGACGCCGCGATCTGTATGCGCTGCTGGAGTCGGGCCGGGTGGAGTGCCTTCCCCGCCGGCCGGAAGGTTCCCACTGACTTGGTGCTCCCCGTCCTTGTATGGTTATATGCGTCAAAGATATCGATACCGGAGGGCGGCAAATGAGCGGGCTGAATCGGCGGAATTTTCTTAAGGCGGCGGGGGCAGTATCAGCGGGGACCATGCTCGGAGCCAATGTGTACGCACTCGCGGCTCCTCAGGCAGAGCCGTCGCGGCCCGTCACCGCCAACGACCACATTCAGCTTGCGCTCATCGGCGCCGGCGGGCAGGGGCAGTACGATACGGGCGAGGCGGTCCAGGTCCCCGGCGTAAAACTTGTGGCGGCGGCCGACTGCTACAGCGGCCGCCTGGAACACTGCAAAGAACTGTGGGGCCGGGACGTGTTTACCACGCGCGATTACCGCGAGATTCTGGCGCGGCCGGATGTGGACGCAGTTCTCATCGCCACTCCCGATCACTGGCACATGCGGGCTTCAGTGGACGCCATGAAGGCCGGCAAGGATGTCTACTGCGAAAAGCCGATGATCCACCTTTACTCCGATGGCCCGGTGATGATCGAGACGGCTCGCGCCACAAAGCGCATCGTCCAGATTGGCAGCCAGCGCGTCAGTTCCATGATTTATGCCAAGGCTAAAGAACTGCTCGACTCAGGCGCCATTGGCAAGCTCAACATGGTGACCGCGCACTGGGATCGAAATTCGGCAGTCGGCGCGTGGGACTATACGATCCCGCCGGATGCTTCGCCGGAGACCTGCGACTGGATGCGCTTTCTGGGGACAGCGCCGAAGATTCCCTTCAGTGCCGAGCAGTTTTTCCAGTGGCGGAAATGGAAGGCATACGGTAGCGGCGTGGCCGGCGACCTGTTTGTGCATCTGTTCAGCGGAACGCACTTCATCACAGGCTCGCATGGCCCAACACGTGGCATGGCTACCGGCGGGTTGCGATTCTGGAAAGACGGCCGTAATGTGCCCGACGTGATGCTGGGCCTATTCGATTACCCGGAAGGCTTCAACCTGAGCCTGCGCGTGAACTTTGTGGATGGCGGATCGGAGAGCGAAGGCCTGATCTTTACCGGTTCGGAGGGCACGATGGAGATTGCCGGCAACGCCGTGAGCGTGAACCGGGTGCCCCGCGCGAAGGAGCCCGGCTATACCGTGGCCAGCTTTCCAGAGGCGATGCAGAAACGCATCCTTGAGGAATATCGCAAGAAATATCCGATAACGCATCCTGAGGGTGAGCCGCCGACCGGCTATGAAAAATACGTTGCACCTGCCGGCTACAGCGACAGCTACGATCACCTGCGCAACTTCTTCGAAAGCGTGCGATCGCGCAAACCCGTTGTGGAGGACGCGGTTTTCGGCTTCCGCGCCGCGGGCGCCGCGCTACTCAGCAATGTGAGCTACGACCGCGGCGCCGTGGTGCACTGGGATCCGGAAGCAATGAAGATTGTTTGAAACCATGTGCCAATGTCGGCAGCGCAGGTTGTTGTGCCTGCTAAAGGGTAAAGTAGGCCTCGATGGCGTTCCGCAAAGACTCGCGGTCAATATATGGCTCTTTCCCTTTGTACTTGGCTGACCAGCATACCTGGTTGACGATATCGCGCGGATAGCACGAGCGGAGTTCCTGTTTCATTTCTTCCTGAATGAACTTCACGAGCAATCCCGGAATGTCAGGGTCGTACGATACTTTTTTACCCTCGGCAACGCGGCGGAAGATTTCAATAAACTGCTCTGGCGTTACGGCGCCAACCTTGATCTTGGTTTGAAGCCGCCTTAAAAAAGCTGGATCGAGAAGTTCTGAAGGTTCCTTATTTGACGCAAAGACAACCAGCATTTCGAAAGGAACCTCGATTTTCTTTCCGCCGGTGAAGGTAAGGAAATCGACGCGGCGTTCGAGCGGAACAATCCACCGGTTCATCAATTCATCAGGACGGATGCGCTGCCGCCCGAAATCGTCGATGATCAGCACGCCGTTGTTGGCCTTCATCTGTACAGGCGGGACGTAAAACCGCGTGATCGGGTTGAACTGCATGTCGAGCATCTCGCTGGTAAGCTCACCACCGACCATTACCGCGGGCCGCTCGCAGTAAATCCAGCGCCCGTCGTGATCGGATGACGAATTGTCTGGAGCTTGCTTGTGGATTGCCCGGTCGTAGATGGTGACGATCTCGCCATCGATCTCAATAGCGTAGGGAAGCCAGACCGGATCTGACGCCAGCACTTTGGACATGATCTCGGCGATGGTTGTTTTGCCAGTCCCCGCGGGGCCGTAAAGCAGGATGGAACTGCCGGAGTTGAGCGCCGTTCCACACCGCTCCAGCAGAGTTTCATCAAGCACCAGGTGCGTGAACGCCTTACTGACCATATCGGCGTCTATCGACAGGTTTTGAATGCTCTGCTTGCGAACCACCTCCAAATAACTTTCAAAGGAGACAGGCGCCGCGCCGGAGTAAGAATTATGTGCCAGAAGCTCGGTAGCTTTCGCTCTTCCCGTGTCTGATACGCAGATTACTGGGATATTGCCAGTCATGCCGGTAACCTGGCAACACTTTCCCGGCGCGCAGCCGCTCCACCAGTTCTTCCATTACCTCGTAGCCTAACCCCAGCTTGCGGCCCAGCTCGAGCACAGAAACGGTTCCCGCCAGATAAAGAGTCTTAAGGGCGAGGTCTTCCAGAAGGGATTCCCGGATCCCAAGCTCCTCAATGGATCGCGGCTTATGGTTGGGCCCGGCCTTTGGCGTCCCTTTCCCAAATTCGCGCACAAAATCCTGAACGTTTAGTACTGTTGCCATTTCCCTCTCCCACCTTCAGAATCTAAGGTAACGCTCAGCATGCACAGTTGTTTTCCCCCATCGGTAACTTGCACGTTCCTCTTTTGTGTCTGGAGAAGCCACTCGTTAGTGGTAGAGTAGCGTGATCCTGGGGTGGTTCTTCATAGGAAGTGAATCTAAAGTAATTAGAGCATTAATTGATGTCTGGTTCGCGCTCAGTTTGTCTCGTCTCCGATTGAAGCAAGAAAGATCGCAAGAGCGCATTCACCTGCTGTATTTCAGCCTCATTTCATAGGTTTCCCATGATGGGAAGAGACTTGGCCTGCTTTGTTACACTGCTTCTGTGGCCGTTCCCCGGGCGATCCGGAAACAATTTGCCGAGCAAGAGCGGCGGGAGAATCCATGCCAGTTGTTGAACTTGCGGGCGTCACGAAGGCCTACGAGAACAAAGTCGCCGTCAACAAATTGAGTCTGTCTATTGAGGCGGGGCAGATGTTCGGCCTGCTGGGGCCGAACGGAGCGGGCAAAACCAGTTCTATTCGCATGATGATGGGTATCACGATTCCCGATTCGGGGCGCGTGAGCCTTTTTGAGAAGCCTTTTGAGCGCAAGAGCCTGGATCGGGTCGGCTACCTGCCTGAAGAACGCGGCCTCTACAAAAAGATGAAAGTCCTCGACCAGTTGATTTTCTTCGGCCAGCTTCATGGTGTTGCGGCCGAAGATGCCCGCAAGCGTAGTACCGACTGGGCAAAGCGCATGGAGATCGCCGATGCGCTGGAAAAGAAGACTGAAGAGCTTTCCAAGGGAATGCAGCAGAAGATTCAGTTGATTGCAACGCTGCTGCACGAACCGGGCCTGATTGTGATGGACGAGCCGTTCAGCGGGCTTGATCCGGTAAATGCCGTGCTGGTGGAACGCACGCTGCTGGAGCTGAAAGACGAGGGCAGGGCAATTCTGTTTTCCACGCATCGGATGGACCAGGTAGAGAAGCTATGCGACGCAATCTGCCTTATCAATGGTGGGCAGGCGGTGCTGAGCGGCAAGGTGCGCGAGGTAAAGGGCCGCTACAAACGCGACCATGTAATCGTCGAATTTGAAGGCAACCCGTCGTTTCTGAACAGCGACGAAGTGGCCGAGGCGAAAAATTTCTCAGGGCATGCGGAGATTCGTCTGAAGCCGAAAGGCGATGCGCAGAAGCTGCTGCACGAGGCCGCGGCTGTGGCAACCATTTACCGATTCGAGTTGGTTGAGCCTTCACTCGAAGAGATATTCATTCGCACCGTGGGAGGCAAGGCCGATGCGTAACATGATGCTGATCGCCAAGCGCGAATTTCTCGAGCAGATTCGCGGCAAAGCTTTCAAGGTAACGACCTTTGGGCTACCGGCGCTTTTCGCGGTCATTATTGGCATCGGGTATGTGTCGAGCCTGGGGCTGGGGACGAAACGGCATCTGGTCATTGCGTCGAACAACGCGACGCTGGCGAATGAAATCCGCGCTCAACTGATGCGTGGCTCTGACAACAGTGGGCGCGTGGATGTGGTGGCGCCGGCCACGCCGGATCAGCGGGTAGCGCTGATCAATCAGGTGCGTGCACGGAAGATCGACGGCTTGCTGACCATCGCCACGCCCCAGGATGGGCCGCCGATCGCGACGTATTTTTCTCCGGCTTCCGGTGATTTCATCACCATCGCGCGGCTGAAGGATGCAGTGAACAACGGGCTTGTCGATGAGCACCTGCTGGGAGCGGGGATGCCGACGACGACCGCGGACAAGCTGCTTAAGGGAATTCCTATCATCGCCTACCAGGTGAAAGCGGAAGGTGCGCCGGTCAAAAGCAATGCCGAGGCCTCGTTCTGGAAGGGCTACGTGATGGCGTTTCTTCTCGCGCTCACCACCGTGGTCTATGGCCTCAATGTGGCGCGCTCCATTATTCAGGAGAAGACATCGCGCATCTTCGAAGTGATGCTGGCCACGGTGAAGCCAAGCGACATGCTGGCCGGCAAGTTGATCGGCGTGGGTTCCGTGGGCCTTCTGCAGATACTTATCTGGCTTGTGGCAGGTGTCGTCATGCTCGCTACGCCTTTTGCCACGGCGATGCTTTCAGGCCAGTTTACCATTCACTTCACATGGCTCGAAGGCATCCTGTTCCCTGTGTATTTCCTGCTCGGCTACCTGTTCTACAGCGCTCTGTTTGCGGGGCTGGCGTCGACGTGCGAGACAGAGCAGGAGCTGCAGATGTACATGCCGCTGGCGATGGTTCCCACCTGGTTGAGTTTTGCGTTGATCGTGGTCATCATCAACGATTCGAACTCCATCTGGGCCGTGCTGGGTTCGCTGTTCCCGCCTACTGCGCCCATTGTCATGTTCCTGCGTATGGCGTCGGAGATTCCGCCGATGTGGCAGTTCGCTGTGTCGATCGGGCTGCTCGTTGTCAGCATCTGGGCTACTCTGTGGCTGTCGTCGCGCCTCTACCGCGTAGGCATTCTGATGTATGGCAAGCGCGCCACGCTGCCGGAACTGCTGCGCTGGCTGCGGTACTCCTGAGCTGATGTTGCCTGGGCGACCGGAGTCGAAGGATCGGCGTCCAGCCTATCTACACTAAAATCACTGGAGTGACTACCGAGCGCAGCCCCAGATTCACGCTCCGCCAGCGAATCGCGCTGGCCGTCGTCCCGCGCGTGATGTGGGTGCTGATTGGTTTGGTCGGGCGCACCTGGCGTTTTGAGGTGATCGCGGAAGATGGCGTGACGCCGGTGCTCTTTGGCGAGAAGGCAGGGCCGGAAATTTACTGTTTCTGGCATCAGTGTGTGCTGCCTTGCACTATGTATTTTCGGCGTTCGCATGCCGTGATTCTCATCAGCCGGAGCTTCGACGGCGAGCTGATTACGCGCATCCTGAGGATGTTCGGCTTCGGCACCGTACGCGGTTCCAGCTCGCGCGGGGCTCGTGAGGGGCTGCTGGGGTTGAAGGACGTAATCGAGAGTGGACGGACGGCCATCTTTACGGCCGACGGGCCGCGTGGCCCGATCTATCAAACCAAGATGGGTCCCATCAAGCTGGCGCAGATAACCGGCGCGCCGATCGGAGTGTTTCACCTGCAGCCGGAACATGCATGGACGATGCATTCGTGGGATCGCTTCTTGGTGCCCAAGCCATTTACGCGCATCGTCGTGAGCTGGGCGCAGTGGACGCACGTGCCCACAGATCTGCCAGCGGAGGAGTTCGAGCCGAAGCGCGAGGAATTGAATGCGGCGCTGGAGAGGGCGCGCAGGAACGCGCTTGCGCATCTGGGGAAGGTGGCGGAATGAGCGGTCTTCGTGTGGATGACTTCGATTTTGAGCTGCCTGAGGAACTGATTGCGCAGCAGCCACCGGCCGAGCGCGGCACCAGCCGCATGCTGGCGTTGGATCGCACAACGGGCGCACTGCAGGACACGAGCTTTGCGCTGTTTCCGTCGTTTTTGCGGGCGGGCGACGTACTGGTGCTCAACGACAGCCGTGTCATTCCTGCGCGGCTTTATGCGCGGCGCACGTTGCGGCGCGACCGCGAAAAACCCACCGGGCGCATTGAAGTGATGCTCACCGAACCTGCCGGAAAAGATCAGTGGCATGCGCTCGTGCGTCCGGGACGTAAGGTAGCCATCGGCGAGCGGCTGGTGTTTCCCGCACCGGACGGTTCCATCTTGCTTGAGGCCGAGGTGATGAAGCGCGGCGAATACGGCGACAGGCTGCTGCGCTTTGCACCCTGTGCGGATTTCTTTGCGGCAATCGAGCGTATTGGGCACACGCCGCTGCCGCCTTATATCCACCGCGACGATGCTGACGCCGACCGCGAGCGCTACCAGACCGTTTATGCGCGCGAGCGCGGGTCGGTGGCGGCGCCCACGGCTGGGCTGCACTTTACGCCGCAGGTTCTTGATGCAATTGCGGCGCGCGGCGTGGAGGTAACGCGGCTCACGCTGCATGTGGGGCTGGGCACGTTTGCGCCGCTACGCGTGGAGCGCGTCTCCCAGGTGCGGCTGCATCGCGAGCGCTACACACTGAGCGCTGAGACGGCGGACACTGTGAACCGCGCCCTGCGTGAGGGACGACGGGTTGTGACCGTGGGCACCACGGTGGTGCGCACGCTGGAAGCCTGCGCGCTGAGGGCTGAGGGCGGGGTGTTGGAGGCGCATTCAGGCACGACGGAGATATTTATCTCGCCGGGATTCGAGTTTCGCGTTGTGGGGGCTCTGCTGACGAACTTCCATCTGCCGCAGTCGAGTCTGCTGATGCTGGTGAGCGCGTTTGCAGGGCGCGAGCGCGTGCTTGAGGCATACCGGCATGCGGTGGAGAACCGCTACCGGTTCTTCAGCTATGGTGATTGCATGTTCCTCGTGTGACCCCTGAACCCTGCTATTCTCCTAATCGATGCCCGGCGAAAACAAACAGCCCGTTTTTCTCCTCGACGCCATGTCGTTCATCTTTCGCGCGTATCACGCGATGCAGCATTCCCGGCCCATGTCTACGCGCTCGGGGCTGCCCACGGCGGCCACCTATGTTTTCGTGAACATGATCCGCAAGCTACGGCAGGATTTCGCGCCGCAGTACTTTGCCGCGGTCTTTGACGTCAGTGGTGAGGTCTTTCGTGACGAGCGGGCGCGAGGCATTGAAACGCTGCGCCGCTGGGACGGCAAGACACAGCGCTTTGAAGAGGTGAGCTACGAGGGCTACAAGGCCAACCGAGTATCGATGCCGGAAGATCTGCGCCGGCAGATTCCGTATATCCGGCGGGCGCTTGAGGCGCTGCGCATTCCCATTCTCGAGGCCGAAGGCTTTGAGGCCGACGATGTGATCGGCACGTTGGCGCGTGAGGCGGCGGACGAGGGGCACGAGGTCTTCATCGTCTCCGGCGACAAAGACATGATGCAGCTTGTAACGCCGCGGGTGAAGGTCCTCAATCCGCAGAAAGACAACCTGATTCTCGATCCCGAAAAGGTGACGGAAACGCTGGGAGTACCGCCGGAGAAGGTGATTGACGTGATGGCGCTGCGCGGCGACTCGGTGGACAACATTCCGGGCGCGCCGGGCATCGGCGACAAGGGCAGCGTGGATCTGATCCGCGAGTTTGGCAGTGTGGAGGCAGTGCTGGAGCGCGCGGCGGAGGTCAAGCGCAAGACGTATCGCGAGTCGCTGGAGCAGAACCGCGATGCCGTGATGCTGTCGAAGGATCTGGTTACGATCGACAGCCATGTGCCGCTGCCGCTGGATCTGACCGTGATGCAAACGCAGCCGCCGGACATCGAGGCCTGCCGCGAGCTGTTCACGGAACTTGAATTCACTTCGATGCTTCGCGATCTGGCGCCTTCTGCGGCTGCGCCTGCAGTGGAACTGATTGACAATCCGACCGAAGAGCAGTGTGCAGAGTTCTATGCGGCGGCAAGAGCGAACGGGTTTGCGCTTGCGCTTGACGCTGCCGAGCCCGCGGCTGCGGCCGAGGATGACGATGCACCGGCGGCGTTGTCGCTGCTGGACGCGATGGAAGCGGCGGAGAAGAAGACACGCGCGAACGTGGGCGTTTGTGCAGAGGCTGGGCGCGCATTGCATCTGGCGCTTACGCCGGAGCTGCGCGCGCTGCTGGCCGATGCAACCGTACCCAAGCGTGTTCATGATCTGAAGCTGGCGTTGCACGTGCTCGGCGGCCTGGGTGTGGAATTGCACGGCCACGTCGACGACACTATGTTGCTTTCTTATGCGCTGAATCCCACGCATGCAACGCAATCGTTGGCCGATGTGGCGGCACGCCATGGCGCCGCGCCACCCGCGTCGCTGTCTGCGGCTGCCGCGGCAATTCATGCGCTGACTCCGGCGCTGCTGGCCGAGGTACAGAAGGAAGATCTGGAGCGCGTTTACGCCGAGATCGATCTTCCGCTGGCGCCGGTGCTCTTTCGCATGGAACAGGCGGGCGTGCGCATCGATGTTGCGGCGCTGAACCAGCTCTCGGAGCGCTTCAGCGGCGAACTGAATCGCGTGGGTGAGCGCATCTTTGAGCTGGCCGAACGGCGGTTTAATATCAACTCGCCCAAGCAACTCGGTGAAGTGCTCTTTACTCATTTGAAGCTGCCTGCGCCGCCAGCCCGCGGCAAGACCAAATCGATTTCAACCGCGCAGGCCGTGCTGGAGTCGCTTGCCGAGGAGCACGAGGTGCCGCGGCTGGTGCTCGAATACCGGCATCTATCGAAGCTGAAGTCGACTTATGTGGATGCGCTGCCGCTGCTGGCCGATGCCGACTCGCGCGTGCACACCACGTTCCAGGCAGCGGCCACGGCCACTGGGCGGCTCTCGTCGGTGAATCCCAATCTGCAGAACATTCCGATCCGTACTGAGCTGGGCCGCGAGATTCGCGCAGCATTTACAGCGGCATCTGGAACGCAGTTGCTCTCGGCCGACTACTCGCAGATTGAACTGCGGCTGCTGGCGCACTTCAGCGGCGATCCGCTGCTGGTGCGCGCGTATCTGGAGCACCAGGACATCCACACGCTCACCGCGAGCGAAGTCTTTGATGTGCCGGCGGAGACGATGGACAAGCAGACGCGCAATCGCGCCAAGGCCGTGAACTTCGGCATTGTCTACGGCATTTCGGCATTCGGACTGGCCGCGCAACTGGGCATTCCGCAGGCTGAGGCGAAGGCCTATATCGACCGCTACTTTGCGCGTTACCAGGGTGTGAAGGAGTTCATCGATAAGACACTGGAGGAGACGCGGAAGCAGGGTAGTGTACGCACGATGTTCGGACGGCTGCGGCCCATTCCCGATATCGAAAGCCGCAATCCGAATCAGCGCGGATTCGCCGAGCGCACGGCCATCAACTCGCCGCTGCAGGGCACAGGAGCGGACCTGATCAAGCTGGCGATGATTGCCATTGACCGCAAGCTGGCTGAACGGAAGCTCAAGACGCGCATGGTTCTGCAGGTACATGACGAACTCCTGTTCGAGGTACCGATGGACGAGAGCAGGGAAGTGGAGACGCTGGTGCGGGCGGAGATGGAGGGCGTAGTTCAACTCAAGGTGCCACTCGTCGCTGATCTCGCCTTCGGTCCGAATTGGCGCGATCTCAAGTAGATGCGCATGCGACACCGGGAAAACCGGCGAGCGGCTCGCAGCGCAACCTCTGCGGCGGTATCCTGACTATGTTGCGACTGCGAAACGGCGCCGATGAATGAGATTGGCAAATTGCTTCTGGGTCTGGGGCTGCTGCTGGCGGTCATCGGAGTGGTGCTGATGCTCGCCGGCCGCATCGGGCTGCCGCTGGGGCGGTTGCCGGGCGATATTGTCTACAAAGGGAAGCACACGACTGTGTACCTCCCGATTGTCACCTGCATTGTGATCAGCGTTGTGGCTTCCGTGTTGATGTATCTGTTTTCGCGCTTCCGCTGATCGCGGCGAATTGGGTTGAGCGCGAAGTTCTCTATTTACAGCTCTGTTAGAGTCCAAGCTCAGTGCGAATGGCGGCGGCTATGGCCTCAGCGTGATGCTTCATCGCCTGCTCGCTTTCGGCTTCGATCATCACACGTGCCAGCGGCTCGGTTCCCGAGTAGCGGATGACAACGCGGCCGCTGTCTTTCAGATCGTTTTCCGCATCGTGGATCGCCTGTACAACGGCGGGGATCGAATCGAGCGGCTTCTTTTCGCGTACCTTCACGTTGATGATGGTTTGCGGGAAGACTTTGAGGTCGGCGGTCAGTTCTTCAATGGTTTTGCCGGCGCGGGCGATGAGATCAAGAACAACGAGCGCGGTCAGCAGGCCGTCGCCGGTGGTGGCCAGATGCGGGAAGAGGATGTGCCCCGACTGTTCGCCGCCAAGGGCGGCATCGTGCGCCTGCATCTGTTCGAGCACGTAGCGGTCGCCAACGGGAGCGCGCAGCATGCGGATATCGCTGCGCCGGAGGGCGGCTTCAAGCCCCATGTTCGACATCGTGGTGGCGACAACCACATTGCCGGTGAGCAGGCCACGCGCCTTGAGATCGCGCGCGGCGATCAGCAGGATAGCGTCTCCGTTGATCACGATGCCACTTGCGCCCGCAAGGAGACAGCGGTCGGCGTCGCCGTCGAAGGTGAGGCCGAGCTGCGCGCCGCGCTTTTGCGTTTCGGCGGCCACATGGTCGGGGTGCAGTGCGCCGCAGTTCAGGTTGATGTTGCGGCCGTCGGGTGCGGTGTGGAGCAGCTCGATTTGTGCGGCTCCTGTTGGGGCGAGACGGTGGAAGAGCTCCGGCGCGATGGCCGCGGCGGCTCCATTGGCGCAATCGGCCACAATGCTGAGTCCTGCGAGCGAGAGTCCGGGGACGGAATCGATGAGGAACTGAATGTAGTCGGCTTTGAGTGCCGGGTTGTCTTCGACCGGTGGCAGTGACGCGGGATCGGGTGGAGTGATTTGCGTGGCGTGATGAAGAATCTCGTCTTCAATAGCCAGCTCGACCGCGTCGGGGAGCTTGAAGCCGTCGCCGCCGAAGAGCTTGATGCCGTTGTCCTGCCATGGATTGTGCGAGGCGGAAATGACGACGCCGGCGTGGAAGCCGTGAGTGCGGGTCAGGAAGGCGACTGCGGGTGTGGGCACAATGCCGGCGCTCTCCACCTGCGCGCCCGTTTGGCGCAGCGCCGCAGCCAGAGTTGCGGCGATCCAGGGGCTCGATTCGCGCGTGTCACGCCCAAGCAGAACGCGCGGAGCGGCATCAGCTTTGCGCAGCGAATGCCCGAGGGCCAGGCCGGTGGCGAAGATGGTGGTTGGATCGAGCGGCGGCTGGCCTGCGACGGCGCGAATACCGTCGGTACCGAAGAGCTTGCGTGAAGTTGCTGTCGTCATCGTTTTGTTTTCTTTGTCCTGGTCGTTTTCTGTCGCTGTTGGTTGGGCTGGTTAGGTGCTGTGGACTCCACGCGGCTGGTAAACGCGCCGTCGGCAAGCCGGGTAGTGAGCTGATTGTCCGTTGAAACCTGGGCAACAGATCGGACCAGATTTCCTTCCGGCGTGAGTACGAGCGCATAACCGCGGTCGAGCACAGCGAGCGGCGAGAGCGAACGCAGCCGGGCATCGAGTGCCCCGAGGCGCGCCCGTGACGTGTGCAGCAGTTGCTCCATGGAACGCTGAATGCGCGTGCGGTAGTCGGTGAGGTGCTGGCGTGCGTGTGCCACGGCCTGGCGCGGATCGTGGCGTAAAACCGCCGAAGCAAGATCGGCGACGCGGCCCTGGCTGCGGCGAATCTGTGCGGCAAGCGCGGATTCCTGGCGCAAAGTGAGGTCGTCAAGGTGCTGGGCGAGGCGATGGATCAGCGCGGCCATGCGGGTCTCCGCGCGGCTGGCCTGCAAGCGGGCAAGGCGTTGTTGTGTCTGCAGGAGCTGAAAGCGCATGCCGCGTTCAAGGCGGTTAGATTGCGTGGCAAGGTGTTCGGCGATCTTGTGGTGAGCCTCTGTGACGAGTTCGGCAGCAGCCGATGGCGTTGGGGCGCGGAGGTCAGCGGCGAAATCGGCGATCGTGAAGTCGGTTTCGTGGCCGACGGCCGAGACAACGGGCAGACGTGAGGAGGCAACGGCGCGGGCTACGCGCTCGCTGTTGAAAGCGGCCAGGTCTTCGAGCGAGCCGCCGCCGCGGGCAAGCACAATCAAATCGACGAGGTTGGAGTCGTTCAGAGCGGCAATCGCCGCTTCAATCTCCGCAGGGGCAGAGTCACCCTGCACGGATGCGGGGTAGAGCAGAACATTCAGACCCGAGTGGCGGCGGCTGACGATATTGAGAAAGTCGCGAATGACCGCGCCCGTGGGCGAGGTAACGATGCCCGCGGCGCGCGGAAAAGCCGGCAACGGGCGCTTGCGGGCGGTGTCGAAGAGGCCCTCGGCCTTGAGTCGCTCCTTCAGTTGCTCGAAAGCCAGCTGGAGCGAACCGGCTCCGACGGGTTCCATGGTTTCAGCAACCAACTGAAGCTGGCCGCGCTGCTCGTAGACGCTGACGCGGCCGCGGACGAGCACATGCAGACCATCTTCCGGGCGGAAGCGCAGGAGCAGGGCTTGCCGGCGAAAGAGCACGATGGGGAGTTGCGCGTCGGAGTCTTTGAGCGTGAAGTAGACGTGGCCTGAGGGAGCCGGACGATAGTTGGAGATCTCGCCTTCCACCCAGACATCGCCGAACTGACGCTCGACGAGGTCGCGCGCCCGGGTCACAAGATCGCAAACAGACCAGATGCGGCGGGTAGGCTGCGGGTCCTCAAAATTGAGGTCGAGTTGCGGCTCCGATTGCCTTGAAACGTTCACCAACTACCAAGTTTACTGCTTTACTGCGCCGGAGCCTGGGCCTGCTTTCGGGTTTCGATGAGCGCGCGCAGATTGGAGGCGAGTTGGACGAGGAGCTGCGCCTGGCCGGGATCGGGTACGGCCTGCGCGCTATACAGGAGTTCGGTCTCGCGTGCCGGCGAAGTGCCGCCGTCAAGGCCAAAGCTTCCCAGCACCCCCGCGAGCTTGTGGGCCGCCGCATGAGCGGCTTCCTGCTGCTGTGGAGCCAGTGTTCCTTTGGTCGCGGCAGCTGCGGCAGATTCGAGGACTGCAAGGCGTTGCTCAATCTCGGGCAGAAAGCGAGACCAAAGGCGATTGAGCGCAGCAGCGAACTCGGCGCCCTGTGGGCTAGCGGTTTGTCCGGCGGAATCCATAATGCAGTTGAGTCAGTTCCAGCCCAGTGCGCCGGCAATCTGTGTATGCAGAGTGAGGGGATCGAAAGGTTTGAACAGAATGCCATCGACACCAAGGTCGGCGAAGCGGCGCTGGTCAGAGCTTTGCACTTTGGCCGTGAGCAGCAGCACGGGAATCTTCGCGGTAACAGGATTTTTGCGCAGTTCGCAGAAGGTGGTGGGGCCGTCCATTCCAGGCATCATCACGTCGAGAAGGATCGCGTCAGGCGTGTGCTCGATGGCGCGAGCCAGTCCCTGCGTACCCGAAGCAGCCACGATTACCTGCCAGCCCCCAATGCTTTCCAGGCTTAGTGCCGCCACCTCACGGATGTCATCTTCGTCGTCGATGATCAGAATGCTATGTGCCAAGTTGGCAGTCTCCTTACACGGCCATTTTCCATGGTAACGTCACTCCTGTCGAGGTCGGAATGGTAACACCCCGTTACGAGTTCGATACGTGGGTGGAAGCCTGGCGCTGCGCACCCGCATAAACACCTGAGGGGAGACCGGAATTACCGATTTCATCGTTGTTTGGCTGCGCTTCAGAATTTGCCGTAGGCTCGGGATGGTAAGGGAGAAAGACGCGGAAAGTGGAACCGCGCAGTGGATTGCGCTCGGCCCAGATGCGGCCCGAGTGCTGCTGCACAATGGTGCGGCAGATCGCAAGACCCAGTCCGCTGCCGCCCTTTTGGCGCGAGTCGGAGGCATCGACCTGCTGGAACCGCCCGAAGATCGTTTCGAGCTTGTCGGCAGGAATGCCACGGCCCTGATCGATGACCGAGAGAGTTACGCCGTTTACGCCCGGGCGCAGCATCACGGAGATTGACGAATTGGGAGGTGAAAACTTGATGGCGTTGGATAGCAGGTTGGTCACTACCTGCTCGAGCCGGTCGGCGTCGGCGGAGACTTCTACCTGCGTTGAGTCCTGAATCAGCTTGACGCCGGCTGAATCGGCAACCGGCTGCACGCCTTCGATAACGCGGCACACCAGTTCGTTCAACTGAATTGGGCGGAAGGTGAGCGGTTCACGGCCGCTCTGGATGCGTTCCAGGTCGAGAATGTCATTGATGAGGCGTACAAGGCGATCGGAGTTGGACTGGGCAATGCGAAGCAGATGCGAGGCTTTCTCATTGGTCTGGTCCAGAACGCCGGAAGAGAGCAGACCCAGCGCGCCGCGAATGGATGTAAGCGGAGTGCGCAGTTCGTGGCTTACGGTAGAGATGAATTCGTCTTTGAGGCGGTCTAGGGCAAAGCGCTGGCTGATGTCGCGGAAGCTGATCACGGAGCCGGAGATGCGTCCGTGATCCATCATCGGGGTCAGGACGTACTCGGTCGGGAAGGAGCTTCCGTCTGCACGGTAGGCATTTTCCTCACCGGCCGCGGCCATGTGACGCTCTGCCGCGCGGCGGAGGGGACAATCGTCGCCGCAGCGGCGGCGCGGACCAGCAAAGCCGTGCAGAATATCGTGGACGGGCATGCCGGTGAGGCGCGAGGGCTCGACACCCAGCAACAGGCCGGCTGCCGGATTGGCGAAGCTCACTCTGCCCTGGGGATCGATGCCGCAGATGCCGTCAGTGACGGAATCGAGCAGAATTTCCTGCTGGCGCGATAGCTCTTCGGCGCGACCGCGCTCCTGGGTGCGGTACAGGATCTGCCCCAGAGAGGCGGTTACGGTCTCCACAGTACTCTCCGCCTCGCGATCCTCGCGCAAGGGAAAGCGACAATAGAACTCAAGGACCGCGAAGACCTTCTTGCCTACGCGTATCGGCGCGGCCCAGCCGGAAATCATGTTCTGCTGCCGCATGGATTGAGCGCGGGAACTGGAGCGCAGGTACGAGAGATCGGCTATCCACACCGGGCGCCCTTCTTTCCATGCGCGCCCCGGCAACTCATCCCCGCGGGCAAAGGTGGCTCTTCTGGCTTCCTCGATCAACTTCTCGGCCGGGCCGGGCGTGCCCCAGGCTGCGTTAAAGCATAATTTGTCTTCCAGGGGATCGATCTCCCACTTGATGGCAAGATCCCATCCCTGGGCGACGCATAAAGCCTCGAGAATACGATTCGAAACATCGTCGGCGGAGATGTTCTCGCCTATGGTCTGACTGACGGCCAACTGCAGGGCCAGGCGCTTCTCACGTTGTTTGTGCAAAGTTACATCGCGGAGCACGCATCGTACGGTTTGAGTCTCGTCTTCTCCCTTACGCTGGCCCAGACTCAGTTCCAGTTCCAGCAACCTGCCGTCCAGTGTGTAATGGCGCATGGGCGCGCGGTCCACGGTTTCGCCGGACAGGGCGCGCTGAAAGAGATCGGCCACCTCACCCCGGGTGTTCGGAATGAACAGATCTATGAAGGAGTTGAGGTTGAGTAAGGTGGCGATGTTTAGGCCGAAGGTACGCTCCCAGGCGGGATTGGCGTAAAGGAAGCGGCCCTCGGCGTCGAGCGTGCCGATCATTTCGCTGGCGTATTCGAACTGATCGCGCCTGCTTTCCTTGATTTCGGCAAGCGGCTGCCCAGGTAGTACTCCCGTGCCACGTTCCAGCGCCACAATTGCCAGGCCCGTGAGTTCGCCGGAGGCATCGCGTAGCGCGGAAATATGGAGCATGACTGGGAAGGTGTCGCCGTGTTTGCCGACAAGTTGAACTTCGAAGGCAGGAGCGGTGCTGGGGGGCAGGCTGCGGATGCATTCCAGACAGGCGGCCAACCCCTCCTCTTTCGTGTCCTCCTGCCACCGGTGCGTCCCGGAGAGTTTTTGCAGCTCGGCGAGCACCCGTTCAATCTCGCCGGGGGCCAGCAGCGTTGCATTTTCCCAGCGTTCAATCAGCTCAGAAACTTTATAACCAAGCATCCGCTCCGCTGAGGGATTCATATAGGTGAGGCGCCCGTTTAAATCGATGGCCGCGACTGCAGGTCCGGTAGAGTCGAGAAGATTCTTATGGGGATCGCCGGCAAATGCCTCTGCGGACAACAACTTAGCGGTTGGATTCTGGTTCATGAAGACACGGAGGGCGAGAACCAGTGTATCGGCGACGGCGACAGCCATAAGGAAACCGTCTGCGCTTGGACCATAGACCACACGGGCAGCCAGCGCGGCTGCCGCAGCCGTCAGCACGAAGGCCGCCAAGGCATACCATATCTTGGATACGCGGTCGAATGGTGCGCGTGCCGGCTTTGTATTACCGGTAGTGCCGATCACCAAGGCCCGGTCACCCATGTCCCCCCCCAACCGTTCTCATTCCCTGGATCTCTTCCCGCCGGGGTTCTTAAGCGCCCGTCAGCGGCGCCATCAAGGCTAGCCGCCCTCTTGCCGGGGATTGAGACGGCCCGAGCTTCCACCGTGAGGGTCGCAGAGAATCAGCTACTCCGTTTCCGGCAACCGTGGAAGCGCAAAAAATTGATTCCCAAGTAGTATACGAGGTTGCTTCATCTCTACCCAATAAAAATTGTGAAGGCATCTGCGATGCAACGACTTGGAAAATCCAAGTTGGCATGATGATGCAGAAAACGGAAAATCCTCGCAAGTTACGAAACGGCGATGCGGCAAGAAGCCCATTCCCCGCCTGACGCGCTAGGGGGCGGGGCTGCTGATGACCGGTAATTGGCGCAAAATCATCCTCCCGAAACCTGGAATTAGCCAGTACGGCATGAATCGGAGCTTTCTTGCTCCTGCTCGAAAATTCTCAATTCTCCCTGCTGTTCGACGAACGTATACTTGATGCATGCTCCGCACATTTTGGTTGCCCCGCGTCTTCCGCGCGATCCTCGCCGTGTCGGGGGTTGTTTTGATTGCTGCTCAGCCGCAGACCGCCCGCGCCTGGGGAAGCGATGGTCACCGCATGATCAACAGGCTTGCCACCAGCACGCTGCCCTCCGATGTTCCGGCATTCTTGCGGTCTTCTGCGGCCATCAACGAGATTGAGTATCTGGGGCCAGAGCCTGACCGCTGGCGCTCGCCGGCCGAGCCGGAGCTCAACGCAGTGCAGGCGCCGGAGCACTTTATCGATCTCGAACTCGCTGACAAACTGGGTCCATTGCCGCACAGGCGCTTTGACTTTCTCGCCAAGGTCTATGCAGCAGGCGAAAGACCGGAGAAGATTGGACTGCAGCCCTGGCAGGCCGACGAGGTCTGGGAGAGGCTCAAGTCGGCGATGCGCGACTACCGCCACCTGAAGGCCGCAGGCGAGGACACGAAGCCGGTCCAGCAGGCGATCATTTTCTACGCCGGCTGGCTGGGGCATTATGTGGGTGACGGTTCGCAGCCGCTGCACACCACGATCGAGTACAACGGCTGGGTGGGGCCGAATCCGAACCACTATACGACAAGCCACGAAATTCATTACCAGTTTGAGACCGTGTTTGTGTCCGCCAACATCCACCTGCCGCAGGTCCGGGCGGATATGACGCCGGCGAAAGCCATCCAGGGTGACATATTTGACGCCTACGTGGCTTATCTGCGGCACACGCATACTTATGTGGACGAGGTGTACCAACTCGACAAGGACGGCGGCTTTGAAGGAGCGGGAACGCCGGCGTCGCGGAAATTTACCGCGGAGCGGCTGGCTGCTGGAGCCAGCATGTTGCGCGACATGATTTACACCGCCTGGATCGACAGCGCGCAGCCCGTGCCGGAGTGGCATCATCATGCGTCGGCTGCAAAATGACGGGAAACTTGTCTAGTCTGAGGCTTCAGCTGCGGCCAGCGCGGGAACCTGGCGCAGCACAAGCGTAAAGGCCAGGGTCATGATGGCTACGGCAGGGCCTGCCACCACCAGCCAGGCCAGCAGGGCGTGCAGGGCGAGCGAAGCAAAGTGGGCGGCCAGAGGCGCGAGTGGCAGCAGTCCGGCCGCAGGTAGGATTTTTTCACTACCGGGAGCAAAGAGCTTCTCGCCGAGCCGGACAAAAGGGAAGATCAGCAGCAATTGCAGCGGCATGGCGGCATAGTTGGCCGCCTGGATGGCAGGAAGGTTGAGCCTGAGAAGGATCGCCAGCCCGGCGCAGAGCAGCGTGGGAACGCCAACCATGGGAATGCAGCCGATCGCAATTCCCAGCGCCAATGTGAACGCCAGCCGTCGCGGGGTCATCCCCTGCCGGAGCCACGCCGCCACGGAGCGGCGAATCGAACTGTGTAGGACAGCCATCTTTGCTTCTGAACTTATAGATGCAGTTCAAAGACATAATGGACCGCTCGTGAAAGTTTGGTAAATGCACCAGAAGCGGCACGGGAAGATGCCGCTTCTGGTTAAGCCCCCTACTCGCCGTCGTTGAGCCCAGGCTGTTCGGTGAGCCAGGACTTCAGGTTGACTGCCTGTGCCTGCCGCAACTCGATGCAGCCATTGATGCTCTCAATGGCGCGCTTGAGCGACCTGCTGGAGGCGGCGACTTCATGTGTGGAATAGAAGCTTTGCACCTGGTCGCGTGCTCCAGCCGTGCAAAAGCCTCCAGAGGAGCCGACCAGAATCGCGCCCATTTCGGTGGTCAACTGCGCCTTCACCTGGTTCCAGTGGGTTTGGATGAACTTCCATGCCAGTTCACGCTCGGCGGGTATCTGCAGGGCAAGGGAAAGCTGGATTGCCGCATCCTGGTTCTTCACCTTGCCTGAGACGGCGTATTCCAGCGCCCGTTTTTCCAGCGCCGGGTCCTCAAACTCCGCAAGCATGCGCAGCGCGCCGATCTGGAACTCAGGATTCTTTGAAGTCTCGTAGACGTGCTGCAGTTTGTCGAAGAGCGCCGCGTCGCCGTGGCGCGCGGCGATGGCCAGAGCCGTCCGGCCCAGGGTGGGATCGATGTGACCGGGGTTTTCAAGGTACCTTTGCGTGATCTGTTTTGCCTGGGCGATCGCGGTGGGATCTTCGCCGTAGTAGCCCAGCAGGCCAAAGAGTGCGGCGCGAAGCTGGCGGGTGTTGGGCGAGTCTGTGGGAGCCGGCGGCGCCAGTTTGGCGTACTCAGGCGAGAAGGTGCGGCGGATCCAGGCGGTAAGCTCCTTTTTCTGCTGCGGAGATGCCGCGATTCGCTGGCTGATGTCCCTGATTCCTGCGGCGGTATTGGCGATTACTTCAGCGTTGGGATCGGCCTTCAACGCGGCAACAAGGTTCAGATAGTCACCCACCGTGGCCTGGTTGGAGCGGACGCGCGCCCACTCGTCGCCGGTCAATCCGATGCGCTCAGCCGGCGTCAGTCGGGTCTCGGCATGAGCCACGATCTGTTTAAAGATCTTTTCGGGATAGGAGGTGCGGTAGTAGCCCTTGGCCCCTGCATTGGCATAGAAGAGGCTGGATGACGGTGCCTTGAGACTGGTTGTGCCGGGTGTCAGCACTTGGCAATCCTGTGCGCCGCCTGACGCTTTCAAGCAGACGGGCAGCGTCCACTTCTCGCTCGGATCCGGCTTCACTTTGGGATTGAGGAAAAACCGCTGCTGATTTACGGAAACCTTGCCGTTGGCCGGTGCGCCGAAGGTCAACATAGGCTCGCCGGGCTGCGTGATCATGCTTTCCATGATCTTGTCGACCGGTTTGTGGCTGGTTTCGGTCTGTGCGTTCCAAAAATCCTGCGCCGTGGCGTTTCCGTATTCGTGCGCTGCCAGGTAGGCATGCACTCCTTTGCGGAAAATCTCCGGGCCTAGGTAGTTCTCAACCATCAGCAACACATCGCTGGCCTTGTAGTAAGAGATTGTGTCGAACAACTGATTAATCTGCGCCGGAGTGCTGGCGGTCTGGCGGATGGGATGGGTGGTGGGCGTGGCGTCGTAGTCCAGCGCGTTCTGCTCGTCGGCTGCGACGGACTGGGGAATATTCCATTCCGGATGCATGGCTGCGACCGTCTTGCTCTCCATCCAGGTGGCGAATCCCTCGTTGAGCCAGATGTTGTTCCACCACTTCATAGTCACCAGGTCGCCAAACCACTGGTGCGCCATTTCGTGCGCGATGTCCAGGGCCACATTCTCCTGGGTCCCGATGGAAGCTGTCTTGGGATTGAGCAAGAGGTCGGTCTCACGGAAGGTGATGGCGCCGAAGTTCTCCATAGCTCCGGCCTCAAAGTCGGGGATACCGATCAGGTCAAGCTTCTTGAGCGGATAGTGGATGCCGAAGTAGTTGTCGTAATAGTGCAGCGCAAATTCAGCGGTCTTCAATGCGAAGTGCGTCAGGTCTACTTTTCCGGGAGTCGCGCAAACGCGGATAGGCACGCCGTCCTGCTCGCCTGAGATGCACTTGAAGTCGCCGACCAGAAACGCAACAAGGTAGGTGGACATCTTCGGCGTGGGGTAAAACTTAACGGTCTGCTCATTGGCCTCGGGGCCGGCTGTCTCGGATTCGATAGGGCTGTTGGAGATGGCTACATCGCCACTGGGGATGACCAGCGTGACATCGAAGACAGCCTTGTAGGCCGGCTCGTCAAAGCTGGGAAAGGCGCGGCGTGCGTCTGTAGGCTCAAACTGCGTGACGGCGTAGCGGCGGCTGGCGGTTTTGGAGAGATAGAAGCCGCGCAACTGGCTGTTGAGAATGCCCGTGTAGCGGAAGGCGATGGTGGCAGCGCCGGCAGGAATCTGGTGAGTGACGGTGAGTGTCGCCTGCTGCTTTGATTTGTCGAGAGAGACGCTTGCCGTTTGTTTCTTGCCCGCGGCAGAGATCTCGACCGATTGAAAATCAATCTGCGCCGCGTTGAGCGTAATGCTGTTCGCGGGCTGCTTCAACGTGACCTGAATCGTCTCTACACCGCTGAAGGTTGCCTTCTGCAGATTAGGCGCGAGTTTGAGCGTGTAACGCTGCGGCGCAACGTTGGTGGGCAGCCGCTGGGCGCTGGCAACGAAAGATGAAAGCGACAGCAGACAGACGATGGCCGCGGCCGTGATAGAAGCAGGCCGAAAAGAAAAAGCAAAGCCGGAAATCTTCATGAGATTCCTCGTATGAAGTGGATTAGTTTTTTGAGTGCTTGTCCCAAAGGATAAATGTTGGGCCTGGGATGAAGGTAGGCCCTCGATGTTAGGAGGCGCGCACAGCCCCGCTTCATCCGACTTTCTCATTGTAAGTGAGGGAATGGGCGCAGGCTGGCTTCAGGCATTCAGTTCAGCAAGAAGGGATGGTTACAGGGTCCCATGTTCCGTTTGTGTGAGCTTAGTCTGGCGGTTCAACGTTGGCCATTGCAGTTTGCGCATTGGCCGGTGGCGCAGAAACGAGCGCGTTTTGCAGGACCATGCGCCGCGCCACGAAGAAACCGAAGGCGGCTGTTAAAAAAACAGCCCGGGAAGCCAGCGGGGAAGCTCGACTTTCATGCGGAAAGTGTGGGCTTGAGTTGTCTATTCGTCTAATAGATTGATACGATGCAAACAATCTCCCGAGAAGCTGGGTCCCATGGAAGTCCGTCAACTCCAGATCTTCAGCATCCTTGCTGAGGAGCTGAATTTCACGCGTACGGCAAGGCTCGTGCACACGGTGCAGTCGAACGTGACTGCGCAGATTAAGGCGCTGGAGGTGGAACTGGGGGTGCCGCTCTTCGACCGGCTGGGCCGCCGGGTAATCCTGACCGAGGCGGGCCGGCGCTTTCAGCCTTTTGCAAAACAGGCGTTGGCGGCAATGGCCGATGGCCGGCGCGCCGTGCAGACGGGAACGAATCCGGCGGGCGTGCTGCGTATTGGGGCTCCCGAGTGCCTGCTGACCTATCGCCTGCCTGGGGTGGTGCAGGCCTTTCGAGGCCGCTTTCCGCATGTGGAACTCATCTTTCGGCCGCCCGCCGAGGCGTCGCTTGCAGAAGAGCTTGAATCCGGCAGAATCGATATGGCTATCTGCATGTCGGAATTTGAGCCGGAGGGAGCTTTTCGGTCCATCCGGCTGCGTACTGAAAAGGTGCTCCTCGTGGGTCATGCGAGCCATCCGCTCGTGCAGCGCCGCGCCGTAAATGCCGTGGATCTGGAAGGGCAAACGCTGCTGCTCACCGAGGCAGGTTGCGGCTCCAGTTATCGCAGAAAACTCGACAGCGTGCTCTCGCGGGAGAAGATCAGACCCGGACATATCACGCAGTTTTCAAGCGAGGAGGCCATCAAGCAGTGTGTAGCCGCCGGCATGGGTTTGGGACTGCTGCCCGCCATTGTGGCGACTCGGGAACTGCGCCAGCGCCGTTTCAAGACGATTTCCTGGGCTGGTCCTTCGCTGGATATAACAACCTATCTCGTATGGCATCAGAACAAGTGGATTTCGCCGGAGATGGAGGCCTTCCGCGACCTTGCAAGGCTGTCGGCCGGCGAGTTGCGTCTCGATGCGGAGCCGAAGCCGTCATGCGTCGGAGGCGGGAACCCGCTCCTGTGCAATCGCGAGTGCGAAAGCTGAAGCCAGCACGCGGCGTCTGTCCGGCGCCGCTTATGATATTCCTGAAGCTTCGCCCCGATCCCACGAGGTCCTGACGCCTTTTGCCCAATTCATCTCCAAGGTTCCGCGCCCGTATCAGCCCCGCCGTGGTGGTGCTCCTGCTGCTCATTGGCCTCAATCTGCTCAACTACATCGATCGCTACATCCTGCCCGGCGAAGTGCCGCTGATCCAGCAGGAATTCCACGTCACCGACGAAGAGATGGGCGCTCTGACCACGGCCCTCTTTGTTTGCTACATGCTTGCCGCGCCGCTTACCGGCTGGCTGGGCGACCGCTTCCGGCGCAAGCCGCTCATCATCGGGGGTGCGGTCCTTTGGAGTCTGGCAACGCTGGCTACGGCCTGGGTGCACAGCTATACGACGCTCTACTTCCGCCACGCGCTGGTCGGCGTGGGTGAGGCTACCTTCGGCATTTTTGCGCCTGCCGTCCTGGCGGACTTCTATCCTGAACGAGAACGCAACCGCATTCTCACCATCTTTTATCTCGCCATTCCGGTGGGCGCGGCTTTGGGCTATCTGGCCGGCGGGGAACTGGGCACGCGCTTCGGCTGGCGTGCTCCGTTCTTTCTCTGCGCCATTCCCGGTCTCATCATCGCGGTCCTTTACGGGTTTTTCGGAACGGAGCCGGAACGCGGATCGAGTGACCATATTCGCGCCACGCCTGATCGCGCCACAGTCTTGGGCCTTTTCCGCAATCCGGCATTCCTCACCGCCACTTTTGGCCTGGCGATGCTCACTTTTGCCATGGGCGGCATTTCGGCGTGGGTGCCCACATTTCTGCACCGTTTTGTCGGACTCTCGGTGGCGGATGCAAGTCTGGTGGTTGGCGCCATCACGGTTGTGGACGGAATTGCCGGCACGGTTACCGGCGGATGGATCGCACAGGTCTGGCAGCGGCACGACGACCGCGCTCTTTATCTGCTCTCCTTCTGGAGCGTTGTGCTGACGTTGCCCTTCGGCGCCCTGGTCTTCTTCGGGCCGCGCTCCTGGGCCATCCCATCGCTATTTTTGGCGGAATTCTTTCTCTTCCTCAACACCGGGCCGCTCAACGCCGCGATTGTTAACTCGGTTTCAGCTCCGGTGCGTGCCACAGCCATCTCCGTCAATCTCTTTTTCATTCACTTCTTCGGCGACACATTCTCTCCGACGATCATCGGTGCCATCTCTGACCACACGAATCTAAGCATCGCGCTGGGCGTGACGCTGATCTTCCTTGTGATTTCGAGTGCGATTCTGCTGGTTGGATCCCGATTCGCGCCGCCGCTGGACAACCCGGCTAAGCCGGTGCCCGGCTAAACTTCGCGGCGCCCCTCCATCGCGCGCGCCATCGTCACTTCATCGGCGTATTCAATATCGCTGCCGGCGGGAACGCCGGTGGCGATGCGCGTGATCTTCACCGGAAAACTGCGCAGCGCTGAGGCCAGCCAGTTGGCCGTCGCTTCGCCTTCCAGAGTGGGGCTAGTGGCAAGAATGACCTCATCCACCTCGCCGCGCTCCACACGCGCCGTCAGTGTGCCTGTGCGCAACTGATCGGGCCCCACGCCGTGCAGCGGCGATAGCGTGCCGTGCAGTACGTGGTAGACGCCCTGGTAGCCGCGGCTTCGCTCCACGGCTTCAATATTGGTGGGCTCCTCCACCACGCAAACCAGCCGCTGGTTGCGTACGGGGCTGGCGCAGTAGGCGCAGGGATCCACATCCGTAATGTTGTTGCAGATGGAGCAGAGGCGTAGCCCGGCCTTCAGGCCGTGCACGGCATCGGCAAGCGCTGCGGCGTCTTCGTCGCTCGAGCGCAGAATATGAAATGCGAAGCGTTGGGCGCTTTTGGTGCCCACGCCGGGCAGCTTCTTCAGTTCTTCAATGAGCCGGGCCATGGGCTCGGCATAGCGTGACACCTTACAGCCTCCGTCGTGCGGGTGCCCAGGTCCTGATTTTGAGATCTGGGATTGGCCGCCGCTTGGTTCGAGATCGTCTGGTCAGAGACTCAGGCCCGGCAGGTTGAGCCCACCCAGCATGCCCTGCACGCTCGACTGAATGGCCTCGTCGGCCTTGCGGCCCGCTTCGTTGACTGCGGCTACCACCAGGTCTTCCAGCATCTCCACATCCGCCTGTCCGCCGCTCAGCCCCGCCACGGCCGACGGGTCGATACGAATCTTCAGAAGCTGCTTTTTGCCGTTCATGGTGGCGGTCACGGCGCCGCCTCCGCTCGAGGCCTCGACGACCGTTTCGCCGAGCTTGCGCTGGACCTCTTCCTGCATTTGGTTGGCCTGGGAGAGCATCTCCGAAATATTGAGCGGGTTGACCATATCGTTCACTCCTTGTGCAGGACTACTGTTACTTTTGACGCAGATCCACTACGCTGCGAATCTCGGCGTTGAAGATTTCCTTGGCGCGCTGCACCAGCGGATGCTCAAGCGCGGCCTCCTGAATACTGCCTGCCACCGGTGCCGCGGCGGGCGTGGCAGGCGCAGAGCCCTCGCCGGGAACCACCAGAAAACGCGCCGGCGCGCCCAGCCGCTGTAACTCCTGCCGAATGATTTTTTCTGCCGCGGAATTGACAGTGAGTGAAAGCATCTTCTTGCCAATCCCCGGCACCTCAATACGCAGGGACGAGCCGCTGACGGCAAGCGTTGCCGTGCCGAGCAACTGCGCTGCGGAGGCGTGACCGGCGCCGTTTAGCGCCGCGGAAATCGCCTGCCGCACTGCTTCGGCGTCAAACGATCCCGAGGCCGTCGAAGAAGGCTCCGGAGCAACCGCCAACGCGCCTTCGGTGCGCGTCTCGGCAAAGCCGGTTGATGGACTGGCGGCGGCAGGGAAGGGCGAGGCTTCGCGCGGGCTGCTGGCAGTTGGCGTGGGGGCCGTAGCCATCGCCGGTGCGGTGTTGCTTTGCTTTGGCGCCGGTGCGGAAGGCTGTGCGGCAGGCGCCGCGAATGGCGAAGCCGGCGGTGGTGTGGTTGCTGCGCGCCGCGCAGGAGCTGGCGCGGTACGCGTGCCGCCGGCAGGCGCAACCCCGCTGGCCAGGCCACTCAAAATCTCTTCCACCGGCAGCAGACGCTGGGCGTGAATCAGCTTGAGCAGACCCAGTTCCAGGTGGAAGCGCTGCTCCTGCCGGTGATTCAAATCGTCAAAGGTGCGCAGCACAATTTGCAGGTTCCGAGTCAGCTCTTCTTCAGTGAAAAGCATCGCTGTGCGGGCTGCGCGGGCGCGTTCGTCGGCGGAGATCTGCAAAAGCTCCGTCTGCTCGCCGCCCAGCTTGGCCATAAGGGAGTTGCGCAGATAGCGAACCATCTGGCGGGCCAGCGACGACGGGTTGTGGCCGGCGTTAACCAGCGTGTTGACCTGCTCCATCAGCGAGGCGCTTTGACCGGCAGCCACGGCCTCAAGCAGATGCTCGAAAACGACGTTAGGAACCGAGCCCATCAGATCGCGTATCTGCGCAGCTGAAAGCACCGGGCGGTCATTTTCCACCGGTGCTGAAGCAATCGCCTGGTCCATGATGGAGAGCGCGTCGCGCATCGACCCATCGCCGGCCTCGGCCAGCAGCGCCAGCGCATCGCCCTCGGCTTCAATCTGCTCCTGCCCGGCTATCAACTTGAGTTGCGCCAGGATGTCGTCGAATTTCACAGCATGAAAGCTGAAATGTTGGCAGCGCGAGCGTATGGTCTGCGGAATGTTCTCGGGCTCCGTGGTCGCCATCATGAAGATGACGTGCGAGGGCGGTTCTTCCAGTGTTTTCAACAGGGCGTTGAAGGCGGCGTCGGTGATCTGGTGCGCTTCGTCCAGAATGTAAATCTTGAAGCGGTCGCGGGCGGGCGAGTAACGGGCGGCGTCGCGCAGTTCGCGAATCTCGTCGATGCCACGGTTGGTGGCGGCGTCGATCTCGATCACGTCAACGGCATTGCCCTGGCGAATCTCGACGCAGGAGTCGCAGATGCCGCAGGGCTCCGGCGTAGGTCGCTGCTCTGAGCCGATTTCCGTGCGGCAATTCACGGCCATGGCCACAATGCGCGCGATCGTCGTCTTCCCAATGCCGCGATGGCCGGAAAAGATGTAGCCGTGGGCCACGCGATTCTGGCTCAGCGCGTTCAACAGGGTCCGCGTCACGTGGTCCTGGCCGGCCACGTCGGCAAAACGCTGCGGACGGTATTTTCTGGCCAGAACCTGGTAACCCATGCGTCTACCCACTCCTTCACTTGCCCTCATTCAGATGGAGAGCCTACGTGGGATTGTATCGTCCTCGGGTGGGGTGCCAAGTGGAAGAACAGGTCTACAAGTTCCGGGATGGCGGCTATGAAATGAATAGAGTTTCGAGGTGCGAATTTCCTGCGCCTGGTGAACGCGCCTACTCTTTTTCTCGCTCGGCCATCATTTGTTCAAACTTGGGATTCCCATGGAGCGGGGAGAAACTGCTGTCCCGCGAAATCTTCTTGGGGCTGGTGAATCCCTCATTCAAGGCTCGCCGTAGAGAACGGAGTGCCTTGTCGGTCATTCCGGCCTGTGCATAACCCTTGGCTTGGTAGTAGTGAATCGCGCCGCTCTCTTTGGGCGTCATGGTATTCCATGCCACGGAGTAGCTGGACTGATGAAGGATATCGGGGTTTAGCGTTATGGCGCGCTGGTACATCTTCCATCCCTCGTCATATTCCCCCTGGACCATCAGGTTCGTGCCCAGATTCAGCGTGGACACCGCTGACTTCGGATTGATCTTCAGCGCCTTACGGTACATGTGCTCGGCCTTCGAGTAGTTTTTCTCCGCGTCATATACCGTGCCCAGGTTGTTCAACACACGCGCATCCCGGGGATCGAGCTTGAGGGACTCTTGATAGCAGCGGGCCGCATCCTTCTCATCGAACATCATCTGATAGGCAATACCCATCTTGTTCCACAACACAGCCGAAGCGTGCGGCACCTTCTGGTATGCTTCGATCGCTGCCTGGTAATGCCGTTTTGCCAGCTTCAGGTCACCCACATTTTCAGGGTTTGCATGGAACCACGGGTCAGCAGCGGACGAAGCGGAAGATGAAGCACGAGCTTGCTCCGGTGCGGTCTGTTGAGCGCTCAGCGCCAGAGGCACGCCAACCAATGCGGCAAGCAGCACCATGGCTGGCAGCGATTGCTTCGCCAACCTTCGTACTGGAACCGTCCCCCGCATTTCTGCCTCCTTGCGAAGGAACCACAAGAGAACATCGGTGCGTCCGGCAAGCGGACCTCTCTGCCGGTGGACCCTGGCTTCCTGACTTGGATTATTGGGAAAAGAATGCTCTGCCGCGTCGACTAACGGCAGTGACTCGAATCACATCGCCAGGAGATTCCAGAAGATCGATCAGAGTTTCTGTGCGCAGTGGTAATCGGTCAGGCAGGCAGAGTTGCTCTGCAGTGTGCCGGGAGCGTGCCTTCGCATGAGGTTTGCTGCGCAGATTATGAGAGAGCAACGCGCAGCGGCCAGCGCGCCGCCCTGAAGAAAGCTCCTGGCCGCGCGCTACTTCCTGATCGGCTTGGCCTTGGGTTTCCGGCCATTCCCGTTCTTCGCGTACATGGTTCCGCGGCAACGGCTTGCGCCGCAGTTGCAGAGGCACTCGTCATCGCCGCCGTCGTAGAGGCAATAGTCGTAAGTGATCTCTTCGCCGGGCGCGATGTTGCGGACCGCCGTAATCCAGACGCGGTCATCCTCTTCGCTGCTCTCGCAGTTGGGGTCGCAACTGTGGTTGATGAACATGGCAAGGCCGTGGCCGTCGATCACCATTGAGCCGTCGCCGAGTCCAAAAAGGTAGGTGACCGGCGAGCTCTGGTAGCGAATATCGGCCTGGTCTTTGCTCAAGCGCCGGCCTGTATATTCCGCTACGCGGGCGCCTTTGCGAATAGCAGTGGTTGTGTAACAGCCGGCAGCGTGGATGCCGGACGAGCGAACAATGAGTCCCATACGATTAAGCGATGCGTCTCCTGACCGGGGATGATTTTTTACGCTCTCTGAAAGGCATCGTAACATTAAGAAGGGAGAAGACGGCAGTCGAGATGAAGATCGGATTTACGGTGGCGCTGATTTTGGCCGCCAGTTTGGCGGCAGGACAAGCCTATGCGCAGACACAGTCTGCGGGCAGCTCCTCATCGTCTAGCCAGGACCAATCCGGACAGAAGCAGCCCGTGGCCGCGCCCCAGCCCGCCGCCCCGGAGCCTTCAACGCCGCATTCGCAGGCGGAAGGCAATCCCTTTCCCGGAAATACGACCTCCGTGCCGATTCTGCCATCCGGGCCTAATGGAAATATCCCGCAGGCAGCCTCCGAGCCGGGATTCAGCCGTGCCGCGCTGCCAGGGCACGATTCCGATCCGGTGCTCAGCCCCGATTCCACCGCGCCCGATAGTGGCGAGATCCAGGGCTTCAGCTCAAGCCTGACCGGTATCGGCAGCATCCTCCCACCGCCCGACGACACCAACACCAACGGCAAGAAAGGCGGAAAAGTTTCCGGACTGCCCGTGGAGACGCCAGAGAATGACATCCACGTTGGCAACTACTACCTGAGCGTCAAGAACTGGCGTGCCGCACTGTCGCGCTTCCAGTCCGCTTTGGTGCTGGAGCCCAACAACGCCGATGTCTACTGGGGACTGGCGGAGAGCGAGCGGCATCTGGGCGATTATGCTCTGGCGCGTGAGCACTACTTGAAGGTGTTGGAATACGACCCGGGCACCAAGCGCTCCAAGAAAGCGATAAAAGCGCTGCGGGATCCGCAAATCGCGAATGCCAAGCCTTCAAAGAATGGCCAGGCGAGCGCCAAACGATAGCAGCAGACTCAGAAGATCCCGGACAGGTACATGTAAGTGCCTATGATCTGATGACCCCACAGGCTGCTGATAATTCCCCCGATACAGAGGAAAGTCCCAAGCGGCAGTTGGGTGAATGCCCATTCCTCGCTTTTTGACCGGGCCATAAATCCCAGCAGGAGAATGAGCGCCACAGCAGCTCCCATCACTGCGCCCAGCCCGAAGGCGAGCAAGGCAGGGAAGAAGCCCAGCCATGCTGCAAGCATCGCCATCAACTTCGCATCGCCCAGTCCGATGCCTTCGCGGTGGCGTATGAGCCAATAAATCCAGCGGATGAGCAGAATAAGACCGGCTGCGAGCACGATGCTTGCCGTGGCGCCAAAGGCTGCCCTGGCCATCAGAACAGGCATCGAGGTCTCGACAGCGCTGAACGGTGAAGCCGGGGCGAAGACAACCTTGAGGAGGACCAGAAGAAAACCCAGGCCGATACCGGGCAGCGTGATCAAGTCCGGAAGCCAGAGATTTTCAGCATCGAGTGCCGCCAGCGCAATCAGGAGCCAGAAGAAAATCAACTGCCCCACAAGACTGATGACAGCGTTGGCCATCCCGCCCGCCAAGGAATTGGAAATGGAGGGCCATCCGGGGAACTTCCATACCGCGAGCGCCCAGCAGACTCCCACCGCCAGTTCCACAAGCGGATAGCGCCACCCGATCCAGGCTTTGCAGGTCCGGCAGCGGCCCTTGAGGGCAAGCCAGCTCAGCAGCGGGATATTTTCCCACCATGCGAGAAATCGGCCGCAATTGCGGCAGTGCGAGCGGGGCTGCACCACGCTCTCGTCGGCCGGCCAGCGGGTGACCACGACATTCAGAAAGCTTCCGAAAGCCAGTCCCGCCAACGCCGCGAAAATTGTCCCTGCAATTCGAACCATGGAAAGACTGAGTATACGATTTCCGAAGTCGCCGGGTCACCTCCCTCGTTCTGGCGGAAAGCGGACAGGGTAGACTGGACGTGCATGGACCTCCCGTCTGAGAACACCAGCCCTCCGGTCCCCGCCCCGGCGACACCCACCCGCCCGGCGCAAGCGGCGGCGCTTTTTGAGCAATCGGTGGCCATTATGGCGCGGCTTCGTGCCCCGGATGGCTGCCCGTGGGACCGCGAGCAATCCTTCGAATCCATCCGCAAGTACACACTCGAGGAGACCTACGAGGTTTTCGATGCCATCGAGCGCCGCGACTGGCCGCATCTGGCCGAGGAGCTAGGCGATCTCCTGCTGCAAGTGCTGTTTTATGCAGAGATGGCGGCCAACGAAGGCCACTTCACCATCGCCGAAGTGCTCGATCATCTGAACCGCAAGCTGGTGCGGCGGCATCCCCACGTTTTTGGCGAGGAGGCTTCGCGTGCTGCCGGTAACCAGGCTCAAGTCGATGCGGAAGTGGAAGGCTCCTCCGCGGCCGTACTGCGTAACTGGGAAGACATCAAGGCTGCCGAGAAGCGGGCTGCCGCCGAGAAGCGCGGTACTGCGGCTCAGGATCATGCGCAATCGCGCCTTGACGCTGTGCCGCGTGCTCTGCCTGCGCTGGCTGAGGCCGCCAAACTGGGCGCAAGGGCGCGCAAGTCAGGATTCGACTGGGACGAGTGGCGCGACCTGCTCCCCAAACTGGCCGAAGAAACAGCGGAGTTGGAGGCTGAAGCTGCTTCGCCCGATCCGGCGCGGAAGCCGGCCGTCGAAGCGGAGCTTGGGGACCTGCTCTTTACGGCGGTCAATCTGGGCCGGCACCTTGGCGTGGACGCTGAGATGGCTCTGCGCGGGTGCAATCGGCGTTTTCGCGACCGCTTCAGGCAAATGGAGGAGTCGGCATCAAAGCCGCTCGAAGAGCTTTCGCTGGCGGAGCTGGAGGCGCTCTGGGAGCATGCCAAGCGTACGCTCAGCGAATCCGCTCCAGGCGCAGCCGCGTCAACCCCTGAGGCCCAGCCATGATCGAGATCCGCTCGTGCTCGGGCTTCGAGGAGCTGGAAGCTTGTGTTCAGCTTCAGATCGAGACCTGGGGGTATGATGGGGCCGATATCATTCCGCGCAAGGCCTTTCGCGTGGCGCAGAAGATCGGCGGGCAGGTGATAGGGGCATTCGATACCGGAATCTCCGGTTTGCCACAGTCGCTGGTAGGGTTTGCCATGTCGCTTCCGGGGGTAAAAAGCAGCCCGGGTTCGGAACCGAAAGCTTATTTGCATTCACACATGCTTGCGGTCCGCGATGCATACCGCAACCGGGGCCTTGGCGCACGGCTCAAACGCGAGCAGCGGCTAGAGGCGCTTTCGCGTGGCATCCGGCTGATGGAGTGGACCTTCGACCCCCTGGAGATCAAGAACGCGTATCTCAATATCCACAGGCTTGGTGTGACGGCGCGTAACTACCTCGTGGATTTCTATGGTGTATCCTCATCTCGACTGCAGGGCGGATTGCCTACGGATCGTCTGGTTGCCGAGTGGTGGCTGGATTCCCCGCGGGTAAAGGCAGTGCTTGACGGCCGTTCGACTGCGTCGCAGGGCGCGAAGGAGGTTCAGGCTAGCATTCGCGTTCCTTCCGCTATCTACGAATGGAAAAGCTCTGAAGCCGATCGCAAGCGCGCGCTGGCCGTGCAGTTGGAGAATCGCAGCAGGTTCCAGGAGGCGTTTTCACGGGGACTTGCGGTGGTGGGATTTGTTCGCAACGCGGCGGGCGATGGAATTTTTCAACTGGGACCATTTCCTGAGGTGTAAAAGCAAGAGATTTTCATTTCGACAGTTCGATTTCCGGGAGTACGAGACTAGCTCAACGCTGAATTTTCTTGGGGGGGACGTAAACTCTTATGCGAATCGACACCATTATCCTGCGCGAACTGCACATCCCGCTGCTGCAGCCGTTTGAAACCAGCTTTGGTGCAACCAAAGAGAGGCGTGTGCTGCTGGCCGAGGTCCAGTCTGAAGGCCTGGTGGGCTGGGGCGAATGCACGGCAACCGAGCATCCATTTTTCTCCGGTGAATCCACTGACGGCGCCTGGCAGGTAATTGTGCACGAGCTTGCGCCAGTGCTGGCGGCGGCGCACCCCCTGCACGGCGGTGACTGCCCGCGCATCTTCAAACAGGTGCGTGACAACCGCATGGCCAAGGCCGCGCTGGAAAATGCCATCTGGGACATCGAGGCTCAACGCGAGGGCATACCGCTTGCGCATCTGCTTGGAGGCGTGCAGGAGAAGATTCCCTGCGGCGTTTCACTCGGAATTCAACCGTCCATTCCCGAATTGATGGAGACCATTGAGCGCGAGCTTGCCGCTGGTTATCAGCGCATCAAGCTGAAGTGCAAGCCAGGCTGGGATGTAGAAGTCTTTGAGGCAGTCCGCAATCGCTGGCCCGACATCGCATTCAGTTGCGACGCCAACTCGGCATACCGTATGCGCGACACCGATCACCTCATTGCCTTTGACGCCTTTGACATGCTCATGATCGAGCAGCCCATGTGGCACGACGATTTCTACTTCCACTCGCTGCTGCAAAAACGGATTCAGACCCCCATCTGCCTCGACGAGTCCATCCGCAACCGGCGCGATGCGCTGGCGGCCATTGAAATGGAGTCGTGCAAGATCATCAACATCAAGCTGGGGCGTGTGGGTGGATTCTCTGAGGCGATCGCTGTGCACAACGCGGCGCAGGAGCGCGGCATTCCGGTCTGGTGCGGCGGCATGCTTGAGACAGGCATCGGCCGCGCGCACAACATTGCGCTATCCACGCTGGAAAACTTCGTGCTGCCTGGCGATGTTTCGGCTTCAGCTAGATATTGGGCTGAAGACATCGTGGAACCGGAGATTACGGTGACATCCGAAGGGGAGATCGTTGTGCCCGATACGCCCGGCCGTGGCTATGAGGCTCGCACTGACCTCATCGAGCGCCTCACCGTCCGCAAAGAGACGATCCGCGCCATGGAGTTGGTCGGCTGAGGCCAGCCTTCACTGGCATGCCCAAGGTTGCGGATTGAGGTGAAGCAATGAGCGTAAGAAAGCGCCCTGTGCCGGTGTTGATTGTGGCGCTCGTGTATCTGGCTGTCGGCGTTATCGGCTTCGCATACCACTTTCCCGAGCTATGGGCGATGCGGCAAGGCAGCCTCTGGGTGGAACTCACGGAGATTCTGGCTGTTGTAGCCGGCGCATTTCTACTGCGCGGCCACAACTGGGCGCGATGGCTGGCAGTGGTGTGGATTGGGTTCCACGTGGTTCTGAGCGCCTTTCATTCGTATACACAAATGGCCATGCACGCGGTAATCTTCGCGCTGATCGCATGGGCACTGTTTACGCCGTCATCTCGCAGGTATTTCCGGTGCGTTGAGAGCACGAAAGTGTAGATAATCTTGAAAATACTACACAATCATATGTGTGATAATATACACATTATGAGGTAGAGATATGGCCACCAATTTGGCGATCGACGACAAACTGATCGAGGAAGCTCGGCGCGTGGGCAAACATGGGACGAAAAAAGAGGCGGTGACGGTGGCATTGCAGGAGTATGTTGCCCGCCGGAAGCAGCTTGCGGTACTTGATCTATTTGGCACGATCGATTTCGATGAGGGCTACAGCGCGCGGCGCAGCCGCAATTTGGACCGTATTGAGGCTGATGCGTGAAAGTGCTTGTGGATAGTTGTGTGTGGTCCCTCGCTTTGCGGCGCAGGAAGGGCACATTGGGCATGAGCGCTGAGGAGCGGCGCATGGTTGAGACGCTGGCTGAGGCGATAAGAGACGGTCGCGTGGCGATTGTTGGGCCGGTTCGGCAGGAGGTTCTGTCGGGTATTAAGCACGAGGAGCAATTCGAGAAGGTACGCCAGCGGATGGAAGCTTTCGCCGATGAGCCTATTGAATCGGCAGACTATGTCCGGGCAGCACGAATGGATAATCTCTGCCGTCGGCACGGGGTGCAATGCGGCGAGGTAGATATGCTCTTGTGCTCCGTGGCGTCCCACAATGGTTGGACGATTCTGACCACCGATGCCGGGCTGTTGCGGTGCATTGAGGTGGTCGAACGAGAAATGTCTATGGCGAATGAGGCACGGCGGAGGCGAAGATCGAGGGAATGATCGCGCCCCTTGTTTAAGACAAAGGCGCGAACTCCTGAAGCTTCCCAGCCCATTCCCTCCCACGGGCGCACAAGACCCCAAACATCCTGATCAGCACAGCGCTTTGATCTCGCTTGACGTCCCTCCCGCTGCCGGAATGTAGCACTTCTGCGTGTAATCCATCACCATGCGGTCGGCGTTGAAGCGCCAGCCCAGCGTGCGAATCGTCCGCTTCATGCGCTGGATCCAGCCCCTCGGCAGGCCGTCGCGGTCGCGCTGGTAATACAGCGGGATCACCTCGTCGCGCAGCACGCGGTAGAGATCTTCGCCGTCGCGTGTGTCGTGCACGTTCATGTCGGAATGCGTTCTGCCGGTGCCGATGGCGAAGCCGTTGAGGCCGTCGTACGCCTCGGCCCACCAGCCATCGAGCACGGAGAGATTCAGGCCCCCGTTGAGCACCACCTTTTGTCCGCTGGTGCCCGAGGCTTCCAACGGCCGGCGCGGATTGTTGAGCCACACATCCACACCCTGTACCAGGTAGCGCCCCACGTTGATGTCGTAGTCCTCAATGAAGACAAATTTGTCGGCAAATTGCGAGTCGCGCATCATGGAGGCAATCTGCTGCAGGACGCGCTTGCCGGGCTCGTCATGAGGATGTGCCTTGCCCGCGAAGACGAACTGCACGGGGCGCTTGGGATCGTTGACCATCGAGGCCAGCCGCTCTATGTCGGCAAGAATCAGGTTGGCGCGCTTATACGTTGCAAAGCGGCGTGCAAAGCCGATGGTAAGCGCGTCGGGCGAGAGGATTTTGCCCAGCTCCTGCACCGCTTCGGGCGATTCGTCGCGGCGTTGCGCCTGCTCCTGCGCGCGGCGGCGCACGAAGGCAAGCAGTTGCGCCTTCAGGCTCAGGTGAGTCTCCCACAACTCGCCGTCGTCTACGTTCTCAATGGCCTCCCAGGTATTGGGCGTCCCGCTCTGGCGCTGCCAGCCTACGCCAAGATGGCGGTCGTAGAGGCGGCACATTTGCGGCGCCAGCCACGATGGAACGTGAACGCCGTTGGTAATGTGGCCAACGGGCACAGCATCTTCGGGGCGATTGGGATAGAGCCCCTTCCACATGGCGCGTGACACTTCGCCGTGCAGCGATGAAACCGCATTGGCGCGGCGCGAAAGCTTGAGGCCCAGAATCGTCATGCAAAAGGGTTCGCCGCTGTCCGTCGGGTACTGCCTGCCAAAGCCCATCAGGTTCTCATGCGAGATGCCGAGCTGCTCGCGCAGGGGCCCCAGATGCTCCTCGATGAGATCGGCGTGGAAGCGATCGTGGCCGGCGGGCACGGGCGTGTGCGTGGTGAAGATCACCTCGCGCGGAATCATGCTGGCCGCTGCCTCAAAGCTGATACCTTCCTCCTCCATCCGCGTCCGGATGGCCTCAAAGACGGCGAAGCCGCTGTGCCCTTCGTTCAAATGCAGTACGCCGGGCGTGATGCCCATGGCCCTGAGCGCGCGATAACCGCCAACCCCCAGCAGCACCTCCTGGCGGATGCGCGTGCGGCCGTCGCCGCCATAGAGGCGCGAGGTCAGCTCCAGGTCTTCCGGAGCGTTGCCGGCCACGTTGGAGTCAAGCAGGAGCAGATCGCAGCGTCCCACTTTGACCTGCCACACCTTGGCGCGGAGCACACCGCGGCGGGTTTGAATCTCAATCACCACCGGCTCGCCGTTCTTGCCGATGGCCGGTTGCATGGGCAGTTGGTTCACATCAGTCTGGATGTAGTCCTCGCACTGCCAGCCATTCTTGTCCAGGCGCTGCAGGAAGTAGCCCTGTCCGTAGAAAAGGCCCAGGCCGACAAGCGGAATGCCCAGGTCGGATGCGCTCTTGATGTGGTCGCCGGCAAGAACGCCGAGACCGCCCGAGTAAATGGGCAGTGATTCGTGCAACCCGAACTCGGCGGAGAAGTACGCCACGGGGCGGGGATGCAAAATGCCCGCATTAATCGCTCCCCAGGTGCGGTCGGACTTCTGGTACTCCTGCTGGCGGCGATAAACGTGATTGATGCGGCTGTGGAGGACCAGCTCCGTTGCGCGGCGGTCGATCTCAGCCAGCGGCGTTTCATTCAACAGCGAGATGGGGTTCTGATTCAGCTGCCGCCAGCGCGCGGGATTTAGGTCGCGGAACAGCGTGATGCAGTCGTGATCCCAGCTCCACCAGACGTTGCGGGCCAATGACCAGAGACGCTCCTGTACCGGTGCGATGAAGCGGTCGAGAGTGCGCGCTTCGCTCACAACGGGAGCCACCTGGTTCGCAGCTTCCACCAGCATGCGGACTTCGGTTTCGCGGAAGCTCCGCGGCTCCTTGGTTTGAACCACCAGAACGCCCTGCAGGATTCCGCGGTCGATGAGAGGCACGCCGAGGAACGAGTGGTAATCCTCTTCGCCGGATTCCTTGAAATACTTGAAGCGGGGATGATTGCGGACATCTTCCACCGGTACGGGCAGCACCTTTTCTGCCACCAGTCCCACCAAACCTTCATTGAGCGGCATGCGCAACTTGCCGATGCAGCGCGGATGAAGTCCCAGAGTGGCAGCCAGCACAAGATTATTGCGGTCGGGCTCAAGCAGATACGCGGAGCACACATCGGCCTGAAACCGCGAGGCGATCAGCGCAACAACATTCAGCAGCGTGTCCGCGGGCCTTCCACCTTCTTCCGCAAGGCTTGCGATCTCTTCGACAGTCAGTACAAGGCTGGCATCGGTCTCTTCGTAGGATTGAGTCATCTACTGGTTCGCCTTTCAAATCGTTATCAAAAAGGGGCAGAGCGACACCTCCACCGTACACTCCGGAGAATCGAGAAAGTCTAAAGACGAAGCTGCCGGAGCAAGAAAACGTGCGCTACCGAATGGGAAGATTTCGGGATGATCCGCATCCTCTAAATGCGGTGCGGGTTGAATTTGACAATATCATTAACGGGTGCGAGCAAAAAGGGCTGCGGGCACAGAAAGAAAGGGATGATTGAAAGGAAGGGAGTTACAAAAATCCCAGGTCTCATGAATCGGGACCTGGGATCTTCAATTTCAGTGGTCGAAAGCGATCAGGCCAGCACGCGCTCCCGAGCGGGGCGCGTTTCTCTCTTCATGATCAGGTACTTGTTTACGGCCGCTGCGGCCTTACGGCCTTCACTGATAGCCCACACCACAAGTGACTGGCCGCGGCGCATGTCGCCGGCGGCGAAGACACCATCTACCGAGCTCATGAAGTCAGTAGTAGCCACGTTGCCGCGCTGATCCAGTTCCAGGCCCAACTGCTCAATCATGCCGTTGCGCACCGGGCCAAGGAAGCCCATGGCGAGCAGCACAAGATCGGCATCGAGCGAAAACTCGGAATCAGGAATCGCTTCAAATTTGGGCGGCGGGCCCACGCGGACGCAGTGAAGCTTCTTCACATTGCCGTTTTCGTCGCCGGTGAACTTAATGCTGTTGATGCTCCAGTCGCGGATACCGCCCTCTTCGTGCGAGCTTTCCGTGCGCAACTGCAGCGGCCACAGAGGCCACGGCGTCCTCTCTGAACGTTCCGCCGGGGGCTTGGGCATGATCTCGAACTGGTGAATGCTCTTAGCGCCCTGCCGATGGCTCGTGCCCAGGCAGTCTGCGCCCGTGTCACCGCCGCCGATGATGATCACGTTCTTCCCGGTGGCGAGGATGGCTTCCGAAGGATCGGAGACGATCTTTTCCTCGGGGTCGCCTTCGTTGCGACGGTTCTGCTGCGGCAGGAACTCCATGGCGAAATGGATGCCCTTCAGTTCGCGGCCGGGAATATTCAGGTTCCGCGGCTGCTCTGAGCCGCCGCAAAGCAGGATGGCGTCAAAGTTCTCGCGCAGCTCCTCAACCGAAGTGTTCACGCCCACATGGGCGTTGGTTACAAACTGAACGCCCTCGTCCTTCATCTGGCGGATACGGCGATCGACAACCCACTTCTCCAGTTTGAAGTTGGGAATGCCGTAGCGCAGCAGGCCGCCGATGCGGTCGTTCTTTTCATACACCGTCACGGAGTGGCCGGCGCGGCGAAGCTGCTGTGCGGCGGCCAGGCCCGAAGGTCCGCTGCCCACCACGGCGACGCGCATGCCGGTGTTTTCCTCCGGCGGCTCCGGATGAATCCAGCCCTCGTCCCAGGCGCGCTCCACAATGCTCTTCTCGATGAGCTTGATGGAGACCGGCGGCTGGTTGATGCCCAGCACGCAGGCCGCCTCGCACGGCGCGGGGCAGATGCGGCCCGTGAACTCAGGAAAGTTGTTGGTCGCGTGCAGGCGGCGGATGGCCGCTTCCCAGCGCGCGTTGTAGACCAGGTCGTTCCAGTCGGGAATGATGTTGTTCACCGGGCAGCCGGTGTGGCAGAACGGCACGCCGCAGTCCATGCAGCGCGCGCCCTGCTCGCGCTGCTTATCTTCGGGGAATGGCTCGTAGATTTCGAACCAGTCCTTGATGCGCTCCTCGGCCTTGCGGCGCTGGGGCTGCTCACGTTGAATTTCAAGAAAACCTGTAACCTTACCCATGCTGCACCTCTGTTGCCGTCACCAGAGGCGACGAATTGATGGGAGCGACGTAGACCTGTTCGGTGCGGGCCACGCCCAGCACGCGCTTGTACTCGTGCGGGAATACCTTGATGAACCTGGCCTGCTCCGTCGCCCAGTGCTCCAGCACCCAGGCAGCGCGCGGGCTGCCGGTAAAATCGCGGTGACGTTCAAGCATATGACGCACGCGGTGCACGTCTTCGTCCAGCACCAGCGGCTCCAGGTCAACCATGGACTTGTTGCAGCGGCGCGTGGAGAAGTCGCCCTGATCGTCGTAGACAAAGGCGATGCCACCGCTCATGCCGGCTGCAAAGTTGCGCCCGGTAGATCCAAGGACCACGACGAAGCCGTTGGTCATGTACTCGCAACCGTGATCGCCAACGCCTTCCACCACGGCAACGGCGCCGGAGTTACGTACGGCGAAACGCTCGCCGGCGATGCCATTGAGGAAGACTTCACCGCTCGTCGCTCCGTAAAGCACAACGTTGCCCACCAGGATGCTTTCTTCGGGCAGGAAAGGTGAGGTCTTGGGTGGATACGCAATGATGCGGCCGCCGGAGAGGCCCTTGCCAAGGTAATCGTTGGCGTCGCCTTCCAGTTCCAGCGTGACGCCGTTGGGAACAAACGCGCCAAAGCTCTGGCCGGCGGAGCCGCGGAAGCGGAAGTGAATCGTGCTCTCAGGCAGCCCCGCGGAGCCATAGCGCCGCGCAATCTCGCCGCCCAGCATGGCGCCCACCGTCCGGTGAACGTTGCGGATGGCAAAGTTGCCGGTAACCGCCGTCTTCGATTCAAGTGCCGGCTTGGCCTTCTCGATCAGAGCGTGATCCAGCGCGCGGTTCAGACCATGGTCCTGCGCCTGTACACAGCGGCGGGCAACGCGCGAGGGCAGAGCAGGGAAGTAGAGAATCTGAGAAAGGTTGATGCCCTTCGCCTTCCAGTGTGCATCGGCGATCGAGGCGTCAATCTTGTCTACGCGGCCGATCATCTCGTTCATGGTGCGGAAGCCGAGCTTGGCCATGTGCTGGCGCATCTGCTCCGCGATAAAGAAGAAGAAGTTGATGATGTGCTCTGGCTGGCCGGTGAAGCGCTCGCGCAGCACCGGATCCTGCGTCGCAATACCCACGGCACAGGTGTTCAAGTGGCACTTGCGCATCATGATGCAGCCCATCGAGATGAGCGGCATGGTTGCAAAGCCAAACTCCTCGGCGCCGAGCAGCGCGGCGATGACCACATCGCGGCCGGTCTGCAACTTGCCGTCGGTCTGCACTTTGATGCGGCTGCGCAGATCGTTGAGCAGCAGCACCTGCTGCGTCTCAGCCAGGCCCAACTCCCATGGCAGACCCGCGTGCTTGATCGAGCTCAGAGGCGAAGCGCCGGTCCCGCCGGAATCGCCGGAGATGAGCACAACGTCGGCGTGCGCTTTTGAGACACCGGCCGCAACCGTGCCCACGCCCACCTCGGAGACCAGCTTCACGGCAATCCGCGCCTTGGGATTGACGTTCTTCAGGTCGTAGATGAGTTGCGCCAGGTCCTCGATCGAGTAAATGTCGTGGTGTGGCGGAGGCGAAATCAGTCCCACGCCGGGGATCGAGTGGCGGATGCGCGCAATTTCCTTGTCCACCTTGTGGCCGGGCAACTGGCCGCCCTCGCCGGGCTTTGCGCCCTGCGCCATCTTGATCTGCAACTCGGTGGCGTTCACCAGGTAGTTCGTCGTGACGCCAAACCGTCCACTGGCCACCTGCTTCACCGCGCTGCGGCGCAGATCGCCATTGGGATCGGGCGTAAAACGCGCCTCGTCTTCGCCGCCCTCGCCGGTGTTGGACATGCCGCCGATGCGGTTCATGGCGATGGCGAGGGTTTCGTGCGCCTCTTTACTGATAGACCCGAAGCTCATGGCGCCGGTCGTGAAGCGCTTGACGATCTCCTTTGCCGGCTCTACCTCTTCAATCGGAACCGGTTTGTCAGAGTACTTGAGCTGCAGCAGTCCGCGCAGCGTGCACAGGTTCCGGTTCTGATTGTCAATCAGATCCGTATACTCCTGGAACGTCGAGAAGTTGTTCTGCCGCACCGCATGCTGTACCTTGCTGATGGTCAGCGGATTGAGCAAGTGATACTCGCCGTCTTCGCGGTATTGATACTGCCCGCCGACTGCGAGATCGGTCTCGGAGTCGGTGAAAGGCTGGAGGGAGTACGCGTGCTTCATCTGAGCTTCGCGTGCCAGCACGTCCAGGCCAACGCCCTCAACGCGCGAGGCCGTTCCGGCAAAATAGTTCTCCGTCAGTTCCTTGTTGAGCCCCACGGCCTCAAACACCTGGGCGCCGCGATAGCTCTGCAGCGTGCTGATGCCCATCTTCGAGATAGTCTTCAGCAGTCCCTTGTTGATGGCCTTCACGAAGTTCTTTTCCGCCTGCTCGGCCGTCACGTTCTCCGGCAGCAGGCCGCGCAGCTTGAGATCCTGAATGGTCTCAATAGCCAGGAAGGGGTTGACTGCACTTGCGCCATAACCGATGAGCAGGGCAAAGTGCATTACCTCGCGCGGTTCGCCGCTCTCGATGATCAGGGCAACCTGGGTGCGCGTCTTGTCGCGAACCAGGCGGTTGTGCACAGCAGCCATAGCCAGCAGGCTCGGGATGGGCGCATACGTGGCATCCACGCCGCGGTCTGAAAGAATCAGCAGCGAGTAACCGGAGTTGACGGCATGGGCGGCGCGCTTGCTCAGGTCGTCGAGTGCGTGCTTCAGGCCGGCTTCGCCATCGGCTGCACGGAAGAGCGTAGTCAGCGTGGTCGCCAGCAGATCGCCTGACGAAACGCGGCGCAGCTTCTCCAGATCCCGGTTCGTAAGGATGGGATGCGGAAGCTTGAGCGTGTGGCAGTTCTCGGGGCCTTCCTTCAGGATGTTGCGCTCGGTGCCGATGTAGCTGATGAGCGACATCACCAGCTCTTCGCGGATAGGGTCGATAGGCGGATTGGTGACCTGCGCAAAGAGCTGCTTGAAGTAGCTGAAAAGTGACTGTGGACGATCTGAGAGGCAGGCCAGAGGCACGTCTGTCCCCATGGACCCTATCGGCTCCTGTCCATGGGCAGCCATGGGCTCAAGCAGAATCCGCAGATCCTCTTCGCTGTAGCCGAAGGCGCGCTGGCGGCGCTGCAGCGTCTCGTGATTCGAGGCAATGACGCGGGTAGGCTCGGGCAGCATTTCCATGGTGACCTGCTGCTTCTCAAGCCACTCCCCATAATTCTGGCGGCCGGCCAGCATCTTCTTGATCTCAGCGTCAGAGATAATGCGCTTCTGAACCGTGTCGACAAGGAACATGCGGCCCGGCTGCAGCCGTCCCTTCTTGCTCACGTCCTCAGCGGGTACATCGAGCACGCCGGCTTCGGAGGCCAGCACCACGATGTCGTCCTTGGTTACGATGTAGCGCCCGGGGCGCAGCCCGTTCCGGTCAAGCGTAGCGCCAATCACGCGGCCGTCCGTGAATGCAATCGCGGCGGGACCGTCCCACGGCTCCATCAGCGAGGCGTGGTACTCGTAGAAAGCGCGCTTGTCCTCGTCCATGTCGGGATTGCCCGACCACGCTTCCGGAATGAGCATGGCCATCACGTGGGGCAGCGAACGGCCGGACTGGTAAAGGAACTCCACGGCATTGTCCAGCGATGCGGAGTCGCTGCCGCCGGGCATGACCACGGGGTAAAGCTTGTCAATCTCCGTGCCGTGCAGCGGGCTCTTCATCACCGACTGCCGGGCGTTCATCCAGCTTATGTTGCCGCGGATGGTGTTGATCTCGCCGTTGTGCGCCACGTAGCGGTAAGGGTGCGCCAGCTTCCAGCTCGGAAACGTGTTCGTAGAGAAGCGCTGGTGGATCAGGCACAGCGCGCTCTTAACCAGCGGATTGGCCAGCTCGAAGTAAAACTTCTCAATCTGCGGAGCCAGCATCAGCCCCTTGTAGATAATGGTGCGGCAGGAGAGCGAGGGAACGTAGAACGTCTCCTTGTCCTCGATATCCGAGGCGGCAATCTCGTTTTCCGTGCGGCGGCGAATCTTGTAGAGAAGGCGTTCGAAGGTGTCCTCGTCCATACCCTCCGGACGGCCGACAAAAAGCTGTTCGATGTAAGGCTGCGAATTACGCGCTTCGCGGCCGATCGCGTCGCCGTTCACCGGCGTGTCGCGCCAGCCGAGCACAGTGGCGCCTTCCTCCTCCGTGATGCGCTCAAAGACACCTTCGCAGCGCAGGCGGCTGTGCTTTTCAACCGGTAGGAAGCACATGGCCACGCCGTACTCGCCGAGGTCCGGCAGGGTCATGCCCAACTCGGCGCATTCGCGCACAAAAAAAGCGTGTGGAATCTGGATGAGAATGCCGGCGCCATCGCCGGTCTCCGGGTCGCAGCCGGCCGCACCGCGATGGGTAAGGTTGATCAGAACCTCGATGCCCTTGCGGATAATGTCGTGGCTCTTCTCGCCACGTATGCTGGCTACCAGCCCCATGCCGCAGTTATCGTGCTCATTCTGGGGATGATAAAGTCCCTGTGGCTCAGGAACGCCGGTGTGAAGACTCGTAGATTGCATGGCGGCCTTTTCCATGGATGTGTTCCGTTTCAAATAGAGTTGTGCGTCACCAAGGACACCTGCGCGCCGCGAATCCACCAGGGGAAAATCGCCTTGACGATCATCGAAGGGCTTGCCTCAGCAGGCCTAGCCGCGCGCGAGACTAGTCTGAATCTTTAATATATCGAAAATTCGCCGTTTTCGCTTGTGCATCTTCAGGTTGCGGCGGCATTCCCGCTGTGGAAAGCCGCGCATTACATTATACTTCGCGGCGCTTTTTGTGCCGTATACTGTCGATTCGGAGGCCTCTACGCGAGATTCAATACTTGTCACGGGCGGGTCGGGTTTCATCGGCTCAAATTTTGTTTTGCACTGGACTGCAAACGCCGGTACGCCCGTCGTCAATCTCGATCTGCTCACCTACGCGGGAAACGCGGCAAACCTTGCTGCGCTAGAAGGCGACGCGCGCTACCAACTGGTCCGGGGCGACATTTGTGACGCGGAACTGGTCGGACGGCTGCTGCGCGAGCACCAGCCACGGGCCGTGGTTCACTTTGCTGCTGAAAGCCATGTGGACCGCTCCATAGACTCCCCCGGCGAGTTCATCCGGACCAACGTCCAGGGGACCTTTACGCTGCTCGACCAGGCAAAGCGCTACTGGGCAGAGATGCCCCCGGCGGACCGGGCCGCCTTCCGATTCCTCCATGTGTCCACGGACGAGGTCTACGGCACGTTGGGGCCTGACGATCCGGCTTTTTCTGAAACCACTCCGTATGCGCCCAACAGCCCTTATGCGGCATCGAAGGCCGCGTCCGATCACCTTGTCAGGGCGTACTGCCACACCTTTGGCCTGCCGGTGCTCACCACCAACTGCTCAAACAACTACGGGCCGTTTCAGTTTCCTGAAAAGCTGATTCCGCTGGTGATCCTCAATGCGCTAGAGGGCAAGCCGCTGCCCGTCTACGGCGACGGAAAGAACGTGCGCGACTGGCTGTTTGTCGAGGATCACTGCTCGGCCATTCGCACCGTACTGGACCGTGGCCGCGTCGGCGAAACCTACAACGTGGGCGGCAACAGCGAGCGCGCAAACATCGACGTGGTGGGAACAATCTGCGACCTGGTCGACGAAATGCGGCCGGAGCCAGGCAAAGCATCGCGAAGGAGCTTGATCACTTACGTCAAGGATCGGCCCGGCCATGACCGCCGCTACGCCATTGACGCCACCAAGATTACGCGCGATCTCGCCTGGAAGCCGGCGGAGCAGTTCGAGTCCGGCCTGCGCAAGACCGTCCGCTGGTATCTTGACAACGCGGCCTGGGTCGACGGCGTTCGCACTGGCACGTACCGCGAATGGATTGAGCGCAATTACGGGGAGCGGCCCGTGTTGTGAAGCCCAGGTTATGAGGGACATATGAAAGGGATCATTCTCGCTGGCGGTTCGGGCACACGGCTCTACCCCGTCACGCATGTCGTTTCCAAGCAGCTTCTGCCGGTCTACAACAAGCCGATGATCTACTATCCGCTGAGCACGCTGATGCTCGCCGGGGTGCGTGAGATCCTCATCATCTCCACGCCGCAGGATACCGGGCGATTCCGCGACCTGCTCGGCGACGGCAAGCGTTGGGGACTCGATCTGCAATATGCGGTCCAGCCCAAACCTGAAGGGCTGGCTCAGGCGTTCCTCATCGGGCGCGAGTTTATCGGCAACAGCCCATGCGCGCTTGTTCTCGGAGACAACATTTTCTACGGGCAGGGATTCTCCGGCCAGCTTCAGCGGGCTGCGGCTCTGGAGCAGGGCGCCACGGTGTTTGCGTATCCCGTGGAAGATCCTGAGCGCTACGGAGTTGTCGAGTTCGACGGCGCGGGCCGCGTTCTCAGCCTCGAGGAGAAGCCGAAAGCGCCCAAGTCCCGCTATGCGGTTACGGGGCTCTACTTTTACGACAACGACGTAGCGAAGATCGCCGCCACTCTGAAACCCTCGGCGCGCGGCGAGCTTGAAATCACTGACCTGAACCAGCGCTATCTCGATGCAGGCAAGCTGAACGTGGAGATTATGAGCCGGGGCATGGCGTGGCTCGATACGGGCACTCACGAATCGCTGCTTGAGGCGGCTCTGTTCGTGCATACCATCGAGCGCCGGCAGGGGCTGAACATCGCATGCCCTGAGGAGATCGCGTACCGGCAGGGCTTTATCGATGCTGAGCAACTTCAGGCGCTGGCCGCACCCATCGCCAAAAACGGATACGGTCAGTACCTTCTGGGGCTGCTTCGCGAACCGTATTTCGGATCGAATTTCGGACCGGGGGCAGACTAGGGATGAAGATTGAAGAAACCGCACTGCCGGGGGTGCTGCTGCTCACTCCGTCCATTTATCGGGATAGCCGCGGGGCATTCTTCGAGAGCTATAACGAAAAGGAAATGTCCGCGGCAGGCTTGCCAACCGTCTGGCCGCAGGATAACTTTTCTCTGTCGAAGAAGAACGTGCTGCGCGGCATTCATTACCAGGTCATCCAGCCGCAGGGAAAGCTGGTGCGGGTGACGCATGGGGCGGTGCTGGATGTCGCCGTGGACCTTCGGCGAAGCTCGCCGGCGTTTGGCAGGCATGTGGCAGTCGAACTGAGCGGCGAGAACGGAAAGATACTATGGATTCCGGAGGGATTCGGGCACGCGTTTCTCGTCTTGAGCGATGTGGCCGGCTTTGCTTACAAGGTGACGGACTACTATTCGCCCTCTGGCGAGCGGACAATCCTGTGGAACGATCCTGACCTGGCGATTCCCTGGCCGGTCTCAGCCGGAGAGCCGATTGTTTCCGACAAGGATCGTCAGGGCGCGAAACTGGAAGTTGCAGAGGTGTTCTCTTGATATCTAATTGCATTTCAAAAGATTGCAATTAAAACCTAATGCATTGTCTTTGATGTGCGCATAACTGCATGAGCAGAAGTGACTTGGTTATCTTGGGCGGGATGTGATTTCATGACCGATGCGATAGCAGTCGACCAAAAAATACAGTTGCGGCGCTTCTGGCTGCGCGCTCTGCTGGTCGTAGGCATGCTGTGGGGATTCATGCCTTTCGTTTTGGCGCCATTCATCACCAAAGGCCCAACGGACAGCTACTTCGATATCTTTGCCTCCGTTGTGAACTCGCTCACGATCCTGCCCGCGTGTGCTCTGGCTTTCTGGCACCGGCGCATTGCCTGCGTGTGGCTGAGCATCAACGCCGTCATCATTGGAGTGGCGCTGGCCACCTTCATTCATCGCACCGGTAAGTTTGAAGCGATGATGGTTGTTGAAGTCGTCGGGCCCATTCTGCTGGCACTGTTTCTTGACGTTCTGGAGGCCCAACGATGGCCGCAGGCGCTCGACCGGCGCAAGGCCAAGGCGCTCCGGAAATAAGCACTCAACAGCTCTGCGAACGGCTCGGAGTGGCGTCAGGGCCTGTATCTGAGGCATAGCTGCGGATGGTATACTCACATCTCAGGCGCGTGTCAGCGCTGTTACTTTTCACCACCTGAGGTCGTCATGTCAGGCCACTCAAAATGGGCCACAATTAAGCACAAGAAGGGCGCGCTCGACGCAAAGCGCGGCAAGGCTTTCACTCGTCTAATCAAGGAGATCACCATCGCTGCCCGTTCCGGCGGCGACCCGGACGGCAATCCACGGCTGCGCACGGCAATTCTGGCCGCAAAGGCGGAAAATATGCCGGCTGACAACATCAAGCGGGCTATCCAGCGCGGTACAGGTGAGATTGAAGGCGCCACTTACGAGGAGATTACCTTCGAGGGGTACGGCCCGGGCGGAGTAGCCATTCTTGTGGAGGTTCTGACCGACAACCGCAATCGCGCCGTCAGCGAGATTCGCCATTGCTTCTCAAAGAACGGCGGAAACCTGGGTGAGTCCGGTTCGGTGCGGTTCATGTTCTCCAAGAAGGGCATCATCGCCATCGAAAAATCCGCAGCTACTGAAGAACAGTTGATGGACATCGTGCTGGAACACGGCGGCGAAGACCTCAGCGACCAGGGCGACACTTGGGAGATCACCACGGAGCCCGCGGCGCACGAGGCCGTGGCTGAAGCCGTAAAGGCCGCCGAAATTCCCACGGTCATGAGCGAAGTGACCATGATTGCGTCCACCTATACGCGGCTTGAAGGTACTGCGGCCAGCCAGATGGTCCGGCTGCTGGAAGCGCTGGAAGACAGCGACGATGTACAGAACGTCTACTCAAATTTTGATATGGACGCAACGCAGATGGAGCACGCCGCCGGCTGAAGCGTCCTCTGGCAGGCACTGGAAAGGCCGCCCGGTTGTGGCGGTCTTTTTTTGAGAGCGGGGAATCCGCAAAGGAGAAGAGAAAAGCGTTGCGCCCAAGTGCAAGGTATCTATTGCTCGTTCTGCTGGCAGCCTCAATGGCAGGATTGACGATTGCTTCCGCCGAAACCCCTTCAACATCTGCCGCAAGTGACAAAGCGCCCGCCAGCCCCGCCGCCCGTGCCCGCATGGAGCGGAGTTGGGAGTACGGGCCCATCTTTAACTGGGGCACTGGCGTAGGCAACCGCTCAGACTACAAGTTTGTCTGGGCCGGCGTTCAGTTGGGTAAGGTACTCACGCCGGTGATAAGGGCGGGTCGCTTCAGCGGCCAGTTTGAGCTGGGCGGCAACATCACGCCGATATGGATGGCGTTTACACCGCCGCCCCACAACGAGACTGTCAACTACGAGGGCCAAAACTTCGTGGTTCCATTTGGCGGCGGAACGTTCCATGGCCTGGCGATGACGCCGGTGATTCTGCGCTGGGATTTTGCGCACCACTGGGGGCGGATTCATCCGTGGTTTCAGGCGGCCGGTGGACTGATCTACACCTTCCACAAGTTCCCGCCAGACCAACTCGTGCCGCATGGCACCCCCGGAGCGACGTCCGTGTGGAACTTCGAGCCGCAGGGAGGCTTTGGGATCCACTACTTCATGCGCTCGGGCCGCTCGCTCGATCTGGGCGTGAACGCGGTGCACATCTCGTCGGCTTCGCTGGGCGACCGCAACCCAGGCGTGAATGCCAGCGTCCAGATCCAGGTTGGATACACCTTCTGGCGATAGACCCCGGCCGGCGGGTCCTTGCAGAGCAGGTTGGAGGTTAGTTGAGCGAAGCGGTTGTCGAGTGCGTTCCGAACTTTTCAGAGGGTATGGACTCGCAGTGTGTCGAAGCGATCGTGAGCGCGATGCGTGGAGACGGAGTTCACCTCCTGGACTGGTCCATGGACGCCGATCACAACCGCTCGGTGGTAACCATCGCCGGAGAGCCTGCGGCTGTTGTCGAATCCGCGGTGCGCGGCGTTGGCAAGGCCGTGGAACTCATCGACCTCACCCGGCAGCAGGGCGTGCATCCGCGCATTGGCGCTGCAGACGTTATTCCGTTTGTGCCCGTCTCCGGTATCAAGCTGGAGCAGTGCGTGCTCCTGGCGCGCCAGGCCGGCCTGGAGATCTGGCGCCGGTATGGCGTTCCGGTGTTCTTCTACGGGGCTGCGGCCTCGCGGCCAGACCGCGCCAACCTTGAAAATGTGCGGCGTGGCCAGTTCGAGGGGCTCATGGATATGGCCGTCAAAGATCCCTCGCGCAGGCCGGACCTGGGCGGGCCTGCACTGCACCCAACCGCTGGCGCATGTGCCGTGGGAGCGCGCAAGTTTCTGGTGGCGTACAACCTTTACTTCGATTCGTCTGACGTATCCATGGCCCGGGCGATCGCGCGCGAAATTCGGGCGGCGTCAGGCGGGTTGAAAGGCCTCAAGGCCATGGGCGTGCTGGTTAACGGACGCGCGCAACTCTCTATGAACATCACGGACTTTCGCGCCACCTCGCTCTCCAAGGTCTACAACAGGGTGTCTATGCTGGCAGAGCGGTACAAGACCGCCATCGTGACAGGAGAAGTGATCGGACTGATTCCAGAAGCTGCCTGTGAGCGGGAAAGCGAATGGATGCGTCAATTAAGCGGGTTTGATCCACAGGCCAGAATTCTGGAATATCGGTTGAAATCCCCCTTGCCATGGCCGGAAGGAGCCGTGCAGAGCAGTTAGGCGGGCCGGTGCATAGTTGGAGCAGGCGGTTCAGCAGCTTAACATCCGGTGGTGAACGCCCGGTTTTTGAAAGGGCACGGGCTTCAGCCGTGCCGTAAGTGGCTTAATTATGAGTGCGGCTTTAGCCGCCGAGGGAATGGTCTACTGGAATTATGACCTTTGCCACAGGCCGTTAAGCCTGAAGTGAAGGTGGATCGATTATGGAAAGTGTCCGCAAGGCATTGTGGATGCTGGAAATGGCAAGCCGGCAGCGGCGATACGGCTATCGTCGCAGGGCTTGCGGAGGAAGAGAGAAATTGTTCAAGGCACTGATGAAGTTTTCCCTTGTTCTCGTGCTGGTGGCAGCGGCTACGCTGGCCCAGGCGGCGCAGCTTTCCACCGATGCGCGTTCGGCGATTCCGCACGACGTGCAGCAGCTTGTGGTCATTGACTACAACGCAATGCAGAACTCAAATGCGGCCATGCAACTGCGCGACAAAGTGATGCCGCCGGAGCTGAAACAGTTCGAGACAGCGCTGCTCAAGTCGGGGCTCAATGACAATAATGACGTGAATACGCTGGCATTTGTGCTCTTCCGGAGCGGCACGTCCAGTGACAGCCTTGACACCGTGGGCATTGCGCAGGGCCAGTTCGACACGCAGACCATTCTCGCCAACTTCCGCAAAGAGAAGATCAAGCCGACTGTGTTGCGCAGCAACCACATCTATCCGATGGGCCGCTCTGGGATGGTGCTGTGCTTTGTCGATCCCTCGACCATGGTCTTCGGCGGCAACGATGCGGTAAAGAAGGCTCTCAATGCCCGCGACGGCTATGCCCCCAGCATGTTGACCAACAGCCCCATGATGAGCGCGATGCGCAGCGTGGACTCGGAAGACCTGTGGAGCATTCTTGACAGCCAGGGCACGCAGACCATGATGCGCCAGGTGCTGGGCCAGGCCGGCTCGGTCACCAACTATGACACCGTGAAAAAGCGGCTCCAGCAGTCCTGGTACTACATGGACTTTGAGCACGGCGTGCACTTCAACCTGACCATCCTTACTGGCGACACCTTTACGGCAGCCACCATGTCGTCGCTACTCACGGCAGCCATTCTGGTGCGCAAGATGAGCAGCACGGCAGCGGAGAAGGCGGCGTTGAACGATACCACGGTAACCTCCAGCTCGGGGCAGCTTGCCATCAACTTCGCGGCCAGCGACACCGAGTTCATGAGTCTGCTCCAATCACCGCTGTTCAAAGACGTGGTACACGATTAGGTGCACACAGCGGTGCAGTAAGGCTGATTCCTGCTGAAGAACGGCCTTGGAGAGCGCTGAGTGCAGCCCAGTTATATCGGTTCTCCTTCAGGTGTGAACTGGATCGCGTGACCACTCGCTCAGCCAAGCGCCCGCGCAGCGGGCGAAAGACGGTAGCCCCAGGCGCAAGCCTGGGGACCAAGTCTCGTTTTGCGTGATCAGCCTCCGCAGGGGGCGCAAGATCCGCTCTCTTTCAACTCGCTGAATATGAAACCGTGTACACCTGAAAGAGAACCGCTCCAGGCTCTTAGTTGTCGTTGCGGCGGTGCAGGGTTGGGTGGTAGGTAGCATCGGTGCCGCTGCCGTTATGTCCTGTGTTGCTGGCGCGGCGCAGCGACGGCTTGTAGTGGTGGTGCTGGTTGAGCCGGCGCTTGTTTTCGATGCGCGCCAGGCGGGCCTTCACCTTGTTGAACTCTGACGTCGTTTCCAGATACTCATCCCGTGGCGGCAGAATCTCGGCAATCTCTTCCTGCGTGTGCAGAATGCGAGATGGCGTTTCCGGATGGTTATCGAACAGTTTCGCCACAAGGCCCGGTTTCCGCTTCTGCAGCGCTTCGATCTTCTCAAACATGTCAATCATGGCCTGCGGGTCGTAGCCGGCGCGGTACATATATTGCACGCCCAAGTAATCCGCCTGCGCCTCAAAATCGCGTGAGAATTTGAGGAACACCACGGGAAGGGCCAGTTGCGTGCCCTCGTAGATGCCGTACCCCGTCCACGTGTAAGGCGTCAGGATCATCAGGGGAATCATGCCCAACTGCGCATAGTGCTCGCGGGTCATTTCGCGTACCGCGTGATGCGCGCAGACGTGCGCTGTTTCGTGGGCCATCACGCCGGCCAGCTCGGCCTCGTCGTCCGCAGCCATAATCAGGCCCGTGTTGACGTAGAAAAAGCCGCCAGGGAGCGCAAAGGCGTTGATCTGGTCTGAATCGATCACTTTGATCGTAAACGGAACCTTGCAGTCAGAGTTCCTCACAATATTCTGGCCGATGCGGTTAATGTACTCGTCAACCACCGGGTCTTTAAGCAGGTCGGAACTCTTGTCTACCTGCTCCGCGTACTGCTTTCCCATCTTGATTTCGTCTTGTACGGAGTACCAGTTGCCGAGGCCGCGGCCGCCGATGTTGCGCTTGCCCACCGCGCTCACATCTTCAATGCTCCCGGGCCTGATCTTGATCATGTCGCTGCCGACGCCCACTACTCTGTGAGGATCGAAGCCCTTTTCCGCTTTGGGGCCGGCACAATTCAGCGGCACCAGACCCGGCTCTGCATCATTGATGTTCTTGGGGGAGTTCCTGTGCTTCCTCTCGTGCCTCTGTTCCCGTTTAAGTTCCTTCTTGGTCAGGGTGCAGGGGGAAGTTGTCTGCTTATTCAGTTTGGGTAAAGGCTTGTTGCTGCCCACCGGGGTGCCGGGTGCCGGCGCCTGCGTCGTTGGCGTGTTGGAAGATGCACGGCTGGGAACGGGAGAACGTGCCCAGAGTCCCGTTGCCAACATCAGCACCACACTTGCAAGCGCTGTTCGTGTCGCTACCTTGAATGCTTTTCCCATGCCCTCCACCAGCACACGAGCATTCCGGCCGACTTACACTTACGCCGCTCTACTCACTTTCTTTGACGCTGAAAACCGGCATTTGGGCTGCCTGCATCGAGTTCACAGCCAACTAGGAGGAGACTGGAAGCCCGCTAAAGCGCGGTTATTCAAGAGCGTGGGATGGTGAGCTGGCAGGAAGAGAACTGTTTTGCTGACCCTGAGATGGAACGATGTTTGAAACATTTCACCGCATGTCAGTCTCATCCTTCGCAACAGGCAGAGCAAAAGATGCGGTAGGTCTTACTGTCATCGCCAAAGCCAACAAGTCGTCGAAAAGAGCGGCCTGCGGATCTCTCCTCCAGTTATCTCACCGGATCGAAAGAACGAACCCGGTGGCAAGAAGAAGAAACGAAAACATCAGTGGCACCCAGCGCCAGCGAGAAGCTCCAAAGAGCATCTCGCCACCGCCAAATGCCATTGCCGCTGCACCGAAGAGCAGCTCGACTGTGGCGAAGCGCGTTGCATGCCCGGCCAGAATCTGGATGCACGCGGCGGTTTCGAATAAGACCCCTGCTTCAAGAGCCACCTTTTCTTTTGCCGGGAACTCGATCCTCTTGAGTTTTTCCAGCTCCATATTCAGGTTCTCCTTCCGTAATCGCACGCCGGCATTCCGAGCGGTACACCTCAATTCGGCGGATTCAGCTTCGGATGAAACTGCGTCTTCCCGCCGGGCATCAGCACAATCTCAACGTCGCCCTCCTGCCCTTGATGCACCGTTGGGCCTGTGCTCTTCCATTCACGCTTCTTGCTGTCGGTGTACTGCACCTTGAACGGGCCGCTGTCTTCCAATTGCAGGTGGTAGTGATACACGGCGCCTGCGGGCAGGGAATTCACGCCGAAGCTGGCGCTGGGATAATCCACCTCAAGCAAACTCACCGCGCTGCCGGTATGGTTCACCACGATGACATGCACAATATAGGCCTTGCACGACGCCGCAACGAGCAGCGGCAGCAGAAGAACGAACCAGACGGCGCTGCTGCGCCAGTGTCCCTTTTTCACTCCCTGTTTCCCTTCTCGCTTGGCGCCGCGGGCTGAGCGGCCTGCTTTTCCAGGCGTTCGAGGCGCTTGAGCAGTTCCGGCAGGCGCTGAAAGATGGCGGTCGCGCGCAGCCATGTGCGGTTGTCGAAGGCCGGCGAGCCGGAAATCATCTTGCCCGCGGGCACATCGTGCGAAACCCCGGACTGCGCCGTGAGAATCACGCCGTCGCCGAGTTCGCAGTGGCCGGCAACGCCCGCCTGTCCGGCCAGAATGGCGTTGCTGCCCACCACCGAAGATCCGGCAAGCCCGGTCTGCGCGCACAGCAGCGTATCGTCTCCCACGCGCGAGCCGTGCCCCACCTGCACCAGATTGTCGACTTTCGTGCCGTCGCCGATTTGCGTAGCGCCCACCGTGGCGCGATCGATACAGGCATTGGCCTGCACATCCACGCGGTTGCCCACGCGCACCGGGCCGGATTGAGGAATCTTTTCCCACTGGCCGGATTCGTTCTTCGCGAAACCGAAGCCGTCCGAGCCAACCACGGCGCCGTTTTCAAGCGTCACGTGGTCGCCAAGTACGCAGTTTTCGCGGACCACCGCATGGGCATGGGCAAAGAAATGGCTGCCGGTTTGTACGCCAGGGTAGATCACCACATGCGGCAAAAGCGTTGTATGCGGTCCAAGACGGGCATGCGGGCCAATGCAAACATAAGCGCCGATGTGCGCGTGAGGGCCGATCTCCGCAGTCGGGTGAATCACGGCCGTGGGATCGATGCCCGGCGGATACTGTGGCGGCTGGTAGAAGAAGCTCAGAGCGCGGGCAAAGGCCAGGTAAGGGTTCTTGATCCGCAGCGTCGCAGTAGGAATCTCCTGAAAGCCCGGATCGACCAGAACGGCCGCGGCCTGCGTCTTGCGTGCCAGCCCCGCATAGCGCGGGTTGGCGACGAAGGTGATCTCGTTGGGGCCGGCCTCTTCAATGCCTTTGACGCCTGTAATCTCCAGGTCCGCGTCGCCGTGCAGCTCCGCGCCCAACCGGCTTGCCAACTCACCTAGTTTCATTGAGGAAATTGTAATGGACCGGCCCGGTTTACCGGCATAACTACTGCTTCGGTATCGCGGATTCGGGAACTTTGACCGATGCCGGAACGACCGGAGGCGTCTCGATCCGCAGAGTTGGCGCCTGCAGCGTGTGGCCACCAGCCTGCGCTACGCGCAGAACCTCGTTCGGCACAATGCCCAGAATCAGCGTGGCGATCACAGCGAAGGCCAGAGCTGCGCTTACGGCAATACCCACCTGCCGTTTGGGTGCGGGAGCCTCGGCCTGATTCGCTTCAGGCCGCTTCGCGGCAACCAAAGCGAAGCGCAGGTAATAACCCGCGGCCAGGCCCGAGTTGAGCAGGCCTATGATGGCCAGCACCACGGCGCCGCCCTGAACCGCTGCTGTAAAGGCGTAGAACTTGCCGAAGAAGCCGCCGGTGAAGGGAATTCCCGTTAGCGAAACCAGGAAGAAGATGAGCAGACTGCCCAGTATCGGCGAACGATACATGAGTCCGCGATAGTCGTCGATCATGGGCCGGTCTTCGTTGTATCCGCTCACCAGCGTGACCACGGCGAAGATGCCCACGTTCATGGCCGCGTAGGCCGCAGTGTAAAAGCTGGCGGCGGCAATTCCGATGGCCCCGATGCCGGCGAAAGCGGCCAGCAGGTAGCCGGCGTGCGCAATCGAGGAGTAAGCCAGCATGCGTTTCACGTTCTGCTGGCGCAGCGCGGCCAGGTTGCCCACCGTCATGGAGACTACGGCTACGACCCACAGCAGCGGCGCCCAGTCGGCGTGAAAGGCCGGAAACATCTCGTACACGATGCGCAGCAGGAAGGCGAAGGCTGCAGCCTTGGGCGCCGTCGATAGCAAAGCGACAACGGGCGAGGGCGCGCCTTCGTAAACGTCCGGCGTCCACACGTGGAACGGCGCGGCGGACACCTTGAAGAAGACTCCGGCCAGCATCATGGCCAGCGCCGCCAGCACAAACAGGTGATTCGGCGCGCTCACGGCCAGGTGCGCAATCTCGTAGATCTGCGTGGTGCCGGTAGCGCCAAAGATCATGGCGATGCCGTAGAGCAGAAACGCCGTAGCAAAAGATCCCAGCAGGAAATACTTGATCGCCGCTTCAGGTCCGCGGCCGGTACTCTTGCGGTAGCCCGCAAGCACATACGTGGAGATGGACGAAATCTCCAGCGCGATAAACACCAGCAGCAGCTCGATGGCGCTGGTCAGCAGGCACATGCCCACCGCGCCAAAGACGATCAGTGCGTAATACTCGCCCTGGTGGTGGCTGTCTTCGGGCAGCGTATCCAGCGAAAGCAGAAGCGCTACGAGCACGATGCCGCAGATGAGCACGTGGAAAAAGATGGTGAATGAGCTGGTCTCAACGGTGCCGAAGAAGCCCGTGCCTTGCGGCAGCGAGAACTGCCAGATGCTGGCCCAGAGCGCGCCGCAGGTGCCAATAGCGGCAATCCAGCCAAGGTTGCGGCGTCGCCACGAAGGCGGAATCGACGCGTCAATCAGCATGATCGCCACGCCGGTGAGCGTGAGCACGACTTCAGGCAGGATGCGGTAGATGCTGGGAACTTGTGTCACCGCCGGTCCTCCTGACGCGAAGAGATGGCAACAACCGAGGCGTGAAGCGGGACGTGCGAAGGCAAAGCGGCGGTTTCCTTTGGTGGCGGCGGATGCACGCCGGTCTTAATGGTTTGCAGCCAGATGGAGGGCGCAATGCCCATAACGAACATGAGTACGGCAAGCGGAGCAGCGGCCGCCAACTCGTAGAAGCGCAGGTCCTGGGCCGCAATTTTCGCCGTCATCTCGCTCGGCTGCCCATAGAACAGGCGCTGCACAAGCCAGAGCATGTACGCCGCGCTCAAAATAACGCCCAGCGCGGCGGCAACAGCCCATCCGCGGCTCACCTGCGTGAAGGTGCTTGAAAGAATCAGGAACTCGCCCACAAAGCTGTTCAGCAGCGGCAGGCCCACCATGGCCAGCGACGCGATGACGAAGAACGATGCCGCGCGAGGCAGCTTGGATGCCAGGCCGCCGTAGGCATCAATGCGGCTCGTGGCGTAGCGGTTCTCCAGCGCACCCAGCAGCAGGAAGATCGCGCCTTCCACGATGCCGACGTTGAGGATCTGGTAGGTAGCGCCTGCCCAGCCGGTTTGATTGAGCCCGTAAATGGCCAGCACAATCATGCTGAAGTGGCTCAACGCGGCAAAGGCGATAAGGCGCCAGAAATCGGTCTGCACCAGGGCGAGACACGCGCCGTAGAGAATTCCAATAACAGCCAGCGCAATCAGCAGCGGCGCCAGTTGGCGTGCCTGCACAGGGAACAGGCCAACGTGGAAACGCAGCAATGAGTAAAGACCCAGCTTGCCGGCGATGACCATGGCCAGTGCCACGGGAGCCTCAGTATAGGCAGACGCCAGCCAGCCGTGCAGCGGGAAGATGGGCACCTTGACAGCGAACGCCACAAGGAATGCGAGCGCGCACCAGCAAAGCGCCACGGAAGGAAGTGATCCGTGGCTGATGAGAATCTGCAGCGAGACGAAATCGAAGGTGCCGGTGCGCGAATAAAGCCAGAGAATCGCAACCAGCAGCGGCGCCGACGGAATGAACGTGAAGAGGAAGAACCGCAGCGCGGCTTTCGGTCCTTCTTTGCGGCCGTACATGGCGATCAGCACTGCCATGGGAACCAGCGACAGCTCCCAGAAGCCGTAGTAAAGCATCAGGTCCAGCGAGATAAACACGCCGACCATCGCCGTCTGCTGGACCATGAAGAGCGAGTAGTAAATCTTGCGCCGCTCCTTGATCGGGTTCCAGCTTGCAATCACGCCAATCGGCGCCAGGATGCCGGTCAACACCACCAGCCACATGCTCAGCGCATCCACGCCCACGTGGTAAAAGATCGCGGGATTGGTGATCCACGGAATGTTGACTTCAAACTGGAAACCGGGCTGGCCGGAGACAAAGTGGATCGGAAGATGCAGTGTGAGTACAAATGTGACCAGTGACGTGATCAGCGCAATCCAGTTGGGCAGCTTCACGCGGTCCGGCAGGAGCACGATAAGGATGGCGCCGGCCAAAGGAACCAGGAGGATCAGCGTAAGTATTGAATGATTGATCGCGCCCATGCTCAGTGCCCCGCCATTCCAATGTGAATTCCAAAACCGGCCAGAACCGTGGCCCACGGTACAACAACAAACAGCAGCACCGCCGCCGCGGCGCCTGCCAGCCATGCTGCATACGAGCGGATGTTGCCCGACTGCCACCGCTGCAGAATCGCCCCGGTCAAGGTGGCAGCGCCCGCCAGCAGCCATACCGCGCCGCCAAGAATCGCCTTATCCACCAGCCAGTCCAGCACAAAGCGCGAACCGGCCAGCAGCGGCTTCACGAACGCAGCGCCGTACATCTCGTCCACGTAGTACTTGTTGAACACCAGCTTGTAAGCGCCGGGCAGTGCCGCGGCAAGCTGTGCCGGCCGCTCGGGCTTGCGCCGATAGTACTTGTCGATGATGAGCCAGCCTTCAATTGCGAGTAGCACGGTCACAACGCTGAGGACGATCTCGGTCAGCGGACTGCCGCCCGCGGTAGGCATCGCGCCAAGCACCGGATCGAGGAATCCGCCGAAGTGCTCGATGCCGATCCAGCCGCCGCAGAGTGAGAGCACGCCGAGGATGATCATGGGAACCAGCATCGAGTTGGGCGTGGCGTGATGGTGACCATGCTCTTCCGCACGCGATTCGCCAAGAAACGTCATGTACCAGAGGCGGAACATGTACAGCGCCGTGATCAGTGCAGTGATGAAGCCAACGAACCACAGAATTTTGCCGCTCGTGCCTTGCAGATACGCCGCATACAGAATGGCGTCCTTCGAGAAGAATCCGGCGAAGGGGAAGATTCCGCAGATGGCCAGCACTGCCGAAGTCATGCAGGCAAAAGTGACCGGCATCTTCTTCCATAGCCCGCCCATCTTGCGCATATCCTGCTCGCCGCCCAGCGCGTGAATCACTGAGCCGGCGCCAAGGAAGAGCAGCGCCTTGAAGAAGGCGTGCGTCATCAGGTGGAAGATCGCGGCCGAGTAAGCCGCAACGCCGCAGCCCAGGAACATGTACCCAAGTTGCGAGATCGTGGAGTAAGCCAGCACGCGCTTGATGTCGTTCTGCAGCATGCCCATCGTCGCCGCGAAGAACGCCGTTGCCGCGCCCACCACGGCAACCGTCCCCAGTGCAACGGGTGCGTGGTTGAACAACACGTGTGTACGGCAAATCATGTACACGCCTGCAGTGACCATGGTAGCCGCATGAATCAACGCGGAAACCGGCGTGGGGCCTTCCATCGCGTCAGGCAACCAGATGTAGAGCGGAAGCTGTGCGCTCTTGCCCGCGGCGCCAAACAGCAGGCAAAGTCCAATGAGATTCAGAACCCCGCCCTGCCACGTGGGATTCGCTGCAAGCTTCGCTCCGATTTCACTGAACGTCAACGTCCCGAAGGTGCCCAGCAGAAGAAAGATGCCGATCAGGAATCCGAAGTCGCCGATACGGTTGACCACGAATGCCTTCTTGCCGGCATTCGATGCCGAGTCCTTGTTGAACCAGAACCCGATAAGCAGATACGACGCGAGGCCCACACCCTCCCAGCCCACAAACATGAGCAGCAGGTTACCGGCCAGCACCAGCGTGGTCATGAAGAAGAGGAAGAGATTGAGATAGCTGAAATACCGCGCGTAGCTCGCATCGTCGTGCATGTAACCCACGGAGTAGACGTGGATCAGGAAACCTACGCCGGTAACCACCAGCAGCATCACCATGGAGAGCTGATCGAGCACCAGGCTGAAGTTCACATGAACAATGCCGGCGCTGATCCATGCCTGCGGGCATGTCTCTACATTGGGCAGCGTGACCGGAGTAAATCCAAGCAGGCCCCGCGCGGCGCTCACCACAACCGCGAATGAGACAAACGGCGCCGCCAGCCCAACCGTGGTCACGAGCCACTTGGGCAACTTGCCGCCGATGATTCCGTTGAAGAGAAAACCGGCAAAAGGCAGCAGAGGAATCAGCCAGAGATGGAGTGATTCGTTCATAGTTTCATCAGGTCGATACGGTCAACGGCCAGCGTGCTGCGGGCGCGGAAAACAGCAATGATGATGGCAAGGCCCACGGCTGCTTCAGCCGCGGCCACCATCATCACGAAAAACACAAAAATCTGGCCTTTCACCGCGTGCCACTCGTGGGCGAAGGCGACAAAGCTGAGATTCACGGCATTCAGCATCAATTCAATCGACATGAACACCGTAATCAGGTTGCGTTTGATGAGAAAGCCGACCACACCCAGCGAGAACAGCGCGGCGCTCAACAGCAGATACCAGGAGATAGGAATGGGATGCGTAAGAAAGTTCATTTACCGGCCGTCCTTTCTCCGTTGCCATCGCCGTTGCCCTGGCGTGCGAGCGCAACCGCTCCCAGAATGGCGATGAGAATGAGCACCGAGGTCACTTCAAAAGGCAGAAGCAGTTCGTGGAAGAGCACACGGCTCAAGTCTGAAGTCGTCGTGATTCCTTGCTGTACCCCGGCGGAGCTGAGGCCCTGCGCGCGCAGTATCACAGTGGAGATCACGGCGAGGATGGCTACCGCGGCTGGAAAGCCGATAGCCAGCGCGCTGCGGCTGCCCAGGGTTCGCTCTTCGCGTCCTGCATTCAGCAGCATCACCACAAAAGTGAACAGCACCATCACAGCGCCGGCATAAACAATGATCTGTGCAATAGCGAGAAATTCGGCGCCGAGCAGCAGGTAGAGCACCGCCAGCGACGTCATCACCACAATCAGTGAGAGAGCGCTGTTGATGGGATGACTCTGCAGCAGCAGGTTGACGGCCCCCGCAAGACAGCATCCGGCAAAAAGGAAGAACAGAATAAGGTGCATGATTTCGCCGCGTGCGGGCTCAGCCCGCAATGAAGGTACCGCCGGTTAAAAGCGTGGTGAAACAAACAATCGGGATACCGGGAGTCCCTTCAAATTGTAAATCAGCGATAAGCAAGCCAAAGGCTTGTTCCGATGATGTTCAAAATGGCGAGCGGCATAAGCACACGCCATCCAAAGTTCATGAGCTGGTCGTAACGGAAACGTGGCAACGTGCCGCGCACCCAGATGTAAAGGAACAGGAAGAAGAAGACCTTGACGACGAACCAGAACAGAGAAGCAAACGCCAGTAAAAAGACATTGTGCGTCGCTGGGAACCAGTGCAGGTTCGCAAACGGGCTCGTCCATCCTCCCAGAAAGAGCAACGTGGCTACGCAGCCCACGGTGATCATGTTGCCGTACTCCGCCATGAAGAACATGGCGAACTTCATTGAGCTGTACTCGGTGTGATAGCCGCCGGTCAGTTCGCTTTCCGCTTCAGGCAGGTCGAAGGGCGAGCGGTTGGTCTCCGCATACGCGGCCATCAGGTAAATAAAGAAAGCGAGGAACTGGAGTCCTCCGAAGATGTTCCAGGTCAAAAATCCCCGGGTAGCCTGCTGCTCCACAATGGAGCGCAGGTTGAACGTACCGGCGTTGAGAACAATGCCCACCAGCGAAAGCCCAAGCGCCAGTTCGTAGCTGATCATCTGCGCTGAAGAGCGCAGCGCGCCCAGAAGCGAATACTTGTTGTTTGACGACCAGCCGGCCAGGGCAATGCCGTACACGCTGATCGAAGTCACGCCCAGAACCACCAGCAAACCAATGTTGACATTGGAAATCTGAAACAGGGTCATGCCCTTAGGGCCAATGCCGGGCGCGCCAAACGGCACCACTGCGATGGAGATCAGCGAACAGCCGAGCGAGATGATGGGAGCCAGCAGGTAGAGAGGCTTATACACTCCCGCCGGCGTCATGTCTTCCTTGAGAAAAAGCTTCGCGCCGTCCACCAGGGTCTGCAGCAGCCCGAATGGGCCCACGCGGCTGGGGCCCCAGCGATTCTGGATGCGGCCGACGACCTTGCGCTCAAGCAGCACGGTGTAAGAAACGGCCAGCAGCATCACCACCGTCACCACGACAACCTTGAGCAAACTCCACAGGAAAAACTCTAGAATCGTCACTTGCGTTCAGCCTTCTTTGGTAAATCCGGCGTTCTCGCGCCATTTTTTGGGGCTTTTCTCAGGTCACAAAATCCAAACCTGGGCACCCCGTTCTGTGTCCTGACAAGCTTTCAGAAACCTAATCGGCTGCCAGCTCCACGGGCTGGCGCTCCTGATGTTCCTGGATTTCCTTCAATGTTTTGCTGTAACGGCCCAGGGTGCCGGAAGTGAATAGACCGTCGTGCGCAGGTGTGATAGCCCCAGGAGCCGATAAGCTCTGAGCCGGCGCTGCGCCAATCTCCGTGCGTACGTCGTTGCCGGTTAGCAGATTCAGCCGGTCCACAGCATAGCCGGGGACGAGGCGTGTGATTTCGTCGAAGGTCGCAAACGGATCGAAGGGGCTCAACTTCGGTTCAAGCCCACGCGCCGCAAGCCACACTGCCTGCCGGTCAGCTTCGCCCGACTGCGCCCCACGCGACTGGCCCAGATCGCCCATCACAACGGTCTTGCCAAAGTGAACCAGGCTCTTGATGGTTGCGCCCATTTCACCGGCCAGGCGAACCAGAATCTCAAAGTCCGATTTGACGCTTGCCCGGTCCGCGCCCTTCTTCACCAGTTGCACATCGCCAAAGGTGTTGGTCACCGTTCCGCTCTTCTCATACAGACTGGCAGCCGGAAAGACCACATCGGCAATAGCAGCGGTGTCCGTAAGGAAGATCTCCTGCGCCACGACAAACGTGTTTTTGAGCGCCGCGGGATCGAGCCCCATCTTCGCCACAGGATTCGCACCGACCACAACCAGCGCAGCCAACTCGCCTTTGCCGGCGGCATCCAGCATCTGCGGAAGCGACTTGCCGGCTTCTTGCGGCAGCCCTTCATACTCTGAAAACTCGCCGGGAGCATTGACCGGCACATAACCGGGCAGCAGATCGGGTAGCAAGCCCATATCCGCCGCGCCGCGCGAGTTCGAGTGATCGCCCAGGTAAGCGAAGTTCACGTTACCGCGCTTCAAGCCCCAGGCCACCAGGCTCTCCACATCGGTGCCGCGGAACTCCTCGCCAAAGATCACGACGAGAGACTCTTCCCCAAGCACGGCCTTGGCAAATTCCGAATCGCCCTTTTCGAGCATTCCCGGCAAATCCTTGTAGCCGCCGTCGGGAAGATGGATCTCAGCCGTAGCCTTGCGTTCCAGTTTGATCGGCCTGGTGTTGGCCACGTAGAGACGTGCGTTGTTCAGCCGCACGCCGGTACGCAGCGCCCATGCCAGCATGGGATGCTCTTCGGTGGCGTCGCCGCCAATCAGCAGCACGGCAGCAGCGGAAGCGATGTCGCGCAACCCGGCGGTTTTGCCGGTGTGGCCCGCAAGCGCGCGCGCAAAAGCAGGGAAGTCCGTAGTGCGCTCATGGTCGATATTGTTGGTGTTCAGTACCGTGCGCGCGAATTTCTGCAGCAGGTAATTCTCTTCGTTCGTGGTGCGGTTCGAGCCGATCACGCCGATAGCGGAACCGCCGCGGCTGTTGCGAATCTCCTTCAGCTTGTTTGCCGCCACACGCAGCGCATCTTCCCACGTTGCCGGCTCCAGCTTGCCGGCCGCGTTGCGCACCAGCGGCGTCGTCAGCCGCTCCTGGCTGTCGACAAAATCAAATCCGAAGCGCCCCTTGGCGCACAGGAAATCGTCATTTATGCCGCTCTTGTCGCGGTTGTCCGCGCGAATAATCTCCGCGCCTTCCGTAAACTGCCGCAACCCCAGCGTCACCTTGCAGCCGTCCGCGCAATGCGTGCACACCGTCGAAACGTGGTTCATCTCCCACGGCCGCGTCTTGTAGCGATACGTTCCGCTGGTGAGTGCGCCCACCGGGCAAATGTCGATGCACATACCGCACTGTTCGCAGTCCAGCCGGTCGCCCTGGTTGGGAGCGATAACGGCCCTGGCGCCGCGATTCTGGATGCCCAGCGCCGCAACGTCCATGCCCTCGTTGCACACGCGCACGCAGCGGTAGCAAAGGATGCAGCGCGGCCGGTCGTAGAAGACCGCCGGCGACCACTCCTGCTCGTCCCGGTGGTTTTTAGCCTCGGCGTAAAGGCTTTCACCCGCGCCGTATGCGAACGTCATGTCCTGCAGTTCGCACTCGCCCCCGGCGTCGCAAACCGGGCAGTCCAGCGGATGATTGCCCAGCAGCAACTGCGTCATGGCCTTGCGCGCCTGCACAACCTCCGGTGAGTCGGTGATGAACTCCTGGCCTTCGGCCACAGCGGTGGTGCAGGCGGTCTGCAGCTTGCCCACCTTGTTCATACGCACCAGGCACATGCGGCACGCAGCCTGCAGGCTCAGCCCGGGGTAATAGCAAAAAGAGGGAATCTCGATGCCGGCCTTGCGGCAAGCTTCGATGAGCAGCGTCCCCGCGGGCGCTGTCAGCTTCTTTCCGTCAACTGTGAAGGTTACGTCTGCCATTCTTTTCCTTCTGGCGTGCCAGGAGCTATCACAAACTTCAACTAGGCGGCGTGCGCTTTACACAACCGTCAATTCCGGCGCGCCTTCCTTTGCATACGGGCAGGGCTTGCCGTTCAAATGATCTTCAAATTCCTTGCGAAACTTCTTCACGAATGCGATCGTCGGCATCGCCGCCGCATCGCCAAGCGGGCAGAACGTGCGGCCCAGCATGTTCTCGGCAAGGTACTGAATATTGTCAATGTCGTTCGCCGTGCCAAAGCCGGCATGGAAGCGCTTGAGCGACTTCTTCAGCCAGTCGGTGCCTTCGCGGCAGGGAATGCACCAGCCGCAGCTTTCGTGCTGATAAAACCCAATCGTGCGCAATGCGAACTCGACCATACACGTCTGGTCGTCGATGGCCACCACGCCGCCCGAGCCCAGCATCGAACCGGCCTTGCCCACCTGGTCGAAGTCCATGCCCAGCGTTTCAATCTCATCAGGCAGCAGCACCGGTGTTGACGATCCGCCGGGCACAACGGCTTTGAGCTTGCGTCCGCCGCGAATGCCGCCGCCAACCTCGTAGATCATCTTCTTCAGGCTGTAGCCCATCGGCAGCTCGTAAACGCCGGTGCGCTCAAGGTGGCCGCTCAGGCAGAACAGCCGCGTGCCGCCGTTGCGCGGCGTGCCCACTGCCGCGTACTCGGCCGAGCCCATGGCGAAGATGTGCGGCACCGTGGCGATGGTCTCCGCATTATTGATGACCGTCGGCCCGCCATACAGGCCCACAACCGCCGGGAACGGCGGCTTGATGCGCGGAACACCGCGCTTGCCTTCCAGCGACTCCATCAGCGCCGATTCCTCGCCCACTTCGTAGGCGCCCGCGCCGGTCTGCGTAATGATGTCAAAGTCAATCTTCGAGCCGAAGATGTTCTTGCCCAGAAAGCCGCGCGCATAGGCGTCAGCCACGGCCTTTTCCACGTTTTCGAGCAGGTAGCGGTACTCGCCGCGCAGATAAATAAATCCAAGCTTGGCGCCAATCGCCAGCCCCGCGATGATCGTGCCTTCAATCACGGAATGCGGATCGTGCAAAAAGATCAGGTGATCCTTGCAGGTTCCTGGCTCGCTTTCGTCGCCGTTCACCAGAACGTACTTCGGCTTCGACGATTGCTTGGGGACGAATCCCCACTTCATGCCGGTTGAAAAGCCCGCGCCGCCGCGCCCGCGCAGATTCGAGGCCTTCAGCTCGTTAATGATCCAGTCCGGCTCCTGCTCCAGGCATTTCTTCGCGGACTCGTAGCCGCCGAGCTCGATGTAGCGGTCAATCTTCGACGCGCCCTGGCCAAAGCGGCGGGAAACAATCTTGACCTCGTCGGGATGGGAGACCAGTCTAGGCATTCGTGGCCGGTCCTTTCGTCTGGGCTTTGTCGCGATACGTATCGAGGATGCTGGGGACGTTATCGGGTGTCAGCTCGTCGTGAAAGTCGTAGTTCACCTGAATCGCCGGAGCCCACGAGCACGCCCCGATGCACTCAACTTCTTCGAGCGAAAACAGCCCGTCCTTCGTGGTTCCTTTATGGCCCACTCCAAGCTCCTCGCGGAAACGGTCGAAGACGTCGTATCCCCCGCGCAGCATGCAGCAGATATTCGTGCACACCTGAATGTTGAATTTCCCCGCGGGCTTGAAGCGCAGCATCGAGTAGTAGCTGGCGACGTTGCGCACATCCAGTTCGGTAATACCGATGCGCCGCGCCACCTCGGCAATCACGGCGTCGGAAAGATAGCCAATCTCATCCTGCGCGTAAAGCAGCATGGGGATCAGAGCAGACCGGCGTACCGGGTACTTTTCCACCAGGGCGTCAAACCGGGCCGCAAGCTGCGGCGAAAAGATCGTCAAAGGTTCTTCCTTCGCATTGTTTGGGCTCATAGCATCAACTCCCGTGCCCAGGCTTCAGCGGCCATATCCATCTCTTCCTCATCCGACCCTTCCTTGCCTGCCGCGTTCTGTTCTGCTCTGCGCAACCGGCCGTCGTCGGTCAGCTCCAACATTCCGCTTCTTCCATTCTCGCGCGTCCAGACGATCGTTCTGCCGGTACGCTGTAACTCCAGCCATCTGCCGCCATACCGCACGGTGATTTGCTCTTCGTTCGCTTCCACATCAGCGTGCCGGCCGCCGTGCAATCCATGCACCGCCGTGTAGCTGCGGAGCAGGGAAGCGAGCGAAGTCCAAAGCTCGTCATGCAACTGCGCCGCCGTCGACACTAGCGATCGATCTCCCCCAGCACAATGTCGATCGACCCGATCACGGCCACCACATCGGCCAGCAGCCGTCCTTTGCACATCGTTTCCAGCGCCTGCAATGTAGCAAACGATGGATACCGCATATGCACGCGATAGGGTTTGGCTGTGCCGTCTGAAACCACGTAGTAGCCCGTCAGCCCGTGGCCTGTTTCCACTGACTGGTAAACCTCACCCGCCGGCACCGCAAAGCCTTCAGTCACAATCTTGAAGTGATGGATGAGTGCTTCCATCTGCGTCTTCATCTTTTCGCGGTCCGGCAGCACAATCTTGGGCGCATCGGCCTTGATGCGGCCTTCCGGCATGCCGTCCAGCGCCTGCTGGATGATCTTCACGCTTTCGCGCATCTCCGTCAGCCGCAGCAGATACCGCGCCCACACGTCGCCATCCTGTGAGGTGGGTACCACGAACTTGAACTTCTCGTAGCCGGTGTAAGGCATGTCGCGGCGCACATCGAAGTCGATGCCCGAAGCCCGTGCCACCGGTCCAGTCACGCCCAGCGCAACCGCATCCGCTGCTGAAAGATAGCCAACACCCTTCAAGCGATTAATGAAAATTGGATTGCCGGTGAGCAGGTTCTCGTACTCGTCAATCTTCTCCGGGAAAGTGCGGATAAATCCCTGCACGCGGTCCAGGAAGCCCACCGGAGCCTCCAGCGCCAGTCCGCCAATGCGAATGTAGCTGGTCATCATTCGCTGGCCTGAGATGGCCTCGAACATCCGCAGAATCTCTTCGCGCTCGCGGAAGGTGTACAGAAACACCGTAAGCGCGCCAATGTCCATGGCGTGCGTGCCCAGCCAGATCAGGTGCGAATTCAGCCGCGTCAACTCGGCCAGCAACACCCGCATCCACTGCGCCTTCGGCGGAATCTCCAACCCCAGCAGCTTCTCCACCGCCAGGCAATAGCACAGGTTGTTGGCCATCGGCCCCAGGTAGTCAATGCGGTCCGTCAACGGGACAACCTGGTGGTAAAACTTCGCCTCGCAGGTCTTTTCGATGCCCGTATGCAGGTAGCCAATATCGGGATACAGCCTGACAACGGTTTCACCGTCGATCTCCAGCACCAGCCGCAAAACGCCATGCGTAGCCGGGTGCTGCGGTCCCATGTTCAGGACCATATGCTGGCCCTCGGAACCAGTCGCCGGCGGAGCTTCCATAAGTGGAATGCCATGCATATCCGACATTAGCGGTAGCCCTCCACCGGATAGTCTTTGCGCAATGGGTAACCCTTCCAATCCTCGGGCATCATGATGCGGCGCAGGTTGGGGTGCCCTTCAAAGCGCACGCCAAACAGGTCAAAGACCTCGCGCTCAAAGTAGTTGGCTGAAGGCCATACCGAGGTGATGGTTTCAATCGAAGGCTCGGGATCGTCCACCATCGCAGCCAGCCGGATTCGTTGTTTCATGCCGTAAGAAAGAATGTGATAGCTCAACTGATACCGCGGCGATTGCGGGAACCAGTCCACCGCAGTCATGTCTTCAAAAAAGTTGTAGCCTGCAGCCTGAACTGCACGGCACGCGCCGCAAATTTCCTTGGCTGCAATGGTCAGTGTCAGCTCGTTGCGGTCGAATTTGGCGTCGGTCAGCGCGTCGGAATTCCACTCGAGAATCGCCTTGACTGCCGGGTGATCGGAAAGCGCGCCTAACACTGCTTCCTTCCCCATGAGCGAATTATTCACAGCTTCGGTCATTAGAGATCCGCCCTATCCTCGTTCCAGTTCAGGATGCCCTTGCGTACGATGTAGTAGAGTCCGACGGCGACGAAGCCCAGGTACACCAGCATCTCCCAGAAGCCAAACATCTGAGATCCCGTGATCTTCGGCAGCCGGCGATAGATGATCGCCCAGGGCATCATGAACACCGCCTCCACATCGAAGAGGATGAAGAGGACGGCGACAAGATAAAAGCGAACGCTGAAGCGCTGTCGGGCATCGCCCACTGCCTCAATGCCGCATTCGTATGGGGCTAGCTTTACAGGAAGGTCACGATGCCGCCCAATGAAACGGGAAACCGCGATCATTCCCACCCCAACCAGGAATGCCACGGCGATTTGCATCAACAGCGGAAGATACTGCCAGTAGTAAGGAACCATGGCCGCCAATTCCGGAAAAAAATTGAGTGAAGCGCGCGCCGCGCTGCGGAAAGGTAAACCGCTTTAAGCAGATGAGGCGCTCCTTTGAGCTTAGGTTCCCAGCCTCATCGCGTCAAGGCGGACCATTTATGTCCGTTATCTGCCGCAACCTCCATTGTGTCTGTGACAAGCCCTCTTGCGATCATTATCATGGCTGAAGATTTCAGGTGACCGTTCATTCCGATGAAGGCCATGGCTGCTCAGGAGGTCAGGTCCGCCGCCACGGGGAAAGTTGCTGAAGAATGGATCCTGTTTTAGAGCGCCGCACCGTCGACGCACAGGGGATCGAGTGCTCTGCACCCCTGCAGGGAAAGACTGCGCTGATCGTCGGCGCCGGCCCGGCGGGGCTCACCGCTGCGCTCGAGTTTCTGAAGCAATCGGGCATCAAGCCCATCGTGATCGAGGCCACCCAGGAGATTGGCGGCATCTCGCGCACCGTCCGCTACAAAGGCAACCGCATGGACATCGGCGGCCACCGCTTCTTTTCCAAAAGCGACCGCGTGATGCAGTGGTGGCTGGAGCAGATGCCCGTGGAAAATGGGGCTGACGGAGCCGTCATCAGCTATCACAATCAGTCGCGCTCCATTGCCGGAATGCCGGCCGGCGCCAACGGCGACCTGGTCATGCTGGTTCGCTCCCGCAAGAGCCGCATCTATTTCCTGCGCAAGTTCTTTGACTATCCCATCACCCTGACCAAAGACACGCTGTCCAAGCTCGGCACCGTCCGCACCGTGAAAATCGGACTCAGTTACGCCGCTTCCCGCCTGCGCCGCATCCAGCCGGAGAAGTCACTCGAAGATTTTCTGATCAACCGCTTTGGCCGCCAGCTTTATCTCGCATTTTTCAAGAAATATACAGAGAAGGTCTGGGGAACATCTTGCCGTGAGATATCTGCGGAGTGGGGCGCACAGCGCATCAAGGGGCTCTCTCTCACCAGTGCAGTCAAGCATTTTCTCAAGACAACCTTGGGCGGGCGCGAAAATGGCCTTGCCCAGAAGACGACGGAAACCTCGCTCATCGAGCGCTTCCTCTACCCAAAATTCGGCCCGGGCCAGCTATGGGAACACGTTGCGGAAACCATCCGGCAGCGAGGCGGCGAGATTCATTTGGGCCTGAAGGCAGTTTCGATTCGCACCGGCGGAAATCGGGTGCTGTCATTGACCGCCGTCGACGGCGAGGGCCGCCCACACACATTCGCGGCCGACTACTTTTTCTCCACCATGCCGATACGCGAGCTCATCCAGGCAATCGAGCATGGCGCCACGGTCGTCCCTGACAACGTCCGGCAGGTTTCCGACGGTCTCATCTATCGCGACTTCATTACTATCGGTCTACTGGTCGACAGACTTTCGATTACTGAGCCGGATGGCGGACTGCTCAAAGATAACTGGATCTACATTCAGGAGCCTGACGTGATGATTGGCCGCCTGCAGATCTTCAATAACTGGAGCCCCCATCTGGCCGTGCCCGGCAAAGTCTGGATAGGCCTGGAGTATTTCTGCTACGAGACAGACCCGCTCTGGAAGATGCCCGACGAGGACCTGAAGAAATTCGGCGCCGGGGAATTGGAGAAAATCGGCATCCTCAAGGCCGCTGACGTGCTCGACGCGCATGTCGTTCGTATGCCCAAGACGTATCCCGCGTACTTCGGAACCTACAATCGCTTCGACGAACTCAGAGCCTTTACTGACAGCTTTGAAAACCTCTATCTGATCGGCCGCAACGGCATGCACAAGTACAACAATCAGGACCACTCTATGCTTACAGCGATACAGGCCGTTGAAAATGTGGTCCACGGCGTCACAAAAAAGGATAATATCTGGAGTATCAACACAGAGCAGGACTACTATGAACAGAAGTCCGCTTCACCGGCATCTTCGGTTTCGGCCTAGCTTCCCGCAGGTCGGGTTTTCCAGAATGGAATTTTTGCCGAACGCTTCGCCTTGGTGTGACATTTCGAACTAAACTGAGGATATTATGAGCGTCACGCCTATCACCTTGTCGCCCGATCCGCGGGCACCGCGCGGTGCGTTCTCCAATGAGCCATCCTTCGATTTCAAGGCGCCTGGAAACTCGCGCGCCATGGAATCCGCACTGAAGGTGGTTGAGTCTGACCTGGGCCGCGAATACGATCTCATCATCGGCGCCTATCACGTCAAAACCAAAGAGAAGATCCGGTCAATCAATCCGGCACGGCCCGCGCAGGTTGTTGGAGTGCACCAGAAAGCCAGCGCCGAACTCGTCGAGCGCGTCATGGAGGCCGCCCTTGACGCCTTCGATATCTGGAGCAAAACGGGACCAAGGCAGCGTGCCCGGGTGCTGTTTGCGGCTGCGGATATGATCCGCCGGCGCAAGCTCGAGTTTTCCGCCTGGCTCGTTTTCGAGGTGGGGAAGAACTGGGCTGAAGCCGACGCCGACGTCGGCGAAACCGTCGATTTCCTCGAGTTCTATGGACGCGAAGCCTTGCGCCTTGCGGCCGTCAAGCCACCCATTCAGTATCCCGGCGAACGCGACGAGCTTCTCTATGTCCCGCTCGGTGTCGGGGCTATCATTCCTCCGTGGAACTTTCCCTTCGCCATCATGGCGGGTATGACTGCGGCTGCCATCGTCACAGGCAACACGGTCGTTCTCAAGCCTTCCAGCGATGCTCCCACCGTCGCGGCAAAGTTTGTTGAGGTGCTGCAGGAGGTAGGCCTGCCTGCCGGTGTTGTGAACTTCTGCCCCGGTTCCGGCTCCACCTTCGGTAAGGCCATTGTCGAGCACCCGCAGACGCGATTCATTGCCTTTACTGGCTCAAAGGCCGTGGGCCTCGAAATTCACGAGCGTGCCGCGCGTGTGCGTCCCGGCCAGAAATGGATCAAGCGCACCATCCTGGAAATGGGTGGCAAGGACGCGATCATCGTCTGCTCCGATGCCGACCTCGATGCCGCCGTCGAAGGCGTGGTCGCTTCCGCCTTTGGATTCAGTGGACAGAAGTGCTCGGCGTGTTCCCGCGTGATCGTTGAAGCCCCCATCTACTATGTCTTCATCAAGCGGCTGCGCGAGCGCGTGGCGCGGCTCACCGTGGGCGATCCCGCTTCAAATCCAAACCCGAATCTTGGCCCGGTAATCAACGAGGCGGCGCTCGAGTCAATCCTCGGTTATATCGAAAAGGGAAAGAAGGAAGGGAAGCTGGTTACAGGCGGTCAGGCTCCCGTGAACGCGGATAATGGCTATTTTATTGAGCCGACCATCTTCGCTGACGTAGCTCCCAATGCGGTTATCGCCCAGGAAGAGATCTTCGGGCCGGTGCTGGCAGTCATTAGAAGCAACAGCTTCGATGAAGCGCTTTCCATCGCCAACAACACTGAGTACGGATTGACCGGCGCCGTTTACACAATCGACCGTGACCGCATTGAGCTTGCGAAGAAGGAGTTCCACGTCGGTAATCTCTACTTCAACCGCAAATGCACCGGTGCGATGGTAGGCGCTCATCCCTTCGGCGGATTCAACATGAGCGGCACTGACTCAAAGGCAGGCGGTCCGGACTATCTCAATCTCTTCACCCAGGCAAAGAGCGTAGCGGAGAGACTCTGACGAGAGGTTATAAAGACTGCAACATGGCTACAGCATTCACAAAGAAAACGGGCCGGCGCTTCTCACAGTCGCCGGCCCGTTCTCTTTGTGGTTTCCAGAAAAGCTCTATGCCACCGCACCAGAAGTTGCCTGCTCCTCCGCCTCAAGCTTGCTGCCCATTTCCGCCGCGGCCTGAGCCAGCACGCGGTGGTGGATGGTAAACAGCGCCAGCTCCAGGCGGTCGCTCACGCCGGTCTTGTCGTAAATCGAGCGCAGATAATTCTTGATGACCTGTTCGGTGGTCTTCAGCCGTTGTGCGATCTCGCGGTTCTTGCAGCCCTGCACAATCAATGCCACAATCCGCATCTCTTTCGGCGTCAGGCGCTCGCGTACCCTTCTGCCCACCATGTCGTCGTCGGCTGAAGGCGCTTGCATCAACTGCGGAGGAATCCAGGTCTCCCCGGCCGATACCCGCCGCACGCACTCCACCAGCGCAGTGCCATTCACGCTGCGGAAGACCACGCCGTGAAAGCCCTGCTGCAGATAATTTGTCGCGATCTCCCCGTTCTCGGCAATCACAATACCGCGGCCGCCTGAATTGTCCAGCATCGCTTTCATCTGCGTAAAATCGGGTCGCAGTGAGGCGGCAAACAGCACAATGGCGCCGGGAAACGTGGTTACGGCGTGGTATAACCGGTCCAGATCGCTGCATTGTGCGATGATGCGCGAATCCTCGTCCATCGCCAGCACCTTGGCAGTGCCCGCACGGAATATCGCCTGGGAATCGGCGAGAATAATCTTGTTCATGCTGCGCCCCTCATTGACCCCGATTACTCTCCCTGTCTGGCGTACGGATCACACGCCACTTTGCCATCGCCGGGAGCGGCAGTCCCCAAATCCTGCCCTTGCTACTCTATCGGCATGGCGGCCGGAATCCTGGAACTGTCCATTCGCGTGACATTGTGACTAGTATGAAAGCTGATGGTAACCAGTTCGATCCCACGAAAGTAATACTGCAGTAACTTTCTCTGGTAACTAGCTTAACCGCTTCGTGTCATGAAAACCATGAAAATCCACAGAGGAGGGATCGATCCCGTAAACCTTTCTTCTCAACCCGCTTGTCCGGCTGGTAGAAGCTAAAGTGAGGATATATGACGCGACCCATTTTGCTGGCTGTGGATGACGACATTAGTGTGCTCGAGGCGGTCGTACAGGACCTGCGCCGCCAGTACGGAGCCGAATATCGCATTATCCGCGCCGCCGGAGGCCAGGCCGCCCTGGATTCCCTGAACCAGCTCAAGACCCGCGAAGAGGCCGTGGCCCTGATCGTCAGCGACCAACGCATGCCGGGAATGACCGGCGTCGAGTTTCTTGAGCGCGCCCGCGAGCTCTACCCGGAGGCCCGCCGGGTGCTGCTCACCGCCTACGCCGATACTGAAGCTGCCATACGCGCCATCAACAGCGCCCGCATCCACTACTACCTCAACAAGCCATGGGACCCGCCCGAAGAGAAGCTCTACCCCGTGCTCGGTGACCTGCTGGACGACTGGAAGGCCGGCTACCAGCCACCTTTCGAGGGACTCAGGGTGATCGGGCACCGCTGGTCGCTCAAAGACCACCGCGTGCGCACCTTTCTCTCCAGCAATCACGTGCCGTACCGCTGGTTTGATATCGCCGCGCATCCTGAGGCCCTGGATATGCTCACAGACCACCAGGCAGGCCCGGATCAGCTTCCGGTGGTGCTTTTTGGGGATGGTTCCATGCTGGCCAATGCCGAGCCCGAGGCGCTGGCCGCGCGCGTCGGCCTGCGCATCCAGGCCGCAGAGGATTTCTATGACATGGTTGTCGTTGGCGCCGGCCCCGCGGGTCTGGCGGCTGCAGTCTATGGCGCCAGCGAGGGACTGCGAACCGTGGTCATCGAGCCCGAGGCCCCTGGCGGCCAGGCCGGTTCCAGCTCGCGCATTGAAAATTACCTGGGCTTTCCCTCGGGCTTGACCGGCGCGGAGCTCGGCCGCCGCGCCCACACCCAGGCCGCGCGCTTCGGTGCCGAATTCGTCACCCAGCGGGCCACGGGTTTGCGCATCGACGGCCAGTACCGCTTTGTCCAGTTGGCTGACGGACGTGAAGTCTCAAGCCACGTGGTTCTGCTGGCGCCCGGCGTGCAGTACCGGAAGTTGAACATTCCCGGGGCCGATAGCCTCACAGGCCGCGGCATTTACTACGGCGCCGCGCTGGTTGAGGCTGCTTCCTGCAAGGATGAGGAAGTCTACATCGTCGGCGGGGCCAACTCCGCCGGACAGGCCGCCCTCCACTTCGCCAAATTTGCCTGCAAGGTAACGATGTTGGTGCGCGGAAAGGGACTTTCCGCCACCATGTCGAAATATTTGATCGACGAGATCGGTCGTACATCGAATATTGTGGTGGAAGCGAAAACGCAGGTGCTGGAGGTCCTCGGAGAGGAGCACCTGGAGGCGTTGCGGCTTCGCGGTCCAGCCGGAGAATCCACCGTACCGGCCTCGTCGCTGTTCGTTTTTATCGGGGCGGCGCCGGGAACGGGATGGCTGCCGCCCTGTATTCTGCGCGACGAAAAAGGATTCTTGCTCGCCGGGCCGGACTTGCGGATCAACGGAAAGCTGCCTGAAAGCTGGCGCGAGTTCCGCGATCCGTTTCTGCTCGAATCCAGCATCCCCGGTGTCTTTGTTGCCGGCGATGTACGCCACGGCTCCATAAAGCGCGTGGCTTCGGCTGTGGGCGAAGGTTCCATTGCCGTACAGTTTGCCCATCAGTACCTGGCGGGATTTTGAATGGGCAAGATTTGGAAGCTGAAATGAACACAGGCGAGAAAACGGTCGAGATTGAATCTGTCCCCTTGCGGGCTGTGGCACAGGCTCTCAGCACCACCCGTCCCTTCGCCGATGTGGATCCCGATGTACTGTCCAATGTGGACGCCGTAGAGCGTATAACCGCCGCTGCCGGAGCCATCCTCGTCGAACCGGGGACCCCGTGGGGCTACTACTGGCTGGTGCTCGAAGGAGAGGTGCATGCCGAGCGTCCGGAGGCCGACGGAACCTCGACGTTGATCTCCTCTGTTCGCGCAGGCGAAGGTTTCGGTGAAGCTCCGATTCTTTCCGGCAGAACCCACTCCATCTTTCGCGTCGTGACCTCGCGTCCCTCCGTTCTGGTTCGCTTCACGGCCGACGATTTCTGGGCTCTGCTTGCCTGCTGTTCGGCCTTACGCAAGGTGGTGTTGGCCGACATGGCTAAGCGAATGCAGTCCTACCAGGTCGAAGCCCTGCATCGCGAAAAGCTGGTCTCGCTCGGCACCTTGGCCGCCGGCCTTATGCACGAGCTCCACAATCCCGGTTCGGCCGCCAAGCGCGCTGCCTCGCAGCTTCGGGAAAACCTTCTCCTGTTGCAGCAATTGAGCCTGCGCAGCAGCAGTAAGTCCAAAACTCCCGCCCAGCTCGAATGCATCAAGGGGTTCCTCGAACAAGCCATGCAAGGCTGCAAAATGAAGGCCATGAGCAGCCTCGAGCAGGCGGATGCTGAAGAGGAGATGGGCGAGTGGCTCACCGCGGCCGGCGTAGAGAACGCTTACACCATCGGTCCCGTGCTGGTCGGTATGGGCTTCGATCGCGAGCAACTCGCCTGCGCCCGTGAGTTCTTTGATCCGCGGGGATTCTCCGATGCCCTTAACTGGCTCGGCGCTCTCGTTTCAAGCGTTTCGCTGGTCTGCGCCATTGAAGAAAGCATCACGCGCGTCTCCGACCTCGTGATGGCCGTCAAGAAGTTCGCCTATGACGAGCGATCCGCCGCCCGCGAACTCGACGTGCACGACAGCCTGCAGAGCACGCTCACCATCCTGGGACATAAGCTGCGCATCAAGCAGATCAACTTGGAGAAGCGCTTTGACGCATCGCCGTCGGTCATTCAAACCCGTGGCTCGGCGCTCAGCCAGGTCTGGACCAACCTCATCGACAATGCCATCGACGCCTCCCCCCAGGGCGGAAAGCTTGAAATCGCCACCTGGAGCGAACCGCAAACCGAACAGCTTCCAGAGCGGCTCGCCGTCAGCATCATCGATCACGGCACCGGCATCCCGCCTGAAGTCTTGCCGCGCATCTTCGAGGCCTTCTTCACCACCAAGTCGCAGGGCTCCGGCACGGGGCTGGGGTTGGAAATCGCGCACCGCATCGTGACGCAAAAATTCGGCGGCGACATTGACGTCGCATCGGAACCGGGCCGAACGCAGTTCATCGTGCGCCTGCCCATGAAGGCTCTTACCGCAGTGTCTAGTTGATCCTGTAATCGAATCTTTGATCTTGGGTACCCCGGGCCCCGTCCGCCGCGGCGGATGAGACCCGTGACACCACAGAACGTACGAACACGGTATTACTGCATCGTAATCGTGCTCTTCAGCGGCGTGTTGGCAGATGAATCGCCCACCATCACCTGAAACTCGCCCGGCGCAACCTCCCACGCGTTCCGCTTTACTGACCAGTATGAGAACGAATGCGCGTCGAGCTTCAGTTCCACCGTCTTCGACTGGCCGGGATTCAACTTGATCTTGCGGAACCCCTTCAACTGGATCGGTGGCTCGTTGCCTTCGGCGATATTCGGGAAGCCAAGGTAAAGCTGCGCCACTTCCGCGCCCGCCACCTTGCCGGTGTTCGTCACCTTGAAGCTCACGGTGGCATCGTGGCTGCCCGTCGCGTGCGTCACCTTCAGGCCCTCAAAGCTGAATGTGGTGTAAGAAAGCCCAAAACCGAACGGGAACTGCGGCGTCTCGTGATTCGCCGTGTACCCACGGTAGCCCACGTCGAGGCCCTCGCTGTAGTGCACGGTGCCGTTAACGCCGGGGTACTGCGCCGGATTCTTCGCCAGTGTCTGATCGAGGCTCGCAGGAAACGTAATCGGCAGCTTGCCTGAAGGATCCACCTTGCCCGTCAGGATGTCGGCCACCGCGTTGCCGTCTTCCTCGCCCGGATACCACGCCTCCAGCACCGCCGGCACCTCGTTGATCCACGGCATCAGAATGGCCGAACCGCTTTTCACCACAACAATCGTCTTGGGATTGGCCTTCGCGACTGCTTCAATCAGTTTGTTCTGTCCCTCGGGCAGTGTGATCGGGTGATCGCGTCCCTCTGAGTTGTGGTCACCCACCATCACAATCGCAATCTGGGCGCGCTTCGCGGCCGCAACAGCGGCGTCCACGTCGCTTCCATCCAGCACCGCGATGCGGCTCACCATAGCGGCTTGCAGGCCGTCGTCGGGCGTAATCGTGTAGAGCGGAATCACGTGCGAGCTGCCTCCGCCGCCAGTATTCGGCCGCACCGCGTAGGGGCCGATCAATGCGATCGAACGGTATTCCCTGATGCCAAGCGGCAGCAGGTTGCCTTCGTTCTTCAGCAGCACCATGCCGTCATCGGCAATCCTGCGAGACACTTCGCCGTGCGCGAATGCGGGAATCGGCGTAACCCGCGGCACCGGACCCCACGTCCCGAACTGCATCATCTTCGCAAAACGCCGCACCAGCTTGTCGTTGATCACAGCCATGGGCACCTTGCCTGACTCCACCGCCTGCTTCAAAGCGTCGTTGAAGTAGCGGCCCGTGGGCATCTCCAAATCCAGAGTGGCCAGCGCGCTGGGCACGGTGCTGTGCGTCGCGCCCCAGTCTGACATCACAAACCCGTTGTACTTCCACTCCTTCTTCAGCACATTGTCCAGCAGCGGAGTGTTCTCGCAGTTAAAGGCGCCGTTCACCTTGTTGTAGGCGCACATCACTGACGCTGAACGCCCCTCCTGCACCGCGGCTTTAAAGGCCGGCATGTAGATTTCCCGCAGCACCCGTTCGCCCACAAACTCGTCCACGTTGAACCGGTTCGATTCCTGGTTGTTGGCGATGTAGTGTTTCACGGTGGCCATGATGCCCGTGCTCTGAATGCCGTCGATATTCGCAACCGCGATGCGCGCATCCAGGTACGGATCTTCGCCGAAGCCCTCAAAGGTGCGTCCGTTCTGGGGAACGCGCGCAATGTTCACGTCCGGCCCCTCAAGCAGCGTGTTGCCCGTCGAGCGCGTCTCTTCGCCTGCAATCTTGCCGTACTCAAAGGCGACCTTCGGGTCCCATGTTGCAGCCAGCAGCAGCGGTGAAGGCAGCGCCGTGGCCCGCTTCTGCGGACCTGCGCCGCCCGGTCCCACTCCGGCCGGCCCGTTGGTCATCTGCAGCGGGGGAATCCCCAGCCGCGGTATTCCGGGAATATACCGAAAGAACGTCGGCGTGCGAATCCCGTGCAGTTCCGTGACCTTTTCGTCCAGCGTCATCTTGGCCACAACGGCCTTGGCCTTCGCAACAGCCTGCGCGTAAGTCATGTGAGCTTGCTGCGCACCGGCCGGAGCCGCGCTGAAGGCGCCTAGCAACACTGCAAAAACCACTGCAGGGAAGAGTAAAAACGGGGTCTGTAACTTCGTGTGACAGGAAGAGTCTGTATTCATGAGTGTATCGTTTCCTCGTAAAAGTCCAGCGGAATTGTACCATTGATAACGTTCTCTAAGTCGTCATACAACTGTACGTTCCATCGCAGCTTCATGCGGTCATCTGTGGCAATCGGCAGGCTGGTCCGGCGGGCAGGGAACTGCCTGACTGCTCCTCTCCGTGCGGCAGTGCCAGTCTGATATACATGAGTCATGCGTGGCTTCACCTTCCGGCGCTTGATCGGCCTCGTCTCGCTTCTGTTGGCCGCTTCCACCCCCATGCTTTGTCAGCAACCCGGCTCCTTTTACTGGGTAAACTTTCACTCGCCAAAAGACCAGAGCATCGTCACCTGGGTCACCCGTGCGCTTGCGGTAGAGAACTGGACCGCAATCCGCGAAATCGGCGTGATGTACGATGCGGCGCTGGTGGTCACCGCCGATCGCGCAACGCCGCAGTCCTCGCCGAACTCCGACACATTCAACATCTGGAGCGTTTCGCTTACCAATCACGCCGTCACGCCCATCCTCAAAGGCGTAAACCTCCGCTGGCTTGATTCGCTGCGCTTCGTTACTGACACTCCGCTGGAGCCCGCGATCCTCTATGACAACTGCCGCCAGTGCGCCGCCAACACATACTTCACCACCTTCCACTACAACCTGGCCAACCACCAGTGGGAGGCCCGCTGGACCAACGGCGGCGAAGGCGTAGCCGTCTGGAACGAGAACCATCCGGCAGGCATGAAGTGGACCCAGGTCTACGCCGTGATGACCCACGGAAACGGCCTCGCACAGCTTGTCACCTGGAACCACTTCGACTATGGCCACGGCCGCTCCGTCCAGGACTCCATGTACAGCTACGATGTGGACCCCTCTACCAGGCTTGACCGCACCATCATGCTCAGCGGCAAGCAGGCCGATGCCATGAAAATCAAGCTGTGCACCGCGCAGAATGCCGTCACCGGTCTGGCGCGCGGGCAGGATTCGGAACTTTGCCAGGACCTCCTGCATCATCCGCATCGCCTCGGCCCGCTCCGCGGCGTACCCGCGCGCAGACTCGCCCCGCCGCATCAGAAAGCTCCGGCGCCGAAGAAGACCGCTCCGGCCCCCGAACATCACTGATTTTTTGGCTTTGCCGCGAAGTAAGCATCCGCCGGCGCAATTGGATTTTGCGTTGTCAAAAGTGGCCGCTCAAACCAGGGCGCCGAACATCGTATACTTGAGCTATGCCCGTCGTTCGCAATGTAGCTGCCATCGCCAAAGGAATGAGCATCACGTTCCGCGAGATGCTCTCGCCTACAAGGGTTGAAAATTATCCTGACGGTCCGGGGCCCAATCGAGGCGCCGTTCTTGAAGACCGCTTTCGCGGCGCGCACATCTTGCAGCGCGATGAGAATGGCCTGGAGAAGTGCGTAGCCTGCTATCTCTGCGCGGCAGCCTGCCCCTCCAATTGCATTTACATTGAAGCCGCGGAAAATACAGAAGAGCACCGCATCTCGTCGTCTGAGCGTTACGCCAAGGTCTACAACATCGACTACAACCGCTGCATATTCTGCGGATATTGCGTCGAGGCCTGCCCCACTGACGCCATCACGCACGGCAACGGCTTTGAGATGTCCACTCTGAACGCCACCAACCTTGTGATGCGCAAGGAAGATATGCTCGTTCCCGTAGCCGCGCTGACCTCAAAATAGTCCGCAAATCGCTGAGCGACTCCGGCCCGAATCCCTCAGTCCCTCCGCCGTCTCTGGTGCGTCGAAGGAATATTCATATCCTCGCGGTATTTCGCCACCGTCCGCCGTGTCAGTTTGAATCCCTGCGTCTGCAACATGCCCGCAATCTGGTCGTCGGTGCGCGGATGGTGCGAATCTTCTTCTTCAATCAGCTTGCGCACCTTCCGCTTCAGCAGCAGCAGCGGAGTATCCGCGCCCTCGGGGCCGTTGGAGCCCTCTGAGAAGAAGAAGCGCAGCTCAAAAACGCCCTGCGGCGTGTGTGCGTACTTGTTGGCCACGGCGCGGCTCACCGTCGAGGGATGCACCCCGATCTCTTCGGCCACTTCCTTGATCATCATCGGGCGCAGAGCTTCCATGCCGCGCTCCAGAAAGTCCTGCTGCCGGCGCACAATCACCTCGCATGTGCGCAAAATCGTGCTTTTGCGCTGTGCGATGTTGCGCATCAGTTGCAGTGCGGAGCGGAATCGCTCCTTCACATAATCCTTGACCTCTTTGTCGGTATTCTCTGCAACCAGCATGCGCCGGTAACGCTGGCTCAGCCGCAGGCTCGGTAGGTCCTCTTCGTTCATGGCAATAGTCCACTCGCCGCCGCGCTTCGCAAACACCACGTCCGGCTCGATCAGCCGCGTCTGCTCGCGGTTATACAGGCGCCCCGGCCGCGGATCGAGCGTGCGAATAAATGCCACTCCCGCCTGTGCCTCTTCGGGCGTGATCCGCGCGGCATGCGCCAGGTCCTTTACATCGCGCTTTTGCAGCATGTGCAGGTACTGATCCACAATCAGCGCCGCTACTTCCATGCTGCGGCGTTTTTCTTCGATGCTTGCTTCCGCCTCGGCCTCAAAGCTCCCATGCGGACTTTCTTCCAGTTTGGCGGTATCCAGCCTGTATTTTCCGTAGAGCTGATCAAACTCCGCCTGCTGCGCGGCAATCTGAAGCTTCAGGCATTCGCGAAGATCCCGCGCTGCCACCCCCGCCGGGTCAAGATGCCGCACCAGTTCCACGCCCCGCTTCACCAGGTCGCGAACCGCTTCCGGATCCTCCAGTGCGGCGCTCCCGTTGGTCCGGGCAGTCTCTTCCTGTGCCGCCTCGTGCAGAAACTGCGCAAAAGCCTGCACCAGTTCATCTTCGCTCGCCGCCAGGTAGCCGTCTTCGTTCAGATTGCCAATGACCAACTCCGCCGCCTCGTAGAGGCTTGGCTCCACATTCAGAGCTCCCAGCTGCCACGCCAGGTGATCGGACAAAGTCGTTGGTTGAGAGAGAAAGTTTTCAAACGAAGGCTTTTCGCTCTCTTCATATTCCGGCTGCGTCCGGTAGCCGGGGTCAAGATAGTCTTGGAAGTACGATCCGAAATCAATCTCGCTGAAGACGTCCTTCGGGGGATCTGCTGCTTCTTCCGCACCCCGCTCCAGGCGTTCTTCGCGGCCCGCAACCTCATCCAGCATCGGAACCGATTCGTCGATCTCTTCCAGGACGGGGTTTTCCACCATCTCGGCATCGATCATCTCCTTCAGTTCGAGCTTGTTGAGCGCAAGCACGCTCACCATCTGCATTAGACCTGGCGTAAGGACCTGTCGTTGCGCGACTTTAAGGTTTAATTTGGGCTGTAGCAGCGCCATAAAAGGGGGAGCTCTCCGATTTCATTTACTTACTGTAAGTTTACTTGTGTGAGAAAGGCCTAAACGTGGAAAATGCCCCGTTTCAGGACAAACGTCCCGGAATGGGTGATATCCATCACGTTTGTCCGTATTTGGCATCCACCACACATGTCTTTCGTTTTCGGGATTGACTGCTTGCTGCGTTCTGCTGCAATCCCGCCCTGTGGCCCGGCGACCGCATCAACTCAGAGAGAAACCCTCGCCCAGATAGACGCGCCGCACCTCCACGTCGTTTCCTAATTCGTGGGGCGTTCCGGCCCTGAAAATTCGCCCCTCCGCAATAATGTACGCCCGATCGGTCACGCTCAGCGTCTCCCGCACGCTGTGGTCCGTGATCAAAACCCCAATGCCGCCTGCCTTCAGGTCGAAGATAATCTTCTGCAGCTCCAGTACGGCAATCGGGTCGATGCCGCTGAACGGTTCGTCCAGCAAAATAAAACTCGGCTGAATGCACAGCGCGCGCGCAATCTCCACGCGCCGCCGCTCGCCGCCTGATAGCGCATAGCCGCGCGTTGTCCTGATGTGTCCCAGGTTGAGTTGATTGATCAGCCGATCGGCTCTCGTGCGGCGCTCGCGGCCATCCAGAGGCTGCGCCTCCAGCACCGCCAGAATATTCTCCTCAACCGTCAGCTTTCGGAAAACCGAAGGCTCCTGCGGCAGATAGCTGATCCCGAAGTTCCGCGCACGCAGATACATCGGCATGCGGGTAATTTCGGTCTCGTCCACGTAAACGTGCCCGGTCTCCGGCGGCACCAGCCCCACAATGATATAAAAGCTGGTCGTCTTGCCGGCTCCGTTCGGTCCCAGCAATCCCACCACTTCGCCGCGGGAAATCTCCAGGTTGACTCCGCGTACAACCTGTCGTCCCTTGTAGCTCTTGCCGATTCCCTCGGCCCTCAGCGTCTGCATCTGCGTCGTTGGCTCTCTCCGGGCAATTCCGGAATCAATACCGTTATCTATCGCCGCGTCCCTGCGCCCTTACTTGGGCACCACCGTCTCCGTCCGGGTCTCGCGGCCACGGCCCTCGATACTAACGCTATCATCGCGGCTATTGAAAATTAAAGCGGTTCCGGTCACAGTCCCGCGCTCCGGATCGCTCAGACGCGGCGGTGACGACGCCGTCCCCGTAAGCACATAGGCGCCCGTCTGCCCCGAGTACACCAGCTCTGAGCCGGTGCCGCGCCGCCCCTGCGAGCTCACCACCACGTCCCCGCTGGCCGTAACGCGTTCCACTTCCGGAGCTCCCGCATTGCCGCTCGTTCCCCGCGGCCTCAGCCTCAGCACCACCTTGTGCGCCGTGCAGGTCGCTCCGCCCGTCATCGCCACCACCGGGCCCAGTCCGCCGCCCACAATCACAGCCCGGTGTTCCGCGTCGGAATAGGTAAACTCCCCGCCGCGCACGCGCACCACAGAGGGGGTTCTTTTCCCCGTCACGCTCTTCGAAAGGCTCGTCTGCTCCAGCCCAGCCGCCGGCTCGCCCGTGCTCAGCAGCACCGCCAGCACCGGCTCGCTGCGCGAAGAGCTGCGCGCCACCAGTGTCTGCTTCTCGCGATTCAGCACAATCTCCGGCGCGGCAATCGAATTCGCCTCCTGCCACATCCGCGCATGTCCCTGGAAAATCGCCACTCCGCGCGCCTGGCTGAACTGCGCCTTCTCAGCGATCACATGCGCCGGCCCCTGCCCGCCGAACGCCACGCTCCCGGCGCCGGTCTTCGCTTCGCGCACAGCCGTCCCGCCTGCTCCCGATCCGCCGCCCATCCAGGTAGCTTTCACATCGCCGTATGCAAAACCCTTCTGCGACTGCTGTGAAACGTCGATCTTCTTCGCCGTGATCTGCAATCCTTCGTCTTCTACCCGCGGGCTCTCCGTAAGGTGCAGCCACTCTCCCGCGCTTTCGTAAACAGCCTTCCCCGCGGTAGCCTTCAGAGGTTGCTCAGGACGCGCGCCGGGCTTCACCGCCGGCTTCTGCACAAACACCACGTGCCCCTCGAGCACGGCCGAGTGGATTCCCGCCGCGCCCCGGCCTGTCTCCGCCTTTTGCGCGGCCGGCTCAAATCGCGCCACCAGCCGGTCGGCTGATGCGGTCTGCTTCGCGCCGTCCGCCGTAGTCTCCACCATGCTGGCGTGCCCTGTGCCGGTCAGCCCGGTCAACTCTGACCCCGGCCCGAACGTCCCGGTAACCGCATCCGCCGCCAGCCGCGAAGGCACCGGCGCCCCATTGCCGCGGCGTGTCTCTGTCGTAACCACCACGCCCCCCGACCCCTGCAGACTCGCCGGTTCCACCCGTCCTGGCCCATCCGGGCGAAAGTCCACAGAGGCCACCGGCGAGCGCCACGTCCGGCTTACGTGCAGCGCCGCCTCATGCGCCTCGCCGCCAGCTCTTTGCGACTCGCTGTGCATCTCCACGCCCTGGTTGAACTCGACCAGGCGCAGCTCTCCCTCCGGCGAAAATTTCAGGTCCGCGCTCGCCCCCGTGCCGTGCAACTGCCGGTCCGCGCTCGCGGAGTTCAGCGTCACACCGCCCGTCAAACGCCCCACTTGCGGCTCGTTCTGCGCGTTGAACACCAGCCACCCTGACGGCGCCTCCACCTGTCCGCCACCGGGATTTGTCAGCGTAAACCCGTTCGTCGCGTCCAGCCGTTGCGCCGATCCATCGCTGCGGAAAAGAATCTTCGCCTCGCCCGCCGATGTCTGTCCGCCCCTGTAATCCGCCGTGGCGTCCATCATCTGGCAAAGCTGCGCATCGCGTTTGAACTCCGCAAGCTGCGCATGAATCACCACCTGCTGCCCGCCGCGCTTCGTGGTCAGCTCCACCGCGTGGTCCAGCCTGAGAAACCCCTGCTGCGAGTCGTACAGTGCGCCCACCGCCGAGCCGCTCCCTTTGGCGATTGAGAAATCAACCCGTTTCGCCGTGGTCGCCACGCCCGTATTCTCGTTAAAGCTCAGCCCCTCGGTCTCTACGTGGATCGCACCTGGCGCGGACAGGCCCGCGGACGAGGGCTTGGGTGAGGGAACTGCCGGCGCCTTGCCCGTCTCTTCTTCATTTGCTGAAATCGTGGACGCGCTCATCGGCCGCGTCAGCGTAATTTCCACCTTCCCCAGCGCTGACGCGATCCCGGTCTTCTGGTCGTACTCAAAATCGCTGCCCGTGATGCTGTCGATCGTGCGGCCGTCCTTCGCATAAAACTCGATCTTTACATCGTGCAGCAGCGAATGGCCGCTCTTCAGCCGCTCCGCCCGCGAGGCGTGAATCTTGAAGATCATATGCCCGCCGCGCGACTGCGTGTAAGTAACCCCGCTGGCCTCCTGCTGAATATTCACCCCAAGCCGCTTGGGCAGATCGCGGCCATTCAGCATGTTTCTCCATTTCGCGATACCCAGAAACACGGCCAGCGCCACCACCAGCAGGACTCCCGCCGCCAGTACCAGAGTCCGCATTCGCTCAATGGTGAGGCGCATGGTCAGTTCTTCACTCCGAGCCGCGCCGCCAGCCTCTGCGCCAGGCTCTCGCCCAGCTCGCTCCACAATATGCGCGCCGTAGCCCCCGAGCCTTTCTCCACCGCTGCCGCCAGCCCCACAAGCTGCCGCACGTTCTCTTCCACGTGCCGCGCCGCCTGCACGTCCAGCTCCGTGTCTTCCTCCAGAAACGGCGCGTCTGAGCCAAAGTCGATCTTGATATGCCCGTCCTGCTCGTAGGCGCCCTCGTCAAAGAGCGGCCCATAGCCCGTCACGCGCACCAGCCGCGGTTGCCGCACCCATCGCGGATCGAGTCCAACCGCAGCCTCAATCTCCCAAAGGTTCCAGCCAATCTGAAACTCGTATGCGTAGTCGTCGTGCAGCAGCTCCATAGCCTCCGCCACAGCCTGCCGCGCCGGCACTCCGCGCTCCGCCTCGTTTCCCACGCGCCCCCAAACCCGCTGAAACACCGGCGACTCACTCCAGCTCACCGGCCACACCGTGGTCGCGTACACAAGCTGTTCGCCGCCGTGCGCGGCAAATGCATCCAGCACCGCTGCCAGCTTGTCAGGGAGCGCCTCAAGACGCAAATTCGGATACCACAAACTCAAATAAAGTGTGTCTGACATCTCTTAAATATTAGACGTTAGGGCGTTCCTCCCCGATGCTCTTCCTCTCCACCGATCGTGTTACGAGTCCTGCAATCGAGAAATACGCGGCGTCCCTCAAGCTCCAGATTCCTCACAACAAACCATTCCGCCAGCCAGAAACCGTTGTATAACGTCTATGGAGAAAGTGCGGACAGGCCTGCCGCAAGGGGGCGGTTGCCATGCTCGTTTGGTCAATTGCCGTTGCAGCGTTTATCGCCAGCGTAGGCGTTGTCGCCGCATCCGCGCTCCTTTTACTCGCCGGCCAGCAGCTTTCCAGGAGCCTTGTCCCGCGCCTCGTCAGCTTTGCCGTCGGCACTCTTCTTGCCAGCGCCTTTCTCGGCCTTCTTCCCGGCGCTCTGGCAGACGCTGAGGCATCCCCGGTCCTGCTCACCACGCTCATCGGCATCCTCGTCTTCTTTTCATTGGAGAAGCTGCTCGTCTGGCGCCACTGCCACCAGCCCGGCTGTAAGGTCCACGACGCCTCGGGCACGCTGATCCTCGTAGGCGACGGCTTCCACAACTTTGTCGATGGCGTAGTCATAGCGTCCACCTTCCTGCAATCCTGGGAGCTCGGAGTCTCGGCGACCGTCGCCATCATCGCCCACGAAGTCCCCCAGGAAGTGGGCGACTTCGGAATCCTCCTCAACAGCGGCTACGGCCGCACAAAAGCCTTTGTCTATAACTCGCTCTCGGCCTCCACCACCATGCTCGGAGCAGCCCTGGCCTACATCGCCGTCGGCCAGGTCCAACAGGTCATCCCCTTCGTCTTGGCTGTCTCAGCGTCCAGCTTTCTTTACATCGGCATGGCCGATCTCATTCCCACGCTCCATCGCGACACCCAACCATCATCCGTCGCGCAGCAGCTCCTCCTCGTAATCGCCGGCGTTATGCTCATCGCCGTTGTCCGCACCGCCACCCACGGATGACACCCGGGATGGCCGCTGTTCCATTTCTACGCATTCCCATGCCCAGGCCAGCCGCCATACCGGGATGGAAGTGTCCCGCCACCGCGTGGAATTCGCCTCGTCTCAGCGATATACACTCATCTCCATGCAGAAACCCGCCCTTCGCCTCGCCCTCTCCCTGATCTCCTGCATCGCTCTCACCTCAGCCGCTTTTCCGTCCCCCGCCCAGCACCCCATCGGCGACGGCCAGCTCCAGTTTGCCAACCTCGGCGTCTGCAAGCTCGTCAGCGGCAAGCAGATTGACAACTGCCGTCTCGGCTACCGTACCTGGGGCGTACTCAACGCCGCCCACTCTAACGCCATCCTCTTTCCCACCTGGTTCTCCGGCACCAGCGCCCAGCTCGCCGCAGAGGTCGGCCCAAACAAACTCGTCGACCCCACCAAATACTTCATTGTCACCATCGACGCTCTCGGCGACGGCGTCTCCTCCTCGCCATCCAACTCCACCTCGCAGCACGGCCCCCTCTTCCCGGCCATCACCATCCACGACATGGTCAACGCCGAGTACCGCCTCGCCACCGAGACCCTCCACCTCACCCACGTCCACGCCGTCATGGGCATCTCTATGGGCGGCTTCCAGACCTTCGAGTGGATGGTCGATTACCCAACCTTCATGGACGAAGCCATCCCCATCGTCGGCTCCCCGCGCCCCACCACCCGCGACCTGCTCCTCTACCGCACTGACGCCGACGCCATCAAAACCGATCCCGCTTTTCACAATGGCTTCTACACGCAGCCTCCCGCGGCGCCGGTCGCCGAGCTCATCTGGCAGCTCAACCTCACCACCCCTGCCAACTTCGAGCACACCCATTCGCCCGCCGTCTTCAAAGCCGACTACAAAAAATGGTCCACCCTCGGCATCCTCCCCTTCGACGCCAACGACTGGATCGCACAGCTTGAAGCCTGCATCCATCAGGACATCGGCCACGGCGGCACCCTCCGCGCCGCGGCCCGCCGCGTCAAGGCCAAAGTCATGGTCGTCTCCTCCGCCCAGGACCACATGGTCTATCCCCAGCCCGCACTAAGCTTCGCCTGGTTCCTCAAAGCAAAGACACTGGTCCTCAGAGGCGATTGCGGCCACATAGCCAACGGCTGCGAAGCCTCCAAACTCGACCCCGCAGTCCACGCCTTTCTGGACGCCAAATGAGCAGAAATGACCGCTACTCTCTGATGAGGGTTAGAATCGCAAACGATGGAAATCACAAAGAAGATTGTGCAGCAGGTCCTCAACGACGAAGACATCGAAGGGCTTTTGGAACTGGGCGCTCCTGAGGATGAATATTGCTATGAAGCTGAAGCAATTTCGTCCCGGCTTCGTGAAACCGAAGTGAATGAAGATGCAGCGACGGAAATTATAAGATCTGTCTGGTCAAAAGCATTTGGTCCGTTCACTGGTGAAGACGATGAATTGCGATCTGAAGCATATCGGCGAACTGCACAACGGATACTGAGCCTCGCAGCATGACGGGCATTTGTTTGCAGTTCGCCCCAGTTCTCGATTGTGAGACCTGAGAAACTACGAAACTAAATGGAGGCCGTCCTCGCTGGCTCGCTAAGTTCCTAGCACCGCTAACTCCGCTAGCACCGCTAACCCCGCTAGCTCCGCTGCCTCACCCCGTAACAATCTCACTAAAATCCGCAATCCCAGAGAAGTTCCGCAGCACCTCATCAATCAGCCCCAGATGCGCCCCGCGAACCTTCTCATCCGGATCAAGCACCATCACCTTATCGAAGAACGTATCCACCGTGGGCCGCAGCGTAGCAATCAGCGTCAATGCCGCGGCATACGTCCGCTGCTCGCGCAAGTTCGCCACCCGCGGAGCCAGAGAAGCCGATGCATCCGCAAGCTGCTGTGCCTCCGCCGCCAGCATCACGCTCTTCGGCGATCCCACCGCAAAGCCCTTCTCCTCAGCCTGCCGCAGAATATTTTTGATCCGCTTGAACGCCGCCGATACCGCCGCGAAGTCCTCCGACCCGCGCACCGCCGTCAGCGCCTCCGCCCGCGCCATCGCATCGCGCACATCGTCGGCGCCCGCAGCCAGCACCGCATTCACCACGTCATAAGCAAACCCACGCACATCCTTCAGGTAGAAGTGCAGCCGCTCCCGCAGAAACGCCGAAACCTGCTCCAGCACTGCTTCGGGGTGCTCCACCACCCGTGAACTGGGGTGCCCCACCACCTGTGAACTGGGGTGCCCCACCACCTGTGAACCGGGGTGCCCCACCACCTGTGAACCGGGGTGCCCCACCCTCGCGGCGTCTTTGTTTTTGCCGCTAGGGTGGGAGGGAAGTTCATGACTCACATTCGTCCCCGCCGCATCCACCACATCCCGCAGCGTCAGCGGCAGCTCACTCTCCGCCAGAATCTTCACTACGGCATTCGCCGCCCGCCGTAGCGCAAATGGATCCTTCGATCCCGTTGGCGCGTTCCCAATCCCGAACATCGCCGTAATCGTCTGGATGCGATCCGCCAACCCCAGCAACTGCCCTTCAACTGACAACGGAACGTTATCCTCCGTTGAAGCCGGCTCGTACTGCTGATAGATCGCCAGTGCCACGCGTTCGCCCATCTTCTGCGTCCGCGCATACAGCCCGCCGATAACTCCCTGTAACTCGGTAAACTCCTTCACTAACTCCGTAGTGAGATCGGCCTTCGCCATCTCCACGGCCTTGAACAGAGCGCCTTCGTCAACGGCAATCCCGTCCTCGCTCACGGCCTCCGCAAGCTCGCGCGCCACCGCCAGGTTCTGCTCGGTCTTCCAGTAATAGGTGCCCAGGTCCTTCTGGAAGGTCACATGCTTCAGGCTCTCTACGCGATCCATCAGGTTCGTCTTCTGGTCCACATCCCAGAAGAACCGCGCATCCTTGAACCGCGCCCGCAGCACGCGCGCATTTCCATGCCGGATAATCGCCGCGCCCTCATCGTCCGCCTGCGTATTCAGCACTGCCAGAAAGTGCGGCGCCAGCTTGCCGTTCGCGTCCTCCACCGCAAAGTACTTCTGGTGGTCGCGCATCACTGTTACCAGCACTTCCTCGGGCAGTTCCAGATACTCCGCCTCAAAATCGCCCAGGATCACCGTCGGCCACTCCGTCAAATGCACAACGGTCTCCACCAGCGCCTCGTCCTCGCGCCACCGCGCACCCGCCACCTTGCGCGTAGCCGCATCCAGCGCCTTGCGAATCGTCTGCCTGCGCTCGCCCACGTCGGCAATCACCTTCGCCCCGCGTAGCGCATCGGCATAGTGTGCCGCCGCATCAATCACCACCGGCTTTTCGCCGTGCAGCACGCGATGCCCACGGCTCGCATTCCCCGCCGCAATCCCTGCAATCTCCAGCGGAACCACCGCCGCATCCAGCATCGCCACAACCCACCGCACCGGCCGCACAAACCGCTCAGGCTTCGCCGCGCGCCAGTACATATTCTTCGCCCAGTAAATCGCCAGCACTTCCTTGGGAAGCTCCGCGGCCAGCAACTCCGCAGCCGCGCGCCCCACCCGCTTCACCGTCGCGCTCACATACTCGCCCTTCGGCGTCTCCACCTTTTCGAGAGCCGCAACATCCACACCGGCCTTCTTCGCAAACGCCTGCGCCGCGGCCGTCGGAGCGCCGTCCTTGAACGCCACCTTCCACGACGGCCCCGTCAACTTCTCTTCGGTATCCGCCTGCGCCGCCGGCACGCCCTCCACCAGCACAGCCAGCCGCCTCGGCGTCGAGTACGTCGTCACCTTCGCCTCAGCCACCAGCAGCCGCTCGCGCGTAAGCAGATCCTGCACGCGCCGCCCCAGCTCCGCCTCAGCCCCGGCAATCATCCGCGCTGGAACCTCTTCCAGCCCAATCTCCAGCAAAAAATCAGCCATGCTCAGTAAATCTTCCTCACGAATCCTCTGCTAACTTGCTAACTCGCTAACACACGCAAAGCGTGGCTAACTCGCCAATTCGCGGCCCATCTTGTCCACTTCCCACTAAAGCCGGGTGCCCCATCCATTCCGCGTTCTTTGCGGAATGGGTGGGAAACCTCAAAAGCCGCGTGAATCGTCTTTCGAACTGCTTCAGACTATCCAGTCTCGCGCTACACCAAAAAAGCTAGCGGCTAGAAGCTAGGAGCTAGAAGCTGCGGCGCTCTGTTGCGCCGCATAAGCCCTAGCCACACCAACCGCCAGCGCCCGAATCCTGCCAATCACGCCCACGCGCTCCGTCACGCTGATCGCCCCGCGCGCATCCAGCAGGTTGAACAGATGCGAGCACTTCAGCGCCAGCTCATACGTGGCCAGGAGAGGGAAGCGCCGCTTCTCCGCCGCCGTCGCATCCTCCCGCGTAAACAGCACCTCAGCCTGCGCCAGCAGCGCATGCGCCTCCGCCTCATACGAGTTGAAGTGATCCCAAAGCCGCGGCACGTCCGCATACTCAAAGTTGTAAACCGAAAACTGCAGCTCCTCGGCCAGCCTCACGTCGCCGTAAGTCACCGCCGCGCCGGTCTCCGGGTCGCGCGCCCACACAATGTCGTAAATCGAATCCACGTCCTGCAGAAATGCCGCAATGCGCTCCATGCCGTAGGTCAGCTCCGCGCAAATTGGATCCAGGTCCTGCCCGCCGCACTGCTGGAAGTAGGTGAACTGCGTAATCTCCAGCCCGTCCAGCATCACCTGCCAGCCCACGCCCCACGCGCCGCCCGCCGGCCACTCCCAGTTGTCTTCCTCGAACTTCAGGTCGTGCCGCTTCAGGTCTATCCCCATCGCTTCCAGCGATTCCAGGTACAGCTCCTGCACGTTCTCCGGCGGAGGCTTCAGAATCAACTGGAACTGCGTATGCTTGAACAGCCGGTTGGGATTCTCCCCATACCGCCCATCCGCCGGTCGCCGTGAAGGCTGCGCATAGCCCACGCGATAGGGCCGCGGCCCCAGCACGCGCAAAAACGTCTCCGGCGCCATCGTCCCCGCGCCCACTTCCACGTCGTACGGCTGCTGCAACACGCATCCCCGCGCCGCCCAGAAGGCCTGCAAACGGAAGAGCAAATCCTGAAAAGTAAGTGCAGTAGACTGCACAGAAGGCGGCGTTAAAGTTGACGGCACAGGCAAATCTCTCTCAATGGGAAGTCCAAGCAGGCTAAGCACGATTTTATCAGCCAGTCACGAGGCGGACAGGGTGACAGAAAAGACGAGAGGTGAACAGACGATGGCACAACAATTGGGATCTATTGACGACTCAGCAGGATTTCGGTGCTATATTGCCGCTATGTAAAGAAGAGGGGAAATTCGATTGCTCAAACTTCTCATCAGCATCCTCGTCCGCGCTTGGCTCTACGGCGGAGTGGCCTCGCTGGCGGTAGGTTGTGGGTTCGGCGTCTACACCACCATTTGGCTTCACAGAAGCACCGTGACGAAAGGGACGATCATCAGCTTACTGCCGGTTTCAAACCGGGAAAACAACACCACGAATTACGCTCCCGTTTTTGCCTTTACAGCGAAAGATGGACAGACCTACAAAGTGACTTCCGGTGTAGCGACGAATCCCCCGGGCTTTGAGATCGGCCAGCACGTGAGCGTGCTTTACATTCTTGCGAAACCCGACTCCGCAAAGCTCGATTCGTTTTGGCAGCTTTGGTTCGTGAGCATCGTAGTTGTTGGTCTTGGGCTCTTTCTCACGGGGGTTGGGTATTTGCTGCTTCGCCACGAGCGGAAACGACAGAGAATCGGCAGTCCCACAGCGGGTTAAGCTCGCAGCTTACTCAACCGGCCGTCCCAATCGGGTCACCGGTCCGCAGCACCTCCAAACCTGCCCCGTATCCCCCATCACGGCATACCGCCGCAACCCGCGCTACGATTTTCCCCGTAAATAGGTCCTATGCCGGATCTCCCCATCCCCGCGCCGAAAAGACCCGGCAAAAGGAGGCATCCATGGACCCCAACATCCTCGTCACCTACGCCACCCGCTCCGGCTCTACGGAAGAAGTCGCCCAGGCCGTTGCAGAAGTCCTTCGCACCCTCAATTTGCCGGTCGATCTTCAATCCGCGGTCCACGCCTACTCCATCGAGCAGTACGCGGCCGTCGTAATCTGCGTCGCTCTGTACGGGGGCCACATGCACAAGGACGTGCGCCGCTTCCTCTCTGCGCATCACGCTGCGCTGGCGAAGCTCCCCGTAGCTCTCTTCGTCCTCGGCCCCGTACAAAACCAAGAAAAAGACTGGACCGGCGCCCGCCAGCAACTCGACAAAGAGCTCAGAAAATTCCCGTGGCTCACTCCCGTCGCTCAGCACATCGTCGGCGGCAGGTTTGATCCAACTAGGCTCGGATTCCCCTTCAATCTGCTTCCCGGCCTCAGGAAAATGCCCGCCAGTGACGTTCTCGACTGGAACCTCATTCGCGACTCAGCAGCCCAATTGCCTGAAAAATTTCAGATCGGCATCCCGTTCCACCAGCAACGCGCAGCCAGTTGAAGAGCAGCCTTGAACCAAAGCCCGGCTCCCGCCTCTCGCTCGCCAGGCCGCGCTGGATCCTCGCCTTCCACTCCATCCATCACACCTCCGTGTAAACTCATCACGTCCATACTTCCTACCCCACGGAGGTCCCATGAAAAAATTCATCACCCTCGGCTTTTTGCCCTCAAGCACAGACTATGGCCTCTTCGTCCTACGCGCCATCGTATGCCTCAGCCTCTTCCTCAAACACGGCACTGAAAAGCTCTTCGGCTTCTCGCAGATGTCGGCCCATTTCCCCAACTTCCTGCACCTCGGCATCTTCGGGCTCGTATTCGCCACGCTCAGCGACGGCATCTGCTCGCTGCTCATCATCTTCGGCCTGGCCACCCGCTGGGCAAGCCTTATTTGTTTCATCAATATTTTTGCGGCCTGGGCGCTCGCTCACCACTTCATCTTTTTCGGCCGCGGCGCCGACCACGGCGAACTCATCGTTCTCTATCTGGCTGCCTTCCTGGCCATCTTCATCGCCGGGCCTGGCCGTTACAGCCTTGACGCCCTGCTGCTCGCCGAAAAGAAAACCGCGGCCTGAGCACCGCTCCCACAGCGGCGGGTGCCCCGGGTCCGTCCGCTGCGGCGGATTCGGACCAGGGAGGGAAGCAAGGCCCTCACCCACCCAGCCGTCCCAGCGCCTCCCAGGTCCGCAGCCGTTTCTCCAGATGCCGCTCCAGCGATTGCACCGCGAACCGCCGCAAATCCTCTCCCCGCCGCCGCGGCCACGCCTCGCCCGCAAACGCCGCCACCGGAGCCCGCAGCATCCGCTGCGCCAGTTGCCACGAATCCGCCAGCAGCGCGCTCGCGCCCCCACTCCGGTGCAGCCCGCAAAACAGCCCATCCGTATACCGGTTGAACCACACCTCATGCGCCTGCAGCGCTTCGCCGCAAACCGTGCACCGCCCCACATCCGGCAGCAGTCCCATCAGCCGCGTCATCCATAGCGAAAAATACGTCAGCGCCATCCACGGCTGCACCTGCTCTGACTCCGCAGCCCTGGTCTCCTCCAGCACTGAAACCAGCAGCCTGAAAACCGTCTCCTGCGGATCGTGCTCCGGCAGCGACTCGTCCAGCACCTCGGCATAAAAGCTCAGCACCGCCATCCGCGCATGATCCACTGGCCCTGAAAGCGGCGACCGCGTCACCTCCATCTGGTCCAGCCGCACCAACTCCTGTCCCGCGCGCTCCGCAAACCACGCCCGCGCCACCGTCATCGGCTCCAGCGCCCCGCCAAACCGCTTCCTGCTCTTCAGCGCCGACTTCGCCACGCCCTTCAGCCGCCCGTAATCGCGCGTAAAAAGGCTCACAATCAGGTCCGCCTCCTGCAGCGGCCAGGTACGCAAAACCACGGCTTCTGAGCAAAGCACGCTCATTCGGCTATTATCCTCGCACCGCCCGTAGCCGTATCAATAAAGAAAATGCAACCATCTTGTTGCGCATCAGAATCGCCTTAATTGGCTGCCGGGAAAAAGGGCCTGCTGGGGAAGGGGAGAGAACCCGCCAAAATTCCGTACGTGCTTTGCACATTTCGTCTCGTTTTGTGGAAGAACAGGGATTGACATATGCATACAATAGGAACAGAGGTTGCACATGCCATCTGCAGTTGTTACCTTCAATGGCCGTATCACCCTTCCCTCAGATGTACGTAAACAGCTTGGATTGAAAACAGGCGACACCATCGAGTTTGTTGAAACAGAGAATGGCCGGTTTTCCATCCTTCCCGGACCCCAGTCGATCGACACCGCCAGGCTAAAACTCGACGAAGATCCGGTTACAGAAGAAACGGACGAATTCGTGCACTAGAGCTCGAAAACCTGCCTCTTGCTCAAAGAAACGTCGCGCCGCCTGCATGCACGGGAGGCGCGGGAGGCATTTATGATTTCTGTTCCTGCACGGCAGCCGCTTCCACCGCTTTTGCCAGCACCGCGGGATTCCAGTTATCGCCGCCCCACATCTTCAGCAGCTTCCCATCCGCCCCAATCAGCGCCGTCTGCATGGTGTGTGAAATATCGTCCTTCGTCGCGTAGTACTCCACGCCGAACGCTGTCGCCAGCCGCTTCAGATTCGTCGGCGTAAGGTCCACAAACTCCCAGTGCGAAAAGCCCTCGGCCTTGCCGTCCAGATACTCCAGCCCGTACTTGCGCAGCACCGGCGGCGTATCGTTCGCCGGATCGATGCTGATGGTCATCAGGTGGCTCGCCGCATACGCCTTTGCATTCTTCTTCAGTAGCGCATTGACCGCCGCAAATCGCCGCGTGATCTTCGGGCAGTCCTCCTTGCACTTCGAATCCACAAACGTAATCAGCACTGCCTTTCCGCGGTACTTTCCAAAGTCGACCTTCCGCCCGTCCTGGTCCACCATCGGAATCGCCGGCACCGTCTCGCCAATCAGCAGCTCGTGCGCCGGCAGCGCATCCATCGGCATCGCGCCCCGCGGTCGCGAGGTAATCGCCACATGCTCCAGCCGGTTGTCCACGCTGTTTGGCGCCAGAATAATGTTGCCCGTAATCTCATCGCCCGCCTTGAGCTGCTCGAACATCGCCTGATCCGGAATCTTGTACACCGCATTCATCGCCGGCGCAAAATTGCGAATCACATCCTGATGTACGGTGATCTCGTGCGTTACCGCGCTCTTGCCCAGAACCACGCCCTTAAGCGCATATTGAGGCCCGATGCCTCCTGCATGGCAACCAAGCATGAAAACCGGAACCGCGCTGAGCAGGACTGCTCCAAGGCGGTAGATACTGCGGTGCTGCATAAGACCGACCTCCTGCATTGAGAGACTGCAATGTACGCTTTTCGGGGAGCAGAAATCTTCACGGGTATGCGTGCGCCCCTCCTCGCATCCCCAAAAAGCAAACGTCCGCCACGGCAAACCGTAGCGGACGCGTTAACAGAACGTTTCGGCCGGGGAAGGCGCTTTGAAGCGCTTAACGGCCAAAATGCTCGGAGTTCTTCGCCGTGTACGAGGCCCACTTCTCCGGCACATCGTCTTCCGCGAAGATTGCCGATACGGGACAAGCCGGCACACACGCGCCGCAATCGATGCACTCGACGGGATCGATGAACAACTGATCCGACGCTTCGAAGCCTTCTTCGTCCTTCTTGGGGTGGATGCAATCGACTGGACAGGCGTCCACGCAGGCGGTGTCCTTCGTGCCGATACAGGGTTCTGCAATCACATATGCCATGTTTTAGTGTCTCCGCGAAACGAGAGTTCTCGACGCTGATACTAGCATAAGACCCCCGGGGCTGTATGAAAGAACTCACCGTTTTGCAATACGGGAAAAACGAAAAAAGAAGGGAACAGGTATCAGCGAATAGGGTGAAGCAATTTTGGCCGCCAACCGCCGCCGGCCAGGCAAATCAAAGCATCTGAGTCGCCCTGGAACCCGCTAACCCGCTAACTCGCTATCGCCGCGAAGCGGCGCTAACCTGCTAAGCCGGGAAAAGGCCGCTTCCTGTATCGCGGATCTGCAACACAGGCAGGAGACTACCCCCTGATCCCTGTTCCCTGTTCCCTGATCCCTATTCCCTTGCTTTTCTTCGCTCCGCAAACTCCCGCGGCGTAAGAATCGGCGCCAGGTCCCGTCCCGCGAACATATCCGCGAACAGTCCCATCAACTCCCCATGAATCGGCCCGTTTGAAGCCAGAATCTCGTCGCTTGCCAGCCGGTAGTGCTGTCCTGCGTAATCCGTAACGCGCCCGCCGGCCTCTTCCACCAGCAGAATCCCCGCCGCCGTGTCCCACGGATTGAGATTGAACTCCCAGAACGCATCCAGCCGTCCGCAGGCCACGTACGCCAGATCCAGTGCCGCCGATCCGGCCCGCCTGACTCCGTGCGACCGCAGCGTAAACTCCTGGTAGAAGTGAATATTCGGGCTCGCGTGCCGCTTTCGGCTCGGAAATCCCGTAGCCAGCAGCGCCTCCGCCATCTCCTTCGCGTGCGAAACGTGCATCGGCCTGCCGTTCAGCGTTGCGCCCCGCCCGCGCTCGGCCGCATAAAGCTCGTCGCGCATCGGGTCGTAGACCACCCCCGCCACCAGCGTCCCGTCTTCGTCCGGCTTGGTCCCCGCCGGCCGCTGCTCCAGCCCCAGTGACACGCAAAACTGCGGAAACCCATGCGCGAAATTCGTCGTCCCGTCCAGCGGATCCACGTACCACCGGAACTCCGCGTCCAGCCGCTCGCGCGTGCCTTCCTCGCCAAAGATTCCGTGTTCGGGAAACGCCTCGCCCAGCCGCGTGTGGATCAGCTTCTCCATCGCCCGGTCGGCCACGGTCACCAGGTCCACATCGCCCTTGTACTCGGTCTCCACGCCCTGCGCATAAAATTCGCGCAGCCGCGCGCCGGCCTCCCGGGCAATCACGGCCGCCGCGGGAACCCACACCAATTCGCCTGCAGTCGTTCCAGCGCCGCTCACGAGGCCGCCTCGCGTGCGGCACGCCCGTTACCCGCACCCGTACGCGGAGTCCGCCGCTTGCCAGCCTCCGTAATCGTCCGAATCTGGTGCTTGTAGATAAAGAGGTTCGGCTGCCCGTCGCGCGTCAACCGCAGCATGCCATCGTCAAAGTACTCAATCCATCCGCGCACGGTCTCGCCGTCGCGCAGCTTGATCGTCACAATCACCTGCCGGTCGCTCAGCGACCGCAGATAAAGCGCCTCCTGCCCGGTTTCCCCTGGAGGCGGAGCCTTAGACCGTCGTCGTGAAGTAATGCCTGGAGTCATATAGCTATATTAGATGCCGATTTTCGCCCGGCGCCCACCCGTGCCGCGATTTTGCTCCTGCCGTTCGCTCCCAGGGCATCCACACGCTGTTCCGGGAGATGCTTTACACTCCCACGCAAACCAGTGCGGTGCGCCAACCGAAAGCCCGCCCCGAGCAGAGACGAAAACCACCCGCGGTTGCCCTTCGCCCCAGGATCCTCCCGCGCCAAAAGGGTGCAACTTCCAATCGGCCGGTTAACCGCTCGGAGTGTCCGATTTGGTCAATGAGCGACTCGGCGATGATGCGTAAATAGCAGCGCATTTTGGGCGATATCCGTGTTCTTCAGTATCAAACTTCATCCCATGTCGCAGCCGTACGGTATTGAAGTTTCAGCGGACGACCACCTAGAATTAGCTGTCCCCTGGAATCTGAGTTCGCCATGTGCCTGCCCGATCTGGACCATAATTGGCCGCGTTACGTTCTGCCGGCGGGAACGCCCCTCTTGCTGTCGGACGGATTTCTGCCAGACCCCGATAGCCGCTATGGCCAGTATTCGAATCAAGGCTTGCTTACTCTTGAGCAATTCTTCAGCTGGCGATGCTGCATTCTCCTCGGGGATGCGGGCATCGGTAAGTCCGACGTCCTTCGCAAAGAGTCTAAAAGAGTTCAAGCGATTGTTCAGCAACCAGGAAATGTGATTTTTCGTTCTCTGCGAGACTTCGGTTCGGACGTAACAGCAGAGCAGTTTCTTGCTTCTCCAGAGATTGCAGCATGGATCGCGGATGATGCGGCTGAACTCTTTCTCTTTCTCGACAGCCTCGACGAGGCTCTGCTTAAGGTGGACACTTGGTCCAGCCTTCTAAGTAGGGCGCTGGCCGGATGGCCTCTCCAGCGTCTTTGGCTCCGGATCACCTGCCGACCAGCCTTCTGGCCGGATTTACTCGGGCTCACTCTAGCGAGAGGATTTGAGGCCAACCTCTGTAAGGCCAACCTCGCGCCGCTCCGCCAGCGTGACATCGAAAGCGCAGCTGCGGAACATGCTATCCAGGCAGATCGTCTGCTAGCAGAGATTCATCGCGCCAATGCCAGTACGTTTGCAGCTCGGCCATTGACGCTAAAGATGATTTTCGGGATTTTCGCGGAGCACCATCGGCTTCCCGATACTCATGTGGCGATGTACCAACAAGGTTGTCGATATCTGGCGGGGGAACACAATGCCGATGTGCTTGAGGGCCATCGTCTGACAAACGTTTCACTTGATCGAAGGATGGTCGTGGTCGAGCGCATTGCGGCGATGAGCGTGTTCTGCGACCGACGATTTATCCCACACCCTAACGCTGATGATGGGCATTTGCCCGAGGGCGCTCTAACGGCATCAGAGATTTGCTCTAATGACGTCGCGCTCACTGAATTGCGCGAGGTCCTCGCATCCGCCTTGTTTAGCTTCCAGAGCCCCGATGTCTTGGTATGGACCAATTGGAGCTACGCGGAATTTCTCGCGGCCTCGTGGTGTATCTCGCGGCAATTGACGACCGCCAGCATCCGAAACCTGATCTCTGTGGTAGGTGACCAAGGCACTGGCATACCGCAGCAGCTCTCATCGACCGCGCTCTGGATTGGTGAACTTCGACCCGAGCTGCAACGTTACCTTGTTGAACTGAACCCTAGCCTGCTCCTGTTTATCGACGAGGGTGCCGTCGAAACGTCCATCTTGCGTCGGTTGGTGAAACATTCGATTGAGAGAAAGACAACTTGGGAACTGGCACGGCAGGTCTCCTCATACGCCCATCGATTCAAGTACCCTGGCATTGCCAAGCAACTAGCCAAGTACCTCCGCCATCCGCGGAAGGATTGGGAGTGCGCGACGGCACTCCATATTGCGATTGCCTGCGACCTCTCCGAGTTGAGCCATGAGTTTGTGGCTCTCGTGGAAAACGATAAGGTGTCGTTGGATTTGCGGCAACTCGCGGCATCGGCAATTGCACAGACGGGAACGGAGGAAGCACGGAAGTCCATCCGGCGCTTCGCTACGAATCCTGTGCCCGAAGATGTCAGAGACAACCTTAAGGGGTGCGCGCTTTCGGCGAATTGGCCCGGAAATTTCACTTTCGCCGAACTAATGCCGCTACTGACGCCACCGCGTAGCGCGGACCACGCTGGTGGCTATGAGTCGTTTCTAGTGAGATTGGCAAACGAGATGGATACTGCTCTGTCCGCAGGCGACGTGCTCGTTTTGATGCGCTGGGCGCAGCAAGATTGGCTCGCTGGGAACAGAAATGTTTACTTTGATCCTATCGTTGACAGAATCATGGTGGCGGCATGGGAGGGTATCCGGGACGCCGCGATCCGATCAGCCTTCGTTGGGTCGCTGCTGAGCCGAATCCGCAGCCATAAACCCGGATTTCCGCAAGGGATTGGGTTACGGTCCCGGATTCAGTGGCCGGAACGCTTAGCACAGGATGGCGAACGTCGGAGCCTATTGCTGCGCTCCGCGATTCTGGCAGTCGAATACTCTCCTTACATCCTGCGAGGTGTGTGCTCGACACTGCTTTTGGCGGCGGCTGATTCTGCACTTCTGCTGGAAATGGCACGCGAAGGCAACGAAGCACTGCGGCAAAAAATCAGCATGATCTTCTTCATGCTGAGCTGGGAGCATCCGGATGTCTTGACCGCAATTTCCCACGGAACTGAGGAAGGTGTCATCGACAGGTCCCTTGCGACGCGGCTCTACGTAGAGCTCGGTTCCGAGGTGGCTCAACAGCTTCGAGACGATTATGGGCGCAAGGAGCGTGAGGTAATTGCTCGTCAGAACGCCATCGACCAAAGAATGGGCACACTCAATCAACTGCTGGACAGAAGCGAAGGCGGTGAACCTGACGCATGGTTTCGCATCTGGGACTCCGTACTCGTGGCGGATTGGCCCGAGGCTAACACTTGGGGCGGAGATTCACGGCTTGATCAATTGTCATCCTGGGTCTACTTTGACGCCCACACGCGCGAGCGACTTTATTCCGCAGCGCGACGCTACGTTCTGAATGGAACGCGCCCCCCACTGACCTTTCCCTACGACTCGGGATGGCCGGGTTGGGTCTCTGCGGAATTTGCTGCGTTGCTGAACAGCGCTGAACGTACTCCGGCTGATATTCTCGCTGTGGACGACAACATTTGGCAACGATGGTCAACGCTAGTCCTGTGGTACCCTTTCACCGGCGCGACGGAGCGTGATCGAGATTTCCACGGTTTTCTTGCGCAACGACTTCAGCCATTTCTCGCCGCAGCCGAACAAGTCTTTGATCTTTATATCTCTGGGAGCCGCAACTGTTCGCTGGTAGACGGATTGCGCTTCAACTGGACGCCGGAGATCGCGCATTTCGTGCTGGACCACACCCGACGCATCAACCTCGCGAACCCATGTTGGGACGCACTCGTCGCGCTCGGCCTCGCGGAAGCGCGGCAACTCTTCGAAGAGTACCTTTGGGGGGAATTTGGCAGACTGTGTGCTTGTGAGGGTGAAGGCAGAGATGCGCGCCTCATCACGATCGTCGCTCTCCTGTTGCGCCATGCGAAGCCTGGGACGTGGGATGCGCTTAGAAACTTCATGTTTGCCGAGCCATCTATTGGTCAAGAAGCGATTGGTCGCGCCGGCAGCCTATCGGAAGAGAATAAATGGCTGGAACAACTGGGAGACGGCGAAATCGCAGGACTTTATATTTGGATGAATCGGATATTCCCAGCGGATATCGGTCAAATTCAGGGCGCAACCTTCATCAGCGGGCCGGTGACAATTCGATTGTTGCGCGACTCGGTTTTGGTTAATATGCGTAGCCGAGGTAATCTCGGGGTCTTCGAATGGGTGTTGCAAGCGCTTCCGGACTTGAAGTGGCTGCCCGCCCAACAGGCTTACGTCGAAGAAGCACACTTCCGCCGTCGGTGGCGAGTCGAAACGCCCGAAGGGCTCTTGCGCATGGCTGCGGAGAACAGCGAACCTTGGTATTCAAAGGAGCGGTATCAAGTGATTCTTCTTATTGCCGCTCTGCTGGGCCTCGCAGTTGGGATCCTCAGCCTCATCACAGCGGAGGGCATTTGGCGAATCGTCACTGTGATTGTTTGCAGCACCACCTTCATGGTCCTTGTCGGGTTACTGATTCGCCTACGAATGTCTGAGCGAAGACCCAAGCCCTAGCGCGTCGTGCCCTTCGTCAACATTCAACGAAATCCTCGTGTCCCTGAGGTCCCTTGTCGGTACAGGCCTAAGCACTCATCGACTGGATCGCGGTCCGCTCGTCGCCTATCATGACCCAACGCAGCCGGAATCACCCCCCATCCACCCCATCTCACCTGGACAGCGGCACCGGCCCCCTCACCGACACAGCATCCGGCCCCGGAAAATCCTTCGGCACCGGAAACGTCACCGGCCTGTGCGCCAGCCACTCCAGCGCCCGCGGAATAATCGTCTGCACCGCCGCATCGCGCATGCTCGCCGGCTGCACATCCCCGTCCCACACATGCCCGTAGGTCGAGATGTAAACCCGCCCTTTGCCAAACGTAGTCGTCCACTCCACCGGCCACAGCATCCCCAGCCCCGGCTCATCGTCCCGCGCATACGCCAGCACGTGCAGGTGCTCCGCCGGCCCCCGCGCGTAGTAGTAAACCTCCAGTCCCGGTGACAGCCACGCCCGCGGCATCCCCTTATGAATCGGATCGTTGCCCAGCCGCGTTACCAGCACATTTCCCCGCGGCCCATGCCCCGTCCCGCGTCCCACGCCTGCCGGAATCCGCACCAGCTTTCCCGCATCCGTCAGCCGGACCGCCGTTCCGTAATCGGCTCTCCGCCAGCTCAGGCCTACCATCTGCTCATACGCCTTCCAGCCCACAAAAGCGTTCTCGGCTGAGTGGAAGATGTACACGCCCCCGCCGTTGCGCACATACTCCACAAATTCCTTCTTCACCGCCTCCGGCCACTCCGGCAGCTTCTTCACTCCTGCCAGTTCGCCGTTCCCGCCGTTGTCGTTGCACGTCTGGATCACCACATCGTAAGCGGCAAAATCCGGCCGCCACTTCGCCCACGCCGCTGACCCCATCGCCGGCATCGTGCTCACACTTACGTCAAACCCGCCGGCCTCATCCAGAATTCCGCGCAGCAGCAGCGTACTCTGCCGCCAGTCGTGGTTGCTGAATCCATCCACAATCAGCACGCGAATATTACCGCTACGAGTTTTCGCAAAAGAGGGAAAGACGCCGGCAAAGAAAATCGCCATCAGGCAAACAACTGACCGCAGTTTCATCCCCCCAACCTAGTGACCCGCGCAGACCCCTGTCAATCCACAGCCGCCGCAGTCGTCACCTCTGCCACTGCCAGATCCAATCCCCATTGGGTATCATGTCAGTCGACACTCAGAAAGGGTTGCAAGTCATGCCCAAACTCTCCGCGCGGGTCCTCTGGGGAACTGTCTGTACGCTCGTCGTCGTGCAGATGCTGATAATCACCTTCGTCATCCATCGTGAATCTCTCACCTTCGATGAAGGCAACCACAGTTTCGCTGGCTACATGATGTGGCACACCGGCGACTACGGTCTCAACCCCGAACACCCGCCGCTTGCCAAGCTGGTGGCCACCCTGCCCCTGCTCGGCCGCTCGCTCTGGGTGCCTCCGCTCCAGGGCCGCAACTTCAAAATCGAGTCTTACCTCGACGGTGGCGAGTGGCTCGCCCGCAACGACGGTGACCGCAATCAGATTGTCTTCCAGATGCGCCTCGCCGCCAGCATCTTCGCCCTCGCCCTTTCGCTCGTCGTCTTCTTCGCCACGCGCGAGTGCTTCGGTGACTGGGCCGGCCTCGCCGCGCTCGCCCTCGTCGTCTTCGATCCCAACATCCTCGCCCACTCCGGCCTCGTCACCACCGACGTTGGCGTCACCCTTTTCTTCCTCGCCAGCACCTGGTGTTTCTACCGCTACGTCAAGCAGCCCACCTGGACGCGCCTCATCGTCGCCGGCCTCGTCGCCGGACTCCTCGAGTCCACCAAGCACTCCGGCATTCTGCTCGCGCCCATCCTCGTCCTCCTCATCGCCTATGAAGTCGCAACGGCAGAGAAGGGAACTCGTGCCCGCACCGCGCTGCGTCTCACCGGAGCCTTCTGCTTCATCGTCGTCCTCGGCACACTCGTCCTCTGGAGCTTCTACGGCTTCCGCTACGCCGCCCGTCCCCCCGGCCTCAAGATGAGTGTTTCGCTGGCCGCCTACGTTGCGCCCCTCGGCCCGCATATCGCCGCTATCGTAGACGCCATCGCCCGCATACATCTCCTGCCTCAGTCCTACCTCATCGGCCTGGTCGACGTGCAGCGGATGGCAGAGTTCTACCCCACTTACATCTTCGGCACCAATTACGCTCACGGCGTCTGGTGGTACTTCCCGGTCGTTATCCTCATCAAGACCACCCTCGGCCTCCTCGCGCTCCTTGCGGTTACCCTCTTCGCCATCGCCACGCGCAAGCTCAAATGGAGCCGCGAGCTGGCCTTCCTCTTCATCCCCGCGCTCTTTTACCTCGCCGTTGCCATGGTCTCAGGTATGAACATCGGCGCCCGCCACCTGCTGCCTTTCTGGGCTTACGCCTTCGTGCTCGCCGGCGCCGGAGCCGCCGCTCTTGCCGCATCCAGCCGCCGCTGGCTCGCCGTCTGCGCCGTGCTCCTCGTCGCCCATGTAGTCTCCTCGTTCGCCGTCTTTCCCAATTACATGGCTTACGCCAACGTCGCCTGGGGAGGGCCCTCCAACGTCCGCAACCTGCTGAGCGACGCCAACGTCGACTGGGGCCAGCAGCTCTTCCAGGTCAAGGCCTGGCAAGACCGCCATCCCCACGAGGAGTGCTGGTTCGCCTACTTCGTCTACCCTGAAATCAACCCTGAAACCTACGGCATCCGCTGCCACCACCTCCCCAACGCCGACACCGGCTGGCTCGGCGGAGCAGATGAAATCCCGCCCGTCGTCAACGGCGCCGTCCTCATCAGCGCAGGCGATCTCTCCGGCTGCGAGTGGCCCTCCGCCTCTAGAAATCCTTACGTCGCCTTCCAGTCCATAAAACCCTCTGAAGTCATCGACTACGGCGTCCTGGTTTACCAGGGCCGCTTTGACATGCGCAAAGCCTCCGCCCTCGCCCACGCCCAGAACCTCGCGCACGCTCGGAGGCGAAAGGCGCATGCCGCCAGCCAGTAAAACCGCCTCCGATATAATCTCCGCATCTTTTTCCGTGGGAGCGCGTCAGTCCTTGCCCATCACTCGAACGCCATCTCCGCCCACCAAAGCGCTCCGCAACGGCCGCGCCACCTTCGGCCTCTCGCCGGAGAGCCTGCGCACCCTGCGCTCCCTCAAAACCCCGGCCAAAATCCAAAAGTTCGTTGACGCCCTCCAGTACCAGTACGCCAACACAGCCTGGTCTCCACAGCGCGTCCTCCGCGAGCGCAAAGGCCACTGCCTTGAAGGTGCGCTCCTCGCCGCCGCCGCTCTCCGCGTCAACGGCCACCCGCCTCTGCTCATGGATCTAGAAGCCGTCCACGACGACGACCACGTCATTGCCGTCTACCGCCAGCACGGCCTCTGGGGAGGCATCGCCAAATCCAACTTCGCCGGACTCCGCTTCCGAGCGCCCATCTACCGCACCCTGCGCGAGCTGGCGCTCAGCTACTTCGAGCAGTACTACAACCTCCGCGGCGAGCGCACTCTGCGCAATTACTCGCGCCCCGTCAACCTGGCCCGCCTCGACCGCTTGCACTGGATGACCTCGGACGAAGATGTCTGGTGCGTCCCCGAACTTCTCAGCGTCGCCAAACATTTCCCGCTTATGCCCGACAAAGTAGCGCGCGCCCTCCCGCGCGTCGACCGCCGCAGCTTCGAAGCCGGCATGCACGGCTGGGTCAGGCACTGAAAACCAGTGCGACGGCTGACCTACTCCGCCCCAACCTCGGCGCCCGGCAAACGAGCCATCCTCACAAGCACCAGGCTTCCGCAGATTCCGGCCGCAACCGATGCCGCTAGAATTGCCACCTTGGATACCTCCAGTTCCGCACCGCCTTCAAACGCCAGTGTGGCCACAAACAGTGACATCGTGAACCCAATGCCGCACAACCACGCAGCGCCAAAGATCTGCCGCCATGCGATTGCCGGCCGAACCGCGATCCTGGTTTTGACCGCCAACCATGCAAAGAGCGTTATGCCCAGCGGCTTGCCCAGGAAGAGACCGGCCACCACCCCCCATGCGAGCGGATGCGAGACGCCCGCGGCAAGATTGTGCCCAAAGTTGACGCCCGCATTCGCAAAGGCAAACAGCGGTATAACCAGAAAGCTGATCCACGGTTGCAGGCCGCGTTCAATGCGGTGCAGTGGTGTTTCCACCTGCGCGAGTTGTTGCTCGAGCGTTTGCACAATCGACTGTTCCTCAAAGGAACGAGGAGCCGCTTTCTCCCACTTGTCCAGAAGGAAACGGCTGCGCTTGAGAAAGGTGGGCTTGTCCAGGTTCGTCCGCGCGGGGATCGTAAATGCCAGCAGAATGCCGGCAATGGTTGCGTGCACACCGGAAGTCAACACTCCAAACCAGACAACAACGCCGATCAGCGCATACACCGCAGGTTTGCGCACGCCCAGAGCATTTGCCAGCGCCGACACACACAAACCAATGACCCCAATCGCCATGCTCGTGTAGTTGATTTGCTGCGTATAGAAGAGGGCGATGATGATCACGGCGAAGATATCGTCCACGATTGCCAGAGCGGTCACGAAAACCTTCAGCGCAATCGGCACCCGGTTGCCGAGAAACGCCAGCAGGCCCAGCGCAAATGCAATGTCTGTGGAAATCGGAATCGCCCAGCCGGATCGTATGTTCGCGTCACGCGCGAAGGCGAGAAACAAAAGCGCCGGCACGGCCATCCCGCCAAGAGCCGCAACAAAGGGAAAAGCCGCCCGTCTCAGCGACGACAGCTCCCCTATCAGAACCTCGCGCTTGATCTCCAGTCCCACCAGAAAAAAGAAGAGCGCCATCAGACCGTCATTGATCCATCCATGACGGTTTTCCGTTACAACCAGGTTTCCGAATCCAATCGACACCTGGGCTTCCAGGATGCTGTGGTAGCTGTGTTCCCACGGTGAGTTGGCCCACACAAGGGCAACAATCGTGCCCGCCAGCAACACAATGCCGCCGGCAGCCTCCATTCGGGCAAACTGGATAAACGGGCTCGCAATTGCCTCGATAACGGTACCTGGAACAGAGGAGGGCAAAGCAACGTCTGCTCTTCGCATATCGCGTTGATCCTGAACTGCATCAGCAGTGTACGTACAAGTTCGCCCCAAAAGTCAAATGGCAAGATTGGCAGTACGGAACCGCCGCAGTCCAGGCTCTGATTCCTGCCCCCTGTTTCTCCTTACCCTGTCATCCGGTTTCGCTGGCCCCCGGAGTTCATCCTTGCGGCATCCCGCCGTCGCAGGCTGCAGACTAGGGACATTTATCCTGTAAACGCTATCATTGAGCAAAAGTATCCCATATGATCGCAATCGCGACCGCACCAAGCCATTTCGCGCATTCCGCGCCGTGCGCAGCAGAGCCCTGGCCGGCGTAATAGCCCAAATCCAAATCCCCCGCCTTGACATTCATTCACATATCTATAGGCTGGAGCGAATGCACCTGAACAAAAAATCGAAGGAGAAAGACATTGAAAGTTAGACAATCCCCGGGCTGCCTGGCTGGGCTGCTTATGGCAGCAGCCTTCTTCGCTTTCGCCCCCAGCTCACCCGCTCAAGGCCAGTCGGTGGCCCAGCAGGTGGCAAAGCAAAGTAAGGCTCAGCAGCCCGTTAAGACGTACGTAGGCGTAATTATGAAGCTCCAGAACGGACAGTATGCTCTGGTCATTGGCAAAACACCCAAGGGACAGGTTTCTGGACACTTCCTCGATGACCAGGTTGAAGCAAAGGAGTACGTGGGCAAAAAGGTCCTCGTTACCGGAACGCTGAATCCGGCAACCAACACGATTCACGTAACCAAAATTGCTGCTGCTTAGTCGCTAGTTTGACTACTTCGGCTTTCCCCGCTCATCGCACCTCAATATCCACTCCATCGGGTGCCCCACCCTCGCTACGTTCCGCCGCGGCGGATTTTTGTCGCTAGGGTGGGAAACCTCTACAGCCGATGCGCTCCAATACCTCCCATACCCGGTGGGGTTGGTCCCCACTTTCCCCGCCTCCACACAGCTCTTTTCCCCCCCCGACATTTTGCTTGGCAAAAAAGCGGAGAGCTGAAAATGGGCAGAGAACTGGAACTTCAGAAAATGATTCACTTGGCGCCGGATTGCGCGGCGCTTTTTGGCAACGAACGGAAGTTCCTGATCCGGTTGAAAGTCAAAAAGTTGGCGTCGTGAAATCGATGAGCTCCACCCGTCGAATCGTCGAACGCAGTGCGCACCACGGCGATGATATCGGGACCATCGAACTGCCAGTCCGCATACTGAAAGCCGTACATCGCCGGGTCGGGGTGAGAAATCACAATCCTGTCAATCTTCCAGTGATGCAGGTCCCTGGACGACATCAGCGCCAGCGTATTGCGAACATCGGCAGGCTTGGTAGCAGACAGAGGGTATTCCTTCAGCGCGGGGTTCGATAGCGTCCAATACTCATGAGTCTTCTTGTCATATCGAATCGTGAATTTCTTGCTTCCCCCCGGAAAATCCACCAGACCCTCAAACTTGAGGCGTAACCCATCCACCTTCAAAATCGCTGCTTTCTCAATGTCGTTTACTCGCAGGATGTCCAGGACCGAACCGTCGGGTGCAATCACCGCGTTTCCCTCAAGCCATGTGTTGCCTTCCGATTCATCCTGGGGATAGGAGAGCTGCTCCGTCATGCTCCAGTTCTTAGGGTCGAGCAGATTGGAGTTCTCGGGCGCGGACAGCACAAACGCCTTGAAATGTCCCCACGGACCAGTTGGATGAAATTCCATTGCTCGCCACACACGGCCGTCTTTCTCGACGATGGGGACAGGAGCGGTATGGTAGCCCGAGCCGGAAGTGAGAAATGAAGGCGGGGTCCAGGTGGATCCGCCATCCAGAGACTGCCTTATGACCACCCTGCCATATTGGCGCGAAGGCCCCATAAGGTAGAGCTTGTGGTGCAGGACGAACAGGTTTGACCAGAATTGGTCATGCAGCACGGCGACCCTGGTCCATGTCTGGCCCCGATCGGTGGAGCGGAACACCTCGGTCTCTCCGGAAGTATTCTCGCTGGATTTCGGTCCAAACAGATCGTGAGAGGCAACGTAGTCGCCGTTGGGAAGAATGGCGATCGATGGCGAACCGATATATTCCAGCTTCTGTTTCGGAATGTGATCGATCACCACGCCGGGAGGCGCGGGCGGCGGCGGTGCGGCAGGTACTGGCGACGCTGCAGCAGGAGTCAAAAGCGCAATAGGCAGGCAGCAGATCATCCATAAACCCAGCCGGTATGGTTTCCTGTCACAAAAGCCCTCGTATGCGCCGCGCACGCTCAAAGTAGCTCGCCGTTTATATCCTCGAATACCGTAGTGAAGTCCTGAAGCCAAAGCTCTCCTCCTGTCTGCACCACCCACGCGGTTTCAACGCAGGTGATCTGGTCAACCGGTTCTATTCATGCACCTCGATTACAAAGTAACTGAAGTACCTTCTGGCCGGCGCCGAGAAACCACCACAGACCAGGCGCCACCTCCGTCACTAGCTCCGCTAACGCCGCTAGCCCCGCTGTCAATACCACCCCGCCGCAGCGCCGCCTCCATCTCCCCCGCCTTCAACAGCTTGCCGCCCCCGCCACGTTGCCGATAATTTCTCCCATCCGGCGCACAATAAGACAGGGTAGGACAGAACCCACCTCCGGGCTCCCGTCCCGGAACCATCTGAAAGGCAGCGCATTGCACCGCAGTCATTCCCGCCGCGGAAAAATGCAAAAAAGTGGCATTGATGTGCAGATTTCAAGCATTAAAGATGAGTCAACTGAATGAAATGAATGGAATTACGAGAACTTTTACGTCGTTATCCAAGAAAAAAAAGTGCAAAATCGCACTGGGAAACTGGGTTTTGGCTCTAACTCACTGAAAAACAAAGATCGCACCCCACTAAAAAACCCAGAAACCCAGTTTCTGTGAGACTGGGGAAATGGGTGCCCGTCCTCAGTTACCCGCCTCACTCTCATCCGAGTAGTACCCCATCCGATACCGCAGATGAAACGCCCCCTTCGCCGCCCGCGGAACCGTCACCGAGATATGGTGAAAATCCACCCCCTTCACCTGATTCCGCGGATAGTAGCCAATCAGGTATTGCGTCCGCAGATCCTCGCTTACATGCTCAAACGCCGCATCCAGCCCGTCCTGGTTCGCGTAAAAGTACTTCCCGCCAGTCTGCTCCGCCAGACTTATCAACGCATGTTCGCCGCCCGTATCGCGCCCGGCACTGGCCATAATCGGCACATCGATCAGGCTGTAGATCATCACCTCATTACGCAGCGCATGCTCCAGCGCCTGCCCGTAATTGTCCTCGCCCACCGTGTCGTCGCCATCGGAGATAAGCACCAGAACCTTGCGCCCCTCCTTCCCGCCCAACCGGTCTGACCCAAGCACCACCGCGTTGTAAAGCGCTGTCGCATAGTCCGAGTGCAAATGCCTTAGTCCGCGGTCGATAAGCGAAACCTTGTTGGTGAAAGGCGTCAGAACACTCACATCCGTTGCAAACTGCATCACGCCCATCTGGTCCTGCGGCCGCAGCATAGCGCGGGCAAAGCGGCGCGCTGCGGCGGCCTCCGTCGCCAGGTCCTTGCGTACGCTGCCGCTGGTGTCAATCGCGAGCATAAGGTTCAACGGTATCTTCGACACACGCTCAAAGACCGCAATCTTCTGTGGCCGGCCATCTTCAAACACCGCAAAGTCTTTTTCCGTGAGCCCGCCCACGGGCGCCCCGTTCCTGTCCGTCACATTCACGAACACGCTGACCAGTTTCACGTTCAGCTTCAGGGTAGTCTCCTGCGCTGCCATAGCTGTCGGAGACAAAGCAATCAGCAGCCAGAGCGCAGTTTTCCGCCAATGGCCCGCGACACCCCAAACACTAGTCCTCATGCGGTGTCTCCGCGGCGTCAACAGCCAGCTCGGCAGGAAACGGCTCGCCCGCCGCCCAAACAGAGCCATCCACAAACGTTTCTTTCTTCCAGATGGGGACGGTTTTCTTTAGGGTGTCAATCAACCATCGGCACGCATCGAATGCCTGCGCCCTGTGTGCTGAGGCCACAACAATCAGCACGCTTGTCTCGCCCACATACAGGCGTCCCAGCCGATGAACCAGGATGACCTGACGAACGCCAAACTGGCTGCGTGCTTCGGCAGCAAGTCTCTGCATCTGCCGGGCTGCCATCTCCTCGTAGGCCTCGTAGTCCAGATAGAGTGTCGCCCGTCCGCGTGTGTTATTACGCACAATGCCGTCAAAGACCACTACGGCTCCGTCTTCGCCCCGCTTGGCCGAAGCAATCAGCTCTTCAGCGTCGATGGTCTGGCGGGTGAGTGCCGTAAATTCGTTTGCCTCGTTCAGGTGTTCTACCGCCGAAGACGCTTCCGGTGCGTCGTCTCTGGCGCTCCCGCCGGAGACTGGTGGTAACAGTCCCACCTCATCGCCTTCCCGCAAGATCTGTTCCGCAGTGGCATATTCGGCGTTCACACTCACTGCAATGCTGCGGAGAGCCGGCGCAGGCAGATTTCGGTCCAGTCTACCCAGCAGCTCTGCGACGGAAGCACCCTCGGGCAGTTCCACCGTCGCGGGTGAACTGCCGAGCCAGTCCTTCAGCACTCCAAATGGGATTACGCGCACCTGCATCATTAGAAAAAGAATACCGCCTGCAACTTAGACGTGACAGGCAGCAATTCTTTACAAGGCGGTACCGAAATACACCGGCATGCTTTGCGATCTGCGCCAGAAAACACTATCAGCGATGTGTCACGCTGCTGTTCTACGAATGCAATATTGCCTGCACGCCGAAAATGCGCCGCAAAAGGGAAGGCCGGCAGGTTCGCCGGCCTCTTACGCAATGGCTTTGCGGCCGATATCATACCGCGCTCGCCACCGCGAGCCCTTTGGGTTCAGTCGAGTGCGTGGACCCGGGACTGACTTGCTGCCGTGTGTCTGCCCCCATCTTCAACAGTGGAAGGGCTGCGGCAAGCACATCCTCGATACGGCTGGCATAATGCACGTCCACACCCTCCATCATCTCCTTGGTCAGGTCTTCTTCCACATTCTGGCGGTTTTCAGCCGGCAGAATGATCGTTTTCACCCCCGCCCGCCGCGCAGCCAGGAACTTCTCCTTAATACCGCCAACCGGCAGCACGTTCCCGCTGAGTGTGATTTCACCCGTCATCGCCGTTAATGGGCGCACAGGAATGTCAGTCAGCAATGAGACAAGCACCGTGGTCATGGTCACCCCTGCCGAAGGTCCATCCTTGGGGATGGCGCCCGCCGGTATATGGATGTGCAGGTCCATTTCCTTATTGAAGTCCTCAGTGAGGCCCAAATTGGTGGCGTTCGATCGCACCCAGGTGAGTGCAGCCTGCATGGATTCCTGCATCACTTCGCCGATCTGCCCGGTCATGTTGAAGCTGCCTTTGCCCTTCATCTTGTTGGCCTCGATGAAGAGAATGTCACCGCCGGCCGGTGTCCATGCCAGACCCACGGCCACGCCGGGCCGCTTCACCCGCTCCGCGACCTCAGTATCCACACGCACCTGGATTCCGCCTAGGAACTCCTTCAACACCTCACGCGTTACCGTCAGCTTCTCTGTGTAGCCTTCCACCACGCGCCGCGCCTGCTTGCGGCAAACCGTGCCTATGGTCTGCTCCAGTTTGCGGACCCCCGCTTCCCGTGTGTAGTGGCGTACGATGTGGCGCACTGCGTCTTCGGGAAACTCGATCTGGTCGACCGTGATGCCGTTTTCCTTGATCTGCCGAGGTATCAGGTAGCGATTGGCGATGTGCAGCTTCTCCTCCTCGCTGTAACCCTGAAGCGGTATCACCTCCATACGATCGATCAGCGGTGGCGGTACAGTGTCGAGCATGTTCGCCGTGCAGATGAACAACACCTTCGATAGATCAAACGGTACGTCGAGATAGTTGTCGCGGAACGTATTGTTCTGCTCTGGATCCAGCGTTTCCAGCAGGGCAGAAGCGGGATCGCCGCGGAAATCGCGCCCGAGTTTGTCCACTTCATCCAGCATCATCACCGGGTCGTTGGTTTCCGCCCTTCGGATTGACTGAATGATCTGTCCCGGCAGCGCACCGATGTACGTCCGGCGATGGCCGCGGATCTCCGCCTCATCATGCATGCCGCCGAGCGAAATGCGCTGGAATTTACGGCCCAGCGCCCGCGCGATCGACCGCCCAAGGCTGGTTTTGCCCACTCCTGGAGGCCCGACGAAGCAGAGGATTGGCCCCTTCATGTCAGGCTTCAGTTCCAACACGCTCAGGTAGTCCAGGATCCGGTCTTTCACCTTCCGCAATTCGTAGTGATCCTCGTCGAGGATTTCCTTCGCCTTCGTGATGTCGATCTTCGATCCGGAGCTTTTGGCCCACGGCAAAACGGCCAGCCATTCAATGTAGTTCCGGGTCAGTGAATAGTCGGCAGCCATGGGAGACATGCGTCCCAAGCGTGCCAGCTCCTTCATTGCCTCCTTCTGTACCTCTTCGGGCATGCCCGAGGCTTCGATCTTCTGGCGCAAGTCCTCAATTTCGCGCTGGCCCTCGTCCTGTTCTCCCAGTTCTTTCTGGATGGCCTTCAGTTGTTCACGAAGGTAGTAGTCCCGCTGCGATTGTTGTACCTGGTCCTGCACTTCGCTCTGAATCTTCGAGCGCAGTTGCTGTACTTCGATTTCCTTGGCCAGGTGCTTGTTCAAAAGCTCCAGCCGCTGAGTGATCGAAGTTGCTTCCAGTAAGGATTGCTTATCGTCCGTAGTCAGGAAGGGCAGGGAAGATGCAACAAAGTCCACCAGCCTGCTCGGCTCATCGATGTTGGCCGCAATCGTCCTTAGCTCGTCAGATAGGGTCGGAGATTCAGCAACAATCTGCTGAAATTGACTGACGACATTGCGAACCAGTGCCTCAAAGTTCGGAGTTTCGGGCGACTCAATTTCTTCCAGGGGTTCGATCTCCGCCACCATAAACGGCTCAGATTGAATGAACCGCGACAGCCGCACACGCTCTGTGCCTTCCGTGAAGACAAAGCGGCTTTGGTTTGGCATACGGACCACTTTATGTACCGTGGCGAGTGTCCCCACGGTGTGGAGGTCGTTTGGTTGGGGCGTGTCCAGGCGTGGGTCGAGTTGGGCTGCTACCACGATGGTCCGCTCTTCACCGAGCGACTCAATCAGTTGGATAGAGCTTTCCCGTCCAACTGTGAGCGGCAGAACGGCATGGGGAAACAGTACCGTGTCGCGAACCGGCAAGACCGCAAATCGTCTTGTACCTGCGGCCGGCTTCGTTCCCGTCTCCTGAACTTTCGGCGATTCGGAGGTTTGTTTTGACATTGAGTGCCCCTCTATCAGCTTTCCTACATTAGACAGCGCAGAAATTCAAAAGTTGCAGGAATATGGAGCATTACCTCTCCAGAACTCCTGTTGGGTATAAGACTCCCTTCGTTACGCTCTTCGACCGGCCATAGTTCCTCATTTTCCGACCACTCCTGAACCTGAGCCGACGACCTTTCTGCCGCAAGATCATTCGTCAATTCAAAGGCTTACGTTCCAATACACAAGCATCCGGTATTCTGCATGATTCCTCATTGCGTCTATCGGCGCGTGACTTGGAAATGTGAGTTCAGGGTGATGGGAGTTTTCAGGGGAGTCGAAGCGGAAAAGGCAAAACAGGGGAAACAGAGATTTATTGCGCCTCGCTGCTTTCGTTCTGAATCGCTGATTCGATCTGGTTCCACAGTTCGTCAGGCGGTTCCACGGCTGGGAAGAGTTGCCTGGCTGCTTCCGCGATGGTCTCCAAATCAGACAACAACGCCCGGCAAAGCTCGCAGCTTTGAATATGCGGATGCGTACTGACATCCTCACCGGAGCCGATGAGTTCCGGCAAACGGGCTTGGAACTCTGTGCAAGTCATATTGCTGCGTTCGCCGGTCATAGCTGCGCCTCCTGGTTTGCGCGCAAGGCATCGCGCAACTTGAGCCTCGCTTTATGCAGTTGAGACTTGCTGTTGCCGATCGAGCAGGCGAGCATCGCGGCTATCTCATTATGTTCGTATCCTTCCACGTCATGAAGGATGAAGATCAGCCGATATCCGGCCGGAAGATCGGCAACGGCGCGCTCCAATGCGAGGCGGTCAATGGCGCCGCTCAATGTCAGGTCCGGGGCACCGAAACTGCGCCCGGGCCCTTCCTCGGGAGCAGGTTCCATGGCTTCGTCCAGCGAAATCAGGCTCAGGCCCTTCTTTCGCAACTGCATCAGCACCACATTGATTGCCAAGCGGTGCAGCCAAGTTGAAAAAGCGGAATCACCGCGAAAAGTTGCAATCTTCCGGTGTAACTGAAGGAATGCCTCCTGCGTCAAATCTTCGGCTTCAGCGATATTACCCACCATGCGCAGGCAGAGTGAATAAATCCTTCGTTTATGCAGGGAGTAGAGGTGCGCAAAAGCGTGGTGGTCGCCCGCCTGAGCGCGAGCCAGAATATCTGCTTCCACCGGATCCGGTGCGATGGTCGGCCCCGAATGCTTGAAGGTAGACTGCATGCGTTGCCCCCCATTGTTCCTTGCGGGAACGGGATTTGCGGGTTGTGTGGGGATAGACGATTCGGGCATGCGCTTCCTTAAATTTAGCAGTTCTTAAGGGTAGAGTGCTATCTACTGCTCCGGTCATCGATAGTATAAGGGGAAACAGCCTTTGCGCGGAACACCGGGAAATGCTCCAGCCTCCGCTCGGGTGCAATTGGAGCCGGGCCCGGACCCCGCTGTTTGGTTTAACCTTCTTTTGGGGATTTCCCGCGCCTTTTGTGGAGAGATAGTTTTGTTCATTAAGCCGGCAATGCAATGCGGCAATCCCCAGACCGCGCGAGTGCTAAATGATGGCTCTGGAATGATTTGCAGGCAACGCCGGCCCGCGGTGCCCTTGTTCCGCGGCGCTTTCTTATTCATGCTGGCCTTAGCTTTCGGGAGTGGAACTGTTGCCATTTCCATGGCTCAAACGCGCCCAGGCGATGCTGCCAACGGCAAAATGGCGACCTCCGCTACGCCGAAGGCCGGTCTGTCGGCAGCTTCATTAAAGGCCTCAGCGGGTGCGCTGGAGAAATGGGAGGGACTGCCGGTTCGGCACATTTCCTTCAAGGGTATTGAGGCTGCCAAGCTTGCGCCTTTACCCGAACACCTTGCGCAAACCGTGGGAAAGCCGCTCAGGCAGGAGCAGCTAAGAGAAAGCCTGCGCCAACTCTTTGCCACAGGTTTGTATAACACCCTCGATGTGGAGGGACAGCGGGAAGATGGCGGTGTTGATCTAACATTCCTGGGCACACCACGGCCGTTCATCGGCAGAGTTGGTGTTTACGGCGCCAAGGGGCCTACGGTGAATACACAACTCGAAAGTGCCGCACAGCTTTCTCCGGGAACGCGCTTTACTGAGGCCAAGCTCAAGCGGGCCATGACCCAGATGCGCCAAACGCTTGCACAGGACGGCTATTATCAACCTGTTATTGAGCAGAAGCTTACGCGGCATCCCGCCCAACAGCTTGTGGACGTGGTATTTCACGTCACCTCCGGTCCGCAGGCGCGAGTGGGTTCGGTGGAGGTCGCGGGAGACTCCGGAATGAGTGTCTCTAAATTCCGACACGTAGCCCACCTGCGAAGCGGGAGCCATGTGAATCGCGACACCGTCAGCCGTGCTCTGGCGGGCGCCCTCAAACACTACCAGCGTCACAACAGGATGGAAGCCGAAATCAAGCTCGAATCCGAGCAATATGTGCCAGCAACGAAGAAGGTGGATTTTCGTTTTTCCGTCAATCGCGGGCCGGTTGTCATCGTGCAACTCGAGGGCGCCAGCATGGAGCAGGATGATCTGCAGCACCTCATCCCGATTTACGAAGAGGGCACGGTGGACGAAGACCTTTTGAACGAAGGGAATCGTAGACTGCGGGACTACTATGAGCGCTTGGGCTATTTTGACGTAAAGGTGGAGCATCGCGAAGAATCGCCGCGCTCTGGGTTTGTGGAGATCAATTACGCCGTTCATCTCGGGCAACGGCGCAAGGTGGCAGAGGTTGAGGTGAAAGGAAACCACTACTTCGACTCCACAACACTAAAAGGACTTCTGCGTGTCCATGCCGCCGGCACCCTCGACCGCCATGGTGCTTATAGCCAGGCCCTCGTTTCAACCGACGTGAATTCTCTTGAATCTGTTTACCAGAACAACGGCTTCGCCAATGTGAAGGTAACCCCTCATGTAAGCTCGGAAAGCACCGGCGCCGAAAAACACAGCAAGCAGAAGGGCCCCGCTCCACTTCGAGTGGCTTACAACATCGATGAAGGAAAGCAGGTGCGCGTCGGCAAGGTGCGGATAGAAGGTAACAAGCACATCCCAAACGACGAACTCACACCCTTGATGAATACCGTTCCTGGGCAGTTACTCTCTCCTCGGAACCTCGGTGGAGACCGTAATGCATTGCTCGCCGCCTATCTGCGCCGCGGATTCGACCGCGTGAAGGTAGGCGTGGTGCAGATCCCGGAAAAGGCAGCGCCCGGGAAGCCGAATCCCCATAGGATGGATGTCACGTTCAACATCACCGAGGGACCACAAACCTTTGTACACAAGGTTCTGGTTTCCGGGCTTCACTACACGCGTCCATCTACGGTGAAACGCGCGATCACCGTTCGCCCAGGTGAGCCGCTGGATATTACTGCTTTGACAGAGACCCAGCGCAACCTTTATGACTACGGCCTCTTCAACCAGGTGAATGTCGCCGTTCAGAATCCCACGGGCGCACAGATCCATAAGTCTGTTTTGGTGCAGACGACCGAGGCACGGCGCTGGACGCTGACCTATGGCTTTGGGTTCGAGGCACAAACAGGGCAGCCGGAGAAGAATTGCAAAGGCGAATTCCTGAGTGGCATCCCCTGCAGTCCTGCCGGCAAGACGGGCGTGAGCCCGCGCGTGCTGGCCGATATCACGCGCAACAATCTTCTGGGCCGCGACGAATCGGTATCCCTGCGAGGTACCTACGGGTTGCTGGAACAGAGTGCAAATTTGCTGTTCCAGGTTCCGCATTTTGAAGGCAATCGGAATCTCAGCCTGACTTTTTCCGGCGGCTACGCGAACAGCCAGGACGTGACCACGTATGTTGCGTCGCGTCTGGAGAGCGGCATTCGCTGGACGCAGACTTTTCAGACGCCGGGTTCGAGGTTCTCGCGCGCAAATACATTTGTTTACGAGTACGACTTCCGGCGCGTCAAGGTGGCGGCAAGCAGTCTCCAGGTTTGTCCCTGCGACCTTACCCAACTGTCAACGGCCACGCGTGTAGCAGGTCCGTCTTTTACCTGGATCCGCGACACTCGCGATTCGCCCCTCAATGCGCACCGCGGAACCTACACCAGCTTTCAGGATTTTCTGTCCGTGGTTCCCCTCGGAGGCGAGGCGGAGTTTAACCGGATTGACGTGTCGAATTCCAGCTACTACAGCTTCGACAAAGGGCGTTTTGTGCTGGCGCGCAATACGCGCTACGGTCAGGTCCGCGCCTTCGGCGCGCCGGAAAACGAATTGATTCCACTCCCGGAACGTCTGTACGCCGGCGGTGCACTTTCATTGCGCGCATTTTCACAGAATGCTGCAGGTCCGCGTGATCCGGAAACCGGCTATCCGGTCGGTGGTGCGGGAACTCTCTACAATCAGACTGAATTGCGCTTGCCGCCGCCCTCGCTTCCCTGGTTAGGCAACTCGCTCAGCCTTGTCATCTTCCATGACATGGGAAATGTCTTTACCAATGCGGGCGATGCGTGGGCCAGCATATTTCGTATTCATCAACCTGACCGGAATGCGTGTAAGTCTTTGGCAACTGTGGGAGATCCATCCACGTACGACCCGACCGGCCCTGTTACTTCAACCGGGCCGCAGGGACAATGTAGCTTTAACTACTTTTCGCATGCTCCTGGCATTGGCCTGCGCTACCATACGCCGATTGGGCCGCTACGGCTCGATTTCAGCTACAACCTCAACCCGCCAATTTTCCCGGTGAACATCGATTACTCGCTTGCGGATCCGGCGTCGGATCCACACGTGGGTGAGGCGGGTCACTTCAACTTCTTCTTCAGCTTCGGGCAGGCATTTTGATGAGCATTCAGTTGCCAATCCGGCTCAGGTTCGCGTTCAATACAGCGTCTGGATCGGTGTGTCTTCTGATGCTCGCGCAGTGCCTTGCGCTCGCGGCAGCTTATGCGCAGTCCAGTACCCCTGTGGTCCTTGATCGAGTTGTGGCTGTGGTCAATCGCCAGGTGATTCTTGCCAGCGATATCCACGATGACATTGAACTTTCTGTTCTCGATCCTTCCCAGGACGGCAAGGGAGCGCCTACGCAGCAGAGCGCACTGGAGCAGTTGATCAGCCGCGCTTTAATTCAGCAGCAAATACGCCAGGAGGATCTGCAGTTCATCGAACCATCGCAGGCTGAGGTGAATGCGCGGATTCAGGAACTGCGCAAGGTGCTCCCGGCTTGCGTTCGCGCCCATTGTTCTACTGAGGCCGAGTGGAAGGCGTTTCTGGCTGCGCATGATCTGACCCAGCAGCGCGTTGAGGCCTACCTGCGCAACCGTATGGAGATTCTGCACTTTATTGAGGAGCGGTTCAGGCAGGGGATTCAGATCACGCACCAGCAGATTCAAACCTATTACTACAACGTGCTGCTTCCCCAATACCCGGTAGACCAGGCTGTTCCGCCGCTTGACAAGGTATCGTCGCGTATCCAGGAGATTCTGCTTGAGCAGCAGGTAAATGTTCTCTTCGACAACTGGCTTGACAACCTGCGCAAGCAAGGCGATGTCGAGATTCTCGATCCTGCTCTTGAAGCATCCAAGACGCAGACCAGCCAGGGAGGAGGAAGCCAATGAGCGAAGATCGACCTGCTCCGCCTTCTCCGCCGGAAAAGCCGAAGCGCAGCCGTCTACGGCGATTCTTTCTGCGCCATCTGCCGCTGACTGTCGCCGGCGGTATGGTTCTGCTGGTTCTGGTTCTGACCGGCCTTTATGTCTGGTCGCGTTCGTCGCAATGCGAAAGACTGGTTCAGCGCTGGCTGGTGGCCCAGACCGAATCGGTAACCGGTGGCCGCGTTGAGATTAAAACCTTCACATGGCGGCCCCTCCATCTTGAGGCTGATGCGGGCGGTATCACCATCCATGGCTTGGAAGGTCCTGATGAGCGGCCCTATGCACAGATTGCTGAACTCCGCGTGCGCCTCAGCATCCTCGGGCTTTTCAGCCCCCAGGTCGAATTGCGGAGCCTGGAAATTGTCCGTCCAAGCTTTCATTTCATCGTTTATCCCGATGGATCGACGAACCAGCCTCAGCCGCGCCGAAAGCAGCCGGGCAAGCCTGTGATGCAAACGCTCTTTAACCTGAGGGCTGGGCATATCTCTGTGCAGCAGGGCGTAGTGGACTACGACAACCGCGCTGCCGCATTCGACTTCCAGAACCGATACGCACCAGTCGATTTCACTGCGGACAACGCCTCGCTTCTCATGCGCTACGTTCCTGCAGAGCGGGGTGCCCCAGAGCATTACCGCATCGAAGCCGGAGTGACAGATCTCGATCTGCAACGCGAATCCCACCCTGCCAAAGCAGAAATGGCTCACGGACGCATGCAGGCTGTCCTCGACCTTACCCGGAACAAGGCATTCCTGCGCTCTCTGCGGATTACTTCAATTGGAGGCAAGGACTCGAATCCCAGCTTTGAGATCACGGGCTCGCTTGAGGACTTCGCTCATCCTCGCTGGCAGGCGAAGGCGTCAGGTGATGTGGATATGCGCCTGCTCAATCCGAGTACCGGTTATCCTTTTGCGCCTCAAGGCATCGCGCACGTCAATCTGACTGCTGCAGGGGCGGCTGGGCAATTTCGCGCAGACGGCCATGTATCGATCGACAATGGCGCCTATGTCGGGCCGGGAGTTAATGCCACAGGTGTGCATCTCGACGCGCATGTCCACGCCGACCCGAAGCAGTTGCTCATTACTTCCATCGTTGCGCGCCTGCACCAAGGCGGACAGATTGTGGGCACGGTCGCTCTGAATCATTGGCTGCCGCCCATCCCTGGGACAGCCACGATCGAAGCGAATGATCCTCCCGCCGCGCCGTCTGACGTCCGGCGCCACCATTCTGCTGTTGTTCACCCCGCGCCTGTTGTCATTCCCGTGAACGGCAAGGTCAACGCGCAACTTGAAAACGTCTCAGTCGATACCATTCTGGATATTGTGGGTCAGCCGCCGTTCCAAAGGCTTGGTCTCGACGCATTGGTCAATGGTCCGGCGACCGCGACCTGGTCTAACGGCGATGCAAATACCACGGTGGTCTCCGCCGCATTGGAGCTCAGCGCGCCGGAGTCTAATCTACCTGACGAAAGCCCCGTGAGCGGCACGATCGACGGTACCTACAGGCAACGTACCGGTGCTGTCGATCTGCGTATGCTCGATCTGCAAACCCCGGGTAGCCACTTGCTGGCGCACGGCCATATTGGCGCCTATCCAGTCCAAAGCCCCTCCTCAATTGATGTCAATCTTGAATCGCACAACCTGGCTGAGTTCGACACCGTGCTTCGCAGTTTGGGTCTGCACCACGGTGGCAAAACCGGAATCGCAGCGATTCCAGTGTCGCTTGGAGGACAGGCTGATTTTCACGGAATATGGACAGGTTCACTCGTTGATCCGCAGATCTCGGGCAAGTTGAAGGCCACGCAACTGACCCTCGATTTGCCGCCGCCTGCGGGCGCTCCGCCGGATCACCCTCGATTTCTGCACCTCAATTCGGCTGATGTCTCGGGCACCTACGCTGCAACTCAGATCGTCGTGCAGCGTGCGTTGCTTGAACGCGGCGAGACGAGCGTCGCAGTCAGTGGAACCTTGAGCGCAGCGCCGGGAAAATCCCAAGGGTTTGGAGCAGATTCCATGCTGCGGGCACACCTGCGGGCCACCAAGGTAGGCCCGGGGGATCTGCAGCCATTCGTAGCCGCCAAATTGCCATTTTCGGGTGCACTCGATGCGCAGCTTAATGTGGCGGGGCCGCTGCACGCTCCAGGTGGATCCGGCTGGGTAGTGTTAAATGGGGGAGATTTGTACGGCGAGCCGGTTAAGCACGTGCGCATGCAAGGGGCGCTTGCCAACCGCGTGCTCAAACTATCTTCCGTTGTCATCAGTGCGCCGTCTGGCAGGATCTCCGGTTCAGGCAGCTATGACACCGTGTCGCGCCGCTTTCAAATAGAGGCCTCGGGAGCGAATCTCGCCGTCTCCCGCATCGCCTGGTTGCATCGTAAAGGGTTGGACGCGGCCGGCAAGCTGAAGTTTTCGGTCACCGGTTCGGGCACTCCTGCTGATCCGCGCTTCAACGGAAAAGCAGAGCTTGCCGGACTGAAACTGAGCGGACAGCCGCTAGGCTCGGTGAGTGCTACGGCGCATACTGTCAACGGCGCGCTCGTTTACGACAGCAATTCGCGCATAGAAGGCGCGGCAATCACCCTTCATGGGCAGACCGTCCTCAGCGGTGGTTACGTCACCAAGGCGAGCCTGGCATTCTCAAAGTTCAACGTTGCCGCGCTGCTGAAAATGGCTCACGTAGAGGGTCTCACGGCCGACTCTTCATTGGCCGGCACCGTCGACGTCGCCGGACCGCTCCTTCATCCGGCCCAAATGCACGGTGAAGCCAGCCTTCGTGAACTGGCGGTGACACTCGCCGGAGTACACCTGCAAGGTGAAGGCGGGCTGCGCGCCGTCTTGGCTGGCAATCGCATTAATCTGAAACCGTTGCATGTGACAGGCGAAGATACAGACCTGCGTGTGCAGGGCAGCCTCGATCTGACCGGAACGCGGCGCCTCGATCTGGCGGGGCACGGTTCCATCAACCTCAAGCTGGCCGAAACACTCGATCCCGACCTTTCCGCATCAGGAACGACCACGTTTCAGGTGGAGGCACACGGCCCGGTAAGTAAACCCAACTTGCAGGGCCGTATCGACTTTCAGGACGCCTCTCTCTCGCTCGGCGATCTGCCTAACGGACTCAGCCAATTGCACGGTACGCTGGTCTTCAATCAGAATCGCCTTGAAGTCAAGACACTGACGGCGATGAGTGGAGGTGGCCTGCTGAGCGTGGGCGGCTATCTGGCATACCAGCACGGCATCTTTGCCGATCTATCTGTTACCGGGAAGGGAATTCGCATTCGTTATCCGCGGGGCATAAGTTCTCTTGCCGATGCCTCGTTGCGTCTTGTGGGGCCGCAAAACGACCTTCTCCTCAGTGGCAACGTTTTGATCACACGTTTCACTGTAAGCCCCGATCTGGACGTGGCAACACTGGCCGCACAGGCGGGAGCCGCCGTTGAGAAAATTGCGCCCCCCGACGCTCCATCGAATCATATCCGGCTCGAAGTGCATGTCGCCTCCTCGCCACAGTTGAATTTCCAGAATGCTTACGCGAAGCTTGCAGGCAATGTGGATCTGCGGGTTCGCGGCACTATAGCCAATCCTTCGCTTCTGGGCCGTGTTTCAATTACCGAGGGTGCCGCTACCATTGCCGGAACAAGATACGAACTCGAGCGCGGCGACATAACCTTCACCAACCCCGTTCGCATCGAGCCCAATATCGATCTCACGGCGTCAGCTCGCGTCAGCGACTACGACATCACTCTTGACATGCACGGCACCCTGCCGAGGATGACCGTCAATTACCGCAGCGATCCTCCGCTCCCTGAGGCTGACGTAATTTCGTTGCTGGCGCTGGGGCACACGCAGAACCAGGAGCGGCTCTATACCGCGCAACAGGAGCAGTCCCTGACGAATCCCACAACCGATGCCTTGCTCGGCGGGGCGCTCAACGCGACCGTCAGCAGTCGCGTGCAAAAACTCTTCGGCGCAGGGTCAGTCAAAATTGATCCCCACTATCTCGGTGCTCTTGGCAACTCTACTTCGCGCATCACCGTGCAAGAGCAGTTTGGCCGCAATGTGACTTTCACTTACGCAACTGACGTCGATACCACTGGTCAGCAGTTGCTGCAGGCCGAGATTGCGATCAATCACCATGTATCCCTCCTTGTGGCGCGCGACGAATCAGGCGTCTTTTCCATGGTGATCAAGGCGACTCGCCGTTATCGCTGAAATATCCATGCCGGAGTCCGGAAGGGCAGCGCTCCAGGTCGACATAGAATGATCGCGATTTGGGGCCGAAAAGAACCCAGCACGATCGCCACGCCTGGCCAGGTTGCAGATTTTGCATCTGCCATCTTCATGGTGCATCTAATTGGATTTCGTCCATAGCTTATGGTGCGGCAGCTCTAATTCGGGTCATTAGTATAGCCTTCTGCAAATAACTAAGTAACTTTTCTTGTAACTGTGTGTCTAAACGGGTGTAGGTTGTTTGGATCTGCTAGATAGTAATAAATCCTGATTAGTAAGTAGTTAGTGCCACGAGGAGGATTTCATATGAAGAAAGCGATGCGTAGGTTCGGGACTGCTCTGCTTGGCATAACGCTCGCTGGAATTCTCCTGACGTTGCCCCGCATCTCCTGGGCGGCGCAGAACTCCAGTTCAGACATACAGGCTGTGCAGATGGCTGCCGCGGCGAAGTTGAATAAGAAGCAATATCACAACGTGAAGGTCAGCGTGAAAGATGGCATCGCTACACTGACCGGCGCCGTGAGCTTATATGAATACAAGGTGGATGCAGGCAGGAGAGTGCTGCATGCTCATGGCGTCACGGCTGTGCGGAATGAGATCAACGTGGGTGGGCCAAACATATCCGATGCGCAACTTGAGAAGAAGTTAGGTGGGGAACTGGCATATAGCCGGCAAGGGTACGGCAGCGTATTCGATGCCATTACGCTCAGAGTAAAGAACGGTGTGGCAATCCTCGGCGGACATGCTCACAACTATCCAAACAGGGATGCTGCCGTGGGTCTGGCTGCCACCACTCCGGGTGTCAAAGGCGTAATTGACGACATCGAGGTGGATCCGGTTTCGCCTATGGACTGGAGAATCCGTTTGGCGGTCGCGCGCGCCATTTACGGTAATCCAACGATGACCAAGTATGCGATCAATCCAGTTCGGCCCATTCGCATCTCCGTGCAGAACGGACACGTGGAACTCTACGGCACGGTTGACTCTAAAATGGCCAAGAATATCGCATTCATGGAAGCCAACGAGGTTCCTGGGGTATTTAGCGTGAAGAACTACATCCAGGTGACTGGCCAGCCGAAACCGCCGGCGCAGAAGTAGAGATTCTAGTAAGGAAGCAATGTAGCAGGTGACGGAACCCAGGTCCTGGGTCGGCGGATCTGGGAGATCCGTTCGTCTCCACCCGAAATGCCGTACATTCCGGCTTTTTCATCTGAAATTCAACTCGGACATGAAGTGAATGTGCCGGATCATTCTCTCCATTCAAATCACGGTGCAAATGGGTCTGTTGGCCCAGGTCTGCCCTCTACAAAGCGGATGATCGCGGCGAAGCGGTCGGTCGGTTAAACTGCCATAGAGAGCAACCGATGCGCGGCATTCTTTCCAAGACGCACACCACGCTGGAGATGATCAAGTGGGAACACTCCATCTTCGCGCTGCCATTTGCGCTTACGGCGGCGCTTCTGGCTGCCCATGGTCTCCCACCGCTCCGCACCCTGGGATGGATTCTGGTAGCAATGGTCGCAGCGCGCTCATGCGCCATGGCATTCAATCGATGGGCCGATGCGGATCTTGATGCCGCAAATCCCCGCACTCGCAACCGCGCCATCCCGGCCGGTTTACTGTCGCGCCAGTTTGTGCTTGGCTTTACCGTGGTAGCGGCGCTGATATTTGTTCTTGCCGCGGCTGAACTCAATCGCCTGACTCTCTATCTCTCACCACTGGTTCTGGTTGTTCTGCTCGGCTACAGCTACATGAAGCGATTCACGCGCTGGTCTCACCTGGTCCTGGGTCTGGCGTTGGGTCTGGCGCCGGCTGCGGCATGGGTAGCCGTGCGTGGCAGCATTGATCCTCGAATCCTGGTGCTGACGGCAGCGGTTACGCTGTGGGTGGGCGGTTTTGACGTGCTGTATGCCTGCCAGGATTACGATCATGATGTCTCGGCGGGTCTGCGCAGTCTCCCTCAGACAGTAGGAATTCCGGCAGCGTTTTGGGGCGCACGTATCATGCATCTGACTATGCTGGGCCTGCTGATATGGTTTGGTACGCTGTTTCATTTCGACATCGCGGGTTGGCTGGGCGTGGGCGCAGTTGCTGGATTGCTTACCTACGAGCACGCGATCGTTTCACCGCGCGACCTGCGTCGCCTCAATGCCGCCTTCTTTACTATGAACGGCGTAATTGCCATGGTATTTCTGTGCTTTGTCGCGGCCGACTTGTGGCTGCGGCGTTGAATGCAAGCGGAGAAGGTAAGAATTTGATGCCAAGCAGAAAGCCAGGATTAAGATCCAATCTGCCATGAAGATTGCAATCCAGGGAGAACCCGGTTCATTCAGTCACGAGGCGGCTCTGAAGCTGGTGCCCGGCGCGGAGATCGTTCCGTGCTCGCTGTCAGCGGAGGTGTTTTCGGTGTTAAGCGGCGGTGAGGTCGATGCTGCTGCCATCCCCATAGAGAACAGCCTGGCCGGCTCTGTCTCAGAGCATTTTGACCTGCTGCTTAGTCACGATGTTCGCGTGGAGCGTGAGACGCTGCTGCGTATCCGGCACAATCTGATTGCCATGCCGGGAGTTGCGATGGAACAGATCGACCGGGTCTACTCGCATCCCGTGGCGTTGGCGCAGTGTAGGCGTTTTCTGGCCGAACATCCCAAAATGAAGGCGCTCGCCTTTTACGACACCGCGGGAAGTGTGAAGCAACTGATGGAGACCAGCGACCGGAGTGCGGCTGCTATCGCAAGCGTTGCGGCGGCTCGCCACTATCGTGCGGAAATTCTGCAGGCCGACATCGAGGACAATCCAGAGAATTTCACGCGGTTTTTCCTTGTGCGGCGTACTGCCGATGCGGCTATCGATCCGGAAGCGAACAAAGTCAGCCTGGCGTTCTCCATCGAGCATCGCCCCGGTTCGTTGGTTGCAGTCCTGCAGAAGCTTGCCGCGCTTGGTACGAACCTGACCAAGATAGAGTCCCGACCGGTGCATGGCAAGCCCTGGGAGTACATCTTTTACGTGGATTGCCAGATCGGCTCAGCGGAGGAGGGCGCGCGGGCACTTGATTCGCTGCACTCGCACTGCCCAATGGTCAAGGAACTGGGACGCTACAAAGAGGCGCGGGAGTAGATCGAGTGCCGCACGGTCCAAAGGACCTTGAGAAAACACAATAAACGCACAGACAGAAAACGGGGACAGCGCCAAAGCTGTCCCCGTCTGTCATTTGGCCGGAATGGCGTTAGAAGTGATAAGCAACGCCGATGACCGGATTGTAGATGTTGTACCAGCGCTTGGTCGACAACTGGGAAGCGCCGAATTCCGGAACTTTGGTGATCATGCCGCGATACTCGGCGCGGATGTCAAAACTGGGACTGATCTCGTAGGCGATACCGGCGCCATAAATGCCGCCGATCGAAGTCTGCTGCTTGGCGTCGAGTAATGTAGTGCCGGTGTTGCGAATCGGCAGGAAGATGAATGCCGCAGGTCCCGCTTCAACAAAGGGATTGAAGTTCTTGAACACAAAAGACCGCACGTACGCGCCGGAAATCTCCTGGGTGCGCGTATTGATGTCGTAGTGATTGGTGTTGCTAATCACGTAATGGATATCGTTTTGGTAGGTAATGCCATAGTTCATTTCGAGTGCGCTTGTGGGCGTGACCATGAACCGGTAGCTCAACAATGCGCCGAATGCGCGGTTTGCGCTTACCTGAACGTCGGTGGACGAGGCCATGAACGGCTCAATAAGGGCCGTTCCGCTAAGGCTGACGTCCTGGCGGCTTTCCTGTGCGCCGCAGGCGGCCGTGCTCACGGCCAGCAAAAATGCTATCAATGCGATCTTCTTCATTCGCTCCTGAACCTCACGACTGCGCAACCCTCCGGCTGGCAACGGGCTTGTCGATTTCGGCGCCACGGTTCAAACCGGACCCCACTTTCAGCATTGTAACTGGCCAAAGCCGGGCGGCGGCCACTGGATTAGCGTGGAACCTTCTGAGCTATAGACGCACGTGCGCCAGAATGGGTGCCAAGGCCAGAGCGACTTTGCTTTGCATACGGATTTGTGCGCCGGAGCACGCACTTTGACGGCTCAGGTGCCGGGTTCCACATGGTAATAAAACGGCGGACCGTTTTCCCTGGCGAGCAAGCGCACCGTACCCAGAAAGGCCTTGGCTGCGTAAGAAAGCGCGACCTGGCGGCGATGGACAAGGCGCAAAACCCGGCGCACCTCCAATTCATCCACCGGAATTTGCACCAGGTCGCCGGATTCCAGTTCCTGGGCCACGGTCAAATGAGGAACCAGAGCCACTCCGTTTCCCATGGCCACGAAACGCTTGATGGCTTCGATAGTAGGTAGTTCAATGGCCATATTCAGAGGCGTGCGGTAGCGCTGGAATGCCTCAATGACCTTGCGACGCAAGGGAGAAGCCACGTTGTGCGCAATAAAGACCTCTTTTCCCAGGTCGTTCATAGAAACGCGCTGGGCGCTGCTGAGAGGGTGGTTCGGGCCGACAACAAAGGCCAGACTGTCTCCATAAACGGCAATGGTTCGGAATTGTGCAGGGTCGGGCCGGAACGAGATAACACCCAATTCAAATGTGCGCAGGCTCAGCTCGTCGGGTATTCGCGAGGCCAGCATCCGGTGCACGGTGACCCCAACCTGCGGGTATTCACGCCGAAACCGGTCGATGGCAGGCAACAGGTACATGCAGGTGTACTCGTTGGCAGCCAGTTGCAGTCGTCCGCGTTCAAGGCTCCGTAATTCGCCCAAGGCGCTGGAGGCCTCGCGCCGTAATGCCAGGAGCCGCACTGCGTAGTCGCGGAGCAGACTGCCGGCCGCGGTCAGCGAGCCGTCGCGCGCCGCCCGGTCGAAAAGGGTCTCGCCCACCGCTTCTTCGAGCTTGCGAATGACCTGGCTTACAGCGGGCTGGGTACGGTGAAGCCGAGCAGCAGCGCGGGAGAAACTGCGCTCTTCTGCGACGGCAAGAAAGGTCTCAAGTTGGCCGAGGTCCATGGAGCAGCTCCATAAGAAAATGTAATGGACCTTGTAATGATAATAAATTTGCCTTATATGTGCCCAATGCGAGAGACTGGATGTGCTGGAAAGAGGCTTCCCCGGCAGGCGATCCACTATGAATTCCAATCACGTTGCTTTCTTTGATACGACCCTGCGCGATGGCGAGCAATCGCCCGGCTGCAGCATGACCACGCAGGAGAAACTGACGATGGCGCACGCCCTTGAAGATCTGGGCGTGGATATCATCGAGGCCGGCTTTGCCATGGCTTCAGAGGGCGATTTCGCTGCCATCTCCACCATCACGCAGGCTATTCGCAAGCCGCGCATCGCGTCATTGGCACGAGCCAAGACCGAGGATATCGAAATGGCGGCTCGCGCCCTGCAGTTTGCCGACCGAGCTCGCATTCACGTTTTCCTTGCGTCCAGCGATCTGCATATGGAATACAAGCTCAAGGTCGGCCGTGCAGAAGCGCTCGATTTATGTGGCGAAGGGGTGCGTCTGGCGCGTTCGCTCTGCGACGATGTGGAATTTTCACCCGAAGATGCGACCCGTTCTGATCGTGACTTCCTTGTGGAGATGGTTCGTATTGCCGTGGAGGCCGGTGCCACCACCATCAATATGCCGGACACCGTGGGTTACACCACGCCCGACGAGTACGGGAAGATGTTTCGTGAGGTGCGTGAGCGCATTCCGGAGATCGACGAAAAGGGTGTGGTGCTTTCATCGCACTGTCACGACGACCTGGGATTGGCGGTCGCAAATTCTCTTGCAGCAATTCAGGCCGGAGCGCGGCAGGTGGAATGCACCATCAACGGTATCGGTGAACGTGCCGGAAATGCGGCGCTAGAAGAGATTGCCGCAGCGCTTTATGTGCGCGGGGATCAGTATGGTGTAACGACTTCAATCAAGCTCGATCAGCTTTATCCCACCAGCGAAGTATTGGGCAATCTCATTACCTTCCGGCCTTCGCCGAACAAGGCAGTTGTGGGCGCCAACGCGTTTGCGCATGAGTCAGGTATTCACCAGCACGGTATGCTTGCCAATCCGCTTTGTTACGAGATCATGACACCCCAGTTGGTCGGTGTAGCGCGGACACACCTGATTTTGGGCAAACACTCAGGCCGTGCGGCATTGCGCCACCGGCTGGAGCAGCTTGGCTTCACGGTTAGCCGCGACGAGCTGCAGCATGTCTATTACCGCTTCGTGGCTTTGGCAGACCGCAAGAAGAATATCTACGATCAGGATTTGATCGGATTGCTGCCCGATGGAATTCGCGAGAGGCGCCAGGAGCCTGTCGCGGAATTGGATTAGCGCGGGGGAGTGCCCGAAAGACGAAACAAAAGTTGATCGATAACCGGTCGATGATCCTCGATCTCTGACCCTTGACCCTGAAAAGAGAAGGCATGAAGCTGAAGATTCTAGTTACGGCTGGCGATGGTATCGGCCCTGAAGTTACAGGCGAAGCAGTTGCCGTTTTGCAGGAGGTTGCGGCACTGGGGGGGCACGCCTTTGAGTTCGATACCAAGCGTATCGGTGGGGTGGCAATTGTCAACGATGGTACGCCGCTGCCGGCCGAGACGCTGGATGCGGCGCTGGCTTCCGATGCCGTGTTGCTGGGTGCGGTAGGCGGGAACGAGTTCAATTCGCTGCCCCCCGACAAGCGTCCTGAGGCGGGTCTGCTGAAGATTCGCGCGGCGCTGGGTGGATTTGCCAACCTGCGTCCTGCCTTTGCCTTCAAAGAGCTTACGGTCAACAGCCCGCTCCGCCCTGAGGTCGTAGATGGGGCAGACATCCTCTTTGTGCGTGAGTTGCTGGGTGGACTTTACTTTGGCCAGCCACGGGAGTGGGACCGCGCCAAGGGCGAAGCCTGGAACACCATGCGCTATACGAAGGCCGAGGTGTACCGGGTTGCCCGCGTGGCTTTCGAGCTGGCCCGCAAGCGGCGCAAAAAGGTCACGAGTGTGGACAAAGCCAACGTGCTTGAAGTCTCACAGTTGTGGCGCGCCACTGTGAATGAAGTGGCGGCTGACTATCCGGATGTAACAGTGGAGCACCAATATGTGGATGCGATGGCAATGCACCTGATGAACCAGCCACGCAACTACGACGTTGTAGTTACAGAAAATCTCTTTGGCGACATCCTCTCTGACGAAGCAGCCGTGATTACGGGCTCGCTCGGCATGCTGTCTTCCGCTACTGTTGGCGGCAATGTGAATTTGTATGAGCCGGTGCACGGCTCCGCGCCCGACATTGCTGGCAAGGGCCTTGCCAATCCGCTGGGCGCCATTCTCACCGGTGCATTGATTCTGCGTCACTCGGGCCGGCTTGATGCCGAGGCGGCCGCAGTTGAAGGCGCGGTGCGTTCCGTGCTGGAGCAGGGTTTCCGCACGCCCGATCTGGCGCGCGCAAATCCCCAGGGATTCACGGTGCTTTCGACAAAGGAGATGGGAGCAAAGGTGCGCGAGACGGTAAAGAAGCAGCTTTCAGCCGTCAGCTCTTAGCTCGATGTGCTAAAGGCGCGCGGATTCGGATTGGAATGAATCGGAGCTTACTTCTGTTGGAGCCGTAATTGACTGAATCAACAATACCAAGCTGATAGCTGAAAATTAATAGCCAAGAGCTGTCACTTAGGAGTGCAATGAGTAACGAACCGAAGACATTATTTGAGAAGGTTTGGGAGCGGCATGTAGTGGCAGAGCCCAAAGGTGAGCCAACGCTGCTTTACATCGACTTGCAGCTGGTGCACGAGGTCACTTCCCCACAGGCATTTGAAGGGTTGCGGTTGGCAGGACGCAAAGTGCGCCGGCCCGATCGCACGGTTGCCACCGTAGATCACAATGTGCCCACCACGATGGAAGGCCGTCTGAATATTGTGGACCAGATTGCGGCCACGCAAATCTCCACACTGCGCAAGAATTGTGCCGATTTCGGCATCGACCTTTACGACGTGAACTCACGCGAGCAGGGAATTGTGCATGTGATCGGACCGGAGATGGGACTTACCAAGCCGGGTATGACGATCGTCTGCGGCGACTCGCATACATCGACGCACGGCGCATTCGGTGCTCTGGCTTTTGGCATCGGAACCAGCGAGGTAGAGCATGTTCTGGCCACGCAGACGCTGCCGCAGTCAAAGCCCAAGACCTTCCGCATTGCGGTGGAGGGCGAGTTGCCCAGCGGTGTGACTGCCAAGGATGTAATTCTCGCCATCATTGGCAAAATCGGGACGGACGGCGCGACTGGCTGCGTGATTGAATATGCCGGCTCAGCCATCCGTTCGCTGTCGATGGAAGGCCGCATGACGATCTGCAATATGAGCATCGAGGCCGGTGCGCGTGCGGGCATGATTGCGCCCGACGAAACGACCTTTGCCTATCTCAAGGGCCGTCGGTTCAGCCCACAGGGTACGGCTTGGGACGAAGCCGTCAGCGAATGGAAGAAGCTGCCCAGTGATCCCGGCGCGAAGTTCGATCGCGAATTAGTCATCGACGCCGCGACTCTGGTTCCATATGTGAGTTGGGGCACGAGCCCGGGAATGGTCGTGCCCGTGACTGCAAAGGTTCCCGATCCTGCGGCTGCCAACACCGAAATCGACCGCAAGTCCTTTGAGCGTGCGCTCGAGTATATGGATCTGAAGGCGGGAACGCCGCTGGCGGAAATCGCGATCGATCGGGTTTTTATTGGTTCGTGCACCAATGGCCGCATTGAGGACCTGCGCGCGGCAGCACGCATCGCGTCAGGCCGCAAAGTGGCGAGCCGCGTCAACGCAATGGTTGTTCCTGGTTCTCAGCAGGTAAAAGAGCAGGCGGAAAAGGAAGGCCTGGATCGTATCTTCCGCGAGGCCGGCTTCGACTGGCGCGAGCCTGGTTGCTCCATGTGCCTGGGCATGAATCCCGACATTCTTTCGCCTGGAGAGCGCTGCGCTTCAACCAGCAACCGCAACTTTGAAGGACGCCAGGGCCGTGGTGGACGCACGCACCTGGTATCGCCGGAGATGGCCGCCGCAGCCGCAATTGCCGGACACTTTGTAGACATCCGTACGTGGGAAGTACGCGAGGAGGTAACTGCCTGATGCAACCGTTTAAAACATTAACGTCATTGGCCATGCCCCTCGACCGCACGAATGTCGATACGGACCAGATCATCCCCAAGCAGTTTCTGAAGCGCATCGAGCGCACAGGCTACGGAGATTTTCTGTTCTTTGATTGGCAGCAGACACCTGAGGGTAAACCGGTTGCGGATTTTGTGCTTAACGATCCGCGCTACAAGGGTGCGCAGATTCTGGTAGCGGGCAAAAACTTCGGCTGCGGATCGAGTCGCGAACATGCGGCCTGGGCGCTTTCCGATTTTGGTTTCCGTGTGGTGGTTGCACCCACCTTCGCAGATATCTTCTTTTCAAACGCCGGCAAGAACGGAATTGTCCTGGTGAGATTGAGCGAAGAACAGGTGGCCACTTTACTTGACAACGCAAAGACGATTCCCGGTTATCAACTGAGTGTCTCACTGGAAGCACAGACCATTACGGACGGCCGCGGCTTCAGCGCCACTTTCGAGGTGGATCCATTTCGCAAGTTCTGCCTGCTTGAAGGGCTTGACGATATCGACCTGACCTTGCGGCACGCAGCAGAACTGGATGCGTTTGAAGCAAAGCACGACGCGTCTGGATGGCTGAAAGCGAAAGTCAGCGCTTAGCTTTCAGCTTTTTCGCCCTGCAAAGTTGGGCGTTGGGCTGAAATCACGGAAGCGCACGCATTGCATGTACAACGTTAATCGCACCACAAACGAGCTAAAGGCTGAAAGCTGCTAGCTGGCGAACGAAGAGAGCAAATGACAATCGAAGGCAAGCGCCAAAGCATTCCGTTGACCGAGGGACCAAGCCGTGCCGCCGCGCGCTCTTATCTGCGTGGCTCGGGCTTCAGCAAAGAGGATCTGCACAAGCCAATCATCGGTATCGCCAACACCTGGACAGAAATTGGAACATGCAACGTTCACCTGCGCGAAATTGCGGAAGCTCTGAAGGAGGGAATTCGCGAAGCCGGCGGGACACCGATGGAATTCAACACCATCACCATTTCTGACGGCATCACCATGGGCACACAAGGCATGAAGGCTTCGCTGGTGTCGCGGGAATTGATTGCGGACTCCATCGAACTGGTAGGCCGCGGTAATCTCTTCGACGGGCTGGTTGGCATCGGTGGATGCGACAAAAACATGCCGGGCATCATTATGGCGCTATGTCGCCTCGATATTCCTGGGATGATGCTCTACGGTGGATCGATTGCACCGGGCAAGCTGGACGGTGTGGACATTACGATTCAGGATGTCTTTGAAGGCATCGGTTCACACGCGGCGGAGCGCATTGACGATGCCGGCCTGGAATCCCTCGAAGCTAATGCCTGTCCTGGTGCGGGCGCTTGTGGCGGCCAGTTTACCGCCAACACCATGGCAATGAGCGCGGAGATTCTTGGCATCTCGCCGATTGAGCTCTCCGGCGTCCCCGCGACCGCAGAGAACAAACTGGATGCAACGCGAGAAGCGGGCCGCATTTTGATGGATGCGGTGCGCGCGAATCGCCGGCCATCGCAGATTATTACGCGCAAATCGCTTGAAAATGCCATTGCGAGTGTGGCTGCAAGCGGCGGATCGACAAACGCGGTTCTTCACCTCATTGCCATCGCACGCGAAATCGGCGTCGAACTGACGGTGGATGATTTCGATGCAATCTCGAAGCGCACCCCATACATCTGCGATCTGACCCCGGCAGGCAAATACGTAGCTTCTGATTACCAGGCTGCCGGCGGATCGAGGTTGCTGGCAAGGCGGATGATCGATGCAGGATTTGCCGACGGATCGGCGTTGACTGTCAGCGGCAAAACCCTCTCTGACGAGGCCGCATCGGCAAAAGAGACTCCAGGGCAGGATGTGATTTACACCTTCGAGAAGCCCATTAAGCCCAACGGCGGTCTGGTGATTCTCAAGGGCAATCTAGCGCCTGAAGGTTGCGTAATGAAGATTGCAGCGGCCGGCCGTTATGAACATCGCGGTCCTGCGCGTGTCTTCGATTGCGAAGAGGACTGTTTCAAGGTTGTGCAGTCAGGGGGTATCAAGCCAGGTGACGTAATCGTGATTCGCTACGAGGGGCCGAAAGGTGGTCCGGGAATGCGCGAAATGCTGCAGGTGACGGCGGCGATCTCGTCAAATGCTGAGTTGAGTGCGCACGTAGCGTTGTTGACTGACGGCCGCTTCTCAGGTGCAACGCGCGGATTCACTGCCGGCCACGTGGCGCCGGAAGCCTTTGTTGGCGGGCCGATTGCGGCGGTTCGCGAAGGCGACATCATTCATTTCGATATTCCCAATCGCACGCTCAATTTGGAGATTAGCGACGAGGAGATGGCGGCACGGCTCAAGGATTTCAAGCCGCCGGCGCTGCGCTGGCCGACGGGCGTATTCCGCAAGTACGTGGATCGAGTGAAGTCTGCTTCGGAAGGGGCGACTACGTAAGAGCAGAAAATACGATCAATCGTTAGGGATCAGAAGAGTCGACGGGAGTTGGCTCAATAAGGAGTTACACATGGATACCAACGCAAGCACGTTAGCATCGAACGCTCATCTGACCACACCCACGCGCCTGACAGGCTCGGAGATTCTGTGGGCCACGCTTGTGGGTGAGGGTGTCACCGATGTATTTGGCTATCCGGGCGGGGCAATCTTGCCGGCCTATGATGCCTTGCGCAAGTTTCCTATTCGCCATGTTCTGGTACGCCACGAACAGGGCGCAGCGCACATGGCCGATGGCTATGCCCGTGCCTCAGGCAAAGTGGGCGTGGCCATTGCCACCAGTGGGCCAGGCGCTACGAACCTGGTGACCGGCATTGCCACCGCGATGCTCGATTCGATTCCCATGGTGTGCATCACAGGCAACGTGTCGAGCAAGGTGCTGGGCACGGATGCATTCCAGGAAGTGGATATAACCGGTGTTACGCTGCCGGTGACCAAGCACAATTTTCTGGTCAATCGCGCGGAGGATCTCGCGAAGACGCTTCGACATGCCTTCCAGATTGCGCGCTCAGGCCGGCCAGGGCCGGTGCTCGTGGACATTACAAAGGATGCGCAGCAGGCAACAGCTATCTTTGATTTTGAAGCGGCCAAGCCGCGGCCGTATCGCCCGCATCCGATGTTGCGTGTGGAGCAGTCGGGTCTGGAACAGGCTGCGGAAATGATTCGTGAATCCAAGCGGCCGGTCATTCTGGCAGGTCACGGCGTGATGGAATCGTGCGCAATGGAGCAGGTGCGGACTCTTGCAGAACGCGCGCAGATTCCGGTGGCCATGACTTTGCTTGGTCTTGGCGGATTTCCCGCTTCGCATCCGTTGAACCTGGGCATGATGGGCATGCACGGGGAGTCGTGGGTGAATCACGCCATCCAGGAAGCGGATTTGCTGATTGCCTGCGGAATGCGCTTCGACGATCGCGTTACCGGCAGCACGGCAACCTATGCGCTCAATGCCAAGAAGATCCACATCGAAGTGGATCCGGCCGAAATCAATAAGAATGTCAAGGTTGATGTTGCGCTAGTTGGCGATCTGGCCGAAGTGCTGGAACAGTTGCTGCCGCTTATTCCCGGTCGCGACGGATCAGCGTGGCTCAAGACTGTTGGCGGTATGAAGGGCGAGGTTACGGTACGCGACATCAAGAATCTGCCCGATTCCGGCCACCTGTATGCGGCGCACGTCATGCACGATTTGTGGCGCATTACAGCCGGTGAAGCCATCATTGTGACTGATGTGGGCCAGCACCAGATGTGGGAGGCGCAGTACTTCCATCACGAGAAGCCCCGCACGCTGATCACTTCAGGCGGGTTGGGCACTATGGGCTTTGCGTTGCCGGCTGCCATCGGGGCGAAGACCGCCTGCAAAGACAAGGAAGTGTGGGTTATCGCAGGTGATGGCGGCTTCCAGATGACGGCGGCTGAGCTTGCGACAATTGTGCAGGAGAAAATCAAAATCAATATCGCCCTCATCAACAATGGCTATCTGGGAATGGTGCGCCAGTGGCAGGAGTTCTTCTACGAGCGGAATTACGAGGCCACACCGCTGGTCAGTCCCGACTTTGTAAAGCTTGCCGATGCGCACGGAATTCCAGGGCGTGCGGTGCGCACGCGCGGCGAGGTAGAGGATGCAGTGAACGAAGCGCGCACGTCGTCGGGAGCGTTTCTGCTGAACTTCCTGGTGGAAAAGGAAGATTCGGTTTATCCGATGATTCCGGCGGGCAACGCACTGCACGAGATGATTCGGCGTCCGGAGCGTGATCCTTTGGAAGAACGCGCAGATGATCGGTAGGCAGAGATAACAGGCAATTGCTATTCGGGGGAACGAGGTTCGTGATGCTTCATACTTTTGTGGCTTATGTTGAAGACTTGCCGGGCGTGCTGACACGGGTAGCTTCGTTGTTTCGCCGGTTGAACATCAATATCAACTCGCTCACGGTTGGGCATAGCGAGCGTGAGGGGCTGTCGCGGCTGACACTGGTCTGCGAGGCTTCAGCCGAGGCCAGTCATCGTATTCGCGCTAGCCTGTTCAAGCTGGAGAACGTGGTTGACGTGGACGATATCGCTCAGGCGCCTTCGGTGACGCGGGAGTTGGCGCTTATCAAGGTGGCTGCCAACTCGCAGACACGTTCGCAGATCTTCGAGCTCGTGGAGGTTTTCCGCGCACGGATTGTCGATCTGACGTCGGAGTCGCTGATGATCGAGCTGACGGGCGTGGAAAGCAAGATCGAGGGGCTCGTTGAGATACTTCGGGAAAGCGATTGCCGCATTCTGGAAATTTGCCGCAGCGGCAAGATGACAATGCGGCGTGGGCACCACATCAGCAACGTTTTGAAGGCGATGGGTGCCGACGAGACAGAGTCTACCGCGGAGAATGCGACGGTAATCGAGCGCGTGACTGCCGAACCGGAATAAACCCGGCGAGTCAGAGCTCTTGAAATTTAAGAATTGAAAGAAACTGCTCAAACAAAGGAAGAAACGAGAGGATCATGGCGAAGACCTATTACGATCACGATGCAGACCTGACACTTATCCAGGCCAAGAAGGTGGCCATTATCGGCTACGGTTCGCAGGGGCATGCCCATGCGCTTAATCTGAAGGACTCCGGCGTCCAGGTGAAGGTAGGTCTGCCTGCTACTTCGAAGTCGGTTGCCAAGGCGCAGAAGGCTGGCCTTGAAGTATCTACGCCGGCTGAGGCTACTGCGTGGGCCGATGTGGTGATGATTCTGACGCCGGACCAGACGCAGGCCAAGCTGTATGCCGAAGAGATTGCTCCGAAGCTGAAGGCGGGCTCGCTGCTTCTGTTTGCGCATGGATTCAACATTCACTTCAAGACGATTGTGCCGGATGCGGGAATTGATGTGGGTCTTGCCGCGCCCAAGGCGCCTGGACACCGTGTGCGCGAGGTTTTCACTGAAGGTGGCGGCGTTCCGGGGCTGATTGCGGTGCACCAGAATCCGACGGGGAAGGCACATGAGTTGACGCTGAGCTACCTGAAGGGCATTGGCTGCACGCGCGCCGGGGTGCTGGAGACGACGTTCAAGGAAGAGACCGAGACGGATCTCTTTGGCGAGCAGGCGGTGCTTTGCGGCGGCGTGAGCGCGCTCATCAAGGCTGGATTCGAAACGTTGGTTGAGGCTGGGTATCAGCCGGAGAGCGCGTATTTTGAGTGCCTGCACGAGCTGAAGCTGATTGTGGATCTGATCTATCGTGGTGGATTGGCTTACATGCGGTACTCCATTTCGGATACGGCGGAGTTTGGTGATTACGTGAGCGGGCCGCGGGTGATTAACGAGGCCAGCCGCAAGGCGATGAAGGAGATCCTGGCGGAGATTCAGAATGGTGCGTTTGCCAAGCGGTTCCTGGGCGACCAGGCTTCGGGGAAGAAGGAGTTTCTGGCGTTCCGCGAGGCGGAGGCGAAGCATCCGGTGGAGATTGTGGGGAAGGATCTGCGGGCGCAGATGCCGTTCCTGGATCCGGTGACGGTAGAGGAAGTGTCCAAGAGCCGGTAGGCCCGCGACTGAGGTGTAGTGGCGCCCAGTCTCACATTCTCCCAGTTCCTGTGAGAATGTGAGACTGGGCGGTATGCCTTTTTTCTATTTCAATAAGTTAGAGCCAAAACCCAGTTTCCCAGTGGCAAAATTGACTTTTTTTTGCGGTGAAACGGGATGTGTTTTGCGTAAATCTATTTATTTCAACTGTTTCATCCGTTTTTGATCCCGGAAATCGGTACATAATCGTGCGATTTTGCGCATTTGTGCGGTGTTGTTGACCGCAGTGTATTGCGCTGGCCTTTCGTATGGTTTTGGGACAGGAGCCGAGGGTGGGTTTTTCCTGCCCGATCTTATTGTGCGCCGGATGGGGGAAATTATCTGCAACAGGGATCAGGGATGAGGGATCAGGGACCAGGAACGCAGGGGGCGGGCGCGTAGGGATATAAAACCTTGTCCTAGAGTACTTTCTGGTTCGCAGCACGGGGAGAATGACGTACTGGATGCGAGGTAGATGGGGGTGGTTGCGGCGGGCTGGTCTTGACAGCAGCTTAGCGGAGCTAGTGGGGATGTGGCGTCAAGGGGAAGGAAAGGTCCCGGGCTTGAATCCGCCGCGGCGGAGGGCCCGGGATACCTGTCCACAGAAAGAAAACTCTCAATGCGAGGTGGCTACGATGATTTCTGCGGCGTGGCGCCTGTCACGAGCCACGAATACTTTCCGACATGGACTGAAGTAAATTGCGTGGCGCCGGCGGAGCGCAAGATTGCGGTGGCATCGTCTGGGCTGAGGCGATGATCGATGGGTGGGCCGTGATCGGGCTCTGCGTCGGGCCGCCAATCGAGGATACCGACGCGGCCGCCGGGGCGGAGAAGACGCATGGCTTCAGCGACGACAGCAGCGCGGTCGTCAAATTCGTGCCAGACATTGGCCATGAAGACATAGTCGCAGCAGGCCGGTGGAAGGCTGGTTGAGTCCGCTTCAGCGCAGACGAGTTCGATGTTGGATGGAGCGGAATCGCGCAGCTTGGCGGCAAGGAGCGAAAGCATCTCCTGTTGCGCGTCTACGGCGTAGACTCTTCCTTCGGCCCCGACTGCTTTGGCCAGAGGCAGCGCGAAATAGCCGGTGCCTGCGCCGATATCTACGATTGTCTGGCCGGGTTGGACGGCAAGTGCCGTGACGACTTCCGCCGGCGGCAGCCACTGAAGGCGCTCCGGGTTCTCCAGTTTTCCTGCCATCGATGCGTGGAACCGTCTCTCGTGGGGCATGCTTCTATTGTCTCCTGCTGGATTGGTTTGCTGGCGGGTAGGTCTCTCAGAGGAAAGGATTCACGGAGGAGGGGATTTGTTACAGGAGCGGGTTCGCGAATTAGCAAGTTCGCAGGAATTGTGGGAACTGGTGCTGGAGGTTAACCCACCCATGCCGCGGTAAAGCTGCGGCATGGATGGGGCACCCCATTTTGTGGCGAATCTGGCTTTGTGAAAGACCTGGGTGGGGCGCCCGGCTACGTTCCGGTGGCCTCTTGGGTTCCCCTGGTCAAGCCTTGCGATTTCGCTCGCGATAAAAGGCAATCAGGTCCATGGATTTCGGCGGCGCTGCGTCCATCTGCCGCAACATCGTGGTGATCTGTCCGCGATGATAGGTTTCATGATTGACCAAGTGCTGCAGCATCTGCCAAAGCACGTCCGATTGGTGATTACCGCGAAGGTCCTGATACTGGATCGTGCGCTCCACAGCTTCTGGTCCCAATCTTGCGAGTTGTTCGCGCATCTCGCCTTCCAGTTCGGCCCACTCCTTGCGGGCTGCGTCGACATCGGGGAGGCGGTCCGGATTGCGAATTCGCTGCGGTGTTTCGCCCTTCAATCGTGCGATCCAAATGCGCTCGGCGGAGCAGATATGCGCGACGGTGTCACGTATCGAACTGAAGCTGTTGCCCATGGGGCGTATGAACTGCTCGGGTGTGATCGCAGCTATGGCGTCGAGCATCCGGTCGCGCGCCCAATAGTTGTAGTCGATGAGGAGGCGGAGATCATCGTAGGTCATCCGCTTCAGTTTAGGACTTTGGCGCACTGGCCGGAAAGCAGTTATGACGAGTGTTCACAACGCGCTGCACTGGATTCATTGGACGCAGCCTGAAGCGATCTTTAAGAGGGGGCAATCCAGCGGGCGATGGCGTCTTTTATGCCGGCGAGGCGGGCATTGAGATTCCTGCTGGAGCCGAGGTTGCGGCGGAAGACGGTAGACAGGGTGAAGCGGTTGATGAGGTAAAAGAAGCCGAGCGAGGCGATATTGATGCTGAGCTCGACCGGATCGAGGTCGGCCCGGAGGCTCTTTTCGCGCTTGCCCTGCGCGACGATGCGCTTGAGCAGGGCGACGTGACTTGCATTGATTCCGCGGGTGTTTGGCGATGCTTTGAGATGACGCGCTTCCAACTGGTTTTCGCTGTTCAGGAGCCGGATGAACTCGGGATTGCGGATGTAGTAGGCCCAGGTGAATTCAACGAGCTTCATTACGCAGGCGTCTGCCCGCAGGCCGGATAGGTCGAGCGATGCTTCCTGCTGGCGGAAATTACGGTACGCGTTCTCAAGCGCAGCGGTGAAGAGCTGATCCTTGTTCCCGAAGTGGTGATAGAGAAGCTGCTTGTTGATCTTCGAGTGCTGGGCGATTACGTCCACACGCGCTCCATCAAAGCCGTTCCTGGCAAAGACCTCGGTGGCGGCGTGAAGGATGCGCTTCCTGGTTGCCTCAGGGTTTCGGGGGCGGGTTGAATTTGCGTTTGCCATATTCCCGTTGTCCATGGCTGTCTGCCTTGTATATAGTAACCATCTAGTTGGTTGATAGGGAAGTGGCAATGGATAAGAAGATTCTGCTGAAGCGTAACGAGACGGATGATGGCGGCTGGGCCGAAGTGGTTCTGAATCGCCCGGAGAAGGGCAATGCCCTGACGCTGGAAATGCTCAATGAATTGGAGCGGATCACGGAAGATTTGCGCTCGGATGGCGGGTTGCGCGTCGTGGTGCTGCGGGGTGAGGGCCGCTTTTTTTGTACGGGCGGCGACATTAACGAATGGAGCGCAATGTCTCCAAGCCAGATGGCCGAGGAATGGATATTACGCGGCATTGAGGTGTTTGGACGAATTGCGGCGCTGCCGCAGCCGGTGATTGCGGTTCTGAATGGTCACGCGCTTGGCGGGGGACTGGAGCTTGCTTTGGCTGCCGACATTCGCATTGCGGCGGCAGGAGCGAAGCTGGGTGTGCCGGAGGTGCGGTTGGGGATGATCTCCGGCTGGGGCGGCGTGCGGCGGCTGGCGGAGACGATTGGAGTGTCGCGGGCGCGGATGATGACGTTGACGGGAGAGCCGGTTACGGCGGCGACAGCGCTGGATTTCGGCCTGGTCCATTTTGTGGAGGAATCAGAGAGCGATGTGGAAGCGCGGGTGGAGCGTTTGATTCGTCAGTTTTTCTCCAACGGCCCGATTGCGATGCGGGTGACGAAGGGACTGCTTGCGACGGCTCATGAGGATCTCCGCTTTGCACACGCCACAGCGGTGGCGCAGGTGGCGGCTACGGAGGACTGCAAGGAAGGCGTTGAGGCTTTCCGCGAGAAGCGGCAGGCCCGCTTTAAAAATCAATAGCGAGATGATGGTTATGGAAAGAGGAAAGCATATATCGGCAGATGCGGCCGCGGCCCTTATCAATGACGGCGATACGGTTGCGATAAGCGGCAATGGGGCAGGCATGACTTCAGCGGAGGCGATTTTTGCAGCGATTGAGCGGCGCTTCCTTACAACGGGACATCCATCGGGTTTGACGCTGGTTCATTCGCTGGGGCTGGGAGACCGCGGCGATCAGGGAACGAGCCGCTTTGCGCATCCCGGCATGCTGCGCCGCGTGATTGCCTCGCACTTTACGTGGTCAACGCGGGTTCAACAGATGATTCGCGAGAACCGGACGGAGGCTTATTGCTTTCCGGGCGGAGTGGTGCAGCATCTGTTGCGGGAGATTGGCGCGGGGCGTCCGGGACTGTTTACCCACTCGGGGCTTGGGACGTTTATCGATCCGCGGCATGATGGTGGCCGCTGCAACGAGATCAGCCGCGACTCGCTGGTGGAATTGATGCAGGTGGATGGCAGGGAGGTTTTGCGCTATAAGCCATTCCGTGTGGATGTGGCCATTGTTCGCGGAACTTATGCCGACACACGGAACAATATCTCAACCGAGGAAGAGGCTGTTGACCTGGACGTGCAGACTATTGCGCTTGCCGCGAAGAACAGTGGGGGATTGGTGCTGGCGCAGGTGCGGCAGATTCTGGAGGCCGGGAATCTGCGTCCGCGGAGTGTCCGCATCCCCGGCATTATGGTGGACGCCGTGGTTGAGGATAGCGGGCAGCAGCTTTTTTATGGCGTGGGCTACGACTCGACTATCAGCGGCGGTAAGCGTGCGCATCTGGGCAAGTTTGCTGCGGAGGTTCCGGCGAAGCTGGATCGCAGGATTATTGCGCGGCGCGCAGCGCGGGAGCTCACGCCTGGCGCGTCAACGAATTTCGGGTTTGGAATTCCGGGCGGGATTTTTGGCGTGATTGCCGAGCAGGGACGCGCGGACGAACTATGGATGAGCGTGGAGCAGGGCGTGCATAACGGCCGTATGCTGGACGATCGCCTGTTCGGCGCGGCTCAGAATGCGGAGGTGATTCTTCCATCGGTGGAGCAGTTCGATTACTACAGCGGCGGCGGCATTGACCTTACTTTTCTTGGCATGGGGGAGATGGATGGAGCGGGCAATGTGAATGTGTCGCATCTGGGCGGGAGTTTGGTGGGGCCGGGAGGCTTTATTGAAATTGCGCAGAATGCGAAGAAGGTAGTCTTTTGCGGCACGTTTGACGCCAAGGGCAGCAAGACGGCCTGGGCGGATGGAAAACTGCGGATTGAAAAGCATGGGGAGATTCAGAAGCTGGTGGCAAAGGTGGAACGGATTACTTTCTCAGGAGAGTATGCACGGCGGCGCGGGCAGGAAGTGCTTTACGTGACGGAGCGGGCCGTGTTTCAGCTGACGCCGGAAGGGATTCGTCTGACGGAAGTGGCGCCGGGGGTTGATATTGAGCGCGATATTGTGTCGCGGATGGGCTTTGTGCCGATTGTGGATTCGCCGAAGGTTATGGACGCGTCTGTGTTTGTTTGAGACGGGGTGAGTTAGACGCTAAGTGAGCAAGTTAGTGTTAGGTGAAATTGCGGAAATTGAGCTGAGGGTTAACCCGCCCATGCCGCGGTAAAGCTGCGGCATGGATGGGGCACGAGGCTGTGGTGGATGTTGAAATGCCTGGACGGCGGAGAAACCCCACCCTAGCCGCAAAAACAAAGACGCGGCGAGGGTGGGGCACCCAGTTTTCGGTTCGGTGTTACGGTTTTTCGTTGCTGAGTGAGGGTGGGGCATCGTCGGGCGCGGCTCCCCAGGTTGTGTTGGGGTTGGTGCCGAGGGCGAAGTGCAGGGTGCCGCCGGCGGAGATGGAGTGGAAAGAGATCCAGTTTTTGGTTTGGGGTTTGTTATTTAACTCGGCGCTTTGGATGTAAGGCGCGTGCGGCGCGGCACCGGCGGAGTCAATGGTAAAAGTCTTGCCGGTGTACGGCGCGCTGAGGTGGATAACTACTTTGGGAAAGACGGGGCCGACTAACTCGTAGGCAAGGCTGGCAGGATCGACGCTGTAGACGCCCATCATGCTGAGGACCGCCCAGGAGGACATTTCGCCGCAGTCGTCGTTGCCGGGGATGCCGTCGGGTGTTGCGGTGTAGTTTTCATTGAGGACACGGCGGACGACGCGCTGGGTTTCCCAGGGGCGGCCGGAGAAGTTGAACTCGAAGGGAGCTTCGAGATCGGTTTCGTTGTAGGGATTGTAGTACTGGGCGTACCAGCCGGGCTCGGGGTAGTTGAAGAATTCAGTCAGGCGCTTGTTGAAAAGATCGCGGCCCATGGCGTTGACGACCCAGGCCATGTCAGAGGGTTCAAGCCACTGGTAGTGCCAGCCGGTTCCTTCGATGAATCCGTGGCCGTCGACGGAGGGGTTGAAGTCGGGGACCCATTTGCCGTCAGCGTTGCGCGGGCGGAAGAAGCGGTCGTGCGGATTGAAGTTGTTGCGGTAGTAGAGGGCGCGATCGTAGAGGGTTTTGGCGTCGGCAGTTTTGCCGAGGTCTTTGGCGAGGTCGTAGAGCGAGGCGTAGGCGACGGCGTCTTCCTGAAGCTGCGAGACGGAGCCGTAGCTGATTTTGTCGTTGGGGACGTAGTGGAGCTTGTTGATCCAGTAGATGCCTTCCTGGCCAACGTAAGGGTGGCCGGGCGATGGGGCCTGGGTGGCGTCTTTGTACATGCCTTCCCACGCGGATTTGATGTCGAAGCCGTGGAGGCCGTCGAGCCATGCGGTGGCCAGGCTGACGGTGAGCGGCGAGCCGGCCATAACGTTGGTGTAGACGTTGATCTGCGGCCAGCGGCCGATCCAGCCGCCCTGCTGGTACATGAGTACGACGGACTGGGCCATGTCTTCCATGCGGTGCGGGGCGATCATGGCGAGGAGCGGGATTTCGCTGCGGTAGATGTCCCAGCCGGAGTAATTGGCGTAGACGAGATGGCCGGGGGCGATGTGGTGGATTTTGGCGTCGAAGCCGAGGTAGCGGCCGTCTGCGTCGCTGAAGATGGTGGGCATGAGGAGGCTGTGATAGAGCGCGGTATAAAAGACGGTGCGCTGGTCGTTGGTGCCTCCTGAGACATCGATGACGCCGAGAGCCTTGTTCCATGCGGCTTCAGCGTCGGCGCGGATGGTGGAGAAGTCTTTGCCTGCGGCTTCAGCTTTCATGTTGTTTTGAGCGCCGGCGAGATCGACGTACGAGATGGCGATTTTGGCGGTGACGGTTTGGGAGTGGGACTCGGCGGGCCAGGTGGCGTAGGCGCCGGTCCACTCGTCGTGGCCGGTTTGCTCAGCGAGCGGCTGTTGGCGGCGATGGCGCCGGGGCCGCCGTAGTGTGTGCCGGTCCAGGTGCCAAAGGACGAGAACGGGCGGCTGAAGGTCATGACGAAGTAGACCTTGTAAGTGGCTTTGCGGCCGCAGAAGACGCGGTCCTGGACGTAGCCCTCGAGTTTGTTGTTGCCGACGATGTGGACGGAGGCGGCGGTGGTGTAGTTGAGCGTGCGGCTGAGGGGCAGGAGGATGTTGGCGGGCTGGCCGGCAGGGAAGGTGAACTGAGCGATGCCGGTGCGGTCTGTGGCGCTGAGGCGCGCATCGATGTCCCACTGCAGGAGGCGGACCTGGTAGTAGCCGGGGGTGGCGGTTTCCATGGAGTGGGAGTAGGGGGACGCGAAGTCCTGGATGCGTGTGGTGATGGGGCCGGTGGTGGCGGTGAAGAAGACGTCGCCCTCGTTGGCGCAGCCGGGGCCGCTCATGTGGGTCATGCTGAAGCCCTGAATGGCGGTGTCGCCGTAGTGATAGCCGTAGCCGTGGTCTTCCGTGTCAGGGCTGAGCTGGACCATGCCGAAGGGCGTGGTGGCGCCGGGGAAGAGATTGATGCCGCCGCCGGGGCCGCGGGCTGTGCCGATGAGCGGATTGACGCTGACGGTCTGGTTGTTCGGCGCGGCGGATGCGGGCGCGGCCCATAGGAATACAGAGATGAGTGCGAGGAATACGGCGCCGTGAAGGGATTTCAGGACGGCGGGTTGAGCTTTGTGCGAAGAGTTGTGCCGCGGGGCGATGGAAGCCTGGGAAGACGGCAGGAGCATGTTCATGGGAAGGATTCTCCTTTGCGTCGAACATGGAAATTGTAACGCCCGGTTTTGGGTTGGCCAGGATGATGGGTATGTATGCGGGATAACGATACCAATCGGGGTGATGTGAGGGGTGGTTTGCGGCGCGGGTTGCGAAGCGGTGTTTTTGCTGACTGCTGCCGGGGTTACTTTGGTAGCAATTTGCGGATTTTTGCTTTTTGGGCGGATGGAGGCGTGGTAAGCTCTACGCGATTCCACGGCAGTGAAAAAGATTCCCAGCGAAGATCCAGAAGATGGAGGAGGTTATGGCTACTAAGAAGGCGGCGAAGACGACTGCGAAGAGGGGTGCGAACCGGGCGGGGCGGGACACTTACATGGTGGGCCGGCTGAAGGATCAGCTCAAGGTGCAGAAGAAGGCGGCTGCAGTGCACCTGAACGAGCGGATGCTGGATGAGATGGCGTTTTATCCGGCGCATGACAAGCGGCTGGAGACCCCGGAGTACAAGAAGGCGCATGACCATCTGACCAAGAAGCTGGATTTGCCTTGCCTGATTTGCGGGGTGAAGAATTCAACGCTGAAGGATCCCAAGGAGAATACTTACGGCGCGAAACAGATGGAGACGCATCACCACATCATCGAGTGGGCGCTGGCCAATGCGGTGGATACGGGCAAGTTCAACAAAGTTCTGCTGCCACATCTGGCGCATCGGCACGGAAGCAAGGCCGACTATAAGAAGCCGTTCACGACGGAGCAGGTGAGGGCGTGGGTGGATCACAGCGAAGACAATCTGTGGGTGCTTTGCGACGTGCATCACCGGGCGCAGTATCTGGGGATTCATGAGATTACTTATCCGATATGGGGGCCGATGAATCTGCTGCGGAACGATTTTGAGGATTATGTGAGGGAGCAGATCAGGAAGGCCCGGGCGGATAAGGAAGGGAAGAAGCGGGGGAAGAAGGTTTCGGTGTTGTAGTGGTGTCAGCCGAGGCTCTTGTTCATCCCACCCTAGCGACAAAAATCCGCCGCGGCGGAACGTCGCGAGGGTGGGGCACCCCTTTTTGACCGCTTTTTGCTTTGATTGAGGCGTTGGAAACATGAAGGGGCGGGCGTTCGGTGACACCTTAGGGGTACTCTCTTCGTAATCCCACCAAAGTAGGTACAGAGAAGATTGTCTCTTGAACGTTCGCGCTTTGTGGGCGATGCTGGGGATGGCTCTATAAGAATCCCCCGGCGAAGTGCGAGTAGAGCGCCCCGGCATTGTTATGCCCGAAAGATCCCGTATTCCGCCGGATGGGCCAGGTAGTTAAGAGACGGCGAGGTGGCGTGGATGCGTCGATTTTCTGGAATACCTATTGTGGTGGTCTCGACTGTTTGCCTGTTTTTGATGGCTGCGGCAAATTCGTTTGCGCAATCGCCGGTGGGCGGCGAAGGCTGGCTTTCCCGTTCCGAATCCGCCGCGTATCAACCGACGGCAGAAGCGTTGTCAGTGCGGGCGACCCTGGACCAATTCGATTCCGCGCTGGCTTTGCACGACGCTGCGGGGCTTCGTGCTGTTGGAGTCAATCGGGGAAGAGCGAAACTGTGGCGGCGATTCTTCAGGAATAATCCTGAGGCCACGGTGACGGACGATTGCCCGGTTTCGGAACTGGCCATTTCCCACAAGAGAGCCAGTTGGAGGTGCATGGAGACGGTGACCATCATCTCGGAGAATAAGCCGCGGACCTTTCTGCACACGATCCAATTCACGTTTGCGAAGAGAGGCGGGACCTGGATGGTTGCGAAGCGGCGGTAGAGGTCCCGCAGTTGCTGCTCTTAGCCGGACGATGGGCACGGAAACTGGGTGACGATACGGTACTAGCCGCGCCTGGTGATGCGATAGGCGGATGCCGGCGGAAGGTTCACCAGCGCCCGGCCCAGGCACGTGGCCCTGAGGCCGAGCCGGTCAAGACAGGTCTTCGGCACCGGGCAGCGCGGACCGTAGGTGAACTGATAGAAAGCTCCGAAGGGGCGCATGCAGCGAAAGGCTCCGCGAAGGATGGGGAGAATTCTTTGCGGAGACATGTTGAGAAGCGGAAGCCCACTCACAATGGCTCCGACCGATCCATCGAGGATTAGATCGTGCCGGTAGAGGTGTCCGGCATCCATACGCAGGACACGCGCCTCGGGAAAGCGGTCTCGCAGCAGATTTGCGAAGTCCGCACTGTACTCGATGAGGGTGAGGTCTGCTTGTCTGACACCCTGATCAAGCAGGGCCTGGGTAAACACGCCGGTGCCGGGGCCGAATTCAAGAATGTGTCCGGAGTGACGCCCGATTTCTCTGGTCATCAGTCTGGCGAGGGCAGCGCCTGAGGGGGCGATGGCGCCCACCAAGCCCGGATTCGAACTCGTGGCCCGGAGGAAGGTCAGCCTCTCGCGCCAGTTCATGCGGGAAATCTGCCTTGACAGTGTTTTTGGAACTGGTCGAGAGGACGCGAGCCGACTGCAGAATTCGAGTACTGCAGCACGCCCTGATCCTGGAATCTTGGACAACGATGCATTGCGACGGATCTCCTGGGGGACGGAGTAACGGATGAAAATGCTACAAATCGAATTCTACTGGATGAACCTTAATTCGTGCTTTAAGGACGGAATGCTCGCTGAGACGACGGCTGTGGCTTTATTGCGTTTACCAGTAGCGGCCGTGCCAGTTTGTGCGGTAATTCCAGCTCATTAAAGAGGTTGGTTGGGTTCCCGCTGCGCTAGGCTGGAAGGGATGCTTCAAACTTTCCGTCTGAGAGCGCGCGGGTTACGGGAAAGGCGGCTTTACCGCCGCCTGATTTATCACCACGTGCCACTGCTGGCGGTTTCAGCGTTTTCCGTCGTGTGCATTTATGTGACGCGGCCGTACCGCGATGTGTGGATGAAGGCAAGCTTTGCGACTGCTTACCCTGCGTTAATTTTGCTGCTGGCGACGCTGGCGATTGGTCCGTTGCATGTTCTGTGGCGGCGGAAGAATCCGATATCAATGGATCTGCGGCGCGATGTGGGGATCTGGGCCGGCATACTGGCGGTTGTCCACACGGTGATCGGGCAGAATGTGCATCTGCGGGGACGGCCGTGGCTTTATTACGTTTACCAGCACTGGCGGCGCCACGTCGTGCCCCTGCGACACGATGTTTTTGGGCTGGCCAACTACACCGGGATGCTGTGCACGCTTTTGATTGTGGCGCTGCTGGCGACCTCGAACGATTACTCGCTGCGCTGGCTGGGGACGAGATCGTGGAAGCAACTGCAGCGATGGAATTATGCGGCCTTTGGGTTGGTGGCGATCCATGCGCTGGCCTATGAAGAAGGGATCGAGCATCAGAAGCTGCCGTTTGTTGTGACTACGGTGGCGAGTCTGGCATTGGCTGCTGTGCTGCAGTTGACGGGATTTGCGATGAGGCGGCGGGCTCAAAGCAGCTATTAGCTGGAAGGTGGAAACGGAAGTTGGGTGAGATTGAGGCGTGTTGAGCCTCGCCCCAGCCGCAGAGACAAAGACGCGTTGGGGCGGATGCTGGCGACCGAAGCTTGTGGTTAACCCATTTTGCGTTGGTTCTGACTTCTTGAAGACGTGCGTGGAGGATGCGGCTTGTCGTGCCTCGAAAATCAAGACTGCGAAGTTATCCGAGAGGATAACGGGAACAAGATTCTTAGTTGCTTGCCGCTGAATCATAGCGGAAAATAGCTAACACACGCGAATGTTGAACGGAGGGTGCCGCATGCGCCGGATTGTGCTCCTTTTCACTCTGTTGATCGTTTCTCTCCTACCTTACGCAGCCCATTCACAGCAGAGGATGACAGGGATGAAGCTACTGGACGAATGCCAGCTTGCAATCAAGGAAAGTAACCAGGTTCCTCCTGCCGATTGGGTTGACGTGGGGCATTGTATTGGCTACTTACAGGGCTATTGGTCGGCATGGCAGATTTGGTCCCTGGCCAACAAAGAGAGCGGCGGCAAGCTGCGCAGCCCGGCCTGTATTCCCGATGGGGTCACCACGGGTGAAATCGTAAGAGTAGTAGTTAAGTACCTCAAAGACCATCCAAACAAGCTACACGAAGACGCGGGAATTCTCGTCTTCTGGGCTCTCAGTGGCGCTTACCCATGCAGTGCTAAATGAATGTTGGGCACACCCGAGGGCCTAGCCGAGGAATTGGGTGTGACAACGCGGCCAGCCGCCAACTCTTCCCCTTTTCAATTCGGGCGCCTCGTTTTCAAACCGGATGCGCCTTCGCCTTGCATTCGCCCGCAGGGTTTCGGTATAGTCTGTGAGTGCTTCACAGCATTTAAGATCAGAACGCCGATGAGCGAGCATTCAAAGATCGAATGGACCGACGCGACCTGGAACCCTCTGCGAGGCTGCACAAAGGTAAGCCCAGGATGCAAGCACTGCTACGCCTCAACCTTCGCAGAGAGGTTCCGTGGAGTCCTGGGTCACCCCTATGAGCAAGGATTCGACCTCCGCTTGGTTCCGGAAAAACTCCATGAACCGTTTGTCTGGTCTTCTCCGCGGACTGTGTTTGTGAATAGCATGAGCGACCTTTTTCAGGAGGGTGTTCCGGAGGGCTACATCGAAGACGTGGTGCGTGTGATGGTGGAAGCTAAGTGGCACACGTATCAGGTCCTGACAAAGCGTTCCGAAAGGCTGCGCGACCTTCTCAACGGAAACCTGAGATTCGCATCACGTGCAAGGCACATCTGGTGGGGAGTGAGTGTGGAGGATAGAAGATATGGCCTACCAAGGGTTAAGCACCTTCAGGCTACAAAGGCGGCGGTGAGGTTTCTTTCGATTGAACCCCTTCTTGAGGACATTGGTGGCTTCGACATAAGTGGGATTGACTGGGCGATTGTGGGGGGAGAGAGTGGACACGGCGCGAGGCCGATGGAACGCGAATGGGTAGAGTCAGTCCTGCGCTTATGCCGGAAGGAGGATGTGAAGTTCTTCTTCAAGCAGTGGGGAGGAGTTCGAAAAGGGACCACCGGTCGCCTTCTTAATGGTCGCACCTATGATGAGATGCCTGAGCTGGCGGCACGCCCAATGCCAGGGAAGAAAGATAGGAAGCGTCGTTCTCTCTTTTGGAAAGAAAGGTCCGCTGCTCGTTGGCCTGGAGACGGTGCTCCTCTTGTTCTCCTCAAGGCAGCATCTTTTTGATCCTTTTCGGAGGGCCACATGAGGGATTCGAGGGCTTCATTTAATGAGCAGCCGATGCTCTTTAACCCGGATGAGCTGCCGCGCCTGCCGGATCTACCCACGGAGCCCGTTCTCAAGCGGATTTCGAACCCTGTCTGGACTGAGAACAAAGCGCAATTCATCATGCGCTACCTCCGCTATTTCGTGTACATTACCCACCACGGTACTTACATTGACGGATTCGCGGGTCCTCAGGAGGAACACGAGTCCACCTGTTGGGCAGCGAAGCTCGTATTGAATAGCGAGCCGAGATGGCTCCGACATTTTTATCTCTGCGATAAAAGTCGTTCTCAAGTAAAGATGCTCAGGGAACTTAAGGGGAGCCAGCCGACTCACGACAATTGGGGTAAGAGGATTCACCGAGATATACATATTTATCCAGGCGACTTCAACCGTAAAGTCGATCAGATTCTTGTAGACAGCGGAATCACGGAGAATGAAGCATCCTTTTGTTTGTTAGATCAGCGCACGTTCGAATGCGAATGGGAAACTGTAAGGAAGATTGCCCAGTTTAAACGGGCCGGAAACAAGATTGAACTGTTTTACTTCCTAGCGAACAGTTGGCTCGACCGTGCACTTTCAGGGCAGAGAGATCTAGCGAAACTAAAGCGCTGGTGGGGAAACGAAGATTGGACGAATCTTCGTGGTATGTCACGTGATGAGCGGAGAGACGCATTGGTCGGTCGGATGAGGAACGATTTGGGTTATAGGTCAGTGAAAGCGTGGCCAATTTTTCAACGCGAGAATGGCCAGGGGATTGTTATGTATTTCATGATCCACGCGACGGACCATCCCGAAGGGCCGGGGCTCATGTGGCGTGCGTACAAAAATGCGATCCAGCCGCTTGAGACTCCGGAACAACTCAACCTTGAACTTTGTGCACTTGAAGGCCTCCGACATTCGGCGGGTGACCCAGGTGCCGTGGGAAGTGAGACCACCCACTGACTCCGGGTGGGGGCTGGCACATACACGTCCTCCTTAGTTGCTCCAACCACCACCGGGGGTGCCACGTGCATGCGGCGCCTTTTGCCGCATGCGAGGGAAACGGCCGCCTCGATTTGCATATAATTTCCGCCTTTTCGCGCACAATAGATCCATGCCCGAATTACTCCAGCGAAATCGCCCCAGCCCGTGCCCGGACTTCCACCTAGAATCGGCCCTTTCGCACGAAAAATGGCCAAAAAGCGCCCCAATTCCGGTTCAATTTTCAGGCATGATCCAACAGAATCAACAGGTTATGCATCCGCGTGCAAAAAATGCCCCAAAACTGCCTCGATTTCGGTGCAATTTCCGGGAGTTTTTCGCTTCGATTCAATGGAATCCATCAGTTGCGTATTGCTTTGTTGGTAACTATGCCGAATGTATAACTACTTAATAAATAATGAATAAGTAAAATTCGATGCCTGATGAGCAAACACCCTTGAGGTGCGCCCAGGCCCCAGTCCGTACCCTCCTCCTCTCACTCCGCCTCCCGATTCCTGCCTCCATTCTGCCGGGTCACGTCAGCCCCAGAACGTGCCCTCGCCCCTGCCTGTAAAATCGATGCTGAAACCCCGCCTCATTCCGGCACCGGAGGTTCCTTGCTTTACTGGCTGCTGTACGAAAAGCTGTTTCCGTTCTTTCACCCGTTCCGGATCTTTCGCTATCTGACGTTCCGCACGGCGTTTGCGTCGCTGACGGCGCTGCTGATTGCGCTGTTTATCGGGCCGTTTGTGATTCAGAAGCTGCGGGAGTTTCAGATTGGGCAGTTTATCCGCGAGGATGGGCCGCAGTCGCATCAGAAGAAGTCGGGCACGCCAACGATGGGCGGCGTGCTGATTGTGATTGCGATTCTGCTGCCGACGGTGCTGTGGTCGGATCCGGCGAATCCGCTGGTGTGGATTGCGGTGTTTGCGACGGCGGCGTATGGGGCGATTGGGTTTGCGGATGATTACATCAAGGTGGTGAAGCGGCGGAGCCTGGGGCTGACGGCGAGGGCGAAACTGCTGCTGCAGGGGCTGGCCGGCGTGCTGATTGCCGTGGCGCTGGTGGCGCTGGAACAGTTCAAGATGTTCTCAACGCAGTTGACGGTGCCGTTTGTGAAGGCGTGGCGGCCCAATTTGCTGTGGCACTGGTGGCCGGCGACGCTGCCGCACCTGGGGCTGCTGGCGTTTGTGCCGTTTGTGGTGTGGGTGGCGTTTGTGCTGATGGGCTCGTCGAATGCGGTGAACCTGACGGACGGGCTGGACGGGCTGGCGATTGGCTGCACGCTTGTTGCCGCCGGGGCGCTGACGGTGCTGACCTATGTAAACAGCAACGTGGTGTTTGCCGATTACCTGGAGCTGCGGCGGATGCCGCTGGCGGCCGAGCTGACGGTGTATTGCGGGTCGATGGTGGGGGCGTCGATCGGGTTTTTGTGGTACAACGCGCATCCGGCAGAGATTTTTATGGGCGACGTGGGATCGCTGGGGCTGGGCGGGGCGATTGGCACGGTGGCGGTTCTGATTCGGCAGGAGCTGCTGCTGCCGTTTATCGGCGGGGTGTTCATCCTGGAGGCGCTGTCAGTGATTCTGCAGGTGGGCAGCTACAAGCTGAGGAAAAAGCGGATCTTCAAGATGGCTCCGCTGCACCACCACTTTGAGCAACTGGGGTGGAGCGAGTCAAAGGTGATTGCGCGGTTCTGGATTATGGCACTGGTGTTTGCACTCTTTGCACTGACTACGCTGAAACTGCGGTGACGGGTGAGCGAGGCGTTGGGGCGGCGGTGCACAATTAGTAGGGATCGGGACGGGGAATTGAGGCGCTGGGGCTGCGGATGATGGAACTGAAGGACAAGAGAGTTCTGGTGGTGGGGCTGGGGAAGTCGGGCCTGGCGGCGGCACTGTTTTTGCGCCATAAGGGCGCGCATGTGACGGTGTCAGACGTGCGCAGCTCAGAGGCGCTGGCGAGGGATATTCCCGCGCTGCTGGACGAGGGCATTATGGTGGAGGCCGGCGGGCATGGTCTGCTGACCTTCAGGCGGCAGGACCTGATTGTGGTGAGTCCGGGCGTGCCGCTGGATACGCCGGTGCTGGCGCAAGTGCGGAGCTTCGGGATTCCGATTATTGGCGAGCTGGAACTGGCGGCACGGTTTATGCAGGGCCAGATGGTGGCCATTACCGGGTCGAATGGGAAGACCACGACGACGACGCTGGTGGGCGCGATTCTGAAGGCGGCCGGGCTGCCGACGCTGGTGGCGGGGAATATCGGCGTGCCGGTGGCGGGATTGATTGAAGAGAGCCGGCCGGAGACGTGGTCGGTGCTGGAGGTGTCGAGCTTTCAGCTTGAGACGATTGAGGAGTTTCATCCGCGGATTGCGGTGATTTTGAATATTACGCCGGATCATCTGGACCGGCATGGGACGTTTGAGAATTATGCGATGGCGAAGGAGCGCATCTTTGCCATGCAGGGCGCGGGCGACAGCGTGGTGCTGAACGCGGACAACGAGCGGGCGGCGGCGGCGGCGGCGCGGGCGAAGTCGCAGGTTTACTGGTTTTCAGCCGGACACGCGGTGGAGCGCGGGGCGTGGGTGCAGGACGGCAACGTGGTGTACAGGGCGGAGAGCGGCGCGGCGCCGGAGACGGTGATGGCGGCGAGCGGGATTCCGCTGAAGGGCGGGCATAACGTGGAGAACGCGCTGGCGGCGGTGTGCGCGGCGCGGCTGGCGGGCGTTCCGGCGGATGTGGTGCGGAGTGCGGTTGAGGGCTTTACGGCGGTGGAGCATCGGCTGGAGTTTGTGGCCACGGTGGACGGCGTGGAGTACTACAACGACTCGAAGGCGACGAACGTGGACGCGACGGCGAAGGCAGTGGCGGCGTTTGCGGGCGGCGTGCATCTGATTCTGGGCGGGAAGGATAAGGGATCGGATTATACGGCGCTGAATGAGCTGCTGCGGAGCGCGGGTGCGGGCGGTTTATACGATTGGCGCGGCGGCGGAGAAGATTGAAGGACAACTGCGCGGGGTGGTTCCGATCGAAGCGTGCGGAACGCTGGAGGCGGCGGTGAATGCGGCGGCGAAGGCGGCGAAGACGGGCGATGTGGTGCTGCTGGCGCCGGCCTGTTCAAGCTTCGATCAGTTTGAGAATTATGAACATAGAGGGCGGATGTTTAAGGAATTGGTTAGGGAACGGAAGGGATAGCTTTCAGCTGTTTGCTTTTAGTTTGGGGCGGCGGAGGTATCCCACCCTAGCCGCAAAAATCCGCCACGGCGGACGGCGAGGGTGGGGCACCCAGATTTGGAGATATTCCCACTCGGGTTTGGAGGTTTCCCGCCGGGTTGGGAATCCCGATTGAGGACATTGAGGATCTGAGGCTATGGCGAAACGCGTCGGGGTGGACAAGTGGTTGTTCTTTACCACCTTGCTGCTGATTGTCGTAGGGCTGGTGATGGTGTTTTCAGCTTCGGCGGTGGTGGCGCAGGAGCGGTATCACTCGGCGTACGCGCTGGTTCTGAAGCAGGGCATTCTGGCGGTGGTTGGGTTTCTGGCGCTGACGATCCTGATGAACGTGGATTACAGCGTTTATAACTCTCCGCGGTTTATCTACCCGGCGCTTTCAGGGACCATTCTTCTGCTGCTTGCCGTGTTTCTGTTTCCCGGACTGAAGGGAACGCATCGCTGGATTCGGCTGGGAGGCTTTTTCAACTTTGAGCCGTCGGAAGTGGCGAAGCTGATGGTGGTGGTGTTCCTGGCGTGGTTTTTGAGTACGCGCCTGGACAGGATGCGGGACGCGAAGAAGACGCTGCTGCCGGCTGCGATTGTTCCGGTGGTGCTGATGGTGCTGGTGGTTCGGCAGCCGGATTTGGGAACGGCGCTGGTGCTGGGCGGCGTGACGGCGATGATGCTGATGGTGGCCGGCATGGAGTGGAAGTACCTGCTTGGCGCGATGGGCGTGGCTGCGCCGTTCCTGGCTGCGCTGCTGTTTCTGGTGCCGTGGCGGCGGGAACGCATGCTGGTGTTTCTGCATCCGCTTCAAGACCCGATGGGAGCCGGCTACCACATTACGCAGTCGCTGATTGCGGTGGGAACGGGCGGGCTGATGGGCCGCGGATATATGGAGGGGATACAGAAGCTTTTCTATCTGCCGGAGTCGGCTACGGACTTTATTTTCGCGAATATTGCGGAGGAATTAGGGTTTATCGGCGCCATTCTTCTGGTGACGCTGTTTGTGGTGCTGGGCGTGCGTGGCTTTCGTGCGGCATTCCGGTCGCAGGATCCGTTTGGGCGGCTTCTGGCTTTTGGAATCACAACAACTATTCTGCTGCAGGCGTTTTTCAATATGAGTGTTGTTCTGTCCCTGGTGCCTGCGAAGGGAATTCCGCTGCCATTGATCTCTTACGGCGGCAGCTCAGAGCTTTTCACACTGATCAGTATCGGTATCTTACTAAACGTCAGCAGGAAGGCCGATTGACGACTAGAAGCTGGTTGAACGCATGCACATCGAACTCAGTACGAACCCTGCTATGATGGCGGTTATCCGGCTGAAAACGGCTGGCAGGGTTGTTCCCGAAGGCTTTCCCCCTGCAGTTCCTTGTGAAAGGCAAAAGCTTTGGCGGGACTAAAGATTCTGATTGCCGGTGGCGGCACCGGCGGGCACATAATTCCTGCGCTGGCAGTGGCTCATGAACTCGAGCGACGTCATGGCGCGGAGACTCTCTTTGTGGGCACGGCGCGCGGCATGGAAATGCGCCTTGTTCCCGAGGCGGGATTCAGGTTGCGGCTGATCGATGTGGGCCCGCTGAACCGTGTGTCGCTGACTACCCGCATCAAGACTCTGCTCAGCCTTCCGAAAAGCATTTTCGAGTGCAAGCGGTTGATTCGAGAGTTTCAGCCGAACGTGGTGTTTGGCGTGGGCGGATACGCGTCCGGGCCGGCCATGGCGGCAGCATTGCGTCTCAAGATTCCCACGATGGCTTTTGAGCCGAATGCGATGCCGGGCCTGACGAATCGACTGGTGGGGAAAAAGGTGCAGGCCGCGGCAGTGAATTTTCCTGCGGCGAGCGCGTGGTTTAAGAACTGCGAGGTGACGGGAATTCCGGTGCGGCCGGCGTTCTTCAATCTGGAACCGCCGCTGCATACCGATCCTCCGCATCTGTTGATTTTTGGCGGTTCGCTGGGAGCACGGCTGTTCAATACGCGAGTGCCCAGGGTGATTACGCAGTTGCTGAACGCCGTTCCGGGGCTGACGGTGCTGCATCAGAGCGGAGTTCGCCATGCGGCGGAGACCGAAGAGGCTTACCGGGCCAGCGGTGCAAATCCGAACCAGTGGAAGGTGCGGCCGTTTTTAAATGACATGCCGGAGCAATTCGGCAGGGCACACCTGGTGATGGCGCGCAGCGGAGCTTCTACGGTGGCTGAACTGGCTGCGGCAGGGAAGCCGGCATTGCTGGTTCCGTTTGCCGCCGCCGCCGACCAGCACCAGCGGCGTAATGCGGAGGCGATGGTGAGAGCGGGTGCCGCGATGATGCTGCAGGAGCATGAACTGGATGTTCCCGGAAAGCTTGTAGATGCGCTGTGGGGGCTGCTGACTGCGCCGCAAAAGCTGGCGCGGATGTCTACTGCTGCGCGAACGCAGGCGCATCCGGAGGCGGCTGAGCGGATTGCGGACCTGCTGGCGTCACTCGCGCTTCGGCCGGTTATGCAACGAAGCGGGAAACGGAAAGACGTGCTGCACAGGGCAGGCGCGTAAGACTCCCCAAAAGACCCAAAAAGAAAGCCCGTCTGCCGAAGCAGGCGGGCTTTCTCGATTGCAGCGATACTACCTGCGGCCACCGCCGTGACCACCTCCACCATGGAAGCCACCGCCTCCACCGTGGAATCCGCCACCGCCGCCATGGAAGCCACCTCCACCACGGCTGACTCCACCGCCATGGAAGCTGCCGCCGCCACGGCTGACTCCACCACCATGGAAGCTGCCGCCGCCACGGAACCCGCCACGGCTGACTCCACCGCCGTGGAAGCCTCCGCCAGCACGAACGCCACCACCACCCCGGAAGGTTCTGTTGCCCTGGAAGCCACCACTTCTACCGACGTGCGGGGCGCCTCTGAATCCGCCGACTCGACCGTTGTTGAATCTGCCACCGATATGGCCGTTGCCACCGAAGGCGCGGCGAGGACCTTCATTTCTGTTGAAGAAGCGGCCCGTATTGGGTGAGCGGCCTGCGAATCCGTGACGGCCACCGTAGCCGCCGCGTCCGCCATCGTAGGCACGACGTCCGCCGTAACCACCGCGACCGCCATAGCCGCCGCGTCCACCGTATGCGCCTCGGCGACCGTAACCGTCGTGACGCCCATAGCCACCGCGGTAACCGCGGCCGCCGTTCCAGGCATGACGGCGCCATGCGCCACGGCCCCAATCATCGCCGTCCCAGCGATAGAGATAGCCGCCGCGCCATCCCCAGCCGTACCAGGGGCCGGCACCGATGAAGATGCCACCAACAAACCAACTGGGTCCGTAGTAGCCGTAAGGGGCGCAAGCGTATGGGTAATAAGGATAGTAGCCCCACTGGCAGATGGGCGGGGGAGCGTAGTAACCGTCGTCGTAGTCGTAATCGTAGCCATCGTAACCGTAGTAGCCCGGGGCCACAACGGCGGGGCCAACGCCTATGCCAACTCCCCAGGAGACCTGGGCTTGGGCAGGGGCAGCGGCTGCGAACGGCAGGAGCAGGAGCAGGGAACACAGGATTGAGCTGCTTTTCCGCATTGGTACCTCCTCGTGCTGGCCCAACTCGCTTATGCAGGGGGTGGGAGCCGGAGTTCCCTCCGTTCACAGCACTTGCTGGCCGTCTCGTGCTTCTGGCGGCCGTTAACTATAAAGACCACGTTCCTGGTGAGAAGTTGCGGCGTTTTTGACGGATGCCGCGGTCACGTTAAAGAGAACGCTGCGCCGACGGGTCGGTTGCGAGTGGATGGCCCGGGGCCATGGCCTCTCCGGGTTGGAAGGGGCCATGGCTTGCGGGCCGCGCGGCTGGATCAACGATCGCGGTGATCGCGGCCCCGGTCACCGCGCCAGCGGTCTCCACGATCATGGCCGCGGTAGCGATCGCCGCGGTCACGGTAACGATCACCACGGTCGTGATCATCGCGATCGCGGTAGTAATCGCGGTGGCGATAGTAGTCGTCGCGGTCGCCGTAGTAGCCGTTGGCGTATCCGTTGTATCCGCCGACGAAGGCCCAGCGTCCGGGGACCCAATAGCCGTTGGCCCAGAAGCCGTTGATCCATGCGTATCCCGGTCCAGGGCTGGGAGTAGCGTACGCAGGACCCGAGCCGATGTAGAACCCAATCTGTGCGGCCTTCGCAGGTGTTGCCGAAAGACCCAATCCACCGACCACCATTGCTGCTGCCAGCATCCACTTCATCATGTTTTTCATGACCTCTCCATTTCCAGCGGGCCGCGTGTTGATTGCGATTGACCGCTCCGGCTGTTGAACTCTGAGGCTTGTTTCTGTTGTCTCAGTATTGCCGGTTACGCTCATTTGAACAGCTAGCTATGAGAAAGGTTGCGGGGAAAATAGTGAAGATTTTGTCATGTAGCTTTTGCGGCAGAACGGCATAGGTGATGAGTTGTTTGCGCGAGGGGGTTAAGTGAAAGACTCTGCTTAATCTGCATGAATAGTGCATGGATGGAAACGGCCATAGTTAGTAATCCATTGCTTAATCTCTGATGAATGCGCAAGCTTAAGCAGCGATGAAGAGCAAGTATGAAGGCTTAAGGAACCTCTGAAGAACTCCCCGATCCACAACTGATGCAGGTAATGTGGAGTCAGGGAGATCGATCAGGCATGCGGCAAATGACATTGGCCCATCAAGCAGAGTTTCAACGTTACTCGAAGAAGACCCGGCGCGAACAGTTTCTGGAAGAAATGGATGCCGTCATGCCTTGGGCTGAGTTGTTGTCGCTGGTTGAGCCGCATTACTCAAAGGGGGAGATGGGCCGCAAGCCGGTAGGCCTCGACATCATGCTGCGAGTCTATTTTCTGCAGCAGTGGTTCGCGCTCTCGGACCCTGCGGTCGAAGACGCGCTTTACGAATCGCCGGTGCTGCGGCGCTTTGCCGGCATTGATCTGGGCCGGGCCCCGGTGCCGGACGAGACCACCATTCTCAACTTTCGCCACTTGCTTGAAGAGCACGACTTGGGCGGCCAGATGCTGGATGCAGTAAATCTGTATTTGGCCACTCGCGGCATCCGCATCAGCACCGGGACCATCGTGGACGCGACCATCATCCACGCGCCATCCTCGACCAAGAACGAGAAGAAGGAGCGCGATCCGGAGATGCATCAGACCCGCAAGGGGAATCAGTGGTACTTCGGCGCCAAAGCGCACATCGGCGTCGATTCCAAGGAAGGGGTTGTGCATTCGGTGTGCACCTCGGCGGCGAGCGTTTCCGATGTTCACATGTTGCCGGATCTGTTGCACGGTGGCGAGAAGAAGGTCTGGGGCGATGCCGGTTACCAGGGACAGACCGAGGCGATTCGTGAAGCTGCGCCTGCCGCCCAGGACATGACCAGCCGCCGGGTGAAGACCAAGGCCGGCGTCGATGAAGAGCAGAAGCGCAAGAACCGCACCAAAGCCCGGGTGCGCTCCAAGGTGGAATGGCCGTTTCGTATTCTCAAGCGCGTCTTCGGCTTTACCAAGGTACGCTATCGCGGGTTGAAGAAAAACCACGAATGGCTGTGTGCGGCCTTTGCCTTGGTCAATATCTACCAGCACCGCAGGAGGCTGGCGAAGATCAATTTGCAGGTGTCCCCGCAAGGGGCGTAGTGTGTCCGCCGGGGCTCTATCGAGCCTCCGGCGGGCAAAAGACCAAGGCGGAAAACCGCGAAATCGACAAGTTTCTGAGGAAATGCGGCGAAACAAGGGCCGAGCAGCTTCATAACTCGGCGATTTTCAGAGGTTCCTTAAGGCACGCTGAATGCGGGGGAATCGTATGAGTTACTGGGCGGGGTAATAGTTAGCCTGTTGCGCATGGTGGATGAATGGGAGTTATTGCTCCAGTTTCTTTGTTGGTGACATTTTCAAGGGAACGTGTGGCACCCAGCGGTGTCGAGTGCACGTTGCGCTGAAGTTCCGTTGAGCATGCCCAGGTGCTGCGGTGCGATGATTTCAGGCATCCTTTTCCGCAAGGCGTTCCGTGTGTCAGGAATCAGTCCAAGGATACCTGCTCGTTTCTGAACTGCCCGGGATATACACGATACAAGCATTGAGGCCGGGAAGCCGGACGGTGGGCGTTCAGTTCAACATTGCCGGGTCCGAGGTTGTTGCCAGGCCGTAGAATGCTATCATTTCCGGATCGTTGTCAGTTCGGAAGCCGGGCCGCGTGGAGCCGGCAGCGCGCTGTTCATAGCTCGGCATTCGCTGTTAGAGTGGATTTCAGAGATTGCTGAAAAGGGCTCGACATCGTGCGGATCCACGGAAGGTTCCCTGAGCGGCTGAAGCCGGGGTGGATTCCGCATTTCTTTTGGCGCGGCTGAAGCCGTGTCCTTTCAAAACGGTGACCGTTACGCAGTCTGTTTACCAGCATGTTTGCGACTTCTCAACACGTGCACTTCATCGGCATTGGCGGCATTGGCATGAGCGGCATTGCCGAGATACTGCTGAGCCTGGAGATGAAGGTGTCTGGCTCAGATATGCGCCGGACCGCGGTGACGGAAAGGCTGGCGCAGCTGGGCGCGGCGGTATACGAAGGGCACGACGCGCAGCATGTAGCAGGAGCGACGGTTGTTGTGACCAGCTCGGCGGTGAACGGGAGCAATCCTGAAGTGGTGGAGGCGCACGCACGGAAGATTCCGGTGATTCAGCGTGCGGAGATGCTGGCGGAGCTGATGCGGCTCAAGTACGGCATTGCCATTGCGGGGATGCACGGGAAGACTACGACTACATCGATGGTGGCCTCGGTGCTGGGCGAGGGCGGGCTGGATCCGACGGTGGTTGTGGGTGGGCGCGTGGATGCGCTGGGCTCGAATGCGCGGCTGGGGACGACGCAGTACCTGGTTGCGGAGGCGGACGAGAGCGATCGATCGTTTTTGAAGCTGTCGCCGATTCTGGCGGTGGTGACGAACCTGGACCGGGAACACATGGATTGCTATCGCGACATGGAGGACGTGGAGCGGGCGTTTGTGGAGTTCATGGATCGGGTGCCGTTTTATGGCGCGGTGACGGCGTGTGCGGACAGTGCGCGGCTGAAGGGCATTCTGCCGCGGGCGCGGCGAAGAGTATTTACTTACGGCGTGGCGGACGACGCGGATTACCGGCTGGAGTTTCTGGACGCAGGCAGGGAAGATGGCGCGGGACAGGGAAGCTGCTTTGCGCGCTTCCAGGTGGTGACCGAGGCGGGACCGCTGGGGCCGTTTGAGCTGCATGTGCCGGGGCGGCACAACGTGCTGAATGCAACGGCTGCAGTGGCGATTGCACGGCAGCTTGAAGTGCCGGTGGAGAAGATTGCCGAAGGACTGAGGCATTTTGGCGGCGTGGACCGGCGCTTTCAGCAGCTTGGTCAGGCGCGCGGCGTGAGGGTGGTGGATGACTACGGACACCATCCGACGGAGATTCAGGCGACGCTGGCGGCGGCGAGGGAATACTGCAAAGGCAGGATTCACGTGGTGTTTCAGCCGCACCGGTATACGCGGACGCGGGATTTGCTGGAGGAGTTCGGTGGGGCGTTTGCCGCCGCGGACACGGTGATTGTGCTGCCGATTTATGCGGCGAGCGAGGAACCGATTGAGGGAGTGACGGCGAAACGGCTGGCGGCGCGCATTGCGGGGCCGCGGGTGGAGAATGCCGAGGATTTTGCCACGGCGGTGCAGGCGGCGACGGAGGCTGCGCGCGAGGGCGACATGATTCTGACGCTGGGCGCGGGGAGCGTGAGTCACCTGGCGCCGGAGATTCTGACGGCGCTGAGCGGGGATGAGGGCGCGCTTACCCGAGCGAATGGTGATGGTGCCGCGAATGGATCTGTTCTGGGAGCGAAGAAGAGCAGATCGGGGCACGCGGCGGCAAGGACGTAGGACTGCACCAGAGCGAGGTATTGCAGGAAGAGAAATTGTGTTTCATGCCGCGTTGTATTCTTCTATCTCGCGTTCGATTGTCTTGCTCAATTCGAGCCTCGTTTTCGAGAGATCGTGCATTTGCTGAAGGTTGAGCCAGAACTCCGGGCTGTTGCCGAAGAAGCGGGCCAAGCGGAGAGCGGTGTCTGGCGTGATGGCGCGTTTGCCGTGAACGATCTCGCCGATGCGCGTGGCGGGGACGCGAATCTTCATAGCCAGGGCGTTTTGTGAGATGCCGAGAGGAATGAGGAACTCCTCGCGCAGCATCTCCCCGGGATGCGTGCTGATCCTTTGGAGGTTCCATCCGGAGGCGGGTTTGTTGATAGACATGATCTATAACTCCTTGGGCAGCGAGGCTAATGATAGTCTGTGATTTCCACCTGATGTGCCCCGTCGATCTTCCATACAAAGCAGATGCGATATTGGTCGTTGATTCGGATGCTGTGTTCTCCGATTCGATCGCCTTTGAGGGCTTCTAGCCGGTTTCCCGGAGGGACGCGCAAATCTCCAAGGTTGATTGCGGCTTGAAGCTGGTCGAGTTTGCGACGAGCAACTTTTTCGATTCCTGTCCATCGCCTGTTCGAGCCCTTCTCAAAAAGCTCCTTTGAATCGGCGTCCTTGAAGCTCTGAATCATCTTTACGAGATAGTATAACGCGTCGCGTGATATGTAAAGCGTTCTATGAATGTGGGTGGGTTCGATTGGAGCCGACAAGCTTGTTCCCGTAACGGCGCTCCCGTAACCGCGTGGGTTCCCCCTGGTTCATTGCGGAAAATACGCACAGAGCATCGGGATATAGTGAAATCTGGCGACGTTCCCGGCCTTGCTCAGCCGTGGGAAAACAAAGTGGTAATACAACACGGCCCCTCGTCTTTGAGGATGAAGCCCCTGCGGTTTCACGTGTCCGGCGCATGCAGCAGGTTACGCCCCCAGTGGGGCGTGTCCGCCGCGGCGGGCCCGGCATGCCGCTGGAGATGGAGGACCTCGACGGCGATGAGGGTGTGCGCCCGCGCCTGCGAGGCTTCGATGAGCCGCGCGGACGGTGGTGGCGGCCGGCAAGCACTACGGGGCGTGTCTTCCTGGCGTTTTTTGCGTTTGTGCTGCTAAGCGGGATGACCACTGCAGGCATTCTGCTGAAGAACTATCTTGAGCACGACGCGCGCTTCCGCATCGATGGCACCAGCGACATTCAGGCTACCGGGTTGAACCAGGTGAGCCGCGCGCAGATGCTGCCTGTCTTCGGCGAAGACATTGGACGTAATGTGTTTTTTGTTCCCCTGAACGCGCGGCGCAAGGAACTGGAGGCGATTCCGTGGATTCAGCGCGCCACGGTGATGCGCATTTTGCCGGACGAAATTCGCGTATCAGTGGAGGAGCGGCAGCCGGTGGCGTTTGTGCGCAACGGACGGCAGATTGAACTGGTGGACGCGAATGGCGTGCTGCTCCAGATGTCGCCACGGGCGATGGCAGAGCATCACTACTCGTTTCCGGTGCTGACGGGGATCGATCCGCGGGACACGCTGGCGGCGCGGGCAACGCGTATTGCGGTGTATATGCGCCTGATGCATGCGCTGGATTCGACGGGGAAGCATTATTCAAAGGACATCTCAGAGATTGACCTGACGGATCCGGAGGATGCGCGGGTGCTGATGCCGGAGCCGGGAAAGGATATCCTGGCGCACTTTGGCCAGGATCACTTCCTGGAACGTTATACGCGCTACAAGACGCATATTTCGGATTGGCTGCAGCAGTATCCGCGGCTGGCGTCGGTGGATCTGCGTTATGACCGGCAGATTGTGCTGGAGATGTCTTCAGGAGCGCGGGCATCAGAGAAAGCGGCGGCGAATACCAAGAAGCCTTCGCCGGATGGCAAGGCGGAAAACAGAGCACCGAAGGCGCATGACGGCGCGACGGCGATGAGGGCGGGAACGAGCACCGCGCGGGGGCTATGAACACGATGAATCAAAAGCAGGAAAACCTCATCGTGGTGCTGGACATTGGCAGCGCGTGGACACGCGTGCTGGCGGCCGATTTGAACGAAGATGCGCTGCGGTATCGTGGGCACGGCGTGGTGGAGTCGGCTGGGATGCGCAAGGGGCTGATCGCCGAACTGGGACCGGCGGCGAAGGCGGTGCGCGCGGCCAGCGAGGAAGCGGAGCGCGTGGCGCGCGTGAATATCGACTCGTGCGCGGTGGGCGTGGGCGGGCCGCATATTCGCGGCTTGAATACCAATGGCGGTTTGCTGCTGGGCAGCCGCATGCGCGAGATTACGCGCGAAGATGTGAAGATGGCGGTGGACCGGGCGCGGGCGGTGGAACGGCCGCCGGATCGCGAGATTCTGCATTTGCTGCCGCGGCAGTTCATTTTGGACGACCAGCCGGGGATCTTCGATCCGGTGGGTATGGTGGGAGCGCGGCTGGAGGTGGATTTGCACATTGCCACATGCTCGGGCAGCGCGCTGCAGAGCACCGTGACGTGCGCGAATCGCGCCGGGCTGGAGGTGGCTGAGGCGGTGCTGGAGTCGATTGCTTCCGCGGAGGCCACGCTTTCAGCCGATGAGCGGGAGCTGGGCGTGTGCCTGATGGACATTGGGGCGCACTCCACGGATTTGATCGTGTTCTTTGAGGGCGCGGTGGCTTATACGGCGTCGGTTCCTATAGGCGGCGCGCACTTTACCAACGATCTTGCAATTGGGCTGCAGATGCCGGTGGCAGAAGCCGAAGAGTTGAAGCGTCAATACGGGAATGCGGTGGTGACGGCGGTGCCGCAGGATGCGGAGATTGAGATTGCCAATCCAGAGCCGCAGATATTGCCGTTGCGCATGATGGCGGAGATTCTGGAGCCGCGGGCGCGTGAGCTTCTGTATTACGTGCGCGAGAGCCTGCGGCATGGCGGCGTGTTAGAGGCGCTGGGCGCCGGATGCGTGCTGACAGGCGGCGGCGCGATGCTGCCGGGCATGCTGGATGTGACGGAGGGCCAGTTGCGGGTTCCGGCGCGAACGGGATTGCCGGTGAGGATCTCACACATGCCGGGGGAACTGGCGCATCCGGGGTTTTCGGCGGCGATTGGGATGCTGTTGTATGCGCATCGCACAAAGATGAATCGTGCGGCGGAGAGTACATCGTTGCGGTCGAAGCTTAGGGCTATGTTTGCGGCGAGTTATTGAGAGGCAGCTACTAGCCATTAGCTTCTAGCTGCTAGCTTTGGGTGGCGGGTTTCAACTGGAAGTTGGAAATTGGAGTTGGGTAGAGATTGAGGCGCTTGTATGGTGATGAAGCTTCCCACCCATGCGACTGAAAAACGTCGCATGGATGGGGCACCCGCGAGGGTGGGGACCCGCTTATGAGTTTGGGCGCGTGCTTATAAATATGAGCTGGTAACTGGGAACTGGTAATCGATAACACGAGGAGGGCGACAGCCGCTATGGAGCAGGAGAGGAGCGAACCCGTGGAGATGCGGATTCAATATCACGAGGAGACGCCGCGCGGTGCGCGGATTAAGGTCATCGGCGTGGGCGGCGGCGGAGGCAATGCCGTGAACCGCATGATTCAGGCGCGGATGGAGGGCGTGGAGTTTATTGCCGCCAATACCGACGTGCAGGCGCTGAAGCTCTCGCAGGCCCCGGTGAAGCTGCAGCTTGGCGTGCGGTTGACCTCCGGTCTGGGCGCGGGCTCGAATCCCGATGTGGGGCGCAACGCGGCGCTTGAAGACTCGGGAAAGATTATTGAGGCGATTGAAGGCGCGGACATGTGCTTTGTGACGGCCGGTCTGGGCGGCGGCACGGGGACAGGCGCCGCGCCGGTCATTGCGTCGCTAGCCAGCGAGATGGGCATTTTGACTGTCGCTGTGGTTACGAAGCCTTTTGCGTTTGAGGGCAAGCGCCGGTTGCAGCAGGCCGAAAATGGGCTGCGGGAATTGCTCGAAAGCGTGGATACGATGATCGTGATTCCCAACGAGAAACTGCTGGCGGTGGCCAAGGATGCAGGGTTCTTTGAGAGTTTCCGCATTGCCGATGATGTGCTGCGCCAGGGCGTGCAGGGCATCAGCGACATCATTGCGATTCCCGGCATTATTAACCGCGACTTTGCCGATGTGAAGACGACGATGGCCGGCATGGGCCAGGCGGTGATGGGTACGGCGGTGCGCTCAGGATCGAACCGGGCGGTGGAAGCGGCGCAGGCTGCCATGGCTTCACCGCTGCTGGAGGCCGGCGCCATTGACGGGGCGCGCGGCATTTTGATCAACATTACGGGGTCAAGCTCGCTGAAGCTGTCGGAGGTGAACGAGGCATCGTCACTGATTGAGTCAGCAGCACACGAAGACGCAAACATCATCTTTGGTGCGGTGCTGGACGAGAAGATGGGCGACGATGTGAAGATTACGGTGATCGCCACGGGTTTCCGCGACCAGATGCCGAGTCGGCGGGCGCGGATGCTGAGCGTGGAAGAGGCGCCGGTGTTATCCGTGCCGGTGGTAGCGCCGGACAACTGGATGCGCGAAGCGGAACAGGAGCCTGAACCGGAGCCTGTGGCTGTGCAGGCGCGGTTCAAGAGCGAAGAGGAAGACGAGGCGGAAGCCGCGGAGGACAAGAGAGAGGAAGAGTTTCGATTCTCGACTTCTTCCGTATCGACAACCGTGAATTACATTGCGCCGCAAATGCAGGTGGAGAAGCCTGAGGCCGTGGAAGAGCCGGAGCCGGTTCGTCCGCGGTATGAGGAACCGGCCGCGGAGCCGGCTCACAGACCGCTACCGCCGGATTATGCGCCCAACGTTGTTGGGAACGGAGAAGTCAAGGCCGAAAGCAACGGAGACGGGGCGAAAACCTCGCCGCTCGCATTCCCCGATCCGGCTACTGAACCGGAGCGGGATCTGGATGTTCCGGCGTTCATGCGCAGACTAAAATTCTAAGCCATGCGCAGGTTGCAATTTCAGGCACCTATAACGCCCATCTGTCGATTACAAACAGGCAGATGGGCGTTATATTAGTCCCAAGGCCCCGGAAATTGTGCACGGAAAAACGGGTGGTTGTGTGTTTGCGTGCGCAACTCAGGATGCCTATGGCTCTGCCGTATACACGGCGCCAGCAGATTGGTGGAAGGGAAGTTGCCGGATGAGGCGGTCTTGCTGTTGGGCACTGGTATTGGCCTTGGTAGCAGCCGGGATGTGCGTGGCCGGCGCCACGGCAGAGAGCACGCCGCAAACGAAGCGGAGTGCGGCGAAGACACACCACACGACACGTCACCGCGCAGCCGCACATAAGACGACGGCGAAACGGACATCAAAAACCCGCAGGACAACGGCGCACACGCGGGCACGCAGCTCTGCGAGGAAGCGCGCGAAGACGGCGCATGCCTCGACGAGGACCCGGTCGCGGACGCGGAGCAGAACGCGCCGCGTCTCCTATCGCCATCGCCGTCATCGCTACTACCAGAGATGGATAACGAGCTCGTACGCCAAGGGCGATATTTTTGCGGGCGATATTACCGCAGGTGAGGATCCGGTGGTGCGCCAGGCAGCGATTGACGCCATGGGCGACATGAACGGCACGGCGGTGGTGATCAATCCTGCAAACGGGCGCATTCTGGCGATGGTGAACCAGAAGATGGCGCTTTCGCCCGGAGCGGAGCCGTGTTCGACGATCAAGCTGAGCGTGGCGCTGGCAGCATTGTCAGAAGGCATCGTAACGCGCGACACAATGGTAAAGCTTCCCGGCTTCCGCATGAATATGACGGAGGCGATTGCGCACAGCAACAATCTTTATTTTGAGAAGCTGGGGCGCGAGCTGGGCTTTGAGCGGGTACGGCATTACGCAAGGGAGTTCGGATTGGGCGAGCTGGCCGGTTACCACATTCAAGGCGAACAACTGGGCGCATATCCCGATCATGCGATTCCCGTTTCGCAGGGTGGCGTGGGCCGGATGTGCAGCTTTGGGCAAGGGGTATCGCTGACGCCTCTGCAACTGGGGGCGCTGATTTCAGCAATCGCCAATGGCGGAACGCTGTACTATCTGCAGCATCCGACGACCCGGGAGCAGGCGGAGGACTTTGTGCCCAGGATCAAGCGCAAGCTCAACATTGCCCGCTACATTCCGGAAGTAGAAGACGGGATGGCGGCAGCGGTGCAGTATGGCACGGCGCGCAGCCTGCGGGTGAATTTCAAGGAGTTCCCGGTGTTTGGGAAGACGGGAACCTGCTCGAACGAGGGAACGCGGTTCGGGTGGTTCGGGTCTTTCTCAGAGACTCCGCAGGGCAAGCTGGTTACGGTATTTCTGCTGGAAGGCGGACGGCCGACATACGGGCCGTATGCGGCGAATCTGACGGGAGAGTTCTATAAGCATTTGTGGGAGAGCAACTACTTCCGGTCACGATCACCGGGCGAGGACCAGACGGCGTCAGCGGATCTGCCTGCCAGGGGAACGAGCGAATAAAGCTAAAGACAATGGATGCATAGGATTCCGGTGAGGCTGCGGATGGAGCATCGTCGTGGAGCGTGGTGTGTCCTGGGCCGAACGAGCCGGACTCCGGTGAAGCATTTGAACCCAATCGCGCGTAGAATCATCGGATAGAGCGAGACTTCCTGCACTGTTCCTGACCCGGCAGCCGGCAAAGGTGTGCGGGGTGTCTGATTCCCCCTGCAAGCGCGAACGAAACCACAATGGAACTGCCCACGCATATCGTGCTCATGTACGGATACCTGCTGCTGTTTGCCTGGATGGTGGTGGAGCAGCTTGGCGTACCATTGCCGGCGGTTCCGGTGCTGCTGGCGGCCGGGGCGCTCTCGGCGGAAGGACATCTCAGCTTTGGGCTGGCGCTGGTGGTTGGGGTGGCCGGGTCACTGGTGGCCGACAGCGTGTGGTACTTCGTGGGGCGTAGATATGGCCACTCTGTGCTGCGGCTGCTTTGCAGGCTCTCGCTGGAGCCGACGACATGTGTGCGGCGCACGCAGGACTCGTTCGGGCGGCGGCGCGCTGTCACGCTGGTGATTGCGAAGTTTGTGCCGGCGCTGGCGACGCTGGCTCCGCCTGTGGCCGGCGAAAACGGCATGGGATTTGCCGCGTTCCTGTTTTTCGACGGCGTGGGCGCGGTGATGTGGGTGGGAACGGTGCTGGCGATTGGCCGCTTCTTTGGCGACATGCTGAAGCGCAATCCGGCGCTGCTGGACTGGGCCGGAAGGTTCGGCCTGCTACTACTGCTGCTGGGCGTGGCTGGATTCTTCCTTTGGCGGCTGGCAAGGCGGCGGATGTTCCTGAGGGACCTGGTGGCATTGCGGCTGGAGCCGGACGAGTTGAAAGAGCGGCTGGATGCGGGCGAGAAAGTCTATATCGTGGACCTGCGCCATCCGCTGGAGCTGCTTCCTGATCCGTTTACGCTGCCGGGCGCGGTACACTTCTCGCCGGAGTCGCTTACGGCACGGCATCTGGAGATTCCCCGCGATCGGGAGGTGGTGCTGTTCTGCACCTGCCCGAGCGAGGCGACCGCGGCCAAGACGGCCATGATTCTCTATCGGTTGGGAATTGAGCGCGTGCGGCCGCTGCGCGGCGGCTTCGACGAGTGGAAGCGGCTGGGATTTCCGCTGGACGCGGTGCAGCCGACGACGTTTGCGCGTACGGCCTGAGCAGACGCTATAAGCTATAAGGGTTAACAGCTTGTGGTGGAAGTCGAAATTCTGGAAAATTTGCCCCTCAGCGGCTGTACAGGATGCGGAGAGAGGGTGAATCGGAAGAGAAAAATGGCTTTCGATGCATCCTTCAGGGGCTAAAGCCCCATTGATTTTACGGCAGTTACGGCACGACTGAAGTCATGCCCTGTTACAAAAATTTGTCCTTTTCGAGTTTTCTCTGCAACCTCTAAAGCCGAGTTCATTCTGGGCTGGTTACGGCATGGCTAAAGCCGTGCGCTTGCAAAGCCAGATTTTTGCCATAGACTGTTGAGCGCGGCTTGACCGCACGGGAGCACCTTCTTGGCCTACGACGATTTGCGCGACTGGATGAAAGCCCTGGAAAAACATGGGGAGCTGAAACGCATCCGCGAAGAGGTTTCGCCGGAGCTTGAAATTACGGAGATTACCGACCGCGTTTCAAAGATGGGTAGCGGCGGGAAGGATGGGGCCGCAAACAAGTATGCTCCAGGCGGTCCGGCTCTGCTGTTTGAGAACGTGAAGGGGCATCCGGGACATAAGGTCTTTATCAATCAGTTTGGCAGCGAGCGGCGGATGGCGCTGGCGCTGGGCGTGGAGAAGCTGGACGAGATTGCCGAGCGGATTCACGGGCTGATGAACGTGAAGGCTCCCGAGGGGCTGATGGACAAGCTGAAGATGCTGCCTCAGCTTGGCGCGCTGACGAGCGCGTTTCCGAAGACGGTGAGCGCGAAGGACGCGCCGTGTAAAGAGGTAATCCGGCGCGAGGGATTTGACCTGAACTGGTTGCCGATTCTGAAGTGCTGGCCGCACGACGGCGGACGGTTTATTACGCTGCCTTGCGTGCATACGCGCGATCCGCGGACGGGAAAACGGAATATCGGCATGTATCGGATGCAGGTGTATGACGGGCAGACGACGGGCATGCATTGGCAGCGGCAGAAGGTGGCGGCGGAGCACTATCGCGAGGCGATGCGCCGGGCCGCGGCGGCTGCAGCGGCGGAAGATGGCTCGATGAGCGCGGAGGCCGCGCGGGTGGCGGCGATGGCCGAGTCGGCGGGAGGCGCTGCGGCGATTGCGGATGGTCCGGTTGGCGGGCTGCCACAGGTGACGCTGGGGAAGGTGAAGGGGGCGCGGCTGGAGGTAGCGGTGGCTATCGGTACCGATCCGGCAACGACTTTTGCAGCGATTGTGCCGGCGCCGCCGGAGGTTGAGGAGTTTATGATCGCCGGCTTTTTGCGCGGCAAGCCGGTGGAGATTGTGAAGTGCGAGACTGTGGACCTGGAAGTTCCGGCGCATGCGGAAATTGTGCTGGAAGGTTATGTGGAACTGGGCGAGCTGCGCTCTGAAGGACCGTTCGGCGACCACACGGGCTTCTATACGCTGACGGACGATTATCCGGTGTTTCATTTGACCTGCATTACGCATCGCAAGGACCCCATCTACGCGGCGACGATTGTGGGCAAGCCTCCAATGGAGGACGCGTGGATGGGCAAGGCCGTGGAGCGGATCTTTCTGCCGGCGATGAAGATGACGATTCCGGAGTTGGTGGATGTTCATCTGCCGGTGGAGGCGGTGTTTCATAACCTGATGATCGTGTCGATCCGGAAGAGCTATGCGGGGCAGGCGCGCAAGGTGATGAACGCCATCTGGTCACTGGGGCAGGCGATGTTTACCAAGTGCATTGTGGTGGTGGACGAGGACTGCGATGTACAGGACATGAGGGAAGTGGTGCTGCGGGTGACGAACAACATCGATCCGGAGCGAGATATTCAGTTCACGATGGGACCTGTAGACTCGCTTGACCATGCCTCGCGGTTGCCTAATTATGGGTCGAAGATGGGCATTGATGCTACGCGAAAGTGGAAGGCTGAGGGATTTGCGCGGCAGTGGCCGGCGATGATCGAGATGGATGGCGCAACCAGGACGCGCATAGACGCCATCTGGTCGAAGCTGGGGCTCTGAACCTGGGGATATTTCAATCATTACGAGAGGGGTTCTTGAGCATGTGGTTAGCGTCGGGGAGTTTGTCGGTGCCAAGGGGCAGGATGCGTGCACGAGATAGATTCCTGCGCCTGGCGATGCGATGCCTGTGGTTTGTGCCGGCAATGGCAGTGCTGGCGGCTGCGCTGTTGACGGCTCAGCAGAGTGAGCAGGCTGGGAAGATAGTGATCCAGGATAAAGCGGAATTCAACGCGTATATGCAGGCTTCCAATTTGCCCGATCCGACGAGCCGGGCCCAGGCTCTGGATGCGTTTGTGAAGCGCTATCCGCACAGCGCGGCTCTGGTGGACGCGCTGGAGGAGGAGATGTCTGCCTGGGAGCACGCGGGCGATATGGATAAAGTGGCGGAGACCGCGAAGGAGATTGTTGCCGCGGAGCCGGGGAATATTCGCGCGCTGGCGATTGTGGTCGCACTCAATCGGACGAAGGCGATGGCGGGCAATCAGGTGGCGCTGCACGATTTGTGCACCGATACTCCCAGAGGCGCGCAGAATCTTGCTTCGTGGACCAAACCGGCGGGAATGACGAACGCGGATTTTACGCATCTTCGCGACCAGATGAAGGTGATCTTTGTTGGGGCGGAGGGATACTGCGCGCTGCAGGAGAGGAAGTTTGCGCAGGCGCGTGATTTCTATACGCAGGTATTGAAGCTGGATGCCACGAATTTCGAGAATGTGTATCAGCTTGGGGTAGCCGATCTGGAGATGGATCCGCCGGATGCCAATGGCTTCTGGTATTGCGCCAAGTCGATTCATCTCGCCGAGAAAGCAGGCAACCTGCTGGGGATCAAGACGACGACGGCGTACTGCATGCGCAAGTACGCGATGTATCACGGATCAGGCGAGGGCTGGGATGCAATTGTGAAGGCGGTAGCGGGACAGGATGCGCCGCCGCGGCATTTTGCGTCGCATATCAAGCGTGGGCACCGGCACAAATCCAGGTAGAAGCAGAGCGAATCCGGAAGAGTTGGAATTGGCTTTCGTGGTTTCCCACCCTTGGCGCAGAAAGCAAAAGCGCGCCAAGGATGGGGCACCCAGTGCCAGTTCTATGAATGCTGAAAACACCGTTGCCGCAAGGCGAGGTGAGCAAGCTACTGATTGACGCCGCTGGCGAGGAAGCCTCCGTCAACCGGGATGGTTTGTCCGGTCAGGAATGAGGCGCCGTCAGAGGCAAGGAAGATGGCGGATCCTACCAGTTCTTCCGTTTTGCCGAAGCGGCCCATGGGAGTGCGCATGAGGAGCTCCTGGCCTCGGGAGGTGCTGTTGAGCAGCTTGGCGTTGAGGTCAGTGAGAAAGACGCCGGGCGCGATGGCGTTGACGGTGACGCCTTTCTTGGACCACTCAACTGCGAGAGAGCGCGTGAGCGAAGTTACGCCGGCCTTGCTGGCTGCGTAGGCGGCAACTTCAGTGAGCGCGACGAAGCTGTTGAGCGAGGCGATGTTGATGATGCGGCCGTAGCCGCGCTCGACCATGTGCCGGCCGAAGACCTGGCAGGCGCGCAGCGTTCCAGTCAGGTTGGTGTTGAGGATGTCGTTCCACTCTTCTTCAGGAAGATCGAGGGTGGGCGTGCGGCGGATCATGCCGGCGCAGTTGATGAGGATATCGATCTTGCCGAAGGTCTTGAGCATTGCTTCGGCAAGCGCCTCAAGCGACGCGCGTTTACAGACATCGGAGGCTACACGCAGGGTTTTGCGGCCACGCGCTTCAATTTCGGCGGCGGTTGCGTCGACCTGCTCCTGTCGGCGCGAGGTGGCGACCACGTCAGCACCGGCTTCAGCAAGACCGAGACTGAGAGCACGGCCAATGCCCGATGTTCCACCCGTTACAACTGCAACTTTACCCTCAAGGCTGAGAAGCTCAGACGCCATTCTTTCTCCATTCACCCGGCAGGAAAGTGCCCGGGCTGTTCTTTCGACATGCGAGGCTCCAGGAGCCCCAGTTCAATTTATAGACGGCTGCGATGTGCCCACAAGCCCAGTCCGGGATTGCCGACAAAAAAGATATCTTCGCCGTCGACCGTGTTGAAACCATGAGTGAGTTTTGCGGGGTCGTAGCGCTGGAGCATGGCGTTCAAATCGCCATATTCGAAGCCTACGCTCTCCACTTCCTGCCGGCTGAGATGGCCGGGACACCAGGTGATGGTGAAGCGGCCTTCAGACGAGCCATGAATGAGGTGTGCGGCGGCGCTCAAATCGCTGCCGAGGTCCGGGTTGTTGCGTACGGCATCCAGTGTGGCCGGCGTGCCGCGATAACCGTATTTGCGAATGAGCTTGTCGATGCCCTTGTCTTCGCCGAACTCGTGTACTCCGGGAGCCAGCACGATCAACTGTGCGCCGTCAGCGAGCGCCATGCGCGTGCGGTAGACGGCTTTGTTGCCGATCCAGGTGCTGTGAAACTCAGAGGGATCGAGGAAGACGACGGCTTTTTTGAGGGGCTCTTCGATGAGCTCGAAGTTGACCTTGAGGCTCAACTCAGCGGCTTTGAGGAAGACATCCATATCGTCGCCGATGAAGAGGCCGCGCACCGCGAGGCCGCCTTCCGGCTTGCGGCCGACGACGGTGTGGACATAGACGAGAGGAATGTTGCGCAGGAACTTGTCAGAGGCGTAAGTGAGCACATTGCGCACGGGGTTTTCAGCGTGGCCCATGATGCGTTCCATGCCGTAGACAGCGCCCAGATAGTGGCTGCGGTTGATGCCCTCACGGCCGCCGGTGCCGATGAGGATGTTCTTGGTGTAGTTGGCCATGCCGATGACTTCGTGCGGTACGACCTGGCCGATGGAGAGGACAAGATCAAAGCCGCCGCTGGAGATGAGCTTGTTCACCTGCGCGGGCCATGCGTAGTCGAGTTTGCCCTCGGACTGTTCACGAATGAATTCGGATGGAACTTCGCCGAGGGTCTCGATATCGGTGCGCCAGTTGTGGACGCGGAAGAGCTCCTGCGGCATGTTGCAGAACATGTGAGCGATCTGGTCGGCCCGCATAGGCGTATGCGTGCCGATAGCAGGGAGCACGGCTTTGAGCTTGTCGCCGTAGTACTCCCATGCGTAGCGGGTGAGTTCGCCGGCCCGCGAGTGCTCGCGGCTCTGATCGGGCGGAACGGCGAGCACCTTGTGACGCGGACCCAGCTTGGCCAGGCTTTCCGTGAGCAACTGCTTTAACTGCTCGTGCGATAAGTCCGTTGTGACGCTTCCGATACTGCAATAGAGACTCATGCCGCCATCTCTGCCTTTTTCAGCCCAGGCGCCAGGAACGTGATGAGGACCCACGCGATGAGATATGCGCTGGCTGCGATGTAGAACAGAGGTGCATAAGTGTGCATGTACTGAAGAATGAAGCCCGCGGCCATGGCGATGAGTGCACCGCCAATGGCGCCGGCGGTGCCGCCGATGCCAGTGACCGAAGCAACTTCAGTACGCGGGAACATGTCAGAGACGGTGGTGAAGAGATTGGCGGACCATCCCTGGTGCGCAGCGGTGGCAAGGCTCAAAAGAGCGATCGAGGTCCACTCGTCATGCACGTAAGCAACGAGGAAGATGGGGACCACGGCGAGAGCGCAGGTGAGCATGGCGGACATGCGCGCGCGCGAAACTGACATTCCCATCTTGAGGAAGGGAGCGGGGAGCCATCCGCCGAAGATGCTGCCCACGGTGGCTGCCGTATAGACGATGATGAGCGGCAGGCCGAGAGTGGAGAGCGTGAGATTGAACTTGGTGGTGAAGTACGAGGGCAGCCAGAAGAGATAGAACCACCAGATGGGATCGGTGACGAACTTGCCGACCACGAAGGCCCATGCCTGACGGTAGGCAAACAGCTTGAGCCATGGAGTGGTGGGCTTGGGCAGATCGGTCAAGCCTTCCTCAATATACTTGAACTCGGCTCGTCCGAGCTTGGGGTGCTCCGAGGGCTTGTGGTAGTAAGTGAGCCACAATATGACCCAGATTGTGCTGAAGGCGCCGGTGATGAGAAAGCCGGCGTGCCAGTTGCCGTGGAAGAGATGCACGACCCAGGGCACGGCGAGGGGAGCGAGAATGGCTCCCAGATTGGTGCCGGAATTGAAGAGGCCCGTGGCCAGCGAGCGCTCCTTTTGCGGGAACCACTCCGCGACGGTTTTGATGGCTACGGGGAAGTTGCCGGATTCGCCGAAGCCGAGACTGAAACGGGCGACGGCGAACTCCAGGACGGTGTTGGCCAGTGCGTGTCCCCAGGCGGAAAGGCTCCAAATGATCATGACCGCCAGGTAGCCGATGCGCGTGCCCACCCTGTCAATGAAACGGCCCATGACCAGCATGCCGACGGCGTAGGCGATCTGAAAGGCGACCACTACGTAGCCGTATCCGACCTCGGTCATGTGGATGTTTTGCTGGATGGTGGGCTTGAGGAGGCCGAGGACCATGCGGTCCATGTAATTGAGGGTGGTGGCGGCAAAGAGCAGAGCGCAGATGGTCCAGCGCACGCCACCAACATGCTCGCCTAAGGATTCTTGTTCGAGTTCAACGCCGCCCTTGGGGTCGTTATCCATGGAATCTCCTTACAGCCGGTATGCCTTCTTGACAAGCTTGTAGGCCAGGTCGTGCGCCAATTCGAACGCCTCGTCTTCGTCGAGACGATGCTCAGCAACAAGGCGGGCGAGGAAGGCACAGTCGATGCGGCGCGCTACGTCGTGCCGTGCGGGGATGGACAGGAACGCGCGCGTATCGTCATTGAACCCGACCGTATTGTAGAAGCCCGCTGTCTCAGTTGTCTGCTCGCGGAAGCGCATCATGCCTTCAGGGCTGTCATGGAACCACCATGGCGGACCGAGGCGCAGGGCAGGGTAGTGGCCGGCAAGAGGAGCGAGTTCGCGGCTCAAGGTGGATTCGTCAAGCATGAAGAGAATGATGGTGAGGTCTTTCTCGTTGCCGTACTTGTTGAGCAGGGGACGGAGCGCGTCAACGTAGTTGACGGCGCGGGGGATGTCGGCGCCCATGTCGCGGCCGTAACGCTCATAGATGAACTTGTTGTGATCGCGGACGGATCCTGGATGGATCTGCATGGTGAAACCGTCTTCAAGGCTCATCTGCGCCATCTCAGTAAGCATCTGCGCGCGGAACAGCTCGTTCTGCTCAGGGGTGGAGTTGCCGGAGAGCACGGTGGCGTAGAGTTTTGATGCCTCGGCTTCGCTGAGGTCGGCCGTCTGTGCTGTGGGATGGCCGTGATCGGTGGCGGTGCAGCCGAGTTCTTTGAAGCGGGCGCGGGCTTTGCGCAGCGCGGTGAGGTATCCCTTCCACGTGGAGGTGTCTTCGCCGTGCATTTCGCCCATTTTGGCGATGTTCTCGGCGAAGCCGGTGAACTCCGGATCGACGACGGAGTCAGGGCGGAAGGTGGGCAGGAGGCGCGCCTTCCAGCCCGATGCGCGGATGGCCTTGTGATTATCGAGGGGATCGGTGGGCGAGTCGGTGGTGGTCAGAACCTCGATATTGAAGCTTTCAAAGAGCGCGCGCGGCAGGAATTCCGGCTGGCTGAGCTTTTCCGAGATGACGTCGAAGTAGTGGTCGGCGGTCTTTTCAGAGAGGCGCTCTTTGAAGCCGAAGAGCTCCTGGAAGGAGTAGTCGAGCCAGACACGCGTGGGCGTGCCGCGGAAGAGGTAGTAGTGTTTGGCGAAGAGACGCCAGACGCTGCGCGGATCCTTAATGACCGGCTGGCCGATGCCGAGATCGTCCAGGGAGACACCCTGGCTGTACAGCATTCGGAAGACGTAGTGATCGGGCTGAACGAAAAGCGTGGCCGGATCAGGAAAGGGCTCGTTCTTTGCAAACCAGGAGGCCTGAGTGTGGCCGTGCGGGCTGATGATGGGCAGTTTTGCAATTTGCGCATATAAAGCCCTGGCAATTTTTCTTTGGCTTGGGTCGGAAGGAAACAGGCGGTCATCGTGGATCAGCATGGGTGTCATTTTACCTCTTCGATGATAGCGCTCTCTGGTCAGACCAGTGTGAGCATCAATCCATAAGTATACAAATGCCATGCGATGTTCGGCTGGGCTGTGCGCCGCGAAGAGCAGATTTTTGAGAGGGAAAATGCGCGGTCCGCGATTCGCACCTGGCCGAATCGTCATGGGATGTCGTACCTCCTGGCGATTTGTTCCCGCACTGCTGGAAGTTCTATAGTTGGGGGCGGCGCTTGTGCGGGAGCGGCATTCTTTTTGTTGCGCGATGCTGGGAGTACGGATGAGAAATTTGAGCAGATTAGTCTGGACGATTTTGTTGGCCGGTTTGGTAGGCGCGACAGTTGTGGCTGCACAGCAGCAGCCCTGGAGCGTGCGCGCGGCGAATGCAGCGATGAGGCAGTGGCCGAGCGGGGTCTTTTCGCCGGAAGGTGCGGCGCCGGCCTGGACGCACGGACAGGGCGTGCTGCTGCAGGGTCTTGAAGCAGCCTGGAAGAACACCGTGGACCGGCCGGATTTTCTGTATATCGAGCACTCGGTGAATCCACTGGTAGGTCCGGAGGGGCAGTTGCCGTGGCTGAAGGCGGATGGAAATAAGCTTGGCGCGATTCAGCTTGGCCGGCCGCTGATGCTGCTGTATGGCGAGTCGCTGAAGAAGCGCTACTACAATGCGGCGACGGCGCTGTATGAGCAACTGCAACATCAGCCACGGAATGCTTCAGGCGGCTTCGGGGTGGCGCAGAAGACGCCGAACCAGATGACGCTGGATAGCATTGACGAGGCGGAGCCGTTTTATGCGGCATACGCGAAGATGTTTCATCATCCGGAGGCATTCGCCGACATTACGAAGCAGTTTGTGCTGATGCAGGAGCACGCGCGCGATGCAAAGACGGGGTTGCTGCGGCAGGGATGGGATGAGTCAAGAAAGGCTGTGTGGGCCAACAAGAAGAGTGGAGCTTCCTCGGCAGCCTGGGCGCGGGGCATGGGCTGGTACATGGCGGCATTGGTGGATACGATTCCTTCCTACCCAAAAGACAATCCGGGGCGGAAGCAGCTCATTGCGATTTTAAAAAAGGACGCAAGAGCGGTGGCTCGCTACCAGGACGCAAAGACCGGGCTGTGGTGGGAAGTGATGGATGAGGCCGGAGCGAAGGGGAACTATCCAGAGGCGTCAGCTAGCTGCCTGTTCGTTTATGCGCTGGCGAAGGGCGTGCGGTTGGGTTATCTGCCGGAACATTACGATGCGGTGGCCGAGCGGGGATATAAGGGCGTGCTGAGCCACTTTGTGAAGACCGGCGCGAACGGTGCGTTTACGCTGAGCGGCACCGTGGAGCCGACCGATCTTGGGAGCGAGCCGGGGCACGATGGAAGCTACGCATTCTATGTGGCGCAAAAGACACTTACCAACAGCCCGATGGGTGTTGGCGCGTTCATTCTGGCGAGTACGGAGGTGGAGAACATCGAGAATGCGAAGCTGGGACGCGGCGATACGGTGATGCTGGATGCGTGGTTCAACAGCCAGAAGCGCAAGGATGTGACCGGGCGCGAGGTGTACTTCCACTACAAGTGGGACGATGAAAGCAGTTCGGGTTATTCGCTGTTTGGACATATCTTCCGCAACTTTGGAGCGCATACGGCGACGCTCTATGCGGAACCGACTTTCGAAAATCTGAAGGGGGCGCAGGTTTACATCATTGCTTCGCCGGACAATTTGGAGAAGAATCCGCATGCGCACTTCGCCAATGCGAATGACGCGACGCAGATTGCGAAGTGGGTGAAGGCCGGCGGCGTGCTGGCGATTCTGGAGAACGATACATCCTTTGCCGATTTGAAGCACTTTAATGTGGTGTCAGAAAAGTTCGGGATTCACTTTAACAGCACACTGCGCATGCACGTGGTTGGCAGGGAGTGGACGATGGGGATGTTCCACATTGACGGGAACGGGCCGATCTTTCATAAACCGCTGACTTGCTATGTGAAGGACACGAGCACGATTTCAGTGAGCGGGCCGGCCAAGGCAGTGTACAAGCACGACGGCGATATCTTGATGGCCGTGGCGAAGTATGGGAAGGGAACTGTGTACGCCATGGTCGATCCGTGGTTCTACAACGAGTACACCAATGGGTTGAAGCTGCCGCCGAAGTATGAGAATTATGCCGCGGGCAAGGCGGTGGCGCGGTGGCTGCTGGAGCAGGTGCCGAAGGGCAACGAGGCGACAGATGTGCGGCGATAGAATTGAATCGTAACTGGATTGTGGTGGATATTGGGGCACTGGGGCTTTGGAGGTTTCCCACCCTTGCGACAAAAGCGGTCGCAAGGATGGGGCACCCAGTTTCGTGACTATGGAAGCGGATGGGCTGTGAAGAATGATTGTATTGGAGGAACGATGAAGACGGTATTGATGGCCGATCCGGTGCGGTACCCGCGCATGACGACCAAGGAGATTCGCGAGACATTCCTGCTTGACGGGCTTTGCGAGATCGGCGAGATTCGCCTGAATTATGTGGATCTGGACCGCTCGGTGGTGGGATTTGCCGCGCCGGGTGAGGCGCCGATTGCGCTGCCTACTTATCCCGAGCTGCGCGCCGAGTACTTTACTGAGCGGCGCGAGCTGGGTGCGCTGAATGTGGGCGGTAGCGGAACGATTCGCGTGGATGGGAAGAGCTACGAGGTGAATAACCTGGATGTGCTTTATATAGGCCGCGGAAATAAGGAAGTGAGCTTCGAGTCGAAGGATAAGTCGTCGCCGGCATTTTTCTATCTGTTGAGCTATCCGGCGCACACGAGTTATCCGGTGACGCTGGTGAAGAAAGAAGAGGCGAATCCGACGACGATTGGGAGCGCGGAGAACTGCAATCACCGGACGATTTTCAAGTACATCCACTTGCAGGGCGCGCGGAGCTGCCAGCTTGTGATGGGCGTGACGCATCTGCACGAGGGCAGCAACTGGAACACGATGCCTCCGCATACGCATATGCGCCGGTCAGAGATTTATATGTACTTCAACCTGCCCAGCGATGCGCGCGTGATGCACTTTATGGGGCCGGCGGACGAGACCCGGCACATTGTGATGGCCGATAAGGAGATTGTGGTGTCGCCGGGGTGGTCGATTCATGCGGGTTCAGGCACACGGGCTTATAGCTTCTGCTGGGGCATGGGCGGTGAGAACCAGGATTATGCGGATATGGATCCGGCGCCGGTGGAAAGTCTCAGGTAAGGCAGAGAATAGGGAATAGAAAAATCCCGGGTTCTCTGCTGCGGCGGAGAACCCGGGATTTTTTGTTTCCGTGATACAGCAGCCTGAAATTCAGGCGTTATAGGTGCCGGAGGAGACGCGGCCCCCCTGGCCGGTCCAGTTGGTGTGGAAGAACTGGCCGCGAGGCTGGTCGACGCGCTCGTAAGTGTGCGCTCCGAAGAAGTCGCGCTGGGCCTGCAGCAGGTTGGCGGGCAGGCGGCCGGTACGGTATCCATCAAAGAAGGCCAGGGCCGTGGAGAATGCCGGGGTGGGCACGCCCGCCCTGACCGCGTGGATCAGAGCCTTGCGCCAGGAAGCCTGGTATTTGCTGAGGGCGTCGCGGAAAAAGCTGTCGAGCAGCAGATTGACGATGCCGGGGTTCTTGTCGAAGGCTTCCTTGATCTTTCCCAGGAAGATGCTGCGGATGATGCAGCCACCGCGCCACATGAGGGCGATACCGCCCATGTTCAGGTTCCAGCCGTTCTCGTTGGCGGCGGCGCGGAGCAGCATGTAACCCTGCGCGTAGGAGATGATCTTGGAGCAGTAGAGCGCGCGGCGAACATCCTCAATGAAAGCCTTCCGGTCACCGGAAACTTTTCGCGACCGCGGTCCCTTGAGAATCTTCGACGCGGCAACGCGCTCTGCCTTGAGCGCAGAGAGGCAGCGGGCGAAGACCGACTCGCCGATGAGGGTGACGGGCTGGCCGGTGTCGAGGGCGCTGATGGCGGTCCACTTACCGGTGCCTTTCTGGCCGGCGGTGTCAAGGATCTTATCGACGAGCGGAGCGCCATCTTCGTCCTTCTTGGCGAAGATCAGGCTGGAAATTTCAATGAGGTAACTGTCGAGCTCGCCTTGATTCCACTCAGCGAAGACCTGGTGCAGCTCGTCGGGTGTGAGGCCGAGGCCGCGCTTGAGCAGGTCGTAGGCCTCGCAGATCAGCTGCATGTCGCCGTACTCAATGCCGTTGTGGACCATTTTGACGAAGTGGCCAGCACCGTCTTCGCCCACCCAGTCGCAGCAGGGGGTTCCGTCTTCGACTTTGGCGGCGATGGATTGCAGGATGTCTTTGACGTGGGGCCATGCGGCCGGGTTGCCGCCGGGCATGATGGAGGGGCCGTGGCGCGCGCCTTCTTCACCGCCGGAGACGCCGGTGCCGATGAAGAGGATACCCTTGGCGGCGAGGTCTTTGGTGCGGCGATTGGAGTCAGTGAAGAGGGAGTTGCCACCGTCGATGATGATGTCGCCGGCTTCAAGGTGGGGCGCAATCTGGTCAATCATGTGGTCGACGGTTTCGCCGGCCTTGACCATGAGCATGACGCGGCGGGGCCGCTTGAGCAGGGAGGTCAGCTCCTCGACGGAGTGCGCACCGACGACCTGGGTTCCCTGAGCCTCGTTGGCCAGGAAGTCGTCGACTTTGGAGACGGTGCGGTTAAAAACAGCAACTTTGAACCCGTGATCATTCATGTTGAGGACGAGATTCTGTCCCATCACGGCAAGGCCGATGAGTCCGATGTCACATGATGCTTCTGCCATATTTTCTCCGAAACTCCAATCTTAACACCGGGTGACGGGGTGTTTCGGGGCGTGCCGAAGCAGGGTTCAGGACCGCGATTGATCGGAGGAGCCTGGGAAAAAATCAAAAGAGAAATTTAATTTCCACTGTGATTTTCACATGTTAGATGTGACGGTGCCTGTTTGGAGGCAGGGGAAAGGAATTTGCCAGTCAAGATAAGTTATTTACTTTGAATAGCCTATGATTCTGAAAGCCTCGGGAGCATCCCGCGCTCCATACAGGAGGCAATTTGTGGCTGTATATTGATTTTTGAAGAAAATATCCCTAAAATAACAAAAGCGTTGTTCCTCTGGGTCGACAGGATCCCAACCAGCACCCGAGGATGTTATGCAATCCCGCAAAGTCTAAGGACAAAGACATCAATGGCAAAGCGTCGTGGAAACCCGAACTGGGGCAAGCCGGAGCCCATTGGGCCGGTTGTGCCTACTGTTACTTCATTTGAACAAATTGTGAAGGAGTTCAAACTCCCTCCGGATCAGTACATTCGGTCTACGCGTCTTCGCGAGTGGGCTCGCCGCAACAAGAACTCGAAGTATATCCCTGAGGCACTGCTCGAAGCATGGGGCTTTGAGATCGAATCAACGTTGTAAGGGCTATTTACCTCCTTGGAGCAAAAGCGCCGCCATTGTGCGGCGCTTTTGCTGTTTAGGGCGGGCTGAGTGAGAATAAGAGGGCAGCCATGCCGCAAATTATCCATTCGATTGAGTCTCCATTTACTGACGTTCCCGGCGCCGTGGCCGATATTCGTGCCGGCCGCATGGTGGTGGTTGTCGACGACGAGGATCGCGAGAACGAAGGCGATCTGACGCTGGCTTCAGAACATGTGACGCCGGAAGCGATCAACTTTATGGCCCGGTATGGGCGAGGGCTGATTTGCCTGACGCTGACCGAGGAACGGGCAGATGCTCTGGATCTGCAGCCGATGACACAGCACAACTCTTCGCGCTTCGGGACGGCGTTTACCGAGTCGATTGAGGCGCGCGAAGGGGTTACTACGGGGATTTCGGCCGCGGACCGGGCGCATACGATCCGGACGGCGATTGATCCGCGGTCCACAGGAGCCGATCTGGCGCGGCCTGGGCATGTGTTTCCGCTGCGGGCGCGGAAAGGGGGCGTGCTGGTGCGTGCGGGGCAGACGGAGGCATCGGTAGACCTGGCGCGGATGGCGGGGCTGAACCCGTCTGGTGTGATCTGCGAGATCATGCGCGATGACGGGCAGATGGCGCGGATTCCTGACCTGGTTCCGTTCTGCAAGGAGCATGGGCTGAAAATTCTGACGGTGGCGGAACTGATTCGCTACCGGCTGCGGCACGAGCGCTACATTGTGCGGGCCGGGGAAAGCCGGATTCAGACGCAGTACGGCGAGTTCCGCATGATCGCGTATGAAAGCGAAGTGACGGGCGGAGAGAGCCACATTGCGCTGGTGCGCGGCGACCTTTGCGCGGAGTGTCCGGCGTTCCACGACGGGCCTGCGGGGGAAGACGGGCGGCCGGTATGCGAGCGGGCGGTACTGGTAAGGGTGCATACGCGGTGCACGGCGGGGGATGTGTTTGCTGCCGACTGCCGGTGCCGAGAGATTCTGGACGAGTCCATGCGGATGATTGCGGAGGAGGGGTGCGGGGTGGTGCTTTACCTGCACAATACCTCGCGCGGATTTGAGATTGAGCGGTCGCCGGCGGCGGCTTTCGGACCGGGCGGAACCGTGGTTCCGGCTAGCGAGCGGGAGGCGCGCGAGGGACGGCTGATTCTGCATCGGGAGCTGCGGACACGCGAGGGTTCGCAGGCGCGGAGCGGACGGATTCTGCGGGCGATTGGACTGGGCGGGCAGATTTTGTCGGACCTGGGGATTCAGCGGATACGGCTGCTGTCAAATACGCCGATGCACATTCCGGCGCTGGAAGGGTTTGGGCTGGAGATTGTGGAGCAGGTGTCAATTCCGATGAAGGAGTGCAGCAAGACCGACAGTCAGGAAGTAGGTTCGCCAGCGTCAAGCTAGTATTTGCGGCGCACAGTCTCCCATATTCACAGAAACTGGGAGACTGGGAGAATTGGTGGTTTGCTGTCTATATTTTTCAGTAAGTTAGAACCAAAACCCAGTTTCCCAGTGCGATTTTGCACTTTTTTTTTGCTGCCAAACACGACTTATCTTGCGTAATTCGTTGGATCGCGATCACTTGCATCGTTTTTAATCCTTGAAATCTGTGCATATTCTGCGTCCTTCACCCTGTATTGGGTCCTCTGCTGCGACTTGCTGGCAAGAGCCGGTTGGGTTTTTGTCCGTTTCGATACTTATTATGCGCCGGAGAGGCATAATTCTCTGCACGCTGGTGATGCGGTAATGTGCTGAAAACAGGGCAGATGGTGAGGTTTTGATTTGGCCGGATCTTGACATCGCGTGTTGCGGAGATGGCGAGGCCCTTCCTTTGGGAAGGGCCTCGGTGCGTTTGGGATGCGGTTATTTCACGGTGAGGGAGACCGTGGTGGTGTGGCTGAGGCTGCCCGACGTACCGGTCACGGTGACGGTGTAGGAGCCGGCGGTAGTGCCGGGGGTTGTTGTAGTGCCACCGCCGCCACCGCTGCTGCTGCCGCCTCCGCCACCGCAGGCCATGCCGGCCATGGAGACGAAGAAGACGAGCAGGACGACCATCGCCAGCCAGCTACGGCGCTTCTTCGGGATCCAGAAGAAGAGCAGAGCGGCAAACATGGCGCCTCCGCCCGTCGCAGGCCACAAGGGGCTCTTATGTTGGTTCATGCTGGTGGTGGGAGCAGTAGTGGTTACGGTAAGGGTGGCAGTTTGGGAACCGGAGCCCGTGAGCGTTACCGAGGACGGGATGCTGCATGTGGGTGGTGCGTTCGGGTTGGTGATGCTGGTGGTGACGGCGCATTTCAGATCGACCGCGGCACTGAACGAGCCCTGCGGTGCGATGGTGATGGTGGAGGTGTTGCCCGTAGTGGCGCCGGCAGTCACAGTGATGTCTCCGCTCTTGTCCATGGTGAAATCACCCACGCTCACCTTCACGGTGGTGGTCATGGTCAGGCCACCAGAGGTGCCGGTTACTGTGACGACGTAGGCTCCCGGAGTGGTTGAGTTATCGGATGTCATGGTGAGGGTGGCGGGTTGCGCGACAAAGGAACCGCTCAGAGTGACAGACGACGGAATGCTGCAGGTTGGGCTTGTGCTGCTGGATGGGCTGACGGAACAGCTCAGATCGACGATTCCGCTGAAATTGCCGGAACCGGTAGGCGTGACATTGATGGTTGTGGTGTTGCCCGTGGTGGCTGCGGGTACGAAGGCCAGATGATCGGGGTTGGCGCTGAGAGCGAAGCTGTCTGTTCCTGCCGTCGAGCCACTGACCGTTGCCTTTACCCCGGCGGTGTGCACGTATTCTCCCGTCGAGTCCTTACCTACCAAAGCTACGTTGTAAGTGCCGTCAGCGGCGGCGGCGGGCGCCGTAATGGTGAGTGTGGCTGTGGCGGAGGTACCGCTGCTGATGGAAGCGGACGAAGGGGAAACCGAGCAATTCACGCCTGCAGTGGCGGTGCAGCTAAGGTTCACTGCGCCACTGAATCCGTTGACTGCGGCAAGGTTGACGGTTACATTTCCACCCGCGTTGTCACCCGCCGTGACGGGAACGATGGAGGTCTCCGGCACCATGGTGAAGTCGGAGAGCGGGTTGGAGACGGCGGTGTTTAAGACGTATGCGGAAGGGTTGTAATTCTTGTCACCCCAGTACTGAATGGCGATTTGATTCGACCCTTGCAAGAGCGTTTGACTGTTCAGTGTGATCTGGAAGGTGGAGGTAACTCCACTGGCAGGTGGATTCAATTTCGCGTATGTCAGGTTGTATCCGGAAGAGTACAGATACACGTCGCCTGTAGGCGCTGGATTATTGGACTGGCCAGTCACAGTGCCTTGAACTACGAGAGTCGAATCGGGCGAAATGGACCCGCTGACGGTAGCGGCGGTTGTGGAGGTAAGCCCGCCGTTGGAGTTGAGATTGGTGAGGGGAATCGAGAAGGTGGTGTTGGAAGATGCCGCGATGGAGTTGTAGTTGGAGTCACCGCTATAAGCGACTGCAACCTGATAATTGCCGCTGGCCGTAGTGGCGGGAATATATACGGTTGCGATTCCGGCTGGGGCACCGCTGTTCGGGTCTACACCTGCACTCAGATTGAAGGTGCCATTGAGCGCCGAGACGGAGCTGCCCGACAGCGTGATGGTGCCGGTGGGGGGAGCTACGGGCACTGGGAATGAGGCGGAACTTGTTTGAGCCGCAGTGACTGCGTTGTTTTCGAGCATGATGGTGAGCGCGGTCTGCTGTCCGGTACCGTTGTAGAGATTTCCGCTTGAGTCAATGAGCGAGGCGGAGCCGAAGATCTGCGGCGTGTCTTTGACCACGGTGAAGGTGATGGGCGCGGAGGCCGATGACGGATTGTAGCTTTTGTCACCGCTGTAGCTGGCCGAGACGGAGTGCGAACCCACGCTGAAGGGCGCATTGAATTCGGCATCGCCCTCAGAGTTGATTGCGGCGGTTGTGGGTAAACCCGAGCCGGAGGAGCTGTCAGAGAAGGTGACGGTGCCGGTGGGCGCGGAGTAGCCGCTTGGGCAGGTGGTGGTGCTGCCGGAGGGAGTGCAGGCTTGCAGTGTAGCGACGTCGTTGTTTGCGGTGGGAGCGACGCGGGCGCTGAGCATGAGCTGAGTGCCGTAATCGACCGAGGTCCCGGGATTGGAAGCGGCAGTGTAGTAGGTGTTTGAGCCGTTGGCGAAGAGGCCGAAGGCGATGCCGCTGGGTTCAGGATTCACCGTGATGGGAATTTTGGTGGAGATGGCGGCTGCGTTATTGTTGTCTCCGCCGTAAGAGGCCCAGATGTTGTAACTGCCGCCGGGCAGCGTGGTGAGGCTTCCGGAGTAATTGCCGCTGCCGTCGAGGGTGAAGTTGGTGAGGCCCTGCTGCGACATCTCAGTGGTGTCAGTCATGAGGGCTACGTCGCCGGTCGGCGTTCCGCTCGATCCCGTAACGGCGCCGTTGAAGCTGAATGCTGTTCCGTGGGTGAAGGTGGTGCCAGTGGTGGGCGTGAGGCTGACGGACGTGGAGCCGAGCTTGACGTTGCCCCAGTTGGTGACCAACTGATAGGCGTCGACGGAGCCGAGGCCGGTAGCGAGGTTGTAACCAGCGGCGGCATTGTAGGCGGGCGTGGTGGAACTGGTGCCGAGCTGGCCTTCCGTGACGTTTGTGGTAATGCCGCTGGAACTTGTGATCTGAATCGTCAGGGGATTGGAAACCGCGATGCATTTGGGCGAGTTCGAGGTGGAGGTTGACGAGTAGTAGCAGGGCACGGAGTTGGTGCCGTTGGTTACGTCGTGAAATGCGGCCGGGTACTGCGCTTTGAGTGGATAGAGGATGGTGTTGGCCTGGCCCTGGCGGCCGTACTTCTGGTTGACGAGGGCCATGATGCCGGCAAAGGCCGGAGCGGAAGCGGAGGTGCCGCCTACGCCGAAGAGCTGGACCGTGCCGCCCGAGGAGGCAGGCTGGCAGTCGCCGTCCGTAGCGCATATGGGGTAGTAGCTGTCATTGAGGCCGTCAGCGGCGAAGAGGGAAACGTCGGGCAGGTCACGGACACCATCAGCGGGGACGCCGGAGCCGGTTTGCCAGGCCGGCTTGGGGTAGCCGGAGGGGGTTCCGGAGCAGAGGCCGGAAGAGTCGTAGCTATTGTTGGGGCATATGGCGGCGCTGCTGGCTCCGCCGCTACCGCCGGCAACGGTGGTGTTACCGGTCTCGTTGTAGTAGTCGAAGAGGTTGAGACCGTACTGGCTGTCGTTCCAGGGCTGCTCAGGGATGTATTTCTTGATGGAAGCCGTGGGCGTACTGTTGCTGGCGGTGGTGCCCCAATATGTGCCGAGTTGGGTGTCAATAGCGGAGGCGCCCTGGCTGTAATTGCTGTAGTAAAAGTCAGTGCCGCCGACGGCGACGTTGTAAGGCGTGGAGGCTAGCCCGTTCACGGCAAGGCCGTTTTGGGCGAATTGGGAAGAAGGCGAATCACAGCCGGCGGAGCCGTTGTCGCCGGTGGAAACGACGACGGTCTGGCCCTGGGCGGCGGCCTGCTGCCAGAGGTTGTTCCAGAAGGTGTTGCCACTGCCGTTGAAGAGCTCGCAGAGGCCGAAGCTTATGCTGACGACGGGGGCGACGTCGCTGTAGACGGCGTGCTCGGCGGCGAGGGCGAGGCCGCTTTCGAGGGAAGTGTCAGCGGCGATGACGAGATCGATGGTGGCGCCTGGGGCGACTGCGCCGGCCCACTCGACATCGAGATAGGCTTCAGTGGAGGCGTAGTTGGGGCCGTCGGGATTGTTGATGCCGTCGATGCCGGGGTCGTTGCCGTCAATGATGATCTGGGGCGGGTTGGGAGGCAAGCCGAAGAGCGTGCGGAACCGATTTACGAGGTTGATGTTGATATTGGACTCATTGACGATGGCGATGGTTTGGCCGGAGCCGTTGATGCCGGCGCTGTAGAGAGGCTTGATGTTGTACTGGACGGCGTAGTCGTCGGGCGAAAGGATGAAGTTGTAGTTCTGGTAATCGAATGAACCGCCACCGACGGTCCAGCTTGGCTTGGCTTTGCCGGTGGATGGATCGTAAGTGGCTTCACCGAGACGCTGCGCATAGCTTTTGTAGCGGAAGTTGTTGAGAGAGACGAAGCCGCCCACGACGGGAGCGAGGGCCGCGGGGATGGAGGGATTGTTGGCGTTGGCGTAATGGAGCTGGCCGTTGACCATGTACTTGTGAATCTGGGTATGGAAGGCTGAGCCGAGCTGGGCGACGTTGCCGGAGATGTCGAGGACCTGATTGCCGGGTTCAAGTTTGTTGACGGTAAAGCCCTGGCTGGAGAGCCAGTTTTCGACAGTAGTGATGTCCTGCTTGGAGGGGCCGAACTGGGCCGCGAACTGAGCCGGCGTGAGCCACTTGTGGTAATTGGGCGAGCCGGGGGTGTTCTGCTCCTGGATGAGCTGGAGAAGGGCAGTTTGCTGGGCGGGGCTGCGCTTGAGAATGAGGTGCATGCGGTTGAGCTGCATGCCCTGCGGGGCGAGGCCGCGATCGTTCTGGGAGTTGGCAAAGGGATGGACAGTGCCTTTGAGCGTGACAAGCTGGCTGGTATTGATGGGAGCGGTGATGCGGACCGTGGGGCCTACTTTCTGGGCGAAAACAGCCGTGGCAAACAGACACACACTCAGTACTGCACTCAGTTGGAGGGTACGCGAACTTGTCATGATGGAATCCCAGAACCTCTCTTTGCAAGCAACCCGCAGTGAGCAGGAAAGTTTCCGCGCCGGTAAATAAAGCTGCCGATGGACCGGACGCGGACGGTCTATCGGGCATGGTGAAGACGTGGAGCCATGATAGCGCGACTTGCGGAATGTGGGAACGGGCGGAGCACTGCGCACACGAAGCCGGCAGTTGCTGGCTGGGCCCGGCCTGGGGACGCTATGGCCCGCTCGAAGAGGAACCGTGCAGGAATGGTGAAGCCAAAGGTAGGGTATAGAGAACCGGGCGGCCGCCCCGAAAAAAGGACGTAGCAATTTGTTGATTTAGACGAAAAGAGTGGAATGGGGTTGACTGCCGGCGGGGTGGGGCAGGTGGGCGAAGAGGGATTGGTGAAGTAGAAAAGGCAGTTAGAAAAATGTGATTATTGCAATAGACAACTGTTTTCGTATCGCATATCATACGCCTTTACAAGGGGTTCCGGGTAAGCTGGTAGTCAATGCGAGCATCTCTATTTATTACTTGCTATAACGACACTCTTTTTCCGGAAACCGGACGGGCCGTGGTGCGGCTGCTGGAACGGCTGGGGGTCCAGCTGGAGTTTCATCCGGGACAGACCTGCTGCGGACAAATGCACGCCAACACGGGATTTCGGGGCGAGGCCTTCAGTCAGGCGAAACGCTTTGTGCGGATCTACGGCGATACGGAGGCGGTGGTGATTCCGTCTTCGTCGTGCGTGGCGATGATACGGGACCAGTATCCGGGGCTGTTTGAGGAGCTGGGGACGGAGGCGCAGCGAAGGGAACTGGCTGCGCTGATGCCGCGGGTGCACGAGCTGAGCGAATTTCTGGTGGACCGGATGGGCGTGGAGGACGTGGGAGCGTACTTTCCGCATCGGGTGACATACCACGCCAGTTGTCACGGGCTGCGAGCGCTGCATCTGGGAGACCGGCCGTTCCGGCTGCTGGCGAAGGTTCGCGGGCTGGAGCTGGCGCAGCTCCAGAATATGGATCGCTGCTGCGGGTTCGGTGGGACCTTTGCGGTAAAGAACGGGGAAGTGTCGTCAGCGATGCTGGCGGCGAAGCTGCAGGATGTGCTGGCGACGCGGGCGGAGTATTGCACGGCCGTGGACAACAGTTGCCTGATGCACCTGGGCGGAGCCATGCACCGGCAGTACGCGGGAATGAAAACGATTCACATTGCGCAGATTCTGGCGAGTACGGCAGAGGAGCCGGCGGAGGTGGTGGGATGAATCCTGCTGTCTCGGAGCATCCGATTCTCGATCCGGCGTTGGCGCCACCGTTTCCGAAGGCGGCGCTGCCGGTGCTGCGGAATCCGCAGTTGCGCAAGAACGTGGCGCACGCGATTGATGTGATTCAGAGTAAGCGCGCGAAGCTGGTGGCGGAAAAGAGCGACTGGCAGGAGTTGCGCACGGCCGGTGCGGCGATTCGCGATCATGTGCTGGGGAATCTGGGCACGTATCTGGAGCAGTTTGAAGAGCGCTGCACGGCGGCGGGCGGCGTGGTGCATTGGGCGGCGGATGCGGCCGAGGCGCGGCAGATCATTCTGGACATACTGCGCGAGGAGAAAGCGGATGAGGTCATCAAGATCAAGACAATGACCTCGGCGGAGATTCAGCTGAATCCGTTTCTGGAAGCCGCGGGAGTGCGGACTTATGAGACGGACCTGGCGGAGATCATTCTGCAGCTTGGCGAGGGCGAGCCCTCACATATTGTGGTGCCGGCGCTGCATGTGAACCGAAGCCAGGTGCGGGAGATTTTCGCACGAAGAATGGGGCTCGAGAACCTCTCAGACGAGCCGAAGGCGCTGACGGCAGCGGCGCGGAGTTATCTGCGGCGGAAGTTTCTGGAGGTTCCGACGGCGATTAGCGGGGCGAACTTTCTGATTGCTGAGACGGGCTCGGTGGCGGTGGTGGAGTCAGAAGGCAACGGGAGAATGTGCCTGACGCTGCCGCGGACCATGATTACGCTGGCCGGCATTGAAAAGGTGCTGCCGCGGTTCCAGGACCTGGAGGTGATGCTGCAGGTGCTGGCGCGCTCGGCGACGGGCGAGAGGATGAATCCATATACGTCGCTGTGGACGGGCGTGACGCCGGGCGATGGGCCGCAGCGCTTCCACGTGGTGCTGCTGGATAACGGGCGGTCGTCGATTCTGGGAAGGCATACGGAGCGGCAGACGCTCAGGTGCATTCGCTGCGCGGCGTGCATGAATGCCTGTCCGGTGTATCGGCAGACGGGCGGACATGCGTATGGGTCGGTGTATCCGGGACCGATTGGGGCGATTCTGACGCCGCAGTTGCAGCAGATGCATCATGCGCAGACGCTGCCTTATGCGTCTTCGCTGTGCGGTGCGTGCTACGAAGTCTGCCCGGTGAAGATCAATATCCCCGAGGTGCTGCTGGAGCTGCGCGCGCAGGTGGTGGAACAGGAGCGCAAGCAGGCAGGACGATTTTTCGATCCGATGTACCTGGGACTGCGCGTGGCCAATGTGCTGTTTTCGCGGGCGTGGCTGTTTCATGCGGCGCAGCGGGTGGGACGTATCGGTGCTCGGTGTTTGACGCGGAAGGATGGATGGATTCACTCGCTGCCCAGTGTGGGGGCGAAGTGGACGCAGACTCGCGACCTGCGCGGCTTGCCGAAGCAGACGTTTCACGAGTGGTGGGCGGCGCGCGGTGGTTTGGAGAAAAGAGCGGAGAGCAGTTCGGAGTGATATCCCAGGTGCCTCCGCCTCGGCGGACGAGGCACCTGGGGCACCCAGTGTAGAGGGTGGTTTGGGGATTGGGATGGCAAAGATGACAGATCGCGCGATATCTCGGCAGAAGGTATTGGATCGTATCCGGCGGGGTACGCCGGGCGCCGCCGCGGATCGTGCGCAATTGGCGGAGGCGTATGCGGGTTTGCCGCGTAACTATGTGCGGCGCGGCAGTATGGACCTGCAGGCTCGCGTGGAAAAGATTGTGGAGCGGCTGCGCGAGTACGACGCCGAGGTGACGGAGTGCGCGCCGCAGGATCTGGCCGCAGCGATTGCAGCGCGGCTGGCGGAGAGCGGGCGGCATAGCTTTGTGGTTCCTGCCGGGATTCCGGCGGAGTGGATGGCAGAAGGATTTGAGTGGAAGAAGGACAATGACCTGTCGGCGGGCGATATTGAAAAGGCCGATGGGGTGATGACGGCGGCGTTTTGCGGGGTAGCGGATTCAGGAACGATTGTGCTGCACCACCAGGCTGCCGAGGGAAGACGCATTTTGAGTCTGTTGCCCGACTGGCATCTGTGCATTTTGCGCGCGAGCCAGGTGGTGGAGACATTGCCGGAGTACTTTGCGCGGTGTGAGCAGCCGCCCGCACTTCACCCCAGCGACGAAGACCTGTCGCCGGGGACCCCGGCGCTCGTCACGTGGGTCTCCGGGCCCAGTGCGACCGCCGATATTGAGATGACCCGCATCAAGGGTGTGCACGGACCGCGCTTTCTGGAGGTGGTTCTGGTTCACGATGCGGAGACCCGCGCGAACTTGAATTGAAGGCCGGCGGATAGTTTTCGTCTGCCGGAAAAGGGTGATCCATTATGAAATACTCTGAATCCGCAATCTTAGATCTAGCCTCGAAGGCACTCGACGCTTTTCAAATAGAAATTCCCTCGTGGGGATTCGCCAACACGGGAACGCGCTTCGGCAAGTTCTCACAGGCGGCGGCCGCATCCACGATTGAAGAGAAGTTTGCCGATGCGGCCGAGGTCAACCGGCTGACCGGCGTGACGCCGACACTGGCGCTGCACGTGCTGTGGGACCTGCCCAACGGTCTGAAGGATGTACCGGAAGTGAAAGATCTGGAACGGCAGTTTGGCATCCGTTCGGGGTCGATCAATCCCAACCTGTTCCAGGATGCGCAGTACAAGCACGGATCGCTGTGCAATCCTTCAGCGGAGATACGCGAGCAGGCCGTGGCGCACATGCTGGACTCGATTGAGATTGGCAAGGCGCTGGGCTCACGCGATGTTTCGTTGTGGCTGGCGGACGGGTCGAATTATCCGGGAACGCAGAACATCCGCAAACGGATTGAATGGCTGGAGGAGGCGCTGCGCACAAGCCACGATCATCTGGCGCCGAACCAGCGGCTGCTGGTGGAGTACAAGCCGTTTGAGCCGGCGTTCTATCACACGGATATTGCCGACTGGGGGATGTCGTCTCATCTCTCGAGGACGGCAGGGCCGCAGGCGCGGGTGCTGGTGGATACGGGGCATCATTACAGCGCGCAGAATATCGAGCAGATTGTGGCGTGGCTGCTGCACACGGGACTGCTGGGCGGCTTCCACTTCAACGACAGGCGCTATGCCGACGACGATCTGACGCTGGGGTCGATCGATCCTTACCAGATCTTCCGCATCTTCCACGAGATTCACGCGGCGGCGGCCGATGGGCTGACGCTGGATGTGGCCTACATGGTGGACCAGAGCCATAACCTGAAGGGCAAGATCGAGGCTATGGTGCAGACGGTGATGGCGGCGCAGGAACTGTATCTGAAGGCTGCTTTGATTGACCGCGAGCAGCTGGCGGAACTGCAGACGTCTTGCGACCTGGTGGCTGCCGAGGAGCTGTTCCGCGGGGCGTTCTGGCGCGATGTGCGGCCGATGGTGCAGGCGTGGCGCGAGGCACACGGACTGGCGGGTGATCCGCTGAAAGCGCTGCGTGAGAGCGGGTATGTGGAGCGGATTGCGGAGGAGCGGGGGAGCAGGAATTCGGCTGCGGTTAGCAGTTATGCTTGAGCGGAGCTAGCGGGGTTGGCGGAGCTAGTTTGGTGTGCGTTAGACGGAGTGTGGGCCAATCCCACCGATGCCGTCCGCCGCGGCGGAAACGTGTCATGGATGGGTCACCCACGGTGGTGGTTGGACTGGCGGTGAAAGACATGGGTGGACCGGCCCCCTCAATCCATCTTGCCCCTTGGCGGGTGACCCCGGCCCCGATGACCTTTCCAAACCTCGCTGAGGGTACACCCTGTACCGTTGGATACGATCTCACTTGAGATCGGGTGGTCCACTGCCGACTACCTTGCACCATTTGCGTGGGATATGATGTTTGCGAACTTTCATTTGCCCTTTTGGCGGTGGGGAGATTGACGCGTGCCCAAAGCAAAAATTAAAAGGCTTTACCTGATACCCATCCTGTCAAAGGCTCTGGATGTGCTGGAACTGCTGGAGCAGAACCATGGACCTGCGAGCCTGGAGGATGTTTACCAGAAGACGCATATCTCGAAGACGAGCGTCTACCGGATTCTGAAGACCCTGGTGCATCGCGGCTACGTGGCGCAGGCGCAGGACGGGCAGTACAGATTGGTGTCGCGGCCGCGGCGGCTGCGCTTTGGATTTGCCGCGTCGAGTGCGGAGATGCCTTTCTCCATCGCGGTTACGCAGAGCATTACGGCAGCGGCGGCGGCTTCAGGCGTGGAGCTGATCGTGCTCGACAACAAGTACGATCCGGTTGTGGCGCTGCAGAACGCTGAGGAGTTTGTGGCCAAGCGCGTCGACCTGGTACTGGAGTTCCAGGTGGAGGAGGCGGTGGCGCCGCGCGTGGCGCATATCTTCAAGAAGGCGGATATTCCGCTGGTGGCTATCGATGTGCCACACCCGAACGCAACGTACTATGGCGTAGATAACTTCGAGGTCGGCTACGAGGCCGGGGGCCTGCTGGCACAGCACGCGATGCGCAAATGGAAGGGAGATGTTGACTGGGTGCTGGGCGTGGGCTTCTCCGAGGCTGGAAGCTTTGTGCAGAGCCGTATCGCCGGCGCGTTCGAAAGCATTCGTCAGCGTCTGAAGGAGATTCCCGCGGATCGTTTTGTACAGATTGAAGGGCGCGGCATGAGAGAAACAAGCCAGAAGGCCATTGCCGAGTTTCTGCACAGGGAAACGGAAGGAGAACGCGTACTGGTGGCCGCCGCGACAGACTCGAGCGCGCTGGGTGTGCTGGATGCGGTGCGCGCGGCCGGCCGGGAGCATGATTTTGCGATCGTAGGGCAGGATTGCATTCCCGAGGTAATGGAAGAACTGGGCAAGGGGACGAGCGGGATTATCGGATCGGTCTCACACGAGGTGGAGAGTTACGGGCCGAGGCTGATCCAGCTTGGGATTGCGCTGCTGCGCGGGTACGCGGTTCCGCCCTACAACTATGTGCGGCACCGGGTGGTGACGCCGGAGACTCTGGGGACCGAAAAGCCGGCCTGAAACCCAATTGAGAAAGCGGTTGCGCTGGGCGCTCCGCGACGGTTCTTGTATGCGTTTTCAGATTTCCTGGTGCGGCCAACCGGGGAACGGGCAAGGGTGCGGCCTAACGGCGTATGATTTTCAAAGGGGCTTCTCCAAATCCTCTTTTTTAGTGGTGTCTATGACTTTAGCTTCTCCTGCTGCGGCAGGGCTTGTGTTTCTTGAAGATCGCTGGGACCCCGCCGTAGCCAGTACGCTCGACGAGGCCGAACTTTTGCGCTACCGGTCGAACCTGCTGGGATCGGATTTGCGCATAACCAACTTTGCGGGCGGCAACACCAGCTCAAAGATTGCCGATAAGGATCCGCTGACGGGCGCACCTGTGGAAGTACTGTGGGTGAAGGGCTCGGGAGGCGATCTGGGGAGCATCAAGCGTGCGGGATTTGCCACCCTGTATCTGGATAAGCTGCTGGCGCTTGAGAACGTTTACGAGGGCGTGGAGAAGGAAGACGATATGGCGGAGCTGTATCCGCTGTGCTCATTCCGCGCCAATCCGATGGCCGCGTCGATTGATACGCCTCTGCACGGGTTTCTGCCGTTTCCGCATGTGGACCACCTGCACCCGGATTGGGGGATTGCGCTGGCGGCTTCAGCCAACGGCGAAGCCAAGATGGCGGAGTTCAACAAGGAGTTCGGGCACCGGCTGATCTGGCTGCCGTGGCAGCGGCCGGGCTTTGAGCTGGCAATGATGATGAAGCGCGCGGTCGAGAACAACCCCGGCTGCGACGGCATTGTGCTGGGCGGACATGGGTTGTTTACGTGGGGTTCGACGCAGCGCGAGTGCTACCTGAGCACGATTACGGTAATCGACCAACTGGGACAGTTCATCCAGCGGCATGCGGCGGAGAAGGGACCTGTGCGGTTTGGCGGGCAGGCTTTCCCGGCGCGTGAGGATCGCAGAGAACTGGCGGCGAAGGTTGCGCCGTTCCTGCGCGGACGCATCAGCGCGCAGCGGCGCTGGATCACAAGCTTTACCGATGCGCCGGATGTGCTGCAGTTTGTGAACTCAGAACATGCGAGCGAGCTGGCGTTTTTGGGAACGAGCTGTCCGGACCACTTTATCCGCACCAAGATTCGGCCGCTGTTTGTGCCGTGGGCTCCAGGTGGAGACCTGGCGCAGTTGAAGAAGCAGATCGACATTTCGCTGGTGGAGTACCGCAACCAGTACCGTACTTACTACCGCACCTTTGCGACACCGGATTCGCCGGCGCGGCGTGACGCGAGTCCTACGGTGGTGCTGATTCCGGGCATGGGGATGTTCAGCTTTGGAAGGAACAAGACCGAGGCGCGCATCACCGGCGAGTTTTATACGAATGCGATTCACGTGATGGAGGGCGCGAGTTTGCTCTCGGAAGGGCCTGTGGAAGGACGTGTGCCGCAGTGTCCGGAGACGATGGATCCGGCGAGCTTCAAGGTGTTTACGAATTATGTGGCGCTGCCGGCAGTGGAGGCATTCCGTATTGAGTACTGGTCGCTGGAGGAAGCGAAGATCCGGCGCCGGCCTCCGGAAAAGGAGTTGAGCCGGCGCGTGGCGCTGGTGATTGGCGGGGCCGGCGGCCTTGGACGCGAAGTGGCGCGGATGGCCGCGGCACGCGGGGCGCACGTGATGGTGGCCGATCTGGATGCGGAGAAGGCAGCAGAGGTGGCTCATGACCTGCACACCGTTGCGAACCCGGAAATGGTGGCCAATACGGGCGTGGATATCCGCAGCCGCGAGTCGATTGCCTCGGCGATGCGCGCGACTGTCGCGGCGTTCGGTGGCATCGACATCCTGGTAAATACGGCTTCAGTGTACCCGGCCGCTGCTCCCGATGCAGCGGTACCGGACATGGCCTGGGCGGGAACGCTGGATGTGAACGTGACAGCCAATTACGTGCTGGCAGACGAAGTGGCAAAGATCTTCCATGAGCAGGGACTGCGCGGAACGATTGTGTTTAACAGCTCAGCGAATGCGGTGGTGGCCAAGCACGGCAGCGAGGCGTTCGACGTGGGCAAGGCGGCGCTTTCGCACCTGATCCGCGAGCTGGCAGTGGCTCACGCGCCCAATGTGCGCGTGAACGGCATCAGCCCGGCGACGGTGGTGAAGGGATCGAAGATGTTCCCGCGAGACACGGTGATCGCCTCGCTGAACAAGTACAACATTCCCTATCAGGATTCGTTTAGCGACGAGGAGCTGCGTGGCCGGCTGGCGGCGTATTATGCGGAGCGTTCGCTGACGTTGAAGACGATTGAGCCGCCGGATTGTGCGGAGGCGATTCTGTTTTTGGCCAGTCCGCGTTCGCGCTGCACCACAGGGCATTTGATCCCGGTGGACGGCGGGCTGCCAGATGCATTTTTGAGATGAATTAGACCGGAGATATTTCAACAATTATGCAAGAACCCGCCCGTGTTGCCATCGATTTAGGCGCGGAAAGCTGCCGCGTGTCATTGCTCCGCTGGAAGAGCGGAAAACCATCCATCGAAGTGGTTCATCGCATTCCCAACGGACCGGTGCATCGCGGCGAATCGCTGCACTGGCCGCTGGACGCGATTCTTGCGGGGCTGGAAGAGGGCTTGCGCAAGGCAGCCGCAGTGGCGCCGGAAGGCATTGCATCCGTGGCCGTGGATAGCTGGGGCGTGGATTATGTGCGGCTGGGGCCGGATGGCAAGCCGGTGGGCGATCCGTTCTGTTATCGCGACGAGCGCACGGTGGCGACTAAGGAAGCGGCGGACAAGATTCTTGCGCCTTTCGAGCTGTTTCAGATTACCGGCGCGATGCCGTTGCGGCTGAACACGGTTTACCAGTTGATGGCCGATCCGGCGGCAGGGATTGACGCGCGCGCACCATGGATCACGTTTCCGGATTACATTCTTTACTGGCTTGGCGGGTCGCGCACGTCAGAGTATACGCATGCGACGCATACGGGGCTTGTGGACCTGAAGACGAGGGACTGGTCGGCGGAGGTTTTCAGTCGGCTCGGGCTTCCGCTGGAGGCTGCGCCGCCGATTGTTCATGCGGGAGATGTGGTGGGGCGGCTCAAAGGGCCGCTGGCTTCACTGGATGCTTACAAGCAGACACAGCTTATTGCTCCGGCGGGTCACGACACGGCTTCGGCAATTGCGGGGATTGCCAGCGATATGACCGATGTTGCGTATATTTCGTCGGGAACGTGGTCACTGGTGGGGACGATTATTCAGGAGCCGGTGACGACGCGGCATGCGTTCGATGCGGGCTATACCAACCTGGGCGCGGCGACGGGCGGGTTGCTGTTTCACTCGTTGATTAACAGCATGTGGGTGCTGAAGCAGTGCATGGACTCGTGGGCGGCGGCGGGGCGGCCGTGGGGGATTGAGGAGCTTGTGCAGAAGTCCGGCGAATGCGAGGCGACGGGTGTGCTGGACATGGATGCCGAGCCGCTGATGCTGGACAAGGATATGCCGGAGCGCATCAACAGCGAGTTGAAGCGGCGCGGATTTGAGACGATTCCAGATGTGGCGGGGAATGAGCCGATTTTTGCGCGGACGATCTTCGAGAGCCTGGCGATTCGGTATGCGTCGGCGCTGGCCAACCTGGAAAAGATGCTGGGGCGGCGGCTGAAGGGGATCCACATGATGGGCGGGGCCACGCGCAACAAGCTGCTGGTAGGGCTGACGGAGAAGCGGACAGGGTTGCCGGTGGAGATTGGGCAGACGGAAGGGACAACGATCGGAAGCATGGCGGTGCAACTGGCGGCGAGCGACGCGCAGGGGCAGCGGATAACGACCGAGGCTGTGCGCGGGTGGGCTCGGCAGTTGTGCGAGGGGTGAGCGGATTAGAAACACGCTCTCTGTTAGAATCAGCCTTGAAAATCAAGGATTTTTAGAGGCCCATCGAAGTGTATTTGACATTGCAGAAGAGGCTCGCCGCGCGCATTCGCGCCGTTCTGGACGAGCGGTACAACCTTCAAATCGAGAATATTCCGCTGGAGATTCCGCCGGATCTGCGCTTTGGCGAGATGGCTACGCCGATTGCCTTTGAGCTGGCGCGGAAGCTGCGCAAGGCGCCGAAGATGATTGCCCAGGAGATTGTTGGGGCGATTGGGGCGCTGGAGGGATTCGCCGGGTTTGAGGTGGCGGGCGCCGGATATATCAACGCGCGGCTGGATCGTGCGAGTCTGGTGCGCACTTTCGCGGAGGAGGAGACAGCCTCCCACCCTAGCCACAAAAACAAAGACGTGGCGAGTGTCCACCCCACCGACGAAGACCTGTCTGTGGGGACCCCGAGGGTGGGGCACCCAGCACCGGACGAGGGATCGAGCGAGCGGCTTCATGCGCTGGTGGAGCATACCAGCATCAATCCCAACAAGGCCGCGCATATTGGGCATTTGCGGAATGCGATTCTGGGCGATACATTTGTGCGGCTGCTGCGGGCTTCAGGCGCAAAGGTGGATGTACAGAACTACATCGACAACACCGGCGTGCAGGTGGCCGATGTGGTGGTGGGATTTCTGCACCTGGAAGGCAAGTCGGCCGCGGATGTAAGGGCGCTGCTGGAGGAGCTGGAGCGCAAGGGCGAGCGGATCGATTACTACTGCTGGGATCTGTATGCGCGGACGTCGCAGTGGTATGCGCAGGGAACGGATGAGGAGAAGCAGGCGCGCAAGCAGGTTCGGCTGGATACGCTGCATGCAATTGAGCACGGCGGCAACGAGACGGCGGAGATTGCGGAACTGATTTCGACGGCGGTGCTAAGGCGGCATCTGGAGACGATGCTGCGGTTGGGAATCGAGTATGATTTTCTGCCGCGGGAGAGCGAGATTCTGCACCTGAAGTTCTGGGAGGCGGCGTTTGAGCAAATGAAGGCGAAGGAGGTACTTCGCCAGGTTGAGTCAGGTAGGAATGCAGGCTGTTGGGTGATGAACCGGATGAACGACTTTGTCTTGAAAAGTATCAATACGAGGGTGAAGGCGGACGCCACTCTGTCAACGAGGGATTTTCAAGAAGAAGATGAGCTGATTAAAGGGCCTGGATATTTCCAGACCTCCTCTCCAGAACTCGATGAGGAGGCCAAGGTGATTGTGCGTTCGAACGGCACGGTGACCTATGTGGGGAAGGACATTGCGTATCACCTGTGGAAGTTTGGTCTGCTGGGGAAGGACTTTAGGTACGGGAAGTTTTTCGAGTATCCAGGGCACACTTGCTGGATTTCGGCGGAGAAAGGCGAAGCCGAGCATCCGCAGTTTGGCGATGCGCAGGCGATCTATAACGTGATCGATTCGCGGCAGGCTGATCCGCAGGCGAACGTGGTGGGTGCGCTTGTGGGGATGGGTTATACAGAACAGGCGTTGAGGTACACGCACTTTTCCTACGAGATGGTGGCGCTAACGCCGCGGTGCGCGATGGAGCTTGGGTATGACGTGCCGGAGGAGGATCGCGGACGGGCTTATATCGAAGTGAGCGGGCGCAAGGGATTCGGCGTGAAGGCCGATGACCTTATCGATGAGCTGATCAAAGCGACCAAGAAGGAAGTGGACGCGCGGCAGACGGCACGCAGCGAAGCGGAACGGCAGAAGATTGCCGAGCAGATTGCGATTGGGGCACTGCGATACTTCATGCTGAAGTACACGCGCAACTCGGTGATCGCTTTCGACTTCAAGGATGCGCTGAGCTTTGAGGGCGAGACGGGGCCTTATGCGCAGTACGCCGTGGTGCGAATCAGGAATATCTTTCGCAAGGGGAATACGACACCCGGAGCGGAGCTGGCGAAGTTAGCCGGGTTGGCGGAGCTGGCTGGTTATATGAGTGGCGAGGAGAACGAGGATATCTGGGCGCTGTGGCTGCGGGCAGGACGGCGGACGCAGGTGCTGGAACAGTGTATTGCCACATCGGAGCCGGCAAACCTTGCCAAGCACGTCTTCCAGTTAGCGCAGGAGTTTAATAACTTCTATCATCGGCACCATATTCTTACGGAAGAAGACCCGGCGCGGAAGACGTTTCTGCTAGCTACGGCGGCCGTGGCGCTGCGTGAGTTGGTGACGGTGCTTGGGTGGCTGGGGATTGAAAGTCCGGAAGCTATGTAAAGGCAGCTTCTAGCTTCTAGCTCCTAGCTTTTAGCCCATGGATGATGGAGGTTGATTGGGATGTTGCCGAATCCCGCAGAGCGGTTTACGGGGCGCGCGGAGAGTTATCGGCGATATCGTCCGCGGTATCCGGCGGAGATTGTGGATCTACTGCGGCGCGAATGCGGGTTGAGCAACGATGCCGTGGTGGGGGATGTTGCCGCGGGAACCGGTTTGCTGTCAGAGATCTTTCTGGCTGCCGGGCATGCTGTAACCGCCGTTGAGCCGAATGAGGAGATGCGGGCGGCATGTGCGGCGCTCAAAGCAACGTATCCCGGATTGCGGATTGTAGCGGGGACCGCCGAGAAGACTGGTCTTCCCGATCACTCAGTGGATTTGATAACCGCGGGTCAGGCGATGCACTGGTTCGATCTGGAGCGGGCGCGAAAGGAGTTTGTGCGCGTTCTGAAGCCGGGCGGGTGGTACACGGTGGTTTATAACCACCGGCACCTGGGCGGAGATGCATTGCACGTTGGCTGTGAAGCGTTTCTGCATGAGTTCGGGATCGATTATGCGGCTGTGATGAATCAGCACATGGGGATAGAACGCATGGCAGAGTTCTTTGCGCCTTCAGCAATGAAGAGCGTGACCCTTGCCAACGTACAGACGCTGACACAGGAAGCTTTCGAGGGACGCATCTTGTCTTTCTCCCACATTCCGCAGCCGGGGCAGGACCGATTTGAAGAGATGACTCGGGCGATGAAGCGACTGTTTGCGGAGAATGAGTCTGGAGGCGTGGTGACGATTCGCTACGACTGTGTTGTTTGTTATGGGCAGCTTGGCGGATGAGGATGAAGCGGCTGCCGCTGAAGCTGAGATGGCAGAAGCAGTATTTCTGAACGTCCAAAGTCCAAAGCTTTCAAGTCAGTGGACAGCCCATTTCCAGGCGGCCTCTCCATAGCCCAAGCCGGTGTTTGACGCGCGTATATATCTAGATGACAATGAATATATACAGAGGTTTTGTCATGGCTGGGACTTTGACATCGATTCGACTGGACACAAAGCTGGCAGACGAGGCTGTTCGCGCGCTGGGGGTGAGTTCCCGCACCGAGGCGGTGCACATTGCGCTGCGAGAGGTGGTTGCGCTGAAACGCTTCAAAGATCTGATGGAAAAGTATGCGGGTAAGCTTTCATTTTCCGGCAGCGATGAGCGATGAGTGAAATTATCGTCTTTGACACCTCGGTTGTGATCGATAATCTGCGTACAGGGCGTCATCAACCGCGAATTGCGGCTCTGACGGGGTTGATTCGAAGCTCGTCTGTAGTTTTGGCAGAGCTATGGCGCGGGGCTGGAACGAAGGCTGAGCGTGAATTTCTGCGCGCCCTGGAAAGGAATCACCCGATACTGACGCCCACGGCGAGCGATTGGCTTGAATCTGGCCGGCTGTTAAGCAAAATGCGGACCGATCGAGGTCTGCAACCGCACAAGCTGCGCGATCTGCATATGGATGTGCTGATTGCATTGACTGCGCGTGCTTGCGGAGCGCGTCTGATTACGACGAATCGCGCTGACTTTGAATTGATCCGGAACTACAGGGATTTCAAGCTCGAGATCTGGTGAGCTGCGCGCGCGATATGCAGGGCCGCGATAGAGAGTAGCGGAGCGCGTGGGGCGGTACGAGCAAAAAAGCGGGCCGCCGCTTCGTATGTGAAGCGGCGGCCCGGCTGCTAAGCAGTGACTTACTGATTGTTGCTGTTGTCGCTGGGGCTGCTGGGGTTCAGATTGTGTGCGGGCGGAATGACGATGTATATGGTGCCGCCCTGAGGCCCGCCCTGCTTGTTCCATACGAGGAGCAGAACGCCCTGATCGGCCGGAATATTGTGGATCTGGTCGACGAAGTTCTGCGCGCTGGTGACGGGATGCCGGTTGACCTGCACGATGACCTCACCGGGCATCAGGTATTGATCGGCAGGGCCACCAGACTGCACGCTCTGGACGACTACGCCGTGGATGCCGTCTGGAATGTTGAGCTGCTGGCGGAGAGCCGGCGTGATGTCCTGAACGGAGATGCCGAGGCGAGCGTGTTGCGCTTTGCCCGATCCGCCGTTTTCAGCTTCCTGTCCAGGGGCGTGGTACTTGCCAACGGTGCCGTGCAGAGTCATCGGCTTGCCGTCGCGCAGAATACCGATGGTGATGGGCGTTCCCGGGGTCATTTCGCTGACGGTGACCTGCAGATCGGTCGCGTCCTTGATCGTCTTTCCGTCTACGGTGCGGATGACGTCGCCCTGTTTGAAGCCGGCGCGAGAGGCAGGCGTATCCGGATTGACCTGATTAACCAGAGCTCCGGAGGCGGTGGGGACGTTGAAGAACTTGGCGTTCTGCGGGGTTACGTTAGTGATGCCGATGCCGAGGAACCCGTGCTCCACCTTACCGGTCTTGATGATCTGGTTCACGTAGTGCTGGGCGAGATCAGAGGGAATGGCGAAGCCCGCACCGGCAAAGGAACCGCTATTGGTGTAGATGAAGGTATTGATGCCGATGACGCGGCCGTGAGCGTCAACCAGCGGGCCGCCTGAGTTGCCGGGATTGATGGCGGCGTCAGTCTGGATGTAGTCGGCCGGGGCGCGATTGCTTCTGCTTGGTCCGCGACGGTCAGTGGCGCTCACGATGCCGCGGGTGACAGAAAAGGTGAGACTGCCAAAGGGATTGCCAAAGGCCATCACCGATTCGCCTTGCTTCAGCTTGCTGGAGTCGCCCCAGGAGACGGTGGGCAGGTTGGTGGCGTCGATTTTGATGACGGCGAGGTCGTCAAGCTTATCCACGCCTACGACCTTGGCGGGGAAGACGCGGCGGTCATGCAGCGTGACCTGAATGCTTTTGGCATCGTTGACGACGTGGTGATTGGTGACGATGTATCCGTCAGGCGAGATGATGAATCCGCTGCCGACGCCATACTCGTATTTTGGCCGCTGCTGCTGGCCCTGACCCTGGCCGGGACCGCCGGGGCCGAAGAAGAAGTGACGGAACTCCGGAGGAAGCTCATTTGGGTTGATGCCGCCGAAGCCCCGGCCGCCCTGGCGCTGAGGAACGCGCGCGGTGACCGAGACGTTGACCACCGCGGGCATGACATGAGAGACCACGGCTTCAACCGCATCATCAAGCGAGGTCAACGGGGCGACGCTTCTTGGGCTGACCTGCGCCTGCTGCGGTTGCGCCGGAGCGGCATGAACGGCGCTCTGATCAAAGAGGAAGAAGGATGCGGTGAAGAGAAGTGCGGCAGCGGTTCCGAGAGGAACGGCAAATCTCTTCAGCCGGGCTACTAATGATTTAGTTGAACGGGTCATAAGTTACCTCTCACTGGGTTGAAGTTTCAGGTTTAAAGTTGGATCACTAGCCAGCCCGCGTAGCGTTCCTGCTGGGCGTCCGGCTTGGTTCCGGACTCCGCGGAGTAGATGCGCAGCAGGAGCCGGGTGACCATAATCTGTCGTGTGAACTGTTGTGCGCGCTGGGGAGTTTCAACGGCGCCAGCGGGGGCTGCGGTGTCACTGTAACTGCCGACGTTGCCGACAGGTTGATCGAGCGCTACGCCTGGCACTTCGAAGCTTTGCCAGGTGCTGAGCACGACGAAACCTTCTACCCGATCGGGGCCCTTGGTGGGGGGCGCGGGTGCCAGCGCTGGCGTGTCTTCAGGCGTGATTGCAGCCATTTCAGAAGCGGTGTTCTTTGGCCTGGAAGCTGGGAGAGCGTGACGCCGAACCGAGGCATGCTCGACCGTTTTGGCCGGCGCTGTGTGGGCACGGTGCGCGGGCAGTTTGGCGGAGATGTTTTCAGCACGCGGATTCGCGACAACGGGGAGCGATGCTTCCTGAACGGGTTGCGCGGGGGCGACCTGCGCGGATTGCATCGCAGCGGCATCAGCTTTTGTGGCGTGGTGTGCGGGCGCGAATGCGATGAGTCTTGGGCAGCGGGCGAGTCCGACGGCGCCCATCAACAATACACAGCTCAGAGCGCCGAGCACGGCACGGGCCGCCATGGGGCTGAGCGTGTGCTTGCGGCGGAGGACGCTGTGAACGCGGCCAACGAGTTCAGGACGGCGGCGCCAGAAGCCGAGAGAGAGCGCTCCGGCACGACGCTGCAGGCCACGCTCGGCGAGGCTGGTGAGGCAGGCGGCGTAAGCGCGCGGGGCGCGGGTGATGCGGATGACGCCGTCGTCGCAGGCCATCTCACGTTCGCGGCAGAGGCGGCGTTCGATCCAGGCAAGTCCAGGGTTCAGCGGGAAGAGCACGAGGCAGAGCTTCTGGAGGAGATTCGTCCAGTCGTCGTGGCGGCGCAGGTGCTCGGCTTCATGCAGGACGATCTGCTTGAGCTCGCCGGGCGTGAGGCGCGCGAAGAGCCAGTCAGGAATGAGAATGCGTGGGGAAAAGAAGCCAATGACGCTGGGGCGCTCAAGGTCGGCGGTGGTGCAGATCTGGAGGGGACGGCGACGATCGTGCGCGAAGGCGACTGGAAGGGAAGCGGCGTCGAGATCAACAGGGAGGGCTGTCTTCCAAAGTCTGCGCAGGTGAAGCGAATGCAATGCGAGATCGATGGCGCGATAGAGCGATGCGGCCAGCCAGAGCGAGGCGATGAGGATGCCCCAGCCTGCGCTCAATTGCAGCCATGGATGGGAAACGGCGGCCGGAGCTGCCAGAGCAGATGCGGCGACGGGCGCCGCGATGGCATGAGACTGAAGGAAATGCGAGATGAGCGGAAGAAACTGGAGGCCGACCAGTGCGCCGAAGCCCGCAGCCCAGAGGGCAAAGCGATGGCGGGCGGGGCTACGCGGGGCCAGGCGCAGACAGATGGCGAGACCGAGAGCGACAGCCGCACCCTGCCACGCGGCGGTAAGAGCAAGCGTCGCGGCAGACTGCGAGAAGGCTGCCCATGCGGCCGGGAGCGAATCTCCGGCGCTGTGCATGGCGCGTATTAGGACATCGAGAATTGCGGTCAGGTGCATGTGTCCTTAAGCCTCGTCCAATCCTTCTTGCGATGATTTGCTGATGGCGCCTTTCAGCCTCTCAAGTTCCTCTGGGGAGATTTCGTCGTCATTGAGAAGCGAAAGCAACAGACGCTCGCGCGAATTGCCAAAGAAACGGCTCAATACGTGGCGTACCTCAGAGCGGCTTGCATCATTCTCGGCAATCAGAGGGCGGTAAATAAATGCCCTCCCTTCCTGTCGATGCTCCACGTACCCCTTACGTTCTAAGATGCGGATTGTGGTGAGCACGGAATTGTAGGCGAGGGATTCGCCTTCCGGCATGGCGGCGACCAGGTCTGTCACGGCCGATTCGCCACGCCGCCAGAGAATTTTCATCAGCCTGAGCTCGGCTTCAGTCAGCGTATTGGATCGTTTCGGCGGCATGTAAGCTTTTGATTCCAAGGTGGAACAGCTTGATTTCTTCGGTGGATCTTTCCTGCTCCACGTTTGCATAGACTACCAACTAATGGATTAGTTAGCAAATATCGCAAAGATTTTTTGCGTGGTTAGCGTACTCTCTGTGTGGAGGAAAGCCGATGCTGGATAAGGATTTATGCGAGCGGATGCTGGCCGTGGCGCTTCAAGAGGCGCGGATGGGGAGGACGGAAGGGGGAATTCCCATTGGGGCGGCGCTGTTTACGCGGGACGGCAGGCTGGTGAGCAGTGGACATAACCGGCGGGTGCAGCAGGGCGACCCGAGCATGCATGGGGAGACGGATGCGTTTCGCCGCGCCGGGCGGCAGCGCAGCTACCGCGACATGGTGATGGTGACAACGCTGGCGCCATGCTGGTACTGCAGCGGGCTGGTCAGGCAGTTCGGGATTGGAGCGGTGGTGGTGGGCGAGAGCCGGACGTTTGCGGGTGGCGTGGAATGGTTGCGGGAGAACGGGGTGGAGGTGATCGACCTGGACAGCGGGAAATGCAGGGAATTGCTGGAGGGGTTTATTAAGGAGAGGCCGGAGGTTTGGAACGAGGATATTGGGGAGGAGTAGATAAGGTCCGATACGGTCGATGGGAAGTGGTCCGGAATAAGTAGCAGTGCAGTGACGTAACTCATCTTCTTTTCGTGCAGACCACGCCAATTCTGGCAGTTCATACAGTTCAATCCCGCCTGTCGTGGTTTGAGGCGCAGCGGCAGCACGCTCCGTGCCCGGAGGTGGAGCGGATGTTTACCGAGTTGTGAATGACGATTAGGTAATTCGACCGGAACCTGGAACCTCTGCGATTCTCCCGCTCGTGGTGGTCGACGATCGCATTGGCGATCTTGTTTAAAGCGAATCCGGAGCCTCCTCTGCGCGAGAGAAATATTCAGCTTCCGCGTAGTTCTCCGCCAATGTGAGCAATTTTGATCAGACGGGCCGCCGCCAAGGAAGCTCTAATCTTGTCAGGTCGGCTCAAAAGAGACATAAATCCAAGCTTGGTGGGGGTTGCCGGGAGCCAAACTGGCGATTCCAACTCAAATGGTAGTTGAAGGTTCGGAGGTGCTTCCCCTGAGAACACGTCCCTCCGGATCTATTTCGTTTCACACTCAAGGCGCAAATCGAACCAGGACAAGAGGTGTCTATGCGAATCGTTTTTATCCTCGCTGTCGGAGTCGATAGATATCTGCTGGAAAGCCAGAGGGAAGACTGGAAGTCGGCGGGGTATTTCGTCATCTCGACAGCATCTTTCAATGGTGCGATCGATCACTTCCAGGCCGGTGATTTCGAACTGGTGCTCCTCGGGCGTTCTATGCCTGCGGAAGCCAGGGAGAGGCTCGCATCCCTGATTCGAGCCACTGACGCCCATGTGCCTGTGGCTTGCATCGCTGGCCTGCCCGGCTATCACGACTCCTTTGCTGATGCGATCTTCGAGCCAGCTTCAACCGATCTGTTGACTGGCATGCGCGAGTTGCTGGGGAGAAAGACGATAATGCGAACGGCCCCGGCGATGCTGAACGGCTTTTGAGCTAAAGGGCTGTGCCGCAGATCCAGAGATGGCTGAAGGAGGACGCGGTCATGGAGAATCTCGACGAGCAGGCTCAGAAAGACACTCCAACCTGCTGTTTCGGTGCAGATCTGCACAACGCGCGTAAAGTGAATGGCTCGGCGGGAGACTTGAACCCGACTCCGGTGCTCCCGCACTCCGGATCTAAGTGGAATGACGCCAGCACGGCGTGGAGAGCAGGAGAGATTTACAAAGACCTCTCACCCAGGGTGATGAGCGAGCTTGAATCGCTCGCAGTTCCGTTTTGCTGCGAGAGCGCCAAGGTGCTGTTCATGGAGGAGCAGGAGCCGCGCAGCCTCCTGTTCCTGCTCGAAGGGAGGGTGAAACTCACGATGAGCTCGAGCGGGGGCAAGCGGCTCATGCTCGGAATCGCTGCGCCCGGAGATGTTCTTGGGCTCGCCGCCGTAGTCACCGGCTGTCCCTACGAAATTACAGCGGTCGCACAGTTTCCTTGCAGAATCCGGGTGCTCCCCCGGAAGAGCTTTCTCGATCTCCTGTTGCGTAACCCGGTTGCCTGGCAGAACTCGGCGCGGCTGTTGAGCGTCGAGTACAAACGAAGATGCGAACAATTGCGCATCCTTGGCCTTGCATTGACTGCGTCGATGAAGCTGGCAATGCTATTGCTGCAGTGGTGCGCTGAAGGGCAGCGGGCGGAACTGGGTGTGCGCCTCCACTGCCCGCTCACACATGAAGAGATCGGTGAGTACATTGGCCTGTCCCGGGAGACAGTCACCCGCAGCCTTATCAACTTCAAAAATCTAAATCTTGTGCGACAGCATGGTTCAGTTTTCTTCATACCGAGTCTTCGTGCCCTGGAAATTTACGTAGGGTAGTCTGGCTGCTGAAGCAGACCGGATGGAAGCGCACGGACTCAAGGACTGGCTGGAAGATCGCGTACCAAGCTCCGGGAGTATCGTCGGCCACTCTTACCTCTGGCATTTTTGTGCAGAAATCCGCCCTTTTGCACTTGTTGTGCGGCATTTCGGGGGCTTCGCTCTGGCTGAACTCCGGAACTGAGAAAGATTGCCAGGGAGCGATGTTGTTCTTTTGGTAAACGAGGGGAGGCTTGATGGCTGGGACGGATGACTCGGCTCTCGCCTGCCTTTTCGGAGATTCTGGAGCTTGACGGGAAAAGCTGGAAGATGGAGAGCGAGTTTCAGGCGGGGCGAGCCGGCTGACGCGATCGACACTGCTTGAGCCAACGGCGGGGACGGCATTGCGCACAGATCAGTCGCCCGTCATCGCGCCGGAACTGCCCGGCGTCCTATACTCACTTGTTGATCAATTGATGAGAGAGCAACAAGGAGATCATGATGGCTTTATCTGCTTTGGAGTATTCGCGCCAGAATTATTCGCGGTTTCTTGATGAGCTGAAGGCGCTTTTGCGCATTCCTTCGATTTCTACACTGCCGGAAAACCAGGGCGATTGCCGGAAGGCCGCGGAATGGCTGGTTGCGGCGCTGGAACGCATGGGCATGGAACATGTGCGGCTGGTGGAGACGGAAGGGCATCCGCTGGTGTATGCGGACTGGCTGCATGCTGAGGGAAAGTCCGCCACGGCGGACAAGCCCACGATGTTGATCTACGGGCACTACGATGTACAGCCGCCCGATCCGCTGGATGAGTGGGTGTCGCCGCCGTTTGAGCCCGAGGAGCGGAACGGGAACATCTATGCGCGCGGTGCGGTGGACGATAAGGGGCAGGTGTGCACTCAGTTGTGTGCGCTGGAGTCGCTGCTGGCGACGACGGGTGGGCTGCCGCTGAATGTGCGCGTGCTCTTTGAAGGCGAAGAAGAAGTGGGCGGGGAGGGAATTGCCGCGTATGTGGCATCGAAGCCGGCGGAGCTGAAGGCGGATTTCGCGCTGGTGTCAGACACGGAGATGTTTGCGGCGGGGATGCCGACGTTGTGTGTGGGACTGCGCGGGATGATCTACACGGAAGTGGAGGTGCGCGGTGCGAAGACGGATTTGCACTCCGGCGTGTATGGAGGCGTGGCGCCGAATCCGTTTGTGGCGCTGGCGCAGATTATTGCGCGGTTGAAGGACCAGGATGGACGGATTCTGATTAGGCATTTTTATGACGATGTGGTGGCGCCGAGCGAGGAGGAACTGGCGGCGTGGCGCAGCTTGCCATTTGACGAAGAGGAGTATCGCAAGACGGAGGTGGGCTCACGCGAGCTGGTGGGCGAGCCGGGATACAGCGTGCTGGAGCGGACATGGGCGCGGCCGACGCTGGACGTGCACGGGATACCGGGCGGATTCACGGGCGCGGGGGCGAAGACGGTGATTCCAGCAAAGGCGCAGGCGAAGATTTCAATGCGGCTGGTTCCGAATATGACGCCGGCGAAGGCGTTTGCGCAGTTCAAAAGCTACGTGGAGGAGATTGCTCCGGCGGGCGTGGATGTGGATGTACGGCTGATCCACTCCGGCGATGCGTGCCTGGTACCGGTGGATAACCCGTATATCCAGGCGGCGACTCGGGCGCTGCACGAGATATGGAGCAAGGATACGGTGTTTATCCGCTCGGGCGGTTCGGTTCCGATTGTAGGCGACTTTGCGACGCACCTGGGACTGCCCAGCGTGATGATGGGATTTGGACTTCCTGACGATCAGTTGCATGCGCCGAATGAGAAGTTTAACCTGGGAAACTTCAAGTTGGGGATTGAGTCTTTGATCCGATTCATGGAGGAGGCTGGGCGTTGAGAGGAGCCGCCGGCGGCGTGGAGGACGCGGTTGGATTTGTGCTGGCCGGCGGCGAGTCGCGGCGCATGGGCCGGGACAAGGCGCTGCTGGAGTTTTGCGGGCGGCCGCTGATGGAAAATGCCCTGGGGATCTTGCACGATGCAGGGCTGGAGGCGCAGATTGCCGGGGCGCGGACGGCGCTGGAGAGGTTTGCGCCCGTGGTGGCTGATGCGGAGCCGGGGCTGGGGCCTCTGGGCGGGATCTGCGCCGCGTTGGCGGCATGCCGGGCGCGATGGGCCGTCTTTCTGCCGGTGGATTTCCCGCTGCTGCCGGCTTCTCTTATCGCATTTTTGCTTTTCAGGGCGGAGATTACCGGGTGCGCCGTGAGTTTGACGGCGGTGAGCGGATTTGCGCAGACATTTCCAGCCGTGCTGGACCGAGCGCTGTTGCCGGGGCTGGAAGCGGAGCTCAGGGCTGGCAGGCGCGGGTGTTTTGCGGGATTTGAGGCCGCGGCAGCGGGACTGGGACAGGCAGTTACGGCGGTCCCGGTGGAGTTGCTGGCGCAGTCGGGAGAGGCTGAGCATCCGGAGGGGCTGCCGGCGGCGCTCTGGTTTGTGAACGTGAATCGGCCGGAGGATCTGCGGCGGGCAGAGGGACATCTCAGGCACCAATTCGCGTAATCTGTTGAGAGAGATGCGCGATACGGGTTCCAATTCCGAGTCACTGGAGCCGCTCGAGGAAGAGCTGGACGTTTTGACGGGCAGCGACGGCGAAGGCGAAGGGGAGGCTGCACCTGCCGAATCTGAGCCTGGTCCGCAGGGCGATGCGCGGCCGGAGCCGATGATCGTCTTCACCAACGTCTCGATCTCGTTCAACGGGCGGCCGGTGCTGGACGACGTGAGTTTCCGTGTGGACCGCGGTCAGACCCTGTGTGTTCTGGGACGCAGCGGGGTGGGGAAGTCAGTGACACTGCGCCTGCTGATGGGATTTCTGGAAGCAGATGCGGGATCAATCGAGGTCGACGGCCAGGAATTGGTGGGAATGACGGAGAGTCAGCTGCAAGAGGTCCGCAAGCGCATTACCATGGTTTTCCAAAACGGGGCACTATTCGATTCGCTCAGCGTGCGGGAGAACGTGGCTTTTCCGTTGCGGGAACGAGGCGGGCTGCACGAAGACCAGGTGTTGCAGATTGTAGATAGGCTGATTGGCTTGGTGGGCGCCGAGGATGTGGTGGACGCGTTGCCGGCGAGCCTGTCGACGGGACGAAAGCGGGCCGTGGCGATTGCGCGGGCACTGGCTGCGCAGCCGGAGGTGGTGCTTTACGACGAGCCAACCACGATGGTGGATCCGATCATTGCCCGGCGGATGGGCAATTTGATCCAGCGCTTGAAGCATCAGCTTGGGTTTACCAGCATCGTGGTTACCCACGACATGCGTTTTGCCGAGAGGCTGGCCGACACGGTCCTGTTCCTACATCAGGGGCGGGCCCAGTACTTTGGGCCGCTGGAAGGTTTTCTTGCCTCAAGTGATGAGGCTATTCGCCAATTCCTAACGCTTGATGCCTACGAGCTGCCCTTGGCCTGACGGCGGCGTATATGTTACCTTTGGAATGAGTTAAGTGGTACCTCGTAATTGGGCACTGCTTACAATTTTCTTGCCATCCCGTTCTCATTCAGGCGATGCTATTCACGACTGATCGATGGCCTTTTTTACTTGGAAGTGTGATTGACAGACACGGTGGTTCTGCCGCGAAGATGGCTGAGTGTCTTCAGTGGTTCGAGCTGTCAGTGGTGATTGAGAAATTCCCGGCGGAAGGAATTGTCTGGGAATTCAAGTGTTGATTTTACAGGCCGTATGACAATTGCCTCTGGGGTGCAGCAATTCGCCCCCTACAAACGAAGTTAGTTGCTGGCTTCAGATGCCAGCTTGACCGCGAGAGCGGATACGGAAAGCGGACACGGATTTTTCGTTTCTTCCCTGGTGAATTAAAAACTGATCAATCGACCGCAGAAACAAAGCAGATCGGTAGCATGCCAGGCGATGTAGCAACGTAAGATGATTTTTCCCGGATGTGAGGAGTGCCTGTGCGATTGGGTGTTCCTTTTTATGCCGGATTGATTGCCTAGCTTGGAAAGGAGTCCATCCCCCGGACTTTAGCAAGCTAGCTTGAAGAGAAGTCCATCCCCAGGACTTCTGCGAGATGTGATCTGCGGGTTCCAAATGGCGACCTCGGAGTTTTGGCAGAGAGTTTCGGCCTCAGTATCTTCATCGCTTGAACGAGCGGGAGGGTTTGAAGGCGGATCTGCGCGTACAGATCGCGCGGCGACTAAGCTGTGGATGCTTTTTGACGCAGTCACAGTGATGGGCGCCGCGGCGATTGCGACGCTCTACAGGGTGAGAACCACCCCGGTGAACGTGGCGGAGCGGTTCTGGGAGGGGACTCTCTTCCGCAGCGGTTCCATGTGGGTTCTGCTGGCTCTGTTGTGCGGGTTTACCGCGTCGCTGATTGTGATCAGCCGGCGTTTGCAGCTCTATACGCCGGCGCGGTTGAATGGCTTTCTGCACGAGCAGAGGTTGAGCGTGCAGGCCTGTTTGACCTCGGGTCTTCTGCTTTGCGGCGCGCTCTACCTGATGCATGCCGGCAATATTCCCCGTGCCATTGTGCTGCTGACGGTGATCCTGGTGACGGTTTGCCTGAGCGTTCGCCGTCTGATCTACCGATCGATGCTTTACCGGCGGTTCGAGCGAGGCGTGGATACCCGCAATGTGCTGATCATCGGTACGGGCCCGGAGGCGCACGCACTGCGCCATCACCTGGAGAGCATGCGCCACCTGGGATATACGTTCAAAGGCTTCATCGAACTGCCTGGTGTTGACTGCTGCGCCCCGTGGGTATCGCGCGACGTGGTGGGCAACCTGACGACACTGTTCCAGCAGGTAAGGAAGCAGTTTGTTGACGAGATCTTTTTCACAACTCCGTGCGAGCGGGGCATTGTTCACACGGTGCTTGAGCAGGCGCGGACGCATAGTGTGGATCTGCGCGTGGTTCCCGATATGTACGACGGCTTGGCCTGGAGCAACCCGATTGAGTATATTGGGCAGTTTCCCACTATCCCTCTGCACTGTGGCGAGATTCATGAAGTGGGCCTTGCCCTGAAGCGCACCTTCGACATCCTGTTTTCAGGCCTGGCGCTGATTTTGCTGTCGCCTTTTCTGCTGGCAATTGCGATCGCCATCAAGCTCGACTCGCCCGGGCCGGTGTTTTATACCTCGGAGCGCATCGGCAAGAAGGGGCGCGTGTTCCGCTGCCTGAAGTTCCGCACCATGGTGCCCGATGCCGAGCAGCGGCGTGCCGAGGTGATGCACATGAACGAGCGCAAAGGAGTGCTGTTCAAGATCACCAACGATCCGCGGATTACGCCACTGGGCAGGTTTCTTCGCAAGTACTCGCTTGACGAGTTGCCCCAGTTCTTTAATGTGCTTGTGGGCGACATGAGCGTGGTAGGCCCGCGGCCCCCCATTGCCAGCGAGGTGCGGGAATACAAGCTGAGCCATCTGCGCCGGCTGAATGTTACACCGGGAATTACGGGTCTGTGGCAGGTGCAGGGGCGCAAGGATCCATCGTTCGACAGCTATGTATCGCTGGACATGACCTATATCGACAACTGGAGTATCTGGCTCGATATGACGATTATTCTGCGCACGGTCGGCGTGGTGCTTACCGGCACTGGTTCTTAGAAAGTCTCCTCATAATTTTCTTGACGTAAACCGGGCTGCATGCGCATGGTATGGACTATGCTGCGCTTCCCGGTTTTGATCAGTTGCCTTGTCATTTCTGCCGCTTTGGCAGTCGCCCAAACACCTTCCAAGAGTCCGCTCGCACCTTACATCTCGGTTTCGGCGCCGGTGGTTGCGCTGACGCACGTTGAGGTGATCGGCGGAACAGGCGGAGCGGCGAAGGCGGATCAGACGCTGGTGATCGATCACGGCAAAATTGCCGCTGTGGGGCCGAGCAGTTCGGTTCAGGTTCCCGCAGGCGCCAAGGTGCTGGATCTTGCCGGTCACACGGTCTATCCGGGGCTGGTGGGGATGCATGAGCACTTGTTCTATACGGTGCCCGGCAGTAGCAGAATGCGCGAGATGTTCGTGAGCGAGGCTTTCGACACGGCTCCACGTCTGTATCTTGCTGCCGGGGTGACGACGGCGCGGACTACCGGGAGCGTGGAGCCGTATGCCGATCTGAATCTCAAGAAGGAGATCGAAGCCGGAATGGTGCCCGGGCCGGACCTGGATATCACAGGGCCGTATCTCAACAGCTCTCTTCCATTCATTCCGCAGTTACATGTGCTGACCGGTCCTGACGACGCTCGCAAAACCATCGACTACTGGGTGGGCGAGGGCGTGACTTCGTGGAAGGCATACATGACGATCACTCCTGCGGAGCTAAAAGCGGCGATTGCGGAGGTGCATGCTCACGGGCAGAAGATTACCGGGCACCTTTGCAGCATTGGATTTACAGAAGCTGCCAATATGGGGATCGACAACCTGGAACACGGGATTGTGGTGGATACGGAGTTCTATCCGGGCAAGAAGGAAGGGCAGTGTCCGGATTCCAGAGCAGCAGAAGAAGAGATGGCGGCCTCGGTAGATATGAGCAGCGCTCCGGTCATGGCGATGATCCACGACCTGGTGCGCCATCATGTGGCCGTTACTTCGACACTGGCTGTCTTTGAGGGCCTTGTGCCAAACAGGCCACCTATGGCATTTCTTAGCCGCGAGCGGAGTTCGATGATCGCAGAAGCGTGGTCAGGTGTGCTTGCGCAACGTGCCCTCATCGCGGAACATGCGGCCAGCTCGCCGTGGCCGGCGCTATTGAAGAAGGAGATGCAGTTTGAGCGGGAGTTTGTGAAGGCGGGCGGGTTGCTGATGGCGGGGTGCGACCCTACGAGTTACGGTGACGTGCTGGCAGGATTTGGCGACGAACGCGCGCTTGAGCTGCTGGTCCAGGCCGGCTTTACTCCGGAGGAAGCCATTCACATTTACACGGAGAACAGCGCCAAGTTTCTGGGACGTGATGACCGCATTGGCACCATAGCTGCGGGGAAGCAGGCGGACCTGGTGGTTGCGGCGGGCGATGTGGCGAAGGATATTACGGCCGTGGAGCACGTTCAGACTGTCTTCAAAGACGGCGTGGGATTTGACTCGCAGAAGCTGATCGATTCCGTGCATGGGCTGGCGGGGATACGCTAGGATTGCCGGCTGGCCTGCTGGGTGGGACAGCGGCAGGTCAGCGGCCGACGGCGAGGCGCTCCGCGAGGTAATCGGGCAGGCCAGCTCGGAGAATCTTTTCCTGCGCTTTCTCTAATTCATACGGAACGCGAAACCAGGTCAGCAGCTCGCGGGCATCGTCGTAAAGGGCGAAGGCGGCGCGCCGGTCTCCGTCGCGGGGTTGGCCCACCGAGCCGGGATTGAAGAGATAGCGGGCGCCTTTGCGCAGGGTAAGTTCGCATTGGTCCGGCTCGAAGGCGGAGGAGTACTGCGGCTTGAGATGAAACTGCTCCTGCTGATTGGTGGCGAAGGCCTCCTGGCGATGCGTGTGGCCGAAGAAGATAATGCGGGCTGGATTGGCATGAAAGGATTCCCACGTGTCTTCGAGGGTGAAGAGATACTCGTCTTCGTGATATGGCGAGCCGTGGACGCAGACTGACTCGCGGCCTGCCGGCGAAACCGGGCCGGGAGCGAGGTGCTGGAGCCAGGCGAGATTTTCGGGAGTCAGAACGCGCTGAGTCCAACGGACGGCGGAGGCGGCGGTCGCGCTGAAGAATTCGAGACTGGGCGGATCGCAGCAGGCGCGATCGTGGTTTCCTCGGACCACCAGATGGTCGAGGCTGCGCACCTTTTCAATGACTTCGTTGGGGCTGGCGCCGTAGCCCACCACGTCGCCGAGATTCCACACAGCGTCGTGTTCGGGAGCCGCGGCTAGGACCGCTTCGAGAGCTTCGAGGTTCGAATGGATGTCAGAGAGGATCAGGGCACGCATTGAAGTTGGGTCCCGGTTATTTGATTATTATGCCTCCGCCTGTTGAGGCGGCTGGAAGAGGGAATCGAGCCAGCCGTTCCAGAACTTCTCGGCTGCGGCCTCAAGGGCGGGGGCATGACGCCGGGAGGCAGCGCGGAGATCGGGAACGCTGATTCCACGTGTCTGGAGCTCGGCGGCGTGGCCGAGATACCATCGTTCCAGCCCGACGGCGCTAACTTCCGGGTGAAACTGCATGCATAACGCGAAGTTATCAATCATAAATGACTGATTCATATATAGTTGCGTTGCTGCAAGATGTGCTGCGCCGGCAGGGAGATCGAACGTATCTCCATGCCAATGAAAGACTTGCAGGTTGGGGGCCAGCAACGGCTGGAACCAGGATGGAGGCTGGGAACCGGGTGGGGCCTGAAGAGGGTACCAGCCGATCTCCGCGCCTGCGGAGCCGCGATAGACGCGGGCACCCAGGGCGGCGGCTATGAGTTGTGCGCCGAGACAGATGCCCAGGATGGGACGTTTTGCATTGAGGCGTCGCTTTATCGATTCCATTTCAGAGGTCAGGAAGGGGTAGTCGTCAGCGTCGTAGACGCCGATGGGCCCGCCGAGAACGATGAGCAGATCGCAGGAGTCGGCCTGCGGCAAGGGGAATTGCGCGGTGCTCACGTCGACTGTCTCGATTGCGAAGCCTCTTTCGAGCAGCCGCGGTTGGAGGGAACCGAGGTCTTCGAAGGGAATATGGCTGAAGACGAGAGCGTGCAGGCTCTGATTTTGCATGGAGATAGGATACGCCGGCTTTGGCCGAGCTTTAGTTTACGGAATATCCGTTATCGGACATATATCATCCTCGAGCCCTTATTCACCATTTCGGCCCGGACTACAGAGGTAGGCCTATACTGATGACGTGAAATTCCCACTTCCTGGGCAGGAACTAGTCGCGCTGATTGTAGCGGTGTCGTTTGCTGCGGGCCTCAACGTCTACGCTACTGTAGCTACGCTAGGGTTGTTGACACGCGCTGGAGTGCTGATCCTTCCCGGCGGTCTCCACATGCTGTCAGACTGGTGGGTGATCGGTGCAAGCTTCGCACTCTTTGCAGTGGAGTTCTTCGCCGATAAGGTTCCAGCTTTCGATTTGGTATGGAACGCGCTGCACACCTTCATCCGCGTGCCTGTAGCGGCCCTGCTCGCTTACAGTGCGGCGGCGCACCTGACTCCAGGTGAACAAGTCGCTGCGGGGGCCCTGGGTGGGATGATTGCCTTGGCGGCCCATGGAGGGAAAACTGCCGCCCGCGTCGCCGTGACTTCCTCACCCGAGCCGTTCTCAAACATCAGTTTTAGCGTTGGCGAAGACGCACTGGCTGTCTCGCTCACCTGGCTCGCCACACGGCATCCCTATCTGGCTGGCTCTGTTGCAGCCCTATTGGTTCTTGTAGTCATCCTGCTCGTGCGTATCGTTTGGCGCTTGCTCCGAAATCTCTTCTTCAGTAACGCCCGAACTCGCGCTTCAGCCCTGAGCGGCTGAATTCGCCCCCAGGTGGGAGTCAAAATTCGCTAGAGTATCCGTCAAGTACTGCGGTTTTCATGTGTGGGCAGATGGAATTCCCAACTTAATTTCGGATTTCGGCGAGCAGACGCTCGATTTCCAGCTTTTCTTCAGCGGTAAGCGGCAGGAGGGGCGCGCGTGCGCGACCTCCATAGTAGCCGTTGAAGTCGCAGGCGTATTTTATGCCGCTGATACCGAGGCCGCCGACGATGCGGCGGTTGACTTCGGCGATGCGCTGCTGCTTTTCTTCGGCCAGCTTCAGATCATGATCCTTCCACGCAAGATAGATTTCCGCAGAGGCCTGCGGGGCGCAGGCGGCGAAGGCCAGGATTGCGCCCGAGGCTCCTGCCTGAAGCGCACCGAGGACCGCGGAGGCTGAGCCCATGTGAACCTGGAAGCCTACTTCCTTGGTGCGCGTTTTGAGCGCGGGAGCGGGTGGCGCCGTGGCTACCGCTGCGCCGGCCGCCAACTCGCCCACATTCACGAACGTGCCTTCGGGCTCAGGTTTCTGTGCCAACATGCGCGCGGTTACGGATTCGAAGATGGGCGTGACGGTTACGGTTCGGCGCGCGGCGTTGCGCGTGGCTTCAACCGTGGCGCGAATGCGGTCTACGCTGCCGCTGGAATCCTTGATGCCGATGATGTTGGGGTGCTGCGCGAGCTCGGCGATCACTTCAATGGGAATGTCGTAGGGGACGCACTTGGGAATGTTGTAGAGAATGACCGGGAGGGGCGAGCGGTCGGCTACGCTGCGGAAGTAGCTCAGCACGGCGGCGGGCTTCGACATCTGGCCGGCGTAATAAAACGGCGTCCTGACGAGGATCGCGTCGTAGCTGTTTTTTGCTGCCGCCTCGGCCAGCTCAACGGTGCCCTTTACGCTCTCGCGGCCCACGCCGGCGATGAGAACTTTTTCGGGAGCGGTGGCTTCCGCGGCCACGTGTAATACTTCGCGCGATTCGGCGTCGTCAAGCGCTACGGCCTCGCCTGTGGAACCGAGGACAACCATACCGGCGAGCAGGCTGCGTGAGTAGCGCGCCATGTTGGCTTCGAGCTTGCGATAGTAGACGCGCTCGTCAGAGTAAAAGGGCGTGGTTACGGCAGCAAAGATACCTTCCAGGAGCATGGATTTATTGTAAAGCTCGCGTCCTTGGTGCGATCTCTTCCCTTCCCAAAGACTTGCGTTGGATTGTTAGCTTACATGCATCAGCTATTCAGCGCTTACTGCCGATCCCGCTTCGACTTCTTTGGCGGCGTGCAGTTCCTGCAGCGCGAAGACTGTTGTGTGATGCCGCTGCCTGGCTGCGATGCCTTCGGCTGCTGCCTGCGCGGCGGCAATGGTGGTGATGGTGGGGACGTGCGCCACCACGGCGGCACGGCGGATGGCCCGCTCGTCGAAGAAGGTATCCTGGCCGCGCGGCGTGTTGATGATGAGCTGAATGCGGTCGCCCTTGATCAGGTCGACCACGTTGGGCCGGCCCTCTTTGACCTTGAAGACGCGCTCGACCACCATGCCGGCGCGTTCGAAGGTGTTCGCCGTGCCTTCTGTGGCGACGATGTTGAAGCCGAGATTCACGTACTTTCGGGCCAATTCGATGGCCGCGGGCTTGTCAGGATCATTGACGCTGAAGAAGACGGTGCCTTCCGTGGGCAGCAATTGGCCGGCGGAGAGCTGGGCCTTGGCGAAGGCTTCTCCGAAGTTAGCGGCCACGCCCATGACTTCGCCGGTGGACTTCATCTCCGGGCCAAGCACTGTGTCGACTCCGGCAAATTTGGACCACGGGAAGACGGGCGACTTGACGTAGTAATGCGAGCCGGTGCTGAGGTCGTTGCCGGCAGCGAGTTGCTCCGGCAGCAACTCGCGGAGCTTGCGGCCGGTCATGAGGCGCGCTGCGATTTTTGCCAGCGGTACGCCGGTGGCCTTCGAGACGTAAGGCACGGTACGCGAGGCGCGCGGGTTGACTTCAATGACGTAGACGCCATCCGTGCCGTTGCTGTTGCGCTGGATGGCGAATTGCAGATTGACGAGGCCGACGACTTTCAGCGCCAGAGCCAGCTTGCGTGTGTAGGTACGCAGCGTGTCGAGCGTCTCAGGGCGGATGCCGACGGCAGGCAGTACGCAGGAGGAGTCGCCGGAGTGAATGCCGGCCTCTTCGATGTGCTGCATGATGCCTGCGATGAGAACATCTTCGGAATCGCAGAGCGCGTCGATGTCGACTTCGACGGCATTCTCAAGGAAGTGATCGATGAGGACAGGACGCTCCTGCGAGTATTCAACAGCCTCGCGCATGTAGCGTGTGACGGCCTCCGCGTCATAAGCGATAACCATGGCGCGGCCACCGAGAACGTAGCTGGGGCGAACGAGGACTGGATAACCGACGCGAGCAGCGACTTCGAGCGCCTCTTCCACGCTGGTGGCTGTGCCGCCGAGAGGCTGCGGAATTTCGAGCTCTTGAAGCAGTTTGCCGAAGTTCTTCCGGTCTTCAGCCAGATCGATGGACTCAGGCGATGTGCCGATGATGGGTACGCCGGCGGCGCGCAGGCGCTGGGCGAGGTTGAGCGGTGTCTGTCCGCCGAACTGTACGATCATGCCGATCTTGGCGCCGGATTGTGCTTCGTGGTTGTAGACGGCTAGCACATCTTCAAGCGTCAGCGGCTCGAAGTAAAGGCGGTCGCTGGTGTCGTAGTCAGTGGAGACGGTCTCAGGGTTGCAGTTGACCATGATGGTCTCGAAGCCGTCGTCTTTGAGTGCGAAGGCCGCGTGGCAGCAGCAGTAATCGAACTCGATCCCCTGCCCGATGCGGTTGGGACCGGAGCCGAGGATGATGATCTTCGGCGTGGATGTCGGCGGCGCTTCGTCTTCTTCGTCGTATGTCGAGTAAAGGTAGGGCGTCATCGACTCGAATTCGGCCGCGCAGGTGTCAACCAGCTTGAAGACGGGGCGAATGCCCTTGCCTTCGCGCAGTTCCCTCACCTGCGTAACGCCGTCGTTGCCTTCGAGCTGCCACTGCGTGGCGATGCGCTCGTCGCTCAACCCGAAGCGCTTCAACTGGCGGAGCTGTTCCTCGCCGATTTGCTCGGGCGTGGTGTTCGTAATGCCCAACTGCGCCTGCGTGACTTCACGCAACTGGTAGAGGAACCAGGGATCCATGCGCGTGAGGCGGGCCACTTCGCGTACGCTCATGCCGCGCTCGAAGGCGAAGCGGAGGTAGCCGAGGCGCTCGGGCCGGGGGGTGACGAGCATCTGGGTGAGACGGCGCGGCTCCAGTATTTCGGCGCCGGTCTTCTTGCCGGTCTCAAGGGCGCGCCAGGCTTTCATCACCGCTTCCTTGAAGGTTCGGCCGATGGCCATGACTTCGCCTACCGACTTCATCTGCGGGCCCAGCGTGTCGTCAGAGCCGGGGAATTTCTCAAATTGCCACTTGGGAATTTTGACGACGACGTAGTCGATGGTCGGCTCGAAGCAGGCCGGTGTCTTGCGCGTGATGTCGTTGGGTATTTCGTCGAGGGTGTAGCCGACGGCCAGTTTGGCGGCGATCTTTGCGATCGGGAATCCAGTGGCCTTGGAGGCCAGCGCCGAGGAGCGCGAGACGCGCGGGTTCATCTCAATGACGATCATGCGGCCATCTTGCGGGTTGATGGCGAACTGCACGTTGGAGCCGCCGGTCTCGACACCGATCTCGCGCATCACGGCGAGTGCGGCGTCGCGCATCCTCTGGTACTCGCGGTCTGTGAGCGTCTGCGCGGGGGCGACGGTGATGGAGTCGCCGGTATGCACGCCCATGGGGTCAAAGTTTTCAATGGAACAGATGATGATGACGTTGTCGGCGAGGTCGCGCATCACCTCCAGCTCGAATTCCTTCCAGCCGAGGACGCTCTCTTCGATGAGGCACTCGTGAACCGGCGAAAGGTCGAGGCCACGGGAGAGGATTTCCATCAGTTCTTCGCGGTTGTATGCAATGCCGCCGCCGGTGCCACCGAGGGTGAAACTGGGGCGGATGAGGACGGGAAAACCGATCTTGGAGGCGAATTCGAGGCCGTCGCGAAGATTATTGACCAGGGCGGAGCGCGCCACATCGAGGCCGATGCGGATCATGGCGTCTTTGAAGAGCAGGCGGTCTTCAGCCTTCTTGATGGCTTCAAGCTTGGCGCCAATCAACTCGACGTTGTAGCGCTCGAGGATGCCGGCATCGGAGAGGTCGACGGCGAGGTTCAGCGCGGTTTGTCCGCCGACCGTGGGGAGCAGCGCGAACTTGCCGGAGTCCGGCTTTGCCGCGAGCATTTCGGATTCGATGCGGATGATCTCTTCGACATACTCGCGCGTGAGCGGCTCTATATAGGTGCGGTCGGCCAATTCGGGATCGGTCATGATGGTTGCCGGGTTGGAGTTGACCAGCACCACCTCGAAGCCCTCCTGTTTGAGGGCCTTGCAGGCCTGGGTTCCGGAATAATCAAACTCGGCCGACTGGCCGATCACAATCGGCCCTGAGCCGATCACCAGGATCTTCTGAATGTCATTTCTGCGTGGCATGTGTCTGGAAAGTATCCTTGAGTCGTTTGATATTGGTCTGGACGGCGGAGAGGAAGTTCCGCTTGCTGGTGGTGATCCACGGACAATAGGAACCGGCAAAGCCGAGCATGACGCGCAGTTCCTGTCGGTGGATCGAACCCAGCAAATTCCGTCCAACGTGCAATTCAGCGCTCGAAAGCGCAAATCCTTGTTGCTCGACCTTCAGTGCGTAGTGCCCGAGGGGCGCATGGAGTTCAAATCGGCCTTTTCCGTCCGATTTTGTTTGCAGCTCTTGGCCCTTCTGCGGAACAAGCAGCACTGTTGCTTCCGGCACGGGGATTCCAAAGGGATCGAAGACCTGGCCTCGGACCTGGGAGACGGGGATCTCGTGAGGTTGAACGCAATCAACCTGCGCCACCGACAACGAGGATCCGAAGACGATCAATGCCGACACAATGCCCAAAAAACAGCGGAGCCTCGGCCCCGCTGTTGTCGTCAAAATCGTTTCCCCAGGTACTAGCCCTTTCATCCCTTCCACTCCATTATCATTTTGCGGAAGTCACGGAACAGGTAGTGCGAGTCGTGCGGTCCGGGCGCCGCTTCAGGGTGGTACTGCACGCTGAAGAGCGGCAGCGTTTTGTGACGCAGGCCCTCGAGCGTCTGGTCGTTCAGGTCGACGTGCGTCAGCTCTACTTCGTTGGCGTTGATCGAATCGGGATCGACGGCGAAGTTATGGTTGTGCGCCGTAATTTCAACCTTGCCGGTGGCGTTGTTGCGTACAGGATGATTGCCACCGTGGTGGCCGAACTTGAGTTTGTAGGTGCGTCCGCCCAGCGCCAGACCGCAGAGCTGGTGGCCGAGACAGATGCCGAAGACCGGTACGCGGCCCAACATGCCGCGGATGGACTTGACCGCGTATTCCACCGGTTCCGGATCGCCAGGGCCGTTGGAGAGGAAGACACCATCCGGCTTCATGGCCAGTACGTCCTCAGCCGTAGTCTGCGCCGGGACGACCGTTACGCGACATCCTTCGCGCGTTAACATGCGTAGAATGTTTTGTTTGATGCCGAAATCATAAGCCACTACATGAAGTTTCGATTCATCTCCTTCTGCGTTCGATGGGGGCAGGAAAGGATCTCCGCTCTGATTACGGGTGTCCGCGGAATCGAACCCGTAGACGGACTTGGTGGTTACCACACCCGCCAGATCGGTGCCTTCCATCTTTCGGATTCGGCGTGCCTGTTCCACGAGCGCTGCGGGGTCATCGACGCGCGTGGAGATTACCCCACGCATCACGCCCTTGTCGCGCAAGTGGCGCACCAGAGCGCGTGTGTCGATCTCCGCAAGCACTGGAATCTTGTAGCGTTCCATGTACTCGTCGGTGACCTGTTCAGAGCGCCAGTTGGAGCTGATGGCAGAGAATTCGCGGACGATGAGTCCTTCGATGTAGGGACGGGCAGCCTCATTGTCTGCCTGATTGGTGCCGTAATTGCCAATCTGCGGATTGGTGAGAACGACGATTTGCCCGGCATAGGAGGGATCGGTTGCGATCTCCTGATAACCGGTAAGTGAAGTATTGAAAACGACCTCACCCTGGCATTCGCCAGGGGCGCCAAAGCCTTGGCCACGGAAGGTGCGCCCGTCTTCGAGCGCAAGAATTGCCTGCATTGCCGCTCCGGGGAGTGGATTCAATAGATTTTAGCAGGTTCTGGCGGTGGAATTCTCGGTTGTATTTGGGATTTAGTGAACTACGCCCGCATCTTTGGCAGGCCAGTAGATGAATTCGGCTTTGCCGTAGATCAATGACCGCTTTACCGGCCCGAAGGAGCGGCTGTCAAAGGATATCGATCTGTGGTCACCCATTACGAAGTAGTAATGCTTGGGGAGCACCATGGAGGCCATCGAGCCGTCGTCTCGGTACCTGGCGGGGACGTAAGGCTCCTTCAGTTGCTTGCCGTTGAGCCATACGTGGCCGTCGATGATCTGGATGCGGTCGCCGGGGAGCGCGATCACCCGCTTGATATAGCTTGTGGCGGGGTGCAGCGGATAGTGAAACACGACCACGTCGCCACGATGGATGGACTCAAAGTGATAAACGAATTTGTTAATAAAGAGCCGGTCGTGATTTTCCAACCGCGGCATCATGCTGGTTCCCTCGACCCGAACGGGCTGGTAGAGGAACATGATGATGAGCACGGAAAACACCGTCGAAACCGCGACATCGCGCAGCCAAAGCCCTACATGATCGCGCTTGCCCGCTGGAGGCGCAGGCTCGCTATTGACGGGCTGGCTGGTATCCGTCTCGAGGGCCGTGATTGGATTGGAAGCCGGGGTTTCCTGCTGGGGAGAAGTTTCCATCTGTCTTCTTTTTTAGCTTACTCGTATTTTGAGATTTTCGCCTACGGGCAGCCGAGTCCGCCCACCGGGCAGAGGATATGGATGCGCCGTGGCTTTTTCATGGGCTTGGGCTGATTCGGCGACGGCACCAGATCGGGGGCTGCGCCTGCGCCCTTATTTCCAGTAAGGTTTGCCGGCTGCAGAATCAGCGGACGCTGCAACAGCATTTCCACTTGCGTGCCTCTGGGGATATCGACATCGGCGCCACGGGTGAAAAGCGTGGCCAGGCCTGCGGCGGCTAGCCCGACACCCACACCGGCAATTCCGCCCGCGAGGGGGTGGCCGCTTTCGGCACCGGTTACCGCGCCTATTGTCCCTGCCGTCGGAACGCCGATCTTGGCCACTGTTCCGGCGTGGCGGCCTTTGTTACCGGCCTCCTCGATGGTGCCTTCACCATCGTTTTTCACGGTCTGATTTTTCGCGCCGGGGAGGCTGTTGACCATGCCCGGAATCTCTACGACCGAACCGTTGGGAAAGATCATGGAGGTAAAGTGCATGTCGAGCTGTGCCCTGCCCCGGATACGTCCGGCGCGGGCGACGCGATCAATTACTCCCTGGACGTAAACGCCGGCGGGAATGAGGACCCGGCTGCCCACAACAACCGGAAACGTGGATACCAGGTAAACGCCATCACCGGGCTTGGCGCTTCGAGTGTCAATGGCGCTGCGCAGTTCGAGCAGAACCTTGGTGCCGGCGGGAACCGTGTAGGTTTTTGGCTGCGTGGCTGGAGCCGAAGGGGCTGGTGTTTTGGCCGCCGCCGGAGCCGTGGAGGATGCTGTGCTTGCGGCCTGTGTGTTTGAGGAGGTTGTTGCGGGATGAGGAGATTGCGCGGGGGCAAAAGTCAGGCCCGTGCATAGTATTCCGACCAGGATTGCCGGTCTCCACGATCGAACACACATAACTCCTCCGCACCTATCCCTGTTTCAATAGACGGGAATTCCAGGCACTAGGATAGCCGTGAATGCGTCAGGCCTGGGTAAATTTCCCGGGCAAATCCGATTCCTCAATCGTGCGGTTCCTCAATCACGGTAGCGACTCGGCGTTCGGTTCAGGATGATGCAGAATATAAAGATGTCTTCTCCCTCCATTCATCCCGATCTTTCACGGCAGCGCAGCCGATTTTCAGCCGCCTACCGCGTGCTGGAGGAGGCTATCGCCGACCGCGCCTTTCCGGGCTGCGCCTTTGGAGTGCTTGCCGGTGAAGAGACTGTGCTGCTCGACGCACTGGGACACTTCACTTACGAAGGCGACTCGCCGGCTGTTGCGCCCCACACCATCTACGATCTGGCGAGCGTGACGAAAGTTGTGGCAACCACTGCGCTTGCCATGCTGCTGTGGCAGCGCGGCCGTCTGGACCTGGACATGCCGCTGGGGGAAGTGTTGCCGGCCTTCATTCTGGGGCGCGACCTGGCCGAACGTGCACGCGATGTGAAGCTGCGGCATCTGCTGGCGCACAACTCGGGCCTTCCCGGCTACGTGGAGTTTTTCCGCACGGTTTCCACTTCTCACGCGCTGATGCGCGCCTGCCTGGAACTGCCGCTTGAAGCGGAGCCGGGAGAACGGGCGGAATACTCCGATCCGGGATTCATTCTGCTTGGGAAAGCGATCGAGGTGCTGACGCATCAGCGCCTGGCGCATCTGGTACGGCGCGAGATTCTGCGGCCTCTGGGCTTGCGCTCCACGGGATTCCGCCCGCCACGCGCGGCGCGCCCATTTATCCCGCCCACGGAAAACGACGAGAGCTTCCGGCATCGGCGTATTCAGGGCGAGGTGCAGGATGAAAACGCCTTTGTGTTGAAGGGTGTGGCGGGACACGCCGGGCTTTTTTCCAATGTTCCGGACCTGTTGCGTTTCTCATCGGCTATTCTGCATGACAGGATGAAAACAGATGGCAAGTTGGCGCACGGAGGCTCCCACGAGACGGTCTTTGAAACGGCAGCGATTGAGGAATTTGCACGCCGGCAAGGACCCGAGGGCAGTTCGCGGGCACTGGGATGGGACACGCCGTCGGCGGACTCCTCTGCCGGGCAACGCTTTTCGCCGCGCTCCATTGGCCATCTCGGGTACAGCGGCTGTTCGCTCTGGATCGATCAGGACGCGGCTGTTGCCGTTGTGCTGCTCACAAATCGCACCTGGCCCGACCGGCGAAACCAGGCTATTCGCGCGGTCAGGCCGAATTTTCACGACGCGGTTCGCGGCGCCCTTTAACGATAAAGTTTGAATGTTTGCGGATCTGATTCCGCCAATGCCGCTCAGCCTCGGAGATTTCTGGTTTCTCTTGTTAGCTTTGCGTTTAAAATAAGAAATTGGGGGCAGTTGCAATGGTAACCGGCACGACCATACCCACATTCATAAGCATTCAAACAAACGGCGCCGGGAAAGATCAGGCATCGCTACTTCAACAACTCATCACGGAGAGCCGCAACGCTGCATCGCAGGGTTTTGACACCAAGTCCGCTCTCGATATCGCCAAGATTATCAATCATGAAGACGCAAAGATAGCTTCGGTGGTCAAAAAAGCCATCCCAGAAATCGCCGAGGTCATCGACCAGGTTGCCCGTTGCCTGCGCGATGGCGGCCGGCTGATTTACGTGGGTGCAGGCTCCAGCGGACGCATTGCAGCGCTCGACTCATCCGAGTGTCCGCCGACCTACTCCACCGCTCCGGGCCAGGTGCAATACATCATGGCCGGGGGGCCGAAGGCTCTGGCTTCGGCCGTTGAGGTGAACGAGGATTCGGAGGAGCTGGGACAGCGCGATATTGCGCGCAGACGGCCTACGCGAAAGGATATCGTGATCGGGGTTTCGGCTTCGGGGCGCACGCCTTACGTTGTGGCTGCCGTGGCTTATGCCCGCGCACGCGGTGCACACACCGCTGCGGTGACGTGCAACGTAGGCACTCCGCTGTCAGGAGCGGCCGATACGACGGTGGTGGCTGAGGTGGGACCGGAGGTGATTTCCGGCTCCACGCGCATGAAGGCAGGCACGGCGCAGAAGATGATCCTGAACATGATCACGACTGGCGCCATGACGCGGCTCGGCTATGTGTACGGAAACCTGATGGTCAACGTGCACATGCAGAACTCGAAGCTGGTCGAGCGCGGCATTCGTGTTCTTATGGCTGCCTGCAATATCGATCGCGCCACCGCGGTAGAGACCATCAAGAGCGCGGGCCGCAGCGTGCCCGTGGCGCTGGTGATGCTCAAGGCCCAGGTGGACAAGCCCGAGGCTGTGCGCCGACTGGCCAAGTCAGACGGCAATGTGCGGCTGGCGATTGAGGACAATATCCTGGAACTGTAGGGTCTGTTTACAGACTCTGGCAACTTAGCGCGCCGCCAGTTCCTCACGAGGCGCAAACACGTTGCCCATGCGCCGGATTTGTGCTCCAACGCCGCGCAGCTTTTCTTCAATGCGCTCATAGCCGCGGTCCATGTGGTAAACGCGGTCGAGGATCGATTCCCCGTCGGCCACCAGCGCAGCCAGCACCAGCGATGCGGAAGCTCGCAGGTCAGAACACATGACTGCCGCAGCGGACAGTTTTGCAGGTCCGTGCACCGTGGCTGTAGTGCGGCCTTCCACCTTGATGTTGGCACCCATGCGCACCAGTTCCTGCACGTGCATGAAGCGGTTCTCGAAGATATTTTCCTTGATCGTGCTTACGCCTTCGGCCTGCGTGGTGAGCGCCATGAACTGACCCTGCATGTCGGTTGGGAAGCCGGGATACTCCTCGGTGGATATATCTACGGCGTGGAGCGGCCCATCGGCGCGCACGCGCACGGAATCGTTGCCGAGAATGTCGATACGCGCACCCATCTCCTGCAGCTTGGCGATGGGGGAACCCAGGTGGCCCACGTTACAGTTGGCAACGATCACATCACCGCGCGTGATGGCGGCAGCCGCAAGCAACGTACCAGCCTCAATGCGATCGGGATTGATGCGGTGGCGCGCGCCATGCAGCTTTGGCACGCCCTGCACGTGAATTTTCGATGTTCCCGCGCCTTTGATCTTTGCGCCCATGGATGTGAGCAGCGCCGCCAGATCGGTAACCTCGGGCTCGCATGCGCAGTTTTCCATCACGGTATCGCCTTCGGCCAGCGCTGCCGCCATCAGCAGATCTTCGGTGCCAGTCACGGTAACCAGATCAAAGACAATGTGTGCGCCCTTCAACCGATCGGTACGCGCTTCAAGATAGCCGTGCTCCTGGGAGATGGTAACGCCCATCTTTTCGAGAGCCTTGATGTGCTGGTCGATGGGCCGCGCGCCGATGGCGCATCCACCAGGCATGGAAACGCGTGCCCATCCCGTGCGCGCCACCAGCGGACCCAATACCAGGGCGCTGGCACGCATGGTTTTGACAATCTCGTACTCTGCAACTGGTTTGGCAAGGGCGCCGCAGTTAATCTTGGTGCGATGATGGGCGCGGCCGTAGCCCAGCTCGACTTCAGCGCCCATGGCCACCAGCAGCTTGCGCTCGGTCTCGATGTCGCGCACCTGGGGGATGTTTTCGAGGATTACCTCGTCTTGAGTGAGGATGGTTGCGGCCATACAGGGGAGCGCGGAATTCTTCGCGCCGGAAACGCGAACCGTGCCCACCAGCGGATTGCCGCCGCGAATGACAAACTTATCCATAAATCCGGCAAACTCCCTCGAATGCCCAAAGGCGTTCTGTGCCCAGCGTGCCCCGTTTCTCTAGTGTAATTGCGAGGGGGCTACGTTGCCGCAGGGAGGAGGCGGACCTCAAGTTGGCCGTTGCTGCACCGATCTCAGTGCGGCACAAGCGCGGTAAACGGATGCACATAAGCCATGAGATACACCAGAATACCGACCAGCGCGGCCATTGCCAGGCTGTGGTGGAGGACGTAGCGGAGGATGGTTCCCTCCTGGCCATAGGTCCCAGTGACCGTGCTGCCTACCACAATGCTGGGCGGGGCGATCATCTTGCCCATGACGCCGCCGGCGGAGTTGGCCGAGGCCATGAGCGTTTGCGAGACGCCGATCTGGTGCGCGGTGACCTGCTGCAGGCTGCCGAAGAGCACGTTCGAGGCGGTGTCACTGCCGGTGGTGGCCGTGCCCAGCCATCCAATGAGCGTGCCGAAGAAGGGATAGAGCACTCCAGTGCGCGCAAAGGCAAGGCCGAGCGTCGCGTCCTGGCCGCTATAGCGCATCACAAAGCCCAGCGCGAGCATGGCGGCGATGGTAACGATGGCAAAGCGGATATGGTAGGTGGTCTTGAGGAATTCCAATGCGAGTTTCCCCGGTTTGAGGCCCATGAGCAGGCCTGCGAGCAGCGCAGCAAGCAGAATGCCCGTTCCCGTGGCGGATAGCCAGTTGAAGTTGAAGATGGCGCTTTCAGGCGCTGGATTCGGCGCCACGGGCGGCACGCGGTCGACGAGGTTATGCAGGCCGGCTACCGGCAGTTGGATCGAAGTTGTTGTACTCATCCACTTTGAGAATTGCGGGATGCCCCAGGCAAAGACCACGAGGCTCAAAATGATCCAGGGCAGCCAGGCTTTGAAGATGGCTGCCGCGCTGTGCGTCTGGCGCTCAGGGGTTTGGCCGGTGATCTCTTCGCCGGTGGGGCTGAGCACGTGTTTGGGCTTCCAGAAGCGGAGGAAAACGATGAGCGCGGCGATGGTCAGCACGGCGGCGGCGATATCCACGAGATTGGGGCCGACATAGGCGCCGATGAGATATTGCGTGATAGAGAATGTGCCGCCCGCAACGAGGATTGCCGGCCACACCTCGATCATGCGGCGAAAGCCCGCGTAGACCCAGATGAGCCAGAACGGCACCAGCACGCAAAACGGCGCCAGAATGGTGGCGATGGTGCGCGAGAGGAGCGCCTGGCTGATGCCGGTGACGCCGTGCAGCGCGACGATGGGGATGCCCAGCGCACCGAAGGCCACCGGGGCTGTGTTTGCGATGAGCGCCAGGCCTGCCGCTTCGATGGGCCGGAAACCGAGGCTGATGAGCAATGCACCGCAGACGGCAACAGGCGTGCCGAAGCCGGCAGTGCCTTCGAAGAATGCACCGAGGGCAAAGGCTATGAGCAGCAGTTGCAGACGGCTGTCGTCGGTGATCTGAGTAAGGGTTTTTTCCAGCGCTTCAAAGCGGCCTGTTTTTACAGTCAACTGGTAAAGAAAGATGACCGGAAGAATGATCCAGCAGATGGGGAAGATTCCGTAGCCTGCGCCGTAAGCGGTTGTGGTCAATGCCATGCGGACGGGCATGTGGAAGACCGCGATGGCCGCGACCAGCGCAGCCAGCAGGCCGAGCGCCGCCGCCAGATGCGCTGCCATACGGAAGACCGCCATGGCGCCCAGCAGCAGGACAACGGGAAGCGCGGCAATGGCCGTCGAGAGCCACCAGTGGCCGGTGGGGTCGTAGACTTGCGCCCACTTGCCCACGGTTGGGTTGGTCTTGAGCAGATAGAATGTGGCCGCGACAATGGCCAGCACTACCGCCGCATTCACCGCCAGAGATTTCGGCGTCATTGGTTTCTGTTCGGGCGCGCGTTTACCCTTTTCCGCTACCGTTACATTCGGCTCCATAAATCCTCGCGGTTTTCAGATGGGCCATTCTACACGGCGCGAGATGGAGCACGGAACCTCCCGAACGTTGGAACAAACGGACGTTGTCCCCGGGTGCGCAGTGGTACCGTCTAAAGCTATGCTCCTAATCCTGAAATGGGAGAAGCGATGGGCTGCCATCCTAAAGCTATGAATTAGGCCGTCAAGCCAAGTCTCGTCGATTGTGCGGGGTTCTCCGTCAGAATCTCGGGGGGCGCATTACCTCGAATGTGATAGAAAGCAAGCATGATTCCGAGGCAAAGGCTGTTTCGCGCCGCTTTGGTGGGTCTCTATTTCGCCGTGTGCTGTGTCTTCCTTTATTGGGATTCCAGTGGTAACTTCTTTTGCCGATCGGGTCGCTTGCTCCCCACGCTGCGACTTGCAGTGGGGTGTACTGCGTGGAATCTTGCTTCATGCATTTTGGGTACGGCAATCGCGCAAAGAGTTATCAAATTGCCCAAAGCCGCACCGCTGCTCACAGGAATCATCGCATACGTGGGTCTGGCTTCCATCCCATTTTGGATTTATCGGGGATATGGCGTTTTTCGTTTTGAGGGAACCTGGGCAGACGTTAGCTGCTTTTTCACGGAAGGCTTTGGAATTGCATTTCCATTTGTTGTCGCTCCCGTGCTAAGCGTCCTCAGCCTCATTCATGGAGCACTGCTTCAGCGAATCAATAGACAGTTGTCGAATGCCACTCCTCTATCTATTTTGTGAGGACCGTTCGCAGGGAGTCTCGTTCGATCAATTTCCTATTCCTTGCTGACATCGGGGATCTGAACGCATTTTGCTTTTAATTTGAGAAGATTTCAGCCCCCGTTAAAGCGGCAAAAGATTCCCTTCGCCGTCGAAGCGCAAATCTTCGGCCGTCTCCCCAACTGTAATGCCGGGTCGGCCTTTCAGGATGTTGGCGCAGCTCTCAGAGGCGAGCATCTTTTCAAGCCGCAGCGTGTTGGCGATGCGAACCACGCGAAGGCGCTCCGGATGCCGCGATGCCAGCGTTGCCAGCGCACGTTCGATGGCTTCGCGGTCGTTATCAAAGTGGATGGGAATCTTGGGCGTCAACACTCCCAGCGATGTGAGCGCATTCACATAAGTAGCTTTCAGATCGAGGGCCTTCACCAGGCGAGCGGTTGCAAAGTCGGCGAGGCCGAGGCCGGTGCCGTTGCCTTTCGAGTCTTTCGTGAGCGAGCAGACCAGGATGCGGCGAATCCAGATCGAATGGCCATCGGCGGGTGGGTGGTCGTGGGCGCGCAGCGATGAGGAATAGCCGTGAATCTCGCGGCCGATTACGTTTGTGTCCATGCCCGTGCCGCTGATTTCCTTGCCCATCTCGTCGACGATCAGCAGGTCGATCTCGTCAAACGGCAGGCGCGGCAGTAAATCCGTGGCGCGCACGATCAGACGCCGCTCGCTGCTTGCGATCGACTCGCGCGGCAGCAATTCGATCTCTGCCGTCTGGTGATATTGATCTTCAATGATCGTCAGGCCGCAGAGCAGCGGCACTTTCTCAAGCGCTACACGCGCGTATTCGCGAAACGCTTCAAGATACCCTTCGTGCACCGCGGCGCTGTGAGCGAGATTGGCACCGATCTGTTTGCCAAAGCCGACGGCCAGCATCTTCTGAATCCCGCTGCCCATCTCGCCATGAAAATCGGTATGAGGCTTTACGCGGTTGATCGCGACTATCGCATCGGCATCGAGCGCGGCGGCGCTGAAGACCACATCGCGCCCGCCAAAGGCTTCGCCGATCTTGCGCACGTCCATCCTGGCATCGATGGGTACTCCCATCGTCTCCGCGGTTACGCCGTAATCGGCCAGCACCTTGGTCTGGCCCTCGGGTGTCGCTCCCCCGTGACTGCCCATGGCCGGCACGATGTACGGCTTGGCGCCTGCGCCGATGAATACCTCAAGCACCGCCTTCACAATTGCGCTCAGGTTGCTGATTCCGCGGCTGCCGACGCCGACAGCGATACGCATTCCCGGTTTGACCTGGCCCAGCAAGCCGGACTTCGCGAACTGCTCGCGAACGGCCGCCGGGATATCCAGTTGCTTTGAAGGCGGGTAGCTCTGCCTTACCTCAATCATTTTGGGAATCAAGCTTGTGGTCATCTCAGCGCCCCTTACGCAGTCTATTCGCGCACACGCCCATCCTAAACTTTCCCGGGCGCGGCGGGCGAAGAAATCCCTGTGTTTCTCCACTTTCCTGCCGCCAGTGCCTTTTGATGTACGCACAACGAAAGTTGGATTGAGGCGTTCAGAAAGTCTTTGAAATTCTTCCGTTGCACCGGTTTTTTCTGGTGCTAACCACCTGTTGGCCGGACCCGTTATTGGTTCTATGACCTTGAACACACAAGATCCCGATCTTGTCCACCAGGCTGCCATCGTGATCGACACGCATGCCGACACGCCCTTGCGCCTCCTCGACCAAGGCTTCGATCTTGCCGGCCCCATCGACGGCGGCGATTTCAATCTCGACGCCGCCCGCGCGGGCAATCTTTCGGCGCAGTTTTTTGCCATTTTTGTGGAGCCCACACAGCACGTCGTGCGCTATGCGCACCGCGCAATGGAGATGATCGACGCACTGAAGCGGCAGATTGCTCTCCACTCGGATCAAGTTGCGTTTGTCACCTCGGCAGAAGGGATCCTGGAGGCGCATCGCGAGGGAAAGCTTGCTGCGCTGATGGGCATGGAAGGCGGCCACTGCATTGAGGGATCGCTTGCGCTGCTGCGTCAGTACCACACGCTGGGCGCGCGATATTTGACACTGACGTGGAACAACTCCAACGGCTGGGCCGACAGTTCCAGCGACCTTCACGATGCTTTAGTGCAACACACCGAAGATGGCCTGAGCAGCTTTGGCGAAGAGGTGATCCGCGAGATGAACCGCCTGGGCATGATGGTGGATATCTCGCATGTATCCGAACCCACCTTCTACCGTGTGCTCTCCGTCAGCCGTGCACCGGTGATCGCGTCGCACTCTTCAGCGCGCGCGCTGTGCAACACGCCGCGCAATCTCAGTGATGACATGATCCGCGCGGTAGCCGAGTCAGGCGGAGCCGACTCGAAGGGCGGAGTGGTTATGGTCAACTTCTTCTCGGCTTTCCTGTCGCAAGCGTATCTCGATGCGCAAAAGGTGATGCTGCCTGAATTCGAGCGCGCGGCGCAGGAACTCAAGAATCAGGCAGCCGCCGAAGGACAACCCATTCCCTGGCGCGCAATTGAAAAGCTGCGGCGGTCATACGGAGATGGCATTCCACGCCCGCCTTTTTCAATTCTCATTGACCACATCGACCACATTGCCAGGACAGGCGGCGTGGATCACGTCGGCCTGGGCTCGGACTTCGATGGCGTCGACAGCCAGTTGCCTGAGGGTATGAGCTCGCCCGCAGACCTGCCCAAGATCACCGCTGCGCTGATGGATCGCGGGTATACGGCCGATGACTGCCAGAAGATCCTTGGCGGCAATCTGCTGCGCGTGTTCCGGGAGGTTGAGGAAGTGGCGCGAGAACTTCAGGCTTAGCCCGCGCAGGCGCGCAAAACCGCGCAGTATCTATCTCAGAGATCCGCCGATACGACCCGAATTCAAAAGCAGTCAGCCCAAAAACTTATGCGGGGTTTACAGTGCAAAGCTTATAATTTCATATTCGCCATTTTTCATCTGGAGGCTCGATTATGAGCATTTGCCGTTGTGCCTTTACTGCGGTACTTCTCTGCGCTTTTGTGGCTCTTGCCGGTCCGGTGCGCGCGCAAGACCAGGCTGCGTCGAAAACCGCCGAACCGGCAAAGACGGTCGAAAGCGCTTTTCCGCCTGACTCCACCACGCACGGATCGGTTGTGGTCGCAGGTCAGCACATCGACTACACCGCAGTTGCGGGCATCCTTACCGTGGGCGCCACGGATGCTGAGGACGCTCAGCTCGGCAGCGACGGCAAACCGTTAGCCGGCACGCAGCTTGCGCTTTCCAAACCCAAGAATCCGGCTGACGCGAAGCCGCTTGCACACATGTTTTATGTGGCCTACTTCAAGACGGGCGCCAAGGCGGAGAACCGCCCGGTGACGTTCTTTTACAACGGCGGCCCGGGAAGCTCGACCATGTGGCTGCACCTGGGATCGATGGGTCCGAAGTATGTTGAGACTGCCGGCGACAAGCACCTGCCGGGCGCTCCCTACAAGCTGGTTGACAACCCTTACTGCCTGCTTGATGTGAGCGACGAAGTCTTTATCGATATGCCGGGAACGGGCTTTGGCAGGATCACGGGGAAGAACGGCGGCAAAGCCTTCTGGGGTGTCGACCAGGATGCGCACGCGTTTGCACGGTTCATTGCGCGCTTTTTGACCAAGTACAACCGCTGGAACTCGCCCAAGTATCTTTTTGGCGAGAGCTACGGAACCACTCGCTCCGCGGTGCTGGCCAATCTGCTGGAAAACAATCAGAACATCGATTTGAATGGCGTGATGCTGCTGGGCGAAATCTTCAACTTCACCACGTTTGCGGGTCTGGACCGTCCCGGCGTCGACCTTCCCTACGAGCTGGCTCTGCCCACGTATGCGGCAACCGCGTGGTACCACAAAAAACTTTCGCCGCAGCCGCCGGCACTGGCGCCATTCCTGAAGCAGGTGGAGGATTTTGCGCTGGGCGAATACATGCATGCGCTGGCTGAGGGCAACAACATCACGGACGCGGAAAAGCAGTCTGTGGCGGAGAAGATTCACCAGTTCACCGCCCTGCCGGTTGCCTATGTGATCAAGGCCGACCTGCGCGTGACCGCGGGCGAGTTCCGAAAAGAATTTGCAGACGCCAACGATCTGACCACGGGACGGTATGACACGCGCTTTCTGGGGCCCACCATCGATCCATTGAGCCAGGGAGCGGAGTACGATCCGCAAAGCGCGGCTATTTCCTCGGCCTACGTGGCTCTGATCAACTCGTATGTACGGAACACGCTGAAGTACGGCGCCACGAACACCTACCTGCCGGGTGCGCTTTTTGGCAGCGTGCACTGGGATTGGGGGCGCCAAGGGCAAGGCGGATTCTTCGCCGGCCCCACGGGGCTCAACGTGAGCTCCGATATGGCCGACGCGATGAAGACCAATCCGAACCTGAAGGTGATGGTCAATGACGGCTACTATGATCTGGCTACCCCGTTCTTTGCCGCGCAGTACGAAGAAGATCACCTGCCGATTCCAAAGTCGCTCATGAAGAACATCCAATACGACTGGTATGAGTCAGGGCACATGGCTTATGTGCGGGACGAGTGCCGGCAACAACTGCACGAGCGCGTGGCGGCATTTATCAAAAGCTCTGAGGACGCGAAATAACGGGCAGCGGCACATCCGAATGCTTCGGGCGATGCCGTCTTCAGATCAGCGCGTAACGACATCGCTTTGTTCCAGTGGCTTTCGGCTGCGATCGATCAGGAAAAGTGCCGCGATTGCCGATGCGACACATGCCGCCGCCAGGTACGCAGCCGGCGCCATGTTGCTGCCGGTTGCGCTAATGAGCGCCACGCCCACCATGGGCGCGGTGCCGCCTGCAATGCCTATGCCGAGGTTCAGCACCAGAGCATGCGCGCTGACGCGATAACCGCGCTCGAATTGCTCTGCCAGCATTGCAGGGGCTGCGCCCATCACCACGGCCAGCAACCCGGCAAGCAACATCTGCGCGGCCCATAAGCCGGGCAAGCCCAGGTGCGCGACCCAGGTGAATGAGGCCCAGGTAACGGCCGCCTGCAGTGCGAATGCCAGCGCCAGCATGGTTCTTCGGGTCAGGTACCGGTCTGACGCCCAGCCCGCCAGCGGCGCAACCAGCAGCACCAGCGCCTGCCCTGCCGTGTTGATGCGCAACGCCGCGGCGTCACTCACGTGCGCAAACTCATGCGCAAAGGTGGGCAGAAAAACCATCACCAGGTAATTCGAAACTCCATAGCCGCAGGTGAATAGGAGCGCGAAGAGCATGGTCCGAGGCGCTTCGCGAAATGCCTGCAATGCCGGCCAGCGTTCGCCTGCACTGCTCTTCCCTGCCGGTGCGCGCGCGGGCTTCGCGGCTTCGGCGTCGGCGGGATCGGGCGGCAGTTGGCGGCGCAACATGTAACCGGCAATTGCCAGCACGCCGCCGAAGAGGAACGGCACGCGCCACAGGTCGTGAAATGCCTGCGTGTGCGAAGTGGCCAGCGCCGCGGCAGCGGCGGCCATCAGCATGCCGATGGTTGCGCCGATATTGGCCACACTGCCTGCGATGCCGCGCCGGTCCTGGGGAGCCGTTTCTACCAGGTAGGTGACAGAGCCGACGAATTCGCCGCCTACGGAAAATCCCTGGAAGAGGCGGATGGCGATGAGCAGAATCGGCGCCCAGATTCCGATGGCGGTATACGGCGGCAGCAGGCCGATAGCGACGGTGGCAGCGCCCATCAGCACAACGGAGAGAATGAGGACGAATTTGCGCCCTTGCCGGTCGCCCACGCGGCCCAGCACGATGGCGCCGAGGGGACGGACGGCGAAACCTATGGCAAAGCCTCCGTAGACAGCGAGCAGCGCGGCGATCTTGTCATGCGAGGGAAAGAAGAGCGTGGCGAGAACGGGAGCGAGCAGGCCGTAGAGGCCGAAGTCGTACCACTCGATGACGTTGCCTATGGCACCGGCGAGGACTACGCGGGTTGTTGCTTTGGTGGGCACGTGCGATCTGTTCACCACGCGGGAGATTCCGGCCGAGAACACCGGACCTGGGGACCCGCGCGTTTGTAGCTATGGTAACCGGGTATGTGGATCGGGGTGATTACTACGAGGCAGGCGATCGCCCGGCATCCGCACCTTGCGCGCTCAGCAGGCGCACCACGGCATCAATCAACCCCGGAATATCGGAAGGACTTGCCTCCGCCGCCGGCTCCCAGCCCAGTTCGCGGAGTGTCTGGCTGGTAATGGGGCCGATGGAGACGGCCGCAACACTCTCAAGCGGAAAAGCAATGCCGGCGCGCTGCGCCGCTTCTGCAAGATGCGTAGCGGTGGAGGAGCTGGTGAAGGTGGCTGCATCGACGGGAGCGGTCATGGCTGCACGAAGCAGATCGGGTGCTGACTCGGGGAGTACGTTGCGGTAGGCATCTACCACGTCGACTGTGGCGCCGGCCTGGCGGAGCGCATCGGGGATTACGTCGCGCGCGACGGCGGCACGCGCGAGGAGCACGCGGCGGCCTGCTGCCTGTTCGATGATGCCGCGGACAAGGCTTTCGGCAACGTAGGAATCTGGGATAAGCGCGACTTCAAGACCGGCTTTACGCACTGCCTCTGCTGTGGCGCTGCCGATGGCGGCAACTCGTGCGTGTCGCAGTTGCGCCAGGGCAATTCCCTGCTCCGCTGCGCGCTCGGCCAGCTTGCGGACGGTATTTGCGCTGGTGAAGATGAGCCAGTCGTAGGAGTCGAGTTGACGCAGAGCGCGGTCGAGTGGCTGGAAGCTTTCCGGCGGACGAATCTCCAGCACCGGAACCTCGACCGGTTCAGCGCCTTGCTCGCGAAGCCCGTTGCTGAGTTTGCCTGCCTGGTGCGCGGCGCGCGTCACAAGCACGCGACGGCCGGCGAGAGGTAAGCCCGCCGCGGCGGGCTTGCTCACTGCTCGCCTCCGTTGACAGCCGCAAGCAGCGGGCCGGCGCCATTCTCGATGAGCATTTGCGCGGCGGTACGGCCGAGAGCTACGGCGTCACTACGCGGTGCGCTGTGATGAATGCGGACAATCTCACCGGTTTCAGGATGAGCCACAATGGCGAAGATTTCCTGCTCGCGTTGGCTTTCCGCTTTCGCATCATGTGCGGGCCGGCAGTGGACGCCGATGGGTACCTGGCATCCGCCGCCAAGCGCCGCAAGCGCCTCGCGCTCTGCCGTTACTGCAAATCGAGTGTCGATGTCGTCGAGGAATTCCACTGCGGCGAGGGTTGAGGAGTCGTCTTTGCGCGTTTCAATGCCCAGACAGCCCTGCCCCGCGGCGGGACAGAAATCCTTGGGGTCCAGCCGCTCTTTCACCCACTCGGCTCGGCCCAGGCGGTCGAGTCCCGCTGCCGCCAGCAGGATTGCGTCTACCTGTCCTTCGCCCAGTTTACGTAACCGAGTATCCACGTTGCCGCGGAATTCCACGGGTTCGATGTCGGGCCGCAGCGCTTTCAATTCCGCACGTCGCCGCTGGCTGCTGGTTCCCACGCGGGCTCCTTGTGGCAGTGAAGAAAGACTTGGATGGTGAACCGAGACGAGCGCATCGCGGGGATCGACGCGAGGGGGCGTCGCCGCCAGCGTGAAGGCATCCGGCAGCTCTGTGGGCAAATCTTTGAGCGAATGCACGGCCAGATCTACGCGGCCGTCGGCTAGCGCCTCTTCAATCTCCTTGGTGAACATGCCCTTCGATCCGACCTGGGCGAACGAGACCTCTTGCAGGCGATCACCGGTTGTCCGAATGATTACGATTTCGACTTCGTGGCCCTGCGCGCGCAACAATCCGGCGATGTGGTTTGCCTGCCAGAGCGCCAGTTGCGAGCCTCGGCTGCCGATGCGGAGATTCATCGCCGTGCCTCCATGGGATCGTTGTTCTCGGTTTCTTCCGCGGTTTCCGCTTTGGTTGCATGGGCTTGAGGGGCAGGCTCTTGTTGTTCCGGTGAGCGGTGCGATCTCAAATCTACGGACCAGGCTTCGCAGAGCGCATTTAGGCGGGCGGCGTCGCCGTCGCGGGCAGCTCTTTTGATGGCCTGCATGTGCGGATGCAGGAACTTGTTGACCATGCCGCGGGTGAGTGTTTCCACCGCTGCAAGTTGTTCCTGGGTGAGCGTGCCCAAGCGCGCATGGATGCGCTGTAATTCCGCCAGGCGGATTTCCTCGGCCTGTTTTTGCATGGCAACAATGGCCGGAGCGACATTGACTGTGCGCTGGCGTTGATGGAAGCGCTCTACTTCCGACTCCACCAGGGCTTCAGCGTCGACGGCCTGGCGGCCGCGCTCTTCCATGTGGGAGGCGGCAACCTGCTGCAAATCGTCCACGTCGTAGACAAAGAGTCCTTCGACCTTGTTCATGGCCGGGTCCACATCGCGCGGGACGGCAATATCGATGAAGAACATGGGGCGATTGCGCCGTTTGTGCAGGAAGGCGTGGCCGTGGTCAGGGCGGAAGATGTAATGAGGCGCGCCGGTGGACGTAATTACGATGTCCGCGTCTCCTGCCACGTCATAGAGTTGCTGGAACGGAATGACGCGGCCGTCGAACTCTTCTGCCATACGCTCGGCGCGCTCCTGAGTACGGTTGCTGACTAATATGGTGCCAGCTCCCTGTTCAACCAGATGCCGAGCTGCCAGCTCACTCATTTTGCCGGCGCCGACCAGGAAAACGGTCCGGCCGTTCAGAGAACCGAAGATTTTGCGGGCGAGTTCTACGGCAACCGATGCGATGGAGACGGAATTGGAGCCAATCTGGGTCTCAGAGCGGACTTTTTTGGCTGCGGAAAAGGCGCTCTGGAGGAGATGCTCGAGCTGGCCTGAGACGGTACCGGTGGTCCGGGCGACGGCGAAGGCCTCCTTTACCTGGCCGAGGATCTGCGGTTCGCCTACCACCATCGAATCGAGGCTGGAGGCGACACGGAAGAGATGGCGGACGGCGTCACGGTCGCGATGCTGGTAAAGGTGCGGCGCGAGCAGTTCCGGCTTTACGCCAAACTGGCGGAAGAGAAATTCAGCCGGATCGACGTCTTGCGAGTCGACCGACGCGAGCAGCTCCACACGGTTGCAGGTGGAGACGATCATGCATTCGAGGACGCCGGGCATGGCGGCGAGAGCGCGCGTGGCTTCAGGCAGTTCGTCGCGGCCTATGGCGATTTTCTCGCGCAGATCGAGTGGGGCAGTCTTGTGGTTGACGCCTACGAGTACGAGTTTGGATTCGTGGTGTTTCATGGAGCTCCAAACCTGTGCACGCGGCTGAAGACATTCAGCGCCCACACGGCGATCATGACGACCATGAACGCACCAGTAAGATAGGCGGCCTTGCGGCCCCGGAGTCCGGCGCTGCGCCGGACGAGCAGAAGGACCACGTAGACGATCCAGCTGATGAATGATGCAATTACTTTGGGATCAAGGAAATACGAGGCTCCGAGCGGAGTTTCCTGCACCAGTACGGCGCCAATGATGAGGCCCACGGTCATGCACGGAAAGCCGAATTCGAGGGTGGCGTGGGCAAGGCGTTCGAGGGTGTCGAGCGGCGGCAGCCAGTCGAAACTCATGCCCCCGGAGGACTTGCCGGGCTTGAGCTTGGACTTGAGACGGCGTTCCTGGATGAGGTAAAGCACCGAGGCCAGGACGCTAAATACAAGGGCCACATAGGCTACGAGGAGTGCGGCAATGTGGGCGATGAGCCAGCTTGTGCGCACGCCCTGCGAGGGGAAGACATAACCTCCGGGGCCGAGGGCCGGGATAAAGACGAGGATGAAGGTAGCCGGAAAGGCAAAGATGCCAAGCGGGATAGCGTCGTAAAGCCACCAAATGAGGAAGAAGATGGCGGCTATGGCAAGGCCCAGGATCGACTCCATTTCGCGGACGTGAACAGGCATCCAGCGGTGGGCGAGGGCCAGCATTTCAACGGCCGAGACGAAGTGAAAGAACAAGGCCATGCCGCCGGCGTGGATACATATTTGACGCCAGCGCGGTCGGTTGTAAAGGACGGCCGGAAAGACTGCGACGCATGCCACCGCATAAAGAACTGCCGCCACTCGGAGCCAGAGAAGATACATTCTGTTGTTTACCTTAAGGCCTAAGAGATCAGTATACGGTGATCTAGATCACCAGAAATGATGCAATCCGGCTGGCCAAGGGACCGCGGGGCCTGTTGGTTACAGGGTAAACCTGTTGCTCACCAAAGAGGAGGTTTTGCGGTGACTTTGCCCGATCTGTGAGGGGTTGGCGAGTAGGGCTTGATAAGGGATGCTGAAACGCCGGCATTAGAATGGCTGCACTGGAGGATCATGCAATGGCTGAGAAGAAAGTGATTGCTGTGATAGGTGCAACGGGGTCGCAGGGCGGCGGTCTGGCGCAGGCGATTCTTGACGATGTGAACGGCGGGTTTGCCTGCCGAGCTATTACTCGCGATACGGCGAAGGAGAAGGCGCAGGCACTGGCGGCGAAGGGCGCCGAGGTGGTGAAGGCGGATCTGGACGACGTGGCGAGCCTGGAGAAGGCGTTTGCGGGCGCGCACGGCGTTTACTGCGTGACGAATTTCTGGGAGCACTTTTCCGCCGAGAAGGAAAAGGAGCAGGCGAAGAACCTGGCTGCGGCCGCGAAGGCTGCGGGAGCAAAGCACGTAATCTGGTCGACGCTGGAAGATACGCGCAAATGGATGGCGCCGGACGACACGCGGATGCCGTTTTTACAGGAGAAATATCGCGTGCCGCACCTTGATGCCAAAGCCGAGGCGGATGCCTACTTTGCGGGTCTGCCGGTGACGTATCTGTTGACGTCATTTTACTGGGACAATCTTTACGCGTTCGGGCTGGCGCCAAAGAAGGGTGGAGATGGAGTCTACCACTGGGTGATGCCGATGGGCGATAAGAAGCTGGCGGGAATTGCGGCCGTGGATATTGGCAAGTGCGCCTACGGAATCTACAAGGCGGGCGCGGAGTACACGGGCAAGACCGTGGGCATCGCGGGCGAGTCCCTGACGGTGGCCGCCATGGGCGAGGCGCTGGGGAAGGCGCTGGGCATCCGCGTGAACTACGAGGCGGTGGAACCGGAGATGTACCGCGGATTCGGGTTCCCGGGAGCCGATGAGCTGGGGAATATGTTCCAGGTGTTCCGCGACTTTGAGAAGGAATGGATGGGCGCGCGGAGCGTTGACTTAGCGAGGAAGCTCAATCCGGCGCTGATGAATTTCGGGCAGTGGCTGGATGCTTACAAGGGGAAGATTCCGCTCGAGTAGGCAGGCGATTGGGTTAGGGTTTTGGCGCGATGCCTTTCTCCGGGGTCAGGACCGTTGCTGGTTCCTGAATCTTGTTCGGCACGAGAATCTTGTTCGGGGTCAGGATCTTCTTCGGCACGACGATTTTGCTGGGAACCGGAATCTTCTCCGGCTCGAGGATCTTGCTCGGCAGGGTTATTTTGCCTGGGACCAGAAACTTCTTCGGAACGAAGATTTTCTTTGGAGCGGGGGCCTTTTTGGGCGCCAGAACCAGAGGCGTTTCTGAAACGGCATTGCCTTTGCGGCCGGCAGCCATGCCGATAACGCGTCGAGCGTAGTTGGCTACCATTTCAACCCCTTCAGAGTAAGTGGCGTTGGGATCGCGGCGGCCGCCGTTGTAGGCGCCTTCAGCTTTTTGCACGTCGCCATGGAAGTAATCGAGAAGATGGCGGAGGAGCAGGCCGGCGTATGTGGTGAGGACACCGGTGCTGAGCTGGTTGAAGTTGAGCTTGAGCGCGGGGCGCAGGCGCGGCGGAAGCTCATTGTAGTCGCGTTTTTTGCGGTCGCGCAGGTAGAGGTTGTGCGCGTAGCGAAGGGTTTCGCGCGTGATCTGCCAGGGGCCGACGGAGTAATTACTGACGAGGACGCGGCCGCGACGCCGGCGGAGGATGATGTCGCCATGCTGGGCACGGTGCTTCCAGACGGCGTGCTTTAGATCGCCGGTGATGTCGAGGTAGTTATTTTCCATGGCGCCGATGCCGAGAAGCATGGGGAGCGGGATTTTGTAGAACTCGGCGACGGCGATCATGTCGGCGGCGAAGTCGCGGGCGTCGTCCGTGGTGAGCGCCTTGCCGTTAGCCGGCTCGAGATGGAGGCGGACCCGGCGGTCAGTGCGTACCTTGAACAGGATGAAGCTGGCTACGGCAGAGGTGAGCGCGGCGCGGGGAAGCTGCAGGAGACGCTCGCGCAGAGGCTGCTGGTAGGCGGCGTTAAAGAGCTTGGTCTCGTTTTCCCAGCGGGTGATTTGGGAGTACGGCGGGGATTTCAGCTCCCAGGAGCTGATGTAGCCGCCAATAACCAGGTCACCGAGGGTGCGATAGGCGGCAAGCAGGTTGTTGGGCATTTGTGCGTAGAGGGTGTATTCAGGGCCGCCTTTTTCTTCATGGGGGACGAGGAAGACGTTGGAGTGAGCAAGGCTCTGGATGCCTTTGAGGTAGTCGTAGCGGAGATAGGCGGTGAGCTCATCGGTGTACGTGCCAACGTCGGCCACGAGAATGCCGTTGGGCATGGGAATGGAGGTCTGGTCGCCGTGGATGAGCACCAGAGGAACGAGATTTCGCTTGATGATGATCATGGGCTGCACATAAGAGAGCAGCAGGTATGCGCCCACGAAGACTGCAGGCCAGGCGGCAAGCAGGAATGAGCGTACGAGAATGCGGCGACGGCGAAGGGTCCGGTAGCGCTTCCGGATGAACTCCAGGGAGGAGCCGGCCGAAGCCGTTGATGCTGAAAGACCTTGAAGCGTGTCAGCCATCTGAAATTGACCCTAAAACTCCCGCTGGGCACACGATAGCATACTGCGGAGTTGGGCGGAGAGGCGGCGGGTTGCAAGCTTGAGTCAGCCTCGCTCAGAGGCAAGGATCCACCGTGGCGAATGCCGAAGGACAGGACTCCTTTTATAGAGATATAGCCTGCGAGGATCCCAGGCCCGAAAATTCGGGCCCGGCTCCCTCGCGCTATTGGGAAACGGATTCAGGGGGCGATTTGGCTGGGGGTTCGAAGGGGAGGGCGAGCAGTGTGCGAAGGGCGGAGCGGGAGGTTTCCAGAGAGGCACGGAGGCGGATGGCTTCGGCGCGTTTTGCCAGGAGATTCGATTCGAGAGTTACGTAGAGCCCGGCGTTGACCTCGTATTTGCGCAGGCTTTTCCGTGCGGCGGCTGCTGTCTTTGCCAGTTCGGGCAACTGGGCGTCGAGGTCTTTCAACTGCGCGGCCAGGATACGGGATGCCTGCCAGACCTGGTCGGCCTGGCCCTGGGCGGCGTCGAGGCGCGCCTGGTAAGTCTGGCGGAGGACGGCGCGGGTGGCGCGCTGGATGGCTATCTGGCCGCGGTTGCGGTTGAAGATGGGCAGGCTCATGGTGACGGTGGGGCCGATGGAGTTGACGCCTTCCACAGGATCGCGGTCGAGCTCGACGCCGGCGCTGAGCGCGGGAAATTGCGCGAGGATGGCACGGCGGAGGGTTTCTTCCTGGCTGCGGTAGCCATCCTGGAGGGCGAGAAGATCGGCGCGGCGCTGCGGGAGCGCAGCTATGGCCTTGCTGTACTCATCTTTCGAGAGCGCAGGCATATTGACCGGTCCACTGAGGTGAAGCTGGACGTTGGGCTCGAGGCCGAGGAGCGCGTTGAGGGCGTGGCGGTTGATGTTGGTCTGCGTTTGCAGTTGGCGCAGAGCGGTGTCGGCGTTGGAAAGGGCGTTGAGATCGGCGGCTACTGTGCCGGCGGTTTCGTTTCCGCGCTGCATGGCCGCCTGGTCGCGGTTGTAACGGTTCTGGAGGATGGCGCGTGTTGAGGTGAGAACGGACTGGAGCTGCGAGTCAGCGCGCGCCTGAATGAAGAGTTCGCGGGCCTTCTCGGCAACTTGCCACTCCTGCCAGAGGATGTTGAGGTTGACCTGTTGCGCGGCCGCTTTCGCTGCGGCTTTGGCGGCGCCGCGCGTAAGCAGGGCCTGAATCTGCTGGGTGACGGCGAGCATACCGCCATAGTCGAGGGCGGAGGTAGCGAAATTGCCGTCTAGTACGGGATCGGGGAGCAGGCCGGCCTGGAGAAGTTGCGCGCCGGCTACTCCGGCCTGGAGCCGCGCGGCTTTGAGGTTGGGATTGTTGAAGACGGCCAGCGTCATGACAGTGGTCTCATCGAGGCCCTTTGGCGAGACGGCGCGCGGCGCGAGACCGGGAAGCCAGAACTGTTTTGCGGGGACGGTGAGCTGCGGCGTCTTTTGGAGATCGGGCGCGGTGGGCAGCGGATTAGCGCGGTAATGCGCACAGCCGGAGAGGACAAGGCTGAGGAGCAAAACAGCGGAGCTGCGGATGGGAAGGCGTGATCTCATGCCTGGGCCTCCTTGGCGAGTTGCTTGCGGCGCACGTGCAGGTAAAGCGCGGGTAAGAGGTTGGTGCTGAGCATGGCGCTCCAGAGGATGCCGCCAAGGACGACGGCAGCGAGGCCCTGTTCTGGCGCTGCTCCCTGCCCCCAGCCAAGAGCGGTGGGCAACATGCCGAGTATGGCGGTGAGGGTGGTGAGCGCGATGGGACGGAAACGCACGTGGACGGCTTCGCGGACGGCGGATTCGGGGTCCATGCCGGCAGCTTCATTGCGGCGGGTGCGGTGGAGGAGCACGATGCCGTGATTGAGGCCGATGCCGACGAGGGTGAGAAAGGCAACCATGCCGACGGCGTTGAGTCCCACGCCGCTGATGAGCAGCGCGGCTGCGCCCCCAGTGAAGGCGAGCGGAATTTGTATGAGCAATAGTCCGGGGACCAGCAGGCCGTCGAATTGCAGGATCATGATGGCGACCATGAGCAGAAGGGCTGCGACGGCAGAGGCGAGCAGGCCGATGGCTGCGTCTTCAAGCTGCGGGAAGAGTCCGCCAAATTCGTAGCGGTAGCCATCGGGCATATGCAGGCCGGCGAGGGCCTTGCGCGCAGACTCGATGGTGCTGCTCAAGGGGCCGGTGGGCGTGGCGAGGATTTCAAGAGCGCGTGCGCCGTCGATGTGGCGAATCGTGCTGGGAGTGGGGACAAGGCGGATGTTGGCAAGCTGGCTGAGAGGTGTCCAGCCATCGGTGCGGATGGGGAGGTTCGCCAACGAGGCGATGGAGTGATCCGGGGCGTCGGCGAGGCGAATGTAGAGAGCGAGCGGCACGTTGCCCTCCGGCATCTGCGCAACAATTTTTCCGTTGAGCAGCGGGGCGATTTGCGCATAGAGCTGTGCGGGCGTGATGTGGCGCGCGGCGAGTGCATTCAATTTGGGTGTGATCTGGATCTGAGTAATGAGATAGCCGTCGTTGTTGAAGATGCCGGTAAGCGCGGGGATGGGACGGAGGCGTTTGACCATATCCGCGGCGATGGATCGCATCTCTGAGATGCTGCTGCCGTAGACGTTGATGACGAATGGCTGGGGCAGGCCGAAGAGGCTTTCACCGACGCGCTCGATGGTGGGCGTATCCATGGATACCTGAACGCCGGGTATCCGGCTCTCTTTGATGAGGCGGTTGCTGAGGGCGTTCAGGCTATCGACTTTGACGTTGGGCTTGAGGGTGATCTGGATTTCACCGGCGTAGGCGGGCTCAGTGTAAATGCCGCTGGAGGGCGAGCCGATGCGGGCATAGATGTGACTCACTGCCGGATCGGCGGCCATACGTTTGGTCATGCTCATGACGGCGTCTTCCGTGTCGACTTTTGAACTGCCGGGCGGGAGGGTAAAGCTTTCGAGCAGGACACCCTCGTTGGGCAGCGGGAGGAAGTCGATGGGGACAAGGACGAGGCCGGCGAGGCTGGCGATGAGGAGCACGACGCAGATGCCGAGGCTCCAGCGCGGGTGACGAGCCACTACACCGAAGAGGCGCTCGTTTTTGCCGCGCAGGAAATCCAGGGCTTTGCCGGCCAGTGTGGGTTTGGCGCGGGCTCTGGCTTTGAGGAAGCCGAGGCAGAGCGGGATGAAGCTGATGGATATGAGCAGCGAGGCGAGGAGCGAGAAGGTCATCGCCAGAGCGAAGGGGATGAAGAAGAGTCCGGCGAGGCCGCCGACGAAGAGCAGCGGCGCGAAAGAGGAGACGGTGGTGAGCGTGCCGGTGACGTCGGGGCCAACGATATCTTTGAGGCCGCGGAAGACGCCGGCCCAGTGGTCGTCGCCTTTTTCCCAGCGGTGGTAGATGCTTTCGAGGACGATGATGCCGTCGTCGCAGAGCAGGCCGACGGCGACGGTGAGCGCGCCCAGGGTCATGAGGTTGAGGCTCTGGCCGGCGGCGTACAGACCGGCGATGCCAAGCAGTAAAGAGAGCGGGATGCTGAGAGCAAGGATCCAGATGCCGCGGCCGGCGCCAAGGACCCAGAGCAGCACGCCGATGGCGAGCAGGCCGCCGATGAGGAGATTCCGGCCAAGATCGGAGCCGACGCTGTGGACGAGATGTCCCTGGTTGTAAATGCGGACCCAGCGAACGCCGGGCGGGAGCTGCTTAAGGCTCGCATTCAGGGTCTTGCTCACGCTCTGGTCCACAGGAATGGTGGATGCGTTGGGCTGTTTGAAAACGACTAACGCAACGCTGGGACGGCGGTCGAGCAACGCTTCGTTGAGCGTAGGCACGGCGGCGCGGACCACGCGTGCGAGGTCATGCAGCGCGATGGGGCCGTGGGTGGATTGGACAGGGACGTCTTCCAGGTCTGCGATGTGATTGGGAAGATTGCGGACTTCAATAAAGACGTCCTGGTGACCGGTGGTGATGTAGCCGCCGGGATTGATGAGGACTTGCTGCTGGAGCGCGCTGAGCAGCGCCGTAACCGGGACGCCGTAGCGGTACATGGCGGCGAGGTTGGGCTGCACCCAGAGGGCTTCTTCCCCGGCGCCGTAGACTTCGACCTCGTAGACGCCAGGAAGGGCGCGGAGAGCCGGCACAATATTGGCCTTGACCGAACGCTCGGCTTCGGCAGGCGCGACGGAGGCGGGCAGGCGCAGGCTGTAGTCGGCAACCTCGTCGATGGCGTTGCCCATGATTCCAGAGATGGGATGCACGATGGCAGGCATCTTAGGGCGGGCGCGATCGATGGCGCTGTTGACGGCCATGAGGTCTTCCTGGCTGTCAGTTCCCTCGCGGAAGCGGACGTTCGTTTCAACTACACCGTTGCCCATGCTGGAGCGGACACTGACGACGTTGGGCAGTGACATGATCTCGCCTTCGAGGGGCCAGGTGATTTCGGTTTCGAGTTCGGTTGCGGTTGCTCCAGCGTGGTGCGTGATGACGCTGATCATGGGGAAGTTGAAACGCGGCAGCACCTCGACAGGGATTTTTGCGTAGGCGTAGACACCGTAAGCGATAAGCGCACCGTAGATGAGCGCCCAGAAGAGTGGCTGCAAAAAGAGGCGGCGAATGGAATTCTGTTCAGTCATCGGCATCAGTCGGGAATCTGGAATTGCTCGTCTATGCTTGCGTGAAAGAGAAGGTAGGCGTTGTTGACGATAACCTGCGCGCCTGGGGCAAGACCGCTTTCGATGAAGGTGTTCCAGCCCTCAGTGGGGCCGGGCACGACCTGCTGGGGGCGGTTGCGTTTGCCGGTGCGGATCATGACCCACCACTTGCCCCGATTGAGGATGAGTGCGCGCGTGGGAACTGCGACGAGCTCTTGCGTCGGGAGATCGAGGGTGACAGTGCCGGACTCGCCGCTGAGCCATGCGGCGCGGCCACGTACGGGACAAAGCGAGATGGATTCGCCACCGCCGGCGGCTACCATGCCGGAGATGGAGCAGACGTGGACGGCGATAGGTGCGCTGCCGTCAGATGGCGTGAAGCGGCCGGTCATGCCGAGGTGGATGGAAGAAAGTGCATGGCCGTAGTACGTGGCTCGTAGCCAGAGGCCAGAGGCAGGCTGCAGGGTGACCACGGGTTGACCGGCGCTGACAAGCTGGCCGTTGGCGCTGTTAAGGGCGAGCACAAGGCCGCCGGTGGGAGCGGTGAGCGTCACCATCTGGCGCGCGGCGGCGAGCTTGGATTGTGCGTTGTCGAGGGCGGTTTGCGCCTGGGCTTCAGCACTTTCAGCCTGGTGGACTGCCTGGCGCGTGGTGAGATGCGAAGGCAACTGCTCGCGCTGGATGGCGAGAGCCTTCTGCGCGGCGCTGAGGGCAGAACGGGCGCTGCGAACATCGGCCTGGCTCTGCATGAGCAGCATGTGCATTGCGGGACCACCGAGGGTGGCCAGCGGCTCGCCAGCACGGACGTGGGAACCGGGTACAACGTGGAGGCCATGGACGACGCCGGTTTCCGCGGCGTCCACCGGCACAACCTGGATGGGTTCGACCTGGCCGTAGGCAACGAGATGAGGAGTAATGGAGTGAAGCTGCGCGGAGACTGCGCCAGCATCGGCGATCTGGCCGAAGGACGGCGCGGCGGACGCCAGCAGCGCGGCGGCGCAGATGAATGCGGCGAAGCGGCCAAGGTATGCGTCGCCCCACAGGGGAAAACGATGGATTTTCATAACTACTCCCGCTTGTTCTTGTTCGAGGAAGATGGATCTTTGGCCGCGTTGTGGGAACTGATGATTCCCCTCCCGGTCACAGAATCGAGACCAGGGGCACCCATTTCGCGGTGCTGGAACTAGCGGTCAGAGATCGGGCGCACAAATGCGTGCACGCACACGAACACTGGCGAATAAGAGCGGGAGTATTAAATGCGGAGCGTGGTGAAGGCCCAGGGAGGCGAAAAGAGGAGGAGCAGGTATTCCGTGGCGCGAACACCAGGCTGGACGGGGGCGAGCACTTTCAGCGCGCGCGGAGCCAGGATGGAGGCAAGCCACTGAAGCAGGAGCACGGCAGACCAGGCGACAACGGCGCACAGGGCGAAGCCTTCAGCGATCCGGACAATGGTGGTTTCAGTGTTATGGCCGACGATGGGAATTTCGGGGGTTTTGTCCCAGTGGTCGAAGGTGTCGAACAGGGGCGGCAGTACCATCAGGAAAATGGTGAATGCTGCGAGGAAGCCCAGGAGACGCCTGTTCACAAAGCTATCGTAACACGTGCGAAACAAAAGAATGGGCGGGAGTTAGTAACTCCCGCCGCGATGCAATTTCCGAGTTATTAGTTGTCTCCACCGTCAATGTGGCGGGCGAGAAGAACGAGTTTGCCGCTGGTGGTGTCCTTGAGGAGTAATCCGACGACGCGGACCTTGGCGTTGCCGCTGAGGTCGTTGAAGCTGCTCATACCTTCCTCGTAATCGGTTTCTCCACCCAGGTAGACGGTGACCGGGGTGGTGACGAGCACGCCGCCGAATCCGGTCACATCCATCTGGAAGCTGCCGGGCGTCTGGGTGATCGTTCCTGGAACAACGGTTCCGACGAAGCCCCACGGACGCAGAACAACGCGCTTTGTGGTGACCGCAGAGGCGTCAGCCGCGCCACTGACAGGACCGCCAATGGCGACATCCTGCCCGGGAGTCAATGCCGAGGCATTGAACAGGAATTGCGTCATTGGATTGTCCATCCAGTGGATGTAGTAGTTTTCGCTGCCGCTGAGATCGACGGTGGCGAGTTGGCCAAGCGTGAGGCCGGTGGCGCCAGATGCCTGCGGCTCAAAGTCGCGGACGTAGAGATCGAAGCTGCTCGCCGCGCCGGAAGACGGCGTGACGTAGGTGATCTGGCCGGAAGCGAAGAACTTGTTCTGGGTGAGGATGGTTATCTCGTCTGCATTGATGGTGGACTGAGCGTTGTCAACGGTGCCGGAGACCTGGACGATGGTGTTGGTATTCAGATCGCTGAGAGTGGCGTTACCGTCCCAGGAAGTGTGATTGCCGATTGCGATGGTGAGCTGCCGTCCGTTTGGACGCTGGATTACAAATTGCTGATTCGAGGCATCAACGCTGATGACGCCGCCGATGAGCTCGTCAACGTGACCGCCGGAGTCACCGGGCTTGACTACCTTGACAGCGAAGGTGGGATTCACGGTGCTTGTGATCTGGCCGTTGGAGTCAAGCACCAGGGACTTGTTCAGCCTGAAATCGATGCGCAGGCCCATGGATTCGGATTTGTTGATGACCAGCGCGCTGGGAAGCGTGATGGTGATGGGGTCCGTGGGGACCGTGGCATCCATCGTTTTGATGGTGGGCTCGGTGGTGGAAGTGTCGAGATAGCCGATGGTGGCCGACGGTCCCAGGGTGATGGCAATGCTGTCATAGGTGCCGACAGGCACGTTGCTCAGATCGAGGAGGTCCTGGAGACCGTTGAAGCGGGCGAAGTCAACTTTGGACGGGCTGCTGATGAGTGGTACGGGGGTATTCGTCGTGGAGTTGACGGCGTCAATGCTCTGGACCTGGACGGTGAAGGAGATAACGGAGGCGGCAGGCGCGTCCGTGCCGATGACGAAGGCCTGGCCGGTTTGTGAGTTTTGCGTGCCGGTGAGCGAGTTGGAGGACATGCTGCTACCGCATCCCGCTGCAAGAAAAGCGGCGAGGGAAAGGCACCCGAGAAGAGTCGATTTGACTGGACGTTTACGCAACATAGATAGTCATCACCTTCCGCGGACCATCGCGACTTATGCTGAGCAAGCGCCGAGTCGGCAGAGGGAACTGCCTCTCGCCTGCAGGGACCTGGTCTGTGCGAGGAAAGAGAGGCCGACGGGTAGGCGGAGTCGAGCGCAACGGGGCTACACCGTGCAGGGGAATACCTCTTGTCCTCGACAGATAGCAATACAAAGAGAAACAAGGCCTTACAGGGTGCGCTTGCGCGCGTGGTTACCGCTTATATTGACTTGCGACGGTTATGGATTTGGCGAATGGTCTTCGCTGGCCGCCGTTTGCAAGAAACCGGCTTTGGGGGAAAAGTTGCGCGGAAAAAGAAGGAAATTTTCCTCCGGAGAGGTTGCGGTTGAGGCGCCCGATGCACATTGGTCCTGATGCTACGGGAAAGCCGGCCTCTCCGGGGGATGGTCGAGAGGCCGGTTTAGGTTGCGAGGTGGTTACTGTTTGTGGGCAGTGAACGTCGAGGTTCTGCCGGTATTTGGATTGGCTGCGACGATGGTCATGGTCTTGCCGTTGGGCGAGACGGTCAAGGTGGCTGTCCCGATGACCTTGCCTTTCAGCTTGTCGGTTTCCTGAATGGTGTGCGGGTTGACGAGCTTGAGAGCGACAGCGTCCTGACCGTACATCCCTTTGGTGGGGTAGTCCTGTCCGTCGAGTTTGGCGGTGTAGGAGTCGCCGGTGGGGTCGGACATGGCGATCTGGTCTCCGGTGACCTTGTAGGTGGTGAGAAGACCGTTTTCGCTGCCGCTGTACTTTTGAATGACCCAGTTTCCGGAGGTTGCGTGCACGTCGGAGGGGGCGATGCCATCGCGTTTGGCGGTGACGTCAAAGGTGACGGGCTTGCTGCCGTCCTGGGGGTAATCCGTGCCTTTGACGGTGAGGATTTTGCCGTTTGCTGAAACGGTGCGTGTTTGTTCACCGATCACCTTGCCGTTTTTCGATTCAGTCATGGAAATGCTCTGGGGGTTGACGATGGTCACGCTGATCGAATCGAAGGGCTGGCCGGTGACGGGGTGATCCTTGCCGTCGGCCTGAACGGTGAACGGGGTGGTGCAATTGACGCAGTGGTACCATCCGTTGCCGATGTAGAAGGTGATGGGTTTGGGTGAGAACTTGGCTGTGTTTGTATCGATGCGCCAGGTGCCATTAAAGGCGGCTTGCGCATGAGAGACCGCTGGAACGCACAGAACGAAAGCGGAAAACAACACGCAGGAAAAGTACCGCACGAACTTTTTCATTTCGGTTTCCTCCAGGGGAAGTTGAACTTCGTTTACGACCGCGGGGAACAGGAGAAGAATCTGCACGGCTTAAAAGCCGAAGCAATTGTACCCCCGGCGAAGTGGAAAGTGCTCATTCTTTGTAGAGATGGATGGCCGTCCGGGACGGGGGCTCGAAATCGACATACGGATGTGGAGGAGCTTCCAGACGAAATCAGGAGAAATGGCGCTTCCGAGCCCGGGGGATGACATTCCAGATACGGTTGCGGGCCAAGACCAAATAGGGATAGGCCGGAAAGTGAGCAAATACTATAATGTGGACTTGCGCTGCGCATGTCCATGAATCTATCCGAGGCCAATACGAAGGCCCTGACTTCCGCGGAGGAATCCGTGTGGCCGGCAACCGCCCTAGAAGGCGGTTCGGAGACCCGTTTGGCGCTTTCGGTCGTCGTCCCCTGCCACAACGAAGAACAGGTGTTGCCGGAAACGGCCGGACGGCTACGCGCCGTGTTGGACTCGCTGGTGGAGAAGGGATTGATCGCCGAGCCCGTGCTGTTTTTTGTAGATGACGGCTCAACAGACGGGACATGGGAGACGATTGAGCGGCTGGCGGCCGAAGATAGCCGCATGCACGGGTTGAAGCTCTCGCGGAATTTCGGGCAGCAGAATGCAATCCTGGCGGGGTTGCTGACGGCGCCGGGCGACATGCTGATCAGTATCGATGCCGATTTGCAGGACGACGTGGCCGCGATTGAGGAGATGGTGCGGGCACATCTTCGCGGGGCTGAGGTGGTTTACGGCGTAAGGCGCAGCCGGAATACGGATGGATTCTTCAAGCGCACCACCGCAGAGGGCTACTATCACCTGCTGCGCGCGATGGGCGTGCAACTGATGTTCAATCATGCGGACTTTCGGCTGCTTGGACGGCGCGTGGTGGAGGAACTGCGGCACTGCAAGGAATCGAATCTGTTGCTGAGAGGGCTGATTCCGCAGCTTGGCTTCCGGTCAGAGATTGTGTATTACGACCGGCAGGTGCGATTCGCCGGAAAGACGAAGTATCCGGTTTCAAAGATGGTTTCGCTGGCTATCAGCGGAATCACTTCATTTACGGAAGTGCCGCTAAAAGTAATTACGGTGCTGGGGATGCTGGTCTCGGTGTTCAGCTTCGGGCTGGCTGTCTGGGCATTTTTCGTGAAGCTCGTGCTTGGCATTGCCCTTCCAGGGTGGGCTTCTATCGTAATTCCTATCTACTTCCTCGGGGGTATCCAACTGTTATGCCTCGGGGTGATTGGACAATATCTCGCCAAGATGTACTCCGAGATGAAGGCGCGGCCGCGATTTATTGTGGATAAAAATATATAGACTTCAGCACGGTAGAAATACCTACCGGCGTTGCCCGAAATAGCATCGCCGCTGTGAGGTTAGATTCGTTCGCTTGGATCCGCGGAGGCGGAGCAAATGGCGGTTTGCTGGTAGGTTCTCGCAGTCATTGAGCCGGCCAGGAAGATTCCCCAAACGCCCATTCGAAGTATGGCGTCGGCGGCTGGATTCCTGACGGGAAGATCCATGGCTTTTACTGGGGCGTTGTGCATGATTTGCTTTGAAACGCGCAATCCGCCAGACTCCAAAGCCCGGCGTAGCGATTGCCGTGTGAAGTGGTGAAGATGATGCCGCGAATAAAGACGATTAAATGCCAGCCGAATTCCGGCGCCCCTGCCGGCTCGCGCCAAAGCATAGAGGAGGCCCGATTCGTTTATCGTCATTACCACTACGATGCCGCCGGGAGTAGTTAATTGATGGAGTCTCCTTGCAAAGGCGACGCAGTCCGGCACATGCTCGATTGTCGCCAGAGAAACAACAAAGTCAAATGACTCCCCGATGGCTAGTTTGAAGAAGTCGCCCTGGATATAGCGGATGTGATCAGATTGATTCTTTGAGTGGTCAATGCCGGTAAGTTGCAGGTCATGCCGTCTGCGATGGAGATATCGAAGAAGGTCCCCACGACCGCAACCTACATCCAGCACCGAGCTGCCTTGTGGAATGACTTTAGCTATTTGTTCGAAGAGTCGTGTATTCGGATGCTCGAACCAACGCCGATGAGTCTCATAGAAATACGTCGAGTCGTAGGCTTCTTGTTCTGGCATGGACTCAGGATCGCTGAAAGCATGGGTGCATTGATTGCAGCGATAGATATCCGCATCCGGATGCGTCGCCAAGAGGCGGGCACTGCTGCGGCAGATAGGACAATTTTTTATCGTTTCCCTCATACAGAAGAATCCGTCCGAATAGAGCAAGTTGGGAGAGCGTGAGGTTGACATTCCGACGGCTGATTGTTGCATGGAAACGTCAGCTTTTGACGTGCCGTAGGATGCAACAATGAAGGTGATTGTAGCCTTTGGCATGGAGCTTCGCAATACGCAATGGCGCTCCGATCAGGAGTGGGTTTTGACTTGTCACGATCCCCCTGCCGATCGTCGCAAGAATATGACGGAATTATCGTCCGAGTAGATCTTCTTCCAGTTGGGAAGCAGGGAGAGTACGTACACCATGGGAGATTGAGCGGTGAGCAGGCAGAAATTGACCTTGTATTTCTGGAGGAGATGGTTAGGATCTGCCTGCAGGGTTGCCCACTTCCCAAACTCACGCAGGACGCCCGTCAACTCGAAGACGCTGCCTCGGCCGTCGACAAAATCGGGATACTCCGGCGCCGCCCAGATAAGATAGCCACCATAGATATAGTCGTTGAGCATGGGACCTTGCAGATGATTCTGCTTAATGAAGTCGACGGCCTTGACGGGGCATTTCTCTTCCACATCTTTCCTTAGAGCCTGCTTGCTGGGAAAGGCAAAGAAAGCAATGGCGATCGCTCCGGCCATAACAATAGCGTTGAGCCAGCGCGGATCTTTGGTGGGGTCGTAATTTTCCCAAAAACCCGAGAACAGACGGCTAACGATGGGCGCTATCAAGATGCCGAAAGCGAACAATGTGCGGGAGTGACTAACACCAAGCCATGTGGCGGCGATCAGGACCAACAACTCATCCCAATACAACTCGGAGCGGCGCGTGATTACGACCAGAAAACTGCCAAGCAGAACGACGAGTAGTGCGACGCCGCGCTGGCCGGACATTCGTGTCGGCTGCCACTCCTGTACCGCTTTCATCTGGAGCTTCTGATGGAAGAGCGTGTTGAGCGGATAAGTGATTTGATGGATGCCGTCTGGATTGAGGAAGAGCGCAGCGCAGGAAAGAGCCAGAGCTATGGCCAGCATGTTGCGGGTTCGCGGGTCCCAGCGCGGGGCGATGAGGGAGCCGGCCCGGAAGTGGAAGAAGGAGCTGAAGAGATAAACGCCGGCGACAACGATCCCGAGGAAGAAGGATCCGTGGCAGTTGATCCAAAGTGCAAAGAGGACCGGAAGGACGAGGAACCAGCGCGGATTGCGAGTGCGGCCCAGGTGGATGAGGATGAGCTCAACTATGAGCAGGAGATAGCCGATCAATTGCGGCCGGATGGAAAGGCCGACGGTGGAAAAGAGCCAGACGCATCCAGCCCCGACGAGGGCGATCTTGAGGTTGCCGGAATACAGGCAGCAGAGAATGTAGCCCGCGATGAGAAGCGCCGAGCTGAAGATGTAGAGCCAGAGCATCATGCCGGAGAGTCCGCCAAGTTTGTAGGCGAGGTAAATGGTGACTTCGCCGAGCCACTCCTGCGGGACGGTGGCGTGATGGTTTGTGGTGTACGAGAAGATGTCGTGCATGGGGATGGTGTGGGTGGTCCAGATGATCTGGCCCATCTTGAGATGCCACCACATGTCCGGATCCTCAAAGCGCGTGTGGACGGTTATGCTGGCAAGCACGATGAGCAGGAAGGCAAGCACAACGGGAAACGAAAAGATGCGGCGCATGGCCTGAAGGAAGGTGCCGGAACGGGCCGATTGGGTCTCGACTACCGTGGAAGGGTTGGGGCTGGGCTGCAAGGAATGGATTCTCCGCTACTCTATTTTGGCCTCCGCTGGGCGTTTCAACAGTGTATCTCTTGATTCCTGCGTGAACACTAGCACGAAGGGAGTGTGCCGGACCAAGGGCTTAAGCTGCAGTTGCGCAGCGGCTTGCAGTAACCTCCGCAGAACGCTTCGGCGAAGAGGATGCGCGGGTTAAGCTGGTAAGCAGTGTGATCCGAGACGAAGCACAAATCGAGAGCGTTACGCGTGCGCCCACGGGCAAGGCTGCGACGGCGGATTCCGGTGCAAACGGCACTGCCGGGACGGAGTTTGCACTCACTTCCCTTCCCGCAAAGGACGGATCTGGCAAAACGGACTCGTCTACAGGCCGTGCCGTTAAAGATGCGCTTGCGGGGACGCCCTTTATGCGGCAGTGGGCGGCGGCGAAGCGGGAGAATCCCGAAGCACTGCTGTTCTTCCGCATGGGGGATTTCTACGAGCTGTTTTACGACGATGCGGCTGTGGCCAGCCGCGAGTTGCAGTTGACGCTGACGGCGCGCGACAAGGAGCGGCAGGTTCCCATGTGCGGCGTGCCGTATCACGCGGTGGAGGGCTACCTGGCGCGGCTCTTGCGCAAGGGCTACCGCATTGCGCTGTGCGACCAGATGGAAGACCCGAAGCTGGCGAAGAAGATTGTGCGGCGCGAGGTGACGCGCGTGCTGACGCCGGGAACGGCGCTGGATGCGGGGCTGGATCAGGAGCAAAATAATTTTTTGGCAGCGCTCTATGAGGGCGGAACAGCGAAGGAACCGGTATGCGCCGTGGCGCTGCTGGATGTTTCGACCGGCGAGTTTCGTGCGGCGGAGTTTGCCGGGGCGCAGGCGCGGCAGCAGGCGATAGATGAGCTGCTGATGGCGTCGCCCAGCGAGGTGTTGACGCCCGCCAGCACGGAGACTCCAGCTGGGCTCGAAAAAATTCCGGCGCGGACGCGCGTGGAGGACTGGGTTTGGACGCGCGATTTTGCGGTGCCACTGCTGGAACGGCAACTGAATGTGAGGACACTGGAGGGATTCGGGCTCGCCGGGCATCCGGCGGCAGCGGTTGCCGCCGGCGCGGTACTGCACTACGTGCGCACGACACAGAAGAACGAAGCGCTGCACATCGATTCGCTGAAGTTTGAGGAGCACTCGACGGCGCTGGAGTTGGACCAGGTAACGGCGCGGAATCTTGAACTGGTGGAGCCGCTTTTTGCGGGACAGGACGACCGTGTGACACTGTTCCGCACGCTCGACGCGTGCCAGACCCCGATGGGCAAACGGCTGCTGCGGGCTACGATTTTGCGGCCGCTGATGGATGTGACAGCGATTGAGGCGCGGTATGAGGCGGTGGCCGAGGCTCACGCTGATCTGATGCGCCGCGAGGAAATTCGGCGGGCATTTGGCGGGATTCTGGACCTGGAACGACTGCTCGCGCGGTTGTCACTGGATTCGGCCGGCCCGCGCGACGTGCGCGCACTGGCAGCAAGCCTGGCGCGGCTCCCAGGGCTACGTACTGCGCTGGACGCGATGCGCGCGCCGTTATGGCGGGTGATTGCCGAGCGGCTGGACACACTTGAAGATGTGACCGCACGGATTGCGAAAACGATGGTGGCCGAGCCGCCGCTGACGCTGGTGGACGGCGGCGCGATTGCGGCGGATGTGGACACGGAACTCGATGAGTTGCGGACGATTTCATCCAGCGGACGGCAGGCGATTGCGGCGATTGAGGACCGGGAGCGGCAGAAGACGGGGATCACTTCGCTGAAGGTTCGGTATAACTCGGTATTCGGTTATTACATTGAGGTAACCAAGGCTAACTTAGCGTCGGTCCCGGCGGATTATGAGCGAAAACAGACGCTAGTCAATGCGGAACGGTTTACTACTCCCGAGTTGAAAGAATATGAGCGAAAGATACTGACCGCGCACGACCGCTCGATTGAGATTGAGAAGCGGATTTTTGCAGAGCTGCGCAGGTTTGTGCTGGAGTCAGCCGGGCGGATCAAGCGCTCGTCTGCGGCTGTCGCCGAGGCGGATCTGCTGGCGAACTTCGCGCATCTGGCGGCGGGGCGACGGTATATAAGGCCTGCGCTGGTGGATGAGCCGGTGATTGAAGCTGCGGCGGGACGTCATCCGGTGATTGAGCAATGGATGGAGGAGACGCGCGAGGGCCGCTTCATTCCCAATGATACTTATCTGGATGCGGGCGAAGACGGGCCAAGTTTGTTACTGATTACCGGGCCTAACATGGGCGGCAAGAGTACTTATCTGCGGCAGGCGGCGATGTTAGTCCTGATGGCACAGATGGGCAGCTTTGTTCCGGCAGAGAGTTTCCGCTTCGGGCTGGTGGACAGGATTTACACGCGCATCGGAGCCAGCGACAATGTGGCACGGGGCCGCTCCACTTTTATGGTGGAGATGACCGAAACGGCGACGATTCTGAATACTGCGACGAATCGGTCTCTGATTCTGCTGGATGAGATGGGGCGCGGAACAGCAACCTTCGACGGGCTCTCGCTGGCGTGGGCTACGGTGGAGTATCTGCACGCGGAAACCGGCGCGCGGACGCTATTCGCCACGCATTATCACGAGCTGACGATGCTTGAGGAGAAGCTGAAACGCGTGCGCAACCTGCGCGTGGGCATCAAAGAGGCTGCAGGCGGGATTGTCTTTCTGCATAACATTGAGCCCGGCGCGGCAAGCAAGAGCTATGGCATTGATGTGGCCAAGCTGGCAGGACTGCCACCGGCGGTAATTGAGCGCGCGCGGCATGTGCTGCGGCAGCATGAAAAGCAGGAGCGGTCCGCCGCGGCGGATGCGCGGGTGAATCTGGATCCGGAGCCTATGCAAATGACGATTTTTACGCCGCTCTCGCAGCGGATTGTAGACCGGATCGAAGAGGTGGATGTAAACGCGCTGACACCGCTGCAGGCGTTGAATTTGCTGGAGGAGTTGCAGCAGGAGTTGAAAGACAAGGGATCGGGAAACAGCGAGTAGGGAGTGGAAAAGCAGGGACCAAAGGTCTCAAAAACGCTGGCAAAGTGAGGATTGGATGGAGCTGCGGCGGGCGGCGGGTGAGCTGCTGGTTGTCGGGTTGGGCGGGAAGGAGCTAACCGCGTTAGAGCGCGCGTGGCTCAAGCTGATTCGGCCGGCGGGAATCATTCTTTTCAAGCGAAATATTGAGGATGCGAAGCAGACGCGAGCGCTCGTGAAAGAAGCCGTGACGTACTGCGGAGCGCATGCCGTGCGGACCGTAGATGTGGAAGGCGGAGTGGTGAACCGGCTCAGAGAGCCCCTGGGAGCGATTCCTTCGGCGCAGGCTGTCGCGCGGGCAACGTTCAATCGCACCCTGGCGGCAAACAGACGCCGCGAAGCTGGGGCACCCAGTGTTGAGGCCGCCGGGGCACGGGAACATGGGGAGTTGATTGCACGGGTGGTGGCGGCGTTCGGGTTCAATTCCTCTTTGGCGCCGGTTCTGGATCTGGGATTACCAAATTCGGTGGAAGTGCTGGGTACACGGTGCCCCGCACCCGATGCGGCGGGTGTGATTGCGTATGCGCGGGGATTTCTGGAAGGGATGAAGGCACACGGCGTGGTGGGCTGCGGGAAGCACTTTCCGGGGCTTGGCGCCGGAACCCTGGACTCGCACCTGGAGACGCCGGCGATTCTACGCGAAGGCAGCTTGATCTGGCGCGACGACCTGGAGCCTTACCGCGCGCTGTGCGATGAGCTGCCGATGGTGATGATCAATCATGCGGTCTATCCCATGACTCCTGGAAAGCAGCGGCCGGCAAGCGTGTCGAGCTACTGGATTGAGACGGTGCTGCGCAAACGGATTGGGTACCGGGGCATTGTGCTCTCAGACGATATGGAGATGGGCGGTATCTTAAAGTTCATGCCCATTGGAGAAGCTGCTGTGGAAGCCGTCCGCGCAGGATCGGAACTGATCGAGATTTGCCACCACGCGGAGACGATTTTGCCGGCGTTCGAGGCGCTGATTGCCGAGGGTGAGCGGTCCTTCGCATTTCGCAGGCTACTGTTGGAGCGGGCGCGAACGACGCAGCGGAAGCGCGCACGTGTCTTCGCGGATGCGATCGCTCCGGCGCTGAGCGCGAAGCAGTCTGAGGCTCTGCGGGCACGGGTTCGGCGCTTTGGAGAAACGATTGCCCAGGCGCAACCAAAGGGGGGCAACACGGCATGAAGGCTCGCGCGATGACAGTCGCCGGCGTGATGAGTGGGACATCGGCAGACGGCGTGGATGTGGCCGTGGTTCGAATTGCGCCGGGACGGATGCGGCCACAGCTGGAGTTGCTGGTGCATGAGGGCTTCGCGTATCCGGCCGGGTTGCGGCGCGCGGTGCTGGATGCAATGGGCGCCACGGCGGTTTCTACGGCAGAGCTGGCGCGGCTGAACTGGCGGCTGGGGCTCCAGTACGCTGAAGCGGTAAGCGCGACGACGAAGCGACACAAGGTGAAGCTGGAACTGGTGGGCTGCCACGGCCAGACGCTCTATCACCAGGCACACGCAGAGGTTTATGCGGGGCGGCGCTTCGCATGCACCTGGCAGGTGGGCGAGGCGCAGGCGATTGCAGCGCGCGCGGGCGTGCCGGTGGTGTCGAATTTCAGGCCGGCGGATATGCTGGCGGGCGGACAGGGGGCACCGCTGGTTCCGCTGCTGGATTATGTGCTGTTTGCCGATGCACGGCGCGGGCGCGTGCTGCAGAACATCGGCGGGATTGCAAATCTCACGGCGATTCCCGCGGGTGCGGCAGCAGGGCGCGTGATGGCCTTCGACACCGGACCGGGGAATATGGTGATAGACGCGCTGGCGATGCAGCTCTTCGGCAAGAACTTTGATCGCGGGGGAAGGCTTGCGGCGGCGGGTACGGTGCTGCAGCAGGTTCTGAAGTGGGCTTTGCGCAATCCATACTTCCGGCTGAAGCCGCCGCGCACGGCGGGACGCGAGCAGTTTGGGCGAACCTACGTGACGGAGTTTCTTGCGGAGTGTTTGCGGTTTTCTGAAAAACCTGAAGACGCGATAGCGACGGCGACGGCGTTCACGGCAGAGACAATTGCTGCGAGCTATCGACGGTTTGTGAAGCCGTCGATGCGTCACAGCGATGTGGACTTTATTGTTTCCGGTGGCGGCGCAAAAAATGCAGCGCTGATGGCGATGCTGTCAGTCCGGCTGGAGCCGATGGGGTGCGAGCTGGCCGCCAGCGAGGATTTCGGACTGCCGGTTGAGGCGAAGGAGGCAGCGGCATTTGCGCTGCTGGCCTGGCAGACCTGGCACCGACTGCCGGGCAATGTACCGGCGGCTACGGGTGCGAGCCGGGGCGCGATTCTGGGGCAGGTCACGTATGTCTAACACCGCGCTTCAACGCCTCGGGGTCTGGGGTTCGAGCATTGGCGTTCTGCTGCTCTGCCTGCTGTTCGTTTCGGGTTGCCGCGAAGTGCATCGGAATCCCGGGACGCTGGTTTTCATGATTCAGAGCAGCCCCGCGAATCTCGATCCCCGGATCGGCACGGACGAGGCCTCAGAACACATCGATGAATTGCTCTTTGATGGGCTGGTGGACCGCGATGCCCACTACCGTTTCACTCCGGCGCTGGCCACGAGTTGGTCTCAGCCTAATCCCCTGACGTTGATTTTCTATCTGCGCGCGGGCGTGCGCTTCAGCAATGGGAAGCGGCTGACTGCACGCGATGTGGTCTGGTCCATCAACTCGATGCGCGACGGCACGGTGATTTCGCCGAAGGCCGCGGCGTATAAGTCTGTGGAGAGTGTGCAGGCCGACGGGCCGCTGACGGTGGTGTTTCATTTGAAGCATTCCGATAACTTTCTGATGACGAATCTGTCGACGGGTGCATTTGGTGTAGTGCCGTATGGCGCCGGCAAGAATTTCTGGCGCGATCCGGTGGGGACGGGACCATTCAAGTTTGTGAGCCAAAGGATCGATCAGGATGTCCTGATCGAGCGCAATTTGTATAGCTGGTCAGTAAAACCGAAGATTGCGCGAATTCGATTTGCGGTAGTCCCGGATGCGATCACGATGGCGCTGGAGTTGGAGAAGGGATCGGCGGACGTGGAGAGCAATTCCCTTCCCATGGACGTGCTGCCGGTGCTGGCCAAGCGGCGGAACCTTGTGGTGGATGACGCGCCAGGGACGAACATTCAATACCTCGCGTTCAACACGCGTGATCCGATTTTGAGGCATATGCGCGTGCGCCAGGCGATTGCCTGCGCCATTAACCGGAAGCTGATTATCCATACGCTCTGGGGTGGACACGCGCAGCCGGCAGAGAGCCTGCTACCGCCCGATCACTGGGCGTGGACGGGCAGCGTGGAGCGTTACGCATACGACCCGAAGCGCGCTGACCGGCTGCTGGATGAAGCGGGATACCCGCGCGGTGCGGATGGCGTACGGTTCCATTTGACAATGAAGACCAGCAACGACCAGCAGACGCGCTTGCTGGCGGTGGTGCTGCAGCAGGAACTGGCCAAGGTGGGGATTGTGCTGAATCTGCGCAGTTATGAGTTTGCGACGTTCTACTCGGATGTAACGCGCGGTGCGTTCCAGATGTATTCGCTGAAGTGGGTGGGTGGCAACGAGCAGCCGTCTATCTACAATTATGTGTTTTCGACGGCGAGCTTTCCGCCGGATGGAGCGAACCGGGGGCGGTATTCGAATCCACAGGTGGATGCGCTGCTGAAAAATGCAGCCGAAAGCGAAAACCAGGGGCGGCGGCGCACCGATTACGTGGAGGTACAACAGATCCTGGCGCACGATCTGCCTTCGGTGAACCTCTGGTATCTGGATACGATCGTGGTACATGACAAAAGGCTGACTGACGTGATTCCTTCGCCGTCCGGAGACTATCGGTTTCTGGAGACGGCACGGCTGGCCAGCCACTGACAGGCAGAAACGGCACTCGCCGATGCAAGCCCGCATCCCCGTCCGAGCCTGAATTTCCGCGAAATTTCACGCCATGCTCACGTGCGCAGGTGTCCTGATATCAGCGTCTTAAGGAATTCTTAAGGTGCTTTGTAAAGGTTTGTAACGAGTTTCAACCTTTTGCCGGGATGCCTCGTCTACCGCAATAGGAATGCATTTCTTAGATCGAATCACGGTACGATTCCGGACGGAGAGTTGCGATATGAAGAGTGAAACAGCGGGGGGCATTCGGATGCCGATTATGCGATGGGCGATGGCGGCGGTGTTCATTCTGGCTGCGCCTTCCCTGTTTGCGCAGGCTCCCACGCGTTTCCTGGGCGTCATAACGACGGTCAACGGCAACAACGTGACCGTAAAAACAGCGAAGGGCGAGGTGCATCAGTTCGAGGTGCCTTCCACGGCGACCATCCGGCGCATTGAACCTGGGCAGACTAGTTTGAGTAACGCGGTGACGATTCCGCTGAGCGATCTTGCGGTGGGAGATCGCCTGCTTGTGCTGTTGAGCAGCAATGCAAGTGGAGGAACTCCGCAGGCTGCCGAGATTGTGGCGATCAAACACGCAGATGTAGTGAAGAGACAGGAAGCGCAGAGCGCTGCGTGGGCCAATGGAGTGGGCGGGCTGGTGAAGAGTGTGGATCCGGCGACGGGGACCATCATGGTTTCATCCGGCGCAGGTCCTGCGGCGAAAACAGTGACCGTACACACAACCAAGGCCACGGTGCTGAAGCGATATGCGCCTGCCAGCGTGACTTACGCCGATGCGAAGCCGGCGCCGATTACGGAGATTCATGACGGCGACGAGTTGATGGCACGAGGAACAAAGAACACGGACGGCACGGAGTTGATAGCGCAGGAGGTGGTCTCCGGCAGCTTCCGCAATATCTCGGGATTGATTAAATCGACCGACACGGCGAATTCGACGATCGAGGTGAAGGACCTTCGGACAAAGAAGGAAGTCACCATCCACGTTACTCCGACGGCTCGAATGAGGGAGTTGCCGGAGCGGATGGCGCAGTTCCTGGCGGCACGGTTGAAGGGTGAAGCATCGGGTAGGTTTGGTGGAAGGGATGCCGGCCGCGGTGCGGCGATGCGCGGAGGGAACGGTGGAGGAATGCGGGGTGGACCCGGTGAGGGAGGCCGCTCCGAAATGAATTCGCAACAGATATTGAGCCGCGCGCCGGCAATCACGTTTAAGGATCTGAAAAAAGGCGACGCTGTAATGCTCGTGGCGACGCCGGGTACGTCGGAAGTTACGGCGATCACACTGGTGGCTGGGGTGGAGCCGCTGCTCAGAGCTCCTGCGAGTCAGGACCTGTTGAGCAGTTGGAGCATGAATAACGGCAGTGCAGCAGCAGCTGCCGCCGGGCCACAGTAGTCATACGGGAATTCGTTTCTTAACACAGAGATAGTGAGGGTGACGTGTATCTAAGATCGCATTTGTTTCATTTTCTTGTAGCGTTTGTGTTTAGCGTTGCCGCGGTAACAGCCGGAGCGCAGGCGGCGCGTCTCGCATCCGTGCACGGACATGTGGCCGATCCGACCGGCGCGCGCATTCCCGGTGCAACGGTGACGGCGACGAACGCCATGGGAACGCCGGTGAAATCAGCGGTTTCAAGCGAGACCGGCGCCTACACGATTACGGGGCTGGCGCCAGGCAGTTATATTATCAAGGCCAATCGGTCAGGATTTGCGCTCTATACTTCGCCGACAATTACGTTGGAAAGCGGGCTGTCAAAGTTAGTGGACATCACGATGGCCCTGCCTGTGGAGCAGCAGCAGGTGGAAGTAAACAGCGAGCAAGAGCAGGTGAACACAGAGGCGGGGTCCAATACGAGTGCGCTCATAATCAAGGGCAGTGATCTGGATGCCCTCTCAAGTGATCCGGATGAACTTTCTAATGAGCTGCAGGCACTTGCCGGACCAGCCGCCGGACCGAATGGCGGGCAGATCTACATTGACGGCTTTACGGGCGGGCAATTGCCTCCGAAATCGGCCATCCGGCAGATCATCGTGAACCAGAATCCGTTTTCCGCACAATTTGACCGGCTGGGCTACGGGCGCATCGAGATTCTGACCAAGCCGGGATCAGACAAACTGCACGGGCGTGTTTTTGCAATGGGCAACGACGGTGGCGTGAACGCCGGTAATCCGTTTGTACCCACACTGCCTGGCTACTACAGTTACATGCTGAACGGAACGGTGAGCGGACCGCTCTCACACTGGGCCTCTTACTTTTTCAGCATTTTCCGCCGCACCAACCAGAACGTGAATGTCTACACGATTCAGAATGGGCCGATCTTTGATGCGGCGAGCAGTACCTATTCCATCAGCAACGGTTCGGTTTCCGGCACAGTATTCAGCCCGGGAACTCGTATGAACATTTCGCCGCGGCTTGATATGCAATTGGGCCAGAAGAACACGCTGAGCTTGCGCTACCAGTTCTACCGAGCCGACAATTCGAACAGTCTGGGCGGAACCACGAGCCTGCCTACGCGTGCGACTTCGTCGAATTCGACCTCAAATGCGGTCCAGGTGGACGATACACAGATCATTAGCGATCACCTGGTGAACGAAACGCGCGGCGAGTACCGGCTTCGTGTTTCCAAGGGAAGTCCGGCGAGCACGGCGCCGTCGTTTGGAGCGCCTGGGTATTTCAGCGGTGGCGGCGCAGGCAGTCAGTATTCAAACGATCGCTCCATACATCTGGAACTTCAGAACTTCACTACGCTATCGGCGGGCCCGCACGCGATCAAATTTGGAGTCTGGATGCGAGACAACCGCGAGTCTACATCTTCGAATGGCGGCTTCAACGGCAGCTTCACATTCCCGTCCATCCAGGCGTTTGTCGATACCTGGAACGGAATTCAGCAGGGCCAGACCATTCAGGAAATCGCTGCGGCCTGCCCGACGCCGGGCGCCTGCACTCCCAGCAGACTGACCTATACAACCGGCCCGACGAAGTTCACGGCCAATGTTTACGATGCCGCGCTCTTCTATCAGGATGACTGGAAGGTGAACCCGTTCCTGACCATCTCTCTGGGTCTGCGGTGGGAGTCGCAGAACCACGTACCGGACCACTCGGATTTCGCGCCGCGCTTCGCCTTTGCTTATGCGCTGGATGGGCACAAGAAAGGGAGCGAGCAGAAGACGGTCCTCCGCGGCGGTTACGGATTTTTCTATGACCGCTTTGACGTAGGCGACCTGATGACCCTGGAGCAGGACAACGGTGGGGCCACCAGCCAGACGAACACCGTGATCAACAATCCAACCTGCTTCAGCGGCACCAGCCTGGATAACATTCCCGGCGGCGTAGGTTCCTGCGGAACTGGAACCGAATCCACACCCCAGATCCATGTGCTGTACCCGCGCTATCGCTCGCCGTACACTGAGATGCTGGGATTGAGTCTGGAGCGTCAGTTGAGCAAAACAACAACGCTCACGCTGACGTATCTGCACGCCTATGGCGTTCACCAGATGGCGACAATCAATGCCAATGCCTATCTCCCCGGAACCTTCCAATACGGCAGCTCGACGCTAACCGGTGTGCGGCCCAATCCGAACCTGGGCATTGTGGATCAGTTTTATCCCGAGGCGATATTCAAGGAAAACCAGATTATCGTGAATATGAGTGCACGGCTATCGTCCAGATTTAACATAACGGGTTTCTATAACGCGAGCTGGGCCAAATCAAACACGGGGACGGCGGAGAACTCTTATAATCTGCTCGACAGTTACGGCCAGGCAAGCTTTGTGAGACCTCAGTGGTTGTTCCTGATGGGCAATTATTCGGCGCCTTGGGGCCTCGACTTCAGTCCGTTTCTTGTGGCGCAGGGAGGCAGGCCGTACAACTTTACCTCGCCGAATGACCTGACGGGCGACAACTTTTTCAATAACCGGCCGGCCTATGCGGACTCATCGCTGTGCACCGCGGGTTCGAAGCGGTATTACTCGACATCCTATGGCTGCTTCGACGTTGCGCCAACTTCCACAGAGAAGCGCGTTCCTTACAATTTCGGCAACAGCCCGTCATCGTTCGCGGTGAATCTGCGCTTGAGCCGTTCGTTCGGCATCGGGCCCTCGACTGAAGGGCCGGGTGGACCGAGCCGGGGTGGCTTCCACGGCCGGCATGGCGGCAGGTTCGGCGGACCGTTTGGCGGTGGAGGCAGAGGGCCGTTCGGCGGCAGGGGAAGCACCGGGCACAAGTACTCGCTGATGTTCAGCGCGCAGGCAATGAACCTGTTCAACAACATCAACTACGGTACTCCGGTCGGAACCGTATCGGCGCCGAGTTTTGGCAGGTCGACGGGGTTGGCGGGCTTCATCTTTTCGCCGCGGCGATTCTTCTTCCAGACATCGTTCCAGTTTTAAGGCTTCTCTTGAAGCCTGAGTGAAGGCCGGGGGAACGCTCACCCCGGCCTATCTTTTCTCTGTCATCACCGTTCTGGTGCGGCTGCCCAATACTCCTCTGTAAAGCGATTCCCTATCGGCGGCACGGAAGTCTATGTCGAAGTTCTCTACGATGCGTCGGCGGGCGGCGCGGCCCTGGGCCTCACGGTCTTAATGCGGAAAGCTGCGAAAGATTCTGCGAAATGATCATATCGCTCCCGGTCTTGAACCGGTTTTTGCGAGTAGGTGCTCGATGATCTTGTCCACGGAAAACCATCCGGCGCCAAAAATGAGGATGAGGAGCGCGGCGAACCAGTAGGTATAGGGTGTCGCATTGTAGAAATCGCTGGGGCTCGACAGGATGTGTGAGAAGTTGATGCGATCGTCGGGGACAGCGAGATAGGCGACGGTCATATTGACGAAGAGGACCAGCGAAGTGAACCGCGAGACGATACCGCAGGCCAATAAAATACCACCAAGAAATTCGACGAGTGCTACGAACAGCGCGGTGGCGCCGGGATGAGGCAGGTTGAGACTGCCGAAGAAATCGGCCACCCGGGAGAGATGCGTGAGCTTACCCCAGCCGTCCTGGGCAAACTGCCAGCCCCAGTAAAGACGTATGGCAAGGAGCAGAGGACTTTGAAGTAAGTTGAGTCCCCGAGTTGCAGACGCGTAAAGCTTCTGGATCAGGTTCAGGATGGATTTCATTCTCCTCTTCCCTGTTGGTCCTGTTTATGTATGGAGCAACGATTCTTCGAGATCCGGGGCGCAGATCCAGCTCAGTCCAGCCCAATCTGTGAACCACTGCTGGACGAGCGCGGCGCGCCGCCGCTCGGGGATGCGCGACTCGGCGAATCCGGCGGCGAGTGACTCAAAAAAGGGCTTGCCTTCGCGAATCGCGGCGAGCGTGAGAAATTCTTCGCGCTGTAAACGCTTGTAGTAGACGGAGAGATCGAGACGGTGTGCAGCCAGCCATATAGGGCGGCGGCGCAGGCGTGGCAGCTTGGCTGGCGGCTCGGCGCCATCGTCGTGCTCAATGCCGGCTTCACTGGTCTGGCGCTTCTCCTGGCTGTGCAGTCCCAAGACAAGATCGTCGGCTGGGTAGTCCAGGGAGATGAGGCGCAGGTGCGGCTGCAAGGCCAGGCGCGAGTTGCCGTCCAGGGTGGCGATTTGATCAAGCGTAAGCGGCGCACGTTCGGCGTTGTCGAAAGCTTCCACAAAGGCCCACTCGATGCGTGCGACATCGAGGGCGAGGCGGTGGCGGCGGCCGGCGTACTTTGGATTGGCGGCAAGCCACTCGGGCAGCTTTGAGCCCAGGTTGCGCAGCGTGAAAGAGCGGCTGGGATGCGCGGTGAGGTAGGCGATGGAAAGTGCTTCAAAGCGGCGGCTGCCAACGACAGCGCGGAGCACCGTGAAATCTTCAGCGAGCGCGCCCAGGACGCGGAACCAGTATTGGCGGTTGTAGATTTCCAGGCGCTCAAAAGCGGTAAGGCGGCTGTTGGGCACAATGAAAGACTCGGCGACGGCTGTCATGGAGCGGCCGTCGGGAGATTCGGAGCGCATCTCGTCGGTAGCCGTGAGCGGCTGCATGACGGCGGCGGCCATTTCCCGCTGCAGATGAGCCAGGTCCATGGACGGGGCCGTCATTTGTGCGCCTCCGTGAGTGAAGCCGCTTCCGGGTGCAGGTAGCGCTCGGCTTTTTTGGCTTCGGCGTGGACTTCGTCGAAGCTGGGGATGCGGTCGTCCCATTCGAGCAGAGTGGGGGTGGAACCGCAGCGCTCGATAGCCCGAGCGTAAAGCTGCCAAACCGGGTCAATGACCGGATGGTCGTGCGTGTCGAGAATGTATTTCTCGTAGCGCGAGTGGCCGGCAATGTGAATCTGCGCAACGCGCTCGGCTGGCACCGCGTTCACGTAGTCCATGGGATTGAACTCGTGGTTCATCGCGGAGACGTAGATGTTGTTCACATCGAGCAGAATGCCGCAGTCGGCACGATGGACGACTTCATTGAGGAACTCCCACTCGGTCATCTCGGATGCGGTGAAGGCGGCGTAGCTGGAGACATTCTCGACGGCTACGGGGATCTCGAGGAAGTCCTGCACCTGGCGCACACGCTCGGCGGTGCGATGCACGGCCTCCCAAGTGTATGGAAGCGGGAGCAGGTCGTGAGTGTACGTGCCATCGACGCTGCCCCAGCAGAGATGATCGCTGAGCCAGGGCGTGCCGGTGCGCCGGACAAGCTGTTTGAGGCGGCGCAGGTGCTCGGGATCGGGTGCAGTTACGGAGCCAAAGTACATAGAGACGCCGTGCTGCACCACGCGGTACTGCTCAAGGATACGATCGAGCGTAGCCAGCGGGCGGCCGGCATCGATCATGAAGTTTTCTGAGATAATCTCGAACCAGTCGACCACGGGCTTGCGCGAGAAGATATGCGCGTAGTGCGGAATGCGAAGGCCGATTCCGACGCCGTGGTTCTGGTACGCATTGAAGCGGTTACGCATAAGGCAGGGATAAAGGTTCCGGGTTCAGGGATCATTCAATCGTGATCCGTGGTTCATGGTGTTGGGAATCGGCTTGAGCCAGGTTGCTTGCCGCGGCCGATCCCCGGTTCGTGACTAGACGTGACCAGGCATCGGGGAGCCGTCAGTGGCGCAACCGCCCTTGCCTTTGCAGCTGTTCTTGCCTTTGCAGCCGTTGTCGCTGGACTTGCAGCCGCCCTGGCCCTTGCAATCGTTTTTGCCCTTGCAGGAGTGCTTGGTGATCTTGGCGTTGGTGCCTTCAAAGCGGAGACCGGCATTGACGACGACGGGGGAATTAGAGGACGAGGATGCCGGGGTGGCCGCCTGCGCCGCAATTGCGGTTCCGCCTACCAGGCCGGAGAGCGCTGCCGTGAGCAGTAGTGCATTGAACTGGTTCTTCATGAGCTTTTGACCTCGCTTGGGGGTTGGGGCGGTTGACCTCCGCCGGTTGGGGCTTGCGGGAGGGGCACACAGGCCATCTCCGCAGAATCGGTGCTAACCCTGGTACGGAAATGCAGGGATTTTGGATTGCTTCAGCATGTCCGTTGAAGTCCTGACTTAAAGACCGGGGCCGCCTTTGGGTGATTCTTTGGGGAAATGGCGCCGGTTAGCTTTTGTGAGTCGCGACCGTGGATAAAGGTTACAACTTAGCGGGTCATGTGAACATAAAAAATTTGCCAAGGCGATCTTGTCGATGGGATGTTCTTTGAAATCGCGCAACAAAGAACGCTTACGTTATGGATTAAGCGGCAAGCGCAACGCAGGCAAGTAATACGTATTGGCCGCGTATGGCACGGTACGCTAACCTGTCCTTGCCCCCGAAGCAGCACAATTCCCCGAGCTTTGGAATGGGAGGTTACGTGGAGAAGTTGAGACGCCTGGGAATTCTTTCCGGCGTGAGCCTGGTCTTTGCGGTTGCACAGAGCCTTTGCACAGCAGTGGTAACCATCAGCGCATTGCGTGTGGCGATTGGCGTGGGGGCGTTGGTGGCAGGCAGTATGTACGAACCGCTGGTTGCGTTCCATCGTTCGGCAATCCGTGTTCCCATGCTGATTGTTGCCATTGCCGGCTCAGTCGTCAATCTGCTGGTGCTGGCGTGGATCTGGCGAATGCGGCGGCTGCCTTCGGCGCAGTGGCGCAGGCGCGATATCAGCCCAAAGGAGCGGCGCTCGGAGCGCATCCAGGTGATTCTGGCCATACTCACGCTGGTGCTGGTGGCGCTTGAGGCGTGGACACACCCGATGCTGCATCATGGAGCTTCGGCGTTCTGAGCATGGATCTCTAAGTGGGTTTCGTGAGTTCCAGTTCGCGATCGAGGCGTGCGTGTAGCCGGTCACTGAAGCCCGCGGGGAGTTCGAAGACGCGGCCGTCGGCGACAAGGACAACCACGTTGCGCGTGGAATCGAGGACTGCGGAGCAAATCTCGCAGGTTTCAAGGTGGCGATCGATATCTGCGCGCAGAGCCGCGTCCATCTCGCCGTCAATGTAGGCGGAGATGTGTTCCCAGACGTGTTTGCAGTCAATCCTCATGCGCCCCACCCAAAGAACCTAGCCCTCTTGGGGGCAAAGCCTTTCAGTTTTGGCGCCAGTTCCCGCTGCAGCAGAGCCCGGGCACGGTGGAGGCGCACTTTGACGGCGCCTTCCGTGATACCCAGTGCGGCAGCGGTTTCGCGCACATCCATCTCTTCGACGTCGCGAAGCAGCACGACGTTACGGTAAATCTCAGGCAGCCCCTGGACGGCCTGACGAAGCAGTTCGCTCACTTCCCTGCGCTCCAGAGTTTCGTGGGGTATTTCGCGCCAGCTTGTGAGCAGGGTCGGGGTGAAATCGCCGGAATCGGTGTCGGTTATGGCGTCCAGGGATTCTTCGCGGCGGCGCTCAGCGCGGCGCAGCCGACCCAGGCCCTCATTGCGTGCAATAGACAGGACCCAGGTACGGAACTGCGCCTCGCCGCGATAAAGATGCAGATTGCGAAAAACCTTGATAGCGGTCTCCTGAGCGGCATCTTCGGCTTCAGCTTCATTGCGCAGGAGTGAGAGTAGGAGAAAGTAGATGGACCGCTCACAGGGCCGTATGAGCGTGTGAAAGAGATGCTTTTCGCCAGCGAGGATGCGGCCGATACACTCCTTCTCGAATTCCGGATTGGTGCCGGTGGCCATAGATGAATGAGTAACTTTAAGCCGGGCAGGTTACGAGAGTCGCCTGGCTACGGTGTTCAAGTTTCGCTGCTCACTGAGGAAGACTATATCGCGCCGGGGCTGCGGACCGTCATCCAATAAATCGGTGCTTTGGCTAACTTAATAAATTTGAAAGAAAACTTACGCGAAATATATAAAATGCGCGATACAATCACAAAACGAGGATTCCCATGGCGGGAGATATACAACTTCAATGCAGCGACTGTGGGCGTGAGTTTACCTTCACCGCTGCCGATCAGGCGTTCTTTCAGGAACGCGGTTACTCGACCCCGAAGCGTTGCAAGGCTTGCAGGCAAGCCAAGAAGAACGATCAGGGGGGCTCCGGCTACCGTTCCGCTGCAGCACAGACAACACCTGTGATTTGTGCGGGTTGCGGACAGCCCACAACAGTGCCTTTTGAACCTCGTGGCGACCGGCCGGTTTATTGCCGGGATTGCTACCAGGCGCGAAAAGGAAGCGGCGGGTCGCGAGCCCGGTATTAGCCGCTGGTAAAGACCACTTGGGAAGGACGCGTAGCCGACTTGGCGTCGCGCCGAAATCGGAGACGGCTGAAACGCTCGACTAGGAAAGAACCGCCCATCTCGGGTTTTGATTCTGCCGTCCAGGGTTTCTTCTGGTAGTTCGTTTTCCTTTTTTCCCTTTTCAAGTAGATGATGGCGCCTCGCGCTTGCGTGCGAGGGGATGGCTGTATTGCGTGTGCTGGCGGACAAGAGCAGTGACAGCCAGTACGCGGCGAATGCACGTGTGCCTTCAGGATGCCGGCGCAGCGGTGTCTTGCGTTTGCGCGCGTTCCTTGAAATTCTGAGCTATAGGGGAGCCCGCGGGTACTCGCATGCAGATTGCGTTGTGGATTGCCATTCTTGCTGTTGCTTTGTTGCTGGCAGGATTTGTGTATCAGGGTGTCGCCGAGTGGCGCGACAGGCGGCAACATACCCGGGCGGGACGCTACGTGACGCTGGGCGACGGATGCAGGCTCTATCTGCGTGAAGAAGGCACGGGCAGACCGACGGTGATCTTTGAGGCAGGGATCGGGGCCAGCAGCCTGAACTGGCTGCCGGTTCAAACGGCGATGGCGCAAGAAACCGCCACACTGGCATATGACCGCGCGGGCCTTGGATGGAGTGACCCCTGCCACACAGAGCGAACCCCCGCGAATGTTGCCGCAGAATTGCACGAAATGCTGCAGCTCGCAGGCGTGAAGCCCCCATTTGTCCTCGCTGGGCACTCGTTTGGCGGGTTGGCGATGCGGCGTTATGCCCTGCTCTATCCCGAAGAAGTGGCCGGCCTGGTGCTGGTGGACCCAATGCGCTGCGAGGAGTGGCCACCGTTTGTGCCGGCTAGAGCGAGACAACTAGCCATTGCAAAAGGATTGTGCCGGAGTGCGGTGCCCTGCGCGCGCTGTGGACTCTCGCGCATTGGGCTGAGCTCGCTGTTTCTGGGGTCGGGCAGGCTGGCGGAACGGCTGGCGCACTTTGCCGGCGAGAACTGCGAGCACGTATTGCAGCGGGTGCGCGGCGAGGTGGCCAAAATGCCGGACGAGGCCAGACCGGTGATCGTGGCTCTGTGGTCGCAGCCGTGGTTTTACAGGGGCATGTGCGCTTACCTGGAAGGGATTCCGGCGACCGTGAAGGAGATGGCCGGCGCGGCCCCGATACGCGGCATTCCCGTAGTTGTGCTGACGCCGGGAAGATCGACGCCCTTAACCGATGAGGATCTGAAACGGATCGGCGATCAGACGCGGCAGGTGATTGCGGCAAAGAGCGAGCACTGGATCCATCTCGATGAGCCGGAGGTGGTTATCGAAGCAATTCGGGAGATGGCGGCGGCCCGGGGTGTGCACGAGTTTACCGGAACAGCAAGTTGAGCCCAAAGCGCCATTTTCATCTGGAAATTGTTCTATCAACCTCTTGCGATGGGACTTCCAGACGTCACTCGACAACGAAAATTGCTAAACAATCTCCTTTGTAACAAATCCCTTCCTTGAGGTCTTTATTCTATTGAAAGGGAGATGTTCGCTCATGGAATTGAAGGTTACCCAAGTTGACGGCGTTAAATTCGCCATTCAGGCACGCAATCATACGGTTATTTCCGATCAGCCAACGGACAATGGAGGTGAAGACAGCGGCATGACACCGCCAGAGCTACTGCTGGCCTCACTGGGATCGTGCGCCGGGTTTTATGCCGCGCAATATCTGAAGACCCGTAATCTGGCCGAGAGCGGCGTGGAAGTCACAATCACAGCCGAGAAGCTCAAGCAGCCGGGACGGCTCGGAAATTTCCGAATCCAGGTGGCTTGTCCGGTGCCGCTGAACGAGGAGCAGACAGAAGCGCTGATGCGGTCAGTGCACCACTGCACGATCCATAACACCATGCTCTCAACGCCCCAGATCGACATTGAATTGGCCGTTCCCGAGCCGGTCGATAACTAGAATCAAGAGAATCAAGGACGCCACGAAGGCATGCTCCCGCGAGCATGTCTTCGCTGCCGGACGTGTTGCGCGTTGCCAGTTGGTGCAATAGAGGCTGCGGGCATAACAGCAGAGGCGCGCCGGACAGCCCGGTGTGCGCTTAGCCTTCTTCGGAAGACGCCGCGCCGGCGGCCTGCGCTGCCAGCGTATCGGAACTGCTTACCGTTTCAGGCTCAGGAACCTCGAGAGCTTCGGGGGCGGAAATCTGCCCGGTGCAACGTGCGTAAAGCTGCAGTCCCAGAGCAGTCGGCGTCAGGTTTGGTTCTTGTATCGGATCCAGAGAATTGACCTTTTCCGTCCTCTCGAGCAGGCCCAACTGGTAGAGACGATTGAGATCCTGCTCGATGCCGACCATGGTCCTGGCTCCCGCGATCTTTTTGATCTCCGCAAGCGAGCACACAAGGGGCGCGTCGAAGACGAATTTGGATTTCCAGCCCACTTCCATAGCTCTGGCGCATGCCGCAGTGAGAATGCGAATGGGACACGGATCAAGCGCAGAGAGCAGCTCAATGTAGCGGAGGATCGCTTCGGGCTTCGAGGCTTCCAGAGAGGACGCGGCCAGCATTCCGCCCCAACTCTGCTGGAGGCGATCGTCTCCAATCTCCGAGCCGTTTTCCAAAATGTGCAAGACCAGGCCGGGCGGCAAACCTGTTCCGGGAGTTCGATTCTGTGAAACGATGATTTCCTCGGCCCTCAAGGCAACTTCAATGGCCCGCTCACATCGTTCGTTGCTCATGTTTTCCGCGATGAGTTTCAGCACCTGCTCCTCGCAGGAGGGACAGATGCGCAGCAGAAACGCCAGCGCCTTGGTGACGCGGAAGACGCGGACGGCATCGTTGTGAACGACCAGACTGGTGGCGATGTTCATCAGCTTCAGCCACGTGGACGTCTTGATGTGGTCCTGAACAAAAGTCAGGCCAACGCCATCTTCACCGGTGCGAACCGTTCTGGCCGCCATCCGCACTTCAGGACGGGCAAGATCGTCGAAAAGCGATCGCTTTTGCGCGTTCTGGAGGGTGAGGAGAATATTCGTGCCCGGAAGCCAGCGATCGTCAGTGACCACGTAGACACCGGTCGGACTGACATCCTTGACCCTTACACGTTTCTGCTCTATACCGGTCCAGTACGATGCTTCCAGATAGCTGACACCAACGCGTCCATCACGGCGCCGCTCTCCGAATCCTATCTTGGCTGTGAACTTTCGAATGATCGACATAGCTTATCGAGCACCCCACCTTTTCAGGATGGTCCGACAGACTCGTGTCTCACAAGGGGCGAAGGGATTGGGTGCTTGCCTTCACCCGCGGGGGAGTCGCGGTCGAGCCCGGTACATAAATCCGGGTTTGCCAAATTATAGTCATGAAACTGCAATTTCCGGTTAACGTCTTTTTCTCGATTGCAAATAGACCCGGTACGCAAGAACGAAACAAGAGGTTCTGGAGTTTGATCAAGTGGTTACCAAAGATACTCCGCGTTGATCCTCGTTGGAGAACCAACGCGGCTGGAATCGCAGAATGAGAGTCAATTCATTCCGACGTTGCGCTGGTGCTGGCCGCTCCCGCGCTCTATAAATCCCATGACCGGTCGAGGGCTAGCGGGCTCGACGCGGGCCCTTGTAATCCAATTCCGTCGACAGCCAATCAGACAGTTGATTCTCCGCAATTTCATCATTGCCCGGTTGACTGTTGATCGATGACCTGGCAAGCAGCACCGATACCTTGACTTTGCCCTTGATGTGGTAAGAGTCCAGAAGATGCGCCAGACTCGTATCCGCCACATTCATGTACTCTGCGGGAAGAGTGCCCTCTGCGCCATGGATATCCGTCGGCCCCATTACGATCTGGTTCATCATAGACTGATTTTGCGTGGTCTTAGGAGCTTCGAATCGCACGATCAGGCAGGCTCTGTTCTCCAATGCCTGAGGATTCGCCTTGAATTGGATGTCTGGAATGGTAATGCCCGCCGTGCTCGGCTTGGTTGACTTGGTATCAAACGAGATATGGTAAGGTTGCCCTTTCCATTTGGGCTGAAGATGAATGGCGTCGGCCGAGTTGCCCTGGCTCTTGCACCCCACCAAAAACGCCAGCGCCCCGATTGCAAGAATGATGCCCTTTCTCAAGTTATCCTCCTTGTTCTTTTGAGAGAACGCGCCAGAATATCACTCCTGCGCCTTGCAGGGACACTGGTGGCGCGCGTTACATCCGGAGGGCTGCGGAAGCTGGTGAAAACAGTGCCAGATCGCCACGAGTTGCTCCTCGCGCACCTCTCCCGTGCCAGTGTTTTACGCTCCTCGCTGAAAAAGAATTTGCCGGACGAGTTGGGAGCGGCTTAGGATTTAAATTGTCACAATAATTCGAGCCTCGAATAAATACGTGATAACCTCCTGAGGAGGCAATTTTCCGGCCTATGCAGACCCTCAGCGAAAAACTCGCCGATCCGACTCGCTTCCTTGTGGCTACGGAATTGGTGTCGGTGCGTGGTTCCATGGCCGGGACGAGCGCAATTAAGGCTCGCAACTTTGCCAACGATCTCGTTGCCAGCCCCGTGATCGACTGGATCTCGATTACCGACAACGCTGGAGGCAATCCGCAGCTTGCGCCGCTCGTGCTGGGCAGGCCCATCCTGTATGCGGGAAAAGAGGTGGTCATCCATCTCACTTGCAAGGACCTTAACCGCAACGGACTGGAGAGCGAAGCGTGGATGCTGAACAGCGAAGGCTTCCACAACATTCTGGCCATGACCGGCGATTACCCCGTATCGGGAAACGATGGACAGGCGCGGCCGGTCTTCGATATCGACTCCGTAGGCCTCATCTCACTGCTGCGCAAGATGAACCAGGGGTTGACGCGCGAGTCTGCCCGGGGCGCCCAGGAGCGCCTTGAAAAGACGCAGTTCTGCATTGGAGCAGTCACGACAAACTTCAAGCTTCGAGAGGGAGAGGTCATTCCCCAGTACCTGAAGCTTCAGAAGAAGGTCGAGTGCGGCGCACAGTTCATCATCAACCAAATTGGCTTCGACTCACGAAAGATCAGTGAGTTGCGCTGCTATATGAATGCGCACCAGATGAACGAGACGCCGCTCATCGGGAATGTTTACCTGCTCAGCCCGCGTGTGGCGCAGCTCTTCCACGAGGGCCGTATTCCCGGCGTTGTGGTCAGCGATACACTATGGAACCTTTGCCGCGAGCGCAGCGCCTCGCCCGACCGGGGCAAGGCATTCTTTCTCGAATTCGCCGCAAAACAAATTGCAGTATATCGCGGTCTCGGATTCCGCGGCGTCTATCTGGGTGGAGTGCACAACTTCCCCGCAATCGAAAAGATTCTTGAAATCGAACGCAGTTTCGCGCCTGACGATTGGAAGCAGTTTGCCCGCGAGATCCGATTTTCGCGCCCCAACGAGTTCTTTTATTACGCCGAAAACCCGGCCACGGGCCTTGCCGATCCTCAACAGGAAACCCTCCGGCCGCGGCGGCATTCAAAGCATGTGACCACGGTTTATCAGATTTCCAAGTGGTCGCACGACACCATGTTTACGCCCGGTAAGGCGTTCGCCCGATGGGGTGCAAGGGCCTGCGAGCATGCCAAAGACCCGATGCAGGGACCGAAGCCGCTGCGCATTCTCGAGCACGTCAGCAAAGCAGCCTTATTCCACTGCAAGGATTGCGGTGACTGTTCCCTGCCCGACATTGCATATCTGTGCCCGGAATCGCAGTGCGCAAAGAACCAGCGCAACGGCCCATGCGGAGGCACGCGCGAAGGGCGGTGCGAGGTGGACGGATACGACGATTGCATCTGGCTGCGCGCTTACGAGCGGCTGAAGCACGATGGCCGCGAAAAGATGCTGCTCGATCACGTACCTGTTGTCCAGAATCAAGGCCTGCGTGGAACGTCCGCTTGGGCAAATTCGTGGCTTGACCGCGATCACAATAGCAAACGGGCCGCCGCTCATGCGGAGTCCGGCACTCTTCAACCGGAGCTTCAGAAGAAATGAATCGAAAACTGCACATCGTCGGCGAATTAATGAATAACTCTTACGCCCGTGCGCGCAAGGCTTTCACCGCACGCGATCTTGATGGCTATCGCCAACTGGCGAAACGGCAATCGGAGCTGGGCGCGAGTTACCTTACGCTCAATCTTGACGGCACGCAGCGCATCCAGGTACGCCGGCAGGAGATGCTTGACTTTCTTCCGGATGTAATTCCCGCCATCCAGGAAGCGACATCCACACCCATTGCCTTCGACAATCCGTCTGTCGAGTACCACAAGGTTGCGCTTAAGCACTATGACCGCGAAAAGAGTGGCCCGCCAATTCTCAACTCCCTGGCGGCCTCGCGCGAGCACCTCGACGAGATGGTCGAACTGGTAAAGCACTACGACACTCTTGCTATCGTGATGGCCTCGGAAACCTTTGTGCCCGGCGGCACTGCGCAATGCCTGAATCCCGAAGACTCGTACCGCGCGGCGAAACATTTTGTGGAATTGCTGGTGACGAAAGCTGGCCGCCGCAACGATCAGATCATTATTGATCCGGGCCTCGCGCCCGTAGGCGCCGATACCTATGGTCTTGTGAACACCGGGCTCGATGCGATGCGGCTGATCAGCGCGGACCCGGATCTGCAAGGTATTCACATAATTGTTGGCCTCTCAAACTTTGCATGGGGCACGCCAAAAGAGGTCCGTGAAGAACTGGAAAAAGCTTATCTCACCCTGGGCATGAATGCAGGACTGGATTTTGCTTTGGCGAATCCTGAAAAATCGCCGGCGCCGCTGCCTGCCGATCATCCGATGGTGGCAAAATTGCGCGAAGCACTGGAGGCGGGCCGGCCGCTGGATGGCGAAACCCATGAAATTTCCGGCTTTCGCCAGGCAGAGGCCATCATGACCATCTGCAGAGAGGTTGAGGCCTTCGACTTCTGAGAGCCAATCACTGAGCACCGACTATGGGATCACTGACTATGGAATCATCGACTGTAAATACGCTTGTCGCCATTCCCCGGGCAACTGGCGAGCGCTGCGTCTGGCTGCGTGTCGGAGCGCTGCTTGACGGCGGAAGCACACCGCCATTGCGCAACGCGCATGTTGTCTACAACAGCAACGGCATTCTATTTGCCGGAGCAGACTCTCCCCCGCGGGATTTACTGGACGACGGACAGAAGGAGCCGGATTGCGACCTGCCGGATTTCACCCTTTTGCCGGGGCTGATTGACGCGCACGTGCACTTCTTTCTTGAAGGCGGCGAGTTGGACGCGGATAAGCGCACAGCTCATCTCAAGCAGACGCCGGAAAGACTGTTGGATCTGGCTGAGCAGCGACTGGAAAAGCTGGTGCGGCTCGGCATCGCAGGCTGCCGCGACGCAGGCGACAAGGATGGTGTGGGCCTGGCATTGAACAGACAGTCCGCCAGCGAAGATCGACCGGTGATGCCCTATGTGGACAGCCCCGGCGCGGCCATTCATCACCGCGGCCGTTACGGCAGCTTTATGGCTGAGCCGTTCGAGAACTGCCTCTCGCCGCATCAATGCGTCGAGGCACGTGTGAAGGCTGGGGCCTATCGCATCAAGCTGATTCCTACCGGGATCATCAACTTCAAAAAAGGCGCTGTGACTTCTGAGCCGCAAATGACGGCGGAACGAATCGCGGAGTTTGTTGCGGCAGCCAAATCGTTCGGCAAGCAGACGCTGGCGCACGCCTCGGGCGATGCCGGAATCGAGCGGGCAATCACGGGCGGCGTGGATAGCATCGAGCATGGCTTCTTTCTGCGCGACGACCAGCTTGCGAAGATGCGCGACCGGCAGATTGCCTGGGTGCCGACCTTTGCGCCGGTGCAAAAGCAGGTGGATCACGCAGACCGAATGGGCTGGGATGCAACCGTGGTGGCCAATCTGCAGAAGATTCTCGACCGGCACGCGGAGAGCCTGGTGAAGGCCCATGCGATGGGAGTGCAAGTCCTCGCGGGCAGTGATGCCGGTTCCTATGGCGTGGCGCACGGGCTTGGCTTTCTAGAGGAATTGGAAATGATGGAGCGCGCAGGATTTTCTCCGCTTGCCGTCATTCATTCCGCCACAGGAGCCAGCTCAGACCGACTTGCCTTCCGCGAGAAGTTTGGCTGGATCAAGCCCGGCTTCCTGAGCCGCTTCATTCTGACGCGTCATTCGCCACTGGATACCACTGCCCACCTTCGCCGGCATCGTTTTGTCGTTTTCGATGGCGAAGTCTTTGAAACCAGTAGCCACGAGAGCTTCGCGGGTTTGTAGAGGCAGAAACCTCTACCTGCCCGCCGCTCCGCAGGCAGCATTCTCGCGGATGTAAGCGCCGTGTTGCGCCAAATCCGCTGCAAAGGTGGGCACGGTAACGTACAAAATCTTGGCGTGCCGTCCGAATTCATGGACTCTCCCATCGAAACGCAATTCCAGAACGCGATCGGGGCATAATGCCCGCTTTCCCCGTCTCTGCCAAGTGCAGGCCGGCTCCTGCTTGGGGCACTCCCGCAGGTTCGGTTGTGATTGCAGAGGGTTAGCAGGGAAAAATCGTCTTCTACCACTTCACCGCCGGCTCTTTCCACTTTCTCTTATTTCTCTGCAGGCACTTGGCGGTACTACCGATTTGGCATGCAAGTTGCGATTGGCTATAGTGTGATGCTAGAGAAGCACTGGCGCCGCCCAAAGTGTGCAGGCGCAGTCAATGCCCTTCCGGATGCGGCTGAAACCAAAGCACCGGTATCCCTTTAAATACGTCAGCAACAGGAGCGAGTACGTGATAAGGCAAATCTTTACAGCCATTTACGCTATTTTGGCTGGATTCTGCCTGGTAGGAGGAACTACTGCGCAGCAAATTTCGGCGCCCGAACCGCAACCAGGAACCATCACCGGCACGGTCCTCGACATCAATGGCGGTATTGTCCCGGGCGCGACAGTGGTTCTTGAGGTTCGCGGTGCCGGTGAACACCCTACAGTGACCGCTGACGACCATGGCGCGTTCCGATTCACAGATGTTGCAGTAGCAAAGAAGCTCCATATTAAGGTCACCGCACACGGATTTGCGGATTGGACCTCGCATTCAATCACTCTCAAGCCAGGGCAATACTTCATCCTGACAGATATCCACCTCCGGCCGGCCACTGTGCACTTCTCCGTGACAGCGATCAGCGAAGAGCAACTTGCCATCCAGCAGGTCAGGATTCAGGAAACACAGCGCATCCTCGGAATCATTCCGAATTTTTATGTCAATTTCGATAGCAACCCGGTACCGATGACACCCAAGCTGAAATTCCGGCTTGCAGGCAAGGCCCTCACTGACCCGGTATCGCTCGCCGGATTCGCAGTAAATGCCGCCATATATCAGGCTGCTGGTTGGCCCAGCTACCGTGGCGGCGTGGTGGGATACGGCCAGCGCCTTGGGGCTACCTTTGCCGGCGGTTATGCTCACGTCCTGGTCGGGAACGCGTTGCTTCCATCGCTTCTGCACCAGGACCCGCGTTACTTCTACCAGGGCACCGGTTCCAAGCGTTCCCGTTTCCTCCATGCGCTTTCGTGCGCATTTCTCACTTACGGTGATAACGGGCGGCGCCAGGTGAACTTCTCCGGAATCGGTGGCGACCTGGTCGCCGGCGCTCTTGCCAACGCGTACTATCCACCGAAAAACCGCAGCTTAGGGCTCGTATTCCGCGGAACGATACTCGGAACCGGTGGCCGCATGGCCTTCGCGCTCGCTCAGGAATTCCTCCTGAACAGGCATCCGCCTCAGCGAGCCAGACTGGCCACCGACGAGGAATAATACCGCACTGGGGTCTACTGCCAGCGCACAACTCCGCTGGGATCGCTGATTTCGACGACGCGTTTTCGTTTGAGACGGACAAGATAGCCGGTGGGCAAAGTAAAGACAGATAGCAGCTCAGGATAGCTGTCGACCATGTTGTAGATGGGGATTGCAGAGAGCTGGCTCATGTCAATCTGTCCGCCGGGTTCGGGCACTGGAGCAACCGACCATCCGCTGTCCACTTCAGACCCGGCCTGGTTGCGCAGCGCGAAAAGGTCGTCCGCGCGGAAAGCATCGTGTGTGAACACCACGTGCTGATCGAAGCGCACGTACGCTCCCGAAAACGCGCAAGTTCGCCATGCCGCTTGCTCTACAAGCCGGCGAAGCGTCGAACGAGACGTTTCAATGCCCTCGGATGCGTGTGTAGAAGGTCTCCTCGAGGCTCCGTATCTGCTTTCGGATAATCCCGCGCTAATTGCCCTCTATCCGGCGCATCTTGTCGACCATCTCCCTGGTGTACCCGTATTTTCGGCCTTTCGGTAGCTGATGTCGTTCCAACCAGCCGTGGGGCTGGCGCCGCAAAGACCTTTCACTTTTTGAAGTACTTCATGAACCGTTCGGCAAGATCGGGAGGATCCAGTTCTATACTGCCGGTGGCCTTCGGGCCAGGTACGCCGGCTGTCACGGTGATTCGTACCTCCATCGGCGGCTTGCCAGGCATCTCGACCGCAATCTTATACTCCGCGTGTTCGAGGAACTTCGCATTTGCGGGCAAGCCATTCTTGATCAGTGTCTCGCTGTCAAATGGAATCGAGGTGGCCGTAATAGTCACCTTCCCTCCGCTGTTCACCGCCTTTTGGAGATCGCGGGCAAACAACTCGGCAAATCTGTTCTGCATATTCTGATTTACGTCGATGGGAGCCCAAAGCATTCCGGCCGCGGCCTCGTCGCCGAACCCCGGTCCCCAAAGATGGGCTGCTTCATAGTTGCCGGCAAGCGCATCTGCCGCTTGCCGCGCTGCCGCTTGGTCCATGTTTTTGCGTGCAATCAAACTGGAGGCGATCTGGTCCGCCAGGTCGCTCCGCTTCCACGCACGGTTGAAATTGGGAGCCAGCATGCGATTCATCCCTGGCTTCAATTCGCCTTCGATGGTTGTGCTCCTTACACCAAGCGCATCGTATTTCTCCTCAATCTTTTGAATTCCCCCGGTACCAGCGGTTCGCGAGTCAGGGACAACTCCCGGCCCGGTGTCGATCACCGGCGTTTTTCCACTGGTAGCTGCTGTGCCCGTGGCGCCCCCTGCGGCCACCCTGGGCTTGCTCCACGCGCCCATATCTTCGGTGACTGCCTCGAAAGCTGCCGCCCCCTGGGCGCGCTGCGCGGCCAGGCGGTCAACGTAAGTGAGTATAGTTGCGTCGTCCATGCCACGCTGCTGTCCGATAGAGATAATCTTCTTCACCTGTTCAAAGGCAGTCACCAATTCGTCGCGCGTGGCCCCGGACATCTTTGTGACATCACCCATCAGCGCAAGGATTTTGGTCTCGCCGCGCAGCTTCGTAATGGTGTTGGCGCCCTTCTTGATGCCGTAATAGATGGCCTCGAACACCGGCGTGGGATCAACGGCGCCTCCCAGCGAGGCGTAGGTGGTTCCGGCCGCTTTACCGAGCGCTTTGCGCAGCCCCAACTCAGCCTCCGCCTTGACCTTGAGGGCTTCTTTCACCTCCTTTTGAAGGCCTTCGACCTCATCGATCTTGGCATTCAGCGTTTTAAGGCGGGCGGCTGCAGTCTCTACGTCAGAGGCTTCAGAAAAGGCTTTGAGCGGAGCCTCAATTTCCTTGAGGCCGGTAGCGGACGCCTTAAGAACGGCCGAGGTAGCCATGCCCATATCGAGCGCGGCCGCAGCCACGGCCACAACCACCCAGGCAAGCGAGGGTTCGTCCTGAATGAAATTGAGCCGGTACTCGACCTCATGCTTGTTGTACTCATCGATGGTCTCGATTGCCTGCACCGTACTGATGGTGGCGCCGGCGACAAGCGCCGCCGCGGCAACCCAGCCGCCACCGGGAACGAGTGCGGCAAGAATTACCGCTATGATGCCTAGCACAATGGAACTGAACAGGTGTTTCTGTTTTTCGTTGGCGATGTAGTCGTCGATGATCCGAGAGTAGATTGTGTTCTTGCCGATGTGCTGCGACTGTTTGGTTGCTTCAACGAGCTCCGGCTGGCTGAAGATGCGCTCAGGATCTTCAACAAACGCGGCGCGCGCCTTGGCGAGATCCTGTTCCCGGTCTTCGATGACCTGCAGCAAGTACTGCTGCGCTCCGGCGGCGTTAAGGTTTGCGAGCTTCTCGCGGTCCGTCCCGCGGCCGAGTTTTTTGGGGTCGATGAGAGGGTCGTTACCGGAGGCCTGGATCACCTCGCTTTCCGCCTGCGTCTCCAGTTGATGGCTTTGCTCTCTCAATTGGGCGGCTTCCATGCCCGCCTGCATGACACCTTGGACATCTTCCGGGTCGACGCTAAACGCTCTCAGGCTCGCCGCTGTGGCTTTGCTTTCAGCTTCCTTGTAATGTTCCTTCGCCTTGGTTGCACTGATGTGCATGACCAACGCGGCAGCATTGGCTGGATTGGAGTATCTTTTTCGAGCAAGGAAGAGCATGTGTTCGTAACGAGCCAGCACCTCCATGGCAAGGTGAACAGCCTCGGAGCGGAATCGAAGCCGATACGCCTCAATGGCGTCGAGAAATTCTCTTTCACTCTTGAAGTGGCTCTCTTTAAGAGCAATTGTGAATTTAGCCGTGGCGTCTGCCGCTGCAAGTGAAACGGCCGGGCTGTACCCGCCCATGTCGGTAACAATCCGTTCCCGTTGATTTGCAGCTTCTTTGGCTCGATATAGCTTGTAGAGATCTTCGAGACCAAAGAGCTTTTCGGCGGCTTTCTCTGTCTTCTCCTCCTCTGCGGCTTGCAGCTTCTGGCTAAACATGTAGCGATCGATGGAAGCCTCCAACTCACTGAAGCTATCCGTGTCGGCGTTCACCTTACTCAGGTAGTCCTGACGCTGCGCAGGCGTGAGTTTGCTAAGCTTGTCGGCCAAAGACAAAATCTTTTGGTAATCGTCGGGAACAAGCGGCCGGCCACCGGCAAAGAGAATCTTTTTTATGTCCTTTGGCAGAGCCCGGATCGCTTCCAGTTGCTTTCGTTCCAGCAGGATGTCGGCACGTACGCCCAGCCATTCCCGTGCCTTCTCCCGGTCTTCGGCAGACTTTCCGAGTTTCTTGCCGGGCTTGTAGTGGGTCTGCTTCCAGAAACGCTGGTCCGTCTCTCTGTTGAGTTTTGCCCTTTCTTCCTTCGACATTGCTTCCACTTCGGTTTGAGTGGGGTCGATGACCAGCAGATTGATGAAGTGCTTACCCTTAGCAGCGGCTTGTCGGGGAAAGCTTTCCCAATGCCAGAGCGGGAACTTCTTTTTCACCTCCGACTCTTTGTGGAGATGGTAGTACTGGCGGATGAACGTACGCATCAACTCCGCCGGCCCCATGGGGTGATCGATCCAGACCTTGAAATGAACGCCCTTTCGTCTTGCACGTTTCAGCTTGGCTGAATGCGGGTCGCGTTGCGCCTGGATTGTGCCGCGGGCGACGCCCTGCGACTGCCGAGTAACATGGGCGAGCTCGTGAGCCAGCAGGTGCCGGCCTTCGGGCGTGCCCGGCTGCAGTCGGCCACTCGCAAAGACGATATGGTTTCCGACGGTGTAGGCCTGAGCACCAATGAGAGATGCGGATTCAGCGGCGGCGGGACCGCTGTGAATACGGACGGGAGCGAAGTTCCAGCCGAAGCGCTCCTCCATAAGGGCGCGAGTCGTGGAATCGAGAGGCAAGCCCGGAGAATGCAATGCTTGCCGGGCGTGCGGCGGCGTGGCCGCGGGGACGGTATTGTCGTCCTCAAGGCGGCGCAGCGGTGCAGAGATCTCTCCGGCAATCGCGCGAGACGGAGAACTGTTGCGAGTCGCCTGCTCGGCTGCCATGTTGGCCTCCGCTTCGAGCGGATCTGTCGTCGGAGTCTTCAGCGCAGCTTCGCTGGAAGACTCGTCGGAGACGACGGCAGCTTCAACCGAGGCGGAAGAAAGGGTGTCCTCCTCTGAGGAAGGTGCCTCCACCGGTATGGAGGCCGGGCCGGCCGGGAGAACCGTGCGGATGGGGTGCCGCTCCAGCGGGAAAGTATCCGTATCCGCCTTTTTAGACCGCGCCGCTGGCGTGGGCGATTTGTGCTGGTGCTTCGGCAAAAGCGTGGAGACCGGCGCGGGCATCGTTGTAAGAACCTCTTGAGGAAATTCGAAAGTGCACTTCAATCGTTTGCTGTAAACGGGCGCGGTGCGGCCGCGGTGACCGGCGCCGCGCATCGCCGGTCACCGCATCTCTGCTCGACGGGTACATCGCAGAAACGCCTGGCAGAAGCACCCGGTTTGAATCGTATGGTGCGGACAACAACTGGTCTTCATCTCACGTCCCCATGATTGCGGAGGATTGAGCGATCCGCCGGCAATGGTGCAGAAATGGCGGGTCAAGCCGGGCGACTCGATTCTCAAGACGCTCGACCACCCAGTGATTGCTCTTGGCGTCGCCGAGCAGGTGAGTATATCCGGCACGCATAGCGGCCTGCGGATTGTACGCCTCTGACCAGTTGGGAAAGAGGTGGCGTATTCGCACGCCGCGAAAGGGAGATTCGGGGTCGATCTGGTGATATTCCAGGCACGCTGTCAGTAGAAACTGTTCGATCAGCATATTGAATCCGCTCTTATCGGGCAACGCGGCCCACAAATCGCCGTGTGCAGGGTCGGTCACCATTCGGATTGCAGTGAGCGCGTAATGACGGATGAAATCAACTCGGTTCGCGCCGAGAATGCCGCAGTTCTCCTCGCGAAAGGAGATCGTGTTGCGCGAAGATGCCCACTGCCATTCAACCGGCAGGCTCAATCCCCGGCTCTCGAATAGCCACTCTATGTGCCTCGGCCCACACCAGGCGTTCTCAAGCGCGTGATACTCCGGACACTGTGCAAAGACCGGAGCCGCGACAAGCCATGCAGGCAGCGGCCTCCATAAAAACACGTCGGTATCGATGTGCACGAACGGCCGGTCCTGCAGACTGTAGGCTACAAGTTTTCCCAATGCCCACCAGCCTGGATCCACGTCTTCAAGCTGGTCAAGCGCGGTTGAGACGTCATCGAATTCAAGCCCAAGTTCGTCAACGAGTGTAGCTTTGCCGGGCGTATCCGTAACCAGTTGTGTGGCCGAGAAATGCTGGCGTGCAAGCTTCAGAGAAAGTCCCCAGGCGAGCAGATGGTGCTTCGGCTCGCGCCAGATACGGCCTTTGTACGCCTTAAACGGCTTGCCCCAGAATGACCAGACAGCGCGCATCGATGGAACCCTCCCTTGTTCGCCTTGAGCCCGGAACGATCACCTGGATTTCTTGGGGGGCAATGGCCGTTTTATGATCCGAATTGGCGGCGGCGCCGTGCCGGCTATGGAAAGCTGCGGCGGCGAAGGCGCTGGATAAGAAGACTGCAGTATGGGAACACTGGCAGCCAGCGACACTACATCCGTTTTTTTCGCGCCCGGGTTGGAGTGGATGGTTATGGGAGTGGTGTGCGTTAGCTGCCCGGCGGGAATCTCGACCGATGAGGCGATGGAAGCCACGCTGGAAGCAGTTGGTCCGCTCACGGGATTGAAAGCAAGATTGACTTTAGTTGGTGCAACGGGCGGATAGCTGAGCGTGATGACGGCGTGTAGCTCGGTAACGACTGCAGATTCGCCAATCTGCAGGCCTGTAACCTGGTTGTTGGCGTTCACGATCACTTTGAGAGCATTCACTGTAACCTCCTTGCCGTTGTTGATGCCCTTAATAACTACGCTGGTGACGTAGACGGTGGGGGCAAGGTAGAACCAGCTCTCGTAATCGCTAACAGTGAGGGAGTCTCCGCTGGGCTCAGTGAGTGAGACACAAGGACTTTCGTCCACAACGCGAGAGCTGGTCTTTCCGAAGCTCTGGCCGTCGAGGTAGATCTTGCCTCTATTACCGGACGCGTATACCGACGAACCGATCAGACGGATGCGGACGCGGCCAAAACCAATAGGCTGCTGCCACCGGAGCAGCGTATTGAGGAATTCAAACACAGTGTAAGCAGCGTAGTTGACAGGGTCGCTGGATGAGACGGCGGTCATCCAACTCACCTGCTTGCCGGAGACGACAACACCCCACGGAGGATCGAGCGAAAAAACGTTGCGAATGAAGCAGTCGGTGCCAGGCGGATATTCGAATGTGCCTCTGGGCGTGCCGGACACCGACCTGTTGATGATCACCGCCCGTTCCCCGGAGGAATATGGGGCCTCTAACTGGACCTGAAAATTGCCGCCTCCCCACGGACAGGTGGTGGGCTGATCGAAAGTGACGGAGAGTCCTTTGGCCAGAAGCGCATCGACGGTGATCACGTCGTCGTTAGGCCATGTGACCGCGCTGACATGCAGCGCTTCCGGCGCTGTGTTGGCTTCAATCGCGGTCAATGGCGGAAACAACAGGCGGCAGTCGCTGACTGCAAATTTGCTGTTGCTTGCCGTGGCCTGGCCTTTGAGCAAAAGCATTTCCCGGCGCCCGCGCAGTTGCACGCAAGCCAGCGGCGCCGCATGGACGTGCATATAATTTGCCGGTTGATACAGTTTCCCGTCTCCGTCGCAAGGCGGCCAGTCAATGCTTCCGTTCGCCGTCCGTGCGGGAATGGTCCAGTAGTCGCCCGGCTCATACTGTCCTTTGCGGAACGCTACTTCAATTCCATTCTCGAGAGGAACCGGAGCATTCGACAACGCGATCCCTGACGAAGTGGCCGAGGCGGCAGTTTGGTCCCAGCGCCTCATCTTCGCGTGCCGCGATGTATCGATGCCCAGCACCGGCGTGGTCATCGTAACCTGAAGCGTCGCCGGTGAGATGGAATCGATCTGGTAGAGTGTGCCCGGCTGATTTGGTCTTGTACCAAAGAGATTCGAGTCGTCGCTCAATTCCACCCATTGTCCCGCCTGGAAGCCGAGATTCGCGTCGGGGCCGAGACTGGCGACCGTGATGGTCTTGCTGTTGATGCCCACCGCTGTTACCTGCACCACCACAGAACCGTTCTCACGCGACCACTTGAAGGTAGCGGTCCCCAGGTCTCCGCCCTTGTGAATCTCTACACGATAGAGCTGGTTCTCCAGTCCCTGATACCCCGCCGCGGGATTCGGCTGACAGCCGCAACCACCGCCGCCCTGCGCAAGCTCGGCGCGCATCTGGCCGTTGTGGTCCACTCTGAATCGCCTGCCGTACATGGTCTGGCAGCAAGGGGAAAGCTGGCTGATCGCCCCGCCCAGCGCAGACGGGTTCCGGAAACGTAACTCCGCAACAGCATCCACGGCCTTAAGGTCGATCCGCGGCTGGTCTAAATTGCTTGTGACCCGTGGTGTAATGACTGAGCCCACGACGCGCCACACAGTCTGCACCCGCGTTGTGGTGTCGGCCTGTCCCAACGCGGGTTCCAGCAGGCAGGGGTCGTCCAGCGCTGTGACCATTCTCTGCCACACTTCAAGCACGAATTGCAGCGTGGCCCCGCTGCCGCGTTCCGTGAGCTGCCGCAGAAGATCCGCCGCGCTCGCGTCTGAGTCGATAAGATACGGCTGTTCGTCGTAGCTCAGCCGCCTTGGATTCTCTACGAGAATGCCTTCAACGTAGTAGCGGCCGGGAGAGATCCATATTTGCTCTCCTTCAATACTGATCGCGAATCCCGCGCTATTTTCCGGTCCGCCATAGAGGCCAATCACGTCCACATTGGTGGTCTCTCGCAGATTCGAATCGATGGCACGCTGCTCGTTCGCGTCTGAATCCAGATCGACGCGCCCCTGCTGCTTAAGCACCGCCGTGTACTGCTTGGCGGGGTTAAATCGGATGCGGCTGAAATCACCTTGCATAAGGTCCTGCCTGTCGTGTTCGAGTGGTTAGTGGCCAGTAACTCTTTCCCGGCCGTGTCCTATATCAAGCCGATGCCAATTCCGATTGGCACTTCGTCTTCCCAGCTTCCGGCGTCCTGGCCTGCGCCCGCGGCGCACCTGCGAAGCCTGGTGTACATTCCATAGCCGTATTGCATGATCGGCACTTCTTCGTGAACCGGACGTGACGGAATCAAAAACACTCCGCGTTCCAGGGTGGCCGGCAAGTACTCGGCGGAGCGGATTTGAATGTTTGAAACTGCCTCAGTCTCCTGAATCTGGTAAAAGACGCCCATCTGCGAACCGTTGTCAGCGCCCTTCCACACTGCCACCGGCACATCGCCGCTCAGCAGACAATAGCCAGGCTCACCGAAGCGAAGCGTAATGAATTTGGGATCGAGTGCAGCCTCGCTCGCGGCATCCGGCGGAAGGCACTCGTACTTTCGTGGCGTAATGGAGCTGGCCGGCAACCAGCAGAAGCGCATGCAGCCCGTCTGCACCCGTGCAGCCCAAACCGGCGCCTTCCAGGGATCGCGTCTGCCAAGACGCGCGTAGAAGATGGTGTTCGATGCAAGCCGGATAACCTGCGCCCAGACACGTCCGATGATGGTTGAGTTTTCAACGTGCAGCGTTGCACCCGCCCGGGCAAAATCCGTTCCGGCGAAGGCAGCGCAGTATGGCGAGCCCGCGTCCAGAATGCCGTCGCAAATGCGTGCCGTACAGGTTGGGGCCAATGTGATAGGTCCCGCGATGGTGCGGTTGAGGCTCAGCGTGAAGCTCCGTGCCGATCCCGTAATACTGGGCTCGCCGGGATGAGCAGCTTTACCCTTGGCATCGAGCGCAATGCCGGGCACAAGGGTTGAATCGGCCACCTGCACGCAGGCTTCTTCTCCGGAGAGAATCAATTGTCCGCTCAACCACACGCCGCTGATCTGCACCTGACCCACCGGCAACGCGAGACCGTCAGGCCCAAGCGTCGTGGGCGGCGCCACAATCTCGATATCCCCTCGCAAAGCAACGCACGCGTCACTCCACTCCGGCGTGCCATCGGGCGCCAACTTCGCCGAGCCGATCAGCAGCCAGCTTTCAGCCGGAATCTGGATTGCATTCGGTCCCGTAAGGTCGATGCTGCAGGATTCATAATCCTCAAAAAGAATCATTCCCGCCGAATTCGGCGGAAGCTGATTCCACGCCTTCACGGCTGACTCAAGCGTGGGATACTCAGCCGAACCCACCACAGCCTGAAACAGCGAAGCGCTGTTCGCAAACGTGCCTCCCGGTTGTGTCCCCGGCTGCACCATATACGGCCTGCGGTCGTAAGGTCCGCCGCCAATCGCTGCCGCCGCGCCGTAGTTGTAGTTCACACGCAGGGAGGTAGGCAGCGGCAGGTTGGCCGCGTACTGGATGCGGCCTTGCTCGGGATCGATGGCGATCATGCCGTCCGGCACGGTGCAAACCTGGCCATCGGGGAATTCGGACAGATTGGCGAACAGGATCTGATCCACCAGAACCGGCTGCTCATCGGCTATCAATTGCAGACTGCCGGGATAGAACTTCCCAGCGTCCCTGCACGCCTGCCGCAGCCGAATCGGCTCCGGTACATCGGCCTGCGTGATGAGCCACGAAAATGGCGCCGGCTCCTCGGGCACTGCCTGGAAGAGCTGGACCGGGCCGCCGAGTGAGCTGAAGAAGTAGCCTCCATTGCCAAGCGGGTAAGCAGGCGCATCGGTCACCGTCCAGGTTCGCCATCTCCACATCCACACGGCCACTTCGGGGATATTGAAGCGCCCCGCCCCGTGCAGTGCAATTTCGAGTGGCGCCGCATCCGGCGAGAGCGGTGTGCGAACACGCGGCGTAATGTTGCGTACGTCAATGGTGCGGTTCAGCCGGTTGAAAGGCCCGTTCTGGTCTTCAAGGGCGCAGACGTTGCGCAGGTCAGCAGTCGCATCGTGCCGCGGCCGCACATCGCGCAGGCTGAGCGTTGTAACCAGCCGCTTGAACTCCTCCACGGCCATCGTGGTCCGGCCTGAAACGTCGTGGGTAATCTGCTCCATCGCTACGAGCGTGCCCTTGCGCCGCCGGTAGCCGATAGTGTTCGCCACCTCCGCACGGCTGTCGGGGCTCGTCAACGGGGCTGTATACACAGTGTTGAAGCCGATCAACTGTCCGATGTAAGGAATGACCCACGGCGCGCAGGTTTCAATGAACTGATCGTTGTAAAGCTGCCAGACGTTTTCCTTCACGATGCCGTACTGGCTTTCGAGCACTTCGAAGAGCGCTTCGAGTGGCCCTCCCTGCGCGGCATCGCGCATGCGGAAGACCGCCGGCAAGAGTGAGTAGATGGGGGAACGTGTATTGCTCATGGCCACACCACCACGTTGCCTTCGCTGGCCGGATCGAGAAGCAGCACCTGCGCTCCCGCGGGTTGCGAGCCGGTCGATGGGTTGCCGGGGACAGGACCGTTGGCGCAAAGCATGTTTGCAATGGTGCCTGACGCGTCGCCGCTCAAATTAAAGCCCGTCAGGTTCACGGCCGTGACGCCCGCAACCTGCTGCGCAATGGAGATTGCGCGGCTGGCCGCCACACTCTCACCCGGAGCGAGCCGGCCAAAGGCAAACCCAGCTTTCAGCGCCTGCCAAACTTGCGGAATCACGATCGCCGGATCGTAAGTGGGCGAGTCGACCATTACCTGCATGCCTATCTCGAAGTTCTGCGGCACATACGAAACCGGCAGCACAGGAATGTTCGGCAGGCCGTACTGTTGATAAGCCTGCATCAGGTTCTGCACAATCTCATCGCCCGCGCTTAGCTTCGTTCCATCCTCTCCGGAAAGCGTGAGAAAGATGCCGCGCGTGCTGCCGAACCACGTCCACGTAGCTAGAGCCATGCCAATGCCCGCAAATGCCAGCGCGAAGTTCTGGTAGTCCTCAAGGGAGACCACGCGCCCCAGCGTAAGCGTGGGCAGCGGAGCACTCTGCTGGGCCGCTTCCGGCGTCGCAGGATCGGCTCCGCCCGTTGCGGCGCTCGGATTGGTCACCTTCTGCAAGCCTTGCGGGCGATCGAGCGGCTGCGTCAGTTGCCCTGCCGCAACCATCCCCGCAATCCCAATTCCCTTCCTGTACTTCGCCTGGATATTGGAAACGCCTGTCGGTGTCCTCGATCCCTGCACGCCGTCGCCAAACTGTACCGTCGGACCGCCTGCAGAGTTCGGGCGCGTAACGTGAACGCGGTCGCTCGCCGCCGACGCGAGGAAATTCGGAACCTCCGTCCATTGCACGTTGTTCACGCGCACCTGCAGTGAGGACTGCACGCCGCCCGGTACGGACGCAGATGTGTACGTGAGCGGCGACTGCTTCAACTGAAACTGCAGGGCTGCATTTGTCGCATCGCCCGAGCCCATGATCTCCATGACAGTCTCACCATGCGTAGCCTCTATGGCATTGGCATTCACGCGTACCGTCGCCGTGTCGTAGATGCGTGTGAGCGGTGCGGCCAGCGTGAGCGCGGTGGTTGAAGCCGGACTGTCTTGGCCATTGACGGTAGAAAGTGAAACGATAGCTGCCTCGCCGGTCGCGGGATCGGATGTGTCTGCAGGCTGCAGTTCGAAGTTGCCATTCCCCGCTGGTAGAGATAAGGTCCCCGCCTGCCCGGTCACGGTGAGCACCGGCCACAGCAGGTTACCGCTCATGTTCGCATCTGCTGCGGGAGGAAATGCATCCACCAGAAATGGCTGCCCGGCACTGACCGGAAGTGCGCCCGTTGCACCCGCTGGCGTAAATCCGCCGTTCGCCTCGGCCGCTCCGGAACCTCTCAGCGCAATCTTCGGCACGATGCGCACACGCTTGCCGCTTACTCCGATAGGCGCGTTTTCAGCAATGGGCTGCAGACCGGCCAGCAAAATCGAAGTGCCGGAAGTCGGCGCCAGCATGCCCGTCTTCAGCGGATACGCGCCACTCTGCGGCCACGCTGTCAGCGGCAGGTTCGCAAACGGAAGCAATTGGCTCTGCACATACGCCGTCGTCACCCGCGTTTCCTGCACAAACTCCCATAGCAGTTCATTCAGGGTCAACGCCCTGTCGCCGAATAGAACCGTTCCGCTGTAAAGCGTCAGTTGCGTTGTCTTCGCGGAAAGCGAATACAGCCCCGGGTTCGACTCGGAAGCGCTCTGGATCTGGAAGAACGAGGTATATTGCGGCCCGGTCAACACCATCCATTGCGCCTGTGCAGCCGGCGCATTGGCGCCGTGCGCCGCGGGGTTCAAGCCTGGATACGAGTTGTTCAAGTTGATCGCATTGCTGTATTCCGTGTATTGCCACGGCCAATCGGTCGGATTTGTGGGCGCGTTGCCAGAATAAGGAGGAATATTGTTCAGCGTCGCGGACGCGAACATCCCAGGCACCGGCGCATTCGCTCCGTAAAGTGCCGCCTTGGTGCGGAAGACATACAAGCTCACTTCACGTTCGCCCTGCGTGAAACCGGATGGCAGCGGCTGGTCCCAGGTGATAAATGTGTTTCCGCTCGCCGAGTCGACGGTAACCGATGTCACGTAGCAAACCGCTCCAGGTCCCACCGTCGCCGGAATGCCATTGGGTGCGTGGAGGAACAGCAGCACGTTACCCACTTGAATGTTGTTGCCGGTTCCGGCAATCCACGTTGCGGTATCGCCACCGTTCAGTTGCCATGGCTGCGAAGTGGCCGCGGGAATCGCGTTGTTGGCAATGGTTGCCGTTAGCGCCGACGATGTCTCGAAGACCTGCGGTTTCTGCCCGGGTCCCGGCACACTCTGCACCCGCGTTCCCATCGCGATCGGGACAACGGCCGGCGACCCTGCCGCCGTGGCCAGCGTGAACGCAAGCACGGTAGAAGCACTCACGCCCGGCGATGGCTTGTAGCCCACCAGCCGTGCCAGTTCGAAGACGCTGCGGCCCTCAATGGCCGTGCCAAGGTACGCCTCGTTCGCGAGCCGTTCTGTGTAGAAGGTGAGAATATCGAGCACTTCGCTCCACGCATCGATGATCGCAATGGAAAAATCGCCACTCGAGCGCGTCCGCAGACCAGCCAGCGCGGGGACGTTGGCTCCGGAAAGCGCTGCTTCCATGCTGGCGAGAAAAGTTGCATACGTACCCACGCGATAGCTGATCGCCGGCAGCGCAGGCCGGTTGGCAATCGCCAGTGGCGTCAGTTGTGTCAAACCCGCGCAGCAGCCGCAAAGCCGTTCGCCTGTGCCTTTGCATCCGCAGCTCATTTGCCACCATCCATCGTGAGAGTCAGTATCCCCCTGTCCGCGTGATTCGGATCGTTATTGCAGCATGGAACCTCAACTGCAGCCATCGTCAGCTCGGCGGGAGGCGTTTCGCCGGCCGGCGTGGGTGAATCCATGCGCTCGAATATCGTGAGCCTGGCTGCTGCAACCCCGGTGACCGCCTGTGCTGCAGCCACAATGGGACTCGCATACACCGTCTGCCCAAAACGAAAGTTGGCAGCGTTCAAAAAGCCGGGCTTTCCCCCACAGCTACCGCCGGTCACCAGCTTCTTCCAGAGTGCTGCGTACACATCGCCCTGGAAGAAGCCCGGCGCCACGCAGATTTCCAGGCCGATGTTGAGGCCAACAAAGATCGCCTCTTCCACTACAAGATCGGTTCCCATCATGCGCAGCCGGTCCAGGCCTGACTTCACCTGCGACGCAAGCGCCGTGGTCCACTGCCCCGCCGGATCGATGCTGACGAAAGCCGAGTACCACGAACCCGTCCAGCGCAGCGTGCCCTGCGCCTCACTCACGCGAGGCAGTTTGGCCGCCATCGCACCGTAATCGGCTGCGGTGACACAGCGCATCTGGCTCTGGAATGCGAACGGCGCCACCTGCACAATGTGCTGCATGCTCTCTGCATCGGCGCCACCGGCTGCAGCCATGGGGTTGCGCACGCTGGTGATGCCCGCGCCGCCAACCATGACAATGTGCGCCAGTGCCTCGCGGCCCACGTTGCCCGCCGCACCGTTGCCGGTGCGATACGTAGTCATGAACCCAATACCGGCAGCGGGCGCCTCGCCGTAGGTCCCGTCGCCGAACCGCAGATGGGCCGTTCCGTCCCATTCGATCTCAGGGATGAACCCGGCGAACTCGCTATCTTTGCTCAGCAGATCTTCAACCGCTTGCCATGGCTTCCCGTCGTCGCTCGTAACCGCGATCTGCGGTGCGGCAGTTGTAACATCCGGCGATAAAAAGCTCGCAGCGGAAGGCATCTGCTCGACCGGCACATTGGTGTTGTACGCAGCAGCAAACGTCAATGGCTGATGGGCAAGCACAGGCTCAAAATACGGCCGCGGAACACGCGCACCCGGCGCCGTTTCGCAGTTGCATCCCAGGCCACCCACAGAGGAAGGTGGCACGTCCGGAACCTTACCCAGCGATTCCTTCACTGTCCAAGTTCCCTGGTCCGCGGCAACCACATTGCCGCGCGCCACCGATACGCCCGAGACCGGCGTGCCATCGCTGGTCACAGACGAGATGCAAAGTGAAAACGGCAGCGCGTCTTCGCTGTTCCACACAATGTTGGTGAGCCGCACGCCGGGATTCACCGGATCGGTAAGCGGATTTCCGGAGTTGTCGGTCGTCGATGCGTGAATCAGCCGAACCGCCCACCGGTGGGTCGGGTCGGCGTCGGCCGCCTCGCCCGTGAGCGGACCCTTGACCTCTTCGAAGATCAGCACCTGCCCCGCTTTCAGGCTTGTATATGCACCGTTCGGCGCCGTGCCGGTGAGTGTTGCCGAGGTTGCGCCCACCGGCAAACAACACTCTCCATTACCCCAGGTATAAAAGTCCATCTGGTTCTGTTCCACGTAAAGCGTGCGAGGCTCCATACTCTCGAACACTGGGCCGGCACTGTTCTGCAGTATCGATGCAGCATATGGATTCAGATCCGGATCGACCGAAGGCGCGACGCCCGGAACCAGCGGGAAAAACTGCGTTCTCGCGGGAACCGTGATGTTGGGGAGAATCGCCTGCAAGCAGATCCACGCGCGCGCGTTTGCGCCCTCGCTTACGTGGTAGTCCACCAACCGCGCGTGCCGCCGCAGTGAAATCCGGCTGCGTGCCGTGCCGATGTATGCCTCCGTGTTCACTGCGTCCTGCAGATAGCTGATTCGGTCTGCAGCGTAGGCCAACGCCTCGACGAGTGTGATACCTGGATCGGCCTCGTGCCTCTCCGTCCACTCGGGAACCAGCACCGCAATGCGGTCGAGCATGGCCTGGCGAAAGGCCTCGTAATCGCGCGCCAGGTAATGTATATCCGGCGGCGCGGCCAGCGTCGAAGGGCAGCACTGCGGCGTACTGCAATCCACCGGCGTAGGACAGCCAGCCTTGAACGAGAAGGTCGCTGTATTCAACTGCGGATCGATACCCGGCGGCGGATCGGAGTTCGTCTCATTCGTCACCAGCGCAAGTGTGTACGGTGAAAAATCTCCGGTCGTGTCCAGTTGCACCATCACGGTCAGTGGGTCTTCATCGGTTGCGGGCAATATGTCAGTCACTTGCAGAACGGTATCGCCCGTCAAAGCGATGTTGGTCGGCGCCAGCGCCAGACCGCGCGCGTCTTTCAGAAACGTCAGCGCCAACCGGCTTCCGCATCCCACAGCGCCCAGCACTTCGAGATAGTCAAGTCCGTTCACGCCCGGCGTTTGCAGCACCAGCTCGCGGCGGCGCGGATTTTGGCAGAAGGCGATCATTGCTTTGGCCCCGCATAAAGAAACTCTTGCGACTGCTGTTCCTGATTGGCCACCAGCGTATACACCACGGTGACCTGCAGTGTGGACTCCTGAGCCACAACCGCCACCGAGTTGACGCGAATCAGATCGGAGAGCCACTGCTGCAATCCGGCCTGGATAGCCTGCTGCTGCGCCGCGGCTAGCACGTCGCTGTTGGGTGCGAACACAAGTTGCGCCGTGCCGCTGCCAAAGGTGGGCAGATTCACGCGCTCGCCCGGCGAAGTAAAGAGGATGAGCTCGATCATGTCGTACACATGCTCGGCCAGCGATGCCTGCGCCGTGCGGCCCGTTGTGTCGAACGAAAATGGAAAGGCGAGATTCATCGCATCCTCACATAGCCTGCACGCGCATCTGCATCGACACCGGTAGCAGGGTCGCTCCTCCCGGCGCAGTAATCGCTGTTCCCGACTGCACGACCAGCGGCTGGCCCATGGAGGTAACGCGCACGGTGCCCAGCAGCCACTGTGCCGTTACACACGGCGGCACTGCCGATGGAACACCGGGGCATCCGGCCACCACCCACGGCGCCGTAGTGGTCGCCGTCGGCATACCCATGACCGTTACCCGCGGATTGGGCACAGAGGGCGTGGCCTGCCCGCCGTGCGCGCACATCACCACCGCCCCTTGTTGCAACAGAAATCCAGCCATCAGGTCACCTCCAACGCACCTTCGTTTACCGTCACTGACGGCCCGGTCATCACGATGCTCGCGCCCTGGCCGTTGCTGATGACGATCCCGGTCTCGGAGATAGAGATCATCGCGCCCGTATAGGACTTGAGCAAAATTCCTCCTGTCGGCCCCTGCATATCGCTGATCATCAGCGTGTTCTGCCCCATCGTCTGGATCACCACTGCCTGCGTCGACGGCGGCGTCGCGTGCGCAAGCAGCGGGACTTCCTCCGGTACCACGAAATAGCAGCCCGTCCAGATCGGATAATCCGGATCGCCCTGTTCGAATTCAACCCAAACGCCGGAACCGATCGCGGGCACGGCATAAAAACCGTTCTGAATTCCTGCAAACGGCAGGCAGGGCATTGCCCACGTTGACGGCATTGCGTTTGAAACGTCTGACACCATCACCATCAGGCGGCCAAGCATCATCGGGTCGACATTGTTGAGCACCGTGCCGCGGTATTTTCCGTAATAGGAACCACTCACCTCTTATCCCTCGCAACAAAACTGTTCGCCGGTCGCCACTGCACCAGCACTTCAGAACGGCAGCGACGGCACCACCGGCGTATTCGCAACCAATGCATTGCGTTTCAAAACAAAGCTTTCCTTGTATTCGCCCGGCTTGATGCGGTGCGTTGCCTGGTCCACGTAGTGCATCCCGTCGAACGCAACTCCGGCTCCGCGAACGCCCACCAGGCTCCGCGCCCTCAGCGGCCGTCCATAACGCATCACGTCCAGAGACCCATCGCCCACCACCACGTCTGAGGTCTCGGCCACCCGCGCAAATCCCTTCATCAGTGCTACGGCTGGATTCAGCTTCGCCGTGTCCGTTAAAAACTCAACCTTCTGCGGAGGCATCGTTGCCAGTCCCATCGGTGGATCGAATGGCGTTACCGGCGGAATCGGAATGGGAATCGGGATCTTTGTAGTGGGGTCCTGAATGAAAACCATCGGCAGCACTGCATTCTGCGGCTCATAGCGAAAATTCAGGCTCTCCACATTCGTCCATGTATCCATATTTACGTTGAGCGCGGTTTGCGGCATTCCCAGCCGTGTCTGCGGCCCCCAGTACGCATGGCTCATTCCCGGCAACGGCCCGGGAACCAAATAGAACACATATCCCACCTCCTCCGCCAAATGTTGCAGGTATTGGAAGTCCGTCTTCTTCTGCGATGGCGTCTGCTGTACCGGAATGGGAACATCTGGCGCCGGCACGGGAATCACCTCCGGCACAACCCCGAACATGGAGTACTTGGCCAGAATTGCCAGCGCGCGCACATCCGGCGACATTCCCGGATAAGGCAACCCGCTGAAATCGATCAGGTCCATCAGAGCCGTCAGGTCCTGGCCCGTAACCACCAGCTTTGACGATCCGCTCATTGCGTCGGGCTGCACTTCGGTGTGCTGCACCACGCCGTCCATGAGCACCTGCGGAATGCCTGGAAAGGTAACGAGCAGAACCACGCGAATGATAGGCATCGGCGCGCCACCTGCAAGCAGGAAAAAAGTCTCCAGAATGCTGTTGTCTCCGAGCGTGAAAACCAGTTGAAACCCACTGCGGCCTGTCGCGCTCTCCGTCACCTCCACGGAGACCAGCGCATCGGCAATGGGCTTCGGCGCCGGAATGGGCTCCATCGGCCCGATCAACAGCGTCAGGTAAAGCGGACTAACCATTGCGCGCCCCCGAAGGAATGCCGCTGACCAGCGGAATCAGGATTGAGCGGCCTGGCTCCGCCGTCAGCTCGCTTGCGTCCATTACTCGGTTCGCATCGGCAATCATCCAGAAGAGAATCGGGTCGCCCACGAACCGCGCCGCCAGATTATCCAGCCGGTCGCCTGCAATCACGCTGTAGTTCTGCGTCTTTGAGTAAATGCTCGCCTGCGGAATGATCCGCCGCGAGAGATACGAGACAACGAGACCGTTCGCCAGCTTGATCTGCTCCACGCCGCTGCCGTAGTAGCGGCTGTTGGGATTGGTGGGCGCGCCCGTCCCCACTCCGGATTGAACTAATGCCGCCAGTGCATTATCCATCGCAATTCCCTTTCCACCGTAGCGTCACTGCTGCGCTATGGATTCCTTGCCCATCTGGTAGGCCATGTAGAGCGAACCGGCGGGCGTCAGGAACCCTACGTCGTTGATGTTCAGCACGCGCATCGAAAGCGAAACCTTAGCCCGGATCGGATTCAGGCGCGGATCGAATGCCTCTTCGGTGATCTCGATTCCCGTGAGCCGCACCGGTGTCACGCGATTCGTTCCCCAGGCAAAAAGCGTGAGGTTCGACGACATGGGAAGGATCTCGATGGTTCCCACAATCGAAAGCACCTCGTTCGCAATCAGCACCGAGCTGGATGGGTATATAAGCAATTCAAGCTGCGATAGCTGTGGCGCGATTCCCAGATGCATCGCGGTCGGGTCCTGAGCGGCAAGTTGATTGGTCGCGTCGATTTCGATCTCGCACTGAATGGTCTCGATCGGTGGCCCTTTCAGGCGCAGCACTTCGGTCCGGTCGGGAAGATCGCCCACGCTTTGTGGCTGCAGGCTGCGCCTGATCGTTTCCGGGTTGTACTCAAAGTGGATGGTGTTCAGCGGAATCCCGGTGTTCGGTTCCAACACCAGAATCGCCCCCTTCACGAGCAATGGCGAGATGTTAGACATGACCTCGCACCTCCCCGCCGCCTGCGTTCGCCGATGCGCGCAGACTGTCGCCCTGTCCACCGGCGCCAACGCTGCGCGCAATGGAATTCACCACCTGCATCGCCGCCTGTGAGGCTGTTGCCCCCGGTCTCAGCAGTCCCGCATCCAGCGCGGGAATCTCCACGTGTGCACCGCTCGAAAGCTGGCTTGCGGCTCCGCTCGCCGCCCACGCATGCAAACGCTCTTCGAGCACACGTGCAAATTGCCGCTGCTGCGCCCTCGGCAAGCCTTCCACCACAATGCGGCCAATGTGCAGATGAACCGCCTTCATTCCCACCCCCTCGTCTCGGCCGGCGATAGCGGCTTATCGAGCTTCGCGTACTCCGTGCGAGCCGCTTCCAGCACGTGCTGCATCCCGATGGGCGCTCCCGCATCCGCGGCAAGAAACGCGGCCAGCAGCGCAATATTGCGAATGGAACCGCCCGTCACGCTGAGTTGCCCAAGCTTCCCGTAGTCGAGTGCTTCCGTCGGGGCGGCCGCCGGAAAGACCTTGCGCCAGATGCGCTCGCGGCTCGGCCCATCTGGAAACGGAAACTGCACAACAAACCGCAACCGCCGCTGAAAAGCCTGGTCCAGCGCGTTCTGCATATTCGTAGTCAAAATCGCAATGCCGCGGTACGATTCCATCCGCTGCAGCAGGTAACTCACTTCCAGGTTGGCGTAGCGGTCGTGGCTGTCGCGCACCTGGCTGCGCTTTCCAAACAATGCATCGGCCTCGTCGAAGAGCAGAATTGCGCCGCTACGCTCGGCTGCATCGAAGATCCTTCGCAGATGCTTCTCCGTTTCGCCGATGTACTTGCTCACCACCGTTGCCAGATCGATCTGGTAAAGGTCGCGATCGAGCTCATGCGCCAGCACGCCTGCGGCCATCGTCTTCCCTGTGCCGCTCGGTCCCGCAAATAGCGCAGAAAGCCCAAGCCCGCGCGCATATCGTCCGGCGAATCCCCACTCCTCATTCACAACCGCGGCTTGCCGCGCATGAATCGCAATCTGCCGCAGAATCGCGGTCTGCGGCTCCGGCAGCACAAGATTTTCCCACGCGGCGCAATTCTCCACCCGCACCGCCAGTTCATCCAGCGACCGCCGAGCGGCCGTACGGCAAAGCCTCCACGCCATCGCGGCCAGTTCGCCTGCGTCCGCGGCTACTGCCGGCTCCAGAGCAGCTTCTTCTTCAATCGCCTCGGCCGTCTCGCGAATCTCCGCCGCATCCAGCGCGAACGCCTCCACCACACGGTCCAGCGCCGAATCGAGTCCTGGAGCCAACGGACCCAGCCGCCGCTGCCACTCCACCCTGCGCTCTCCGGCGGTCATCGCAGGTGCGGCCAGCCGCAGGCCGCTCATCCGTTCGGCTGCCGAACCGTCCTCTACATCCACCGCAACCGGCGCGCATACCCGGCGCAGCCACGCCTCCAGCAGCGCCGCATTTTCCAGGCGCTCAGTCTTCACCAGCAACGCGGCCGGCCACAGCGCCGCTTCGCGGGTATAGGCCCGCGCCAGCCACTCGCGATCCTCGGCTACTTCAGGCAGGTCTCCGGCATCGAGCACCCATCCGTGCCATCCGGCCGCGCGGCACATCGCGTGGAACAGCGCTGCCCGTGCCGCCGACTGATTTCCGGTTAAGAGAATCGTTCTCTGCGCAGACCGGCGCCAACGCATTACGCCGCGCTCTGCCACCGCATCGAGCGCCGTACCCCATGCACCCACCTGCTTCTCGCTTCTTGCAAGAGTGTGGATCACCATCTCCAGCCGCGCATCGGCGGCCGGCACGCCAAGCAGAAAATGCAGAATCCGCTCATCAATCGCAAGCGGCGCTTCCAGCAACGTTCCTGGCCCCATCTCGATCAGACGCCAGTAACGTAATGGCCTAACGCGGCTCACGGCGCTCCAATGCGGATTCTCCAGCACCGTGATCGCCAGTCCAAACGTAGGCACTGCTGCATCCGGTTGTATCGCGGCAATCGCCGCGCCAAAGCGACGATCCAGCGCCACACCGGCGCACAGCAGCAACACATCCAGCTCAAACTCGCTTAGATCAAAGGCCTCCCGAATTCTTGCAACTGGATCCCATTGTCCCGGAGTCCCTGAAAGCGCTGCGGGCGGAATTGACGCTGCGCGCTTATCGTCCGCGTCCGGTGCCAGACGCCGATACACACGATCGAGTTCCGCCCAAAGGGTCGGCACCTCCGGCCGCCCGTCCCAACCACGGCGGCCGTCTTGCGTCTCCGGCGATTCGCGCGCGTCGCGCACAAAGTCCACCTGCTGGTCGGTGATCATGTGCTTACCTCCACCTGTGGCAGCCACTGACCAAACGTCGTGCTCGCCGGATTCGTGTCCTGCGTGATCCGGCTCTGCGCACCGTCCACCTCCACGCGCAGCGGATAGGTTCCCACCGCGATGCTTGCCGGCACGGTCACGGTCACCGTGTTTGAAGTAGAAGGCCCGGTCAAAGGCCCCTGTGGCCGCGGAATTGCGTGGTCTCCGATATAGACCGCCACTGTCTGCAGATTGCCCACCGCGGGGTTCACCGTGATCGCCAGCGGCTGGCCTTGCGTGGCCTTATATGGCGGCGTGGCTGGCGTCTCGATGGTGGGAATCAACTGAAACGGTACAGGACTGGAAGCGAAGCCGGGATGCGGCGTCGTTGAAGACGGAAACGTTACATTGCAGATCACGCGCACATTGCCTACGCCGGCCAAGAGTGTGCTCGGCACATTCACCCGCACGCAATCACCCTGCACCGTCGCGGCTGCGATAGGCGCATTGCCGTTGAATGAAACCAGCGTATTCGAGGCTGGGCCGTTCAGAAAGTTGCTTCCGTTAATTGTCATCACCTGACCTGAGACCGCCATCTGCGGCGTCACCGACGCAATCATCGGCCCCGTGAGAGGCAGCGCTACCAGCGCCCGCTGCTGCACCGGCAGATTCGATTGGAAGCTCTGCGTATCCTGAATCACTACCACCGAAACCTGGTATGACGTAGTAGGCCGGTAGCTCACCTGAAACGCTGTCCAAAGCCGGTAGATTTCTTCCGTGCTCAGCGCCTCCGGCGTAATGCGGATGTGCTCAATCTGGCTGGCGAGCGTACTGCCGGCCACCAGTTGCTGTTCGTTCGACGGAGTGCCGCTGCCCAGCGCAGTGAGCGCAGCCTGAATCACGCTGCGCGGCACCACCGGCGTAGCATGAAAAACCTGCATTGCATAGCCGAGCAGGATCTCAGGATCGAATTGATTGGCGCCGTAAGCCGTAACCAGGTAGTGCAGATTAATCGCCAGTGGTGCGTTGCTCATCTGCGTGCCGTTCGCGCTAATCGAGGGCAAGTCCAGGTTGCGCAGCACGGGATTGATGCTCGCGTAGTACATGAACAAGTTCAGTTGTGCCGGCTCATCCTGGCCTGTCGGAATCAGGTCCGGCGCCTTGTTTGTCACCCCGGGCGGCGTCTGCAGCACTGTCGAGGGTCCTCCATCGGCGAGCCTCGCTGTCAGCAGCGTTTTCAACACCGCGCTCACTCCGCCCACTGCCAGGTAGTCGCTCATGCGCGTGCCCCCGGTTTGCGGCGCAGAAATTCATCGAGCGTCACTCGTGGCCGGAACGGCGCTGATTGCGGCCTCTGCTCCACGCGCGGAGCGCGCATTTCGATGCTGCCGATGGAGATGTTTATCTCCGTCTTCTCCTCAGCCGGAGGTGCCGCCTGCCGCTTCCTCTCCTGCCCGCTTCTGCGCGCCGGCAGCGCTGAGAATCCCGCAATCTTCTGCTCGCCCCTCGATTGCCCGGGATTCGCAGTTCCTCGTCGCAATTCGTCTTTCCCCAGCGCAGTCAGACCTTCAGCGCCATCTCCTGAAGACCTGTCTTTTCCCGATGTTGGTGAAGCACTTTCAGGCCATCGTCCTGCTGACTTGAAGCGCTGCTCAGGCTCCGCCACTCTTTCCGCACCGGCAGGTATGCTCTCGCGATCCTGCCGGGTCCCCAACTCACGTTGCGCAGCCGGCTGCGCGCTCGCATGCCCTTGCTGTTCTGCCGGAATGCGCGCTTCCAACCCGCGCACGCTTTCCTTGGCGGTCCCAGGCCTGTCCTCCCTCCGTGCAAACTCGCCGATTTCAGGCCGCCGGGTATCGTCTCTTGCCTCATTCATGCGAACAGGCACTTCTGCTTCGATCTCTACGGACCTCTCCAACTCGGCAGCAGCCCTACTCGGCTCTTCGCGCATCTGCGCATAGCGCGGCGCCATGAGCGGCTGCACTGTCGGCAGTGCTCCCAGCGCCCGTTTCGCCATTCTGTCCAATACGCCGCTCATGCGCTCAGCATCTCCAGATATGCGGCCCGCCGCGTTCCACTCATCCCTGCAATGGCCTGTTCGCTCCAGCCATAGACCAGAGCCAGTTCGTGAATCTCCAGCATCAACCGGCGCGCCGCCGCGCCAATCTCTCGCAGAAAGTAGCGCGCGACATCGAGATCGAGAACCGGACATCCGCCGCATGCCACGCACGCAAGCTGCATCCGAACTTCCGCCGCCGCATTCACCTGCTCGAAGCGCTCGGCTAGCAGAGCCCTGGCCGGCTCAGGCTGCGCCGCAAGCCAGCGCTTCGCACCCTCGGCCGAGTCCACGGCCTTTGCATCCTCCGCTGTCTCACACGCTGTCCGCGCCAGCAGAATCGTTCGTGCCTCCTCCTCGTTCTGCGCGCTGTTTGAAGCCAGAAGGTCGAGCGTGTTCGCCGGCCGCACCGCAGTGTTCAACGGATCATCGGCAGCCCTGTCCTGCGTTCGCAGCCCCTGCGCCAACTCCCGTGCATCCACCACAAATTCCAGTTGCGCGCCGCAGGCAGGACAAACGGTAAATCCCTCCATCCGCCGTCCCAATGTCTCGGCTCGTAGCTCCAGCAAAAGTGCGTCGCGCTCGCCCAGCGGCAACCGCGCCCATTCGCGGGCTGGCTGCTCCGGATGCGCCAACTCCAGCAAAGCCAACACGGCCTCTTGCTCCGGCAATTCCCGGCTGCATTCCCACGCTCTCAGCAATTGTTCGCCCGCGAATCCGCGCATCGTTCTCCGCTCCCCGATCTTTCGATCTGCAACGCCCAGGTTTTCAGGTAATCAAGCAGCACTGCCGCAGAGCGCGGGCAGAATGCATCTCCGCCGCCCGTTTCTCTGCCGTTCTCTAAGCCGCAGTCGAGTCGTAGCTCTTTTCTGAGGGTTCGGTCACCGACGTATCGCGTTCCCAGCCCTCGTGTTCGAGGACAATGTGCTGGATCGCAACAGCGTTGGCGTTCGCATCCAAATCTGGCATCGCCTGGTACTCCGAAACCCAGGCGCGGTAGATCTTGTAGCTGATTGCCAGTTGCCCCGCTTCGTTGTAGAAGTCGAGGATCACATCCTTGCGGAAATCGGACAGCGAAACCTCCGATCCCAGCCCCACGCCGATCTGCCACACCTTCGCCGCCCACGCCTCAAAGGCCAGGTCGTGCGTCACGCCGCGCTCCAGCGTGATGGGCTTGAAGTCGCTTCGGCCCGGCGACTTGCGGCTGGTGCTCGGGTCACCGCCCTCGCGGTGTTTCACCACTTCGGTTGTCCGCGAAAGCCCCGAGCATTTGCTCACGCCGGCCACGTATTGACCATCCCACCTGAGCCGGAACTTGAAGTTCTTGTATGGATCGAAGCGATGCGCATTCACTGTGAACTGTGCCATTGTCTCCACCTCTTGTGCTGTTTGCTGCCAGGCTTGCTTACGTTCCCCATGGCTGCGCGCCCAGGGCTCCACGCCCGTGGGAACGAGTCAACGAAGGGGTTTGGGGAGCCCGCCCACTCAGGAGCCGGACTGCCCCGCCAGTTGCTCAATCTGGATCACTACGAACTCCGCCGGCATCAGCGGAGCAAAGCCAACAAGAATATTCACGATGCCGTTGTCGATGTCGGTTTGTGTCGTCGTTTCGCTGTCGCACTTCACAAAGTAGGCCTGGTTCGGGGTCTGTCCTTGAAAGGCCCCTTTCAGGAAGTACGTCTGCATAAACGCGCCCACGTTCAGCCGGATCGCCGCCCATAGCCGCTCATCGTTCGGTTGAAACACCACCCACTGTGTTCCCCGGTACAAACTCGATTCGAGGAACAACGCCATGCGCCGCACCGGAACATACTTCCACTGGTTGGCCATTGCGTCGGCCCCAACCAGGGTGCGTGCTCCCCACAGCACCGGCCCGTAAATGGGAAAGGTCCTGAAGCAGTTCAGTCCCAGCGGATTCAGCGCGCCATTCTCCGTGTCGCTCAACTGGTAGGTCATGCTCTGCACGCCGTTCAGCGATGCGGAAATCCCGGCGGGTGCAGTCCACACGCCGTTTGCTCCATCCGATTTCGCATATACGCCGGCCACCACTCCTGAAGGCGCAAAAGTGCGCAACTGGCCGTTGTTCAGCGGATCGGCCAGCCGCAGCCGTGGAAAGAACGCCGCTCCGTTCGGATCCACCACGCCGATGCTGTTGCTCTTCCAGTCCACAGCGCCGGCCACTGTGTTCACATTGGGTGGAGGGTCGATCAGCAGCATCGCCCGCGCCTTGTCGCACAGCGCAATTGCCGCCGAATAAATCTCCACCGGGTTGATGTTCGGATCCAGCGAGTTCGGATCGCCCGCCTGTGCCCGCGCTGCCTCAGGAATGCTCAGCAGGTTGAAGGTTGGCACCTTGTTCAGCGCGTAAATTCCTGAAAACGCCAGCGGATCGCCGATAAGATCCTCACTGTGCGGCAGCCCCGAGGGCGCCGTCGCCGCCGTCGAATCGTAGTTGGCTGTTGCATCGCTGACGCCCGTACCCAGCGCATAATGCGCCACGTTGCCTGAGGTAGGACTCGCAAGTCCCAACGCCGCCGAAGCGTCGTGTGGCGCCGGCGTTCCCGTCGGCGCGGCAAATGTCGGAATGGCGTCCGGATCGTTGGGCAGCAGGAAGTTCACGTGGATGCCCTGTGTTCCCGAGCCGTTCGGCGCTGCCGAGCACGTGACTGAAGCCCCCGGCACCTTGATGGCCAGCGCCGTATTGATCGCCTGCTGCAGTTGCGAAGCCAGCCCGGCCACGGTCTGCGGAATCGGTGCTCCGTTGGCAATGATCTTGATCAACAGCGATCCAGGCGAATAAACGCTTGTCGGCAGGTTCAACGTCAGGCTGCAATCGTCACTCGCCGTTGTCGTTGTCCCGGCTCCGGCCAGCGCAGTATTCACGCCCTGCAGATAGCTCACGCCGCTGGCCACCGTCGCAGGGAGCGGCGTTCCCAGAATCCCCGTCACCATCAATGCCGTTGGTGCCGACGGCAGGTGAGTCTTCACGTTCACGAGCTTCGAGCCGTTGTCAGGATCGTTCACAACCGCGGCGGCAAAGTTTTGCCGGCTGCTGTCGAGTGAAATGGAGGGGAAATACTCCTTTGTTCCGTCCGCCAGGCTGGTCACGGTCAGGTTGAAGGCCAGCGGATCGCCGGTCGCAGAACTCAGGTCCAGCCCTTGCACATCCACGTCGAGCAGCACCTTCCCATTGGCCCACTGGCCGCTGCTCAGCGCGCTGAAGACCAGGCCGGACGTTGCCGGCCCCTGGGGCACGCCAAATCCCGCCAGCGCGTACTTCACCGGCGTCGGCGACGCGGGATAGCTCATGGGAGTACGCACCACGTAGCACTGCGAGCCGCCGTTCTGGAAGAACTGCTGCACGGCGTAACTCACCTCGCTGTTCGAAGCCAGGCCGCCGTAGAGCCGCTGGAAATCCGCAAAGCTGTAACAAGCCTGTGCCCGGTTGTCGATGCCGCGCGCTGTATAACCCACAAAGGCAGCGATCGAGGTGGCCACCCCGGTGATCGAGTGAACAGGGTTCGGTAGCTCCTGGATGTAGACACCAGGATAGGTATGTGCAGTGGACATAGACAACCTCCTGCCGCGAATGGCTGATCTGGGGAAGAACTGCAATTCAGTAATGAATCCGCCTGTTCCGCTTATACGGAATGGGGATGCGGACTCAACCAAGGGCAAGAAAATGAAGAATGCAGCGTGGGCCGCATTATGCGCTGTAGCTTTGTCGGCAGTCAAGCTGACTTGTGGAAAACGTCCGTCCTCTCATCATCTGCACACATACATAGCTCAACAGTTCCACTTCGCGGACAATCGAATCCTGCACGAGGTCAATTGCCCACCCTCCACGAGTTCCGAACTCACCTCAAACTCACACACGTCCCGTGTCACTTCTCACCAATCACATATCTCGGCCGCGTGTGTCAATGGATGGTCAAGAAATTGAAAAAGCTAAGTGAGCTATCCATCTCGCAATAACTTCACATGGTACACGTGCACAGCAAGAAGGAATTTTGGCAGCACAAACTTCCGAAACATGCACGGCTTCGAACTTACAGAAGTGCCGATGTTTACTGAGGTTGGAGCGCTTTCATCGTCGCGTCGTCAGCCTCTCCGGTTATAGGTAATCCCTGCGCCGTTTGAAAAGAAATCAGTGCTGCCCGAGTCGCGTTTCCCAAAATCCCATCTACCCCGTGCGGATCGAATCCCTTGAATATGAGGTAGAGTTGCGCAGCCCGCACCACCAGGTCGGGAAATGCTCCCACGCTATACTTCGCGTAAAATCCGCGCAGTTGCACATCGTAGCGATTGGCGGCGAAGTTCGGTCCGTTGTAAGCTCGCGCAAAAGAAGTCCAATCGTGGGCCGCAAGAAAGCGCACAAGGTTATTGTCAGAAATGAAATTGCACAGCGCTTTCACCTGGTTATCTTCTGAGTCGATCATGGCCTTGACCATGCTGAGGACACTTTTATACTTAGCTGGCCGGTAGTTTGAACCCATAATCTGCGCCAAACCCCATGAGGCGCTCTTGAGAGCAGCGTTCTGATCGAGCGCGAGAGCCTCGGTCAAGCGGTCGTATTGATGCGCTCCGGGAGCTCCATACCCGCCTGGGACACGAGAACTGATGTCGGGGTGCGTTGCATCGAACTGCCCTCCAGTAAGCCGCGAAAAAACGTGACGCTCAAACAGAATCTGGGGGCGGCGATCGGGCAGAAATCCAGTTCCGTACGTCTCAACCGAAAGCACCGCCCAGATTGCGGCAACCTCAACCGATAAGCCACTTGCCGCATCGGCCAGAGTACTCGTGTCCAATGCGAGACTCTTTCCCGTAAAATTCATTGAATCTCCTTTGAGTCGTCCTCAACCGGCAAGCAGGCTGACTCCCACTCCAATCCGCAGAATTAGTAGACAATTATGCCGATAGGTTCCGGAAATACAAGAAAATTCGTTTTGGATGAATGACAGTCTTGTGTCTGACGCCACCAAATATAACTCGAATGTCGCCAGCTCGCTCGCTTATGGAGCCGTTTCTACAGGCGTAATGTCGGTGCCTGTTTGCCCAAATGCAAAATGCAGGATCCAGGTGCTGGGAACGGCGCGGCCGTTGGCCTGCGCGGGGCGGAATTTCCAGTTACGAGCGGCATTGAGTGCAAGGTTGGCAAAATAATGGCTCGGTCCCCTGGATTCGAAATCGGCATCGGAGACGTTGCCGCTGGAATCCACTTGGACGCGCACACTCACTCGGACGTGGCCCCGAATGGTGTCGGCCGCCGAGCGTGGCACATTGGGCATAACGCGATGCACAACCGAACCCGGAATGGTAGGACCGGTTTTTGCGGCGGGAGCCGGAGCTGGCGAACTGGTTGCGGGGGAAGGTCGCGCGGATTGCGGGGGCGGAGAACTCGAATGACGCGTCGTCACGATGATGCCCACGACGGCAGCAATCAGGAGAATCGCTACAACAATGACAATCGTCACACGGCGATTGACTGAAGACTTTGGCTCGATGCTCGCGGATGGTGCCGCCGGAGCGCTCACGCGTGGTTCCGCGGTGACGGCAGGTCGCTCGGACTCGGAAACTGCCAGTGGCTCTGGAGCCGGCGCGGACACGGCAGAAGGATCGAGAAGTGACTTAACCTCCGCCAGAGTGCAGCGGCGCGCCGGATCTACACGGAGACATTGGCGGGCGATGGTAGCGAAAGGCTCAGGAATGGATGCCGGAATGATCGGTTCGGAGGTGCTTGTCCCCTCCCACAGCGGCGGTTGCTGCGTGAGCGCTTCCACAAGAAGAACTCCAAACGACCAGATGTCCGCTTGCAGATTGACTTTCCCAGACGATTCGGGCGCGTCGTGAATGTCCTGCAATGCGCATGGCCTGACGCGCGGGCCGGCGGGCTGAACGCGGTCGACGGAGAGCTTTAGCTGGTCGTTGACGACCATGATATTCGACGGCTTGAGACCGCCATGCACGAGCCCCTGCCCATGAAGCCAGAAAAGCGCAACCAGAATCGGATCGAGCATCTCGCGGACTTCGTCAGGTGTGAGCGGGCGTGCAGGAAGAATCTCTGAAAGGATTTCTTCGGAGTATTCCGTGACGGCATAGAGCAGATCGTGGGCGTCGGCGCTACTGCGCCCGGAGTGAAAGAGGCGCATGAGGTGCGGATGCGAGAGGCGTGTTGTGGCTCTCCATTGCGCAAGCAAGGATTCGGCATTCGCCGTATCAGCGGGAATCAACTTGACCGCGGCATTTTCCGGCGGCTCGCCAAATCGCGTGAAAAACACGCCGCCTGTCCCCGCTCCGCCCAGCCAGCGCAGTAGAGTAATTCGCCCGTCGATGATGCGGCCGACCCAATCACTGCCGATCGTTGCTGCACTCATATCCGAGATCATTCTATCGGAGGAGAAGAGACGGCGTATCCACACTGCTCCATCTCAACGGGACAAACGAAACAAATGACGTACGTGGAGCAGGAGACGAACGAGTACCATTCAAATGATTCTGCGTCATGCGAATAGGCCAACAACCATGGGATATTAGACTGAATCTGCGCCAGCCGATGCTGTTGCCGTTATGGTCCGCCTTGAAACCGCCCTTCCGGAGTTTGGAACAGATGAACGTGCTCCGCGCGCTTCCATCGCGGTAAACTAATAGAGTAGTTCGCCTTACCAAACGTGGCCCCGTAGCTCAGGTGGATAGAGCAGCAGTTTCCTAAACTGCGTGTCGGAAGTTCGAGTCTTCCCGGGGTCACCATCGCCTTGCCCATGGCCGCGAAATGCTGGCCCTAGCAACAGTAATTCCCTGCTCCATTCAGGTTCTTCTTCCTGCTTTGACGAGAGTCATCTGACCGGTTATAAATGTTGATGTCGTTGAAATTTGTTCGATGACATCCACTGCTGCCCCCTGCGGGACGGCGCAAAGTCATCACGAAAATCGCCAGGATGCTCGGGAAGGCGGTGAAAATCCGCCACTGCCCCGCAACTGTGAGCGCTCCTGCCGCGGCGTCCGTCTTCAAGGACTGTCGCCCGAAGGCAGGATTCAGCCAACGCCATTGCGCGCCATGCGCATGGCTGTAGTTCGCCACTGGAAGCCGGCCCAAGGGCTTTCCGGGAAGGTGGCTGGGAAAAGCGCGAGTCAGGAGACCGGTCCGAGGCGCCTTCAACTGCTTTACGTTCCGAGGGGAACGAAGGAGCTACGCATGTCTCTTCCTGCAACTCGCATCCTGACCCGCGTGAAGAAACGCATCCTCGTCCGCACCACTGCCGCGCTCCTTGTCCTGGCCGGCGCAATCTTCTGTCATGCAGCATCCGTTCACGGCGTGGTAACCGATACAACCGGAGCCAAAGTCACCGGCGCAACGGTAGTGCTGGTGCACAACGGCAAGGTGGTCGCCTCTGCCGTCTCCACCGCCGACGGCAGTTTTGAGATCACGACCGGCATCACCGGACGCTTCTTCCTGGTCGTTTCCGCCAAGACCTTTCGCCAGTTACAGACGCCGGACTTCTATGCAGGTCGATTTGACCTGGTCGAGCGCGACATTGTGCTGGAACCGGCGTGGGTTCGGCAGTCCATTGTGGTCACGGCTACCGGCACGCCCACGCCGGAGCCACAGACGAGCGCCTCCATCACTGTCCTCAGCCCACTTGACCTTGCGCTGCGCTCGAACCTGGTAGATTCGCTGCGCCTTATGCCTGGGATAACTGTAGTGCAGTCGGGGCAGCGCGGCTCTGAAACTTCCCTGTTTGTGCGCGGCGGCGATTCCGACGACAACATGGTCCTGCTCGACGGCGTAGATGTCGGTGACCTGGGAAATCAGTTTGATTTCGGACCGCAGTCTACAACCGCGGTGGAGAGTGCTGAGGTGTATCGCGGTCCGGACTCCAATCTTTACGGGGCCGGGGCTATGACCAGCGTGATCAACCTGAAGACGCCGCACGGAACAACCAGCTTTCCTTCCCTGCTGTTTCAGGGAAGCGCCGGCAACTTCCATACTTCGCGCGAGCAGTTGGAACTGGCCGGAGCGCACAACAAGGTGGACTACCTGGGCGCGTATAGCTGGGTACAGACCGGGAATGCCCTGCCCAACGATCAGTTCCATCTTTCCACGGCTGCGGGCAATCTGGGCTGGCAACCCAATGCAAAAACGCAGCTTCGCGGCATCGTGCACTATGGCGTTAGCGCCACCGGCGTCCCCAACGCGTGGGATTTCTATCACGTGACCGATGACGCCACGCAGAAAGACCAGAACATCTACCTCAGCGCATCCATTTCAAACCAGACCACGGCAAGCTTTCACAACACGGTTCGCTATGGGCTGGCACGAAAGCGCGAGCAGTACAGCCTGTGGAAGCAGAGCGGCAGCGGTGAGTTTGACGCATACAATGACAGCCTCGGCTACCCCGTCACAATCACCGGCGCCAATGGCTACTCGGTTTCAGGCCAGGCCGTGCTCGATTACGCGCAAGAGTATCCGTACCAGTATCAACTGTCTTCAAATCGTGATCAGCTTTTGTATCAGGGCGATCTCACCATTACGCCGCATTTGGCAGCGCTGATCGGGTTTCACTACGAAGACGAGCGCGGCCTGGAAGACGTACCTTCCTATCTGGTACACGACACCACGGAACGCACCAACTACGATTACATCGCATCAGTGCACGGGGACTTCAAAAACCGTTTCTTCTATACCCTGGGCGGCAGCCTGGAGCATTATTCGCTCTTCGGCACCCAGACTACGCCGCGCGCCGGGGTTGCGTTCTATGCTCTGCGGTCCCGCAAGGGAGTCTTCAGCGGCACGCGCATTCTCTTCAACTACGGCGACGCGGTGCGCGAACCCAAGCTGACAGATGAGTTCGGCTCGCTCTATCACTTCCTGGCAACAAATGGCTACCAATCGATTGCCAATCAGCTCGCCATCGGCCCTCTGTCTGCGCCCACAGTGCGGACTTACGAGGGCGGTGTAGCGCAAGGCTTCCTGAGCAACCGGGTCATGTTTAAGGCCAGCTACTTTCATAACCAGTTCGGTCGCGAGATCGAATATGTAGGCGGGCATCTTCTGCCCAAGCTGATTCCGGGCCTGACCGCCGAGCAGCAGCAGCAACTGGAGACCGCGCTGGGCTATTACTACACCGATGATTACGGGCTGGCCGTGAATACTGAGGCGTATCGCGCCCAGGGTGTGGAGGCCAGTGTGGAGAGCGGCATCGGGCACAACATCTTTCTCCGCGGCGGTTATACCTATCTTGATGCGGTGGTGCAGCGCTCCTTTGACAGTGACAACGAGGCGCTGGCCGGCGGCTACGCGCCCACTTACAACGGCATTCCCATCGGCGCAATTTCGCCGCTGGTGGGTGCGCGCCCCTTCCGCCGTGCGCCGCACACGGGCTACTTCACGGCAACTTATGCGGCTAAGCGGCTGACGGCAATGTTTACTTCGGCGTTTGTCAGCCGCAGCGACGACTCGACTTATCTGGAATATGCCGATGCCAACGGTGGCAACAGTCTGCTGCTGCCCAATCGGAACCTCGATTACGGATACGCGCAACTGGGACTGGGCGGCAGCTATGAGCTGCGCTCGTGGATGAGCGTGTTCGTCCAGGGAAATAACCTGCTCAGCGACCGGCACATGGCGCCCATCGGCTATCCCAGCCTGCCGATGAGCTTCCGCACAGGCCTGCGCCTGCGGTGGGGTATCGGAAACAAACGCTGAAGCGGTGCTACAGTTAAGCACCGCTGAAAAGCAATTTGCGGCGCGGGCAGCCTGCCGTTCGGCATCTCACGACTAGAGATGCTGAACGGCAACGTCCTCACTTTCAGCTTGAAATACAGGCGCACGCCAGTTTATAACTGGGCTTAGGCGAGCACTTGGGAGCTCGTTCTCTCTCCTTCTTTCTTTACACTTAACACTCTTTTCATCTTTTCGGATCAAACTGGGTTCACTGGATTCAACGGTTGCTCCAGGCAAGATAGGTGTTCAACCGATCCCCGGATATACACAAGTCCGAAACGTTCGTTAGACAGGACTTAGGGTGCTGGTTCCGCTTCGCTACCCGAACGGGAGAGCTGCATCAACACGCAGCGACTCGAGGGGAGAGCTGTCGGCAGTCTTGTACGCGTTGTCACAAATCAAGAACAAGAGACCCAACGTTTAAGTGAGGACATGTCATGATTCGATGTTTGTGGAGGAATATCGCGTGGAGCAGCATGCTGCTGGCGGCTGCCTTTCTGTGTGTACTGCCCTTGGCCGCACAGCAAACCCTGGGCTCTATCAACGGCACCGTAACGGATGCATCCGGAGCCGCTGTAGCAGGGGCCACCGTCACAGTCGACGCAGCCAATATCAATGTCACCAGAACGACAGTCTCCCAAAAGTCAGGATTCTTTCAGATATTCAACCTCCCAGTCGGAACCTACACTGTCAGAATCGACCACAGCGGCTTTCAAACCATGCAGATAGCAGGCGTTGGGGTGCAGGAAGCTACCGCGAAAACAGTCCATGTCATGTTGAAGGTTGGTGAGGTTTCGCAATCGGTTGAAGTCACCGCGAATCCGCTGCTCAACGCCACCGATACCACAAACGGTTATACCCTCGATTCCGCCCAGATCGCGGCAGCACCTCTGGCTACTGGAAGCTTCACGCAGTTAGCCGTGCTTTCTCCGGGCGTGAATGCCGATCTGCTCACCGGAGTGGGAACCAACACCGGCCTCGGCAACCAGTCCATCTGGGCCAACGGCCAGCGCGCTACCTCCAATACATTTCAGATCAACGGCGTAGATGCCACGAACCTCTTCAACGGCATGACCTCCAGCGGCGATGCCTCGCAGCGCTATAACTTCAATATCGGCGCCGGCAGCAGTTCGGCCACTTCCGCGGCGGGCAGTTCAACGGTGGGAGGTGCAGCAGCAACCGGCACCTCCGTTTACGGTTCCAACGGCAACAGCCTTCCTTCTCCGCCGCCGGAGTTCCTCCAGGAGATCCGCGTCAACACGTCCATGTACGACGCACAGCAGGGTGCAACCAGCGGCGCGCAGATTGACGCCAGTACCGCTTCTGGCACCAACAAATGGCATGGACAGATCTACGGCAATTTCGCCAATAACTCAATGAATGCATCACCTTACTTCTTTAAGCAGTCTTATCTGCTGGCACAGAACTACCCTGGCAGCTATTCGTTTCCTTCCTCGCTCGTCAACCCTGCGCTTCATCGCTGGACGGCCGGAGCTACCCTTGGCGGACCGGTCCTGAAGAACAAACTGTACTTCTTCGCCGCCTATCAGCATGTGTACGACTCCGACCAGTTCAAGGGAATTTCGCAGGTCTATGTGCCCACCGGCTTGTCGAATGACCGCTCTCTGTCTGGAATCCAGGCGGCACTCGACAGCTATTGCGCCACAAGCAAGTATGCATGTAGCGGCAGCACCACACTGACCAGTGTTGACCCCGTAGCAGAAGCGCTGCTGACGGCCAAGCTGCCCAACGGCAATTATCTGATTCCGTCAGCACAATCCACGGCATCCTATCCCGAACCCGATGCCACCCTTATCGGCACCTCGCTCTTTACTGCCGACCAGGGCACGGGCTCGCTGGATTACGACGTGACGAAGACCGACCGCTTGTCCACCAAGTACTACTACCAGAACGATCCAGTTACCTCGCCGTTCAATGTCTCTAACGTAGATGGCTTCCCGTCCAAACAGAAGAACGGTTCGCAGGTTGGAGTGATCGATAACACTGACTCCATCGGTCCCAACGTCAACTGGGAGCAGCGAATCGGCTTTATCCGTATGTACTCCTACAGTTACTTCGAACAAAATGTAACCTGCAACGGCGACCCCACCTGCGGCATCAACATGCCCACGACCACCGATAATGGCTCAATCCCCAACACACTGCTTCCAGGCATCGAGCTGCAAAAGTTCGGTTCTGCCAATGGTGGCACGGTGGTCAAGCTCGGGCCTTATAGCTCCTTTGTAAACGCCGGCTATTACCAGAACCGCCTTAACCCTTCCACAAACCTCATTCTCGCCTTGGGCAAGCACACCCTCACCATCGGCGGCGGCTACAGCTATACCCAGTTGAACGTCATCAACAATCGCACGGGCATTGGTCAGGTTGTAGTCAAGAACTTCCAGGGCTTCCTGCAAGGCAAAACTCGCGGAACCGGTTACTCCTCCGTACTGGATAGCGTTGCGGGCGGTCATAACGTCTCCAACCGTTACTACCGTTCCAATGAATTCTCCGGCTATATCCAGGACAAGTTTCAGATGCTCTCGAACCTGAGCCTCACCGCCGGTGTGCGCTACGACTATCACGGCGGCCTGACAGAGAAGTACGGCAACATGTTCAACTTCGATCCGAACCTTTACAACGTGGAGGGCACCCCGACTGAAGGATTCACAGTAAAGAATGGGGGCTTTGTCATCGCCCACAACAATCCGTTCTGCAAGAACAGCCCCGGCTCCTGCTCCCCCAGCAACAGCACATTGGACGGCCGTCAATGGGGCATCTCGCCGCGCGTGGGCTTTGCCTGGTCGCCCATCCGTGACCACGGCACTGTCGTAATCCGCGGCGGAGGCGGCATTTACTTCGACCGCGGTGAACTGTTCAGCTATCTCTCTCAGCCGGCTGGCAGTTCCACAGGCGGGCCATTCGGCGCCACTGAAGCTCCGCCGCTGGTCAACCTGGAACAAAGCGGTGGCCCAGGTGCGACTCAGACTCTCGAGAATCCGCTCGGCTCCTCTCCGTATTGTCTGCTTTCCACCTGCGCTCCCAGCGCCGACCCCAGCAACTTTACGCAACTGCTGCAAGCTACCCTCAACCAGATGACCGGCTCGACAAGCTACGACGGCCTGAACTGCGGAGCCTACGCCAACCAGGACGATTACACGCTCTGCCCATCGCCGTTCAGCTTTGGCGCCTACGACCCCAAAAACAAACTGCCTTACACCATCAACTACACCTTCAGCATGGAGTGGCAGCCGAGCAGCAATACGGCCGTCACCATCGGTTATACCGGCAACCGGGGAAGACATCTTGTGGTCCCCTTGCCCTTGAACGAACCACAGATTGCTACCCCGACCAACCCGGCAATGGTCATGGGAAAAGAACCGCACTCCAGTGGCGAAACGCACACCTACGGCTACCAGGTACTGAACGGAAATGTTGCTCCCGTCGGCTACAGCTATTACGGTGACCCCATCTGGCCATCCATATCGAGTGAGCCGTGGAACACCTACCAGGGCGGCAACACTGACTTCCGCGTGCCGTATCCCGGCTACAGCCCCAACTCGGCGATGTTTAGAGCAGTCGGCACCTCCGCATACGACGCACTTGAAGCCCACGTCGAAAAGCGGTTCTCTCACCACTACATGTTCGGCGCCAGCTACACCTGGAGCCACACCCTCGACGAACAAAGCGACATCGGCCTCTTCTTCACCGGCGACAATCCCAACAACTTAAAGGATTCATGGGCTTCTGCCGACTTTGACCGCACCCACGTATTTACCGCCAATTTCCAGGCAATGCTGCCCAACGTCACCAGCCGCACGAATTCGTTCCTCGGAGAGGTCGCAGACGGCTGGAACCTCTCGGGTATCGGAGTTCTTGAAAGCGGCGAACCCTACTCGCTCTACGAGTTCTACGGAGCGGTCGGCAGCCTCTATTTCGGAAACTATCCCACCCTTGACAACCCCATCCTGCCCATCAAGAACCCGTCCGATGTGAAAGCCGCGTTGACCGGCAAGAACGGCGCTACGCGTTCCGGCACTTATTACGAGCCGGCCATTAACCTGAACGACATCGAGATTCCCACCGTAGCCCCGGGACAAAAGGGTGTCCCGGCATGCACGGGCAATGAGCCATGCGACATCTTTGAAACGGACTTCGTGAAGGGTCAGCGCAACATCTTCCGCCAGTCCCCGCAGCGCAGACTCGATCTTTCCTTCCGCAAATCTTTCAGGGTGACTGAACGCCTCGGCGTGCAATACCAATTCGATATCTTCAATATCACCAACACGCCCAGCTTCGACGTTCCTCAAAACCAGACCCAGATTGACCAGGCCGATGCAATCCCAACCGGTGTGGGACCGTACAGCAACGAGTATGGTGACGCGTACCCGAACTACGGACAGGTCATCTCCGTGTCGGGACAGCAGACGAACTCCTCAGGTCCGAATGGCTCGGTCTGGAAGAACCTCTACCAGAAACCAACTATGAATTCGAACGGAACCTCCACCAGCAATCTAGGCTCGGTTACTGGCGCCATTGGCAGCTCAAGACAAGTGGAAATGTCGATTCACATTACTTACTAAGTATTGTCTTGAAACCAATCACCCACTCGGGGCTCATTCGGGAGCCCCGATCTCTTTTTCCGGCCTCGATTTCCACAACAAAACGCAATATTCATGCGGTCTTTATTGCCATACGCGGCTCTTCGGGGCTACATTTTAGCTATCTTCACTTTGCATTGATTCTGAGACCGCGTCAGTAACTCCTTAGTGCTGACCGTATCTCAGACTGGCTGCAGCGTGCCCTTCGCGCAGCACCACAGCTATGCCTGCAGCCGGCTCGGCTCTCGGATCCGGCAGAGCGGAGGGGGAGAGTTGCAGCCATGTGCGGAGCAGACCTGCACCAACTGCAATGGCTCACGCCGCTGACATAAGGCGGCGAATCGGAAGAGGAAAGGAAAGCGCGCAGAGACATAACCGCGATTCATTCGTATTAAACAGAAATTGTGTAGATTGGGTGCAAATCAGCACTGCACATCTACTGCGCGCCGGGCCGCAAAGCCCACATGAGCACCGCAGCACCGGCGTGGCATCGCCTCAGCTTTTTGACGCGCCAGCCTTGCACCGTATTGGGGAACGGCGGCACAGTCGGTTGCAAACGCATTACTCACCACATGCAAGTCACTTTGGGAGGGCCACTATGACCTACAATCGAATCCGCCTTGGCCTTGTAAGCCTGGCGCTCTTCATCCTCGCCGCATTATCTGGCACGGGTCATCTTGCAGCACAATCCACAACGCAGGGTTCGATCGCCGGCACGGTCGTCGATGCCAGCGGCGCAGCAATTCCCGGCGCCTCAGTTGCCATTCAAAATCTGGCAACCAACTTCACCATCAATCTGACCACTGACCCCACCGGCTACTTCAAAGCTCCACTGCTCGAACCTGGCACCTACTCCGTATCTGTAACGGCTCAAGGTTTTGCCAAATATCATGCAGACTCGGTGGTTGTGGTAGTAGGCCAGGTAACCAGTCTCGCCCCGCACCTTTCCGTCGCTTCTTCCACGGCTTCGGTTGTTGTTACCGAGCAAACGCCTGTGATGAATCTGGAATCGCCGGACTTCAGCGCGACCCTCAGCCCCAATGCGCTGCAGTCGATCCCGATTAACAACCGGCGCTGGTCGAGCCTCGCCATGGTTACACCGGGCGTTGTTTCGGATGCCAATGGCTACGGGCTCGTCAGCATCCGCGGCGTCAGCCCCCTGCTGAACAACGTTGAGATCGACGGCGCCGACGACAATCAGGCATTCTTCTCAGAAGAACGCGGCCGCACGCGCGAAGCTTATTCCACCGCCGGCGCCGCCGTTCGCGAGTTTGCGGTGAATACCGGCGTGTACTCGTCTGAATATGGCCGCGCAGCCGGCGGCGTTATCACTTCCGTCACCAAGAGCGGCACCAACCACATTCACGGCCAGGCCTACTTCTGGGATCGCGAAAGCAATTGGGCGGCTTACAACAACTACACCACTGTCACCACGCTGGTAAACGGCAAGAACGTCAGCTCTCACATCAAGCCGAAAGATCTGCGCAAGATCTACGGCTTCACCGCCGGCGGACCGCTGATCAAGAACAAGCTGTTCTGGATCTACACATTTGACCAGCACGCTCACGTGTTTCCTGTAATCGGTACTCCGTACAACCCAGAGCAGTTCTTCACACTGCCCCAGACGGTGCTATCCGAGGGTGAAACCTGTGACACCTCGACTGGCGAACTCAACAACGCGCCCAGCGGAGCCATCAACGATCAAAATGCCTGCGCACTGGCTGCACGGCAGCATATCAGCTACACCCAGGCCGCTTACGACTGGGCCGCATTGCTCGACGGCAGCAAGAATGTGAATCTCTCCAATTATCCCGGCGCAACCGCAATCACCGACCCCGGGCTCAACTCAGATATCGGCGAAGCCCCGCGATTCGGTTACCAGGAAATCAATACGCCCAAGCTCGACTGGCAGGTCAACTCCAAACAGCATGTGAGTCTTCTCTATCATCGCCTGCGCTGGGATTCTCCCGGCGGCGTGCAGACCCAGACGCCGGACCATTACGCACAGGATGCGCAGGGCAACGACTTTGTCAAGCTGGATTACGGCGTTGCAAAACTCACCAGCATGATCACCAACAGCCTCAGCAATGAACTGCTCTACCAGTACAGCCGCGAACTGGACTACGAAGGTCAACAGCCGTATAGCGACTACACCAAGGCCAACATCATGGGCAGCGATGGCAACGTGCCGCAGCTCGAGGCGGGGTATTACTACGGCGTCGATGCTGGCTCCATGTACTACGCCCATCGCGCGGCGTATCCGGACGAGACCAAGTGGCAGGTCGGCGACGTCCTCTACTACACCCACGGCAATCACACCTTCAAGTTCGGCGTGGATGCGGTGCACAACTACGACCTGATGAACAACACCTACAAGAGCAACGGCGATTACAGCTACGACTACGTCGGCAACTACTTCAACGACCTGCTCAATTACAGAAACGGTGTGGACCCCGCCGTCTCTGGAACCGGCTGCGATTACTATGGTTCCGAGAACTATGCCGGAAATAGAAATCATCCCGTCACAGGAGACTACGCCTGTTACTACAACTTCACTCAGGGATTCGGCAATCCGGTCTATTCCATCTCGACCATGGACACAGGTCTCTTTGTGCAGGATAACTGGAAATTCTCTCCACGCCTTACCCTGGAACTCGGCCTGCGCTGGGACAAGGAAACCCTGCCTGGTCCCGATCCCAATCTGACCTCGGCAACGGGAAACTTTGTTCCCTATCCCGGTCTCACCAATAATCCGAGCGATAACACGAGCTTCGGCCCCCGCATCGGATTCGCGTACAACATCTATGGCCACGGCAAAACCGTGCTGCGCGGTGGCTACGGCATCTACTACGGCCGCATCACCAACGGCAACCTGGAGAACTTCCGGCTTAACACGGGTAGCCCCAACGGGCAGTACACCATAAGCTGGCGTCCTTACTACACCAACCCCGACGCTCCAACCTATCCGAATATCTTTGCCAACGGTTCTTCGACCGCCAGGCCGAGTTCCCACTACCTCTCAAAGGATTTGAGGCTCCCCGAGGTGCAGGAGTTCGACTTGCAAGTGCAGCAGGGACTAGGCAGGGGCACCGTCTTATCTCTCAGCTATCTCGGATCGTTGGGACGCCACCTGCCCAACTTTCTTGACATGAATCTCGATCCCACTTCAGTGAAGAATGTCGACATTACAATTGCAGGCGACCCGAATGGAAAAGGTCCCCTTGGCCCCGACGGAACAGTTCTGACGGTTCCCGTCTTCACCCGTTACGGCAATACCGGATTGTTCGGGTCTGTCGCGAATGACTACCAGGCCATCACCGAGATGGTCAGCAACATCAACTCAAACTACAACGCGTTTGTTGCCGAGATTCAGAATCGTACGCTGCACAGCATCCAGTTCGACGCCAACTACACCTGGGCGCACGCGCTGGATTTTGGACAAAACGCTTATTCGCAGGGCACTACGAACTCTTGGTACGATCCCTTTGGGAATGCAATAGTGAACTACGGGAACTCCAACTTCAACGTTCCCAACCGGTTCGTGGCCTATGCCATTTACAACTTCCCGAATCTCCAAACCAATACCTGGGCTAAGTACCTCCTCAACGGCTGGAATCTGGACGACAGTTTCCAGATGCAGAATGGGCTTCCCTTCACCGCGGGAGTAAACGGATCGCCCCGCAGCAGCAGCGTCAGATCCATTTCCGGCGGCTGGAACGGCTCCGGCGGAAACACAATCATTCCTCAAATCGGATACAACACATACCGCTTCCCGCGCCGCATCGTTGACGATGCGCGTCTGCAGAAGCGGATTCCTCTGGGCGAAAGCCGCAACCTGCAACTCATGCTCAACGCCTTCAACGTCGCCAACCACCAGAACATCACTGGCTTCCAGGCAACTTACCTGTACAGTCTGTACAACACCACCGCGACTTATACGGGAGTGGACGGCACTGGCAACCAGTCCTTCATGGTGCCCAACAACTCCAACAGCAGCGCATTCCTGTACACGCCGCGAATGCTCGAAATTTCCGCCCGCCTCAACTTTTAGGGCGGCATGAACCGGCAGTTGCGCGGCAGCTTCGGCTGCCGCGCTTTTTTGTGCACCCGGCTTCTCTGCAGTGAAGACTACTCGAAAGTTGACAAATAGGGACTAAGGTAACCACTTTCTGCACGAAAGTAATTGCATTCTCGTGTGCACACCGATAAAGTGAAGGTGCCTCGGAGGGCTGACGTTGTTTGACTTTTCTTTGTAGCTCGAGGTGTGTTTATGTCCTGCCCCAAATGTCAGTCCCCTGCTCTGACAATGATCCCGGCAGAGGTTCGCCTTTATCGCAATATCCTCCGCACTCTCAGTCACCCGCCTATGACGCCATCTCCAGACATCACCGTGTGCCTGGACTGCGGATGGGCCGAGTTCTCCATCCCCGACTCATGGCTTGCTGCAGGCTGGCTGCAGCCTCTGCGCCCAGCGGCCCCCGATGAAAAAGAATTGGCGGCGAGCGGCGCGGCGGCAGCGTAGCTTCGGCACCGGCTGGGAAACGAACCTGGCGCGCCGGTATATTCAACCGGCCAGGTGATGAAGTCCGTTACGGCGATCCTCCCAGGCATTCGCCCGAGTCGGACCGCCGCCGTACCTCAGTTGCAGGATAGCTTCGCGGAGGCATCTCTCATCTTCATCCAACGCATCCATAGGTCTTCCCACGACGACTCGGATAGGCGCAACATGAACTCTTTCTCGCAGATGAGCAGTGGAGTTCGGCATCACCTCTTCCATGCCCTCCATTAAGACCGGGACGATGGGAATGTGATAGCGCCTGCCAATGACCAGGGCTCCGCGATGAAAGGGAGCAATCTGTGTACGGTCGCGCTTGAGTTCGAGCCTGCCTTCGGGAAAGATGCCGATGAGTTCTCCGTACCGAACTGCGTCATCCACTTCCGATAGAAATTCGCGGCCGCCGTGTTGCGCCAGGTTTCCAGTGAGGTGAATCACCCCCATCATTTCGTACAGCAACGGCGTATACCACGGCTCCAGTTCGCCGTGGTCGTCGAGGCCCACAAAGTGGATGGGCCGACGGACGGCAAGGGCCAGGAACAAAGGATCCAGATGTGTAGTTTGGTTGGCGGCCAGGACCGCCGAGTCGGAGCGGGGTAGATTTTCCGTCCCCGTGACTTGAAACTTTTTACCCCAGATACACTCAACAACCGTGCGCATCCGGCGCCAGGAAAAGCCGTAGGACCCTATCGCCTGGCCCTCTCGTTCCAATCGCCGCAATGGATGATTGGTCTTCACGAGCCACCTGGAATACTTTCCAAAGTAAAGAATACTCCTTCGAGTCGAAAAAAGGCCCCCAGCCGAAGCTGGAGGCCTTTCTCTTTTGCGCCGAAGGCGCGGTTCGCTGGACGCGCAGTCCTAGTACATGCCTTCCATGCCGCCGCCGTGGCCGCCAGCCGGTGCCGGAGCCTTGGGCTCGGGCAGCTCCACAACCAGCGCTTCCGTGGTCAGCAGCAGAGCGGCGATCGAAGCCGCATTCTGCAGCGCCGTGCGGGTCACCTTGGTGGGATCGATGACACCAGCCTTGACCAGGTCCTCGAACGTGCCTGTGAGAGCGTTGTATCCGAAGTGCTGATCCTTTGACTCGAGCACCTTGGCGACAACCACAGCGCCCTCTTCGCCGGCGTTGGCGATGATCTGGCGCAGAGGCTCTTCCAGAGCGCGGCGGATGATCTGCGCGCCTGTCTTCTCGTCGCCATCAAGGGTCTTGATCAGCTCGTCAACCGCGGGAATGGTGCGCACCAGGGCCACACCGCCGCCCGGAACGATACCTTCCTCAACTGCCGCACGGGTTGCGTGCAGAGCGTCTTCCACGCGAGCCTTCTTCTCCTTCAGCTCGGTCTCAGTCGCCGCACCCACCTTGATGATGGCAACGCCGCCCACCAGCTTGGCCAGTCGCTCCTGCAGCTTCTCCTTGTCGTAGTCGGAGGTGGTCTTCTCGATCTGCGAGCGGATCTCCTTCACGCGGCCTTCGATATCGGAGCTCTTGCCGGCGCCGTCAACGATGGTCGTGTTGTCCTTGTCGATCGTGACGCGCTTGGCGCGGCCCAGATCCTCGATCTTCACGCTCTCGAGCTTGATGCCCAGATCCTCGGTGATGGCCTTGCCGCCAGTGAGGACGGCAATGTCGCCCAGCATCGCCTTGCGGCGATCGCCAAAGCCAGGTGCCTTCACGGCAGCCACGTTCAGAGTGCCGCGCAGCTTGTTGACCACCAGGGTGGCCAGAGCCTCGCCTTCCACGTCCTCAGCAATAATGATGAGCGGCTTGCCGCTGCGGGCAACCTGCTCCAGCAGAGGCAGCAGATCCTTCATCGCACTGATCTTCTTTTCGTAGATCAGGATGTAGGGATCGTCCAGAACCGCTTCCAGCCGCTCCGCGTCGGTCACAAAGTAGGGGCTCAGGTAGCCGCGGTCAAACTGCATGCCGTCCACGGTCTCCAGGCCGGTATGCATCGTCTTGGACTCTTCGATGGTGATGACGCCGTCCTTGCCCACAACCTTCACAGCGTGCGCAATGATGTCGCCAATCTCCTGATCGCCATTGGCGGAGATGGCGCCCACCTGGGCAACCGATCCCTCGTTCACAGGCTTGGAGAGTTTCCCAAGCGCTCCGCCGTCACCGCGATTGCCGTCCTTGTCAATGGCACCAATAATGGACGCCACGGCCTTCTCAATGCCGCGCTTCAGCGCCGTGGGATTCGCGCCCGCGGCAACCGTCTTCACGCCCTCGCGGAAGATGGCCTGCGCCAGAACGGTAGCGGTGGTGGTTCCGTCGCCGGCCACATCGCTGGTCTTGGAGGCAACTTCGCGTACGAGCTGCGCGCCGGTGTTCTCCAGCGCATCCTTCAGCTCGATCTCCTTCGCCACCGTCACGCCGTCCTTGGTGATGGTGGGCGAACCAAACTTCTTCTCAATTACAACGTTCCGGCCCTTCGGCCCGAGCGTCGCCTTCACAGCGTCCGCCAGCGTGTTCACGCCGCGCAGAATCGCCTGGCGGGATTCCTCACCGTGCAGAATTTGCTTTGCCATGCTCTTCTCCTAGTTCGCAATTCTCTGAAAAAGTTGTCACTGAAAGTTACTTCTTGACGATGCCGAGAACTTCTTCCTCGCGCATGATCAGATACTCTTCACCATCGATCTTGATCTCGGTGCCCGAGTACTTGCCGAAGAGCACACGATCGCCCGCCTTCACGTCCAGCGGAAATACCTTGCCCTCGTCGTTCGACTTGCCTTTGCCAACGGCGATTACTTCGCCTTCCTGAGGCTTTTCCTTCGCGCTGTCTGGAATGATGATGCCGCCCCGAACGGTTTCGGTCTCTTCCACCCGGCGGACCAGAATGCGGTCGTGGAGGGGGGTGAACGTGGTCGCTACAGATGTTGCTGCCATTGCTTCGCTTCTCCTTCACTCGCGGACAAGGTCGAGCCCGCCGCGGGCTTTGAGTGGTCTGATGAAGTGAAAAACTGCAAAAACTGAGGAATGCAGTCCTGGTGCCACGGAACCGGCGGCGCGGTCCAGCAAATCCGCCACCTGCTTGCTAGCACTCTAGCTTTCCAATTGCTAACGATAGGGAAACCGGGCGGATTTTGTCAAGCGCCCTTCGTTAAAATCTTAGCAATATCCACTCACTTTTCCTGACAACGATTGATATCCGGGCAGGGCGCTTCTTGAAGAACCCACCTCCCTCTCTTCCTCCCTTTAAGGCTCGACAACGCTGCACCCGTTCCTTCTTTCCCGCCTTGCACAACCGGCAGCCGCCACTCTGAGCCTCTTCATCTACGCACCATGAAACGACTACAATGGAGAGCATGTCACGACGTTCCCTCATTTACCTGAGCGTCCTTGTGGTTGGTCTTGCGATGGTCGTCTGCCCGCTCCCTCTCAGCGCGCGGCAGAAAGAACATTACAGGGGCCGCAAATTCAAACCTCCACCGCCCACCTCCCGCATTACGGTCACGGTGCTGCGGAATGACAACGACTCACCGATCATGAACGCCCATGTGGTCTTCCAGCCCATCGTGAAAGGCAAGCCCCGGGGCGGCATGGAACTGAAGACCAACTATGACGGCAAGTGTGTCATGACCGTAATTCCCATCGGCGATCCCGTCCTGGTACAAGTAATCGCCAATGGCTACCAGACCTTTGGAAAAATCTACAACGTCGAAAAGGCCGAGATGGGGTTGCATATCCACATGAAACTGCCCGGGCAGCAGTACTCGATCTACGACAACAATCCAGACAAGGTCGATTCCGGCTCCAGCAACGGGGCAAGCAACAGCTCCGGTAGTGGCTCCGCCAATGCATCCGGCAAGGAAAGCGATTCCGGAGGCGCCGCGAAGAACAACAAAGGTTCGGGAGCCAAAAGCTCCGGCAGCGAATCGAAAAGCGCGCCAGACCAGAAATCTGCCGGCCAGCCTCAGTAGTGAGTGACAGACGCGGCTGCCGTCAGCCGCGTCCGGTCCCTCCCCTACCGCCTCGCCGCCCGGCCTTCGCAACTCGCGGCCTGCCTTTCCGGCGTATCCTGTTCTCCTGACATGTCTACCCAAGCTCTTACCGGCAAAGTGGTGTTCATCACTGGCGGGGCACGGCGCATAGGACGCGCCACGGCAACAGCTCTGGCTGAAGCTGGCGCTGATATCGCCCTTACCTACCGCACCTCGCGCGATGCTGCCGCAGAGGCCGTCCGTGACATGGAAGCGCTGGGCCGCCGTGCCATGGCAATCGAGTGCGACGTGCGTTCAGAAGCCTCGGTGCGCGCCGCTGTCTCCGCCGCGGCCGGCAGTTTTGGCCGGCTTGACGTCGTTGTGAACAACGCCGCCGTCTTCGAGACCGCGTCTCTCGAGTCCCTCAGCCTCAACCAGTGGGATGCGGTCTTTGAGACCAACACGCGCGGGCCGTTTCTCGTCGTGCGAGAGGCGCTGCCGCATCTGCGCACGGCCCATGGCCGCATCGTGAATATCGGATCGCTGGGCGGCATCCACGCCTGGGCTAGCCACGCACACTATTGCGCGTCAAAGGCCGCACTGCACATGCTGACGCAGACCATGGCCAAGGCCTTTGCGCCGGAGATCAGCGTAAACTGCGTGGCTCCTGGCTGGATCGATGCGGATCGGGATTTAAAGGACACCGCCGCGCGCTTGGCACAGAAAACGCCGATGCACCGCAACGGTACGGTCCAGGATGTGGCGCAGGCCGTGGTGTTCTTTGCCACCGGGCCGGCGTTCATCACCGGACAGATCCTTGCCGTTGATGGCGGCCTAAGTCTTGTCTAGAAAGATGCGGGCGCTGAATCAGCGCGCAAAGATACGAGCCCAGAGATTCTTAGGGGCCGCGGGCGTATTGTTCTTGCTTTCAGAAGCACGCTTCCTCTGCCCCGCGGCGGCCTTGGCGTCGGCGCCGGCATAGCGGCGCAAATCGAACGCCAGCGGCTTGCCATCCCACAATCCCTCCGGCTCAGGCTGCTCGGCCAGTGGCTGGCCCTCAACCACCGCAAGCGGATTCGTCTCGCACAAGCGCTTTGCAGTTTCCTCGCCGGCCTTCTTTGCCGCGTACTCGTAGCCCTTTTTCAGATGCGGCGGGCGCCACACCGGGTGGTGCGCGTCGGTAGCGAGGAAATGGATCCAGTTCCGCTCGAGCAGCTCGTTTGAGAAAGCCTCGGCGGCCTTGCCGAAGCGCCCATAAAGCGCGCTTGCTGTCACCTGCACCAGGCACCCCTTGCGCATCCAGCCAGCCAGCAGCTCCGGCTTGCGTTGCACCGCAACGTAGCGCTCAGGATGCGTAATCACAAGCGTGTATCCCGCCGATTGCAGCGAGAACAACGCATTTTCCAATTGCGGCGGAATGGTCAAATCCGGGAACTCGACCATCAGGTACCCCTTGCCGTTAATCGAATACTTCAAGGGATTCGCAGTCGCATCCATCACATTGTCTGCGGTGAGATGGAAATCGCAGCCGAGGCTCAGCTCCACGATGCCACGCAATGCCTCGCGCAGCTCGATCATGCGCACCTCGATCAGCTCAGCCCGGTAAGGATACTTATTGCTGGCGTGAGGCGTACACACAATGTGCGTCACGCCCTCGCTCGCGGCCCTTTCGGCCATGGCCACTGAAGTTTCCAAATCCGGCGATCCGTCGTCCACGCCGTAAATCAAATGATGATGAATGTCGATCAACGCATTCTTCTCTTTCGTTCTTTGACCTGGGAAAGTTCTAAAAAGTTGCAAGCGCCTCGATCATCGAGGCGAAAATCTTCCATCCATCTACTGACCCCAGCAGATCTTCGCTGGAACGGTCGGGGTGAGGCATCATGCCAAGCACGTTCCTCTTTTCGCTCAAAATTCCCGCAATGTTGCTCAGCGATCCGTTGGGGTTTGCATCCGCGGTAATTTCGCCGCCCGGCGTCGCGTAACGGAAAGCAATACGGTCCTCGCTTTCCAGCTGCTCCAGAACCTCTCGATCGCAAAAATAGTTCCCTTCCATGTGGCCAATGGGCATCTTCAGCACCTGGCCTTTGGAAAGGAGGTTAGTAAAGGAACTATCTGTGGTTTCAACACGCAAATGCACCTGCTTGCAGATGTACCTCAGCCCCGCATTGCGCATCAGCGCACCGGGAAGCAGTCCGGCTTCCGTGAGAATTTGAAAGCCGTTGCAGATACCGAGAACCAGGCCACCGTCCGCAGCGAATCGCTTCACCGCTTGCATGACGGGAGAAAAGCGTGCAATTGCGCCAGTGCGCAGATAATCTCCATACGCGAATCCGCCTGGCACCAGAACAGCATCCACTCCAGCCAGATTTTCAGAATCGTGCCAGAGGAATGTCACCGGTTGCTTGGCGACCTCTGCAATCACATGCTCTGTGTCGTGATCGCAATTTGATCCAGGGAAGACTAATACACCAAACTTCATGCAATCAGGGTAACAGTGTTCCGGATAAAGGAACTGAAACCCATTTAGTTTGCAGTAACGAATGGTGGTTACCGATTGGTCAGAAGAGGTACCAGGTTGGGTACTCCCATGCCCCAAAAACCTCACGCGGAGACCGCGTTCCCTTGCCCCTCCGCAGCAGCCCCAGCCGCCAGCTCCCGCACCGCCCAACCGGCAATCAACACGCTCGGCGCCGGCACCTGCGCGGCGTCACCCAAATTGCCGAGTGTCGTGTAGAACACCTGCTCGTCGGGCTGCGCGGCGCGCGCCACCAGGGCACAGGGAAACTCTGGCGGCAAGCCCTCGGCAAGCCACTGGGTAGCAAGCAGTTGCAGGTCCCGTCCGGGCATGTAAACCACCCGCGTGGAGTCTTCAAGTGCAGGCAGACTTGATCGGTTGTGCGACTGCGCATGATGCCCTGTTGAGAAGACGACGTTCGCGGCCCAATTGCGATCCGTGAGCGAGCGTCCCAGCGACGCGGCTGCGGCAAACCCGGCGGAGATCCCCGGAACGATTTCGGAATCGACGCCCGCTTCGGCAAGCGAGGCCATCTCTTCCGCGGCGCGCCCAAACAGCAGCGGGTCGCCGCTCTTGAGGCGAACCACGCTGCGGCCCGCACGCGCATGCTCCATCATCAGCGCGTTGATCTCTTCCTGCGTAATCCTTTTTGTGCCGCAGCGCTTGCCCACGTTCACAATTTCTGCTGCCGGCGCAGCCAAATCGAGAATGGCCTGCGAAACCAGGTCATCGTGCAGAATCACGGCGGCAGATTCAATCAGCCGCGCGGCTTTCAGCGTCAACAGCTCGGGATCGCCCGGGCCGGCGCCCACCAGATACACCCACCCTGCCTGGGCACGCGACGCTTCCCTTCCCGTCCTCGCCAACTGCCTTGTGGGGCACAACGCCGACTCGCAAATCTGCCGCTGCGCCAGCTCGTGCAGTAGCAGACGACGCTCTTCGCCCCGCGGATGCGTGACCAGCACTTCGCGCCGCAACTCGCCCAGCCTGCTGAGCCATATGCCCAGATCTTCCGGCAATTGCTCGTTGATTTCGCGCCGCAATCGTTGCGCCACAGCGGGACTCTCCCCGGCGGTAGAGATGGCAATCTGCAACTCGCCGCGGCTGACCACGGAACCGAAAAAGAAATCACAATGAGGAATGTCGTCTACGCTGTTGCAGAGAATGCCGCGCTCCACGGCGGTGCGGTAGACCTCGGCATTCACCTCAGGCGAATTCGTCGCCGCAATCACCACAAAGCTGCCGTCCAGGTCCGCTGGCGCAAAGGCGCGCTCGATCCAATCCAGCCTGCCTTCCTCGGCCAGTGTACGCACCTCGGGCAAAGCTTCAGGAGCAACCACGCGCAACCGAACGCCGGTCTTGAGCAGGCTGCCAATCTTTTCCAGCGCCACCACGCCCGCACCAACAACCAGCCCCTGACGCCCTTCGAGTTTCAGAAAAATCGGTTGTAACGGCATACTGTATTTCCTGATCCCTACTCCCTACTCCCTATTTCCTACTCCCTGCCTTTAGTCCCCTACCGCTTGCGGCACACGGCCCGTGGGCAGATCGCGCTCCGCCGGTTGCAAAACTTCTCCCGCAAGTTGCGCCCGCAATTCGTCATTAGAGTGACGGGCAAACCAGGCGCGAAGATTCTCTTCCCCCTGCCGTCCCGCCAGGTACCGCCGCAGCAGACGCTCAATCGCTTCCGGAACCAGTGGCGCCGGGCAGCGATACCCAACCGGACGCGCAATCCCCGCGAGCTGTCCCACTGCTCCGCCCAGCGTGAAGTAATACGCATCCGTCAGCTTGCCTTCGTGCTTGATCTTTTTGCCTTCCAGGCCGATATCGGCAATCCAGTGCTGGCCGCAGCCGTTGGGGCATCCGGTAACGTGCAGCTTCAGTTGCTGGTCGAAGCCCGGCAGGCGGCCGTCCAGCTCATCCACCAGCCATTGCGTGAATCCTTTGGTCTCCGTGATGGCCAGCTTGCAGAACTCCGTGCCCGTGCAGGCAATGGCTCCACGCCAGAACGTCGAGCCTTCCACGCGCAATCCCAGTTGACCCAGCTCGTGCGCCAGTTCGCTGGTCTTGCCGTAAGGAACGTCAATGAAGATCAGGTTCTGCGCGATAGTGGTGCGAAGCTGGCCGCTGCCAAAGCGTTCCGCCAGTTCCGCCGCGGCCTCAAGCTGCTCGCCGCTCATGCGTCCGCGCAGTACTGAGGCGCCCACATACGCCAGTCCCGGCTGCCGCTGCGGATGAACGCCCACGTGATCACGCAGGATCTCATCGGGCACCTGCTCCGGAACACCGGGGTCCAGTTTGAATGGAACGCGCGCCTGAACCTCCTCGAGGAACCGTTCGGCTGTCCAGCCTTCCCTCATAAACAGGTACTTCATGCGCGCGCGGTCACGGCTTTCGCGCAGAACCATCTGGTCGCGGAAGATCTCCGTAACCGCGCGTACAGCGGGGAGGGCTTGCTCCGGCCTGAGAAACGCGTCGAGGCGCACGGCCAGGTGTGGTTCATTGGAGAGGCCTCCGCCCACACGTAGCGAAAAACCCGCTTCGCCGTCGCGCTCTGCGGGCGTCAAGGCAATGTCGTTAATCTCCGGATAGTTGCACCACGAAGGGCAGCCGGTGGCGGAGATTTTGAATTTGCGGGGCAGGTTGTAGAAGGTCGGATTCCCCTTCAGTTCCTCGGAGATGGCCAGCGCCACAGGCGAGGCATCCAGGATCTCGTCTGCCGCCACCCCGGCCAGCGGGCAGCCGGTCACATTGCGGACCACGTCGCCGCAGGCGCCCTTGGGAGAGAGACCGGCCTTGTCGAGCGCCTCGACGATCTCAGGGAGAGACTCGATCGTAAGCCAGTGAAGCTGGATGCTCTGACGAACGGTGATATCGGCCAGATTCCGGGCGTGCTTCCGGGTGATGTTGCCAATCAGGCGAAGCTGTGGAGCGGTGATGATGCCATTGGGCAAACCGATGCGCATCATAAAGTACTCTGAGGCCACACCCTCGCCGCCTTTGCCGCCAAGCACGCCGGCGCCGTCGCCCTGCGTGTAAATCCCCCACCACTTGAAGTAGAACGCCGCCCACTCGGGCAGAACGCTGCCGCGGCCTTCACGGGCAAAGGCGCGCACTTCGTCAAATGCTTCCCAGGGGTTCTTTTCCCGCTTCAGACGCTCGCTGCGCTGCGCCTTTGTCTCCTTCGCTGCAACCGGTTCCGTCATTCTTTTCCTCTTTTGTGCACTTTGTGCAATAGAAAGCCCGCGAGGGCATAAGCTCATTCGCGGGCGTTCGGAAAAACCTTGGATTTTAAAGCAGAAACTTTAGACCCAAGTCACCTGTCCGCGTTTAGCGGCATACAACAGCGACAACAGGTCTCGGTCTTCATAGGGAGATGGTAAACGGAGGCCGGATTGAATGCAACCCAAAATTGGTCCGAGTTTCAGGATGCGATTTTGCCCCACTCCAGATTGCTTCCCGTGCTACAAATTGCGTTCTGCCGAGCCCACCTTGGTAATCCGCGGAGTCATACCCCAGTGGGTTTCTTTAGTGGTATCCCAAAAGCGCACAAAAGGTTTGCAGGTTATACCCCCAACGAGAAGGTCGTCGAGCAACAACCGCACACCAAAAAAAATCCAATCGTGACTCTCGCAAGTGTCAAAACTTCTACTTCCACCCCGACACAACGGAGGGTTCTCCCGCAGGTCCATAGTGGACAGAACGAAGACGGTGCCCTGTGGCAGGAATAGGTCGCCAGCACAGCGGCTCACCCCCGCGACGATGCGAGTTGTTAACCATGCATTTTGTGTGATTTTCTGGGGCTCTGACTGGCCCCATGAGAAACGCAGATCTGGGGTGAACGCGGGAAACTTCTGCCTGCAATCGCATCCAGGAAGATGATGAGATTAGCGCCTTTCGGCGGCGCCTGCGAAATCACACGCTGGTGCCGCCGTCAAGGCCCTCTGCGCCGGTCTGGAGAAGACGCGCGTCCAACGTCCGCTCCACACGAACACCCAAACCTTCGTTGTCCATATAGACATTAACGAGGCCCAAAACCGGCGTCCCTCTTCTATGCATCTTTACGCTTCCTACCACTCCCCGTCACCCAAAAGTACGAATCTAACCCTGCCCAAAGTAACCTTCGCATATTACGTTTCTCCAAAATAAATATGCACGCAGGTAATCATTACCTGAGGGAAAATGTCCCTCCAGAGGCATACCCCGCAGTTCGTGTCCCATTCTGCGACACCGAACGCGAAGCAAACACCCCATCAACGCTTGCCCGCCTATGCCGCTCTACCAGGAATTGTCGTGCTTCACCTCAACATCTTCCTTGATGGTGCACAGGGCATGGTTCCATACAACGTCATGCATGAACTCCGGAAACAGTGCCCTTCCCGTCCTCCATATCGCGCGGCTCACAATCCCCTTGCCTCTCTTGTAGTCGAACGCCGCATAGACAGCCAGCCTCCGGTTTCCGTCCTTGGTCGGTGCAATGTCAAAAATCAGCTTTCCGCGGTCCACCAGCTTTTCGTCTGCCTCATACAGCAATGTCTTCGAGTCGACTTTGCGAGTCAATCGCAATTCCGCAGTCAACTGAACGCACGGCACTCTGTACCGAATCACCGACCCCACCTCGTTCGGCGTGCCCTCAATCTGCTGCATGTCAATGAATCGTATCTTGACGAACCTCGCATCCCGCCGGCCGTAACCGGCAAGTTCCTTCATAATCTCGTCGTTGGAACCGTGAATCTTGATCTCGTACATGCGTTCGAAATCCGGCGATTTCTCCAGTTCCATATCCAGATTCGCCGCAAGATGTTCCTTGAGCCCTTCCCGCTTCTCCTTGACTACCACTGCCGGATAGCGGCCGTACTCGCCCCATTGAATTCCCAACAACCACTCGCAGATCACATTCCGCAGCGTCACAGCCGCACCCACCAGTACTGACCGCAACACCTTGTAACCGCACATCTCGTGGAGCACTTCACGATAGTCAGACATGCCGCTGGCGATCTTCCACAACATGGAACTCAATGGCCGGCTCCGCTGATCGTGCACCTTGTACTCGGTGGCAAACGCCTGGTACACGATGCGGCTCAAACCCGGCGTACTGAAGGCGATTCGGCTCACCGCAAAGACAGTCCGGCCAAAGTAATTGTCGGCAACAAGCCATTTCACGGTCTTCCCATATCCACGCGCCAGCGATCGTTCGTCTGCTCCCTCATGCAGGACGGCGTGTGCCAGGTTGCTCGCCGTAACGTGCGCGGAGTAGAGACCGTCCTTGTTCAATCGCGAACCGACTGCGTCACCGATGATCGCAAACCGGTTGCCAAAAGGAGAGGAGGCCGTCGTCACTGTCATTCGCGGAGCGCACGCACAGGCCAGCGGAGCTGCCGCGATACCCGGCAGAATGCGGTCCACCTGTGGAAGGGTAAGAAAGGCCTGGATGATCTCGCGGCTGTCACGCGGCAGATCCGCCTTGTCCACGAAATTGCCGATCATCGCGACAGTCAGGAATCGCCCCTTGGGAATCAGCGCCGTGTGTTCCAGCGCAAGAGCCTTTGAACCATACTCGATGAAGTAAATCTCCCGGTTCATATTGCGCTTGAGAAAATCCTCGCCCACATCCAGTTCGAAGATGAGCGTCTTTCGCGACTTCCCGGGAATGAACGACGGATTCATTTGCTTGATAGAGGTGAGAAAATCATCCACGCGGGACTCGAAGCCATAATGTGGATTAATTCCCGAGGCGATGCTGACAAAGCTGGCATCGAGCGAGATCGTCTCTCCGGAAGGCGTTTTGATCGAAAGTGCAGGAAGCCCCGACGTGCCGTAAGAGACGGCCTGCGCTTCGCCATACTGAATGCGCGCACCGGCTCTGACCGCTTCCCCCAGCAGAAACCCGTCGAATCCCGCGGGCATGCCGGTCCTTCTGCCAGGCAGAGAACCCCTGTACACGGAATACATTTTCTTGTCGTCAGGCACGCGAAGGCGGACGTTCTTCCACTGCCCGTGTATCCAGACGTAATTGATGTGCCCCTGGATGATCTCGTCTGGAACGGTGAGACCACATTCGTCGAGAACTTCATTCAACCTGGGCGAAACAATGCCCGCGCAAAAGTTGCACCCTTTGCATTGAAAGCCCTCGAAGTTCGGGTCCACCGGACCACGTTTCTCCACAATGACAACGTCAATCTGCCTATCGAGCTTTCTGGCTTCCTTAAGAAGGTGGATGGCGAAAAAGGAACCGGCAGGTCCACCGCCGACGATAGCTACGCGATCGCCGTTCTGAAGGGTCGTCGTTTGAGCCGGAACTTTCATCTTCCTTTCCAGTCCGGAAAACACCTGTACCCGATTGCCGCGCCTGCATCACAGCAGTCAGGCAGCCATTGTAGCCATCATCAGGCGAAAAGTCTCTAGTTTGCCATGGGTAGCGGTGAACTCTCGAAATCTTGAGCAGCGCGCGGTTGCAGCAGCGGCGAAGTATGCATACGGCGGCCGTAATACTCGTTGCGGCGCACGACCCTTTCCGCGGCGGGAATTTCTCCTGACACCAGCAGATGAGTCACAATATTCGTCATGACATCCCCAATCGGTGGGCAGCCAGGCACGTTGATCACCGGCTTGTTGACCAATTTGTCAATCGGGGTCGAACGAATCAGTTCATGGCCGGCAGCTTGCACACAGCCTCCCGATGCGCAACTGCCCCAGGACATAACGGCCGCAGCGTTCGCCGCCAATTTCTGCAGGGCCGGCTCAGCCGTCTTGTCGCCCTCGTGGGTGGGGATGCCGCCTTCCACCAGCACAATGTACCGGCCCATTTGGTCCCGAACCATTTCAGCCAGGCTGTCATTTGCCTGCAACCCTGAGACTGCGGCGAGAGTCCTTGCGTAATTCAGAGACCTGATGTCCAGCAGCCCATCCGCCACTACGGGATGTAATGCGCGAGTAAACGCCTCGCTGCAGCAGGCGCACTCATGGAAGTGCAGCCACAGCACAGCTACTTTCTCTTTGGTTTCAAAGGCCTCAACCACCTGTCCTACGCCTGCTTGCCCAAGGCCGGCAGCGGTTGCCGCCGCGGCGCAGAATTGCAGAAACTCTCTTCGGCTGTAGCCCTTCAGTTCCATGGACTGCCAGATAGATCTACCCATTTCGACCTCGCTCTAAACGCTATCTCAGGTCGACATCCCATATGGATATAAGGAGGTTATGAAGGGCCCTGGGGAACTTGCCGACCGTTGTGAGCGAAATTACTAGCTGGTTACTACAAGTGACTGTGAGCTTGATCACATGTGTTTTAAATCACTCTATGATTAAGCGTTTGATCTCCTCATATGATTCGCATCACAGGCCGTACGCCTGTTGCATCCATGCTTGTCCGGTGCTTGAACACCTGATTCACCCAAACGGCGTCATTTCTGACAGATTGGCCCAGGCCGGGGACAAAATGGTCCCACCCCATAAAATACAATGGAGTACACCTTTTTGGAGTGAACGCGATTGACTGAGACGCCCACCCGCCCCGTTGAGTTGTTCGATACCAGCCTGCGCGATGGCTTGCAGCAACCCGGCCTCGAAATCTCGATTCCCAACGCCATCGGCCTGTTGCAGCGCATGTCGGGCTTCGGCATCCGCTACGCGGAGATAGGCTTCGCTGGCGCCACTCGTTTTGTGGGCGAACTGACCACGGCGCTTACCAAGGCTGAAACTGGACCCATCAAGTTGGCTCTCTTCGGGCGCACACGCGGCCGCGGAGCCAAAGTCAAAGACTGGCCCGACGTTAAATTCATCGTTGCTCACAAATCGCGCATTCCTGCGGCCGTCATCGTGGTCAAATCGCGTCTGCTTGACGTCACGCGTTCCCTTGAAACCACGCCCGATGAAAACCTCCTGATGACACGGGAAACAGTGGAATATCTGCAGGATCATGGCCTGGAAGTGCTCATTGATCTTGAGCATGCCATGGATGCAGCCTGCGGCCGCCGGGAAAACGGTATGCCCTGCGAGCCGGACCTCGCCGCGCAGAGCCTCGACTATTTCCACGCACTGATCGATCAGTGCGTGCAGCAGAAAGTAAGCCGCATCGTGGTCTGCGATACCAACGGCGGCGCCAACCCTGAAGAGGTTTCCAGGCTCCATGGAGAGCTCCTGCGGCAGTATCCCGAGGCGCATTTCGGCTTCCATGGCCACCAGGACCGCGGCCTGGGCATTGCCAACACCCGCGCCGCCATTCTTGCCGGCGCCATGCACGTGCAGGGCACGCTGCTCGGTACGGGCGAGCGCTGCGGCAACGTGAACCTCACCACGGTGGTGGGCGCCATGCAGTTGCGCGGCGAAGCGGAATTTGTCCCGCCCACCTCCCTCACCGGCCTCACCAGCCTTGCTCACTCCGCGTATGCGGCGTTCGGCTTGGAGCCGCCGCACGGCGCACCCATTGTCGGTCCCGGAGCCTTTGGAACGTGGGCAGGCATGCACGGATCGAGCGAAAAGAAGAATCCGGGCGCATACCTCTGGTGCGATCCGGCCCACGTGGGCGCCACACCGGCCATCGGCGTCAACGCGCAGTCCGGCCGCGCCAATATCGTGCTCCTCTCTGAAACCCTCGGCGTGCCGCTCAACTCCGCGCAGGCCCAGGAGCTCATGAATTCCAACCCGGCCATGATCGAGGGTGGCGGCTATACGGCCAGCGAGGTCTCCTTCCGCCTGGCCTGCATGCGTGTGCTCAAAACACTTCCCAACTGGTTCAGCGTGCGCAGTTGGCGCATCTTCGACGAATGTGACGAAATTGGCAAACACTACGCCATCGCATTCATGACGCTCATGCTCGCCGACTCGCAGTTGGCCACCACGCGCGGCGAAGGCGCCGGCCCCGTCGATGCCCTCACCAAGGCCATGCGCCACGAGCTCGAAAAGCCATTCCCCGCTCTGACCCAGATGCACCTCGGCACCTTCACCGTGACAGCACTGGATATCTCGGCGCACGACTCTGCCGCGCATGTCCGCGTCACCGTCAGCTTCAATGCCGAGGGCCACGAGCCCTGGGTCACTGCGGGAGTCAGCAGCGATCTAAACCAGGCGGCGTTGATGGCCATCGTGGACGGCTTCCACTACTGGTTGCTGAAAAAGGGAGCATAGCCAAAAACCAAGCAGACCAGACCCGGTCCAGAAATAAAGGTGAAGTGATTTAAATCACCTCCATTTTGAGCCTGTTTGAGGCACACTGCTCACAGTGGAGTCAAAAACAGGTCATGAATGCAACTTCCCTTATTGAGCGACTGGCTTACCTTGAGCAAAGCCTCAGCCGCACCGACCAAACCGAAATCCGCACCTTTGTCATCGATGCGCAGGATTGCGTCCTTCGCATGCAGGAAGAAATTCTCCAACTTCGCCGAATCAACGTGAACCTTCAGGAGCTGATTGAAACCCTTAATATGGGTCACACGCGCGAAATGTTGCAGCGTCTTGGTATCGCGCCGCCAACTCCCTTTGCTGCCTGAACAACAGCGGGCTTCTCCATTCCTGCGGTCTTCCTTCTTCCCATGCAATCGTACTAGTGGCAATGCCTGGATCGACCTCCGGAGGATCCTTGCGCGAAGGCGCTGCTACCCTGTTTTGCGCGGCCTGGCATTGTGCGCTGCTAAGTCGACGATTGCGTCGGCAATGCGGTATTCTCAACTAGTGCCCCGCCCGAATGAGGCTGCCCTGAACGGCCAGCAGGCCTGAGACAGGAGCGTCTCGAAGCCGGGAAAAGAAGCAAGCCGGAACCGGCGCTCCGGCAGGTGGATCGGGGTAGTTGCACGCAGCGCAACACGACGGAGAGGTGGCAGAGCCCGGTTGAATGCACCTGACTCGAAATCAGGCATAGTCGCGAGGCTATCGGGGGTTCGAATCCCTCCCTCTCCGCCATTCCTTTTCTAATCAATCACTTATCATCGAAAATCAAATTCCGGCGAATCCTCGTCGCCTGTCGCGTGCATAATCGCAGGCCGTTTGGCCGCAGTCAGCAGTAATCCAGTCGGCAGCAGAATCTGGAAGACGCCCGGCGCGGGAACTGAGTGGAGACCTTTTTTTTCGGCCACCGGAATAACAAAACCGTCAGGCGATGCCAGCCAGCCGCAAAACCGCCCTCGCAACAACTCTCGAATCGGCTTCTTGTAGGCGGGCAAGCAATTATGATCGAAAGTTCCGGGCCCTTTCTTCAGAAATTCATCGCGCTCGTGCAAGCTGGTACCAATGAATCGTCGAATCGTCCTCTTCGCTCTGCTTCTCTTCCTGTCCGGCACAAACTTTGGACAAGCTTCTTTCGCTGAAACCGGCGTCACGGCCACCCTGCCCAACGGGCGTGTGATTCATCCCGCCGGTAACTGGATTCGGGTTGCGCCATATCCCTTCGCGCTCGCGCTCACGCCAGATGGCAGCAAGGCGGCGATTCCCTCCATCGGCTTTCCCTTCGCCCTCAACCTGATTGAGCACCCGGCATCCGCATCGCCCAAAGTTCGCCAGTATCCCTCCGTCGGAACGCGCCGAAAGGCGAAGAACAAAATTGCAGTTCACGCCGGCCTGGCATTTTCGCCGGATGGCTCGCTGCTCTGGGTAGCGACCGGTAACTCCGGAAAGATACGCGAGTACAGCAACAGGTGCGCCGGCGCCCTGCCCTGTCTCACCCCCGTTGCCAGCATTCCCCTCGACGGACCCACAGCCGGCCACAATTACTCCGGCAGCTTTACCGCCACCGTCATCACCTCCGCCGACGGCAAAACCCTCTTCGCACTCGACCAGGGCAACTGGCGCGTGGTCATCATCGACGCAGCCACCCACCAGCGCATCGCATCCATTCCCACGGGCCGCTATCCCTTCATGCTGGCGCTCTCGCCCCATGGAAAGCGTCTCTACGTAACCAACACGGGCCTGTTCGAATACACCGCCATTCCCGGCGCCGATAAATCCAACCCTCTCGGAACCGGCCTGCGCTTCCCCCCGTTCGGTTATCCGTCGCCCGCCGCGCGCAAAGGCGTCACGATCGATGGCAGAAAGATTCCCGGCCTCGGAAGCGAGAACTCTCTAGACGGCAGTTCCCTCTGGACATACGACGTCAGCAATCCTCGTCATCCCAGACTCACCGCGCGGCTGCACCTGGGCGCGCGCGTTTCTGAAGCCTCAAAAGCTACCGTCGGCGGCTCGGCGCCAACCGGCGTTGCCGCGGACTCCAACGCCGTCTACGTCACCCTGGCGCATGATGACGCCGTGGCAAAGGTAAGCCCCGATGGCACGCACGTTCTCGACACGGCGCAGCTCTCGCCCTTTTCCGCACCACAATTTGGCGCACGCTTCCGCGATCGTGAGGGGCGTCCGCTGCGCGGCGTAATGCCCAGCGGCATTGCAGTGCGCAATGGCCGGGTCTATGTCGCGGAGTCCGGCATTGACGCCGTTGCAGTCCTCGATGCGAAGACAATGCACCTCATCGAACACATTCCCGTCGGCTGGAACCCGACCGCGGTTGCACTCTCACCCGACGGCGCAACGCTCTTTGTGGTCAACACCAAAGGCAAAGGAACCGGACCCAACGCCGGCCGCGGACACAAATCCGGCGAACCCACATACGTAGGCTCGCTTGAATTCGGCAGCTTGAGCGTCATCCGCCTTGCCACTCTTCCCAGTCCCCAGTCGCTGACGCAAACCGTCACCTCCGGAAACCTCGCCGCCATCGATCACCGGCCTGCTCTACCCCATCTTCGCCACTGCTTCCTCATCATCCGCGAGAATCGCACCTTTGATGAAATGCTCGGCGATCTCCCCGGCGTAAACGGAGATCCTTCGCTGGCTCGCTACGGCATGGATGGCTGGGCGCAGGAAAACATGTCGCTCAAGCATCTGCATGTCACGCCCAACCTTCATGCGCTGGCTCGCCAGTTCGCCGTCAGCGACAACTATTTTGTCGACAGCGATGTTTCCGCAGACGGCCATCGCTGGGTTCTCGGCATCGACCCCACCACGTACTTCAACACCGCCTGGACCTCCAGTTATGGTGGCCGCCGCCACAGCAATCCTGCAGCCTCCCAACCCGGGCGCCGCGCCATGTTTGGCGGCCCTGACGCACCCATGCCTGAAGACTTGCCGCAGTTCGGCTCGCTCTGGGAGCACATTGCAGACTCCGGCAAGGGAGTCCTGAATTACGGCGAAAGCCTTGAGATCGAAGGCTCAGACGAACTCGCCGGCAGCCAGCCTCAGGGCCAGCGCCTCTTTCTCAACGCGCCTCTCCTCAAGCCCGTCTTCGAGCACACTGATCGCAATTACCCAACGTTCAATCTCGGCATTCCTGACCAGTATCGCTTCCAGGAATTCGAGCGAGATTTCAGCCGTCATCTTGCCAAAGGCGACGTTCCCGCGCTCATCGTCATTCGCCTGCCCAACGATCACACGGCCGAACCGCGTCCCGCGGATGGCTACCCATATCGTGCCTCGTACGTTGCTGACAACGACCTCGCGACCGGCAAAATCATCGCATTCCTCAGTCGCACCTCAATCTGGAAAAACTCCGCCGTCTTCGTGACAGAAGACGACGCCCAGGGCGGCGTAGATCACGTTGACGCGCATCGCAGCATTCTCCTGGTAGCCAGCCCCTGGGTTCGCCCGGGAGTCGTCTCCCACGATCACAGCAGCATGGGATCCATCATCCGCACCATCGATGAGTTGCTGGGTCTCGGGCCCCTGAATCTCGAGGACGCTCTGGCCGGACAGATCGACGGCATCTTTGATACCCATCCTCATCTCGGCGTTTATAACGTGCGGGCTTCCGACCCCAGAGTCTTCGATCCGGCCAAGGCGCGTCTCGCCAAACCCAAAACCGCGCGCGAAGCCCGCGAACTGCGTGATATCGATGACTCGCAGCAGATTCGCCAGGAAATGATGCACTCAGCCGGAACACTCCGCAAACCGAAAAAGTAAATCCGCCACCGGCATCGCCTGCCCCTGCTCTCATACTGCGGTTCGCAACCGGTGCAAACCCAATGCCCAGGCACGCTTCCCCGGCGTGCCACCAGGCTGCCGTGTCTCGCTGTGGGTTCCATGGCAGCTTGTTTTCTCGCGATTTTTACTTCGTTGTCGCTTCCCTTAAATAGCTCCCTTCCATCATTGAGTGAGAACAAAACATTCTCCGCACACGGATCTCCCGCGGCGATCGGGCCCGCTATCACGGAATCGCGTACTAACTCTGCAATACCTTCATCCTCTTTCATCTTTAGATTTCGCAACGAATTGCAGCGAGCCACGACGCTCCATCCTCAGGAGGCACGAAGCTATGACCAAAATGCACGTCCAATCTGGATCGCGCTCAACTATCCACTTATTTTTGACATTCGCACTGTTACTCCTTGTTGTCTGCGCGAACGCACGCGCTCAGAGCACTCAGGGCACCATCCTGGGTTCCATCCATGACTCATCCGGCGCCGTTGTTCCCAACGCCGATGTAATCCTCACCAGTATCGACGAAGGCACCATCCGCACAACCAGGAGCAGCGCCGGTGGCGAATACCGCTTCGTCGATCTCAAGGCCGGCCACTACACCATCACGGCTGACGCTCCGGGCTATGCAAAGTGGACTGCCAACGGTGTCGTCCTTGCCGTGCGCCAGGAACTGCGCATCGATGTGAAGCTCGCCATCGGCCAGGTCCGCCAGAAGGTTGTAGTAACCGGCGACGATGTGAGCGCCATTGACACCGATACGCCCACCATCGGCGGCGCCCGTACCGGCCAGGTCGCGTTGCGGCTGGAATTCTGAGCACCATCTCTCGCATAAAGGGCGTGGGTACCTCACCCACGCCCTTTTCTTGTTGTGCGCCCGCCCGGGTGCACAAAAAAAGTGAGCGGCATGGATTAAACCATGCCGCTCACCCTGGAAATGCATTATGCTGGCGAACCCTCGAAGATTAAGCCCCTAGGACCACGCTGTTCAATCGGCCTGCGATTTCTCCGTCGTCGCAACGTGCGCCAGATCCTGGTCAAACCCGGTAGTCCGAATGACCGTGCAGGTGAACTTTCTTTCGCGCAAAGCACGGCAGGCGCGTAACGCCGTCTCGCCGCTCAGGTGCCAGAACCGGGCACGGTAGCGGCCACCCCGCAGTCGCACCACCAGTTCCCTGTTACGGCTCAGCAAATCGGGAGCGGAGCGCACTGCGCTGTGCAGCACACGGCGCACGCTGTGCGCGCTTCGAAACTCGTCGCCAATCTGGATAACCGACGAATGCCTCACCGGACGCTCGACATCTTCGTGCGCCGATACTTTGCGGACGAATTCCATCGACGGTGTCGCATGGCGGCGGGCACGCGAATGGGTCGCTCTGTTCGCGGCCAGCGTCGAGCGCTGCCTGTGGGCAAAGCCGCGGCGGAGCAACGAAATCATCTGGCGGTCGCGCGACCGGGCCGTGCGTCCGCCCATCACTACGGCTACCAGCCTGCGCCGATGGCGTATCGCCGAGGTCACAAGGTTGAAGCCCGAAGAGCGCGTATAACCCGTCTTCATGCCGTCGGCGCCGGCAAATTCACTCAGTACATGATCGTGACCGTAGATCCTATGCCCGTGAAAAACGAAACTCCGCACGCTGAAGAAGTGATAGTACTGCGGGTATTGGTAGATGATAGCCCTGGCCAGCATCGCCATGTCGTGGGCAGTCGTCCACTGCCTCCGATTGGGCAATCCTGAGGCGTTGTAGAACGATGTGCGATTCATTCCCAGCTTTCGCGCTGTTTGGTTCATCCGCTGCGCAAAGTGGGACTCCGTTCCGCCGATGGCTTCCGCCAGAACCACTGCCGCGTCATTGGCTGACCTGGTTGTAATTCCCAGAATGGCTGATCGTACCGAGATCTTGCTGCCGGGACGCAGCCACAACTTCGTCGGCTGCATGGATGCGGCGTGCCGCGAGACAGGCAACTTCTCGCTCAGTCTCATCTTGCCGCTCTCCAACTGCTCAAACGTGATATAGAGCGTCATCAGCTTGGTCAGCGACGCTGGGTGAGCGCGGGCATTTGCATTGCGCGCTTCAATAACCGTTCCCGTTTGCGCGTCAATCACAATCGAGGAGTGCACAACCGCTCGTGCGGGCTGGGGCGCAAGCAGCAATACTGCCAGCGCAACAAGTACCGCTCCGGAGATTCCCGGAACACATTGCGGCCTCACTGGCAAGGCACAAAAAAGACGCGGAGAGCGCCGGCGCAAGAAAATATATTCAACCCCCATAACCCCGGACTATACCATGGCATCAACCGCGTTCGAACAACGAAACACGGCCCGCCCCTTTAGGATTTTGATTCACTTTCTCTATCGACTTCTCGAACGACTTCTCGAAGCAATGCCTTCGCTTCCCTGCGGTCTTTCCATGTTCCAGCACTGCGGTAATGGTCAAATCCCCGGCCGGTAAGAGCCCGGCCTTCTTAGCGGATGACGTGGAATGTTCGCTCCCACCGTGTCCCGGTAAAGAAATGAAGCAGAATATGGCCCACCCACCTCACGCTATGTCCAATGCCTGCCTGATTGTATTCGTCTTCGGGAGTCCTGAATGACCAGTAGTTGAACAGCGGACGCCCGATAATATCCGCCCTGGGCACAAAGCCCCAGAAGCGCGAGTCCAGACTGTCATGACGGTTGTCGCCCATCATAAAGTACATGCCCGGCGGCACCACCAGGTTCCCGTCCTTCACGTGATTCATCATCGACACAGACCACGCTTCCGTGGCGCCCAGGTCGGGCGACATGGGAACAGCCGGAAAGTCGTCGAGGTATTCCACAAAGTTCTGCGAGGTTGTCGGCTGGGCGTGATCCCACGGCTGAGCCACACCGTTGATGTACACGACGCCGTCCTGCAGGTGAATGCGATCGCCTGGAACGCCGATGAGCCGCTTCACCAGGTAAAGATATTGCAGCTTGTCGTTCACCATATCCGGTACCGGCTTGATGAACACCACCACGTCGCCACGGTGCGGCTCGCGATAGTAGACCAGCGGCTTGATCCATTTAGCCGGCGGCGAAAGCGTAACACGATCCACCACCAGGTGGTCCCCAATCAGCAGCGTCGGTTCCATCGAACCCGAGGGAATCACAAAGTTCTGTGCAATGAACGTCTGGATGAAAAGCAGCACCACCAGCACCGTGCAGATGCTGGCCATTGCCTCAAAGGGTGTTTCTTCCACTCTTTCCTGTGCCTGACCCTGCGAAGCCGGGTGCGGCTTGGTCGTGGCGCGCGTCTTGTCCTTCGTCATTGTCTCGCTCATGGGGGGAACGGGCCGGTCTGAGTTCCGGACCGGAAAAAATCAATGCACCACGCGAAAGATGCGGCTCCAGCGCGCAAATCCCGTGAGCCTTGCCAAAAAATCGCTCTTCTTGCCGAGTTTATCATTTGCGGCATGCCGGCGGCCTTCGCCGTACGGGCGATCGACTGAGAAGTAGATGACCAGCGGCTCGGCAAGAATAGCTCGCTTTGGCACAAATCCCCAGAAGCGTGAGTCGTCACTATGGTCCCGGTTGTCGCCCAGCACAAAGTAGTCGCCCTTCGGCACCGTCAGTTGGCCGTTATGCGTAAGCCTTTCCATCTGCCGCCACCAATTTGGATCGACCAGCGGGTCGGAATACCGCTTCTGAGGGAAGGTGTCCACAGCGGGATCCGCGGCGCCCGGCTCGAAATGCGCGTAAGGCTCTCGAAGAGCAGAGCCATCTACATATACGTGCCCGTGGACAATGCGGAGCCGGTCGCCCGGAACTCCCACCACACGCTTCACCAGCAATCCCATCTGCGGGTGATAGAAGACGATGATGTCGCCGCGCTTGACGTTGCGATACGGCAGAATCCAGCGGCCCACAAGATCGGATGGAGCAAAGACCTGCCTGTTCGAGAGCAGGAAATCGCCCACCAGCAGCGTGCGCTCCATGCTTTCAGAGGGAATAAGGAACGGCTCCATCAGGAAGGTCAGCACAAACAGCGCCACCACAATGGTGCGCAGCAGCGAAGCCAGCGCCTCGGGAAACGTAGGCAGCAGTTGGAGCAGCCCGGGCCATCTCCTCTCCAACATGCCGGCAACGCCGCTCGGAGTGCTCATGATGCGGCCTGCTCTTCTTCGTCTTCGGCCTCGTCCTCGCTTTCCAAAGCCGTAATACCCGCCGCCGTGGCGCCAAGACGCTCAAGCGCGCGCCTCGCCGCATCCTGTTCCGCCCGCTTCTTGGTGCTGCCCGTTCCGCGCGCCAGGGGCTTGCCCGGCTCACCAGCAGTCTTCAGCCGCACCTCCACCAGAAAGCGCTTGCGATGATCGGGGCCGCTCTCACTGCGCACCCGGTACACCGGCGCGCCGGCCTTGGCCGCCTGCAAATGCTCCTGCAGCGCCGACTTGTAATTGCCCAGCGCAGCCCCTGTCCGCAGTTCCTCGGCCAGCAGATGCGCCGTCTCGCCCATCACCCGTGCGGCAACAAATTTCCGCACCATCCCCAACCCGCCGTCAAGGTATAGCGCGGCAATCACGGCTTCCATGGCGTTTGAAAGGATAGTGGCTTTGCGGCGCAGCCCGCCTCGCTCTTCGCCTCGGCTCATCCTCAGATAGCGCCCCAGCTCAAGCTCCGTGGCGACGGCCGTCATATGCTCCCTGCTCACCAGCTGAGCGCGGACTCGCGTCAGCTCGCCCTCGCTCCAGTTTGGATGTTCGCGGAAAAGCGCCTCGGCAACCACCAGTCCCAGCACCGCATCGCCAAGATACTCCAGGCGCTCGTTGTCGCAGGCAATGGATTCACCGTCTTCCTGTGCATGCTCCCGCGTCAGCGAGCGGTGCGTAAGCGCGCACACCAGCAGCTCCGGGCTCTTGAACCGGTGCCCGAGCACGCTTTGAAGTTTAGCCAGATCCCTTTCCACCGCGCCTCGCTCGATCGACGGCCCCTATGCAATCGACGGCCTTGTGCAGATGTTGCGCTCCTGCAACCATCCTGCCATACCCGGCCGAGCGCTTCCCTGCTTCCACCCGATTAGACGCACCTCAGCGGCCACTATTGCTGCGGCTTCGCAGTACCCTGCGGCGCGCTGGAACCTGCCGTTGTGCTGGCTGCCGGTTTCGCCGCCGGCGGCGGCGCTCCTTCATCCGCATCGGCATCTGCCTGGCAGGTGTGGCCGTTCACCTCATAGGGTCCCTTCTCTCCGCGTTCCGCCGCCAGCCGCGTATCCAGCCGGCCATCCCGCGATGCCATCGCGGCCTTGTACTGGGCCAAAGCCTCATCGCGCCTGCATGAAAGATCCAGCATCCGCCCCAGGTAGATGTGCGACCACGCCACAATGCGCGGGTCCTTCCCAGTCGCGATCGTCTTGTGGAAGTCCTCAAATGCCTCATTGGGATGCCCGGTCATCAGCGCCACCCGCGCCAGGATAAAATTCGCCCGTGCCGCGGCAGCCATTGAAGCCGGAGTGTTCGTCTCGTCGGCAATCGCCTTCTGCGCAAGAGAGGCGGCCGTCTTAATGTCTCCTTCTGACAGCTTTGCCTCCGCCAGATCCAGCCCCGTCAGTTTCACCGGCACCGGCCGCTGCAGAATGTCCTGGTCGGCCACCTTGTCGAAATCCGTGTGCTTCGCACGAGACACCTGCTGATTCACATCCATGCCAAAGACCATGGGACCGATGGCCTTGCTCAGACTCTCCGGACTCTTCTCAAAAGCTAGCAACTGGTTGTAGAAATACTGCGTGAGCACGTATCCCTGTCGCATGTCGTGCCGCACCTCGTCCTGGCGCGCCGCCTCCACTTTCCGGCGGTACTGCTCCAACTGGCGCTGATACCGCGGCAACTGCGACCGTCTCACGCCCGCAGGAATCTTGTACTCCGGAATCCCCGTATCCATCGTGCGTGCTTCAATGGCTTTGATCAGGCAGTCAACGGTCAGCAGCGTGGGATTGGACCGGACCTGGAATCTCAGCGGGGCATACTGGATCGCCTTGATCACCGGCTGCATCATCTTCAGTCCGTTGGCATGAGAAAACAGCAGCGGATCGATCACATAGTGCAGATACGTGTGGCGCACGTTGGCCATCGGGATCTTGCCGTTGACCGGCGAAACCACCACGATGTAATCCACTCCGTAGATGCGCGCATTCACCAGGTGCGGCGAAAGCATCGGCTCCAGCACCACGATAAAGCGCCGGCCGGTATAGGCTTCGGCGGGCATCTTCAGGTAGCCGTCAGTCTCCACAATCATCTTCGAAATCGGATTGTGAAGCAGATCCACCTCGTGATCGTATTGGCGGTGCGCCACCAGCCAGATCCCGTTCAGGTCAATCGACTGCGCAAACACCTTTACCAGCGGCACAACCCCCACCACCTGCGTGGCGTCCGGCGGCATCTCGTTCTGCGCCGCCGTAATGTCGAGATTCGGAGGTTGGGTCAGATACAGCGCCAGCGAAATGTACTGCGCAATGTCCTCGTCCGTCCCCGTCATACGGTGTTGGGTAACGAACAGGCACATCTTGTCCCGCGCTGCGCGGGCCGCTTCGCTCTTGGCCAGTGCCGCGTTCATCTGCTCGCGCACCCATTTGCGAACAGGATCGCTTTCGTTCAGCCCCTCGTCGTAGCCGCACGCGTTCAACGCCGATGCCATATAAAACACTGGTTCTGAGCTGATCAGCGAGATAGTAGGCCCGGCCGGATCGAGCGCTGACGGCGCCCGCTCTTCGGAATACTCCGCCCCTCCGGCAGAGGACGACGAAGACGACGAAGAGGAACTCTGAGCTTGCGGCTGGCTACTGCTGCTGTAAGGAGCTTGAGCCCGTGCGAAACCTGCGCCGAGGCAGGCCCACAAGCAGAATGCAACAGCCGAAATCACCGCGGCCGTTCGGTTTGTATGTAACTCCATGGAGAAACCCTGTTTGCAAGTCTAGTTAGACGCGCCAGCGGGGTCAAACGGAAGAAACTCGGGGAATACGGATCGGGCATCCAAAAACAGAAAAAGCGCGCAGGTGCCTCAATTCAAACACCCTTACGCGCCACCAAGACTGCTTCAGAATTTCCGCGCTCAACTTCTACTTCAGGCGCTCAGAACTCCGCCACGCCACAGGTTTCAGGCTCCTCTACCCCCTGCGTCCCTGGGTCCCTGGCCCCTGGCTTTCACCCCCGCACCGAGACCCCCGCAAACGACAACACCGCCAGCCCCCGCACCGGACGCCCGAAGAACCGCGCCGGCTCAAAGCGGCTCAGCAACAGAAGGTTCTCCACCTGCGCGCGGGTTGCCGGATCCTTCGGACCGGAAACAATGCGATAGTCGTAGACCTGCCCTTGGTTGTTGATATAAACCTCAACCACCACGGGGTCTGAGGCCGCACCAATATCGTCCTGCCCCACCCCGCTCGACAGATACATGAGCCGTGGCGCCGTGGCCACTCCCAGCGGCTCATCGTTGCTGGCCTGCACCGGCTGCGGCTGCGCAAACATCGTTACCAGCAGTGTCACCGTGCCCAGCAGCAGCACTGCGCTGGCAAAGCCCGCTGAAGCCTGCAGCACAAACGGCCCCACGGTGTTCCTCCATACCAGGCCCCAGACCTGCAGTATGTTCTTCCGGGCGCGCGCCCGCTCCTGGCTCACAGCCACACGAATCTTCAGCAAAAGATCATCCGGTTCCGGCACCCGACCCAGGTCGGCAAGTGCGGTCTGCGCGCTGCGCAGCGAATTCCATTCCCTTGCGCATCGGTAGCAGTCGCCCACATGCTGGGCTATCTCCTGCATTTCGGCCCCGTTCAGCCGGCCATCCATATATTCGGTAAACTTCCCTTGCACTGCGTCGCAGACCATCACCGCGCCTCCTCTCCAAGGGGCAACTCGATTCCTGCCAGTTCCACCGGGCAAACACCCGGCCTCGGTGCGTTCAAGAGAGCCTTTAAGCAGGCGCGTCCGCGCACCAGCCTCGATTTAACCGTCCCCAGGCTTATCCCCTGCATCTCCGCCACTTCTTCATAGACAAAGCCCTCAATGTCCCGCAAAATCAACGTCGTGCGGTACGGCTCCGGAACCTGCTTAAGCGCTCGTTCCACTCGCTCCCGGTTCTCTTCGCGCTCCACCAGGTCGAAGGGTGACTCCGCCGGGTCCACCAGCATATCCTTCAGCATCACCGGCGATCGCGACCCGTGTTCCGTAAGCTCCTGTTCTATGGGGATATCCCTTTGTTTATGCCGTACCCACCAGCGCCGCTGGTTCGACGCTTCGCGCAAGGCAATCCGGTAAATCCAGGTCCGCAGTGAAGACTCTCCGTGAAAGCTTCCTATCTTGCGAAAAACCTTAACGAAGACTTCCTGGGTAAGATCGGCAGCGTCGGCACTATCCTGTACCGTACGCGCAAGCAGAGAGTAAATAGGATGGTGGTAGCGCGCTATTAACCACGCAAACGCCTCTTCTGAACCGGCCCGTAGTTCCTCCACGAGTGCCGTCTCTTCGGTCTGTAGCGTGAGCGCGCTGGCAACATTGCCCATGGTGAGGTCCGCCTGTATCACAGTGTTCTCCCACCTTATCGCAATTCAGGTACGTCTGGCATCCACCCAACTGCCTGCCTCAGCCCGCCAGACCACCCGAACCATTGGATGCGGCTCATCCTTCGGGGACGCCAAATCCGCCACCCGAACAACCGCCACCGCCACCAAGTGCGTGGGAAAAGGGTACTTGCATGAAACCCGCGTACCCACGCCCTCTATTCTCTTAGACACCGGACCATACCATTGTGTTCCCAGTCACGGCTGCGAAATTGATGCGAACCCTGTCCCCCGGGCGTCGTCCACTCCAACCCAATCTCCACGCGGCCTGATCCGATGAATATTAACTATATTTAATTCTAATTCTTTATTATAATTACCTTCCAACTGCAATACTACTCCCCGAACCACTGGAGAAAATAATGAGTGCGCCTTTCCGGGCCTGTCAGCGCCTCGTGTCTTACCGCCTCGCCGTCGCTTTTGTCGCGCTGGCCATCCCATTCAACCGCCCGGCCTCTGCAATCGCCCAAGCCGCCCGCACCAACTCGATTTCTCCGCAACTCGCAACCTCACAACAGAACGATTCCAAACCTGCCGCGAAATACCAGAGCCTCCCTCTTGCCAATCCTGGGCGGCCAACCGTCTCCACACCTGCAACACTCACACCCGTCGGCTACCTGCAATTCGAAACCGGCATTCTGCCTGCCTGGCACTCACCTCAGTTCTCCACACAGCAAAGCCTTGGAGAGGTCATCAAGCTCACAGTCTCGTCCCGCCTGCAGTTCCTCGTCGCCAATAGCCCTTATGTTCACTCCAACACTGACCCAAAAAATGGGGCCGGCGATGTATCTCTCGGCTTTCAGGGAGTCATATTCCGCGGTCAAGGCGCGAGCCCGACACTCGCGTTGAGTTACTTCCACGACGTCTTCAGCGGTGGAACACCAGATCTCGACATGGGCAGCGCCAGCAACTCGGCCATCTTTCTCGCCAGTGCTGACGTCAAGGGCTTTCACTACGACACGAATTACCTTTTCAATGAAGTCGCCAATCAAGAAGTTCGCCGCGCGCAGTTCGCACAAACGTTATCCGTGTCCCACGCCCTCGGCCGAAAATTCGGCATCTCAGGGGAAATATGGAATTTCTCCCAGCCATTTCTACGCAGCCACGCGGTTGGCAACCTCTGGGCAGTCAATTACAACGCCAGGAAAAACCTGGTGTTTGACACAGGCTTCAACCGTGGCCTGACTACTACCTCCACCCGCTGGGAGATACTCGCGGGCTTCACTTACGTCTTGCCCGTCAAGTTCCATCTCCACCGCAAGGTTCTATAAAAGGGGATGTCAAGTAAGAACGGCGGGCGCGTGGCACATGCATGCCCTTTCCCAGTCAGTCCAACCACCACCGAGGGGGCCCATCCATGACGCGTATCCGCCGCGGCGGACGGCATGGGTGGGTCTGATCCTCACCCTTCCTAACTCCACACCAGCTCTTTCCGTCTTGATCATAACTCAACTTATCCCCCGCCACTTCACCCGACATACAATTCAGTTCCCGTCTGCGCGCCGTCCATCCTGACTCAATCTCCAGCGTTCCCACTTCGCCAAAAGCATCATGCTGGAAAATCGACCACAGCCAATCCTCCTCCCTCTCCACCAGTCCGCGACAAACGGGATTGCGGTGAATATAACGGAGATTCTCCACCCTCTTCTTACCGGTCCACACGTTGAAGTCATAATAGCGCCGCCGCGCCGCCCCGATGCTCCTTTTCGATCTCGAAGCCGGCCCACTTGAGAACTTGAACTTTGCACGAACCGGAGCGATCAGAGTTGAGGAACGAATCGCAGCGCATAATGGTTGATACAAATGCAGCCAGGACGGCGCAAGCCGAATCTTCCAGTGAGTACGTCTTTCCATCCAGCTAGCTAGACAGACTACTCAAGACTTTGTTCTCAGTCTTGATGCATGCATACGCCGGCCGCGGAATCCACGGTTGAAAATGGAAATCCTCTTTGAGTGCGTTCTGAATTGACGAAGACTCATGAGCACCCTTCTATTTACAATGGAGTGCCATTGATTGGGAGAACATCGGAGGGTGGCATGATCAATAGGCGCTCATTCCTTATTGCAGGTGCTGCGTCGCTGGCGGGTGCAGCCCAGGGACACGCCGTTGCGAAACACGCGACGGGACCAAATCCGGCGCGCAGTGTGCCCGGCATGGCGCAGGGTTCAGATTATGTTCATTTGGATCCGGAAATGGGAATGTTGCATGCGCAGGTCGCCCCAGACATGGGAGGCATCCTGGCGGGGCTTCAATACAAGGTCGGTGGTGAGTTCGCCGAGCTACTCTACCGCGGGCGCAACTTCGCGCCCACAAAATCGTGGGGTGGGAAGGCGCCGGTTTTGTGGCCCGCTGTTGGGCTCAACACTGTTGATCCAGAAGAATCGCTTGATATGGCGGCGGGATGGATGTGGAAGGGGCGCCACTATCCAATGCCCATGCATGGGTTTGTCAGGAGCGAAAGATGGCGCGTGGAGAAAGTCTTCTCAGGCAAGAAAACGGCGTATGGGATCGTCAGCACCGTCGACTCTCCGGCCACACGCGCGATGTATCCCTTTGGGTTCCGACTGGGTATCGAATATAGAGTAGCGGAGTCGAAAATCGTCCTGTCACATTGCGTCAGTGCTGCGAGCGCCAATTCCGGCCCCATGCCCTTCTCTATCGGAAACCACGCGACGTTCAATCTGCCTTTTTTGTTCTCAAGCAACGCCAATCAAATCACCATCACGTCGTCGGCAAAGAGACATATTCTCCTTGGAAAAAACAAGATTCCGACTGGACAGGTGGTTGACGTTGATTATTCGAAACCGCGCCTTCTCAGTTCTCTCGGTGTACAGACCCCAGTCTCATTAGGCGGGTGCCCGCCAGGGAATGTTTGGACAAGGCTGGAAGATCCTGCTGGTATGGCGATCACGGTTTCTCATCAGTGCGACTGGAGACCGCGCGGTGAACCCGTCCTGTTCAATCTTTGGGGCGATGTCCCTCATGGCTTCTTTGCCCCCGAGCCGTGGATTGGAAAGCAAGATTCTCTCGCAAGTGGAGACGGCCTGATCCATCTGCCCCCGGGAGAAGAGTTTCACTGGCGGGTATCGATAGACATTTCGCTTTTCGAACCACTCACGCATTCGTGAGCAATGTGGAGTGGGCGTCAACGAATCGATGGCCGCGATAGGTACTAGCCTTGGCGGACGGCCCCCATCTCAAGTGAGACCGTATCCACTTGAGGGTGCCCCCCTGTCCCTCGCTTGTTCAGTACCATGAAATGCTTTACACATTGTCTCGTGAGATGGTTTACACATTCGGCGGCTGATCCACACTCCGCCTAACTCCAGACCGTCTTTTTCCGCCTCAGTCAAACCTCAACTTATCCTCTGCCACTTCACCCGACGCACGAGCCAATTCCCGTCTCCGCCTGCTCATCACGATAAAGCCGCGATGAACCAGGCACAACTTCCTCTCGCTCCGTGTATCTCTCCACTGCTGTTGACCGGGCCACCAGCCTGCGCATCCTGCACGCCATCGCCCGCTATCTCGCCTCCGGCGAAGGCGACGTGAAGCGCCTCCAGGACATCAAGCCGCCCGAACTGCGGCTGCGCCTCGGCGACTACCGCGTCCGCTTCCACGACTTCGGCGACTCGATCCGCGTCCTGGCCGTCAAGCATCGCTCCGAAGCCTACCGCTGAACGCACCTCGAACCGATGCCGGATGACCTCGGATCGTGATCGGGTTCCGTTCGATCTCCGTCCGGCTCCGGGCCGCAACGCGGCCCCGCTAAGCCGCCAGGCTTAGGGATGGTGTCTCCGCTCCAACACACCGCCGGAAGCGCCACACTCGCATGCCGGTTCTCGTGAGAACAGAGAAGCAGACATGCTTCTCATATCTGGCAACCAGCCGCAGCGAAGCCGTCAGTCAAGGCCGCGCGTTCTCGGCGCGCCGCGCCAGCGGTCGGAGCGAAGCGAAGAGCCTTTACGGACGGCGCAGCGGAGGCTACACGCGCGTGAGCGTGCCGGGACGCCGATTCCAGCCTCGACCCTTTGCTTTCAACAGGTTTACGCCGCAGCAACCTCGGGTTACCGCGCGGTAACCGCGCACAGACCCATTTTTCTCTTAGCTGCTGATTCCACTCGTGTTGACAGGCGTAAACACGTAAACGCCAGTGTTTATGCGGTCGCGCGCTGCATCGCGCTGATTCCATTCACGTTCCCGCAGAGTTACCGCACGGTATCTCTGCAGCAACCCGCCGGGGGTGACGTGTCCCCCTACTGCCGCTGCTTTAGCAGCGTTGCTCTTCGGGATGCTGGCTCACAGATGCAGACGGCGGAAAAGCCGGTCATCGTCGCCGCTGTCGGCGTCGGCATTCGCGGGCAGGATCGAGGCCAGTCGGTCTTCCACGTCCAGCTTGAAGGCGGCAGCGATCCTGGCCACATGGACGCCGAACGTCCCGCGCAACTCCCCGAGGGCGCTCCCGAAGGTCCAGCTATGGAAGCCCCAGCCGTTGGCGTGGTGGATGCCGTCGCGTCCGTCGGTCCCCACCCGCTCCAGGAACTTCCGGCAGGCCGCCCGCATCGCCCGCAGGCTCGCGGCCAGTTCGGACCCGCCGTCCAGTCTGCCCAACTCGTCGCTCAGCCGATGCCGGATTTCGATCACCGAGTGGACGCAGTGCGAGGCGACTTCCATTTCCTCCGGAGCGTAGAGAACGCGGCGGTCTTCCAGGAACGCAATCACCCGCCGCGCCGCTGCGATCTCCATCTCGGCAGGCTGCCATGATGCCCCGCCGAACGGCGTCGAGATGCCCGTCAACCGGTTGGCGATCTCCGAGAACCTCATTGGCACTTGGGGTCCTTGATCGCATAATGCGCCCAGCAACGAAGCGTCGCAATCGCCTTATGGAGGCGATTAACGTCCTGTGAGTCGGGTTGGTTACGTAGTAACCAACGTAGAGAACCTACCGCCGCATCCACGGATACATGGGGTCGGATCATGGGTCGGGTAATCTTCCACTCCCCCTGGGACTTTTCCAGAACGAAGGTCACTACCTCCGGGTGATTCACTGCTCGGACAACGCTAGGGCCGGACATTGTGCCAAGCACGGTGTATTGCATGGAGACTTCAGATTTAAGTTCACCGATTTGCACCCGTTGTACTTTGCACGACGCGACTATGGTTGCAGAGTCCCATCCCGGTTCGTCGGGCCATGCTACAAGAGCGAAAATGGCGTCATTATAGGGATTCTGGCTTGATAATCTCGCTCCCTTCATATCGAGATCGCAATACTGCTGCACGACCTCGCGGGGCGATAGATGCTTCGCCGGGTCGAGAACCTTCGCCATCAGTGCCTGCGGCGCGATCATAAGACAGGTGGCAGCAGCTACCAGCGTAATCCTCCAAATTTTCCATCCCAGCAGTCGATTCATGGCACCACCACCCTCAAGTACTCAGGTTTACCGTAAAAGCTGAACCAGGAAGCAGGGCCGAAGCGCACACCCCCATGAGTCGTGGCACTTAACACGTTGTACCCAGCCCTCGGCGGAGTAGCATCGTATATTCCTTCGTGATGTCCAGGCCATAATACGACGTCTCCTGTTCGCGGTGTTTCGTGGGGTCCGAGCACTCGCACGTGGACACTCTTTCCCAACAGTTTCGATGTGGTGTAGGGCATTGGAATCCCCGCACCATTCACCGCCTTGCAAACCAAATGGGAACAGTCAATGCCGCTCTTACTGTTACCGCCATAAACGTACGGGGTTCCTTTATACTTCTCGGCCTGCGTCAGAATCTCATCACCTTGTTGCGGCGTGATGTCGTGTGTCTGCGTCTGCCCGTTCTGCGATTGGGCCTTGTGTTTGGCCCATTCTTTGGCCAGACGCCGATCTGCCTTCATGAGGAACTTCTCAGCCGCTGGGTTCATCAGTGCGTCTATATTCGCCCAACCAGCATGGCCACTAAGATCAGCACTTCCCAGTGGATTGCCCCTAACGTAAGCGTACAGATTCAGGCTCTGCGGGTCATCCAGCACGGCGTAAGGAACCGGCACAACTTTAGCGCTCCAGTCAGGGCTCAGGAACCGTCCCGCATCGCTGGAATAGTACCGGGCCCCGAAGTAGTCGTTGCCTGATTCGGCGTCCCGTTCTTTGCCGGTAGAAATTGATCGAAGCGCAGACGCTTCGCTAGAAAGACGGGCGAGCGGCAACGTCATAGATGCATTCGGTCCTTGAGTCAAACCCAACGCTTGAGTCGTAGCGACATCAAGCTTCAAAAGCGAGATCCTTGTGCGCCTGCCTAAGCAAGATGATATTTCTGCTTCGCGGCCTCAGGGCTGACCACACGTAGCGCCGGAGGACCGCCGCTCTGCATTTCGCTTTGAGGGTAGAACCACTCCCAGTAACGGCCATCTTTCACGTCCAGGTACAGCTTCTCCCATCCCTCCGCGGTGACAACAACCTGTTGCAGTTCACTCTTGACGAGAGCTCGTATTCGCCGGCAGACGTCGTCCTCGACCATCCGCCCTTCCTTCATCTGCCATGCCCCTATGATCTCAGTTTCGCTTTGTTCGATCATCTCATTTCCTATGGTACGTGGGTTACGCTTGCGTTCGCTGGGATTGGCCCATTCGGAATGACGTACTCAGGTAGACCGCCTGCCGTTCTACCGTCACCTATGAAGCCTGGATTGGTTCTGTTACTGATACGGCCCATAATATATGCAACGAATATAGATCTTTCTCCGTCTAAATGAGCATGGAGAAGATCGATTCACGCGGCTTACCTGATGCGGTTCTGAACGAGCGGCGACGTCGGGCCGTAAAGTTGCGCGAGGCAGGTATAGCGGTACGGCAAGTCGCCGAGCAGTGCGAACTATCGACGCACACGGTGGTGGAGGCGCACAAGGCTTTTCGCAGGGGTGGTTGGAGTGCGGTGAAGGTCAAGCGTGGCGGCCGCCCGGTCGGCAGCGGTCGGCAGTTGACCGCCGAGCAAGAAGAGAGGATTCAGCAACTCATTCAGGACCGCACGCCGGACCAGTTGAAGCTGGCTTATGCGCTGTGGACGCGCCAAGCGGTGAGCGAGTTGATCGAGGCCGTGTACAACGTTCGGCTCACAGTGCGTAACATGGGCAAGTATCTGAAGCGCTGGGGATTCACGCCGCAACGGCCACTGAAGAAAGCTTACGAACAGTCGCCCGAAGCGGTTGCGAAATGGGTCAACGAGGAGTATCCAAAGATCGCTGCGCAAGCCAAGCAAGAGGGCGCTGAGATTCAGTGGGGTGACGAGACAGGCCTTCGTTCCGATGATGTGCGTGGCCGCAGTTATGCGCCGAAGGGAAAGACTCCCGTCGTGCTGGCCAACGCCAATCGCGCGAAGCTGAGCGTGATTTCGACGGTGACCAACAAGGGCCAGATGCGCTGGAAGGTCTTCTCGGGCGCTTTGAACGCCACGGTTCTGATCGGCTTTATGAAGCGGATCGTGCATGGACGGGAGAAGAGAGTCTTCCTGATTCTCGACAACCTGCGGGTGCATCATTCGAAGGCTGTGAAGAAATGGCTCGCGGAAAACGAAGAGAAGATCCAGGTTTTTTACTTGCCCAGCTACTCGCCGGAACTGAACCCGGACGAGATGCTCAACGCTGACTTGAAGCAGCATGTGACCAAAGCTGCTCCTGCCAGAAACAAGATCGCCCTGACCCGCACTGCCATCGGAGCTCTGCGCAGCATCCAGAAACAGCCAGACCGGGTCGAAAACTACTTCGGACAGAAAGACGTATGTTATGCCGCCGCGTAGCAATACTTCAGGGCCGGATCAATAATTGGGGAAGCGATGCCTTCCGGCGTCGGAAACTCAATCACATTGAAGCCGCTAGGACTGTCAGGAATCGTAAGACCATTGGCGATTTGAGAAGCGTTCATCCCTCTGATCGCATTAGCGTCCGTCACGAATACATCTGCCGCTCCCGGAGCACCGAGCGTCGTCGTCTGTATATCTGCCGAGATAACCCGAGCTACTGCGCCCGGGAGATTATCGAGCTGGCGAGTGGCCTACCCATGCCTTTCCCAGCCGACCCAACCACCACCAGGGGTGCCCCATCCATGACGCGTTCTTTGCGGCATGGGTGGGACTAATCTACACTCCGCTTAACTCCACACCGCCTTTTTCTGCCCCAATCAAACCTCAACTTATCTCCTGTCACCACACCCGACATACTACTTCACGCTGAGGTCGACGAACGCAGTGTGCTGCACCGTACCGCTGGTTGCGGTCACCGCAACTGAGTATCCATGTCCCAATATCCCCGATACGCTGCCACAACCGGAGAGGCTCCAACTTGCCAGGCAGGCAGCCGCCACCAACGCAAGTAGCCTAAGCCCCCGTAGCAACTTCCGCCTTTTTAGGCGCAACCCAGGCAAACCCAGGAACGGCAGCAGCAATGCCAGCGCAAGCGGATTGAAGTGACGCCCGGGATTCTGGGATGTGTTATTCGAAGCGCTGCCCGACAAAGACTTAACCGTCAGGGTAATCGTTTGGGGGCCGGCTGTGCTGGGAACCGATGTTACCGATAGAGAGCCGGTTGCGCTAGCAGGCAAGCCATGTACAGAGAAGGTGACTATGTCCGGATAATTGGTGGAGGTAGGCGCAAGCGCAAAATTGAAGCTGGCTGTACCTCCCGGATTGATTGTCTGGTCTGCCGCTCCGGAGACAGTGAATGAAAAGTCTGACGACGAAATGACAATCGGAGAGGAAAGCGTGGCGCTGCTCTCCAGAAAGTTGTTGTCGCCGCTGTAAACGGCCGAGATTACGTTGTTTCCTGAGGGCAGGTTCGAAGTAGTGAGTTGTGCCGTTCCATTCGTCAGGGTAACTGCCGTTCCCAGTTGCGTTCCTCCATCCATGAAGCTTACGGTTCCGGTTGGGCTTCCTGTGACGAGTGGCGCAACGGCAGCCGTTAACGTGATGCTCTGGCCCGTCCCCGCGGAAGAAGAACTGGCAGTAATGGTAGTAGCGGAGCTTTGCTTGGCCACGCTGAGGGGCGTCTGCGCAACTGTGCTGGTGTAACTGGCGGTTGCGACCTGGGTGGCCTCAATGGTGACTACTCCAGCTCCATTCAATGTGACCGATCCGGTAGTGGAATTGATGGTTGCCGGACCAGAAGCAATGCTGTAAGTGATCGTGCCGCTCGATGGGGAACTTGCCGAAACCGTGAAGGGCGCGTTCCCGTATGTCTGGGGTGGTATCGGGGCAAAGGTCAGCGTCGCCGTCCCCGGGTTAACTGTAAGGGTCAGGTTTACCGGCGCAGTGTACGGGCCGGTCCCCGTGCTGCTGTCGGTCACGGTTACGGTCACTGCGAACGATCCTCCGACGGTCGGAGTGCCGGAGAATGTTGCTGAGGCACCGTCGAATGTGAGGCCGGTGGGCAGCGTGCCGCTCGTCACAGCAAAACTGTAAGGTGCAGTGCCTCCGCTGGCTGTCAGCGTCTGGCTATAAGACGCATTTACCTGTGCAGCGAGCAGTGATGACGGCGACACCGTTATGGCCGGAGCACTCGCCGTTATCGAGTAAGCCTGACTGCCAGTGATACTGTTTGCATCCGTCGCAGTCACAGTGAAGCTGAAGGAGCCACCTGCGGTTGGCGTTCCCGACAGCACTCCGGCGCTGCTCAACGTGAGACCGGCGGGCAGCGATCCAGTCGTTACGCTATAGCTATAGGGCGCCGTGCCGCCGATGGCGGTCAGCGACACCAAGGTGTAGGCTTGGCCGACCTGCCCCGACGGCAACGAGGTGGGCGCGAGCGTGATGGTTGACGCATTCACTGTGAGGGTGTACGAATCGACCGCTGAGAAGGGCGCACCAGTGCCTGTACTGCTGTCGGTTGCAGTCACGGTAAAGGTGAAGGTGCCACTTGCGGTTGGCGTTCCCGACAGCACCCCGGCGCTGCTCAGCGTTAGGCCGGCCGGCAGCGCGCCGCTTGTCACTGCAAAACTGTAGGGTGCGGTCCCTCCGCTGGCGCTCAGCGTCTGGCTGTAAGGCAGGTTTACCTGCGCAGCAGGCAGTGATAGCGGCGCAATCGTGATTGTCGGCGCACTCACCGTCAGTGAGTACGCCAGACTGCCAGGGATACTGTTTGCATCCTTCGCGGTCACACTGAAGCTGAAGGAGCCACCTGCGGTTGGCGTTCCCGACAGCGTCCCGTCGCTGCTCAGCGTGAGACCTGCAGGCAGCGACCCAGACGTCACGCTATAGCTGTAGGGAGCCGTGCCGCCACTGGCGGTGATTGTCTGGCTATATGCCGTGCCCACCTGTGCCGCTGGGAGCGAACCCGGTGCGATCGTCACGGTGGCAGACGTGCCATTGAGGAGAATCGTCTGCGTGCTGCCGGTCATGTTCAAGTCGTCGTCCGTGATGACCATCGAGCCGCTGGTAGAACCGCTGGTAGGTGAACTGAAAGTAAGCTCGTCCACGCAGGAGCTCCCCATTGCAAGCGTCGCGGGTGAAGACGTTGACGAGAGTACCGGGCATGGGGTACCCGTGCTTGGGCTGGGATTGATGGTGAAGTCGCTCGAAACGCTCGGATTGGTTCCGGAGGCCGGCGTCGCGAACGTCAAATCTGCGTTGCCGTAGTTAGTGACAGTTACTGTTTGAGGACTGCTTGTCGAACCGGTGCTCGCTGCAAAGTTCAGGGTCGGCGGATCGGCATAGTCAAATTTCACAACCTGAGTATCCGCGGAACTCCCCACATATACATTCCCGCTGCTGTCCACAGCAACGCCGGAAGGTCCACCAAAACCGCTACCCAACGTACTTGCGGTTGCGAATCCGCTGACTGCCGTTAGTTCCTCCACCACATCGTTCCCGGTATCCGCTACATAAACGTTCCCCAAGTTGTCCACCGTTACACCGGCGGGTGCGCTGAAACCGCGCAGTGTCTTGATCGTCGGTGAGGCAGGAATGCTGCCGTTGACGGCCACGATCTCCTTCACGGCGTTGTTCCCGGTATCGGCAACAAACACGTTACCGGAATCGTCTACCGCTACGCCCTCGGGCGCACTGAAGCTATTCCCAAGGGTGTTGATCGTTGCGTATCCGCTCGCCGCCAGAATCTCCTTGACCGCATCATTTCCAGTGTCGGCAACATAGACATTCCCCTCCCCGTCAACTGCCACGCCGGAGGGACCACTGAAGCCGCTGCCTATTGCGTTCACCGTGGCATAAGCAGGAGCCATTATTTCTTCGATCGCCCCGGATCCGGTGTCGGCGACAAACACGTTTCCGGCGCCGTCCAGTGCCACGCCAACCGGATTCGTGAAGCTGAAGCTTCCGCCAAGCATCTTCGTTGTGGTGTAACCCGGAGCAACAAGTTCTTCGATGGCACGGTTAGCTGAATCGGCCACGAAGATATTCCCCTCGCGGTCCACCGCTACCCCATTGGAAGAGAGCAAGCCACTCCCAATAGCCGACTCTGTCCCTGGAAGGTATGTGAGTTGGGGGGCTAAGCCAGTACCGCTAATGTACCCCGTAGCGACTGCGGTGCCGCTCGCATCAAGAAGCGTGAGCGCGCCCGCAACGGAACCAGCCGCCTGCGGGGCGAATTGGATGTTAACTGTGCAGGCCTGGCCTGAGGTGTAGCTTGTTCCTGAACAGGTTGAACTTCCTCCGTCGGTAAAATCCAGCCCCTCACCGCCTTGGGTTAGCACGGAGTAGGGAGTCGTGCTGTTCAGCGTGACTGCAGAATTGAACGTGATATACGCCGTTTCATTGACACTGCTACCAACGCTCACAGCGCCGAATTTGAGATTATTCTGCCGTATCTTTTCTATTTGGTTATTTCCATAGTCCGCGACAAAGATGTTCCCTGTTCCATCCAAGGCCACGCCTAAAGGCTTGTTTAGCCCGCTGCCGATGAGAACCTGACAGGTGCTGCTGGAACACCCGGCAGGCAACTCGATCACCTCGTTTCCCGTGAAGTATGAGGTAAAAACATCGCCCGCTTGATCGACCGATATGGACGTCGGCTCCGTAGAAGCTCCACTGGAAAGCACGATTGCGCAACTACTGGCCGAACAGCCCTTCGGCACTTTCACTACCAGGTTATCCACGTAGTCGGTAACGAACAGATCGCCCGTTGCGTCGAAAGCCAGCCCCCAGGCAGCTTTGAGCCAACTAACCACCGTAACCGGCGTGCCATATCCGCTGCCTGTCCATGGCAACTCCACCACGCTCGAAGTGGAAGGGCTCGTGCTGAAATTGTCGATGGCAATGAATACGTCGCCCGCCTGGTCAACGGCGATCCCGTTGGGCTGCTCGGGAGAGGTAGTGCTTAGAAGTGTTTGCTGCGCGCCATATCCGCTGCCTGTCCACGGAAGTTCCACAACGCGGTTATTGAGAGTATCTGAGATGAAAACATTACCGGTTCCGTCAACAGCCAGGCCCGTTGGCCCATAAAGGCCGCTGGTTGGCAGGGTGACCTGGCAGGTGGTGTTTGTACACCCAGCCGGTATCTCCACCACTCGGTTGTTCCTGAAATCTGCCACGAAAAGATCGCCGGCATTGTCAAATGCCAAGCCGTAGGGTCCATTTGGGTTGCTCGGACTTGGAGAAGCAACAAGCGGAATCGGAGCCTGAAATTGAACCGAGGCTGCTCCTTGGGCCAGAGTCAATTGGGATCCGGCGAGGAGAAATGCAAACGCGAATGCAATTGCAGAAAACTTTGAGAGAAAACGGGATTTCCGGCTGCTAGGTTCATTGGCAAGCAAGGCAACTGGAGATGGATTGCTCCGTACAAGGCTCATCGGATCCATGGGAGAACTCCTTGATGGTTCCAGGACGGAGAATTCGTTCTTTTAATCGCCGCAGGACGGAATGCCTTTTGGACTACGACCTGCGATTCTACGACCGCCCCAGACCCAAACTGCGAAACCTTAATTTGCATCGCCCATGCCGCACGTCACACCCCGTTAAAACGGAAATCACTTCCATGCAGTACGGACTGCCAGCGCCTCTTTGAGGTACTTCAGGCCTATAGCTGAAAACTACGCTGACGCACTTTGTAGCATCTTTTGCCCATCGCTGCGCCATGCGAACGCAGTATGAAGATGCGTTTGGTAACCGAAATCCAGCACTCTAGTCATCTTTGGTGATCTCAAGTGTGCTGATTCGGCAGCGAGGTATCGAGCACTGATTTGACTCTGCACCTTTGGATTCTGATAGATAACTAGTAAGTATCTGCTTCTCTTTTCCATTACCAATACATCAGGATTGAACCAGATTCGGTGATTTGTTGAAGTCTATTGAAATTTCGAGGAAATAACTGATTTCGATTGAACAGATTACGACACACTCTTTGATCCTTGTTGATTCTCGTGGCTTCTGCGTGCTTTGACCGATGCAATTTCGACTACACAGTGGCCGACCTCCAACCAACCCTCCTGATCCTTCGCGAACCCCACCTCCGAATCATGTACCCGCCTCCCACTCTCCAACGCAATTCAAATGTGCGAAAAATAGACTTCGTCATCCGTGGTAGATCCCAATCCGGCAGTCAACTGAAACGCTTTAAATGCTGCTTTGCCGCCACAGAATCTAGCAAGTATATCGCCTTCTCCGGGAATGATCACAAACGCATCTAGCTCGATTTGGAGAACCCCTTTTTGAAAGTATCCCGCCGCCTTTTCTAGATGGCGCCAGATTGTTTGCGGCAACAACGGGATCTCTTCTGCGATTTTAGGGTCTCCTTTGGCCTCGCACTTCTGAACATTTTGGATCGATACGATATATTGCGTAAGAGGCTGCGGCGCTACCGACCATCATGAGCACCACTCTGATGTCTCGTGACACGAAGATGAGCACCCAAAGGGACCTCAGGCTGAAAAGAATCAGCGCGGCTGCTAGGGCAATCCACTTACGCGCCGCGATGAAGTATCCCACTACAAAAGAGACACAGCCAAGCAGTAGGAGATGCAATCGAAACGGGTTGAAAGACGAAAGCAGCAGGAGGATTCCGGTCAGATGGACCAAAGCTCCGCCAATGTCCCGTGTCTGTTCGTTATCTTTCATTCTAGAAGGCCTTGTAGCAGGCGTAGAGGGCTGCCCCATAAGACACGGCGTCAAATCCGAGCTTTGCGAAACCTGCAATGCGGAGTGCACCGAACACGACGCCTCCAAGCGCCGTCTCTGAGAATGGCTGAACATAGTCCATTCCATAAGCAGTCCCGCCAGGAGTCTTGCCGACCGCAACCTTTGACCCGCTCACAACTGGCTGTGTTCCCGCGAGGCCGGTCCCTATAGCCACCAAGCTTGTTGGTGCGCCTGTGTTGTCCAGTGCGTTACTAAACGCCGCCGAAGTGAGACTCCCGGCTGAATCCGGACCAGAGAAGATGCCCACTAATGTCACAATATCATTTCCCAAATAGTTTTTGGCTAACCAGCTATTACTGTGAATGACACTAGATCCTATCGAAGGCGCAATTTGGTTTGCACATCGCAGAACAAGCTTATTGATCCGGCCCTGAAGTATTGCTACGCGGCGGCATAACATACGTCTTTCTGTCCGAAGTAGTTTTCGACCCGGTCTGGCTGTTTCTGGATGCTGCGCAGAGCGCCGATGGCAGTGCGGGTCAGGGCGATCTTGTTTCTGGCAGGAGCAGCTTTGGTCACATGCTGCTTCAAGTCAGCGTTGAGCATCTCGTCCGGGTTCAGTTCCGGCGAGTAGCTGGGCAAGTAAAAAACCTGGATCTTCTCTTCGTTTTCCGCGAGCCATTTCTTCACAGCCTTCGAATGATGCACCCGCAGGTTGTCGAGAATCAGGAAGACTCTCTTCTCCCGTCCATGCACGATCCGCTTCATAAAGCCGATCAGAACCGTGGCGTTCAAAGCGCCCGAGAAGACCTTCCAGCGCATCTGGCCCTTGTTGGTCACCGTCGAAATCACGCTCAGCTTCGCGCGATTGGCGTTGGCCAGCACGACGGGAGTCTTTCCCTTCGGCGCATAACTGCGGCCACGCACATCATCGGAACGAAGGCCTGTCTCGTCACCCCACTGAATCTCAGCGCCCTCTTGCTTGGCTTGCGCAGCGATCTTTGGATACTCCTCGTTGACCCATTTCGCAACCGCTTCGGGCGACTGTTCGTAAGCTTTCTTCAGTGGCCGTTGCGGCGTGAATCCCCAGCGCTTCAGATACTTGCCCATGTTACGCACTGTGAGCCGAACGTTGTACACGGCCTCGATCAACTCGCTCACCGCTTGGCGCGTCCACAGCGCATAAGCCAGCTTCAACTGGTCCGGCGTGCGGTCCTGAATGAGTTGCTGAATCCTCTCTTCTTGCTCGGCGGTCAACTGCCGACCGCTGCCGACCGGGCGGCCGCCACGCTTGACCTTCACCGCACTCCAACCACCCCTGCGAAAAGCCTTGTGCGCCTCCACCACCGTGTGCGTCGATAGTTCGCACTGCTCGGCGACTTGCCGTACCGCTATACCTGCCTCGCGCAACTTTACGGCCCGACGTCGCCGCTCGTTCAGAACCGCATCAGGTAAGCCGCGTGAATCGATCTTCTCCATGCTCATTTAGACGGAGAAAGATCTATATTCGTTGCATATATTATGGGCCGTATCAGTAATTGCAGTTGGAGTCGTGTCAAAAGGCACACACCTGTGGAACGGCTGACACGGGGACCTCACGCAGGGTGGGAATAAACAGCTTCGACCAACGGTGCATAAAGAGATTGAGCAAACCTTCCCGTCCGCATAGGCGAACGAAGAGTAAATGGCTGCAACCTTGATTCTAAGTGAAGATTCGAGCTCCCCCGGCACCGGCAGAAATGAAGCTATTTCGGAATCCCGGCAAACGTTCGCACTACGCCTCTCACTTGAGCGAGCACGTCATCAGGCATGTGCCCGAGATAGCTTGCTTTGCGCACTTTCCAGTCGAGGCTGCGCATGTGTTCGCAAAGAACGGCTCCGTGCACGGGCAATCCCGGAGGCAAGACGATCTGAAACTGGTAGCTCTTCACCTTGGATGAGATCGGACACGCGTATGCTACCGAGGTTCTCAAATTGAAGTACTTGGAAGAGAGAATGACGGCGGGCCTGAATCCTGCCTGTTCTCGTCCCGCTTGAGGATCGAAATTCAGCCAGACCAGATCACCCGCGTCGGGCACGTACGGATCTACCAAACCTCTACCCCGCGCGGTGGGCCCCAGTCATACTCTCCGATGCTGTCGCCTTCGTTCAGCCCCTCAAGAAGCTCTTCGAGGGTCATCTCTGCGGGCATCTTCGCTGCTGGCGGCTGCGCTTTAACAAGCGAGATGCCGCCACTTTGGTCTGCAACCCATTCCACGGCCTCGCCATCCGCCAAAGACACCTGTGCGGCAATCTCTTCAGGAATTTCGACCGTGAGCGTATTCCCCACACGGATGATTCGGCTGCTCATAAGGAAAGCTCCCTCGCTCATGATACCGCGAATTGAATTAAAAACCTGCGGCTGACCCTCTTCGGCACCTGCCCGGAAGCGGGTGCGATGAAGAGACAACCTCCTCTGTAAATGCTGCCGGGACTCGGTAAGGACCGCAACCTATTGCGTATGTCCCACAAAGATAATCTTTCCACTGGACTTATCGATCTGCATGATGAGCGTTCCACCCATGCATGAAACACAATGCATCGTACCGAGAACTGTCCAGACGCCATCTTTCAGCTCAGCACGAAATGGCTCCTCCTCATCCATTTGCTTCTTCCCGTAGATCGGGACCGCAACTGCGTAGGCAATCGCTACCGCCGTGTTCTTGTCGGGCACAAACCCCTTCATTGGAACAAATGAATGCGAGTTCTTGATCAGGCGCCGATTGTAGACAAATTCGTCGTGGTCGTTTGGGGGTTGTTGCGCAAGGCAGGAACCAGAAATCAAACAAAGAACAACAAGGAAAAGGCCAGATCTCGACATGAATGATTGCCTCCTTCAACCGTCAAATCAGCTCCACGCCCCACAGATCATGCAGATGCACCACGCCCTCAACCCTCTGCTCCGCATCCACCACAACCAGCGAAGTAATCTTCCGCTCCTCCAGAAGTGCCAGCGCCTTGGCCGCCAGCTCATTCGCCCCAATTGTCTTCGGCTGCGCGTTCATCGCCTCGCCAGCCGTCTTGCTCAGTGCCGCGCCGCCCTCGTGCTCCAGCAGCCGCCGCAAATCGCCGTCGCTGATCACTCCGCAGAGACGTCCACCCTCCTGCACCGCTGCAATTCCGAGCTTCTTCGAAGACATCTCGTAGATCACGTCGGTCATAGCGGTCTTGGGCGCCACCACGGGAATATCCTCTCCCGTGTGCATCAGGTCGCGCACCTTCGCCAGTCGCTTGCCCAGCTTGCCGCCCGGATGCAGCTCGGCAAAGTCCTCTGCGCGGAAGCCCTTGCGCAAGCTAACGGCAATTGCCAGCGCGTCGCCCAGCGCCAGCATGGCTGTCGTGGATGCCGTAGGCGCCAGATTCAGCCCGCAGGCCTCGCGCTCCACGCCGCAATCCAGCACGACATCGCTCGCCTGCGCCAGCGTTGAATCCGGATTGCAGCAAAAGCTGACCAGCGCATCGCCTTTGCGCTTCAGCGTCGCCAGCAGTCGCAGAATCTCCTCAGTTTCGCCGCTGGCTGAAAGCGCAATCACCACATCGCCGGGCATCAACACGCCCACGTCGCCGTGCACGGCTTCAGCCGGATGCAAAAATAGCGCCGGGCTCCCCGTGGAACTGAGCGTGGCGGCAATCTTCTGAGCGATAATCCCGCTTTTTCCCATGCCCGTAACCACCACGCGCCCGTTCGACCCGCCACAGCGCAGCACAAGCTCCACTGCGCGGCCGAAATCTTCGGCCATCGTTCCCTCAAGCCGCTCGGCAAGTGCCTCCAGCGCCGCAGCCTCGGTGCGCACCAGCGCAGCCGGCTCAAATCGCACCGCATCGCGTTTCCCAGGGTCGGTAGGGCTCATCGGTTCTAGATGGTAACAGCTTCCAGCCGATCCTTCCGCGCACTCCATTCCGCTCTGCGATCATGCCCGGACCCCTGACTCCTGTTCCCTGATCCCGAATCCCTGTTCCCTGTATTTCCCCATGCTCGTACAATTGATACAGAGGTCATATCCCGCGTGAAGCGCAATACTCTCGTTCTATTCGCCGTCCTGTTCATCCTGTCCATCTTTGCGTGGGCTGGATGGGCCAACTGGGAGTACCGCCGGCAGGCCGCTGAAAAGGAGGCTGCTGCCGCCAACGCACATAACCAGATGATCCCCAACACGGATACCGGGACCATCGAGGTCCGTTCCCCGCTCATCAATAAGCCCGCTCCCAATTTCACCCTGGAAAACCTGAGCGGCAAAAAGGTATCCCTGTCGAGCTATCGCGGCAAGGCTGTACTCATCAATTTCTGGGCAACGTGGTGCGGCCCATGCAGACTTGAAACTCCGTGGCTGGTGGAGTTGCGCAATAAATTCGCTCCGCAGGGGTTTGAGGTGCTGGGAATTTCCTCTCAGGGTGACGACGCCACGCCCAAACAGAAGACTCAATGGGCTCAGGACAAAGCCGCGGTGGAAAAGTTCGCCAAAGCGGAGAAAATGCCCTACCCCGTACTGCTCGGCGGTGACAGCATCGCCCAGCCCTACGGCGGCGTAGAGGATCTGCCCACTTCGTTTTATGTGAACCGCAAGGGCATTATCGTTGCCGTGCAGATGGGAATCACTTCAGAAAGCGACATGGAGGCCAAAATCCGCAAGGCGCTGGGCAATGAAAGCTCCGCGGACTCCCAGGCATCCGGTTCGACGGCACAGGCAATGGGAGGCCAATAAAAGCGCAAGTCCAAGGATCGCAACGGTGATGAGATTTACAAGAATACTTTGCGCAGCAGCGGTATTTGCCGTCGCATTTGCCACGGCGAGTTACGCACAGAAACTCATCAACCTTGGCCCCAACCGCTCTCTTCCCAAGGCGCCGGTGGTTCAGTACCTTTTTCCCGAGCAGGTCCACATGAAAGCCGGCCACACCACTCCCGTGGCTCTGCACTTCCGCGTTGCCGATGGCCTGCATATCAACTCGCATAAGCCGCACGAATACTACCTGATCCCCACCACATTTTCGCTTCCCAAAAACTCAAAGGTGCGGATTGAATCCATCCATTTTCCTGAAGGCAGCGACTTCACTCTGCCACTCGACCCCAAAACCAGGTTGAGCGTTTACTCAGGCGAGTTCATCGTCAACACGCGCCTCATCTCCGCGGCCGGCGATCATCTGCTCCAGGGCAAGCTGCATTTCCAGGCCTGCAACGACAGCCAGTGCATGCCGCCGGAGACCATTACCGTACCCATCGACATCGTGGCGCGCCAGTAGCAGCCGCGTCTGCAGGCCCTCCATTGCCATCCCTGCCGGTCATTGCGTGGCGCCGCTGTCCTCCGCAGGCAGAAACTGGTAGCTGACAAATGCAAAGTGCTTGCCGTCGGGAGCCCAGTTGGGCACGTTGTCGCTGCCCTCTCCACCCACAATCTTCACCAGGTCACGGATCTTTCCGTCTGCAGTGTTGAGAATACGCAGGGTCACGTCCTTGTTCGCCGGGTGCCCGCTTACGTCCCCGTCGTAGGAGAGAATCAGGATCGATTTGCCGTCCGGCGACGGATGCGCCGTCCAGTTGCGCCTCGCGTCAAAGGTGACCTGCTCGGGATGGCTGCCGTCCGGGCGCATGCGCCAGATTTGCATACCGCCTGCTCGGTCAGAGTTGAAGTAGATCCACCCGCCATCGGCTGAAAAGTCCGGGTCGTCGTTCACGCCGGTGCCTGTGGTCAACGCGGTCTCCGCCCCGCCGTTTGCGGAAATGGAATAAATGTTCAGTGCGCCGTGGCTCGGCCGTGTGAACAGGATCGTCTTCCCGTCCGGCGACCAGCTATGAAAGTACGAGTTGGGATTCGCGGTCACCATGCGCGGCGTTCCACCGGTAGCAGGCAAAATGTAAACACGCCGGCCAGAATTGCCCTCCATGGAGCAGGTCGCAGCGAGCCATTTGCCGTCGGGCGAGAGGCCATGGCTGCCGGTACAGTCGGTAAGGTTCCCGATATCGATCGGGCTAGGCTTGGCGAAGCCTCCCTTGCTTTCGGCCACAGGCACAGTCCATAGTTTGCCCGCACGGTCAAAGATTAGCGTCTTGCCATCGCGGCTCCAGTTGGGCGCTTCCATCTTTCCCTTGTGGGTGAGGATAACTGAAGCTGTGCGCGCGTTGTTGTCAATGGCGATGGTCTTGAGCGTGCTGTAGAGCACCATATGCGTGGAAGCAGGCAAGGGCGCGAGCGGCTGCAATCCTACATGCGCAAAGGTGGCCTCTTCTACCGCATCCTTGTTGTGAGAGCACACACCCAGCCCGGCATAGAACGGCCCATCAAAGTGCAGCTTAATGGACGCCCCCACCTGGTGCAGCGGCTCGCCATGCATGCTGACGAAAAGAGTGATGGTGTCGCCTCGCTTTTCAAGACGGAGGCGCTGCGGTACGCCAATGTTGAATTCGATGTCCTGGGTGGTGTCGCCCTTGTAGCGCCGGTATTGGAGCGCGGTCAGGCCCACGCCATGGAGTGCTGCGTCGGCGTAAATGGAGTCGGGGGCCAGGGTCTGACGGAACATGAGCAGCGCCTTGCGATGCGGGTTCGAAGTCGCGCTGGCTTTGCCCAGCTTCACATCGGCGGTCAGTGAGACGTCGCCGGAGACCTTCTTCCACACGAAGTGAAATGCATCCACACGCTCCCACAGGTTCGCTCCCGCCGACCGAATCGTATAAACGCCTGTTGAGGCTTCAAACGTCGCCGCTCCCGGCGGCGTAACGCTGCCCACATCGGACTGGTGCTCAAAGATGCCCAGCGGATGTCCGGCTGTCTGCGCAGCTGTAATGCCCGATCCAACAAACCCAAACACAAGCGCCGAAACCGCCGCAAGCAGTCCTGTCACTCTCCTGTTCCAATGCACGTTGAGTATCTCCCTTGTGAACACAAGCACTCTACGGCATGAAGGCGGTTCTTCGCCACCGAGAAGAGGGACAAATTATTTCGAATAAGAACGTTTCCTCTACGCTCCGGACTTCTTCGCTATCTTTGCCCACGTATCTTTCAATGGCAGCGTCCGGTTGAAAACCAGCTTCCCCGGCGCAGAGTCCAGATCGACACAGAAGTAGCCCACGCGCTCAAACTGGAACCTCTCCCCAGGCTTCGCCTCAGCCAGCGACGGCTCAAGCTTTGCGCCGCTCACAATCTCCAGCGAGTTGGGATTGAGATTCGAGAGAACGTCCTGGCCTTCCTCCAAATCGTAGGGATCGGGCTTGCTGAAAAGCTTGTCGTAGAGCCGAATCTCCGCCGAGATGGCATGCGCGGCCGACACCCAGTGCATGGTGGACTTCACCTTGCGGCCGTCCGGTGAGTTGCCGCCGCGGCTCGCCGGATCGTAGGTGCAATGCACCTCCACCACATTGCCGGCCTCGTCTTTCACCACACTCTGCGCCGTCACAAAGTAAGCATTCCGCAGCCGCACTTCCCTGCCCGGCGAGAGCCGATAATACTTCGGTGGAGGCACTTCGCGAAAGTCATCCTGCTCGATGTAAATCTCGCGCGAGAACGGCACCTTGCGTGTGCCGGCCTCCGGGTCTTCAGGATTATTTGCAACATCCACGAACTCTTCCTGGCCTTCGGGGTAGTTGTCGATCACTACCTTGAGCGGCCGCAGCACAGCCATTGCACGCCGCGCGTGGCGGTTCAGGTCGTCGCGCTGAAAGTGCTCGAGCATCTCAATGTCGACAACCCCGTTGGTGCGCGAAGCGCCCACGGAAGTAATGAACGTGCGGATCGCTTCAGGCGTGAATCCTCGCCGTCGAATGCCCGAGAGCGTGGGCATGCGCGGATCGTCCCAGCCGCTCACGTACTTCTCCTGCACAAGCTGCAGCAACTTGCGCTTGCTCAGCACTGTGTAAGTCAGGTTCAAGCGGTCGAATTCATACTGGCGCGACGGAAAGATACCCAACTGCTCAATGAACCAGCGATAGAGCGGCTGATGGTCGGCAAACTCCAGCGTGCACATGGAGTGCGTAATATTCTCAATCGAATCTGACTGGCCGTGCGCGTAATCGTACATCGGGTAGATGCACCACTCATCGCCGGTGCGGTGGTGCGTTGCATGAAGAATGCGGTACATCACCGGATCGCGCATGTTCAGGTTCGGCGATGCCATGTCGATCTTCGCCCTGAGCACGCGGCTGCCATCGGGAAACTCGCCCTTCTTCATGCGCGCAAACAAATCGAGATTCTCTTCGGCGGAGCGATCACGATAGGGGCTGTCTTTGCCCGGCTCGGTGAGCGTACCGCGATACTGGCGAATTTCCTCCGCCGTCAGATCGTCCACATACGCTTTGCCCGCCTTGATCAGTTGCAACGCCCACTCGTAAAGGTGGCCAAAATAATCTGAGGCATAGCAGGTGCGCTCCCACTCAAAGCCGAGCCAGCGCACGTCGTTCATGATCGAATCCACGTACTCCTGCTCTTCCTTTTCGGGATTCGTATCGTCAAAACGCAGATTCGTCTTGCCGCCAAACTCGTCCGCAAGGCCAAAGTCCAGGCAGATGGCCTTGGCGTGGCCAATGTGCAGATAGCCGTTCGGCTCGGGGGGAAAGCGCGTCTGGATAACGGCATCACCGAATGCTTTGTTGCGCACGTCTTCAGCGATGATGTCGCGGAGAAAATTAGAAGGAGTACGAGCGTCCGTGCTTTCCGTATTGGCGTTGGTCATTGCTGCAATTCCTTATTCTATTTTGAGGCTTTTTGGGGCTCAGCCGAGCGTTTGTAGTTTTTCGCTGGCCTGGCGGATGCGTTCAAGGCAAACCTTGCGGCCCAGTACGGCCATGGTCTCAAAGAGTGGCGGCGCATTCTTACGCCCGCACACGGCCACGCGGATGGGCTGAAACATGGGGCCGGTCTTGACGCCCAGCGTAACGGCGGCTTCGCGCAATGTCTGTTCCAGCGAAACATGGTCGAATGCGCTGGCGGCAAGAATCTGCTCCGCATGCTGCAGAATCCGCCGCGCCAGGGCAGCATCGCCCTTTTGCGGAATCAGATCTGCGGGGTCGTAAGGCACAAGCTCGCGCACAAAGAAGAAGTCCGCCGCAGAAACCGCATCGCGCAGAAACTTGATCCGCTCTCGGATCAGCGGCGTGATGGCGAGCAGCTTTTCCGGCGAAGCATGCAGGCCTGCTTCTTCAAAGTAAGGCTGCAGGCAGCGGCTCAGTTCCTCCACCGGCAGCGCGCGAATGTACTCGGCATTGAACCACGCCAGCTTGTCGTTATCGAAGACCGCATTCGATTTTGAAATGCCCTCCAGCGAAAACAACTCCGTCAGCTCATCCGGTGCGAAAATCTCGCGATCCTTGCCGTTCGCGTCCTTGACTGTCCCCGGCGTCCACCCCAGCAGCGCCAGAAAATTCCGGAACGCCTCCGGCAGAATGCCCATCTCCTTGTAAGCCGTAACGCTGGTGGCGCCGTGCCGCTTTGAAAGCCGCGTCTTGTCCGGTCCCAGAATCAGTGGTACGTGCGCAAAGACCGGCATTTCCGCGCCCAGTGCGCGATATAGCAGTACCTGCTTGGGCGTATTTGAGATGTGATCGGCCCCGCGAATGATATGCGTCAGCCGCATGTCGATATCATCGGCCACCACGCTCAGGTGATATGTTGGAATCCCATCTGATCGCAGCAGCACAAAGTCCTCAATCTCGGCATTGGCAATCTCCACCGTGCCGAAAACCGCATCGTCAAAGCTGGTGGATCCGCTTTCGGGCACGGCAAAGCGAAGCGCAGCCGGCTCGCCCGCCGCTACACGTGCCTGGGCTTCCGCTGCGGGAATACGCCGGCACCTGCGGTCGTACATCGCCGGCCGTCCGGCTTCAGCGGCCTCTTTGCGCCGCTGCGTAATCTCATCGGGAGTACAAAAGCAGGGATAGGCATGGCCCGCAGCGGCTATCTTCGCTGCCGTGGCCTTATAAAGCTCCAACCGTTGTGACTGATAGAACGGGCCTTCATCCCAATCCAGGCCCAGCCAGCGCATCCCCTCCAGAATGCCACCGACCATCTCTTCTGAAGAACGCTCGAAGTCCGTATCTTCAATGCGCAATAAGAATGTGCCGCCCGTGTGGCGCGCAAACAGCCAGTTGAACAATGCGGTACGCGCCCCGCCCACATGCAGATAACCGGTGGGCGAAGGCGCAAAGCGCACGCGGGGAGTCCTTGATGAAGGGGGTGCGAAATCAGGCATCGTATGGGTTACTTTCTATTCACGATGCTAGCATCGCAGCCCTCTCCGAAGTGGCAGCGCGTCTCAAGCCTGCGGGGGCGCGGGAGGTTCCTGCGGGTGGGGCGGTGGCGGATACGGAGGCTGCGGAGGCCAGAAAGACTGCGGTGCCGGCACCACCTTCCAGTCAGCGAATGCCAGTATATAAAGCAAAACCAGCGTACCTAGATTAGGCACTATGCACAACAGCGCCAGCCAAGGCGAAAAACCCGCTTTCTTCAGGATGAGCCAGCACGGCACCATCACAATGGCTACTCCCACCAGAATCACGAAAGGGAGTATGGCCAGCATGGCCATCACAATGTGCCGCACGGCTTCCGGGTCAGGGGCATTCTGCAGAATCAAAGCTATGGTTTCCACAAGAAACTCTCCAGATTGGGGAAGCAGTCTTTGAGCCAAGGTAAAGCTAAATTGCGGAAACTGCAATGGAAATCGGGCATGAAAGCAAAGATCTTCAGTAACTTGCTGGATTCGCGGCGCGGCTGTCCTGAGTACCTGACCGGTCCCGGACACGCATCCAACCAAAGCCTGCCTGCTGACAAACACAGACCCGCACCTGAGGCGAATCCCTGAAGCGAATATCGGAGGCGGATCTCAGAGGCGGATCTCGGAACCGCGCAACATCGAAAGGTCCCGAACCCGCCTGTCAGCGCTGCTCTACGTGATGTCTTCCGTGTCGTACACCGGCACCACGCGCTTCTTCGGCACGCCGTGCACCGATGACAGCAGATCGTCCACGACGTCTTCAAGCTGCCGCTGGCTCTCAATCACCGCACTCATGCTCTTCAACTCGTCCGGCTCCTTCGAGCGCTCCAAAAGTGCCACAGCATGGCACTGCGCCACATGATCCAGACCCAGCCCCTCGGGAGTCTTGGCCTTGATGCTCACCTGCTCCATATCGATGCCAAGCAGATCTGCCACACGGCCCCGCATCTCACCGGCAATGGGCGAAATCTTCGGCGCCGCGATGATAAGCGTGGTGTCAACGTTGGCAATCCCGTAACCAGCGTTTTGAATTTCCTCCAGCGCCAACTTCAGAAAAATGGCCGAATCGGCATCCTTCCAGCGCGGATCGCCCGGAGGGAAAAAGCTGCCGATGTCCCCCGCGGCCACCGCACCCAGCAGCGCGTCCGTAATTGCGTGCAGTACCACGTCGCCATCGGAGTGGCCTGCCAACCCCTCGTTGTGGTCCACTGTCAGCCCGCCCAGACGCAGCGGTATTCCCGGCTTGAATGCATGCGAGTCCCAGCCAAATCCGATCCGTATATCCATTTTTCTCCGTGCCTGCTTTGGGGCGTCTTTGCGAACCGTTGCGACGGCATGCTTCTCCCGTGCCCGGTCTCCGCGTCAAGCGCACCCTTCTCTCAGAAGAATGCGGAATCAAAACCGCCCGCTATCGCCTGCGCTGGTGCAGATAGAACTCCGCCAGCTCCAAATCCCCAGGTTGCGTAATCTTCAGATTAACCTGAGAACCGTGCACCACGGCTACCGGATGCCCGGCCCGCTCTAAAAGCGAGGCCTCGTCGGTGCCCACAAAGCCGTCGGCCGTAGCCTCGGCAAAGGCGTTCTTCAGCATTCCAAAGCGAAAACCCTGCGGCGTCTGCGCCTGCACAATAAACTCGCGCGGAATGGTCGCTGTAATCACCGCGCCATGCGCCGTCCGCTCCACCTGCTTGATGGTGTCCACCGCCGGCAGCCCTACAATGGCCGCTCCGTACTCCACCACTGCATCGATGGTCCGGTCAATCGTGGCGGCGTCGATCAGCGGACGTACGGCATCGTGCACCAGCACAATGTCGTCGTCTTCCGCCGGCAGATGCGCCAGTGCGTTGGCCACCGATTCCTGGCGCTTTTCGCCGCCCTCCACCACCTGTACGCGCTCTGCAAAACCGTATTCGGCCACCTGCGCCGTCACGCGCTCCAACTCCGTTTTGCGCACTGCCACGTATATCGCCTTCACGCGTTCCACAGCGGCAAAAGCCCGCAGCGAGTGAATCAGGATCGGCACTCCATCCAATGAAAGAAACTGTTTGGGCTGCGGCCCTGCCATCCGCGTGCCCAGACCTGCAGCGGGCAAAATCGTAAATACCTGCATAACTGGAGGAGTATACAACGCCGGAGCGCTGTGGATACTGAAACTTGCGCTCAAACCCCGCCACCATGTAATTCCCCTTCAAAGCCCCCGCCGTCATATCATCCTCTCGTGCCCCCTCAACGGCCCAATCCGCTTCCCTTGAATACCGCGCTGCTCAAGCCGGGCATGCGTCTGGCCGTAGGCCTCTCAGGCGGAGCAGACTCCGTTGCCCTCGTGCGCACCCTGGCCGAACGCAGCCGCGAGCTGGGCCTTGTGCTGCACGCCGCCCATCTTCATCACGGCCTGCGCGGCGCTGAAGCCGACGCCGACGTTGTTTTCGTGCGCAGCCTCGCCACCAGCCTGAATCTTCCCTTCCACGAGGCCCGCGTCGACACCGCTGCCGAAGCCCGCGTCAACCCCGAAACCGGCAAGCCTGCCGAAACCATCGAAGAAGCCGCCCGCCGGCTCCGCTACGCCTGGTTCCGCCAGCTTCTGGCCGCAGGCGAAGTCGACGCCGTCGCCACCGCGCACACCCTTGACGACCAGGCTGAAACCGTCCTCGCTCGCTTCCTCCGCGGGGCCTGGACCGAGGGCCTCGCCGGAATCCACCCTGTCATCCAATTCCCCGAAGGCCGCATCCTGCGCCCCCTGCTGGCCGCAACACGCTCCGAAATCGAAACCTACCTGCACGCCCTCGGCCAGCCCTGGCGCGAGGACTCGTCAAACCGTCACCTGACCTTCACCCGCAATCGCATCCGTCACGAATTGTTGCCGCTGCTGGAAACCTGGAACCCGCGCCTCCGCGAGCACTTGGCCCAGATGGCCGCCCTGGCCCTCGACGAAGAAGCCTGGTGGCAGGAAGAGTTGAATCGACTGGTTCCCCAGCTCGTTATGGAGGGCCGGCCCGTCCGCGGCGGTGGCCGTGCTTCGGGCGCCGGTCTTGCCATTGACGTCACCCGGCTTGCCGCCCTGCCGCCGGCGCTTCAACGGCGCCTGCTCCGGCACGTCGCCGGCCAGCTCGGCGCGGCACCCGACTTCGCCACAACCGAAGCCCTGCGCAAGCTCGCCCTCGATGGCCGGGCTGGCCAAAAACTCCCCCTGGCCACCGGTCTCCGCGCCGAGCGTACCCCCCGCGAACTCCGCCTCACCCTGGCCGGCCCTTCCAGCCTTGGCAAATCCGGTTCCCCGGCAATCCCCGAATACCAGATCCCCGTCCCCGGCGAAACGGATGCGCCAGCCTTCGGCCTCCGCCTGCAAATCGCCGTTTCAACCCCCGATACTGCCGCCCCGGCGGCTCCCTTGCCCAGCTTCGCCATCCTGCGCAACTGGCGCCCCGGCGACCGCGTTCGTCTGCGTCACTCCAGCGCTCCGCGCAAGGTAAAGGAGGTGCTTGAACGGTTGCGGGTCACCGGCTCCCGCCGTGAGTGTTGGCCGGTCCTTGAAGCCGACGGCCAAATCCTCTGGATTCAGGGCTTGGAACTCGAACCCGTCCCGGGCCTGTCCGTCTCCGCCAGCGAACTGCCCGCCGATCCTGCCCATCAATCCTGATCGCGGTAATTACCACAAAATCAATGAGAACTCTAGCCCTGAAGACCCGCCTGTTGGGAACTTTCCACAAAATCTCGCTTCTTTCCCAACCCTTTAATGACACTTTCGAATTGCTGCAATGTAACCCTTCCTGAGAGTACAATCTAGAGAACTGGCCATCCTCGTGGCGAGAGGGGTTTTTATACCCCTCGGGATGCCCGTAATTTCTGTCACTTTACGGGAAGCTCAAACGTCTAAAGGATGGTGCAAGCGGCGTCGGAGGTCTTTTCGAGCGGTTTCTCCCCCGCCGGGAAAGAGGAATCCTGGTGAATTCGAGCGTCAAGACAATCATGTTCTGGGTCTTCATCCTTATCTGCCTGATGATGTTGTGGGCAATAGTGTCGAAGAGCGCGAACATGGGCAAAGACAATGAAATCCCGTACTCCGACCTCTATAACAAGGTCGAAAACGGCCAAGTGTTGAATGCCACAATCCAGGGCGAAAAGTTAACCGGTCATCTCAAGGCTTCGCCCAAGCAAGAATTCCACACCACCATTCCTTCCAGCTACGAGGATCTCCAGAAAGCGCTGCTGGCGAACAAGGTCGACTTCTCCATCAAGCCGCCGCAGAGCAACTTCCTGCCAATGTTGCTGTTCAACGTCGGTCCGTTTGTACTGCTGATCGCCATCTGGTTCTTCATGCTGCGCCAGATGCAGTCTGGCGGCAATAAGGCCCTGTCCTTCGGCAAGAGCCGTGCCCGCCTGCTCTCCATGCAGCAAAAGAAGATCACATTCAAGGATGTGGCCGGCGTAGACGAAGCCAAGGAAGAGCTCAAAGAGATCATTGAATACCTGCGTGAGCCGCAAAAGTTCCAGAAGCTGGGCGGCCGCATTCCCAAGGGCGTGCTTCTGGTCGGCCCTCCGGGAACCGGCAAGACTCTGCTTGCCCGGGCTGTAGCCGGCGAAGCCAACGTACCGTTCTTCTCCATCTCGGGCTCGGACTTCGTTGAGATGTTCGTTGGCGTGGGCGCCAGCCGTGTCCGCGACCTATTCGAGCAAGGCAAGAAGAATGCTCCCTGCATCATCTTCATCGACGAAATCGACGCCGTAGGCCGCCATCGTGGTGCCGGCCTGGGCGGCGGACACGACGAGCGTGAGCAGACGCTGAACCAGTTGCTCGTCGAAATGGACGGCTTCGAATCCAATGACGGCGTCATCCTGGTAGCCGCCACCAACCGGCCCGATGTGCTCGATCCGGCGCTGCTGCGGCCTGGCCGCTTTGATCGCCGCGTGGTGGTTGGCCTGCCCGATGTCCGCGGCCGCGAAGAAATTCTCCGCGTGCACGTCAAGAAGGTGCCCATCTCCGACGATGTGAACCTCAACGTGCTGTCCCGCGGAACACCCGGTTTCAGCGGTGCCGACCTTGCCAATATGGTGAATGAGGCCGCGCTCAACGCCGCCCGCGCCAACCGCAAGCAGGTCACCATGTACGACTGCGAGTTGGCTAAGGACAAAGTGCTCATGGGCTCCGAGCGCAAGTCCATGCTGCTTACGGACGAGGAGAAGCGTGTCACTGCCTATCATGAGGCCGGCCACGCCCTGGTCTCTATCCTGCGCGAGCACTCTGACCCCATCCACAAGGTCACCATCATTCCGCGCGGCATGGCCCTGGGTGTCACCGTGTATTTGCCTGACGACCGGCACAACTACACCCGCGAGTACCTGGAGACGCGCCTCGCGACTGCCTACGGCGGCCGTGTGGCTGAGGAGATCTTCCTCAACCAGATGTCCACCGGCGCCGGCAGCGACATTGAAAGCGCCACCGATCTCGCCCGCCGCATGGTCTGCGAGTATGGCATGAGCCGTCTCGGGCCCCTCACCTTCGGCAAGAAGGAAGAGCAGATCTTCCTCGGCCGCGAGATTGCCCAGCACCGTGATTTCAGCGAGGAGACAGCGCGCCAGATCGACCTTGAAGTGCGCCGCCTCATCGACGAAGCCTATCAGTCGGCCCACAATATTCTCGACTCAAAACGCGACGTCATGCACCGCATCGCCGCCGCGTTGCTCGAGCGCGAAACGATCGACGCAGAGGAGGTACGGATGCTGATCGAAGGCAAGGAACTGCCGCCGATCCGCTCCGTGCTGGCCTCGCCCACAGACAGTGGCGGTACACCGCAGCAGGTCCTCAAACCTGAAAGCCGTGGCGGTCAGGGCGGCCCCGGCGGCGTACCTGAGGGCTCACCGTCACCGGCATAACGCAAGCTGGCTTCACATCCCGCAAAAAGGCCGCTCTGCAGAGCGGCCTTTTTTGCGCTTCCCCACGGCACAGACAGGGTGTATCGTTGGCAGCGAACGCTGCCCAGCTTTCTCTCCGGGACCAGCGGAGTGAATGTTACTGGTCCACAGCGGGGAGGCGATGTGAAAAATCTGATTGCGCGGTGTCGCTCTCATGGCGCGGGCAAAGCACTTTTCTTCCTCTTGCTGCTGTCCATTCCCGTCTCGGCTATCCTGGCAGAGACAATCCCCGGTCTGGGCACCGCCACATTTCCTACCTCCACCCATTCCGCGGCCGCGCAGAAGGACTTTATGCATGGCCTGCTCCTGCTCCATCTCTTCGAGTATCCACGGGCGGTAAAGTGGTTCGTCGCCGCGGAAAAAGCTGATCCAAATTTCGCTATGGCCTACTGGGGCGAGGCCATGACCTACAATCACCCGGTCTGGAACCAGGTGAATGTCCAGGCAGGACGGGCTGCGCTGGCCAAATTCGGGCCAACCCCGGAAGCCCGCGCCCGCCGTATTGCCGATCCACGCGAACGCGCCTACATGAACGCGGTCGCAATTCTCTACAGCGGTGAGGGCAGCAAGCGTCAGCGCGATGCGAAATACGCAGCGGACATGCAGAAATTGAGCGAGGCGTACCCGAGGGACAACGAGGCGCAGCTTTTCTATGCTCTTTCTCTGCTGGGAAAGAGCGAAGGCGTGCGTGATGTGCCCACCTACCTGAAGGCTGCAGCAATTGCAGAAGCTGTCTTCGCGAAGAATCCCAACCACCCTGGTGCCGCCCACTACTGGATTCATGGCATGGACGACCCGCAACACGCTGCCGGAGCGCTGGTTGCCGCGCGTGCGCTGTCGAGAATTGCGCCCGACGCAGCACACGCCCAGCATATGTGCTCGCATATCTTTCTGGCCCTGGGAATGTGGAAAGACGTGGTCAAAGCCAACCTTGCTGCAACCAGCGTCGTAAATCGCCAGGCAGCCCAGGCAGGAAAGCCGCCGGTGCGCTGCGGCCACTACAATTACTGGCTCGAATACGGATTCCTCGAAGAGGGCCGCATCAGCGAGGCCAAGAAAGTGGTTGCGGGCTGCCGCGCGAGCGCCGCGGAGTCCGGCATGGCAGCGCGAGCACGCGGCACTGCAGACCCTGACGAATCAAGCGTCGGCTCCTTCGCGGCCATGCGCTCCCGCTACCTCATCGATACGGGTCATTGGCACGGTGATGTCGCTGGCTGGAGCGTCGACATGGGCGGCGCCCTCATGCCCGAATTCAATCGCGCGTTCGGTTCCGGCCTTGCTGCGGCTCAGCGGGGCGATCTGCCTGCGGCACAGAAATCTCTCGCCGAGCTTGAGCGGATTCTTCCCCGCCTTCCGGCCCTTTTTGACCATGCAGGAACCTCCGCCAACGATCCCGCCCGTCACGTGCCGGAGATTGAAAAGATCGAGCTTCAGGCGATGATCCTTTCCGCCCGCGGCCACGACGATCAGGCAGTCGCCGCGATGCAGCAGGCAGTAGCGATCGGTAAGAATTTGCCTTACGCCTTCGGCCCGCCTGATCCCGCAAAACCCTTCTATGAGTTGCTCGGCGAACTCCTGTTGAAGGAACATAAGTTCCCACAGGCGCGGCAGGCGTTTCAAGATTCTTTGAAACGCACTCCCAGAAGGACCCAGTCTCTGCTTGGGTTAGCGCGCGCCGAGAGCGCCACGGGAGACAAAACGGCAGCCGCCAGGAGCTACCGCGAGCTACTGAAGATCTGGAAGAATGCAGAACCGGCCTATGCGGCAAAGAAGGAGGCTCTGCACTATGTTGCCGATTCGCCAGGCCATAAGATGAAAGAAGCTGATTCCAGGAAGCCGTGATATCCGGTCCGGGGCGGAATTCTAAAATCGGAACCATGGACACCGCACACCACGACGCCGAAATCCTCGACCAGTTCACCCGGCAGGCGGAGCCGTTCCTGCGGCGCCACTCCAGCGGCAAAGATGCTCTCCTGGAGCTGATGTTCGACTGCGCCTCACCGCACCCCGCCGACTCTGTTCTCGACGTAGCCTGCGGCCCCGGCATCATCTCCTGCTTCTTCGCCAGACACGTTAGCCACGTCACCGGCCTCGACGCGGTCCCCGCCATGCTTGAGCGCGCGGCGCATCTGCAGGCTGAGCGCGGCCTGCCCAACATCGACTGGAAACTCGGGCAGTCCACCGCACTTCCATTCCCTGACGCATCATTTGACTGCGCCGTAACGCGGTTTTCCTTCCACCATTACCTCGACCCGCAGCTTGCCATGCACGAGATGAAGCGCGTCTGCCGCCCCGGCGGAACGGTGCTTGTTGCCGACGTAATCCCTCGCCCTGAAGTCCAGGAAAACTTCAATCGTTGGGAAATTCTGCGCGATCCATCGCACACACGCGCCCTCACGCTGGCCGAATTCCTCTCCATGGGGCAGGCCGCCGGACTGGAACTCCACCGCCGCGAAGACTTCAGTCTTGCCATGGATCTTGAAGACTTGCTGAAAGGCTCGTTTCCCAAACCGGGCGACGCTGACAGAATTCGTGCTCTATTCGAGGACGATATCCGCACCGGCCGCGACGAACTGGGCGTCGCCGCCCGCCGCGAAAACGACGTCATCAGGCTCACTTACCCGGTAGCTGTATTGGCGTGGATCAAAATGCACTGATTCAACGCATCCGAAAATTGCGCTGTTACCTCAAAATGAGCAGGCTGCGCTTCCCGTCGTTTTCAAACTCCGAGAGTCGAATGGCGTTGTTGCGCATGATCCCAATGGCATCGGCAGTAGAACAGTTCCCAATTTGCAGAACGATCACCTTGGGAGGTGCACCCCAGGCAATGCTCAAGTTTGCAAAATCCTTATCCTTGGTCAGGAACGTGAATCCATGCGCCTTTGCGTATTCCCAGATAGCCACGTCGGGAGCGCCGCCCAGACCTGCGGAATTCACATGAGAGGAATCGGGAAACAAGTCAGCTAGGTCCAGAACTAACCGCGGCGGAAGGTTCTCATCAGCGAGCAGCTTCAAGAACAGAGATCCTTTCCGGGATGCTGGCGAAGAACTCGTACACAGCCTGAAAGTCTTCCTTCTCCAGATATGGAAATTCTCTCAGAATCTCGTCCTCACTCATGCCAGACGCCAGGTAGGATGCGAGGTCGTAGACGGTAAAGCGTAGCCCACGGATGCAAGGCTTGCCCCCCATCTTACCGGCTTCAACCGTAATGCGCGGGTTCAGGCCTGCCATGGATTGCACCACCTCTCCTGCCACCCCATCATTCTATGGCATATTTCCAAGCTACGCCTGTCATCTACCCAAAATCCTGTACCCGATCCCCGCGCTGAATCCCCAGGGGTGCAGCGAGGTCCCCAGCCAGTTAGGCCATTGCTGGTACTCAAAATCGAACGGCCGCAGCACAAACCTGCTCCCTGCGCGCCGGTAGTCCAGTCCACCGCCATAGGCGAGATTGGCAAATCGCCCATGCGCCTCGTTGAACTCGAAGCTCATCTTTCCGTAGCCGGCCAGAACCTTTACGTAGGGCGTGAAGCCCCCAACGCGGAACCGATCGACCGGAAGCCAGTATCCGAGCAGGTAGTTGTCCTGGTGAATGTTCGCGTACTCGTTGAAGCGCAGCCAGCGTCCCTCCGCCTCCACTCCGAGCCAGCGGCTGAAGCGGAGATCCACATAGGCGCCGGGCCCGATGAGCGCCTTGGAACTCTTCCCCGGCACACCTCCGCCCTTGTAGTCCGGTTGAAAGATCGATCCCATTCCGCCGGCGGTTACGGAAAACATCTTTCCGTAGCCGGAAGGCACAGCCTGGGCGCGGCCACAGTTGGGGCTGAAAACAAGCAGGAAAAGAAAAAACGCCGGGAAAAAACTCTTCAGTCTCATGGCAAAAACACATCCATTCGAATGCAGCTTAGTGCCGGAGTGTTACGCCTCAATTTCGGATCTCTGCGTAATCTTCTCCAAACCACTGCGGAAAAAGCGCGAAGCCCCGCACAACAGCAGAGCTTCGCGACAAAGCATTTCGGTTAATTTTGACCTGCAGGCGGAGCCTGTTCAGCGGCAGCATCGCCACTGCCAGGCTGAGTGTTCGGCTGACCTGCCGGAGTTGCTGGTGTCTGATTCTGTGCCACGCTGTACCGCTGCAGATTGTAGTAGATCGGCGTCACCTCAAACGGCATCTTCTCGCTTGCGTTCATGGGTGCATACCGCTTGGCATTCAGCATGTGTACCGTGTCGTTCCAGGGATCCACCTTCAGCCAGCTTCCCAGCGGCAGAGCAGCCGTTTGATTCATGTTGTTCCATTCGATCTTCGGCGCCATCTTCACCAGAGCATCCATCCACGGCACACCCTCTGCATTCAGCAGCGAGTCCCCAAGCTTGGGCGTATTGAGCGCCTTCAACACAGTGGCACGCGCCTCTAGCTGCTCAAAGTAAAGCCCTGCCTCGCCCAGCTGATTTTTGTACATTGAGTTTTCCAGATACGTCATCGCCTTCTTGGCAGCCGATATGTTATCCGCCACTGTGTGGTACATATCGATCCGCTGGAAGGTCGCCTGGTCCGGGAACAGCAGCCGGTCGTTGAAGGCATAGCGGGTGTCGATATGGTGGCCAAGCGCGATATGCGCCAGTTCCATGGCAATCACGGATGCAAACGCCGGCTCGTTTGGCAGGCTGTCAATGAGCCCCTTGCTCAAAAGAATCGTATTGCCCACCGTCGTTGCCTCAATCGTGTCCGTCAGCAACACCCGGCAGTGCACCTGTTCGGTAAACGCCAGGTTATTCGGCACCACCAGGTTGGTAACAATCTGGTCCAGCACCTTCTGCTCATACCCTCCATGGATGACAGGAGCCACAAGCCCTGCCTGCACAAGGCGGTCGATCACGTTGTCCTCGGCCTGTTCAATCCACAGCCGCGAAGCCTGCAACGGCCCCACGTCTCCTGACTGCGCGCTCTGGTCCACCGCGTTGTCCACTCGGATTGACACGTTTTCGCTTTCGCGTGCTGGCAGCTTGAGCGAGTAGCCCCAGAATCGCGTCTGCGCCTTCAATCCCACTGACTTCCGGTCCTGCGTACGGTGCGTCTCCTCAACGTACACCGACACCGGCAGCCACAAACCAGGCTGCATGTTCATCCGCCAACTGTCGAAGTGGAAATAGTACTTTGAAGAATCGCGCGAGTGCGGTCCCGTGTACGTTCCGTTGAAACGCACGATGTTTCCGCCTTGATCTTCGACCCAGATGCGCCCGAAGAACCGGCCCATCCCCGGTTTGCGCGGATGCACGTCGAAAACCCAGGTCCGCACCGATCCCAGAAACTGGCGGCGGACAAAGCTGAACTGGTAGTGCTGCCGATCAAACCCCTTCGGATCAATGAACATCATGTCCATAAACCCGTTCGGGTTATACGTGAACTTCTCCAGACCCAGAAGCTTGCTCAACGCGGTCATCGCCTGCAGCGAACCACGGAAAAAGCCGTGTTTCTTTTCGACTCGCGGATCGTAAATTTTATCGAAAAAGCCTTTACTGAAGTCGACACGGCTAAGCACGTAGTAGTCACCGACCGGAACTTCCCAGAGCTTGGGATCGGGGCGTGTGTCCTGAATGTAGGTCTCCACTAAGGGAGTGCGCTGCTGGATATTCCTGATCACCACTTTCTCTTGCGCAATCGCCCGGTTGATCAGTGCCGCTTGCGCCGGAGTAAGAGGATGCATCTGCTCGTAAAGCGGCAGCTTCCTCTTTGCATGCGCGCAGGAAACGCCCAAGATCAAAACCAGAAAGGTTAGGAGGATCTTCCGAAACTTCATTTCATGCTCCTGAGTTAATTCGTCCGGTTCTTTCAGGTGACGGCGCCGCAACTCCCATCCCATTGCAGCCACACGTGCTCCCGTCTTTCATGCATCCATCATGCATCCAAACCTATGCCAATTGAAACGTGATTACGATATTGGTCGTCAAGTTGATGGGGTGACCGTCGCGTGTCGCCGGCTTGAACCGGATGTGCTCTGCCTCCCGCATCGCCTCCTGATCGAGACCGTGGCCAAGCCCACGTACCAGCCCCCGCACAACCACTTTGCCGTCCGCCATGAAGGTTACGCGCAATACCACATCACCCTGGACCTTCGCCTCTCTGGCTTCGGGAGTATACCGGACCGGCGGCTTCGAAAGCACCTCCAGGTCGGTTGACTGGGGCTTTTCCGCGGTCTTGTGCGCTGCCGTCACCGCCGCCGCTGCTGGAATTCCCGCTGAAGCCACCTTCCCGTAGCGTTCCCCACCGCTGCCTCCTGTTGCCCCCGGAATTCCTGCTGAAGCCACCCTGCCTACCGTTCCGGAATTCGAGCCGCGCCGGTCTCCGTTTCCAATGCCAGCCGATCCCACCACGCCACGCGGAGCCACCGCCGCCCCATTCATGCCGCCATAGGGATTTCCGATCGCCGCTACCGTTGCCGGACGTGTGGCATTGGGGTTGGGCTTTACTCCATAAACTTCACCCATATGGACCTCCTTAGTGGAGGCGTGCACCTGCTTCACCTGCGCTGGCATAGCCGCCGTCAGAGCTGCCTTTGGCTGCGGCTGCATGATGATCCTCGGCCTTGCTGTCCGCATCACGGGAACCTTAATCCGGGCCTCCATCTCCACGGCTTTGGGCTTCGCTTCCTGCTTCGGTTGTTCAATCCTGGGAGCGTCCAGCTTTACCTCTTTCACCTTGGGTGGAGGCGGCAGTTTCACTGGTGGCGGCTTCACCTTCGGTGTCGGCGGCGGATTGTTCGAGAAGGTCAGCTGCGTCTGCTCGAAATGCTGCTTGATCACCTGCTTCGCCATCATGCCTACCGCAATGCACACAGCCAGAATCACTGCATTAATGGCACTGCTCACGATAAACGAAGCGGATCGCCCTTCCGGTTCGGGTAGCAGTCCGAAAGGCATCCGCCCGGAGGAGTTGTTCATCGGCATCATTCCTCGCTTCCTGTCGCTGGCATCACGTGGCTGTACGCCCTCCAACCCACATCAGGCCAACATCCTGCGGGCAAGATAACTGCACTCACCGCAAAACATTCCACCCTGCTCCCATATGCGGAGCAAGGATTCAAAACCCGGAATCAGTGAGCCCTTGGACAACCATGCACACGCCCCAGCCGCCTGGATCCTTACTTACACGAGCCCGCTGGACGGTCTGAAGCAGCATTGCGGCTTTTTTGCCGCGCGTCCTGCTCGTCAGACCAACACAAGGTTGTCTGAAACTTATTGCGGATGGGGAAAATGTCATTTCGTCCAGGCAGGTTGTTGTTTGCCTCCGGCAAAGCATTCTGCCCTCCTGCCCAAAATGCAATAGATCAAGCGAGTTTTCACTTGTGAAAACCTCGAGCATCATGCTCCTTACGTTGCGTCCAAGGCATTCAGCAAAAAACCTCGCGCTCTATACTTCGCGGCAGGTAAGCCCTATATTATCTGCACGTTGAGGCTTCGAATCAAAGGTGACCTCATGCGTGGCGGGCATATTAATTCACCCTATTCTATCTCGTCTGGAGGGGACCGGGCAAAGTCACTCTTTTGGTCCCACCGGAGTCGAATATCGGGGCACACTCTCAACGTATAGACTTAAAGTAGCCAAAACTGTTTCGGAAAGGACAGTGTTTTGTGAAGATCCTGGTTACTGGCGGTGCCGGATACATCGGTGGAACCGTTGCAGGCCTGCTTGTCGAAAGAGGACACGAGGCAGTTGCATTTGACAATCTCAGCCACGGCCGCCGCGACCTCCTTCCGGCAGGAGTTGAGTTCGTTCAAGGGGAACTCGCTGACCGTGAAGCGCTTGAAAACCTTTTCATTTTCGCTCGCAATGCAGGCCGCCCCTTCGACGGCGTAATGCACTTCGCCGCGCTCATTGAAGCCGGCGAATCCATGCAGCACCCTGAAATTTACTTCCGGAACAACACGGCTTCCACGCTTGCACTTCTCGAAGCCATCCTGGCCCACGGACCGCGCCGTCTGGTCTTCTCCTCCACAGCCGCTGTCTATGGCGAGCCGGAGACCGTGCCGATCCAGGAAGACGACCACCTGCTGCCCACCAACGCCTACGGCGAATCCAAGCTCCTCGTTGAACAGATGCTCGCCTGGTTCAACCGCATTCACGGCCTGCGCTATGCCTCGCTGCGTTACTTCAACGTCGCCGGTGCCCCCGAGGGTCCCGGGGGCATCATCCGCGGCGAGGCCCACGAACCGGAAAGCCATCTCATCCCGCTCGTCCTTGACGTCGCGCTGGGACGCCGCCAGTCAATCCGTATCTACGGCAATGATTACTCCACCCCGGACGGCACCTGCATCCGCGACTACATCCATGTCTCCGACCTGGCTGATGCGCATCTGCTCGCATTCGAGGCCCTCGAATCCCACAACCGCCTCATCTACAACCTCGGCAATGGAAAGGGCTTCAGCGTCCGCGAAGTCATCGAATCGGCCCGCCGCGTGACCGGACATCCCATCCCGGCCGAGATTCATCCGCGCCGAGCCGGCGACCCAGCCGTGCTGGTCGCCAGTTCTGAAAAGGCTATCCGTGAATTGGGCTGGAATCCGCGCCACGCAGAGCTGGACGCAATCATACGCACCGCATGGGTCTGGCATCAGAAGCGCTATGCAAAGTAGTCCTCCTTCCGGTCAGCGCGATCGGAATCCTTTAATGCAGAATTGCATTACAATGGAGGTGTCGCATAAGACCGGAGATGTCGCCATGGCTACACTGACCGTCACTTCGCGAGGACAAGTTACATTTCGCAAAGATGTCCTTCGGCATCTCGGCGTCAAGCCGGGAGAGAAGATCGAGTTAGAATTGCTGCCCGGCGGCAAAGGAATCCTGAAAGCTGCAAAGCAAGAGGGTTCCATCGAGAACTTCATCGGGTCGCTCGCCGGAAAGTCCAAAGTCAGACTGACCATCGAAGAGATCAAGGAAGCAACTGAGCGCGCCTGGGCTGGTGAGCGTTGAAAGTCACTGTTGATACGAATGTCCTTGTTCGGTCGGCGGTCCGCGATGATGATGAACAGGCCCAATCGGCAGACGAGATCCTGAGAACCTGCGAGGTGGTGGCAGTAACGCTTCCCTGCCTTTGCGAGTTCGTCTGGGTCCTGAGCGCCAGATACAAATTCGACCGAGAGAGGATTGCCCAGGTCATTGAATGGCTGTGCGGCGCTCCAAACGTCTTTATCGATTTGCCTGCCGTTGAGGCTGGCCTTGCCATGCTCCGCGCCGGCGGAGACTTTGCCGATGGCGTGATTGCTTATGAAGGCAGTTGGCTGGGTGGTGAAACCTTTGTATCGTTCGACAAGAAAGCTGTCTCCCTGCTCGCCACGCAGGGGCAAAAGACCAGGCTTTTAACTTGAATATTGCGACCGCGCGTAGCGCATCCCGTTCCGCGCGGCCAGCTTCGCTTCGTCCCTACTCCAGCGCCTCCGGCTCCAGGCCGATATTCTTCTCACCCGCCGCCTTGCGCTCGTTGTAGGCCTTCACCCAGTCTTCCCAGTGCTTGCCCGCCGCACGATCCTTGCCCGTAAACTCCAGCCGCGCGATCTCGGTATAGCTGACTTTGCACTTCCCTGGCACGTTGGGCGCAAAATACTGCACCCACGACTCGGCCAGCGTAGCTCCGGTATGGCGATTGAAGACGTACGCCTCAACCCGCTCGCCGTTCTTGAGCGTGATGGTCACGTCACCGCGATAGCTGAAGGCCTTCTCCAGCACGTCGCGCAACTCGGCTTCATTCGCCACATCGGGCACCCAGCCCTCGAGCTTCTCGTGCTCCGAGCCCGGAACCAGTTCCAGCGCCTCGATCTGATCGAGAGAATAGCGCTGCACCTCAGCCGTCATACGTTGCTCTCCTCAAGCGCGGGAGCAGGCTCTTCAATCTGCACCAGTGGCGCAGGCCCGTGCGGCGCAGGCTCATTCAGCAGCCGCATCGCGTGCTCGTCAGGATAGCTGCTGAACGTGCCTCGAATCATCGCCCAGAAGCCCCTGAGCGAACCAAAGCCGTCCATCACCGCGGTGGGCTCATATCCGCAGCTCACCATGCAGTTGGCGCACTTGGGATTCCCGCTGGCAACGCCGTACTCTTCCCACCTGGTCGTTTCCATCAGCTCTTTGAACGTCTCCGCATAGCCATCCTGCAGCAGATAGCAGGGCCGTTGCCAGCCAAAGATGTTATAGGCCGGCGAACCCCACGGCGTGCACTCGTACTTGCGGTCGCCCATCAGAAATTCCAGGAACAGCGGCGACATATTGAACTTCCACGTCTTCTTCCGGTTCGAAAGAATCGCGCGGAAAAGCCGCCGCACGCGTGCACGGCCCAGAAAGCGGTTCTGGTCGGGAGCCTTTTCGTAGCTGTACCCGGGCGACAGCACAATACCCTCCACGCCCATATCCATCACGTCGTCAAAGAAGGCGCGTACGCTGTTCGGGTCGGTGCCGTCAAAGAAAGTCGCATTCGTAGTCACGCGGAAGCCGCGCTTCACCGCCTCCTTGATTCCCTCCACAGCCAGGTCGTAGCCACCTTCGCGGCAAACTGAAAAATCGTGGTGCTCGCGCTGCCCATCCAGGTGCACGGAGAAGGTCAAATACTTTGACGGTGTGAACTCCGGCAGCCGCCGCTTCAACTCCAGCGCGTTCGTGCACAGATACACGTACTTCTTCCGCGCCACCAGCCCGTTCACAATTTCCACGATCTTCGAATGCAACAGCGGCTCGCCGCCGGGAATCGACACCATCGGCGCGCCGCACTCCTCCACAGCCTTGAAGCACTCTTCCGGCGTCAGCATCCGCTTCAGCACGTGCGGCGGATACTGCACCTTGCCGCAGCCGGCGCATGCCAGGTTGCAGCGGAAGAGCGGCTCCAGCATCAGAACCAGCGGGTAACGCTTTTCGCCCGCAAATCGCTTTTTCAGGACGTAGGTGGCAACCGTCCACATTTGAGAGACTGGAACAGCCATCTAGTTCTCCTCGGGGGCTGACGCCCCAACTCCTTTACAAACTCTGCGGCGCGGTTCCCCGCGCCGTTTCAACGTTCTTAACACCCTGTGGCAAAAGTCCGGTTTTAAAAGGGCGCCGCTTTCGGCCCTGCGGGAAACCGGAATGACCCTCGCCCCAAACCGCTAACGAGCTACATTGCCATTGACCCGCTCCATCGCCCGCTTGTAAGTAGTCAATGCCAGCAATGGAAAGTATTGCCGGTACAGCGTATATGCCAGATAAAAGACGCGCGGGAAGCCAGTTCCAGTGTACAGTGCCTGGTGCTTCAGCCCCACGCCCGTTGACTCGTCCCAACCGCCGTCGGGCAGTTGACGCGTCAACAGCCAGCGCACTCCCTTGGCAATCGAATCCGAGCGGTCGTCGCCGGCAGCCAGCAGCCCCAGCAGCGCCCAGGCCGTCTGAGAAGGCGTACTCGGCCCCACACCGCGCGTTCGTGAATCGTCGTAGCTGCCGCACGTCTCGCCCCATCCGCCGTCGGGATTCTGCACCATGCGGATCCACTCTGCGGCCTGCTGCACCTGCGGTTCGTGGTGATCCACGCCGATCGCTTCAAGTCCGCGCAAAACCAGGAACGTGCCGTACAAATAATTCACGCCCCAGCGCCCGAACCAGCTTCCATCCGGCTCCTGTTCTCTATAGATGAACTTGATCGCCCGTTCCACGCGTCTGTCGGATCGGGAGTAGCCATAGGTGGCCAACATCTCCAGGATTCTTCCCGTAATGTCCACCGTCGGCGGATCGAGCATCGCGTTGTGGTCCGCGAACGGGATGTACTGGAAGATCATCTTGGTGTTGTCTTTGTCGAAGCTTCCCCAGCCGCCGTTACGGCATTGCATGGCCAGCACCCACTCCAGCGCCCGCTGCGCCACCTGGTGCTGGTACCGCTCGCGCGGATTGTCCACCTTGCTCAACGACAGCAGCACCTGAGCCGTATCGTCCGTGTCGGGATAGAACTCGTTGTTGAATTCGAAGTACCAGCCACCCGGATCCGTCTTGGGAACCTTCACCGCCCAGTCGCCCTTGTGGCGAACTTCTTTCGACAGCATCCAGTCGGCAGCCTTGATCATGCGCGGATCGTCGTGCGGCACGCCAGCCTCGCCCAGCGCATAAACCGCCTGTGCCGTGTCCCACACCGGAGAAACGCACGGCTGCATACGGAAAGTCGCCTCCGGCACATCGGCCGTAATGCCCTGCTCGATGCCCAGCTTCTCAAACTCATCGCGCGCACGGATCACCTGCGGATCGTCTTCCGAATAACCCAGGCAACGGAACGCGATAATGGCGTTCAGCATGGCCGGATAAATCGCTCCCAGGCCGTCGGTCAGCTCCACTCGCTCCAGCATCCACTGTTCCGCCTTGCGTAGCGCCAGCTTCCGCAGCGGACGAATATGAACTGCCTCAAACCAGTGCGTCACCCGGTCCAGCACCAGGAAAAAATTGCGCCACGAGAAAAGGTTCTTGCGGTCCATGCGCAGGCGAAGAATCGAGTTCGCCCGCCCACCCACAAACAGCTCTTCTATTCCCTGTTCCGGCGGAATTTTCTTGAACGGCTTCTTGGCATAGATCACTGCCAGCGGCACAATAATCGAGCGCGACCAGGACGAAATCTCGTAGATGTTGAAGTAGAACCAATTCGGAAAAAGTACAATCTCGGGAGGAATCGCCGGGACCGCGTCGTAATCGTACTGCCCCAGGCCGCAGAGATACATCTTCGTGAACGTATTGCACGCCACCACGCCGCCGTGCGCCAGAATCCATTCGCGGCAGGGCACAAGCCGCGGATCGTCCTTTGAAACTCCCATCAGCTTGGCGGCAAAATAACACTTCACTGAAAGTGAAATGTTGCCCGGTCCGCCCGGATAGATGCTCCAGCTTCCATCTTCGTTCTGGTAGCGCATCATCTCGGTAAATGCGCGCTTCAGGCGGGCGGGGTCCCCCGATTCAAGCAATCTGTGCAGAAAGATGTAGTCGGCCTCGAGCATCGAATCGGCCTCGAGTTCACCGCACCAGTAACCTTCAGGATGCTGCTGTGAGAGAAGAAATTCGCAGGAGTGTTCAATCGCAGCCCTTACGTCATCAAGACCTGCATCGATACGACCAAAGCGAGGCGCAACGGTTTTTGTCTTACGCTGCTCAGTGCTCATGGATTTTGAAACAGCCTGATCCCTCTCCCGAAAGACTCAAAATGCCAACCATCGCCGGCCCTGATTTCGGCCGCGATACGAAACGCCCCAGGCACCGCCCCACAGGACGGCGCCTGGGGCGCCTGATTATCGTACAGCCACGGATTCCGCACCACTTGCACTGCCAATGGCCTGCACAATCTCCGGCGGCAGGCCGAAGCGCACATTCTCAGGCATCACTTCTACTTCTTCGACGCTGTCAAAACCATTCTGACGCAAATAATTTACGACGTCCTCCACCAGCACTTCCGGCGCCGACGCTCCCGCCGTCACGGCGACGTTGTTCACGTCGTGCAGCCATTCCGGCTTAATGGCCTGTGAATTATCAATCAGGTAACCGATCGTGCCCAGGTTCCGCGAAACCTCAACCAGCCGGGTGGAGTTGGAACTGTTAGTCGAACCCACTACCAGCACCAGATCGGCATTGTGCGTCACGTTGCGCACCGCCACCTGGCGGTTCTCCGTCGCGTAGCAGATGTCTTGCGAGTGCGGTCCCACGATATTGGGAAACTTCTGTTTCAGCGCGTGAATAATATCCCGAGCTTCATCCAGGCTCAGCGTCGTCTGCGTCAGATAGGCCACGCGTTCCGGATCGGGAACCTGCAGGCTCTCCACCTCGGCTGCAGTCGATACCACCTGCGTCGCATCCGGCGCCTCGCCCAGCGTGCCTTCAATCTCGTCATGGTCGCGGTGGCCAATCAGAATCAGCGAGTAGCCCTGCTTGGCGAACTTCACCGCCTCAATGTGCACCTTGGTCACCAGCGGGCAGGTCGCGTCAATCACCTTCAGGTGCCGCTGCTCGCTGCTCTCGCGCACCGCGGGCGAAACCCCGTGCGCCGAGTAGATCACCCGCGCGCCGTCTGGAACTTCTTCGATCTCGTGAACAAAGATTGCGCCCTTCGCTGCTAACTCATTCACCACATAGCGGTTGTGCACAATCTCGCGCCGCACGTAAATCGGAGCGCCAAAGGTTTCAAGGGCAATTCTTACGATGTCGATAGCGCGAACGACCCCCGCGCAAAAGCCGCGCGGCTTGAGCAGAAGAACCTTCTTCTGGGAGGAAGATGTCGCGCCAGAGTCACCACGGACGGATTCAAAAACAGGTGTCGCCACAATGACAAGTATACCAACGCGTGAGCTTCCACACAGCAAAGAAATGCCCAGGGATTGGCACTTCAGCTACCCCTCAATGTGCAAAAAACATGCATCGATTCTGCACCTCGCGCATCACCAAATACGTCCCTACGTCCCTACGTCCCTACGTCCCTACGTCCCTACGTCCCTACGTCCCTACGTCCCTACGTCCCTACGTCCCTACGTCCCTACGTCCCTACGTCCCTACGTCCCTACGTCCCTACGTCCCTGTGCCGCCCGTCACCCGGCCGCCTGAAATCGATCCAATAAAATCAATGTCGAGGAACCCACACAACATGACCCGTAAAGCTCTTATTGCAGCCAATTGGAAGATGTTCAAGACGCCCGCCGAGGCCAAGGCCTTTATGGACGCCTTTTTGCCGCTTGTCGCCTCGCATACCCGCGATGAGATAGCCCTGTTTCCGTCGCCCACGCTGCTGCCCACGGTGGTTGAAGCTGCCAAAGGCTCCAACGTCAGCGTCGGCGCGCAAAACATTCACTTTGCTGAAGAGGGCGCCTACACCGGCGAAACCTCCGTGCTGCAGCTCAAGGCCCTCGGTGCCACGCACACCCTCATCGGCCACTCTGAGCGCCGCCAGTACTTTGCTGAAACCGACGAAATCGTCAACAAGAAGCTGCACACCGCGCTCAACCACGGCGTCGTGCCCGTCGTCTGCGTTGGTGAAGTGCTCGCAGAACGCGAAGCCGGCAAGACCGCCGGCGTGCTCAAAACGCAGGTCACCGGAGCCTTTGCCGGCATCACACCAGAAGCCGCGGCGCCCATCGTCATCGCCTATGAGCCGGTGTGGGCCATCGGCACCGGCAAAACCGCCACACCGGAGATCGCCGCCGACGCTCACCGCATCATCCGTGCTGAAGTGGCAACGCTGCTCGGCGCCGACGTTGCCGCAAAAATGCGCATCCTCTACGGCGGCAGCGTCAAGCCCGACAACGCCACCGCCCTCATCTCACAGGAAGAGATCGACGGCGCCCTGGTAGGAGGAGCCAGCCTCAAGCCCGACTCCTTCACTGCCATTGCCAAGTACTAACGAGCCCTAAACATCCGATTCGCATGGAAGGACCTTGCTCACCAGGGTCCTTCCATGACCATCTGGCTCGCATCTCCCAAAATCGGATCCCGCCAAAAATCGTGCAAATCACATCTCTCAACGACCTGAAATCCTATTGGCATACCTGCCCACTCCGGTTCGATCGACGAGACAATCGCATAAAGGATATTTGTTAACTTCAGTGGTCCCCATCTGCTTGCGCTGTAAGCGTTCGCCGTGGCGAATTCGCTAGCCCAGCGTTTCAACGCTGGGAAAGTGGCCGAAAAGCACCTCTGAGCCCTGTAGGGGCGGCGCAAAAAGGCAAGCGCAGTCAGAACTGCTCATTAATGCGTTTGCCCTGGTTCGACCGATTCCGGCATTTCCCCTCGCACTCAGCGGTAGTATCCTGAGACTTCCCCAACAATTCAGTCACCGCTCATCCGTCGCTCCGTCGGAGAGCGGCCACGGGAGACCGACCGATGAATGATTCACGCGCAAAAGTCGTTGCCTTCAACGGCAGCGCCCGCAAAGGCGGCAATACCGCCATCCTCCTTCGCTACGCCCTCAACGAACTGGAGAAGGAAGGAATCAAAACCGAGCTTGTGGAGTTGGCCGGCAAGACAATCCACGGCTGCTTGTCCTGCCGCAAGTGCTCGACCCGCAAAGACCGGCGCTGCTCGCAGAAGAACGACTTCGGCAACGCCTGCATTGAAAAAATGGATCAGGCAGACGGAATCCTGCTGGGCTCGCCCACCTACGTCTCCGATGTCTCGCCTGAAATCAAGGCCCTGATAGACCGCGCCTGCCTGGTGGCAAGGGCGAATGGCGGCATGTTCCGCCGCAAGGTGGGCGCTTCGGTGGTAGCCGTGCGGCGCGCCGGAGCAGTGCACGCTTTCGACTCTCTCAACCACTTCTTCCTGATCACCGAGATGATCATCCCCGGCTCCTCGTACTGGAACATCGCCATCGGCAACCAGATCGGAGACGTGGAAAAAGATGAAGAGGGCATCCAAACCATGAAGACCCTCGGCCAGAACATGGCCTGGCTACTCAAGAAGCTGAAGAGTTAAACCTGCAGCGAACCGCCGCGTCACCGGCAATGTGCAATGTAGTTCTTCAGCCCTCTGGCTGCACCTTCCTTTACTTCTGCTAAAATGTAAAGAGAGGTGCAGCATGATGGAAGCCACCCTCAGCAGCAAAGGGCAAGCCACGATTCCCAAGGTGGTTCGAGAACGATTGCAGATCAAGCCGGGCGACCGGTTCAAATTCTTCTTCCATCCCGATGGTGTGATCATCTTGCCCAAAATTCCAGCCAAGCGCCTCAAGGGCAGCGTTCCCAGACCAGCTCGTCCGGTTTCTCTCAAGGACATTGATAAAGCGATAGGGGCGGGCGCTACGGAGAGATTTCGGCGCAAGAAATGATCGGCCCTGGAAATGATCGGTCTTGATACGAACGTACTTTTGCGCTACCTGGCGCAGGACCACCCGACGCAGTCGCCCAAAGCCACTGAGGTCATCGAACGCCGTCTGACGATCGAGAATCCCGGTTTTGTCAGCCTTGTGTGTGTCCTCGAAATTGTCTGGGTTCTTGGGAGTCTCTACAAGCGCTCACACGCGCAAATCGCCGACCACATTGAAATGATTTTGGCGGCCGATACCCTCCAAGTTCAAAACGAGCAGGAAGTCTACCAGGCTGTAATTGCGCTCAGAAACGGATCAGGGACTTTCGAAGACGCTCTGATTGGCGCTGTAGGCGCCTGGTGGGGTTGCTCGGCAACTCTGACCTTTGACCAAAACGCGGCAAAACGCCTCAACGGGTTCCAACTTTTCTGACCTACCATTCCACCCTCTGAAGGCTCGCGACCGGCAACCCGGCGTACAGAATCCGGCGTGGACACGTGGCGTGGACACATGTAGCCGAAAGCCGCCGGCCAGCCGGCTTCCCAGCTTCCGCAACCCGTCAGACCGACCAACCACTCCGCACCTACAGCTTCGCCCGCAACTCCCCGCCCTCAACCTCCGACTCAAAGACCTCCGCCTTCAAATCCGGATCCTGCGCCGATTCGCCTGTACGCAGGTCGTAGGCATAGCTGTGCCACGGGCACACAACACGGCCATCCTCGATCGTTCCCTCGCCCAGCGGGCCCTCTTCGTGCGGGCAAACCCCGTCCAGCACCGCAATTTTTCCATCCAGATTGGCCACGCACAGAGTACGGCCATTCACTGTAAACTCGCCCACCTCGCCTGCCGCGGGCAACTCCGCCTGAGAACAAATGCGCACAAACTCTGACATCGGGGAAGCTCCTTGCATAGAAAAATTTCTTACCTCGGTAACCGTCATGTCACGACGGTAACCGCGTCGTCCGTTTAGCATAAAGGAAGAGCCCAACCCCGTTCGACGGACAACTCAGTAATGACCGCCAAGCCGCGCAATAAAGTAGTACCATTTGAAATCGCGTCGCGTCGCAACAAGCCTCCAGAAGCGCCGCAGCCCGACCCGCCCAAAGTTTCCGTCCGCTGGATTCTCTCCGCTATCGGCATAGTCGTCCTCGCAGCGGTCTTTTGTGCCTGGGCTTCGCTTTGCCTGCTTTTCTGGCAGGGCTACTGGCAGCTCCTCTACCACCCCTCGTCCCGCATGACGCAAACCCCCGCCGCCGCAGGCCTCTCCTTCGAACCCGTCGGATTCGCAGCAACCGGCAACGGCTCGCCCCGCCTGCGCGGCTGGTGGATCCAGGCCGCCTCCAATGCGTCCCTGAGCCACTACACCGTCCTCTATCTCCACGGCAGCAAAGGCAATCTGAGCGATACCATCGACGACCTCGCCGCCATCCACGCAGCCGGCGTCAACCTGCTCGCGTTCGACTACCGCGGCTACGGCCAGAGCAAATTCGTTCGCCCCAGCGAATCCCGTTGGCGCCAGGATGCCAACTGGGCCATTAATTACCTCACCGGAACCCGCCAGATCCCCGCCAACCACATCGTCCTGGTCGGTCGCGAACTAGGAGCCAATCTCGCACTGGAAGTTGCCGCCGCGCATTCCAATCTGGCAGGCGTGGTCCTCGACTCGCCCATCGCCTCCCCGCTTGAAGCCGTCTTCAACGACCCGCGCGCCCATCTGGTTCCCGCTCACCTGCTCGTTGGTGACAGCTACGCCCTCAAGACACAGGCCAGCAAACTTCGCATTCCTTCCCTTTGGCTGTTTGAGTCCACAGAGTCACGCCATTACGCCGCTGAACACAGCATCATCACTGCGGCCTATAACAAAATCACCGCACCCCGGCAGGCCGGCTGGCTTTCCAGCGCAAAAAATAGCCAGAACGGCTTCACGCCGGCCCTGGCCAGGTGGCTTACCCAACTCAACGCAGATCGCTGACCTGCCCCGCGGGCCTTACCCCATTGCCTCTCGCTTGCTCTGTTCGCGCAGCTACGCCCGCGGCACATCCCGATGCACGGCCTTCACCTGGTAGCCGGCCTGCTTCAGCTCTTCCGCCATCTCTTCGACCATCATCACACTGCGATGTTGACCGCCCGTGCAGCCAAAGGCAACCGTCAGGTAGCTCTTCCCCTCGCGCACGTAGTGCGGCAGCAGATAGAGCATCAGCTTCGTCACTCGCTTCAGAAATTCCCGCGTCTGCGGAAACTGCCGCACATAAGCTGCAACCTTCGGATCAAGCCCCGTCTTCTTGCGAAACTCCGGCACAAAATGCGGATTAGGCAGGAACCGCACGTCGAACACCATATCCGCATCCAGCGGCACGCCGTTCTTGAACCCAAAGCTCAGGCACGAGACCAGCATCCGCGGCGTCTCTTCGTCGTGCCCAAACCGCGCCAGAATATCCGCCCGCAGCTCATGAACGTTAAAGTTCGATGTGTCGATCAGCCTATCTGCCACGTTGCGGATCGGATCCAGCAGTTGCCGTTCCTCCACAATCGAGCGCGCCACCGTTTCCGTCTTGCCCAGCGGATGCGGTCGCCTCGTCTCGGAATACCGCCGTACCAGCACGGAGTCCTGCGCGTCGAGAAACACCACTCGCGTATGCAACTGCTTCTTTACGCTCTTCAGAATCTCCGGAAGCCGGTCGAGCGTCGGCCCTTCGCGCACATCCACCGCCACTGCCGCCCGTTCCACCTCGGCCGACTTGCTCACCAGCAGAGCAAATTCCTCCATCAGCTCCAGCGGCAGATTGTCGACAGCGTGAAAACCAAGGTCCTCGAAGGCCTTCAGAGCTGAAGCCTTCCCTGCCCCGGAGATCCCGGTCACAACCACCAGCTCTTTGCCCGGCCTGGCGGCTGATTGCCTCTTTTTCGCGGATACGCGCACGCGGCTAGCCCGCCTCCCAGCTTTTGATGGCTTCATGCGCTCATCCTACACCGAAAACGAGTCTTACGGCGCAGGGCCTGCGGCACACAAAAGGACCGGCTTATTCCCTTCGCGTGTCGCATAGCCCGCACGCCTCAACTTGCCGGGATTTCCGGTAACTTTCGCCTATGGAATCTCCACCAGTTCCATCTGCCCGTCGCGCCTCCGGTGCAGCACATACATCTCTCCCGCCTCTGTGCGGAAGATCAGCAGATCACGGTCGCGGAACTCGGCATCTTTTACGGCCTCTTCAATGGTCATCGGCCGCAGCGCAAAGACGTCGCCATTTTTCACCACGTGCGGCTCAACCACCGCCGTGGCCGCCGGAAACGAATGCACCGCAATTGCAGCGCGCGGCTTGTTGCCGTTCCGTGGAACCTTTGGCTCCGCCGCAGCCACTGGCTCGGCGGCCCGTGCCTTAGGACGCGCCACCGGCGGCGCCATCAGCACCTTTTCCACCTTGGGCAACCGCTTCTTCACCAGCGTGCGGTCGCGGAAGCGCCGAGCCTGAGCCTCGGCGTGCGCCAGGGCTTGCCGTAGCGCCACATCCGGCTTGGTAGCCTTGCCTGCGGCAGCAAACTGCTGCACGCGCCCTTTCACGGTCAACTCCACCGTGTGTAAATGCCTTTCGGCGTCAAAGATCACGCTCGCACGCGCGGTTTTCCCCACAATGCGCGCAATGCGCTCCATGCCCTCTTCTGCCTGCTTGCGCAGCGCCTTCGTGATTTTTCCTTGCCTGGAGGTAAACTCCATATCCATGGTCAGCCTCCGTGCTTGATTTCGGCTCTGCATCCCTGCCTCCAGTACCCCCAGCAACATTCGAAGCAGTCATCCGCGGCGCACTTCCCTGCGGCGCCGCTGTCCCACCATCCGAACCCCGGCATATTCAGCCGGCCTGCAAACTCTCGGTGGTAGTGCAGCACAGTATATGCCAACTTGCTTCCCGTGTTAAATCGGAAGGACAGCTTTCAGTTGCCAGCCACTAGCTCCTAGCCTCTAGCTTCTAGCTTTTCGCAGGTGATCTGTCACGCGTAGTGTTCAGTTTCTGATCCGAAACGAAACGGCTGGTGCAAGACCGGCCGACCCATATATGCCATCCCAAATCAGATTTCCACCGCCCTCGCCCACAGCGTCCAAATTAGCTAGGAGCTAGAAGCTAGCGGCTAGAAGCTGCCTTTAAATCTCCCACCGCAGCAGGGTAGCCCCCACCGTAAACCCGGCGCCTACGGCCGACAGCAGCACTAGGTCGCCCTTCTTCAGCTTGCCTTCCTGGATTGCGGTCTCCATCGCCAGCGGAATGGTCCCGGCCGACGTGTTCCCATACTTTTCTATATTTACGATCACTTTGTCCGGTGTCAGGCCCAGCCGCTCGGCCGTCGAGGTGATAATCCGCAGATTCGCCTGGTGCGGAATAAAGCAGCCCAGGTCTGCCCCCGAAACACCGTTCCGCTCCAGCACCTTCAGCGTGGCCTCGGCCATCTTGCGCACCGCAAACTTATACACCGCCGGCCCGTCCTGGTAGATGTAGTGCATCTTCTTGTCGATGGTCTCATGCGTCGAAGGATTCAGGCTCCCGCCGCCCTTCAGGTTCAGCGCAACCCCGCCCGACCCGTCAATCTCGTTCACCGAATCGATAAAGCCGATCTCGCCCTCTTCCGCCGGCTCCAGCAGCACTGCCCCGCCGCCGTCGCCAAACAGCACGCACGTCGTGCGGTCCGTGTAGTCGGTCATACGCGTATTGGCGTCGGCGCCAATCACCAGCACCTTCTTGTACGATCCGCTCTCCACCAGCTTTACGCCCGCCTGCAGCGCAAACACAAACCCTGAGCAGCCGGCCGACACGTCAAATCCCCACGCACCCACCGCGCCAATCTTGTTCTGCACCAGGCAAGCCGTCGAGGGGAACATCATATCCGGCGTCACCGTGCCAAAAATGATCACCTCAACTTCAGTCGGCTTGATACCCCTGGCCGCCAGGCATTTCTTCGCGGCTTCCACGCCGATGTCGCTTACACCGAAACCCTTGCCCAGCATGTGCCGCTCGCGGATGCCGGTGCGCTCCACAATCCACTGGTCGCTGGTTTCGACCATCTTTTCCAGGTCTTGATTGGTAATGATCTGAGGGGGAACATAGGTACCAAGCGCCGTGATCTTCGCACGGCGACCCACCACGGGGCGAACGGTGAGGCTCAAAGCTTCTTCTCCTTACGGCTCAACCGCGGACCCAGCCCCGGCCTGCCATGGAACAACAGTAAAAAGGAACAACGTTAAGAATAATGCGCAGAAATACCCGAGTGAAGTTCCAAAAACACCTGTCCAAAAAGTAAAGGCGCCTCCGGCGCCGCCCAAAAAAAGTACCGGGCACCCTACTGCGCCCGTACTAGCCCGTTACCGTTGCTTCCTTCCGGACCTGGCGGGGTTGGCGGGATTACGTCGCGTAGGACCCGGTACTAATAGATTTTAGCACCTAAGGCCGCGCTGAGATCGTCTCTCCCCTCACCGGTTTGTTGACGGTGGAAGAGCAAGACAGTTCAGATCAAAACGAATCCGCGCCTGCGCGCTCTTACCCCAAATCGACCGTGGGAACTGCCAACCAGACACAGCATCGCCCACAGCCTGCTGAAGCATTTTTGGCCCTTCGATAGCGACCTTTCCGACCTTTCCCTCTGCACTGATCTCGAAGGTCGCCGCCACCAAGCCACCGACGTGCGCAGCCTTCGCAATGGGTGGATAGATTGGCAGCCTCGGAGAAATTGGGCCAATAGGCGTGACACTCTCGATCACAACGGCAGGAGGCTTCCCCACCGGCTCATCCGCCTCAAGCGCAATCTGTGAAACATGCTGTTCCTTTCCGAAAAGCCCATCAAACTTCCCCTCCCGAACCGCCCGAACCAGTTCGGTACCCGGAGGCTTCGACGCTTTGGACGTTCCCAAATTGAACATGGGCCTGTCCCACACGCCTCGCCCAAGCGCTTTGTCCAGTTCTCCCATCACTCCCATTGTCCAAGAGGTGTTTGCTGGCGTATTCGGTGCGGAATCGAACAGATCTCGATCCAGGACATCCATTCGAAGGTGGCGCTCCCTGCCGTTGCAATTCACCTGCATCGTGACATTCATGCCGCTGAAGACAGGGTGTTTTTTGCGACGTTTCAATTCGCGATGCAGATCCTTTTCCGAAATCGCGCAGGGATTCTTATTCGCGAGAAGTTCAGCCATTGTTTCGTGCAGGGTCACACTCTCATCCTTAACCGTTGCCGGCTGGATACAAGATTGTCCGGTGGGCGTCACGGAAACCCGCTCCACTGAAAGCCCGTCCTCGCTGCTCTTCACTTGGGTGAGATCGTAAAAATCAAAGGGCGGCCCCACATCGATAAAAGAATGGCGCGCGATCACAAGAGTGTCAGGCATTCCGACCTTGGCGGCCTGCGAAGCGCAAGGACTGCATGCAAGCAGAAAGATTCCGACGCATTGAAACACCCTTCGCATGGTCGACGTGATTATAGTGGGAAAATTCAAACAATGCGGGCGCTTCGTTCGACTCTCCTACGCCCCCACCGACTCCAGCGTCCTCCGCACCCCTTCGTCATACGAAGTCCGCGTCACCCCGCCCAGCAGCTTCTCCAGCCGGCTGTCATCCATCAGCACCGGCTCCGTCTGCAGGTAGTGCATTTCCACCACCTCGCGCATCAGCTTGCTGAACAGTCCCATCACGCGCAGCATCGTCTTCCCCGCCACCATCAACTTCACCGGCTTCCCCGCAGCCGCAAAGATCTTCTCCACCAGGTCCCGCTGCGTAATCGTTCCGCTCCCGGCAAAGTTCCAGGCATGTCCCCACGCCGCGTCGGTCTTCAATAGCCGCATCACAATCGGCCCCACGTCGGGAACGAAGACGTACTGGTGCGGAGTATCGATCGGCCCGATCAGTTGCGCGCGGCCGCCCTTCTTCGCCTCCACAAACGCATTCCACAAAAAGCTCTTGTCCACCTTCGGCCCGTAGAAGTCCGGCAGCCGCAACTCGCACGCCTCCAACTTCCCGGTCCCGTGCGCCGCAAACAGAATGTCCTCCTGCTCCTTACGCATCCTGCCCTTGAAGGTATGCGGATTCCGCGGATGATCCTCGTTCACCGTCTCGCTCTGCGGCCGACCAAAGGGATACACCGTCCCAATCAGCAGCATGCGCCGCACGCCTGCTGCCACCGCGCCGTCAACCGTGCGGCGCATCAGCACAGGATGCAACTCAAACTGCCAGTAATTCACACCCACCAGGTACACCGCTGTCTCCACACCCTCCAGCGCTTCACGGATAGAAGCCGCATCATCCGGGTTCCAGGTCTTGATCTCGGCCAGCGGGTCACCGCCAAAAGCGCGCCGCAAACTCGCCTCCGTCCGTCCGATCACCCGGTACGGCGTCCCCTCGGCCCGCAGCGCCTCGGCAATGCTCATCCCGATCGCTCCCGCCGCTCCCACCAGCGCTATCTTGCTCATCCTCATACCTCCATCACTTTGTCCGAACATGGTATGCGACTTTTATGAAAGCAGCGCAATAAAATTGCGCGCGGCGAGAATCGGAAACCAAAGCAAACCGAACCGGCGTCTTGCAGAGAATTTCGCCCGTTCGGCGCACAATGTTCTTAGCAGTCCAGCACTGCTGCCTCTGCTCGGAAACGAACGCACAGGAATGAACGAAACCGATGGATTCGAGACCGTCAACCTCCGCCCCTGAAACCGCTTTGCACAGAAAGAAATCCGTCCAAAAAGTGCAAAAAATGCCTCAAATTGCACCATCTATGGTGCAATTTTCTCTACTGTTTTTGGGATTATTGAATGAAATCAATAACTTGACAGTTAACCACTCAATCAACAGATGTCCCAAAGTTAGATCATGGTAAATAACCAAATCGTGAACACACGATCCAACTCTTCATCCGCCCCGGACCGGCACAACAATCGCCCCGCTCGCAGGCCCTGATGTGGAAGACTCCGGCCGCGACCGGAGCTAACATAAGAGGGTTATGCCTTTCCCAATAAAAACGTGCGTTGTATGTGGAGAAGAATTCGAGCTGCGCCCCGATAAACCCGGCTTTGCCAACCGCTGTCCCAGCTGCAGCGAACCGGAAGAGTCCGAATCGGACGCCGGCCAGCACAAGGACGAAATCGAGCGCCGAAGCGAAAGCGAAATGAACGCCGAGCGCCGCCGCGCCATCCGCGACATGCTCTATCGCAAGGACAGTTGAGCCCAACTCTATGCTTTAGGAGCGCGAGAAAAACGCGCTGATCCCGCGCGCAGGCACTTCCCAACACGCCGCCACAGACTAACCTATTTATAATCTTACACTTGTAAAATTCCATCTCGTGACGATTGTGCCTGACAGGCTATACCGCAGCCTTGCCGGCCCGCCTTTCTCCCTTCTGCCCCAAAACGCCAACACCGCCTCTAAATTTTTTCTTTCAAATTCCGTTTAACCTGCGCTATCATTCCGCCACATTTCAGCGAGTGCAACCTTCCGCATCTCCCTCAGGAGGCCTCCCATGTACGAACTTTTGATTGGCGCGGCGCTTGTCCTCATGGTCATCGGTCCTGCAGTCCTGGGCGCCATCCATCGGGCCAGATCCCGCGATATGCATTTCTGAGCCCACCGGACCGATCGCTTCCTCTTCCAGCGTTCCTCGCCGTGACGCACTGCACACCATATTGCATGTACCCCTCCAGAGGTGTGATCTATGTCATTGACCCCGGCGAGATACCCTCGTATCGTTAAAATTGATTATGAAAATCTCGCGGACAACTTGGCGTATTGGAATCGCGACTGCCATCATCCTCGGTACCATTGGGTGGCTCGCCTATAGCGGCTACGGCGCAGGTAAGAGCTACTTCGTCACCATCCCCCAGCTCAACGGGATGGGCGCCAAAGCTTATCACGACCAACTGCGTGTCGAAGGCTTCGTGAAGCCCGGCACCATTGTGCGTGATGGTCCCAATGTAACTTTCATGCTGAGCCAATTTGAGAGCCACTCGTCCAAGGCCGCCTCAGGCCGCGTGCTCAAAGTGGTTTACAAGGGCTCCGAGCCGCCTCCAGATACCTTCAAGGACGATGCGATGGCTGTCGCCGAGGGCACCTACCAGCACGACGGTGTCTTCCACGCCACCGGTCTGCAGGCCAAGTGCGCCAGCAAGTACGCGCCTGAAAAGCCACTTCATCCCGGCGAGCCCGTAAAGCCGGCGGCGACACCGAACGCTACCGCCGCCACAGCAAGCGTCGCAAAACCGGCTGCCTGAGAATGAACGCCACTTCCGCTGCCGGAATCCCCGGCGATAGGTCTTCACCGCCGAGTTCGTCCACAGGCGAGATGGCGCAAATCTGTGCCCGCATCGACACTGTCTCCAAGCTCTTCGGCTCCTTCGCCGCCCTGCGCCAGGTCTCGGCCGAGCTTCTCTCCGGCCGTTGCTACGTTCTCGTTGGCCCAAACGGCGCCGGCAAATCCACGCTGCTGCGAATTCTCGCCGGATTGCTCCGCCCCAGCTTCGGCACCATCCGCGTCTTCAACGGCCTTGAGCCACACGAGGCTCGAGCGCGCATCGGCTACATGAGCCATGCGCCCATGCTCTACGACGAGCTCACCGCGCAGGAAAACCTCCTCTACTTCCGCAAACTCTACCCCGGCCGCCAATGCCTCACGCCAACCGAGGCCCTCAGCCAGGTAGGTCTCGATCCCGAGCTCACTCGCACCGTCGGTCAGTACTCGCAGGGAATGCGCCAGCGCACCTCGCTCGCCCGCGTGCTGCTTCCCGTCCCTGAGCTTCTGCTGCTCGACGAGCCCTTTTCCAACATGGACATTGAAAGCACCAGCCAAATGGTCGAACTGCTGGCAGCCTTTCGCCACTCCAGCCGCACCATCGTCATCACCACCCACCAGCGTGAGCTGGCCGCTCCCATTGCCGACTGGGTGCTGGCGCTCCACGCTGGCCGGGTGAAATCCTTTGAACCGGGAAACCCCACGCTATGAAGACCAACGGCGCGCGCTTCCTTGAATCCCTCGGCATCCCCTTCGAACTCCGCGAGTATGAAGTCGATCCCGACGATCTGGCGGCCACCACGGTAGCCAGGAAGATCGGCATGCCCGCCGAGCAGGTCTTCAAAACGCTGCTGACCACCGGAGGCCCCGGCTCTCATGTCTTCGCCGTCATCCCCGGCAACGCAGAACTCGATTTCAAGAAGCTGGCCCGCGCTGCCGGCCTGCGCAAAGCCGAGATGGTTTCTCTCAAAGACGTCCAGCCGCTCACGGGATACATCCGCGGCGGCGTCACCGTCTTCGGCGCAAAGAAGTCCTTCCCGGTCTTCGTCGATGAAACGGCAATCCTCTTTGACCGCATCAGCGTCTCCGCCGGTACGCGCGGAACGCAGTTGATCCTCAACCCCGACGACTACCTGCGCGCTGCAAACGCCTTGGAAGTCCCCGTGGAAACCGCCGACCTGACCAAAGCCGCAACAGCTCCAGAGCACGAGGAGCGGCCCGCATGTTAAGCGCTCTGTGGACACACCTCGTCAAGGACCTGCGTATCGAGTGGCGCTCGAAAGAGGCCATCAACTCGATGCTCTTCTTCGCGCTGCTGGTTGTGGTGCTCTTCTCCCTGTCCTTCAATCCCCAGGGAACCTTTGCGCGCCAGATCTCCGGCGGCGTGCTCACCGTCGCCATCATGTTCGCCGCAGTCAGCTCGCTCAATCAGGCCTGGGCGCGCGAAATCCGCCACCAGGTACTCGACGCGCAACGCATGGCTCCCACTCCCGGCGCGGAGATGTTCCTCGCCAAGGTCATCGCCAACTTTCTCTTCGTTACCGTCGTTCAGATCGTGCTGGCCCCGGTCTTCATGATCATGTACAACCTGCGCATCGTGGGCAACGGCTGGCTGCTCGCACTCGTTCTGCCGCTTGGCACATGGGCGCTGGTGGCCAATGGAACCTTCTTCGCGGCGCTCTCCATCCGCAGCCGCAACCGCGAACTGCTTCTGCCGCTCATCCTGTTTCCCATTTTCATTCCCGCGCTTCTGGCCATGGTCCAATCCGCAACCATCATCATCACCGGCCAGGGCGACGCCACTCTCTGGATCAAGCTGCTTGTGGGTTACGACATCATCTTCACCACCATCAGCCTGCTGCTCTTTGACGTGGTGCTGCACGCGGAGTGACCGCTTCCGCAGGCGACAAGCCCGAATCCGCCTCAGTAAAGCCGGACCTCCGGAAAATTCCTCTGGTAGATTCCAGCATCGAGTGTAAGCAGACGGTCAGCCTGAACCAGCGCATGCGCGCCAATCAGAAAATCAGTCAACAACCGGCGCGGTGAGCCTCCCTGCGACTCTCTTCGCCGAACTGCATAACGGGCAAATCGTTCACCCGCCTCTGTCCATACGGCTTCTTCGAGCCGATAATCCACCCTGATATCGGTCGCATCCAGAAACTTCCCAATGAAAGCTGCCGTCGCTCCAGGATAGGCATGCAGCTCAGAGAAAACTGCGGGACACACAAGCAGCGCGCCGTCTGCTTTGGCCTTATCTAGCTTCGTGAGCAACTCTGAAACCGAAGCTTCACCAGCCCAGATAGCCGAAATAACATTCGTATCGATCGCGGTTCTCACTTTCGGTCCTTCTCTTCGAAATCCTCACCGCGAAGTTCGCGAAGCCATGCATTGATCTGCTTCTTCGTCTTGAACGCGGGCAGAGCCCCCACAAAGGCGGAAAACGGACTCTTTTCGCTCCGCACCGGGCGCAAAATCGTACGGCCCTCCTCGAAAACAAACTCCACCTGGTCCCCCGCCTTGACCCCCAGCCGCCTGCGCACTTCAACAGGAACGGTTACCTGCCCCTTGCTGCTGATTGTGCTCGACGAAGTCTTCATTTGCCATGCTCCTTTACGTAAAGAATATATCCTTTACCTCTGACCAAAGCACCTGGTTATCGAAGAAAAGTCGCGAAACTCAGAAATAAAAAACAAGCAATCAGGAAGCGCTCAATCCCTGCAAGGCAGGGCGACTCACAGCGGTCTCCTCACGCAAACCGCGCGAACGCCTCTTCCATACGTGCAGGAATGGTCGCCAGAGTGTCGGCGGGGTTATGCGCGATCTCAAGCACCAGGGCCGGCGGATTAGCCAGCGCCTTCAATGCCTCAGCCGTAGTCGGCCAGTCGATTGTCCCGTCGCCGGGCCAAAGGTGCTCATCCTTTACGCCGTGGTTGTCATGAGCGTGCACTGACGCAATTCGGCTTCCGAGAATCCCCACAGCCTCGGAAATTCCTGAAGCAATGTGCGCATGGCCCAGGTCCAGGCATACGCTCACTCCGTCCAGGTGCCCCATCTGCAGAATCATCATCAGGTGTTCCGGGGTAGTCGGCTCGCTCAGGATGTTTTCCACCAGTAGCTTCACACCCAGCGGGTGAGCAAAGGCCCCCAGGTGTTCGAGCGCCGTCAACGCGTACTCAATACTGCGCGGGGACCATTGATCGGTCCGTTCGCCCAGGTGGAGCACCAGATGCCGCATGGGAATGTATTCGGCTGACTCCAGCGCACGCTTGATCTCGTCCATCGCGTCAATGCGCCGCGCCTTGTCCGGATGCAGCAGGTTCACCCCGGGCGCTCCGCCCCGGCCCATCTCGCGATCGGAAAACATGGGCGCATGCATTGAGAATGCTTCCAGGCTATTCGAGCGAAACCAGGAACCCAACTCCGTAACATGTTCGCGGCTTGTGTAATCGAAGTGCTGCCGGGCGGCAAAGATTTCCACCGCCTGCGCGCCGGCGCGGCCGGCAAGATCGAGAAGTCCAGGGTGCAATCGCTGATTCAGGAACAGGTGCGTTGAGAGCACACGGAGCATGATTACGGGTTCTCCCGCCCCGGCAAAATCGAAATTACAGAACCGGACGCTGTTTTCATTGTCTCATTTTTGATGCAATTTGCGGCGCACCTGGTGCCGCAAAGACCGGCACGAAGCCAGAGCGTAACTCTCCCCACTCCCTCATCACGCTGGCAGGGCCAAAGCCGCAAGCAGGCTTTTTTGGCGCACCCTCCAGGCAGCTGCGGCTTCGAGAGGCGGGTCCGGGGACGGAGGAAATATCGCCCGGCAACTCGAAGCCGCTTTTTCAGGGGAAGCGAGAAAGTTAGCCCGTCATCCTCAGAAGAAAATGAAACTCGCGGTCTGCGCCTTCCTCAAAATGATTCTTTGAGCCTGGCAGCGCGAGACTATTTTCCCGATATGGCATCGCCAAATCCGGAGTGAGCAGAAGAAAGGGGAAGCTTACTGGCTACGATGAGTGTTCTGTCTTGCGAGTTGCCCGCCTGACACTCTTTTACAGCAATAATTCTGGACGCGTCTTCAAACGTTCACACCTGCACCAGTCTTCTGTCAGCCTGCACAACTCGCCGCCCAGAAATGCCACATGCATCCAGATACCAATTCTTAACATTCAGCGTCCATATCAGCGGCGCTTTGTACGTTGCCACGAAAGTGCCTTATAAGCCAGTCTCGTCCCACTCATCAAGAAAATAGTGAACACCCACGAAAGGGCAACGATGCAATCTAAAAATCTGTTGTGTGTGCAAATGGTTCTTATGTTCCTTGCAATCGCCGCCGTCTGCGGCGCAACCGCCGGTGCGCAGCCTGTTCCAGCCAGAAAACCCTTGCCGCCAAAATTCATGGCGCAGACAGACGCAGCGTTTAGCTTCTACCGGACCTTCACTGGTTCCACCTCCGGCCACGACACGGCGCAGACTCCGTCCAACGGCATAGGCGGCATGTTTGAATTGCGTCATCTTCAGAGCCGCTGGATCGGCTATGAGATCGCCTACGGAGTCAACCCGGCAGACCAGTCCTATAAGCCCGATCCAGGCAAGTGCGGTTATCTTTGCGGAAACCAGCCGGTAAACATCAGCGCCATGGCGCACCAGGTTTCCATCGATTGGATACCGTCATTCAAGTACAGAAACATAGACCCGTTCGCGATAGGCGGCGCGGGCTTCTACATCAACGTGCCCACCTCGGCCCCCAACGACGTGGGAGATGTCGTGCGGCCCATGTTCGTCTACGGCGGAGGCTTTGACTGGAACTTCCTTCCCAACACCGGCCTTCGCATTCAATACCGAGGCAATCTCTACAAGGCTCCGGATCTCGACAACAATTACAACGCCACCGGCGCCTACACACAGACAGGCGAACCGATGGTCGGCGTCTATTTCGGGCTTTAAATTCGAATCTAACGCAAGGAAAGAAAGCACACCTGTGGAGCGGACGGTCTCTTCCCTTCGCTCCGCAGGTTCCTTGTTTAATGCTGCTGGTCTGCTACCAGCACAATCGGATCGGGCGTTACTGTGCAAGTGCGCCCCGGCGCCGGCTTCCATGTATTTCCGTTGGCGAATGTAATTGAATTGATCTCAAGCAGGCTCGCCCAGGGCAATCCGGCCACCGCAAAATTCGCCTCCGCGCTCCCATCGCTCTGCGGAACAAACTTCACAGTCATCCTCTTCGCGGGAACGGAGCGCTTCCCTTGTGCGGGCGACGTCAACTTGAAGTGCGGGGTAGTGTCATAACCATACACTGTCACCCCAGCCTCCTGGATCTGGGCTGGATGCACCTTGGCCTCCGGCGCGCCGGAAAGAACAAGGTGAAGCCTGGTCCGGAGAGGCATTGCGCTCTGTCCCTTCTTCACGTGAGCCGCCACCCCCGTAACCGACTGATCCAGATGCATCGCCACCGGGCAACCGGCGCTCACATCCACTCCCCTTCGAGCCATCAACTGTACAGGACCGGGGCTTTGAGCAGCCATCGCCAGCGAACCAAATGCCAGTGCAAACACAGCCGTCGCAAGTTTCATCGGATCTCCTTCCAGGGGCCCTTCCGACGAGGGAAACCGCCCCTCGCTTGCGAGAATGTGATCTTCCATGGGGACTGCCGGGCAGCCTCCCGAACCATCAAGACGCCTGCTCAGCTCCTCGATATCACGGCTTCACAATACTCCCCTTTTCAGCCGGGAGCAATGCTCAATCTGCCGTGAACATTGAGCTGGCTCGTCTCCAACACGGCAAAGTTACATATCCGGAACAAACCTCACAGGTAGGTGAAATGAAATCATGGCCCGGAACCGGGTCGGCAGGATATCATGCCTCATGCGCCTGACCCTCCTCAAGGGCTTCTCTATATTGGCCATCATATTTTTCGCGATTTCAGAAGCCTGGGCGAGCAGCGATAATCCCACACCCACGGCGAGCCTGAGTGCGGCTCAGATCGTCACCCAGATGCAGGTGCATAACCGCATTCAAAAACAGGAACTGCAACACTACCAGTCGCTGCGCGTGTATCGGGTGGAGTATCGCGGGTACAGTGCCCACATCAAAGCCCGGATGAAAGTTCTCTTCCAATACGATGCTGCGTCAGGCAAAAGCTTCCGTATCCTTTCGCAGAGCGGCTCCAGCTTCCTCTGCAAAGAAGTCCTCAAGCGCGCCGTCGACAGCGAGGAGCAAGCCTCCCGGCAGAAGGGGTCCACGGCGCTCACGCCCGCAAACTACGCATTCCGCCTCCTGGGGAAAGACAAAGTAAACGGCCGCGCGGCCTATGTCCTCCAGGTAACCCCTTTAAAGCCTGAGAAATTTCTCTATAAAGGGAAGATATGGGTCGACGCCACAGACTTCGCACTGGTCAAAATTGACGCAGCCCCGTCTAAAAACCCGTCCTTCTGGATCTCGCGCACATCCATCCGGTTCAGAAACGCCATCACTGACGGCTTCTGGCTGCCCCAGCAGACGCGCAGCAAAACCTCCGTGCGCATTGGCGGTACCGCCATCCTGACCATCGATTACGGTCCCTATCAGATTACCCGCCCGGCCACTCCAGTGGTGGTCCAAACGTTAGAATCCCCGGCCCTCGTCGTTCCCGTCCTGGCTGCGCCCGCCGCCAAGGCGGCTCCGGTGCAATCGGCCGATGCGCGCGTAGCCGCAAACCGTTAAGGACGGTCGCCCTCCACGCCTCGCTGCACACCTTTCAGATCCCCACTTCCTGACACTCCACCCCCCGGGAAGCGCGAATCCATCTCCCTCCGGAAGTCTTACGGCAGTAATTTGCGAATGGCGAAGATGGTCGCTGCACCCAATGCTTGACGGGCGCGAAAGCTCAGGCTCGGGTTTCCTGGTTTTGAGGTTGTGATGAGCGGTCCGATATGCTGCATGGCGCACGCTGACTGGTAATGCTCAAGCAGTTGGCAGGTGGCCATTTTCCAGCTTCTCTCCATGGCCGCCTCGCGCGCAGCCTGGCCCATAGCCTCTAGCCGCTCCGGTTCCCTCACCAGCCGCTGCACGGCTTCCACGGCCTGCGCTTCGTCGTCAAAAAGGAATCCGTTCGCGCCATCCTCGATCATCTCGGGAATGCCTCCTGCGCGAGCCGCCACAGCGGGCACACCCGATGCCATCGCCTCCAGCACCACCAGCCCCAGAGTCTCGGTTCGTGAGGGCATAGCGAAGATATCGCTTGAAGCAAAAGCCGCGGCCAGCTCATCCCCGTGCAGAAATCCCGCCATGAAGACCGGTAATCCCGCAAAGTGCCGTTCCAGCTCGCGCCGGTGCGGTCCATCGCCAACCAGAGCCAGCCGCGCCTCGGGAACAGCGCGCAGAACCGGCGCAAGCCGCTCAATCTCTTTCTCCGGTGAAAGCCGCCCCACATAGAGCAGCAGAGGACTCTCTGGATGCCCCTGGGTCAGCCGGGCGCGCATGGCCTCCGATCGGCGCGACGGATGAAAGCGTTCGGCATCCACTCCTCCTGGCCACAAAGCAACCGGAGCGATTCCATGCTCCCGCAACTGCTCCACAATCGCGTCTGAAGTGCAAAGACTCAGCGTGGCGCGCCTGTGCCGAAGCCGCAGTAACGACCAGATATAGGGCTCAAGAAATCCCAGCCTGTAGTGTGCGAGATATTTCGGCAGATCGGTATGGTACGAAACCAGGACGGGTACGCGTAAGCTGCCGCCGTTACTTCCGCCCCCGTAGTAAAGAGCAGCAATGCCCAAAAGCACCGGCTCCGCGGCATGAATCACATCGGGCCGGAATTCCTCAAGGATGTGGCGGATCGAAGCGTGGGGAAACGATAATCGCAGCTCCGGATAAAAGGGAAAAGCATAGCCTTTGACGCCCACAATCCGGCAATTTTCGTACTCGGCGACGCCCCCTTCCGGAGCGAAGATCAACACTTCGTGTCCAAGACTTTTCAGTTGCCGAATTGTCTGGGTGAGAGTGGTGACGATTCCGTCCACTTTAGGGACAAATGTCTCGGTAAAGAGTGCAATTCTCATGGATTGTGCAAGATACTGTTCCTGTGCTCCGATGCTGCAAGCCTAACACGAACCCTGTGGTACAAGTGCGCCTTTTTCGTTACCCACTAGTAAATCCCGAACCACAATATACGCCCGAGGCCAATTGTGTACATATTTATCCCGATGCCCTCTGCTGTGTTACCGTTGCATTACGGCGTTCATGAGCCGGGCCATGAAAATCGGCCAGGGCCAGATGCCAAATTTCGCCCGACTGGGGGCGGCGGGCGCCGGATTTTTAGAATGTCCCATCAGCCGGAATCGACATCAACTTCGCTCGCCACGAGCCCGGCTTCTGAAGCTGCGCCGATGGACGGTACCGGCCCCTCAAACGCAGGCGGTTCGCAACCTCCGGCACCTCATGTACCCCGCTGGCTTGAGCGCTTCGAGCTGGTGCTTCGCGTCATGCTGAGAATGTATATCGGTCTGGCCATCTGCTATGCGCCGTGGTCACCGATGTTCTGGGACCAGAATCCGCTCCTTCTGCAATTTCCCACCCTGAGCGCCATTGCCGGCAACGGCGCGGTTCGCGGCCTCGTTTCCGGGCTGGGTCTGCTGAATTTGTGGATCGCGTTCCAGGATGCCGTTCACTATCGCGACCAGTGAACGTCAATGAAATGTATCCGGAAAAGGATAGGGACGAGTGAAGAGCGATCGGAAATCGGGAGACACTAGCCGAAAGCCCGGGAAGACCACAGATAAGCCTGTGATACCTGAAAACGGGACACCTCCTGATTTAGCGCGAGCACCACTGGCCTATGAGAACCCAGGCTTCCTCAACAGTGCCGATGGGCGCCTGATCCGCATCGTCTCTGAATACATGGAACCGCTGGCGCGCTTCCGCCGCGAGCAGATCCAGGACACGGTGGTATTTTTCGGTTCAGCCCGTTTTCGCGGCCGCGAAGAGGCCGATCAGGCCTTGGAACTCCTTGAAAACACAGGATCAATCCAGCCGGCGCCCCTTCATGAGCAGCCCGCTCGCGCCCCCGAAATCGCCTCCGGCACAGCCTCGGAGCTGCAGCTCAAGCGCGCCGTCTCCGCCGTTGAAATGGCCCGCTATTACGAAGATGCGCGGCGACTGGCCCACATGCTCACCGGCTGGTCCCAGAACATCCCCTCCAGAAGGCACCGCTTTGTGATCATGTCCGGCGGCGGACCCGGCATCATGGAGGCGGCCAATCGCGGCGCATACGAGGCCGGTGGCAAGACCATCGGCATGAACATCAGCCTGCCCTTCGAGCAGCGGCCCAATCCGTACATCACTCCGTCGCTCAACTTCGAGTTCCACTACTTCTTCATGCGCAAACTGTGGTTTGCTTACCTGTCGAAGGCTCTGGTAGTCTTTCCGGGCGGATTTGGTACTCTCGACGAGATGTTCGAAATTCTCACCTTGGCCCAGACGCACAAACTGGCCAAAAAGATGACAGTGCTGATCTACGGGTCCGAATACTGGAAACGGGTCTTTAACCTCGACGTTTTAGTGGGAACTGGGGCCATTTCTCCGAAAGATATTGAACTGTTTCAATGGGCCGATACGCCCGAGCAGGCGTTTGAGCTGCTGCGGCAAGGCCTCACAGAAAATTACCTCGTTCCTGAAGCGGCTGCTTCCTCTGCAAGACAAGCTGCGGAACGAGATGAGGATTTGATGGCAGGCTGGTCTCTGGATGACTTCCTTGCATCCGAATTCAACGGTGCCAGGCAGTAAATCCATTTGTAGCTGAAATCACTGTGACACAACCGTCCTCGCAAGCTTCGCATCCGTAATAATGCGGGGTCTGGGAAAGAAATTCCGGATTTGGAGTAACTTGCATGGTTCCTTCGGGAATTGTTGGGTAATTTGCACCAAATTCACAGCACCTTCATGGCATGGCGGGCAGTGAGTATTAAACTTGAAAATTCGGGGCTCGAACGTGGACAAGGAGGGGGAATGGCCCATTCGACCATCTCGTACCTGTGGCGCGACCAGAATGCAGCGCGGGGTTTCAATTCAGGTATTTCACTGCACGGTCACACCAATCAGTCGCACGAGACGCTCGCTTTCCTGGCAAACTTCGGCAATCAGTTCCCATTGATGCGGCCTTTGATGTCCCGTCTTGAGGGCCGCTCCGAGCAGAACCACGGCCTGAAGGTGAACTACTCAAAAGCCTACTGGACGCCGCCGATGACCCCCAAGCTCGCCTTCGACCTGGAGAGCAGGCAGATTGAGCAGCTCGACGTGGCGCCCATGGTTTCCCTCACTGACCACGATTCCATCAAAGCGCCCATGCTGCTGAGGACCGTCCCCAGCGCGCGCCAGATTCCCGTCTCGGTTGAGTGGACCGCACCCTATGGCGGCAAGCAGTCGTTCCACCTCGGCATTCACAATCTGCCCAGCGCCCGCGCTCAGCAGTGGATGGAAATATTCAAAGAGTTCACTGCTCATCCCAGCGACACACGCCTTACTGAAATCTTGTCGGCCCTAGACAAAGAGCCCAATGTCCTCGTCGTCTTCAACCACCCCATGTGGGATCTCTACATGATCGGCAAGGAGAAGCACGAGTTCCTGGTCAACGAATTCATCCAGAAAAACGGCGCATTTCTCCACGCCATTGAGCTCAACGGTTTGCGCCACTGGAACGAAAACCGGGCCGCCCGCCGTCTGGCGGATAAATGGAGCATGCTGCTCATCTCCGGCGGCGACAGGCACGGAGTGGAACCCAACGCCAATATCAACCTCACGCATGCCACCAGCTTCACTGAGTTCGTGCATGAGATACGGCGCGAACGGCGCAGCGACATCCTCTTCATGCCGCAGTACGCCGAGCCCTGGAAGCACCGCATCCTCCAGTCGGCCATCGACGCGATCCGCCACTACCCCGAGTTCCCGCAAGGCTCGCGTACCTGGGATGAGCGTGTCTACCACCCCGACTGGAATGGCGTGGTTCGGCCGTTGAGCGAGCTGTGGCCCGACGGATCGGCGCCCAGTGTCGTGAGCTTCCTCGTCGGCGTGGTACAAACCATGGGCCGCGGTCTGGTTTCGGGTGGTCTTCGCATCGCCTGGAGCGAGTCGCACCAGTTGCGCCTTGCCATGGGCGAGCACGACAGCTAAACGGCGATTGCCAACGAAGTTCCCAGAACCATGAATTGGGAGATCCTGTTCAGTACAACAAAACTTGCGGCCAGAGAACTAGCTCCGCTAACCCCGCGAGCTCCGCTGACTCCGCTATATCCCTCCAACCGTAGTAAGCCAGTCGGCCGGAGCCATGAAAGCCCATTTACCCCGCGTCGCCTACTTCCCTGACTCGTTCCACGAGGTCAACGGCGTGGCGCACACCAGCCGCCACTTTGAGGCCTTCGCCCGCCGCCACAATCTGCCATTCCTCTGCGTACGCGCCGGCGATCGCGCCCAGGCCTTCACTGACGACGGCAACGTCTGGACGCTCGAACTTCCCCGCGGCTTCCTCTCCTTCTCCCTCGAAAAAGACCTCCGCTTCGATCCGGTCTTCCTGCGCCACATCCCGCTCATTGGCGATGTGCTCGATCGCTTCGAGCCGGACTTGATCCACATCACCGGCCCCAGTGAAGTTGGCTTCCTCGGCGTCCTGCTCTCCATCAAGATGGACCTGCCGCTGGCCGCCAGCTGGCACACCAATGTCCACGAGTACGCCGCGCGGCGCGCCGACTGGTTCCTGCGCATGCTGCCCCCGCGCTCATCCGAATTCACGGGCAAGCGAATCGAGGATATGGCCATGGCCATCGCCCTGGGCTTCTATGCGCCGGCCCACGTGCTGTTCGCTCCCAACCCGGAGCTCTGCTCGCAGCTCAATCGCATGACCGGCCGCCCGTGCCTCCTCATGCCGCGCGGCGTCGACGCCGAACTCTTCCGCCCGCAGAAACGCCGCCGCGCCGTCGAAGACCGCGAGCCAGTGCTGGGCTTTGTAGGCCGCCTCTCCATCGAAAAGAACGTCACCCATCTTGTCCAGGTACAGGAAGAACTGGAGCGCATGGGCCACGCAAACTTCCGGTTCCTGATCGTGGGCCACGGTGCGGAAGAAAGTTGGCTCCGCGAGCGCCTGCATCGCGCGGAATTCACCGGCGTATTGCGCGGCGAAGACCTGGCCGCAGCCTATGCCGATATGGACCTGCTCGTCTTCCCTTCCCACACTGACACCTTCGGCAACGTCGTGCTCGAAGCCCTGGCTTCAGGCGTGCCGGCCATCGTCACTCCCGACGGCGGCCCCAAAACCATCATCCGCGACGGCGAAACCGGCCGCATCGTCCCCGACGCAGATTTCGCCGCAGCCATCGCCGCCATCCTCGCCGACCCCGCAAAGCACGCCGCCATGCGCCAGGCCGCACGCTCCTACGCGCTCACCGCAAGCTGGGACTCGGTCTTTGAGGGAGTCTACTCGGGCTATGAATCGGTCTTTTCAACAGCCCGGCGATATTCGGCCTCCGCATAACTGAGATGTTCGCTCTTGCGCCCAAATCGTTTCAGACATACTCTTGTTGCGCCGGCAGGGTCAGCCGGTGAAAGAGGTGAACGCCATGAACTGGACCCAACTCCTCAAGCACGAAATAGAGAACGCCTACTCGACCACCGAAAAACTTTTGGACAAAGTCGATCCAGCCACCTTGGACTGGAAGCCGGCAACCGGCGCCAACTGGATGACCGTCAGCCAGCTCCTCAAGCACATCGCCGAAGCATGCGGCGTGGGCTGCCAGGCGTTTGTCACCGATGAATGGGGCCTTCCACCCGGCAAGACATGGGCCGACCTCGCTCCCGAGGAAATCTTCCCGCCTGCCGAAAAAATGCCCTCTATCGAGAGCCTCGAACAAGTCAAAGCGGATCTGGCAAAGGATAAGGCGCTTGCTCTCGCGATGATCGATAAGGCCGGCGAGAACGACCTGACAAACAAGCAGGTCGCCGCACCCTGGGCGCCTGCAAAAAAGGCGGCGCTCGGCTACCAGCTGCTCAACATGGTGCACCACCTTGAACGCCACAAGGCCCAGCTCTTTTACTACCTCAAGCTGCAAGGCAAACCGGTCAACACCATGGATCTCTGGGGCGAACCGTAATCGTGTCGGGTATCGGCTGAAGTCTTCGCCAGGTGCAAAAACATCCGTGCCGGCGAAACGCTAGCGAATGAAAGATCCGCCTTCGAAGCGCGACTCAGCATTTGGAGTCTGAAAGGCGAGTTCCGCTCTGAAGATCCAGCGTGAACGAAGTCTCCTTGTCCGTCAGCATCTCCCAGCCCATTCCGCGCAGTACACCGCCCTCAACAGCCGTGATCGTCACGCCCTCGTCGGAGAGCTTTTCTGACTCCCAAACCTGCCCGTCCCGCCCCCAGGCAAGGATGGAGCGATGGCCGACAAAGAGCAGCCGCCCCTCGGCAACCGCTGCACGCACCTCCAGCACCGGCCGATACGCAATCATCGCGAACTGCTCAGGCGCCGCAGTGTCGATCATGTACGCATATCCGCCTGACAACGCACAGAGCCAATCCGGATGCGGCGCAGACCAGAGCCCCGTCGGGGCCGCCGGATCGCGAAAGCCCAGCGCACAGGTCGCCAGAAACGGCTCCTCGCCTTCGCCGCCGGGCCGCACCAGTACTTCCAGCGCGCCGCGTTCAATCTCTTCCACCTCGCGCGGATACACATAGTGCTGAGCCGGCAGAATCATCGGCCGCGCCTCAAGTGCCTCAGCCTCCCAGTTATGCGGAAAGCTGAAATCGATTTTCACCTCATGCCCGGCGCCGCTCACAGCTCCGCCCTGTAGGCCAGAATCCAGCTCAACTGCTCGTCCGTGTCGGGAACAGGATATTCACGCGCCATCTCGATCGCGGCTAATGCCTCTGACGGCCTCCATCCCAGGTGAATCAGCGTGCATGCGGCCGTAACCGTAGCGCGGCCAATGCATCCCCGGCAATGCACTCCAATGCGCTCGCCGCCGCGCAGGCTGCTTGCGAGACCTGCCACCAAGGCACGAAACCCGGCAGCATCCGGTGGAATGTTCCTGTCCGGAATTGGATAGTTCAAAAAGCGCATTCCAACCGACGCAGCCAGCGGCCCCTCTTCAGCCAGCCCGAGCCAGTCCGCCTCATCTTCTTCGAGCAATGAAACGATCGTCTGTATGCCGGCCTTCCTCACGCGCTGCAACTCGCCGAGAAGATGCTTTCCGCCCTCCGGCCGCAGCACAATCGCCAGCGGAGCCGCCGGATTGCCTTTGATCCACAGAACACCGTCTGTCACGCTCATACCCCCACAAACCTCTCCACGCGCTGCCGCACGCACGGGATGCCGATGCCAAGTGCAAAACCGTCTTCGATAATCGGCAGCAGCCTGTCGAACTCCGGTCCCGAGTGCGAGCCGGTCAGCGCAATACGAACCGGGTGGAAGAGTTCCTTGCCCTTCACCCCCGCGGCCGCCTTGATCTCGTTCAGCCAGCCCTTGAAAATCTCCGGCGTCACCGGCCCCTCGTGCACGCGGGCGCGGTCGGCAAACTCCGTCAGCACCACACGCGCGGAATCGACATCCAGTGCGGCGGCATTCTCCGGTTCGTTGCGGGCCGCCTCCACATCAAAGCCGAAGAGAAATGCCGTCATAGCCGAAAGCTGGTCAAGTCGATCCACCTTTGGGACAAAAAGATCCAGAAGTTTCCTAAACCATTGCTTGAAGGGTTCCGATGCCGCATCCCGCGCCGGCAGCCGGTCCGCAAAGAAATTCCACGCCAGCTCCGCCAGCCTCTCCGGGGCAGCCAGCTTCAGATAGTGCCGGTTGAGCCAGTTGAGCTTGTCGAAGTCGAAAATGGCTGGCGACGGAGTCACCCTTTCCAGCGAAAAAACCTTCGTCAGCTCCTCCAGCGTAAACGTCTCTGTCCGGCCGTCCTCTGACCCCCAGCCCAGCAGCGCCAGGTAATTTGCCAGCGCCTCCGGCAGGTAACCCATCGCCCTGAAGCTCGCAATCGACGTCGCCCCATGCCGCTTCGAAAGCCGCTCGCGGTCCGGGCCCAGAATCGTAGATAGATGCGCAAACTCCGGCGTCGGCCACCCAAAGGCTTCGTAAATCGCCACTTGCTTGGGCGTGTTTGAGATGTGATCGTCGCCGCGGATGACATGCGTAATCTCCATCAGCGCATCGTCAATCGTAACCACGTAGTTGTACACAGGAATACTGGCCGAGGCGCCGGCCGCACCACCTTCCGCTGAGCGAACCAGGATGGGATCGCTCACCGCTTCGGCAACCACCTCAATTGGGCCGCGCACCAGATCATGGAAGCGCAGCGGCCGGTCTTCGATCTTGAGCCGCACCGCAAACGGCTTTCCCGCGGCAAGATTCCGTTCAATCTCGTCTGGGCTCAGCGCGCGGCAGCGGCCGGAGTAGACCAGCGGGCGATGCTCCGCGATGGCCGCCCTGCGGTCGGCATCCAGTTCCTCTGGCGTGCAGAAGCAGCGATACGCCTTGCCCGACGCCAGCAACTGCTCCGTATGCGCAGTGTAGATTCCCAGCCGCTCCGACTGCCGATAAGGACCGTGTGCTCCCTTGTCGCCCTCGGAAACTCCGCCTGGACTGCCATTCCCCCCAGGTCCCTCATCCCAGTCCAGCCCCAGCCAGCGCAGATCTTCCATCAGCTGCGCCTCAAAGCGCCCCTCTGAGCGCTCCAGGTCCGTATCCTCTATGCGCAACACAAAAACGCCGCCCATGCGGCGAGCAAACAGCCAGTTGTAAAGTGCGGTTCGCGCATTGCCCACATGCAGCTCTCCTGTGGGCGACGGCGCAAAACGCACACGAACTTTCTCCATGGTCATAACACCCTTGATGATAGACGGTTGTGCCTTTGCTTTGCTGGCAGGTAAAAGCCGCATCGGCGGCACAGCTACTTCGAACCACCGCCTGAAAATACCGGCCACATCCAAAGCCTGAGACCAAAAGGTCTAGCTCTAAGTCAGATTGCCTTACAAATGTACTTAACTTGGAAAATCGATTCGTCGCGGCAGCGCCAGGAGACCCTCGGTGGGTCCCCGAGCACTGCGCAATGGGCTTTATTGTGACTGCCCGGTGAGCTTGGCAAGCACCTGCTTCAGATCGTCAAGCTTCTTCCCTGCCTCGGCCAGCTTTCCCTGAGAGGTAAGCGTCTGATAGTCCATAAAGTCCTTGTTTGCCTGCTGGATCAACGCACGCTGGTTCGGCCTCATCGCTTGCGTGCCGGTCGGTGTCTGGGTTCCGGACGCAGTCTGTGACGAGCTTCCCGACGAACTCTGCGAGCTCTCTGATTCGCTCAGCGACGAAGGCTGCTGGCCAAACAGCGCCGCCAGCGCCGAGTCGAATGATGGCCCGTAAGCCAGCTTGTCCTGGACAGCCAGCACCACCAGGCGCAACTCGGGCATGGGACTGCTTGCAGCCTGCAGATAAATCGGCTCGGCGTACAAAAGCCCCTTGCCGCATGGAATCACCAGCAGCGTGCCGCGCAGCACGTGCGAACCCTGCTGGTTCCACAAGGTGAGCTGACTCGACAACTGGGCGTTCTGATCGATGCGCGCCTCCACCTGCTGCGGTCCATCCACCAGGCGCGTCTTCGGGAAGTCGTAAACCACAGTTGTTCCGTAATGATCGCCGTCACTGCGCCCGGCAATCCAGCCGATCATGTTGTTGCGGTTGATGGGCGTGAATGGCAAAATCTCCACAAACTCGGGATTGGCCTCGCCGGGCAGCGTCATCAGGATGAAGTTTGGCGTCATCGCCTGCACTTCCTGCGCGCCGCCGGCTCCCAGCGTGGTTTCGGTACTCACTTCCCATTGATCTTCCCGGTTGTAGAACACCTCAGGGTCGGTCATGTGATAAAGACCGTAGACTTGAGCCTGCAGGCTCAACAGAAGCTCCGGATAGCGCACGTGCTTGTGCAGCCATTCGGGCATCTGCGACTCGTCCTTGAAGAGCCCCGGAAACATCCCGCGCCACGCCGCCAGAATCGGGTCCTTGTTGTCGAAAACGTACAGCGTTACGGTTCCGTCGTAGGCGTCCACCACCGCCTTGACGCTGTTGCGGATGTAGTTCAGTTGCTGGCCGCCCATGCTGTAGTGCGTGGAATACGGATAGCTATCCGATGAAGTAAAGGCGTCCAGAATCCAGTAGAGCCGCCCATTACCGCCAACCACGATATAGGGATCGGGATCGAAGGTGAGGAACGGAGCCAATGCCGAGACGCGCCGAACCACGTTGCGCCGCATCAACAGCCGGCTATGGTTCTGGATATCGTCGCTGAATGGAACCTTGGTCACGTCACCCCGGTCGAAGGCAATCAGCGCGCGGCGCAGAAATCCGCCCATCACGATGCCGCCCGTGCCCGTGTAGTGCGTCATATCGTTCGCCTGCCCCAGCGGATAATTGAACTCCTTCTGGTTCGTATCCACGTACACGTCCGTGTTGGTCAATTCGCCGTAGTAGACCCCTGGCTGCGTTACCTTGAGGCCGGGCACGGTGCTCTCCACGGGCATGTCTTTCAGGTAAAGCTTCGGTAGACCCTCTGACGTGAAGCCGTTCACGGGATTCATGGTCACGCCGTATCCGTGGGTGTAAATCAGCTTGTCGTTGATCCAGTTCCGGCTGCTTACAGGCAGCTTGTTCTGGTTCAGCTCGCGTGTGGCAAGCATCACCTCGCGCGTTGACCCGTTGATGTCGTAGCGGTCGATGTCGATATCGGGGAAGGCGTAGTAGGTGCGGATCTCCTGAACCTGGCGCAGCGTTGACCGCAGCGCATTCACATCCCAGAGACGGATATTGTTGAAGGTCTTCTGGTTGTTGGCCGCATCCAGAGCGGCAACCGACTTTTCCGGTGAATACTCATGCCGCGTAAACTGATCGAGCCCGTATGCCTGGCGCGTAAATTTGATGTTGTTCGTGATGTACGGCCGCTCGCGGTCAAGCTGGTTGGGGTTGACGATAAAGTTGCTCACATACCAGCCCAACCCGCTAAAGATCACGTAGAAGCCCACTGAAGGCAGAACGGCTGCCACCAGCCAGCGTCCTTCCGGCTTCACAATACCGCTCACCAGCGCCACAACCGCACCGACCAGGAGCGCCACAGCGATGAACGCCATTCCCAGAAGCGTAATGTGCGCCTCGGTGTAATTCACGCCGTCAAAGATCGTGTGGTGGTTGAAGAGCATATCGTAGCGGCCCAGGTACTCATTCACCGCAAGGATTGCCAGCAGGCACCCGCCCGTAATCGAAAGGCCCCGCCAGGGCACTGTAATCCCGCCGCCAAAGCGCGTTTCAAGCGCGCGCGCACCGCCGGAAGCCAGCACGAAAACGACCGCGAAAATGCAGCTGAGCACCGCCAGTGTCAGCAGCCAACCCACCACCAGGTGCCAGGCCGGAAGCGTGAAAAGATAGAAATCCAGCGGCTTGTGCAGTATCGGATCCACGGTGTGCCCCACGCCGCGCGGCGCATACCAGTAAAGCGCCAGCGTGGTCCACTGCGCCGCCATGGCGCCGCCCGTTGCCAGCGCAACCACCGCGGAAAGAATCGCCACACCGTAGCGCAACACTCGGTCTACAGGCAGGCTCACCGGCTGGCCGCTTATAAAGATCGTGTGCGTGTCCGGCATATCGGCCGAGTGGATGCGCCGCAGCGCCCGGAATGCGCCATAGAGAATGGCGAAAGTCAGAACCGCGAAGGTCGCGAACATCCCCCACTCAAGAATCTGCGTCTTCCAGAACACCGGGCCTTGACCGAGCGAACGGAACCAGAGCAGATTCACCCACAGAGAGATCGCAGTGCGCGCGGATAAGATGATGAGGGCGACAACAACGGCAACGAAAATCAATACCTTGCGTCCCCGCTGCGGTTGCGCGGGCAGGCGCGTAGGCCACTCAATATTTTCGGGCAATTCTCTACCCCACTGAAATTGTGTCTGCTATCGGAGGCACGATTGCATTGTAACGCGCGAGAGCGCAGCAGCCGTAAAGTCCACGCGGACAACTCTCACTTCCCACCACATAAAATCTCGTCGCGATCGCATTCGTCCGCGTGCGGCAAAGGCCCGCTGAGCGTGGTGCAAGCGTGCCGTTTTCAATCAGCATCCGCTTTGATCCTGCGAATCCGCGGCGTCAGTTTCTATAATCGCTCGCGCGCGTATCCAGGCTTGGCTTCGCATTGAAGCTGCCGAAGGTCATCCCTTCGCCTGAAGCAATGTAATCCTTCATCCTGGCAGACATCTGCCGCGCAATATCCGGATAGCGGTCGGCCACATCGGTCAGCTCATTGGGATCTCTCTCCAGGTTATAAAGCTGCGGCCTGTAAATGCTCGGCGGCGCTCCCGGTGAAACGTGGAACCGCTCCTGGTGCGCCTCGGGCTTCCAAATCTCGCTATAGCTCCACTCCTTGGTGCGCACCGCTCCCACCCATCCATAGGTCTGAACCGTGTCCTCGCGTATGGCGCGCTTCTCTCCCGTCACCAGCGGCCATAGATTCGTCCCTGTAACGCGCGACGGAGGCTTCAGCCCAAGCAGGTGCAGCATGGTCGGCATCACGTCGGGAATCTGCACGAAACCCTCCACGTTCTTGCCCGCATACTTGTCGCCGGGAGCACGCACCAGCAATGGAACATGCGTAACCTGGCCGCGCAGCTTATCCGGCCCCTTCAGGAACTGGCCGTGCTCGCCCAGCATGGCCCCATGGTCTGACATGAACACCACCACCGAATTCTCAAACAACCCAAACTGCTCGATCGTATCCAGCAGATTGCCCACCCAGTAGTCCACGTCGTTCGCGGCTCCCGCATAGTTGGCGCGGAATCGCTGCTTGATACTGTCGTCGATGGGAACCGTGTCGTAAGGTGGCTCAATAAAACTCGGCCCCTTTGCATTCGGCATGTACTTTTCCAGAAAGCGCCGTGGCGGATCCCATGGCTCGTGACAATTGAACAGCTCAACCTGCAGATAGAACGGGCGCTGGCTGTGGTTGTTATTAAGCCAGCGGATCGCCTCCTGCGCTGCAATCTGCGTGACGGATTCTCCCTGCTGCTTCCACAGATTGCGGTTCGCCTTGTACTGGCTCAAAGAGCGATGGAGTCCCGGAAAACGCGCCATGTACTCCGGCGAAACCAGATCGCTTACGTCAAGCAGTTCGTGCGGCGATGTGCCAAAGTAATCCCATTCCAGGCCGCGAACCCATCTCCACGTATGAAAGCCGCGATGAAAATTCCTGCCCGGCTTGAACTGGTGGTAGAGACTGCTGATCAGCGCGTTCACATAGCCCGCTTCCCCCAGAGTCTCGCTCAGTGTCACATCTTCGTTGTAAAGCGCATGCCAGCCCGGAAGCTGAACGAGCCCATGATGCGGAAAGTAGTAAGCCGGGATAACGCGGCGGCCCGTATAAAGCGTCCGCCGGATGACGATCGTGGGCATGCCCTCCGCATAGGCATCCTTGAAGACCACGGCTTTCTCGGCAAAGCGGTCAAGGTTGGGCGTTTCCAGATTTCCCAGCCACTTGGGACCGTAGCAGGCCAGATTGTCATGGCGAAACGTATCGCTGACAATCATGATCAAGTTCAGGTTGTTGCCCTGCTGTTTCGGCGGCGGCTCGTAAACTGAGCCGCATTCCTCGCACGGCGCGTTGGCTTGGCTTGGTTCCGCCCGCCCTTCTCCCGCGCCCGCGCCGGCCGCGATGCCCGCTGCTGCTGCTGTCTTTAAAAAACTCCGCCGTGAAAAATTACTCTTCCCCATCAGTCCCTCCTCAGGGCTGCTCTTTAGAGCACACTGCCGCACAGGCTCGCGCGGGAAGAGGCGGATCTTTAGATAAGTTCGGAGCGTCCGCTAAGGCTCAGCTCCTTCACAATCTTGCCCACATCCTGCGAGTGATCGCGGTGCGCGATCAGCAGCGCATCCTCGGTGTCAACAATCACCAGGTTTTCTACACCCACCAGCGCAACGAATTTATCCGGGCTGAAGACATAGTTATTCGCCGCGTCAATGGCCAACACTCCTTCGGCGTCTGAGACGTTGCCCTCACTGTCGCCACGCAGCCGCGAATCAAGCTGATACTCGTACAGCGAGGCCCATGAGCCCAGATCGTTCCAACCAAACTCCGCCGGCAGACAGTAGAGATTCGATATATGCTCGCCCTTTGCCGAACGCGGCTCCAGCACGGCATAGTCAACTGAAATGTTTTCGCACTTGGGATAAAGGGTACGAAACGCCTCGTCAAACTCCGGCGTTCCGTAGGCGGCGGCAATCTTCTCCAGCAGCGGCGCCGTCTCTGGCAGGTGTTCGCGCACGGCCTTTGCCAGCGTTCGCGCTGACCACAGAAACATCCCTGAATTCCAGTAGTAATTGCCGGCCGTCACAAACTCCTCGGCCCGGTTCTGGTTCGGCTTCTCGATAAAACGGCGAACGTGCAGCGCCGCTTCGTCGCTTTTCAGATCCCCGGTTTCAATGTAACCGTATCCAGTCTCGGCACGTGAAGGCTCGATGCCCATCACCAGGATGTTGTCCCCGGCAGCCGCCAGGGCTATACCCTTTTGCAGGGCCTTCAAAAACCGCGGCTCGTCGCCAATTACGTGATCCGAAGGAAAAACCCCCAGCACCGCATCGGGATTATCGCGCTCGATGAGGAAGGCGGCCAGTCCGCACGCCGGCGCAGTGTTGCGTGCCACCGGTTCGCGCACAATCTGGTTATCCGGCAGCCCCGGCAACTGATCGGCAATCTCATCGGCCAGGAATTCATTGGTGATGATCCAGGTTTTGTCCAGCGCGGCCAGCGGCTTAAGCCTCTCAACCGTCTGCTGAATCATGGAACGCTCGCCGTCCAGCGCCAGCACCTGCTTGGCGTGAGCGCGCCGCGAGCGCGGCCAGAAGCGGGTGCCGCTGCCTCCGGCCAGTATCACAGGGCGAAAATCGATTGCATTCGACATCGAAGTCACATCCTACTCGACAAATCCAACGTTTGCACAGCGCAGGCGATATACTTCCAGAAACGTCCACCTCGCTGGCCGGACGAAAACATGTTTGCGGGGCCCGCAAAAAGAGTTGGCAAGCGCTCCAAGGGGAAGCTATAGTCCAACTGCCTCAAAACACCGGTGTTCTGCCCGCGGACATGCCGCGGCAGATCGTCAGAAACCGGAAAAGGGTAAGCTAACACAAATGCCAAACACTCGTCAGGGTTCTTTCCATCTTTTCCGCGTCGTAGGGATAGACGTATTCCTGCACTGGACGTGGTTTGCGGTGGCGGTCATCGAGATCGTCTACCTGCGCGGCAGGTACTCGTCGCCCATCTGGACCGTATTCGAATACCTTTCCCTCTTCCTCATCGTTCTGCTACACGAGTTTGGCCACGCGCTGGCATGCCGCCAGGTGGGCGGAACTGCCAACACCATCATGCTTTGGCCTTTGGGCGGAGTCGCCTATGTCAACCCGCCCCAGCGCCCGGGCGCCTTCCTCTGGAGTCTGGCAGCCGGTCCGCTGGTGAACGTAATCCTCATGCCGCCCCTGGCAGCGGCACTCTGGGTAGCCAATACGTCGGGATGGGCTTACACCATGCCCAACGCCTACCGCTGGATCGGAACCGTTTTCTGGATTGACGTCGGCCTCCTGGTCTTCAACCTGCTGCCGATCTATCCACTGGACGGCGGCCAGATTCTCCAGTCGTTCCTGTGGTTCTTTATGGGGCACGCGCGCAGCCTCGCCGTGGCTACCGTCGTGGGCTTTGTGGGAGCAGCAGGACTGGTCCTTGTCGCCTTATGGCAGAGGTCCCTCTGGATCGTCATCATCGCCGGCTATATGCTCATGAACTGCTGGAAAGGGATGAAAGCCGCGCTCGTTATGCTGAAGATCGAGAAATTGCCGCGAAGAAACGGCTTTGCCTGCCCCAGTTGCGGGTCAAAGCCTCTGCTCGGCCCGCGCTGGAAGTGCTCCGACTGTGGCGGATTCTTCGATACCTTCGAGACCGGCTCGGTTTGCCCCCATTGCGGCGTGCAGCATCCCGACACCATGTGCGTGGACTGCCACACGCTATCGCCCATGAGCCACTGGGCCGCCGCCGGTGCAATTCGCGGCGTAAAGGCTGCGGCCGGAAGCGCTCCCATCACTCAGTGAGTGAAGCACTCCCGGCCGCAATGGTCCGTGCATTTTTTGGCGGGCATTACGCCAGCTTGGTCAGAAACTCCTTCATCCGCCGCGTTCCCTCGTCGATGTTCTGCTTGGTCACGGGATAGGACAGGCGCACATGCTCGCCCGTTCCGAAGGCCTCGCCCGGCACCACCACCACATGAGCCTCGTGAAGCAGCCGCGTAGCCATCTCCGTAGCCGTGCGAATGCCGCCCTTGCCGATGTAGGCCGAGAGGTTCGGATAAACGTAAAACGCTCCCTCAGGCTTCGCGCAGGTCACACCCGGAATCTCCGCCAGCCGCGCCAGCATGTGATTCCGCAGTTCGATAAACTCCTTGCGGAACTCCGCCACACACTCCTGCGAGCTTGCAAGCGCCGCAATCGCTGCCTTCTGCACAAAGCTGGTTGCATTCGACGTCGATTGTGACTGCAGCTTGTTCAGATTCGACACGATCGACTTGGGCGCAAGCGCAAAGCCGGCCCGCCACCCCGTCATCGCATACGTCTTCGAAAGCGACCCAAGAATCACCATGTGCTCTTTGGCAAACGTGAATGAGCCGCCTGAAACCGGCTTGCCGGCATAGTTCAGGTAGACGTAGCACTCATCCAGCAGCAGAAAGATCCCGCGTTCGTGCGCCAGCCGCACAATCCGCTCCAGGTCCTCTGGCGAAACTACTGAGCCGGAAGGATTCGACGGCGAGTTGAGGATGATCGCCTTCGTCCGCGGCGTGATCGCCCGCTCAATGGCGTGCGCGGTCACGCGGAAGTTCTCCGCCTCGCTGGTCTCCAGAAACACCACCTTGCCGCCGGCATACTGCACAATGTCCTTGAAGCTCACCCAGTACGGCACCGGCAGAATCACCTCGTCACCGTGATCCACCAGGATCTGAACGGTATTGAACAGCGCCTGTTTGCCGCCGGTAGTGAAAATCGCCTCATCCAGCCCATAATTGGAGCCGAAGTCGGCCGCGTGCCGCTCCACAATGGCCTTGCGCACATCCGGAATGCCCGGCACCACCGTGTAGCGGGTGAAATTGTCTTCAATCGCCGCAATTGCGGCGTCTTTGATGTGCTTCGGCGTAGGAAAATGGGGCTCGCCGGCCCCGAAATTTACCAGGTTGGCGCCTTGGGCGCGCAGTTTGGCGGCCTCAGCGGCCACTGCCATGGTCGCAGAAACCTCGATCCGGCCAATCCGGCCAGCAAAGACTTGCGAAGGACTTGTCACGGTCATAACAGTTTCTATCTTGACAGATTTCCCCGCCGCGCGAAACTGCGGCCGTCACAATAGGCACCGAATGAAAACCGCGCCTCCTTCCGGCTGCATCTCCATATCCCCCCTGCCAAACGCAAGCCGGAGGGCGTAGACTGGATTACCGCCGGGAAAAGCGTAACCAAAACGCTTTACTATTCGCGTTGGTCCGCCTGCCCTGAGCTTTCCATCACTCGTTTGGATCGCCGGAATGTTGTTTCCGGCCAACCTGTGCCCGCAGGAGAAATGACCTATGGTTTCGGCAAAGAAGTGGCTTCCGATTTTGTTGCTCGCCCTCATGGCGCCCGCCGCCCGCTCTCAGTGCGTGCCCGTGCACATGACGGCGCAGCAGGCCCGCCAGCGCATGATGAATCTTCTCCACATCAAGTCTCTGCGCCCGGGCTTCTCCGGCAGTCCCACCGGCAAGAACCCCGCAAACTACGACGAGGCCAAGGCCGGTCCCTTTTCGAAGGCGCCGGATCCCCTCACCCTGAATAACGGCAAGCCCGTGACCACGCCCAAAATGTGGTGGAATGATCGCCGCCCACAGATCGTTGCGGCCTTCAATGAAAATGTCCTCGGCAAAATGCCCAAAGACCTCCCCTCAGTGCATTGGGAAGTAGTGAGCGTAACGCACGAAATGAACGGCAAGGTGCCGGTCATCACCAAAAAGCTCGTCGGCCACGTTGACAACTCAGGCTGCCCGGCAATCAAGGTGAACATCCAGCTCACAGTCTCCACGCCTGCCAATGCAAAGAAGCCGGTCCCGGTCATCATGCAACTCGACATCTCTCCTGAAATGATGGCCATGTTCGCCAAGCGATTCCCGAAGATGATGCATCCCAAAGGGCCAACCTGGCAGCAGATGGTGCTGGCGCACGGCTGGGGATACGCCAGCTATATCCCCACCAGCGTGCAGCCGGACAACGGAGCCGGCCTCACCGAAGGCATCATTGGCCTCGCAAACAAGGGCCAGCCCCGCTCGCCCGATCAATGGGGCGCATTGCGCGCCTGGGCCTGGGGCGCCAGCAGAGCGCTCGATTATCTCCAGACTGACAAGGCTGTCGATGGAAAGCGCGTCGGTATTGCCGGCCATTCCCGCTACGGCAAAGCCGCTTTGATTACCATGGCCTACGACCCGCGCTTCGCTATTGGCTACATCAGCTCCTCCGGCGAAGGCGGCGCAAAGCTGTATCGCCACATCTACGGCGAAGGCGTCGGCAACATTGCCGCCACCAGCGAGTTTCACTGGGTGGCCGGCAACTTCCTGAAATATGACGGCCCCCTGACAGTGAACGATCTGCCCGTAGACGCGAATGAGCTCATCGCCCTCTGCGCGCCCCGCCCGATCTTCATCAGCGGCGGAGCCACCGCCAAGGGAGACGGCTGGGTAGACGCCAAAGGCATGTTTCTCGCCGAAGCCGGCGCCAACCAGGTCTATCGTTTGCTGGGAAAGAAAGGCCTGGGCACGAATGTCTTTCCACCCATGCTCACGCCGCTCACCAGTGGAACCCTCGCCTTCCGCCAGCACGACCAGGGACATACGCCCATGCCGAATTACCCCTATTTCCTCAACTGGGCGAAACGGTGGCTCCACTAAACACCAACAGAATTCGATCTTGTGATAGGAATCATGCGTTATGAAAAGGGCCAATCTAGTAATCCGCAGTTTCGCAACCTGCGCCTCGGTTGCGTTTTTCTCAATCCTGATGGTCTGCTCCGCGCCCGCGCAGGCTCCGGCCGCCGCGCCCCATCACACTCAGCGTCCCTTCACCATGCCGCCGCCGCACGTCAACGCACCACTCGGCAAAGTTGAACGCTTTCCCGGAAACGGCGCCGGCGCTTACAAGACCCATCATTACCGCGACCTCTTCGCCGAGCGCGGTCATTCGCAAGCTGCCATCCAGGCAAAAATCGAGAAGGCGTATCACCAGCTCTTTCACGGCGACGGCCAGTACCAGCGCATCTACTTTGAAACCGGAGCCAATAAGAACGGCCCCCTGGCCTACATCACGGACTGGGCCAACAACGACGCGCGTACTGAGGGCATGAGCTACGGCATGATCATCTGTGTCGAACTCAACAAAAAGCGCGAGTTCGACGCGATCTGGAACTGGGCCAACACCTACATGCTGGTCACCGACCCGAAGAATCCCTCCGTGGGCTACTTTGCCTGGTCCATGAACACCGATGGAACGCCGCGCGCCACCGGCCCCGCTCCCGACGGCGAAGAGTACTTCGTCATGGCGCTCTACTTTGCTGCGCATCGCTGGGGCAATGGGAAAGGCATCTACAACTATCAGGCTGAAGCGGACAAGATCCTGCGCGGAATGCGCCATCACCCCGTGCTGACCGGGACAACTCCTTTCCGAATCCATCCCAACGATCCGCCCTTCATCATGCCGGACCATCCCTGGCCCAGCCCCAACAACCGCAGGCGCGAAGAGGAAGCCAAAAAGGAAGGCAGGCCTCTGCGCACATTCCACTTTCCCCGCGGGCCGCGCAAAGTAACCATCGGCCCCATGGTCAACGACCCGTACTACATGATCCGGTTCGTTCCCAACCTGCCCGGCGGCACCACGGACGCATCCTATCACCTGCCCGCGTTCTACGAGCTCTGGTCGCGCTGGGGCCCGGTCGAAGACCGCGCCTTCTGGGCCAAAGCCGCCGATGTGAGCCGCGATTTCCTCTACCGCGTAACAGGCCCCAAGACCGGCCTCGCGCCCGATCGGAGCAATTTCGACGGCACCCAGGTAATCGGATACAACGGAAAGCCGGTCGGCTTCGCCTACGACGCATGGCGCTGCGTAAGCAACTGGAGCGTGGACTACTCGTGGTGGAAGAAGGACCCGCGCGAGGCGGTCCTGAGCCGCCGCCTGCAAAAGTTTCTCTACAGTCAGGGCATCAACAAATTTGTCGACCGCTACACCCTCGCCGGCAAGCCGCTCTCCACGCGCCACTCCCCAGGCATGGTGGCCACTGCCGCCGTCGGAAGCCTCGCGCTGCCGCAGGGCCCCATCGCCAACTCCTTCGTAAATGCACTCTGGAACATGCCGATTCCGTCGGGTGAGCAGAGATACTACGACGGCATGCTCTATCTCATGAGCCTGATGCACTGCAGCGGCAGGTTCAGAATCATCGAGTAGTCCTCTGCAAAGCCCCAACGCAAAAATCCCCATCGACAGAAACATGCCGATGGGGATTCACGCCTGATAATTACGCCGACTCTATTGTTGAACCGGATCCCGGGTTACTGCACCCGAGCTTCCGTGCCCCATCCTTTCCGCGTTCTTTGCGGAAAGGGTGGGAGACCTCAAAGACTGATACACACTCTTTCGAGCTGCCTTACGCTGCCGCCTCTCCCGCAACCACAGCCTTGCCGCCGGCCTTCTCAATCTTCTCCGTGGCTGTCTTGGAAAACTTGTGCGCGTGAATCGTAACGGCCTTGGTCAACTCGCCCGATCCCAGCACCTTGATGAGCGTCTTCCTCTTCGACGCCAGCCCAAGCTTGCGATAGTCGTCGAGACCGATCTCGGAAACGCCCAGCTCGGCGATTCTTTCCAGGTTCACCACCGTGTACTCGGTGCGGAAGATGTTCGTAAAGCCGCGCTTGGGCAAACGGCGGTGCAGCGGCATCTGGCCGCCTTCAAAGCCACGCATCAGGCTTGTGCCGGAACGCGATCCCTGGCCCTTGTGGCCGCGGGTTGAAGTCTTGCCCATACCGGAGCCCATGCCCCGGCCCACGCGCTTGCGCCCGATGTTGGCCTTCTTGGGCGCGCGCAAATTTGAAAGATTCCTTGCCATAATTTCCTCGCTATAGCGCCGCGGACTGGCCGCAAAGGCAGCCACGACTCGCGTTGTAAAAGCAGCTTTTCAGTTTCTAACTCTTAGCCTTTTGCTTAAAGGATCGGGAACTCACAACCGCGAATTCCCCACCGGATGAGCTGGAGGCTGGAGGCTAGATGCTGCTTTTTCAGTTTTCCAAAATCCTTACCAGATGCGGCACCGTCTTCACCATGCCCCGGATTGCTTCCGTGTCCACACGCTCCACAATCTGGTTCAGCCGCGTAAAGCCTAGCCCTTTCACCACCTGCTTGTGCTTCGTAGGGGTGGCAATGGCCGACCGATAGTACTGGATGCGAATCTTCTTGGTCTCAGCCATGATCTTAGAGATCCTCCACCTGTTTGCCGCGCATGGTTGCCACTTCGGCGCGGTCGCGCAACTGCACCAGCGCGTCGAATGTCGCTTTGATCACGTTATGCGGGTTCGGCGAGCCAAGGCTCTTGGTCAGAACATTCTGCACGCCGGCTGAAGTCATCACGGCACGCACGGCGCCGCCTGCAATCACGCCTGTGCCTTCCGGCGCCGGCTTCAGCAGCACCTGCCCGGATCCGTAGCGGCCCAGCACCTGGTGCGGAATCGTGGTCTCGGTCAGGTTTATGCGGACCAGATTCTTCTTGGCTGTCTCGATTCCCTTCCGAATAGCCTGGGGAACCTCCTTGGCCTTGCCCGCACCGTAACCCACCACGCCCGACGCGGCGTCGCCCACCACCACCAGTGCGGCGAACGACATGTTCTTGCCGCCCTTCACCACCTTGGTCACGCGATTGATGGCCACCACCTGGTCCTTCAGGTTGTACTGGCTGGCATCGAGTTTCTTTTTCAACGTCGTCATGTTTTCTCGTCTGTCCTTCCGGGCGGCTCACTGCCCGCCATGGAAACCCAACTTGTTAGCTCTCAGCTTTCCAGCTCTGGCTTTTCCCGCTCAATCAAGGCTGCTCATATCACCACCAAAGAGCTGGCAGCTAGTAGCTAGAAGCTGGCTTCTAGAACTCCAGTCCCGCTTCGCGGGCGGCATCAGCCAGCGCCTTCACGCGGCCATGATACAGATACCCGCCGCGATCGAAGACCACGCGCTTCACGCCCTTGGCCACAGCACGCTCGGCTACCGCCTTGCCAATCTCCTTGGCCGCGGCAATGTTGCCGCCGGTCTTCAGCTTCATGGCCATGCTCGACGCTGAAGCCAGCGTTTCGCCCTTCTGGTCGTCAATCACCTGCGCGTAAATGTGGTTGAGCGAACGGTACACATTCAGCCTGGGCCGCTCCCCCGTGCCGGAAAGCTTCTCGCGAATGCGCGAGTGAATGCGCTTGCGGATCTCGTTTCTCTTGGTCTGCGTAATCATCTCTTCTCGTTCCTATCGGCGGAGCCGCCCTGCGGTTCCGTTCGGTTGCAACACAGCTTTTAGCTGCTAGCTTCTAGCCTTTAGCCCCTGCCTTTGCACTGCAAGCTCAGTGGTTCACCAATGAGCTAGAAGCTAATGGCTAGAAGCTAAGAGCTGCCTTTACTTCGTGCCTGTCTTGCCGGCTTTCTTCTTCAGCCGCTCGTCGCTGTACCGTACGCCCTTGTTCTTGTACGGATCGGGTGGACGCAGAGAGCGCATATCGGCCGCGACCTGTCCCACCTTCTGGCGGTCAATGCCGCTCACCGTAATGTGGGTCTGCTTGGGATCAATCGTCACATCGATGCCGGTCGGAAGCGGAAACTCGATCGGATGCGAATAGCCAAGCGTGAACACCACGGTTCCCTTGCCCTTCAGCTCGGCGCGGTAGCCGATACCGACAATGTCGAGCTCGCTCGTCCAGCCCTTGGTGACACCATGGACAGCGTTGTAAACCAGCGCGCGGGTAAGGCCGTGCACGGCCGCAAACTCATCCGACTCACGCTTCACCAGCAGCTCTGTCCCGGCCGTCTCCAGCGAAATTCCCTTGGCAACCAGGGTCGAAATCTTGCCCTTGGGCCCCTCCACCAGGACGGTCTTGCCCTCAACCTGGTATTTCACGCCCGCGGGCAGCGGGATCGGCTTGTATCCAATACGCGACATTTCCAATTCCTTCAATGGGCTTGCGAGTCCCGAAGGCGCCTCAGCGCTCCTCGTTCCACTGCAGCCAAAAACAGCTCTCAGCTTTCAGACGTCAGTTTCTTGCCGACCACTGTCCGCTGACCACTGCACTTACCACACTTCGCACAGCAGCTCGCCGCCCACGCCTTCACGGCGCGCCTGACGGCCTGTCATCACGCCCCTCGGCGTAGTGAGAATAGAGATCCCAAGCCCGCCCTGCACGCGCTTGATCTCGTCGCGGCCCACGTACACGCGGCAACCGGGACGCGAAACCCGCGACAGATCGCGAATGGCCGCTTCCGAGCCGCCATACTTCAGGTAAACCCGAAGCACCAATCTCCCATTCTCTTCCTGCGTCTTGTAGTTCGAGATGTAGCCCTCTTCCTTGAGAATGCGGGCAATCTCTGTCTTCAGCTTCGACGCCGGGACATCCAGCTTCTGATGACGCGCACGAATCGCATTGCGAATACGCGTCAGAAAATCTGCTACTGGGTCGGTTAGACTCATTCCTTCTCCTTCATCCCCCGTTCGTCCGCCGCGGCGGAAACCTGCGGGGATGTCTTAAAAGCAGCTTCTAGCTGCTAGCTACTAGCTCATCCAGCTCTGAAACGCTCTTTCCCAAACACCAGGAGCTAGAAGCTAGTGGCTAGAAGCTGGCAGCTCTTTACTACCAGCTCGACTTGTTCACACCCGGAATCTCGCCCCTGAGAGCCAGGCTCCGGAAACACAACCGGCAGATGCCGAACTTGCGCAGATAGCCGCGCGGCCGCCCGCAGAGCTTGCAGCGATTGTGCTTGCGGCTGCTGAACTTCGGCTTCCGCGCGTCCTTCACTCGTTTTGCAGTGGTTGACATAAGTCCTCTTCACAACAGCTACTAGCTCTTGGCTATTAGCTCTCAGCTTTGCCATTTCGAAGCCGGCTCACCTGCTCACGCCTGCCTCGTCTCGCGTCCATTGCCGGCTCTGCCTCAATCGAAGCTAGAAGCTAGCAGCTAGAAGCTGTTTCTTACGCGCCGCCGTGCCGGAACGGCATTCCAAAGTGGCGCAACAGCGCCCGCGCCTGGTTGTCGTCCTTGGCCGTGGTCACAATGGTGATATTCATGCCCTTCAGCTTTTCCACCTTGGAGTAGTCGACCTCCGGAAAGATCAACTGGTCCTTCAGGCCGAGCGTGTAGTTGCCGCGCCCATCAAAGCTCTTGGTTGAAACCCCGCGAAAGTCGCGCACCCGGGGCATCGCCGTGGAGATCAGCCGATCGAGAAACTCGTAGGCCTTCTCGGAGCGCAGCGTCACCATCGCCCCAATCGACATGCCCTCGCGCACCTTGAAGGCCGCAACCGACTTCTTCGCTTTCGTGGTCACCGGCTTCTGGCCGGCAATCATCCCCAGATCTGCCACCAGCGGATCGAGAAGCTTGCTGTTCTGCGTAGCTTCGCCCAATCCCATGTTGAGCACAATCTTCTCGAGCTTCGGCACCGCCATCGGATTCTCAAGCCCAAGCTCTTTTTGCAGAGCCTGCTTGATCTCCTTGTGATACTTCTCTTTCAACCTTGCTGCCATCGTTTGCTTCTCTCTTTCTTCCGGTGCCCGGAGTGGTCGGCCGCCTCGGCGGCCAGCCGTTTACCGCTACGGAAGGAAATCCCAAATACAGCTATCAGATCTCAGCCATCAGCTTTCAGCTGCTTTTCTACTTCTTCGTCGCCAGCGTCTGCCCGCAGCTCTTGCAGAACCGCACGCGCATATCGCCTTCGCGCTTCCGGCCCACCGCTGAAGGTCCGCAGTTCGGGCAAACCAGCACCACATTCGAAATGTGGATCGGCGACTCCTGTTCCGCAATGCCGCCCCTGGTCCGGTCGCCGGACTTGCTTGAAACCGTCTTCTTCACCACACCCACGTGCTCCACCAGCAGCGTGTGTTTGTCGGGAAATACACGCAGCACGCGCCCCGTCTTTCCACGGTCGGAGCCCGTAAGCACCTTGACCACGTCGTTGCGATGAATCAATAAACTCCGCATCTGTTTCTCCAAAGCTTTCAGCTTTCAGTTCATCTCGTTCTCAAACGAGCTTTTGCCCTAAGACGACCAGCTAAAAGCTGAAAGCTAATAGCTGAAAGCTGCCTTTACACCACTTCCGGCGCCAGCGAAACAATCTTCAAAAACTTCTTCTCGCGCAGTTCGCGTGCCACCGGACCGAAGACGCGCGTGCCCACCGGCTCGTGCTGATCGTCGATCACAACGGCTGCGTTCTCGTCAAAACGGATGTAGGTTCCATCCCGCCGCCGGTGTTCCTTCCGGGTGCGGACAATCACCGCCTTGACCACTTTGCCCTTCTTCACCGTGCCGTCGGGTGAAGCTTCCTTGACGGCAGCAGTCACCACATCGCCAAGCCCGGCCTTCCGGCCCAGGCCCCCGCCCAGTGGCAGAATCACTTGCAGCTTGCGCGCGCCGGAGTTGTCCGCCACCGCGAGCATGGTTCTCATTTGCACTGCCATGCGTTCTTCTCCTCTCCGCTGACGCTACTTCGCTTCCTGCGCTGTTCCGCTGGAACGTGCGTCGTCGACCTGCGCCAGCCTTGAGCGGCGCACAATCTCTTCCAATGACCACCGCTTGAGCTTGCTCTGCGGACGCGTCTCGCGAATACGCACCATATCCCCCATCCGCGCAGAGTTCTGCTCGTCGTGGGCGTAAAACTTCTTCGTCGTGCGCACAATACGCCTGTATTTCGGATGCGCCTTGCGCATTTCGACCGCGACCACAATGGTCTTCTGCATCTTGGTCGAAACCACCTGGCCAACCTTCTCGTTGCGCCGCGATGCCGCCTGCGCCTGTGCTGATTCCGTCGTCGCCGCCATTTAGCGCGCTCCCTTCTTGGTGGTCGCAGGGGCCGGTGTCAAGTCATTCGCCGCGCCGCGTATGCCCAGATCGCGCTCGCGGGCCACCGTCTTGATCTGCGCAATCTCCTTGCGCAGCACCCGGATCTTCTTCACAGCGTCGTTTTGCCCCAGCGCTACCTGAAAACGAAGCCGGAAAAGCTGCTCGGCCGTCACCTTCTCGTGGTGCGCAAGTTCCGCGTCGCTCAAGTTGCGAATCTTTGCCAGTTCCATCTCTGTTTCTCTCTCCGGCGCCCGGCGCTCCCTCAGAACCGCCAGGCTCCACAATTCCAGGCGGGTTACTTAACCGCCGCCGAATCCATCTTTTCCGACCCTGCGCGCTGCACAAACTTGGTCTTCAACGGCAGCTTGTGCGAAGCCAGACGCATCGCCTCCTCGGCCATCTGCGCGGGGACGCCTTCCATCTCGAAAAGGATCTTGCCCGGCCGCACCACCGCAACCCAGTGATCCAGCGGACCCTTGCCCGAGCCCATTCGGACTTCAGCCGGCTTCTTGGTGATTGGCTTGTCCGGGAACAGGCGCAACCAGATCTTGCCGCCACGCTTGATAAAACGCGTCATGGCAATACGGCTGGCCTCAATCTGCCGGTCGGTGATGTAACCGCACTCCAGCACCTTCAGCCCGTACTCTCCAAACGACAGCGACGACCCGCGCCAAGCCTTGCCCCGGCGCTTGCCCTTCTGCTGCTTACGGAACTTCACCTTCTTTGGCATCAACATAACGAAAACCTCAAAGTCAGCTGCTAGCCTCTAGCTACCAGCTCCTGGCTTCAACTTTCTCAACCGCAACCTGGCTCCCCTGCAAAACTAGCTATCAGCTAGGAGCTAGAAGCTGCTTTTAAAACACACCCGTGCCGACCGGCGCCTGCTGCGTCTTGCGCCGCTTCTGCTCGTAAATATCGCCGCGGTAGATCCACGTCTTCACGCCGATCACGCCGTAAGTCGTGTGCGCCTCGGCAAAACCGTAGTCGATATCCGCGCGCAGCGTGTGCAGCGGCAAACGGCCGTCCAGGTACCACTCGGAGCGCGCAATCTCATTGCCGTTCAACCGGCCTGAAACGCGGACCTTGATCCCCTTGCAGCCGAAGCGCTTCGCCGAGTCCACACTCTTCCTCATCGCCCGGCGGAAACTGACGCGCTTTTCCAACTGCAGCGCAATGTTCTCCGCCACCAGTTGCGCGTCCAGTTCCGGCTTGTTCACCTCAATAATGTCGATGAACACGTCGCGGCTGGTGCGCTTGCCAAGCTCCGCCTTGAGCTTCTCGATCTCCGCGCCCTTGCGGCCGATCACAATGCCAGGCCGTGCCGTGCGAATCAGGAAGCGCAGCTTGTTTCCGGGCCGCTCAATCTCCACCGAGCTCACGCCGGCGGCCTTGAGCTTCTCGCGCAGCTCAGCCTTCAGCTTCACGTCCTCGACAAGAAGCTTGTCGTAGTCGCGCTCTGAAAACCAGCGCGAACGCCACGGCTTGTTCACTCCCAGCCGGAATCCGTAAGGATGGACTTTCTGTCCCATAATTCGTTCCTCAATTCCCTCTCAGGCCTTCTTGCCGGCCTTCTTCTTGGTTGCCTTCGGAGCCGCCTTCTCTTCCACCTTGGTCACCAGGCTGTCTCCGGATTCCCGCTCCGCCACCGAAAGCACAATGTGCGCAAGCCGGCGCTGATAGCGGTAAGCGCGTCCCATGGGGGCCGGACGGATCCGCTTCAGCCGCGGTCCATCGTTTGCCAGCGCCTGCTTGACGTAGAGGTTGTCCACATCCAGGTCAAGACCTTGTTCGCTGGCAACATACTTGGCGTTATCCACCGCTGAAGTCAGCAACTTATGAATCACCGGAGCAATGCGCTTCTTGGTGAAGGCCGCCGTCTCCAGCGCTTCCTGTACCCCGCGGCCCTTGATCAGGTCCAGCACCAGCCGCGCCTTCTGCGGCGATACACGCTGGAACCTGGCCTCAGCCCGGAATTCTCTTGTCTCTACTGCTGCCATTGCTTTGCCTTCCTCAGTTACAAGCTTCTAGCTTTTAGCTCTTTCCTTCAGCCCCTGCACCCGATCACTCACAATCAAGCCAGCGGCTGGCAGCTAGAAGCTGAAAGCTGCTCTTTTACCTACCCCTTGCCGCAGACTCCGCTTTGCCGCCGGTGTGTCCCTTGAAGGTACGCGTCGGCGCAAACTCGCCCAGCTTGTGCCCCACCATGTTCTCCGTTACATACACCGGCACAAACTTCTTGCCGTTGTGTACGGCGATGGTATGACCCACAAACTCGGGAAAGATGGTCGATCGCCGCGACCATGTCTTGACCACCTTCTTGTCATTCGCCCGGTTCAGCGCCTCGATCTTCACGTTCAGGTGCGCATCCACGAACGGGCCTTTTTTAGTCGAACGTCCCATAAGAACAGCTCCTAGCTTCCAGCTTTTAGCCTCTAGCCTCGCTACCTCAAACTATTGAGCGGCTAGCGCCTTAATTTCTCCCGTGCCGCTTTTAGCTAGTAGCTAGTAGCTAGTAGCTAGAAGCTGCATGTCTACTTCGTCCGGCGGCTGACGATAAAGGCGTCGGTCCGCTTGTTGTTGCGCGTCTTGTAGCCGCGCGTCGGCTGGCCCCACGGGGTCACAGGATGCCGTCCGCCGGAGGTCTTGCCCTCGCCGCCGCCGTGCGGGTGATCCACCGGATTCATGGTCACGCCGCGGTTGGTCGGCCGAATGCCCTTCCAGCGATTGCGTCCCGCCTTGCCGATGGACACATTCTCGTGATCCGTATTGCCCACCTGCCCGATCGTCGCCATGCAGCCATCCTGCACCCTGCGCGTCTCGCCTGAAGGCAGCTTGAGCAATGCAAATCCGCCTTCCTTGGCCACCAGCTGCGCCTGCGTTCCGGCCGAACGCGCCATCTGCGCGCCCTTGCCCGGCCGCAGCTCGATGGCGTGTACCGTGGTGCCCGCGGGAATATTCTTGAGCGGCAGCGCGTTCCCCACCAGGATGTCCGCCTCGGGACCCGAGGTCACCGTCGCGCCCACCTTCAAGCCCACCGGCACCAGAATGTAGCGCTTGTCGCCGTCGGCATAGTGCACCAGCGCAATCCGCGCCGAACGGCTCGGGTCGTATTCAATCGTGGCCACTCGCCCCGGCACGCCGTACTTCTCGCGTTTGAAATCGATGATGCGCAGTTTCTGCTTGTGCCCGCCCCCGTGGTGGCGAATGGTCATGTCACCCGAGTTGCGGCGCCCGCCCGAGCGCTTGCGAACCGCCAATAGCGGCTTGTGCGGCTTATCTTTCGTCAGGTCGTCGTTCACCAGCGAGGTCTTGAACCTCAGCGTCGGTGTCGCCGGTCTGTATGTCTTGATCGCCATCGTCTTTTTTCCTTGAAGAACTGCCAGCCATCGGCTATCAGTTCATCGTGCTCAACCAAACTTCTTCTACCCTTAGCCTTCCGCTCCATTTCTCACTGCCGGAGCTGAAAGCTGAGAGCTAAAAGCTGAAAGCTGCCTTTACAGATTGCTCACGTAATCCGGCATCTTTTCACCGGCCTTCAGCCTGACGTAAGCCTTCTTCCAATCGGCGCGGAAGCCCGCGTACTTGCCGCGGCGGCGTTCCTTGCCCGCAAAATTCGAGGTGCGAACCGCGGCCACCTTCACCTTGAAGAGCGCCTCGACCGCCTCTTTCACTTCGTTCTTGGTAGCCTCGGGCGCCACTTCAAACACCAGCGTCCCTTCTACCTCTTTCACGCCCAATCCCTTCTCGGTGATCAGCGGGCGGCGAATTACGGTGTACATTGTCGGCATTACGCAGCCTCCGTCTTCGCTCCGGCGCCGGCCGCCAGGGCAGCCTTGCGCTTCGACGCGGTTTTTTGCAGTGCTTCACCAAGCTGCTCGATAGCGGCCTTTGAAAAGATCGCCCGCTCGTACCGCAGCAGATCGTAGGGATGCACCTCGTTGTTCAGCACCAGCTCCACGCCCGACAGGTTGCGCGCGCCCAGCACCAGTGCCTGGGTCAGCGTCTTGCCGTTTTCCACCAGCAGCGTGGTGCGCTTGGCGCCCAGCTTGTCCAGCGCCGCGCGATAGAGCTTGGTCTTGGCTTCCTTGATCTCCAGCGAGTCCACCACAATCAGTGTGCCGTCAGCCAGCTTCGCCGCCAGCGCCGAGCGCAGCGCGCCCAGCAGCTTCTTGCGCGGGAACGGGTATTCATAGCTGCGCGGCTGGGGCCCGTGCACCGTGCCGCCGTGCCGCCATACAGGCGAGCGCACTGAGCCGATACGGGCGCGGCCCGTGCCCTTCTGCTTCCACAGCTTCTTGCCTGAGCCGGCCACCAGCTTGCGGTTCTTGGTGGCGTGCGTGCCCTGGCGCAGCGAGGCGCGATAGTGCTTCACCGCTTCCCACAGCAGAGCCTCGTTCACCTGCTCCGGCGCAAACACCGCATCGGAGAGATCCAGCGACCCTACCTTTTCCCCGTCCAGATTCATTACGTCTACGTTTGCCATCGTCTTCTTCCTGCGAGCCGTCAGCTATCAGCCGTCAGCTTTCAGCTCGTCCATCGCTAAAGCAATCTTTCCGGCTCTCGCAACAACAAGCTGAACGCTGAGAGCTGAAAGCTAGAAGCTATTTCCTCTTCTGCGCCTTCCTCGAAGCCTTCAACGGGTCAACCGTACCCAGTCCGGCAAATCCGCGGCGCTCGCGCGGCGGAGCCTTGGACTTCGAAATCAGCACATATCCTTCGCGAGGACCCGGTACTGCGCCCTCAACCATCAGCAGATTCTCGTCCAGATCGATTCCCCGGATGCGCAGATTCCGCACCGTCACCTGGTCCGTGCCATAGTGGCCGGGCATGCGCTGCCCCGGAAAAACGCGCGAGGGAAAGCTGGATGCGCCAATCGATCCCTGCACCTGGAACATGTGGCCGTGCGACTTGGGACCGCCGGCAAACCCGTGCCTCCGGATTACGCCTGAAAATCCGCGGCCCTTCGATGTCCCGATCACATCCACAAACTTCGCACCCTCGAAGATATCCACCAGCACGCGGTCACCGGCCTTCACTCCATCGCCGCCGCCCGCTACCTCAATATCCACTTCCCGGATCACCTTCACCGGCGGAGCCTCGGTCTTGGCCAGATGCCCGGTCTGCGCCTTGCTCATGCGCGAAGCCTTTACAAACTCGACCAGCCCGATCTGCGCCGCGTCATATCCGTCCCTGGCCGCCGTCTTCAACTGCGTAATCACACAGGGACCGGCCTGCAGCACCGTAATCGGGTGCACCATACCGTTCTCGTCGAAGATCTGCGTCATGCCGATCTTTTTACCCAGAATTCCAGTTACTGCCATCTCGTCCTCACCTCATCATGCGGCGCTCAACGCACCGCACTGCCGGAATTTCCTTGAGCGTTCAAAACTACTTTTCAAACGCCTTAATCTCTACATCGACGCCCGCCGGCAGATCCAGCTTCATCAGCGCATCCACCGTCTGCTGCGTCGGTTCCAGAATGTCAATCAGCCGCTTGTGCGTACGAATCTCGAACTGCTCGCGCGACTTCTTGTCCACGTGCGGCGAACGCAGCACGCAGTACTTGTTCTTGATCGTCGGCAGCGGAATCGGTCCAGCCACCGTTGCCCCGGTGCGCTTGGCCGTGTCCACAATCTCGCCGGTCGAGGTGTCGAGCACGCGATAGTCGTATGCCTTCAACCGGATGCGTATTCTCTGTCCTACCATTACGTTCCCCTTCGGGTCCCGCGGTGATCAACGGTCAGTGGTCAGCGATCAGTTTCTGTTTTTCAACCGCCAGCAACATTCCCGCGCCGGCTGAACTGCTTTTTCTAGTCCCTAGTCCTGATCCCTGATCCCTGACCCCCGATCCCTGCTTTTCCTACTTCACAATCTCCGAGATGGTACCGGCGCCCACCGTACGTCCGCCTTCGCGGATGGCAAAGCGCAAGCCCTTCTCCAGCGCCACCGGCGTGATCAGCTCCACCGTCAGCGACACATTGTCGCCAGGCATCACCATCTCCACGCCTTCCGGCAACTCCGCCACTCCCGTCACGTCCGTCGTGCGGAAGTAAAACTGCGGACGATAGCCCTTGAAGAACGGCGTATGACGGCCGCCCTCTTCCTTGCTCAGTACGTAAACTTCGCCCTTGAACACCGTGTGCGGCGTGATCGACCCGGGCTTGGCCATCACCATCCCGCGCTCCACGTCTTCCTTGGGAATGCCGCGAAGCAGAAGCCCGGCATTGTCGCCCGCCAGACCTTCGTCCAGCTGCTTCTTGAACATTTCCACGCCCGTCACCACCGTCTTGCGCGTGTCGCGGAAGCCCACAATCTCGGCATCCTCGCCCACCTTGATCTTGCCGCGCTCGATTCGGCCCGTCACCACCGTGCCACGGCCAGAGATCGAGAAGATGTCTTCAATCGGCATCAGGAACGGCTGATCCACCGGACGCTCCGGCTGCGGCACGAACTTGTCCACCGCCTCCATCAGCTCGTCGATCTTGGCTTCCCACTCCGCCTCGCCGTTCAGCGCCAGCAGAGCCGATCCCCGAACCACCGGCACATCGTCGCCCGGGAACTGGTACTTGGTCAGCAGCTCGCGGACTTCCATCTCCACCAGGTCGATCAGCTCGGTGTCTTCCACCGCGTCGCACTTGTTCAGGAAAACCACGATGTAAGGCACACCCACCTGACGGGCCAGAAGCACGTGCTCCTTGGTCTGCGGCATCGGGCCGTCGGTCGCCGCCACCACCAGAATCGCCCCGTCCATCTGCGCCGCACCGGTGATCATGTTCTTGATGTAGTCGGCGTGGCCCGGGCAGTCCACGTGCGCATAGTGGCGGTTCTGCGTCGAATACTCCACGTGCGCCGTCGCAATCGTGATGCCGCGCTCACGCTCCTCAGGAGCGTTGTCGATCGAGTCAAACGACCGGAACTTGATATTCGGGTCATTCTTCGCCAATACCTTCGTGATCGCCGCCGTCAGTGTCGTCTTCCCGTGATCAATGTGACCAATCGTTCCCACGTTCACGTGCGGCTTGCTGCGGTCAAACTTTTCCTTCGCCATAAAAGTCTCAAATCCCTTTCATCGCTTGTACTGCCCGTTGCAACCCGGGGCGCCGGCGATCCGGCTCCAGCCCCACAAAACCTCAAAAACAGCTTTCAGATCCCAGCTTTCAGTTCGCAACCACCAACCCCTACCGCCTTACCTGACCTTCCAACTTCCGCTCTTCCCTTCACGACATAGCTAGAAGCTAGAGGCTAGAAGCTAAGAGCTGCCTTTCACTTCCCTTGCGCCCTGCCGATGATCTCATCGGCAATCATGCGCGGCGCCTCTTCGTAGCGCGCAAACTGCATCGAATACGACGCCCGGCCCTGCGTGGACGAACGAATGTCGTTCACGTATCCAAACATTTCCTTCAGCGGCACAATCGCCTTGATCACCTGCGAACCGGCGGCATGCTCCATGCCCTCGATCCGCCCACGGCGCGAGTTGATGTCGCCGATGATCGTCCCCATGAACTCCTCGGGGACCGTCACTTCGACAGCCATCACCGGCTCCAGCAGCACCGGCGACGCCTTCCTGGCCGCTTCCTTGAACCCAATTGAGCCGGCGAACTTGAAGGCCATTTCGTTCGAGTCCACTTCGTGGTAGCTGCCGTCGAACAGTGTCACCTTCACATCCACCATCGGGAAGCCGGCAAGAACACCCAGCTCCATCGCACCCTGTACGCCCTGGTCGATGGGCTTGATGTACTCCCTCGGCACCACGCCGCCCTTGATTTCATTGATGAATTCGTAGCCCGCGCCCGGCTCGTTCGGCTCGATGCGCAGCCAGCAATGTCCATAGTTGCCGGAACCGCCCGTCTGGCGAATGTACTTGCCTTCCGCCTCGGCCTTCTTGCGAATCGTCTCGCGGAACGCAACCTTGGGCTCGCCCACGTTCGCCTCGACCTTGTGTTCGCGCTTCATGCGGTCCACAAGAATCTCCAGGTGCAGCTCGCCCATGCCGCTGATGATCGTCTGGCCTGAATCCTCGTCCGTGCGCACCTTGAAGGTGGGATCCTCATCGGCCAGCCGCGCCAGCGCCACGGCCATCTTTTCCTGGTCGGCCTTGGTCTTCGGCTCAATAGCCACCGCAATCACCGTTTCCGGGAAGGTGATGGCGCCCAGAGCAATGGGATGCTGCGGCGTGCAAAGCGTATCGCCGGTCTTCAGCTCCTTCAAACCCACGCACGCGCAGATGTCGCCGGCGTAAACCTCCGTCACATCCTCGCGCTTGTTGGCGTGCATCTTTACCAGGCGGCCCACACGCTCGGTCCTGCCGGTGCGCGGATTCAGCACCGTGTCGCCGGTCTTCACCGAACCCGAATACACGCGGATGAAGCAGAGCTTGCCATAGGGATCGTTGATGATCTTGAAGCCCAGCGCCGAGAACGGCTCGGCGTCTTCCGGCTTGCGGGTAAGAATCGTGGAGTGATGGGAGGGATCGATGCCTTCAACAGGGGGAATATCGAGCGGGCTGGGCAGGTAGTCGACAACCGCGTCGAGCAGAGTCTGTATGCCCTTGTTCTTGAAGGCGCTTCCGCAAAGCACCGGGAAGACCTTCAGATCGATGGTGGCCTGCCGGATACCGGCTTTGAGCTCCGCCGTAGTGGGGGTTTCACCCTCCAGGAACTTCTCCAGCAGCACATCGTCGGTCTCGGCGATGATCTCGATCAGCTGCATCCGGAAGGCCTCGGCCTTCTTCTGCAGCTCCGCCGGAATCGGCTCCACGGAATACTTGGCGCCCATCGTCTCGTCGTGCCAGAGAATTGCCTTCATCTCGATCAGATCGATGACACCCTTGAACCCGGCCTCGGCGCCCACAGGGATCTGCAGAGCCACGGGCCGCGCGCCCAGGCGCTTGCGAATCGTCTCAAGAACGTGCTCAAAGTCCGCGCCGTTCTTGTCCATCTTGTTCACAAAGCAGATGCGCGGAACCTTGTACTTGTCGCCCTGCCGCCACACCGTCTCGGTCTGCGGCTGCACGCCTGACACCGAGTCGAACAGCGCCACCGCGCCGTCAAGCACGCGCAGGCTGCGCTCCACCTCTGCGGTAAAGTCCACGTGGCCCGGAGTATCGATAATGTTGATGCGGATGTTCTGCCACATGCAGGTGGTCGCGGCCGACGTAATCGTAATGCCGCGCTCCTGCTCCTGCTCCATGTAGTCCATGGTCGCCGTGCCTTCATGCACTTCGCCAATGCGGTGCGTGATGCCGGTATAAAACAGGATGCGCTCCGTCGCTGTCGTCTTGCCGGCGTCGATATGCGCCATAATGCCGATGTTTCGGCAGCGATTTAGAGGTATGCTGCGAGCCAAAGCTATTTCATCCTTGCGGGCTTCTCTGCCCGCGGTTGTAACTAGCTGCCAGCCTCTAGCTGCCAGCCTCTAGATCTTTGTTTCCGGAACCGCCCCTCCGGGGCGACCCGACTCTCAACTAAATCTGCCACCGACAGCTAACGGCTAGTAGCTAGCGGCTGCATTTCCTACCAGCGGTAGTGAGCAAAGGCCTTGTTGGCCTCGGCCATGCGGTGAACGTCTTCCTTCTTCTTCATGGCCGCGCCGCGCCCGTTTGCCGCATCCAGCAGCTCGTTCGACAGCTTTTCCACCATGCCCTTTTCGCCGCGGTTGCGGCCATAAGAGATAAGCCAGCGAATCGCCAGTGAGGTACGCCGGTCGGGATTGACTTCGATCGGCACCTGATAGTTGGCGCCGCCCACCCGGCGGGTCTTCACTTCCAGCAACGGCTTGCAGTTCTCCACCGCCTTCTTGAAGAGCTTGATGGCTTCCTCGCCGCCGCCACGGGCCTCGATATTCTTCATCGCCTGGTAGAAGATGTTCTGGGCAGTCGACTTCTTGCCGCCCCACATCATCGAGTTCACAAACTTGGTCACCAGCGTCGATCCGTAAACCGGATCCGGCGCCACTTCCCGCTTGCCAATGTGCCCTTTTCTCGGCATAAATCCCTCAACTTCAGCTATCGGCAAACAGCCAACAGCTCGGCTTTATTACTTGCTGCCCTTGGCGCGCTTGGCCCCATACTTTGACCGGCCCTGGTTGCGATTGGCCACGCCCACCGCATCCAGCGTTCCACGCACCACGTGATACCGCACGCCGGGCAGATCCTTCACACGGCCGCCGCGAATCAGCACAATCGAGTGCTCCTGCAGGTTATGGCCAATGCCCGGAATATAGGTGGTGACCTCGATCCCGTTGGTCAGCCGCACGCGGGCCACCTTACGCAGCGCCGAGTTCGGCTTCTTGGGCGTCTGGGTATACACACGCGTGCACACACCGCGCCGCTGCGGAGAAGACTGCAGCGCCGGCGACGCCGTCTTGTAACGGGGAGCCGTACGTCCCTTGCGGACAAGCTGATTAAAAGTAGGCAAACTGAAACTCCTTACTCCACAATCCCTTTGAAGCGTTCCTACCTGCCAGCCGCGCATGCATCAACCGGCTTTCCATGGCACAGCGCGCAAATCTCTTTGCACCTGAGCGCACAAAAGCCCTCTAGTTGCTGCTTCGCGTCTGCCTTCGTTCCCTTCTCAGACGAGAACCGCGACGGTGGCCGGTCGTCCGCCTTGGCGGAGCCCGCTCCGTATCGCCGGTCCCGGCTCGCATAGCCCTCCAAGGTGGAGAACGCGCGAGCGCCGATGCGATCATTCACGCGCCCCCGCAAGAAGGAGCGAACCCGTGATCTGTATGGCCGGCCATCTGGCCTGCCCGGGCAACCACCAATGCCCATGATTCTGGAACCGGTTGCCCTTACGCGATTGCCGTTGAACACACCTGCAGCCGCGTTCTTGCGGAACCCTCTAACAATACCAAGAAACCGGGATGAGGTCAACGAAATCCCGGCGAAACTTCCTCCTCTTCGCACTTTCCCTGCAAATTCCCATCACTTTCTTTTCCAGGTTGCCTCAAACGCCTGTTTTCGGCGATACTTGGGTGTTGTGTCTTGCCCAGGCCGGACGACAAGTCTGGCCTTTCGTTTGGCCGCGCGCCGCTTGAAAATGCCGCCCGGCAAGGGCAATTCCAAAAGACCGCAACAGACCCTAGTGACGTTGAAAGGAACTCTACCGCTGTGGTGATGATTCGTTTGGCGCGCGTTGGCGCCCGCAAGCAGCCCTACTACCGCATCGTGGTCATTGAAAAGGACCGCGCCCGCAATGGCCGCTCCATTGAGGTTGTCGGCACTTACAACCCCCGCACCAACCCGGCCTCTGTCGTACTCAAGCGCGAGCGCATCGATTACTGGCGTGGCGTTGGCGCCCAGTTTTCGCCCATCGTCGCAAAACTGGTGGCCAAGACGCCCGTTGCCGAGCCTGAAACCGCCCCCACCGGAAGCCCGGCTCCCGAACCGGCTCCCGTACCGGCCCCTGACTCGACTGCTGACACGGCTGCGGTCTGATTCCCTCTTCCCGCAGTATTTTCCGGTGCCTGGCACTTGCTGTTGGCGAAAGGTACTGCTACTATTCGCCCACAGACTCAGGTAGCCAGTTTTGGGATGTAACCGGTCAGAGGCAAGAGCATGACCCAATTCGATATGGTCGCAGTTGATGACCTGGTCCGTGAAATCGCGCGGGCTTTGGTCGATGAGCCGTCCGCCGTTGAAGTCGAATCGGTTGAACGGGATGAAAATACGATCCTCAAACTCCGCGTTGCTCCACAGGATGTCGGCAAAGTCATCGGCAAACAGGGACGCACGGCCCGTTCCGTACGCACCATACTGGGCGCCGTGAGCATGAAGCTGCACCACCGCTACACGCTCGACATCCTGGAAGAGGACGACGAAGGCTGACGTGGTCCTTTCCGCGTCCGGCCCTGTCCGGAGCTCCAAATCTTGACCGCGCGGGACCCATGGGCGTGGCTGGCGCGGATTCGCCGCCCACAGGGACGCAAAGGCGAAATCCTCGCCGAGATCCTCACCGATTTCCCTGAGAAATTTGCCGAGCGCAGGCGTCTGTGGCTCATCCCCCCAGACGCCGCCGCGCCTTCCCGCGAGGTCGAGCTCATCCATCACTGGCCTCACAAGGGCGGCATGGTGCTGCACTTCGCCGGCATTGACTCCATCTCCGCCGCCGAGACGCTCACCGGCCTCATCGTCGCCATCCCCATCGCCCAGCGCGCCCCCCTCGGTGAAGACGAGGTCTACATCGGCGACCTCATCGGCTGCACCGTCATCGACGTTGCCAACTCCGCGGAAACCGGCCCTCCGCCCGCCACAGTCGGAGTCATCGAAGACGTAGACCGCACCGCCGGCCCCGTTGCAATCCTCGTCATCCGCGGCGCCAACGGCGAAGTCCTCGTCCCCTTCGCCAAAAGCTATCTGCGCAAAATCGACCTTGAAGCCAGGCGAGTAGAAATGGCGCTGCCCGAAGGCCTGGTCGATCTCAACGAACCCGGAAATTCGCACTGAAGTTGAACTCTTTAGCGATGGCTGGAAGTCTTCACCGGAAGAGCGGGTCTCTCATACGGGAATTGCCTCCCGGAGTACACGGCTGCGGATGCGCGCTTTTAGCGCCTTTTCGGTGACAACGTCCACCGGGCGTCCGAGCGCTGACTCCAGCTCGGATTGCATGCCGCCCAAATCGAAGAGAGACCGCCCCGCTTCCATCTCCACCAGAAAATCAATATCGCTTTGCTCGTCGGCTTCGGCGCGGGCGACAGAACCGAACACACGCACATTGCGGGCTCCGTACCTGGATGCGATACCGAGTATCTCGGCTCTCCTCTGGTTCAGCAATTCCTGGTGCGTCATCGCTCCGCTCCGCGTTTCCGGTTCAAGCACATGTTACAGCGGCTTTTCCTTCCTCAGAGAATAGCCCAGATGCGCCAGATCCGCGCGGATTTATCATCAAAGCCAGAAAGGTAAAACAAACTCTCAACCTTTAGCCTCTAACTCTCAGCCCTCATGCAGAAGCACCACCGTTACCCTTCGCAACACAGAGCTGAAAGCTGACAGCTGAAGGCTGATAGCTGCTTTTCAAACATGCGCTTCGACATCGTCACCATCTTCCCCGGCTTCTTCGCCGGAATCTTCGAGCACGGCATCGTCCGCCGCGCCCAGGCCGAGGGGCTGGTGACCATCGCCACGCACGACCTCCGCAACTTCACCCATGACCGCCACCGCACCGTCGACGACCGCCCCTTCGGCGGCGGCGAAGGCATGGTCCTCAAGCCCGAACCCATCGCCGAAGCCCTCGCCTCCCTCGGCATCCAGCCCAAACCCGAGCGCGACCCGAGTCGTGGCGCGGTTTTGAAAGGGCACGACTTTGAGCCTGCCCTGAGCTTGCCGAAGGGTGCCGAAGTATCCGAGGAAGAAAAACGGGCTTTAGCCCCTGAGGGAACCGAACCACCTGCGCGCACCCAGGTCATCCTCCTCTCCGCCCAGGGCCGTCCCTTCACCCAGGCCATCGCCCGCGATCTCGCCCGCCTCGACCGCGTCGTCCTCCTCTGCGGCCGCTATGAGGGCGTCGACGAGCGCATCAACGAGCTCTACTGCGACACCGAGCTTTCCATAGGCGACTACGTCCTCAGCGGCGGCGAGCTGCCTGCCGCCGTCGTCGTCGACACCGTCATGCGCCTTGTCCCCGGCGTCCTCGGCAACGAGGCCTCCGGCGAGTTCGAGAGCTTCGGCGCCGCCGACGCTGAAATCGACACCGGCATCGAGGGCGTTCCCCGCTCCCAGCACGGCTCCGGAGGCCTTCTTGACTACCCGCACTACACCCGCCCGGCCGAATTCGGCGGCCTCCGCGCGCCTGAAATTCTGCTCGGCGGCGACCACCTCGCAATCCGCCGCTGGCGCCGCCGGCAGCAGTTGCTGAAGACCCTCCGCAACCGCCCCGACCTGCTCGAACACGCTTCCCTCAGCGAGGAAGATTTGCGCTTTCTTGAGGTCCTCCGCAATGACGAAATTTCCTGAATTTTCCTGACCTCTCCGTGTTTGCTCCGGGTGCGGTCGTATGCTAACCTTAGTTTCTGTGCCGAGTATGCGTGGAAGGTCAGTGTGTCCGCTCATACATCGAACATCCGGGGCGGTTTCCGGGTGGGATGGGCTGGCGTAGCTCAGCTGGTAGAGCATCTGATTTGTAATCAGAGGGTCGGGGGTTCAAATCCCTTCGCCAGCTCCACTTACGGAAGCACAAACGGGTCTCGAAACGGCAACAGTTTTCCTCCAGCGCCGGGCTTTTCCGTTGCTGGGCCTGTCCACCACGGCGATCCCACTGAGGTGCACATGCAGTCAAGTTTCCGGGGTCTCTCCGGACGATGCTTGGTGCGCTGAAATGGGCGAAAATGGAGACAGGAAGGGTTGGGCACAGGTGGCCGAGTGGTTAATGGCAGCAGACTGTAAATCTGCCGCTCCTTGCGAGCTACGGAGGTTCGAATCCTCCCCTGTGCACCACGGTTTTTTGGGGTACTCAAATGCGCGCGCGGCAAAGTTCCGAAATTGACCTTGCCCAGGAGCGCACCACCGGAAAGGCGCGCAGCACCGGTCGGGATCTTGAGCGGAAGTTTTGGGTAGCCCTGGCGTTGTACGGTTGTTTGGCGTTATTGGTCTGGTTCACCATGGACGCGGGTAAGGTCAGCGTCTTCGGCAGACCGGTGGACCTGAGGTTGGTTCCACTCATCGTCATCGGTGCCCTGGCGTTGCGGACGGTAGTCGCCCGCCAGGCAGAGAAAGTTAGGCGCGGCGAAGAGAAGAACAGCTCTTAGCTGGCAGTTAAGGGCTGATGTAGCTCAGTTGGTAGAGCACTCCCTTGGTAAGGGAGAGGTCACCGGTTCAAGCCCGGTCATCAGCTCCAGAAATTCAGCTTTCAGCTATCAGTCTTCAGCTTTTAGCTTCTGGCCTCTAAGTAGTCGGGCCCTGCCGATAAGGCGAGCAGAGGCGAGTAAAAGCTGAAAGCTGACGGCTGAAAGCTAAAGGCTGTTTTTGCGGGAGTAACTCAGTGGTAGAGTCACAGCCTTCCAAGCTGTTGGTCGCGGGTTCGAGTCCCGTCTCCCGCTCCAGAGTTGGTGGTAACCGGAAGATCTGAATACGTCGTAAACGGGTGCGGAAAACGATGTTTGAACAGGCAGCAATAGCGGTCACTGATGAGAAAGGCTACGCGCAGCTTCATGCCCTCCTCGATGCCGTCTTTGACGCACGTGAGGTTGACGTCTTTTTGGATCGCGTCACCAGGGCACGCCTGCGGATCCGCGACTACGAGACGATTTTGAATCGCGGACTGCTGGGCAAGGAGGCAATTGCCCTGTATAAAGCGCTTCCCGTCTCTGACCAGGGCCTCACCCGCGAGCGCTACCTGCGGCTGGTCGAGCAGGTGCCCGCCGAGTTGCGGCAGCGGTATTTCAGAGCGTACGCGTACTACTGAGGCGGCGCTGGTTTTTTTTGATACCCGGCAAGCCCGGGGCGGTAAGCAATAAGTCCAACGGAAGGAATCGAGAATGGCGAAGGAAAAGTTTGACCGCAGCAAGCCGCACGTGAACGTGGGAACGATTGGTCACATTGATCACGGGAAGACGACACTGACGGCGGCGATCACGAAGGTATTGGCGAAGAATGACCCGAATATCAAGTTCCGGTCGTTTGACTCGATCGACAACGCTCCTGAGGAGCGTGAGCGCGGCATTACGATTGCGACGGCGCACGTGGAGTATTCGACGCAGAACCGCCACTATGCGCACGTGGACTGCCCGGGCCACGCCGACTACATCAAGAACATGATCACCGGTGCGGCGCAGATGGACGGGGCGATTCTGGTGGTGGCGGCGACCGACGGCCCGATGCCGCAGACCAAGGAGCACGTGCTTCTGGCCCGTCAGGTGGGTGTGCCTTACATCGTGGTGTTCCTGAACAAGTGCGACGCGGTGGAAGACACCGAGCTGATCGACCTGGTGGAGATGGAAGTCCGCGAGCTGCTGACCAAGTACCAGTTTCCGGGCGACGATGTGCCGGTGGTTCGGGGATCGGCTCTGCTGGCGCTGAACGGCGAGGCGGAGTGGGAAGCGAAGATCGACGAACTGATGGAGGCGGTGGACAAGTTCGTGCCGCAGCCGGAGCGTCCTGTGGATCAGCCGTTCCTGATGCCGATTGAAGACATCTTCTCGATCTCTGGCCGTGGCACGGTGGTGACGGGCCGTATCGAGCGCGGCAAGATCAAGGTGGGCGAGGATGCCGAGATTGTGGGCTTCCGCGACACGCGCAAGACGGTGGTGACGGGCGTGGAAATGTTCAAGAAGCAGCTGGACGAAGGTCTGGCGGGCGACAATGCCGGGCTTCTGCTTCGCGGCATTCCCAAGGAAGACGTGGAGCGCGGGATGGTGATGGCCAAGCCTGGCTCGATTACGCCGCACACGGTGTTCAAGGGCGAAGTTTACGTACTGAGCAAGGAAGAGGGCGGCCGTCATACGCCGTTCTTCAAGGGCTATCGTCCGCAGTTTTACTTCCGCACGACGGACGTGACGGGAGTGGCGGAGTTGCCGGAAGGCGTGGAGATGGTGATGCCTGGCGACAATGTGTCGCTGACGGTGGAGCTGATCACGCCGGTGGCGCTGGAGAAGGGCTTGCGCTTTGCCATCCGCGAAGGCGGACGTACGGTGGGCGCCGGTACCATCTCGGAGATTGTGAAGTAGGAGAAATAGGGATCAGGGAACAGGGGTCGGAACCCAGGCACGAAAGATCGAGCTGCCGCAAAAGATCGGTTCACTGACCACTGTTCACTGACCACTGAAGGGATTTGAGATGCGTGACATTGTAAGATTGCAGTGCACCGAGTGTAAGGAGCGGAATTACTCGACCACCAAGAACAAGAAGACGACCACCGGCCGTCTCGAGTTCAAGAAGTTCTGTAACCGTTGCCGCAAGCACACGCCGCACAAGGAGTCGAAGTAATCACAGCTTTTAGCTTCCAGCCATTAGCTTCCAGCTCCATGGGAGGAGAACAAAACATGCGAGTCTCCCGCAAAAGAGTTGAAAGCTGACGGCTGATAGCCGATAGCTGCATTTTAGGGGCGTAAGCTCAACGGTTAAACTGCCGGTCTCCAAAACCGGACTTGGGGGTTCGAATCCCTCCGCCCCTGCCAGATTGAGCTAAAAATTGCGTGCAGTGGAAGGCGCGGCGTTGAGGAACGGTAGTATGGCATCGAAGGCAACTCTCGTGAACGGCGAAGAAAGGCAGGCCCCCGCCAAAAAGCGGGCGTCGAATTCGGAACCGAATATGTTCGATAAAATCGTTGGCGTCTGGAACGATTTCAAGCGCTTTCTCACTGACGTGCGGGCCGAGATGCGCAAAGTGGTTGCGCCCTCGCGAAAGGAAGTCGAGGTAACCACCTGGGTCGTGCTCGTTGCCGTCTTCCTCTTTGGGCTGTTCTTTTTTGTTGTGGACGCGATCTTCCGCTTCGGCGTTCAACACCTGATCGCAAGGCTGGTTGGTTCGCAATAGCCCCTCGGCCACGGAGACAAACACTGAATGACTGACGAAACACAACAATCCGTCGAGCAGGAGGCTGTCGAGCAGCAGCAGGACTCCGCCGAGCAGCAGAAGCAGGAAACTGCCGAGCAGCAGGAGTCCACCGAGCAGGAACAGGTAACTGCCGAGCAGCAGGAGTCCACCGAGCAGGAACAGGTAACTGCCGAGCAGCAGGAGTCCACCGAGCAGGAACAGGAGACTGCCGAGCAGCAGGAGTCTGGCGAAGAGCAGGAGTCCGGCGAGGAGCAGGAGTCCGGCGAGGAGCAGGAAGAACTGCCCCAGCGCAATGAGCGCTTCCGCTGGTACATTCTCCACGCTTACTCAGGCTTCGAGCGCAAGGTGAAGGAGTCTATCCAGAGCCGCATCGAGGCCTTCGGCCTCACTGACCGCGTGGGCCGTGTCATGATTCCCACTGAGCCCGTCACTGAGATCATCGGCGGCAAAAAGCGTACCGTCGAGCGCGTCTTCCTGCCCGGCTACGTCCTCGTCGAAATGGAACTGGACAACCAGCTCTGGCACGTTCTCAAAGACACGCCCAAAGTCACCGGCTTCCTGGGCACCGGCGACAAGCCTGTCGCCCTCTCTGAAGAAGAAGTCAGTTCCATCCTCTTCCGCTCTGAGACCGCCAAGGAAAAGCCCCGCCTCAAGATCAAGTTCGAGAAGAACGAGTCCGTCCGCATCACCGACGGGCCATTTGCCAACTTCAACGGCGTGGTCGACGAGATCAACGAAGATCGCGAGACCCTCAAGGTCATGGTCACCATCTTCGGCCGCTCCACCCCCGTCGAGCTCGAGTTCGGCAAAGTCGAAAAGATTGAGTAGTTGCAGCTTCCAGCTACTAGCTTCTAGCTTCTAGCCGGTCCAGCTTTCCTGGCGAGCCCCGGTTTGAAGTGAACGCTGAAGAAGCAACACCAAAATTTGCATAACAATAACCAGCTGACAGCTAGAAGCTAGGAGCTAGTAGCTGGTTCCGAAGGAACCAAATGGCGCCAAAGAAAATTACCGGCTATGTGAAACTGCAGATCGAAGCCGGCAAAGCCACACCCGCACCGCCCGTCGGCCCCGCCCTGGGCCAGGCGCAGGTCAACATCATGGAGTTCTGCAAGCAGTTCAACGCGCGCACGCAGAACAAGGATATGGCCGGCCTCATCATCCCGGTCGTCATCACCGTTTACGCTGACCGCACCTTCAGCTTCGTCACCAAAACGCCCCCGGCTTCCATCCTCCTCAAGAAGGCCGCCGGCATTGACAAAGGCTCCGGTACGCCCAACAAGGACAAAAAGGGCTCGGTGACTGAGAAGCAGGTTCGCGAGATCGCCACCCAGAAGATGCCCGATCTCAACGCCGCCTCGGTTGAAACGGCCATCAGGACCATCAAGGGCACCGCCCGCTCCGTGGGCATTGAAGTCGTCCCGTAAGCACCCAAACCACCGCAATCCCACGAAAACGGCCTTCCCCGCTACGGAGAAGGCCGTTTTTCTTTACCCAGACCGCACCCCCCGAAAGCCAGCCGGCCACTTTCGCCGTATAATTCTGCAAGTTTCAATGCAATCGGGAACTTTCGCATGGCACGAGGAAGCGAGATGAAGATCGCATTCGTTTTCTGCCTGATTCTTGCCGCAGCCAACCTGGCCCTGGCCCAATCAACCAGCGTTGCTGCCCCCGCAGCAAACCCCGCCGATGCATCCTGCTCCATCCAGCAGGCCACCAGCGCGGCGCGGCAAATCATCGCCGAGTGGATCGCCGGATATAACAATGGGAATGCGGAAAGGGTAGCCGCCCTTTACGCCCCTGACGCCTTCTATCTCACGCAGCACTTTGTTACCGGAATTGTGCGCGGGCGCCCCGCCATCCGGGCGTATGTACAGCACGGCATCGATGCGCACTACCACATCGATTCCATTGAGCTGGTTTCGGTAGACTGCAGCGGCAATCTCTTTTACGCCATCACGCGCTACCAGTCGACCAACGCCGGCCAGAAGGCATTCGGCGTCAATCTGGTCGTGGCAAAAAAAGATCCCCGCGGCTGGCGCATCGTCGCGCATGAAGCAGCGGTTCCCGATCCGGCGACCGCGATCCGGCAACTCAAAGCCCCGAATCCCTGAAAAAATCTGCGCTGCTGACGGCGCCTGCCGTCTCAGTTCCCCGCCCTATTTCGGCGGCGCCGGCGTAAATAACTCGCGCTTGCGCCCGGGTTCGGGTTTGGGTTTTGGTTTCGGAGCTTTCTTTGCTTCTTTTCGGCCTTTATCTTTGTTTCCCATGGCAGCAAGCATGACACAAAAGCCTGTTTTACGGAAAGTCATTGGAGGGTTGCCTGAACCACATCGTGCTGCCCCAGACTCCCTGCGGGCCATTACCCACAATCACCACAAACCTGCTGACACGCCAACTTGCTGTCATTGGAGAGCTCTGGCCCATATAGTTCAGTCGCGGCGATACGAAAGCGGCGCTTCCATTGCCAGCAACAGCACCTCGGTCCCTGTGCCGTTCTGATAGAAGGCGTCGGCGGCAAGACTTTAGACAGCGCCGCCTGCTGTATTTTCTTCCTGGGTCGCAAGCATGCCGTACTTGTTAATCCTATAAGCGAAATCGCTACGCGAGAGCCCCAGGTTCCGAGCTGCTTCCGCCTTAACGCCATTGTTGAGATCGAGAGAACGGGCAATCAGCGCTCGCTCAACCTGAGTCATGATCTGGCGAAGAGTCAGATGCTTCGGCAACCGGGTTGCGAGCACCTCCGCGGTCAATTCCTTCGCCGGCTGCGGCCCCGCCGCAGGAGAAGATTGAAGCTGAAAGTCTTCCGGCTGCAATTCGGAACCTTGGCCAAGAATCAGAGCCCGCTCGAGGAGATTTTGCAGTTCACGCACATTTCCCGGAAACGAATATCGCCGCAGCTTTTCCAGCGCGGCGGAGCTGACCGGGCGAGCGGGAACCTTGATTTCCGCGGCTATGCGGAGCGAAAGCGCACGGCTCATCTCGCTTATGTCTTCTGCACGCTCGCGAAGAGGTGCCAGATGCACCGGCACAACCGCGAGACGATAATAGAGGTCCTCGCGGAATAGGCCTTCGCGAACCCAGTCTTCCAGCTCTCTGTGGGTCGCAGCCAGAACACGCACATCTACATGCCGGGCGATCGTGGAGCCCACCCGTTGGATCTCGCCGTCGGCGAGCACGCGCAGCAGTTTTGCCTGCGCCGCGGGCGACATTTCCGCAACTTCATCAAGAAAAAGCGTACCTCCGTGCGCGGCTTCAAAGATTCCGAACCTGGATTTATCGGCGCCGGTAAACGCTCCCCGCTCGTGGCCGAATAACTCGCTCTCCAATAGAGTCTCGGTCACCGCGGCGCAATTGATGGCAATGAAAGGCCTCTTTGCACGCAGACTGTTGCGGTGAATAGCCCTGGCGACGAGTTCCTTACCGGTACCTGTCTCGCCGGTGATCAGCACGGTGGTATTTGTCCCCGCAACGCGGGCAATGAACTCCCTCACTCTGGAAATGTACGGGCTGTTGCCGAGAATGTCCTCCGTGCCCTCTAGCTTTTGCTCCGCAGTCTCCGGCATGACATCCTCGACGATGCGCAGGTCAATTTCTTTCAGCGCCATGGACTCAGATTTCTCCTTAAGCAGACTGACCGTCGCGGTCTATTGCCTAAGCTATCTTTAGCAATGTGAAGACTTCCGCGCTGGTCAATTTTGACCATGCCTTGCTTTCGCTCGCATAACGGCGCTGAGACCGCAATCCTTCAGGGAAGCTGGAGCTTATAGCGTTGTCATTCGGAAATTAATCATCGGGCTGGCACACCCGCAGTTCCATACCGTCGGCAGCGCCGAGACAAGGGGAGTGGCGGGTCCAAGTCTTGAGAGCAAGCTGAACTGAAATCTGAGCGCCCCAGGTTTCGATTTTGAGACCCGGGATAAAGCAAGAATCTCAGCCTGACGACGAGGATGCTTGCGACAACATCCAATCTGATTGCGGCCCAGGCAATCCTGGTGCGGTCCGCCGCAAATCTCATCCTGTATGTTTTGTGTCAGGACACGACTTCAGTCGTGCTGAAAAGACAGCATTTGAAGAACTGAGGCTTTAGCCCCTGTCCTTTTTCGGTCTCAACCTGAACCTGATCGTGTCCAGGATTTCTGGCAGACTGCACCAGGAAAGTTGAATCTGTCTGAAATGCCGGCGCGAAGCACCCAACGCTGCAGTGCGCAGAACAGGAATTACACATTATGGCAAAAATCAGCAAGAATGCTGCAAAGGCGTGCGCCCACGTGTCCGATCCGGCAACTCAACACCCCGAATCCCTGAAGACTCACCGCTGCTGACGGCGCCTGCCGCCTCAGTTCCCCGCCCCTATTTCGGCGGCGCCGGCGTAAACAATTCGTGCCTGCGTCCGGGTTCGGGTTTGGGTTTCGGTTTCGGAGCTTTCTTCGCTTCTTTTCGGCCTTTGTCTTTGTTTCCCATGGCAGCAAGCATGACACAAAACCCTCTCTCCGGAAAGCCATTCGGCAGCCAATCAGTTCAGTTTTACTCCGCCCTTGACAGTTCCAGATGCGCAGCGTATTCAACACAGTTCCAAGTGACTACCGATTTCCGAGGCCTGAAAATGGGGGCCACGCTGCTCGTGGGCTTTTGGGTGCCGGGAGCTAAGAGCAGGAATCCCGGCGTGCATGTTGGGGCAAGTACAATACTGATTCGAGGTAAGAAATGGATCCTTTGACACGGCGATCATTCGTCAAGTCGCTCAGTTTGGCGGCAGGTCTCGGCTCGATTCCACCTGTCGTGGAAGCGCAAACAGAAAGTTCCGCACCGGACGTGCCGATGCCAACGGTGCCCTTCGACCCGAAGGGGCTGCGCTTTCGGCAAGTCCACCTGGATTTTCATACTTCGCCGCTCATCACCGACGTCGCAGCAGACTTTGATGCGCAAGCGTTCGTGCAGACGCTAAAGGATGCTCATGTCAATTCCATCAACATATTTGCCAAAGGTCATCATGGCATGGCCTATTACCCCAGCAAGGTAGGGCCTGTCCATCCCGGATTAAAGATCGACTTACTGGGGGAGATGATTACCGCCTGCCATAAAGCGGATATCCTGACTCCGGTGTACATCACGGTGATGTGGGATCAATTTGCGGCCGAGCAACACGCAGATTGGCGGGTTCTGGACGAGCGGGGAGCTGTGGATGGCGCTACCCCCCTGGAGGCAGGCTGGAAACGGCTATGCACGAATACACCCTATCTCGATTACGTGGCCGCGCAGGCTGAGGAAGTAGCCAAAAATTATCCGGTTGACGGTTTCTGGTTTGATATTGTCCATTATCCGTCCTATGGGTGCTTCTGTCATTACTGCATACAGGAGCGGGAAAAGCTGGGTTTGGACTCCAGCAAGCAAGAGGATCGCGCCAAACATGCGGAAATGGTCATTCTTCGAACCATGGACCGCCTCGAGTCCGTCGTACGGCGATATCGGCCTAAGGCTGCCATCTTCTTTAATGGCCAGGTGAGGGTGGGCATGCGGCCTTACCTGAAGCATTACACCCAGATCGAAATTGAGTCGCTGCCGGGCGGCGGCTGGGGATACACGCATTTCGCGGTGATGTCGCGATATGTGCGCAACTTCGGTCTGGAATTTTTGGGGATGGACGCGCGATTCCACCGCACCTGGGGAGATTTCGGTTCGCTGCGCAACCAGGCCGCATTGGACTACGAATGCTTCCGTATGCTGGCGCAGGCCGGTAAATGTTCACTGGGCGATCAGATGCATCCGCGCGGGCAACTGCTGAAACCCGTCTACGACCGCATTGGACACACGTACGAAAGCGTTGCGGAAAAAGAGCCGTGGTGCGTTGGTGCGCACGCGGTGACGGAGATTGGTTTTCTTTCCACTTCCGTGTCGTTGGTGGCTGGGACGGTAGCTCCATCGGATGCAGGTGTCACCAATATGCTCGCCGAGTTGCACTATCAGTTCGACGTACTTGACCGGGAATCCGACTTCTCCCAGTACAAAGTCCTGATACTTCCTGACACGCATCGTTTCGATCAAGAGTTGTTGAGCCGGACGCGAAGCTTTGTGGCCGGCGGTGGCAAGCTGATCCTCAGCCACGAGTCGGGCCTGGATATGGACGGAAAGCGATTTGCGATGGAGGAGCTGGGTCTTGAATACCTGGGCGCATCACCGTACCAGGGAGACCGCGGCGACTACTTCGAGGTTCTGGAAGGCGCGAACGAAGACATCGAACCGATGGTGGAGTTTACCTACGTCCCTGGATCGGTCGTCAAAACCCGCTCGGGCACGGATATGCTGGCTCGAATCTGGAAACCATACTTCGACCGCACTTACGAGCATTTCAGTTCGCATCATCAAACGCCCTTCAACCAGCCCACGGATCAGGCGGCTGTCGCACAACGCGGCGGCATCATCTATATTTCTTTCCCGATTTTTGAGTCCTATGCAAACAACGCCTACCGCGTCCACAAATTATTGGTGAGAAATTGCCTTCGCCGCCTTTTGCCCCATCCTTTGGTGAAGGCGGAACTTCCCTCCACTGCTGAAACAACGGTGACCGGGCAAGACGGCAAGCGAATCGTACACCTGTTGCACTACCCGGCCAGCCGTCGCGCACCGGACCTGGATATTGTCGAAGAAGCGATTCCGCTCGCCAATGTGAACCTTGCCCTGCGGACGGCTAAAGAACCTTCCCGCGTGTATCTGGCGCCGCAACGACGAAGTTTGAAATTCAACTTCAAGGATGGCTATGCGCAGACTGTTGTGCCCTTAGTTCAAGGGCACCAAATGGTAGTATTCGAGGTTTGACGGCAGGAGATGGATGTGTTCCGGGCATCACCACGTATCCACAAACGACAAAATCGTAGCGGATGCGCATCGCCTGCAGAGATCGCTCGAATAACTCACGCGCCGGCTCCGCGCCAGGGTGAGCAAGGCGGTGAGAACAACTGAAGGGAATGAAATGGGAACAGCCGGCTTGCTGCTACCGAATCAGGCCCTTCGTCATGCCGACATCCTACATTCCCATGTCTCTCTCCGCCGCGGCGGAGAGAGACATGGGGTACCCAATCCTTTGTGGCGGTCCGATGTGGGCAGCCGCCGCTCCGAGCGTTTTGGAGTTGAGGATGAGCCAGCCCCGAGCCCAGGTAGCAGGTCATGATATCGGTTGGCAGCGTGAGCAATTTTGAACATCCAAGACACCCAGAATTGCCGTAAATTTCTTATCTGGAGTGAAATTCGGCCATTCAACCTTCCGACGGGAAGCTATGTAGCCACGGCCGTGCACATGAGAGATCTCCAACGGCTGGATTGCCCGTTTCGATGCTCGAGCCATAAACCGGGTTTGGAAGATGGAAGCATGGCTGGATTTGAAGGGAGGTTTCCATGCTAATGATCTTGCTGATTGTCGTACTCCTGCTCGCATTGGGCGGCGGAGGTGGCTATTACGGATATCGCAGATGGGGAACGGGTGGAGGTATCGGGATTTTCGGGCTGGTGCTGATCCTTCTGGTGCTGTTCTATGTCTTCGGCGGAATTCGAATGCATTAAAGAAGCCCAGAGGGGTCTGGTGCTCGAACGCCAAAGAATGTTGTTCAGTAAGGCGTCAAATACGACGTGGTCACTCTCACGGGAGACTTCAATTCGCGATCCCCGCGTGGGAAGCCCGAACATATCCCTTTGTCTGTCCCAAATGTGAAGCGGGTAGTGAACGCCTTGCAGGTCAGTCACCAAAAGGCCAACTCATTGAAGTAGGGGTCTGCGGAGCCGTCGTGGTCCGGATCAAAATACCTGGGAATCCGACCGGAAACTCTGGTCAATACCGGAGAATCGCAGACAAAGGAGAACGAAGATGACACACGGCATGAAGAACCAAGTCAAAGGCACTCTGCACGAGGTGAAGGGCACAGTCAAGGAGAAGGTGGGTCAGGTCACAAGCAATCCCCGCCTGACGGCCAAAGGAAAGGGTGAAAAGCTCGCTGGCAAGGTACAAAGGAAAGCGGGAGAGATTGAAAAGGTGCTGAAGAAGTAAGTGGGCCGGCGCAGCGGCGCTCACAGCTAACTCGCTTTGAAAGTTGACATTCCCTTTCGCACCTGGAAGGTGACCATCGAAGCATCCAGGCACACACCGGCGCCTCGGCAAGGTGCGCGAAGCAGCCCCCCAGCCGCACAAGATGACGACTGGCGATGAGCGTACGTTGACGGAGATTTCCGGGAACCTCGCCGTCGTTCATCGATTCAATCCTGACACAAAGAGACGCTTCATCACATAAGAGGAGGTTCCATGAAAGTCGCCATAGTCGTGGGCATTCTGCTCATTGCCGTTGGTATCGCAGGCTTCGCTTTTGGTGGGATCAGTTTCACGCACCAAAAGAAAGACATTGATATAGGCCGTCTCCAAGTCTCTCACGAGGAGAAGAGCACACTGCCGATTTCGCCGATTCTCAGCGGTCTATCTCTCGTCGCGGGCGTTAGCCTGGTGGTGGTTGGCATACGCAGCAAATAGGCGACAATGGCGCGCCGCTAAGGCGAATGACGAAAGTCGCAGAACGGAAGATGATCACGGGCGACCCACCCTAACCCCTGGGATGCGGGTTGCCCCACCAACCGCGGGTGCCCCTCGATAGTGGTAGGGTGGGCCAGCCAGCCGTGGACGTATGGACCGGTCACACCTCATCACAGCGATCGGGCGCATCTTTTCAGGCCAACTCTCGCGCAACGGTCGGCTCACCGGTTTCACGGAAATTGCTCCAAAATTTCCGTCAAGCCCAGACCGAACCAGCCCCGCCCCATCTCCCCTGCCTCCAGCAACTTGCCGTCCCTGCCCCGTTGCCGATAATTCCCTCCATTCAGCGCACAATAGAAATCGGGCAGGGAAAAACCCGTCCACCGGCTCCCATCCCGGAACCAAACGAAAGGCCCGCGCACCGCGGCGCAGTCAGATACCGCCGCGAAAAACGCAAAAACCAGCATGCAAATGCACAGAAATCACACATCAAGAGCGGTTCATCTACTTACAATCAAAAGAGTTACGCCAAATAAATCCCATTTCGCAGCAAAAAAAATCGATTTCCCCACTGGGAAACTGGGTTTTGGCTCTAACTGACTGAAATAGAAAGACCGCACTCCACCCAAAAACCCAGAAACCCAGTTTCTGTGAAAATGGGAGACTGGGTGCCGGTACACCCACCGTGCCTTACCCACCCCGTGCCGTCCACACCTTGCAATTCCCCTTCCGCTCCGATAAGATTTCAGAATGTGTCCAGGGAGATCCCTGGGCCGTCATCAGCACCACGGCTTTTGAGCTCAAACCATTGAAATGTGGCGGCGCAGAGCGCTGCCCCTCCGGTTACGGGCTTCCGCTCAGGCGGACTGGCAAAAGCGGTGGGAGACGAGGATCGAATGGCAAAGATCAGCAAGAATATTGCGAAGGCGCGCGCCGCCGTGACCAAGCCCGCGTATCCACTGCCCGATGCAGTTGGGCTTCTCAAACAAGTTAAGTACGCAAAGTTCGACGAAACCGTCGATCTCAGCTTGCGCCTCGGCGTCGATACGCGCCACGCCGATCAAATGGTTCGCGGCACCGTGGTTCTGCCGCACGGCCTGGGCAAGAGCAAGACCGTCGCAGTAATTGCCTCAGGTGACCGCCAGAAGGAAGCCGAGCAGGCCGGGGCGGACTACGTGGGTGGCGAAGAGATGGTCGAGAGGATTCAGAAAGAAGGCTGGACCGATTTCGACGCTTTGGTTGCTACGCCCGACATGATGAAAGTGGTGGGCAGGCTGGGCAAGGTGCTAGGCCCCAAGGGCTTGATGCCGAACCCCAAGACCGGAACCGTGACCATGGACGTGGCCGCGGCGGTTAAAGAGATCAAGGCCGGCAAAGTCGAGTTTCGCGCCGACAAAACCAGCCTGGTGCACGTACCAGTGGGCAAGCTGAGCTTCCCGCCCGAGAAGCTGGTGGAGAACGCAACTACCGTCATCACCTCGGTGGTTCGCGCAAAGCCCTCGGCGGCCAAGGGCAAATACATCAAGAGCGTCACGCTGAGCTCGACCATGGGCCCCGGCGTTCCCCTGGACCCGGTCGCCATGGAAGCGGCTGCCAAGCACTAGCCGGGTGCAGTGAACCGTGGGAAGCGAACAGTAACCGCGCGTTCACATCTGGTATTGGACGAAGGGCTTTAAGAGAGATTTGACAAAGGGAACATTGATCGAGGGCGGATTTTTAGACCGTCCACTGTTCACGGATCACTGTTCACTGTGCGGAGCACAAAAATGGCGATTTCAAGATCAAAAAAGGCGGAGAAGGTCAAAATTCTGGCCGACGAGCTGCAGGGCTCGACGACGGCAATCATCGGAACCTTTTCCAAGCTGACCGTGGCCAAGGATTATGAACTGCGCAAGGTCATCCGTGAAGTAGGTGGCAAATATCGCGTAGTCAAGAATACGCTGGCCGCGATCTCCGGCAACGGTACGCAGGTTGAATCGGCCCTCAAGGGCCTCAAGGGCGTCAATTCCGTGGCCTTCACCGCCGGCGATCCCGTGGCGCTGGCCAAGGTTTTTGCCAAGTGGGCCGGCGAAAACGCCGAGTTCGAATTCAAGCTCGGCATAGTAGACGGCAAGCTGCTGAACGCCGATGACGTCAAGGCCCTGGCCACCATGCCGGGCCGAGAAGAGCTCTTCTCGCAGCTGCTGTTCCTCATCAACTCTCCGGCGCAGCGCCTGGCTACCGTCATCAACGCGGCCGGACGCGACCTGGCAGTGGTACTGAACCAGGGCGTCGAGAAAGAAAAGTTTGCGGGCGCCGCATAACGGCGCAAGCTGTTAGCGGTTATTTGGGTTTTGGCTGGGAAGCGAATCGGAAGGGCGCGGGTCTGGCGCATCGGAAACTTTCGAGGGTTGCTAAGCGGCCGGGTAAGTGAAATCAAGAAAAGTTCTGATTGGAGAAGAAAATGGCGGATCTAGCGCAGTTGGAAGAGCAAATCGTTGCATTGAGCCTGCTGGAAGCAGCGGCTCTGGTCAAAAAGCTGGAGGAGCGGCTCGGCGTTTCGGCGGCTGCCGCGGCTCCGGTGGTTGTGGCGGGCGCAGGCGCGGCCGCAGCGGCTCCGGCGGCCGAAGAGAAGACCGAATTTGAGGTCATTCTCAAGGACACCGGCGCCAACAAGATCAACACCATTAAGGCCGTTCGCGAAGTCACCTCGCTGGGCCTCAAGGAAGCCAAAGACTTGGTCGATGGCGCTCCAAAGCCTCTCAAAGAGAACGCAACCAAAGAAGAGGCCGAGGCCATCAAGAAGAAATTTGAAGGCGTCGCGACCGTCGAAATTAAGTAGGCTTGCAAGCCCGGCCAGGACGCGCTACCATAAAAAGTGCGCGTCTTGTCCGGGTTATTCCGATTTTTTTAGGGAATCACGGCAAGTTGGGCAGGGCGTTCTTGGAATCGTGAAGTGGCACGCAAGCGTACCTAAGCCAGGGCAGAGCCAAGCCCGCTGGCGGCGGACGCAAGCTTTTGGTTATGTGCCTATTTAGGTCAATGAATAGCCCGAACCATGACGGGCGGTTCGGCGATCAAGGTCAAGTGGCTGGCGAGTCGCGCAGAAGCGAGCATTGCGATCGACGAGGGTAGCGAAACAGAATTCGGTTGGGGGCACAGGCGATAAGCCAGGCTCGTGAGGCATTGCGTCCTTACGGGCTGTTTGTGTCTCCCGTATGGTTTGGAAGAATCACTTCTTCCCACTATGCCTTGCGCACACCTTCCTGTCCGGCGGCTTTTTCCAGTTCCGGGAAAAATCGCCGCACAAGCTTCTCGCGACTGAGCGCAGTCTAGCGCACTCGCCCGGTTAACGGCAATGCCCACTTGGCGTTTTTTGCGTGACCTTCACGAATCCTTATCTGGCCGGGTGGCACCCGGCATGTTTGAGACCGGACGCGAATGTGCGGCCGGGACGCATGGGTGGTGACTGGATGTAGGAGGTCCGCCAGTCAGTTTTTCGATCTTCTTACCGTAGTGAGCCAGCGCCCGGGAGACTCAGGCGCAGGCCCGGAGCCGACAAGCTCCGGAAAGAGGAGCCTCAGGAGTGAACATGTCCAACGAGAAGCGCGCGATTCGTAGCCGGCTCGATTTTTCTAAGATTCCAACCGCAACCCAGATACCCAACCTGATTGAAGTGCAGCGCCGTTCCTACGAGCGCTTCCTTCAGATGGACAAGCTCCCCAACGAGCGCGATGACTCCGGTCTGCAGTCGGTTTTTGTCTCTGTATTCCCCATTACCGACTTCCGCGGCATCTCGCAGTTGGACTTTGTTGACTACTCGATCGGCAACTGGGAGTGCAAGTGCGGCCACCTGAAAGGACTGCACCACCTGCGCACCGCCTGCGTGCATTGCGGCGCCATGGTGATCACAGATCCCTTTCTGCCCGGCGACGTCCTCTGCCAGAAGTGCGGCACCTACAACAAGAACACGCCGGACTTCTGTAACAAGTGCGGCGATCCCGTCGGCCTGCAGTTGAAGTACGACCAGCAGGAGTGCGAGGAGCGCGGCATGACCTTCTCGGCGCCCCTCAAGGTCACTGTGCGCCTCACCATCTACGACAAGGATGCCGAAACCGGCAACAAAACCATCCGCGACATCAAGGAGCAGGAGGTCTTCTTCGGCGATATCCCACTGATGACGCCCAACGGCACCTTTATTGTCAACGGCACCGAGCGCGTCATTGTCTCGCAGTTGCACCGCTCCCCGGGCGTCTTCTTTGAGACTGCTCAGAACCGCACCTACTTCCTGGGCAAGATCATTCCCTACCGCGGCTCCTGGGTCGAATTTGAGTACGACCAGAAGAACACGCTCTACGTGCGCATCGACCGCAAGCGCAAGTTCCTCGGCACCATCTTCCTGCGTGCCCTCGGCCTGCGCTCCGACGAGGAAATTCTCAAGACCTTCTACACGGTGGACCGTCTGCACATCTCTGACGGCAAACTCTTCTGGGCTGTTCCTGAGGATACCCACAAAGGCACGCACCTGACGGGGACTCGCCCTGCACACGCCGTCACGCACAACGGCGAGGAAATCGCGCACTCCGGCCGCAAGATCACGGCGCACGCGCTGAAGGCCATCCGCAGCGCTGGCATCGACAAGGTCGAAGTGGAAGCGGCTGAGCTGGACGGCTCAATCACCGCCGCCGACGTGATCGACCTGAACACCGGCGAAGTGATCGTCGAGGCCAACACCGAGCTCACTGCGGACCGCCTGCACAAGGTGTTGTCGAGCGGCGCCGCAAGCTTCGAAGTCTTCTTCCCCGAACGCGATGACGTGGGCAATATCATCTCCAACACCCTCAGACGTGACTCCGTGCACAAGCCGGAAGAGGCGCTCATTGAGATTTACCGCAAGCTGCGTCCCGGCGATCCACCCACGCTCGATACGGCTACCGCGCTCTTCGAGGGGATGTTCTTTGACCCGCGCAAGTACGACTTCTCGCGCGTCGGCCGTCTGAAATTCAACATCAAGCTCTACGAAAACCAGGACGCCACGCCGCTCGATCATCGCACGCTGACGCCCGACGACTTCTATTCGACCATCCGCTATCTGCTCAAGCTGCGCCGCAACATCGGCATCGTCGATGACATCGATCACCTCGGCAATCGTCGTGTCCGCGCCGTGGGCGAGCTGATGGAAAACCAGTTCCGCATCGGCCTGGTCCGCATGGAGCGCGCCATCAAAGAAAAGATGAGCGTCTACCAGGAACTCAACACGGCCATGCCACACGACCTGATCAACGCCAAGCCGGTCATGGCGGCCATCCGCGAGTTCTTCGGCTCCTCGCAGCTCTCGCAGTTCATGGACCAGACCAATCCACTGTCGGAGATCACGCACAAGCGGCGGCTTTCCGCTCTTGGACCGGGCGGTCTGTCGCGTGAGCGCGCCGGTTTTGAAGTGCGCGACGTGCATCCCACTCACTACGGCCGTATCTGCCCCATCGAGACTCCTGAAGGCCCGAACATCGGGCTTATCAGCTCGCTGAGCTGCTTTGCGCGCATCAACGAGTACGGCTTCATCGAGTCGCCCTACCGCAAGGTCAAAGATTCGCGCATTCTCAATTACGTCGAGATCATCAACACCGGCGAAAGCGGCCTGCGCGTAGGTGACCACATCGAGCAGGAGGAAGCCCTGCGCCTCAATGCCAGCCTCAAGAAGGCAGGCAAGCGGACCATCGAGTACGTGCCTTACAGCTTCTACCTCTCCGCATGGGAAGAGGATCGCCATACGATCGCTCAGGCCAACATCGATTTCGACGAGAACGGCAACATCACGGAAGAACTGGTAAACGCACGCCGCCAGGGCAATTTTGTGCTGGTTAGCAGAACTGAAGTCGATTACATCGACGTCAGTCCGAAGCAGCTCGTGTCGGTGGCCGCTTCTCTGGTTCCCTTCCTCGAGCACGACGACGCAAACCGTGCACTGATGGGCGCCAACATGCAGCGCCAGTCGGTGCCTCTGCTGGTGGCAGAAGCGCCGCTCGTCGGCACCGGCATGGAGGGCGTTACCGCTCGCGACTCCGGAGCCGTCATCCTGGCCAAGCGCAACGGCATCGTGGACTCGGTCGACTCCGAGCGCATCATCGTGCGTGTGGAAGGCGAGCACCATCCCACGCAGCTTTCGCGCGAGGTTGGTTCCGATATCTACCAGCTCATCAAGTTCAAGCGCTCCAACCAGAACACCTGCATCAACCAGAAGCCGGTGGTCCTTGAAGGGGATCGCGTAATCAAGGGTCAGGTGATCGCCGACGGACCCTGCACCGAGCAGGGCGAACTGGCGCTGGGCCGCAACGTGCTCGTCGCCTTTATGCCCTGGCGCGGCTACAACTTTGAAGACGCCATCCTGATCAGCGAAAGGCTGGTCAAGGACGACTACTACACCTCGGTACACATCGAGGAGTTTGAAATCGAGGCACGCGACACAAAGCTCGGCCCCGAAGAGATCACGCGCGACATCCCCAACGTCAGCGAGCATGCGCTGCGCGATCTGGATGAGAGTGGCGTCATCCGCATCGGCGCCCAGATCAGCCACGGTGACATCCTCGTGGGTAAGGTGACGCCCAAAGGTGAGACCCAACTCACGCCGGAAGAAAAGCTGCTGCGCGCCATCTTCGGTGAGAAGGCCGGCGACGTGCGCGACGCTTCCCTCACCTGCCCTCCCGGCATTGAAGGTACGGTGGTTGACGTGCGCATCTTCAGCCGCAAGGGCCAGGAGAAGGACGAGCGCGCCAAACAGATTGAAACCGAGTACGTGGCCAAGCTCGAAAAGAACCTCGGCGATGAGATCCGCATTCTTACCGACGAGCGCCTGAAGCGCCTCGAAGCTATCCTCGGCGGCAAGGAAGTTCTGGCCGATCTGCATGACGAGCGCACCAACAAGCGCCTGCTCACCAAGGAAGCCATCCTCGACCGCGAAACCATTGAGCGCATCTCCACCAAGAACCTCAAGCGCATCCGCTACGCCGACAAGGACCCCCGCGTCAACGAGCAGATCGATGAGATCGAGGAGATGACCTCGCGCCAGATTGAGGTTCTGCGCAAGATCACCAACGAAAAGGTGATCAAGCTCCAGAAGGGCGACGAGCTTCCGCCAGGCGTAATCAAGCTGGTTAAGGTCTACGTTGCCATGAAGCGCAAGCTCTCCGTTGGCGACAAGATGGCAGGCCGTCACGGCAACAAGGGTGTCATCGCACGCATTCTGCCTGAGGAAGACATGCCTTACCTGCCCGACGGCACTCCAGTCGAGATCGTTCTGAACCCGCTCGGCGTGCCTTCGCGTATGAACGTGGGCCAGATTCTTGAAACCCATCTGGGCTGGGCTGCTGCAGAACTGGGGAAAAAGATTGCCGCTCTCGTTCGAGGCAACAGCGATGCTGAGTTCATCCGCGAGCAGGTCAAGAAGGAGTTCGCTGGAACTGCTGCGCTGCGGCAGTTGCTCGAACTTGACGACGAGATACTGCTGCGGGTCGCCCTCGGTATGGAGCGCGGAATCTGGTTTGGAACCGCGGTCTTTGACGGCGCACGTGAGCAGGAAATCAAGGCTCTGCTCGACGCTGCAGGCCTGCCTTCATCGGGCAAGACCTTGCTTTATGACGGCATGACGGGTGAGCAGTTCGAGCAACCCGTCACAGTGGGCTACATTTACATGCTCAAGCTCTCGCACCTGGTCGATGACAAAATCCACGCACGTTCCATCGGGCCCTACTCGCTCATCACCCAGCAGCCGCTGGGCGGCAAGGCGCAGTTTGGCGGGCAGCGCTTTGGCGAAATGGAAGTTTGGGCGCTGGAAGCCTACGGCGCTGCATACATTCTGCAGGAGCTGCTCACCGCCAAGTCCGACGACGTCTATGGCCGCACCAAGATCTACGAGGCCATCGTCAAGGGCGAGGCAGCGATCGAACCGGGCGTGCCCGAATCGTTCAACGTGCTTATCCGCGAGCTGCAGTCGCTCTGCCTTGACGTGGAACTGATCAAGCGAGCCGAGCAGGCACGCAAAGCCCCCGCGCCGGAAGTTGCGGCGGTGGCTGACTAAAAGCAGCTTCAAACTGCTGGCTCCCAGCTTGATGGAGGCACTGCTCAGTTTCGCGGTGCTCGCGCAAGCGGAAAACAAGCTGGGAGCTAGTGGCTAGAAGCTGGAAGCTGAATTTTGGGGTCCTTCTCAAAAGCGGTTCGCCGCTCCCCGGGAAGGAAGGATCCCTAAAGAATCCCGGGAGAACCTGCGGCGGTGCAAAAAAGCCCGCCAAGGAGGGTCGCCTTGTTCCGTTCGAACCCGTTTGAGCTTACCAGCCCCATCACCGACTTTGACGCCATCCGCATCATGCTCGCATCACCCGAGAAGATCCGGAGCTGGTCGCATGGCGAAGTAACCAAGCCCGAGACCATCAACTACCGCACCTTCAAGCCGGAGCGCGACGGCCTTTTCTGCGCCCGCATCTTCGGCCCGGTCACTGACTGGGAGTGCCTCTGCGGCAAATACAAGCGCATGAAGCACCGCGGCGTCATCTGCGACAAGTGCGGCGTCGAGGTCACGGTCAGCAAGGTGCGCCGCGAGCGCATGGGCCACATTGAGCTCGCATCGCCCTGCTCCCACGTCTGGTTCTTCAAAGGTCTGCCTTCGCGTATCGGCCACCTTCTCGATATTTCCCTGCGCGACCTCGAGGGAATCCTTTACTTCGAGTCTTACGTCGTTGTCGATCCCGGCGATGCGCCTGTCCGCGAGCGCGAGATCATCAAGGACGAAAACCGCTTCCGTGAGCTCGACCAGCAGTTCCGCCCCTCCGGCTTCAAGGCCATGATGGGTGCGGAAGCCATCAAGGAGCTGCTCAAGCGCGTCAACATCGAAGAGCTGGCCATGGAACTGCGCGAGCGCATGAAGAACGAGACCTCCGCGCAGAAGAAGCTCAAATACGCCAAGCGCCTCAAGGTGGTCGAGGCCTTCCGCAAGAGCGACAACAAGCCGCAGTGGATGATCCTCGATGTTCTGCCGGTCATTCCTCCCGAGCTGCGCCCTCTGGTGCCGCTCGATGGCGGTCGCTTTGCCACTTCTGACCTGAATGATCTTTACCGCCGCGTCATCAACCGCAACAACCGGTTGAAGAAGCTCATGGACCTGCACGCGCCTGAGGTTATCGTGCGCAATGAAAAGCGCATGCTTCAGGAAGCCGTCGATGCCCTCTTCGACAACGGCCGCCGCGGCCGCGTGCTGCGTGGCGCCAACAATCGCCCGCTCAAGTCGCTGTCCGATACCCTCAAGGGCAAGCAGGGCCGCTTCCGCCAGAACCTCCTTGGCAAGCGCGTTGACTACTCCGGACGCTCTGTCATCGTGGTCGGTCCCGAGCTCAAGCTGCACCAGTGCGGCCTGCCCAAGAAGATGGCCCTCGAGCTCTTCAAGCCCTTCATCTATCACCGCCTGGAGCAGACCGGACAGTGCACCACCATCAAGCAGGCCAAAGAAATGGTCGAGATGCAGGAGCCCGTGGTCTGGGACATCCTTGAAGAGGTCATCAAGGACCACCCCGTGCTTCTGAACCGCGCTCCCACGCTCCACCGCCTGGGCATCCAGGCCTTCGAGCCGGTGCTCGTCGAGGGCAAGGCTATCAAGATTCACCCTTTGGTCTGCACCGCCTTCAACGCCGACTTCGACGGCGATCAGATGGCCGTGCACATTCCGCTCTCGCCTGAAGCGCAGATTGAAGCCAGCGTGCTCATGCTCGCTTCGCACAACATTCTGTCGCCGGCCTCCGGTCACCCCATCACCGTGCCTACGCAGGACATGGTGCTTGGCCTCTATTACCTCACCAAGGGCAAGAAAGGCTCCAAAGGCGAAGGCCGCGTCTTCGCCAACGTTGAGGAGGTCCTGATGGCTCTCGAGGCCCGGGAAGTCGAGACCCTCACGCCCATTCGCTTGCGCTATACGGGCAAGGTCCTCGACATGACCACGGCCTACGACGACCAGGACCTGACTCACACCGAGCCGGTCGAGTTCAATCGCGAGTATCTGAACACAACTGTTGGCCGCGTCATTCTCAACGATTCGCTGCCTGCCGGCATGCCTTTCGTCAACGGCCTGCTCAAGAAGAAGGGCATCGGACAGTTGGTCAACTACTGTAACCAGAACCTCGGGCTCGAAACCACGGTTGGTATGCTCGACCACATCAAGGCGCTCGGCTTCCAGTACGCCACGCGTTCCGGTCTCTCCGTCGGACTCGATGACATGGTCATCCCGGCGAGCAAGTACACCGTGGTTGGTGACGCCGACAAGAAGGTGATCGAAGTCCAGAAGCAGTATATGGACGGCGCCATCACCAACGGCGAGCGTTCCAACAAGGTCATCCAGATGTGGTCGTCGGTAACCGATCGCGTGGCCGACGAGATGTTCGGCAACATGAAGAAGGCCGACGACGAAGGCGCCATGAACCCGATCTACATCATGGCCGACTCCGGCGCCCGCGGTTCCAAGCAGCAGATTCGCCAGCTCTCGGGCATGCGCGGCCTCATGGCCAAGCCTTCGGGCGAAGTCATCGAGACGCCCATCACCGCGAACTTCCGCGAAGGCCTCACCGTGCTGGAGTACTTCATCTCCACACACGGCGCGCGTAAGGGACTGGCCGATACGGCGCTCAAGACTGCCGACTCCGGCTACCTCACCCGCCGCCTGGTCGATGTGGCGCAGGACGTCATCGTCACCGAGCAGGATTGCGGCACCGCCGAAGGCATCTACGTCGGTTCCATCGTTGAGTCCGGCGAGATCATCGAGCCGCTGCGCGACCGCATCATCGGCCGCGTGTCTCTCGAGAGGATCAAGGACTACGATGGCAACATCGTAGTTGACATCAACCAGCCCATCGACGAGGAGATTGCCTCGGCCATTCAGGGCGCCGGTGTGGAGAAGGTCAAGATCCGCTCCGTGCTCACATGCGAATCCCGGCGCGGAGTTTGTGCCCTCTGCTACGGCCGCAACCTTGGATCCGGCCGCATGGTCGAACTCGGCGAGACCTGCGGCGTGATCGCCGCGCAGTCCATCGGAGAACCCGGCACCCAGCTCACCATGCGCACCTTCCACGTGGGCGGCACAGCAAGCCGCGTGGCTGACCAGTCGCGCCTCGAAGCCAAGAACAACGGCATCGTGCGCTTGCTCAACCTCAATACCGTCCTGGGCAAGGACGGCGCTCTGGTGGCAATGAACCGTTCCGGAGCCGTCGCCATCGTTGATGAGCGCGGCCGCGAAAAGGAACGCTACCAACTGGTCTACGGCGCCCGTCTGCGCGTGAAAGAGGGTGAGGCGGTCAAGCTCGGCCAGTTGCTGGCAGAGTGGGACCCCTACACCTACGCCATCCTTACCGAAATTGCCGGAACCGCACAGTTCAAAGACCTGCAGGAAGGCGTCACTCTCAACGAAGAAGTGGACGAAGTCACTGGCCTCTCCCGCTGGGTGGTCGGCGATTCACCTGACGAAAAGCGCCAGCCTGCCTTCGTCATCAAGGGCTCCAAGACCAACAAGCGCTACCTGCTGCCCCGAGGCGCTCACCTCATGGTGCAGGAAGGCGACGAGGTCGCTCCCGGCGATGTGCTCGCCAAGATTCCCAAGGAGAGCACGCGTACCAAAGACATCACCGGCGGCCTGCCTCGTGTGGTCGAGCTCTTTGAAGCCCGCAAACCCCGCGAAACCGCCATCATCAGCGAGATTGATGGCGTGGTTCGTTTCGGCGAAATCTCAAAGGGCCAGCGCAAAATCTACGTGACGGCCGAGAACGGCGACGAGAAAGAGTACTCCGTGCAGCGCGGCATTCACGTCAACGTTCAGGAAGGCGAGCGGCTTCGTGCCGGTGACCCCCTGATGGACGGTCCGCTCAACCCGCACGACATTCTCAACGTGCTGGGCGAAAAGGAACTGCAGGCTTACCTGGTGAACGAAATCCAGGAGGTCTACCGCCTCCAGGGCGTGGCCATCAGCGACAAACACATCGAGGTCATCGTTCGCCAGATGCTGCGCTGGGTGCGTATCGACGAAGTGGGCGACACCAACTTCCTGCTCGAGCAGCAGGTCGATCGGTTCCGCTTCCGCGAAGAGAACGAGCGCGTCCTCACCGCAGGTGGCCGCCCGGCTATTGGCCGTCCGCTGCTGTTGGGCATCACCAAGGCCTCGCTGTCGACGGATAGCTTCATCTCCGCCGCCAGCTTCCAGGAGACCACTCGCGTCCTCACTGAAGCCAGCATCAACGGCGCAGTCGACAACCTGCGCGGCCTCAAGGAGAACGTGATCGTCGGGCGTCTCATTCCGGCCGGCACGGGCCTGGAATATTACCGCAACGTCCAGCTCTCTCCTGAACTCGAAGAAGCCGCCGCGCGAGTGCAGCAAGAGGTCTCGGCCGAAATCGAAGCTGCCGAGCGCGAACTGGAGCTCATGCGTCAGGAAGGCGAAGCCGAAGAGATGGCAGCCGAATAAAAACAAAGGGTGCCGGGGAAACCCCGGCACCCTTCATCCCCCTCCTCTAAGCTCGATCGACAATATGCAAATTCCATTCGGTCCGGCGCAAGCCGGGCCGCTTCATTCTTAGCGATCAACTTTCGATATCCGCGCCCGCTTCTTCCCCTGCTTCCTTCGCGCCGTTGCGCTCAGCGTTCTTCACCCTGTACATTGCTGAATCCGCCGCACTCAGCAGCGCGTCCCGCGAACCGCCATCCTCCGGATACAGCGCAACTCCCACACTCGCCGAGCCATGCACCACGCAACTCTCCGTAGTAAACGGCTCACCGAAGCAGCTCTCCAACCGCTGCGCTATCTCCTCCACATCCGAACGATTACGCACCCCACCAACCAGCACCGCAAACTCATCTCCACCCAACCGTGCCAGCGTGTCTCCGGGACGTAATTGCCGCTGCATCCGTAAAGCAACTTCCTGTAGATAGAGATCGCCCACCTGGTGCCCGTGTTGGTCGTTCACCTGCTTGAAGCCGTTCAGATCAATGTATATGAGACCGAAGACACCCGCTGCCTGCCGCGCCGCCTGAATCAGCAGATCCATGTTTCTCTCTAGCGAGAACCGGTTCTGCACGTCTGTCAGCAGATCGTACTCCGACCGATGCACCAGGTCGTTATAAAGCTGTGAAGTCTCGATTGCGAGCGTAGCCAGTTCCGCTCCCAGCACCAGAGCCGTCTGCTCGTCCGCAACCGGCTTGGTCAACCCGTCCATGGCGGCGAACAGGGTGCCGTGCGCCGCTCCCGCACGGCCACGTATCTCCTCGCGCAGGACCCGCTGCGATATCATCTTTTCCGGCCGGTTTCCCAACCGCGCTCCATCGGCGATCTCACACCAGCATGGCGCTCCTCGGAGCTTGAATGAGACCATCTCGGTGATCTGCTCAATGATCTCCGCAAGTGGGCGCCCGTTGTTGATGTTCTCCAAAATCACGCTTCGCCGCCGCTCCAGGTACGCTAGAGCGGCTGTCTCTCGCCGCATCTTGCGCTCCAGAACCAAACTCCGCGCTACCACGAGAATCACCACACAGAACAGAAGTCCTGCCAACAAGGTCAGATCATGAACGTTTACCACCGTAGGCCGCGCAATGATTGACACATCGTGAAACGACCGCAGCAGAATGTCAAACGGGGCCTCGCCATTTACGGGAGTAGCCGCTGTGAGAATGCAGATACCCGTCACACGGACCGTCGATCCCACCGGCGCCTCCAACATCGGCTGCTCGTTGCGTGTACCGCGCGGATACCGGTAAAGCGCCGTAAACAGCCGACCGCCCGAGCTTAACACGTATTCGTCTCGCGTTGCCTCTTGCACCTCGGCCAATACCTTGCCCTCGATTGAAACAAGCTCGTACTCATAACCACCCTGCTCGTTGCTCGCCCAGGATGCAAGCTGTCCCCAGGTAGCGGTCTGCGGCGTTACCGGCGCCTGCACATGGGTGTCACGCACCTCCGCGTGGCGTAGCAGTAGTTGTCGGTCTTGAGTATCCGGAAAACCTGTCGCATCGGCCACGTCTCCAATCCGCATGGGCTGTGAGGTCTTTGCTGAGATCCAAAGACTCTCGGTGCCACTTTGAAGCACTACGGCTGTGCCGGGTTCGTAGTAAGTGATGACACCATGTACACGCACCCTGTGTGAAAGATCGCGCACATGATAGGCGGTGATTATCTTCCCAAGTGGCGTTTCCGGCAGCTTCCACGGGTTGTAGCTTGCGCGTTTGAGAACCTTAATGTCAGACAGCGAGGAAACCTTCACCCTTGCCCCGATCTCCTGCATGCGGCTGTCAAACTGCCTGGCTGCGACTCCGGTCACCTCCACCTCTGCGCCCAGTAAACCGTTCAGGGCGGCAGCACCCTGGCTCGCCACGTGCACCTCCAGCCAGCCGCCATCCATCCGCAGTTCCAACCGCCCAACCTTCGCCGTCTGTGATTGCCCAACGTTTACTGCACCCACCACACCGTGTATCCGGACCCAGCGGCAGTTAAACTCGGTGCCCAGAAGATCATCAAAACTTGCCGGTACCGGCATGGGTAACTTACCGTGTCGCAAAAAAGTAATGCGGTCCGCCGCTATCACCGGCAGGAAGCTGGGCTCGGTTTGCCCTTGCACCAGCACTTGGTCCCCAACCTCCAAACCCGCATCCGGCCTGGCTCGAACATAGATGGCTACATCGCCATCCTGGACATCCATTGCTTTAGCGGTGCGGGAAAAGTAGGTCACTGTGCCTTGAAAAGACACTGGCAGGTGGCGGCTTGCCTCGGCGTTGTTTAGAGCTGCAATCGCCCGCAACGTAGTCAGCGGAGCAGAAAGCGCAGTTCCCGTAAGCAATAACCATCCCAAAACAAACGCGACTGGGGGAGTCGATTTCTTCATCTTGTCTGGCCCGACCGAATGTACTTGTCTTCCAGGGATTTCCTGCATCCTTCGGTCTTTATCGGCCGGGCGGCTCTCTAGGATCAACCCAATGCCCGCAAACCATTGAGAAACATAGCCGACCGAGTGATAAAATCCCCGGATTTGAAAATCCTAACCCCATTCGCACAGTACCCGAGTGACTCTTTGGAGTAATTCGCGCTACATTCTTGTAACAGCAAAGGGTTACCTCCACGCGGAGCCGTGGCCCGCAGCCGCATGATTTCTTACGCTGCGTCAGGCTAAAGCCGCACCAACGGGATTCCCTAAGCTTGTCCCAATTTGGGAATCGGGAGCCACTTCATGCCTCGCCGCGCCAGCAAACCGCAGACCTCCAGCCGCCGCGCACCAACGCACCCAGCTCAACCACTCCCTCGACACATCCGTATCCTCGGCGTCCCACTCGATATGGGCGCCAGCCGCCGCGGCGTCGATATGGGTCCCTCGGCCCTGCGAGTAGCCGGCCTCCAAAGCCGTCTCCAGGCACTCGGCCACCAGGTCTCAGACGGCGGAAATATCCGCGTCGAAGTCGCCGAGACCCGCACCCGCGGCGAGCAGAATGCCCACTACCTGCCTGAAATCGCCGAAACCTGCACGCACACCGCGGAGACCGTCCTCGAAACGCTCCAGAGCGGCATGATCCCCCTGGTCCTTGGCGGTGACCACTCCATCGCCGCCGGCTCCGTTTCTGGAGTAGCTGAGTTCTACCGCCGCCGGCACCAGAAAATAGGCCTGATCTGGATCGACGCCCACCCCGACATCAACACGCCCCAGACCTCACCCTCCGGGAACGTTCACGGCATGCCTCTTGCTGCGCTGCTCGGGCTCGGTCCCCGGTTGCTGGCGCAAATCCTCGACCACGTGCCCAAGATCAGTCCCCAAAATACTGTCCTCATCGGCATCCGCAACATCGACGCCGCCGAGCGCGACAACCTGCGGCGCGTCGGCCTGACCCATATCTACACCATGCGCGAAATCGACGAGCGAGGCATGCGGGCAGTGATGGAGGAAGCGATCCAATTCGCCACCCGTGGTACCGCCGGTTATCATGTCTCGCTCGACATGGACTGGATCGATCCCGAAGACGCCCCCGGTGTCGGGACCCCCGTCCGCGGCGGCGCCACCTACCGCGAGGCTCACCTGGCCATGGAGATCCTGGCCGACCACGGCCGGTTGCTCGGTCTCGAAATCGTCGAGGTCAACCCCGTCATCGACGAGCACAACCGCACGGCCGATCTCGCCGTGGAACTGGCTTGCTCGGCCTTTGGAAAAAAGATCCTTTGACGCCTGTGAACCTGTCTCCCAATCTCAGTGCCCTACCCGCTCCGTCTCGGTCTTTCATTGGATAAGCCGCGCCCGCAGGAAACCGGCCCACAGCGGGTTCGGCGAGAGGAAATAGCCGAGCACAAGGTCAGCAGTCTTAAGCGTGCATCGCGCTGAGAATGATTTTGACCGCGTTCCTCACCCCGTCTTCGTTCCGAAGCTGTTCGGCCAATTGTTCTGCATTTTCCCGGTGGCCGGCGTTCGAAACCGCTTCGCGGATCGAAGCGGCAAGGCGGTCTTGCGTCAGACGTTTTCGCGGTACGGGCTGGGCGCCGACTCCGAGCTTTCGGCTGATCTCGGCCCAGCCCGACTGATCGCCAAAGAACGGGCAGACCACACATGGCACACCCGCGCGAAAGCCCTCCGCTGTAGTCCCAGCACCGCCATGGTGAACCACCGCCGCCATGCGTGGGAATAACCAGTCATAGGGAATGGCCCCAATCGCGATCATGTCATCAGAATCTTCGATATTTAGTTCCGCCCATCCTTTCGCAATGACGCCGCGTTGGCCTGCTTTTCGCAGAGCTCCCGTTATCAGCTGCCCAAGCGCTTTCGGGTCGATACTCGTCATGCTGCCAAAACCCACAAAGACGGGCGGCGGTCCGCCTTCAACAAAGGCAGCCAATTCCGCCGGCGGAGTATATTCGCTGCACTTGTCAAGCCGCCAATATCCGGTGATCAGGGCGTTATCCGGCCAGTCCGGCGGCCTTGGTATAACCGCCGGACTAATCGCGTGCAGCACCGGAATGGTTCCCGCGCCCGGCGGGAACAATACATCGCGCCTCTTCACAATTGGCGGAAGCCCCAGCGTCTCTTTTCGGAAGCGATTGACGGCCTTTCGAAACGCACCATATGAGATCGCAACAAGAGCGTAGGTCATGCGGTTGTATATGGGCAGACGAAGCGCTGGCATCCCCATTGCGGGAAAAGCCCTCGTCGGCACGATCATGGGCTGAAGAACAGCGAGAAAAGCCGGCACACCGAGTCTTTCGGCCACATGAGGCGCTGCGAAGAGCTTGGGATGAAAGACAATAAAATCGGGTGCGAAGATCTCAGCTGCCCCCCAGGTATCCCGCATCAGTTCTTCGTTAATCCGTCCGGATTTTCTCGCCAGGCGGATACCCGCTGTAATCCGTCGAAACAGGCCGGAACCGCCTTCGAGCATGGTCTTGCCATCCTGCGATTCAATGGAGGCCAGAGAGGCGTCAGACACGGGAAAACACGAGACACCAAAGCTCTCAACCCAATCGCGGAACCTCCCGGATGTGGCCAGCCGCACCTCAACGCCTGCAGCCCGCAGCCCTCCGGCCAGCGCGACGAAGGGTTCGACATCACCGCGTGTGCCGTAGGTGTACAGCAATCCCCTTTTCGCGGCCATTCCCATTCCCCTCCCGGTGCCCGCGGTCAGTTCTGCATTCCTTGTATTATGCGGTCACGAAAGACGGCTCCTCTCTTCTCTCGCAATATTTCTGTTTCCCGCCGGCTTGTTGCAGATCATTCCCAGCCAATGGCGCCACTCCGAAACCCATTCTTCTCACAAGGCAACGTAGAACAATCATCCCCAAACGTAGGATGACAGACATTGGCACAACAGCTTCGGAACTGCTTTCGCTTGACTTCTTGAGCCGATCACACATCATGTGCTCGCTGACCTGCACCTGATTCAACCGCCTGCTGCAGCAACGCGCTAAAATCGTTGCTAATGGCCAGGAAACTCCGCGTAGGCATACTCTTCGGTGGCCGCAGCGGCGAGCATGAAGTCTCGCTGCTCTCCGCCGCTTCCATCCTTCAGGCAATCGACCGCAAGAAATTTGAGGTCGTCCCCATCGGCATCACAAAGGAGGGACGCTGGCTCGCTGCCGGCGACGCCCGCAACTTGCTGAACGGAGACGCCACTGTCGCACGCCAACTCCGCGCCGGCGATCCCGAAGCCACACCCGGCGCCAAACTGCTTCATGAAGGCATTCCCACACTGCTCGCGCCCGAGCCGGCGCAGGCAACCGGCCTCAACCAAAGCCAGCGCCTGGGCAGCAAACCTCTCGACGTCGTCTTCCCTGTCCTGCACGGCACCTTTGGCGAAGACGGCACCATCCAGGGTCTCTTCGAACTGGCCGGCATCGCCTATGTTGGCTCCGGCGTTCTCGGCTCCGCTGCCGGCATGGACAAAGACACGATGAAGCGCCTCTTTGCGCAGGCCGGCCTGCCCATCGTCAGGCACGTCACGCTCCTCCGCGCCGACTGGGAGCGCTCCCCGCGCAAAGCTTTCGCGCAAATTGAAGCCGCACTCAAATATCCGGTCTTCGTAAAGCCCGCCAACCTTGGCTCCTCGGTCGGCATAAGCAAGGCCCACGACCGCAAGGAACTCGGTCCCGCTCTCGACCTCGCCGCCAGGTACGACCGCAAGCTCGTCATCGAGCACGGTGTCGGCGGCAAAAACGCCCGGGCCCGCGAACTCGAAGTCGCTGTTCTCGGCAACGACGATCCAAAGGCCAGCGTCATCGGCGAGATCATCCCCGGCAAAGAGTTTTACGACTACGAAGCCAAGTACCTGTCTGAAGGCTCCGTCCCCGTCATCCCCGCCAAGCTCACTCGCGCCGAATCCAGACAAATCCGCGAGATGGCTGTCGCCGCCTTCCGCGCCTGCGATCTCGCCGGTCTGGCCCGCGTTGACTTCCTCATGGAGCCCACCGGCAAGCACCGCATCTATCTGAACGAGGTAAACACGCTCCCCGGGTTCACCCGCATCAGCATGTACCCCAAGCTGTGGGAGGCCACTGGCCTAAGCTACCGGGACCTCATTACACGCCTCATCGAGCTTGCCGTCGAGCGCCAGGAGGAGAAAAAACGCACCATCTACGCGCGCGAAGAATAGAAAAGCGCACGCAGGGAATAGAGGAATGGGAACAACACACTTCAGTTTGGTGTCAAAGTAATTGGGGGCCCGCAGATGACCGAAGTCCCGCGAAGTTCGGGCTGCTCTGGCTTCTATCTCCTACTCCCTATTCCCTGCGCTCTGCTCCCTGCTTTGCCGTATCCTAACTATGAGGCAAGATTCCAATGACACTGCTTGATGCTCCGGAGTACAACGCAGCACGCGAACGCCGTAAACGCATCATCCTCATCTCCACGACGAGCACGCTCTTCACGCTTTTCGTGGTCTGGTGGCTCGTCGCTGGCCATCCTCTCGACTTCCCCTGGCACTGGAACTCGTACATCTTCGGCAAGTCTACGGTCAACCATTTCTTTGAAGCCGTCGAACAGAACGACCTGAAGAAGGCTTACGGAATCTGGTTTCATGACCCCAACTGGCAGCAACATCCGGCCGAGTACAACCAATACGGCTTTGACCGCTTCCAGCAGGACTGGGCACCGACCAGCGGTCAAAACGACTATGGTCCCATCAAAAGCCACCAGATCGTCGCGGTACGCTACGTGGGCAACGTGCTCGTGGTCGGCATCCTTGTCAACGGCCGCAAAACAGATCCCATTTTCCTGGCGTACGATCCCCGGAACGACCATCTCACTTATTCCGCGGTGCAGCTCTATCTAGGGCCGTAAGGGAACGCATGCGAGCCAAAAACGATTGAATGGAACCGCTGACGAACCAGCAAGATCAGGCTGCCAACTCCGCCAGCGTCTTCTCCAGGCTCGCTGCGTCATCCACGTTCAACGCCTTCAGCGCCGGGTCAATCTGCTTCAGCAGCCCGCAAAGCACTTTGCCCGGCCCTGCCTCCACAAAAACCTCCGCTCCGGCCCCGGCAAGCGCCTTCACGCAATCCACCCAGCGCACCGCACCCGTAACCTGCCGAGTGAGTGCGTCGCGCGCTTCTGCCGCCGTGGTCACCATCCCGCCCGTGACATTGGCCGCCACCGGAATCCGCGGATCGGCCAGCGCCAGTCCGCTCAGCACCCGCGCCACTTCTTCCTGCGCCGGCTGCATCAGTGTGCAATGGAATGGCGCGCTCACGGGAAGCATGACGGCTCTCCGCGCACCCTTGGCCTTGACCAGCGCCACAGCCTTCTCCACCGCTGCCAGAGCGCCTGAAATCACGGTCTGGGCCGGAGAATTCAAATTGGCTGCCGATACGACCTGCCCGGTCTCCTGGGCCGCCTCAACGCAAGCCTCAGCCACCTGCGCGGCATCCAGTGAGAGCACCGCCGCCATTACGCCCTGCCCCGCCGGAACCGCCAGTTGCATCGCCCGGCCGCGGGCTTTCACCGCCCGCACCGCATCGGCAAAGCTCAGGGTCCCGGCAGCCACATGCGCCGACCACTCGCCCAACGAATGCCCACCAGCCAGCGACGGCGTCACCCCGTGCTCGGCCAGCACGCGGGCCACCGCCAAGCTCACCGTCAGGATTGCCGGTTGCGTGTTCTCGGTAAGCCGCAGCTCTTCTTCAGGCCCCTCGAAGATCAGCTTGGAAAGTGAAAAGCCCAGGGCCTCATCGGCCTCGGCCATGGTGCGCGCCGCCACGGGGAAGCGCTCGGAAAGTTCGCGGCCCATACCCACGGCCTGCGAACCCTGTCCAGGAAAGAGAAATGCGATTCGATTGGTCATTCCAGAAAGGATTGTATCGTCTCCGCCCCGCCGCAAACGGGGGCGCTGCGGAGACCTCAATTCCAGCGCTTCTTGTCGTCGGCGTCGTCGTCGTGGATCACCCTGCCCTGCCCGTCGAACTTCACCGTCCGCCCCTGACGGCGCATGTAGACCTCAAATTTGCGCGCTGCCCGCCGCCGCTTCCACCGGTAATAGCGGTTACGCAGTCCGTACCACTTCTCGCTTATGGCAAAGTTGAAGCCGCGCCGAGGCGCAGACCGTATATAAAGCAGCCCGGCCGCAGCCCCACCCAACTGCGCAAAGGCGTACATCTTTTGTGAGCCAAAGAGCATGGCAATCGCGATCAGCCCAAAGATAATGGCCATGTATTTGGCCTTCATGCCGATGACGAAAAACAGTAGGAACTCCACGTCCCCGTAAAGCACTCCGATGGCCACCAGCAGCCCGAACACGGCACCGAAGCATCCGAAGAGCGGAACTGGAGCCATGGAAAACCGCATCATGCTGCCCACCAGGTAGATCACCGTCGCGGCTACCGCTGTGCCCAGCACTGAATACGCATACAGCCCGTAGACCCAGTTGGCGTTGTGATAGCTCTCCAGAAATCCAGCTAAGAACCACAACGCGAGCAGCTCAAAGAGCGTTTCCAGAATGCCAAAGTGAATAAAGCTGTAAGTGAACGGCTGCCAGAGCGCGCCATGCAGAAAGTTCCATGGCTGGAAGGACAGCCCGCTTAAGATCATGGCCGCTGTATTCCGAAATGCCAACTGCATCAGCAGCACAACGAAATACGCAATCAAGTTGATAAGCACCAGCCGGCGCGTGGCGCCGCTGAATTCCGGAAACGCGAACGGGCTCGATCCAATCCTTCGCATCGTACCTCAATAGGTTAAATGGTTTCGTGGCCGGGTGTCATCGACTGCTCAAGGCGTCACTACGAGGCTTCGATGCTCCTTTGCATCCGCGGAGCGCACGCCGAATATCACATTATCCATCGAGATCGGCAGCGTCACAGTCACCGGTTGGCCCGGGGCCTGGGGCTTAACCGTTTTCATAAACTGCCAGTCGGGAGCCGTAGTCTCGCGCCACAGCACCTCATAATGCACGTTGGCTCCCGCTCCAGCGGGCGGTTCCCAGGTCAGCGTGGTGTTGTCGCTCAGCGTCTGATTCTTGATCACGACAGCCACCTTTTGCACCTTACCCGGTGAAGAGGCCAGGGTTGCCAGGGTTGCAGCGTTAAGACGCGCCACCCTGGCCAGATAATTGAAATCCACAAACCGGGGCAGGTCGCCGCGGATCGGCTCCTTTGAGCCTGCTGGCGGAATCACCACATTCTGGTGCTGGTGGTTATAGTCTTCTCGCCAATCGGTGAAGCGCACTGCGGCAAATCCCTCGTCGTTAAACGACATCTGGTCGCCGCCGCGCCAGTAACGATCGGGCCGGAAGACCAGAAACGCTTTGAATGGTGTGCCCACGCCTGCAGGGAAATAGCTCCGCGCCGTGTCGGCAATCGTTCGCGCCAGCTCCCGGCTCGGCGAGTCGTTCTCCAGCCCCAGTTCGCGGATTCGCCGGATCTCGGCCGGTGTGGCCGCTGCCGGAACTCCCTCGGAAAACACGCGCACCCGGTCCTTGAGCTGCAGGGCGTCTCCCGGTGTGGTATTGCCGCCCACGATATCGTTGTTCAGCACGGCCTGGAGTTGCCAACCGTCCTTCCGAGCTAGATCCGCCAAGTGCGCTGAACCCACCAGTCCCTGTTCTTCGCCTGCTACGGCTACGTACACCAGCGTCGCTGGAAATCGCATCTTGGTGAGTGCCCGCGCGCACTCCAGCGAGACCGCCACGCCCGACGCGTCGTCATTCGCCCCAGGTGCCGCTCCGCGCCCATCCAGGATGTCCGTGTTCCGCGAGTCATAGTGGCCCGTCACCAGGTACATCCGTCTGGCCTGCACCGGGTCGGTCCCGCGCTGGATGGCATAGATATTCGTAATCCGCGTCGGCCGCGGAATGCGCTTTGCCCAGGAGGCGCCGCTCGCCGGGTCAGCCACAAAGGTGTCACGACGAACCTTAAGGCAGCCCCCGCACTCCCGAGAAATCTCCTCAAACCGCCCCGCGATCCAATCCGCCGCTGCATTGATCCCCTGCCCCGGCGGCAGGTTCGTCTCCATGCTCGAAAGTGTGCTTCGGGTACCAAACCTTACAAGGGTGTCTATCGTCTGTTGTATGCGGGAGGGTTGGATGCTCGTAAGGGCGTGCGCAATGGCCGGATCCGGCGTTGCGGAAACCGCCGGCTTTGCGTGAAGCGCAAAATCTGGAGGCGCCGCAGGGGCCTGGCAGGCCAGCGTAAGCGAGGCGAAGAGCACCAATAGGCGAATTCTCATGAACTTTTGCCCCAATTGGGTGTCCAGATACGATAGGTGGGTCAGCCCTCTTGACCGCAGACCGGGTTGTCCCTAAAACTAGCGATGGTTGTACCGTAACACGCATTGGTCTCGCAATACGAACTGCCTTGGAGAGAGGAGGCTGCAATGCCCAGCTGCCCTGAATGTGAAAGCGAACTGGATATTGAACTGGACGAAGTGGAGGAGGGCGACGTGGTCGCCTGCGAGGAATGTGGAACAGAGTTCGAAGTCGTCGGCATCGAGCCGCTCGAACTGGCGCGCGTCGACGAAGAACTGGATGAGGAAGACGATCTCTATCACGAAGAGGAAGAGGAGGAATAATCGAATGAGCCGCTCGGCTTCAATGTCCGTAGTGGTGCTTGCTGTGCTTGCCTTCGGCATGCTTCCCATTTCGTCTCCCAGCGGCCTGCTCGGACCGGCCGTGGCGCACGCCCAGAACTTTGGCCAGCGCGTCGTCAGGGGCACCGTTATCAACGCCAAATCACAGCCTTTAAGCGGAGCCATCGTTTTCCTGCAAAACCAGAAAAACAAGACCATCCGCAGCTATACTTCCGACGCTCAGGGGCATTTCAACTTCGCCCAGGTAGACATGACGCAAGACTTCAATCTGTGGGCCGAGAAAGGCGGCAAAAAGAGCGCCACGAAGGTTGTCAGTTCCTGGGATGCTCGCAAGAATTTTGTCGTCGATTTGAAGATCAAATAGCATCCGGCAAATGAGCTGTGCGCATGGATGCCATTTATCCGCGCGGGTTGCGAAGGTGCATTTAAAATTCTCTCTCGCAGCCCGCCGGTATGCTGTTCCGTTCAGTCACAGGCGTAATTCGGCCCCCACGCGGCGGACTATTGAAACCGTCTCCCCACAGAAAAGCGCCACGCTTCACGCGCAGCCCGGATAATTCCCGCTCCCGCACATTCCTGCTGCAGTCGAATTACAGAAAGAGCCAGCCTCCCAGGTGCGCCTCTTAGCTTGTCCACGCCGGAGGCGTTGTCCTGCCGCGCTCCTGCCTCACGGCATCGTCTCAATCAGCCGTCCAGCTTTTTCGCCACCAACTCGTTCAGCAGCGCCGGATTCGCCTGCCCCTTCGACGCCCGCATTACCTGGCCAATAAAGAATCCCGCTACCGTCTTCTTGCCGGCACGGTATTGTTCCACCTGCTTGGGATTGGCTGCAATCACAGCATCAATCATCGCCTCAATCGCCGATGCGTCCGTAATTTGCTGCGGCTTCTCGCGCTCGTAGACCGTCGCAAAGTCCTCGCTCTTCTCAAAGCACACATCGAAGAGCTGTTTCATCTGCTTTGAGCTGATTTTGCCCTCGTCCAGCAGATTGGCAGCCATCACAATCCCGGTCATCGACACAGGCGACTGCTCCTGCTCCAACCCCAAGGCCTTCAGCCGCCCACCCACTTCACTCAGCAGCACGTTGGCCACGCGCCGCGGATTCCGCGCCGTCTTTGCCGCCGCCTCAAAGCGGTCTGCAAACTCGCGTGACGCCGTCAGGGTTTGTGCATCCTGCGCCGCCAAATCATACTCCGCGATCATCCGCGCCCGCCGCGCCTCGGGCAGCTCCGGTAGTTCCTTGCGAACTTCCTCCAGAACCTCCGGCGAAACAACCAGAGGCGGCAAATCCGGCTCGGGGAAATAGCGGTAATCGTGCGCCTGTTCCTTCGACCGCATCGAGTAGGTGCGCCCCTCGTTGGCGTTCCACAGCCGCGTCTCCTGCACCACGCGCCCGCCGTTCTCGATCACCTCAATCTGCCGCTCGATCTCGTACTCCAGCGCCTGGCGGATAAATCGGAAGCTGTTCACGTTTTTGACTTCAGCTTTTGTCCCGAACTTCTCCGCGCCCTTCAATCGCACGCTCACGTTTGCATCGCAGCGCAGCGAGCCTTCCTCCATGTTGCAATCGGAAACGCGTGTATAAAGCAGAATTTCCTTGAGTCGCGTCAGATACTCGAATGCCTCGTCCGGCGTGCGGATGTCCGGCTCGCTCACGATTTCGATCAACGGCGTGCCGCAGCGATTCAGGTCGAGATACGTCCGCGTTGCCGAGTCGGAAAACCCGTCGTGCAGGCTCTTACCCGCGTCTTCTTCCATGTGCAACCGCGTAATCCCGATGCGCTTCGTCGAACCATCCGCCGTCGGCACCTCAATCCATCCATGCTCGGCAAGCGGCTTGTCGTACTGCGAAATCTGGTAGCCCTTGGGCAGGTCGGGATAGAAGTAATTCTTGCGCGCAAAAATCGACCGCTCGCGCACCTGACAGTTCAGCGCCAGCGACGCCAGCGTGGCAAACTCCACAGCCTTGGCGTTCAGCACCGGCAGCGCGCCCGGCAGCCCCAGGCACACCGGGCAGATATTCGTATTCGGCTCCGCGCCAAACTTGTTCGCACAAGCGCAAAACGCCTTGCTCGCGGTCAGCAGTTGCACATGCACTTCGAGCCCGATCACTGGCTCGTATTTGGCTAGAATTTCAGGCGATAAAGCTACGGCTGGCATAAATGAATTTTAGCGCGGCGCCCCTTGGAACGAATGCACCCGTAGCGGCTCTCCGATGCAGTTGCAGAACGCAGATTTGCTGAGCTATACCGTCTGGGCCCCGCGCCGCCTGCCCGCTGTCTGTTTCATCATGGCCGGCAGCGTTCCCCGCGGAAAAGCCGAAGATTGCCGTACCGCCAGGCGTGTAGGGATGCGCCATTCTTTCTGCCTCGCCTTCGCATGCTCCGGCTCAACTCCGGCTCGCAGCGCTTCCACCGCGGCCGTCGCCAGATCCCTGCACGACATACGCACGGTGGTCAGCGGGGGCAGCATAAACTGCGCCAGGTGAATATCGTCAAAGCCCACCACGGAAATCTCTCGCGGCACACTGTGCGTCGTCCTGTCCAGCGCGTGCAGCACGCCAATCGCAGTCATGTCGTTTGAACACATCACTGCTGTAGGTAGCTCGGGCAGTTCCGCAAGTGTCTCCATCGCTGCCATTCCGCCTTCCATCGTGTGGTTGCCCACGGCAATATGTTCGGGCGGAACATCGATCCCCAGTTCCGCCATCGACCTCAAAAACGCGTCGCGTCGTGCCGCCGCCGACCTCATTTGCAACGGCCCGGAAATGAAAGCGATGTTCCGATGTCCCAGCGCCGCCAGATGCTGCACCGCCTCGCGAATTCCCTCCGCGTAATTTACCTTCAGAACGCGAATGTTGGGCAAATCGGGGCCGGCATCCACAAACACCAGCGGAAACTCACGCTCCACCAGCCTGCGCACCAGTTCTTCTTCCACGCCGAAGGTCATCACCGCAACCCCATCCACATTGCGCTGCAGCATGCGCCGGATCAGCGACTCCGTCTTCCCCGGATCGTAGTTCGTCGATCCGATCATCACCTCATATCCCTGCGTTACCGCCAGGTTTTCAAATTCCTGTACCAGTTCCGGGAAGAATGGATTCGTAATCTCGGAAACAATCAGCCCCAGAATGTGGCTTCGCCCGGAAACCAACGCCCGCGCCTGCGTGTTGGGAACGTAACCAGTCTCTTCCACGGCCTTCCACACACGCTTCGCCAGCTCCGGATCCACGGTGGAGATGCGGTTCACCGCTCGCGATACGGTGGCAATGGAAACCCGCGCGCGCCTTGCAACGTCGCGTATGCTCACCGTCGCGCGCCTGCGATTATTGGGCTTGGCGTTTTCCGCTTTCATTGGCAATTTGATTGTACGCTTTCCCGGTGTTTCTCCCCTGCATTTATAACTAAAAAGTTCTTCAAGAGCCCTGAATTTTCTTGAGTTTCTGCCTCCATCTCCTCAGGCGGGCAAGCTCCGGCGCTTGGCAAAAGCCCCAGTTTTTGGAAAGCGTTTCCCTGCTTTCGCCGGCGGTGTTCCTCACAATTTCCGCAAGCAATTCGATTTACTTCTCGCCATACTCAGGGGTGCTTCTGCCCGCCCGCTACCACCTCGATCCCGTGTCGCAGCAGCGCAACAATCGCCGCCAGACTCTCCTCGGCGCCACGCCTGCTCCCGGGCAAATTCACAATTAACGTAGCCCCTCGCAGCCCAGCCACGCCCCGCGATAGCCACGCATATGCATTCTGCCGGGCACCGTTCGCACGCATCGCCTCGGCCAGCCCCGGAGCCTCTCGCTCAATCACGCGCCGCGTAGCCTCCGGCGTCCGGTCGCGCGGTCCCAACCCTGTGCCGCCCACCGTCAGCACCAGCGCCACGCCCTGTGCGCAAAGCTGCTCAAGGGTAGAGGCAATCTGCGCCTCTTCATCCGGCAAAAGCTCCGTACGAATCTCCGCGCCCGGCCACTCGCGTTTCAACAGCGCAGCTACAGCCGGTCCCGCGGTATCCGTCATTTCTCCCTGCGAGCAGCGATCGGAAACAGTAACAACTGCAAATTGCATGAATCGATTGTAGGGTCTATTTTCCGGGCAGCATATGAATCGTGTGCAACCACGTCTCCACCAGCGATGGCCAGTGGGCAATGGGGAGCCCCGTCTTCCGTAGCCCATACCCGTGTCCACCCTTCGCGTACACATGCAGTTCCGCCGGCACGCCGGCCTTCTTCAACTGCAGAAAGTACACAATGGCATTTTCCACGTGCACCGGATCGTTCTCCGCCTGCAGCAGAAACGTAGGCGGTGTATTCTTCGTCGGCTGGATATCCGGATTTGGCGTAAGATCGTGACCGGCCCTCAGGTAGCCTGGATAATCCACCACGGCAAAATCCGGTCGGCAGCTCAGCTTGTCGGCAGCGTCAATTGACGTGTAAAGCCGCTGCTCGTAGTGGGTGCTGATCGCCGCCGCCAGATGCGCACCCGCTGAAAATCCCATCACTCCCAGCCGGTTCGGATAGATTCCCCACTCCGACGCGTGCTCTCGCACCAGCCCCATCGCGCGCTGTGCATCCTGCAACGCCGCAGCCGATTTGGGATAAGGGCCCAAGTCCGGCACGCGATACTTCAGCAGCACGCAGTTCACGCCAATCGAAGTGAGCCACTGGCAAACCTCGGTGCCTTCCAGATCCATTGAGACAACCTTGTACCCGCCGCCTGGAAACACCAGAATCCCAACGCCGGTATTCTTGCCCTCGGCCTTGTACACGGTGATGGTTGGCTTAGAAACGTCCGTCAGCCGCACATAGGGTCGCCCCGCCACCCTGCTGGCACTGGGAACGTTGTGTTCCGGCGGCATATTGGCCGGCTCGCCCGGCGCCGCGCCCGGCCAGATCGGCATCGTCAAGCGATCGGCCGGCGGCGGCCAACCCCAAGGGTTCTGCTGCGCCCACGCTCCCGTGCAAAAAACACCCGCTGCAGCAAAAAGAAGCACCAGTTTTTTCACGTGTCCAATCTCCGGCAAGAGCTCTGCAGCGACGATTCTATCTCTTCGATCTTGCGGGGCTGCACGGTCTCAAAGCTTCGCCGACCCGCAAATTCCGATCGCCGCCATCATCCTGCCCGCTCGCCCCTGCGACCCGCGATGCGAAAAGAACAGCGCTGGCTGGCAGTTGGTGCAACCGCCTACCACTTGAATTGCATCGGGCTTCAGCCCTGCAGCCAGCAGTTGCCGGCGATTGGCTTCTACCAGGTCCAGGTGCAGTGCATAGCCCGCAGACGAGTGTCCCGGAGCGCGCTGCGTCATAAACAGCATCGGATACCGGATTCGTACCGGATCCTGTTCGTACACTTCGCGGAAAAGCTCGCGCGCGTAAAAGAACTGGCTTTCGAAGGCTGAAAGCACTTCCTCGCCGACGGCGTAACAACACGCGCCCACACCCGGTCCGATTGCCGCCACCAGATCCTTCGGCTGCGAACCAAACTCCAGCCGCATCCGTCCCACACCCGTCTCTACAATTCGCTTCACCGTTCCCCGCCAACCGGCGTGGAAGGCCGCCACCACACGCCGCTTCGGGTCCGCCACCAGAACCGGAATGCAGTCGGCCGTCAGCACCGTCAGCAGAATGCCCGGCTCGTCGGTCATCATGCCGTCGGCTTTCCGCGGGAGCGCGCGCTGCGTATCGGCCCGTCCCACACGCACAACCAGGTTTGAGTGAAACTGCCTGACGGTGGCTAACGGCGTGGCGCCATCGCCTGTAACGGCCTCCGCAAAGAGCCGGCGATTCTCCATCACAGCATCTTTGCTATCGTCTGCCGTAAACCCAAGATTCAATTCACCCGGCGCGTCGTCAGCGCAGTAGGCCCGGCTCACTCCGCCCCGGCGCGTGCTGAACCCATGGCAGAACCAGCGCATCCTCTGCCAAGCGGGAATTGCCAGCCACTCCACGCCGTTGGGCGCTATACAGGGAGTCGGCGATTTGCTTACCAGCTCTTCCGCTGCGTTTCGCTCAAGGTCTCGCGTGCCCGTGCGCCTGCGCCCGCCCCGGTGCGGGTTTCGCGCCAATCCTCCTTCGAGGATCAAGGCATCCATTGCCTTTATCTGTGGCCGAGTCTGGTCTCTTGGGCTGGCAGGGTGGCGCATCGCACCTTCGATTCTATCCGTCTCTCAGTCCGGCACGCGTGTACAGCAATCTCCAGGTTACAGAAAAGCGATGGGCCCGCCTTCCGGCGAGCCCGCTTGAGAGGCTTAAGTATGGAGGGAATCCAGGGGGGTATTTAGAAGAGAGGTCCGTAACAGACCTTCAAGAAGGAATGGATACCTTTCTTGGTGGGTTAATTCATTGGGGAAGCCTCTGCTTGTTATTTACTAGGATGCAACGCCATTCGAAAGGTTGTAAAGCCGAACAGGCGCCCCGCCGCTCAGCGTTTCGGTACTCTGTGGATTTCCCATCACCGGGACTGCGAATCAACTCAATCGTTCCGATCAAGCATAATTCATTCATTACAAATGACTTATGCGTTGAATGGCTCCGGCCGTTCTCAAGCTTCTATTTTCCCAAAACCAACTACTTGTCGTCTCAATTGCCCACTTCAAATTAAGTTTTGACGAGTGAAAAATTTATTGGCGCAAACCTTAAGGTTTGCAAAATCCGCCCCTTGCACCGCAAGAACGCCCATTCTCCGCTCGCCCATACCGCAATCCGGGTGTTGCTCCGCTGCAAACGGCGCCAACCACAGATCCTTCGTTGGTCGCCGCGGCGACATCATCCCGTCTCGCTCTAAAGCGTTCTCTTGAAAAGCCGTGTGGCAATCAGCAGCGTTCCCACACCGAAGACCGAGAGGAAGATCAGGTCCTGGTAGATGGCTACGAATCCCGCGCCTTTGAGCAGCACCTCCTGCAGGCTATGAACCGCATAGGTGAAGGGATCGATGACCGCGATCACGTGCAGCCACTTGGGGAAGGCGGCGATGGGATAGATGGCGCCCGACGGGAAGAAGAGCAGCGTGTTAAGAACGCCGAACATGGCACGCGGTACCAGCGGATCGTCTACGCGCACCATCATGAGAAACATCATGCCGTTGAAGGCCATCGAGGTAGCCGCGATGATGCAGAGCAGTTCGAGATCCAGCATGGGATGAAAGATGGTTCCCACTCCCGACATCAGCGAGCCGATAACCGCCAGCGAGATGCCGGCCATTACCGCCTTGATAGCGCCCGCGATGTTCATGCCCATAACCAGCTCGAGGCCGGTGATGGGCGTTACCAGGTAACCCTCGTGTACGCCGCGAGCCTTGTCATCGATGTAAAGCATGCCTCCGCCGATCATCACCGAGACGTACATGGCGAGAGCAACCAGGCCGGCAAGCAGAAACTTCATGTATGAGATGTAGGGGTAAAGCTCGACGATTTGAAGCGAGGTCTTCTTGTTGATGGGATCGGGAACAAGCGGCGCGTTGAGCGCCGTCACCAGAGACTGCATCTCACCCTGAATCGCGCTGGACATGAACTGGTCAGAGTTATCCACGACGAGGCCAATTTGCGGATCTTCCTGCGCGAGCACGCGGCGCGAGTATTGCGCGGGAATGATGACAGCGCCGTCGAGCTTACCGCTCTGCACGGCCTGGCGCGCGGCACGCTCGTTGGAATAAGGGATAGTCTTGAAGGTCTTGATAGTCGCCCAGACGGAGTTAAAGGCTTCGAGCACTTTAACGGCTTCTGGCCCCTGGTCGTGATTCACTACGCCCACGCGCGCATTAGTGATCTTGCCACCGAAAGCGTTACCCAGGATGATGAGCTGCACCAGCGGCAGCATCATCGACATGATCATGAGCATCGGAGAGCGGAAGAACTTGCGCATCTCGCGCTCGATGATGGCCAACATTCTGTTCATGGCCGCATCCCCGGACGCGGCGGCATGAGGGAGTTCACTGGCTTTACCTGCTCGTCGCGAAGCTGGCGGCCGGTGTAGTGAACGAAAACATCATCGAGCGTGGTGTTCTGCACGCTGAGCGAGGCGAGCGCTTCGCCCATCTCAGTGGCCATTGCCACCAGTTCCATGGTGGTCTTTGAGCCGGACCTGGTGAGCACGCGATAAAAGCCGGCACTCTCAGGCTGCACATTGGTTACGCCGGTGAGTTTATCGAGCAGCTCCGGCCATCTTTCAGATTCGCGGGCAAACTGCACCTCAATGACATTGGCGCCCGCCACGCTGTTCTTCAGCTCGACGGGCGTGCCCAGCGCCACCAGCTTGCCGTGATCGACAATGGCGATGCGGTCGCAGAGCTTGTCAGCCTCTTCCATGTAGTGCGTGGTAAGCAGCATGGTGAGGTTGCGTTTTTCTTTCAGGTTGTTGAGCATCTCCCACACGGCGATGCGCGAGACGGGGTCGAGCCCCGTGGTGGGTTCGTCGAGAAAAAAGATATGCGGATCGTGAACCAGTCCGCGCGCAATCTCAAGCCTGCGCCGCATGCCGCCGGAGAGCGTCTTGGTTTGTGCTCCGCGCCACTTAAGCAGGTCCACAGCCTCAAGCACATCATGGATGTTCTTTTCGCGGACGCCGCGGGGCACGCTGTAAAGCTTGGCGTAGATCGACAGATTTTCTTCCACGGTAAGGTCAGGGTCGCTGGTGAGCGCCTGGGGAATGACGCCGATGCGCCGGCGCACTGCGTCAGGCTCCTTACTCACGTCGCGGCCGGTAACCACAGCCCTGCCGGCAGTGACAGGGATGAGCGTGGTCATCATGCGGATGAGCGTGCTTTTGCCCGCGCCGTTGGGGCCGAGCAGGCCGAAGATCTCACCTTCAGTAACGCTGAAGCTGATTCCCTTCACCGCTTCAAAGTTGCCGTAGCGCTTGACGATGCTCTCCACCGCCATGGCAACGGGCTTTTGCGGCACGGCGCCGTTGATGGCCGAAGCGCTCACTTGTGCACCAGCCAGCTTGTGGGAACATAGACTTCCGCGGTCATGCCGGGGACAAACTCCTCTTTGGGATTTGGGATGAGGAGCTTCAACTGCACGGTGCGAATATCGCGCTTGCGGCGGCTCACGTCGCGCTGGGTGGCGAAACCGGCCTCAGTGCGCTTGGCGATGACGGTTCCCTCAACGGCGGCTCCGCTGGGCATGACGACGCGCAGCTTGCTGCCAAGCTTGACGGCGTCGGCGTCGGTCTCAGGAATGGGCGCGTAGACCCATGTCTGCTTGAGATCCATGATGGTGATGATGGGCATGCCGGGCGAAACCACTTCGCCCTGACGCGCGGCCCACTGGTTCACGATGCCGCTGGCCGGCGCGTAAATGCGGGCGTAACTTTCGTTAACCCTGGCCTGGTCAGCCAGCGCGATGGCATTGTTCAACTGGTCGCGTGTCTGGTCGACGGTGCGCTCAGAAACGGAGGTGAGCAGTTCATGCGCTTTGGCCTGCTTGAGCGCGGCCTGAGTGGCGTTCAGGTTGCTGCGGGCGGCGTTGACGGCAGCCTGGTCGGCCTGCAGGCTGGCGACAGCCTCATCCTTTGCCTGCTGGCTCATGATGCCCTGCCCGGCCAGCGCGACGGTACGGGTGGTGTTGGCTCTCTGATGCTCCATTGTGGCCCGCGCCTGCGCCAGAGTGGCCCGGGCAGCCTTCACCTGAGCTTCGGCAGCCTGTGTCGCGCTATCGGTTTCGCCGCGGGTCTGGCGGACGGTCTCCTGGGCCTGACTCAGCTTCCACTTGGCTCCGGCAGCGTTGGCTTCCGCAGCATCGAGGGCAGCCTGCAGGTCGCGGCTTCCGATCACGGCGATTAACTCGCCTTTCTCGACCTTTGTACCCTCAGTGACGGTGAGCTTTTGAATCCGCCCCGGAATCTTGGAGCTGACAACGATCTCGTTGGCATCCACGGTGCCGATGAGTTGCAGCGATTTGCCTGACGGGACCGTGAGAAAGTAGAAGATCAGCGACCCGACGGTGAGCAGACCCAGGATGAGAAAGACCCGATTGCGTGCGCTCATTTGTGCTTCACCTCGAATGCTTTAATTTCGCCGCTTTCCGGCATGGGCGAATCGGCAATGACCCGTTCCGCCAGTTCCGCGCCGTGCTTTCTATCTACGAAAACGGCCTGCCCCAGAAACTGGACCAGAGCAATTCGCCGCTGGCGCAGCACTTCGTGGTCAAACGGCTCGAAAGGCATGGTGAGCCGCCAGACCGGTGCGCTGAGGAAGTAGAAAACATTGGCGCCAAGCGCACCCAGAACCATCTGCATCCAGTCAACGTCGATAAGCTCGCCTGATGCGACGCCCTCCCGCACCAGGGAGTGGAACATGTCGTTGAGCGGCGCGAATACCCGCTTGACTAGCATGGGCAGCGCACCCTCTTCGCCCTTGTGGAGGCGCATCATCTCCTGCTGCATCAGGCTTTGGAACTCGCGCTGGGTGAGGATGCGGTCGAAGTGGTCAAGTGCGGTGCGCAGAATGCGCTCGCCGGGGCTGGCGTCGCGCAGGAAGACAGCCATGGAGCGGTCACGGACGCGGCCGGCGACCATCTCCAGGGCGGCCAGGTAGAGCTTCTCCTTGCTCTCGAAGTAGTAGTAAAGCAAGGCTTTATTGACGCCGGCGGCAGAGGCTATCTGCTCAGTGCGGGCGCCGGCCAGGCCGTGGGCGCTGAACGCATGGAGCGCCGCATCCAGGATGCGGGCGCGCGTCTCGGCGGCGCGGTCGGGCTGGGGTTCGGTGGCAGGATTGGGTGCAGACATAATTAACTAACCAGTTAGTAAAATACAGGAAGGGCGGGTTTGGGTGCAAATCCTTTGGCACGGAAGGTCCACGGAGGACGCGGAAAGACACAAACTTTCTCTCCTCCGCGCGAGCAAAAAGCTCGCATTGTTCCCAGCACCAACCGATCACTTGGAACCGGAGGAATACAAACACCGCACTTCAGCTAACGAATCGGCGTCTGCAAGGACCAAGAATAAGTTGTATTTACAGCCAAATTCGATTGACATCGGCGGATGCATTGGTCATCATTCCCTCCACCGGGGTTCCCTCAATCGAAAATTTGGAGTTGCGGTGTGGCCACAGCGCCAGTGGTGCGGAGGTCAAAGTTCACTTTGCATGACCGCGGGACGTAGAGCCTTCGGGACGACCACGCTGCCTCGGCTGTCTGGCTCGGTCTTCTGTGGCTGGGGATGTTCGCCGGATTCAGCGTTGATATTCCCCGGTTCGTGCATGAGAATCCCGCGGCGCCACCGATCATTTATGTGCATGCGGCAGTGTTCATCGTGTGGCTACTGCTGCTCACTGCGCAGGTGACTCTGGTCCTGCGCGACCATGTCGCCTGGCATCGCAAGTTCGGCTGGTTTGTGGCGGGCTGGGCGTGCCTGATGGCGGTGCTGGGACCGTGGGCAGCGATGGCTTCGGAAGCCGTGAATCTGAATAATCCTCCGCTAGGCGATCCGCAATTTATCTCCGTGAACATCGTGGATATCGTCGGGTTTCTTGCACTGCTTGCGTGGGGAATCATGCTGAGGAAGAATCCGGCCGCGCACCGGCGAATGATGATTCTGGCGACGGTCGCGCTTGCCGATCCGGGTTATTCGCGGTTTTCGGGATGGTTGATGGCGGAGCCGGCGTCGGCGATTCCGTGGTTTCTCTACGTGTTCTATGGCAACGCGCTGATAATCGTCCTCATGGTTGCGTGGGACTGGTGGAAGGGGCGCTTGATGCAGTCGTTTGTCCTCGGAGCGGCGGGGCTTCTGGCAGCCGAAGTGATTGCCTCGATGTTGTACTTCTGGGGTCCGTGGAAAGAGCTGACTACAGGCTGGGTAGTGGCCTTCGCGAAACTGCACACATAGCGAGCACATTCACTGGGAACTCCGATCCCCATTGTTCAATGCCGGAAGGCCCGTCATCCGTACGGTCACAGCCCGCCGAAATCCATGTAGCTCAGCGATCGCGCATGAAAAAGCAACTAACCAACCCGCGGCTTGCGAAGCGTAAAAATCAGGAAGGAGTATTCAAGCCCGTAGGGATCCCAGCGTACGGGCCGGTCAGAGCACTCCAGTTCGATGGGCCCTGTGCGGTCGAAACCAATCACCTCAGCCAATTTGAAGATATCGCTCACTTCGTGTTTCGAGAAGATTTTGATGGGAGCCTGGTGCGCCATCATGTTGCGTGTATTGATCGGTTCAGGATAGTAGTCGGTTGATGTGATGAGAATGCCACCGGGCTTCAGCAGCCGATACATTTCCTCAAAGTAGGGCTGCAGTGGTACGCCATGTTCAATGACGCTCATGCACGTGATGGCATCAAAGGAGTCGTCAGGAAACCCGGTGGCGGTAATGTCTCCAGGGAGATATTGGATGGGGCCGCGCTGCGCCGGATCGGTAAAGGAGAGATTCATGCCGTACAGATTGCGGTACCCGCAGAGAAAGAGCGCGGGAAGGACATTGCTGTAAAACTCCGCGCCTGCATCGAGCACGCGTGCGGTTCTGGAAGTCTCGCCAATAATTGCACGAACGGCGGCAAGATGATCCCAGTTCTTCTCTTCCGACCGGTGTAGGGGCAGGTGAAGTTGCTTCCCCAATCTGGTTGCTTCCTGCCATTCCGCACGGCTCTGCAACACTCCATTCGGCAAGCCGGCACTTAGGCTATCGGAAACACGCCCGCCGAACCTGCACCTCAGGTACAGCCAGTAAACGGCGGCGGGACGGAAGAAACCGCTCTTGATGCGTCGAAAAAACCTCCGCGATGCAGGAATCTGGTTTCCGGGTGTTTTTGCAGCGGCTGCCGAACTTTGCATATATGCAGATTCTATTCGCTGATCTCGGTGCGGAGAATGAGCTTCTTGAATCAGACAGGTGATGATCCGATCCCGAAATCGATTGGGCCGCCCTAAGTCTGGGCCCCTGCACGAATTCGATTGACATTTGCCGCTACCTCACCCAAGATTCCTTCAATCGGGGTCTCCCCCCCCTTTCACCGCATTCTCTTTCAATGGGAAAACTGGAGGTACCAAATGGCCACAGTACAAGTGGCGCAGCGGCCAGCGCTAACGTTGCACCGGCGCGGGACGTGGAGTCTGAAGGACGATCGCATAGCCTCAGCCGTCTGGCTGGGCATTCTGTGGATAGGGATGATTGCGGGATTCGGCGTGGATATACCCCGATTCCTGCAGGAGAACCCGCCGGCGCCGCGAGTCGTTTACATCCACGCGTTCGTGTTCATCGTGTGGCTGCTGGTGCTCACCGCGCAGGTAACGCTGGTGCTAGGCAACCGTGTAGCCTTGCACAAGAAGTTGGGCTGGTTCGCGGCGGGTTGGGCATGCCTGATGGCGGTGCTGGGACCGTGGGCGGCTTTGTCATCCCTGGCCGTGAATATTCAAAAGCCGGTCGACATTACCCCGGCATTCCTCTCCGTAAACCTCGTGGATATTGCCGGTTTTCTGGCACTGCTCGCCTGGGGATTCACGCTGCGGAAGAATCCAGCCGCGCACAAGCGAATGATGATTCTGGCAACAATATCTCTTGCTGATCCGGGCTTCTCACGCTTTTCCGGATGGCTCCTGCCCGAACCGCCGACGTTGATTCCGTGGTTTTTCTGGACGTTCTACGGCAATGCAATCCTGATTCTCCTCATGGTTGCCTGGGACTGGTGGAAGGGACGGCTGATGCGGTCGTTCGTTATCGGTGCGGGTGGGCTGCTGGCGGGCGAATTCGTTGCGTCGCTCTTGTTTTTCTGGAGCCCGTGGAAGGCGCTCGCGATGAGTTGGGTGGCGGCGTGGGCAAAGCTCTGAATCTCAGAGGGCAAAGCCGAAAGCCAAGTTGAAAAATTCGCGGTCGTTGCAGGAATTAGCTCTCGAATGACAATTGCACTGGGCCGAAGAGGGGCCGCGAAGTCTTGCGCTCTGAGGCGAGATCGTAGATAAGCCGCTCCAGCACCACGCGCTTGTCGGGCGGCGATGAGCGCAGTTCCAGGTCGGCGCGGGCCACCAGCCGAATGGCGCGCGTGAGCTCACGGCGGTTCTTGAAGCGGCGAGCCTGGCGGATCAGATCGTCGGCGGCGAATGGCGGAATGCGGAACCCCTGCCACAGCGCCTGCCAGATGGCGCGTGAATCGCGTACGTTCTTTTCAAGGATCACGAGCATCTGGCGGAAGGTGCGAGCCAGCATGTAGAGGTGGCCTATAGCCGCATCTTCGCCGGCATCGGAAGTGTTGAGAAGGCCGTCGAGCACGGCCAGCGCTCGAGCCTTGTCGTGAACGCTGATGGCGTCCGTCAGCTCGTAAAGCGAGCGCTGTTTGGCGCCGAGAACCATGGTTTCCACGTCGCCAAGCGTAATGCGGCCGCGATCCATGGTGTAGAGCAGCAGCTTTTCCATCTCGGAGGAGATGAGCATCATGTCCGCGCCGAGGGCGTCAACGAGTTCGCGCGCGGCGTCGGGCTCCATGCGCGCGCCTGCTTGTTGCGCGGTGGCCGCGGCCCAGCGCATGGCGTCATCATCACTGACGCGGGCCAGCTCCACCATGCCGCAGTGCTCGCCCAGCGTGTCCGTAAGCCGCTGGTAGCGGTTCTTGTCGTCCAGGTCCATGCGCCGTGCGTCGGGTGGGATGCGGAGAAAGTCGGCAACGAAGATGAGCAGGGCCTGTGGGTTGGGTGAGCGGAAGTAGCGATTGAGTGCGGCAAACTCGTCCTTTTTGGCTCCGCGGGTGTAGAGCTGCCTGACATTGCGGATGAAGATGCACTGGAACGGCGCCATGAGCGACGGCGTTTGCGCGCGGTCAAGGACCTCGAAGATGGAGGTTTCCGTCAGATCCAGGTCCGAGAGGCAAAAGTCTTTGAGATCTTCCGGTACAAAGGCTTTGAGAACGGCGGCGCGGCAGCGGTCTAGGAGGAAGATTTCATCGCCAGCCAGCACATATCCGGGACGAAGATTTCCCTTCCCCGCAGCGGCGGCTTCAATCTCAGACACAAAACGCTCCGCCGCGCCAAACCCGGCACCCCACCGCCGCCCGCTCAAGGCACGCGCTCCGTGACAAAGCGCCTTGTCGCTCGATGCACCATGCGGCTTCAGGATATCCCTCCCGGCACAGCGAAACCAGCCCGTGATGAGGAAAAAGGGGGCAGGAATTAGGAATTCATCCACCGTGCGAGCGGTCAAGGCGCATGACCGTTATTCAGTTGGCGCTGGGGCTGCCGGAAGATTGCCGGGGTGGCCGCGACCAGGGAAGGGTGGAGCAGGCGAAGGTGACTTTGCCGTGCAACAGATGATAGACGAACGAACCCATGCAGAACCGGCCGGCAAGCAGTGCCATCAAAGCCAGAATCAGAAGTCCTTCGAAAATGAGGGTTGCGATCAGCCAGTGCATGGTGAGCGAAACAGCAATGGCGAGCATAAAGGTTGCTGCCATCCCCTGCGAGAAGCGGCGAGGCCCGGGCGCCGGTGCAATCAGCCGCCTGCCCCGTGGCGCCGCAAGAAAGCGGTTATAGACGAGATCGAAGACGTTCCTGTCTGGAAAGGCGACGTTCCACCAGAGGACAAGTGAAAGCGCGAAAAAGATAGCTGTGGCTTGCGACAAAATGGCTAACGCGGCCAGCAGGCCCACCACTCTCGGTTGGAAAAAAAGCGCGGAAAAATGCGCGGGATACGTCGAATCAGGCTCTTCGGGGTATCCCTGCTGCAGAATGAAGTTTTTGACTGACGTGGAGGCCATCGTACCCCTCTCACATTGTGATAGCCGGAGCGTAGCACGAAATCGTTGGTCCGGGAAGAGACTTGTGCCGATCCGAGTTCTTTCTGGGCGGGGCCGCGCGCTTCTCCGGGACCGTGCAGCTCCCTTGCGGCCTGACGCCTTATGTTGACCGGAATCATAGCTTTTCGACGTGGATGTAGTAAAGGTCGGTATCCGCGCTGAAGGCTGCTTTGTCGAAACGGGTTTTCATCGTCTGCCATTTCTGAGTGACGGGATGAACGATGGTCCAGTGTCCCTTGCTGCCAACGCGAACAGGCATCGCAAAGTTGGGCACGTCGGCCTTCCAGCGATAAGACACCGCACCCTTCGCAGAGTTGAATTTCAGCTCAAGCGTGGGAATGGCTGCGTGGTGCAGATACTCGTCGAAGATGGGAGTCAGGTTCATGCCGGTGGCGCGATTGAAATAGGCCACCACATCCCCGGTCATGATGTTGTGATATTTGAAACGCTGATAGAAACCGCGGATCGTGGCGAACCAGAGCTTGTCATTGTTGATTACGCTGCGCAGCGTATTCAGCATCAGCGCGCCCTTGAAGTACTGATCCTCGGGCGGTGTCGCGTTCACGCCGCGCTCGGCGACGATGGGCCGCAGATTTTTGACTTTGGGCTTGAGGCCGTTCAGATACTGGATGGCCGCATGGTGTCCCCACCGGTACTCCACGTAGAGCGTTTCCAGATAGGTGGCCCATCCTTCGTGAATCCACATATCCGAGCGGTCGGCGGCGGTAATGGCGTTGCCGAACCACTCGTGCGCGCTTTCGTGGATGATGATGAAGTCGAACTTCATGCTCCAGGGGGTGTGGGTCCAGTTGCGGTCCAGGTAGCCATTAGTGAAGCCGTTGCCGTAGGCTACAGCGCTCTGGTGCTCCATGCCCGAATACGGCACCTGCACCAGCTTGTAGCCGTCTTTCGGGAACGGATACGGACCAAAGTAGTGCGTGAATGCCTGCAGCATCCCCTTCACCTGCTGGAACTGCTTCTTCGCCTTCGCCAGGTCTTCAGGCAGCACGTAGTAGTCGAGCGGCAGTGAGCCGTAGTGATCGTGGAAGTGAACGTAGTCACCGATATTGAGGGCAACATCGTAGTTATTGATGGGATAGTGAACAAACCAGTCCCAGCGCGTGTAGCCGTCGTGCAGATCGGCTTTGCCTATGAACTTCCCGTTTGACACGTCCACGAGGCCGTCGGGAATGGTGACGCTGATCTTCATATCCTGTACTTCGTCGCGCCACTGATCCTTGTTAGGCCACCAGATGCTGGCGCCATCGTCTTCGCAGGAGGTGACCACCCAGGGCCGCCCTGCCGGATCCTTGCCGAAGGTGATGCCACCGAAGCGGCCCTTGGTTTTGGGGTAACCCTCGTAGTAGAAAACGACGGTGTAGATGCGGCCTTTGCGCAGGGTCTTGGGAAAGTTGACGAAGACCGCACCGTCATCTCGTGTGTATTGGAGCGGCGTGGAACCGAGAAGAATTTTGTCTACTTTCAGGTCAGGATAAAGGTCGAGTTGAATGCGCGTGCCGTCCTTCAGCATCCTGAAGCGGATAGTGTTGCTGCCGGAGATGAATTTCTTTGCCGGGTCGACGCGAACTCTGAGGTGGTAGTAAAGCAGATCGTTGTTGGCACGATAGGGGCCGTATGCGCCGCGCAGGATGTCAGCGTGAGTGGGCGCCGGAATGGCCTGCGCTGTGGCAGGTGCCGGAGGCTTGCGTGCGGTCTGCGCGGAGAGACCCGTCGCAACAGCCGCAAGCACAAACAAAGCGCAAAACAGCCTTTTGCGCACAGCAGTGAGAAGCATGAGGTCAGTCTATCTCAGCCGCTCTGGGCGCATCTCAGGCTGGCGGATGCTCTTGCTTGTAGACGTAAAAGATCTCGTCGTCGTCCAGAGCGTTCTTTTGAGTCTCATATAGCTCGACGAGGCCAAGGCTGCGAACGTAGCCCGGCTTCAGTCGCTGATTCGAAATCAGAATTACCGGGAGCGGCGAGTTGCCGCGTGCAATTTTCATGTCTTCGGCGGTAGCTTTCCGTTTAGGGCGGCTGCTGGTATTGCGAACCTCGTAAGACGCAAAGCACTGGCAGGAGGGGTAATACGCGTTGGGCCGTTCCAGATAGGCGACGATCCCAGTCGCGAAGTTGGATGGCTGAAGTACCAATGGATTCCTGCCGAGATGGTTTCTCTTCAACCACACACTCACTTCCTTTGCGCAGGAATAAGGGCGCATCCAGTCGAGGCCGGAAGCATCGGCGGCACAAAGAACCTGCACAGACAGGAGCCCGTAGATTAAGAACCGCGCGACCTTGCGCGGCATCCATGGCAGACCGCGTTCAGCGGGAGCGGTGTAAGCGTCAATAAGCAACGCGATGATGAAGGCGCAAAAGATCAGGCCAAGGTGATATGGCTCCGGCCAGCCAATCGTGATGGCTATGAGAACAATCTCCAGTAAAGCGCAGGCAAGGAAAAATCCGCGTGCAGCCGCGGTACGGAACAGGGAGGTAACCAGCATCAGCATCAAAACAGACAACGTGCAGTTGAATACCAGCGACGTCAGCAGGGGCCTGAACATGATCTGCACGAGCGAAGGCAACCGGGGAGCGAACGCCTGCCAGTTCATGAGCAGGGACGCCTGGAAATCACCGGTCAGGGTGCGCTGAACGGAATATACCCGGGATATATCCTTGGCCGGCCACACGGTGACAAGGCTGATGATTCCGCTCAGTAGGAGAACGAAAAATGCTATCAGAAACTCGCGGTCAAGCAACATTCGGCCGGCGTCGTTCCATCTGCGGAGCTTTGCCAGATAAAACGCCCAGAACGCCAGCACCACGGCCACGGGAACCGCAAAGACATGCGTATTGATGCTGAGCGCCAGCAACAGAATCGCCAGCCATGGACGCCGGCGCTCGCCCAACAGGCAGCATGCCGCTCCAATCAACAACAAAACTGCCAGTTCATAGCTCCGGGCAGTGACTCCGTATCGATAGAAGACAAAATAAGAGAAGATGAGGAGCACCCTCACTGCCCGCGGCAACTTCACCGCGGAAACAATCATCCATGCCGTGGCGAGGGCAATCAGGAAATTGACAACTACCATACCGACAGGGTTCGGCGAAAAATGGGACGGTATCCAGAGAAGCAGATACCAGAGCGCCAAATGGCCTTCGTAATGGAGGGCGTGAACGAACTGCGGGAGCGAATGCGTGTCGCGGACGATGAGCCAGGCCTGCAGCTCATCTCTCCACATCTCGTGGCGCAACGTCACAAGCGCCAGCAACACGGCGAAGATTCCAAGAACATACGCTTCAAATGGGATGGCGGCACGGATACGCTGCACCCAATCCCGGGCATCAGCAGGCTGCGGGGCAGGTTCGGGTTCCTGCGCGATTTGCGTTTCCCGCGTCGGGTAGTTCTCCGGCAGTGTGGCTCGAAAGCCCTGAAGCAAAACGAGCATTTCGGCGCATCGCGCGGAAGCCCGGAGCGGAACTCGCGGCGGTGAATCCGAATCGGGATTCGCCTGCCCGCGATACAGTTTTCAGGAATCATTTTACGCGGGCGGATGCAGCTGCTCGTAGACAAAAAATGCTTCCCAGTCCAAGATAACGTCTTTCGGCGAGGCATAGATCTCGACAAGGCCCAGACTGCCGGCATACGCCGGTTCGAGCCTTTCATTTGAAATCAAGATGACAGGGAGCGGTGAATTGCCGCGCACCATCTTCAATTCACTCGCTGTGGCCATTCGGTCCGGCTGACGGCTGGTGTTACGAACTTCGTAGGATCCGAAGCAGCGGCATGAAGGATAATAAGCGTTCGGCCGTTCCAGGTATGCAAGGATCCCGGTTGTAATTTCTGAGGGCTCAAGCACAAGCGGGTTGCGATTGAGGTGGTGGGCTTTGAGCCAGGTGCTTACCCCCTTCGAGCCAGAGTAGGGCCGCCGCCAGTCCAACTGCGAGGCGTCAGCGGCGCACAGAACCTGGATGACAAGGAGCACGAGCAAGGCAGCCGAAGCAAGCCTGTTCGAGAGCCACCGCGGTCGGGAATGACCGGCGGTGCCATGCATATTATCGAGCAGCAACGCAATCACAAGCGAGGCGAAGATAAAGCCGAGATGATGCACGAATGGCCGCCCGATAGTCACGGCTATAAGTGCGATCTCCATGAACGCACAGGCTGCGAAGAAAATCCGCGCAGTAGTGCTGCGCAGCAATAGGATGGTTATGGCGAGGAGAGCCAGGGAGAAGCTAAAGGTCGCACCCATCGAGGCGCGAAACGGCTTGAGCAGGATCTGTACAGGTCCAGGCAATCGGGGAAAAAACGTAAGCCATACCGAACTAGTGGAGACAAGAAAATCGCCACCGATCGTCGGCATGAGCGATTCCTGGGCGACAAGATCCTTCGCAGGCCAGACGGTGATCAGAGCCAGGATTCCGGCAATTCCCAGAGAAACAAAAGCCATCAGGAATTCGTGATCGCGAAGGAGGCGGCCGGCATCCTTCCAGTTTTTCAGCTTTGAGAAATAGAATGCCCAGGCGGCCAGGGCCACGGCCACGGGCACCGCAAAAACGTGAGTATTGATGCTGAGTGCGAGCAGAAGAATGGCGAGTTTGCGGTGTTGCCGCGTGCCAATGAGGCAGCGGGCCGCAGCGACTAACAAGAGGATCGCCAATTCATAATTTCTGGCAATGACTCCGTATTGGTAGAAGACAAAAGAGGAGAAGATAATCAGTGCTCGAATTGACCGCGGCAACTCGTGCGCCGTAAGAACCACCCACGCCAAAGCGATGGCAATAACGAAGTTGATTACCCGCATGCTTACTGGATTCGCTGACAAGTGAGCGGGTATATAGAGAATCAGGTACCAAAGCGCAGGATGGCCTTCATATCTCAGGGCGTGAAATAAAGCTGGAAGCGAGTGGCTGTCGCGGGAAATCAGCCAAGCCTGCACCTCGTCTATCCACATCTCGTGCCGCCATGTCATCAGGGCCAGGAGGATAGTAAAGAGGCCAAAGATCATCCATTCAAAACGGCCTGCACCGTCGTGTGTGCGCCGCGTCCCAGAATTGGCATAGAAGGGCGTAACGCTTTCGGCGTCAACCCCTGAAGCGGTTTCTCGCACTAAATTCGTCTCCCGGGCTTTGGCTCATTCAGCCTCTTACTACAACAGATATGACGGCACATCAATGGACAGACGTGGCCGGCTCGCCACGCCAGCCATCCAAAACGGTACATCGGTTGGAATTTGGATCCCATTGCCATAAAGCAGCAGGCGGAGGTGATAAGACGTAACCGCAACGTGAAACGGAAGTAACGCGAGTGCCAACGCTGGTAGAATCCATGTGAGCACGCCGATGAGTGTAAAGGCCCTTTATCCCGGCACCTTTGACCCGCCGACCAATGGACATGTCGACGTGATTCAGCGTGGCGCGAAGATCTTCAGCCAACTCACGGTGGCGATCCTTAACAATCCGGTGAAGGATCCGCTGTTCACGGTAGAGGAGCGGGTGGAAATGATTCGCGAGGCTACCCGCTCGCTCAAGAATGTCTCCGTGGCGACGTTCAATGGGCTCATGGTGGAGTTTGCGCGGCATGAGGGTGCCACCGCGGTGCTGCGCGGTATCCGGGCCATCTCCGATTACGAGTACGAATTCCAGATGGCGCTGATGAACAGACGGCTGGCACCGGAGATTGAGACCGTTTTTCTGCAGCCGGCCGGGCGCTACTCGTTTGTCCGTTCCAGCATGGTGAAAGAGGTGTTCAGCCTGGGTGGCGATGTTTCCGGTCTGGTACCGCCGAACGTGCTCAAGCGGCTGCGGCGCCGCATCAACCACGACAAGTAAGCCCGTGACAGGAGCGTCTGCCGGACGCCTGCGCGGTAACATGAGACATGCGCCTGTTCAGGTTTGCTCTGCTGGCCACGCTGCTCGGCCTTGGGGGATGCGGCTATCATACGCTGGGCGCCGCGACGCATCTGCCGCCGGACCTGCAGACCCTTGCGGTTCCGGTCTTCGCCAACGATACGAATGCCTACGGCACTGAAACCGCCATGACGAGCGCGGTGATTCGCGAGTTCAACGCGCGCACCCAATTCCACGTAGTACCTGAGGCGGACAAGAATGCCGATGCCACCCTGCGCGGAACCATCCTGAAGGAGTCAGTGGCTCCTCTCACTTACAATGCCTCGACCCAGCAGTCTTCGAGCTTCCTCATCACCATGGTCATCTCGGTTACGCTGAAGGACCACGATGGCAAGATCCTCTATCAGAACAAAAACTATGTCTTCCGCCAGCAGTATCAGGCCACGACGGTGCTGCCGACATTCGTGCAGGAAGACCCCGCAGCCGTCCAGCGGCTATCACGCAACTTCGCACGGCAGCTTGTGGCGGATGTGCTGGAGGGTTTCTGAGATGCACTCCAGCGTATCCAAAAGGCCGGGGCGCGTTACTTCTCCCTCCAGAATGCTGTGGACGCCCCGTTGATTGAATACGCCTAGGCGCGCCGTCCGGTCCGCAAGCCATGGGACGGCAAATCCGCATGTGCCGGTGGAAACCCTGCACGGGGGTTCCGGCTCTTGTTCGTCTTCGTACTTTCCACCGGGGCATGGGAAGATTGGTGAACAGTGCGACACGGCGAGGAGCGCATAGAGATAAATACCTCGCCAAAGGCCAGGCAGCCATTGCCATGAAGATCGAGAAAACCTGCGTTGCTTTCGTGGCAAAGCTCCCGCGCCTCCTGGGAGAGGCATGGCATCACAACCACCGGTGTTACATCCCCGGGGAGTTGGGTGGCGCAGCGGTGCAGGTTCCCCAACGCTTTCGTCACATTCTGCGGCTCTGCGTCGGGCGCCAACTGGCAAGCTAGAGTACGACTGTGGCCAAGCACTTCGATGTGCGCCACAATGTCAACCTCGCCACCCTCGCCCACCAATCCCAGATCGACATCCTTAAGTTTGATGGCTGAAGTGCCCGTGAGAAGAGCCTCAAGCGCTTTAAAGGCGCGCATCCTCGACGATCTTGCGGTTTGATTCATCATCATTACAGGCTCCTGATGCATTCAACTGGTCAAGTGCGCCCTGTTAGCCCGCGTCCCTTCCATCCCGCATTTCTTTTGTTTTCATTAGCGAGCCAGCGCGGAACAGTCTAACTTGCAGCGCATATTCCAAATTCGCCCGGTCCAGGTAGTCCAAATCAAGAGGCGGTTGCAGGCATATGCCTGGGAGTCAACCTTTCATGCCGTGAGGCCGGTTCCAGTTTGAAGGAGTTCGCGCCCGACGGGATCATCGAGATGGGAATCGCGGGCGCAAACGATTTTGCGATAAGGTTCTTGGAATTCAGCCACAGCGACAACCTCGGATCGCGTATTTCCGGACATCCACGCCAAAAATCCGGATTTAGCCCACACTCGATGCGCAGGTGATCCAGTTGAAGCTCGACTGCAGCGGTTCCTTTGGGAAAATAGCGGCGGACGTTGCATACGCCCACTCGCAGCCCGCCCACTTCACGGCCAACACGTAATGCTTTGACCAACATGGCTCACCTCGGGAGGGTGGATTTGGCCTAACTCCATACCATGGAGCCTTACTGAAAATCAGATGCCCGATCAAAACTTTCCAAGGTCAACCAGAGAGGACGCCCACTTCCGTTTGTTCTGTAAGGGCTTGGTAACTGCGCGGATATTTGTCCATATAGTGGGCCTCTCCTCATAAGTTGTCAATGGGTTTTCGACGGGTTTTCAACAGCTTTTTACAGTCCTGATCGGCACAAAAACTCTACATTTTCCGTGGTGTCAAAGTCACTTCTCAAGTGCTCATATGGATCATGAAATCTGCCGGATAACGTGACATGCCGGAACCAGAGAACGGCCAAACGGGATGGCCAGGGGACCGGATGGAGGCGCCAATCCGGATGAAAATTACTTACTATCAAAAAAGAAATCGCCTCCGAAGGAAACCGTCGCTTCGGAGGCGCTTGTAGTAAGAAACAAGAAAATGACGGGGACCAGTAGCCGGCACTGGAGGTCGGTAGCGCGCGGCTACTGGTGATCCCTGCACATAACGAAGCAAGCTGCGGCTTCCCCTTTCCACTGCTGCCTCGTGTCGCCCGGCTCAAGAAGGGCTTATTTACTGCAACCCTTCGAACCATGTTGACAATTGGAGTTTCGCCGATCTCAGAAAGAAGGGTCGGTGACGGCCGTCACACATCAGCAAAATCTTTGTGGAAACCCCGACCGGGCATCACAGTCCTTCCATCGGTCGTCTTTCGCGTTGTTTTTTCCCCAGCGCAACCCGGTGTGACCGCTCCGGCTTCGCCTTCCTCCGCCCTGCGTTTCTCCCCTTTCCGCTCGTCATTGACAAACCCCGCCCGCGGCTGCAAAATCGGAGATTCAGTTCGATCCGAGGTAACCCTCCTTTGACAGCTCTTCTTAAGACCAATCTTGGCGCAACGCCCCTTATCGGACGCGGCAAAGTTCGTGACCTTTACGATGTGGATGGCAACCTGCTGCTGGTGGCCACCGACCGCATCTCCGCCTTCGATCACGTGCTTGGCACAGGCATCCCCGGCAAGGGCAAGATCCTAACCCAGATCTCGCTCTTCTGGTTCCAATTCCTCTCAGACCTGGTGCCGAACCACATCGTCACCGCGGACGTAGCCGGCTACCCCGCCTCTCTGCAACCGTACGCCGACCAGCTCCGGGGCCGCTCCATGCTCGTCAAACGGGCAAAGATGTTCCCCGTTGAGTGCGTGGCGCGCGGCTACCTCTCCGGTTCGGGTTGGAAGGAGTACAACGCAAGTGGCGCGGTCTGCGGCATCGCCCTGCCACTGGGCCTTCAAGAGGGCTCACGGCTGCCCGAGCCCATCTACACCCCCGCCACCAAGAGCGAAGGCGGCACACACGACGAAAATATCCCTTTCGCCACCACGGAAGCCCTGGTGGGCGCCACCGACGCGGCCGAACTGCGGCGGCTCACCCTGGCCATCTACGGCCGGGCTGCCCAACATGCGGAATCGTGCGGCCTGATTCTGGCAGATACAAAATTTGAGTTTGGAAGAACGGCGGAAGGCGTTATTCTGGCCGATGAGGTATTAACGCCGGATTCCTCCCGCTTCTGGGACGAAGCGACCTGGAAACCCGGCGGTCCGCAACCATCGTTTGACAAGCAGTTCGTTCGCGATTATCTCGAGTCGATCCACTGGAACAAGCAAGCGCCGGCGCCAAGTCTGCCGGACGACGTGGTGGAACGCACTTTTGCAAAGTATCTGGAAGCATTCCGGCGTTTGACCGGACGTGATCCCGAGCTCTAACCCAAGGTGGGCCGCGACATGACCGTGGTGGATTGGGCGATAATGATCTTCCTGGCCGTGGCGGCTGTCGCCGGGCTGGTGCAGGGATTCATTCGTACGGCCTTTGCGCTGGGTGGCCTGGTGCTTGGACTGGAGCTGGCATTTCGCAATTACGGCCGCTCCGCAGCAATATTGAAGCCCATGATCCACTCGCAGCGGGCGGCTGATGCAGTTGCTTTTCTGGGAATCGCCTTTGTGATCATGGCACTGACGGGCATTGTCGGCATCGTTCTGGCAAAGCTTTTTCGCCTGATTGGATTGGGACTAATTGATATGCTGGCTGGAGCGGTATTCGGATTTGCGCAGGGTGTTTTGCTGGTGGCTGTATGCATCCTGGCAACCTTAGCCTTCTTCCCGCAGGCAAGCTGGCTCCGGACTTCAAGAACGCCGCGGCTTTTTTTTGAGGTCTGCAACCTGACCTTGCATATGAGCCCATCAAAACTGGCTCAACGCTTGCAACATGACATCATAATCCTGAAACAGGGGGCCGCGCCCTGAATGTAATTCTGCAATCGATTCATTGATTCGCTGCCGCAAATCCCCATTGGTAATCTGCAGATGCAAACGAGAAAGCAAGAGGTAAACGTGAAAAGAGAACTGGACAGCCTCGTCACACAAATGCATTCCAGCGGCGTGCGCTATGATGACGCCGTGCGCGAGTTTAAAAGACAATATCTGCGCGAAGTGCTGGTGGCGCACAGGGGAAACCAGTGCAAGGCAGCCGAAGAGTTGGGCATGCACCGTAACACGCTCAGCCGGGCCATGGCAGATCTGGGCCTCGACCTCTCTGAAGTGCGCGCCGGCCTCAAGCGTCCGCCCCGCAGCGAACGTCCTGTATTCAGCGTAGTTCGCCAGGGTTACCGCCAGGGCTGACAGGCGCATCTCAAGTTCATGCAGACTACAGCATCGCCCAAAGACGCTCGCATTGCAATCGAGCCCGGTTTCGCATGGGATGAACAGAACGCTTATCTGTTCGACATCGACGGAACCCTGCTGCACAGCCGCGACCGCGTCCATTTTGAGTCCTTTGCCGCCAGCGTGCAGCGCGTTACCGGATTTGAGGTCACGCTAAGCGGCATTGTGCTGAGCGGCGCCACAGATACGGCAATCATCCGCGAAGCCTGCCTCCAGGCGGGCATTCCTGACAAGGTGGTCGACACGCACCTCGAAGAGATCCTCGAAGGCATGCGGCAGTCCGTAGTGGGGCGGCGCCACGAGCTCGATCTGGTGCGCATGCCGGGGGTGGTCGATGTCTTGCGCTACCTGGCGCGCAAAGACGCCCTGCTGGGCGTTGCCACCGGCAACCTGGAGATGATTGGCTGGATCAAGATTGAAGAGGCCGGCCTCCGCGAATGGTTCCGCTTCGGCGGCTTCAGTGATCACTTCCCTGTCCGCGCCGAGCTCATTGGCCACGCGGCGCGCAAGGCCCGCGAGCTGGCCGGCAGTGACGCCAGCATTTGCGTCGTGGGCGATACGCCCCGCGACATCCAGGCGGCGCACGATAACTCACTCCCCGTCGTCGCCGTTGCCACCGGCAAGTACACCTTCGACGAACTCCTAAAGTATCAGCCGCAGGTCTGCGTCACCTCACTGGCCGATCTGATGACGCTGGGACGGAAGCCGGCGTGAAGAGGAATCGGCTGCAATCCCGAATCGCTCTGCACCCGCGCGCAGGCCGATGGATCCAGTTCTGCACCGCGGCAGTCATGCTGGCCGTCTTTCCCGGAACCATGCAGGCGCAGACATCGGGGCAGGAACAGACAGCAGGCGCCGGGCACGCCACGAAGGCCCAGACCAAAGCACCAGCAAAGCAGTCAAAGCCGGCTCCGCCTCCCAGCAGGGGCGCTCGCAGGCGCGCAGCCAAAGCTTATATGCGCGCAAGCAAGCAGTTCCTGGCGGGAAAGTTCGACGAGGCCCGTCTGGGTTTCGAGCATGCGGCCGCGCTCGATCCCTCCAACCGCAACTACCGGCAGGCGGCCCTTATTGCCCGCAATCATGAGGTAACGGCGCTGCTTCAGGCCTCGGCCAAAGACCGGCTCTTGAACAATCAGGCCGGCGCCCGCGATGCCCTGCTGCGCGCCTACGATCTCGATCCTGAAAACTTCGAAGTATCCGAGCACCTTGACCAGCTGGGAGCGGAAATTGCGCGCGCTCAGCCCAAGTCGCTCTACGGCGGGGTACAGGACAAGCTGGGCGGCCCCGTGAAGCTTGAACATACCTCGGCGCCTCACAGCTTCCACATCCGCGCCAACGAGCGGCAGATTATTGCTCAGGTCTTCAAGGCTTATGGCATTGAGGCGCTCATGGACCAGAGCGTCGGCTCCACAGTGCAGCGCATGGACATCGGTGACGCCAGCTTCCAGGACGCAGTCCACGCGCTGGACCTGTTGACCAATACCTTCTATGTCCCACTCGACCCACACCGTGTGCTCATAGCGCGCAACACCCCGCAGAATCGCGAGAGATTCATGCGCCTGGACCTTGAGACCGTTCATCTCCCCGGCCTCTCGTCCGACACGATGACCACCATCACCAATCTGGCTAAGAACGTCTTTCAAGCGCAGAGCGTCGCTGCCGATGCAGCCGCCGGAACGCTTACCCTGCGCGCCCCGCAGCTGAACCTGCATGCCTTCAACGCCACCATGCACCAGTTGCTCGACGGCACCAGCCAGATCCTGCTTGACGTGCGCCTGCTTCAGATTGCACACACCAGCACGCGCAATACCGGAGTCGTGCCGCCTCAGGCCATCACAGCCTTTAACGTCTACGCCGAAGAGCAGGCCATCCTGAACCAGAATCAGGCGCTCGTGCAGCAGATCATCTCCTCAGGCCTGGCCGCTCCCGGCGACACTCTGGCCATCCTGGGCATCCTGCTGGCATCCGGCCAAATTTCGAATCCGCTATTCCAAAACGGCTTTGCCCTCTTCGGCGGAGGCATCACCCAATCCGCGCTGGTGCCTGGCTCGCTGAAGGCGAACTTTGCCCTGAACTCTTCTGATTCGCGCGAACTGGACGATGTGGTGCTGCGTCTTGACGACGATCAAAAAGGGACTCTCAAGCTAGGGTCGCGCTACCCCATCCAAACTTCGTCTTACTCCAGCCTGTCCGGCAGTGCGCCGAGCATCCCGGGGCTCAACAGCGCGGGAAGTTCCGGTAATCTGAATTCCCTGCTCTCGCAGCTCACCACAACCGTTCCCAACATTCCCCAGGTGCAGTACCAGGATCTTGGCCTGACCCTGAACGTCACTCCGCGGGTTCTGCGCAATGGCAACGTGGCGCTCAGCCTTGACCTGACTCTCGACGCTCTCTCCGGAGGTTCGCTCAACGGCGTGCCCATCCTCAACAACCGCGCGTATTCAGGGGATGTGATGCTGCGCCAGGGCAGCGCCGCGGTTCTTGCCGGCGATGTCGACAGGTCGGAGAGCCGCGCCATCACCGGCACGCCGGCCCTCAGCCAACTTCCGGGAATGAGCTACCTGACCGGCCTCGACAATCAGCAGAATTACGCCACGCTGCTGATTGTGATCACCCCGCACGTCGTCCGCGGCAGCCAGGCCGCGGGCCATTCGCCCATGTACCGCGTCGTGCGCACAAAAAGCGCGCACTGATCGGCATTCGCGGATTCCTCCACGCAAGAGCTTCTTCTGGAATAGGGGTCTTCAAATGGAATAGGCGATTCATCCCTGCCGCCAGAAAAGCGACAAGGATGAATCGCCTTGTTTGTTACTTCCCTGCGGACGCTGCTGTTTCCGCAGTCTTTGCTGCTGGGGCTGGCGCCGGCGTTGCGGCGGATGCGGTGTCCAGTTGCACACCGTCCAGCTTGGCCTGGTACTCGATGATCTTCTTCAGCGTGGCGTAGGGAGCGTTGGCAGGCACCTCGCGCCCATTGACCACCAGCATCGGTGTCTGGAAGATCTGCAGATCCTGTGCCAGTTTCACAGACGCATCGATGTCGGCAGCCGTCGCCGGAAGCGCTGCACAGGCAGCCACCTTCTTCGGGTCAACTCCTGCCTTGAGAGCCGAACTGTTCAGCGTCATGATGGCGCCGTCGGGAGTGCTCAGCCCCTGCTGCCCCGCAAACACAGCCGACGAAAACTCGAAGAAGGCTTTGCTTCCCCCCAGCTTATTCACGCAATAGCCGTATTTCGCGGAGTTCAGCGCCTCGGGGTGAATCTTTTCGAGCGGATAGAACTGGAAGACGATGCGAGCCTGCGGGAAATCCTTCACAAGCTTTTCCATGTTCGGCTGCGCCTCTTTGCAGACCGGGCACTGGAAATCGGCAAACTCCACTATCTCCAGCTTCTTCGCGGCAGATCCGCGATACGGCCCGTTGGCGCGCTGCTCGATCTGAGCGCGATAGGCGGCATAGGGATCTGCGCCGAAATCGATAACCTGGTCGCCGGCAATCAGGTGTTTGCCATCGGGCATTGTGAAGAAGGCCAGTGCAGACGGCTTTTGCTTACCCGTCTTATCGCCCACAAAGATAACCACCTTGCTGACTCCCGCCACGGGGGTCTTCATGATGGCTGCCACTTCCCACACCCGGTTTGTGTCGTAACCCCAGCTTGCGTGGAGAAACGCGTCAACCTCCGCCTTGGTGGGCGAAGTAGCGTTAAAGTTCTTCGGATCTGGCTTGGGGAAGGCAGGCGCCCCAGCCGGAGCAGGGGCGGACGGAACTGTATAAGGCTTTGAAGGCGAGGGCTTGGGCGCAGGCGCCGCAGGAGCGGCCGAAGGAACTGGCGCCGGAGGCGCCGGGGGAACCTGCTCTTGCGCAGAGGCAACCGATGCGGGCAGCGTAAGACCAGCCAGCGCCGCGATGAAGACGAAATTCCTGCAAGCTGAACGTGGGCCGGCAAAGCGCGCGCCGGCGGATTGGGCAAACTGACGAATCAAGCTGTTTCTCCTTATTTCGTGGGAAAGCTCCCGCAATCTAGCTTATACCTGAACCTTCACGGCAATGGGAAATCTGCGCCCCATGCCAAAGGACTTCGAGGTCACCTTCAGCACCGGCGCAGCCTGCTGCCGCTTGTACTCCGATCTCTCAACCAGACGGACTACCCTTTGGACGAGATCGAATGAGAAACCGTATGCTTTCGCGATATGGTCGGGGCTCTCATAACGCTCCACATACGCCTCAAGAATAGGATCCAGCGCCTCATAAGGAGGCAGCGAGTCGGTATCCCGTTGACCTGGGCGCAGTTCGGCCGAGGGCGGCTTTTCCAGAATCGCCGCCGGAATCACTTCCCTGTCCCGGTTCAGCCACCGGCATACGGCGTACACCCGCGTCTTTACCAGGTCGCCGATCACAGCCAGCGCGCCCACCATATCGCCGTAGAGCGTGCAATACCCCACCGCCATCTCTGACTTGTTGCCGGTGGTAAGCGCCAGGGCTCCAAATTTGTTTGAGAGAGCCATCATCAGCACTCCGCGGATCCGCGACTGGATGTTCTCCTCGGTGATGTCGGGTTGCATCCCGGCAAACATCGGCTCCAGAGCGCGGTTGAACTCCGCAAAAATATCGCTGATACCGATGGTCTCGAACCGGATACCCAGGTTCGCCGCCAGTTGCCTGCTGTCGTCAACCGAGCCCGACGAAGAATACGGGCTGGGCATGCCGATCGCGGTCACATTCTCCGCACCCAGCGCATCCGTGGCAATCGCCGTCACCAGCGCCGAATCGATGCCGCCGCTCAACGCGACCAATACCTTTTTGAAGCCGCATTTGCGCACGTAGTCGCGCGTGCCAAGCACCAGCGCGTGGTAGGCGGCAGAGGTATCGTCCTCTTCGGGTGCCTCAATCGGGGCCCCCTCAAACGGATCCACTACAACCAGGTCCTCGCGGAACGAAGCCGCCTGGGCAATCAACTCGCCGCGCGCATTAATCGCCAGCGAGGAGCCATCAAAGATCAGGCTGTCGTTGCCGCCAACCTGGTTGCACATCATCACAGGAATGCCGTCACGGCGGGCTATCGCGGCCAGCATCTCACGGCGCACGGCGCGCTTCCCATGCCAGAAAGGCGAGGAAGAAATGTTGATGTGCAGCCCCGGCTTCTGCCGCATCAGCTCTTCCATGGGATCGGCCTTGTAAAGCTGCCGCTGCCAGAAACTCTTGTCGTTCCACGCGTCTTCGCACACGGTAATGGCCAGCCGCACGCCGTCCAGTTCAACCACCTGCTGCGCCTTCGCGGCCGCAAAATATCGCTGTTCGTCAAAAACGTCGTAGAAAGGCAGCAGCCGCTTATGCTGCTCCAGCACAATGCGCCCGCCGTTCATCAGAATGGCTGCGTTCACCGCCGGCTTGCCGGAGCCGTTTTCCGTAGCCAGCGCCACACCCACAAGCACAGCGGCGGGCAACTCACGGGTGGCCTCGGCCAGCTCCTCCACGGCTGTGCGGCATCGCGCCAGAATTCTGGGCTTCTCCAGCAGGTCCGCCGGCGGATAGCCGCAGATGGCAAGCTCTGAGAACACCACCAGCCGCGCCCCCTGCGCCGCGGCACGGCGGCTGGCGTCCACAATCTTTTCGAGATTCCCGGTAAAATCGCCCACCGTGGGATTGATCTGGGCCAGTGCGATCTTCACATCAGTAGTTTAAATGGTGACAAACCTGCGGCTAGGTCCCCCGCGCTCCGTGGTTAGGATAGGCTTATAGGACCTGACCCGCCAACCGAAAGGAACTACAAGGAGTCTGTGATTTGAAAGCCAAGAATAGGCGTCTAATCATTGGCGTTGCTACGCTGGCCGCCCTCGATTTAGCCGGGTTCATTACGATGGTCTCGAACCCCGATCTAACCGCGAGGGTTATCCCTGCACTTGTTGGCGTTCAGATTCTCGGTTTTGTCGTGATCGCTGCCATTGTCGTGACAAGTAGACAGGAATACGTTTTGGCAGGGACAGTGGATGGTGAGCCTGGGCAAACAGGGAAGCAATGGGTACCATGGCTTTTTGGTTTTCTAGCACTGCTGAGTTTCTTGAGAGCCATTTTTGCTCTCCTCTACATAGCTGGTGAGGAGGGACATAAACATTCTTGGTTTAGTCCCATTGGCGGGGCCGTAATGGGCTGTTTTTTTCTTTGGTTGGCCCTTAAGGCAAGACCATCGGCCTCAAAGGGAAAACCAGATAGAAAGGCGGTAGTGGGTCAGTTTCAAATTTGGCGCAGTTGCGAACGATTCGCGAATCGTTCACGCCTAAGGTATGCCTAAACGCTCAAGCAAGGATCACGATTTTGCGGTCAACGCGCTACGCGTAGTCGAGCAATCCATCGGGGAGCATATGGACGGAACCGAACTTGAAGATGCGAAGGTGGGCAAGAACCCCGCCGCCGTGGCACTTGGCAAGATGGGCGGGGCAAAGGGCGGCAAGGCGAAGGCAGAAAAACTCTCGCCCGCTAGACGAAGGTCTATTGCTCGGAAGGCGGCTCAGGCTCGCTGGAAGCCGAAGCAGTAAAGTCCAACTCCTGCTGGCCCCCAAACCTTTCTACTATTTTTGCTTCGTAAGTTTGCCTGTCTTTCGATGATTCGCTCATTTCAAGAACTCGCCCTAGTTGCATCCTTAAGGCACGGGCACCTATATCGTTCAAAAATTGGAAAAGTTTGAGATTCCGGCCTCCGTCCTGTGCACGGAGAGCCCTTAGCAACTGAAGAAGTTTTCCGCTGCTTTTTGCCAGCGGATAGTAGATGTGATTGACAGTGAGAGTCTTGAATTGCCACGGCTTGCCTCTGTCCGGCACCGGAATGTCATAGAGGCGATGCCATTGCACATAAAGTTCAGGTGGAAATTCGCGCTCATACTTTCTAGCTTCTTGCCGCACATACAGCTTGAACGCCTCGACCACTTCCTGTGCGGTCGGATTGTACCCGGCCAACGCATAAACCAGACCCTTGATGCCAGCCTTGGCCGATGCGCCTAAAATCACTTCGGCTTGCGCGACCATCCTACTGTAGCGCGACCCCGATAGTTTCCCTTCTCTGTTGGCTGCCCGAATCGCCTTGCATAGGTCTATCAAAATGGTAGCGTCATACCCGTGAGTTTTCGCTCCGAGTGGATTTTCCGCGGCCGCGCTCATTCGTTGAAAAACAAGGGGATTAGCCAGCTTTTCCTTCAGTTCGCGGCCGATGTACTCATCCATCGTTCTGCTGCCTACAAATACTGGTAAGCGGTCGCCGCGTTTACTGAGCCCGATCGCTTGCGCCATTCCGCGCTGGCTTATTACCGCAGTTTTTGTGACGTCGTTTAGCACATAGCAGTCAACGTCAATCCCGAATTCGTTCTTGAAATTGCCGGTGTGAGTGACCTCAAGAGGTTTCTCTCCCCAACGCGCTGCGGCCGCCTTCTGAGCAATTTCCTTCTTCCGTTCCGGGGATAAAGTCTCAGCTCGCTTTTTACCCCCCCTTGCCCTTCCCTTTGGCTCTTCCATGCACGCATCCTTTCTGCTTCGATGCTTGCATTCTACTGTCTCAGAGAGCACAATGCAAGCATGCATTAAAAATTATGCTTGCATTGTGCAAAGGCGGTCATGCATAACGGTCAGTATGAAACTGCTAACAACAACGCAACGGGCACAGTTCGTGCGGTGCCTCTGCGAAGGAAACAGCATCCGAAGCACGGTGCGAATCACTGGCGTCGCGAAGAATCAGTCGTGAAACTGCTATGCGATAGGGGCTGTGCGTGCGCCGACTATCACCACCGCAACGTGCGCAACCTCACGGTGCAGCGTTTGCAGTGCGACGAGATCTGGAGCTTTGTCGGAGCGAAGAAGAAGAACATCACTCCCGCACAGGAACTTGATGGATGGGGCGATGTGTGGACCTGGACGGCCACCGATGCCGATACCAAGCTGTGCGTCACCTATTTCGTAGGGGATCGGGGAAAGCACTCAGCATTCGCTTTCATGGAAGATTGCGCCTCTCGAATCAATGGCCGCTTGCAGATCACCACTGACCAGCACAAGCCGTACCTCGCATCGGTTGAGAGGGCATTGGGCGGGGATGCCGACTATGCCCAACTTCACAAAATCTACGGTGCCACGGAAGCCAACGAGGCACGGTACAGCCCCGCAACGTGCATCGGTTGCGAGATGAAAACCGTCAGCGGAGTACCTGCCCCCCAAGCATGTCAGCACGTCGTTTGTAGAGCGTCAGAACCTCACCATGCGTATGTCTATGCGCCCGTTTACTCGCCTGACGAATGGATTTTCAAGGAAGGTCGAGAATCACGGCCATGCAGTTGCGCTGTACTTCGCCTACTACAACTTCTGCCGGGTACATCAGACATTGCGCATCAGGCCCGCGATGGAAGCAGGCCTATCCGATCACGTCTGGACTGTGGAGGAATTGATCGCCCTTTTACCTACGCCAGCAGCAAGGAAGCGCGACCCCTACAAGAAGAGGGCGCAAGACGTATAATTCTCAACACTATGCTCCAGAGGGTTTATCTAATCATTTGCCCTGAGTGCGGAGAATCCATTCCTCTCCCGCGTCGAAGCCTGCTAGGAACATTCGAGCATCCTCTGCGTCAGCCCACGGATATTTGGCCAATAACCTATCTATGCTCTGAGTGCGAAAGTCTGTCCGTTCACAAGGAGCAAATGATCCGCCTTCAAGGCATTGAAGCGCCGGTCCAAAATCAATCAGCCTATAGGCTTTGGTGCTGCGAATTCGATAAAGAAGGCGTCTCAGAGAAGACGCGAGTATTCTCCCGCATAGCGCGATCCGCCAAAGACATCCAAGACTTCGTAGAGTCGATTCGTCGTCATACTGAGATTCCAAGGGAATCGCACTTGATTCGACATTTTGTGGTTGATTAGCGACGATCAAGGGCATTCGGAATCCTTAAAGAAATTCAAACTGACCCACTACCAGAAAGGCCAGTGACTCGAATCCCGATCTGTGATACTCCACCACGTACGCGGCTGGCCCGGGTGCCGTGATCAGTAAGCTAACCCACTGCCCCTGAGTGCCCTTGGTGGCTGGTGGCCCCGATCTCAAATGAGATCTCACCCAGTTGAGGGCGCCCCCGGTCCCTCGCTTTTGGGGACCGGGGATGCCGAGGTGTCGGGCCCGCGATCGAGCATCCACTTGGGTAGCTGGCGGTTGGCACACGGGGGCTGGCCCAGGTCTTGAAAACGCCCATACAACCACAAAACATGGGTGCCCCAGGTCTCGTCCGCCGCGGCGGATGAGACCTGGGAAACCTCCCCGGCCTTCAACCCCACCACACCCGAGCTGGAAGCTGATAGCAGCCTTTTGCAGATTATTTCGCTCTCTCGTGCACAATGGATCTATGCCCCAATTACTCCAGCACAACCGCCCCGGCCGGTGCCCGGACTTCCACCTCGCATCACCCGTTTCGCACGAAAAATGGCCAAAAGTGCTCCAATTCCAGTGCAATTTCCAGGCATCATCCAACAGAATCAACATGTTACGAACCCGCCTGTAAAAAAATTCCCGAAAGTGCCTCAATTTCGGTGCAATTTTCAGGATTCTCCAGAATCGAGTCAATGGAATCATTAAGTTGCGTATTGCTTTGTTGGTAACTATGCCGAATATATAACCACTTAATAAATAACGAATGAGTAAAATTCGATGACTGATGCGTAAATGTCCTTCAGGTGGCCGGCGGCCCCGGTCTAAAGTGAGATCTTACCCACCTGAGGTGATCCCGGTTGCCTCGTCCGCCGCGGCGGAGGCACCAGGGAGACCGCGCCTTCACTGGATCGCGCTTCCCGTCCAATCGCCGTCCCCAGCGTCTTCCGGCTCACCCTGGAGCATCTGCGCATCGGCAAAGCGGTAACCCACATACAAGTCCGTCAGCAGGTAAACCGGGTTCGAGGGGTCGTCTTCAATCTTCTTGCGCAACTGCCGCACGAAGGTCCGCAGGTACTCGACCTCCTCGCGGCAATCCGGCCCCCACACCGCGCTCAGCAGCTTGGGATAGGTAATCACGCGCCCCGCCCGGCTCATCAGGCAATGCAGGATATCGAATTCCTTGCGCGTAAGGTGCACAGGCTGGCCGCGCTTGGTTACCGTACGCTGCGCCGGCACCAGCCGGATCTCCCCAATCTCGAGCGGCGCGTCCTCCGGCCGCACCGGAGCCTTCGCCCGCCGAACCGCCGAGCGCACCCGCGCTGTCAGCTCCCGCATGCTGAACGGCTTGGTAATGTAGTCATCGGCGCCGGAGTCGAGCGCCTGCACCTTGTCGTCCTCCGCATCGCGGACCGTCAGCATCAGCACCGGTAGGCGCGGCGCGAACGCCCGTATCCGCCGCAACGTTTCAAGCCCGCCGATCCCCGGCATATTGCTGTCGAGCAACACGCAATCGGCCGGCCTGCTGCGCAGCGCATCCAGCGCCTGCTCGCCACGCGAAACCTCGTTCACATGAAATCCCAATCCCGTCAGTGACGTTCGCAGCGCCACCCGGATCGCCATTTCGTCATCGACTACGAGAACACGAATATTACGCGGTACCATCAGGGGCCTATCTCCGTGTTATTTGCGGGAATCGCCGCATAGAATGTTGTGCCTTCTGTTTCGTCGCTGGCCACCCAAACCGACCCGCCGTGAATCAATGCCGCGCGCTTGGCAACGGAAAGCCCAATGCCCGTGCCGGCGGCTTGATGCGACGAAGTCGGCGCCCGATAAAAACGATCGAAAATCCGCTCGCGATCAGCCATGGGAATTACAGGCCCAAAGCTGTGAACCGAGAAAATGACCTCCGAACCCGTCTGCACCGCACGCAGCGAAATATCAGTGCCGTCGTTCGAGTACTTGCATGCGTTATCAAGATACTGCGTCAACAGCATCACAATCAGCCGACGGTCGCAGCATAGCTCCAGCGCCTCGTCAGGCAGATCAATCGAAATCGGCGTCCCTCCACCACGCTCACCCAGGCCGGCAATGGCCTCGTCAACCAACGATCCAACCAACGCCGGAGCCATATCCACCGCTACTTCGCCTGACTCCAGCCGCGCCGTAGTCAGCAGTCGTGTGGTGAGTTCGCCAAGCTGGTTCGCCTGCTCTGAAATAAGCGATGCCAGCTCCACCTGCGCCGGCGAAAGCTTGCCCATCTCAATCAAGCCGGTGCTCGCGGCACGAATGGCCGTCAGCGGTGTCTTGTACGCGTGCGCCAGCCCATCCAGCACTGCCGTTCGCATCTGCTCTGCACGACGCTCCGCTTCAATCCGGTTCTCATTGGCCAACGCCCGGTAACGGTCAAATGTTACCGCAACCAGCGACCCAATAAAGGTAACCACCAGCGGAGTTGCCTCGCCGCGCACGATCAGGCTGCCAATCGGCACGCTTCCCATCCGCAAAACGCGCCGGTGATAGCCCGTATCCGGATCGTCATCGGAAGACTCGAAGTGATACGCGTTCTGCACCATCTCCTGCGGGTCATCGCGCCAGTTGCCGGCCTCGTAAACCTCGCCCAGGTCGGCATCGTAGATGACCACCGCTTCCAGATCGAAGATATCCACGACCAGCTCCGCCAGGTACTGACCGGGCTCCTGATGCAGATTCATCTGCAACGTGCGATGTGTAAACTCATGCAGGTCCCGCGTCCATCTGTCCACCGTTCGAGGTTCCTCTCTCTTACATCCGCGCGCCGCCGCACTCGCCAGCTTTTCGAGTCCTGGGTTGCGGCACTGAGATGCAGGTTCGCGACAACTGCATCCTTTCTTCCCAGGCTCTGCTGCTTCATCGGCCTGCTGCCGGCCACATACCTCATTTCCGCCGGAAAAATCCTGCCTGCGTGCAACATGAATCTAGTCATGCATCACGATATGCAAAATCCCTATTGCTCTCGCGAGCCGGAACAATTATCGTCCGAAAAGCGGGTAAAGAATGACAAAGACACCGGTCAGGCCCGGTCGGCATGGGGTAAACACCGCACTGTTTGCTGTATTTTTTCAGTTGCAGCGTGAATACTTACATCCGGCGGAATCCTGCGAACCGGAAAAAACAGCTCGCTAACCCGGCGGAGAAAAGAATTCCGGCGTAGTTTCACCCGGAACCGCAGGGAAATTTTGATCGATTTTAGCAGAAACTCCATACTTTCCTTAGGATCTGTCGTGTTCGGACGCCGCCGTAAGTGCGCGTAAGGGTGGAGATCTGCATATGGCCTTGTTGAAGACATTGCTCGACAATATCGAAAAAGCATCCCTTGGGCCCCTCGTGAGGGATGCAAAGAGGTCATCCGGACGGCGCATGTTAGAAATTCAATACGGCGAAGCAAGTCATCCAGGAAAGCGGCGTCCCAACAATGAAGACGCTGTGGGATCCTACTTTCCTCCAACACGCAACCAGGTACGGTCCCAGGGATATTTCTTCGCGATGGCCGATGGTGTTGGCGCCACGGATCACGGGGAAATTGCGGCAGCAACAGCGATCTCCATCGTCCTGAGGGATTTCAAGCTGCAGCAGGAAGGCGTCATGCTCAGCAATCTTTTGCCGTTTCTTATGCAGCAGGCAAATTCAGCCGTGTACCACCGCATGCTGAGCCCCAGGTACGCGGACAAGAAATTGGCCACGACCTTGTTGCTCTGCGCACTTCGCTACGATCAGGCAATTGTCTCCCACGTCGGGGACACTCGCTGCTACCTGGTGCGCGGCGGCAGGCCTCGCCTGATTACCCAGGATCACAACCTGATCAATGAACAAAAGAAGAATGGCACAGTCTCTCCCAAACAGGCGGAAGAGATGGAAAACGCTCACGAACTCGTCCGCTCGCTTGGACCCGATATCCTGGTCACGCCCGACACAACCATCTTCAACCTGATGACGGGCGATGTTCTGGTCCTGTGCACTGACGGCCTGCATCGCGTATTGACCGATTCCGAGATTGCCGCTGTCGTCTCAAAGAAGAAGAAGGGAGCCGGTGAAACCGCCCGGAATCTGGTTTCGCGGGCAGTCAACTTCGACGGCTCAGAAAACGCCACGGCGCAGGTCATCCGGATTCGATCCGTTGAGCGCGTGGGCACGAGCCGCAGAATCCCATTCCTGGTTTCCAACTGATTTCTGAGAGATACCTCGGCAAACAACTCAACGGGAATCTTCCCGTTCCCACCGCTCTGCCATTACATTAGAACTTGTCCTGGTGGAGTTCACCGCACAATGGGATTTCCCGACAGCCTTACAACCGGCTCGCAACTCGATTCCTATCGTATCGAGGCACCCGTCGCGCGCAGTGGCATGGCCACCATCTTTCGCGCCACGGATGTTCGCGATAACCACACCGTCGCCCTCAAGGTTCCGCACCCCGATATGGAAGCCGATCCCATCCTGTTCGACCGCTTCCGCCGCGAAATGGGAATCGGCGAGAAACTGCATCATCCGGGTGTAATGCGCGTCATCGGAGGAGAGACCCGTTCCCGCCCTTACATGGTGATGGAATGGTGCGAAGGCCGCCTTCTGCGCGAAATCCTCAACGAAGGCCGCATTTCAAAGGACCGCGCCATCCGCATCGCCATTTCCATCCTCGACGCTCTTGAGTACATTCACGCCAACGGCGTCGTCCACCGCGACCTTAAACCTGAGAACATCATGGTTGACGCCGAAGACCGCACCAGGATCATCGATTTCGGCATAGCCAGCGATGCCGCGGCGCGCCGGCTGACCTACGCCAACTTCACCCCCACGCTGGGCACGCCGGACTATATCTCTCCCGAACTCGTGCAGGGCAAGCGCGGCGATGGCCGCTCCGATCTTTACGCTCTGGGTGTGATTCTTTACGAGATGCTTTCGAGCAAGCTGCCCTTCTCCGGCCCATCGCCGCTGGCAGTTATGAACGACCGCGTCCTCAACCATCCCATTCCGCCGAGTGTTGCCGACCCAACCATCTCTCCGCAGTTGCAGGAGGTTCTCTACCGCGCCCTGGAACGGGACCCGCACAACCGCTATGCCAAGGCGCAAGAGTTCAGGAGCGACCTGGAACACCTCGACCAGGTTGGCGTTGACAACCGAGCCGAGCTCCGCGACTGGCGTAATCGCAAGACGCGTATCCCACGCAAAATCCTTCTTTACGCTGCGCTGGCCTTTCTTCCCGTCGCACTCCTGCTGCTGATGCTCTTCCTTGCGCACCGCCAGTGAATGCCGGGCCGTGCAGCTCAGTCCTAGTGGCGTAGAAACAGGAACACATTGCAGGCGATGGAAGCAACGAGCAACACCGACACCACAATCCCGAAGAGGAGAGTCTTCTTTTTAAGAGACTCCCAACTCTCCACCAATTCTTCGTGCTCCGCGGACTGACGCTCGGCAGTTTCACGCACGGTGCTCATTTCCTTTTCCAGTTGCTTCAGCGAAGTGCTCTGCGCATCCAGTTGATCGCGAAGCTCGCTGTGACCCGACCGCAACTCAGAAAGGCTCTCTTCCAGCGGATTGGGGCTCGGAGCAGCCGGCCGCGGCGCGCCGGCAGGCTGCGGGCGTGCGGCAACCATGTTCGACACAGCCGAAACCGCAACGCCCACCTTGCGATCCATGGGCAAAACGTGCGGCAGCAGTGGCAGCACAGTGCGGCCCAGCGTCGCCAGCTTCTGCATTACCCCTGCAATTCCGGCCACCGGGCTCTCCTGCGCCCGCACGGGCCTGGACTCTCCCGTCAAACGCCGCGGCTCCTGCACAACGGGCGGCTGTATACGGCCCTCCGGTGCCCGCGGAAGCGGCGAACTCGTAGCGCGGAGTGCTGGTCCGTCTGCTTCATCCACGCGCCGCTCCGGACCGTTGAATCTCCAACTCTCTGAACTGCTCATGTGCGCCCCCTCCTGCCATTCGATTAGATAGGCACTGTCTACCTGTATACCGGAATTCCGCCCGAGATGCGAGGCGCGGACCGGACTTGAACCAACCCCTTAACGGTACTTTCGTCCCAGCCTCAAGCAGGTTCATGGAGGTGTTCTCGCGTATCCTCGTACTCAGGAGCAACCCGTGAAACCAGTCATGAACCACGCTTTACGGAGCCTCCAGAGCAACATCCTGGCTGGCATCATCACCATTGGACCGCTGTTTGTCACTTACCTGATCTTCAGCTTCCTGCTCGGCGCCATGGCCAAAGCCGGCCTGCCCATGGTGTTGCTGCTTGAAACCTTCTTTCCCGTGGCCTGGATCACCGCGCCCTGGCTGCAATCGGTGCTGGCCATTCTGCTCACCCTGGTGGTGCTTTACATCGTGGGCCGCATTACCTCGCTGGTCATCGGCCGTCAGGCGTTCAACCTCTTTGAAGCCGCGCTGGAGCGCCTGCCCTTTGTCGCCAAGGTCTACACCTCGGTCCGTCAACTCATTGAGACCATGATGGCCAAAAAGGAGACCAGCCAGCGTGTCGTGCTTGTCGATTTCCCCATCCCTGGCCAGAAGAGCGTCGGCTTCCTCACCCGAACCCTCACCGATTCCGGCTCTGGCAAGCTGCTGGCGGCGGTACTGCTGCCCAACGCCATCAACCCCACCTCGGCCTTCCTCCAGATCCTGCCCATGGAGCGCGTGACGGAAACCAGCATGACCATGGAGCAGGCCATGAGCATGTTGATGACGGGCGGCGCCGTAGGGCCGGAAACCATCCGCTATTCACAACCGGATGCAACGGCTCAGGAAGCCGCTACGCCGCTCGTTCCCTCGGTTTGACCTTGGCAAGCGATTTCTCCCTGGAGGCAAGCCAGAGATCGTAGTCCATCTGCAGCCCGAGCCAGAACTGCGGAGAGTTTCCAAAATAGGTGCCAAGGCGCATCGCAGTATCTGCGGTCAGAGAACGCTTACCGTGCACCAGGTCGTTCACCCGCGGCACCGAAATATGTAGATCCTTCGCCAGTCGGTAGCTAGTCAACCCGAGCGGCTCCATGAACTCCGTTTTGAGAATCTCGCCGGGATGAATCGAGTATGCGAAAGGAATCATCTCCATAACGCCTCCTAGTGGTAGTCAACTATCTCGACTTCGAATGCGTGTCCTTCCCTCCAAACAAAGCACAAGCGAAATTGGTCATTAATGCGAATGCTATGTTGGCCTTTACGGTCACCGGCAAGCTGCTCAAGGTGATTACCCGGTGGGACTCGCAGATCCTCTATCTGGATCGCGCGATGCAGTATACGGAGCTTCTTAAGAGCTGAAGTACGAAGATCGGCCGGAATGCGGCGGCTCTTGCCGGTATCCCACAACAGCTCCGTATCCGCATCTGCGAAGCTCCCAATCACAACTATATAATAACGAGATCCGTTAATAACGGCAACCGTTACGACGTCACTTCCTTATCAACCGGCTCGTTCTCCGCCAACTCGTTCTCTGCCAGTTCGCCACCCGCATGTTCGCTCTCCTCGGCAATCTTGCGCAGGTTCACATGCGCGAATTGCGCCCACACCAGCCCAACGGGCAGAACGCTCAGGAAGGTGGTTACCAGCAGCATTGTCGAACAGGCCCAGGCCGCCTCGCGCTCCACGCCGAGGAAACCGTGAATGGCTTCGCCAACCGCACCGATCTGCCAGAACCAGCCGATCACCGGAGGCTGAAAGAAGCTGGCGCCTCCGCTACAAGCCAGGATCACCATACACTTGGCAAACGACAGAGTTGATAACTGTGCGTCAGCCCTGAATGCGTGCGTGGTTTCAAAGTAGGCCATCAAAATCAGGAACCACATCGCCAGCGAGAGGCCCGCCGCGACACCAAAGTCAGAGAATGTCCGAATGGTATCCAGCCCGGCGTGGAACATACGCAGTTTTTGACCTACAGCGTGGCCAAGCTTTTTTGAGATGAGACCGAAGGTTGTTTCGAAAAACGACGCAAGCGCCCCGCCGGCAAATCGCGTGGCGGCCACCCACACGGCTCCTGCCCCGGTAGCGATTAGAAAGCCGCGTTTGACGCCCTCCACCACTTCGGGATGGGTCAATTCCTTGGTCGGAATCAGAAGCATGGCTCCGGAGATGAAGAATGCCAATGCGCCCAGGTCAAAGATGCGCTCCACCACGTAAACGCCGATCTGGCCGGTGACAGGCTCTCCGGTTTTCTTTGAAACCAGATAAGGCCGGGTCAAATCCGCAAACCGTCCCAGCAGCGCCACGGCTGTAAAACCAATGATCTGCGGCTCCATCAAACTGAGTGGCTGCACTATCTTGGCATGCCTCATCAGCATCGCCCAGCGCCAGGACCGGAAGAAGTAGCCAACATAAATGCAAGCAATGGCAGCTGCGATGTAGCGCCAGTCCACATCCGCAAGCTGTGCGCGAAAAGTGGCAAAATCGAAGTGAACTTTGCTCTGCGCCCAGAAGGCAAAGCCCACCAGCGCTACCAGGACGACCAAGCCCGCAATCAATCGAGACTTTTTCAAGCGTTCTCTGCTCCGTGCTACCGGCTTCCGACTCTTATGTTACGTGTTCACCCGTCGAAGCGGAGATAACGCTATCGGGAGGTCTTCTTTTGCGCAATAGCCACACGCGGCGCAGCCCGCCGTGCCGCGGCTTCGCGCGCCAGTACACGCCGGTTAAACTCATGGATCACCCGTGCTACGTAAACCTGGGTCTCGTGGTAAGGCGGAATCCCGTGGTAGCGGTCCACCGCTTCCGGTCCGGCATTGTAAGCGGCCAGCGCCAGGGCCAGGTTATTGCCATAGCGGGTCAGGAGCTTATCCAGATAAGCCGACCCGCCGCTGACATTCTGTTGTGGCTGAAAGCTGTTCTTTACGCCCAGGCTGGCGGCCGTGGCAGGCATCAGTTGCATCAGCCCACGCGCGCCGGCCCGGCTTACAGCTTGCGGATTGCCACCGCTTTCGGCGCTCACCACGCTGGCCAGCAGGTCCACATCCAAATTGTGCCTCAGGCCGGCCTTCGCCAGCATCTGGGCAAGATCCGCGTGGCTTAGTCTGGCACTATCCGACAGCTTCGGTGCCGCAGCCGCCACACTTGCCTTATCCGAAAGCGCCGGTCCGGCGACATGTGCTACCTTGGCAATCTCCCCGGGCGGCAATTGAATGTAGTTGTTCTCACCGGCGCTCATATACAGCCGGACATATCCGTCCGTCTGCGCATGATGATCGCAGCGCATCTGGAACCCGTTGCGCAGGGTCACGACCTCCGCTGCCCGGCCTGCGGGCGCCAGCCAGAATGCCGCACCGAGGGCGCACACCACTGTCGGCGGCCACTTTCTCATGCGCAATCCCCTTCCAGGTCAGGCTCACACTCTGCCTGCATCGCCAGCCGCCTCGCAACAGCCGCCTCCAGCACCACGGCTACGCCGTTCCGGTCGTTGCTCGGAGCCTGCTTCCATCCGCGCATCTTCGCCATCGTCCTCAATTCTTTCGCCGCGTTTCCCATGATCACAGACTGGCCCGCCCACTCCAGCATATCCACATCATTCCAGTTATCGCCGATAGCCATGGTCTCGTTGCGGCCCACACCCAGCCGCCCGGCCAACCGCTCCAGCGCGGCACCCTTTGAAATCCCCCTGGGCAACAGATCCAGAATCGCCACGTCCCGGGCCGGATACTCCGTCCGCACACATTCACATGCATTGCTCCACTCGCTCGCTTCCAACGCCCGCTCGGCTTCGCGCATTCGGCTCACAGGCCCGGCCACCATCCCCTGGATCGGCTCACCTCGGTCGTCAAACATCGACTCCAGGGGCACAACAACCTCAATCGCATCACGATTGGCCTCGACCCAAAGCTCCATCTGCGCCGTAGCCCGGCCCAGATCTTCCAGCACCAGTTCGCCGCGCCCCGGCTTGTCGAAAGTGAACACCACCACGCCGAATTCGCGCAGCAATCCGCACAGTCCCCGAGCTACCCGCGCTTCCAGGGTCCACCGGTCAATCGGCTCGCCGCCCAGTGTTCGAATCACCGCACCATTCGACGTAATCAGGGGCATGTCCGCTCGCAGCCCCAGTCCCTCAAAGTGCGGCAGAGCAAAAGCAGTACGTCTGCCCGTGGCGATGACCACCACGATCCCCGCGTCCTGGGCAGCCCGAAGCGCCCGCATGTTGCGCCGGCTCATCTCGTAGCCGAAGCTGGGCAGCAACGTGCCGTCCATATCGATCGCGGCCAGGCGGACCGGAGGATGCATTGGACCAGTCTACCCGCGACGATCAAAAAAGCCCCGAGAAATCTTAAGTGAGATAAGCTTTTTCTATGGAAGAGATTTGCAGCCGGTGTCACGCCGTCATTGCCGAGGATTCCACCCTAGACCGCTGCCCGGCCTGCGACGGAGAACTTATCCGTCAGCCCAGCCTTGCCGGCGAAAACCCGTCCCTGCCGGAAATTGACCATCGAGGGATTGTCCTACCTCGGAGGCATGCTCTGGGCGGCATCATCACGCCTCAGTGACTCTCCCTGGCTTACCGCTTCTTCTTCGTCGGCTTCGCGGCGGGTTTCTTCGCCTGCGGCTTGGCGTTCCTGGCCACTTTGGCAGATGGCGCGGGCTTCGCTTTCTTCGCGGGTCCGGCGTGTTTCGGCGCGGCCGTATGCCTGGCTTTAGCGACGCTCTTAGCAGGTGCCGGCTTGGCAACAGCTTTGTGCGCCGGCTTATGCGCTGGCTTGTGCGCCATTTTAGCCGGAGCCTTGGCTGGAGTTTTTGCCGGAGCTTTGGCTGGGGCCTTAGCCCGAGCTTTCGCTGGCGCTTTAGCCGGGGCTTTGGCTGACGCTTTCGCCGCTGCTTTAGTGACTGCTTTCGCCGGGGCTTTAGCGGCGGCTTTGGCTGTTACTTTGGTGGTTGCCTTCGCCGGAGCTTTGGCATGCGCCTTTGCCGGCGCAGCCGGTTTGGTTCCCTTAGCCGCTGCAGGAGCGGCAGGTGCCTTCTTCGATGGGGCCTTCGGGGGCGGATGCGCTATCGCAGCCTTCTTCGCGGATTCGGGGTGTTTTGGTGCAGCCGGAGGCGTCGGCTTCGCGTGCGGCTTGGTCTCCGCCGGAACCGGAGCCGGTTTTTCAGCTTTCTTTGGAGCTGCCGTAGCGGCCTTGCCCTTCTTTTCGGCTTTTGCCGCCGGCTTCTTTGCAGCTGCTGCCTTCTTTGCAGGACGAGCCGGTTGTTCCGCTTCAGCCTCGCCTTCCTCTTCAGCCTCCTCCGTCTCTTCCTTGGGCAGGCTCAGATCCAACTCGGCCTCTTCGTCGCCGCTTGCGCTCTCCGTTTCCTCTTCCTCGTCGCCCGAAGCCTCTTCCTCTTCTTCCTCGAATGTCTCCGCTTTGATCCGCGCCATTCCGCGCTTCGCCCGCGACCGTTTCACACTAGGCGGTGGCGGAGGCGCCGGTGGCGAATATGGCTCAAGGAACGCTTGCATCTCCTCAGCGGTACCGAGTCGACCGTCAATCAACTCCAGGAAGATCTTCTGCACAAGATCCGCGTAACCCGGCAGTTCCGGTGTAATACGAAGCTCCTGCATCAAGGGATAGGGAATACGCTGATTGGCCTCAGGCCAGACCTTCAGGAACAGCCTGAAGCGCTCTCTGATTGCGGCTTCCTTTGATGTAAATCCAAGCCATAGAACAGCTTCTGGATCATAGCTCGTGAAAAGCTTGAAGGATGCCGAAGGCGTTGCATTCTCTTTCGATAAAAGCACTTTGCCGAATGCAGCCGCCTGCGCATCCAGGCTGCTCCACTCTTCCACAAAGCCTGGCCGCAGCATCAATTTCTTAAGGGCATTCAAGTCTTTCGGCGGCATCTTCGCGGTCAGCAGACGCATCTGCGCCGCAGAAGTGTCAGCGTGAACTCCCTGCATGAGCAGCTCAACCACCAGATCGTGCAGCGCGTTCAGCTTCTCTTCATCGGCGCTGGCATGAGTCCAGTGGGGAAAAAGATGCTTCATCCAGCCCTCGGCCTCCAGAGTCCGAAGCACCTTCAGCCCCTCTTCCTCATGGCCGATCTGCTCCACCTCGCGGCTCCGCGACTGTGCCGACAGATACTCGATGACACCCTCGTTCTTCGCGTCCTCGTACCGCATCCGCGTTCTGGGGTCCATCTCCCAGTTCAGCCGAGCCATATACCGGATCGCGCGAATCATCAGCGAGGGATCTTCCAGAAAACCATAGTTCGAAACCAGGCGCAGGGTCCGTAACTCGATGTCGGCGGCTCCATTCAGCGGATCCATGAGCAACCCGAACGACCCCTCGTTCAGCGAGATTGCCATAGCATTCACGGTGAAATCGCGCCGCCTCAGGTCTTCGTGGATCGAAGCTGGATGGATCACAGCCTTACCCAGCTTGGGATACTCCGTCCGGTGGGTACTCACCACATCCACGCGCACCGTACCCGGAAAGCAGAGATAGAGACTGCGCGCAACGTCGTCTTCGCCCCAAACCTTCGCGCCGAGTTTCTCCAATTTTTTCTTTAGCTTGATGGCATTTCCATGAACCGCTACTTCCATTTCGCGGACAGCATGGCCGCTGGTCAGATCCCGCACCGCATCGCCGACAAGAAAAAGAATCGTCTCTGCTTCGCGGGCTGCCTCTCGCAACAAGCGCAACGCATTTTGCTGGTCGGCCGAAAGCCGACTCTCCAGAAGATAAATGTAATCCGGCATCCCGTTCCTTGTGTCCCGTTACCGAAAAACGTCTGCCAAATATCTGATCTTGTTATTGTTACGGTGCATCCTGGCAAGTGTGGCAAACCAGTACATTAACACAATTAAAGCAGGTTTGCTAGGGGCTAAAGCGATGGAATTGCGCCTTTTGCATTCGCAGCGTCACCCCTCTGCGTGCGACAATCCATAGCGATGGCCTCCCTTCGCAAGCCGGTGATTGTGCGCAAGTTCTCCCGCGACTGGTCCGCCGGCTACGCAAACGCCAACTTCGGACAGAATTCCCCTGAGCTGGAGATTCTGGACCTTACCGGCAAAGTGGTCCGTATTGCGTGGGAACAGGTGAAGTGGGTCTGTTATGTGCGTGATCTGGGCGCAAGCGCCGACTCCGGTGGCCAGGCCGGCCCCGAACGGCTGTTCCACAAGCGCTTCTCCATCCGCCCCCGAACGGCTGGCATCTGGATTCGGATGACCCTTACCGACGGCGACGAACTGGAGGGCATAGCGGCCAACGATCGTTCCCTGATTGAAGGCGCCGGCCTGATGCTCACCCCGCCCGACACCCGCTCCAACACCCAGCGCATTTACATCCCGCGGCAGGCGATCCAGTCGCTGGAAGTCGTAGGCTTGATTGGGGCCACTGCCCGCCGGCGCCCTCCAACCGCCGCCCGCAAGACCGAGCAGCCTGATCTCTTCCCCACCGAACCTGATGCGTCGTGACTGCGGGTCCTCAGCCCGCCGCTGCGAGCCGTTCAGCCAAATCCAACCCAAGCAGGCTTTTTAGGCTTTTGTGGTAGTCGACGGACATGCCAAGTACTCGCTCGTTCGAATCATGCTTCAGTACCCAGACCCGGGCAGCACCACAGATCACCGCTGCGGCTCTGACCGACTGCATGCTGAAAGCGCTACGCGAGCTGCGCCGCGAACAGTGCCGCGAAAAGGACGTTCCTGCAATTTACAATCTCGCAAGTCCAACTCAATCAGCATTTTCCACATCAACTCTTTAAGAAGGCTGAAGCAGCCGAATGGCCGCGCCGTGGCGGTAAGGGGTTTTTTGTCCTCTTACCGCCCCGCCATATGGTTGAAAAACTGAGGTGGTACAAAGAAAAGATGATTGCCGAGGACAGACCGCGCCTTTTGCTGGATTCTCTCCTGCTGGGAATCATTGGCGGGTTGAGCGCTCAAGCATTTATGTGGATGCTGCGCGCCTGCAGTCATTTCTTCCTTACCTTCATCGCGGGATATACAGCCCCCGGCCTCACCTCCGAAGGCAATACTCTTCACCAGGCCATCGGTCCACACTGGCTGTGGCTCATTCCCCTCGTCACCACTCTTGGCGGCCTGATCTCCGGCTTTCTTGTTTACACCTGGGCGCCTGAAGCCGAAGGCCATGGCACCGACACGGCAGTCAAGGCCGTCCACTGGACCGGCGGCGCCATCCGCGCTCGCGTTGCCCCTCTCAAGATGGTCGCCTCGGCCATCACCATCGGCTCGGGAGGCTCGGCCGGCCGCGAAGGACCTACGGCACTGATCTCCGCCGGCTTCGGATCGATATACGCTACTCTCCAGCACCGCCCCGACAGCGAACGGCGCCTGCTCGTCCTGATGGGCATGGCCGCCGGGCTTTCCGCCATCTTCCGTTCCCCCATCGGCACGGCCATCTTTGCTGTTGAAGTGCTCTACGGTGGCATCGAGTTCGAGGCTGAGGCGCTGCTCTACTGCATGCTGGCCGCTATTGTGGCCTACGCCGTCAACGGATCATTCACCGGCTGGCAGTCGCTGTTCAAGGTCCCGCCCCAGGTTCAATTCACGGGGTTGGGAAATTTCGGCTGGTATGTGGTGCTAGGCGTCGCCAGCGGCATTATCGGCACCATCCTGCCGGAGTTTTTCTATCGCACCAGGGACCTCTTCCTGAGCCTGCGCCTCCCGGCTTTCATCAAGCCGGCAATCGGCGGCCTGCTTTTGGGCCTGCTTGCCCTTGAGTTGCCGCAGGTGCTGGGCGGCGGTTACGGCTGGATTCAGGAGGCCATCGACGGCCGGCTGGCGCTGAAACTGATGCTTTTGCTTCTGGTAGCAAAGATCGTGGCCCTTTCGCTGACTGTTTCCTCAGGCGGCTCGGGCGGCGTGTTTGCGCCCAGCCTTTACATTGGCGCGATGCTGGGCGGCAGTCTGGCGATATTGACGCACCAGGCTCCGGCGGCGATGGTGGTTATCGGCATGGCGGCGGTTTTTGGAGCCGCCGCCCGTGTTCCCATCGCTACGCTGATCATGGTGGCTGAAATGACGGGCGGATATCAGCTTCTGGTTCCCGCGGGGCTGGCCGTTACGTTGAGCTTCCTGGTGCAGCTCAGGCTCTCGAAAACGTTCAAGACGAAGTACGACAGCCTGTACGAGGGCCAGGTCGTGGGCCGCATCGATTCGCCTGCGCATCGCGCCGAGCAGGTTGAGCTTGCGCTGCATCTCGTTGAAAGAGGTAGCGTCGCCCTGCCGGCTGAAGTCACGCATCTCCGTCTTGCCGCGCTCCTTGGGTCGGGAGTAGCCCTTGACCTTCCTGACGGCGAGCGGCTTACCGCCGGCGCGCTGCGGCCGGAGAGCCATTGGGCGGGCAAGAGTATTCAAGCTGCCGACATAAACAAGACGATACCGAATGCGAAGATTACTGCGATTCTGCGCGGCACTTCAGTTGTCTTTCCGCGTCCGCAGACTGTGTTGCAGCCGGGCGATCGATTGCTGATTATTGCGCCGCATACGGCACAGGCTGCGCTGGATGAGAATCTGGCGTCGCCGTCTGCCGTGAGGCAGAGGGAAAGAGCTAAGAACGATGAGGGCTGACGGTCTTCCTGGTTATTTGGCACCCAGTCTCACAGTCTCACAGAAACTGGGAGATTGTGAGAATTGGTGGGGTGCGGTGTTTTGGAATCAGTAAGTTAGAGGCGAAACCCAGTTTCCCAGTGGCTTTTTGCACTTTTTTCTTCAGGAACAGCGCCGATTTCTTCCATAACGCTTTTCATTGCAATTACTTGACGGATTCTTAAAGCTCGAAATCTGTGCATACATTCGATCTTTCCGCATCTTGCCGCAACGCTATCGATCGCGGCGTGTGCGCTGGCCTTTCGTGTGGTTCCGGGACGGGTGCCGGGGGGCGGGTATTGCCCTACCTGGATATATTGTGCGCCGGATGGGGGAAATTCTCTGCAAAGCGGCGGGGGCGGCAAGCTGCTGGAAACAGAGGAGATGGGGCGGGATCTGGCTTGAGGTGTGTTGACTGCGGAGCTAGCGGGGCTAGCGGGGGTGGTGGTGGGGCGGGCTGGAAAAACATGGGGCCAGCCCGCCAAACCAGATCTTCAAGCTGTTGAGGGCGCACTGCCGCTTCCGCGCGATGGGTTACGGTGAGGCGCCAGCGGACGATTACTTGTGGGCGAGCTTCTGCACGATCGCCAATGCCCTATGCACATGCTCCGGCGGCGTCAGATGATCCGCGCTTGAAGAGAACTCCGCGACGACCTTGCCATCTTTGTTGATCACGAAGGTTGTGCGCGCAAAAAAGCCGTGGTTGATGGCGACACCACGCACGTCTTTCAAGCCGGGCTTTCCGGGAAAGGATTTGACGCCGTAGGAGTTGCCGATCTTGCCGCTGGGATCGGAAGCTACGGGGAAACGGCCCGCGCAGTACTTGGGATCGGCGGAGAACTGATCGAGGCGCGCAATGCTATCTTGCGAGACGCCAATGATGCTGGCGCCGGCAGCGGTGAACTTGGCCTTTTCCTGAGAGAAGGTGTGAGCCTCAAGATCGCAGCCGCCGGTGTAAGCCGATGGGTAGAAGTAGACGACGACGGGGCCCTTTTTCAGGGCTGCCTTCAGCGAGAAGTGGAATTGCTTGCCCGCGAGAGAGGCGGGGGCGGAAAACTCGGGCGCGCTGGCGCCTGGTTGCAGGGCGGCGAAGGCGGGCAGGCAAAGTGCGGCCGAGATCGCCAGACCGAAGAGCAGATTTTTCTTCACGAGAATCCTCCTGGGGAAGTGAAACTCCCTGGCGCGAGCGCGATGCTTCAGCGGGAACGGCGCCAGGACCCAAGGATAGCAGAGCGGTGAGACGCCTGGTATGCGGGATGGAGGGGTGGAGTACCCGTCCGGATGGCGGATGTGGAGGCTTTTACGTTTAAGAAGCCTGTTTGCGAGGACCTATGCCAAATCAACGCCGAAATCGTCGTCAGTGAGTGAATTGCCCTGATTGCGACAGTTAAGAGAGCTTTCCTGCGCAGTTGGTACAGAAGGGAGATTACACCGCAAGCCTGGTCAATCTGACTACGGCTTGCGCGGGGTCTTCCAACAAGCCCATCGGTGGACCTTGACATTCTCGATCTTTATCGTCATAGTATGTCAGAAAGTGACCTATTATGACGGCAAGAAACGAAGAGATTCAGAGTATGCTGCCGCTCTCTCTCCCGGTGTTCCATCTGCTCCTTTCCCTAACGGAAGGCGAGCGCCATGGGTATGCGTTGAAACGAGAAATCCTGCGACGGACCGGCAAACGCGTGAATTTGGGTTCCGGTGCGCTTTATGGGGCTATCAACAAGATGTTGGAGAAAGGACTCATCGTTGAGTCGGACGAGCGTCCTGATCCGCATCTGGATGATGAACGCCGCCGCTATTACCGAATTACCCCTTTCGGACGCCGCGTACTTCAGGCGGAGGTAGTCCGCTTGCGCGAACTCGTGCAACTTGCCCAAACCCGCCTCGGCATTCCCGACCCGGCGTGAGGTGCTCATGTTTCCATCCGCGAAGCTCTATCGCAAATTACTGAAGCTTTACCCTGCAAGCTTTCGCGAGGAATACGAAGTACCGATGGATCACCAATTTCGCGATGAGCAGCGAGAAGCGCGGAGTTGGAACGCGCATGCACGTCTATGGTTTCATGCTCTTTCAGATGTTGCGCTCACCGCGCCGAGGGAACTGACCCGTGAGTTGGGACAGGACTTGAGCTTTGCTCTACGGGTTCACCGAAAGCGCCCATTGAGCGCATTTCTAGCCGTCGGCGCTCTTGCCCTGGGCATTGGCGCAAGCACTGGAGTTTTCAGTGTGGCTAGTGCACTGCTGCTGCGAAGTCTGCCATTTCATGATGCCGCACGGCTGGTGGAACTTCGCCATTCGCCGTTTAGCGCAGGGAACGGTCGCGCTGGTTTTAAAGCGTGGCAAGATCACAGCTCGTACTTAGAGGGAGCAGCTACATTCTCGACCTCCGATATGAATCTGAATTCGGGCCGTGATGCTTTGCGTGTCCGTGTTTCGGAGACGTCAGCAAATTTCTTCTCACTCCTCGGAGTAAGAAGCGACTTGGGCCGCACATTCGCAGCGGATGAGGACAAGACAGGCCAGAACCATGTGGCAGTAATCAGTCATCGTCTGTGGCTGCAGTTGTTCGGCGGAGATCCTACGGCGCTCGGCTCCATAGTCCACTTGAACGGCGTTTCTCTCACGGTCATTGGCGTTGTCCAGCCCCGCTTTGACTATCCTGGGGGCGTGGACGTTTGGACTCCAACCGTCTTCGACTTCGAAACGATTCCGAAACATGGGGCTTTTCTCTGGCGGACAATTGGCCGCTTACGGCCAGGGGTCTCGTTGACGCAAGCACGGCAGCAGTTTAAAGCGGAGGCTCTCCGCGTCAGCCCTCAGAGCTTTCACCGCGATGACCGTGACAGTCCTGCATTAGTTGGGTTCCGGGATCAGCTCACCTCGCAGGTCCGTCAGTCGGTGCTTATTCTCTTTGCCGTCGTCCTTCTGGTCCTCCTAACCGCATGCGCCAATGTGGCTCAACTTCTGCTTTCGCGCACGATGGAACGTAGGCAGGAACTGGCTCTGCGGGCCGCACTCGGTGCGAGCAGGTCGCGGCTCATGCAACAACTTACGGTGGAGGCAACGGCACTTACTCTGACAGGGTCAACGCTCGGGCTTGTTGTTGCTTTTTTCGTTGTTGAAATCGCGAGCGCTGTACTGCCCGCGCAATTGGCGGCACAGAATTACACTCTTCTTGACTGGCGGGTTCTCTGTTTCGCAATCACGGTCGCAATGACCGTCGGAACGATGTTTGGAGTCATGCCCGCATGGCTGATTGGACGCCTCCAGCCTTCTACTCAACTTGCTCGCATGCGTCCTGGAACAAGTGAGCCAGTGACCCGGCGGTTGCGGTCGATCCTGGTCGGAATCCAAGTTGCCTTCACTCTCGCTCTTCTTGTGAGTTCCGTTGCGCTGGGGGCGGCTTTCCTTCGCTTGGTTGACACGGATTTGGGCTTTCACCCGGAAAACGTGATCACGCTGAATGTTTCGTTACAAGGAACGAGCTACCAGAAGGAAAGTGCAGAGTGGCAATACTACTCCAACGTTCTCAATCGTCTGCGGTCAATTCCGGACGTCGAATCGGCTGGAGCAGTCAACTATCTTCCACTCCGAAACAACGTGTTAATGGCGGGAAAGATCAAGGTAGACTCGGGTCAACGGATTCAGGGGGTCGTGTTAAATGGCGCGATGCCCGGCTACTTCCAAACAATGGGCACGAAGCTGGTTGCAGGAAGAGTATTCGCCACGAATGAGGGTAATGCGGCTGAATCTCCCGTAATTGTGAATGAAGCGTTCGCGCGTCAGGCTGGCTTAGGCACGGAGATCGTTGGCCGCAGGATTATTGCACCGTGGACGAGCCGGCCCTACCGGGTCATTGGTGTAGTTGCGACCTCGCGAATGGCAGGCCCCGAGTATGATGGGACACCACAGGTCTATTGGCCCGTTCAAAAGGAGCCGCCGCCAGCGCTGACCTTTGTCGCAAAGGTACACGGGAATCCTTCGAAGTTCCTCACAATCTGTCGAGACGCAATTATTGGATTGGATCGAAGTGTGCCGGTTTACCAGGTGAAGACACTCAATGCGCGTCTTAGTGAAACGCTCCGACGCCCAAAGTTCTACACAATCTCGGTCCTCTTCCTTGGGTGCTTGGCCATATTGCTTGCCATAATTGGCGTCTTTGCCACATCATCGCGCGCGATAACCCAGCAGGAGCACGAGTTGGGTATTCGCATGGCGCTCGGGGCTTCGACCGGGAACGTTCGAGCGATGATTGTGCGACAAAGCCTTACTCCCATCGGATTAGGAATCATCATAGGCGTCGGGGGTGCGATAGGATCCGGATCCATTCTTCAGCATCTTTTCGTAGGGGCGAAGGCCCCGGGTATATCGGCCTGCTTTATTGCGTCGACCTTTCTCCTAGCTGCCGTTTTGATCGCCGCTTGGTGCGCAACCAAGCGAATCTTGGCCATTGACCCGATTGATGCCATTAGAGCCGAGTGATCACCCCGTCACGAGGACTGCACACGTGCGAAACCTGCCACCAGATTTCCTTGTGTCTCAGAGTTCCAGGGGCGCTGTCCCAATTAATCCAGTCTCAAACAGAAGGTCGCAAATTCAGAACGACGATTATTCCAACTTCACGCCAAATCGCCAATGCACTCATCGAAACTGATTACTCTCGAAAAGCGGCTCTGCGCCGGGTTTCCTGGCTTGAGCGGTAACCGAGTTCGTGGTTTCCCAGGTGCCTCCGCCGCGGCGGACGAGGCACCTGGGGCACCCGGGTTTGGTGGGTAAACTTGCTTCCCACTGCACCCAGGCGGTCCGCCTACGGGGATATAACAAACGGTGATTGGTGGAGTTTTGTGGTATCCCAGGTGCCCAAATGCGAGGCACCTGGGGCACCCGGCCTCCTGTTCGATGAGCGCTAAGGTCTGAAGTCATCCATCGAGACGGAGTAGCCAGATCCCGCTTACGGTTCTCCTTGAAACACAGACCAACGCACTCTCAGGAGAACCGCCTTAAGGCGGGCAGAACCGTCCTCCTATTTCGGTTTTCCGCCCTGCTTCTTGCCGGCGCCCTGCTTCGGCGGAGGATTCTGCTGTGTGCCTTCGGGGTGATGCTTCTTGTGATGCGCGACCGCCTTCGCAATCTCCTCCGAGGTCAGCCTGCTGTGTTCCGGATTATGCAGCACGTCATCCGCGATCGAGGAACTGCTCTGGTTCTGTTCCATGATTACCTCCTCGGTATGGCAGGAGGCCCGAATTCCTCGCGGCCGCTGAGGCCGCCGTAAGCTCCCCTGCCGCCCCCGGGCGTGCCGGAGTCTAACAGCTCGCGCGAGCCGTTCTGACGCCGTTCCGTTCGACTTCTTGAACCGCCTCAGTCGCCCGGATGGGAAACGCCATCCTCCGGCCATTCCCATTCGTCAAGGATAGCCCTATTCCTGGGCGACGAACACCCTGGGAACACACATGTCATAAACAAAGATTCTCGATTGACGCCAAATCGCAGAGTCACTCATGGAGGCCGGAGATGGTGGTGTGGTTCCGCTGCTCCCTGCCGCGCGCCCCTTCGGGTCGCGTGGATTGCTTTTCTTCTTTTTGGGGGCGGTTTCCCCGGATTGCGTCCTTGCCTGCGGCGCGGACTTCATCCGGGGCTAATTTCGTGCTGCCCCTCCGGGGCGCTGAGCCGCTTCGCGGCTTGCGATGTCGCCTAGCCATCGAATCGAGCATACAACTCATTCTCACATTTCTCTGGTTTCGAGGAGATGGAGGTGCAGCAGACACTGGGAAATTCCTATTCAGGGACCTGCCAGCCGGCACCGGCCGTGGCCAGCGTCGCCTGACCAGAGGGTGACGTCCCCAAAGATTTTGCCAGATCAGGAAATGCCGCCTTCAACGAAGCCGACTTTGCCCACACAGGAACATACCGCATCGTGTAGTGATACGTCACGGTAGTTTCTGTAAATCCATGACGGGGGCCGGGAGGGGTAAAGCTGACGATGCTCGTGACCTCGCGATGGCCATAGCAGAATTTCGGTGCATATCGCTGCCCGGCGGCATTCAACGAATATCTCTCCACGTGAACAGTGGGATCATGCTTGCGAGTCAGCAGACCCGCATCGGTAAGCGCATTCATTTGCTTTCGATCTTGTTTGGAATTCGAGTCGGTACCGACTTCATAGGGAAATCTTTTGCCGTCCGGGAAAAGACAGTCGTAGTGATTCTCGTAATAGGCGTTCAGAGCCTTGATGAAGTTTTCATCGGTAGGCTTGTTGGCAGATGAGCAGCCGACCAGGAGGCTGACCGAGAGAAGGAACAGGAAGCAGCCGACGTTCCTTTGGATAGCCATTCTGTTCATTGGAGATCTCCGTTAAAGTTCCGGGCATTCACGGCAACAAGAACTGAGATGCAGGGCAGGGTGCAACAGCAGCCCAAGCGTGGCGGCGATCAGTTCTCGCTCTGTCGTTAATCTCCACGCTTTTATGCACTTATAGCCCCGATCGCGCTCAGGTTCTGCGGTATTGGTATTCTACTCGATCACGGGCTTCCGTCCCGGCGATCTCTCGTTGAGCGCATTATCGCCAATGCACTCATCGAGACTGATTACTCCCGAAAAGCGGCACTGCGCCGGGTTTCCTGGCTTGAGCGGTAACCGAGTTCGTGGTCTCCCAGGTACCTCCGCCGCGGTGGACGAGGCACGCGGGACACTTGGCACCGGGTGGGGTCTCCGCTCTAGATGTGCTCTTAAGAGCACTTTTATTTGATTTACGTGCCCTTAAGAGAACAATGCCTTCTTGCATTCCATCCAGGTCCAAGATATGCTCTTAAGAGAACTTTATCTCATTCAATGTGCTTTTGAGGGAATATGAGCGCTCGTAACCAGCTACTAGCGACGCCGCCTTATGCGGTGGAGCAGGCTCTTAAGAGGGTCGGCAGCAACCTGCGTCTGGCCAGAGTCCGGCGCCAACTGACCATGGAAGAAGTGGCCGAGAAAATCGGCACGGGAAGACGCGCCGTTATGGACGCCGAGAAAGGCAAAGCGTCCACGGGCGCCGGCGTCTACGCTGCGCTGCTTTGGGTCTACGATCTGCTCCAGCCCTTCGAGGAACTCGCCGATCCCCTCAAGGACGAAGAAGGAGTTGCACTGGCATCCCGCAGGGAAAACCGGCGCGCGCGCAAGAGTGGAGGGCTCGATAATGACTTCTAACTCCGCGCGGGAATGCTATGTCTACATCACTTTACCGGGAGCAGTGTCTCCGATAACGGCCGGCAGATTTGTTTTGGACCAAACGCGCGCAGGCGTTCCTATTGGGCGCTTTGTGTACGGCCGCTCTTACCTTAACAACCCTCACGCCGTGGAAATCGACCCCGTGGAATTGAAGCTCACGCGGCGCACATACGAAACATTGCAGCTAAAAGGCGTATTCGGGGCTCTGCGCGATGCAGGCCCTGATTATTGGGGCCGCCGCATCATTGACAAACACGCCGCGAGAACGGGTCTGGGAGAGATGGACTATCTTCTTGAGTCACCCGACGACCGCGCAGGCGCGCTCGGTTTCGGCCTTAACCAGGAGCCGCCCGCTCCTCTCCGCACCTTTAATAAGACGCTCGACCTAGAAAAGCTGCAGAAGCTGGCGGATGCCCTGATCAACGAAGAAATCCCGGCCGATCCCGCGGCGCCCCAGGTCCAGGAGCTGCTACTGCTAGGAACGTCAATGGGCGGCGCACGCCCGAAGGCCGTTATTGAGGACGATGAGGGGCTTTGGATTGCCAAATTCAGCCGCAATGACGACAGGTGGAATTATCCGCGCGTGGAACACGCTATGCTTCGCCTGGCGCGCGCGTGTGGAATCAGCGCCGCAGAAAGCCGCCTGGAAACCGTAGCGGGGAAAGACGTACTTCTCATCAAACGTTTCGACCGGGAAAAGACCGATGGAGGCTATTTGCGCGCGCGCATGATCAGCGGACTGACAGTGCTGCGCGGCGAGGAAGACGCGACCATCAGAACTCACTGGTCCTACGTGACATTAGCTGAGGAGTTGCGGCGCATTGTGGCCGAGCCGAAGAAAGACGCCCGTGAACTGTTCCGCCGCATGTGCTTCAACGCGCTTATTTCCAATCTCGACGACCATCCTCGAAACCATGCGTTTATCGCCAGGGAGCGGAACTGGTCACTCTCGCCCGCATACGATTTAACTCCTTCACCGGTGGTCAGCCAGGAGCACCGCGACCTTGCAATGGAATGCGGCGACCAGGGCCGCTTCGCCAATGCGAAGAATATTCTTTCGCAGCACGCGAGATTTTTGCTGGAAAGGGACGAGGCAGAAAAGATCGTCGGCGATATGCGCGAACAGGTGGCTCACTGGTACGAAGTTGTGCGCTCAACAGGCGTCTCGGAAAGCGATGCCGAAACCATCCGCAGCGCCTTTCTCTATCCTGGATTTTCGTTGTAGATGCGCGCCGGAGCACACAGGCTTTGTGGCGTTATACACGATTGATGGGCTCAGCAAAAAACGGGACCAGCCGGACGGTCAGTCTTCGGCGTGTTATTGCGATCGGCTGATCTGCGGCCAGTCACGATATGGCGGACGGGTAATGAGAAGCCGGCTCTGTACCGGGTTTCCTGGCTTGAGCGGTAACCGAGTTCGTGGTCTCCCAGGTGCGGTGGGTGAATTTGCTTCCCGCTGTGCCCGGGCTGCCTGCCCGTGAAGTGGTCCGGGGCGTCTGCTTCCTATCCTTTTTCTGGGCGGCTCGTCTCTCATATAGAGCCGATTAGAGCCGATGCCGGGCGCGGTGGGAGAAGCGCCGGCAGGAAGAGGCCAAACGTGAGGATCGCGAGACATCGGGGCGGTCTTACATGTACAGTGGCCCTCCTGTTGTGCATCGCGCGCCCTGGCGCTGGACAACAATCCGACATTCAGAAGCTTGTGTTAGCCGGCCAGTTGGAAGAGATGCGATGGCCGAGCTTTGCCGATTACCGCACTTCCCTTCAGGCACTTTATGAGCCTGCGGGCTTTTCACCCGTGTGGCTCATTGTCGAGCAGCCTACGCCGACAGCATTCTCCATGATTGAAATCTTCAGGAAGGCCAACGAAAAAGGTCTCGACCCGGAGGACTACGACGCGCCGCGCTGGAAGGATCGCATCGAAGGGCTGAAACAGCAGCCGAGCACCCTGCTGGAGGCGCGTTTCGATGTGGCACTTAGCGTTTGCGCCATGCGCTACATTACCGCGCTGCATAGCGGCCGGATGAACCCGGGACATGTTTCGTGGGCAACTTTTGACGAGAAGAGAATCAACCCGGCTGCGTTCTTGCGCGAGCAGGTGATGGGCTCGCCCGACCTGAACGCAACGCTGGCCGCCATTGAACCCCAGTTTCCCGCTTATCGCCAAACCGAACAGGCGCTGATGCATTACATCGAGCTGGCGCGGCTTGACGACGGTGAAAAGCTACCTCGTACGCGAAGGACGATTGAGCCGGGGGAGACTTACATCGGCGTGCCGCGGCTGATTCGTTTGCTGCGGCTGCTGGGGGATCTGCCCGGCGAATCCGCTGTGCCGCCCGACTCTCAAATCTACGATGCGGAGCTGGTAAACGCAGTCAAACATTTCCAGCGACGTCACGGTCTGGATGACGATGGCCGTCTGGGCGCTGCCACCTTCAGGCAACTGAATGTGCCACTCCAGCACCGGGTGCGCCAATTACAGCTCGCGCTGGAGCGTTGGCGCTGGTTGCCGAACACGTTTTCCGCGCCGCCGATTTTCGTCAATATTCCCGATTTTCGCCTGCGCGCCCTGGATCAAAACACAAGAATCGCGTTGGATATGCGCGTGGTTGTGGGAAGATCTGTGCGTACGCAGACGCCTGTTTTTTCTGCGGAAATCACTCACTTAGTTTTTCGCCCGTACTGGAATGTGCCAAGGGGTATTCGGCGCAATGAGGTTCTTCCGGAGATTGAGCGCGACCGCGGATATCTTGCCAAGAAGAACTTTGAAGTGACCACGTGGGATGGACAGGTTGTGACGGCGGGACCCGTTTCCGACGATGTTCTGACACAGCTTTGGGAGGGAAAGCTGACGGTGCGGCAGAAACCCGGCTCGGGCAATTCCCTCGGCCTGGTCAAGCTGGTATTTCCAAACGGGAAAAACGTCTATCTCCACGACACGCCATCGAGGGCACTGTTCTCGCGATCACGCCGCGACTTCAGCCATGGATGTATTCGCGTAGAAAAACCGGCCGAGCTCGCCGCATGGGTGTTGCGCAACAATCCCGGATGGACGCTGGAGAAAGTGCGGGAGGCAATGGAGAGCGGAGAGGACGATGTGATGGTGAGGCTGACAACGCGCACTCCTATTTACATTGTTTATGGAACAGCGCTTGTCTACGATAACGGTGAGGTTCACTTCAGCGACGATATCTACGGATTCGATGCCAGGTTGTCTGATGTGCTGGCCAGGGGTTATCCCTACCCTTAGCCTGCCCCGGTGTTTGCTACCATCTGCGGACGCGGCCCACATCGACGTGCACGAAGTGCTCCCCCGGATAATAGCCGACGCCACCGCGATGGAGGGCTAAGGCAGCATCCCTCAGCCGCGCGGTAGAGACGCCGCGTACCCGGATGTCAATTGCCATCCCCTTCATGTGAAGGCTGTGAACGGCAACATGATGTCCGTGCGTGAAAAGGAAATGGTTGGTCCACGGCGTACGGTAACCACAGATCACATCGATTTCGCCATTGGGTTTGCCAAGCGAAATCAGCAGAGCATGCAAGAGGTCAAATACGCGCGGATCATAGGCATGTATCTGACCGGTACGGCGGTCTCGCAGAAAACTGCTCAAGCGCACAAGAGATTGCCGGCGGTAGCCGTGGGCGTTCCTGTAGACAACGTTGAGCCGCTTTCCTGTATGGAGATCAAGAAAATGCAGGGAGTAGGGGCTACGGAAAACAGCTTTAGGCGTTGGCGCAGAGGCTGCATTGCAGACGAGTGCGCTGACAGCGATCAGCGCAAATGCAAGTGTGCGGGAAAGACTTCCCTGTACAAAAGACAATTTGAGAGACTCCGGGAAGATTGAGGGGCCCTCAGCAAGGTGAGCGAAGTTTTATTGTATAAGCCAGTTGGTTACAAATCCATAAGAAGCATTCTGCCTGCCATCGCATTATGAGTCTATGTGGTTTGCTGCGAACGAAATACGCGGAAGAATTTTATTTGCTAATTTCAGAACTCCCGACACATCTCCGGTAGAAAATGTCCGGCTTCAGGCTGCTCACGGAGAGAGGTGTGTGAGGGCTGGGCGGGGACGGGACGCGGCAACCGCAAGCTGCGGATTTTCATCTCAATAAAGGCAAGCCTCTGTATATTTCTGGCCTGGATTTTCTGGGATCTGTAATTAGGGCCACGGATGGGCCGGAAGAGCAGTCTTTAGAAAATTTCATAAATGCCTGGAATCAAAGCGGAAGCGTGTGGCCGCTGCGGGGAGAGGTGTAGCCATTTTTACGACGTTCTGAAACCGCGGGATCTGCGGCGCAGGCTCTCTGTGCTTTCTTCGGATCCCAGCCAAGGATTAACAGATGACATTGAAGAGTTTTGCCAGTGTGCTCGGCGCTGCGATCTTATTTCTTCTTCCTTCCTACAACTCGCTGGCCCAGGGGACGTCCGGGCCGGTGCAGGCGCTGATCCGCTATCCCAGCATTCACGGGAACACAGTGGTATTCGAAGCCGGGGACGCGGTGTGGAAGGTGGGTGTGCAGGGAGGCGAGGCGGTGCGTTTGACCGCGGATTCGGGTGAAGACTCGCACCCGATGGTATCGCCCGACGGGAAGTGGGTGGCCTTTACGGGGTGGTACCGCGGCAATACGGATGTGTATGTGGTGTCAATTGACGGCGGTCCGGTGAAGCAGTTGACGTGGCGCTCGATCAACAAACCGAGCCACGGCAAGATGACGACTTCGCAGGACAACATTGTGGTGGGCTGGACGCCGGACAGCCGCGACGTGGTCTTTCTGTCAAAGCGCGACAGCTTCAATCCGCAGATTGAGCGCGCTTTTGAGGTGCCGGTTACGGGGGGATTGCCGACGGAGCTGCCGATGCCGTGGACGGGACCGCTGGCGTTCAACAGCAGCGGTACGGTGGTGGCTTACAACAAGCTTTCGCGCGTACTGCGCCCGTTTCATCGCAAGGACTACTACGGCGGACAAGCGAACGATATCTATACCTATGACCTGGCCACGGGCGCGAGCAAACAGTTGACGCACTGGAAGGGTGAAGACACGTTTCCGATGTGGGCGGGCGACGACGTGTATTTTGCGTCGGACCGCGGCGCCAAGGGCGTGCTGAATCTGTGGGAGAAGGATCTGAAGACCGGGCGGCTGCGGCAGGTGACGCATTTTGACGTTTACGATGTCGACTGGCCGAGCGCGGGGAAGACGGGCATTGCGATATCAGACGGCGGGAAGCTGTACGTGTACCGGTTCGCGACGGGCAAGGTGACGCCGGTGGCGGTGACGGTGCCGCTGACGGGGGCGCGCACGCTGCCGTATGAGTATGACGCGGCGAAGATGATTCGCGGGGCCGACGTGGCACCGGATGGCAAGCTGGCGGTGTTCAGCGCGCGCGGCGCGTTGTTTACCGTGCCGGTGGATTACGGGCGCACAACGGATTTGAGCAAGACGGTGGCCAGCAACGATAAGGATCCCGCGTGGTCTCCGGATGGAAAGTGGATTGCGTATATACGCGACAACGGAGTGGACAGCCAGGTAATGCTGCGCGACGCGGACGGCGAGAGTGCACCGCGCGCGTTGACGCACAAAAGCGATGTGACCTACTCGGGACCGCTGGTGTGGAGCCCGGACGGCAAGTGGCTGACTTATACCAACTCGCGGCAGGAGCTGTGGGTGGTGAATACGAAGACGGGTGCGAGCAAGGAAGTGACGGCGGACCCGCAGATGGTGATTGGGGCGTTTCAGGACGCTGCATTCTCACCGGACAGCCGCTGGCTGGCGTTCTCAAAGCATCTGCCCAATCAAGTGACCGCGCTGTTTATCTACGGGATGGAGAAGGGCCAATTGCACCAGGTGAGCCGCGGGGACTTCGACGACAGTGAGCCGGTGTTTTCACACGACGGCAAGTATCTGTTTTTTGTGTCGGCGCGGCTGGTGAACCCGGTGATGTCGAGTTACAACTTTGGCGCCTCTGGCGTGGTGCCGGACGGGTTGTACGTGACTACGCTGCAATCGACGACGGCGTCACCGTTTGCGCCGCGGACGCAGAAGCCTACTGCTGCTTCAAAGAAGGGGAAGAAAGACAAAGGCAAGGACGCGGATGCGGGCAAGGATGGGAGCAAGGACGCGAAGGCTGACTCGAAGACGAGTAAGAGTGCGAGCAAGGGTAAGCCGGCAGTGAAGCCGGTGAAGATCGATTTTACGGGGTTGATTGAGCGCGCGGTTCAGGTGCCGGTGCCGGCGGCGAATATTACGCAGGTGGCGGAATTCAAGGGCGTGGTGTTCTACTCGACCGCGCCGGTGCCGGTGCTGGGCGGGGCGATTCCGGGAGAAGTGGCGGAGTTACTCGCCTACAACATGAAAAAGCGCAAAGGGATGACTCTGGCGCAGGGCGGCGGAATCGACAACGGCTTTGCGCTGTCAGCCGACGGGTCGACGCTGCTCTATGAAGACAAGGGCAAATGGACGCTGCGGCCGGCGGTGTTCAATAAGGAAGCCAAGACGAAGACGCTCAACACGGCGCATATGCAACTGCGGGTTGATCCGCGGGCGGAATGGCAGGAGATTTTCAATGAGGCCTATCGCAATGTGCGCGATTACTTTGTGGATCCCGAGTTGATCAAGGCAAAGTGGGCGACTGTTGGCGAGCACTACCGGGCGCTGCTGCCGCTGGTGCAGGACCGGGAAGATCTGAATTATGTGATGGCCAACATGATCGGGTCGCTGAGCGAGAGCCACATGTATATCTTCGATGGCGATATGGGTTGGAAGACTCCTCCGCAGCCGACTGCCGGGCTGGGCGTGGAGTTTGCGCTGAACGCCAAGGCCGGACGCTACTACCTGAAGCGGATCTTTCACGGCGACAATACCGTGCCGGGCTATTACGCGCCCCTGGCACAGCCTGGGCTGAAGGTGAAGGAGGGTGATTATGTGCTGGCAATTAACGGCCAGCCGCTGACCGCGCCGACCAATCCGTATGAGCTGCTGCAGGGGACGCTGGGGCAGTCGGTCACGCTGAGCGTGGCGTCAACGCCAACGGGCAAGCCGTGGACGATTCTGGTGAAGCCGATTGTGAACAGCGGCAAGCTGCATCTGCTGCACTGGATCAAGAACAACCGGCGGGAGGTGGCCAAGCTCTCCGGCGGCAAGATCGGCTACGTGTATCTGAACGATATGGAAGCGACCGGCCTGCACGAGTTCGTGCGGCAGTTCTACAGCCAGATCGACAAGCCGGGGCTGATTCTGGACGACCGCTGGAACCTGGGTGGATTCATCGACACGATCCTGTTCAACCAACTCACCCAAAAGATGGCGGCAGCGTGGGTAGACCGTCATGGCGCGCACTTTCAGAGTCCGCGGGACGCGTATATCGGCCATATGGCAGCGCTGATCAACCACGGTTCGGCGTCAGACGGCGATATCTTCGCGTATCGCTTCCAGCGGTATCACCTGGGGCCGACGATCGGTTCGCGCACCTGGGCGGGCGTGCGCGGATACGACAACCAGTTCACTCTGCTGGATGGCGGAAGTCAGGTGGTATCGGAGATAGCCATGTACGGGACCAACTCGAAGTGGACGGTGGAGAATATCGGGGTGGTCCCGTCGATTCCGGTGCACGTGGATCCGGGCCTGCTGGCGCAGCACAATCGCGACACGCAGATTGAAACCGCCGTCAAGGTACTGCTGAAGGAGATTGCGCAGAAACCAGTGAAGGTGCCCCCGGCGCCGCCGTGGATGCCTGCGTTTCCGAAGCAACCGGCATACCCAGCGTGCCCGGTGAGCGCCGGAACGTGCCAGTAAAAGAATGTGGCAGGCTGGGAAGACGGGGAGAGAATCTGTACTGTGAGCAACGAAGGCCGCTGCCATTGGCAGCGGCCTTCGTAATTGCCGGCGCAAAGGAATTCCTTGACAGCGATAGTCCCAAGGTTGTTTTCTTGGAGTACTGATCCACTTTATCCCGAGCAGACACCTGAAGCTCAGGGTATTTCTGCGTTGTTACTGGAAGGAACAACTGCCATCCAACAGGGCCAGACGTCCACGCGAGACGCCGGCCGGAGTGCGCGGGCGTGTTTCCTCCAGGCGCCCCGGCTACGACCGCGGAGCGCAAAGACTACTCTTGGGGGCCCCTATGTTTCGCCGCAGATTTGAATCTTTCTTTGGAACTCTCCTTCTTGCCGCCGTCGTTCCTCTCGTGCTGTTTTCCGCCGTTCGTTCCCGCATCGGATTTGCGCGGGCACGCAGGAAGAAGCAACGCCCCGATTCGTTACGCAAACCTTCGCCATGCGCGACACAAGTCGCCAACGAGCTTCCGTTCAATCGCTCTGCTGAGAGTTACGAACACATGATCGACTCAGCCATTGCAGAGGAGCATATGTGACCCGCGCCTTGCGGCTCATTCCCACCTGGACCGGATGGGCGGCGCCGAGCGACAGGCGATACTTGTGGCCATGGGTTTGAGGCAACCGAAGAAAACACGACTCCGGCGGGCTTGGCGAAAAAGCACGGTGCCGGGCCTAAGGGCCCCGTGGTTTTTGGACTATTTATGCGAGGGTTGAAACCCTCGCCTCCCTACGAAAAAAGAGGTTCTTCCGCTCGCCGCGGCGAGTGAAGCCGCTTTGAATTTACGGCTTTTGCGGGTGAGTCGAAAAAGCGACTGCTCAAGCGTTTCGCAGCGCCCCTACGGGGCGCAGGTCTTTCTCTGTTCCCGCTACCCAGGATTTCATCCTGGGCTATTTTCGCGTTCCCCCTCCGGGGGAAAATACGGTTGAGTGCATCGGCTTTCATTTGCATTCACAAGACAATGAGCCAGCTACGACACGGCTGAACAGCTTGCTGAAAAAAGGAGAAGATCGAATGAATTCGGCGAAAAAGCAGCCCTCAGTGGCTAAAGCCGCACTCATTTTAAGGCTTTTGCGGCACGGCTGAAGCCCTGCCCTTTCAAAAAGGGCGAGTCTTTCAGGAAGCTGTGAAGCCGTACTCTTTTGAAAACCGGGCTGTCACTTCGGACTCTTATTGCTTGGCCTGCAGGCCTTGTTCCTGCATGGCGCGCTGTCTCAAAGCGCGTTGCTTCAGGGCCCGCTGCTTCAAGACGCGCTGCTTTCTGTAGCGCGCAAACTGGGTGCGCCAAAGCTCGATGCGCTCACACGCCAACTCAGTCAAGGTGACGTGCGTAGCATCGAATTCAGCAAGGACGCGATCCACCGAGGTGAATTGCGCTGCGTGCTGCCGGAGGAACTCGCGCAGTTCCTCGATGAGATCGTTGGCGGCTGTGTTGGGATGAATGCAGATGGTCCACAGACCTTTGGATTTTTCCATCGGCTCCCACAACTGCTGCGGGATCCAGGTGACACCGCCACGCATGATCGGCACGCGCGCAAAACCGTCTGAGAGCGTCTTGATTCCCTCCGCGCGCAAGGCGTCGAGGGTGGCCCAGTCGAATCCATGACGAGGCGCGATCCAAAGCCTGGGATTGAGTCCGTGGCTGCGAAGGATCTCCAGGCCGCGGCGAATCCACTCGCGCTGCGTGGCCTCAGAAACACCCGCAAACTCGGATCGTTTATGGAGCGACAGGAAGCCGCCTTCCGGGCTTTCGCTTCGATGCTGGTAGCCGTGCACCGCGATGGTGGCGCCACGGGCTTCCAAGGTACGCATCCGTTCCCAGAACTGCGGGTCGGGCTCGGAAATATCGAGTGTTGGATTGCGATTGTCGGGAATGATGCCGAGGATGGGGCGGATCCCGAACTCCTCAATCAGCGGCTCCAGACGCTGCCAGCGCCGCTGCGAGACTGTTGGGCAGAGATCGTCAAAACGCAGAATGTACTGAGCCGGCTTCGGAACCATCTTGCCGCCTCCTTTGCAGGCGCTTGCCGATCCCGCGGGAACAGCGTGCGCATGTTGTCCATCCGCATCCATCCAGTGGTTTGAGAGGATGCGGAAAGAACGAAGAATCACGGGCAAATCTCAGCCAAAGCAACCCTCAGGAGCTAAAGCCCCGGCTTTTATTTTGCACCAAGTGCAGCACTCAAGTCGTGCCTGTACGAAGCCCTACGATTCCAAGTTGTTCTGCAGTCTATCAAGCAGCGGCCGGCAAAAACCCGCCGCATCCAATACCCGAAAAACACAACTGAACTCATGCTCCAAGTTGAGGTAGCCAGCGCAATACCGGCTATACCGAACCATCGCATGAGAACGAGATTCAACACAACATCGAGGCCCCGGTTGATTGCTCCGCAGTATAAGATCAGATCGGCTCGATGCATGGCAACCAAAAAACAGCAGGAAACACGGCCGGACGCAAAAAAGAGGAACTTCACCAGCGCCCGGGCCGCCTCAGGGATGCGGTGCGGCCCAAGGGCGCCGTGCCGCAAAGCCAGCCGAATCAACAGGGCTCTCCCTGTCTCTCTGATAGAGCGATTGAAAAGCCGGCGCGAAGTGGGTCCGCGCTGTATCCGCTATCGGATTCAGGCTGTTCGTGAGATGCATCACATTAGAAAAGCGAGGAAACCAGCGTAATTCGGTTTCCAGACCGTCATGAAAAGGCCAAACAGCAGGCCATGGCCTGATGCCAGGGATGTGCGAAGTTGGTTTGAGCGGCGCGGAGCACCGCTGTGCGCTTTCTCCCACATATCTGTGAAAACAGGATGATTGCGCACAATGCCTGGTATCCACACAGAGAGTTCAGTGCAGGAAAAAACCGGGGTAAGATTGGGGGTGGCGAATACCACGCCAGTACCACGCTGCGACGATCGCGGCGGCGCTCCGCATACCGGACGCTTGCAGGAACTCCCGAAGATCGATGCCCAGTGCCATTGGGGCGGCGGCATGGGCAACGTCGGTGCTGTTGAATCCATGCCAGTCGTGTTCCACAGCCGTCCGCATTGGCTGAGTCTGACCTTGCTGCCGCTTTCCATTTTGTATTTCAACCTCACCGGGTAAACGCTTATGCAATTTGAAAATCGCCTCAGTGGAATTCTGCTTCATCCGACATCGCTTCCCGGCCCATTTGGTGTGGGTGACTTTGGGCCGGATGCCTTTCGCTTCATCGATTTCCTGAAGGAGACCGGCCAAAGCGTTTGGCAGATCCTGCCTTTGGGACCGACGGGGTATGGGAATTCGCCGTACATGTGTTTTTCGGCGTTTGCCACCAATCCCATGTTGATCAGCCCGGCCAAACTGCGCGAGCGCGACCTGCTGGCGAAAAGCGACCTGGAGGACCCGCCGAAGTTTCCCGAAGAGCGCGTGGATTTTCCGGCGATGATCGACTGGAAACGCCCGGTGCTGCGGAAGGCCTTTGCCAGATTCCGCGACGGCAAATACCCGTCATTGCGGGACGAGTACTACTATTTCTGCGAACAGAACGCGTTCTGGCTCGAGGACTACGCGCTGTTCCGCGCCATCAAGACGGAACACGATGAACGCGTTTGGACGGATTGGGAGCCCGGCCTGGCGCGGCGTGAGCGCGGCCTGCTGGTGGAATGCCGCAACCGTCTGGCGGAGACGCTGAACTTTCGCCGGTTCCTGCAGTTCCTCACCTTTCAGCAATGGGCAGAGGTCAAGAGCTACTGCCACAAGCAAGGCATCCAAATTGTGGGCGACATGCCGATCTACGTGGCGCACGACAGCGCCGATGTGTGGGCGAACCGGGATCTGTTTTATCTGGATGACGCGGGGCGGCCAACCGTGGTGGCGGGCGTTCCGCCGGACTATTTCAGCGCCACCGGCCAGCGCTGGGGCAACCCGATCTACCGCTGGGATTTGCTGGAGGACCGGAAGTTTCAATGGTGGAAAGACCGATTTCGCATGACGATTGCGCAGGTGGATTGCGTGCGCATCGATCACTTCCGCGGGCTGGAGGCGTATTGGGAGATCCCGGCCAGCCAGGACACCGCGATAAACGGCCGCTGGGTGAAAGCGCCGGGGGTGCCGTTGCTCGAAGGGCTGCGCGACGCGGCCGGCGGCCTGCCGGTCATCGCGGAAGACCTGGGCGTGATCACGGCCGAAGTGGAAGCGTTGCGCGACCGGTTCCAATTGCCGGGGATGCGCATTCTGCAGATGGCGTTTGGCACGGATCCGATGGCGCGGGCGTATCGTCCGCACAACCACATTCGCAACTCAGTGGTTTACACAGCCAGCCACGATCACAACACAACCGTGGGCTGGTTCACCGCGGAGCCGGGCACGGAGACGACGCAGACGGAAAAGGAAGTGGGCGAGGAACGGAAGCATGTGTTGCGATATCTGAACTCCGATGGCCGCGAGATTCATTGGGACATGATCCGGCTGGCGATGGGGTCGGTGGCCAATCTGGCGGTCTTCCCGCTGCAGGACTTGCTGGGCCTCGGCAGCGAGCATCGGATGAATCGTCCTGGAACGCTCAAGGGCAACTGGGAATGGCGCTTCACGTGGGAACAACTGACGCCGGGCATTGGCGCGCGGCTGAAGGATTTGACAACGCTTTACGAGCGCCTGCCCAAACGCGCGGCGTTGCCGGAGGAGGAAGAAACGTTGCTGCCGACATCGGCACCGGAAAAAGAAGCCGGTGCGAGCGACAAGAGCGATAAGATTGTGGATTTCCGCACGCGGCGGAAAGGGGTTTGATTTCGGCGGCGGCGATTCGGCCGGTCCACGTCAGTTTTGTCCGCCGCCGGCGCGGTACCACTCCACGGTGCGGCGCAGGCCCTCGCGGAAATCGATCTTGGGACGGTAGCCGATCAGATCCGCGGCCAGGCTGATGTCGGCGAGCGAGTCGCGAATGTCGCCTGCGCGCGGCGGGCCGTAAGCCGGTTTGCCTTTGTAGCCGGTTAGCTCGCAGAGCAACGCAAAAACTTCGTTCAGCGTTATACGCGAGCCGGTGGCCGCATTCATCACTCGGCCTGAGACCTTCTGTGCCGGTGCGGCAGCGGCCAGCAGGTTGGCCTCAACCACGTTGTCAATGTAAGTGAAGTCGCGGCTCTGCTCGCCGTCGCCGTTGATTGTGGGCTGCTCGCCGGCAAGCATCCTGCGGCAAAAGATGGCCAGCACACCGGAGTATTGCGAAGAGGGATCCTGATGGGGACCGAAGACATTAAAGTAGCGCAGCACGACGGTCTCAAGCTCATAGACCCGCGCAAAGGCGCGCATATACTGCTCGCCGGCAAGCTTGGCGACAGCATAAGGCGAGATGGGGTTGGGCAGCATCTGCTCGTGCTTGGGAAGTGTTGGCGTGTCGCCGTATGCGGACGATGAGCCGGCATAAACCACCCTGCGTACCCCGGCGGCGCGCGCGGCCACGAGCAGGTTCAGCGTCGCGTCCACGCAGTTGACGTTGGTTGACACGGGATCGGCCACAGACCGCGGCACGGAAGCCAGCGCGGCCTCGTGAAAGACGACCTCGACGCCGGCGCATGCTCGGGCGCAGGCTGCCGGATCGGCAAGGTCGCCCTCGATGAAGTCCATTGCCTCGAGGCCAATGAGATTTTCGCGCTTGCCGGTAATGAAACTGTCGATGCCACGCACCGATTCACCCTGCGCCAGCAGCGCCGCAGCAATGGATCGCCCAATGAAGCCTGCTACACCCGTAACCAGATATTTCGGCAAATTTCTCTCTCCTGTAACAGAACGGAACCGCGTCTTCTTGGCGTTCGTATCCGGGGTCCGCAAGGGCTAGGATACTATTGCGGACTTGTGGTGACACGTTGCTCGCTCTCGCCTCACGCCGGGGCCCATACGCCGTACAATCTAGCTCATGACTACGACAACGTCGGGCGGCCGACTGGCCCTGCTCAAGCAAAAGATGGAAACCCGCGAAGCCCGCATCGGCATTGTGGGCATGGGCTACGTGGGCCTGCCTCTGGCCCTGCTCTTCAGCGCCGAGCGCTTCCGCGTTACCGGCTTTGACATTGCACGCGACAAAGTGACCACCCTCAATGCCGGCAACTCTTACATTGTTCGTATCCTGCCTGAGGACATTCAGCAAGCGCAGAAGTCGGGCTTTCAAGCGACCACAGACTACTCGGCCATTGAGCAGATGGACGCCGTGATTATCTGCGTACCCACGCCGCTGGACGAGCACCATGAGCCCGACCTCAGCTACGTGCGGCAGACGGTTGAGTCCATTGCGCCGCACGTGCGCGAAGATCAGCTTATTGTGCTGGAAAGCACGACCTATCCCGGCACCACGGAGGAAATTGTGGTGCCCATTCTCGAATCGGGCAATGCGCATGGGTTGAAGGTGACGCGCAGCTTCGACGACAGCGGCATCCACGTAGTCTTTTCGCCGGAGCGCGAAAACCCCGGCGAAGATTCGGTCGCACGTCACGATATTCCCAAGGTGGTGGGCGGATGCAGTCCGGCCGCGGCCGAGCTTGCCGCCGCCATGTACGGCGCCATCTTCCGCCACGTGGTGCCGGTTACGAGCCCGTCGGTGGCGGAGATGACCAAGCTGCTTGAGAACATCTACCGCTGCGTCAACATTGCGCTGGTGAATGAGCTGAAGCAGTTGTGCATGAGGATGAACATCGACATCCACGAAGTGATCCAGGCCGCGAGCACCAAGCCCTTCGGCTTCCAGGCGTTTTATCCCGGGCCGGGGCTGGGCGGGCACTGCATTCCCATTGACCCGTTCTATCTCTCGTGGAAGGCGCGCGAATTTGACTTCAGCACCCGCTTTATCGAACTGGCCGGCGAAATCAATACACGCATGCCTTACTTCGTGATCGAGCAGGTCACCGCGGCGCTCAATGAGCGGTCAAAGGCGATCAAGGGATCGAAGATCCTCGTCCTCGGGCTGGCCTACAAGCGCGACGTCGACGACCTGCGCGAGTCGCCTTCGCTCACCATCATCGAGCTGCTGCGCGAGAAGGGCGCCGATGTGTCGTACAACGATCCATACTTTCCGACCGTGGGCCGTGGCCGCCACTATGCCCTGAACATGACGAATACGCCGCTCGATGACCTGGCGCAATTCGACGCGGTGGTTATTGTTACGGATCACACCGCGTACGACTACCACGCCATCGTTGAGCAATCGCAACTGGTGGTGGACACGCGCAACGCCACCAAGGGGATTGAGTCGCCGAAGATTGTGCGGAGCTGATCTCCAGACCGCGGGACGCCAGCCCCCCCGGGATGTACTGCCATGAATTACCCTTTGCCGAACTTCTCCACGGCCTGTTTGAAACCCTGCGCCGCGTTGCCAAGATCCTGCGGTGTCATGGCCGGGCGAACCGTGAGCCGCGCATTGAACGCCAGGAACCAGGGCTCGGCGACGCCCGGCAGTTCGGACGAATCCTTCATGTCAAAAATGATGTACGCGGTGCGTTCGCCGTCTTCTTCAGAGAAATACGCGGCCTCGGGTCTCATGATGGCCAAAATTTCCTGAATTTTGGTGGAAAGGGTGCCGTTCTTCGCCGCCTCGTTGGCGGGCTCCGTCGCCATATTCACTCTCATCATTACACGCATCTTGCATAACCTCCTGGGGGGAGGACAGAAGTATACGCCGCATTGGTTTGGCGCGAATGAATTTGTTGTAGAACCGGCTGCCAGGATGCACCTGTTGGTTCGCCTGATCCCGTTCGGAAGCAAAATCCTGTATCTTGGTGGGTTCGCCTATGACGCTGCTGCCGCCAACCCTCGCCGAACCGGAACGCTTCTCCAGCGCGGAGCAATTGCTGTTTGGAATACTGGCAGTCGTCTCGGTTTACTTCTTCTGGCGGCGCTTCGGCCCCATCCTTCGCAACATTCTGGAATCGAGGAAGGATCCGGATTTCCATCTCTTCCCCATCGGGAAGCGCATCCGCGACGTGGTGTGGGAAGTGCTGCTGCAAGGCAAAGTGATTCGGCAGCGGCCGCTTGCCGGCTTTGCCCATGCAACCGTCTTCTGGGCCTTCTGCGCCTTTGTAATGGTTTCGCTGAACCATTGCGCGGCGCTGTTCGGACTGAGTTTTCTCGATCCCGCTGGTCCGGTTGGGCGGTTCTACTTTTACTTTGCCGCTGTATTCGCCATTGCATGCGCCGCGGGCATTCTGGGCCTGTTCGTCCGGCGATTTTTCGTTCGGCCCAAATGGCTGGGCGAGGATCTTTCCTGGGAATCGGGGTTGATCGCGTTCCTGATCTTCCTGCTGATGGTGACTTACCTGGCGGGGTTTTTCGTCGGCTCCGGCACGGCTGCCGCCCGCGCCGTGTGGTGGATTCACACGCTGACGCTCATCGCGTTCCTGCCGGTCATTCCGCAGACCAAGCATCTACACCTGATTCTGGGGCCGTTTACGGTGTTTCTCTCGCGCGGGAGCTTCAGCCGCATTCCGCCGCTGGCCGGCGATGAAGACTTTGGACTCGTTTCGGGCCGCGATGTGACACAGATCGTCAGTCTGCAGGCCTACTCGTGCGTGGAGTGCGGGCGCTGCACGGAGCACTGCCCGGCGAACAACACCGGCAAGCTGCTCAACCCCAGGGAAATTATTCTGGGGGTGCGCCACTACCTCAACGATCTGGGACCGAGATCAGAAGAGCCGCTGCTTGGCAAATACAACGCACAGGAGGCGGCCTTCCAGTGCACCACGTGCGGGGCTTGCGAGTTTCAGTGTCCGGTGGGCATTGAGCACGTGCCAATCATCGTAGGACTTCGCCGCGGCGCCGTGAACACCGGCACATGGGAGGACGAGCACGGGTCGAAGCTCTTCCTCGCGCTTGAGCGCGGCAGCAACGCGCTGGGCATGGGCGCCACGGAGCGCGACAAATTTGTTGAGAAGAATGCGCTGCCGATCTTTGACGGAACACAGGAGTACTGTTTGTGGCTTGGGTGCATGGGCAGCTACGATCCGCGCGGGCGCGAGATTGTTCTGGCGCTGGTGCGTGTGATGCAGCATCTCGGCACCAGCTTTGGGGTGCTGCGCAAAGAGCGCTGCACGGGCGATCCTGTGCGCCGGCTGGGGAACGATCTGCTGTTTCAGCAACTGGCTGAGGCCAACCTGGAAGCTCTGGCGCAGAACAAGGTGAAGAAGATTGTTTCGATTTGCCCGCATTGCGTGCGGACGATTCAGGAGGACTGGAAGGAGTATGGCACGCCGCCGGCCGTGGAGCATCACAGCGAGTTCCTGGCACGGCATTTGCCGGAGCTACCGCCGGTCCAAAGCCAGGAGAAAATTGTCTTCCACGATCCGTGCTATCTGGGGCGTTATCGCAACGTGTACGACGAGCCGCGCGCCGTGGTCTCCGGAGCGGGCCAGCTTGTGGAGGCGCCGCGCCACCGCGAGCGCAGCTTCTGCTGCGGAGCCGGCGGCGGGCTGACCTTTCTGGGCGAGGAAAAAGGCGAGCGCGTGAGCCACGCGCGGGCAGCGGAACTGGCTGCGACCGGGGCGGAGACGATCGCCGCTGCTTGCCCGTTCTGCAATACGATGTTCCACGATGCGCTGGCCGCGGAGGGTGACAGCGCGCCGCAACTGGTGGACATTGCGCAACTGGCCGAGCGCGGCCTGCCGCGGTGACTCGGAGACATTTGGCCGATTTTTAAGTGGCTGCCTTTGTCACCCACAGATCGATTCACCGAACGTTTCAATTGATGGTCACATTTCCGCAACAGCGTTTGTACTTCTTGCCGGACCCGCAATAGCAGGGATCGTTGCGTCCGATCTTGCGTCCTGTCTCACGAATCCCAATCTGTTCGCGCGATAATTCGCGTGTACGGTGAGGGCGGAAGTAATCGTAAAGCCTCTGCGTCGTCACAGAGAGGCCTACAAGTACTTTTTCGCGCAATTCACGATCCGGTGGAGTCTTCCAGGTTCGCATTTCGGGGTCGGGATCGTTCTCATGCGCGAGAGCCAGAACGGCCAGCAACATGGCGAACTTATCCTCATCCTCAAAGATCTCGTCCCACGCCGACCGGCGAAGATTCAACCCTCGCAAAAAGCCCTCTGCCCAGAGATTCCCCTGAGCGACTTCTTCTCCTTCTTCGACAGCAAGCCACGGAATGAAGACCAAATCCCGGGAAGCCAGCGCCCTTGCCACGAAGTTCCAGTGGCGCATAGCCAGGTTCAGGAACTCCTCGAAATTGCCCATCGATTCAAACGGAGCCTCGCCGCCTCCCCATAACTCCTCAAGATATTCGGAGGGTGGTACCGTCACCGGGCCGCAGATCAGCGCCGCGAAAAATCCATCCATCTCTTCCAGATCCATTGCATCTTCGCCTGCAAATTGTTCGAGGATTGCGGCCAAGCGGTCATACTCCACGTCGGTGAGTGATTTGTCGAGGGCCGGCTGCGCACCGTCTTTTTCATGCGAATTCATATCCCCAAGGATACTCGGGGGCTTGCTGAGATTCACCGGAGGCACCAGAAGACGATGCGGCACCGCTGGATGGGCATGGCGAACCAAGGGGATCCGAACGGTTCCCGAGCGCGCTCTGCCTCACAGCCACCCAACGCGCAGCATCTAAGATAGGGAAGGCATGAAAATCATCGTCGCCATCAAACAGGTTCCGGAGCGCGATGCGCCGATCCGCGTCGACGCCGCCGGTAAGTGGATTGAAGAAGCCAACCTGCAATTTGCGCTGAACGAACCCGATGCTTACGCCCTGGAAGAAGCGCTTCAGCTCAAGGAGTCAGCGGGAGCCGGCAGCGAAGTGATTGTTATCAGCGCCGGTCCGGAGCGCGCGGGGACGACCATACGCGAGGCGCTGGCCAAAGGGGCGGACCGCGCCATCCACATTGTGTGCGATGACCTGCCTGGCCGCGACGCACTGAGCGTTGCGCGGCTGCTGGCCGCCGCAATCAAGCCGGAGAATCCCGACCTTGTGCTCACCGGTTTGCAGTCAGAGGACCTGGGGTTGGGGCAGACCGGCGTGATCCTCGGCGAACTTCTGGGGCTGCCTCACGCTACGCTGATACTGAAAGTGGAGAAGACGGAAGCCGGCATCAAGGTGAAGCGCGAGCTGGAGGAAGGGTGGTTCCAGAGCATCGAGCTTCCCTTGCCCGCGGCGCTCACCATCCAGTCTGGCGGCAACAAGCTGCGCTACGCCACACTGATGGGCATCAAACGCGCCAAGACCAAGGAGCTTCGCACGGTCACCGCCGCAGAGCTGGGCGTTGACTCGGCGCCTGTTGTCCAGATGGAGCAGGTGGCGCTGCCGACCAAACAGAAATCCACGCAGATGCTGGATGGGGCGCCGAAAGAGGCCGCCGCGGCGCTGGTGGAAAAACTCAAATTCGAGGCGCGTGTGCTATGAGCGGTGTACTCCTCATTCTTGAAGATCGTGACGGCCGCATCACCCGCCTGAGCTGGGAAGCGGGAGCGGCAGCCCGGCAGCTCGCGGGCGAATCGGGCGTAACGGCCGCGGTGCTGGGGGCGCAGACGGAGGCTCTCGCCGGGGAAGCAGCATCACAGGGCTTCGCTCGGATTCTCCGCGTGGAGCATGCGCTGCTGGCTCCTTACACCGCAGACGGGTTCCTGCTCGCGCTGGAGCAGCTGATTCGCGCTGAATCGCCCGAGTACGTGGTCTTTCCGCACAGCTACCAGGTACGCGATTACGCGCCGGCGCTTGCCTGCCGCTTCGGCCAGGTGCTGATCAGTGACGTGATTGGCATTGGCGAAGGCCCCACATTCACGCGCCAGTTTATGCAGGGGCGTCTGAACGCGACGTATCGGCAGACCGCTTCGGGGCCATGCTTTGTCTCTGTGCAGGCCGGGGCCTTCCGCGCCGAAAGCGCCGAGGCGCAGGCCGGCGTGACGCCTGAGACTTTCAGCCCGACAATCGAGGCGGCGCAAATCCGCACCCGGCCCGGCGAACCGTTCCGCGAATCCGCGCAGACCGTTGACCTGGGCTCGGCGCAGCGCATTGTGGCCGTAGGACGCGGCATCAAGGAAGCCTCCAACATCCCCCTGGTGGAAGACCTTGCGAGTACGCTCGGCGCCGAGCTTGCCGCCTCGCGCCCGATCTGCGACAGCGGCTGGATGCCTATCGAGCGGCAGGTGGGCAGCTCAGGCCAGACGGTTGCGCCGCGGCTCTATCTCGCGGTGGGCATCTCGGGCGCCATTCAGCACCTGGTGGGGATGAAGGGCTCGCAATGCATTGTTGCCATCAACAAGGACGCGGACGCCCCCATCTTTGAAGTAGCCGATTACGGGATTGCCGGCGATCTGTTCGAGGTGGTTCCGGCACTTACCGAGGCACTGAAAGCGACCAAGGCATAATCAATGACCAAGATGAAATCCACGGACACGGCGCAATCCACTACAACCACCGCGACCCCGCCCGCAAAGGTGCGCGAGGAAGAGACGCTCCTGGAATCCCTAGCCGGGATCTGCGTTGTGCTGGTGGTTCTGCTGTTTGCACAAACCCTTATTGCGCAGAACTACGTGATCCCCTCGGGCTCCATGAAGAATACGTTGCTCATCGGCGACCACCTCGTGGTGGATCGCGTCACACTGGCCCCGCGCACCAAGTGGATGCCGCTGGTTTACTATCGCCAGCCCCGCCGCGGCGACGTGATCGTCTTCAAGAAGCCGATACCGGACCCAAATCCAACGACTGGCAAGCTGCAGTATCTCTATCTGGTAAAGCGGCTCATCGGCCTGCCTGGCGACCACATCCATCTGCAAGACGGAATTGTCTACATTAACGGCGTGGCGCAGGTGCAACCGCATGCGCAGGCCACCACGCCGGAAAACTTCAACGGATTTCTCGACGATTTTCCGGCGCTCCCACCACCCAACATCCCGCAGGTCCCGGACTCATGGTCAGAGGTGGAATTTCCCAAAGACGTAGTCAACGGGAACCTGGTGGTGCCTGCAGGGATGTACTTTGTGATGGGCGACAACCGGCACAACAGCCTCGATTCCCGTTACTGGGGCTTTGTACCCCGCGCCAACATCATAGGCCGGCCTTTGTTTAACTACTGGTCATTCAAGTCAACCGAAAGCGACTACGACAGCCAGACCTCCGGCAGTAAGCGCCTTGCATGGATGGGCCACGTTACCCTGCACTTCTTCACCGACACTCGCTGGAACCGCACCTTCCACGTCATTCGCTGAACCGGAATACGCGATCTGAAATAATCTATCCGTAGAGCAAAGAGTGATGACAGAAGAAGCAGAGAAGCAGCAGCGCAAGCGCAAATGGCTTTGGATTGTCCTCGGCACAATTGCCCTTCTGCTTGCGGCCCTCCTGCTGCCACCCATGGTGAACATGAACCGCTATAAGGGCGAGATTGCGCAGATGGTCTCGCAATCCCTGGGCCGGCCCGTGCACCTCTCCGCCGTGGAGCCGCGCCTGCTGCCCTGGCCGGGGCTGGTGCTCTCAAACCTTGTGGTGGAAGAAGATCCCGCATTCGGCGCCGAACCCGTTCTACATGCCGATACCGTCACGATCTCGTTCCGCTTCCTGGCGTTATGGCGCGGGCGCTTTGAAATCAGCAGCATCAGCGTGGATAACGCCAGCCTGAACGTGGTGCGGATGACCGGCGGCAAATGGAATCTGGATCCGCTGTTCCGCACTGCCGCCGCCAAGGCCGGCGTGCGGGCTCATGGCACGGCGCACCACGGGGTGGAGCTGCCGTATCTTGAAGCGACCGAATCGCGCATCAACTTCAAAGAAGGCGTGGAGAAGCTGCCGTTTTCGATTGTCAACGCCGATCTGTCGTTCTGGCAGGGATCGCCGGGCGACTGGCACATCCGGCTGCGCGGTCAACCGGCTCGAACGGACGTGAGCCTGGACCAGGAAGACACCGGTATTGTGCGTATCAACGCCAGCCTGCACAGCGCTCCGGCCCTGCGCGAGATGCCATTGCGCGTCGACCTGGACTGGCGTCAGGCGCAGCTGGGCCAACTCGCGCGCCTGCTCATCGGTTCCGATCCGGGGTGGCGTGGCGCCCTCACCGCCAACCTGCACGTGCAGGGCACGCCCGATACAGCCCACGTCACCGCACGTCTACGCGCTTCGGGGGTCCATCGCTACGAGTTCGCTCCTGCCGAGCCTCTGGACTTTGACGCCAACTGCGGCTTTGATTACCACTACCCGCGGCAAGCCCTCGACAACCTGGTGTGCAACTCGCCGCTCGGCAACGGCAGCATCCGCCTGACAGGTGACGTGCCCGGCGGCAGCTCGCAGCCGACTCTTACGCTTGCCCTCGACAAGGTCCCTGTTGACGCCGGTCTTGCGTTTCTGCGGACCATCCGCAGTGGCGTGGATCCCGATTTGAACGCCGGCGGCACCATCAGCGGCAAGATGACCTATTCCGGCCACGCATCCGAAAATGCCGCGCGGCCGGGACGGAGGCACATCCGCGAGCGGAGATCGAGACGCGCACATCGCGAACAGGAGCCGGCAACCGCGCCGCTCAGGGGCAGCTTTACCGTAAACGGCTTTCAGCTCAGTGGCGGAGACCTAAGCAACGCCGTTCAGGCAAGCCACATCGTGTTTGAGCCGGAGGACGCCGGCCCCGGCCAGGATCTCGCGCTGACGGCCTCTGCGACAGTCCATGCCGGCGCTACCGCTCCGCTCATCGTGATTCCGCGCGTCACGCTGCGGGGCTACCAGCTCAACGTTCGCGGTCCGGCAAGCCTTTCCCGGGCACGGCAACTTGCCAGCCTGGCAGGCTTTGCCGACCCATCCGAACTCGACTCCCTCTCCGGCGGCCCGGTTTCGCTGGCTCTCAACATCGAGGGGCCGTGGCTGCCACAGCAATCGTCCCTGGTTGCCCCCGAGCCCGGCAATCCAGCTCACCCGCAGCTTCCGCCGGCCATCGACCCGAAGCAGCCGCGGTTGCCGAGTGGCGACGACCTGAGCGGCACCGTCACGCTGCACGACTCTTATTGGAAGCCCGACTACCTGGCCCGGCGCGTTGATATTTCCCAGGCGACACTGCACCTGGCGAACGGCGAGGCACGCTGGGACCCTGTGGATTTCTCCTATGGCCCGCTGAAAGCCACGGCCAGCCTGACGCTACCCAACACGTGCCCACCCGAGAAGCCTTGTCCAACTCATTTCCAGATGCGATTTGGCCGCCTGAAGGCAGCCGAACTGCAGACCGCCGTGCTGGGAGCACGTGCTCACGTCTCGCTCTTCGATGCACTCATTGACCGGCTGCATCTATCCTCAGCCCCGGCCTGGCCGCTGCTTGACGGCACGGTACGCGCTACCTCGCTGACTCTGGGACCCGTTACGCTCGAAGAGCCGACGGCGGTGCTCAATATCAACTCCAGCGGCGCGAAGATCACCAGCCTGGACGCGCACGTGCTGGGGGGCCATGTGCATGCCGGCGGCACCTTCAGTAGACCTGACACCGACCAGGGCCGCCCGGTCTATGCGCTGCACGCCATCTTTTCGAAGCTCAGCGCGCCCGCCGTGGGCAGGCTGCTGGGCATGCGCTTCGCCGGAGGTCCACTGAACGCCACCGGCAGAATCAACCTCAGGGGCGTAACGACACGCGAACTAGCCGCCTCGGCCAAGGGGACGATTCACTTCGACTGGCTGCACGGCTCGGTCGCTGCATTACCGGAAGCGCACGTCCGCAAGAAGAAAGACGAAACGAAGGCGCTGTCCAAGGCCGCCGCAGAGCCGAAGGCCGCGCCGAAAGCAGAGCCGAAATCGGAGCGGGTACCGCCGCAACTTGCCCATTTCACGCGCGTGACCGGAGAAGCAGAGATTGCAGACGGCAAGGCCACGCTACGAAACACCGAGGTGTTCCGTGGGATGCGGCACCATCCTGTGGAGGCGGAGTTGAAGCTTGGGGAGCCACCCAAGATCGAGTTCACCCTACCCAAAGAGACCGTGGCACGGCGCTGATCCGAATCTCCTCAATCCTGTTTCGGAAGTTCTTCGACTTCCATATTCGGAATGTCCCTCAATTTTCGTTGCGAACGAACCAGGGACCACACACATGCCGCCAGAATAAATACATCAAGGCCCCCACCCGCCAGACGAAGCCGCAAAGAATCCCCTTGCGACACCACTGCGCCGTAAAGGAGCAGAATGGCAAACAGGACAATGAAGGTTTTCATGGTGCGAATATTCCTGACGCATTGATCTCGTTCGATCATCTGCCCCGGCACACCGCTGGTTATTTGTTGCCACTGGAATTCCTTCATCTTCACGTGGTGAGAACGAACCAGGAAATAAAACGCGATAAACATCGCGATCCACCAGATCGTTCCAGCAAGGGCAAAATCATGGCGGGAAAGGATACCTTTGACCAATCCCCATGCCAAAGCCATGAGTACACAGGCACCGCCGCCGGCAAGAACGAGAAATCTTTTCCGAAAAGCGCGTTCCAAGTTATTCATGACCAGACCCTTTTATCACATGCACAGCTAAAATGCTCCTATGACTTCGCCCGCGGTATACTCGCCGGTAACAATTCAGTGCCAGGCGATCCTCTTTGACATGGACGGCATCCTGGTCTCGTCTCTCGGCACGGTGGAGCGCACCTGGACCCGATGGGCAGAGAGGCGCGGCCTCGATCCGGCTCACACAGTCAGCCTGGCACACGGCCGGCGGGCGATTGAGGTGATTGCCGCACTCCGTCCCGATCTGGACAGCGAAGCCGAGCTGAGACGGATTGAAGATCTGGAAATTGCCGACGACGAGGACCTGCAAGTTCTTCCCGGGGTGCTCGAACTGCTCCGCGAGCTCCCCGGCGACCGCTGGACGGTGGTCACCAGCGCCACGGAGCGACTTGCCCGCGCACGGCTTGCGACCGGAGGCATTCCCCTGCCGGGGCGCCTGGTGACCGCCGATCACGTGACACGCGGCAAGCCGCACCCCGAGCCATTCCTGGCCGGCGCGGAATTCCTCGGTTTTGCTCCGCAGCAATGCGTTGTTTTTGAGGACTCATCCTCAGGCGCAAAGGCCGGGCGCGAAGCCGGGTGCACGGTGATTGCAACCACCTTCTCGCACCCCGCGGAAGCGCTTGATGCAGCCCATTACCTGGTGGCGGACCTGACCGGAGTGGCCGCCCGCACGACACCCCGGGGCCTCATGCTTAAGTTGACTCCGCTTGGAAACTGAACTCGAAGATTCCCGCCATTGCATGTCTGCGCCGGAGGATTTGCGCAGGTGACGCGCCGGTCCCTAGAATGCAGGCCGTGCCACACTCTCTGCGCGAGCCGATTTCTTGCAGTCTCCGCCGCAGGGCGGCTGCCCTGCCGCTGCGAGTTCTCGCTGTCTTCCTGTTTTCCTTCGCCGTTGCCTCGGCGTCTGCCGCCGATTACGCCGCGCTCCGCTCCGCCGCCGTGAGTCACTGCCAAACCATCGACGCCAATGCATATCACACCGGCATCATCTTCAATCCCGACGGCTACCATTCCATGTACACGCGTTCCGAGTGCCTGCAGAAGGCCGCAATCGAGTTTCGCGATGCTTCGCTCTGCGATCAGGTCCGCCAACGCCGGTCGCTGTTCTTTTCCAGTTGGGGTATTGCGCCGGGCCGCTGCCGCAAACTCGTCAGCGAGGGTATCGCGACCGACCGCGCCGCACTCGAAAAAATGAAACGGCTCTACGCGGGTCACGCCGTCAAGGTGCAATCGTTCCGTGTTGAGCGCGACGGCAACGGACGCGACTTCGATTTCATCCCGGTATTCTCAGGCGATTACCCACACGGCTACACGCTGACCTTCGAGATTCTCCAGGCTGGCGCGGCCCGCAGCCCCATCCTGCTGCATTCTTCCGGGTACTATCTGGATGCAAAGCCCAACCTGAGAATCTACGTGCGCCAAGCCGACATTCGCCACCGCTTCCCCGGATTTCAGTTGAATCACCCCTACGAAGTGCGCGCCACCCTCGTCCTCGCTGTCGGCTTCGGCGGACCCTCCGGATACTGGAGCGACGCCTTCATCGAAGGCGTTTTCCCCGCCCGCGAACGCTCCCAGTCGCTCACCAGAGAAATCGCGTTCCGATAAGTCCGCGCTGGGGAGTACACCCTTGACCCCAGACCCGCACTTCCTGCTTCCTACTGGTTTGCTTCGATGCGCCGGCCATGCAGATCCTGCACCGGACGTGTATTCACGTTGTAGAGGTTCTCAAAGGCATTCAACTGGCGGTGGCTGATGTTCACCGGGTTCTGGTAGACATACCACCGCACTCCCTCAGTACACGGCGGAGCGGGGAGCGAACCTGTGTAGGTCCAGTAAGCCGGATCCCTGGGGAAGAGCCCGCCAGGATTGACCATGTTCTCGTCTTTCTCCGTCTGGCCGGGGCGGGTAGGCAGGTGCTGCCACAGCGAAGAGATGGTGGCATTGGGGAAATCCTGGTTCGCGGTGAGCAGTATGCCGATCATCAGCAGCTTGCCATCGGCGCTGCGATGCAGCAGATCCACCTCCATGTTGGACAGGTGGCCATCCACCTCATGCTCGCTGGGATGATGGAAGGTGAATTGGACAAGATCGTAGCGCACGCTGCCGACGGTGATGTAGCTGCCGGGCACAACATGAACCACAATCGCGTGCCCGTCGTTGACCAGCGTGACCGGCCCGCCCAGGTAATGAAACTGGATGGGCTTGAGCTCCTTGTTGAGACGGGCGCCGTGAATGTCGATGGGCGACTGTTCGCGGCCTTTCGAGCAGGCGCGATACGCGGGGTCAAGCTTGCCCCAGTTCATAGCGCCGTATTTGCCGAGGTAATCCCAGGTGGCGGTGGTTTGCCCGGAGTTTTGTGCTGGACTCTGCGCGGCTGCCAGCGAAGCCAGACCAAGGACGAGAAGAGCAGTTGCAAGAATTCGCATGGAGTCTCCAAAGAATAGACGCGCGGGTAACGCAAAAATTCTAAGCTATCGCTCCACAACTCCCCAAAAAACAACGGGACCCGGCTTGAAAGCGGGTCCCGTGACGAAAAAAACAGAGCTGGAAATTACTTGACGGCGACATCCTTCAGGCCGGCCTGCTCAGCCAGAATGGCCGCCTTGTCTGTGGCTTCCCAGGTGAACTCGGGCTCGGTACGACCAAAGTGGCCGTAGGCCGCGGTCTTCTGGTAGATGGGGCGCCGCAGGTTGAGGCTTTCGATGATGCGCTTCGGCGTCAGCAGGAAGTTATCGCGGATCAGCCCGGTGAGGCGCGAATTGTCCAGCTTTCCGGTGCCGAAGGTATCGACCAGCACGCTTACCGGCTCGGCAACGCCAATGGCGTAGGCAAGCTGCACTTCGGCGCGGTCGGCCAAGCCTGCCGCAACGATGTTCTTGGCAATGTAGCGGGCCATGTACGCCGCGGAGCGGTCAACTTTGGTCGGATCCTTGCCCGAGAAAGCACCACCGCCATGGCGGCCCATGCCGCCGTAGGTGTCCACGATGATCTTGCGGCCTGTGAGTCCCGTATCGCCCATGGGGCCACCGATGACGAAGCGTCCGGTGGGGTTGATGTGGTACTTGGTGTGCTCGTCAAGCCATTTGGCCGGCAGCACCGTTTGAATGACATGCTTCAGGATGTCGGCGTGCAGTTCCTCGTTGGTGACACTTTCAGCGTGCTGCGTGGAGATGACCACGGCGTCAATGCGCGCGGGCTTGCCGGGCGCTTCATACTCCACCGTCACCTGACTCTTGCCGTCGGGGCGCAGGTAAGACAGCTTGCCGCTCTTGCGCACCTCAGTCAACTGCCGGGTGAGCTTGTGCGCCAGGGAGATGGCCGCCGGCATAAGCTCGGGCGTCTCGTTTGAGGCGTAGCCGAACATCATACCCTGGTCGCCGGCTCCGCCGGTGTCCACGCCCTGGGCAATGTCGCCCGACTGCTTGTTGATGCTCGAGATCACCGCACAGGTGTTCGAGTCAAAGCCGTAAAGCGCATTGTCATAGCCGATGGAGGCGACCACGCCGCGCACCAGCGACTGGAAATCGACGTAAGCCTTGGTTGTAATCTCGCCGGCAATGACCACCAGGCCGGTAGCCGTCAGCGTCTCAGCGGCGACGCGGCTGTAAGGATCCTGGTCAAGGCACGCATCCAGAATTGCGTCCGACACCTGGTCGGCAATTTTGTCGGGATGGCCCTCAGTCACTGATTCAGAGGTAAAAAGGAAACGCTCGCTCAAATTCGGGACTCCTCCCCGTGCGGGGGTTTGAATTTTCGGCAGGCGCGGCGATGAAACCGGCTCAGCCGGCAGGCGCAAAAACGATCACATTCCGATGCCCGGCGCCATGCCAAAAACGAGCATCTACGCGGAGGCAGACGCCTCCACACACATATTCCATTATCGCAACTCGAAGGCAAATGGCGCGCACCAAAACGCAGCGAACGGGCAGGAATCCACCCCCAAGGGCGATCTGAGCGCACCAAACCGTCCGGCGGAAGCCTGTCTGCCACCTGTCAAAATCAGTTGCGAAGCTCAGCTATTGAACCACTGGATCACGTGAGTGACCATTCCGTGCACCGTGGACCACGCACTTTGCACCGCGCTGGGAACGAGGTGCTGGGGAAGCAGACCCGTCCACCATCCAGCGCGAACTCCGATAAACCGCACCGTAAACCAACCCGCCACCAACACCGCAAGCACCAGGAGGGCGGCGCCCAGCCAGCGCAGCCGTAACTCCAAAGCGTTATGGCGCATGATGCGGGCTTTGCCTACATTAGAGGCAAAGGTTGTCCAGTCGCGGTCGTCGTCCAGCATCTGGCCAGAGTTGCTATATGCCTGCATATAGCGCTCCGTCCAGTCGTGCTGATCCAGCCCCAGCGCGCCCGCGTAGCCGCGGACTATACCCTTGCTGAGGATGCCGCCTGGCAGGAGCCGAAACCTCTCCTGTTCCAGCGCGACCAGGTGCCGCTTGCTGATCTTAGTAACCGCCGTTATTTCTTCCAGCGCAACGCCACGGGTCAACCGCTCCTTGCGCAGATCTTCTCCAAATTTCCCCATGGTAGACCGAATAACGGGCGAAAACCCGAAGGAATTCTTTTAAAACACAATAAACCCCTGATTCAGACGAGGTCAAAACAAAACGGCGCCCCGTCTATCCTTGGTTATCCATTTAGGGAAAAATTTACGGCCAGGACCATAGCCGGATGGCGGACAAACCGGTACGCCGGGCTGTTAACCTTAGGGAGAGGATCTTCCACGAAATTTCGCTCCTCGCGTTGCCTCTTAGATCAAGGCCAATCGATGAATAAGCTCGTATTTTCGAACCTTTTGCACCGCCCCCTGCGTTCTGCCATCAGCGTCTGTGCGGTGGCCCTTGAAGTCATCATGATCCTCTCCGTGGTAGGCATTTTTATGGGGATGCTCAACGACCAGAGGACGCGCACTAACGGCATCGGTGCCGACCTGGTGATGCTGCCCTCGGGCGCCAGCCTCATCAGCGGGTTCAGTTCGGCTTCCATGCCGGTGAATGACGCCATTGCTCTACGCCGGCTTCCGCATGTGACCCTCGTTTCGCCGGCCATTCAGCACACGGTCACTTCCAAGACCTCCATTTCGGTCATCTACGGCATCGATTTCCCCACCTTCGACGCGATGAAGCCCTTTGTTTTCCTAGCGGGCGGGCCTTTCAAAGGCCCTGACGATGCGATCGTCGACAGCATCCGGGCCAACGCCGATCACCTTCACGTGGGCAGCACCATCCACGTTCTGGGTCATCCATTCCGCGTCTCGGGTATTGTGCAGCCGGGTAAAGGCGGGCGAACCATGCTGCCCATCAACAGCCTGGCTGACCTGATGGGCGTGACCAACAAGGCATCGGTCTTCTACATCAAGTGCGATAAACCAGCGAACGAGACGCTCGTCACGCATGAAATCCTGGCGACACCCGGCCTGGGCAACAATGAGGTTTTCACGCTCTACGACCTGCTTAGCCAGTTGACGCCGTCCAGCTTGCCCGGCTTCAATATCGCGGTACGCTCCATTACGGGCATTGCCGTGATTGTGGGATTCCTCGTAATCTTCCAGGCCATGTATACGGCAGTGCTGGAGCGCACGCGAGAGATCGGCATTCTCAAATCGATGGGCGCATCCAAACCGACCATCGTGAGCGTGGTGCTGCGCGAGTGCTCGATACTGGCTTTATTCGGGGTGCTGGTGGGCATCGCAAGCGTCTTCGGCGTGCGTGAATTGATCGCGCACCTGTACCCCACCATCTCCTTCCAGATCACGCCTGACTGGCTCGCGAGAGGAGCGGTCATCGCCTTTGCCGGGGCAATCTGTGGCGCGCTGTATCCTTCGTGGATGGCCGCGCGTAAGGATCCTGTCGACGCGCTGGCGTACGAATAGTTGCGCGTCCCTTACGGGACGCGAGACAGCTTCAACGGGCGACGGCTTCAGCCGCCGCCCGTTCCTTTCTTCCTCACTTATTTCCCCGGCAACGATTGTGGCAGGCGTGCGCTAACCGGCCGGACGGATGTTCTGATTGACGCGGAAGAAGTTATCGGGATCGTACTTTTTCTTAACACCGACCAGGCGGTTGTAGTTGTCCCGATAGGTGGCGCGGACCCGGTCCTGGCCCTCATCGTCCATCATGAAGTTCACATAGGCACCGCCCGCCGAGTAGGGATGGAGCGCCTCCCAGTACTCCTTACACCAGGCGGTGATTTTCTCGTTATTGGCCGGGTCAGGATCGGCGCCCACTATCACCTCAGCAAACAGCGTCTCTCGGTAGCTGTAGGCGGTATCGCTTTTGCCCACCCGCTGCGCGGCGCCATTCACCGGATACAGGTGCATGGTCGAGATCATTGTGGGTAGCCTGGGACCGACTTCCGCGTGGCGTGCAATCGCCTCGTCGCTCAACTCGTTGAAGTTGTCGCCCCGCCAGTACTGCTGCAGGCCGGGAACAAAAATATCGTCAAACGCGCTTTGCACCGCTGGAAACGGAAGAGGCGCCACTTGATCCAGAAGTGGCTTGCCCACTTGCCGCATGGGCTTCAGAGATGTCTCTACCTGTTTCTCTGTGCCGGTACTGCACCACACAATGGCGCAGACCTTTTTGAGGTGCAGATTCTCGGGGAACATGGGCGCCGGCGGCACCATGAGGAAAGCGAAGAAACCGCTGATCTCTTCGGGGGCTTGCTGAATAAAGTCCTGATAGGCGCGCAACACGGTGGCGGACTCTTCAATGGGCCAGAAGGTTGGGCCGAAGTGCACCGTATCCACCGGATGCAGCCGGAACTCGAAGGAAGTAACCACACCAAAGTTCCCACCGCCGCCGCGCAACGCCCAGAACAGGTCAGGATTTTCATTGGCGCTCGCCGTTACGAACTTCCCATCGGCCAGTACGACGTCCGCAGCCAGCAGATTGTCGATGGTGAGTCCATACCTGCGCGTCAGATACCCGATTCCCCCACCCAGGGTGAGACCGGCCACTCCGGTGGTGGAAATGGCTCCGGAAGGCGTAGCCATGCCGAAGGCATGCGTGGCATGATCCACGTCGCCCCAGACGCAGCCTCCATCTACGCGCACGGTCTTTGCGGCAGGGTTCACACGAATGCCTTTTAATCGCGACAGGTCGATCACCAGGCCGTCGTCACATATTCCGAGACCTCCGCCGTTATGCCCACCGCCGCGGACGGCAGTAAGCATGTTGCTTTCTCTGCCGAACCTCACCGCCGCGATCACGTCGGCAACGTCAGCACATCGCGCTATCAGGCGCGGGCGTTTGTCGATCATGCCGTTAAAGACTTTGCGCGCCGAATCGTACGCCGCATTGTCCGGCTGGATCAACTGCCCGCGGAAAGCGCCATTCAATTTGTCTACAGACTGTGGGGACATGGGATCCTCCTCATCGATGACTTGCTTGATGACGGTATGAACGTACTCCGGATTCCCTATGCAATGACCTCGCGCCAAGGCGAACGCCCGCGCTTGATATTGGCCCAATCCCGGGGAAGAACTCACGGAAGTATAGCAGTAATCAGAAAATTCTTCTCCTGATTTCGACGCTTCTCAAGGGGAGAAATTCCGACCCCGGCAGACGTGCCGGCACGCCTCAGGCTGAATGCTGGCGCGGGCCTCGTTGCCCTGGTACTGCCCACAGCGATCGGACGGCTATAGTACCCTGAACCGTAGGTTACTCCGCTATGACAATTGCACAGGAACTGGTTGATGTTGCCGCCATCCGCGATGCCGCGAAGCGCATTGCTTCAGTCGCCTTCAGGACGCCACTGGTACGCGCGCCTTTTTCGGGCGTCGCCGGCTACGGGCTGGGACGCGATATATGGCTAAAAGCCGAAAGCCTGCAGCCCGTGGGCGCCTTCAAGATGCGCGGCGCGGCCAACAAAATTCTGCAGCTCTCGCCCGATGAGGTGAAACGCGGAGTGATCACCTATTCCAGCGGCAACCACGCGCAGGCGGTTGCCTACGCGGCACGCGAAGTCGGCGCCAAGGCAGTCATTGTGATGCCCTCGAACGCCCCGGCTATCAAGCGCGCGGCCACGCTCGCACTGGGTGCTGAAATCGTGGATGTGGGCGTGGCTTCAAGCGAGCGCCTGGCCAAGGCTGAAGAGCTGGTGCGCGAACACGGGTATGTCGTGATTCCGCCTTACGACGATGAGCAGATTATTGCCGGCCAGGCTACCTGCGGTCTGGAGATTGTTGAAGATCTTCAGGACGTGGATCTTGTTCTTTCGCCGGTTTCCGGTGGCGGGTTGCTCAGTGGCGTCTCGGCCGCCGTTAAGCAACTCAGTCCGCAGACCAAGGTCTTCGGCGTGGAGCCCGAACTGGCCGCCGACACCGCTGAGAGCTTCCGCACCGGCAAGATCGTGACCTGGGGAGCCGAGCTGACCAGCCGGACGATTGCGGATGGATTGCGCACGCAAAGCGTCGGCGTGCGCAACTTCGCGCATATTCAGGCCTTTGTGGACGGCATCGTTACTGTCACGGAAGCGGAGATCCGCGCCGCCATGCGCGCCATCGTGGCGACGACGCGGCTGGTTCCCGAGCCCAGCGGCGCCGTGACCACCGCTGCCCTGCTCTTCCACGCCGACGAGTTGCCGGCGTATCGGAAAGCCGTGGCCGTGGTCAGCGGCGGGAACGTGGATCCGGCGCTGCTGGCTGAGGTGCTTACGGAATCCCCGGCCTAACGTCCTTGCGGTATGATGCTTGCGAGCATGACATCTTCACTTCGCACCTGCCGAACCCGTCGGGCGGCCCGTAGCGCTGCCATCCTTCTTCTTGGCCTCTGTGCGGCCTTCACCTCGGCCAAAGACAAGCCCGCGCAAGTCCCCGGCGTTCAGCCCGGCCCACGCGCCACACCGCTTCGGATCACCTGGCTTTACATTCAGCCGGCGACCAGCTCACAAAAGATTGCCCAGATCCAGATTGGCCGCGAGATGGTGATTATGGAAAGGAGCGGCCCGTGGCTGAACGTGGAAGCCAACACGGATACGCAGGAGAGCAACGATCGGGACACGCCGATGATCGGCGGCAACGAGAACAGCCAGCAGGCCATCTCCGGCTGGATGCAGGCCAAGGGCATCATCACCACTTCCACGCCCAATGGCGATCAGGTGCTGATGGGCGCCGCGGCCAACGAGGAGATTCTGGCATCCACGCCGAGCGGCCCGGCCAACGCCGCCCACGCAGCGCTACTGCTTTACACCCGGCTTTACGAGCTGTTCCCCAACTCGCCGCTTGCCCCCGAGGCACGCTGGCGGTCAGCCGACATTCAATGGCAGCTTCAAAGAGCCGACATCTCCAGCCTGCCCTCGTCGAAGGCGCGGCAACCCTACATGCACCAGCAGATGAACGAAGGCCCGCTCAAGAAGGTCATCAAGATGTATCCCCACACACGCTGGGCCGCGCTGGCTGCCTTTGACCTTATTGCCAACAAGCTGTGCGGCGACTGGGAAGGCTCCGCCAAGTGTCCCGAGCACGAAACCGATCTATACGAAAAATACGCCAAGGATTACCCCAACGGCCCGCGCACGGCCCGCGCCTTATATCAGGCCGCCTATCGCCAGGCCGTGCTTACCAATATGTATGAAGCCAACGGCAACCACGGTAAAGCCGAAAAGGCACACGAACACTGTCGGGCCCTCGCACAACAGCTGAAAGAACACTTTGCCGGAACCGACTACGCATGGCGGGCCGGTATGCTGGTATTCAAACTAGATCAGGACATACCTGTATTCGGGATCGACCAGGGTTGAGCAGGAGCCGCCCGGCTGCCTGCTGTCTTGCGCCATCGCCACAGCGGAGGCTTTTTGAACGTATATTTCTTGTCCGTTCTTTTGGGCATCGTGGAAGGTCTCACGGAGTTCCTGCCGGTTAGTTCCACGGCTCATCTGCGCATTGTGGAAGCGTGGATGAAGCTTCCGCTGAGTGACCCTTACTGGGTGATGTACGCCATTGTCATCCAGCTCGGCGCCATTCTCGCGCTTTGTCTGCTCTTCCTCGCCCGCATCGTTGACTTTATCCGCACCTTTCCCGAGGGCGAAGGCCACGACCGCAACTGGCTGACACATCCCATATCGCTCACGCTGATCGCCTTTGCCTGCACCTCAGCGCCCGCGCTGCTGCTGCGCAAATGGAGCGAGGCAAACCTGGGGAGCCTGAAAGCCATGGCCCTGGCGCTGGTTATTGGCGGCATCATCATGTGGGTTGTGGATGCGAGGGCTGACAACGAGGACCCTGCCACGCACGACGTTGAAGAGATGAACCTGTGGCAGGCAATCTGGATCGGCCTCTGCCAGACACTCTCGGCTGTCTTTCCCGGCGTGTCGCGCTCGATGTCTACGATTGCCGCCGGCCAGATGGCCGGGCTCTCGCGCCCCGCGGCCCTGGAGTTCAGCTTTCTGCTCTCAATTCCCACGATGATTGCCGCTACGACCTGGGATTTCATCAAGGAGGTTCACGGCTCGTCTGCAGCCGCGGCCGGAGCTGCCGCTGCGCACGTGGTTATGAATCCGCAGCGCTGGACGGTGCTGATTATCGGCCTGGTGGTCTCGTTTATTGTGGCTCTCGGCGTGGTGGAGTGGTTTCTCTACTGGGTGCGCAAGCACGGCTTTGTTCCCTTCGCCATTTACCGCATTCTTTTTGGCGGAGCCATCCTCTTTTACGGGGCGAAGTTTATCGCCGGCTAGACGCGTGGCTCGACAAAAGCTCCGCCGCGCTTCATATTTGTTGTCAATGGCCACGAAGATCAAACGCATTGGAATTCTTACGGCCGGCGGCGACAGCCCCGGGCTGAACGCAGCGATCCGCGGCGTGGGGAAAGCCGCGCTTGGCAACTACGGCTGGGAGATCGTCGGTTTTCGCGACGGCTTTCGCGGCCTGGTTGAGAACGAGCGGATCAATCTGGACCGCAACGCTCTTTCCGGCATTCTCACGGTGGGCGGCACCATTCTGGGCACCAGCCGCGACAAGCCGCATCGCATGGTGGTTGACGGCGAGACGAAGGACATGACCGGCGTCATCCGGGACAATCTGAAGAAGTGGGGAATCGATTGCGTGGTGTGCCTTGGCGGAGGCGGCACAGCAAAGAATGCCCTGCGCCTGCACCGGGCAGGCATTAACGTGATCACCCTGCCCAAGACGATTGATAACGATGTGGCCGTGACCGACGCCAGTTTTGGCTACGCCACAGCTCTGGACATTGCCACTGAGGCGATCGACCGGCTGCACAGTACGGCTCACAGCCATCACCGCATTATTGTGGCCGAGATCATGGGGCATCGCGCCGGCTGGCTCACGCTGGGCGCGGGACTGGCGGGCGGCGCGGACGTGATACTTATTCCGGAAATTCCTTACGACGTGGAGAAGGTTGTCGAGGCCATCCGCCAGCGCACAAAGCATGGGCGGAATTTCAGCATTGTGGCCGTGGCCGAAGGCGCGATGAGCCGCGACGACGCGCACATCTATGACGTAGCCGAGAAGAAACTGAAACGCGCCAAGAACTTGGCCGGCAAGATCGAGGCCAAGCGCGAGATCGCCGCGCTCGATATTCGGCATCAGGGCAACACCATGCGCCTTGCCAAGCTGCTCGAGGAGCTCACGCAACTCGAATCGCGCGTGACGATTCTTGGCTATGTGCAGCGCGGCGGTACACCGTCCGCAGCAGACCGCATTCTCGCTACCCGGCTTGGGACGGCCTGCGCCGATTTGATCAACGAGGGAACGTTTGGCGTGATGGTGGCGGCGCGCGGCGAAGAAACGGAGCCGGTGCCGCTGGAGAAGGTGGCGGGCAAACGCAAGGCAGTCCCGCCCGACCATCACTGGGTTGCGACGGCCCGCAGGCTGGGAACGTGCCTTGGCGACTGAGAGCAGCAACTGGTGCGGGCGGCTGGCTGACTCACGCTGGTTTCTACTGACCGGTCATCTGCGCTGAACGGCTAGAACAACTTTGAGCTATCGAGCAGTATTGTCACCGGCCCCTCGTTGACCAGCGACACCGACATCATGGCCTGGAACTGGCCGGTCTCGCAGCGCAGGTTGCGCCGGCGAATCTGCGCGACGAAGTGCTCGTAGAGCTCACGGGCGCGCTCGGGACGGGCGGCGTCATCAAAGGAAGGCCGCTTGCCGCGACGGACATCGCCGTAGAGGGTAAATTGCGAGATGGCGAGCACTGCCCCGCCGACATCCGCTAGGCTGCGGTTCATCTTGCCGTCGGCGTCCTCAAAGATGCGCAGGCCGGCGATCTTTTCGGCGAGGTAGTCAGCGTCGGCTTCGGTGTCGCTGGTGGAAACACCCAGCAGCACGAGCAGGCCCGGGCCAATCTTGCCAACTACTGCTCCCTCGACTGCGACGGATGCCTCGGAGACGCGTTGTACGACGGCGCGCATTGCCGTTTCAGGGTAGCATTCCGGGTTACGGCGGAATTGCCTGTTGCGCGAGGAAAGGCGGAATGTTCTCTCAAAAACCGGTAAGGCGAAGTAAGCTGTTGGACACAAGGCAGATGGGGAGGAAGATTGGCATGTGGAAGGTGAGGTGGTGCGTTGTCATTCTGTTCGCTGCAGTGATGGGGACTTTGTTGCTTGCGCAGGATACGAAGTATTCGCCGCAGGGCGAGCAGATTCCCGGGCCGGCGAATCCGACTGCGACGAGCGACCACTGCTGCGCGGTGGGAGGCGAGAGGGCAATATCCGTGGCGGACTGGAAGGCCTGGCTGAAGGACGTCCGCCATTGGCGCGATGAACACCTGATCCGCATGGGATACAACGGAGCAGAGTATGACCGGCCGCAGCTCCAATGGACACAAAGAGCCTTCATCCAGCCGCAGATGATGGCGGAGGACCGGTACTTCTACGATCCCGCGACCGGCAAGTACACGGTGGACCGCTATCTGGCTGACCTGAAAAAGCGCTATGGCGGAATTGACGCCGTGCTGGTCTGGCCGACTTATCCCAACATTGGAATCGATAACCGCAACCAGTTCGACCTGATTCGCGATATGCCGGGTGGGATCGACGGTTTGCGGGCCATGGTGGAGGAGTTCCATCAACAGGGAGTGCGAGTGCTCTTTCCATACAATCCCTGGGACCAGGGAACGCGGCCTGAAGGGGTTCCAGACTGGGACGCGATTGCCAAGCTCACGGCGGAGACCGGTGCGGATGGGATGAACGGCGACACCATGGGCGCGGTTCCTCTGGCCTTCCGTACAGCGTCAGACAAGACCGGACACCCGATCGCCTTTGAGCCCGAAGGTGGAAACGGAGGCGACAACGACGTGGCGATCGCCTGGAATAACCTTGGCTGGGGGTATTGGCGGTATCCGTTTGAGCCCATGATCAGCAAGAATAAGTGGCTTGAGCGGCGGTATATGGTCAACGTCTGCGACCGATGGAATCGCAACAAGGTCAACAATCTCCAGTACGCCTTCTTTAATGGCGTGGGCTATGAAAGCTGGGAAAACATCTGGGGAATCTGGAACCAGATTGACGACCGCGACGCTGAGGCGCTGAGGCGAATCGCAACGATTGAGCGGAAATTCTGGCGGCTGCTTCAGAGCCCCGGATGGGAACCTTTTGCGCCCACGCTGCAATATGGCGCGTTCGCCAGCAAGTGGCCGGGGAAAATGGCAACGCTGTGGACGGTGGTAAACCGGAATGAATTTGAGCTGGCGGGGCCTGAGATCGAGGTGGCTTACAAGTCAGAACTTCACTATTACGACGTGTGGCACGGGGTTGAGCTGAAACCGGAGATTCACGGCTCGACGGCAACGCTGAGCTTTGCGATGGGGGCACAGGGATACGGGGCGATTCTGGCTACCGATCATTTGACCGTCGGCGAGCAGCAGGTGCTGGGCACGATGCACGGGCTTGCGGAGAAGCCGCTTTCAAATTACTCGAACGCGTGGCACTTTCTTCCCCAGCACATTGTGCCGATCGCAGCCACTGAGGCTGCAACGAGCGCGCCACCCGGCATGGTCTTCATTCCGGGCGGTGAGTTTGACTTTCGGGTTTCTGGAGTGATGATCGAAGGCGGCAACGACATTGGCGTGGATGTGCAGTACCCGTGGGAGCATTCGCCGCGGCGGCAGCATGATCACGAGATGAAGATCAAGCCGTTTTACATGGACAAATATCCCGTCACCAACGCGGAGTTCAAAAAGTTCCTAGACGCCACCCACTACCAGCCAAAAGACCACCACAACTTCCTGAAGGATTGGAAGAACGGGATGTATCCGCAGGGATGGGGCGACAGGCCGGTTACGTGGGTTTCACTGGAAGATGCGCGGGCCTATGCCAAGTGGGCTGGCAAACGGCTGCCGCACGAATGGGAATGGCAATACGCGGCGCAGGGTAAAGACGAGCGCCTCTATCCATGGGGCGACAAATGGAACGCTGCGGACGTACCTGTGCCCGACAAAGGACGCATGCTGCGCGGACCTGACGATGTGAACGCGCACCCGGCAGGAGCGAGTCCCTTCGGAGTGATGGACATGGTTGGAAACGTGTGGCAATGGACCGACGAGTTTGTAGATGAGCACACGCGGTCGGCGATTCTGCGCGGAGGGAGTTACTACCAGCCGCAGGGAAGCCGGTGGTATTTTCCGGAGGCGTACCGGCTGGATGAACACGGTAAGTATCTGCTGATGGCGCCCAGCATTGACCGTGCCGGCACGCTGGGATTCCGATGCGTCAAGGATGCCAGGTAGATTGCGGCTCACGGTGAGTTTCTCCGTGACGGAATTGGCGGCGGGCTTTGCTGCCGGATTCGGTCAGTGTTCCAGATCGGCCGTCACAAAGCGGACCAGAGATTCGAGTAATGTGGCGCGAGGATAAGCGTTCTTGTCCATCCCCGAACGAATGGTTGCGTCGGTCGACTTGTCAAACGGCAAGGCGACGGCAAAGTGGTCAGCGAGCGCAGCACCAAGAAACTTGGCTCCGGGGACAACGGCATCGTCCCGCAGGAGCTGGCCGTCTTCGATGGATCCATAGCGCGAGAGGATTTGCCAGGTCTGGAGGAGAGCCTTCGATGTGGTGGTCTCATCCGACTCTGCAATGAGGGAATAGGTCGGCACCACCGGATTCGGATGTGCCGCAAGAAAGGCCCGGCGGGCAGCGCGCTGCAGGCTTTTGAATCCGGCGGAGAGATCGCCCTGGCAGCCTTTGAGCGGGACCATCGTCATGTACTTCTCCGCCGCCTGTGGCAGCAGGTCGGCTACCGCTGAACCACCGGAGGCACCTGCAACCGTAATGAAGGCCGCCACCTGATCGCTGACTCCCGGCTCCTCTGCCAGCGCCACCTGCACATCCGGCCCTCCCTTGCTGTACCCGATCACGATGTACTTCGCGCCGCCTTTGTGCTCACGCAGATACTGTGCAATCAGCTTTGCATTCTCCTCACTTGAATTGTTGGGGACCTTCAGAAGTTCCACATCCAGCCCCTCCCGCTTCAGCGCTTCCTGCCCCTTCTCAAAAGCGGGATATTCTGACACGCACGAGCTCATAAATCCCGGCACAATCAGCACGCGATACTTCTTCGACAGCGGCGCAAGCTTCAGATCGTCTCTTCCGGGCGAGTCAATGTATTGGGAACAGGGCCCCCAGGTGCCCGTGTCAGGATTGCGCTGTTTGAGGACGGAGCAGAACGTGTCAGCAAACGACGCTGAAACGTCGCCGGCACCCACAGCCAGGTAGACCAGGAGGGTGCGGCCGTCAGAGGTGAACTCAGAACCGGTGGCAGTGCGCGCTGTGAGGACGGGATCTGTGGGCGTGATGTACTCCGTCTTGATGACCAACCCTGTCTGCGCGAGGCTATCGCGAATGTAATCCCGCTCGGCGTCAGTGTTGGGGTCAATTTTGTGTGTAATGCCGTTGTTGCGCTCATCGCGGGCGAAGCCGATATCGTGCGTGCCGGCGCCCGCCCAGACGGTCTGCCCTTCGAGGGTGAAGGGGGCTTTCCAGATGCGGAAGTGATGCCTTGACGCCACCACGCGCAATGGATCGGCCTGGGCGTATCCGAAATCCTGCGGACGCCCGAAGAGCATGAGCTCGCTCATGGGCATGGTGGTATAGGCTTCTTTGGAAAGGCTGGCGAAGATTCCGCGGATGATTGCGTCTTTCTGGGTTCGATCCACGACGACCCATCCGGCGGCTTTGAGCGCCGCCTGCACCTGTTGCTGCGATCCGATGAGGATGAAATTGACCCGGTCGCCGAGGTTGCCATCCGCGTCGTTCACCCGCCGCGGTATGGAGTCAATGAGGCTTTGAGGAAAGGCAGGCACATGGACGTTGCTGCGCGCGGCGGATGCGGCGGCGGTTGTTTTTCGAGCGGCGAGTTCAATCTTCACGCGATAGGAGCCGGTGCCGATGTCGAATGACGATTGGTTGATGGACAGAAAGAGCCGGCCGGCAACCGGCGAGCGATAATTCAGCTCCTGGCCAATGAAGAATGGCCGCGCCGCGGCGCTTGAGCCGATGCGCCCCACCAATGCGCCCCGGCCTGCGTCATTCACGGGAAGCATGCGCAAGAGATCAGCAAAGCCGCGGGGCAGGCCTGCCGGGCCGTTGGGCTGGCGCGCACCGGAATACTCCGTCTGGCCGGTGGCTGTGATGTGCAGGCTGTCGCCGGGCTGGACTTCGACGCCGGTATCAACCCATCCCTTCCCCGGCGCGACATCCAACTGATGGCTTTGCGCCCAGAGCGGCAGGGCGAGCAACAAGATTAGTAGGGCTGTTCGTATCATGGCCTGCTCCCTGCGATGGCGTCGAGAATGTATTGCTTCACCCGGCTCCAGACTTCGGGGTCCTGTTCCATTTTGGCGTGGCTGCGTCCGAATACCTTTCGGCGCCACGAAAGATCGGATTCGTTGGCGGATTCGTCTGGGGATTCGATCGAAGACTCGTTTTGGGACTCGTTTTGGGACTCGTTTTGGGACTCGTTTTGTGACTCGTCTGACGAGCGAGAGCTGTACGATCTTTTGAAGTTTCCGAGGATGGTTGTTCTGGCCGGATTGGCTGCGCGAATTTCTGTGCGTCCGCGAATTGTAAATCGGTCGTGCTGGTAGAAATTGACTGCTTCGCGGACGTTTGCAGGGATCATCTTGTCGCGGAACCCCACACTGTCGATCTGCACGGTGAGAAGTACAGGAATGCCGCGCTGCTGAAGATCGCGCGCGGTATAGACTGCCGCAGCGCCGCCCCAACTCTGGCCGAACAGAATAATGCGAGCGGCTGCTTTTTCTTTGGGCTGGAGTTTGCGATCGCGGTTGGTGTCGAGTGCGCGCCGAATCAGGGTGAAAGCGAGCTGGCGGTTGTGGTTCGAGATCGATTCCGCATAGACTCCGGGCCGCTCGCGCAAACTCAGCGTGAGTTGCCGGACGCTCCGCTGCTCATCGTTCCACCGGTCATATCCGCCGAGGAATCCGATGACAAGCACCGAACCCGGCGGGATGGGAGTTGGCGTTGTGAGGTCAGAAAGCTGCTGCGCACTCGCTCCCGCGCACCACAATGCCATAAGGAGCATTGCCCGTTTCCGAACCGTGAATCGGCCGATCACTTCCTCACCCGACAATTTAAGGGCCGCCGCGAACCCATCCGGCATTCGCAGAGGCTCGTGCCTACTTCTCGACGCCGCTCGTTGCCGTTAGCGGAGCTAAATCGACAACCATCTCCCGAATCCATTGCATGTGCGCCGCTCCTGCAGAAGACGTTGTGCCGCGCGGTCTTCAATCAGACGGCGAAATGGCGAAGCGGCGGGAACCGGAAGCGCGCTTTGGAAATGGGCGTTCCCGCCACCTCGATGCGAGAGAGATCGCGCGTGCCTACACCAAGATGCTCAGCCAGCCGCAGGGTGCTGTCGCACTTCTGAAAAGGTGCAGTACCACGGTCTGCCATCGGATCGAATCCCATCACGGCCGTAGCCACCGCGTCCGTCGCCACACAGTTCAGGCCGGCAATGAGCAGGCCTGGGTGGACAGGCTTATGAATCCAGCCGCGCTGCTGATTCGGCAATTCGCCGCCGGTCATGGTGTAGATTCCGTCGATGATGGCAAGGTGGATAGGCCTTGCCGACACCAGGTCAGCAACGATGCGCGGCACGCGGAATCCCGGGTCTTTTGACTCGGCCACCGGTTGGGGCGCGCTTTTCGGGGGCACCCGCGAGCCGGAGTGCATGGGCGCACGATACCCGCGGGGCACAATGCTCGGCTCATCTACGGGCGCCTCAGTGCTGTAAATGGTACAGGGTGTGATCCCGAAGCAATTCTTCATGGAGAGCGTGACCCCGGCGGTCCGGTGTTCTTTCAGCTTGGCCAGTGAGATAAAAACGTCTGTGTCACGGTAGGAGTGATTCAGATCGTAGCCCGCGTACATCAGTCCGCCTCCGGGCACCATGAACCGCGCATACTCCTTGCCGCTCCCCAGGAAGTTGGTGTTCTCAAACTCCACCCCTTTTGCGGCGCGCTCAAATTCCTTGGGCTGCCAGCCGGCAGCGATCATGAATTCCTGAAGCGGTTTGGTTCCATTCGGGGTACTTTCAAGCAGCCGGATGCGCTTTGCACCTGCGCTGCCCAGCAGCGTAATCAATGCGCCAATCACCTGCGGGTGCACCCAATGCGTCATCTGGACCGGCAAGGAGTTCAACCTGCCCCTGGGCCCACCCGTCATGTTCAGCTTGATGGCGACCGTCTTGCCCCGCACCAGCTTTTGGATGCCGCCAAGCTGGTCAAACATGGTGCCGAGAACTTCGGCGACCCGGCGGTCGTACTCCGGGCACGAGCCGATGGCGACTCGGCTGGATGATGCCTTGAAAGCGGAAGCCAACGCGGGGTGCAGAAGGGTTGTGCCAGCCGCCATGCCCGCGACGCCAATAAAATCCCTGCGAGAGGAATTCGTTTTCATGATGCGGGGTCCTCGCTGTCTATTTAGCGAATAGTATGCTCCTGATTGATCAGGATCCCTAACAGATATCTCTCCAACTCTGACCGGGAGAACTGCGGCGGGTGGCATACCCATTGTTTTCCCAGCCCGTCCCGCCATCATCATGGGGGCCATGCTTGGCGCACTCTATGCGGAATGGGTGGCAGATCTCCCAGGCACAGCTTCCCAATCTCCTCCACGTTCCCGTGCCGGTTCAACCGTAGTCATTTGGCTACAGTTTTGCCTTGAAAGTGCCTTCCGGCCCCAAAACTCCAAAATACCGAGGTTGCTTTGCATCGGTTTGCAGGCTTTCGCGAGAGGGCATACACGCCGGCGCTTGGAAACCGGACTGCGGACGGCAAGAACCTGCCCGCACAGCGTCGATTGAAACAGGGGGCGCGCCGCGCATTTAACCATCTGATAAATAAGGCGATAGGCAATATACTCGCAGCCTTCCCTGGGAATTCCCAGCCGCTCCGCGGGGTTAAACATCCAGGTTCCCCTTCCCTGCTCTACCGGGAAATCCGATTCACAGCCGCAGATAATAGAAATTGCTCTGGGAATGTTTGTCCGTCCTCCCGGCTCGCCGGTCAGGTGACAGCGCCCCTATGATGAAGCCGATTCGCATCGTACTTGCGCCTACGCGCAGCCGCGCCCTGAATGTGATCCTGGGGCTCGCTCTGGGGCTTGTGTCTGCGCTGCTGCTGCTGGCGCTGGTCACCTATCACGCCACCGATCCGTCCTGGAATACGGCCACCGACCCGGCCGTTGCGCACGCTGTGCGTAACGCCGCCGGACTCTTCGGCGCCTGGTTGAGCGACCTGTTTCTGCAAACCTTTGGGCTTACCGCCTTCCTGCTTCCGCTCTGGCTGGGCGCTATCGCCTGGTCGTGGATGCGTTCGCGCGTGGAAGGCAGGCCGGTGCTTCGCTGGACCGGCATCCTGCTGGCCGGTACCTTCTTACCTGCCGCCTTCGGTCTGCTTCCCTGGCACTGGCACTGGCTGCATGAGATTCCCGTGCAGGGGGTTGTGGGCCTGCTGATGTCGAACCTGCTGGTGCGGTACTTTAACGTGGGGGGCGCCTGGCTGGTTGCCGGCATCCTGGCAACGGCGGGAATCTACCTGGCCTCAGCCATCAACTTCTGGGCAGTGCGCGACTTTGCGGCGGAACGCTGGCTGCAATTCGCCTCGTGGCGTGAGCATCGCCGCAATGAGCGCGAACTGCGTGCCGAAGAACGCGCCGAACGCGAAGACGAGCGGGACGAAGAGGAGGCCGTCGAATCAGGCCCCAGCCGCTTTGGCTCCTTCTTCATTCGCCGCCGGCGCAGAGTCAGCGAGAATCCGATTGACGAAATTCCCGCGTACCAGCGCAACGGCGCGCAGCGTATTGAGAACGAGATTCCTGTGGCCACGCCAAGACGCCGCAGCATCTGGGAGAGCCGCCCGGAGGAGATTGCTCCGGCCGCAGCAGATCCCATCCCGACGCCGGAGCCGCCAGTGGCGCAACCGGCCGTCCGAGTGCAACCGGCGCCGCCGCCTATCCGCTTGCGTCCAGCGGAGCCACAACCGGCGCCGGCACACGTTGAGCCGGCTGCCGCTGCCGCCACAACTCGGGAAGCGGAAGAGATTGCCGTTCATGCCCGCGCCGACGCCGAGGTGCAAACTGCAACGGTAGCACCGAAGAACGTCAGCGGCTTCAAGCTGCCTCCTAGCACGCTGCTCAACACTGGCGGCGGCCCACAGAAAGTGCGCGAAGAGGCCCTGCGCGACGAGGCCAAGGTGCTGGTGGAAAAGTGCGCCGAGTTCGACGTGCGAGGGCAGGTGGTACAGATCAATCCCGGCCCCATGGTCACCACGTACGAGTTCAAACCCGAGGCCGGCGTCAAATATTCCCGCGTCACCGGACTGGCTGACGACCTCTGCCTCGCCATGCGCGCCGAGAGCATCCTCATCGAGCGCATGGCGGGGAAGAGTACGGTGGGCATCCAGGTGCCGAACCACGATCGCGAGACCATTCACCTGCGCGACGTGCTGGAGAGCGAGACCTTCGCCAAGGCCAAGTCACGGCTGACGCTGGCCATGGGCAAGGACATCAACGGCCGCATTGTGACTGCCGACCTTGCGTCGATGCCTCATGTGCTCATCGCCGGTTCTACGGGCTCGGGTAAGTCGGTGGCCATCAACGCCATGATCATGAGCCTGCTTTACCGCACCACGCCGAGCCAGGTGCGGCTGGTCATGGTGGATCCGAAGCGTGTGGAACTGGGCATGTACGAGGGCATTCCACACCTCTTCACGCCCATCATTACGGATTCAAAGCTGGCCGCCAACGCGCTGCGCAACGCCGTCCGCGAAATGGAGCGCCGGCTGCGTCTGCTAGCCTCGCGCAGCGTGCGCAACATTGACCAGTACAACAAGCTCTTTGAAGGCGCCATGCCCTCGCTCTTCGACGAAGGCGAGCAGGAAGAGCCACTACCTTATATCGTGATCATCATTGACGAGTTGGCCGACCTGATGATGCTGGACCGCGCCAACGTGGAAGAGTCGATTACGAGACTGGCGCAGATGGCCCGCGCTGTTGGCATCCATCTCATTCTTGCCACGCAGCGGCCCAGCGTGGACGTGATCACCGGCCTGATCAAGGCCAACATCCCCACGCGCATCAGCTTCCGGATTGCCACCAAGGTGGATTCGCGAACGATCGTGGACACCAACGGCGCCGAATCGCTGCTTGGCCGCGGCGATATGCTCTTTCTGCCTCCGGGCACCAGCCGCCTGATGCGCTTGCACGCGCCCTACGTGAGCGAGAAGGAAACCGCGGCGGTGGTTAGCTTCTGGAAGGACCAAGGCCAAGCCGAGTATGTGCAGGGCTTCCTGGAGTCACCGAAGGACGAGCGAGCCAGCATGGAAGGATCGAGCAGCGACGACGACGACAACGATCCCCTGTTCGACGATGCGGTGCGCCTGGTCTTCGAGTTCGGCAAGGCCTCCACGTCGCTGTTGCAGCGGCGGCTGAGAGTCGGCTATGGCCGCGCCGCGCACCTGATCGACATGATGGAGCACGACGGTCTTGTGGGGCCCGCGGATGGCTCGCGGCCACGCGAGCTGCTCAAAGCTCCGGGCTGGCTGCATGAAGTGGCGGCCGGCGAATAATGCAGAGACAAAATCTCTACTGGTAGCCGAGCGTAAAGCGCCTCAAAGTCAGGACACTTACGATTGGGCTAGAATGTTGCGACGAACAGCTTGGACCGCTCCGCTCGACCAAGACGGCGAATGAGTGTGAGCGGCAGCAAATTCTATTTCGAGCCAATCGGAAGAAGGAAGATCATGGGCATGATGCGCAAGATGGGCCTGGCTGCGGTTGCGGCCCTTACAACTCTTGGAACTACGATATGTACGGGTCAGACAAAGCTTTCCACCGTATCCATCATGCCTAAGGCGCTCCCACGCATCGGCACGATCAGTCCCCGCTATCAGTCGTACAACATTGAGATGGTTGAGGTAACCGGCGGCAGGTTCTGGAAGCCGTATGGAAGCACGGCCAAGCCTGCACATCCGAGCACCAATCAGCCCGCCGGCATGAACAGCTCGCTTTTCGAATACCGTCCACCGATCGATCTTTCGAATCCGCGTCTGCGCAAGCTGGCCGCTGCTCTGGGACCGGCTTATCTGCGGGTCAGCGGTACCTGGGCCAATACCACATATTTCCAGGACTCGGATGCACCCGCGCCCGCATCGCCTCCGGCCGGCTTCAAAAGCGTCCTGACGCGCAGGCAGTGGAAAGGCGTGGTGGATTTTGCTCACGCCGCCGATGCGAAGATCGTAACTTCATTCGCCATAAGCGATGGTGTCCGCAATAAAGAGGGTGTGTGGACCCCCAATCAGGCGCGAAAGCTTCTTGCCTATACCAAATCTATTGACGGCAGCATTGCGGCAGCCGAATTCATGAACGAGCCCACCTTCCCCGAGCAGGGCGGAGCACCAAAGGGTTATGATGCCGCAGCCTTCGCGCGCGATTTCGCCGTCTTCCGCACTTTCATGAAGCAGGCCAGCCCCGGCACTTCGATCGTCGGTCCCGGAGGAGTGATGGAAGGCGGGGCGTCACTGCCAGCCTCGATGAGGGTGATCACGAGCAAGGATATCCTTGAGGCCACAGGCCCGGTATTCGACGCGATTTCGTATCACTTCTACGGAGCCGTATCGAGCCGGTGCGGCATGCTCGGTTCTCCCATGACGACTTCTCCCAAGGCGGCGCTCTCAGCGGCCTGGCTGCATCGCACAGTGCAGATTGAGGAGTTCTACGCGGCACTTCGCGACCGCTATGAGCCTGGAAAACCGCTGTGGATTACCGAAACAGCGCAGGCCGCGTGCGGCGGCGATCGCTGGGCCTCAACATTTCTCGACAGCTTCCGCTATCTGCATCAGCTTGGCGCGCTGGCCAAACGCGGGGTGACGGTGCAGATGTACAACACCCTTTCCGCAAGCGACTATGGATTGCTTGACGAGAAGACTTACAAGCCGCGCCCGAATTACTGGGCCGCGCTACTATGGCACAGGCTGATGGGTGACGTGGTTCTGGATGCCGGTGCTTCACACTCACCCGATCTATATGTGTACGCGCAATGCTTGCCTCATCACGCCGGCGGCGTGACACTGCTTGCCATCAACACCGACTCCAGCGACGCGAAGCGGATCGAGCTTCCCGCTGCCTCGGAACGCTACACGCTCACGGCTCCGCACCTCATCAGCAGACAAGTTCTGCTGAACGGCTCGGCCCTTAAGCTCGGCGGGGACGATTCGTTGCCGGCAATAAGCGGAGTGGCCGTTCCGGCAGGCAAGGTGATTCTTCCGCCGACGAGTATTACGTTCCTCGCCGTGCCGGGGGCCGGCAACTCGGCCTGCCGGCAATAGCACCGTTCCACACTGGAACTGCAGGGACTGGAACTACAGGGACTGAAACTGCGGGGGCTTGGACTGCGCTGTCTGAACGGCCTGACGGGGGGGCTGTTCCGGGCACGCATCAGGTAACTCGCGGTTCTATATCCCGTTCTCCCGAGTGTTCTGCACGGCAAAGAATGCGGGGTGCCAATTGTGTATTCCTTGGTTGGGGGAGTATGGTACACTTCGTGTCGGTAAACGCTTTCCTATTTTGCGCACAACGTCCGGTGACGCAGCAGCCCGGCGGCAAGCGCAGGACTGGATTGTGATTCTCTTCGACTTCTGACAAGCACGATGTACACGACGTAAAGGTTGTGTACGGACAAGAAAAACGAATCCCGCAGGTCTTAGCACGTTTCGATTGCGATTCAATGTGAGGATTCCGGACTGGTTCACTCCTTAACGAATATGTCAACAAGCGATTCCATCATCGGCAAAAGAAAAAAACAAAGCCTGACGTTCATCTACTTTTTTGGTGCCTTCGGAGGCATCTTGTTCGGGTACGACATCGGCGTGATGACGGGCGCCCTGCCGATCCTCCAACAGCGATGGAGTTTGCAGAATAGGCCAGCGGATCTTGGCTTGATCACTTCGGCTGTGATGCTGGGCGCCATTCTTGGCGGCGCTACGGCGGGGCGGCTGGCAGACCGATATGGCCGGCGCCGGCTGATTCTGATCGCATCACTGGTCTTCATAGTAGGAGCAGCACTTTCGGCAATAGCGCCGGATAACGGCGTGACTTTTCTCGTAGCTGCGCGCACTATCCTGGGCTGGGCAGTCGGTGCTGCCTCTGCGCTGGTGCCTGCCTACCTGTCAGAGATGGCCCCAGCCGAGATCCGCGGTCGTTTGTCCGGTCTCAATCAGGTGATGATCGTCTCTGGGATGCTTCTCTCCTATATCGCGGACTATCTCCTGGATAACTTGTCTGGGACCTGGAGCTGGCGCCTCATGCTCGGTGCCGCGGTCCTTCCCGCAATCGTTCTTTTAATTGGCACGCTTCGGCTGCCCGAGTCTCCCCGCTTCCTGGTCAGCCACGGTCTTATCGACACGGCAAGAGAGGTACTCACGACGGTCCGGCCGGAACGGTCGCACCTCGAGGACGAGTTACAGGAAATTCAACGGACCGTACATGACGAAGAAGACTGGACAAGGTCAAAAGGACATTACAGAGCATTTTTCCAAAAACACTATCGACCTTTGGTGTTCGCCGGCCTGGGCGTTGCTGCATTGCAGCAGTTTCAGGGCGCCAACGCCATTTTCTATTACTTGCCGCTCATCGTGCAGCGGCTGAGCGGCGCGTCGACGCACTCGGCATTGATGTGGCCCATGGTGGAAGGCGCTATCCTGGTATTAGGATCGCTGTTCTTTCTTGTGGTGGCTGACCGTATCAACCGGCGCACCCTGTTGACTGTTGGCGGCATCATCATGGCGCTTTCCTTCATCGCGCCCGCAGTACTTCACATGCTGATGCCGTCGTTGGCCAGCAAGACGGTCGTAGTGTTTCTGAGTATCTATGTGGCGCTGTACTCGTTCACATGGGCGCCTCTGACCTGGGTAATCGTCGGCGAAATATTTCCATTGGCGATTCGCGGCTCAGGCACTGGAATGGCATCCTCGTTCAACTGGATCGGGTCGTTCCTGGTGGGGCTCTTGTTTCCGATCATGGCTTCAAAGATGTCAGAGTATACGGTGTTTGCGATCTTTGGAGCTATATGCGTGTTTGGCGTGATCTTTATCCGCTTGTGGGTTCCCGAGACGCGTGGCCGCACATTGGAGGAAATTGAGGCACGCCCGGAGACCACATGAAACTACAAGGTACGGTCGAGCACAGCCAGGCTTCTCTACGCCACCTAACCCAGGGCCGAGTCCGGACTGGTAGGCGAAGATCGGGAGAGGGAAGGATTTGTCGAGATGTGGAACTGGTAATTAAGCGGCGGGCGTTCAGTTAGTACATCCCCACGCACCTATCTGGTGGGGTGGCTTGCTCCTTGCCCTGGGCATCTTTTACGCTGTAAAGTTCGCGCCTAGTCACACAAGCAAATAGGACGCCTCACCTGTATCATGAGTGTGGCGCAGATTACTGAACAACTTTTCACTCAGGAATTGGAGAGTAAGCATTATGGCAGCGCAAAGAACGATGACATTTGGAATCGTGGTAGGTAATCGCGGATTTTTCCCGGACCAACTGGCGAAGTCCGGCCGCGAAGAGATGATCTCCGCCGTACAGGCGGCAGGCGCCAAGGCGATTGTCCTCAGCCCTGAGGAATCAAAGTACGGCGCCGTGGAAACATTCGACGAAGCAAAGCGCTGCGCCGAGTTATTCAAGAAACATGCCACCGATCTTGACGGCATCATTGTTACATTGCCCAACTTTGGCGACGAGCGCGGCGTAGCCGACGCGCTTCGGCTGTCGGGCCTCAAGGTGCCGGTTCTGATCCAGGCCACACCCGACCGCTCCGACGCGATGACCATCGCCACGCGCCGCGACAGCTTCTGCGGCAAAATGAGCGCCTGCAACAACCTGATGCAGTACGGCATTCCGTATTCGCTGACCACGCTACATACGGAGAGCCCGTCCTCAGACGAGTTCAAAGCCGACCTGGAGTGGTTCAGCCAGGTTTGCCGCATCGTAAAGGGCCTCAAGAACCTGCGCATCGGCGCCATTGGCGCGCGGCCTTCGGCATTCAACACCGTGCGTTACTCCGAGCGCATTCTTGAAACCAGCGGCATCTCCATCGAGCCCATCGACCTGTCTGAAATCTTTGGCCGCATCAACCGCATGAAGGACAACGACGATGCCGCACAGGCGAAGCTGGCAGCAATCAAAGGCTACGTGAGCACCAGCGGCATTCCTGACGATGCCCTGCTGAAGATGGCCAAGCTGGGCGCGGTCATCGACGGCTGGATGAAGCAGACCGCCGTGACCATCAGCGCCGTGCAGTGCTGGACGTCGATGGAGGAGTTCTTCGGCGTAGTTCCCTGCACCGTAATGAGCATGATGAGCAACGAGCTGATCCCTTCAGCCTGCGAGGTGGACGTCCCCGGCGTGCTGAGCATGTATATGCTGGCGCTGGCCAGCCAGACACCGTCGGCGCTGCTCGACTGGAACAATAACTACGGCAACCATCCCGACAAGTGCGTTTGCTTCCACTGCTCCAACTTGCCCAAGCACTTCTTCAAGGAAGTGAAGATGGACTTTCAGGAGATCATCGCCGGCACGGTGGGCAAAGACAACACGTTCGGCACCTGCGTGGGCCGCGTGAAATCCGGTGCGATGAGCTTCGCGCGCTTCTCTACAGACGACCGCCGGGGCGTCATTCGCGGATACACCGGCGCCGGCAGCTTCACCGACGATCCGCTGGAGACCTTCGGCGGCGCGGGCGTTGCCGAGATTCCGCAACTGCAGAAGCTGCTCAAGTACATTTGCCGTGAAGGCTTTGAGCACCACGTCGCCGCCAACTTCAGCGACGTATCCAAGGCCATCCACGAAGCCGCTGTGCGCTATATGGGATGGGAAAGCCACTACCACCCCGCGCTGGAAGACTAATTGCGGCGTACAACCACTAACAGAAAAGGCCCCATTCGGGGCCTTTTCGCTATCTTGCTGACTTTATGGCTTGCTAACTCTTCGCTTCCGCTGTTTTTGGCTCCAACGTGAGCCGTGCCGCCAAGACAATCAGCGCCGTCCACAGCAGATCCGCTCCCAGAAGGTGTGTCACCTGCATCCACACCGGAGCCAGCAGCAGTACGTTCATCACACCCAGCGTATATTGCACCCCGAGCAGCACCAGCACCAGCACGGCAAGGGGGCGGTTGTTCCAGTACGCAGAGCGATCCATGGCGCGCGCTATCAACCAGAGGAAGAACACGCTCGCAAGCACTGCGATGGTTGGATGCGTCCAACGCCAGCGCACCAGCCATGCGCTCCTCGAGGAAAAATCCTGCGCCATGGCCGCGCCCAGCGAATGCACGGGAAACAGCGTGTCACCCAGCGCTGCCAGCGAACCTGTAACCCCTACAACAAGCACGACGGCAACACAGACAAGCGCGCTAAGCGGCTTGACGATCCGTATATCGCCGCGCAGATAGCCCTTGCGCCGGCCGAGCATATGCGCGGTAAGCGTAAGCGCAGCCAGCAACAGCAGCGTGTTTGTCAGATGCACCGCGAGATAAGGCGCGCGCAAAGGGGAGTGGCTCTCTGCCGTGAGACCCAGCTTTACCAGCAGTGCGCCGATCGCCGCTTCAATCACTGTGAAGATCACAGCCGCCATTACAAAGCGGCGCGCCAGATGCTTGCGGGCAGTTGTCCTGAAGGTCCACACCGCGAGCCCGACGACAGCAAAGAAAGCGATGCCGCTGGTGATGCGATGCGCAAACTCGATCATGGCATCCACAGTGGGCGAGTGCTGAATCACCGTCCCGTTGCAGAGCGGCCAGTGATCGCCGCAGCCGGCGCCGGCGCCGGTGGCGCGAACTACGGTGCCCCACAGGATCACGGCGATAAAGTAAGCGAGGACACCCCATGAAAAGCGGTGCAAGGCACGCGATGGCATGCGTTCAGTGCTTGCGGGAACTGCAGCGGATGACATGGATGAAGACTCCGTATCGACCCCATCAGTGTAGAACATACCGAAGGCCCGCGTGAGGCGACACTGCACCGTCGCAGTCCAGCCGTGACGAATGTGCAACGCGCCGTGAAGCTTATTGGCCGAGCAACCGCACCACGTGATTCACAATGATCAGGTCTTCGGCCGGCGGAATTACGCGCACTGTCACCGGCGAGTCTTCCGCCGAGATGGTGGCGACGCCGCGCACGTTGTTGCGCTCAGGATCGAGCACAATGCCCAGCGCACCCAGCCCTGCACAGATTTCGGCACGCGATGCAATGTCGTTTTCGCCGATACCGCCGGTGAAGACGAGCATATCCAGGCCGCCCAGCTCAGCTACAAAACTGCCGATCCACCGCGCGATGGTCCAGGTGAATTTATCCACTGCCAGCCGCGCCCTGGCGTGGCCCTGTCCAATCGCCTCCCGCAGATCTCGCATGTCGTTCGACAGGCCGCTTACTCCAAGCAGCCCGGCCTTCTTGCCGGCCACGACTTCCAGTTGATCGGCAGCCGCAGATGCATTTTCCGCGGTTTCGGCGATCTTGCGCAGGATGAACAGGAGCACACCGGGATCGATGTCACCTGTACGTGTGCCGCTGATGAGGCCGCCCGTAGGCGTTAGACCCATCGATGTGGAGACGCACTTACCATTCCGAATCGCCGACATGGACGAGCCGTTGCCCAGGTGCGCAACAATCAGGCGCTCAGGCACGTTCGGCTGCAACTGGTACACAATCGACTCGTACGATATTCCATGCGCGCCAAACCGCCGCACGCCCATCGCAGAGTACTCCTCCGGAATGGGCATGTGCGTTACAACCTCAGGCATGGTGCGATGAAAGTACGAATCGAGACACATGAAGTTGGGCACGCCGGGAAAGAGTTTCAGCGATTCGCGCATGATGTAGACGGCAATGGGCGTATGCAGCGGCGCAAAGGCCGTGTACCGCTCCATCTCATCGATCAGCTCCGGCGTAATGATCTGGTTTTCAAGTACCGTGGGCCCGCCGCATACCATGCGATGACCGATTGCCGCCGGCGCGGGAAACGGATCGGAGTGCAGCGCGTCGGCGACGAGCTTGAAGGCGACAGCGCGCGATGGCAGCGCCGGCGTCTCATCCACCAGCTTTTTGCCTCCGTCCTTGATCCAGAAACTTCCCAGATCGGTGCCGATGCCATCGACCGCGCCCTCGTAGAGCCTGGCAGGCTCAGCGCCGCCGGCTTCATAAATCGCAAACTTGATGGAAGAGGAACCACTATTCAAAACCAGAACAGGCAAGGAAGACATACGTGAGAACACCTCAAAAAGTGATAGGCAGGTCGCAATTCGACCAGCAAGTTAGCAGGTTAGCGGCGCTTTGCGCCTGTTCGCGAGTTAGCTGTGCTTCGCGTGAGTTTGCAGTGTTCGCGGAGCTGGATCCGGCTAGTTATGCGGCCACTGCCAGTTCTTTACCTCCGGCAAGTCGTCGCCGTGCTCGGTCACATACAGGCGATGATGCTGAATCATCTCCGAATACCACTGCTGCGCTGCATCCACCTGAGAAGCCAAGCGTGGCACGCGGGAGATGGCATCCAGCACCAACTGGAACCGGTCGATATTGTTGAGCACGCACATGTCAAAGGGCGTCGTTGTGGTGCCCTCTTCCTTGTAGCCGCGCACGTGCAGGTTGTCATGATTGTGCCGGCGATAGACAAGCCGGTGAATCAACCATGGATATCCGTGAAATGCAAAGATCGTAGGCGTTCCGGGCGGGAACATCGTGTCGTAGTCCTCGTCGGAAAGCCCATGCGGATGCTCCGACTGCGGCTCCAGCGCCATGAGATCCACCACGTTCACTACGCGGATGCGCAGATCGGGCACGCGCTCGCGCAGCAGACAGACGGCAGCGAGGGTTTCCTGCGTGGGCACATCGCCGCAGCAGGCCATTACCACTTCGGGGGTGCCGTTGTCGTTTGACGCCCATTTCCATGTGCCCAAGCCCGTGGTGCAATGCTCGATGGCTTCGTCCATGGGGAGCCATTGCGGCTGAGGCTGCTTGCCGGCCACAATCAGGTTGATGTAATGCCGGCTGCGCAGGCAGTGATCGGCTACGGAGAGCAGCGTGTTGGCATCGGGCGGCAGATAGATGCGCACGACGCCGGCCTTCTTGTTTACCAGGTGATCGATGAAGCCGGGATCCTGATGCGAAAAGCCGTTGTGATCCTGCCGCCACACCAGCGAACTAAGCAGGTAATTCAGCGAGGCGATCGGTTTGCGCCAGGGAATTTCGCGCGTCGTCTTCAGCCACTTGGCATGTTGATTCACCATCGAATCGACGATGTGAATGAAGGCTTCATAGCAGGAGAAGAAACCGTGACGGCCGGAAAGCAGATAGCCTTCAAACCACCCCTGGCATAAGTGCTCGCTAAGTACTTCCATTACGCGCCCGGTCTGGTTCAGGTTCTCATCCACGGGCAGCGTTTCAGCCATCCATGTTTTGCCGGTGTCCGTAATTACGTCCCCGATGCGGTTTGAGGCGGTCTCATCCGGCCCGAAGACTCGGAAGTTCTTCTCGTTCTTGTTTGCCTCCATCACCGCATGAAGCAGATGGCCGAGGATGCGCGTCGATTCCGCGTGCGTCTTGCCGCGGTCCTGAACATTGACCGCAAAGTTGCGGAAGTTCGGCACCTTGAGCGGCTGCAGCAGCACGCCGCCATTGGCGTGAGCGTTCATGCCCATGCGCTGGCGGCCCTTGGGCGCCAGATCAGCCAGTTCGTCGCGCAGCGTGCCCCTGGCGTCAAACAGTTCCTCGGGCTTGTAACTGCGCATCCAGTCTTCGAGCAGGCGCAAGTGATCCGGCTTCTCACGCAGCTCGCTGAAAGGTACCTGATGTGCCCGCCATGTGTTCTCCACCGGCTTGCCGTCGACAAACTTCGGGCCGGTCCAGCCTTTGGGAGTGCGCATGATGAGCATGGGCCATGCGGGACGCGCAATCGGTTCGCCTTTGCTCACGGCTTCACGCGCGGAGGCCTGAATTGCCGCGATGCGGTCCAGCATGGCATCGAAAACAGCCGCAGCCTGCTGGTGCATGGTTGCCGGGTCACTGCCTTCCAGCGTGAAAGGCTCGTAGCCATATCCGCGCATCAGGTCTTCCAGTTCTGCATGCGGAATACGCGAAAGCACGGTGGGATTGGCGATCTTGTAGCCGTTCAGATGCAGGATAGGCAACACTGCACCATCCGTTGCCGGATTGAGGAACTTGTTGGAGTGCCAGCTTGTTGCCAGCGGCCCCGTCTCCGCTTCGCCATCGCCTACGACGCAGGTGACGATCAGATCAGGATTGTCGAAGGCCGCGCCATACGCGTGCACGAGCGAGTAGCCCAGTTCCCCGCCCTCATGAATGGAGCCAGGCGTCTCCGGCGCCACGTGGCTGGGAACACCGTAAGGCCAACTGAATTGGCGAAACAGGCGCTTGATGCCATCCTTGTTGCGCTCGATGTGCGGATAGATTTCTGTGTACGAGCCTTCGAGATACGTGTTCGCCACCAGCCCCGGTCCGCCGTGTCCGGGCCCGATGATGTAAATCATGTTCAAGCCGCGCTCGCGGATCAGGCGGTTCCAGTGCAGGTAAAGGAAATTGAGCCCGGGGGTTGTGCCCCAGTGGCCCAGCAGCCGCGGCTTCACGTCGTCGAGCGTAAGCGGCCGCTCCAGCATGGGGTTATCTTTGAGATAGATCTGGCCAACTGAGAGATAGTTTGCGGCTCGCCAGTAGGCGTCCATCTGGGCCAGCATGGCAGGGCTGAGCGGGCCCTGGGTTGCCGTATCGATTGCACCAGGTTCGATCATGGCGTACCTCGCGAGGGGAATTTGCGTCCTACTACTAAAAGCCTAGCAGCCAGTATGCAACAGTCCGGGTGACTGATGTCACATGAAATGGAGATAAGGAGAGCAGAATCAATGTGAATGGAAAATCGGGCGAGGCCGCCGGTCTCAAACTCTGTAAACAGCGGTGTGCATAGCTTCGATTGCGTCGTGATGATTCGTCACCAGTGGCAGCGAACTAGAAGAACCGCTTCAGCTTGAGAATTTGCGACTCAAACCCATACCACAGCACGGTGGCCGCGGCCGTGCTGGCAGCCAGGCGGAAGGCCACGATGGCGAGATTGCCCGCCATTCCATAGTGATCCATACGCTGATCGAACCATCCGAAATAAATGAAGACGATGATATGCGTCATATAGAGGCCGTAGCTGATGCGTCCGTAGAAGGCCAGCGGGCCGCGGCGCAGCACGGCGTTCAACGGATTGCGCGCTCCTGTGGAGGCAATTGCGGCAAGCACGGCGCCGCCAAATGCCACTGACAGCGCGGTGTTCAACAGCGAGGTGCCTGCGGCGAACGTTGCCGCCGATGCAACTCCCGCTACCATGCCACCGATTCCCATCCACAGCCAGGTGCGACGGCTGAACGCAAGCAAGTGAATACCAAGCGCCAGCAGGCTCCCCATCGCGATGCCGTCCAGATGGATCAGCGAGTTGGTCACGGTCATCCAGGCAAAATGGAAGGAGCCAAAGATGGGCGAAGCCACCATGGCGCCGAAGGCCACTGCGGCCATCATCCTGGGCTGGCGCAGAACGCGCACCAGCGGCGCCCACAGGAAGTAAAACTGCTCTTCGATGGCCAGTGACCACGTGGGCCCAAGCGCGGGCGGCAGCCCCACGTGGAAGAGATTCTGCAGGAAAAAGATGTAGGCCCACCACGGCGCTGTCTTGATTGCGGTCCAGACACCGGGCCCAATGAACCAAGGCGCGTTAAGATACACGACGACCAGCACCAGAACATATACAGGCCAGATACGCAGCACGCGCCGCATATAGAAGTTGCGGAAATAATGAGGCTTTTCACGCGAGCCAAGCAAAATGGATGTGATCAGGAAGCCGGAGAGGACGAAGAAGAGATTCACTCCCGCCCATCCCCAGAGCGCGGAAGAGTAAATCCAGGTGCCTTCAAGCCGCGGATGACAGTGATAGAAGACCACCGCGAGCACGGCAAGCCCACGCAGTCCCTGCAACTCCGGGATGTAGGAGGGGAGCCAGGTTGGGCGCCGCAGAGACGTGCGCGGACGCTGCAACGTCGCTTGAACAGCCATCAACTTGCTTCCTTTGCAAATCCTTCCAGAATCGACCCTGTGAGCCAGAGAAGCGCGTCAAGGATGGCGAGGGCAATCCACAGACCAGCGCGCCTCAATCTGCCTGTGCCTTCGCAAATATTCATTGCGCCTCCCTGACGAAGAGACTGACTTCGCAGTCTTAAGCAACTGCGCTCTTCGTTCAGCGTACACAAGGCAGGAGAATCGCAGCTAACGTCCAGTTCCCTATTCCCTGCCTTCTTACCCGGCTGCCAGTTGCTTGGCGCGCTCCGTGGCGCGCATCACCGCCTTGATAAGCGTAACGCGCAATCCACCCTCTTCCAGCTCCAGGATGCCGTCGATGGTACAGCCGGCGGGCGTGGTTACAGCGTCTTTGAGCAGTGCCGGATGGTAACCGGTTTCGAGCACCATCTTTGCGGCACCAAAGGCCGTTTGTGCAGCCAGTTGCGTGGCCGTGTCGCGCGGCAGGCCGACCTTTACACCCGCCTCGGCCAGCGCTTCGATGATGATGTAGACATACGCGGGCCCCGAGGCCGACAGGCCGGTGACGGCGTCCATGTGCTTCTCATCTACGACCACGGTGCGGCCCACGGTTTCGAAGATGCGCACCGCCAACTCCATCTGCGCGGCGGAAACAAAGCGCCCGCGGCACAATCCGGCCGCGCCCGCGCCCAGCGCCGACGGAGTATTGGGCATGGCGCGAATGACGGGGATCTCCATGCCTACCGCCTCCTCAATGGAGCGCGTCTTGACCGACGCCGCAAAGGACACGATGGTCTTGGCTGGCGTCAGCGCCGGCTTGATTTCCTCGATGAGATCGGGCACCTGGAACGGCTTTACGCCGATCAAAATCAGATCGGCCTGGCTGGCCGCGGCGAGATTGTCGGTGCTTACGTCCACGCCCCACTGGGAGCTGAGCACGAGCGCCCGCTCGGCATGGCCCACGGTGGCGTGAATCTGGCTGGGAGCAAACAGATTTTCCTTCAGGAAGGCCTGCAGCAGGATTCCGCCCATCTTGCCGGCGCCCAGCACCGCAACACGCACATCGGGCAGTTGCGCCGGTACTTCAGTGGCCTCAACGGCTATCTCCGTCATGATTCCCCTTGTCCTGGTTTCGAAATGTATGCCATTTTCAGGATAATCGAAACCCCGTGCTGCGCGCGCAATCACTTGATGCGAGCAGATTCAGGCACAACAAAACGGGGCCCGAAAATGGGCCCCGCCGCCGTCTCGATACTTCAGGTGAATTAACGGCCCAGAAGTTCCTGGTTGGTGAGAAAGGAATTGATCGCAGAGGTGAAATTCGACCCGATATCCGAACTCTGCCATTTCGCATCCCAGACCACGTAGCCGCCGTTCAGCGTGAGAGACTTCTGACGCGAGGCCATTGCTCCCGATACAGTGACAGCCCAAGCGTTGGATTCCAGGATGTACAGCGGGGCATTCTCATCACCGGGTTTCGGATTACGAAGTTCCACAATGTGCTGTCCCATGTGAAGGATGGCCTTTGACAGGGACTCTGCATGCAAGTGGTTCATATTAAAGGCACAGTTAAAAAGTACTCCATCGGGCGATTCTTCTTTGCCGAGGCCTTCCGTTTTTGCGGAGAGTTCGTTAATCCTCCCACCATAGCTGATGTTCACGCCGTTGTGCTTGGAATTCTCTCCTCCATACGCTTCCACATCCTTTTGTGCCTGGAGGCCCGTGGGACTGTTACCGATCGCCCTTGCCTCCCATTTTGCCGCCAGCATAGGATCGGTGGGCATGCCGGGCCGCATGCCGGTTTGGCGGTCGCCCTTGGTGAGCGCATCAGACTTCGAATAGTCGATTTTCTTCGGGGTCACATCGGAGACAGATTGCAGCACCAGCCGTGCCGGATAAGCGTTCAGATTTCCGAAGCCGCCAAAGCCAATAATCTTTCCCGAGGCATCGCGCTTCAGCGTCGCGTCCGCCACGCCGTCCAAACGGCCCACGAGCGTCGCGGTGACTTCATAGTCCCTGCATCCCAGGCACATACCGCCCTTGCGGTGCTCTTGCGACAAAAGCGAGTCGAACTTCTTGAATTCCTTGTCCTTATCAATCTTTACCGGAGTGCGCTCGGGCGCTGTGTATTTGCCCTTGAAGTTGCTCGCCGGCTGCAGCTCCAAAAGCGCGTCCGGCCCCGCTTTCCCCTTCGTTCCCTCAGGGTAGGCAAGCCAGATTCCGTCTATGCGTTGCCGGCAATCGGAACCGCGCACAATGAACTGATCGAATCCGGCGGAAACAGTGCCTTTGATACGCACCATCTTTCCGTTAAACTTCACCGGGTTCTGCAGCACGGCGCAAACTGTTGTGTCTACGACCTGTGCCTGATTGCCCGCGGGCTGTGCCTGTTTAGCTGCTGCGTGCGTCTGCAACAGGCAAGCGCCTGCGCAAACAAACAATGCCAATCCAAGAAAACGCTTCATAGAACAATCTCCAGCCGCCGCACGTCCCGCAACGGCAATAAGAAAATAGTGGGTCAGGGACCCGCAATGTCAGGAACTAATAAGGATATCAGCCGGAAAGCAGGCTTGTCACTTACTGAGTAGCTCCTGTTTTCTGGCTCGCAATCCACGCATCCACGCGCTGGTCAAGCACGTCCAAAGGCAACGCACCCGAGTCAACAATTTCGTCGTCAAAAGCGCGTAGATCGAAGTTGCTGCCAAGCTCTTTCTTCGCCTTGGCGCGCTCATTGAGAATGTTCAGCTCGCCGATTTTGTAAGCGAGGGCCTGGCTGGGCCAGGCAATATAACGATCCACCTCGGCCTGAATGCTGGTGTCGTCAATATTCGAGTGATCGCGGAAATATTGCACCATCTGTTCGCGCGTCCATCCTTCGCTGTGCACTCCGGTGTCAACCACCAGCCGAATGGCGCGCCAGATATCTGCCTCCAGGCGCCCGTAATCCGAATAGGGATCCTGATAGAAGCCTGCATCCTTGCCCAAGTGCTCCGCGTAGAGGCCCCAACCCTCGGTGTATGCCGTGTATCGCTCGTATCTGCGGAACTCCGGCAACCCTTTGATCTCCTGCGCAATGGAGATCTGCAGATGATGCCCGGGAATGCCCTCGTGATAGGCAATGGCCTCGACGTCATACAGGTTGCGATCGGTCGCGTTGTAAAGATTGATAAAGAGCCGTCCCGGACGGCTGCCGTCCGGCGTTCCCGGTTCGTAATAGGCCGGCGGCGCAGTCTTCTCCAGGTAGCCGGGCACCGGTTCAATCTGGAACGGCGCTTTGGGCAAGGTGCCGAACAGCTCAGGGAGCTTTGTCTGCATTGCCCTCAAATAGCCCTTGTAAGCGTCAAGGAGCGCCTGAGCTGAGGTTGGATGCAGTTTGGGATTGTTCTGGAGGCTGGCACGGAAGCTCTTCAGGTCCTGGAAGCCCAGCTTTTTCGCGATGACCAGCATCGCCGCTTCGTCCTTCTTGACCTGCTCAATGCCGATCTGGTGAATCTGAGCCGGCGTAAGGTTGGTGGTTGTGGTGCGCTTAACCAGAAATCGATAGTAGGCAGCTCCATCGGGCAAGGCAGAGATGCCGGGCTTAGTGCGCCCCGCGGGAATATAGCTGACCTGCATGAAGCGCGCGAAGCGTTTGTATGCCGGCAACACTTCTTTTGATATTGCGGCCAGCATTTCAGTCCTGATCCGAGCCTGCTCCGCCGGTGGGATCGATGCTGGGAACTTCTTCAGCGGCATGGCCAGAGGCGAGTCTTCCGGCTTTTGATTGGCCAGTTCATTCACCTGCGCCAGCGCCTTCTCAAGCAGGTACTTCGGAGGCACGCGATGGTCTTGCATCCCGATCTCCATGTTCTCAGTCACCTGATTGAAGGCTCTGGGGATGGCATGAAGACGCGCAATCCAGTCGTCGTAGTCCTTGACGGTTTTGAAGCTGAGCTGCGCCACGAGCTGCGGATACGTTGCATAGATGCCGCCCATCTGAGTGACCGGCATCTCCCACTCCTTAAACTCGGCAGCATCCTGATCCTGCTCAAGGTCGCGCAACAGCAATTCCTGGCTGATCTTTTCCTGCGCTGTAAATCCGGTAGGATCGATCTCCGCGAGGTGCAGCAAGTACTCCCGCTCGCGCGCCAGCCAATTGTTGATGGCAGAGACGGAGTAGTCTGTGATCTTGTCATTGAATCGCTTGTCTCCGATTGTCGAAGCAAACTCGGGATTGCGCTCAAGTACGTCTTCCCAGTAGTTGTGGAAGAGTTCATTCAGCGCACTGCGGCGAGCAGCAAGCGACGTCGGGATAGCCGCCTCCTGTCCTGGCATCTGTGCGCGAGGCATGGGCGGAACGGCAAGCAGCAGAAAGACGGAACCGGCAATTGCAGTCCGGACTGAACTTCTCACAGGACGGATCCTTTGGGCATGAAATGACCTTTACTCTGAGTGTAGAGCAAAGTACGGTGGGTACGCGATTGCCGCAAAACGGATAACAGCCTTCATCCTGTTCCCGGGCCGAAGAGAAGACTGTGCAAGGGATATCCATGGCGATGCACAACACACCTTGCAGCGCATCAGGCCGCTTCCGCGGAACCATGCGAGGATATCCAGAAGTTACAACTGCTGCAGGTTTTCCGAATAGTATTTGAGATTAATTTTTCTGCCGGAGGTGTCAAACAGGGACGATGTATATATGCCCAACTTGCATGCGGCAAAACGAAGCGATGTGGCAAGCACGCCCAGTCCGTACTGTATGCTCCGCTGCAAATTGATCGACGAAGCTTCTTCGTGATAGCTCGTGGGGCAGGATATCTCTCCAATACGGTAGCCGAACATTACCGCCTGGGCGATCATCTGGTTGTCAAAGACAAAATCGTCGGAATTTTCAAGTAGGGGGAGGGCTTGAAGTAATCTTCGCGTAAAGGCACGAAAACCGGTGTGATACTCCGACAATTTTGCCCCTGTTACCAGGTTTTGAAACGCCGTCAAAAAGCGATTAGCAACGTATTTATAGAAAGGCATCCCGCCCTTCAGAGCGCCGCCGCCCAAAATGCGGGAGGCTAAAACCATGTCGTATATGCCGCTGGCAGCCATGGCCGCCATTGCAGATACCAGCGCGGGGGTATATTGATAATCCGGGTGAAGCATGACCACGATGTCTGCACCCGCGGCAAGTGCTTCCCTGTAACAAGTCTGCTGGTTTCTTCCGTAGCCGTAATTGGAGTCGTGCACGAAGGTGCGGACACCAAGCTTCGCTGCGAGGGCGGCAGTCCGATCGCTGCTGCAATCATCCACCAGAATCGTTATATCCACGATCTCTGGCAATTCACGCACCGTTTGTTCCAGCGTACGTTCTGCGTTGTACGCCGGCATCACCACCGCGATGCGCTTTCCATCAATCACGCTCAACCTCCCGGCCAGAGTGTGCCGGTGTATATCGCGTAGGGGGAGGTGGGGGAGGGGAGAGGGACGGGTTACACGAGATCGCGCACCGTATAACTCCCCCGTACACGGGTTTTACCTGAGCTCGGCATTGCAAAGGCGCTGCCGGGCCGTTGAGGACTACGTGTAGCTGCCGAGCAGGCTGCCCAGACCCTGGAATGCTGAGTTGATGCTGTCTGCGAGCGACTTCATGCCAACGGTCGCCGCCAGAGCGATGAGGGCAAGAATCAGGGCATATTCCACGAGGTCCTGACCTTCCTCACTCTGAAGCAGGTTTTGCACCGCAAAGTAAATCTTCCAAGTAACGAGTCCCATAAAGAATCTCCTTTTGGGTGGTTGGATTAGTTAAGCTTACGTTCCCGGTTAGGGGAAAGCAGGACGCGAGCATATTCGCCGCCCCCGAACGTACCTTGGGTTGAGCAAAAAACACCAGCCACCCCACATCAACGCTCGTAAATCATCGTTGATAAGGAGAGCTATCGTATTATCCGAGCTTTCGCCGCAGCGTCATATACAACTATTCGGTGAGCGGTTAAGCCGGATAAAACCCGAAACCTCTGCCTTCTCCACGAGAGACCGACAGCGAAAACTCGATACAGCCAGGAGATTTCACCATAAAGCCATCCCCATGTCGTCAACAGAGAGAAACTATGCCCAATGACGAAAAGCCATACATCAACCTTTTAGCAATTAGCGTTCCATTCTCTTTATTCAATAACATGCATTAAAATCAATAACTTGCAAAATTGATCAGGATCGACGGGTGTAGACGGCAGTAGACAGTGCAAACAGGGAGCAGCGACAGACCTGTCACAACCCCCGGGAAATCCTCGCTTAGCTGCAAGGCTTTCCTCAAGGTGTTTCCTCCATTTGCCAAATGAGTCTGGCAGCAGGCGGTGTCCGATTTGTTTGATCGGTTATGTAATGATGCTCCTAATTGCATCAGCGAGGATGGGAATGGGCCAGAGAGATCGAACATCACGAGATGAACTGCTCTCCGGCATGAGCAGAGATAAGCCGGAGGTACAAACGTGCGCTGCGGCTGGGACCGCATCTTCGTTGATGTTGGAAAGCGGCAAGCAGTCGAGCGGCTGGATCGGCCGATTCTTCAAATGGACTGTGCTGACGTTGTTCGTTGGGGCGTGCCTGACCACGCTCACCCTTACTCTCCGAGAGAATGCGGCGCAGCGGGACTACCTCAGCTATTGGAGCACGGCGAAGCTGCTGGTTGCGCATGCGAATCCGTATGACCGCGCAGCGGTTCTAAGGCTGGAGAGGGGAGCAGGATACACTGCCGAACAACCACTACTGATGCGGAATCTGCCTTGGTCACTGTTTCTGGCGGCGCCTCTGGGGTTTCTGAGCACTTCGACGGGCGCACTGCTGTGGGTGCTTGCCAACATTCTGTCATCGCTCGCCTCGGTGTTCCTGTTGCAGCGAATATGGCAGGCAAGACCGCCGCTGACAGCGTTCCTCTTTGCGCCAGTGCTGGTTTGCGCAATGGCGGGACAGACGTCGGTATTTGCGTTGCTGGGCGCGTGCCTGTTCTTCCGGTTAGAGGAACGACGACCGATCGCCGCAGGTATGGCGCTGACCTTGCTCGCGGTGAAGCCGCACCTTGCAGTACTGTTCTGGGTGGCGCTGATCCTGAACGAGGTGCGGCGGAGGAGAGCCCGAGTACTCGGCGGATTGGCGGCCGCGCTGCTGGTGGAGTCGCTATTCGCAGTGTGGCTGGATCCAAAGGTGTGGATCCAATACGCGGCGGCTATGCGGGCAGAGCGAGTCCAGACGCTTTTTCTACCAAATCTTTCATTTGCGTTGAGGATTGTGTCGGGGCCGAAACATGTGTGGATTCAGTTCCTGCCGCTGGTGGCGGGGCTTGGGTTGGCGTTTTGGTACTGGCGGGGTCGGGCACAGCGGTGGCGCTGGGCGAAACATGGGGCGGTACTGCTGATGATATCCGTGCTGGTATCACCCTATTCATGGCTAATGGATCAGGCACTATGCCTGCCAGCGCTGGTCTATTACCACTTGTATGCGTCGAGAACGGCGGGCGCTGTTCTCGGAACGGCGAACATTCTGCTGCTGGCACTGGTCTATTACAGGGGGTCGCTGGACTCGCTGGTATATTTGTGGACAGCGCCATTCTGGGTACTTTGGTGCGGGTATGTCCACTGGCATGAGCTCATGGGAAAAGGAGAGTTGCGGCTAGAGGGTCAAAGAAGTTCGGCGCGATGAACACCGTTGTTCTCCTTCGTCAGAAAATCACCAAGCCAATCCTCGCGGTTACCGGGCAGTTGGGCGCAAGCGCATGAAGAGATTTCATCTTCATTTCCGTAGCCTGATCCTTCAGCAGGCGCCGCCTGCGCTTCGTCAACAAGCGGCAACACTGGGTCAGGCGCAAGCCGCCAGTCAGCATGTGGCCATCATTTGCTGCCCGACACGATTCTTGTTATCCCCCGGCGCAAAAAGAACCAGATGAGGCACGCGGGCGAGTAGTTGCCAGCAGCCCAATGCTCGATGTAATCGCGGCCTGTCACGGCCTCGTTATTGAGTCCTAGAGGCTGTTATTAACTTTATCCCTTTATTTGCTTTGCGGTAGGCGCAGCTGTGGGTTGGAGCAGACGATGGAGTCATGGATGCAGCGAATCGGCCGGGCTATCAGACGGATGTGACGGATGAGGAGTGGGCGTTTGTAGCGCCCTATTTGGCGCTGTGCCGCGAGGACGCCGCGCAGCGCGACTACCCGTTGCGCGAGGTCTTCAACGGGCTTCGCTACATCGTTAAGACCGGCAACCAATGGCGGCTGATGCCACACGACTTGCCGCCTTGGACCGTGGTCTATCAGCAAATGCGCCGCTGGATGGCCGCCCGCTGCTTCGAGACGATGGTCGACGATCTGCGCAAGCTGCTGCGCGACTACGCGGACCGCAAGGCGCAACCCACGGCGATGATTCTTGACAGCCGTGCGTTGCAATCGACGCCCGAGTCCGGTGCGCGTGCCGGTTATGATGGGGCCAAGCGGCGCAAGGGCTCAAAGGCGTATGCGGCAGTCGACACGCTGGGCCATCTGCTGGCGCTGCACGTCACTGCGGCCGACGAGCAGGATCGTGCCCAAGTCAGCGTACTGGCCGAGGCCGTACAACAGATCACCGGCGAACATGTGGAACTGGCCTACGTTGACCAGGGCTATACCGGAGAAAAACGCCGCGCTGGCCGCAGAAAAGCATGGGATCCAACTGGAGGTCGTCAAGCACACCGAAGCCAAACGCGGCTTCGTGCTGCTACCGCGCCGTTGGGTCGTCGAACGAGACTTTGCCTGGGCCGCGCGGTTCCGCCGCCTGGCCAGAGACTACGAACGACTGGCCGCAACCTTGGCCAGCCTACACTACCTGGCCTTCGCCATCCTTATGCTGGCCAGCCTCGTCAGAACTTTCGCGTGAAGTTAATAACAGGCTCTAGGGCTCATAGCGCCGTGATCAGGCAAACACCGGCAGCGACGATGCAGCCCGCCGCCACTTTCCGCCAGAAATTTGATTTCGTTGCCGTAGCGATATCCTCTGAAGGTGTCATCGTCTGGAATCCGATCCTGAGCCTGAGCCAATTTCGACAAACTCCCGGGAATGGGAAAACAATTTTGCCAGCGATCTGGATTTGCCTCTTCCGCTCGCATAGAGATACCACAGAAGCCAGGCGGGGGCGGTCCACACATACGACAAAGTAGTAACCGGAACATGCTGCAATGTCTCAACGAGTGCGGCTGCACCCGCAATGGCGATTGGCCAGAGAGAGTGTCCCGTTTTCCTGGCCAGCAGCACCCCGGTCAGAACCGCCGGTAAAAGCACCGACTCGTCAAAGAACCACCCATACGGTCTGCACACAGACGAGACAAGAAGCAGCAATAGCCCCTGATCCATCCAGTTCCACCGGCTTTGCTGCTTTCGGAAGTACCATACCGTCCAGCCGCAAGCAGCAGCCTCTGGCAGGAACTGCAGCCAGAGCGCCCTGGGAGCCACGAAACGCTGCAGGATCTGACTCAAGGTGGGCAAGGCCTGATTCATTGCGCCCTGCATCTCCATCATCTGCTTGTACTGAATCCATGCATGGGGATCGACAACAAAGGTCAGCGCCAGACCAACTCCCAGAGCAGCGAAAAATCCAGCCAGAATTCCGTAGGCTCTGCGGCTTACGACCCAAAGTAGCAACCCAACGGCAAAAGGCAAGAACAGGTGTGGCTTAAGCGTTAGAGGAAAGAGCGCAACGCCGGCCAACCATGGACGGGATTCCACGAAATACAAAAACAGCGCGATCCCCAGCAAAAGCAGAATGCTGATCTGGCCGGCCTGCAGGCAGACAATTAAAGGAGCAAAGAGAAAGCCCAGAAGAAACAGCAATGTATCCGGACGCCCGTGAAGCTGCCAAAGAATCCACATGGACACAGAAAGCGCGGCAAGCAGAACGGCGAATAACAAGGTGAGGCCTGTCTTTGCGCTGAAAAGGCCAAGGAGCAACACAAACGGCAGAATCAAGGGGGGACTGAATGAGATTTCAGGTTGCGTTCTGGTGTTGTCTGCTGCCTTCTCCAGCCGCAGGATGTCACCTGCATTGTATGGATTGGAGCCGTGGACGAGCTGTTGCCCGGCAGCCCAGTATTGGATGTAATCCCTTCCCGCGACATCCTGCCTGGTGAGGGTGGCCGAAAAGGCCAATGTGATGCAACAGAGAGCAAACGCGGACATGGCCACCGCGGTGATTTTGCGAAAAAGACTCCCTTTCACCGGCTGACGTTGAAGAGGGTGATCACTTTCCACAGAAGCCTATTCCCTTATCCGCGCTTTACCAGAGCGTGTTTTTTCTTCTATTTCCCGCCGGGCAGGCATAACGACACACATATCCACTCTTGAAGACGGGCCAAGTCAACTCAACGGAGCGGACTGCACTGCGCCTTTCAACATTAGCCTACCCAAACGGTCAATGCCGCCTCCCGACCTCGTCCAGTTCGCGCTGCCTGAATTGGGGGATGGAGTTGGCGCTGACTGAGTGCAGAAGATTCCAGGAATCACTCCGCGCCCCCATCTGAGACAGTGAAGGCGCGGTAAGAAACCCCTACGGGCGAGTATCCTGCGGAGAAAACGATATCCGGAGGCCTGCGTTAACAGCACCTTACTTGGCGCGCGAACGCCGACGCTGGATCAGAATTCCAAGCACAATGACGAAGAGAACACCGGCAATTACCTGGATCATCGTGGGGCTCATTTCCTGTCTCCTTTCCTCAGTTTTATCGGAGGTTTCTTCAAACTCCTAAACCGTTCTTATAGGAAGTTCTTGAAGCCCTTCGCAATCACAATAGCCGCAGGTCCGAGGGTAACGAGAAACATACATGGAAAAATGAAAAGCACAAGCGGAAAGATGAGCTTTACTGTTGTCTTTGCTGCTGCCTCTTCCACCTGTTGAATTCGCTGCGTTCTAAGTGTATCCGAGTGAGTACGCAATGTCTTGGCAATGCTGGTTCCGTATTGTTCAGCCTGAATCAACGTAGAAACTAGCGTGCGCACGGTTTCTACGTCGGTACGGTCGGCGAGATGCTTCCAGGCCTCAGTGCGTGCGCGCCCCGCCCTTTGCTCCAGCACCACGACGTTCAGTTCTTCGCAGAGCTCGGGATGAGCCATGTATAATTCCTGCGCTGTACGTGCCGTAGCCTGGTCGAGGCCCAGACCAGCTTCCACGCAGATTACCAGCATGTCAAGTACATCAGGCAAGGCTTTTTTAATGGAATATTGCCGCACACTGATCCTTCGGCGCAACCATAAATCCGGCGCAAGGTACCCCAACCCCAGAGCAACGACATACCAGAACATCGGATTGTTACTGCCTATGCCGGTGAAGAAAACGATCCCACAGAATATCAGCGGGACCACGACTTTGCCCGCGTACATAAAGCTGACGGCGGAGTCCTGGCGGTAGCCTGCGCTGATCAGGCGTTTCTGGGTGGCCGAGACTTCAGCGGGTGATTTCGGCACAACGCGTTCGAACTGCTTGACCATCGATCCAAGAGAGGTACCTGTAGATCTCAGGGTCTCGCTAAAGCTGCCACGCTTCGGTTCCGGCGCAACGACGGTCGCAATCCGCTTGACTGCCGACTCGCGATAGAAGAGGAGTAAACCGATGCTGGCGATCAGAACGAACGCGGAGATGAATGCAAGAATTGCGATTGTCATAATTCAACCTTCAAATGTCGATGCGGATGATCTTTTGAATCCAGAGCGTTCCGATCACCAAACTACAGCCAGCGATAATCAGGAGTTTTATGCCAACGGGCGTTGTCCACAGGAGGCTCTCAGTCTTGGGATTCAGACCGTAGAGCGCAAATCCCAAGAACGGTGGCAGCAAGGTAAGAACCCAGCCTGTCAGGCGTCCCTGCGCGGTGTGGGTCGCCACCTGCCGTCTAAGGCGGAATCGCTGACGAAGTACATCCGCAGCCTTCTCGAGCAACTCGGCAAGATTACCACCGCTTTCTCTTTGAATCAGAATCGCGGTGACCACGATCTTGAGATCCTGGAGTGGGATCCGCTCTACCAGATGCTCCAGCGCCGTACGTAATTCCAGGCCGTAGTTCTGCTCGTCGTAGCAGGCCTTGAATTCGCTTCCGACCGGATCAGGGCACTCGCGCGTTACCAGCGCCATGGCCGCAGTAAAGCTATGTCCGACGCGCAGAGCGCTCACCATCAGGTCAAGGGCTGACGGCAGTCCCTGCTCGAATTTCTCAATGCGCATCTGGCGCTTGAACAGGACATATGCCAAGGGCAGACAACTCGTCACCAACCCTGCAGGTATGGCGATGACGGGGGTGCGCACGCGGAGATAAACGATGTAAGCGGGAAACGCAAAGGCGGCGAGCGACATCAGGAAAAGCGCTCCGACCGACCATTGCAGATCGGCTTCCTTGAGCAACCGCTGCACACGCGTCACAACATCGGTTTTTTCAAGAATCGCGTTGACCCATGGAATTGCGCTGATCTTTTCCTGCGTTTTGCGGAAATCGGTCATCGTCGCCTGCTTGAGCACATGATCTGTGCCCACAGCCGTTTCCAACGCAACCGATGTTTGCTTGACCTGGCGGGCGCCTTTGAAATAATCCCACGCCAAGACCAGCAGGATGGTTACAACGAACGCCCCTGCAAACGCCAGGATAACGGGGAGTAACATGGCCGCTTACCTCCCTTTTACTCAGTTAACTTCCATCGTGTTTTGGAAGGCACCCGGTGACAACACGATGCCCGCCAGATGAATACGCTCGATAAACCTGGGCCGGATGCCACTCGGAGCGAACGTTCCGACGACCTTGCCTTCCGGACCAATTCCCTTCTTGTGGAACAGGAAAATGTCCTGCATGGTGATGATATTCTCCTCCATGCCGGTGACCTCAGAAATACTGACCACTTTGCGGCTTCCGTCGCTCATACGGCTTACCTGAATCACGATATCGAGGGCCGCCGCAATTTGCTGCCGCACCGATCTTTCCGTGAGGTTCAGGTTGCTCATGGCCACCATGGACTCAAGCCTGCTCAGAGCATCGCGCGGAGTGTTCGCGTGGATCGTTGCCATCGATCCTTCATGGCCCGTGTTCATGGCCTGCAACATGTCGAACGCCTCTTCGCCGCGGACCTCACCAAGGATGATGCGATCCGGCCGCATACGCAAGCTGTTGATCAGCAACTGGCGCTGGCGGATGGCTCCGTGTCCTTCGATGTTGGGTGGACGCGTTTCAAGGCGTACCAGGTTTTCCTGCGCCAGTTGCAGTTCGGCGGCGTCCTCAATGGTGATCACACGCTCGGACTGCGGAATGTTGCGCGACAGGATGTTCAGCATGGTGGTTTTGCCGGCGCCAGTACCGCCAGAAATCAGAATACTGAGCCGCGCACGGGCGCAGGCCGCCAGCACCTCCATCATCTCCGGCGAACAGGTTTTCAACTGAACCAACTGGTTGGCAACGAGCGGACCGGTGCCGAAACGGCGGATCGACATCGAGGGGCCGTCCAGCGCCAGCGGCGGAATGATGGCGTTGACACGCGAACCGTCAGGCAGGCGGGCGTCGACCATGGGCGATGCTTCATCCACGCGGCGTCCGACGCGCGAAACGATGCGATCGATGATCTGCATGAGGTGCCGATCATCGCGAAACACCGTGTCGGTTCTCTGCAGGCGCCCACCGCGCTCGATAAACACCTTGTCTTTACCGTTGACCAGGATGTCGGAGATTTTGGGATCGCGCAGGAGCGGTTCCAGCGGCCCGAGTCCAAAGACCTCGTCAATCAGGTCCGCCTGGATTTTTTCCTGCTCTTCATAGCTAAGCGGAACGCCTTGCTGGGCGATGATCTCCTTGACCATCCCCGCAACCGCCTGCCGCGCCTGACTGGAATCGGCCCGTGAGAGTTTCTCCAGGTCCAGTTGCGAGATAAGCGTTCGATGAACTTCCGATTTGTAATTTTCGAGATTTAGTAATTCAGCTGCCGCGCCATCCATACCCTATACCTCCCTCAGAACAGACCCAGTTTGCCCCTCTTTTTCTCCGGCAGAGCCGACAAACCGCATGCCGCTCTCGCCATCCTACGCACCGCCATAGACACGGGCGAATCATCCTGCGCCAGCATGAGCGCGGTGCTGTCCATCTTTCGCGCTGCAGACGAATACTCAGGAATCCGCCACTGCGCTTCTCTTGTCAGTGCTTTTGTAAGCTGTTCGTCGTCAATAGTCATCGCAGACCGCGCGTACCGGTTGATGACCACCTCAAATTTCCGACCCTCGGCCGCAAACCACTCCGTGATCATGCGATTGGAATTCCGCAACTCAGGAATACTTACGAGCGTCACCAGGTAAATCATCGCGTCTTCGTCAAACAGGGCCGTCCCTGCCAGATCCAGCTTCGATCCAGAGTCCACAACAATGTAGTCAAACTCCTGCCTTGCCACCCACAACAGCTTCTCGATCGCTTCGGCAGTAATCTCCGACTTCATCATTTTTCCCGGCGAAGCCAGTACGGAGAGTCCTGAATCATGCTGCACCAACAGCCTGCCGAGGAAATTCGCATCGAGGCGGTTGGAATTTATCAGGGCCTCAACCGTCGAGTATTGCGAGGAAACGCCCAAGCCCAAAGCGGCATCGCCAAGCGGCAGGTCAAGATCGATGAGCAGCGTTTTGCGCTCTGTGTCACGAGCCAGCCAAAGGGCAAAATGGCTGGCCAGCGTGGTTACGCCTGTGCCTCCCTTTGCGCCCCAGAAGACGAAAAGCTTTCCGTCGGCCCGTTTCGCTACCCGGCTTGCGGTTCGCCGCGCCGAGGCACGTACCAGCGCCTCTGCCAGCTTCGCGGGCACAAAAGGCTCTGTGAGGAATTCGCGCGCGCCCGCCCGCATGCAGCGAATCATCAACTCCGCATCGGCTCCCGACGAATACACCATCACTGTCGCGGGACTGCTGCTGCAAACGGCTTCCACCAGGTCAAGTGCGGATTCAGCATTGCTATCGAGGTCGACGATTACAACGTCGTAGTTACGTTCTATCAGCTTCTGGACACTTTCCACATCAGGATAGAAGCCGATTTCCCGGCGCACGCCGCAAAGCGGCCCGGCAAGAGCGGCTGACACCGCTGACCGACGGTTTTCGTCCGGCCCGATCAGCACGACCGACAAGAGGTCAGCGCCTAGGGAATCCGCACTTTGCGCCGCGGGGGTCGGCAGTTCGCTATTCCTCATCGTTCGCAATCCTCTTCGTCTTCGGCATCAACTCCAGGTTTCATTAATTGATCTATTAAGAGCGACTCTATATTTTTATCGCGAAAAGAACGACAAAAGCGTTCCAATCGCAATCGCGGGGGCATAAGGCATCTTTCTTGCCAACGGATTTGAAAGTTTCGGTTTCGGTTTCGGTTGGGCGTCTTTCCCTCGACGTCCCAGCCCCAATAATAGGTTCCCGGATCCCTTGAAAAGTTCGCCTAAAAATTTACCCTGAATGGCCCAGGCCACCGCCATAACCCCACCGGCAAGAGCGGTCATGACCAGAGCGACAAACAACTGCCTTGGCCCGATCCAGACCCCAATGGCGGCGGCCAGTTTGACGTCTCCGGCGCCCATGCCGCCTATCAGGAACAGCACTCCAAAAATGAGAGCCCCCAGTCCCATCCCTTCGAGGCCATGCCCGACCCCACTCCATCCTTGCTGCCATCCACGCACCGCAAACCCTGCGCAGAGAAAAGGCAATACCAGCCAGTTTGGAATGCGGCGGCTACGCAGGTCCGTAATAACTGCCACCACAAGCACCGCCAGCGTAGGCCACCACGCGATCGAGTGCAAAGACCCCCTCCTCACCGTACCATCGTGCAACTGCCCTGGATCAAAAGACCATAGCCCATTTATGCTACTTCGCTCAAATTTCCATAAATTGCTGCAAATAAAGGGTCGAACTCTTCAATTCCGCAAAGTCAGTTGCTGCTACCGCTCGCAATCCCTTCGTATCCCGTCCCGCTCGCAATCCCGAAATGGGCTGTTGTCACAAAACCGCCCTAAGAAATCCCGGCATATGGGGTAAACAAACCTGATACTCCAGAGTTGCACCGAATGCAAATTATCTTGCCACGAGAACTCAGGCAAGGTCAAAATCAGCCTCGTGGATTGGAAAACACCTTATCAACATGACCAAAGTACCCTCAATAGAGTCTTTGGTAATCATGCGCTTTTTTCCATGAACTGTACTCTCAACGTACTACCACTTTCCTAGACCAGGGGGATGCCTACGTGATTCGAGTCGGTCTATACTCCCAGGACTCCACCCTGGAGGCACTGCTTTCCTCTGCTTTGGGAAATGAGTTTCAATTCATTTTTCAGCCGAGGGAATGCGGGATCGACCGTCTGCTCACGAATGGAAACTGCAGTGTTGTTCTTCTCGATCTCAATTCTAGCCAAGAAGGGGTAGAAGAGCTACTTGACTCTGCCCGCAGCATGGTGCGGGCAAAAGCGGCCTGGATCGTGATGGCTGATGACGCGCTGCGTTCCGCAGCCGCCGAGCTGGTTCGCCTGGGCGCTTACGCATACTGCCGCCGTCCTCCATCGCCCCGGGATCTGGGCATCATCCTCCGCCAGGCGCACGAAAAAGCTTGCCTGAAGCAGCGCCTCGGCGCAGACGAGGAGGTGGAGCGGGCCGTCTCTGTCGATTCCAATCGCATCGTAGGATCGAGCCGGCAAATGCAGCATCTTTATCGACTGATAGACACCGTGGCCGACAACAGCGCATCCGTATTGGTGCTGGGAGAGAGCGGCACAGGCAAGGAACTGGTGGCACGCGCCATCCATAGTCGCGGGATTCGCGCTGGCCGCCCTTTTGTCACTGTTCCCTGCGGCGCCATTCCGGAAACGCTGATCGAAGCTGAGCTCTTCGGCCACGAAAGGGGCGCGTACACCGGCTCAGTGGGTTCCCGCCAGGGCTACTTTGAGCAGGCGCAGGACGGCACGCTCTTCCTTGACGAGATTGGCGAGTTGAGCCCCTACACCCAGGTCAAACTTCTGCGAGTCCTTCAAGAGCGCGAATTCAGCCGCCTGGGCAGCAGCCGACTGATTCCGTTGCGGGCGCGCATCATCTTTGCGACACATCGCAACCTCGACGAGATGGTCGCCGAAGACAAGTTCCGCCAGGACCTGTATTACCGCGTCAATGTAATGCGCATTGAAATGCCGGCGCTTCAGGATCACGCTGAAGATATCCCACAGATTGCCGCGTACTTCCTGCGGCGCTATGCAGATCTCCATGAAAGGCCCGTGATCGACATCGATCCCCGCGCCATGGATGCGTTGCGGAATTACTCCTGGCCGGGTAACGTGCGCGAGCTCGAAAATGCAATTCAAAGGGCCGTCATTGTCGCACAGGGAGATTCGCTCACCCTCGAGGATCTGCCTCCAGATCTCTGCGAAGATGAGAAGACCCAGTTCTGCAACGCAGAGGAATTCTCCAGCGGATCCTTCGAGCGCCAGCTTCGCGACTACAAGATCAGGATCGCTGCTACAGCCGTCCGGGAGCATAACGGCAGCAAGACCCAGGCCGCGCGCAGCCTGCGCATCTCGCGGGCCTATCTGCATCGTCTCATCCGGTATTCCGAGGCTGCGCCGATCTACGCTACCCAACACAAGGCGGTTGGCTAGTAAGTCCCCACCTCATGGCGTGCAGACGCGCTTTCCATGCAGCCTTATGCAGCCACATCTTATCCGGTTCAAGTTGTGTTTAATTGCCGCTTTGTGGCTCGCTGTGTGACAGAACTTCAAGCTTGACCTGCGCGAGTCCGTCATGGAGAATCTGCAACCGATCTGCAGCGGCATAAGAAAGATCGATAATTCGCCCTGGCAGCAAACTGCCGCGGTCGTTAATGCGCACCACAACAGAGCGATGATTCTTCAGATTCACGACGCGCACCATGGTGCCGAACGGCAGAGTGTTGTTGCAGGCTGTCATCGCGTACATATCATAGGTCTCTCCGCTTGCGGTCACGCGTCCGTAGAACCGATTGCCATACCATGAAGCAATTCCGCGAAGAGGATTTTTCGGTAATGCAGCTTCGCGTTGTGGCGCCACGCTTGGCACATAAGCCTCAGGAGGAACGGAAGGAGGCAGCGTGGAAGCAGGCCGAGCCAGCAACGCATTCGCCTGAACAGTTTCTGTGAAGACCATGAACAGCAATGCCGCCATCAGCAACGGCAAAAAGAGTGCGAGCATGAATACCCATCGCGGCCGACGCGTATCCAACTCCGTCAGTTTTTGCCGTTCAAGCATTGATGCATTCTACTAAACGGATACTTACAAAACTACAAAATAATGAGTATTTCTCAAGGTCAAAACTAACTGTTCTATGCGTGATCTTACGCACATAAATCTCCCTGCAAAAAATGAATTCCGAGCCTGAAAGTTCCACCCGCAGGGAGTTTAACTGTTAAGGAATTCCCTCAACATACAAAATGCTGAATCGAATGAATAAACCAGGAGGGATAATAACTACCGCGATATCAATGCGCAAAGAGAACTTTTGCTTTGCGTTCGTCTTTCTTTTCCGGTTTCGCGTATATCTGATGCTTTCGATCTCTCGCAGCGATCCAATTATGGCGGCTCAGTACGCGTGCGGCTTTCACTTGAATTTCATCAATAAAAAGTCGCATTGCGGAGGATAAAGGAACAAGGCAATGCAACAAAAAAGCGCCGGGTGAGCATTCGCAGCACCCGGCGCTTTTTGTGATCGGTAATACGGTCCGTTATGCCTTCACTTCTCCTTCAGGCGAGATCAGCGTGAAAGTTACCGTGCCAGCCGTGCTCCGCTTGTGCGGCGTTCCGCGGGGAACGATCAAGCGATCGCCCTTGTGCAGGGTGATCTTTGTGGCACCTACCGCTTCAGGCCCGCGCCATTCACCCGGTGCGATCATGTGTCCGCCTTTTGGCGTGCCGCCCACTTCATATACCGTCGATCCCTCAAGGATCTGGAAGATATGATCGCGGTGCGCATGCGACTCAAACTCCGGAGCAGTCTTGTCCTTCTCAGAAGTCAGGACCATGCTGAAACAGACGCCCTTCTCTTCTACCAGAGTCACGTTGCCCGGTTTCTTCTCAGTATTCATGACATCTTTTTCGATCTCTGCCGCACTGATGACCTGGAATTTTGCGTGCTCACTCATTGGGGCCGCGCCTGCCGCGGGTGAAGCAAACAACGAAGCATCAGCGAGCGCAAATCCTGCCGCCGCCGCCACTGGCGCCGCGCGCAAAAAGCTTCGACGCCCAGGATTCTCAATACCGATTTCACTCATAAGGAATCTCCCTGCAAAAGTAAATCACCAGCGACCACCCTTTGTCAGCCTTTACGGCTGCCCCATACAATGACCGAGTGACAGACTTACCAATCGTAGACGTGGTGGGAGTGGGAGCGAATGCCATGGACACTCTCATCCCGCTCGCCGCATTTCCTGAGCGCGGCTCCAAAGTAGAGTACCGGAATGTAAACATGCTGCCGGGCGGGGAAACGGCCACAGCGATCGTCGCCTGCCAGAGGTGGGGACTGCGCACCCGCTACGTGGGAAAGCTTGGCGATGACGACGCAGCGCGGCTGCATCGCGATGCCTTTGCGCAGGCCGGCGTAGAGGCGCATCTTGTTACCGTCGCGGAAGCCGCCAGCCCGCAGTCGCTCATACTCGTCGATGCGGGCGGCGAACGCACGGTCTTGTGCCGGCGCGACGACCGGCTCCTTCTGCAGGGTGAAGAACTCGATTCCGCATGGGTAGACAGAGCGCGTGCGCTTCTCATCGACGGACACAATCCAAGTGCAGCACTGACCGCGGCCAAATGGGCGCGTGCAGCGGGCGTTCCCGTCATCGCCGATCTCGATGAGATCTATCCCGGTGTCGAGGACCTGATCGAAAACATCGACTATCTCATTGTGAGCCGCGACTTCCCGGGCCGCCTCATGAACGAAACGCATCTTGACCACGCGCTGCAGCGTATCTCCACGCGCTTTGGCTGCCGCCTGACGGCAGCCACGCTTGGGCAGGACGGTGTGCTCGCATGGGATGGCAAGCGGCTGCTGCACAATGCCGCGTATCGCGTCGCTGTTTCCGACACGACCGGTGCCGGCGACATCTTTCACGCCGGCTTCATCTACGCTCTGCTGCAGGATTGGCCGCTGCAACGCCAACTCGATTTCGCGTGTGCCGCAGCGGCGCTGAACTGTACCGGCACCGGCGCGCGAGGAGGAATCGCCCAGGTCGAAGCCATCGAAAAACTGATGGAAACCGGCTCGCGCTACGAGGTTGCTTTTCTGGACGATGCACACGTGACTTTTTAGCTTCCGAGGGGGCTAATATCTTCAGGCACCGTGACGCCGCAGCCACTCAGCCATGAGGGCTGCAACCTTGTGGGGCTGTTCATACGCTGCAAGGTGGCCGGCGTTGGGAATAAGATGCCATTCGCAGCCACCAGGCGCCACGCGAAAGGCTTCCATATCTGTCACGGTCACAGCGGAATCCTCTCCTCCGGCTATCGCCAGCACCGGGACATTGATTGTGGCCACGGTTGGCGTGGAGTTGGGCCGCGCCGCCAAACCTGCCTGCACCGCCACAAGCGCATCCACCGTGAGCGTCATGCGGGCACGCACTTCCGCCACGATCGGCGGTTGCCGCTCTCGCGTGGAAGCACCGACCAGATTCTGCGCCATTCCGTCAAAGAGCTTGCTGACGCCCTCAGCGCGCGCTGTGGCAATCGTGGCAGCCCGCTTCGCAAGACCGGCTTCAGCATCCGGCTGCGGCTTGGAGCAGACAAACGCCAGCCCGCGCATCCGCTGCGGCGCCCTGCGCCAAAGTTCCAGCAGTACATAGCCGCCGATCGAACAGCCCGCGAAGAATGCCTGCTGAATTTGAAGATGATCGAGGAGAGCGAGAATGTCGGCACCCAGTTGCGCCATGGTCATCACGGGGGCATCGGGAACGCGTTCAAATTCACCCGCCGGCAATTGTCCGAGTTCGGAAGCACCGTGACCGCGCAGGTCGGGAACAATTGCACGGATTCCCGCTAATTCTGAGACGACAGGCCGCCAGTAGTCGCCGTCAAGCGGCGTGGGATGCAAAAAGACCACGGGAACACCGGAGCCCGTATCAGTGAACGCCAGCCGCATACCTTGCGATTCGTAGGTCGTATTCATATACCAGGAGGATACGCTCCCGGTGCACCCGGCAGGCTGAGCGGCTCCTCGGGGATACCGATCCAGGCGGCCACATAGGCCACGCCTATCAATCCGCTCGAAAAGATGAACGCAAGCACGACGATGATGCGCACCACCGTGACATCCCAGCCATAGCGCCTGGCCAGCGCTGCGCACACGCCCGCAATCTGCCGGCCCACGCGCGGCCGCGTCAGGGGCCTGGCGGGCATTGCCGCCACGGAAATTGCTGCCCCGCAGCTCGAGCAGAAGCGCGCGCCACCCGGCATCCTGGATCCGCACTGTTGACAATAAACCGCCATCTTCGCCGCCTCCTCGATTCTGGCTACTCACCTAAAAGATACGCGATTCCTCTGGCCGCGGTTCCCTCATCCGCTCGGGACCGAAGTCTGCGTTCAACTCCCGCGGTAAGGGCTGCGCAGGTATTTCCGGGCCTCATCGGCGCGGCTCGTATCAGGCGCCGCCTCGATGGCGGCCTGGTAGTCCGCAATTGCCAGCTTGCGCTCGCCCAACAAATCACGGCATTTACCGCCTGCCACGAGGGACCGGATCTTCAGTTCGATGCCCACATCCCTGGTCCATGCCGCGTGCTCGTAGGCCTCGGCAGCCTCCCGGTAATGACGCTGGCCGCGCAACGCCTCGCCCAGGCCATAGTCGGCCAGTTCCAGCTTTGCCGAGGCAAAATATCCCGGCTTTTCGGCGTCCGCAATCACCTCACGATAGGCATAAACGGCCGCCATACCCTCGCCGTCGTCCTTGCGCAGATTGGCTTCTTCCAGCTTGAAGAGAAAATTGTGTGGAAACTCGGCCTCAAGCCCGCGAACGATCTTGACAGCCTGCTTGTACTTCCCTTCCCGGCGCAGGAAGAGAGCCATCACGGTTCGCGCTTCAACGCTGGTGATTACGCCGTGATCGGCGGCGTCCTGCAGAAGCGCCATTCCCTTCGACTTGGAGCCGGTGATCCCGATAAACCCGATGAAAAACTTGAATGGCCAGGGCAGCGCACCGACGACATACTGATAGACACCCACCACCAGCTTGGCATCCACATAGTTGGGATCGAGTTCGAGCACCCGTTCCTCGTCGTTCTTGGCCTTCGACGCCAAGCCGAATCCCGATCGGAAGCTGCGATCCGCCATCGCCACATAGGCGCATTCGAGGGCACGCGCCCAACCGCGGGCAAAGAGCGCATTCACGTCGCGGGGATTCTTTTTCAGGCGCTGGTCCGCCTCTTGCACCACTACGTCAGTCAAATCCTGAACCCGCTTGCGCACGGCGGGATCGTCGGCGGTTGCATGCTTGCCGGAGAGAAATCCGTCGGTGGCGTAAAAGGTCGTGTCCAGCAGGTCGAGCCGGTAAAGCTCCTGAAAAACGACGGCATTCAGCAGGTAGGCTGAGGCCTGAGGATCGCCGGGATGCTCTTCGCGAAAGTGCTCGAAGCGGGCCACCGCCGCCGCGTAATCGAGGTTGTAGAAATCCTGATAGGCCTCGCGGACCTGGGGATCATAATTCATGGGATTGGTGCTGACTTCCGCCCCCCATGCCCTTCCGCCCACACAGAGCAGCGCAAGCGCCAAAACCAATCCGCTCATTCTGAGCGATACCCTCTTCAAGCTCAACGGTCCCCTTTTCCCCTGCCAGAAATCCTGTAGCCCAATCAATCTTTGCCCTCTTCCATCGACGGAAGCAATGCTCACTGCGTTAGGTCCGGGGTTTCCCACCCGACCTGCATCCCTCCGGGCATTGGATGCTTTACGATCTCATTATGCCCATCCCGGAAAGGCTGAATCCGACTTTTGCCACCGCAGGCGCGCCCGTACCGCTTCCACCCGAGCGTATTGAAGAAGCACGCCGCCGCCTGATTGTAGCGCTGGATGCCCCCAGCGCAGCAGCGGCGCTCGACCTTGTGAACCGCCTGGAGCGCCACTGCCAGTGGTTCAAGGTGGGCCTCGAACTGTTCACCGCCGCCGGACCAGCCATGCTGGAGCCACTGGCAGCGCGCGGGCATTCCGTCTTCCTCGATTTGAAGCTGCACGACATTCCCAACACCGTTGCCAGAGCTGTGCGCTCGGCCGCGGGGTTGGGGGTGCGCATGCTTACCCTCCATGCACTCGGCGGCCCGGCCATGCTTGGCGCCGCCCACGCTGCGCTCGACGGGCTGCCTAACCCGCCGGAACTGCTCGCCGTGACCGTGCTGACCAGCATGGATGCCGAGCAGCTTCACGCGATCGGCATCGGCCGTTCCCCGGCCGAGCAGGCGGAGATGCTGGTCCGGATGGGCCTGAGCACCGGAATCCGCGGCTTTGTCTGCTCTCCGCAGGAAGCGGCCGCTCTGCGCGCACTCACCGGACCCGAAGGCGTTCTCGTGGTTCCCGGCATTCGTCCCGCGGGCGGGCAAGCCGGCGACCAGAAACGAATCGCTACACCCGCCGACGCCATCCGAGCCGGCGCCAGCTATCTTGTGGTTGGCCGTCCCATTACCCAGGCCCCGGATCCGGCCGAGGCCGCGGAAACGATCATCCACCAGATGGCAGAGGCTATGGAGTCTCAATCGCAAAGCTGAGCCCCGGGGGTGAGCCGTAAGAACCGAAAAGCCCGGCATCGCGCCAGGCTCTTCTGCATGCAACCTTTGTCTGTTGCTTATAGTTTTTCGTAAAAATCGCATGCGGAACAAGAGATGTACATCCCGCCAGGAATATTCCGTTCCCGGTCCTTCACGCGCTTCACTACCCGAGTCGGCTTGCTGCACTTGGGGCACTCGGTCGACTTGGCGGTATCCATGATCTTCTTGCGATCACCTGTTTTTGCGATCTTGGCCATTTTCGGCTGTTTCTCCTTATGGTGTTGTCTCTGCTCACGTGCGCAACGTCTGCACACGGCTTCAACGCCGAGTCTCTTATACCTGCCGCCACGCTCTCAGCGAAGCAAAGGCGCAGAACTCGCTCCTCTCAGTTTACATGAATGCCGGTTGTCAGGTGGCTGGACGGCTCGAGCTTCCGCCAGCTACTGCGGCTGCGGATTAGACGGCGCTGTCTGCTGCTCTCCGCTCGCGGGCTGAGTCTGCTGGTTGGCTGCAGGCGCGGAGTTTTTCTGCGTCGTCTGGGCCGGCGGCTGCACGTCGGGATTCTTGCCTAACGTGGTGCTTGGCCCGCTGTCTGGGTCCTTCGTAGCCGGCGGGAAATAGACAGGCCCGTATGTACCCTGGCCGGTCCGGCTTCCGTCCGGTAGTTTTTCACCGGGAGCGCGGAGCGTGGGCGGAGGAGCAGGGGCTTGCGTATCCGGATTGCGGTGGACATCGCCTTCCTGGATGGGATGCACATTCTCCGCTGTCACGATCGGCTTGCCGCTGGCAAGCATCATTGGGCTTACCACGTCTTTGGTAAAGACCTCGAGCGGCTTACCCACCTTTGCGATCTCCACACGGATGACGCGGTTGCCGTTGACGTGAACAAACGTCACCGTCTTCGGCGGCTTACCGTACATCCAGATGCTGACGGGCATCAGGTTATCGACTTCGCGATACTTATTGACCGGATCGCCCTTCGCAAACCTGACCATTTTGGTCGTCATGCCGACCAGCACCTGGTGGTCGAGGATTGCTTTCTTGAGTTCCTTCGGCAGCGTATCCGTATAGGCCTGGATGGGTGACTTCACCTTGAACGAGACCAGCGGCGCCAGCAGATCCTCAACCTGGCTTCCCGTCAGATTGGGGACATGACCATGAAACTTCAGCGTCAACCGTGAGCCGGTGGGCTGTTCCCCGGTACCCTGCACGACCGGCTGGGTCATTCCCGGGCCCATCCCAATCTGGACGTGACGCAGGAAACGATGCTTGGGATCCGGTCCTCCATTGAAATCCAGAACGATCTTTGAGCGCTCGACCTTGACATTGGTGATTACCACGCGGGCGCCGGGATCGATTGAAATCCCGTTCTTGGTCACCATGTTCAGGTAGCCTTCCCCGGCCGGGCTGAGTTTTCCATTCGCTTCCAGCGTCAGGCCTTTATGCCCACGCGGAATCGGACGCATCGCAAAGCCTTGTTCTGCCTGAAGATAGCGCACCAGCATCAACTGACCGCGCTTATCGATAGGAGCTTTGGGAAGCTCAATGTTGGTGGGTTCAATTTGTGCAAAGCGGCGGTCCACGGGCGCATTCGACGTTGTGGCAACCGGTCCATTGCCGCTGGTATCGACGGTTATAACCTGCGCAACAGCAACTGTACCGGTAAGCAAAGCGGCAAGTGAGGCTGCAACCGCAATTCGGCACAGTTTTCCGCAAACGGTCGCATCAGCAATACGGCCCGCCGTTCCACGCACTTCGGGAAGGTGTTGCTTATTCATGAAAGCCTCCCGCGTCTGCACAGTGGCTTTGGGCAAAAGATAGCCCTCTTTGAGGGGAAAAGGCAAATCCGCCTTCAAATTGTTTGGATGCGCACCATATTCGTGCGTTTGCCGCGCTTATTGGGTGTGGGAGGGTGTTTCAGCCGATCCCGGCACTGGGGGCTGCGCAGGCGCGTGGGCCGGCACAATTTGAACCAGGGCGGGAGCCGGCTCAGGCCCCATTGCGGCCTCATGCTGCGTGCGCGCCGCAGCATCCAGGTCCACTGGTATTCCGGCTGGGACAAGCTCCGGCGCGTTGTAGCGGAAGTCCAGTTCGCGGGTGACACGGAAGACCAGAGGCAGAGCTGCCAGCAGCACTACGAACGCGATCCAGGTGCCGTCAAGCCCGAAACCGCCGCCGGTTACCCAGAACGGCCCCATCGGGTTACCCTGCACCACCGGCGAGTGGTCGTTCAACCCTGTGACCGCGAGGCCGAAGATCAATGCCCGGCTTGCCTTCCAGCCGAAGTTCAGCCCCCAGCTCAACCAGAGCGCACGCGTGCGGAGATATGCGGCGGAGAGAACGACGCCCAATGCCAGAGAAACGAAAAAGCTGGCGCGGCTTGACCCGGGCAGTAAGGACTGCACAATGGCGTAATACGCAGCAAAGCCCAGCGTGGCTCCCAGCGGGCCCACTGCCGCCACGAACCGCTGAAAAGCATACCCGCGGAAGGCAATCTCTTCCGCCATCGCCATCAGTGCGAAGAACGCCGCATCCAAGGCCAGCCAGCGCCACGAAGAGAGCCCCGTGTAGAAGCTCATGGCGATGCCGCCATCCAGCGCCATGGGAAGGACACAGACCACCGCAACAGCCCAACCAACCGCCAGCCCAATTCCCACCTCGCGCGGCCAGCCCTTGCGAAACGGCCAACCCTGCTCGCGGGAGGGATGCAACTGCCGGTTGAACCAGAAGCCCATGGTGGCATAGCCGAGCAGAAGCAAAAGCACCAGGAGGGCCTGGTCAAGCAGCGGAAACCACGCCTCGCCAGTCATGCCCTGCGCGCCATAATGGGCCAGCGTGCCGGCCACGAAGAAATAGATCACGCCGACGACAAATTGCGCATAGGCGCGGAGCCGGTTCTCGCTTGCCACAGCTGTCGTCATGCGACTACCCTCGCGGCTTCTCCAGCTACGCAAAAGCGCATGATTTTGGAAGTATACGGGTGGGGTGATGCTTTCATTCCAGCGGGCGGAACCTGGGCATTATCCAATAAGGGACGCCTCTCCGGAATCGTGCGCAAAATCATCCCCTCTTTCGCTGCCTGTCGAGCTCACTCTTCGGTATAGAACTGGGCTATGTTGCGGAACTTCCGCTGCCGCGCGGCTACCATCTCATCGACGGGCATCGCCTTCAGCTCCGCCAGATGTTTCCGAATCACATCTCCCAGCAATTCGATTCCCGCTTCCCGGTCCTCGTGGATGCCGCCCGAGGGCTCGGGAATAATCTCATCGACACAGCCCAGCGAAGCCACGTCCGGCGCGGTCACGCGCAACGCCTCTGCCGCGCGATCCTTGTGCGCGATGTCGCGCCACATGATGGCAGCCGCGCCTTCCGGCGGAATCACCGAGTAAATGGAATTCTCCAGAATCAGGACACGATCAGTGACGGCCAGCGCCAGCGCTCCGCCGGAGCCGCCCTCGCCGGTAATCACCGCGATGGTGGGCACCTTCAAGCGCGCCATTTCGCGGATGTTCCGGGCGATCGCCTCGGCCTGGCCGCGTTCCTCCGCGCCCATTCCCGGGTACGCCGCTGTGACATCAATGAGCGCAATGACGGGCCGGTTGAACTTCTCTGCCAGCTTCATGCAGCGAAGGGCCTTGCGGTAACCCTCCGGGCTGGGCATGCCGAAGTTGCGCTTGATGCGCTCCTTGGTGGTGCCGCCCTTGCGGATGCCGACGACCAGCACCTCTTCGCCGTCAAGCCGAGCCATGCCGCAGGCCACGGCCTGATCATCGCCAAAGGCACGATCGCCGTGAATCTCGCTGAAATCCGTGAAGATCCGCTCGATCAAGTCCATGGGATACGGCCGCTGCGGGTGCCGCGCTTGCTCCACTTTGCTCCACACCGGCGAAACGATCTTCGGCGGGGTGGTTGTTCCTGTTTTCTCTTCGCTCATCGGTTCCCTGAGCCGCCGCGCGCCGCGCCGCCAGCCCTCCAGTGATTGTACGAGGCATTACCGCGTGCGACAAACCAGGGCAATCCACGCGCGTCCTGGGTGCACCCAAATTTTTAATTCTTCAAATCCTGCAGCCTCTGCCCCCGTAGCGAAATTGCACGTGCAGCTAACCGGAGGTCAGAGATCCGTGGCCCAAACTTCCAACCCGGGCAGGCCGTGAGCATGCTGAAATGCGGCGTCGCTGCTGACAATCACCGCTCCTACCGCAATCGCATGCGCGGCAATCTGGGTATCCAGTGGTCCCAGCGGCCGTCCAATCGCTTCCTGTTTCGAGCGGAATGCCCCATAGGTGAAAGCTTCTTCCCTGCCCCACGGCAGAACCTTGATGCGCTCCAGAAATGTGTGCAGGGCATTCCGCCGCCGGTCTCCTCCGCCAACACGGTCAAGCCCGTACCAGAGCTCTGCCTCAGTAATCGCAGAGATGCAAGCCACTTCGCCTGCTTTGAGCCCGGCAAGTCTTCTGCGAGCCGCTGAAGACATGCCTTTCAGGATGTAGCTGACCGTATTTGTATCCAGCATGTAAAGACGCGTCATAGCGCCTCGCGCGTCTCGGCAACTCCCTGTTCGCGTTTTGCCATGAACTCCGCCGGAAACTCAGCCTCGTCAAGCGCCGCAAATATCTCATCCCAGCTTGCCGGAGCCTGGGAAAGAATCAGATCGCCTGTCTGTTCGTCTCGACGCACGTACACTTCGCTGGCATGGAAGCGAAACTCGGCAGGTATGCGCACGGCTTGACTGCGCCCAGTCATAAACACACGAGCTTTCCTGGTTTCAGCCATAGTCTTCCTCCGCTGATACATATCATGATACGTATCAGCGGATCAGTCAATTTTTCTTTGGCTCAGCTGTCGTTTCTTCCGGTTCCTCCGGTGGCGAAACTTCCTCAGCATTCGCGGTCTCGGCTGCTTCTTCTTTCTTGACGCCGATGAGCTCGTCGACGCGATAGCCGGCGTCCTCCACCGTCTTGAGCGCCTCAGCGACAGCCTTGCCCATCTCCTCGGTCACCTCGTATGCGGGAGCCGACTGCGAGGCCAGATCGAGCAAAGCCGGCATCTGCAGCCACCAGAGCAGTTCTTCAAAGCGCTCCTGAATCACGTAGTGGTGGCCTTCGGCTTCATGCAGGCCCGTCAGCCAGCGAATATCGGGATCGAGCCACAATCTACGCGGCATGAAGCCTTCTTCCTCGGCCACGGCAGGAGCAGCTTCAGATGCAGGTGCGGCTTCGGCTACAGGTGCGGCTTCGGCTGCGGGTGCGGCTTCAGCGGTGGGCTCCGCCGGTTTCTGCTCTTTCTCCGCGGCAGCCTCAATCGCGGGCGATTCTGCGGCTTCTGGTTCCAGTTCCGGCTGCTTTTCTCCGCCGGCGCTTGCCAGCAGAAGAACCTTGATGCGCGCTGCCGCCCGCCAGGCTTCCTGGCCTTCTAGGCCCAGCGCCTCAAAGGCCCTCGCCAGCGGCTCACGCAGCCGCAGCCTGTCAAAGAGATCGAGCGCGAACTGTGCGGTGCGCTCGGTGCCGTCTGCCGCCACATACTCCGCCAGCGCCTGCACGGCACACCAGCCGAGCACCGGACCCCACAATGCGGTGGCCGTGAATTTGGGGCTGACACTGGGCAACACGCGCCGCGCCGCCGACGGCCAGGGAGTGGCGAACGCCGTCTCCACCGCCGGAAAATGCATTGCGGCACGCACACGATTCCGCTGTGTCGCACCCACTTTATCCAGAGCAGCCGGCTTCTCTGGACCGGCAGGCCGGCCTTCGCGCGCCAGCCGCGCCAGATATCCGTTTCGGGCTATCTGGACGAACCGCTCGCTGAGAGCCCATGCCCGCTCCACAGCTTCAGTGCGCTCACGCTCCATCGCCGCCGGCTTGGCTACAGCCAGAGTACGTGGCGCCTCGGCGAGGTCGGAAATCAGCCGCACCAGACTGGGCTCGAGCTCCTCACGCAGCGCATCGTGCACCGGCTGGAGTTCCAATTCCACAAGCGCTTCGACCAGACTGGGGACCCCGCGCCCGTTGAGCCAGTCGCAGAGCCGATCCCAGGGCTGCTCCGCCGATGCGCGCAGTTCTCGCCAGTCGAGAAGCACGTGGGACTGATAGGCATGCAGATCAAGCGTCAAGCCGCGATCAACGACATCGCCGGCGCGCCGCAGGTATTCCAGGCCGGTGAGCGAATCGCGCCACGCCAGCACCACCGACGTGTCGCCGCTCAGCCCCAGCCCCTCGCGCAGACGGCGCTGGCGCAGTTGGCCGGCGCCCTTGTCAGCATACGCGGCGGAAAAATCAACGGTGCCGTGCGTCGATCCGTAGTGGTTGTTGTAAACCACTAGGGCACTCTCGCTGCCACTGCGGTTCGAGTAGGCATACACGTGTTCGTTCACGGCGCCGGAAGGCTCGTAAAAGTCGTAAAGGAGGAAATTATCGCTCTCTGCGAACAGCCAGCGTTTTTTCAGCAGCGGCGCAACCTCGCGCTGGTGGCGTGCTACCAACGACTCGTCAGGATTCTCTTCATACCGCGGCCAGCGGTATTCCATGCCGTACTTCTCAGTGAATCCCTCGATCTGTCCGTGACCGAACATGGGCAGACCGGGCAGCGTGGCCATCATGACCGTCACGCCAAAGCACTTATCGCCGGTTCCGAACTGGTCGATTGCCGTGCGCTCGTCGGGATTGCTCATGAAGTTGACGTAGCGCTTCATGATGTCGGGATCGAACTCCAGCGTATTTTTGATGACCGACCGGTACTCGGCGTTTTTCTCGTCGCGCAGCATGTTCATGAACGCCGAGTTGTACACGCGGTGCATGCCCAGCGTGCGCACGAAGTACCCTTCCATGAGCCAGAAGGCCTCAGCCAGCAGCAGTGTGCCCGGCACTTCGGCCGCAACGCGGTCCACTACCTCGCGCCAGAACTCCAGCGGAATTGCCTTGTCGAACTCGGCCTGCGTCATGGCGTACTCGGCGCGCGAGGGAATCGCTCCGCTGGAACCGGGGCCCGGGAACCAGAGACGATGGAAATGGCGCTTGGCGAGCGTCATCGCTGCGTCAAAGCGGATGACCGGAAAGAGACGAGCGACGTGAAGGATGGTCTGGATGACCTGCTCGCGCACAGCCGGATTCAAGTAGTCGAGCTGCGCCGTGTCGTTCCAGGGGAAGCTGGTGCCGTCGTTGCCGTGGTAGATGTAGCGCGTCTCGCCGGTCGCCATGTCGCGACGCCGGAAAACCACTGCAGCGTCAGACTGTTCGAAGTAGTGATCCTCGATCTTGATCTCTACGCGGCCGTCGCTGGAGAGATTAGGTCCGTTGAAGCTGTAGGCCGGATATGGGGGCTGCCAGCGCGAGATAAACCAATCAGGATGCTCGACGACCCACGGCGAATCGATGCCCATGTGATTTGGCACCATGTCGGAGGCCAGCCGGACGCCGTGGTGGTAGGCGCGGTCGCGGAGATTAATGTAAGCAGCTTCTCCGCCAAGGTCTTCGGCGATCGTGTAGTCGTAAAGCGAGTAGGCGGAAGCCACCGCATCGCGGTTGCCGCAGAGCTGCTTGATGGTTTTGGAGGCACGGCTCCGCTCCCAGAGACCGATGAGCCAGAGCGAATTCATGCCGCGATCGGCAAGCAGCCTCAGCTCTTCGTCGGGAATCTCGTCAAGCCGGCCGATATGGCGCCCATACTTGCGGCTCAACTGCGTCAGCCACACGTAAGTGCTCTTGGCCATCAGCACCGCGCTCGGCATCCAGTGCGTGTCCTGCGAGAATTTCTCGTACTCGAAGGCAAGATTGCCGAACTCGGGGACCTGCGACTCGCTGGTGATGCCGCCCTGCTGCCGCTGCCGGCCCGCACCCGGAGGGTTGTACATGGCCCAGATCGCGAGCTCTTCCTCGCGCAGAATCTCGCCGGCCATCAACAGCATCCGGTCCAGCGCATCGCCAATCACGACCCGCCACAGAAGGCGGATAATGGCAAGTTGCGCGCTGAGCGAATCGGGCGCGCGCAGCGCCGGAGCGCGCAGCAAATCCAGCAGGCTCATGCCCTTGCCGCCGGCCACGGGAATCAGCGGGCGCGATGCGAAGTACTCCGGCAGCCGCGCCATGACCTGCACGTAGACCGTCTTTTCTTCCAGGATGGTGTCTTCAAAGAGCTCTTCGAACGGCTTGAAGGCCTCATTGATGTTTGCCGTCCACAGCAGCATCAACTCTTCCATCGCCACGGCGCGATGCGGCGTTCCCGCCGTTGAGCCCGCAAGCCACTGAGCGGGCGTCACTTCACCGCGAATCACGCTGGAACCGGGGAAATGCTCCACAAAGTGCAGCAGCATTTTATCCAGCGCATCAGCGCCCACCTGCGCACCGAACCAGTCGAGCGCCGCGGTGATCACCTGGGGATCCGTCTGCTCGCGATAGCGCGCCATCAGCACGTGGCTGGCCTCGTCAATCAGGCCCATGGCGAAGAGCGATCCCGCATGCACGGCACGCTCCGGAAACTTTTCCGCTTCGCGCACCTGGTTCATGCGATGCGTCAGGTCACGGCACGCCGGCATATCGGCCAGTACCACGTTCCCCGAAAAGGAGAAGAGGGTCGTGGCAAACTGGTAGCGCTCGCGCGCATTCCGACCAATGTGGAATTCCATCATAGAAACGCCTGTCTCTTCCTGAACCTCCCGGTCGCTTCGTCCGCTTTATCTGCAATCGAATCGAGCCACGGCCCGGCGATCCTGTTTAGTGTCTCTTATGTGTGTTTTGCACCGACCCCCGTTATTCCAAACCGAATGCCATCCTACCGCACGTTGTCGGCCCACCTCAAATGCCGGCACTCTCAATGCGCGATTCCGGGTCCATAATGCACAGTTAAAGCTGAACATATAGATATGCTTTTAGATGACTGAAACTGAAAGCACTTTGCCCCGCGCCACGAATTGGCGCTGCACAAATTGGCCGGCGATATGGCGCGGCACCGAAAGGGAGGTTTCGGCCTCATCCACCGTACGACTGGCCGCCGATGAAACCCTTATTCCCGGCGCAACCCGAAGTGATACACCACGGCAATTTTGAATTCGGCCACAGAAAATCGCCGTCCAGTGGCAGGACCGACGCGGCTGTGCACGTCGTTCAAGTATCCTTGCGAATACGCCACAGTAGGCGCGAGGAAAATCTGCTCACTGAGCGGGATCTCGTATCCTGCACCAGCCTCCCACGCCAAGCCTTTTCCACCAGACCCGGTATTCCGGTTGTCAGCGTATATGGAAAGGCCCAGACCTCCGCGCACGAAGAAGCGATTCCACTCCCGAAAAGGAAAGGCGTCAAGTACGCCCATTACGTTGGTCAGGCTCTGGCCCACCATTGGATCGTTGATATCAAAAGTTTCGAGGAGCCAACCGTTCACGTGCAATCCGGCACGAGCACGATTGCCCAACCGGTGGCCGGCGACAAAACCCATGGCGAAGGCCGGGTCGCGCTTGCTGTCCACCTGATCAGAGTGCAGCTTGAATTCTCCTTCGCCAAACTCGCCTGCAGCCCACCACGTCCGATTTTGTTGACACATTGCGGGTGGGGTCAGGCAGATCACCGCTAACAATCCGGAAATCATCGCCAAGCGCCGCATAGAAGAACCTCCTGCGTCGAGGCGGCCCCTGGCTGAATCGAATCGAGTCCGGCTGACGGCGGCGGGAAAGGAAGGATGGAAGACTGCGCCCTGAAGTCCTGCAAAATTGGAGTCGCTTCCGCGGCAGCTCAAGCCCATTTCTTCAGAGGCAACGCGTTCTTCTATGCCTTCGGCTCAGTGCACCGGACGTGCTGATCCGGTCCCCCTCGGCTACTCCGACTCACGCAATATGGCGCTGTCCCATAGACGCAGTCTGTATCTGCTGTCACCACAATTTTGCGAAATTTCTGCGGCGGCTTACGCCTCCCCTTCCTGCGTAAGACTGTCCAATTGCTTGTCGGCGTCCTCTACCAGTTTGTTGGCGCTTTCTTGGGAGATAAGCCCGCCGTGCACGGCTTCTTCCATGGAGCTTTTTTCGGCGGCGATGAGTCGCATTCTGGCCAGCCGGATCTCCGGATAGATGCGGGTCGCGTCCTTGCCGTAGATCTCTTCTACTTGTGACTTCGCCTTTTCCAGTTGCTCGTCGAGTTCCTGGCGAAGAATGTTGTACGCGGGATAGGAGATGACATGGCCGCGCAACAGATCGTCCAGTTCAGAGCGCGCGGAGGAGATGGCGATCTGCTGCACTCGTGCAATCTCATAGGCATCTTCACGGACGGCGTTCATGCCCAGGGCGCGCAACAGCGGCTTGATGGAGAGTCCCTGAACGATGATGGTGACCGCCACCACGCCGAAGGTCATGGCCAGGATCTGCTGGCGATAAGGAAAGTTGATGCCAAGACTAAGCGCCAGCGCGAGTGCCAGCGCCCCGCGAATGCCGCCCGCCACCAGGATGTGCTGCCACCGCATCGGAATTTTGAATCCGAAGCGGTTACTGATGGGAACGAGTCCGTAGACACAAAGTACCCGGCCCAGAATCACCGTGCCTACCGCCAGGAGAGTGGGCCGCCAGGTTTGCAGAAGCACGCCGACATGAACCTGCAAACCGATAAGGAGAAACAGCAGGGAGTTGACGACGAAGGAGAAATACTCCCAGAAGGACCACAGTGCGATGCGCGTCCGTGGGCTCATGCCGATTCTTGTGCCCACATTGCCCAGCGTGATGCCTGCGGCAACAACAGCAATCACGCCCGAGACGTGCAGCGCGTCCGCCATCAGGTACGAGGAATATGCAAGAACAGTCGACAGCGTGATTTCAATCTGCAGCTCCTCGACTCTCTGAGTGAGCTTACTGACTGCATAACCCAGAGCTCCGCCCAAAGCGATGCCGCCGAGGACCTCGATGAAAAACTCCTGAATGCCGGTCCAGATTCCAAAACTGCCCGAAGCCATGCCGGCCACGAGGATGCCGTACATCACAGCAGCGGTACCGTCGTTGAAGAGGCTCTCGCCTTCCACAGTGACCGCGAGACGGCGCGGAACCGCCATCTCCTTGAAGATGGAAAGGACCGAGATGGGATCAGTGGCCGCTGTGATGGCGCCAAAAACCAGCGCCACCAGAATGGGAAGACCGAGGACCCAGTGTGCCGCAAATCCGGTGACCAGGGTGGCCACGAGCACGCCCAGCGTTGCCAGCAACATGATGGGCCAGGCATTTTCTCGTAATTGCCGGAATCGTAGCTTGAGGCTGCCCTCAAAGAGCAGCGGCGGCAGAAATATGACAAGGGTGACGTTGGGAGTGAGCCAGTTCGGTTTGTAGGTGACCAGCGCCTCCAGGATCGGCAGGTGAATGGAGATGGAACCGATGGCCAGCCCGCCGAGGACCAGGGCAACTGTGTAGGGAATTCTCAGGCGCGCCGCGATCAGAGCGATCACCGACGCCGCGATAAGCATCCAGATCAGGAATTCAACGACAAAGTTAGTGGACATGGCTTACCCGCTCAGCGACACAATCTCCATATTATGAGCACTGCCTCGGCGGCTGGGCGAAAATGCGGATTCTCCTGCTGGAGATGGATGGAATAGGGCGAATGTTTTCGCATGGAGACCAACGGCCTCGGTCGGCCGAATTGACTGCTCTGCGTGCCGGATGCAAGAAAAAACGGGCTGTGGCGCTCCTCTCTCAGCTCTCAGCGCCGGCGAATTGCGCGTATTCGTCGACGGCAAATTCCATTGAACTATTTGATGAATAAGGCTAGAGTTGGAGACGCCATTCAGTCCATTCCTGGAGATTGCACTTATGAAACGAGCATTGTTCGTTGCTTTGTGCGCGGCCCTTCTGGCTTGTGGAACAAGTTTTGCTCAGACAGGGAGGCAAGAGTTGGTTCCCGCTCCGCTGCGCTCCGCGTCCGCGCCTAACGTTCCAGCGCATGCTTCGCCGTACAATTTTCCGCGCGTCGAGTATCCGAGGATTGAAGCAGACTCCCGGGTTACTTTCCATTTCAAGGCCCCGGACGCGAAGAAGGTCCAGGTTTCCATCAACAATGTTCCGTATGACATGGTGAAGGGAGCCGATGGCGTGTGGACCTATACCAGCGCGCCGCAGGCCCCGGGGTATCACAACTACTGGATGATCGTTGATGGGGCGATCGTGCTGGATCCGGGGACACAAGCGTTCATCGGCTTTGGCCACATGTGCAACGGCTTTGAAATTCCCGAGCCGGGCGTGGATTTTTATAGCTTGAAAGATGTGCCGCACGGCACGGTGCAGATCAGGAACTACTTTTCCAAGACAGCCCATTCGTGGCGTCACATCTACGTTTACACACCGCCGGGATATGAGACCGATACCGCGACTCGCTACCCGGTGCTGTATCTGCAGCATGGCGGGGGCGAGGATCAGCGAGTCTGGATCGAGATGGGCCGGGCCAATCTGATTCTCGACAACCTGATTGCCGAAGGCAAGGCCAAGCCCATGATCATTGTGATGGAAACCAGTGCCGTGGGTCCGCCGCCCGCGATGCCAGCCCCTCCCGCGCCAGGTGCGGCTCGGACTCGCAGACGCGTGTTCCGCGGATTTCCTCCTGGAGGCGGTCCATACGGGAAGCTGATGCTCAACGATCTGATTCCCTGGGTCGACAGCCACTTCCGCACGTTAACCGATAAAGACAACCGGGCCATGGCGGGCCTTTCGATGGGCGGCATGATTACCGAAGCAGTCGGCATGTCGAACCCGGATAAGTTCGCGTACATCGGCTTGTTCAGCGGCGACCGCGCGGCCATGTTTGGTCAGGGTACCCCGTTCGGCCGGGAACCAGATGGCGCTGCGATGCCCCCCCTCGACTTGAAGACCCTTTACAACGGCGCTATGGCCGACCCTGCGAAATTCGACAAGGAGTTCAAGGTCTTCTTCTTCAGCTGCGGTTCGCTTGAGCGTCCGAAAAATCTGAAGACACATCAGGAACAGCTCATCGCTGCCGGGATCACGAACAGCTATATGTATATCTCGCCCGGCACCGCGCACGAATGGCAGACGTGGAGGAGGAGCCTCTACGTATTTGCTCCTCTTCTGTTCCGATGAAGCTCTTTTGTCTCATGTATTGAACAACCTGCGGCGCCCCGCAAGAACGGGCGCCGCGCAGATTTGACCAGGCCGTTCTGGAAGAGGAGATTTTTCGCTTTTAGGCATGAACAACCAACCTGGTTATTGCGATGTCGATATCTGCAGCCGAGTACGCAGGCTACGGTGGAGCGGGCGACACGAGACAGCGGCGGAGTTGTCTCCGAGGTGGCGCTGTTCCCGGTGTAGGACCAGCAGCGAAAACCGGCTGAGCAAATCCCTATTCCGCGCACCCGCCCCGCAGGTAAACTAGCAACATGGCAGATATTCAGCGCAGAAAAACCCCAACAGTGCACATAGGCCAGGTTCGCGTAGGCTGGGAAGTCCCCGTGGTCGTGCAGTCCATGACCAACACCGATACGGCAGATGTGGCTTCCACCGTGGAGCAGGTTGCCGCACTTGCCCTTGCCGGCTCTGAGATTGTGCGCGTCACGGTGAACAACGATGACGCTGCGGCGGCCGTTCCCGCCATTGTTGAGGGGCTGGACAAGCGCGGCGTTCATGTGCCGATCGTGGGTGATTTCCACTACAACGGCCATCTGCTGCTGAGGAAATTCCCGGAAACCGCACGGGCGCTCGCCAAGTACAGGATCAATCCCGGCAATGTGTCGATTGGGCGGAAAGATGACGAGAACTTCCGCACCATGGTGGATTGCGCCGTGGAGAATCAGAAGCCGGTGCGCATCGGCGTGAACTGGGGATCGCTGGACCAGGCACTGCTGACGCGCATGATGGACCAGAACAACAAGCGCCCCGATCCACTGCCCGCGCGCGAAGTGATGATTGAAGCCATGATCGCCAGCGCCCTGAACTCCGCTACCGCCGCGGAGCGCTATGGGCTGGGCCATGACATGATCATCCTTTCCGCCAAGGTGTCGGGCGTGCGCGATCTGGTCGATGTCTACACACAGCTGGCCGACCGCTGCGACTACCCGCTGCATTTGGGACTGACGGAAGCCGGCATGGGGACGAAGGGCGTGATTGCCTCAACGGCAGGGCTGGCGCCGCTGCTACTGGCGGGCATTGGAGATACCGTCCGCGTGAGCCTGACGCCCAAACCCGGCGGCGACCGCACTGAAGAAGTTCAGGCCGCGCAGCAGATTCTGCAATCGCTTTCAATCCGCAGCTTTATGCCGCAGGTAACGAGCTGCCCCGGCTGCGGACGCACGACCAGCACGTATTTTCAGGAGCTGGCCGAGCAGATTCAAAGCTATCTGCGCGCCTCGATGCCGGAGTGGCGCAAGAAGTACGCCGGTGTGGAGGAGCTGAAGCTTGCTGTGATGGGCTGCGTGGTGAACGGGCCCGGCGAATCGAAGCATGCCAATCTGGGCATCAGCCTGCCTGGGACGTTTGAGGAGCCGAAAGCGCCAGTCTACGTGGACGGGAAGCTTTACACCACGCTCCGCGGCGACGGCATCGTGGCGGAATTCAAGCAGATTCTGGATCACTACGTGGAGAGCCACTACGGGGAGCGGGCGACGAGCGAAGAGCTGGTGGGCACCAAGTAAGGCTACGGCTCCGCTTCCCTCTCCAGGCAAATCGCGGTACTCTTCCTGTAATTCCTCAGGGAGAAGTGCGATGACTTTGAGCCGCGTGAGCTGGCTCCTGTTCATGGCTTTGTGTGCGCCAGTCCTCTGCTTTGGCGCCAGGCACAAACACTGCTACACGGCCGATCAGGCGTCAAAGATGATTCATAAAGATGTGTGCGTCTCGGCGCACATCTACGACGTGGTCCGGCTGCCCGATGGCACTCGTTTTCTCGACGTATGCCCGCCCACGACCCCGGATGCCGACTGCCGTTTCACAATTGTCAGCTTCCGCGAGGATTGGGACGACGTGGGCGACCTGAGAAAGTACAGGAACAAGGACGTGGACATCCGGGGCATTGTTCGCTCCATGCACGGGCGAGCGGGGATCGTCCTGAGCCGTATCCGGCAGTTCTACGGCGGTCCACCCAAATTCCGGCCCAATCCTCACCTGCTCCACGGTTTCAGTGCCGACCGGGACTGGCCTCCGGTCCACGATCCCAACCTGCGGACGCACAGCCGGACCTACAGCCACACAAATTCGCGCAACCAGGAGACGCGGTCCGGTAAGTAGCGAGTTTCCCAGGCGATGAGCGAAATCTTTGGCTTTCAGCGGTTTACTGCCAAAATACGGAAAATCGATGCATTCCCGACCCGCGAGCACGGCACCGGAGGCGTTTTCAGTGCTGCACCCATATACTGAATATGGAACCTGAACCGCCTGGAATGCGACCCGAACTCACTCAAGCCATCGGTTTACTGCGCAGCAATTCTCCGGAATCGGTGGAACAGGCGATTGGCCTGCTGCAGAATACCGTTTACTCCTTCAGCATGAAGGTTTGCGGGCATCGGGAAGATGCCGAAGACACCATGCAGGAGGTGCTTTACCGCTCGCTCGGGCACCTTGCCCGAATTGACGAGCCGAAGGCGCTTGCGGTCTGGCTTTACACCGTCACACGCAACCGCTGCTGGCGGATGCGACGTGGCAGCAACGGGCCCAGGCAGATCTCACTGGACGAACTGATGCCCGACGAGGCCGAGCTGTCGCGCCTGCTGAGTGACCCCTCGCCCAGCCCGGAAAGCCGCGTGCTGCGGGGCGAGCAGCGCGACCTGCTGCGTCAGGCGATTCTGCGGATCCCCGCGCAACTGCGCATTGTGCTGGTGCTGCACGATATGGAGGACCTTGACACCGATGAGGTGGCGCAGATCCTGAACCTGCAGCCGGGCACCGTGCGTGTGCGCCTGCACCGGGCGCGCCTGAGTGTGCGCAAGGAGATCAGCCGGGCACTGGAAGACTCCATTCCACCCGACAAGCCGGGAAAGCCGCGCCCCCATGGAAAACTTCGTAAGGCCAACCAGCGCCCCGCGGCCTGCCGCGAGCTTTTCGCGAACCTTTCTGAGTATCTCGACGGGCGCGTGGAGACCCGTACCTGCGCCGAGATGAGCGCTCATATCGATGCCTGTCCCAATTGTGTGGCCTTCCTGCGCGATCTGCGCACGGCCATCGACCGTTGCCGCTCGCTCGAGGAAGCCTGCGATCCGGCTGTACTTGCACGGCTACGCTCAGCGCTCACCCGGGAATATCTGCACATGTTGAACGAGCCTGACGCAAAAAAATAGCGGCATATTTGTAACAAATCCAAGGTCAAACGGCTTTATTATCGTGAACGCAACTCCAACTAAGGAATGCGAACACGATGAGACTGCACTTCGTTCTCGCCCTGTCGGCTGCCCTGCTGATGGTGCCCGCCGGGACCTGGGCACAGGCGCCGCCCATGACGTTGCGCCAGGCCATCGACCGGGCCCTTGGCAGGAATCCGCAGGCGGATATCGCCCGCGCCGATAACGCATCGGCCGCCGCAGCCGCCCGGCTGGCACGCACGCAACTGCTTCCACAGCTTAGCTTTACAGAAGATATGTCGCGCGGTAACGACCCGGTGTATGTCTTCGGCCAGAAGCTGCGCCAGCACCAGTTCACGCAAGCCGACTTCTCGCTCAACTCGCTGAACCGGCCGCTTCCCTTCGGCAACTTTTCGAGCCGCTTCTCCGGCTCGTGGATGCTGTTCGACTCGCTGAAGACGCAACGCCAGATTCGGCGCGCCGATCTTTACAAGCAAAGCGCCGCCTCCGCAGGCAAAGCCGTGGACCAGGCGATTGTGCTGCGTGTGGTAAAGGCCTACCAGGCCGTTCTCTACTCCGAGCGGCAGGTGGATGTTGCCCAGCATGAGCAGCAGACGGCGCAGGCGCTGCTTACGCAGGTGGACCAGCACGTGAAGGCCGGGCTGGCCGTGCAGTCAGACCGCATGGCCGCCGAAGTGAACCTGGCCGCGCGCAAGGAAGACCTGATTGCGGCGAAGGGGAACCTTCAGATTGCCTGGGCTGAACTGGGCAATGCGATGGGCGAGCCGGACCTGCAGCCCTCAACACTGAAGCCCATTGAGCCGCACACGTTTCCGCAGTCGTCACTGAAGGACGAGGTGGCGCTGGCCGCAAAGACGCGGCCCGATCTAAAGGCGCTGAGCGAAGCACAGCAGGCGCAGGGCGCGGCAGTGGGCGCGGCGCGGTCGAACTTTGGCCCGACGATCAGCGCCTATGGCAACTGGGAGGAAGACCGCGGCTCGATCTCCAGTTCCGGTGGCAACAACTGGGTGGCCGGCATCCGCGTCAGCATCGATATTCTTCCGCTGGCCAAGCGCGATCAACTGGCCCAGGAGACCGCGGCACGGCAGCGCATTGAAGCGCAGCATACGCAGGCGCAACAACAGATTCGTCTTGACGTGAGCCGCGCACATATTCAGCGCGAAACGGCACAGCTCTCGCTCGATACGGCACGCGCGGCGATGGCACAGGCCGCCGAAAACCTGCGCATCCTGAAGAACCGCTACAACGCGGGCCTTGCCACCATCACCGATCTACTGCGCGCCGGCGACGCCGAGCGGCAGAGCCAGACCAACTATTGGCACGCCGTTTACGGCAACGCCATGTCTTATGCACAACTGCTATACGCGGAAGGGACACTGACTCCCGATGCGGCGGAGGTACTGCAATGAAAATGCTCTTATCGGGTTGCTTACTTGCCGCTTCCGCGGCGCTGGTGGCCGGATGCCACAGCAACGAGACGGCTCCGAAAGTTCCGGTTGAGACCGTGCCGGCGCACGTGGTGGAAAGCAGCCAGCAGCAGATGCCCACTGAACTGCGCGCCACGGGAACGATTCATGCGCGGGAGACCGCGGCAATCGCCGCGCAGGTGATGGGCCGCGTCCAACAGGTGCTGGTGCACGCCGGGGACACGGTTCATGCCGGGCAGCCATTGGTGGTGATTGAAGGTGCGGCGCTGCGCGCTTCTGCCGCGCAGGCAAAGGCTGCAGTGGCGGCTGCGCAAAATCAACAGACTGCTGCTGAAAGCAATGCGAAGCTGGCTACGAGCACACTGGCGCGTTACAAGCAACTGCAGGCGGAAAAGAGCGTAAGCCCGCAGGAGATGGACGAGGTTACGCGCCGCGCCCAGGCCGCCGAAGCGCAGATGGATGCAGCCAAGGCACAGACAAAGGCCGCCGAAGAACAGGCTTCTGCCGCGCGGACCATGCTCGGCTATACGCGCATTGTGGCTCCATTTAACGGCGTGGTTACGGCGCGCATGGCCGACCCCGGAACGATGGCGGCGCCCGGCGTACCGCTGCTGCAGGTGGACCGCACCGGTGCTCTGCAACTGCAGGTCACGGTGGATGAGTCCGCAATTGGCGCCGTACACATGGGCAGGAAAACGCCGGTCTCCATTGATGGCGTTCCGAAGCAACTGGAGGGCGCTGTTGCTGAGATCGTGCCTGCCGCCGATCCCACGAGCCACAGCTTTCTCGTGAAGATCAATCTGCCTTCGTCAAGCAAGTTACGCGCCGGCATGTACGGCTCGGCCATGTTCCCGACCGGCACGCATGAGGCGGTTGTTGTTCCGCGCTCGGCCGTGGTGGAGCGGGGCTCGCTGGAGTGCGCTTACGTGCTTGACAGCCAGGGGATTGCACACCTTCGCTATGTGACGCTGGGCGCAGTTCACGGCAATTTGGTTGAGGTTCTCTCTGGAATTACGGGCGGCGAACGGATCGTGGATACGCCCGAAGATAGGGACTTTGCCGGCAAACGTATCGATGTCCGCAATGAGGCCAGCAATGGGGTTCAGCCATGAATCAAAACCTGGGATTAGCAGGAAAAGTAGCCAAGGCATTCCTCAACTCGAAGCTGACACCGCTGTTCATCATTTCGGCGTTGGCAATCGGCACCTTTGCCACCATGGTGATTCCGCGCGAGGAAGATCCGCAGATTCTGGTGCCCATGCTCGATATCACCACGGCTATGCCGGGGTCGTCACCGGCGGAGGTGGAAAAGCGCGTTACCGAGCCGATCGAGAGGCTGGTACATCAGATCTCGGGCGTCAAATACATCTATTCGACATCGAGCCCGGGGCAGAGCCTGGTCATCGTGCGCTTCCTGGTGGGCACGCCACAGGAAGAGGCGCTGATCAAGGTTTACAGCAAGCTTTATTCGAACTTCGAGGTTCTGCCGCCCGGCGCATCGCAGCCCATCATCAAGGCGCGATCCATTGACGACGTGCCCATCCTGACATTCTCGCTGTGGGGCTCGCATTACAACGGCTTTCAGCTTCGCACCATCGCCGACGAAGTTCAGCACAACATAGATCAAATTCCGAATGTGTCTGAAACGCATGTGGTCGGCGGCCTGCCGCGCACCATGCGCGTGGTGCTGAGCACCGCAAAGCTGAACGCCTATGGGCTTTCGCCCATGGCCATCGTGGGTCATCTGCAGGCCGCGAACGCGCGTCTGCAGACGGGCAGCTTTGCTGAGAACAACCAGGAGATTTCAGTAGACGCGGGCAACCTGTTCACCAGTACCAAGGATCTTGAATCGGTAGTCGTGTCGGTGGATCATGGCCGGCCCGTGTATCTGCGCGACGTTGCAGACAAGATTGTGGACGGGCCCGCAGAGGCGGCCAACTACGTGCTCTATGGCACCACGACCACGGGCTCGAAGCAGGTGCCCACGCAATACCAGTCCGTGACCATCAGCGTGGCCAAGCTCAAGGGCACGAACGCCACAAATATCGCCAATGCGGTGATGGCCAGCGTGCAGCGGATGCGGGGCGACGTAATCCCCAACGACGTGCACATCACGGTAACGCGCAACTACGGCCAGACGGCGAAGGAAAAAGCCAACGAGTTGCTCGAACACCTGCTGCTGGCCACGCTCTCGGTCACATTCCTCATCGCTCTGTTTCTGGGCTGGCGTGAATCGGGCGTGGTTCTGATCGCGATTCCCGTCACGCTGGCGCTCACCATGGCGGTGTTCTACTTCCTCGGCTATACCATCAACCGCGTCACGCTCTTTGCGCTGATCTTCTCCATCGGCATTTTGGTTGACGACGCCATTGTTGTGGTCGAAAACATCGTCCGCCACTACCGATTACCCGAGAATCAGCACCGGCCATGCAGCGACGTGACGGTGGAGGCTGTGGCCGAGGTCGGTAATCCCACCATTCTGGCCACCTTCACTGTTCTGGCGGCGGTGCTGCCTATGGCATTTGTGCAAGGGTTGATGGGCCCGTATATGCGGCCCATTCCGGTGGGCTCGTCGGTGGCCATGCTGTTTTCGCTGATGGTGGCATTTGTGATTTCGCCGTGGGCGGCGATTCGGTTGCTGGGCAAACACCTGGGGGGAGCGCATTTGCTGGAACCCGAGGGAGAGAACTGGCGCACGCGTCTCTACCGTCGCGTGATGACACCGCTAATCGAATCGCGGCGTAATCGCATTCTTTTCTTCATCGTCGTGGTAGCGCTGCTGCTTGGATCCGTGGCCCTGGTGCCGCTGGAACTGGTGCGCGTGAAGATGCTGCCCTTCGACAACAAGAGCGAGCTGCAGGTCATCGTCAACATGCCGGAAGGCACGCCGCTGGAACAGACCCTCCACGTGACACAGGCACTGGGCGATGAGCTGTCGCATCAGCCGGACGTTCTGAATTATCAGATCTACGCGGGCACCTCGGCGCCTTACAACTTCAATGGCCTGGTGCGCCATTACTACATGCGCCGTCAGCCGAATGAGGCCGACATCCAAGTGAATCTGGTATCGCCCAAGGAGCGTCACCTGGAGAGCCACGACATCGCCAAGCGCCTGCGGCCGTTGCTTGACGCCGTGGCCAACCGCTACGGCGTGCGCAGCGTTCAGGTAACCGAGGTGCCGCCGGGGCCTCCGGTACTGCAAACGCTGGTGGCCGAGGTCTACGGCCCCAGCCTCCAGGGCCAGCTTCGCGTCGCCAAACAAATCAAGTCCATCTTTCTGCATACCCCCGGGGTAGTGGACACGGACTGGTATGTTAACGATCCGCAACCGAAGCTGGTGATCAGCGTTGACCAGGTAAAGGCCGCCGAAAACCACATCTCCGTGCAGGAGGTGGCGCACGCCCTGGCACTGGCTACCTCAGGCATGAAGGTCGGGCTGCTTCACAGCCCCAACTCACGCGAACCAATTCCGCTGGTGGTGGAGATCGACCGCGCCGACCGCTCATCCCAGCACGGCCTGGAAAACATCAAGCTGCCCGGCGCAAACGGCACCATGGTCTCGCTGCGCGAGCTGGTCTCGATTAAACGCGAGATCATTCCGCAAAGCATCTACCACAAGAACCTGAAGCGCGTTGTCTACATCACGGGCGACGTGGCCGGCGCCGAGGAGAGCCCTGTTTACGCAATCCTCAAGATGAACAAGCAGCTCGATCATCTGCGCCTGCCCGCGGGATACATTCTGCAGCGCTACAACGCGGAGCAGCCGAAGTACACCAACCACTACTCGATGAAGTGGGACGGTGAATGGCAGATCACCATCGAGGTCTTCCGCGACCTGGGGATCGCCTTTGCCGCCGTGCTTGTGCTGATCTACATCCTTGTCGTGGGATGGTTCCGATCGTTCGTGGTGCCGCTGATTATCATGGCGCCAATTCCGCTGACGCTGGTGGGCATCCTGCCCGCGCACGCGGCGATGGGCGCGTTCTTCACGGCAACATCGATGATCGGCTTTATTGCCGGCGCCGGCATCATTGTGCGCAACTCCATCCTCATCGTTGACTTTATTGAGCTGCGATGGCGGCAGGGAGTTCCGCTGGCTCAAGCCGTCATCGACGGGGGCGCGGTCCGCTTCCGTCCCATGCTGCTGACGGCAGCGGCTGTCGTGGTAGGCGCCAGCGTCATCCTGACCGATCCGATCTTCCAGGGACTGGCCATCTCACTGATGTCGGGCGCTATCGCCTCGACATTCCTGTCGTGGCCCGTCATCCCGATCCTTTACTACATGGTCCATAAGAACCACAAACCCGAGATCATTTGTGAACCAGAAGTGGGCAACAATGAAGGAGAAACCAAATGACCGTTGAACGCAGCCTTCGCCTCCTGGCCGGCATCGTTATTCTGTTATCGCTCTTCCTTGCTTTCTATGTGTCTCATTACTGGCTGTTGCTGACGGCCTTTGTGGGACTCAACCTGCTGCAGTCGGGCTTTACCAACTGGTGCCCGGCCATGGCGATTTTCCGCGCTCTTGGGATGAAAGACATCAGCTGCGCGAAGGAAATCTGAACGGCTCATGCGCCGCCGTGGTTACGGCGGCGCGTGCCTGCGCTCCATCACGCTTCTTTGGCGGCGTGATACTCCTTGCGGACCTGCTCGATATCGACTGTGGGTTTGGGATAGCTCATTTTGAGCGATTCCATATGCTCGACGACGATGCGCGCAATCGCGAGGTTGCGGAACCACTTGTGATCGGCCGGGATGATGAACCACGGCGCGTGGCCGGTGCTGCACTTTGACAGAGCCTCTTCATACGCCGCGACATAGTCGTCCCAGTAGCCGCGCTCCTTGTAGTCGGCTTCGCTGATCTTCCAGTGTTTCGTGGGATCGTCGAGGCGCTGCTTGAAGCGCTCCAACTGCTCTTCCTTTGAGATGTGCAGGTAGAACTTGAGGATCTGGGTGTTGTGCTGCGCGAGTTCCTTTTCGAAGTCGTTGATGCGCTCGTAGCGGTGTGACCAGATTTCTCTGGGCACCAGGTTGTGCACACGCACCACAAGCACATCCTCATAGTGCGAGCGGTTGAAGATGACCACCTCACCCCGCGCCGGCGCAACCTTGTGCGCCCGCCACAAAAAATCGTGAGCCAGTTCTTCGGCGGAGGGCTGTTTGAAGGCCGCCACGCGGCATCCCTGAGGATTCATGGCGGCCAGTACGTGATTGATGGCGCCGTCTTTTCCACCCGTATCCAGCGCCTGCAGACAGATCAGGAGCGAGTGCTTCCGCTCGGCATAGAGCAGGTCTTGCAGCTCGCGAAGCTTTTTGGCGTAGTGCGCGGTTTCTTCTGCGGCCGCTTTGTGGCTCTCATGGCCATCTTTGAATGACGGGTCCACGTCTTTGAGCTTCACCTTGCTACCGGGCTCCACTCTGAAACGCTCGAGGTAGTTCATTCCGGCTCTCCCTTCCCGCGTGCGCAGGCACGGCGCTTTATGCCAGCAGGCATTTTAGCGCCCGATGGCAGCGTCAATTTCTAATTCGTTGCTCCGCGGGTTTCTGCGCAACGAGTCGAGGATTATGTTTCCAGAACCGCGACATCGGCCCACCCTCGTGATCAAACAGCCTGTACGCGGCAAGTTTCACCTCGTCCTCAATAAAGAACCAGATGATGCAGTAGACCCAGACCGCTCCTGCCCAGTACCAGCCGATGGGCGTCATGAAGATTCCGTAGACCGAGATCATGAGGCCTATAAATTGAGATCCCAAGATTGCCAGGAACAGCGGTCTGGCGGGACGGATGGTCCAGAAGCGCCCGCGCGTGCGCGCCACAAAGAGCGTGAGTTGGCCGGCTACTGTGAGCTTGAAGTAGATGAGCGTCTGCATCATGGGCCGGCTCATGTGAATCCAGCGATCGGCAATGTAGAAAAGGCCGAAGGTTTCAACTACACCCATCAGGCCGAGGCAAGTCGATATGCCAAGAACAATCTTCATGTTCCAGGCGTCGGGTTCGCCGCCTGGCTGGGTATTGTCGTAGGCGATGGAAAGAATCGCGCCATCGTTCAAGAGCGCGAGCAGTACGATCATGACAGCCGTGACCGGATAAAAGTTGAAGAGCAGGATGCAAAGCGTCATGAACAGCAGCACGCGGATGGTCTCCGCGATGCGGTAGATGGCATAGCTGTTCATGCGCCGGAACATCATGCGGCTCTCGCGTATGGCATCGATGATTACGGAAAGTCCCGGACTAAGCAGCGCCAGATCGGCGGCGGCGCGGGCCGCATCGGTGGCGCCTGAAACCGCAATGCCGGCATCGGCCTGCTTCAATGCGGGCGCGTCGTTTACGCCGTCGCCGGTCATGCCTACGATATGGCCCGCGCGCTGCAGCGTGCGGACGATGTGAAACTTGTGTTCGGGAAACACCTGTGCGAATCCATCCGCCTTCTCGATGGTTTCAGTCACCTGGCTGGACTCGTGTTCCTTTGTGCTCTCCAGAATTGCCGCGTCCACAATGTTTTTGCCCAGGTTGAGTTGCGACGCCATCTCCCTGGCGATTGCCACCTGATCGCCGGTGACCATCTTCACCTTCACGCCCAGCTTTGCTGCGGCGGCAATGGTCTCTTTTGAGTCTTCGCGCGGCGGATCGAAGAGAGGCAGTACACCCAGAAACTGCCAGTCGCCACCATCGGCCATCTCAGCAACGCCCAACGCACGAAAGCCGCGCGCCGCAAAGGTTTTTACCGCTTCATCCACTGCCGCGCGCACTGCGCCGGCATTGGCGGCGAGCGCCAGAATTACCTGAACCGCACCCTTGGTGGCTTTGAGTTGCTTGCCGCCGGGCGCCTCCATGATCGCCTCTGTGCGCTTGTGCACGGGATCGAATGGCTGAAAGTGAACGAGTTTGTACGGCTCGATCTCATGAGGATCTTTGAGTCCGCCCAGCACCGCCAGGTCGATGGCGTCCTGGCTGCCGGCACGGCATGCAAGCGCCCCGGCAAAGATCACGTCGTGCGGCGTCCGCCCTTCCACGCAGAATGGTTCGCCCAGCGTCAATTTGTTTTGCGTCAGTGTACCGGTCTTATCGGAACAGAGCACATCCATACCGGCCATCTCTTCCATGGCGGCCAGATGCGTAACGATGGTTTGTTTTTCAGCAAGTTTGCGCGCACCAATGGCCATGGTGACCGAGAGTACTGCCGGCATGGCAACCGGCACGGCGGCCACCGTCAGGATCAGCGCGAACTGCAGCGTGGTCAGCATGGGGTCACCGCGGAAAAGAGCCACGGTCAGGATCAGAATGACCAACGCGAGTGCAATCACAATGAGGAAATCGCCGATCTTGAGAACGGCGCGCTGGAAGTGGCTGACCGTGTGCGCGGTAGCTACCAGATTGGCGGTTTTGCCGAAGTAGGTATTTGAGCCCGTCCCTGTCACCACCGCGTCCGCCTCACCCTGGCGGAGGATGGAACCGGAGTAAATGTCCTCGCCGGTCTTGCGCTCCACCGGCAGCGACTCGCCGGTCAGGGCCGACTGGTCCACTTCGACCGCATCGCAGTTGATCAGCTTTGCATCGGCGGGAACAATTTCGCCCAACGAGACGCGCAGGAGATCGCCCGGGACCAGTTCACGCGCAGGAATTGTGGCCCAGTTCCCGTCGCGCTTGGCGCGTGCATGCAGCGCCAGCTTGGCCTTGAGCGCCGCAACCGCGTTGCCGGCCTGGAACTCTTCCCAGAAGCCAACCACAGAGTTCATCAGGAGCAAGGCGAAGATGATGCAGAAATCCTGCCAGCGGTGAACTGCCGCAGAAAGAATCGCGGCGACCTCAATCATCCAGGGGATCGGTCCCCAGAAGTAGGAGAGGAACTTAAGAATGGGATTGGTTTTGTGTTCGGGCAGCTCGTTATAACCATACTTGGCCAGCCGGGCCTTTGCTTCTGCCTGGGTCAAGCCATTGGTTGAGGTCTCCGCGGTTTCTTTCAGCACCGTGCTGCCGGTACTGGATTCACTATCAGTATTTGCTTTGGTGACCTGATCGGATTGGGGCTGAGTCATGCGATCCACCTTTCCTGAAGGTTGAAAAGCGGCCGGTCACGACGTCAGCATTGCGGTCACGCGCGTGTACCGGCAATGATTTGCATTCAGCTCTGGCGCCGGCCGGTACCTGCCGGCCAGGAGGATGGCGCTATGACAATCTCTTCGAATGGCGGGGAATCGCTCACCCGAGCTGAATGCGATTCACGCGTCTTGCACACTCATCTACAAGCCTAGAACATAGCAGCGCGATCCTTCCGTGCAGTCGATCACTTCGTTCCGCCGCAGACGGTACTAGAATAGACGCCCCTTGAGCAAGCATATTTGCCATGCATTCGGGTCGCGTCGGGAAAGAGACGTACCCGCCGCATGCACGCTCGCCTTCTCGGCTTGCCTTCCGGTTCCGAATTATCGGCGAGCCACCGGCTCCGCGGAGGGAACATTGGCGTGTGCAGGCGGCTTACGCACAAAACCCTTGCGAACGAGCGTAAACCCTTCCTGCGGGAGTTCGGCCTGCAGCAACTGATTGTTGGATCCGGAAAACAATTCCATTTTTGAGTTGGTTATGGTCGCCACCAGATGATGAACGGTTACCGTCTTGCCGTTGAGAAGACCCTGCTGGTCAGCATAGGTCGCCAGCACGATGGGCTCGATGGAGCCGCCATGCTTGGGAATGATGGCCCACAGGCCGCGGTTGTTGCGCTCGGCGGCCAGGGCCAGAAGAGTTTCCAGCGCGCCAGGGTCGAGGTCGGGCATGAAGATGGCGCCGGTATGCGCCTGCAGCCTGGCTGTGGTTTTTTGGCCGTTGGCGGAGAATTCCAGCAGAATCTGGCCTGCCGATGGGGCGCCCGTAACGGTAACGGCTTCGCTGTTGACCACGGCGCTGAGCATCACGTGGCGAAGCTCGTTGGCCGGCGAAAGCTGCTCGCTTTTGGAGAGCGAATAATCCAGTCCCTTAATGGTGACGCGCACGAGGGAAGTGGAATTGTATCCGTTGAGCGTGGCGACAAAGTTGCAGCTTGCCGTTCCAACCTGCTTGCCATTCAACTCAACCTGAAATGTGCCGGACTGGGCCGCAGCTGCCGGAGCAACTACGAGAGAACCCAGGGCAAGACATCCCGCAACTGCGAGAAAAGCCGCTCTGTACACAACTCCCCCCGTTTCCCCTGCCGAGTTAGACACGGGAAACGGGAAACAGTTGTGAAAAGCAGCTTTCAGCTGTTAGCTCTCAGCTTTCAGCCTGTCTCGTTCCACTCAATTCTCCGAGCGCCACAAGGCTGGAAAGCGGATGCTGGCATTTCATCTAGAAGCCGACAAGCTCCGAGCTGGAGGCTACGAGCTGCTGTTATCCCTTGGCGGTGGCGAAGCGTTTGTTCACTTCCGCCCAATTGATCACGTTCCACCATGCAGCCAGGTACTCGGGGCGACGGTTCTGGTACTTGAGGTAGTAGGCGTGCTCCCAGACGTCGTTTCCGAGGATCGGATACAGGCCCTGCGAAAGCGGCGAATCCTGGTTGGCTGTGGTCATAATCTTCAACTTGCCGCCGGTGAAGACCAGCCAGCCCCAGCCGGAGCCGAACTGCTTGGCAGCGGCACCGTTGAACGCCGTCTTGAACGCATCAAAGTCACCAAAGTCGGCGGTGATCTGCTTGGCGATTTCGCCTGACGGATGGCCGCCGATGCCGGAGCTGTTGGCCGGCCCCATGATCTGCCAGAACATCGAGTGGTTCGAGTGGCCGCCGCCATTGTTCCGGACTGCGGTGCGAATGTCTTCGGGGACCGTGTCCAGCCCGCGCAACAGGTCGTCAACTGACTTCGCGGCCAAGTCAGCATGGTTCGCCAGAGCGGCATTCACGTTGTTGATGTAGGCCTGGTGATGCTTGTCGTGATGCAGGTGCATCGTCTCCGCATCGATAAAGGGTTCGAGAGCGGAATAGTCGTAGGGAAGCGGTGCGAGTTCATAAGCCATTGGCAATTTCCTCCGTTCGGATTGTACTGTGTGGGGTTAACTATCTTGTGAACAATCGCTTGGACTGGCTGCGCAGGGCGGGTCGCGGGAAACCGGACACTCGTAATACCGTAACAGACCCCACCTCTGCATGGATGCGCGATCTGGACCCCAGGGTGCGGGAAAAACAGGAAAGTCTCTGCGGCGGGGGTGTTTGCGTATTTCTGCGGGGAAATGCAACCCAGGTCTCCCCGAAACATCGATAATGACAACGGAGACGCCCGACTTCCTTGCTGTACGGTTGCCTCCGGTTTTCAAATCTCTGCAAAAACTGTGAGCGGCAATGAGCGAACAGCCCGAATACCTGTGGCTTGAGCAGCAAGGCGAGGCTTTTGGCAGTCCCGGCCTGGAACCGCGCTGGACGTCAAGCGTAAAGGATGCGGTGTGTACGGCCTACTCCGGCGCCAGCCGCGTGTGGTTTACCTGCTCGCACGGCATCCTGAACGAGATTTATCACCCGACGATCGACTGTGCGCAGATCCGCGACATGGAGTTCCTGATTACCGACGGGGAGACCTTTGCCCACGAGGAAAAGCGCGACCTGGACTGCAACTTTGAGTACATCGACCAGGAAGCGCTGGGCGTGCGTTATACGAATCGTGACCGCGAGGGCCGATACACGCTGACGAAGGAGATCATCTGCGACCCGCATCACCCGGTTGTGCTGCAGCATGTGCGGATAGAAGGTCATGAGGATCTGATTCAGCGGTTGAAGGTCTATGCGCTGCTGGCTCCTCACCTGCACGACGGCGGCTACGGGAATACCGCGCGCGCCGTGGATGTTGCCGGCCACAAGGTGCTGGCGGCCTGGAAGAACGAGTGGTCGCTGGCCATGGCGGCCGACTGCGACTTTTCACGCGTGAGTTGCGGTTTTGTGGGCGCAAGCGACGGGTGGCGCGACATTATGCAGGACTTCGTGATGCACTGGGAGTTCGGATCGGCCACCAACGGCAACGTCGCCCTGCTGGGTGAGGTGAACCTGGGCAACGCGGGAGCTGACGGAGCGCGGGAGTTTACTCTCGCCATCGGCGTTGGCGAGGGTCACCACAACGCCGCGCAAAGCGCCATGGGCTCGCTGGCCGATCCATTCGAGGAGCACAGAGAACGCTTCGTGGAGCAGTGGAAACGCGTTGCCAATCCTGACCACCTTGCAGAAAGATGCGGCGATGGCGGGCAGCTTATCCGCGTGAGTCACAACATTCTGCTGGCGCACGAAGATAAGACATTCTCCGGCGCCTTTGTCGCTTCGTTGTCCATTCCCTGGGGCCAGGCCAAGGGCGACGACGATCTGGGCGGGTATCACCTGGTTTGGACCCGCGACATGGTGCAGACAGCGACTGCCCTGCTTGCCTGCGGACGCGCAGAGACGGCGCGCCGTGCGCTTGTGTACCTGGCGTGCACGCAAAAGCCCAACGGCGGCTTTGCACAAAACTTCTGGATAGACGGAACGCCGTATTGGAGCGGCATTCAACTCGACGAAGTTGCCTTCCCGCTGATGCTTGCCTGGCGGCTGTGGAAAGCTGACGCGTTGGGTGGACTGGCTATTTTTCCGTTTGTGGAGCGCGCCGCGGGCTTTCTGGTTCGTCATGCGCCGATCACCCACCAGGAGCGGTGGGAAGAGAATGCCGGCTACTCGCCTTCTACGCTGGCCGCGGTGGTTGCAGGCCTGATTTGCGCGGCGGAAATCTCACGCGCGCACGACTCCAACGAACTGGCCGTTTTTCTGGAGGAGTTCGCGGACTGGATCGAGTCGCACCTGGAAGACTGGACAGCGACCAACAACGGTGTTCTGCACCCTGAGATCAAGCGCCACTACATGCGCATCCGGCCGCCCGAGATTGGCGAAGCCTATGCCTGCGAGAGCTGTTGCACGGAAAGCATCGTGCTGCAAAACCGGCCACCCGGCACGCGCTATTCGTTTGAAGCGAGAGAGATTATCGATGGCGGGTTTCTGGAACTGGTTCGCTACGGCGTGCGCCGCGCCGACGATCCGCTGATTGTGGACTCTCTGAAGGTTGTGGACCACGTTCTCAAGCGCGATTTGCCGCAGGGACCGTGCTGGCTGCGCTACAACTGGGACGGATATGGGCAACGGCCCGATGGCGGGCCGTTCGAGGGCTGGGGCCAGGGCAGACCGTGGCCGCTGCTCACCGGCGAGCGCGCCCACTACGAATTGGCTGCCGGAAACGGGTTTGACGCGCTCATCCGGACCTATGAGAAGTTCGCCACCTGCGGCCAACTGCTGCCAGAGCAGGTGTGGGACGAAGCGGACCTGCCCGCGCGGCACATGCGATTCGGGCGGCCGGCAGGTTCGGCGCTGCCGCTGGTGTGGGCGCACGCGGAATACATCAAGCTGCTGCGGTCCGCCACCGACGGCAAGGTCTTTGACCGCATCGACGCCGTTTACGATCGCTATTCCAGACCCGAAGGCCGCAAGAATCTGCGCCGCGATCTGGAAATCTACAGCCGTCGCCGTCCTATCCAGCACATACCGCAGGGCTCCACGCTGCGCGTTCTGGATGAGGCGCGTTTTGACGTGGTCTGGTCGTGCAACGGGTGGCAAACAGTAAAGACTACCTCCGCAAAGAGCTTTGGTTACTCGGGCTTCAGCGCGGATCTCGCGCCCCCCGCTGAAGCCGCTCAGATCGAATGGACGATGCACTGGCCCGAGCAGGACCGGTGGCTTGGTTACAATGTTGAAGTGAAGATTGAAGGCAACTGACGCCGTTCCTACCGATATTTGAATGAGGAACGAAGAAGCCAATCGCGAACAAAGAAAGGACATTGCGCAAACCGACATGACTACCAGCCCCGCGTCTCTCTCACTCGATCAACTTTCTATCGATACGTTGCGGCTGCTTGCCGTCGATACAGTGGAAAAGGCCAAGAGCGGCCACCCCGGCGCACCGCTGGGTTGCGCGCCCATCTCTTACCTCCTGTTCCACAAGCTCATGCGGCACAACCCTGCGCACTCCAAGTGGTCAAACCGTGACCGCTTCGTTCTTTCCAACGGTCACGCCTCCGCGCTGCTTTACGGTACGCTCTTCCTTTCCGGGTACAAGGTTTCACTGGACGACCTGAAGAGCTTCCGGCAGTGGGGTTCACACACGCCCGGCCACCCCGAATACGGCCATACGGACGGCGTGGAAGTGACTACCGGGCCGCTGGGCCAGGGCCTGGCCATGGCCGTTGGCATGGCAGCAGCAGAAAAACATCTGGGCGCCGTCTACAACCGCCCCGGCTACGACATTGTGGACCACTACACCTACGTGCTTGCCGGCGACGGGGACATGATGGAAGGCATGTCGCACGAAGCGAGCTCACTGGCCGGAACACTGGGCCTGGGCAAGCTGATCGTGTTCTATGACGACAACCTGATCTCGCTGGACGGTCCCACGGAGTGGAGCTTTACCGAAGACACTTACAAGCGCTACGAGGCCTATAACTGGCATGTGCAGCGCGTTGCGGACGGCAACGATCTGGAAGCCCTGGAAGCAGCCGTACAGGCCGCCAAGGCGGAAACCGACAGGCCGTCGCTTATCGGCGTGCGCACCGTCATCGGCTACGGCAGCCCCAAGGCCGGAACGAATAAAGTTCACGGAGAAGCCATGGGCCCGGCCGATGCCGCGGCCACGAAGAAGTTCTTTGGCTTCCCTGAGGATCAGAGCTTCTACATACCCGACGATGCTCTGGCCAACTGGCGCAAAGCCGGCGAAAGCGGCGCAGCTTCAGAGAATGAGTGGAAAGCGCTCTTTGACCGCTATGCGAAGGAATTTCCCGAATTGGCTGCCGAGTTCGAGCGCACGCAGAAGAGCGAGCTCAAAGCCGGCTGGGAGAAGGCGATCCCAAGCTTCCCGACGGACAAGCCTGTGGCTACGCGCAATGCGGGCAACGCCGTGCTGAACGCGATTGCCGAATCGGTTCCGGAGCTGTTTGGCGGCGCGGCCGATCTGACTGCTTCCACCAAAACGATTTTCAAACCGGGTGCAAACTTCCACGGCGATGCCGCTGGCCGCAACGTCTTCTTTGGCGTGCGCGAACTGGCGATGTGCGCGGCTGTGAATGGCATGGCGGCCCACGGCGGGCTGATTCCGTTCGGATCGACGTTCTTTGTGTTCTCCGACTACGCCAAGCCGGCACTGCGCATTGGCGCGATCATGGGGGTACACGCGCTGTACATCTTCACGCACGACTCCATTGGCGTGGGCGAAGACGGCCCAACACACGAGCCTGTTGAGCATCTGATGGCTCTGCGCGCCGTGCCGTTTATGACGGACTTCAGGCCGGCGGATGCGAACGAGACTGCTGCGGTGTGGCGCCTGGCGCTGGAGCGCAAGTCGCCGAGCTTCATGGCTCTGACGCGGCAGAATGTGCCGGTCTTCGACGCGGCAGGACGCGACGTTTACGCCAGCGTGAGCAAGGGCGCTTATGTGATTCAGGACGCAGCCGATCCGCAGGTGGTGGTGATTGCCACCGGCTCTGAGGTGGCGCCGTCGCTTGAAGCCGCAAAGCTGCTCGCGGCGGATGGAATTCGCGCTCGCGTTGTGAGCTTCCCGAGCTGGAGGCTGTTTGAGGAGCAGTCAGAGGAATATAAGGCGTCTGTGCTGCCGAAGGGCCTGCCCAAGCTCGCCGTGGAAGCAGGCGCTACGCTCGGCTGGTGGAAGTATGCCGGATCGAACGGCGATGTGCTGGGCATCGATCGCTTTGGAGCTTCCGCGCCGGGACCGGTTGCCATGGCTAAGCTCGGTTTTTCTCCGGAGAACATTGCCGCACGCGCCAAGGCGCTGGTGAAGTAAAGAGCGAAGCTCGCGGAGTTAGCGGAGTGAGCGGGACTTGCAGAGACGCGATCTGCAGCTTTGGCCTGATGGAGAAGGTGAATCACTGACTCCGCTAGCGCGCGTAAGGCACGGCTAACTCCGCCGGCATAGCTCATTGGAAAGGACGTTCTGTGAAACTTGTCATTGCTTCTGACCATGCCGGATTTGGTTTGAAGGAAGAAGTTCGCGCCTATCTGGCGAAGGCCGGGCATGAAGTGATCGATCTCGGCGCCTATCAAGTGGAGCCGCTCGACGATTATCCCGACTATGCGGAACGCGTGGGCGAGGCCATCAAACGGGGCGATGCGCCGCGCGGAGTTCTTATCTGCGGCTCGGGCGTGGGCGTTTGCGTGGCTGCCAACAAGATTCCCAGCATTCGCGCGGGGATGTGCCACGACACTTACTCGGCACACCAGGGCGTGGAGCACGATGACATGAACGTGGTGGTGCTGGGCGCACGCATCGTGGGTCCGGCGCTGGCATTTGAAGTTGTCGACGCCTTTGTGGGTGCACAATTCATTGCCAAGGAAGAACGCTTTACGCGGCGATTCAACAAAGTTCTGGCCATCGAGGCCAAATACATGTGTGGAGAAGGCTCCAGCAACCCGGCGTAGAGTTGCGCCGGCACTTACGGCAAGGCGTAGTGAGGTCCGCCGCCGAAACTCATCCAACAAAACCGACTTACACACCAGAGGCGCAACGCGCGGAAAGAGACGCCGATGTTCCCCTTCGACGCGATTCTCTTCGATGTAGGCGGAGTCCTGCTAACCAATGGCTGGGACCACAATGAGCGTGCGGCCGCGGTTGAGCATTTTCAACTCGACGCGAAGGATCTGGAAGCGAGGCATCTCGAAGTCTTTCCCGCGTGGGAGCGCGACGAGATCGGAGTGGACGCGTATCTCGAACAGGCTGTTTTTTACAGGGCCCGAGGTTTCTCGCGCGATGAGTTCTTCCACTTCATCCTGAATCAGTCCAAACTGCTGCCTGACAGCGCCTTAAGCATCCTCAGCGAAGTTGCAGCATCCCATAAGTACATGGTCGGTGCGCTCAACAACGAGGCCCGCGCCACGAACGACTACCGTTTCAGCAAGTTCGGGCTGCGCGACTACTTCGATGTCGCGCTCAGTTCCTGCTATGTGGGAATGCGCAAGCCCGAACCCGATATCTATCGCCGCGCGCTGGATATTCTCGGCCGTCCGCCGCAGCGGGTCCTGTTCATTGACGATCGCCAACAGAATACCGATGCCGCGGCGGCAGCAGGCATGCAAACCATTTGCTACCAGGGCAGCGAGGCCCTGCGGCGCGAATTCGAAAACCTGGGAATTTTCTAAGCACTGGAGGAAATATGCAACTTGGATTGATCGGTCTGGGCAAGATGGGAAGTTTTATGGCGGAGCGGCTGCGGCTTGGCGGCCATCAGGTGGTGGGCTTCGATTTCAAGACCGAAGCCGTGGAAAAGCTCACAGAGTCAGGAAATGTGGGGGTGTCTTCACTGGAAGAGCTGGTGAAGAAGCTGGATGGCCGCAAAGCTATCTGGCTCATGGTGCCGCAGGGCGAGGCCGTAGACAAGACGATCGGCGAGCTTACTCCGCTGCTGAATGCCGGCGACATACTTATCGACGGCGGTAATTCGTATTACAAGGATTCCATGCGGCGCTACAAGGAAGTTACCGCCAAAGGGCTGCAGTTTGTGGACGTGGGTACCTCGGGCGGCGTGTGGGGCCTGAAGGAGGGCTACAGCATGATGGTCGGCGGCGACAAGGATCCGGTGGAGTATCTGCGCCCGATCTTTGAAACGCTTGCGCCTGGCGCCGATAAGGGCTGGGGCCACGTGGGACCGGGGGGCTCAGGACACTTTGTGAAGATGGTGCACAACGGCATTGAGTACGGCATTATGCAGGCTTATGCCGAGGGCTTTACGGTGCTGGAACAGAAAAAGGAATTCGAGCTGGACCTGCCGCAGGTGGCGCAGGTATGGCGCTACGGCAGCGTAATTCGCAGCTGGCTGCTGGATCTGACGGCCGATGCTCTGGCCGGGAATCCGACGCTGGATGGGCTGCAGGCTTACGTTGTGGATTCCGGCGAAGGCCGCTGGACCGTGTTTGAGGCTATCGATCTGAACATTTCCGCGCCGGTGATTACGGAGTCGGTGATCCGCCGCATCCGCTCGCGCGAACAGAATAACTTTACCGACCGCATGCTTGCCATTATGCGCAAGGAGTTTGGCGGACACGCGGTGAAATCGGAGTAAACAGGGATCAGGGATCAGCTGAGACTGTGAACGAATCGCTGTGACTGGTGGTTGAAAAACGGAAGGAAATTTCGAATTGAGGCGAGTTACGGCCTCTTTTCTAATGTGCGATCGCGGCTGATCACCGGTATCTACCGGTGATCGGAGTCAGGAGGAAGGCATGGCGACGATTCAAATGCGGGTAAGTCCCGAAGATCTCTCGCAGGTTCCCAAGGGCCACGAACGGATTCCCGAGCCCGGAATCATGGTGATCTTCGGCGGGTCGGGTGATTTGACCAAGCGCAAGCTGCTGCCTGCGCTGTTTCACCTGCGCCAGGCCGGCCTCCTGCCTAAGGAATTTGCGATTGTGGGCGTGGCGCGCAGGCCGCTGGGCAATAAGTTTGCGGAGGACATGCGCGAGGGCATCGTGCAGTTCGGCGGGGTGGATGCTTCGGATCCCAAGCTGGATGAGTTTGTAAGTCACATCAGCTATTTCCCGCTGAACTTTGACGATCCTGCGAGTTATGCCGGCCTGAAGGCGGAGTTAGAGCGCATTGCTGAGGAAAAGAGCATTGGGGCGAACAGACTGTTCTATCTGGCCACGGCGCCCGAGTTCTTTGCCGGCATTATCGAAAATCTGGGGGCGCAGGAGATGGCGCAGCCGGAAAAAGGATTGGTCGGGATTGTGATCGAGAAGCCGTTCGGTCATGACCTGGAATCGGCGCGCGAACTGAATCACCGCGTGAATGCTGTCTTTCACGAGAGCCAGGTCTTCCGCATCGATCACTACCTGGGGAAAGAGACTGTTCAGAACCTGCTGGTGTTTCGCTTTGCCAATGGGATCTTTGAGCCGATCTGGAACCGCAATTACATTGACCACGTGCAGATTACCGTGGCCGAGGAGTTGGGGGTGGAAGGACGCGGGCCATTTTACGAGAAGGCCGGCGCGCTGCGCGACGTGGTGCAGAATCACATGATGGAGCTGCTGGCGATGGTGGCCGTGGAGCCGCCGGCGAGCTTTGATGCAGAAAGCGTGCGCCGCGAGAAGCTCAAGGTGTGGCAGGCCATTCCACCCATTCCCATTCTGAATGCCGTGCGCGGGCAGTATGGACCGGGGCTTGTCAGCGGCCAGCGGGTCCTGGGCTATCGCGAAGAAGAGCGGGTTAATCCGGAGTCGGGCACGGAGACTTATGCCGGCCTGCGGCTGGAGATTGAAAACTGGCGGTGGGCGGGAGTTCCCTTCTACCTGCGGGCGGGCAAGCGGATGAAGAAACACGCCACGGAGATCGCCATCCAGTTCAAACAGCCACCACTGCTGATCTTCAACCGCATGAAGGGTAGCGCCGCCAACGGCTGCCAGGACATTCAGCCCAACCTGATCACCATTCGCATTCAGCCGGACGAGGGCATTGCGCTGCGCTTTGGGGCCAAGGTGCCTACGACACCGGAGATGACTGTTTGCCCGGTCACCATGGATTTCGACTACCAGTCAGCGTTCGGCAAGTCGAGCGCCAACGGGTATGAGCGGCTGCTGCTGGACGCCATGCTGGGCGACCAGACGCTGTTTGCCCACCGCGACGGCGTGGAAACCACGTGGGCGCTCTACACGCCCATTCTCCAGGCCTGGGCGGCGAAGAGGCCGGAGGTTTTCCCGAACTACTTCTCCGGGTCGTGGGGACCGGAGTGCAGCGATCACCTGCTGGAGCGCGAGGGGCACTCGTGGAGGAACAACCTGGGCCGGAATGCGTAAAAGGGCCTCCGGGCCGGGGTACTGACCCCTGAGACACCCCTGCTCTGCTCTATATGAGGCTATTTACTACTGCGATAATAACCGTAATATATCGCGAAGACGCTCGTTGGCAGATGAGTAAATAGCCAACTCGTTGATTCTTATAGAAAATGGCTTTTTGACTCATTGAAATTGCACCTGTTTTAGGGCAGTTTTTGACGTTTTTTCGCGGCAATCATATCCTCACTAGAATGGAGGATACCCTACAGTCGCGTTTACCCTATTGTGGAACCCTGTATCCTTCGTGGTCTCACGGGAGTGGGGCCGGGACCGCTCCTGACCAGAGGATTTCGAGTGGGTAATCCGCTACCTCTTGCCAGTCTCCTTGAGCTGCACGCTGATAGGATAATTTCAATCGATAGACGCCAGGAGCCAAAAGAGGAAAGCCAAAGTTGGTAGTTACCACGCGGTGGATGGATTTACTGGGAATCCCCGTGAAGTTGACTTGGTTTGAGTACGCTTCTTGTCCCGCATCGTCGACTAGTGTGATCTTTTGTTGAAAGTTGATTCCAGAATCCTCCGTCTCGAATTCCCATTGCGAGAAAGTAGACCATCGCATTGGAGACATCGCGTTTGGGGGAAATGGATCTGGGATGGTTCCTTGATAAACGATCTGAGTAAGAACAATAATCAAAGACGCGGATTGATTCTCGCCACTAATGAGCACGTTGTCGCAGGGAGCAAACATTAACAATTTAGGCATTATGCAGCTACTCCCATCACGCAATCACTACACATCACGGAAGAGTAGAGGCGCTCGAAATGAACATCGGTCTTTATCGAAGATTCTGGAGGTACAACGTCGTATTGGTATCCAGCCAAATCCAATTGCTCCCATGCATTCCAATTTGCGGGAGGATCGTAAGGGTGATGCTGGCTAAACCAAGGCGCACCTCGCTTCAGCCACTGGTTTCGTAGCTTCAAATGGCTATCAAAAGCGTCATCAAGACCGTACTCCACGCCACAGCAGGGACAAATCCCATAGTCCATCGGGGGGTATGGCATCTGGTCGTATCCGCAAACCAAGCATCGATAGTTCATTTCAAGTCACCCTTGCACATTCCCATTCAAAATAGACTCGATCCTTCCATTTTTGGCTCGGACAGTGGAAGGTCTTCAGAAAGCCAGTGGGAGCCTCAATGGCAAGCCATCCAGTCTTTCGGTCAAATCTTACACGATCACCCGTAGCCCTGAAACACTCTCGAACAGGAGGGATTATTGGCCCGCTCATGAACATATCGGCGGCCATTTGATATTCGATCTCCGAGGCAAACGAAAATTCGTTTTTGTGCTTATCGAAGTGAAAATTCAGTGTGATCGCGTTGGCGAATGGCACCCTTCGTCGCTCCGGACGGCCATTCCATAATGACATGGCATCCCCACCTTTTGCATCCCCCTTTGGATAAACTAAAGTTCGGCAACGTTATCATCATTGTCGTCTATTGAACCAATAAATAGTATTGATAATTTCTATTGTAAGACGACCCTCTAGTCCGCCAAGTATGTTATTACCGTTTTTTTGGCATTCCGCTCACGCCTTCGGCTGGCCGCGTTGAGCGCGTATTGCAGAAAGTGCAACCTGGGCAGCAAAGAGCAGTTCGCCGGCATCGTCCGGGTAGATGATCTTTCTGAGGCGGGCGTAGGCGACGCAGGCGATAAAGTTCTGGATGTTCTGGTAGCCGCAAAGCGGAGGCATGGCGTTGCGGAAGGCGATGTCCGCCTGCTGGCAGGCAAAGAAGTCAGAGTTGTTGTGACTGGGCTCGAGAGAGTCGTCTTCGGGATCGATGGAGGCAAGGTGGTAAGTGCGATCCCAGGCCTCGGCGCAACGGGCGACGGCCGGGTTGCTCAGGCTGGAGGTTTCGGGCTCAGTAACTTTGGATGAGCGTGCGGGCATGGGTAGTCTCCCAGGGTTCCAGTATTCGGGGAATACTTCACCATGATGCGCCAGGAGGGGGAAATTTTCTGCAAATCGGAGGACGGAGGGTGTGGATTTGTGGAGGCCTGCAAGATGCAGATTTTGGGTTGGTTAGGGGATGGTGGATGCGGGGGCGGAAGGAATTTCAGGGGGGTTGGGGGTTGACAAGGATTGGGGACCAGGGGCTAGGGACTAGGGACGTAGGGACTAGGGACGTAGGGACTAGGGACTAGGGACTAGGGGCTAGGGACTAGGGGCTAGGGACTAGGGACTAGGGACATAGGAAATAGCCGCAGAAATCCGCCGCGTCCATCCCCGGTCTCATCCGCCGCGGCGGACGAGACCGGGGAGCACTCTCGGGTTGTGATTGCATCGGCATTTCAAAACCGGAGGCGGCGAGCACCTGGCCTGCCCAGCGGCCGGAAGCGCCGGGGCCACTGAATCTTACCTGACCGCGCATGTGCGGATTGACCTGGTTTGCTCAATGCGGCAAACGCAACATAGCCGGCGGAGAACAGTTCGCGGGCTTCGTCCCTTTCGATAATCCCAGTGACCATGGCGAAGGCGGTGCAGGCGATGAAGTTCTTGATGTTCCTCCGGCCGGAGAGCGGGGGCATGGCACGGCGGAAAGCTGCGGCTGCCTTTTTGCGGACCTTGGGTTCGTCGTCGGGGTCAATGAAGGCGAGATCGTACTTTTTGCCCCAGGCATCAATGCTCCGGGCGATGGCCGGGTTGGACAGGCCCGAGTCAATGGCTGAGTAAACGATTTTGATGAGTTCCGGGTGGAGTTTGTGGTCAGCTTCGGTCATGGGCTGTCTCCAGACAATGTAATGCTTGGGGAATATCTTTGATGATGCGCCGGGAGGGGGAAATTTTCTGCAAGGGCGGGGCGAGGAGGGAAAGATTCAGGGGTGGAGGCAAGCTGCAGATTCTGTGTCAGTTATGCGGCAGGAGCAGCGGACCGGAAAACAATCTTTACGATTGAGGCTTGACAACCTGAAAAGTGGACAGCGGCCGGATGGATGGCGGCGAGGCTGTCACCTATGTGACCAGAGGAACTACCAGGCCGTATCAACATATAGGTTTGATTGGCATATGAAGCGGAATGGCGGCAGGGAGAGGGGAAAAGCAACAGCGGATCCTTCTCTCCGCTTACCCCACTCACGATAAGGCCGTGAGCGGGGCCCCAAACACGCTCCGTTCAGGATGACAACTCAATCTTTTTCTTGCACTTAGACGATTTCTAAATGTCGACGCGACCTAGCGTGAAGAAAAAGCGGGCCGGAATCCGATGGATTCCGGCCCGCTATTTGTGTTTCGTTTCGTGTTTATTGGCAACTGGTGAAAGCCAGCGGCTTCGATGTTGCGCCAGTGCCGGTGGCCGAAATTGGGTAGGTGGTGGTGGCTGTAAGGACGAGTGGATCCGCCTGCAGATCGGCCGGACTCGCGACACTGCAGTCGCGGGTACCGGTACCAGCCTCATACGCCTGCGCATCGATCATGTAAGTGGCGAACAGCGCAGACCCTGTGGTTGTGAGGGTAGGACCGCTGGTGCCGTACGCGTAGAGATATGCAGCACCCGCAGGACCATCCATTTCAGGTTCCGCGCAGTCGGTATCCGTCGGGCAGGTAAGCGTGGAGGTTGACGGAGCCGTAGTGACGGTCAACCCTCCGCCACCGAGCTGCGGCATGTTGGGATAGGGAGGCAACGGAATGGTGTACGTTGTTCCCCCAATCTTCTCAAGCATGTTCAGAGTGACGTCGACCGGAATGGCTTTTGCAGGCGAAGACGTGTCACTCGAGGTCACCAGCGCGGTAACAGCGGCATTGCCGCCCGATGCCGGCATGTTGAGCATGATGTTGCCGGTCGTGCTGCCTACCGAGACTCCTGTGACGATAGCCGGCTGGTAGAAGTTGTTGCTGTTGTCCTGAGCTACAACAACTACGTCATACGTTCCGTCGGGCAGCGGGCAAAAGACGAAGTTGCCTGTGGTGGGATCTGCCAACGTGGTCATGTACACGCGGTCGACCCCGTTGGAGTCAGGCTGTTCAAGGGCTACTTCAACCTTGCCGGCTGGAGCGTTGCCGCTTGTCGTGTCAAGTACGGTGCCATTGATGGAACTGGAAGCCGTGCTCACTACGCCGGCATGCAAGACAGGCTTCAGGCGATATTGGCCGTTGCCTTCCTTAACAATCGAAGCGCAGGTTTGAAAATCGATGTCGAGGTCCTGGGTTTTACCCGCAGCGACGTTGATGCCACCGCCTGCGATCTGCCCGGAGGGGATCTTGATACCGGTCTGGGCCTCGCTTGAAAGCTTCAAGGGATACGTCGTGGGGCCCTTGACCGGGTCATCGACCACAACGCAGTTGTTTGCTGAACCGCACTGGTTGCCGGTGACACTGGCCGCGGTGTTACTTGCGAGCATGATCCTGATCTGCTGATACTTGCCGGCCTGCAATTCCAATGCATCTCCGAGCGTAGCCAGGAAGCAGTTGTTGCTGCCAGAGGGCATATTCAGCAGGTCAATCTGCTTGGGATCTTTTGAAAGGTTCGGGGTAAGATCAACCCAGCCGCTGTCATTGTTTCCGGCTGACGCACTCATATTCGCCTGAACGTCGGTGATGGTGACAAAGACGGACTGAAATGGTCCGCCGCCGGAAACCTGGCAAGTAGCCGGGTCGCTAATGGAGACGGCGACTTTGCCCGTAGTGGAAGCCGCTGGGGCCGACGAGCCGCTGCTGCAGGCCACAATTGTAAGGCTGACCGCGAGCAGACAACCGAAAACAAGACCCAGTTGCCAAATAGCGCGACGCGGAAATCCTAAATACCGCTTGTTCATAGCTCCTCCCTAATTTGCTCCCGGGAACACTTAACAGACCAAGGCTGGATACCGAAATGCAACAAATGCGCTGATGCGCAGCGGGGGGAGGGGGGTTGCTTTTACGTAAATATTGTCAGACGCTTCTCGCGTACTCATGTAACATGGCGCCATTCCCTGGTCTACCTGTCACAGATGACTTTAACACGAACGCCTTCGGGAAGTTGTCCGTTAACCAAGTGTACAACACCGTTCTTGACGTAGCCCGTGAAGAATTCTGGTGCAGTTACTTTCGTATTACCCTGTTCGGACGATACCTGCCGGTCTTTGCCAGCTCCACCGGCCGGCTTGCGTGTGCCGCGGTCCATGGCCTCATTCGCCAGCCGATCGGCTTCCCGGTTGCCACCGCGGAGGGTGTGACGCATCTCGAAGGCATCGAGGCGGGCAGCACGCTGCCGGGCTTCCTGCCAGAGGGGGCGCAAGGCCGGGCTTGCCACCTTATAAATCCCCTTCATCTGGCGGACCATCAGCTCGGAGTCAGAGACCACGCGCAGACGGCCGGCGCCGTGTTCCGCAGCCCAGGCGAGAACGGCGAGCAGGCCCTGGTACTCGGCGTAGTTGTTGGTCTGCCGGCCGAGGTACTCACTGAGGCGGGCCACTATGCGACCCTCGGGGTCTTCAATCACTGCGCCGTAGCCGGCCGGGCCGGGATTGCCGCGCGAACCGCCGTCGCAGTGTGCCGTAAACCAGCCGCCTTCCACCGTTTCTCCAAACAGATTTCCGCTCATTGCGCTTTAAGTTTACCCGGAGAGGCTGCCGCCGGTTTGGGGGTGCGGGCGTTTGCCGACTTTTTGCCGGCACAGCGGGGAAGGAGCAGGATTCACTGCGCGGTCTCCGGGTTGCCTATGCTTGTCCCAAGTTACCGATTTCCGGCTTACCAAAGTGCTGATAGCGCGTCTATTTGATTACAAACAGAACTCTACGGCAGCCTGGTAATTACCGTGGGGTCGGTTGGGTACATGGGAGTGGATGGGCCCCAACGGGCCGGCAAGATCCACCGAGCAGTAGCAGGATTCATCGTTCCACCTCTGGGGAGGGGGAATCACTCCGAATGGAGACTCGATGGAAGCCGATGCGGTAGCCTACCCTATTTCGCCGGCGCAGGCTCGGAAAGGTTTGGTGTGGCCAGGCGCATCAAGCGTACAATCGTCGGTAGGGATGACTGCGACGACGGCAATGGGTGGGGCCAATCGAGGGCGGACGAGCCGCACACAGGAGCGTCTGCAGTCCCGGGCCACGGAGATGGACCTGATCCGGGAGGCGCAAGCGGGTTCCCGCGCAGCCTTCGATGCGTTGGTCCGTCAATATGAGCATCAGGTTTTGCGCCTTGCGCTGCACCTGACCGGCTCAGAGCACGACGCCGAGGACATTTACCAAGAGGCTTTTCTGAAGGCCTACCGGTACATAGGGAACTTCCGGTTCGAGTGCTCCTTCTATACGTGGATCTACCGCATCGTCACCAACCTGTGCCTGGACCAGTTGCGGCGGCGCAAGACGCGACGGGAAGACCGCTCGGTGATGGTGGACCACTCCGGAGACGAGATCGACCTGCTCTCGACGGTGTCTGACGAGCGGTCCTACTCGAACCCCGCCAAGGAGCTGGACCGGAAGGTTCTGGCGGAGAAGATTCAGGTGGCGCTGGACAAGCTGACGCCGCGGGAAAGAATGGTTTTTGAACTGAAACACTACCAGGGGCTGCGGTTGCGGACCATTGGAGAAATGCTGAACACCACGGAAGAGACCGCCAAGAACACACTCTTCCGCGCGACGAAAAAGCTAAGAACACACTTGGCGGATTTGCGTTGAATCACCTTGCACGGGAGCGGACAGTTATGCGGAATGCGAGGAATTTTTGAGGCTGGAAGGACTTTGCGATGAACTGCGAAGTGGCGCACGAACGGATTGTAACTGCGGTATATGGTGATTTGCCTGACGAACAAACGCACGAACTGGAGCGGCATATGGCAAGCTGCCCGGACTGCGAACACGAGAAGGAACAACTGCTGGCGCTGAAGGTGCTGGCGAACTCCTACCCCGTCGTTGAACCAAGCCCCAACCTGATTGCGCGTTCGCGGCTGCGGCTTGAGGAGGCGCTGGACTCGCTGCCCCCGATGCGGTGGTATGAACGCCTGGCGCAGCGCATGGCAAACAACTTTGCCAGCCTGCGTGCCGCACCCGCCGCAGCGTTGCTGCTGCTGGTGGCCGGAGGAGGCATCGGCATCCTGGCAGGCTACGAGTATGCGCAAAACAGCGACGCGCATAACGCCGCCGCAACGCAGGCAGTTGCTACCGAACCGGTTTCGCAGCAGGAAACAGCCGCCGCATCCCAGATGGTCCGCCTCTCCCAAGTGGCCAACGTGGTCAGCATTCAGCAGGTTCCCAACAGTCATATGGTTGAAGTCCACTTCAGCCGGGTAGTACCGGAGCACATTGAAGGCTCGATCGACAACCCGGCGATTCGGCAGTTGCTGATGCTGGCTTCAGCGGACGCCGCCTCAGCCCATGTGCGCGACAGGTCGGTTTCCCTGATGGCCGCGGCTTGCCGCGCAGGCCGCGGTTGCCAGCCGTCCGGGATTCGCGACGCCTTGATGGTGGCCCTGCGCTACGACCGCAACCCCGATGTGCGCATGAAGGCGCTGGAGGGGCTGGAGCGTTACGTGAGCCAGGATCTGCGCGTGCGCGACGCCGTGCTGGAGGCGCTGTTGAATGACGCCGACCCGGCCATCCGCACAACAGCCATCAAAATTCTGGAACCTGTAGAGGCCGATACAAGTGTGCGGCAGGTGCTGAGCACCGTCGCCACCACCGATGAGAATCCCCAGATCAGACTTGTTTCCCGCGAAGTGTTGAGCAGGGCCCCTGTCATTCAATGATCGCGATACATTGCCGATGCTACGCCGTCAAATAAGAAAACAGCGGGCCGGTTAAGTAAGTAAGGAACTGGGAGACGCATCATGAAGTACTTTTTGAGGCAGTGTCATAAATCCTATTGGAGCCGGAGTCTTGGAATCGCAGCCGTCGCAGCGCTGGCGGTGGCTGTTGCGCCGCAATGTGTCCGTGGACAGGCCAGCAATATTATTCACTTCACCAGCCGGCATTTACCTCTGCTCCACTCCAATTCTCAGGTCTACCTGGGGGTGGAAATCACGGACGTGGACCAGCAGAAGGCACAGGCGCTCAAGCTGAAGCAAGCGAGCGGCGTGCTGGTAACACTCATCGACCATGACGCGCCGGCAGCGAAGGCCGGCATTGTGGTGAACGATGTGATTCTCGCCTTCAACGGTGAGAAGGTTGAGAACGCGCAGCAGTTCCTGAAGCTGCTCCACAAGGCGTCTCCCAACAACAAGGTCAGCATTGAAATCTCTCGTGACGGCAATATCCGCACCCTGGCAGTGCAACTGACGGACCGGCGCGCACTGGATCATGAAGTGTGGGCTCGCATTGGCGACGGGGGCGATGTGTTTCCACAGACGCCTGGAGGAATGAACATGTTCTCCGGCTCAGGCGATTCTCCCGTCTCCGGTGGCTTTCATTTGCCATTCTTTGGCAAGACGCTGAATGTGGGCGCAATGGTTGAGCCGCTCACGTCGCAGATGGCCGAGTACCTGGGCATTACCAGCGGCCTGATGGTGAAACAGGTGGCCCGCAAGAGCGAAGCTGCGCTGGCAGGTCTGCGCGCTTTCGACGTGATTCTCAAGGTGGGTGCGGAGAAGGTAACCAACGTGGCCGCCTGGGACCGCGCCCTGCGCGCCAACCAGGGCAAGCCTATTCAGGTCACCATCCTGCGTAACCGCAAGCAGCAGACACTCACGCTGCAGGTGGATTCCAAGCATCCGCAGAGCAGGTTGGATCTGAAGAACATGACGCCCGCGGCCCAACATTCTCTGATTGGCTGACTCTTGATGACCCGCAATTGACCGTCTGACGCGGCGCCGGGCTACCCGAGCGCCGCACAACTCTCTATACCGCTAATGCCGCAGCCTTGCGGTGGCGCGCGTGTTTCGATACCAAAATTGTCCAGCACGTCTTATGAGGTGCCTCTCCGTTCACAAGGCACGTGCTCCGGATGCGGGGAAAAGCCGGTTTGGCGGAGCCTGTATTCTGGACGCGAGGAGAGCTATGGATTCGCGCGAAAGCAGCAGCAGCGGCCACTCGATTACCACTCTCGCCAGCCGCGAGGTTTATCGCAACCACTGGATGCGGCTGCGCGAGGATGAAATCCTGCGCTCCAATGGCGAAACAGGCCTTTACGGCGTGGTGGAAAAGGACGATGCGGCCATCATTTTGCCCATCGATGAGGACCGGGTGTGGCTGGTGGAGCAGTTCCGCTACCCCATTCAGGAGCGGGCGCTCGAGCTGCCGCAGGGTGGCTGGGAGATGGAGGTCGAGGACCCGGAAGAGCTGGCACGCGGCGAGCTCAAGGAGGAACTGGGGCTGCACGCCGCGGAGATGACGTACCTGGGGTGGCTATGGATCGCCTACGGCTACGCTCGCCAACGTCAACATGTTTTTCTGGCTACCGGGCTTACCCACGCGGGCAAAGAGCCGGACGTGGAGGAGCACGACATCGAATCGCACTGCGTGCCGGTGGAAGAGTTTGAAGAGATGATGCGCAATGGGACCATCCGCGATGGGTGCTCGCTGGCAGCGTGGGGGCTTTATCTGATGTGGAAGACACGTCAGAAGTAACCTGGCCGATCCAACATCGAGCGGCAACTCACGCCGCATCAATGCTATCCTCACTTCGGGAATGTACGGGCTTTCTCTTCTCAAGTCGGTCGCCGTGGCCATGCTCATTCTGGCCAACGCATTTTTTGTGGCTGCCGAGTTCGTGCTGGTTTCCATACGCCGCACGCGCGTGGAGCAGCTTGTGGAGGCGCGCGTTCCGGGCGCCCGGGCAGTGCGGCGCCTGCAGGACGACCTGGACGACCTGCTGCCCGCGGTGCAACTGGGCGTTACGCTCTGCTCGCTGGCCCTTGGCTGGGTGGGCCAGCCCCTGGTTGCCGCTTATCTCGCGCCTCTTTTCCTCGCGCTTCCCCACTCACACTTCTACGCCCATGTAGCCTCGGCGATTCTGGCTTTTTGCCTCATCACCTACTTCGAGGTTGTGATCGGCGAGCTAGTGCCCAAGTCACTGGCGCTGCGGCGAGCCGAAGGCATGGCCGTGGCCATCGCTCCGCCGATGCTGGCATTTATGGCCATGGTGCGGCCGGCGGTGCATCTGCTCAGAGTGTCGGCTGCGGCGGTGCTGCGCGTGTTTGGGGTACCGATGTCGGAGCGCGCATCTGTCCACTCGGCGGAGGAGCTGAAGCTGATTGCGACTTCTGCCCGGCGCATGGGACTGATGCCTGCGTTTCAGGAGACGCTGGTTCACCGCTCGCTCGAGATTGACGAACTGCTCATCCGCGAGATCATGACGCCGCGCCAGAGTATCTTTTGCCTGCCCTCAAACATGCCTCTGGAAGAGGCCACCGCCCGCGTGGTGGCACGTTCATTCTCGCGTATCCCCATCTACGACGAGACGCGCGGCCCCGAGCATATTGTGGGCATTGTCTACGCCAAGGACCTGGCTCGGCTGATGTACTTCCGCTCAGTTTCGCGCATGGTGGTGCCGGCAGTGGAGATTCGCCTGAAGCAGATTATGCGCGATGTGCTGGTGGTGCCGGAAACCAAGACGGTTCTGGACCTGATCACCGACTTCAAGGAACGCCGTCGCCAGATTGCGATCGCGGTGGACGAGTTCGGGTCGGTGGTTGGGCTGGTAACCGCCGAGGACGCCGTGGAACAGCTTACGGGCGAGTTGGAAGACGCTTTCGACAACCCTGTGCGATTCATCCTTTCGACCGTGGGCGGCGCCATGATCATGGATGGCAACGTGAACCTGCGCGACCTAGAGACGCAGATGAACTGGAGACTGCCGCGCGAAGGCGGCGTGGAGACGCTGGCCGGCTTCATCCTGGTGCAGCTTGGGCATGTGCCCACGACGGGCGAGTCAGTGGAGTACGAGGGGCGCCGGATGACGGTGGTGGAAATGGACGCGCGCCGCATTGCCAAGATACGCGTGGAAGCCACCGAAGAGCCCACCGACAGCGACGATGAACACGCTCCCGCCGATTAGCGTTACGGTTGCCCCTGGACCGGGGAGCAAGGTTGCGTGGTCAGGAGAATATCCGATGCCCCCAAGAACAACCATGAAGGCAAGCACACTGATTTCATAAGTATTTCGCATTCGGAATCGGCCGCACCGGCAAACCATAACCCGCACTGGAGCGACTACTCGCACGCCAAAGACGAAATGTTCGCCGTGACCGACACCAGGCAGTCGCCATGGCATGTAGTCAACGCTGAAAAACAAGAAGGCGGCGCGGCTGAACGTCATCCACCATCTGCACTCGATGCTTCCCTACCGTGACCTGACGCCGGAGCCGATCAGGCTGCCTCCGCTGGGCAATTCCCAATATGTTCGCCCGCCGATTGAGGAGCAGAATTTCAACCCGAAAGTCTACAAGTAGCAACACGCAGGCCGGGTTGCCTGCGCGTGCGGTTTACAATCGCAATTGATCCTGGGCAAATCGCCGGAGTTGCCGAAGTTGCTCCCTGATCCCTGACCGAAGATCCCTGGCCTTATGAAGCAGACCCTCAACCGCCTCGTGCTCACCATTCCGGTTGTATGGCTGGTGGTTTCGCTCGTCTTTCTGCTGATTCATCTTGTACCCGGCGATCCCATTCTGCAGATGCTGGGAGAAGGTGCGACGCCGGCGGACATTGCATCGCTGCGCCACCTCTACGGGCTCGACCAGCCGCTGTGGAAGCAATATTTCCATTACTGGGCGGGAGTGCTTCATGGCAACCTTGGTGTTTCCATCCGGCTGCATGAAACCGTGGCCCAGCTTATCGTTTCGCGCTACCCCTACACCATTGCGCTGACTGTGGCGGCTCTGGCGCTGGCGCTGGCGCTTTCAGTGCCGGCTGGCATTCTTGCGGCAGTGCGCCGTGGCCGCCGCACGGACCAGGTGCTGTCAGTGGTCTCTCTGTTCGGGCTGTCGGTTCCGGCCATTGCGCTTGGCCCCATCCTGATCCTGGTTTTCGCGATTCTGCTGGGATGGCTCCCCGTCTCCGGCGCAAACGCTACGGGAACGTCGCATATCGACTGGCACTACCTGATTCTGCCCGCAGTGACCATGGGCATGTCGCTGGCGGCGATTCTAACGCGCATGGTGCGCACGGCGATGCTGGAGGAACTGGGGCAGGACTACATTCGCACCGCGCGAGCCAAAGGGCTGAGCGAGTTTGCCGTGGTCTGCCGGCATGCGCTGCCCAATGCGATGGTGCCGATTGTGACCATCGTGGGCCTGCAGTTTGGAGCGCTGCTGGCAGGTGCGATTGTTACCGAGACGATCTTCAGTTGGCCCGGCCTGGGGCGGCTGGTGGTGACGGCGATTGACAATCGCGATTACGCGCTGGTGCAGGGCTGCCTGCTGGCGATTGGGTTGACATATGTGCTGGTGAATCTGCTGACGGATCTGGTTTATCGCTGGGTGAATCCGCGCATGCGCGTGTAGTGCTGTGTCCGTGTGGTTTCGTAGTCTCCCAGGTGCCCAAAAGCGAGGCACCTGGGGCACCCAAATCCGTTACCTCGATTTCGAAATCATCAGGACACGGTACCTTTCGTGCTGAAATGGGCCGGGTTGTATTACGAGGAAAGTAAGCTCTATGGCCAGCCTTGAAAATTTTCGCCTGATTGTCTTCAGAACTGTTGCAAAGACACTGAGCTTTAGAAAAGCCGCGGAAGAGCTGTATCTGACACAGCCCGCAGTGAGCCAGCAGATCAAGGCGCTTGAAGAGGATCTGGAGACACAGCTTTTGGACCGCAGCGGGACCCACGTGAAGCTGACCAGGGCGGGGCGCTTGTTGCTGGAGCACGCCGAGCAGGTGCAGGCGCTGCTGGCGCAGGCCGAACACCAGATTGCGGCTCTGCGCGGGGATCACGCGGGCAGGCTGGCACTGGGCGCATCGACAACCATCGTGCAATATGTGCTTCCGCGGCTGCTGGCGGAGTTTTGCCGCGAACATCCTCGCGTGCGCCCCACGCTGGTAAGCGGCAATACGGAAGAGATTGTAGAAGCATTGCTGGAGCAGAAGATCGCCCTGGGCCTGATTGAAGGGCCGGCGCGCAGCCGCGATGTGAAGACGGAACCCTTTCTGAAGGACGAGATGGTATTGATCGCTCCCTGTGCGCACGAGTGGGCGGAGCGTACATCGATTCCCTGCTCCGATCTGCTGACCGCGCCGCTGCTGATGCGCGAACGCGGGTCGGGATCGCGGCGCGTGATAGAGATGGCTCTGGATCGCCAAGGCGTGAAACGCGGTGCACTGCAGATTGCGATGGAGCTGGACTCGACCGAGGCCATCAAGTCAGCCGTGGAGGCGGGGTTGGGCGTGGGATTTGTTTCGCGATGGGCGATTGCCAAGGACCTGCGGCTGGGCAATAGCTTCAAGACCATCCAGGTGGACGGCCTGCGGATTGAGCGCGATTTGCTGGTGGCTTACACGGCCGCTCCGGAGCCGGCGGGATTGGCTCTGGAGTTTCGCCGGTTCCTGTTTATGCGTGCGCACAGGGAAAGCGGCGGAGCGGTGGTGGCGCGCGGGGCGCGAAAGCGCGATAAGAACCAGAAATAACTCATCCTGATTAGAGCCGGGCTACCATGCATGCGGTCTGCTCGGCGCATGGCAGGACTGGCTGCGGCAACCGGGACAAACTGATTTTTCATGATGCGTAAACATCATCGCATTTAGTGCCAAGGGCCCAGGTCCGGAAGCTGATGGCCGGAAACTGTAGTCCCCGACCGCACCGGGGCATTACCATGTTTCGCGGGAGGAAATATGCCAAGCAAGATCGCACGACGTCAGTTTCTGAAGACTGCCGGCGCCGGGGCACTGGCCGGCGCGGCTTTGGGAACGAATTTACACGCAGCTCCGCATGCTGCAACCGCGGCCGCCGAGGCAATGGGAAATGCAGCGAAGATGCCACGACTGTTTTCAGGCTGCTGCGCCTACTCTTATCGCTCTCTGCTTACCAAAGACCAGATGACGTACGAGAAATTTATTGAAAAGGCCGTGGAGTTGCAGCTCGACGGCGTGGATATGACGGTTTACTACCTGAAGTCCACTGACCCCGCTTATCTCGAAAACCTGCGTCACTTTGCTTACAAGAACGCCATGCCTTTTTCCGGGGCGGCGTGCGGGTCAAGCATGGTGCAGGCCGATGCGGGCAAACGCGCCGAGGTATTGAAGCAGATCAAGCAGTGGGTGGATGTGACGGATCGGCTCGGAGCCTCGCACCTGCGCGTGTTTGCGGGCAAGCTACCGCCGGGGGCCAAGATGCAGGAGGCCGTGGGTTGGGTAGTGGACACGATGAAGGAGGCCAGCGAGTACTCAGGCAAGAAAGGGATTGTGCTGGGGCTTGAAGACCACTCCGGCGTTTCGCAGAGCGCCGATGTCTGCCTGGAGATTATGCATCGCGTGGATTCGCCGTATGCGCGCATCAATCTGGACATTACGCACTTTATTCCCACGGCAACGCAGGATGCCTACCAGCAGATTGCCGCCTGCATTCCTTACGCCTCCGTGGCGCACATCCGCGACGTTTTTGACGACGGCACGCCCATCGACATGGACCGTGTGTGGAAGATGTTTGCCGATGCGGGGCACAAGGGCTATATGTCAGTAGAGTATGAAGGTGACAACCATGGCGGAGTGCCGGCGGAGATCGGCGTGCCCAAGCTTGTGGCCAAAGTGCGCGAGCTCTGCAAGAAATACTCGACGGCGTAAGGCAACCCGAAAGCCGGTATAGCCGGCCGTGGAGGTCTCCCACCCTTGCGGCAAAGAACGCCGCAAGGATGGGGCACCCAGTGTAGCGGAATCAACAGCAGATAACCACTTACTGTGGGGCCGGGCCGCGGACGACCTGCACGAGGTTATCGGTGTGGATGTCTTTGGCGAAGGCCTTGCGCACGTCTTGCGCTGTGAGCCTCATGTAAGTTTTGGCAGCGATGACCGGCTCATCGATCGGCAGGCCAATGACGGCGCGGCCCAACATGCCGGCGGCCACTGAGCGCTGGCTCGACTCGCTGAGCGGAATCTGCCGTAGCAGAAGAGCCTTGGCCTGGTGCAGTTCCGCCGCCGAGACATCTTCGGTGCGCATCTGGTTCAGGTCGCGCACGACCAGCGTTCGGGCCTTGGAGACGTTCTGCGGGTCGCAGCCATATTGAACGGAGTACGTGGCGCGCGTCTTCCCCGCATCGAGCCTGACGCCAACGTAGTAGACGTAGCCGGCGACCTGACGCAGATCGTGATAGAGGCGCGTGGCATAGAAACCACCGCCGAGCACGTGCGTACCAAGCTGCAAGGGATAGTAATCGGGACTGAAGCGGTTGATGTTGAGTTGCTGGGCCAGCGTAACGACATCCTGCGAGCGCTCAGGATCTGGCACATTGGTGGCTGAAGTCTTGTTGACCGGGACCGCCGGCAGCGTGGTGTTGGGTTTGGGCCCGACACCCTTCCAGGAACCGAACCACTTCTCGACGACGCTCTTTGCCTCGGCCGGAGTTACATCGCCGATGACCACGATGGTGGTGAGATCGGGCCGGATGGTGGAGGTGTGAAACTGCTTAACGTCAGCGAGCGTGAGCTTGGAGACAGTGGCGGGCGTGGCCTGGCGCAGATCGGGATCGCCGGGAGGAAGCAGCCCTTTGTCGATGGCCCGGCCGGTGAGATAGCCGGGGCTCTTCAGCTCGCCTGCGAGGAATTGCGCTGTCTGTTTTTGTGTGACTGCAAAGGCACGCTCAGGCAGCGCGGGACGCAGCTCGTTTTCGGCCAGCAGCTGAACGCCACGCGAGAAGTACTTCTTGAGCACGCTGAGCGAGAAGTGGTAACCCGCGCTCTCGTTAGCGGCGATGTCGTCAAGGGCCTTCTGGAAAGCCAGTCGGTCGAGCGACTGCGTTCCGTAAGAGTAGAGGTCGTCGAGCACGCCGGAGAGGCCTTCTTCACCTTTGGGCGTTTGCAGGTCGCCGTTGTGCTTGACCTCTCCGATGAGGGTGACGGTGGGGCTGATGCGGTCAGTGCGGACGATGAGGCGGATGCCGTTGGGCAGCTTCATGTCAGTGAACGGCAGGAAGTTTTTGGGCTCCGGGATTTTTCTCAGGGGCCCTTTGGCCCACGCCGGAAGCTCGACCGGCTTGGTGGGCGCCGAAGTGACTTTTTCGCTGCCCCCAAACCCTTTGGCCGCAACCGGCGCGCCGCTGGGAGACGGCTTGAGGATTGCCGTAATGGTGCTGGTGTTGAGCAGATATTCCTTGGCAACGCGGTTGACATCAGCGAGCGTTACCTTGCGGATGGCTTCGACGTCTTCTTCAGGAGAATGGCGGCCTTCAGCGGCAAGCGCGTTTGACCATACGTCGGCAAGGCCGGGAATGGAGTTGCGCTGGAACTCAGCCTGCGCGATTTCACTGCGTTTGGCGGCCTCCACCAGGTCTGACGGCACGCCGTTTGCCGCATAGTTCGCGAGAATCTTGCGCATCTCGCCGAGGGCGTTGTTGATGTCCACTCCGGCGGGCTGCGCGACGACGCCAAAGGCGACACTGGCTTTGCGGTAGGTTTCAGCAAGGCCGAACTGAGCGGCCAGCGCTTTGCCGGCGGGAACCATTGCGTAGAGGTCGCCGCGCTGGCTGGCGAGCACGTCGGCCAGGATCTGGACTGCCGCGTAGTCGGGCGAGTCGGTACCGGGCAGCCTGTAAGCAATGAAGCCGAGCGTGTACGGCAGATTGCTGTTGATGTTGAGCGTTTGCGACTTGAACGGCTTGAGATTGATTTCAGGGTGCTCAGGCACGTCGCGCTTGGGAATGTCGCCGAAGAGACGAGTGATCTCTGCCAGCGTATTGGCCGGATCGACATCGCCCACGACGACCAGGATGGCATTGGAGGGCGAGTACCACTTGTCGTAAAAGTCCTTGAGCATGGCGCCGGTGGTCTTATTGAAGGAGGGCCGGGTGCCCAGCGGATCGTGCTCGTAGGGTGTGCCGGCGAACATGGCGGCGTTCATCTGGTCGACGAACTTGTAGGTGGGATTCGAGAGGTCGCGCGAAACTTCCTGCTCGATGGCGCCGCGTTCCTGGGCCCACTCTGCCGACGCATCGTCAACACCGCGCATGCAGGCCGCCTGCGCCTGAAGCGCGACGCTTAAATCTGCTGCGGGAACGGTGGCGAAATACTGGGTGATGTTCTGCTGCGTGTCAGCGTTGTCCTGGCCGCCGAGCAGCGCGTAGATGGCCGCGGTCTGGTCGGCGGTCATGCCGGTGCAGCCGCGAAAGGCCATGTGCTCCTGCGCGTGCGCCATGCCGGGAAAACCTGCGGGGGTTTCGTTACCGCCCGCGAGGTAATTGGCTTCCACCGTGACGACGGGAGCGAGCTTGTTCTGGATGATGACTACGCGCATGCCGTTCTTGAGGGTGGCGCGGGTAACGTTGTGCTCGCCGGCAGCGGGCATGGCAGGTGCTTTGGCTTGCGCGGCGTGAAGGTTGGGGGTTGTAACCAGGGCCAGGGACAGGAAAAAGAAAGGCAATATCCGGTGAGGCTTCAAGATCGATCTCCTTCGTCCAATTCGGCTTGCGCGCTGCTGTACTTCTTCATTGTAAGATGCGGGCCTGGCGGCAGGCGGCGGGAGATGGAGGGAGGTCAGGGACCCAGAAACCCATTCTCACAGAAACTGGGTTTCTGGGTTTCTGGGTGGAGTGCGATCTTTCTATTTCAGCGAGTTAGAGCCAAAACCCAGTTTCCCAGTGGCTTTTTGCACTTTTTTCTTCGAAATGAGGCGGATTTCTTTCGTATATCTTTGCACTGTAATAAGTTGGCGGATTTTTAATACTCGAAATCTGCTCATAAATGCGAAATTTCTGCGTTTTGGCCGCGGTGGTTTGACCGCGGAGTATTGCGCTGCCTTTCTTATTTCCGGATGAGCCGGGGCGGTTTGCCCTACCCTCTCTTATTGTGCGACAGATGGGGGAAATTATCTGCAAAAGGGATGAGGGAATAGGGATCAGGGAAATCGAGGGTCCACCGCCCGGTAGACGAGAGACTGGGCGCTCCAGCCCTCTAAAGTTGCACGTAATCCTAACAAAAGTTGCGTTTTGCGCATCGGCGTGGGGCGATAACTTGAAGGTGTTGGGGTCATTGTAGTCTTTCGGCTGTGAATGGCGGGAGATGGAGACTTAGCAGGCAGGAGTCTATGCAGCGAGAGACTGCTTTTCGCATCGTTCTGGATGATCCACCTCGGGTCCTTTCCGTAAGCGATGACGTTGAAGCTCTGTTGGGGTTTTTACCGGATGATTTCGTGTCCGGCAAGATCACTCTCCGCGGCCAAATTCACGCGGAAGATGCCGACATTGCGGGCACCCTGTTCTCTCTCAACAGAAAAAAACGGGAAGGCACCGTCAATTTGCGCATTCGCGGCGCGGACGGCAAGATTCGCTGTATCAAGGGACACTACACCAAGGCCCCGAACCGCGGAGACGAAGGCATAGTCCTGACACTTGCGTTGAGGGATGCAAGGGATATCCGGGAGCCTGGCGATCCAACTCTTGTGGACAGCTATAAGGCGCTGCTTGCGGACACCTCAGACTACCTCTACATCAAGAATCGAAACCACGTTTTGCTGGCTGCCAGCAAGGCGGTGGCGGAATTAACCGCCATAGCTGACGACTCGGAAGCCTTTCCCGGAACAACCGACTACGATCTCCATCCCGAGCGGGAAGCGGACCGCTATTACCGGCTTGAAAAGCAGCTCTTCGCGGAAGGGCGATGCGTGAATGAAATTCAGCAGGTGGTGGCAAGGGATGGAACGCAACATTGGATCGACAACCGCAAATACCCGATCAATGGCCCGACCGGCGAGATTGTGGGGCTATTCGGCATTGCTCCCGATATCACGCAGCATCTGGAAGCCCAACAGAGGCTGAGAGAGAGCGAGGAGTCGCTGCGTGAAGCACAGAAGATCGGCGGATTGGGAAGTTTTGTCCTGGATCTTCGCACCAGAATTTGGAAGGCCTCGGAACAGTTAGATGCCCTGTTGGGCATTGGAAAGGGATATGACCGCAACCTTGAGGGTCTCTGGCCGCTGATCCATCCCGATGATCGCGCAGCGATTTCCGAGCGCTTCAAAGACTACTTTTCAGGCGAGCGTAAGCAGTTTGAGAGCGAGTACCGGATCATTCGGCAGACGGATGGGGTGGTGCGATGGGTTCACACAAAAGGCAATTTGGAGTTCGATGCCGACGAAAAGCCCCATGCTCTGCGAGGAACGGTCCAGGACATCACAGAGCGCAAACGGTCAGAAGAAACGTTGCGGAAGAGCGAAGAATCCCTGCGGCAGGCACAGATGTTCGCAAGGATCTGCAACTATACCCTCGACATCCAGACGGGAACCTGGGAAGGGTCGGAGGCGCTGGATGCGATTTTTGGCATCAGCCGAGATCATCCGAGGACGGTGGCCGGCTGGGTAGAGATCATTCATCCCGAAGACCGCGAGAGTATGGCAAGTTCGCTGTCCAAGGAGATCGAACAACACAATACTTTCTTCGATCGCGACTACCGCATCGTCCGGCCATCCGATGGAGAGGTGCGCTGGCTTAAGGGATTGGGAAGAATCGAATACGCGGCAGATGGAACGCCGACCTTTCTACACGGGACGATTCAGGATATTACCGAGAGCAAGACGACCGAATTGGCACTGCGCCAAAGCAAGGATCTCCTGCAGATCTTTATCGAGCATGCGCCAGTGGGTCTGGCGATGCTGGACAGAGAGATGCGTTATCTGGCGACAAGCGATCGTTGGTTGACCGATCACAAATTGGATGGCCGCGATCTGATCGGCCGCTCTCATTATGAGGTTTTCCCGAATATTCCCGAGAGCTGGAAGGCTTTGCATCGACGTGCGCTCATGGGGGAAGCCGTTCCGGAAGACGAATGCAGCCTGCTCAGAAGCGATGGCAGCCTGCAATGGCTGCGCCGGAAACTGCGGCCGTGGTTCACTGGCGAAGGCACGATCGGCGGAATCATTCTTTTTGCCGAAGACATCACGGAAGCGAGGCATGCGCAATCAGCCCTAAGGGAGAGCAAGGAGCTGCTGGAAATTTTCGTCGGACGGGCGCCTGTTGCCCTGGCTATGTTCGACCGCGAGATGCGCTACCTGGCCGTCAGCCGTCGTTGGCTGGAAGATTATTCTCTCCTGGACAAAGAGGTTCTCGGGCGCTCCCATTACGAGGTGATACCCGACCTTCCAGAGCGCTGGAAGGAGGCACATCGGCGTGGCCTGGCCGGAGAAACCCTGAAAGCTGACGAGGACCGTTATGAGCATTCCGACGGCGCGCTGCAATGGGTTCGATGGGAGATGGTTCCCTGGCGAACCGGAGATGGTGCGGTAGGTGGCATTGTTCTGTTTGCGGAAGATATCACGTTACAGAAGCAGACCGAGGAGCGGCTGCAGTTGGCGGCGAGTGTCTTTACCCATGCCCGCGAAGGCATCGTGATCACCGATGCCGCAGGAACCATCCTCGACGTCAATGATACCTTCGTCCAAATCACGGGCTACAGCCGCGAAGAGGTATTGGGGCACAACCCACGTCTGCTTAAGTCGGGGCTCCAGAGCGTGGACTTTTACCGGAAAATGTGGCGTTCGCTTCTTGAGAAGGGCCAATGGTCCGGCGAGATCTGGAACCGCACAAAACGCGGCGCACTTTACACCGAGATGCTCACCATCAGCGCGGTGCGCGATGAAAGCGGGCGTGTCTCACGCTATGTGGCCCTGTTTGCCGACATAACCGAATTAAAGGACAAACAACGCCAACTCGAAAAGATTGCTCATTATGACGTATTGACGGGTTTGCCTAACCGGGTTCTGCTGGCCGACCGGCTGCGCCAGGCCATGATGCAGGCCCGACGCCGCAAACAGTCCCTGGTGGTTGCGTATCTTGACCTGGATGGTTTTAAAGAGATTAACGACAATCATGGGCACGTGGTTGGCGATCAAGTGTTAAGCAGGATTACGTCCCGGATGAAGTTCGTTCTGCGCGAAGGCGATACCCTGGCCCGACTGGGCGGGGACGAGTTTGTGGCCCTGTTACTTGATTTACCGTCACCCGATAGCGCCTTGCCAGTACTGAGACGATTGCTCAGGTCCGCAGCAAGATCTATACGGATTGGAGCTCGTTCGCTCCGTGTTTCGGCAAGTATCGGGGTTGTCTACTACCCGGAGGCTGAAGAGGTGGATGCCGATCAGCTCCTGCGCCAAGCCGATCAGGCAATGTATCAAGCCAAGCTGGCCGGGGGGAACCGCTACCACATCTTTAGTACGATTGAAGATTCTTCCGTCCGCAGCCGCTACGAAAGTGTGGAGCGTGTCCGTGAGGCCATGACAGACTGCCGGCTGGTGCTGCACTACCAGCCCAAAGTGAACATGCGCACCGGCGAGGTCATTGGCGCCGAAGCGCTGCTCCGGCTGCAACATCCCGAACGCGGCCTGCTGTCTCCGGCCATGTTCCTGACCGCAACCGAGAACGATCCGCTTGCGATCGAAATTGGAGAATGGGGCATTAAAAACGCGCTCGCTCAAATGGAAGTCTGGAAGGCGAGCGGCCTCGATCTTCCCGTCAGTGTGAATATCAGCGGATTCCATTTACAGCGGCCGGACTTCGCGGACCGCCTGCGTGCTCTTCTTGCCGCGCATCCGCTTATCGATCCTTCAAACCTGGAACTGGAGGTGCTCGAATCCAGTGCGCTTCTGGACATCATGCAGGCCTCTCAAGCGCTGGAAGCCTGCTGTCAGCTGGGAGTAACAGTTGCTTTGGACGACTTTGGCACGGGATACTCCTCACTGACTTACCTGAAGCAATTGCCTGCACATGTTCTCAAGATCGACCGGTCTTTTGTGGGTGGGATGGTTGAGGATACTGAGGATCTGAGCATTGTGGAAGGTGTGCTGAGTCTTGCAGCGGCTTTTCGGCGCCAGGTGATTGCCGAAGGAGTGGAAACAGTGGAACACGGAGTGATGTTGCTTAAACTGGGCTGCGAACTGGCCCAAGGGTACGGCATATCTCATCCTATTCCCGGTTCCGAATTGCCCGCCTGGATAGCGTCATGGCAGCCGGATCCCCGGTGGACACATGTGCGTACTCTTCACAATGGCCATCGCTCGCTGCTGCACGCCAGCGTTGAGCATAGCGAGTTGCTTGCTGGATTAGAGGCATTTTTTGGCGGCAAACGCAATGCTCCTCCTCCGATCGATATTCAGCAGTGCCGTCTGAGCGAGTGGCAAGACTCCGAGATCCATTCCGGCTATGGCACAGTTCCGGCAGTCAGGGCGATTGGAGAACTTCATCACCAGTTCCACGCTGCCGCCAAGGGCGCTCTTGAGGCGTTTCAACAAGGCGGCAAACCGGCCTGCACGGAAAGGGTTGCCGAACTCCACGAGTTGCGCGAGCAGCTCTTGAAGAAGCTTGAAGTCATCTCCACCATGCGGAACGGCGATTTCAGGAAAGCATCTCGACGGAAAATGGCCGGGGAAAAACCTCATTCTCCTCACACGGCAAAGGGGAGTGACAAAAATCCACCTGCGGTTCGCCAGGATTTTATCAACGCTTGATTGGGGCTTGCCCTCAACAGGTTAGCCGCACGCGTTGGGATACGATTCTCAGACCAGCAAGAGGATCTGGCGCGTACCCAGGTGGGGGGAACTATCTGTACGGCGCCTGAGCCATTTGCCTCTGTGACAAAAGGGGCGGTGCTTATACACCGCCCGCTTGCAGTCTGTTCTCAATGCAGCGTCGCCGTTTTCCAGGAGCAATTGGCCTTGGGGCCCGGTGATGGCGGCTAGTTTGCCGCGATGGTCGATGCTATGAGTTTCCACTCTGCGGAGTCAGCGTCCCAGAAGAGCAGACCGTGAACCCGCAGCGTTGATCCAGAATCAATGGCCGTATCCTCATACAGGCGAGTGGAAGTGAGCTGGTAAACCATAATCTCACTTGCACCAGTCAGATGAGTGAACGCGGAATCAGAAGACAGATCGAGAGAGAAGGTGGATGCGTCGCCGGGAGTGATGGGCACATCCCCGTCTGTTGTTCCGGTTCCGAGGAAACCCTGCTCCTCAAGACGAACGGCGGACGCTGTCATGGAACCGGCATTTCCAGCCATCCCACTTGCCTTCATTCCAGTGGACTCGCTGATGGGGAGCACACTCTGGCCGGCATAGATGTGACTGGCATCGAATACCGGATTAAAGGCAAGACCGTCGAGAGGGACGCGATCGTCATCGATCTCAAAGGACGTGTTGTCAGTGAGGGTTACCGTCAGGGCCTTGGAGAAATAGTCAGTGTTGACGCTGGCGCCGGCGCCGTTCTGCATCACGACGGTGAGCTCCGTGGCTGGGGTTCCCGTGACCGCAGTGATAATGCCGCCGCCCATCATGCCACCCGAGTTCATGCGCGAATGAATTCCGGTGGCGAGCAGTGTACCGTCAGCCTGTAACGCACCTCTCACCTGCACACCCATCCCGTCATGCAGCATGTCTCTGGTCTGGAGGTTGCCGCCGCACACCGTGTTTGTGTCCGTTGCGAAGGTAAGACTTTGCGCTGCCTGCGGCGACTCAAGCACAAACGAGTTGGCCGAGACGCTGCTCACCACACCCGCGATCAGAAAAGTGCTGCCTGTGGCGGGGCCGTGAATGCCTCCGGAACCCTGGGCTGCCGCGGCCATATGAAAGACAGGGCTGAAGGCCAGGTTACCGGCATTGTCCTGAGTGACCGAGTGTAAGAGGTCGAGGTCGAAATTGAAGAGATAAGGCGTGTCACCCAGAGTTACAGGAGATGCGAATGCCGTAGTTGCCGTGAAGGGCCCCGCGATTCGCTGACTTACAAGTGCGTGCGTGTTGGGATCGAGATAGGTTGCATTCACGGCGCTGATGATAATGGTAGCTCCGGTGTAAGTTGCCTGCGGCACGGAGACTAAAGCTACAGGCTGCACAGCGGCCATTAGCCGCGTCATCTCCATGGTCATCTCCTGATTGATGAACGAGACGCTTCCGCCGTTGGTGCGGTTCATCTCCATCGAGGAGACCTGCATGGAGAAGGCGAGCATCCAATGGGCCGGGGCATCTCCAAAATTCAGTTGCACGACGCTTTGCGGAACGGGAGTTGTATCGGAGCCTGAGGAACTGCTCCCTCCGCAGGAAACGAGTGTTGCCATAAGGGCAGCGGCGCTGAAAACAGCGGCTATTGTCCGCGGCCGGAGCGATCTGAAGGAAAGACCATGACGAATCGACAATGGCTGCATTGAAACACCTCCGGGTGAATCAGCGAAGACCGCTTTGGGCATTTCAGCGCATTTCCAACTGCCCCTACAAACAGCGGTTCCCCCCTGACTTCCCAATTCAAAGAATTTGGGCCCCTTGTCCTGGATCCTCCGTGACTGTGGTCACGCGTCGCGGGTCAGGTTTGCTATCAGGACAGAGCGAACTCGCCACACCTTGGCTGCTGGGAGTGCCCACCTGCTTACGAACATCTGTGTACATTCGGCTGCACTTTTTATTCCATTTGAATGGGAGCATCTCAAAGCGCGGTATCAGAGGCCGCTATTCCGATTGTTGAGTAACTGGATCAAGCCCAGAAGCGTATATGTCATTACGGCTGAATCTCTCTGTAGGTTTTAGAGCTAAGGTGAGTTCTCAAACCGTATCGGCAGCGGGTGTCTTGAACCAAAACAACAACAGATTAGAGAAGCGCTGGAGGCGTCAAAATCCTTTGCAGACGTACAAGAGATTTGACCTACTTTGACCGCATTTGCACTATGATCCCTCCGGAATCCGGTCGATTGCGGCACGTCAGAGCACGTGGATGGATGGGTAAGGCGTGAGAATTTTGTGGTGTTGCGGATAGCCGGCCCGATTCTGGAGACAGAGGAGGGCCGGCCGGCTTTGCTTTCACGGGCACCGAAAACCCGGGCAGATTTCTGGCCCCAACCTCAAAGTCTGGACTGATGAGTATTTCCACTCACAGAGCACCGGCCTCTACTTGCCGGCCGCCATCACCGTCTTCTGTGCGGGGCTCATCGCGCTTACCAGAACCCGGCCGCGGCGCAGACGCGAGGGAGCGGGGGCACCCTCAACTGGATAAAAATGTCCATTGAGATCATGGCCGCACGCCATCTTCCCATTCCGCACATCGCGGTGTAACAATCGCTGTGTCTTCGAGTACTGCCCGGGAGCCGCGCCGCACACATGCATCCCCGTTTACGCCATTGTCCTTTCCTGCTTGCCTGGCTTGCTGCCGGGGTTTTGATCGCGCCGGTTCCGGCGCAGAACCACGCCGCCAAATCTGCCGCCGGCAAAGATGTTGACTGGGCTGTCTACGATGGCGGCCCCGGCGGCGACCACTACTCGACGCTGACACAGATCAACCGCTCCAACGTCGCCCATCTCGTTCCCGTCTGGCGCTATGACACAGGCGGCAAGGGCAACATGGAGACCAATCCCATCGTCATCAAGGGCGTGCTTTACGCCTACACGCCCACGCAGAAAGTCATCGCGCTCAACGCCGCAACAGGCAAGCGCATCTGGCAATTCGACTCCGGCATCCGCGGCACGCAGCCCGTGCGTGGCGTGGCCTACTGGCCGGGCGATTCGTCTCACAGCCCGCGCATCCTGGCCGGGATCATGCAGTATCTCTACTGCCTGAACGCAAAGACCGGCCGGCCCATCGCCAGCTTTGGCGAACACGGCCGCATCGACCTGCGCAAAAATCTCCGCGGCAATTACCGCCGCCAGTCCACTGTCCTCACCTCGCCCGGCATCATCTATAAAAACCTGATTATCGTTGGAGGCCGCGACCCAGAGACCCACCCTGCGCCGCCCGGAGATATCCGCGCCTTCAACGTTGTCACCGGCCGGCTTGTGTGGCGATTCCGCACGATTCCCCGCCCTGGCGAACCCGGCTACAAGACCTGGCCGCCCGATGCATGGAAGACCGCCGGGGCCGCCAACAACTGGACCGGCATGGCGCTGGACACAAAGCGCGGCATTGTCTACGCACCGACCGGCTCCGCGGTGATGGACTTCTACGGGGGCGACCGCGCCGGCAACGATCTCTACGCCAACACCATCCTCGCGCTCGACGCGCGCACCGGCCGCCGCATCTGGGATTTCCAGGGCGTCCATCACGACATATGGGATCGCGATTTTCCCTCGCCGCCCGCGCTGTTCACCCTGACGCGCAACGGCCGGCAGACGCCCGCGCTGGCGCAAACCACCAAGCAGGGTTTTCTCTTCGTCTTCAATCGCGTCACGGGCGAGCCGCTGTTTCCGATTCACGAGCGCCCGTTTCCAAAGAGCACTGTGCCCGGCGAGGTGACCTCGCCTACTCAGCCGGTGCCTGAACTGCCCGCGCCTTACGGCCGCCAGCGGCTCACCGCCGACATGCTGACGACGCGCACGCCCGCTGCGCACGCGTGGGCGCTGAAAACCTTCCGGACCTACCGCAGTGACGGCCAGTTCCTGCCCTTTGCCGTGGGCAGGCAAACCATCGTCTTCCCCGGCTTTGACGGCGGGGCGGAGTGGGGCGGCCCCGCGATTGACCCGAGCACCGATACGATCTACATCAATGAGACGGAAATGGCCTGGACCGGCGGCCTCAAGCCCGCATCGCCCTCCGGCGACCCCGGCGAGCGCCTTTACCAGACCCAGTGCGCCGTTTGTCACGGAGCAAGCCGCGCCGGTTCGCCACCGCAGTTTCCCTCGCTGGTGGGTGTGGAGAAGCGCCTGCCGCGGAAGAAGATTGTCGCCGCCATCCGCTCCGGCACGGGCCGCATGCCCTCGTTCCCGAACATCCAGGGTGACCAACTGAAGGAACTGCTCGCCTATCTCGCCAAGCCAGTTTCCAACCAGCACCGCAAGGAACTGGCTTCCATCCCCGCAGGACCGGCGCACGACCCCGCCGGCGAAGCGGTCTACAAGAAACAGTGCTCCGCCTGCCACGGACCACACCTCGAAGGGCTGGCGCCTACCTTTCCGGCGCTGCTCGGTGTAGGAGCCCGGATCGATGCCCAGCAGGCCACCACGCTCATCCACAACGGCAAGGGGCGCATGCCGGCGCAGCCCACGCTCACTGGGGCAAAGCTCGCAGCACTGCTGCACTACCTACGCATTGGTGAAAGGCCATCAGAGACGAGTGCCTTTCCGCCGGGAACTGACCGCTATACCTTCACCGGCTACCACAAGTTTCTCGACCCTGACGGCTATCCTGCGATTGCGCCGCCCTGGGGCACCCTCAATGCCATCGACCTCAAGACCGGCCGCTACCTTTGGAAAATCCCCTTTGGGGAGTATCCGGATCTTGCCGTGAATGGCATGCCGAACACCGGCTCAGAGAACTACGGGGGCCCCGTCGTCACTGCGGGTGGCGTTCTTTTCATCGGCGCAACGGTCTATGACCGCAAGTTCCGCGCCTTCGACACCCGCACCGGCAAGCTTCTGTGGCAATGGACCTTACCCTTTGCCGGTATGGCCACACCAGCCACTTACATGGTGAATGGCCGCCAATATGTTGTGATCGTTTCCAGCGGCGGACGCGACCCGAAATCGCCTGTGGGCGGCTCGTATATCGCTTTCGCACTGCCGCGGTAGAGATATATGGAAAACGCGTTAAGGAATTGCGCTTTTTCCTCGCCGCCCATCCCCGGTCCCCAAAGGCGAGGGACCGGGGGGGCACCCTCAGTTGAATAACATTTCCCTGAGATCGGGGCCGCCCGCCGGACTGGGAGGCCAGGGATGCAGGGGCTGCGACGCTCTGTGCTCTAATTGATTCTTATGCCAACTCAGAGTCGCGAAATTCGTCTTGCCAGCCGCCCCCAACAAGAACCCACGCTGGATAATTTTGCCTTTGCTACCGTGGAAGTCCCTGACCCCAAACCGGGCGAGGTGCTTGTGCGCAACGTCTGCATGTCCGTCGACCCCTACATGCGCGGGCGGATGAATGACGTCAGCTCCTATGTCTCCCCTTTCGAGATTGGAAAGGCGATGGAAGGCGGCGCAGTGGGGCGGGTGATTGCTTCGGAAGATGAGAAGGTACCGGTGGGGACTTTTGTTCAAAGCATGTACGGTTGGCGCGAGGCCTTTGTGGCGCCAGCGTCAGGCCTTCAGATCGTAGACACGAGCCTGGCTCCGCCTTCTGCGTACCTGGGTATTCTGGGCCTGACCGGTCTGACGGCGTGGGTCGGTTTGTTCCGCATTGCGGGGTTGAAAGATGGGGAGACCGTATTTGTTTCAGGGGGTGCAGGCGCGGTGGGAAGTGCGGCCTGCCAACTGGCCAAAATGCATGGTTGCCGGGTGCTAGCGAGTGCCAGCTCCGAAGACAAGCTGGCCTACCTGCGAAATCAACTGAAGGTGGACTATGCCTTTAATTACCGGGATGGCGAACCGCTGGACCATTTGAAGGAGGGCGCTCCGGCGGGCCTCGACGTCTACTTCGACAATACTGCCGGCCCTCAACTCGAGGCTGCGCTCTATGCGCTAAACAGATACGGCCGGGTGGTATTGTGCGGGGGCATCGCCGGTTACAACAAGCCTGTGCCGGGACCGCGCAACCTTATGCATGCGGTGGGAAAGCGTCTGAGGCTGGAGGGATTCATTGTTTCCGATCATTTCAATGAGGTGCCTGCGTTTTTGTCGGAGGCGGTGCCTGCCCTCAAGGCCGGTACGTTGACCAGCCGCGAGACCTTCGTAGAAGGTCTGGATGCTGCTCCCTCGGCGCTGCTGGATATTTTGCACTCGGGCGCCAGCAACATCGGAAAGATGGTTGTGAAGCTCCCTGAATAACCCTCGGATTGCGCAGCGCGTGAATTACCAGACAGTGGATGATGTGAGAATCGGGCGCTCCGCAAGATTGCTGGCGGCAAGGTGACTTGAAGATTACTGATCGTTTGTCCTGACACGAGCCGCTCAATTGGATTCGTGGACTCCCGCCCTGGCAAAGCCAGGACAGGGCACCCCCGGTGGTGGTAGGGCGGGCTACCCGCCCGATTGGAGAAACGCATGGCTGTTTTCTTGTCCGCATCCGATGAAGCAGAGGGCGAAGGTTTTTTTCATCAGGCAGGGTTTGTTGCTCCGGTGAAATATTGGACCGATGTATTTGTCCCGGCATGGCAGAAAGAGGTCCTAGACGGACCGCCACGCCTAGACATATTCCATATGACCGACCTCCGGAGTCCGAAGTGGAGAAGTAAGAATGGATTGACACAAGAGGATGCGGAAGAGCGAATTGACAAGGCGGTGGATCTTACTGATACGGCCCATAATATATGCAACGAATATAGATCTTTCTCCGTCTAAATGAGCATGGAGAAGATCGATTCACGCGGCTTACCTGATGCGGTTCTGAACGAGCGGCGACGTCGGGCCGTAAAGTTGCGCGAGGCAGGTATAGCGGTACGGCAAGTCGCCGAGCAGTGCGAACTATCGACGCACACGGTGGTGGAGGCGCACAAGGCTTTTCGCAGGGGTGGTTGGAGTGCGGTGAAGGTCAAGCGTGGCGGCCGCCCGGTCGGCAGCGGTCGGCAGTTGACCGCCGAGCAAGAAGAGAGGATTCAGCAACTCATTCAGGACCGCACGCCGGACCAGTTGAAGCTGGCTTATGCGCTGTGGACGCGCCAAGCGGTGAGCGAGTTGATCGAGGCCGTGTACAACGTTCGGCTCACAGTGCGTAACATGGGCAAGTATCTGAAGCGCTGGGGATTCACGCCGCAACGGCCACTGAAGAAAGCTTACGAACAGTCGCCCGAAGCGGTTGCGAAATGGGTCAACGAGGAGTATCCAAAGATCGCTGCGCAAGCCAAGCAAGAGGGCGCTGAGATTCAGTGGGGTGACGAGACAGGCCTTCGTTCCGATGATGTGCGTGGCCGCAGTTATGCGCCGAAGGGAAAGACTCCCGTCGTGCTGGCCAACGCCAATCGCGCGAAGCTGAGCGTGATTTCGACGGTGACCAACAAGGGCCAGATGCGCTGGAAGGTCTTCTCGGGCGCTTTGAACGCCACGGTTCTGATCGGCTTTATGAAGCGGATCGTGCATGGACGGGAGAAGAGAGTCTTCCTGATTCTCGACAACCTGCGGGTGCATCATTCGAAGGCTGTGAAGAAATGGCTCGCGGAAAACGAAGAGAAGATCCAGGTTTTTTACTTGCCCAGCTACTCGCCGGAACTGAACCCGGACGAGATGCTCAACGCTGACTTGAAGCAGCATGTGACCAAAGCTGCTCCTGCCAGAAACAAGATCGCCCTGACCCGCACTGCCATCGGCGCTCTGCGCAGCATCCAGAAACAGCCAGACCGGGTCGAAAACTACTTCGGACAGAAAGACGTATGTTATGCCGCCGCGTAGCAATACTTCAGGGCCGGATCAATATTTATCGATCTAGGGCTCTGCTCGCTGTTCACTCTAGCGTTGATGGTTCCCATTTTGAGAGCGAAGCTGACGGTTTGCGATTTCGATTGAATGATCCACGCCGAGCCCCTATAGATTTCGCGATCGACTATCCGTCATTTCACGGGTATATCTACATAGCTCTTTCTGCCTGCTCGCTTTACCTGAACGCAGAAAAAGTAGACTTTGTGATCGAAAAGAAAAGAGAAGTCTTCCCGGCAATGCACGATTTTCATGAGGGGTTGAGGGATTCTTTTTTGCACAATGGATTGCCCCGATTGGCTGAGTTAGTAGGGGAATTAATCCCCGGCGATAAAAAGAGAATACCCTTACAAGCTGCGGATGTTTTGTGCTGGCATATTCAGCGACACTTTGCCAACACTCGAAACCCATCGATTTCTTTTTCCGACATAGATCGTCAGCGCCTATCTAAGCTCACAAAACTAGGAATGGGCCACGTCTGGGAACGCCAAATGATCGAGGAATTATGCAGGGGTCTATTCCAGGATTGGAGAAAACTCAATGAAGTGGAAGGAATTCGAGAAGTTCGACAGAGCAACGATTACGATCCTCCGAGCCGATCCAAAAGCGTTGAAAGCTGCGATGGAAGCGGAGGAGAAAGCTAACGCAGAAAAGCGGTAGGCTAAGAAACCTTCCGCTTCCGGGGGCTGGCCCACGCATGCCCTCTCCCAGCCAATCCAACCACCACTTTGGGTGCCCCATCCTTGACGCGCCCTTTGCGGCAAGGGTGGGACTGGTCCTTACTCCGCCTAACTCCGTACACCTCTTCTGCTTCAGTCAAATCTCAACTTACCCTCTGCCACCTCACCCGACACACGAGCTAATTCCCGCCGCCACGCCGCCTCCTGCTTATCCTCGAAGATCCGGCAGGCCGCAGTGCTACCTAACAGCGGAAGCCGCCGGTAACAACTGAAGGTGAGAAATTAAAGGACTCTTCATTTCTGATAGCGAGCCAGTCCTTTGGGCATTGGAAGGGAATTTTACATCGCGACGGTGGAGCGGGGCTGTTGGTTATCCCACCCTAGCCGCAAAAACAAAGACGCGGCGAGGGTGGGGCACCCACTTTTGATTTTGGGTGGGCACACCGGTGGTGGTTGGACCGGCGAAGGAAGATATGGGCAGGACAATCCCCAAGACGCGCGATGGATTGGATGGAGCGCCGGCGAGAGGTCAGCCGCTGGGGGTGGCGCGGCGGGGTTTGACTTTGAACCAGATGGGGGTGCCCTCGAAGCCGAAGGCTTCGCGGATGCGGTTTGCCAGAAAGCGCTCGAAAGCAAAGTGGAGTTTGACGCTGCGGTCAGCGAAGAGGACGAAGGTGGGCGGGGCGACGGCGGCCTGGGTCATGTAGAAGATGCGGATGCGCTTGGACATGGGGACCGTCGCGCGCTGGAAGTCGATGCTTTCGAGGAAGCGGTTCATCTGGCCGGTGGTGACGCGCTTGCGGCGGGCGTCAGCAACGGTGGCCACCTGGCGCAGGATGCGCTGCATGGCTTTTTGGCCGGGACCGGAGGCGGCGGGATCGACGCCCTGGAGCGCGGAGACGAAGAGAACCGGCGCGTAATCGAGATACTTTAGGGCGCGGCGCAACTGGCGCTCGAAGATGGCGGCGTCGGCGGGCGGGCGGCCATCGGTGCGGCCGGTGGTGACGGCGTCCCACTTGTTGACGACGATGATGACGCTGCGGCCGCTCTCATGCGCGTAGCCGCCGATGGTGGCGTCGCTGGCGGTGACGCCCTCAGTGGCATCGATGAGGAGGAGGGCGACGTCTGCGGCTTCAAGGTGGCGGCGGGCCATGACGACGCTTAGCTTTTCAGCCATGAGCCGGGTCTTGCCTTTGCGGCGGATGCCGGCGGTGTCAACAAAACGGAGAGTGCGGTCACCGAACTCAACGACTTCATCGACGGCGTCGCGCGTGGTGCCGGCGATGGGCGAGACGATGGCGCGCGTGGTTCCGGTGAGCGCGTTGAGCAGCGTGGATTTACCGACGTTGGGGCGACCGATGATGGCGACGGAGATTTCGTGCTGCTGGAATTCGCCGTGGGTGCGGGTGATGGATTCGGCTTTCCCCGGTCCCAAAATCGGGACCGGGGGCACCCGCGTTGAGTCGGGTTCGATGGATTCGGTTTCGGGGGGTTCGGGTTCGGGGAGTGCTTCGGAGACGGCGTCGAGGAGATCGCCGATGCCCTGGCCGTGCTCAGAGCTGATGGGGAAGACGTTGCGGAGGCCGAGGCTGCGGAAGTTTTCCGCGACGAGGGCCATGGCGTCGCCTTCCACCTTGTTGACGGCGAGGAAGACGGGCTTGCTGCTGCGCGCGAGCAGACGGGCGAGGTCGTAGTCGGGGCTGGCCAGCTCGGTGCGGACGTCCATGACGAGGATGATGGCCGCGGCTTCTTCAAGCGCGACGCGCGCCTGGTTGAAGATTTCGACGGGGATGAGCTCGGGGTCGTCAGGGATGATGCCGCCGGTATCGACAAGGCGGAACTGGCGGCCGGCCCAGTCGAAGTCGCCGTAGATGCGGTCGCGGGTGATGCCGGGCTCGTCGCCGACGATGGAGCGGCGCTTGCCGACGATGCGATTGAAGAGCGTGGATTTGCCCACGTTGGGGCGGCCGACGATGGCGACGAGCGGCGCCGTGCCGGGGCCAGTGGGAACTACCGATCTGCGATAGGTGGGCAAAGTGTGGATCTCCTTCATCAGTTTACCGGTTGCAACGGAATAAAGCTGAGATTGCGGGACCTTGCCGGGCGGGGAGGGCGCGATGGCGGCGGCGTCACTATGATGGAAGCAGCGTTCTTTGACCATGGCAGCCAGCGATACCACAACCCGCACGTTTCCTACGCTGTATGAGTTTTTCTCGCCGGGAGGGATTCTGGCGCGGTCGCCGCTGCCGTATGAGTACCGGCCGGGGCAACTGGAGATGGCGAAGGCCGTGGAACGGGCGCTGGCGGAGCGGCGGCATCTGATTGTGGAGGCCGGGACGGGCACGGGCAAGACGCTGGCGTATCTGCTGCCGGCGCTGCGCACGGGGCAACGGGTGATTGTGTCGACGGGAACGAAGGCGCTACAGGATCAGCTTTATTTTCGCGATGTGCCGTTTCTTGAGACTCTGCTGGGCGAGTTGCGCGTGTGCTACATGAAGGGGCGCGCGAATTATCTTTGCCGGCACAAGCTGACGGCGCTGCGGAACGAACCGATTTTGACGGGGCTGGAGGAGATTGACCAGTACCAGCAGATTGCCGAATGGGAGCGTGAGACGGAGACGGGCGACCGGGCGGAGCTCTCGGGGATTCCGGAGGCGAGCGCGCTGTGGCAGAAGCTGGATGCGCGGGCGGATGCGTGTCTGGGATCGACGTGCCCTGATTACCGGCGGTGCTTTATTACCGAGATGCGGCGGAAAGCGCTGGAATCAGACATTGTGATTGTGAACCATCACCTGTTCTTTGCCGATATGGCGGTGAAGCAGGAGGCGGCGGGCGCTCCGGATGCGGGGATTTTGCCGGAGGCCGCGGCGGTGGTGTTTGACGAGGCGCATGAGCTGGAAGAGGTGGCGTCGAATTACTTTGGGCTTTCAGTAAGCAATGTGCGCTTTGAAGAACTGGCGCGCGATACCGAAACGCTGCTGCGCGGCAAAGAGGGCGCGGGCAATATGCCGGCGGTGACACAGCAGCTTCGCGACCGAGCGCGGATGTTTTTTGCGGCGCTGCCGATGGCGGGCGATGGACGGCAACCGTTTGAGGAACGCGAGGCGTTTCTGGAGTCGTCTGGCGATTTGTATTTGAGCGTGCGCGCGGCGCTGAAGCTGATGGAAGCAGAGATGGAGCAGTTGACGGAGGTGGAGGAGGCTCCGGGACTGCGGAAGCGCGTGGCGAGGCTGCGGGGCGAGCTGGAGTTTCTGCTGGAGTCGAATGCCAGCAACATGGTGTATTGGCTGGAGCGGCGTGCCGGGGGTTCGACGCCGGCGCAGAGGAGTTCGGCGCGCGGCGGATTGCGGACGACTTACGTGCAGGCGACGCCGATTGATGTATCCGAACTGCTGCACGAGATGCTGTTCGAGCAGATTCCCACGGTGGTGCTTACGTCGGCGACGCTGACGGTGCAAGGCGGATTTGAACATATGCGGCGGCGGCTGGGCATGACGGAGGCGCGCGAACTGGTGGTGCCTTCGCATTTTCGTTATGGCGAGCAGGCGCTGCTGTATCTGCCGCCGGAGATGCCGGATCCGCGCGATGGGGAGTTTCCCGGGGCGGCGGCGCAATGCATTGAGCGGGTGCTGAAGATTACACGCGGGCGAGCGTTCTGCCTGTTTACGAGTTACAGCCAGATGCGCGATTTGTATGAGCGGCTGCTGCCGGTGCTGGATTTTCCGATACTGCTGCACGGCACGGCTCCGCGCAAGGCGCTGCTGGAGGAGTTTCGCGTTACGCCGAATGCGGTGCTGTTCGGGACTGCGAGCTTCTGGCAGGGCGTGGATGTGCAGGGCGAGGCGCTGAGCTGCGTGATTATCGACCGGCTGCCGTTTGCGGTGCCGAGCGATCCGGTGGTGCAGGCGCGGATGAAGGCGATTGAAGAGGCGGGCGGAAGGCCGTTCTTCGACTACCAGGTGCCGGAGGCGGTGCTGACACTGAAGCAGGGATTCGGACGGCTGATCCGGTCGCTGGAGGATCGCGGGGTGCTGGTGTTGCTGGATCCGCGGATTCGCAGGCAGCGGTATGGGCAGACGTTTGTGGCGAGTTTGCCGCCGTATCGGATGACTGCGGATATTGGGGATGTGGAGAGGTTTTTCGGGTATGAAGAGCGGGAGTAGAGGCTGAACGGCTATCTCCCATCCCAGGTCTCATCCGCCGCGGCGGACGAGACCGGGGGCACTCGGCCCTTGTGGTTAGTCAACATCCTTAAGACCCCGCCCCCCGGCCCAACCACCGTTTACAATTGTGCCGTCCAGAAAACCAAAATGGAAATCCTGGTTCAACGGGGGATTCCGACATGACTGTTCCGAAGCAGCAACAGACTCTTGATTTCTACCTCGCTCTCATGGAAGAAATCAAGCTCCGCATTGCCGCAGTGGAGAGCGTGCTGTGGGGAAGGGTCGAAGGATTCCCACCCCAAATCAAAGTTGATGCATTCCCTCCCTTCCTGCGCGAGTTTTGCTTTTTTCACTTTCGCGCGATCTGCGAACTCGTGGCCTGCGCCTGCGTGGCGGCCCATGGAACCTTGCCTGTTGCCAAGCTGAAGAAGGAATACCGAGCCGACCGCATAGTCAACATGCTTGAGAAAATGCATGCCAACTTTTATCCGAAGCCGGTCAAGATGACCATTACTCCGGGACATATCCACCTAGACGACGTTACTGGAAGTTTTCTAACCAAGAAAGAATTAGTGCACCTTTGCCACAAATCAGGCAGCTACCTGCACAGAAGTTTCAGAAATTTAGAAAAGACGAAGCAGCCGGTGCATGTCGATTACGAGGAAATCCACGGCATCTTGAAGAAGGTCGTAACGCTGCTTTCCCAGCACATCATTTTCTCTCACGACAGATCCCACTACATACTGTGTGCCTTGTCGGTAGCTGATGCTGGCGGCAATGTTCAGGTGTCTTTCGCTAAAGCCCCATGAGCCGCTACTTCCGCCATTGCGGCTTCGCCGGATGCCCCTCAAACCACTTCCGCGTCGCGTGCACTTCGCGGACTAACTCGGCTGGCGTAGGGTGAAACGCGCCGGGTCCGGGTGCTCCAAGTCTCGATTTTAAATCGAAACCCGGCGTACCCATTTTAGTTACAGGCCAGCTAACTGGTGGGCGCGCTGGAAGACGGCGAGGAGCATCTGCTGTGTGAGGCGGCCGGTGTTGGTGTTTTGCAGTGAGGGGTGAAAGCTGGCGATGACGGTGAGGCCGTTGGGGAGCGTGTATTCGGCGCCGTGAGCGAAGACTAACTCGGAGCGCGGGGGCAGCTTGCCGTTGCTGGATTCGCCGATGCGGCGGAGATAGGCGATAAGGCCGTCGAAGGCGATGCGGCCGAGGCAGACGACTACGCGCAGATTTTTGAGCAGGGCGATTTCGTCGTCGAGCCAGGGGGCGCAGTTGCGCAGCTCTTCAGGCGTGGGCTTGTTGGCCGGCGGTGCGCAGCGGACTACGGAGGTGATCCAGAGGCCGCGGAGCTTCATGCCGTCGTGGCGCGAAATTGCATTGGGCTGCGAGGCGAAGCCGGCCTGGTGCAGGATGGGATAGAGAAAATCTCCTGACCCATCGCCGGTGAAGGGGCGGCCGGTGCGGTTGGAGCCGTGGGCGCCGGGAGCGAGGCCGAGAGCGAGCACACGCGCTTTGGGATCGCCGAAGGATGGAACGGGACGGCCCCAGTATTCCCAGTCGATATATGCGCGGCGGCGTACGCTTGCGATGTTCATGCAGTGCTCGCGCAGGCGCGGGCAGAGATTGCAGGCCATGATGCGGGCGTTGAGGGCGTCTAGTGATTTGGCGGCGGGCATGAGCTGATTCTACGGTGCGAGGAATGGGCAGTGTTCGGCGGGTAATCTGTGGCAGGGGAAATATGGGAAACTGGGGGCGGAGGAACTTGAGCGATGAAATCTGCGAAATTGTTGATGCTGGCCGGCGATTTTGTTGAGGATTACGAGATCATGGTTCCCTTTCAGGCGCTGCAGATGGTGGGGCACCAGGTGGATGCGATTTGCCCGGGCAAGAAAAAGGGCGAGCAGGTGCGTACGGCGATCCACGACTTTGAGGGCGACCAGACTTACACGGAAAAGCGCGGGCATAACTTTACGCTGAATGCGACATTCGACGAGATCAACGTGGCCGATTACGACGGGCTGGTGATTCCTGGCGGGCGCGCGCCGGAGTATCTGCGGATGAATGAGAAGGTGCTCGACATCATCCGGCACTTTGACAAGGCGGGTAAGCCGATTGCTGCACTTTGCCATGGGGCGCAGTTGCTGGCCTCGGCGAAGGTGCTCAAGGGGCGGCGGGTGAATTGCTATCCTGCATGCGCACCCGAGGTGGAACATGCGGGCGGGACGTTTGTGCCGCTGGATTTTGCCGAGGCAACGGTGGATGGGAACTTTGTGACCGGGCCGGCGTGGACGGCGAATGCGGCGTGGATGGCGCGGTTCCTGGAAGTGCTGGAGGCGCATATGCTGGCGCCGAGCAAGTGATGGGTTAGCTCCTAGCCTCTAGCTTCCAGCCTTTAGCTTTCGGGGCGATGTGGTGATTTGGGATGAGGAGGTATCCCATCCTTTCCGCAAAGGACGCGGAAAGGATGGGGTACCCAGGTTTGTTTTTTCATCAGCGATTCATTTTGATTGGTGAGTGAGGGGTGAGAACCGGCATGAAGATGATCGGCGTTCTGTTCGGGACGGAGAACAGTTTTCCGGGCGCGCTTGTGGAGCAGATCAACGAGCGCAATGTGGATGGGGTGCGCGCGGAGTTTGTGGAGACGGGCGCGGTGCGGCTGGACAAGCCGCCACGCTACGCGGCGATCGTAGACCGCATCTCGCACGATGTGCCGTTTTATCGCGCGTTTCTGAAACATGCCGCAGTGCACGGGACGGCGATCATCAACAATCCCTTCTGGTGGTCGGCGGACGACAAGTTTCTGAACTGCGCGCTGGCGCGGCGGCTGGGCGTGGCCATACCGCCGACGGTGATTCTGCCGCACAAGAATCTGCCGCCGGGGATGATCGACAAGTCGATGCGGAACCTGGAGTATCCGCTAAATTGGGATGACGTTTTTGATTACGTGGGCGAGGACGGTTATCTGAAGCCGATTGACGGCGGCGGATGGCGCGACGTGCATCATGTGCGCAGCCGCGCGGAGTTTTTTGCCGCGTATGACCAGTCGCGCGATTTGTGCATGATGTATCAGAAGACCGTGAAGTTCACGGAGTATTTCCGTTGCTTTGTTGTGGGCGGGAAGAAGATTCGCACGGTGCCCTACGATCCGCGGCGGCCTTTTGCGGAACGCTATATTCACGGGGACCAGGTGTCGGCGGCGCATCGCAGCAGGAGGCTGACGAGACGCGTGGAACGCGATGCGCTGACGCTGTGCCGGGCGCTGGGGTACGACGTGAATACGGTAGAGTTTGCGGTGGAGCGCGGGGTGCCGTACGCGATCGACTTTCTGAATCCGGTGCCGGAGGCGGAGCTGAATTCGATTGGTAAAACCAACTTTGAGTGGCTGGTAAAGCAGGTGGCCGACTTGGCGATTGCCAGGGCAAAGCGCGTGACGCCGAAGGCGGAGTTGCGGGGTGTGGAGTTTCTGCAAGCGGGCGCGGCGGTGAAGAAGAAGAGAGCGGCGAAGACGAAACAGGCTGCGAAAAAGGACGAACCGGAAGCGAAGGTGACTTCCGGAACATAGATCGGTGGCTAAAGGCCTCGTCATTGTGCGGTCTGCCGCGGCGGACGACACGATCAAAGAACAAGCGGTCAATCGTTTCGCTGCGCCCCTTCGGGGCGCACATCCTTGTTATTTCTTCTACCCAGGGTTTCACCCTGGGCTATTCTCGCATTCCCCCTCCGGGGGAATTACATGGCTGCAGTTCAGAAGAGGTGTACCCGGCTGCTGAGGTTTTCCCACCCTTTCCGCAAAAAACGCGGAAAGGATGGGGCACGGAGGGGTCGTGGCTATTGATGCTTCCCTGATGCTTCACTGCACGCGATTGTGGTCTCCCACCCTTGCGACAGAAAAAAGTCGCAAGGATGGGGCACGGAAGGGTCGTGGCTATTGATGCTTCTCTGATGCTTCACTGCGCGCGGTTGTGGTCTCCCACCCTTGCGACAGAAAAAAGTCGCAAGGATGGGGCACGGAGAGGTTGTGGCCATGGATGCTTCCCTGATGCTTCACTGCACGCGGTTGTAGTCTCCCACCCTTGGAGCGGCCTAATGCGCGTGGTGGCGGAAGCGACGGAGGCGGCCTACGAGCGAGGCGGGGCCGGCTACGGCTAGGTGGACCAGATTGCCTTCGTATTCGCGGTGATGAACTACGGTTCCGGCGTCGATGGCGGCGAGGACGTCGCCTTCGCTCTGCGGGACTACGAACTCGGCTTCAATGACGGGGTCGGATTGGAGGGCCGCGTCAATGGCCTTTAGCAGCGACGGCATTCCTTCGCCGGTGAGGGCCGAGACGGCAATTTCGCCGAGATTGCGGGCGCGCTCCATGATGGGGACGCGCTGCTCGCCGGCGAGCAGATCGATTTTATTGAGGACGTCGAGACGGGGCTTCTCGAGGGCGTCGAGTTCGCCCAGGACTTTTTCCACCTGCGTCTTCTGCTCTTCGCCGTAGCTCGATGCGGCATCGCGGACGTGGATGAGAAGCTCGGCCTGCTCCACTTCTTCGAGGGTGGCGCGGAAGCTGGTGACGAGAGTGTGCGGCAGGTTACGGATGAAACCTACCGTGTCTGACAGCAGGATGCGGCGGCGGCTGGGAAGCTCGATGGAACGGAGCTTGGGGTCGAGGGTGGCGAACATGCGCGAGGAAGCAAGTACTTCGGCGCCGGTGAGGCAGTTGAAGAGCGTGCTTTTGCCGGCGTTGGTGTAACCGACGAGGGCGACGGTGGGCACGGGGACGGCCTCGCGGCGCTGGCGCTGCTGCTTGCGGACGCGGCGCACGGCATCGAGGTTGCCCTTGAGGCGGTCAATGCGGCGCTGGATGCGGCGGCGGTCGGTTTCAAGCTGGGTTTCACCGGGGCCGCGGGTGCCGATGCCGCCGCCGAGCTGCGACATGGATTTGCCGCGGCCGGCAAGGCGCGGCAACAGGTATTCGAGCTGCGCGAGCTCGACCTGAAGCTGGCCCTCACGGGTGCGGGCGTGGCGGGCGAAGATGTCGAGAATTAACTGCGTGCGGTCAAGGACGCGGCACGGCAGGGCGGCCTCAAGGTTGCGGAGCTGCGTGGGCGAGAGGTCGTGGTCAAAGAGGACCAGGTTGGCCTGGTTGGATGCGGCTACGGCTGCGACCTCTTCAACCTTGCCAGCGCCGATAAGCGTGGCGGGATCGGGCTGAGGCCGATGCTGGAGGAGCTCGGCAACGACGTGGCCACCGGCGCTGGTAACCAGCTCACGAAACTCGGCCAGAGACTCGCGGGCGTCGAGGCCGCCGCGGCGGCTGAGGCCGGGAGACACGGAGGCACGCGCCAGCGTGACGCTGGCGGAGCGGGAAACCGGCATGTGGATGGGGGCGGATTCTTCGCGCGGGGCGGTTTCAGGGCGTAACTCACCTGCCCGTGCAGCTTCTGCCGCTGCACGGCTGCCACCCAGGCGCCCGCCAAAGGTGACGCCTACCAGAACGGCGCGTTCCTGCCCGCCTGGCCAGCCGTCTGTTTTCGCTACTGTGCGCATTGGCTCACGATGCGACCGGGTTGACCCTGCCACGAAGCGCTTGCCGCCACTGACGCGATCCAAACTCACGTGCGAAAACCGTAGCGAGCCGGTTAACGCTGGTCCGCGGCCGCAGTGGCCGGGGACGGCATCTGCACCGGCGTCGGGCCCATCGTTGCCTGGTTGGCAGACGACCGGTGCTCAGAATGGAGCACACTCCGATTGCTGACCACCGTGGAGATTGCGTGTTTGAAAATCAACTGCTCCTGGCTATTGTTCTCGAGCAGAACAGAGTACTTGTCGAAGGACCTGATTCTTCCCGTCAGCTTGACTCCACTGACCAGATAAATGGTAATCGGAGTTTTGTCCTTGCGAACCGTATTAAGGAATGTGTCCTGAATGTTTTGTGCCGGCTTGTTATCCATTGCCGATCTCCTACTTCCTCTTAAATTTTTGAGGGTGCAACTGCACCCTGCCTGAGTGAAAAAGTTGCCGGGGGACGCTGCAGCAAACCCGCACCCGCCGAATCCGGTAATGGTGATAACAATATAGAGCTTTGCCGAGGTTTTCAACCTGGGACAGGGCAGGACAGGAAAGATGCGGTGCAAAACAAGGCCAGATGCAGACAAATCCTTTGGAATGAGCGGATGGAAACGGTGGATCGATGCGGCGGCAGGGCCGGTAACAGCTCATCACGGCGTGAACCTGAGCCGCAGATGTAGGATGAGCGCAGAGGTGTTTGCAAACGTGCATCATAGGGAGGATCGAGTGGTATCTGGCTGGTGGAGAAGGATGATTCTGGGAGTTGCACTGGCGGGGACGACATGGGGTGCCGGTAGCATGGCATGGGGGCAGTTGCCAATGCCGGGCTCGCAACCCCAAACGCCCAATCCATTGACCGACGTGACGGCTTCGCCGGGCACGGTGCTGCTCTACAAACTGGACGCGGAGTTCGCCAAGGCCGTGGCGACCAACGGCGGGGCGGGATTCGCCTCATGGTTTGCCGACGACGGCATGGTGCTGGGCAACGGCAAAGCTCCGGTGGTGGGCAAGGTGGCAATTGCCCAGAGCGCAGACTGGTCACCAAAGGACTACCAACTGACGTGGAAGGCGACGGGCGCGTGGATGAACCCTTCAGGGGATACGGGGTATACATGGGGCAACTACACGGGCCAGAGCATGGAAGCCCAGGGGAATCCGGTAACCACCAGCGGACGCTACATTACACTGTGGAACAAACAGACGGACGGAAACTGGAAGGTGGAGCTGGAAGCAAGCTCGGATGCGCCGGTGGAGAGCGGCGGCAACTGCTGCCGGCTGCCGGGAGTGGGAAGCAGCGGAAGTCAGCCGTGACCCTGCGGTTTCTTTAGTAACCCTGAGGTAATCTGTTATTAGAAGATTCTGATTACGAGAGTGGGATTAACTCCTGCTGCGAACTCCCCGCTTTGTGCCAGAGAAAAAGTTCGCTTGTTCTTCGATACTGTGCGTTAGGCGATATTGTGCGTTAGGGTGCGTTAGGCGAGCAGCATGAGGGTCATAGAGCTTCCAAAATTTGGAAAAAGCCGGCAACGCGCATTTGGACCGGTGTCCGCGCCGGTGAGTGGCGATACCGATGCTGCGCTGGATGAGCTGACGAAGCTGGCGGCAACGCTCTGTGGCGCCGATTTTGCATATCTGGGCTGGATGTATCCGGACCGGCTGCGATTCAGGTCGTGCCATGGGTTCACGGCAAAAGAACAGACGCGCGACGCGATGGCGTGCCGTTGGGTTCTGCAATCGGGCAGGCCGCTGCTGATTGCCGATGCGGGCAAGGATGCGCGGTTTTCGCCGGAAGGCATTCATCTAGCGCAGGCTGCGGCGTGCCGCTCCTACGCGGGAACGCCGCTGGTGACCAACGGCCGGCGCGTAGTGGGCACGCTGGCGGTGCTGGCCCGCGAACCGGGACGATTCACACAGGAACAACTGGATCTGCTGGGAATTGTTGCGCGACAGGTGATGACGCGGCTGGAGCTTTATGACCTCATCCATGAACAGGAACAAGCGCAACGGGCGCGGCAGCGCACGGAACGCGCGCTGGCCATGGAGCGCATGTTTGTGGCGGCGACGCTGGATTCGATTCCCGCGCTGGTTGTGGTGCTGGATACGGCCGGGCGGATTATACGGCTGAATCAGTCATGCGCAGTGTTGACGGGCCTGAGCAGGGACGAGGCCATGGGCAAGCTGTTCGTGGACGAGATTGTGGGGCGGGATGCGCGGGAAATGGCGGCACAGCGACTGCGTGAAGCTGCATCCGGGCAGTCGTCAGGACCGCATGAGACGGCGTGGCAAATGCCGCGGAGCGCGGGCTCGCCGATGGAGCAGCGGCGCGTGAGCTGGACGCTGCGGCCGCTACAGGGACCGAACAGGGAGATTCAATACCTCATCATCAGCGGCCAGGACGTGACCGACCAGCGGCAGATGGAGCAGGCGCTGCTCTCAGGCGAGACGCACTATCGCGAGGTGGTGGAAAACAGCCTGGGGTTTGTATTCACGTGCTCGATGAAAGGGCGTTTGACGTCACTGAACGCATTTACCGCAGAGACGCTGGGCTACCCGGCGAATGCACTGACGGGGCGACCGATTACGGAGCTGATGGATGCCGAAGGTGCGGCGGCCTTTCAGGAGTGTCTGCAACGGCTGGCGGTGGAGGACGAGTGGCGGGGCACGGTGCCGCTGCGACGCAGCGACGGCATTTACCGGCGGATTGCTTTCCGCAGCCGGCGTATCGGGTTACCGGGCGAGCGGCCCTTTGTGGTGAACCACGGCATGGATATAACCGAGCAGCACGAGGCCGAAGAGGCTCTGCAAATGGTGCTGCGTCAGCGCGAGCTGATTCTGAAGTCGGCCGGCGACGGGATTTACGGGATCGATCTGGAAGGCAGGCTGATGTTCATCAACGAGGCCGGTGCGGGGGTGCTTGGTTACCATCCCGAAGAGCTGGCCGGGCGCGATTTTCACAGGACCATCCAGCACAGCCACGCCGACGGCACGCCGTATTCATGGGAGCGGAGTCCCATTCTGCGTGCACTGCGGGAGGCAGAGGCGGTGCGTGTACGCGACGATATCTTCTGGCGGAGTGACGGGACGGCGATTCCGGTGGAGTATAGCGCCAATCCGCTGATGGAAGAGGGGCAGATTTCGGGCGTCGTGGTGGCCTTCCAGGATGTAACGGAGCGGCGCCGGCTGGAGCGGATGAAGGACGAGTTCATTTCGACGGTGAGCCACGAATTGCGGACGCCGCTGACCTCGCTGCGCGCTTCGCTGGGGCTGGTCACTTCGGGGACGCTGCAGAAGCATCCGGAGAAGGAGGAGCAGATGATCCGGATTGCCATAGAAAATTGCGACCGCCTGGCGCGACTGGTGAACGACATTGTGGACTTTGAAGACGCGGAGCGCGGGTATCTGCAACTGCACCGCCGGTCAGTGGAAGCCAGCGACCTGCTGCAACGTGCAGCCGATAAAGCACACGATGCTGCCAAGCGCGCACACATCGGGTTCAGGATCGAGATGGAACCGGGCGCGGTATTTGCAGACGAGCGGCGCGTTGTGAAGGTGCTCAACGAACTGGTGACCAACGCCATCAAGTTTTCACAACCGGAGACGACGATTCGGCTGGCAGTGCGGCCCACGGATGACAAGCCGACCGAGATGTGCTTCCTAGTGGAGGATCAGGGCCGCGGGATCGAGTCAGAGAAGCTGGAGCGCATCTTCTCCCGCTTCCAACAGGGCGATGCCTCAGACACGCGGCTGCTGGGCGGAACGGGGCTGGGGCTGGCGCTGTGCCGCGACATCGTGGAGGAGCACGGCGGGCGCATCTGGGTGGAGAGCGATGTGGGCAAAGGCAGCAGTTTCCTGTTCACGCTGCCGGCGATTGAGGTGGTTTGAGCTGCCTGGGCGCGCCCGTCGGAATCTTGTTAGCCTGATTGCGTGAGGACGATGCGCGTCATTTTGCTTTGCGTGCTTTGCGGCGTATTTCTCGCGCCCGCTTCGGGTGCATCCGCGCAAGTTGCACGGAGTAGCCCGGTGATCACCGCTTATGTCTTTCCGGATGGTACGGCGCTCAAGCCGGGCCAGATTGACGCAAAAGCTCTTACACGGATCAATTACGCCTTCGCCAAAATCAAGGATGGACGCATGGTGGCCGGCTTTCCGGAGGATGCTGGAAACCTGGCGATGTTGACTGCGTTGCGGCGCGAAAATCCTGCGCTCACAGTGCTGATCTCCGTGGGCGGGTGGAGCTGGTCCGGGGAGTTTTCCGATGCTGCGCTCACGGAAGAGAGCCGGAAGATCTTTATCCAGAGCGCAGTGGAGTTTATCGACCGCTACCATCTGGACGGGCTCGATGTGGACTGGGAGTATCCGGGGCAGCGCGGCGCGGGAAACACCCACCGCAAAGAAGACAGGCAGAACTTTACGCTGCTGCTGAAGGAACTGCGAGAACAATTCAACCGCGAGACGAAGCGGACGCACAAGCGGCTGTATCTGACGATTGCGGCGGAGGCTGCGCCGGAGTATCTGAAAAATACCGAGATGGATAAGGTGCAGCGGTATGTGGATGGCGTGAACCTGATGGCGTACGACTACTACATGCCGGGGCCTGACAACACCACGGGCAACATGGCGGCGTTGTTTGAGAGCCCTGACGACCCCAGGCAGGTTTCGGCGAACAAGTCTGTGCTGGCGTTTGAGCAGGCGGGCGTGCCGGCGGCGAAGATTGTGCTGGGGGTTCCGTTTTACGGGCGCGCATGGAGAGACGTGGCGGACCACAATCACGGGCTCTTCCAACACGGCAAGGGAGGGCCGGAGGCTTATGTGCCGTATGCCAGGATTGCGCAAACGATGCTGGGCCACGGATTCACGCGCTACTGGGATTCGGCTGCTTCAGTTCCCTACCTGTACAACCCGGAACAGCAGATTTTTGTGAGCTACGAGGATGCGGAGTCGCTTACCGCCAAGTGCAAGTACGTGAAGGAACATAAGCTGGCGGGGGTGATGTTCTGGAATTACGAGGGCGACCCTTCGGGGACGCTGCTGGGCGCAATCGACCATGCGTTGCGGGCGATCCCACCCTAGCCGCAAAAATCCGCCGCGGCGGACGGCGAGGGTGGGGCACCCCCTTTCAAAACCAGAGTTTCCACTCGGGGTACCAGGCAGGCGGCTTTCTTCCGGGGCCGCGCGGCGTCTGAGAGACAGCACCAACAATTTATCCGGCCCGGGTACGCCGGTTTTGGGTACGTCAGCCGGGCCTGGCCTTCCGCATGGCCCTTCGTGGAAGCAGGGGTCACAAGATAGTCTATGAGCGTACCGGAAAATAGGGATGGCGCGCGCCCGGCCGTGGGGCCCGGAGGCGTGAGGAGCGCCAGAGCAAAGGATTGAGGAGAGTTCGCACTTGAAGAGGACGTTCTTGGTTTCGATACTGGTCACGGCCGCAGCCGTGCTGATGCCGCTGGCGGCTGCCGCGCAAGTCATGACCGCGCCGGAAGGTCCCCCGCCGGCACCCGTGCCTACGCAGAAGTATGCAGTTTTTGTGGGATATGCCTACAGCACCCTGAACCAGGTAAACCAGTCGCGTTACGGATTGCAGGGCGTGGAGGTGACAGGCCAGCGCAATTTCGGCAGGTATTTTTCGCTGGTCGCGATGGGAGATTACTACCGCTATGCAACCTCCAAGGGCAACCCTGGAGATCCGTCAATCCTTTCGTTCCTGATGGGACCGCAGCTTCATGTGAAGCTTGCCGGGCCGGTGGAAGGGTTCTTCCGCGGCACGATGGGCGCCCAACACACTGGCGGTGAAAACATGACGCCCGACTATTCGTTCGCCGGCGGCATTGGCGGCGGGCTGGATTATTACCTGAACAGGCATCTCGGCATTCGGCTTTCCGGCGACAGGATCGGAGCATCGTTCTCGCTCGCCAACAACTCGCCGGCCCTTTCTTACTCTCCGCACATGACCTGGAACACGCGTGCAGCGTTCGGCGTGATCTACCGGTTCTGAAGCGGCGCAAGGTGAACAAATCGTAAGGCAGATTTAGCAGCCTGCGGTAAAAGTCGAAATTCTGAAAGACGTGTCCCGCAGCGGCTAAAGCCGAATTCATTTTGTGCACTTGCGGCACGACTAAAGTCGTGCCCTTTCAAAAACCAGACTCTTGCCACGGGCTGTTAGTGGAACGCGCGCATGTGCGATGAGAAACGCACGATGCGCGCAGATCCCTTGCCTCAGTTCCAGTGCTTCAATTGCGGCCAGATGGTTTTGAGATTCCACTTGAGGCCGCGGCAATAGTAGATGGGATGCCATTCATCGGGCCTTGAGAGCGGATACTTCGTTGTCCCGATCACTTTGTAGCTGGCACAGCCCCTCTGCATATTGCGCACGTTGCCCTCACCGAGGACGATGAGGCTTGCGCCGGTGTAATTGCGCGGTCCCCAGAGCCAGTAAGTCTGATGGCCGCCGATGGCTTTGGGCAGGCCGTACTTTGGCCCGAAGAAGTCAATGGCGCCGGCTTCGCCGTAGTTGTTGGCGAAGATTGCGGTCTGTTGCTGTACGTCTGGCGGAAGTGTGCGATAGAAGGCCGCTACGCGCTGGACCATCTGCGGCCAGCCGAACATGTCAGCGTAGATTTGCGGAAGCACCGCGGGTTGATTGTGCTCGAAACGCTGCGCGTGGATACCGAGCTTCTGCTCGTAGGCGAGAAACGACGGCACACTGAGCACGGGCAGCGCCATGGGTAGATAGAGGACGCTGATGGCGGTGATGGCGAGGGCCAGCGACGGCTTTGTCCATGCCCAGAGTTTCCGCTGCGTGGCACCTTCCATCCAGACAGCACCGGCGGCGAAGAGGATGGGATAAACGGGGGCGAGGTAGTACATCTTTCCGTGCATCGCCATCATGACGGCGAGGAAGAAGAGATAAGCCCATCCCAACACACGATAGGGTCGGCCCCGCCTGGAGAAGAAAAAGAGCAGCGCAAAGACAACGAGAACCGCGGCCACATAGCCCAGCATCTCAGCCTGCGCCTTGAGAAATGGAAGCGGGGGAAGCGAGATGTCGCGGCCTTCCTTGCGGATGTTGTGCATTAACTGCAGGAAGGGAAACTGATGCTGCCACTGCCAGAGGAAGTTGGGCAGGGCAAGGAGTGCGGTGAAGGCGCAGCCGATCCAGAACCAGGGGCGACGGAAGCTGGAGCGCAGCGGAGTGAGCAACAGACCGACGAGGATCCCGGCGAGCCAGAAGACGACTCCGTACTTGTTCAGGAGGGTGATGCCGGCGAGAATGCCGATGGATATCCAGAGGCGCTGATTGCCGGTTTTTGCGATGCGCACGATGAGATACGCGATCGCCGCCCAGAGAGGCGGGTCGAAGGCGTTCATGGTGAACAGGTGCGAGAGCGTGAGCATGATGGGCGCTGCCAGCGCGGCAAGCGCAGCAAGAAACATGGCCCAGCGGCGGCCTCCCAGCTCGCGGGCAAGCAGGCCGGCAAGGATGACCGTGGCCGCGCCCGCGAGAGCAGGCAGCAGACGCAGCGCCCACAGCGAGGTGCCGATGGTGTGCTCGAGGAGCCATGCAATCCAGCCGATGAGCGGCGGCTGATCGACGTAGCCCCAGGCGGGATGCTGACCGCAGGCAAGATAGTAAAGCTCGTCGCGAAAGTAGCCGTAGTGCGGCGCGGTAAAGAAGTAAAGCACGATGCGCACCAGCGCGACGCCGACGACGATGGCCACTCCCGATGCGAGGAAGCGGCGGTTGCGGATGGGATGCGAAGATTCTGACTTCTGGCCTTCAGACATAAAGTTCAATACGGACGCGGGCGTGGATGGTTCCCTGCGCGAGGAGAAATGCATGACCGGAGCAGCTCGCTAGCGGACCGCGAAATGCAGGCCATCTTCTTTGCACATGGCCTGCACGGCGGGACGCGCCGTCATGGGACCGGAGGGCAGGCCGCCGCCCGGCGCAACCCACTGGCCGATCATCATAAACCGGCTCAGGCCGGGCACGGTGTTGGAAAGTTGGCGGAATCCGGTGCTGGGAGTGAGCATCCAGCCTTCCATGCTTCCCTTCCAGTTGCCGGTAAAGCGGACAACGCTGGCCGGAGTGGAAACATCGACGGTGTCCATGGCGCCACGGAGCTGCGGAAGACGATGTTCGAGCTCGCCGACCACTGCGTTTGCGACGCGCTGCTTCTCAGCGCGGTAGGCGTTGAGGTCAGAAGCGCGCAGCTTGATCCAGTAATCGAAGTTGCGCGTGGGCAGAAAACACGTGACCGCGGTTTTGCCGGGCGGCGCAAAGGTGGGATCGTAGTGAAAGAAGCGAAACGACAGCTGATGTAATTCAGTGCCGGGATCGACGGTGACGGGGCGGTCGAGAAGCCGCGTGAGAAGAGGCGGCTGCCCCTTCAGATCAAGAGCCAGGCCGAGCGAAACCTGCAGGAACGATGGGAATGTCTTCCACTCACCGTAGATCTTGTTCACGGCATCGGACGTGTACCTGCCGTCGAGGAGGTTGAAAAGCGTGGTGTGGCCGTCGGCCGCGGAGATGACCCAGTCGGCCTCAATCTCTTCGCCGTTAGCGAGCAGGACGCCGACGGCTGTGCCGTTCCTGGTGAGAATGCGCTGGACCCTGGCGCCGAAGCGGATGCGGCCGCCGAGTTGGGCGAGGTTCTGCTGGATGAGCTGAATGATGGCCTGCGAGCCACCGATGGCGTAGCCTGCGTCGCGCGCGCCCATCCAGGCGAGAGAGAAGACCAACGCCAGGGCCGAGAGCTCAGCCATCTCCCCTTCTCCGAAGAAGGCCCTGAGAAGCGGGTTTTTGAACCTTAGGCCGTATTCCCTGCTGGTGATCTTTGAGAGGCTGCGTACGAGCGGGAGGCCGGGAGCGTCACCCAGCATGGTGTGGCAGCGCGATACCCAGTTTGCACCAGGATCAGGCAATTTGAAGTTCTTCAACCGGCGGATGCCGCGCACCAGTTGGTGGATCTCATCCCCGTCTTCCGGCGCTTTGGCGAGGAGTTCCGCTTCGAGGCGGTCTGTATCGGCATAGATGGTGAGGGAGCGGCCGTCTGGCGATTCAAGGCAGGCAAATACCTCGGGATCGACGAAGTCCAGCTTTTCGATGTCGAAGATTTCCTGCCACTGCGCGTGCATGGGGCTCTTTGGGTTGGAACCGTAGAGCCAGTGGAGGCAGGTTTCGAAGGTGTAGTCGCCACGGCGCCAGCTCATGGCCAGGCCGCCGGCGATGTCGTTCATCTCGAGGACTTCAGTCTGGTAGCCGCATTTCTGGGCATAAACCGCGGCGCTGAGGCCGGCAATTCCGGCGCCGACGATCACTACTTTCCGGGCATCCTGCTTCATCTCCGTCGTTCTCACTTTCTCGGATATGAGAGCTTTCCCGTTTTTAGCTCCAATGGCGAATGTTAGCCAGAGCCGGATTTTCGCGCTGTGACGAGGGCCACCAGAAAGAGAAAAATCCGGCGGCAGTTTGTGTGGCTGGCGCGACCGAAGGCGGCGTGCGGGTGCAAAATAGTTGGCAGGAAGGTCCACTCATGCATGCCGGCTCTTTTGCCGTGGAAAACGCACCCAGTCCGGCGGTGCAACCGGGGATGCGGCAGCAGTTGGTGGCGTGGCGTAAGCTGCTGACGCAATGCGGACGGAAGCCGGGACGCAAAAGTGTTCATGCTTTACGCGTGGCTACGCTGCGCCTGCAGGCGGAGCTGGAGTATGGACTGCGCGAGCAACCGGCGGATACGACGGGGCTGAATGCGGCGCGGCGGCTGCGGCGGCAGGGCAAGAAATTGCGGCGCGCGCTGGGACCGGTACGGCAGGCGGATGTTTACCTGGGCAAGCTCAAGCGGGTGCGCGGCTGGGCAGGCGTGGAGGGCAATGGACATCCTGCGTTCCCGGCTGAGTGCGTGACTGCGATTGACCGGCTTACGCGCAGCTTTGAGCGCCAGCGCGGCGATGCGGCGAATCAACTGGCAGCCGAGATCAAGCGGCGGCGGAAACGGCTGGGGCGGCTGAGCACGAAGGCGGAACCGGCGTTCGATGCTTTTGCGCCTGGGGCGGAGAGCGATGCTTCGGACAAGATCCTCGATCAGATTCGGGCGGCGGCGGACGAGTTTCCCGAACTTGACGCCGGGAATCTACACGAGTTTCGCAAGCGGATCAAGAAGGTTCGCTACCTGGCGGAGATTTTTGGCCGCACCGATGAGACTGCGGCACGGCAGGCGGATACGCTGAGGCGCATGACCGGCGCCGTGGGTGAGTGGCACGACTGGCAAGCGCTGGCCGCGGAGGCCAGGCAGGCGGCCGGCGGGCGCGGCTCCATGAAGACGCTGGCGGATTGCCTTGAGGCGCAGGCGGGGCGCTCGATGGAACATGCGCTCGAGCTATGCAGGCGGTCGATGCGGCGGCTGTTGCGCGAGAAGACGGACGGCGACAGAACCGAAGGGCCTGAGCCGCTGAGCGAAGTTCCGCACGAAGCGGCAGAACGCGGCAACCACAAGCCGGCCGGGCGTAAGCCGGTGGCTTCTGCTCCGGCGGCGGCCGAGCGCGACGAGGCGGAGAAGCCGGCACGCGCTTCGTAAAGCGACAAACGAAAACCAGATTTCGAAAATCTTTGATTGCACGCCTACGGCAAAGACTGGTGAGCGCGGACGATGCTCCGTGGTAACGTACCCATCGCGGTAGGGTAAGCTTGTGCAGAGGAATTTCTCATGCGATTTGTGCCCGGGAGCATTCGGGCGGCTGTGGCCGTCTTGCTGGCCGTGGGAATAGCGGTTCCCTGCCTGCAAGGGCAACCGGCTGGCGGCGGTTTGGCGCTTCCGGCGGCGCGGGCGGAGAGTGGCCCAAATTCCGCGCAGGCGCAATCGCAGCATTATGTAGTTCTTGTTTCCCTTGGCGGTTTTCGCTGGGACTATGCGCGGCGCGACGGCGCCAAGCACCTGCTGGTGCTGGGCAAGGAGGGCGCGTGGGCACCGGAGGGAATGCTTCCGAGCTTCCCTGCCCTGGCGCTGCCGAACCAATTCACCATGGTGACGGGCCTTTATCCGGAGCACCACGGGCTGGTGGCGGAGAGCTTTTACGATCCGGAGCGCAAGGCGCGGTTTGACGCGGCGAATGCGAAGGACGCGGGGGACGGCTCGTGGTACGGGGGCGTCCCGCTGTGGAGCCTGGCCGAGAGCCAGGGAATGCGCGCGGCGGCGATCCGCTGGCCGGGTGCGAAGGCGGAGATTGCCGGCTTTCGGCCGAGCTATGCGGTCAAAAGCGGCAGCAAGCTGGGCGAGACGGCGCGCGTTGCGCAGGTGCTGAAGTGGCTGCGGCTTCCGGCGGCTGAGCGGCCGCACTTTATCGCCGTGAGTTTCGAGGAGCCGGGGCGCGAAGGACGCGAGTTTGGCCCCGATGCCGCTGAGACAAAGGCGGCGGTGCTGCGGATGGATGCGCTGGTGGGCAAATTGAAGGCTGGGATGGATGCGACGGGGCTGCCGATCGATCTGGTGGTGGTGAGCGATCGCGGACTGGCAAAACCCGAAGGCGGCTGGATTACCCTGGATGCGTACACCAGCCTTAAAGGCTTTGAGACGGATGGAGCGCTGCTTTATGGGCCGACGGAGCAGGAGCGGCAGCGTGTGTACAGGCAGATCAACCACGTATCTTCGCTGTTTGTGGTGTATCGGCGCAAAGACATGCCGGCGGGGTTGGATGCCGGCGTGAATCCGCGCCTGGGCGACCCGGTGGTGATTGCGACGGGGCCGTATGCGATTCGCGCGGAGGGACCGGCGGCGGGGCGGCCGGACAAGCTTTCAGACAAGGCACCGGCGGCGGGCATCGACGGATTGAACCCGAGCGAGCAGCCGGAGATGAAGGGGATCTTTTTTGCCGTGGGGCCGGACATTGTGCCAGGGAAGACGGTCGCACCGTTTGAGAATGTGAATCTTTATCCGTGGATGGCGCACATGCTGGGGCTGAAGGCGCCGAAGTCGGATGGGAGCCCGAATATTCTCTCCGGAACACTGCGGGACGATGGCGGGAGGGCCGGTGGTAAGGCGAACGAATAGAGCGGTTCAGAAGTAATGCATTAAGCGACGGTGGTATCCCACCCACAGTGGTGGTTAGGCCGGCGATGAAAAAAAGATGGGTGGCCAGCCCCCGCAAGAAAGCAATAAAGGGGACAGAAGAATGGACGCAATTCTGGGAATCGACGGCGGCGGAACGCACACACGGGCCTCGCTTGTGGCCGGAGACAAGGTGCTCGCTTATGGGGAAAACGGCTCAATCAAGCGTTTGCGCGTGGGCGCGGAGACCGCCGAGAACAACCTGCGTGCGCTGCTTAAGGAGGTGTTTGCGCAGGCCGGCGCGACGCGGGTGGTGGCGACTTGCTGCGGCGTGGCGAGCCCGACGATGCCCGGCGTGAAGGAGTGGATTACAGCGATGCTAAGGGATTTTGGCGCGGAGCACATTGAGGTGGTTGGCGATGAGGTGATTGCGCTGGATGCGGCGTTTCACGGCGGGCCGGGTATTTTGCAGATTGCCGGCACCGGATCGAACACCGTGGGACGCGCGGCTGACGGCAGCCGCGAGAATGCGGGCGGCTGGAGCTCGCGCCTGGGCGATGAGGGATCGGGCTACTGGATTGGGATCAACGCCGTGCGACGCGCGCTGATTGCGCACGATCGCGAGCAGCCTACGCAGGTGCTGAAGCGGGTGGGCGAGATTTGGGGCACGCCGACGATGGATGAGCTGATCAACGTGGGCGACGGCACGCCCGCGCCGGACTTTGCCGCACTGGCGCCGGCGATCAACGAGCTGGCCGAGGCGGGCGACGCGGTGGCGTTGGACGTGGTGCGCCAGGCTGGGGCCGACCTGGTGACGTTTGTGCTGCTGGTGCGCGACAAGCTGCGCCGCAAGCATGGGATTACCGGCGAGGTTCCCGTGGCGTGGACGGGGAGCGTGATTGAGAAGATGACGCTGGTGCGCGAGGCGTTCTTTGGCGGGCTGCATGAGGCTGCGCCGGAGATGCCGGTGTATAAGAAGGCCGTGGTTTCGCTGGAGGGGGCGCTTTGGCGGGCGCGACGGCTGGCAAACGGCATAAGGATGGGTACGGGGCAGAAACTGCTGTATTCCCGCTGCAAATCCTGGGGAAACGGTATAGCCTGTAAGTGCTGATGGCTGCTGCTTCCCTGTCCGCTTCCGCTGCCACGGGCTCTCTTTCGGGCCTGCGGGATAGCTATGGGCGCACGATTCACGATCTGCGCGTATCCATTACAGACCGCTGCAATTACAAGTGTGTTTATTGCCGTACGGGCGAGCTGGGGGCGCAGTATCCCGAGCTTGGCATCGACGAGTATCTGCGGCTGATCAGGCTGTTTGTGGGGCTGGGCATCACCAAGGTGCGGCTGACCGGCGGCGAGCCGCTGCTGCGGCGCGGCATTGTGGATCTTGTGCGCGAACTGGCTGCGCTGCGCACGCCGACCGGCGATGGGCTGGACCTGGCGCTGACTACCAACGGCCACCTACTCGATGGCCTTGCCCAACCGCTGAAGGATGCGGGGCTCGATCGCGTGACGGTGAGTATGGACGCCGTGGACCCGACGGTTTTTGAGCGCATTACGCGCATTGATGGAAGCTTTGCCGCGGTGCTTGCCGGTGTTCGCGCCGCGCGCACAGCCGGGCTTACGCCGCTCAAGATCAATTGCGTGCTGCTGCGCGGCTTTAACGACGACCAGATTGAGGGATTTGCCCGCTTTGCCCGCGAGGAGCAGGTGGTGGTGCGGTTTATCGAGTTTATGCCGCTCGAAGAAGACCGGCTGTGGTCGCCGGAGATCGTGGTTCCGCTGAAGGAGATTGTGGAGCGCATCAACCGCATGATGCCGCTGATGGAGCTGCCCGCACGCGAGCCGAGCGAAACAGCGCGGCGTTATACTTTTTCCGACGGGGTGGGCGAGATCGGGATTATCGCACCCGTCACCCAGGCATTCTGCGGAGCATGCAGCCGCGTCCGGCTTACCTCCGACGGCAAGATTCGCACTTGCCTTTTTTCACAGGTCGAGCACGACCTTTACGGACGCATGCGGGCCGGCGCCAATGACGATGAGTTGCGCGCCTATATTCTGCGTACCGTTCAGGGCAAGGAAGCGCGGCATCATATCGGCGAGCCGGGTTTCCTGAAGCCATCACGATCGATGGTTCACATCGGCGGCTGAGTGGTACTCTTGCGGCGCGGGTCCGGAGAGCGCGCCTTGGTTCAGTACTCGCTGCACGTTCCGCACCGGACGCCGAAGCCGGCTTGTGGATAGTGCGAGATTTCCCCCATGAGTTTGACTGGCAAGAACGGAACTGAAGAACGCATTCCACTCGACGACCTGCTTGTTTTTCACCAACTGGCGCGCTCGCTCACTTCGAGCTTCGATCTGGACACTATCCTGCGCACCATCCTCGAACACATGGAGCGGTTCATCCAGGCCGAGCTGTGGACACTGCTGATGCTGGACGAGGAGCGCAACGATCTGTATTACGCCATTGCCTCCGGCGGCGGACACGAGGCGCTGCGCGACCTGCGTGTGAAGGCGGGCGAGGGCGTGGCCGGCTGGGTGGTGGAGCACGGCGAAACGCTTATTGTTCCCGAAGCCGCCGACGATCCGCGCCTGAAGAAAGGCAGCACCGGGGCTCCGCGCGCGATACGCTCAGTGATTGCGCTGCCGCTGCGCGGGCGCAAGAGAACGCAGGGCGTCATCGAGATTCTGAATCCGCGCACCGACCAGATGAACGACTACGCGGTGGCTTTTCTTCACATCCTGGCCGACCATGCCGCCATCGCCATTGAAAATGCGCGCGACGTGTCGCGCATTCAGCAGTTGACGATTACCGACGACACCACCGGGCTCTACAACGTGCGGCATCTTTACCACGTGCTGGGCCACGAGCTGGAACGGTGCAAGAAGAAGACGCCGGTGAGCCTGGCGTTTCTGGATCTGGACCGCTTCAAGCTGGTCAACGACGAACACGGACACCTGGTGGGCAGCGAGTTGCTTTCGCATACCGGAAACCGGCTGCAGGAGCTGAGCCGGCAGGGCGATCAGTGTTTTCGCTATGGCGGGGACGAGTTTGTGATTCTGATGCCGGAGACCGCAGCCGACGAGGCTATGACACAGTCCAAGGCTCTGCACAGCGCTCTGATGGAGACGCAGTTCCAGATGAAAAACGGACTGAAGCTGCGGATCAGCGCCAGCGTGGGCCTGGCGTCAGCGCCGGAAGACGGCTCGTCGCTGCACACCATCATCCGGGCGGCTGACGAGCGGATGTACGCCGTAAAGAACGATGGCCGGGGTCAGGTGCGGGGACGGTAGCGGAACTTACTCAGCGGGCCGGCGATGCTTCGACTGCCTGCAGCCAACGCTCCAGAAATGTAATCAGCTCATCAGGCGGATGCAGCCAGACATCCGCGGCTGTCTCACGCCATTCGCGGCGGACGAGCGCGCTCAGGTGTGGACCGGGCGAGCTGTCTACGGCGCGGAAGGCCGCTTCGTCAGTGAAATCGTCGCCAAGATAGGCTGAGGGATCGTCAAGCGGAGCGCCCGCGGCGGCCTCGCGCAGGATGGCGCTGACGGCGGCGCCCTTGTCGCGGCCGGCGCGCAGCTCAAGACCGGACTCGAATTTAAGCAGGGTCAGCCCTTCGATTTGCGCCAGCGGCTCGAAGAGCTCGCGCGTACAGGCTTCGATCTCCGCGGCCTTCTGGGGCGAGGCTCCGCGCCAGTGCATGACGGCGGCGTTGGGCTTGTATTCAAAGAGGCCGCCGAAGCTGTCGCGGTGCAACTTTTTGCTTAACGCATCGAGCCTGGCCTGGGTTTCAGGGGGCAGACGCTCCAGTTCGCAAGTGCCGTCGGAGTGCAGACGCTCGGATCCGTGCAGGCCCCAGGTTTCAGGTACGGGATCGAGGGCGAGAAGCTTCGCGACTTCGCGTGCCGGGCGCCCGCTGACGACGCGGATGCGCGTGCTTCCCTGGCGCTGAATTTCCTGGAGCAGTTCACGAACGCCCGGCCAGGGTTGCGCCTTGAAGCGATCCACCTGAAAGGGGGCAAGAGTTCCGTCGTAGTCGAGCAGCAGCAGCGGACGGACGCCCGGCGCAAAACTGCCAAAGAAGGTTTCGAGCTTTTGTGCTGCTTCCGGGGTCAATGCGGTGCGCCTCTTATGCCAGTTTCTCTTCAGGAAACTCTGGCACGGGTTCGGAGGACGGTTCGGCACGCGGCGGCTGCTCAGCTTCCCCGTTGTCCAGGCGCAGCTCGCGAAGGTCGCCCAGCACGCGGGCCGCCCAGCGATAGATATTGTGCTCCATGACGTAACGGCGCATGCGTCTCATGCGCTGGCGGCGCTCGGCGCGGTTCATTTCCAGGCCGTTGTGGATGGCTTCGGCGACACCGGCGATGTCATAGGGATTGACGATGAGAGCGTCGCGCAGTTCCACGGCCGCGCCGGTAAACTTGCTGAGCACCAGCGCGCCGTCGAAATCGTCGCGCGCGGCCACGTACTCTTTGGCAACCAGATTCATGCCGTCGTGCAGCGATGTGACCAGGCAGAGGTCTGCAGCACGGTACCAGCGATTTACCTGGTCGTGGCTGCACTGGCGGTCGACCAGCACGATGGGTCTCCAGCGCGGCGTCTGGAAGCGCAGGTTAATGCGCTCCACGGTCTCCTCAACCTTGCGCGCCAGCTCTGCGTAGCTGGGGATGCGTGTGCGGCTGGGAGCGGCGATCTGGACCATGGTAGTGCGGCCGCGATGCCAGGGACGGTCTACAAACAGTTGCTCGATGGCCAGCAGGCGCTCCACGATGCCCTTGGTATAGTCCATGCGGTCCACGCCCAGCACCAGACTTTCAGCGCGAACCCCAAACTCGTCGAGCAGTTCCCTTCTGCGGCCTGCTCGCTCCTCCGCCTCAAACTCGGACTCGGCCTCAGCTTCGGCTTCCACCTCGGCGGCGTCGAGCTCCTCGAAATCGCGCACGCCACCGGAGAAGGCCACGCTGACCGGGTAGGGGCGCACGGCGCAGGAATGTCCGTGGCGGCGCACGGTCATGTGCTCGCGGCTGGTGCGCGACTCAAGCGTGCGGTCCACGGTGTTGAGGAAGTTATTGCAGTGTAGCGGAATGTGGAAGCCGATGATATCGGCGCCGAGCAGGCCGTCAAGAAGCTCGCCCTGCCAGGGGCAGATGCCGAAGGCCTCCGGATTGGGCCAGGGAATGTGCCAGAAGATGGCAACACGCGCATCGGGCCGCGCCTCCTTCACCAGGCGGGGCAGCAGCGCGAAGTGGTAATCCTGAACGAAGACGATGGGTTCGGTGCAGCCTTCCATCTCCTGCACCAGCGCCTCAGCAAAGCGCGCATTGACGCGCTGGTAGCACTCCCAGTCAGCGGGGCGGAAGATGGGGCGCGTGTGCGCGATGTGGCAGAGCGGCCACAAACCCTCGTTGGCGAAGCCGTCGTAATAATGCGACTCTTCTTCTTCAGTGAGCCAGACCCGGCGGAGCGTATAGCGTGGATCTTCAGGCGGCACGCGCAGACGGTCGAATTCGTCGACGGTAGCCGCGTCGGCGCTGCCACTGCCGTAAGCCACCCACACACCGTCACAGGCGCGCAGAACCGGCTCGAGCGCGGTGACCAGGCCGCTGGGCGGCACCACGCAGACCGTGTCACGGCCCTGGCGCACGTGCATGTAAGGCTCGCGGTTTGAAACGACGAAGATGCGGCTCGCGGTGGAATAGTTGCGAATGTGGACGCCAAGACGCTCGGCGGTCCACAGGTTCTCGCCGGCATCGCGCAGGCGGGCCTCGGCGGCGGCGGCGGCGCGTGCCGCAACGAGGTTCTTCGCCATGGTCTCCACTTCACGGGCCAGCGGCTGGAAGAGACTGAGCTCGTGCGCGGCCAAGTCCACTACGGACTGTGAGGCGGTTTTCTCAAGATGCGAAGTCTTCAGACGCAAACGTCGCAACCGGTCTACTACCTGCGTCATGGGACGGAGGAGGAACCATCGGACCATGACCAGCGTGATGACCACTATAAGCACCACAAAGGCCACGATGCGCCAGAAGCTGCGCCGCCATAGATCGCTGCCGGCAGTGCGGATGTAATTGGCGTCAGCGACAATGACCAGCGTGCCGCTGGGCTCTACACCGTCACTGAGCGGGAACGCCTCTTCCAGCCACTCCTGATTCCGCGTGTGGCCGAAGCGGCTTTGCTCACTTCCCTTCTTGATTGCCTCGGTGAGCACGTCAGCGGGAAGCGCGTCAAGGATGGATCGCGGGCCTGAGGAAGACAGAAGCTTTCCCTGAGCGTCATAGACCCCCAGCGCGAGTGCGCCGGTGCCGGTTTTCAAAAGCTGAGTGAGACCTGAAAGAGAGGATGGATCGCCGGTCGACAGCGCATTTTGAACATCGGGCCTGAGGCTTACACCCATCCACTGCGTACGGCGCTCCAGTTCGCCCCGCAGCGTGTGCTGGTGGGTCAACACATCGAAATAAGTGAAAGCCAGCGATACGACTGTGACGCTGAGAATAAGCGCGAGAATCAGCCGTACGCGAAATAAGTGCATCCTCTATCTCCCATTAGAAAAAAATAAGTTAGACGCCGATGGGCAGGCGTGGATCCACATCTCGAGCAAAGGCTATGGCCCATTTTATCATGGATTTACAGATATTACTTTCAGTAATTTGCAGCTTTTTACGCAACTTGCCGCGCGGATTCATGGAAGCGCACTCCGAAATGGATCTGGCGGGCCTTCCCGAAGCTCAGCCTCGCTTCAATGCGCTATTCTGTCGAGAAGAGCGGCGCATAACCCCTTTTTTTCAAGGCCGGAATTGCCGATGGCGACAAACACGATCGACCAAAAGGCCAAAGAGTTCGTACTCACCATGCAGGAGTACTCCCTGCTGGCGTGGCGAGCCCTGGTGGATCTTTTTACTCCGCCGGTCTACTGGGCCGACATCCTGCTTCAATGCGACATTATCGGTGTGGGCTCGCTGAGTATCGTGGTGCTCTCCGGCTTCTTTACGGGCTGCGTTCTGGCCCTGCAGTCGTCGGCCACGCTGGCAGCCTTTGGCGCCACCAGCATCACGGGGCGCTTTGTGGCGCTGAGCATGATCCGCGAACTGGGGCCGGTACTCACGGGCATCATGGTTTCAGGACGCAATGCGTCGTCGATTGCCAGCGAATTGGGTTCCATGGTGGTGACGGAGCAGATTGATGCGATGCGCGCGCTGGGAGTGGACCCGATACGGAAGCTGGTAACGCCGCGCATCTTCGCCTGCATCTCGATGCTGTTTTTTCTCACCATCCTGGCCAACGCCTTCGGCATTCTGGGCGGCGCCGCGGTGACGGTATTCCTGAATCACCAGAACGCAACCCAGTACTTCTCCATGGCATGGGAAGGACTGCGCTTCCGCGATATCCTGCAGGGCCTGGTAAAGCCCCTGTTCTTCGGCTACATCATCGCGTCGATCGGCTGCTTCAACGGCCTGAAAACCACGGGCGGCACCGAAGGCGTGGGCCGCTCTACGATTCAGGCCGTGGTCTGGTCATCGGTGATGATCATTGTTTCCGATTACCTGATCAGCCAGGTGATGCTTTCGATCATTCTATGAACTCGACGCTCACCCCAACGCGCAGCAACTTCGATCCAGAGCCTTCGCCTGACGGAAGCCCCGTGGTGGAGGTGCGCGATGTCTCCATCGCCTTCGATGGACCACCGGTGCTGAAAGATGTGAGTTTTACTGTGGGACCGCGAGAGACGCGCATTCTGCTGGGCCCGGCGGGCGTGGGCAAGAGCGTGCTGCTGAAGCTGGTAAACGGGCTGCTCTGTCCGGACGAGGGCGAGATTCTGCTTTTTGGCGAAAACATCACACACCGGCACGAAGAACTTCTGTTTCCACTGCGCGCGCGCACCGGCATGGTGTTTCAGGAGGGCGCGCTGTTCGACTCGCTGACCGTGCGCGACAACGTGGCCTACCAGTTGATCCAGGAGAATGTGGACGACGAGGAGATTGACCGCCGCGTTCGCGAGGCGCTTACCTTTGTGGGGCTTGCAGAAACCTTCGAGATGTATCCGGCAAGCCTTTCAGGCGGCATGCGGCGCCGCGTGGCTATTGCGCGCGCGCTGATTCACCAGCCGGAGCTGCTGCTTTACGACTCGCCCACCGGAGGACTGGACCCGGTTACGTCGACTACGATCATCGAGCTGATTGTGAAGCAGCGCGACGTGTACCGCTCACCATCGATCATGGTGACGCACCGCCTGCAGGACGCATTCCTGTTGTGCACACACCGCTTCGATTCCGAGAAGGGTCAGATGGTGAAGCTGCCCGAGGGAGTGACGGACGAACGCACGACCTTCCTGATGCTGGGCGAAGGCCGCCTTATCTTCGACGGCTCACTGCATGAACTGCTGCACACGGACGATCCATTTGTTCGCGAGTTTCTGGAGTGAAAAAAAGCAGGGATCAGGAATCAGTCTTTGGTAATCGACGAAGGCGATCGAGCTAGCTCCCGCGCTCCGTTGGAGCAGGCGGCTCATTATGCCGCTGTGCGAGCAAGGAGTGTGCGGCGGAAACGCAGACCATAGATGGCAAGATTGAACGCGCAGACTGCTACGCCTGCGCCGGCAACGGTCCAGCCGGGAAGGTTGGGATAGACGATGGCGTTCAGGAGATGAAGTGAAAAGCTCGCCTGGTAAGCGGCCAGGGTGGCATGGGCCTCGAAGTACGATTCGGCCAGGGTGAGCGGGCAGGGCCACGGACCCACCTCCACGACGATGCCCCACAGGAGCGCAAAGATGTGCAGCGTGGTCCAGACCGGCCGATGACGTGTCCACAACGCGCCAAAGATCACCATGCACAGCCACGCTGCATGGACCGCGACAACCAGAATGGCCAGCTGAACCAAGGCGCAACCTCTCCTCATGCTAGCGCGACTCGATTTCGGCCAGATTGCCGCACAGGCTCCTGCGCCTGCGTTCGCTCATTCCGTGGACTGAGACGAGGTGGACAAGCGAATGCCTGGGCTGGTATCCCCAAAGGATGAGCCTGCGGCGATTGCTTACGACGGTCTTACTGGCGCTGGTACTGGTTATGGCGCCGGGGAGACCCGCCGCTGCGTACACGCTGTTGACTCACGAAGAGCTCATCGACCTCACATGGAACGACTCCATTGTTCCCCTGCTGCTGAGCCGCTACCCGGGGCTCACGCCAGCACAGCTCGAAGAGGCTCGGGCCTACGCATACGGCGGGTGCGTCATTCAGGACATGGGGTATTACCCCTTCGGCGATGGTACCTTTTCCAACCTCACCCATTACGTGGCCTCGGGCGATTTTGTCGTGAACCTCTTTCGCAACGCGAAAAGCGCCGATGAGCTTGCCTTTGCCGTGGGCGCGCTTTCGCATTATGTCGGCGACTCGATCGGGCACTCCATGGCGACAAATCTTGCGGTGCCCGTGGAATTTCCCAAGCTGCGCCGGAGGTATGGACGGGTGGTGAGCTACGCCGAAGGCAAATACCAGCACGTGCAGGTGGAGTTCGCCTTCGACATCAACGAGATCGCCCATCAGCGCATGGCCCCGCTCCAGTACCTGCGCCACATCGGCCTCAAAGTTCCCGTCCAGCAGTTGGCGCTGGCCTACTACCAGACCTACGGACTGAGCGGCGAATTCAGCGGCCCGCGCCACAAGTTCAGCGTTCACGAATATCGATTCGCCGTGCGCACCTTCATCCCGCGCATCGCCTTTGCGGTTACACTCCTGCATCGCCGCCACGAACCGCCCGAGCCAGACACACCGTCAGCCAGGGAGGTTCTGAAAGAGGTTGCCGAAGTCAGCGCCAGGGATAACTGGCAACGCTATCGTCGCGGGGCCGGTTTCGAGACCTACATCCTGGCAGGGCTGCTCTTCATCCTGCCCAAGATCGGACCGCTGCGGATGGTGGCAGTAAGGGGGCCGACACCGGCCACGGATGCCGAGTACCTGCACAGCGTAGCTGTATCCGTTGCGGTGTTGCGTCGACGGCTGGCGCAGTTCACGCCGCCTTCGGCGCGGCGCTTGCGTGCGGCAGGCATTTCAGCCGGTGCACTGCCTGAGGCCACGCAAGCAGCGCAACCGCGTGCCACAACTCCGGCAGCTCTACCCATGGCGCAGCGCCCGGCACCGGATCAGCGTCATCCGTTGCCCAATCTCGACCTCGACACGGGCCACCCGGTCCAGCCGGGTGGGTATCCGCTCACTGACTCCACCTACGCCAGACTCCTGCATCGCCTCACCCGGCATCCCATGCGGCCCATTCCGCCGGGAATCAAGCACAATATTGAGGCCTACTACGCCAATCCCAACGCGCCCATCACAACCAAAAGACATCCCAAAAAATGGGCGCGGGTACAGGCGGACCTGGCAATCCTGGCTGCCATGCCCACCAGCACAGCGCCCCAGCCATATCCCACGTACAGCCTCGATGCGGCCGCCGATTCCCAGTGAACTTGTATGTCCGCCAGCCCTTCAGTCTGCTTTAAGGTCCCGTTGCTACCATGGTGCGATAGTCGGCGATGGCTTACCACATTTTCGCCGCCGAGAGGTTGCATGCCGCACTGTTAATGGGCCATCATACTAGGAAATTTCGACGAATGGAGAGCAACAGGAAAGATGTGGTTGATTCTGCATGCATGTCGATGGAAGTATCGATTTCCCTTATTTTTAGGGATCTTTCTGATACTTTGGACTAACTGCCCGGCGTCAAGCCAGCAAGCCGGAACACTGCAGGGCCGTGTGATGGATCCCTCGGAAGCGGTGATACCCGGAGCCTCAGTGAAGGTGGACGCGCTGCCCAGCGGCCCCTCAAAAAGCACAACAACCGACGGTGCAGGCCATTACCAGGTGGAAGAACTGGCGCCGGGCCGGTACAGGGTTACCGCTGATGCGCAGGGCTTTCAGCAGGCAGTCGGCGAGGTTACGATTCCGGCCACGGGACGCCGCGTGACGCTGGACATCCATCTCACCATTGCGGAGCAAAAGCAACAGGTGGTGGTGCAGGGCGGCTCTCCCCGGGTTGAGCTTTCTCCGCAGTCAAATGCTTCAGCCGTAGTGGTTTCAGGCAGGGACCTGGATGCGCTCTCGAACGATCCGGATGAATTGCAGAGCCAGCTTCAGGCGTTGGCGGGGCCTTCTGTGGGGCCGAATGGCGGCGAGATTTACATCGACGGCTTTACTGGCGGAGATCTGCCGCCGAAGTCGGCAATTCGCTCCATTCGCGTGAACTCGAACCCGTTTTCAGTGCAGAACGACCGGCTGGGTTACGGACGCATCGACATCCTGACCAAGCCGGGAGCCAACAATTTTCACGGCAGAGTGTCGGCCGAGTTCAACGATGCGAGCATGAACGCGATGAGCAAGTTCCTGGCCGACTCAAAGCCGCCGGCGTATCACACGTGGCTTCTGGGCGCGAACCTGGGCGGACCGATCAACAAGAATGCATCATTCTACTTCTCTTACCAGCGCCGCAACATCGACAGGGCCAACCTGGTGAACACCGAGATACTCGATTCCAGTCTGAACCAGGTACCCTACGTGGCGACGGTGGATAATCCGCGCACCTTGGATATCGTGAATCCGCGTGTCGATTTCCAACTGGGCGAGAAGAACACGCTCACGGTCAATTACCGGTACTTCAGCATCACGGAGGGCAACGACGGAGTGGATACGCAGTCGCTGCCCTCGACTGCTTACAACCGCGCGCACCGGCACCACTCGCTGCAGATGACGGACAACCAGATTCTGAGCGCCAGCCTGCTGAATGAGATTCGCTTTCAATATCTGCACTTCAATAATTCGCGGGATCCGCTGAGCACCGATCCCGCGCTGGAAGTTCTGGGTGCGTTCACCGGCGGCGGCAGCAGCCGAGGATCAACGCAGCGCGACGAATCGCACTACGAATTCCAGGATTACGTGACGCTGACGCGCGGCAGGCACCTGATCCAGTTCGGCGGGTTCTACCGCATCATCCGGCGCAGCCAGGACGAAAACGCCAACTTCAACGGGACATTCACTTTCAACTCGCTGAGCGATTACCAGCAGACGCAGCAGGCCCTGCGCAACGGCGACACCATGGAACAGATTCAGGCGGCGGGTTACGGGCCGAGCCAGTTCAACATTACGGGTGGCAAGCTCAACGCGGCAGTGACCCGGCTGGATGGGGCGCTCTTTGTGGGCGACGACTGGAAGATCTCGCCGCGCTTCACGACCAGCTTCGGGCTGCGCTTTGAATCACAGAACGCGGTCAGCAATCACGCCGACTGGGCGCCGCGCGTGGGCATGGCGTGGGCGCTGGGCGGCGGCGCAAATCCCAAGACCGTGGTGCGCGCCGGCTGGGGCATGTTCTATCAGCGCTTTGACGACGAACAGATGATCCAGGCCAAGCGGCTGAACGGGATCAACCAGCTCACCTACATCGTCAACAATCCGCTGTTCTATCCCGCGGTGCCGCCGCTGTCTACGCTGGCGGCGAATAATCAGTCTCTGCCCACCACTTACCGGATTTCACCGCATCTGCGCGCACCCTACGACATGGATTTTGCGGCAAGCATCGAGCGGCAGGTGACGCGCAACGCGACCGCCTCGCTCACCTATCTCTACTCGCGGGGTAACCGGCGGCTGCTGACCAACGACGTGAATGCGCCGCTGCCGGGGACTTACAGTCCCAGCGATCCGACGAGCGGCGTTCGTCCACTAGGCGATGCGGCGGGCAACATCTACGAGTATCAATCGAGGGGAATTTTCCGGCAGTCGCAATTGATCGCCAACGTGCACGTGAACGCCGGCAACAGGCTATCCCTGTTCGGCTATTACGTCTTTAACCACTCGCACAGCAACACTAACGGCGTGAATAGCTTTGCATCAAACCCATGGAACCTGATGCAGGATTACGGACGCGCCAGGTTTGACATCCGCAACCGGGCTACCATTGGCGGCTCAGCGGCACTGCCCTTTGCGGTGCGGCTCAGTTCGATGCTGATGACAGCCTCAGGCCGGCCGTTCAGTATCCGGTTGCCGCAGGATCTTTACGGCACCGGTATTCACAACGCGCGGCCGTCGCTGGCCACCTCTTCTACGCCAGCGGCAGACGTGGTGGTGACCCGCTACGGCACTTTCAATCTTTCACCCAGTTCCAGTGAGGTGCCCATTGCTCCCAACACCGCTACCGGACCGGCCAACGTGATGCTGAATATGCGGGCAAGCCGCACCTTTGGCTTTGGCCCCGAAGTGGACAAGGCACATGGCGGCGAGGGCACCGTGCAAGGCGGTCCGCGGCGGCGTCATCATGGCCCGGGCGGCCTGGGCGGACGCGGGTTGGGCGGCGGTGGCGGATTCAGCCTGGGCGGCGCCACGGAACGGCGGTTCGCGTTCACGGTGAGCGCCTCAGCCCTGAACCTTCTCAACACCGTCAACCTGGGCACACCGGTTTCCACGCTGGGCTCGCCGCTGTTTGGGCAGTCGATCAGTTTGGCCGGCGGTCCTTACTCGGCGCAGGTGGGCAATCCGGTGGCGAACCGGCTGATAAATGTGGGTGTGGAGTTGAGCTTCTGAGACATTCGCGCAGAGGTCAGGTTGTCTGCTACTCTCGTGTGTCGCAGTCTGTATTGCGAGGCAGGCGCTTATGGCTTTCAAGTTTCAGGGGTTCGATTTTCTCGATCTCGATTCCGGTTTTTCAGAGGACGAACTTCTCGTTCGCCGCACTACGCGCGAATTCGTCGACGACAACCTGATCCCCATCATCGAAGGCTGCTTTCGCGAAGAACGCTTTCCGCACGAGCTTGTGCAGCCGATGGGCGAGCTTGGGTTCTTTGGCGCGAACCTGGAGGGCTACGGCTGCGCAGGCATGTCAAACGTGGAGTATGGCCTGGTGATGCAGGAACTGGAGCGCGGCGACTCCGGACTGCGCAGCTTCGCCAGCGTGCAGTCGGGTCTGGTGATGTATCCCATCTACACGTTTGGATCGGACGAGCAAAAGAATACGTGGCTGCCGGCGCTGGCTACGGGAGAAAAGATAGGGTGCTTCGGGTTGACGGAGCCTGGCTTTGGATCGAACCCGGGCGGGATGACTACGCGCGCCCGGCGCGACGGCGATGAGTACATACTCAACGGCGAAAAGATGTGGATCACCTCGGGTTCGATTGCCGATGTGGCTGTGGTCTGGGCCAAACTGGAGGGTGAAGGTGGCGCAGGCAAAGGCGAGAGTGGCAACGAAGGCATCAGGGGTTTTCTGGTTGAAAAAGGCAGGCCGGGTTTTTCTGCGCCCGACATTCACGGCAAATGGTCGCTGCGCGCGTCGGTGACGAGCAGCCTGTCACTGCTGGATGTACGCGTGCCCGCGGCCAACATGCTGCCCGGCGCGGCGGGACTGAAGAGTCCGCTGATGTGCCTGAACCAGGCGCGCTATGGCATTGCGTGGGGCGCGGTTGGCGCGGCCATGGCCTGCTATGACACGGCGCTGCAATATGCGAAGACGAGAAAGCAATTCCGTAATGAGCCCATTGCGAGCCATCAGATTGTGCAGGAGAAGCTGGTGTGGATGGCGACGGAGATTGCCAAGGCGCAGTTGCTGGTGCTACAGGTGGGACGGCTGAAAGACGCAGGCAAGGTGGGCCATCAGCAGATCTCAATGGCCAAGCGCAACAACGTGTGGATGGCTCTGGAGTGTGCGCGGCTGGCGCGCGACATCCTGGGTGCCAATGGCATCACGGAAGATTACCCGATCATGCGCCACATGATGAATCTGGAATCTGTGAAGACGTACGAGGGGACGCACGATATTCATGCGCTGATTCTGGGACAGCATCTTACGGGGATTGGGGCGTACTGAGGATCACAAGCAGTTCGCCTGCTGAAACGACCCTTGTCTGCCCGCAGGACTGCGGTGGAAAGTGGCGCTTGTTGCCGGTCACGAGAAAGTCCGCGTCGGCAGCAATTGCGCATGCAATAAAGTCATTGTCTTTTGGATCGGGCGATGCTGCCGTAATGCGCGCCGGGTTCACCATGAGCCCTTTTGCTTCCATCAGCCCAACCAGTCCGGCAATTTCAGATTTGGTGAAGCTGAATTTCGGCCGGGTAAGAACGCCGGCATACTCCGCAAGAATCTCCCGGGAGATGCACGGCGTAAGTTTGTCGTTCTGAACGACCCCGAGAAGCCGTGCTTCATTGCCGAAAGGAGCGATGAGTGCGGACACAATGATATTTGTATCCAAGACGGCACGCATCACTTTGCCGGGGTGCGCTTTTCGCGACGGTAGGCGCTAATCTCCGCGTCGATGTCGCTGATCGTCAGTTTATCCAGGCCTCTCTTCTTTGCACCTGCCCAGGCCTGCCGCAGCCACTTGGGTGCAGAAGCGACATTTTCGAGAAAGTCCTGAACACTGAGGATCACAACCGCAGGTTCTCCGCGGCGATCCACAACGAACCGCTCCTTGTCTCGAACAGCGCGGTCCATCAGTTGCCCGAACTGCGTGCGCGCGACATGTGCATCTACTCTTCGGTTCATCGGCTTAACCCATCAATCAATGCATTGATTGTATCTCAAAAAATAAAATAACACGTGATCCATGCGCAGTATTCCCTGCTCTGTCCATGGCCGTGTTCCGGATTTCCTGGATGGTGATTCCGTTGTGAAGCACCTGAGTTTCTAAAGAAGAATGGCGAGGTGGTGCGGCGGAGGTTACACCGCAACCACGAAGCTGTCCTCAGTGCGCGTGACGGCGTGGTAGAGCGTGTCACGCTCTACGGGAACGCGGCCGGCTTCGGTGATGAGGCGGCACAGTTCCCTGCGCGTCATGCCCTGCGGCGTGGTGGCACCGGCGTCGTGGTAGATCTTCTCTTCGATCACCGTGCCGTCGATGTCGTCGGCTCCGAAGCGCATTGCGATCTGCGCGATCTTGGGCGTCATCATCTGCCAGTAGGCCTTGATGTGCGGGAAGTTGTCGAGCATCAGGCGGCTGACGGCGATCTGGCGGATGTCAGTCAGGCCCGTCGTCACAGGCAGGTGATCGAGCGGCGTGTTTTCAGGATGAAAGGCTAGCGGGATGAAGGTCTGGAAGCCGCCGGTTTCGTCCTGCAGGGCGCGCAGCTTCACCAAGTGATCCACGCGGTCGGCGTCGTTCTCGATGTGGCCGTAGAGCATGGTCGCGTTCGACTTGAAGCCCATTTTATGGGCCAGGCGCGCGGTTTCAAGCCACTCGCTGCCGTCAATCTTGTGGTCACAGATGATGGAGCGCACGCGCGCGGAGAAGATCTCAGCGCCGCCGCCGGGCATGGAGTCCACGCCAGCCTCGCGCAGTTTGGCGAGGGTCTGCTCCACGGTGAGCTTGGCGCGGCGGGCAAGAAACGCAATCTCGACCATGGTGAAGGCCTTGATGTGGACCTTGGGGAAGCGCTCCTTGAGTCCGCGAACGAGGTCGAGGAAAAATTCCAGCGGCAGGTCGGGGTGCAGGCCGCCGACGATATGGAACTCGGTGACCGCCTCAGAGTAGCCGGAGGCCGCAGTCTGCCACGCCTCGTCCAGGGCCATGGTGTAGCCTTGCGGATCGCCCTTCTTGCGGCCGAAGGCGCAGAGCCGGCACGCCGCCACGCAGACATTCGTCGGGTTGATGTGGCGATTGACGTTGAAGTACGTCACGTCGCCGTGCAGGCGCTCACGTACGGAGTTGGCCAGCCAGCCTACGGCCAGCACGTCTGGCGAGCCGTAAAGCGCAAGGCCGTCTTCAAAGCTGAGCCGCTCGCCAGCCATGACACGCGCGGCAATCGGCTCAAGCCGGGGATCGTAAGTACGAAATGGGTGGGCCTCAGTGGCACTCGAAAGGCGGGAAGCCGCCGTCTCGGTCTGCATATTACCGATGATACCGAAAATCGTGCCCGCCGGCCTATCTCCTAATGCTTTCCGTGCCCGCCCGCAACGGCTCAGCCACCACGCCGTCTGCCACGGAAACTGCCATCAACCGGCGGCCGGCTGCGCGAATCTGCGAGATGTTGTACCCCGTCTGGTACAAGGTCCAGGTCATGGTTTTGGGATTGATGGCGTAGACCTGGTCACTCAGATTGGAACTGACCACGACTTTGTGCGTCACCGGGTCGTAGCACAGGTCATCCACGTCGCGGAAAGGCAGCCTTTGCAACCACTTCCAGCTTTTTCCCATGTCGGGAGTAAAGAAAACTCCCTGGCGGGCGCCCACCCACAGAGTGCCGTCGGGCGAAAAGGCGATGCGGTTGATGCGCTGCAGCATCTGGGGAGTGTTCAGGGGCATCCAGGTGAGTCCGTCAGTGGATTCGACCAGCCCATGGGGCCGCGCCGCCACCAGAACGCCGTGGTGCGCAGCAACGGACATGTAATCACTGGCGCCCATCGCCGGGCCGCCCTGCCAGGTTACGCCTTTGTCGCGGCTGGTAAAGAGGCCGAGGCTGGTTGCGGCCACCCAGATATCGTCGGAGGCATTGAGCGCCCTTACGCGCGCGTTCAGCCGGGTCACGGGCTCCTTCACCTTTTTTTCCACGTTGACGCGAACGCCGCGAACCCGCTTGGTCATCACCTTGATCTGGGTGTTGGCCAGCGTATTCATGGGCCGCCAGGTGGGCGCGTCGGCCACAGGATCGCCCGGCGGATCGTCTTTGCCGGCCCCGGAAGGCTCTGCATCGGCAGGCAGGGCGAAGATGCCGTGACTGGTGCCCGCGAGGATGGTTCCATCCTTGGCCTGTGCGAGCGCGAACACATCGTGGCCGTCAAGCCCATGCCCGATCTGCGTCCAGCGTGTGCCACCATTGCGTGAGACGAAGACGCCGCCGTACATCTTGTCGTTGACCACGCCGGCGTACATCCATTCGGGATTCTTGCGATCCACGAGCAAAGCTTCCACCTTGCGGCCTGAGATTCCGGTATTCGATGCCGTGAAAGTAACGCCGCCATTCTTGCTCGCCAGCACTCCGCCGCGGTCTGTGGCCAACAGCAGGTGATTGGGATCGCGCGGATCGATGTAAACGTCATTAACGATTACGTCGGTGGAGGTCATGCGCCGGAAGCTGCGGCCGCCGTTGATCGTCTTGTAGAGCCCCTGTGTGGTGCCGGCGTAGACAATTTCGTGGTTCTGCGGGTCCTGTTTGAGCACACGTGTTCTTTCAGCGCTCAGAGGGATGCCCTGGATTCTGCGAAACCGCAAGCCCGCGTTGTCGCTCTTGTATATGCCGCTGCAGGCGCTCATGTAAACGGTGTGCGCGCGCACGGGGTCCACGATGATGGAAAAGATATCGGAATCAACGAGAATGCCGCGCTTGATGCTGGTCCAAGTTTTGCCGCCGTTGGTGGTCTTCCAGGGCAGGTGCCAGGTACCGGCGTAGATCACATCGTCGTTGAGCGGGTCGACGGCCAGCGACTCCACGTTGTGAATCTCGCGGTCGCCGATGGGACTGATCTGCTTCCAGGTGGCGCCGGCATTGTTGCTGCGGAAGACGCCGTCAAGAGTTCCGGCAAAGAGCGCTTTCGGATCGGAGGGTGACTGGATGAAGGCCCTGATGGACTGCCCATGCAGACCAGGAGACTCCTTCCAGGTGTGGCCCGAATCGTGGCTGATCCACAGGCCGCCGTCGTCGCGATTCGGCCACCAGCCAGCCGCGTAGATGGTGTCAGGATCCTGAGAGTCCACCACAATGTGGTCGAGAATCAGGTCATCGGCGGAGTCGATGCGGACCAGGTGATGCCAGGAGGCTCCGCCGTCGCGCGATTCGTAGATCCATCCGTTGGTGGTACCCAGATAGATGTGTCCGGGCTGGCCCGGGACGACGGCGAAGGAGCGCGCGTCACCGCCAGCCGGCCCTACGGCTTTCCACGCGGTCTCAGCATGAACCATTTGTGCAACGGAAAAAATGACTAACGCAATCAGCGCCGGCGCCATTCCCACACGCCGCCTAAGAGGGGAAAGATTCCGTAAAAAACTCATTCAGGCAACAAACTCCAAGGTGTAAAGCCAAAAAGACCTGTTAAAAGCATAAACAAAAAACAAGACAAAAAAGACGAAAAAGGCTGACCGGAACCCCGGTCAGCCTCGAATCATTGCTGGAGGAATCTTTCTTGTCACATCCCCTGCACCCTCCGCCGTGTAACCGGCGGAAGGTGAGAGATGCGATTCGCTGCCGGGACGAGCTCTATAAGGCCCATTACCCGGGCTGTTTACCGTACGCCGCGTAGTACTAGCGGCGGCGATGCCGCATCGGCAGAGGAATCCGCTTTTGCGGTTTGACCACGGACTCGTTGACCGGCGTGGTACCCGGGACATCCTGAGCAAAGTCCGCTCCGGATGGCACCAGGTAGTTCTGAACCAGCTGCCCGTCGGTTCCAGTGGTTGCCACGCTAACGCGGGACGGGTCAATGCCTTTCTGCGTGACCAGGTAGTCCTTGGCGTTCACAGCGCGCTGTGCCGCGTAGTAGGTGACCTTGGCGCGGCGGTAACGCTCATGGCGTTTTTCCTCGCGCGCGGTGCGTGCCTTCTCCTTGGCATTCGACTCACCCACCATGACAGCCTTGGCGTTCGGATTCTGCTGCAGATCGATTGCTACCTGATCGAGGCAGGCCTTAGCCTGGTTGTCCACACGGGTCGGCCGGTACCTGTCGGTCGTGAAACCGATGGAGCAGAGGGCCTGGGTGTGAGGTTGCGGAGGCGGCGGAGGCGCCTGGATGGTCACCGTGGTGTCGGCCGAGGCTGTGTTGCCCTTGTTGTCCGACACCTTACACGTTATCCCGACCGCACCAGTTGGAGCACCTGTTGACGAGTAGACCGCCGTGTTTCCGGTTCCAGAGATGGTGCCGGCAGAAGCCGAGTAGCTGTATGTCAGCGGCAGGTTCTGCGGGCTCACCGCGGTGGAGGTAATGTTGCTGGTCTGACCCGGCTTGATGGTGCTGGGGTTGGCCGAGCAGCTGATAGTCGGAGGCTCGAAGGCCTTCACCGTAAAGGTGGCCGAGCAATTGGCCGTCTGCCAGGGCTTCATGCCTTCCTTGCCCTTCTTGCCTTCCTTCAACTCACCCTGCACGGTGTAGTTGCCGGGCGCCAGCGAGCTGGTGTCCACGGTCGCCGTGTCGCCTTTACCCACCACACCTGTTCCAGTCCAGGTGTAGATGGCGTTCAGCTTGGGATCCAGGTTGCCAGGCGTCGCCGTGATGGTGACCGAGGTTCCGGGATAGACCGACTGCGGATTGGCCGAGCAAGCCATGGTGACCGGAGGAGGCGGAGCAATGGAGCCAACATGGAAGACCACGCCGCCGCTGAGGCGAGCTGCATTGATATTGGCGCGGCCGCCGTAGGTCATCTGCCCCCAGTCGGCGTGCATATACTCGTAATCCGCCTGGAAGAGCCGGATGGCGAGGTGATGGTTGAGGAGCGGTGTCTCCATGTCCATGCCGCCACCGAGCGTCAGGCCGGGTCCCCACTTGTAGGGGTTGTAGTCCGGACCGCCCACACGCTGCGCATCCACCAGGGCGTGCAAGAAGGGCGTCATCGTCTCGCTCGGGAAGCGGAAGATCAGACCACCGCCGATGGTGTTGAAACCATCGTTGTTGCCGCGAGTGCCGATGTTGCTGCCCGGAACCGAGGTTCCCCAGTGATGCTCGGCAAATTCCACCTGCGCACCTACGTAGCGGTTGAAGAAGTAGGCACCGCTGAACAAGCCGCCGACATTAACAGCTTTATAGGAAAATGGCAGGACTTCACCATTCGGTTGAGGAACCTGAACCGTTCCATTTGGTGCCAGATAGCTATAGCCTGCAAAGATATCCCACTTTGAGACGTACTGATATGAGGAAGTCCTATTGGCCGCAGGCGCTGCCTGAGCGCCCCATGCAGCCGGAACCATAATCAGTGCCGCAAGGGAAAGAATCTGACTCACAAGCTTCACACGAGAGTACATGCTTGATCCTCCGCAACGATGCTGTTCTACAAAGTACAAGGTTTAGAGAGGTTGTCTGCGGGAAATTATCGCGGCTCAAGGACTGGCTTTGCGACCGATCTGGAATCAAAGGCTCACGCCAAAACATAAAATCCGCAAGCAGGTTGATTCAAAACGGCCAACTATCTGCTTCCGACAGACTCCCCGGAACAACCTACGCTGTAGTTTTCTCGACGATGCAACTATTGCGCAACGCCGTCTGCGTTTACAACATTCCTTAACGTATCATAGGATGTTTCGAGCAGAATGCAATTTTTCAACAAGTTGACCTACCCAGAACATCCATTACTACGGGCAAAGGTGTGATTACTTCCGTAACCCATTCAGAAACAATTTCTCTACCGAACCTGAATTCTCAGCCAGCATTCAGCGTTCTAAGGAGGCTGCGCGGCTCGCGCTGAATCTTCTCCTGTAGAAGCGTGATGGCATGCAGAAGTTGCTCGGGGCGCGGCGGGCAGCCGGGCACATAGACATCGACGGGAATCACCTGGTTAACGCCCTGAACCAGCGCATAGTTATTGAAGACTCCGCCGGAGGTGGCGCAAGCACCCATCGAGATGACCCACTTGGGCTCGGGCATCTGTGCATACAACCGCTTGATGACCGGGGCCATCTTTTGCGAGACGCGTCCGGCAATGATCATGAGATCTGCCTGACGCGGAGAGGCGCGGAAGACTTCTGCACCAAAGCGCGCGATGTCATAGCGAGCCGCCCCCATCGACATCATCTCAATGGCGCAGCAGGCAAGGCCGAAGGTCATGGGCCAGACGGAGTTTTTGCGAATCCAGTTCACAGCGAAGTCGAGCGACGTGAGAACCACGCCTTCCGGCTCTTCGAAGCTGTAATTGCTCTCGTTGACTTTGATCCGGTTTTTCGCGCTGCTTTCCAGCGATCCAAACAGATAACGGTCCTGCTCCGTGATAGCTGCCATATCTTCAATATACGCCTGACGGGTGCTGAAAGTCCGCTCTGACGGCGCGGACTGCTCATCCGGCTTTGGTCTGCTAAAAACCAATCATTTGGACCAGCATACGGAAGCCGTATTCGACTTGATTTGCCGGCTTTGCAGACGCTCTGTCAGGGGGCAAAAGGAGGTGCTTTTCCCCGCCTAGAGGGCGTATACTTGCTCTTGTTCGGGTCGCATCCTGAGTTTACGGAGCGGCACTGGAGATACAAATGAGCATCACGAATTTCTCTGCCGGCGCGAATCTCTCGCAGCACGGCGCTCCCGTCACAAAAGTCACCATGCCGGCACTGGCCGAAATGAAGCGCCAGGGCAAACCTATCTCTGCGCTTACGGCTTACGACTACGCCACCTCGCGGCTGGTTGACGAGGCCGGCATCGATCTCATTCTCGTGGGCGATTCGCTGGCCATGGTTGTGCTGGGCCATGAGAACACGCTCTCAGTCACCGTGGATGAGATGCTGCACCACACTCGCGCCGTACGCCGCGCCGTGCGCCGCGCGCTGGTGGTGGCGGACATGCCCTACGGCAGTTATCACGGCAGTATCGAAGAGGGCCTGGCGAATGCGGTGCGCTTTGTGAAGGAAGCCGGCGCCGAGGCTGTAAAGATTGAAGGCCCGCGGCCCGAGTTGGTTCGCGCCATTTGTGAAGCTGAGATCCCCGTGGTTGGGCACCTTGGCCTGACGCCACAGAGCGTGCACCGCATGGGTGGATTCCGCGTGCAGGCGCGCACCTCGGACACCGTACGCCGACTGCAGGCCGACGCACGCGCCTTGCAGCGTGCCGGAGCCGGAGCCATCGTGCTTGAAGGCATTCCGCGCGAGGTGGCCGCGGCCATCAGCGCCGACCTGGAGATTCCCACCATCGGCATCGGCGCCGGTCCCGATTGCGATGGGCAGATCCTGGTCTTCCACGATCTGCTGAATCTCACCTTCTCGCCGCCGGCCAAGTTCGTCCGCCGTTATGCCGATGCCGCCGCGCTGTTCCGCACCGCCGTTGAGCATTATCGCGAAGACGTCGAGCATCGCACCTTTCCGTCGGACAAGGAGAGCTATCATTTGCCCGCCGCGGCGCGCGAGACATCGCCCGCCGGTCGCGACGATGAAGACGGCGTTGTGAATCGCGATGCGCTGCAGGACTTCGAGGAGTTCGACCGGTCCTGATGAAAATCATCCGCACCGTCACCGAACTCCGCGACTGGTCGCGCCGTAAGCGCGCCTCGCGTAAAAAGGCAGGCGGCAACCTGATCGGTCTTGTACCCACCATGGGCGCGCTGCACGCCGGGCATACTTCGCTGATGCGCGCGGCACGCGAGCGTTGCGCGTACGTGGCCGTAAGTATTTTCGTCAATCCCACGCAGTTTGGACCCAATGAAGACTTTGACCGCTATCCGCGCTCCTTCAAAGCGGATTGCGCGCTCGCCAGGGCCGAAGGCGCCGATGTGATCTTCGCGCCCTCGGTTGATGATCTGTATCCAAATGGCCCGACTTCGCCCAACGCTACGTTTGTCGAAGTGGCAGGACTCAGCGATCGCCTGGATGGCGCATCGCGGCCGGGACATTTTCGCGGTGTGTCCACCGTGGTGGCCAAGCTGCTGATCGCCGCGGAGCCGGATCTGGCCTTCTTCGGCCAGAAGGACGCGGCACAGGTCTCCGTGCTGCGCCGCATGGTTGCGGATCTACGCCTGGGCGTGGAGATCGCGGTATGCCCCATCGTGCGGGAGGAAGACGGACTGGCCCTCAGCTCGCGCAATGCGTATCTGAGCGCGGCCGAGCGCGTGCAAGCGCTGACGCTGAACCGCGCCGTACGCTGGGTTGAAGCCATGGTGATCGCGGGCGAGCGCCGGGCGGATGTATTGATTGAAGCCGCACGCCAGATCTTCGCCGCAGAACCCGCAATACGCGTCGACTTCATCGCGCTGGTCGATTGGGAGACGCTGGAGCCCGTGGAGATTGCGAAGCCGGGGACGCTGTTTGCATTGGCCGCCTGGGTGGGCACTACGCGGCTGATCGACAACACGATCCTGAGCTAAGTCGCGATTATTTCCCGAATCTTTCTTTGTATAACTTCATCTTCATCCTGAATGGAGCGGCTCGTTAGCCAGGAACGCCTGTATGAGCTTGAAAATTCATACCCTGCGCCAGGAACAATGGATCCCACGGCCGATCGACGAGGTCTTCCGGTTCTTTTCCGATGCGCGCAATCTGGAGGCGATTACGCCGCCGTGGCTGGGCTTCAGAATTCTTTCCGTGAGTACCGATTCCATCGCCGAAGGCACGGAGATCCGATACCGGCTGAAGTTGCACGGCATCCCAGTTCAGTGGCGTACGGAGATCTGCAGATGGAATCCGCCACATCGCTTTGTGGACGTGCAGCGATCGGGCCCGTACAAGCTCTGGCACCACACGCACACGTTTGAAGCGCACGGTAACCGAACCAGAATGATCGATGTGGTCCGCTATACGCTGCCCTTCGGCGTTCTCGGGCGCATGGTTCATGTGCTGAAGGTGCGCGGCGATGTGCAACGGATTTTTGCATACCGACGCAAATGTATCGATGAATTTTTCGGCAAACAAAAGCCATCTTGCGACGGCAAGCCGCAGCTTCCAGCGGCCGGCGCATTGTGAGGGACAGCCAATGAGCGGCTGAAGCCCCGCAGCAAAAGAAGGCTTTCGGTCTTCTCCTCAACTCCCCCGCCATATCATGCGCGCAACGCGCCCTCTTCTGTCCCAAAACGAGACAACTTCCCTCTTCAGGAAATGGCACGGTGTTAAGCGCGTCTGACGGCATGTTTTCGGTGGGCATAGGCAGGTGCTTCGCGCAAAGTGGAAGGAGCTTCTACAGGATTTGCCTCTATCTGCCGATGGGAACAGGATGATGCGGAATCCGATCGAGAGGCTGGAACCGACTGCTCAAGACGGCGCCCGCAACGCGCCGGCGCGATGTGGCCGGAGTGCAAGTCTCCAGGTTCTCGATCGATCCGGGAAAGGTGCCTTGGTGATCTGAGACTTATGGCGTTCATCAGAAGACTCGCCGCAAAAATTGGATTGGGGGAACGCCGCAAGGATGGCCGCTTTCCCGCGCGAGGTCTCGATGTCTCCTACTGGACAGGCCTGGAGCAGAGACGGGCCCGCATCAAGGACATCAGCCCCACGGGCATCTATCTGTTCACGCACGAGCACTGGCTGCCCGGCACCAGCGTGCAGTTGACGCTACAGCGAAAGGCACTGCTCGATCACTTTTCGCGTCCGCAGGTGCGGCTGCGTGCAAGGGCTGTTCGGGTGGGCAATGACGGCGTGGGCCTGACATTTCTGCACGAGTATATCGATGACGCAGCATGGGTCAAGCTCATGGGCAGAGCCACGACGCTGGTGGCGCACCGCGATGCAGTGCACCTCTTCCGTTTCACCAAAGCACTCGCATTCTTGTTGCGCATTGCACCCGCCGCGGAAAACCGCATCCTGAAGCTCATCACGGAAGAGCTGGTTCACGAGAGAGCCGAGAGAGCCATCGAGATTGTGCTCAAGGCGGAAGAGATGCTGGCCTCTCAGGGCTGCGCGCCGCGTAAGAACGTTTCCGCAGACCTCATCGTGCGCATCCTGGAAGACGGCTCAAAGACGCGCGGAGGAGAGATGGAGCAGTGCTGGGCGGGAGTACTGGCCGCCTCGTCGCAGGAGGGATCGGGCGACGAGGAGAACATCATTTACGCGGAACTGTTATCGAAGCTCGACGTGGTTCACATCCTCATTCTCGCCGTGAGCAGCTCGCGCGCCATGCAGATGGGATGGAGACCCGGTTTTATCTTTCCCCGGAGCCTGCTTTGCACGGCCGACGAGATCAAGAGGTTCACCGGGAAGCGGGACCTGACCGTGATCGAGCGGAACCTGCATCACCTTTACGAAGTTGGTCTGCTGGAGTTGACGGTGAAGGAAATTCCCTTTGCGCAACTCGAATATGCCAACATTACGCCAACCACTCTGGGCATGTGCCTCTATGCCCGATGCAGCGGACAGATTGGGGTGCCGGAAGATGCAGAAAGCGACGAGGTGGCGATGGAGATTGCTTCGTAAGCGGCGATCGGCAGCCAAAGATATTTGCATCCGGCGAAATCTTCGTTGCGCATGAGCACGTCTCCGCCGCAATCTGGTATCAGTGCCCGAGCTTCCCGACATCAGCGCCTACATTGCCGCGCTTGAAGCCCGCATCGCGGGCCGCACGCTGGAGCAGGTCCGCATCGCCAGCCCGTTTCTGCTGCGCACTGCCGACCCTCCGCTGGCCGGCGCCGAAGGCCGTGCGGTGCGCGAGCTGCGCCGCGTGGGCAAGCGCATTGCTGTTGGCGTAGACGGCGACCTTTGGCTGGTGCTGCACCTGATGATTGCAGGCCGGCTGCACTGGCGGCCGCCACAGGCGAAGCTGGCGGGCAGGCAGGCGCTGGCCGCCTTCGACTTTGCGCATGGCACGCTGGTGCTGACTGAGGCCGGCTCAAAGCATCGCGCATCGCTGCACGTCGTCCGCGGTGAGGAGGGGCTGCGTTCAGTCGATCCGGGCGGCGTGGAGATCTTCGCGACGGATCTGGACGGCTTTCGTGTGGCGTTGACGTTTGAAAACCGCACGCTGAAGCGCGCGCTTACCGATCCACGCCTGATCAGCGGCGTGGGCAATGCCTACTCCGACGAGATTTTGCACGCGGCCGAGCTTTCACCCATTGCGCAGACGCACAAGCTCACTCCAGAACAGTGGCAGCGGCTCTACGACGCCACACGGGCAACGCTGTCGCTTTGGACAGACCGGTTGGTTGCGGAGGCCAGAAAGAGATTCCCCGAAGGCGTGACGGCCTTCCGGCCGGGGATGGCGGTACACGGGCGCTACGGCCAGCCCTGCCCGCGCTGCGGCGCTGCCATCCAGCGCATCCGCTATGCTGACAACGAGACGAACTACTGCGCCGCGTGCCAGACCGGCGGCAAAGTGCTGGCCGACCGCGGTCTTTCACGGTTGCTGGGCGCGGACTGGCCGCGTACGCTGGACGAGTTGGAAGCGCTGAAACGGCGTTGAGCGAAGTCTCTTCGCGATGATTGGACGGTGATGCTTTCCCCGCATCCCGAGCATCCAATTCGAGCGAGAAGAATTCCTGCACAAGACAATTGGAGGTGGCATGAGTGAGACGAACGAAAAGGTGGAGCGCACGGAGGCGGAGTGGCGCGCGGCGCTGACGCCGGAGCAGTACCATGTGCTGCGCGAAAAAGGCACGGAGCGGCCCTTTACCGGCCCGCTTACCTATAACCACGAGTCAGGCAACTACCACTGTGCCGGCTGCGGGGCCCTGCTGTTTCTCTCAGGCGCCAAATTCGACTCCGGCTGCGGCTGGCCCAGCTTTATGCTGCCCGCCGACTCAAAGGTCGTGGAAGAACATGAAGACCATAGTTTTGGAATGCAGCGCATCGAGGTGACCTGCGCGCGCTGCGGCGGGCACCTGGGCCACGTTTTCCCTGACGGCCCCAAGCCCACCGGCCTGCGCTACTGCATCAACTCAGCCTCGCTAACCTTTACCCGGCAGGAGCCGCAGTAAACCGGCCGCGCCCTGGCGCGAGCAAGAAAAACCCGTCCGCAAGGGACGGGCCAATTCAGGGGTTGGCCCCTATTCTTTTTTCGGATGTTGAAGCCGTCTATGCTTTGGTGATCTTGCCGCTCTTGATGCAGCTTGCACAGACGCGCAGGCGCTTGGGGGCGCCGTTGACCAGAGCCTTGACTGCCTGCAGGTTCACGTTCCAGCGCCGACGCGTAATGTTGTGCGCGTGCGAGACGTTATTGCCGTAGCGCGGCCCCTTGCCGCAGATATCGCATATTTGTGCCATCGTTCAACTCCAGATTCTTCAGCCGCTTGCGGCGCCATGCGCCAGGGACGGATGTTGCGGCGTCAAGCAGCCTGGGCGCATACAGATGCGCCGGCTTTGAGTTCGCCGAATCTTCAGTATACGCGGAAGATGCCCGCCGGGCCAAGGTCATGGAGACGCAAAAGATGCCTAAGAAAATCTGCCGATTGCCTTTTGCCTTGCGCTGCGTCCATTTTTATATCGTCAGGCGAATATGCCCGCCGGGGCACAGCATAGCCGCGGAGTAGGATATCCTTGCCTGAGAGGAAATTTAAATTGTTGCGCATCAACTTTGTGGCTTGCCTGCTGGTGGTCTGTCTTGCCGCGGGCTGCAAGGCCCAATCCGCTTCTCAAGCACCGATTGATGCCGGGCTCGCCCGTCGCATCTCGATCATGGTGCGATCCGAATACAACGTGCCGTCAGACTTCGGCGTAACGGTTGGCAAACGGCAACCGAGTAATATCGCCGGCTACGACACGCTGCCCATCACCATCACGCATAGCGGGAAGTCGCAGGTGGTCAACTTTCTGCTTTCGACGGACGGGACCAAACTGGCGCGGCTGGAGACGTTCAACCTGGCCAACAACCCGGCATTCAACATCAACATTGCCGGACGGCCGATCCGCGGGAATCCCAACGCCAAGGTAACCGTGATCAACTTCGACGACCTGGAATGCCCGTTCTGCGCACGCCTGCATCAGGAGCTCTTCCCTTCCACGCTCGACCGCTACAAGAACCAGGTGCGCTTTATCTACAAGGATTTCCCGCTGACGCAGATACACCCCTGGGCCATGCACGCAGCCGTGGATGCCGATTGCCTGGCAGCTCAGAACGGCACGGCCTACTGGAACTACGTGGACTACCTGCACACGCACGACGACCAGATCACCGGTCAGGGCCGGAACCTGAAGCAAAGCTTTGCCGAGTTGGACCGGCTTGCGAAAGGCTATGGCACGGCGAGCAAGCTTGACAGCTCAAAACTGGACGCCTGCATTGCCAAGCAGGACGAGACCATAGTAAGGGCATCGATGAAGGAAGGAGACGCCCTGGGGATCACGGGTACGCCGGCGTTGTTTGTAAATGGCGAGCGCATTGATGGAGCTGTTCCGGAGGATCAGGTGTGGGCGGTAATTGACCGCGCGCTGGAGGCCGCAGGCGAAACGCCTCCCCCTCCGCCAGCGCCGCCAGCGCCAGCACCGGCCGCACCGGGCGCAAGCAAGTAGACTGGCCAGTGTCGCAAAGCCAGTTCGAGGATTTATTCTTTGTTGCCGGGGCTCTTTGCGCCCTGCGAAGGAGATAGGGGTGTTTGGCGAAAGAAGCTGCCGGGGTTGTTCCCGGGTTGTTTCCCTGATTGTTCTGGGTGGTGCTCTGATGGCGGGGGTGTCTGGTTGCCACAAGGCGCCCGGCGCCAACGTGGTGGCGACGGTCAACGGCAAGCCCCTCTATCGCGCGGAACTGGACCGGAATTACAAGGCCTGGCTGGGGAAATCGCCGCAAAAACCGTCGCCCGAAGAGGCCGACATTCAGCGGCTGAACATTCTGCACCAGATGATCGAGGATGAGATTCTGCAGCAGCAGGCCGCAAAGCTGAAGCTGGTGGCCACCGACGAAGACGTCAACGCCAAGCTCACGGAATTGAAGGCGCCCTACACCGAGGAGGAGTTCGAGAAGGGACTTCAAGCCAAGGATGAAACCCTCGACGAACTGAAACGCGATATTCGGCGCAACCTGACGGCAACCAAACTGCTGAACCGCGAAATCGAATCGAAGATCAACATCACTGACGCCGAAATCCGCGACTATTACATGACGCACAAGGCGGACTTCGACATTATCCAGCCGCAGTATCACCTGGCGTGGATCTTTGTGACCGGCTCACCCGAGCGGCAAACCGGGAACCTGCAGAACAACAAGGCTCAGGGCGATGCGGAGGCGCGCAAGAAGATTGAAGCTCTGCATAACCGGCTCGACAGCGGGCAGGATTTCAGCTCCGTGGCCATGCAGTTTTCAGAGGATCCAAACACTGCTTCAAACGGCGGCGACCTGGGTTTCTGGCCCGAGTCGCAGTTGAAAGCTGATCCGGAAACCTTCTCAGTGATCAGCAAATTGAGGCCCGATCAGTACAGCGCAGTGGTTCCCGCCTACCGGGGCATGGGGCCGGAGCGCCGACAGATTGGCTACGCCATTTACAAGCTGATTGCGCTGGAGCCCGCAGGGCAGCGCGAGTTGAGCGATCCGCGCGTGCAGCAGGCCATCCACGACCTGCTGCACGGACGCAAACGGCAATTGCTGTTGAACGCATACTACGAGACGCTCAACGACGCGGCGAGGGTGAACAACTACTACGCCGAGCAGATCTTGAAGAAGGGCGCGCCGTAAGCCGGAGCGCCCTGAAACCTAACGCTCAGAACTTTACTTCGATCTTCGCGCCGGTGTAGTGGATGGTCTTGTCGGGTTTCGCAGTGGACTCTTCGCCCACACCGTGCCCTGCTGAGACTATCACTACATCGAATGTGTGGCCGGGCTTCATGCCGGGAAAGCTGCCCTGCCGTGCGCCTATGGTCAGCGTACGCGTGGCGTCGTCCCAGTGGATGGGGATGATGGAATGCGCGCCGTGCTCATAGGCGTAACTGTCACCCTGATCCTCATACAAGCTGAAGCTGCCATTGGCTCCGGGATAGATGCGCAGTTCGACGGGGTCGGTGGCAAGGCCGGCGTACGGGATCGCCGCTCCCACGAGCGCGGGACGGGGTATTCCTGGATGACCGTCTGGCCGAAGCAGGAATTGCGGAGGCGACAATGAGGGAAAAACATTCCGTCATAAGAGCACGGGCGCGATAGGCACGATTCAACCTAAAGGGCATGATTCAACCTCATGGGTAAGGCCAGCCTCAGTCAATTGAGGCCCGCAAACATGAGATTACCGACAAAGAACGACCCCCGCCGTAGCGGGGGCCGTTTCGATACACAAGGGTTGCGCAGAACAGACTAGCTTTGCGACCCACCCATGGTGATGCCCTTCGGCCCCTTGTTCTTTTCTTTCTCTTCGAGCTGGCGGGCGGGCAGTACCTTCTTGCGCCAATACTCTGCCTTTGCGATATCTTCCTTCACGGCCTTCTTGTCACCGTAGTCAATGTTAGCCTTGCTGCGGTACATCAGGTTCAGGTAAGCCATGGCATCGGCGTAGTTGGGCCGGTTGGCAATGGCCTGCTGCAGATACTGCATGCCCTCGGCTACCTGACCGGCAGTCTGCTGCTTGACCTGTTCCATCAGCTTCTTGGGAACCTTGGTGTTACCCAGACCGTCGTCGTTGAAGCCAGCGGGCTGCAGGATCTTCAACAGATCTTCGTGGGCCTGCCTCCAGTCAATGGCACCGATGGTATAGGCGGCTTCCGCATCCTTGGGATCCAATGCCAAAACCTTCTTCTGCCACACCTTAGCCTGATCGAGCTGATTGATGCTGAAGTAAATGCCTGCGATCTGCTTGACGCTGTTCGCATCGCCGGGATTCTTTTCCAGCACCTGCTTGAAAATCGCGATCGCCTGGTCGGCGGTCTTGATGTTTTCGGGTGTGGTCTCGCCAGGTACAACAGACTGGGCCAGTGCGGTGCCCAGATAGGTCTTGGCCATAGCAAGATTCGGATCGAGTTCGGTGGCTCTCTGGAAGTGGCCGATGGCCTCTTCGTAGTGGGCGCTCTTATACGCATCCACGCCCTTGTTCAGCTGGTCGCGGGCTTCCAACTGCTGGCACCCGCTCATGGTAAGTACCATGCCCATCAAGACAACCCCGAAAGCCAAAATGCGTGCGGGTCGGTTCATGTTCTTATCCTTCTCCTTCAGGCGAGTGCCTGACGGCCGCGCCCTTGAATCGATTCAAGCCGGCGATGGTTGGGAGAACAGCAAAACCAAGGCCGGAAAAATTGTACTCCGTCACAGCCTGAATCCCATGCATGCGCCCGGTTGAGAGAGGAGACCCAATCAAACTTCGTCTCCTCCCCACACGCATTTACCCTGAGCAGGCCAGGCGCCACTCCAGTCCGTCCGAAGACCCGAGCCAGCCGCCCCAAAGGGCCGCTATTGGCCCTCCTGAATCTTCGGGGTCAGCAGACCGATGTGGTCCACGCCAGCTTGCTTGCCGATGTCGATCACGTGAGCGATGTATTGGAAATCGACGTTATCATCGCCCTTTACAAACATGATCCGCTCGGCGCGGTTGGCGTAAATCTGGGTGAGCCTGGGAAGCAGTTCCTGAACGCTCACATCATCCTGGTTGATCTTGTACGCCGGCGCCAGGCCAGAACGATACAGAACCTGAACCACGATGGTGCGGTCATTCGGCTGCTGCTGCTTTTGCTTATTTTTGGGCGGCTGCGGCACCGCTGCATTCAGGCCGTTCGGCACTGTGGGCACGATGACCATGAAAATAATCAACAACACCAGAAGAATATCGATCATCGGTGTTACGTTGATGTCGGCCATGCTGCCGCCACCGCTACCCATTGTCATTGCCATGGCTTAAAGACTCCTCAATTCGTCGAAAAATCGTTGTTGAAAGGCACCGGTGATGGCTACTCGCCACCGCTCATAACGTTGCCTTCCACCTTTTGCGTCAGCAGGCCGACCTGATCGACGCCGGCAGTGCGCACGTCATCGATTGCGTCCTCAACGGCCTTGAAGCGGGCGCGTTTATCGGCGCGGAAATAGACAGTCTTGTTGGTCTTATTCGCCAGCCTGTTAGCCACCTGCTGCCCGAGATTCGCGGGCGCAATAAGGTTCTGGCCGAGAAACAGGCTGCCATCCCGCGTCACGGCGATCACGATAGCGTCGTCCTTGTCGGCATCTGGCATAGCTACAGGGGTTTTCACCGAGGCCAGGTCAATCTGCACCTTATTCGTGAGCATGGGCGTGATGACCATAAAGATGATGAGCAGCACCAACATTACGTCCACCATGGGGGTAACGTTAATGTTGGAATTTACATTGTGACCTTCGTCACGAACCGCAATTCCCATTGTTGGGCTCCGTGCGTTTGAAATGTTTCGCCGGACCGCATCTCCGGCCTAACCCGGAAGACGGCCAGCGCGAGTGTGAAATCGACGGGCGGAAGAGTCTTTTCAGGCTCTTCCGCCGCCACAGCATCTCGCCCGAGCCGGCAGCGTCTTCGCCTAGCGCTGCTTGTGGCTCTGCTTAATGAAGTAGTCGATCAACTCGCTGGAGGAGTTATCCATCTCCACGTCGAATGCTTCGACACGTCCCGTGAAATAGTTGAACGCCATAACGGCAGGGATAGCCACGAGCAGACCGAACGCCGTGGTAACCAGAGCTTCTGCAATACCACCGGCGACCGCGCCGATACCCGAAGTCTTCTGGGTAGCGATCTGCTGGAAGGCGTGCAGAATGCCGACGACGGTGCCGAACAGTCCGACGAACGGAGCCGTGGCGCCGATGGTGGCCAGAACCGCAAGGCCCCTCTTCAGCTTGGCGTGCACGATAGCCTCAGCCCGATCAAGTGCGCGGCTGGAGCTCTCGATGGTTTCCTGGGTGGCAGCGCCGGCCGAAGCGCGGAATTCCTGCAGACCGGAGGTGACGACTTCAGCAAGGTGCGACTTCTTGCTGCGGTCGGCAATCTTGATGGCTTCTTCAAGCTTGCTGTCCTTGAGGGCACCAGCAACCTTGGGCGCGAACTCGCGCGACTGCTTGCGGGCAGCGCGGAAGTACATGTAGCGGTCAATCATCACGGCCAGCGACCAGATCGACTCGATAAAGAGGACGATGGCAACTGCACGCGCCAACCATCCCATGTTGGCCCACAGGCCCAGAGGGCTAAAGCTGACCGTCTGATCTTGCTGGAACAGGGCCAGGCTGTTGGCGGCATGTGAAGCAAAGTGTGTGAGCTGAGCGAGAATCACTGAATCTTTCCTCCTGCGGAGTTTCTTTTCGAAAACTACGACGGTTTGGCGAAGGTTAGGAGCGCGGCGTTTGCGACGCCGCGTTCAGGTTATTAGTTTGACCCCTGCCCGATTGGACAATCCAGGCGATCAAGAGTCCTTTATCCACCCAGGGTAAAGATTACGTTGATGGTCGTTTCCACCTGCACAGGCTCGTTGTTGAGCAGATAGGGTCTATAACGCCATGACCTCACGGCCTGCAAGGCAGCCTGCTGCAACATGGCCGGACCGCTGACGACGTGGAGATCGGTAATCCTTCCTTCCTTGGAGATCGTAGCCCGCAGCACCACGGTTCCCTGGACCCGGGCAGCCTTGGCGATCGGCGGATAGACAGGCATCGTCTTCTGGAGCAACAAGCCTTCTTCGACGCCCGCCGAGATGCTGATCTTCTTGGGAGGAGCAGCCTTCACCACCGGGCCCTTGCTGCCGAATGCCGAACCGAAACCTCCGGCGGTCCCACCGCCCAGACCTTCCATGCCGGCAACGCCGTAGTTGGAAGGCGGCGCTTCCTTGGTGGTCACCATCTCGATGTTTTTCGGGATCTTGGTTGGCGCCATCAACTGGTTATTCATCATCTGCGACTGCACGTGCACCACATGCACTGCCTGAGGCGGCGGTGGCGGTGGCGGCGGCGGCGGTGGCGGCGGCGGTGTAAACGATAGCACTGTCGCCATCATTTCTTTAGGCAACGCTTCCGGGTAGATCAATGGAATAAGAATGAGCACAATCAGGATCGAAGCGTTAATGATGCCAGTGACCAGCATCCAACGCCCGCTCTTGCTCTTGATCTTCCCTGTGGATTCAAATGTGGAATCTTCAAACATGGCCAGCCTCGAACTCGAGTGTTGGTTACCTCTATTTAGACACCGCGGGAACGTTCAATGTTCCCGGGGGAAAAAATTTGTCTTCTAGAAGCGAAATCACCTTATCAGAATGACGCTTCCCTATGCAAAGTCTGCTACAAAATCGATACACCGAACCACGGTCCGACGCATGATTCAACTCAATCCAGCCCATGCATCCACCAGCCTGCTCAACAACTTAATTCAAGGACCCCCAGCCGCGCCAGTCGTTCCCAACCAGCCACATACCGGGCGTCAAACCCACGACAATCCTCGGTCTTGTACTTGGTTACCGGGCTCTTCTGGCCGCGGGCAGCGAGGTCGTCTTTCCTTTCTCTGCGCGCCACTCCTGCCACGCCACCAGCATTGGCGAAGCCACAGCAATGGATGAATAAGTACCTATCAGAATTCCCACTACTAAGGCAAACGAAAATCCCTTCAACACCTGGCCGCCGAAGATAAACAGCGAAAGAACAGTAAGAAAAGTGAGACCGGAAGTGAGCACCGTTCGGCTCAAAGTCTGATTGATACTGCGGTTGACCAGATCGGCCAGCGGCTCGCGCCGGGTCAGGCGCAGGTTCTCGCGTATGCGGTCGAAAACGACGATAGTATCGTTCATCGAATAGCCGACCAGCGTGAGGATGGCGGCAATCACGGTGAGGCTGAGCTCTAGATCCTTGGCGCCAAAGGAGCTTGCCAGCGAAAAGGCGCCCACGGTGATCAACGTGTCGTGGAAGCAGGCCACCACTGCGGCCACGCCATAAATCAACTGGAAGCGGAACCACAGATACACCAGCATGCCCAGCATCGAGTACAGAGTCGCCAGCGCCGCCTGCTTTTCGAGTTGACGGCCCACCGTGGGGCCAACAACACTCACGCTGCGCACCCAGTTTGAGGCGAATCTGCTGGAGTAGTGTTTCCGCAGCGCGTTTTCGATCTCGGATCGCCCCACGTCCAGAGCCTTCTCATTGGTTTCCTCGGGCAGGCTGATCAGCACCTGGTTCGGTCCTCCGCCAACGGTCGAGATCGACGACTTCGTCAGGCCGGCGGCACTCATCGCCGCACGAATCTTCGTTATATCCGGCTTCTGCGGAAACTGGACCGTCACCTGCGTACCGCCGCTAAAATCCACTCCCAGCGGAACCGGGCTGCCAATGTGCGCCCAGTGCCAGCCCATGGAAATGACGCCGGCAACGCTGAAAATTAAGGAGAAAGCGAGAAAATACCACTTCTTCCCGAGCCAGTCTATGTTGACACTGTGAAAGAATTCCACTGATTCTTTTCCCTTTCCAGTTTCCCGGGGACAGCCAGAAAGCTCTTAGCTTTCAGCCAATAGTTCCTGCGTCCCAAAATCCGTATAGTCCCTGTTCCTTGATCCCTGCCGTTAAATCGAGACCATTTCGCCGGGTTTCAAATGATTGAGGTGCGCCTCGAAAATTACCCGCGAGACGTACACCGACGTAAAGAGATTGGCGGCCAGACCAAAGACCAGGGTGGTGGCAAAGCCTCTCACCGGCCCGGTTCCAAAGATAAACAGGAAAGCCGCCGAAACCATGGTTGTGACGTGAGTATCGAAAATCGTCGTCCAGGCGTGCGCGAAGCCCTGATCCACGGCCGCCACCGCCGCTTTGCCCGCACGAATCTCTTCGCGTATTCGCTCGAAGACGAGCACGTTGGAGTCGACGCCCATGCCTATGGTTAAGATGACGCCCGCGATGCCCGGCAACGTCAGCGTGGCACCGCTAAAGCCCATGAATGCCAGCAGAATCACCAGGTTCAGGAACAGTGCCAGGTCAGCATTGACGCCCGAGCCGCGGTAGTAAACCAGCATGAAGGCCCACACCAGAACCATGCCCACAATCGCCGCCGTCACGCCTTCGCGAATCGAGTCGGCACCCAGCGTGGCGCCCACCGTGGTCTCCTGAATGTAATTGAGCGAAGCCGGCAGCGAACCGCTGCGCAGCAGCTTCGAGAGCATCGACACTTCCTGCGGGCTGAAGCTGCCTGTAATCTCGCCGCTGTCGCGGATGGGCTCCTTGATGACAGCCACTTCGCGCACCGTACCGCCCATGACCACCGCCATGCTCTTGCCCACGTTGGCGCTGGTAAAGTCATAAAACTTGTCGCCGGCCGAATCGGTCAGCGTGAAGTTTACGTTGCGCTGTCCGGTGTTGGGATTGGTGCCCGGGGTAGCGGAGCGAAAATCACTTCCGGCCACGATGGATAGCCGCTGCAGAATGTAGTAACCGCCGCTGCCGGCGCCCGAAAGCTCTCCCGAGGCGGGCACAATCTCCTCATTGGGTGGGACGGCGCCGCCCACGCTGGACAGTGCCGCCTGCTCGCTGGGAAACGGCCCTCCCTCCACGGCATGAATCTCGAGGCGCGCCGTGGACTTAATCATCGACTTCACCTCGTTCATGTCGCTGACGCCGGGCAGTTCAACCAGAATCTGGTTGGCGCCCAGACCGTAAGGCGCAATCTGCGGCTCTGTAACGCCCAGGGCATTCACGCGGTCTGTGATCGTCGAGATCGCCTGCTGCACGGTCCGCTGGCTAAGATCGCGCTCATAGGTCGGCTTCATGGTGAGCGTCCAGGTGTTGTTGGCGCCCTCCGAAACGTCGTACTCGTTGGAGTAACGGGTGCCGTTGAGCAGCGAACTGACGGCATCCGACTGCGTCGGCGAGGTACCCTCGATGCGAATGACCTCGGGGTTCTTCGCCGGATTGGGCTTGATGATCTGCGAGTAGGCCAAGTTGCCCTTCTTCATGGCCGTCTCGAGATCCTGGATGGTGTTGTTGGTCTCGTCGTTGACCGCGTCAGAAACCTGCACCTGAAGAATGAGGTGCGCGCCTCCCTGCAAGTCGAGGCCAAGGTGGATGCGATTGGTGATAGCGTGCAACAGATCCGAACCGCGGAGGCCGGAAGGGATTCCAAAGATGCCGTAGAGGCATACCACCAAAACCGCGATGATCAAGGCAATTTGGTTCTTAAGATTTTTCTTCATGGATTCGTTTCTCTAGTCCAATGCCTACGAGCCCGATGGGCCTTCCTGGGTGACAGAAGCGATAGCCGACTTGGCGACTTCAAGCTTCAGGTTGTCTGGCGCTACGCGGATTATGACTGCGTCGTCCTTGATGGACAGGATGATGCCGCGAACACCACCGGCGGTGGTCACACGGTCCCCCGCCTTGATCTTTTCAAGCATCTGCTGCCATTGCTTTTGCCGCTTCTGCTGCGGACGGATGAGCAGCAGATAAAAGACCGGAATAAATAGAAGAATGGGCAGAAGCATGGAAAAACCGCTTCCTGCTCCGCCGGCGGCATCTACCGCCAAGAATGCCAAACTTGTCGTCACACTCGTCCTTTGCTCGCCCTGGGAGCTCGCCGTGGCGAACCGCCATTCAGGGCAAGGCGCGCCAGCCATCAGGCGGGCGAGCCTCAACAAATTTGTCTCCGGGAACGGACCTGGCGCTAGTCACCTTCGGTCCAGGCACTGAGAGAAGGTCCGGGGCGCCGCACCCAGGGACCAAATTCGAACCCCGTGCCCACCAGCCACCAAACGTCCCCGCTCTCCATCTGCTTCCTGTTCGACAGTGGTCCTCTTTCCAACCTGGGCCGAAGGGCAAACGGGCTTACGCCACACTTATCCTCTCCCTGCCAAAAGAGCACCTAAGAAGATGAAATACGCGCAGCCTATGACGTGTCAAGACGCTACCGCTCGCCGGGCTTCCTTTGTGGGGCTCTCACAGCCTGGCTGACCATTTCTTGCACCGTCATCCGTCTAATAAAAATAGGATGGCATGGGATTACACGACGGTGGCCGCTGAAGTGATTCTGATCGCGCAACTCCTCCCGGGGAACGCCTGGAGAACTCAACCCATGTTGGCTACAGACACGGGAAGGCTGCTTCTCACGGCTGGAATCGTGGCCGTTTTCTTCATGGCTTGGGTGTTTTGGAGATTCTGGACGGATAGCCAGCGCTGAGGCCGGATTTCTCAGACTTTCAGCCAGTAAGGCTATTTATTCCTTGCCGGCGCGGCAGGTGCGGCGGTCGGAGTTGCGTCCGGCGTTTGCACATTCTCATCTCCAGAGTCCTTAACCAGCACCGCCGAGCCGGACGCGATGCTGTACGTCACGGGGTTCTTGCCTGCAGCATGGAAGGTCACGCGGACCGGATCGCGCTGCCAGGCAACCGGCGCACAGGCAGGCTCGGGAAAGTCCGTTCTGTCGAAAGCTTCCAGCTTTTTTGTGAGCACCGACCTGCGCACCCCCAACTGCTCCACCATTGCGTGGAGGCTCTTGCCGCTGGGCGTTACGCCGCAGTACGCCGCGTAGTCGCGGAACCATGCCACGCGGCTCACCTGGGGATCGTAGTCAAGCAGCTTCACCGTGGTGACGCGGCCGGTGACACGGTCCACCAACAGCCAGGGGCCGCGCTGCCACACCCATTGCTGGCGTTTGTCATTGGGCAGAGAATTGTTGAGACGAATGGCGCGCCGCACTACAAAGCTGCGCCCGGTGATGTCATGTGCGTTGCCGGTGGTCCAGTCTTTGAAGTTTCCGTTGACGATGAGCGCGCGAACAGGCAGCGAGGTTTCACCGGCTTGAAAGCCTGCCGGGTCACCCTGCTGCGAGTAAGGCTCGTGGTGAACCACGCCGAGAACGATGCTGTGAGATTTGCGCGCTGCTGCTGAGGCAATTTGCACGCCTCCAGTCAGAACCAGTGCAAAAATCGCCGAGGCAACAAGAAAAAACTGCTTCCGAACACGCATACGTCTGGCCCCTAACTCTGCTGCGCTGCCTCCACTGCCCGCGCTACGCGAAATGCCGTGCTCTCGTTCAGGTGCGCGGCTAGAACTTGCATCCCCACCGGCAAACCGGTCTTCGTGGCGCCGCAGGGTACATTCACGCCGCAGATGCCGGCCAGGCTCGCCGTGACCGTGTAAATATCCGCCAGGTACATCGCCACCGGGTCGCCGCTCTTCTCGCCCAGTTTGAAGGCCGGCGTCGGCGCGGTCGGCGTCACAATGGCGTCCACTTCGGCAAAGGCGCGCAGAAACTCCTCGGCCAGCAGTCGGCGCACCTGTTGCGCCTTCAGGTAATAGGCGTCGTAGTAGCCGGCTGAAAGCGCGTAGGTGCCGAGCAGAATGCGCCGCTTGACCTCGGCGCCGAAGCCCTGGTCGCGCGAGTTGCTGTACATCGCAGCGAGGTTCTCCGGCGATGGAGAACGATATCCATAACGCACCCCATCAAAGCGCGCCAGATTGGCGCTGGCCTCGGCTGTGGCGATGAGGTAATACGTGGGCACGGCGTACCTGGTATACGGCAACGAAACCGGCTTTACGGAGCAACCTGCGGCCTTCAGCGATTCGATGCTCGCTTCGACGGCGGCGCGGACTTCCGGGTCCAGCCCCTCTCCGAAGTACTCCTTCGGCACGCCAATGCGCAGGCCCTCGGCCGGCTTGTCACTCTCGGCGGCAAAGTCGGGCACGGGAGCCGGTGAGCTGGTGGCGTCGCAGGGATCGTGGCCGGCGATAATGCCGAGCAGCGTGGCGGCGTCGCGCACGTTGGCAGTCAGCGGACCAATGCGGTCGAGGGAGGAAGCAAAAGCGATCAGCCCGTAGCGCGAAACGCGGCCGTAGGTGGGCAGCACACCCACCACGCCGCAAAAGCTGGCCGGCTGGCGGATCGATCCGCCGGTATCGGTGCCCAGTGTGGCTACAGCCAGGTTCGCCGCCACCGCAGCGGCTGAGCCGCCGCTCGATCCACCGGGAACACGCTCGGGATCGGCCGGATTGCGGACCGGCCCGTAGGCCGAGTTTTCATTCGACGAGCCCATGGCGAACTCGTCACAGTTGATCTTGCCCAGCAGCACCGCCCCGGCTTCTTCGAGCTTCTTCACGGCTGTGCAGTCGTAAGGCGGCTGGTAGCCCTGCAAAATCCTGGAGGCCGCTGTGGCGGGAGCGCCTTTCATCACCAGCACGTCCTTGATGCCGATGGGAATGCCGGCGAGCGGCGGCAACGGATCGCCCTTGGCGGCCAGCGCGTCAATGCGCGCGGCCTGCTCCAAGGCGCGCTCTTTGGTCAAGCTAAGGTACACGTTGAGCCGCGGATTCTTCTTCTCGATCCGCTCGTAGTAGCTCGCAGCAAGGTGCGCGGCCTTTGTGCTGCCCGCGGCAATCCCGGCACGCAGCTCTTCCAGCGTCAGCGGTTTCTCTACAAAGTTTTCAGCAGTCTGAGCCTCGCCAGCCAATCGCCCTCCTCGTCCTAATCCGTATTCTTCGTCTTCGACTCGGGATCCCTATCTCTCAATCACCTTCGGCACCTTGAAGAAGGATCCGTCAGTTTCCGGCGCCTGGGGCATCACGGCGGCACGGTCAAGCGAAGGCACCACGGCGTCGGCACGCAGCTCGGTTGCGCTCGTCCCGGCCTGCAGTTCGGTCACCTCTGCCAGCGGTTCCACACCGGCAGTGTCGAGCTCGTTCAGTTCGGCCACGTAATCAAGAATGGCGTTCAGATCGTGCAACATACCGCCGGTTTCTTCAGGCGTCAATTCAAGGTGCGCCAGCTCGGCCACCCGCTCCACATCTTCGACAGTAACTTTTGCGCTCATTCGGCAATTTTCCCCAGCCGGTGGCTTACAGGAATGCATTCGTCTTCCCTGCCCGGCCCGAAGATCAAGTATATCCGGTCAATGATTGCTCTCCGCGAGTGCCCGCCGCCGTTTGCGCCGGCCATTTGCCGGGGCTCAATCCACAGTGAGTGTCACCTTGACCGTGTGCTGCACGCCCGTGGAGCTGGCCGTCACCTGGACCGTATACGTTCCAGCCGGAGTAGTGCCGCTGCTACTTCCCTGGCTTCCCGTGCTGCCGCCTCCGCCGACTGTGCCTCCGCCGGAACTGGTACAACTGGAAACGCCGAAGCAGAAGACCACGGCCAGCAGCGCCACAAAGAAGATGCTCCTGCGCCGCTTGCGCGCCAGCGGCAGCAGAAACAGCCCGCAGAGCAGCGGCGCCGCATGCCAGGGCAGGTCATCGGGCGTGTGCGATGCCGCGCTGGCCTGGCCGGTTGAAATCTGCACCGTCACGTTGCCCTGCGCGCCTGAGCCCAGCGTCTCCGTGCTGGGGTTGAAGACGCAGAGCGCGTGGGAAGGCAGCGAAGCGCATTGGAACGTAAACTTGCCTTGCGATCCATCCAGGGCGGTCAGCGCGAGCATGTAATCCGCAGACTGTCCGCTGGCTACGGTCTGGCTCGACGGGCCCGTGACCTCTGCCGTAAAGTCGAAGCCCATTCCAGACAGCGCCACCGGCGCTGCCTGCACCGTGCTACTGGTGACCGTCAGGGTGCCTGTGTGCAGACCGGCGGCTGTGGGCGAAAACTCCACGCCCGCTGTGCAACTGGCCTGCGCCGCCAGCATGGCGCCGCAGTGGTTTGAGACCAGTTTGAAGCCGGTGGAGACGTTGAGCGCCAGGCCATTGATCGCCGTCGCCATGTTCAGATTGGTGACCGTCACCGTTGTAGGGCCGCTGCTGGCGCCGGCACCGGTACTTCCGAAGTCGATGGAGCCGGGCTTTACCTGCAGGCCGCCCGAAGCGATAAGCGTCACGCTCGACGACGTCGCCACTGCGGGCGCGCCGATGGTCAGTGTTCCCGTGGCAGACCCGGAACTAGTAGGCGCAAAGGCTACGGCTACCGTACAGCTTGCGCCCGCGTCGAGGCTGCCGGTGCAGGCATTCTGCGTCACAACGAATGGCGTCGTAGCCGTGGCTGTAATGGAGCTGATGGCGGCGCCGGCGCCGTTGGTGACGGTCACCGTTTGCGCCGCGCTTGTCTGGCCGGGATCGATGGCCGGAAAATCCAACTGCGTAGGGCTCACGTTCAGGCCGGAGGCAAACCGCAGGGTTCCCGTCAGGGTCGCCGATACCGGCGCCACGCCGAGTGTGGAAGACGAAACCGTCAGCGTAGCCGGTACTTCGCCGGCCAGCGACGGCGTGAACACCACCTGCGCCGTGCAACTGGCTCCGTTCTTCAGTGACGCTCCGCAGTTGGTAGAGCCGATGGAAAAATCGCTTGCTGCCAGGCCGGTGAACTGGAACCCCACATTAGCCATGGGCGAGGCGCCCGTGTTGCTTACGGTGACTGTCTGCGCCGCAGTGGCCACGCCCACCTGCTGCCCCGTAAAGCTCAGGCTGGTTGGGCTGACGGCGAGAACCGGCGCACCAACACCCGTCCCGCTCAACAACACAGTTTGCGTGTGCAGCGCATCCGAGACGGTGAGGGTGCCCGTCTGCGAGCCCACTTGCGTGGGCACAAACACTACCGAGATGGCGCAGCTCGCCTGGCCCCCCAACTGTGTGGTGCAGTTGTTGCTCGAAATCTGAAAAGGCCCGCTCACGCTGTCGGAGATGGAGGTCAGCGCGGTATCTCCGCTGTTTGTAAGCGTGACCGAAAGCGGTGCCGAAAGCTGGCCTGCAACCGTACCGGGAAATGAAAGCGAAGTCGTGCTCAGCGTGTCCGTGGCCGGAGCCGCGCCGTTTCCGCTCAAAGCCACGGTCTGTGTGCCTGCGCCGTCAATGAGGGTCAGCGTCCCCGTCGCAGGGCCCGATTGCGTGGGCGCAAACTCGATCTGCAACTGGCAATCGGATTGTGCCGCCAGTTCGGTTGTGCCGCAGGCGTTACTGGCGAGTTTGAATGGCCCGGTTACATTCATGCTCGTGATGGGGATTGGAGACGAGGTGTTGTTGGCCACGTCCACCTGAGAAGGCTTTGAGGTGGATCCGGCGAGCACCTGCCCAAAGTCAAGCGAACCGGGGGTCAGTGTCACCTCGCCCGCCGGAGTCCCGGTTCCGCTCAAATCCACGGTGAGCTGGCCGGCATAAATATTGGCACTGACCGTCATCTGGCCAACCAGCGCGCCCGTCGAGTCCGGCGCAAAGCTCACCTGGATCACGCAGCTTCCGCTGACCGGTATGGAAGCATTGACGCAGTCATCGGTCTCGCTGAAGTCGCCGGTCATCGTGATGCCGGTTGGCGTCAGCGCCACGCTGCCGGTGTTGTAGATCGTCACTTTTTTGGCGTTGCTTGCCGTGCCTACGCTTTCGCTGCCGAAGGTAAGCGCTGCGGGGGTGCTTGACGCCGCAGTCATACCCGTCTCCGTGGACCACAGCGGTGTCTGCCAGATGCCGCGGCCGTACGTGGCCGCTACCAGCACCTGCTGCGACACCGACTGAGGCGAAGCGCTCAGCTGCACCACCGGTGCATCCGGCAGGCCCGTCCCGAAGGCCGACCAGCACGTGGAGTTGACCTGCGCACAGTTCCCAATCTGCGGCGTAAAGTAAACACCGACGTCGGTGGCCACATAGACCGTATCGGCGCTCTGCGGATCTACCACCACACTGCTCACGGGCACCCATGGCAGGTTAGAGACAAGCGAAGTCCAGTGCGCGCCTCCGTCGGTGGAGCGGTAAACGGTTTGCACCGATTCTACCGAGGATCTGGCCCCTTCTACGGTGACGTAGACCGTGTTTCCGGTTGCGTCGTGAGGATCGATGTAGATGCTCGATATGTCGTACCCGTAGTAATTCAGGGAGTGCGTGTCATTGGTCACGGGATTCAGCGTCAGGTCATGCCAGACAGGCGCGGTTGAGGACGAGGGATCGAACACCGCACGAAATACGTGGCCGGGAATGTTCGCACCGCCGTCGAACGCACCGTACATGCCCACATAAATGACCTCGCTACCACCGGAAAGTTTCATGGCGGCCAGCGAACGAATCAGCGCGTCTCCGTTGCAGGCGGTGCCGGTGGCGCCGGTATCGAGCACGGGACTGATGGCATTGCTGGCGCTCCAGCCTGAGCTGCCTGCCGGGCCGCGCCACACGCGGCAGGTGCCGATAAGAAGCTGCCCATCGTCCACCGGGTCCACCAGAAACGGCGCGGGCGCCGTCATAACGTATCCGTCGCCGCCCACATCCGTATCGTCTACAAGCGGACTCGATCCAAAATCGGCCGGCGTGCAGCCCGACGCCTCCACGCACAGATGAATGGAAACACCAGGCGCGTTGTTTACATACCAGTACGAAGACTGCACCGGATCAATGGCCACTGGTCCGCCTTCGCCCGTAAGCACCTGCGGCCAGTCGGTGGTCGGCTGGGTGGTGCCCGTCACTCCAGCGGCCCCATTCACACCGAGGCCCGCCAGCATGGTGTAAGACGACGCGCCGAGTTGCGAAATGCTCTCCGGTTCGGCCAGCGATCCCAGACTGCCGTTCAAGTTCTGGAAGTGCGTGGGATCCGACGCGTCACACTCCGTGCCGCTTTCACCGATTGCGTCCATCGAGCGCCATAATCCGCTGTCATTGCCGATAAAGATCTCCTGCGGATTGTTCGTGCTCCACTCGATGGCATGCTGGAACTCGCCTACCTTCGCACTCATGCAGGTGGTGGCGTTGGTTGTGTTGCGCCACACGCAGCCCATGGCCAGCGTGCACTTCCACAGGTCGTTGGCGCCGGCCAGCAGGATCGTATCCTGCTGTGACGGTATGGCGGCCAGCGCCAGATCGTAATCGCCGTTGGGAATGGTGGCAACTCCGCTCGAAGTGTTGGATTCCAGCGGCGTGGTGTCCCATTCCTTCGCAAAGTTCACGGTCTGACTGGCGCAGGCGCCGCTGGTCAGATCGCACGCATCCTGCCAGAGCCCCTGGTCCTGGTTGTCGATGTCCACAGTCCACGCAAAGGTGTCGCCGGTTTGCGGGTTCACGGCCAGGGCACCGCGAAAGATGGGGCAGGCAATGGACCCGACACTGCCTGAATTGGTCGGGCAAAAGGCAGTCGTGAGCCCCAAGCCGGGCTGCGAGGCCATGCGCGTCCATGTAACCCCGTCGCCGGACTGGTAGTAGCCGTGGTAGCGCACCGCCGCGATAAACAGCTTGCGCACCGGATTCCACACCACTGCCGTTGCCGCGTTCCCGTCCGGCTTCACCAGCATGTCGTTCGGTCCCTGCACGTCAGTGCTGTTGCCGTCAGTGATGGTGGCCAGGTGCCATGTGGCTCCGGCGTCGGTGGAGTAATAGAGCCCCTCGTAGCTTGTTCCCGGATTGCTCTCGCCGACCAGTGTGCCCTCATAGGCTTGCGAAACGGCCGCGACCACAAGCTTCGGGTTCACCGTACTCCAGGCAAAGCCTGCAAAACCCTCACCCACAAAGCTGAAGTCCTGCGTGCCTATCGATTGTTCCCAGTCCATGGTGTGCTGGATCAGTGTCCACGTCTTCCCGCCATCGGTGGAGCGCAGAATCCCCGCTCCGTAATAGGAGTCGAGCGCATCATTGGGATCGCCCGTCCCCGCCAGAATCACACCTGTATCCCCCGGCTGCACGGTCAGGGCGCCGATGCTGATGGACGCGCCCGCGGCGCCACCCAGCGCCGCAAGGCTGTCTGTGAGCGGAGTAAAAACAATGGACGAGGGAGTGGAGACGGCCGCATTCTGAGCCTCCCAAACTCCGCCTCCGGTCGTTCCCACGTACAGATGATTGCCCGTTGTATCCGAGGGATCGAGCGCGAGCGAAGAGATGCGGCCCGTAACCAGCCCGAAGGCACCAGTTTGCACAGCCGTGGGACCGAGCGGCTGCCACGTAGCCGTCGCCGGGCTCTGCGCTTGCGTGGCAGCAGAACTCAACTGCGCCGCGGCGTGCATGGCCTTCAGGCGCATCAGCGCAGGGCTCGGCATTCCCACAGGTAATGCACGCGAACGAATCTGGATACCGGCCTGTCCGGACTTCCATCCGCGCTCGGCAAGAAAACGCTGGGCCTCGACGACCCGCGGAGGCAGCTTCCCCTGCTGCTGCACAGCTTTTGCGCCCGAGCCGGAAACGACACGGCTCTGCGCCCGAATCTGCGGCGCCAACGCCAACAGACAGACGGCCAGTGCCCACGCGGTTCGGCACACACGGCGTCCGAGGTTCGTCACGCCCGAGGCGCGTTTCTCCGTTCCACAAGTTCTTACCAAGGCACAGAAAAATCGAACTGAAAGCTCTTTCGTCACACTCTTCCGGAATCCGGTTCCGGCCTCCTTCCTTAAACTTCCCAAAGGAAGGGGCAAGAATCCATTGGATTACGCAAAGCGAAACAAGCAGTTTCCGGGAATGGAATTGTGGCCCATTATAGGACTCTAAGGATTAGGGCCGATTGTGATCCAAAACACAGATGTATGTGCATTTTCAGCGGGGGCCCGGTTCACTCTTCAGAAAATGCGTGTTTGGCTGCGAACCGCCGCATGTAACTGCCTGCGTCGAACTTTCGTGAGATCGACGCGCCGGTCATGGGCCTGATGAGACCGAAGACGGGCCGGTTGAACCAGGGCCGGTCATGACGGCCCACGATGGCCCACGCGATACCCGCGTAGCCGTTGGGATCGCGGCCGTCGAGCTCGTATCGGTCATTGAGCAGTACCGCCCAGTCGAAAGCCGTTGCGGGATCGGGCGCCCACTCCAGGATCTTCTTGCCCCAGTACATGCGCATGTAATTGTGCATCCAGCCGGTCTCGACCATCTCCCGTTGCGCCGCGTTCCACAGCTCGTCATAAGTCTCGGCGCGCTCCAGTTGCTCAAAGCTGTAGCGATGCGGGCGCGGGTCGCCGGCGTGCTCCAGCAGCGTCTTGCGGGCCCACGGCGCCGCGCACTCCCAGTTGTCGTAGTTCGGCTCGTGGCGGACAAACAGCACCGATAGCTCGCGCCACCCAATTACCTGCTCCAGAAACTTCTCTGCCGCCTCCTGCGTTGCCCATCCGCGCCGCACGGCGTCTTTAACGGCCAGGCCAATCGTCACTGGGCCGATGTGCCCGAAGTGCAGATAGGGCGACAGGCGGCTGGTTCCCCGCGTCTCAGGATGATTGCGCTTCTCGTCGTAATCCTTGAGGTCACGGCGCACAAACTCCTTCAGCCGCTTCAGCGCCGCATGCGTGCCGCCGGTGAAGCTGTCTACGGGCTTCACGCTGCGGTCGAGCTTGTTGAAGCCTGCGGTAATGTCCTGCGACAGCGGGTATGAAGCGGGCGCCTTGCGCGGCTTCCACGCGTGCAACGGCGCAGTCTGCGCCGGCGCGACGAGATACTTCGGCAGCTCCGCGTTCAGCCTGGGACGGAAGTGATGCAGTAACACAAAGCTACGCCCGAAGACGCGCGACGGCACCACCACATCCGCATCCACGGTCCAAAACGGCAGCTTGAGCCGGCCAGCGAGCGCCTTGCGCCAGCGCTCCGGCTCGCGGCAGGGATTTTCATCGCCTACAAGCAGCGCCGCACCCACCTCTTCCAGAAATGCTTCAAGCTTGTTCTCCGCCGCGCGCCGCACCACAAAACCCACACCAAACTCAGCCGCGTCTTCCGCCACGTCGCGCAATCCCTGCGCCATGAAGTGGTAGTGACGCAAGTTGGCGTTGGGATAATTCGGAATCACGCCGAAGTAGACAACCACCGGCAGCCCAAGCGTGTTGGCCGCTTCCATGGCCACGTCGAGCGCGGGATTCTCAAAGATCCGCATCGCCCGCTGCATCCAGTAAACGACGCACCGTGCGCCCTTGCGCGGCGCACCGTCGCGCCGCACCTGGACTCGCTCACTGGCCGCCAGCCGCGCAAGCTCCTCTGGAAGTATCGATTCCTCGGCCAAATGGTCTCCGCTCTAGACGCCCCGCACCACAAAGTAAGGCTGATCGGTCAACTCCGGCCCAAACCCCGGATACAAACCTGCCGCGCCGCTTTCCAGTGTCACTGTGAAGTAATACTCCATGGGGAACTCCGTCTGCGTGTAGGCTGCGGGAATCGTCGCGCTGAACCGCCCGTTCTGGCGCTGCATGGCAACGGCAATCCAATCCACAGCCTGGTCTACGTGCCGATAATGCAGCGTCGCCGCTGAAACATCTGCCGGCGCCGCGAGCGCCAGAGCCATTTCCGCACCACGCCGGAAGCTCGCTGCCGGCGTGTGTTTCACCTTCGGCGTAACGCGATGCGGCCGTCCCTGTGCTGCCCGCATTGCTGTGGCCAGAGCCGCTGCATCCACATGCTGTGAAGCCGTCTTCGTGCCGCCGTTCAACAGCAACTCCACCGCGGCAATGTCCTTATCAATCGCGGTCAGCCGGTCCGTCCAGCAGCCGCGAAGTTGCGGTTGGGGCCCCACCGTAATGTCGGCCATATACACACCGTCGCCGGCCTGCGCCAGAGCCGCCCATGCTCCGCGCGCTTTCTTGTAGTGTGCGATACAGGCCTCCAGCGGCGCCCGCTCGCCCGTCAACTCGTAGAGATGAAACAGCACGCCGGCGCGGAACTTCGCCCCGAAGAACGCGCCCATCCCCGCCTGAATCTCGGCATCCGTCTTCGCGCGGCGATACCACACGCTGCCCGTTCCGCGCTTTGCGGCTTCAGCCTGCTGGAGTGACGCGCGGCCCGACGCAGCAAAGTCCTCTAGCCACTGCGCGGCTTCGACGATGGTGTAATGTCCGCTGGGCTTGCCTGCGAGCATCTCCGCAGCCGTCTCGTTGGCAGAAAGAAAGAGCTCCGGATCCAGCGGGCTCGCATTCCCAAACACCCGCGGCGGCAGCGTATCACCGTAAGGCTCGTAGTGCGCCGCGTCCACCAGCGATTGGTTGGTATAAATCTCCGGCCAGTAATTGTTGTTCGCAGCCGACGGCAAATACGAGGTCGTCACGATGGGCAGCACACGGCTCACATTGGCCAGCGCCGTCTCCATTGCCGGCGCGCTCGGGCCCATCTGCCGCTTGAGTTGCCGGCGCCACACGTCCAGTTTAGTTTCCGGGTTGTAAAGCATCCTGCCCCAGAGCCGCGACGTGTAGGCATACTTCTGCCAGTCCCAGCGCGGATCGAGTGATTTGTCAGCATACGCGCAGCGGCTGCCGGGCAGTCCCGAACCGCGCCTCCCCTTGAACGAGAGCGGCTCCTGAATCTCCACGCCGTTGCTGCCGCAAAACTGGAACGCCCGCGAATACGCCGCCGCAAACCGCGGATCGCCCCACAGCAGCAGCCGCTGCGTGCCTGACCAGATGCGATGTACCACCTTCCACTGCCGGTTCTCCCTTAACAGATCGCCGTAGCCGTAGCGCAGAAAACTGCGCGTGCCTGAGCTCAGCGACATAAACCCATTGCCGCTTACCTTCTTCGGCTTTTCAATCTCGCGAATATCCGCCTGGTGATAGGTCATGCCCAGGTGCTCCGCCCAGAACTTGGGCGAGACCGATACCGGCTGCTTTGTGGCCAGCGCTACGTTGAGCATGGGCTGGCTCATGCCCTTCGCGTGCATGTCGATGGGCATGGTGCGCCCGCAGGTCGCCGCTCCGTCGAACAGCGTCTTCCAGAAGCTGAAGTCCCCTTCCCTCACGCCGCTCTCGCCGTGAATGCGGAAGGTGAGCCCGTTGATTGTGGGCACATGCTGCAGAACCATGCGCAGCGCGTCGCGGCAGTAAGGCGCTTGCGTGGTCGAGTCCAGTCCCTCAATGGTGTAGTTCGGGTGCGGGCTGTTCATCCATTTGTAGCCGTGCATCCATAGTCCGATGTGAAACTCCAGCCCGCGCTCTGCGCATTGCTCACCGATGTATTTGAGCATCGCCAGATTGCCGTCGCGCTCCGTATCCGGCAACTGCGGCACGCGCACGTTGTAGCCCGGCACATTCACCAGGAACGGATAGGTGAACAGAAAATACGCGTCCGTAACGTGGCTCAAAAAGTCATAGCCAATGCCGAAGGCGAGGTTGAAGCGGTTGAACCGCTCCGCCGCCAGCATGTCAAAATACGCCGGCCACATAGCGCGATCGTTGTACCAGGGCTTGTCCTGCACGTCGCTGGTAAACAGCCGCGTCCAACTGCGTACCTCGTTCGCCGGCCACTCCGATGCGCTCTGAATCGCATGCAGCGCTGCCATGGGCTCGTCCGCGTTATCCACCACATCGGCAATCTCCGTGAGCGCATAGACAAGCCCACGCGCATCGTGCCCGCAGGCGAGAACGATTCGCCGGTCGCCGCCGCTCACACTCGCAATCCCCAGCGCCTCAGGCGCAGGTGCAACGCTCATGTGTGCATCGCGCAGCACACCGCGCGCTGTTTCGCTGGCCGCGCCCGCCGCCACAATGCAGATGCTTCCCTGCTCTGCATCCCGCGGTCCAGCAACACGCTTCACGGCAATGCCCTGTGCGGTGAGCGACTGCGTCAGGCGCTCAATCGCCCACTGAACAGGCTTCGACGCCACTACAGCATCCCGCGGATCGGCCGCCACATATACCGTGTCCCGTGTCTGACCAAAGCCCTTCGCTGCGACGCTCACACCTGCCGCAGCAGTCCCCGCCGTCTTAAGAAAGCGCCGCCGATTCCACGTCGATTCCTGCATCGTCATCCCTTACTGTTGATTTTGCTCACGTGCAACTCGCGGCCAAAGAAGAGTGGCAAATCGTTTTAGGCAGCAGTTTGCCACTCGCCGCAGTCACGCAACCCATGATACTGCCGCGGGCTGCATTGCAGATCTCTACACCACCGCAGAAATTTCACCACATCGCACCTCCAGCGAGTACAATGACGGCGTTCTTTCAGGGCCGTTCCGCTTGCATGCGAATTGCCCGGTGCGATCGACGGTGATAGCAGAGGGTTCGTTCAACACAACCAGGATGGAAAAGGGGGGTTAGTCATGGAATACTCCGATTTGTACAAACTCTTCAGTCCACCATATATTTACCTGATTCTTGGGGTCATCTCGTTTTCACTGGGCTTGGTCTGGACTTGCTGTGGAAGAGCGAGGACATGGGGTCATATTTGGGTCTACCATGTCCACGGCCACAAACCCAAGCGGTTTGGGTGGGAAGTCATAATGTATTACCTCGTAGGTGCTGGTTTGATTAGCCTCTTCTTTATCGCGGCCTGAGTCCGGCATCTGTTCTGTCCGGCGCGCCAGACAATTAAGATGTTGTGGTTGCTTCAATCGCAAGCAGCTTGCGCGCAAAAATCCCCGCCATATCAAGATCGAGGTCCCGTATGCGACGGCTTCTCCTGTCCCTTCTGCTTGTTGCCTCCGCAGCACTCCTGCCGGCGCAGAACAACTACAACAACTACACGCTCGGCCCCGACTCGCAGCCGCAGCCGGGCGTGCCCAAGGGCACCGTCACGCATTACGTCCTCAAGCCCGGCCGCTTCTATCCCGGCACGCCGCACAATTACGCCGTCTACGTGCCCAAGCAATACAACCCCGCCAAGCCCACGCCATTCATGATCTTTCTTGATGGCAGCCAAGCGCTCGGCAACAGCATGCGTGTCCCCATCGTCTTTGACAACCTCATCGCCAAGCACGAAATTCCGCCCATGATCGGCATCTTCGTCGATCCCGGCATTCTGCCTGCGCTTTCGCTCAACGACCAGCGCCGCTACAACCGCATCTACGAATATGACTCGCTCAGTTCGCTCTACTCGCAATTCCTCATCCACCGGCTCATCCCCGCCGTCGCGGCCAAGTACAACCTCTCAAAGAACCCCAGTGACCGCGGCCTGAGTGGTGTGAGCACCGGCGCCGTGGGCGCATTTATGGCCGCATGGCACCGGCCTGACCAGTTCCGCCGCGTCCTCAGTTTCATTGGCACTTACGTGGACATGAAGGGCGCGGACCACCTTCCCGCACTCATCCGCAAAACCCAACCCAAGCCCATCCGCATCTTCATGCAGGACGGCAGCCACGACCACATTGTGCCCGCCGAGCCCTACGGCTTTTACTTTGCCGGAAGCTGGCCCATCAACAACAAAGTCGTGCACCAGGCCCTGGAGTACGGCGGCTACGACGTCAAGTTCGTGATGGGCCATGGCACGCACAGCACAAATCAGGCTGGCTCCATCATGCCTGAGGCACTGCGCTGGCTCTGGCGCGGCTATCCCGCACCCATCGTGGTGCGCGAGAACCCCGCCATGCACCAGCCCGGCTGGGATCCGCAGGGCAAACCGTTCGACACCGTCTATATCGATAAGCCGTGGCAGCAGATCGCGGGCGACTATCACGCGCCCACGAGCCTCACATCCGATAAGGACGGCAACGTCTACTTCATTGATGAGGCAAAGCACCAGATCGACAAGATCGCCCCTGACGGCACGCTGACTGTCTTCCGCAAAAATGCAGGCGGCGTCGTTTCACTGCGCACAGGTGCTGACGGACGCCTCTATGCTGCAGAGCCGGCGTCACGGCGCATTGTATCCTTCGGCCCTAACGGCAGCGAGAAGATTGTCGCGCGCAACGTTGACGCGCACGACATCGCGGTTACGAAAAAAGGCGCCATTTACTTCACCGACCAGACGCACAAAAGCATCGGCATGGTCGATCCAGCAGGCCACGTGCGTGTCGCATACAGCGGCGACGGCATCGCCATTCCCACCGGCCTCACCCTCTCGCCCGATCAGGCATTCGTCATCGTCACCGATGCGCAGAGCCGCTTCAGTTGGTCGTTCCAGGTTGCTGACGACGGCTCACTGATCAACGGTGAGCCCTTCTACCGCCTGGAAATGCCCGAGCAGGGCTGGATGAGCCACGCCGTGGACGTGCGCGAGGATTCCACCGGCCAGGTTTACTTCGCCACGCCGACAGGCATTCAGGTGTGCCTGCCCAACGGACGCGTCGAGATGATTCTCAATGCCCCCAAGCCGGCCGGCGCCGTCGAAAGCCTGACCTTCGCCGCCGGCAATCCGGCATCGCTTTATGTTGTCGAAGATGGAAAGATCTATCGCAGGCCGGTGAAGGTAACGCCCGCGCTGGTGTGGGCGCCCAATAAGCCACCCCGGCCTACGCTGTGAAATGGTCGAGAAAGAAGAGCGCAGAAGCGGTCAAGAACCCACAGGCAACAGTTCACTGACCACTGCTTTTCTACCACCGCCCCCACGCGCGGCTGATGTAGTCCGCCATGGTCATGGTGATCAGACCAAGAAAGATGAACAGGCCCGACCCAATCGTCAGCTTTGTGAGCTTGTTGCTGTACTTCACATGCATAAAGAACAGCACCACCAGCGAAGCCTTGATGATCGCAATGGTGAGCGCCACCACGGCGTTGAAGACTCCCAGCTCAACATAGGAGATGGCGCAGGTGCTGGCTGTGAGTACCAGCAGCGCCAGGCCGACTGCCGCGTAAACCTTCGGGCCGACAATATGTTGATGTGTGTGTCCTTCTGTCTGCTCGCTCATGAGATTGCCCTCTATGTGTGTCTGCTGATCAAGTACAACAGTGGGTACAGGAATATCCAGATGATATCGACAAAGTGCCAGTACAGCCCGAAGTTCTCCACAAACGTATAGTGCCCGTCCGTGTACGCTCCCCGCATCGACATGAAAATCAGGAAGACCAGGATGCCGATACCTACCACCATGTGCAAGGCGTGCATGCCGGTCATGGCGAAGTAGAGGAAGAAGTACTCTTCCGTCTTGGCGGCCATGCCGCCGGTGAGGGGTTTGTCGTGATACTCGTTATAGACCGCCGGATCCAGCTTAGGATTCAGGAAATCCGCCTGGCTGAAGTGAAGCCCCGGAACGTGGTAGTCCACCCATTCCTGATGCCACTCAATCCCCTTGATACAAAGAAACGCGATGCCCAGGACGAAGGTGAGAACCAGGAAAATAACCAGCCCCTTCTTGCGCCGTGTCTGCGCGCACCACACACCCATCGCCAAGGTAAAGCTCGACGTGATGAGCACCGCCGTATTGGTGGTGCCCCAGAAGATGCTCAGGTGGTGCGACCCTTCCACGAACGCCGGGTAGTACCAGTTGCGCAAGATCATGTAAGCCGTGAACATGCCGCCAAAGAACATGACCTCCGTGAGCAGGAAGAGCCACATGGCGAAGTTCGTGGCGTCAAACTGCTGCGCTACGGATTCGAAATGGTGACGCTGATACGGCGGATGCTCGGCATGACCGGTGTTTGCAGCCTCATCTACGGCGCCGTTTGCAATCGCTGTGCTATCCGACACTGGCTACCTCTTTCGCTTGCTGGCGTTCCAGCCACTCGTAGTCATAGGCTTCGTGATCCATGATCGGTATTTCGGTGTAGTTCTCGGTCAGCGGCGGCGACTGCACCTGCCACTCAAGACCGGTCGCCTGCCACGGATTGTTGCCCGCAATGGCACCGTACTTGAGCGACCAGGTGAGATAAAGCACCGGCAGCAGATAGCCAACACCCAATACAGTTGCGCCGGCGGTTGAAAACACGTTCAGCACCTGGAACTCAGGCGGGTAAGAGGCGTAGCGGCGCGGCATACCCAGCATGCCCAAGATGAATTGCGGGAAGAACGTCAGGTTGAATCCGATGTACGTAGTGACCGCGGCAAACTGCGAGATCTTCTCCGGATACATGCGCCCCGTCCACTTGGGCCACCAGAAGTGAATGCCCGAGAGGAAGGCCATCAACATGCCGCCCACCATCACAAAGTGAAAGTGCGCCACGACGAAGTACGTCTCAGTGAGGTGAATGTCGGTACCCGTGGATCCGAGGAACACGCCCGTCATGCCGCCGATGGTGAACAGCCCCATGAATCCGATGGCGTAAAGCATCGGCGTCTCAAACGTGATGGAGCCTTTGTAGAGGGTGAAGGCCCAGTTGAAGATTTTGATTGCCGAAGGCACCGCAACGAGCATCGTCAGCAGCGAGAAGACCAGCGCCGCGTAGTTCGAGATGCCCATGATGAACATGTGGTGCGCCCACACAAAGAATCCGAAGACCGCAATGGCCACCGACGAGAACGCTACCGCCGTGTAGCCGAAGACGCGCTTTCGGCTGAAGGTGGAAACCACCTCGGAGATCACGCCCATACCGGGCAGAATCATGATGTAGACGGCCGGGTGCGAGTAGAACCAGAAGAGATGCTGGAAGAGAAGCGGGTCGCCTCCGAACTTCGGATCGAAAACGCCGATGTGGATCAACCGCTCCAACGCCACCAGAACCAGCGTGATGGCCAGAACCGGCGTACCCAGCACCATCAGGATGCTGGCCGCGTAATGCGACCACACAAACAGAGGCAGCCGGAACCAGGTCATGCCCGGACAGCGCATCTTGTGAATGGTCACAATGAAGTTGAGGCCTGTAAGAATCGAACTGAATCCGGCAATGAAGACCGCGATCACCGCCGGAACCACATTCGTATTCAGATAGTGCGTGGAAAGCGGCGTGGTGAAGGTCCAGCCCGTATCCACACCGCCTACCGCCATCGTGTAGATCATCACGCCGCCGGCCAGGATGTAGAGATACCAGCTCAGCAGGTTGATCTTGGGCAGCGCCAGGTCCTTGGCCCCCACCATCATAGGAATGACGAAGTTGCCGATGGTGGCCGGCACGGACGGCACCAGGAAGAGGAAGATCATGATGAGGCCGTGCATGGTGAACACCTTGTTATAGGTGTCGGCCGCCATCAGATCGCTCTGCGGCGTAAGCAGTTCCAGGCGGATAAGTCCCGCCAACGCACCGCCGATAAAGAAGAAGAACGTGATCGAGATCAGGTAGAGAGTCGCAATCCGCTTGTGGTCGCTGGTCAGCAGCCAACTCAGCAGGCCGTTCTCTCGAGTCAGGAAGTTCATCTTCGGAATCCTGGCCGTAGACTGATCGGGAAGACTGACGATGGTGGAGCTCATGGCTTGACCTCCGGTGCCGGCATGGGCTTGCGCTCCCCTGCCGTTCCCGCTTTCTGTTGAATCTGCGGGGGTATTTCGGTGGTATTCAATGTTTGCTGCAGCCGATAATCGGTTTTCAGGTTCTTGATGTATTCAACCAATGCAATCACGCCGTCTTCGCTGATCTGTCCCTGGTAAGTGGGCATAATCGGCGTATATCCCTCCGTCACGTGCTGCGCGGGATCGAGGATCGCCTGCCGCAGATACGCATCGTCGGCCGTGACCGTCTCGCCGGTGGAAAGCGTCAGCTTTGACCCGTAAACACCCACCAGGTTCGGACCGCGCGCGTTGGGCCGCGTGTTGTGGCAGGCGCTGCAGCTCATGCTTGCAAACAACCGCTCGCCGTTTTGTGCCAGCGATAACCCGCTCGTCGAACTCTGCAGCCACTTACGGTAATTTTCGGGAGTCATCACATATACCCAGCCCTCCATCTGCGAGTGGCCGGTACCGCAATACTGCGTGCAGAACAGGTGATACTTACCCACCTTCGTGGCCTCAAACCATTCCGTCGTGTAACGGCCTGGAATCGCCTCGCGCTTCACGCGGAACGCCGGAATTGAAAAGCTGTGGAACACGTCCTGCGAAATGATCGTCAACTGAATGGGCACGCCCACGGGAATGTGCAGCGCGTCGATCTCGTGCTGTCCTCCCGGATGTTCAACCTTCCACATCCACTGCTTGCCCACCACATAAATATTCATGGCGTTGGCCGGCGGGGTGAAGACGCGGAAGTAAATCAGCGCGCCCCATACAAACGTGATCAGAAACAGCCCCAGCGGAATGATCGTCCACGTGGTCTCAAGAAGTGTGGAGCCTTCGATCTGCACCGCCTTCGGGTGACGCTTCTGGTTGTAGAGCACCGAAAAGCCGACGATCAGCAGGACGACGAGGGTCAATCCCACCAGGCTCATCAGAACCAGGAAGAAGAACAGCGCGTCCCACTCCGGCGCGAGCTGCGACGCCTCGGGTGGAAAGAGCGGGAAATGTCCCATCCACTTCGATAGAAACTGCCACAGTACTGGACTGATGTGGTTCATTCCGTTATCCGTTCACCTTATTCGCTGTTCCAAGATTTGCTGGCTTGGACTTCCCACCCTTCCGGAAATCCTTGCGAAACATCACCAGCATGAAACTGCCCAAAATCAAGATCGTAAAAATTGCGCCCATCTCCACCACACGCGACACAATCAGGTCGTGCGTGTTGGTCAGGGGATCGTAGTGGTAGCAGTAAGTAAGAATGTTGTCCACCGGCGAGCCGATGCGGTTGTCCGAAGCCTCATCCAATCCCAGGAGCATATCCTTGGGCGAGTACTCCACACCCATGTAGTACTGCGCCAGTTTCCCTTCCGGCGTCACGATCTCAAGCGAGCTGGCGTGGGCATACTGGTGAAGCTTTGTCCCGGGCACCTTCAGCTTCACATACTTGAAGCCCACCACTTTGGTAAGGGCATCAATATTCGCCTGTGTGCCGGTCATGAAGTGCCAGCCGTCAGCGGTATTGGCGTGCCCATACATCTTCACGTATTCCGCCTTCTTGGCCGCGGCCATTTTCGTCGTGTCCGCCGGATCGATACTGACGACGATGATGTTAAAGTCCTTGCCGGGCTTGAAGCTGATCATCTTCAGGGCGCTCGTCATCCCCTCAAGCTCTTCAGGGCACAGCATCGGACAACTGTAATAAACCAGCATGAAAACAGCGGGAACCTTGCCGAAATACGTGCTCAGTGGAACCAGGTTGCCGTGATCGTCAGTGAACTTGAGATTCAGCGGCAGTTGGTAGTCGAGGTGCTGCAGAATACCCACTTTTTTCAGGACCGACGGTTTCGAATCCACCCGGCCCATCGAGGTATTCATCGCAGGCAGCCCTTTGGGGCCGTAGGTTGAAATCTGCGCCGTGAGGTTCGGCGCGCCCGTCAAGAGCACAATCGCGGCCGCCGCAGTCGCTGCTGCGGCAACCCTTGCGCTCAGCCTGCTTCTCCGGATTGTGTCTCGGTACTGCATAACTGCTACTCCTTTTCCTTCTGGGCCTGCCTGTTGTTAGTTCTCTCTTACCTCGCTGGTTCCGCTCTCAGAGGGAACAACGAGACACTTCATGAGCAATCTCTGCGCGGTTACTTGCTCGCCACCTCGGGCCGTTCCTCTCTGACTTCCTTCGCCTTCGCCTGCTCCTGCTCAAAGGTGGTCGGGGCAAATCCGTCGGTCAGAGGCACGGTGATCACCGGTTTGCTGTCGCCCGCCATCAGCGGTGCGCCCTTCACCGGCGCCGCCACCGGCAACCCGCGCTGCGCAATCAACTGCATGGCGCGCTCAATGGGAATCCGGACCGTACCCTTCGACCGGTCAATCCATGTGTAGTGATCAAGAAGCAGATCTTCCCTGGCGTGCAGGTCGGCAACATTCTGGTTGCCGTTGTCTACCGCCAACCGCGGGGCGGGAAACTTCTGCATCAGTTCCGCCACCTTATCCTGCATGGCGGCGTTCGACGGCATGTTCCCGAGCTGGCGAATATTCGCCGTCTTGGACCACTTGCTGGTGGGCCCGTCTTCCTTGTTCAAATGCGCGTTCAGAACCTTGCCGACGCCGTAACAGACCACCGCCGTCACCACCACGAACACGAACATCGACACAATGAAGACGATGATCCCCATGATGTTCACGTCCGTCTTCTCGTAGCCAAGCGACGTGTCGACTTCTTCCGGCTTGTGGTTCTCCGGCTCGTGCTCCGAACCGTGATTGTTATGCGATGGCATGTTCAGGCTCCAGAATCTCTTCAAGATGCGGATCGTTCACCTGCACCAACGGCCGCGTCTTCAACCGCGTGCAGAAGAAGGCCACCCAGAATGCGGTCATTGCCACCGGCACGGCCGCGTACTGCATAATTCCCCAGCTGAAGTGCAGGTTGCGCGCGGCGTCAGGGAAGTTCGGCTCAATCAGCCAGAACTGGTTGAACGCCACCGCGAAAATCATGAACTGGCACACCCGCGTGATGCGCTTCTTGTTGCGCTTGAGGTCGCGCGAGAGCAGCATGGTGAACGGAATCAGCCAGTGGAAGATGAAGTCCAGCGTGATGATGACGCCCCAGCCGCCGCGGATGCGGTCCAGATACCAGTTGATCTCGTTGGGCAGGTTGCCCGACCAGATAATCAGCCACTGCCCGAACGTCAGGTAGATATTCAGCATGACGAAGGCGAAGAGGAACTTGCCCAAGTCATGCTGCTCGGTCTGCCGCAGCAGCGTGCGGAAGGGCTCATCCTTCGAAAGTGCGACGGAAACAATGATGGCGAACGCCAGCACCTGGAAGCCCTGCTCCACCAGGAACAGCAGGCCGTAGACGGTCGAAAACCACTTCACGTCCATCGACATGACCCAGTAGATGGAAGCAGCGGTGATGGTGATGGCGTAAATCAGAATGCCCGGAGCGCTGATGTTCTCAAGCTTCTTGATCCAGCGCGGCGTCGTCTCGGGTCCCTGCGCGTCGCGCTGTGCGCCCAGCCTGTTCAACAGCCAGGTGTAGAAGCCCCAGATCACAAAGCAGAGCACGCTCACCCAGATGAACGAGAAAGGATTCAGCATGGGCCGCTTGAACAGAATGCAGTGAGCTTCTATCTCCGAGATGGTCCCAGCCTTCAGCGCCGCGGGCACATTGCTCACGCGCGCCCACAGGTAAAGGTGCTTCATGAAAATGGCCAGAACCACCCAGTAGACGAAGACCAGCGGCAGCGTGCGGCTCATCGCCTCCAGCGGCCGGCGCAGCAGCAGCCCCCACTTGCCGCCCGAGCAGTACTGCACCATCAGCAGCGCCAGCCCGCCCACTGCAAAACCAAAGGTAACCATCAAGCCCAACGCCCAGGCGCGAGCCAGGTGATCCAGCGGATCATTGCCCGCGGCGCGATCTAGCAAAGCAAAGATCACCGAGATTACGCAGAAGACCAGCCCGACAATGATGGCGCGCGTCTTCCACGTATCCACGAAAGCTGGTGCGCCCAGATCGGCGGGTAGCGTCTTTTTGTGCGATTCGTGAGCCATTCCTCTCGTCCTACTTCTGCTTGTGAGCCGCCGATGCGGGCAGCGGGGTTTTGGGAATTTTGATTGCAGGATTCGCCGCATTGGCCGGAGCCATGGCCGGCGTTCCCTCGCCAGGCGGAGGCGGCAGCGCCTGTACGGCTGTTGTGGGCAAAGCCCAGGGTTGTGCGTACTCCGGATGTCCTTCCGACGCGGCCACCTGCTTCAGGCTCTGCACCTGCACGCCCGAGGGCACATCCTTGATGGTGGCCGCCTGGCTCAATTGCAGCGCGCGGATATAAGCCGCAATGGCCCAGCGATCAGCAGGCGCAATCTGCGCGGAGTAATCGGGCATAGCGCCGTAGCCGTGCGTCATCACGTAGAAGTAATGCGAAACCGGCTGCGCCATGCGGACCCGATCATGAAAGTTGGCCGCCGGTTTGTAACCGCGCATCACAATTTCGCCCAGGCCGTTGCCCACGCGCGAGTGGCACGGCGTGCAGTAGATGTTGAAGCGCTCCTGGCCGCGCTCGAGCACCGTCATGGTAACCGGGAACGGCATCAGGTCGGGCTCTTCGCGCTCGCCGTTCGGAGCCGTCACCACACCGGTATAGAAGTAGGTATCCTCATGAAACTCGCCGCGCGCCACGGTGTCAGCAACTTGCGGACGCGCGCCGCGATGGTCGGCGAACATCGACGACCCGCGCTGCGGGAACATCTTCGGCTGGTTGTGCATATCCTGACGGCAGCCGGCCACCAGCAGCAGCGCGGAAACGCCAACAAGGCCGATCAGTCTGGGAACCCGATCCCTGATTCCTGATCCGTAATCCCTGTATTTGAGGCGGTCAACTTGCATCAGTACTCCACCTCCGTCACTGAAAGCGGTTCGAAGGCCTGCAGATACGCCCTGCTTTCAACCAGGTCGAACTTCGGATCCAGCGCTTCCAGACAAAGGAAGAACTTGTCCGTTGTGGCGCCGTCGCGGAAGTTGGGCGAATTGAACAGGGGGTGATACAGCTCAGGCAGCCCGCACAGCGCCAGCGTTCCGTACGCTGCCGACAGCCCGGCCCATAAGATCGTCCACTCATAGGTGGGAACCACAAACGCCGTCCACGAGTACGTGGGCCGGCCGCCCACATTGATGGGATACGCCAGCGTCGAGATCCACGTCTGCAGAGCAAACATGGCAGCTCCACCCAGCAGGCCGCCGATCAGCGTCAGCAGCGGTACCTTGTTGCGGTGGAAGCCGATTGCCTCAGCCGCCTCTTCCAGCGGATAAGGCGAGTAGCAGTCCAACCGCCGCCAGCCGTCCCGGCGCGCCTGCCGTGCGGCTCGGATCAGGTCGCCCGGCGTCTCGAATTCGGCCAGCAGGCCGTAAGTTCCTTCGCGTGGGGGCATCAGTCACCAGCCTCCGCCGCCACTTTGGGCTTAATCTTTGCCCCTGGCAGCATGGTGCGAACTTCAGACATTGGAATCATGGGAAGGAAGCGAACAAACAACAGGAATAGGAATACAAACAATCCCACCGTGCCGAAGTAAGTCATGTAATCCCACTTCGTCGCGCGGTATGTGCCCCAGGAAGAGGGCAGAAAGTCGCGACTCAAACTGGTCACGATGATCACGAAGCGTTCAAACCACATGCCGGTGTTCACAATGATCGACAGAATGAACATGAACAGCATGTTTCTGCGCAGCTTGCGCGACCACAAGGTTGTCAGCGGAATCGCCAGATTGCACGTAATCAGCACCCAGTACGACCAGCCCATGGGACCGAAGGCGCGATTCCAGAAGGTGAATGCCTCCCAGTGATCGGCCGAGTACCACGCCATGAAGGCTTCCATACCGTAGCCGTAAGCCACAATGAAGCCGGTGGCCAGCATCACCTTGCCGCAATTATCGATGTGGCGAAGTGTAACGAGGTGCTCCAGGTGGTAGAACTTGCGCAGCGGAATCGCCAACGACAGCACCATGGCAAAGCCCGAGTAAATGGCGCCGGCTACAAAGTACGGCGGGAAGATCGTGGTGTGCCATCCGGGCAGCACCGCAACCGCAAAGTCGAAGCTGATGACGGTGTGCACCGAAAGCACCAGCGGCGTGGCCAGGCCGGCCAGCAGCAGCGAAGCCGTCTCATAGCGCGCCCAGTGCCGTACCGAACCGCGCCAACCCATCGCCAGCATTCCGTAAACATACTGCGAGAGCCGTGTCTTCGAGCGGTCGCGCATGGTGGCCAGGTCGGGAATCATGCCCAGGTACCAGAACACGACAGAGATCGTTGCGTAAGTCGATACCGCGAAGCAGTCCCACATCAGCGGCGACCGGAACTGCGGCCACACATCCATGGTGAGAGGCAACGGCAGCAGCCAGTATCCCAACCACGGACGGCCTACGTGAAGCAACGGAAACAGGCCGGCGCAAACTACTGCAAAGATAGTCATGGCCTCCGCAAAGCGGTTAATAGAGTTGCGCCAACCCTGTTTGAACAGCAGCAGAATCGCCGAGATCAGCGTCCCTGCGTGCCCGATGCCGATCCACCACACAAAGTTGATGATGGCGAATCCCCAGGCGACCGGCTGTGAAATGGCCCAGATGCCGACGCCTTTCAGGAACAGCCACACCACCGCCACCATCAGCATGGTGGCTCCCGCGCCGGCAATGCCGAAGATGGCGAACCATCCCAGCGGCGTGTGCGGCGTGAGCACCAGACGCGTAATCTTCTCGGTGACCCCCCTGAAGGTTTGGCCAGGCGTGATTACCCGGTATTCTCCGGTTGCCGGATCGATACGCTGCTCGTCGATTTTTACTTCGCTGGTTGCCATCTTGAGCTTCAGCCCTTCGCCGGCGAGAATTCTTCCGGCGTCTCTTCCAGTTCGGGATTCAGGTTCAAAACTTCAGCCATATAAGTCGTGCGCGGACGCGTATTCTGATCCGCGATCACCTGGTAGTTCCTCTGGTTTTCGCGCAATTTGGAAACGCGGCTTGTCTTGTCGTTTTTGTTGCCGAATACAATCGCATCCGCCGGGCAAGCCTGTTGGCACGCGGTGACAATCTCGCCGTCGCGGATCGGCCGGTTCTCCTTGTCGGCCTTGATCTTTGCCTCTTGAATGCGCTGCACGCAGTAGCTGCACTTCTCCATCACGCCGCGCGAACGCACCGTCACGTCGGGATTGCGCATCAGCTTCAGGCTGGGCGTGTCGTAGTCGGAGTACAGCAGGAAGTTGAACCGCCGCACCTTGTATGGGCAGTTGTTGGAGCAGAAGCGCGTGCCCACGCAGCGGTTGTAGACCATCATGTTCAGGCCTTCCGGCGTGTGCAGCGTGGCACCCACCGGGCAAACCAACTCGCAGGGAGCATCTTCGCACTGCTGGCACAGCATGGGCTGCATATGCGCGCGCGGCGCGGCCAGGTCGCCCTCGAAGTACGTATCGATGCGGATCCACTGCATGATGCGCCCGATACGTGCCTGCTGCTTACCCACCACCGCGATGTTGTTCTCCGCATAGCAGCTCGCGATACAGGCGTTGCAGCCCACGCAACTGTTCATGTCGATCGACATGGCCCAGGCGTTTTCCGTCGCCTGCTTTGAATAATCCCAGTTGGGGAACAGCGTAGTATCCTTGCTCGGCGTGTCATAGCGTACGCCCTCGTGCGCGAAGTCGGGGTTCGACTTGAACTCCTCCATCGTGGCGTAGCGGATAATGCCGCGCGGCCCCAGTGCCTCATCGCCTTCCAGCGAGTTATCGCCGTTGCCCTGCTGGCCGAACTCCTTGCCGCGATGATCCTGATAGTGACTCTTGGTGATGGCCACGCCCCACTTGCCCGGCACTTTCCCAATGGAACCCGTCGCATAGAACGGCGCCCACGTGTTGCGGATCAGGTAAGCATTGAAGCCCATTCCTGAACCCACGCGCCCGGCAAACTCGCGCCCGTAGCCCAGATACACCGTGACCGAATTCTGCGGATGGCCGGGCATGGCAACCACCGGCGCCTTCACCTTGCCGCCGCCCACGCTCATCTCCACAATGTCTTCTTCCACCACATTCAGCTTGGTGATCAACGCGCCGGGCATAAGTGCCCCGTTGTCCCAACTCAGATTTGTCACCGGCCGGGGAATCTCCTGCAGCCAGCCGACGTTCGCCCAGCGTCCGTCGTAAACGTGCGGTTCGGGCCGGAAGATGATTTCCAGCGCATCCCTGGACGCCGGCGCGGGAACAGTACCGTGAAACGCGGTTTCTACCGTGGCTTTGGCGGTTTTGTCAAAGGCCGTACCTTCAATCCAACCATCGTGCAGAACCTTGCGCCAGCCCATCTCCACATCGCCCGGCACCTTCTCGTTCTTCTTGATCACCGGCAGCCAGGTTGCGCGCACCGTTTCATAGGCGCTCAGCATGGGCTCGTTCAGAAGCGACTGCAGCACATCGTGCGCCGACTTGCCTCCATACAGCGGAGCGATCATCGGTTGCACAATGGAAACCGTCCCGTCGTAAGCGCGGCAATCACTCCACGATTCCAGGTAATGCGCGGAGTTGATATGCCAGTGCGCAATCTGTCCGGTCTCGTCCAAGTGCGAGCCCAGATGCACGGCGACCTTCGCCTTGTTGAACGCCGTCGGAAAATCCAGATCGGCAGGCGCGGTATAAATCGGATTGCTGTCGAGCATCACCAGCCAATCCACTTTGCCCGCGTTCAGATCTGCGACCAGCGACTTGATGCCGGCCAGTTGATCGCTGGGGATCGGATTGACCGTATCCCGCGAAACAAGAGCCGTCTTGCCGATATTGCCAAGCACGGCATTGATGGCCATTGCCAGGTCGTAGACCGAGCGGTCCTGATACAGACCGGGCATCACTACGCTCTTGCCCGGGTTCGCCTTCAGGTCCTTCACCAGCGCTGCAAGGTACGCCTTCTGCTCGCCGGTCCAGTCATACGCAGGCGGATTCACGCCGGTCACGCCTACAGCTTTCGCCAACTCTGCCGTGAACGCCGGAATCTCGCTGGCCCGCAGCAGCAGCCGATGCTCGGCCTTCATGCCGGTCGTAGTCGTCGAGCTTTCCACGGCGTACAACCGGTTCATTCCCTTTTCAGGATGCTTGCGCCGGTTGGCGTAGTCGCGCACCAGCCGGTGGAACCCGGGATATGCCGCGCCGGAGATGAAGTCCGCATCCAGCGAAACCAGAATGTCCGCGGCGCCCGTATCGAACTGAACGTTGATTCCCTGCTCGGCCCAGGTGCCCGCCAGCGCCGGCTCATACTGCACCAGTTTTGCCTTGGGATACTGCGCCTGCACTGCCTTCCACTGCCGCGCCAGCGTGGGCGAAGTAATCGTCGCGCTAAGGAAGTAGATTCCCGTTCCATCCTTCGTTGAGGCCACCTTGCCGCGGAATGCCTCGACAAACTCTCCCCATGAGCGGTTCTCGCCGCGATACCTCACATGCTGCGAGCGATCGGGATCGTACATTGCCAACAGCGTGCCTTGCGACAGAGGATCGGAACCGCCCTTGTTATAAGCGTGCTCGGGATTGCCATCGATCTTGATCGGCCTAAACTCCGAGCTCTTTACCAGCAGCGGCACAGCGCCCGTGGGAAACGGATGCGCCGTGGCAAAGTACATCGGCTCGCCCAGAACCAGATCCTCGGGCGCCTTCACGTAGGGATAGATCTTCTCTTCCGGCTGCTTGGTGCAGCCCGCCAGTCCGGCCAGCGCCAGCGATGCGCCCATCACTTTCAGAAAGCTGCGCCGCGAGACCGGATCCACCCACTCTTGCGCCGCTGTCGGAAATTCCTTCTCAACTGCGGCGCGAAACTCCGGCGTGTCGGCCAGCTCATCAAGCGAACGCCAGAATTTCTTACCCCTGGTGCCCTTCAGATCTTTGCGCACCTGGGCCAGTGTCATCGGCGTGCCGGATGTCGTAGCCATGTCCTTCTCGTTTTTCACGGCGTTCCCCATCGGGTCTTCCGCGTTGTTCGCGGCTGGGTTCATCGTTTGCCCACTCCTGTACTCGCTCATCGGTGGCAGGTTTCGCAGCTGGTAATCAGTCGCGGAGACTTGATCTTGTAGTGCACCAGCAGGAAATGTCCCAACTCATCCTGACTGGTGAACTTCTTGTAGACCGGCGCCACTGCAGCTCCGGCTGCCGGCATGCCTCCCGCCGCGCCGCCTCCGGCGCCTGCAGCAGGCATCTCCAGCAATGCCTCTTCAGGCCCTGCCCGCGTCGGATCCTGCGTTGTACAACTCACGCTTTGCGCTGTTGGCACGCCACTCCGGTTGGGCACAGCCGAACACCACACGGGATTGTCACTCGACGGCTTTTTCCAATCCATGTTGTAGACCTGTGACGTGGGCCGCAGATTCTTGGCCGGATTGCGGTGGCAGTCCAGGCACCACTCCATCTGCAGCGTGTTCTGCTCATACGTCAAAGCCATCTGGTCCACATGCCCGTGACAGGTTTCGCAACCAATGCCCTTGTTCACGTGAATCGCATGGTTGAAGTAAACAAAGTCAGGGAGATCGTGAACCCTGGTCCACGGAATGGACTCGCCCGTGTACCAGCTATTCCGCACCGGCTCCAGCAACTGCGCATTGGTCCATATCTGCGCGTGGCAGTTCATGCAGGTTCTGGTGGGGGGAATTCCAGCGTAGCTCGACTGCTCCACCGTCGTGTGACAGTACTGGCACTGCAAACCCAGTCCCTGCACGTGATGCTTGTGGCTGAATGGAACCGGCTGGTCCGGCCGCTGGCCCTGACGCGTCACCCACGGTGAACGTTGCAGCTGGTCCAGCGTAACCCCAAGGGCAATGACAATCAGCCCCGTCAACACAAGGCTCATGCGCGCCAGAGCGTTGGAGCTGCGGTCGAAAATTTGCGCCATGTAAGAATTCCCTGTCCGACTTACGTTTGCGTGCGACCGCTGTGCGGACGATCACACAAGTTAGTAACGCAAAGCGTTTTTGGGTATACGTCATTGGCAGGCGGGGAAGCCTGAAAAAGGAACACTCTAGCAGCCTGCAACTGCGCTGCAATCCTAAATGCCTCTAATAGCTAGAAAGATAGCGGATAGAGAACTGACAGCCCAGCTGTAAGTAACCGTGAAATTGTGATGTTCCGAAAAAGGGAAGCTTACTGCTGTTTGGTTTTGGCTTGACTATCTGCCTCAACTCAAATGATGGCAACCAACCTATCACGCCAAACGCGAGTTGCGCTAGAGAAAAAATTTACTTTTTTTCGGGGGGTATTAACCAGGGATAAACACGCCTTGCTGACCGCGATAAATAGGCATCTTCGGCGCATTTTCAGCCCGATTCCAGCCCGCAAAATCGACTTTTCCACAAAGCCATTACCAAGCCGGGTACCAACCATCCCTATGTTCCGGCCGGGATCCTATCGACTAGATAGAACCAATAGACGAACGACCAATCCGCAACTTATTCAGCACCTACTAAGCGCTCCGGCGGCAAATACAGCAACCTATTGCAACCTATATATGAGGGGTATGTGAAGACTATATATGGGGGTCGCTATGTGGAGGTGAGAGCTCCTGAATTCCAAAAGGAAAAATTTATCTCTTCAGAATCCGCATGGCGGCGCCAATGCCGTCCGGCCAACCCTCGCAGCCACGATGCTCAGCAGCGCCTCATGTAGAATGCAGCAAAGCGAAACCGCAGCGTAACACTTCGACATAACATGTAAGGCCACTCTGGCTGCATGACGGGTGGCGTCCCTTTTACAGGTACAACCGTCCGCGGCTCGCTGGTTGCTGTTTCTTCAAGGCCCGGAAAGGACAATCTCATGCGCTATGCCGGACTGCTGGTAATGCCAGCCGGATTCATCTTATGTATTGCGGCGCTAGTTCTGTTTCACGCGCCGGCACAACGCATCGTATTTGTACTCTGCGGCCTGGCCGTCGAAGGACTGGGCCTGGCCGTTGCGGTACGCGGACACATGCCGCCACGCGGAGCAAGCCGCCCATGAACGCTACCTCTCCAGCCGCCGCGCCCATGAGTGAAGCCGCCTTCGCACTTGTCTTCGCCCTTCTGCTGGTGGCGCCGCTGGCCATCGCCGGCATCGCGCTAATCAACACAGGACTTGGCCGCTCGCGCTCTGCCGCGCAGGCTCTGCTCGGCAATCTCGCTATTATCGCCGTTACCACAATCGTCTTTGCGCCAATTGGCGCCAGCCTCGCCGGAACGTTCGCCGGCGCGGGAATCACCTTCCATGTCGCCGGTAAGCCATGGAATTGGCTCGGTTCGGGACCGTTTCTGCTTCGCGGGCTTGCCAAAGCCTCCCCACACGATCAGCTTGCTATGCTCTTCGAATTCCCCGCCGTCGCCCTCGCGGCCCTGATCCCCTGGGGCTCTGGCGCCGACCGCTGGCGGCTCATGGCCGGCTGTGCGGCCGCCGCAATATCTTCGGCTCTCGTCTTTCCGCTCGTCGCCCACTGGATCTGGGGCGGCTGGTTATCTCAGCTCGGCGTCAACTTTTCGCTCGGCAACGGATTTCTCGATCCCGGCGGCGCCGGCTCCGTTCAAGTCCTCGGCGGCCTCAGCGCGCTCGCCGTCATCTGGATCGCCGGCCCGCGCCGCGGCAAATTTCCCAAGGAAGGCTTCGCCACCGCGATGCCTGGCCACAATGCCGCCTATGTTCTCTTCGGCTGCCTGATTGCCCTGGTAGGCTGGCTTGCGTGGAATGCGGCGGGCGCCGCTATATGGCTTCACGCGCCACTCACTGCCCTGCCGCAGACAGCTATCGGAACACTGCTCTGCGCCGCTGGATCGCTGGCCACCACCTTCGGCATCACCAGCATCCGCTTCGGCAAGCCTGACGCCAGCCTCTGCGGCAACGGCTGGCTCGCCGGCCTGGTTGCCTCCAGTGGTTGCGCCGCGGTGGTCTCGCCGGACAAGTCTCTCTTCGTCGGCTTCGTCGCCGGCATAGTCACGCCCCTGCTGGTCGAACTCTTCGAGTTGGCCATGTCCATCGACGACCCCTCCGGCGCCATTGCTGTCCACGCAGTTGCCGGTATGTGGGGCCTGCTTGCCGCCGGAATCTTCGCGCCCCAGCACGGACAATTTCTGGCGCAGCTCGTCGGCATCGCCGCTCTTCTGGGCCTCGTTCTGCCACTCATTTACTTCCTCTTTGCCCTGCTCAACTTAGTCCTCCGCTTCCGCGTGGAACCCGACGGCGAGCGCATCGGCATGGACCTGCACGAGTTAGGCGGCGGCGCCTACCCAGAGTTCATCGTCCACCGCGACGAGTCGTACCGATAGAATCCTCCCATGCGGGAAGATTCGCCGTGGAACCAAAAGTGTTGCCTTTGCGTAGCATGATGTGTAGACCGTTCGCAGAGGAGGCAGTTATGTTTTGCAGTGGATGTGGACAGGCGCTGACCCCGGGGCAGGGATTTTGCCCTCAGTGCGGCCGGCCGGTGGCCCCAATGACTCCGCCCATGCCCGGCTTCGAAGTCGAGCTCGACAGCTACGACCGCAAAGTTAAGGCCCTGGCCATCGTGTGGTTCGTCTACGCCGGACTTACCCTGCTGGTCGGGTTCGCCGGAGTGGCCTTTCTAAGAGCCTTTTTCTTCGGTGGCTTCGGTCCCTGGATGCACCCCTGGGTCCACGGCAATATGCCGCCAAACTGGATCTTTCCCGTGATCATTCCGGTGGTGTGGACTTTCCTGATACTGCGGACCGGCCTGGCCATCGCCGCCGGTTGGGGACTGCTGCAGCGCGCGCAGTGGGGCCGCATCGTCGCCATTATCGCGGCCATCTTCAGCATCCTCAAATTTCCTTTTGGTACCGCTCTCGGCATTTGGACGCTGGTGGTTCTCCTCGGCTATCGCAACACCACGCTCTACGAGCACCTGGGAAGGACGGCAAACAGCTACTAGCTTTTAGCCTTTAGCTTCTAGCGTTGTTGCTCGGCATGCGGGCTGCAGAACTGCTGCCTGAAGCTGAAAGCTAAAAGCGAGAGGCTGGAATCTGGCCGTCAGAACTCACCCATCGACTAGAATTGAGCCATGACTTTTCCAGAAATGCGGATGCGCCGCCTGCGGCGCAGTGAGCCTCTGCGGGCCCTGGTGCGCGAAACCTCCATCAACCCGGGCGACTTCATCTACCCCCTGTTCATCTGCCCCGGCGAAGGCGTGCGCCGCGAAGTCCCTTCCATGCCCGGCGTCTTCAACGTCTCTGTCGACGAAGCCGTCCGCGAAGCCGAAGAGGCCGCGAGCCTGGGCATCGGCGGCCTGCTGCTCTTCGGCCTGCCTGAGTCGAAAGACGAACGGGGCACCGGCGCCTGGGACGAAAACGGGATCGTCCAGCAGGGCCTCCGCGCGCTCAAGCAATCCGCAGCCGCAAGCAAGCTCGTCCTCATCGCCGACGTCTGCCTCTGCGAATACACCAGCCACGGCCATTGCGGCATCGTCGTCGAGTCTGGCAAGACCTTCGATGTGGACAACGATCCCACTCTCAATTTGCTGGCCTCCGCCGCCGTGAGCCTCGCCCGCGCGGGCGCCGATGTGGTCGCACCCAGTGACATGATGGACGGGCGCGTCGCCGCCATCCGCCGCGCCCTCGATGCCGAAGGCCTGTCTCTCACGCCCGTTCTCAGCTACGCCTCCAAGTTCGCCTCAGCCTTCTACGGCCCTTTCCGCGATGCCGCCGACTCCGCGCCGCAATTTGGCGACCGCAGGACCTACCAGATGGATGGCGCCAACCTACGCGAAGCCATGCGCGAAATCGACCTCGACCTCGCCGAAGGCGCAGACATGATCCTGATGAAGCCCGCCATGCCATACCTCGACGTGGTGCACGCAGCCCGTGAAAACTTCGATGTGCCCATGGGCGCTTACCAGGTCTCCGGCGAATACTCCATGCTCCACGCTGCCTTCCAGAAAGGCTGGCTCGATCACGACCGCGCCATGCTGGAGTCGCTCCTCGGCATCCGCCGCGCCGGCGCCGACTTCATCGTCACCTATTTCGCAAAGGACGCAGCAAAGCTGCTGGGGTAAGAACATTGGGCAAATACGACGCCGAGTGGGAGATCTATCGCAGGCTCAGGTTATCGGCCGTCCTGCTGGCGCTGGGGATCCCGCCCCTCCTGGCCGCATTTGTTCTCCTCTCTCGAACAGCCAATGCCAGGACGTTTCTGGGTATTCTGGTCATTCTTTATGCCGCGCTTTTCTTTATCACCCAGCTTCGCTTCACATTCTTTCTGTGCCCGCGCTGCCACAAGTGGTTCTCCAGAACTTGGCGATTCGACAAGGGCATCTTCGCTCGCAAATGCGTCCACTGCGGCCTGAAAAAATTCAGCGATGGAGAAGACCAAGTGGATCTGCGCGGCTTGTGAACGGGATTGGATTCACCGCACGTTTTCATCGCACGCCACTCCCCGGCACCTGCACCGCGCAGGCTTTACCATTACCTGTTTCGCCAGAGATGCTGCGCGACTGCTGGGTTAGACTCGGTCTACAGATCACACTAGAGACTACGATGGCGCTGCCTGCCTCTATGTTCCACGACATCAGTCGTTTCCGAATATGGGACCAAGCCAATTTCGCGGCGCATTGCGGCAATCCGAGGGGCCTCATGGTGCAAAATAGATCGATGATGTCCCTGGAAGGATAGGCGCTATGGCATCGACATATTGGATCGGCCCCACGATTGTTGCGGTTTTTTGCGTTGCTTACGCACTCGTCTTCGCCGAAGAAAAGCTGGGGCTCCGCAAGTCGAAGCCCGTTATGATTGCCGCGGGCGTCATCTGGATTCTGGTTGCCATCGACTTCGATCGCCGCGGCCTCGGCCCGGAAATGAGCGAGAAGTTACGCCACGTCCTCCTCGAATACACCGAGCTATTCCTCTTTCTCCTCTCGGCCATGAGCTTCGTCAACACGCTGGTCGAACGAAACGTCTTCGAGGTTCTGCGCGCCAAGCTGACGTCCATGCGCCTTTCCGCCCGCAAAATCTTCTGGATCGTCGGCGCCATCGCATTCTTCCTTTCGCCATTCGCCGACAATCTCACCACCGCTCTGGTCATGGGCACCGTCGCCATGGCCACTCTCGGGCATGACAAAAAGGCAACCGTGGGCACGCTCGTCAATGTGGTCGTCGCAGCTAACGCCGGGGGCGCATTCTCTCCCTTCGGCGACATCACCACACTCATGATCTGGCAGTCTGGAACGGTCCATTTCGCCCAGTTCTTCGTGCTCCTGCTTCCCTCCCTGGTGAACTGGTTGATTCCCGCAGCCATCATCTCTCTCACCATTCCAAACAAGATGACGGACGCACCCCGCTTCACGGTGAAGGTGCGCAAGGGCGGCTATCCCATTGCCGTGCTCTTCCTCGCCACCATCGCCGGCACGGTCTCGCTCCATAACATCCTGCATCTGCCGCCATTCCTCGGCATGATGATGGGCCTGGGCGGCCTCAACTTGTACTCCTACTTCCTTCATCGCGCTGAAGACCGCCTCTTTGCAAGCACACCACACAATTCCACGCTTTCGCCACAGTCCGGCGAAGAGGGAAAAAACAGAAAACCGTTTTCCATCTTCAACATCCTTGAAAAAGTCGAATGGGACACGCTGCTGTTCTTCTACGGAATCATGCTCTGCATCGGCGGCCTGGGCGCCATCGGCTACCTGAACGGGCTATCGACAATTCTCTATGTCGGCCTGGGCGCCACCGCGGCCAATATCATTGTCGGTGTCCTCTCGGCCATCGTCGATAACATCCCGCTCACCTTCGCCGTCATCACCATGCATCCTGCCATGAGCCTGGGCCAGTGGCTGCTGCTTACTCTCTCGGCAGGCGTCGGAGGATCGCTCTTGTCCATCGGCTCTGCCGCCGGGGTTGCGCTCATGGGTATCGGCCGCGGAACCTATACCTTCTTCTCGCATCTGAAATGGACCTGGGCCATCATGCTCGGCTTTATAGCCAGCATTGCTCTCCACTTGCTACTCAATCAGGCCTACTTCGCAAAATAACCGCCGGATACCGAAGTCCTCACGCCGCCTCAATCCAGGCGGCACACAATCTCCTTTGCGTTCCGCCGCCCGTATGGTCTTCTAATGACACCCGCCTATGCTCAAGCGACTGGAAGATTTCTTTGAATTCCGCCATCTGGGAACCAACTGGCGCACAGAAATCCTCGCCGGTGTCACCACCTTCCTCACCATGGCCTACATTATCCTGGTCAATCCGGCCATCCTGGGCCAGGCGGGCGTGCCCGTGCCCGCGGCCACCGCGGCCACATGCCTGTCAGCTGCTTTCGCTTCCATACTCATGGGCATCGTCGCGCGATATCCCATTGCGCTGGCGCCGGGCATGGGTCTCAATGCCTATTTCACTTACACCGTCTGCATCAAAATGCATATTCCGTGGCAGACGGCGCTCGGTGCAGTCTTCATCTCCGGCATTCTCTTTCTTCTGCTCACCGCCGGAGGCATCCGTCAGATGGTCCTGCGCGCCATCCCACATCAGCTTTATGCCGCGGTTGCCGGCGGCATCGGCCTTTTCATTGCCTTCATCGGCTTTCAAAACGCGGGCCTGGTCATACGCGACCCCAACACACTGGTCACGCTGGGCGACGTCAGGAATCCCACCACTGCGCTGGCACTCCTGGGCCTCGTCATCATGGTCGCCCTTGAAATCCGCAAAGTGAAGGGCTCCATCCTAATCGGCATCCTCAGCATCACCGGTCTGGCATGGGCGCTTCGCCTCGACCACTGGCACCATTCCACTGTTGGCCTGCACGCCCTCGCCGCCACCGCTTTCAAGCTCAACATTCGCGGCGCGCTCAACAAGGGCCTGCTTGAAATCATCTTTGTCTTCTTCTTCGTGGATCTCTTCGATAACCTTGGCACGCTCATGGCCGTTGCCAAGCGTGCCGGCCTCATCGCAGCCGACCACAACATTCCGCGCCTCAACCGCATCCTCTTTGCCGACGCCACAGCCACTGTCTTCGGCTCGCTCACCGGAACCTCTACCGTCACCAGCTACATTGAGTCAACGGCCGGCGTTGAAGCCGGCGGGCGCTCCGGCGTCACCGCCATTGTCACCGGACTGCTTTTCCTCGCCGCCATCGGCGCTGCCCCGTTCATCGGTATGGTTCCAGAAGCAGCCACGGCACCGGCGCTCATCCTCGTCGGCTCGCTCATGCTGGCCTCCATCACTGAGATTCACTGGAACGATCCCCTCGTCGCCGTGCCCGCGTTTCTCACCCTTGTCCTCATCCCCTTCACCTACTCCATCGCCAACGGCCTCGGCTTCGGCATCATCGCCTGGGCAGCCCTGCATCTGGCAGCGGGCAAACTCCGCCGCCGGGACTGGCTCCTCTACATCCTCGCCATCCTCTTTCTGGCCCGCTTCCTCTATCTCGGCGCCGGTTGATCGCCAAGCGTCTTCTGAAACCCCGCGGAAATCCTTCCGCTTCGCCACGTTGTCCCCAAGCGGTCCCGGCGCCGTGTGGATAGGCATAGGCCCGACAACGTACATTAGAAATTGCATGGTCTTCTTCAAAATGCTTTCCCAGTTTGGTTACCGAACCCGATTTCTCTTCTGGACATGCATCACCACTGCTGTGCTGGCCCAGCCGGTCAGCACCTACCGCGTCGTCCACACCTACCCCCACGATTCGAAAGCCTTCACCCAGGGCCTCATCTACCTCAACGGCCATCTATACGAAAGCACCGGCCTGCGCGGCCGTTCCTCGTTGCGCGAAGAAGACCTCACTACCGGCCGCATCATCAAGTTCCAGATGCTCTCCAACCGCTACTTCGGCGAGGGCCTCACCAACTGGCACAACGAACTCATCCAGCTCACCTGGACATCGCATGTCGCCCTGGTCTATGACCTTAAGACCTTCCGCTTCATCCGCAGCTTCCCTTGCCCGTGGGAAGGCTGGGGCCTCACGCAGGACGGCAAGAACCTCATTCTCAGCGACGGCTCCGCCACGCTGCATTTCCTCGATCCCAGCACCTTCAAACAGGTGCGCAGCATTAAGGTCACAGACAACGGCAAGCCCGTCACGCAGCTCAATGAACTGGAATACATCCACGGCCAGATCTACGCCAACATCTGGCACTCCAACCGCATCGCCCGCATCTCACCCGTAAGCGGCAACGTCCTCGGCTACATCGACCTCAAAGGCCTGCTGCCTCCGGGTTCCGTCAGCGACTCCGAAGCCGTCCTTAACGGCATCGCCTACGACGCCACGCACAATCGCCTCTTCGTTACCGGCAAGCTCTGGCCCAAGCTCTTCGAGATCGATGTAATCTCCCGATCCGCAAAGCGAACTGCCACCCACCACGGCAAATAGGAGATCGGTTCGAGCAGTTCAACAGACCGCGCTTCAGCAGGCCCGTCCTCAGGGCGGCCGATCGCAAACGCGGGAGACTCCATCCCTAAGTTTCTATGTCACAGGATCGGCACCACCCGAGCCTCCAGCTCGCCATCCTCTCGCATCGTCAGCAGCCCCACCGTCACCGGCAGCTCAAACCGCCGCGGCCCGCACGAGCCGGGATTGAAATACAACACGCCCTTGCGATGGTAGAAATTCGGCACATGCGTATGCCCTGAAAGCACTGCTGCAAAGCGCCCCGCCGCCGGGTCCAGGTGCAGCGTCTTCAGGTCGTGCAGCATGTAGATATAGCGGTCTCCGTGCGCCGCATCCTCCACAAGCGCAACTTCAGTTTCCGGCAGCTCCGCGCACTTCCCTTCGCGGTCCACATTGCCGCGCACCGCCGTGACCGGAGCAATCTTCTCCAGTTCTTCCAGAATCGAGAACCGGCCCACATCACCCAGGTGAAAGATGCGCTCCACGCCGGCAAGCGCTGGAGTGACCTCAGGCCGCAGCAGGCCATGCGTATCGCTGACCACGCCAATCTTCTTCGAGATCCGGCTCAAAACTCCATCTCCATCCGAGTCCGCGGGTCCAGCTCATCGCGCAACGCATCGCCCAGAAAGTTGAATCCCAGCACCGCGCCCGCAATTGCGATAGCCGGAAACAGCACCAGGTGCGGCGAATCGAACAGGTGCAGCCGCGCGTCGTTCAGCATCGATCCCCAGCTCGGCGCCGGCGCCGGAATCCCCAGCCCCAGAAACGACAGCGTCGCCTCCGCCAGAATCACGCCGGCCATGCCGATCGTCGCCTGCACCAGTACCGGCTGAATCATATTGGGCAGAATATGCCGGAAGAAGATGCGCGGCCCGCTGGCGCCCAGTGCCCGCGCCGCATCCACAAACTCGCGCTCGCGCACCGCCATCACCTGCGCCCGCACCAGCCGCGCGTAGCCGGCCCAGCCGCCGATGGCCAGCGCCAGCACCAGGTTTGAAAAGCCCGGCCCCAGAAACGCCGCAAAGGCAATCGCCAACAGAATCCCCGGCAGCGCCAGAAACGTATTCACGCCGACGGTTGTCAGCGCTGTATCCACCCAGCCGCCCAGGTAGCCGGCCAGTCCACCCACGGCCAGCCCCAGCGAAAGCGACACAGAAACCACGCTCACTGAAACCGCCAGCGAAATCCTCGCCCCCCAGATCAGCCGCGACAGCGTATCCCGCCCCAGCTCGTCGGTCCCCGCCCAGTGCGCAAGCGACGGCCCCTGCAGCCGGTGCGTCAGGCTGATGGCCGACGGGCTGTAAGGCGCAATCCACGGCGCCGCCAGACCGCACGTCACAAACCCGACGAGCAGCACAATCCCCATCACGGCCAGTGGTTGCCGCCGCGCACGTTTCCGAAATGTAGCCAGTGCTCCTGAAAAGGAAAAAGACATGGACATTGCCAGAATACAGCGACACTCGCGCCCACCCTGTGTCTAAACCACCATGAGGAGTTACAGCAAAGTTACTTCCTTGTCTTTTTTTCTCGGCGCACTTCTGCTTCTCGCGCCCGTAACACACGCCCAATACAACCAGCGGAACGATCGCCAGCCCCGTCAGGACCTGCGTGGGCCGGCAGCGCAGCTCTTTGCCCTTGCCAACCAGGCCCGCGCCCGCGCCGGAGTGGGCCGCCTCAAGTGGGATCCGGACCTCGCCGAGGCCGCCCGCCAGCACTGCCTGCTCATGGCCCGCGAAGGACCAATCGAGCACCAGTACCGCGGCGAGCCCGACCTCACCCAACGCGCCGCCGCCGCCGGAGCCCGCTTCAGTCTTATTGAAGAGAACATCGCCATCGGCTCCTCGCCTGACGAAATCCAGACCGAGTGGATGCACTCACCGCCGCACCGCGCCAACATGCTCAACCCCGAAGTCGACCGCATCGGAACTGCCGTTGTCGAATCTCGCGGCGTCCTTTACGCCGTAGCCGACTTCTCCGCCGAAGTCCGCCGCCTTACGACCCCCGAAATTGAAGCGCGTGTGGCCAATATGATCCGGGTAAGCGGTGTCAAGATCCTCCCCAATCCGCTGCTGGCACGCAGAGCGTGCACAACCGACCAGGGAATGCCACCCGCTCGCCCTGGCAGGCAGCCGCGCTTTCTCATGCGCTGGCAGGCATCCAGCCTCAATGTGCTGCCCAAGGCGCTCACCCAGAAGCTGGCCTCCGGCCGCTACCACAGCGCCGCGGTGGGCAGTTGCAGACCCCACGGAGAAAACGGATTCACCGGTTACCGCGTAGCCGTGCTGCTTTACTGATTGAATTGAATTTCGGAATCGGCCGGCGTTCACCCCAAGCCGGCCCTTCTTAATGCGCGGTTGCAGCCGCTATCGGCGATGCAGCGGCGGCGGAACTTTCACTGCAACCATACCCGCTGCCGTAGCTCCCGCAATTCCCATATCGGTGTCTTCAAACACCAGGCAACTCTCCGGCGGCACACCCAGTTTCTCCGCCGCCAGTAGAAAAGGGTCCGGCGCCGGCTTGGCGCGCTTGTAGTCCTCGGCGCCCACCAGCACCTCGAATTTCTCCAGCAGATTGAGCACTGTCAGCGCCTTCACAATCGACTCGCGCCCGCTGCCTGAAACCACCGCAAACGGAATCCGCCCGTGCTGCGCCTCGATATGCTCCAGCACTTCGGGCACCGCCTTCAACTGCGGAAGGTAGGTGTGATACAGCCCCTCCTTCTGCACGGCCACCGTTTCCACCGGCATCTGGAGTCCCTGCATCGCGTTCAGATCGGCAATGATCTGCTGCACTGGCTTGCCGCCCCATGCGTAGAACAGGTCTTCGTCGAACTCGCAGTTCCACTCGCCCAGCGCCGTTTTCCAGGCAACGTAATGCAGTGGCATCGAATCGGCTATAGTGCCGTCGCAGTCAAAAAGATAGGCTTGAAAATCGCCTTCTGGCAAATTCAGTTTCATACGTTCTGTAGGCTCACTCTGGCTAGGCGGCTCATCCGATTCACCACCGCCCGCCGACGTTCCGTTCAAATTTTGAAATAGTGCAGATCAGTTTGCGGCAGCTGCTGCTGCAACCGCCTTCTCAGGCCCACCCTCGCCCGGTTTGGTTGGCTGCATCTGCAGCGCGTCGTTAAACCGGTTGAAGTAGTTAAAGAGCCCAATCGAGCACAGCAGCTCGACAATCTCGCCCTCGGAGTAGTGCTCGCGCAGCTCGGCAAACTGCTCGTCGCTCAGCGTATGGGCGTCGCGGGTTACCGTCTCGGCCAGCCGCAGCGCGGCCTTCTCCGCAGCAGTAAAGTCGTCACGCTGAGGCCAGTCGGCCAGGTTCGCAAGCTGGTCATCGCTCCATCCCAACCCCTTGGCCAGTCGCGTATGGCTGGCCAGGCAATACGGAGTCCCATTCACCTGGCTGGTCCTAACAATGATCAGCTCTTTCAGCCGCGTGGGCACCGTCCCGGTCTGCAGCACCGCGGCAAAGTGCGCCTGCATGGTGGCAAAAATCTCCGGCCGGTGCGCCATCACCCGGAACATGTTGGGCACGTTGCCGCGCTGCGCAAAAATCTTGTCGAACAGCGCCACCAGATCCTGGCTCACATCGCTGCGATTCACCCGTGAAATCCGTGACATTCGCCTGCCTTTACCTCCTCTTCCATGGTACCGTCCCACCGCCTTCCGCGCACCGTTTCCGATGCACGAATCGCCACCGCCGGCGCCAAAAGCCTGTCTTTTGACCTCTCCGGCCTCCTCTGGTACCTTGATAAAGGATCACTTAAGCCACGGATTCCTCAGTAGCTCAATGGCAGAGCATTCGGCTGTTAACCGAAGGGTTGTAGGTTCGAGTCCTACCTGAGGAGCCAATTAAATCAATTAGTTAGGCCGCTTCCCTTCCGCTCTCCCATCCGATACCAGGGAAAATACCAAGGACGATTCTTCAATTTCGCCGAAGAACAGGTGAAATTTTCCACCCCGTTTCATCTCGATTCGTAGCGAGAGTTGATTAGCGATTTGCAGCGCCATGGAAGTAGTTCATACCGTGTTAGGATCGCGGAGCGGGATAGTAGAAGTCGTAATGGGACAATCGTAGCCGTGAACCTGCAGGATTCTTTGTACAAGTTCTGCTTCGGTACAAGTTGGCCCCAACATCACTTCGACAATCGGGAGGCGCTCCTCCCGAAATAGATCCGACTCGAAATAGGGTACTGTCTCGTTTTTCCCTCTGAATTTGATCGGATGTTCAACTGACGACCTGTTCGTCGGTCTAGGCATTGCTAATCGCCATTCTTGCTCCGCAAAAAATGCGGCATCCTTGCAGTGGCTCCCAACGCGCAATAGGTTATATAGAGTCCTGCGCAAAGATTCAAGAAGGGGTTCTCGAAACTTCTCCGTTTGTGATCTTAGGAAGTCGGTCATCGAGAATTGCAGCCCAAATATGCGATCAATAATCTCCCATGTCTTTAGTTGCTCATACGTCCGTAGTCGATCACGGCTCTGCATGTCTAATTCACTTAATGTATCTGTCCATCGGCTAAAAGCAGAAGCGAGGAGTTGCTCCTTGCGGGTCTGATCGTAGATGCAGGGTGCAAACGTTACCGCAATCCCCGCTTCTCTTGGAGGGCGAATGTAACGAAGATCAAAGGCGATGCTAACTCCCGCTCCGCTACTCGCGTATTGAGTCCATTGCGTGAGGCGGTCACGAGCTCGACTAAAACAGATGAGATAAACCTGAGTATGAAGCCGAGATAGAGGTCCCTCATCGAAGGCGTGAGCCAACATGCCCTTAAGATCGCCTGCCGACAAAATACCCAAAGCGCCTGAAGCGTCTAATCGATCAATCCAAGCACACCCCACATCCCTCGCGTGAAAAAACTCTGTTTTATCGTTTGTGAAACGAGCATCAGTAGCCCACATTCGACCAGACGAAATGATTCCGTCCAAAGCATTCACTGTGGTGTAGTGCCAAACTCGCTCGGGAATCGGAGTGCTGAACAGTTCCTCAACTAGATTGCACATTTTTCGCTCATTAGAAGTTTGCAGCCGTCGCGTCAACTGCATCAACTCAATTAGATCATTCAGTTGAGGGTATTTGCTTCTCCGTTCCTATGAGACACACTGGACAATGCAGGCGAGCCAATTTCGCCAAGACTCCCGTTGATGCTCTCCACAGCGTCCCGCAGTTCATTCAAAGAGAAGTGGCCATAGCGGTCTGCCATGCGTACCATCGTGGCCGGACTCCACCCTACGATCTTCGCAACCTTAGCAATAGGGATCCGTCTCTGCGCCTCGGGCCAGTTCGGCGCGTCTCTTACTCCTGCTGCTTCGGTTTCGAATCGCGCCTTCAGCTCGGCGACGAATTCGTCAGTGACACTCTCGTGGCGCGGCATGAGATGAGGATAACACTCGGCGTCCACCGCGCCGCGTCGATTGAGCTATAGGCTGCTGCTCAAGGGCACTTTAGCTTCCCAGTCCACTATCGCCTCCGAAATCGCCTCTTCTTTATCTGCGTCGTTTTTTGTATTGACGGCATTTCGTTACCGGCCAGTGGGGATCGTTAGACCTCCACAGGTTTGGCCCAGCGGCGGACGAGAGACCGCAACATTACGAACCGATGTTTACTTAACTGTAAAATAGCTTCTGGAAGGTCTATCCCCATGCCCGTTGGAACATGCAAGCTATGCCAGACATTCGGAGAGTTACAGAACAGCCACTTCATGTCGAAGGGGATCTTCGCCCAGCTTCGGACACCCACGGCGAAGAATCCGCACCCTGTCCTCATGACGTCCCAGGTGTCGTTAATCTCGTCGCAGCAACTCAGAGATTACGCGTTCTGCAGCGATTGCGAGAAGCGCTTCAACCAGAACGGTGAATCGTGGGTGCTCGCGAACATGGCCCGCATGAACGGGTTCAAGCTGCAGGACGCGTTGATCCAGGCGGGGCCAGTGATGGTCCAACCGACGATCGCGCTCTATGCGGGCGCGGCGATTCCGTCGATCGACATGGACGCGCTTGTGTACTTCGCGATGAGCATCTTTTGGCGCGCGGCGGTCCAGGAATGGAAGAGCATCGGCGGCCCGACCACCCGACTCGACTTGGACGGGCACGAGGAGGAGATACGCGAGTTCCTGCTCGGCGGTCCGTTCCCTGTAGACGCGGTTGTCATGGTATCCGTGTGGCCGGACCGGCAGGTGCTGCCGTCAGCGATCACCGCGCAGACGAGAGTGCAGCTATGACCATATACATCAATATGAGCCGAAAAATCAATCTCCGGATTGAGGAGGGGTGAGTCGATATCCACCGCGTTGAGTTGGATGGCAGATATGTGATTGAGAAGATCCTCCAAGGCCCCGACAGCTTGCATGATCGAGGATCTGCTGGAATTGGTCATGATCGTTGCATTCTCCTTCTGCTTTCAAGTGTTAGATTTGGTCAACGTTCATCTCGCTCTCGGTCCAACCAAGAAACGGCAGGAAGCGCAACGTGCGGCCAAAGTTCATCACATGGTTTGCACGCAGAAACAACCACCCAGGCCCAACAATAGAGGACGCCGGCTCAACGTTCCTCTAGCCTGGAACCCGAAACAGGCGCAGCGGCCAGAGTAGCCATCGATCTCCCATTCCGAGGGCTGGGTTCCAAACGAAAAGTGTTCTTCCCCGATGGGCTCATCGTGAGCTTGATAGGCACCCGGCACGATCGCACTCCGGGATTCTTGAATTTCAGCCAGAGGTTCAACCGGGAATCATGAATCTCAGGTCGGCCACGCCAAAAATCAGGCGCTAAGCCGCACTCAATCCGCAGATGCCCCAGATGTAACTCAACAAAAGGTATCCGCTTAGCGAAATAGCGCCGGGCATTGCGCACGCCCACTCGCAGCCCGGTGATTTCGCTCCCGCTCCGAACCGCGCGGACCACCATGGTTTACTCCTGACTCAACAAATTTGGCCCGAAGCCAGAATGGTGTCTGGCTGCAAATCCCGCAATCCCCTCACGCCCCGAAACTTCCTTCTTCTACGGAGGCGCCTCCCCGGGCGCACCACTTCGAGAAACACGGTCTGCGTTGCTGCGTCCACTCGAGTGGCTTCAAAGTCGATGATTCTCGCCTTCCCGAACTCGCATACGCTATCCCTTCACGAACTCCGAAAGCAGGATCGGAAAAGATCAAACTGCCGGACGGAGCTGGCGGCTGGCCAGCCCCGCCGTCGTCGTCAGTCTGCCGCGCGTCGTGGAATCACGGCTTCCTGAATCTCTACGGCCAGATCGGCGGCAATTCCTTGCGCAATGACATCCACGGATAAAGTGGTTCCACCAAGGAGCGACGTGACTAGGCACATATCGACTTTGTGAGCGACCTATATCGCTCCCTACCGGTTTGAATCGGCCAAAGCCGATCATATTGATCCGGCCCTGAAGTATTGCTACGCGGCGGCATAACATACGTCTTTCTGTCCGAAGTAGTTTTCGACCCGGTCTGGCTGTTTCTGGATGCTGCGCAGAGCGCCGATGGCAGTGCGGGTCAGGGCGATCTTGTTTCTGGCAGGAGCAGCTTTGGTCACATGCTGCTTCAAGTCAGCGTTGAGCATCTCGTCCGGGTTCAGTTCCGGCGAGTAGCTGGGCAAGTAAAAAACCTGGATCTTCTCTTCGTTTTCCGCGAGCCATTTCTTCACAGCCTTCGAATGATGCACCCGCAGGTTGTCGAGAATCAGGAAGACTCTCTTCTCCCGTCCATGCACGATCCGCTTCATAAAGCCGATCAGAACCGTGGCGTTCAAAGCGCCCGAGAAGACCTTCCAGCGCATCTGGCCCTTGTTGGTCACCGTCGAAATCACGCTCAGCTTCGCGCGATTGGCGTTGGCCAGCACGACGGGAGTCTTTCCCTTCGGCGCATAACTGCGGCCACGCACATCATCGGAACGAAGGCCTGTCTCGTCACCCCACTGAATCTCAGCGCCCTCTTGCTTGGCTTGCGCAGCGATCTTTGGATACTCCTCGTTGACCCATTTCGCAACCGCTTCGGGCGACTGTTCGTAAGCTTTCTTCAGTGGCCGTTGCGGCGTGAATCCCCAGCGCTTCAGATACTTGCCCATGTTGCGCACTGTGAGCCGAACGTTGTACACGGCCTCGATCAACTCGCTCACCGCTTGGCGCGTCCACAGCGCATAAGCCAGCTTCAACTGGTCCGGCGTGCGGTCCTGAATGAGTTGCTGAATCCTCTCTTCTTGCTCGGCGGTCAACTGCCGACCGCTGCCGACCGGGCGGCCGCCACGCTTGACCTTCACCGCACTCCAACCACCCCTGCGAAAAGCCTTGTGCGCCTCCACCACCGTGTGCGTCGATAGTTCGCACTGCTCGGCGACTTGCCGTACCGCTATACCTGCCTCGCGCAACTTTACGGCCCGACGTCGCCGCTCGTTCAGAACCGCATCAGGTAAGCCGCGTGAATCGATCTTCTCCATGCTCATTTAGACGGAGAAAGATCTATATTCGTTGCATATATTATGGGCCGTATCAGTAAGATTGTGCGGCTTCCCTGCCCTGGGAAGGGTGCGCTGTGCAGAAGATGCTCAGCGTCCAAGACTGATTCTGAAGCGTTAACTCTAATATGCCATCCTGTTACTCTTCAGCCATCTGTTGTGATCACTAGTTTTTACCTCTGGTCGACCGCTATTCTGTTGGGCTGATTAAGCCTTCCTGGATCGCAAGGCGGGTCAACTCTGCAACGGAACGGACATTGAGCTTCGCCATCAACCGGCTCCGATGAAACTCCACAGTTCTGACGGAAACATTCAGTGTTTCGGAGATCTCTTTGTTCTGCATGCCCTCGCCGACCAACTGGAGGATTTGCCGTTGGCGGGCAGTCAACTCACCGGGCTGCCGCGCAGACGATTTTCGCCCCTTCCGGACACTTTCGATCATTTCGCGTGACAATCCAGGCGAGAAGTATGTGCCATTTCGGCAGGCGGCCTCGATTCCTTCCAACAATTCCTCGGAAGTTCCAGACTTCAAAACATATGCCGATGTTCCCACCTCAATGGCCTTGCGCACGTAAATGGCATTTGCATGCATGCTGACGAATACGAGCTTCGCGGGGCGAAGTGCCTTGCGGATCTCGCGAGCTGCATCGATCCCATTGAGAATAGGCATGCTGATATCCAGCACAACAATTTCCGGCCTCAGCTGAAGAGCCTTCTGCACAAGAGTTTTGCCATTGTTGGCCGCCCCGACCACCTCGTAACGGTTCTCCAGCAGCTTCCGAATTCCCTCCTGAACCAGGGAATGATCCTCACCCAGCAAAATCGTGGCGCGCTTCATTGCAAGCCTCCCGCAGCGGTACCAGTCTTTTGATTTCTGTACCTTCCCCGGACTGAGAGGAGAGCGTGAAGGTTCGCCTCACAATCCGGATACGCTCCATCATGCGGATCCCTTCGTGGCCTGTCTTGCTGCGGGTCCGATCGACGCAGAAACCGACTCCGTTGTCGGCGACCCGCAAGAGCAGAAAGCATTCTACTCTCTTTTTCTGTTTCTGCGTTCGCGCTCAAGCACCTAGGTGCCCGATCAAGTGCCAAAACACCTATGTGTTCGCCGGATCGCTCGTCGCATCTCGATCTCAATGGAAGTACTTCACTCTAAAAGAACTTACGGGGTACAGTGTTGGCTGATCGTCATGACTAAGGATGGCTCACCCGCTCAAACGGCGATAGGACCTTCGATTCTCGCGCCAGCTTGCTCGGTGCGCGCCGTTTCGCAGATATGTTGTGATGCACTCATCGATGAAAATCCTCGATTCGGCGGATGCCTCTCTTTTGACGTCCCGCCGAGGCTGGATTGCACTCCCAGCCGTCTCCGGGGATCAGCTTTACGGGCTTTCATCTGACGGTGTGCTCTTTTCCGAACCCGCGTTGTGATAAACACTCACAAGCCTTTCTCACAAGTCGGGCAGCCGACGCTTTCAGGGCGAAGTGGTCACTCTTTAGTTCCACGCCAACTGACCCCAAAAACCAGTGCGGCTCCTTTGCTACCCCTCATTAAATGTTGGACCTACACGGTTCTGAACCATAAAGGTGCGAGGTCCAAAAGCATGGCGGAGCCGCCTTCGAATTGCGGCAAGCGCAATCTCATGTATGTCATTTGAGTCTCCTGTGATATCCCCGATATCTCGTGGAGAGCGTCTTGACGTGTGTAACGTTCCCTTTTCGTGGGCTACGGCTGGAGTAATCAGGGTAATCAACCGTTTCGATACCCTTACTTTCATGCCGATTTGATCTTCCTGATACGATGTAATATTTCTATCTTCAGAAAATTCTTCATATCCGTAAGGTTAAAAGATAACGATCCTAAGTGGATAGGAAGCTTACGATGAAATAAGCTGAATGTGATATGCAACACGCAGATAAGTATGGACGACACTAAATAAATCGCTTTTCTCCATTGACATATCCCAGATTAGTGCTATATTTCCCGGAACACACAGTCGCAGTATCTGTGGACTGCGAATGGCTGGTGCGCACAGCTCGTCGTGCATATTCAGCACATAGGAGAGGAGTGCATTGCGAGCTAAGAAAGGGAGAGAAAGTTATGAATCGAAGCAAGTTCTCGATAAGATCCCTTACTTGGAAGGCAGCCTTTCCGCTCCTGGTAATTGGGCTCATGGGGTTAGTGATACCGTCAGTCCTGAAGGCGCAGACCACCGCGATGATTTCGGGAACGGTCCAAGACCAGACGGGAGGCGTGATACCTGGCGCTCAGGTGACGCTAACGAATGTAGCAACAGGTGATAGCCGCACAGTACCAACCAACCAAGCCGGCGTTTACGCGTTCCCATCTCTGGTGCCGGCCATCTACAACATCAAAGCTGACGCAAAAGGATTCAAAACCAAGATCGTCACCGGAATCGAGCTGCACGCCGGTGAGTCGCGTACCGTCGCTGCGCTCTCTCTTGAAGTGGGCACTGCAGGCGAGACGGTGACAGTATCCGCAAACACGGAGATGATTCCGATTGAGAACGGCCAACGTACGGTTGTGCTCAACACCCAGGAAATCGAAAACATACCGATCGTGGGCCGCGACACCACCCAGCTTATATCGGTTCTGCCCGGCGCAACGACTATGTCGACCGGACTGACGAACAATTCGCCGATGTTCAATTCCCTTGTAGCCCACGTGCAGAGTAGTTCGGTGGGCATGGGCGTGAACATCAGCGGTGCAATTTACCGCGGCGGGACATCGTTGCTGTCTGACGGAGCCAACATCATCGACGTAGGCAACATGGGGTCATCGCTTTCGATTGTGAACCCGAATATGACCTCTGAAGTGAGCGTACAGGCCTCGAACTTTGGGGCGGACGTGCCGTTCGGGCCGGTGGTGATCAGCACCATCAGCAAATCGGGCAGCGCAGAGTACCACGGCGAAGCCTACTTTGATGCCCGCAACAACGTGCTGAACGCGAACAACTGGCAGAACAATCACCAGGGCGTTGGGCGCGGCGATGAGCATTATTACTACCCGGGCGGCAGTTTTGGCGGTCCGGTTCCCTTTACAAACAAGAAGCTGATGTTCTGGGCCGGGTATGAGCGGTGGTTGCAGAACCAGGGCAGCGCCAATGTCCTGAGGTCGTATATTCCCACCCCGGCCATGATGAGCGGCAACTTCAGCATGGACGATCCCGAGAACGTCAAGCTTTGCCCCCACGGGTTCTTCCAGGGCAACCCGCCTAGCGGTTATGGCGGAGGGCCGTGGTGCAGCGACCTTGGCGGGACAGTGCTTGCGAACGGAACGACTACGGCGACGCTGCCGCACCCGACTCCCACTGGGGAGTACTCTGTCGGCGGCAAGACATACCTTACGGATGCGGGTCAGAAATTTCCTGCTGGTTTCCTGGATCCTGGTGCTGCTGCACTGGCCAAGATCTGGCCCGCGGCAAACGCCGATCCTTCGATGACTCCCGGCGGCTACAACTATTACCAGCCGATCGAGAACATCGACAATGGATGGATCTATCGTGTGCGCCTCGATTACCTGTGGGGAGAGAACACGAAGATCTATGGGAGCTACCAGCAGGCCTATGATTCGGGTCTGGCGCAGGGCAATGGAGCCCACCTCTACTGGACGCCGGGCAACGCCATCCCGTTCCCGGGCGGCGGCGTGACACAGAGGTTCTACGGCAAGGTGCTGGCCGGGCACATTGTGCACAACTTTAACCCGACCACGACCAATGACTTTATGGCTGCATGGGCCTTCGGCAGTTTCCCGTTTACGACGCCGGATCCCGCGGCTGCCTACAAGAGCACACTGAACTACCCCTACGGAAAGGTTTTTTCGGCTCCAACTCTGAACATTCCCGCGTACAACAGCGCCGGGAACCAGACCTTCCCGGATTTCTCGCAAGCCTCGATCTTCGAGAACCCTCCGGGACAGTATGGCGTGCGCAAGGAGGCGCCGCAGTTCGGCGATACGCTCACCAAGGTGTGGGGAAAGCACACCCTCAAGCTGGGCGGATTCACGCAGACCACGGATAACTGGCAAAGCACCTTCGCCAGCTACATGGATGGCCAACTGTATTTCGAGGCTGGCCAGTACCCGGATTTTGTGAACCCGGGTAACGGCGTAATCGGTTCGCAGTACAACGCGACGGCGAACTTTGTGGCCGGCATTGCATCGCGCTATGCCGAAAACGACTCGGCTCCCATTGCGGACCTTGCCTACATGAACACAGCGGTCTTCATCAATGACTCGTGGAAGCTCACCCCGAGGTTATCGGTGGAGCTTGGCATGCGTTTTGAGCACGTGGGCCACTGGTACGACCGCAATCGCATCGGACTGCCCGTCTTCTACAAGGATCGGGTGATGCAGGACTACTACAACGGGAAGTATGCTCCTGGATTCTATTGGCATGCGATCGACGCGGGTATACCGCTGAGCGGCCAGCCGAACCGTTTTGTGTATCCCGATCCGCGCTTTGGCATGGCCTTCGACCTGTTCGGGAACGGGAGGACAGTGGTTCGCGGCGGATGGGGCGTATATCGCTACGTTACCCAAACCAACACGCCCGGCGGAGCATTGCCCACCGCTCAGCATATGAGGGCCTATAGTCTGACACAAGCAGGGGCGCCCGGCTCCAACTGCAGAACATCAGCAGCCTGAAGTATCAGGAGTGCCCATCGGCAATCCACCCTCCACCATGCGGCGTTCAGGGAACTTACACGGGCTTCGATCCGACGGATATTGGCCAGCCGATGACGCAGGCTTATAACCTGACGATCGATCAGAGACTGCCCTGGAATACGCAATTTGAGATTGCGTACGTTGGAAACCAGTCCACCCAGCTTTCCACTAACGCCCAGGACCTGCAGGGGAGCAACTATACCGAATTTGCCAACCAGAACAAGACGCCGATTGGCGCCTTCTTCCAGCCCGATCCCGTGACTGGGATTACATCGACCAACCCGGAAAACCTGGGCCAACAGTTAGACGGCACCATGATTGCGAACAAGCGGGCGGATTACCACCCGTTTGGCCTGGCGTACGGCACCAATCCTATTTACATGATGCAAAACATCTCGTACGCCAACTACAACGGTCTGCAGGCATCGCTGACCAAGACCAGCGGACAGTTCACGTTCAACGTGAACACGACCTGGTCAAAGGCTCTTGGTACCGGTCTGCAGGAAAACCCGTACAACATCGACCTGAACTATGGCCCGCTGAATATTGACCGTCCCTGGGTGTTCAACGCGACCTACCTGTACAACAGCAGCAGGGTCGCTACCGGCAACCGATTGCTGGATCAGATGCTCGGCGGGTGGATCATCAGCGGCATTTCCACCTGGCAGGCGGGTGGCTACATTCCCACTGCTCTTGGGAATGCTGTCCCGAACTTCAACATGGGGTTGCAGTACACCGGTCTGCCCAGCGACGCGGCCGATCGTGGGATCACCAACAACTTGGGGGCTCCGACGTACTTCGGCACAGACGCAACTTATCCGATCATGCCGACGCTGACCTGCAACCCGACCTCGAACCGTGCACGTAACCAACTCCTAAACGGGAAATGCTTTATGGCTCCGGCGGTGGGAACACAGGGCGGCCAGAAGTGGCCGTACATGCGAGCCATGGCCTTCTTCAACAACGACCTGGCGATCGCCAGAAGCTTCAAAATTCATGAAAACCACCAGGTAGAGGTGCGGGCGAGCGCGTTTAACTGGCTGAACCATCCACTGCCGCAGTTCAGCAGTTTGAATCCGCTCACGCTTAACTACAACGTGGACTACGCAAGCAAGGCAATTACGCCGAACTACAACCAGAGTTCCACCGGAACCAACGCATTTGGCGTGACGGACACCAAATCGCAGGCGCCGTATGCACGAATCATTGAGTTGAACGTGAAGTACTCTTTCTAATCCGGCTCCCAATCACAGCGGGAGGAGGGCTTTTCCGCTCCCCTCCCGCTTTTCTTTGCCCGCGGCCGTTCTCTGTCGCTGGAGAGGGTTAGGCATCGCGGCGTCCCAATTCATATCTTGTCGGAATTATTTACCAAACCGTGGCAAAATAGTGACAACTTATCTTAGAGGACGAATGATGTTACGCCGGCAGGCCAGGCTCATCATGGGCAAGAGCGTTCTTTCCGGCGCGCTGGTTGCACTTCTTGCCGCCATCGCGCCATCTCTGCGGTCGCAGGAGAGGCAGCCGGATGGCTCCTCTCTGCAGAGTCTGCACGACGCTGCTCTGCGGTTCCAGAAGGCAGGAGATCTGGACCGGGCCGCGATACAGTACCGCAAGTTTCTTACTGCAGCCCTGGGCGAACTCGCGAACAGCCGGGCGCAGGTTGGCGAGTACGCGAAAGCTTCAGCGCTCTTCGACGAGGCAGCGGCATTGAGTCCTGACTCGCCTTTGCTTCGACAGAATTACGCTATGGCGGCATTGCAGGCAGGGGATCTGAAACGCGCGGAGTTGCTGGCCAGAGAGCTGCTGAAGGACGAGGCGAACGATCCGAAGGGATCGGCCAGAGCGCACCAGATTCTGGGGCGTACGCTTCACAAGATGAATCGGGATCAGGATGCGAGGAAGGAATTGGAAGCGGCAGTTGCGCTCGATCCCAGCTTTGCCAACGAATACGACCTTGCGGTGGTATGCCTGGACCTCGATGAGGAAAAATGCGCGGTGGAGAACTTCGATCGGATCGAGGCGTTGGTGGGGGAGAGCCCTGCGCTCCATATGCAGATTGGGCTGGCATACGGAAATTCGGATTTTACGCCGCGGGCAGTTACCGAATTCAAGAAGGTGATTGCAGAAGATCCGCGCTATCCTGGGGCGCACTATTGCGTGGCGGCGGCGCTGCTGGCGGCCGGCGACGATGAGAAGACCTTGCGGGAGGCCGAGGCACAACTTAAAGAAGAACTGACGATTTCACCGAACGACTTTTTGACTTATGCGGCACTGGGCAAGATTGAAGCGGGTTATCACAGATATGGCGAAGCGGAACGGTATCTGAAGCGAGCCATTGCACTGAATCAGAAGAATCCCGACGCCTTTCTTTATCTGGGGCAGATGTACTTCAATACCAACCGCTTCAACGAGGCTGAACCCAATCTTCGCAAGGCGATCGAACTAACCACGGATATTTCCCGCAATCATTATCAGATTCAGAAGGCGCATTTTCTGCTGGGGCGGATCCTGATGCGGCAGCACCGTCAAAAGGAAGCGCATGCGGAGATGCAGATTGCACGCACCTTTACCGACCGGGCGCTCAAGAAAGACCGGAGCAAGCTTTCGGGGATGCTATCGGGCGGTGGCGATACAACCCGTTCAAGCGCGGCAGATTCCGCGGTTACGCTGCCGGTTGTTTCGACTCCTGCCGATCCCGAGGCGGTGAAGAAGCAGATAGCATTCGAGAAACAGCTCATTGCGCCCATTGCAGACAGTTACAACAACCTGGGCGCCATTACTGCATCGCAAAGGAAATATTCCGATGCGGTGAAGTACTTCAAGCGAGCGGCCGCCTGGGAACCTTCGCTGGGCGGGCTGGATTACAACCTGGGCCACGCCGCGTTTCTGGCCTCCGATTTTTCCGAGGCGATTCCGCCACTCAGCAGGTATCTTCGTTCGCACTCCGGTGATTCCGGCATACGCGCCGCGTTGGCGATGAGCGAATTCATGGTGCATAACTATAGCGGTTGCCTCGAGTCACTCAAAGGCGCGGAGGGAAGTATCACGTCGATTCCACAGATGGAATATATCTATGCGGAATCGCTTGTAAAGACCGGCAAGATCTCGGCGGGCAGGCAACACCTGGAGGCTCTGGAAAAGGCACATCCGGAAATTGCCGAGGTGCATCGCAGCCTGGGCGAGATTGCGGAACTTCAAGGGGATTGGCAGAAGGCGATCCAGGAGCTGAAGGAGGCAAACCGGCTAAGCGCAAACGATCCTGCGACCCACTACGGTTTGGGAAAAGCGGATCTGAAGACCGGCAAAACGGAGCAAGCCATTCTGGAGCTTGAGCGGGCTGTGCGCCTGAACCCGGCTGAGGCGTCTTATCACCAGGAGCTTGCACGCGCATATGAGCGCGCTTTCAGAATGCCGGACGCAGAGAAGGAGCGGCGCATCTACGAGCAGCTTCGGGCAGCTCAAACGACGGCCAAGCATGAAGGTGCGTCAACTGCGACGAGTGGTTCCAGGCGATGAGGGATGGGCACGGGGCCATCATTTTGCATGATCAGGATGTGTGCGCAGTTTGGGGCGGATCTCTTGCGCAGGAACGATTCCGTGGCCTTCCAGGACTGAGTAGAAGTGGTCCGCGGGGAGGCTGCCGATGTGATCGACGGTTCCGGAGGGCCAGTGGATTTCGACGCTGTCAATCTTGGTGGCGGAGCCGAGGCCAAAATGCAGCCGCAGATCGTTCTGAGAAAGATAGCTGCCGCCGCTGTGAATCTCGCCGGTTTGCGTTATTCCCCCGGCAACGATTTTGACGCGTGCATTCAGCGCCAGGCGATTGCTCTTTGTTCCGGCTAGTTCGAAGCTGACCCAATGGCGGCCGGGAATTCCGCGGTTGCGCAGGATCATGGGACTGCCATCGAGATCCTCGACCACAACATCCATGTTGCCGTCATTGAAGAGATCGGCCACAGCCAGACCGCGGGATACGCGTCGTTCTTCAAGTGCCGGGCCGGCTTCCGCGCTGGCATCGCAGAAGTTTCCATTCCCCAGATTCATGCTGAGAAGCTTGGGTTGCCGGTAGCCTGGATCGGAGGGGATCTGGTCCATTTGCGGGTAAACGTGGCCCGTCGCGGTGATGAGGTCGAGCCATCCGTCGTTGTCCAGATCGACGAAGGCGGTTCCCCATTTCACCCAGGGCAGGGCTGCAACCGCAAGGCCGGAAGAAAACGATTGTTCGGTGAAGTTCCAGTCTCCGTCATTGCGATATAAGTCGGGATTTTCGTTTTCGAAGTTGTTGACATAGAGGGAAGGACGTCCGGTGTGGTTGTAATCGCCCACCGCAATTCCCATGGATGCCTGTTCTGCGCCGTCGTTGCTGAATGCGGTTCCGGATTCGTAACCGATCTCCTCGAATTTTCCGTTGCCCAGATTGCGGTAAAGGAATTTCGGTGTGGAGTCATTGGTGATGTAGATATCGGGATGACCGGTGTTATTGAAATCGGCCCAGATAACTCCCAGCCCGTAGTAGCCGCTCGGGTCGTTTACCCCTGCCTGCGTGGAAACATCCGTGAAGGTGCCATCTCCGTTGTTATGGTAGAGAACGTCGCCTGCGCCCTTCAGGCCGCGAGGACCACACTGCACGTCGACGCCGCGGTATTTGCAGAAGGATGAACTGCCGAACTGGGGCAGGTCGTCGAGATGGAAGTCAACATAGTTAGCGACCATGAGATCGACGTACCCATCGCCATCGTAATCGCCGAAAGAGGATCCTGCCGACCAGCGGCTATCACCCACGCCGGCTTTCGCAGTCACGTCAGAGAAGGTGCCGTCACCGTTGTTGTGGTACAGGATGTTTTTGCCGAGACAGGTAATGTACAGGTCGGGCCAGCCGTCGTTGTCGTAGTCGCCAACGGCGCCGCCCATGGCGAGGCACGCCCTGGTGATTCCCACCTTTTGAGTTACGTCGGAAAAGGTGCCATCGTGATTGTTGCGATAGAGCGCGCCCATCGCTGTTTGTTTGTCCAGAGACATTTTGATGGTCGGCGCATTGGTGAAATAGATGTCAGGCCATCCGTCGCGATCGTAGTCAAAGACGATGACACCGCCGTTCATGGACTCGAAGATGTATTTCTTGATCTTGGACGAGGTATGGGTAAAGGTGATCCCGGTCTTGGCGGTAATGTCTTCCAATTGTGGGATGGGGCGATTGGTGCATTTCGGAGACTTCGCTCCAGGGGGGAGCGGCCCGGTGATGGGATGTCCCATTCCCTGAGGGTGAATCTGGCCCATTGCCAGTATCGGCAGGACCAGCAGCGCCAAAAAGGCCTTCCTGTGCGGCTGATTGGTCATTTTTTGATACTTAATTTACCGCAATTATAGCCTTGATACGACGCAGAATGACATGAACTATGCGCGCCAGAACAAAAAATCCGTATCGCGCGGCGTGATCGGTGTGGCATGGGGTAGTGAAAGCGGTTCACCCCGTCACATTTTGGTCTCACGGACAGCTAGCGGTGAGGGATGACGGAGAAGCTTCAGCACCGGGTTCGTTACTGAAGCTGAGACCTGCCTTCCGTGGAACATTGAGAGCGTGTACGGCGTGAACCTCATCCTGGTGAGCATCGAGTGTATAGGTCGGCCATCAGGAAATTGCTCGGGGATAGGTTCCGACAACCCGGGCTTAGTTTTAGTGCAACTCGAGTCTGTTGTACTTGTTTTGGGGTCGGCTGAAAAGCTTTACCTTTTTGACACAGCCGGATCGGCGAAATCCCTCGCTCATTGCGCTGGGCTTAATAGGAGCAAATTTCAAGCCCTTTTGTCATGGGCGCGAACAAGTGCACCCGAGAGTACCCGGTTGCACCTCCAGCAAAATGGTCAGCTTCGCACTGTGAAGGCGCAGGGTGTCGAGTTCAGAGCCGACTGCGCCAAGTATCGAGGAATCCGCTGGTTGCAAGGAAACTCGCAGATCTCGGCAGGGTCGCGGGAGGTTCGTCGGCTACTCGGAAGTTTGAACTTTTTCGGTCTCAATTTCGCCCTTTTGCACCGTGTTTGGGGCGTTTTCCGGCTCTGAGCTCGGCTGAATCGCGGCTCGTGCATATGATTTTCAGAACAAAATGTTACTGCTTGGTTAACGCCTAGGAGCCCGATGCTTTTGGCTCGGTGAAACGTGCCAAATCACCAAGCTTTGGCGCGCAACGCGAATAGGCACGCTAGACTGGCGTTGAGCCCGCGTGATCGGCAGAGAATCGGGGAGAGATTCAGGCGTTGAGCACAGAGCAGGAGCTTCGCGAGAAGCTGAGAAAGATTGCGGCACTGTTCGAGGGCGCCACCAGCGCTGGGGAGCGCGAGGCCGCTGAGGCTGCGCTCAACAGGGTTCGCGCTGCGCTGGCCGCAACCGAGAAGACCGAACGCAGCATCGAAATGAGCTTTCGTCTACCCGATCCCTGGAAGCGTCGGGCGTTTCTGGCGCTCTGCCGCCGCTACGGTTTGCGCCCGTACCGATATCCGCGGCAACGCTATTCGACGATCCTGGTTCGCGCGCCCGAGTCCTTTATCAACCGGACGCTCTGGCCGGAGTATCTGGAGATATCCCGTGCACTCGATGAGTATCTGCGTGAGGCCACCGAACGCATCATCCGCGAGGAGGTTTTCGGCAACGCGGACGAGGCCGAGGAGCAGCCCGAGACGTCCACCGGTCTGCTCGCCGCCGGAGAACCGGCACTTGGTTTCGCAGATTGAAGGTTCAATCGAGCAACGGAACGTGTCGGTGAGCGGACCGCGAAACCAATCCTGCTGCATAGGTTAGCAAAGGCGTAGATACGGGAGAATGCTGCGGGCGGAAACCCAAGAATTCGCCCAAGACTGAGACGGCTTACACGAAAATACAGATGCTAAGATTCAGCTCGGAGAAGGTAAATTACCACCCGGGCTTGGTGTCCAAATTTGGTGTCCTGTTCACCGAGAGAAAATGTGCGGCCAAGTACACCACCGCTTTAGGAATCTTCTGTCCTAAAAACTGTCCCATGGATTCATGAAACAGGCGAATCCTGCGAAATATGCGAAATATTTTAACGTCTAATTTCAATAAGTTACGTATTTTCAAAACTTTGCGAGGTGCGTGCGGAGAACGAGTCCTACCTGAGGAGCCATATTATCAATTACTTACAATAATCTTGCTTCCGTACAATCCCCGAAAATCCCACGTCAACGCCATACCGACCTCAAGCGGTTGGCAGCACATTTCTCATCTTCATCTACACAACCTTTGAGTTCGCTTGCGCTTCGCTCGCATGGTCGCCTTGTTGTGCACGTTCATGGTGGTTGAGACGTTGCTGTGACGCATGAGCTTCTATTAAACGCCTCACGCGACCCCGCTCAGGAACCAACAACCCGTTATCGCTGCTCATTTCCGTTTCAATGCGATGCATTTCTGCGTTGTGCGGTTCCTCGATAGCCCTGCCAGACGTACTCCAGTGCTTCAGGAAGGGTCTGGAGGCGGACAGCGTGGTCAACGTGGCCGGCGTTTTCAGCAAAGACAAATTGATAGTGATAGTGCTTCGCGGCCAGCACGCGCGCCATGCGCTCGTTGGCCACCACCCAGTCGTGCATGCCATCGTGCATGGAATTGGGGTTGAGGAGGTCGTGGTCGCCTACCTCCATCCAGATGCGGATGGGTTTGCGCGGGTTCTCGGGGATGAGGTGCTCGTGGAACTCCCATGCGCCGTGAGGCGTGGCGGGGTTGTAAGGCCACTGCTGGTTGACGAAGGTTCCGGAATAGGAGAGGACGCGGTGGTAAAGGTCGGGGCGGTACCAGGCCATTTCAAGGGCTGCCGCGCCACCGGAACTGCCGCCCATGGTGGCGCGGCCATCGGGGTTATGGGTGAGCTGGACGTGGGCATGAGCTTCAACGCGCGGGAGGACCTCGGTCTCGACGAACCGGGCGTAGCGGCCGGACATGGTGTCGTACTCAAGGCCGCGCTCGCTGCCTTGCGCGTCCTGCCCGCCGTTGGCGATGGAGATACCGATCATGACCGGGAGGCGGTGCTCGGCAATAAGAGAGTCGAGGGCGGCGAAGAGCATCCAGTCGGGGCCGTCAGCGCCGACGATGAAGGGCGCCGGCGTGCCGGGCTTGTAAGCGGCGGGTACGTAGACGGCGACCTCGCGCGTCCACGGCGCGGGGTGGCTGTTGGTGACGATCATCTTCGCCGGATTGTTGGGATCGGCCTTGCCGGGAACGTCAGGGATGAGGGCGATGCCGGGGTAGATCTTGCTTTCAGCCGAAGTCATCGTAAAGACAGTGACGTGGCCGTGGGTGAAGTGCGGGACCTGGCCCTTGGGATGGGGCTGGGCGGCGAAGGCGGCGAGCTCGGGCGCCGGCGTGTGGGTGGGGCCGATGATGAAGTTGCCGTCGGCGGTGGGCGGCGGGACGTGGCCGTCAGGCAGTTGCGTGGCTTTGACGAAGCCGGGGGTGTGGGGATTGCGCGTGGGCGGAGTGGGACGCCTGGCCTGCGCGTTCAGGGAGCTGGGGGCAAACAGCAGAGCAGTGAGGAGCAAAATTGCGGAACGGGATTCCAGGGTAGACCTCCAGGGACGGAAATCGGGATGGCAGAATTGTAGCGGGTTGGGGTGGTGGGATCTGCTAGTTGGGGAACAGTCAGCCCTCGAATCAAGAGACGGCGAGTTCCGGCACCGCTCTGTTTCGCAGCGCTGTACCTGAGCCAAATGCGCGAACCCGAACGTTCGCGATGACCCGTTACTTAGCCCGGCCGCTCTTGTTCAATTCCTTATAAAACCCGAGATCCTTGCTCGTTAGGTACTTGGTGATATAGATAATCTGCCCGTGATGCAGGCCGAAGTGCTCCACAACCTGGTAGACGGCATCGAGACCTCGCACCTGATAGCCCTGAATCTCGTAAGGAGCGAGTAACTCATCCACGGTCAGGCGATCCAGCACTTTAGCGGCTTCGTCCAATGTGGCTCCCAGAATTTCCAGCAGTCTGGTGGCAGACTCTCCACCTTCCGCGGCAAACTCCGCCGGTCTGTCGCGTAAGTCTTCCTGCTTGTTGAACGACGCCACCAGCCATTGGCGCACATTGCCGTTCAAGTGCAGAAGCAGATTGCCCACACTGTTGCTTGAGTCGTTGGGACGCCACCACACCTGTTCGTTCGATAACCGCACAACGCATTCCTTCATGCGCGGCCAATACTGGCCAAATGACTTCTGCCGCGAAAAATCGAGAAACAGAGTTGCAAGCTCGTTGTTACTCTCCGCCATGGCAGTGTCGCCCTCCTCAGGCAAAAGCAGAATCGCAGCACCATTCTGAATTTAACCTATCGAAACCATCCGATCGCAGGAGCTCTGCAAACTCCGCATTAAAATGCGTACGAAATACAGACGTGACGCTTCTCCACTGACGGGTTCCGCAAACACCCCCGCCCATCCGCTCACCCAGCTTTCATACCGGCAACGTGCTTTACTTTGCCGAAACCGGCTTGTACCCCGAGGCAGCCGCCTTCTTCATCGCCGCCAGCCCCTCTTCCACGCTGAGCAGCGGCGTTGTCTTCTGCGCCTTCAGCGATCCACCGGCGCCGATGGCCAGTGCCATAGCCGCGGCGCTGATCACGTCCGGCATCTCGATCAGGCACACAACGTCGTAGTCGCCAAACGCGAGCCAGACTCCAATCAGCTTGCCGCCGAGCTTTTCAATCGGTTCCCGGATGGCGCCGGTGCGGTCTTGGGGATTCGCCATCAGGGCGGCCAGCGCCGCGCTGGTGTAGGAAACCTGTGCTAGATAAGTGGCCATGGGAAGCTCCTTTCCAGAGAAGTTCTTACCGAAGGGGGAAGTGGAGCAAGTATACTTCCGTTCCGCTTCAGGCAGCACACCGGCAGCCACGGATTTTTTCGGCCGCCGGCAGTACCCGTACCTCTCGGAATGCGCCTGCTCTCAGCGCTCCGAAAATTGCCCGCTCACGCCCGCTCCTGCGATAAACTTGTGCTGAATGCGCGTCTTCGGCATCGATTGCGGAACCGAAGTCACAGGGTTTGGCGTCGTGGAGACCTCCGATGCCGGACGCGAGCCGGGTCTCATTCCAAAAGCCTGGGGTGCCATCCGGCTGGCCAGGTCCAAGCCGCTGCCTGAGCGTCTAGAGCAGGTGTTTCGCGAGCTCACGGCGGAACTCGAACGCTGGCAGCCCGATACGGTGGCAATTGAAGAAGTGTTTTACTCGGTGAATGCCAAGTCGGCGCTCAAGCTCGGCCAAGTGCGGGGCGTGGCCCTGCTGGCTGCTGCAAGCCGGAAGATCCCGGTGGCTGAGTACGCCCCGCTGAAGATCAAATCGAGTGTGGTGGGCTACGGCCTGGCCAAAAAGGAACAGGTCCAATACATGGTGGCGCGGCTCTTAGGACTCGCCGATCCGCCGCACCCGGCCGACGCCGCCGACGCCCTGGCCATCGCCATCTGCCACATCCACACCGCGCAGACCCGGGCCTTACAGGAGGTTCAATGAAGCTGGCATGGGCATCTTTGATTGCGGCGGCACTCGTCTTGAGCGCCCAAGGCGCCGCTGCACAGACCCAGGGCGCTGCGGCGCAGGCCAAGACCGAAACCTTTGAGGCCGACTACGTCAATCCGAGCCTGGCGCCATCCCATTGGACCCTCGAGCTGCACCCCGACGGCAGCGGCCATTTCAGCTCTCACGGCGGTGACATGGGCGCCTCAGGATCCGACCTCAAAGCGCCTCCCGTGAACCGCGATATCCAGGTCAGCCGGGAATTCGCCGAGCGCGTGTTCCAGGTTGCCTACCGTAACAAGCTCTTCAACATCCAATGCGCAAGCCATCTCAAGGTCGCTTTCCAGGGGACAAAGACCTTCCGCTACACCGGCCCTCGGGGCCGTGGTTCCTGCTCTTTTAATTACTCCAGGCACAAGCAGATCCAGTCGCTGGGCGATTCCATGATTGCCGTCGAACAGACAATCATGGAGGGCGCGCGACTGGAACTGCTCCTCAAACATGACCCCCTCGGTCTCGATCGCGAAATGAACTTCCTGGTAGAGGCAGCCAAGTCGGGCCGCGCCCAGCAGATCTGCGTCATAAAAGGCATCCTTGTCCAACTGGCCGGCGATCCGCAAGTCCTGGACCGGGTAAGAAAATGGGCCGACGAGCTTTTGCAGCACCCCAACAGCTAACACCATCCGGCACAAATATCGCGACTTTTCGCCATTTCAGGGTGTCTTAACCATATAGGTGTATAGAAATAGGTATATCGGCCCTGCAATTAGGCCTAGAATAGTAGACCGGTTGTATCAGGCGATAGAAAGGCGGGCGCCATGGATCTTACGGGCAAAAGCCTCAAGAATTCCGGAAGGTGGCTGGCACGCTGTTCCGGACTGGCCCTGGTTGTGCTGCTTATGCTCACGGCAGGTGCCGCCGCACAGGAAGACCTCTCCGGACAGCCCGGGCAGGACGCGCGCGCAGTCCGCTTGAGCTACGTCAGCGGCCAGGTGCAGGTGGCGCAAGGCCAGCAGGCCATTACGAGCAAGGCCGTAGCCAACATGCCCCTATTTCAGGGTTACCGGATCACCACCGGCCAGGACGGCCAGGCTGAAGTGCAGTTTGAGGACGGCAGCGTAGCCCGCATCGCCCCGGATAGCGGTCTTACCCTCGCCACGCTGAGCGGTCAGGGCGCGAATGGCCAGGCGGAAATCGTGCTCGATGGCGGCCTGGGATACTTCGAGCTGCAGGGCGGCGATCAAGCTGGCCAAATTGACGTTCGCTTTGGTGAAACTGACGTCACAACCGCTGGTTTCACGGTAATGCGCATCGATATGGATACGCCTCCGGGCGCGCTTGCCGTCTTCTCTGGCAATGCCCATATGGTGCGCGGAAATGCACTCTCCGTGGACCTGCACGGCGGCGAAGCCGTCACGCTGAACTCCAACGATCCGGGCAACTACGCCCTCTCCAATTCGATCGAGACCAATTCCTGGGACCAGTGGAATTCTGACCGCGATCAAGCTCTCCAGGCCGATGCTGCAAACCAGACCAAGGCAACCGACAGCTTTGTGAACAGCCAGAATCCCGCCTGGAACGACCTGAACGCCAACGGCAACTGGTACGACCTGCCCGGGCAGGGATATGTCTGGTCGCCCTTTGCGGCAGCTTACTCCGGATGGGACCCCTATGGCTGCGGCCAGTGGATGTGGATGCCGGGCTGGGGATATTCCTGGGTCTCCTGCTATACGTGGGGATTCATGCCTTACTCATGTGGCATGTGGAACTACTACAGCTCCTTCGGCTGGGGCTGGTCACCCGGCATCAGCGGCTGCAGTCCATGGTGGGGTGGCGGATACGGCGGAGGATACGTGGGCTACTATGGCCCCAATATAGGCAATGCTCCCTCCGGTTATCATCCGGTGATCCGCCCGCCAAAGGTCATACACCCACCCAGAGGCCGATTCCCGCGCCCGGTCGTTGTGGATCGGGTTCCAGAGGGACGGCATCCGGGACGGCGGCTACGGCCGGTTGATGCTCCGGTTACCATTGCGGGGCACCGGGTTCAGCCGCTCAAGCCCATGCCCGTGCGCGGCGGGTTTGTCCGCACCGCGCCTGGCTTTGTCACTGAAGGAGCGCACAACAATCAAGGCATGAGAGTGCGCGGTGGCGAGGCCCGGCGACCCATGCCTATCTACGGCAGCAGACGGGGATATACCCCCACAGCGCCCGTTAGAACTGTAAATTCGCCCTCTCGACAGGCTGAACGAGGCTATCAGCCGCCGCGTAATTATTCACCGCCGGTGCGCGCCACTCAGCAGCAGCCGCGTTACTCTTCACCGGCGCCCCGTAACACCTCACCCCCGCCCGGGACCTACTCTTCACCTCCGGTGCGGAGTCAACCTGGTGGTGGCTTCGGCGGCGGAGGCCGTCCCTCCGGCGGTGGAGGCTTCCACGGTGGTGGCGTTCCCAGTGGCGGCGGAGGCTTCCATGGTGGAGGCACCCCCAGCGGTGGTGGCTTCCATGGTGGTGGAGGCGGAGGCTTCCACGGCGGTGCCGCTCCCAGTGGAGGTGGCGCTCACGGTGGCGGACACCGATAGGGCGTCCTTATTGAGCACGCCGCCCTGTGGGGAACAACCCTTCAGCCGACGATAGCCGTCAGTTGAAGGATCCTTTCCCCCAGGGCGGCGTTGCCGTCTATGGCCGTATGCGTTCGCGCTGAACCGCGGTCGGTTCCCTTTGTAAACACGCGCCACGCGATCTCCTGCGGAATCGTCACGCGAGCCGCAATGCTACCCTCCGTGGGCACCACAAGCCCCCAACCCGATTGACTTTTCCTGAGCGCCCACCGGCCGCCGCAGTCGCCGGCAATCTCCAGCAGAATCGCGGTCCCCGCCGGCGCTTCCACTCCGCGATAAAGATGCGGCAGCCCGCGCACAAAGCAATCGAGCACCGGATGATACAGCTCTGGAGTCATAATGCCGGGCCGGTCCACCGCGAGCCGGATCTGCTGCTGGTGATGCCAGCGTTCTGTCAGTTCGCGAGCCGTATCGAACCAGTTCGGCGATGCCGTCTCTCCTGCCCAGCTCACCGCGAACACGGCCGGTGCAAAGGGGTCCAGCGACTCATGAAACCTCGCGCTCTGCTCGCAGGCCATGCGCATCATATCGATGAGTACCGCCGGGCTCAGCCTGCGATAGACAGCCACTCCTTCGCGGTTAAGCCGGTTCACCAGCACAACCAGATCCTGCTGCGAGCGAATTTCTGCCCGCTCTGCAATACAGCCATCGCGCACCAGTGACAGCTTGCGAAGCGGCGTATCCAGCAGATGCGCTGCCACATCGCGCGCCGTCCATTGCGGAACGATCGTGGGCGCTTCCCACTCTTCCTCAGAAAGCGAAGCCAGAAGTTCGATCAGCTTTTCATCCACACGGCGCAGCAGGTGCGCGCAAAGGATAGGTCCGGGGCTGGAAGCGGGTTCGTTCATCGCAGTCGATTCAGGGCGGCAGTCCACGATCAATTTGCCGAGGTAGGCACAGTCCGTTCATTTTACGGGTTGACACCTGGTTATCTCTGTCGAAAAATTTACGCCGAGGTGATACTGTCCTCAGGCTGGCGCCGTCTCACTGGCATTGGCTTGCTTTGCTTTCTTCTGCGCTGCGAAAGGAGAAAACGCCGTGGGAAAGGTTCTGATCGTCAATTCGCTTGTTACGCTGGCTTGCGCCTGCTGGCTGGCTCTCATGGAGATCATCCTGCGCCATCCCGGATTTGGAATGCGCACGGCGGTTGCGGTCTGCATCTCCCTCATTTGCCTGGCAACCATTCTGGCCCGCGTGCTCCGCGTGAACGTACGCCGCGAGCGCTGGCTCTGGACAGGCGCTGTGGCACTCCTCTGGATAGGAGCGGATGCATTCATGAACAACAGGCTTGCCGAACACTTTGAGGGCTTCGCTCTCCTCATTTCACTCGTCGTCGTCCTGCAGGGTGCACTCATGCTCATCGTGCTCGGATGGCCGCACGCTGCGGCCTCCACTCGCCAGGGAAGCTGATTGCCGCCCGGATGACCACCCACTTTCGCCTTCTCGGAATCACACACTTCGCCATTCTCGCCGCCGTCCCCCTGCTGGCGGCGGCCCTCGCTGTTGTTCAGCGCCGTCTGCTGCCCGGAAAGAGGCGCCTGCGATTCGCGCTGGGAATCTTTTTGCTGGCCGATTCAGCCTGGTGGTATGCCTACCTTATCTCTCTTGGCCAGCCCCTTTTTCCTGGCCAGCTTCCGCTGGAACTCTGCGATATCACTCTCCTGCTCGTCGCCCTCGAGTTGCTCACGCTGAGCCCGTTGCTCTTCGACCTGGCCTACTACTGGGCTCTCGCCGGAACCTCCATGGCCCTGCTCACGCCCAATCTCTGGGAACACTTCCCTTCTCTTGCCACCGTGCAATTCTTCGCCGCCCACGGCCTCGTCGTCGCTGCCACTTTGTATCTCGTATGGTCGCGCCTGGCGCGCCCGCGACCCGGCTCTGTCTGGCGAGCCTTGCTGGCGGTCAACATATTTGCCGCTATCGTGGGCACGTTCGACGCCATCTTCAAAACCGACTACATGTATCTGCGCACCAAGCCGGAGAACGTGTCATTGCTCACATACCTCGGCCCATGGCCCTGGTACATCGCGTCCGGAGAGGTGGTTGCATTCGTCCTCTTTCTGCTCCTCTATCTCCCCTTCTGGCGCCGGCAACGCAACTGAACCAAACCCATGCCGTGCATCAGGCCGAAAAAACCAGCCACTCAAAGCCCCCAGCCGAATCGCATCCCGTCTCCGGATCGTCTAAGATGCAGCCGAAGGAGCGATCATGATCTACAGCAAACATTCCTCCCGAACCTCAGCAGAACTGGAAACCAGGCTGCGCGAAGCCGCCGCCCGCCACAAATTCGGCGTTCTTCACGTCCACGACCTGCAGCAGACACTCAAATCGAAAGGCATCGACTTCGACCGCGAGTGCAGGGTCTACGATGTCTGCAATCCCCAGGCCGCCAGTACGGCCCTGGACTCTGAGATGAAAGTTTCCTCCGTCCTGCCCTGCCGCATCTCCATCTTCAGTGACGGCGACGGCTGCACTATCGCCACCGTGAAGCCCACCGACCTGCTCCACGCAACCGGTCTGGGCGGTGTCGACACACTCGCCGCCGAAATTGAAAAAGAAGTTCTGGCGATGATCGACGAAGCAGCATAGCTTTCTGAAGCAGGACAACCGACTCTATCAGAGTGCTGATGCGCTCCTGTCGCACATGCAGCCGGCACGCCGGGTCCAAACGTCGAGCCTGGCGCTGCCACATCGCGACTTCTCAGGCATCAAGAGGTTAAAACCAGATGCTGACCGCAATTCCCGCGCGACCGGGATACCTGCGATTGAACAGGTAATATCCGTCCCCCACGTAGTCGATGTACACATCGTCCGTCCGGTACCAGCTCGGCCCCCAATATTCGGGATACGGATCAAGCACCATGAACCAATACCCCGCGTACTGGAAGCTCGGATAACCGTTCCGCATCATAAACGGGAGGTTATATACGCGGAACCAGTGAGCCCGGCCATAGTGGCTGCGAAAATAGGCGGCAGGAAAGCGGTAGCCGTTGTAGCCGCCGCGTTGCCGCCAGGTGCGATGCTGTGACTCCCAGTGACGCGCTCGATACCGGTTCCAGGATTCCCGTTGCTGGGCCTGATGTTCGTGCTGTTGCTGCGGCGAGCGCCTCATCTGCTGGGCACGCTGCTGCGGATGCTCATCCCTCTGGCGCTGTTGCTGAGCACGCTGTTCCTGCTTCTGCTGGCCCACGTGCTTGCCCTGATCCTGCCGCTGCCGGGCCTGACTGTGTTCTTCCTTCTGCTTCTGTGCGTGAGGATTCTGGGCGTATACAAACGCGCCCATTGCGATTAGCGCGGAGAATACCGCTGCTGCGATGCTCCCAGTCCATTTCATGGATGCCGCCTTTCTGCTTTCTCCAAGGCAACTGCATGGTTAGCGATGCATCGGGCTTCAACAGCCTGAAAGATGGATTTGGGGCAAGAGTACCCCACTTTCAACCCAATCGCAATGCACAACGAAATACCTCAATTCGTGGCGCAGGAACGGGTTACACGGCTTATGGTTGCCGTAAACCGCCTTACAGCACCTCGCCCAGAACGACCCCGGCCCACACCGCCGCAAGCCCCACAATCAGGCTGCCCACCGCGTAGAGCGCCGCCAGAAAGAACGCTCCCGACCGCAACGTGGAGAACGTCTCCCACTCATAAGTCGAAAAAGTGCTGTACGCCCCGACAAACCCAATAGGAATCAGGTAGCGCCACGCCGGATTCAGATCGGCGCGCCGGCCCAGGTATGTAATCGAGAAGCCGATAATCAGACACGCCGAAATATTGATAATCAGGGTTCCATAGGGGAATCTGATGCCCATGCGGCTGCCGACAGCCGCTCCGACCACGTACCGCGCAATCGCTCCCAGAGCGCCACCCGCGGCGATCCAAAGATATTTCTGCAAACCCGTTCTCCTCTTCTGCAATCGATGTCGCGAGCAGCCTCACTGTGCACACAATTGTGCTTCGTTCTGCTTTGCTCGCCGACTGATACAGGGATCGCGCCGGGGATATAACTCCGCAACAGGATACCCTGTCAGGAGTCATCATCTGTCCGGCCTATCGGAGAGGACAGCGGTTAAGGGTGAACTCCTTCACCACACCCGATTCACCTCAATTATACAAAGCCGCGAAACCCCGCCTCTCCGAGCACGAGGCTCACAGTTCGAAGCCTGTATTAGTGGCCTGTTCGCCAGCCGCACAGATTCGCGGCACCCTATCGACCCGCCGAGGGGATACCACGTTATGGTAGACAATTGCAATTGCAGGTACTGGCCTCGGAAAGACTTCCCTCGCCCGGTGGTTCGGCGTACGTGAGGAGTGACTGGCGGAAACGCAATTCGCTCTTTGCAGCAGAGTTTCGGGTATCGGCGTTTTGCACCATTTTGGATGTTTCGGGAAAACAGAGATATTGCGACCGGAATCTCGCGGCTCACAAGCGAAAAATCGTGCCTGTTTTCCGCTCTCCGGCGGGCAATTTCATGCGCATTTGCCAAATTGCCAACCCAGGAAGCCAGAGAGGCGTGGCGGCATAGATTCAGCGGAAGACGAAGCCGATAGCTTCCGCTCCCATATTCGAGCTAAGATAAGGTCGAAATCAGCACGAGGTCACCATGAGCCTACTGCAACAAAACGGCCAGGAACTGGATGATGCCGCCCGCGGCGAGGAGTTTACCAAGGGAACGAGTCACGTAGTCTGGGCCAGCATTGCCGCGGTAGTCGTGGTGTCGATTATCATCGCCATCTACATGATCACCGGACAGAAGCCGCCACCGGCTACAGGCGAAATTCTTAATGTCTGGGCTGTGGCGCATCACACTGAAACCTCGGGATTCGACGCCAGCGGCGCAAATATCCCCAAGGAATCCTTCGACCAGATGCTGATTTTTACTAAAGTCAGGATCCACAACCAGAGCGAGTACCCCTTGTACCTGACCGGCATGGCAACGAACGTTACGCTCGATGACGGTATCCATACCAGCTACGCCGCTGGCCGCCCCGGATACAACGATGTATTCCTTGCCTATCCCGACATTAAAGTGCCACATGGCCCGGGGCTCGACTCCGACGCCACCATAAAACCGGGGCAAACCGTTGAGGGCACAATGGTGTCGTCATTCCGCATGAACAAGCAGCAATGGGACGCGCGCAAGGATCTGAACTTCACTTTCGGATTCCAGTACCAGCCGGCGCTCAAGCTCACGCCCCAAGCCGCTGTGATCACTGACCAGTAGGCGCTGGGACTGGAACGGGTGCGTTCTTAGGTGTCGAAAGATAGCCCGAAACGCGATTCTTTGACTCGATATTGTTGACGACGATTTCGTACAGTGCCGGCTGCTTTCCGCTATAAAACTGCAGCGGCTCGTTCACATTCCGGTTCTTCTTCTCGTAACGTCTGTCGTCGGCAAAAATGTACAGGGTGAAACGGCTGTGCTTGGGATCCGCCTTGCGCAATTCCAGGCTTATGGTTCCAACCGGCTTCTTGCGATGCTTGTCGAGGGTGAACTCGTAGTAATGGCGATCACCCCGGTGTTCAAGCTCCACCAGTTCCTTGTGATTGCGGGCGATGAGCGTGTTCTGCCCCGTCAAATCCCCTCGCATGGATTGCAGTTCGCTGACGGCCTTGGCCAGATCGCTCTTCGTCTTGGCCACATCGGTCTTTACACCGCCCACGTCAGTCTTCACATTGGAGACTTCGCCGGAAACCGCGTTGACCTGCTGCGCCGTCTGCTGCTGCGCGGCGGCCAGCTGTTTTCTCGCGGCCGCCTCGGCGTTCTCGCGGCGGATGATCGCCTGGGCGCGATCGTTCAGTTGCCTCTGGGTCAAGCCCAGCTTGTGGCTCAGCTCGTCGGTTGCCACACGCAGGCGAGCATCCGTTTCGCGCAAATCAGCCGCCAGCTTGGCATTTTGCTGATTCGCATTGCTCATCGCAATTTCCTGGCGCGAAATGCGCCCGTTGAGCACGAAAGCCCAGACCAGACCAGCTATCGCCGCCACCAGCGCCACGCCGATGACGGCAAGAAGCGCGCCGGAATAAGTTCGGGGGGCGTTCTCATAGTCACTCATGATCGATGCCTTTCTTCTCCTTCGCGGCCGGAAAAACCATCTACGGCCTCGGTCGCAAGGCCGTCGTGCTATGCAGATAGACGGCGTTTTTGAGATTTCCCGCACACAACCCAAAGATCTGTGTGCCATCCGCCCCGCTGCCCGCATACAATGGAAGTCTCAAATCCTTACACCTTGTGGGAATCTCCAGCATACCGGAATCTGAAGCACACTGCAGAAGAATACCGCGATCTGGCACTTCGCCGCTGCCTTTCATGCAACCCCGCATGTGACAGCGGGGGAATGGCTACGCTATAAAGGTCTTTTGCCCCCTTTTTCTGCTGGACCGTGCGAGGAGAGCTTCAGCAGGGGCATTCAATCATCAAAATTATGAAGAGGGAGAACGATAAGAGATATGCCAACCGCAGTCGCAGGTAAGGGTTTGGAAGGAGTTGTCGCGGCAAATTCGGGAATTTGCTGGATCGACGGAGGAGCCGGGGTGCTGTCGTACCGTGGCATCAATATTCACGATCTAGCCGAGAACTCGACTTTTGAGGAAACAACTTACCTGCTGTGGAACGGCATACTGCCCAACCAGCTCGAGTTGAGGGAGTTCACATCGCAGCTTACCCTTGCCCGCGAGCTCGATCAGCGGATCGTTGACCTGATGCGCTCCTTTCCGCCGTCAGCTTCGCCCATGGAAGTGCTGCGAACTACAGTCTCCGCGTTGAGTCTTTATGACGCGGACGAGAAAGACAACTCCCACGACGCAAATGTGCGCAAGGCCTACAACCTCACCTCGCAGATTGCCATGATCGTGGCCATCTACGACCGAATTCGCAAGGGCAAGGAAATTGTTCCGCCTGACCGTTCGCTTAGCCACGCCGCCAACTTCCTCTGGATGCTCAACGGCGTCAAACCTTCAGAAACGGCCACCCGCACCCTCGATATAGCCCTCGTTCTTCACGCCGACCACGAATTCAACGCCTCCACCTTTACCGCCCGCGTTATCGCCGCCACTCTCTCCGATATTCACTCCGCCATTACCGGCGCCATCGGTGCGCTCAAAGGTCCGCTGCACGGCGGCGCCAACGAAGCGGTCATGCGCATGCTGCTCACCATTGACAAGCAGGGCCTTGACCCCGTCGAGCATGTGAAGGGCATGCTGGCCGCCAAGCAGAAGGTCTCGGGCTTTGGCCACCGCGTGTACAAGACTGAGGATCCCCGCGCCACCCACCTGCGCCGCATGAGCGAACAGTTAGGCAAAGACGCCGGCGATCCCAAGTGGTTCGAGATGTCGCGCGCGATCGAGCTTTTCATCAATCAGGAAAAGAAGCTGAACGCCAACGTGGATTTCTACTCCGCATCGACGTACAAGACACTTGGCATCGATATTGATTTGTACACGCCGATCTTCGCCATGAGCCGCATTGCCGGCTGGTCAGCGCATGTCATCGAGCAATTGGATGACAACCGCCTGATCCGCCCGCGCGCGGAGTATGTCGGCCCGTCTTATCCAACGCGGTATATTCCTGTTGACGAGAGGCCGTAAGTTCAACACCAGGTCTGGATACTCCGGGTCCTGCTTTTGGGGCCCGGGGCAAAGCGTTTGCCCAGCAGGCAAGATTTGTCCCTGCAATGTGTCTAAAATTGTTGACAATTGGCGGCGCTGAGGCCGATTGAAAGCGGCTTGCGTCTTAAATGGCGCTCAGCTTGACCACTTGTTCCCATGCTGTCCGGCCTCCGCCGGCAGCAACTTCCAATTCAATTCCCCGGACAAAATGCATCCGTCTCGTGAACGCCTGTTTCGGGCGCGTCGTCTGAGCGGGCTTCTCTTCTCTCAGTGGCCTCACGATGACCTTGGAAATCGGCATAATTCTGGATATCGGCGACCCCGATTCATGTTACGATAGTAACCTCTTTCGCGCCCCGGAGCCCACGAAAGAAAGAAAGCGGTCAAGGGTGCTCCATGCGAGATCAGAATATTTCTCGCTCAGTCCCCACGAAAGGGCATTCAAATTACATCCCGGCACTGGATGGGATACGCGGCCTTGCAATCATTCTTGTACTGATCATTCACCTTACACTTCAACGCCATCCGCACACACAATCGCTGCTGCTCAATGCTGTGATCGGGTTTTGCAACCTGGGTTGGGCCGGCGTCGACCTTTTCTTCGTTCTCTCAGGTTTTCTCATCACCGGAATTTTGTACGACACGGTCAGCAGGCCTTCTTTCTTCCGGAATTTCTATGCCCGGCGATTTCTCCGCATTTTTCCCCTTTACTACGGCAGCCTGCTCGTTCTTTTGCTCCTTAGTGGACCACTTGGCATTAGCTGGCATGGTTCCGAGTTCATCCTGTTTGGTTATCTACAGAACGTGTTCCTGTTCCGCGCGGCAACACCCGCAACAGTCTTCCAATACACAGGCCATTTCTGGTCACTGGCGGTCGAAGAGCAGTTTTATCTTGTCTGGCCTTGCCTCGTGTTTCTCATCCGTGACCGCAAGAAGCTGATTATCACGGCTCTGACTCTCGCCGCGATGGCGCCGATCTTTCGCACGACAATCCTTCTTACACATATTGTGAGTCGTTACGAGTGCTACGAGTTCACTCTTTGCCGGATGGACACCCTGCTGATCGGCAGCGCCCTGGCTCTGGCGATTCGTGGACCGGCACGGTCGATGGTGTTGAAATTCTCGCCCGCCGTATTCCCGTTGCTCCTCTTTGTATGCATCGGATTCCAAGTCTGGGTCACGAATGGCAATAACCTCGTTGCCAGTCACGGCGATTTCTTCTATACCGTGGGCTTTACGCTTCTCGCTGTTTCTTTCGCGGCTCTTATCGGCTGTGCTTTGCGGCCTCACTCCCTGACTGGCCATATATTCCAAAACGCAACGCTTCGGTGGTTTGGCCGTCACAGTTATGGAATCTATATCATGCATTTCATTTTTTTAAATACATTCTTCATTGGAAAATTTCCGCGCCTCTTTCTGGAGGCAAAATTCCATTCCGAGCTCTTGGGGGTGGCGATGGGTGGCATTCCAACGCTCCTGATCACACTGATCTGCGCGTGGTTGAGTTACCGATATTTTGAAAGCCCCTTCCTGCGCCTGAAACGCCATTTTCAGGTAAGAGTTCAGCCCAAAACATCCGCATAACCGCCACGCCTACCTACCCAAACAGTGCACGCTCGATCCAAGCTCGTTCGAAAAGCATAACTTGCTCCGTCTACTCCCTTTCAACCGAGAAAGCACCAAAGGGATATGCCGCTTGCCCGCTTTCTCAATTCGACCGCCGCCGAACCGGAACCTTCCCCGTAAAAAATCGTCTGCCATGACAGCAGACAGCAAGTGGCCCGCTATCATTCCTTCGCTTCCTAGCCCTAATACTGTTCACTTAACGAATTCTGTGGCATTCTGTACTTGAGGTACAGGAGGGTCGCATTGGCGCGAACAGTTGCCGAACTTCCAGCCGGGGTGCGGATCACGGACTACATCAGCCTTGGCGTGATGAGCAAATCATTTCCTGCCGAGGCCATTGAAGGGGTGTTGGCGCGTACAGGCAGGGCGAGCCTTCGTCAGCGGGACCTGCCGGCACACGTGGTGGTGTACTACGTGATTGCCCTGGCGTTGTATATGCAGTCGTCATATAGGGAAGTGTTGCGTTGTCTGCTGGAAGGCCTCCAGTGGCTGCGCGATCCCTCGGCGCGGTTGCGGGTAGCGGGCAAATCGGGTATTTCTCAGGCCCGCACGCGGCTGGGCTGGGAGCCGCTGCGGCAGTTGCACGATGAGCTGGTCCAGCCGATTGCGGTTCGCGGCACACGGGGCGCCTGGTACCGGGAATGGCGGCTGGTGAGTCTGGATGGCAGCACCTTGGAGGTGGCGGACGAGAAGGTCAACGACGAAGCTTTCGGCCGCCCCGGAGCCAGTCGGGGTTCCAGCGCCTATCCGCAAATTCGCTTTGTGTCCCTGGTGGAGAACGGAACGCACGTGCTGTTCGGTAGTCAGATGGACAGCTATCGAACGGGCGAAATCACACTGGCCAAAGCGGTGCTCCCGCGCCTGGGCAAGGGCATGTTGTGCCTGGCCGATCGGAATTTCTTCGGCTTCGCCTTATGGCAGCAGGCGCGGGCCACGGGTGCAGACCTGCTGTGGCGAATGAAAAAGAACATGCGCATGGCCCGCGAGCGTCCTCTCGCCGATGGCTCCTATCTGAGCCATGTCTATCCTTCGGAGCGCGACTGGCGGCACAAAACCAACGGCATCGCGGTGCGGGTAATCGACTACCGACTGGAGGGGATCGAGGGCGCCGAGCCGATCTACCGGCTGGCGACCACCATCCTCAACCCCGACAAGGCTCCGGCCAGCGAACTGGCCGCCCTCTATCACCAGCGCTGGGAGATAGAGACCGCCTTCGACGAACTGAAGACGCATCTACGCGGAGCGCACATCGTGCTACGCAGCAAGACTCCCGATCTGGTGCGGCAGGAATTCTACGGTCTCCTGATGGCTCACTTCGCTATCCGCGGCCTGATGCACGAAGCGGCCTTGAAAGTCCATGAGGATCCGGACCGGCTCTCCTTCCTTCACGCTGTACGCGTTGTCCGCCGCAAACTGGCCGTCTATCCCGCTATTCCCCCCTCGGAAGAAGACGGCATTTCATGAAGCCGTTCTCTACGAAATCCTCCAGGAACGCGTCATCTCCAGCCGCCATCGGCGCAATCCCCGCGGCGTGAAGCGCAAAATGAGCAACTTCCCTCTGCGCCCTCGCCACGCTGTGCCCATACCATCCATCGACATCGGGAAAGCGATTAGGATACTTAAGTGAACAGTATTAGGGCTAAGCCAGGAGAACAACTACGGAATTCTTAAAGGGTCTTCTGGCGGCGCGAGAAGCCGCAACACGAATTCCCGCGCCACTTCTTTCCTTACCCGGCCACGAAACCTATCGCAACGCGGATCAGCGTCCACACGCCCCACCATCCGAAGACGGTTATAAACCCCACACTCTTCTTCTTGCCCGCGACTTTTGCAATGCCGATGGAAAGCAGGATGGCAACCCAGAGATTCACAAAATCGAGCTGGGAAAGAAAAGCATAGAGAGCCTTGTTGGTGTCCTGGAAAGAGAAGAAATAGGCGACGTTGGTGGCCGCCATGTTATTGAGGTTGAACGATTCCGGCGCCATGCCCGCGAACAGCGCCGCGGCGCCCAGAATGGGTGGAATGATATGCGGCAGCATCGCATACATATCCACCACAAAGACATCTGCGAAGGTGGATTTGCCGCCGAAGACAAAGTTCATGGTTCCCCACAGCAGCAAAGAAACCAGGCAGGCCCCGATGAGAACCATCAACGGGCTTGCCACCATTATGGCCTCCGTGACCACCGCAGCAATCCCCACGGCCCGTTCGCGCTGTGCCGGCGTAAGCTGACTCATTCTGTCAGCCTGTCTGGGACTTGCGGCTATGTTGTTTTCCGCCACCTGCCGCCATCCCACCTTCATGGTGACCGCACCAAACACCAGATAAGTAAACAGAATCGTGATCAAAAACGGCAGCCACCAACTCCGGCGGCCACGGCTGATGTCATCAAAGGTCTTCGATGGCGCAAAGAACGTGTTGGAGACGCGCTGCCATTGCGTGAGGCCGGAGTCTGTTTGCATTGGCTCGGCTGAAGGCTGCATCGCGGAATCGCTCATGAACTTGTCACCTTTCCCTTCCCATGCGGGAGCCTGCGCACCACCCGCGCGTCTGCGCCGCATCCAACACGCGATTCCGATTGGTTCATGCGGACGATCGCAGGCTGAATGGAACAGCCATTACGGGAAAATGCGTTTGCCCGCGATTGTACTCCCGAAAGGTTGAAGGACAACAAGAATTTCTGAGTGCCGAGGCTGATCACTTGATTTGTGTACTCGGCAGGATGCGCACCGTCGATCCGAATCGGCGATAGTGGGTAAAGCTCACCTCATCGATGTAGAGGTTGGTCCAAAAGCGTTTTTCGGATTTTGTAATTCCTACTCCAATCACAACGCTTCGAAGGGGAGGGATGGGGCGGGTTAAGGAGAGTGACAATTACGAATCTTTTCACAAGAAAATGCGGAACGACTGCAATTCGCTGAAGAGTAACTTTGCTTCCCGGTACACCTGGCTACTGGCCGCTCGAATCCACCGCTGCCGTATCCACGCCCCGATCGCTGTCGTACGGCAAGTCGACGCCCGCCGTTGTCCGTGCCGGCTTCAGGCGTCCGTAGGTGTCATACACCGTGATATGGAAGCAGGCCTGCCGAAACTCCTCCTCCACGTCGATCAGTCCTTTATCCTGCAGCGTCAGCAGGTAATGCCGCATCCAGCCGACTTCGCGCCAAGTCATGCCGCGCTTACCGATGTCTATCGTGGCTCCGGTTTCATGGGGGCTTGCGATGTTGCCCGTGGCTGGCGCCGCATTCGCGTTGATCAGCCTCAGCCGCTGCTGGTAATCCACTGTGCGCACCGCGGAGTCCACTCGCAAGGGCCGGTGGAAAACCGCGTCGTGCATCCTGGCGAGATCCGACAGAAACTCCGCCGTCCATGGCCGGCAGTACCGGCGCACATCTGGCAGGCTGGGATTCACGGTCAACCCCCCGGAGACAGGCAACGGGACCAGGAGCCCGTGTGCGATGCGGTTTTCCAGGTCGCTCTTGTCTTCGATGCGCTGCAAACCCTCAGCCTCGAGCCGTTTGTTCTGGCGCTCGAGCGAGGCAAGCGAACCGCGCAGCGGAGGAGGCATCCGCTCGTGCAACATGTGGAGAGAGGCCTTCAACGTCACCGGCGGCTGGTGCGGAGCCGGAGCCAGATCCAGCGACGTCGTTTCGCCGCCAGCTCTACGCACTGGGCGAACCGCAAACGCGACGGCGGCGCCTGCCGCAGCTGCATCGGATGCGGCGGAAGCAGACTTCCCCGGCCTGACGGGAGCCTTGGCAACAGGACCCGCGGAAGCCAGCGACCGGGCGCCTAAATCGCGGGACGTCTCACCGGGTCTTCCGACACATGCGCTTACCCGCTCCTTCCGGGCCGCTAGCAGGCCAGCCTCGTACCCTGCCCTGTAGCCCTCGTCATAGCGGGCCCGGAGTTCCTTCGTACTGCGGTGCTCCATTTCCAGGCGGGATTCCCCAACGTTACTCCCCGGAACCGGCGCCGCCGAATGAGCCTTCCTGCTCTTCTTATGCTCAGCCTGTGCTCGCCGCCGGGTCTGCTTCTGGATAGCACGCCCCTTCCGCCGCTCAGCCTTCGCTTGGGCATTTTCCTGCTTGCGCTTCCGAGTAAGGTGTCTGTGACGGGCGGCCTCAGCGCGCATCTGCTGCTGGTGGCTCTTCGCCAAGGAAGAAGTGGGCCGCTTGGGATGATGCGGCGCCGGATGATAGGACTTTGGATGGTGAGCCTTGGAATGGTGCGGCTTGGGGTGATGCGTTGCGGGCGCAGCACCGGCATACGCTACCAGCGGCGCCATTAGGGCGAAAGCCAGGAAAGCGGTCCTGCGCATAAGGAAGTGTGCGAACAATCGAGAGCGCCTCCAGTTTATCCCGATCCGCGCCCACTTCCGAAGTACTTAGCCGGATACGGATTTGTCTGATAATGAATAGACGATCACACATGAGTAGCTTATGCAACTGCTGATTTCATCTCAATCCTGTTCGCCCGGCTAACGCCTTTGAAAAGCTACTGCCGCGCGCAGAGAGGACCAGTTGGGGCTTTCTGTGTTTTGCCTGCTATTCGCTCTTTCCGCTCATTCTGTCACTGGATTTTCGATACTGTATAGTTCTGCCCATCTGGTATTCTTGCCTCAGCGGTTTCCCGATCTTGACGGCTCTGCGGTGGCAGAGCAGAGCGGCGGCCGTAGTCGGGCCCATTGTGTTTGCTCATCATGCGGTGGATGTTGGTCGCACTCCTGGTGTCGCTAGGCGCGCTGTTATTCGCGGCCGCAGGCGTGGCACACCACATCTGGCAGCACCGACTGTTATTGAAGCAGCAGGCGGCTGAGCCGGCAGAGGAAACTGAGATCGAAACCGAATCGTGAGGAATTGGCCTTGAGAGACCTGAGAAACGATTTCGAAGCAGTTGCCCAGAGCCTGACCGAGGTTCGCGTTCCCCCTGCCTTGCGCAATGCCGGCATTGTTCTGAGCGGCACGCTGCTGGCGGCCATTTGCGCCCACATCGTGCTGCCGCTCTACTTTACGCCAGTGCCCCTCACCCTGCAGCCGCTCGCCGTATTGCTGCTGGGCCTGCTACTGAGTCCACGCCTGGCTGCGACTACCATGGCAGCTTATCTGGCTGAGGGCGCCGTGGGACTGCCGGTCTTCGCACCCGGTGCGGATCTGGTCGGCGGGATGGCACACCTGTTCGGTCCCACGGGAGGCTACCTGCTCGCCTATCCGGTGGCAGCCGCGCTGATCTCCATAATTTGGCGGCGTTCGCGCCGCGGCTTTGCTTCCGCGGTGCTGGCGGCAGCAGCCGGCGACCTGCTCATTCTCCTCGGCGGCGTACTTTGGCTGGCGGTTTGGACCCACGCCTCGGCGCCGGCTGACCTCGTCATGGCCGTTTTCCCATTCCTGCCCGGCGACGCACTGAAAATAGCGGCTGCAGCGGGAATGGCCGTTGGATTTATTCGTATACGGCGGCAAGCATCATAGCCGCCCTTTGGATTCAATGACGTTTTTGCCCTGAAAGGACCTGCCCCCACCGTGAGTACGCCACAGCCGGAAGTAGCCAATCAAAAAGCCAGTACCGCACCTCTCGATATCTCCATTGCGCATAGCCCCGACTCCGACGACGCCTTCATGTTTTATGGGCTGGCCACCAACAAGGTCCGGGTCCCCGGCTACCGCTTCACGCACACTCTCTGCGATATCGAAACCCTGAACCGGCGTGCCCAGGAAGAGGCCTTTTACGACATTTCGGCCATCAGCTTTCACGCCTACCCTTACGTGCAGCAGAACTACACGCTGATGGGCTGCGGAGGCAGCGTGGGCGAAGGCTATGGCCCCATGATCGTCTCAACACGCAAGCTTTCGCTGGACGATCTCAAGCAGGTACGCGTCGCCATTCCCGGCACCCTGACCACGGCCTACCTGGCGATGAAGATCTTCAATCCCGATCTGGCCACCGTTACAGTTCCCTTCGACCACATCATCCCCGAGATTCTGGCCGGCAAGTACGATGCCGGCTTGATCATCCACGAGGGGCAGCTCACCTACTCCTCAAGCGGCCTCTACAGAATTCTCGATCTCGGCGTCTGGTGGCGCGAAACCACCGGGCTCGTCCTGCCCCTGGGCGGCAACGCCATTCGCCGCTCCCTGGGAGCCGAAAAACATGCTTTGCTGTCCCAGGCCCTGCGTGACAGCATTCGCTATGCGATGGACCATCATGACGAGGCGCTTGAATACGCGATGCAGTTTGCGCGCGACCTCGATCCCAATCTGGCCAGCCGCTTCATAGGCATGTACGTAAACCAGCGCACCCTGGACTACGGCGCCGACGGCCGCGAAGCCATCCGCAAGCTGCTGGAGATGGGCCACGAGCGAGGCATCATCCCCATCAAGCCGGCTGTGGATTTTGTGGACTGAACCGCAGTTTCGTTACCTTCGAGACTGCCCCTTCATTCCAAAGTCATTAGCGGGAGCCCAAAAAGTGCTCCCGCACCTAAATAATTTCTAACCAGCGCCGATGCATTCGGAAGGAGACCTCCGGATGCCCGGGTACTCGCAACCTGTTTTTCTGCTCGCCTCGCCCGAACCGGCGCTGCTCAGCGCCATTGAGCCAGTGCTGCTCGCTTCGGGCCCTCGTGTTGAAGTTGTCCTCTCCGCTGAGGCCGCGCTGGCCGCCATCTCCGCAAATCCTTCGCTCAGCCTGGCTCTGCTCGACGTAAGTCTGCCCGGCATGGAACCCGGTCAGTTGCTGGCCGGCGCCCGCGGCGCCTGCGGCAATCGCTTCCCCATTGTGCTGATTTCCGACTCCATCAGCCAGGAGTGGATCGATCGCATGGCCGAGGGCGTAATCGACGATGTAATTCTGCGCTCCGCCGAACCTGCTTACTGGCAGTTGCGCATCGGCATGACGCTGCATACTTACCGCCTGGGCCGCGAGATCGAGGCCATGCGCGATGCCGCCACGCGGGATGCCCAACTCGACCGCCTGACCGGCGTCTTTAATCGCGAGACCCTGCTCTCCATGCTCTTTCGCGAAACCGATCGTGTGCAGCGCATGAACGGCGCTCTCAGCCTGCTGCTTTTCGACGTTGACGACTTTGGCCACTGGAACTCGCGCCTGGGCACCGATGCCTGCGACGAGTTGCTCTGCCAGGTGACCGCGCGCACTGCACGTCTGCTGCGCAGCTATGACCTCATCGGCCGCCCCGGCAAAGACGAGTTTCTGCTCGCCCTGCCCGGCTGCAATACGCAACTCGCGCTTATGCTCGCCGAGCGCCTTCGCGCCGAGGTCTTCTGCGAGCCCTTTCGTGTAGCCGGCGAATCCATTCGCCTCTCCGCCTGCTTCGGCATCGCTGCCAGCAATGGCCGCTCCCCTGTAGTGGTCCTGCGCGAAGCCGAGCACGCGCTGGCGTGGGCCAAGGATATCGGGCCCGAGTCCATCCAGTGCTTTGGCGAGCCACCCCAACACGAGGCGAGTCCCGTAACCTTCCTGCTGGAGCAATCGGGCAATGAGCTGATGGCCTGGTAAACACGGTTGAGGCGTGACAGGATTGCGCGGAGCGGAATGCCCGGTTTGGCGTGGATGGATCAGCGCATAAATGTGTGAACACACCTGGCGCTCTCAAGCAAACAATGCGGAAATGGGACCCACCAGAAATTGCGCGCTAAGAAATTTCTAAGCAGTCTTTTCGACAGGCGGCGAGGACTTCTTCTTGCCTTGTGCCGGCATGGAGACGGGCTGCCGCGCACACCACACAAGCAGGACAGCGCCGATGATCAAACCGCCCAGGCTGGCCGCCTGCGCGTTGGTCATTCCCCAAAGGACTTTGGGATTGCGGCGAATGAACTCGACCAGGAAGCGCGCCACTCCGGTCAGCACCAGATAATAGCCGAGAATTGTACCCGTGGAGTGTGGCTTGCCAAGACGGCGCCACAGCCACCAGCCGATCACCAATCCGCCAGCAAATTCGTAAAGCGGCGTGGGATAAACCGGCACAAAAACGGGAACCAGACCATGGGGAAAAGCCGTGCCCCATGGATGGAAGGTCATGCCGAGAAAATGCACCGGCTTGATGGCAATGCCGTAGTCGCCGTCACCGGAGAGAAAGCAGCCGATGCGCCCGATGCCATAGCCAATGGCCGCCCCAGGCGCCGCCAGATCGAGGACGCGCACGGCTCCAACCTTCGACTTCCAGCCCTGAAACACCAGCGCGCCGATACCGAGCGTGAGCCCGCCGTACCAGGCGAATCCCGCCTGCTGCCACAGTACACGCCAGCCCATTTCATGGAACTCGATGGGGGTATCGAGCACATGCCACACCTTGGCTCCCACAATGCCCGCCACCACGGCAATAGCCACCATCCCCACCGCGTCCGCTTCGATCCTGGCACGCTTGAAGGCTCGGTCCACAACAAAAGCAGCCGTCACAGCGGCCACCCACAACATGAGCCCAAAAGTGGGCAGGGTAATTGGTCCAAGGTGGAGATAGGGAATCATACTCTTTCAGTATAGACGCGGCTTCGATGCAAATGCTTTCGCCAGCCTGCGTTCTGTGCATGCGCGTGGAAACACAGGATTCGGGGCGTCTGGAGACCAATATGGCGACATCGTCAAAGTACTCACTTGCGGCGAATCTGCCGGTGCTGCATCCAATTGTGAAACGGTGATCGCGACCATCCAGCGAAAATTGAAAAAGGAGCAGAAAGAATGAGTCAAAGCGATTCGTCAAGAGTGTGGTTTATCACGGGTGCCTCAACGGGCTTTGGACGGCTGCTGGCCGAGGAGGTGCTGCAGCGGGGAGAACGAGCGATTGCCACGGCGCGCGACGTTGCCAAGGTCGCGGATTTGGAACAGAAGTACCCCGATCATGCGCGCGCGCTTACGCTCGACGTGACCAAGCCGAACGAGATCACATCCGTGGCGGAGAAGGCGATTGCCGCCTTCGGGCACGTGGATGTGGTGGTCAACAATGCCGGCTATGGGGTGAATGGCGCGATTGAAGAAGTTGCGGAAGAAGAGTTTGAGCCGATGTTCCAGACCAACATCTACGGGCTTATCCGCACCACACGCGCGTTTCTGCCGCATCTGCGCGAGCGGCGCAGTGGGCACATCCTCAACTTCTCTTCCATCGCGGGACTGGCCGGCTCGGCGGGATGGGGTTTCTACAACACAACGAAGTTTGCCGTGGAAGGATTCAGCGAGGCGCTGGCAGCGGAGATGAAGCCCTTCGGAGTGCATGTGACGATCATCGAGCCGGGTCCCTTCCGCACCGACTTTCTGGGACGTTCCGGCAAGCTGGCGGAACGTGAAATCCCCGGCTACGAAGCCACAGCAGGCAAGGCCCGCGAATACCTGAAGACGCAAAACGGCAAACAGCCCGGCGACCCGCAAAAGGCAATTGAAGCGGCGATCGCGGTAGTGGACTCGCCGGCGCCTCCGCTGCACCTGATCCTCGGCAAGATGGCGCTGACTCGCTTCCGCAACAAGATTGCACAGTGGCAGCAGGAGATTGCCGCGTGGGAGAGTGTGACCGTGAACGCCGATTTCCCGGAGAGTACATAGCAGAGACGATGGATAATGAGTGAGAGCCGCTGTTAATCGCGGTATGTCGTGCACGTTGAAATACTTGGGCCCCTCCCCCCGGAATCCAAACAAGGGAGAGAAAGAATGACAGTCGAGGAGAACAAGAAACTCGTATTAGAGCACTACGAATCCTTCGTGGAAAAACAGGATGCGGAGGCGGTAAGAAGGCAATTAGCCGCCGATTTTGTGGACCACGAGATGCCTCCGGGCACGCAGCCCGGCCCGGAAGGCATTTTGCAGTACCGAGCGATGCTGCACGATGCCTTCCCCGACCTGAAGGTCAGAATTGAAGACATTGTGGCGGAAGGGGACCGGGTAGCAGTGCGCGCCAAGTGGACGGGGACGCACCGCGGGATCCTGCCGATGATGCCTATCCCGGCCACGAACCGGGCTTTCGCGTTTTCCGGTATGGTGTTCTGGCGAATCCGCGAGGGCCGGATCGTGGAGCGTTGGGCCACTATCGACCGTTTTGGCCTGCAGCAACAGCTCACAGCGAAATCGTGAACCCGGCAGGCCGCTCCCCAGCCCCATCGGTCTCTGATTTTTCACAGAGAAGCTTGCCGAAAGACCCCGGAAACGGGCGATACTGAGTGCATGGATACCATGACTTATCAGGGACTCCAGGTCCTCTATACCAGGCAGCAGATTGCGGAACGCGTGGCCGAGATGGGCGCGCAGATCACCCGCGACTTGAACGGCGAAAAGCTGGTGATGATAGGCGTCCTGAAGGGCGCGGCATTCTTCCTGTCGGACCTGTCGCGGTCCATCCAGGTGGACGCAACCTTCGATTTTGTCGCCACCTCGAGTTATGGCAAGGGCCAGCGCTCGTCGGGCGCGGTCAAGCTCATCAAGGATCTGGACGAGCCCATCGAAGGCAAGAATGTCCTGGTGGTCGAAGACATTTTGGATACCGGGCTGACGCTCTCGTATCTGCGCAAACTCTTTCTGCAGCAGCACCCGAAGACGCTGCGCATCGCCACGCTGCTCGACAAGCCCTCGCGGCGCATTGAAAAGATTGATGCCGACTACGTGGGCTTCTCCATTCCCAACCTGTTTGTCATCGGTTACGGAATGGACTACGCCGAGCGTTACCGGAACCTGCCCGATATCTGCCTGATGTCCCCGGATCATCCGGAATAATCAGGCCACGCATCCGGGCGATCTTAAAGGTCTGATCAATTCGTGCCGACCTGGCTGAACCGCGGCCGGCGCACCTGCATCTTGTCCATTTGGCTTGTCACATCGCCAGGCTTTATACTTTCCCCCCGGGTAGCAATAGAGCGCGCCAGCCGAGCGTGCCGCCCGTGCAAGGAGCACGATTTCAATGCAAGCTACAATTTCCGTTCCGGATACGGACCTCGAATTTGATCATGGAACTTTTGATGCGGCCGCTTTTACCGCGCAAGCACTTACCAGTTGGCAATCGCTGGCTGCGGTTATCGACCACACCCTGCTGAAACCAGAAGCCACGCGCGCCCAGGTGGAAAACCTGTGCGACGAGGCTGTGCGCTACCGCTTTGCCTGCGCCATGGTGAACCCGGTATGGGCCTCGACGGCGGTGGGAATGCTGGCCGGAACCGGCGTGCCCGTGGGCGTTGTCATCGGTTTCCCGCTGGGCGCATCGCTGGTTTCCACGCTGCGCCAGGAAGCTGCGGCACTGGCTCGTCTGGGAGCGCGCGAACTGGATATGGTGATTCCTATCGGCCAGCTCAAGAGCGGCAACCACCACGCCGTACAGCACACCATTCACGCCGTGGCCCATGTGGCTCATCATCACGGCGCCATTCTTAAAGTGATTCTTGAAACCGCCCTGCTCAACGTGGAAGAAAAGCTGCGCGGTTCAGAGATCGCCATCCAGGCCGGCGCGGACTTCATCAAGACCTCCACAGGCTTTGCCAAAAGCGGCGCAACTGCAGACGACGTGGCCCTGATGCGCGGCGTGGCCGGCAACCGCTGCGGCGTCAAGGCTGCCGGCGGCATCCGCACGCTCGCCGACGCGCAGGCCATGCTTGAAGCCGGCGCCAACCGCATCGGAGCTTCGGCATCCGTGGCGATTGTGCAGGAGTTGGGAGCGGAGTGAAAGGCAGCTCTTAGCTTCCAGCTCCTTGCCTTGAGCTTCCGGCACCCAACTTCAGTTTGCCCCCTGCTGTGAGACGAACGTGGTTGAGCGCAAAAGATTCTGGTCCCGCTGTGGGGCACAAGCTCTATCGTGTTTCAAACTTCTATACATAAAGCTTCGGTCCGGGAGAGACCGGGCTGAAGGCTAGAAGCTGCCATATCCGCTATCATTCCATCGAGCACATGACTGATACTCCACCACCTCCGCAGCATGGCAGCGAGTTCGAGGGCGATTACCGTCCCGCCGCTCCCGCTCGTCTTGACCCTACGAATCCGCGCGTAGAGCCGGTGGATGCGGCATACCTAATGAAGCTGACCGATGCGCTAAACACTACGCTCGATCTGCAGACCCTGCTCAGCCGCGTCTCGGAACTGGTGCGCGCGGTGATCCAATACCGCATCTTCGCCATTTTCCTGCTCAACGACCGTACCCATGACCTGCGCATGAGATTCCAGATCGGTCATACACCCGAAGCCGCGCGCCGCCCTGTCCCAATGGGCAAAGGCATCGTGGGTCAGGTTGCCCTGACCCGACAACCCCTTCTGGTCAACGACGTAACCAAGGACGAACGCTACATCTCCGCCAACCCGGAAGTGCGTTCCGAACTTGCCGTTCCTCTCATCGCCAAGAACCGCCTCATCGGCGTGCTCGACATCGAGAGCGAGCAGGAGGGATTTTTCGGCCCCGAACATCAGCACACGCTCACTCTCACCGCCTCGCGCATTGCCCAGGCCATCGAAAATGCCCGGCTTTATGCACGCGTTTCCAGGCAGGCGCAAACCCTCGAGGTACTGAACGAAATTTCAGTGGAACTAGCGTCAATTCTGGAGCTCGATCCGCTACTGGAGCGCGTGGGCCAACTGCTGCGCCGGCTCATCGACTACCAGATGTTCTCCATCATGCTGCTGGATGAGAAGGGCGATACGCTCATTACACGCTATGCATGGCGTTTTGGATACGCTCACGCGCCTATGCGACGCATCCCCATCAATAGCGGCATTGTGGGCGCGGCGGTGCGCGAATGGCGGCCCATCAACGTGCCCGACGTGAACAAAGATCCGCGCTACCTGCCTATGAACCCGGAGACGCGCTCCGAGCTGGTGGTACCGCTGTTCTACAAGGGGCGCACCATCGGCGTGCTCGATCTGGAACACACGCGGCCCAGCTTCTTTAACGAACAGCACGAGCGCATGTTGACCACCATGGCGGCGCAGGTGGCCATCGCCATTGAAAATGCGCAGCTCTACCAGGCCGTCAAGCGCCAGGAGCGCCAGCTCGAACTCGATCTCTCCATGGCACGCGAAGTGCAATTGCGTCTGCTGCCGCCTGGGCTACCCACGCACGAACATGCCGAGCTGGCAGTGCGCTTTCTGCCCGCGCGCACAATCGGTGGCGATCTTTACGACTTTTTGGACTACGGCCCCGGACGCACTGGCATCATGCTGGGCGACGTCAGCGGAAAAGCTGCTCCGGGCGCACTGTTCGCGGCCTTGACCAGCGGCATCATGCGATCCGCCGCCGTGCAGCACCCTGAGCCGGCACAGATGCTTTCTCAGCTCAACGGCACGCTTCATGAACGCAAGCTGGAATCGCAGTACGTCACCATGCTCTTTGCGCTCTGGAATGATGAGAACCGTATTCTGCAGGTTGCCAACTCCGGCGCCGTACAGCCCATCTTCTGCCGTGCCGGTGAAGCGATCACGGTCCGTGCCGAGGGCTTTCCGCTGGGCATGTTTCCTGACGTCCGCTACGAAGAGCTGAGCATTTCCACACAACCCGGAGATGTAATCGTCTTCATCTCCGACGGCATCCTCGATGCCGAAAACGAGCTGGAAGAGATGTACGGAGAGGACCGGCTTTCCAGCCTGCTCTGCGCTCACCGCAACAAGTCTTCGCAGGAGATCGCAGACGCCATCCTCGCCGATGTAACCCGCTTCCAGGGCGCACATGAGCGCTTCGATGACGAAACCATCATCGTGTTGCGCGTACGCTAGCGTCGCTTCCCTGCCCTGTTTCGATAAACTCAGAAGAGAAGACATTCTCTCGGAGCCTACTTGTCCATCGCCACTCAGGAACGTACGATTCGCCCCGCCCGCAACGTCTATGGAAGCCTGCGCCTGCCCGGCGACAAATCCATCAGCCACCGCTACGCCATGCTGGCTGCATTCGCCGAAGGAACGTCGCGCCTGACCAACTTCTCCACCGGCGCCGACTGCGCCTCCACGCTGGCCTGCATGCAATCGCTGGGTGCCAAGGTGAAGCGAGACGCCGGCGAAGCCATTGAGATCACCGGCGTTTCCGGCCACGTTACACCCGCTGATCGTCCGCTCGACTGCGGCAACTCCGGCTCAACCATGCGCATGATGTCAGGCCTGCTCGCTGCCCAACACGGGAGCTTTACGCTCGAGGGAGACGCCTCGCTTTCGCGGCGGCCCATGGAGCGCATCCGCAAGCCACTCGAAGCCATGGGCGCCAAACTCACGCTCACCGAAGGGCATGCGCCAATTCAAATCGATGGCGGGCCGCTCAAACCCATCGATTACACACCACAGGTTTCAAGTGCGCAGGTAAAAACCTGCATCCTGCTTGCCGGGCTGCAAACCGCCGGCACCACGACGGTGCATGAGGCTGTGCGTACGCGTGACCACAGCGAGCTGGCGCTGCGCGCCTTCGGCGCCGCGGTGACGCGCACCACCGGCAGCGTGAGCATCAGCGGGCCGCAAACACTCCACGCCATAGACGCCGCCGTCCCGGGGGATATTTCCTCGGCCGCATTTTTCCTGTGTGCCGCGGCTCTCTTTCCCGGCTCCAACCTGGTGATCGACGGCCTTGGCATGAATCCTACACGCGCGGGCCTGCTTGACGTTCTCACCTCCCTTGGCGCACGCCTCGCCGTGCTCGACCTCGAAGAGCAACATGCGGAGCTGGTGGGAACTGTCCGTATTACCGCACCGCAGGAAGGCATCGGCTCCACGACGGTCAGCGGCGCGGTGGCCGCACAGCTCATCGATGAGCTGCCGGTCCTGGCCGCCATCGGGCCTTACACCCGCGGCGGCATTCGCATCCGCGACGCGCGCGAGTTGCGCGTCAAAGAGTCGGACCGCATTGCGCTTGTAGCAAAAAACCTGCGCGCCATGGGCGCTGAAGTTGAAGAATTCGAGGACGGACTGGACGTACCCGGCGGCCAGACCCTGCACGGAGCAACCATCGACTCCGGCGGCGATCATCGCATTGCCATGGCCTTCAGCGTGGCCGCATTGCGGGCCGAGGGCGAAACGCTGATCCAGGGTGCGGAGTCAGCGGCAATCAGCTTTCCAGAGTTCTTCGAGATGTTGGATCTCATAGCAGAACGATAATCTGTAACGAAACATTCCGATCTGAGGCTCATACATACGCAGAAAGGCCCGGCGCGAAGCCGGGCCTCTTCTTTGGTGCAACTGCTACTTAGCTGCGGGGACGGCCATCGACGGCTCTTTCCCAGGCGGCGCCACATGCACGCCGGGAATAAGCGGCGCGGTACCGACCTTGCCCATTGCCGCGTTACCCAGGTTTATGTGGTAGTGCTGCAGCGTGGAAGCCAGGATCTGGTAAAGGCTGGCACGGTCCTTTGCATACTGCGCGTGCGCGGCGATCAGATTGTACTCCGCGTTTGCCAGGTTGCGTTGCTGCATCAGTACGTTGGCGGTTGTCGAAGCGCCCAGTTGCAGCTTCTTGATCTCGGCATCGAGACTTTGCTGGCTGTAATTTCTGGCGGCCACCGCGGACTGCACGGCCGCTCGGTCGTTGGTCATCGCATACATGGCATTCACCACCTGCATGCGAATCTGCGTGTAAAGCTGCTCGAGTCTGAGCTCTGCCTGGCGATACTCCATCAGCGAACGTTCCTGCGTGGCCTGTGCCTGGCGGTTGCTGAGAGGGATGCTCAGGTTGAAGCCAATGCCCTTGTCCGGTGCTGAACTATTAAAGAGATGTCCAAATACGGTCCCATAACTGCGTGAAGGAAAAGTACCCGGCGGATATGTGCCCCCCGAACGGAAATCAAGGGCATTCGGGTTCTGCGAACCGCCCAGGGCGCTTGAGCCGTAGAATGCATACGCATCCAGTTTGGGAAGCAGGGCATTCCGAGCGCCGCGAAGCGTGATCTCGTCGTTGCGCAGTGTCAGCACCGCCTCTTCCAGTTCCGGCCGCTGCTTGAACGCCTCCTGCACAAGCTTCTCCACAGGCTCTTTCTCCTCCGGAAGCGGCGCCAGACTCACGCGATCCGTAGGAATTACCGGTGCGGCGGAGAGAACCGGATCGTTGAGGTTGCGTGCAATGGCCTGCTTGATGATCTGCTGCTGATAGTTCAGCGAGTTCTGCGCACTGATCAGCGCCTGCTTATCGCTGGCCACGCCCGCTTCGGCATTCACCACGTCCAGCGGCGCCATGCTGCCCACCTGCAACTGCTTGCGGTCATCGGCCAGCAGTTTGGTGCTCTGGTCAAGCGCGCGCTCCTTTGCCTGCACGTTCTCGTAGGATTCCACCAGGCCCCAGTAGATGTTCTCCACCTGGTTCACCGTGTAGAGAAGCTGCTGGCGGAACGATGCGTTGGTAATGCGGCGATCGTTGATGGCCTGGTACATGTAGCGTTTGTTGACCCAGATGCCCGCTCCCTGAAGCAGGTGCTGGGTCAGCGTGGCTTTAAAGACCGATTGCAGGTAAGGGCTGTAATCGTTGAAGGGATTGTCAGTGGTGCTGCGGGTGTTCTGCAGCGAAACCTGCAGATTGGATCCTGTGATGAATCCCTTGGTGAACGAGAAGTTGTATTGGTTGGTGTTGGTATTGAGTGTCGACTTACCACCGGAGAACAACGTGTTGACCTGCGGCGCCCGCGCGCGCTCGAACTGAATCGTGCTGCTGAGCGTGGGATCGAGATCCTCCGGCAAGGGACCGGCGCCCGCCGCAGTCAGCGCCAATCCGCTCACGCCGGAACCTGCGCCACCCGAGCCGACCGTAGTCCCGCCTGGACCTCCGCCGGTTGCCAGCGTCGAAACGGAGCCACCCAACGTTCCCGTAACCAGGCCCGACGGCGCACCCAGTGGAGTGGCGCCAGAGCGCGTCCGCAAAATATCCGTATCTGCAATATCCAAGTCGTATCGGGCGATGGCGATATCGTAGTTGTCTTCGATTGCCAGCGCGATGGCGTCAGAGAGGCTCAGGTAGATCTTTCCATCCTTCACCAGGTCGCCAAGCCGGAGCGAGTTGATAAAGCTGGCTTTGGGAAGGGTAATCGGCAAGTATCGATCGATGGGGTTGCCGTACCACGGGACATACGGCTTGCTGTAGTCGATCATTGAGGGCCGGAGCGAAAAGGGTTTAGTCTGGATCGGCTGCGGTGCCGGCGGCAGCTTGGACGCTGCCTTTTCTGGATGTTTTTGGCCGGCTCCCGTCTGCGCCGCATAGCCTTGCGGCATCGTCGCCGTCAGCATCAGCATCACCGCCGCCACGGCGCGCAGCCGGCCAGTCCCCTTTCGCCGCGAAGCTTTACCGCTCGCTGGTTCCCACGCACTCTGCGCGGTTTGCTGCGCCCCTTCACACACACGTCTGCTCTCGAAATCCATGATTCCTCTCCACAAGCTGTCGGCACCAATTGTTTGCGGCACGCGGAACGCCTTTCCTCAAGACGGTTATGCAACCGCTCTGGATGCAAGATTCTCGTTTTTCAAGTCAATTTTCCTGCTTCCAGTTTTGCACGTGAGACTCATTGCTTTCTACGTGATCCCTGTCCAGCCCGTTCCCCCGTTTTGCAATCTTTGAGGTTTTGCGCTTCTCAGACCGTGATTGTCATGGTGAGCGACGGCAAGATCACACACAAAAACAGAACCACCGCCCAGGCAAGATTACTGGCGGCACCACGATCGTTGCGAATTAACTAACTGGTTAGTAAAGTACTCCCTCACCCCCTATTTTGACAAATCCACCTGCCTTTTCTGCAGGCCTTTTCTGCAGAAAATTCGCTTATGGGTCATCCAACTGGCTCTACAAGCCCGCTCTACACTCCGCATCAAACCGGCCTGCAAGTCGCAGCGGATAAAATGAGAAGCCGTGCTCCTGCCAGATCTCGGTTTTATGCCGTACCATCCAGACAAATTCCTGTGACTGAATTTGACCAATCCGCGCCGGACCAGCAGAACTGGAAACTCACTGTGGCCTACGACGGCACCGATTTCCACGGCTGGCAGGTGCAGCCGGACAAACCGACCATCCAGGGCGAGTTGCGGTCGGCACTGGGCCGCATTACCGGGGAAACTCCGCTACCGCAGGGCTCCGGACGCACTGACGCCGGCGTGCACGCGCTCGCCCAGGTTGCCAGCTTCCCGCTACGCGCGCCCATACCACCCCAGAACCTGCACCGGGCGCTCAACCGCACCCTGCCCCCGGCCATTCGTGTTCTTGACGCCTGCGTGGTCCCCGATGCCTTCCACGCGCGGCACTCGGCAACCGCGAAGACTTACGAATACCGCGTCTTCCGCGGCGCCATCTGCCCGCCGTTTCTTGCTCGCTACATTTACACGTGTCTTTTACCACTGGAATTTGAGGTCCTGGAAAAGTCCGCACGATTTTTCGAGGGCGAACACGATTTCCAGAGCTTCGCCGCCAGCGATCCGGACCTGGCCAGTCGCGAAACGTCACAAAGCGTTGGGCCGATGCGGCAGACAGATGCACCCAACGTGACGGCGCCGGAGCACACGACGGTCAGACGCATTTACTCGTCAGCCTGGGAGCACCGGCAGACGGAAGCCGGCGAAATGCTGGTCTACCGCGTGCACGGCAGCGGCTTTTTGCACCACATGGTGCGCAACCTGGTGGGCACCATGCTCGATGTGGGGCGCGGGTATCTGAGGATCGAAGATATTCCTGAAATTCTGGCTGCGAAACGGCGATCCGCCGCCGGGCCAACCGCGCCGGCCCGGGGTTTGTTCCTGCACTCGGTGGACTATGCGGACAAGGAATAGAGAGACAGCAAGCTCTTTACATCACCGGACGCGAACCATATTGTTCGAATCCACCTCGCACTCGCTGTCCCTGTTACCCTGAATCCATCGCTATGCCTACCCTCTCCCGCAGCTCGGCCTTCGCCCGCGTTACCGCTCTGGCCGCTCAACGCCCCGTTCACGCGGCATTCGCGTGGCTGCACGGAAATCCCAAGCGCATCATGGACTGGCAGGCTGAGATGGTGGCGATTCCCGCGCCTCCTTACGGGGAGGAAAAGCGCGCTGCGTGGCTGGCCGGGCGGTTTGCCGAAGCCGGGCTGAGCCAGGTGGAAACCGACGCCGCCGGCAACGTCTTCGGGACCCTACCCGCGGCCGCGCTGCCCAGCGACAGCACTGGGCCGGTGATTCTGCTCTCGGCGCATCTCGATACTGTCTTTCCCGCCTCGACGCCGCTCGATCCCTTCGTCGACGGAGATCACCTGACTGCCCCTGGCGCGTGCGATAACGGAGCAGGCGTAGTCGGAATGCTGGCCATCGCTCACGCCCTGCTGCACGCCAAAGTGGAATTACCAGCGCAGCTCATCTTTGTGGGCAATGTGGGCGAAGAAGGCGAGGGCGACCTGCGGGGAGTGCGGCACATCTACAGCCAGTCCGCGCTGGCCGGCCGCATCGCCGCGCATATTGTTCTGGACGGCGCCGGAGCGGACACCGTCGTGGTCCAGGCCCTCGGCTCGCGGCGCTACAAAGTCAGCATCACCGGTCCCGGCGGCCACAGCTTTACGGACGCCGGCACGCCCAACCCCATTACCGCGATGGCCTCGGCGCTGGCCGCCCTGGCTCAGGTCCCGCTGAACAGCGATGCGCGCACCACCTTTAACGTGGGCACCATTCGCGGGGGCACCAGCGTCAATTCGATTCCCGAGAGCGCCCAGGCCACCGTCGACTTCCGCTCTACCGAACCCGAAGAACTTGTAGCTCTCGAAGTCGCGCTGCATCGCGCAGTGGAGGACTCTGTCGCGCACTGGAATGCGCAGGCAAAGGCCGTAGGGAACGGCAGCCGCGGTGCCTTGCGTTTTTCCATCACCAAAATCGGCGACCGGCCGTCCGGGCATCTGCCGCCAGGCTCCCCGCTGCGCGAGGTACTGCATGCCGTTGACCGACACATGGGTTTGCGCGCCGATCTCCGGCTTGGTTCAACGGATGCCAACCTGCCGCTTTCCCTCGGCATTCCCGCGCTGTCAATGGGCGCAGGCGGCGAGGGCGGCGGCGCCCATACCATCAGCGAGTGGTACAGCGCCAAAGGCCGCGAGCTGGGCCTGCGCCGGGTTCTGCTGTTGACCCTCGCCATGGTCGAATGGGCCGCCGAGCAATGACGCTCTCACCACGAGCTAAGTAGTCGACCCTCATTCGTCGCCTCATCCCTTTCCCACAACACGCAGCAGACGACGCTGTAACCCCCTGAGCGCTACCCAGGTATTCCGGGACGAATTTGCAGACTCGGACTATACTTATGGATACCGCAATCAACGTCCACCAAAAACTGGACGCCGCACGAGGTTATAGACTCCGATGAAATCGCTTCTCGAACGGCTGCGCACACGGCAGCTCACGTCGGCATTCATCCTGCTGGCGACGCTTTCCGTCGCAATCGTCGCTGGCTCCTTTGCCGCTTATGGAGTGCACGGCCAGGAGAAGCAGGGCAACAGCGGACAACCCGCTCCGCTGAAGGTCGTTAATTCCAGGATTACGCCGAATCCCTTCGTGAAAATCGCCGATCAGGTCGGCCCGGCGGTGGTCAACATCAAGACCGAAATGCTGCCCAAGCAAACCTCCACCAAGACCTTCCGCAGGCACGGTCAGCCGCCTCCCCAAAACCCCGGTGACGATGGCGGCAGTGGCAGCGGCCAGCAGGGTCAGGGCTCGGACAACTTCCAGGATTTCTTCAACCGTTTCTTCGGTGGACAGATGCCGCCGGATGATGGCGGTGACAGCGGCAGCGTGCAGGAGTCGCTCGGCTCGGGCTTTATCGTCGATTCCAACGGCTACATCATCACCAACTATCACGTGATTGACCACGCCGACCGGATCTACGTAAAGCTCTCCACCGACCCCAACACAACCGATCCCGGCCGGCGGGCCCACGTAATCGGCGTAGATAAAGACACCGATCTCGCAGTGATCAAGATCGACACCAGCAGGCCCCTGCCGACGGTCAAAATGGGCAATTCCGACACCGCCCAGGTGGGCGACTGGGTCGAAGCCATCGGCAGCCCGTTCGCGCTTTCGCAAACCGTCACAGCCGGCATCATCTCCGCCAAAAACCGCACCCTCGATCCGGGTGCGAAAGGGCAGTTCCAGCACTTCATCCAGACCGATGCCGCCATCAATCCCGGCAACTCCGGTGGGCCACTCCTGGATATGAACGGGAACGTGATCGGAGTGAACACGGCTATCTATACGCAATCGGCGGGATACGAGGGCATTGGGTTCGCCATGCCGTCGAATACAGTGGTTGCGGTCTATAACGACCTGATCGGGCCGTCGCACAAGGTTACGCGCGGCTCCATCGGGATTTCGTTCCGCCAAGGACTCTCCGATGCGGTGAATCGCGTCTACGGCTTCAAGACCGGCGTGCTGGTGCAGTTGGTTCAGCCAGGCGGCCCCGCCGACAAGGCTGGCATCAAGCCCGGCGACGTGATCCAGAGCATCGACGGCCGCAACATCAGGAACGGCGACGACCTGGTGAACGAGATCGCCGGCCGCAGGCCTGGTTCGACCGCGCTGCTCGGCTACCTGCGCAATGGAAAGCAGGAGCAGACGCGGGTGACTATCGGCGACCGCGACAAGGTCTTTGCCAGCCTGCTCGGCAAACAAAGCCCGGTCAGCCCGCAAAGCCCGAGCGGAGCCGGTGAGGCCAAGCTTGGTGTGGTTGTGCACGCCATCACATCCGCCCTTGCCACCAAACTGCATACCCGGGGAGTAATGATCCAGTCAGTCCGCCCCGGTTCGTTTGCCGACCTGCAGGGGCTGGAACCGGAGTTGGTGATCACGAAGGTAAACCGTCAGCCGGTGGCAAACCGCGAAGAGTTCGACGCCATTGTGAGCAAGCTGAAGACAGGCGATGACGTGGTCTTCGAGGTGCTGGACCCGAACCATCCCGAACAGGGAATCAATTACATAGGCGGCACGTTACAGTAGAGGCCGCACTCAGATGGCGCCGGCAGCCCAACTGGCTGCCGGCGCTGCTTTTGGCGGCAAGAAAAATCAGCCAGCGCAAGCTCACGAATCCTTGTCCGGTCGCATCCAACTGTTCGAGGCGGCTAAAACACGATCCACTGCGACCGTCTCCTTCCAATTTTTCTTCAGTTGCCGCGGGGGGAAATTCCGGTTTGGGATTTCTCTGCAAAATCAGTACATTTTTGGTGCAGGAACCGATTTAGCCCTTGGCGCGGCGCTGGCCCTTCCGTTAGACTGCTTGCGATAGCCTAAGAATTATTACAGTTGCATTGAGGTATTTTTCAGTATGGTTTTACTTCGGCCAAATCTTGCCGGTTTGCTTACCGCGTTACTCGTAGGAGCTTGCCTCCTTTTCGCGCCGGCGGCCCGGGCTGCTCAAAAACACCACGCATCCAGCAGCTCAAAAGCACATCACTCCACACACCGGGCACGCCGCTCCACGCACCGCCGGTATCGGCGGCGGCGCGTACGCGGGCAGCGATACATCAAGCCCGAGCGCGTCACACAGATTCAGCAGGCCTTGATTAAAGTCCACTATTTTGACGGCGAGCCGAATGGCAAATGGGATACCAAGACAATTGCCGCTATGAAGAAATATCAGGCGGATAACGGCTGGCAAACCAAACTGACACCCGACTCGCGCGCGCTGGTCAAGCTGGGCCTCGGTGAGGATTATTCCGACGCTATCAATGCGAAAGACCTGTCGCTTGCCTCTCCGGCCGAAGGTGCTCCTATTCCTTCAGATCAGGAAGCCGGCTTTGCAGCCGCGTCAGGTGTCAGCCAGTAAGCCGGCACCAATACTCTGTTCGGGCAAGTGCTCCTTTGCAAGCGCACGGCATGAAAGTGCAAGCGTAACCAAGTCCAATTTCATAGGAGGGGCATGCCCTCCGTATTCTTATCTTTCCGCTTCCGTCTCGGCGCGGAACTGCTTGTCGCGCTTGCGTTTGCTTTGTACCCGGTGGCTGTCTCCAGCGCGCCGGCCCGTCCAGCGCAGAATATTGCCCTGTTTCGCACCAGGATTCAGCAGTCGCTTCCGGATCGGCTGAACCAGTTGAACCACAACATTGCCACCCACGGACTGCGCAGCTTTCCGGGCACCAGCCAAAAGCTGCTCACCGGCTATTCCTTTGGCGAGTTCTTTGACTGGGATCTCTATTTCGAAAACATCTATCTTTCCTACTACGGCGTAAGCAAGTACGACTTCACCAACATGCACGTCTTCCTCAGCAGGCAAAAGCCCGACGGCTTCATCGCGCGCACGCTGGGCGTGAAGTACCCCAAGCCACACCAGATGTTCAAACCCTTTCTGGCCCAGCTTGCCGTTCTCGGCTCGCAGCAGACCGGATCCTATGCATGGTTGCGCGGCGAAGACTATATCCGGCTGCAGAAGTATCTTGCCCACTGGTTTGCTTACGACGCCGACCACAACGGCCTCCCCGTCTGGAACAGCTCTGACGCCAGCGGGATGGATAACCAGATCAGCCGCGCAGGAAACCTTAATTCCTACTTCGACGAAGGCGTCGATCTGGCCTGCTATCTCTACCGCGAACTGGAGGCCATGGCTATCATCTCTGGCAAACTGGGCAAAACAAAAGAGCAGGCGGAATACACCGCACACGCTCAGCGGCTCAAGAAGCTCATCAACACGGTCTTCTGGGACAACAAAGACGGCTTTTACTACGACAGGAACCAGAAGACCGGCCGGCGGATTCGCGTCAGATCAGTCGCCGGATTCTTCCCGCTGTGGGCAGGCGTTGCCTCTCAGCAGCAGGCCAGCCGGCTTGTTCACGAACATTTGCTGAACCCCAAGGAGTTCTGGACCGCCTATCCTGTGCCCACCTATGCCCTCACGGAGCCGGATTTCTACGAGGGCACCCGGCACGGCGAGGCCAACTGGTGCGGCAACACCTGGGTTCCGGCGAACTTCATCATCTTTCTGGGCCTCATGCACTACGGCTATTACAAGGAAGCCCGCGAGCTGGCCGATAAAACCTACCGGATGGCGCTCGACAAGAACCCCGTGACGCGCGAGTATTACGACTCCAAGACCGGCCAGGGATACGGCCTCAATCCCTTCTGGGGCTGGTCGTCGCTGGCTTACATCATGCCGCTGGAATACAAGCTTCGCTACGATCCCACCGACCTGACCGGCAAGATCCGGCCCATTGTCACAAAGACGCTCGGAATACACTTTCCGCCGGCCGCGATCCACGCAGCGGCATCGAAGTAGCCCGCTACTGCCGATCCGGGGGCAACACATTCTCCAAGAATTCGTATCGCGCATGCACCGTACTCGGAGCAACGGTGATGACACGATTCAAGTGAATCACCAGATTGTTGTCGTTGTAAGGCGGCCAGTCCGGCACGCCACGGCCATTGGGATTCCCGTACTTGGCAAAGTTCGTCCAGTAGATCATCATCTCGTCGCTCAGGCGGCGATCTTCTGGGCGCCACACGGAACCGGGCCGCGTGTCGAGAGTCCCAAAAACATACTCGATATCATCGGAGTGGAAGGCATAACCGCCGGGATGAAACTTGCTGGGCGGCGCGGGCAGCTCAAAGTGGTAGCGGTAAACCGGTGAATCCCCCGTCTTCCTCTGCGCCTCGATCCACTTCCATGTGCTGAAAGCGATGAAGCGGTCACTGCCGTAGTCGATTGCCGAACGGACGGCTTCCCGGTCCGTATCGCCGGGAAAGAACTGCAGAAATTTCGCCGCGCGATCACCGAAGTGCTTCTCGGCAAATTTCTTCCACTTCTCCGCGGTCATTCCTTTTGCCAGCGCGGCATTCTCATCGCGGTTCCAGCCCGCGAGCAGCGGGACGTGAGCCTGACGCCCTGCCGCGTAGGTCGCGGCTACCGGCTCAATGAGCAGCCTTCCGTCAATTACGGGCCAGAAACGGGGCGCCCCCTCTTTGAGTGAGGCATCGAGAATGGTCTGCGCAGGCAGCGCGCGCAGCTCGGCAAGCGTTTTTGCGCCCAGCGACTCAGCCCATGCCTGATCGCGCTCTTCCACTTCTTTGAGCGTTGGCCTGCCGGGCGCGCCCATGCTCATGGCGCCGCCGCTCTCGCCGATGGCCTTCTGAAAATAAGGCTGCGCCGGCGTTGCCGCCATCAAAGCGCTCACGGCCATCGAGCCGGCACTCTCACCGAAGATGGTCACATTGTCAGGATTGCCGCCGAAGTCGCGGATATTGGCATGGACCCATTTGAGCGCCGCTACCATGTCCATCAGGCCATAGTTCCCTGCCGCGCCATCATCCTCTTTCGCCATGCCCGGCGTGGCCATAAACCCAAAGACGTCGAGCCGATAGTTGATGGTTACCAGCACCACGCCCTTGAGCGGCAGAAAATCGCCGTCATGACGCGGCTCAGAGGCAGATCCCTCCTGGAAGCCACCACCGTGAATCCAGAACATCACTGGGAGCTTGCTGCTGCGCCGGGCCTTCGCGGGCGTGAAGACGTTCAGGTAAAGGCAATCTTCGCTGGGCCCGCTGTCCTGAAAGACCATGTCTTTGAAGAGACGGCCCTGCATACAGCGATGGCCGTACTGCGTCGCGTCGCGCACGCCCTTCCACTTAGCCGGGGCCTCGGGCGGCCGCCAGCGCAAATCGCCCACCGGGGGCGCCGCATAGGGAATACCCAGGAATGCACGTACCTGCTTGGCATTGATGAACTTGCCACGAACTTTACCCTGCTGAGTCTTTACCGTGAGCGGGGCGGCATGGCCGGACATATGAATGCCCGGAATGGCTACAGCGATGGCCAGAGCGCACACCGCGCGTATTCCCAGTTGCATAAAGGTCTCCTCGGATCACCAAACATCATAGCGCGCGGAAGACAGTGCATGCGGCAGGATCGTTTCAGCCGACCGGGAGATGGGGGGTAGAGAATTTATTTATGGAAATGGTATTAATCACTTTGCAAAATTTATTTACCTTTTAGTTACAAATTCCGTCTTATTGCTTACTTGAATAATATATAAGCTATTGATTCCATTGAATCGAAGGGAAAACTGCACCAGATCTGGGGCAGTTTTTTGTGTTTTTTTTCTCGCATTCAAGCGTGGCGTTTGATCGTTGAAGACCATCCGGTATGAACCACGCTGATTTCTATTTTGCGCCAGATGATGGAAATTATCTGCAAAGGGCGAGCGCTGGAAAACGCCAGGGGGATAACGTGTGGAATCTCAAGGAATGCACGCACATGCCTGCGGCTGATGAATTTGCGGTGGATGCTCCCTCTGCTCGGTTTCCGAAGCGTGCGATGCGCTCCAGGCAACTACTTCTGAAGGATAAGGACAGCTTGCTCCGATTCCCGCAAAAACTCTACAACTCGGATTGCCTGATCGCGGATCAAGCCTTCTGCCACGGCGGTTGGATAATCGCAGCCGCGGAGCCAAACCACTTTAGGGGGATGACCCAACGCGGTAGCCAACTCGTAAAAATCTGCATCCGCCGTAACGATAGCAAAGCCGTTTGACTTCGCATATTCCCACACGGCGCTGTCCGGCGCCTGCATCAGACCCACGGAACTAACGTGCGCAGACTCCGGGAAGAGATCGGCCAGCCGCGGCACAAGCCGGCGCGATAGATTTTCATCCAGCAGCAGTTTCACAAGGCGACTCGCCGGCCGACGCGCGCGGCGTACTCAAAGACGGCCCGGAAGTCCGCAGGCTCCAGTTCGGGATAATCGGAGAGAATCTGCTCTTCGCTCTCACCGGCCGCCAGCCAGCCGAGCACATCCCAAACCGTGATGCGCAGCCCACGAATACACGGTTGGCCCGACCGCTTTCCAGGCTCGATTGTTATGCGGCTCTCTTCCATGGTTCTATTCACTCAAATCATACCGCCGTTTGTATAGCAACACAGGGCAGATCAGACTATCTCCGGTCCCAACAGATCGGCCATGGTCTCGCGACGGCGAATGAGCCTGGCCTTGCCGCCCTCGACCAGTACCTCCGCCGGCCTCATGCGCGTGTTGTAGTTGGAGCTTTGCACCATGCCATAGGCGCCTGCGTCGAGCAGCGCCACCAGGTCTCCCGGCTCAAGTCGCGCCAGTTTGCGGTCACGCGCAAAAAAATCGCCCGTCTCGCAGACAGGTCCCACGACATCCACTACACGAGGCTTGCCCGCGCGCGGCCGCACCGGAACAATCTCGTGGTGTGCCTGGTAAAGTGCGGGGCGGATGAGGTCGTTCATTGCCGCATCAACCACAACAAAGGTCTTTTTGCCGTTGCGCTTCACATGGAGCACACGCGCCATAAGCGCCCCGGCCTGAGCCACCAGAAAGCGCCCCGGCTCCAGCAGCAGCCGGCCCTCAAAGCCGTTCAGCGCCTTCTCAATGGCCACGGCGTAGCTGCGCACGTGCGCCTCCGCGTTGAAATTAGCGCTGTGGTAGTCAATGCCGAGCCCGCCGCCCGCGTCGATGGACTTCAACACGATGCCCTCGCGCGCAAGCTGGCGCACCATGCGGCTTACGCGCGCGATCGCCGAGCCGAAAGGCTCCGCAGAGCGGATCTGCGATCCGATGTGCACGCTCACGCCATGCGCCTCAAGCCAGCGATGCCGCGCCACGCTCTTGTAGATCGCAGGTGCGCGGCGTATGTCGATGCCGAATTTGTGCTCGCGCAGCCCGGTGGAGATATACGGATGCGTCTCGGCAAAGACATCGGGATTGACGCGCAGGGCAAACCGCGCCAGCCGCTTGTGCTTGCGCGCGCGCGCGGCCAGCAGCTCCAGCTCCGCTTCGCTCTCCACGTTGAACTCGAAGATGCCGGCTTCAAGCGCCAGATCAATCTCCGCCGCCGTCTTGCCCACGCCGGAGAAGACCACACGGCCGGCGGCCTCGGGCGCCGCCGCCAGCACGCGCTCCAGTTCGCCGCCGGAGACGATGTCGAACCCCGCCCCACGCGCAGCCAACAACTTCAAAATCGCCAGCGCGGAGTTGGCCTTCACCGCGTAGCAGACCAGGTGGTTGCGCCCGGCCAGCGCCTGCTGAAACATGGCCAGCCGCTCCATGATCTGATCGGCGGAATACACGTACAGCGGCGTGCCGTAGCGCCGCGCCAGCGCTTCCAGCGAGACCTTGCCGCATGCGAGCGCGCCGCCGGGTTGAGCAATTTGAAATGGACGCGCGGGTTGCGCCGTGGAAGAAGTCATCATTACGTTCCAAAGAGAAGAGAAAGGTGCTCTTTTGAGCGTACAGCATTGGCGTTGTCATTTCCTGTTGCCAACCACCTGTAAAAGAGGTGAGCGCAGTCCGCTCCAAGTTAATCTCAAAGCGTTTGCTTTGGGATTCGCACTCTGGGAAAGGTGGCGCTCCCACTGGGTGTACTGCCAATACCCGGCTAGTGGCTTAGAATCGGTTCGGTATGAAACGGCTCATTCCCGCCCTCGTCTTCGCATTCTTGCTCGTACCTCTGTTCTCCTCTGCGCAGACAACGCATTTGAATGCGAATTGCGATCTCGCCATATTTGGCGCCAAAAGCACGAAAGGGTTCCGTTCCTTTGATGCCGAGCTCCGTGCAGCGCTGGCCAAGCCGGATCCCGTTGCCATGGCGCTGCTGGTGGAGTACCCCATGCGTGTGAACGAGCCTACCGGCGGGACATACTCGATTGACTCGGGCGAGGCTCTCCGCGATCATTTTCCCTCCATCTTCACGCCGCAGGTACGCAAGGCGGTCGAAACACAGCGACTGTCGGACCTGTCCTGTTATGGCGATCAGGGCATCGGGTATGGCAACGGCCAGGTCTGGGTCGAGTTAACCAAGGTCGGCTGGGCAGTTTCGGCAGTGAACGTAGATTACGGCAGAAACACTGACCAGCGTTCGGTGCCAGAAATTGAGTACGTATGCCGCACTGAAAAGCACAGCATCATGGTGGATCTCGAGCCCAACAATGTCTTGCGCTACCGCGCCTGGGACGCTGGTCACTCTATTCTGGGCAAGCCGGACCTGGAACTTACGGGTGGCAAAGCGCAGTTTGGTGGCACGGGCGTGTGCGCAGTGCCTTTCTGGACCTTCAAAAGCGGTCCGTACTCGTACGAAGTAGACGGTGCGATTGGATGCTACAACTCAAACCACCCACCGCCCCAGGACGCCACAGGGAACCTTACCATCAGCAGACATGGCGAGGTTGTAAGTTCAACCTGGTGCTACTGATTTTCCGCTCCGCCGTGCGAAAATCATCGATACGAATGAAACTCTCCGGCCAAACGCGAGCTGTTCTTACCGATAGCCACTTCCTCATTCCCCTGATAGTGTTTTGTATCGGGCTTGCGCTGCTCATCGAGCTGCATTGAAACACCTGCCTTGCCGGCCGCGCTGCGCGGCTTGTGGGAAAAGTTGAGACGTTCAAAAAAAGGCGTCCCTCAGCGGCTAAAGCCGCACCCATTCACAGCTTTTACGGCACGGCTGAAGCCGTGCCCTTTCAAAACCAGACTTCCGCCGCAGGCTGTCAGGCAGGCAGGCGGGCGAGACGCGCATATGCGCCGCATTTTTTCGAACCGGTCTCTAGGACGAATCGCAGATGAGTACGAGCACGAACACCAAGGTAAGCATTGGCGCAGCGCACGGGGCCGGGCACATGCTGGGTGTGGTGTGCGGCCTGGCGGCTGGCGTCTGGCTGGGTGCGGCTGAGGCGCCCACCAAGCTGGTCAACTCCGGCGTCTCGCCTTACGCCATCTCGCTCTGCATGGTGGCCGGCGTCTTTGTGGCGCGCTGGTCGGTGCCGACCATGCTCAAGGGCACGCGCTCGGTCTTCTCCGATCTGGCAGCGAACAAGCATCTGCTGGGCAGCGCCATTCTGGCCGGCATGCTTTGGGCCGTGGCCAACACGCTCACCGTCTTCGCTATCCGCGACGTGGGCCTGGCCATCGCCTTTCCGCTGTGGAACACCAACTCGCTGGTTGGTCTGCTGTGGGGCTGGCTGCTCTTTGGCGAGCTGCGCGGCGCACACGGAAAGAACATTGCCAAGGTTGTGCTGGGAGCCATCGCCATTGCCGGCGCCGCCGTGATGCTCGCATTCGCCACCATCCACGGGCAGGGACCGCATACAGGCCGAGCCATCAGCGGCGTGCTGGCAGCCGCCGGCGCCAGCCTGCTCTGGGGGACGATGTACATCCCCTACCGCAAGGCATACATCAGCGGCATGAATCCGCTCTCGTTCGTCACCGTTTTCACCGTGGGCGAGCTGGGCACAGTGCTCGCGCTGGCGCTGGCCCTCGACCCCAGAACGCGCATGCAACTCCTCCACCTGCAAGCGCCGGCAGCCAAACCGGTGCTCTTCTGGCTGTTTCTGGGCGGGTTCGCGTGGGTTATTGGCGACCTGTTCCAGCAATTCGCCACCAAATATCTCGGCATTGGCCGCGCCATTCCCCTCTCCAACACCAACCAGCTCTGGGGACTGGTCTGGGGCGCGCTGGTCTTTGGCGAGTTGGCACACTCCGGCTGGCACCAGCAGGTGCTGGTGATCGCCGGCTCGCTGATCATGATTCTGGGCGCACTGGCTGTCAGCACTGCTGTGGCTTCAGAGCGCGAACATGCTTCCACCGACCAGGCCCTGGAGCGCGAATGCCGGCGCTTCGGACTCGATTTTAACCGCGTGCTGGCCGCCTACCTGAGCGACGGCGCCGGAGACGGCAGCGGCCGCCGCGGCTGGCTGGATTACGCCATCATCGCCGCAGCGATCGGCATCTTTGTTTATCTGGGCCTGGACGCACGCCGGCCGACCCTGCAGATGAACTACGGCTGGGTGTGGGCGCTGGGTGCGATTTTGGCTGTATCGGCCGTGGTGGGTATGTGGGGTTTGCTGAAAACCTCGAAGACAGACCCTCGGTAGGCGCAAATTCGGCGAAATGAAGACACCCATTCCAGCCGAACGCACATCCGCGTACACTGAATAAACAGATGGACCTCAGTTAAATAGTTGGAAAACAACATGGACAATCCCGTTAAGGTTCTCATTGTCGAAGACGAGCCGCATGCCCTCACAGGGCTTGCCGAGTTGATCTCCGCCTGGGGATACCGCACCGAAACTGCGCGCGACGGGATTGAAGGCTGGGAGAAGGCGCTGGCGTGGGATCCGGCAATCGTGGTGACGGATCTGAAGATGCCGCGGCTCGACGGTATCGGCCTGCTCACCAAGCTCTCCGAGGCGGGATCGGGTCTGAGCTCGAACATGGCCGTCGTCGTCCTTACCGCCATGGGATCCATCGAGCTCGCAGTGGACGCCATGAAGCTGGGCGCATACGACTTTCTTCAGAAGCCGGTGGACTCAACGCGCCTGCGCACCATTCTGAGTAACGCCACGCGGCAACGCGATACCAACATCGAACTGGAAGTGGCTCGCCGCCGCCTGCGCGAGAGCGGCGTACTGGGATCGATGGTGGGCACCTCGCAGGCCATGCGCGAAATCTTTACGCTGATTGAGCAGATTGGCCCCTCAAACGTCTCCGTGCTCATCACCGGCGAAAGCGGCACGGGCAAAGAGCTGGTGGCGCGCACGCTGCACGACCTGAGCCCGCGCAAGGGCCGTCCCTTTGTCGCCGTCAACTGCGCAGCCATTCCGGAAACGCTGATCGAAAGCGAAATCTTCGGCCACGAAAAAGGCGCGTTTACCGGAGCCGTCGACCGGCGTGCCGGCTGTTTCGAACTGGCATCGGGCGGCACCCTGCTGCTGGACGAGATCGGCGAGATGCCCATCGGCACGCAGGCCAAGCTGCTGCGCGTGCTGGAGGAACGAAAGCTGCGCCGTCTGGGAGCGCGCACCGAGCAGGACGTAGACGTTCGCGTGCTGGCGGCCACCAACCGCGATCCCTCGCTGATCGTATCCGAAGGGCATTTGCGCGCCGACCTGTTTTACCGGCTCAACGTCTTCAACATCCACATGCTGCCGCTGCGCGAGCACATGGAAGATCTTCCACCAATGGCTGAAGCCATGGCTGCGGAGATGAACCGCAAGCACGACCGCAAGGTCTCCGGTATCGGTCCTTCCATGCTTGACCGCATGATGAGCTACGACTGGCCAGGCAACGCGCGGGAGCTGCGTAACACCATCGAGCGTGCCGTGATTCTGTGCCCCGACGGCGCTCCGCTCGATGCCGGCCATCTGCCGCCTGGTTTTGGAAAGCGCAAGGCGCCGGGCGTCGGCGCGCCGTCTTCGGGAGACTTGTCATTACCCGTGGGGACAACGGTAGACGAAGCCGAGCGCCTGCTTATTGAGCGCACCCTCGAATCCACCGGCCAGAATAAGACCCGCGCTGCCGAGATTCTGGGGATCAGTCTGAAAACCCTGCACAACAAGCTGAAGGAGTACAGCAGGTCAAGAGAAATGGCGATCCGCTGACCATGACCCTCAAGACCAAACTCGTTCTTGCCATCTCGGGCTTGGTGTTCGTCATAGCCGGCCTGGTGTCACTGGTCTATTTGAGCGAGCTGCTGCAGGTTGCCGTGCAGCAACCCTACGAGATCGACCGCCAGGGCGCCGAAGAGATTCGGATGGCGCTGCAGAACGCGCTGGAAACCGGCCTGGCGGACAAGACCGTCAATCCCGACGATCCCGCGCAATTGCAGGCCCTGGTCACGGATGTGGTGCAGAACAGCGCCCCGCTACAGGCCGTGATTCAGTCGGTCAACAGCCACTCGCTCACCGTCTACGACATCAGCATCGGCGACAATCACTCCAATACGCTGCTCAGCACCAATCCGAACATCGTAGGCAAGCCTCTTCCCTTGCGTCCCAGCTACGATCAGCTTTTGGATGCCGGCAGGCTGGACCAGATGGCAGTTATCTTCGGCCAGCCCAAGGTCTTTGATATCGTGGTGCCGCTCGACCGCAATGGCCAGCGATTCCTCACCGTCAACGTGGGCGTGCACACCTCGCTGGTGCGGGCATTTTACGCGCCATGGATTGAGAAGGCACTGACGCTGATGGGCTTTGCGCTGGGTACGGCGCTGCTTGTCGCCTTTCTGCTCAGCAATATTGCACTGCGCCCGATGGAGGAGATCAGCCGGCAACTCGACCGCTGGACAAGTCCCGGCCGCCTGAGCGATGCCCCGGTTGAGGCCAAGCGCGCCTCGAAAAAGGACACCGCGGCGCGCGTCTCCACAAAGATCGATATGATCGGGCAGCGCATGAAGAATGTGGAAGAGGTCTTTTCTGCCTTGAAGGAAAACCTCGACCAGATTCTCGGCAACCTGCAGGACGGCATTCTGCTCTTTACCGGCGACGGCCGCGCAGTCCTGGTATCAGAGACCGCGGCACGCTATCTTCAGCTTGACCGCGATCACATCCTCGGCAAGCGCGCCCACGATATCTTCGATCGCTCAACGGTGCTCGGGCAGATGCTGCGCGAGGCCTTCGACGCCGGCGTTGCTCTGATTCAGGAGGAGGTCCGCACCGAAACCAGCCGCCGCATTCAGGTCTCGGTTGACTTTATTCACGACGACGCGACACAACAGGGACTGGGCGCGCTGGTGACGCTGCACGATCTCGAATCGGTGGAGGAGATTGAGTCCGAGCTCGAGGTTTCGCGCCGTATGGCCGCGATCGGCCGGCTTACATCGGGTGTCGGCCACGAGGTTAAAAATCCCATTAACGCCATTGTGGTGCACCTTGAACTGCTGAAGAACAAGCTTGGCAGCACCGACGCTTCCGCCGGCCGACACCTTGAGGTGATTGAAGCCGAGATCCGCCGGCTCGACCGCGTGGTGCAGACCCTCGCCGATTTCTCCCGACCCGTGGAATTGCAATTGCGTGAGCAGGACCTCCGCGATGTGATCGGCGACGTGCTGAGCCTGGCGAAGGAAGAACTTTCCACACGGAACATCACCCTGTCGGCCCGGATGCCGTCCAAACCCCTGCCAGCCAACGTGGATGCCGATCTGTTGAAGCAGGCGGCGCTCAATGTGATTCAGAATGGAGCCCAGGCTATGCCGGAGGGTGGCACGTTGAAAGTCGCCCTCGAAGAAGACGGCAAGGCGGGTCCGAGCGGCGAACGTTCGCGCCCGCAGGGAAACCGTTTTGCGGTCCTCTCCATCGTCGATGAGGGGCCGGGAATTCCCGAGGAGATTCGCGAAAAAATCTTCGATCTTTACTTCACCACCAAGCCCGGAGGCAGCGGCATCGGGCTGGCAATGACTTACCGTATCCTCCAGTTGCACCACGGTAACATCGAATTACAATCAAAGCAGGGCCAGGGCACGGAGTTCCGGCTTCGCATTCCAGTTGTCGCCGCCGAGGGTGGGCGCCGGCATCTTCAACCTGCGGAAACCGAAGAAAAGAAGGGATTTGCTGGATGAAGGGACCAGCCAAGTTCGTATGGCTACTGCCGCTGCTGCTCCTGACGGGGTGCTTCCCCTTTCATAAGAAAAAGGCAGAGCAGGCGAAGATTCAGACCCTGGCTCCTCCCATTGTGGCTCCCGCTCCAGAGCCTGCACCTCCTCCCACCCCTGAGCCCTCGGTTGCGGCCCTGACCACTTCCACCGCGACTCAAACCGGGGAAGCAACAGCATTGGCGGCCGCGCCACCCAAACTGGAGCCCAGACCGCGCCCAAGGCGCCGCAGGCCGGCAGTTGTGAAACCACCGGAAGAAGCCGTGACCCCGGACACCGGCGTCAGCGCCCTTGGGCAGCTTTCGTCGGGCGATCCCGGCGACCTGCGCCTGCAGACCCAGAATTCGATCAACAGCACCGAGCGCGGCCTGAAGAATATCCGGCGCAACCTGAGTTCCCAGGATCAGCGCATCATCGAGCACATTCAGGGATTTCTGAAACAGGCCAAGAAGGCCCTGGCCGCAGGCGACGTTGACGGCGCCAGTACGCTGGCCAACAAGGCGAAAGTCCTGCTCGCAGAAGTCGTCCAGTAAACTCTCCGGCGCTGAGAATTCACCCCACAGACGGCACGGAACAAGGTCTTATCAGATCCCAGTTCTCTATCCCCTGCCTCTACCGCTCTCCCCAGCTCAACTTGCTGCGCAGCGCCTCGAAAAAGCCCATTTCGCCCAGCCGCACCAGATTTACGGTGTGATCGGAGCGGTGGCAGCGGAGTTCGTCGCCCACACGCAGCTCAACTGCCTGCTGGCCATCGACGGTCAACAAGGCCAGGTTCGGAATCCCCTCCACCCGCACTATCAGGGATGAGTCACCGCGGACCACGATGGGCCGCAGCGTGAGCAGGTGCGGGCAGATGGGCGTCACCACCAGGGCATCTACATCCGGCGTAAGGATGGGGCCATTTGCAGCCAGCGTGTAAGCCGTCGAGCCGGTGGGCGTGGAAACAATCACACCGTCGGCGCGGAAGCGCGCCACCTTCTTGCCGTCCAGCTCCACGGCAAAATCACCCATGCGGGCAATGTCACCCTTGGAGACGACAATTTCATTCAGCGCCTCATAGCTGAAGTGCATCTCGCCCTCGCGCCACAGCTCGGCGTGGAGCATAGCCCGCTCGTCCAGATCGTGACAGCCGGCGCACCAGCTTTCCAGCGTTGAATAAAGGTCGGAGAGACGTACCTCCGTGAGGAAGCCGAGAAAGCCAAGATTCACGCTGAGAATGGGTGTACCCGTTGCGCCAAAGGCGCGAGCCGCCGCCAGCAGCGTGCCATCGCCACCCAGCACGATAACCAGGCCTGGCGTATGCCGCGGCATCTCCATCCGCGCCACGGCCGACGCATCCGCGACATATTCACCGCCTTCCAGATCGAGCAGAGGCTCGTAGTCATGCTGGCGCAGCCACGCAACCAGCTCCGGCAACAGCCGCTTGAGCTCTTCTTGCCGCGGTTTGCAAACGATAGCGACGCGAACCATGCGGCTTTAGTGTAACGGATGGAAGCGGGGCTAGCTCCGCTTCGCATACAGCAGAAACTCCCGATTCCCCTCCGCGCCCGTAATCGGCGACGGAATCGTCTCCACCACTTGCCAACCCAGCGAACGCACGCAATCGGCGACCTTGTCGATTGCCAGTTGGTGCGCAGCCGGGTCGCGCACGATGCCGCCCTTGCCTACATGACTGCGGCCTGCTTCAAACTGCGGCTTAACCAGGATTACGGCCTCCGTCAGCTTCAGTGCAGCATCCAGCACCGGCTCCAGCAGCAACGTCGCCGAAATGAACGACACGTCGATAGACAGAAAGGTCAGCTCGGGATTTCCCTGCTCCGCGGCCAGCGATCCGGGCTCAAGAAACCGCGCATTGGTGCGCTCCATCAGCCGTACGCGCGGGTCGTTGCGCAGCTTCATGGCAATCTGCCCAAAACCGGTGTCCACCGCCGTTACGTGTGCCGCGCCGTGCTGCAGCAGGCAATCGGTAAAGCCGCCGGTAGACGCGCCGATATCGAGACACGCCCGCTCGCGGACACCGATCTGCCAATGTTCGAGCGCCGCGGCCAGCTTCAATCCGCCGCGGCTTACGTAGGGCTGATCTTGGCCCAACAAGCGGATGGCCGCGTCAGCCGGCACCACCGTTCCCGGCTTGTCTACCTTCTGCTCGCGTACCAGAACACGGCCTTCCAGAATCAGTGCGCGCGACCGCTCCCGGCTGGGCGCCAGGCCCCGCTCCACCAGCAGAAGATCAATGCGCGTTTTCGCCGTACCAGCCATTTCCCAAGTCCCAAAATACTTGAAGGGCCATTCGCTATGGCGAATGACCCCTCTTCGTTCTTCCCATCGCCGTGCCGGTTTCCGCTACGGCATTGCCTGGCACGCCTGCAAAGCTGTCTGTGTTCCCGTTGGTGTGGGTATGCCCGGCAGGTTGCACGGCTCACCAAATCCCGGAACGCGGCTGGTAACGTTGGTATTGCCTCGGTTGCCGTTCTGCGTCGTCGTCCGCACATCCACCACGTTCCCTTTCAGCAATACGGTAGTATCCACAAGGTCCGACGTGGTTTGCAGGATGGTCAGGTAGGGACTGTCAGGCGAAGCCACGTAAACCTTGCCATACAGCGAGTTCTGCGTCGAGACCACCGTCCGCGGATGGCCCACCACGGTGAGTGTCTTTTCCAGCGTGTGACTCACCAGGTTCACCACGCTCACCGTACCGTCAGCCTGATTGGCCGTGTAAGCGCGGCTGCCGTCATAGAGTGCGGTCACGCTGGCCGGGTCTTTGCCCACGGGAATGGTGTATGTGGTCCCGAAGGTGGCGCTGTCGTTGCCGTACTGATCCAGACTCACGTCGATCACACTGACTGTGCCGCCGTCATAATCCGACACGATGATCTGGCTGGTTGCCGCGTTGTACTCGGCATATACCGGTCCTGCAATCTGCGGCATCCCGCTGGTTCCGTTGGGCGGAGTAATTCCCGTTGCCTGAACCGCCGACAGAGAAAGCGGCAGCGTGGGATGGCAGGTGACAGTCCGGCCGCTCTGGCTTGTGAAGGGCGTACAGTCGTCGAGAGTATTGTTCTGGCTGTTGATCACCGTGATGGTGTCGTCACCGCGGTTGAGCACAAACAGCCGCTTCAAATTCGGACTTTGCACGGCGTAAACCGGGCATTTGCCTAGCTGAATCGGCGGGTCAGTGGCATCACTTGAAATCTCAATCGGCGTTGCCAGTCCATCAGGCTGCGTCGTGGGCGAAGTGTTGCAGGCCATAGGATCCGACGTGAGCTGACTGATGGCGTATTCACGCTGGCCCGCCAGTTGCGGAGAACCCACAACCGTCACCGGCGTGGTGGCCACCGGAACAGCGAGTTGGAAGGTCTCAGGCGAGCTCCGGAAGATGTCCACAGCGTTGTTGTTCAGATCGGCCGCCCATAATCCTGCCGAAGGCGCCATCAAGTTCACGATTTGCGAAGACGTGGGTACCGTCGAGTACAGTATCTGCTTTTGCTGCAAATTTGTGGAAATCGGGAAATTCGTCAGGGTGCCATCGCTGTTCAGGGTGTAACCCGTGGCTCCGATCTGGTCGATGGTAAATGCGCTCGGGCCCGGACCAATGGGGGCCTGCGCCATCACCGTATCACCGGCGTAGTCGATGATCGTGGCCACGCCGGCCGACGTCGGCGACGGAGCTGAAATCACAACTGCATACGATGTGGGCTGCGCAGCCGGCCCCGAAGGCGTAATGGGCGTAATAACGGGGCGGTAGTTGGCACCGCACCCTGCAATCAGAGCAGCAGCCACCAGGGCCACACTCACCTTAAACAGCCGTGCCCGCGCCCGGCCTGCATTCGTCGCAAAAAGCCTCATTCAAATCTTTCCCTGCTTCCCTCGTGATTGTAAATCACACGGGCGGCCCGCTCGGCCGCCTGCACTACCGTCCCATGTTGCCTGTGCCAATACCCCTTAGACGCAGCTTCTGCGCTGAAGGGAATCGAGCGCAAAACCCCACGGAAAAAGCGCCTTCCACCACCCGCGACGGCGAATTACGATGAAGCGTGGCACAATCGAATCTCGGCTGGCAATCGAAAGCGGTTCTGCTGATTGTGATGCCCTTTGTGGGTGTGGATGTGGCGATTGAAGCACTCCGCTGGGCAGCGCAGGCGCCATCCGTTGCCATCTCGGTCCTCGGCGTAAGCGCGCTTCTCGGATTGCTCACGTTCATCCTGCGCGCGGCCACGCCAGGCGCCGCGGCAACCGGCGCCACAATCACCGCCGGCCTCATGTTTTCCACCGCAGCGGTTCCCTTTGCCGCGTGGCGAACCCTCTTGATTCCCATTCTCGCGGTCTTTCTGCTCGCCTTCGGCTCCACGCGTGTGGGCAGGCACAAGAAGGAGCGGATGGGAATTGCCGAACAGCGTCGGGGGCGAATGGCTGCACAGGTAGCGGCCAACCTGGGCCTGGCAGCACTGATTGCCAGCGACCTCACGCGCAGTTGGACGGCGCAGAATAGCCACCTGCATCCCCCGGCAGCTCTGCCTGTGCCGATCCTTGCCGCGGCGCTGGCGGTGCTGGCTGAGGCTGCGGCAGATACCGTCTCTTCCGAGATAGGCCAGGTCCTGGGCGGGCGCCCATTCATGATCACCACGCTGCGCCGCGTGGAACCGGGCCGCGACGGCGCTGTCAGCCCGGCCGGTACGCTGGCCGGCGCGCTGGCGGCGGCGATCGTCACTGCGTTGGGAACTCTGGCCCTCCACGGCAACCTGGCGATGTTCTGGATCAGCACCGGGGCCGGCGTCTTTGGCCTTTTCTTCGACAGCCTGCTGGGCGCAACCCTGGAGCAGCGTGACCTGCTTAACAACGACGCGGTAAACTTCCTTTCCACAGCCGGTGCAGCCGCTGTGGCCCTGGCCGCACTGAGCTTTTTCTAGCTCCGCGATCAGTGCAGATGCATCCGCCACAGCGTATAGCTCAGCATCTCGTGGGTGAGGCGGCTGAACACCAGAGAATCATCCCTCACGGCGGGAACGGGGCGCGGCGACGTCAGCACGTGGACTCCGTCAGCCATGCATAGCGCGCGGATGCGGAACATGTGCGTGGGGTCGCTCACCACCACCACCGTGTGCAGACCATTGGCGCGCGCTATCACGGCAATGCGCCGCGCCGCCTGCTCTGTATCGCGGCTGTGTGTTTCCGGAATGATGTTCTGCTCGGGGACGCCCATGCTGACCAGATAATGACGGCCCACAGCGCCTTCGGTGTACTGGTCGCCGCCCGACCCGCCCATGGTAATGATCAACGGCGCAATGCCCTTGCGGTAAAGGTCGAGCGCATGATCGAGCCGGGCACGGTAAACCGGCGAAGGATGCCCGTCATACTCGGCTGCGCCCAGCACGGCGATGGCGCCTGCCGGCGCGGCCTGGTCCTGATGCGCGTAGATCTGAATCTGCCCGTATACCCAGTGGAACCAAAACACCGCAACCACAACCAGCGCAGTAAACAGCGCAAGCGCAAATCGAAGCATCCAGGCGCGGCCTTTCGCCTTGTCCCCGCCCCTCATGCTCTCCATCCTACGCTTGCGCACCTGGTCTTACCGTTGCAGCGCCATTACGATCTCGTGGGTGGGAATGGCGCCTTCACGCAGAATCTCCCAGCGGCCGGGGCCCAGGGAGAGATCCACGATGGTGGTGGGAAGCGTGCGGCCGGTCGGGCCGCCGTCGATGATAAGCGGAACCCGGTCAGCGATCTGGTCGCGCACGCCAGCCGCGTGCACACACTCCGGCGCTCCCCGCAGGTTGGCTGAGGTGGCCGTAATGGGCAGCCCTAAGCGCTCGACCACCGCGCGTGGAATAGCCGCGTCCGGCACTCGCAAAGCCACGTTGCCTGTGTTCGCCGTGGAGCGCAGCGGCAGTTTTGTACCCGCGCGCACAATCAGGGTGAGCGGGCCCGGCCAGAACCGCTCCGCCAGACGGTCAAACATCGTATCCGTCTCGCGCGCCAGTTCGTAAGCCTGTGAAACCGAAGCGATCAGCAACGAAAGCGGCTTATGCTTCTGCCGGGTTTTGATCTGGTAAATCTGCTCCACGGCATGCAGGTTCACCGGGTCCACTGCCAGGCCGTAAAAGGTGTCGGTCGGCAGAGCAACCACGTCGCCTTTGCGCAGGCAAGAGACAATATAGTCGATCCGGTCTGGTTGTGGCTCGTCGGGATGAACGCGCAATATCTCCGCAGACAAGAAGGCCTACCTCGGTTCCCTAATTGAATATGCCGTAAAATCGGAAACTATCACAGCACCAGCCACGGTGCAAGTTGGGGTGGCCTTGAATGCTCGGCCCCAACCGGCCAAAACGCCGTAGAATCGGCACAGTACAGGAAGTATGCACCGATGCCTGTTCGCATTGTACAAAGTAAACAGAATCCGCGCCTCAAAGAACTGCGAAAAGCCTTCGCTGGTCCCGACCGAGGCTCACACGGGCTGGCTGCAATCGATGGGCCGATCCTGATTGAGGAGGCCCTGCGCGCAGGGTTGCGCGTGCCCTGCGTCTTTGCCGCGCAGGGTGCTGAAGGTCTGCTTGAAGACCTGCCGCTGCCACCCCGGACAAATGTTCTGCTCATGCCCAGGCCCCTGCTGGAAGATGCTCTGCCGACCCAGGCGCCTCAGCCTGTGGCTGCACTTGTGGAGCCGCCCGACTGGACCTGGGCTCACCTGCTCGACCGGCATCGCGAAGTCATTCCCCTGCTGGTGGTACTGGCCGGACTGCAGGACCCCGGCAATGTGGGCACCATTTTGCGTTCCGCTGAGGCCTTCGGCGCCGACGGCGTTCTCGCCCTGCCCGGAACCGTCAGCGCCTGGAATCCCAAAGCCGTACGCGCTTCCGCCGGCAGCGTCTTCCGCATGCCAATGCTTGCCGTCAGCGCTAATGACTGCTACATGCGTCTGCACGAAGCAGAAGTAAAAATCTGGACGACCACCGTGCACGAGGCCCAACCCGCCGACCTGGTAGACCTGACCGCGCCTGTGGCGCTTATCTTCGGCAATGAAGGCAACGGCGTGCCCGATGAGATAGCAGCCATTGCCGACGGCGCGATCACCATACCCTGCCCCGGCGAGGTGGAAAGCCTGAACGCCGCGGTGGCCGCCAGCGTGCTGTTGTATGAAGCGGCGCGGCAGCGGGGTGTGAGAGGCGGCCGGCGGCTCGACCTGCGAGGCTGTAAACCATGAGTCTCTTCGACTCCGAGCCGGAAGCTGCGCCGCATTCTTCCAAAGAGTCGTTCCACGCCATGGCGCCGTTGGCCGAGCGCATGCGCCCCCGCACTCTCGACGAACTCAGCGGGCAGGAGCACCTCATCGGCCCGGGCAAACCGCTGCGCGTCCAGATCGAGCGCGACGACGCCGGCTCCATGATCTTCTGGGGCCCGCCGGGCGTGGGCAAAACTACGCTGGCCAAGATCATTGCTGAGACTACGCACGCGAATTTCATCGAATTCTCCGCCGTCATGAGCGGCATCAAGGAGATCAAGCAGGTGATGGCCTCGGCCGCCAAGGCTGCCGAGCTGCACTCGCGCACCATCCTCTTCATCGATGAGATTCACCGCTTCAACAAAGCCCAGCAGGACGCCTTTCTGCCCTATGTCGAGCGCGGCTCCATCCGCCTCATTGGAGCCACCACGGAGAATCCTTCGTTCGAAGTCATCTCCGCGTTGCTTTCACGGTGCCGCGTTTACGTTCTGCAGCCGCTGAAGGACGAACAGATTGCCGCCCTGCTGCGCCGGGCGCTGGAAAACCGCGAGCGCGGCCTCGGCGATATGAACCTGACCGCCGATGACGAAGCGCTGGCGCTGATGGCCGGTTATTCCAGCGGAGACTGCCGCAACGCCTACAACACGCTTGAAGTCGCCACGCAACTGGCCGTCGAAGGTGATCGCCGCATCACCAAAGCCATTGCCGCCGAGGCCGTGCAGCAGCGCGTGCTCACCTACGACAAATCCGGCGAGGAGCACTACAACCTCATCTCCGCGCTGCATAAGAGCGTGCGCAACAGCGACCCCGATGCCGCGCTCTACTGGCTGGCGCGCATGTTCGCTGCCGGCGAAGACCCCATGTACCTCGCCCGCCGCATCGTTCGCATGGCCGTGGAAGACATCGGCCTGGCCGCGCCGGAAGCGCTGAATCTCTGCCTCTCCGCCCGGGAAGCCATGGATTTTCTCGGCTCGCCGGAAGGCGACCTGGCGCTTGCACAGGCGGTGGTCTATCTCTGCCTCGCGCCCAAATCCAACGCTGTATACACAGCCTATGGTGCGGTGCAGGATGAGGTTGAGCACACACGCCAGGAGGCCGTTCCGCTGCACCTGCGCAATGCACCTACGCGACTGATGAAGGAGTTAGGCTACGCCAAGGGCTATCGATACGCCCACGACGAAGAAGACAAAGTAGCCGACATGGACTGCCTGCCCGACTCTCTTCGTGGCCGCAGTTACTACCACCCCACCCAAGAGGGCCGGGAAAAGCAGTTAGCCGCGCGCATGGAAGAGATACGAAGGATCAAGGCCGATAAGCATAAAAGGTAACAGGATGCTCCCTGTATACTCCTCCTGTGTTTTCGACGGTCCTCGAAATATTTGCAGCCTATACGGTAATCGCGGAAACAATCCGCCAGACAGCCGAGAAGGTTGATCTTGCGGTCTACTTCGCGCTATAGCAGCGCCTCATCGTCGCTGGATACTTGACCGGCGTCAAAGGCAGCTTCCGCACGGCGCGAAAAGCTGAGAGACCCTCTTTTCCATGGTCCCTGTTCACTGACTACTCCGTTCTTTCCACTCCCGCACCAGGTTTTCAGCGGCCCCGCGCCATGCCGGAAACTCGAACCGGAACCCTGCATCCAGCAGCCGTCCCGGCACAACCCGCCGGCTCTTGAGCACGAGTTCCGGCTCGGTGCGCATAAAGATCGCGCCCAGCTTGATGGCCAGCGCCGGCGCCGGCAACCCGTTTGGCACATCCCATGCATCGCGAAGCGCCTGCATGAACTCCCGGTTGGGCAGCGGATTGGGTGCGGTCAGATTCACCGGCCCCTCGATCTCCTCATGCTCAATCAGGAACTCCACCGCGCGCACATAATCGGTGTCGTGAATCCAGGAAACATACTGCCTCCCGTTGCCCTGTCTCCCGCCGAGGCTGGCACGCACCAGGTTCGACATCACCTCAAAAACGCTGCCGTGCTGCGGGCCAAAGACCAAAGACGTACGCAGCGCCACCTTGCGCGTGCGCGGCGTGGCAGTCTCAAGGAACGCCGCCTCCCAGTCCTTCACCAGCTTGACGGTCCAGTCCCATTTTGCCGGCGCGCGCCACCGCTTTGAGATCCACTCACCGCCGCCTATCTCGCCCGTCGCCTCATCCATATCCCGATCCAGCGCGTGCCGATAGATCGTTGCGGTCGAAGCATTCAGCCAGACGCGCGGTGGGTTATCCAGCACACTGATCGCATCGCCCACCAGGCGAGTCGTGTTGATGCGCGAATCATAGAGCGCCTTCTTGTTCGCTTTGGTGTAGCGGCAGTTCACGCTGCGCCCGGAGAGATGAATACAAACGTCTGCGCCTTCCAGAGTTTCAACCCACGGCCCGTGATTTACGCCGTCCCAGTGCACCGTCTGCCACGACGCCGTATACGGCCCGCGTGTCAGCACGGTCACAAAGTGCCCTCGCTGCTGGAAATACCACGCCAGCGCGCTGCCCACCTGCCCACTGCCTCCCGGAATCACAATCCGCAGTCTGCGTGTATTCGATGCAAGATCGGCGTTCATGCATCCAGCGTACACAATCTCATGACAACGGGGTATACACGGCGCAGGCTGCGCCAGGACTCATTGATCTCCGTCTCTCACCGGTACAGCCAATCCTGGTTCTTCGCGCCCCATTTGCGACGGCTTCAGCACCTCGGTCCACTCAGCCGGCATATCCACCAGCACATCCGGAGGCACCTCCATCAGGTTGTGCGGCCCGAAGCCGAAGTCGCACCCCAGGCTCCATACACCGGCATTGCGCGCCGTCTCCACGTCCACACGGCTGTCGCCAATCATCACCGTCTCTTCCGGCCGCGTGCCGGTCTCCTCTATCAGTGTGCGCAGACCCATCGGATCGGGCTTTTTGGTGGGGAAACTGTTGCCGCCGTAGATTTGCACAAAGTAGTCCGCCAGCCCCAACCCGTTGCAGATGCCGCGCGCCGGATTCACCGGCTTATTGGTCAGCACCGCCATCGCACGAGGCACGCCGCCGGGAGCATCGTGCAGTTCGCGCAGCGCTGCCAGCGATTCAAGCACACCCTCATACGCATAGGTAAAGTCCAGCTTGTGCTCGCGATAGTAGCCCATGAAATACTGCAGCGCATCGTCCAGCAACTTTTGGTCTACAACCTCCAGCGAAGTGCCGTCCGCCGCTGCCAGCGAGCGCCGCATGAGCACAGGCGCGCCGTTACCCACAAAACTGGCAATTTTTGGATCGGGCAGCGGAGAGCGGCCAAAATGCTTCAGCGCCTCATTCACGCTGTTGCACAGGTCCTGCGCGGAGTCGATCAGGGTTCCGTCGAGGTCGAAGACCAGCAGTTTAAGCCGCTCCACAGGAATGGGGCGAAAGACACGAATCATACTTCCAGTTTAACGGGACCGGGGATCGCCAGCCATATTTCCTCTGCTCACGGCCGCTTGCGCAGCCCGGACAGCAACTTTGTCGTGCTGCGCGTATTCAGGACGTCGTCAGGCGAGAGCCACGCGCGCTTGAGCTGCCGCACGCCGTAGTGCATCTTGCCCAGGTTGCGGCTGTCATGCGAGTCGGAATTGATGACGATTTTGCAGCCCAGTTCTTTGGCCAGGCGAAGGTCGCGATCGTTCAGATCCAGCCGCTCCGGCGCAGCATTGTGCTCCACGGCCACACCCAGTTTGACAGCGTGCCGCAGCACCGCGCTCATATCCAGCACGAACGGCTCGCGCCGCAGCAGCAGCCGGCCCGTTGGATGCCCCAGAACGCGCACGTAGGGATTTTCCAGAGCCCGCAGCACCCGAGCCGTCATCTCCTCGCGGCTCTGCGTGAAATGCGTATGAACGCTGGCGATCACCACATCCATCTGCGCCAGCACCTCGTCATCCAGGTCGAGCGCACCGTCGGCCAGAATATCCACCTCAATGCCGGCAAAGACGCGAACGCGGCCCTTCATCTGCTCATCCACTTCCTGAATTCGCTTGATGTGCTCGAGCGCCCGCTTTTCATCGAGCCCATGCGTCATCGCCATGTTCTTCGAGTGGTCAGTGATGGCAATGTACTTGTAGCCGCAGGCCTCGGCGGCCTCAGCCATCTCACGGATCGAGCTGCGCCCGTCAGTGGCCGTGGTGTGCATGTGCAGATCGCCTTTGATGTCGCTGTGCTCAATCAGCCGCGGCACCTTGTGCTGTGCTGCAATCTCGATCTCGCCCAGGTTCTCGCGTATCTCAGGCGGCATCCAGTCCATGCCCAGCGCAGCGTAAATCTCCTCCTCAGTTGCCGCCGCCACCACTGAACCGTCTTTCACCCGCGCCAGCGACCACTCGCTCAGCGTGTACCCCATCTTCAGCGCGCGCTGGCGCAGAGAAACATTGTGCGCCTTCGAGCCAGTGAAGTACTGCAGCGCCGCACCGTAAGACTCCGCCGGCAGCAATCGCACATCCACCTGCAGGCCGTCCGTAACGTGGAAACTCACCTTGTTTTCGCCCTTGGCGATGATGTCGTGAATGCCGGGATATGCGGCCACGTAGTCGGCCGCCTTTGCGGAGTGCTCCGGAGCGCAACCCGGCCCGGTGGCCAGCAGGTCCAGGTCGCCAACTGTCTCGCGGCCCCGCCGCAGCGATCCCGCCGGCGTCACTTTATCGATCCCGCGATACTTGAGCAGGTACGCCTCAATCTGCCGCGCGGCCTCTTCCACCACGTCAATGCGGTACCGCCCAGCGCTACGCCGGTAGTCTTCGATCCCTTTATGCAGTTTTTCAATTTGTTTGGCGCCCATCCGGGGCAGACCGGCCAGGCGGCCGGCGTCAATTGCCTCGGCAAGCTGATCCACACTGGCGACATGTGCCGCATCCCACAGCAACGCGACCGTTTTTGGCCCCATGCCGGGGAGCTTCAGCAACTCCAGAATGCCAGCGCCGTATTTGGCGAGCAGCTCGTCGCGTTGCGGCAGGGCACCTGTGGCTGCCATCGTCTGCAGCTTGGCAGCCATTCCTTTGCCAATGCCGTCGATCCCCAGAAGCCGACCCGTGTCAGACGCAGCTTCCACCAGGTCCACAGTTGTCTGCTCTGCCGCCTCGGCGGCACGCCGATAACTGCGGACACGGAAACTGTCGCTGCCGTCGATCTCCAATAGATCGGCTGCCTCCGCAAGCAGACGAGCCATCGTGCGATTGTCCATCGCATGATCCTCCGCCAGAAGTATCCTTCAAAAGCGGGGGAAAATACCAATGGTTGGCCGGCCATTTTTTGACCGGCTCTTCGCCATGCCTGGGATTAGGCTGCGCCAGCAACGCGCCTAAGGCGTGAAAAGCAGGCGGTGATAACCCAACGGGAGAGGAGCGCACTCACCCCTACTGCCCGGTGGCAGTCTTACGTTTGCACCCGGCCATCACTGCAGCTAAGCTGCGGTATGGGCGCTGTCCCTGAAGCGGATCACCGCATCCGCCTGAGGGCCTTTCTGGCCTTCAACAATGTCAAACTCGACATCATCGCCTTCTTTAAGGGTTTTGTATCCATCCAACTGGATAGCTGAGTAGTGGACGAACACGTCGGGCCCATCATCACGTCCGATGAATCCGTAGCCCTTGGCGTTGTTAAACCATTTGACCTTACCTTTGTACTGAGCCACAGGCTCCTGCCTTCCTTTTATCCTTGCGGGAATACGGCGAGACAGGGAAGAAAATTCCCCCCCACCGATAACAGCTAAGACGACAAATTTTCAAGAAAGGTTTTTTCATTCGAGGAAAGGAAATTTCACGAAGTGATACCTGTCACAAATTCAGGCACGACTCAGGCCGAATTTGTGCGTGAAATCATCCGAATAGGGCAGGTTTTCAAGTCTCACTAAAGTAATCTTCATTTTCTTTAGGTGCAAGCTCCGGCTGTTTGCTCGCTCTCTCGCTGGATCCGCGCCGCTAAACGGTCACCTAACTGCCGAAAAAGCACTCGGATCGGGGACGACTCACAAGCCAGCCTTCGGAACCTCTTTGCGAGTTATCCGGCTGTTACTTACGCCCCTTCAGCTTCAACCGCGCGTACAAAAGGATGCCAACAAGCGTCTTTCCGTCCTGGATGGCGCCTTTCTCAATCATCTTCAGCACCTCGGAAAGCTTCACCAGCCGGAGTTCGATCCTCTCGTCCTCTTCAGGGCTGGCCTCACCCACTGACAGCCCTTCGGCCAGGAAAAGCGACATAGACTCACCAAGAAACCCGGGGCTCGCCCAATACTCGGCCAGGCACTTCCACTTTCTGGCCTGGTAACCGGTCTCTTCGGCCAATTCGCGCTGCGCGCCGGTGAGGAGATCCTCGCCAGGCTCGACTTTGCCTGCCGGTAACTCCCACAGGAACCTGCCCGCGGCATGACGGTACTGCCGTTCCATAACCACCCAGGGATTCTTCTTGCTTTTGGAGCTGTCGATGGCCAGAATGACCGCGCTACCGTTGTGCCGCACCACGTCGCGCTCGTTCCGGTGCCCGCCCGGCTCGATCAGTTTGTCCTGAACCACGCGGAAGAGCTTTCCCTCGTAGACAACCTTCGAGGTAAGTACCTTGGCCGTCTCTTCCGCCGCAGTAGGCTCTCTCTGGGTCTTTGCCGGCTTGGCGGTTTTCGACTTCGCGGTTTTCGCCGCCTTTGGCCTGGCTGCGGCTCCTGCGGTTTTACCGACTTTGGTTTTGCTGGGCATGGCGATCCTCTCCTTTGCCGTCTTCACGGCTTCAGCAAGCTCTCAATTTCCCTGTTGGCTTGGGATTCAGGTTCCTCGCACTCGCAAGTGCTTTTCAACACGAGTATACGCATCAGGCCCGCCGCAACGGATCACAGACCGGCATTTACAGCTACGGCTGGAATCCGCTATTCAGCACCCGGGCCCCTGCCGTCTCCCGGTTGTAGACGTAGATCCAGCAGACGAGTGTGCCACCCGAAGCAAGCGTCACCGGCTGCGGCACGCGGACGAAAAGGCTCTGCTCCGGCGCGCCGGGATCGAAGCCTTCATACTCATCCAGCTCCTCCAGAATGCTCTCGTCTTCGGGCAATTCCAGCACCGAGCCGGTGATTGTGCCTTCCGCCGAGGAGTCCAGCACAGCGCCGGGATACTCGCCAAGATCGTAAAGCACTCCCCGCACGAATCCGTTGCCGACCAGGCGTAATTTCTCCACTGCGGGCGCAATCTCAGCAGGAGCGCGCCCCGGCTGCAACGTGCCGTAGCTGAAGAGGTAACCGATCATCCCAAGTCGATCTTAGAAAGGCAAACACACCCAAGCCGCGGCCGGATGTCCCCATGGAGAACGGTTCAATCCAAGCATCCCTCAGAGCGGATTCTTCGTCCTCAGCTCGGCCACAATCTCCGCCGCCGCCGCACGCGCCTGCTCTTCCTGGTCGGGAGGAAAGCTGATGGCACCCACGCGTGCGTGTCCGCCGCCGCCGTAGCGCTCGCAAATCTGTGCCAGGTTCACCATCTTCGCCGGGTCCGCCTTGGTCCACGGATTCGAACCCACCGCCACCTTGGTCCGGAAGCTCGACTTCGACAAGCCGATTGAGTACGTCGCATCCGGGTGCAGGTAATAGGGGATGAACTTGTTGAAGCCTTCCAACGGGTGATCCGTAATGTCAAAGAAGATTGTCCCGTTGCGCTCTTCGCTGCGGCTGCGGATCAGCTCCAGCGCGTGCTGGTGCCGCTCGAGCAGCGGCGGCAGCAGCGGAGCCACAAACGGCTGCGCCAGCACCTCTGCCAGCGGCAGCTCCGTCAGCAGCGGAATCAGCCGCGGAATAAAGTCCGGATCCTGCGTCGATTCGATGATCAGCGTCAGCTTCATCGCCGGCGCGGCCATCTCCACCGCCGCCTCGGGACTCTCGTACTGCGCGCCATCCACAATGTCGGCCCAATGCACCAGCTCAGCCACCGGCGCCGTGTCAAACCCGAAGCGCGTTGACGCGATATGCGCGAGAAAGCTCGTGCACGAGGTGTAATTGGGGTTGTAAAACTTTCGGCCCGCACACGCCGGATCGCGCTGGCAGGCCTGAAAATGCTCGTGGTCCTCGTGCGTCAAAAACGCCGAAAGATGGTGATCGAACCACCAGGTGATGCGCGAGGAGGACGAATATTTGAAATCGACAATGGCGTTCTCGTCGCCGGTAAACTCGCTCTCATCAAAGAGCGCACCAGCGCGATGCACCAGGCCTCGATACTCGTACTCAGCGCCGCTGGCTACGCGTTCACGGTGAAAGCGCGTAAACAGCGAGGCCGAGCAGGCTCCGTCGAAGCATTTGTCATGATAGAAAACGCGAACCCGCAAGACCCGTTGCTCCTCCCGCACCGGAAAAATCGAATTCCCGGAAATGTTTAGCATCAAGGTCCCGGCCCGTTGTGTCAAGGTCGGGCGGGAATGTCAGATGGGATTGTGGGCCTCATCGCAGTCCATCCCTTGTAATCTCTTGTATTACAGCATATTCTTTTACATTATGGCTCCGGCACGTATCGTCACCTTTCGGGCTGCTTCGGAGACAGTCGACGAGCTTGACTCCCTTGCTCAGGCCATGGACCGCGACCGCACCTATCTGCTGAATGAAGCAGTGCAATCCTACCTTGCCCGCGAGCGCCGCTTTCGAGCGATGGTGGAAGAAGGCCTGCACGCGTCGGAGCGTGGAGACCTTGTCGACGACGAACAGGTCGACGCGAAAATCGACTCCTGGCTCCACGACGCAAGAACACGCGAAAGATCCTCCGCCAGGAAATCTTCTCAAGGCAGGAAGGTGCGGGCCAGGGCGTGAAGGTTCTTTGGACGACTCCAGCGGTGGAGCAACTTCAGGGCATCTTCGAATTCATCGCCGCCGACAACCCTGAAGCCGCGGCCCGCACAGTTCGACGCATTCGCAACGCAGTCCTGCAAATTGCCCGTATGCCTAACATCGGACGAACCGGCCGCGTCGCCGGAACCCGCGAGATGGTTGTCCCAGGCAGTTCCTACCTGGTTGCTTACCGGCTTGTAGACAAGATGCTTCACGTCCTCGCCGTTCTGCATGGAGCCCGCGAATGGCCTGAATCCTTCTAGCTCTCGCGCCTCATCACATCGCGTCTGCGCATCTCTCCGATACAATTTTGCACACAGAGAAATGGCCGCCTAAAAAGGAGACTCCATGGAGCCTGAAAATCCATCCACGCCGCAGGAACAGCCCCCCGCAGAGGGCGCACCGGAGTCCGGACTTCAGCCTGAGCCACCCGCACCCACGCCGGACACGCTGCATTCTTCCCGGTTGCGCAGCGTCTTTATTGGATCCCAGGGATTACGTGCCGGCTGGTCCGCACTGATGTTCATCTTTCTCAGTGTCGTCGTCCTCGCAGCGCTGGCTCTGGGCATGGCCAACTTCGCCGGCATGCACCAGCACGGCAAACCCACCAGTATTTCGCCGTTCCCTGCCCTCGCCTCGGAAGTAGCTCAGGTAGTGGCTATCCTGATCGCCGGCTTCGTCATGGCCCGTATCGAGAGCCGCCGTCTTCTGGACTACTATCTGACCAGGCAGCGCCGTTTTGGGTATTTCTTCGGCGGACTGGCGGCTGGTTTTCTCGCGCTCTCCGCACTGGTTGGCGCGCTGGCGTGGGGCCACTGGCTGCACTTCGGCCCCGTCGCGCTTTCCGGCTGGAAGATCCTCGGCTTCGCGGCAATCTGGGCACTGGTTTTCCTTCTCACCGGTCTCTTTGAAGAAGGCAGCTTCCGCTGCTATCTGCAGTACACTCTTGCGCGCGGCATCAACTTCTGGTGGGCACTGGGCATTGTCGGCGTCATTTGCCTCAGTGGAGCGCTGCGAACCCACGCCGACGGTATCTGGGGTGTCTACATCGTGGCTCTGCTGGGATTGGTCCCATGCCTCGCGCTCCACATCAAGCGGACCGTGCACGCCAACTTCTGGCAAGCCGCGTGGGTCACCTCCACAGTCTTCGGCTTCGTTCACACCGGCAACAACGGCGAAACCTGGATCGGCATCTTCTCCGCCGCGGCCATCGGCTTCGTTTTCTGCGTCAGCATCTGGGTCACCGGCTCGGCGTGGTGGGCCATCGGTTGCCATGCGGCATGGGACTGGGCGGAAACCTTCTTCTACGGCACAGCCGACAGCGGCCTGATGCCCAAAGGCCATTTCCTCACCACCTCGCCTGCCGGCAATGCCTTCTGGAGCGGCGGCACCACCGGCCCCGAGGGCAGCATCCTTATCCTCGGCGTGCTCGTCCTGCTGCTTGCCGCCCTGCTGCTCATCTACGGCCGCAAGAGTGCACTACCTGACCCTTCGCAGGCCTCGGCGCAACTGCCTGGTTGAGCAGATTACCCTGGTCCACTTACCAGGCGCGGCTGTCGCGGGCGGTATCCTGATGTTGACCGATGCCCACCCCGTCGCAGCCACCAGAACCCGTCCCGCCGGGTACAGCCCAACCCGGCTCGCGCAGACCCAACCGGCGCTGGCTGCGCATCACGCTCTGGACCTCCCTGGGCGTGATTGCCGTCGTCGCGCTCCTTGCGGCAGTCGGCTTACTTTGGCTGCGCTCGGTGACTCTTGCCGCACTGCCTCAACTGGATGGTTTCGTCCGAGTCCCCGGCCTCTCCGCGTCGGTCACCGTGCGCCGCGACGCGCACGGCATGCCCCACATCGATGCAGCCACGCAAAACGATCTCTTCGTCGCCCAGGGCTATGTCACAGCGCAAGACCGCCTCTGGCAATTGGACATGCTCCGCCGCAACGCCCAGGGCGATCTGGCAGCCATCCTCGGCCCACCACTGCTGAAGCACGATGAGCAGCAGCGCGTTCTCGAGATTCGCAACACTGCGCAACGCATTTACCGCAACCTGCCCGCCGCCGACCGCACCCGGTTCGACGACTACGCGCGCGGCGTAAACCTGTACATCACCCACTGCGAGCAGACAAACACCCTGCCGCCGGAGTTCAGGCTCCTCTTCTATCGCCCCGCGCCCTGGACCGGCGTCGATTCCATCAGCGTGGGCCTCATGATGGTCGAGACACTCGACACGCACATCGTCACCAAGCTCGGCCGCGGCAAGGTCGATGCCCGCCTCAACAACGCGAAGCTCGAATCCGATCTTTACCCCGTCGGCTCATGGCGCGATCATCCGCCCACCGGCGAAATCTCCGACCTCACCAAGCCGGAACCAAAGCATCCTGCACCAGGCTCCGGCACGCAGCAAACCAGTACCGCCGCGCCGTCCGTCACGCTCCCTGATTTCGCCTCGCCCTCCGCGCAGATTCCCCGCAGCCTCGCCGCGCTGCTCGGCCTGCCCTCCTGCACCGATTGCATGGCCGGCTCCAACAACTGGGTGGTCTCCGGCGCGCATACCGCGAGCGGAAAGCCTCTGCTCTCAAACGACATGCACCTCGATCTCACGGTGCCCAACATCTGGTACATGGCTAGTCTGCGCGCCCCCGGCATCCACGTCACGGGCGTCACGCTGCCCGGCATGCCTTACGTCATCGCCGGCCACAACGATCACGTGGCCTGGGGCTTCACCGCGCTCGGCGGCGACGTGCAGGATCTCTACATCGAAAAACTCAACGGCAAGGGCGATTACCAGGCTGCCGATGGAGCATGGCGCCCGCTCACCATCGACCACGAGACAATTGCCGTGCGCGGCCGCCACACCGTCAGCCTCGACGTCCGTCTCACCAACCATGGCCCACTGCTCAACCCGCTCCTTGGCAAGAATGCCCCGCCCATCGCTCTCAAGTGGACGCTCTACGATCCGTCCCTCAACACCATCCCCCTTTTCGCGATGGACACGGCCTCTACCTGGACGGAATTCCGGGCCGCGCTCGCCCAGTGGTGCTGGCCCACGCAAAGCGCCGTTTACGCCGACGACCAGGGCCACATTGCCTACCAGGCCGTAGGCCGCATCGCCATCCGCTCAAATGGACTGACGGAATCACCGATCGAAAACGACAGCGACCAATGGCAGGGCTACATCCCCTTTGACGACATGCCCAGTTCCGTTGATCCGCCCTCAGGCTTTCTGGCCACCGCCAATTCGCGCGTCACCACATCCGCAACCAAATATCCCATCACGCTTGAGTGGGGCGAGCCTTATCGTGCCCAACGCATCTATAAGCTGCTCCAGGGCCGCAACGGCCTAACGCCCCAGGACATGCTCACCGTGCAAACCAACATCTACAGCGCCGTTGATCGCGAACTCGCGCAGCGCTTCGCCTACGCCATCGACCAGACGCCCGACTCAAGCTCGCGCCTTCGCCAGGCCGCCAACCTGTTGCGCGTCTGGGATGGCCGCGTGACCACAAACTCCGCCGCGGCATCCATTGCCATTCGCGCCCGCCAGGCCCTCTGGCCCATGATCCTGGTACCCAAGCTCGGCAAAGAGTCACTCGACTACCACTGGACCGAGTCCATCTACGCCGAAGAGCAGATCGTGATGAACCAAGACCCTGCATGGCTGCCTTCCGGCTACAAAAACTGGAACGCGCTGCTCACCGCCGCCGTCGCCAAAGGCTTGAAGGACGGCCACGCCCCGCGCAACGTGTCGAAATGGACCTACGGAAGCTGGCACGTCATCCAGATCGAACATCCGCTGACGCGCTTCCTGCCCTTCCTCAATCACATCGCCGGAGTCGGCCCACTGCCACTGAGCGGCGACCGCACCACCATCAAGCAGGTTGCACGCAGCTTCGGCCCCTCGCAGCGCTTCACCATGGACTGGAACAACATTGACCACTCCACGGAGAACATCGTCCTCGGCGAAAGCGGCAACCCGCTCAGCCCTTACTTCCGCGACCAGTGGAATGACTGGTACACAGGCAAAACCTTCGCGCTTCCCTTCACTTCCGCTGCGGTATCCGCCCAAACCCGGCACACGCTGCGCCTCGTGCCCTGGGCTGTGACGCCATGAATCGCCTACTCTCCCGCCCGCTCGCAGCACGCATGGCGGGCCCGGCCATCGTCCTCTTCGCCGCCTTCGTCGCCATCGTGCCGCTCATTATCCGCGGCAACGCCTGCGGCTACGACTTTGACTTCCATCTTGTTAACTGGCTTGACGCACAGCACAGTTGGCGTGCGGGAATCCTGTACCCGCACTGGGCGCCCAGCCCAGGCTTCGGCACGGGGGAACCGCGCTTCGTCTTTTATCCCCCGGTCCCCTGGATGACAGGCGCCGCCCTGGGATCGGTGATCCCCTGGCATTTCGTGCCTATCGTGATAACGTTCCTGTTCCTCGCGGCCACAGGACTTGCCACCAGAACACTGGCGCGCGAGGCACTCCCGGATGGTGCAGCTGCCATTGCGGGCTGCGCGGCAATCTTCTTCGGCTACGCGCTTTTTACCGCTTACGAAAAATCGGACTTCTCAGAGCTTGCCGGAGGGTGTCTGGGTCCCGCTGCTGCTCCTCCTCATCCTGCGTAACCGCAATCCTTCCGCACCCTTTTGGAAACGAGCGATGGACGGCTCAGCCGCGCTGCTTGCTCTGACCCTTGCAGGCGCATGGCTTTGCAACGCACCCGTCGGATCGATGGCCAGCTACCTTCTGATTGCGGTCGCCCTGGCGACAGCTTTGCTCGCCAGATCGTGGGCGCCTGTGGTTCGTGCCGCGGTGGGAGGAGGATTGGGATTTGGCTTGGCAAGCTTTTATCTGTTGCCTGCCGCCTGGGAACAGCACTGGACCTCTCTCCGCCGGGCCATAGCTGGCTCGGGCCTTTCCGTTCAGGGCAACTGGCTTTTTGCCACGCACCTTGATCCCAACCTCGCGACGCAGGATTGGATCCTGCTTCGGACCTCGCTGATCGGCGTTACCATGATCGCCATAACGCTGGCTTCCCTGGTGGTGTGCTGGCTGCGCGGCAGGATGCCGGGTGAGCTCCGCTGGTGGCTTCCGCTCGCAGCAATTCCGCCGGTCATTCTCTTTCTTCAGTTCCCCATCTCGCTGCCGGTGTGGAACCTTTTGCCAAAACTCAGGTATTTGCAGTTCCCTGCGCGTTGGCTGGGGGTGCTGGAGGCTCCAATGGCTGTTTTTTTCGCCGCTGCCGTCTGGACAAACCACCGGCGATGGCGTCCGGCCGTTATCATTGGATGCGCAATCCTGTTCCTCATAGACACGGCCGGCGCCGCAAAATACCTGTGGGCTCCCTGCCACCAGGATGAGTCTGTCGCCGGAGTGCTGGATCAATACCGCACCGGCACGGTCGCAAACGACACGGACGAATACGCACCGCCAGGAGCCGACAGGGCGCTCTACGCAAAAGGCCTGCCGGATGCCTGCCTCACCAGCGACCCTCACACTCCGCTTGGTATGCAGACCAGCAATGGAATCGTGGTCTGGAGCCCCTTACTGGGAAGCTGCGAGGCCACGTTCCATGCGCACGCACAGGACGGGAAAGCCCGCGTTGAACATCTGCGCATCAACGCCGTCATCCCCCATCGCGGCTACCTTATTCTGCACCTGGCGACCTACCCAGCCTGGCAAGTTAAGGTCAACGGCAACATTGTCACCTCCATGCCCGCAAGAGACGACGGCCTCATGGCCGTCCCCGTCCCCAAGGGCCCGGCCCTTGTCACCGTCAATTGGATTGCCACGCCGGACGTGATCGTTGGCCGCTGGGTCTCCGTTCTTGCGTTCCTATTGCTCGTAATCCTGGCTAAGTGGGAACGAAAGCATAGCCTTCCTCGGTTATGATTGGTTCGATGCCTCCCGACGTGAAGTCGCTGATTCAGGAAAGCGCGGAGTTGACTGACCGCGTGCTCGAAGAGCTTATTCCGTCCGCTGAGACGGTTCCCGCGTCCATCCATGGCGCCATGCGCCATTCTGTCTTCGCCGGAGGAAAGCGCCTCCGCCCTGTGCTCGTCATGCAGGCCGGCATCACCATTGCGGGCAAATTACCCGATGGAATCGAACGGTTGGGCGCGGCGATCGAGATGCTGCACACGTATTCGCTCATCCACGACGACCTGCCCGCGCTCGACAACGACGATCTCCGCCGCGGCAAACCCACCTGCCATGTAGCATTCGGTGAAGCCATCGCCATCCTCGCCGGCGACGCACTACAAACCCGTGCCTTTGAAGTTCTTGCCGGCCTTAATTGCCCGCCCGCCGCTACCGTGCAGATCATCGGTCTTGTCGCCAACGCCATAGGTACGGTGGAAGGCATGATCGGCGGACAGGTTCTTGATATCGAAAGTGAGCGCCTCAAGCCGACACCTGAGCGCGTCGAAGCCATCCATCGCGCCAAGACCGGCGCGCTCATCCGCGTCAGCGTGGTTGCCGGCGGCGTATACGCCGGGGCAGCCGCCGATGATGTGGAACGCCTGGACCGCTTCGGCCGCAAGGCCGGCCTGGCATTTCAGATTGTGGACGATGTGCTCGACCTTACCGTTGATTCCGAGCATCTGGGAAAGACGGCAGGCAAGGATCAAGCCACGGAAAAAGCGACCTGGCCGGCCGTCTATGGCATCGAGCAAAGCCTGCGCGATGCCCAGCGGTTGATCGAAGAGGCATTTTCCGCACTCGAACCCTATGGCAGCCGTGCTGACGGACTCAAGTCCGTGGCACGCTACCTGGTAGAACGGAAAAATTAGAGAAATTTGCGCCTGCCCCGCCATGGGGCAGGCCGGCTACGACGCCGTGTTTTGCGAAAGAATCTTGCGCAGCTTCTGCTGCTGGGCAACCATCTCGTCGACCGTGCCCTGCACCCGCCCAATCAGCGTCTGCGCCTCATCAAGGTAAACGGGCAGCGCACTCCACCATGCCTTCACCGTCTCCTGTTGGTCCAGCATAGCCAGCGCGGTTCCCGCGGCAGCCGCCAACAGGCCAAGCCGGCGATTGCCCAGCACAAACATCGCGCCGCCTGCCGCCAGGGTCCCTGCGGCTGCGTAGCGGAGCGCGCCCACCGAATGGTCCTCCGCTGCACCCTGCTGCTGAGGGTTGTTGGCCGATTCATCTACTGGTTTGGATAGCGGTACAACCACCATTTTTCTCCTTCCGTCTCAGGACCGTCGGAGGCTTCATCGGACGGTGTTATGAGTATCGCTCCAAATTCCCACTTTGGGAATTGCTTATGTGACTTCCAACCTGCATCTTCCGCGTTCGTCGTGGCCGGTTAGTCCAGGTCGAAGTCGCGCAGTGGCTTGCCTTCCGGTGCATCCTTGGCCTTGCGCAGCGCGTCGGCGAACTTTTTCTCCAGCAGATCGGCTTTGTTCTTTTCCGCGTCCACCGATTGCCGAAAAATCGACTCCTTGCGCTCGTCATGCTCGCGCATCGCCTTGGCCGCCATCTCCAGATCCTCGAACATACGCTTTCGCGGCGCCGGAGTATGACTTACCACCAGGCCCGAGGCAGCGTCGACCTTCAGAATCGCACCGCAGTCCGGGCAGCTAACCTCAAACGTACTTTCTTTTGCCTTCGCCATGTCAATCAGCATTGTAGGCGCTTCGCCGCCCATTTTACAGCGTTCGCGTCCGGGATTTCTTCCCCTTCGCCATCGTGCGCTAGCCGCCGTGCACCACCCCTGACAACGCCTCGCCACGGCAGTCTTTCTTTCCCGCAACCCCCTTCTTTCACATTCCGATACGATCGCCGAATATACGATCAATTCAGTCGTATATTGGAAAGGATGTCGTCCTTCCCCGCTGCCACACATCACATTGTTCGCCGGACACGGGCTCTCCGCTGGGTACTCCTGAGTCTCGCCATCTTCGCAGTTGTGGGGATCCTTGTGTGGCAGGCCATTACCGTTGCCGGCAGCCCCAACCCTGAGGTACAAAGCCCCGGTTCCATCTCCGGCATCGTCGATATCGGTGTGCTCGTCTTCCGCGAAGGTCTGGAGTGCGTCCTTGTGCTATCGGCCATCACTGCCAGCTTCGTTCGTTCGGACCAGCCGTATCGCCGTCCCGTAGCCGCCGGTGTCGCCGCAGGCTTCTTCGCAACACTCGCCACATGGTTTGTCGCCGTAAGCATCGTCAATGACCTCAGCCGGAACCTGAATGCACTTTATGTACAGGCGGCGACGGGTCTCCTCGCGATCCTCGTGCTGCTGGTGGTCATGAACTGGTTCTTCCACAAAATCTACTGGACAGGCTGGATCGGTTTTCACAACAAGCGCAAGCACGATTTGCTTGAAGGCGCTCACGAGGGCACAACGTCCAGGCGCAGCCTGCTCTGGGGAATGGCCATGCTCGGCTTCACTTCGTTTTACCGCGAAGGTGTCGAGGTGGTCCTCTTTCTGCAGAGTTACCGGCTCAAACTCGGCGGCCAGACAGTCTTTTACGGGGTACTCATCGGACTCTTCCTCACCATCGTTGTAGCCGTCCTGACCTTTCTCGCCCACCAGAAGCTGCCCTACAAAAAGATGCTCGTCTTCACGGGCGTCATGCTCGGCGCGGTTCTTCTGGTGATGGTCGGCGAGCAGGCGCAGGAAATGCAGGCTGCTCACTGGCTCCCCACTACCGTAATTCCACAGCTTGCCAATAGAATTCCCGCCTGGATGGGTCTCTGGTTCTCTGTCTTCCCCACCGTGCAAACGCTCACCGCGCAGGCCATCGCCGGAGCCGCCGTTTTGGGATCCTATTTCGTAGCGCGCCGATAAGAAGATGCCTCCGCAAGGATCCGGCCACAAAATCTTCCAAAAGGGCGTTTACCAATACGAGATGCCCGTTTTCAATGCGCGAGCAGGCTCTCGTTTCCGAGGATTCGATAAAGTGTGGAACGGCTAATGTGCAGTTGGCGCGCAGCGCGAAGCTTGTTGCCATGGTTCAGACCGAGCACATACTGCACGTGCTGGCGAATTACGGCGTCCAGTGAAAGATTGTCCGCCGCAACCGGCGGCTTCGCGTGAATCTGCGGCTCCGCAACACCGTTCAGTGCCAGATTCTCGGGCAGGATCACGCCATTCACGGCCTCCATCAGGGCCAGTTCCAGAACGCCTGCCAGTTCGCGAATGTTCCCCGGCCAATCATGCTGCAGCAACCGCGCCAGCGAGCCCGGGCCCAGTGCCACTGGGCGCTGCTGATAGCGAACGCACAGACGGTCCAGCAAGACCTGGGCTAAGGGAGCAATATCCTCCCGCCGTTCTCGCAGCGCCGGTACCGCAAATCGTACCGCTGTAAGCCGAAATGCAAGATCGGGCAGAAAATGCCCCTGACCTGCCATCCGCCGCAACGAAGCCTGCGACGACACCAGCAAGACTGCACGGCCAGGCGCGTAGCTCTCGAGCGCCCGAACCACCCGAAGCAGCAAATTCTGTCCCGGCGAAGTTAGAAGATCCACACGATCGAGATAAAGAAATCCATTTACAGCAGCCGGGTCCCCATCCGTCGCCAGCCACTCCCGCGCGTCGCGCCGCTGAAAGGCTGACCCTGCAAACCGTGAACAGCGCAACATATAACTCGCCAGTGTCTGTTTCCCTGAACCCGGCTCACCTTCGATGGCAGCCACCCGCACATGAGGCACGGACATCTCTGCCTCCGCCAGCAGATTGCGCCATGCGGCGCTGATTCCTGCCAGCCGCGTACTGCACTCCGGCTCGGGCCCCACAAGGCTCAGCCCAGTGGCGCGTACCGGACGTTCAAGAAATGGAACAGCACCTCGCATCGAACCCAATTTGCCTTGCCTCCCTGGCCCGGAGCATTCATCTCGAGCCGACATGAAATTCATCGGCTGAGCGACAGAAAACATGAAAGCACGTCACAGTCCAAAGGATCGGATCACACGCTCCGGCGCCGAATCGCGATCCCCATCCCTTCCCGAAGTGACGCATAGCACCTCTTTTGCTCTCGCGATCTGAGCTGCGTCCTATCCTTCGTGATACCTATCACTGCGAGTTTTGCTGTAAGGCATTCATTCTCAAGACAAGAACTGCGCAAAAATCTGCTGACGAAGCCATTGGCCTCGCCGCGGAGTTACCAGGTGAGCAGAGCCGTATTGCCCTCTCTCCCTGGAGAAAGAAGACGGCAGAATGACTCAAGCCGCAGGCAGAACCCCCTGGTTTACCCTCCGTAACGGAGCCTTGGCCACCGCGCTCGCCGTATTTGCCTTCCTTCTGGCGCCCGGCACACTGCATGCACAAACAGATTGCCTGCTCTGCCATGGCGACAAGAACATGACCAACGCCGCGGGCCACAACATCTCCGTCAACGGCAAGACTTTTTCCGCCAGCGTTCACGGCGTCCTGCAATGCACCAGTTGCCATACTGACATCAAGGGCTTTCCGCACCCGGACCACATCGCAAAGGTCCAGTGCAGCACCTGCCACGCCGACCAGGTCTCGGCTCTAGCCGGCAGCGTTCACGCCAACCATGCCTGCACCAGTTGCCACGGCAGCGGCAACCCTCACGCCATCTTTCCCAAAGACGATGCCCGGTCAGCCGTCTACCCGTTCAACATTCCGCACACATGCGGGAATTGCCACGGCAATCCGGAGATGGCGAAGAAATACAGCCTGCCCAACGTCTACTCCATGTACGTGGACTCCATCCACGGCTTTGCCCTCAGCAAAGAAGGACTGCTGGTCGCCGCCAACTGCCAGAGTTGCCACGGATCGCACCACATCCTGAGCCACAAAGACCCGCAGAGTCCCACCTACAAGACCAATATTCCCGACACCTGTGGAAAATGCCATGCCAAGATCGAAACGGAATATGACCTCGGTACCCATGGCAAGGCCCTCCACGCGGGCGACATGAAATCGCCGGTCTGCACCGACTGTCATACAGCCCACGACATCCTCGAGCCCACTGCGGCGACCTTCCGTATGCAGTCCACCCCCATCTGCGGCTCGTGCCACAAGGCGCAGTTCAGCACCTATCGCGATACCTTCCACTCGCAGTTGGGCCTGCTTGGCGGCTATGTGCAGACGGCGCGCTGCTGGGACTGCCACGAAGCGCACGACGTTCTGCCCGCCTCCGATCCCCAGTCTGCCATTAATAAGGCCAACCTGGTCAAGACCTGCGGTCGCTGCCATAAAGACGCCAACGCCAGCTTCGTTCAATATGAGCCTCACGCCAACTCACGCGACCGCAAGCTCAATCCAGGCCTCTACTTTGTGCGCCTGTTTATGAACGTGCTGTTGATCAGCGTGCTGACATTCTTTGTCATCCACACCATCCTCTGGCTGATCCGCTCACGGTACAACCAGGTCAAAAACGGTGGGAACGGTTCGGCCAAAGGAGGAAAAAATGCCTGAAGAAGCAGTAGTCGGAACCGCCGAATCTGAAAAACCGCCCGAAAACACGAACCGCTACATCATGCGCTTTACGGCAGGGCAAAGATTCCTCCATGCCATCCTTTTCACCACGTTTCTTGGATTGGCAGCAACCGGCATGTGCCTGCGCTTCAGCAACACCGTCTGGGCGCGCGCGGTTGCCAGGGACGTTGGCGGCTTCGGCGCCATCCTCTTCTTCCACAAGCTCTGCGCCGTCGTGCTCACCCTCGCCTTTCTCGTCCACGTGAAAGATATCCTCACTCGTGGCCTGGTGAAACGCGAAAAGGGCATCTTCTGGGGGGCCACTTCGATGGTGGCCAACTGGAAGGACGTAAAAGACCTCGTCGGCCACTTCCGCTGGTTTTTGGGCCTTGGCCCCAAACCGCAGTTCGAACGTTACGCCTACTGGGAGAAATTCGACTACTGGGCCGTCTTCTGGGGCATGGTTGTCATCGGCTTCTCCGGTTACGCCATGTGGTTCGCCCCGTTTGTCGCTCATTTCGTGCCCGGCTGGTTTTTGAATGCCATCCTGGTTATCCACAGTGAAGAAGGGCTGCTTGCCATCCTCTTCATCTTTTCGATCCACTTCGTCAATACACACCTCAGGCCTGACAGCTTCCCCATGGACATGGTGATCTTCACCGGCGTGGAGAGCGAAGACGAGTTCAAACACAAGCGCCCGCTCGAGTATGAGCGCGCCGTCAAAGAAGGTACGCTCGAAAAACGTCTCGCGCAGGCGCCGGGATCCTGGCAGGTCAATTTCTCCAAGGTCGTGGGATTCACCGCCATTGCCATTGGCCTGATCCTGCTCGTCCTCACTCTGACCGCGTACTTCGGATGAGAGCCCACGCCGGGAACCTAGGTGAACGCAGTTGCCATTGTGCCCTGCATCACAGTGCTTACAAACTGGGGTTCCCGGCGCGCATCTTTCGCCGGAGCTTGATAGTCTAAGAAATTGTGAGTCAAACAGCGAAATCCCGTCTGCGAATGGCTGCCATCAGCTTTCTCAATCCCGCTCCCCTCATGTGGGATTTCGAACATCCGCCGCTCGACGCCGTGCTGGCTCGCCGCTACCAAATCGACCGCATGATGCCGTCCGAGTGTGCCGACCGTCTCGCCAACGGCACCGCGGATCTCGGCCTGATCCCAATTGCCGCCCTGGCCACCAATCCGTCGCTGCGCATCCTGCCCGGCTGTACCATCGCCTCCAAGGGCCGCGTGCGCTCGCTGCTTCTGGTTCGCCGCATCGATCAACCGCTCACGGCTATCCGCACCGTCGCCGCCGATACCGCCAGCCGCACCACCATCGCCTACTCGCGCATTCTCTTCCACAAGTGGGGCAACCCTTCAGTCGAATACGTGCCCATGCTCGCCGACCTCGACCGCATGCTGGAGCGCGCTGACGCCGCCATTCTCATCGGCGACCCCGCGCTGCTCGCTCTTGAAGAGCGCACCAACCGCATGGAGCGCACCGGCGAATCACTTGTCTATCACGATCTGGCCCAGGAATGGCTCGACCTAATCGGTCTACCCTTCGTCTCCGCCGTCTGGGCCGCTGCCCCAGGAAGCGCAGTCGATGAGCACGTGGTTGACGACCTGATTCAATCCCGCAAGCATGGCCTCGAGAACATCGATAATCTCGTCGTCGAGTGGGGCGCACGCCTGCCCATCCCCGAGCAGACCATCAGCGATTATCTCTCTTTCAACATCCACTACGTGCTCGATGAAGACTGCATCGAAGGCATGCGCGGCTTCTTCCGTCTGGCCGCAGAAATTGGTGTGCTCCCCGAATACTCCTTTGCCATCGAAGAATTTGCCACCCAATCTTAGACTTCCTGATCCCTGATTCCATTCATACACCACGCATTTCGCACTCCGGAATCCTTTCGTCTGCCTCGCGAATCCAAACCAAAACAGGAGAAACTTCCCGCATGCCCGAGAAAATTGCATTTATTACTGGAGGCAACCGCGGCCTCGGCTTTCAAACTGCGCTCGAACTCAAAGACACCGCCAAAGTCGTCATCGGCTCCCGCGACCTTGACCTGGGCAACACAGCCCTGGAGAAACTGCGCGACGCCGGCGTTGAAGCGGAAGTCACCCAGTTCGACCTGAACAACCATGCTCATCATCGCGCCGCATACGACCTCTTCAGGGCCAAATACGGCCGCCTCGATATCCTCGTCAACAACGCCGGCATCGCCGGTCGGTCTTTCGGCGACACCGGCCCCGAGCACAGCACCCTCGACGTCACGGAAGAGGTTCTGCGCCGCGTCTTCGAGACGAATTTCTTCTCCACCGTCTTGCTCACCAGGACCCTGCTGCCGCTCATCCGCAAAAGCCCCGCAGGCCGCATTGTCAACCTCTCCAGCATCCTCGCCTCGCTCAACTACCATGCCGATCCCAAATCGCCCATCTACAACGCCAAGTCCTTCGCCTACGATGCCTCGAAGACCGCACTGAATGCCTTCACCATCCATCTGGCCTATGAACTGCGCGATACCAAAATCAAGGTCAACTCCGCCCATCCCGGCTGGGTCAAGACAGCGATGGGCGGCCCACAGGCTCCTATGGAACTGAGCGAAGGCGCCAAAACCATCCTGGCCCTGGCCACGCTCCCCGACAACGGCCCCAGCGGCGGCTACTTCCACCAGGGCAAACCGCTTCCCTGGTAAGGCCCAACAGCTTCAAGAACACCGTTGCACAACTCGCATGCTCCGGGCTCCAACCGCGGTACCCGGAGCCTTGCTCCACGCTGGCCCCCATGGAAAGCGCCTGTCTCCACCCATTACCATCAAACTCATGCCGCAATTTCCGCCAGGCCAGACGCTCCTCATTGACGCCGACGATACGCTCTGGGAAAACAACATCTACTTCGAGCGTGCGATCGCCGCCTTCATCAGCTTCCTGAACCACCGCGAGTACTCACCCGCCCAGGTCCGCCAGACGCTCAATGTTGTCGAGCGCGAAACCATCCTCGCCCACGGCTACGGCCTTTCCAGCTTCTCGCGATCGCTCGTCACCTGCTTTGAGCGCCTCAGCCTCGAACCGGTCACGGAAGACAAGATCCGCAGCGTCCGCGGCTTTGCCCGCACCATCGCCGAGCAGGAGATTGAGCTTCTCCCCGGCGTCGAATCCACCCTCGACAGGCTCGGCACCCGCCACCGTCTCATCCTCATGACTAAGGGCGACCACGCCGAACAAGCTGACAAACTCGCCCGTTCCGGCCTCGCCGGCCACTTCTCCGCCGTCGAAATCGTGCCGGAAAAAGATCCCGCCATGTATCTCAAGGTGATCGCCTCGCACGAGCTCACCCCGCACACCACCTGGATGATCGGTAACAGCCCCAAAAGCGACATCAACCCAGCCCTCGCCGCCGGCCTCCACGCCGTCTTCCTCTTCCACAAAGACACATGGATCCTCGAACACGCCGAAGTCGACCCCGCCCCGTCCGGCCAGAACCTCATCGAACTCGACTCCTTCGCCAAGCTCTGTGATATCTTCTGACTCACAGAAAAAGGGAGGCTATGGCACGATGCGAAAACTGCTCGTCGCTCTGGGAGTGTTGCTCACTGCAAGCGCCATCCACGCCGCACCGCCGGCACCCGCGACCCCGAAAGCGAACTGGCAAGCCGCAGTAGCCGCCGAGCTGCCATTCCTCGGACATCGCAATTGGATCCTCATTGTCGACTCGGCCTATCCGCTCGAGGTCTCCCCCGGTGTGGAAACAATCGATACCGGCGCTCCGCAACTTGCGGTCGCGCGCTTCGTCCTTGGCGCCATCGACCAATCCATCCACGTCAGCCCCGACATCTACATGGACGCGGAACTTCCCTACGTTTCAGACCAGGACGCGCCCGACGCATCAGCCTTCCGCCGCCAGGTCGGCGACCTCCTGCACGGCTACAAGATCGTCTCCGAGCCGCACGCCAAGCTCCTTGACACCATCGCGAAGCAGGGCCAGACCTTCAAAGTCCTCGTCCTCAAAACCAACAGCACCATTCCCTACTCGTCCATCTTCATCCGCCTCGACTGCAAATACTGGCCCCCCGCCGCTGAGCAGCGCATGCGCGCCCGCATGGCTGGACACTCCGGCGGCAAATGAGTGCGGCCGGAGTCACCGCCCCAGGCACAACCTGACCGCGCAGCCAAATGCCAGGTGAGTCCGGAGAATCCGAGCGGCAAAGCCGGCCGGAATGTTTGCTGTGATTGCTCCGAGACTGCGGGGCCGCAGATCGGAGCGCAGTCCAAGTTCGCAATAGTCTCCGGTTGGTCGAAAACTAGAGCGACCGGGCCCGCGCCAACTCCACGATCTTATCGATCATGTCCGTGTAAGAATAGCCGGCCTTTTTGGCTGCCATGGTGAACTCGGCGGCGCTGGCGAGCCAGGGATTTGGGTTGGCTTCGATGACGTAGACCTCGCCCTTCTTATTCAACCGCATATCAATGCGGCCGTAGTCGCGCAGGTTAAGCGCACGATAGGCAGCAAGTGCGGTGTCCTGGAGTTTCTTCGCGGTCTCCTCGTCCAGGTCCTCGACCGGCGCAGATTTTGTGATCTTGTAGGCCTGGGTCTCGTGATCGAATTTTATGTCCTGGCCCGCGATCCGCGGAGTTCCCTTAGGAAGCCTGGAGAGGTCCAATTCAACCAGGGGAAGCGCCTCGGCGTTGTCATTGCCGAGAATGGCGGCGTAGATTTCGCGGCCTTCAATGTACTCCTCAATGAGCGCCGGACAGTTGAATTCCTCGTGGATGTAGTGGATGCGCTCCATCAGCTCTTTCACGCTATCGACGAGAGAACCGCTGTCGATGCCGATGGATCCGTCTTCGGAGACGGGCTTCACGATCAGCGGAAACTCGATGTCGTGCGAGTGATCCGTGCGGCCCTTATACGAAGTTGCAAAGTCCGGTGTCTTGATCTTGTGAAAGTCGAAGATCTTCTTTGCAATCGACTTGTCCTGTGCAAGAAAGAGACCATGCGGACCGCTGCCGGTGTAGGGAAGGTGCAACAGTTCCAGATAGGCGGCGATGTTCGTGTCCATTGTGTCGTCGCCGGCATATGACTCTGTGAGGTTGAAGACAAGATCGGCGCCACACTTTGCGAGCGCAAACAGCGATTGATTCTTGCCATCGAGAACGTGGTAAGAAGGTTCGTGCCCAAGTTGTGTCAACGCCTCGAAGATCTCTTCACGGTCATAAAGCGGATTTCTTCTCTTCCTTTGGCGTTTCGCAGCTTTGCCGCGCGGCGTCTTGACCGGCTCCGGCTCGGGCTCAGGCCGGCCCTCTTCCCAGGTGTCATGCAGTATCGTTACTTTCAAGCTCCCCATGATACCCCTTCGCTTTCTCTACATGACCATAAATGCGCCCATGGCCAATCAGGGCTGAATAAACTTGCCCCGAGTAATGTAATTCATCGCCAGCGCGGTTGCGTACACGGTAACTTCAGTCAAATATTCTCTCTCATATTTTGTGTCCGCACGCAGGCAGAGGTCGTTGACTTTTGCTTCGATGGCTTCCACCAGCTTCTTTACCAGCGGACGTTGAACACCCGTCCAATAATTCACCTTGTCGACCAGCACCTTGCGATTCTCGCGTAGAAGATCGCCAGCCGGACGAACATTCTTTCTGCGGCGCTTCGATATGTTGAAAATGTCACGCAGATCGGTGTCGAGAGGAAGCTCTCCCGGAATCAACTGCTGAACCAGCGCACGTTGATAGAACTCGCCCACCGTCACATCCATTTCATCGACGGTAATATCGGTGTCACCGTGTGCCACTACAGGGTCCGCATTGCCGAGTTTGCGGCCCATGCGATCCATATAGAGCAGCTTCCTCATCGCGCCCCAGCCTTTGTACCGCTTCCGCCAGTTGGAGCGAGGGGTTAGCCATACCGCAAAAGTCTCAGCAAAGTCTTCGTCGGGATGCTTTTGCGCGTACCAGCCCTCCAGGTGCCGCACAAACTGGCGCGAGAAAGGAACCGGCTTATAGTTGTCCCGGTAAGCACGCCGGAACGGTCCGAAAAGGTTACGCCATTCCGGTGTTTTGTATAGCGCATAGGCGTAATTGAATGCATGTCCGGCCTCATGACGCATGTACATCATGATCTGCCGTGCATCTTCTATGTCGTTCATCTCCGATTCCAGGCGCTGCAGCTTCGGATCGGCCAGATAGAATGGGATTCCGATGACAGGCTCCATGTTCGGACAGCCCCACTCATCGGTCAGATAGCACCTGGGACGGAATCGGTTGAGCCCCTTGGCGTCGAGCTCCTTATAGAGGCGATGGACGAAGCGTTCGAGAGGAGAGCCTTCCAGCTTCAAGCCGAGTTGCTGAATCGGTTTGGAGAGAATCTCCTGAACCTCTACCGGCGTTTTTTCGAAATTCGCCACAGACAGTGGAAGGGTAGCACACATAAGTCCCAGTTGGACTAGGCGGAAGGTACTTTGTGGCCAGGTTCGATCAGGGATTCCGCCCATAAGCCGGCGTTGCTTCCCCGCCCCATGGCGCCACGGCCGGAAGCCGATTCGCTCCGCATCCGCCGCATTGTTAAAATGAAAACGATGCCGATTTCGCGCCAGCAGGCCCTCGACTACTTCCGCTCACCCGATCTCATCGGCCTCGGCTTTGAGGCCGACGCGGTTCGTCGCCGCCTGCACCCCGAAGGCGTGGTCACCTACATCATTGACCGCAACATCAACTACACCAATTTCTGCACCGAGTACTGCACCTTCTGCGCCTTCTACCGCCCGTTGAAGGGCCCCCGTTCCGACGAGGGCTACATTCTTGACACCGAGAAAATCTACGAAAAGATCGCCGAAACCGTCGAGATGGGCGGTACCGGCGTGCTCATGCAGGGCGGCATCCATCCGGACCTCAAAATCGACTGGTTCGAGCGCCTCTTCACCGGCATCAAGCAGCGTTTTCCGCAGATCTGGCTGCACTGCCTCTCCGCCGCGGAAGTGCTGGCCATCGCCGAGTACAGCAACCTCGATCTGCGCACCACCATCGCCCGTCTGCGTGACGCCGGCCTCGACTCCATCCCCGGCGGCGGCGCCGAAATCCTCGACGACGACGTGCGCTTCCGCATCGCCCGCCTCAAGTGCCGCACGGAAGACTGGGTCAGCGTGCACCGCACCGCGCATCAGCTCGGCATGCGCACCACCGCCACCATGATGTTCGGCGTAGGCGAAACCTTTGACCAGCGCATCAACCACTTTGAAGTGGTGCGCCGCCTGCAGGAAGAAACCGGCGGCTTCACGGCCTTCATCCCCTGGAGCTTCCAGCCTAAACACACCGCGCTGGGCGGCCGCGGCTGGGACGAAGCGACCTCTGTTGAATACCTCAAAGCGCTCGCCATCTCGCGCCTCTACCTCGACAACATCCAGAACGTGCAGGCCAGCTGGGTCACCCAGGGCCTCAAGGTGCTGGAGTTGGGCCTCCACTTCGGCGGCAACGACGTAGGCTCCGTCATGCTCGAGGAGAACGTGGTAAAAGCCGCCGGCACCAGCAACTGCACCACCGAAGAGGAACTCCGCCGCATCATCCGCGATGCCGGCTTCAAGCCCGTCCAGCGCGACACGCTCTACCGCACCATGTTTTTGAACTAAAGTGACGATTCAAAAAATGGGGTAAAGCTATAGCCAAAAACCCCTTGGTGCGCAGAAATTCTCCTCCGCGAAGCCTGGTTCCGCCTCACGCCTGATCGCTGATTACCGTCTGCTCGCCACCTCTGTCAATTTTCCACATACTTTCCCCCTCCTGCCGCATCTATCTTGTTGTTATGTCAACTTCTAGCTCTTCATCCGCACTTCGCACTCTAGGAAACTCCGACCTCCAGCTCACGCCCATCGGTTTTGGTGCGTGGGCCATCGGCGGAGGCGACTGGCAATTTGCCTGGGGCCCACAGGACGACAGCGACTCCGTCGCCGCCATCCATCGGGCTCTCGACCTCGGCATCAACTGGATTGACACCGCAGCCATCTACGGCCTGGGCCACTCAGAAGAGGTCGTCGCCAAAGCTCTCAAATCCACTAGCCAGAAACCCTATGTCTTCACCAAATGTTCCATGCGCTGGCACAGCGACCGCTCCATCTACCGTTCGTTGAAAGCCGGCTCGCTGGCTGAAGAGATCGAAGCCTCCCTCCGCCGCCTGGGCGTCGAGACTATCGACCTCTACCAGATTCACTGGCCCGACCCCGACCCGGAAATTGAAGAGGGCTGGGAGACCCTCGCCCGCTTCCGCGAACAGGGCAAAATCCGCTGGATCGGCGTCTCCAACTTTTCCGTCGAGCAGATGAAGCGCGCGCAGAAGATCGCCCCCATCACCAGCCTCCAGCCGCCTTATTCCATGCTTCGCCGCGCCATCGAGGCAGAAATTCTCCCCTTCGCCCAGGCCAACGGCATCGGCGTTATCAACTATTCGCCTATGGTCTCGGGGCTCCTTACCGGAAAGATGACAGCCGAGCGCGTAGCGTCCCTCCCCGCTGACGACTGGCGCCGCAAGGCCGTCGAGTTCAACGAACCGCGCTTCAGCCGCAACCTTCGCCTCGTCGAACTGCTCCGCGAAATCGGCAGCGGCCACGGCGTAACTCCCGGCGTGGTAGCCGTCGCCTGGACACTCCATCACCCCGCCATCACTGCCGCCATCGTGGGAGGTCGCCGCGCAAAGCAGGTTGAAGAAACCGCAGCGGCTCTCAGCTTCCGGCTCACTGAAGACGAGTACACGCGCATCAACGCGTTTCTTGCTGAGCTTGGAGCCTGAAGCTACTCAAGAAAACGCACACAAAGCAAAAGCCCCGGTTTCGACCGGGGCTTTCGCGTCTGAGTCTAAAAATCGTCTTACATCGCCGCCACATAATCAGGAACAATCATGGCTGCGTGGGCCTGCAGTAACTGGGTCATGCGCGCTGCCATACCCGTGTACATCGACGCCGCACGGTACGCATTGACCCTGACTCCTTCGCCCGCCTGCGAGAACGCATACTGGACCAGAGCCGATAACACGCAAACGCGAATCTGCATCGCATCGCTGTGCAGTGTTTCAATCAGCAGTGGATCGACATTCTCGCCATTTCGCACCGCGTAGTCGGCCATCTCCAGCATCACGCGCGCGTTTTGATACATAGCCCAGAGGCCCTTGGGCCCTTCCATGCGCTGCCAGACGTCTTCAGGAGTAGCGTTCAGCCCTTCTTTCCACAGAAACTGATCCGACAACTCGCGCGCACTCCACTCAGGACTGAGCCGAGCTAGCAACGACTCCCACGACTGCGCATTGCGCCGGCGCGCAGCCGCACGCCAGCGCACCAGGTACAGTGCGATACCGCCAACTACGCAAAATTGTAGTAACCACAGAATCATCGGTCATCCCCAGATGAGCATTTGACACCGAAGACTGATTACGAATTCTCCCTAAAACTCTACGACACATATTATTTTGCACTAGGAAACTGGAAATTCATAGAAGAAAAACCCTTCAAATGTCCCCCTTTCGTGTTAGTTGGAGGCAATCGAAAGTCCATGAAACCAAAGTAATGTCCCATTCCGTATGGTCTACACCAGCCGTGAGATACCTGGGGCAACTTCTAATGACCGAGCACTTGTTCTGCCTTTGAAATGGCAAAAAATCGCAGGAATTAGACCGTTTCCCTCGGTATCACGACGCACAGAAGCACCTACGACAAGCCAGATCCCGTATCTTGTCCAGTTCGACGCAATGCAAAATTCCATGACGGATCATGGTTGTCCGGAAGAGCTACCCCGGGGGTGCGGCGCTGACCTGTCTCATTCTCCAAAGCTACCCTGTCCGCAAAGATGAAGAAACTTGACCAATAGGCAAGTACGCCCAGATAGCAGGTGACCACAAACCAGTCTATCTGGTGATAAATCCTGTCTATGGATTGGTGGGTATGCACAATTGCGGCCGCCAAAGCAATGAGCGTATAAAAGCCAAACCCAGTGGCAATCCGTAGTTCACGCACGGGCCAGCGAAGGTGCAGGAGTCCAGTCCACCAGACGAGCGCAAGAGAGGCAGCAAACTCGAGAATCACCGTCCCCTGAACCGCATGCAAAACAATCTGCCAGGCAAGTGAGAGATGTGGTTCAACTGGCCAGCGGGAGAGCAGGTTGAGAATTAGGTTTTGCTGTCACAAACAAAATGCACGCCAGGAGCCTATTTGGCGCGGTCACCTGGTTAAAACGAAGCACGTTCCTGCCAAGTTCCACGATCAAAGCCATGAAAAAAGCAAAATCCACAAAGACGTTCACGATGCAAATAGAAATGAAGTAATGAGGAAAGAAGCTATGCACCACCAGAGCCGCGGAATCTGTGCAGAAGGATACTGCGATATAAAGCGTAAAAACCGGAAGAGAAAAAAACGCCCGACGCCTCACAAGGACGAGAAAGAGGATCGATTCCAGGCTTATTCCCGTCAGCGTATCTGCAAGCCTGATAGTCACCGACGGTCTTTCTTCCCCACACCATCAGACTCGTGCCCCGTTAAAGAAATACGCGCGCCGCGGGCTGCACCCGCCACTGCCAGAAGAAAGTTCTGCATCTGCGGCGTAAACTCTCTCCTCTCCACCTCTTTCGTAGCGAAGCTGTATGTCCAATAAAGAAGCGAGCATAAATAGCTCACTACCCCAATCTCCGCCAGATGGTAGTAGAGTGGACCCATTTTTAGGCCAGACTGCGCAATGGATACGGAAACGCTTACAAGAGAATAGAAGCCGAGCCCCGTGGCAATCTGCAGTTCCCTGTCGCGCCAACTAATTGAGAGTAATTGGCTAAATCCGGCCAGGACCAGGAAGAACAGGACCCGCATGATAGAGATGGTCTGCTGCAGATGAATTAAGAGGCGGCTCTGAGGACCATAGTGGCTCATTGCGCTTGTTGAAGCAAAAGGCCAGATTGCCGCACAAATCCCACCGATTATGAACGCAATGACTACTATGGCCCCGCGCGGAAGTGCTGACCGGAAAGGACGCAGCACGGACCATGTCAATTCGACGAGGACACCAAACTCAAAGAGTGATCCAATGAGCATCCCCGCCAAATAAACCCAAAAATACCCTGCCGGATAGGGATACCCTACAACGGAATTCACGATGTCTGTCAGCAGACCCCACGCGATGTACACGGAGAAGACAGGGAACCGTTTATAGGTCCGACTCCTGACCAGCAGCGCAACAACTACTATCTCCGCGGCGATGCCCGCATACCACAGTACAGACTCAAAGGTCACCACTGCCCCCCGCCACGTCTCTATGACAGAAGTACACCCCTGAGTCTACCAGCAGCACAACCAGCCTTTCTCCAAAAAATGACTCACACGCACCTAAAATGAACAGTACGCGATGGATAGATGGGTAAGTGAAGCTGGTTTCCAGCCGTTATGTTAGGCGTGGCGAGAGCTATCCGACCATATTCGGTCCCGGCATCGGAGGCATCGAGATCGGTGACTTGGCTGCCATGTTCGGTCCCGGCATCGGAGGCATCGAGATCGGTGACTTGGCTGCCATGTTCGGTCCCGGCATCGGAGGCATCGAGATCGGTGACTTGGCTGCCATGTTCGGTCCCGGCATCGGAGGCATTGAGATCGGTGACTTGGCTGCCATGTTCGGTCCCGGCATCGGAGGCATCGAAATCGGCGACTTGGCTGCCATATTCGGCCCCGGCATTGGAGGCATTGAGATCGGTGACTTGGCTGCCATATTCGGTCCCGGCATTGGAGGCATTGAGATCGGTGATTTAGCTGCCATGTTCGGTCCCGGCATTGGAGGCATTGAGATCGGTGACTTGGCTGCCATGTTCGGCCCCGGCATCGGGGGCATCGAAATCGGACTGGCAAACACAGAAGCTGTAAATCCTGCCAAGGCTGCGCAAAGAACTGTGCTACGAAGACTCCAAAAGCGAGAAATCATGTTGGGCCGCTCCCAGTTGCGGAATTATTTTCATCGAAAGAGTAACCCATAAGGACCAGTTGCGCTACAACAAAAGTAATAGAACTAAAATTTCATAACCCGAAAGTAACCAAATTGGGAAATCTTCCCATTTCGGGATCAAAATCCGCCTCAGGCTGCCTTCTGAATCCCTCCAAACAGCTCTAGAAACATGCCTCGGACCCAAGAGGTCTTCGAGTATTCATCAGGATATACCACAATATGGTATGATAAATCGCTAAATTTCCCTCTCTTGCCAGTTTTCCAACGCAAATTTCTCAGTCCTGCCCCCAAAATCCATCTCTTTGAAGCAGCACTCGATCCAAACGACAGGTAAACCTCCCCTGCCTGTTGCTCTGCACGCGGTAACGTGACCAGGATGACCAGAACCCTGAATTCCACTGAGTCAATCTGTTCCCCTCCAGCGACAAAGAACCGTTCGCAGCGCAAACGCTGCGCGAGCCTACCTCCGCTGTCGACCCTCAGCAGCGCGTTATCCTTAAAGAAGGAAAACGTTTTACAGCGAGGTATTTTCATACGTGCCCAGTTCCAAGCATCCTCTTGTGCTCACGATCCTCGATGGGTGGGGTTTCCGTGCCGAAAATGAAAACAACGCCATTGCTCTGGCCCGCAAACCCACCTACGACAAGTTGCTACGCGAGTTTCCTAATACCCTCATCCGCGCCTCCGAGCACTTTGTCGGCCTGCCTGACGGCCAGATGGGCAACAGCGAAGTCGGCCATCTGAATATTGGCGCCGGCCGCATCGTACAGATGGACATCACCCGGATCGACGCCCTGATCGCCTCCGGCGAGTTCGCAAACAACCCGGCGATCGCCACCGCGATGAAGCACGCGCGCGAAGGCGGCCGCCAACTGCACCTCTTCGGTCTAGTCTCCGACGGCGGCGTTCACTCTCACCAGGAACACCTCTACGCCCTGCTGCGTGCCGCACGCGAGTACGGCCTCGAGCGCGTCTTCGTCCACGCCTTTTTGGATGGCCGCGACACGCTGCCCACCTCCGGCGCCGGTTATATTGCCCAGCTTGAGCAGAAGATGCGCGAATACGGTGTGGGTAAACTGGCCACCGTCAGCGGCCGCTACTACGCCATGGACCGCGACCGCCGCTGGGAGCGCGAACGCAAGGCATTTGACGCCATGGTTCACGGCAAGGCCGAAGGTGGCGCCCATCCCAACGCCGTTGCCCGCATCAAGGAGAGCTACAACGGCGGCACCACGGATGAGTTCATGGTCCCCTTCGTCGTCACCGACGCCTCCGGCAAGCCCAACGGCGTCATTCGCGACGACGATGTCTGCATCAACTTCAACTTCCGCGCCGACCGCGCCCGTCAGATCACCCGTGTGCTGGCTCGCGAGAGCGGTCTCAACAAACAGGGCGGCCGCGACCTTGACTCCTGGGAGGCCCTCGACGAGGTCATTCCCCGGTCTGAGATTCCCAAGAACCTCCACTATCTCTGCATGACCCAGTACGACAAGCTATACGAGCTGCCGTTGGTAATCCTGCCCGAGTCGATGGACAACATCCTGGCCAATCTTCTCGCCCAGAACCAGATGCGCAACCTGCGCGTGGCTGAAACCGAGAAATTTGCCCACGTCACTTACTTCTTCAACGGCGGCATTGAAACGCCATTCCCGGGCGAGGACCGCGTACTGGTTCCTTCGCTGAAGGTAGCCACCTATGACCTTGCTCCGGAAATGCGTGCCGAAGGCATCGCGGACGCCGTCGTAAAAGCAGTGAATGACACCGCCTTCGATCTTGTTGTCGTGAACTTCGCCAACGCCGACATGGTCGGCCACTCCGGCAAGCTGGAGCCCACCATCAAGGCCGTCGAAGCCGTAGACGCACAGTTAGCCCGCATCTACAAGGCAATCCGCGAGAAAAACGGCAATTGGCTGATCACCGCCGATCACGGAAACGCTGAATTGATGGTGGACCCCGCCACCGGCGGACCGCACACCGCGCACACCACCAACCCCGTGCCCTTCATCTATGTCAGCGAAGAAGCCAGCCACTATCGCCTGCGCACTGACGGCTCTCTGCGCGACATTTCACCTACCCTGCTCAATCTGCTGAAGCTCCATTTGCCTAAACAGATGACGGGCGGAGATCTGCGCGTACCGATGAACAAATAGTCTTAACTGCGCCACAGGCAATCAAGGCGAAGCTGTTATGCTTCGCCTTTCTCTTTGCAGAGCTTCTGCTGGTCATTTCCACGCAAGTTTCCCCTGCAATCATTGCAGCTCCAAGTTCCTCTTCAGGAATATCTTCCTCGCCTTCCGCATTTCGATGGTATACAGGGAACATCAGCGCCGCAACTCTCTACCACCTGAAAACAAGAGGAAAAGATGGCCGTATTGCTGGACAAGACTCAACCCGACGCTGAAGAGCGCGTCATTGCAAACCCAAAGCTCGGTTGGTATTTCATATTTTTCGTTGTCTCCGGCTTTTGCGGTTTGGTCTATGAAGTGGTATGGGTCCGGCTTGCCATGGCAAGCTTCGGTGTCACCACCGCGCTTGTCTCCATCGTCATCTCGATGTTCATGGCCGGTCTGGGCCTGGGCTCGTGGGGTGCGGGACGCCTCTCACGCCGCGGTCTTTGCAACAACGGCCGGCTGATGCTGCGCCTTTACGCCGCTTCAGAATTCCTGATCGGTATTTCCTCTCTGGCTGTTCCGTTCCAGTTGAAGCTCGGGAGGCAGCTGATGCTTCATGCGAGCGCCTTTGGAGGGTGGCAATCTTCGGGATACTACGTCCTTGCTGGCGCCTGGATGGCAATCACACTCGTGCCATGGTGCACCTGCATGGGCGCCACATTCCCACTCCTTATGGCAGTGATTCGCGAAGCAAATCGCACGGAATCCAAGAGTTCCTTTAGCTATCTCTATGTTGCCAACGTCCTCGGCGCACTTCACGGTACCATTATCTCGGCCTTCGTACTGATTGAATTGTTCGGATTCCGGGGAACGCTATCTATCGCCGGTGGCTTTAACGCCCTTCTGGCTCTCTCAGCCCTCTGGCTTAGCTTCCGCATTGGTGCGGGCAAGATCACTAGGGAATCAGGCTCGGGCCTGGTCCTTGTACCAAAACTCTACGGACTTTCTCGAGGCACAATCCTCTTCTTCCTATTCACAACCGGGCTCGTGAGCATGGGCATGGAAGTCATCTGGATTCGCCAGTTCACGCCCTATCTTGGGAATGTTGTTTACGCTTTCGCCGCACTGCTTGCCGTCTACCTCCTGGCTACAAATGTGGGCTCAAGCCTCTACCGCTCAAGTCCCCGGTTCCACCAGCCTGAAGGCAGTGCATCGGCCTGGAGCCTGCTTGCATTCTCGGCCGTAATTCCTGTCATCGGCGCTGACCCTCTATTGTTCCCCAGAACCCTCGGTTTCGGACTGATCCGCCTTTCTTCCATTGTGTTCTTCTGCGGAATGGTGGGCTTCCTGACACCGTTGCTGGTAGATTTCTGGTCATCGGGCGATCCAGATAAGGCTGGAACTGCCTATGCCGTCAATATTGGCGGTTGTATTATTGGCCCACTCATAGCCGGCTTCCTGCTCTTGCCTTGGATGGCAGAACGGTGGGCCGTCGGCGCGCTTTGCATTCCATTATTTGCCACTGCAATTCTCGCAGTGCTTCGGAAGTCGACAGAGCCGGTGAAACCTAAGTTCAGAATCAGCGCACGTTCCCAGCTTGTTCTGGCTGCGATCGCCGCATTCCTTATAGTCGGCGTTAGCCGCGACTATGAGACCCAATTCCCGGCAAGAGTGGTTCGTCGGGATTACACCGCAACCGTCGTCGCAACAGGAAAGGGCTTTGGCCGAAAACTCCTGGTTAATGGCGTTGGAATGACAACATTAACTCCGATAACAAAATACATGGCCCACTTGCCGCTCGCGTATTTGTCCAGGCCACCCCGGAACGGCCTCGACATTTGCTTCGGAATGGGAACCACTTTCCGCTCTATGCTTTCCTGGGGAATTCCCACTACAGCAGTCGATCTCGTCCCCAGCGTTCCCAAGCTCTTCTGGTACTTCCACTCCGACGCGTCGAAGCTCGTGCATTCACCCCTCTCGCACATCGTTATCGACGATGGTCGGCGTTACCTCGACGGTTCCTCTCAAAAATTCGACGTGATCGTCGTTGACCCGCCCCCTCCCCTGCAAACTCCCGGTTCCAGTCTCCTTTACTCCCGCGAATTCTATGCGGTAATAAAAAGGCATCTCAGCAGAGATGGAATTCTCCAGACATGGGATCCAGCCAGCGAAGGCGATGCAGCCGCCACAGCTTCCATAACAAAAGCGCTCACGGATTCGTTTCCTTACGTGCGAGCCTTTAGGTCCTACAATAATCGATTCGGAATCCACTTCCTGGCCAGCATGGAACCACTGCCAGTCACATCGGCTTCTGTCCTGGCATCGCGCATGCCGCCAGCCGCGGCTGCTGACCTCACGGAGTGGGGACCTGAGCCAACCGCTCAAAAGCAGTTCCGGCTCATCCTCTCGCACGAGGTTTCAATTCAGAGACTCATAGACGCAGATCCTAAGGTCCCCGCACTAAGCGATAATCGGCCGATCAACGAATACTTCTTGCTGCGAAACTGGATGCATATCAATCGTTGATGGGTCCGGTGCAAGAAGATTTCCGTGCTTTAAGAACCTGCATGGGCAACCCCGCCTCACACCCGCCAGGTATCGGCGCGCCAGTTCCTGATCCGCTCTTTAATCTGCTTGCGGCTCAGGTTCTGTTCCAGTGCCTGCTTCGCCAGTTCTACCACCTCGTCGTCCCCGGCAAAGCGCAGCCCGATCAACTGATCCTCAGTAAGACGTTCAATCTGCCCGTGCCACTCTGCCGGAGCCAGTTCGTGCAGCCGCAGCCGCTCCTCCAGCCGGATGACGCGATCCTGCACCTTCATCGGGTACAGGCGAATCTTGAACAAAGCCAGTATCGCCGCGATTGAAAGCACAACGAACCACACCGTAACAAACCCGGGGTGGCGAATCACATAAACAATGCTGATGACAAGGTTGGCCAACAGCACCAACGACAGAACAATATGGAATGTCGGATCCAGCCGTGCGTGATTCTTCAGGTTCTGCGGAGTTTTTTCGCTCATGGTGTCGCTTCGGTATTCGCCGGACCGATATTTGCCGCCAGATCTGTAGAAGCCTCAGCAAGAGTGGCCGCACCGATGGCCGCTTTCACGGCGATGCGAGCATTCTCCGGTCCGCGCCGAGGCTCTGTCAATGCAACCAGATTGTCCGGCCCCACAACATGGGGATGTTTGGGAATCAGGTGGTACCGCCCGCGCACCAAGTAATCCACAAAAAGCCCTCCAGTAATGTACGGGCTGATCAGTGTAATGGGAATCGCATACACGGTAGTCACAAACGATTCCGCAACATTCTTGTTGGCGTGGCTGAAGCGCCGGTACCCCGGCACCTGCGGAATCTCAAATACCTTCAACTGCAACGACGGATGCTTGCGCGCATAACGCACCAGCTTGTCTGTCATTTGCTTCGGCGTAGTAATACCCAGATCCGGAAAGATGCTGCGATGGAACTTGTGCGGGAAGTAGACATTCAAAATGGTGCGCGCAAAGTCTGCACAGTTCCGGTAGAGCATGTGGAAGCGCTGGTGGTTCTTCTCAGAGTTCAGCAGCGCAATCAGCTCATCGTCCTGCTCCGGAGTGGTATTGAAGCGGAACGCATAGATGCGCCGTTCATACGCTGCACCCACCAGTTGCGTCCAACCATCCGGCACCCAGCTTCCGCCTGACCGGTCCAGTCCCAGCGGGTGCAGATGCCTCTCTCGATACCGGTCCCGCATCTCCCTCACCTCGCTGTGATCCACGTGCGCAGGCACTTCGTCCGCATGTTCCACGGAATACAGGTAAGGAATCAGTGGCATCGCCACCCAGTCGTATCCATCGATCCCTTCATAACGCGAGATGACTGAGCCAAGCTCTCCCGGCCGGCAGCGTCGCAGTTTTACCGGCGTCACCGTACACACTCGCTGCAGATAAATGGCGTTGTGTCCTGTGGGATTCAAAGCCCCATAGAAACCGTACGGCTGCTCCAGAAGCAATGCCGCCTCTGCCCGGCAGCAGGGACAGAATAAAGCCGCCACGACTGCAATGAGAGCAAATGCAACAATCCGTGTGTAGCGCGCCAAAAGCATTCTCCCTGATTTCAGGTTCTGAATTTGCTCATGATGCCGCGATCCAGATACGAGCACACGTCTCTTCGAGATGCGCGCCCGGCTCGAAAGGGTTGAATTAAGCGCAGCCCTCTCTTGCGGACGGCGTGCCGCGCACACCTCCACTTTGCTCTTTGGACACAAGTTAAGTTCAAATGTCTCGCCAGGAATATTGCATGCGAACCAGAATGTGGCACGCATCTCGGTTGACGCAATCATCCGGTCTCCTTGCGCCGGCATCGTCATGCTTGCCCTCAGTCTCTGGGTGGAACAAAAATCTCCGTGTCCTGCAATTCGATCAGCCCGGAGCCCGTTCGCTTCTGCAGCTCCGGCAGAATTGCATCCACTTTTTCGCGCGTTTCAATGAACTCTACCTTGATCGGCAGATGGTCCGATATCTCCAGCAGATGCGCCGAATGCATCCGGTGCTTGGCGCCAAACCCGGCCACGCCCTTTACCACCGTCGCCCCTGCGATTCCGCTGTGAAAAAGAAAATCCAGGATGCTCGTATAAACCGGAATTCCATGATGCTTCACTCCCTCGCTAAGATAAAGCGTCACCTTCACAGCCTTCCCGCTCATCAGCATCCCATCTTCCTTTCTCCAACATTCATACCGCGTCGGCAAACCGCTCGCCGCCCGCATGGCCAACGAAAGATTGAAGCACTTTCACCCAAAAGTTGCAACCTCGCGGTTACAGCATCTCGGCGAGATCCATGCCGTCGTGAAAGGGCGAAACGAATCAGGAGATTCTCGACGGGATGGAGGAGCCTTGGTTCGTTCCGGCGAAGAGTCGAGAAACTGGAGTTGCCTTTCGGAGAATTATCCGGTCACCGTGTTGGCGTTTTTCAACGCAACACGATGAATCCGGCGATATAACCAGAACACGTCAATAGGTGCATTGGAGGGGATCATTCACGAAGCAGCCGGGCCTCCTCGTCCCGGCTCCGACGGAACTCCGTCATGATCGTCTGAGGCGGCAGTGAGTATTTCTGCTCATACAAGGTGAGCTGCCCGCAGTGCGCGCAAGCTGGGAGGCCACAGCATGATGGATCACTCACGCTGGATGCAGACGGCTCCGCTGCGCGACCGCAAGGATTGGATTATCATCGCTTGCAGTCGCACCGACGGCTGGGTGGTGTAGTCGAAAGACGCTGCCGCGCTGGGACTTTCAACGTTGCCGTTACTGCTCGCTCCATCTTTTGCTGCGCGTGCGCAGGTCGGCTGGCGCCGCAACACTTTCAATCCAATTTGCGAGGTTCGCAAACTCTCCGGCTATCGGTGAGTCCGGAGCGTAGTCCATGATCGTCATGCCCCCTGCCAAGGCTTCGCTGATGGCTGGGATACGTTGTAGTTCGAAGGGCAGGAGACGCTCGCGCAGTTTCTCCCGCAGCACTTTGCGCACTTCCAGGTGCAGCGGAAGCGACGGATCGAATTGATTCAGCAAGTAATAAACGCCGGTCGATGTGCCTTGCGCGGCTGCCTGCTTTTGGAAGAACGAGTCGATGGATCTGGCGGTCAAGATCGAGTTGAGGTCCGGAACCAGCGGAACAAGAACCGTGGGAGACATCCGGAGAAGCGCGTGGACCGTTGATGTCGATCGCGTTGCGACATCCACGACAACGCGGCTCGTTCCCCGCGCCCACTCCTCGATTTCCATAGCGAGCGAACTCTTCGCAGCGTTCTCCGCAGCGACGTCCGGATCAACGGTTGCCAGGCGAATCGGGACGTCACTACTGCCGGCAGGGGGCCTGAAGGTTCTCACTTCGCCAGGACGGCACTCGCAGGAACCAAAAAAGTACGGGAGCGACCCCAAAGGCGTGGCTTCAACCAGCAGCACGTGTTCGCCACGCGCTGATAGCGCTCTACCCAGGCTCGCCACCAGACTGGTTTTGCCCACTCCTCCGGCCAGTGAATACACCGCTAACACCGGGACTTTGGCCGTCGGCATGGCGGCGGTTTCCTGGGGTGCCGCGTCGCCTTCCAGCACACCCTTCAGCGCAAACCAGTGCGGGGGATCCTGATCATGTATATCCTGCAGCATCTCTCCAGCAAAGTGCGCGACATTGGGAACGGCCTCATCTACAGTCGTTTCTGTTCGCCACATAGTCCCTCCTTGAGACCAATCGGGCGTCGATAGCGGCGCCGATTCAGAAGTGTTTTCGTCGATAGCCAATGTTTGCGGTTCGGGTTCGGGTTCGGCCAGATCCTGAACCGTTGCCGATGCGGGCACTATGGAAGTTTCCTTATATAATGCCTCCTGCTCCGACTGGGGTTCAGATGCCTCCGCGAGGACCGGGGGCGCCAAGTCCTCAGGCTTTTCAGGCTCGGAGCGAAACCAAGAACTCCATTTGAAAAATGAACCGTTTTCGCAGGTCGCCTTCTGCTGCGACGCATCAACTCCAATCGCGGCAGGCTCCGCTGCAGAATCGGAGTCCGGTTGAATTTCCGGGCTTTGAGGCAACTCGGGGGCTTTCTCCACGCGAACCCAGATGCCCCGCACCGCGTCGTAGCGGACTGGCCCGCTTTCCACTCGCTCGTCGTCTGTGCTCTTAGTGCTCTCCGTAGCCTCTGACTCGGCTTCCTTGACGACTTGTCTCCAATCCAACGCTGTTGCCTGTCCCATTTGCTGCAAACCCCTTCCGCATGCTGTGGAACTTTCTCCCCGATGGAACTGAGCTCGTCCCTGAAATTCGGTAAACCCGATTTAGAGAGATGACGGGGCTGAGCGGCCTCAATTGGCCCAGGATTGGAGGTGCATAACGCCCGGTCGGTTCATCGCTGCGGTCTGCGTCGGCTGTTGCGCTCTGGCTCTCCCTCGTTTGCGATTGCGCTCATTCTCAACGGCCTTACCCATCCGCTCTCAGCGTCCTGCAATCGCAAATTCATTCCTGCGAAGGCTCTGTGTCAGGAGATTACCGATACTGATTTTTCTTGGCAATAGCACTTAATGGAGTACGAGATACCAGTCTGTGCAATTACATTGGGTTCATCGAAGTCGGTAACTATGGTACCCCCGGGGGGCGAATTTCTGCGGCTTGGAGCTTCGCTGAGGGCTGCATTTGTGGAGTTCTATCCAGCATGACGAACTCTTGTGCAGCCTCTGCAAAACGAGGCGCCCAGTAGCGCCTCGCCCAGAATGACTCCGGCCCACACCGCCGACAGCCCCATTATCAGGCTGTCCACCGCACTGGCGTAGCACAGCCAACCGCCCGCCGCCCGCATCGCCAGCGAAGGATTGAAGCACTTTCGCCGCAAACCTGCAAATCAACCACTACTATTACCTACTGCAGTCGCAGCTCTAGCACGGAAGGCGCGCTCAAGATCTGCGGCTCCTGACTCCAGCGGCTATTCTTCTCGCAATGCCACCACCGGATCGACCTTGGCTGCGCGGTGTGCCGGCAGCCAGCAAGCCAGGAGCGCGGCGACGAGCAGCGGCACCAACGCGGCCAAATATATGCGTGGATCGTTTGCGGAAATTCCAAAAAGCTGGCTCTGCAGGGAACGGCCTACCACCCACGCACCCAGTGAGCCAATCGCCAGGCCCGGGATCACCATCGCAAAGCCGCGGAAGAACACATTGCCGGCGACAGACTTCCGCGGAGCGCCCAGGGCCATGCGGATGCCGATATCGTGGGTGCGGCGCCCCACGTTGAACGCCAATACTCCGTACAGTCCAAAAGATGCAAGGGCCAGCGCCAGCACGGCAAATCCGCCGATCAGTCTGGATTGAAACGTCTGGCCTGAAATGGAATCCGCAACCCGCGTGGCCAGCGGAAGCACATCATAGACCGGTTCTGTGGGGGTCATCTGCCGCAGTTTCGATTTGGCTGATTCAATCATCGCCGCCGGATCCTGCCGCGTGCGCATCACCAGCGAATACTCCGGGAAGAACGGGAATTGACGAATTGAGGCGTAAAACTCCTCGTGATTGGTCTGGCCAAGGTTGTCCTGGGTCGTGTCTCCCACAACTCCGATCACCGTGCACTTCGCAATCTGTATGCTGGCGGGACCAAGCAAAAGATGTTTGCCAATCGGATCCTGCCCGGGCCAGTAATGGCGCGCAAAGCTTTGCGTCACGATGATCTCCATGGGAAGCTTCTGCAACGCCGCAATGGCATCTTTCATGCTCGGTGCGCCCCCAGGCAATGCCGGCATTTGTTCCGTACCGCTGAACACTCGGCCTTGCAGCAACGGTATTCCCATGGTTCGGAAATAGTCGGCGGAAACGATCCGGAACGAAGAGGACGGATAGTCGCTCGGTGCCGGAGCCGGCCGGTTGGGTAGCCGGAACTGGTTATGGGAATCGTTGGATCCAAAAGCCAGATTGCTTGCCACAGCAGCCGACTCTGCCCCCGGCAACTCCGCCAGCCGCTTCGCAGCCTCCCTATAGAATTCGGCAACCCGCAGCGGCGAGCCACCCAGCCGCGCCGCCGGCGAGGCCAGCCGCATTGACAGCACGTGTTCCGGCTCGTACCCCAGCGGACGGCTTGAAAGCGACCAGAGACTGCGCAGAATAAATCCGGCCGTGATCAACAACACCGCCGCTGAACCCACCTGCGCCACCACCAGCAGATCCAGCGTCTGAATGCGACCTGCTGCTGACGTCACAGCGCCCCGACGCTCTTTCAGCACCTCGTTCGGACTTGTCCGTGAGAGCTGCCACGCGGGCATCACGCCGAATCCGATACCCGTCAACAAGGTCACGGCCAGCGTGAAGACCAGAACCCGCCAGTCCATCACGGAGATGCCGCCGGCGCTCAGCCGCAGCAACCCATACGGCACCAGCGATTCCAGAGCCGTGCTGAGTCCCACCGCCACCGCCAGCCCCAGCGCCCCACCAATCGCAGCCAGCAACAGGCTCTCCACCATCACCTGGCGGATTAGCCGCGGGCGGGCGGCGCCCAGTGCAGTACGAATCGCCATCTCGCGATCGCGAGCGGACGACCGCGCCAGAAACAGCGTTGCGATATTCACGCACACAAGCAACAGCACCAGTCCCACCGCGCCCATCAGCAGCAGTTGACGCTGCCTCGCAGCGCCCGTCAGGTACTCATGCAGACCCATCAGCGCAACTCCCACTCCGCTGTTGCTCTTTGGATAGCGCTCCGCCAGGTGCAGCGCGACCGCATTCATCTCGCTTCGTGCCGTAGCCAGTGACACCCCCGGTTTCAACCGGCCCAGGGCCATAGCATTGCTGTGACTAGCCCGCGCCTGCAGATAATAGCGCTCGGCATACGGTCCCAGCGCCATCACCAGCTTCGATCCGGTAAAAAAATGGAATGCCGCGGGCAGAACGCCCACGATCGTCGCAGACTGTCCGTCCACATCCACCGAGCGCCCAACGATCTGCGCATCCGAATTGAAATAGCGGGCCCAGGTGGAGTACGGCAGAAGTATGGTCGGCTGGGCATTTGTCCCGTCGTCCTCAGGCCGAAAATCCCGTCCCAGCATTGGCTGAAAGCCAAGCACTTTCAGAAAGTCGGAATCGACCATCACCGTCGACATCCGTTCCGCACCGCTGCCTGTTTTCAGATTCACAGCCTCGGAGGTGCGGTAGATCGTCAGCGCCGAGAAACTGGTTTGCTCCCGCTTCCAGTCAAGAAAATCGGGATAAGACACCGGCATCAGCCCGCCAGATTTCGTCGTGCGCTCCTGTAGATGCACCAGCCGGCTCTCCGCGGGATAAGGCAGCGGCCTCAGCATCGTCGCATCGATCACGCCAAAGAAGGCCGCGTTGGCTCCGATGCCCAGCGCCAGAGTTGCAATCACCACAACGGTAAAAACGGGATTTTTGCGGAACTGCCGCACCGCGTACAGCACATCCTGCTTCAAGAACTGCATCCTCGGCCTCTTTCCCAACAACAAGAAAACGCGCGCCTGAGAGCGATACGCGCATCTTGCCTTGCCGGTTTCACTGGTGAACCTGCAATCGGTATTCCATCGACGTCGTGAAGCAACTTGAGCTTTACCAACAAGATACGCGAAGCGGCCGTTGCAGTTCATGTCTGCCAGTGTTCACTTTCGGCCAATGCCTGTCGAAAACGAACAGTTGCAGAGACGGCTCACGGGGGTCTATAAGGTCCACGGCAGCGGAGAGTTAGGCTTAAGAGAGCCATATGATGCCGAGAGTTCTGTTTCATGCAAAGGTTGTCTTTCTCCTGTTGATTCTGGCGGCAGAGCCGATTGCCGCGCAGACTGTGGTGGGAATTCGCGGGAGCCAGTTCACCATCAACGGCCAACCGACATATTCCGCTGCGCAGGGTTTTCCGGCGGCGAATCCGCTCATTGAGGGCACGCTCCTCAACGTCCGCGCCGTACAGGCAATCTTCGATGATGCCAACTATCCACGCGGGGGCTCGAAGGCGCATCCCTACTTTTCTCCGGCCATGGGACCGGTTGTCTTCGACTATCCCAACGGTCCTTTCAGCGCAGCCCGCAACACGCGTGAGTTTCTTGCGGCCCTGCCGAGCTGGCGGCGCGCCGGAGTTCTGGCATTCACGGTCAATCTTCAGGGCGGAGGTCCTGTCGACGGAAACTTCGGTCTGCACGGCGAGCCGCAACCGCAGGCGAACAGCGGATTCGGTCCACATGGCAAGCTGAAAACCGGTTACGCCAATCGGCTCCGGCAGGTGATTGCCAAAGCTGATCAACTGCACATGGTGGTCATCGTCGGCTTCTTCTACTTTGGTTCAGAACATCTCGTCGATCAGTCGCCCGATGACGCCTATGCGCGCGAGGCAGTCCGCCAGGCATCGCTGTTCCTCAAGAATCTTCCTCACCGCAATGTGCTCATCGAGATTGCCAACGAAATTTCGCTGAAGGGTTATGAGCATCCGATCCTGAAAGCCAACGGAGTCATCCAGGCGGTTCGGCTGGCACAGAAGACCGTCGAACACCAAATTCCCGTTTCGTTCAGTTGGACCGGGCCGCTTCCACCTCCTGGCAGCGCTGCCGATGCCGCCTTTCGCGCCGCGGACTTCGTGATGTTCCATACCAACGGCCAGACTCCCCAGCAAGTTTCCCATGAGATTGAGAGGATGCGGGCGCAATTCGGCAGCAATCGGCCGTTGCTGATCAATGAGGATGGAGTGAGCACATTCAATCTGTGGGCTGCCATTGAGAAACATGTCGGCTGGGGTTTCTACGATCAGGGATTAAATAACTACCACAACGGATTTCAGTCCCCGCCGGTGAACTGGAAGATCGATACTCTGACGAAATGGATGTTCTTCGAACAAGTGGCGCACCTCACCGGTTCGCCTGTGCCGCCGCGGCCGGCAATTACCAGCGGCCGCACGGCAGTCATCAAGGTATTGGGACTGACCAGGGGAGCCACTGTGCATGGCATCGACGCCATTCGCGCCGACGTCACGCCCCGCAATCCGAAGTGGCCCGTCAAGCGGATAGAGTTCTTCGTCGATAACAAACCTTACAGCTATTGCATGGCTGCAACCTGCCGGGTCGGAGAGCCCTTGCCGTGGCGGCGCAAACTCCAGGACGGGAAACACACACTCCGCATCGTCGCCTACCTCCGGCGCGGACCGGCCTTCTCGGAGACGGCAGCGACCACTGAAATTCCGTTCACGCTCAAGTATTGAGCTGCAAAGCTCCGCTCGAAAGGGATACGGAGAGAACTCCGTAGTCAGCGGAATCTGCCGGCGCACGGGGTGGTGTGCTACGTGATTGCCCCGGCGTTGATAATCCGGACCGCTTTTCCTCAGTCTCGCCGGAATTCACTGCAGGAATGGCCTGACCGCCGCAACGAGCATGCAACTAAAATCACAGTAGAGCCATGTCCGAATTCACACACCTCCACCTGCACACCGAATACTCTCTCCTTGACGGCGCCTGTGACCTGACCAAGCTCGCCAACCGCGTAGCGCAGATGGGCCAGAAGGCCGTCGCCATGACTGACCACGGCAACATCTACGGCGCAGTGCACTTCTTCAACGCGGCCAAGGCAGCCGGTGTCAAGCCCATCCTGGGCTGCGAGCTCTACGTGTGCAAAAACGAGGACCATCGCGCCCCCGCCCAGGGCGACGACTACAACCACCTGCTGGTGCTGGCCCAGGACGAAGACGGCTACCGCAACCTTGTCCGCATCACCTCTGAGGCCTCGCTGCATGGCTTCTACCGCAAGCCGCGCATCAGCAAGCGCTACCTGGCTGAGCACGCCAAGGGCCTCATCGGCTTCTCCGGCTGCCTCAGCGGCGAGCTCTGTGAAGAACTCATGGCCGGCCACTACGATAAAGGCAAAGCCGTCGCAACGCAGTACCAGGACATCTTCGGCCGCGGCAATTTCTATCTCGAAATTCAGGATCAGGGCCTCGAGCAGGAGCGCAAAATCCAGTCCGACCTCTTCCGCCTCGAAAAAGAACTGGATATCCCGCTCGTCCTCACCAATGACTCACACTACCTCTGCGGTGAAGACTCCCACGCGCACGACGTGATGCTCTGCGTGCAGACCGGCTCCAAAATTCACGACGCTGACCGCTTCCGCTTTGACAGCGACCAGTTTTTCGTCAAAAGCGCCGACGAAATGTCGCGCCTCTTCCCCGACAATCCCGGCGTGCTCTCACGCACCATGGAAATTGCCGAGCGCTGCAACTTCAAGCTCAAGCCGCTCGAGCGCCCCGTGCCTGAATTCGCCGTGCCTGAAGGCCACACCGCCGACAGCTACTTTGAGCACATCTGCCGCGAAGGCTTCAAGATGCGCCTTGAGACTTCCATCCGCCGCCTCGAAGCACAGGGCAAACTCCGCTCGCCCATCCACGATTACGAGGCGCGGCTCGCGCACGAGATTGCCATCATCAAGCAGATGAAGTACTCCGGCTACTTCCTCATTGTCTGGGACTTCATCAAGTACGCGCGCGATCACGGCATTCCCGTAGGCCCCGGCCGCGGATCCGCCGCAGGCTCGCTCGTCGCTTACTCCATGGAGATCACCAACATCGATCCGCTCCAGAACGCGCTCCTCTTCGAGCGCTTCCTCAATCCCGAGCGCGTATCGATGCCCGATATCGACGTCGATTTCTGCATGAACCGCCGCGGCGAAGTCATTGACTACGTAACGCGCAAGTACGGCCGCGAACAGGTGGCGCAGATCATCACCTTCAACACCATGGCCGCCAAAGCCGCTATCAAAGACTGCGGCCGCGCCATGGACATGCCCTACGGTGATGTGGACCGCATCGCCAAGCTCATTCCCGCAACGCTGGGCATGACTATCGACAAGGCTCTCGAAGAGTCGCCCGACCTGCACAAGGTCTACGACAACGACGCGCAGGTCCGCGAACTGATTGACACCGCCAAGAAGCTCGAAGGCCTGGTGCGCGGCCAGGGCGTGCACGCGGCTGGCGTGGTCATCGCGCCGCAGCCACTCACTGAGCTGGTTCCCGTCGCGCGCACCAAAAACGACGAAGTGGTCACGGCCTACGACATGAAGGCCGTCGAAAAAATGAATCTGCTCAAGATGGACTTCCTCGGCCTGACCACGCTGACCATCATCGACGACTGCCTCAAGCTCATCGAGCAGACGCACGGTGAGAAACTCGACATCGAAGCTATTCCGGCCAACGATCCCGAGACCTTCCAGAAAGTCTTCCACCCGGCGCTCACCTCCGGCGTCTTCCAGTTTGAGTCGGGCGGCATGCGCGACGTGCTGCGCCGCTACAAGCCCGACACCGTCGAAGACCTCACCGCATTGAACGCCCTCTACCGTCCCGGCCCCATCCAGGGCGGCATGATCGACGACTTCATCGAGCGCAAGTGGGGCCGCCGCAAAGTCGAGTACATGCTCCCCGAGCTTGAAGGCATCCTGAAAGAAACCCTGGGCGTCATCGTCTACCAGGAACAGGTGATGCAGATCGCCAACGTGCTCGCCAGCTACTCGCTCGGCGAAGCCGATCTGCTGCGCCGCGCCATGGGCAAAAAAATTGCTGCAGAAATGGCCAAACAGCGCGACCGCTTTATGAGCGGCGCCGCGGCCCTCGGCCACCCGAAAAACACTGCCGGTGAAATCTTCGACCAGATGGATAAGTTCGCAGGCTATGGATTCAATAAGTCGCACTCCGCCGCTTATGCGCTGCTTGCTTACCAGACGGCTTACCTGAAGACGCACTACCCGGTCGAGTTCATGGCCGCGCTGCTCACGTCGGAAACCTCCAAGCCCGACTCGGTAGTCAAGTACATCGGCGAGTGCCGTGAGATGGGCATCGCCGTTGAACCGCCTGACGTGCAGGTCAGCGGCGCGCAGTTCACACCGCACGTCACGGAATCCGGCGAAGCAATCCGCTTCGGCCTGGCCGCGGTCAAAAATGTCGGCGGCAACGCCATCGAATCCATCATCAAGGCGCGCAAAGAAAGCGGCGGCCGCTTCAAAAGCTTCTGGGAGTTCTGCGAGAAGGTTGACCTACGTCTGATGAACAAGCGCGTCATCGAATCGCTCATCAAGGCTGGCGCGCTCGACTCCATGGGCAAGCGCGGCCAGCTCTTTGCCGCGGTCGACAGGGCCATCGAGCGCGCCCAGAAAGCGCAGAAAGACGCGGCCCAGGGGCAGACCGGCCTCTTCGGATTGTTTGACGAAGCGCCCGCGCATGGCGCCCGCAACGGCGATGACCTGCCGCACGTCCCCGACTGGGAAGAGAGCGAAACCCTGGCCTACGAAAAAGAGGTCCTCGGCTTCTTCGTCTCCGGCCATCCGCTCGATAAGTACGCAGAGAAGATTCGCAACCTGCCCGGCGTCATCAGCACCGCGGAGGCGCTGGAACGCAAACCGCCGGAACGCCGCTGGGGCTCGCCAACCGACCCCGCCGACGAAGTGCAGGTCGCCGGAATCATTCACGGCCTGCGCGTGCAAAAGAGCCGCCGCGACCAGAAGCTTTACGCGCAGGCAACGCTTGAAGACGCCGCAGGAAAGATAGACCTCATCTGCTTCTCGCGCGACTACGAACGCCTGCAGAATCAGCTGAAGATTGAAGCGCCGGTGCTGGTGCGCGGCGTTCTCATGGGCGATGACGACGCAGCATCGAAGATCTCGGTCAGCCAGATTCAGGCGCTTGAAGCCGTGCAGGTCAAGTTGCCTGAAGCCATTCGTATTCGCCTGAACCTTGACCGCACCACCGAAGAGACCTTCACAGCGCTCAAGAGCGCAGCGGACGCGGCGCCTGGCCCAGGCAAGGTGATGCTGCACCTCAAAAAAGCAGGCGAGTACGAAGTGATTCTCGAGCCTGAAGGCATGAGCGTAGCCGCCGACCGCGGCTGGATGGAGCGCATGGAAGAACTGGTAGGCAAGGGAGCAGTGCAGCCCATCGGGTAGAAATAGCCCCCACTTCATAGTTCGCGGTTCCTATCTATTTTGTGTGGTCGGGAGCATAAACAGAAGGCACGCCACGCGACCGAGCGAATGGATCCTGCGACTATTGAATCAGTTCTACGAGGCCGGCGTGTTCGGGGCCGGCCAGGCTCAGAATGGCCCTGTCGAACGTTGCAAGCTTCCCGCCGTGGTGTTTGGCCAGTCCGAGCAAATAGGCATCAGCGATTTGTTTGGGGCCATGCATGCGCCGCTCAAAAGGCGCTGTAGCTTCGAAGAAGTCAATAGGTGTGGGCCAGAAGTGATGACCCGGCAATCGCGTAAATTCAAGCAGAAGCAAACGCGCATCTCTCAGCGAATACTGTTCGCCGATCAGGAAAGGCGTGCTGGTAATGCGCAGGAACCCTGCCTGCGTGAGAGAACAGGTCGCAAATGCTTTCTTCGCGTTAGCGTTGAACCAGGCTCTCGCCTTTGCCTGTTCGGTGTGCAAGGGCCAGAGCAGAGGGATAAGAACATTGGTGTCGAGCAGGTAACGCTTCACCAGGGTTCGGCCTCCGCACGCAGAACATCCTCGGTCGTGATCCGTTTTCCGCTGAGCGGCACATCAGCCGTCGGAAAGCCGTCTACGAACTTGATTCGGGGTCGTCTCGGCTCGGTACTCTCGATCAGCTCAGAAACGGCTTCGCTCAATGAGAGACCCGTGGCGCCCATCATGCGTTCGACTATCTCCGCCGCCTCGGGAGACAATGTCACCGTGGTTCTGCGAGGCGCGCGTCTCTTCGCCGCAGGGCGTTTCGAGGTCCTTGCAGTAGACCGCTGAAGACGGGTTGCGGATGATGTGTTCATTACCATTATGATGCGCTAATCTTATGCGTGATGCAAGTGATCATATTTTGATGCATCGATGATGTTGGTAGCATCAAACCGAGGAAAATAGATGCAATACCGCAAATTAGGCAACGGCCCGCTTCAGGTCTCCGAACTTAGCTTCGGCACATGGCTCACCGTGGCCGGCGGCATCGCCCGCCAGCAGGCAATCCGCTGCATTCACGCGGCCATCGACTGCGGCATCGCGCTCTTTGACACGGCCAACCAGTACGGCGCCGGCGAGGCAGAGCGCGTCCTGGGTGAGGCGCTGCGGGCCTATCCGCGTGACCGCTACCTGATCGCCACCAAGCTCTACTTCCCCGTCGGCGATGAGCCGGACCACGGTCTCTCCGCCGCGCAGATTGAAAAGCAGTTGAACCGCTCGCTTCAGCGTCTCGGCGTCGATTGCATCGACCTCTACCAGTGCCACCGCTACGACAAGGAAACGCCGCTCGAAGAAACCCTCACCGCCCTCGACCGCGCCGTGCGCGCCGGCAAAGTGCGCGCCATCGGCTTCAGCGAATGGACAGCGGAGCAAATCGACACAGCCTCACAGATCGCCGGCGCCAGCAACCTGGTGCCCTTTTCATCCAGCCAGCCCCAGTACTCCATGCTCTGGCGTAAACCTGAAGCAAAAGTCTTCCCCGCCTGCGCGCGTCACGGCATCGGCAACCTGGCCTTCTCTCCGCTTGCACACGGCGTCCTCACCGGCAAATACACACCCGGCCAGCCGCCCCCGCCGGGCAGCCGGGCAGCCAGCAGTGAGATGAACCAGTTCATGGAAACCGCGGGCCGGCATTATCGCTCCGATTATCTGCTTGAAGCCGTCGCCCAGCTCAAGCCCATCGCTGCCGATCTCGGCCTGACCATGGTTCAGATGGCGCTGGCCTGGGTCCTGCATCGGCCTGAGGTAGCCTCAGCCATCATCGGCGCCTCGCGCCCCGAACAGGTCGAAGCGAACGTGCGCGCCGTAGGAATCAAAATCCCCGAAGAAGCGCTGCAGCGCATCGATCGGGCAATCGGTCCGGTCGTGGTCTTGGAATAGCGCGGCTTGCTGCGTCAGACGCTCGCTGCCTGGCCCAACCTCTTTTCCCATGGTCCTGGACCCTGCACTTTGGGCAGTCGTCTTCAAATTTCGATTCATCCGTCTTTCAGCCCCCTGAAACAGCGGCCTCCGCACTCCGTGATTTCGTTGAAAATTGCTGCTCCGCTATTTCGGTATTGGAGTATACTGGGCGCACTTTTATCTATCTGTAATTACGGTTCCCTACAATTCTCAAAATCGAGGCGCATTTCATGGCTTTGGACGCGGGTCTGCACGTAGGCGACTATGAAATTCTTAACCTGCTTGGAGCGGGTGGCATGGGGCGCGTTTACCGTGTCCGCAACATCATCTCCGACCGCGTAGAGGCAATGAAGGTTCTTCTGCCGGACTACGCGTCAGAGCCGGAACTGGCCGCGCGCTTCACGGCTGAAATCCGCACCCTTGCCGGATTGGAACATCCCAACATTGCGCAGCTCAGAACGGCCTTCCAGTTTGAAAACCAGCTTGTGATGGTGATGGAGTTTGTGGAGGGCGTAACGCTTGAGACGCTGTCAAGCAAGACGAGGATTCCCGTTGATCACATGCTGGAGTACGCCTCGCAAGTTCTCTCGGCACTGAGCTACGCACACAGCCGCGGCGTAACGCATCGTGATATCAAACCCGCCAACATCATGGTCACCGCGCACGGGCTGGCAAAACTGATGGACTTCGGCATTGCCAAGTCCACGGATGATCTTCACCTCACGCGCCCCGGCACCACCATGGGCTCGGTCTATTACATGTCTCCGGAGCAGGTGCGCGGAGGCACGGTAGATGCGCGCTCCGATATTTATTCCTTCGGCGTGACTCTCTATGAAATGCTCACCGGGCGCAAGCCGTTTCAGGCGGATACATCGTACAGCGTACTCAATGCGCAGTTGAACGAGGCGCCGACGCCTCCTGCGCAAGTGAATCCCGCTCTTCCGCCGGCGCTCAACGATATTGTTCTGCGCGCCATGGCCAAGGCGCTCGCTGATCGTTTTCAGACCGCGGAGGAAATGCGCAACGCCATCAATCAGTTGCAGCATCCCACGCAGGCGGCTGCTCCCGTGGCGGCACAACCAGCGGCGGCCGCATCAGTTGAGAACCCCGCGCCTGAGCCCGCCTGGCAGCCGGTGGCAGTGCCGGTAGCGCCGCCGGTGGCACACAAGAGCCGTCGAGGTCTTTGGATCGGCATTGGCGCAGCCGCAACGCTGGCAGCCCTGCTTGCGCTGGCAGTAGTGCTTCCGCGGGTCTTCGCCACCCATGCGGGACAAACGGTGCAGCCGGCTGCGGTGCAGACTCAACCCGCGCCCCAGCCAGTTCCCGAAACGCCCCCAACACAGCCACAGACCACCGGGCAGCCGCCGCCAGCAGCGCCGCCCTCAACGCCCGTTCCGGCGTCTGGCGGCGCGACGAGGACTGCGCCGCCAGCAGCGCCGCCGAGCCGGCAACCGTTCCCTGCGGCAACCGGGTCCAAGCGATCTTCAGCTTCTGCATCGCAGCCACCTCAGGCGGTCGCGGCTCAGCCTCCAGCTCCCGCGGGACCTTCCGCCAAGGAGATCCGGGATGCCCATGACCGCTTCGCCAATCTTGACGCGCGCACTGACGCGGCCGTGAGTGGCGTGCAGTCCATTCGCCGCCAGCAGCAGGCGCAGGGGCTCGATCTGCGCGGCGACATACTGGCGGCAATGAACAGGCTCGACAACGATATGAACCAGGCAAACCAGGCTCTCAACCGCAACGATCCGGCGACCGCCAATCAGTATATGGATCACGCGGACAGGGAGTTGGCGACCCTGGAATCTTTCTTAGGCCGATAGGAGAAAAAAACTATGCGCAAGGTCATCCCAACTTTATCCCTCTTCCTCGCCCTTGGCATCGCGCTTCCGGCGCAGCAACCCGCCACGCGCCATCGCGTCGCCGTGCTCGACTTCAACTACGCGACAGTGATGAGTTCCTCGCAGGCGGTTTTCGGTTCCAACGTCGACATCGGCAAAGGCATCTCGGATATGCTGATCGATCGCCTGGTAAACGACGGCACCTACCGCGTCATCGAGCGGAATCAGATCGACAAAATCCTCAAAGAGCAGAACTTCTCCAACAGCAATCGCGCCGATGCCAACACCGCCGCAAAGATAGGCCACATCCTGGGTGTCGACGCCGTGATTGTCGGCGACATCACGCAGTTCGGCCGCGACGACAAGAGCCGCAATATCGGGGGCATGCTGGGCAAGTGGGGCAGCGGTTACGGCCTTGGCCACGTGGGCACGCACAAAGCCAAGGCAGTCGTGGCCATTACCGCACGGCTCATTGACACCAACACCGGAGAGATTCTCGCCTCCACCACCGGCAAAGGCGAGTCACAGCGCTCCGGCACCAATCTGCTGGGCGGAGGTGCGGGAACCGGAGGTTACGGAGCCGGCGAAGTCGGTATGAACAGCACCAATTTCGCCCAAACCATCATTGGCGAAGCCACAAGCGAGGCAGTAACGAAACTGGCCCAGGGCCTTGAAAGCGACAGCGGCAAGCTGCCGACCGTGGCGGCAGCCCCCGTCTCCGGCCTCATTGCCGATGCTTCGACACCGGACATCATCATCAACGTGGGCAGCAAGAAAGGTTTGAAGGTGGGCGAGAAGCTGAAAGTAATGCGCGTGGTGCGGGTCGTGAAAGATCCGGCGACGGGGAAACCACTGCGCTCCATCACGGATTCGATCGGTGAGCTGACCATCACCAGCGTTGACGCAGGTTCTGCTGTAGGCCATTTCGCCGGCACCGGCAAGCCGAAGATCGGGGATGAAGTGAAGTCGGAGTAGCACGGGTTGCTGCCGGCTGTTACGGCCCGGTTTCCAGCACTTTGTCCGGATCTCCATTTCGAAATCCACCAACGTCAAAGTCATCTTGAGGCAGCGGGGCGCGGCGCTTGTCGCGCCCCATTCCATTTGACGGCTCTGGATAGCCTCCAAGCCAGCCCGCACGGAGACTCAACCGGCACTCCTACCGGATACCATGCCTTAAAATGGAGTTTGAATTGCCTGACAATTTGCCTGCATTCTCAGGGGTGAATCGCAGGCAAGCGCCTACCATGACCGATCAGGCTCCAACTACAAACCGCTATTATCTGACCACGCCGATCTACTACGTGAATGCGCGGCCGCACCTGGGCCACGCCTATTCCACCATCGTCTGCGACGCCATTGCGCGCCGCAAACGCGCGCTCGGCATTGAAACCTGGTTCCTCACCGGCACTGACGAGCACGGCCAGAAGATCGAGCGCTCCGCAAAGCTCGCCGGCTGCGCGCCGCAGGAGTTCGCTGACGCCATTGCCGCCGAATTTCGCGGCCTCTGGGACAACCTCAACCTCAGCTACGACGACTTCATCCGCACCACGGAAGCCCGCCACAAGCGCGGCGTACAGCACCTCTTCGCCACGCTTCGCGATCGCGGCTTCATCTACAAGGGCCGCTACACCGGCCAGTACTGCGTCTCCGACGAAGCTTACGTCGACGGCCCGCCCGGAACGCTCTGCCCCGACTGTGGCCGCCCCACGGAAACCGTCAGCGAAGAGAACTACTACTTCAAGCTCTCCGCCTTCGAGCGCAAGCTGTTGGAGTTCTACGAGGCCAACCCCGATTTCATGGGCCCGGAATCCACGCGCCGCGAAGTCATTTCCTTCGTCCGCAGCGGATTGCGCGACCTTTCCGTAAGCCGCACCAGCTTTTCCTGGGGCATTCCCGTCCCCGGCGATGAAAGCCATGTGGTCTACGTATGGCTCGATGCGCTGGCCAACTACATCACCGCGCTCGGCTACGGGTCAGACGATCCCGCGGACAAGGCGCGCTTCGCCAAATTCTGGCCCGCTGACATGCACCTCATCGGCAAAGAGATCAGCCGCTTCCATTGCGTCTATTGGCCGGCGTTTCTCATGGCTGCGGGCATCGCGCCGCCAAAATCGGTGCGTGCCAACGGATGGCTCCTCTTCGACCAGGGCAAGATGTCCAAGTCGCGCGGCAACATCGTGCGCGCTGAGACCGTCATGGAGGTGCTCGGTGCCGACGCGCTGCGCTACTTCCTGCTCCGCGAAATCCCCTTCGGCCAGGACGGCAACTTCAGCTTCGACGCGCTGGTGCAGCGCTACAACGGCGACCTGGCCAACGGCTACGGCAACCTCGTCAGCCGCGTGGTCAACATGATGCACAAGTACTTCGGCGCTTCAGTACCGCCCGCCGGAGGACTCACCCCTGCGGAGGACGCGCTGCGCGTCACCGCCGAGCGCACCATTGCCGCGTTCGGCCCCGCCTTCGATGAACTGAACTTCTCTGAGGCGCTCAAAGGTTTGTGGCTTCTCGTTGCCGAAACCGACGGCTATCTGACCGCCAACGCGCCCTGGAAAAAGCCTGAGGACCGCAGCAACGCAGCGCACATGCAACTGCAGGCGCGCGTTCTGGCCACCGCTGCCGAATCCATCCGCGTTATCACCGCGCTCGCTTATCCCATCCTGCCCGATGCGGCGGCCAAAGTCTGGCGCCAGTTCGGGCTCGGTGAAATCTCTGACGCAGCGCACAACGGATTCTTGAAAGATCTCGCGTGGGGCGGCCTGGAGACCGGCACAAACTTTGCCGCGCCGGCGCCGCTATTCCCCCGCGCTGAAAGGGACGCAATTCAACGTATGCAGAGTCTTGAAGACGAGAACAACAAGAGCGCCGTAGAAGCGGCAAGCAAGGCCGAAAGCGGCTCACAGCCCCCCGCAGCCGACCCGGCCGCAGCACCGCAGCCCGCAGCGCCCGCGAAAGCCGCCGAGGCAGAGCCTCCCGCAAAGCCCGTCACTGCGGCGCCCCAGGTCACTACGCCCGCAGCCCCGGCACCCCGGGCTGCCGCACCATCAACTCCAGCGCCTCAAGCCGCATCCGCGCCGGCGCCAACACCTGCACCGGCTGAAGAGAAACAAACCATCAACATCGACGACTTCGCCAAGGTTGAACTGCGCGTCGCGCAGGTGCTCGTCGCCGAGCGCATCCCCAAAGCCGACAAGCTGTTGCGCCTTGAAGTCGATCTGGGCTATGAAAAGCGCCAGATCCTCGCCGGCATCGCCCAGTATTACGAGCCGGAGAAACTCATCGGCCGGAAGATTATCATCGTTGCCAACCTCGCTCCGCGCAAAATGCGTGGCCTTGAGTCAAACGGAATGCTGCTTGCAGCTTCGCTTGACGACGGTGCGCCGGTACTCGCCGGATTCCTTGAGGAGGTACCGCTCGGCGCGCGGCTGAAATAGGCGCTGGCGCAAATGCGCAACTTCGACATCGTCTTTGTGCGAAAGCTTTGGTATTCGCTCGTTGTTCCATACACATAAACCGTGCGATACTTACACATCGGAGCGCGGCCTATGCGAACCAACATCGATATTGACGACAAGCTCATGCGTGCTGCCATGAAAGCCACCGGCGCCACTACCAAGAAGGCCGCCGTGGAAGAATCCATGCGCCTGACCATTCAGATGCACAGGCAAGGTGAGGCAATCAGAAAGCTCCGTGGACTTGGCTGGGAAGGCAACCTGGATGAGATGCGTAAGAGCAGATTGCAGAACTGGGAGCAGCAACCCCGGCAAAAGCGTGCAAGGCAACGCGCTTCGGCGGCTTGAGCACGGCCTCGCGGTTAAGCCGAAAGATCGAATGCCATGGTCATCGTAGATTCGTCGGTCTGGATTGATTACCTCCATGACACAGTCAATCCTCAAACAGACTGGCTTGAAGACGCCTTAGATCGCCGCGCAATTGGTTTGACGAACCTGATTCTTTGTGAAGTCCTGCAGGGAGTTCGTCACGAAAAGCGGTTCCGTCTGGCAGAGCGTCACCTGTTGACACTCCCGGTCTTCGATATCGCCGGAACACGTATCGCGATCGCAGCAGCTAGAAACTATCGGACGCTGCAAAGCCGTGGGATCACTGTTCGCAAAACCATCGATTGCCTCATCGCAACCTTCTGTATTGCAGAAAACTGTGAATTGCTCCATCGTGATCATGATTTTGACCCATTTGAACAGCATCTGGGGCTTATGGTCGTAAAAGTGTAGAGTCTGGCGCCTTTCATCGCCCCTCACCCAGAGAACATAGAATGTTTTTTGAGGTCTCCGTTTGCTCATCGATTCCCACGCTCACTTAGACAGCCACCGCTTCGCCGATGACCGCGAGTCCATCCTCCGCCGCGCCTGGGACGCCGGCGTAGGCGCAGTGCTCGCCATCGGCATCGGCGAGGGGCCCGCCGAGATGCACCAGGCGCTCGCCATCTGCCGCGAGTTCAATGCGCGCCCCCAAGCTGAAGCCCAGTCCGGCGCCGGCCTGCCGCGCCTTTACGCAAGCGCGGGCATCTATCCCCACACCACCACCGAAGCCGACGAAGCAGCCCTCGCCAGGCTCGACACCCTGCTCGCTGAACCCGAGGTCATCGCCTGCGGCGAAATCGGCCTCGACTACTACCACGAAGGCGCCCCGCACGACGTCCAGCGCCGCGGCCTCATCCGCCAGCTTGAAATCGCCGCCGCGCGCAAGCGCCCCATCCTCATCCATTGCCGGCCGAAAGACTCCGGGGCCCCCGGCGACAGGTCTTCGTCGCTGGGGTGGAAAGATGGCGCCACCGACGCCTGGGACGATCTCTTCGCAGTCCTCGAAGAGCACTGGCGCCACACCGGACTGCGCGGCGTCATGCACTGCTTTGGCGGCGGCTGGCCTGAGGCGCAGCGCGCCGTCGATCTCGGCTTTCTCATCTCCTTTGCCGGCAACCTCACTTACCCCAAGGCGCAGCCTCTCCGCGACGTGGCCGCGCGCGTCCCGCTCGACAGCCTCCTCGTCGAAACCGACGCTCCGTGGCTGGCTCCCATGCCCAACCGCGGCAAGCGTAACGAACCCGCATGGGTGGCGGAAACAGCCCGTATTCTGGCCGAAATCCGCGGCGTCAGCCCGGACGAAATCGCCGCCGCGACGACGAAAAACTTCCTCGGACTGTTTCATGTAACCCCAAACGTGGGAAACTGATAGAGTTGCCCCGGCTTGTAAGCCAGGGCCTCAGGAAATGAAACTATGGCCCAGGACAATTCATTCGACATCGTCAGCAAAGTGGACATCCAGGAGGTCCGCAACGCCATCGACCAGGCGCTCAAAGAGATTCGCCAGCGCTTCGACCTCAAGGACTCGCACTCTGAAATCCACCTCGAAGGCAGTGACAACATTCAGCTGGCTTCCGCCAACGAGTACAAGCTCGAAGCGATCAAAGAGATCCTTGGGCAAAAATTGGTGAAGCGGGGAGTCTCCCTCAAGAATCTGACCTATGGCAAAGTGGAGCCGGCAGCCGGCCAGAGTGTGCGGCAAAAGGTCAGCCTGCAGCAGGGTATCCCATCAGAAAAAGCCAAGGAAATTGTTCGTCTGGTAAAAGAAACAAAAAAGAAGACCCAGGCCAGCATTCAAGGCGATATGGTAAGGATATCGGGCAAAGACAGGGACGATCTGCAGGCGATCATCGCCATGCTCCGGGGCAAGGACCTGGGCGTGGATTTGCAGTTTACGAACTACCGGACGAATTGAAATCATGTCCGGCGGCGCTGCACTTCCCCTCGCGGCGAAGCGCAGCCGAAAGCAAATGCGAAAGAAACGAAGCGGAGTACTTTTGAGCACATTGGCGATAGCGACGGCAAGGGAAGTCTTCGATCTGCTGCGAGAAGATCTTGTAGCAGTGGAGCAGGAGCTTGGCCGCGACGCCGCATCCGGTGTCAGCACCATCACGGAAATCGCCGAGTACCTCCGCGAAGGCGGCGGCAAGCGCATCCGCCCATCCCTGCTGCTGCTCAGCGCCCACCAGTTGGGTTACTCCGGCCATGGCGCCGTCCAGTTAGGCGCGGTGGTTGAAATGGTGCACACCGCAACGCTGGTGCACGACGACATCATCGACGGCGCCGACACCCGCCGCGGCCGGCCTTCCGCCAACACCCGGTGGGGCAATGAAAAATGCGTGCTCGCCGGCGACTGGCTTTACATGCAGGCTTATCGCGTAGCACTCGAGCAGCAGAACCTGCGCATTCTTGAGCTACTCGTCAGCCTCACGCAGCAAATGGTCGAGGGCGAGCTGCTGCAGATTCAAAAGCTCGGCAAGGCCGTCTCTGAGGCTGAATACTACGACCTCATCTTTCGCAAGACCGCGTGCCTCTTTTCAACGTCCATGAGCATGGGCGCGGTGCTTGCAGGCGCTACCCAGGCCGAGGAAGCCACGCTCGCCACTTACGGGCGCGCCGTCGGCCTGGCCTTCCAGATCATCGACGATGTGCTGGACCTCACGGCCTCGGAAGACGTGCTCGGCAAACCCGTGGCCAGCGACCTGCGCGAAGGCAAGGCAACACTGGCCGTCATTCACTCGCTCGATCACGGCACCGTGCGCGACCGCCAGGCCATCCAACGCGTGCTGGAAGATCGCAGCTTTGAAAACGTGAGCCGCGGCCAGATTCAGGACATCCTCTCGCACAACGGATCCGTCGAATACGCCATGGCTGCCGCCGACCGCTATGCCGAGCAGGCGCGCCAGGCTCTCTATACGCTGCCTGAAACCGAATTCCGCCGCGCGCTCCTCTGGGTCCCCGATTTCGTTGTGGCGCGGGAGAAGTAAATGCCCTCGAAAAAACCCGACGCACAAGCCACCTGGACAGCCGTAGACGACTATTTCGGCAGTCTCTTCGCACCGAGCGATGAACACCTTGAGGCCGCGCTCCGCCACAACCAGGAGGCGGGCCTTCCCGCCATCGGCGTCTCCCCGCTTCAGGGCAAGTTCCTGCACACCATGGCGCACCTTACGCACGCAAAGCGCGTGCTTGAGATCGGTCTGCTCGGCGGCTACTCCACCATCTGGACGGCCCGCGCTCTCCCGCCCGATGGCCGCATCGTATCGCTTGAGCTGGAAGAGCGCCACGCTGAGGTGGCGCGCGAAAATCTGCGCCGCGCCGGCCTGCTTGACCGTGTTGAAATCCACGTGGGCCCCGCTCGCGACAGCCTTGCGGCCCTTCACGAATCAGGCGCCGCGCCTTTCGATCTGATCTTTATTGACGCGGACAAAGAGGGCAACCCCGACTATCTCCAGTGGGCCTTGAAATTCTCGCATCCCGGCACGCTGATCATCGTCGACAACGTCGCCCGCCACGGCACAGTCATCGACGCCAAAAGCTCCGCGCCCGACATCCAGGGCACCCGCCGCTGTCTTGAAATGATGGCCGCCGAACCCCGTCTCAGCGCCGTTGCCCTGCAGACCGTCGGCGTAAAAGGCCTTGACGGCTTCGCCCTCGCCGTCGTGCTGAGCTGAGCCATCTTTCAGGCATCCTGCACAATCGTCCCCTGATGGTACACAGCCTTCCAACCATCCGGCGTTCTCTGCCAGATCGTGCATCGCCGTGTAAGTCGCAACCGGTTTTGCAGCAAAGTATAAGTCAGCATATAGACATTCTCCGCCAGCTTGCGGCACGCAAAATCGCTGGTCTCCCACACATCCTCATGCGGCGCAGAGAATCGCTCCTCCAACACATCGAGCACCGACTGTCGTGAGTAAATACGCCCGGAAGCCCCAGTCTCCCAGTAGTCTTCGGCCGTCATCTTCTCGAAATCGGCCCGCGCTGTTCCAAATTCGGCTCGATGGAAGATCGGTTCGCGTGCGGCAAGCTCAGCAAGAACATCCTGCAGCTCCGCCTCATGGTCATCATTGCCACGCACCATGCAGACAAGCATAGCCTCTTCCCGTGCCGCCCATCCGCATCTGCCGCAAAATGGCCGCCGCACGTCACCACAACAACGATAGAGGCCGTAAAATGAGTGCGGCTTCAGCCGCTGATTGATGTTTTGGAGTTTTGTCTACAACCACGATTTCTCTCCGCAGCCTGCCTGGCATCTAAAATTCTGTGAACACCCAGGAGACAAATATGCGAGCCGCTACGCCACAGTACCCTCGATGCGCCCTTCGCCCCAAAATCTTCCACAATTTCATCCGGCAATCGGCGTATAGATTGATCGCTCCCATCCGAATCGCGCCTTTCGCATTTGCAGTTGCGGCGTTACTTCTCCTGCCGGCACTCGTCTCCGCCCAGTCCAGCGCGCCGTTGCGCCTGGAAAAGTCCATTCCCCTTCCCGGCGTAAAGGGCCGCATTGACCACATGGCCATCGATCTCGCCGGCAAGCGCATCTTCGTCTCCGCGCTGGGCAACAACACGATTGAAGTGGTTAATTTCGACAGCGGCAAAGTGCTGAAAACCATCACCGGCCTCTCCGAACCGCAGGGTGTACTCTATCAGCCGCAAACGCAGCGCCTATGGGTAGACAACGGGGGAGACGGCACAGTCCGCATCTTCGACGCCCGTAACTATCGGCTTCTGCGCAAAATCAACCTGGGCAGTGACGCTGACAATATTCGCCACGATCCTTCCTCGCATCGCATCCTGGTCGGATACGGAAGCGGCGGCATCGCAATCTTCGATGAGAACGGCAACAAAGTGGCAAACATCAAGCTCAGTGTCCATCCCGAATCGTTTCAGCTTCAGGCCCACGGACCGCTCCTGTTCGTCAACCTTCCCCGCGCGCACCAACTGGACGTAATCAACCGCGCAAGGTTGGCCATCCTGGCGCGCTGGCGGACCGATGACGCGCTGGGCAACTTCCCCATGGCCCTTGATGAAAAAGACCATCGCCTCTTCAGCGTATGCCGCGATCCTGCGGTCCTGCTCGTCTTTGATACGCATTCGGGAGCCGTGATTGCCAAACTGCCCACCGTAGCAGTTGCCGACGATGTTTATTATGACCATGCCAGGAAGCGCATTTACGTCACAGGCGGAGGCGGCGTCGTGGACGTCTATCAGCAGAAGGACTCCGAACACTACGCCAGAATCGCCCAGGTGCACACAGCGATTGGCGCCCGAACCAGCCTCTTTGTGCCGCGGTTGAATCTTCTTTTCGTGGCGGGGCGGCGGGAAGGATCGAAACCCGCCGAGATTCGCATCTTCAAAGCCATGTGACGCAGCAGCAGTATTTTTCCGCAGCCAGACGCACTGGCATGCAGGTTGGCAAAACCGGCCGGGCGTTCTACTTGTCCGTCATCATCGTCCGCAGCGCCGCTGCATAATGCTCGGGCAGCGGCTTGCGATTCAACGCGTCGTCGCACACCACGTGCACCGTTTCGCCTTCCGCAAGCAGTTTGGGCTCTGCTCCATCGGGGGCCTTGCGCAGAATGCGATAGGCAAACTTCAGCACCGTACCCCGCAACAGCGACGGCCGCGTCTCAATCAAAATCTCGTCGTCGTAACGCGCCGGCGCGCGATAACGGCACGACGCTTCCACCACCGGCAGAATGCACTCGTGCTCGGTCTCCAACTGGCTGTAGGCAAGCCCCAGCGAGCGCAACAGCTCCACGCGCCCCAGCTCAAACCAGACCAGGTAGTTGGCATAATACACAATGCCCATCTGGTCCGTCTCAGCGTAGCGCACCCTCACCTGGTGGGTATTCACTGGCATGTATTTTCCTATGTGGTCAGCATTCAGCGGTCAATGTTCCCCAAGTCCCTAAGTCCCTGCTCTTCTCACGGCTTCCCGCCAAAAATCCCCAGCTTGCTCACGTCGTTGAAGATGATAAACGCGAAGAACACCACCAGCACCACGAACGCCGCCTGGTAAATCCGCTCCTTCACGTTCAGATTGATGTCGTGACGCAGCACGCTCTCAATCAGCAGGAACAAAATCATCCCGCCGTCCAGAATCGGGAACGGCAACAGATTCAGGATGCCCAGTTGCAGGCTAATGATAGAGGCCAGCCAGAATTTGGGGTACCATCCGTGAGCCTCCGCGGCTTCGCCGGCCATATGCGCAATGCCCACCGGGCCGGAAAGCTGGCTGACAGAAACCTTGTGCTCGAACATCCGCTTCACCACTTCAATCGTGAAGAAGGTGTTGTTCGAAAGGAACTTGGTGGAATGGGCCATCGCCTCTGCAAGCGGCAGGGGGGCTTGGTGCATGGCCGGCAGAGCTCCACCGAAGCCCAGTTTCCAGCCTCCCTGGATCTGCTTGGGCTTAATGGTCACCGGAGGCAGAGCCTTGCCGTTGCGTTCAATCACCACTGAAACCGGCTTCCCGTCACCGGCCTGAAGAAAAGCCACCAGCGATTCGACGGAGTGCAAATGCAACCCATCCACAGACTCAATCGCATCGCCGGGACGCAGTCCGGCCCCGGCGGCGGGTGAACCGGAAAGAACATCCGCAACCCCGATCGGCCCAGGCTGGGTCCTGCGCAGGATGCCCGCGTCGCTCAGGTCGAAATCGTCCGATTTTGCGCTGGCCGGAACCTGCAGGGAGAGATCGACCGTCTTGTTATCGCGATCCACAACCACCGGCACCTGCTCATTCGCGTTGATCTTGATCTGCTCGTAAACCTGGCTCCAGCTTGGATTCTTGATGCTGCCAAAGCGCTCGATCACATCGCCAGGCTGCATTCCCGCCTGCGCCGCCGCCGTGCCGGGAACAACCCAGTCGAGGGTCGGGGATTTCACCTGCACCACCGGAACTTCGTTGATCCAGCCGAAGTAAATAAACATCAGCACCAGCGCCAGCACGAAGTTCGCCACCGGCCCGGCCATCGCAATCAGAATGCGCTGCCAGCGCGGATGCGAAGTCAGCGCCCCGGGATCTTCCTTTTGCGCTTCAATCAGATCCTGGTCCGCACCCTCCATCTGCATGTTTTCGCCCGGCATATTTTCGCCGGTCATCTTCACGTAGCCGCCCAGCGGTGTGGCAGAAATGCAGTAGTCGGTTTCGCCAATCTTGAATCCGAACAGGCGTGGCGGAAAGCCGATCGAGAATCGCTCGACGCGGACTCCGCACAGCTTGGCCACAAGAAAGTGCCCAAACTCGTGAACCAGAACCATCAAGCCAATCAGGACAATGAAGGCGACAGTGGATATCAGAAACGTATGCATAGAGTTGCGATGTGTTCCTCAAAACTAACGTTCAGCCGGAGGATTCTCTCCGCGTGCCGCGGCCGCCGCAACACATCCGCCCTCCGGCGGGGGCAGCCAACGGCTCATCGTTGCATCACTGCAGCACCGACCTTGCTCTCCGGCGCGCATCCTGATCGGCTGCAAGCACTTCTGCAATAGTAGATGGATGCGCCTCCGGCGTGGATGCAAGTACCATTTCAATTGTACGCGGGATTCCCATAAAGGGGATGCGGCGCTCCAGAAAGGCCTCCACGGCCACCTCATCGGCCGCATTCAGTGCAATGCAGTGCGCGCCGCCCTTTTCCGCCGCCTCAAAAGCCAGCCGCAGGCACGGGAACCGCTCAAAATCCGGCTCCTCGAACTCCAGATGCCGCAGCGCCGCCAGGTCAAAGGTCAGCGTCGAAGCCGGCCGCTCCGGATACGCCAATGCATACAGAATCGGCAGCCGCATGTCGGTCACCGATATCTGCGCCAGAATCGACCCATCCACAAACTCCACCAGCGAGTGCACCGTCGATTGCGGATGCACCGTCACCCGCACCTGGCTTGGCCCCACGTCAAACAGACGGCAGGCCTCGATTACCTCCAGCCCCTTGTTCAACATGGTCGCGGAGTCAATCGTGATGCGCCGCCCCATTACCCACGTGGGGTGCTTCAGCGCCTGCTCCGGCGTAATGCCGGCAAACTCCTCCAGCGGCAGCCGCCGGAACGGCCCGCCCGAAGCCGTCAGCCAGATCGTCTTCACCTCGGCGTGCGCGCCCACGCGCATACACTGATGAACCGCGTTGTGTTCGCTGTCGATGGGTAGAATCGGCACCTGCAGCCGCCGCGCCGCCGCCGTCAAAATCTCCCCGGCAGCCACCATGCACTCCTTGTTCGCCAGCCCCACCGGCTTTCCCGCCAGAATCGCCGCATGCGTGGCCTCCAGTCCCGCCACGCCCACAATCGCCGACACCACAAAATCCGCTTCCGCGTGCGTCGAGCAGGCCACCGTCCCCGCCGTGCCATGCGCCACTTCAACGCCCGTCACACCCGCCTCGCGCAACCGCGCGGCCAGTTGCGTGGCCAGCTCTTCCGTGGCCAGTGAAACCAGCTTCGGCCGCCAGCGCACAGCCTGCGCAAAGGCCTCCTCCACATTGCGCCCCGCGGCCAGCGAGGTCACAGCATAGCGCTCAGGAAACTGCTCCACGATGGAGAGCGTGCTTTGCCCAATGGAGCCGGTGGAACCGAGAATGGCAAGTCTTTTCAGGGCAGCTCCTCGCTTCCAATTCGTGGCCGCAAGACCGCGAAAACGTGTGCCTCCCGCAGGGTGGAATCGAGTGATCGAATGTCACAAGAAATAAATCTGGAAATGGATAGTCGCATTGGCCGTTCCGGCATCGGCTAAAGGCTAAAAGGTAAGTATCCCCCGGCAGAGCCGGGGGCCTTATTTGTGTGAGCCGCTCAAAGCGGCTTGAGCGGGGTCGCTAACGCGGCCCCGGTTGATGTTGGGCCACCTCATCGGTGGCTGGTCACTTCCACAGGTTGAGCTGATCCAGCCGCCTGTCTTCCTGTTCCTGGTTGCGAATGTACTCCCGGATCGCTGTCTCATCGCGGCCTATCGTCGACACCATATAGCCCCGCGCCCAGAAGTGCTGTCCTACAAAGTTCTGCTTGCGCTCGCCGTAGACCCGCGCAAGGTGAATCGCACTCTTGCCTTTGATGTACCCCACCACTTCCGACACCGCATACTTTGGCGGAATCGATAGCAGCATGTGCACGTGGTCTGGCATCAGATGCCCTTCTTCAACATGGCTCTGCTTCCGCTCGGCCAATCGTCGAAACACCTCGCCCAAATGCGGTCGCAAACTCCCGTACAACGTCTTGCGCCGACACTTCGGGATGAAGATCACGTGGTATTTGCACTCCCACTTCGTGTGGCTTAAACTCTCATACTCGTCCATCCGGAAACTCCTCCTCGTGTGCTTGGCGGCTCACGTTCTGGAGTTTCTTGGGTGGACTCCCGGAAATGTCAAACTGCTACTGCCACCCCGGCACAGCCGGGGGGCCTCCCTTGGTTAGCTAGTAGCCAAAAGCTATCTTAGAACATCTGGCGGATCACCATGGCGTACCACAGCACCGGCGCAGCCAGCAGTAGAGCGTCAATGCGGTCAAGCATGCCGCCATGGCCGGGCAGCAGCCTCCCGGAGTCCTTCACCCCCGCCGACCGCTTCAGCGCCGACTCGGCAAGATCGCCCACCTGCGCCGCCACGTTCACCACCACGGCAATCACCAGCCAGAACCAGATACTGTCTGAATACGAAATTGCCACCGAGTTCAACGTCTGCAGCCAGTAAGCAAGGGCAAGCAGTCCGCCGGCCACCAGCACGCCCGCCGCAACCGATCCCGCGGCGCCCTCCCAGGTCTTCTTGGGGCTCAGCCCCGGAGCCATCTTGCGCCGGCCCAGGTAACGCCCCACATACAGCGCCGCGATATCCCCTGACCACACCACGCAGAACAGAAACAAAAGCAGCGACGAGCCGCTGGGTTCCCGGCGCAACATCGGCAGCGCCAGCAGCGTAAGTCCCACATAGAACAGGCTGAAAATCGATGCCAGCGCATCGCCCATCACGCGCTCCGCCTGCCGGCTGAAGGTGCAGTAAACCAGTAATCCCAGGCTCAATATGCCAATCAGGGCAGTCGTGCGGTCGGGCCACTCGTAATTGCCAAGAAACAGCAGCAGTAAAGCCGCCAGCACGGCTATCCGCGGAGGCTGGTAGCCCACCTTCTCCGTCAGTCCCATGCACTCCCAGCCGGCCATTGCGGAGACTGCGGCAACCACCAGCACAAATAGCCAGAAGGGAGCAAAAAAGACCAGGCACAGAACTAGCGGGATCAGTACGGCTGCTGTGAGAATACGTTTCATTTACTGGATGAGAATACACTGCCGGGGGTACTCCCCTCGCGGGACGATCTCCTACCCCTACGACAGAAGAGAAGAAATGAAATCTTTCTACAACATTCCTCCACAGGATAATCTTTTCTTCTACAATAGTTTTTGTAGATCCATAGGCGCACAAGGAGGTTTCCCGATGGGAGTCAATTTGAGCGATAGAATTCGCGCACTTGCCCAGGCCAGGTACGTGGCCCCGGCGCTTCAGAAGGGAGAAGAACAATTCTCTATCCGTGTAAGAGACGTCCTGAATGATCTCCAGACCGAAGGTCTTTCTGGCGGACACACTCCTCAGGTTTGCAGCGCTCTGAAAACGGCGAAATTCCTTCGTGAGAATGGGCTTGAAATCGAAAATGTAGAAGGCCCCCCTTCCAAAATGAGCCCAACTGTCGTGGTCCGGTATCGCGTGACAAAGCCGAAACTGCATCCTGGATCTGCGCAAACACCAGCCGCAGCCAAGGAAGAAGTGGCCGAGGAAACACCGGAAGCCCGCGCGTTGCGGTTGACTGAGAAGCTGCGTGGCCTGCTCAAAGAGGAACTGTCTGAATACGGTGGAGGCGAGGCATTCCTTCGCTGGGTTCGCGGGTATGACGAAGAGGATGCCGCATGAGCCGCATCTTCTGGGACAGCATGATCGTGATCTATCTGCTTGAAGACCACCCTGTCTTTGCACCGCGGGCGCGTCATCTCCTCGAACGCTCGTTCAAGCGAAGCGATTCGCTGTTCACAAGTCATTTCGCCCTAGGGGAGATTTTGGCAGGCGCCGAGAAATCGCCTCACCGGGAAAAGACACTAGCCGTGCGGCAAACTTTACAGGAAATGGGCTTCTCGTATCTGCCCTTCAACGAAGGTGCGGTGGCGCCTTTCGCACGCTTGCGGGCAAGAGAAAAACTCAAGGCTGCCGACTGCATTCACCTCGCCTGCGCGGCCTCAGCAGGCATCGATCTGTTTCTCACCGGAGATAAGCAACTCCTGCAACTGGATGTTCCGGGAATCCAGTTCATCGCCGATTTCAACACACCCATTCTGTAGTGCTGAATACATCAAATTCTGCCGCCCAATACAGCCTTATGCTGCCAGTCAGTACACTGGCATCCTGCCACGGGAAGTCCGGAGGACTGTGCAGCATCATCCACACCGAAGGCGTGCTGGGATGGTGATTAACCAGTAACTGACGGTTGGCCAGTCAACCGCTCGGAACGAGTCAAACTTAGCAAGTTGACTCTTAGAAGCTTAAATTGCATTATATTTCGACGAATGACCTCACGCCGAAGGCTTCCGGGGGATTCCGCGCTACCAAGGTAGTCTCTGATGCATTTCGGCGTGCCAGCAACTGGAGGAGAGTCACGGACGCTTACATTCACTCCCGCCGCAAGGCACTAAAGCTCCTGGCGACCGCAGCGGCATTCAGCTTCACGAAACCTGTTCCGGCGGAGAATGGAACAACCATCTACACCGTATTAGGGCCGATCCTGCCGTCGTCGTTGGGATTCACCCTGCCGCATGAACATGTCATGGTTGATTTCATCGGAGCGGAGAAGACCAACCGCAGTCGATGGAACTCCGAAGAGGTCATCGCTCGCATGCAGCCGTATCTTCTTGCCGCCAAACATAGAGGCGTGCGCGGCTTTGTTGACTGCACGCCAGCGTATGTTGGCCGAGATCCGCGCATTCTGAAAAGGCTGGCACAGAATACTGGCCTGCATATCCTCACCAACACTGGCTACTATGGCGATGCTGAGGGACGTTATCTTCCGCCCAGCGCGCATAGGGAAACGGCAGCGCAAATCGCCGCACGCTGGCTGGCTGAGTGGCACTTTGGCATAGAGGACACCGGCGTACGTCCGGGCTTCGTCAAAATCCGTGTGGACGGCCTCGCCGCCGATCGATCGCGTATGTCGGAAATGGACGGCAAATTACTCGCCGCCGCTGCCGAGGTCACGCGCAAAACCCACATGGCGGTGACCTGTCATTCGCCAGGCCCCTCCGGCCTGGCGGCCGCTTTGCGCTTTGCCGCTGAGGGTGGCGACCCCGGCAAATTCATCGTCGCCCATTGCGACAACAACGGGTTCGAGCTGAACCAAAGGATCACTGCCGCCGGTTCTTGGGTGTCGATCGACGGAATCGGACGCAAGCCCGAGGCCGATCAACTGGCGATTGTCCTGCCACTCCTGAAAAAGTCACCCGACCGCTTGCTTTTGTCGATGGATTCCGGCTGGTATCACGTCGGCGAGAAGGGTGGCGGAAAGATTAACGATTTCAACGCGCTGACGGACCGCTTTTTGCCAGCGCTGCGCGCGGCAGGAGTTGCAGCCGCCCAGATCAACCGCATCACCATCGAAAACCCGGCGCGCGTCTTTGCTGCTGCGATCCAGCGGTTGTAAAGAAAGGGCAAAGAATCAGCCCGGTTCCGGGTGGTCGCCTACCCGGCAGCGCCGGAGTAAACAGAATCGCGGCTGAAGAAGCCCTCCGAACGGCCCAGGTGGCAGCATAGGGCTGTACGGGGTGGCAGCATAGGGCTGTACGGGGTGGCAGCATAACACTGTATCCAGCACTGCAGGCAGCAGCCACATATTCGCTCCGGTTTGAGACACTTCAGGAGTGCTTCTACCGCGCGTCCCCACCTGACTGGGCATCTCCCGCACATCCGCGCCTGCGGCAAGCTGCCTTACTTCCTCGCCGCGCAGCCATAAAATCATTCCCGAGCCGTACCTCGGCCCAACCCACCGCCCATCACGGATTCGTCTGCGGCACCGCAGGTGCAGGCGGAGCATCCGCAACGTCAGGAGCCAGCCCTTTGAACGCCCACCCGGCAACTGCGCCGCCAAGCAGGTTCGCCACCAGGTACACCCAGATCTTGCTCCAAAGCGACATACCCATCATCGAAATGCCCACAGCCACAGCCGGGTTGAATGCCGCCGACGCCACTCCTCCGACCGCAAAAGCTCCGGCCAGCACGGTGAATCCGATCGCCAGTCCATAAAACGAGTTGCCTGAGTTATCTTTCGAGGTGGCGGAATTCAGCACCACGAATACCAGAGCGAACGTGAACAGAAACTCTGCAATCAGCTCCGGTATCAGCGCAAGGTTCCGCGGCTGCGGTTCTGAAACAGGCATCACGTAGTAAACCAGCAGGGCCGCAACCACGGCTCCGGCGGTCTGGTACAGCATATAGGGCAGAAGATCTTTGTTGTCTAGCTTGCCACGAATCCACACGCCCAGTGTCACCGCGGGGTTGAAGTGCCCGCCGGAGATATGTCCTCCGGCATAGATCATCACCATCAGAATTGCGCCGATCGCCAGTGGCGGAATCACATCGTTCCCGCCGGCAAGAACTGACATCCCGATAGTGAAAACGAGGAAAAAGGTCCCGATCATTTCCATCAAGTACTTTTTCATGAGAATCTCCGTGGTGCTTCGGCGAAGAAGTTCTCCGGGCACGCTGGTTCGAGCGCCCGCACACCGGCCATTCAGGCCCCAGTGGGCACTCGTTCGATTGCGTTACGTCCGGTCTCGGTCGTCTTCCAGCCATCACCCGATTCGACGGCAAGACCGGCTTCGGATAGTTCGCGCATCGCGCTGCGAATTCGATACAGTGGCAAGCCCGTTTGAGCGGCAACCTGGGTCAGCGGGGCAGCCTCCAGCATGGCGGTCAAAATCTGACGCGCTGATTCGCTGATCTCCCCGCTGGCGTTGATACATGCCATGTCCATCTCCCTCTCCGCGGAGCCGGCAGGCTCCGCGGCCGCTAACTCTGCTAGACAGCCTTCCTGGAGAAATACCAGTCTTTCGTTTCGAAGCCGGCTTGCATCCGTTCTTCGGCGCCTTCGGTTGTTTTGGGCGGCGGCACAATCACCTTGTCGCCGGGCTTCCAGTTCGCCGGAGTGGCAATCCCGTGTTTGTCGGTCGCCTGCAGGGCGTCAATCAGGCGCAGCACCTCCTGCGTGTTCCGTCCCGTACTGAGCGGGTAATAGATCATTGCCCGCAAAATGCCGTTCGGGTCGATGACAAACAGGCAGCGGCTGGTTTCCGTCTTGCTCTCGCCCGGCATGATCATGCCGTAAAGCGAGGCTACCTCCTTGTTCAGGTCGGCGATGACCGGAAAAGGAATCTTTACGCCAAAGTTCTTTTCGATGTTGCGCACCCAGGCGATGTGAGAAAAAGTGCTGTCGATGCTCAGCCCGCAGAGTTCCACTCCGCGTTTCTTCAACTCGGGCGCAAGCTCGGCGAAGGCCACAAACTCGGTTGTGCAAACAGGAGTGAAGTCAGCCGGATGGGAGAAAAGAACCAGCCAGCTTCCCTGAAAGTCTTCAAGACGAAGCGTGCCGTGGGTGGTCTCCGCCTCGAAGAGAGGAGCGGGCTGACCCAGGCGTGGAAGTGAATGATTGTTCTGTGTGATACCAGTTTCCATTACGGTGCCTCGCTTTTCTGGTGTGTGGAAGGAAATACTTCCGAGGCCTCCGAAAAGCAGACGTCTAGCTGCCCGAGGTGTCTGAAAGCTGGATGCGCATACGGCTATTTGCACCCCGGGCGATCCGTGCGCATGAGTGAAGTTGGCACCAGTCGGAAATAGGGTCAGTGACCACTGTCACAAGCTGGAATAACTCGCCTGAGGGGTGCCTCACCCTCGCCGCGTCTTTGCTTTTGCGGCTAGGATGGGATCTCACAAGTATTGTCCTCATTCACAAATTACTTATAAGAACCGTGTCAGGTGCGCGCCTCGGTCTCCCGCGCAAACGCCATCATCGCGCTGCCCAGCGTCTCAAACAGGTGCGCCCATTCGCGCAGATGTGCCTGCCCCGCGCGCGTCAGCGAGTAGCTCCGCCGCGCCGGCCCGTCCCCGGCCGTCCACGTCGAGCTCACGTAGCCGTTTGTCTCCAGCGCCCTGAGCGTGCGATACAAAGCCGCGCCTTCAATCGTGGCGTCTGTCAGCGCGTAATCCGCCAGGCATTCTGAAATCTCGTAGCCGTACGAGCTCTTCTTCTCCTTCAGAATGCGCAGCACAACCGGCTCAATAAAGCGCGACACATTGCCCATGGAGCAGGTACACGGCCGCCCCATGCCGGGCTGCTTGCAGCAGCGCAGGCCGTCCTTCCCTGAAACCATGCGTGGACACGATTTGGCGCCGCAATTCTTCGGCATAATTGCTTGAAACCCGCTCTCTTCGCATTCCGCCCGCGCCTTCTTCTTGCGAACAGCGCTGCGTAGATGTATATTACACCTAAACTAAGTGTAAATCGCACTCAGTCAGACGCGGCAGAGCCGGCAAGTGTCTCCAGAGACTCCGGCTCCCTGCTCCATCAAGGAGTTTTTCATGAGCAAAGTGGGCGTAATGATGTCCGTGGACCAGCCCGACGGGCTGATGTCCTCGCATTTCGGCAAGGCCAAATGGTTCATGGTGGCAGACACCGAAGGCGCAACCCCCGCATTTATCAGGAACGAAGGATTGAACGGCCGCTGCGCCGCCGAGATCGCGACGCACGAGGGCTGCACGGATGTCATTCTCGTCGATATCGGCGACGGCGCCCTCGGCCATTTGCAGCGTGCCAACATCCGCGCCTGGGCCGCGCCCGGCCCTGTCGCCGGAGCCGACGCGCTCCGCCTCCTGGCAGAAGGAAAGCTGACGCCCGTGCCCGCGGCGCGTGCGGCAGAGCGCCACGGCGGCCATCATGGTGGCTGCTGCTCAGGCCATGCCGGTGGCCATGCTGCCGGTCACGGCGCCGGTCACCGCGGCTGTTGCTGTCACAGCTGATTTTCAGTTGGAAATGATGCGGGGCACATCAAACAGTACCGTGTGCCCACTCTCGCCGCGTCTTTGTTCTTGCGGCCAGGGTGGGCTCTCACGTCCTCATCCCGCCGCGATCCGGATCCGTTCCGGATTCTCTTCCACTTCGCCCACGTTCTCGGTCAACCCGCCATAGCGCCGCTCGCGCCGCTGATAGTTGGCGATGGCCTCAAGCAGGTGGACGCCGCGAAAGTCCGGCCATAGCATATCGGTGACGTAGATCTCCGCGTAAGCAATCTGCCAGAGCAGGAAATTCGAAATCCGCATTTCGCCCGATGTGCGAATCAGCAAATCGGGATCGGGCATGTGCGCCGTGTACAGGTGGCGATGAATGTCCTCCTCAGTAATGCTTTCAGGCGAGATGTGCTTGTGTTTCATCTCGGCCGTCAGCGAGCGGAAGGCATCCACCATTTCCGAGCGTGCACCGTAATTCAGGGCCAGCGTAAGCGTCGTGCCGGTATTGCGGGCTGTTGTCTCCTCAGCCCACATCATCTTCTCCTGCACCTCGGGCGGCAGATCGTGAGTGCGCCCGATGTACCGTATGCGCACGTTGTTGTCCATCATGCGCTGCACGTTGCTTTCCAGGTAGCTGCGCAGCAGCCGCATCAGGAAGTTCACCTCGGCGCGCGGTCGGCGCAAATTGTTCTCTAATGAAAAGGCGTAAAGTGTAAGCCAGCGCAGTCCAATGCGCGATGCCGTCTCCGTCACCAGTTGTACACTCTTGGCGCCCTGCTGGTGTCCCTGGAAGCGCTTCAGCAGGCGGCGCCCCGCCCAACGGCCGTTGCCGTCCATAATGATGGCCACATGCTCCGGAAGACGCTCAGGCTTCAGCTTCGCGTAGACCGCACGTTCTTCTGGAGGCAGCTCATGAATACGCAGGATGGCGGATGAATGCAATACGCTCGCCTCTTGATTGCTGATGCGGCTTCAAGGCTGGAGCCCAGGAAGCATTTGAGCCGGGGACAGACAGCCGGCCCGTTTGGAAAACGGACCCTGTTTACCCCCGCGGACGAATCTCCATAATCGGCGCAAACACGCCTGCCAAACCGGAGCCGCAGATTATCACTTCGACCCTAGCACATGCATCCATGTGCTGCAATCGCCCGCCGCACACGCCTTCGCGCACAGCAGAAGCGGGAGTACCGCTGCGCCATAACTCCGGGCGGTCAGGGGGCTTACGCCGTCCGCCGATGGCCCATCGCCGTGTCGCGAACCGCGCCATTGAACAGCGTCCGATGCACCTGATTCAGATGCGGCAGCAGCGCCGCAATCTCAGCCAGGAACGGATCGGACATGATCGCGGCCACCTCTTCATCGCGGCGGCTGCGTTCGTCGCGGACCAACTGGCACACATGCACTCCCAGAGCCGTGGCAAGGCGCTCCAGTGAACCCAGCGTGGGTGTCGCCTTTCCGTTTTCGATCTTGGAGATGTATGTCCGGGGCACCTGCATGCGCCCGGCCAGTTGGCGCTGGCTCATGTGGCGGGCCCGGCGAATCTCTCGCACCTGCCTTGACACCTGCAGACCCGACTCTTCACAAGAGCTTGCCGGCTGGCTCGTCACCAGTTGCGGCATATGCGACGGCTCTTCGATGTCAAGTGGTTTGTGGCATTTTCTGCAGAGCGAATTACTGGTCCTGAACTGCACCAGCTTGCAGTATTCACACCGCACAACCTCACGTGTCTCCACGCTTACAGGAGTAGTAGCCATAGACGGTGTGCGGAGTGCCAGAGCGTGGACCCCGGAGCGCTTCTTTGCGCTGCGATGATATACGTAACTTTCGGAGAGACGAACCATAATTGTCAAGTGAAATCTTGGTATCAAACCCAAGATTCACCCATAATACCCCGGAATTCCCGGAAAAACACGAACCAAATGCATTAACACGGAGAAAAATGAATGGCCGTTGAAAGCAATCCTACTTACGGGCGCCAGCAGGCATGGGAACTTCTCACAGAGTGGACCACAAGCGAGAATCTGCGCAAGCATGCCCTTGCCGTCGAGGCCTGCGTCGTTGCCTGCGGCGAGTCGGAAGCCACCCGCCTCGGCCTCAATGACGGCCAACGCGCCGCCATCCTGGATCTCTATGCGGCCACGGCCCTGCTGCATGATTTCGACTACGAGCGCCATCCCACCGCGGAGGAGCATCCCTTCGTTGGCGTGCGCGAACTGGAGCGCCTGGGCTGGCCCGCCGAGCTGCGCACCGCCATCCTGGGCCACGCGCAGTACTCCGGCGTCCCTCGCGCCACCCACCTCGCAAAAGCTCTCTTTGCCTGCGACGAACTGGCTGGCTTCCTCACCGCATGCGCCTTGGTCAAGCCCTCCAGATCCATCGCTGAGGTGGAAGTAAAAAGCGTGCGCAAGAAGCTGAAAGACAAAGCCTTCGCCCGCGGCGTAAACCGCCAGGATGTCATTCAGGGCGCCGCCGAGCTGGGTGTGGATCTCGACACGCACATCGCCTTCTGCATTGAGGCCATGAAAAGACGCTCTGCCGAACTAGGCCTGTAAAGCGTTAGCCTTCAGCTTTCCTCGTCGCATCTTGGGCCGATTCCGGTAATTTCCGAAACTCCCCTGAAAACGCCAGCACCGCCAGCACCAGCAACCAGGATCGGAGAATCGCCACGTAGTCGTTCTCCGCCAGCGAAAAATAATACGGAAACGGCAGGAAGAAAACGATGCCGATGAAGAGCCACTTGTAAGGCAGCCTTGACAGTCGGCTTGTCGTCAGCGCCCAGATCATCAGAATCAACAGCGCCCACGCCGGAACCGTCGAGGCCATGGCCCTGTCAATCGCGGCCCTTCCCTCATTCCAGTACTTGTGCCCGTCCCACGACCACTCGTCCGTTACATCCGTCAGCCAGATCACGTAAGCGCGCTCCCCAATGCGCTCCAGCGTCACCTTCGGGTGCGCCCGCATGTAGATCAGCGCATCGCGAAATCCCACACGCGAGTACTGCACCTCGCCCAGCCTCTCGTAACGATGCAGTTCCGCAAGCTGATTATGCGGATGCCGCGAATTCCTGGTCTCAATCACGCAGCCGTCCGGATTGTTCCCCTCCCACAGCGAAAAGCCCCCGTTCCCGCGCAGCGGCACAAATGCGTGCAGCACCACCGCATTGCGCACGATCCACGGCATGGTGACTGCCAGAGCCAGCACTGCCCCAACCGCTCCGTAGCCAAAAACGCGCAGCCGCACCCCACGATTCTCGATCACCGGCAGCAGCAGAATCACCGCGAAGATCGGCATCGGCGTCACGTTGATCAGTGCCAGAATGCCCGCCACAATTCCCAGCGGCACAACGGTTCTCATGCTGGGCCGGTCAATCCACCGCATGCCCAGCAGCACAACCACGCCCACCGCTAGTATACTGAGTCTTAAATAAATAGCATAAGTATGGACATGTGACGCATCGGATAGAGTGGGAGGAACTCCGATGCGCACTGGTCGTCCGTTGGCTCCAGTTTCGATTTCCGAACAAGACCGGCTTCAGCTCGTAGCCTGGACCAGGCGGGCGAAGACCGGCCAGGCGCTGGCCATGCGGTCGCGGATCATTTTGTTGGCAGCCGAAGGCATCAACAACAAGGTCATTGCCACCCGCTTGAACACCATCCCCCATACGGTAGGTAAATGGCGGAGGCGATATTTGGAGTTGGGCCTGGATGGTTTGCTCGACGAACCGCGCCCGGGCACCTCACGCAAACTGCGTGACGAACAAATCGAACAGGTGTTGACGCGAACTCTGGAAAGTCAGTCAGAGGCTGCCACGCATTGGTCCACCCGCGACATGGCCAGGGCATGTGGCTTAAGTCAGTCCTCGATCAGCCGCATCTGGCGCGCCTTTTCGCTGGCGCCGCACCGCTCCGAGACGTTCAAGTTATCGAAGGACCCGCTGTTCATTGAAAAGGTTCGTGACATTGTGGGACTGTATATGGCTCCGCCAGAACGCGCCCTGGTGCTGTGCGTCGATGAAAAGAGCCAGATTCAGGCACTGGACAGAACCGCTCCGCTGTTGCCCATGCGTCCCGGCCAGATCGAACGCCGCACGCACGATTATGCGCGCCACGGAACCACCACCTTGTTTGCCGCCCTCGACACCAAGAGCGGCGAGCTGATCGGGCAGACACAGCGGCGGCATCGCTCGCTGGAGTTCCGCAACTTCCTCGATACCATCGAGCAGAACGTGCCCGCGAAACTGGACGTGCATCTGATCCTGGACAACTACGGCACCCATAAAACCCAACTGATTCGTGACTGGCTGGTGAAAAGACCTCGCTTCCATCTGCATTTCACGCCCACCTCGGCCAGCTGGCTCAACCTGGTCGAGCGCTGGTTCGCTCTGCTGACGGAAAAACAGCTCCGCCGCGGCGTGCATCGCTCAACCAAAGAGTTGGAGAAGGCCATCCGCACCTACATCCAACACCACAACAAAGATCCAAAACCGTTCATCTGGCACAAAAACGCAGACCAGATCCTCGATTCCGTCGCCAGATTTTGTGCAAGAACTTCAGACTCAGGACACCAGTTCCTGCCAGGGGAAATACCAGGGAAAATCGAGCTGATAAAGCGCCTCCGGCCATACACAGAAGATCGCCGCCACAAACAGAGCGCTCCGTGCCAGCGCAGGCCGCCCGCGCAGTACATGCCGCACAATCAGCCAGTAAACCACCGCGCACCCCGCGCTCGGCAGCGCGCTGATGCACACCAGGACGATGGCCGTGTGCACCGTCGTGCCGCCCATGCACCAGATCACAAACGCCCACAGCAGCGGAATCAGCGGGCACAGCCACGCCGTCGGCGTCGAACCCATGCCGAAGGGCGAACTGTATCCGCGCCCCGCCGCCAGGTTCACGGCAATGTTGCTCAATTCGTTATTCCAGAAAGTCGACGAATGCGACCACAACTGCGGGCCGTGCATCACCTGCACGCTGAAGAACCCCATCCGCACCAACAGCGCCGCCGCAAAGATAATCAGGCCGGCAAGTACGACTTTCCTCGCAGCTAGCGCTTCGAACCGGGACGCCAGATCCACCTCAGGCGCCCCACCCTCCGCCTCTTTTTCCGTGATCGGCATCAGGCTCCCACGGGATTGGAGCAGCTCGCTTCAGGCGATTCTCCGGGATCGCGCAGCGGATGGCTCTCCGCCGGGTCATACTCCAGATCGGCATCCTGAACCATTGCGATCTCCAGCAGATGAGGCACTCCCGCCACCCGTTCCACCACACGGGCCAGGGTGTTCTCCTCGTTGAACACAGGAATCACCACCGATAAGCAAGGAGAGGTCATCAGGATATCCGCTTTCTTTCGAGGACTGTCGGTACAGACACGGCGCACCGTATCTCGCGCCAAGCATAGCATCCCGCCAGAGCCTGTGCCGCATGAAAATAACGCCAGGTAACCAATCCCGGCCACTCGACGTACCCCGTCAGTACCTGCTTTCTTGGGTACACTCGTGCATCAGTTCGGTCTGGCATGGCATCCTTATCAGAGCCGCATCTAAATACCCCGACGGCACCGTGAAGCCGCCGTCAGAACAAATGAGCCGCAAGTGAATTCATTAATGACTGCAGAGTGTTCCCCTATATCGGCTATGCCGGGCGCCACCAAGCTGTTCACAGACTTTTGCGCAGGCAATCTCGGTAACTTTCTCCCGCTGGACGATGGCGCACAGGCCCGCCCATCGCTGCCCCTCCACTGGACCCAGGTAACCGGCCTGCTCTCAGCGCAAAATCCCTCTCCGGCGGCTGCCCACGCTCTTGAGTCGCTCTGCCAGGGAGCCGGAACCGTCGTCACCGGCCAGCAGGTGGGCCTCTTCGGCGGCCCCATGTACACGCCGCTCAAAGCAGCCACGGCCATCGCCCGCGCGCGCAAGGCCACCGCGGCCGGCCGCCCTCACGCCCCCATCTTCTGGCTCGCCAGTGAAGACCACGACTTCGATGAGATCGGCAGCGTCATCTTCCCCATCGGCAAGCAGTTGCGTACCTTCACATACGCGCCTTCAGAAGGTCCCGCGGGCCGTCCCGTAGGCAGTCTCGTTCTCGACGACTCGATCGTTCCCCTCGTCGAAGAGGTCACTGAAATTCTCGGCGCTTCCCTGGCATCCGAGGCCCTCACCGCGGCTTACAAGCCGGGCCAAACCCTCGCCCAGGCCTTCGGCGACTTCTACCGCACCATCTTCGCCGCGCAAGGGCTGCTGGTTATCGATGCCTCAAGCCGCGCCTTTCACCGTATCGGCTCACCGGTACTGCGTCCCGCCATCGAGCAGGCTGACGAGTTCTACGCCGCGCTCCTCGAACGCAATCAGGCGCTTGAAGCCGCCGGCTATCACGCCCAGGTCGCCGTCACTGAGAATTCAAGCCTCCTCTTCCTCATAGAAGAGCAAACCGGCGCGCGTGTAGCCCTCAAGCGCACCCCCGCCACCGCCGAGGAACCCAAAGGCCTTTGGCAGGCGGGAGAAAAGACCTACTCCACCGCCGATCTCATCGGCATACTCGAATCCGAGCCGGAGCGCATCTCACCCTCAGCCCTGCTGCGCCCCGTCTTTCAGGACTTTCTGCTTTCCCCCTCCGCCATCGTCGGCGGGCCGGCAGAAATCGCCTACTATGCCCAGTCCGCCGTCCTCTACAAGCGGATTCTCGACCGTCAAACGCCGGCCTTCCCGCGCCTCTCCGTCACGCTCATTGAGCCGCAGGTAGCTGAATTGCTGCGCAAATACGACCTCACGCCCGAGCAGGTCTTTACCTCTGATCCCACGGCGCTGGGCCAACACCTCGCCCAGCACTCCCTGCCCGAAGAAGGCAAACGCAAAATCACCTCCGCCGGCGAAGCGCTCGAAGGCGAGCTGGACGGGCTCGTCGAATGGATGCAGTCCCTCGACAAAGGCCTCGGCCAGTCCGCTGAAACCGCCGCCGGCAAAATGCGCTACCAGATGGAGCGCCTGCGCCGCCTCGCCGAAAACTTCATCCTGCAGAAGGAAGCCACCCTCGGCCGCCAGGCGCAAGCCCTCCACAACGGCCTCTTCCCCAACGGAGGTCTGCAGGATCGCGTCCACGGCGCCGCCTATTACTTCGCGCGCCACGGCCTCGACTTGGCCGAAGCGCTCACAAAACACGCCTCCGGCTCCTGCGCAGAGCACCTGGTGATCTGGGTATAAAGCAGGGGCCTTCGGCCGCTACTGCATCCGCATCAAGGTTCACGTTCCGGAGGCACAAATCGAGAATGGCCCAGGCCGGAGTCCACCTTGGCGGACGACGTCCCGGGAAAACGGCGCAATAAATCAAAAACCGCCCCGGCGGGGCGGTTCGAGCTAATGCATTGATCCGTCATCGAATCCGTGCGAATTGTCTCGCACAGACCGACCCACGTTGATTTTCATCTTTACCCTGGCTACAGACGAAGTAGCTGAAGGCTGATAGCTAGAAGCTGCTCTTAACCGGCTTCTTCTGCTCCGGGTCCACGTTCGCCTCGCCCGCCTGCATCTCGCTCTGCCGGTCCATCCACTCGTCCAGCCGCGACCGCTTGAATCTCCAGCGGTTCCCCAGCTTAAAGGCCGGCACAAAGCCTTCTGATGCGTACTTATAGAGCGTGTCAGGCGAGATCCCCAGGTAGTCTGAGGCCTGACGTATATCCATGACCTCCCGCACCTCAGGAACCAGCAGATTGGAGCGAACCGCGGCGTGGCGCATACCAAACTCCGAAAAAACGAAATAACCTCAAAACCCGGCCCATCTGCCGGTAGTCTTGTATTTAACGCGGTTTTGCCCCCAGATTCAAGGATTTTCCTCCGGTTTTCTGCCAAGTTCACGCGGATTCCCACCCCTCTCCGCACCTCCGCAAGGCCGTCCCGCAAGCCAACACGCCCCATCTTGTGTCCCGCCGCCACCTCCACCCAAGCCGTAGCGATGTTATGCCAGATGGTCCCGTGTGAGACTTCCCCCCTCAACCCAATCTTCAAAAACCGGGTGCCCCAGCCTCGCCGCGTCTTTGCTTTTTGCGGCTAGGGTGGGATCTCGCGAACACACCTGCGTCCGCGCACCAACAATCCAAGGCCGATAGCTGAAAGCTGAAAGCTGCATTTCACATTTACACTGATCTCTGTGAAGCCCTCAGCCCGTCCCATCCATCCCAGCCGCAAGGAGTTCCTGGCCCTCGCCAGGGATCACACTCTCGCCCCCGTCTGCCGCACCCTGGTCGCCGACCTCGAAACCCCGGTCTCGGCCTTCCTCCGCGCAGCCTGGGCCGATCCCGAGTGCTGCCTGCTGGAGTCGGTGGAAGGCGGCGAGCAGGTGGGCCGCTACACCTTCATCGGCCTCTCGCCATACAAGCGCATCGTCGCCCGCGGCCGCCAGATTGAAATCACTGAGGGGAAGCGCACCACCCGCCTTGAAGGTGACATCTTCCACGTCCTGCGCGATGCCCTCGGCGGCCACAAGCCCGCGCGCCTGCCGGGCCTGCCGCCCTTCACCGCCGGCGCAGTCGGCTACTTCGCATACGACGCTGTCCGCCAGATCGAGCGCCTCCCCAACCAGGCCAAAGACGAGCTCGCCGTCCCCGACGCCTGCTTCCTCTTCTTCGATGAAGTTCTGGCCTTTGACCACGTCCGCAAGCTCATCTGGCTCGTTGTCACCGCCGACCTCACCCTCGACAGCCCCTCCGCCGCCTACACCCGCGCCGTAAAGCGCCTCGACCGCCTTGAGAAGCGCCTCGCCAAGCCGCTGCCCGCTCTGCCCGCTCTCAAAGGCAAGGGCAAACTCAAAGTCACCCACCGCACCCGCAAACGCGACTTTCTCTCCGCCGTCGAGCGCACCCGGGAGTACATCGCCGCCGGCGACATCTTCCAGGCCGTCCTCTCGCAGCGCTTTGACGTCGAGCCCGGCATTGACACCTTCCAGGTCTACCGCGCCCTGCGCACCGTCAATCCAAGCCCGTACATGTTCTTCCTGCGCATGGCCCCCGGCACGCCGCTCGGCGGCTCTGCAAAACCCGGCAAGAAGGCCAAAACATCCAAGGCGCCGAAAGCCATCGAGCTCGCCGGCTCCTCGCCCGAACTCCTCGTCCGCGTCACCAAGCGCAAAATCGAGTACCGCCCCATCGCCGGCACGCGCGGCCGCGGAGCCACGGAAGAGCAGGACCACGCCCTAGCCGAAGAGATGCTTCACGATGAAAAGGAGCGCGCCGAGCACGTCATGTTAGTCGATCTCGGCCGTAACGACGTAGGCCGCGTCAGCGAATTCGGCTCAGTCAAAGTTGACCGCCTCATGTTCGTCGAGCGCTACTCGCACGTCATGCACATCGTCAGCACCATTGAAGGCCATCTCCGTCCCGAGCTCAGCGCCGTCGATGCCCTGCGCGCCTGCTTCCCTGCCGGCACGCTCTCCGGCGCGCCCAAAGTTCGCGCCATGGAGATCCTTGAAGAGCTCGAGCCCGCCCGCCGCGGCACTTATGGCGGCGCCGTCCTCTACGCTGACTTCTCCGGCAACCTCGACTCCTGCATCGCCATCCGCTCCATGCTCGCCACCGGCGGCAAAGGCTACATCCAGGCCGGCGCCGGCATCGTCGCTGACTCCGTCCCCGAATCCGAACACCAGGAATCCATCAACAAAGCCCAGGCCGTAATCCGCGCCATCGAGCAGGCCCGCGAGATGTAGCACATCGCGCGATTTCCACCTTTGAAACAGGCCGATCCTCCGGTAACATTGCGAGCCATGAGCACACCTCAAAGACCGGACCCCTCTGTCTATCCGAAAATGCGCGACAATGCGCTCCAATTGCGGCCCACTGGTATCGCTGACGATCAGGTCTACGCGGTTCTCATGGATTGGCATGTCGGAAACGGAACGGCCAGCGTACTCGCGGCCGCTGACGGAACCGCCAGCGTGTATCTCAGCAGCGGTGGCGGCTACATTGGAGGTGGGCAGCGGTACCCCGCCATACGCGATGCGGCCCTGCATGCGGTCGGCATCGCGGCTCAGCTATTACCGCAAATGAAAAAGACGGAAAGCACCGCTCTGCCGCCAGAAGACAGCGTCTCGTTCTTCGTGACAACCGGCGACGGATTGCACCTTGGCATGGTGCGGGAAGAAGATCTCGCGCAGGGAACCGATCCTCTCGGTCCCCTTGGCGGCGCAATGCAGGCGATCATTTCACAGTATCGATTGACCAGCCAAAATCCCCCGGCAACCGCAAAGCCCGGGCCGTAATCCGCGCCATCGAGCAAGCGCGCGAGAAACGCAGTCACAGCCCCATGTTTGCCCTCACCGGGCACTCCACGATTCGCCGCAGGGAAATCCACCTAGAAGAACACGTGCCACTGCATATTGAATGTCAGGGCATTGGGCACTCGCGGCGTAACAGCAGGTCCTGCCACGTAGCTCATACCCAGGCTTGAATACACACCTCGCCTCACCCGTATTGAGTAACTTCCGGTGACAGAGGTCGACGAGTTCCAGAACGTCTCTCCAGCGGCCTTGAGATTTCTGATGGTGTCCTTGCTGTGAAGTGAATGAGAAGCAACCAGCGAGACCATATCCTTGGGACGCGAACGAAAAGTCCCTTCTTTGTAAACCCTCAACTCGACGTACCGCGTGTAAACGTTCATGTCGGCCGGTGTGGTCATGGCAGAAAACCCCGCGTAGTACCCCTCGCGAGGCCTGAGAGGGTCCACCTGGCGAAGCTGATAATCTGCGAGGAAATATGCGCAATAGTTGCCGCTGGTCATTCCTCCCGTACGGCTGTTCGGGTAAGGCGTCGAGTTGTGCAGATAGCCGCCGCGCACCCACGTCCCGTGAGAATCGTGTGAAGCGGCCCGGCGATAACCAACCTCGGTAATGGTCAACAGCTTGTCGCCATGAGGAATGAATCGCAGTCCGACGTGATTTCTCGCAATGGTGGCCGGTCCCCCGCCGGGATCGATTGACCGCTGAAATCCCACCTTCTCATAGAATCCCTTGGGGCCATTTACTTTGATGTTCAATGACGGCGTGGAAACAGGAAAATGCGAAAGCCCCACTTCATACGGAAGCACCGCGTAAACCCCCTGGGCGCCCGAGGCAACCGATCCGCCAACCTGGAGCCCAACAAAGTCGAGGTTATTTTTCAAGTAACCGGCTTTGACCTCGACTGTATCCTCACCAAACGATTTGTAGAGATAGAGCGAAGAAAAGGTTCCCGCAGTTGGCCCTGCCTTCTGCCATGTCACCCACTCCAATGCTGCGCTAATGTTCAACTGCGCACCGTGCAGATGCAGTTGGCGCAAATCCCAGGTCAGGATCGGGTGTAGTTCCATCTTCACGAAAGGTCGCTGGCCCACGTACGCCTGATCTTCCGCCGGCACGGGAGAGTTCAGCGTGTTTTGAACGTAAGAGTTCGTTGACACGGCCCGCATCAGGAATCCCCGGCTGTAAAGCTCCCGGCGAAACTCCGTATGGGTCCCGAGAATACTATCGGAAAAAGGCGGCATCGTCACGTCAGCGCCCACCAGGTTCAGGCCTTCAATACTGTATCCGGAGCCCGTAGAGCCAGGCGGCTGCGTTCGCGCAGCGGCCGGCGAAAAATCCTTGCGCTTCACCTGCGCGGATACCACGGCAGATTGGTACAGAACCAGAGAGCCAAAAGAAATGCAGATCACAAGAGTTGTCCGTAGACGGCTTGGCACTACCTTCATTCAGTTGAGTTGATTCCTTCCGTCGGAATTTATGTATTAATCCTTAAGCTGCCACATTATATCTGCCAGGCGACGGCCACCAGGTCCTGCATCGGCAACAGACAGTGACTACGCGTACCTGCTCTGAATAGCCTCACAAAGTTCCTCCCGCTCAGCGTCCCCTTCCAGCCGCAACCGAGGCGATCTTCGCCTCATCCCAGTGCTCCTTCACCATCCCGTTTGCTATACGAAGCAGATCGAAGTGACTCCATATATATTCCTTGCCTGGATCGGCAGGACACCCTGTCCCTGCGATCCCACATTATCAGAACGCAAGGATCATTCACCAGTATCAGCGCGGGAGCATTCCCCCCGCGCCAGCCATCGCTCTCCATCACCGCCCCTCCTTTGAAAAACTTCCCGTGTGAACCGCGTCACATCCAATGGATATTGCTGGCAAATATCTTCTAAATAGGGCCTGAATATCTCGCGACTGCAAAACCGGAAAAGAGACAGGCAACATGAGCACCACTTTGGCGTCGAGTCGTTTCGCAGCAGCCGAGCCCTTCGCAAACACCCTTACTGAAGCCGCGCTGTACGGCGTCACTCGCGCACTCGCATCGGTTGGCAGGGCATTTATCTGCCTTGATCCGTCATTCAACATCCTGCACGCGTCGCGCCTCCTCGACCGGATTCTCGGCGAAGGCGCCGCCGCGGCGCTTTCCGGTCGCCCGGTTGAAGACGTGCTTGGAACCGAACTCTTCGGACCGCGCGGGCCGCTGCGCGAGTCCCTGCTCAACGGCCAGATGCGCGAAGGCTGGCGGGCTACGCTCAAGTTCAACGGCATGTCGCCGCGCCTGGTTTCCATCACCACCGCCCCGCTCATCTCTGACGACACGGAAATCTGCGATCCCTCAGTTCGCTATCTCGTCCTGTTGCGCCTCGCGGAAGAAGAAGATTGCTGCCCCAACGCGCCTGTGTTTTTCTGTGGAGCCATCGCCTGCTCGCCGGCCATGCTCCGTATCTTCCGCATGGTAGAAACCCTGCAGCACAGTGAAGCAACCGTCCTGATCACCGGCGAGAGTGGAACCGGCAAAGAAGTCGTCGCTCGCGCAATTCACCAACGATCCACGCGCACCAGGGGGCCGTTCGTAGCCGTAAATTGCAGCGCCCTGCCGGCGGACCTGCTTGAATCGGAACTCTTCGGCCACGTCCGCGGCGCCTTCACCGGCGCCATCCGCGATCGCGTCGGGCGCTTCGAACTGGCTTCCCAGGGCACGCTCTTCCTCGATGAAATCGGCGATCTGCCGCTCGCCCTCCAGGTAAAGCTGCTGCGCGTCCTGCAGGAGCGGCAGTACCAGCGCGTGGGCGAAAACTTTACCCGCACCACGCAGGCCCGCATCATTGCAGCCACCAATGTCGACCTGCGCGAGGCCCTCCGCCAGGGCAGGTTGCGCGAAGACCTCTATTACCGCCTGTGCGTCGTTCCCATTGAGGTGCCGCCTCTGCGCGAACGCCGCGAAGACATTCCGCCGCTCTCGCTCAGCCTTCTCAATCGCATCACCATGCAGAACGGTCTGGTCCGCCGCATCTCGCCCCAGGCCATGCGTCACCTGCTCAACTACTCCTGGCCCGGAAACGTGCGTGAGTTGGCCAATGCCATTGAGTACGCGGTAGCAGTGGCGCAAAGGGAGACCATCCTCCCTGAAGACTTACTCGAAGAGATCCGGCGTCCGGCCCCGGGCCTCAAAAATTCCGCAACATCCAGGCCCTCCTCCAGTGAATCTCATCCTGCCGCGCAACCTCCCATCACTCCGGCACAGCAAATCGAAGCCGGAAAGCTCCGCTCCGCTCTCGACGCAAACCACTGGAAGCGCGCGGAGACCGCCCGGGCGTTGGGCGTCAGCCGTGTAACACTCTGGCGCTGGATGCGCGAACTGCACCTCGCCTGAGGCTGCTCCGCTTAGCGTTTTGTTTCACGGATGTAGCGTTGCGTTGCAACACGCCGTTACACGCCAAGCCTTCTGCCTCCCATAACCAACAGAAATTAAACGCCTTCCTCATTGGCAATCATCGTGCCATTCCATGGGTGCGGTTTCTCTTCGCCGCGGCCGCAAAGGCAAAGCGCGAAGCAAACCAGCAGGAGGATTGAATGAAGTTTTGCTCCAGACGGATGCTTGTTGCGTCTTTGAAATGGCTCGCTCCGGCGGCCTTGTTGCTGCTCTTACCAGTGACCTCGTTGGCAACTGATGGACATTTTCTGTACGGCGCCGGGCCTATCAATGAAGCCATGGGCGGAGCCGACACCGGCCTGTGCCTCGACGCCGCCGGCTCCATCTCCTGGAATCCGGCATGCACCGCCGCATTCTATGGCCGCCGCATTGAAATCCATGCCTCGCTCTTCGTTCCCTGGCGGTCGCTTTCCAGCTCAGTCGATGCCAACGCCTTCGGACCCGGAATGCCCGGAGCCACCCTCAGCGGCACCACAGTCAGCAAGCGCAACATGTCCGTGATACCGGGGTTTGCCTTCATCTATCACCCCGCCGGACACGCCAACTCCTACCACATCGCCATGCTTGCGGTCAGCGGCTTCGGAGTCGACTATCCCCAAAACACCAATTTCTCCAATCCCATCCTCACACCGCAGGCTCCCAACGGCTTCGGATTCGGACGCGTCCGGTCGAATTACATGCTGATCACCATGCCCATCGGCGTAGCAAGGCAACTCACTGAGCGGCTTTCGGTCGGATTCTCCGCCGTCCCCTCCGTTTCCATGCTCCAGGTGATTCCGGCGCCATTCTCGGCCCCCGTCGCTGCCGGCAGCACCATGCCTTACTATCTGTCCGCGAAACACGACGCCCCCACCTTCGGCGCGGGATTCAACGTCGGTGCTCGCTACTCCGTTGGAAGAGTGGGCATTGGAGTCTCCTATCGCTCCCCGGTGTGGTTCCGCGGCTTCAAGTGGAACAGCCAGGACCTGAGCGGCGACACCCACAAGCTGGACTTTCAGATGAATCTGCCTCAGGTCGTCTCCGTGGGAACCGGCCTTTCCGTGGCAAAGAACACCCGCATCGGACTCGATCTGCGCTGGTTCAACTACGCGAATACGACCGGCTTCGATGAAGTCGGGTTCAACGATGACGACGCAGTTTCCGGTTTCGGGTGGAACAATATCTGGGCAGTCGACTTCGGCGTTCAGCAGAAGCTCACAAAGTCGCTGAAGGTCATGGCCGGATATAACTACTCGCAAAACCCGGTGCCGGACAAATACGCCTTCTTCAATATGCCCGCCCCGGCAATCGTCCAGCACCATGTCTCCGGAGGCGTAACCTGGTCCACGGGCAAGGTAGACATGAGCGTGGCTTACTACCACGCCTTTCAAAATTCCATCAGCGGTCCATGGATCTCGCCGCAAGGTGCAGTCCCAGGTACCAGCGTCACCAGCAGTATGTCTGAAAACTCGCTGACGATCGGCTTCGGCAAAACGTTCTAAGCTCGCATCCCATGTCCTCCGCCGCGGCGCGGGACATGGGATTCCCCTCCAATCGGATCAATTCGACCGGGAGCCACCTGCGCCGGCATCCACCGGCGCATTCCCGTGTCTCAGGTCGATATGCACAGGCTTGTTTCTATCTGCCGTCAGTTCCCCATCCTTCTCATGCAGCTCCACCACCTGGATCACAGACCGGTGCCCTGAAATCGGATTCCCCGCAATCCGGTCCGGCCCCACCTGCTGCACAAAATAGAACAGGTAAGCCCGCCCATCACTCACCACCACATCGCCATGATGCCCTTCCGAACGGTCCGTCGGCATCTTCCCGGCTCCAGACAGCAGGTTCTCCTTCTGCGGAACCCAGTGCAGCGCATCCGTTGAGTGATACACAGCCAGCCCATGCCACGCATCCACAATCAGCCAGATCTTCCCCTTCCATCGAAAGACAATCGGTCCCTCGCTCGGCCGATCCGTAATGGCCGCTCCCATCGCCTTCCAGTGAAACAGATCGCTGCTGTCGGCATAGTGAATGTAGCTATGGTCGCGCTCGTCCTTGTACCACATCCGCCAGTGTCCCTTTGACACCTCAAACACATACGGATCGATCACCCGGTCCGAGCCCAGATGCAGCGTCCCTTGATACTTCCAATGTTGCAGATCCGCGCTTGTCAGGTGAATGATCGCCCGCGGCGCATTCCAGTCGTGAAAGATGCCCGGAATGGCAACCACATACATGTGATACATGCCGCCGCTCCAGAAAACATCCGGAGCCCAGAAAGTGTAATCGGGCTTTCCATACGGAATCCTGGCCACACCCACATAACTCCAGGTCCGTCCTCCATCCACAGACTGTGCAATGCCGATCCGTGTTCCATAAACCCAGGCAACGTCTTTAGAATCCTTCGTCACCAGGTCCGCCCGGCGGTTGGTATAGAACATCAACCACTTCTTGCCCGCGCGATCCCAAACCATCGATGGATCAGCCGCACCATCGTGAACCGGATCGCGATAGAGCGGCTTCGGCGCCGGTTTTAGCGGCTGCGCGTCCCGGGCTGCCGCCACTCCGGTCAGCCCCAGACAGAAGATGAAACTCAGTATCCCAAGGCCAATTACGCGCCGGGACGAGAAGAAGTGATACTTAAATCCTGACCTGCTTAGACATCTGTTCTTCATTGCTCACTCATCCGTGCGAACCTTTGCGGTCCGCACTTTCAATCGGCCCCGAAGATCCGCATAAAGAATCGCCCAACCATCCTGAAAAACCCCGTCCGGGAAGGCCCGCCGCTTTCTTGATCGATCAATACGCACAAACCTCAACATACGCGCGTCCATTGGATCTCCCGATGAGGCCTTTATGCTTTCGGTGATACTATTGGAGTCAAATATGTCCAGCGACCGAGAATTTCCCGCAACAAAAGGCGACATCTCCGACCTCCGTGCTGAGATGAAGACACTCGAAGACCGTCTGATCGAAGCCATCCGCGATAACCAGACTGAAATCCTCAAGGGGATATATGGCTTTACCCAGACGGTCCAAAATCGCTTCCAGGAAATGGACCAGATGGAATCGGCTCTCAAAAAGCGCATGACCACCCTTGAGGGTCGATTGCTCGAAATCGAGAAGCGCCTGAACATGCCGCCGGCTGCGTAACCTCTGCACTTCTTCCCCTCCTTTTTTCGCGATTTTCCTTCCTCAGCGTCCAGCGGTTCCCAGAGCAAAATCATTGAGGTAAAGACAGAGCGGTGTCGGCCGGTTCACTCATCCTCCCGCCCCGAAGATCCGCTTGAAGAATCTCCCAATTGTCCTGAAGAACCCACGCTTGTGTTTCACCGCATGCTGTTTCGCAGGCGCGACCACACCGGCCGTGGGTGCCCCAGGCGCCTCGACCTGGGCTTGCGCAGCCGGCTTCGGCACATGTTCCGCGCTGTTATACACCAGCGGCAGATGCGTCTCCGGCGGAGCACCCTTCTCCGCAGGAATCGGTTTCGCCAGCGGCGCCAGCCCTTCGCTCTGCGCCAGCGGAAACTCATTCGTGCCCGGCTTCGCCGCCGGCGGACAGCCACACGGCTCCTTCTCCTTGTCCACCACCGTCCGCAGGCTGCCGTGCTCGAACATCACACGCTGCCCCGGCTGCACGCGGTAAACACCGCCCTCGAACAGGCTCGACACCAGCACATACGGCGCATTCACGCCGGCATTGTCCACGCAGGTATCGCCCTGCCTCCCCAGCCGCACCTTCACGTCGGCCTTGCCCGGCCCACTGATCAGGATGCGAAAATCCGGCGTCAGCACCATGTCGGAGTTGCGCCCCGTGGCAAAGTCCGCCTCCAGCGCCCCGTGATCCAGCGCCATCAGCAGCCCCGGCTTTTCCTCCTCGGGAACGCTCGTATCCGCTGCCAGCTTCACCGTAGTCGCGGCGCAAACGCGCAGCACGCCGCGTTCGGGCAGCGTCACATCCGTCGTTGCTTTGCCTGAAGTAACTGACCCGCTGGCGGCAATCATTGCCTTGTCGCCTGTCACCTCCAGCGCTCCGGTCACGGTGGCCGCCGCACCGGCCTTCCCGGCCAACGGCACAATCGCAATCGGCGCACCCGCAGCCGGCACAACAGCCGCGGCAGCAGGCGATGTCCCAGCAGCAGTGGGTACCCCAGGTGCAGTGGGTGCTCCAGCAGCCGTGGGTGCCCCGGGTGCCTCGCTTTTGGGCACCTGAGATGCCACAGCCGCCGGCACCGCCGTGGGTGCCCCCGGTCTTGATTCTGAGACCGGGGATCTCGAAGCCTGCCCAGCAGCCCTGTTCGCGCCCGCCAGCGCAGCCATGCCCAACAGGCCGCAACCGGCCGCCAGCCGCATCATGAATCGCCGTCTGCGCCGCATCGCGTTTACATTTCCAGAAAGTTCTTGATCATCTGATGGCCGCCCTCGGTCAGCACACTCTCCGGGTGGAACTGCACTCCCTCGATCGGCAGGCTGCGGTGCCGCAGCCCCATGATCACCGTCCCTGCGCCGTCCGCCTCACCCGAACGCGCCGTTACCTCAAGCTCGCCCGGCAACCCGTCCTCGGCCACAATCAGCGAGTGGTAACGCGTGCACGTCAGCGGCGTCGGAAGCCCGCTGAAAATGCCCTTGCCGTCGTGCTCCACGGCGCTCGTCTTGCCGTGCATCAGCGTTCGTGCCCGCACCACTTGCCCGCCAAACGCCTCGCCAATCGCCTGATGCCCCAGGCAAACGCCCAGTATCGGAATTCGCCGTGGCGAACCCGCCATATGCCGTATCAGCGGCACCAGAATGCCCGCCTCATGCGGCGTACACGGCCCCGGCGATAGCAGAATCCGCTCCGGCTTCAGCGCCTCCACCTCTTCAGGCGTCAGCTCATCGTTCCGCCGCACCACCACCTTCGCGCCCAGCTCTCCCAGGTACTGGACAAGGTTGTAGGTGAACGAGTCGTAGTTATCCAGAACAAAGACCATTGTGAACTTTAGTGTAGCGCGGCGCGCGCCCCGGGCAGCACGCATCGCCAGCCGGTTGCGCCCCCGCCAACCCATCTGCCACACTGGCCTTGGCAGGTACCATGGTTCTTCACTTCCTCATTCAAGGCCGCGTTCAGGGAGTAGGCTTCCGCTGGTTCGTTCACCGCGAAGCCAGCGAGCTCGAGCTGCGTGGCTGGGTTCGCAACACGGAAGACGGCGATGTCGAAATCGTCGCCTCCGGCCATCCCGACGACCTCGACGAGCTGCGCGCCAGCCTCCGACACGGCCCCCGCGGTAGCCGCGTCGACCGCATCATCGAGCATTTCCTCGAAGAAAAAGAAGCCGCCGCCCTCGACTCCTTCCACATAGAAGGCGCCTGGTAAGAAAAACAGGGACCTGATCCCAACGTCCCTAAGTCCCTGTTCCCTAGTCCCTGTTCCCTGATCCCTGCTTTTATAATCAATCCATGCCCGAACAAACCAAGCATGTCGACGTTGAAGCCCTCAAGCGCCTGGTGCGCACCGTTCCCGATTTTCCCAAGCCCGGCATCCTCTTTTACGACATCACCACGCTGCTGAAAGACAGGACCGGCTTCGCCCAGCTCATTGACGCGCTCGCCTCGCACTACTTCGAACGCAAGGTCGACCTGGTCCTCGGCATCGAAGCCCGCGGCTTCATCTTCGGCCCCGCGCTCGCCTATCGTCTCAACGCCGGCTTCGTTCCTGTGCGCAAGCCGCGCAAGCTGCCCTCCACCGTGGCCCGCGTCTCTTACGACCTCGAATACGGCACTGACACCCTCGAGATCCACACAGACGCCATCGCCCCCGGCCAGAATGTCGTCCTCGTCGACGACCTCCTCGCCACCGGCGGCACCATGGAAGCCACCATCAAGCTCGTCAAGCAGCTCGGCGGCACCATCGCCGGCCTCTGCTTCGCCGTCGAGCTCGACTTCCTCAAAGGCCGTGACCGATTCTCCGAGTATGACGTCTTCAGCCTCCTCCACTACAACGAGTAGCCCCCTCCGCGCACCACACTCTCATCAGGACCGGCCCTTCCCAATTTGGGCCGGTCCTTCCGCATCTATCTTTTCCTGTGACTCGCAAACTTTCTGGTGCTATGCTTGATGCTCCTTTCCCCCAAGGTATCCCCAGGAGGTTTGTCCTTATGAAATCCCATCCGGCAGTAAACGTTGCCCTGTGTCTCCTCATTGGAGGAGTCACCCTGAGTACGGCGCCCGCCGCTCTCGCGCAACAACCCGGCCAGACACACAGCCCCAGCAAATACATCTACCTCGCCAATGAAGCCATCAAGCCCGGCATGGCAAGCGCCGTCATCAAGAACGAGAGCTCCCAGGTACAGGCCCTTCGCACGGCCAAAGCTCCCGTCCACTACCTCGGCTTGACCAATATCACCGGCGCTCCCCGCGCCATCTTCATAGCCGGATACGACTCCTTCGCCCAAATGCAGAAGGAGCACCAGCAGACCATGTCCGACACCAAGCTGCAGGACGCGCTCAAGGCCGACAACGCCACTGAGGGCCCCATGCTCACTCAGACTCATGGCAGCATCTACGAGTACCGCAAAGACCTCAGTCTCAGGCCCGATGTCGATCTCTCGCAGATGCGCTTCTTCGACATGACCCTCTATGAAATCAAAAACGGCCATCATCAGGACTTTGAGCATCTGGCCAAGCTGTACGGCAAAGCTTACGCATCCGACGCCGATGCCCACTGGGCCGTCTATGAGAAGGATTATGGAGAAGGTAGCGGTGAGGTGTACCTCGTTATCACGCCCTTAAAGTCTCTCGCCGGCGTGGATCAGGAGATGCTCCAAGGCAACAACCTGCCCAAGACCGCCGGCGCGGATCAACTGCAGGTGATGCGCGAGCTCGGCTCGGTCACCGTCAAGTCCGCCGAGTCAGACCTCTTTGCCGTCGTCCCGCAGATGAGCTACGTGCCTGCCTCCTGGCTCACGGCCTCGCCCGATTTCTGGGGCAAGAAGTAGGCAGGCCAAATTTCACCCAACGCACCAGGGCCCATTCCGCACAGGAATGGGCCCCAATGCGCTTAATTCGCGTTCCGGCTCCCATTCGGCTCGTTGAAGCAGAACATCACCGTCATCATCAGCGTAATCGTGCGCGGATAATCGCCACGCTTGATCGGCAGATTCACGCCCGCGCCCCAGGTAATCGCAAAACCGCTTTCCCTCCGGCCTGCTAGACTCCGCCTCCACAAGCAATTGCATTCCTCGGGTACAATTCCAGCGGCGAAGTTTTCGCGCCGTAACGTTAGCGTTAAAGGAAGACTCCATGCGTCATCTGACACGCCGCCGCTTTCTTCTTACTGCCTCCACAATCGCAGGATCCCTTCCCTTCGCCCGCCGCTTCGGCCTCGCTCAAGCCGCACACGCCGAGCCTGACGGCCTCACCCTCTGGTACACCCGGCCCGCATCCCAATGGCTTGACGCGCTGCCCATCGGCAACGGCCGCCTCGGCGCCATGGTCTACGGTGGCGGCGCCATCAACCCCGCTTCCGACCCCATCGATGCCGCCAATCCTCTTGTCCGGCCCACCTCCACCTCCGGCCCTCTGCCCACCGATGCCGCCAAAGAAACCCTCCAGCTCAACGAAGACACTCTCTGGTCCGGCATGCCCGTCGACGGCAACAACCTCGACGCACCAAAATGGCTGACCCCCATCCGCAAGGCCGTCCTCGAGCAAAAAAACTACCACCTCGCCGACGACCTCTGCCATAAGATGCAGGGTCTCTTCGCTGAAGCCTTCCAGCCTCTTGGCAACCTCCATGTCGATTGCGACCATGCCGGCGAAATCACCAACTACCGCCGCGAACTGAGCCTCCGCAACGCCATCGCCACCACGCGTTACACGGCCGGCGGCATTGACTTTGAGCGCACCGCCTTCTCATCCGCCCCCGATCAGGCCATCGTACTGCGCCTCTCCGCCAGCAGGCCCGGCGCCCTCAATGCCACCATCTGGTTTGACGGCCCGCTCACCAAATCCCTCCAGCCCGCCGGCGCCAATCGCCTGCTCCTCACCGGCAAAGCCCCCAAACACGTCGCCGGCGCAGGCCATCCCGGCAGTGAAACGCCTGTAGTCCTCTCTGACCTGCCCGGCGAAGGCATGAACTTTGCCGCCCTCGTTGAAGCCAAAGCTGAAGGAGGCCACGTCGCGCACGACGGCAACAAGCTCGTCCTCCGCGATGCCACCGCCTGCACTCTTATACTCACCGCTACCACGGGCTACCGCGGATACGACCAGAGACCCGACACGCCACAGCAGGAAATCAACGCCCGCGCCGCCCAACAGATCGACGCCGCCGGCAAGCGCACCTTTGCTGCCCTGCGCGAACGCCACATCGCCGACCACCGCCACCTCTTCGACCGCGTCAGCCTCACCCTCGGTCCCAATCCGGACCAGCCAACTGACCAGCGCGTCAAAAGCTTTCCCACCTCGCCCGATCCCTCGCTGCTCGCTCTCTACTTCCAATTCGGCCGCTACCTGCTCATCGCCAGCTCGCGTCCCGGTTCCCAGCCGGCCAACCTGCAAGGCATCTGGAATTACGAGACTCAGCCCCCGTGGAGCTCCAACTGGACATCCAACATCAACATCGAAATGAACTACTGGCCCGCTGAAACCTGCAACCTGAGCGAGTGCGCCGAACCGCTCTTCAACCTCGTCCACGACCTCAGCCACACCGGTACCCGCGCCGCCCGCGAAACCTACAACCTGCCCGGCTGGGTCACCCACCACAACATCGACCTCTGGCGCACCGCCAATCCCGTCGGCATGGGCGTCGGCCAGCCCACCTGGGCCAACTGGAGCATGAGCGGACCCTGGCTCTGCGCTCACCTCTACGAGCACTACCGCTTCACCCGCGACCGCGAATTCCTCCGCACCCGCGCCTATCCGCTCATGAAGGGCTCAGCCGAATTCTGCCTCGCCTGGCTCATCCCCGACGGCCACGGCCGCCTCACCACCTGCCCCTCCGAGTCCACTGAAAACAACTTCATGGCTCCCGACGGCAAGCCCGCGATGACCAGCGCCGGATGCACCATGGACATGGCCCTCATCCGCGAGCTCTTCACCAACTGCATCGACTCCGCCAAAGAACTCGGCGTGGACTCTGACTTCGCCGCCAAGTTAGCCGCCGCCCGTGAGCGCCTCATCCCCTACCAGATCGGCCGCTGGGGCCAGCTACAGGAGTGGTCCATCGACTTTGAAGAAGCCACGCCCGGCCAGCGCCACATGTCCCACATGTATCCGCTCTATCCTGGCGGCGAATTCACCCCGCGCGGCACGCCCAAACTCGCCAAAGCCGCCCAGGCCTCACTTGAGCGCCGCCTCGCCCACGGGGGCGCATACACCGGCTGGAGCCGCGCCTGGGCCATCTGTTTCTGGGCGCGCCTCAACCACGGCGACAAAGCCGCCGAATCCCTCAACATGCTCATGAAGGTCAGCACCAGCGGCAACCTCATGGACATTTACGAAGGCCGCGCTCACATCTTCCAAATTGACGGCAACTTCGGCGCCACCGCCGCTCTCGCCGAGATGCTTCTCCAGAGCCACGCCGGCTCCATCGACCTGCTCCCCGCGCTGCCCGCCGCCTGGCCCTCCGGCGAAGTCAAAGGCCTCCGCGCCCGCGGCGCCGTCACCGTCGATATACGCTGGGACAACGGCAAAGCCACCGCCGCCACTCTCCACCCCGACTTCACCGGCTCCTACCGCCTCCGCGCCCCCGCCGGCCAGCAAATCCACTCCATAGCCAATCTCAAGCTCCACCCCCACTCCGACGGCACAGTAGAAGTCCCCCTCGAAGCGAACCAGACTTACCGAGCCCACTTCACCTAACCACCAAACTCCCGGGCCTCCCAAAAGGAGGCACGTAAAGCTGACAGCTGAAAGCCGCCCAAAATGTTAGCCTCAAATTAATGGCCTCACTTTCCCGCGTTGACTTCTTGGTGATGGGTGCCGGCGTAGCCGGCCTCCGCGCGGCAGTTGAACTCGCTCGCCACGGCGATGTCCTCGTAGTCACCAAGGAATCCCTTGGCGAATCCAACACCCACTACGCCCAGGGCGGCATCGCGGTCGCCCTCGAAGGCGACCGCGACATCGCCCTCCACCTTGAAGACACCGTCAACGCCGGCGACGGCCTCGTCTACCGCCCCGCCGCTGAAGCTCTCGTCTCGGAAGGCCCGCTTCGTGTCTCCGAGCTCATGGAGTGGGGCGCCCACTTCGACCAGGAGGCCGGCGAGTTGCTCCGCACCCGCGAAGGCGCTCACTCGCTCCCGCGCATCCTCCACGCCAACGGCGACGCCACCGGCGCCGAAATCAGCCGCTCCCTAGTCGCCTTCGCCCGCGCCCGCAAGCGCATCCGCTTCGCTGAGTGGACCATGGTCACCCGTCTGCTCACCGCCGGCAACCGCGTCGTCGGTGCCGACCTCGCCTCCGCCACCTCCGGCCCCACCGCTCCGCATGCTTTCTCCCGCGTAGCCGCCCGCGCCGTCCTCATCGCCGCCGGCGGCGCAGGCCAGGTCTATTCAGACACCACCAATCCCGCCTTAGCCACCGGAGACGGCATCGCTCTCGCTGCTGAAGCAGGCGCCGAGCTGGCAGACATGGAGTTCTACCAGTTCCATCCCACCGGCTTCTCGCTCCCCGGCGCCCCGCGCTTCCTTATCTCTGAAGCCCTCCGCGGCGAAGGCGCATGGCTTCTCAACCACCGCGGCGAGCGCTTCATGGAGCGCTACCACCCCAACCTCGAGCTCGCCCCACGCGACGTCGTAGCCCGCGCCATTGCTCGTGAAGGACTGTCGCCGTCCGGCGATCCACTTCCCGTCTACCTCGATATGCGCCACGTCCGCGACGTCCACCCGCGCGAACGCTTCCCCGGCATCAGCGCCTTCCTCGCCCGCTACAACCTCGATCTCAGCCGCGACCTCATCCCCGTCCGCCCTGCCGCCCACTACCTCATGGGCGGCATCCGCACCGATCTCGCCGGCCGCACCAGCGTCGGAGGCCTCTACGCCGCAGGAGAAGCCACTTGCACCGGCGTCCACGGCGCCAACCGCCTCGCCTCCAACTCCCTCCTTGAAGGGCTCGTCTTCGGCGCCCGCGCCGCAAAATCCATGCTCGCCGATGCCCTTCCCGCCATGCCGGACGACTCCCCCGTCTTCGTCCCGCTACCCGAGCCTCCCAATCCCCTATCTGCCGGCGAAGAATCCCAGGTAGAAGCCGTCATCGCCCGCCTGCAAGCCTCCATGTGGGCCAATGCCGGCTTGCTCCGCGACGACGCCGCCCTGCGCCGCGGTCTCGCCGATCAGTCCGCCTGCGCCGAAGCCCTCGCCCCCCTCGCCACCGCTCAAAAATGGAGCCGCCGCCTCGCCGAAGCCCTCTCCATCACCCGCGTCGCCCAGGCCATCCTCGCCTCCGCCCTCGCCCGCACTGAAAGCCGCGGCGCCCACTACCGCAACGACTTCCCCCACCACGACGACGCCAACTTCCTCCGCCATTCCCTCCTCGCGCCCGGCCGCCCCATCGTCTTCGAGGAGTGGTAACCGCCACTTCAACCCAGCCACCTGCCATCCCTTACGACGCTACCCGAATAAAACAAGCATCCTTCCGCACCGTGCGGCGTCTACTAGAGAGTCGAAAGTTTGTGCGCTGTTCAATATGCAGTCCCCACGGGGTGACAGGTTGCGGCCCACACACATACTCAAGTCCTGGAGCAAAATCCTCCGGGGCCACACCCCGCTGCTTTCAATCGAAATTACGCGGGAGTGTCCACTCCGCTGTCCAGGCTGTTACGCCTACGGAGAAGACCACCTCGGCGGCGAGATCACTCTGCGCGAGCTGAATGACAAGCGCGGTGACGACTTGGTCAGTGGCGTGCTCCGGCTGGTGGACCAGCATAAGCCCCTGCAAGTCTCGCTGGTGGGAGGCGAACCCATGTTGCGCCACCGCGAGCTAAGCCGCATTCTGCCCGAGCTCAGTGCCCGCGGCATCTTCAGCATGGTCGTCACCAGCGGCATCATCCCCATTCCATTGGAATGGATCGACCTCTATGGCTTCGTCGCCGCCGTCTCCATTGATGGCCTGCCGGAGCACCACAACGTTCGCCGCCATCCCGCCACCTACGATCGCATCCTCACCAACCTCGCCGGCCGCAAGGTCAACATCCACTGGACCATCACCGCGCAAATGCTCGGGCGCGACGGATACCTCGAAGAATACGTGCGCTTCTGGAACGACCGCGATGAGGTACGCAACATTTGGGTGAGCATCTATTCGCCCCAGCGCAGAGAGCAGAGCGCGGAGATGCTCAGCCGGGAGCAGCGCGAGTCTGTGGCCCGCGAGCTGCCGCGCCTGCGCAAGTTGTATCCCAAGCTGCTTACCCCCCAGGGCTATGCGCATGCGCTGCTGCACCCGCCCCAGTCGCCGCGCGATTGCACCTTTTCCAGGCTTTCCAAAAACTACTCCGCCGATCTGCGCACTCACGTCGATCCCTGCGTCTTTGGCGGCGACCCCGACTGCTCCCAGTGCGGCTGCTCCGCCAGCGCCGCCGCCCACTGGGTCAGGGAGATCCGCGTCGCCGGCCCCCTCAGGGCAAGACACTTCCTGCACAGCTCCATGCATATCGGTAGCGTCGTGGCGCACCTCAAGCACTTTGTCCTACCTGCATGGCGCGAACGCCAGCAGCCCACACATAAACAAGAAGCTGACTTAGTCCAGATAACAACGGACTAAGCAACCCCACACTGCAAAGAAAAATCTGCAATCCTGACCTGGACTCTGGGCAACGCATGAGGGGAAATCGAATGCCAGTCTCACGCGAATCCAGACAGACAGAAGCGCTCCGTCAATCCGTCATCCGCCTGGAATTCTGCAATGAGATGGTGTAATCTAAAAGAGATCGAAGAATTCGATTTGGTCTTTCTTGCTTGTTCCGCGTTACCGCCACTCGCAACCAATTCCACATTGTGTTCGGCGGTACATCAATCTACAAGGAACAAGTTTAATGGAACAGGGAACAGTGAAATGGTTTAACGACGCAAAAGGATTTGGCTTTCTGAGCCGGGCCAACGGCGAGGATGTCTTCGTGCATTTCTCGGCGATTCAAGGCGGCGGCTTCCGCAGCCTGCAGGAAGGTCAGACAGTCATGTTTGACGTCGTAAGAGGCCCCAAGGGCTTTCAGGCTGAGAACGTTCAGTCAGCTTGAAACATACAACAAAAAACTCAATGAGCGGGGCGGTCCTCAAGACCGCCCTTGTTCATTCAGTCGAAAGGAAACTTTATGGCGAAGCCTGAACCTCCACGCGACAAATATTTCCTCAGGTCCCTTCATCAGGAGATCGATTTCTACGATCGTAAGCTCGACTACCTCGGCAAGTACGAGGTCTTCGCCACTCCGGAAGATAAAAAAGTGGCCGAGAGCAAGCTCCAGACAAAGAGAGCCGCGCTTGAAAGAACGGCGAAGCAATTAGCGGCTTCCGGCGTTGAGTTCAATGATGCGGAACTCCCCCGCTCGTTCCGCGCTGATCTTGATCCAGTGGGCGAAGAGAGTACAGCGCACCTTTCGTCGTAAGCCCGAGTCGCGCTTCTCTCATCCGGAAGTTTCACACATCGCGGGCATTCCTCTTAGGGACACAAGAGGTGGGATAAAATTTCGCCCATGACTTCCAGGCAGCAATTCTCGCCTCTGTGCGATGTGCATCACACTTCGATGCGGCGTGTGATGCTTGAAGAAGATTCCGAAGAGATTCGTTCCTATCATGCCTGCGAACGCCGCGGCTGCACCCGGATTTTCCGCGACACGAATGGTTATTCAGACAGAATCGCCGGGCAGTTCGACGATTCGCGCGGTTCTTTGAGGCAATGCCCGGTCTGTGGATCCGTCCTCTATCTCGCCGAAGTCGATCACTCCATGAAGATCGAGACCTGGGAGTGCCCTCAGCAAGACTGTGACTACTCAGCGGAATATCCGTCCCCATCCGCCCGATAAGTACATCCGCAAGCTTGACCTGTCGGCCCACCCGTAGCTTTAAAACCCCGGCACTGCCCACTCAAGACTTGACCAGCCCTTTCCGCGATTCCTGGGAAAAAGGAACGGGTATTGCCGAAGCCAGGCCCGGCAATAAACTGCCATGCGATAACCGGATCGGCATTATATTATTGAACTTAGTCGCGTTAAAGTAACGGCGCGCCGTAGCGTTATGCTTGAGTCAGGACGAGCACGAGCGCTTCACCTGCAGGCTTTGAGTCGTCTTGTGCTCCTGCTCACCATTCCTGTTCTCATCGGCGTGGTGATGTGGACGGTAGCGCGGCAAGCTCAGCAGCGCGCCTTGTGGGTCCGTCACTCGCTGCAGCTCGAACTTTCGCTCCAGCGCGTCCTTTCCGATGTCAGAACCGCCGAAGCCAGCCAGCGAGGTTTTTCCCTCACCGGACGGCCGGAATTCCGCAATTCATATCAAGCCTCGAGACAAGCCGCTCAAAGCGAGATCGCTCGCCTTGCCGATCTCACCGCCGACAACCCGCAGCAGGTACAGACCTTCGCCCAACTGCGGCCTCTGGTCGAACGCCGTTTTGCAACACTTGCCGCGGCAATGGAGACGAATCGCGCCGTCGGCCCCGGCCCATCCCCAACCCGGCCGCGCGCAAACATTCCCACCGATGCCTACGGCACCCTTCAGGCGCTGGTGGACGACATGTTTCAGGAAGAAGAGCGCCTGCTTTCCCTCAGAGAAAGCGCGCTGAACGCGGCAAGCAAGCGATTCTTTTGGGTGCTCATCCTCAGCTATGGCCTGATCGTTGGCATTGTCGCCTCTCTCTATCGAAACGCAAAGCGATACAGCATTCAGTCTGATCGGGCACAGGAACAACTCTCCACCCTCAATACGGAATTGGATGAACGCATCCGCCAGCGCACGGCCCTGCTGAACGCGCGCGAAGAACTGCTGAAGAGCTTCGTGCGCTATGTGCCGGCTGCCGTGGCCATGCTCGACAGGGACATGTGCTACCTGCAGGTGAGCGAGCGATGGTGTACGGACTACCATGTGGAATACGAGCGGATTGTCGGCCGCTCCCACTACGACGTCTTCCCTGATATCCCCGAGCGCTGGAAGGCCATCCACCAGCACTGCTTGCAGGGCGAAACGCTGCGCGCCGAGGCAGACCGATGGGAGTACAGGGGTCGCGTCCAATGGATGCACTGGGAGATTCGTCCCTGGGGAGAAACATACGGCTTACCCGAGGGGATCCTCATCTTCACTGAAGACATCACCGAACGCAAAGAAATCGAAGAGGCATTGCGCGAGAGCGAGGCCACCAACCGGGCGCTCCTCGACACCGCGTCCCAGGCCATCCTGGCCGTCGACACCGAAGGCAAAATTGTGTTGGCGAACCGGATGGCCAGCGAGATCTTCGGCTACACGGCTAACGAGCTGTTAGGGCAGAATCACGACATTCTTATCTCCCCCGCATTACGGGAACGGCATAGCGCGCATCGTACGGCTCTTCTTACCGACCCCAGGCCACGCACCATGGGAATGGAGCAAAACCTGATCGGCCTGCGCAAAGATGGCACCGAGTTTCCCATTGATATAAGCCTGAGTGGCGTCCAGACCAAGCACGGCCAGCTTGCGGTCAGTTTTGTTTCCGATATCTCCGTGCGTAAAGACTCAGAGGAAAAACTCCGTGAAAGCGAGCAGAAATTGCGCGAGTTGGCCGGCAGTCTGCTCACCGCGCAGGAAGAAGAGCGCAGCAATCTGGCGCGCGAACTCCACGACGACGTAACTCAGCAACTGGCCTTCCTCTCTATCGAACTGGGCAGATTGGCAAACGAATTACCAGACTCCATGTGCGAAGCGCGCGCCCACATGCACGCCCTGCAGCAGCAGACATTACGCGCATCCCACGAGCTTCGCCGCATATCTCACGGGCTGCATCCATCCGTCATCCGCGACTTCGGCCTCAGCGTGGCGCTTGAGGACTTCTGTGAAGAGTTCCAGAAAGCACACGGCATCATTGTCGACTTCGAAGGCTCGCTGATGGATGAGCACCTCGGCAGTGCGGAAGCAACCTGCCTCTATCGCATCGCACAGGAAAGCATGCGCAACGCCAGGGTGCACGGCAATGCCAGCGAAGTCCGCGTCGCGCTGCAAGTCACAGACGGTCAAATGCAATTGCAGGTGCAGGATAATGGAATCGGGTCTTCGGCAGATCAGCTAAGAAACAAAACCGGCCTCGGAATCGTAAGTATGAAAGAACGGATCCGCATGGTGAATGGCACGTTGCATCTCTCATCTGAAACTGGCCAGGGCACTACCATCACGGCCTCCGTCCCACTCTTGGCCACACTCTCGGAGGATCGCAATGACGAAAGCTAGAATCCTCCTCGCCGATGATCACTCTCTCATCCTCGAAGGCATCAGAAAACTGCTCGAGACCCGCTACCACATTGTCGGTGTGGCAGATAACGGCGATGCCCTCGTTCGCGAGGCTGCCCGCACCAACCCGGATCTCGTGGTGCTCGACGTAAGCATGCCCATCCTGAACGGAATCGACGCCGCCCGCGAAATCAGAAAAGCGCGGCCCAGGGTGAAACTCGTCTTCATCAGCATGCACTCCAACGCCATCTATGTACGCAAAGCAATGGAGGTGGGCGCCTCCGGCTATGTCCTCAAGTCCGGCGCGTCAGAGGAGTTACTGACTGCCATCGAACAGGCACGCCAGGGCCATATCTACTTCTCTCCGGGCCTGAGCCACAACGTCGTTGAAGAAATAAAAGGAAGATCCATCAAGACTTCCCGGCGTCTGCTTGACTTAACCACCCGCCAGAGGCAAATCCTGCAGATGATCGCGGAAGGCAAACAAAACAAGGAAATCGCGGCCATCCTCTTTGTCTCCGTTCGAACCGTGGAGTTCCATCGCAGCCGCCTTATGAGCAAGCTGGGCGCTCACACCGTCGCCGAGCTCACCCGCTTCGCCATCCAGGAAGGCCTCATCGCCCCGTCCCCGGCCGAGCCCGCCCCCTTTGTTGAAAACGAGTAACAAAAAACTAGTAGTTTTCCCAGATGTTTCCCCGGCGTGGGCAGTGGCATCATAAACAGAGTTCTCCGCTAGGCCCCCGTCCCGAACTCCGGAGACGCAAGATCGTTCGGGACCCTGAGGAAGCACGCAATTCAAATTCCTCCCTCTCGGCTTGCAGCTTCCGGGCTCCGTCTGAAGCGCATATGACTCTATCTTCTGCGCCAGCCGGCCTTACCACAAACAACCAACCAACTGGAGACGAAATACTATGTCCCTCTTGGCCCAGGAACTCCTTGAAACCCCGACTGGCGTTGCTCTTCCCCTGAACTCTGCTACGCATCAGCACCATCTGGACGACAACCCGGAACCTGCGTCCGCCCGCCTGCAAACCTACGTCGCTGAAGAAAAGCGCTGGGCGCTCATCCTCGCCGGCGGCGACGGCTCCCGCCTTCGCGGCCTCACTGAACTGATCAGCGGCGATGACCGCCCCAAGCAGTTCTGCCGCGTCTTCGGGCCGCACAGCCTGCTGGAGCAGACGAGGCAAAGAGCCGCAAGAAGCATCCGCCCCAGGCAAACCATCGTTGCTCTCACGCGGACTCATGAGCGCTTCTATGAGCAGGATCAGGGCCCCGCCGCATCGCTGCGGCTCATCCAGCCCTCCAACCGCGGCACCGCTCCAGCCATCATCCTCAGCCTGCAGCACATCATGGCTCAGGATCCCGATGCCCTGGTTGCCATCCTGCCCTCCGATCATTACTACTCCGATGAAGCTGCGTTCAACGCATCGCTCGAGTCCGCCTTTGGCATGGCCCGCAACCATCGCGATTCCATCGTGATGCTCGGCACAAAGGCGCAGAACCCGGCCATGGAGCTTGGCTGGATCGAAATCGGGCCGGCCGCCGGCTTGAACCTTTTCCGCGTGCGCGGTTTCGAAGAAAAACCCGCTCGCCCGCTCGCCGAGCGCCTTTTCGTCTCCGGAGCCCTCTGGAACACCTTCGTCATGGTCGGCCACGCATCGGCATTCCTCTGGATGTCGTTCGTCACCCTGCCCAAGCTCGTGGCCGTGCTTGATATGTCGCTTCCGCAGTGCGATGACAGTGGCGATCTGGTCGTGCCTGCCCCCCTCTACGAAACCATTCCCACAAGGGATTTCGCGCGAGACGTGCTGACCTTCAACGCCCATCGTCTGCTCGCTCTCCGCCTTCAGCAACTCGAGTGGTACGATCTCGGCCGTCCCGACCGCGTCATCTCCGTCGTTCGCTCCTGGGGTAATGAACTCCCATCCTGGATCCCCGCATGGGAAGGCGCGCAAAAAGCCTCCCGCCGCCCCCTCTACCAGTCCTGAAACCCGCAGACGCCCCGGGTCCCGTCTTTGGGCCCCGGGACGAAGCGGCAATACCCTTCTCCACACCCATGCCCTACGTCCCTATGTCCCTTAGTCCCTACGTCCCTGCTCCCTATCCTCTTCCCCGCTCACTCGCCAAAAGTAACCAACCCCAAGCTCGCCAAGCTATAATTACAGCGCATCGTAGTACCCAATAGGAACCTGCACAGATACACCCGCGGCTAAATGACGAAAGCTTCATCTAAATTGCTGCTTACACGATAAGTTAGTGCCCGTCCATCTAGATGGCCGGGCTCCCCAGTCTTCGGCATCTGTGTGGAAAATTCGGCCCCACGTACCTGAGAACGCATGCGAGGAGATTGCGCGTTGATTGTCTTATGCACAGCGGAAAGGGCGAGACACTCCGCAGCTCACTCGCGAACACTCATAATCAGAAATCTCTCCAAACTCTGGGGGCCGGCCTTCATTGCAGCGGTTTCGCTCATCGCCTGTGCTGCCGTCTCTGCTCACGCCCAGCAGAACAGTGCCGCGGTTACGGCCAGCGCGGAGTTGCCGAACGCGCCCGCGGTGGGAAGCGGCGTGATCGCTGCGGGCCAGGACCCATCGTCGCAGTCGGCTAACCAAGGCTCATGCACCATCACGGGCACCGTCCTTGACTCCAACGGTGATGTGATCCAGGGAGCGCATGTAGTGCTCACCAGCCGCTCCGGGGCACTGAAGCGCGAAATGCTCTCCGGTTCCGACGGACAATTCGCGTTTGCGCCACTCCCTGCAGGTTCATACAAGGTCACCATTTCGGCAACGCATCTGGGCACGTGGACGTCGCGGTGGCTCACGCTCCATCCCCAGCAGACGCGCATCATGCCGCCGGTCGTGCTCTCAGTTACCACGGCCACAACGGTCACCGTTACCGGAAACAGCCAGACAATCCAGGAACAGTTATCGGAGCAGCAGGTCCAGATTGCCGTCCAGCAGCGCATCTGGGGCGTGTTTCCCAACTTCTACAGCAGCTACAACTGGAACGCCCCACCCATGGAGCCGAAGCAGAAATTCCAGTTGGCATTCCGGTCCATGATCGATCCCATGGCGTTCGCAGGAGCTGCCGGCATCGCGGGCTTCGAGCAGTACAACAACATCTTCCCCGGTTATGGCGGAGGCATCGCAGGCTTCTTCAAACGATATGGCGCCGCCTATACCAACGATTTCTCCTCCAGAATGCTCAGCAGCGGAGTCTTCGCCACACTCTTCCATGAAGACCCGCGTTACTTCTACAAAGGAACCGGCAGCTTTCGATCGCGGACCATGTACGCGATCTCGCGCTCTTTTATCGCCCGGACTGACCATAAGCGGTGGCAGCCCAACTACGCCCACGTGCTTGGGGTATTCGCAGCGGCGGCGCTCTCCAATCTCTACTACCCCAAACAGAACCGCGGCCTGACCCTGACCCTGGTAAATGGCGCCGTGGAGATGGCGGGAAATTCCGGAACAAATATCGTGCGGGAATTCATCCTCAAAGGAATCACTTCGCACGCCGGCGGCAAACCCTGACGAGCTTTCCAGATTCCTGTCGCAGAGCCCGATGAACCACCTCTCCGTGGCACGTCAAAGTGCTGTCCTCACGGCCACATCCCTACGTCCCTAGTCGGGGTGCCCCACCCTCGCGGCGTCTTTGTTTTTGCCGGTAAGTATCCCCCGGCAGAGCCGGGGGCCTTATTTGTGTGAGCCGCTCAAAGCGGCTTGAGCGGGGTCGCTAACGCGGCCCCGGTTGATGTTGGGCCACCTCATCGGTGGCTGGTCACTTCCACAGGTTGAGCTGATCCAGCCGCCTGTCTTCCTGTTCCTGGTTGCGAATGTACTCCCGGATCGCTGTCTCATCGCGGCCTATCGTCGACACCATATAGCCCCGCGCCCAGAAGTGCTGTCCTACAAAGTTCTGCTTGCGCTCGCCGTAGACCCGCGCAAGGTGAATCGCACTCTTGCCTTTGATGTACCCCACCACTTCCGACACCGCATACTTTGGCGGAATCGATAGCAGCATGTGCACGTGGTCTGGCATCAGATGCCCTTCTTCAACATGGCTCTGCTTCCGCTCGGCCAATCGTCGAAACACCTCGCCCAAATGCGGTCGCAAACTCCCGTACAACGTCTTGCGCCGACACTTCGGGATGAAGATCACGTGGTATTTGCACTCCCACTTCGTGTGGCTTAAACTCTCATACTCGTCCATCCGGAAACTCCTCCTCGTGTGCTTGGCGGCTCACGTTCTGGAGTTTCTTGGGTGGACTCCCGGAAATGTCAAACTGCTACTGCCACCCCGGCACAGCCGGGGGGCCTCCCTTGGTTAGCTAGAGCATTTCTAATTTAAGTATCTACATTTATGCGATAATCATCCTGTCCCTTGAAGGGAGGGTCCGGATGCAGTCGTATTCGCAGGATTTGCGTGATCGTGTGCTTCGAGCGCTGTCCCGTGGGGATCGCCCCTCGGCAGTGGCGCGGCGCTTTGAGGTCAGCCGCTTCTACGTTTATCAAGTGCGGGACCGGGAGCACGAGACCGGTGTGCGGAGCAGCTTTCAGATCGGCGGCCATCGCCGGTCTCGGTTAGAGGAGGCGGAACCCGTTTTGCGCCGCTGGATCGCAGCCGAGCCTGGGCTGACTCTGGAGGAGTTGCGAGAGCGGTTGGCGTTGCAGGGTATTGCGACCAAAATTGGTGCTCTTTGGCACCAGTTGAACAAGTGGAATCTGACCTTCAAAAAAAACGCTGCACGCCAGCGAGCAAGAGCGCGAGGACGTGCAGGCGGCGCGGCGCGCATGGAGTGAAGCGCAGCCGGCGATGGACGTCGAGAAGCTTGTATTCATTGACGAGACCTGGGCCACGACCAACATGACGCGAAGCCATGGCCGTGCTCCCAGAGGCACTCGATGCATCGGTTCGGCACCCCTCGGCGATTGGCAAACGACGACCTTTGTCGCCGGCCTGCGCCGCCATCAACTGACCGCTCCCATGGTGGTGGACGGACCCATGGACGGTGAGTTGTTCGTGGCTTGGGTGGAGCAGTTTTTGTGCCCCACACTTCACAGCGGCGACATCGTCATCCTCGATAATCTGAGCAGTCATAAAGTGGACGGGGTTCAGGAAGCCATCGCCGTGGCCGGTGCCACCGTGCTCTATCTGCCGCCCTATTCGCCCGATCTGAACCCCATAGAAAAGTTCTTCTCCAAACTCAAAACACTGCTCCGAAAAGCGGCAAGACGATCCACCGAAGAACTATGGGCGCAGATCGGCCAACTCCTCCTTACAGTCTCCCCAGGCGAGTGCGCCAACTACTTCGCTTCCTCAGGATATGTCAGCACTTAAATTAGAAACGCTCTAGGGCGGGATTCGCGATAGCTTCGGTCAGAAAACTATTGCCGGCACCACCGACCTCCCACCCTCAAACCCGGCTCTCCGCCCGCCGTTCCGCAATCAGCGACCACACCGCGCACACCGCCAGAATCCCCCCGATCACCGCCAGCGAAATCGTAATCGGAATATGAATCCACTGGCTCGCCAGCATCTTCAACCCCACAAAAGCTAGCAGCGCACCCAGCCCGTAATGCAGATACCGGAACCGGTCCAGCAGCGAAGCCAGCGCCAGGTAAATCGAGCGCAGTCCCAGAATCGCGGCAATATTCGACGTGTAAACCACAAACGGATCGTGCGACACCGCCAGCACCGCCGGAATCGAATCCACGGCAAAAAGCAGGTCCGTCAGCTCCACCGCCACAATCACCGGCAGCAGCGATCCCCCAGCCGGGTGAATCCGCCGCACCCACCCCGGAATCGCCTCCGCTGGAGACCCCTCGCGCACCAGCCGCCACGCCGCATACAGCAGAATCGCCCCGAAAACCCACGTAATCCAGCTAAAGTGCCGGATCAGCGTAACCCCGGCGGCAATAAACAGCGCCCGCAGCACCACCGCCCCCAGAATCCCCCACATCAGCGCCCGGTGCTGCTGCTTCTGCCCCAGCCCGAACCCCCGAAAGATCACCATGAAAACAAACAGGTTATCGACACTCAGCGAAGCCTCGATGGTGTATCCACCCACCCATTCCAGCGCCGTCTGGCTCCCTCTCGCCATCCCGATCCACACCGCAAACGCCGCCGCCGCCAGCACCACCACCGCCGTCCCAATCCACGCAGCGGTCTCCGGCCTCACCGCCTTGTGTTTGCGCCCCTGCAGAACAAAATCCGCCCCCAGCAGCGCCAAAACCACGGCATGAAACCCCACCCACCACGTCCAGGATGCGCCGGCAATCATAGCGTGATCCTACCGCAACTCCGCCGCCCCGGTTTCCACCGGTCCCAACCTTGTCACCTCTTGCCCCCCTGCCGCATCAGCTATTGAGGAGGTCGTTTTAACCTTATGAGCCACTTGGCGCATCCCCTTGCGAGCCAGCACGCACCAGATTCACACCACCGCCCGCACGTCGTCATCGTCGGTGGCGGCTTCGCAGGCATTCACGCGGCCAAGGCGCTGGCCCATCTTCCGGTCGACGTCACCGTAGTAGACCGCCGCAACCACCACACCTTTCAGCCGCTGCTCTACCAGGTGGCGCTGGCCGTGCTCTCCCCGGCAGACATCGCGCAGCCCATACGCACCATCCTGCGCAAGCAGGCCAACACCCAGGTACTCATGGACGAGGTCGTCTCCATCGACACTTCTATCCGCCACGTCACCCTGCGCAGCGGTACCGTGCTCACTTACGATTACCTCGCCCTCGCCACCGGCGCCACGCACTCTTACTTCGGCAAAAACGAGTGGGCGCCGCTTGCCCCCGGCCTCAAAACCGTTGAAGACGCCATCGAGATTCGCCGCCGCGTCCTCCTCGCCTTCGAGCTCGCCGAGCGCCAGGTAGTCGAAAAAGGCTGGCACCCGCCCCTCAACTTCGTCGTCGTTGGCGGCGGCCCCACCGGCGTCGAGCTCGCCGGCGCCATCTCTGACATCGCCCAGCTTTACATGCGCCACGACTTCCGCCACATCGACCCCACCAAAAGCCGCGTCATCCTCCTCGACGGCGCGCCGCGCGTGCTCGCCCCCTATCCGCCCGACCTCTCCGCCAAAGCCGAAGAGTCGCTCAAGCGACTCGGCGTTGAAGTCCACACCAACGCAATGGTCACCGGCATGGGCCCCGGATGGGTCGAAGCCGGCGACAAGCATTTCGACGCCGTCGTCACCCTCTGGGCCGCGGGCGTGCAGGCCTCGCCGCTCGGCAAAATGCTCGGCGCGCCCACTGACCACCGCGGCTGCGTCATCGTTGACAGCCGCCTGAACCCTCCCGACCTGCCGCAGGTCTTCGTCCTCGGCGACCTCGCCCACTTCGAACAGGACGGCAAGCAGGTTCCAGGCGTAGCGCAGCCCGCCATGCAGATGGGCGACCACCTGGCCAAGCTCATCGCCGCCGATCTCGCTCACCGCCCGCGCCCGCCCTTCCGCTACTTCGACAAGGGCGACATGGCAACCATCGGCCGTATGAGCGCCGTAGCCAAAGTCGAATGGCCTTTCAAAGGCCACCTCAGCGGCCTTCCCGCGTGGGTCACATGGCTCACCGTGCACATCTTCTTCCTCATCGGCTTTCGCAACCGCCTCTCGGTCTTCGCCGCCTGGATATGGAACTACGTAACCTTCACCCGCGGCGCCCGCCTCATCACCGGCGATCAGCATCTCCCCGGCTGGCAGGACCATGTGGCCGAAGGCTCCGCCCCGGGCAACAAAGCCGCAGATTGAACACGGCATTTGCAGGGACTCATACTTCCCCGTGCCCTACCCTTGCGACTTTTTTCTGTCGCAAGGGTAGGAACCTCCCCCGCCAACACGACCACCGTCCACGCCAATCCAACCTCAACACCTCCGTGCCCTACCCTTGCGACTTTTTCCTGTCGCAAGGGTGGGAACCTCCCCCGCCAACACGACCACCGTCCCCGCCAATCCAACCTCAACACCTCCGTGCCCTACCCTTGCGACTTTTTTCTGTCGCAAGGGTGGGAACCTCCCCCGCCAACACGACCACCGTCCCCGCCAATCCAACCTCAACACCCCCGTGCCCTACCCTTGCGACTTTTTTCTGTCGCAAGGGTGGGATACCACATAGCGTGTATGCATCGCGATACCCTGAAGACGATGCACACCGCCTACATCGGCCTCGGCGCCAACCTGCCCAGCCACGCCGGCCCGCCCCAGGCCACGCTGGCCGCGGCAGCCACCCGCCTCGCGTCCTTAGGCCACATCACCGCCCGCTCCGCCCTCTACTCCACTCAGCCGGTCGGATACGCTGACCAACCCCGCTTCGTAAATGCCGCAGTGGCCCTCGAAACTGACCTGCAGCCGCGCCAACTCCTCGACGCGCTGCTAGCCCTCGAGCGCGACTACGGCCGTGACCGCACCAACGCCACGCCCGACGGCCCGCGCACCCTCGATCTCGACATCCTGCTCTATGGCGATCTCGTTATCAGCGAGCCAACCCTTGAAATTCCCCATCCACGCCTTGCCCAGCGCGCCTTCGTGCTCATCCCGCTCAATGAAATCGCACCAGCAGCCATCGATCCGCGCAGCGGAACCACCATAGCGCAACTCCTGCATCAGCTCTCATCCACTTCCGGCAACGCGGCAGACGCCGTAATCAAACTGCAGAACGAAGCCTGGCAGCCAACCGGCAACCAGGTCTCCCAATCAAGCTCAAGCGCAGCCAAGTAAAATCGTCCCGTGAGCCTCGCCTTCCAACGCATCTCCAGCACCACCGCCGGTGGCCGCCGCGCGCAGCTTCACCTGCCCCACCAGACCGTGCAAACGCCGGTCTTCATGCCCGTGGGCACGCAAGGCACGGTAAAAGCCGTAGCCCAGGACGTGCTGGAGTCGCTGGGCGCCGAGCTCATCCTCGGCAACACCTATCACCTCTACCTACGCCCCGGCCACGAGGCCATCCGGCGCATGGGCGGACTCCACCGCTTCATCTCCTGGCCGCGCGCCCTGCTCACTGACTCCGGCGGCTTTCAGGTCTTCTCCCTCAATGAACTACGTAAGGTCACGGAAGACGGCGTGCGCTTCCGCTCCCACCTCGACGGCAGCAGCCACGTCTTCACGCCCGAGCACTCCATGGACGTACAGATCGCTCTCGGCGCCGACATCGCCATGGCCTTCGACGAGTGCACCGAGTACCCCGCCGACCGCAAGCGCGCCGAAGAAAGTCTGCGCCTCACCATGGCCTGGGCCCGCCGCTCGCTCTCGCACTTCCGCGCGCACCAGCATGAAGTCCCATGGACAAGTCAACGGGTGCCCCCGGTCCCGATTTTGGGACCGGGGATGGAAGCCCAACTCCCCGGGGTCCGGGGGTCTCTGTGGGGGGGAACCCAGACCCAATCCCTCTTCGGCATCGTCCAGGGCGGCATGTACACTGACCTGCGCCGCGAGTGCGCCGCGCGCCTCATTGAGATGGACTTCGACGGCTACGCCATCGGCGGCCTCAGCGTAGGCGAGCCGCGCGAGCTCACGCTTGAGATGATCTCCGAGGTCCTCCCGCTCTTACCCGCCGACAAGCCGCGCTACGTAATGGGCGTCGGCTATCCCGACGAGATCGAGCAGTACGCGCGCATGGGCGTAGACATGATGGACTGCGTCCTCCCCACCCGCGCCGCGCGCCACGGCCTGCTCTTCACCAGCCAGGGCCGCCTTAACATCAAGAACAAGCAGTACGCTGAAGACCAGTCCCCACCCGACCCCGCCTGCAACTGCCCCGTCTGCCGCCGCTACTCACGCGCGTATCTGCGCCACCTCATGCAAGCCCACGAAGCACTTTCAGGAACGCTGAATACAATTCACAATCTTGCTTACTACCTCGGCATCATGCAACGAGTCCGCCACTCCCTCGAATCCGAAGGCGCAGCGCCGGACACACCGTAGACACTGGCGCAATGGCGCAATCACCGCATTCACAACTTGATGGCCAGGAGTTACTATTCGATCACTTGTTTCAGAAAGGATCTGCAGTAACTCAGTTCGAGAAGAAGTTTGCCTCCTTCACGACTTTGTGAGTGAGCTATGTCACACAGTTCGGAAACATGACAAAACTGTTGCGAATTGTGCCCAAAAACACTTGACCCATACGAAGAAAGTGCTAGAGTGTGTCACGAAGCGTTTCGGGTGCTTGTTCATTCGTATTCTTCTTTGGCTATCCTGCCCCCGCTTCATGAAGGTGGTGTCTCGTTTGCATCCCTGCTCTCGTGTTCCTGATGCATTAGGGCGTCCACGCACATCACGGAGGGCCCCTCCCGCTAGAGTGCCTGACGAGCTGTGAAGACATCCCACTCACCGAAGCCGCCGCCATGGGCCTCCGTCGGCGAAGTAGAACTAATCCTATTCGGTCGGGTATGTCGCACATTGCTCCGAAGGACAAGAGGAGCGTGTATCCGTGTCTATTCGAAACCTTTCTGCGTTGTTTCTTGCGATAATTCTTGGTTGCTGGATTTTGGCCGTAAGCTCTACGCATGGTCAGGCACAAGCCCTACAAGCCGGACCCTCTGCGTCGAATTCAGCGAATCCGTCTGCGCCACCAAAACTCGCCGTCAGCTTTGGCAATATGCCACTGCGGTTTGAATCTAACCGCGGCCAAACGGACTCACGCGTTCAATTCATCTCCCGCGGTCAGGGTTACACATTGTTTCTCACATCCAGCGAGGCCGTCCTCACACTTGCGAAGCAGAGCGCGTCGCAGAACTTGTTGAACGCCAAGCCCGACGGGGAGCAGCATAGCGCCGCGCGGGCCGTGGTGCGCCTCCAACTTCTCGGAGCGAACCAACAGCCAGTTATTACGCGCGAAGATGAGCTGCCAGCAAAGAGCAATTACCTTATCGGCAACGATCCAAGCAAATGGCGCACAAACATCCCGAATTACGCCAGGGTGCGTTACAGTAACATCTATCCCGGCATCGACCTGGTGTATTACGGAAACCAGCGCCAGTTGGAAAATGACTTTGTCGTCTCTCCTGGTGCCGATCCCTCGGCGATTACTCTCGCCATTCGCGGCGCAAACGCACTGCATCTTGACTCTGAAGGCAATCTGGTAATCCAAACGGCCGCGGGCGATCTGCGCCTGCTCAGGCCGAATATTTACCAAATGGTAGACGGCAGGCGACACGAAGTATCGGGCCACTATTTGCTTAAGGCTGCGAACCAAGTCGGTTTTACGATCGCGAGATTCGACCACGGGCAGCCCTTGATCATCGACCCGGTGCTCACTTATTCCACGTATCTTGGAGGTGGTGGGAACGACATAGGGTATGGCATTGCGCTTGACAGCGGTGGCAATGCATATCTTACGGGCCTCACGGACTCCAGTAACTTCCCGCTCAAGAATGCTCTGCAGAGTCATGCATACGGCGCTCATTACGTGTTCGTCAGCAAGCTGGCGGCGGATGGATCTGCCCTCGTCTATTCCACCTACTTGGGCGGAAGCATCGACGATCAGGCGTATGCGATCGCGGTGGACAAAAGCGGTGCTGCCTACATTACCGGCCAGACAGCTTCGAGCGATTTCCCAGTGACTTCAGGTGCATTCCAACAGAGTTATGCTGGCGGCGCTTGGGATGCTTTCGTAAGCAAGATCGCCCCAGACGGATCCTCTCTGCTTTACTCTACATATCTAGGAGGAGGTGTCGGCTCGGGTGCCTACAGTTGGTCCTGTAACCTCGATATTGGCCGGGCGATCGCGGTTGACGCGAATGGTAATGCTTACGTGACGGGCCAAACATGTTCTGCTGACTTTCCCACAAAGAATGCTCTTCAGAACTCCTATCCGATTGGGTACAACAACACGAGCCAAGGAAGTGCATTCGTGACTGCGATTACTGCAGACGGATCCGACCTAATCTACTCCACATACCTTACCGGGACTTCCGCCACGATCGGATATGGCATAGCTGTCGATTCTGTCGGCGATGCGTATGTCACGGGGTACACGGTGGCCGCCGATTTCCCGATAAAGAACGGCCCGCAGAAGACTGTACGTGGCGCCGAGGATGCATTTGTTACCGCGCTCAAAGCCGACGGTTCCGACTATATCTATTCCACATACTTGGGAGGCAATGGGACCGATGTAGGAAGGGGTATTGCTGTCGATTCGGATGGCAACGCCTATGTTACCGGCTACACGCAATCTACTAACTTTCCTGTCAACAATCCCTTCCAAAGCTCTAGCAAGAGCAATCAGAATGCGTTTGTAACGAAAGTGGCATCTGACGGCCTGGCATTCACGTACTCAACCTATCTGGGCGGCAGTTGCGGCGATGCTGGGTGGGGGATTGCCGTGGACGCCGGCGGTTACGCCTATGTCGGCGGCGCCGCCTGTTCGGCCGATTTCCCAGTCAAGGATGCCGTTCAGGGAATCCCAGGCGGCAACTATGATGTTTTTGTGACTAAGCTCGGTCAGGATGGCTCCAGCTTGGTTTATTCCACTTATCTGGGAGGGCCCGGCCTGGACGGAGCGTACGGCATCGCCATCGATTCAAGCGGCGATGCCTTCGTCACTGGCACGACCAACTACACCAATTTTCCAACCGAAAAGGCATTCCAGGGCACGTACGGGGGAGGAGCGTCAGATGCATTTGTGGCGAAGATCTCCGAATCGGCAACCACGCCAGTCTTATCCCTCAGTTCGAATTCGCTAACATTTTCCGCAACAGAGAGCGGAAGTAATCCGACGGGTCAATCGTTCGATATCACCAATACTGGCGCCGGGAGTCTGGACTGGACTCATCGAAGATCCAACCCTGGTTGGGGCTCGATCTGTCAGCGGGCACAGCGCCCTCAACCATTCATGTTTCGGTAGATACCAAGGGACTGGCCGCCGGAACCTACCATGACACAATCACGGTTGTTTCAAATGGTGCCGCGGGATCTCCGGCGACCATTTCCGTGACGCTTACCGTTACACCGAACCCAGTGCTGTGGGTTGATGCACAGGTGCTAAGCTTCAGCGGAACCGCGGGGGGAAGCAATCCGACGTCGCAATCGTTTTCTATCGGAAATGACGGTAGCGCTACGCTCAACTGGACGGCATCCAAAACACAATCCTGGCTGTCGCTCGACGCTTCCAGCGGAACGGCTCCGTCCACCGTTCAGGTTTCGGTGAACACCTCGGGCCTGGCTGCGGGCACCTATCACGACACGATTACAGTCACCGCAGACGGCGCTCCGGCTCACCAGCCTCCATTGCGATTACCCTCACAGTTGCGGCAGTCCATCTCTCGGTGGATGTGACGGTTTTGAACTTCAGCGCAAGCGCCGGAGGCAGCAACCCGGCCTCTCAGGCGTTCTCCGTCGCCAATACCGGAGGGGGGACGCTGACCTGGACGGCAGCCAAGACGCAATCCTGGCTGTCGCTCGATGCTTCCAGCGGCATGGCGCCGTCGACCGTGCATGCAGCAGTCAATGTTTCGGGGCTGGCTGCAGGCACCTATCACGACACAATTACAATCACCGCAGCCGGCGCGCCCGGTTCGCCAGCAACAATTTCGGTAACGCTCGTAGTTGCAGGCGGCGGAGGCGGTGCGGGGCCGTTTGCCTATGTTGCTAACAGCCTCGATGGTACGGTGTCGGTGATTGACGGATCGACGAACAGCATCGTGGCCACAATTCCGGTTGGCAGCCTACCCGGCGGTATCGCGATCTCGCCCGATGGTGCGTTTGCCTATGTAACCAATAGTGGGAGCGACGGCGTCTCCGTCATCGCGACTGCGAGCAATACTGTGGTAGCCACTGTCCCAGTTGGCGAAAATCCTCACGGTGTGGCAATTACACCAGATGGATCCTTTGCCTATGTCAGCAACAATGGAAGCGGCAGCCTCTCTGTCATCGCAACGGACACAAACACCGTGGTGGCCACCGTTCCAGTGGGCGACGCACCTGAAGGGACGGCGGTCACACCAGATGGTGCCTTCGTCTATGTTGCAAATTCAGGCAGCAGTGACGTCTCCGTCATCGCAACGGACACCAATACCGTAGTGGCGACCATCTCGGGAGGTGATGACGCTCATGCGGTGTTTAACCATCCTTGGGGCGTGGCCATCACCCCAGATGGGGCCTTCGCCTATGTGGTAAATTACGACTCAACCAGCTTAATTTCTGTCATTGGCAGTGTCTCGGTTATCGAGACATCGAGCAATACGGTGGTGGCTAACATCGCAGTTGGTTTCATGCCTCAAGATGTGGCCATCACGCCGGACGGGGCCTACGCATATGTAACCAATCCAGGCATGTATGGAGACAATCAAGGCAGCGTCTCAGTCATCGCAACGACAAGCAGCACTGTAGTAGCCACCATCCCGGTAGGCGGAAATCCACAGAGTGTGGCAATCACACCGGACGGAACTCTCGCCTATGTTAGCAACATTGGAACCAGCGGCGAGCTGGGAACAGGCAGCGTCTCTGTCATCGAAACGGCCACAAACAATATCGCGACGACTTTCGCAGTCGGGAAGTTTCCAGCAGGTATCGCCTTTGTTCCAATCCGGCCATCCGCACCAATTCTTTCGATAAACCCTCAATCTCTCACATTTAATGCAACTGCAGGCGGTAACAACCCTGTGTCACAAGCCATCAAGATTACCAATACCGGCGCCGGCTCGCTTACCTGGAGCGCATCGAAGACACAGTCCTGGCTGTCGCTTGACAACTCCAGCGGAACCGCTCCCTCCACCATCGACGTATCGGTGGACATCACCGGCCTGGCCGCCGGCACCTACCACGACACGATCACCTTCACAGCAGACGGCGCATCCGGCTCGCCCGTCAACATCCCTGTCACGCTGACGGTCGCTGCAAACCCGATTCTGTCCGTTAGCCCTTTGACTTTGACATTCACGGCAACGGTTGGCGGCAACAATCCAGCCGCGCAACCATTGACAATTGCCAACACCGGAAGCGGAACGTTGAACTGGACAGCCACGAAAACGCAATCATGGCTGTCGCTGGACAGCGCGAACGGCACGGCTTCCTCCACAATTCAGGTCTCAGTGAACATCGCAGGTCTGGCCGCGGGCACCTACAACGATACGATTACGATCAACGCAACAGGTGCCTCCGGTTCTCCTCAAACCATTGCTGTAACCCTCACCGTGTCGCAAGCGACTGACTTCAAGATTGACACTCCATCGGGCGGCAATGACTCAGCGGCGGTCAATGCGGGAGCCGCGGCCTCTTACAAATTGGAGGCAACCCCGCTTGATGGGTTTACTGGGGCAGTAAGCTTCACGTGCTCCGGCTTACCTTCTAAATCCACCTGCTCTTTCAATCCTGTTTCCGCCAACATCACAAGCGCTGCGCCCGTACCCTTTACGGTGGCGATCGCGACAACTGCAGCTAAAACATCCGCCGCCGGCATCTTTACCGGGTTCGGCCACTCGCCATGGACAATCCTGGCGGGGGTCATCGTCCTGCTCGCAAATCTCTGGCTGCTGGGTTTCCGCACTCGGAAATGGCGCCGGCTCATGATGCTGGTGCTGCTTGTATGTGCATTGGGAACCATCAGTTGCGGCGGAGGGAGTTCGACATCCACTCCAACGCCGATTCCGGGCACGCCGGTCGGGACCTATGCCGTGGTCCTGACTTCAACTTCCGGCAGCATCACTCACACCACCAACCTGACCTTAACGGTCCAGTGAGTCCTGGACAAATGAGAGCCCGCCTTCCAGCGGGCTCTCATTTCCATTCGCGGCATGGAGCAACTCCGCAAGCCATAGGTTCTGGAACGGCACGCCTTGAGGAAGCTTGCCTTTCGTTATCAGCGGTTGCCTCGGGACCCAATTTTGGGACCCGGGATGGGCGCACCGCCACCACACCTCTGTACCCTATCCTTTCCGCGTCCTTTCCGGAAAGGATGCGTTGACTCTCGGCCCAGCACCCGCCGTCAAGACCACCCCTAATCAGCCCTACTCATATCTCCTCTGCCTGCAGCAACTTATGTCCCCCGCCGCTTTGCCGATAATTTCTC
>CAWHLO010000001.1:0-2696672 GCA_963830225.1 uncultured Acidobacteriota bacterium | reverse complement strand
CGGGGCCTATGGTCCATTGCGGGGTGCATGGAAGGCGAGCCGCTGCTAATTGTGTTTACTGGCCGATAACGCAAGAATTTGCAGGCTGATGCCTGAGATGTGTCACTCGCCTACTCGTGACCAACATCCAAAACTCCGATGCTGAATTGCTTTTTTGCCGCACGGTCGATAAGAATGCAAGTCTTTTTTAAGGACCCGCCGCTATGCCAGAACCAGTCGGCGATAATGTTGGATTTCTGTGTCAACTCTTTCTGTCCATTGAGACCTGGGCTTCTGGTGCCATTCTCAGGTGTGATCGCAAGGACTTCCCCGATCATCCCTGCAGCTAAGTCCGGAATCGCGAGAAAATCCTCGAAGGCAGGTTCGCTGCTAACTATTGCTGGGGTATTCATCATGAACTCCCCTAGATCATGCGATAGATAAACTCCTGATAAGCGCGCAGCGAACTGATGTGCATCCTCAAGTCGTCCGGCATTAGCCACGATTTCATCTTCATCGGTCATCCACGATATATTGGCACCTGGTGAGGACCACGCAGATAGAAATGACGAAAAGAATTGCGTAATCCGGGCCATTTTCTCAAACGCTCTGTCGTTCCAGTTTGCATTAAGGCCAAAGAGGTCCTTCCATATATTCATTGAGGCATGGTGGGTAGAGAGATAATTTAGGTTCTTAGTCACTGCGACTGCTACGACATGCCCTTCAAGAGATTCAGCGGCCTCTAGGAACGGGATTAGCGCACGTTTCCTGCGAGCATCGTTTAGATTCTTAAACGACATTCGGCGGCCGTCAGCCAAAAAGGTGTTCCGCACTTGCCGACATTTATTTGGCCAATCGGGTGACGCGTCAGCATCGGCGATCACAAAGCCAAAGATTTGAAATCGACTTTCGGCATGGCTACCACTGTAGTCAGAGCCGAAGAGGATGTGTGATCCTTTGAATGGCCCGGGGCGCAGGCTGTGAAGCTGGCGCATGAATGCAGTGGCCCACGGCCATGCAGTCTTTAAGGTCTCCTCGATATCCATTCTCATAACTCGATAGCCCCGCATGAGACAAACAGCAGACTCCCCTCGATCATCACGCGAGTTTATCCTACGCTGGATAACCGGTCTCTTTCAGTGAAAAACGCCTGCTTGAGATATTGGATTGAGGAAATCAGATTACTTCCCAAGAGTCGGCGAATGCTCAGAAATTCATGCACGTAGTTCGAAAAGTCAAACGAGAACCCATCAAATGCCAGGACTAAACACCTAAGCAGTGGCGGAATCTGGCTCCCGGCCGGGTGCCGCATCCCTGCGGCCTCCGCCGCGGCGGATCGCAAGGGCGGCAACCTCCTCAGCCCAGATGGCCAATTATTCGGTCAAGATACTCGAACTCTCCATATGGTCACAGATTATAAAGCCTTTAAAGTACCTTAGTAAGACGATTGTAAGAAAATGATATTAATTTCATGCTCTAATCAATTACAGGAAAGGTTCACACCATGAAAGAAGGGAAAGCTGTAACGCTCGTCCGTCACGTAAAAACGGCTAGCGGCTGGCGCTATTTGGACGCCGCCATTGCTGACAACGGCCGGGTCCTGGCAAACCAAGTCATAAACAAGATCAAAATCACGCCGGAATTGCCATACGAAATCCTTGGCGACCATCACGGCAAAGGTAAACGAAACGGCAAGTCGGAAGTCATGGCTAAAGCCATGATCAAAGGCAAAGGCGAAATCACAGGCGTAATCAGAGGCAAGGGCACACGCAGATATATCGAAGCGGTTGAGGTGCACCCGGAAGGTAGCTACAAACTTAGGTCCTATAGTGGCCGCGGTACTGTCTACACGGAGGTGGACAGCAACGACCCAGTGGAAGTCAAAAAGGCGTTGGACGAAGCCGTTCGGGCGAACAACCTCTTGGCGGCCGGAAAGGAAGCCAAGGTGGACGTTAGTCATTTATTACCGGGCGCGGTGACCTTGGAGACTCGCCTGAACGAGTGCATCAGGAAGTCGGAACAGAGAGGGGAACTGGAAATGGCCTCCAAACTTCGCAGCGATTGCGGCGAGTTCCTCTTTGGCATCGAGGGGAGCAAAACCTGGCCTGCCTTGAGAAAGGGAATCACGCCGGAAGAAATTACACTTACGCACTTCGAAGACTTCTGTGCGGCGTGCAAAGCCAAGGGCAATTCGAAGCGTACCGTTAAGAACAAATTCGCTCACGTCAAGCAATTACTCAAGTCTACCGAAGTCGTCCTGCCGAAGAAAATGCAGGAGTTTAAGCCGCCAAAGGCGGAAGAAAAGCTTCCCGAATATTACACAAAAGCCGAGCGCGACAAATTTCTCGCGGCTTGCAAGACACCGAGAGAGCGTGTCATCTTCGGCATCGCACTGAAAACCGGGTTGAGAGACCAAGAATTGCGGCACATCGAGGAGTCCGAGTTCGATTTCGAGGCCATGACGGTGACGGTGCACTCCAAGTCCGCTGAGGGTTTCTTGATCAAGGACAAGGCAGAGCGGCGTGTTCCACTTGATGCCAAGTTGGCCACGGAGGTTCAGGCTTACATCAAAGCGAACCCCGGGATCCGCTGGATCACGGGGAACGCCGCAGGAAACCCAGACAGACACCTTCTTGAATTGGCGAAGAAAATCGGCAAACGCGCCGGACTAAAATGCAGGGTCTTCCTGCACAAATTCAGGGCGACCTACGCCACGACTTTGCTCCGCGGTAAGGTCGATGTCGCAACGCTTCAAAAGTTGATGGGCCATGAAGACATCTCGACAACAATGAAATACCTTCGCGCGATCCAAGCCGAAGACGAAGATCTTCAGAAGAAAGTGAATGAAATCGAGTGGTAAGGGAGAAAAATGCCTAGGGTTTGACCCTTAGCGTGTCACAAACATGAACGTCAGCCGCGGCGAGCCTTCACGAGAATTGCGGCGGCTTATTTTCTTGGACGTCAGGGCGAACCGTATTGAATCTAAAGGGGATCATTCTAAAAAACAGAAATTGCGGAAAAACAGAGGAAAACGTAGGCCTTGACTTTCGTGCAGGCCGAGACGATAGCCGCTGCACCCTTACCTTAATTACATCCACACCGAGCCGGTCAGGCGTGTTGCCCAAATGGGGTAATCGCTGGCCGGCGCTTTCCTTTTGGAGGCTTGGAATGAACAGTAATCCCAGCAGGGCCCCTCCTCCCCTCCGGGAGCGTAGCTATCGGCGCGCCTGACAGTTTCCTGCCAGATCTCCCGCAACGCGCGGGAAAGCGCACGTCCAGAACCCCATGAATTGAGAACGCCCGCCGCGCTCTTGCCCATTAACGGGCAAGAGCGTGGCGGGCCGTTTTGTTTTTCGGACCAACAGGAGACCAACAACATGGACCTTCAACAGTTCCTTTCTCGACGTTCAGGCTCGTTTTCCGGTGCCTTCAAATCCCGCCACTTCAACCAGAATGTTTCCGATGAAGTGCGCGAACTGGCGCACCGGAGCCTGAAACTTTTCCCCGTCAGCTTGACTGCGAAGCTGAACGATTGCCCGGACGAATTAATTTCCATAGCAACCTGCGACATCGCGACTCTCGAAGAGTTGTCTGCGGCCGTACTGCCTTTGTCGGGGCACCGTCTCGCCATCGGCCAGTCCGGGCTGTGCATTTGGCGTCTGGATGGTCGCGTAGGCGTAACATCGTTTGCTTCTATCGCTCCGGAACTCGACGAATACCTCACCACCCTCCAGGCGCACTGCGGAGGTGCGGTGTACGCGCTCTTCTGGCAGCCGGCCGGAATGAAGCGGATTATTACGCCAAGGGAGCTCGCGCCCGGCGTGACCATCCTGGGTACCGAAACCGGCTTCGATGTTCCACCGGCCGGAGGGGCAGTCTGGTTGAATCCGGGCGCAGAGATCGAGGCACTTCCGTACGTTCTGCGCGAACTGCTCGCATCGGAACCTCCGGACAACCCTCCGGGGCTCGTGGTGCCTGCGCGAAAGCCTTCACCCCGCCCAGTCCCGTGCAAGTCCACGGAGCGCTTTCCGCAGCCGAACCGAGACCTGCGGAAGGGTCACACAAACTGCAACCAGGCCCGCTGGAACGGTGGATATCGCATCTACCGCCAGCGGTAGCTGGCCAGAAATGCTCGTGCTCAAGCCGTTTTGGGAGCGCCGGCCAAGCGTGTCCCCGACGCTTCCATTCTCAGTCGACGGATTCACCCCTAAAGGAGGATGTTCATGGACGCCGTTGAAATCGAGTTGCTAAAGCTTGAAGACTCTGCATATCACCACGTCCGAAACTGGGACAGGGGCGCGGCGAAGAAGATGCGCGCCGGCGAAATCTGCAGCTCCTGCCGAAGGCCGCTGCCGCTGCCTCATACGCCGGTTTCCAAACGCTGCGCACTCTGCGCCGGAAGCCATCACGTTCGGATGACGTTCTTCTATTTCGGCGGATGGCGTTGCCGGTTCTACTCGGAGCGCTGGCAGCCGCTTCCCAAGCGCCTCACCTTTCGGAAGGACGCCGGCGTCATTGAGACCGCCGCGCGCGGCAATGGGTTGATCGAGGACGGGGTCAAGGCGGCGCTCGAGCGGTCCATGAAGATCGGCAGGGGCGGAATAATGCTCAGACTCTCAGACGTTCAGTTCACGGCGATCGGAAGCGTTCTCCCGGCATCTCCGAGCTTGGCGGACAAGACTTGCGCCGGGACGGAGGATATTTCTTCCCAGACCGGATACTCGCCAAAACTACTGTAAGAACATCTCGCCAGGATCGAGGATGCGTCCGCAGCTTTCGCGCTAGGGTGTACCTCGTTCCTTCCGCCGTTGGATCAGGAACCCGACCGCGGCCACCGACCAACTCACATTCATCTACGGCCGCAGCCCAAATTCGCAGGGCTGCGGCCTTCACTGCATTTGGAGGCAAATCAAATGACTAGACCAACCCCGGCAAGCTTCACCGTCAGTCTGGGCCATCCCGTGTTCATCTTTTTCTGGAGCCTCTGGATGATCCTCCTGGGATTTTTTCTTGGGATTCATCTTCACCCATCACGTGGAGCCGCGGTCGGCATTTCAATCGCGTGCGCGGCGATGATTGTTATTCACGAGCTAATCGATGGGTGGGTTTGGTGCGTCCTTACAGCTTGGTGGATCGGGCGCTGCCAAGGCCAGCTGAAACGGGCAATCGAGTAGCCGAAGGGGACGGAACTTCGCCGACGCGCTGCTCGTTGGGAAGGCCGATTATACGAGGCGCGCATAATTATCTGCGCCTCGTATAACGGCGTATAAAGGGCGGGCAGTCGAGCATTTCATCATTTCCCAGTCCTGCAGCGTTGCAGACTGAGATCTCGACCTCCTTAAATGCTTGGAAGACGGCCGTGTCATATTCGCCACGTAGAAAGAGCGAATACCCTGTGTTTCTTTACAAAGCTTCTGTGTCTTTGAACGGCAAGGGCTCCGCTGGTTTCGGGAACTTCAAATAATATCGGCATTTCGGACATTGCGCGAAAAGCATGTTGTGCCTGCTCAAACCGAGCGTGATGCCGCGCACCTGGCAGTTGGGGCAAAGAAGCAGTTGCTTCCAGCTCTCTTTCGTGAATGACGCGGCGTCGATCGACTTCATAGGCAAAACGGAGACCACCCGGCCCATGTTGATCTGAAGGATCGATTCACAATCGAGACAGGGTTTCGAGAGAGTCTTCTTGTCTCCGCGCACCTGTAGTTCATTGGAGCACTTGGGGCAGGTAATCAATTCTTTATGAACACTGCCTCCCCATGGGCGCGTGAGGATGTCGCCATCTCGGTCCCGGCTTGCGTGGAAATAGCCGCACTTGAGACATAACGGGCTTCCCGACGTACCAGGCAATGTGCTCATGTCCAGCGTGACAATCTCGCCGCACGACGGGCAAGGAAACCTTTCAAGACGGTGTCCTTCGTCCGTAAGGGTTACAACGTAATACCGCATCCGCCTTCCGGTTCTGGCACCCGCGCCCTCCACGCGCCGCCGCGCCGAGTCCTCGCCTAGGAGCTTCCATTTGCGGAGTAGGTCGACCGTGTACCGCTCGGCATCGTTGTCTATCAGCTTGGCGCAGGTCTGGCACAGCCAGATTCCATTTTCAATCGACCGCCGTTGCTTCGGAGCCATGGCCGCGTCATATCGTGCCCCACCTTCACAAGCAGCTTCGATGTGGGCAGCAACGCCGACGTTCAGCGCTTTCTCCGGATCCGTCTGCGGGCCGACGGTGAGCTTGGCACAGTTCGGATTCGAGCAGTGCATGCCGACTCGATGCGCCAGCGCCAGCTTGGTTCTGTGGGTGAAATCGTCGCGTTTCGCGAGGGAAGTCATCGTGGCAATCGATCTTCAGACGGCGATATCGGAGAGGGATATAGCTGACCCCTCGCTCGCATCTCATCTTAAATCGCCCCGGAAGCCGCATTGCAGAGGATTTCCGCCCGCGTGTCGCGAGGCGAAGTTGCCCCCAAGATTACACTTCCGCCGGAATCGACATTCCTGTCAGCGTCCACGACCGCGGACCGGGTATCCAAGCTCGAATGCGGCCATGTACTCCTGCCCGTCAGCAAACTTCTGCCGCTGGCTCGAGCCCTGGGCCTGACTGCGGTGATCCTGCGCTTCGAGGATTCCGATCCTCGAAAGGCTTTGAATTCCCCAGGTAGTGGTTGAACAATGCGAGCTTTCAATCGAATCGATGTGCCTGGGAGGAACAACCCCAAAGTACTCTGTCGACCTCCGAACGCCTGTTTGCTCCGACAATCAAGATGTGGGTCAGGCCTGGTCAGAAGCCTGCCCGCGGAAGGAGACATCGGATGACGAGGACTAACGACAACTCGCCTGAAAAAGAAGCGAGAGAGGAGGAACAACCAGCTTCGGATTCGCGCTCAGCGCGTGGGCGATCTGGGATGTGGTGGTCACGGCCGCTAACGCCGCAGGCATCGATCATCTCGGCCCCCATGACTTGCGCCGCACCTCCGCCAAACTCTGCCGCAAAGCCGGCGGCGAGTTGGAGCAGATTCAGGCTCTGCTCGGGCACGAGGATTTGTCCACCACCGCTCGTTACCTCAACAGCACACAGCAAATTCAACACGCCGTGAACGACCGCATCGCGCTTTGAGGGCATACCTGGCACACCCATGCCAGCTCTGTCAGAACCAATCTCTCAACTTCCACACTTTCACCATGGCCGCCGAGCTTCGGGGCAGGCGCACGCCTGCCCCTTTACTTGCCTGCGGCAAACAAGGAGCACAGATGTTCAACGACCAAAACCAACGACGACGCACCAACTCACGCGCAGCCGGAGAGCCGGTTCAATACGAACCACCGGGCTGGCTCTCAACCGACGAACTCGAGCAGGAGCTCTTCCTGGCTGTAGTGGGCGACTCAAAAAGCCTTCAGGCCGAAGACAGGTTCCGGCGGCTTGACGCCTACTTCGCGGCGGACCTGGACGAGACCGAGCTTCAGTATCGGCGCTCTCTTTTGCGGCTTCTCGCCGAATTCCGGCCACAACTCGCAGAGTTGCTCGGCGGTCCACGCGAACAGGAATAATCCGGAACACACTCGGCTCAACATTGCCGATCGCAAAAGAAAGGACTTGAAATGCCCACAGATGACGATCTCATCGTCTGGTCATCCATGCTCGACGGCAGGTACACAATCCACGTGACCAGGACCGGACCCTACCGCGCCGAACTCACCATTGCGGAAGGCGCGAATGTGCTCCACCGCGAACCTGTCGGCCTCAGCTTCGATGCCTTGTTTGGTCCAGATGTGGCCGACGTGGCTTCGTGGCAGGAGATCGCCGTCCGATTCGTCGACAACCTCGAACAACCCTAGACCGCAAGGCGTTCAATCATCGGGCCGGCAGGCGCAAGATCTTGCCGGCCGCGGAGGCGGACATGAATCTCAACGAGTACTTGCTGAAGTTCTTCGCCGAACCCGAACGCCTGGTTGACGGCCATGGCACGCGCCACGCGATCTCGACCGCCCAAACCGGCGCACTCGAGAACCTACTGCCGTTTCGTTGAGGTGAAGTGCTTGGCGACAAAGGAGATTATCGCGCACAACCGGCTGGAGAGTCGGGGGGGAATCCGCCGATCCACCCTGCACGGGTATCTAGAAATCTACAGCAGGCACTTGTACAGTTAGCCCGTTTTACGTCCAGTTGGAATTCCCAGTTCACCTCTGCCCTTGTACGGCAGAGGTTCTGCGCCGAAGTCCGTCATTCGCTGTGATTGAGGGTGTCGGAAAGGGTGCTGAGACGGCTCAACGGCAGCGGGCCAGCGAACGGTCAATCAAGTCTTAGTGCTGTATCTGGAACGCCCCGCGGCGTAACAGTGCTCAGGTGGATGCTCTCAGGGCGGGGCGCTTCGGATACAGCAACTTGAAAAAAGCCGCGCCCACGGAAGCCTATGTACTTTGCATCGGTCCGAGCGGGTGCAGAGTGATCCGGAACAGACTGCGTTGAGCAGAGTCCGGTGGTCTGGAGGCCGAATGGAGTGGCGCTGTGGTTCGCCGCGGTCTGTTGCCGCCCTCCGGAATCCTGATTGTGGGCACAAGAATTCTGATTGCCGCGAGACAAACTGCTGAAAAATGCAGTCGAGACGCGAGTCGGGGCGATCCAAGCAGTCTTTACAACTCCCGTGACGTCGATCACAGATCGGAAGTTGGCTATATGGCAATGTGGTCAATAAGGAAACTTGGTGGCACGATGGACAAACGGAATCCGTTTACGAAGCAGGCCAAGATGCTCAAGGCGTTGGCTCACGAGTCTCGCCTGATGATTGTGGACCGTTTGAGCCGCGGAGAATGCTCCGTTGGGGATCTCAGGGATCTCGTCGGCGGCGATCTGTCGACCGTTTCCAAACATCTGGCCCTGCTGCGTGCACACGGGATCGTCGAGGACAGACGTGAGGGCACGACTGTGTACTACAGGTTGCTGACGCCCTGCGTGTGCAACTTCTTCACCTGCGCTACGCAGGTTCTCAAGGAAAGATCGAGGTAGATCATGAGGATCCAAATATTGGGTACGGGCTGTAGCCGATGCAAGATGTTGACTGCGAACGCAGAGAAGGCGGTCCAGGAGCTTGGGTTGAAAGCGGGGATTGAGAAGGTCACGGACATTCAGGACATTATGAAGTTCCAGATTCTGATGACTCCCGGATTAGCAATTGACGGCAAAGTCAGGTCCGCGGGCCGTGTTCCCTCTGCCGACGAGATCAAAACGATGCTCCAGGAAGTAGAGGCAAACCGATGAGCGACCAACGCCCAGGGCTGGTGATGTGTGTCTGCACCGGCAAGTGTCCAGGTTTCTCCAAGATGGATATTTGGGATTTTATCAACCGAGCGCGCGTGGAGCTGCCGGTCGAGTTTGGCGTGATTCATCCCCAGCTTTGCGAGCAGGACGGCGACCGCTTTCTGAACGACTTTCTCGAAGCGAAACGTCCCCTCGTGATCGCCGCGTGTGCGCCCAACATGCAGTTCAAGATGTTCCGGGATGCTTTTGCCGCGAAAGGGATGGACGTGAAGCGCGACATGACGCCTCTCGATATTCGCGACATGACGACCGAGGAGGCTGTCGAGAAGGTGGCTGGCGCGCTTCGCGAGATGGGGGTGAAGGAAGATGTCTGAGACGACTTTCATGAGCGTACAGCGGGACAAAATCCCGTGGTTTCCGACCATCGACTATAACAAATGCACTTTCTGCATGGAGTGCGACACCTTCTGTCCACACCACGTGTATGAGCGGCGGGATGGCGACCCGAAACTGGTGGTGGCGAACCCGAACAATTGCGTCGTGTTTTGCCGCGCCTGCTCGAAGACCTGCGGCCCGGAAGCTCTGTCGTTTCCCGACAAGACGAAAATTCTTGCCCAAATTAAGCAAATTCGGGCCGGGGAGAGTGTCAAATGATTCGCGCCATTCTCGCCTGTAGCGGCCTGGACAAACCCGAAGGCTCCGTAGCGCGGGAAGTGGCAATCCGCGTCGCCGCGGCCACGGGTAGCGAAATCATTTGCCCGGTGCTGCTGAATCGGGCACCGGCGCGCTATAAGAAGGCGCTCGGCGAGAGCGCTCTGATCGTCGTCGATGGTTGCCCCACACGCTGTGCGAGCAAACTGGCAACCACTCTTCAGGCGACCGTAGATCGGAAGGTTCTGATTTCCGATGCCGTAAAGGCAACTGGCCGGTCGCTGAAGCCCGCGCTCACGCTCGCGCCGGATGACCTCGCGCTGACGCAGTCCATCGTCGATGAGTTGTTGCGCAACCTGAATGCGCCCGCACCAGTTGAGGAACTGGCGAGTGCATTCGAATCGCCAACGGAATACATCGTCGTGGCTCACGATAAATTTGAATTCCGCATTCCAGCTGTGGACTACCTCTTCAATGAGAACGACGTCTGGGTGCGGGCACTCGACGGCGTTGCGCGCGTCGGCATTTCGGATTACATGCAGCAGAAGCTGACCGACATCAATTACTTCGATTCGCCGAAGGCGGACGGAACCGTAGAGCAGTTCGGCGAGTTGGGCACGCTTGAGTCAGCCAAAGCCGTATTCGAGATCATTGCGCCGGCAAGCGGTGCCATCGTTGCCGTTAACCCGGCCGTCGTCGCCAATCCAGGACTCATCAACGAAGATCCTTACGGTGCCGGTTGGCTTGTTGAACTGAAACTGACCGCCTGGCAGCAGGATATCGAGTTGCTCGTGGACGGTGGCGCGTATGCGGATGTGGTCAAGCGCAAAGCAGCCGAGGATTGAGAGGGTGAGCCGAATGACGAACGACTTTCGAGAAAAGACGGTATTGGTGATCCCGTGCAGCGGGATCGGAAAAGTCCACGGTTTGATTGGCCGCGAGGCGACCTACCAGGTGACAGAAGAGCTGGCGCCCCAACAGACCGAAACGATGTGTCTCGCGCTTCTAGTGAAAGGCGACACGGATGCGGTCACCGCAGTGCAGACACATTCCTGCATCACCATTGACGGCTGCGCCAAGGCCTGCGCGCAGAAGAATGTTGAGATGGCCGGCGGTCAGGTCGCGAAGGCAATTCAGGTGGCCGAAGCCTTCAGAAACTTCCGCGGTGCGAAGCCGGGCAGCGCCACGTCCCTGACAGAAGACGGATGGAACATTACGCGGCACATCGCCGGCGCCGTTGCTTGCGAGGCGAGCCGCGTAGCAGCGAGCGGGGAGGCGATTCGATGAGCGCGGAAGTCACAAAGGTTGGCATCATCTCGTGCAGCGGCGAGGCAATTCCGGAGGGCACAGTTTCGCGCCTCGCAACACGCAGGGTCCTGGAACTGCTGCGTCCGGATGTGACCGTCACGCTTTGTCTGCCGCTGTTTTTAGCGGGCAACGAAGGCGAGCGAAACTTTGCCCGGACCCATCCGACCATTACGGTAGATGGTTGCTCGAAGCAGTGCGCCAAGTGGGGTACCGAGAAGCACAGCGGCCCGGTAAGCAGCGCTCTGGTGGTCTCGGAGATTCTGGGGAACGCGGGCGCCGCGTGTCATCGCTCCTGCCGCGAAACATCGGAGACAGACCTCGAAGCAGTTTGGGCCGTTGCCGAGCGTATCGCTGCCGAAGTGGATGCGGTCCTGGCGACGGACGCCCCGCGCGACGCGGCAGCAGAAACCAGCAAGGGCCAGTGCGCCTGCTCCAGCCCCATTCCTGGAGGAACTGTCACGATCAGGGACACGAATGTGACCATCCCAGGTCTGACCTTGATCTTTGCGCAATGCGCAGAGCGCGGCATTCCGGCCGAAGGCGGAGATGGCGCGGCGTTAATCGATGCCGTCAGAATCTATCACGCGATCGGCCCGGAAGATGAGGCAGAATATCGAGCCGCTCTTACCAAGGCATATCGAAAGTTCCGGAGCGAAATGAGCGGAGGAAAATGATGGACGTCCTCTGCTGGTCAGCTCCAAGTGTCGCCGAGAATCTCGCCCTTGATGTGGAGTTGGCGAAATCGGCCTGGTCAACGGGTCGGCGACTCGTTCGCTTCTGGTGGGGTGATGGACCTGCGGTCGTGATGGGATCCAGCGAGCGCCCCGAGGATGTAGTGAACGCGTCCGCCTGCGAAGCGCTTGGCGTTGCGGCTCTCAAACGATGCAGCGGAGGAGGCACGGTACTCCAGACCAGCGGAGTGCTGAACTACTCGCTGATTACGCCGGCACCCGGCGATCTCAACGTGGGAGCGTCCTTTCGCCACGGCACAAATCTGATCTGCGCAATTCTTGCCCGCTTTGAGGTAACAGGCGTACCGCAGGGCACCTCGGATGTAACCGTTGGAAACCGCAAGATCTCAGGCAACGCGCAGGCTCGCCGCTGGAAGGCGCTGCTTGTGCACGGCACGCTGCTGGTGGATTTCGATTTTGATCTCGCACAGAAGGTTCTACTCCATCCGCTCCGGGAACCGGAGTATCGCCGGGGACGGAACCATCGCGACTTTTTGGTGACCATGCGTGCTCTGGGCGTTCAAGCAAGCCGCATTGAGATCGAGAAGGCGGCGATTCATGCTGCGGGGGAGCTCTTCGGCAGCGCAAGCTTGCGACCGGGTTCCACCGCTTCGCACCTCCCAGCGCCTGTCATTCCGTCGGCGTCAAGCATGCCGCTGGAAATGTTCGAGGCTCAGGAACGTCAGCCTTAGGAGATTTTTTGCATTGTTAATGAGAGGAGATACTCGTGAATTCTGAACAGAAACCCACCGTGGACCAGGTCTTCGGTATGATGCGCAAAACCATGGGGTCAATCCCATCCGCGATTGAGAAGGCGACCTCCGTCGATGAAGGGCTGCTCTATGAGCATCTGCGTTCGAGAGCCTACGCAATGCCTGCGGAGGGGGCTCTCAATGAAGAGACGCGCACCCTGATCTATCTTGCGTCGGCGATTGCTGGCAGCAGCAAGGCGTGCATTCAGGCAATGGCCAATAAGGCGAAGATGCAAGGTATCGCGCCGGAAAAAATATTGGAGACGGTACGCATCGTGCGGTTTGCACTTGCGACCAAGGTTGTTGGCGACGCAGAACCGGTTTTCGAGGCGCTGCGAAGCGTCGAGTGAAAGCGCTGTGCACGGCGAGAACGGAACAATGACTTACTCAGGTGGAGTGAAATGACAGTGTTCTCGATCAGAAGCATCTTCTACAACTCGTCCAGAACGAAGAACTCCATTCTGCTCAGGCGTTCTTCCTCGGCGCTCTCACTTGTCTTACTGTTGATCTTGTGGAGCGCGACACTCGCCGCGGCGCAAACGGCCGGGGAGGATCTCGAAACAGCCTATCAGCAAGCGGCTAGTTCTTCTCCGCTGATTGCCCAGGCCCGCGCACAACTGGATGCGGATCTGGCGGGTAAACCTCTGGCGCGCTCGGCGTTGCTTCCCCATGTCAACGCGGCTGCCAGCGGCGGCATGAATACGGGACGCGTAACGGGTTTCGGTACGCAGACGATCTCCACTGGCTACCACTCCGATACCTTCAGCGCCAGCCTGACAGAGTCGCTCTTCGATGGCCAGAGTCTCATTGCCATGAGGCAGGCGGACAGCCGGATTCAGTCGAGTGAGGCAGCCTTGGCGTACGCGCAGCAGGTCGTTGCACTGGAGGTCACGCAGGCTTACTTCGGCGTTCTGCAAGCGCAAGCGAGCGAGCGGGTCGCGCAGCAGCAGGTTGAGTTGTTGCAAAGCATCTATGGCCAGACAAATGCCAGCCTGAAGGTTGGAACGGGAGACATCATCTCTGTCCAGGAGGCGCGTGCACAACTGGATGCTGCAAATGCCGATCTGATCACGGCGAAGAATGCGGTCGCGGTGGCACAGAGCCAGTTGGAACGTCTCACGCATCATCCGGTCGGGGTCCTGCAGGACGTAACGACTTTGCAGGCAATTGGTCCCCAGCCGGATGCCGTGGATGCCTGGGTCGCTGCCGCCCTTAAGAACCAGCCGCTCCTGCGACAGGCCAGGGCGACCCTGCACGTTTCCGTGCAACAGGTCCAGTATGCAGAACGAGCACGCTGGCCAACCCTGACCCTGAGCGGAGTCGGACAGCACGCTGCGGGCACATTGATACCGCCGGTTGCTATTGACCAGGTCGGCGCTTCACTCAACCTTTCGATTCCGATCTTTGAGGGTGGACACACGCGGGCAAGCATTCATCAGGCCCAGGCACTCGCGCGAGCGAGCAAAGAGAGCCTCGCAAATACGCAGGATCAGATCACATTGGACACGCAGACCGCATTCCTCGATCTCGAAAACAGCGTTGCCCAGTACCGGGCCGCTGAGCAGTCGGTGACTTCCGCGAAGGTATCTCTTGAAGGCACTCGCAAAGGGTACGAGATCGGGAGCCGGTCGATCATCGATCTGTTGACTGCGACGACGAACTACGCGGCAGCGCAGCGCACCTACTATCTGGCTCTCTATACGCAACTGGTAGCGAGAACACAGCTCAAGGCGGCAGCGGGGGTATTGACGCCTCTGGATATTGAAGACATTAATTCGCTGCTCGATGGCAACACCTCCAAGTGAGTACGAACGCGGGTTGATTGGGAGATTCTCCATGATTTCGGTCAGGAAGCGCATTTCGATTCTGGCAATTGTGATCCTTCTTGCTGCGGGTTTCTTCGTCTGGCGCAGGCTCCAGCAGAAAGGCGCGGCCAGAGACAGCATCACGCTTTATGGCAATGTCGACATACGCCAGGTGCAAGTCGCCTTTAATGACAGTGAGCGCATCGACAAACTGCTGGTGGATGAAGGCAGCGCGGTGCACGCCGGGCAGTTGATTGGCCAGTTGGTGCAACAGCGTTTTTCCGATGCGGTCGCACAGGACCAGGCAGTCGTCGCTGCGCAACAGCAGGTGGTTGCAAGACTGCGGGCTGGGAGCCGTCCGGAGGAAGTCGCAGAGGCGCGCGCCGATGTGGCTGCCGCGCAAGCGAACGTGGCCGCCGCTCAGGCCAATGTGAAGAATGCCGAGCTGCTTTACCACCGTCAGCAAACCCTGGCGAAACAGCAATACGTCTCCCTGCAAATTCGCGACGATGCCGAACGCGCGTATCTGGTCCAGCAGGCCGACCTGGCAGCCAGACAACAGATACTGGCTGCCCAACAGCAGGCCTTGCAACTCGCCGTCATCGGCCCTCGCAAAGAGGACATCGCCGCAGCGGAAGCCTCACTCCAAGCAGATATCGCAGCGTTAGCTCTGGCGCAAAAGCAGCTGGCCGATACGCAGCTCTATGCTCCTTCAGAAGGTGTCATTCAGAATCGAATTCTGGAGCCGGGCGATATGGCCACTCCGCAAACGCCGGTGTTTACGCTGGCCCTCGACAATCCGCTCTGGGTGCGTGCCTACCTGCCCGAACCGCAGATGGGCAAGGTGGCTCTCGGAATGCGCGCGTGGATTGAGTCGGACAGCTTCCCAGGCCAGCGCTTTCCCGGATGGGTCGGCTTCATCTCTCCGGTATCGGAGTTTACGCCGAAGAACGTCGAGACGACGGAGCTGCGCTCGCAGCTCGTCTACCGCGTACGCGTGTATGCCTGCAATCCCGACCATCGCCTGCGTCTGGGCATGCCGGCAACGGTGGTCATCCCGCTCAACAACAATCCTGCCCACGGAATCGATGCCCATCCTTGTGAGGGAAAGTAAGATGGCGGCAGTCGTCGTAAGCAATCTCCGCAAGTCCTTCGGTAAAGGAGCGGGGCGCACGGAAGCCCTCAGGAATATCTCCTTCGAGATTTCGCAGGGGAGCATGACGGCGTTAATCGGTCCGGATGGCGCGGGGAAGACCACGCTGCTGCGGCTGCTGGCCGGCATCCTGGAGCCCAACTCCGGCGATCTTCGCGTACTCGGGCACGAGTTGCCGCGCGAGGTGCTGCAACTGCAGGCCAGGATCGGCTATATGCCGCAGCGCTTCGGGCTCTATGAAAGCCTCACGGTCGAAGAGAATCTTGTGCTCTTCGCGGATCTGCATAATGTGCCGCAAGACGCGCGCTTGGCCCGCTTCGATGAGTTGCTCACTATGACGGCGCTCGGGCCCTTTCGCACTCGCCGCGCAGGGCAGCTATCCGGCGGCATGAAACAGAAACTCGGCCTCGCCTGCACCTTGATCCGCCCTCCCGAGCTGTTGCTCCTGGATGAGGCCAGTGTCGGTGTGGATCCGATTTCGCGCAGGGAACTGTGGAGCATCATTCAGCAGCAGGTCGTCGGCCAGCAGGTGACCGTGCTGCTAAGCACGGCATATATGGATGAAGCCGAGCGCTGCGATCACGTCATCCTTTTGGACGAGGGAGAAATTCTCGCACAGGGAAGTCCCTCGCAACTCATCGCACCCATGGAAGGCCACTCCTCCATTCTGGAAAATGTCCCCGCCGCCCCGCGCAATCTGCAGTCGCAGATCACCCATTTACCCGGCGTTGTCGATACGGCAATTCAGGGCGATGGATTGCGCATCGTGATGCAACGGATCGAAGCGCCGCCATTGCCGGAGAATCTGGCCGTTCACGGTCCATCGAAGCCCGTTCCAGCCCGGCTGGAAGACGCTTTTGTAAGCCTGCTGTTCAACCGAAGCCCGCATCATCCGATTCCACTGCCACCACACCGGGAAACAACCGGCGATGATGCTCCTGTGGTTGAAGTCAAAGGCCTCTCCCGCTACTTTGGCGCCTTTGCTGCGGTAAAAGATGTTACTTTTTCCGTGCGCAGAGGAGAGATATTCGGCTTGCTGGGAGCCAATGGAGCCGGTAAATCGACTACCTTCCGCATGCTTTGCGGACTGCTGCCGGCCTCATCGGGAACGCTGCGAGTCGCCGGAGCCGATCTCCGCACAGGAAAAGCGGCGGCTCGTGCGCGCATTGGGTATGTGTCGCAGAGGTTCTCCCTGTATGGCGCCCTGAGTGTGCAGCAGAACCTAACCTTCTTCGCCAATGTCTATGGCCTTGAGAACCGCCGCAAGAAAAAGCGGATGGCGTGGGCACTCGAAGAACTTGAGTTGAAAGACTATATCGGCATGAATGCCGCGGAATTGCCTCTGGGATACAAACAGCGCCTTGCGCTGGCCTGCGCACTGATGCATGAGCCGAGCATTCTTTTTCTCGACGAGCCGACCTCCGGCGTCGATCCGTTGGCGCGGCGGGAGTTCTGGGCGCGCGTGAATGCACTCGCGGAGGGTGGAACAACCTGTCTGGTGACCACTCACTTCATGGAAGAGGCGGAGTACTGCGACCGTTTGGTCCTGATGTCACTGGGAGAAGTGCTTGCAGAAGGAACGCCGACAGAGATCAAGGCAAGGGTCCGCAGTGCAGACCATCCCAAACCGAGCATGGAAGATGCCTTCATCTCTCTGATTGAGGAACATGAGCGCGTGAGCCGGAGGGCCTCATGAACTGGATGCGTATAAAGGGTTTGATGCGGAAGGAGGTCTATGAAATAGTCCGCGATCCTTCCAGCATCGCCATTGCGTTCGTGCTGCCCCTGGTGCTTCTGTTGATCTTCGGGTACGGCGTCTCACTCGACGCTCGAAGTATCTCCATTGCGGAGGTTGTTGACCAGCCAACGCATCTCACAGCATCTTTCCTCGCGGAGTTGCAACGCAACCAGTGGTTTCGCCCCATCCTCTATCCGGATCAGGCATCTGCGGAGCAGGCATTGTTGCATGGCCGAGCCGAAGCCATTCTTTGGCTGCGCAGCGATTTCTCCCAGATTGCCTTGAGTAGCGGGAGCGCTCCGATTCATCTTACCGTGAACGGCGTCGATGCCAATCAGGCTCGCATCATTCAGAACTACATCAGTGGAACATGGCAAGTTTGGCTTCAGCAGCAGGCGACAGCACAGGGGGGACATCTCGCAGCGCCCGTGGTAGCAGATACGCGAGTGTGGTTCAACCCTGCGCTCGCCAGCCGTGACTATCTGATTCCCGGGCTAATCGCCATCATCATGACGCTCATCGGAGGGTTGTTGACAGCACTGGTTGTAGCCAGAGAGTGGGAGCGCGGCACGATGGAAGGCATTATGGTTACGCCCGTCGCCAAAACAGAAATTCTGTTGGGAAAGCTGGTCCCATATTTTGTCATGGGGATGGGCGGGATGATGATGTCCACTGCAATGGCGGTCTTCTTATTCCAGGTTCCGCTGCGTGGCTCGTTCGCGGTGCTCTTTGGTACTGCCGCACTTTTCCTGCTCACCGCCCTGGGCATGGGATTGGCGATCTCCGTCCTGGCGCGCAGCCAGTTTGTCGCCGCCATGGTGGCCATTGTTACCACGTTCCTTCCTGCATTCATTCTCTCAGGATTCCTGTTCGATATTCGTTCCATGCCGCAGGTCATTCAGGTTCTGACCCACATCGTGGCAGCCCGCTACTTCGTGGCCATGCTGCAAACTACCTTTCTGGCGGGCGACGTGTGGTCCGTCCTTTTGCCCAATGCGCTGGGATTGGCAATCCTCTGTGTGGTCTTTCTGGGCCTCTCCGTATTGCGGTTTCGTAAGAGGTTGGACTGATGCGTGCGATTCTCCAACGCGTGTTCGCGCTCGCCGTCAAGGAGCTTCTGGCACTGTTGCGCGATCCGGCAAGTCGAGCCGTCCTGATCGGCCCGCCGATCATTCAACTGTTGGTCTTTGGCTATGCGGCAACCTTCGATCTCACACATGTTCCCTTTGTTGTCTATAACCAGGACCAGGGACAAGCCTCGCGCGAGCTCATCGCTCGTTTTGCCGGCGCGCCCAGCTTCGACCTGCTGCGCCGGGTTCACAATCAAAAGGAACTCGAGCAGGCGATTGACGGCCAGTCTGCGCTCATGGCGATGGACATTGGCCCCAACTTCAGTGCCGATCTGGAACGAGGACAAACTGCGCACATCCAACTCATTCTGGACGGCAGAGACTCGAATACGGCCGCACTTGCAATGGGCTACGCGCAATCCATCGTAGCCCGGTTCAATGAAGTGCAAATCGTGCAGCACGGAATGAAACCACCTCCAGCCGTACTTCTGGATCGCGCATGGTTCAATCCAAATCTCGACTCACGCTGGTTTATTGTCCCCGGCATCTGCGGCATCCTCACTCTGCTGGTAAGTATGCTCACGACGGGCCTTTCGGTGGCGCGCGAGCGTGAGATGGGGACCTTTGACCAGCTTCTCGTAACCCCAATGCCTCCGACGGAGATCCTGGTAGGGAAAACTCTGCCCGGCTTTCTGGTTGGTACGGCCGAAGGCTCTCTCATTATTCTCATGGCGATATTTTGGTTTCACGTGCCCTTCACTGGCAGTTTCCTGGGCCTCTATATTGGTTTGCTCTGCTTCCTGGTTTCAACGGTGGGCATAGGATTGATGATCTCGTCTTTAGCCGTCACGCAGCAGCAAGGGCTGTTAGGCGTCTTTCTCTTCCTGGTGCCGGCCATTGTTCTGTCCGGCTTCGCAACCCCGATTGCCAATATGCCGCAGGCGGTGCAGTTCATCACGCTGCTTGATCCGCTGCGATATTTCCTGATCGTCCTGCGTGGCAGCTTTCTGGAAGGCGGAGGGCCATCTCTGTTCTGGCCGCAATATTGGCCATTGCTCGTGATTGGACTGGCCAGCATGACCGTGGCTGCCAGCCTTTTCCGCCGCCGGCTTTCCTGATCTGAGGCAAGCCGGAAGCCGGGTCGATTCACCATACCGCACGTGCGCTGGATCACGGCGTCAACCTGCGGAGTTTCACTATTTCATAGGTTGTCGATGCTGTTCCTTGCTGCGTCAACGCCTGAAAGGATTCATTGAACACTATGTCGATTGTGGGCAGTCTTGCCCTGCTGTTTGCCCTGGTGCTTTCCATGTATAACCTGATCTTCGGCGCCGTCGCTCAGCGTCAGATTTCTGCGGGGAGCCGGGGCCGAATATCCCCCGAGCGACTGGCCGGGACCGCCCGATACGCGGGAATGGCGGGGTTCGCCGCGGTCTCGGCGGCGGTCTTCGCGCTGGAGTGGGCGATTTTTGCCAACGACTTCTCTCTCGCCTATGTCGTGCATGAATCCAACCGCGCGCTTCCAGGAGCGTACAAGTTTGCCGCGCTCTGGTCCGGCCAGGAAGGTTCGCTGCTGCTGTGGGCGTGGCTTCTTACGGGCTGTGGATTCGTGCTCCGTTTACGCCATAGAGTCGACCCCCGGCTGGTCGCATTCGCGTCCACAATCATTGCCGGTATTGAGGTCTTCTTTCTCCTTCTTCTGAACTTCGAGGCCTTGCCTTTCGCCCAGGTCGTGGGTGCCATACCTGCCGATGGCTTCGGCATGAATCCCCTGTTGCAATATCCGGAGATGGTCATTCATCCTCCGTTGCTCTATCTGGGTTACGTCGGATTCAGCGTGCCATTTGCGCTCGCGCTTGGGGCGCTCATCATGCGTTATCCGGGAGAGAAGTGGCTGCCTGTCACTCGTCGCTGGGCGATGCTGAGCTGGATCTTTTTGACTGCGGGAATCCTGCTCGGCATGCACTGGGCCTATGCGGTGCTCGGCTGGGGAGGTTACTGGGGCTGGGACCCGGTGGAAAATGCATCGCTGATGCCCTGGCTTACCGGCACAGCGTTTCTGCATTCGACCATCATGCAGCAGCGGCGCGGCATGATGAAGAACTGGAATGTCTGGCTCATTTTTTCAACCTTCATGCTCTGCATTCTGGGCACACTGCTAACCCGTTCCGGCATCGTCAGTTCCGTACACGCCTTCGGGGAATCCTCCATTGGGAACTGGTTCTGGATCTTTCTAGTTCTCGTCCTGCTGGTTTGCGCGCTTACCATTGCACGCCGGCGCGACTACTTGAAATCGGAGCACGAAATTGACTCGCTGGTTTCGCGCGATGCGAGTGTTCTGTTTGGTGTGCTGGTGCTGCTGGCTGCATGCGCCGCAGTCTTCCTCGGTACGCTCTTCCCCGTCTTCTCTGCGCTCGTGGACGGCAACAAGGTCACTGTCGGGCCACCGTTCTACAACCGCGTGGTCGTACCCATCGGACTCTTTCTGCTCCTGCTCACCGGGGTCACTCCGCTGCTCTCAGGCCGAAGCAAATCTTTCCCGGGCATCCTAAAGAACTTCGTATTTCCGGGGCTTGCTGGCGCGCTCAGCGCATTCGTACTCATCGTGTTCGGTATTCGCCCGTGGGCGGATCGAGGCGTGTTCTTTTCCTGGCTATGTTTCTCTCTGGCCGCTTTTGTCATCATAGCCATCGGCACGGAGTTTATGCGAGGAGTAATGCTGAGCCAAAGGCAGTCCGGAAACGCTCTGCTCTCTTCGATGCGCCAGCATGTCTTCGCCAATACCCGGCGGTATGGCGCCTACATCGTTCATTGCGGTATCGTGCTAATGTTCGTCGGCTTCGCTGGTTCGGCCTTCAATCGCAGCATCGAGAAGCAACTTGATGCCGGACAGAGCATGAACATAGGCCCCTACCAGCTTGTCTCTCGGGGCTACGTGCAGGAGTCAAACGACAACTATATCGCCGAGCGCTCCCAGATCGATGTCTACCGGGATGGCAAGATTCAGTTCCAACTTGGTCCGGAAGCGCGGCTCTACCGGACCAGCCAAAATGTCCAGACCGTGGTCGCGAATCACTCCACGCTGCTCTGGGATCTATACGTAGTCTATGAGGGGCGCGACCAGAACAGCGGACTCCCGGAGATCAAGGCATTCCTGAATCCGCTCGTCCTCTGGATTTGGATCGGCGCAGGCATCGTGCTCCTGGGTACGCTGGTCGCGCTGACACCAAACCTCCGCGTGAGGCCCGTGGCCAATTCCGCAAGTGAGGTCGCAGCGCTACTTAGCCTGGCAGCCGGATCGTCTTCGCGATGATCCGCGACTTCTGCCGTGGCAGATGTAGCCCATCTGACCTGCCCGCGACCTCTGCCGGTCAACGGCACAGGTCAAATCGCGCCAGACCTCTGCAGTGCAGCGGCAAAGGTCCATTTTTTTGTGACCTCTGCCTGCGGAAAGCAGCAACCTGGAGAAAAATGGCGAGGGTGCTAAAGGAGTTTCTACCCGTGTTTTCCACTGCTTTTGAGTGCTTTTGTTAGCCATCAATGCTCATCTTTTCAATTAGTTACGATCAAAAGCACTCCTGTCACGGCAGTTGTCAACATTTCACATGGACGAATAGTCGCCTACGCTGAGAACTGCTTGCACGGGGTAGGAGGCCTCGTTCGCCATCCTTAGAACGGATCTTCATTTGCTGGATCCGCCGACCACCCGCTCGGAAGCCGGCTTTTGCCGCCGAACTGCGGCGCGGGCAGAGTTGGTCGAGCGAATATCCCGACTGCCAAGGCTCCTGGCGGCGTCCGGATAGCCAACGCTAACTGACATTAGCGTTGGTGATGCGTCGCCTGCCAGGAAATCAAGGGTAGGCAACAACAAACTACTTTATCCTGGATCACCGGCCCACAAAGTTCGAAATTCTTCACGTGCACTGATTCTGCCACTACCAGACACTGCTGCCGTTCCCGCCATCATCAAGCACACAGCTGATTCCGATTGCGTGGGTACTTCTCTGTGACTTCTGACGCCTGGAATTACTACTCCTCGCAGATTTAAAATCCTAGCGCAGTTTCCTGGTGAGTTACGTGAGCGTTACGCGAACACCAGTCGCTACGAAGTCGGGGACTGGCCTTGCAAGGTGGCGAGCCTTTCTTTCTGAGCGAGCTTCCAGTGATCGGGCAGCCAGGCTGGTAGATCGCTCATGCGCGCTGCCGGCAAGTTGACCAGCAACTGCGTGAGGTAGAGCTGCGGGTCGATGTCATGGCGGCGGCAGGTCGAGGTCAGGCTGGCCAGGATGGCCGCGGTTCGGCCGCCGCGCGCGTTGCCGACGAAGAGCGAGTTTTTTCGACTATCGAAATATTTCGATGTAAAACTGCGCGCTTTAAGGCCCTTTCGGCGACATTGTTATCAAGCGGGGCTCCGGCTTTACGGAGGAACAGCGTCAAGGGCTGCCAGTGCCGCAACAGATACGAGATTGCCTGACCCAGCCCGGAGTTCGGTTCTGTTTTTCGTTCGGCTAACTGCGCCTCCAGCCACGCGTGCAGTCTATCCATCACCGGCCGGCTGCGCTGCTGATGAAGCCGCAGCCGTTCGTCCGGCGTCAGGCCCTGCTCGCGCGCTTCGGCATCGTGGCCATACACCTGGCCCAGCATCTCCAGCACATAACGGCATTCGCCGGGGAAGTTCTCCGCGACTTCTACGAACTGTCGCCTTCCATGCGCCAGGCAGTTGGCCAGCAGGATCTCTGCGCCCGCGGCCAGCTTCGGAACATTGCGCGACAGCGCGTCGCACATTTGGATCGGAGTCGGCAGTGCCGCGCTCCGCTGCTTCAGAACCTCGGCGAGGTTCTCGCCCGCATGCCTGCCTCCAGTGAAGTAAAGCGCGATCTTGTGCCCCTCTCCGACAGACACGATGCCGCTGGTGAACACACCCGTGCGCTCGTCCTTGTGGTCGCGCTGCAGCATCAGCACGCGCATGCCGGTGTCGTCGTTGTGGACCACAGTGCCTTGCGCTGCCTGCCGGATCAGCTCATCCCGTGCCGGCTTGATCACCTGCGCTTCCTCCTCGACGATCTCCCACTGCGTGGCAGTCGGCAGCGGGATGCCTAACCGGCTTTCCAGCTGTTCCAGCCGGTTGAACGGAGTTCCGGCGTCGTATTTGCGCTGAGCGATCATCGCCGCCGCTGTTTCATCGTACTTATCCGGCCCCACGCCGTTCGGCTCCTCGGCCGTGAACACCTGACCACACGCGCCACAGCGCAACCGTTCCAGTGAGTAGACGGTAGCCGCCAGCGGAGCCTGGCCGATAACTCGAACTAACACCTTCGGCTCCTTCTGTCCGTACACGTTGCCTTTGCTGCACTCCGGGCAGCGGTCCCCATGGGCCAGTTTCTGATGCTTGATATCTATCTTTCGCGCACCACCAAACGCCTCTGCCCCATTGCGGCCGTGCCCGGGCGGCGATGGCGTATTGTTATCCGCCTGCGTTTCCGACTCCGACTCCTCCGGCTTTTCCACCACCTCGCTGGTCTTCTCCGTATTGCGCGACCGGATCAGCAGCGCCGCCATCGCATGCAGAGTATCTTTGAGCTTGTCGTGATCCGCCTCGCTCAACGGCGCTTCTCGCGCTTCGTTCAGAACCCGGTCCAACTCTTCCAGGTTCACGTCGATGCGGCGCCGGGCCTTCTTCATGCCACGCCTCCCAGCAATTCGCGGAACCTTCTGGTCAGCGGATAGCCGAGTACCTCTTTGATCGACCGGTTCGGCACATAGCTATTGGATTGCTTGCCCCGACCCGTCGTCCTGCCCATCAGCACCCAGTTGGCCGCACGGTAACAGGTCCCGCGGAATCGCTCCGGATCGATGAACGTCTCCAGGAAGTAAATCGGATGACCGTACATCTGCTCCCAGTCATCGGAGATCCGCGCCGCCATACGGCCCAGGATATGCGACGCCAGATGCTCCACCCGCACCCACGGTAGGATCAGGAAACGCGTGTTGTACGCGATAAAACGGATCCGGCTGCGCCGCGCCCTAGCATCCCAGCCGATGTAACGATCACGGCTGCCGATGTGGCGCGGCGCTGATGACCAGGCCAGACATGCGATCGGACGGCCCTCAGCCCACACAAGATATTTGAGATGCTCCCCGACCGGTTGTTCATAGCCCAGATAGTGATGTTCCTCCATCAGGCTGTTGAACAACGGCTCCTGCGCGCTGCGCCGCACCTGCTCGAACTCCAGCGGCTGCAGTTTGCATAACCGATTTTCGATGGGAGTCTTATCGATCAGCTCCGGCTCTGGCCGGGCTCTGTGCGCCAGTGGATTATGCCGCGCATAACTGACCGGAGGAAGCGTGATCTGACCGGCTCGCTCCAGCATAAGCAGCATGCCGCGGCACACCATGTCGCGTAGCGCGCCATTTGCCTGCCGCCACTGCCAGGCTTCACAGATGCGCGTCGATAGCTTGCGTCGGCTCTCCTGCGGATAACGCTCGATCAGCGTGCGTATATATAGGATGTCCTGCTCATCCAACTCACGCCCGCGATATCGGAACTCGGCCATTGACCAGAAGTATGAACCGATCCTTCTTGGAACGCAAGGGGGATTGATGATTTTCTTGATTCTTACTTCAGTTAGCTCACCCGCCGCCACATCGGTGCGGCGCGGACTCGGGACACATCTCCGGCTGCCATCAGTAACTGGGCTTCATAAGCCTCAAGCCGCCTCGACGCTGAACTCGATTCAGGCCACCACGTGAACCGACCTTTCGAAAGCCGTTTTTGTGCCAGCCAATATCCCTGGCCGTCATAGCTGAGCAGGCGGATCGACGTTCCTCGCCGGCTCCTGAAAACAAAAACACAACCGGTCATTGGGTCTTCACTGAGCTCGCCCTGGCAGACGCGAACAAGACTGTCTATCCCCTTGCGATTTTGCGCTGCAGCGCAAAATCGCAATTATGCGCCGTCCACGGTTTTGCGGAGTCGTTTTGAAGGAAGCTGCGATGTACCTTTGCCGATAAGACCTTGGCTGTTTGTGCGCGGAACAGAACTCCGCATAACGTAGCCTTTCGAATGGCTGCCAAGACTGGCAGCCAAGAGAGGACTACATGAACATTTCTGAGTTGTTGTCGCGCTCCCATCACATGAAGCCTGGAAGCGCAGCGCCTTTCCTTGAGGGTTTCGCCGAGGAGTTGGTTCGGCTTGGCCACACTGAGCTTACCGTCATCGGTTATCTGGACTCAGCCATCCACTTCGGAGGGTGGATAGAGGCTGGTGGGCAGAACATCTCCGATATCGACGAGCGGATCATCAAGGCTTTTGGTGAGCACTGCTGCGAGTGTCCTGGACGACGCCGGAAGAATAGGTGCGTGTCGCAGTACTACACGGCCCGCGTAAAGCGTTTCGTGGATTACTTACGAAGGCATGGCGCAATCAGCACCGCATTGATCCCGACGCAAGAGATGGCTTCGCCGCTCGATGCGTTTCGCGATTGGCTTCTGCAGCACCGCGGCCTGGCCACACACACGATAGAGCGCCATCATCGTCTCATTACAGGCATGCTACCCGCGCTTGGCTCGAACCCCGCCGCCTACAACGCAATATTGGTAAAGAAGGTCATTCTGGAGCGGATACGGGGTTGTCGCCCCGCTCATGCGAAAACTATCATTGGAGCGCTTCGCGTATATTTGCGATTTCTGGCCGCCGAAGGCGCATGCCAACCCGGCCTCGACCATGTATTGCCAAGCATTGCAGAGTGGAGGCTCTCTTCCTTGCCGCGTTATCTTGATGCCGAGCAGGCATCTCGACTCATCCACTCTTGTAGGAGCGATGGGCCGCAAGGCTGGCGGGATCGAGCGATTGTCCTGCTGCTCGTGCGGCTTGGCCTGCGAGCGGGCGATATTGCGAACATGCGTCCGGAAGATATCGACTGGCAGCAAGGGACACTGCTGGTACGAGGCAAAGGGCGCAGGGACGTACGCTTGCCTCTGCCACAGGACGCCGGGGACGCGATTCTGGATTACGTGGAGAAGGCGCGTCCGCGGGTAGCGATCGACCGCGTATTCCTGTGCACCAAGGCGCCCTTCCGCGCACTCCGATCCGGACCGATCGTTTCCGGCATCGTTCGTGCCGCACTACGGCGCGCAGGTGTTCAAAATCCTCCCTCATATGGCGCCAACCTGCTCCGCCACACTGCCGCAACGATGATGTTGCGTGCGGGTTCCACACTGGAAGAGATCGGAACCGTCCTGAGACACAAGTCGCCGGACACCACCGCGCATTATGCGAAGGTCGATGTCGCCGCGCTTCAGCAGATCGCGCAGCCCTGGCCAAGGGAGGACGGAGCATGTTGACTGATGCCATCAATCGTCACATTGAGTTGTACCGGAGCATGGGCTACAAGTACAGAGTTCAGGCATACATGCTGGAGAGCTTCGCCGCCTTCGCTGAAGGCCGGTCGGACCAGTTCATCCGAGCGGAAACGGTGTTGGACTGGGCGGCGGGCGCTCCATCGATTCGCCAGCGTTATGATCGCCTGCTCACTGTTCGCCATCTTGCCTGCGCGCTAAATGCGGAAGACGAACGCCATCAAGTGCCACCGGCCGAGGCCTTCGGACGCGCGCCAAGGAGGCGGCGGACGTGCCACATCTTCACTGACGAGGAAATCAGCCGTCTTCTGCGAGCCGCTACTCGGCTTACGTCAAGGAGATCGATCCAGCCAGTCACGTTCGCATCCTTGATATCCCTCATTGCGGCCACAGGACTGCGTGTTTCGGAGGCGTTGAAGCTCCAACTCTCCGATATCACGGACGACGGGCTGCTCATTCGAGCCACCAAGTTCCAGAAGAGCCGGCTTGTTCCTCTGCACGAGAGCGCCCGGCATGGATTGCAGCGCCACCTCGTTGCCCGAAAACGGATGAAAGCCACGACATCTGCCGTCTTTGTCTCCAGACACGGCGCAGCTATTCCCTATTCGACGCTCAACCGGACTTTTTTGTTTCTGGCGCGGTCCGCCGGTCTTCGATTGGGGCCAGGAGTCCGCGGCTGCCGTATCCAGGACCTGCGGCATTCCTTTGCCGTGAGATCACTGGAGCAATGTGTAGGGGATCGTAAAGCGGTGGCGCGACACATGGTCGCGCTCAGCACCTATCTTGGCCATGCTCACGTCTCCGACACCTACTGGTATCTTCAGGCGACAGCGAAGCTCTTGGGCGACGTGGCGGCCGCTGCAGAGACTTTGCACCGCGGAGGTGGTCGATGACACCCCTTGGTCCTCACCTCACGGTATTCTTGCGCGAGTATCTTCCCAGTCAGCGCGAAATGAGCGTGCAAACTGCCGACACCTATGCGTATGCATTCCAGCTGCTCGTTTGTTTCGCCGCTTCCCGATTGAAGACGACCCCGTCCGCACTTTCCATCGAGCAACTCGACGCGACGCTTGTCCTGGCCTTCCTCGAACACATCGAGAAGGAGCGCGGAAATTGCGCCAGAACACGGAACTCAAGGTTGGCGGCCATCAAGACCTTCTTCCGCTTTCTGGAATACCGTCTTCCGTCCAGCCTTGACCAAGCCCGGCGAATTCGTGCGATCCCGGTGAAGAAGACCGACGAGGTGATCATCGGATATCTCCATCGGGAAGAGATTCAGGCCTTACTGGATGCCCCTGACCCGAGTTCTCGATACGGATTGCGCGATCGCGCTATGCTGCATCTGGCCTACGCCGGCGGGCTGCGCGTGTCGGAGTTGGTGGGGCTATGCGTGACGGATCTTATCCTCCACCCTCATGCAACCGTTCATGTAATGGGGAAAGGACGTCGCGAACGAATCCTGCCGCTATGGAAGGAGACAGCCACAGCGCTACGCGATTGGCTGAGGGTGCGCGGCGACCCGAACACCGCGGCAGTGTTCCTGAACGCTCGCGGTGATGCCATGACCCGGTCGGGCTTCGAATACATCCTGGATCGGCACGTTCGAACTGCGGGCGCCAGGCAACCTTCCCTGGCTCAAAAGCGGATTTCACCACACAGCCTTCGACATTCGTGCGCCATGCACACCTTGCATGCGACTGGCGACATTCGGAAAGTTGCTCTCTGGCTCGGCCATGCCAGTCTACAGAGCACTGAAGTCTATCTCCGCGCCGATCCCACCGAAAAGCTGGAGGCCATGGCGTCCCTGCATCCACCAGCCTTGCGCCGCGGTCATTTCCGACCGCCGGACAAGTTGCTTGCCATGCTTCGACACCAACCGTAACACCGTTATGCGCCGTCCGAAACCTCTCAAGATAGCCGGCTACGCGGATTCCGCTGCGCGACTCCGCGTAACCGTGGACGGCGCATAATTGCGCCCATCCACCGGCTCGATTGCCACCAGCACCCGCATCTGCGCCGTGATATGGATCATCGTTCCGATTCCCGCCAGCCACGCAGAAGACTTCCCCAGTCAGGGGCGGACGTGCCCTTCCACTGAATCCGCATCCTTCCGCCAAGCGAGGACTCGAACTCGATCACGCACTCCGACATCGTCACCGAATGAGAAGCAATCAGTTCGACAAACGCCGGCGACGATGCCTTCCTCGAGACAGGCTCAACTCCACCAAGCCGCTTCTTCAACTGCGCATAGTCCAACCGAAGTGGGTGAGCCACCGCATGTAAACCATGTTCCCTGGCAAGTTCCATCGCCGACTGCCATAGCGACTCAGGCAGCCTGGTCCGATGCGCATGGCTACCTCGGAACTGCTCCAGTTCGCGTTGAAGTTGAACAATTGGTTCGGGAATAAACGATGTGCTCTTGTGCCTCAATTCCAGCCGTCCTCGCCGGCTGATTCAACCTACTGATACGGCCCATAATATATGCAACGAATATAGATCTTTCTCCGTCTAAATGAGCATGGAGAAGATCGATTCACGCGGCTTACCTGATGCGGTTCTGAACGAGCGGCGACGTCGGGCCGTAAAGTTGCGCGAGGCAGGTATAGCGGTACGGCAAGTCGCCGAGCAGTGCGAACTATCGACGCACACGGTGGTGGAGGCGCACAAGGCTTTTCGCAGGGGTGGTTGGAGTGCGGTGAAGGTCAAGCGTGGCGGCCGCCCGGTCGGCAGCGGTCGGCAGTTGACCGCCGAGCAAGAAGAGAGGATTCAGCAACTCATTCAGGACCGCACGCCGGACCAGTTGAAGCTGGCTTATGCGCTGTGGACGCGCCAAGCGGTGAGCGAGTTGATCGAGGCCGTGTACAACGTTCGGCTCACAGTGCGCAACATGGGCAAGTATCTGAAGCGCTGGGGATTCACGCCGCAACGGCCACTGAAGAAAGCTTACGAACAGTCGCCCGAAGCGGTTGCGAAATGGGTCAACGAGGAGTATCCAAAGATCGCTGCGCAAGCCAAGCAAGAGGGCGCTGAGATTCAGTGGGGTGACGAGACAGGCCTTCGTTCCGATGATGTGCGTGGCCGCAGTTATGCGCCGAAGGGAAAGACTCCCGTCGTGCTGGCCAACGCCAATCGCGCGAAGCTGAGCGTGATTTCGACGGTGACCAACAAGGGCCAGATGCGCTGGAAGGTCTTCTCGGGCGCTTTGAACGCCACGGTTCTGATCGGCTTTATGAAGCGGATCGTGCATGGACGGGAGAAGAGAGTCTTCCTGATTCTCGACAACCTGCGGGTGCATCATTCGAAGGCTGTGAAGAAATGGCTCGCGGAAAACGAAGAGAAGATCCAGGTTTTTTACTTGCCCAGCTACTCGCCGGAACTGAACCCGGACGAGATGCTCAACGCTGACTTGAAGCAGCATGTGACCAAAGCTGCTCCTGCCAGAAACAAGATCGCCCTGACCCGCACTGCCATCGGCGCTCTGCGCAGCATCCAGAAACAGCCAGACCGGGTCGAAAACTACTTCGGACAGAAAGACGTATGTTATGCCGCCGCGTAGCAATACTTCAGGGCCGGATCAATAAGGCGGAAAGACCTGGTGTGGAGTTGGCTGGAGCGTGGGCCAATCCCACGCATGCGGCAAAAGACGCCGCATGCATGGGGCACCCTCGATGGTGGTTGGACTGACCGGGAAAGGCATGGGTGGGCCAGCCCCCCGCAAATTTCGCAGCGGAACGGTACACCATTTAGGGAGAATGCCTGCGGTAATCAACAGTAATTGATATGTTTTAAACCTTTGGAAAGGTGTGCCTATGTCAAATAGAAGTCGGCTTATTCTCGTTGTTGCTATCGCGGCGGGTTTCTATTTGCTGCTGACCGTTATCGCGTTTCATCGTAAGCGTCCGAGCTTCCATCTGGCGCGGATTCGGGTCGTGTGAGAAACTTTTGCGGAGCAACGAAGTGTCCACTTGTTTTCAAGTGGACACTTCAAGGTATCCATCCGGGCAACTACACGGTTGACGGCTTGGACGCTGAGCTGAGAAGTTAGTTTGCCATCCTGGCGGCGTAGGCGGTGGGGGTGAGTTCAGCGAGGGACTGGATCGAGCGGTTGGCCAGGCCTGGAAGGATATCAGCGAGATACTTTCGGATGGGGATGTTGAGCCGACGGCAGCTTTCCACCACCGAAAAGATGGCGGCGATCTTCGGCCCGGCTTCCTTGCTGCCCAGATGCAGCCAGTTTTTCCTTCCGATCGCTATAGAGCGCATCGCATTCTCGGCCAGGTTCGTACTCAGCTCGAGTTCCGGATGCTTCAGGAAAACCGTCAGCTTGTTCCAGAACGATAGCGTGTAATTGGCCGCCTGTCCGGCTGCGCTCTTAGGCAGCGCGGTCTTTTGCAAGGCCAGCGCCGCAGTGCGCAACAGTTCCAGCAGTTTGGGCGCACGCTCCTGCCGGAGCGCATCCCGTTGTGCGTGATCCAGGTTCTGTTCGCGAGCTTCGCGGTCGATGGCGAACAACTCGTCTATCAGGGCAACGATGCATGCCGATTCCTGATCGTTGGCATTGATCTTGACGGCATCAACGTACTTGCGCCGCGCATGCGCGAGGCAGCAGGCGTGAACCATCTTCGGACCGCCGACGTGGTTGTATCCTTTATAGCCGTCGGTCTGCAAAAGGCCATTGAAATTGCCCAGGAACTGCTTCGGCCCCTCGCCTTCACGGCCCATGCGGAAGTCGAACACCACGCCTTTGCCCGGCGAGCCATACTGCCACATGTAAGCCTGGTGATTGCGGCCGCGCTTGTCATGCGTCTGAACACCGATGGGAGTTTCGTCGGCCTGGATATAAGCTTCGGCCAGCACCTCACGCTTCATCGCCGCCGAGATCGGTATCAGTAACTCGCCGACCCGCAGCACCCCATCGTTGAGTGTCGATAGCGCGATCTGGACGCCGGCATCGCGCTTGATGATGGCCTGCTGACGATAGAGCGGAAGCGACGCGCAGTACTTGGCGACCACCGCTTCGATGATCATCTGGTCGGAGAGAACCGACTTGGCAACGATGCGCTCCGGCACAGGCGCGGTCTGTACTCCCTGCTCTTCGCAATCGCGGCAGGCACGCTTTTCCCGCCGGATCACCTTTACGTAATACTCGGCTGGGCGGACGTCGAGCACTTCCGTCTCTTCATAACCGATCACGGTGGTTTGCTTGCCGCACCTGCCGCAGTTGCATTGCTCGGGCGTGCAGGCGACGATCTCTTCGACACGTTCGAGATGAGCGGGCAGTTCCTGCCGGCCGGGATGTTTGCGACGGGGCTTGCTCGCGGGCTTGTCTTGCGGCGTCTTTGGCTGGAGCGGTTCGCGCTCACCCTCAGCCTCGACTTCCTCACTCGACACGCCCGGCTCCAGATCCAGCAACTGGAGCTGCAAATCGCTCAGCGTCTCGCTGCGCTTGCCGTACCGGGCGATGCGGTCCAGCCGCAAGCGCTCTTCGAGAACCCTGATCTTCACCTCGGCCAGGGCCAGTGCTTGATCCTTGCGCGTCAACTGCTGATCTCGGGCCGCGATCTGTTGATCTCTTTCCGCAAGCTGCGCCTGAAGCTGCGCGACGATCTCGGCGAGCAGCGGATCAGGTTGCAGGCTGGACTGTGCGGGAAGGCTCAAGATGTCTTATGAATAGCAGACATCGCTGTGGATAAGATCACTAATCGCCAGTGTTTATACGGCCTTACGTGACTCTTCTGATTCCTCGCCCACGGCCCGGCGATACCACTTCCGCTGCCGCGTCTGAACCAGATCGATGCCTCCGATAAGCAGCGCAAAATGCTCCCGGCTCAGCTGCACTCGCTTCTCGTTGCCTGCGGGCGCAGGCCAGTATAGGCGGCCGCCTTCCATACGCTTGGAGCAGACCCAGAGCCCCGAACCATCGAAAAACACCAGCTTCAAACGATTCCGACGCGAATTCGCGAAAAGGAAAATGTGACCGCTCGCCGGATCGCACTCCAGCACGTCGCGGATCTTGCCATACAGGCCGTCGAACCCGATCCGCATGTCCGTGTTTCCGGTGGCAACGTAAACGCGCGTTGCCGCGCCCAAGGCGAACATCGCCTCAGCTTTCCAGAACCGCAATCAGCCGCTTCAAATGACTGACATCGAACCCGGCTTCCACAACGATGCGCCGCCCGTTGACAAGTTCCACGCGCAGTCCGCCGCTCACCGGCGATGCGCTGATCAGATCGACAGGCAACAGCTCTTGTGCCGTATGCGTTGCTCGGCGGGTTCGATTCCGAGCACGGTAGTAATCCAGCGTGTGCAGCGCAATACTGTGCGCACTGCAAAATCCCTTGCGGCTCAAACCGCTCTGCTCAAAATCCCGTACCAGGCTTTCGGCCTCTGCCTGGCTCCGACGACGTCTCTCAACAACCGTTCTCGCATCTCCCATGCTTCAACTTCATCATGCGATCAAGTCTGCGAAAAGAGTGGCTTTGCCCGGATGGATACGCTCGGTCTGCGCCAGATCAATGCCACCCAAAAGCAGCGCCAGTTCCTCGTGACTCAGTACCATTTTCTTCACGGCGCTGTCGGCATCGGGCCAGCGAAAACGGCCGCGGTCGAGTTTCTTCGCACACACCCAAAGACCGCTTCCGTCATATACAACCAGCTTCAGCCGATTGCGCCGCGCATTCGTGAACAGGAAAACATGGCCGCTCGTGGGATCGCATTCCAGCCTGTCGCGCACCAGACCGTAAAGACCATTGAATCCCTTGCGCATGTCGGTCGCGCCAGTCGCCACGTAAACCCGCGTGGCTGGTCCAAACCCGAACACCGCCTACGTCCTGTCCAATACAGCCAGCAGGCGATCCAACGTCTGTGCATCGAATCCTCGATCCACTTCGATCCGACGCCCACTGCGTAGCTCAACAACCAGGACGCCATCGCGGGCTTCCCCCTCAGCATGTCGTGAAGGCGACGAGACCACTTCCACTGGCAGCAGAGTTCCGGCTCCCGATTGCGGCTTGCCTTACACGCGTCGACGATACTTATCCAGCGTGCCTACAGCCAAGCCACGCTGCTGGCAAAATGCCGCCCGCATTAAACCACTCGCTTCAAATTCCGCAACCAGCGCCTCCACCTCAGCGCGGCTACGCCGCTTCCGCACCACTCCCGCTTCGCTCATAAGTCCAGTGAATCACTAAACCCAGCGACAGAACAGGATGCGTTGCTCAGACGGATACGCTCAATCAGCAACCACTGCGCATCCGTCAACAGCTCGAATCGACGCTTGCTCACCCTTCCAGTGAGCCAAACTCACCCCCGCCTCAAAAAGTACCTGTCTTGAGGCCGAACCTATTTATGAAACAGACTCTCATAATTTACAGATTTCACATTCAGCCAATAACCGGAGCGCGGCTAGAATCGCCACCCTCTGCGGGCCTGTCTCAGGTCCGCAGAGGATCGCCCGTTTCCGTTAGCGTAGGCTTCCCGCAGTTGCATTAACCGGGACTCCGATTGCCTCGCCCGACACAACCAGTTCCACTCTTCGGTTTTCTTGCCGTCCAGCAGCGTTATCGTTCGATGCTACCGGTTGAGAATTACCGAATCCTCGAGCAGTTACCGAGTTTGCATTTACGCCCTGTTCCACAAGATAATCGCGCACTGCGCCGGCGCGGTTCTCAGACAATGTCTGATTCATCTCATCGCCGCCGACATTGTCCGTGTAGCCGCCGACCTCGATGTTCAGACTTGGGTAAGCGATCAGGATTCCGGCAACCTTTGCCAGTTTCTCCCTTGCGTCAGGCTTCAACGAATACTCGCCGGTGTCAAACAGTACATCGGACATGCTTGCAATGAGCCCGCGCGCGCTATCATGTGTGTCGAGTACCTTGTTCAACTGTTCAAACAACTGTGCACGCAAGGCAGCTTTCTCGGTGTCTGCCTGGCGTTCACTCTGCTGCGCCTGCTGTGCAATAAGGCGGGACTGATCGGCATCGGCCTGTGCAGCAGCAATTGCCGCTTCAGACTCCACTTGATTGGCAGCCATATCTGCTTTTGCCTTTGCAACATTCGACTCAGCTTGCTCCCTTTGCCGGTTAGCCTCATCGGCTTGCGCCTCTGACTGTGCCTGTGCATCCGCTGAAGCTTGGCGCTCGTTGGCCAGTCGCTCCTCTGCCATTTTCTTGACCGCGATCATGCGCGCATCTTCCGCAGTCTGTACTACGTCACGGGAAGTCGCAATTAGTTCTTTCCTGGAGGAATGCTTGTCCGTAGCATAGCCATCTGCGCGCGTCATCAGCTGAGCGGCATGTTGATAGCTCTCGCTAGCATATGTCTCTGCTCCTTCGGATTTGGCGATGCGCAGTGCGTTTCGCGCCTCGAGAAATTCCAAGGGCAAGTCAGCATCCAAAACCACAGGGTCAAACTTGTACCCGGTTGGAATATAGCCACCCCGCTCCATGAGTTCGTACTTTGCATTCACGACTTCGGACGTTCCCTTGGTATCGGCACGCACAACATTCTCGAGCACGACGACATTGCTGGGCTGACGAACGGCATAATAGGGTTCCGCCGTTACGATCAGCGCGAAAGCCTGAAGAGTCGTAGTCACGTCGAGTTTGCCGCGGTGGTTGTCGCCCACGAGGATTTCGCCCAGGTTTACTGCACGACCCTCGGGAGAAATGGCCCACAGGATATAGGTAAGGTACTCGCTGCCAAATGTTGTGGGATTTTGAAGATCTTTGAATTCCACCTCGACTTCCAGATAACCCTTCTTGCTCTCCACCTTGGCTTCACCCTTGGCTGATGGCATCAGAGTTGTGCCGGCAAAATCGATTTTTGTGGCCCCACTGCGATGTTGATAGTTGACCGCTTCGACCGTGCGGCTGGTCACGTTCACGACAAAGGTCGGCGTTGAGCCGGTAGATTCGACGTCCACCGGCGATTGCGGGCTGGCCTGAGCAAATGCGCTCAAGCCGAGTACGGTTCCAATTGCTAACAAGACCATGCTTCTCATGAAAATCTCCTGAAGGTGAGGGGTCTGCCGTACTCTGCTGCACATGCAATCAGGCCGGCAGGTTCGTTCGTCTGGGTAATGAGTCGGGACTCCTCAATGTCCGACGTGGAACTGGGAGAGATATTGCATCCCGCCGGATATCCTCAGCAGCCAAACCACTAAGACAATCACAACGACGCCGTTCAGGATGCCCTTGATCGTACCCTGCATTGGTACGAACCGGTTAATGAGCCAGAGCAACAGGCCAACTACAGCGATGATGATGACAACGGTGACTAATGGCATGAGATGCTCTCCAATCGAGGTGCGGAAGCCGATGGGATATCAAATGGACAATCGGTCTTCCCTGCCTGTTCCACCGGCGAAATCCGCTCGGTCTAGGTTGCGGCAGGACCCGCGAGCTACGTAATCAGACTAGGCGGATTCTTTTCCTGGGTCTGGTCAAATCAGCACAGGAGATATTCCCTGTCGCAATCTTCCTGTAACCCCTTCCACGGAATGGTGGTAGACAAGGGAGCGGAGCCTGTAGCAAGTGGGCGACAGAAAAGCGAGCTAGTCTGACCAGACAGGCAATGGCTATGCGGGCCATCATAGACATAGTTGGATCGTATTTGCGGCTGGTTCTTGGATGGACTATATCCACAGGTTGCGCCTGCCTGCGAGGAAGCAGCTCGGGAGGGCGTACTTGGCGCCTGGTGGCGAGGACCCCGGTGCTCTCTTATTCTCTCAAGCGGTGCACACGCGGTCCTTGATCGATTTTGCCGCAAACTACATCGCCGTAGGTCGCAGTGACTGCTTTCTGACCCGAAGCGGAACATCCTGCAAGGAGGTTGCATCTTGACGAGCGACAGCACCACATTCGATTCGGCAGCCTTTCTTGCGACCGCCGGACCTGGCCGGACGATGGTCGAATTGAAGCCCAAGCAGGCATTTTTCCACCAGGGCGATCCGGCGGACTCTGTGTTTTATCTGCAAAAGGGCCGCGCAAAAATCACCGTCGTCTCACAGAAGGGCAAAGAAGCCACTATCACGCTTCTATCCGCTGGCGATTTTGTTGGGGAGGAGTCTCTCGCGGCAATCGTTGGGCCGCGCATGGCGACCGCCACTGCCGTGAACACCTGTACGGCCCTCAAAATCAGCAGAGACGAAATGATCCGAGTAATACATGACGAGGCTGCAACTGCCAACATATTTCTGAAGTTTTTGCTGGCCCGCAGCATGCGCATCCAGGCCGACCTGGTCGATCAACTCTTCAATTCCAGTGAAAAACGTTTGGCGCGGGTTCTCCTTTTGATGGCGGAATTCGGCAAACCCGGTGAACCTGAAACCTTCATTCCGCCCATCACCCAGGAAACTCTGGCGGCTATGATCGGCACCACACGGTCCCGTGTCAGCTTCTTTATGAATCGCTTTCGCAAGCTCGGCTTTATCAGCTACAACGGCCGCATCCAGGTACACAAATCGTTACTCAACGTGCTCCTGCTCGATCAGTTGCCTGACCACAACGCACAGAATCCTGCCCTTCTTCCCATTCCGTAAGCTACTTCAGGTCGACTCTCCGCGCATGCACTATAAATCGTTCAGGAGCTGCGCCGATAAAGTAGAACGGATAGCAAGTCACAAGCGTAATGGCAGATCCCGCCGAGGGAGCCAGAACTCCGGTGTCGTCTGGAGCGACAATCTGCACCGAGTCGACCTTGTAGCTTGAAAGACCAGTCGCGGTCTGAATCTGAATTTCGTCATCAGTGCGAATATCCTTGAGAGCTCGGAAGTATGTATCGCGATGGCCTGCGATTCCGATGTTGCCGGTCTCTCCTGGAAGAGCCGTACCATCGATATGTCCAACGCCGAGTCGTAGGGTCTGCGAAGTGGTCCCCTGAAGAATTACAACTTTCACCCCCAGCCGTGGAATCTCAATGCGGCCTAGAACATCGCCTTCCTTGACCTCGACGGATGTACTATGATTGCTGATCAATACAGATCGTCACTGCCAGAATCCGAAGGAATGAATGGTGTCTCCGATTCCTTTTCCACTATTGCCGCTGGACGGATGCCCGAGATGAATACGAAGCCTCCCATAGCTGAAACAATCAAGTCCCACAGAGGCTGCGCGCGCTTAAAAACGCGGGGGACAAAGGAATTCATCATCGCCCGACTCTACTCCAGCCAATCTGCGATGGATGGACAATCTTGCACACTCAGAGCAAGTATGGATGGGGCGCGTAATGAAGCCGGTGAGAGGTGCGGCGACAGTGTGGGAGGGGTGCTTCCTCCGGAGAATATAGCCGGATAATCCGACATCACTGCCGCCGCTGCCTGGGGGGTGGGACACCTTCACGAATGATATTGTTGCCGTGGAAATAGATCTGTGCAATTTTGCTCACTGACTGTTCAACGGAGATTGATCCCGAGGTCAGAGCTAGTTGGGAAGGAATCCGGCGGCAGGTGGCCCACTCATCGGTCCCGGATCGGCCGGCGCTCAAGCAACAGGGCTGTGCCCTGTTCATCGCGGTTTCATCATCGCGATGAGCGGGTGTTCGCCCCGGCGGCCCAAATCTCCGATGGATTGGTCGTTGACCGTCCACTGAATCCCGCTCCGGGGATTAGGGTCTGTTAACACTACCAGAACGGATGGCGTTGCGAGCGAAAATCGGGCAAGACGAGGCGGAGTCCGAAGGCTGTGGCGGGCCCACAGTCGAGGACGACAACGAAGTATGGCTCGATTTTCGCCGCAACCCTCCGGGACAGGAGCCAATTTCCCTCATTTCTTCGTCGGTCGTCGCTAGCAGACACCCGGTATGCGTCGCTCCTCGCTCCTCGAACTGAGAAAAATTGGCTCCTGTCGCCACCGTCCTGGTAGTGTTAACAGACCCTAGTGTCCTGAGTCTGAAGTTCTTGCACAAAATCTGGCGACGGAATCGAGGATCTGGTCTGCGTTTTTGTGCCAGATGAACGGTTTTGGATCTTTGTTGTGGTGTTGGATGTAGGTGCGGATGGCCTTCTCCAACTCTTTGGTTGAGCGATGCACGCCGCGGCGGAGCTGTTTTTCCGTCAGCAGAGCGAACCAGCGCTCGACCAGGTTGAGCCAGCTGGCCGAGGTGGGCGTGAAATGCAGATGGAAGCGAGGTCTTTTCACCAGCCAGTCACGAATCAGTTGGGTTTTATGGGTGCCGTAGTTGTCCAGGATCAGATGCACGTCCAGTTTCGCGGGCACGTTCTGCTCGATGGTATCGAGGAAGTTGCGGAACTCCAGCGAGCGATGCCGCCGCTGTGTCTGCCCGATCAGCTCGCCGCTCTTGGTGTCGAGAGCGGCAAACAAGGTGGTGGTTCCGTGGCGCGCATAATCGTGCGTGCGGCGTTCGATCTGGCCGGGACGCATGGGCAACAGCGGAGCGGTTCTGTCCAGTGCCTGAATCTGGCTCTTTTCATCGACGCACAGCACCAGGGCGCGTTCTGGCGGAGCCATATACAGTCCCACAATGTCACGAACCTTTTCAATGAACAGCGGGTCCTTCGATAACTTGAACGTCTCGGAGCGGTGCGGCGCCAGCGAAAAGGCGCGCCAGATGCGGCTGATCGAGGACTGACTTAAGCCACATGCCCTGGCCATGTCGCGGGTGGACCAATGCGTGGCAGCCTCTGACTGACTTTCCAGAGTTCGCGTCAACACCTGTTCGATTTGTTCGTCACGCAGTTTGCGTGAGGTGCCCGGGCGCGGTTCGTCAAGCAAACCATCCAGGCCCAACTCCAAATATCGCCTCCGCCATTTACCTACCGTATGGGGGATGGTGTTCAAGCGGGTGGCAATGACCTTGTTGTTGATGCCTTCGGCTGCCAACAAAATGATCCGCGACCGCATGGCCAGCGCCTGGCCGGTCTTCGCCCGCCTGGTCCAGGCTACGAGCTGAAGCCGGTCTTGTTCGGAAATCGAAACTGGAGCCAACGGACGACCAGTGCGCATCGGAGTTCCTCCCACTCTATCCGATGCGTCATATGCCTATACTTATGCTAATTATTTCAGACTCATGGCACTAGAGGACATTCGTCGATCGAACCCAACTTCGCAGGAGTACCCTCGGCTTGGACCTAAATCAAGAAAGACCCTCTTGCGCGAATACTGCACTCAATACGAAACTAGAGTGACGGTTTTCAGAGCAAGAAAGTGCGATGGAAAGGATCCGCTGCTGTCGGCTCTCTGCCTTCTTCGGCTGGTCAGTAGCTTGGGCAGCCGCGGCAGAAAACGCAAGGCCACCGGACCAGCCACCAGCACCGGCCGCATCTCCCGCTCCTTCGGCGATGTCAGGAGTCGCTTGTGCCCCACCCCTAGTTAACAGCACCGGAGTAAAACTCTAGTCGGCCTCCGTCGCTGATGAGCCAAATATTGCTCCTCATGCGTGATCCAGGAACGAGTCTATTTCCGGCTGGAAAACCATCGCGGCGATGGCTCCGACGTCGAGCAGTCGGTTCGACCAGTGCTGCCCACTTGGGTCAATGATGTCAATGGGATCATTCCGCCCATACGGATACCGGTTCCACGGCGGCGGATCGTTCGGGAAACCCGCCAGCGGGTCGGCGGAGCAGACCGTTCCCGTACGGCTGTCGTAAGAACGTGCCAAATTGTCTTCCTAGTGCACGTCCCTTTTAGGCGGATTCGGGTGGGAAAGGTCGATAGTCACGGAATCCTTTCGTGGTAACTTAATCTCCCGCACATCCAGGATTCCTGATCTTCCAATTGTAGTCAACAGATAGATGCCGTCCGGATTCACTCCAACAAGCGTGAACGTTCCGTGCCCGCTGCCCGTATCCGATAATATGCTGTTGATCATATAAGGTACGTATACCCCCGACATCGTCATGAAAAGGGGCCTCTCATTAGCAGGAATGTTCTCAACTTCTCCTCGCACCACATTATCTGGGCTAGAATACGGCCTATCTCCATAGCGCGACACAAGTCCCGAATAGATCCAAACGTCTTGCTGAAAAACGTCGACCCGCCGCTTGATGACACCCCCCAGAGGATCGAATAATTTGAGGTTATACGAACCGTAAGGAACCTCCTCCGCGACCGCACCCCTAAACAAGCCTGTCATCTCCGTTCCATCAACATTTCGAAATTCCGCAACGCGAACCAAGCCGGCTCCGGCATCTTCCACAGAACTGGCAGTTGTAGTCAGCAGAACAACATGCACCCTGGCAAAATGATCGGGAACCTCTACTGACTCATCCTCCCGGCAGACATCAATCAAGCGCCCGAACACCTTTGAGGTCGAATGCGATTGTATTTTGATACGATAGGCTCCAAATGGCACATGCTCGGCAGTAAAGGGCCCCATCTTTGAGTTGGCACCAAATAGCCCCGATAGATCCCTGTCGGATTTTAGATTCACGAACTCCTTCACGGAGTAGGAACCCGGACCTAGCGGATGTCCCAATCCATCAGTCAGCGCAATATTCAAGGTGCCTTTCTTGTCGCCGATCCCTACGCCGCATTGAGGTCTGCAACAAGGCGCAATCAACAGCAAGATGATTCCCATTGCTAATAGCTTCATGACATCCCCTTAAAAGCAGTCGCTCTTGAGCTTGTTAGAAATATTCTTCGTGATATTACTGACCTTCAGGCCCAAGCGAGATTGAATTTCATCGTCCGTAAATCCCGTAACGTTGTGAACGACTTCATGAGCGATCATCGCGGCATTGTCCCAGAATGAATTGGACGCGGAAATCGCTGTGAGCTGTGGATTGATATAAATGCTGTTCCCATTGAGCACAGAAAGGGCCTCAATGCCCGGATTAGCAGCCATGGCCTGACTGATCGTTTGATTCTTGAATTGTGCTTGGGCGGTATGATATGCCGCAGAAGGCGGATTACCATCGAAGAGGCTCGAACGCAGGGCATTGCTGGTCGTACCATTAATCAGTTGCGCATTTTGCGCGCCCGCTTGCATCGCTTGTGGAGTGGTATCCAAAGCCTTCAAATCTTTCTTGCAGGGCTTCTTGTTGAATTTATTTTTTCGCACCTGCTTGAGAGCTGAATTGGCGTTTGCCAAGTTGGGATCGCGTGCATTCTGAGCCGCTGCGGCAATCCCGCCAGCAGCCGCGAGTCCCCCAGCCGCCAAACCTCCAGCGATCATGCCGGGAATTGCCGAAACTGTAGCTGAAACAGTTATAGTTGTCACTACCTGCGGTATCGTGGCCGCTTCCATTGCAGGCAGTAGCTCTCCCAAAAGAGGCATCAAGAAGAAGAAGAACTTTCCGCTTGGATCTCGCGCATCAATGGGATCATTCCGACCGTAGGGATACCGGTTCCACGACTGCGGATCGTTGGGGAAACCAGCCAGCGGATCCGCTGAGCAGAATGTTCCCGTGCGGCTGTCATAGTAGCGCGCCAGCGCGTAGTCCAAGCCGCTTTCCGAGTCCCGATCATAGCTGGTGAAGAACCACTTGTTTGACGGCCCCGTCTCATACCACTGCTCCCCGAAGGGGAATGTGCCATCCTGCGTCACAACCGAGCCGCTGCTGTCCGTCGTCAGCCGCACCGATTGATCGTCCTGGTGATAGTACGTCGTCGTCCCGCCGCTGATCATCGCCAGCAGGTGGGTCGTGTCACCCACTGCGGCGCTATTGTAAACGTACTCCCGCGAAGGCGCGCTCGGCGCCGCCCCATTGTCGTATTCCGCAATCACAGAGTCACCGGAGAAGATGCTCACCGTCGTCGTCCCGCCTGAAACCGACTTGATCACTCGCAATCCATTGCCGTCGTAGCTGTAGGTGGCTGCACCTCCACCGCCACTAAAGGCCGTCATCCGGTTTTCGCCATCGTAGGTCATGTCGTTGGGCGGCGAGATCGGCTCTACGAGCATATTGCCGCTCGCATCGAACGTATAGCCGTTGGGCTGATTAGTGGTCGAGCTGTTCATCCCATTCACTCCGAAGGTCAGGCTCGGCTGCGGTACGCTGCCCGCTGTCGCGGTCTGGCTCCAGCGGTTCCCAAATCGATCATAACTCTCCGTCACCCCCCACTGCGGAAATGCTGTAGACCCGGTCGTTTGCGCAGCGGCCAATCTCCGGAGTCGGTCATAGACATAACTCACTGTGCGCCCTGAATCAACCAGATCCGTGATGCACTGGATTGAGCCGTTGTCTCCCGTCGTGCCATTTGGACAGTTTTGTGAGTCTTGCTGATACCAGTATTGCTGACTGAAGTAGGTTGAGCTTCCACTGCTATTGGTATAGGCCAGTGAAGAAAGCTGAGTCCGGTTGGCTGAATAACTAAACGTCGCCTTTACGCCGTTCCCATAGGTGAAGCCGAGCACATGGCCTGGAGCGTCGTAGGAGAAATTCGCCGCGTAGTAGCCGCTCCCGCTGCAGCCGGTAGCGGTTGGAGCAATCTGGCAGAGCTGGCCGACTGCGTTGTATGCCTGCTGTACCACTCGGGGGCTGGCCCACACACGTTTTTTCTTTGCCGTCCCAACCACCATCGAGGGTGCCCCATGCATGCGGCGTCTTTTGCCGCATGCGTGGGATTGGCCCACACTCCGCCCAACTCCACACCAGGTCTTTCCGCCTTAATCAATCCTCAACCTACTCCCTGCCGCTTCACCCGACATACAATTCAATTCCCGTCTCCGCGCCGTCCACTCTGACTCTATCTCTACGGTTCCCACTTCGCCAAAAGCATAAAGCCGGAAACTCGACCACATCCAATCCTCCGGCTTTTCCACCAAACCACGGCGGACCGGGTTCCGATGGATATAGCGAAGCTTCTCCACTCGCTTCTTATCGGTCCACAGATTGAAGTCATAGGAATGCCGCTGCCGGAACCCGCCCTCTTGGCTCACCGGTAAGTCATGTCGTCGATCCGGGCCAGGTTCGTTCCGTTCATCACGCCCACCGTGACGATGGCGAACGTAAATACCTGGGTCTCCGGCTCCAAATGGCCCGCGATCACTCGATCTGGCGTCGCCAGCGTGATGTGGGCGTGAACTCTTCCGTTGACGACATAGCCATTCATGCCCACAATGTCGGCGGGCTCAGTGGGATTTTTCTCGAAGGCCTCGCGCACAGGAAACGTACGATTGGCTACCTGATGCACTTCGTAACCGGGGGCTGGCCCACCCATGCCTTTCCCAGTCAGTCCAACCACCATCGAGGGTGCCCCATGCATGCGGCGTCTTTTGCCGCATGCGTGGGATTGGCCCACACTCCGCCCAACTCCACACCAGGTCTTTCCGCCTTATTGATCCGGCCCTGAAGTATTGCTACGCGGCGGCATAACATACGTCTTTCTGTCCGAAGTAGTTTTCGACCCGGTCTGGCTGTTTCTGGATGCTGCGCAGAGCTCCGATGGCAGTGCGGGTCAGGGCGATCTTGTTTCTGGCAGGAGCAGCTTTGGTCACATGCTGCTTCAAGTCAGCGTTGAGCATCTCGTCCGGGTTCAGTTCCGGCGAGTAGCTGGGCAAGTAAAAAACCTGGATCTTCTCTTCGTTTTCCGCGAGCCATTTCTTCACAGCCTTCGAATGATGCACCCGCAGGTTGTCGAGAATCAGGAAGACTCTCTTCTCCCGTCCATGCACGATCCGCTTCATAAAGCCGATCAGAACCGTGGCGTTCAAAGCGCCCGAGAAGACCTTCCAGCGCATCTGGCCCTTGTTGGTCACCGTCGAAATCACGCTCAGCTTCGCGCGATTGGCGTTGGCCAGCACGACGGGAGTCTTTCCCTTCGGCGCATAACTGCGGCCACGCACATCATCGGAACGAAGGCCTGTCTCGTCACCCCACTGAATCTCAGCGCCCTCTTGCTTGGCTTGCGCAGCGATCTTTGGATACTCCTCGTTGACCCATTTCGCAACCGCTTCGGGCGACTGTTCGTAAGCTTTCTTCAGTGGCCGTTGCGGCGTGAATCCCCAGCGCTTCAGATACTTGCCCATGTTACGCACTGTGAGCCGAACGTTGTACACGGCCTCGATCAACTCGCTCACCGCTTGGCGCGTCCACAGCGCATAAGCCAGCTTCAACTGGTCCGGCGTGCGGTCCTGAATGAGTTGCTGAATCCTCTCTTCTTGCTCGGCGGTCAACTGCCGACCGCTGCCGACCGGGCGGCCGCCACGCTTGACCTTCACCGCACTCCAACCACCCCTGCGAAAAGCCTTGTGCGCCTCCACCACCGTGTGCGTCGATAGTTCGCACTGCTCGGCGACTTGCCGTACCGCTATACCTGCCTCGCGCAACTTTACGGCCCGACGTCGCCGCTCGTTCAGAACCGCATCAGGTAAGCCGCGTGAATCGATCTTCTCCATGCTCATTTAGACGGAGAAAGATCTATATTCGTTGCATATATTATGGGCCGTATCAGTAACAGGCCCTAGATCCTTAACAAGATGATTTTGAATCTGGCGAGTGCGATGGAGTGAACCCCCAAAATGAGACAGTAAAGGAAGTCACAGTTTGCAGCGAATGGGGGTGCTGCAAATGCGAAGGAAGCGTACTTACACAGAGGAGTTCCGGCGTCTAGCGGTGGCACGGATGCAGGGTTGCCACAACATTTCTGCTTTGGCCCGGGAATTGGATGTTCCGCGTCGGCTGCTTTATCGGTGGCAGCTGCGGTTGGAGGGTCCGGTTGCGCCGATCGCGCCGCGCCAGGCGGGGCTGGAGGAAGAGAACCGGCAGCTGAAGCAACTTCTGGCGGAGCGCGAGCTGGAGGTGGATTTTTTCAAAGGTGCCTTGCAAAAGATAGCGGCTCGACGCCAGCAGAACGGCGGCACTGGCGAGACGGCGTCTACGACCAAATGCGGTCAATGATGTCGCTGCAAGGCGGTTTGACGATCGAGCGGATGTGTCTGCTGGCGAGGGTAAGTCGGGCGGGATTTTATCGCTGGCTGACAGCGGAGGCGCCAGCGGAGGAAGAGATGGAAGTGCGCGCGGCGATTCACGAGGTAGCGCTGCAACATCGCGGTCGCTACGGATACCGGCGGGTAAGCCGGGAACTGCGCCGCCGCGGCCTGGTGGTGAATCACAAGCGTGTGGCCCGGCTGATGCGCGAAGATAACCTGCTTGCGGTTCAGCCCCGAGCCTGGGTTCAAACCACCGACTCCGATCATGAACTGAAAGTCTACCTGAATCTGGCCGCGCGCATGCAATTAACCGGGATCAACCAGCTATGGGTGGCCGACATCACCTATATCCGCCTGCGAGCCGAGTTCGTCTATCTGTCCGTGGTGCTGGACGCCTGGTCGCGCAAAGTGGTGGGCTGGTCGCTGGGACGGAGCCTGGCAGCCGCACTGACGGTGTCCGCGCTTCAGCAGGCCATCGCGCAACGCCAGCCGCTGCCCGGCCTGGTGCATCACTCCGATCGTGGCAGCCAGTATGCCTGCCGGGAGTATGTGGGCATGCTTGAGAGCCACAATATGCTGCCCAGCATGAGCCGGCCCGCCAATCCTTACGACAACGCCAGCTGCGAAAGCTTCATGCGTACTCTCAAGCGGGAGGAGATTTACGCCAGCACTTACCGCGATCTGGAAGATCTTCGCGCTCACATCGAGGAGTTCATCGAGCACTATTACAACCGCGTCCGGCTGCACTCGGCGCTTGGCTATCTGCCGCCGGAGGAGTTCGAGCAGGCTGCCGCACAACCCGCTCAGACAGGCAACAGCGGAGCTGCCAGCATGAGTTTTTTCAGGCATGGGGAAATCTATCGATGGGATCACAAACCAGCGGAGCATGGGGAGCCGAATCGCTCCAGCTCCCCGGCCCATCCCATCGATGAGTCTCCGACCGGCTATTCCTTGGCGGGTTGCTCTCCAGCAGAGCCCGACTCCGCTTCACCGGCTATCGACTATCCTCAAGGAGAAGCTGCGCCTTGAGAAGACAATTACACTTAACGGCAACTGTGTCTTCGGCAGTCTGTCTCATCGAAGGGGTTCACCCCAGCGAATCCCAGGTCCCAGAATCGGGACCTGGGGCACCCATTTTGGAACAGGTTCAAACTGTCAAAGACTTAGCAATTAAGCGGGCGTCGATGGACGGGCCTCGCGCGGAATACTTCCATGGGGAGCCTCGTTCACCGAGTTGCATTTGGAGTTCGCGGCAGAAGCGCCTTCTGGAAGACGCCGGACTTGTTGATGCGCTCTCAAACGATTCGTTGACGCCTATTCTCACGGGGTGAGCAGTTGCGGATTCCGGCCCGGCGCGCCGCTTCCTAAATGGGTTGCAAAGCGGCGCGCGCAGCTCAGTATTTCGCACCTACATTCCCGGTCCAGTGGGATAGGCAGGGAGATCGGGCGGACGCGGCGGCAGGACCTTGGGATGCTCGCGAATCTGCTTCATCAGGTAATCGACGGTCCTCTCCAACTGCGGATCGTGGCCGGCGGCGAGCTTGTCCGGCGTGTTTTGAACCACAATGTCAGGCTCAACGCCGTGGTTCTCAATGATCCACTGGCTGTTGAGGCCATACCTGGAAAACTCCGAGCGCGTGATGTAGCCGCCGTCCATGAGTGGCTGCATGCCGCGAATGCCGCGTACGCCGCCCCAGGTGCGCGTGCCGATGACGGGACCCAACTTGTAGAACTTGAAGTAGTAAGTGAAGATGTCGCCGTCTGAAGCCGCGTAGTGATTGGTGATGCAAGCCATGTAGCCGTAGAAGACGTTGTACGGGACGGTCATGGGAGCCCAGTTGCGCGCCGATTGCATGCCGGCGAGGATGCGACGCAGGCGTTCGAGGATGATCTGATCGACGTTGCCGCCGCCGTTGTAACGGACGTCGAAGATGATGCCCTGCTTGCGGATCTGCGGGAAGTACTGGCGGACAAATTCGTTCAATCCCGATGCGCCCATGTCAGGCAGATAGACGTAACCGATCTTGCCGCCGCTGAGCTTGTCGACCTTTTCACGATTCGTTTTGATCCAGTCGAGCTCGTGCAGTTTGAACTCGTTTGGCAGCGGCTGTACGACGACGTCGCGTGAGCCTTCCATGGTGGGTTTGGAGTTGACGGTGAGGGTTACATTTTCATTCGCGGTGTTGACGAACATCGCGTAGGGATTCTGAGGGGCGCGAAGCTGGCGGCCGTTGACGGCCAGCAGGTAGTCGCCTGTGTGCACGTCTACGCCGGGCTGGGTGAGAGGAGAGCGGAGCGAATGGTCCCAGTTGTCGCCGGGGAGAATGTGCGCGATCTTGTAGCGCCCGCTGGCGGCGTCGAGCTGGAAGGTTGCGCCCAGCATGCCAACATTTACGGGATGGAGGTCAGGGTAATCGCCGCCGCCCACGTACATGTGCGAATTGGAGAGGTCGCCGAACATTTCGCCGATGACATAGGTCAGGTCATAGCGGTCGGCGACGTAAGGCAGGAGCGGGGCGTACTTGGCGCGTTCCGCGGCCCAGTCGACGCCGTTCATGGACTTCTGGTAGAAGTAAGTGCGCTCCTGTCGCCACGCTTCGTTGAACATCTGCTTCCACTCGGCACGCGGGTCGATTTCGGCGCGCAAGCCAGAGAGATTGAGGGCGCCAGCGCCGACCTTCCTGGCGGATCCGCTGGGGGGCGCGGCGTCAATGATGCCCCACTTGTGCTGTGGCGCGCCGTAGAGGAGCTTTTTGCCGTCGAATGAGAGCGCGAAGTTGGATGCGCCGGTGAGCAGGACGTGATCTTTGCGTTTTTCGAGGTCGAAGACGTGAATCTCCGGAGTAAGGCCGGGCAGCGGGCCGGAGTAACCCACGGTGGGAGTGGACGAATAATACACGTAGCCTTTGGCTGCAGCGAGGGTCTGTAGATTTCCGGGCGGTATGGGAAGCGCGACGACGCGGTTTTGAATGCCCTCGAGATCGATGCGGAAGGGTTCTTTCTTCCCGGCTTTGTCTTCCTTTTTCTCCGTCGTCTTTTCTTTGGCGGTGGTCTCTGCCGGTTTCTTGTTGGCGCTTTCTGAGGAAGCTTCGTCCTTCTTTACTTCAACCTCGTCGCTTTGGGGCGCGAAGGGAGAAGCTTCATCGGCGCGCAGGGTGATGGCGTAGACCTTTGCCGCCTGGGGATTGGAAAACTCCATGTCATAGACACCCAGGACTTCATTGAAGGTTCGGAAGGAGACGAAGTAGAGGTACTTGCCCGCGGGATCGAAGACGGGTTCGAACGACGGGTAGAAGTTTGTGGTGGCCGCAGTGACCTTCTTCGACTCCAGTGAGTACAGCTCGATTATGGGGTAGAGATTTCGCGGCGTCTTGTCGTAGGCGATCCACTTCGAGTCGGGAGACCAGGAATAGTTGGTGATCTCGCTATACTTTGCCGTGTCGACGAGGACGGGCTTTTTGTCGTGGATGTCGACGTAATAGAGATGGAGCGAACTGTCAGCGTAGGCAAGCTTTTTGCTGTCTGGCGACCAGACGGGCTGCATGAGAAACTCCGGCCCGCCTTTGGTGATTTCCTGCTCCGGCCCCATGCCGTTCTGTGGGCGGATGTAGAGGGCCTGCTCGCCGCCGCGATCGCTGATATAGGCCACCCAGCGGCCGTCGGGCGACCAGGCTACAGACTGCTCGCGAATGCCGGGCGTCTGCGTGAGGTTGCGCGTGGCGCCGTGCTGGGCGGGAACGGTGTAGACGTCGCCGCGTGCCGAGAACGCAGCGCGCTTGCCGTCAGGCGAGATATCTGCCGAGCGGATGAGTTTTGCGGTGGAATCCCAATGCGGTCGAGCGCGGTCGAGGTCGCCTTCGATCTGGATGCCGAGCTTGCGGGAGTTGTTCGTCGTGGTGTCGAAGAGGTAGAGCCATCCGCCGTACTGGTAGATGATCTGATTGCCGCTGAGGCTGGGCCATTCCACGTCGAAGTCAGTGTAATGCGTGAGTTGCTGGACGGCGCGCGACTTCAGGTTCATGGAGTAGAGATTGAGGCGATGCGCGGGGCCGCGATCGGAGACGAAGTAGACGGTGTCGCCGCTCCACATGGGAAAGGTGTCAGTCCACTTGTCTTTGGTGAGCTGCTCATAGGCGTGGGTCTTGAAGTTCCAGAGCGAAAGCTTCTGCGCCATGCCGCCGGTGTAGCGCTTCCAGGTGCGGAAGTTGCGGAAGATGCGGTTGTAGACCATCTGGGTGCCGTCGGCGTTGAAGGCGAGCAGGCCACCGCGGTCGATGGGGAGGCGCGTAGGAAGTCCGCCGTCGACGCTGACGGTCCAGAGATGGCCGAACCACTCATTGAAGGAGTTACGGCGCGAGAGAAAGACGATGCGCTTGGAATCGGGTGTCCAGGCGATGACTTCGTTGTTTGGACCCATGCGCTCGGGGATGGAGCCGACGTCTGGGACGAAGGTGAGCTGGCGCGGCTGGCCGCCCTGGGCGGGAATGACGTAGACATTGAAGTTGCCGTCGTACTGGGCGGTGAAGGCGATCCATTTGCCGTCTGGCGAAAAATGCGGGAACAGCTCAAGGCCGCGGCTGGTGGTGATGCGCCGCGCGACGCCGCCGGAAGTGGTGGTCAGCCAGAGATCGCCGGCATAGCTGAAGACGACCTGGTTGCCATGAATGTCTGGGAAGCGCAGCAGGCGCCCCTCAGTTTGACCCAGCGCGGGCGGAGAAGCTGCTCCGGCGATTGCAACAGCAAGGACAACTGCAAAAACAGACAGCATTCTCCTGAATGCATCCATGGATAAACCCTCCCACGAAAACCGAATGCCAATCATCGTACAACGCCTAGCCCTAACTCTGTGTGTCGAGCAACACTTGCGCATGCGGACCGTTTGCGCCGTGAGCCGTGAAGTGGCTGTGCCGGAAAAAATTACATTTGCCGGAATTTTCTGCCTGGTGTGCATTGGATGTATCGGGCGGTAATGATTGTGTAATCAATGAGATAAGGTTGCGGCGATTTGGAAGACAAGCTGCTTGCAGGAACTTTGGAGTTTCTCAGGAGGTTTGCGATGGCAAGTTCCGTATTTTCGGCACTCACGCCAGTTGTGAAGCGAGTTGCGCCCTTTGCAGCAGCGGTTGCAATTGCCGGGGCGGGTGTTGGTTATGCCGTGCATGAGCACCACAGCGCGCGGAGTATGGCTGTTCAGAATCAGCAGATGACGGCCCAGCTTAGAGCGACAGACAGCCAGATCGGCATGCTGGCGGCGAAAGTCAATTCGCTTGAAACTGCGGAAAAGGCGCGGGAAAAGCCCTCGCCGTCAATCCCGGTGCGCCGGGTTGATGTGCCGCATCGCGCGGACCGCGATGGCCTGGCGGCCCGGGACCCGCGCTTTACAAAGCTGCAGTCGCAGGTTGATGCGCAGGGCGGGGAGATTGACCAGACGCGCAGTGACCTGGCCAACACGCGAAATGATTTGACCAACACCCAGGCCAATATGGCCAACACGCGCACGCAGCTTACCGGGTCGATTGCGCGTACGCATGCCGAGCTCGTCGCGCTGGAACGGAAAGGCCAGCGCAACTACTACGAGTTCGACATCTGGAAATCGAAAGAGTACGGGCGGACAGGGCCGATCAGCATCCGGCTGAGGAAAGCGAACGTCAAGCACCAGTTTGCCAATCTGCAGTTGGTTGTCGACGATCGCAACATGATGCAGAAGCACGTGAATCTGTATCAGCCGGTGCTGTTTTATGAGCCCGACAGCCCGCAACCGATCGAGGTGGTCATCAACCGGATTACGAGGAACGAGATTCGCGGGTATGTGAGCGCGCCGAAGTACCGGCAATCGGAGCTGACGGCGATGGCCCGCGCGGGAGCCAATGCCACACCCGGCGCCGACCAGGCCGCGAACTCAGGCGCGGAGCCAGCGCTGAGACGAAGACTGCCCGTGCCTACGGCAGGAGCGGGCCAGCGCTGAGGCTGGCCGCTCTGTGCGCGGGGCGAATCCTGAAAAGCTGTCACGGTACTGGGAGAGGCTGTGTGCTGAGGGATTCTAGAGTTTGCGATAATTAGTTACTTATTAAGTAATAATTATAATATAACGACGCGGAGAAGTATCTGATGATGAGTATATAGATAATCGGTTGAATCCATTTTGAGAATGGTTGTGACGCCGTGAGATTCGCACCAGAATTGGGGCGGATTTGAGGCATTCTCGACGCCTGGGCTGGACAGATTTTTGGGAATAGAAGCGCGCCGGTTCGAGATTCTGTCGCGTTTGCGGGCCGCAGCACCGTCAGCCCCAGCAGTGGGAACAGGCTTGAGAAGGGCATCGTGTCTTTTCACCCGTTTGCCTGCATCTATTCTATTGACGTGGTTTGATTTCGGAGCAGGAGGCGCCCAGCTTATGTCTACATCTACCGTTACCCCGATTGCCGCTGCTGCCGGGGGCAGCTTTCTGCTTGAGGGGCGCGAGCCTGCGGATGTTTTTACCCCGGAAGACCTGAGCGAGGAGCAGCGCCAGATTGCCGCCACCGCCGACCGCTTTGCGCGTGAGGAGATTCTGGCCGCGCTGGACGATGTGGAGCAGAAGAAGCCGGGCGTTCTGGAAGAGCTGATGCGGAAGGCGGCGGAGCTGGGCTTTACGTCGATCGACATTCCCGAGGAGTACGGCGGGATGGGCATGGATAAGACGACGTCGGCGCTGGTTACCGATCATCTTTCCGTGCTGGCGAGCTTTTCGACCACCTTTGGCGCGCATGTGGGCATCGCAACGCTGCCGCTGGTGTGGTACGGCACGGAAGAGCAGAAGCGGCGCTACCTGCCCAAGCTGGCCACGTGCGAGTGGGTGGGCGCCTATGCTCTCTCCGAGTCTACATCCGGATCGGACGCCATGAATATACGGACGCGAGCGGCGCTCTCGCCGGATGGTGAGCACTACATTCTGAATGGGGAAAAGCAGTGGACGACGAATGGCGGTTTTGCCGGCATTTACACCGTGTTTGCCAAGATTGTGGACCCGGAGGCTGGCGACGAAAAGTTCTCAGCATTTCTTGTGGAGCGCGAGACCCCAGGGTTTACGCTGGGCGCCGAGGAGCACAAGCTGGGCATTCGCGGCTCGTCTACATGCGCGCTGGTGTTTCAGGATTGCAGGGTGCCTTTGGGCAATTTGCTGGGCGAGGCGGGAAAAGGGCATCACATTGCCTTTAACGTGCTGAACGTGGGTCGTCTGAAGCTGGGCGTGGCGTGCGTGGGCAGCGCGCGGCAGGCGCTGGGACACATGATCCGCTACGCCAATGAGCGGAAGGCCTTCGGGCGCGCTATCGCGGAGTTCGGCCTGATCCAGAGCAAGATTGCTACGTGCGCTGCACGGCTTTACGCCGCGGAGAGCATGGCTTACCGCACGACGGGGATGATCGATGCCAGCGATGAGCGGGAGAGGGAGCAGAAGGGCGCGCCGGCGGAGCAGGAAGGGGAGGCAGCGGAGAATCATCACCGGATTCCCAAGTGGCTCTCGGAGTACGTTGTCGAGTGCTCCATTCTGAAGGTGTACTGCTCAGAGATGATGAGCCTGGTGGCCGACGAACTGGTGGCGGTGATGGCGGGGTACGGGTTTGTGGAGGAGTATCCGGCGGAGCGCTACTACCGCGATGCGCGGATCAACCGCATTTTCGAAGGCACGAACGAGATTAATCGCCTGATTGTGACGGGCTGGCTGATGAAGCGGGCGCAGCGTGGCCAGTTGCCGCTGATGCCGGCCATCAAGGCGGTGATGGATGCGGCGATGGAGCCGCCGTCGTTCGATGTGGGCGCCGATTCCGGCGAGCCGCTGGCGCGGGAAAGCCAGGCTCTGGCTGCGATGAAGAAGATTGCGCTGTTTGCTGCCGGAGTGGCCGCACAGCGCTTTGCCGCGGGGCTAGAAGAGCAGCAGGAGGTGATGGGCGACCTGGCGGATATTGTGATGGAGGTTTATGCGCTGGAGTCGGCGCTGCTGCGGGCGAGGAAGATGGAGGCGAATCGCCGGCCTGGCGCTGCTGCGGCTGCGGCGATGACGGGATTGCTGGCGGAGTCGGGGATGGATTTGGCCGGGCGTGCGGCGCGGCGGGTGGTGGCGGCGTGTGCGGAAGGGGATATGCTGCGGACACAGCTTGCGATTTTGCGGCGGATTTCTCGTGTGACGCCGGCGAATAGCGTGGCGTTGAACCGGGCGGTGGCGGAGGAGTGTGTTCGGGCGGAGCGGTATCCGGTTTAGGGGGTGCGGGAAAAGTGTAACGTCGGCACTGCAACGTCGGATGGCGGTCAACCTGGACCTTACCCGAATTCAGAATCTCGGCCCGCCTCCAGCGCCGTTGATTGGCGACATGCCCGTTTTCAGGACTAGGGCCTGTTAACACTACTGGAATGGCGGCGACGGGAGCCGATTTTTTCGAGTTCAAGGAGTGAGGAGTGACGCATACCGGGTGTCTGCTAGCGACGATCGAGGCAGAAATCGGGAAAATCGGCCCCGTCCCTTCGGGTTGCGGCGAAAATCGTCTCATCCTTCGTTGTCGTCCTCGCCTTGGAATCACCAACGTCTGCGTCCTCCGCCTCGGCTGAGACGATTTTCGCTCGCAACGCCATCCATCCCAGTAGTGTTAACAGGCCCTAATGCAAGGAAATCTCCAGTACTCATTTCATGTTCAATGGTTTCGCTCCTCTGAACTCATGCCGTACGTTCTATTCGCGTGGTCACCGGCAGAGGCGATCGCGATGAGTGCTGACCCATGTCCCTGGTGATCGAGGCGGTGGGTCCTGTTCCGCAGCACGGCCCCGTGGCGGCATCCTCCATGGCACGCTGGCGGCTTCAGTATCTCTGAAGCGCGTTCTATTCGACAGACGGTCAGAATGAGCCGAATCACACTGCGTTCTGTCTAGTCTGCCCGGAGTTCAGCTTTCGTTGAATAAAGCGTTTTATTTGCTTGTCGATTGTAGCGGACGTTCGGTAGGATTGGGGGTTCCCAGACAGGACTTCGGGGCCAGGCGGGAAATACGCAGTGCCCGCCCCTACTCGAGTACAACCAATCGAATCTGCTTTTGAAACAGCAAAGGAAACCTCAATGTCGAGATCGAAAACCGAGAATCGCCTTGTATTGAGCCGCCGCGACGCACTGAAGCTCTCAGCAGGCGCCGGAGTTGCCGCTGCATTCGCGAGCAGGGCTCATGCCTCTGACAGCACCAAAACCGGAGTCCACCAGCAGCAGCCGCCGTACTGTTCGACGCCCCCGTCCGCCGTGGCGAAGACGAAGTACGGCAAGGTGCGCGGCTTTGTGTCCGGCGATGTTTTCACCTTTAAGGGAGTTCCCTATGGGAAGGATACGGGAGGGGAAAATCGCTGGCTGCCCGCCAAGCCTCCGACCCCCTGGGACGGAGAGTATCCCGCGCTCACCTACGGAGCCAATTGTCCGCAGCACCTGCACAATTGGACCAGCCAGGAGCAGGTGTTTATTCAGGACTGGGACGACGGCTGGCAGAGCGAGGACATGCTCAAGCTGAATATCTGGACGCCGTCGCTCAGCGGCAGCCGGCCGGTCATGTTCTACATCCACGGCGGAGGCTACGAGTTCGGCTCTGCCTATGAGTTGCCGTCGCACGAGGGTGCAAACATGGCCCGCTACCACGACGTCGTTCAGGTCTCGGTCAACCATCGCCTGAATGCATTGGGCTTTCTCGACGTATCGGAGGTGGGAGGCGCCGGATACGAGAATTCCTCCAACGTGGGTATGACGGACCTGGTGGCTGCATTGAAGTGGGTGCAGGAAAATATTGCGAATTTTGGCGGGGATCCGAATTGCGTGATGATTTACGGCCAGTCCGGCGGCGGAGGCAAGGTGGCCACGCTCATGGGCATGCCCTCGGCGCAGGGACTCTTCCACCGTGCTGCCATCCAGTCGGGCGGCAGCTTTTTCGGCTCAGCGGATGCTGCAAAGCAATTGACGCGGCAAATCGTCAAGGACCTGGGCATTGCACCGAACGACATTGGAGCGCTGCAGAAGATGGACTGGAAGAAGCTGATGGCGGCCGCGGATGCGGCACAGGGCGAGCTGCCGGCCAATCCCCACACGCCATTTAAAATGCCTGGACCGCCGCGGCACTTCTGGATGCCGACTTTCGATGGCCGGGTTATCTCCACGAGGTCTTTTGAGGATGCCGCGCCCGAGATATCAAAGAACATTCCCTTGATGGTCGGCTCGGTGAGCGAAGAAGGGAACTCGATGGCGTCGCGCCCCACGGAGGCAGAATGGCGCGCCAATCTCATCAAGGCCTATGGCGAGGAAAAGGGCAAGGCTCTCGCCGACGGCATGAAGAAGGCGTATCCGCAAAAGGCCGTGCGCACGCTGTCGTACATGTGTGGAGGCGGAGGCTTCCTGAACGCGCTCTCCATGCGCAACGGCGTGGTTCGTATGGCGAAGTTGAAGCACGACCTGCACGCGGCACCGGTTTACACCTACTACTTCACCTGGCAGACCAAAATACTGGATGGGATCCCGGGGGCGTGGCATACCTCGGACCTGCAGTTCTGTTTCGACAATACCCTGCGTTGTGAGCAGGGCACGGGAAACACGCCCGAAGCGCAGGCGCTGGCGAAAAAGATGGCTACGGCCTGGGCGAACTTTGCCCGAACAGGGAATCCGAGCCAGCCGGGCATCCCATGGGAACCCACCGACCCGGTTAGCAATAAGACGATGGTGTGGGATAACGAACCGCGCATGGTCGATGATCCAGACGGCGCATTGCGGAAGATCATTCTTTGATAAGGAATGAACTTACGCAATGCAAGAAAGCATCAGCGGCGTGTCTGCAACCTGTATTGCAGACACGCCGCTGCTGTTTTCGGACTCCCAGAAGCGGTACATGTGGCCAGGGGATTGTGGGTTAGTGCCGGCCTGGACGATTGCTTTCTGCTCTGAATTCGAGTTGCCTGGAGAAGGGGTTCATCGGGCACCTGGGGTCGAAATGCTTCGAATGCGATGAAATGGTCTCCGACTGATAAGTAGGCTACCGTGGAAGGATCCTGGCGCCAAGGCGCGGCCGTGCGATTGAGAAGCCCGGGGTTCCGGTCGCTGCGGCGACCTCCACCCTGGGCTATTTTCGTGTCTTCCCTACGGGAAGACTGTACTTGGCCGGCTGTCCTGACAGTAAGAATCTGGCTGAGTAAGAGGAAACACTGATGCGATTGCCCTGCGAGTTGCAGGCAGGGGCTCAGCGGGCGGCGGCGTGGATGGCTTGCAGGGTTTCGAGGAGGGGTTTCAGGAGCTTGAGGTCGAGGGCGTTGGCACCGTCGGATTTGGCGTTGGGCGGATCGTCGTGGACCTCGAGAAAGAGGCCGTCAATGCCTGCCGCTACCGCGGCGCGGGCGAGCAGGGGAATGAACTCGGGCTGCCCGCCGCTGACTCCGCCGGCTGCCGAGGGTTGCTGCACGGAGTGGGTGCCGTCAAAGACCACCGGGGCCAGCTTGCGCATGACGGCCAGGGAGCGGTAATCGACCACCAGGGCGTTGTAGCCGAAGCTGGTGCCGCGCTCGGTGAGGAAGACGCGCTCATTGCCGGTGGAGCGCGCCTTTTCAAGCGAGTGGCTCATGTCCCACGGCGCCATGAACTGGCCCTTCTTGATGTTTACGGCGCGGCCGGTTTTGCCGGCGGCTACGAGGAGGTCAGTCTGCCGGCAGAGGAAGGCGGGAATCTGGAGAACGTCGACGGCTTCGGCGGCGATGTCGCAGTGAGCGGATTCGTGAACGTCAGTGAGCACGGGCAAGCCGGTTTCGCGGGCGATCTGGCCGAGGATGCGGACGCCTTCTGTGAGGCCCGGTCCGCGGAAGCTTTTGACGCTGGTGCGGTTGGCTTTGTCGTAGCTGGCCTTGAAGATGTATGGGATGCCGAGGTCGGCCGCAATGCGCTGGATGGCGCCGGCCATGGAGCGCGCGTGCGTTTCGCTTTCAATTACGCAGGGGCCCGCGATGAGGAAGAGTTGACCCTCGCCGACGTGGACCGGTCCGATTTCAAATGAGTGGCTCACCAAGGCGATTGTATCCAACCAGATGCCGGTGTGTGCAGGGAGTGGGCAGGCTGCGGTAAAACGCGTCATCCTGGACGAAATTTCAGGAAAGTGTCCCTCAGGGGCTAAAGCCCTCTTTTATTTTGTGGCATTTGCGGCACGACTGAAGTCGTGCCCTTTCAAAGCCGAGAGTTTACCGCAGCCTGTACGGCGCGATGGAGCGAGACGCCCGGCTGTTACACGGCCGCGTATTCGGCGTCGGAGACCTTTTCCATCCAAGTGACGTGCACGCCATCAGAGTTGGACTCAAGCAGCGCCAGGTGCACCATGATGTTCTGCGGGCCGGCGCCGTGCCAGTGAACCTCGTTGGGCGCGATGATCACGGTGTCGCCGGGATGGATTTTGCGCACGGGCTGGCCCTTGCTCTGTACCAGGCCGCTGCCGGAGACAACGTGCAGCACCTGGCCCAGCGGATGCGTATGCCAGGCCGTACGCGCGCCGGGCTCAAAGGTGACGCTCAGGGAGTGCAAGCGGGAGGGTTCCGCGTTGGTGGGGATTTCATCGAGCCAGACGGTTCCGGTGAACCAGTCTGCCGGGCCCTTTCGGCTTGTGCTCTCGCTGCTGCCGACTATTTTCATGGTTTCATCTCCATTGCTTCAGGCTCTCCTGGAACGATTCCAGAAGAGGTGTAATCAGCGACGGTGGCCTCCCACCCATGCGGCAAAAGACGCCGCGTGGATGAGGCACCCAGCTTTGGGTGTGGCAACCATGGAAACCGCTAAAAACGCGCGACGGCCACCCCGAGAGGTGGCCGTGCGTTCCTGGATTGCGAAAGAGCGGTTTATCGCTCGTTCTTCCGCAGGTTGATGAGATCGCCAAGTGTGGTGGTGGAGCTGGAGACCGGGTGCTTGTGGCTCTCGGTTTTGTAGCTTTCCACCATCGCGCGGCTGGCCTCGTGGCCGACAGCGCGGAGGCTCAGGCCTACCTTCTTTTCTTCCACGTTGATCTTGATGATCTTGAACTCGTGCTCAAAGCCCTCTTCGAGCTTGGACGCATCGTGGTCTTCGCCGATCTCAGAGACGTGGCACAGACCTTCAATGCCTTCCGAGATTTCAACGAATGCCCCGAACTGCGCCGTCCGCAGGACCTTGCCGTGCACCACGTCGCCGATGCGATGGGTGGCGAAGAAGGTTTCCCAGACATCAGGCTGAAGCTGCTTGATGCCGAGGCTGAGGCGGCGGTTCTGCGGCTCGACACCGAGAACGACGGCCTTTACCTTTTCGCCCTTCTTCACAACTTCAGAGGGGTGCTTGACGCGCTTGGTCCAGCTCAGGTTGGAGACGTGAACCAGTCCGTCGATGCCGTCTTCGATCTCGATGAAGGCACCGAAGTCGGTGAGGTTGCGCACGCGGCCTTCGACGACCGTCCCCATGGGATAGCGATCACTGAGGTTCTCCCAGGGGTTTTCCATGAGCTGCTTCATACCCAGGGAGATGCGGCGGTCAGAGGGATTCACGCTGAGAACGACGGTCTCGACTTCGTCGCCGGGCTTGACCATCTTGGAGGGATGCTTGAGCCGCTTCGACCAGGTCATCTCAGAGAGGTGAACCAGGCCTTCGATGCCCTGCTCGAGCTCGACGAAGGCGCCGTAGTCAGTAACCGAAAGCACGCGGCCGTGGACGCGCGCGCCAACGGGGTAGCGCTCGGCGGCGTCAAGCCACGGATCGGGAGTGAGCTGCTTGAAGCCGAGCGAAACGCGCTGCTTGTCTTTGTCGAACTTGAGCACCTTCACCTGGATCTCGTCGCCGACGTTGACCAGATCGCGGGGATGGGTGAGACGGCCCCAGCTCATATCAGTGATATGGAGGAGTCCGTCAATGCCGCCCAGATCGACAAAGGCACCGTAATCCGTCAGGTTCTTGACCGTGCCGGTGAGTACGGAATCTTCGCCCAGGTGCTCCATGGTGGCGGAGCGCTTGGCGTTCTGCTCTTCTTCCAGAATCTCTTTGCGGCTGACGACCACGTTGCCGCGCTTCTTGTTGAGCTTGATGACGCGGACATCGAGCTGCTGGCCGAGATAGCCGTCGAGATTGCGCACGGGGCGAATCTCAAGCTGGGAGCCGGGAAGGAATGCCTTGATGCCGATATCGACGGTAAGACCGCCCTTGACGCGGCTCACTACGGTGCCGGGGATGGGGGTCTTTTCGTTCGCAGCTTTCTCAATGCTGTCCCAGACGCGCAACCGCTGCGCCCGCTCATAGCTGACGAGGTATCCACCCTCAGGCTCTTCGCGCTCGATTACGACTTCAATGACGTCGCCGGGGTTGAACTTTACCGCGCCTGTGTGGTCAGTAACCTGGTCGAGCGGCACCAACCCCTCGGACTTCAGGCCCACGTCCACGACGAGATGTTTCTCAGTCTGCTTGATGACGGTGCTGGGAACAATTTTGTCGCCGTAGGCTTCCACGGCTGCTGCTTCCGCCGCCTGCTCGCGCTCAAAGGCTTCGAGTGCGGCGGAGAAATCTTCAGCGGTCTCGACGGCATGCGCGACGGAGGCATGTTCTTCGGCTTCAGCCTGTGCAGCTGGTTCCGCTTGCGCAGCGGGTTCCGCCTCGGCGGCAGGTTCCGCTTTTGCGACGGGCTCGGCCTCCACAGCGGGTTCCGGTTCGGCGACGGCTTCAGCCTGTGCAGCGGGTTCCGCCTCTGCAACAGGATCTGCCTGCGCAGTCGGTTCCGCTTGCGTAGCGGGTTCCGCCTCTGCGACGGGTTCCGCAGCGGTCTCCGGTGCAGCAGATGCAGCTTCAGGCTCGGGAACGGCTTCCGTAGCGCTTGCTTCTTCCGCGGGCGCGGCCCCGGCTACAGGTTCGGTTGGGTTATCGGCGTCCAGCGCATTTGTTTCCACAGCTTCGGCAGTGTCTGGGTTGGACGTGGATTCGTGCAACGGTTGCTCATTCTCCGTCGCAGGTTCGAGGGTTGGGGTTTCGATTTCGGTGTTCAGGGTTATGCTCTCAGTTTCGGAATTGACGACGTTTGCCATTACTGCCCGCTCCGGGAATTTCTTGCGCCAGCGGCACAAACGTTCAGCCACCGGTTGTAGCTTTCCCTAGTACGAAGGCTTGCGGGAATTCATCTTCGGACAAGCAATGCACCACGCGAATTGTCAGGATGTTTCTCCACCGGAGCAACTCGCGAGATGTGGTGGGCTCGATTCGAAGAGCGATTTGTTCTCCCCGGATATGTCCGGCGCGCTACGGCTTACTCGACGGCGGCCGCAACTCGCTGCTGAAATCCGCGCAGGAAGCTACGTTGTAGAGTGTAGCAATCTCCGGTTTGCAGCGTCAATCGAAGGAAATGGGAATTGCGCCCTAATTGCGCCCTAAAGATGGCCGGCTGCGGGCGGCGATTTCCCGTCGATTCCGATTGCGGTGCGGAATGGGAGAGCGGCGAAGCGCATGGTGTACTGCCTGCGCGCCCGGGGCTTTTATACTAAACCGAACGGCGCAACGATTATGGATTATCTCTCGACTCCCTGGCGCTATGCTTATGTGACCGCGGCGGACGACCGGGCGCGGACGGGCGTGGCGAAAGAACTGGATGCCTGGCCCGGTGACCTGGGATGTGTTTTCTGCAACCTTGTGGCTTCAGTCGACTATGCCATTGCCAACGGCATGGAGGCGGAGCGCGCCGAGGCCGCCGGGGGCCTGATTCTGCGCGCGAAGCATTGTTTTATCTGTCTGAATGCGTTTCCTTACACATCAGGCCACGTGATGGTGATGCCGTACGCGCATCTGGACCGGCTGGCTGCTCTTCCCGCTGAAGCCGCCCACGAACTGGTGGAACTGGCGCAGCGCACCGAGCAGGCCCTGGAGCGCGTGTATGCCCCGCACGGCTTCAACTTCGGCATGAACGTGGGGCAGTCGGCCGGCGCCGGCGTGGCCGGACACATCCATTTGCACGCCATGCCGCGATGGACCGGGGATACCAACTTTATGACGACGGTGTGTGAGACGCGCGTTTTGCCGGAGGATATGGAAACCACATGGAAACGCATTCGAGAGGCTTTTCGCCAGATGGATGCGGAGAACCCCATGAGTTGAGGCGCGAAGAAGAAAAAGGGAAAAGAGCCGAGGGGATCTGCCAGTAGGCCGGCAGATTTAAGACATTTCCGATTCCTGTTCGTCCAGGTTCCGCTTGAGCACCTTTTCCACGACCTTCTCTACATCGGTGAGGAAGAAGCTGTTGGCGGGCTGCTGCATTGCCACCTGCGTTCCGGTGTGGCCGAGCGCGGAGGCAATCTCATTCCACCGGTAGATGCGCGATGTCACCGGCATCACCACAGGCTTGCGTGCCGGCTCAGGAAGAGCACAGTAAGCGATCCAGATGGCAAGCGTGACGAAGACCAGCGACTGATAGGCGATCTGGACCGGCGCCAGCAGCGATGAATGCGCCGAAAGGAAACAGGAGAGTACAAATTCGTTGGCCGACAGGACGCCGAAGCCCAGGGCGAATCCGAAGGCCAGATTGCGTGGCGAAAGACGCAGCGCGCTCATGCCGAGGCAGAGGAAGGCGAGCAAGCACAGTTCGAGAATGCTCACCGAGCGCATGAGCCGGAATGAGATGTCGGAGATCAGCAGGCCGGTTCGCGCAAAAGGCAGCGAGGCGAGACTGACAATCGCCGAGATTACCGCAACCCATTTAAAGATCATCAGGCCGAACTTCATGAGTCCCGGGAAGGCGGAGAGTGCGGACCGCAGGATTTCAAAACAGATGAAGAACAGGAGCGCGGCGCCGGCAAGATAAACAGCCCAGTCCGCATAGAAGTAGAGGGGGTAGATTTCATGCCCCCAGGGCTTGGTCTGCAGATAAGCGGCGGCAAGCAATGCGGGAGTTGAAACGATCCGCAGCACCAGGTATGCGCTCATGGCCGGAAAACGGCGATGGAGAGCCTTCCTCCAGAAGAGAATGCCCAGCGTGACCCACAGTGCGAACTCGGCCACGCTCATTACCGACATGTCCATTCTTATTGGCATACGACACTACGAGCTACTACGAGAACTTTCTCAGCATATCCTCAAACATGGTTCACACCTAACCACAAAAGTGGATTTGTTTGCTGGCACTTTCGTGGGATGCGATGGATTGCGCTCAGGTAGTACGGAGTTGCCGGAGTCATGAGCGACACAAGAACTGCGAGCCGGAACAGGGACGGAAGCGATTCCGAGGCGGCGTTTGAAGGGAGCGAACGAAGGCTGGGGAAAAGACGCTTGCGGCGATTTTGGTTCTCGAATTTGAGATGGAGGATGCAGGCCGAAAAAGGTGCAGGTTACCTGTTTCACCTTTGGTAACCATGCGATTGATAAGCAGCCCCAGGAATGCCGCCAGGACAAAGCATTGCCAGGGCGGGAACGCCGAAGAAATTTCTGAATTTCTCTGTTGTTCCTGGCGGGCGATGGCGCAAATTACTAAAGTCACATTTCGTCGTGCTCCTAAGTTCTCAAAGACGCCCATTTTCGTCTCTGACGGAACCTGGATTCGGGGTGGAGTCTCCGGTTTCTTTGGTTGTTTTCAGGGGGAGTTTTTCCGTGACTGGAGCCGGGGTAAACAGCCTGCCTGGAGGGGGTCCTGGAGGGCAGGAGGCCAGGAAAAAGCGGCGGGACAAGGGGCAAAACGGCGCCTCATTTTGCCGCTTTTCGCACTGGAAATTGCCCCCATTGGGATGTTGACGAAATGGATACTCCTGCGTGCGGATGGCGACTCAGGAGGGTACTGATCGAAGCCGGACAGGATGCGGCGGCGGCAGGATGAGACTCTGCTGCAGAGCGGCGATGCGGGAGTGCAGAAGGGGTGGGGTGGGAGTGCTCGAAATCAGAGGGGTTCGGAGGCGTGAAGGATGGGTGTTGCACAAGTGATTTCGCGGCAATTCACGCACCTATGAGCAACTTTGCGCATGGTAGAATGGGGTATAGGCAATCTCGCTTGAAATCCCTCGTTTTTCAAGCGCTTAATCCCCGAATTCCGGCCCGGAAATGTAAGCGGCAGGCGCCGTATTTTGGGATTCCATCAAAAAGCCTTGCGAACGGAATCATATGGCGACTGAAGTTCTGAATACCCCCTCGATGAACGGTGACAACGACAACTACACAGGCGAAAATATCCGGATTCTGGAAGGTCTGGAGGCGGTGCGCCTGCGTCCTGCCATGTACATTGGCTCGACCGGCGAGATAGGGCTGCATCACCTGGTGTATGAAGTCGTGGACAACTCCGTGGACGAGGCGCTGGCGGGTTATGCGAAAAAGATCGACGTCGTAATTCACGTGGACAACTCCATCACGGTCACCGACGACGGCCGCGGCATTCCCATCGACATGATGGATCTGCCCAACGGCCAGCAGATGCCTGCGGTGCAGGTGGTTTTGACCAAGCTGCATGCGGGCGGAAAATTCGATTCGTCCACGTACAAAGTGTCAGGCGGTTTGCACGGCGTGGGCGTGAGCTGCGTGAACGCGCTGAGCCAGGAATTCAGTGTGGAGATATGGCGCGAAGGCCATACGTGGGAGATGGACTTCAGTGCCGGCCTGCCCACGAGCGAACTGCGCCAGACGGGTACCACGAAGAAGCGTGGGACGCGAATCCACTTTCTGCCCGACAAGACGATCTTTACGACCACCGAATTCAACTTCGACACTCTGGCCCAGCGGCTCCGCGAACTGGCGTTCCTGAACAAGGGGCTGGAAATCGCGCTGACCGACGAGCGCACTGCCGACGCCAAAACCGGCGAATCGCGCCGCGCTGAGTTTCGCTACGCCGGAGGGATCGGCGAGTTCGTCAAGCACCTAAATCGGGGCAAGTCAGTTCTGCACGACAAGCCGATCATGATGGAAGCTACACGCGACGGCGTGGAGATCGACATTGCGCTGCAGTACAACGATACGTACTCGGAGACGGTGTTCAGCTTTGCCAACAACATCAACACCGTGGATGGCGGCACGCACCTGTCGGGCTTCCGCACCTCGCTGACGCGCACCATCAATGCGATCGGGCAGCAGATGGGGCTCTTCAAGGACTTGAAGGAGAACCTGAGCGGCGACGACGTCCGCGAGGGGCTGGTGGGCGTGGTGAGCGTGAAGCTGCCGCAGCCGCAGTTCGAAGGGCAGACCAAGGGCAAGCTCAACTCCGATATTGCCGGCATTGTGCAGGCTTTTGTAAACGAGCGCCTGGGCATGTTCCTGGAGCAGAATCCGCCGGTGGCCAAGCGGATTATCAACAAGGCGATTGACGCGTCGCGAGCCCGTGAAGCCGCGCGCAAGGCCCGCGACCTGACGCGGCGCAAGGGCGCGCTGGATGGGGGCGGCCTGCCCGGCAAGCTGGCGGATTGCTCCGAACGCAATCCCGAACGCTGCGAGCTTTACCTGGTGGAGGGCGAAAGCGCAGGCGGGACGGCCAAGCAGGGCCGCGACCGCCGCTTCCAGGCTATTTTGCCGCTCAAGGGCAAGATTCTGAACGTGGAAAAAGCGCGCTACGACAAGATGTTGGGGCACGAGGAAATCCGCGCGATGATTACGGCACTGGGTTGCGGTATCGGCAAGGACGACTTTGACGCCAGCAAGATCCGGTACAGCAAGATCATCCTGATGACCGACGCCGACGTGGACGGGTCGCACATCCGCACGCTGCTGCTGACATTCTTCTTCCGCCATATGACGGAGTTGATCAAGCGCGACAACATCTATATTGCCCAGCCGCCGCTCTACAAGATCAAGAAAGGCCGCTTTGAGCAGTACATCAAGGACGACCGCGAGTTTGTGCAGGTGATGGTGAAGCGCGCCTCAGAGGGAATGATTGTGCGCCACGGCGAAGCGGCGAGCCACATTGAGGGCGCGGAGCTGACCCGCTTCATGGGTACGCTCAATGAATATCTAGGCTTTGTGGAGAAGGTCGATAAGCGCATCCGCAACGAGAGACTGACGGAACTGTTGGCCCGCGCGGAACTGACGAACCGCGCCGATTTCACATCGAAGACGGGCAGCGATGTGCCGGAGAAGGTGGCCGCACTCTACGAGCAGCTTGCAGAACTGGCCGACGAATTCCAGGTTAAGGTGGACGATCCGGCGGAGGACGAGGAGCACCACACGTGGTCGATCTGCTTTAAGGATGAGCAAGGACAACAGCGCTACATCAACTGGGAGCTGGCTTCGAGCCCCGAGTTCCGCCAGATGATGGCAAAGTATTCGCTTATCAAGGACTATCTTGAGCCGCCGTTCCTGGTGGAGTACTCCGCGAAGACGTCAGGCTCAACCGCTGCCGAAGAGGCAGAGGAGGGCGAAGCCTCAGAGGAGCAGGCCGCGGCCAAGCCAGCCCGTGCGACTGGGCGCGCTTCGCGTGAACCGGTTGAAAAGGAGACTGCGCGCGAGTTATTCGCCTACCTTGTGGAACTGGGCAAAAAGGACTACCAGGTACAGCGCTACAAAGGGCTGGGCGAGATGACCGCGCCGCAACTGTGGGAAACGACCATGGATCCGGATCGCCGCAGGCTGCTGAAGGTCAAGCTGGAAGATATTGCCGAGACCGACGCCATCTTCACAACGCTCATGGGAGAAGATGTGGAGTCGCGCCGCAAGTTCATTGAAGACAACGCCCTGGATGTGAAGAATCTGGATATTTAATTTTTCCGGGTGTCTGTAGGTTGGCTGATAAATTTTCCACTTTGGCGCATAAGAACGACTATTTTGGCGGAAGGACTTGCGGTGACAGACGCAAGTTTTTCCGCCAAACTTTTGGGTTTTTTCGGTTAAGCCATGCCTGGCTGGAGCGGGAGTCCCCCGGCTTTGCCGGGAGATACTTAGCATACCCGGCAGAACCCCAGCCCCATGAGCGCCGCGGCTTTGCGCAGCGTAGAGGCAACATGACCGACGCCGACCGCGCAGTGGTGAGCCGGCCCATTTGCATTCCAGGCTTCCGCAAATCCTCGTGCACCCAAGGGGAATCCGTAGCGGCTATTGGTGTTTCCAATTTCCAGGATGGGTCCGGGCACGGACTCACCCTCGGCTACTACGAGCTTGAAGCGGTGCTCCACATCTTCGGCCACCGAAAGCAGAGTTACCGGTCCGTGCCTGACGCTCATTTCCACTGAAAGGCCGCGACCAACCTTGCCGTGATAAACCTTGAGCGGCCGCACTTTCGTTTTGCCTTCCGCGATCCCTAAGTGGCCGGGGCCATCGTGTCCCATCAAGACCAGATCGTCGTTGAAATCCATTGCGTAATACTCAGTGAATGAGCCGCCCGCGCCGAGCACATCCATCATCTTCATCGCGATTACATTTTTTACTTCGTACTCGCCTGCCACCGGAATATGGCGCGCGGTGAGCAGAGACGTGCCAAGAATGACGGAGCTCATCACGTCTTCATTTGCAGAATTCCCCGTGCCCTTGTAGTAGTACGCCATTGCATCGAGTTCATGCCTCGCCGCGAGGGAATCCAATGCCACGGAAGTGCGCGCAGCACGCCGAAGTTCGTCTTGAGGACAGTCTGGCTGTACATCGAAGAATTCATGGAACTCGGCGGCGCGGCGCGACACTTCCTCTTCGCTTATGTTTGCGCACAATCCGCTCAGTTCGTCTACCTCCAGCAGTTCTGCGTGCGCGCCAAAAGCAATCGAAATCTGCGTCACGTCCGTCACGATATCGAGCATTCCGCTGTAGTAGTGCCCCATCAGCCCCAACCGGGTGGCCGCCAGCGTGGAGCGCACGCGGGCAGCATCCAGCCACTCCTCGATTTCGCGCCAGGTCTGATCCTCATCGAGTATGCCGGTGACCTGGTGGAATGGAATCTGCGCGCGGAGCAGGACATTGGCGATTTCCGGCACAGGACAGGCGGAGCAGAATGCCAACCATTCACCGGTCATGACAGTGCGATCCTGCAGGCGATTGAAGGCCGCATAGTCAATTGCGGATTCCGGCTGCAGATTCAGCACAATGACCGGGACGCCTGCACGTTGCACCAGCGGCAGTACCGTGTTCGACAGCGCGTAGGTGGTGACATAGAGGAAGAGCACGTCGATGTCTTCGCGGCGGCACCTGCGGCCTGCCTCGAGCGAGCGCTGCGGTGTGTCGAGCAGGCCAAGGTTGACCACAGCGACTCCAGGTCGAGATAGCAGATCGGCTACACGCGCCACATAGCTCTTCAGCCTGTCTTCGAGCCCCGAAAACTGGCTCCAGTAAGCCTCCAGGCCTATACCGCAAAGTCCCACCCGCAACCCGCACTCGTCCTTCATTCGCTCTGTCTCACTACCAACTCACTACCGCCACTGCGAACGGCCCCAGGCCGATCTTACCATTCACCGGCTTGATGACGCGGGCTGGGCTGTCGCCCGAAGTCTCGTCAACAACACGCACACTGGTGGGCGCGGAATCCGGGATGGATATTTCTACAGACCGGTCGCGCTTGTTCGCTAGCAGCAGCCTGCGCCCGGCCGGCGTTACAAACGCCTGCGCAGCTACATCGCGCGAGTCAATCTCGGTTTCTACCAGTTTGTCACCCGGGTGGAATGAGTCCTTGATGAGTTTCAGCACCCAGTAGCGTGCATTGGGCTTGTTCTTAGTCCAGTCCATCATACTCACGCTCGGAAATTGCGTGGGATACCCCACCAGTTGCGACATCCCGGCAATGTTGATCTGCATTTGCGATAGGTGGATAAACAGATAGGCATACAGGGACCCACACGCGTTCCAGTAGGCGTGGGGTGGCGGTACATTGTCCCCGGGCTTGTTATCAGTCGGCAGGATCACACCCAACTCGTCCAAGTCCGTCTTAGTATTCGGCGAGAGGCGCTTCCGGATTGCTTCCGCATAGCGCACCGTGTTCAGGAAGCCGTCTGCCTGATCGAAGAACGTGTACTGCCAGTTGCCGAGTTTCTCTTCCGGCGTAGGTGACGCATAAAAGTGATACGAAATGTAGTTGATGGGAATACCCGGCCGATGGTTCGCGTGATTCAGAAAATACTCGAACCATTTCGGATCCTTGCTGGGAGAGGCCAGCGCCATGCCCATATATTTCGTCGTGGGAGATACCTTGTGAATGGCGGTCACGATGGCGTCGTAGCGCTTCGTGTACTGCTCAGGCGTCATCTTATGCTCATACTCCACCTCGTTGAGCACTTCCCAAATGGGTATCTTGTAGTGATAGCCAGACTCATGGCGCACGCCATTCTCGTCGGTAAAACCGCCATCCACATACCAACTCACCAGACGCGCGTAGTATGCGCCTAACTCCTTGCCGGTGGGATCACGAAGCTCCGTACCCTGCGTGTAGTGCCAATACGCCTTGTTCGGGTCGGACGGATAAGTCACCGGCTTGGGTGTTTTGAAAAGCCATGCAGGGATGGTCGAGAAGTTGAGTATGACTGGATGCCCTTCTGTTGCAGCAAAAAACGCCTTGGTCATCGGGTCAATCAAGCTGAAGTCCCACGAGGTTTTTTGCGGTGTTGGAGGCTTCAATTCGGCCACCGCGAGTTTGGGATAGGGGAGCCATGGCACGTAGCGCACATCATTTGCGCCAAGTTCTTTGAGGGCCTTGTAGGCTGCTGCGCCTAGCGGGTGCCCGGGGCGCAAGGGCGGATTGACCACCACCTGAAGCGTGGGCGTGGTCTGCGAGACAACGACCACCTTGTCCCAGTGGACGGTGACTTTCGATGGCTGTTGTCCCGATAACATGGAAGCGGAACCTATGCCGGCGAATACCACTCCAAGGAGAAAGAGCCGGAGCTTATGCATACGATTTCCGTCGGGAGAGACCAGCCCCCGAGAAGGAATGTCACCTGCACCGTTCGATGAAAACGAGCGCCTGAGAATGTTTGTGAACACAGCTACACCTCCGAACTATCTACTTAAACATGAGAGATACAAACCTGCGCAAAGAGTCAGCCCGGCCGGCTCGATCCTAAGTCCGGCTCTGGAGATTGCAGAATCGCTTGCGCTCTTCATTTCGATACCGATCATGCGCGCGCGCTTAGAACTTCCCGCTCGTGCGCAGCAATCGTTTCCAACCAACTGCTTCCCGTCGGTATGCCCTGCGATGCACAGTAGTAATCCCATACCCAGGACCACGGCATCGTTTTACTTTCCTCCATCAGCGCAAGGCGCCGAGTGAAATCGAAATCCTGTTCCACCTTAACAAGAGCCTCTCGCGGCTCCAGCAGCGCGTAAAGCAGTGCTTTGCGCGCATTTCGTCCACCAACCACCCAGGCTGCAACGCGATTGATGCTGGCATCAAAAAAGTCGAGACCTACGTGAATTCGATCGAGTGCTTTGGAGCGAACGACCTCTTTTGCGATGCCGAGAGTAGCCTCGTCGAGCAGCACGACATGATCGCTGTCCCAGCGCACCGGCCGCGAAACATGAAGAAGGATTTCGTCAATAAAGCACAGAGTTGTGGAAATCTTGTCGGCCACATTCTCGGTGGGGTGAAAATGGCCCGCGTCGAGACACAGAAGGGTCTTCCTGGTCGAAGCGTAGCCCATGTAAAATTCGTTGGATCCGACCGTGTAACTCTCCGCGCCAATTCCGAACAACTTACCTTCGACCGCAACTTTATGATGCGAACCCTCGAAAGCTTCGAGAATAGCGTCGAGAGCGTTTACGAGTCTCTGGCGGGGACTCAGACGGTCAGCCGGAAGATCCTTATAGCCGTCCGGTATCCAGATATTCATGATGCAGGTGTCATTCAGTTCCCGCCCCATGTACTCGCTGACTTTGCGGCTGGCAACACAGTGATCCACCCAAAACTTGCGGATCGCCGTATCTGGGTGGCTGAGAGTCAGATTCTGCGCGCTCTTGGGATGAGAAAAGCATGTCGGATTGAAATCGAGACCGATGCCATGTTGCTTGGCCCAGTGAATCCAGCACTGAAAATGTCCCGGCTCAATCTTGTCCCGCTCGACGGCCTCGTTCGCTTCCAGGTAGATGGCATGCAGATTCACCCTCTTCTTTCCCGGGATGAGCGATAGCGCGACTTCCATGTCCTGGCGAAGTTCGCGTGCATTTCTAGCGCGGCCGATATAATTGCCGGTCGTTTGAATTCCACCCGTGAGACTCCCGTTCGGATTCTCAAACCCGAGCACATCGTCGCCTTGCCAGCACTGAATTGAGAGCGGGATCGCATCCAGAGTTTTCAAGACAGCATCCGTATCGATACCCTTCTCCGCAAACTGCTCCCTGGCGAGTTCATATCCGCTCTGAATGCGTCCATCACTTGAAATCATCCTCTTTCTCCTATGCCGAACTCCTGATGCTCGTACGCGTCTCGCTGACCTTCACTTGAATCCTGCTTATGGAAGAGCCTTATCAAGTGGCCGGCGTTGTGATAAGCCTCAGAACACAAGAGCACAGCGCCAGCCATCATTCAGCTTTCCTGGTACAAACCACTGCAACGAGAACTACCTCCCAGCCGGCAGTGGTCAGGCGGCTGGGCCGTAGTTCTATTTCTCTGCAATGTGCCGCAATGTGCGACTCATTGCGCCTCCTCGCGAACCACCGTGACGGGGCCGAGCAGGCCCGAGGCCAGCAGTGGCGAGTTCGCCTGGTAGGGCTTGACGTCAGTAAATGTGTACTTCTTGGTGACACCGGGCTGTTGATCGCCGATGATCCGGTTCACCCAGGCATTCACCACCTTGATGGTGATCTGGTTGGCGCCGGGCTGCAGAGCTGAGGTCGCGTCCACGCGATAGGGCGCGTGCCAGGTCTCTCCCACCTCCCGGCCGTTCACGTAGACCACGGCAAGGTTCTTCACATTGCCCAGGTTGATCCACAGATGTGCACCATTCTGGAACCAGGAAGACGGGGCTTCGACTGTCTTCGTGTAGGTCCCAATGCCGGAGAAGTACTTCACTCCTGAGTTATCGCTCTTGCTCCAGTCGATGAGCGTATCCATGGTGATGGAAGCGGGCGCGCCGCGGCCCGACTGGAATGCGACCTTCCAAGGTCCGTGGATCGTGGCCAGCGTGGTCTCCGTCTGCGGCGGAAGCGTTAAGGAGTTCTTCGCTGCCGGCTTACGGAAGACGACGAAGACGCTTCCCCACGGTCCGAACTTGAGCGGTACCGTGGTGCGGCCATCGGCGATGGAGTAGGAAACGGGTGCGGTATCGCCGGTTTCCGAGTACCAGAGCTGGGGCGCATGACCGGAAACGCGGAAGGTTGCTTCTACGCTTGCCGGATGGTCACTGCGGTTGTCGACGAAGTAGATGTCGCCGTCTGCCAGTTTGCGGTGAACAAACTTCAGATTCGCCTCAGAGCCGGACTGCGAGGTGTAGCTGAAGTCAGGCGCCACATGCATGGCTTTCAGCGCTTCTGCAACCGTATCGCCGGCATAGACAGTTCCCTTGCCAACGTGATGCACGCCCGAACCATCGCCGAAGAGTTCATTCACGAGTGTATGGAACTCAGTCTGGCTGTCGGCCAGGCTGGGGTCGTCGGCCGGTTTTGCGCCGGCAACGGTAGCTCCATCCATCACCAGCTGATGAATGGCACGGAGCACCGGCAGGGACATGTGGCTGCTGTACGAGCCAAGTCCGAGGATCCGGTAGGTCGTGCCGCCGGGTGTAGTGATGTGGCCATCGGCATCGACCTTCAGGACATGAATGAGCGCATCCGCGTTCACGTAGTCAAAGCCATAGCCTGCGGGCAGGTTGGGTGACTTCTTGTTGTAGATGGCGGTGAGGTTGGAGTCTTCGCCGTAGAAGTAGATTACGTCCGCGCCGAAGTGCCCCTGCTGCAGCATATAGCTGTTGCGGGCAAGGTAATGCACCCACGGACCGGCTTCGTTCGCCCAGGTCTCGTTGCGGTTGAACCACTGGCCGAAGGGGCCAAGCGTAAGTCCGGGAGCCTTGTCCACCAACGGCTGGTGAGCCGACTCGTGAATGAAGAAACGAGTAATACCGTTCAGAAATTCCTGATCGGCAGTTGGCTTGAGCGTCGCAGGCGACCAGGCCCAGGGGGCGGCAGCCGCGGTCATGGACTCGGCAGCAACGAATTTCCTGCCGTAGATATGCGCTACCGACGCAGATTCGCGGTCATCCGCGTTGTAATCGTATTGGATGTTGTTGACGCCGGGGCTCTGCGTCCACATTGCGGCCATCGGATAGTCGGCGAACTTCTTTACCTCCATGCCGTCGGCAACAAAGGCACGTCCGCTTTCGTCGGACTCGGAATACTCGCCCATGTGCCACTGATTCAGGACCTGGCGAATCACGCCGTAATGCTGATTGGCAATAAGATCGCCGATGGTTTTGCGGAAGTCCCAGAGGAAGCGATCGCTTTGAGCTGAACTTCCTACAACCTCTCCGGCCAATACCGGCATCCAGGGAACAGGGTTGTAGCCACGCAGCCGCTTGAAATCGGCGATCATGTCGTCAGTCCAGTTCTGCGAACCCGCTTCCCAGCTGTCAATGGTGACATTGCGAACGCCGTGCTCACCGATATTGCTTGCGCCGACGGCTTCCTTGTAACTGTCGAGATAGTTCTCCATGTACTTGTGAACATCCTGGCCATTGAGCTTGTCGACCTCGAGACCAGTGGCTTCTGCCGTGGCAGGGTGGTTGGTAATGCCAAGCAGGCTGTAACCAAAACGAAGCACAACCCAGCGGCCGGGCGGCGGTGTCCAGTCAAGCGTGCCGTCGGAACGCATTTTGGAGGTGAGATCAATCACGTCGGACGTCTTCACAACACTGTCAGGACGGAAATTCGGTGTGGCGTATTCATAGAGATCGGGAGTCGGCACAAAGGCTGCTTTTTCCTCGAACTGATTCACGCGTGCGCCGGGATGCAACTCGAGTTCGGCAATTTCATATTGCGTAGGAGCTTTTATGTTGCCCATGCCGAACGACTTGGGATTGATGCCTTTGGCCCATGCCGGCGGCGGCGGCGGGGGCGCGCGGTGAAAGCTAACCCGGAAATACTTTGCGGTGACTGCAGGAAATGCAACCGTAGTTTCGGGAGATCGTCCCTCAGGCAACTGTGCGACGGTGCGCCAGGTTTTGCCGTTGTCGCTGGCTTCGAGAGTTTTCTTAGGCGTCGCAATGCCATAAATCGCGGCCGCAAACCGGTCTGGATTCTTCGTCACAAACGTGACGGAGCGGATGGTGACGCGCCTGGCAAAGGCATATTGAATCCAGGCATCTTTGCCCGGAGGCGGAATGGCAATCCCGGTTGTCTTCGCAAGATCCCCGTCGGTGAGCATAGCCACATCCGGAGAGCCTCCACTGGCCGTAATCGTCGGGTGGAGCGATGCCAGCGAGACATCGGTTTTCGGCAGGCGATAGGCGACCACGACAGAGTCTGCGTAATACTGGGGAACGGGCCCGCCTCCCCGGTTTCCGCGAGCGGCAATAGGCATGTCCTGGAACGCGCCCGTGTTCGCGGGTGGATGCGCCAGCTTGCCGGTGAATGGTTTGCCGCCTTCAATGATGGTCTTGCTCCAGACGTACTTCTTCATGCCTTCGGAAGGCGCAACCCACGGGCCACCCGTTTCACTCCAGCCGGGAGAGCTGTTGATTGACATCTTCATCCCATACTTGTCAACCAGCCTGGTGGCAAGAAGGAAGTCGCTCTTCCACTCCGGGGTCATATAAATGATGCGTTTCTTGACTACCTGCGGAGTAGACAGAGAAGCGTCAATGGTATCCACGCCTCCCAGGCCAACCCGATGCATCCAGTCAAGATCGAGCGTGATACCTTCCCTGGTAATGTTGCCGTTCATCCAGTGCCACCAGACACGCGGCTTGGCACTCTCCGGCGGATTCACAAAGCCGCTCTGGAGCGAACTCGATGCGTTCTGTCCAGCGACAACGGCAAGGCAAAAGACTGCGAACATCCCTGTCAAAAGCAGGTTTCTCGGCCTGGAATGCATTATTCTTCCCCTCTCAAGATTGCATTTTCGCCGCGATCGTCAGGCGAATACAGAACTCAGCGACGCGGGTAAAACTTCGATTTCCTCATGCTTCCTGAAGCAGCGATGCATGCTGCGAAAACGTTCACGAAATAGAATTCCGAGGCCTGGCCCTGAAAGAAATTGCGGCTCAAGGTTTGGCTTCCGAATCAAGCTTTTGCGGCGTAATCTCCTCGCCGGCGTTCGACCTTCTCAGGGTGACAGGAATGGTCTGGTGCAGCTTTCTGAAGGTTGCCAACGCCTGCATCTGTCCCTCCCTGTTTCCCACGGCCCGCTCCGCCATGGATAGCCGGTACCAAGCCACATCATCGGTGGGCCTGATTTTGGTTGCGCGCTTGAGCACAGTGACAGCTTCCGCCGGCTGATGGACCTCAAGATCGACTCGACCAAGGCCGACGAGTGCTTCTTGAAAGTCGGGGTAGAGCTTGATAACGCTCTTGAAAAGGCTGCGCGCCTTAACGAAATTACCGAGATCCGCCTGAATGTTTGCGAGCTCATAGCCAGCGTTGCCGTTGCGGGGATCGATTGCCAGTTCGGCCTCGAATTCACGCATGGCGGCCTCCCGGTCCGCCGGCTTTTGCGCCTCTCTATACTGGTCCAGGTATATGCGCCCGAGACGATAGTGAATACCCGGGCGTTTCGGGTCGAGTTTGAGGACGTGATTGAAGGCAGTGATTGCAGCATCGTAATTCTTCTGAGCCTCGTTGGCTTCGCCCTGGGCCATCAACATCCAGACCGACCCCGGGGCCTTATTGTGCAGCCTCTCCATGATGTCGTAGGCATAAATCCCGTAGACGCGACCCGTATGGTAGAGAACTTCCGGATCATTGGGATAAAGCCTGTTCAACTCCAACGAGACTTCTACTGCATCGGCATCGCGATCCAGGTTTGTATACGCGCGCAGCAATTGCAGACCGCACATGCGTCTTACCGCGGGATCGGAGGTCTCTTTGAAGCCCTTTTTCAATCGAGGGAGCGCCTCCCGATAGCGTCCCAGTTCAGAAAGTGAGAGTCCCATCAGGCTGTCGAGCCTTGGCAGGCTTGGCTTCAGCTTGTGCGCCGTCTCGGCCTGATGAAATGCAGCATCGTACTTGCGCAGTTTGAAGTAGATCGCCGCCAGTGTGGCATGTACTTCCGCAATGCCGGGATCCAGTTTTGCCAGCTTCTCAAATGCGACTTGCGCTTGCTCAAAGTGACCCTGAGCTAATGCTTTCTGGCCCTCTGCTGCGTATTGTGCTGCCTGATTTTGTGCACCGGCTTGCGATCTTGCCGAAACTGGCAAAATGCACCATACCAACGCCAATGCAAGAACAGCGCTGCACCGCTTGTACATCATGGGTTGCATTTTCCTCCTGATTAAGGCTCCGCCACGCTTGCAAATGTGGCGGAGCCAGAGTAATTCATCAGGAGACCAGCTAGAAGGTGATCTTGCCTGCCAACTGGATGATGCGGGAAGGGCCGCTGCCGGTGATCTGCCCCGCAGTAGAGCTTGCGACGCCGTTGGAGACCGCCGAGCCGCCGCCTGACCCTCCCGCGATGAGGCCGTTGGTGGCGATGTCATATTGGTGATGGTTGAAGGTGTTGAAGGTGTCCACGTTGATTTTGAATTTCAGGCGCTCGGCAATGTCGAACGTCTTGCCGAAGCCCATATCCCAGTTGTTGATGCCCGGCTGGCGCAGGAAGTTACGCTTGGTATCGCCGAAAGTGCCGAGCGCCGGCTGAGTGAAGCAGGCCATGTTAATGCGCTGGAGCTTCTTGGTGAGGCCGCTCTTAATGTTGCAGCCCGGCTTGTAGTTGGCGCGCTGAAATTGCGTATTGAGCACACCGCCAATATCGCTTGCCGTGATGCTGAACGGGAATCCGCTCTGGAAGGTTGTAATGCCGGTAACCTGCCAACCACCCACGGCCAGGTTAGCTGCCCGGTTGGCCCCGCCCAGGAACTTCTGCCCCCGGCCAAATGGCAGTTGGTAGATGTAGCTGGCTACGAAGCGTTGCGGAACGTTGAAGTCCGAAGGACCGTAATCCAGGCTCGGATCGTGGTTGTTCATGAAGCCCTGGTAGCCACTGCCCGTCGCGCCCACGCCAGCCGCAGCCGACTTGTCGTCTTTGCTGTTGGCATAGGTGTAAATGATAGTCGTGGCCAAATTACTGGTGTCGTGCGTGAACTTCATGTTCATCGCGTTGTAGTGTGAGTAGCCGTTGAAGTCGCTGTTAATGTAGAAATTGGTGAAGTTCGGGTAGGGAAGGCGGCTCGCCCGCGTACACGGGGCGTTGTCGAGATTGATGTAATTTCCACTCGAATCCGTCTGCTGACAGTAAGCCAGATCGGATTGTTGGATGGGATACGGTTGAGCAATGTTATGACGGTCGAGAAGGTGAAGGGCGTGGGTTCCGATATAGTTCACCTCCAGGGTGGTGTTGGACGACAGTTGACGCTGGAACGAGACATTCCACGATTGCACATACGGGCGGATCGGATTCTGCGATTCAATCACCGCGATGAATGACAGTGTCGAAGCCGGGAACGGTCCAAGGGTGGAGTAAACCGGGAACATATCGTTGCCGAACTTGGCAAGAGACGAGTCGCTGGTGGGGTTGAGGCTGTTGCGGATGCTGTACGGATAGATATCCGCGGAGTCATCAATCTCGCGACCTTCGTACGAGTCGAAGAAGATTCCGTAGCCGCCGCGAAGAACGGTTTTGTTGGTGAGGCGGTAAGCCAGGCCGAAGCGCGGAGCAAACACTGTTTTCTGGCCTGGATGCGGATACTTGCCGCAGTACTTAAGAATGGGGCCGCTGGTTGCATCCCCACCCGGAGCCACTCCGTTTTTAGTGAGCTGCGGATCGGCGTAGCAGAGCCCGCCCCGTTTATTGGTCGTATCGAGCCAGAAGAAGTGATTGTGAATTTCGTAAGCCGCCATACGGTAATCCCAGCGCAGGCCCAGGTTCATGGTCAGCTTCGACGTAAGCTTCATGTTGTCGTAGAAGTACGGCCCGAAGTAACCGAACTGGTGGATTTGCGGGTTGCCCGCCGTGTCGGTTGGGCTTAGCGGACCCGGCACGAAGCCCGATACGCCGCTATAGTAGCCCAGCATCATATCCGCCACGGCATTGCCGGTTCCGCACAGGCTGCTGGTTGTGTTGCCTACGGTGACGGCGGCGTTCGGGCAATTGGTACTGTTGTTCAGAATCGTACTGGAGCTAAATCCCCAATCGCCGTAGAAGTCATCGTCCAGGTTGCGGTCCAGCCGCCAAGTGCGGTAATCGAACCCGAAACCGAAGGTCTGGCGCCCATGAACCCATGTGAAATCGTCCGCAAATTCCCATGCCGGGCTGTCAGAACCGGTATACGCGTTGCCTGGTCCTCCCGTGGTGCTGTAGGTGCTCATGCCCAGGCTCGGCCAAGTCTCCTGCAGAGCGGTAAATGTGGTGAAAACTCCTTTCATGGCGAGAGCCTGAACGGCATCGCTGGGAGGAGCGGGAGCTCCCTGGGGAGCATAGGCATCCAGGTAGCCGAAGCGGAAGTTATTCACGGCCGAATTGCCGAGGCTCATGGTATGCGAAACCGTCCAGCTCTTCTGATTTTCGATATACTCCGCCATCCCGTAGTTGAGCGTTCCCTGGCGAAGGGTATGGTTGACGTAGTCCGACTTGGTATACCGGAAGAAGACCGAACCCAGCTTGCCCATGTGCTGGTCGATGCGGTAGGTCTGCTGGTTGGTGGTAAGCGGGGCGGCGTAGTTCTGGAAGAAGTTGTGTTGGCCTTCTGGTATCTGGCCGGAGACGTTTGGCTTGGCCCAATAGTTGTACTTAACGGCAACCAGGCCCAGCCGGTTGGTGAAGTCGGCCGCAGGGATTTTGTTTCCCGGAAACGGCTTCCCTGTGGTGGGATCAACGGGCATACAGTTGTAGCCGTTATCCAAGAGCACAGTGCAGTCGGGGGTCCCGTAAGCCGGCAATGGGCCTCCCGGGAGGTAGGTCTTGTCTGCTCGCTGTATCGTGTTCGCCGGATAAGTCTCCGCCGAGAAGTCGCCGCCGAGCACGGCGGGAGTGGGGAGGGTTAAGGCGGCCCGGCCGCCATTGTTGACGCGCCAGCCTTCGTAGTTGGCCATGAAGAAGGTCTTGTTATGGCCGTTGTAGACCTTCGGGATCCACACAGGACCGTCAAGCACAAAGCCGAACTGATTCTGATGCAGTACCGGAAGGGCTGTGGCGACCCCGGCCTGGTAGTCGCTTGCCGTTGGAAAGGGCTTGGCGTCGTAAGCGTTGTTGCGGTTGGTTTCAAAGATGGAACCGTGGAACTGGTTGGTGCCGCCTTTGCTTACGATGTTGACCTGGGCGGCGCTGTATCCATACTCAGCCGAGTAATCGCCGCCCTGCACCTTGAATTCCTGAATCGCATCCTGCGAAAGGATCACGGCCGGGGTAACCAGGGCCGGGTCGGTGTTATCGAGACCATCGAGCGTGTAGTTGTTGCCTTCAGGCCGGCCGCCGTTGATGCTCACAGCGTTGCCTTCGCCCTGCCTCATGGTGCCCTGCTCACCGCCGACGGTTACCGCGCCGGGCGTGACCAGCAGGAGTTGCATGAAGTTGCGGCCGTTCAACGGAAGCTGCGAGACCTGCCGCGTGCCCACCAGTTGGGAGAGAGCCTCTGAGTCGGTATCGAGCGCGACCGCCTGGGCTGACACCGTGACCGTGGAGGTGACCTCGCCGGCCTGCAGGGTCAGGTTGACGCGGATACTTTGATCGACGGACAGAGAGAATCCGGTGGTAACCGATTTTTGGAAACCTTTGGCCGTCGCGGTGACCGAATAGGTTCCGGGCTGCAGCGATGGGGCCAGATAGTCGCCCGCCGAACTGGTCCTGGTCTTGAAGGCGACGCCGGTTGCTGTATTGGTAACGGTCACTTGGGCGCCGGGAATTACGGCGCCGGTGGAGTCGGTAACCGTCCCGAGGATTTTTCCTACAGCACCAGCCTGTGCAAACAGAGCAGAGGGCACTGTGAGCAGGGTGGTGACTATGAGGACTAAACGAGCAATTCGCATCTCCTGAATCTCCTGAAACTTGGTTTGCCGCTGCGCGGAGCGAACGATCCCTGGAATAGGGGGGAAACGTGAATCTTCCGAGGCTTGACGTTCTTCCTCTTTTATTCCAATAGGTAAAGAGTGGGCATTTTTTGCCCGATCTCCAGGGAGGCAGTGTTTTAAATGGGGAAAATTTTCTCCCTAAAACGCCGCCCACATTAGGTGCGCTACTGCGTGATGCGCAAGGTTCGGAACGGTTAATTATGCCGAAGTTAAGGGTTAATAATATATTAAGTGTATTAGAATCTTATGATTAAAAATAATAGGTTAATGGCCGTGATGCTTTGTGATAGTATTCCCGCGTTCATCTGGGGACTAATTTCCGGGAGGCAAAAACGTTGCGTGCTGAATTCCAAAAAGCCGTAAAACCGGGTTCCCACGACACTCAATTTAGCGAAGAGATTCAGACTGCCGTAAGAACCGAACTCAATGCGATCCTCTCGGCACCCTTCTTCGCTCAAAGTAAGCGCTGCAAGAATTTTCTTCGCTATGTTGTTCTACAAACGCTTTCAGGGAATGCCGGCCAGTTAAAAGAGCGGATGATCGGAATTCGTGTCTTTGATCGCGCCAACGACTACGATGCGGGCGAAGATGCGATTGTGCGGGTTACCGCCAACGATGTGCGCAAACGGATTGGCCAGTTCTATCAAGAATCTCGAGATACTCATCCCATTCAGATTGACCTGCCTCGAGGGACTTATGTACCCGAGTTCAGAATCCGTCTGACGAGCCAACGCAAGGAGCCGGGCGTAGTCACGGCTTTGAATTCGCCCGCCGGAGAATCCGCAGGAGGCGGAAAACCGCTCCCTGGGATCACCGCTCCTCCTCCTCCTCCTCCCGGATCGGATGCGAGCATCGGTGGGGAGTCAACCACCGCGAAGGTAAAGATTCAGCGGCACCACGGCTCCCGCGAGCGATGGCTGTCTCTCGTGCTTCCCGCCCTTCTTCTGGTGACCGCGACTGTTCTACTGGGGATCTGGAAGATCAGGGCGCGAGATGGGGTTCCCCAACTCTGGGATTCCTTCAGGCATGCAAAAACACCCGTTCTTGTGTGCATGGGCACACACAATATCCCCGACGCGCACGTGGCCCAATCAGCAGAAACGGAAGATGTGGTCATGCGTACCGAGACAATCCCCATTGACGATGCTACAGTCATCACCTCGATGGCACGCATGCTGGGAAGCGAGGGTATTCCATTTCGGCTTGTTGCGGCTGACCAGACTCCCTTCACAGATCTGCAGGTCCAACCGGTTATTCTCATTGGCGCCATAGACAACCAGTGGACTCTCCAGTTGACACAGGCTTTGCGCTATCGAATTGAGGTAGATTATCCGTCCGGTGCAGACAAACCGCCAGTTGCATCCATCGTAGACGCAAAACATCCCTCCACCGCGAGGTGGACGACCGATTTCTCGAGCCCGCTGTCAGGCTGGAAGAAAGATTATGCGATTCTGGCAAAAGAGACCGATCCGACGATTGGCGTTCCAGTGCTGATAGAGGCTGGATTGGGCAACGCCGGGAGCCTGGCAGCCAGCAGATTCGTTGTGTCAGGAAATCTGGCAGCCACACTCAGGAATGAACCCTCTTGTAGAGGAAAGTCCAACTTCGAAGCGGTCATTCAAACAGATATCATCGACACCAGGCCTGGACCGCCACATGCTCTTCGCCTGATTTGCTGGTAAGCCATTCCAGCGAAAAGGCTCCATTCGAATGCGTTGAAATGAAGGAGTTCGGTCAACGTTGTGAAAGAGGTTGACCGAACCTTTCGATGCGTCGGACACCACATGTTTTGTCCAAGTGTTGCAGCGCATTCCGATGCTTAACCTGGGTCAACCTGGTCCCACACCTGCCGTTCCAGTTTCCATGGATCGTCAATAACCTTGCACTACGCATTGATAAGCATGGTCGCTTGCTTATCGGTTGTGTAGGGATCCCATGCCGATTGCCCTCTGGCCGTGAGGGGACCGGAGTTTTTGTACGAAGCGGAATGTTAGTCTTCGGCAGGTTTAGGTTGCAGTGAGTACGCGGCTAGCCCTAATACTGTTCACTTAACGAATTCTGTGGCATTCTGTACTTGAGGTACAGGAGGGTCGCATTGGCGCGAACAGTTGCCGAACTTCCAGCCGGGGTGCGGATCACGGACTACATCAGCCTTGGCGTGATGAGCAAATCATTTCCTGCCGAGGCCATTGAAGGGGTGTTGGCGCGTACAGGCAGGGCGAGCCTTCGTCAGCGGGACCTGCCGGCACACGTGGTGGTGTACTACGTGATTGCCCTGGCGTTGTATATGCAGTCGTCATATAGGGAAGTGTTGCGTTGTCTGCTGGAAGGCCTCCAGTGGCTGCGCGATCCCTCGGCGCGGTTGCGGGTAGCGGGCAAATCGGGTATTTCTCAGGCCCGCACGCGGCTGGGCTGGGAGCCGCTGCGGCAGTTGCACGATGAGCTGGTCCAGCCGATTGCGGTTCGCGGCACACGGGGCGCCTGGTACCGGGAATGGCGGCTGGTGAGTCTGGATGGCAGCACCTTGGAGGTGGCGGACGAGAAGGTCAACGACGAAGCTTTCGGCCGCCCCGGAGCCAGTCGGGGTTCCAGCGCCTATCCGCAAATTCGCTTTGTGTCCCTGGTGGAGAACGGAACGCACGTGCTGTTCGGTAGTCAGATGGACAGCTATCGAACGGGCGAAATCACACTGGCCAAAGCGGTGCTCCCGCGCCTGGGCAAGGGCATGTTGTGCCTGGCCGATCGGAATTTCTTCGGCTTCGCCTTATGGCAGCAGGCGCGGGCCACGGGTGCAGACCTGCTGTGGCGAATGAAAAAGAACATGCGCATGGCCCGCGAGCGTCCTCTCGCCGATGGCTCCTATCTGAGCCATGTCTATCCTTCGGAGCGCGACTGGCGGCACAAAACCAACGGCATCGCGGTGCGGGTAATCGACTACCGACTGGAGGGGATCGAGGGCGCCGAGCCGATCTACCGGCTGGCGACCACCATCCTCAACCCCGACAAGGCTCCGGCCAGCGAACTGGCCGCCCTCTATCACCAGCGCTGGGAGATAGAGACCGCCTTCGACGAACTGAAGACGCATCTACGCGGAGCGCACATCGTGCTACGCAGCAAGACTCCCGATCTGGTGCGGCAGGAATTCTACGGTCTCCTGATGGCTCACTTCGCTATCCGCGGCCTGATGCACGAAGCGGCCTTGAAAGTCCATGAGGATCCGGACCGGCTCTCCTTCCTTCACGCTGTACGCGTTGTCCGCCGCAAACTGGCCGTCTATCCCGCTATTCCCCCCTCGGAAGAAGACGGCATTTCATGAAGCCGTTCTCTACGAAATCCTCCAGGAACGCGTCATCTCCAGCCGCCATCGGCGCAATCCCCGCGGCGTGAAGCGCAAAATGAGCAACTTCCCTCTGCGCCCTCGCCACGCTGTGCCCATACCATCCATCGACATCGGGAAAGCGATTAGGATACTTAAGTGAACAGTATTAGGGCTAGCCGTTTTTGCGCAAATCGGCCCAGTATCCCGGTGGAGGCGCGCTCGGCCTAAGTCGTTTTAGATCAGTGGGAGGTGGGAAAGTTGTACTGCAAATTTTGGAAGATTTTTCCGCCCCCTACATTTGGGTTTCTTGATGATCCATGGCGGGGCGACTATGGGAACTGTTGTCCGGCGTTAAGCCATCTTCAGGACAATCTTCCCGATATGCGTGCTCGATTGCATGTGTTCGTGAGCCCTTGCAACGTCCTCCAGGGCAAACACGGAATCCAGGATCGGCCGTACTTTGCCTTCGCGCACCAGCGGCCAGAGATACTTTTCGACTTCGTCGCGCAGTTGCGTTTTCTCTTGTACGGAACGCGAACGTAATGTGGATCCCGTTATGGTCAGCCGTTTCGCCATCATTGCCCGCAGGTCCAATTCCACCCTGGCGCCGGCAACGGTGGCGATATGTACGAGGCGGCCATCCTTTGCCAGCACCTTGATGTGCTTCGCAAAGTAGTCACCGCCAACCATGTCCAGAACGACGTCTACGCCGTTTCCGCCGGACCACTCGAGCGCTCCCGCCTCCCAGTCTTCATCGCGATAACAAAAGGCGCGCTCGCAGCCCAGGCCCAGCAGGAATTCGCACTTTTTCTGCGAGCCAGCTGTCGCCGCAACTGTTGCACCAAAGGCTTTCGCAGCCTGGATGGCAAATGTGCCGATGCCACTTGTTCCACCCTGCATCAGGAACCGGTCGCCTGCATGAATTCGCCGCAGATGGAAGAGGTTTGCCCATACGGTGAATGCGGCCTCAGGCAATGATGCCGCGGCCACAAGTTCCATATTCTCCGGGACGGGCAGACAGCATCCGCTGTGTGCCACGCAATAGCCGGCATATCCACCGCCCGGCACCAGAGCGCATACCTTGTCGCCAATTTTCCAGCGTTGTTCGGTGGCGGCGCCCTGCGCCACGATTTCTCCTGCGACCTCGAGCCCGAGGATCTCCGAAGCTCCCGCTGGTGGCGGGTAGTGACCTTGCCGCTGATACAGATCTGCCCGATTCACCCCGGCAGCGGCCACGCGGATAAGCACTTCTCCGTTTCCGGGTTGGGGCATCCCGGCTTCATCTACCTTGAGTACTTCCGTTCCGCCAAATCCTGCCAGTGCAATTACACGCATGCATCCAGCATAGCCGCTGTGAACGCATGAACGGATTGTTCTGCTGACACACGAGGATTGACTTCTTCTGTTTATTCGCCGTGTGTGCTATGGCGTTCGCGTCTAGTATACTGAGTCTTAAATAAATAGCATAAGTATGGACATGTGACGCATCGGATAGAGTGGGAGGAACTCCGATGCGCACTGGTCGTCCGTTGGCTCCAGTTTCGATTTCCGAACAAGACCGGCTTCAGCTCGTAGCCTGGACCAGGCGGGCGAAGACCGGCCAGGCGCTGGCCATGCGGTCGCGGATCATTTTGTTGGCAGCCGAAGGCATCAACAACAAGGTCATTGCCACCCGCTTGAACACCATCCCCCATACGGTAGGTAAATGGCGGAGGCGATATTTGGAGTTGGGCCTGGATGGTTTGCTCGACGAACCGCGCCCGGGCACCTCACGCAAACTGCGTGACGAACAAATCGAACAGGTGTTGACGCGAACTCTGGAAAGTCAGTCAGAGGCTGCCACGCATTGGTCCACCCGCGACATGGCCAGGGCATGTGGCTTAAGTCAGTCCTCGATCAGCCGCATCTGGCGCGCCTTTTCGCTGGCGCCGCACCGCTCCGAGACGTTCAAGTTATCGAAGGACCCGCTGTTCATTGAAAAGGTTCGTGACATTGTGGGACTGTATATGGCTCCGCCAGAACGCGCCCTGGTGCTGTGCGTCGATGAAAAGAGCCAGATTCAGGCACTGGACAGAACCGCTCCGCTGTTGCCCATGCGTCCCGGCCAGATCGAACGCCGCACGCACGATTATGCGCGCCACGGAACCACCACCTTGTTTGCCGCCCTCGACACCAAGAGCGGCGAGCTGATCGGGCAGACACAGCGGCGGCATCGCTCGCTGGAGTTCCGCAACTTCCTCGATACCATCGAGCAGAACGTGCCCGCGAAACTGGACGTGCATCTGATCCTGGACAACTACGGCACCCATAAAACCCAACTGATTCGTGACTGGCTGGTGAAAAGACCTCGCTTCCATCTGCATTTCACGCCCACCTCGGCCAGCTGGCTCAACCTGGTCGAGCGCTGGTTCGCTCTGCTGACGGAAAAACAGCTCCGCCGCGGCGTGCATCGCTCAACCAAAGAGTTGGAGAAGGCCATCCGCACCTACATCCAACACCACAACAAAGATCCAAAACCGTTCATCTGGCACAAAAACGCAGACCAGATCCTCGATTCCGTCGCCAGATTTTGTGCAAGAACTTCAGACTCAGGACACTAGCAACCGGCGACGATCTCGCCCGCTATTCCGCTTCAGCGGGTTCCGGCTGGGAGCTACTGCGCATATCTTGAACGCGAAGCACCCGGAAGAGCACAAACCAGAGCAGGACGCAGACAGCGCCGCTGACCAGAGCGTCTGCTAGAAAAGCGCCAGTCACACCGTGCCGGTCGAAACCGTGACCATCAATCACTTCCATGTAATTGATGGGGAGATTCATGCTGGCGGTGAGCAGCGCAAAGATGGTGGCAGCCAGCGGATTGCCGGGGCCGATCACCTCATAAATCACGGCGAATCCTGTGGCGAAGGCCGCGGCCTGAAAGATGTTCTCGCCAACAAAGGCAAGGCCGTAGGTCCAGGGCACGCGCGGCATGAGCAGAAGGCTCAGAGTAAATGTCGCTCCCACCAGGCCAATGGCCAGATAGAGAGGGCGGAGTTGGAATTTTTTGGATATGGCCGGCACCAGCGCGCTGCCCACAACGCCGGCAACGATGGAACCGACACCGCCAAAGATGCTCACAAGTCCGGGGCTGGTGTGGAAGTCCTTGCCGATACCGCCCAGCACATTGGTGAGAGCGAAAGACGCCGATGGCAGAGTGAACAATGTGAGAGCCACCAGGACCTCGCGGCGCTTGAGCAGCGAGACAACCTCGCGAGTGAAGCGGAGAAAGCTTTCGCCGGCCAGCGTTCCGTCGGGCAGCGGGGCAGGGATCAGGGGAAAGGCCGCAAGCGGAGCAAGAAATACCACAAAGATGAATGCCGCGGCGTGATCTGGCGACAGATGCTGCGTTACGAAGCCGGAGAGCAGGATGCCGATGCCTCCGCCGCAGATGTTGCATATGGTAACCCAGGCGCCGAGATGGCTGTCCTGATCCTTGTTGATGAGCGCTCCCGTCCAACCACCGTGAGCGGCGCCAAACAGGGCCAGCGAGATATAGCCGATGAGCATGACGGCTTCCACCTGACCCTTGGAAGAGTGGTGGAGCACTGTGAACGCGGTGGCGGAGATGGCCAGGACACCAAAAACCAAGGCATAGGTGCGGCGGCGGAAGCGCACATCGAGAAACGGCGCGAGGAGGAAGATCCAGAAGCCGGGCGAGGTGATGATAGCTACGGCAACGGCAATATGTCCGCCCGGAACACCCTGCGCTGCAAGCATCTGCGGCAGCGTGACGATGATGAACCCGGCCATCATGCCGAAGGTGAGAACGGGCAAGGCCAGAATCCACAGGGCGGGAACGCGGCGCTGCATATTCATGAGCGGCCTCCGAAACAGAACTCAGGGACTTGTCTCTTCCGAAGAGCGCGCAATGTGGCAGCGATCAACTGACAAAACCCTCCTTTAATCAATGTACATGTTGCGCGGAAGCCTGAGACCGGGACGCATACGGCCGGCAGAGGACGGCAGGCGCGATTCCATGCCGGGAAACCTGAAGGTGGCAGGTTCGATGGAGATCATGGATGACTGACAGATTGGCTTGCGCTGCAAGCTGCGATTGCGGCCGGAAAGGTGTGGGCGAAAAACGCTGGGGGCGGGCATCCAGCGAATCGAGACAGCACGCCCCCATACGGCATTACTTCATCGCCACCGCGCCCTCGCGCTCCTCCATGGGAACAAAGCTGAGCTTCCGCTCTCCGGTGTAGATCTGGCGCGGGCGGGCGATCTTCTGCTCCGCATCACGATGCAATTCTTCCCACTGCGCCAGCCAGCCCACGGTGCGCGGAATGGCGAACAGCACGGTAAACAACTCCGGCTTGAACCCTACTGCCTGGTAGATGATTCCGGAATAGAAGTCCACGTTGGGATACAACTTCCTGTCGACGAAGTACTCGTCTTCAAGCGCAATCCTCTCCAGCTCCAGAGCGATATCGAGCATGGGATTGCGTCCGGTCACCTCGAATACCTGCTGGGCAGTCCACTTGATGATCTTGGCGCGCGGGTCGTAGTTCTTGTACACGCGGTGACCGAATCCCATCAGCTTCAGTTCGCCTTGCTTCACCCTGCGAATGTAAGCGGGCACATTCTCTTTTGTCCCAATCTCATTGAGCATCTTGAGAACCTTCTCGTTCGCGCCGCCGTGCAGAGGGCCAGACAGCGCAGAGGCTGCGGCGGAGAGCGAAAGGTAGGGATCTGCCTGAGAACTTCCAACTGCACGCATGGTGCTGGTGCTGCAGTTCTGCTCATGATCGGCATGCAGGATAAAGAGAACATCGAGCGCCCGGGCGAGCACGGGGTTGGCCACGTATTTGGGCTCGACCATCTTCCACAGCATGTTCATGAAGTTTTCGGTGTAGCTCAGGTCGTTGTCCGGGTATACATACGGAAAACCCACACTGTGGCGATATGACATGGCCGCTATGGTCGGCATCTTTGCGATCAGTCTCTTGATCTGGTGCAAACGGTTGGCAGGATCCTGTACGTTCTTCGCGTCCGGATAGACAGTGGACAGCGCCGCGACGGTGCTCACCAGCATGGCCATGGGATGCGCATCGTAGCGGAAGCCTTCCATGAATCTCTTGGAGGTCTCGTGCAGCATGGTGCGGCGCGTGATCTCGTGAATCCAGTCTTTCAATTCCGCCTCGTTCGGCAGGTTGCCGAAGAGCAGGAGGTAAGCAACTTCAAGAAATGTGCAGTTCTCCGCCAGTACTTCAATGGGATAGCCGCGATACTCCAGAATGCCGCGCTCTCCATCGATATAGGTAATGCTGCTGCGGCACGACGCTGTATTGACGTAAGCGGGGTCATACATCATGAGCCCAAAGTCTTCCTCGCTGGTGCGCATTTGACGCATGTCCATCGACCGCACGGTCCCGTTTTCGATGGGCAGCGTGTAGTTGCGGCCGGTGCGATTATCCGTAATAGTGAGAGTGTTTGATGCCATGCTTGAATCTCCTTTGATCGCCTCTTTTTTTCTTTTTTGGGCCAGATGCCGCTCGCCACGAGATGCGGCACAGAACTACGCTCCGCCGCAAGTGGCGACCTGCCGGGATCGGAGCGGAACTTCTATATTTGATGATTTCCTACGTTCAAAACTACGATTGTCTGTGATTACGATCACTAACTCAGGAATTTGCCCTGCCATCAAGAGTTTTGCCATGAGAGACGCAAGGCAAAGTGGCTTTATGGCAAGCCGATATCGCACGCTGACGCGGCAAATGACCGCAAGAGCACTTGTCAGCCACCGTCGCACTATCCGAGACTCCCAAGACCCCCGGCGCCGGAATCACCCGTCAACGTTGTGCAGCCGCTCAGAGGTCCGGAACTCCGAGGAAAGATACCGCGCCCTCTGGAGATGAGCTTCTGCAGCAACTTTCATCGTCTCACAATACCCGCACTGGTTCGCACACAGAGTATTTTCCGCTTCAGGGGAATTGGCAAGATCCGAAAAAACAGCTACACCCGGCTACACGCACCAAAGCAGGCAGGCCGTGCCGCCGGGCACCACTCGAACGATTCTTCCGTCGAGGTTGTCGCAGATCTTAGAAGCCCCGGAGGGATCAAATTACGATGAATGGTGAATCCGGCGCGCATAAGATCTTCGATAACCCGCGAATTTTCCTGTCTTGCAGGCAATTCCCGGCTCAACCCCAAATGCAATACCGCACGCGCTTTCCCTATACCTACTTCCGGAAAAGGCACGTGCGGCATGGCATTCTTTTGAAACTGCTGACATCTTCCCTGGCCAGGTTCGGCCAGAAGAGCTACTTCACATCCACACTCCGGTCTCCCTCGTACTGCATGATGTGGAAGTAGCCGTCCCAGCCGCTCCACTCCACCGGCGCAGGCAGCCGCGACATCGGATCCTTGAGATGGTTGAGGTAATCCTGCACCAGGTCACGCGTATGCCAGACACCGGCCAGCCAGTCGCCACGATACCAGTTCTTCCACTTGCCATACTCGGCCTTGGACATCGCCAGTTCCGTCGTATTCAGCGCCTGCAAGGCAGCAGCGGCTTCCGACTCGGCCCTGGCTTTGTTTCCGGCCTTGTCATCCTGCATCGCCCGCGACAGCTCCAGCAGCATCCGATTGCCTTCGCGATTGATGGTAATCATCGTCAGCACCTCGGCCTGGTAGTAGTTGCGGCGGCTGGGATCCACCAGCTTCTCCGCCGCGACGGCCTTGGCCCACACCGCATTCCAGCGCGGCTGCGCACCTGCGCACATCTGGATGTCGCGCGCCAACTCTGCTTTCCTTGACTCCGGTGTACCGGGGTCCATCAGCCCTGGCCGCGTCCACTTCGGCGACTGACTCGGGACATGTATCACCCGGTGCCCGCTTAAATCGCCGAGGAGCAAACGCCGCGCCTCGGTCTGATAAGCCTGGTCGCCGAGCCAGCGCACATAGTTGTCCGCCAGGTGATGGTTCTCCTTCGGACCCGGCCGCAACGCGGGAGCCGCGAAGTACGCCTTGTAAAGGCCCTCCATCGCCTCCGCCGACTTCGCGCTGAACTCCTCCGTCGCCCACTTCCGGTAATAGGCGCCGTCGGCATCCGCGCCCTGCGGCACGCCGCCCCACGCCATCTCCATTACCGCGCGCGCCGTCATCGCCACCGGCCGAATATCGCTGGTGTTCACCAGGAAAAATCCCGTCGCCTTCGCCTTCTCGTAGCGCCCGATCTGCTTGTCGAACCGCGCCACCGGAACCATCTCAGACAATTGGTTGGCGAACCCGTTCAGCATGGCAACGTGGATGTACATTCCCTCACCTGCTTCCAGGTCGCCGCCATCCAGCATGTCTCCGTAGCCGGTGTCAGCCCACACCTTGGTCACCCCTGGCGGAATCTTCAAATAGCCTTCCTGCATCAGGCGATCACCTTCCATCCACAGATTGGTGATGAAGTGGGCGTTGGGATACCTGGTGCGAACAATCTTCATCTGGTCAGCGATCGCTTCGCTGATGCGCTTGCCCAGCAGCGGATCGTTGTTGCGCACGCTGGGGTCAAGCGCCGCATAGCTCTGGTCAGAAAGTCCGCGCAGTCCTACCGACCACAGAATGTGGTCGCCCGGCTTGTATTCGTTCACCGCATCCTTCCACGCCCGCTCCAGAATCTCGGGATGCGTTGAATAGTTATAAGGAACGCCTTTCGGCCAGCGCGCCGCGTTCACGCCCAGCGGCGTGGCGTGATGCTGGTTCACAATCAGCCCGCGCTTTGAAGCGGCCAGTACCTGCGCGTCGTCCGGAAAGATCCACGTTCCCGGTACGATCATGTTTCCCTTCAACCGCAGGATCGTCTCAAAGATCATGTCCCAGGTCTTGAGCGAAAACCCGCTTTGTACACCTTTCTTCTCAGGCCTCCAGCCCGTCAGCAGATCTTCGTCGTTAATGAAGAAGCCGCGATAACGGAACACCGGGCTGGGGAACGTATGGGTAAAGCTGGCAGGCAGAGTAACGGAACTCCGCTTCTCCGGCTGCTTGTCAGTCCACAGATACATGGGGTCAACGCCCAGGTACTGCTGCGAGAACTGATAGATGGCGTAGATGGTTCCGCGCATATCCGCGCCCGTCAAACACACCACCCGCTGCTTCTTCGCGCCGCTTGCTTCCGCCAGAGAAAACGCGAATGCCTCTCGATTCGCAGTGGTGGCGCAGGAGACTCCGGTCGGCACGTGGCCGCGTTCGGCAATGAGAATCGCCACCGGCCCGGCATCCGCCAGGCTGTTGACCAGCCGCGGCTCCCGCCCAAACACCTTGGCGAAGTCGCCGCGCAGATCCTGGGTGGCGCGCTGTATGGCGCCATCCGCCTGCGCGCTTTCCACGAGGGTTACAGAACTATTGATGGTCACCGGCCTGCCCTGCGCCAGCGCAGCGGAAGACGATCCGGCAAACAGAAATATACTTGCGACCGCGGCTGCGTACAGCAGCCCGGAAGAATAACGTTTCACTCTGGATTGCAACATAACTCTCGCTTTCATCGCGATGGAATTCGCTCTTTGCAAATAACCCGGCTCTTCTTGGACTCAAAGATCTGCTTGCGGAATAAATAGGAGGCGAGCTGTCACTTTAGTACGCTCGGAATATCAACCACGGTTAAGATCGTGACCGTAAAGGCAGACATAGAAACAATCTCTAGAACGGGCAAGCGCTCACTCGCATCGAACGGGATACGTTCACGCTGCCTCCCAAATCATCAATTTTTTCGCAGCCTCGCCACGCTTGCGGTCCATCCCCGCTTGATCGCTTCACGACTTCTTGCTGAAAGGTCGGGGAATGGGCCGCAGTCTGCGCGAAATCTCGCGGCCTGCGAATGCCATTTTGTTGGCGTGTCGAAGTATATGGAGTCATAAATAACGTTGTCAAGAAAAGTAGTGATTTGCCGCCAAGTTCCATTTCGGCGATTCTTCCAACACGCAATCTCCACGAACGGAGGGCCGGCTGCGGACCGTCGTGCCCAGTCTGCGCCGCGAAAGTTCACATTGAGCAACTACACCTTCGACGTTCACTTCAAACGGCCAGCGCCGATTTCAACTGGAGCAAAGACAGAAACGCCCCTGCCCGGCGCCCATGGCGACCTGATCATCCAAACCGGCAAAGAAGAGTATTGGATCGCCGGAACGGGAATGATCATCACCTTCGGCACACACAGCCAGGGAAAGGCTCTCGCCGGTATCGACTCCATCTGGGATGGGCCACTTCGTCAATGGAACCTGGGTAGCGGGCAGAAATCTGAATGGCGACGACGACAACCAGGGCCGCTATCTGACCCTGCCGGCTGGCTGGTTTACCATTCGCCGCGTCCGCCTGTACACCTATCACTAACTTGCCGCGGTGGCGCAACGAACTAATCAAGCGCCTTGTGGAAGCGCAGAACCGCAACCGTAAGCAGCGAAATACCAAGCGCCCCCATTGCCGCCATCTGCGGCCACAGAATCTGCATGCCCACACCCTTCAGGTAAGTACCGCGCAGCACAACAAGGAAATACCGCAGCGGGCTCAGGTAAGTGCCATACTGCAGCCACATCGGCATGGCACTGATGGGAAATGCAAAGCCGGAAAACACAATGGCCGGCATGATAAAGAAGAATGCTGTCACCATGGCCTGTTGCTGCGTAGACGACACCGTGGAGATCAGCAGCCCGGTGCCGAGCATGCAAAGCAGAAAGAGCACCGAGCCTGCCAGCAGCACCATAATGTGTCCTCTGAATGGAACCTGAAACCAGAGTGTGCCGACAAGCGCTATGAGCGAAACATCGAAGAGCCCGAGAAGAAAGAACGGCAGCGTTTTGCCGAGTATGAACTCCGCGGGGCGAATGGGCGTAACCATGATCTGTTCCAAGGTGCCAATTTCGCGCTCGCGCACCACGGCAAACGCCGTCAGGGTAATGACCAGAACAAGCGTGAGGCTGCCGATCACTCCCGGCACAAAGAACCAGCGGCTTCGTAGCTCCGTGTTATACCACGGCCGCTGGTCCAGTTGGACTGACGGCATCTGTTCAATCATCTGCGGTGCAATGCGGTAAAGCCGATCCCGCTGGTAGTCCTTGGCGAAGCCAAGCGCGATCTGCGTAACGTAGCTGGATGCAATCAACGCAGTGTTTGAATTGGTTGCATCCACAATCACCTGCAACGGCGCCGTCTGGCCGCTGAGCAGCTTTTGCGCAAAGCCCGCATTGATCTCCAGGCCGATGATCGCGTCTCCGCGATCAATGGCATCGCGCAATTGCCGCGAGTTGGCCAGCCGCTCATGGACATCGAAATAAGGGCTCGAAGTAAAGCGCGAGATCAGTTCGCGGCTCGCCTGGCTGTGATCCAGATCTACCACGGCTGTCTGCACATGATGAATTTCAAAGGTCGCCGCGTAGCCGAAGATCACCATCTGAATGATGGGTGGCCCAATCAGGACGGCGCGCGCCCGCTTGTCGCGGAAGACCTGAATGAACTCCTTGATCAACATTTGTTTCAGCCGCGCAAACATGCTTACTCTCCTTTACTCCAGCCTCTTGTGGAAGGCTCGCGTGGCCACGATGCCCAGCAACAGTGCAAACACAGCCAGCGGAATCAAATCAGCACTAAGCATCGCGGTGGGTGTGCCCTTGAGGAAGATCTTCTTCAGCACGGAGACGTAGTAGCGCGCAGGAATGATCCGCGTGATCCATTGCAGAACTGCGGGCATCTGCTCAATGGAGAACAAGAATCCAGAAAGCAGAAACGCGGGCAAGAAGGTGATGATCAGTGCAATCTGGCTGGCCGCAAACTGGTTCTTAGCTACAACGGAGATGAAGAACCCAAGTGCGAGCACAACAATCATGAACAGCGCCGAGCTTACAGCCAGCGTGAGAAACGAGCCGCGAAACGGAACCTGGAACCACACGATGGCCAGAAAGACGCAAACCGCAACGTCGAACATGCCAAGGACAAAATACGGTACCAGTTTGCCCAGCATGATCTCCATTGCGCTGACGGGCGTAGAGATAAGCTGCTCCATCGATCCGCGCTCCCACTCGCGCGCAATGGTCAACGAAGTGAGAAACGCACCGATCACCGACATGACCAGGGCCAGTATGCCGGGAACAATAAACGCGCTGCTCGCCAGATCTTCGTTGTACCAGGTCCGTGTATCCACACTTACCGCCGCGGGTACCACCAACTGGCCGTGTTGCCGAAGCCATTTGATCTGAAGCTGCGATGAGTAACCCTGCACCACTGCCTGCGTATAGCCGATGAGCACGTTGGCGGTATTGTCGTCCGTCGCATCCACAAGCGCCTGCACCTGCACAGGGCCGCCCTGGCGCAGCCGCTGCGAAAAATACCACGGAATGACAATCCCCATCTTGGCGTTGCCATCGTCAAGGGCGTGTGCGACCTCCCCGTAGCTGTGTACAACGCGCGCAATATGAAAGTACTCGCTGGCCTGGAAGCGCTTGAGCAAATTCTGACTCTGCTGGCTGCCGCACTGATCGTAGACGTAAACGGGCAGCCCTTTCAGATCGAGACTGACGCCGTATCCGAACAGCAGCATCAGCACCACGGGCATCATGACAACAATCATCAGGCTGCGTGCATCACGCAGGATATGAATGATCTCTTTCCGTGCAACGGCAAGCAGACGCGTGAGGCTCATGGCTGTTGCTCCTCGCGCGCATTGCGCCCCGTGGTGAGAGAAACAAACACATCTTCCAGCGTCGGCCGAATTTTCTCCATGCGGCGCACGGCAACTCCGCGACCCTGCAAATACTCTTTGAGGCGCGGCGCCGCAGCGGCCGCATCACGAACAACCAGGTGCAAAGCATTGCCAAACACCGCGGCATCCATCACATCGGGAGCCGACCGCAGAGCTTCCACCGCGGCGCCAAGCGGCTCGCACTCCACGAGAAGCAACTCACCGTTCATGGAGTCGTGCTTCAATTCCGTCGGCGTCCCCAACGCAACCAGCCGGCCGCGAAAGATGAGCGCCAGCCGGTTACAGTACTCAGCCTCCTCCATGTAATGCGTGGTTACAAAAACCGTCACGCCTTCATGCGCCATCTGGTGAATCAGGTCCCAGAACTGGCGCCGCGAGATAGGATCGACACCGGAAGTTGGCTCGTCAAGAAAAACAATCGGCGGCCGGTGAAGCACCGCGCAGCCCAAGGCGAGCCGCTGCTTCCAACCGCCGGGCAGCGTTCCCGTGATGCGATTCTCACGGCCTTTCAGGTTGGACATTTCCAGCGCCCAATCCATGCGGTCGCGCAGTTCCTTTGCGGGCACACTGTACAGCCCCGCAAAGAGGCGCAGATTCTCCATCACGGTCAGATCGTTGTAAAGCGAAAACTTCTGTGACATGTAGCCGATGTTCTGGCGCACCGCTTCCGGTTTGCGGGCCACGTCAAATCCGGCAACCAGCGCGCGGCCTGAGGTGGGTCTCAACAGCCCACACAGCATGCGGATGGTCGTGGACTTGCCCGCGCCATTCGGCCCGAGAAAACCGAAAACCTCGCCCTTGCGAACGGTAACGTTGAGGCGATCGACTGCCACGAAGCCGCCGAAACGCTTCACCAGGTTCTCTACTACAACCGAGTTGACCTGCTCAGCCATCATGCGCCGCTCCTGCGCTCACCGCGTCTACAAACAGGTCTTCAATCGTTGGCATCACCTGATGCATGGCGTCGAACGGAACATGAGCGCCTTTCAGCCGGGACTCAAACTCGCTCATCCGCCGCGCTGGATCGTCCACCACAAGATGCACTCCGTCACCCGTAAGCACGAGGCTCGAGATTCCCTCCGCGCCTTCAAGACAATCGCGCAGACTGCGCGGATCGGCGGATGTGACAGACAAAACGCCCTTGCCCAGCTTCGCTTTCAGGTTCGCGGGCGTGTCACAAAACAGCAGCTTGCCCTGGTGCAGCAGCGCGACACGATGACAACGCTCCGCCTCGTCGAGATACGCCGTCGAAGTCAGAATGGTCACGCCTTCCGCAACCAGTTCGTAAAGGATCCGCCAGAAGTCACGGCGTGAAACGGGATCGACGCCGGTTGTCGGCTCATCCAGCAGAATCACCTTGGGCCTGTGTATCAACGCGCACACCAGACCGAGCTTCTGCTTCATGCCGCCGGAAAGCTTCCCTGCCGGCCGGCCGCGAAACTCGCTCATTCCTGCCGCTGCAAGCAACTGCTCTGAGCGCACACTGCGCTCGGCCTTGCGCACACCGAAGAGGTCCGCGTAGAAGCGAATGTTTTCATCCACGGTGAGATCTTCATAGAGCCCAAAGCGCTGCGGCATATAACTCAACGAATGCTTGGCGCCTTCGGGATTGCGGACCACATCGGCGCCGCCAACCATCGCCCTGCCCGCATCGGGCGGCATAATGCCCGCCAGCATGCGCAACGTAGTCGTCTTCCCTGCCCCGTCTGGGCCCACAAGCCCGAAGATCTCGCCGGCACGCACATCAAAGCTCAGCGCATCCACGGCACGCACGGCGGGAAAGCTCTTCGTGAGCCCTTCCACCTCGATGGCAGCGGCAGACGCGAGTTTTGCTTGTTCCGTCATTGCTTTGCCGGTGCAGCCGGTTGTGCCTGCGTGCCTGTTTTCGCCGCGCCCAGTTCAATGTGCGCATCGGCCGGCATGCCCGGCTTCAGTTCGTGGTTGGGATTGTCGATGTCGATCTTGATGCGGTACACGAGCGTCACGCGCTCCTTGTAAGTCTGCACGCTTTTGGGTGTGAACTCCGCATCCGGAGAGATAAATGAGATGCGCCCGTGATACTTCTTCCCCGGATAGGTGTCGGTCGTAATCGTGGCCGCCTGGCCCCAGCGAATCCGCCCCAGGTCTGTCTCCGCAATGTAAGCGCGCAGCCAGATGTGATCGAGATCCGCAAGAGTCACCACGGGCGAACCGGGTTGAACCACCTCGCCGATTTCGGCCTCGCGCACTGTGATGACGCCGGCAGTGGGCGCGCGCAACACCGTGTAGCCCAAGTCGATGCGCGACAATTTGAGGTTGGCGTTGGCCTGGGCGAGATTCGCGCGTGCAATGGCAATATCTTCCTTGCGGCTGCCCTCCACCGCTTCGTTATAGCGCTCCTGCGCTGCTTTGAAAACTGTCTGGGCGCGCTTGAGCGCCGTCGCCGCATGATCGCGATCCTGCGCCGAGATCTCGTCTTTGCTGAAGAGCTTCTGCGCGCGATCATTGTCGATCTTCTTCTGCGCCAGGTCGGCCTGTGCGTCGAGCATGACCTGCTGCCTTGCCTTGACCTCCTGCACGCGCGGGCCCGCCAGCGTGAGCGCCAGATCCGACTCGCGCACCTTGACGCCGGCCTCGTTAATACGCACCCGCTGCCTGTAGTCCGCGTTTTCAAGGCGGGCAAGCAGTGTGCCCTGCTCCACCTGCTGGCCCTCTTCGATCGGCAGATCAACGATGCGCCCCGGCACCTTGAAACCCACCAGGCTCTCGTGCGCCTCAATATTGCCGGAGAGCGTAAGCTCATTCACCGGCGCCGGCTTCTTTGTCAGGCGTGGGTAAAGATACACTCCCACGGCCACCACCACCGCCAGCAGAATCAGAACTCGTATCACTCGCTTCATAACATCGAACCTCGCTAGCAGAAATCCAAAAGCGTATACTGCAACGACCGACCCGCTACGGATTTCCCATAAACTTCACAATATTTTTCTCTGTATCTCCCATGGCGCGCGCCAGCGCAAACTTTGCGTCTACGTGGTTCGTAACGGCGACAATATAGTTTTCTTCCGCGCGCGCCAGTTCATCCTGCGCCGTTACCACCTCAACATTGTTGGCCGTGCCCGCCTGAAAGCGGTCTCGCGTCATTTCCAGTTCGCGCTGTGCCAGCTTCTGGCCTCCCTGCGCAACTGACACTTGCTGCGCAGCGGAATTGAGATTGAGCATCGCGGCGCGAATCTCTTCCTCGATTCCGCGCCGCAGGTCGGCAATCCGATCGTCGATGCGCTCGACACGCGCCGCAAGCTCCTGCGACTCTCCTTTGCGATCGCGATCGAAGATGGTGAAATCGATCTGGCCCTGGATCAACCCGGTTGCCTTTACACCGCCAAAGCTGCGGCCGATGCCCCCAAAATTCCCGTTGATGCTGAGCTTTGGATACGACCGTGCGCGGTTGGCGCGCTGCTGCTCCACCAGGCTCTGCCGCTGCCGCGCGAGCGACAGGTAATCCGCGCGCGTGAGCAACGCCGAGGAAACCAGCGCCTGAATCTGCGGCTCAGTCAACGGCTGAAACTTGAGCGGCTGCGCCAACTCCAGCGGCGTGCCCGGGCGCATGCCCAGGTTGCGCGCCAGCGTCAGCAGCGACTGCTTGTACAGGTTTTCGTCCACCAGCAACGCCTGCCGCTCATTGGCAAGCTGCACCTGCGCGCGCAGCACATCCACGCCGGTCGCGGTACCGGCGCCGTGCTTGTCATCGGCCAGTTTGGACAGCGCCTCGGCATCCGTCACACGCGACTGCGCTGCACGCACACGCGCATCCGCCGACTGCGCATTCAAATAGAGCGCGGCAACGGACCGAACAATGAGGTCGCGCGCATCTTTGTAATCGAGCTTGCCTGCGTCGAGCGCCAGTTGGCTGGCCTTGTATGCGCGATAGCTCTGCAGATCGAAGACATTCTGCTGCGCATAAACGCGAAAGTCGTAGTTGGAAAACGGTCCCACCACTTCCGGCATGCTGGGCAGCGAAATTCCGAAGGCGCGCAGGTTGCGATTCTGATAATTCGCGTACGTCTGCGCATTCACGCGCGGAAGCAGCGCGGCAGACAATCGCCGCATGCGTGCACCTTCGTCCTCTTTCACGCGGGTTCCGGCAACCAGCACGCCCAGGTTGGCCCTCAGCGCTTTCTGAATCGCATCCTGCAGCGTAAGCCGGTATGGCGCCGGCGATTGCGCCGCACAGGAAGTGCTCGAAAGCAGACCGGCAATTAAACCGGCCAGCAAAACGAGAACGGTATAGCAACGTTCGGTTCTCATATTTCCTGCTCTCTTCAGGAGATTGTCAGCGCCCTCCAGAAGTGCTGGAAGCTGTCTTCAACCCACACTGTGAGCGCCGGCTTCTCATGCAGCGACCACAGCAACATCGTTCCCAGAAACATCTGAAGAAACTGAATGGCAACCTTGTCTTTTTTGAGCCGGGGATCGATTTCGCCCCTGGCTTGCCCCTCGGAAACAATCCCGGCCACAATCCTGCGCCCCTCGCGCATCTTCACTTCAATGATGTTGCGCACCTGCTTGCTGGCCATGAAAGACGAGATGAGCGCGCGCGCAAGACTGGGGCTTTTTGCCGGCTCTTCAGCCAGCCGCAACAGCAGCCGATGGAGCACGGACTGAATCGCCTGCCGGCCCTCGGCCGCAAGAGCGGCGGCTTCCTTCACCCTGCTCAATTGAAGGTCCGCCATGACCCCGAGTACGTGATCCTTTGTCTCGAAGTAGTTAAAAAAGGTCCCTTTGCCCACATCGGCGGCCTGGGTAATGTCCTCTACCGTGACATTCGAAAACCCATGCTCGGTGAAAAGATGAAGCGCGCAACGAAAGATCCGCATGCGGGTTTCCACAGCGCGCCGTTCACGGCGGCCCATAGCCGGAGCGCCAGGCTGGAGCGCGTCAATCGCCTTACGATTGCGGCTCGCCGGCCCGGAACGTGTTGTGCGGCCTTGCGCCATATCTGCCCTTCCGCTATTTATGACTACTGGTCATATTTGACCTCCGGTTCATCTTTTTGTCAAGAGACCTCCGCAGATTTTTCCGGCAAGATATCCCCCTCTTCGGCTGAACGAAAGCCGCCATCAGCCGGATTTTGGGGGATTCGAGAGGAAATACAAGGGGGGCAAAGCGCGGCATGAGAACGTGCGGGGAATCCCATGCGAATCGAAAAAGAGGAGGTAATCGCCTGAAAAGGCAGCGGTTGCAGCCGCTACGGCCAAGAGATAAGCGCACAGCCTGCGCCGAAAAATCAAATCCCCGGCAGGATCTGCCGGGGACGTTGGCTTACGGGCTTTTCAAGAAGCCTGTATCAGAATTTGTACGAGATTCCCACCAGCGGCGTTGGTCTGCTGCGCAGTCCGTTGTTGTTGAGCTGGATCAGCACATTGCCTGAGAAGACAAGATTCCGGTAGGGATTCCACTTGAGGCCGGCACTCAGATTGTTGATCGAATACGTGGAGTTCTCGGGCGTGATGGTAGGCAGAGAGGCCGTCGATGGCGTGTCGGGAAGCGGCACGGATGTCGTTACGTACCTGGGTGCATTCGTATATTGATTGCCCAGCAAGTCACCTGCGATGGTTATGTGCCGCGACATGGCCCAGTCCGCGCCCACGTCGTAATTCAGGCCGCCGGGCAGCGCTTTTTCGCCTCCCGCGGTTCCCGTGGGGTTGTTCAACTCTGTTTTCGAGTTCCACTGGTAACCGATCTTTGCGTGCGGGGCCACCTTTGCAAGGTAGCTGTACACCAGGTAGGGGTTGTATCCCCAGGCGCCGGAACCGAGATAGTTCTGATCGTCTCCGCTCGGCACTCTGAAGTTCATTCCGGCAGACACGGTGGCGCGCTCGCCTCTCCACAACTCTCCTTTGCCGACCAGGTTGATATCGCCAAGGCCACTGGCAGTTCCCGGTGTGTCAACGTTCGGACTGGCGTAAGGACCAAAGACCAGATTGTTGTTTGCATCGAGGATATAAGACTTCTCGTTGTAAGTCGTCGACCCCATCGAAATATACTCAACGGGAACAATAACCGAAAAGTCCACGCGATTGGTGAGTCCGTAGGTGGCCACACTCACAAACTGGTCGATCTTGAAGTGAAGATTCGTATTTTCAGAGGTGTAGGTGTAAGTCGAGACCGTGTTCGTGTTCGGAACATAGGCCGTGGATACAAAAGAAAATGGCAGCTTGCTCAGAGGGATTCCGTCAATATCCGTAAAGACGAACTGGCTTGCCGTAAATCCCATAAAGAACCGGTGCTTGCCCACGGTCTGTGCGCGATCGGTCAGGATCGGTCCCAGATTGTTGAACGTCTCTGGAATTCCAGCACGGTAAACCACCACCGTGCCGGCCGACGCCGTAGCCAGCGGCAACTGGCTCACCTGCGCGGCAATGGCGCTGTTGAATCCCGTTGCCACCTCGCCGGCTGCCTTATTGGCTTGTGCGGTGCCAGCCGAGCCGCCCAGAGCGGTTTCGTTGGTCAACAATCCCGCAGCGTAAGGAAACTCGCAAACGAGTTTACTTGCAGCGGGCCCGTTAATACAGTTGATCTGCCCCATGGCGGCCGTGCTCGAAAGTGCAGCGAGAATCAGCAGTTGCAGAGTGCGTCGTTTCATCAGTCTCCCTCGACAGAAAGCTGAGGCTCAGGGGCGCTCCACATCTTGCCTCAGTGGAAGCGCCCGTCCTGTTCGCCTAAAGCGTGATATTCAGGCGGAGAATTGCCTGGTAAGTATGTCCGTCACTGCCCGTGCCCTGAATCAGCATGGTGTAAGAGCCCGGCGGAGTCTGTCCTCCAGAGCTAGCTGGTTTTTGGAAAGAGCCGCCGCAACCCGTCACCTGATAGGCGGCGGTGCAGAGAGCCAGGATGGCAATAACCCGGAAGAAGACTGACCTGGGCGACTTGCGGCCGCGCAGCAACCCAACCAGCCCGAACAGAGGAAGTCCGAACAGGCCCGCCGCCCACAGCTTCGTGTGGCTGCTGTTCATATGGCTGTTGCTCGCCGTCGTCGAAGAAGAGCCGCTGGTCGTCACCGTCACGGTCACCGTGCCGCTTTGCTCGGTGCTCGCCGCAGCAATCGTCGTTGGATCGAAGCTGCACGAAATGGAGAGTGTCGAGGGCGGCACACCCGGGGGCTGAATTCCGGTACCCGAAACCGAGACACACAGCAGATTGCTGAGACTCACGTTTGCCGGCAGCAGGAAATTAACCGCCGCCTGGTTGCCGGTAGTCGATCCCGACACGATGTTCAACGGCCCGCCCGTTGCGCTGACAAATATGTTGATGCTGGTGGTATGCGCCAGGCCTGTCGTGCTGTCCGCGCCCGTCACCGTCATGGTGTACAGCCCCGGATCGGCCTTGGTGGCATCCACTACCACATCCGCCGACTGCTGCGTCCCCGAGGTCGCCACAGCCAGGGTGCTGGTTGCCAGGTTACAGGTGGGAGCCACGGATCCCGAAGGCGCAGAGTCAACCGTAACCGCGCAGGTGAGTCCCAATGACCCGGAGAAGCCCTGGATCGTTGTTGGAGTTATGGAAATGGCGAGAGGCGCAAAGGGATCGCTGCTGGAAGTGTAGCCTTGCGTAACCTTCACCGTCCCCGTTTCCGGCGAACCGCCGGCCGTGGGCACAGCATTTATACCAATCGAGTAATCCTGTACCGCCTCAGAAACCGAGAAGTTACTCGACTTGAAGTTGTTATCGCCGGAGTAAGCCGCATTCACGGTGTTCAGACCGGCCGGCAGCGAAGTGGTCGTACAGGTCGCGGTGCCGTTCGCGTCCACGGGAATGGCGACCGGACATTCGGGAATCGGCAACGCGCCGTTGTAGCTGAAGGAAATGTCTCCGGCCGGCTTGTTGGAGTTGCCATTCACCTTCACTGTCGCCGTAAACGTCACCGAATCGTTGATGTTGTTCGGGTTCTTCACGATGATCGCCGCCGGCTGGGCTGTTAGTCCAATCGTGCTGGACGCTGCGGTTACCGTCTGCGTCACCGTGCCGCTGCTCGACTTGAAGTCCGTATTCGACGGTGTGAAGGTTGCCGTGATGGTATGCGTACCGGCAACCAGGCTGCTGGTTGAGCAGGTATAAACACCCGACGCAATAGAAACCGAGGAGCAGAGCGTCGTCGTAGCGTTGTTGATCGTATCGGTAAACGACACGGTCCCGCTAGGCGTGTTGTTGCCGGAAACCTGGCTGCTTACCGTGGCCGTAAATGTCACCGACTGGTTCACCGTGGAGGTGGATGACGACGAAGTGACCTGCGTCGTTGTGGGAGCCGGGCCCACAGTCTGCGTCAGCGTAGCCGGGGAAATGCTGAAGTTGCTGTCGTTGATGTACGTGGCGTTGATGGTATACGTTCCATTGGCCAGCGACGAGCTTGAGCACGTGGCAGTGTAGGTTTTCGTATTGCCGTTCGAGGTGCTGCTCATGCCCACTGCGCCGCAGCCGGAGAAATCCGTGGGCGTGCTCGAACCCGACGGAGTGTAGCTGAACTCAATATCTCCCGATGGCTTGGTGCTGCCATTTTGGACCGTAAATGAAGCCGTGAACGTCACCTGCTGGTTCACCGTGGTTTGAGTGCTCGGAGATGCCGAAAGACTCATCGTCCCCGTAGCCGCGCCCACGTTTACCGTCACGCTGTTGCTGCTGGTGTTATAGCTGGCATCCGCCGGATATGTCGCCGTGATATTGTGCTGCCCCACGGCAAGTTGCGTCGTACTGCAGCTCGCCGCGCCCGTCGACGCGTCCCAGGTTACCGTGCAGCCGGGCACGGCGTTGCCACCTTCGGTAAAGGTCACAGGCCCCACCAGCGGCACCGGCTGGCCATTGGGGGTAACCGTTGCGCTCAGAGCCACACTTTGGTTCAGGGTCGCCGAGGTCGGGTTCGCAGTGGCGGCCGTCGTGGTAGCAATGGCATTCACGGTCTGTGTCAGATTGTTGTTGCTCCCCGTATAACTCGAGTCGCTACCATACGTGGCAACAATGGTGTGTTTACCGCCAGTCAGAGCGCTGGTGGTACAGGCGGCCGTGGCTGTCCCGTTCGTCGAGTTCCAGCTACCCACCGTCACGGCCCCGGACGTACCGCAGCTCGTGATCGCGTTGCCGTTGTCTGTGAAGGTCACTGTGCCTGAAAGCGGAATCGTGTCGCCCGCCGCAGCGGTAACCGTAGCCGTAAAGGTGACTGAGTCGTTCACGTTCGATGGGTTGTTGTTCGAGGTATTCGCCACTGACGTAGTGGTGCTCGCCGTGGCCACCGTCACCGCAACCGCCGTGCTCGCCGGGCTGGTCTGATAGTTGGTGTCGCTGGGCGTAAAGACCGCAGTGATATTCGAGTGCGCACCGCCCGTCAACGCCGCCGTGCTGCAGGTAGCCACATAGCTACTATTGGAGTAGCTCACGGCCTGAGAGCTGCAGCCGCTGATCGCGGTCCCGCTGTCGTCGAACTCCACATTGCCGTTAATCGTCGTCACATTTGCTGCCCCGACAAAATTTGTCGTCACATTCGGCGAAACCGTGGCCGTAAACGTCACTGTCTGATTCGCCGTGGGCGACGACGTAGACGCCGCCAACGCCACCTGGGTGGGCGCAGCAGTCACGTCAAACGAGGGGCTGCTCGTCGCCGAGAGCGAAAGCGCCGCGGTCAGCGGGAGGCTCGCATTCAGCGTAAGGCTGCTGCCGGCGGTGGTGTACAGCCCCGAATACGTGGCATTGCCCGACGAGTCGGTAGTCTCGGTCGCGGTGCCGTTCAGCGTGCCGCTGCTTAGCGTCACCGGTATGTCTACACCCGCGAATGCGCTCCCGCTCTCGTCCAGCGTCACCACCCCGCCAAAGGTCTGGTCCACGGTCACGCTCGACGGCGAAGTGGTGAAGCTCATCGAGTAGTTGGTCTGCACCGCGCCCGCATCCACGCATGGACTGTTCGTCGAGGCGCCGTAACTGGCGCTGGTGTTCTCATTCGGCTGGCCGCGCTCGTCGGTGTAGATGCCCGCAGGCAGATTCGCGCTCAAGCCCGCGCAAATGGCTGCGCTGCCCGGCAGCGGCACCTGCGTTTGGACGGCGACCGCGGCAGTGGGGCTGTAGGTCAGGCTGCTCAACGCGATTTTCGGCTTGGTGTTGTCGCCGCCCGGATAATCGGTGGTCGCGTCCGTGCTGCCGCCAATCACGTTGCCCGTACCGCTATAGGTGCCGTAGATGTTCGAACTACTGCCACCGGCGTCGGTGTTGCCAGACACGATGGTGTTAGCCAGGCTTGCCGATCCGCCGGCCACATAGATTCCTCCGCCGGAGGAAGGAGCGCCCCCGGAGGCGGAGTTCCCGGCAATGGTGCTGTTGACCACAGTAAGCGTGCCGAGGCTGTAGATGCCGCCGCCTTCTGCTGGGCCTGACGGCGGCGAGAAGTTGAGGGAATTACCCGAAACCGTGCTCTCCACCATCTCCAGCGTGCCAGTGTTGTAGACTCCGCCCGCCGCGAAGCCGGAAATATTCCCCGATATGGTGCTGTCCTCGGCAAGCAGCAGACCGCTGTTGGAGATGCCACCGCCATTGTTGGCGAAGTTGCCCGTCACCGCGCTGCTGAGCAGAGTCAGGCTCCCGGAGTTGTTGATGCCGCCGCCATAGCCGTTGAGGCTCGCACCGGAAATGGTCATCCCGGAGAGCACCGCCGGGACGTTCGCATCCACCGTGAACACGCTGAAGTTGCCCTTGTTGGCGTCGACCGTAAGCGCGTTGGCCCCAGGGCCGATGATATTGACGCCCGCAACCCCGCTTGTCGGCAACGACAGTGTGAGCGTGCCGGTGCTGCTCAGCGTAACGCTGCTCACGCTGGAGTTGAAGTCAATATCACCCTGTCCGGCGGCAAACCCAATGGCTTTGCGCAGCGAGCACTTCGACGCGTCCGGGCATTGGTCGCCATTACTGTCACCGCCGGTGGTTACCTCAATGTAGTTGGTCTGCACCGCCCCGGCGTCTACGCAGCTGGTGTTTAGCGTAAAGCCGCGCTGATCGGCCCCAGGCAGATTCGCGGCCGAGCTCGCACCCGCGCAGATCGCCGCGCTCCCCGGCTGCGGCAGGTAGGTCTGGGTCGGCCCGCCGTAGTTGCCCAGCGGCAGCGCCAGCGGGTTCGACGAAGCTGAGGTAGCGTTGGTGTTGCTTGTGCAGGTATTGCAGTCGTCCTCGCTGCTGCTGACGAGGTTGCTGTAATAGACGTTGGAGTCGCCGTTCGCCGTGCCGCCGCTGCCGTTATAGATGCCTGCGCCGCCGCCGTTGGCTGAGTTTTCCACGAAGAGATTGTTGTCGGAGGTTAGCGAACCAGCGCTCGTGACATCGATCGCGCCGCCGTAGTTCGCAGAGTTGCCGTAGAAAGTGTTGTTCGTGGCATTGACCGTTGCCGCTGCGCCAATAGCGCCGCCCTGGCCACCCGAAGTTGCGGAATTGCCGTAAAAGGTGTTATTCGTAGCCGTCAGCGTTCCCGCGGAGATGTATATCGCGCCACCGCGGGTCGTAACCGAATTCTGCGTGAAGGTGCTCCCGGTCACCGTGAGCGTCCCGCCGCTGTCAATGGCTCCTCCACTCGTAGCGGTATTGCCGGAGAAGACGCAATTGCTGACCGACAGTGTGCCGGCAACAAGTTGAATCGCGCCACCATCGCTGCTCGAGTTCCCCTTGGCAAAGGTCAACCCGGAGATGCTCACAGTCTTGCCGGAGCCGTTGACGCTCATAATCTGGTAGGAGTTACCGCCGCTGATGGTCAGCAGATTCGCACCCGGCCCCGTAATGGTCACCACGCTTACGGTGATCGCCGGCAGGCTGCTGCCGAGCGTGATGGTGCCCGTCACGCCGCTGTTGAACACGATGGTGTCGCCGTCGCCATCGGTATTCGCCAGCGCGATGGCGTCGCGCAGCCTGCAATCGGTGTTCGTTGACGAGGCGCAGTCAGTGGCAGCGCTCCCTGAATCGGCAGTCGTACCGACGTAGACAGTCTCTGGGGCCGCGGCCCAAACTCCCGCCGCGCTCAGGCCGAACGCCGCCACGATAACCAAAGTCAATAACAGCCGACTCGACGAAGGAACATGCACTCGCCCGATCATGTGAAATCTCCGGAACAGCAAATTCAGATTGGTGGTGACCCCAGAAAGAACTGAGAAGCCTGCATGAGCACAACCGCGTCTTTGCAGGCAAAAACGCACACCTGAAACGTGAAGTACAGAAACCCGTACTACGAACAGCCGAAAATCGAGGCCGTGAAGTTAGAACGGATCACACGGCGGGGAACTAGAGAGGAAGTCGCCGCAGTCCGCTTGATTGTGTGAGACTTCGAGGGAGAATCTGACTTCAGCAATACACCCCAGTTGGCATCGTTTCCTATGCCTTGCCGGGACAAATTAAACCCTTCTCACAATGGACATTCGTCCGGCGTGAAAGCAGTGTTCATTCTAGGGCCGCCTTCCTCAAAGGTCAAGAATATTCAACGCTAGTTCCAGGAGACATTTGCACAGAGGAAGCGCTGTTCCGAAATGCTGAATTCCCGTCGAAAAACCGTTGCCTAAGAGAAAAAATGTCTCGCAGACCGGGACCTCCGAACGGGCACATGGCTAGCGGCGATTTTCGATCACCCAGCCGTTGCCGGCCTTCTTGAAGGTGAAGTGAATGCTGTGCTCCGAGCTCTTGGGACTGCCGTTCGCCATGATGGTCGTGGTCTCATTGCAGACCCAGGTCGCCGAGTCACCCGATATGGTCAGCGAGAACGGCGTGCACGCATCCTGCATCTTGGCGTGGGGATTGCTCTTGAAGAAGTTCTGGAATCCCTTCTGCTGCCCCGATTTCATCGACGGCCAGACTGCCTTCATGGCCGACACGCTATGCGCGGCCAAAGCGGCATTGAACTTCGCTACCGTGGCGCGCACCAGCGCTGTCTGGTCAACGGGCTTCGGCTGGCTTGGCGCCGGCGCCGGAGGCTTTGCCGCGGTCTTGGGTTCCACAACGATATTCAGCGACCTCTGCTGCGTCCCGCCGTTCCCCGCGGCCGTCAGCACGTACGTTGTGTTACGTTGCGGCCGCACCGTCGTCTGCCCGGAGTCATCCACCCGCGAAATGCCGTTGTTGATCGAGACCTGGCTGGCATTGGCCGTCTTCCATTGCAGCGTGGTGGGCTGCCCCTGCTCAATTTGCGAAGCGCTCGCGGAGAACGAGAGAATCGCCACCGGCTGAGGTTTGGGCGCAACCGGCTTCGGCGCCACTGGATTCGGCGTGAGCATCACCAACATGCTGCTCTGCTCGCCTGCCTTGACGTTGAAGTTCTGGCTGACCGTCTGATACCCATTCTCCGCAATCTGCAGTGAACCCGCCCCCGGCTTCACCGGCACAACCAGGTTGCCTCGCGCATCGGTCGTTCCGACCGCCGAGTGGTTAATGCTTACCTGCGCCCCCGGCGTGGAGTGAATACTCAGGAATGCCTGCGTGGGCTGCTGCGGCGCAGGGTTGCTGGATTTCTTAAGCGTGTAGTGCAGCGCGGTCTGCTTGTTCGCGCTGATCTGCACGTTATTCGAATTGAAGTCAGAGTAACCCGGCTTCGAAAGCCGAATCGAGTGTTCTCCAGGATCCAGCGGAACTTTCAGACTTCCTTTGTTCTGCGTAACCCCTTTCAGCAGTCCATCCACAAAAATCTGAGCTCCGTCCACATCACCCTCCACATCCAGGGTTCCTGTGGGTGGCGGAGCTGCCGGCGTGGGCGCGGCAGTCTGCTTCGCCGGCTGCGGCGCAGGCGGGCTGGGCTTCGGCTTCATAAAGCTGATCACCAGGGCTACCGCCGCCAACACCAGCACAGCTCCGGTCAGGATGGGAACGCGCAGGCTCTTCTTCGGCGCGGGCGCTTCGCCGGCCTCGAATCCAATCTGCGGTATATCGCCGGTGCTCTTGCGTCCTGCCGGCTTTGATGCCTCGGCGCCCAGCCGCCGCCAGTCAGTCTGCTGCGTGGGGCCGGCAAACTCCACCCACTCCGCCACGCCGCGCAACTCTTCCAGCGCGGCATTCGCATCGTTGGCCAGCAGGGCGCTGCGCGCTGACTCCACTGAGTTAGCCACGGTCTCGTTGGCGAGCTGGTTCCGCTTTGACTCGATCTCGCCGATGGCCTTCGCCACCTCGGGCGATTCTCCCCACGCGCGCTGCACTGCCTGCAGCGATTCAATCGCGCTCTCAAAGCCTTCCCGGTCTGACGCCTGCTCCGCCGCAGCCAACGCGCTGTCCGTCGCCTGCTTGCGCGACTGCTCTGCGCGAATCTCATTGAGCAGGGCATTCGGCCTGGTCCCGGTAGCCGACGCCGAGGGCATGCCCTGCAGCATCTCCAGCGCCTCGTCCAGTTGCCCGCGCTCGCGCAGCCTTGTAATGTGCGCCAGCAACGCTTCCGCCTTGCGCTCGACTTCCTCGCGCTGCGTGCGCGCCTCACCAAGCAGCCGCTCCAGCGCCGAATCACCGGTCTCCGCCACCGCGGACTCAAGCAGCCCAATTGCCTGGTCGAACTGCTCCTGCTCCATCAGCGCGCGCGCATCGTGCACGCAATCGGCAACGCGGGTGCGCCGCTTCTGCTCCGTCAGCTCCTTCCGGGCAAACTCCAGCAGCTCGCCCACTCCCGCGGCATCAGCAAACTCAAGCTGGTACGATTCCAGAACCTCGACGGCCTTCTCGAATTCGCTCTGGTCAATCGCCTGCTGCGCCTCGCGCAGATACCGCCCGCGAACCTCTTCCTTCTCCGCCGCCTTCAGCCGCTGCCGCAGTTGGTGTTCCAGCGCCAGCAGCCGCTCCTCGCCCGGCAGCTCCTGCAGCGCCTTCTGCACAATCAGCAGCGCCTCGCCGGGCGCGTCCACAAAAGTCTCCTGCGCCTTGCCGATCGTGGTCTCAATCAACTGCCGCGTGCGGAACTCACGCGTCAGCAGCGCCACGCGCGACTTGAGCTGCAGCAGCGACGATTCCGTCGGCAGTTTCTCCACCGCCCGGTCCACCAGATCGTTGGCGCGATCGAAATCCTCAGCCGCCAGGCAGTTTTCAATCTCTGCGTGAATCTGCTCGATGAGCTTGCGCCGCCGCTCCTGCTCCTGCCCACTCACTGCCTCATCCAGCAGGCTGTTCATCTCCGGCAGCGCAGGATCGATCTTGCCCACTTCGCGCAGAATCTCAATCGCCTGCGTGAAGTGCCGCGAAGTGTACTCATGGCGAGCCTTGTCCATCAGCTCGCGAATCTGCGCCTGCTGCGCGGCAATCTTCGCCTGCCGCGTGAGCTCGGCATGAATTGAACGGATTCCCGTATTGTGCTCGTCGAGCTGCAGCGCCTTCTCAACGGCGCCGATCGCGCCCGTCCAGTCGCCCCGATCGCGCAGCCCATCTGCCTGCGTCATCAGGCCGGCAATCTCGTCGGCGCGCTGCTTTCTCTGCCGCGCATCTTCGACAAGGGCCTTCACGTCCTCATTTTCCGGATCGAGCTGTGCCGCCTGGTCCAGCGAGCCCAGAGCCTCCACGTAGCGCTCGGCAACCAGAGCCTGCTGCGCTTCAGCCACCAGTTGCCTTACCTGCTCCACGCGCTGCAGCCGCGCCAGATTCTGCTGCACAATGCCCAGCAGTTGCCTCGCGCCGGTATGCTGCGGATCGATCCGCACCAACTGCAGCAGCACCTCCCGCGCACGCCCGTACTGCTCTTCTGAGGTCAGCCGCTCGGCGTCGTCGAACAGCTCTGTAATCTGGCCCTTCTTCAGCTGCTCGCCCAGCGCGCGCAGGTCCGCGGCAAACTCCTCCGCCGTCCCATAGCGCTGCGCCGGATCCTTGGCCAGGGCGCGGTCCAGAATGCCGTCCAGTGCCGGCGGATAGTTCTTCAGGAAGTCACTCAGCGGCGGCGCCGGATCATTCACCAGCTTTTGCAGCACCGTCACATCTTCACCGGTAAACGGCAACTGCCCCGCAAGCAGCAGGTAGAGCATCACGCCGGTCGAGAAGATGTCAGAACGCCCGTCGAACGGCTGGCCCTTCAGCCGCTCCGGAGCAATATAGTGAACCGTGCCGATGACATTGCCGGTGCGCGTCAACCCGCCTTCGTTCTTGGCGCTCTGCACCCGCGCAATGCCAAAATCCACCAGCTTGGCGCGTCCGTCCGGCTGCACAATCACGTTGGCCGGCTTAATGTCCCTGTGAATCACACCGCGCTGGTGCGCATAGCCAAGCGCCGCGCAAACCTGCTCGATGATGCTCAGCTTGTCCACAAGGTGCAACTGCTTGCCGGCGTTGATGACCTTGTCGAGCGGCTCGCCCTCCACGAACTCCATGACGATGAACGGCACGCCGTCCTCGTCGCCCAGGTCGTAGACGATAACGATATTGGGGTGCTGCAGGATACCGGCCTGCGCTTCGCGGTAGAAGCGCTCCAGCATTTCAGGTTCGCCGGTGAACCCTTCAGTGAGGGTCTTGATGGCCACCTGGCGGCCGATGCGACGGTCCTGGGCGCGATAAACCACTCCCATGCCGCCGCGGCCAAGGATGCCCGTGATCTCGTACTTGCCAATCTTCTTTTTTACGGTCGCATCCACGATTTTTCGCCAAAGGCTGCGTCAGACAAGGTCTTTAGAAGGAAAGCGGAGAATTGTGGGTCAGCCCAGTCGGGAAACAGATGCATCTCTGGATTCTCGCTGACCCGCATCAACACGGTAGCATGTTTGCAGGGCGCCCGCCAACACTTTCCGGCTTTGGGCGGCGCCGGCTCGCAGACGCAGGCGCATACAATCGAAAAGCATTTCGAATTCCCCGAAAAAGGCATGGATTGAAAATGGCTGGAGACACTTCAAAAGAACCGGTACAGCGGGCGGTAAAGGCCACATTCTCCTTGCCAATCGGCGGAACCTCGCTCCAGGCCAGCGTCCAGCTTCCGGCCGGGCGCACCACGCTCACGCAGATCCTGCCCGTCGTCCAGAATCTTGAAAATGCAATCGTCGGCCGCGTTGCGGAAGAAGCCCAGGCCGCGGGCAGCCCACTCTCCTGCCGCGCCGGCTGCGGAGCCTGCTGCCGCCAATTGGTGCCCATCAGCCTCTTTGAAGCCGAAGCGCTCACCGAATGGCTCAAGACACTGCCGGAAGACCGCCTCGCCGTTCTGCGCGAGCGCTTCCATCGCGCCCTTACCGCCCTGCGCGACGCAGGCGTGCTCGAAGGTATTCTTGAAGGCGATTGGATGCGCGACGATCAGCACACCACGCAGGTGGCCATCGACTACTTCCACGCCGGAGTCGCCTGCCCGTTTCTTGAAGACGAAAGCTGCAGCATCCACCCCATGCGCCCTCTCAGTTGCCGCGAATATCTGGTGACCTCGCCGCCCGAGCTTTGTCAGGACCCCTCGGTGAACAACGTCGCAGGTGTGCAGCTTCCACTGCGCCTCTCCCGCGCCATGTTTGCCTTCGGCCAGCAGATCGAGCAGGACCGCCGCGGCTGGATTCCCCTCGTCTTCCTGCTGGCATGGGGCAAAAGCGGCGCCAAGCCCGGAGAAGCCGTGGCCGGCACCGGCGGAGAAGTCTTGAAGAAATTCCTCGACCAGGTTTCTGCCGTCTCAGAGACCACACCCAGAGAGCAGCAGCAACCGTGAGCCGCAACCAACCTCTTTACAACCGGCGGTAACTTCTGGCAACCTGAGTCAATTCCAAGTAAGGTATTCCCTTCCCTTGCGCAAAATCACTGAGACCATGAAAAGCCGGCGCTTCAAATTCGCTGCCGAGGATCGTGTGTATCCTCGTCGGGTTATAGTAATCGTGGAATTGCCAAAATCGCCTGCGGCAACCGGAACGCAAACCAGGTTCTAACATGCCGCCACATTCCCGGGCGAAAAAAGGATTCTGCTATGGAGAAAGAAACCGCGCTGAAGCTCGATGTCGCAGCGCTGACGGATGTCGGCTGTAAACGCACCAACAACGAAGACAGCTTCGGATACGATCTGGAGTCGAGGCTCTTCGTGGTCTGCGACGGAATGGGCGGCAGCGCAGCCGGCGAAACCGCCAGTGCCACCGCGGTCCGCGAAATGGTTGAGTGTTTCAGCCGCGAAGACATGCTCGATGTGCCGCGCGCAGATCGCCTCTACCAGTCCATCCTGCAAGCCAACCAGCAGGTCTATCGCATGGCGCAGGAATCCGAGGAGCTCCGTGGCATGGGCACCACCCTCGTTTCCGCCTGTGTCGACGAGCGGCGCATGATCGTTGGCAATGTCGGCGACAGCCGCGCATACTTCCTCCGCGGCGGCTCCTGCGCGCAGATCACCAACGACCATTCCTTTGTCGCCGAGCAGGTGCGCAAAGGCTCCATGAATCTTGAAGAAGCCGGCTCATCCCCATATCAATCAGTCATCACCCGCGCCATCGGCGCCGAAGAATCCGTCGAGCCCGATATCTTCACCGGCAATCTGGAGCCCGGCGACATCCTTCTGCTCACCAGTGACGGCCTCACCCGCTACGCCGACGCAAACAAGATCGCGTCGCTTATTCTCGCCAGTGAAAACCTGACCGCCGCCTGCCAGGCCCTCATCGACGAAGCCAAGAATCACGGCGCAGTCGACAACGTAACCTGCCTGCTGGTGCAGTTCCTTGAAGCCGAAGAGGAGCCAGCGGATCTGGACGGGGCCGCCGCCTAGACAAAAGCGTTTGAGTGAATGGCGCGGGGTTTAGCCCGTGCACAAAGAGCGCAGATTCCATGCGTCCTGCACGCCCCGCGCCGGTTCTGGGGGGAGCTTTACCTGCTCCCCGCACCTTTCTCGCTTCTCTAGACCGGACGCGCTGCACGAAGACAACAAGCCCCATATTCCGCCTTGTTTTTCAAATGCAGCGTGGTGTATGCTGCGACACGCAAAAGAAAGCGGCGAAAGCTTTCCCCATTCCACAACAACAGAGCCGCCGATTTTGAACCTGGGCCGAATCCAGAATCCACACAAAAATCCAGGATCGCGAGGAACTTATGCCGGTTCAATTGAATCAATCCCCAAGAGATCTGCAGCAAATAGCCAAGACCGTAGTTGCCAATCCCACAATAGGCAAGAAGATACGCCATTCTTCCTTTCTCTCTCCGCACCGAAGGGCGGTGCAAAGCAAGGGCGCCTTTGCCTCTTACGCCTTCGGGGGCATTCAGAAGGGAGTCAGCATCGCGTTGGGTCAGATTCCTGTCCCGGTGGTGGGTTCGCTTCTCGATAAGGCCTGGACAGCAGCCAATGAAAGAGTCCGCTCCAAGCTCCATAAAAACCACATGAATGCCGTCAACACGGAAGAAAAAGTAAAATTCCGCCTCAAGGAACTCGGCAGCGAAGTGGCGGACTGGGATCGCTACCGCTGGAAAATTTCTCATGCCGTTGAGCAATTCAACAAGGTCAGTGCGGCAGTTCAGCAGGGCATCGACAGCGCGCCCTGCGATACCTGGGTGCGCGTATGGGCCAAGTACGAATACCTGGCTTCGCGCATTGCCAAGCTGCGCGTGAGTGTTGAGGCCATGCGCGGCACATTGGACGCCTGCGATGAGTGGCTCAATTCAGTGGAACAGTCTGTTGCGTCCAAGGAACCGCAGATCAAGTCGATGTACGACAAGGACGTCGCCCAGCTCAGGCGCATGCAGGTTCACGACACATGCGCGGATACCAAGTGCATGTTCAAAATGGGCCAGTGGACATCCAAATCAACGGTGCCAACCTCGAGCATGGCCGACTTCTTCATCAAGGCCACCTCGACGACGCTCGACATTGTAGCGGACGACCCCATCGGCGACGCCGTTGACGCGGCAACATCGTGACCTGTCTTTCCGGAAGATAGAGCGGAAGCGGCCGTATGATCTCGCCCGCTCGACCACCCTTCCGGGGCCTGTCCTTACTGCTTTCTGCCACAGCGCCGTCCGCGATCTAACCTGCCTCCCGGTGCAGTTTGTTGAAGCCCGGGAAGAGCCGGTGGATCTGGACAGCGCTGCCGCGTGGATCAATTCACAGGAATCGCTCAGTATCCCATCGCCCGACGCCGCTGGTGCATGGCGTTGCGCACCACATCCTCCATCGATTCAGGCTTGGGCTCGTCGTTGCGCGCGAGGTTCGGCTGGTAGCTGTATTGTTCCACGTAGTGGCGTCTAAATTCGTAACGGATGCGGCGGCAAAATTTCGGCAGCCAGCTTATAAGGGCGGCGCCACTGGTGAACCTGATTTCGCCTGCGTTGGGATCCATGAAGGTGACCGATGGACTGTTGATTGCCGCCATCGCATGGCCGCCCCCTCCCACGTAGAGCTGGCCGATACGGCGCAGCCGGTGGGGACCCGCCAGGATGTTGCGCGCCATCGCTTCAGGGGTTGCGGTTTCCGGCGAATTGCATTCCAGATCTCCTTCTTGAATCACCCCAAATCTGCGCAACGCAAACGCTGCTCGTGAGGACCAGTCGACACCCCCCATACTGCTGCGCACTCCCTGTGCGGCCATGATGAAACGTATCGCGCCGGCGCCTTCGGGGGTCCACATCCACTGCCAGAAATCCGTTCGGCCAAGAGCCTGAAACCTGACCCATTGCGTGGAAACACCCAGGCACCACCCGTTTTCAGTGATATCGATCTCGTTCAGGCGGTTGTCTTCACCCTGGCTGTAGTAGTGAACCAAAGCGCCGCCATCATCCGCCGTCGTCTTGATAAGCCAATCGTGGAGCGAGTCAGTAAACAGCTTCACTCCCCGCGAAAGTTGCAGCGTCAGTTCGGCAAGCGTCTTGTTTTCGTCAAGGTTGCGGATTTGCTGCTTGTAGAGGCGTGTCTGTTGGCTGCTGTGGTAGCAGAGTATCCGATGCACCAGCAGAATGAAGCGCTTCAGCTCGCGCAATCTCGTCTCAGACGAGTGTTTGATGATCCGCACTCCGCCGAGTGAGATATCCTCGCTAATCTCATCCACGTCGAAGTAGGGGTCTTTCTCCAGCGCTTTAAAGAGTTGTTTCCGCAGCCAATCCTTGTTTATGTGCCTGAATTGGGTTGGGTACGCTGTCGCAAGATTGGGTATGGAGTTCAGCACATCGTTCAGACGTGTAATATTCCCTTTTGCCAAATCACTTTCCTTTCCGTTCGGACCTGCGCGGTCCGTATTAATGCTGGTTGACGGCGCCTTCGATTTATCGACTTATCGGCCCGCCGGATTCTCAGTTCCCAATTGGCCCAGTCGTGCACATTGGCTGCTCAAAACTAGCCAAATCAATTTCCCTCTTTGCTTTCAAGGAAAGCCCACTTGCCGATGCGTCACCCTGTAGCCGGCGCAATGCGCAGCACCTTCATAAACTGGTCAAAGTCCGGCCGAACGTTCAGCAGTTCCGTCTCCAGCGTGGTCAGCGTTGCAATCCCGATCCACTTACCGATGCGCACATAGTGCTGCACCTGGAAGACCGTGACCTGGTGCATCGGCCGATGCTTCAGCATCAGCATCGCCGCCTCCTCCGCATCGGGAAACTCCATTGGCGCAGGCCCCGCGATCATCGGCTCCACAAACGTCCGCTGCATGATCGTGATCTGGGCCTTGATGTACAGCTCCAGCTTGTTGCCGGCCAGCAGTTCATCTTCGCGCAGATATACGTTGCTCGGAACCACACCTTCGCTCCGCTTCTGAATGCCGAACTCCGGCACCCACGTCCATCCAAAGGGAATCGCGGGCACAATCCATCGGCCGATACGCGCGGCGTTGGCATAAGCTGCGGCTTGTCCGGGGTCGGTGCTCATAGACAATGCGGCTTGAGCGATTCCTTTCGTGAAATTCTGGTCCTGAAAATCCGGCTTGCGGCCCCGGCAGGCCATCATGGGGCTGCCGCAGCTTGTGGTGTTGCGCAGCTCAGGGAATGCCGGCGGCTGCGCAAAGCCGGCACGCGCCCCTGACCACGGCTGTTCTTAGTGTGCCCAGAGTCTCGGCGTGCTCCTCCCCGGCAAACGTCAGCGGAAACCCATCCATATCTTTCGCCAGCCCACGCTTGTCTTCGGCTTCCACCAGAATCGCGCGCGCGTCACCGGCCTTATATTGCTCTACAGCTTTCTCAACCGAAGCATTCTCCTGTTCGAGCAGCGGCAGTACCTTTCCCCGCCACGACGCAAACGCGGGCGTGCCCGCAAGCTCCGGCTTGCCGGCCGCCTCTGCAACCGCGTCCCGGGCCGCCTTCACAAATCCCGCAAACGCCTTCGCAAAACGGTCCACCATCTCCTGCGTTACCGGCGAAGCACCATCGGCCATCAGGCTTTCCCCTTTCCGGCCCACGGCGTAGCCATGGGTGGCCCCGGCTTCACCGTTCCGGGCGGCACATACAACTGCAGGCCGCCGCCGCCCAGATCACCCTGGCTCGATGCTGGACCCGCCCATGCCTTGAGCCCATCCTGTCCCACCGTATGCGCCACATACTGCCCGTCGTCGTTCCACTTCGGCTTGACTGCGCTGCTGTTGCGCCAGTTCGCTTCATCCGCCGGTATGTCCATTGCCCAGTAACTCCCGTCCGGCGCATTGCCGCTGCCAATCACCCGGAAGATCGTAGTGCTCGGCGGCAGATTCACAGGCTGCGCCGACTGAAAATTCGGCGCCTGGTCCGCAGGCAGATCCGGCCATCCTTCCTGACTGAGCTTGTTCTCGGGCAGCCGCCCGCCCGCAGGGCCCGACGTCTTGACGGTGCCATCCTGCTGCAGTTCGGCACTCGGCTGCGACGAAGTTAGGGATGCGGGAGACTGCGTGGGCACCGATGCGCCCATTGCTGAGATCCCGCCCATCGCTCCCATCGCGCCGCCCGCGCCGGCCATGCCCACAAGCACCGTCTCGCAGCCCATTACAGCGGTATCCGGTGGGCCCACGCACGTCAACATATCCGTCACTCGCGACTGCGGCATCATGCCCACAAGCACTGTCGGCGACCCAAGAGTAAACGGTCCGCCCACGTGCGGAACCACGCCGTCCACCATCGGGCACACGTGCAGATCCCCGATGCGCGACGCAGGCAAAAAACCAATCAGCACCTGCGGATATCCGACTGTGACCACGCCCCCGTGGGCTGTCTGACTGGTAATGTGGCAGGCTGGCATTCCCATTGTGCGTCCTCAACCTCCGTTTACGAGCTTCTCTTTGACGGCGGATCGTCTCCCGGGAACTCCGGTTCCTTCGGTGATCCCGGAGCCTCCGGACTCTCGGGTGAACCGGGTGTGCCGGGAATCGCCGCGCCCCCGCTGTTGATCATCACCATCACTCCCTGAATGGTGACGCCCTGCGGACCCACGGAAACAAACCCCCCGGCACCCTTCAGGCACACATTCAGCCCGCCCTCGACCACGACGTTCATGCCCCCTTTGATATAAACATCCATGCCTGCTTCGGCCACATAATTCATGCCGATCTTGTTGTACTGGTTCATGCCCACGTCGAGTGAGTGCGTCATCCCCACCTTCTCGTTCAGGTTCATGCCGACATTGAGATTGGAGTTCTCCCCAATCTTTTCTTTCAGGTTTGCCACCACTTCCTGTTCGCTGTCGCCGACAATCTTTACAACTTGCTTGCCCTTCACCTGCAGGTGCGAGTCTCCATCGACTTCCTCAATCCGGTCTTTGCCTACTTTGGTGTGTTGGTCGGCGCCAATCAGCGTATGCCAGTCGTTTTCCACGTGCAGGTCGTAGTCCCGCTCGGCATTTATGAAAATCTGCTCGTTGTCCTTCAGATCTTCAAAGCGAAGTTCGTTGGCGTTGGCCGCGCCGCCCTCCTTGGAACTCCGCGTAAGAATTCCGGAAAGCGTGTACTGCCCCGCCGGATCGTACTTGGGCATATTCACGCCGTTGTAAACCGAGCCCACCACGATCGGCTGATCCGGATCGCCCTCCATAAAGTCGATCAGCACCTCGTCGTCCTCTCGCGGCCAGTAGTAGGTGCCCCAGCCTTTGCCCGCCCACGACTGTACAACCCGTAGCAGCGTGTTGTCCGGCGTATTCGCCTTGCGTTGCCGGTCCCAAAAAAACTGCACGCAAACCCGCCCGTACTTGTCCATGTACGAGTCTTCACCACTCGGCACCACCACCTTGCCCGTATGCATTCCGTGCACCACAGGCTTGTGCGTCATGATTGGGGGCCGATACACAATCGACGAAGGCACCGCTCTGAACTGATTGTGGTACGGTGCAGGCATTTCCGCCGCACTCGACCGGTACGAAGGCACTTGCTGCGCGTGATGCTCAATGTGCGTCAGCAAATACTTTGTGTTCAGGTTGCTCAACGGATTCTCGGTAAGCGTAAACGTGTATCCCGTCTGCATCGGGATCGCGTTCGATTCGCCCTCCACCACCAGTGTCCCGGCGTCACCGCTGTCGCGCCGCATATCCGCAAAAAACGTGGTCTGATCGTTGATCTTTGAGTCCGAATCCGGCTTTTTCAGATACGCGGCCCCGCTGTCGGCATAATCGTATTGCTCGTTGCTGTTGGTGCCCAGCGGCCCCTTCGTCGTCGCGCTCGCTCCGCCGGCCGGCACCGCCTGATACCGGATGAAGCTGTAATCCCACGCCGTGTGCTTGCCTGAAACCATCGACGACCGCGAGATGATTTCGTTGACCACAAAGTCGTAAAACCCCTCTGTCTCCGACCCCTCAGGCGTATAGCGAAAGGAATTCTGAACCGCGCAATCGCTCAACTTGCTTGAAGTGTCCTGCAAGGTAAGTGTGTGGTCGTTCTGCGTGTGCTTGAAATAGTAGAGAATTCCATGCTGCTCCATCAGCCGCGAGATGAAATGAAAATCCGTCTCCCGGTACTGTGTGCAATACTCCAACGTCTGGTACGTTGCCGAAGTATCCACCGACGGGCTGATGCTGTAGGCGCTCAGCACCTCCTTGATAACGTCAATCACTGTCTTATTCTGGAAAACCCGCGTATTCCTGTTCAGCGTCAGCACCCACAGGCTGGGAACGATGGTGGCGCGATAGTTGTTGAACTCTTCGTCGCCGCCATTCATTTCAAAGTTGGACACAATCCCATTGAAATAGCGCTGCGTTCCCGCATCGTTAACCGCCATGCCAACACAAACCTTCTGGCCCACAATCTTCTTTGGATCGATCGTGGTATTTTTCTCGGCCAGCAGGTCAAGCTGGTAGCAGTACAGCTCTGAAATGCCCTCCACCCCGCTCAGGCGATCGGGCAAAAGCACGTCCGCGCCCAGTGGGCTGGTAAATGTCAGCAGCCTGTTTGTCTGTCCAAATAAACTCATATCGTTTGCGCCAACACCTTCCTGTCAATGGTTGCGCCGCTCTCTGCCGGCAGCTTGTGGCAAAAGTCCGGTTTTGAAAGGGCACGACTGGCAGGTCAGGGCTTTAGGCCTGACTTCTTCACTTCCAACCACTCGTAAATCTCAGAGGCTTCAGCCCCTGAGAATGCCCTTTCAAAATCCCGGCTCTTGCCAAATGCCGTTAGGCCGGCAGCGCGCCCTGCGCCGCATTCACAACTTCAGAAGTACCTTCCCACGCATACGTAAAACGTCCGTCCTCTCCAACTCCCACGCGTACCTGCTCGGTCAGCATCTCCTCGGCCATACGGCTGAGGATCTGCCGCGAAACCTCCGGCAGCATGGTGTTGGTCAGAATGTTGTCCACGTTGCGCGCGCCGCTCTCCACTTCCGTGCAGCGCTTTGCCACCTCTTCGATCACAGCCTCGTCCAGAGCCATGGCGATCTTGTGGCTCTCCATCAACCGCCGCTGAATTTTTTTCACCTTCAGCCGCACAATCTTCTTCAGCGCCTCGTCGCGCACCGGGAAGTACGGAACCACAAGCATGCGGCCCAGAAACGCCGGCTTGAAGATCTTGTTCAGCTCCGGCTTCAGCGCCTGTGCCAGCCCTTCGCTGTCCGGCATCGTCTCCGGATCGGCCGTCAGCTTCATCAGCGTATCCGTGCCCGCGTTGCTGGTCAGGATAATGATGCAGTTCTTGAAGTCGATTGACCGGCCTTCGCCGTCTTCCATGTTGCCCTTGTCGAAGACCTGGTAGAACAGCTCCAGCACATCGCTGTGCGCCTTCTCCACTTCGTCCAGCAGCACCACGGAGTAAGGCCGCCGGCGTACGGCTTCCGTCAGCACGCCGCCCTCGCCGTAACCCACATACCCCGGAGGCGAGCCCTTCAGCGTGGAAACCGTATGCGCCTCCTGAAACTCCGACATGTTGATCGTGATCAGATTGCGTTCGCCGCCATACAGCAGATCGGCAATTGCCAGCGCCGTCTCCGTCTTGCCCACGCCGCTTGGTCCCACCAGCATGAACACGCCCACCGGCTTGCCGGGATCGTCGAGCCGCGCCCGCGACGTGATCACGCGCTGTGCAATGGCTGCCAGCGCATGGTCCTGCCCAATGACGCGCTTGCGCAGATGCCCATCCAAATCGAGCACCGCGGCAATCTCGTCCTTCACCATCTTGCCCAGCGGAATGCCCGTCCACGCCGAGATCACCTCGCCCACGATGCGCTCATCCACGCACACATGAATCAGCGGATTCTCGCCCTGCACCTGCGTAAGCTGCTCTTCCAGAGCGCGCAGCGCTTCCAGCGTCGGCTTCACCGCCGGCGCGCCGTCGCCTTCTGCCTTTACCTCTGACTCTCCACTCTCCAATGCCTGGCGCATAGCGCGAATCTGCTTCACCAGATCCAGCTCCTGCTGCCACTGCGTATTGAGCTTCGCAAGCTTTTCCTCTTCGGCGGCAAGCTGCTCTTCAATGGTCGCAAGGCGCTCGGCGTGATCCTCGCCCACCGTCGTCTCGCGCTCCAGAATCTGCTTCTGCACCTTCAGGTCGTCGATGCGCCGCGTCGAGTCCTCAACCGGTGGCGGAATTGTATTCTGCCCCAGCGCAAGCCGCGCGCATGCTGTATCCAGCACGCTCACCGCCTTGTCAGGCAACTGCCGTCCCGCCAGGTAGCGATGCGACAGCTTCACCGTCGCCGTCACCGCCTCGTCCAGAATGCGAAGGTTGTGGTGCTTTTCCAGCGACGGCACAATGCCGCGCAGCATCACGCTGCACGTCACTTCGCTGGGCTCGTCCACCTTCACCACCTGGAAGCGCCGCGCCAGTGCCGCATCCTTCTCGAAGAACTTCTTGTACTCTGACCACGTCGTTGCCGCAATCGTGCGCAGCTCGCCGCGCGCCAGCGCCGGTTTCAGCAGATTGGCGGCGTCGTTCTGTCCCGCCTGTCCGCCGGCGCCAATCATGGTGTGCGCCTCATCAATGAACAGAATGATGGGATGCGGCGAAGACTTCACCTCTTCGATCAGTCCCTTCAACCGGTTCTCAAACTCGCCCTTCACGCCGGCGCCGGCCTGCAGCAGTGCCAGGTCAAGGCTGTGCAGTTGCACATTGCGCAAAGGCGGCGGCACATCGCCGCTGGCCAACCGCAGCGCAAAGCCTTCCACCACGGCCGTCTTGCCCACGCCGGCTTCGCCGGTCAGGATGGGATTGTTCTGCCGCCGGCGCATCAGAATATCCACCACCTGGCGAATCTCCCCATCGCGCCCCAGCACCGGATCGATCTTCCCGCCCTTAGCCCTCGCCGTCATGTTCACGGTGTACTGGTCCAGGTGCTGCGTCTTGCCGCCGCCCGGCCGTGGCGCGCCGGCTTCGCCTCCCTCCGCTGTGCTTGGCGCAGCAGCAAACGAGGCCACATTCGCCTCGCGCGACTTCGACGTCACTCCATAGAAATCCTTGAGCAGCGCCTCGGTCGGAACCAGTTGCAGCTCCTTGCTCACATCGCGGATCAGCCGCCCCAGCTCGTTGTCTGACAGCAGCGCCAGCAGCGTGAAACCGGTGCGAATCTCCGCCGCATCGTACTCGATCGTCGCAATCGTCCACGCTTCGGTCAGCATCTTCACCAGCTGCGGGCTGAAGGCGGGGCTCCGCGCATTGCCGGTTTTCAGCCGGTTCAGGCTGCGCTCCAGCTCTGTCGTCAGGCGCGAGCGGTCCACGCCATACTGCCGCAGGATGAATGCGACATCGTTATCCGAACTATCGATAACCTTCATCAAGTAATGTTCAATTTCAATGTCATAGTGGGTGCGGGAAACGCAAAGCCCCGCCGCCGCTTCCAACGCGCTGCGGGTGGCTTCATCCACCTTGCCGATCAGTGACTTCAAATTAAGGCTCATGGCTTCACTCCAGGGGAAGCGGTTGCATTCAGTTCAACCGGTAGGTTGCCTCGTCGGGGTCGCGGTTAAGAGGCCGGTTGCGTACCCAGCTAACCAGCCCCAGGCGCGGGGCTTCAACTCCATCCTCGCCCAGCTTCATCTGCGGTACTTCATTGCGTTCCAGCACCAGCCGGATAACAAAATCGAATTCGCGATTTGCATACAATCGCAGCCACGAGCGCAGCTCCACGCTGGCCTGCGCGCCCGGTAAAAACTCTCGATAGCGATCGAAGCTCAGCGGTCCCAGCCAGATGGTTACCGCGCCGTGCTGATCGAAGACTTCATCTCCAACAATGGTTCCCATGCCAAGCTGCTCGCTGAACGTGCCTGTATCCGCGAGCGTGGTGCGATTCTGCGGCGGCAACCGCCTCCACGTGCCGGTAAACTGCTCTATCTTCACCGGCACATCGAAATAATCTTCCAGCAGTTGCTTCAACCCCTGTGCCGTCGGCCGCCTCTGCGACAGAAGCCCATCATAGAAAAGGCAAGCCTGGTCTTCGATCTCCATGCGGCGGGACAGCCCATCCGTGCCCAGCCCAATAAGATCCAGCAGCCTCTTGCTGATCACATCGTCGTTCGCGCCCGTGCGCTCAAACGCGATATAGAAGCGATATTTTTGCCACCCGCGGTAAAACAGCGAAATCATGCGGTGGTTGAAGATGTCAAAGAAGTCAGCAGGAGAGCGATCCTTGGCCTTCACCCGCTCCTGCAGATACTCCGTATACGGGTGCGGCAGCACGCCCACCGCCGCGCTCAATCCCATAAAGTTCACATGCATCACGGGCCGCCCGTCTTTGCCCGTCTGCATATCCTGAATCTCGCTCGCCGGAAAGGCAAGTGAAGGGACTGAAGAAAACTGCACCACCTCTGTGGAAGGCGCAACAAACAAGCCAACCGGTTTGCGCTCCGGATACAAGCGCTCCATCAGCCGCACGGCCTGAAAGAAGCGGAAGCTGTAAGGCTCCGTCTCCAGCATCTCGCGCACCACGGCGAATCGCGGGTCGGCTTTCAGATCAGCGGCTTGTAGCCCGCTTTCGGTGGCCATTCGCCCAGCGGCTCCTTTCTCTGGCTGCTATGCGCGGCCAGTTGGCAAAAGCTGTTGATGGAGGTGTAGCAGCCAAGAAAGCGGTCAAGCACATTGGCGAACAGATACAGGCCGCCGCCGACAAACTGCTGCTCGTCAAACTCAATCTCCACGCGCGTGCCACGCGCCGGCAAATTGCCATACACCGACTGCATAATGGCAAAGTGCGGCCTTGATCCAATCCGCACAATCCCGCCAATCTGATTCTCCAGATACGACGAGTCAGTAAAGTTGTGCAGCCGCAGAATCTCCTGCAGCGAACTCGCGCCTTCCTCAGTGAGCGACAAATAATTGAGCGAAAGCTGCGAAACCAGCCGCCACAACTGCCCCTTCGCCCGCGGCGGATCGTAACTCGGCGTCGGCCGGCGCAACGCCGTTATCTGCCGCAGCGCCGGAAACTCCTCCGCGATGAAATCGCCATCCTCCAGCCCGAACGGCAGCCGCGACGGCAGATCGAAATCGGAGCAGGAACACCGCACCGTCAGCACTTCGGCATTCGGGTCTGTCACCACGCCATCCACGTCCACCAGCGACAAATGCATCGTGGAAGGTTCGCGTTCTCCCACCTCATTGCGCCGCCGCACCGCATGCCAGAAGACACCCGCGCCTTCCTTCCGTGCCTGGTAGCGATACGAATACAACGGTTCCAGCGGGATGCTTTCCCGCCGCGAAGTATTCGCCGCCGTCACCTCGTCAATGGAGTGAATCTCCATTGCCTCCTGACGCCGTACGTTGGGAATCACCTCGTATTCGTGCTTCGTCTGCGACACCAGGATCGGTTCGGCCACCTGCGAGTACAGATTCACCACCGGCGTGCATCCCAGGCGCAGGGTGCGCGCTGAGACTCCCGACTCAAGGTCCTGGCTGCGCTCCGGCCGTTCGAACCGGGAAAAGCAAAACAGAATCTCAGCCTGTGCGCCGCATCCCGCCGCGGCAATCGCCTCCAGCAATTTCAGCTCAAAGAACAGAAACTTCTCTGAAAATGTGAAGTACTCCTGCAGAAGCCGGTAGCCGTCAAACGATCGCTTCGGATACGGCAGCAGCGCCTCGTCTTCCTCAAAGCCCATCGCGCGCAACCGCTCCAGAGGAAGCGTCACCGCCTTGCTGCCGCGCTGTTGCGGATTGCGCACCACGATCGAAATGCAATTCCGGCACAGCAGCTCATACAAGGTGTGCACCACATTCGACTCACCGGTAAGATGAAACACCACCTTTTCCGGATTGAGCTGGTCGAAGAGCACATCGCGCGCGCACTCCAGCCGCACCCGCAATACGCCCACCGCGCCCGGCACGCGAACCGGCTCTGAAAGCCGCTCCGGCTGCCGCCACTCGCACTCCGACACTGAGAAGGGCCACATGTCCACCGGATACGCCGTGCGGAAGCGGCATGGCTGCCCATCCACCAGGCGCTTGGTCGCCAGTAAGGTTCCGGCTGGGATCGTCTGCCCCGCGGTCTGCTTTCCCTTTTCCGGATCCACCTGGCACTCGACCACCGTCATCGATGGAATGGGCCGGAGATAATGCGGCGCCACAATCCCCAGCAGCGCCGATGTCACCTCGGGAAAATCATCGTCGATGCGCAGATGCACGCGCGCCGCCATAAAGGCGAACGCCTCCAGCAGGCGTTCCACATGCGGATCGTCGCAGCGGTCGGGCTCAAGCAGAAGCCGGCTTGCCACGCGCGGATACTTTTCGGCGAACTTACCCCCAAGCTGGCGCAGGTACGCCAGTTCGCGTTCGTAATATTCCAGCAGTTCTTCGCGCATCGATCACTTCACTTTATATTCGCCGCTTGAAAGTTCAAGAACCGTATCAAAGGCAATCTCTTCCGGTGCCGGGTCCAGCTTCATATTGCCCTCGATGTGAAAACGCAGCCGCCGGTCCACCGTATCGGAGCTCTCCAAAGTCACATGCACATCTGTAAGCCGCGGTTCAAAAATGCGCAGAGCGGCTTCAATCGCCAGGCGCAAAGCGCGCTGATCCGAGGCCGATGACAAACCCAGCGCGCTGATATCCGGCAGGCCGTAATTAATCACCGAGTCGCGCGCCGCCGGCCACGCAGCCAGTTCCGGTAGCGGAGGCTTGCGCGTGTTCAGCAGCCACTCCAAGTCGCGCTTCAGCGCATCGCGAAAAAAACGCACCGACTTGTTGCGCGTCGCCGGCCAGTCTTCCACCTGTGTCAGGCGATCGAGAACCGACTGCGTCACCAACGTTTCTGTAGACGAGCGCGCCAACCGTGCCAACTCCTTTGAGTGTTCTCTGGGCCCATCCAACCACTACATCGGGCGCTCCACCGTTTTCGCGCTATTTGCGAAAGGATGAAACCAACCAATTGTGGTGAAAGTGCGTTTCATGAAAGGTTACGACTTTAGTCGTGCCGTAGCGCTCGCAAAATCAGCGGAGCTTTAGCCCCCGAGGAATGCCTTTCCTCGATAATCCAACTTTCACCACAGTCTGCTACGCCAAATCCAAACTTTCCTTCCTCAACGTCAATGCGAAGCATCCATCGCAGCAATGGGGTCGATGCGGCAAAGCCGTGAAAACACCGCCTCCCGTGCTGTGCCGTTTTCCCCCGCATCCAGGTAGCGCAGCAATAATGCCAGCGGCGGCGCAATCATGTCACTGGCCTCCCACTCTTCCAGCCGCCGGTCGTCGATTTCCTTCACCAGTTCCTCCAGAACCGGATAAGCCACCCTGTCCTGGCCTGCACTGGCGCACATCTGCGCAATCTGCAGCCGCCGCTGGAAGCGCGCGCGCCCGCTTGGCTGTTGCGCGGCATCGCGCATCAGCAACTGGATGGCCTGGCCCAACTGGCCCTGCTCCATCAGATCCCTTGCCACCCGCAGCACATCGGGCTCTGCGCTTTGCGCGCCGTCTTCCTCCGCACTCGGTGGTGGCGCATAGTAAGCCGGTTCGGCTGCCGGCGCCTCTTCCACAACCGGCTCCGGCGGCTTGGGTATCACCGTCTCCTCAAGCCATCGCTGCGTCTCAGGATTCGCGGTCGGCGTGTCATCGCTCATCGTCCACGTGGCAACCTCGGGAATATCCGCAAGCAGAGCGCGCACTGTGGCCACCGCGCTGATCGCTACGGCGTAATATCCCATCTCGTTGCTGGCAGTCCAAATGTAGCGGTGCACATCCAGCCAGCCCCGCCCGCAGGGCTCGCCCACCACGGCAATCGCCAGGTTCAGCAGCTCACCCCAGTTCGCTTCGGCAGCAAGCCGCTTCAGATTCTGCCGCTGCTCTGTTGCCGGCGGCACAAGAAAATCCCACGCAGGCGAACTTCCCTGCTCTCTTGTCTCACCCAGGCGCAGCGAAGCCTGCATCATATAAGCAACCGGGCTTGCCGGATTCTCGTTCTGCAGAAATTTCGCGCAGGCCTGCACGCGCGCAATCGCGTCGTCCCTGTCCACCGGCTCGGCCGTAAGCGCCTTGCCCGTTTTCTTCCGCGCAACCGGCGCGGCTTCCGCAGCCGACTCTTCCTCAGCCTCAGCCTCAGCTTCCGCTTCAGCCTCCGCCGACACCTCTTCCTCTTCTTCCGCTTCTTCCTCGGGATCAGGCTCGTCGGGCTCGAGCTTGCGCTTCTCGTTCAGCAGGCTGGTGACAACCTGTCCCACCTCTTCCAGCGCACTCCGCAGCTTGCCGAATCCCGGCCCGTCATCGCCGTACTTTCCCTCGCAAAAAATCTGCAGCGCTTCCATCGTCTCCATCGACGCATGGAAAGATTGATCCATCGCCACATACCAGGACTTGGGCGTGGCGGCAAACGCGCTGTCGAACTCCTCGCCGGTAACTTTCCCGTCGGCGATGGCCATCTCGCGCGCTTCGCGCTTGGAGTCGCTCGATTCCGCATCCGCTTCATACCCGATTGCGCGCGATTCCCGGTACTGGTAGAAATTCAGCCCGTCCTTGGTAATCGGGGCCTCATGCAGAATTTCCGCTACACGATTGGCCGCCCATTCAATCGGGACCGCCCGCATTCCGGGGTCGCCTTCGTCGATCTCCGGATACAGCGTCTCCCAGAACTGCTCCTGCAGGTCAAGCATCAGCTTCAGGCACGGCTCGACCAAGCCGATACCCTCACGCTTCACCAGCGCTTCCGTCAGCCAGGCCGCCATCTGAAGATCCTTGCTCTTCGTGGCCAGAGCTTCGCCCGCAAGCTTGATCACCAGCTTGTAGTCGGCGCGCTTCGGCGACGCCAGATCGCCGAGGATTGAAGCTTCACCCTCGGTTCTTGCTTCCTTGATCTGGTCGGAAACGCGGTCGTAGCGCAGATTTACGCCTGAAGGATTTTCACCCGGAATCGGATTGAGAACATCATCGCGCAGCGGCACTTTCGGCCCTCTCCTCCGCATGGTGGAAGCTCAGTCTCCGTATCTCGAGCAACGGAGTCTCCTCTTCCCCATTCACAAGAAGCTTCTGGCCAAACGGGACCGGTCCCTCATCCGCGTCCTCCTGCCACACTGTGGACCGGCCAAGGCGCACAATGTCGTCGGGGTGCGTCCACGAGAGTGGCGCAACCGCGGGCAGAAGCACTTCGCCCAGATCCTGCATACGGAATTCTGCGGTTGTGCGCAGAGTCGCAGGCAGCCAGAGCAGATCGCGCAGCCGCTTGGGCGGCTCGGTCTCTACTGACTCGATATAGGCAAAGGGAACCCAGGTATAGCTGCCGGCGATGAAAACCTCCAGGTGCGCGCCAATGCGAGGATCCGCATCGGAAAGCCCCGAAAAGGTTTCGTCGTTCAGCTCGCCGGCGGGCGAAGGATGCTCCGTCCCCAGCGGTAGTTTGTTGTTCGCGAACATGTCCTGCCGTTCGCGTTCTGCGTGCAGCGCGCTGCGGTACAGCATCGCCCCGGCCGCCGCCTCAGAACTGGCGTCGGCAAGAATGTCGAGTTGCTTTTCAGCACGGCCGTACTCTCCCGCAAAACACAACAGCTCGAAGAGAAAAGTACGGCGCTTGGCGTCGAGTGGTTGTTTCTTCAACTCGTCGCCAAGCGCATCTATGGCCGCCCGTAAATTGCCCGACCGGTAAAGAGAAAGCGCGTCCATACGCGGGCCGCCTTACGAAGTTTTATTCTGCTTCTGGTTATAAGTGACCGCACCCGTCGTAGTCACCTGGCCTTGCTCGTTCTGCGTGTAGTAGTCGATCTTGATCTCATCGTAAGAGAACGAAACAGACACACTCGGAATCTCGGAGGACCCGGAGATCTGAAGGCTGGTCACAAACAGCTCTTTGAAATCGACCTTCAGGTAAGGCTTGCCATCTGCGCCCGACTTGATCGCGTTCATCGTCCCCGACTTGATGTGCGTTCCAAGACAGAGGTTCTTGAAGAACTTCGGCGTCGACTTGTCGAAGTAACTCATGATATTGAAATCGGAAAGGCTGACCTTGCCCGCGCCCGATCCGCCCGTACCGGCAACGGAGGACACCTGCGAGCCACCCCAACTCCAGCTCAGGATCTGAATTTCTTTTTTGTGCTTATCATCTTCGGATTCACCATCAACTCCTTCAAGTTTCAGGTAATAATCAACCGCCATGGTTCGCTCCTTGAGTTAGGCGGAGACACTCTTCGGCGCTCCGCCGTGTTTGTGCTGGCGCCAGCCAGATGGTGGTTCTGCTATTTCCTTGCCGACGCAGGCAGATCGGCCACTAGACGAAGCGAAACAGAGAGCTCGTCGAGCTGGAAATGCGGCTTCAGGAATGCAACTGCGCGGTACGCGCCAGGTTTCCCCGCAACTTCCGAGACCTGGATGACCGCCTCGCGCAGAGGATGGCTTGCCTTCGCCGCCTGCGACGCACTGTCATCGGAGACGACGTAGTTGCTGATCCACTGGTTGAGGAACCTCTCGCACTCCTGGCGGCTCATGAAGCTGCCGATCTTGTCGCGCATCATCGCCTTCAGGTAATGCGCAAAGCGCGACATGGCCAGGATGTAAGGCAACTGGGCAGAAAGACGCGCATTGGCGTTGGCCGCGTCCTTGTCGTACAGCTTGGGCTTGTTGGCCGTCTGCACGCTGAAGAAGGCCGCGTAGTCGGTCCCCTTGCAGTGCACCAGGGGCACCAGCCCCTGATCGGCCAGCTCCTTTTCGCGCCGGTCCGTAATCGCCACTTCTGTCGGGCACTTCAACGCAACGTCGCCCTCATCGGTGCGGAATGTGTGCGCCGGCAGCCCATCCACAAGACCGCCGCCTTCCACGCCGCGAATCGAAGCGCACCATCCATACTTGGCGAACGAGTTGGTCATCCGCGCCGCCAGTCCATACGCCGCGTTGCCCCACAGGTACTTCGAGTGCTCGGTGCCGTCCACTGCCTCTTCGTAGTCGAACGCGTCAATCTGCTTGGTGTCCTTCCCGTAAGGCAGCCGCATCAGGATGTGGGGAAGCGTCAGCGCCACGTACCGCGAATCGTCCGACTGGCGGAAGCTCTTCCACTTCGCGTATTCGGTCGAGTCGAAGATCTTGCCGATGTCGCGGGGTGCGCCCAACTGCGTATAGCTGCCCAGGTTCAGCAGATCTGAGCTCGCCGCCGACAGGAAAGGCGCATGCGCCGCCGAGGCAACCTGTGAAATGCGCTCCAGCAGCTCAATGTCCTCCGGTCCGCGCCCGAACTCGAAATCGCCCACCAGCGACGCAAACGGTGCGCCGCCGAAGACGCCGAACTCCTCTTCGTAGACCTTCTTGAACAGCGCGCTCTGGTCGAACTCCGGCGCCCGCTGCAGATCCTTCAGCACCTCCCGCTTTGACACGTTGAGCACCTTGATCTTCAGCATTTCGCTGGTTTCCGACTGATCCATCAGGTACTTGATTCCGCGCCACGTTCCCTCCAGCTTCTGGAAGGCCGGGTAGTGCAGAACCTCGTTCAGCTGAAGCGAAATCAGCCGGTCGATCTGGGCAATGCGCGCCTGAATTGAGGCCTCCGCATCGCGCGTCAGCGTCATGTGCCCTTCCAGGACCTGGTTCACGAACTCCTTCACCATGTCCCGGCCGCGCTCCTGCGCTGCCGCGTCGCTCGTGAAGCGCCCTTGAGCAACGATCTGATCGAGCAATCCCTGTTCGGCAGTCTGTTCCGCTGCCTGGGCCTCACTTGAGGCCGCTGCCGCTGCTTCCTGTGCGCTCACTTGTCACCTCCTTCGGTCTTGCCAAGTTCCGTCCGAAGCTTCTCACGAGTCTCCGTGTTCGACACCGCTTCAAACAGTGCTTCGTCCAGTTTCTCGTTCGTCTGCAAACTCCCGCGAAGATCCGACAGCCGCGTGCGCAGATCGAGCAACTCTTTCAGCGGCCCCACCTGTTTGGCTACATTCTCCGGTGAAAAATCGTCGAGACTCTCGAACTTCAGATCCACCTTGACCTGCCCGGCATCGGGGTCGTCGCTGAGCTTGTTGGCAACCGAATACGCAAGATGCGGCTGCATGCCCTTCAGCACGCTGTCGAAGTTGTCGGGATTGATCTCCACGAATTTGCGATCCTTCAGCGCCGCGAGCGGTTGCTCCGGCTGTCCTGTCAAATCTCCAAGAACGCCCATCACAAAGGGCAGTTCCTTCATCTCAATCGCATCGCCGATTTCCACATCGTAGGTGATGTGAACGCGGGGCGAACGAACGCGATCCAGCTTATGCTGCGTACTCTCTCTAGCCATTGGCTTTTCCTCGGAACTTCCTGCGAATAGAAACAACCCGACGCGCCCCATAAGACGATCGGGACGATGGGAGGATTTTTACTATGCCCGTTGTGTCGCTTGTTCCCAGTGTTGTCCGGGACGCATCGGCTTAGTCACCACGGGGAAGCCTTTACGTCCGTTTCTTTGAGCGCCTTGATTATTAAATGAAGTCTTTTGCATGTCAAGCCCAAAGGTTTTTATAGGCTTTTCCCTTCCTTTTCACCTGTTCGTTCGTCTCTTCATCCGAGCACCGCCCGGTGTATACTCAACTCCCAAACGAATGAGCCAAGAAGGAAGAAGCGTCCATGCCACAGTTACAACCGGTAGTCTGGTCAAAAGGCGTACTGTTATCTCCGCAGCACCTGCAGGCGCAGGACCGCTTCTTTGAAGACACCCTACGCTTCCTCTCCAGTTCGCTGTCTTTCCGCAGTTGGGGTTTCACTTCCCTCCAGATTGACGCCGCCGGCCTTAGTCAGGGCCGCTTGGGCGTCACCGAGGCCTCGGGCATCTTTCCTGATGGTCTCATGCTCGACATGCCTGCCTGCGACGCGCCTCCCGCTTCTCGCACCCTCGAAGACTGTTTCCCCACGGGCGTTTCTACTTGCGCCTTCTTCCTCGCCGTTCCCCAGGTCAGGCCAGGCGGCATCAATGTTGCTCTGCAGCGCGGCGGAATCAGCACGCGCTTTTACTCGGAACTGCAGATGCTCCGCGACGAAAATAGTTCGGGCGTGGAAAAACCCGTCTCGCTTGCTCGCAAGAACCTGCAGATCCTGGCTGAAAATGAAAACCTCGAAGGGTCGGTGCTGCTGCCCCTCGCGCAAGTGGAACGTACTGAAGCCGGCAGCTATCGTCTCGACCCCAAGTACGTGCCACCGCTGCTGAATATCAAAAGCGACGAACTGCTCACCGGAATCCTGCGCGGAGTGATCGAAACCCTGGTTTCGCGAAGCAGTCAGCTTGCTGGCTCCCGCCGCCAGCGCAACCAGTCTCTTGCCGATTTCAGCGCATCCGACATCGCGAACTTCTGGCTGCTTTACACCATCAATTCGCATCTTCCTGTCTTCCGGCATCTGTTGGACGCCCCGCAGGTCCATCCGGAAGCACTCTTCCTGCAGATGCTCTCGCTTGCCGGATCTCTCACAACATTCTCATCGCGCATTGAGCCGCGCGAACTGCCCAGCTACGAGCACGAGAGTCTCGGCCCTTGTTTCCAGGCGCTCGACACCACCATCGCCGAACTGCTCGAAACCGTCGTCCCCAGCAACTTCGTTTCCCTGCCCCTCAAGTCTCTGCGCGACGCCATCTACGCCGCGGCCATCGACAAGGACAGCTACTTCGAAAACTCCCGCGCCTACCTCGCCGTCTCTGCAGACATCGGCGACGCCGACATCATCGCGCGCGTTCCCACCTTGGCCAAGGCCTGTTCCGCAACGCACATTGAGCAGCTCATTCGCCAGGCGCTTCCCGGCCTCAAGCTCACGCACGTCGCTGTTCCGCCCCGCGCCATTCCCGTCAAGCTGCGCTACCAGTACTTCAGCATCGAGCGCGGCGGTCCCGTCTGGGAAGCCGTCGTCCGCGCGCGCAACTTCGCCGTCTACATGCCCAGCGACATCCTCAATCCCGAGATGGAACTCATCTTCCTCTTTGCCAATCCCGACTGATTGCGCGCAAGCTAAAAACTCCGCCTTCCGTGCCCCTTATTCACGTTCTCTTTCGGGGGGCACAGACAGGCTGAGAGCTAAAAGCTGGAAGCTGCTTCTTCATTTGTGATGGAGCACAAAAATCAAAATCAGCACAATCACCAGCAAGACGAACACATTCACCACCAGGATCAGCGGCAGGTACTTTTGTAACTTGCTGGGCTCCTGCGCCGGCGGTGGTGCCGGTGCTGGAGGAGGTGGTGGTGCCGCGGCCGGAGGAAACCCGTATGCCGGCGGCGCATACGGCGGCGCTCCCGGCGCGGGCGGTGGTGCAGGAGCCGCAGGCGGCCTCGGCGCACCCCACGCCGGCGGCGCAGGAGCCGAAGGTGGTGGCGGAGGCGGCGGTGCCGCTGCTCCTCCCTGGCCTTGCACATCGCGCAGCGCCGAGCCGGAAATCACGCGCGTGAATTCTCCCGGACCTGAAGGCGCCGGAGGCGGCGCGCTCGGCGGAAGTGTTGGTGGCGTAGCCGACGGCGAAGCCGCTGGTGGAGGTGGCGGCGATGGTGGCGCCGCTGCAGCCGGAGGCGGCGGAGGCGGAGACATCGGCGGTGGCGCCGCCTTTGACGCGCCTTCCTGATTCAGCGCCTGCAGCAATTGCGTAAATCCGCCCGCCGCTGCCGGAGAAGCCGGCGCAGCCGGAGCCGCTGGAGCAGGTGGCGGAGTTGGAGGCGTCGGTGGAGGCGCTGCCTTCGGCGCGCCTTCCTGGTTCAGCGCCTGCAGCAACTGCGTGAATCCGCCCGCCGCTGCCGGAGAAGCCGGCGCGGCTGGAGGCTGGCCCGAAGTACCCGTGAACCGCAATCCACTCTCCGGCGGAGCCTCCGGCTTCAGCGATTTCAGCGGATCATCCTGCGGCGGGTGGTTCGCAGCCTGGTTCGAAAACATCTGCGTAAACGCGCCTGGGCCTGAGCTCTTGGGCTGTGACGCCGGCGCAGCACCCTGCGGTGGTGCCGGCGGCGCTTGTTGCGCAGGCGCACCGGCATTCTCCGCATTCATCGAGCTGAACATCCGCGTAAACTCGCCCGGCCCCGACTTCGCTGGCTGCGCGGCAGGCGGCGCACTCGGCGCAGGCAGCGTGCCCTGCCCGGGCGCAGCCTTCGGAGCTCCGCTCCCCGCCTCACCGGACGCCCCCGCATTCATCGAGCTGAACATCCGTGTGAATTCGCCCGGCCCTGACTTACCCTGATCTAATTTGCCCTGATCTGACTTCCCCTGATCGGATTTGCCCGATCCCGAAGCAGGCTGCGCGGCGGACGGCGCACTTTGTGCAGGCGGTGCACTTTGCGCAGGTGCGGCCTTCGCAGCCCCGCTCCCCGCTTCACTCGAGGCACCCGCGTTCATCGAGCTGAACATCCGCGTAAATTCGCCCGGTCCCGACTTGCCCGATCCAGACTCACCCGATCCCGGCGCACTCTGCGCCGGCTTCCCGGCATTTCCGGCAGCCGCCGGCGGCGCGGGCTTCTTCTCCATAGGCACAGGGCTGAACACCTGAGACGCACCCTGCTGCCTGTTCGCAGCGGCATTCGATCCAGAACCAGCGCTCTTTTCCGGCGTTGTCAACGCCTGCAACATGCGCGTAAATTCGCCTGGGCTCTTCGCTTCGGCCGGCGCTGATTGAGCCGGCGCCGGTTCTGACGCGGCCGGCGCAGCCGGAGTAGTCGGCCCCTGCGCCGCCTGATCTTTCTCGGGCTCCCTGGCCGCGGCAGCAGCCTCCGGCTCCTTCGCCGGTGCACTCGGAGCCGCTTCCGTCTTCTCGTCCTGCCTCATGAGCGAAGCCAGAAGATCGTCCTCACTCCGCGCCGGAGTTACAGAGACCTGTCCGAAAACTCCTGTCGCGCTCGCGGGTTCGCCGCCCTGCGTGTGCTCCCCGCCGGCAGATTCGGGCTTGTCAAATGGAAATTTGGACGCTTCCATGCGTGACCACCTTGCATAATGGGAATAACGTGGCTTCGGATTCCAACACTATATCGACTTGGCTTGACAGTAAAGGTCTGGCATCCTAGGATGCAAACACAATCGGCGGCAGTGGGGCCAGGCTCATGAACGGACGCGGGATACTTGTCGCTTCCGTCCGTGTGCCGGGCCGTTGATCCCCTAACTCAATCGCGCATTCCGAAACGGTTCGATCATTATGAAATTCCTCTCACGGGTCGTCTGGTCCGAGGGCATGTATCTGAGTCCCCATCATTTCCAGACGCAAAGCCGTTACTTCGAAGACTCCATGGCATTTCTTGCAGCCAGTCTCTGGCGCGAGCCGTGGGGCCTGCTGAATCTTGAACTCGACACCAAGGCGTTGCGCAACGGATCGGCTGCCATTCTAAACGCATCGGGGATCTTCCCCGACGGGCTCCCGTTCGAAATACCCAACTCCGACCCGCCGCCGCCGCTGCGCAACCTGCTTGAAGTTTTTCCTTCCACTGACGCCGAGCTTCCCATCTTTCTCGCCGTCCCCGCGCGCCACGACAACGGGTTCGACTGCGACCTTGGCGCATCCGCCGACGGCAGCCGCTTCCTGCCCATGCAGCGCATCCTGCGCGATGAAACCAACGGCATCGACGAGCGCGAAGTCGATCTCGGCCAGAAAAACATCCGCCTTGTCACGGAAGCCGAGCTCACACCCGAGCTTCTCTCCATCCCCATCGCACGCGTCCTGCGCGATGGCCGCGGCCATCTCGTCTGCGACGAAAGTTTCGTTCCCCCATGCCTCACGCTCAGCGCCAGCGAGTCGCTCATGCTGCTGGTTCGCCGCCTGCTTGACGCCATCGGTGAAAAAAGCTCCACCGTCGCCCGCGGCGCGCGCCGTCACGGCCGTTTCGAGGCCGGCACCGGCGCGCTCGATGTGGCCAACTACTGGTTCCTGCACGCGCTGCACAGCACCATTCCGCCGCTGCAGCATCTCACCGGCACGCGCCACGCGCATCCTGAGGCCGTCTTCGTTGAGCTCTCGCGTCTCGCCGGGGCGCTCTGCACTTTCTCCGTCGACTCCGATCCGCGCCAGCTTCCCACATACGACCACCGCAATCCGGGTCCCGCATTTCGCACCCTCGACGCCCACATCCGCCGTCACCTCGAAATCGTTGTCCCCTCCAACACCGTTACCCTCGACTTCAAGCAGGTCGAGCCGTACATTCACGCCGCCGATGTGGTCGACGAGCGCTGCCTCCGCCGTGCCCGCTGGATCCTCGGCATGCGCTCCGCGCTCGGCGAGTCGGAACTGCTGCGCCTTACCCCCGCGCTCGTCAAAGTCTGCTCTTCGAAATTCGTGCCGGAGCTGGTGAAGCGCGCCCTGCCCGGCATGAAGCTCACCCACCTCCCCGTCCCGCCCACTGCCATCCGCGCTGAGGCAGACATGCAATACTTCTCCATTGAAATCGCCGGACCCTGCTGGGAACACATTCTGCAAACGCGCAACGTCGGCGTTTACATCCCCGGCGAAATCACTCAGCCTGAATTCGAACTCACCATCATCGTGGAGACCTCGTAATGAGCACGCTTCGCACCAACAGCCTTGCTCTCTGCTTTCAGGAAGTGCTCACGGCCATCCTGCGCGTGCGCTTCCAGCGCCAGCAGGTCCAGGACGCGGAAAGCTTCCGCGCCCAGATGCGCCGCTCGCTGCAATCCGCCATGCAGGATGCGCGCGCCGCCGGCTACTCCAGTGACACCGTGCAGATGGGTGTCTTCGCCACGGTCGCCTTCCTCGATGAAAGCGTGCTCAATCTGCAAAGCCCCGTCTTTGCAGACTGGGCCCGCCGCCCGCTGCAGGAAGAGCTCTTCGGCGGCCATCTCGCCGGTGAAGCCTTCTTCCGCAATCTGCTCTCGCTGCTCAGCGCGCAGGACGCCGGTGAAGTCGCCGACGCCCTCGAGCTACACTGCCTCTGCCTGCAAATGGGCTACCGTGGCCGCTACGCCCTCGGCGATACAGGCGAGCTGCATCAGCTTCTTCGCCAGGCCCGCGCCAAAATCGACCGCATCCGCGGCGCCGCGCGCCTAGCCCCGCCCGTCGCCCCGCCTGAAGTCCCACCGGCCCGGGCGCGCGATCCCTGGACGCGAACGCTGCTCATCACCGCCTGCATACTGGCCGGCCTCACCATCGCCGGTTTCGGCGGATACGAACTCATGCTTGGTTCCGGAGTCTCGCAGGTACAGAACGCCGGACTGATCTCGAAATAGGAGCCTTCCGTGCTGCTCATTCTGGTTGCCGTTTTCGTCCTCATCATCTCCATCCTGCTTGCCTGGCTGGTCGCTCCGTTGCTCGGCCTCGCCGGAACCTCGCTGCTTGTTCTGCGCATCCTGCTCATCGTCCTCGGCGCAGCCACCGCCGGCGTCCTGCTCTTCTTCTACTTCCGCGACAGGCGCCGCGACGCAGCCGCAAAGAAGCTCCCCGGCGGCCACGATCTCGACACGCTCCTCCGCGACGCCACGCACCGCCTCGCCACCGCGCAGCGCACCGGCCCCAAATCCCTCGATGCCCTGCCCCTGCTTTACATCCTCGGCGAAGCGAACTCCGCCAAGACCACTGCCGTCATCAAGTCCGGCTTCGATCCCGAGCTCCTCGCCGGCCAGGTCTACCGCGAGCAGGACATCGTAGCCACTCCCGTCGTCAACCTCTGGTACGCCAACTCCTGCATCTTCGCTGAGGCAGGCGACGCCGTCCGCAAAGGCTCCCCGCTCTGGCATCGCCTCATCCGCAAAACGCGCCCCAAGGCATCGCGCTCCGCCATGGGCAAGCAGGCTCCCGTGCGCGCCGCCGTCGTCTGCGTCTCCAGCGAGCTTTTCCTCGGCGCTGCTGCGTCTGACACCGCGCTCGCCGCCGCCCGCAACACCAACCAGATGCTTCGCGACCTCGCCCAGCAGCTCGGCGCGGAAGTCCCCGTCTACGTCATCCTCACCAAGCTCGACCGCATCCCGTACTTCACCGAGTTCGTCCGCAATCTCACTGAGGAAGAAGTCTCACAGCCACTCGGCATGGCCTTCCCGCGCAACGCAGTCTCCAGCGGCATCTACGCGGAAAAAGCCATGTCGGAAGCCGTCGCCGCTCTCGACCGCATCTTCTTCTCACTCTCGGAATTCCGGCTCGAGCTCCTCAACCGCGAAAACGCCGCGCAGAACATCGACCCCGTTTACGAGTTCCCGCGCGAGATGCGCAAGCTGCGCAACAACCTCGCCGCCTACCTGGTCGAGCTCACGCGCCCCAGCCACCTCAACGCTAACCCTTACCTCCGCGGCTTTTACTTCACCGGCGTCCGCGCCCACATGGTCGAGCAGATGGTTGCCTCCGCGGCGCAGCAGCCCCAGGCCGAGCCCGCCGGTTCCGGCGCCACACGCATGTTCTCCGTCGAAGCCATGCGCGCCGCATCCGGCCAGCAGGCTCCGCAAGTTGTCACACGCAAGCAGGCGCAGTGGTGCTTCCTTCCGCATCTCTTCCCCAACGTCATCCTCGGTGACCGCAGCGCCCTCGCCGGCACCAGCGACAGCCGTCGCACGCACATCTTCCGCCGCGTCGCCTTTGCCTCCATCTCCGTAATTCTTCTGGCGCTGCTCACCTGCTTCACCATCTCCTGGGCCAACAACTCGCGCCTCGAGCATTCCATCGTTAACGCGGCCAAAGCTCTGCCTGCCAACCCCGTGCCGGCCACCATGCTTGCCTCCACGCCGGACCTCGCTTCCCTCGATCAGCTCCGCGCCGCCATCGTCCAGCTTGAGGACTACCAGCAGAACGGCGCGCCACTCATGTACCGCTGGGGACTCTACCACGGCAACAGTGTTCTCGCCGCCGCCCGCCGCATTTACTTCAACCACTTCCGCCAGCTCATGCTCGCCAACACCCAGGCCGACCTCGTTACGTATCTCGGCGCGCTCCCCGCCACGCCTCCGCAGGGCGCCGACTACGCCGCCACCTACAACGCGCTCAAGGCCTACCTCATCACCACATCGAACCCCGACAAGAGCACCCCAGACTTCCTCGCTCCCGTGCTCATGAAGTACTGGCTGAACGGCCGCGCCCTCGAAACCCAGCAGCAGAAAGAGCTCGCCACGCGCCAATTCGCGTTCTACGCCGCCGAGCTCGAGCGCCAGAATCCTTACTCCATCTCGCCCGACAGCGGAGCCGTCTCCACTGCGCGCAATTACCTCATCGGCTTCGGTGGCTTCCAACGCATTTATCAGCAGATGCTCACCGCCGCTGACAAGGCCGCGCCGTCCATCGAATTCAATCGCCTCTATCCCGGTTCCTCCTCTACCGTCGTTGACAGTCACGTCGTCCCCGGCGCCTTCACCAGCAAGGGCTACGCCTTCATGAAAGACGCCATCGCCCACCCTGACCGCTACTTCAGCGGCGAAGTCTGGGTCCTCGGCAATCAGGCGCCGCCTTCGCTCGACCGCGCCACGCTCACCCAGCAGCTCAACACCACTTACACCACTGACTTCCAGACCCAATGGCGCGACTTCCTCCGTGCCGCCCACGTCGTACGCTACCGCTCGCTCTCTGACGCCGCCACCAAGCTCCAGCTCATCTCCAATCCCAACTCCCCGCTGCTGGCGTTGCTTTACACCGTCTCTCACAACACCGCTGTCGCCGACCCCGACATCTCCAAGGAATTCCAGCCCGCGCAGGCCGTCGTGGCGCCCACCAGCACCAACAAGTTCGTCGGCTCCGGCAATGCGCCTTACGTCAACGGACTCCTCGGCCTCCAGGCCGCCGTGGCCCAGGTCGCGCAAAACCCCGCTGCCGCCAACGACCCCAACGCCGTCGCGCCCATCGTCACTGCGTCCTCATCCGCGCACACTGCGGCCAGCCAGACCGCGCAGGCCTTCAATCTCGATCCCAAGGCCCACGTCGACCAGACCGTCCTCGCGCTCCTGCAGGACCCCATCAACTCCGTTGACGCTGTCGTCCGCGGCCGCGGCCCCGCTGAAGCCAATGCCGCCGGCCACTCCTTCTGCTCCGCCTTCGCGCCCGTCATGGCAAAGTTCCCCTTCGCCTCCAACGCCAAGGTCGAAGCCAGCCCATCTGAGGTAGCCGCGCTTCTGCAACCCGGCACCGGCTCGCTCTGGCAGTTTTACAACTCCACTGTCAACAAGCTCCTCACGCGCCAGGGGCCGCAGTACGTCCCCGTGCCCAACGCGCCCATGAAGGTCAACCCAGCCTTCGTTCGCTTCTTCAACCGCGCCGCCGAGCTCTCCTCTGCGCTCTATCCCGCTCCCGGCGCTCCGGGCATGACCTTCACCACGCAGATCCTTCCGTCCAAGGGCATCAAGAGCGTCACAGTCGTCATCGACAACCAGCGTCTCTCTGGCTCTCACGGTTCCGAGCAATTCAAGTGGTCGCTAAGCACCAGTCAGCAAGCCCAGTTAATAGCTAACTACGGCTCCGGCACGCTGCCGTTGCTGCAGTTCAACGGCCCCTGGGCAGTCTTCCACTTAATGGACAAAGGCCGCCCCGAATCCGGCCACCTGGCCTATCCTCTGGAGATATCGAACACGCCGATCGTAGTGAATGGCACCCCATTGGTCGTCTATCTCCAGCTATCCGGCCCCAGCGCCAACCTGTTGGAACCCGGCGGCCTGGGCGGCATGCGCTGCGTCTCCACCGTCGCCCGCTAAGCGCAGCTTTTTGGGTCACATCGAGAAATCAGATTTAGGAGTTATCTAACTCAACGGACCGGCCCGCCCATGAGTTTCTAAGTCCAATCAACCACCATACGGGGAGCCTCATCCATGCGGCTGCGTTTGCCGCACGGATGGGATCCACCCACGCATCCCCTATTCCACCCGGCCTTTTCCACCCCAAAATCAGGCTTGAATAAACAAGCTGAAAGCTAGTGTCCTGAGTCTGAAGTTCTTGCACAAAATCTGGCGACGGAATCGAGGATCTGGTCTGCGTTTTTGTGCCAGATGAACGGTTTTGGATCTTTGTTGTGGTGTTGGATGTAGGTGCGGATGGCCTTCTCCAACTCTTTGGTTGAGCGATGCACGCCGCGGCGGAGCTGTTTTTCCGTCAGCAGAGCGAACCAGCGCTCGACCAGGTTGAGCCAGCTGGCCGAGGTGGGCGTGAAATGCAGATGGAAGCGAGGTCTTTTCACCAGCCAGTCACGAATCAGTTGGGTTTTATGGGTGCCGTAGTTGTCCAGGATCAGATGCACGTCCAGTTTCGCGGGCACGTTCTGCTCGATGGTATCGAGGAAGTTGCGGAACTCCAGCGAGCGATGCCGCCGCTGTGTCTGCCCGATCAGCTCGCCGCTCTTGGTGTCGAGGGCGGCAAACAAGGTGGTGGTTCCGTGGCGCGCATGATCGTGCGTGCGGCGTTCGATCTGGCCGGGACGCATGGGCAACAGCGGAGCGGTTCTGTCCAGTGCCTGAATCTGGCTCTTTTCATCGACGCACAGCACCAGGGCGCGTTCTGGCGGAGCCATATACAGTCCCACAATGTCACGAACCTTTTCAATGAACAGCGGGTCCTTCGATAACTTGAACGTCTCGGAGCGGTGCGGCGCCAGCGAAAAGGCGCGCCAGATGCGGCTGATCGAGGACTGACTTAAGCCACATGCCCTGGCCATGTCGCGGGTGGACCAATGCGTGGCAGCCTCTGACTGACTTTCCAGAGTTCGCGTCAACACCTGTTCGATTTGTTCGTCACGCAGTTTGCGTGAGGTGCCCGGGCGCGGTTCGTCGAGCAAACCATCCAGGCCCAACTCCAAATATCGCCTCCGCCATTTACCTACCGTATGGGGGATGGTGTTCAAGCGGGTGGCAATGACCTTGTTGTTGATGCCTTCGGCTGCCAACAAAATGATCCGCGACCGCATGGCCAGCGCCTGGCCGGTCTTCGCCCGCCTGGTCCAGGCTACGAGCTGAAGCCGGTCTTGTTCGGAAATCGAAACTGGAGCCAACGGACGACCAGTGCGCATCGGAGTTCCTCCCACTCTATCCGATGCGTCACATGTCCATACTTATGCTATTTATTTAAGACTCAGTATACTAGAAGCTAACAGCTAGAGGCTGCCTTTAAAACACCCGCACCAGCAACAGAAACACCAGCACCACCGCCAAAACCGTCCCGGCAAGTGTGAGCGTAATAAACAGCGCCGCAGCCCGCTCCTTCCCCGGCTTCGGCCGCGTGATCCCCACGCCCCAGATGAAAACCTCGCTCACAATCTCCGGAATACTTCTCATCGCCTGTCCCTTGCCGTCTATCCCTCGCAGTCAATCATAGATGCGCCCGCGCCCGGCCAGTCTTCAATACCCGCGCAACAACACTCCCCCAGACACCACCGAGCTATTCCCGCCGCAAAATCAGGCTCGGAGAAAAAAGCTAAGAGCTAAAAGCTGCCTCCCCCTTGCCAAACCGCCCCACCTATGGGAAACTTCCTCATCCCAGATCTGCGTTCTTGTTTCCTTGCCAAAATCCAAAATCAACCTCCCCTCAGGAGACACCCATGCGCTGGCTTATCACCAATCGGAATCTGGACAAATCGGACGGCTTTGGCGGCGACCTCGCGAAGCTCACTTACTGGACCGCCGACCCCAGTACTAAACCCGACCTCCGCAAACGCTCCTCCTGGCAGCAGCGAACCCCAAAGCAATTCCGTGATGCCCTCGCCGCCGCGGCCGACAAATTCCCCCATCCGGTCAACGCTTCCATTGCCGATCAGAAGCACGTTTGCCTCTTCGTCCACGGCTACAACGAGAACTTCGCTGACAGCGCCATCCTCTATAACAGGATCGCCGAGACTCTCTTTGACGGTGCCGAAGGCCTCGGCGAGCTGATCTCCTTCGACTGGCCCTCCAAGGGCTCGCTCCTCGGCTACCTCCCTGACCGCTCCACCGCGCGCCAGGTCGCCGACGACATCACCAATGTCTTTGAGGATCTCTATGACTGGATGTTGGACAAGCAGGCCGCCGCCGCCGTCAATCTCGACAAAGCCTGCCGCGCCCGCACCTCCGTCATCGCCCACAGCATGGGCAACTATGTTTTGCAGTACGGCCTGGAATCGCTCTGGACGCGCAAGAACCGCCCCCTGCTCGTCAGCCTGCTGCAGGAGGTCCTGATGATCGCAGCCGACGTGGACAACGACATCTTCCGTGCCGGCGAAAACATCTCCCACGGCGACGGAGAGGGCCTGGCCAATCTCTCTTACCGCATCACTGCTCTCTACACCGGCCGCGACGACGTTCTCGGCTCCTCCGCCGGCCTCAAACACTTCGGCAAACGCCGCCTCGGCCGGTCCGGTATCGATCGAACTTGTCCGGTCCCTGACAACGTCTGGGACATCGATTGTTCCAAATTGCTTTTACCGGATGTAAACGGACTCTCCATTCACGGCGAATACTTTCAGCAAAGAGAAACCAAAGTCTATTCGCTGATGCGCCGTCTGCTTCAGGGAACAGACCGCAGCGTATTGATCGCATCCGAAGAGGTGCCCCTGGCGCATCCGCATGTCCAGCAGACCGGCATCCCGCCCTCATCGCCGCCAAGGCCCTAATCGGAGAATCGCTCAGCCGCGTTCTTCGCCGCCCGCCTGAAAACTACCAGGCGTGCGCCGACCCTTGCATGTACGCCGGCTCAAGCGAACCCAACACCCTGCTCAGCCGGTCAGGCCTTCACAGCAGTCCGTCCATTGCCCTGCTATTTCGAGAAAATGCCCGAACCGCCCTGCCTCTGTCCTCCACCCGGCTTGTGTCCGGTGTGGTAGAGCGTCCGATGCATTCTGTCGTCCAGGATAATGGGCTTCTCTTCTTCGTGCCCCTGGATGGGAAGATTGACCGCCTCTGGCTTCTTGCTGTCGATTTCCAGATGAAGCTGAATCATGGGCTTCATGGCTTTATCCTCCGCCTGTATTATCCTCCAAATTTCACTCCAGGGAAGCCCCTAATGAACCCTTTCGCGTGACCGTCATCACTGTCGTTACCCCTCAACCCGGACCACAATCAGACGCCTGATCCGGCTCTTTCCAAGCCCATCCAAACACCACATAACATGGGGCTAAATTGAGAGCGGCCCCCGCTCGGGATGCAACGAGAAAAGCACTTCATAAACCTCTGGCCGGATCTCGGTTGCCTCATAAGCGCTTGGAATCGTCTTTGCCAGCTCCGTTTCGCGGTATTTCACCAGCGCTTCCCGGCTCTCAAAAAAATAGATCCCGCATGTATCGCCCGTTGCGCTGTCTCTTCCATAGACCTTCTGCACCAGTCCAGGCACCTCCTTGAACCGCGGCCGCCGTTCAAGTATCCGGCGATCAAGCTCCTGTTGATCAAGTTGTGACTTCACGCGCACAAACAAAATAGCTGCCATTTTCACGTTCCTCGGGTTGTCGAATTTCGTTCACCACATCCTGTCCCAGTGGCCCACACAAGCTTTTCCTCAGCCCATCCAACCGCCACATGGCAGACTCAATCCTGGAGTCACTTACAGGTGAGGCTGCAATCCCTTTCATTTGTCAGGACTGCGGATCAACTCCCGGAAGAGCTTGTGAATTGACGCTCCGGCGTATTCTCTCCGCCCCCCATGCGATGGATGCAGCAGAGAGTGCCATAAACGCTGCAATGAGATCAGAAACAGTATCAGAATTACAGCCGACCCAATTCGCGGATAGACGCTGGCAGGTTGAAATAGATCTATCACCATAAGCACGCTGGCCAATGTCAACAAGGTGATCGAGAGAACGCGATGAAACCGCTGCATTCCATATTCCAGATCCTCTGACAGTCGGCGTTCCACCCGCCGCCCGTCGTTTGAATCGGTGCAGGCGTGCTTACGTTTGCAGGCATTGCATGTGGAGGCAGGCGCCTGGTAGACAACCGACTTTTTCGTCCAGTCGGTAAAGACCGGAAAGAGATGCTGTTCTTCCGGGCATCTCCATATGTCGCGCTCGGGATGATAAGTGAACCCCACGGTTCTCATGCGCAGTGACCGCCTGTGCGCGTGGCGCGCCACGCGCTCCAGCACGTATGCGATGAGAGCCAGCATCGCTGCATAGGCCAGTATCAGCAAGAACCGGATGGAAGCATCGGGCACCGTTCACTGCTCCTCTGACGATGCGATCGCTTCGGTAAAGAGAATCTCCTTGGGTTCCTCCACCGCAACCCCGCCCTTGCCATGGAGTATCCCCACCACCGTGAGATAAAGAAGCGGCAGCGTGCCTCCCAGGATGAATAGCGCATCGCCAGGCAAGCGCAGCCATTCCAGCACGGAATTGGTTTTGTTGCCGATATAATTCAGCGTGCGTGCGTCAAAGTAGCTCACGTTAATCGAGTGATAAAGCTGCAGAACCCCGAGCGGGAATAGCGTGGCAAAAACCATCCAGGCCAGCCCGATGTTGAGTGACCAGAAGCTGATGCGTGCGGCTTTGTCTGACCATCGCTTCTCAGGAATGATATAGCGCAGGCAGAACAGAGCCAGCCCCACTGAAAGCATCCCGTAAACACCCATCATTGCCGCATGCCCATGGTTGGCCGTCAGCGCTGTGCCAATCTCGTAGTAAGAAATCACCGGGAGATTAATCAGGAAGCCGAAAACTCCCGCACCAAGGAAATTCCAGAAGCCCACTGCCGCCAGAAACATGACAGCCCAGTAATGAGGGAACACCGTCTTCGATCCGGAACTTTGGGTCGCTCCAAGTTGCAGGAAACTCCACGCCTCCACGGTGAGGAAGGTCAGCGGTATCACCTCTGCCGCGGAGAAGAAGGCGCCCAGCGCCATGTGAATGGCCGGCTCGCCGGAAAAATAAAGGTGGTGCATGGTGCCAACAATTCCGCCGGCCGAATACAGGATGATGTCGAGATAGATCATTCGCAGCGCAGTTCGTTCATGCACCACGCCAAGCAGAACGAAGAGATACGCCACCAGGATGGTGGTGAACAGTTCCAGAAAATCCTCCACCCACAGGTGCACAACCCAGAATCTCCAGAAGTCTGTGGTGGTGAAGGTTTGATTAGGGCTCGCCAGCAATCCGACCCCGTAAAAGGCCGGGATGGACAGGGCGGAAAAGAAAAACAGCCAGGGCATGTTACCCAGGTGCTCGGAACGAAGGCGCCCTCGCAGCCCGCGAAACAGTATCACGACCCAGAAAAGGAGTCCAATGGTGAGAAGAATCTGCCAGACGCGTCCCAGGTCGAGATATTCAAAGCCCTGGTCGCCAAACCAGATGTTGTGAAGATATCCCTGAATACCGGCAAACTCACCCAGCATGCTTCCCGCAACCACGATAAACAGCGCCCCCAGCAGGCCAAAGCTCAGCATCCTTTGCCCGCGAGGCTCACGCCCCGCAATCATGGGAACAAGGAAAATCCCCGCCGCCAGAAACGATGTGGCGACCCAGAAGATTGCTAATTGCACATGCCACGTACGCACAATGTTGTACGGCAGCAGTACAGCCAGATCGATGCCGAAAAAGCTCTGCAGATCGGCACGGTAGTGCTCTGAAGCCCCACCGCATAGCGTTTGAATCAAAAACAGCGCCGCCATTACAAAAAAGAACCACGCTGTAGATCGTTGAGCAGGGGTCAATGCTACCTGATCTGGTGCACGGAAGGACATCCGCTGCTGTTCGCGTCCATGCCATCCCAGAATGTTCCAGTGGCCGAATGCAGCAAAGAGCAAACCTATGCCACCCAGCAACGCCGCCAGAGAAAGCATGCTCCAGAGTATGACGTCGGCAGTGAGATGATTCGCCACCAACGGCTCTGGAGGCCAGTTATTCGTATAGGAGTATGAGTCTCCGGGACGATCGGCAGCAGCGGCCCACGCAGACCAGCTGAAGAAGGCCGTTAACTGGTGAATCTGTTCGGGGTCGCGAATATCGTTCGGTCGCAGGCCATACTTCGTGGTCGGGTTTCCGAAAAAGGAAGCATAGTAGGCCGTCGCCTGGTTGAATGCGTTTGCCTGTGCGTCCGTATAGATCAGGATTCCCGTCCTGGAATCATAGCGGTTGGTTCTGAAATCCTGAATTGTCTTAGTGCTGGCATTGGCGTTGCCCCCATAGAACTGAACGCTGGAGAGCGCGGCGCGGTGCAGGTACTGCGCCGTAAAGTCAGGCCCCAGGTACGCCCCGTGCCCGAATATCGATCCATATTCCATCAAGCCGTTTTCGAGGAAGACGCGCTGCCCGGCCATGATATCTGCGCCCGTAAACAGCACTTTCCCGTTCGTGTCTTTCACAGCCTGCGGAATCGGCGGCTCGTCGGTGTAGTTATAGTAGGTAAGCACACCCATAATGCAGAAGCCGGCGAGCACAATCAACAGGGCGGCCTGAATCCACCCATTTGAAATCAGCAGGGGACGCTTTTCAATGGTAGGCATGGTAGCCATGAGGACCTCCAAAGGGGGGTCCAGAATAAAGCTCTTCCCCAAAGGAATTCAACCTTTTATCCGCGACACCTCGCTCACCGTTCTACTCAGCCCATCCAACCGCCAAATCCGAATGGGCGAATGGAAGACTCCTTGGCAGCCTATAACGCCACCTTGAATTCGCGGCCGGCCCTTGCCACTGCCTTCTTCGCCGCCTCAAGAACTTCCGGTTTATCGTTGTTCGGCAGCACAGCAACGGGCGGGGCGGATTTGAGTTGGGCGAGTATTTGCTCCGCTTCAGGCCCTGCCATGTTCTCCAGCAATTCGTATAAACCGCCTTCCTGTTCTTCGAGCTTGTTGTGAAGGTCAAGGATAGAGCTCATCGTAAGCATGATGGACGGAGTTGGTGGAGGAGCAAAAAGCGCAACCAATGCTCCGTGGTCAAGGTGAAGCTGCTCCCCTATGGCTGCCTTCTTGCCGCCCAGCCACCTCGCAATGGAAGGTAGTACGATTTTTTCTTCCATGGAAATATGCCGCAGAAGACCTTTTCGAAATTCATGGTATGACTCCAGATCGATTTCACCGGGCTTTGCGACGGCGCGTCGAAATAATGAGTCAAGCCTTTCGTGATCCTCTGCCAGGTATTGATATAGCGCTCCCGCCATAAGCCCTCCTTCGCTTGATCAAGTAAGTCACGATTTGGGGGCTGGCCACGCTCACTTTCGCCATCCTGTCCAACCACCAGAACCTGAAAACAAATAAGTGACAGCTACAAGCTGGCAGCTAGGAGCTAGAAGCTGCTCTTTTTACCATTTCCACCAGCGCCTTCCGCGTCTCCTCCGCCGTCCGCACCTCACCCGGATAGTTGATACGAATCCCCTTCATCCCCTCCGCGGTCTTCAACCGCAGATGAAACCCAAGCCGGTCCACCGCCGTCATCGAAGCTTCCGTGGCTTCCAGTCCCGCATGCGTCCGCGCCAGCAGGATCATCGCGTCCACATGATCCGCATTCATGTGGGCGAGAATCTTATCCGCCGCCGGGGCCAGGGGATCGGGCAACGCCAGATCGTAATCCTGCGCCTCCACCCAGCCCATCACGCCGAAGCCGCCCACGTAGTAAACCTCCAGCACCTCCAGCCGGAAGAAGCTGAAGTCCGAGAAATCCACCCAGTATTTGCTGTTCTCGTGCGCCGCCAGGTAAATCTCGCGCACCTGCGCCCGATCGCTCTCCGGCGCCGGCCTCGCTTCGCCAATCAGCGTAGCCCGCGCCGCGCCCAGCGGATCCTCTCCGGCCGTGGCCTGCGCCACAAACAAACTCGCCCGCGGATCGCCTTTCAGATTCTGCGTGTGCATTGCCATGCTGCTGATCAGAAAGATCGGCCGCCCCTGCCCGTCCACCGCATACGGCATCAGCGACCCGAAAGGAAACCCTTCGCGCTTCCGCGAAAGTGTCGAAAGTGTCCCCATCGCGCTCTGGGAAATCAGCGTGCGTACCCGTTCGGCATAGCTGGGCTCAGGCAGTTGCGGCGGCGGCGGCCCAGTGCGGGCATGTTGGCGGGGAGCAGCATCGGAATTCGTTGTCATCAGACCTCCACTTCAGCTAGCTTATTCCTCCAACCTCGCCACACCCGCCGCCCGGCAAAAATCTCGCCGCCGTTTTGCAGAGAATTTCGCCCTCCTGGCGCACAATAAGAATTGAGACGAGAAAACTCATCCGGCATTCGGCCCTGAGCCAGATGGAAGCAGCCGATGCCCACCTGCAGCCGTGGTTACGATTGCTGCCCGAAAGCCTACGTTTACACACACATATATATGTGCAGATTTCAGGGGGAAGAAATGAGCCAGATGATTGCAATGTTTAGATTTAGAGAAGAATGAAAGGCGATTCCCTGAAAAAAAGCGCAATTCGCACCGGGAAACTGGGTTTTGGCTATAACTCGCTGAAAAATAAAGACCGCAACCCACCAATTTTCCCAGTTTCCCAGTTTCTGGGAAACTGGGAAACTGGGTGTGTGCCGCCGCACCCCCGCCTCCGTGCCCAATGCCGGCTTAGAACGCCGCCTGTGTCTGCCGCAGACTATAGGAACTGAGCGTCTTGATGTAGTTGCCGCGATCGTACGGAGACGTATCCGGAACCGACCGCCGGCTCAGGCATCCCCGCGTCTCGCTCAGCGACGTGTACTCGTGCTTCTCAAGCCAATAGCCCAGGTCCACCAGCACCCGGGCAATGTGCTCAATGCCATGAATGTGTAGTGCTGAAGCCATCATGGCCACATTGGCCCCGGCCATGATCGCCTTCAACACGTCTTCCGCCGAGTGCACACCACCCGTAAGAGCAATATCCGCATTCACCTGCCCAAAAAGAATCGCCGCCCAATGCAACCGCGGCAACAACTCCGACGGCGTGGAGAAATGCAGCGTGGGCCGCACTTCCAGCGTCTCGATGTCGAAGTCGGGTTGATAGAACCGGTTGAAAAGCGAAACGCCGCGAGCGCCCGCATCTTCCAGCCGCGCGCACAGGTGCGGAATGCTGGTGAAGGATTGCGACAGCTTGACGGCCACCGGAATATTGACCGCCTCGCAAACCTGCGCCACCAGGTCAAGGAGCTGAGCTTCGATCTCGGCCGAGGTCTGGCTGCGGTCAGTGGCCAGCGCGTAGGTGTTCAGTTCGATGGCGTGCGCGCCGGCCTGCTCCATGTCGCGGGCAAAGCGCACCCATCCGCCGCGCGTGGTTCCATTCAGGCTGCCAATAATGGGAATGCCAACCGCCTCCCGCACCTGCCGCAGATGCTCCAGGTAAACTTCATGCGTCATGCGGTAGTCGCCAAGGTCGGGCAGGTAGTCAAGCGACTCGGCGAACGACTCGGTGCCGCGCGAAAGGTCCTCATCCAGGGCCCGCGATTCCAGCGCCAACTGCTCTTCAAAGAGTGAAGTGAGCACGACAAGGGATGCGCCGGCATCTTCCATTCGGCGGACGTTGTCGATGGATTCCGATAACGGCGTGGATGAAACCGCAATGGGTCCGCTCAGCTTCATGCCGAGGTACTGCATGGAAATATCAATCATTCTTTCTCACCTCCGGCGGCCGCGGCCGTCAGCTTCTCTGCAGGTTTTTCCTCGGGAGCGATGTTGGGCGTCGCGCCGCGTCCGGGCATTCCGGCCCTGGCGGAATAAACGCGCCACTGGCGCTCGACATCGTCCTGCGCTTCCTTCAGGAGCGTGGCCGCCATCTCCGGGTTGCCGCGCGCGAGCATGGTGTAGCGGGCTTCGCGGTAGGCGTATTCCTTGAGCCGGATTGAAGGCGCCTTCGAGTCGAGTTGGAAGGGGTTCTTACCCTGTTCGCGCAGGACAGGGTTATAGCGCATCAGCGGCCAGTAACCCGCTTGGACCGCCAACTTCTGCTGCTCCAGGCCGTGGACCAGATCGTAGCCGTGAGCAATGCAGCTTGCATAGGCAATGATGATCGACGGACCTTCGTGAGCTTCCGCCTCCTGGAAGGCTTTGATCACGTGGGTATCGTTGGCGCCCATCGCCACCTGGGCTACGTAAACGGAACCGTAGCTGACAGCCTCCATGGCGAGGTCTTTGCGCCCGTTTGGCTTGCCGGCCGCGGCAAATTTGGCTACCGCTCCGCGCGGTGTGGCTTTGGAAGCCTGGCCGCCCGTGTTGGAGTAGACCTCGGTATCGAGGACCAGAACATTCACGTTCTTACCCGAGCCGAGGACGTGATCCAGGCCGCCGAAGCCGATGTCAAAGGCCCAGCCGTCGCCGCCCAGGATCCACACGCTCTTCCGCACCAGCGAATCGGCAATGGCAAGCAGATTACGCGCATCGGAACTCGAGTCGCCGGCGAGCTTTTCGCGTAGTGCATTGACGCGCTCGCGCTGCTTATCGACCTCCTCCTCGGTCTTCTGGGGCGCATGAAGCAACTCGGCTGCGAATTCCGCGCCGATGGCGGAGGCCAGCCGGGTAACCAGCATCTCGGCAAACTCCTTCTGCTGGTCGAGCGCCGTGCGCATGCCAAAACCGAACTCGGCATTATCTTCAAAGAGCGAATTAGCCCAGGTGGGGCCACGTCCGGCCGCATTGCTGGTGTAGGGAGTAGTGGGCAGGTTGCCGCCGTAAATCGACGAGCACCCCGTGGCGTTGGCAATATAGAGCCGGTCACCGAACAGTTGCGTAAGCAGCTTGATGTAAGCCGTTTCGCCGCATCCCGCGCAGGCGCCGGAGAACTCGAAAAGCGGCTGCAACAGTTGAAGGTCCTTCACCTGCGTGTGCGAGAGCTTGTTGCGGTCGGCTTCAGGCAGTGTAAGGAAGAACTCCCAGTTCTCGCGCTCAGGTTGGCGTAGCGGTGCCTGCGGCTCCATGTTGATGGCCTTGTGGCTGGCGTCGCTCTTGCTCTTCACCGGGCATACGTCCACGCACACGCCGCAGCCGGTGCAATCTTCCGGCGCCACTTGCAGGGTATAGTGGTCGTTCTCCATGCCCTTCCACTTGGGCTTGGCCCACTGGAAGGTGGCAGGAGCCTTGTCGCCCAGTTCAGCCGCGTACACCTTGGAGCGAATCACAGCGTGCGGACAAACCATCACGCACTTGCCGCACTGGATGCAGAGGTCCTTGTCCCAGACGGGAATGAACTGCGCAATGTTGCGCTTCTCCCACTGCGCGGTTCCAGTCGGGAACGCTCCGCCGGCAGGAATGGCGCTGACAGGGAGCCGATCGCCCTGCCCGGCGGCAATCTGGCCGAGCACGTCGTGTACGAATTTGGGTGCTTTGTCTGAGATGGCCGGAATCAGATCGAATTCCGAGGTGGCTGCGCTCGGCAACTCTACCTTTTCAAGGTGAGCAAGCGCCTGATCGACGGCGGCAAAATTCTTCTGTACCACCGCCTCGCCGCGCTTGCCGTAAGTCTTCTGAATAGCCTTCTTGATCTGCGCAATGGCTTCTTCGCGCGGCAGCACGCCGCTGATGGCAAAGAAGCATGTCTGCATGATGGTGTTGATGCGCGCGCCCATACCTGCCTCGCGCGCCACTTCATAGCCATCGATCACGTAGAACTCGATCTTCTTGCGCAGCATCTCCTGCTGAACACTCCGCGGCAGCTTGTCCCATACTTCGGCAGCGGAGTAAGGCGAGTTGAGCAGGAACACCGCACCCGGCACCGCCGCCTCAAGCACGTTCATCTTCTCGAGGAAGCTGAAGTTGTGGCAGGCGACAAAGCTGGCTTGCGTAATAAGGTAGCTTGAGCGGATGGGGTTGGGACCGAAGCGCAGGTGCGATGTCGTCATGGAACCGGACTTCTTGGAATCGTAAACAAAGTAGCCCTGCGCGTAGTTCGGTGTGTTGCTGCCGATGATCTTGATGGAGTTCTTGTTGGCGCCCACGGTGCCGTCGGAACCGAGACCGTAGAAGAGTGCGCGGACGGTCTTCGGATCCTCGGTCGAGAAGCTGGGATCATAGTCCAGGCTTGAGTGGCTTACGTCATCGTCAATGCCAATGGTGAAGTGATTTTTGGGTGACTGCTTGGCCAGTTCGTCGAAGACGCCCTTGGCCATGGCCGGCGTGAACTCCTTCGACGAGAGACCATACCGGCCTCCGATGACTTGAGGCATGGCGGCAAAGGGCAGTTTGCCGGCATTTTCTGCCAGAACCGTCATGACGTCCTGGTAGAGCGGCTCGCCGGCAGCTCCGGGCTCTTTGCAGCGATCCAGAGTAGCGATCGACTTGACCGTCTTCGGCAGCGCGCCAAGAAACGCCGAAGCATCGAACGGCCGATACAGGCGGACTTTGAGCAGGCCCAGCTTCTCTCCCTGCTTCGTGAGCAAATCAACCGCTTCTTCGGCGGCTTCCGCGCCCGAACCCATCATGATGATGACGCGCTCCGCATCGGGAGCGCCGCAGTAATCGAACAGATGATAAGCGCGGCCGATCTGCTTGGCCACACGGTCCATCACCGACTGCACGATGGCGGGAACGGCTGCGTAGTAAGGCGAGCACGCCTCCCGCGCCTGGAAGAAGACATCGGGATTCTGCGCCGAGCCGCGAAGGATGGGCCGGTCGGGACTGAGTGCGTTCTTACGGAAATCGATGATGTACTTGTCGTCGACCATTGCGCGGATGGCCTCATCGCTGATGGGCACGATCTTGGAGACCTCGTGCGAAGTCCGGAAGCCATCAAAGAAATGGATGAACGGGATGCGCGACTCCAGGGTGGCAATCTGCGCTATCAGCGCCAGGTCTGTAACCTCCTGCACCGAATTCGATGCCAGCATCCCCCAGCCTGTCGTCCGGCAGGCCATCACGTCGGAGTGATCACCGAAAATCGACAGCGCATGGGTAGCCACAGTTCGCGCCGAAACATGCATCGTAGCCGGGGTCAGTTCACCGGCAATCTTGAACATGTTGGGGATCATCAGCAGAAGGCCCTGCGAGGCCGTAAAGGTGGTGGCAAAGGCTCCGGCCTGCAAGGCGCCGTGTAGCGCGCCGGACGCACCGCCTTCACTTTGCAGCTCTTCCACAATGGGCAGCGCGCCCCAAATGTTCCTCTTGTCTTCCGAGCGCCACTGATCGGCCCACTCGGCCATAGGCGACGAAGGAGTAATCGGGTAAATGGCGACCACTTCGGAAAGACGATAGGCGACCGAAGCTGCTGCCTCGTTCCCGTCCAAAATCACAGTTTTCTGTTCAGTCATTCGAATTGCCTCGTATGGGCGGCTGACGGAAATCTACCGCTATGGCGAGTCTCGTAACCCGAGGCGGGTAGTGGCAGTGATGCGAGACACAGGGACGGGAGCGAATCTTATATTGTGGAACAATTTTTATGCAGCGCAACAAGATTTGGATGCGGTAGCGCGACGGACCGCCAGCCGGCTTCCGTGTCGCCGCTGACCGCACCGCTGGCCTAGGTCTTTCTTTACCGGCCCAACCACCAGAGGCGACGCCGACCCTCGGGGCCCCTCAGACAGGTCTTCGTCTGCGGGACAGAGCGTCGCCGCGTTTTTGTCCTTGCGGCCAGGATGAGGATTCTCCACAGCCCCGCCGCGCCCGCGATACGAGCCTGCACAAATCCCCAACCGTGCCACCCGCAACACCAACAACTCCCCTCGCTACCCACAAAGCCGACTTTTCGATACGAATTGGGCAATTGGCGAATTAGTTGATTGATGCGGCATGACTTGCGTTCCAGATTCTGTTTCGTTTGGGGAGATATAAAGTAAGATTTCCCGTGGTGTCAAAATGGAAAGACAGCAGGCCTGGTTTGAGTTTGGAGATATACGCTCACGTAGTATCGATCGCGATGCCTGGGTCGTGCTGCGAGCAGCAAGGCATACAATCGGCTCGCCCGAAAAGTACCGTCCTGGGTTTGAGGATGAGTTTTTTGGGGCTGTGACCGCGGCCATCCCGGCAAAGAAGCGGAGCATTGCTGAGAAAGTTATAAATTGGCATCAATTGGGTTTGATGAATGACAACGGTCCGTGGTTCGAAGGCAAGACATACCATCGAGCCGATGAATTTCATACATACCCAGAAGACGTCAAGGGTATACATCTCGTTTTATGTCAGCGCGGGACGCGAATCGAACACCAAGAGTGGCACCCGCATCCTGATCTCGTATTGGGCTTAAACCTGAAACGCGAGGGTGACGCTTGGCTTGCGGTTGATGAAGGCTACACTCAGGTCATCAGGCTTTCTCGAAATCCGAATGGGGCGCCGGGTTTACTAGAAATCAGATCGGAGCACTTAAAGGACTTCCTTGCCGCGACCAAATCGTGCCTCTGTGTTTCCACCTATAGAAGCCGAGAGGTAATTGTTGCAGAAAAACCAGATATGCCGTGGTCGGATGATCCAACTGTCGAGGAGGCTGATGGCCAAAAATGGCAAGGAAGCATAACCGCCATAAATGAGCACGGCCTTCGCTTCGGAGAAGAGATTGCAATTTTCCACATTGGCCGGAAGAACTTCGATATGGGCCAAGACGTGCCGGAGGTCAGCATCGATGACGATTTCGACACGGAAACTTCCACGAAGCGGGTTAGGGGCACCAAGCTCTTCCGCGTTTGGGGGGAGTTATGGGAGGTCGAGTTTGTCGAGCCTGGGTTGCACAGTCCGAGGGTTCGGCACGACGATGTGTCTTCGCAGGTTTTCTTTTATGTCGATGGAGCGGGTAACCGAAAAAGCGCAGACGAGTTGGGGCGTAAGGGTCGGTGGCTTTGGTTCAGGCCCGATGTTATCAACAAGGCGCTTGAGTTTAGAGGTTCGTCGTTGACCTGGTATACGGCTCAAACAGGAGCGATTGATTTTGGGGCAGGAGGAAATGTTCCCTTCGGGATCAACGATCTCGGACTCGTGAACGTCTACGCGAAAGACGTCGGTAACTCACACGTTTGGCAACAGCAGATTTGGGCTGGTTTCAATATTGCGCCTGACGGCGGGGTATCGCGCGAGCTGCTCATGGCGCAGGCTCAGGGTGTGCCTGCAAGAAGCCAAGCTCCCGAAGCGTTCTTGAAGAGGAGCATCGAGGAGCTGAATCAGAACTGCAAATCGCGATTCGGATTCGAACCGATTAGACATCATGCCGAGCAGGATAGGCTGTTCCGTTTCATTCACAGGTTCAGAGCTATTGACGAACCAGGTTTTTACTCTCTTGCAAAAGACATTGCGAGAATAACCGCGGACAGCATAGATTCGCATAGTCTCCAATTGGTCGCTCCTGTTCCCGAGGGTCAAAAGCGAGGGTCCCTGAAATCCCTTGAAAGCGCGTTGGGGACCGTTATTAATCCGAGCGATGCAGCTTTTATCATGGCCCCCCTCTTTGGCACGTATGACCTACGTCTGGCTGACGCTCACCTCCCCTCATCTGACATAGCGGACGCATTCGAGCGGGTCAATGCCGAGCGCGCGGCACCGTGGGTTCACCAGGGGACCCGCCTTCTCCACGCGGTAGTGAGTTCACTGACGCAGATTGGATCGGCTTTTGCGCCGGTCGCGCCGTCCACTCGTGGGAGGGACGAATAGATTTGGCAGGTAGCGCCGGCGCCCAAGTTAACCAGCTAAATCGTGATCAGTCCTCGGAAACGGGCCAGCATCCACCGATCAGCACCACCTCAACCTCGCGCCACCCGAATCCGCAGACCCACCGCACCCTCCAACCGGCCGCCACCCCTCAGTCCCTCAGCCGCCAACAGCCGCGCAACCCAACACCCGCAAATCCATCAGCTCACGTTGCAGATTAATTCGCCATTTCGTGCACAATGGACATAACTCCCAGAGATTGCGAACCAGCCACCCGCAAGCAGAGGATTGCCAGCATGTCCACGACCGCCAAATTGCCGCAGCCGTCGTTAAATGGGCCAAAGAACAACCCCAGTGCGCGAAAAAAAACGTACAAAACTGCACTATTTCTGGTGCAAACTTTCTTTGAATTCTGGAATGATTCAATGATATCAATAACTTGAATGCTTACTGATCAGTAAGTGATTTCCGTCACGTTAGATTATGGTAAATACCCATCCGGTAGACCCGCTCAAGCAGCTTCGAAGCAGCAATGCCAGCCGCCCTCTTGCCTCCCTCCCGCAACTCGCGCAGTCACCTTGACGGCAGAACCACGGACCAGCCTCAGGCGCCAGCCACCAGCTTCTGCGCCAGCGCAACCCATTCGTCGTCCAGTTCTGGCCGATGGAATTGGCGGCCTGCGCGCCTGTACCAGTAATCGGCATTCCACGCCTCGCCTTCCTTGCGATGCAGATAGGCATGAACGGCCATCGCGTCAGGCGTTTCCAGATCGTTTACCAGATTGTGGGCTCGCGACCAGTCGCCTTTTGCATCCCACCACAGCGCCTGCACCGTGACAGGCAATTCCATCGGCGGTTCCGCCCCGGTTAGTGACGCGCGAAACTCCTCGACTGTCATTCCATCCTTGTACCATCGGCATTTTCTGAGATGCAACCAGACATTCGCTGATGTTCTGTGATTTAAGTCACTTTCATCCGCCTGCGGTGCTGTTACAAAGGAACCATCGCGCCGATGAAAAAGCTGAGGTCGAGAATCCGCCAGGGGGGTCGAGAAGAGCCTGAGGATTCCGGGGAAGCTTTCCCCTTCGGAGGTCGGGTCATGAGAAATTGGCCCAATAAACGTTCTGAAAATGGCATTTGCGGCAGCACGCCAATTCGCCGTATACTGAAGTCCGACCAATCAGGTCGCATATCCCTCTCGTCGCCATTCTGGCGGTCGTCTGGAGTCCCGCGGGTGAGCATGCTGAGCGATTTGACGGTAGGCGAGAGCGGAATTCTCGTTTCTCTCGAACTGCCCGAGTCAGTCCAGAACCATCTGATGCACATGGGCTTTGTACCCAATGCATCGGTGACGGCGCTGCGGCGCGCTCCGGCGGGAGACCCCACTGTATACGGCGTCGACGGAATGGAGATCGCTCTGCGGCACGAGACAGCTTCGGCAATTCAGGTGCGCCCCGCCGGGACTGCGGTAGCTGAAGATGCGCATGAAATCCACGATCTGGTCGAGGCCGCGCAATGAGCAGTTGCTGCGAAACTCCTGCCTTCCAGCCGCCGGCCGCACCGGCAACCGAGAACGCATTGCGCACGGTGGTGCTGATCGGGCCACCAAACTCGGGCAAATCCACATTGTTCAACCGGCTGACGGGCCTGAGACAGAAGGTCGCCAACTACCCCGGCGTCACGGTTGAGCAGCGCATGGGCCTGATGGCCGGTGTGGGACGCGACGACCTCACCCTGATTGATCTGCCGGGCGTTTATTCGCTGACTCCCTATTCAGAAGATGCGCGGGTTGCCGTGGATGTACTACAAGGCAAGATGCCGGGCACTCCGAAGCCGGATGCGGTTCTGATCGTACTGGACTCGCTGCACTTGACGCGCCAGCTGATGCTGGCTGCGCCTGTGCTTGCCGAAGGCTTGCCTACGCTGGTGCTGCTGAACATGAGCGACCTCATGGAGATGCGAGGCGGCCACATTGACACGCTCAAGCTGGCGCGTGAACTGGGTGCGCCCGTGGCGCAAATCAGCGCCGTGCACGGAACGGGCATAGAAGCAATATCGCTGTTCCTCAACGGGCAAGGCAATGGCGAGGTCGCGCAGCCACTAACACTGCCGGTGTTGGGTAATGCAGCCAGCGCACATACCTGGGCCGCACAGGTAAGCCGGCGAACCGGATACAAGGCGCCACTTTCAGCCGAGGGCAGCCGCAAGCTCGATGACATTCTTCTGCACCGCATCTGGGGACCGCTGCTGTTTCTGGCGGTCGTGGTAGGTGTCTTTGAAGTAGTTTTCGCTGTCGGGCAGCCGCTTTCTGACGGCTTTGGCAACATTCTCACGGCGATCGGGAATCTTGTCAGCCCGCTGCTGCCTGCCGGATGGATCCAGTCGCTGCTGATCGACGGCGTGTGGAAGGGCGTCTGTTCAGTCCTGGTCTTCCTGCCGCAGATTCTGCTGCTGTTTCTGTTTATCGGCATTCTTGAGGACTCCGGCTACCTGGCGCGGGCGGCATTGATTGCAGACCGCGTAATGCGCTCAGTGGGACTCAACGGCAAGGCGTTTATTCCGCTGCTTTCAGCTTATGCGTGTGCGGTGCCGGCAATTATGGCCACGCGCACCATCGAAAACAAGCGCGACCGGCTGGCTACAATTCTGGTTACGCCGTTCATGACCTGCTCGGCACGGTTGCCGGTTTATCTGTTGTTGATCGCTGCGTTCGTGCCACCGACGTATTATCTCGACGGGCTGATCGGGCTGCAGACGCTGGTGATGCTCGGGCTTTACGTGGCTGGAGGCGTGGCTGCGTTTACGACGGCACGAATATTGAAAAGCTCGATTCTGAAGTCGAGCGATACGCCCTTCATTCTGGAGTTGCCCCAGTACCGCATGCCCACACTGCGCTCGCTCCTGATGCGGGTTTGGGACCGGGCGAAGGTTTTTCTGCATAACGCCGGCAAAATCATCGTGGGCGTTACGATCGCGCTTTGGGTGCTGGCGCAGTTGCCGGTGGTGCACACTGCGAAAGGGATTATTGCGGCGCCAACCCTTGCAAACAGCCTGATCGGGCAGCTTGGCCACTTCATCGAGCCCGTGATTGCGCCGTTGGGGTTCAACTGGAAGATCGGCATTGGGCTGCTTTCAAGCGTGCTGGCGCGCGAGGTAATGGTCAGCACAATGGGCACGCTGTACGGCTCCGATCCTTCAACGCAGGCGCTCAGCCTGCAAGCGGCGCTGCGGCATGACGTGACGATTGGCGGGGCGCTGGCGTTGATGATCTTCTTTGCGTTTGCACTGCAGTGCACATCGACGATTGCCGTGGTGCGGCGGGAGACGAATAGCTGGAAGTGGCCGGTGGTGCAGTTCCTCTATATGCTGGGGCTGGCGTGGGTAGCGGCGTTTGCGGTGAATCACCTGGCGATGGCGTTCCTATAAATCACGCCGTTTTTGCCCTGAGCTGCGCGGTCCAAAAGGAGAACAGACAGTAAGAGCGGCTCGATGGCCGCTCTTACTGTCTGATACTCCGTGGCGGAGGGAAAAGCTCCCCACCCCCACTTGCCTGAGTTCTTAATACGAGAGCACACAGCCGCCTTTATCGCTGTTGAAGGCATTGCTCCACAGCGATTGCACGGGGAATGTGCTGCCGTTCGGGAATGTAACATCCGCTGAAGCGCCCTGGCCGGATGAGATCCAAGCGCACTTGTCACCATTCTCTTCACCGTTGGAATCCAGCCATCCGGAGCTTGGAAACTGGTCGGTGATGGTTTCAGCCATCTCGTGACCTTCGACAATGGTGATACCGGCATCGGAGCCCAGACCATTGAAGTTGGCACCGCAGCTTGCGCCCGCGTCAGTAATATAAGGCAGGTTGGTGTAAGCCAGATTGCCCATCGTTGAACTTGTGTAGCTGTGCCAGGCGCAATACTGCGTGCCAAAGCCAGAGGCGTTGTTTCCGGTCGCCGTAGCGACGACGAACTGTGCATTCGCGGTATCGATCGGGCCCTGGAGTGAGGCGAAGAATGCAGCAGCATTCACTGCCTCGGCCGCGATCTGGGATTGCTTAGGACGCGACGGCGCTCTGCTGGCGTTGTCATACCAGACCCCAGCCAGAATTCCCGTCGGATTGCCCGCCGCGGTACCAGTACCGCTGCAGAAGGTGGTGCCGCTGGAGACGCCCTGGCAATACTGCGTGACCGAGTTCAACCAGGAACTTCCGCCGACGCCATTGAAAAAGCTATAAAGCAGTTTTTCCTCGCCGCTCGGGTCGTTGTTGTTCCACTGCGATCCCCACAAAACCAGGTAGATTTTAGGCTGTGCTTCCACACCAATACCGTTGGTCCCGCCGTTATAAGAGAGATTGTTGCTGGCACCGCCGCCAAATGGGTTCCCGTGGCCGTGTGATCCCTTCGCGGCCCGTGCGGCCTCAGCGGCCGGAACGGTTGCATGAATTACCACCGGCGGCTGACCGGCCTCGATATACCGTAGACCACCAGCCACTCCGTTGGAGCTTGCCGGGGACTGCGGGGCCTGGGCGTTAACAAGGCATAGTGCGCCGGAGAAGAGACACACCAGAAACGACAGAGAGAAGCGTGAAGAGAATACACTCTTCCTCATAAGATACCCCCCGTTGTATTGGTCACTAGATTAAGGATTTGGCCCCAGAATTTCCGACCCGTCCTGCTCCACCTTTGACCCTCCGGAGCAAGCGCAAATTCTAACTGACAGTAGTATGGGGTTTGGGGTTAAGTCAAGTAACAAATTGACAAGGGGTTAAGACTCCATGTGCGGGTTCGGCGCCGCGGGATCTGCTGTACACCCTTCTTGCGGATACTTGCGCCGTCTGCAGCATCCATATGGAAGGCATTTCTGGAGGTTCCATTGAAGATTCTGTTTGCCGGCGCCAGCGGCGTGATTGGGCGGCTGCTTGTGCCGCTGCTGTTAAGCGAGGGCCATGAGATTGTCGCCGTCAGTCGCGCTGGTGCAACTCGATCTATGGATGAAGGCGCCGCGGGGTTGAGATGGCGCGGGCTCGACGTCTTCGATCGCGAAGCTGTGTTTGCGGTTCTCGCCGAGGAGCGTCCGGAGTGCGTGATGCACCAATTGACCGATCTCAGGGCCAGGGACTTTGCGGCCAACAGCCGCATCCGCATTATGGGGACGCGCAACCTGGTGGACGCCGCCAAGGCGGCTGGCGTGCAGCGCATGGTTGCACAGAGCATTGCCTGGATCTACGAGCCGGGCAATGCGCCTGCCACTGAGAGCACACGGCTGGATATGGATGCAGCGCCGCCGCGCGGCAGGATGATACAGGCCGTGGCCGCCCTGGAATCGGCAACGAAGGAGATTGCCGAGCACGTGATTCTGCGTTATGGGCTGTTTTATGGCCCAGGCACCCGGTATGACCGTGAAGGCAGCTTCGCCAATCAGGTGAGAGCCGGCGAGGTGGAAGCCACGTCTACGATCACAAATTTTGTACATGTGGAAGATGCAGCGCGCGCGGCGCTGCAGGCGCTCGATTGGCCGGCGGGTGCGGTCAACGTTGTGGATGGGGATGCGGCTGAGGAAACGGAATGGCTGCCGATGTATGCCGAGTGGCTAGGGAACCCGGTTCCGCGTACGGCTTTGACACCGGCCCCCGTTCCGCTGCGGCCTGTTTTGAATGAGTATGCTTTGAGCCTGAGTTGGTCTCCGCGGCACCGCAGTTGGCGAGAAGAGTTCCGACGCGGGTGATAGAAGGCAATAAGCCGACCGACCAAAACACGGACAATGAGCCGTACCAGCTACTGGCGGTGCGTGACAGCGAATGATAATGCGCCCGGCGTACAATGATCGAGGCAGGAAGAGGTTCCGTGAGCAAACTGCAAGGATACCGGCAATCCGCCGCGAAAGCGGCCTTTTACATCCTTGCGCTCTGCTCGCCGTTCTATCAGTTGCTTTTGTTGGCGGGACTCGTACGAACAATCCTGGCCCTCTTATTGGGCTGCTTACTGGGCTGCTTCATGCTATTCCTGGTGGCACGCTCCGCGGATATCTTCCGGGCGATTGCAGCCTGTCTGATTGTGCTTCCGTCTTCATGGCTTAGGCCCGCTGGCGATACAAGATTCCGGGAAGTCTCTTTCGTTTGCCCGCCAGCGTCTACAGCACCGAGTCTCTGTCCCCTCTTTCAGCGTCCCCCGCCGACCTTCTCTTAATCCTCTTTGCCGATCTCAAGAACATGGACCAACGCTATTGCCTGGTCCCGGTTTTTCCTTTGTCTTCGCATACGACCTCTGCCCATTGTGCAGGGGAGGAGAAGGTCCATTTATGAGCATTTCTTTGGGGCAATCACATGCCCACGCGGTACTCGCTGACTACAGGTCGAAGATTCAGGATATGCAGAGTCAGATTTCAGCTCTGCAGGCGCGCAAATACCTGGCTTTGATCATCATTCCCGCAAGCATTGTTGTGGCGGCGGTACTTCTGATTTTGGCGGCACATGGAACGGGGATTTCATTGCCTGCTTTGGCAATACCCTCTATCGGAACCATCTGGGGGCTCCGCATTTTTGCGTCGTCCCGTGCAACAGCAATTTCGCTGGCGCGCAAGTCGGACTTTTATGAGCGCGGCATCGACCGTCTGGAAGATAACTGGCGCGGCAAAGGGCACACCGGGATGCAATATGCACGCGCTCATCATCTGTACCAGTCGGATCTGGACATTTTGGGAGAAGGGTCGCTTTTTGAACTGATCTGCACAGCGCGGTCCGAAATCGGTGCTGAGCGGCTCGCTTCGTACCTGCTCGATCCGCCTCTGCCCGAAGAAGCGAGGGCTCGACAGGAGGCAGTGAAAGAACTGCGAGAGAACGATGACCTGCGTGAAAGGGTTGCTGTGCTCGGAGACTATCAGTTCCAGAATTGCCTTGCTGAACATCTTCGCGAATGGCTCGATCGGCCACCTCTCAAGGTTCCGCACTTCGTTCCTGTATTCCTGCTCTTTTCCGGGACTGCCAGTGTGCTGTTGGGCCTCTGTGCGACTGCACTTCCCTGGAGCGCAGTCGCGTTTGCGCTCATCCCACTGCTTGCTACACAGGGAGGGATCAGTCTGGTATTGATGCGCCGCGTTAGGAAGGATATAAGGACGCTACTGGTGCTCGGCGGCGACATTGCGATACTGCGGCAAGGAGTCGCACTTTTGGATCGCCAACGGTTTCGGTCAGCCAAATTGAGCAACCTCGTCGAGTGTGTCAGCCTGCCGAAGGCCGCCACTCACATCCGCAAGCTGGACCGCCTGCTCCGCGCTGTACAGCGGAGGGAGGACATGATCATCTATGCGTTCTCGTTGTGGCTGGCACTTGGTACACAACTGGTTTTAGCCGCCGAAAGATGGCGCGAGGTACACCAGAGGGAATTCGAGAACTGGCTAGATGCATGGGCGGAATTTGAAGCGTTAAATGCTTTGGCGTGCTATTCCCGGGAGCATCCAGGATATAAGTTTCCAGAACTTTTGGATGGTACTGCACGGTTCGAGGCAGAAGGGCTCTGTCATCCCCTTCTTCCCCGAGGCAACTGCGTCGGTAACGACATTGCGCTCAATCGCTCGACGAAATTCTATGTGGTCAGTGGCTCAAATATGGCGGGAAAGAGCACCCTTCTGCGTGCCATTGGATTGAATGCCATTCTGGCCTCAGCTGGTGCTCCGGTGCGCGCGAGCCGGCTCGAAACATCGGTCTTTCACGTCTGTGCTTCTCTTTCGATCGAAGACTCGCTCCTGGAAGGTAAGTCTAAATTTCTAGCCGAAGTCGAACGTTTGCGCGATTCAATTCGTACCGTCGAGTCCGGGAAACCGGTTTTATTTCTCATAGACGAGATTCTGAGCGGAACGAATTCGAGAGATCGACAGATCGCCGCTGAGGCCTTAATTCGTGCGCTGGTTGCGGGCGACTCCGTGGGTACACTTTCGACCCATGACCTTGCCCTCACCGGCATTGGAGAGAATGAGGAACTGCAAGGAGCCAATGTTCATATGCAGAACGATGATCCGCATGAACCTTTGGCATTTGACTATCGCCTAAAACCAGGAATCTCGCGACAGACAAATGCACTGGCCCTTGTGCGAATGATCGGCATACCGGAAGTCATCGATCTGCCTGAATGACGTTTTGGAGGTTGCGGGAAGTTGGCCGGTGGATATTGGGGCACTTGGCTTGGATGGAGCACGGGAGTGTCGTGGATATGGACGTGCCTCATCCGCACATCTTTCTTAATTAGTGGGTGGATGCTCAAACATGGAACGAGGGAAAAGGCAGTATCCACCCTGGATGTAAATATTGCGAGAGGGGATGATTACTGTTCTCGCATGGATGGCGTGAAGGTGATACCAACCAGCAAGCCCTCAGGTGACAGGAACCGGCTTACGGTTTGGCCCCACGGTTCCTTCTTGTTCCTGATGAGCATTCGGTGGCCGCGCGATTCAAGATCGGCGGTAGCCGTCTCTACATTCTCCACTTCAAACTCCAGCCAGGCTTGCGGGACGGGAAAACTGTCGGGCCAGGAATCGGCGCCAAAACAGGATTGCGCGGCCTGCGAAAGAGGCCATAGAGCAAAGTGCTTTGCGCCCTGAAGAGCGCCCGTATAAAGATAGCCGCCCGCGTCTTCTCGGAAGGAGATGCCAAGGCTGTCGGCATACAGCGCACGGCTCGCAGCAACGTCGCGGTCGATGGGTCCAAAACCCGCAATGAACAGAACTTCTATTCCCAGGCCGTCCATGTTGACTGCACCCCCTGGTTACAGGGCTATCATTGCTTCCCGCACCTCGGCAACAACGAAAGATCACTGGGCGGGTGAGCCTAACAAGGGCAGCCAACTATTGCGGGATGATCCCTCGCTTGTGGTGAGTCAGCATCCTTAAGAGCCGGGCGGGCGGCGATTGCCGGTAACACTCGGAGCAGTGCGGAGCATGAACCACTGGGCCCGGCCCAATCGACTAGACTGGCTGGGCAGAGTTTGAACGGAGATTGGGAGCGATCCATGAGTGGCAGACTTCGCTTTGGAGTGATTGGAGCCGGGCGCATTGGCCCTGTTCATGCTGAGAACCTTGCCTTCCGTGTGCCGCAGGCACAGCTTGCCGCGCTAGCGGACCCGAGAACGGAAGTCGCACAGGCCGTTGCGGCGCGCTGCAATATTCCGCGCATTGTTTCCACGGGCGAGGAAATTCTTGCCGACCCCGAAATCGATGCGGTTGTGATCTGCTCGCCCACCGATACGCACGCCGACCTTATTGTGGCGGCGGCGAAGGCCGGCAAACACATCTTTTGCGAGAAGCCCATTTCGCTGAGCCTCAAGGAAATTGACCGCGCGCTGGCGGCGGTGGAAGCAGCGGGAGTGAAGCTGCAGGTGGGCTTTAACCGCCGCTTCGATTCAAACTTTCTGCGCGTTCGCCAGGCGGTGGCCTCGGGGGAAATCGGCGCTCCGAACCTCTTCCACATCGTGAGCCGCGATCCGTTTCCCCCGCCGCTGAGCTATCTGCGGCCTTCAGGCGGGATTTTTCTCGACATGATGGTGCACGACTTCGACATGGCCTGCTTTTTGATGGGCGAGGAAGTGGACGAGGTTTACGCGACGGGCGCGGTGATGGTCGATCCCGGTTTTGCAGCCGAGGAGGACTTCGATACCGCCGTGGTGCTGCTTCGCTTCAAATCCGGCGCCATCGGCACCGTGGACAACAGCCGCAAATCCACCTTTGGCTACGATCAGCGGGTGGAGATTCTGGGCAGCAAGGGCAAGATTGCAGCGGATAACCGCTATCCCAATCAGGTGGTGGTGAGCGGCGAGAAGTGCGTCTACTCGGACCTTCCGTACAACTTCTTTATGCAGCGCTATACTGACAGCTTTGCCGCCGAACTGCAGGCCTTTACCGAGTCAGTGCTGGAAGACAAGCCGGTGGCCGTGACCGGGGCGGAAAGCCGCACGCCTGTGGTGTTGGCGCTCGCTGCCGGAAAATCCAGCCAGGAGCATCGCCCGGTGCGCCTCAGCGAGATTCACGCATAGAGGGGACGCGCCGAAAGATAACGCCTCGCGATGATCCCTGGGGCGAGCAAAGCGTATTACGGTAGTTCGCGCACCCAGATGTTTCGGTAGCTGATGGGTTGGCTCTTGTCTCCATGGGCCTGCAGTTTGATGGGCGCGCGGTCGTAGGCCTTGTAGAAGGGCTTGCCTATGTAGAGCGTTTGCCCCTTCAACTGGAAATGGTTGTCGACCAGCACGCCGTTCCAGAAGACGGTTGCGTACGCAGGCGTTTTGAGCGAACCGTCCGGGTTGAAGCGTGGCGCGGTCCAGATGACGTTGTACGTCTGCCACTGACCCGGCTTGCGCGCGGCGTTGGCCAGGGGAATGCTTTGCTTATAAAGGCTGCCGGCCATGCCGTTGACGTAGGTCTTGTTGTGGTAGGAGTCGAGAACCTGGAGTTCGTAGCCGTCGTCGCCGGGCCCGGTGGAAGCAAGGAAAACACCGCTGTTGCCGCGGGCCTGATCGCTGCCGGTGATGTCAGGCGGAATACGCCACTCGATGTGAAGCTGGTAGTCTTTGAATTTCCTTCTGGTTTCAATGTTGCCCACGCCGTGCGCCTTGTTCACGGTCATGATGCCGTCGTGCACAAACCACTTCGCTGGCGTGTGGTCCTGGGCGGAGACCCACTGGTCGAGATTCTTGCCGCCGAAGAGAACGATTGCGTCGGAGGGCGGATCGGAATCCCTGGCGCCGGGGGTGACGACGGGAGGCACAGGGTGCCAGACTTCGGTGGCTTTCGGATTCGGCTTCGGCGATTCCTGGGCGGAGACAAAGGCAATCGCCGCAATCAGAGTGGCAAGGGCAAGAAGCTTGGAGAAATGGGTATTCATAGGTCGAAATGAGGATACACCCTGGCATTGGTGCAAGCCCGTTTCTTTTTTCTGGACGAACCGGGGGTCATGACTGGAGATCAGATTGCAGGTAATTGAAAGCTTGCCCGAAGGGATACGGACTGATTACGCTGCCGCTGGAAAGCCGCACCGAAAACGTGGCTGAACGCCCTGCAAGATCAAACTCCAAACCCTTAATCCTGCCTGCGGTTCCCATCACGCTCGCTCTATTTCTACAAGGCATTCGGCGAGAACCGCATGCAAAGGGAGGGACGTGCCCCTATCAGAGCTTCAATGCGTCAGGCGGAGGAGGATTTTCGAGGCGATTGTTTGGAAAGCAGTATCCAAGTCGCTTGCCGTGGGAGCAAAGGCCGCGATTCCGGATGGCTCGCCAGAGTCGTACTGCGGACTGGCAGGGTCATTCGCAACCTTCAGGAGATAGTCCGTGTTGATCTTATCACCCAAACCAATCGAGTAAATCGTTGTCCCCTGCGTTCTCATCTGATTGGCCAATTGGACCGTACGATACATGGCGTCATTGCTGATATTCGATATATTGAGCGAGTGCGAAAGACCTGGTTCTTGCGCTGGGAAAGTGCTGGCATTGCATGACTCTGTCCTTCCATTCGTCGGGGACATAAACGAAACCCCATTGCACCAACCGACCGCCTGCTCATCCGGAGAGCAGCCTCCATAGTTCACCTGTTTGCCACAAGCCAGAGTGTCCTGATTGGTATTGGCCCAACCATCTGTGAAAAATAGGACTACCTTCACGGCATTTGGCGGTGGGCTGGAAACGCCCTGGACCTGGGTCTGGGCATCCAGCAGTCCGCCTTGTGCAAAGGTGGCTCCGCCGAACGTCATCCTGTTCAAGGAGCGCTTAATCGGCCTCAGGAAAGTCTGGGAGATCCCCACATCCTCAGTTGCAACCGACGAAAAGCTAACTTCTCCAAGCCGATCGGTGCCTTCGATGAAGTAGCCAAGAAAATCCTTCGCCGCGGGAGGCAAGGCCGTTGCCCCACCGTTGAGGTTCATCGAACCAGACTTATCCAAGACCATTGAAAGGATCACGGGCGGGCGCGTGGCCTGGGAATAGGAACCTATGTTGAGAGTTCTAAAGCCGGCAAGTCCAATAAAGAAGGTATGGATTTTGGCGACGGCAGAAACATTGACAATAGGCTCACCATAAGAGTCTTTCGAATAGGAAATACTCACGCTCGGTGCCGCCGCATTCAACGCAGAGTTCGCATTGTAGTTTAAGGCGAACACGCTGTTCCCGATAGCGGTAGCCTCAGTCTCCCCTCGGCCCAGGTTTCGCATGACCGATAACGACGCCGCATCACACGCCTTCCCAAGTTCGGCTTTGGTCAAAAAGCCAAGACCAAAATCGATTGATAACCCCATAAAGATCAACAAGAGAGGTAGCATGATGGCAAACAAGGCCAGTATTTGCCCGCTCTCTTTCCCAGCCGCATTCCGACCTCGCATGAGATGCACTGGATCCTCCTCTCAAAAATACGCCGATTCATATAACGTGGGACTAGGGCCTGTTAACACTACAGGGATGGATGGCGTTGCGAGCGAAAATGGTCTCAGCCGAGGCGGAGGACGCAGACTTTGGTGATTCCAAGGCGAGGACGAGTCGCCGCGGCGACAAGGATGAGCCGATTTTCGCCGCAACCCGAAGGGACGGGGCCGATTTTCCCGATTTCTGCGTCGATCGTCGCTAGCAGACACCCGGTATGCGTCACTCCTCACTCCTTGAACTCGAAAAAATCGGCTCCCGTCGCCCCCATTCCAGTAGTGTTAACAGGCCCTAAGAGATGTTCTAAGAAAATTACCGATTGGTGTCACGGGAGTATAGGAGTAATACACTTCAGTTACATAGATCGTCTGACCTGCGTTCAGCAAGGTTTTGGCACTTGATGGAACGTTGGCTGGATTCCCAACTCCAGAGCCAACTTCGCTGGTTACCGCAATACCAGTTGGCGATTCCACCTGATCTTTAATTTGGGGCTTGCCTTTGACATCGGCCACCTCGGTTACGATGATCCTGCCTTTCGTGTCGATATGCAACGCAGCACCCTGCGTACTGAGCGCCGACAAAGTGTCAGGCAGGCTGGTTCCGCGAGAAGCAAGATTGGAGCCTTGCCTGGTGAGGCCACATATTACTTGTTTACTGAAAATGATCTGCGAAAAATCGATGAGCCCAAAGACCAGTATCAGCAGCATTGGCAGACAAAGCGCGAGTTCAACGAGGGCCGATCCTCGCTCGTTCTTAAGTCGCTTTGTCCATCGAAAGCCTTGTTTAAGCCGCTTGAACATCTCGTGTTTCCCATCTATTGCGTTTGATCGGGTGGAAAGGGTTCATTCATGACCGTGACGCTCGCTGTGAAGGTAAATTTCCCATTTGGGAAAAACGCCGCAACCACCGGTGTCGCCAATGGCATGCTGACGGTCGTCGAAACGGTCTCCATATCTCCTGGACCACCGGCGCTCCCTGAGCCGCCGTTCAGGCTTGATACTCGAATGTTTGAGACGGTCACGCCCCATGCATTTTTCTTGAGAGTGTCAACGATAGACTTTACTCTCGACAGATTTTGACCGGGATTTTTCGGATCCGGCAGATGATTTCCCGTCGACCCATATCGAGCAGCCTCTTGAATGGCGTTCTGAACGTCCATTTCCACGAAGAACAAGTGTGCGAAATCAAACACTGCAAGCACCAGGAAAAAGAACATCAAAGCCGCAAATGCAAATTCGACAAGGGACTGCCCTTCCTCCGACCGGAATCTACGCAACAAACGCTTCAGACCGCGAATCCAGGTAACTGTCTTCCCTCTTCCGCACCTTTGTTGCCGGTCCCGCATCCCTGGAGATTTCGAAAGATAGTCAAAGAAATGCATTGAACGAATTCCTTAAGTACGGCACTTTCAGCCTTGCATTCAAACTCGTTTGTCCCGGCGTCACTCCCACCATTCAACTTTTGCGAGCAGGTGTCCCGTGTTGGCCTACCCTACCTGTCAACACGTCAAATCCACTCGACACGATGGGAATCCACGTGATCGAGAACTTCTGTGTGTGCTACTGATTTCCCACAGATTCCCACTTAGGGAACCTCTGAAAATCGTCGAGTTATAAGGGTGCACGGCTTTTCTTTGGCCGTATCCACTCAAAACTGGTCAATTCGCGGTTTTCGATCTTGCCGTTATGCCCGCCGGAGGCTCGATAGAGCCCCGGCGGACACACTACGCCCCTTGCGGGGACACCTGCAAATTGATCTTCGCCAGCCTCCTGCGGTGCTGGTAGATATTGACCAAGGCAAAGGCCGCACACAGCCATTCGTGGTTTTTCTTCAACCCGCGATAGCGCACCTTGGTAAAGCCGAAGACGCGCTTGAGAATGCGAAACGGCCACTCCACCTTGGAGCGCACCCGGGCCTTGGTCCGGTTCTTGCGCTTCTGCACTTCATCGACACCGGCCTTGGTCTTCACCCGGCGGCTGGTCATGTCCTGGGCGGCAGGCGCAGCTTCACGAATCGCCTCGGTCTTTCCCTGGTAACCGGCATCGCCCCAGACCTTCCTCTCGTCGCCGTGCAACAGGTCGGGCAGCATGTGAACATCGGAAACGCTCGCCGCCGAGGTGCACACCGAATGCACAACCCCTTCCCTGGAATCGACGCCGATGTGCGCTTTGGCGCCGAAATACCACTGATTCCCTTTGCGGGTCTGATGCATCTCCGGATCGCGCTCCTTCTTCTCGTTCTTGGTGGACGAAGGTGCGTGGATGATGGTCGCATCCACAATGGTCCCGGTGGTGATCCGGATGCCGCGAGTGGCCAGATACAAATTCACCGCATCCAGCATTTGGCCGCCCAGTTCGTGTTCTTCGAGCATGTGACGGAAGTTGAGAATGGTGGTCTCGTCGGGCACCGGAGCCCGGCCCAGATCGATGCCTGCAAAGCGCCGCAGCACCGGCGATTCGTAAAGCGCGTCTTCGACCGCAGGGTCCGAGAGCGCGAACCACTGCTGCAGAAAATAGACTCGTAGCATGATGTCGAGGCCTACCGGCTTGCGGCCCATCTCCCCCTTTGAGTAATGCGGCTCAACCAGCGACAACAACTCAGCCCAAGGCATGACGGCATCCATTTCTTCCAGAAACTGTTCGCGCCGGGTCTTCTTCGAGTAACGTTGAAACTCTGCTTGATGGGCCAATGTCATTTGCCGCATGCCTGATCGATCTCCCTGACTCCACATTACCTGCATCAGTTGTGGATCGGGGAGTTCTTCAGAGGTTCCTTAGGTTGTCCGCTTGTCGGCCGCAGCAACTTGATCCACTCAGTACAGGGGACAACGCTTTGTGTCCTCATGCTGCCACTATCGCGCGATCCACCTACACTTCTTATGCAATTCACGTGCCAAGCTTTTGCATAAATCCGAATCTATTAGAATCAGTCACTTTACCAACACTGCTCTGGATTTCATGGATAGGGGGATTGTGCGCAGATGTCTACACTGTCCACCGTGGGACATATTTGCTATTTGGTACTTACGCAGTAACTCAAGGAGATTCGCGGAGCCGATATGTACCGTGAGGCACCACGGTTGCTTTTAGCAAGACCGGAGAACTAACTCACAGCATCCCGCCTAATCGCAACTCCTCAACGCGGGGGCTAACTCGCCAAATGCAACCTGTCCCGCGGACCCACTTCGTGATTTCTCCCGGAAAACCGGCGCGACCCCGACCTTTCGGCAGTAATTGGCGCTGCCAACATTCCGGGATAATCCGGTTTGCCCGCGCGGTCCGTGGAATGCCCGGGCGGCTATTGTTCGATTGGGATGGGAGGTGTTGTTTCTGGACAATGGAGCGAAGTCTGGCGCTATTTAGTCCTTTGGCGGCGGATCCTTGCTCACTCGCTTGGTCCGGAGTCCAGTCTCGTTTATAGAAGAGTTACTTTACACCACACTTATGGGGTTGGGCATCCCCAGTTTCGCCTTCGGTACAGTCACGTCGGGATAGTCACCTTAGTGTAGTCTCCAAGCGTTCAAAGGTAATATCCTTACCCCATATACAGCGGCGCGGCTGGTTACTCGACCGATGTTATCCCGGGAGAATTTGTTTCCCCGCATCTTGCGCTTTTGCACCTTCGCTGCAGTACTCTCTCATCTGCGATCACTGAAGTGCCCATTAAAGGCAGATTGCCAGACAAGAATGTTTCTATCTGGTAAACATTGCCCGAGCCCGATAGCCTGGCTCGATCCATTTGGCGGGTGCTTGCCGATTTCGGCCACGCGGTTTTTCAACAACTTTGATCTATGGGGGATTGCGGTTTGTTGGGCGGCAGCAAGGCACTGTCTCCGACGGAGACGGCAACCCCTTCGGCAGGCTCAGGGCAAACTCGGGGTCACACAAGCTCCCAAATCAGGCAAAATGGGGATAAGGACAACCTCCCCGAGCCATTTTGCCTTCCCGCGGCATCCTTGTTCCAAGGCGCACAAATGGGCGCCCGATGCAGCACGGAAAAACGGAGTCTTGAGACGACCTTGAACGCGACCGACGACAAATCAAAAACGAGCCCCCCAAAGCCAGCCACACCTTGGGCCTCCGGCAAGCTCGACAGCGTCTCGCACACCTGGCGCGCACTGCGCCATCGCAACTTCAGGCTCTACTTTGGCGGCCAGAGCATCTCGCTCATTGGCACCTGGATGACGCGTATCGCCACGGCCTGGCTGGTATACCGCCTTACCGGCTCGGCGCTGCTGCTGGGCACGGTCGGCTTTGTGGGCCAGATACCCGCCTTTCTGCTGGCGCCGTTTGCCGGCGTATGGGTTGACCGGCTGAACCGCCGGAAGGTGCTGGTGTGGACACAGTCGCTTTCAAGCGTGCAGTCGCTGACGCTCGCCGTCCTGACGCTTTCCGGCCGCATCACCATTCCCTGGATTCTGGTGCTGGCCGCGGTGCAGGGCCTAATCAACGCCTTCGACATGCCCGGCCGCCAAGCCTTCATGGTGCAGATGGTGGAGGACCGCAGCGACCTGGGCAACGCCATCGCCATCAACTCTTCCATGGTGAACCTGGCAAGGCTCGTAGGTCCGTCGCTGGCCGGCCTCATTATCGCCGCCAGCAGCGAAGGCTGGTGTTTCCTGATTGACGGCATCAGCTACATAGCTGTGATCGCCTCGCTGCTGATGATGCGCATCCACGTTGCGCCGCCGCAGCGCAAAGAGACTTCAACCTTTACCGAGTTGCATGAAGGCTGGACTTACGTTTCGGGCTTTCTGCCCATCCGCACCATCCTGATGCTGTTTGCCATTGTGAGCCTGATGGGCATGCCGTTCGTGGTGCTGATGCCCATTTTTGCGGCCAAGGTGCTGCACGGCGGACCACACACTCTCGGCTTCCTGATGGGCGCGGTGGGCGTTGGCGCACTGATCTCAGCGCTGTCATTGGCGGCGCGCAAGAGCGTGCGGGGACTCATCCGCATCATTCCCATCTCTGGGGCGGTGTTTGCGTCGGGGCTGATCGGCTTTGGGTTTTCGCATATATTCTGGCTTTCAATGCTGATGGCATCTGTGACCGGCGCGGGCATGATGCAGGGCATGGCCGCCAGCAACACCGTGATTCAAACGCTGGTGCCTGAAAGCAAGCGCGGCCGCGTGATGAGCTACTACACCATGGCGTTTGTGGGTATGGCGCCCTTCGGCAGCCTGCTGGCTGGAGCTATGGCCAACGCAATCGGCGCGCCGCTGGCGGTGATCCTGAACGGATCCGTCGTGATGCTGGGCGCGATATGGTTTGCCACGCGGCTGCCGTCGGTGCGGGAAGTGGTTCGTCCTATCTACCGCGAGATGGGGATCCTGATGGCCGCGGAAGAGGTCGAGTCGTCGTAAGCGTGCAAAATAAAACGCCCTCCGGGTCCTTTCATGAGAGGACCCGGAGGGCACGACTGGCAGAGGAGAGCTTTACCGGCTACTCGCCAACTCAGCGGCGGAATACGCGGCTCAGGCGCTTTCTTTCACGCCGCAGAGATGCACGTTGACGCCCAGCTCAGCAAACATGGCAGCCTTGGTGGCCAGTGCCTTGTCGGCCATCTCCGCGCTGGGCGCATAAGCTACGTTGACGTGGTTGGCGCGGTGGCGAGCCATCATCTGATTCTGGCTTACGCCGTGCAGAATGGCGTGAACGATGGGCCACTGCACCGTGGTCTCTCGCCAGCGGCGTTCGGTCTCAGCCTCAGGCAGGGATACCACCGTGCCGCGTCCCAAATCCACGTGCAGCGCGCCGCCTTCTACAAACACGCGGCTCCAGACAATCTCGCCGGGCTTGCCAACGCCCTTAAGCGAGCCGCCGCCCAGCGGGAAGTACATGGCCGGCTGCCGCTCGCTTTTGGCGCCGGCATAGCCATTCACAAAATGGTTGGCAGGCGCCGCGCCGGAGATTTGCAGCAGCCAGACAAAGGCATCCAGACCGTCTCCCTTGTAGTGATCGCCCCAGCGTACGTCATGCAGGGTGGTGGAGGGATCCAGTCCGAGCGCGGTCCAGCAGCGGTTGGTAATCAGCGCGTCCATGCCGGCACATTCATCCACTTCATTGAAGTGGGGCAGCGGCCCGCCCGCATAGAGTTCCTGGCTGTCGCCTTCGGCGAAGACCATCGGCCGGTCGGCATTGTTCAGCATGCCCTCGGCCAGGTCGGAGGCCGGCGCCATGTCCTTGAGTCCCTGCTGATATTGAATGCCGATCACGTCGCAGCCGAACTCCGCGGCGATGCGCACGGCGGCAATGTACATCTTGCACTGATCCAGCACCTGACTGGGGGTCAGCTCCGTCGCCGGATCCTTGCCGAAGTCGAAGTGTACGCCTTTGGTCACCAGCCAGTCGTAGACGGCCTTGGCCTCGGCGTCAGTGACGGTGCGCATTTTGGCCACCAGCGCAGACTGGCTCAGCCGCTCCTTGAAGACGCCCGCCGGGTTCAGCAGCTCATCGTCAATAATGGCGTTGTACATGCCCATGCAGCCTTCGTCGAAGATGCCCATGATGGCCTTGCGGTGTTTGAGCTCGCCGGCCAGAGCTGCGCCCTGTTTGGCGCTCTCGGCGGGCAGCTTGCTCTTGTCCAGCGCATGCACGTGCGACAGATCGTGCGTCACCGTGCCCTTGCTGAGCCACTCGTCGAGGCCGTGCAGGAAGTAATCGTCAGTAAAATCCTTGCTCCAGATGGAGGAAAACTTTGTGCCAGCCTTTATGAGCGACCCGTTCAGGTTGAGCAAACCCACGAGCCCAGGCCACTGACCGGACCAGTTTGCGACCGTGAGGATGGGCCCCTTGTGGCTGCGCAGACCGGGCAGCACGTGATGGCTGTACTGCCAGGCAGCGGTGGCAAACACAAGCCGTGCCTCGGGGTGAATGTTCATGAAGACATCCATACCCATGCGCTGCGATGAAATGAAGCCGTGCTTCAATTTCTCGTCGTACGGATGAGCGCGGACCAGCTTGTAGCCCTTGCGTGCGAAGGCCGCAGTCAGTTTTTCTTCCATATCCCGCTGGGCCGGCCAGCAAACCTGGTTGGCTGAGAGACGCAAATCCCCGCTCGTAATAAGCAGGACTTCATCGGCTGCCGGTTTGGCGGCCTCGGGAGTTTCCTTTGCCATGATTTCGAGATGCTCCAAGCGATAGTATTCAATTCCAACAAAAGAAATACTACACCTTTAGCGCTTTCGTACGCAGGATGGAGGCGACTTCCCTGCCAATCTGCCGGATTTCGATACGCCGCTAGGGGTAAACGCCGCGAAGCTTTACCGCCTCTGCCACACGGCCAATGCCCAGCATATTCGCGGCCAGACGCATGGGAACCTTGCTTTCCAGATGGATCTTCAGTACGTCGCGGAAGGCCGTCTGCATCACCCGCTCCAGGCGGTTGTAGACATCCTGCGCCTCCCAGAACAGGTGCTGCTCGTCCTGCACCCACTCAAAGTAAGAGACTGTGACACCGCCTGCGTTGCACAGGATGTCAGGAATGACAAAGACCTTCTTGTCTTCGAGGATGCGGTCCGCGGCGGGCGTCAACGGACCGTTGGCCGCTTCAGCAATGATCCTGGCACGGACGGCGGATGCGTTGCCGGCGTCAATGGCATTTTCAAGCGCTGCCGGAACCAGGATGTCGCATTGCATCGCCAGCAGCTCGGCGTGTTCGATCTCCTCGGCCTCAGGGAAACCCGACACGCGGCCGGTGAGCGCTTTCAGGTGAATCAGCTCGGGAATGTTCAGGCCGTTGCGATTGTAGACGCACCCTGTGGAGTCACTGACTGCGACGATCTTCGCTCCCGCTTCGTGGAGTAATTCCGCCGCAACGGAACCGGCGTTTCCAAAGCCCTGCACGGCTACGGTTGCGCCCTGCAACTGCATGCCCAGGTGCTCACAGGCGCTGGCGATGGTGTAAAAAACGCCGCGGCCGGTGGCTTCATTGCGTCCCAGCGAACCACCCAGGCTGACGGGCTTTCCGGTTACCACGCCGGGAATCGGGTAGCCCTTGGTCATGCTGTAGGTATCCATGATCCAGGCCATGGTCTGCGCGTTGGTATAAACGTCAGGCGCGGGAATGTCCTGATCCGGGCCGATCATGGGAAGAATCGCGCTGGTGTAACGGCGCGTCAGCCGTTCCAATTCGCCCATCGACATATGCTTGGGATCGCAGGTGACCCCGCCCTTGCCGCCACCGAAGGGAATATTCACCACGGCACACTTCCATGTCATCCAGGTGGCCAGGGCCTTCACTTCGTCCAGCGTCACCTGCGGGTGGTAGCGAATGCCGCCCTTGGCCGGCCCGCGCACCGAACTGTGCTGCACGCGGTATCCCTCAAAGCTGTGAAGCCGTCCGTCATCCATGCGCACCGGCAAGGTCACCGTCAACATGCGCTCGGGAAACTTGATCATCTCCCGCGTGTCAGAGTCCAGGTTCAGCGCGTTCGCTGCCGCGTCAAAGTTTTCCAGGGCCACGTCATATGCGCTCTGCGCTGTTGTTGTCGTGAGCATCCTTCTCCTCCTCCGCTTAAAGCGGCCTGCCTCCACCAACGGTGGGGCGTCCCATCATGAAACCGTATGCAACTCTTCGATCCGGCCGGATCTGTTCCCGGGTTCCAGGTCCCGCTGGGGAACAGGCACCAGCCACTTGCGGTAATCCCGCAGCCGCCCGTGCACCGCCTCGACATACAAATGCCGGAGCTGGCCCGCGATGGGACCCACGGCGCCATCTTTGACGGGCCGATGATCGACGCGGACAACCGGCGCAACTCCCACGGCGGTTCCGGTGAAAAACAATTCGTCCGCGATGTATAGCTCACTGCGGTCGATGGGCCGCTCTGCCACGCGCATGCCCAGTTCGCGCTCAGCAAGCTCGATGACGGAATTGCGTGTAATGCCTTCGAGCAGATTTTCAGAGACAGGCGGCGTAATCAGGCGCCCCTTGCGCACCATGAAGATGTTCGCCGTGGTGCCCTCAGCCACGTGGCCATTCTCGTTGAGCAGGATGGCCTCGTCGAAGCCGGCGCGGCGCGCGTCGTCACTGGCCAGCGCGCTGTTCACGTAGGCGCCGCAGATTTTGCCGCGCGCGGGAATCGCATTGTCCTCAATACGCCGCCATGCACTCACGGTTGCGTGCAGACCCTGATCGCTGTGGATATATTCCCCGTACGGAAGTGCGATTAACGTAAAAGCGTCGTGGTCGTCAGGACTCACACCGATGCGCAGGGCACTTTTATATGCCAGCGGCCGGATATAGACGTCAGTGCGCAGCGCATTGCGCCGCAGCAACTGGATGGTGATGGCGTTCAGCTCCTCGGGCGAAGCCGGCACTTCGATCCGTAAAATGCCGCAGTTCCGCTTCCAGCGCTCGAAGTGCTCATGCGGGCGCATCAGAAACAGTTCCTGCCCGGCGTCGTTCCAGTATGCACGGATCCCCTCGAAGACGCCGGTCCCATAGTGCAATGCATGAGTGAGGATGCCGATGTGCGCATCGTGCAGAGGCACATATTTTCCGCCGAAGTACACTATCAAATTCGGATCGGCTTCAGCTTTCATTGCATCACCTCTTCCACCATCGATTTCCTGTAAACCTCGCGTCCGCTTTCGAGGGCACGCTCATCCAACGCCACCCATTTAGGATTCTTCACCAGCCGGCGCAAAGCGCTGTCGATACTCGCTTGCGGCAGCACACTGTCAATGGCGAGCAAAGCGCCCAGCATGGTCATGTTGCAGGCGCGCGCATCACCGAGCTGGTCTGCCAGGTGGGTGAACGGGTGGGAGAGTATGTGGACATCCTCCCGCTTGCATTCCTCGGGGTATGAATCGCCGTTGTAGACGATCCAACCGCCGGGACGCACGCTCTTTTCAAACTTGCGCAGCGATGGTTCATTCATGGCCACGAGCACATTGGGGGCGGTGACCAGCGGCGAATCAATGGGTTCGCTGGAAAGGCGCACATGACAGTTGGATGTGCCGGAGCGCATCTCCGGGCCGTAGGATGGAAGCCAGGAAACCTCAAGACCCGCATCCAATCCAGCCTCTGCAAGCACCTCCCCAAGGAGGAGAACGCCCTGTCCGCCGAAGCCCGCGATGCGAACCTGCATGTCCACCTGACTGGTGCAGAAATGCGCATCGGCGTCCTCGGCCACAGTCTCGTGCTCAACGCCAAGTATCTCGGGAATTTCTCCGAGATCCGGCACGGGTTCGGGCTGAGACTGCACTTCCTTGGTGCGATCGCGGAACACGCCCAGCGGAAACGTCTTTTCCATGACGTCGCGCACCCAGTGCTGCGCTTCGACAGGAGACATCTTCCAGATTGTCGGGCACGGCGAGAGCACTTCAACCAGCGAGAAGCCCAGACCCCGCGTCTGGTTTTCCACGGCGCGGCGAATGGCGCGCGCAGCCTGCGCAACCTGCCGGTTGTCTCCCAGGCCCACGCGCTCGATGTAGACCGGCGCTTCCAGCGTGGCCAGCAGTTCGCTGATGTGCAGCGGGTAGCCTTCTGTTGCCGCGTTGCGACCGTGCGGCGTGGTGGTGCTCTTCTGGCCCAGCAGCGTGGTGGGCGCATACTGCCCGCCGGTCATGCTGTAGATGGCGTTGTTCACGAAGATGACACTGATGTGCTCGCCACGGTTGGCTGCGTGCAGAATCTCAGCCGAGCCGATGGCCGAAAGATCGCCGTCGCCCTGATACGAAATGACGACGCTCTCAGGCCAACTGCGCTTTACGGCCGTGGCTACGGCAGGCGCCCGGCCATGCGCGGCCTGCACATTGCCCACATCGAAGTAGTAATACGTAAAGACACCGCAGCCTACGGGACCAACCATGATAGTGCGGTCCTGAATGTCCAACTCGTCAATGGCCTGGGCCAGCATCTTGTGAATGGTGCCATGGCCGCAGCCGGGACAGAAATGCGTCTGGTGCTGCAGTTCACTCTTGCGCTCAAAACGCTCGTAAAAGGCTTTGGACCTGCCGTGCGAAACGACGTAGCCGGTTTCCACCTGGCTAGACATGAGCCATCTCCTCTCCCGGCACAAAGGCCGATTTCATGCGCCGCGCGTGCTCGTGTACAAGCTCGAGGACCTCTTCGTGCGACGGAACATTGCCGCCCACGCGGCTGAAAAACTCCACGGGCCGGGCGCCATTGAGCGCCAGACGCACATCTTCGATCATCTGGCCGTTGCTCATTTCAACCACGAGGAAGAGCCTGGCGCGTTGGGCCAGCCGCTGATAGTTCAGCTTGGGGAAGGGATACAGCGTAATGGGCCGCAGCAGTCCCACTTTGAGGCCGCTGGCGCGCGCTTCGGCGGTAACCGCCTTCAGGATGCGTCCCACGATGCCGTAGCCGGTGAGGATGATATCGGCATCCCCGGTCAACCACTCTTCGGCACGCGCTTCCCGCTGCTCGGCAAGGCGATACTTGGCTTCCATGCCGCGCAAATGCGACTCCATCTCATCCGCATCGAGATAGAGCGAGGTGATGACATTGGTGCGTGTTGCGGCCGTACCGGTCACGGCCCAATCGGGTACGCGCGACACAACAGCCTTCTGCGGAAATTCGACCGGCTCCATCATCTGTCCCACAAAGCCATCGGCGAGTACAAAAGTGGGGTTGCGATAGCGATCGGCGAGGTCGAATGCCAGCGCCGTGAGGTCCGCCATCTCCTGCACGGAGCCCGGCGCCAACACCAGCGTGCGATAGCTGCCATGGCCGCCGCCTTTGACCACCTGGTGGTAATCGCTCTGCTCGGCGGCGATGTTGCCCAGGCCGGGGCCTCCGCGGGTGATGTCGGCGATCACACAGGGCAACTCCGCTCCTGCCATGTAACTAATGCCTTCCTGCATGAGACTGATGCCCGGACCGCTGGACGCAGTCATGCAGCGAACGCCCGCTGCAGCCGCACCGTAAAGCATGTTGACGGCCGCCACCTCGCTCTCTGCCTGCACATAGACGCCGCCGGTTCGCGGCATATACTCCGCCGCGGCCTCGGCAATTTCGCTGGCCGGCGTAATGGGATAGCCATAGAATGCGCGGCATCCCGCAAGGATGGCGCTTTTGACGATTGCTTCATTACCCTTCATCAGTTGCTTACGCATGAGCAGCCCCCTCTGCGCTGTAAAGTACGCGCGGCTGGCCGCCCGTGACAGCCCGCAACACGGTAATCGCCCCCGGTTCGGGGCAGACCATAAAGCAGATGCCGCAGCCGGTACAGCCGTGGCCGGCATAGACGGCGGTGCGATAGCCGTAGTGGTTCAGGCCTTCGCTCATCCCAATTACTTTGGGCGGGCAGGCCTCTACGCACAGTTCACAGCCCTTGCACTCGTCTATATCGATCCGCAGCAGGCCTCGATCGCGCTTTACTGTATCTGCCATACTCCGATCCTTTCCTGCGCACAGCTCTCAAACATGAGCGGGAGCCGTTTTTTCGTGCTCCAGATAGTGAGAGCGCAGCGCAAAGTCTTCCAGTTCCTGTTGAAAATGCGGGTCGGCAATTGCGATCAACGCCTCAGCGCGCTCCCGCAACGTCTTCCCGTGCAGATTGGCGATGCCGTGTTCGGTTACTACGTAGTGAACGTCGGCACGCGAAGTGACTACTCCGGCACCCGGCTCAAGCACGGGAACAATGCGCGATACTGTGCCGTGCAGCGCCGTAGACGGCAGCGCGATAATGGGCACGCCGCCTTTGGATCGCGCCGCGCCGCGAATGAAATCAACCTGGCCTCCGAAGCCGCTGTAAGGCCGGGTGCCGATGGAGTCGGAGCAGACCTGGCCGGTGAGATCCACCTGAATGGCGGAGTTGATGGCGATCATGCGATCGTTCTGCGCCACCACAAATGGATCGTTTGTATAGCTGACCAGGCGGAACTCGAAGGCCGGATTGTTGTCAATGAAATCGAAGAGCCGCCGCGTGCCCAGCACAAAGGCGGCAACCACCTTGCCGCGGTGCAGCGACTTGCATTCGCCGTTCACCACGCCCGACTCCATCAATTCGATGAGGCCGTCGGCGACCATTTCCGTGTGAATGCCGAGGTCACGCCTGCCATCGAGACATGTCAGCACGGCCTCTGGAATGCCGCCGATGCCTGTCTGGAGGGTGGCGCCATCGGGAATGAGCGAGGCGACTTTCTGCGCGACGCGCAGATGCAGATCAGTGAACTGCTCAGTGTGAAGCTCAAGCAGCGGGTGCGAGGTTTCCACGATGGCGGAAAGCCGGCTGACATGCAGAAAAGTGTCACCGTGCGTGCGCGGCATCTGGTCATTCACCTCAGCGATGACGACGGGGGCCAGCCGTGCCGCGGCCAGTGTGCAGTCCACCGTGGTTCCCAGACTGACGTAGCCGTGCGCGTCGGGCGGCGAGACCTGCATGAGCACCACATCCGGCGCAAGCCCGTTATCGAAGAGGCCTTCAATTTCACTGAGGAAGATGGGCGTGTAGTCGGCGCGGCCGGCCGCCACGGCATCGCGCACATTGGCGCCCAGGAACAGACCGCGGTGACGGAAGTGGCCTTCGTACTGGGCCTGCGTGTAATCAGCGCTGCCCAGGGTCATCATGTGTACGATTTCAACGTCGTGAACGTATGGTGCTCGCGCCACCAGCGCATCCACCAGTGTGCTCGGGGTACCGCATCCGGACTGTATCCATACCCTCGCTCCGGAGCTAACCGCCTGAAGAGCCGTCTCGGCGCTCATCGATTTACGCCGGTATTCCTCGCTCCACGCCATCCTCGCTCCCCTTCCTTCGCGCCGAACTTTCAAGGGCGCTTTGGTCTGTTCGCGTGCGCCGGCCTGGGCCCTTCCGCACCACCGCCGTACTGGCCGGAGCCGTGGCTCAGAGCCCGAATTATGCTACGAGCGGCGCAAAGAAAGTGGCTGTGATGAACATCACCCACAGCTAAGCCGCAGCGCACACGCACGAGCACAGAGGGAGTAAAAGTGCTTTGGATTGAATAGATAGCAAAGCGGCCGGCTAACGCCGGCCGCTGATTTTGAGCCCAACCAGGGAGTCTCTCAGGCTGCGAAATTTCTCAGGCTGTCATCGCGATACTTCTGCCACGGCTGGGAGAGATATATCCCATATCCGTGGAGATTCCGCGCACGCAGTGCAGCAGGTGGTTGGCGATGGAGGGCAGCTTTTGCGCGGTGACGCGGAACGATGGCCCGGAGACGCTGACCGCCGCCACCGGCTGGCGCTGCGCGTCAAGAACCGGCACGGCAATACAGCGCAGTCCCTCTTCGAACTCCTCGTCATCCACCGCGTAGCCACGGCGGCGCGTCTTCTCCATCTCCGCGCGCAGGGCCTCGGGAGTTGAGATGGTGCGGTGGGTGTAGCGCTCAAACCTGGTGCGGCGCACGACATCCTCAGCGCGATCCTCAGGCAGAAAGGCCAGAATCGCCTTGCCTACCGAGGTGCAGTGGACGGGGTTGCTGGCGCCGATGCGCGTAATCATGCGTACGGAGCGCGCCGGCTCAATCTTGTCGATATAAATGACGCGAGCCGCCTCAAGCAGAGCCAGATGCGCGGTCTCTTCCGTCTCAGTCACCAGACGGCGCAGATGCGGCTGCGCGCGCTCGCGCAGGTCGTACTGCTCGATGGCCCGGTTGCCGTAGTCAAACAACCGCAGGCCAAGGCGGAATTTTCCGTTGGCGGTGCGCTCCACCATGCGATGGCGCTCCAGAACCATCAGGAAACGATGCGCCGTGCTCTTGTGCAACTGGAGGGACGAGGCAACCTGCGCCAGGCCGAGGGGCGTGTCGCTTTCGCCCAGCAAATCCAGTACGGCAAATGCCCGATCGAGGGCCTGAACCTTGTAAGTACCTTGAGGGGTAGCGTCTCGCATATTGGTCCTCTATTCCGCTGCTTGATTACCATTTTTAGATTCTCAGAATATGAGATCGGAGTCAAGAGTATGGGACGAATGGCCGCAGGGATCCTACCCTAACCCAACTTCCGCAGTTGCGGCGGTAAGTCTTTTGTTTGTAGCGCGGGCATAGTGAAGTCTTCACTACAAATCCGTGCATTCGATCGAAGTTGGAAGTTCCAGGCCGAGCCGTTGGAGCAGGATCGCCTGATGTTCTGTGGGCCGACTCACGCAGCGCTTGCGAATGGAAATGCCGGTGCGCGTGGGCAAGACCACGTCGACCAAGGCGATCTGCTCCAGTTCGGCGAAGATCTTTCTTGGTTCGTCTCCGAGCCCGGCGTCATGGCACCAGCGGGCGAAGGTTTTCCAGAGCACATAGGTGAGAAAGCAAACCAGAATATGCGCCTGCACGCGGCGTTCAAGATGGTGCCAGACCGGGCGTAGAGCCAGATCGCTTTTATGGATGCGAAAGGCCGCCTCCGCCTCGGTCAGTTGCATATAGGCGCGCCAAAGCTCTTCGCCGCTCCAATCGGTGACGTTGCTGCGCAGCAGATAACAGCCTTCGCTCAGCCGGGCCCAATCGCGCCAATCTTCTCGTTTGCTCCACTCCAGATGGGCGCCGCCGGCGGCGGCGGTCTGGATGTGCACGCGGAACAGGCCGGCAGCGCGGCTATTGCGACCAAGTAACTTGCCCAATCTCTGGGCCACCAGCAGCGGGTCCTGCTTGCGTTGCCGACAAGCGGCGGCCATCGCGACCAGCTTCTGTTCGATGCGCTGCTCGAAGCGATCGTGCATGGCACGCTCCTTCAGGCGCCGCTGGGCACTGCGGCAAAGGATGAAAACCTCCTGCCCTTCCGGGGCCGGACACAGCTTCACTTCCAGGCCGGCGTGGACTTCCTTCCAGCTTTCATCCAATAGCTGCTGCTCGAATTTGCGCAGCATGCTCTTGGCCGTGCCCAGGATGTAGCGCCGTCCGCCCTTCTTGAGAAACTCAATGTTCTCGGTCGAGACCATGCCGCGATCCATCACCCAGATGCGGTTGGCCCGACCGTACTTCTGCTCCATCGCCGCGACTATCTCTTCCACCGTAGTCACATCGCTGCGGTTGCCGGCGAACACTTCGTATCCCAGGGGCAGCCCACAGCGGCTGACCACCAGGGCGATGTTGACCTGTTTGCAATCAGGACGGTGATCGCGCGAGTAGCCGCGCTGCGCCTGCGGGTTGGCCGCGGCTTCGCCCTCGAAATAGGTGCTGGTGACGTCGTAGAGCAGCAAGTCGTAGTCGAGCTGAAACAACTCGCCCAAACGCTGCTGAAGATGCTTTTCCAAGACCGTCTTGTGCGGCAATATACGATCCAGCGTCCGATAGAGACGATCCTCGTTGACCTTCTCCGCCGGTACTCCCAATAACTCCGCCAACGCACTGGCTTCATAGGTGTGTTCCGCCAGCCGTAACTCACTGGAGGCATCCACCATGCGCCCCAGCACCAGAACCTGGGCCATCACGCTCCAGCTAATCCCTTCCCGACCTGACGGCAACAGCGTATCGAGCAGTTGCGGAAGGCCCAGTTGACAAAGCAGCGTTAAGCCCAACCAGCAGCCGCCAAACGGACGACTCCGTTCCACCCGCACACCGTGGATGTCGACTTCTACCCACTCCGGGCTGCGCGGCTTCTGGAAAAGATGCGCCTGCAATGGGGAGGCGGGCTGGGCGGCTTGTGCGACGCCCATCCGGCCGCGCTCGTCCAGTTCCCCAAGGTAGGCCACCACCCGCTGTCGAGGACCACGGGCCGTGCGATACGACTCCACCAACGCCCAATAGGCGTGTCGCTTCCCCTTCTTCGCTCGGTAGCAGCGCCGCACATACATGGCGTTCATCCTACCGATTTATTCCTCGCTTGCAAGAGGGCAGGTCTTCACTACACGCCACTTCTGCCCTCTTCAAGAACCCCTTCCCACAATGCCGCCTTGCAAACAAAGACTCTCCAGCTCACGCTCCTTCGAATAAGCGAATCAAAGTAGTCAAAAGTTCCTCTGTATCGGCCAATGCTGCGGAAGTTGGGTTAGCCGCAAAAATCGGCCGCGGCGGAACGCGGCGAGGGTGGGGCACCCCTATTCATGGGGATTGATGATAGGAGCGCGCGATCGTGGCGCTAGAGCGTTTCTAATTTAAGTGCTGACATATCCTGAGGAAGCGAAGTAGTTGGCGCACTCGCCTGGGGAGACTGTAAGGAGGAGTTGGCCGATCTGCGCCCATAGTTCTTCGGTGGATCGTCTTGCCGCTTTTCGGAGCAGTGTTTTGAGTTTGGAGAAGAACTTTTCTATGGGGTTCAGATCGGGCGAATAGGGCGGCAGATAGAGCACGGTGGCACCGGCCACGGCGATGGCTTCCTGAACCCCGTCCACTTTATGACTGCTCAGATTATCGAGGATGACGATGTCGCCGCTGTGAAGTGTGGGGCACAAAAACTGCTCCACCCAAGCCACGAACAACTCACCGTCCATGGGTCCGTCCACCACCATGGGAGCGGTCAGTTGATGGCGGCGCAGGCCGGCGACAAAGGTCGTCGTTTGCCAATCGCCGAGGGGTGCCGAACCGATGCATCGAGTGCCTCTGGGAGCACGGCCATGGCTTCGCGTCATGTTGGTCGTGGCCCAGGTCTCGTCAATGAATACAAGCTTCTCGACGTCCATCGCCGGCTGCGCTTCACTCCATGCGCGCCGCGCCGCCTGCACGTCCTCGCGCTCTTGCTCGCTGGCGTGCAGCGTTTTTTTTGAAGGTCAGATTCCACTTGTTCAACTGGTGCCAAAGAGCACCAATTTTGGTCGCAATACCCTGCAACGCCAACCGCTCTCGCAACTCCTCCAGAGTCAGCCCAGGCTCGGCTGCGATCCAGCGGCGCAAAACGGGTTCCGCCTCCTCTAACCGAGACCGGCGATGGCCGCCGATCTGAAAGCTGCTCCGCACACCGGTCTCGTGCTCCCGGTCCCGCACTTGATAAACGTAGAAGCGGCTGACCTCAAAGCGCCGCGCCACTGCCGAGGGGCGATCCCCACGGGACAGCGCTCGAAGCACACGATCACGCAAATCCTGCGAATACGACTGCATCCGGACCCTCCCTTCAAGGGACAGGATGATTATCGCATAAATGTAGATACTTAAATTAGAAATGCTCTAGTTGCGGTTTTCCGGCACCAGATCGCCTTCGCCCGGCGCCAGGAAGAGGTTGGCTTCGAGGCCGTGCTGGCGGGTGTAGAGGTCGTAGTAGCGGCCGCCGAGCGCGAAGAGTTCGTCGTGATTGCCGCGCTCCACGATTCGGCCCTGCTCGACTACGAGGATTTGATCGGCGCGGCGGATGGTGGAAAGCCGGTGGGCGATGACGAAGGTGGTGCGCCCCTGCATGAGCTGGCTCAAGCCAGCCTGAATCATGGCCTCCGACTCGGAGTCGAGCGAGCTGGTGGCTTCGTCGAGGATGAGGATGCGCGGATCGGCAAGGAGCGCGCGGGCAATGGAAAGCCGCTGGCGCTGGCCGCCGGAGAGCTTGACGCCGCGTTCGCCAATCAGCGTTTCATAGCCCTCGGGGAAGTGCTCGGCAAACTCGTCGACACGGGCGGTGCGGCAGGCGAAGAGGAACTGCTCCTCGGTGGCTTCAGGGCGGGAGAACATCACGTTTTCGCGGATGGTGCCGTCGAAGAGGAACGAGTCTTGCAGCACCACGCCAAGCTGCGAACGGTAGGTGTTGAGATCGACGTGCGCAAGATCGACACCATCGACCAGAACGCGCCCGGTTGTGGGCGTGTGGAAGGCGCAGACCAGGCTGATGATGGTGGACTTGCCCGAGCCGGACGAGCCGACGAGCGCGGTAACCATGCCGGGCTGCGACTCAAAGCTGATGCCGTGGAGCACAGTCTTGCCGGGGGTGTAAGCGAACTCGACATCTTCAAAACGCACGATGCCGTTGATGAGCTGCATCTGCTCGGTGCGGCCCGGGACCTGGTTCTCTTCGAGCTCGTTAAGGAGTTCGTTGGTGCGGTCGAGGCCGGCGAAGGCCTCAGTCAACTGCGTGCCCACACTCACCATCTGAAAGACCGGCGCGATCATGAAGGCCAGGAACATGTTGTATTGGAAGTACGAGCCGACGGTCCAACCGCTTTTGAAGACGAGATGGCCGCCCAGCCACATGACCAGCGCGGACACCACGCCGAGAACCGTGGTTGATGTGGAGCTGAGTACAGAGGTCATGGTGAGGGATTTCATGACGTTGGAGAGCAGACGCTCTACGCCGGCGGCAAAGACTTTGTGCTCGCGCTCTTCAGCGTGATAGCCCTTGACGACGCGTACGCCGCTGAGAGACTCGGTGAGGCGGCCGGTGACTTCAGCGTTGATTTTGCCACGCTCGCGGAAGATGGGGCGAATGACCTTGAAGCCGTATTGCAGCACAAAGACGAAAGCTCCGACCACCGCGAATACAGACAAGGTGACCGTCACGCTGCTGTAAAGCAGGAAGAAGAATACCAGGACCGCGGTGAAGAGCCCGCCAACGAACTGCACCAGGCCGGTGCCGATGAGGTTGCGCACGCCCTCGACGTCAGTCATGATGCGCGCGACAAGTGTGCCGGCGCGGTTCTCGTCGTAGTAAGCCACGGAGAGCAGTCCGACGTGGCGCTGGACTTCGCGGCGCATTTCAGCGATGAGGCGCTGGCCGGCGATGGAGAGCAGTTGCGTGAGGCCGTATGACGTGATGGCCTGCACCAGCGTGGCAACAAGGACCGCTCCGATGATGCGCGGCAGCAATTCCGGATGGGGATGCGCCGCGGCGAATACTTTGTCGAGGAGCTCTTTGGAAACGTACGGCATGACCAGGCCGGCCAGGCGGTTCACGGCCATCAGCGCGAGGCCGCCGATGATCAGACCCTTGCGCGGGGCCATGAGGCGCCAGATCTGCGGGCCGATTTTTTTCAGGCTGGGCCGGGCTTTGGGGATATCGGCCGCTCCGATGCGCGCACTGCGACCGTGGCCTGTGCGTTCGCCGCGCAGGCCGAACCCCATTCCGGCGCCGCGAAACCCACCCATAGGCCTACACCGCGCCCGAGCGGCGCGCAGCGATAAACGAGCGCACGCAGAGGATGACGTATATGAGCAGAAGGCCGGCCATGGTGAGCTTGGAGGCCAGCGCGATCATGTCGTGGGGTATACCGGCCGAGGTCTCATGCATATAGCCCTGGATGGCGACAATTGCAGCACCAATGAAGCCCAAAAGGCCAATGGTGACGTTGATGTGCATGAAGAGCTTGCGGCGGCCAGCGTCAGGGCTGATTGCAAGGAGGCCGAAGATGCCCAGCGCGACGCCCCACCACGTGGGGATGAGCGCGGTGGGATGAATGCTTCCCGTGCCGAAGAAGCCAACCAGGCCTAATACGATCAAGAGAATTGCGAATACAATTGTGATTTTTGCCATGCGAGACCTCCATGTGTGTGCATGGCAAGGATACCAGTCTGCTGTGAACGGTTTCCTGCCGGAAAGCTTTTGTATGGGATGCTTACCGGCAGGAATGCGGATGCAATTTTTACCGCTGAATGCGCGCAGAGCCGCCCTTGGCAAAGGCGCGCACCTGGTCCACGGAGGCCATTGTGGTGTCACCGGGGAAGGTGGTCAGCAGTGCGCCGTGCGCCCAGCCCAGCTTCAGCGCGTCTTCAGGCGATTCGCCGGTCAGCAGCCCGTAGATGAAGCCCGCCGCGAAGCCGTCGCCGCCGCCCACGCGGTCGTATACATCCAGTTCCGCCGTCGGCGCCGTGTAGGTTTTGCCGTCGACCCATGCCACCGCGCTCCAGCCGTGGCGATTGGTGGAGCGCACTTCGCGCAGCGTCGTCGCCACCACCTTCACGTTGGGATGCTTCTTCACTACCTGGTCAATCATGGCGAAAAACGCGCTGGGATCGAGCTTGGACTTGGCGGCCACCTCAGGCCCCGGAATGCCCAGGCCCTTCTGCAGATCTTCCTCATTGCCCACCAGCACATCGACGTTCTCGACGATCTTTGCGATGGTCTCCACGGCATGGTCTTCGCCGCCGGAGATCTTCCACAGCTTGGCGCGAAAGTTCAGATCGAACGAAGTCACGGCGCCCGCGGCCTTGGCCTCCTTCATCATTTCAGCCGCCAGAGGCGCGGTGGTGGGCGAAAGCGCCGCAAAGATACCACCCGAGTGCACCCAGCGCACGCCTCCGGAAAAGATCGGCTTCCAGTCAAAGTCGCCCGGCTTGAGCTGTCCGGCTGCCTCGTTTGCCCGGTTGTAAAACACCACGGGCGCACGCACGCCGAAGCCCTGATCGCTGTACACGGTGGCCATGTTCGGCCCGCGCACACCGTCGTGCTCAAAGTGCTTGTAGAACGGCTTGACGCCCATGGCCTTCACCCGCTCAGCAATCAGATCGCCGATGGGATAGTCCACCATTGCACTGGCGATGCCCGTCTTCATGCCGAAGCAATCACTGAGATTTGCCGCCACGTTAAACTCACCGCCGCTGACGTGGATTCTGCACTCCGCCGCCTTGCGGAAGGGGACAATACCCGGATCAAGCCGGTGCACCAGCGCTCCTAACGAAAGAAAATCCAGTTCGCCATCTTTGCGAATCTTCAACCCGTCACTCATCAAATCGTTTACTCCTTGGTCTGTTTCCGTTTGCGTTTTTCAAAAATCCAGAAATGCATTAGCTGCTCTTCGATTTCGGCTTCGGCTTCTGGTCCGGCCTGGCGCGGGAGACGACCTGGATCTTGTCGAGCACCACCGTATGCGCCGAGGTCTTCGACACCACCACGTCCGCGGTAATCGTGTCACCGGCGTGCAATGAGTTGGCGACGGCGGGGTTCTTCAACTCATACGGCATGGTCATTGCTTTCATAAAGCCGGGGATTTCGTCGCCGTTCACCACCAAAATGCCGCTGGATGGATCGGCGGAGACGACCGTGCCGCGCAGGTGGTAAACCTTCAAACCGGCATCAGCAGATGAGTGAGATGCAGATCTCTGTCCCGAGTGGCACCCGGCCAGAACAAAGACACCCAGAATTGCGGAAGCGAGGAAGCGGCGAATCACAGTTCAGTGTACAACCGCGGGTAGAGAGACTGAGTGGACATACCTCCAAAATCGCCGGCACTTATTCCCCGCAGGCGCGGAAAGAAGGCTCAGCAATCGGACGATTACCATGATTCATCCGTCATTTGAAGAGATCTAGACGCAGTAAAACGTTACCTCGATCCGCGGAAATTCCGAGGCATCCGAGCTCTCGCGAAAGATGGACAGATCCGGCAAATAGGTCTGACCACTTTTGACCCCTCTCCACAGGCGCCCACCTGCGCGGATTGGCATGAACCACCAGCTCATTTCCCCATCCGCCGCAAGGCCAGCTTTGCAGCGTGATAACCGCACATGCCGTGCACTCCGCCGCCGGGCGGCGTGGAGGCCGAGCAGAGATAGATGTTTGGCGCGCCGGTGACGTATGCGCGCAGGCCAGGCCGAAACAGGAATTGAGGCAGGGTCATCGCGCCGCCGCTTATATCGCCGCCAACAAGGTTTGCGTCCATCTGCTCGAGTTCGGAGGGCGGCGAAATGTGACGTGCCAGAACGCAGTCGCGGAATCCGGGTGCGAAGCGCTCAATCTGCGCCTCGATGCGCTCTGTCATGTCGAAAGCCGAGCCGTTGGGAACGTGGCAGTAGGCCCATAGAACATGCTTGCCGTGGGGGGCGCGCGCGGGATCGAAGAGCGTGGGTTGCGCAGCCAATACGAACGGCTGCTCGGCGCATCGGCCCTGCGCTACAGCGTCTTCTGCGGTGGCAATCTGCTCGAATGTGCCGCCGAGGTGCACGGTGATGGCGCGGCGGCACTCTGGGGCGCGCCATGGAACCGGCTCGGAGAGGGCGTAATCGATTTTGAATACGCCGGGTGCGGGCTGGAAGCGCTGTGCCGTGCGCTGATAGCCGGAGCCGATCTGCTTGCCGGCCATAGCTGCAAGCGCGCGGGGCGTGGTGTCGCAAAGCACGAGCGCGTCGCCGGCGGCCAGCTCGCCGAACTCGCGCGCCTCGATGCGCCGCGAGGTGTGCACGGTGCCGCCGAGCGTATCGAGATAACCCATGAGCGCGTGGGGAATGGCTCGGGCTCCTCCGCGCGGGATGGGCCAGCCGACAGCGTGCGCGGCAGCGCCCAGCACCAGTGCGACAGCGGAGCTTAATGGCTGGCTGAAGCTCAGAAACGAGTGCCCCGCCAGGCCGGCGAAGAGCGCCCGCGTGCGTTCTGTGGCGAAGTGCGAGCGCGCGAGTTTGCTCGCCGGCCGAAACGCCGCCAGGCCGAAGCGCGCCATGCGCATGGGGTGGCCGGGAATGCGCAGCACGGGACCCAGGGCATCCGCGGCAAAGCCTTCCCAGTTGCTCGCAACGGGGTCGATCAAGCGGCGCCATGCTTTGCCGTCCGCATCCAGCGCCCGCTCGGTGTCGTCCAGGCTGCGCTCCAACATCACGGCGGTGCCGTCGTCGAGAGGATGCGCGAGTGGCGCGTCGCCGTGAATCCACTCCAGGCCGTATTCCGCCAGCGGCAGCGCAGAGAAAAACGGCGAGCCGGCGGCCAGGGGATAAACCGCGGAGCCGAAGTCGTGCAGGAAGCCGGGCAACGTAAGCGGCAGTGAACGCGACGCGCCGCCTGGCTCGTCTTCGGCTTCAAAGACCTCAACGCGCAGCCCTGCCTGGGCCAGCACGACGGCTGCTGCCAGCCCGTTGGGGCCCGATCCGATGACGTAAGCGCGCTTCATCTTCTCGCTTCTCAAGCTCAGTCGTGCGGCGGAAGCTGCTGCGGCCACTCGACCACGGCAAACTTGCCGCCGGGCGTAACGGTCAGCTCCGGTGCGTAGAGGCCAAGCAGTTTGCGCCGCCACCAGTTGCCGGTCTGCTGCTTCTGCTGCATGGTGGTGAACCAGTACTGCCACAGTACCGCACGCACATAGCGCGGCGGCGTTTGCGGAAATGGATTGCTCTTGAAGAGCGAGAGAACGGCCTTGTCGTTCAGGAGCAAATGCTCTTCAGTGAGCGGGACCATCTCGTTCGCGCGCCAATTGCCCAGCGAGGCAAACCACAGGTTCCAGTCAAAGCGCGGCTGGTACGGCGCGTAGAGACCGGGAGGCTGATTGAGCGCCTGCGGCTTGTACTGGAAGGGATAGGGCGTCCAGTTGGTGCCGTCGTTGGAGCCCTGGAATTCGATCTCGTAGCGGCCGCGCGTCATGACGGCGAAGAGTCCGTACTGGTTGGCGATGCGGAACGGCTCCAGCGCCGCGACGGGCCGCATGGGCAGCAGGTTTCCGCGCAGTGGCATGGCGATGAGCTGCGCGGTTGTGCTGTAGGCTACCCAGGTTAAGAGAACCGCAACAACCGCGAGGCGGATTGCGCTAAGGTGCCTGCCGAAGCGGCGTTGCCAGTTCAGGCGCGCGCGGAGGTCTTCGACGTTCGGAATGCTGGGCGGAGCGCTGGACTTTGTTGCGTTCAGGATGGAGATGGGCGCCTCTTCGCGCATTTCAGGCTCGGGAACTGCGGGCTGCTCAGGCGGGCGCCAACGCGCGGGGACGAAGCGGCGAAGGGTGCGGTCGTCAAGCAGCAGAATGCCGAGGGAAAGCACGAGGTAGTTGAGGAAGGCGTAGTTGGCGGTGAGAATTACGCCGATCTCCCAGGGCGTGACGATGCAGAAGCAGATGAGGCGCACACGCCGCGGGAAGAAGAGCATGAAGACGAGGCCCAGTTCCATGACCAGCGTGGCGCCGACGGTGGCTGCCTGAAACCAGTGGGGCAGATGCTGCACGTACCAGCCGATCCAGGTGGGCAACGGACCGTTCTGGTAGTACTGATTCATTGCCGTGAAGTGGCGCCACTCGGGATCGCCGCTGAGCAGCTTGACCATGCCCGATTCGAAGTAGATGCGGAACCACTCCCACTGGAGAAGAAAGAGGCTGGCGCGCGAGGGCGGACTGCTTGCTCCCCAGCCGGGCATGAGGCCGCGTGGCGCAAAGAAGAGCGCGAGGAAGCCCGCACTCAACAGCATTCCGTCGGACTGGTAGCCGGAGAAGATCTGCGCCGTGCTCACAAATGACAGGAAGCAGATGAAGCAGATGAAAAAGCTGAGGCGTGGCCAGAGATTGAGGAATGCGGCAACGGATGCGATGAGACCGATCCACGTGACCGCCAACAGTGCGTGGGACCCGGCCGAAAACCAGAAGAGCGACGGAGCGTACCAGTAGCGCGACACTCCCAGCGAGTGCGCCACTACGGCAAGAAAATGCTGCGCCGGCAGAATGCCCTGCGGGCCGATGAGGCCCTTGATTTGAAACAGCAGCGCATAGAAGGCGGAGAAGTAGATGAGGCCGAGCGCACGCAGAAAAATCCACCGCGGAATCAGCCTCTGGGGCGCTCCGTGGCGCGAGTCAAACAACCACCTGATGATGTTGCCCGGGCTGCGCTCCATCATATCTGGATAAGGATAGACGCTCGGCGCGGCTATGTCACAAGGCGATTTTCCACGCATGGAAGAGGGCACTACGGCAGGTTCTTCCAGATCAGCGGAACGTAGAACGCGTCGAGGTACCAGGAGAGGCCGAAGAGAATGGCCATCCCGAGCAGCGTCCAGAAGAAGATGCGCACGGGGAAGGTGGACATCAGCGGAGGCTCTGCCGCGCCGTGCACGCTTGCGCTCATGGCAAAGAGGATTCCGCTGGCGAAACACGCGCAGCCGGCAATCGCAATGCGAAGCGCGGAAACGGCCAACCGCTCCTGCCAGGTAACGCCGGGAACGAAAAACGCGCTGATGAGCGCCTCGCACAGCGCCAGCATGCTGAGGAAGAACGAAAGCACCTTGCCAAGTTCCAGCAACATGCGCCCCCTCCCACGCAGCCGGATGAGCCGCATTCAACGTAATCCGTTTTGCCGTGGAGCGCAACCGTTCAGCAGCGGACGCGGGCTTTCAAGGCTCGATACTCAAGCCACACCAGCCAGATGACGAATGCATCGAACGCCGAGAGCGCGACCAATCCAAAGCTTCCCGTGAAACTGAAGCGGTAAAGCTGGTAGGCGATGAAGCCCGCAAAAACCACGATGGCGGCCGGGAATGCCCAGAGCTTGTCACGTAGCAGGGCGATGACTATGGCTACTTTGATGACGCCGTGCGCCAGCAGGTAGATGGCCATGAAGTGCTCGCCGGCCAGCGAGAGGCGGCCTGCCTGGTGGCGCAGGAAGTTTGCGACCAGATCGCGGGGGTCTTCGGAGATTTCGTCCTGAGTAAGCAGGTGGACCACGCGAACAACGAATGCGGGACTCACCGTCCAGAGCGCAATGCCGCCGGCGATCTCAAGGAGCGCGTCCAACCCCTTCAGGATCACGCCTGCGCGAAAGAGCAGCTCCCGCAGACCTGCTTTTTCAAGCGGGATCCGCCTTATTGCTCGCAATAGCTGCGTAAAGCGCATACAGGTGCGATGCGGAAATGAGGCTCATGAGACTGCAAAAGCCGCATCTTCCGGTTAGGCAACCTTCCAATAGACCGCGAACCGCTGCCAACTCTGATTCAGCGGCTTGAGTGTCACGTCCTTCTCCTGTCCCGTCGTACGGAACGTCAACTGCTCGCCGGGCACCGGCTTGATCCAGTCGCTGGGATCGTTGCCGTGGGCCTTGAGCGCCGGGACATCGACCGGCGGAGCTTCCGCAATCTCCGGCCCCTGCAGGTGTTCGAGGCGCTTGGGTATACCGACCTTGGGAAACTGCCCGGCCAGCACCACCGGGCCGTAAAGGAAGGCCTGCTTGGTGGGATCGTCGCGCAGCGGCTCTGCGGAAAGACGCATGGGCATGACCAACTCCACACGGTCGCCCTGCTTCCACTGGCGCGTGATCGTGAGATACGTGCCCGGGGTTCCAGCGGTGTCCAGCGGCTTGCCGTTGAGATGGACCGCATTCGCCGCAGTGGTCCATGAGGGGATGCGCAGGCGCATCGTCCAAGGCTCGGCCGGCGACTCTTCCACAATGAGCTCAGTGCGGTCCGACTCCGGAAAGCTTGTCTGCTGCCGCACGCGTACGCCGCGCTGACGCCAGTTGACGCGCGAGGCAAAAAAGAGATTTACGTAGAGCGAGTCGTCATCGTGGTAGTAAATGGTGTTGTTCAGTTTGGCGTACTCTTCCACGCCGGTGCCGGTGCAGCACCAGAAGGAATCGAACTGCGTGCAAAGCTCCTTCCACGCGCCCGGCGACATGGAGAGGAAATACATGGTGTGACCGGTCTCCGGATGGATTGTGCCGAGACGGTGGTTGAGGAGGTTGCGCTCGTAGTAGTCCATGTAGCGCGCATCGCCGTCCCATCCGTACAGGTGGCGGGTAAGCTTCATCATGTTGTAAGCGCAGCAGCACTCCTGGTGGTGCGAGCTGACGTCAATTTCAGTCCCCAGGTGATCGGGGTAAACCAGCCAGTGCTCGTTGTTGCTGGCGCCGCCGGTGGCGTAGGTCCTGGACTGCGAAACCGTGTCGAAGAAGAAGCTGCTCATGTCGCCGAAGCGATAATCGGACGATAGCTCGTAGCGCCGGGCCGCGCCGATCACCTCAGGCACGTGCGTATTCATGTGCAGGCCCTTCAGCTCGTCACGGCGCATTGTGAGCGGCGTAAAAAAGATCTTCTTGGTGAAGCGGTCGCCGGTGCGCGCCCAGCGGTCGTCGCCGGTTACGGCCGCCAGGTTGTAGAGCACCTCGTTCATGCCGCCGTACTCCACGTTGAGGATCTGCTGCATGTGTTCTTCGGTCTTGCCCGCGGTCCATCGATCTACCCAGTGGGACAGCTTTGTCAGCACGTCGAGGGCCTGCTGGTTCTTTGTGTGCACATGCATGTCATAGAGGCCGGCCATGATTTTGTGCAGCGTGTAGAACGGCGCCCACACCGGCTGCAAACGCTCCAGGCGGAAGAAATATTCCGTGGGAAAGGCGCTAACGTAGCCGTTCTCGTTGAGCTTGGCCTGGCATTTGGCAATGCCGGCAACAATGCCGTCGCCTTTGGCCTTGATCTCCGCGTCGCCGGTGGCGCCGTAAAGAAGCGCGCAGGCCGACATGGTGTGACCGACGAAGTGCCCACGGAGCTCGCTTGTGGGCGCTTCCCAACCGCCCAGCGGTTTGGCACTGGTGGGCAGGCCGGCGTTCACCATGAAATTGCGCAGCAGGCGATCGTTGGGGATGCGCATGAGAAAGCCGCGGTTCCACTTGCGTGCATCGGCCAGCGGACCTGCTTCGAGCGTCACCTCACTCAGTTCGAAGGGACGCAGACGCGGTTGCAGCTCGTGGCGCGTAAACGTCAGCGGCTCGGCATACGGCTGCGGCTCAGGGATGTTAAAGCGGCGCTCCGCTTTGCGTGCCTTGGCCTGGGCGTCTGAAACGGCCTGGCCTGCGTGTGCACCCGTTGCGGCCTGACCCAGTGCCGACGATGCGGCCGCCAACCCCAGCGGCGCCATCGCCATTCCCTTTGCAAAGTCTCTGCGATTGAGCTTTCCCTCTTCGCCCGCCATGTATCTCACCTCCGATGTGATCTGAGCCAGCAAACGTTTGCCACACAACATAGTAATCGCTTTCGGGCCAGCCGGACGCCTCCTCTGGCCGGAGTGCGCCTGGAAACGAAAATGATTACGGCTCAGACGGTGTCAGGGCGCAAATATGCGCGGGCACGCCACCCGCCAGAGGAGCATGGGAATGGCATTTTGCTGCCTGGCCGGGCTCTATTCAGATGGGATTGCGGCAGGACTACGAGCTTTCCCTGGTCTGTCGCCTCGGAATCCGGGAGCTCCTGCGCGGCATGCGAAGCATCCTGGACACGCGCGGCAGGAATTTCCCCAGCTTTCTCTTTGCCCAGACCAGGACTGTGCGCATCCAGGGGTGTTCCGGGGAGAGCGAAACCATGCCGGCAACAAGAAAGGGAATTCCCGGAATGATCGGCAATAGCATCCCAAGCAGGCCAATGCCAAGGCACGTCCATCCAACCGCTCTCCGCCAGAATCCCCCGCTGTGCTTATGCTGCATTTCCATAGTGCTCACGTGCCTCTCCCTATCAGCAGATGGTGAAGGGGCTTCAATCCTGCCAAGCTCCGGAACAGTGTTTGCCTGATTCATGCTGCCCACCCCCCGTCTGCGGAACGAAGTGCCGCGCTATGGAAGGGGGAGTGGCTGAAATCATCGCGCCCGTCAGGTTGCGCCATTTTGCGGAGAGATGCGACAGGCACACCCGGATTCGCTGCGATCCATTGTTCAGCGATCTTTGCCTGCGTCTGGAGACGAGGTGACGTGCGCAGAGAAGCAGACGCTGCCAGGGAGGCAAAGAGCGTTGCGTCAAATGCCGCCCCGTTGCCGAACAGAGTGATTGGAGCGACGTTCATACTCCTCGTTCTCCCTTCGAGCGAACAACTTCTCGGGTTCCTATGGAATTAGACGCATCGAGTATGGAAGGGAATTCACAGAAAATGACCAAACCGATCTTTTCCACCGGGAAGGAGGGAACGGGTGCGGAACAAGCCGTTGGCCGGCCCACTCCATGGTGGTGGTTCGGGCCGGATGGAAGAACGGAGGATGTGCAGCCCCGGCAGGCTACAATCGCTGCGAGGATTTTTACCCATGCAAATTGTTCGCCGTAGCCTCACGCTTCTTGCGCTGGGCTGTGTGCCTGCCCTGCTCAGCGCGCAGTCACCCACTCACCCACCTCAGGCTCCCGCCTGGGCGCAGCCGGGTTCAGCTACGCACAGCCAAGTGGCTCCGCCGCCGGATTTCCATCGGCCTACGCGGAATTTCCCCGGCCGCATCGGCATCTTCGACGGCCAGGCGGACGTGGGCAGCGCGCTGGTTCCCGGCAGCGCGTCTTTCGATGCCGCCACGAGGCAGTACACCATCCACTCAGCCGGCTATAACATCTGGTACACGCGCGACGAGTTTCGCTTCCTCTGGAAGAAGATGTCCGGCGATGTTTCGCTGGCGGCGGATACCAGCTTTCCCAACCCCGGCTACGGGGACCGCAAGGCAGTGCTCATCATCCGGCAGAGCCTTGCCGACGGCGCCAAGGAAGCGCTGGTGGCGCTGCACGGCGCGGGGATGATTCAGCTTGCAGAGCGGCCCGAGACCAATATTCGCGTGAAGGATACGGAGTTCCGCATTGGAGGGCGCGGAAGGCCGGGCGGCAAGACACCGGACTCGCTGGTCACGGTTCACGCCCACCGCATTGGGATCGAGAAGCGAGGCGACGAGTTCACGCTGTGGGTGAGCCTGGAAGGTGAGCCCATGCACCAGTTCGGGCCGCCCATTCATTTGCATCTGAACGGGCCGTTTTATGTGGGGATCGGCTTCTGCTCGCACCTGCCGACGACGGTGGATACGGCGACGTTCCGGCATGTGGTGCTGGTGAATGCGGCGGGACGGATCAAGTGATGAAGAGGTGATCGGGTTACAGACCGAAAATGGGCCGGAAGCCCAAAGGGGAGTTCCAGGCTGTTTCAGGGTGAATTAAGGGGTATTAACTAAAGGGTACTTTGGACCTAAATGGCGCAATCTGTTTACAAATCGATAAATAGATAACTTGTTGATTATAATCATTTTTCCAGAAATGGGACGGAAAATTGCACTATATCTGGTGCAATATTTCGGTTTTTTTTGCGTAACTTCTCGCTGGAGAGAAATGCATGGATTCGAGTGCGAATTCGATCAGAGTTAGAGTCATGTAAACCTCGCTCGCGGCCCGGCGGGAAATGGTCTTTTCCGGAACTGGCTTTATTGTGCACGAATCTTCGAATTAATCGGCAAAAGCGGGCGAGTGTTTGACAGATTTTTTCTTGTAACCAAAAATGATTACGGATAGCGAATGAACAGCAGCGAGTTGAAGCGGTGGTTGGCGAAGCAGGGCGCCACGTTCGGAACACAGACTGGATCGCATTTGAAAGTGTTCTATCAAGACCGCCAATCCATCCTCCCGATGCACGGCAAGAAAGAGCTGCCAAAGGGTTTGGTTGCTGATATCAAGAAATAACTCGGCCTGAAGGACGAGGAGTAAACATGCGCGGGTATCCTGTGAATCTTCGCAAAGACGGCAAGTTCATCACGGTCACCTTCCCCGACATCCCAGAGGCGCACACCTTTGGGAAGAATCGCGAGCACGCGCTGGAAATGGCGAAGGAAGCGCTGGAAACCGCGATGGAGTTCTACTTCGACGACCAGCGTCCCGTGCCTCAGCCGTCTAAGCCGAGGCGCGGACAAGCGGTTGTGGAGCTGGCTCCCAGTGTTGCGGCAAAGGTTCTGCTGCTGAATGAAATGCTGAGGCAGAAAGTGCGCCCGGTCGAGCTGGCGCGGCGTATCGGCACCACGCGGCAGGAAGTGAACCGGCTGACGAACCTCAAGCACGCCACCAAGATCGACCGGATTGATGTGGCGCTGAGAGCGCTGGGGAAGCGGCTTTATCTGGATGCGGCGTAAGTAGCGGTTTCGGAGATGCTCGAGGACATCAGTTGTTTCTCCCGTAGGGAGGGGGCGAAAATAGCCCAGGATGGAATCCTGGGCGGGCCGCCGAAGGCCGGCCCGCCGCCCCGTAGGACCGGCGCGAAAAACCGGCTAGGAACTAGCCGCATGACTTCTCGCGCCGACATGGACTTGGTTCGCATGATCGGTTCGATTTAGGATTTTGCCTAACATGGCCCACACTTATTGCTCGTTACTGTTCCACTGCGTCTTTTCGACTAAGGAACGCCGCAAGTTGATTGCGGAGGATGTGCGGGAGCGATTGTGGGCTTATATCGGAGGGATTGCGCGCGAGCACGAGATGAGAGCGTTGGCCGTGGGTGGAATGGGCGACCATGTACACATCCTTCTCAGTCTGCCCGCAACAAAGACGGTTACGCAGGCGATGCGGGAAATTAAACAAGGGTCGTCGCGCTGGATGCACGAGACGTGCGGGATGCCGAAGTTTGCGTGGCAGGAGGGATACGGGGCGTTTTCGATCGGATTAAGCCAGGTGGAAGCAACCATGGCGTACATCGCGGGTCAGCAGGAGCATCATCGGAAGCAGGATTTTCAGGCGGAGTATGTGGCGTTTTTGAAGAAGAATGGAATTGAATACGATCCGCGGTACGTGTTGGGTTGAGGAATTCGCGCCGGCCCTACGGGACGGCGGGTTGGTTGGGGCGCGGTTTTCCCAGGATTTCATCCTGGGCTATTTTCGTGTCGTCCCCACGGGACGAAGGGCGGGCGGCACGAGAGGAATATGGCGCGACGAATCGAAGCCACGAGACAGGGAGTAAACCGGTTGACGAACCTCAGGCCCGCCACCGGGATCGGCCGGGGTGATGCGGCGGTGAGGGCTTTGCGGAGGAGGGTTTATTTGGATGCGGCGTGAGCGGGCGGAGGATGAAGGCCGGGCCGATTGCCGCACCTATAATCGCTGACCATGGGCCTCTTTGTTGACAACATTATCTTGAAGATCGTACGCGAAGTGCGTAGAGAGCACCGCAGAAAAGAGGCCCTCCGCTGGAACGTTGCCGATGGGAAGGTTATGAGGTTCACCACCACGGGCGGATTTGGAGTTTTTACGTGTCCGATTCTGGAATACTCTTACAGGGTAAATGGAGAGGACTATACGGGGAGCGCAACGGGCGTTTCTATTCGGGACAGTGAAATCAATTCAATCGGGGATGGGGTTGACGCTCTGACGAGCGTGCGAGTCCGCTACAACCCTGAGGATCCGCGCGAGAACAGACTTCTTGATGAGGACAATCCGCGATTGCCCTTCGAGATCGACCTTATGGAGCACTGAAAATGGACGCTGAGGCGAACCCTTCCTGAACAAGTGCGGAATTAGTTTCCCTAGATTTGAAAACAAAAGGCAGCGAGTTGGCGCCCGCTACGCGGGCATAGCGAGTTAGCAAGTTGGCAGCGACGGTGACACAACTGACGCTGGAGTTATTCGCCTGATATTCGCCTACGTTCCGCTATAATCCCACCATGGACTTTCAGTTGGTGACCAGCTATAAGCCACGGGGGGATCAGCCGCGCGCTATTGACGAGCTGTTGTCCGGGCTTGCAGCGGGGGAGAAGCACCAGGTGCTGCTGGGGGTGACCGGGTCAGGCAAGACCTTCACCATGGCGAAGGTGATTGAGGAGGCGAACCGGCCAGCGCTGATTCTGGCGCATAACAAGACGCTGGCGGCGCAGCTCTACCACGAGTTCAAGCAGTTCTTCCCTTCGAATGCGGTCGAGTACTTTGTGAGCTACTACGACTACTACCAGCCAGAAGCCTATATCCCGGCCGGCGACCTCTACATTGAGAAGGAAGCCACCATTAATGAGGAGCTGGACAAGCTGCGGCTCTCGGCTACGCGGAGCCTCTTTGAGCGGCGCGATGCGATCATTGTGAGCTCAGTGAGCTGCATCTACGGCCTGGGATCGCCGGAGGCCTACTACGGCATGCTGCTGCTGCTGGAAAAAGGCCAGCAGATCAGCCGCAAAGACATTACGCGGCGGCTGGTTGAAATTCTCTACGAGCGCAACGATACGGACTTTCGGCGCGGGACTTTCCGCGTGCGCGGCGACGTGATTGAGATCTATCCGACTTATGACGAGAACGCTTACCGCATTGAGCTGTTCGGCGACGAGATCGATTCCCTTTCGCAAATCGACCCGCTCTTTGGCACGGTGAAACAGAAGTATTCGCGGCTGCCGATTTACCCCAAGAGCCACTACGTGGTGCAGCCGGAGCGCAAGGCCGAGGCGATTGAGTCGATTGTGGCGGAGATGAACGACTGGGTGGCGAAGCTGGAAGGCGAAGGGCGCATGGTGGAGGCGCAGCGGGTGCACCAGCGGACGCGCTTCGACCTGGAGATGATCAAGTCAATGGGCTACTGCCACGGCATTGAGAACTACTCGCGGCACTTCAGCGGGCGGCTGCCGGGCGAGCCTCCGCCCACGCTGCTGGATTATTTTCCGCGCGACTTTCTGCTCTTCGTCGATGAGAGCCATGCGACCATTCCGCAGGTGCACGGCATGTGGCACGGCGACCGGAGCCGTAAACAAAACCTGATTGACTACGGCTTCCGTCTGCCTTCAGCGCTGGATAACCGGCCGCTGACGTTTGAGGAGTTCGAGAACCGGGTGTACCAGACCATTTATGTGTCGGCCACGCCGGGCCCGTATGAGCTGACGCGCGCAAGCGGCGTGGTGGTGGAGCAGGTGATCCGGCCGACGGGGCTGATCGATCCGGAGGCCGAGATACGGCCGGTGAAGGGGCAGATTGACGATCTGCTGGCGGAGATTCGCGACCGGGCCAAGCGCGGCGAGCGCGTGCTGGTGACCACGCTGACCAAGCGCATGGCTGAGGATCTGGCCGGGTACTACACCGAGGTGGGCGTGCGCTGCCGGTATATGCACTCAGAGATTGAGACGCTGGAGCGGGTGAAGCTGCTGGCCGGGCTGCGCAAGGGCGAGTTCGACGTGCTGATTGGCATCAACCTGCTGCGCGAGGGGCTGGATCTGCCGGAGGTGTCGCTGGTGGCGATTCTGGACGCGGACAAGGAGGGTTTTCTGCGCTCGGCGGGATCGCTCATCCAGACGATGGGACGGGCGGCGCGGCATCTGGCGGGCAAGGCCATCCTGTATGCCGATACGATCACCGACTCCATGCGGCGCGCGCTGGACGAAACCACCCGGCGCAGAACCATCCAGCAGGCATACAACGAGGAGAACGGGATTACGCCGCAATCTGTCATCAGCAAGGTGGACATGGGTTTGGCGCAGATTCTAAAGGCCGAATACGGCGACGTGGAGGCCGAAGAGAGCCTGGAGGCGCCGGAATTTGCCTCGCAGGAGCAGCTTGACGCCTACATCTCCAAGCTGGAGAAGGAGATGCGGGAGTCGGCGCGAAAGTTTGAGTTTGAGAAGGCCGCGAAGCTACGCGACAGCATCAAAGAGCTCAGGGAGAAGGAATTCCTCTTTGGTTAGGCTGTTTTGACCCGGCGTTGAGTCCCCATATATCAGGCAACCTGCGCTTACCGTGAGACATCCTACTGAAGGTACCAGTGACTAGGGGCGCGTGCTTCCACTGCCCGTCTGGGCGCGCGATCGGGGCAAATGGCGATAATTTTATTGGTTGATAACGACCCACTACAAGCTTATTTATGCAAATCCCTGCTGAATCGTAGATTCCCAAATGTTCGCCGGGTCTCCGATGCTGCGGAAGCTCTCTGCCTCGTAGAGCAGCCTCAATTTGCTGGAAATTTGGGCCTGGTGATCTCAGGGCATCACATGCCCGGGATCGGCGGGCCCGCTTTTGTGGCCGAACTGCACAACCGCGTTCCCTCCGTGCCGGTACTGGTGCTCGGCGACGCCGGCGAAACGCAGGCCGATTATGAGGGCGGATATGTCCGCTTTTTCTCGCGCCCTGTGGCTTCAGACGATATGCTGGACACAGCCGATCAGATGCTTTCCGGGAACGGAAGCAAATCCAACGGTGTCAGCGCCAACGGGAGCAAGTCCAACGGGAACAACGGCAACGGAAGCAACACCAACGAACGCGCTGAGATCCCCGTGGACGCCTCTGTGCCGCGCAGCTAGTCGCACGATCTGTATTGCTGGAACGAAGGGAACCTCCAACATTTTCTGGCACCTCACACCTGCATGCGGTTTTGTGTGCGATATCGAGGTTCTGCACGGATTCCGTACGCGTGGCGCGCATGTGTAAAGTGTGAGGTAAATCACATCAGATGCGCCTATGATGGATGGAGAATTATCCTAGTTGGGTAGTTCTCGCCTTTCCCGTCCAGTGCCGAGATTATCCTGGAGTCATAGATGGCAGCTTTCGGAAGTTTTGCCCTCATCATTGCCCTCGCCCTTGCTGCGTACAATCTGCTGGCCGGAGCGTGGGCACTTAGACTGATCGCCACCGGCCAACCGGCGCGCATTTCGCCGGAGCGGCTTGCTGACACCGCACGCCGTGCGGGAATTGCATGCTTCTGGGCCGTAACCGCCGCAGCGTTTGCGCTGGTGTATGCGTTCTTCACAAACGATTTCTCCATGACTTATGTCATGGAGCACTCGAACCGCGCCTTGTCAGCACCGTACAAGTTTGCGGCGATGTGGGGTGGCCAAGAGGGTTCGCTGCTGTTCTGGGCGTGGCTTCTGGCAGGTTATGGGTTCGTACTGCGGCTGACGCACAAGAAGGACGTGAAGCTGTATGCCTACGCGGGCACCATTCTGGCCGGCATCCAGTTCTTCTTCCTGTTGATGCTGAACTTCGCCGTGCCACCGTTTTCGCTGTTCAACGGACCGACACCGGCCGACGGAAACGGACTGAATCCGCTGTTGCAGTACCCGGAGATGGTGATTCACCCGCCCATGCTTTACCTGGGCTACGTGGGTTTCGCAGTGCCTTTCGCCTTTGCTCTGGGCGCACTTATGATGCGGTATCCGGGGGAAAAGTGGATCAAGATCACCCGCGGCTGGACCATGGTCACGTGGATGTTCCTGACCTGCGGCATCTTTCTGGGCATGCACTGGGCTTACGCGGTGCTGGGCTGGGGCGGCTACTGGGGCTGGGACCCGGTTGAAAACGCCAGCTTCATGCCCTGGCTTACGGGCACTGCCTTTCTGCACTCCGTGATGATGCAGGAAAAGAAGGGCATGATGAAGAGCTGGAACGTGTGGCTGATCTTCGCCACCTTCCTGCTGACGATATTGGGCACGACGCTGACGCGCGGCGGGCTGGTCAGCTCGGTTCACGCCTTTGCGCAGTCGTCCATCGGCACCTGGTTTATCGTTTTCATGGGCGTTGTGCTGGCGGTGTGCATCTTCACTTACATCCTGCAGCGCGACCACCTGAAGAGCGACCACCAGATCGAGTCGCTCGTCAGCCGCGAGTCCAGTTTCCTGTTCAACAACCTGGTGCTGCTCACAGCCTGCTTCGTCATCCTGTGGGGCACGCTCTTCCCGATCCTCTCTGAGTACGTACAGGGCTCCAAAGTCACCGTGGGCGCGCCGTTCTACAATCGCGTGGCGGTGCCGATCGGCCTGTTCCTGCTCTTCCTCACCGGCGTTGGACCGCTGCTGCCGTGGCGCTCCACATCGATGAAGGCCATCAAGCGCAACTTTATTTTGCCGGTCATTGTGCTGTGGACCACCGTCCTCGTCTGCCTGCTTGTGGGCGTTCGGCCGTGGCACGACGGCTCATTCGACCGTGGCGACTTTTACGCACTGGTGGCGTTTGCGATTGCCGCAGGCGTAACGACGGCCATTCTTTCGGAGTTCCTGCGCGGCGCCAAGGTCATATCGCGCCAAGCAGGCCGCAATCTGCTTACCAGCACGTGGCTGCTGACGCGGCGCAATACGCGGCGCTACGGCGGATACATTATTCACCTGGGCGTGGTGATCGTGGTAATTGGACTCACCGGCCAGGCCTTCAACAGCAGCCGGACGGCGGAGATGGGCCTGCACAGCAAACTCAGCATCGGCCCCTATACGCTGGATTGCGTTGGATTCACGCAGGACTCAAACCTGAATTACAACTCCGAGTATGCGTTGCTGAACGTGTACCGTGACGGTAAGTACCAGTTCCAGATGGCGCCCGCGAAGCGGCTCTATCTGGTCAGCGGACAGCCGGAGACCATGGTGGCGATTCACTCGCTGCCAACGTGGGATCTTTACGTGGTCTATGAGGGAACTAATCCAGATTCAGGCCGTCCCATTATTAAGGCGTTCCTCAACCCGCTCGTGGGCTGGATTTGGTTCGGGCTGGTTGTGATTGTCTTCGGCACGCTTGTAGCAATGGTTCCCAGCCTGAGCCCGGCGACGGCTTCCCTGCGCGTTCCTGCCCCGCGCAACGCTCCCGCCGAGCCAGTGCTCAAAGGAGGCGACTGAAATGCGCGTTCCACTCCGGTCCTCTGTCTGGATCAAAACCGCTGAAGTGCTTGTTCTGGTCTTAGCTGTCTGCTTTTCGATGGGCGCCAGCACCGCCGCAGCGCGATTCAGCAACCTGAACCACCGGCTGATGTGTACCTGCGGCTGTTCTGAGCTGCTGGGCGAGTGCAGTACCGCCGGCTGCCCGTCGCGCACGCAAGAAATGGCAGATCTGACCGCCCAGATTGCCTCAGGCAAGACCGATCAGCAGATTCTCAACTGGTTTGCCACCAAGTACGGCGCCACGGTGCTGGCTGCTCCGCCAGCGCGCGGCTTTGACCTGCTGGCCTGGATCGCGCCCTTTGCGGTATTCGGCGCTGCGCTGTTGGGCACCATCCTGCTCATTCGCCATTGGGGAAATTTACCGGGCGGAAAGATGCAGCCGGTTGCGGTGTCAAACCAGGCCAACATGAACCCGGCCGAGCGTGCGCGAATCGAGCAAATTCGCCGGGAGACCGGTATAGACGGAGACGTGTGAGCCATGAACGAAACCCAGGGATTGATTGCCGGCCTGTTTTTGACGCTAGCGCTGCTGGTTTACACCTTCTGGCCGGAGAACGTCTTTGCCAGCCAGCGGCAAAAGACGCGCCTCGATTATCTGTTTGAGCGCAAGGAGCAGCTCTACGAGAATCTGCGCGATCTGAACTTTGAGTACCGCGCCGGCAAGTATCCTGAAGAGGACTACCAGACGCAGCGGGCGCACCTTGAAGCGGAGACGGCAAATCTGCTGGCTGAGATTGAGTATCTACAGCAGGCGTGAGGCTTTCAGCAACCAGGGGGCAATCGCCTCTCACCGCACTGGAAGAACCAAGAAGCACGAATAGGACTTTTCAAAACCCATGAAAGCAATCCGATCGACCTTTTTCGCCGTAGCCGCCAGCTTCATCCTCGGCGGCGCTCTGGCACAGGCAGCCACCATTACTGGAACGGTAACCAATAAGACCGACGGCAAGCCCGCCGTGGGCGACACCGTGGCTCTGTTAGATGTGCAGGCAGGCATGTCAGAAGTGGCACATGCCACAACCAACGCCCAGGGGCATTACTCCATCACCGAGCCAGGCGCCGGCCCGTACCTGGTCCGCGTTACGCACCAGGGCGCCGGCTACTTTATTGCCGCGCCGCGTGGCGGCGGGAGCGGCGACATCTCTGTTTACGACGTGGCCGCCAAAGTGAAAGGCGTCTACATTGAGGCCGACGTCATTGAGTTGGAAACAGACAATGGCGAGCTCAAGGTGGACGAGCGTTACTTCGTCCACAACCTGAGCTCGCCACCGGTCACGCAGTGGAGCCCGCAATCTTTTGAGGTGGTTCTGCCTCCCGATGCACAGGTAAACGGCGCTGCCGCGCAGCGTCCCGGCGGCCTGCCCACCTCAGTGAAGGTGCAGCCGACGGGGGAAAAGGGACACTACGCTTTTAACTTTCCCATCGAGCCGGACCAGGGGGACAAGGACACGCTCCTCCAGATCAGCTACGACCTGCCCTACAGCGCCGGCAAGTACACGTTCCACTCCCTGTTGACGTTGCCCGCCGACAATCTGGCCGTACTGATGCCCAAGAGCATGAAGTTCACCAATTCCGCTGGGACGCAGTTCCAGTCCGTGAATGAGGATCCCTCAGTCCAGACCTTCCTGGTGAAGAACGCCCCGGCGGACAAGACCATAGCCTTCACCGTCTCAGGCACCGGGTCGATTCCGCGTGGACAGCAAGGCAACCAGCAGCAGGCTGCCAACAGCGCGGCAACAGGCAACGCCGGCCAGCCCGGCGGAGGCATCGGCGCTCCCATCGACACACCCGATCCGCTGTCGAAGTACAAGTGGTGGATTCTGGGCGCGTTAGGGTTGCTCCTGGTCATGGCAGCCGGCTTCCTGCTGCGCAAACCGGCCACGGCCGGAGCAGTGGCTGGAGGCGGATCGGTGGCAGGACCCGATGATGGCTTTAGCGCCTCATCCGCCGCGGCTCCGGTGTCCTACAGCGCTCCGGCAACACCAGCCGCCAAAAACACGGCACTGCTGAACGTACTGAAGGAAGAGCTCTTCTCGCTGGAGAGTGAGAAACTCTCAGGCACACTGGAGGCCAAGGAGTACGAGGAAGTGAAGGGTGCCCTGGAGACGGTGTTGAAACGCGCGCTGAAGAAGAGCAATTCTTAGCTGTCAGCTTTCAGCTATCAGATCTTTGGTTCCTGACGGGCTGGCGGAGTTCGGAAATTCGGACGCCGCCGGCCCGTTTTGCGTTCAGGCGGGAAACCGAATTTGCGCCGTTTGACGGCACTGGGGCGTCTAAATAGTGGGAGTCAGCTCGCGGCTAGAGGCAAGTAGCTAGCGGCTAGGAGCTTGCAATGAACACCCTGAAGACCACTTTTCTTCTGACCGGCCTCACGCTCATCCTGATCTTCGCCGGACAGTATTTCGGCGGCACCAATGGTGCGGTGATCGCTCTTGTGATCGCGGCGGCGATGAACTTCTTCAGCTACTTTTATTCCGACAAGATCGCGCTGGCCATGTACCGCGCGAAGCCGGTGACACGCGAAGAGTTGCCGCGCGCCTACGAGGTGGTGGAGCGGCTGACACAGCGCGCCAGCATTCCGATGCCGAAGATCTTTGTCATCCCCACGGATTCGCCTAACGCTTTTGCTACGGGACGCAATCCGCAACATGCCTCGGTTGCGGTAACGCACGGCATTCTGCAGCTTCTCAATGACGAGGAGCTGGAAGGCGTTCTGGCACACGAGCTGGGCCATGTGCGCAACCGCGACATTCTCACCAGCTCGATTGCCGCCACGCTGGCCGGCGCCATCACCATCCTGGCGCGCATGGGCTTCTGGTTTGGCATGTTTGGGGGCTTTGGCGGTGGAGGCGGCGGAGGCCGCGACCGCGAAGGCGGCATGGGCGCGCTGTTCATGCTGATCTTGGCGCCGATTGCCGCCATGCTGATTCAGCTCTGGGTCTCGCGCACGCGCGAGTATGAAGCGGACGCCTCAGGCGCGCACTTGACCGGCAATCCCTACGCGCTGGCCTCGGCACTGGAGAAAATCTCCAGCGTGAGCCGCCGCGTACCGCTGCCTGCTTCGCCCAGCTCGGCGCACCTGTTCATCGTGGCGCCGCTGCTTTCCGGTGAGATGTTCGCCAGTCTCTTCAGCACGCACCCGCCGGTCCAGAAGCGCATTGAGCGGCTGATTGGGCGGTCTTCGGTGTCTGGGGCGTAAGGACATAGGGACGTAGGGACGCAGGGATTCATGAAGAGCAGCCATTTGCAGAGTCGGTAAGTATCCCCCGGCAGAGCCGGGGGCCTTATTTGTGTGAGCCGCTCAAAGCGGCTTGAGCGGGGTCGCTAACGCGGCCCCGGTTGATGTTGGGCCACCTCATCGGTGGCTGGTCACTTCCACAGGTTGAGCTGATCCAGCCGCCTGTCTTCCTGTTCCTGGTTGCGAATGTACTCCCGGATCGCTGTCTCATCGCGGCCTATCGTCGACACCATATAGCCCCGCGCCCAGAAGTGCTGTCCTACAAAGTTCTGCTTGCGCTCGCCGTAGACCCGCGCAAGGTGAATCGCACTCTTGCCTTTGATGTACCCCACCACTTCCGACACCGCATACTTTGGCGGAATCGATAGCAGCATGTGCACGTGGTCTGGCATCAGATGCCCTTCTTCAACATGGCTCTGCTTCCGCTCGGCCAATCGTCGAAACACCTCGCCCAAATGCGGTCGCAAACTCCCGTACAACGTCTTGCGCCGACACTTCGGGATGAAGATCACGTGGTATTTGCACTCCCACTTCGTGTGGCTTAAACTCTCATACTCGTCCATCCGGAAACTCCTCCTCGTGTGCTTGGCGGCTCACGTTCTGGAGTTTCTTGGGTGGACTCCCGGAAATGTCAAACTGCTACTGCCACCCCGGCACAGCCGGGGGGCCTCCCTTGGTTAGCTAGTCCTTGCGTCCCTTGTCCTTGTATGCTTCTCCCATGAAGACTGTCCTCCGCACCCTGCTCTATCTCGCGCTCATTGTCTGGCTGGGCGCGGAAATCTTCTTTCCCATCACCGCGGCCGTCACTTTCAGCACGCTGATGCCCGACATTCATGCCGCGGGTACGATTGTGGGGCAGCTGATCCGCATTCTGCATGGCATGGGGCTGGTCTCTGGCGCGATTGCTTTGGCGCTGCTGGCGCTGGCGCCGGCCTGGGGCATCTACAAACCAAAGGCAGTTCTGGCGCCCATGATCTTCATCGTGGTGATGATGTCGCTGACCGTCTACTCGCAGTTCGGCATCATTCCGGCTATGGAACGCGACCGCATCGCCGCCGGCGGCACCATTGACCCGGCCGCAGCCAACCCCATCACGGAGGACTTCAACAGGCTGCATAATCACAGCGAGTGGGTGGAGGAGGCGGTTGCTCTGCTCGGTCTGGCGACCGTGGTGCTGGTGGCGCGAGCGGAAAGCACGAAAAGCTAGGGAACAGAGGTTCCTGACGCCGCGTTCTAATCGCTGATAATAGAAAGATCATGAAAACGGGTATTATTGGCCTGCCGCAGGTGGGCAAGACTTCGCTATTCAAGATCCTGACCAAGGCCAAGCTTGAGGAGCACGGCTACTCGAATCCGCGCGAGGCGCACCTGGGCGTGGCGCGCGTACCTGACGAGCGGCTGGACAAACTCTCGGCGCTCTACTCGCCCAAGAAGACCACCTTTGCCACGGTGGAATACGTGGACGTAGCAGCGGTCGGGCAGGAAACGCTGAAAGAGACCACCTTCCTCACCAACCTGCGTAATGTGGATGCGCTGATTCACGTGCTGCGCGCCTTCGAGGATGAAGCGATTCCTCACGTGGGTCCCATCGACCCGCTGCGCGACATCAAGAATGTCGAGGTCGACCTGATGATCAGCGACCTTGGCCAGATTGAGAAGCGGCTGGAGCGCGTGGAAAAGGACTTGCGCAAGATGCGCAGCAGCGAGCTGGAACACGAGCACGCGCTACTGCTGCGCTCTAAGGAGTCGCTTGAGAAAGAGCAGCCGCTGCGCGAACTGGAGATGACGCCGGAGGAGAAGAAGCTCATCAAGGGCTTCATGTTCCTCTCGCAAAAGCCCATTCTCTACGTGCTGAATGTGGGTGAGAGCGAAACGCTGGGAACGGATCTGGACACCGCGGTGAGCCGCTTCAAGCTGGACGATGTGGCGCAGCGGCCCAATGCCGGGGCCACCGCCATCTGCGGCAAGGTGGAAGCCGAACTGGCGGAGATGGACGACGAAGAGGCCTCGGATTTTCTCTCAAGCTACGGCCTGCATGAGAGCGGCCTGGTGCGGCTGATCCGCAAGAGCTACGAGTTGCTGGGACTGATCAGCTTCTTCACCGCCGGCGAAGACGAATGCCGCGCCTGGACGGTGCCTTTCGGTTCCAAGGCTCCGCAGGCTGCCGGCGCCATCCACACTGACCTGGAGCATCACTTCATTCGCGCCGAGACCATCCGCTGGGACAATCTGCTGGAAGCGGGCTCGGAAGCCGCGGCGCGAACCAAGGGAACGCTGCGGCTTGAAGGCAAGGAATACGTGGTTCAGGACGGCGACGTTTTGCACATCAGGCACAGCGGATGACGCCGATACTTACCACTTCGATCCTGCTGGGCGTGCTTGCGGCCCTTGCCAATGTGGCGGGCGGCATAGTGCTGGTGCGCGCCCGCGGGGTGGAGCCGTACCTGCGCTACTTTGTGGCGCTGGGTGCGGCCTTTCTCATGTCTGCCGCGCTGCTGGAGATGATGCCCGAAAGCCTGCACATGATTCCGCGCTACGCCGCCATCCTCATCATGTGCGGCTATTGCGTGATGCATCTTGTGGAGCACACCATCATCGCCCACTTCCACTACGGCGAGGAAACCCATCGCGGAGAATTCGCCTCCGGGCGCACCGGCTACTCGGTTCTGGGTGGTTTGAGCGCGCATTCGATCTTTGACGGCGTAGCCATCGGTGCCGGTTTTGAAGTTTCAAGCTGGCTGGGCTGGCTGATCTTTCTGGCCATCATCCTGCACAAGGCGCCGGCAGGCTTCGCCATGGCATCCGTCATGCTTGCCAGCGGCCACAGCCGCGTTGCGGCCTTCTACTCGACAGTGGTGCTGGCGGCTTCCACCGTGGCCGGCGTGCTGATCATTGAACTGGTGCCCGCGCTGGTACCCATCGGCCTGCCCGTCTCCACCGGCGTGGCGCTCTACGTAGGCGCCAGCGACCTGATTCCAGAGGTCAACCGTGAACCCGGAATCCGCATGGCGCTGGTGTTCTTTTTAGGAGTGGGCGCGTTCCTGCTGCTGCGGATGCTGCTGCCGCCGGTCTAGCTCTCAGTTTCTGCAGTCCTTTGCGAACGCCGGCCGAAGCCATATCGCGTCCGATAAAGTCTCGCCAGGAGCACGGCGTAGTCCAACGCCACTTTCATGTTCGCCTTGCTGTGGCCGGCATGGCGAAGGCCAAAGCTAAAGGGGATCTCGCAAACGGACTGCATCCGTCCCCGCACCAGGATCTCAAGCAGCAATTTGAAGGCGGTCTTTTGAAATGGAATGCCGTCGAGGCACTCGCGCCGAACCAGGAAGAACCCTGACATGGGATCGTACGCCCGAAGATGCCTTTGCTGCACCGGCCACGTCACCCAGATGGCTGCGGCGGATACAAAATGCCGAACAGGATTCCAGTCGCCGACCTTCCCGCCCTTTGCATAGCGGCTTCCGATCGCCAGGTCATTCCCCTGGTGAATCGCCTCAAGCAGCGCGGGCAGCATCTCCGGCGGATGCTGCAGATCGGCGTCCATCACTCCCAGAATCCCTGCGTCTGTGCATTGCCACCCATGCAGAACAGCCCCGGAAAGACCGCGCTCCCCTTCGCGCACGATCAGGCGCACGCGCGGGTCGGCCGCGGCAATGGCGGAGACAAGCTCGACGGTCCCGTCGCGGCTGTCGTCATCCACGACCAGGATCTCGTAGCAAGCCCCTGCCCCGTCGAGCGTCAGGCGAACGCGGTCCAGGAGGACCTGCAGGTTCCCTGCCTCGCGAAAAGTAGGAATTACGAGTGCCAGTTTCTCCCGCTCTCCGGTAATATCTTTCACACGGTGCGCCAGCGGAGTCTGCGTTGCATCTAACGCCATGTTGATTCAATCCATTCTTGCACTTTCAACCGCCAGCATAGTGCCCCTATTGGGAGTCTAAACATTTGATAAAGAAGAAGTTAATAACTGAAATCTTACTACTTTTACTGTTTACACTCCTGGGCCTGGCGGTGATGGGTTACCATCCCGGATACGAAGACGATGGCGTTTACCTGACAGCGATCCAGTCCGAATTGCACCCCAATCTTTATCCGCACGATTCTCCATTCTTCCGCCTGCAGATGCAGGCAACGATCTTCGATCAACTGGTCGCGCAAACCGTGGATGTCACTCATATTCCCCTGGCGTGGGTGGAGCTTCTCGGTCAGTTGCTCTCAATCTTCCTGATTCTATGGGCCTGCCATAGCATCTCCAACCATTTCTTTTCAGAAGCGCAGGCTCGATGGGCCGGTGTGGCTATGGTCGCGGCCATGTTTACGCTTCCCGTTGCAGGAGCTGCCATCTTTCTCGCGGACCAGCACTTTCATCCGCGCAACCTGGCCTCCGCGCTGATCCTGCTGGCGGTCTGGCAGATTATGGCCGACAGGCGCTGGTGGGCTGTGCCGCTGCTGCTGGCGGCGTTTACGGTTCACCCCATCATGGCTGCCTTTGGCGCTTCTTTTTGCACCTGCCTCACGATGGCGCTTCAGGAACCGGTCTATGTCTGGCTGCGCTCCCTGCGAACGGCCTTTGCCCGCGGCGCGGCGGTTGCGCTTCCCCTGGGCTGGATCTTCGAATCTCCCAATGCCGCGTGGCGCAAGGCTCTGGACACACGGCGGTATTTCTTCCTCTCCAGATGGACCTGGTACGAATGGCTTGGCGCCCTGGCGCCGCTTTTCCTCTTCTGGCTGTTGTGGCGCATTGCAGAAAAGCGCGGGGAAACCCGTCTGGCGCGCTTCGCCTTTGCCGTCATGGTGTATGGAGTCTTTCAGCAGGCCGTTGCTGTGGCCATGCTCACGCCACCGTCGCTGATTCGACTGGCGCCCCTGCAGCCTATGCGCTACCTGCAGTTGGTTTATTTCTTCATGGCGTTGATTGCCGGCTGTCTTCTGGGCCGATTTCTGCTCAAGGGCCGTGTCTGGCGCTGGGCAGTCTTCCTGCTGCTCATCAATGGTGGCATGCTGGCGGCACAGGAAGCGCAATTCCCTGACTGCCCGCACCTTGAACTGCCCGGCATGAAGCCCACCAACCCCTGGCTGCAGGCCTTCGCCTGGGTCCGCCACAACACCCCGGCGAACGCCTACTTTGCCCTCGATCCCTACTATCTGGCCCGGCCGGACGAGGATCATCACAGCTTTCGGGCCCTGGCGGAACGCAGTCAACTTGCCGACGCAATCAAAGACACGGCCGTGGTCACGCAGATTCCCGAGCTGGCGCCGGAATGGAATCGGGAGGTGGAAGCGCAAGCCGGGTGGAGGCACTTCAAGCTTGCGGATTTCGAACGGCTGAAGGCGGAGTTTGGAGTGAACTGGGTTCTGGTCGCGTATCCGCCTCCGGCCGGGTTGCAGTGCCGCTGGCACAACAGCGAACTGACGGTATGCCAGGTTCCGTGAGGGGCTTGGAATGCGATTTTGTGGCAGATACGCGCATTTTGGCCGGCGGGGCAGGCAAGAATTGCATAAATTGCTGAAAAATGCTTACTACATTGAGGGTTTCACGTCATATCATTACCCAGGGCCTGCTAACACCTCCGGAACAGCAGCAAAAATAGCTTAGTCTTCCCGGGTCAAGAACACGGAACGGCGAAACTGAGTGTGCGGGAACGAAGAAGGACGAAGAGATGAAAGTGGTTGGCATCGTCCGGATGAGCTGCCACAAACAGTGAGCCGGCCTCCTTTTCCGCACAAGAACATCCAGTCGCCTCAGCTTTCGGGCTTGGCTTACTCTGGCGCCGGTTTCGTGCGTCACTCCGTTTTTGTTTGCCGGGTTGACGGGTTACAAGTTCTTTTGCCCTAAGGATTCATCGAAGGAATGATTAACGATAAAAAGGTGGTCGTCGTACTCCCCGCGTATAACGCAGCGAAGACCCTTGAACAAACAGTCCAGGAAATCTCCGGGACGGTGGACGCCTGCATCCTGGTAGACGACGGCAGCTCGGACGGCACTGTAGAGTTGGCCGGTCAGCTTGGCCTCCAGGTGCATGTTCATGCCCGTAATCGCGGCTACGGAGGAAACCAGAAGACCTGCTACGCCGCGGCCCTCGATGCGGGCGCGGACATCGTGGTCATGCTGCATCCGGATTATCAGTACTCGCCCAAGCTGGTTGAACCCATGGCCAGCATGATCGCCTTCGGCGTCTACGACCTGGTGCTGGGGTCGCGCATTCTCGGCGGCGGCGCGCTGCGGGGCGGAATGCCGCCTTACAAGTACATCGCCAATCGCTTCCTGACGCTGTTTCAGAATCTCGCCCTCGGCGCCAAGCTCTCCGAGTACCACACGGGGTTGCGCGCTTACAGCCGTGAGTTGCTGCTTTCGCTTCCGCTTGAAGCCAACTCAGACGACTTCGTCTTTGACAATCAGTTCCTGGCCCAGTGCATTTATCTGGGAGCGCGTATCGGCGAAGTCTCCTGCCCCACGCGCTACTTTCCTGAGGCCTCCTCCATCAACCTGCGGCGCAGCGTGACTTATGGGCTCGGCGTGGTGCAGACCACCGTCGATTGCTTTGCAGCCCGCGCCGGCCTTTACCGCAAACCCATCTTCGACTTCCCTCCCTTGCATTTGAAGCCGCAGACAGCACCGGCCGTTCCATCGGCCGAGGAAACTACATGAGATCTTGGACAGGCGGGCGATTGCCCGTTCTGCGGCTGGCAGGATTAACCGCTGCGGCGCTTCTCATTCATGGCTACCATCTGGGCGTTGAAGATGCCGAAATTTACGAGCCCGCGGCACGCTGGTTTCGTCATTCGCAGCTTTACCCCTTCGGGCGCGAATTCTTCCTCTCGCATGCGCACCTTTCGCTCTTCGGTCCCGTCGTTGCTGCAACCGGCTGGCTGACCCACATGTCCATGGACTGGACATTCCTTGCGTGGTATGTAGTCACTCTTTTTGCCACGCTCGCCGGATCGTGGATCCTTGCGTCGGCCTGTTTCACTTCTTCGCGAGCGCGCTGGAGCGCCGTTCTGGTGATGACGGCCGCGCTCACCATGCCGGTGGCCAACACCGGCCTGCTGCTCATGGATCCCTATCTGACCGCGCGCTCATTTTCTACGCCTCTGAGCCTGATCTGCATAGCCTGGGTTCTGGAGCGCCGCTATGCCTGGGCCGGAGTGGCCGCCGTACTCACCATTGCCATCCATCCGCAGATGGCGGTTTACCTGGCCTTCCTCGTCGTGGTGCTCTGGGTAGCGGAGGTAAACAGAAACAGGGTTCGCGAACGGGTTCCCGTAGTCGCTTCGATGGCCATCGGCATTATTCCCACGCAGTTTCATTTTTCGCCCGCCAGCGGGCCCTATCGCGAAGCGCTTTTTTCGAGAGATTATTTCTTCCTGTACAACTGGAGCTGGTACCACTGGCTGGGACTGCTGGGGCCTCTGGCGATTCTGGCCTGGTTCTGGAAGGCGGATCTGCGCGGAACGCGGCCGGCCTTCAAGGAGATCAGCTTTGCTCTGATTCCTTTCGGGCTAATTTCCATTGCCGCGGCTGCGTTGCTGTGCTCCTCTCCCAGCTTCCAGATGTTTGTGCGCCTGCAGCCGCTGCGCACCTTTGACCTGGTCACGCTCATCTTCGTGATTCTCGGCGCCGGCGTGCTGGGCGAGTATCTGGGCAAGTGGCGCCCGTGGGCCATGGGCGCCATCTGCCTGCCGCTGGCCGCAGGAATGTTCATCGTGGCCCGGCAGACTTATCCGCACAGCCCTCAGATCGAACTGCCCTCATCCACGAGTCCCAATCCATGGATCAATACTCTGCTCTGGATTCGCCGCAACACGCCCACAAACGCCGTTTTCGCAGTGGACTCCCGGTATTTCAAGGACCCAGTGGTCGACGTCCACGGCTTCCGCGCCATCTCAGAGCGCTCCGATCTGGCCGACTATTACAAGGATGGAGGCGTGGTTTCGCTGTTTCCCAGGCTTGCCACGAAATGGAAGCAGATGAGCAATGCCACCTACGACCTGAATCACTTCTCGCTGGCACAGTTTGAGTGGCTCAAACGCGAGTACCCGGTGGTGTCGTGGACGGTGATCCACGGCCCCGCACCGGCCGGCATGAATTGCCCTTACCAGCGGGATTCCTTTAGTGTTTGCCGCATGCCCGGCCTGATGGTGGCAGCAAACAGCCCGCACTGAGGAACCGCTCCGTGTCCACACAGGAACCCCAAGCATTGCACAGCGTGCCCCGTTCCTCCAAAATAGAGAGGATATTCTGAAATAGGGACGCTTCCCCGCGGTATTGGGGACCGCATAATGCTCAATCTTTCCCAACGTTTGATTCTCGGCTGTGTTTTGCTCGCCTGCCTGACGGTGGGGCTGGTACTTTTGACGCACCAGACTCTGGCGGCTGCCGGCCAGATCGGCATCGCCACCGTCTTCGTGATTGGCGCCCTGCTTGTGGAACTGGGAACCATTTACTTTGTCTTGCGGCCCATCCACATGCTGGCCCGCGACGCCCGCCGCATTGCCCAGGGAAACCTGGAGCACCCTGTAACCGTGCGCGGCCGCGACGACTTCGGCATCATCTCCAGCGAGCTGAACCGCATCGCCGTCAGACTGCGCGAGCTGCGCGACACCGAAGCCGGGCGCAAGCAGATGGAATTCCAGCTCTCCGATGCCGTACTGGAATCCATCTTCGAGCCCGTTATCGTCACCGACGGCAAGGGTCATGTGCTCCGCGTGAATCAGGCCGCGGCCGAATTGCTTGGTGAGGCCGCCTCAGACCGCATGGCGCTGGCCAACACCCCCGGCGGAGCCAAGATCTTGAGCGGCATCCGCGATGCGATCTCCATGCAGAAGGCCGTTGCCGCCGAAGGCGAAGCCTCACTGCTGCCCATGCGCATCGGCGACCGCGAACGCAGCTACCGGCTCAGAACCACACCGATGCGTGACTCCGAAGGCCGCCTGCTGGGCGCCGTCACCACGCTTGAAGACGTCACGTCGCTGCAGGACACTGACCGCTTCAAGACGCAGTTCATCTCCGTGGCCAGCCGCAAGCTGCACGATCCGCTGCTGCAGTTGCGCCGCAGCCTCTATGCGTTGACGCAGGGCTACGGAGGCGAACTGAAGCCTTTGCAGGCAGATCTGGCAGACACAGCCAGCAAGGAAGCTGAAAATCTCGACGACCTGATGAGCGACCTGATTGAAGTGGCGGAACTGGACATTGGCAAGCGCGAGCTGAAACTGGAGCGCCTGCGCCCGTCTCAGGCATTGGGCGAGGCGCGCGACCGCTTCTGCGACGAAGCCGCAAAGAAGCACATCCGCATGGACGTCAATGCATATGCCGATCTGGCCGTGGTACGCGCCGATCGCCGCGCCCTGCGCACCATTCTGGACAACCTGCTCTCAAATGCGTTGCGGTACACGCCGACCGATGGCGAGATCCTGCTGGCGGCTGAAGAAGTCAAAGACTTTGTGCAATTCACGGTGCGCGACACAGGCCGCGGCATCGAGGCAGAACGGCTCAGCTCCATCTGGGACCGGTTCAGCGCCTCCTCAGAGCGCGGCACCGGTATGGGCCTGGCGCTGGTACGCCGACTCGTCGAATCCCTGGGTGGACAGATCGCCGTGGAGAGCCGCCTGGGCCACGGAACCACCTTCCGCTTCACGCTGCCGATCGCAGTATCGGCCACTGAGCATCATCCGGTTGAGGTGGGCTGAACACTATGGCCGAAATCAAGCTGGAAGAACAACCGAAGCCTGCCAAGCTGCGTATATACATCGGCTCGGCTGCCGGCGTGGGAAAAACCTACCAGATGCTGAACGATGCCTACCTGATGAAGCATCAGAACGGCATCGACGTCGTTATCGGCCTTATTGAGCCGCGCGGCCGCGAGGAAACGGAAGCACAGATCCGCGACATTGAGATCATTCCTCAGCGCACCATCGATTATCGCGGCGTGAATCTCAAAGAGATGGATGTGGATGCGATCCTCGCCCGCCACCCCGATACCGTAATCGTGGATGACCTGGCTCACACCAACGTGCCGGGCAGCAAGAACCGCAAGCGCTATGAAGACGTGCTGGAGATGCTGGAAGCCGGCATTAACGTGATGACCGCCGTCAACATTCAGCACCTTGAGACGCTCAACGACGCTGTCACCCGCTCGTCCAACATCGTCATCCGCGAGACCGTCCCCGACAGCGTCTTCAAGCGCGCCGACGAAGTGGTCAACATCGACCTGACTGTGGAGGAGCTGCGTTCGCGGCTACGCCAGGGCAAGATTTACCCGCCGGAACAGGTGGAGCAGGCGCTGGCCAACTTTTTCCGCAAGGGCAACCTGAACATGCTGCGCGAGCTGGCGCTACGCGTCACCGCCGAGCAGGTAAGCAACCGCGCTGCCGCGTACCGGCGCACACAGGGGCTGGAGCAGGCGCCGATTCCGGAAAAAGTAATGGTCTGCCTCAGCACCAGACCCGGCACCGAGAGGCTGCTCCGCGTGGGCGCCCGCATTGCCGGCCGGCTCTCAAGCAACTGGTACGCCGTCTACGTGCATCGTCCCAACAACAGGAAAGAGAGCGATCCCGAAGCTCACCAGCGGCTGGAAGAGTACCTGCGTATGGCACGCGACCTGGGCGCGCAGGTGGTCTCGCTCACCGATCGCAACGTCTCTGACGCGCTGGTCCGCTTTGCGCAGCAGGAGAACATCTCGCACGTGGTCTTCGGCCAGTCCCTCCGCTCACGATGGGACCTGCTCTTCCGCGGCTCTGTTCTCAATCGCTTTCTGCACGAGGTTCGCGATGTAACGGTGCAGGTGGTTCCGACGCAGAAGCCGCTTCGCCGGTCGACGTAATCGGATCGCGAGTGGCAGCGTCGCGGCGCGCCTGTTCGCGTTCCTGTTTGAGCCTTTGCAGCACTTTCAGGATCTCGTGCTTGCCGTCCGACTCGTACGCCTCCTGCATCTCTTCCATCTGAGCGTCGGTCGGGTACTCGGAATCCGGTATCTTGCCTTGCATCCTGGCTCCGCTTCCTTTCATTCACTCGCAGAAAACCCGCACCTTGGTCGTGTTTCCGTCCTTGCCATCGACATCGACCGTCAGGTCTTCAAGATGATCGATGAGTTCCTCAAGGTTCTCAGGCTTGATCTGCGACAGCGTCAGCGGCACGCCATGGCGATTGAGGGCCTCGTCCAGTTGGTCATGGGCCTGCGCCGGAATCAGGCTGGCAAGCCTCACGCCGGCACGCAGCAACTGCATCGGCACGCGCACGTTGACCGTCGTCGGGCCTTTCATGCCGGTCATCGATTCATCGGCCTCCACCAGCACGCGCAGGTATTTCGCCCGCGTCTTCACGGCCGCGGATGGAGTTCCGTTGGCGCCGGGAATTGAGCCGCGATATTCACCGGCGGTTGTGGCTGCGTCTGGCTCGAGGGCGGCAATCAGCCGCTCGGCTTCGTCGGCGGTGATCTTGCCGGCAGCCAGCATTTCAAGAATTTGGCGGCGATGTTCGTTCATGACATTTCTCCTCGCACATTCCCTAAAGAATGCGGACATTGACGTTGCTGCCGTGGGCCTCAACACGCACATGCGTTCCCGGCAGGCTGCACAGGATTTCCCAGAAGGTGGCGATGGCGCGCAGAAAACTCACGCGAGACGCGATGCACGCCACCAGCAGAATGAGCAGAACAAAAGGCGCCAGCAGCAGCGCCGGTATCCAGAGCAGAAAAAGCGGCAGCCACAGGCCGGGCCAGCGCCGGTGCGGCGTTTGAATGCGGACGATGGCAATGTTCGGAATCACTTCAGTCCCTCAAGCGCGCGGACCGCCTCGTCCGCGTCAATCTCGCCATTCCTGAGCCGCTCCAGCACCTCCGAGCGGGATGGCGATGGGTTGGTATCCACAAACTCGAGCTGGCCGGAGATGCGGTTGAGCCGGGACTTGATGGTCGGGTAGCTTACGCCGAAGGTCTGCTCCATCTCCTTGATGGAGCCGTGAGAGCGAAGAAACGCGACAACAAAGACCTGATCCTCAAGACTCAGCCGGGCCAGCTCCGGCAGCGTGAAGGCGCCCTCGACGGCAATTCCCTTCTCCGGCATCCGGACGCGCTCCACCACCAGCGGTCCGCCCTGGGCGATGCGCAGAACGTCCTGCCAGTCGGAACCGTGTTTGGGTGAATTCGCCATATCAAGGATTCTTTCTTTGAATTTAATGGCTATTATTAATCAAGTTTTATTATTTTTGCAAATGTATTTATTAATTTTTTTAATTTTTGCTTCATTCACCTCTGACGGCTCGCTGGAGACTCCGGCGCGGCCTGCATCCTACTCACAGAATTCAGAGCGGCCGAATCTCCAGAGTTCATCAAAGATGCACCGGAAAATTGCAATACTGTTGCCAGCGGGATGTGCAAGTAACTGCCCGGCCAAAGACGGCGAAAGATCTTTCCACAGCAAGGCATACAGAATGTTTGAGTTCACTGAGTCCATCGGAATTGACGCGTCACCCCGCGAGATCTGGGGTGTGCTCTCCGATCTCGAGCGCTGGTGGCTGCCGTCGAATCCAGAACACATCAGCCTGCAAATCCGGTCAGCCGAGCACAAAGTCGCCCTGGGCACGCCAATCGCATTTCGCGAGCGGGTTGCGGGGATCGAAGGGCAGGCCGATGGAACCGTAACGAGTTTCACTGAGGGAGTGGAGGCAGGCTGGGAAGGCCGGACGGAGTACCGTTACATGGGCCTGCGGTTCCGAATGCGAGAGGGCGTTTCCTGGCGCCTTGATGCGGATGGGAGCAGATCGAATCTCTCGGCTCATGTGTGGACGCACTTCCCACCGGGAATCTGCGGCAGCATTCTCGAATGGTATGCAAAGACCATCCTGAAAGCCGTCGAACGCGATCGCGATCACGCACGCCGCGAGTTGGGATATCTGAAACAACACATGGAGCTAGCGAATTGAGGACGGCGAGGCGCCGACCGCGCATATCCAAGGAGGCAATGAAACCCCTATGCCGGAGATCGTGAAATGGCCCGTGGTGCTGGTGGCCGCGCTCTTCGCCTCCACGCTTGCGGCCGTCACCGGATTCGGTGGCGCGGCCGTGCTGCTGCCGGTGCTGGTTGCCGCCTTCGGGATGCGCGACGCGGTGCCCATTCTCACCGTGGCCCAGTTATTCGGCAACGCAAGCCGCGTCTGGTTTAACCGGACCGAGCTGAACCTGAAGGTCGTGGGATGGTTCGCTCTCGGCGGCGTTCCCCTGGCTCTCATCGGCGGCTATCTCTTCGCGGCCGCGCCTCTTACCGGGCTCACGCGCCTGCTCGGCGGATTTCTGCTGCTGGTTGTGGTGTTGCGTCACCTGCATCCGCGGCTCACCAGGCCATTCCCCACACCTGCTTTCGCAGGAATCGGCGCGGGCTCCAGCTTCATCTCCGCGCTCATGGGCAGCGTTGGCCCCATCATGGCTCCATTCTTCCTGGCCTACGGGCTGGTCAAGGGCGCGTACATCGGTACGGAGGCGCTTTCCACAGTCGTTATGCACGTCACCAAGCTTGTTGCCTACCACCAGACCGCGGTGCTCACAACTCCCGACATTCTCGTTGGGCTCATGATTGGCCCCATCATGTTTACGGGATCCTTTTTCGGCAAACGCATCGTCGACCGCATACCGGAAAAAGTCTTCGTGATCATCGTGGAGGCAGTGCTGATTGTTGCCGGTGCGATGTTTCTTATTTACGGAGCAGCCGGGCCGCGCATGTAACCGCATGCGGCAACGCCATCCGATGCGAGCGATGATTCTCGGCAAAGAAATCTCCCTGCATGGAACCTGAAAGCGAAACCTCGAATCCAACAAGATAGGAGGTCCCCGCGCGGCCCCGGCGCGGGATGGGCGCGTGTTCGCTTCAATCCACTCACAGGGAGGTATTCAGCATGGATCAAATGGATCAAATGGATCGATCGGAGCTTGTCAACACGGCCAGAGCCATGATGCAGGCGGGCAAAGGACTCATCGCCATGGACGAAAGCAACCCCACCTGCAATCGCCGCTTTGAGAAGCTCGGCATTCCCCAGACCGCAGAAGCGCGCCGGCAGTGGCGCCAGCTCATCCTGACTACGAAAGGAATTGGAGAATTTTTGAGCGGCGCCATCCTCTTTGACGAGACCATTCGCCAGACAGCGGACGATGGAACGCCTTTTCTGACATTGCTTACCCATGCCGGAATCATTCCCGGCATCAAGGTGGATGCCGGCGCCAAAGAGATGGCGCTCCACCCGGGCGAAAGAGTGACCGAAGGCCTCGACCGCCTGCGCAAGCGCCTCGAGGAATACCGCGAGATGGGAGCAAAGTTTGCCAAGTGGCGCGCCGTCATCATCATCGGCAATGGCATTCCCACGCGCGCCTGTCTTGAAGCCAACGCACACGCCCTGGCGCGCTACGCGGCGCTGTGCCAGGAGTCTGGTATCGTCCCCATTGTGGAGCCGGAGGTACTGATGGACGGCGATCACTCGCTGGAACGCTGCCAGCAGGTCACTGAATCCGTCCTGCATACCGTCTTCCGGCACCTTGAAGAGCAGGGGGTGATGCTCGAAGGCATGATCCTCAAACCGAATATGGTTGTTCCGGGCGCGAAGTGCGCTACCCAGGCCAGTGTGGAGGAGGTGGCGGACGCGACCATCACTTCCCTGCTCCGTACCGTGCCGGCCGCGGTTCCGGGTATCGCCTTCCTCTCTGGCGGGCAATCGCCGGAGCTGGCATCCGCGCGGCTGAGCGCGATGAACAGCCGCTGGGCAGGCAAACTGCCCTGGGCTGTGACCTTTTCGTTCTCGCGCGCCATTCAGCAACCGGCGCTGGATGCATGGAAGGGAGAGGCGGCAAACGTGCCCGAAGCGAAAGATCTGCTTTACCACTGGGTCCGCTGCAGCGGCCTTGCGCGCCGCGGGGAGTACACCGCCGTACCGCACCGCACCGCGGCCTGAGACGGCGCAGGCGCATGAGACCACGGTCAGCCGCCAGGCGTGCATGTCGGCGGCTGACCAAAACCAGAAGCTATTAACTAAGGGATAAGAGCTGTTTTTTCAGCACTCCAGACGCGTCCGGTTCAGCTTCACGCCATCCAGGCGGCCCAGCAGGGTCGCGGCGATCCGCGCCGGATCGAACAGCTTCTGAGCCATGGCCTGCACATGGTCGGCACTTACCTCGTCGATGTGGGCAATGACCTCGTCGACCGAAAAGAACTTGTGGAAGTACATCTCCTGGCGAGCCAGGTTGGCCATGCGCGCGTTTGAGCTCTCCAACCCCAGCAGGATGTTGCCCTTGAGCTGATCTTTGGCGCGGGTCAGCTCTTCATCGCTGAGTGGCGTTTCCTTCAGGCTGCGAAACTCATTCAACACCAAGTCGATCACCTCAAGCGCCTTGCTCGCTGAGGTTCCGGCATACACGCACAGCGTGCCCGTGTCGCGGTAGGGGCTCAGGTCAGAGTAAATGGAGTATGCCATGCCCCGCTCTTCGCGGATGGTCTGGAAGAGACGCGAGCTCATGCCTCCGCCCAGCACCGTATTCAGGATCAAAGCGGAATAGCGATTGCGATCGGTGATGGGAGGAGCGGGCACGCCCAGGCACACCTGCACCTGCTCCAGCGCCTTCTTGTTGCGCAGGATGATGCGCGCGCTGGGATCGGGCGCCGGCAGCTCAGAGAGCGTCTCACCGCCCGGCATGCCTGAGAATTTGGCAGCCACAGCCTCAACAAACTCGTCGTGCTCCAGATTTCCCGCTGCGGAAAATACCATGTTTCCGGCGTGGAAGCGATCGGCGTGGTAGTCGAAGAGTTGCGCCTGCGCCAGACGACCCACGGTCTCCGTGGTGCCCAGAATCGGCTTGCCCAGGGGATGCCCCTTCCAGAAGCTCTGCACGAAGAGCTCATGCACCAGCACGTCGGGATTGTCTTCGTCGATCTTGATCTCTTCAAGAATCACGCCGCGCTCGCGCTCGATGTCATGCGCCGCAAAGACCGGGTTGAGCACCAGGTCGGCCAGCACGTCCAGCGCCACCGGCACGTGGTCTGAAAGCGACTTGACGTTGAAACAAATCGTTTCCTTGCCGGTAAATGCGTCCAGGTTGCCGCCAATCGAGTCCATCTCGCGCGCAATCAACTGCGCTGAGCGGGAGCGGGTGCCCTTGAAAAGCATGTGCTCAACAAAATGCGAGATGCCGTTGGTCTCAGCCGGTTCGCACCGCGAGCCTGATTTGATCCACACGCCCATGGCCACCGAACGCAAATGGTCCATGCGCTCGGTCAGAATAGTCAAGCCGTTGGGCAATACGGTGCGTCGAAGGTTTCGTTCTGTATTCACACTCTTCCAGTCAAAACTGATTGTAGGCCAATTAATGGGTTCACAGACGGTCGCATGTCGACTTGCACCGCTATTCGCTTCAAATAGACCCGAAGCCGTCCTACCGGGCTGCGCCGCCGAGGAAAATGCTCTATCCTGAGCGCAGCCGTGGCTTCGCACTCTTCTAATTTCGTTCATTTAGACTCTTTCGTCGATATCGAGAGGAGCTCTAGATCTCTCTTTGGATTGGATGCACGAGCCCTGTCTGCGGTTATGGCGAAGATGGGCGAGCCGGCGTGGCGCGGCCGGCAACTGGCAGAAGCCATCTATCGCCAACGGCTTACCGACCTGACCGAAATTTCGACCCTGCCCCGGCAGTTGCGCCAGCGGCTTGCGGACGAGGGCTGGCAGGTGGGCCGGCCGGCAATCGCCCAGGTCTTCCGCTCTGCCGATGGGACGGAGCGCTATCTTGTTGATTGCCAAAACGGCGAGACACAGACCGTGGAAACCGTGTGGATGCCCGAAGGCGATGGCGGCGAGACCGGCGACGGCAGTGAAGACGAAGAAAAGACATGGGATAGGGCGACAATCTGCGTTTCAAGCCAGGTGGGCTGCGCCGTCAATTGCCGTTTCTGCCTCACCGCCCGGCTGGGTCTGCAGCGCAACCTGACCGCCGGCGAAATTGCCGGGCAGGTGGTCTCCGTACTCAACCGGCAGGCCGTGGAAGTGGGCCGCGACCGCGTAAACCTGGTCTTCATGGGCATGGGCGAGCCCTTCCTGAACTACGACAACTTCATGGCCGCTGTCCGACTGCTGGTGGAAGAAGTGGGCCTGAGTCCGCAGCGGATGACGGTTTCCACTTCAGGCATTGTGCCGGGCATCGAGCGCTTCGCACAGGAGCCACCTGAAATTCGTCCCAAGCTGGCCATCAGTCTCAACGCACCCAATGACGAAGTCCGCAGCGAAGTGATGCCGATTAACCGCAAGTGGCCGATTGAGGCCGTGGTGGACGCAGTGCGTGGCATCAAGCTGCGTCCCCGTGAGCGCGTCACCTTCGAATATGTGCTGCTGGGCGGCGTAACCGACAAGCCGGAGCATGCGCGTGAGGTGGCGCGGCTGGTGCGGCGAACGGGATTGCCGGCGAAGGTGAACCTGATTGCATGGAATCCCGGGCCGGAGATTGAGTACGCGATGCCCAAGCCGGGCGCGGTTGATGCATTTCGCGAGACGCTGGCTGCCGCCGGAATCTCCGCCTACATCCGCAAGCCCCGCGGCCGCGATATCTACGCCGCCTGCGGGCAGTTGAAGCGGACAGTGGAAGGGTAGGGTAGCAACAGCTTAGGCCGCCCGCTCGACAACTTCCAGCACGGTGCCCTCAATCTTCTGCAAATAGGCAATGATCGCGAACAGGTTCTTCGCCTGCGGATTACCTTTGGCGCTGAACATCCGCATCAGCACCTTCGGCGAGCGGCCAAGCGCTTCGCCAAGCTTCACAAAGCCAATGGTGCCGTTGAAATCTTTCGTGAGTAGCCCCATTCTTCCCACTTATCTCGAAATGCGGTCAGCTCCCGTGCCGTGCCCAAAACTCGGCTGGACTAAGAATCGGGTACTGTCCCGCAAGCGCCAGCAAATCCTTATCACTCGTCACGAGGTAATTGGCCTCTGCTGCGTGCAACGTCGCCAGAATCGGCTGATCGGCCGCATCGCGCAGTGCTTCCTCTGTCCCCGGGGCAGGCTCGACAATATCGGCGAGGAACATGAAACTATCGGCAAGATCGCGAATCTCAGCTGCAGTCATTGTGATGCGCGGGAGCCGTGGCAACACCCGAATCATCTCATCAAGTATGTATCGCGAGAGGACCACCTGAAGGCTACCTTGGCGCCAAGCGGCAAGAATACGCCCTGAAATACTGGCCGGGTATGCCAGGCCCGATACCAGAACATTCGTATCAAGCACCAGGCTAAGAACAGCCATCAGCCGCGCCGTTCCTGCATCACCGCCGCGTCGATCTCCGCCATTCCCTCGGCGTCCGGCAAATTCGCATAGGCTTCAGCAATCCGGCTGCTCAATTCATCAAAGCGGTCCCGCATCCGGCGGATACGCGCAAAGAGCTCCGCGTCGACAAGCGCCGCCACCGGCTTGCCATCCTTGCTGATCACAATGCTGTCATTCCGATACTGCACCTGGTTGAGCATCTCGCCCAGGTTTTGGCGGAAGTTGACCGCGCTGATTTCAGTAATCATAACGCCCCCAAACCTACATGATCATTATAACCGTAATGATCATATAGGTGTTCGGGCGTGCAATCTTACTTCACCTTCATCGGCTTCACTTTCCCGCAGTCGGCTCCCTCATAGACGGACGCGCTCTCTACGGTCCACTCGATGGGCTTGGATTCCGACCCCATCTTCATTGCCCCGACATAGTGCACCTTCGTCGTGGTATGCGTGGCATCCGTCCAGGAAGCCTGAATATCCCCTTTGCCGCTCATCGGTCCGGTGCAGACCTCCTCAGCGGTCATACCGTTGGCCTTCTTCACCACATTCTCGATCTTGCAGTCGCGCTGCGCCCGCGGCGGCGCAGTACCGTATTTATCGATCTCCGCCTGCGTCACGCAGACCTTCGTGGTGTGCGGCTTTCTGCCCATATGCGCCATCATTCCCGGAAATGGGGACTTCTGCCAGGTCATCGTTGTGGTCACAACATACAGGCCGGGCTTGCGGCTTTGCGCCGAGGCGGTCAATCCCACAACCAGACCGCAGGCTACCAACCAAAACAATTTACGATGGATGCGCAAGTTACCTCCTTTTTGCCGGCGTTCGACGGCGTTCCCCCACTCTACTGATTTCATAATCAAAACGGAAGTGGAAAATTCTGCGAGGCTGGAGTCAGGCCCGGATTCGATTAGCTGTCTTGCCCAACGTCAGCAGCGTGCTCGTCACACGATCCGCGGCATGGCGGACCACGTCGCCTTCGCTGGCAAAGTCGCCCGCAATCACACGCACGCCCAGCGCCTGCACGCGCTCAATGTCGGCCTCAATCGGCGCGGCGCCTTCGGCTGCGTAGCGCGCCAGCGTTTCGGGCGTGAACGGCGCGGTGTTGATCAGCGCGCAGTCAAAGATGGGTGCGCGGGTGTGCTCGTAGATGCGCTCGATGTGCTCCGAGGCACTCAACCCAAGGCTTTCGTTGGCCTGCGTCATCAGGTTGCAGACAAAAACCCGCAGCCCACGTGCCTGAGCCAGCGCCCCGGGAATGCCCTCTACCAGGAGATTTGTGACCAGGGAAGTGTATAGCGAACCCGGTCCCACCGTGATCAGATCCGCGCGCTCAATGGCATCTATCGTCTCCGGCAGCGATGCGGGATCCGGCGGATCGATCGTGAGCTCGACGATGCGACGCCGGCTTGCGGTGATGTTAGTCTCGCCGCGCACCTCTGAGCCGTCGTCCATGTGCGCCACCAGCGTGGTATTCGCCGTTGTGGCCGGATAGATGCGCCCGCGCGTAGCCAGAATCTTCGACGAAAGCTCCACCGCCAAGGCAAAATCGCCCGTGATCTCAGTTAAAGCCGCAACAAAAAGGTTGCCAAAGCTATGGCCCTGCAGTGCGTCGCCGGCGCGAAAGCGGTGATTGAAGAGCTGCGCCAGCAGATCTTCTTCTTCGCTAAGAGCAACCATGCAGTTGCGCAGGTCGCCTGGCGGCAGCATATTGAAGTCTTTGCGCAGGCGCCCTGAGGATCCGCCGTCGTCGGTCACAGTCACAACGGCCGCAAGGTCGGCAATCTCTCCGCTGCCACCCGCCGTGATTACATGCCGGCGCAACCCGCGAAGTAGTGTAGAGAGGCCTGTCCCACCACCAATGGCCACCACACACATAGGCCGCGTGGCGGTCGAAGCTGCACTCTCGGTGGCCGTTCGCAATCGCGAATCTTCAGTTCCAGCAGGCGCGGAATTCGCCTTATGGCTCATGGAACCTCAGGATACAGCAACTCCGTAAAGCGGGGATCGTCCACCATATTCTGAAAGTCGTTGTCGACGCGCGCCTGCAGCCGATTCTTGGGGTTCAGCTCGATCGCCCGGCTCAGGTAGTCGAGGCAATCCTGGCTCTGCCCTGTGATGGAGCCCAGCAACGCCAGCCCGTAAAAGGCATAATCCGCCTGCGGATACATGGCCAGAATCGCCTGAAACTGCTCCCGCGCCTCCTCGTAGTAGCCCGTATTCAACTGCGAGACGGCGTAGTCGTAGTGCTCCTCGGGCGTCAGAAAGGCCAGCTCAGCCTTCTCCAGTTGCCGCCGGCAGGTGCTCATGTACATCTGGCAGCGTTCGTGAATGGTCTCCGGGGCCGTCGGGAGCAGCTTGGTGAAAGCATCCAGCGCCTTCTCGTACTTGCCCTGCTGCAAAAGCTGCACTGCCGACTGATAGTGATGGAACACTGGCCCCGTTGCGGCTATACGGCCGTTTGGCCGGTTAGCCGGGGTGGAGGATTTCTTGCGACTAGTTGCCAATGTTCGGGCCTCTTGTATCATAAGGTTCGCCACGAGCGCAGGCCCCTTGCCGGTCGGTCTCCGGCTCTAAACCCGCGTACAGGGAATACTGTTACTCAGGCCATCTTTATACGCAGAACCCCGCCTCACGTCAATGGGCCGGGCCTCAGGCGGTCATCCTGGGCATTATTTGGGCGCTTCCTGCCGATAAATGGCCGGGTTCAATAACGGATCGTTGTACATCTTCAATTGCCGGTAAAGCTTGAAGCGCCGAGTCCCGGCAAGGCTCTCACGCCACAGATCTTCCAGACATCCGGCCAGATCGCTGCGCTGCTCCTCAAGGATGCCCAGACGCTCACGGTTACGAGCAGCGTGCCCTTCCGGCGCGTCCTCGCGCAGTGCCTCCTCGCGGGTGTGATAAATCTTCAGCGCCAGAATCGAAAGCCGGTCGATGATCAGGCCGGGAGATTCCGAGTTCAGCGGAGCCGCCAGGTTGGGCAGACCGCGCTCCCCCAGCCAGGCAAGCAAAGCCCGGTCCAGCGCTTCCACCAAATCGTTGCGCAGTTGGTTGGTGCGGTCGATGCGGCGCTTGACCGCGGCCAAATCCGCGTCGGTGGCTCCGGGAGCCCGCGCCTCGTCTTCAATGTGCCAGAGGTCGAAGTTGGCGCGATGCTGGCAGACCACCAGTTGAGCCCATTCGGCGGCCGCATCCTGGTCTCCGGATGGGGCGCTGGTGCCTTCCCGCAAAACGTCTTCGCACGGGTTCGCGTCCGTCAGGTGCCAGTCGCTTGTGCGCTGGTCGTGCAACTCGACGATTGCGTTGGCTAAGAGCATCCTGGCGAATCACCCGGAACTACCTGGAAATTTCTGCAACTGCCGCGTCCATGGTAGAACGAACCCCGTGCGCTTAGCCACCGGCCCGCCCTGCAACCCGGCCCTTTACAATCGGGTCAGGAGCAAGCATGGAAAAGAAAGGTCAGCATCCGCACCGGCGGTGGAATCCGCTGCGCCAGTCGTGGGTCCTGGTTTCGCCGCATCGTACCCAGCGGCCATGGCAGGGCGAAGTGGCCCCAAAAACCATTCCCCAGGCCACCACATACGATCCAAAATGCTATCTTTGCCCTGGCAATCCACGCGCAGGCGGAGCCGTCAATCCGGCATACGACAGCGTGTTTTCCTTCGTGAACGACTACGCTGCGCTGCTTCCCGATGCGCAGCCGGAGAGTGATGCGCAGCCCTCTCCGCTGCTGGTTTCCGCACCCACCCGCGGCTTGTGCAAGGTCCTGTGCTTTCATCCCGATCACAGCCTCACGCTGGCCCGCATGACGGCGCCTGAAATTCGTACAGTCATTGACGCCTGGACGGGCGAGTACGAACAGATTGGCAGCCTCGACTGGATCCAGTACATCCAAATCTTTGAAAACCGCGGCGCCATGATGGGCGCCAGCAATCCTCACCCGCACTGCCAGATCTGGTCCACCGGTTTCGTGCCCGACGAGCCGGCCGCCGAAACCGCCGCGCAGCACGATCATCTGGCAAAAACCGGCCGCTGCCTGCTCTGCGACTACGTGGAAGCCGAGCGCGCCGCCGGCGAGCGCATAATCTTCGAGAACGAGCATTTTGTCGCGCTGGTTCCATGGTGGGCCGTGTGGCCCTTTGAGGTGATGCTGGTAAGCCGCGCCCACCGGGGTGCATTGCCACAGTTCACCGCCGGCGAGCGCGATGGCCTGGCCGAAGCCCTCAAGCGGCTGACCACGCGCTACGACAATCTCTTTGAAACCAGCTTTCCTTACACCATGGGCTTCCACCAGGCGCCCACAGACGGCGCAGAGCATCCCGAGTGGCACTTCCACGCGCACTTCTTCCCGCCGCTGCTGCGGTCGGCCACGGTGCGTAAATACATGGTGGGCTTTGAAATGCTGGGCATGCCGCAGCGCGACATCACTGCGGAGAGCGCGGCAGACCGTCTGCGCGCCTGCTCTGAACAGCACTTCTGGCCGAGAGGATGACCTGGCCAGGCAGCAAGCCGGCAGGTCAGCAATGGTTCCGCGCCGGTTTTCTGGCGCGGATATGCAAGAACAGCGGCGCCACCCGAGTGTCTTCGACGACAGGGACGGCAGCGGCCAATTCCTTGCTGGCGCTGGGCTCGCTCATAGCCTCGATGGTGAGCCCGGCCAGGCAGACGATTTCAACCCAACTGCTCAACGTGCGATGAAACCTTGGTGTGCGGAAGGGTGCCGTCTTTTCGCGCTCCTCCGGCGGCAGCGTTGAAAACCACCACATTTCCACCTGTCCATCTTCGGAGTCGAAGTAGCCTGCCACCTCGATGGCGCGCGTCTTTCCATCGTCTCCGCGCAATACCTTGCGATGTGGCGGCACAAAGCACGGGTGCAGGATCGAAAACTGCAGAAAGCCGCCCGGCCGCAGCACGCGGCTCGCTTCCTTGAGTGCCAGGTCCTGATCCGGCATATCCATCAGGCTCATAAAGGCCGCTGCAAAATCGAAGGCTTCGTCGGGAAACGGCAGATTCATGCCGTCAGCGGTTTCGTACTCAATACCCAACGGCTCGGCAGCCTCTGCAACCCGAGCATGCCGGATAAATGTAGGCGCTATGTCAATGGCGCGCATGGAGGCTCCGAGCCGCGCCAGCTTCCGCGTGTTTTCCCCTTCGCCGCAGCCGATATCAAGTCCTCGCAAACCCGTAACCGGAGGCAGCATGGCAAAAAATGCCGGGGTGTTGAGCGCGTCGCGGTAGACGTCGTGGCCCGAACGCGCAAACCGCGTCCAGTTCTCGGCGTTAGCCTCCCAGCAAGCGGCCACCTCAGCCTTGTCCCTGGCTCGCTCCATGGCTTGTTCCAACGGGCCGCTCCGGCAGCCACTTGCCCGCGTTGTCTTGCGATTGGATTTCCGGTGGAATTGACGATCTCAAGAAGGTGGTGAGCCCGCTGGGATTCGAACCCAGGACCCACGCCTTAAAAGGGCGTTGCTCTACCAGCTGAGCTACAGGCTCTCAGGACCGCTGATTCCAAGCTATCACAGGGCGGGTTTCGCTGCCCGGCGATCGCATGGCGCAGAATCTCAGAACAAGAATCCATCGGCGTTACGGACTGTCGGCCCTCGCGCTTCACGCACGATTTTGCCTGCAGAATCCGCCGCGAGAGCAGTCTCAGCACCATCTCCCATCCGTGCCCCGACGCCGGAAGTCTTCAGGAAAAACCTCGCGGTGGCAGCAGATTGCCAATGGAGAAAAAGTAACTGTATCGCACTGAAAACGAGACATTTCTCTCCTTCGATATGGCTGAAAAGTGTTAGAGGGGCATCCGTACAAGTGTTATTGTTTCCGACGCTGACCAGCCGCTAGCATCATAAGGCAGTGGCGTCTTCCCCGGACGTGTGTGAGTGCACTTCCGCCGCAAAGAATCAAGCAGGCGGAACCGGACGCAAGGGCAACAGGCGGCAAAGGGGCAGATCATGGCAGAGGCCAGAGTGTTCGTTGATCTGAAGGAAACAGCAGAGGGCGGCGCGACGTTTGTTACGTGGTCCAATCTCGACAGGGCCTTCCACAAGGATCTCCCGGAATCGCGGGCACAGACACGGGAAAGAGCCCGCAAGCGGGTAGAGCAAGCCATCGAAGGGGAACGCGAGCGCGCTCATCGCCAGGCGCAGGACCGACTCTCAGCCGCACCGAATCAAACTGCCCAGACAAATGACGCAACCATGCAAGCTGTAACCGCAGGGAGCCAGCCTGCGGAGACTTCCGCAGCGGAATCCGTCGCACCGTCTCCCTTCCAGCATCAAGCACTGTCACACGGATCCTCCGCACTGTCTGCAAATCCAGAGTTGCATCAGCCGCAGGGCGCCTCTGTACACGAAGACGTGGGCTTTCCGGAATGGCTCGCGCCCCACAAGCCTGTTCTTGCCGCCAACCCGGTGCCGCAGGCGCCCGCAGCCACTCTGCAGGGCGAGCGCGACCGGCTGACCTCACGCTGGTTCGCGTTGCAGGGAGTCTTTGAAGACGCCACCGTCTCGTCTGATCCATCGCCTGTGGCGGCGGGTTCACACGCTCCCGTATTGGCCGTCTTCTCTCTGGCCGGCGGAGTGGGAAAGACAAGCGTAGTCGCAACCCTGGGCCGGGCGCTTTCCGCCAGCGGTGAGCGGGTTCTGCTCGTTGAAACCACTTCCTATGGATTGCTGCCGTTCTTCTTCGGCGCTCGCGATCGCCGGCCCGGTGTGCTGCGCAAATTCAACCCACCCCAGATGAGTGGGGGCGCGCAAGTGCAGATGGTAACCGTCGACTCCGACGGGCTGGAACCGGACTCCACCGCTCAGGATCCATTCTCGATGGAGATTACAGAATGCGCTCATGACTCGAGCCGCGTCATTGTGGATATCGCCACGGCATCGGCTCCCACGGCACGGCGCGTGCTGGGTATGTCGCAGCTCGTTCTGGTTCCCGTGTTGCCAGATATGAACTCGGTCGTCAGCACAGGCGCCATTGACGCATTCTTCGAGAGCAACGGCGAGGCTCTCGGCAAGCCGGCTGAGATCTACTATGTTCTCAATCAGTTCGATCCTTCTCTGCCTTTGCATCTGGATGTACGCGAAGTGCTGCGAGAGCAGTTGGGTGACCGTCTGCTGCCCTTCGCGCTGCACGCTGCACCGGCCGTCAGTGAGGCGCTGGCCGAGGGCATGACGGTGATCGACTACGCCCCCGACTCGCCTGTGGCTGAGGACTTCAGCACCCTTGCGGATTGGCTGAAAAGCATCTCTGCTCCTGCAACGGACTCAGAGCGCGGCCCACGCTGGAGCGAACGATAACGCAGCCTGGGAACCGAATCCCGGCTCCAGGCGATTCCTGCCCTGGAAAACAACACTCCGCGTAAAGCCCTTTCGGAATGCCCAGATCGAGTCAGGCGCTACGCTGCAAATTATGATTTGCACCCCCCGCTGGCATCTCTGCCCTCCAGACAAGTTACTAAAGTTGTAGATTCTGATTCCTACTGCTGGAAAAGCACGTGCTTTTGGCACGAGTACCTTCATAATCTTCCTAAAAGGGGCAGCGTTCCTGGCGCATGACACGAAAGAGGCATAGCCATCGAAGTTATACTCTTGTTCTAGCGACCAGGACAGAGCTACTATTGCGGTGAATCGAATAACGCTCTGCGAAAGCGCGAAATTTTGCGACTCCCCCCTCCCACATCTGCGCAAGCGTTGGAATACTGCGCCCAAAAGCAAGAGGGGGGCACCCGTTGAAGGGTGGCTCTGCAGTCGTTTGACTCAAAATCAGACGGCATCAGACGGCGTTGCTGTTTCAGTTCGTAAACTCGCCTGCAAAGCGCCAAGCCTCGGGACCTCCCGGGATGAAAGAAGCAGACTCTGGAAAGGACGGGCCGAAAGATGGATCGGATCTGGACGGACGAAGAAAAGGAACGGATACGCCGGCAGTTGGAAGCATATTGCGCGACCGAGCCAAACGAGGCGCTCGAACAACCAGAGGACGCGCAATGGGGATACCAGGCGTTGCGGCCAACGGTAGTGAACTTCGAACGGCGAGATGTGGTCGAGGTCGAGCAGGCGCCGGAGTGGCAGCAGGCGCCGGAGTGGCAGCAGGCACCAGAGTGGAAAGAGACGCCTGACTGGCAGGGAGCGTCCGAGTGGAAGAAAGCGCCGGAATGGCAGGAGCAACCTCAATCGTTCAGTGCGCCCCCCGTGCCAGAAGATGCTCCCCAGCACAATTTTGTGGAGAATTCCGCGCCGGCCAACGGCCACTGGCGGCAATCTGAAGCGGCTGAGGCACACCACACTTCGCAGTTCGGCGTCGCCGTGGAGACGGCGGCCAACGGAGGAGCTCCGGCATCTTTTTCGACGTCAACGGTTGCTCCCGATATAGACACACAGCCGGGAACACACGACCAGCCCGGGGCGCATTGGTTCGGACTAAGGGGCGCGTTTGGAGATGCTTCCGCTCCGCAGGAAGCACCCGCTGTCAAAGAACCATCGCATGTTCCCGTGCTGGCGGTATTTTCGCTTGACGGTGGCGTCGGCAAGACCTCTCTTGCAGCCACGCTGGGCAGAATACTTTCCTCGCGCGGCGAACGCGTGATGCTGATGGAAACCACGCCCCACGGATTGTTGCCGTTTTACTTTGGCGCGCGCGACCGGCGTTCCGGAGTAGTAAGGACATTCAGGCCGCCCGCGCCGAGTACCGACACGCCGTTGCAGATAATCAGCGATGAATCCCGCGCATTGCTGCCCGATTCGTCCGAGAAGCCGCAATTCCCGGCGGAGATTGCCCCATACGCGTACGGAGCCAGCCGCGTGATCGTCGATTTGCCCACCGCGGGCGTGGCAACTGCTCGCCGGTTACTGCCTATGTCGCCGATCATCCTGGTGCCCATGATTCCGGACATGAAGTCGCTGTTAAGCACCGGCGCCATCGAATCCGCCCTCCGGCCTGACGGCGAAACCTCCGCCAAGCCTGCCGAAATCTACTATGTTTTGAACCAGTTCGAACCGTCTCTCCCGTTGCATCAGGATGTGCGCGAAGCACTGCGGAAACGTCTCGGCGATCGCCTGCTGCCCTTCGAACTTCGGCGTGCATCAGTGGTCAGCGAGGGCCTTGCCGAGGGCATGACGGTACTGGACTACGCACCGGATTCGCAGGTAATGGGAGATTTCAGCCTCCTCTGCGAGTGGCTCAAAGCCGTCGCAGCTCCTGCAAATGTGTCCACCAACGGCCCGCGCTGGAGCGAAGCATCCTAGCGCAAGTGTTTTGTTTCTGAAGACTCGCCATGCAGCGCGGCCCTCCTCTTTGTGGAGGGCCGCGCTGTTTGTACCTGGAGAGCCACTGCAGCGCCTGCATCCCACCCTTGAACCCGGGCATTCCGAGCGCATGATTTCCCTTCCGCGTCGGTAAGTTGTAGCATCTTTTTGTGAAGGGGCGGGCCTTCTTGGCCCCGCTCAACGAGGCACTGAAATCCCATGAACCGCAAGCCTTCGCTCCCGAAGGGCCGTCGAGCCCAAAACGATAAGCAGCCCAACGGCTTTACGCTGATGGAACTGCTCATCGTAATCGCCATCATCCTGATTCTGATGCTGATGGCGATCCCCACCTTCGGCACGCTGAAGAAAAGGGCCAACGATCTCTCCGCGATCCACTCCATTCACACCATCAATCAGGCGGAGATTCAGTACGAATCCACCTACCCCGCCAAGGGCTACTCCTGTTCGCTGGCGGCGCTCGGCGGAGATCCCAGCTCCGGCGCTCCTACAGCGGCGTCTTCGCAGATTATCTCGGGCGCTTTGACCACCGGTTATCTGTCGGGCTACGTCTTTACCATCGGTCACTGCACCAAGGTGACGTCAAACGGGAGTGACCGGGTGACGGGTTATGAGGTGACCGCGGTGCCCGAGACCGTGGGCAAGACCGGCGACCGTGGTTTCTGCAGCGACGAAAGTGGACAGATCAAGTACGACCCGACGGGCGGCAGCAACTGCACGCAGACCCTGCAATGAGCCTGGCACGATCCTTACTGCGCCGCGGACGCTTCTTTCTGATATGTGTCTGCGGCGGCGCCTGCGCGCTCTTCGCGCCAGGACAGGCTTCCGCGCCCAGCGCCAAAGAACTGGCCAAACGTGTAGATCACCACTACAACAGCCTGCACTCGCTCAAGGCGGTTTTCACTGAGACATACCAGGGCCTGGGCATGAACCGCGCTGAGAGCGGCACGCTGCTGCTGCTCAAGCCGGGGCGCATGCGCTGGAATTACAATTCGCCTCCCGGCAAGGTCTTCATTCTCGATGGGAAATTCGCCTGGTCGTACACGCCCGGAGATGCGCAGGTGCAGCGCATTCCCGCCAAAGACCTCAACGATCTGCGCTCGCCGCTGCGCTACCTGCTGGGACATGCCCGGCTCAACCGCGAGATCGAACACCTGACCGCGAAGCCTGCGGCAAATGGCGAGTTTACGCTGACGGGAGTGCCGAAGGGGATGGAGAATCGCGTGGCGCGGCTGACGCTGACCGTGACCGCGAAGGGGACGATTACGGGGATTGCGATTCAGGAAGTGGACGGCGCGGTCACCCGATTCGTGTTTAGCGAGCAGAAGCCGAATGCGGCCCTCTCCGCGGCGACTTTTGTGTTCAAGCCGCCGGCGGGAGTGCCGGTGGTGGATTCGCTGCCGCCGATCTAAAGGCTTTCTTCCCGTTCCAGTTCACCCAGTCTCCCAGTCTCACAGAAACTGGGAGACTGGGTTTTTGGGTGGGATGCCGTCTTTATTTTTCAGTGGGTTAGAGCCAAAAACCAGTTTCCCAGTGGCTTTTTGCACTTTTTTCTTCTAAGTGCAGCGGATCTTTCTCGTAACTCGTTCGTTTGGAATCAGTTGCCGGATTCTTAAAGCTCGAAATCTGTCCATCATTGTGAAATTTCCGCGTTTTGCCGCAGCGGTTTGACCGCGGTGCGATGCGCTCGCCTTTCGTGTGGTTCCGGGATGGGAGCCGGGGATGGGTTTTTTCTACCCGGTACTATTGTGCGCCGGATGGGGGAAATTCTATGCAACAGAGATGAGGGAAAAGGGATCAGGGCACAGGAACGCAGGGACCGAGGAGATAAGGACATAAGGCCTTGTGCTGGAGCACTTTCTGGTTTGCGGCGTGCGGGAAATGACGTGCTGGACGCGGGGCAGATGGGGCGGGGTGCGGCGGGATGGGCTTGACAGCGGATGGGCGGGCCTGCAGCGAGTGAGTCCGGCTGATGGCCACCAAGGAAAAGCAGGACACGCTGCGCCTAAGCTTCGGCGTGGTCTGGAACTTGAGATAGCGATGGAATGCCGATGAGATGCGCATTGAGGCTCACCTGGCAGGTGAGCCTCAGTGCGTTTTCTTTGGATCCAGTGTTCCCCTGACGGCGTTTCCAGAGCGGCTTACTCGCCGGACTGGTGGTTCACGGCCACCAGGTTGAGCGGCTCTGTGAGCGTGAAGGTGAGCATGGAGTTGCGGTCGAGCGTGGCCTGCGGGTGGCTGATGAGCAGGTGCGCCGTAATGGCCGCGGCGCCGATCAGCGTGCCGGTCAGCGCGCCTACAGGCCCGGCGACGATGGCTCCGGTAGCCGCGCCGGCGCCCACTCCGCCGCCGTATTCATAGCCGTAGCGCTTCCACTGCCCACCGGGCTTGATTTTGCCTTCAGCACCAACACGCGCGTTGGAGCCGGAGGTTCCGCTGACCATGGCGTACATGCGGAAACGCTGGCCGCTGGGCAGGGTCACCGTCTCGGGACGCAGGTCCATGTAGCCGCTGCTGGCCAGTCCGTCGCCGGTGGAAACGCGCGTTACGCGGCCGTCAATCTCAGAGCCGGCGGGGATGAGCACCTTTCCGTCCTGATAGACGTTGTCTACCACCTGGCTGTGGAAGGTGTCGCCGGGCTCGTTGATTCCGCTGGCAAGTTCATTGAGCAAGCGCACGCGGATGACGGTTCCATAGCCCAGCGTGCCCGGGGGCAGCGGCTTGGGATGGACGATGTCGCCGTCAGGAACGGTGGCGTAGAGGTGTTGCAGCTCCGCGGCCTGGGAGGACTCCTGCGTGGCACGGGTATGGAGCGTGGCGCGCGGCTCAACCTCAGCCTGAGTCTGAACCTGAGTCTGGACCTGGGTTTGGGGCTGGGCTTCGGCGTGAGTCTGGGGCTGGGCCTGTAGCGTGGAGGATGGGACTTCCACTATGCCGCCGTCAGTGCCGTCGCTGGTGATGAAATCAGGGGCAACCTGGCCGGGCGCGGGATGGTCCTGGCCGGCCGGCGTGGCCACGACGGTCGCGTTTGGCCCGCCGGCAACATAGTGCGCCGGGGGCTGGGCGGTTTGCGCCTTGGGGTAGTGGGACGCGTGCGGCTTGGGGATGGGCTTGGCCGGAAGCTTGGGCTGCGGCGGCGCCTGATCGACGATGGAGCTGTTCGGGGGAGGCGTGGAAACGCCCTGGTAGGGATTCGTCTGACTGCTTTGCTGTGCGGCCAGAAACGCAGAGGAGGCGGCCAAAATGGCGGAAACAAGGATCGCCCGAGTCATGCTTTACTCCTTTTCGCGAGCGGAGAACTTCACAAAGAATTAGAACCCCGCAGGGGCTGGAGAGTTGCAATTTTGGCGTCCCCAGAAACCGCCAGAGAACAACTCGCCCAGATTAATCCTAGCGCCGGCATGGCCGGGCCAGGCGCTGGATCGCTGCGTATGTGCCTTGGACGGTACGAATCAAAAAAGGAACCCTTTGGCAGGCGTCGCACGGAGATGTCAGCCTGGGCGCATTCAAGGGGATAAGGCGGCTGTGGGCTGAGGCCGAGGACATCATCATGCTTCAGGCGGGATTGGTTGTTTACTGGTTCATCGCTGAAGAATCGGCGAATCGGCGGTTATTCGCCCAGAGCGTCAGGACAGGTGGCAAGTCGAGGGTCCCGCGTCCAACAAGAAATTGCAGGGCGGGCATCAGAGAGGTGGTTCATGCCGGCCAGAGCAAATTCAGGCCCGCCGCGAATGCCTTGAAATCTCCATCCCGGGTGATGAGGGCAATATCGGCGTCGATGCAGCATTGTGCGATCAACGCGTCTCCAAACCGAGCTTTCCTTTTCCGAGCGAGAACCTTTGCACGAAGCTTTCCGGCTCGATGCCAGAATCCATCCTTCAAGGCTACCAACGGGAGCTCCAGGAGAGTTTGTGCCACAGAAGCAGAGAGTTCAGGGTCACTCAGCAATTCTGTCAGTACCGGGGGCGGCATTACGACCTGACGGGATTGAAGCGCCCTGGACAGCGCGAGGACATCGTCTCCCTGCTCTCCTTCAAAGAATGAAATCCAGGTGCTGGTGTCAGCCGCGATCATCGATCCGCCTTCAACTCCTCAAGTGTTTTTGAGAATCGGACTTTGCCCTGAAGCTGAAGAAGACGCTCGTAGGCTCTGCCTGCCGCAACCAGTTCAAGCCCAGTACGGATGGTTTGAGTGATCCCGGCGCCGCTTGCCTTTTGTGCCCTGCTCAGAAGCTCTGCGGGAACTTCCACGGTAATTTTCCGTGCTGCCGGCATTCCCATTCTCCCTTACCATATTGTATACCAGCATTGAATATGGGATATGGTATGGGGAAAAGAGATGAAACGACATTCTATGCCCGACGCCGCTTTTCGCTGCAAATGAGCACGGGGGACGAAGCTTCGGCAAGGGTTCCGATGGTCATACGACCGCAACGTGGTCCGGCTGAAAAGCTTACCGGCTTGCCCCTATCACCTTGGCGATCCGCTCGAATGCCCAATCGAGTTCTTCCTTTGTGACGACAAGCGGAGGCCCGATGCGGATGACGCGATCGTGAGTTTCCTTGCACAGGATTCCTTCATCCTTCAGGGCTTCGCAATAGGGGCGGGCCTTGCCGTGGAGTTCTATACCGAGCCACAGGCCTTTTCCACGAACGTCTTTGATGGCGGGACTGCGGAGCGATTGAAGCCGAGAGAGGAAGTACGCTCCCAGTTCCGCGGACCGCTCGACCATCTTCTCGTCAATCAGGACACGCAGGGCGGTTCTGGCAATGGCGCATCCGAGCGGGTTTCCTCCGAAGGTGCTGCCGTGGTCGCCGGGCGTGATGACGCCCAGAATCGCGCGAGACGCAAGAACGGCCGAAACCGGATAAAAGCCGCCGGCCAAGGCTTTGCCCACGATCAGCACATCCGGCGTGATTTCTTCGTGCATGTAAGCGAAGAGCTTGCCGGTGCGCCCCAGGCCGGACTGAATTTCATCTGTCATGAGAAGCACGCGGTTCTGGCGGCAGATGTCAGCTGCTGCGCGGAGGAATCCGGCCGGCGGTATCAGGATTCCAGCTTCGCCCTGGATCGGTTCCACGAGGAACGCGCAGGTATTCGGGGTGATGGCGTTGCGCAGAGCCTCAGCGTCGCCATAGGGGATCACCTTGAATCCGGGCGCGAAGGGGCCGAAACCATCGCGATACTGTTCGTCGGTTGAGAAGCCCACAATGGTAACGGTGCGCCCATGGAAGTTGTTGGCGCAGACAATGATTTCGGCCTTGTCCTGTGGGATGCCCTTCACCTTGTAGCCCCACTTGCGCGCTACCTTAATGGCGCTTTCGACAGCCTCGGTGCCGGAATTCATCGGCAATACCATGTCGAAGCCCGTCAGATCGTGAAGATCCTTACAAAGCAGGGGAAGTTGGGCGTTTCGAAATGCACGCGAGGTTAGCGTGACTTTTCTGGCCTGTTCTTCAAGCGTTTGAAGAATCTTTGGGTGGCAGTGACCTTGATTTACCGCAGAGTAAGCGGCCAGGCAATCCAGATAACGTTTGCCTTCGACGTCATAAACCCAAACGCCCTCAGCACGTTCAATCACTACGTCGAGAGGATTATAGTTGTGCGCTCCGTGTTGGCGTTCAAGCTCGATAAGCTCCTGAGCTTGCGTCTGCGGCTCTGTAAATGACGTATTCATGGTCTCTCTTAATTATGCCTTGCCGTCTTTATTCTCCGGCCGGCAGGACTTGTTCAATCGCTGCCCAGGATCCACCTTGAAGCACGAGATACTTGAGGTAGAGCACTGCTCCGACTGGATCAGCCGATTCAAGCAAGCTGCGAGCAGCCGCCTGAACCTGCTCATTTGAGAGGGTTGCGAGGTCAAACGACTCCTCGATCATGCCTTCGGTGTGAGGGATCTTGAGCAATTCCAGAAAATTGATAATCACGTCACGATGCTGGTGAAGAAGATACTTCTTCACGAGGTCATCCACGATCTGGTCAGGGAGCGACAGGGTTGTCGCCGTCCAGGTGACCAGCCTCTCAATCGGGGTTTTGCGGACTGTGACCTCACGCAGGTTTTTTGCTTTTGCGAGCGATTTGAAGAGGAACTGCTTCTCGGCGCCTTTTGACTCATCCCAAACAAGTTTGCTGGCAGCGATTCGGGTCTCCTGGGGCATTTGCCGCCAGATACGGTTTGCAGAAACTGACATCAGCGGTCCTCTCGTACGGTGCATCTGAAGTTTCAGCTTTGATGATAACGGTCGCAGGGGAGATTTTTTACGGACGGTAGCGGGCCGTGGGTGCGAGCCTGACCTGCAAGAGCAGCGCAAGACGGATCTTCCGAGGGCAATCCAGAGATAAGTTCACGCCCGAAAGGTTCTTGATTCGAGGCAAATCGCCCAATCAGTCGCCCACCGTGAATTGTGCCAGTGAGGCGGCCAATCCCTGGAATCAGCGGCACCGGGGCTCGAGATGCTCAACTGGCAAACATTTCCAACGAATTTTCTTCATGCGATTGCCCTGGCCGGAGCGCGGATGGATACGGGGATAAATCCAGAACCCTGCTATACTGGCTTTGCGCTCAGCGATTTGGCCGTGAGCGGCGGTTTGCCCTTCAAGAAGGCAATTCAGCCTGGCACAGAATTTCCCCCAAGCCCCTACAGCGCAACCCCAGCAGGCTCTTTGCCGGCGACAGGACTCGAGTGCAGGAATTGCCTTGGATCAGCGATGTCGCGGATTTTTGAGAAGCGGGGTGCCGGCCGGCACGGTTGCCGCTCCGGCGTAAAAGCAGCGTGGGTAAGCTCCGGGTGGGTGCGCTTCTATGGATAGAACGCGCGCCAGCCAGTCCCAGGGACGATGTTGGTTCTCTCTTACGCAAATTAAAGAACAGGTTCGCACGCGAACAGGATTGGTGTGCGCATCTCAGGTCCGATTCCGCAGCAGGAGCCCAGGGGAAACCGGCGCCCCGGAATCTATAGGAAACATCAATTTTGACGACTCAGTTTTCGCAGTTCAAGCTTTCGCACGCGCTGATGGCGCGGCTGAAAGCCAACAAGTTTCAAACCCCTACGCCGGTACAGGCCGGCTGTATTCCTCCGGCGCTGGAAGGCCGGGACGTTCTGGCCACGGCACAGACCGGAACCGGCAAGACGCTGGGCTTTCTGATTCCCGTGGTGGAGATGATTGAAAAATGCCAGACCGGCGGCGCCAACGCCCTGGTGCTGCTGCCCACGCGCGAGCTGGCCATGCAGGTTGAAAAGGCCTACCGCACCATCCGTCCGAACAGCGCGAACATGGTGGCGCTGGTGGTGGGCGGCATGGCGGAAAGTCCGCAACTGGACACGATTCGCCGCGGCGCGCGCCTTATTGTGGCAACGCCCGGCCGCCTTGAGGACTACCTGAAGCGCAGGCTGGTGCGGCTCGACCAGGTGAAGATGCTGGTTCTGGATGAAGTGGACCGCATGCTGGACATGGGTTTTCAGCCCGCCATTGCGCGGATTGCGGCGGAGCTGCCGGAGGTGCGCCAGACGCTTTGCTTCTCTGCGACGCTGGAAGGCTCAGTGCGCAATGTGGCGCAAAGGTACCTGAAGGACCCGGTGCGCATCGAGATCGGTTCGGTGCTGAAGCCATCAGAAAACGTGGAATTGCGCACCTTTGAAGTGGAGCAGAACAAGAAGCACGATTTGCTCGAGCATCTGCTGGGCATGGAAAAGGGCAGCTTTCTGGTGTTTGTGCGCACCAAGCACGGGGCCGACCGCATTGCCCGTCGCCTGGCCCGCGCGGGCCACTCCGCCACGCAGATTCACGGCGACCGCTCGCAGTCCCAGCGCAATTCCGCGCTGCGCAGCTTTTCCACCGGCCGTCACCGCATTCTGGTGGCGACTGACGTGGCGGCGCGCGGCATCGACGTGGCCAATGTGGCGCACGTGATCAACTACGATCTGCCCAAGGTGGCCGAGGACTTTGTGCATCGCGTAGGCCGCACCGGCCGCGCATCGGCCAAGGGCGTGGCATCGACGTTCGCCGGTCCGGCCGAACGGAACGATCTGCGCAAGATTGAGCGCGCGCTGTCGCTGCGTATGAAGCGCTTCCGGGTGCGGGCGACGAATGCGGCCGCGGCCTGAGAGGACGCGCGTCAAAAAAAAGGGCGCCCCGCCTTCGGTGCAGTTTGATCGCACTCGAGGCGGGAATCGCGCCGCTACGGCTGCGTTCTGTCTCTTATCCTGTGACCGCGGCCACACAGGCGGCCAAAGGGCAGTTTGTTAGAATCCGAACGGTAGCTACACGATTTTTCCGAGCAAATTGAGCAGGACGGAATAGGAGATTCGGGTACTTGCATGGGCTTCTGAATACGATTCACAGCGCTGCCGGAGAAGCCCTTGCCGTGGATCGCCGTCCTCAACTGAATGACCGGCTGCTGCACCGCATCGTGAGGAGTGAAATGACGGAGATTGTTGCAATTCGTGCCCGCGAAGTTCTTGATTCGCGCGGCAATCCGACCGTGGAAGCGGATGTAATTCTGGAGAGCGGCGCCATGGGCCGCGCCATCGTGCCTTCGGGCGCTTCCACCGGCGAACATGAGGCCGTGGAGCTGCGCGACGGCGACAAGACGCATTACCTGGGCAAGGGCGTTCTGCAGGCCGTGGAAAACGTGGAGAGCGTGATCGCTCCCGAACTGGAAGGCATGGACGCGGCCAACCAGCGGCTGATTGACCAGACCATGATCGCGCTGGACGGCACACCGAACAAGGGCAAGCTGGGCGCCAACGCCATTCTGGCCGTCTCGATGGCCTCGGCACGCGCCGTTGCCAAGACGCTGGAGATTCCTCTTTACCGCTATCTGGGAGGCGTGAACGCCAGCGTGCTGCCCACGCCGATGCTGAACGTGCTGAACGGCGGCGCGCACGCCGACAATAATGTGGACTTTCAGGAGTTCATGATCATGCCGGTGGGCGCCGAGCGCTTCAGCGAGGCCCTGCGCTGGTCCGCGGAGACCTTCCATACGCTGAAGAGCGTGCTGAAGAAGAAGGGCTACAACACGTCGGTCGGCGACGAGGGCGGCTTTGCTCCTTCGCTCAAGTCGAATACCGAAGCGGTGGAAGTGATTCTGGAGGCCATTGAGCAGGCCGGCTACAAGCCGGGCGAGCAGATCGCCATTGCTCTCGATCCGGCGTCAAGCGAGTTCTACGACAAGGAAAAGAACCGGTACATCTTTAAGAAGAGCGACAAGCGCGAGCTTTCGAGCGAAGAGCTGGTCAACTTCTACGACAACTGGAGCCGGCAGTATCCCATCGTGTCACTGGAAGACGGCCTGGCCGAGGACGACTGGGCTGGCTGGCGGATTCTCACGGACAAGCTGGGCGGCCGCATTCAGCTGGTGGGCGACGATATCTTCGTGACCAACGTGAAGCGCCTGCAGCGCGGTATTGACGAGGGCGTGGGTAACTCCATCCTGATCAAGGTGAACCAGATCGGCACGATTACGGAGACACTGGAGGCCATTGAGCTGGGCGCCCGCTACGGGTACACGTCAGTGATCTCGCACCGCTCCGGCGAAACCGAGGACACCTTTATTGCCGACCTGGCCGTAGCCACGGGTGTGGGCCAGATCAAGACCGGCTCGGTGAGCCGCACGGACCGCATCTCGAAGTACAACCAGCTTCTCCGCATTGAAGAGGAGCTGGGCTCGGGCGCGAGGTACCTGGGGCTGGAGAGCCTGAACTACAACGACTGAGACGGCATGACTGCAGGCAAGAAACGGGGAAGGAACGCAGGTTCCTTCCCCGTGTTTTTTTGCCTGCCGAACGGCGTGTGCTGGTTACAATCCAATGCCCCCACGAATACAAACTTATGCCCCCACCTGCCATTGCTCGATGGTGACGGTGGCCCGGCCCAGGCTGCAGTGGAAATCCGCCAGACATCCGCCAGACGAATGTTGTCCGGGAGACGTTGGTCAGGAAGACGTTTACCAATCAGTAAAATTGTGCCCTTCAAAATCTACTCTTGCGCCACGATTGAGAAGTGACAGGTGTCAGGAAATGCACCAGGGTCAGTGCAAAAGTACGGGAATATGGTCGAAAAACGTATCCATCCGGGCAACTACACGGTTGACGGCTTGGACGCTGAGCTGAGAAGTTAGTTTGCCATCCTGGCGGCGTAGGCGGTGGGGGTGAGTTCAGCGAGGGACTGGATCGAGCGGTTGGCCAGGCCTGGAAGGATATCAGCGAGATACTTTCGGATGGGGATGTTGAGCCGACGGCAGCTTTCCACCACCGAAAAGATGGCGGCGATCTTCGGCCCGGCTTCCTTGCTGCCCAGATGCAGCCAGTTTTTCCTTCCGATCGCTATAGAGCGCATCGCATTCTCGGCCAGGTTCGTACTCAGCTCGAGTTCCGGATGCTTCAGGAAAACCGTCAGCTTGTTCCAGAACGATAGCGTGTAATTGGCCGCCTGTCCGGCTGCGCTCTTAGGCAGCGCGGTCTTTTGCAAGGCCAGCGCCGCAGTGCGCAACAGTTCCAGCAGTTTGGGCGCACGCTCCTGCCGGAGCGCATCCCGTTGTGCGTGATCCAGGTTCTGTTCGCGAGCTTCGCGGTCGATGGCGAACAACTCGTCTATCAGGGCAACGATGCATGCCGATTCCTGATCGTTGGCATTGATCTTGACGGCATCAACGTACTTGCGCCGCGCATGCGCGAGGCAGCAGGCGTGAACCATCTTCGGACCGCCGACGTGGTTGTATCCTTTATAGCCGTCGGTCTGCAAAAGGCCATTGAAATTGCCCAGGAACTGCTTCGGCCCCTCGCCTTCACGGCCCATGCGGAAGTCGAACACCACGCCTTTGCCCGGCGAGCCATACTGCCACATGTAAGCCTGGTGATTGCGGCCGCGCTTGTCATGCGTCTGAACACCGATGGGAGTTTCGTCGGCCTGGATATAAGCTTCGGCCAGCACCTCACGCTTCATCGCCGCCGAGATCGGTATCAGTAACTCGCCGACCCGCAGCACCCCATCGTTGAGTGTCGATAGCGCGATCTGGACGCCGGCATCGCGCTTGATGATGGCCTGCTGACGATAGAGCGGAAGCGACGCGCAGTACTTGGCGACCACCGCTTCGATGATCATCTGGTCGGAGAGAACCGACTTGGCAACGATGCGCTCCGGCACAGGCGCGGTCTGTACTCCCTGCTCTTCGCAATCGCGGCAGGCACGCTTTTCCCGCCGGATCACCTTTACGTAATACTCGGCTGGGCGGACGTCGAGCACTTCCGTCTCTTCATAACCGATCACGGTGGTTTGCTTGCCGCACCTGCCGCAGTTGCATTGCTCGGGCGTGCAGGCGACGATCTCTTCGACACGTTCGAGATGAGCGGGCAGTTCCTGCCGGCCGGGATGTTTGCGACGGGGCTTGCTCGCGGGCTTGTCTTGCGGCGTCTTTGGCTGGAGCGGTTCGCGCTCACCCTCAGCCTCGACTTCCTCACTCGACACGCCCGGCTCCAGATCCAGCAACTGGAGCTGCAAATCGCTCAGCGTCTCGCTGCGCTTGCCGTACCGGGCGATGCGGTCCAGCCGCAAGCGCTCTTCGAGAACCCTGATCTTCACCTCGGCCAGGGCCAGTGCTTGATCCTTGCGCGTCAACTGCTGATCTCGGGCCGCGATCTGTTGATCTCTTTCCGCAAGCTGCGCCTGAAGCTGCGCGACGATCTCGGCGAGCAGCGGATCAGGTTGCAGGCTGGACTGTGCGGGAAGGCTCAAGATGTCTTATGAATAGCAGACATCGCTGTGGATAAGATCACTAATCGCCAGTGTTTATACGGCCTTACGTGACTCTTCTGATTCCTCGCCCACGGCCCGGCGATACCACTTCCGCTGCCGCGTCTGAACCAGATCGATGCCTCCGATAAGCAGCGCAAAATGCTCCCGGCTCAGCTGCACTCGCTTCTCGTTGCCTGCGGGCGCAGGCCAGTATAGGCGGCCGCCTTCCATACGCTTGGAGCAGACCCAGAGCCCCGAACCATCGAAAAACACCAGCTTCAAACGATTCCGACGCGAATTCGCGAAAAGGAAAATGTGACCGCTCGCCGGATCGCACTCCAGCACGTCGCGGATCTTGCCATACAGGCCGTCGAACCCGATCCGCATGTCCGTGTTTCCGGTGGCAACGTAAACGCGCGTTGCCGCGCCCAAGGCGAACATCGCCTCAGCTTTCCAGAACCGCAATCAGCCGCTTCAAATGACTGACATCGAACCCGGCTTCCACAACGATGCGCCGCCCGTTGACAAGTTCCACGCGCAGTCCGCCGCTCACCGGCGATGCGCTGATCAGATCGACAGGCAACAGCTCTTGTGCCGTATGCGTTGCTCGGCGGGTTCGATTCCGAGCACGGTAGTAATCCAGCGTGTGCAGCGCAATACTGTGCGCACTGCAAAATCCCTTGCGGCTCAAACCGCTCTGCTCAAAATCCCGTACCAGGCTTTCGGCCTCTGCCTGGCTCCGACGACGTCTCTCAACAACCGTTCTCGCATCTCCCATGCTTCAACTTCATCATGCGATCAAGTCTGCGAAAAGAGTGGCTTTGCCCGGATGGATACCGAAAAACTTCAAAGGTAAGAGTGGCCGACTAACGTCCCACGTCGCCGTTGATGGTCGATAACTCTTTCTTCCCTAATTAGATGCGAGGGTTCTGGTCACTCGACATAATCTCGACATAATATCGTTGCTTATTTCGGCCTTGTCTGAGCCGACCCCCTGGTCCCGAACCAGATTCCAGCAGATATTGAAATCTATTGAAATTTGGAGGAAATAATTGCTTTCGATTGATTGGCTTACGGCGCACGTTCTGATCCTTGTTGATCCTTGTGGCTTCTGAGTGCTTTGACCGATGCAAATTCGACTACAGCGATTGACACTTCACGCCACAATCGAAACTTGGCTGCAGTCGAAACCATGCCCAATCCCACGGAGGATCCCACAGGCGTTCTCACCGCGAATTCCAAAACTCGCCATCATGACATGCCATCGCCACATTTGGCAAATTCGTCGCATGAAACACCCCTGGGGTGGTGTCCACCCCCTTGCCCATGCGCAAGCATGGCCGCAACGCTCGCTCTGATGATGCTGCCGGAGGAGGCCACAGATGCAGCAAGCTGCCCGAAGAGCGGCTTGCTGCGGCTAGTATGAGGTTTGGCTATCGGTATCGACACCCTTTCCTACTGATCCTGACTTGAGGTACATCGCCGCAAAAGCAAGATGGGGCATATGGAACATTATGAACTTAAACAGTCCGGCAGGATCGGGCACCGGCCCTGATAAAACGGCGCTTATCCCGGAGACAATGACGCTGACCGCCGCACACACGATAAGTGTCACCCCGGATAATCTGGGAAGCCAGAACGCCATCACAGATATAGGCAATGGCAGCAAAAACAAGCAAAGGTAGACGGTTGCTCCAGTCCAGAATTGATTACTGCCAAGAGTGAAACTGAAGACCGCACCTATCAGAAAGTAGATGATCCCCCATACGACTCCGCAGGCCTTGATGAGCTTCATCGAGTTCATTCTCCGAGTTCCTTTACATCAAAACGCTGGAAAAGGTAGCTGTGGCAATAACGATATGCTCGGGAGACCGGGATTTAGGCTATATCCCGACGGAAGGTTGAACCAAGTCGAAACTATAGTGGCTTGCCCCATTTCAGCCGAAGTTGGCCAGAAAATGTTCCGTATCGCATTAGAGAGGGCCGCGTCACAGGCGTTGATAGCGGCTCTCTGCTGCGGAGTTGTCGTGGCCAGCCCGACATTGTTTTTCCAGGAGACACCTGCATTGGCATAGCAGGCATCGTGTGCCATGCATGCCGCATCAACCCGAGTAGTTGGAGTTCCAGCGCCCCCGGGACCGCACCAATTGGTTCCGGGAATTGTGAACATGTTCGTACCTTTATTTGGGGCGAGTACCTGACTCATTCTCTAGCCGTTCGGCTAGTCGTCTTCCTCCTGAAGAACCGAACCATGCCAGTGATGCCAAGGCCAATCCAAACCACTATGAAGAGAACACCCAGCCCTCCTGATACGGGCAGCCCTGACAAGGCAAAACAGAGGATAAGCAAGCCCAAGGTCCAACTTGTGGCGGCCATGACCGGAGCCTCAGGGAAAAGGCGAGTTTCCAGATAGCCGAACCCCGCCAAAACCACAACAAGAAGCATCGCCACTGATGTCGGATGTGTATGAAGGAACGAATTAACTGTGTAAATCATCGACTTCACCTGCGCAATCCAATTACCCGATTCATTACTCACCATCCTTGAGGATCGATCCCGGTCACGTCTTTACACGCATACTTAGCCTCCGCGTCGTATAGAGTCCCCGCCAGTGACGGTATCAGCGTCATGGCTCCCCACCCACTAAGGGTCTCGCTGGAAGCACCTCCGAGCTTCAAAAGATAACCGACTCCCACCTTGGTGCCCTCGGTTCCAATCGTCGGCACGATCGTTTCACTTGCGTTGGCGCTGGGGCCTGACGCTAGAGGCGTGTAACTGAGAAGGCTAAACCGCGTGACAAATGGCGCAGCTCCAGAGCCGTATTTGCTATTCAAATATGCATACTGACAGTTATTGTTCGCGAACCAATTCACCTGGGGTTTTTGCCAAATGTTATTTGGGGCCCCTCCTCCATGAACGCCACTTTGACCTGCTGATGTGCTCCTCTCACCCCCTCCTCCACCACATATCAATACATACCCCCCTACCCACTCGTGCGTTGAGGGTTCACCATTCACCCCTGGCACCGTGCTATACGAATCCTCCCAGACAAAGTAGGGGGCTGGCCCACACATGTTTTTTCCTTCGCTAGTCCAACCACCAACGTGGGTGCCCCATCCATGACGCGGCTTTTTGCGGCATGGGTGGGATTGGTCTACACTCCATGCTAACTCCGCACCGTCTTCTTCTGCGTCAGTCAAAACTCAAGTTATCCCCTGTCAATTCACCCGACATACAATTCAACTCCCGTCTCCGCGCCGTCCATTCTGATTCGATTTCCACCGTCCCCACCACGCCAAAAGCGTAATGCCGGAAACTCGACCACCGCCAATCCTCCGCCCTCTCCACCAATCCACGCCGAACAGGGTTTCGATGAATATAACGGAGCTTCTCTACTCTCTTCTTATCCGTCCATACGTTGAAGTCATAATAACGCCGCTGCCAGAACTGAGCCATGCCGGGCTCCTTCAGCTTCTTTGACGTTTCCTGCTTCAACACCTGCAAAGTTACAGACAATGTAGAAACCCGAGGCTCTGCCACCAGCAGGTGAACATGTTCAGGCATCAGCACATACCCTGCAACCACCAGCCCATAGCGCCGCCGCACCGCCTCCAGTTCCTCCTCGAACACCCGATAAGCCACGCCGCTGCCCACCAGCGGAAGCCGCCGGTAACAACCGAAGGTAAGAAAGTGGAAGACTCCACATTCCTGATAGCGAACCAGTCCTTTGGGCATTCGGAGGGAATTGTACATCCCGCCAGCACGCACATGATCGAACTTCAATGACGATGACGATAGAACCAGAAGGGAAGAACACAGCTGGGTACACGACTGTCGGTCAACCCACCGATCCGTCCTCATAAAATGCGATTTGCGCCGAAATCTTCGGCCCGGGAGTATCACCGCCCACTCTTCAGTAACACTTCAGTAAACAAGTTCGCGTCTTCGGTGCCGGATGACGAAAAAGCGGGCATGCCTCCGGCATGGATGATGCGAACTCGTACACGCCTTCCGGCGTGGATGACACCGATCACACGCCCCAGTCTCCCTGTTGGTGGCATAACGTTGTAAGCAGTGGGGGCATATCTTTGCATGAGGTGGGGACACTTCATTGTAGGGAGTGGGGAGGATCCGTTGTAATCCGCGGCGCGGAGGCGGCAAATTACGGCCGCGAATTCAGGTGGTTACTGTTCTGCACACTTTGGTGCCGTGGGCTACAGCGGAAAATCGGGGGCTGCCAGCGGAAATCGGATAGAGTTGGGCAGAGAGGGAGTTCTATGGCCCTAATTGTCATGAACAGTTTTGAATCCCCTGTTTTCCCCGAGCCCGGTGCCCCCGATCCGGCCGTCAATCCCCAGGAAGTGCGTTGCGCAGTACGATTCCCCCTCTCGCTTCCCATGGAGCTCTCGGCGGGCGAGGCCAAATTTCGCGCCTTCACCCGGGATGTCTCTGCAAATGGGGTTCTTTTCGAGCTCGACGAGCCGCTGGAGGCGGGTTCGGAGATACAATTTTCGCTGCGTATGCCCCGGACGGTTCTCGGCACTCCCCATGATGTGTTAGTTCACTGTCTTGGGCGTGTGGTACGCTGCTCCATGAGCCAATCCCATTATTTGGCTGCTTCTACGATCGATCAGTACGAGATCGCAGAGAAAGAGTAGAAGCTCCAGATCAGGGTGGCTTGAATGTACGCCCATGATGAAAAACTTAGATGAAGTTGCCAACGGTGAAGTAGGAGCAGAAATCCCGGTTAAACCGGGCACGATCCGCATTATTCTTGCGGATTCTCAGGCTATATATAGGGTCGGTATTCGCAAAATATTCGCCCTGGAAGATGATTTGCGTGTGGTGGCGCAGGCGGACTCGTTTGACAGTCTGCGATTGGCGGTTGAGCGATACCCCACGGACATCGTGCTTCTGGATGGGGGTATTCTTGCGGGTACGGCCAATGCCATCCCCGAGCTTCTGCGACTGGCACCGGACGTCAAGCTGATTGTTCAGGCGAACTCCAGCGACGAGAATTACACCGTAGAGCTGTATCGCCGGGGTGTACGCGGAATCATCTCCCGCTCCATCTCACCCGACCTGCTGGTCCGCTGCGTGCGCCGGATCGCGGCCGGTGAAACCTGGATCGACAATCAGTCAGTGAATTGGGTTATCGAGGCCTACCGGTCACAGGCCGCGGCGCTGGTGAGCCCGCGCAACCAGCCGCGGCTCTCGCCCAAGGAGCTGGCGATCATCTCCTGCATCACCCAGGGCAAGCGTAACAAGGAGATCGCCTTCCAGTTGGGGACGACCGAACAGGTGATCAAGAACTACCTGCGCAAGATTTACGACAAGCTTGGCGTGAGCGATCGCCTGGAGCTGGCTCTCTATTGCCTGCACAACAAGGTCATTCAGTCTGACAGCGAAGAAGAAGCAGTGGCGCAGAAGGTACTTGGCGCCTGAGGCGCCGCGCCGGTAATCCCGTTCCAGTTACGCAGATTTTCCCGCAGTTTCCAGTCCGCCATCCTTTTCGGCTTCCTGAGCCTTCAGACAGGAGTGGCGCGCCTGCTCAAGAAGCCTGGTAAGCGTGGCCAGGTCGCGGGGGGGCATGTGTCCCAACATCTCTTCGATCGCCCTGGCAACGACGGAATCCATCTCGTCGAGCAGCCGCAATCCGGCATCGGATATCTGTGTCCAGACCACACGGCGGTCGTTGCGGTCATGCTGCTGGCGAATGAACTTGAGGGCCTTCAGGCGGGCGAGCAGCCGCGTAATATCCGGTTCGGCGGTAATCATCCGCCGGCCGATGGCCGAGCAGGTCAGTCCACGCGCGCCGGCGCCGCGCAAAATCCGCAACACGTTGTATTGCGTAGAGGTTATACCCCACGGACGGATCTTCTTCTGCAGCGCGCGTCCCAGATAATCCGATGTGCGCAGCAGGTTGAGCATTGCCTCCTCTTCCGCGCTGCGAAACGGGGTTTCCTGTTCAATCTCGCTCTTCAGGCCGGTCACAGGGAGCCTCCGTTTATTTGATGCAGCACAAGGGGTGCGCAATCCTCCTATTGTATTGCTCTTCTATTGCTTGACGGCATTTAGATCGATTTTCAGCTGTACCTCGTCACCGACAATTCCCGGCGGGAAACCGGGGCCGATACCGAATGCGGTCCGATTGATGGTGGCGGTAGCAGTGAATTTTGCTTCCTGTTTGCCACCGGGGTCACCTGCCGGCTGAGCCAGTTTCTGCACATTCAGAACCACCGGTTTGGTGACGCCATGCAGGGTAAGGTTTCCCTTGACCCACAGGCCGTTTCCGTTCTTTGACACCGCAGTGCTGACAAATTTGGCGGTGGGGTAATCGTCCACATCGAAGAAATCGGCGCTTTTGATCTCGTCGTCCCGGCCCGGCTCGTCAGTGTTCACGCTGGTCACGCTGACGGTGGCCTGCACCGTGGTTTTGGCCACGTCGGCCTGGTCGTAGTGAATGATCGCATTCACATCTCCGAACCGGCCATGTGTTTTGGAAACGCTGAGGTGCGTAATGGTGAAATCGACCTGGCTATGCGCAGGATCGGACTTCCACGTGGAGGCCTGCGCCATGGTCATGGGAACCGTCAGGGCTAATATTCCAACCGAAACCGCCAAAAGCTTCATAGAGAATCATCCTCTTGTGGTTAAAGAGACACATGGCCCCTTGGGGGGGGATAAGGGAGGAAGCAAACACCTCCACCCCGGCGCGGGGTCTTAGCGCCGCACCACACGTGCCAGGAAAAAGGAAAAAACAACTGGATCGCCGTGCATTTACTGCGATCCGACATCCGCTTGTTTAGACGTATCTTCAGCGAAGTGTAACGCAGCCCGGGAGAAAGGCTTGCGATCTTGACCCGAAGAACTGACGCATTCAGCCTTCTCTCCAATTCAGTGCTGGAGGCCCCTCCGCGGTCTGGAACCGCATCCGAACCCCCTGGTGAAATCAGGATCGCCTACCCGCAGTGCCTGTTGCAACAGGTATTAGAAGATTTTATGCGCGTCCATAGGGGTTGGCGGGGGCAGCGATTGTCGAGACGGTCATAGAACGGCGAAATGGGCAGGCTATGGCCGAATTCCACGATCTGCAGGGGACGTATTGTCCAACTTCAGGGGTACGCGCTTCAGGGGTACGCGGATGGCGAAGGGCCGCCAACAGTGCTTACTATTCTGCAATCTCCGGTTGCCTGTCACTCGCTCAGAATAGTGTCGGCGAGCACAATTGACATCATATACGATGTGATATCATTCATTGTGTGAGGCTGGTGCTCGACACCGATGTGGTGGTTGCCGCGATGCGCAGTCCGCGCGGTGCTTCCGCGGAGTTGCTGCGCCGCATCGATGGTGGTAAGGCCGTGATGTTGCTAACCGTCGCGCTTGCCCTGGAGTACGAGTCTATTTGTACATTGGCCGAGCATCGGTTGGCGTCGGGGCTCAGCGCATCGGATGCGGCCCTCTATGTGGACGGCCTGATCGCCCTTGCCGAGCCGGTGAGAGCCTTCTTTCGCTGGCGTCCGCAGCTCCGCGATCCCGGCGACGAACTGGTTCTGGAGGCGGCGGTGAATGGGCAGGCCGACGCCATTGTGACATTTAACGAAAGCCACCTGCGCGAAGCGCGCAAGAGTTTCGGAATTGAAGTGATTCGTCCCGCCGAAGCTCTGAGGAGGATAAAGAAATGACGACGCGAGTTTCCACATTTCCCCTGCGCCTGCCGGTGTCAATGAAAGCGGCCCTCGAAAAGATCAGCGAGCGCGACGGAACCAGCATGAACCAGTTCCTGGTGATCGCAGCAGCAGAGAAAATCGCGGCGATGGAGACAGAGCGTTTCTTTGAGGAGCGCAGAAGTCGTGCGGACCGGAAGGCTTTCCGGCGCATCCTGAATCGTAAAGGCGGCGAGCCACCCCGTCGCGAAGACGCCATCGACTGAAATGACCTTCACTTGGCAGAATGCCCGCGGATTCGGATGTGCCGGTGATCGGAAGATAAGGGAAGCAGGGCGAAGGATCTCTCAAAGGTAGCGGTTGGCGGTGATTGGATCAGAATGCGAAATCTGGTGACATGCCAGTCCCCCGCCGCGGCGGACGAGGGATCGAGAGTATCCGACAGGTCTCGGAGTTGGGATCTTGGAAACTCTGCAGAAATTGCATGGCCTGATTAGTTATCCCAAATACCGGTGTCGACGGTATCATGCATCAAGAAATCGTCATACGGATCCAGAAGAAAACCCCCAACATCGGCCTGGGAGACATCGTACTTGTCAGGCTTGCGCGGGTTGTAACGCACTTGAAACTTCTTGTTGACCAGGTCTTTTGGTTGACTATCTCCAGTAGAAAATGAACGGGATATCCTCGCTCTTCCGGAGTAGTACTCATCATTAACTACGTAAGTGAAGTCACCCACATCGAGCGGGTAGGAACCTCGTCCGTTGCCAATGACTTTACCGACCGACTGGATTGTCGCTTGAGTCACTGGCCAGTTGTCAGTGTTCTCCTTGGGCGCCGCCCGCCGGTAAAGCCAGACCACGAGCAAAGCCAGTGCGCCGAGAACAATGACGACGGCAAGCATCAATGGAGTGGTCATGAGACGGATGATAGCGTATCTCGGGTAACGGGCCGGACGGGGGTACGGCTCGCGATGACAGGTTTTTGAAGAAGGTTGAATCCGTGCGGGATTCAAGATGTTGGCGTATTGTCTGCAAATCGGTAGTTAGATCCTGGCGAACAGGAAGTTGGAATCTCGTTCCTGGCCGCGAAAACGCGCAGGACCGCGGTCGGCTCTACAGGTGCTTTCCGGCAAAAGGGCAGCCACTTCTTGTGTGTTTCCAATGCGTTACCCGGCGCAAAAAGTATCTGCCCGCCGGGTGTCCGGTCTGTTATCCTCCGGCTCATGTCCCTCATAAAGCAATTCCAGGAGCTGACTCCTGCGCAGCGCCATACCTTCCTGGCTACCTTTCTGGGCTGGACACTCGATAGCCTCGACTTCTTCCTTCTGATCTTCTGCGTTAACTCGATTGCACAGGATTTTCGCGTCGACATATCGGCGGTGATGGGCGCCGTATTTCTCACCCAGGCCTTCCGGGCCGTGGGCGCGGTGCTCTTCGGCGTGCTGGCCGACCGCTATGGGCGCCGGCCCGTGCTCGTGATCAACATCATGAGCTTTTCTGTCATTGAGCTGGCCTGCGCCTTTGCGCCTTCGCTGACGGTGCTGCTGGTGCTGCGCGCGCTGTTTGGCATCGCCATGGGCGGCGAGTGGGGCGTGGGCGCGGCGCTGACCTTCGAGTCACTGCCCCGAGAAGGGCGGGGAGCCTTTTCCGGAATCCTGCAGGAAGGCTACGCCCTGGGTTCCATCCTGGCCTCCATCTTCTTCGGCCTCTTCTTCGACTTCATTGGCTGGCGCGGGCTGTTCATCCTTGGCGCAATTCCCGCGGTACTGGCGTTCTACGTGCGGATGCGCGTACCGGAGTCTCCTGTATGGAAGGCCGGAGCCGAGGCGCGCAAGGAGCGGCCATCACTGAAATGGCAACTGGCCCTGCCTCCGCACCTGCTCGAATTCCTGCCCACGTTTGGCTTTCTGGTGCTGCTGATGACGGCATTCATGAGCTTTTCACACGGAACGCAGGATCTGTATCCCACCTTCCTTGAAGTCCATGCCCGTCTTACGCCTCCGGTTGTGGGGACCATCGGATTTCTTTACGGTCTGGGCTCCATTGCCGGCGGCTACGTCTTTGGGGCACTGTCAGAAAAATGGGGGCGCAAGCGGGCCATTATTGTGGCATCGCTGCTTTCCATCCCCGTGATTCCGCTCTACGCGTACGGCAGCTCCGCCGTGGTGCTGTGCATTGGCGCGGTGCTGATGCAGTTCATGGTGCAGGGGGCATGGGGCGTGGTTCCGGCTTATCTGACGGAGCTGTCGCCGGGACCGGTGCGCGCCACGGCGCCGGGCGTTGCCTATACCCTGGGCGCCCTGATTACCTCTTGGAACGGAAAAGGCCAGGCGCTGGCGGCCGAACACTGGCACAATTACCCGGCCGTACTGGCGATTACAGTGCTGGTGGTGGCTTTGGCGCTGGCCATCCTGGCATCGCTGGGACGCGAGGCGAAAGGGCGGGTGATGACTGCCGATTGACCTTAAGCGTCACTTAAGGTGAGACCAGCAGGCCGATGCCGGCGAGGTTTCGGTTTCGTGCCGAATCGGCAGAAAAACGGCCATTAGGCCCCAAGCCGTGAATCACTAGCCGTAAAACGCATTAGTGCCATTTATGATGTGGCATCAAAAAACTTCTTTTCGAAATCCAATTTGCTGTTTATTTGTTCGGGCTTCGGCTTCACAAAACCTCTGAGCGGGGGTTAACATAGCGGCAGCATCGCGAACCCCGTGAGAACGGTACTCAAGCTTCCTCGCAACTGCGATGCGGTTCCCAGCAACACCCTTCAAAGACCGGAGATGCGGCCATGTCGGACAATGAAGATCAGAGACTAGACGACGGAACGTCGAACAAGATCACCAGGCGCAGATTCATCCTGGGTGTTATCGCAGGCGGAGCGGTGGTGGGCGCGACCAGCTATCACTTTCTGGCTCCCAGCCGGTATTCGCTGCCGGCGAGCGCAACCGAGCGCCTCATTACGCTCAACGTGAACGGCAAGATGCGGCGCGTGGACGTGATGAAGCAGGAGACGCTCTCGCACACCCTGCGCTACAAGCTTGGCCTCACCGGTACCAAGGTGGCCTGCGACCGGGCAGAATGCGGCTCGTGCACAGTGCTTCTGGATGGTGTGCCTTACTATAGCTGCTCAGTGCTGACGCATACCGTGCGCGGGCGCAAGATAGCCACCATCGAGGGCCTCGCCGCCCCCAGCGGAAAGCTGCATCCAGTACAGCAGGCGATTGTGGATACACAGGGCTTCCAGTGCGCGTACTGCATGACGGGCTTCACCATGGCGGCCGTGGCATACCTGAAGAAAAATCCGAACCCCACGCGCGCGGAGATGGCGCATGGAGTTTCAGGCAACCTGTGCCGCTGCCAGGACTACACCAAGATTCTTGACGCGCTGATGCGCGGCGCTGAATACATGAGGAGGGCCTGATCATGGCTGACTCGCCGGCAATTGAACTCGCAAAGGCCGAAAGCGCCAAACCGCTTCCCTTCGGCACAGGCTACAAGCTCGTTGGCCACGACTACTCGACCAACGACCTGGTGGCAAAGGTCACCGGCACGGCCAAGTACGCTGAGGACTTCCGCGCCGAGGGCATGCTGTTTTGCCGCCTGGTGCTGAGCCCCATGCCGCATGCGCGCGTAAAGCGTATTGACGCGAGCAAGGCTCTGGCTATGCCGGGTGTGAAGGGGATTCTCACGCATGAAGACATTCCCGGCGCCGCCGACTACATGAACGACAACGGCACGATGATTCATGTGAATCGCTATGCCGAACTCGCGTTGACGAACAGGCCGATGTACCAGGGCGAGCCGATTCTGGCTGTGGCCGCCGTGGATGAGCTGACCGCGGCGAACGCCATCGAGAAGATCGAAATCGAGATGGAGCCTCTGCCGTTCAATACCGATCCGCTGGACAGCTTGCGCCCCGGAAGCGCCAACCCCCACGAAGATGGCAATGTGTGGGTGCGCGAGGGTCGCCAGGAAAAGCTGACGTCACTAAAGTGGACCGATGAGGACTTTGCCGCGGAAAAGGAAGGCAAGCTGCCCATGGGCCATGCGCCCGATGAGTGGTCCTACGGCGACATTGACGCGGGCTTCAAGAACGCCGCGCTGGTGCTGGACGAGACCTTCCTTACGCCCGATGTGAGCCATCAGACACTGGAGCCGCGTTCGACCATGGCGTTCTGGCAGAACGGCAAGCTCTATCTCTATACGGGCACGCAGAGCACCTACCAGACTGTACCGGCGATTGCCCGCTGGATGCACATGGATGAAGACAAGATTGTCTTCATCAGCGAGTACACCGGCGGCGGATTCGGCAGCAAGATTACGGGCGCGCTGACGCTGGTGATTCCGGCACTGCTCTCAAAGAAGCTGAAAGCACCGGTGATGATGCGCGTCAGCCGCGAAGACGAACACTTCATCGGGCGCGCGCGCCCCGGCATTCGCGCCCGCACCAAGGTGGGATTCGACAAGAACGGCAAGATTACCGCGCTGGATATGTTCCTGGTCTCCGATGCCGGCTCTTATGGCTCGAACGGCGACGGCGGCGCCTGCGGACAAATTACCTCGCTGCTTTATCAGCCGCCCGCCATGCGCTGGCGCAACGTGACGGTGGCCACCAACACACCGCCGCGCAGTGCGCAGAGCGCTCCAGGCGGCATGCAGGCCATCGCCATCATTGAGCCAATCCTGTCAAAGGCCGCGCGCAAACTGGGCGTTGACCAGGTGGCCCTGCGCCTTTTGAATTGCCCTGAAGGCAAGGCAGAATACGGCCCTCCGAATCACGAGGGCAAGCGGCGTTACGTCACAAGCTGTTTCCTGAAGCAGGCGCTGACCGAGGGCGCCAAGCAGTTCAAATGGAGCGAGCGCGTGGCGCAAAAGCCCAAGCAGGTGGGCAGTAAGGTGCGCGGTGTGGGCGTCGCGCTCAGTTGCTACCACGGCGGCAGCATCGGCTTTGACGGCCTGATTGTCATTACGCCGCAGGGCCGCGTGCAGATCCACTCCGGCATCGGCAACCTGGGAACCGAGGCGGTCATCGACGTGCATCGCGCCGCTGCCGAGGTTCTGAACGTGAAGTGGGATGACTGCGATATCGTGTGGGGCGATACCTCAAAGCACATGCCTTACACCTGCGCCTCAGGCGGCAGCCAGACCGTTCACGCCATGACGCGCGCCGGGCACGCGGTGGGCCTGGAATGTGTGCAGCGCCTCAAGGAAGTGGCCGCCAAAACACACGGCGGCAACCCCGCGGAGTACGAAGTCGCCAATCTGCGCGTCTTCCGCAAGGGCGGCGGCGCAAGCATGAGCTTTGCGCAGGCAGCACAGGCGGCTATCAAGCTGGGCGGCATTTATGACGGCCACGATGTGAATCCCGACGTGCACCAGGCGACGAAAAGATCGGTGGCTGCACTGAGCGGTCAGGGCCTGGTGGCCTCGGCAAAAGACAAGTACCCACACGACGGCGATTCGTTTTCCTACCTGGCATGCTTTGCCGAGGTGGAGACGGACCTGGAAACCGGCAAGTACTACATCACCGACTACCTTGGCTACGCCGATGTGGGCACGGTGCTGCATCCGGCAGCGCTGGGCGGTCAGATTCTGGGCCGTTCCACGCTGGGCATTGCCCACGCCATCAGCCAGAAGTGGGTGATCGATCCGCATTACGGCATCACTGTGGCGCAGCGCTTTTACGAGAATCGGCCTCCAAGCATTCTGGATGTGCCGGTGGATATGCAGTGGAATGCGCTGAACATCCCCGATCCGGAGACCCCGGTGGGCGCGCGCGGTTGCGGCGAGCCACCGGTCGGCGGCGGCTGTTCATCGATTCTGAACGCGCTTTCAGACGCGCTGGGCGACAACATCTATCAGCGCGCGCCCGTGAATTGCGACACGATTCTGACGTCCTATGAAGCGGGACGCCCGATGCAAGAGCCTTTAGTGGCCCACATCTGATGGGGACGTGAAACGGAGAGGACTATGGCGGTTTTCAAAGACATAATGCCCGCTTTTGACCTGTTGCAGCCGGACTCGGCCGCCGACGCGGTGACCCTGCTGGATAAGTACCGCGACGAGGCCTGGGTGATGGCCGGCGGCATGGACAGCCTGGACTGGCTCAAGGACCGCCTGAGGAAGCCCCGCGTTCTGGTGGACCTGAGCGGCATCGACGAGCTGAAGGGGATCCGCTCCACCAGCGATGGCGGCGTGGAGATTGGCGCCATGACCACGCTCACCGAGATTGGCGAACATCCCCTGATCAAGAAGAACTACAGCCTGCTGGCGGAGGCCGTGGAGCATGTGGCGGCGCCGCAGATTCGCAATCAGGGCACGCTGGGCGGCAATGTTTCGCAGGATGTGCGCTGCTGGTACTACCGCGGCGGCTGGCCCTGTTATCGCGAGGGCGGCAACACCTGCTACGCCGATACGCCCGTGGGCCGCAACCGCGAGCACGCCATCTTCGGCGCCGATCGCTGCGTGGCCGTGCATCCCTCCGACTCCTCGCCTGCCCTCATCGCCCTCGACGCCAAGTTCGTTATTCGCTCTTCCAAGAGCGAGCGCACCATTGACGCCGAGGATTACTTCATCGGGCCGAACGTGGACATTACGAAGATCAATATCCTCAAGCCCGGCGACCTGCTCACTTCGATTCGCATTCCCGCCAAGTGGGCCGGCTCAAAGTTCTACTTTGAGAAGATCCGCGACCGCAATGTGTGGGATTTCCCGCTGATGAACGTGGCCTCAGCCATGAAGCTGAGCGGCAATACCATCCAGGGCATCCGCATCGCCGTCAATGCCGCCGCTCCCACTCCGCTGCGGCTCAAGGCTGTGGAAGCCGCGGTGACGGGCAAGCCGGCCAATGCCGAAACCGGCAAGATGGCAGGCGAACTCGCGGTCAAAGGTGCGGTTCCACTTCAATTCAACGCGTACAAGATTCCGCTTATGCGCAATCTAGTCAAGCGCGCCATCGGTGGCGTTTCACCCCAGCAAGCCGAAAACAGCGTTGCCGGGATTCCCACCACGCAGGAGGCATCATGGACTTAATTCAGTGGGCAACAAGTCCGTGGGGACAGTCGGTCCCGGAACACGTTGCGTTTTACCTGATCGGGATGGCGTTTATCGCCGGACTCTGTTTCATGATCGCGCACTCGCTGTACGTGGGCCTGTTTGCGCCGCAAAAGGTCTTTGTGAAGCATGAGGATCCTGCCACCGAGGCCGCAGTTCCCGAGCGCGTTCCGCGGCACTCGCTAGCCGCGCGCATCTTTCACTGGGTGATGGCGATCGCCATGTTGACGCTGCTCTTCACGGCCTTCCTGCCCAAGCTGGGCGTGCACTTCAACTGGGTCTACTATCACTGGATTGCCGGTGTGCTGCTCACCATCTCCATCGCCTTCCATATCGTGCACTCGTTCCTGATGGACCCGTGGTCGATCTGGCCCGACAAGACCGACATCCGCGATTCCATGCGGCGCCTGCGCCGGTTCATTGGCAAGCCCGCGCCGCCGCCGGAGCGCTTCGCCAAGTATCCGCTCGAAAACAAGTTCTATCACCTCTGCATCGTGCTCGCCGGACTGGCAGTGATCGGCACCGGCCTGTTCATGATGAAGCGCATCGAGACCCCGTTCTTCACGCGCAACCCGTATGTCTTCAGCGATATGACGTGGGGCTTGATGTACCTTCTTCACGGGCTGGCCGGTGTGGGCCTGATCGCCCTCATCATGGTGCACGTGTACATGGGACTGCGGCCTGAGAAGCTGCCCATCACCAAGGCCATGCTCTTCGGCTGGATGAGCCGCGACTTCTACCTGGAAGAGCACGACCCCAAGCGCTGGGCCGTGAACAAGCAAGGGAAACCACAGAAGGAACAGGGATTGGCCGCAAGCGATGCCGACTGAAATCGAACTGCGCTGCGACAGCATTGAAGAGTGTTACGAGTTCACGCTCTCTTACGCGGCGCGGGGACTCTCGACCAGCGAAGACAGCGACCTGGGCCGCCAGGTGCGTCATCACCTGACGCGCGCGGTGGCGGCCATGGCCGACCTGAAGGCCAGCTGCGCCGCGGCTATCGATAAAGAGGGCCTGGCGCCGCGCGAGAAGTACGAGGAGTTCTTCGCCGTGCTGGCGCGCGACGCGCAAAGCTCCATCGCCGCCATTGAGCTGGTGCTGGCGCAGCCCGTCATCAGTTCGCAGCTCATCGACAATCTGAACGCGTGCATCCACCTTCGTGCCTTGCTCACGGACCTGTTTCTGATCACCGAGATTCTGCAACTGCGGCAGGGGCAGGCGGAGGCGCTGGCCTCGGCCGACACGCAGACCGACGCACCGAATTAGCCGGCCGGCGTGTTTGCATAGGTAGGCGCAATGTACTCTCCGCAGGTTCTGGATCATTTTGAGCATCCGCGCAACAGCGGATCGATCGACGACGGCGACGCGTCTGTTCAACTCCAGAATCCAGCCTGCGGCGACGTGCTCAAGCTCTCTCTGAAGCTTGCCGATGGGCGCATTGCAGAGATCCGCTTCCTGGCCAAAGGCTGCGTTCCGTCGATTGCCTGCGCCTCAGCGCTGACGGAACTGGTGCGCGGGCAGACGGTGGCGAGTGCGCGCCAGATCAGGCCGGAGCAGTTGATTGATTCCGTTGGTGGTCTGCCGCCCGCGTCGTCGCATGCAAGCCATCTGGCGGTTGATGCGCTAAAGGCGGCGCTGGATCAGGCTGCGGGCAAAAGCTAAAGTGCAAGCAGCACGCCGAATAAGCGATTCCCTTCAGGAGAGCTGCAGCTCATCCAGCCTGGCCAGGATTTCTTCCGGTTCGACGCGGAGCCTGTAGTCGGCCTTCACAAAGTCAAAGACGATGGTGCTGTTGCGGTCAACGATGTAAGTTGCCGGCACCGGAAGCTTGAAGTTGTCGGATCCATTGAAGGCGGGCAGATCGGTTCCGGAATTCAAGTAGATGGGACGTAATGCCTCAGGCAATTCGAAGACGAGCCCCATTTGTTCGGAGATCCGATTGCCTGTATCGCTCAAGATGTCGATGGCCAGGCCGTTCTTTTCAGTCAATGCCAGCGAGCGGTCCGGCACTTCCGGCGCCATGCCGACGAGGTTCACGCCGCGAGCCCGGAACTCGGGCAGCGCATCGTGCAGCGCCTTCATTTCAAAATTGCAGTACGGGCACCAGCTTCCGCGATAGATGTTCAAGACGATGGGTGACTGGGAGAGATAGCCTGAGAGGCTCTTCGGTTGTCCATGCTGATCGGGCAGGGTGAAATCCGGCATGGTATTGCCGGTCTTGAGAGCGCGCTGCTCAATGCCCAGAGCCTTGATTTCCTCGACCGCTTGATTCATTGTCGCCAGGATCTCAGGCGGCAGCCTTTCCTTCTTCTGTGCGTTGTAGGCGTCGATGGCGTCTTTAAGGTTCCCCATGGGCAATCCATTTCCGGTTATTGAACGACTGCTCAAATAATTTCATGCAAGTCCTCATTCGCACAACAAGCAATTGAGCGACCATTCCACAATCGGTAGAATTGAAGAGAATGGAGGGTTTATGCCCAGACCAGCACAATTCAAACGCGAGGATGTTCTCGAGAAGGCTATGAATGCTTTCTGGGACCAGGGTTATTTCGCTACGGGGGTCTCCGATCTTCTGAAGGTTACCGATCTCAATCCTGGAAGTTTGTATGGGGCCTTCAAGTCGAAGGAGGACCTTTATCTCGCCGCGCTGGATCTTTATGCAGAGCGCTGTGTTGCACGAATTAAAAAGGCTCTGAGCGCAGAAGACTCCCCGCTTGAGGGCATTCGCAAATATTTCCTCCATTTGGCGAAACAGGCGGCAGGCCCCGAGGCCAAGCGCAGTTGTCTGCTGGTCAATACCGTACTGGAATTGGCGCGGATGAACCCGCAGATCGAGCAGCGGGTCAACAAGCACTTCCAACGCATTGAAGACCTTTACCGACGCGCTCTGAAAAGAGCCCAGACCAACGGCGAGCTATCGGCCAATAAGGACCCCAAGGCCATGGCGGCTTTTCTTGTGACTTCCGTTTGGGGATTGCGCGTCCTGGGCGGCACCTCGCCTGGACCCAAGCGCGCCATGACCGTTGTCCATCAGATGCTCACCGTGCTCAATTGAGGCTCGAAGCCTCGCGGCCGCTCAGGAACGCGCGCGGGCCGCGGCCGCATACTGCTCCGGTGTATTCAGGTCTGCGCCAAGCAGAGGTTCCGAGACCGATACATACTCGATCACGTGCTGATGAGCATGCTGCACTTCGCGCGCATTGCTCGTGACGGGCGCGCTCAGGAAGGCATCGATCAGCTTGCGGTGAGCCATCAGCGGATGCCCGTGCCGCCCATCATGCTCCGGCGCTACGGCCCACTTGCCGGCCGCGAGCGCCTGCTCGAAGGACGCGCACAGCCGATCGAGCGTGGCCGCGCTCAACGGAGGGCAATCGACCGGCGTGATGATCGCGGCCTCGTAGCCGGCGGCTACCGCCGCGCTCAGTCCGGTCTGAAGCGAGCTGAACTGGCCTCGGTCTGGATCGGGGTTCTGAACAAGCGACGCGCCGAGGGCGGAAACAATCGGCGCCAGCTTTTCGGCATTCTTGCCGGCGACCACAATCACCGCATCGGTGACGGGCTTGAGCGCTGCAATCGCAGCCGAAAGCAGCGTGCGGCCTGGAGCTGCGGCGGCAGTCTGCTCCGCGGGCGGCCAGGCGAGCAAAGCCTTGTCCGTGCCCATGCGGCTTGACCTGCCTGCCGCGAGAATCACTCCGCAAAGTGTGAGGGATTTTGTCATGTTGAAAGGAACCGGGGCAATATTCCGCGCCTAGCCGAGCGTTGTGGCCTCGTCGCAATGGGCCTGGCCGAGGCGAGCGACAGCGCCCTCGCCGGCATCCTCGCCCGCTCCGTGCCTGGCCTTCTGGAACCAGCTCATGTGCGGCAGCGCGCGCGCCACGCCGCGGCGGATGGCGATGATCTCAGCCATGATGGAGACGGCAATCTCTTCCGGCGTGATGGCGCCGATGTCAAAACCCACCGGCGAATAAACGCGGTCGAACATCTCCGGCTTCAGGCCTTCGTCGAGCAGCGTGCGGTAGATCTTGATCGCCTTCCGCTTGGAGCCGACCATGCCGATGTAGCGCGCCGGGGTTTGGGCGACGCGACGGAGGACGCGCATGTCGTCGTGGTGCCCGCGCGTGACCACCACCACGAAAGACGACTCGTTGAGCGCCATACCGTCGATGGCCTTGTCAAAATCTTCCGCGATGACCTCGCGCGCCGCGGGGAAACGCTCGCGGTTCGCATAGGTGTCGCGATCGTCGGTGACAGTGACTTCAAAGCCGGCGTTCCGGGCAGCCTTGTAAAGCTCAAGCGCCACGTGGCCGGCGCCGAAGATATGGAGCAGCACCGACGGGAGTATGGGCTCGATGAAGATATCGAGCGTGCCGCCGCAGACCAGCCCGGTGTCGTTTTTCGGGTCCTGATTGAGATCGAAGGTGAGCGTACGCGGCTTTTCCGCGGCCATCACTTCGCGCGCCGCCTGCCAGACCTCCGCCTCAACGCAGCCGCCGCCGATGGTGCCGGCGATGGAGCCGTCATCGCGCACCAGCATCTTGGCGCTCTTGAACGAGGGGATGGAGCCGCGCACGTTCACAATGGTGGCCACGGCGCCTTTGCGGCCCTCCTGTTGCAGCTTCACGATCTCTTCGTAGATCTCCATCTCTCTCTAGCGATTATTCGGGCTGGCGCGAGCCAAGTCAAACCGTTTCTCATTGAAAGCTTGACAGCGCCGCGCGCCGCGCTTTTAGATGATCTGCGTTCGTTCTTTCCAAAAATCGCCGGCTTTCAGAACCTGTGGATTGGTCGATCGCAGGATGCCTTTGCCCGGCTTACTCCTTAGGAGCCATCGGATGAAATCCTTCAAACCACTGCATCTGCTCGTTGCAGCTTCCCTCGGGGTGGGAATTACCGCCCTTGTTACAGTGCCCGGCGTCATGGCCGGGCGTAATCCCGCGCATTCTGACGTTTTGAGCTCAACACCGCTGAAAGTCGAACGCCTCGATCCCTCGATCAACCGCATCATCCCCGCCGGCGCCAAACTGGAAAAGGTGACCACGGGGTACGGCTGGGTGGAAGGCCCCGTGTGGGCGCAGGGCAGCCTGTATTTCGCGGCCATCCACAGCAACAGTATCCGCAAGTGGACGCCGGGCGTGGGCTCAAGCATCTTTATACAGCCCAGCGGATACAAGGGCTCTGCTCCGTACGGCGGGCCTGAGCCGGGAACCAACGGTATGACGCTGGACGCGCGTGGCCGCCTCACGGTTGCCGGGCACGCGCAGCGCGACGTCTTCCGGCTGGAATCGCTTTCGCCGCACGCGCAGATCACCATCCTTGCCGACAGCTACCACGGAAAGCGCCTCAATAGTCCGAACGATCTGGTTTACCGCTCTGACGGGTCGCTCTACTTTACCGATCCGCCGTATGGTTTGCGGACGCAGAGCGACAGCGACCCGCATAAAGAACTGAAGGTGAACGGGGTGTATCGCATTCCCAATGCGCTGGAACAGAAGCCGGGAGCGGCGCCCAACCGCAAAGCGCTGGAGCTTCTTATCAGCAATTTGTCGCGGCCCAACGGCATTGCCTTTTCGCCGGATGAGAAATACCTTTACGTGGACAACACGGAACCCAAGAAACAGTGGTGGCGGTATCGCGTGCTGCCCGACGGTAAGCTGACCGATCCTAAGCTGCTCTACGACTGCTCGTCAGATAAGCGCGTGGGCGCTCCCGATGGCATGAAGGTGGATGTGGAGGGAAACATCTACAGCGCAGGGCCCGGCGGCATCTGGATTATTTCACCAGAGGGCAAACCGCTGGGAATCATTCTGATGCCGGAGCGCACGGCGAACGATACCTGGGCCGGCCCTGACCACAAGACGTTGTATATCGCGGCCAGCACCAGCATTTATCGTGTACGCCTGAATATTCCCGGCGAGCCCCTGATTCGCAAGCGGTAACCCGCCGCGAATCTGAGGGGCAGGCCGGTCGATTCTCAGGAAGGCTTTTTGACCTCAACGTGCGAGGGCGTTTCGACAAACGTGGCGATAGCCGCGTGATCGAACTCGCCCTTGCCCTCGCCCATCAGAGAGAGCAGCATCTGCTGCACCAGCGCCGTCATGGGCAGGAACATCTGGTTGGCTTCGGCTGCCTGCAGCGCGTTGCGCAAATCTTTCTGGTGAAGCTGGATTTTGAAGCCGGGCTTGAAGTTGCGCGCAATCAGCATGGGTCCTTTCGCGTTCAGGATCGCGCTGCCGGCCAGCCCGCCCTTGACCGCGTTGAAGACCACCTCAGGATCGAGGCCGCAGCGCGTAGCCAGCGACAGCGCTTCGCCCATTCCCGCAATGTTGCAGGCCACCATGATCTGATTGGCCAGCTTGGTGGTGTTGCCCGCGCCCACCGGGCCGGTCAGCGTGACGGATGAGCCCACGCATTTAAGCAGCGGCTCGGCCTTGGCAAATGCTTCCTTGCTCGCGCCGACCATGATCGCCAGTGTGCCTTCAATGGCCTTGGGCTCGCCTCCGCTTACCGGCGCATCCACAAAATCCACGCCCTTGGCGGCACAGGCTTTGGCAATCTTCTGCGAGACCATCGGATTGATGGAACTCATATCGATAATCATGGCGCCGGACTTCGCGCCTTCGAGGATGCCTCCGGAGCCGAGAACGACGGCTTCCACCTCGGGCCCGTCAGGCAGCATGGTAAAGATAATGTCTGCCTTTTCGCCGACCTCGCGATTCGATGCCGCGCGCTCGGCGCCGCCCTTCACACAGGCATCGAGCACGCTGGAATTGCGCGTATAGGCAACCACGGTGTGGCCGGCTTTCAGCAGGTTGTTGCACATGGGGCGGCCCATAATGCCCAGGCCGACAAATCCTAATTTCGCCATATCGCTTCTCCTTTGCGCGGAATCTTCTCCGCGGGTTTAGCTCTTGTGAAATTTTGCGGCGATGCTTTCGGCGCCGCGAGCCAGCAGGCCCACGTCGCTCCCCGCCGCGGTAAAGTTGAATCCCATCTCGAAGAGCGGTTCCACATCGTCAAGATTGCCGGACAATGTGCCCGCCGACTTGCCGGTTGCGCGGATGCGCTGCGCCGCGTCTTTGATGGCCGCCTGAACATCGGGGTGCTTGGGATTGCCCAGGTGCCCGAAGTCCGCGGCCAGATCGCTGGGGCCGAGGAAGAGACCGTCGACACCATCGACGGCGGCAATGGCCTCGATCTCCGTCAGCGCAAGCCTGGTTTCAATCTGCACCAGAATACAGGTGCTGAGATGCGCATTGCGATGATAGTCGTGCACGCGGCCATAATCGTTGGCACGCGGCACCACGGCCACGCCGCGGATACCGAGTGGAGGATAGCGGGCCGCCGCCACAGCCTTGCGCGCCTCTGGCGCATTCTGCACAAACGGCACCAGCAACGATCTTGCGCCCGCATCAAGCGCGCGCTTGATGATTACCGGCTCGTTCCAGGGTACGCGAAAGACCGGCTCCGCCGTGCCTCCGCGCATTGCCTGCAGTTGCGTCACGAGCAGGGGAATGTCGTTGGGCGCGTGCTCGCCGTCGATCACGATCCAGTCAAAGCCCGCGCCGGCCAGAATCTCCGCGCCGATGGGGCTGGTCATGCCGCACCACAACCCAAGCTGGCGTTCGCATTTTGCCAGCGCTTCTTTGAAGGGATTTTGAGGTATGTTCGCTGATTCGCCGTTCATTGCTTCGGTCTCCTTCTTATTGTGCAAAGCATGAAAAATACGTGTTTGTTTCGGCTGTCAATTATTTCGCGCTTCCGGCAGCCGCCGCGGCGGGTAGCTCAATGCGCTTGATCTCACCCACAATGGGGCCATAACTCACGATGGCGCAGAATGCGATAAAGCTGACATAGACGAGCGCCAGGTTGAATGAATGTGTCTTTTCCACGATATAACCAATGATGATGGGCGTGGTGATGCCGGCCATGTTGCCGATGAAGTTGAACAACGCACCATTCATGCCCACCAGCCCGCGCGGCGAAGTATCGGAGACGACCGTCCAGCCCAGAGCGCCAAGTCCCTTTCCAAAGAAAGAAATAGACATGAACAGGAGCATGATGTACTGCGCGCTGGCATAGTTGCAGGCAATCATCGTCATCGCCAGCCCCATTCCGACCATGATAGGCGCCTTGCGTGCAAAGCTGAGCGAACGGCCGCCACGCAGCAGCCTGTCAGAGATGACGCCGCCGAGGATGCCGCCAAAGCCGCCGCAAAGTCCCGGAACGGCTGCCGCAAAGCCAGCCTTCAAAATCGACATGTGCCGCGCCTGCTGCAGATAGACGGGAAACCATGTGAGGAAGAACCACGTGAGCGTGGTAATGCAGTACTGGCCAATGTAAACGCCCACCAACATGCGGTAACTGAGGAGCATCTTTACCGTGCCCCATGTCAGCGGGTTCACCCTGGCTTTTGACCTGGTATCGTCGTCGGTATTAACCAGTCCGCCGCCGCGCTCGATACGTTCAATTTCGCTCTTTGAAATGCGCGGATGCTGCTTGACTCCGAAGATATTTTTGAACCACACGAGCGTGAGAACCGCGCCCAGCGCGCCCATGAACCAGAAGCAGCTTCTCCAGCCCATGGCGTGAATGAGCCCACCGAAGATGGGCGCGAAGATGGGCAGAGCGAAATACTGCGACGCATTGAAGATTGCCGACGCGCGCCCGCGCTCCACGGTGGGAAACCATGCGGCCACGATGCGCCCGTTACCGGGAAAGACCGGCGATTGGGCAAAGCCGGAAAGCAGCCGGAGGATGAAGATGGCGGTAAATGCGAGGCTCGGTCCAAGATAGCCCGCAAAGGCGGTGAGGAAAGCGAAGAACGACCACAGGATGATGCTGATTCCGTAGACCCGCTTCGACCCGAAGCGATCGAGCAATCCTCCCGACGGCAGCTGCCCCAGCACATAAGCCCAACTGAATCCAGAGAAGAGGTAGCCGAGCCGGACCGGCGTCAGGTTGATCGTCTTCTGCATAGACGTTCCGGCCAGCGACAGGGCCACGCGATCGCCGTAGCTGAAGCAGCTTACGGCGAAGATGATGGCGATAACCAGATACCGTACTCGGGTTTCTCCCGTATCTGACACAGTTGTCTATCCATTCCGCCCGGAGGTGTGCACCGGGCTTTTCGATTCTGGCTACCAACAGTCTGCGGTGGAAGTCGTGACAGCCATAAGAGCGTCCCTCAGCGGCTAAAGCCGCGTTGATTCTTAACCTTGTGCGGCACGACTAAAGTCATGCCCTTTCAAAGACGGAGTTTTACGATGGGATGCTATGCCGTGGAATACACATACTGAATCAGTCCGCGAATGTAGCCATAGCAAAAGGCGAAGGATTGCAGCGAGTGCGGGTCAGCGTTGTCGGCGGCCAGCGGCACGTGATCGGGCATGAGCATATATTGATAGCCGACCTCCTTGTAGACCTGGATCGCCTTCACAAAATCGATGTCGCCTTCGTCGGGGAAGACTTCGACAAAGTTATTGCGATGACCGCGTATGTTGCGGAAGTGCACGTTGAAAAGCTTCTTGCGCGTACCAAAATAACGGATGACGTCGAAGATCTGCTCCTTCGGATTCTCAAGCATCTCCGAGACGGTTCCCTGGCAGAAATTGAGCCCATGATACGGGCTTTCCTGGATTGAAACGAACTTCTTCAACCCATCCACGGTGCCCAGCACGCGATCCACGCCCATGTAGCCCGCGGGCGGTACGCCGGGGTCGTGCGGATGACAGGCCATGCGAATCTTGTACTCGTTGGCGACGGGAATTACGCGGTCAAGGAAGTAGGTGATCCGCTCCCAGAACCTGTCGGCATTCACGTTCCCAGCCCTGGTCAGCGGTTCCCGCGGATGCGCTTCGGCCAGGTTCCAGACGTGGTCAAGCGAGTCGCCGCGCCCCGGTACGCGCCCGGTGCGCAGCACGCCCAGGATGCTCATGTTGTACTTGATGCCGGGAATGCCGGCCTCTGCGCAGTTGCGGATGCAGGTCTGCAGTTGCTCGATGTCGCGATCACGCCCGGGGCTTTCAGCCAGCATGATGGCCGGATGCTTCTCAGAGTCAATGAAAGAGGACGCGAGAAACGGGGGCGCGATGAGATCCACGCTGATGCCGTATTTCGCGGCCATATCCATCATGCGCTTCAGCTCATCCACGGTGGCGTAGAGCCGGTTGCCCTGAATGTCGGGATAACCGCAGATGTGGCGCACGCCATAGCGCGCCTGATATTTGAGGTGGGTTTCATTTGTGGGCTCAGTCTGGTCGCCCAGTTTCATGCGGTCCCCCTCGCTTGCCGGCTCGGCATGCAGCGATGAAGGCGCAACGCCGCGGGCGGCAACCACTCCGGCAGCGCCGCCGGCAGCAAGAAATTGTCTACGATTCATGAGTTCCCTTCCCGTGTAACGGCGGACTCAGGTGCGATGGCAGCAAATGCCTCGCGGCCGACCACGGCCTCGCAATGCCGTAAGACATCATACAGGTGTATCCGCGCCACTCGCCACAAAACAATTGGACGGTGCATTAGAATCGAGTTTCAAGGGAAATTGATTGAATGCTGTACTGATATGATGTCTGACAAGTACGAGGCGGCAGTGAGGAGATACACCATGGAAACCGATGGCCGGAAGCTCTCCGGCAGCCTGACCGAGCAGGTGGTAGCGCGCGTCACTGCCATGATCGAGGACGGCTCCCTGGCGCCCGGCGCCAAGCTACCGCCTGAATCGGAAATCGTGCGCCGCGAGGGCGTCAGCCGCACGGTGGTGCGCGAGGCCATCTCAAAGCTGCAGGCCGCCGGGTTGGTTGAGACCCGCCACGGTGTTGGCTCCTTCGTGCGCACGCACTCCAACGGCAATGGGTTCAGCCTCAGGCACCGCGGCATCGACACCGCCGACGACGTGCTGGCGGTTCTCGAAGTGCGCATCGGTATTGAGACGGAGGCCGCCGCTCTTGCGGCCGTACGCCGCAGCGGGCGCAATCTGCACGCCATGTCCTCTGCCATGGAAGCGTTCAAGAGTGAGGTTCAGATGGGCCGCACCGCCGTCGATGCAGATTTTCAGTTCCATCTGGAGATTGCGCGTGCCGCGCGCAACCCTTACTTCCTTGACATCTTCACCGCGCTGGGCGCCATGGCGATTCCCCGCTCGCGCTACCAGGTGGCCGAGCGCGAATCGCAGCGGCAGGAGTATCTGAAGCGCATCAACAACGAGCACGAGGACATTTACAGCGCCATTGTGCGCGGTGACGCCGAGGCAGCCCGCGCGGCCGTGCGCAATCACCTGGGCAACAGCCGCGAGCGCATGCGCCGCGCCACCGAAGCCGGGAAAGCAGCAATGGAAACGCAGGGAGCCAGCAACCGATGAACGACCAGTTCAACGCGGCAGACCGGTCGCCGCGCATTGCCGCCATGCGTGTGGTGCCCGTGGCGGGGCAGGACAGCATGCTGCTCAACCTGAGTGGCGCGCATGGTCCTTACTTCACGCGCAATGTCGTGATCCTGACGGACGACGAAGGCAAGACCGGCGTGGGAGAAGTGCCGGGCGGCGAACGGATCCGGCAGGTTCTGGAGGAAGCGCGGCCACTGGTTGTGGGCCGCTCCATTGCGTCGTACATGGCCGTCCTGAGCGAGGTACGGCAGCGTTTTGCCGGGCGCGATGTTGCGGGCCGAGGTCTACAGACCTTCGATTTGCGCGTTGCGATTCACGCGTTGACGGCCATCGAGTCCGCCTCTCTGGACTTGCTCGGCCAGTTCCTTGGGCTGCCCGTTGCCGCGCTGCTGGGTGAAGGCCCGCAGAGAGCCATGGTTCCGGTGCTGGGTTATCTCTTCTTTGTCGGCGACAGCCGCAAAACAGACATGAAGTACCGCCGCGCGGGGAACTCCGTGAACGACTGGTTCCGCGTGCGCGATGAGGAGGCGCTGACGCCTGAAGCCATCGTCCGCCAGGCCGAGGCCGCCCATGCCCGTTACGGCTTCAACGACTTCAAGCTCAAAGGCGGCGTGCTGCCCGGCGCCGATGAAATAAAGGCCGTGGAGGCATTGGCCAGCCGCTTTCCGCGAGCGCGCATTACCATCGACCCCAATGGCGCGTGGTCGCTCGACGAAGCCATTGCGCTCTGCAAGGACCGGCGCGATGTGCTGGCCTATGCCGAAGACCCCTGCGGCGCAGAGCACGGCTTCTCCGGCCGCGAAATTATGGCCGAATTCCGCCGTGCCACAAATATGCCCACCGCAACCAACATGGTTGCCACGGACTGGCGCCAGTTGCGCCACGCCCTTCGCCTCAACGCCATCGATATTCCCCTCGCCGATCCGCACTTCTGGACGATGCATGGCTCAGTGCGCGTGGCGCAGACCTGCCGCGACGGCGGCCTTACCTGGGGCTCGCACTCCAACAACCACTTCGACATTTCGCTGGCGATGATTACGCACGTGGCCGCAGCCGCGGCCGGCGCCATCACCGCCGTGGACACGCACTGGATATGGCAGGACGGCCAACACCTGACGAAGAACCCGCTGCAAATTGTCGACGGCACCATCACGGTGCCCGATCGCCCGGGGCTCGGCGTCGATCTCGATATGAACGCCATTGAGAAGGCCCACGGGCTCTATGAGAAGCTGCATCTGGGCGCGCGCGACGACGCGGCCGCCATGCAATTCCTCATACCCGGCTGGAAGTTCGATCCCAAGCGCCCTTGTCTTGTGCGCTGACAGGGCGTTAGCTATTAAGCAGGACGAGACCATGACCACCGCTCCGCCCGCCACGCAGCCTCGATTCATTCGCGTTCATCCTGACGATAACGTTGCTGTCATCGTGAACCAGAGCGGCCTTCCCGCCGGCGCGCGCCTCTCCTGCGGCGTGGCGCTGCGCGACGATATTCCGGAGGCACACAAAGTTGCGCTCGCGGATATTCCGGCCGGCGAGCCGGTTATGCGTTACGGCGCCGTGATTGGATTTGCGAAGCAGGCGATTGCGCGCGGCGGTTGGGTGCACGAAGGGCTCGTCGATCCGCCGCAGGCTCCGCCGCTGGCAGAGTGCCCGCTGGCCACGGCAACACCTGAGCCGTTGCCCCCGCTGGAAGGATTCACCTTCGACGGCTTTCGCAACGCCGACGGCTCGGTGGGAACCAAGAACATTCTTTGCATCGGCACCACCGTGCAGTGCACAGCGCCCACGGTGGAATACGCCGTCAAGCGCATCAAGACGGAGCTGCTGCCGAACTACCCCAACGTGGATGACGTGGTCGCCATTGCGCACCATTACGGCTGCGGCGTAGCCATTGACGCGCCCGGCGCTGTCATTCCCATCCGCACGCTGCGCAACCTGAGCCTCAACCCGAACTTCGGCGGCGAGCTGCTGCTGGTCAGCCTGGGCTGCGAAAAACTGCAGCCCGCAAGGATCATGCCTTCTGACTCGCTGCCGGTGCTGAAAGAAGAGACCTCGGTTGCCGTGCTTCAGGAGGCGCAAAGCTTCGGCGAGATGGTGGCGCACATCATGGAGTTGGCCGAGCACAAGCTGAAGCGGCTCGACAACCGCTGCCGCGTTCCCTGCCCCGCATCCGATCTGGTTGTGGGACTGCAATGCGGCGGCTCCGACGCACTCTCTGGCGTGACGGCAAACCCCGCGGTGGGATTTGCCGCCGACCTGCTAGTGCGGGCTGGAGCTACGGTGATGTTCTCCGAAGTGACGGAAGTGCGCGACGCGGCGCATCTGATTACAGCTCGCGCGGCCACGCCGGAGATCGCGCGCCAGTTCCTGCACGAGATGGCGTGGTACGACGAGTATCTGCAACGAGGCGGCGCCGACCGCAGGGCGAATCCCACGCCGGGCAACAAGAAGGGCGGGCTGGCTAACGTGGTTGAGAAGGCCATGGGCTCCGTCGCGAAATCGGGTACCACGGCGCTGATGGGCGTCGCCGGCCCGGGCGAGCGGGTCAGGCAAAAGGGCCTGGTCTTCGCCGCCACACCGGCCAGCGACTTTATCTGCGGCACACTGCAACTGGCCGCATCGATGAACATGCATGTGTTCACGACCGGCCGCGGGACGCCTTACGGCTTGTCGGTTGTACCGGTCATCAAGGTGGCCACCAACAGCGGCCTCGCGCAGCGCTGGCCCGATCTCATCGACGTGAATGCGGGCCGCATCGCGAGCGGAGAAGCCACGGTGGAAGATGTGGGGTGGGAGATCTTTCGGCTGATTCTGGAGGTGGCAAGCGGCCGCAGGAAGACATGGGCCGACCACTGGGGGCTGCACAACGAGTTTGTGCTGTTCAATCCGGGACCGGTGACGTAAGCCGCAATTGCGCTTGAAGCATATCTCGAAATCGAGGATAATAGTTCTCGAAAGCGAGATGCCTCTATGGCTACAGCTCCCATCGCTCCGCATGTTTCGGGATATTCGTTTGAGCAGACTCCCGACCTGTCGAATGCCGGCGAACGGCGCAAGCTGAGCGAGAGCGCGCTCCGCGTCTTCGTAAACATCGTCCGCAAATGGGAGCTGACGGAAGCGCAGGCGCGAGGCCTGCTGGGCGGCGTGGCGTCCTCCACGTTTCATGCGTGGAAGACTCGTCCGCGAGGCCGCCAGCTCGACCAGGACACACTCACCCGCATTTCGCTGGTCATTGGAATCTACAAGGCGCTGCATATCTACTTCGGCAAACCGTGGGCCGACCGCTGGGTGACGCTGCAGAACCGCGGCCCGCTCTTCGCCGGCCAGGCGCCCATCGATTACATGCTTCGCAACGGCCAGCCGGGCATGATGGAAGTCCGCCGCCTACTTGACGCATGGCGAGGCGGACGTTGACCACGGCCGCAGCCAAAGCGGCACTCCCGCCCGAGCACGAGTTCCGCCTTCCCCGCATGCACCGGCTGATTCCTTCGCGGTTCAGCGAATCCGGAACCGTGCTTGAAGATGTGGCGGACAATGACGAAATTCTTGCCGACGCGGCCCGCCTTGACGCGGCCACCAACGAGCGCATTCACGGCGAACTTTACGGTTTGAGCGGCATCACTCAATTCGAGCTGGTCTATGGAATTCCCAACGCGCATATCGTCCGCGCCGCATTTCTTCATCCGGGGCCCTTCGGAGCACGCTTCAACGACACCACGCGCGGCGCCTGGTATGCGGCTCGCACAATCGAAACTTCCATCGCCGAGGTGGCATACCACAAGGCCCGCCGTCTCTCGGAGATCGTCGTGCCGGAATCGCCAGGCGGCAGGCCAGACGAAGACGTCTCCTGCTACGACGACTGGCAGGCCGGCTTTCACGCCGCTTTCCATGTCCTGGAACCTGCGCGGAAGTACGTGGACTGCCTGCAGGCTGAGCCGGTACCGCAGTGCTATGCGGCGCCTCAGCAACTGGCGCGCCGGTTACTTACAAAGCAATCCAGCGGCGTCGTTTACCCCAGCGTTCGCCATCCCGGGGGAACATGTCTGGCATGTTTTCGGCCAGCCCTCGTAGGCCGTCCGCGCCGGGGCGCCAGGTATGAGATCAGGCTGCGCGCACACGGTGAGGGTTACAGAACGACAACAACACGCGTAGTTGTCTCGTAACGCGCCTCAGGCGCCGGCCGCCGTTCAGCTCAGAAATTCCGCAATCGCGCCGACGACGGTTTGCTGCTCGTCTTCGCGCAGCTCGGGGAAGATGGGCAGCGCCAGCACCTCGCGCGCCGCGCGCTCCGCTTCAGGGAAGCTGCCTTCGCCGTAGCCCAGGCTCTTGAGCGCCTCCTGCATGTGCAGCGGAACGGGATAGAAGATCTCCGAGCCGATGTTGTGCGCTGCAAGAAATTCGCGCAAAGCGTCGCGCCGCGCGGTGCGGATGACGTACTGATGCCACACGTGGCGGGCGCCGGCGACCTCGCGCGGCAGCACCACACCGTGCTGAGGATAGGGCCCCGACTCCGCCAGTCCCGCGGCGCGGAAGAGGCCTTCGTAGCGCGCGGCCGCGGTGCGCCGCGCCTCATTCCAGCCGGCAACGTATTTGAGCTTCACGCTCAGAATCGCGCCCTGGAAGCCGTCCATGCGCGCGTTCCAGCCCAGCTCGTCGTGGTGGTAGCGGCGGCGCATCCCGTGCTGGCGCAGCATGCGGGCGCGCTCGGCCACTTCACTGTCGTTGGCCGTCACCATGCCGGCTTCTCCGGCGGCGCTCAGGTTCTTGGTGGGATAGAAGCTGAAGGCTGCGGCGTCGCCCAAAGCTCCGGCGTTCGCCCCCTTCCACTTCGCACCCCAGGCTTGCGCGGCATCCTCAATAAGCTTCAGACCGCGCTCGCGGCCTAGCCGGGCAAAGGCATCCCAGTCTGCGCATTGGCCGTAAAGGTGGACTGGCAGAATGGCGCGGACCGACGCGCCATTCGGGCCTTCAAGAACTGTTTCAACGGCGGCCGGATTGAGGTTGAATGTTACCGGATCGATATCGGCCAGCAGTGGCGTGGCTCCGGCGCGCAGAATGGAGCTGACCGAGGCAAAAAAACTGAAGGGTGTGGTCACCACGCTCACGCCTGGGCCGATGCCGGCGGCGGCAAGACCGAGCCAAAGGGCGTCCGTGCCGGACGAGCAACCGATGGCATGCGCCACTCCCAGGTGCTGGGCCGCGGCGCGCTCGAAGGCGGAAACCTCCTCGCCCAGGATGAACTGCCGCGTTTTGAGCACGTGCTCAAGGGCTTCCAGCAGTTCGCGATGAAGAGGCTGATACTGGCGCCCGAGGTCCAGCATGGGGACGGGTTGGGCCAGCCAGGTGCGGCTCGGAGGCGGGGCAGGTGTGTCTTGCACGGTTGCCATTTTAGCAGCCGGGCGGCAAAGACCGGCCCCGGCAGGCCCGGCCCGGCAGCCGGGCCGCAGCCCGCTTCCACACCCGCGATTTCGTTGACTCAGCCCCCTGATTCAGTTATTCTGTAAGCCTTGCGCGGTGTTGCGCCTGGGGCCGTGGGGAGTCAACCGGACCCGGCCAAAGAGCAGCTTTCAGCCGTTAGCTTTTAGCTTGTCGTGCTGGCGCAAACTGCGGAAGACGGGCTGGAAGCTAGTCCGGACAGGCCGAAGCCCCTGTAAGGGGTGGCGCCTGGCAATCCTCACCCGAACAAGGTTTGTTTGGAAGTGGGTAGAGTAAAGGCCCGTGCTTTTTGCGTGGCTTAGGGTGTTTTGCGCAAGAGATTGATTGCCGCGACCGGCGTTTTTTGCTCCGGCGGGCAGGTTTTGAGGATAAGAAGAGATGGGAACCTTTGTTCCAAGCGGCAAGGAAATTAACCGCAAGTGGTATGTGATGGACGCCGACGGCCAGACACTGGGCCGGCTGGCCACCAAAGCCGCCAACGTGTTGAGCGGCAAGCTCAATCCCCAATATGTGCCGTATATGGATACGGGCGACCACGTGATTGTAATCAACGCCGAAAAGGTGCGGCTGACCGGTCTGAAGGACCAGAAGAAGGTCTACCGGCGCTACACCGGCTACCTGGGCGGCCTGCGCGAAGAGTCGTTTACGCGGCTGATCAACCGCCGGCCCGAAAAAGTTCTGGAAGAAGCGATCAAGGGCATGCTGCCCAAGACCAAGCTGGGCCGCGCGATGGGCTCAAAGCTGAAGGTCTATCGCGGAGACAAGCATCCCCACCAGGCGCAGCAGCCGGTGGCGTTTTAAAAACAGCTACTAGCTCCTAGCTGCCAGCTCCCAGCTTTTACCGCGTTGGAGCAGGCAGTGAGGCAAGGAAAAGCCGAGAGGCGGATTCCGGGAAAACGGAGCTAGAGGCTAGAAGCTTAGGAGCTAATTAAGGAATGGCGGATCTGGTTCAGTATTACGGCACGGGGCGGCGCAAGTCGGCGATTGCCCGCGTTTTTCTGCGTCCCGGCACCGGCGAGTGGAAGGTCAACGACAAGAAGTTCGACGAATATTTTGTCACCGAGCAGCAGCGCGTCTCAGCCAAGAAGACGCTGGCGGTTGCCGAGCTGGCATCGAGCTTTGACGTGCTGACCACTGTCAGTGGCGGCGGCGTGGCCGCACAGGCTGACGCGGTGAAGATGGGCGTGGCCCGCGCCCTGATTGAGTTCAACCCGGAACTGCGGAAGACCCTGAAGGCCGAAGGGCTGTTTACGCGCGACGCGCGCGTGAAGGAGCGCAAGAAGTACGGTCAGAAGGGCGCACGCAAGCGGTTCCAGTTCTCGAAGCGCTAAGGCGTTGCACGCTTTCAGCCAGCAACTCTCAGCTTTGTTTCAAACAAGCTGAGAGTTGCTGGTTGGGTATTTCAATCCCCGCGAAAGCGGGCTTAATCCGGGCCAGACGAAGGTTAGCCCGGATGCAATCCAAGAAGGAGATCCATTGGCCACTATCACCATGAAGGAGCTGCTCGAAGCGGGTGTTCACTTCGGGCATCAGACGAAGCGCTGGAATCCGAAGATGAAGGAATACATCTTTGGTGAGCGTAACGGAATTTACATCATCGACCTGCAGAAGACGCTCAAGCTCTTCAAGGACGCGTCGAAGTTTGTGATTGACCTGTGCGGAGAGGGCAAGTCGATTCTCTTTGTCGGCACCAAGCGGCAGGCTCAGGATGCCATTGCCGAAGAGGCGACGCGGGCCGGCATGCCGTACATCAACCAGCGCTGGCTGGGCGGACTGCTCACCAACTGGGTCACGGTGCAGAAGTCGGTGAAGCGCCTTCAGGAACTGGATGAGATGGCCGTGGATGGCCGCTACGAACTGCTGACCAAGAAGGAAGTGATCCGCCTCGAACGCGAGCGCAAGCACCTCCAAGCCAATCTGGCCGGCATCAAGAACATGAAGCGGCTGCCCGACGCGCTCTTCGTGGTGGACTCGAACAACGAGTCGATCGCCGTCAAGGAAGCCCGCAAGCTCGGCATTCCCGTGGTGGCAGTGGTTGATACCAACTGCGATCCCACGGTGGTTGATTACGTGATCCCCGGCAACGACGACGCCCTGCGCGCCATCCGCCTGTTCACCTCGAAGATTGCCGATTCGGCGGCCGAGGGTGTGAACCTGGTGGGCGAAAGGGCCTTTGCCGAGGAGCAAGCTGCGGCAGCCGAGGCTGCTGCGGCGGCCGAAGAGGGTGGCGAGGCCCCGGCCGAAAATGCCACGCCCGAGGAGCTGGATTTTGAGACCGCTTACGGCAGCGGCGTGCGCAAGGCGCCCGCGGCGGTTGCAGTGCTGAATGAAGAAGCCGAAGCGGCCGAAGGTGGCAATTAATCTTCTTTTACGCTTCAAGTGCGTATCCTGATGAGCGTGGCCTTCATGCTGGATCGCCACGCTTTTCTTGTGCCGGGAGCGTTCCGGCCTGACCCTTGCAAGAATTGGAATCTGGAATAGAGAGATGACAACAGTGAGCGAGAAAATTGACGCCAAATTAGTCAAAGAGCTCCGCGAGAAATCCGGAGCCCCCATGGGCGACTGCCTCAAGGCCCTTCAGGAATCCAAGGGCGACATTGAAGAAGCATTCGTTGTTCTGCGCAAGCGGGGCATGGCCTCCGCGCAGAAGAAGGCCTCCCGCACCACCAACGAGGGTTTGGTGGGCAACTACATCCATGCCGGCGGCAAAATTGGCGTGCTGCTTGAGCTGAACTGCGAGAGCGACTTTGTGGCCCGCACCCCTGACTTCCAGGAGCTGCTCAAGGACATCGCCATGCACATTGCGGCCAGCGATCCCCGCTACGTGAAGGCAGAGGACGTGACCGCGGCCGATCTGGAGCGGGAAAAGGAGATCTACCGCGCCCAGGCCGCAGCCACCGGCAAGCCCGCCCCCGTCATCGAGCGCATCGTCGAGGGCAAAATGAGCAAGTTCTACGAGGAGGTCTGCCTCATCGAGCAGCCTTTCATCAAGGACCAGAGCATCAGCATCAAGGAGCTGATTGCGCAGAAGGTGGCCAAGCTGGGCGAAAACATCACCGTGCGGCGCTTTGCGCGCTTCAAAGTGGGCGCCCCCGACTGGACCGTCGCGCAGACCAAGGCTGTGGAAGCGGCGGCGGAGTAAGCTCCGCCCCCTGCCCCCTGGGCCAGCCCCGGGAAATCACTTTTCGCCCCCCTTTGCGTCTTGCACAGGGGGGCGTTTTTCGCGCTCCTATGCGATACTCGGATCAGCATGTATAAGCGCATTGTTCTTAAGCTCTCAGGCGAAGCTCTGGCAGGCCCCCGCGGCTTCGGCCTGGATGCCGATAAGGTAGCCCAGATCACCGGCGAAATCGCCGAGATTAATGCCCTGGGCGTTGAGGTGGCCGTCGTCGTTGGCGGCGGCAACTTCTTCCGCGGAGTTGAAGAACAGGCCAAAGAGATGGATCGCGTGAGCGCCGATAATATGGGCATGCTCTCCACGGTCATCAACGCCATCGCCCTGCAGGATGCCCTGGAACAGCGCAGCGTGCAGTGCCGGGTGATGACGGCCGTCTTCATGAACCAGATAGCCGAACCCTACATTCGGCGCCGCGCCACGCGTCACCTGGAAAAGGGCCGCGTGGTCATCTTCGCCGCCGGCACCGGCAATCCTTTCTTTTCCACGGATACCGCCGCCAGCCTGCGCGCCATGGAGATCAAGGCCGACGTTTTGCTCAAAGGCACGAAGGTGGAAGGCATCTACAACGCCGATCCGGTGCTGGTGAAAGATGCCGTCAAATACGACGAGATCACCTACATGGAGATCCTGCGCCAGGGACTGAAGGTCATGGACCTGACTGCGGTAAGTCTTTGCAAAGACAATAACCTGCCCATGATCATCTTCAACATGAACCAGCCCGGCAACATCCTCAGGGTGGTGCAGGGTGAGAAAGTCGGCTCGTTGGTAACGGCCTGAAGGCAGGAACCGGATACCTGCAGCAAGAAAGCAGGACCAGGAAAGAGAAAGCTCGGAAGCGGACTCCGCTATCTTCCCCGCGAGCTCCGGCCATTGCCGTTTTTATCCTTGGTCATCCCCAAAATACGATGAGCGAAATGACACCGAGCCCCGCCTACATGCCGGTCGCTGGACTGTATCTCCAGAGTGCGTCCGCTGTGCTGGAAGAGCCGCAGCGCGAGACTCGCGAGCTGGAACACGTCGAGCAACCCGAGGAGATCATCAGGCCGCCCCGGCTGGATGCGCTGACGGGCCTGCGCTGCTTCGCCGCCATCGATATCGTCCTGTTCCACTTCTCCAATCCCGAGTGGTTCGGCTTCCTGGCCCCGGTCATCAATTCCGGCTATGCTGCTGTGAGCTACTTCATTCTTCTCTCCGGCTTCGTGCTGGCCTATAACCACGGTCCGCGGGCGCGCGCCGGCAAGCTGAGCAAGGTGCGATTCTGGAAGTCCCGCTTTACGCGCATCTATCCCATTTACTTTCTGAGCCTGCTTCTGAGCTGGAATGTTGTCCACCTGGAATGGGGCGCGCACACTCATGCTATGTTCTGGACGGGAATGGCGCTGACGCCTCTGCTGCTGCAGGGCTGGATCCCGTCAATCTCTACCTTTTTGAACACGCCGGCGTGGACCATGTCCGCCGAGTGGTTCTTTTACTTCCTCTTCCCCTGGATGGCGAAGTGGAAGAAGCCGAAGCGCATGAAGCCTCTCATCCTGAAGATGACGGGCGTCTGGCTGCTGGGCATCGTCCCGGGCACTCTCTATCTCATATTCAATCCCGACGGGCTGGCCCACGTGGACCGCTGGAGCTACGGACCATGGCTTGACGCGCTGAAGTTTACGCCTCTGCCGCACCTGGCGAGCTTCGTCTTCGGCGTGATGCTGGCAGGCCTGGATCAGATGATCGAGCGGACGCACCGGATACGCTTCTTCCTGGGCGTTTTCGGTTTTGCGGCCCTCTTCGGGCTGCTGTCGCTGGACCGGCTGGTTCCTTTTGCCCTGGCTCACGACGGCCTGCTGATGCCGTTGTTCGGCTGCGTGGTGCTGGGGCTGGCGGGCAGGAATCCACTGGCCACGCTGCTCAGCTTCAAGCCGCTGGTGATGGTGGGCGAGGCGAGCTACTGCCTCTATCTGCTCCACTTCAACCTGTGGAACATGATTCACAACTCGCACATCCTCAACAAGCTCGGGCTGGCGCCTTACGATCCGTGGATCAGCTACGTTCTGCTGATCGCCATGTCGCTGGTGGCGCTGCACTGGGTGGAGAAGCCGGCACGCAGGGTGTTGCGGGCCATGCTCGGGGCATGAGGCTTGATTCCGGCAGGAGATCAAGCCGCACACGAGCAGCAAAACGCATAGGCTGCCGATCATAATTTCCTTGTCTGCGTTTCCCTTTCCCGGTTCCCCTCTCTGCGGGTGACAGCTTCTCTGTCCGCTCAAGTTAGGCATTCCCTGCAATTCGATAGACAGATATTCAGCCTGCCGGCATTCAGAGCGGAGTTGGACCGGGACGGCGCCGGAGAATTTTCCGGCTGCTGTGGGCATTACCAGATCGGTAAACAAAAGGAATTGTTACTCCAGTCGCGATACGGTGGCGGCCAGGTTGTTCTTGACAATAGTAAAAGGCTTTTCCTATGGTTTCTGGGTCGTACTTTCCGCCTGGCGAATTCTGCCGCACTTACAGTGATCACACTGCATTCACATGATGAGGCGTGCTGAGCACGTTTCGCCGCTAACCGGGCCAGTAGGAGAAGTCCCCTGTCGTCCCAGAGGGAGAAGAACATGAAGTTTCTCAAGCCGATATGGATCGCGCCGGCATTGCCGCGGTGTGCAACAGTCGCCGGGCGCGCTCCAGCGCATTTTCAGCTACGAGAAGAAGAAAGTGCAGCAAAACAGGGGTACGCAAGGACTGGGACGCGGAACCATTTCCAGATTGCCAGGGCATCCGTCGCGCTGGTGTTGCTGCTGTTTGTATCGGCTGCGGTTGCGGGAGCGTTCGCTCAGGAAAATACCTCTGCCGACGCGAAGATCCCCCTAGTCTATAGCGTTCAGAATACCGGCGCGAAATACCCGGCGCCGGTCTTTCCGGCCTTCGCGAAACTCCCGATCATTCGGCCATTGCCTGATCCGTTCCGCTTCGTTAACGGAACGCGCAGCACGCGGTTCTCACACTGGGAGCGCCGGCGTAACGAGATCAAGGCTGCGATTGAAAAGTATGAGATTGGCCAGGTGCCCGACTGTCACGACTGCAAGATTACGGCTCACTATGTGCCGCCGGCATCGCCCACGGCCAGAGGTACGCTGACGGTGCATGTCACCCGGAATGGAAAGACGATCACCTTGATCTCGGGCATTTACATTCCGCAAGGGAAAGGCAAAGGCCCCTTTCCGGCGTTGATTGCCATGACCTTCAGGACCCATGCCAACGGGCCTAATTATGGCGCTCTGCCGGCAAGCGTTTTTGCGGATCTGCCCATTGCAACGGTCGACTTTGTTCATAACCAGGTGGCGAAGTACACGTTTCACCTGAGCAGCCATACGACTGACCCGTTCTACCAGCTTTACCCTGAGCTTTGTGCCGGCAAGTGCAGCGGAACCAGCAATTCAGGGGAATATGCCGCCTGGAGCTGGGGAGTGAGCCGGTTGATTGACGGCATGGAGATCGCGGCGCATCAGGCCGTGAACCCGCTACCGATCGAGATGAATCACCTGGCGGTGACCGGATGCTCGTACGCGGGCAAGATGGCTCTGTTCGCCGGAGCGTTCGACGAGCGGATTGCGTTGACCATCGCCCAGGAAAACGGGGGTGGCGGCGCACCGTCCTGGCGCGTGTCGCATGAGATCGAGGCCGACGGGTCCGTGGAAGATATCGACGATACAAACTACGACTGGTTTGGCGGACAGATGCACCAGTTCGGCGAGAACAATGTTTACAAGCTTCCGACGGATCATGACGAATTGATGGCCATGGTGGCGCCGAGAGCCTTGCTGGAGACGGGCAACACAGATTATTACTGGCTGTCGAATCGCTCCAACTACATATCGGCGCGGGCGACGCAGCGCATCTATAACGCATTTGGCGTTGGAGACCGGTTCGGTTTCTATATCGATGGCGGACACCGGCACTGCGGAACGCTGCCTGCCGAGGCGCCGGCGATCTCAGCATTTGTAAAGAAATTCATGCTCGGCGAAAAGAGTGTGAATTCGGATGTCGAGGTCAACCCGTATCCGAAGCTCGACTACGCCCGGTGGACCGCGTGGTGGGGAGGCAACCCAAATCACGATCCAAAATTCCCGAATGACTGGAACACGGGCGGAACGGTGGTTCTGTCATTGAAGAAAGGCGTGGGCCTGAAGATCCATCCCGGCCAAACCGTCATGGGCGGCTACCAGGTGGCGATTGGGCAAAGCGTGCACCCGGCGGCGACGGTTGGGGTGATTGGCGCGAGCGTGCAAGCGGATGTGAGATGCCCGGACGGAACCTCATACACGCTGACCCTGCCGATGGCGAAGAACCAGACCTACACGATTCCGGCCAACAACAGCTCCTATTTCCCGGATGCAAGTACCCATCAGGGCTCAACGGCTGCCCCACAGTGCCACGGTGTGCTGGAGGGGGCCTACTTCTCTGCGCTGGGGCTCAGCACCAAGGTCGGCAAACCTCCCACAGGTGCCGGCTTCACGACTACAGACCTGAAGGATCCTCTCAAGACTCGGTTCCAGTGCGGCTCCGATGGCGTCAACACCGGATTTGGGCTGCCGGTGACCGTGAATTTCCAGCCGTAAACGCGTATGACAAAATCAAGAGCAAAAGCCCGGCACAAGGCCGGGCTTTTTGCTCCTGGTCTGACTCTGCTGTTACGGCGCAACCGCCTGCGTAGCGTGGTTGCCGTGCGGCACGATGGCCAGCGCCGTGGGATTGGCTCCGGTCGGATACGGCGTAGCCTGCGTCGTGACCAGGACGCCTGTATCGGGATTCAGCCGGAACCCGGAAACCGAGTTGCCGATCCGGTTTGTCGTGTAAACGAACCGGCCCAACGCCGGGTCAATCGCCAGCGACACCGGCTGCGTATCCGTAGCGTTCGGCGCACTGCTGACGGTGTTGACAACCTCAGAAGGCGTGCCGGTGGGCTTATTGATGGTGAAACCCGAAACGGAGTTGTCGAGCTCATTGGCAAGGTAGATGTAAACGCCGCGCGGATCCACCTTCACCGAGGTGGGCTCGTTGCCCGTTTTGAAGGGCCCGTTAACCATGAAGTTCAGCTGGTTGCCGTTCTGAACCGTGTAGCCGATCAACTGGTTGGAAGCAAAATCGGTCACATAAATGAAGCGGTTGGTCGGATCTGGAGCAATCGAATTGGGCTTGACACCTGCCTGATAGGGACTGCCAGCGGTAGCCGTCAGCGCACCGTTCGATCCCACCGCAAAGCCGTACACCCAGCCGGGGTGCGCGGTGCTGGTGACCGTCCCGCCGGGATTGTAAGCCGACTGGTCATATGCCGTGACGTAGACTGCGTTATTGTTGGGCAGAACCGTCACACCCGTGGGAACAATCGTGTCACCCGTGTAACCGGGAAGGGTGAGGGACTCCTGCGCTACCATCGATCCGATGGTGCCTTTGCTGTCGAGCGAATACTCGGTCAGCGTCGCCGACGTCGTCCCCGAAATCACGTAAAGATAAGTATTGGCGTCGTTCACCGCGAGGGACACCGGCGTATCAGTGGTGGTGACGTTGTCCAGGTTGCTCAGCTTGCCTGTATCGGCAATGCCGAAATGCACCACACTGTTATTGCCCTGGTTGGCCACATAAAGGCTGTAGTAATTCGACGTGGTTGCCATCGCCACCGGCTCTGTTCCGCCCGAAGGCACAGCCGGGACGGCGACGCGCAGCGCACCCGACTGCGAGTCGACCGCGTAGGTCTGAATCTGCCCTTTGCTGCCGGCACTGGAGCCCGCTGAAGAGGCCACAAATACATAATCGATGGTGACAAGCTGGCAGCCGGTCAGAAGACTGGTTGCCAACAGGCCGATCGCAGAGACCAGAGCAAACTGGCTCGTTTTACTGAACTTCATGCGCTTCCTTTGTTGCGGGCCATCTGAATTCGAGCCCCCAGGAAAACTCGTTTAAGTTGCCCCGCAGTCATTGTAAAAGCCGCCTGCGAGGTGTTGCTACAAGCTCCGTTGCCGGAACCCGTTACACCAGGCTCCTACTTTTTCACGCCCGCACCGGTGCCATTGTGCGGGATCGCCGCAACAGCCGTCGGCAACGCGTTGGCCCCGTAAGGCGAACGTTGCGTATTGATCAGCGTTCCCGCGGTCTGGCTCATCAGGAAGTTGCTGACGTTGTTGCCAAGAAAATTCACCGTATACACAAAATGATTGGTCGAGGGGTCAATCCCCATAGCCACCGGATCAAGACCCGTTGCGTATGTGCCCAGTTGCGTAAGCGCCCCGTTGTTCATCGAGTAGGCATTCACCGTTGCGTCAAGTGAATTGGCCACGAACAGGTACGGGAACGACGGGTTGATGACGATGGCAGAAGGCCGATTCCCCGCCGGGAACGGACTGCCGCTCAGCGGCGTCAGATTGCCTGACGAAACCGAGTAGCCAAGAATGTCGTTTCCGGAAAAATCGGTAGCGTACACGTAAGTGCTGGTGGGATCGCCAGTGATGGCCGAGGGTTTGGTGCCGGCCGGATAAGGCGATCCGCTCAGCGGAGTAAGTACGCCGTCTGAAGCTACCGAAAAGCCGAAGATGTAACCCACCGTTGGAGACGCACTGGAGTCGTACGCGGTGACATAAACGTAAGAGCCGTTGGCAAGCACGGTCATACTGGTGGGCACAATCACGTCAGAAGAATTGGCTCCCGGCAGAGTGAGTGGCCAATACGTGGCATGAATCGCCGCATTCACCGCCGGCGCCCCAATCGCAACGGCGGTGGACTTGGTGGCCGCCGTCAGCGGATAGACGGCCAGAGACCCCGAGCATGGCGATGCATTCGAGCAGGTTGGTAACGGCTGATAGGTATCCAGCACGAACATGTCACTTGCGTTGGCCTTAACCGCCATGGGATACACGCCGGGAGTATTGACGGTGTTGTAGGGATACAACTTTCCATCGCTGCCGATCACGAACTGAACCACCGTGTTGTCGTCCTGGTTGACGACAAAAAGGCTGGAGTAGTCTGCCGAAACCGCCTCGGCAACCGGATTACGTCCCTGCGAGGGGAAAGGCGAGTCGGGGATCTGGCGCATGAAACCCGATTCCGAGTTGATCTCGAAAACGTTGATCTCCCCGTAATTGTTGGGTCCGGCTTCCTTGGAGCTGGCCACGTAGACAAAATCGACAGTCAGGGTCTGCGTGAACTGGGAGCAGGCGGCAAGCAGCGACGCCACCGCCAGGCCCGCCACGGATACCAGCAAGAGCTGGCTCGTTTTGTTGAACTTCATGCGCATCTTTCATCAACGGACCGCGACTGCGGTCCAGAAAATCTGTATTGAAGCCGAAACCCACGCCGCCCTGTACCAGCCGCGCCCCGCATTCCGGCTTCCTGGTGAAGCCCTGCACAAGCCGCAATCCGGAGCGGGGACCCAGCCGCCCCATTTGCGCCGCTGGTCACCTGCCGCCGGACCGGCTTCCCTCTAGTTAGTCCGCCCATCTACCAGACACCACGTAGGCGGCCCAGGCAGGGTGAACTTGCTCTGCTTACGCATCGTAGTGAGCACGCCCGAGTTCGGGTCAATGATGCGGCCGGTCACGGTCGAGTCGTTGTAATTGGCGGTGTAAACAAACTGGTTTGACGGATCCTCAACCAGGCACTGCGGACCAGACCCGGTACTCCACGGCTGTCCGGCGATGAACGAGAGCTGGAACGAGGGCGAATTGGTCATGAAATATCCGGCAATGCCGCTGGCCGTATTGTTGCCCTGCACGTTGTTCCCCTGGTTGGCCACGTAGAGGAACTTGCCGCTGGATCCCAGTTCCTGCATTGCCCAAACCGGGTTGGACTGCGTGGAGGCATCGGGAACCGCACCGCTGGTCTGGGCCTGGAGCGCTCCGCCGGGGCCCACCGTGTAGGGCAGGATCTGGCTGGGATAGGTTCCAGCGTTAAAGGTACTACCTGAAGCGATGGTAATCGGTTCGTTGTCGAGGACGTAAAGCGTTGATCCCGCCTGCAAAATCGCCGTAGCCTCGTTAATCCCCAACGGCTGCGCGGTGTTCTGGTTCAGCTTTAACTGTCCGCCCGTCGGATCGTACGTGTACGGGAACACTGCGTCGCCCGTCGCGGGCGTACCGCTGAGCGTAAGCACGTTACCGGAACTCATGACGAAGTCGATGGGATTAGCCGGGACCGGAAAGTAGGTCAGCGGCGAACCGCTGGCCGAGGAGACCTGCGCATTGGTAACCACGGAAAGCCGGCCGGTAACGGAGTCGATCTTGAACACCGTGATATCGCCACACGAAGTGACCGCACTGCCCAGCGCCTTCTGGCAGGCGGCACTCGACGGAGCGTCGTGGTCAAGCGCCAGCAGGTAGCTGCCGTTACCGTCCACCATGATCCGGAAGGGGTTGATGCCCTGCGTATAGAAGGTCTGCTGTGGCGTCAGAATTCCGTTATGGCCCACCGCGAGCTGGGTGATGTTGGCGTTCTTGCACGGATCCGCCGTGGTGCAGGTGGAACCTCCTTCGGCGTTGACCCCGCGGTTGAGGACATACAGGAAGCGGCTCCCGGGAAGCAGAATGGCGCGTACGGGATTTGACCCGCCTGATGAAACCGGCAGCCCGTGAATGGACGACAGATAGCCCGTGTTGTGGTCAATTTTGAAACCGCTGATGATTCCGTTACTGCCCGACTGGGCCGTAACCGTGCCCGTCACATAGAGAAAGCCTGTGGTATAGCTCTGAACGCAAGACGTAACCCCCAGGATGAGGCCAGCAGAAAGGGCGCTCATAAGAAGTGCCTTGCCAAATTTCGTAAACTTCATGCGATTCCTTCATCCTGGTCGGGCGTTGCCGCCAAGGTTGATCGTTCCACAGCACAGCTGGGTTGGGATGAGTCCCTGCTGCATTGTAAAAGGCAAGGGTGGGTTGTGCCTAGCTTCGGCCCTCCGGGGGCAGATACGGCGCATGCTTCACCCCGGCGCCGTCTGCTTTTGCGGGTGTATCCCGGTCCACGTGCTCGCCCGATTGCGATCCCATTTGCGATCGTTGATGCGTTTTGGACGCCGGAACTCGGTGAAAAGTATCGTCCCGGCGTCAAAGAATCCCGCGGGCGATGACCGACCACACACATCCCGCGAAAGCAGCGTTTCTGTTCCTGCTTCCTATTCCCTGCTTCCTACTGCCTGTATCTCTACCATACCCGGCAGGAGTGCACCGGGTACATAGGCTGCCCCTTCCGGCATCCAAAAGCCCTGCCAAAAGCGCCAAAATTCCGCACCGTGCCGTTCACCCGCCACTTGCCCGGCGAGTGCGGATCCACCAGTGCACCCTGGCGCGCTGCCGCGTCCGTCTCGTTCTGGCACCATACCTGGGCAAAGCTCAGAAAATACAGCTGCGCCTCGGTGTAGCCGTCCATCTTCTCCTGCATCGACTTGCCTTCCTGGGCCAGCGTAGCCTCCAGGGCCATGTAGGCGATGCGCAATCCGCCGTTATCGGCCGTATTCTCACCCAGCGTCAGCCGTCCATTCAGATACTGGGCGGGAGTCTTGCCCTTCGCGGGAGCAGCTTCGAATTTGCTGTACTCGTCGGCAAGGCAGCTCGTCCGCGCATCGAAGGCCTTGTGGTCCGCGGCAGTCCACCAATCGTTCAGGTTACCTTTGCCGTCGAATTGCGATCCCTGGTCGTCGAAGCCATGCGTCATCTCGTGTCCGATCACCACACCGATGCCGCCGTAGTTCATTGCGGGATTGGCCTTGAAGTCGAAGAACGGCGGCTGCAGAATGCCCGCCGGGAAGTTGATGTCGTTGAACGACGGATCGTAGTAGGCATTCACCGTGGGCGGCGACATGAACCACTCCTTTTCGTCCACCGGCTTGCCCAGCTTGTTGTAGTTGTAATCGCGCTCGTACACCGAGGCATGGGCGGCATTCTCCACCAGATTGGTGCGGCTTACCTTCATGCTCGAGTAGTCGCGCCATTTGTCGGGATAGCCAATCTTCCTGCGGATCATCGCCAGCTTTTCCGCGGCTGCTTTCTTGGTCGCCTCGCTCATCCAGGGCAGTGTCTTGATGTCTTCGCCCAGCGCCTTTTCGAGCGCCGTAACCAGCTTCTCAGTGCTCTGCTTGGCTGCCGGCGGAAAGTTCTGCTTTACCCAGTCCTGGCCAACGGCTTCGCCGAGCGCCCGGTCAGTCATCGCCGTGCACATTTTCCAGCGCGGCGGCGGCTGCTTCTGGCCCGCCAGCGTATGCCTGAAGAACGCAAAGTTCTCGTCATAGAACGCCTTGGACAAGAGCGACGCGTCGCCATGCAGAACGTGCCAGCGCAAATAGCTTTTCCACGAAGCCAGCGGCTCGCTCACGATCATGGAGTTCAGCGCTTTGAAGAACTCCGGCATGCCCACGTTCAGCGTGTCAAAGTGGCGAATCCCGATGCTCCAGAAGAAAGTGGTCCAGTTGAAATTCGGGCTCAGCTTTTCGAGCTCCGTCACGGTGTAGATGTGATACACATTCTTGGGTTGGCGCCTCTCCGTCCGGCTCATGGAGGCCTTGGCCATCGCCGTCTCAATCTGCATCACCGCGGCGGCTTCTTTGGCCGCCTCTTCCGGCGTGTCCCCGGCCAGCGTAAACATCTTCGTCACATGCGCCACATATTCCTTGCGGATGGTCGCATAATGGGCCGCGGGATTCAGGTAATACTCGCGGTCGGGCAGCGAGAGACCGCCCTGGCCAAGCTCGGCAATCTGCTGAGTCGAGTTCTTCATATCCTGAGTCACGTAAAACCCGAAGAAGCCGTACGGCACTCCCTGGTTTTCCAGCTCGCTCAACAGGCTGGCCAACTGCCCCGGATCGCCCAGCTTGGTAATCTCCGCCCACGCCGGCTTGATTGGATCGACGCCATCCTTCTCCACCGTTGCCGTGTCCATGCATGCCGCATAGAAGTCGCCGTATTTTTTCTGCAGCGGAGTCTTGGGATCTTTCGCCGCGGCGTTCAGGTCCTTCCACAGCAGATACCGGTCCCGCTCCTGCACCTGCGAGAACGAGCGCGCCCAGCGCACCTGGTCCGCGGGAATGGCATTGTTCTTGATCCAGTTGCCGCAGGCATACTGATAAAAATCCACGCAGGGATCGGCAGTTTTGTCGATGGCCGCAGGGTCAAAGCTCTTGATTGCCGGAACCGGCTTGGGCTGCGAATTGCTGGACTGTTGCGCGGCTGTTTGCGCCAATAAGGTAGTCCCTGCCGCCAGCAAAAGAAAAGAAGCAACAAGAGTGCATTTCATTGGAGAATCCTTTCGAACACACCGCATCCCCGCCAATGCCGCAAGGCGAGGACGATAGGGGTGCAAGAATACTTCACGGTGGAACATTCCGCCTGGAAGATTATGTTGATTAGCAGCCTATCACGCCGGACGTTCCTGCTGCCCGCCCGGCCGCCCCGCGCCAGCCCAAGATCTTGATGGTAGACGAGGACCACTGGAACCCGGAGGTGGCGGCGGCAAAGCTGTCATAGTGGGTGCTTTTGGGTGCAGGCAGCTTCGTTCTTTACACGCGATACCGCCCCCTGCAACACTGAAGCGTGGACACCCAGACAGTTGTCATCCTTGACTTCGGCTCGCAGTATACGCAGCTCATTGCGCGGCGTATCCGCGAGCAAAACGTCTTCTCCGTCGTGCTTCCCTGCACCACGCCGCTGGCCGATATCGAGGCCTACAAACCTATCGGCCTGATCCTCTCCGGCGGGCCGTCGTCGGTCTACGACGCCGACGCCCCTGCCGCCGACCCGCGCCTGCTCGAACTCGGCGTCCCCGTCCTCGGCATCTGCTACGGGCTGCAGTTCATCGTCCATCATCTCGGCGGCAAGGTGCGCTCCGCGTCCAAACGCGAGTACGGCCACGCCGAAGTCTCTGTGGAAGACGCCGCAACGCCGCTTTTCGCCGGTGTCCCCTCTCCGCTCGCCGTCTGGATGAGCCACGGCGACGAAGCTCTGGAGCTGCCCGCCGGATTCCATCGCACCGCCGTCACTTCAAACGCCCTGGCCGGGATCGCCAACGAGCAGCGGCGCATCTGGGCCGTGCAGTTCCATCCCGAGGTTCACCACACGCCGCTCGGCCCGCAACTGCTCAAGAATTTCCTCTTCAGCATTTGCGAAGCCCGCGGTGACTGGACCCCCGCCCACTTCATCGAGTCCACCGTCACATCGATCCGCGAGAAGGTCGGCTCCGGCCACGTGATCTGCGGCCTCTCCGGCGGCGTCGACTCCTCCGTGGCCGCCATGCTCGTCCATCGCGCCATCGGCAGCCAGCTCACCTGCATCTTCGTAAACAACGGCGTCCTGCGTAAAAACGAGTTCCAGAACGTGCAGAAGAACCTGCGCGACAAGCTCGGCCTCAACATCGTCGCCGTGGACGCCAGCGCGCGCTTCCTTGAGCAACTGGCCGGCGTCACCGATCCCGAGATCAAGCGCAAGCGCATCGGCCAGGAGTTCATCGCCGTCTTTGACGAGGAAGCCAACCGCATTGCCCGCGAAACCGGCGGCGTCGACTGGCTCGTTCAGGGCACACTATACCCCGATGTCATCGAGTCATCGAGCGTGAAGGGCCCCAGCCAGACCATCAAAAGCCACCACAATGTGGGCGGTTTGCCCGAGCGCATGAAGCTCAAGCTCATCGAGCCGCTGCGCGATCTCTTCAAAGACGAAGTCCGCCGCATCGGCCGCGATCTGGGAATGCCGGAAGACATACTCGGCCGCCAGCCATTCCCCGGCCCCGGCCTCGCTGTCCGCATCCTGGGTGAAGTCACCCCTGAGCGAGTGGCCCTGCTTCAGGAAGCCGACGACATCGTGGTCTCCGAGATCAAGGCCGCCGGTCTCTACTCCAAAATCTGGCAAAGCTTCGCCGTGCTGCTGCCGGTGATGAGCGTAGGCGTGATGGGAGACCAGCGCACCTACGCCTACACCGCTGCGATACGCGCCGTGCACTCAGAAGACGGCATGACCGCCGACTGGACCCCGCTGCCTTACGAACTGCTCAAGCGCATCTCCAACCGCATCGTGAATGAGGTGCGCGGCATCAACCGCGTGGTGTACGACGTTACGTCAAAGCCGCCGGGAACGATTGAGTGGGAATAACGGCCCGATCGGTGGAATTGGCCGGCGCAGTCATGGGCTGAAACCGGGCCGCCCAAAAAGCTCTGAAATGGCGAGGCCCTGTAACAGGGCATAACTTCAGTCGAGCTGCACACGGCATCAAGTCGACGGGGATTTTAACCCTGCGGACCGGATTGCCCACCTTGCCGTCGCTCTTCTTTCAAAACAAACGCCAACGGCCTTTGACAGTTGCTTGTGCAGCTCCATCTACCTGCGTGGAAAGCGCATCAAAAGAGACAGGGAGTAAAAATGACGAACCAGACCAACGATCGCGCCGCCACGCCTGAGGAACAAAACGAGCAACTGGAGATGACTCCGCAAACGGCTTTGGAATTACAGCGACTGCATCTGGCCGTGCTGATCGACATCCGGCAGAAATTCGAGATAGAGCTCCAGGGCGAGATCGCCGGAGCGAGCTTTCTGCCGCTCTTTCACTTCAAGCGCGTGTTGGGACAAAAGCTGACCGAGCTCGAACAGGAGGCTCTGGACGAAGATATTCCGGACATGCGCGACATTCAGCACTTTCTCGCGATGATTAACAGCATGCACCACGCGAAGGATCTCATCCTGGTCTGCGTCTGCAACAGCGGTCACCGCAGCCTGAACGCAGCGCGGCTGCTTCGGCTGCTCGGCTACGAGCATTCGTATTCACTCGCTGGCGGTTTTCTCGATCTGGACGAATACCTGCAGGCGCAACAGGAAAAGAAGGAAAGCGAAGTCCTGCGCTGACAGAACGTCCGCCGCCATCCCTAAGTTCCGCGGACAACGGAACAGAGCAAGATCCACTACTACCCCTGCGGCAACGGCCCGCGCAGCGCCGTAATTTCCTTGCCCAGCGCGTCCAGCCGCTCCAGCAGCTCGGAGTGGTGCTGGTCGGCAATCGAGGGATCGAAGCCCTCAATCGAGAACCTGCCGTCGGGCTCCAGCTCGCCTTTGCGGACCTGGTGAAATCCTGTGAAGCCCTGCTCGCGAACCACCTGCAGCAACTCATCGCGCGTCATCAGCTCGCGGCTCAGCGCCTTTTTATCTATCTGGCCGTTGCGGATCAGCACCGTAGCCCGCCCTTCAAGCAGGTGACTCACCCGCCGCGAACGAAACGCCGTCCGCACCACCAGCCAGTTGATGCCCAGCAGCGCCACGGCGCCAATCAGGCCGCCAGTCACTGAGTTATCGGGCCCGATGATCGCGTCCTGCACCGTATTTGCGAGCGACAGCAGGACGATCAGATCAAATGGATTCAGTTGCGCCAGTTCCCGCTTGCCGAACACTCGCAGCAGCAGAACCAGCGCAATGTAGACAATGACGGGACGCAACACCTTCTCGAGAACGGGAAGATGCAGTTGAAACATGCTATGGAACATCGCGGAGTGTGGCATGGAAACGAGCATAGGAGGCTTACGCGCTCGTTTCCAGCCAAATGCGTTCAGATGCTGTGAATTTTCTCGCCGCCAGCCGTGGTGTGGAGCCCGTCAGGCTGTGGTTTCCACCTTGCTTTTGAAGTAATCCAGCGATTTCGCCAGCCCCTCGCGCAGGGGAATGCGCGGCTCCCAACCCAGCAGCCTGCGCGCCTTTGAGATATCGGGACAGCGCCGCGTGGGGTCGTCCACCGGCAGCGGTTCAAATTTCAGATCGCTCTTTGATCCCGTTACTTCAAGCACCGTGCGCGCGCACTCCAGAATCGTAAACTCTGCCGGATTGCCCAGGTTCACGGGCAGATGCTCTTCCGAGTTCGCCAGCCGCATGAACCCTTCAATCAAGTCGTCGACGTAGCAGAAGCTTCGCGTCTGGCTGCCCTCGCCGTAAATTGTCAGCGGCTCCCCGCGCAGCGCCTGCATCAGGAAGTTCGAGATTACGCGCCCGTCTGAAGGGTGCAGGCGTGGCCCGTACGTATTGAAAATCCGTGCCAGGTGCGTATTTACGCCGCGCGTCCGGTGATACGCCATCACCAGCGCCTCAGCGTAACGCTTTGACTCGTCGTACACTGACCGCGGCCCAACCGGATTCACATGCCCCCAGTACTCTTCAGTCTGCGGGTGTTCCAGCGGATCGCCGTAGCACTCCGATGTGGATGCATGAAAGAATCCCGCGCCGTAACGGGCCGCCAGCTCCAGCATGTTCTCGGTCCCCACCGAGCCCACGCGCAGCGTCTCGATAGACAGCCGCAGGTACTCCGGCGGACTGGCCGGTGAAGCCAGGTTGAAAACATAGTCCACCGCTCCCGGATCGAAGGGCTCGCAGATGTCGCGTTCCTCGAAGCTGAAACGCGATTCATGCGCCAGTTGGGCCAGATTCTCCTGCGACCCCGTCGCCAGGTTATCGACCCCCACCACCGAATGTCCTTCGGACAAAAGGCGGTCGGTCAGATGCGAACCTAAAAATCCGGCAGCGCCGGTAACAAGCACACGCATTGGGAATTGCCGACTCCTTGAGACTTTCAGCAGCGCCCTCACCTCGACAGCTGCCTGACTTATAACAACGGGAAGATCTGCGGAAACTTGCATCGAACGATGAAAATCGGCGGCAGCGATAAAGCAAAAGAGCACAGGCCCTACGCAAACTCTATTCTGTCATGCTACGCCAGCAAACTTGCCTGACCGCGCGGTTTGCCCTGCTGCGCGTGGTAGCTTGCCGGCCGTCCCATGCTCACGTAAGTAAAGCCGTGCTCGGCCATCTGCTGCGGCCTGTAAAGATTCCGCCCGTCCACGATGATTGGAAACCGCACCGACTGGTTCAGCTTCACCAGATCGAGTTGGCCAAACTCCTTCCAGTCCGTCAGGATCAGCACCGCATCGGCGCCCTCGGCCGCCGCGTATGCACTCTCCGCGTAGATCATGTTTTCCGCCGGCGGCAGCACCGTCTTCGCGCGCTCTATCGCCGCCGGATCGTACGCCGTCACAATGGCTCCGGCTTTCAGCAGTTCCTTCACCGTTTCGATTGCCGGCGACTCGCGAATGTCGTCCGTATCGCCCTTAAAGGCCAGCCCCAGCGCCGCCAGCCGTTTGCCGCGCAGGGTCCAAAGCGCAGAGAGCACCTTGTTGAAAAAAACCTCGCGCTGCGTATCGTTGATCTTCTTGATCTCGTCCAGCAGTTGGAAATCCACCCCCCGCTGCTGCGCCACCCAGTGAAACGCCGCCACATCTTTCGGGAAGCAGGACCCGCCGTAACCCAATCCCGCGCGCAAAAACTTGGGCCCGATACGGCTGTCCGATCCCATACCGGCGGCAATATCTTCGATGTCCGCGTCCACCGCCTCGGCCAGGTTCGCCACCGCATTGATAAACGAAATTTTCAGCGCCAGAAACGCATTTGAAGCGTGCTTGATAATCTCCGCGCTCTGTGCCGAAGTAACCACCAGCTTTGCCGGCTCTGACGCGCTGCACTGCCCTGGCAGCGCATTTGCCTGCGCATAGTAGCTTCCTCCGGTCAGCGGCTCGTAGATCCGCCGCATCAGCTCAGCGGCACGCTCGCTGTTCACTCCAACCACAATTCGGTCGGGATGCAGAAAATCGCAGACGGCTGTCCCTTCGCGCAGAAACTCTGGATTCGACACCACCTCGAACGATTGCGCATCCACACCATGCCGATAGAGCACACGGCGAATCCAGTCGTTCGTGTACACCGGCACCGTGCTCTTCTCCACAATTAGCTTGTAGCCGTCGATGCACCGCGCAATCTCCGAGACCACAGCCTCCACATACGACAAATCCGCCGCTCCACCGTCGCCCTGCGGCGTACCTACGGCGATAAAGATTGCCTCGCTCCGGGTGACTGCCCCGCGCAGGTCAGAGGTAAACTCCACGCTACGCCCGCGGAACCGCGCCAGCAGCTCCGGCAGATGCTCCTCGAAGATGGGCACGCCACCCTCCTGAAGCTCTTTTACGCGCGCCTCGTCGTTATCGACGCAAACCACGTTATGGCCCATCTCGGCAAAACACGCTGCCGCCACAAGGCCCACATAACCGGACCCGATTACGCAAATGGAAACCGGACTTGTCATTTGCCTGCGCTGTCTCCTTTTTGGTGTTTCAGACGGATGCCTGTGGCGCGCACTTCCTGTCGCTGCCGATCTGATCCTCCGGCATCCGATGTGAAAGAACAGAAACAAACGGCCGTAACAAATCCAGCGGCCAGGGGAGTCCAGGGAAACGGTCGAAAGACCGAAGGACTGTTGCAGATACGCCTCTAGCCTACCCGCATCGCCCGGAGCGAAGCAATGGCTACCGGCATCCCGCTTTCCGGTTTCCGTCCCGGGCCCTGAACTGGTATGCTGCAACCGCCGGAAAAACCGATTTATTCTCCGCGGCCTGGTTGTCCGGCGCCGCCGGCGGAACGAGAAAGAAGGCAGATATGTGGTTTCTTGGAATGGATGTGGGTACAGGCGGTACGCGTGCCGTCATCGTAAACGCCGCCGGCAAGCTCATGGGGTCGGCCTCCAGCGCGCACGCCCCCTTCCGCGCCGAGCATCCGGGCTGGGCTGAGCAGGATCCGGAAGACTGGTGGCGCGCCGCCAAGGAAGCCATCATCGCGGCCGTCGCCGCCACACCGGAGCCGCGCGAGCCTATCGCTGCCCTCGCCCTCACCGGCCAGATGCACGGAGCCGTAATGCTCGACGAGCATGGCCAGGTCCTGCGCCCCTCGCTCATCTGGTGCGACACCCGCACCCAGCCCGAGTGTGACTGGCTGACGGAGAAGATCGGCCGCGAGCGCCTTATCGAGCTCACCTGCAACCCCGCGCTTCCCAACTTCACGCTGACCAAGCTTCTCTGGGTCAAAACGCACCAGCCCGAGATCTTCGCCAAAATCCGCCACGTCATGTGCCCCAAGGACTACGTCCGCTACCGCCTCACCGGCGAGTTCGCTATTGATGTGCAGGAAGCCAGCGGCACGCTGCTGCTCGACGTCACGAACCGCCGCTGGTCGCGCGAAGTGGCTGCAGCCGCCGGCATTGAAGAGAGCTGGCTGCCGCACGTCTTCGAGTCGCCCGAGGTCTGCGCGCGTATCACCGAAGAAGCCGCCGGGCTCACCGGCCTCAAAGCCGGAACCCCGGTTGCGGCGGGCGCCGGAGATCAGGGCGCCGGAGCGGTGGGCATGGGCATTCTGCAGCCGGGATCGGTTTCGGCCACGATCGGCACATCGGGCGTGGTCTTCGCCGCCACTGCGCAGCCCACCAAGGATCCCCAGGGCCGTCTGCACACCTTCTGCCACGCCGTTCCCGGCCTGTGGCACGTGATGGGCGTGACCCAGAGCGCGGGCTTGAGCCTCAGTTGGCTCAAGGAGACCTTCTTCGCCAGCCAAAGCTACGACTCGCTCAGCGCCGACGCGGCCAAGATTCCGCCCTGCAGCCAGGGCGTCGAATGGGCGCCTTATCTGCTCGGCGAGCGCACGCCGCACCTCGACCCCGAAGTGCGCGCCGCCTTTGCCGGCATCGACGCCAGCCACACGGCAGCGCATTTCGTCCGCGCGGTGCTTGAAGGCGTGGCTTACTCGCTCAAAGACACCTTCACGCTCTTCGCGGAACTCGGCATTCCCGTCACCGGCATTCGCCTGGGCGGCGGCGGCGCGCGCGGCGATCTCTGGCGCCGCATCCAGGCCGGCATCTACGCGCACACAGTTGAAGTGCTCACCGCGGAAGAAGGCGGAGCCTTCGGCTGCGCGCTGATGGCCGGCGTAGCGGCAGGCCACTGGGCCAACCTCGACGAAGCCTGCGCCCAGGCCATCGAAGTAGCCCAGCGCATCGAGCCCGTTGCGGATGATGTGGCTGCGTACAAGGCCGGCTACGCGCATTGGCGCAAGCTCTATCCGGCGCTGCGCAGCATGCGATGAACTGGCGGCCTGCGTGCCGAGCTCGGGACATGTTTGGTTTGATCATATGGCTGATAATCAACCACTATACGGTTGATTATCAGCAAATGTGCCGATCAGGAAACGGGTGCTTTTGGCTGCGCACTGATGGCCGGAGTAGCCGCAGGCCACTGGGCCAACAAAGAGATCTTCCGCTAGAATTGACGTCATGTCAGGGCGCCCGCTACCAAACGAAGCTGCAAGTAACTACTTCAAGTACATCGACAAGGTTTCAGGCGATGATGCGCTGCTTGCAATGCGCAGCCAGCTGGATGAATCGATGAAGATGCTCTCCGCCATCACGGAAGAGAAATCATTGCACAAGTACGCGCCGGAAAAATGGACGATCCGGCAGGTGCTCAATCACGTTTCCGATACGGAGCGGGCATTCGCTTACCGAACTCTCTGGTTTGCCCGCGGTTTCGAAACGCCATTGTCCGGCTATGATCCGGATCTGGCAGCCGCAGGCGCCCAGGCAAACGAGATTTCCTGGTCTTCGCACGTGGAGGAGTTCAAGCACGTGCGGAACGCAACCATATCTCTCTTCCAGAACCTCTCGCCCGAAGCATGGATGCGCACCGGAACGGCAAGCGGAAAACTGTTTACAGTCCGTGCGATTGCCTTTTTAGTCTCAGGGCACGCGGCACATCATTTTGAGATGCTGCGGGAGAAGTATCTCGCATAGGCACCTGGGATCCTTGCAGGCGGCGGAAGCCTTATCCGCGGCGATGCCAGGCCTTACGGTGACTTCGCGCGCGTAAGTGCTGCACTGAAACCGGCGTGCAAAACAAATCACACAGCCTGCGCCGCACCCTCCATCTCAAAATCCGCAAAGACAAACCCGTCGCGATTCACCACTTCCCCGGCCTCCAGCCGCAGCGGCGCGCTGAACATCGGCCCGGCGTACGCGCAGCTATGAAACTCGCCGCGCTCGGCGCAGGGATCGGTTCCCTCCGGTAGATCGCGCAACAGCTCCTCGTCGAACTCCCGCCCTGCAAACTCCGCAGCCAGCACGCGCGAATCCACACAGGTCAACCGCGCCCGTAGCCCGCCGGCGATCATCTCCCGCGCCAGCTCTGCTGTCGGCAGCCCCCACAGCGGGAAGAGTGGCTCAAGCCCCGTGGGCGCAAGCTGCTTTTCGCGATACGCGCGAATGTCCTCCAGGAAAAGATCGCCAAACGCCACCGCGTCGATACCCTCGGCAATGGCGCGGTCGCAGGCCGCCGCCATGCGCTGCTCGTAGATCTCGTTCGGGCAGGGCCAGGGCAGCGGCACAACCCACAGCGGCAGCCCGGCGGCGCGCGCCTGCGCCTCAAGCACACAACGCCGCGTGCCATGCATGGCCACGCGCTGGAACTCCTCATTCAGCGTAGTCAACAGCCCGCAGACTTCGATCCCCGGATTACGCTGCAGCATGTGCAGCGCCCATGCGCTGTCTTTTCCGCTGCTCCACGACAAAAGCACTCGTTTCATAACAGGATTCTATTCCGCGCGAGCGCAACAACAACGCGCAATTCTGAGCTCACTATGACTCCGCTGGTATCCCCGCGGCATTCGTCGTAGAATTTCGAGCAAGCAGCGCAGGCTCATTTCCTAACCGGCGTGGCGTAGACATTCCGCTGCAGGGTGCGCCATGAGCAAGCTCCCCATCTTCGTAATTCTGGCTGCGGTGCTCGGCACACCGGTGCTGGCCGCACAGCCCATGCAGCCTGTCTCTGTCGCCCAGTTGGCGCAACTGCTCACCCGTGCCCGCGGCCAGAAAGACAAGAAAATCGCCGGGAAGCTCTCCGCGCTGTCTCTCACTGAGCGCATCAGCGCGGCCCGGCTCGCTCAATGGGAAACAGAATTCCCCGGCAAGCACACCCACCAGGCTCTCACCGAGTTGGCTGACGCGTCGGCCTTCCTCGACCTTCCCCCATCCGAGGTGCTCCATCGGCCTGCGCCGGACCTCAATGCGATCCAGCTCATGCTGAACCATTCGGTCGCTTATGTGAATAAGACCATTCACAGCCTGCCAAACTTTTACGCCCGGCGAACCACCACGCGCTATGAAGACCCGGCGGCGCGTTTTGTTGATCGCCAGCTTCTCTGCAACTCGGCGCGTCTCGGCTATTTCCTGTGCGGCCCTCAGGCTCGGCGGATAGCCGCGGACGCGGAATTACACAATCCTCGGCTGAAGGTCCAAGGAAGCTTCCACGCCGTTGTCACGTATGTGGACGGCAGGGAGCTACATAACGGACAGAGGAGCGCCGCAGTCGCGCGCTCGAACGCCGGTCTCGTCACGACCGGAGAATTCGGCCCCATTCTCATCGTCGTTCTCAGCGATGCCCTCAAAGGCGAGCTCTTCTGGGGACACTGGGAGCAGGATGCAAGCGGGCCACTGGCGGTCTTTCAATACAGTGTTCCCGCCGCGACGTCGCACTACGTTGTCAATTTGCCTTCCACCTCGGGGACAAAAGCCATCAGGCCCGCCTATCACGGAGAAATCTCCATCGACCCGGTCACCGGCGCCATCCATCGCATCACGGCAATCGCCGATCACTACCTGAAGCACGAGCACATGGAAACCTCGATGATGGTGCGATACAGCTCCGTAGTCATCGGCGGAAAACCGTATATCTGCCCCGTGAAGGGCGTCGCGCTCTCCAGGCTGCCGCTCTTCTTCTCCGCCAGCAAAAAGCACTCCCGGCAGCCGGTGTTCGTCACCCGCCTCAACGACACTACCTTCACCGGCTACCACCTCTTCCGCACTGAAATGAAGATCCTGCCCGGTAACGGCTCAAACGCACCGACCGCCACGCTACCTCTACCGTCCTCTCATTGACGCGTGCTCTTCGCGTCCGCTGGTGCGCCGGGGCTCCCGGCAAAGCCCCTCGCAGCCACTTCCGGCAGTCAACTCACGCGCCACCAATCAGATAGCCCCACCATCTCCTCCGCCGGCCTCCCCTTTTTGCCGCAGGCCGCATCTAACACTATGTGGCCCCTTACAACTCAGCTCCCCAACTTTGGATGTTTTACTGGATGCTGAATCCAAGAAGCGAAAGGAGAAGAATGGTCAACTGGGGAAAACGGCTTTTGTGGATGCTGCCGGTCGTATTTTGCGCTGTCATGCATGCGCAGAGTACGCAGCATGCGCAGAGTACGCAGCAAATGGTCCAGCAGGCGGTAAACACTGAATTGCGCGACGATGCCCAGGACCACAGCCACTGGCTCTATTTCGAGGTGGATAAGAAACCCAGCAACACCGTGGAGCAGTGGGTGGCGGAGACCGCGCAGGGCGACCTGACCAGCGTGGTCGCCAAAAATGGACAGACATTCACAAAGCAGCAGCAGCGCAACAAGATGGATACTTTCATCCAAAGCTCTGCCGCGCTTGCCAAACAGCGCAAGGGCTCACAGCATGACGATAAGCAGGCCCGCCAGATGCTCAGCATGCTGCCCCATGCATTCATCTGGACAAAGGAATCCACGCACAACGGCGACACCGTTTTCCGCTTCAAGCCCAACCCTCAGTTCAATCCTCCCAGTTGGCAGTCACGCGTCTTTGCCGCCATGGCAGGCGAGATGACCGTCAATGACCAGCAGCACCGCATCGCCAGCCTCAAGGGACACATGATCCACGACGTCAAGTTCTTCTTTGGTCTGTTTGGCGTGTTAAAGGCCGGGGGATCGTTCGACGTAGAACGTCGGCAGATGGCCCCCGGCATCTGGAAGATTGTCCAGACACACGTGCATATTCAGGGACACGCGCTCATCTTCAAAACCATCTCAGAGCAGGAAGACGATGTGAAGTGGGCCTTCAAGCAGCTTCCCAAGGACATCACCTTTGCCCAGGCGAAGGCCGAGATCCTCAAGCAGCCTCAGCACCCGAAATAAGCGCCGCGGCGCCGGCGGCGTACGTCTCAAAGTGAAGAGGCCCCGCTTCAAAGCGGGGCCTCTTCTGTTCGTGCCGCTCCGGCTTACTGCAGCAACAGGTTCGCATCCAGCGGCGTGTTCTCGCTCGAATCGCCCACGCGGATTACAAACTTCCCGGGGTCGATGGTCCACTTGTGCGCCGCTTCATTCCAGTAGCTGAACGAGCGCGCATCCAGTTGCAGCGTCACGTGCTTCGTCTCGCCCGGATCAAGCTGCACCTTCTCGAAGCCCTTCAGCGCGCGCTCCGGCCGGTTCACCTTCGCGGAAGGATCAGACACATAAAGCTGCGCCACCTCGGCGCCTTCTACCTTGCCGGTATTGGTCACGTCAAAGCTCACCGGCACCGTCGCGCCCGCCTTCGCCGTGGCAGGCACATGCAGATTCGAGAACTTGAACGTGGTATAGCTCAGCCCGAACCCGAAGGGGAAGAGCGGCTTCTTGCCCACCGTCGTCCAGTACCGGTAACCCACCATCAGCTTGTCGCCATACTTGATGTGCTGAATCGTGTAATTGATCGGCTTCCCATCGGCGCCCATCTCGTGCAGCGTGGTATCCGGCCCCTTCGGGTAATACCACGCATAAGAAGCGCTGTCAGGCCAGCTCCGGTCAAAGGTCACCGGCAGCCTGCCTTCGGGATCGTGCTTGCCGAAGAGAATCTGCGCCACCGCCGTGCCGCCCTCCTGCCCCGGATACCACGTATGCAGCAGCGCCGGAACCTTGTTGAGCCACGGCGCCGTCTCCATGCCTCCGCCGCCGGTAAGCGTCACAATGGTGTGCGGATTTGCCGCCGCCATCGCTTCAATCAGCGCATCCTGTCCCCACGGTAACTTGAATGTCCGGTCGTGCCCTTCGCCCTCGGTGGTCGCGTCAAATCCTGCGCAAACCACTACGGCATCCGCCAGCGAAGCATACTTCTTCGCATCGGCCAGCACCAGGTCCGGCTCATACGCAATCCCCACCTGGAAAGCGCCCTCACGCGGGTGCCTGGCCAGATCAGCCGCCACTTCCACCGTCTGACCCGCTTTCAGCTCCAGGGTTGCAGACTGCGGCACATTGCCCTCGGTGCCCGGCTCTTCAATCACCTGCTTGCCGTCCACTATTACCTTGTAGGCGCCGCCGCCGCGCCGCGGGACTGAAGTCAGCAAGATATACGGCCCGCTCTTCTCCGCCGTGTACGACGCTGTATAGCGAACGCCATTCCCCGCGCCGTTCTCCATCTTCACGCCGTTATTCCAATGCGTCCGCTTGAACACATCTTCCATCTTTGGCAGCCCCGGACTGTAAAGCAGGCGCACATGCGGTCCCAGAAAATTCCCGATTCCCGTTACCATGCTCACCGCCGAAAACGGCGTGGCGAGCGACGATCCTCCGCCGCCCGTCACTGCCGGCCAGGCATCCGGTCCGATAATCGCAATCGTCCTGATCTTGTCCTCATTCAGCGGCAGCAGATGCCCCTCGTTCTTCAGCAGCGTAATGCTCTCCAGAGCCCCCTGCAGCGCCACGGCGCGGCCTTCCACCGAGTAAGTCGAGTCCGCGGGATTGAACTGCGGCCGCTTCGTCCATCCGTACCGCAGCTCCACGCGCAGAAGCCGTAACACCTTGTCGTTGATGGTCGATTCCTTCACCTTGCCGTCTTTCACGGCGGCCGACAGGGTCTTTTCGGTCATGAACAATGCGCTCGGCATCTCCAGGTCGAGCCCGTTGTTCGCCGCCGCCACTCCGTCATACGTCGCACGCCAGTCCGACATCAAAACGCCCTTGAATCCCCAATCGCCCTTCAGTACTTCCAGATTGAGGAACTTGTTCTGCGTCGCGTGCACGCCATTCACCAGGTTGTATGAGTTCATCACCGCATCCACGTGCGCCTTGGTCACCGCGGCCTCAAATGCCGGCAGATAAATCTCGCGCATCGTCCGCTCGTCGATATCCGAACTCGCGTTATGCCGGTTGAACTCCTCGTTGTTCAGGGCGTAGTGCTTCACAGTCGCCGAAACGCCCTCTGACTGCACACCCTCGATAAACGGCACGTCCAGCGCCGCATTGAGATACGGATCCTCCGACAGGTACTCGAAGTTTCGTCCGCCCACCGGCGCCCGCGCAATGTTCACGCCCGGCCCCAGCAAAAAGTTCACGTTCCGCGAGCGCGCATCCTTGCCCAGGCTCTCGCCCAGCTTGCGCGCAAACGCCGGATCCCATGTTGCCGCCAGCGCCACGCCGCCTGCGTAGGCCGTCGTGGGCCCCCAGGTGCGCACGCCCACTGACGCATCTGACATCTTGAAGCGCGGCAGCCCAATCGCCGGCATAGCGCGCGTATACATGCCGTCGATGCCGCCCAGCAGTTCAATCTTCTGCTGCAGCGTCAGCTTGTTCAGCATCGCGTGCGCCTTGGCTTCGATAGCAGGCGAATCCGGCACAGGCGCCTGCGCCGCGGCCACGCCGCCCAGCAGCGCGCCGCACAGCAGCACCGTAAACAAACCGGTGCTCACACCAATCCCAACGGACTTATGAGAACGGCAAGTTGTGTTTTTCATAACGCGGCAAGAGTAGCGCAACACGCCATCGTGTGTATAGCAAGCAAGTCAGGCGCCGCTGTAAGTACCCTTTTTGCGAGTTACTTCCGCGCAAAGCAAGCCGCCAATGGATTCCAAATCACACGCCTTTGCTATTCCAATCGCCTTTTGATTTGTGGCATGATTTGGATCGGAGATTACTGGGGCGGCGATCGTTGCCGGCCTGGGGTTGCCGTCGGGAATCGGCGGCTTTCGCTCCAGCGGGCTCCAAATCACACCCGTCTTTGTACAGATCAGATCCCCCAGGCCCATTGGTCTTCCTGGTCTCTGCGATTTCACTGTGCGCCGTTTTCCCCCAGCCTGTACTGCGGCAAACATCCTGCCAGGGGAAGAGTCGCTCTCAGCACAGGAAGAAATAGCACCTTCAGGAATCCCGATTGGCGAATAGAGATAAGCCATGGCAGGAAATAATGCTTTCAGATGGACTCGCACCTTTGGCGTAATCGGCTACATTATTCCCTTGGTTACCCGCTTCGTCCCCGGAGCGCCCGGCATCGCCATCCCGTTTTCGGTCATGCAAGTCCTGCAACCAATGGTCAACTTCACGTCCCTTAACGTCTACCCCAACTGGACCGCGGTTCTACTCTTCTACGCCCCGGTCAATGCCTTTCTTTACGGGGCCGTCGGACTGCTTCTGGGTTCGCTCCTTCGATACACCGAATAAACCTCGCCAACTGAACGGAAACGAACTGCCTGCCCTGCAAAGCGTTCAGCCCACCCACGCCGTTGCCGCTCTGGACAACCGCATCCCCCACTTGCTTACCTGCTGCCCCGCCCCCATCGGCTAATATTTCCACGAAGCAAAAACACCCCAATCAGCCCCGCTCAGCAAAGTCAACCGTGGCACGCACATGGGGTACACACAGAGCCCCAACGCATCGCAAGGAGACCCACTCATGACGCCGAAAACGCTCGCCACGCAGGCAACATCGCTCGTTTCGCGCCGCTCATTGTTTATGCTGCCGGCATTGGCCGCGGCTCCAGGCCTGGCGGCGCAATCCGAAACCAGCTTTGCACCCACCGGCGCCGCCCGCGATGGCGTAACCCTCGATACCCGCGCGATTCAGGCGGCCATCGATCGTTGCACAGCGGCCGGCGGCGGAGTTGTGTCATTGCCTGCGGGCCGCTATCTGACCGGCACGCTCCACTTGCGCAATCATGTCACGCTCCATCTCGAGCCCGGCGCAGTTCTGCTTGGCAGCAAGCGCCTGCAAGATTACCCCATCCTTCACGATGCGATCGTTTCTTATACCAGCAATTACACTGACCGCTGCCTTATTCGCGCGGACGGGGCAACCAACATCGCCATTACCGGCGCCGGCACCATCGACGGCAACGGCACAGCCTTCACCGGCAAATACATGGTCCGCCCTTATCTCATGCGCTTCGTCGGGTGCCGCAATGTTCACATCACCGGCATCACTTTGCAGAACCCCGCCATGTGGACGCAGCATTATCTGGAATGCGAAGACGTACTCGTCGAGGGCATTCGCGTTCGCAGCCGCAGGCCGCGCGTCAACAACGACGGCATTGACGTCGATTCCTGCCGGCGCATGCGCATCGCCAACTGCGACATCGACGCCGGCGACGACGCCATTGTGCTCAAAGCCACAACCAGCTCTCCCTGCCGCGACATCGTCGTCACCAACTGCATTCTGAGCACCCTCTGCAACGCCTTCAAGCTCGGCACGGAATCGGAAGGCGGCTTCGATAACATCGTCTTCTCCAACAGCTCCATCTACGACACAAATCTCGCCGGCATCGCGCTTGAAACCGTCGACGGCGGCGATCTCCGCCGCGTCAGCATCTCCAACATCGTCATGCGCAACACGCGCTATCCCATCTTCCTTCGCCTCGGCAACCGGGCGCGCCCCATCTCGCAGAACGCCCCGCGTCCCGGTATCGCCACCTTTTCCGAAGTCATGATCCGCGGAGTCATCATCGAAGCATCTTCGACTCTCCCTTGCGTGATAACAGGCCTTCCCGGCCATCCCATTCAGGACGTGGTGCTCGAAGATATTCAGTTGACCGCGCCCGGCGGAGGCACGCCTCTTCCGGCAAACCACCAGGTTCCCGAGCGGCCTGAGGCCTACCCCGAAGCCAGGATGTTTGGCGCCTTACCCGCATCCGGCCTCTACTGCCGTCACGTGCGTGGCCTGTCGATCAACCGGTTTACGCTGCACACCGCAAAACCCGATCTGCGCCCCGCGTTGTTTGCCGATGACGCCGACGGCCTTACCGTTTCCAGCCTGAGCGCCCCGGCAGCGGCCAGCCCGCTGATTGAACTCCATAACGTACGTCACGCTCGCATTCGCGATACGCAAACCTCCGCCAGCTCACAAGCATTCCTGCAAATGCGCGGCAGTCAGACCCAGGACATCGGCATTACATCCGACCAGGAAGAAACTCCGCGCATCCTGAGCGCTCCCGATGTACCCGCCAAAGCATGGCGAGTGAAGTGACGGTCAGGCAAACTGCTGCCCTGCGTTGTTATCTCGCCGGCCTTCTGACTCAAGCTCACCGGTGGTCCGCGCCTGATGCCTTGGTGCCGTTGGCTTGAATCAGGTGCATTCCCTCAAGCTTGCAGCTGTACTCCCCGGCGCCGCTGCGCACAGAGATGCGGTCATTGTCGGGGTACACGCGAAACTGCACCATCTGCCCGGGGAGAAACTTCCCCGCCTGAAAGCTTCCGCAATAATCCAGCAGGTAAATGAGCTTCGGCCCTTTCAGCGTATACACCTTAGCCAGGCGCGTATTCTTCTCCACCGTATCCCGCCGCACCTTGTACCCCAGAATCTCTCCCGTCATGTAATTCGCAGCCGCCGCCTGCGGCGAACTCTGCGCCTGAGTCATTGAGCAGGTGTATTCCTTCCCGTCGACATCGCGAATGTGGATCTTGTCTCCCTCGATCCGGTATTGAACCGGCTGCCCCGGCTGAAATTCCCCGCAATGGTTCATCCATACCTGCAGGCCCTCGCCGATCAGTTCGTAACCGTGCTTGCCGGCCGGCTGAATCGTTCCCTCGTCATATCCCGGAGCGATCTGCCCTGCCGCGGAAACACCTGTACACAGTAAAACCGCCGCGAAGATCAAAGCGAACTTACGCATCTCTCCTCCCTTCATCTTTGACGATCGATTCCTGCTCAAGGGCTGTGCGGCAACTTGCGCCGGAAAGACATACGCCCTGCATTCTTGTACCTTTTGGACACTCCTGGAAATTCAAGCTGACAGATCCAGGTGCGAAATAACAGAGTCTGCCGATTGTCCGCATGCGGACAGTAATTCTTGATTCCGTACAGAACTTTCCGCTCTCTTGTCGCGTATATAAAGTCAACTTACTGCAAATGAACCACATGCAGAAAAGTGGGTCTGGCGCGGGATTTGCTTCGGCTCAGTATCGGTTTTCATTGCATGCATTTAGGGAGTCCTCATGAAGACTTTCATTCGGGATTTGCGTTATGCGCTGCGCCGGTTACGCAAGGCGCCCGGTTTCACGCTTACCGCTGTGCTGACGTTGATGCTGGGAATCGGAACAACGACGGCCATCTTCACCCTTGTATACGACGTGCTGCTGCGGCCGCTGCCTTATACGCATCCTGACCGGCTGGTTGTCATGTTGGAGCAGGTTGCGGAATTTAAGGATATCTACCCTTACCTGCCGCTGAACGCAAACCACTTCGTCTTCTGGGAGCGGAACAACCACAGCTTTCAGTCCATGGCAGCAATGAGCGAGGCCGCCATGCCGCTGGGAACTGGCGGGCATCCGTTGCAGGTGGAAGTGGTGCGCGCGACGCCCGGCATATTCTCCGTGCTTGACGTCGCGCCGCAGCTCGGCCACGCATTCGGAAGCCAGGAAGCCCAGCCCGGCCGCGACCGCGTTGTGGTGCTGATGAACGATCTCTGGCGCACGCAGTTTCAAAGTGATCCGGGCATCCTGGGCAAGACGGTCACTCTCAACGGATTCCCTTACACCGTGATCGGCGTCATGCCGCCTTCGTTTCACATGCCCGTTCTGCAGGACCTGCCCGGCTCCACTGAGAGCCACACAAAAACGGCTGAAGCTCTCGTTCCGCTCGTGTTCACAAAGGAGCAATTGCAGGAGGCGAATGGCGATTACAACTATGTCGGGTTGGGCCGGCTGAAGCCCGGTGTCTCCGTCGCCCAGGCAAATTCTGAGATCGACGCGCTGCAGCATACAATCGCAAGCCGTCTTCCCGCGCAGGAAAAAAGCACCCTCTCCTCCGTGATGGTGCCTTATCAGACGGCGTTGGTGGGTAATAATCGAATGCCTTTGCTGGTACTGCTGGCCGCGGTCGCCGGACTGCTGCTGGTGGGCTGCATCAACATCGCAAACCTGATTCTTGCGCGAGCCGCCGCACGCAAGCGGCACATGGCGGTTGTTGTGGCCCTTGGTGCGACCCGCCCCGCGGCACTGCGCATGGCCATCAGTGAAACAGCGGTCATCGCGGCTTTAGGCGGCGGTCTAGGCATACTGCTGGCATCGGTCCTGGTTCCATTGATGCAGCCTTATCTTCCGTCCGCGCTGAATTTCAGAGGACCACTGCACCTGGATTGGGTGGGTGCGGCCTGCGCTCTTCTGCTTGCCGCCGCGGCCACGCTGCTTACGGGCGCCATTCCCGCCTGGGTCAGCTCTCGCACTCAACCGCACGAGGTGCTGCGCAGCGAGTCAGGACTGGCAAGCGAATCGCGCGGAAGCAAGCGGATACGCAGAGTCCTGGTCTCAGTGGAAGCAGCCGTCAGTGTTGCGCTGGTGCTCATCACGGGGCTCTTGATCGCCAGCCTGGTGAAGCTGATGCACACCGATCGCGGCTTCGACGCAGATCGCATTATGACCGCCACCGTCGATCTGCCCAGTCATTCCTTTGAGAACGCACAATCGCGCGCGCAGTTTTACCAGACGGCTCTCGATCGTCTTCGGCGGCTTCCGGGCGTGGAGCACGCCGGCCTGGTGAGCATACTGCCGCTGGCTGGAGATCGATGGATCGACATGATCCGCGTACACGGCGATTCCAGGCCCTTCATGCAGCTTCCCACGGAGCACTTCCGCTGGATCAGCCCCGGATACTTCCAGACGCTGCATCTGCCTTTGGTCGCCGGCCGGTATTTGAGCGCCAGCGACCAAGGCAAAAACGTTGCCCTCATCTCGCAACTCACCGCCCATACACTCTGGCCGGGAAAGGATGCTGTGGGCCGGCAGTTCACTCGCGGTGACCCCAACGGCAAGCCCTTTACCGTGATTGGTGTGGTTGCCAATGCGCGCACCATCTCCCTGGCAAGGCCGGATCCCATGATGGTCTACATGCCGTATTGGTACCGGAGCGATGGCCCGGCCGGCCTTCTCCTGCGTACACGCCAGGATCCGGCGGAGATGGCGGACGCTATTCGCAAGGCAATTTGGAGCGTTAATTCCGATGTCTCTGTTCCCGTGGTGCGCACTCTTGGCGGCGTCGTTACTGACTCCGTAGCCAATCGCCGCTTTGAGATGGACCTTCTGCTGATCTTTGCCATAAGTGCGCTTCTCCTCGCCGGACTGGGAGTTTATGGCGTCGTCACCTATTCCGTAGTTCAGCGCCGACGCGAACTCGGCCTGCGCCTGGCTCTTGGCGCGCAGCGCTCCAGCGTCTACGGCCTCATGTTGCGGGATGGCCTCATGCCCGTCTTTGCAGGCGCGATCGCCGGAGTCGGAGTCGCGTTCGGCGTGGCTCGGCTTGTGAGCAGTCTGCTTTTCCAGGTGAGTCCGTACAACCCGGTCATCGTCGCCGGTGCAACCCTTGTACTTGTGGCCGTGGGAACCGCCGCCTGTCTTATTCCCGCGCGCCGTGCAGCAACCGTCGATCCCATACAGGCGTTGCGGGAGGAATAGCGGGCACAACCAGAACGGAGTGCGAGAGGAGTGCGGTGAATCTCTGCGCCGAAGCAGAGCATCATAAAACTGGCTATTCAATTCTCTGCTGACGGAGCCTTCGGTATGGTGAAAAGGCGATCCGGAATGAAGTTCACCAGGGTCTTCATCCTCTTTCTGTTCGTGGCTTTGTTCTCTCCGCGGCCAGTCCAGTCAGCCGAGTTAAAGCAAAAAACAGTCCATGCCTTCGATCGCTACATCGCAAAGTCGGAACACCGGATGCAATCCGAAATTCGCAACGGGCCATTCCTCTATATCGATAGCTATCCGGCAGCCCAGCGGAGCAAAGCCTACAGCCAACTTCGTGCAGGGCAAATTCTATTGCGGAATGGGAATGCCGAAGAGACGAGTCCAATCAAAGTTCCTGACGGACTGATTCACGACTGGACGGGCGTGCTCTTCATTCCCGGCGCGTCCCTGTCGCAAACGCTTGGCGTCATTCTGGACTACAACAATTACCACAACATCTATTCCAACGTGCTGAAGTCCAGGTTAATCAGCCACAACGGCAATACCTCGGAGATCTTTCTCCAGCTTTACAAGAAATCCCTCGTCACCGTAGTGTTCAATGCCAAATTCGAATCCCAACTCGAACGGCTCGGAACCAACCGCGCCGCAATCCCCTCCCGAACAACCCGTATCGCCGAGGTTGCAGATGCTGGTCAGCCGGATGCGCACGAGTTAGCCCCGGATGACGGGCACGGCTACATGTGGCGCCTGAACAGCTATTGGCGGTTTGAACAAAAAGACGGCGGTGTGTATGTGCAGGTCGAATCCATTGCACTCAGCCGCTCCGTTCCCGCCATCATCGCCTGGCTCGTGAACCCATTGCTTGAAAGCATTCCCCGTAACACCTTGTCCACACTGCTCACTGAAACGCGGACAGCCGTTGAGAAGGCAGCCAAAGAAAAAACCTCCACGTCAACTCAGAGCCGTCTCCGCGGAAGGAAGCCGCACAGTGAACGTGCTGCCGCTGCCAAGCTTGCTTTCAACCGAAATGCTTCCGCCGTGCCTCTGAACAATCTGTGAAGCGAGCGAAAGCCCCTGCCCTGCGCCTCCGGCGGCGCGTGACCGCACCTTGACCAGGCACTTGAATATCGGGGCCTAAAATATCTATAAGTGGTGACACTTGCAGTTCCGGCAGCCCCGCTCGATTGCAGCAGTTTATATAGCGCAGCGTCAGGCAGAATGACCATCTGTTTCTGCGTGAATGCCGATTGCCTTCGGCGCGGGCTGGGCCGTTCCATGAGCATGCAGCGTCTCGCGCACGTCAATTGCAGGATTGCTGAAGAATCCGCGCCGCGCGTCGTCTGCTGCTCGATATGTACGGATGGGGAAATCAACTCTAGAGAGCGTGATTATGGGTATTGGGCACTTTTTACATGTTTTGAAGACGCAACTGGGCGAACCCCAGAGCCAGGGTAGATCTGAGAGCCTCGGTCGAGATGAGACTGAGACAGTGCGGAAGATCGTGCACCAACTGGACAATATGGAGCCCGACCGCGCCCGCTACATTGCCGCCTTTGCCTACATTCTGAGCCGGGTGGCACGCGCCGACATGAACATCAGCGACGCCGAGACCAGGGAGATGGAGCACCAGGTAATTCGCCTGAGCAGTCTTCCTGAGGAGCAGGCCGTGCTCGTGGTGCAGATTGCCAAAACACAGGCAACACTGTTCGGCGGCACAGAGAATTTTCTCGTTACGCAGGAATTCGGCGAAATGGCAGACCTCAAACAGAAGCTGGCATTGCTGGATTGCCTCTTCGCCGTCGCCGCTGCCGACAAGGTGATTTCCAGTATCGAAGACCGAGAAATCAGGCTTATCAACGACGAACTGCAACTCACTCACGATCAGTACATCGCCGCGCGTTACAAGTTCCGCCAATATCTGGGAGTCCTCAAAGACTCCCAATAAGCTCTCAGCGCATGCCCGCTCGCATCCTCGCCGCGCTATCGGCTCGCGCTTTCTGACGCGGTGGGGAGTGTGACGGATCCCATGCGGCCGGAGTTTTCGTCGACCACGATGACCCGCACGGTGCCGAAGTTCTGTTTGTGCTGCACGTATTCGGCAAACGGAATGCCGTCATGCAACACCTTTTGATAAGTCTCCTGTTGCAGGTTGAGAGCCAGCGTTTGTTCCTTCACCGTCGCGCGGGTCCCTGTGTCATCGCGCTGCACCAGGAAGATGTTGAGCCTGTCGGTCCACCGGTCGCCCTGCTTCTTCATGCTGATGTCGGTGGCGGCAATCCGGAGTGAAACCGCGGCGCCCTCCGAGGCGTGAGTCCAGTGGGCGCTGAGGGCAATTTCCGTCGCGTCCTGAGGCTGCCAAACCGCCTGCCTGAACCGCGCCTTCAGCGTGGTGGCTTCCTTGGTGTAGAGATAGCCTGCGCGATAACGCAGCTTGATTCCGCGCCGGCCCGGAACGGTGACCTTGATCTGGTGGTATTTGCCATCGGGTTGGGTATCGGGCGAGAAGCTGAGCAGATACGCGGCATTGCCGGCTGCAACTACGTGGTTGAGCTCGCCCACCATGTTGCCCGCCCGCGGAAACGCCCGGCCGCCGGTGGCCTGCGCCAGGTGCTGGAGGGCAGGCTGCACAGCGCGGATATCCTGCAGCATCTCGGCCTTGTTGCCCGCCGCAGTCATACTGGCGCCGCGGCCCACCCCGGGGTTCATCGTCTGCTGTGAAGCGTCCAACTGCACGCTGCTGTTCTGCAGGTTTGCGCCTCTTCCCATAGCCTCCAGTTGCGAAGCATCCAGCGCGTAGAGGCTCACGTGGGCGTTGTTGAGCGCCTCCTGGGCACGAAGGCCGAGGCTGCCGACGCTATTTGAGCTGATATCGGCCCCGGGGGCCTGGTCGCTCCAGTTCGCCAGCACGTTGTCGCTGGCCACCCATATCAGGTTCTTATGGCCGGGAATCGCATCCATGTGCGCCGCAACCCCAACCAGAGCGCCCAATGCGTTGCGTGTCGGATCGGTTCCTTCCTTGCTCAGCTTGGGAGAAACTTTCCCGATGGATCCCACGCTGTCTACGCCTGCGCCATCCGCTCCCGGCATCGACATGTTGCCGTTGACGTATTGCATGTCGTTTGCATTGCTGACCGTGTCGAACTGCTGGCGATTGCGCATCTCCTCTTCCTGCGAGCGGGCAAGAGCCGGAGCAGAAGGCATCCACTTGCTCAGCGTGGAACTCAGAGCGGCGTGGTCGGTGGTCTGTTCCGCCAGGATCTGGAATCCCGAACCCGTCCTCACGTAAAGGCCCACCGGTTCCGACTTAGGCAGGCGCTCAAGGAATCGCAGGATCTCATGCCGCGCATGGTTCAGATCGCCAAAGGCCAGGCTGGTCGGATCCAGAAGCAGAACGGTCGAGCTTCCCGGCGCCGATGCGCCCGCGGGACGCATACTGCCCGCTGCATCGGGACGATTGGAGTAAAACACCACCGGGGCCACCTTTGCGGGAGCCTGCGCGCCGGCTGGGCCGGAGCCGACATGACTGAAGGAACGGATACTCTGCTTCCGGCCATTGTCGTAAATCGCAAAGTCCTTGTTGGTTAGATTGGTGACCGGCCGCCCCTTCTTGTCGTATGCCGTTACATCCACGTCCACCAGGCGTGCGTTCAGGTTCAGTGAAAACCCGGGATTGTTCGCTGTCGCCGGGATAGCCCCAGGCGTCTGCGGAAAAGATCCTGGCGCAACAACGGCCATCTCCGGAGTGGCAGACTTCGCAGCCGGCGCAGCAGGCTGCGATGTCGCAGAAGGAGTGGTGCTCTCTGCCACCGCCGGCTTCGGAGCTTCGGCTTGCGCAACTTCACCCGCGGCAGACGCTGCCGGAGCTGCAGACGGCTCGCTCGGCTGCTGCGTTACGGGAGGCGGTGCCGCGCTCCCAGCAACAGGTGGATTCGCGCCTTCGGCGGTGCCGGCCGTACTGGCCGCGGCCGGTGCAGGATTCTGGTTGGTGACTGTTGCCTGCTCGGCAGGAGTTGCCGAAGTTGCTGCGGCGGACTCCGAGGAAGCGTTTGCGGGGGCCGTTGGCCCACCGGCCTTCGACTTATTGGTGGTGAGGATCTCCACATCGCCGCGGAAGAGATGGTACTGGTCGAAGACGGTTTCGTTAAGCATGGTCTGGAGCGGCGCATCCGGTCTGCTTCCGACACTGTTTACGACTACGGGAGCCCCTCTCATATACATAGGAGACTCGTTAACGGTGAATGGCGCGCCGGCCTGATGCGGCGGCTGCACCGGAGCCACAGAGATCGAGACACTCTTGACTGGGCAGAAATACGTCTTTCCACCCAGCTCAACCGGGCCATACTGCACCATGAGTTGCGCTTTGGCGATGGGATCGTTTTTGCCGAGATCGGCGATCAGCACCAGCCGCAGAATAGTGCCTGTCGACGGATCGACGCTGAGCTCGCCGTGGTACGCGGAGAACTCCTGAAAAATCCGTCCGCTGATGCAGCAGAATTCCACCTGGTAATGCGACGACGCCTTGGGCACGGCGAAGCTGAAGACCGCCTCCAGGCCCTCCGGGCCCCGCTCCCAGTGGCTCCATTTCAGGTTGCTCTTGGGCAGGTCCCCGTAGACGACAGAAAAGATCGGCCCGAATTCGCCGTGGGTAGTCAAGCCGGTCGACGCTGAAGGTGAGCCGCCCTGCTGATCTGCCGACTTCTGCACAATCTCCTGGCCGTCCCGGTAGAGCACGGTTGCAATCGACCGGCTCACCGGATGCAGCGGCTTGAAAGGAAGCAGCGCGTTCACATAGGCGGCATGCACTCCCGGCGGCATGTCTTCATAGCGAATCGTATCCCTGCGCGCAAACAGGTTGGGGAACCGGTGCAGCGTCGCCGCCGCATAATCCACCGATTTGGCAATGATGGCGCGTTGCTGCGCCAGGCTGGGCGCCGGCTGATTGGGGATTTCCTCCGGTGGCGGGTCGAGAAACAGCGCCTGATCCGCCAGCGCCACCAGCGCCCGGCGCGACTCCGGCCCCGGAAGCGCCGCTTCAAAAGCAGCGAGTTTCTTCGCACTCAGCCGCTGCGTCAGTTGCAGGTTGTTCAGGCGACTTGCAACCTTGGAATCCTTCTTCTTGCTGGACGACTCGATCAGGTGGCTCAACTGGGCCACGGTCACACGCTTCGCGGCAAAGGCCGCCGGAGCGGCCAGCAAAGCCACGAACAAAATAAGCACTGCCTTGCGCATAAAGGCCCCAATAATTAGACGCGTCAACTGTAGTCTTAGACGAGTCAAGTGTAGTCCCCGGCAAAGATGTCATACAAATCGGTAGGATTCCCTCCAGCCGGCCCGGTTCGCCGCCGCCTCACACGTAAATCCATGATTTTGTTGCTCGTTAGTTCCGCCGCTCACACGCAGATTTCCGGCCCAAGTCACCTCTTCGCGGCTTCCGCCGCCGGCTTTTGTCCGATTCCGGACAAGGCACGCCGTTTTCGGACATTCGACCTGCGCCTCGCGCCCCGCAACTCCTTTTGTTTCAACCCGCTTGAACTGGCAGCCGGCTTGCAGGAACAGGGTGTCCGCGGTCTGCGCAGACAGGAGTATGCAAGTGTTTCACGATATCCGATATGCGATTAGGCAATTGCGCAAATCGCCGGGGTTTGCGCTAACGGCGATAGTGACGCTGGCGCTTGGCATTGGCGCCAATGCCATTGTCTTCAGCGTTCTGAATGCGCTCATTCTGCATCCGCTGAACGTGCCGCAGGCGCAAAGCCTCTACATTGTGCAGCGTGTCCTGCCGGGCGTGGGCTCGTCGCCAACGCATTCGTATCCTGACTACCTGGACTTCCGCGACCGCAACCACTCCTTCGAATCGCTGGCAACCTACGACATCATCACCGGCACGGTGGGAGTGAAAATCGGCGGGGCGGCCCCATCCCGGGCTTACCCGTATCTGGTGAGCGGGAATTATTTCCAGATGGCCGGCGTCAAACCGTATCTGGGACGCTTTTTTGACCAGACCGACGAGCATGGCGCCAACAGCGTGCCGTACATCGTGCTCAGCCACGCCTACTGGAAGAGCCATTTCAACAGCGATCCGCAGGCAGTTGGACGCGCGGTCCAGGTGAACGGCCACGCTTTCACCATTCTGGGAGTGGCGCCGCCGTGGTTTCGCGGGACCGAGCTATTTCTCACCCCGGCGCTCTATATGCCCATCGTCGACATGCCGGAAATCGCGGACTGGAATCCTCTGCACAACCGGGATTCGCATTTCACCTTTGTCGTCGGACACTTGAAACGCGGCGTAACGCGGGAACAGGCCACCGCAGACCTGAACACCATTGCGGCGTCGCTGGCCAAAACGTATCCAAAAGCGGATGCGGGACTGAAGCTCGACCTGGCGCAGCCGGGGCTGGTGGGAGATTATTTCAGGCGGCCGGCGCGTGCCTTCATGCTGGGACTGATGCTGCTGGCCGGCCTGATTCTGCTGGCCGCGTGCGCCAACCTGGGTAGCCTGTTTGCGGCGCGGGCGGCAGACCGCTCGCGTGAGATCGCCGTGCGCATGGCGCTGGGTTCGCGGCGCGGACTGGTAATGCGGCAACTGCTGACTGAAGCGGTGCTGGTCTCGCTCGCCGGCGGAGCCTTGGGCCTGTTCGGCAGCGTGGCAATTTTACGCTGGCTGAGCGCCTGGAATCCGATCCCGAACATCCCCATCAACGTGCCCGTAAATCCCGATCTGAACACCTACGCCGTGGCCCTGGGGCTGGCGCTGGTCAGCGGATTCCTCTTTGGCATGGTTCCCTTGCGGCAGGTGCTGCGCGCCGATCCCTGGCAGATTATCCGCAGCGGTTCGCTGGGCGCCGGCATGCGGCGGTTCACTCTGCGCGATCTGCTGCTGGCGGGGCAAATTGCCATCTGCGCGGTGCTCGTAACCTCTTCGCTGGTGGCGGTGCGGGGGCTCATACGCTCCCTGCACAGCGATTTCGGATTTCAGCCGCAGGGCGCCATGCTGGCACAGGCTGACCTGCCAATGGCCGGCATCACCGGCTCTCAACAGCAGACGCTGGAAAAGCAGATGCTGACCGCCGTAGCGGGCATTCCCGGGGTTACGGCCGTGGGCTATTCTGACCGCCTTCCACTCACCGCGGCCGGGAACGATTCGTGCGTGTTCTACAGCAGCGATACCGATTTTCGTCCCACCAACTGCCGTGCCGATGCGCAGCAGTTCGACGTGTCGCCGGATTTCTTCAAGGCGGCGGGGACAACCTTACTGGCCGGCCGCACGTTTACGCTCGACGACGCCAAGGACGCTCCGCTCGTCGCTGTAGTGAACCGCGAGTTTGCGCGGAAGATCTTCGGGTCGGTAGAGAAGGCCATCGGCAGCAACTACAAAATCTGGAACGGCAAGCGCGTACAGGTCGTAGGAGTGGTGGAGAACGGCAAGTACACTTCCCTGACTGAAGACCAGCAGCCGGCGATGTACTATTCGTTCCTGCAACAGCCCTCGGGAAACATGTGGCTGATAGTGCGTTCACAGCGCAGTGCAGAGGAGACCGCGGCGGTGCTGCGGGAGACGCTGCGTGGGCTGGCGCCAGGTCTGCCGGTGCGGATTGAGAACTGGGACCAGGAACTGAGTTGGGCATTGTTCCCGGCACGCGTGGCCACGGTGTCGCTGGGCGTACTGGGACTGCTGGGCGCAATGCTGGCGGTGACGGGCATCTTCGGCATGGCGTCGTACGTGGTCAGCAAGCGACTGCGCGAGTTGGGAATCCGCGTGGCCCTGGGCGCGGGGCAGCAGGAGGTGCTGCGGGCGGCGCTTGGGCGGGTGTTTCGGCTGCTGGCGATTGGCTCGGCGGCGGGAATCCTGCTTGGCGTGCTGGCAACCAGGTTGCTCGCGCACATCGTCTATCAGGCCACGCCCAAAGATCCCGTGGTGCTCGGCGGCGTCACTGTAACCATGATGCTGCTGGGACTTGCAGCGGCGCTGATCCCTGCACGCCGCGCACTCGCCGTTGACCCAATGATGCTGCTGCGCGAAGAGTAGGGGCGGTCGGTAGCCGCGGTTCGGAATCGAGAGAATGGGGTTTCTTTGTTGTATTCATTTCCGCGTCTTGCGAGCAGGCCTAGCACTCATTGTACAAGTGATTGCAAAGTAAAGACTTACAAACTATAAACTGCGTATTGTGGTGTGCCCCAGTACGCCACACACCGTATCCCCTTCGATCCCCGCTCCGCACAACCACGCTCGTCTCCTCCCCGCCCATCCGTAATAGCTATAAGATTGAAAAAGCGGCTAAAATCCCCTCCAGGGCTGAATTGCCTGGAGAATTCCCCGCCCGCAACACGGAGACAAAAGCATGGCAATGATGAAGACTTCCAATCCCGCGCTCGGCAACAACACCTTTCGCGACGTAGCAGGCAGCGGTTACGGCGGCGCAATTGACATCACTACCCGCATGACCCTGAGCGGCACCGTCAATAAGACCGCCATCCTCCTGCTCTGCGCAATTGCCACGGCCGCCTGGACCTGGCACATCTTCATGACCACGCGCAATCCCGCCAGCATCTCCGGCCTCATGATGCTCGGCTTCCTCGGCGGCTTGGTCATGGCCATTGTCACCATCTTCAAAAAGGAATGGGCCCCGGTCTGCGCCCCCATCTACGCGCTGCTTGAAGGCCTCGCCCTGGGCGGAATTTCCGCCGTGTTCAACGTCTCCTACCCCGGCATCGCATTTCAGGCCGTCGGTCTCACCTTCGCCACCCTCTTCGTGATGCTCTTCCTTTATCAGGCCCGCATCATCAAGGCCACCCGCAAGTTCATGATCGGTGTGGTGGCGGCTACCGGCGGCATCATGCTCTTCTACATCGTTGAGATGGTCCTGGGCTTCTTCGGCATCCACGCCTTCTCCGCCCTCAACGGCTCAGGACCTATCGGCATCCTCTTCAGCCTGTTTGTGGTAGGAATCGCCGCCCTTAACCTCGTCCTCGACTTCGCCTTCATTGAACAGGGAGTCAACTACGGCGCTCCCAAGTACATGGAGTGGTACGGCGCCTTCGGCATCATGGTCACGCTGGTCTGGCTCTACCTCGAAATGCTGCGCCTGCTGTCGAAAATCAACAGCCGGGGTTAGCCCGCCCGGCAGCAGCCATCGTCGCTGCCCGTTCACAAGCAAATTCGACCCCAGGTTCCCGCCTTTCGGGACCTGGGGTCTCCTGAACACACCCTTCCAGACCGCCTCAGCCGGTACTCCATCCGGCAGGAAATCTCCCAGCAAATCAAAGCCTTAACGAGTGATCCAAATCACATCGCGGGGTGAATCGTATCACTGCCCGTGCTTCTTCAATAAGCGCAGACTCGAAGTCCAATGGAAGCAATAGAGGGGGTTGCGGTCTGGAGGGCACCATGAGCTTTGCTACTGGTCTGAAGACTATCGTCGTTGCCACCGATCTGCGCGGACAGTCCGAAGCGGCCCTGGAGTATGCCCGCAAGCTGGCCACAGCGTATAGCGCGCGCATAGTACTGGCCCACGGAGTGGACCCGCTGGACTACGCGGCAGTCGATGCTGTTCCTGGCGCCGTGTTGCAGGGTTTGACCGATGAAGCGCGGCAGGCTCTTGACCGCATGACCGGCGAGCTCATTCGCGAAGGGATCCATAGTCACTCCGAGGTGCGCCAGGGCGAAGTGGCCAAGATGCTGGTGGATGTGGCCCGGCAATACAAGGCTGGCCTGATCGTCATAGGCACCAAGGGGATGCAGGGTGCCGGCCCCGTCGTTGTCGGCTCCATCGCCGAACAGATAGTACGCCTGGCGCCGTGCCCGGTCCTCGCCGTTGCAGCCGACTGGAATGCCGGCCCACATCGCCCCACGCCGGGCGGGCCGGTTCTGGTTGCGGTGGAACAGAATGAAGCAGCAAAAGCCGCCGTTGAGACTGCCTGTTCGCTGGCCGCCACCTTCGAGCGAACGCTGCTGGTGCTTCACGCCCGCACCGCCGCCGAGCCTTCTGACGTTCCGAATCCCTGTGCCGAACCGCTCAAAGAGTTGGGGATTCAGCCCGAAGCGCAATTGAACGTGGAGTGCATAGTTCGAGATGGAAACCCTGCTGACACTATCGTAGAAGCCATCGCCCAGTACCATCCCAGCATTCTGGTGGTTGGAGTGAAGCGCGCCAGCCATTTGCCGGGACCGCACGGCACGACGTTTGTCCTGCTCGTTCGCTCCCGCGTTCCCGTTCTTTGTGTTCCGCCCGAGCAGGCGCTGAACTCGCTCGAACCGGAACCTTGCCTCTCTGCCGAGACTGTGTAGCTGTGCGCAACATGGTATTTCAGCTGATGGGCCTTGCTGGTTCATAACTGGCCGCCGACCGCCACAGAGCCGGGGAGTGGACGAAAAAGGGGAGAAACACGATATGCAAGCCGAGGCGCGATCCGGAAGGTTGGATGCCGTCGCCGCTCATCCACTTGCGGAATTGCTGGATTGCCCGCCCGTAGCCGGGAATCTGCTCAACGGATCCGCGCAAACCGTCGACGTGGAGGTTGGAGAGTGTGCTTTCCGCCAAGGCACGGAGTGCCGAGGTCTCTACGTAGTGGTTTCAGGCCAGTTTGTGCGCAAAGCCGAGCGGTACAAGACGCGTCTCACGCTTGGGCAGGCCCGTACTGGCGACCTGGTGGAGCTGGCGGCTGCGCTGGGCGATGGCATGCACACTTATACACTCAGCGCGCAGACTCCCGGCACCCTCCTTATGCTGCCCATCAATGCCCTAAACAGCGCATTTCAAAGCTATCCGCCGCTGCGCATGCGCCTGCTTGAGGAACTCGCCCGCGAGGTATCGCGCGCCTACATCGCCTGCTGCATGAATCCCCCGGTTCATCGGCGCCACGGATCCCGCGAACTCCCCGCGTCCAGCATCCATTGACAACTTCCCATTGGAGAAACACGCCCGTTTCCTGATACTGTTACTGGCTGGGAGCTGCTTTTTGCGCGCCCGCTCAGCAAAACCAAAGGCGCCGCGGCAGGCTTCCGAACCAGTCATAAGGATTCGAGCCATTGAACAGGGATTCGCAACCACTGGAATTCGAAACGCGCCCTGATATCCCGGCCCATGGCGGCCCCGCTCCGCACCCGCGTCTTCATCGCCACCGCGCCTTCGCCAGCCGCCATCTGACCAGCGCGCGCGACCTCGTGGTCTACGTCCCACCCGGATATGACAGCCATCCACATCGCACCTATCCCGTTCTTTATCTGCATGATGGCCAAAACCTTTTCGACGGCCAGACATCCTTCGTCCCTGGCCGCACCTGGCAGGTAAGTGAACATGCCGACGCCGCCATTCACGCTGGCGAAGTCGAGCCCCTGATCATCGTGGGGATCTACAACACCGGCGAACGCCGCCTGGCCGAATATACCCATGAACGCGATGAGCACCTGGAGGGGGGCGAAGCCGCGCAGTATGGCCTGCTGATCACCGCCGAATTGATGCCTTGGATCGCCGCCCGCTACCGCGTCCGTCCAGACCGTACATCCACCGGTATTGGCGGCTCCTCTCTCGGTGGACTCGTGAGCCTCTACCTTGGTCTGCGCCATCCGGAGTATTTCGGCAAGCTCGCTGTTCTCTCGCCAAGCGTCTGGTGGAACAAAAAAAGCATCCTTTCTTATATAAGCGAGCGAGCGCCCGCGATCGGCGAGCGCCCCTGCATCTGGCTCGACGTGGGTGACCAGGAGGGCCACGGCGCCCTGCGCGACGTGGAACAGCTGGCACGGCACCTGGAAGCCGACGGTTGGCGGCCGGAAGAGACTCTGCATTTTGAGAGAGTGACCGGCGGGACCCACGACGAAGCTAGTTGGGCACGCCGCGTACGCTCCCTGCTGCACTTTCTGTTCCCAGCGTGACGGGAGCACCGGCAGCGCCGGAAAAATAAAACTCAGGAGAAATGCCATGGCCGATTCTCGCCAAATCCGCAGAAAGGCGCTTCTCGACAGGCTCTTCGAGGGCTACGATGGCCCCTCTTTCGCCATCCGCATGTGGGATGGCTTGCGTTGGTCTTACCGCGATGGCGAGGCGCCTGTTTGTACCCTTGTGATCGAAAACCCCGAGGCTCTTGCCGCGCTGGTCACCAAACCCAACGAGCTGACGCTTGGCGAAGCCTTCATCCACGGCGGGCTAGATGTGGAAGGCGATATTTTTTCGGTCTTCGCCATTGCCGAGCATCTGTTCAACAACCCCAGACGCCTGCATCGGCGGCTGGTGGAGAAGCTCGCCATCACTGTCTTCGGCCTCGGCCAGTGGATCAAGCATGGGACAGTCAGCTCTCGCCGCCGCGACCGTGCCTCCATCGCCTACCACTACGATCAGCCTGTCGATTTCTATGAGCCATGGCTGGGGCAGTCCCTTGTCTACTCCTGCGCCTACTTCAAGAAGCCCGGTGACTCGCTCGACCAGGCCCAGCGGCAGAAGCTCGAAATGGTCTGCCAGAAGCTGCGCCTCCGGCCTGGCGAGCGCTTCCTTGACATCGGCTGCGGCTGGGGCAGCCTGGTGCTCCACGCCGCCGGCAACCGCCGGGCTGAGGCCTACGGCATCACCTTGAGCCACGAACAGGCGGATACCGCCCGGCGCCGCATCCAGCGTGCCAGCCTCAACGATGCATGCAGCGCCGAGCTGCGCGACTACCGAGAGCTGGACCGCTCCCCAGAGCCCTTCGACAAGATTGCGAGTGTGGGCATGTTCGAACACGTGGGCCTCAAAAATCTGCCGCTCTATTTCGGGATTGCCTACCGGCTGCTCAAGCCGGGCGGTCTTATGCTCAACCACGCCATTGCCCGCTCGGCGCTCTCGCCCATCCGGCCGGACTCGTTCGTGGGCCGCTATGTATTCCCCGACGGCCAACTGGTGACTCTCTCCGAGACGCTCACGGCCGCCGAGTCACAGGGCTTCGAGGTGCGCGATGTGGAGAACCTGCGCGAGCATTACGAGATGACGCTGCGCCGCTGGGTGGATGGCCTCACACGCAGCAAAGAAGCCCTGCTGCGCCGCGTTTCCAGGACCACCTACCGCATCTGGCTCCTCTACATGGCCGGGTCGGCCGCGGCCTTTCGCCGCGGCGACATCGCCGTCTACCAGGCGCTGCTGAGCCGGCCAGACAAGGGCAAAAGCGGCCTGCCGCTCACCCGTGCCGACTTGTATGCAGCGGAATCGGCAGGACTGCGCAGCAGCGTAGCGGCGGCACCCATGCCGTAGAGCAGACATTTCGACGGTCTACGCCTTCGCGAGGCCCGGATTTCCACGGGCAGGGTATAAACTGGAAATCTGCGCAAGTTCCGTAATTCCATTTGCATACTTATGCATCAGGCTTGTATATTTATACGTGCGCGGCATCCGCCCAGCGGGCCGCGCCTTTGCTTTTTCGGAAATGCCAGCGAACACCATCATGAAGCATCAACGCCTCGACGCCATCCGCGAGTTGCTCTCGGACTCCCTGGTTCGCAATCAGGATGAGCTGCGCCGCAGACTGCGCCGTCGCGGCTTCCGTGTAACGCAGGCGACGTTGTCGCGCGACATACACGAACTGCGGCTTTCCAAGGGACCCGGCGGCTACTCGCTCCCCAATGGGAATGGAAATGCTGCCGCGGCAGTTGACGACGGTCCGCCCTCGCTTGCCGAAATGATTGAAAGCTTCGGCCTGCGCGCACGCCAGGCTATGAATCAGGTTGTTGTGGCCACAGCGATGGGTGGCGCGCAGCCGGTGGCCGCGGCGCTGGACCGCGAGACCTGGCCGGAAGTAGTAGGCACCATCGCCGGCGACGACACAGTGCTGATTATCTGCACCGACACCCGCCGCGCTGGTGAGGTACAAGCCCGCTTAAGGACAATGCTGGAATCATGACTCAAAAAGTACAAACTGCAGTGATTGGCGTGACCGGCTACGCAGGCGCGGAACTGGCCCGGCTACTGCTGCGCCATCCACGGTTGCAGGGCATTCCACCCGTCTTTGCCGGCCGCGTGGACACAAAAGACGCGGCACGCGGCGGAGTTCCGCTCACCGAGATCCATCCCCAGCTTGCCGATCACAACGGTACCGGCAAGCTCAAGCAGGAGCCTTTCTCCTGGGAACTGCTGACCGAGCGCGGCGTCGACGTCCTCTTTCTCGCCACGCCGCACGAGCAGTCGCGCGAGTGGGTACCCGAAGCTCTTGCACGCGGAATCCGGGTGATCGACCTGAGCGGCGCCTGGCGGCTCACGGATGCAGCCAACCGCGCTGTCTACGCATTCAGCGACGAAGGCTCCGAGCAAGCCGCGGCTACACAGGCGCAAGCCGTCTACGGTATGCCTGAACTGCATCGTGCTGAAATCGCCGGCGCGCGCCTGATTGCCAACCCCGGCTGCTACTCGACTTCCGTCATCCTGCCGCTCAAACCGCTCGTGGCCGCGGGTCTCCTCGATCTCGATCACGGCATCGTCGCCGACTCGAAGAGCGGCGTCAGCGGCGCGGGCAAGTCTCCCACGGCGAAGACGCATTTCATGTACGCAGCCGACAATCTTTCAGCCTACGCGGTTTTCGCGCACCGTCACACCGGCGAGTTGCTGGAGCAGATTGGCGTGGCGCGCGATCAGATCATCTTTACGCCGCATCTGCTGCCTATACCGCGCGGCATTCTCTCCACCATTTATGCGCGCTTTCTGGCGCCACAAACCGTTGAGAGCATCTCGCGCGTCTACCACGACTTCTTCGGCGGCAGCCCCATGGTCCGGCTGTACGATAGAAAACTGCCGCAGATTCAATACGTGACCAGAACGAGCTACGCCGATATCGGCTTCCAGCTTTCAGCCGACGGCCGGCGCGCCGTCATTGTCAGTTGTCTCGACAATCTATTGAAAGGCGCCTCCTCGCAGGCCGTGCAAAATCTCAACGTTATGATGGGCTGGAACGAGGCGGAGGGTCTCGCATGAGATACGTCATCAAACTGGGCGGAGCGGGGCTTGAAAACCCCACGCTGTTCGAAGGCTGCATGCGTGCCATCGTCGATCTGGCGCGGGACGGCAATCAGGTGGCTGTGGTACACGGCGGCGGTGTGCAGTTGACGCGTACGCTGAAGGCGCTGGGCAAGCAGAGCCAGTTCATTGACGGGCTCCGCGTTACCGACGCCGAAACACGCGATGTGGCGCTCATGGTCTTTGCCGGCCGCGTAAACAAGAGTCTGGTGGCGGCGCTCGGTGCGCTGGGCCAGCCGGCCGTCGGTCTTTCCGGCGGCGACGGTCTGCTTTTCCGTGCCCGCAAAAAGCGTTCCGCGCCGGATCTCGGATTCGTGGGAGAAATCGCCTCCGCCGATCCGCGCTGGCTCGAAGCTGTCTGGCAGTTGAACGGTGTGCCTGTGCTTTCGTCCATGGCGCTCGGTTTCGACGGCGAATACTACAACATCAATGCCGACGAAATGGCTTCGGCCTGCGCCGTTGCGTGCCGCGCCGACGCACTTGTTTTTCTTACCGACGTTCCCGGCGTCAAGGATGCGAACGGCGATGTGCTGCGATGGCTCTCCATTGACCAGATCGCCGAGATGGCCAAAAGCGCCGTAATTTCCGGCGGCATGCTGCCCAAGCTGGGCGCCTGCCGCGAGGCGCTGCTCAATGGCGTCAAGCGCGTACGAATTTTGCCCGCCGAAGCTGCCACTGTACTACCCGATCTGTGCAGCTCGCGCGTGGCTCATGGCACGGAAGTCATGGTGGCCTGAGGAGGTTCTGCATACGATGAAATTCGAAGAGATCCGCGCCGCCGAACAGCGGCTGCTACTTACGACATACGCCCGCAGCCCGGTCTTCTTCACGGGCGGCGAAGGTGTGCACCTGATCGACGAGCAGGGCAATCGCTATCTCGATTTGCTCAGCGGCATTGGCGTGAACGCGCTCGGCTACGGCCATCCGGCGATCGTAGAAACCATCGCCCGCCAGAGCCGCGCGCTCATCCACATCTCAAACCTCTACTTTCATGAGGGCCAGGCAGAGCTTGCGCTGCGTCTTACTGAGCGCACGGGGCTCGATCGCGTCTTCTTCTGCAATAGCGGCACGGAGGCATGGGAAGGCGCGCTGAAGCTGGCGCGCGCCTATGCGGGCCTCAGACGCAGCGAAGGCGCCAAAATCGGCACAAAGTTTCTCGCACTCGAGCAAAGTTTCCACGGCCGCACCTTCGGCTCCGTCTCTACTACGCATAAGGCAAAGTACCGTGAGCCTTTCGGACCCGTCGTTCCCGGCGTGGAGTTTGTGCGCTTCAACGACGTAGCTGACCTCCGCGCGAAATTTTCGGACGAGGTATGCGCCATCCTCGTGGAAGCCATCCAGGGCGAAGGCGGCGTGCGGCCGCTGACACAGGAGTTCTTTGCCGAAGCACGGGCGCTGGCCAGTTCTACCGGCGCGCTGCTCATCGCAGACGAGATCCAGACCGGCATGGGACGTACAGGCAAGTGGTGCGCCTATCAGCACTATGAGATTCAGCCCGATATCACCACGCTGGCAAAGCCGCTTGCAGGCGGCCTGCCACTTGGAGCCGTGTTGTGCACCGAAGAAGTTGCGCGCGTGATGCACGCCGGGATGCACGGAACCACTTTTGGCGGAGGACCACTGGCCTGCGCAGTCGCCGTTGCCGTCATTGACGCCATTGAAACAGAGGGTCTGCTTGCCCACGCAACCGAGGTCGGCGATTACTTCCAGGAGCAATTGCGCGCACTGGCTGCGCGCCACGACGCCATTGTGGACGTGCGCGGCAAAGGCCTGATGGTAGCCGCCGAAGTCGATTCGGCTGAGCTTGGCAAGGCAGCGGTGACCGAGATGCTCAAGCGCCGCATCCTCATCAACTGCACCAGCGACACGGTGTTGCGTTTTCTGCCGCCCTTCATTCTGGAGCGCGAGCATGTGGATACCGCAATCGCCGCGCTGGACGAAATTCTGACTGAGCACGCGGCTCATGCCGCAACTCCATCTCAAGGAGGAAGAACTCATGGCTAGCAAAACTCTCGAACGCGCACCGGCAGCGATTTCCGTGGAGAAAGATCCGGACATTCTTGCCGCCGCTGCACGGATGCACGGCGAAGATCTCTGTTCCATCTCCGATCTATCGAGTGCCGAAGTGCGCGCCATACTTAAGCTGGGCCATGAGGTCAAACGCAATCCCGGCGAGTACCGCCGTGCTCTCGACGCCAAGCAGATGGTGTTGATGTTCGAAAAGGCCAGCCTGCGCACGCGCCTGAGCTTTGAATCCGGCATCAACACCATGGGCGGTAACGCCATCTTCGTTGATCAGACCAATTCGCCGCTGGGCGAGCGTGAAACCATCGCCGACGTGGCGCGCAACCTGGAGCGCTGGGTGGATGTGATCGTGCTGCGCACCTATGCGCATGACACCATCACCGAGATGGCCGCCAACTCGCGTGTGCCGGTAGTCAACGCGCTCTCTGACTTCGAACATCCCTGCCAGGCGCTGGCCGATTTCATGACCATCGAGGAGCACTTTGGCACTGCCGCCGGCCTCAACTTTACCTACGTGGGCGATGGCAACAACGTGTGCCACTCGCTGATGCTTACTGGAGCGCAACTCGGCTCCAACGTAACCGTTGCCACGCCGCGCGGCTACTCGCCCGACATCGAGATCGTGACCATCGCGCGCGAGATCGCCGAGAAGAACGGGAGTGAGGTGCGCCTGCTGCAGGACCCGCAAGCCGCCGTCGAAGGCGCCGATGCGGTCTACACCGACGTCTGCGTAAGCATGGGCTATGAGCACGAGTCGACAAAGCGCGCGCCCATCTTCCGACCGTTCCAGGTGAACGAGGCACTGATGGCCAAAGCTGCACCGGAAGCAGTCTTCATGCATTGTCTGCCGGCGCGCCGCGGCGAAGAAGTGACGGACGTGGTGATCGACAGCAAGCAGTCGATTGTCTTCGACCAGGCCGCCAACCGCCTGCACGCGCAGAAAGCGTTGCTGCTTCTGCTGCTGGGTGGGCTGGCGAATGTGGCGAGTTTTCAGTGATCGGTGGCCAGAGAGAGCAAACGCTATTTTTGACTTATCAACTCAACGACAAATTGTGACGAGGGCAGGCTGATCACTGTCCACTGTTCACTGCTTTTCTGAGGTTTCGCAAGCATGTCCGTAATTCTTGAATCCCTACCCGTCGGCCAGAAGGTGGGCATTGCCTTCTCTGGCGGGCTCGACACCTCCGCCGCCCTGCACTGGATGAAACAGAAGGGCGCCATCCCCTACGCGTATACCGCGAACCTTGGCCAGCCTGACGAAAGCGACTACGACGCCATTCCGCGCCAGGCGCTGGAATACGGCGCCGAGAAGGCGCGTCTCATCGACTGCCGCGGCCCGCTGGTTCGCGAAGGGATTGCTGCGCTGCAGGCCGGAGCTTTCCACATTACGACCGCCGGCGTCCCTTACTTCAACACCACACCCATCGGCCGCGCGGTGACGGGCACCATGCTGGTGGCTGGCATGAAGGAGGACGACGTCAACATCTGGGGTGACGGCTCCACCTTCAAAGGCAACGACATCGAGCGCTTCTACCGCTATGGCCTGCTCGTCAATCCCAGTCTCCAGGTCTACAAGCCCTGGCTTGACGCCGCTTTCATCGACGAATTAGGCGGCCGCGCCGAGATGTCTGCCTACATGCAGCGCTTCGGCTTTGCCTACAAGATGTCCGCGGAGAAGGCTTACTCTACCGACTCCAACCTGCTTGGCGCAACCCACGAAGCCAAAGACCTGGAACATCTTTCGTCGTCCATCCGGATTGTCGTCCCCATCATGGGCAAGGCTTTCTGGCGCGACGATGTCGAGATCCAGCGCGAAGAAGTCACCATCCGCTTCGAAGAAGGCTTCCCGGTCGCCCTTAACGGCCAGCAATTCGAGGACTCTGTCGCCCTTGTACTCGAAGCCAACCGCATCGGCGGAAGGCACGGCCTCGGCATGTCGGATCAAATTGAAAATAGAATCATCGAGGCCAAGAGCCGCGGCATCTACGAGGCGCCGGGTATGGCTCTGCTCTTCATCGCGTACGAGCGCCTGATCACGGGCATCCACAACGAGGACACGATCGAGCAGTACCGCGACAATGGGCGCAAGCTGGGCCGTCTGCTCTACCAGGGCCGCTGGTTCGACTCGCAGGCAATCATGCTCCGTGAATCCGCCCAGCGCTGGGTGGCCAAAGCCATTACCGGCGAGGTCACACTCGAGCTGCGCCGCGGCAACGACTATTCCATCCTCAACACCGAGTCGCCCAATCTTACGTTCCATCCCGAGCGCCTGAGCATGGAGAAGACCGAATCCGCCTTCTCGCCGCGCGACCGCATTGGACAACTCACCATGCGCAACCTCGACATCACCGACACCCGGGAGAAGCTCCTGACCTACGCCAAAACCGGCCTGCTCACGCTCGCCAAAGGCAGCGAAATGCCCCGGCTCAACAGCAGCAAGGAGAAGGAATAGCATCGGGTTAGCTTAGCAATGTCAAACGAACAACAATCCGTCAAGATGTGGTCCGGCCGCTTTCGCGAGCCGCTGGATACGGAGTTCGAGGCGTGGCAACGCTCCATTGTGTTTGACTGGCGGCTTCTCCCGCAGGAGATCGCCGCCAGCAAGGCGCATGCGTCTGCCCTCTGCGCCGCCGGCATTCTCTCCGAAGGCGAAACCGCACAGATCCGCACTGCCTTGGATGCCATTGCGGCTGACCATGCCTCCGAGGCAGGCCAGGACGAAGTCAGAACGCATCCGTCTGCCGAAGACATCCATCACTTCGTCGAGTTGAAGCTGGTGGAGCGCGTGGGGCCCCTCGGACTGAAGCTCCACACCGGCCGCAGCCGCAACGAACAGATCGCCACGGACCTCCGCCTCTACGTTCGCGATCAGATTGAACTTGTTGTCGAAGGTCTGGCAGCATGGGCGAACGCCCTCATTGAGCAGGCACGCGCCGCAGATGAAGCCGTGATGCCGAGCTACACCCACTTGCAGCGCGCCGAACCAGTGCTGGTGGCGCATTGGCTGCTGGCTTATGTGGAGATGGCGCTGCGCGACGCCACGCGTCTGCGCGACTGCGCCGCACGGCTCAACTTCTGCCCGCTCGGCTCAGGCGCCGTCGCCGGAGCGACACTCGCGCTGGACCGCACCATCGCCGCGCGCGAGCTGGGTTTCACCGCGCCCACCCCCAACTCCATTGACGCCACGGCCGATCGCGACTTCATCCTCGAGTACCTGCAGACGCTCACTTTCGTCGGCCTGCACCTGAGCCGCTTTGCCGAGGAGATAACGCTCTTCGCCACGACGGAGTACGGCTTCGTCCTGCTGCCGGAGGCATTCTCCACCGGCTCCAGCGCCATGCCGCAAAAGAAAAATCCAGATTTGACAGAGTTGCTCCGCGCCAAAGTTGGCCGCATTCATGCCGCCGCGCAGGCGGTCACGCTGCAGTTGAAAGGGCTGCCCCTGGCCTACAATAAAGACATGCAGGAGACCCAGGAGCCGGCCTTCGCAACCCAATTTGTGCCGCAGATGCTCTCGCTCGTAGCGCGCTTCACCCGGGCGCTTGAGTTTGATCGCGCGCGCATGCGCGACGCGGCGCAGTCCGGCTACCTGAACGCCATGGCCGCAGCCACTTATCTTGTGCACAAGGGAGTTCCCTTCCGGACCGCGCACGAAAAGATCGGCAACGCTGTGCGTTATGCCCTTGGCAAAGGCGTCGAGTTGGGCGACCTTACCCTGGACGAGCTGCACCAGTTCGGTACGGAGTTCGGTGAAGACTTCTATGGCGCCGTTACGCTCGAAGCCACGCTCGATTGCCACAATGTAATTGGCGGAACGGCACGCAAGCAGGTGCGCCAGGCGCTTGCGAACGCGACCCGGCGTGTCGCCGCATTGGCCAAATCCAACCCCGCGGAGGTTGCCCATGCTGGTGCGTAAAGCACGGCTCCAGGACGCCTCTAACATCTACGACCTGGTGAACTCGCTCTCCGGCGATGGCACATTGCTGAAGCGGGCGTTCGCAGAAATCTGCGAGAACATTCGCGACTTCACCATTGCCGAGTCCGACGGCGGCGTCTTTCTCGGCTGCGGCGCGCTGCACCTCTACGGGCCGCATCTCTGTGAAGTTCGCTCCATCGTCGTGAAGCCTGAAGCCAAGAGCAAAGGCGCCGGCGGCAAGATTCTCAAGGCCCTTGTCGAGGAAGCCGAAGAGCATGGTGTGCAATCCGTGTGCCTCTTCACGCGTATTCCGGATTTCTTCTTCAAGTACGGATTCCGCACCGTCGAAGACAAGTCCGAGCTGCCCGACAAGGTCTTCAAGGACTGCCAAAGCTGCCCACGCCTCGCCCGCTGTGACGAAGTAGCGATGGTGCGCGGCCGCATCCCTCGTGTCTCCGTCCTCGGTCAAAGGCACGAAGCGCAGGAACTGGTCCGGCTTACCGGCTAATTCCCGCGCTCCCACGCCTCATCGGCTTACCAGCGATTCAAGCCAGCGATATTTTCAACGCCGCGGCGTAAATGCTGGTCATGCTCGGCTGCGGCGGCAGCTTGACGCGCAACCCGGTGGCTGTCTGCGTCCATCTCACCTTCGCACCCGTACCCAGCAGCTCTACGTTCTCGATCTTGCCGGGATCGGTTTTGCTAGCGGTTCCCAGTGATTTGATCTCGGCTTCACCTTCAGGCCAGCCCATGAGGATCGCATAGATCACCGTATTGGCCTTGTTACGAGTGAAGCGAACGTCCTTTGGCCCCAGGCCGCTGATGCTTTGCCTGCCTTTGAAGGCTCCGCTAACACCACTACTCGGGCCTTCGCCGAAGATCTTCCACGGCCGCGTGGCATAGATAGCTTCACCGTTGATATTCATCCAATCGGTGATCTGATCAAGCACCGCGATCTCCTTGCTGTCGATGGTACCGTCAGGCTTGCCCGGAACGTCCAGAATGAAGGTGCCATTCTTGCTCACCGCGTCGACGAGCCAATGGATCACTTCCTGAGGCGGAAGATAGCCGCCGTAGACGCCCGGCTCTTCGTAAAGCGCCCGCTGATAATGCCACTGCCCGATACATGTTTCCGACTGCCAGGCATGGGGCATGATCCCGGCCGTGATGCCGCGCTCGTAGTCGGCAACAACGGACTTTGCAAGACGATCGGGCACCATCTTGATATTGATGACGCCTTCCTGCTTGCCGCCGTGTGTCTTCAGATTGTGGTTGTAATAATACGCGCCAATGTTCATGCCGCCCCAGCCGAGCGGGAAAAGCGGATTGTCAAAATACAGCACGTCGGGATCGTGCTGGTCGATGAGATCGCGGGTGCGATCGTAGAAATTCTTCACATAGGAAGCATCAGGCAGAGCGTTGAACGGATGCTTGACGGAATAAAGCCGCTGCGGGTCGAGCCCCTGCCACCACTGTTCCTTGCCGTCCGCCTCGGTCATACGACCGTCGTAAGGCACTCCCGCGTACGGACCGGTCTTGTCCGCACCATGCGAGGGCTGGAACCACCACCAGTTACGCGCCTGGTGTACGGTTACGCCAAATCTCAACCCCTGCTTACGTGCTGCGGCGGCCCAGGTTCCCACCACATCGCGATGCGGCCCGTAGCTTCCGGAATTCCAAGGCTGGTGCTTCGAATCCCATGCATCGAAGCCGTCGTGATGGTTGGCAAGGGCAAAGAACAGCCGCGCCCCCGCTTTCTTGTAGCGCTCGATCAACGCATCGGGATCCCAGTTAAGGAGCGTCCACTGCGCACACAGGTCCTTGTATCCGAACCGCGACTGAGGACCGTAATGCTCCAAATGGTACTCATACTGACTCAGGTGGTGACCGTACCCATACTTTTTCTGGATGTACATATTGCGTGCATACCAGTCGCCGTCTTCCGGAACGCACTGCGGGCTCCAGTGAGCCCAGATGCCGAACTTCGCGTCGCGATACCATTCGGGCGCTTCATACTGCAGGAGCGAATCCCACGTTGCCTGGTAGGGCCCCGTTCCCTCCAGCCCTGAAACCGGTGCATTCATTGGGACCCCGTCCCAGGAGCCGCCGGGAATTGGCAGCTTGGGAGGATCACCCCAGGCGGTCGGCTTCCAAGTTGCCTCGTTGAGCCTCTCCTCCACAATTTTCCCGTTTACCAGCGCGTAGAAGACTCTCTTCTCCGCCGGCGTCGAACAAAATTCCGCATAAGTCTGATGAAGTGAATTAAAGCCGGCCGGCTCAACCCCACCTGCCATGGTTGCGCTTTGACCCGACGCGCCAATCGCTTTGGCTGCCGCAGCCGCCGCGATCAATTTGCAGAAGTCTCTCCGCTGCATAATCTTTGCTCCTTTGGCACCTTGGCCGTTCCGCTCTGTGAGCGAGATTTCCGTGCGATATTCCTGTCGGAAATGAACTCACGTTTCAAATGAAAGCGTCAGCCTATTTCCATCCGCTACAACAATACAGTTATCGATAAACTTAAGGCAACCGTTAAAATTCCCGATTTCGATTTTTTCCCGAGCACCTGCAGATCGCGCCTCAAGAGCCACAGAAGATTACGGGCGAGGACTTTCCATCTTGGCTGCGGCCACCACCGCTTGTCCGTAACTGAGACCGCCATCTCCTGGGCTCACCCTGGTGTGTTGAAGGACGTCGAGCCCTTCCGCTTCCAGCCCCATGCGCAGCAGTCTTACCAGCCTTCGGTTGTGCATACAACCGCCGCTCAGCACCACTTTTCGCAGCCCCGTAGCTTCTCTCGCCATCATCGCCACGCGTACGAAAGCCGCTGCGACACCCGCATGAAATCGCGCTGCAATCCGCGCCTTGCTCACGCCCCGACGCAAATCGTCCATCAACTCATGCCATAACAGCCCTGTGTCAATTCTTGTCGGCTCGCGGCTTTCCCAATTGCCGCGCGTCCATTCCATCGCATAGCCGAAGTTCTTGCCAGAGTCGTACGGCTCATCGATCGCCAGGCCTTCCAACTCGATCGCCGCCTGGGCTTCGTAGTCCACTTCGCGTCGACCCAGTACCACAGCCGCAACCGCATCGAACAGCCTTCCGCAGCTCGATGTCAGAGGCGAATTCAGCCCCCGCATCATCATGCGCCGCAGCACACGCCCCTCTGTTGCTCCGGCTCCGAGCCGGTCGAGCAATTCCGGCGACTCCGCATCGAAACCGGCCGCGTGCAAGTATCCCATGGCCATACGCCAGGGTTCTCGAATTGCAGCTTCCCCGCCGGGCATCGGCACATAGTTGAGATGCGCAAATCGCTCGAAGCCCGCCAAACGGCTCACCAGCACTTCCCCGCCCCAGATGCGTCCGTCGGTTCCATAGCCAGTGCCATCCAGTGAGATGCCGATCGCCGCATCGGTCACACCATGCTCTGCCATGCACGCGACTACATGCGCATGATGATGCTGCACAGCGATCAGCGGCAGCCCCCGCTGTTGAGCCCACTCCTTTGCCCACTGCGTGGAAAGATAACCGGGATGCAGATCGTGCGTCACCGTCTCCGGCTCAATCTCGAAGGTTTGCATCAGATGATCGAGCGACTCGCGGAAGAAGTCCAACCCCGTTACATTTTCCAGATCGCCAAGATGCTGGCTTTGGTAAGCGAATCGCCCGCTTGCCAGCGCAAACACACTCTTCAAATGTCCGCCCACTGCCAGCAGCGGGGGCGCGTCCAGCGGCAGTTGCACGGCCAGCGGCACAAACCCACGCGCACGGCGAAGAAACTGCGGCGCGCCATCCACCACCGCCATTACGGAATCGTCGCACCGCTGCAGAATCTCGCGATCGTGCATCAGGAACACATCCGCAATCCCGCCCAGCCGCGCGCGTGCTTCGTCGTTGTCAATTGCAATCGGCTCTTCGCTCAGATTGGCGCTGGTCATCACCAGCGCACGAATGCGTTTATCGGCAAGCAACAGATGCTGCAGCGGCGCATAAGGCAGGAACACGCCCAGCCACGGAATCCCCGGCGCCACTGCATTGGCGATTCCACAATTGGCTTTCCGCGGAGCCAGCACAATGGGCCGCGCCGACGTTGTCAGTATTGCCTCGTCCGCACCGGTCAGGACGCAGAGCGCTCGCGCGGCATCCAGATCGCGCACCATGATCGCCAGCGGCTTTCCGTAGCGGCGCTTGCGCTCTCGCAGCCGCATCACCGCCGGCTCATTGGTCGCATCGACGCCCAGATGAAATCCGCCAATTCCCTTTACGGCCACGATTTCACCCGCGGCGAGCCGGTCAATGCACGCTTTGACCGCATCGTCCGCCACCGCAGTCTCGGTGCCGTCCGCATCCGCGAGCCAAACCCTTGGGCCGCACTGCGAACAGGCATTCGGCTGCGCATGAAAGCGGCGGTTCGCCGGATCGTCGTACTCGGCCTGGCAGGCCGCGCACATCCTGAATCGCGCCATCGAAGTCTGCGGCCGGTCGTAGGGAATCCGCCGCGTAATCGTAAAGCGCGGTCCGCAATTGGTGCAATTCAAGAACGGATAGCGGTAGCGCCGATCGCGTGGATCCATCAGCTCACGCAGGCAGTCCGCGCAGGTGGCCGCGTCGGCGGGAATTCCCGTGCTCACGCGGCCCAGCACCTCGCTGGCTACAATCCGGAAGCCCTTTTCTCCGCTGAGAGCACTTTCCTGAACGGCAATCGAATCGATGCGCGACAGCGGAGGCGCTTCCTTCGACAGTCTATTGAGGAAAACATCGATTCGCTCTGCCGCCCCCTCCACCTCAATGGTGACTCCCTCTGTATCGTTGCCAATGAAGCCGGCGAGTCCCTCCTCCTGCGCCAGCCGGTACACGAACGGACGAAACCCCACTCCCTGCACCACTCCGCGCACAAGCAGAACTGCGCGTCGATCTGGCCTTTGCTTGATTGGGTGAGTCAAATTCGCGCCTCGCAACGCAGTCAAGCATAGCTCATAACAGGCCGGTATTTCAGGGCGATAGCCCTGCGCAATCCCGTTCCGTATGCCCTTGCCGGATAACCAAATGCTCCATTGTTTAGTCCAAATGGGTACGGCCGAATGATGGCCGAAAGACGATGGGTGGTGTTCTCGAAAAGTAACGACAGCGCGCCCGGCAAGAGTATTCCAATCCCCGTAATACCGCACAAGCAGCGAGAACGATGACCTGAATGCCATCATGAGGCTAAGTTCGCGATGAACACCGTCTCGAAGACGACAATAGTGCGCCGGTTGCTGGCCGCGGTTGCATTCTTCAGCCTGGCGGCAGCAGGGATTTCTGCTCAAGCTGCCAGTGAAGCGATTAACGGCCGTATCGACGCTGCGGTTCAATCCCGGGTGAAGAATGTCGCCAGATTTTCCGATGTTGAGCGCTACGCCGTATACCGAGGCAAAGATGAAAGCCATCCCGTCGCTGCCATGACGGTCAAAGTGACCTATCGCAAGGGGACTGGAAAAGACTATGTAATTCTTTCGCAGGAGGGATCGGCAATTATCCGTAAATTCGGGCTGGCGGCTTTACTAAAAGATGAAAAGAAGATCAACAAGCCAGGCAACGTGGAAAGCTCATGGTTCACGTCTGCTAACTACGAAATGAAACTCAAATCGGACACGACCGAGCCGGTGAACGGGCGCGAATGTTATGCAGTGGCCATTACTCCAAGGCACAAGGCTCCCAACATGATTCATGGAACCCTGTGGGTGGACGCGAAAGATTTTTCCATAGTCAAGGTGGCGGGGATTGCATCGGAGAAGCCCTCGATCTTTGCAGGGACCACGCATATGATGCGCCAATATGAGAGCATCGATGGCTATCCCATGGCCACGCATGCACGCGCCGAGTCAAACAGTTGGTTGTTCGGGCGCACCGTGGTCACCATCGACTACAGCGACTATCATCTTGAGCTTAGCCCCCACCGCTGAATTGTCCGTCCCGCCTGAAGCTGTATTATCGGACTTTTTTGTGTCTTTGGTACCTCCAGCCGTCTTCCGGCTTTCAGCTAACTGCGTTCGTGTAATTTACAACACAACTCTATGCCATAGCGTGAGATACACTTGCAGCCGCGGTGACCACTGTCACCGCCCCCTTAGCCTTTCTGCGGGTAAAAGATAGATAGACATTGCGTAAAGCACGGCAGAAGGTCCATTCTGCAACCAACGCCTGAATCTTGGGAGGAACCGTGCCGGCATTTACCCCACCTCCGCTGCCCAGCGAAGACAAACGATGGAAGATCGTGAATGGCACCATGCGCAAGAATGGGTTTGCCCGCCACGCGCTCATCGAGACCCTCCATACTGTGCAGTCCTCGTTTGGCTATCTTGACGACGACGCCATCCGTTTTGTCGCGCAATCGCTGCGAGTACCACTGAGTCAGGCTTATGGTGTAGTGACCTTCTATCACTACTTCAGCCTGAAGCCGCCGGGGAAGCACACCGTCACTGTCTGTGCCGGTACCGCCTGCTACATCAAGGGCGCGGCCAAGCTTATCGCCGCTGCGGAAAAACACCTGGGCGTCCAGTTGGGCCAGACTACGGATGACGGGCAGATCAGCCTGATGACCGCACGCTGCGTGGGCGCCTGCAGCCGCGCACCTGTTGCCCTCTGCGACAATGAGGTGGCCGGCGAGATGACCGATGAACAGATGATCGAGCAACTGGAAAGGTGGACCGTGGAATGAATCTCGAGGAGCTCGACCAGATTGCGAAGAGCGTTCGGCAGGAGAACGCGAAGCACGAATACGAAGTGAACGTGTGCATGGACCTGGCCTGTGCCAGCCAGGGCGCCGATAAGCTCCAGGAGGCCCTGCTGAAGGCTACCGAGGATTCCGGCAAGAAGGTCCTGATCCGCCGCACCGGTTGCATGGGCCCGTGCTCGCACGGCCCGCTGGTTCGCGTCGATCCGGACGGCGTTTTCTACCGCAAAGTCAACGCAGACCATGCCGATCATATCGTTTCCAGCCTCGGCGCGAAACCTGTTCCCGAATTACAGTGCGACCTGAGCGACCACTTCGGCAGCCAGGTGCGTGTAGTCCTCGAGAATGCCGGCTATATCGACCCCGAAAAGATCGACGACTACATTGCCTGCGATGGCTACAAAGCCCTGCTCACCGTGCTCACTGAGATGACACCGAACGGCGTCATTCACCGGATCACCGAAAGCCGCCTGCGCGGGCGCGGCGGAGGCGGCTATCCCACCGGCCTCAAGTGGAGTACCGTAGCCAAGGCCGTCGGCGACTCGAAATACGTTGTCTGCAACGGAGACGAGGGTGACCCCGGCGCCTTCATGGATCGCAGTGTGATGGAAGGAGACCCGCACCGCATCGTCGAAGGCATGGCCATCGCCGGCTACGCAGTAGGCGCCAGCAAAGGGTTCATCTACGTTCGCGCGGAATACCCGGTCGCCGTTTCGAGGCTCACCACCGCGCTGCGCGAAGCACGGCGCCGCGGCCTGCTCGGTAACGATATTTGCGGCACGCCTTTCAGCTTCGATATCGAGATTCGTCTCGGCGCCGGCGCCTTTGTGTGCGGCGAAGAGACGGCACTCATTGCCTCGATCGAGGGGCGCCGTGGCACTCCCAGGCCCCGCCCGCCCTATCCGGCCGTCAGCGGCCTGTGGGGCAAACCCACCCTGATTAACAACGTTGAGACCTTCGCCAACATTGCGCCCATCATTCGCAATGGCGGCAAGTGGTTCTCTGACATGGGCTCAGAACGCAGCAAAGGCACCAAGGTCTTTGCGCTCACCGGCAAAATCTCCAACACCGGCCTGGTGGAAGTGCCCATGGGCATCAAGCTCCGCCAAATCATCGAAAACATCGGCGGCGGCGTACCCGAGGGCCACACCTTCAAGGCGGTGCAAACCGGCGGTCCCTCCGGCGGCTGTATCCCCGCTGAAATGCTCGATGTCGGCGTCAGCTACGATGCGCTTCTCGCCATGGGCTCCATCATGGGCTCCGGCGGCATGATCGTCATGGATGACACCTCTTGCATGGTCAACGTCGCCCGCTTCTTCGTCGAGTTCTGCATGACCGAATCATGCGGCAAGTGCATTCCCTGCCGCTCCGGCACCGCGCAGATGTACATGCTGCTTACCCGTATCTGCAACGGCACCGGAACCATGGACGACCTCGAACTGCTCGAAGATCTCTGTTCCACCGTCAAGGAAGCGAGCCTGTGCGGGCTTGGCCAGACCGCACCGAACCCCGTGCTCAGCACACTCAAATATTTCCGCAACGAGTACCTCGAGCACATCCTGCACAAACGCTGCCCGGCTGGCGTTTGCACCATGGAAGCTCCCGTGGAGGTGTTGGCATGAGCGTCGAAGTCGATGTCAAAACTCTGGTAATCGACGGTGAGGAAGTGAGCGCACGCGCCGGCCAGACCATCCTGGAAGTGGCGCGCGAAAGCAACATCCCCATTCCTACGCTCTGCCACCTCGACGGCCTCAGCGACGTGGGCGCCTGCCGCCTCTGCCTGGTCGAAATCGCCGGGAGCAACAAGCTGGCGCCGGCCTGCGTCACCACCGTGCAGGAAAGCATGTCCATCAGCACCAACACGGAGCGGCTGCAGAAGCACCGCCGTCTCATCCTCGAGATGCTCTTCGCCGAACGCAATCACGTTTGCTCAATCTGCGTCGCCAACGGCCACTGCGAGTTGCAGACGCTGGCGCAGGAGCAGGGCGTGACCCACGTACGGCTGCCCTATCGCAACCCCGATCTGCCCGTCGACGCCTCGCATGAGCGCTTTACCGCCGATCACAACCGCTGCATTCTCTGCACGCGCTGCGTGCGCGTCTGCGCTGAAGTTGAGGGTGCGCACGTGTGGGACGTGATGGGCCGCGGCATCAACTCACAGGTCATCACCGATCTGCACGATGACTGGGGAAGTTCCACTTGCACTCGCTGCGGCAAGTGCGTCCAGGTCTGTCCCACCGGAGCACTGTTCGATAAGAGCAAGATCGGCTCCGAGCATCCAAAGTACCCCGATTTTCTGCCTTACCTGAACCTGATGAGGGAGGCGCAATGAGTAAAGCAAAGCTGGCAACTACATGGCTCGATGGCTGCTCCGGCTGCCACATGTCTTTCCTCGACATGGACGAGCGTCTGATCGAACTGGCCGAGTTCGTGGATGTCGTTTACAGCCCCCTGGTGGATACCAAAGAGTTCCCCGACGACGTGGACATCGCGCTGGTGGAGGGCGCAGTGGCCACGGTAGACGACGAAAAAAAGATCAGGAAGATTCGCGCGCATTCCAAAATGCTTGTCGCCATAGGCGATTGCGCGGTCACCGGCAACGTACCCGCCATGCGCAACCCCATCGGCCCGGAGACCATCCTGGACCGGGCGTACATCGAGAACGCCAGCGCACAGCCGCAGATTCCCTGCGTCGTTGTCCCCAAACTGCTCCGCGTGGTGCGTCCCATTCATGAATTCGTGAAGGTCGACGTATTCCTCCCCGGCTGCCCGCCATCGGCCGAGACCTTCCATACCGCGCTGACCGCGCTGATTAACGGAGGGCCACTGGATATTTCGGCCCTCACACGCTTTGGAGCCTGAGCCATGAGCCAGACCATCACCATCGATCCCGTTACACGCCTCGAAGGGCACGGCAAGATCACCATCCAGCTCAATGCCCAGGGCGAAGTGGAAGACGCGCACTTCCATGTCACCCAGGTGCGCGGGTTTGAGCGCTTCTCCGAAGGCCGGCCGTTTTACGAGATGCCCGGCCTGATGGCGCGCATCTGCGGCATCTGCCCGGTCTCGCACCTTATCGCCTCCGCTAAAGCCTGCGAAGCCATCATGTCGGTCCGCATCCCCCACACGGCCTCCGCACTGCGGCGAATGCTGAACCTGGCACAGATGGTCCAGTCGCACGCCCTGAGCTTCTTCTACCTCGCTTCTCCGGACCTGCTGCTGGGCATGGAATCCGACCCCGCCGTACGTCACATTTTTGGCGTAGCTGCGGCAAAGCCGGAACTGGGCCGCGCAGGCGTCGGATTACGCCGCTTTGGCCAGCAGATCATCGAAGTACTGGCTGACAAGCGCATCCATCCCGGCTGGGTTGTCCCCGGCGGCGTCACCGAACCCCTCACGCAGCATAAACGCGACGAAATTCTCGCCATGATTCCCGAGGCCTATGCCCACGCCGGCCTCGCACTCGAGTGGTACAAACGAATTGCTGACAACTTCAGGGCGGAGATCGAGGTCTTCGCCAACTTCCCGTCGCTGTTCATGAGCCTCATCAACGAAGACGAATCCATTGAGTTTAACGGGGGAACGCTGCGCCTGATTGGCGCGGGCGGCGGCATGATCGATCACGGCATCACCGCCTCCAAATTTAAGAACGTCATCGGCGAAGCGGTCGAGCCATACAGCTACACCAAGTTCGCCTATTACAAACCTCTCGGCTACCCCGAAGGCAGTTATCGTGTAGGTCCGCTGGCGCGCCTCAACATCGTAAAAAGCATGGGTACACCGCGTGCGGACAAGGAACTTGCCGAATTCAAGCAACTCGCAGATGGTCCTATTCAGGCTTCGTTCTACTATCACCACGCGCGCCTTATCGAGATTCTCTACGGCATCGAAAAGATCGAGCAGATCCTCAACGATCCGACCATTCTCGACAAGCATGTTCGCGCCAGCGCCGGCGTCAACCGGCTTGAAGGCGCCGGCCAGGCCGAAGCACCTCGCGGTACTCTGCACCATCACTACAAGGTGGACGAAAACGGCAAGATTGTCTGGGCTGATCTTGTGATTGCCACCGGCCAGAACAACAACGCCATGAACAGAGGTGTGCTACAGGTTGCGAAGCAGTATGTGAAAGAGGGCAAATTCACCGAAGGCATACTCAACCGCGTCGAGGCGGTCGTGCGCACCTTCGACCCCTGCCTGAGCTGCTCCAGCCACGCCCTTGGCCAGATGCCGCTCGCGCTGACGCTCCTTTCCGCCACCGGCGAGGTCGTGGACAGGGTGGTGCGTTAAGAGCAGCCTCGCGGCAAAAATCTGGTTCCGAAAGCGCCGCAACCATACGGTGAGAGCTTCACTCGCCGCGGCAAACGGAAAAAGCGCCCTAATTTGGTGGGTACGGGCCTCACAGGCTGCGGAAAGCTCTCCCCGACAGAAGCGGGGGCTTCAACCCCTGCACAAGCCGCACAAGATCAATGGGGCCTCAGTGTCCGCGGACCACTTTTAGGGCAATTTCCGGTTTGCCGGTGATACGACCGGGCGATGCGATTGAGGGAAGCGTAAATCGCACGGGAACATCGCGAGCGAAGCTGCGGCTATGGATCGTAGCGACAAAGAGCATCCGGCGGGGAGGCAAGGAGAAAGCAGTCACGTCAGGAGTCGATTGCGGCAATGCCGGAAAGCACGACGGGCTTGCGATCGGGAAATTCGGCAACAAGCGAGAGCTTTCCGCCCATTGCTTCGATGGAACGGCGCAGGGTCGAGATGTGCATGTCAGTGCGCTTTTCGATCTCGGAGACCTGCTTCTGTGCGACCCCGAGGTTCTTCGCGAGGCGAACTTGGGTCATTGCGCGTGCACGGCGGAGTTCCTGCAAGGTCATTTCTTCGGCAATTAAAGCCGCGGCACGCTTTTCGATCTTCCGACGGCGGCTGGCAGGCAAGCTCTTAATGATGTCATTGACGTTCCGGGCCATGATTACTTTCCTTCCTTTTTGATGCGGCGCAGATGCGTTTCGAACCGTTCGTCGGCTTTGCGGATCAACTCGCGGTAGAACCGCTTTTGGCTGCCGCCCGATTTGTCGCCCGCCACCAGCAGAACTGCCCGGCGTTTCGGGTCAAAGGCAAAAGCCACGCGCCAAATCCCGTTCGCGGCGTCAAAACGCAACTCCTTCATGTTCGCGTGCCGGGAATCCTTGAGCGTATCGACACGCGGACGTCCCAGGTTTGGGCCGAATTGCTGCAGCAGGCGTGTCAAGACGAGAATCTCGTCCTGAACGTCCATTTTCAAGGCCAGGAACTCCGGCTCGAATTCGTCTGCAATCAGTACGGTCCATTGCATTCTCAATATACCTCTGAGTGGATATACCGTCAAGAGTATATCGCTCTGTTTCGTAAAGCGAATTTGCCGCCTGGCTCCTTAATGGGCGGTCACAGGCTCGCGAGAAAGCCCCCGTCAACCGGCAATGTGAGCTTTGGCTTGTCGTTGGTGCTGGACTTCCTCCTGCACAGCCTGATCGAGCTTCTCGTGCAGAGCCTTGCTGTGGCGAAAAAGATCATCAAATTTCTGGCGAACGGTTGGTTCTGAGATCGAGATCTTTCCCGCTTTCACTTTGATTTGCCGTGCGTGCTTCTCGCCGTAGGAATAAAGGGCCGTAACGCTGGCGAACCAATCGTGCTCCAACTGGTTTGCCGAATTCTGCAACTCTTCGACGCCCGTTCTGCCGGCATCCCAGTTCTTCAGGTACTCGGGGTCACAAGCCGCCATTTTCCGCCGGAAGTCCGCCCGCACAGCTTCCTGTTTGGCAAAATCGCTGAAATCGATTTGAGCGTACCTCGTCAAATGCGCCACCGTTGAATGCATCACTTCTTGGTTCGCAAATGATTCAGGTGAGTAGACGGCAGGATTCATCGGCACTCTTTTCGCTCGCTACTACATCTTTGTTTTCTTCTTGGGAAATCGCGGCAGCACGCCGAATGTACTCCACGACCAATCGCTTCCGCTCTGGCTGAATAGTGCTCAGAGGTCTATCCGACATCGCCAGTTGTTCGTAGTAGTTATTCTGCCTTTCGACTATCGAAACCCCCACGGCCTGTCGACAAGAAGGCGATGACTGCCATAACTCCCGCAGCGAAGCTCAGTTTCATTTTCTGCAATGGCCACCCTTTCCGCCTCGCGCGAGAAAAGAGCGTCCAAAGAGCAATGGAATTAAACGTGATCAGGACGAACGCGACGCTCAGCAACACTGCCTTCGCATCGGCATTGCCTGAGTGGTATTCCCAAATTGCCGTAGCGGGAGCAGCAGCATTGACGCTGACGAGCACGATCCAAGCATTTTTATTCAGATCGAGTGGGGCCCTACCAGATGGGAGCATGCAGCGAGTATATCTGAGGAAGCGATCCGCCCCAGTTTGCTTTCCTAACGTCGCCGACTGTCCAAAAATCCGCACATCTAATTTGAAAATAGGCGGTTAGGAGCCCACCAACCGCAGCGCGGGCGCATTGTCGGCAACCATTACCTAAGAAAATCCTCGACGGGGCCTCTCTCCTGCATCGACTCTCTAGCTTTGTCTCATGGTCGGCGGTGGCTGACCTGCGATCGCCACCGTCCGTTAAGCCACAACCCGTTGTGGCTGCAGTAGTCAAATCGCCCCCCCTGCTTTGCAGATTATTTCGCCGATTCGTGCAAAATGGTCTTATCGACAGAAAAATTGCGCCCCAACCACCGGCCAGCAGGAGATTGCCATTATGCCCGAGTCCGACAAATTCGCTCCGCAACCGCTCTCGTTGCCGTCTCGGGAGCGGCCCTCGTATGCAAAAAAAATTCCGCAAAAATCTGCACCAAATACAGTGCAAATTTTCAACAATTTTTGAGATTATTGAATGGAATCAATAGCTTATATATTAACTAATCTATAAACAAATTTTCAAATCCAGGACAAAACACCATCGAATCTCGTCCCAAATCGCCCGAATCCGCCCCAAAAAATTGGCGAATCAGACCGCCTTTTACCCCCTGGCGCGAACTTCTCGCGACAGGCCCGAGGAGCAGTGTCCGCTGCGGCTTCCAAGGTCAAGGTCGCATAGAATCATCTCATGTGCGGAATTGTCGGGTATGTAGGGCGTAAGAAGGTTGTCCCTGTCATCGTGGAAGGGCTGCGGCGCCTCGAATACCGCGGATATGACTCGGCAGGAATTGCCGTGGGCTCCGCGGACAGGCCAACGCTGGAGGTCAGACGCGCCTCAGGCAAGCTGGGCAACCTGGAAGAAGTGCTGCGTGAGCGTCCGCTCGACGGCAGCTTCGGAATCGGGCATACGCGCTGGGCCACACACGGACGGCCCACGGAAGAAAACGCCCATCCGCACCGCGACTGCTCGGGACGCATCGTCGTGGTCCACAACGGCATTGTTGAGAACTACCTGGAACTGAAGGCCGAATTGACCGCGCTGGGCCACAAGTTTGTCACTGAGACCGATACCGAAATCATCGCCCACCTGATAGAGCAGGTACAGAAGGAGGGCGAAGCAGCAGACGATCCCGTACCGCTGGAAGACGCCGTGCGGCGGGCGGCCGCGCGGATGAACGGGGCGTTCGCCCTGGGTGTGCTGTCAGCCGCCGAGCCAGACAAGATTGTGGCGGCGCGGCAGGGACCGCCGGTGGTGATCGGCGTGGGCGAGGGCGAGTCGTTTGTGGCCTCGGATGTGCCGGGCATCCTGCATCACACGCGGAATATCTATTTCCTGGCCGACGGCGACATGGCCGTACTGACACCGCAGGGCGTTACGCTGACAGACTTCGAAGGGCGGCCGGTGCAGCGGGCGATTACGCGCATTGCCTGGGATCCCATCCAGGCGGAAAAAGGCGGCTTCAAGCACTTCATGCTGAAGGAGATCTGGGAGCAGCCGCGGGCAATCCGCGAGACCACGATGGGGCGCGTCTCGCTGGATTCGGGCCAGGTGTTCCTGGGGGAGATGGACATCCGCGACGAGGAACTGGCGCGGGCAACGAACATCAATATCGCGGCCTGCGGCACGAGTTGGCACGCGGCGCTGACGGGCAAGTACATGATCGAGCGGCTGGCGCGGCTGCCGGTGGACGTGGACTACGCCAGCGAGTACCGCTATCGCAATCCGATTGCGGGGCCCGGGGCGCTGGGGCTGCTGATTACGCAGTCGGGCGAGACGGCGGATACGCTGGCGGCACAGCGGGAGATGATCGCGCTGGGATCGAAAACTGTGGCGATCTGCAACGTGGTGGGCGCCATGGTGGCACGCGAGGCTCACGGCGCAGTCTATACCCATGCCGGCCCGGAGATCGGTGTGGCTTCAACCAAAGCTTTTACGGCGCAGTTGACGGCGCTGTTCCTGCTGGCGCTGAAGCTTGGGCAGTTGCGCGGGAAGCTGGACACGGCACAGTCCGTGGCGCTGATCGAAGAGCTGGGCCGCGTGCCGGCGATCATTGAAGAGGTACTGAAGAACAGCTCGGCGCAGTGCGAGCAGCTGGCCAAGGACTTCTCTACGGCGAGGGACTTCCTTTACCTTGGACGCGGTATTCATTTTCCCATCGCTTTGGAAGGCGCGCTGAAGCTGAAGGAGATCTCGTACATCCACGCCGAGGGTTACCCGGCCGGCGAGATGAAGCACGGGCCCAACGCGCTGATCGATGAGACGTTGCCGGTGGTGGTGCTGGCCACGCGCGACGAGCGGGACCCGGCCTCTAAGCTGCGATACGAGAAGACGCTCTCGAATATTCAGGAAGTAACGGCAAGGTCGGGCCGCGTGATTGCCGTGGCCACCGAAGGCGACAAGACAATCGGCAACCTTGTGGAGCAAACGATTTTCATTCCCCCGTCGATTGAGCTGCTGTCTCCGCTCATCGAAATTGTGCCACTGCAACTGCTTGCCTACTACATCGCCGTGTGGCGCGGCTGCGACGTGGATCAACCGCGGAACCTGGCAAAGTCGGTAACTGTCGAATAACACGGGGCGATTTGACGCGCTCCGGCCAGCTTTGGAAGACTCAAGCCCATGGGATATAGCGGAAAGCTCGAATATGCCGCAAAGCGGAAGATCCGCGAGCGCAACACGCGTAAATACAGGATGGCGCACTGGCCTATCTGGATCTGGGTGTTCTTTCTGGCGCCCGGTCCGCTGACTTTCAGCCTCTTCGACCGCGGCTTCCATTGGGGCAACTGGGCTTGGCTGGCGGCGGTGCTGGTGGGCACGGGCATTGCGGGACTACGCGGGCGCATGCCCGGCGTGGAGCCGGCGCCCTACATCCTGCGCTTTGATGAGGACAAGCCCAATCCGCTCTACCGGCGTGTTTGCTACACCTTTGCCTGGAACGCGGTTCTGAATTTTGCTTTGCTGAACATAACCGGACTGGTGGTGGCGGTCATCACCGGCGTCTGGTATCTGAAGCAGATCTATGACTACGCCTATTCACCGCTGTGCGCGGCAATCCTGCTGCTGGGACTGATGGGCTGGCTGCCGCGAGTGGGCCCGTCTACCAAGGGCGAGGGCGCTGAGCGGCGTTATTTCTATGGCTCCGTATGGGCTGTAACGGTTGCACAAACGGTGCTGCTGATTCTGTGGAAGTTGCTGCCTGAAACGCGCATGGGAAGCCTAATCAAGCTGAGCGCGTTTGTGCTGGCGCTTGCGGCGATGGGGACGCTGGCGAGCCGGGGCGTGCTGCCGCGGACTCGGCCGATTGTGCCGGGAGAATTGATGGTTTCGGACTGAGCGGGTGGCATTGCCCTCCGGAAGTGAAAGCGCTCCGCGTGATTTAAGTCATATTTTTCCGCCTCCGATCGCGGTATAAAGGAGTTGCCATGTGTCTCGCGATTCCAGGCAAGGTGGAAGAGATTACCTCCGACGGCACTGTCCGCATGGGCCGGGTGAACTTCGGCGGCGTGATCAAATGCGTGTGCCTCGACTACGTGCCTGAGATCCAGGTTGGTGACTACACGATCGTCCATGTGGGCTTCGCCATCTCCAAAATCGACGAGGAGACCGCCCGGCAGACGCTCGAGGATTTCCGGGCGATGGGCGTGCTGGACGAGGAGTTAGCCGGCGAAGAAGAAGCGTTCGCGCGAGCTGCAAAGGCTCCGCAGTCGCCGTGTCCCGACGGAAGCTGTAACAACCAATGAAGTACCTCACCGAGTTTCGCAACGGCGAGATTGCGCAACGGATGGCGCGCGAGATTCATACACTTGTGACGCGGCCGTGGAAGATCATGGAGGTCTGCGGCGGCCAGACCCACTCCATCATCAGAAACGGAATTGACCAGATGCTCCCAGCCAACGTGGAGATGATTCACGGGCCGGGATGCCCGGTGTGCGTTACGCCGCTGGAACTGATTGACAACGCCCTGGCGATCGCCGCGCAACCGGGCGTCATCTTCTGCTCGTTCGGCGATATGCTGCGCGTTCCCGGCAGTGAGAGCGATCTGTTCCAGGTAAAGGGCCGGGGTGGCGATGTGCGCGTTGTCTACTCGCCACTGGATGCCGTGGACCTGGCAGTGAAGAATCCCGACAAGCAGGTGGTCTTCTTCGGCGTGGGGTTTGAGACCACGGCGCCGGCAAACGCGATGAGCGTAAATGTGGCCAGGCGGCGCGGGCTGAAGAATTACTCGCTGCTGGTTTCGCATGTGCTCGTTCCGCCGGCCATCGAGGCCATCATGCAGTCGCCGGGAAACCAGGTGCAGGCGTTTTTGCTCGCGGGCCATGTGTGCAGCGTGATGGGGTATTGGGAGTATCCGCCTCTTGCTGAGAAGTACGGGATTCCGATGATCGTTACGGGGTTTGAGCCGCTCGATCTGCTTGACGGAATCCGCCGCGCGGTTGGGCAGCTCGAGGCCGGCCGGCACGAAGTGGAAAACGCCTATCCTCGCGTGGTCACGCGGGAGGGTAATCGTGCGGCGCAGCAATTGCTTGCCGAGGTCTTCGAAGTGACGGACCGGGCCTGGCGCGGCATCGGGGTGATTCCACGAAGCGGCTGGCGGCTGAGCGCTGCGTATCGCGAATTTGATGCCGAAGAGCGATTCAAGATCAGCGGAATTCACACACACGAATCGCCGCTGTGCCGCTCGGGGGATGTGCTGCGCGGCGCGATCAAGCCGGCGGAATGCGCGGCCTTCGGCAGGGAATGCACGCCGCGACACCCGCTGGGCGCGACGATGGTGTCGAGCGAGGGAGCTTGTGCGGCTTACTACAATTATGGGCGCTTCTTGTCAGCAGAGGATCTGGCGAAGTCGGGCGCTGGCCTCAGCGGTTAGGCTTGGTGGGTTTGCGAATCTAGCGGCATTGGCAATTGAACCGGTGCAAAGGAATGACAGTGGACTCAAAATCTGAAGCACCCGATTTCACCAACTGGAGTTGCCCGTTGCCGCTAGCGGATTGTCCCACGATTGTGATGGGACACGGCGGCGGCGGCAAGCTGGGCAATGAGTTGGTCGAGCATCTGTTTCTTCCCGCCTTCCGCAATGCTGCGCTGGAAAACCTGGGCGACGCGGCAGTGCTCGATGTTGCAGGCGCGCGGCTGGCGCTAAGCACCGATTCTTTTGTGGTGCAGCCGTTGTTCTTTCCAGGCGGATCGATCGGAGAGTTGGCGGTGAACGGAACAGTGAACGACCTGGCTGTGTCCGGTGCTGTGCCGCGCACGTTGAGCGCCAGCTTCATCCTGGAAGAAGGATTTCCGCTGGCGCAACTGGCCGCAATTGTGGAGGCAATGGGCAAGGCGGCAGCAGCAGCCGACGTCGAGATCGTTACTGGAGATACCAAAGTTGTTGAGCGCGGCCACGGCGATGGCTGCTACATCAACACCGCAGGCATTGGAGTGCTGCGCGAAGGGATTCAGGTTGGCCCGCATCGCGCGCAGGCTGGAGACACCGTAATCGTCTCGGGAACCATTGGCGATCACGGCATGGCGATCATGAGCGTGCGCGAGGGACTGGAGTTCGAGAGTCCCATCCGCTCGGATTGCGCGGCGCTGAATGGAATGATCGCAACGGTGCTCGATGCCGCCGGCGGGGCTGTTCATGCCATGCGCGATCCCACACGCGGCGGCCTGGCCTCAACGCTGAATGAGATTGCGCGAGCTTCCAATGTGGGAATTGCCATTGAGGAAACCGCGGTGCCTGTAAGACCAGAAGTGCAATCGGCTTGTGAGCTGCTCGGCCTGGATCCGGTTTATGTGGCTAACGAGGGAAAAGCTGTGTTCTTCGTGGCTTCAGAAGCGGCCGATGCAGTGCTCAGGGTGCTGCGTTCTCATCCGCTCGGGTGCGATGCGGCGCGGATTGGGCAGGTGACAGGCGAACACAGAGGCGTGCTCGTGGCGCGCACTGCCATGGGCACCAGCCGCGTGATTCCCATGCAGATTGGGGAGCAATTGCCGAGGATCTGTTAGCACGCGCAATCCGGTTCGCAAAGAGTGACGAAGGAATGGGCCGTGCTGCAATACGGGTGGGCCAACCCCAAGCTCCAACGTCTGCTCAATGTGTCACCAGAGACGCAGATGAGGTACCTTTCGGCTGATCCACATGGATGAACAGCGTCAGCACTGCACCAAGATAATAGAGAACGCCATAGACCACCACCACTCCCTCGATTCCAGCGATGGGCAGAATGAGAGCGGCAAGCATAGGGCCACCGAAGTTGGCTAGCCCTCCGCCCAGATTCTGCACTGACACCGCTGCGCCCTTGTGGTCCGGCTCCATCATGGGAAAGATTGCGCCCATGGGTACAAACGAAGTGACCGTGAATGCGAAAAGCAGTGCCGCGATGGTAGCCACCAGCATGTTGTGCGGAAAGTGTAACGGAAGAAAGTAGAAAAGCAACGAGGCCGTGCCGCAGCCGACAAAACCAAACCAGCGCATCTGGCGCATCCACCCGATCCGGTCGCCGATCAACCCCCAAACAACGTTTGTAACCGGCTGCACCAGGAAGAACGCGCCCCAGATCCGCGCCCACTCAGGTACGCTGAAGCCGATACGCTGCGACGTGTAAAACAGCGGCATGATCACCGGAAATCCAAAGAGTGACAGGTTGCAGATAATACGTGTAATCAGCGCCAGTCCAATGTTCCGGTTGCGAAAGATCAGTGTCACGCATTTACTGATCTCAGCCCATCTGGATGACCGCGCACCCCGGTGCTCGGCTATTTCACGCTGCAACTCCGGATCGCTTCGAGTGAAGAAAAAGATGAGCAGACCGCCTGCAAGCACCCAGAGCATCGACATCCACAGCGTTCCCATGTAGCCAATCCACCCAATGGTGAAGCTCGGCAGATAGGACCCTACGATTCCGTAGCCGATGGTGAACATGGCCCACGTCCAGCCGATTGCTGCAGCCAGTTCGTGAGGGCGGCTCTTCTCCACCACCCACACAAAGAATCCATAAAAGAAGAGCGGATAAGCGAAACCGCGGATGCCGTAAAACAGCAGCGTGAACGGGAGGCTTGCATGACGAAGCCCCAGCGACAGGAACAACACGTGAAAAACCAGCCACCACGCAACGCCGATGAGCATGATGCGGCGGGGCGTGAACACGTCAGCCAGCACGCCCGATAGCCAACTGGAGAGCGCGGCCATAGCACCGTAGACGGTAAAGACGAGCGCGGCATTGCCGGCGCCGAAGCCAAGATTGACCAGATATTTGGACAGGAAGGCCTGTTCAATGCCGTCGCCGGTCATGCAGAAAACGATGGCGATGTAGCCGCCCAGCAAGGCGAGCGGCATGCCGAGAAAATGGCGATCCGGCCGTGAATCCGGCAGGGCTGCGGCCTGGGTGCCGTCGGTGCTCAAGCTACTTATTCCTCCATCTCGATCTGCAGCTTCACGTCTGCAGGACGGCCTTCGGCTGCCCGCTCGAAGGCTGCGATGCTCTGTTCGAAGGGAAAGACAGCCGAAATAAGAGGCTTCAAATTCACTTTTCCCGAGGCCAGCAGCGCCACCGCTCTGGGATAGACATTTGCATAACGGAAGATGGTTTCAATGCGCGCTTCCTTCGTTTGCGCTGCCACAACGTCAAGGCGGATCGAGTCTGGCGGCATGCCCACCAGCACCAGAGTCCCGGCGGGCGCCAGCAGATCGAATATTCCTTCAAAGGCCTTCGGGCTCCCGCTCGCCTCGAAAATTACATCCGCTCCCCATCCCCCGGTCACCTCGGCAACCCGTGCGGCCAGCGACTCGTTGCGGATATCGACAGGTGTTACACCCTGATATTGGCCCGCGATCGCCAGCTTCTCCGGGGAGAGGTCCGAAACGAGTACCTGCCCCGCACCGGCAGCCAGGGCGGCGAGAGCGGTCATCATCCCGATGGGCCCCGCGCCGACGACAACGACGATGGCGCCTGGTTTGATGGCGGCCTTCGTCGCGGCATGCATCCCCACAGCAAACGGCTCCACCATGGCACCCTCAGCCAGCGTGACGTGCGCAGGCAGTTTGAAGGTGAAGGCAGCCGGATGCACCACTTCGCTTGTCAGGCATCCGTGAACCGGCGGAGTGGCCCAGAAGCGAACAGCCGGATCAAGATTGTAGTGGCCCTCGCGGCTTGAGCGCGACGTCATGTCTGGAACGCCCGGTTCCATACATACGCGATCGCCAGGTTTCAGATCGCGCACTTCAGAGCCGACTGCAATCACAACACCGGCCGCCTCATGGCCCAGCACCATCGGCTGCTTTACTTCAAACGGTCCAATGCGGCCGTGCTTGTAGTAGTGCACATCGCTCCCGCAAATCCCTACCCGCGCAATGCGGATGAGTACATCTGCCGGGCCCGGTTGGCGCGGGAGTTCGATGTCACGCAGTGAGAGACGCAGCTTTTCTTCGAGCACCAGTGCTTTCATCATGTAGTCCCAGAGAAACGGCGAACCGGAAATTCGTGCAACCTCTATTCAGGAGCACCTGTTGCCGGGAATTCTATCAGGGCACCCAATGCGGAGGATATCGAAGGCATTGGATGTGGAGTTTCCCACTGATCATAGTTGGTCAGGCTTTGGCGGTTAGCTGGCTGATCTTTACCGGGAGCTTTTCAAAGTCGACGGTGCCGAGGCCGCGCGCGGCGGCCATTTGCAGATAGGGCAGGTGCTGCGGGTCCAGGTTCCAGTAGGCCTTGGCCACATAGGTGTCGATGGCTACGGGATCGGTGCCGGCGACCAGTGTTTTCTTGATAGCTACATCTTCAAGATTGCCGCCGGTGGGGCCGTTGCGGAGGAGCACGCGGTAGCAGTCAAGAAGCGTGAGCGTGGGGAGCATGAAACTGGCCAGATCGACGAGGCTCTGGTGAATCTCCTGGTGCAGGCGATTGCGCTCACCGCCGAGGATGCCGTACCAGTTCTTCATGCCCAGAGTGACGCCTACTAGCCCATGCTGCTTGGCGATGGGCAGATTGATCAGCTTGTCCGCATCGAGGAAGGGCCCGAAGACCGGCCAGTTCTTCAGCGCGATGCCCTGCATATTCACTTCGCGGAAGAGCTGCGAATCGGGAAGGATGACCTCAGCGCCCTGAGCACGGGCCGCGGCCTGAATGCCGGAACGCAGGAAACAGCGGCGCGGATCGTTGCAGCTGACATCGGTAACAACCACGCGCTTGGCGCCAGCCTGCCAGCACTGACGCACGACTTCAGCAACCAGTTCCGGGTTGGTATTGGCGGCCTGCTCGGGAGTGCGGTCCCAAGCGATGTTGGGCTTGAGGACAACTCTGTCGCCGCGGCTAATGAAGCGGCCGATTCCGCCCAGATTTTCAAGCGCCTGCTGCGCAAGTGCCCGCGGCTCACCGGCGTGGGCCACCGGCGAGGTTTCATGACTGGTGGGATAGTAGACGACGGTCATCCGGGGCAGATCTGCACTGGCGGCTACGCGGTGGTCGCGGCGAGCCTCTTCAGACCGCACCGGAACCGGCCGAGCACTGCGCTCAGTAAGCCAGAAAGCTGCTCCGGCGGCGCCAGCGGCGACTCCTCCGAGGCGAAGCAGTTGCAGCATGGCCTCTCGGCGCGACATGCCTGAAGGAAGCTTCGTCTCCGGAGCGCCCAAGTTCGATTTGTGGTCACTCTCCCCGGCCATTGCTTCTCCTCGCTACACTTCCACCAGGTGTATGTGCTGTGGGTTATTTGTGCCGAGCCGGTGGGCGGCATCGGCCGCGGTGGCAATATATCGCGGCTCGCGGCCATCGGCCTTCAGGGTCGACATACCCGCCTCAGCGCGTTTGCGATTAAGGATCTGCCATGCGGTGTAGTCCACTGCGACACGATCCTGGCCCACGACGAGCGTGCCGGGATGCCAGAGGTACTGCGGCTGGAAGACGGGACCTCCCTGATAGACCGAAGTGAGAGCGTCGCCGATAGTGAAGTTGACCTTCTCACGTATGACCGGCAGAGCGTTGAGATCAGCCACGCCAGGATTGCAGTTGTTGCCGTGGAGCAGGAAAGGCCGGTCGATGACGCCGTACATGTTTTTCATCGAGAAGGTGACGCCCGACATGTTGTGGTCTTTCAGGATGGGTACGCTGATGACCATGCCGCACTCACGGGTGAGGATTTTGGACAGGCGGAGATGCGCGGAACCGCAGGCAGTTTCCTGATCCTCATAGCCGGCGGTGTCAGAACCGTAGCAGCGGACGCGGCTGCGATCGGTGTTGATCGTCATGCCGCAGGCGCGCAGGTCGCGGGCGTTGCGGTCCCAGACGATGATATTGCCCGCAGGCACACCCGCCTGCTGCAGACGATCGCAAATGGCGTGAACGAGTACGGCATGTGAGGAGATTCCGCGCCCGCCGAGGCCGTTGATCTTGATTCCGATGACCTTGCCGTGAGGGATGACACTCTGCCAGGCTTCCGGAGGATTCTTGTGGCCGGTGTAGGCCGCCATCGCTTTGTCGAGCAAGGCAAGAATGCGTTGCTGATCAAGCTGCGCGCCGTGTGCCTGCAGAGCGACATCGCGGGCCACGACCACTCGCGAGCGCGCGCCAGATACATGCTTTTCCACGGCCGCAGCCAGGCCGAGTTTGCTCTGAGATCCCAACAGGACAGCTCCGGTAGCGGCGGTCTTAAGAAATTCGCGGCGGTTTTTCATTGCTTTCTCCTGCTTTCGGAAATTGCCGGTGCGCCGGTTTCCACTTCTCTTCGGCATCCATTCGCGCCGGCGCACGGTTTCAGAGTTTCGCGTCAACACCGTGAGCAAGCGCCATCAGCGCTTCCGGCGCGCCAGGGGTGTCCTCATAGGCAACGATGTGGACCAGGTAAGGCCCTTTGCGGAAGCTGACACTCTGCGCGTACGCGACGCCAGCGTCGCCCAATTGGACGCTCTTGGCGCCCTTTGACTGACTGGAGACACTGAACATCTTCTCTGCGCCGGCGGTATTGCCCATCGTGTAAACGTCTACGACGGCTTCGAGCTTGTCCTGGTATTTGTAGTCAGAGGTTGATGTGGTGACAACACCTGCTTTGATGTACTGCTCGGCTTCGCCATCGATGTACTTCCAGAGGTCTTTGGCCGCAAAGGTGCGCGTCTGGCTGGTCTTTTGCCAGCCGGCGATGGCACCTGAAGCCGGGAAGGGATCGACCTGCGCCTTTTTACATCCCGTCACGGAAAGCATGGCCACCAGGACAACCAGTGCGCTTGCCAATTTCCCTGTATTCGAACTCAACGTCATCCGATCTTTCTCCTTTACTTCCGTTCCAGCAATATCTGGCTCGAAGGCGAACGGCTCTCTCCAATGCTTGTGACATAAACGGCGGGATGGTCCTGAATGGGACAGGCATACTCGCAGGCGCCGCAGCCGACGCAACGGCTGGGATCCACATGCGGCTGCTTCACAGTTTTGATTTTTCCGGTCGAGTCCACAACCTGCGCCTCAAGCGTATAGATCGCTTTGGGCGAGACCGGGCACCACTCCTCGCACACGATGCAATCGGTGGCCATGGCCCAAGGCAGGCAATGGCCGCGGTCGTAAAACGCGGTGCCCAGGCGGACAGGATTGCTGTTGGGCTGACCCACGCCCACAACCCACCCCTTTTCACTGGGCGTGATTTGCCAGATGGCGCCGGTGGGGCAGACCTCAGAGCAGAGGACGCAACTGGGCTCGCAGTAGCCGATGCGCGGCACGAGCGTGGGTGACCAAAGGCCCTGGAGGCCGGCCTGATCGAGCGTTGGCTGCAGAGCATTGTTGGGGCAAACCTTCATGCATTCGCCACAGCGAATGCAGCGGGCCAGGAAGTCCGGCTCAGCCAAAGCTCCAGGGGGGCGCAGCAGCCGGTCATGGCGGTCCTTGCCCAGGCCGGTGTTGGCGCGCATGAGCGGCACAATAACCGCACCGGCGGCGAAACCTGTGATTGCGCGGCGGCGGCCCAGATCGGGCGAGGCCACTTCCCTTTCTTTGCGGAAGAAGCGGAAGTCGATGCCGGAGTGCGGACAACTGCCGACGCAGTTCATGCACATGACGCACTCCGATTTGCGCCACGGCGCGCCGCCGATGGGATCGTCTCCGCCCTGGCAGTGGAGCAGGCAGCGATTGCAGCGGTCACAGGAGTCCTCGTCTTTGTGCAGACCAAACACGGACCAACGCGAAGCCACGCCAAGCAAGGCGCCCAATGGGCAGATCGAGCGGCACCAGAATCGCGTAACGCGCAGGCTGGCCGCGAGAATCAGCACAAAGAGAACGCCGAGGAAAATTCCCTGCTGAAAGTGAGCCTGGCGAAAGTCGAGAATCGTCGCCTGCAGTGCGGAGTGGAGAAATTGGCCGCCGGCACTGATGAAGGCGATGTGGCTGTGCTCGAGGGGCGCCAGAATGGCGCGCGCCGCGTAATTGAGGGCGGGAAGGATAGAGAGCCCCAGCGAGCGGACGAGCAGGCTGAAGGGATCGAGCCAGCCAATGGCCATGGAACCGAAGAAGGCAGCCACCAGACCGGCTATGAGGACAACATACTTGATGGTCTGCCAGCGTTTGTAGCGGTTTGATTCGATGCGTTTTTTGCCGCGCTTGGATTCCGAGGGAAGGCTGCCGACGAAATGCTGCAGGGTCCCCATGGGACAGACCCAGCCACAGAAGAAGCGGCCCAGAAAGAGCGTGGGCACGAGAATGATAAGGCTCCACAGCAGACCGCGATAAAGCGCGTGGGTAGCCAGCGCGTTGGCCACAGCGGCCAACGGATCCCATTCAAAGAACAGACGTACGGGGGCGCGCATGTGTATGTCGCCAGCGGCACCCGGTGTGGCGCGCAACGCTGTGAAGATCAGCAGGCCAAGGAACAGCAACAGAAAGAATACCTGCGAGATCCTGCGGAAAAGCGGCAATCTCGATTGGGCCACGAACTCCTCCGCACATAAAAGAGCGGTCCTAATGTATAGAACATTGTTGACGCGCGCACTATGATCCGACAGTGATTCACATCACGTACTTTTGGACACCTTCTGGACCGCATGTGACTGAAACTTTTGGCAATTCTTGCGCAAATCCGTCCGCGAGCAAAGCGCCAAACCGTCCAGAAGGTGCAGAACCGGGTGCAGAGGAGCAGTGCTTCCCTTGACCGAATGACACACTTGCCCAAGGAGCCTCTACGCCGTTGATTTCGCAACCGATCACTGCCCTGTATTCTTCGAAGGATCGAATACTGAGAGGAACCTTGTATCTCGTTGGTCAGTTGGATCCGCAGGGGGAGTCTATCCTGAATGCGGCCCCCGAGTACTGATAGCTCCGGGCGCTAAATCGGAGGGAAGCAAGTTGAACGGCTGGATTGGCTTTTTTCTTGTGTATTTTGGGATGGTTTCCTCAGCAGGCGCAGCCGCTATGCGACAGCCGGGTAAGACGTCCCCTTCGCCACAACGGGACAAGAGGAACCTGGCAACGCTCCCCGCGGCTTACTCAGGCCCGGTGCGAATCAACCTTTCCGGACAATGGGACTTCCGTTTCGATCCCAGCGGCCAGGGCGAACGCGACGCGTGGTTCGCGCCGAACACGCCAGGACCGTGGGAAAAAGCCGTGGTGCCCGGATCGTTCAACTTCGAGTTTGCACGTAACCCAAATCATCCAAATCCGAGCGACACCTATCTCTTTTACAGGGGCAAGGCATGGTATAGAACTCAATTCACAGGTCCCCACACGCACGAGGATCTGTTTCTGCATCTTGCGGGAACGGTATTGCGGCAGAAAGTGTGGCTCAACGGTCACTTCATCGGCTCGTCGGTTTTGCCATGGCTTGATGTGGACTACGATATAAGCCGCGACGTCAAACGCGGCGCTGAAAATACGCTGGTGGTCGAGGTGGACAACTCGATATTGCCGGAAGCGATTCCCGACACGAAGTGGCACGGCTGGTGGGACGGCGGTGGCCTGATCTGGCCGGTCTATCTGGAAGAACGGCCCGCGGTTCGCGCTCAGAGTTTCGTAACGACGACGATGCAGTCCGGCGGAGGCTGGCGGCTTGCCGTTGCCACAGATGTGCATGAAGACAGACCAGAAAAAGCATCTGTCTCATTGATGCTCACTGACAAAAGCGGAAAGACTATCTGGCACAAAACTGAATCCGTGCATGCATCGACTTCCAAGGTCGTGCTCCACACTGATGCTGATTTGCGCGGAGTGCAATCGTGGTCACCGCGGCATCCTGTGCTTTATCGGCTGACGGTGCGCACTGTAGCGCCCAGGCAAAGCGCCGATATCACCTGGTTCCACGTGGGCTTTCGGCAGATTCAAACCGATGGGTCACGCATTCTGCTCAATGGCAAACCTATCACTCTGCGCGGCGTGAACCGGCATGAATTTGCGCCTGATGTCGGCCAGTCGATGAGTCCCGCTCAGAATTTGCGGGACATGAAAGACATTAAATCGCTCGGAGCCAATTTTGTCCGGCTCACGCATTACTCGCAGTCGCAGGATGTGTATGACGATTGCGACAGGCTTGGATTGCTGGTGTGGACCGAGATGCCGGCATGGCAAAGTTCCGCCGCCACGCTGACCTCGCGGGAAGTCTGGAAGAAATACGCAGCACCACAGTTGGAACAGATTGTGCGGCAGCATCGCAATCATCCCAGCGTAATCATCTGGTCCGTTGCGAACGAGATCCCATCGGAAAAGCCGGCGGTTGCGGGGTATGTGGAGAAAGCGATCGATTTCGTGCACAAGCTGGATCCGAGCCGGCCTGCAACCTTTGCTTCAGACAAACGGGAGCAGGATGTGTCAATGGGCAACGAAGACATCATCTCAGTCAATGAGTACTTCGGCTGGTACTACGGCAAAGTTGATGATGTTGGCCCCATGCTCGACCGGATGCACGCAAAGTACCCGAACAAGCCTATCCTGGTAAGCGAGTATGGCGCCGGAGCCGTCGCGAACTGGAATGCTCGCGATGCCCAACCAGGCGGCAAAGACTTCAGTTACTCGCATCAGGCACAGTTTTTTGCCGTACAGCTCCGCCAGATCTACGCGCCGCAGCGTCGCGGCTATGTGGCTGGAGGAGCGATCTGGGTATACAACGACTTTCCCGATCCTTACCGCATCGGCAGCGACATACCGGAGAATGCAAAATACCGCAACAGCAAGGGCCTGGTAACGATGTGGCGGGTGCCAAAGCCTGCGTATTTTGTAGTGAAGAGATTTTTCCAAAATCTGATCTCAAAACGCAGCGAAGGCGCGGCGAAGCAAGCCGGACTTCAGTGACCGCATGCTTTCTCGTCCTTCTTTTCCCGGATTAGGACTTATCCATCACGCTTCGATAAGTGTTGACTTTGGCGATTGCGAGGGGAGTGGCAGGGTTGAATTCCGGCTCTCAGCGCCACCACGCCGAAACGGTTCGAAGCACTTTACCATATGTCCCCGAAAACGCCTGTTCCATCGCCATCCTGGTTGTGAGGAATTGCACACCGGACGAATATGTGGGATACGGGTGAATGGTTGCGGCTAAATCCGCGAGTTTCAGCCGATTATGAATAGCCACAGAAAGCTCGGTAATGGTTTCTCCGGCGCGCTCGCCCACAATCACCGCTCCCAAGATCCTGCCATTGCGGAGCGCCATGATTTTGAGCAGACCCTGGCGATCATCTTCGTTCACTGCTCGATCAACCTTTGCAATATCGAACGTCATGACCTGTAGCTCTTCTGAAGAGTAGCGTTCGCGCGCAGCCCTCTCGGTCAATCCAACCTGCGCAACTTCAGGCGACGTGAAGGTGATCCGTGACAGTGAGTCACTCATGCCTTTGCTATTTCCAGGCAACAAGGCATTACGTACTGCCTGAAAGCCCTGCCAACCCGCAAGATGCGAGTATTGCGGTCCTCCGATCACGTCTCCGGCTGCATAAATATGTTTCGCAGAAGTCTGCAGAAACGAATCCACTTCGATGCCACGCTCAGAGTACCGGACTCCAGCTGCCTCAAGCCCCAGATCACGAATCAGGGGAGCACGTCCGGCAGCCATCAAGAGCATGTCACCGCACACATTTCCCGCAGGTGTTTGAATGGCGATCTCTCCTTCTTTGTTGGTGACCGCCAGGGCACGTGCCGCAATGCGCTCTACTCCTTCTCCGGCAAATACCCGCTCCATCAACTCGGAGACCTCGGAATCTTCTCGTGGCAGCAGATGTTGGGCAACAATGGTGACCCGTGCGCCCAGCCTGCGATAAGCCTGCGCGATCTCGCAGCCAATAGGGCCGCCACCGATCACAATCAGATGGGCAGGCAGGCGATCGTTCTCAAAAATCTTTTGGTAGGTGAAATGTGGAACGTGCGCGAGTCCGTCGATCGCGGGAATTTTAGGCTCAGCTCCGGTATTGATCAGAAACTTGCGGGCACGGATAGTTCGGTCTCCCACCTTGAGCATGTGCGGGTTAACAAACGTGGCAGGACCAATGAGGACATCCATGCCTTTCTTCTCAAGATTTTCCGGTTTTGTTGGCTCGTAGATCTGGTCAATGGTTGACCTGAGATAGGCGCGCACCCGGGTCATATCAACTTGTGGATTACCAGCTTCCACACCAAATCGGGCGGCGCCCCGCACATGATGCGCGACGGTTGCCGCCTTGATCAGTGACTTGCTGGGAACGCAGCCGGTCCAGGTACAGTCGCCACCGATTGGACCTTTGTCAATGAGTGCGGTGCGGGCTTTGAGTTGCAGAGCAAAATCGGCAGCGATCAGTCCAGAGGCTCCAGCTCCAATAATGGCCAGATCGTATTCAGGCAGTTTCATGTGACGCCTCTCTTGATTCAAGTTCAGTCACTTGGCGCAGCAGGAAAAGAGCCACAATTGCGAGGCCCACGGTTCCGAGCAGCAAGCCGTCGAAGCGAAGAATTTTACCCAGCCATCCGGCAAGCAGCGAGCCCACTATTGCACCAATTCCAAGCAGGACGGAGTAGATCCCCATTGCCACTCCTTTTCCTTCACTTTTGACAAGCGTCCCGGCCAGCCAGGCAAGTGCGGCAGGAGTAAAGCCGCTTTCAATCATGATGAACAATGCTGTGACTACCAGCAACCCAATGCGCACCGACGGGCTCCACGCTCCAGAATGGTTGAATGCAAAGAGAGAGAAGCAGACCGGAACCATAGCCACAAGCGAGATATACATGGCTGAGCGTACAGCCATGCGCGGCAACACGAAGCTCCAGCAGAAGACACCCGCGCCGAAGACACAGGTATAGCCAAGCAGAAGCCACCCTACATGGGACGGGGTTGCCGCATAGATACCGTCGAGGAACTGTGTGGTTTTTGGCTTTTGGGTAAGCAAAAATGTGGTTGTTGGCCCCAGCCACAGACCTACGACAGCATTGACGCAGAGCCACACCGGCGCCAGCGTACGGATGGCAGGATCCTGCAACGCCTGCTTCAGGCCGTGCACCGCAGCTCGCGATCCACGGGAGTGGCTTTTGCGCGCGCCAACAAAGAGAAGCAGAGCGCACATCGAATAAACCAACGCCAAAAGAGAAAACGACTTCAGACGGAAATGTACCCAGAACTGAGTGCCGACAACGCCACCCAGGGCCAGCCCAGCCAGCAATGAGAGCTCAAAGAAACTCATGACGCGGGCTCTCAAACCAGCATTCTGCGATGTGGATGCGGCAAGGAATGCAAGCAATGGAGGAGTGACTGCAGCCGCTGCCATTCCTTCAAGCGTGCGGCTGAGAAAGAAGATTCCGACATGCGGAGCAAGTGCGAAGATCCGAACCCCGACAGCTCCCACAAGAGCGCCACACAACATCAGCCAGCGCGGAGCAATGGCGTCGGAAGCCCAACCAAAGGGAATCGATGCGAGCAGTTCGGCGGCGAACGAAGTGGCGCCAAGCAGTCCAATCAAGCCGGCGTCAACCGGGAAACCGGATGTGCCGAGTTGTGCAAGATAGACACCGATCAGCACGGAACTGGCACTGCCCGCAACGCGAAGCATCGCGTGCCCCAGAATGGCGGTTCCCAGATCTCGGGAGTGGACCGTATTCGATTCAACCTGCACGGCTGTTTGGGAGGCGCCACCCTCTCGCGTCAAAAGCTCGCGTATCCGCAAGGGGGCGTCGTTGTCCTGCTGTCCTGTTTTCATCTGCCTGCGCGTCTCATTTCAGACCGACTCAATCATAACGAGTCGTGGGCCGAAGAGAGGTTACAAGCGAATGCCGATCCGCTGCACTTGTGAATTGGACGGACGGTGTAACTTTTTTTGTCGACGGAACTCCGTATATAGTAAGGGCCTTAAGGAACGAACTCTGAATCTACGTCGCCTATCGCACAATCCTGGGTTGGATTCTGGCTGGTTGAATCGGCACAAAGCAAAGCGAAGCATTCTCGTTATGATGTCTAGCTTCGTTTCAAATCCTGACGCTGGGAGGTCGCAACAAAAGTGGAATGGCCCACGTCAAGAGTTGATACTGGTTGTTAGCATGGAGCGCTCGGCTTTATGCGCCGAGCGCTCCATGCATAGATCTGTTGCCTTTAGTGCCCGAGGAGCAAAGAGATGCCCTCAAAATCCGAAAATGGAAATGGTTCTGCGCGTGAACTAAAACGCGGGTCCAAGAAAAACGCAAATTACGTCTTCTACGAGCTCACGCGGAGTATTTGTCCAAATTGCCGCAAAGTGATCGATGCAAAGATCCTGCTGCGCGACAACAAGGTCTACATGGCCAAGCGCTGCCCCGAGTGTGGGCCGTTCGAAGCGCTTATCTACGGCGACGCACAGGCATATACCAATTTTTCCCGGTTCAACAAGCCTGGGACGATCCCGCTGGCTTTCGGGACCGAAATCAAGGATGGATGCCCGCACGACTGCGGATTGTGCCCCGACCATCAACAGCACGCCTGCCTGGGCATTATTGAGGTGAACAGCGCCTGCAACATGGATTGTCCGCTCTGCTTTGCCGATGCGCGGCCCGGCTTCAGCCTTACGATGGAAGAGGTCGAGGCAATGCTCGACGACTTTGTTCGTACCGAGGGGAACCCCGAGGTAATTCAGTTTTCTGGCGGCGAACCGACCATTCATCCCCGGATTCTGGACTTCGTGCGTGCCGCTCGTGCAAGGGGCATACCGTTCGTGATGCTCAATACTAATGGAAAACGCATCGCTCACGATGACCGTTTTCTGGAACAACTTGCCGAGGCCCATCCATCTCTCTACTTTCAGTTCGACGGTTTCGATCGTGAAACCTATCGCATCATCCGTGGCGAGCCGGACATTCTCGAAGACAAACTTCGCGCGCTCGATCGCCTGGCGTCCGCCGGGCTCAATGTCACATTGGTTCCCGCGATTGAACGTGGCGTGAACGATCATGAAGTCGGGAAAATCATCGACCTTGCCATCCAGCATCCCGCCATCCGGGGCATCAACTTTCAGCCCGCGTTCCATGCGGGCCGCCACATGCAACATGACCCGATGAATCGGATGACCATTCCGGATATCGTTGGCTTGATCGAAGAACAAACTGGAGGAAAGTTCATCGCCAGCGACTTCATCCCGGTTCCCTGCTGCTTCCCTACCTGCAACTCAGTTACCTACGCTTTCCTCGACGGTGACAAGGTGACGCCGCTCTCGCGCATCGTCAACGTCTACGATTATCTCGACTACATCACCAATCGCGTGATGCCGGACTTCAGTCTGGAGATCAAGAAGGCACTGGAAGGCCTGTGGTCATCGTCATCCGTCTCCGGATCGCAAAAGTCGGCTGAACAGTTTGCAATCTCGTGCCAGGCATGCGGATTACCCGAGAGTCTCACCATTGGCGACATTGCGCGCAATATGCTTATGATCATGCTTCAGGACTTCATGGATCCATGGACTTTCAACCAGAAGAATTTAATGAAGTGCTGCAAAGAGTTTCTGCTTCCGGGCGGCAAGCAGATTCCATTCTGCGCCTACAACTCCGTTGGATATCGCGAGCAGGCGCGTGAGCAATTGGATGCCATGGAGGCGCAGCGCCTGCAGGCTCGGCACGAAGGACGGCCCTATCGGCCGGAGCCGGTTGTATTTGACTTCCATGCAGGGACGGAGAGGATGGAAGTCGATTCACTCGTAGCGATCGACAGATCGCGCACAGAATAGTGGATTGCGATGAAAGATGCCGTTGTCAAACAGTGCTGCGCCACATTTTATGGGAGCGACTTTGCGCGAATGCTCCTGGGAGACAGCTTTCACCCAGGTGGCGTTCGCCTGACTCAACGGCTCGGGGAATTGCTCGGTCTGAATGAGAGCTCACAAGTTCTTGATATTGCTTCCGGGCGCGGAACAAGCGCATTGCATCTTGCCACAACATTCAAGTGCACGGTTACCGGAGTCGATCTCAGCAGGGAAAATGTGACGGCAGCCACCGCAGCGACGAACGAGCAGAGTTTGAACGAACTATCTCACTTCGTGTTGGGAGATGCGGAGCAGTTGCCGTTTCCCGATGCATCGTTTGACGCAATCGTTTGTGAGTGCGCCTTCTGCACGTTTCCAGGCAAAGCCGCCGCTGCCCGCGAATTCTCCCGCGTGCTCAAGCCAGGAGGGCAGGTGGGTATCAGTGACCTGACTCGACCGGAAGAACAGATCCCGGAATTAGAAGGATTGCTTGCCTGGGTTGCCTGCATCGGTGACGCGCTCCCTGTTGAGAAATACACTTCCATACTTCAGGCGTCTGGGATGCGTATCGAGTGTACGGAAGAACACAATGGTGCTCTGGAAGAGATGGTCCGCGAGGTACAATCCCGGCTGCTTGGTATCGAAATTATGGCAGGGCTCGGAAAACTTCAACTGCCTGGAGTTGACCTACAAACTGCCAAGCAATTTGCGGGAGCAGCAGGCGAGGCGATTCGCAAAGGTTCACTCGGATACACGGTCATCGTTGCAAGGTGTGAATGATTAAGGAGTTCGGTCAACGTTGCGAAAGACGTTGACCGAACCTTCCAATGCGCAGGCACCTGCCTTGTCAGTAGGTAATTCCGTAAGCTGTGAAGCCTGCTGTCTAATTGTCCCCACCCGATCCCGGGGCGTGGATGTGATTTGCGCCGGGATTGAGCGGCCAGCTTCTCCCTCCGAAGACAAAGGTCCCGTGCAGCTTGGCGGGCAGAGTGACATTGGCGTCCAGACCTTTGCCCTCACGCCGATAATTCACCTGGATCATGCCGTCGGGATGCGGATAGGTTGCCGTGAGCGAAGGCAGTGAGCCGAGGTGAGGAGCAATGCGGACGGTCTTAAAGCCAGGGCTTGCCGGCTCGATGCCCGCCACCAGGGTCAGCAGGTCGTAGATGGGATGAGCGCTCCACGCATGCGAGTCGGAACGTGTGCGGCCTGGCGTTTCAGGCCAGGTGCTGAAGTGAAGAGCCAGCATCTGACGCCATGGCTTGATGGAGGCCAGGTAATCGTCGGCCATGCCGGCGTGATCGAGGGCGCGTGCCAGGTAGAAGCGGAAGTAGTAAGAGGCGCTGAGAACGCCGTTTGGCGTGGTGCCCGGCTGGATTGCCAACATCTTGCGGAGCACGGCCTGCTGTTGAGCTTTGGGGATGGCGTCGTAGAGAACTCCCATGATGTTGGTCTGCTGGCTGAAGACGGTCTTGTCAGGGTTATCGGCCAGCATACCGCGGGCCGGGACCCAGCATTTGCCGTAGATGCCTTTGCGAACGTGTGCAGCATTCGTCCGATAGCGGGTGGCGAGGGCAGGATCTCCAAATGCCGCTTCGAGATCGGCGGCGTTATCGAGGGCGCCGAGATACTGAAGCGTGGTGACGCAAGACTCGCCGTGCGAGCCATACGTGGGGATCGTGCCGGAGGGGACCCAATCGATGAAACTCCACCAGGGCACTTTGCGCAGAAGGCCATCGGACTGCTCGTAATGGGCAAACCAGTGCAGGACGGCGCGCGTTCCCAGAAGGGATTCGCGGATGGGTGCCGGATCAGGGCGATACATCCAGTAGTCGTGCAGCATGCCGATCCAGAGCAGAGAGAACGTGGGAATGTTCTGGGGCAGTGAGCTGGGATAACGGCTACGGGTGATGCCTTCGGGAATCCGCGAATCGTTGAAGGCTTCCAGAGCCTGGCGGGCGAGGCGGTCGTCGCCGGTAACTGCATAAGAAATGAGAGCCTGAATGCGCGTGTCGCCGACGTACTGGAGTTGCTCGTAGTAGGGCGTATCCATATAGGTTTCGTGTGCATCGAGACGGGCCGTGCGCCAGCTGATCTCCCATATCTCTGCAATCTGGGGATCGGGTGACTTGAAGGTGGCGCGCTCCACAAAGGGATACGCGGTGAAGGCCGCAGTTAGTGAGTCCAGTTGCAGGGGTTCATCGCCGGTATGAATCTCCAGGTCGAGATAGCGCCAGGTGCGAAACCAAAGGGGCTCGAAGACGCGGTTGGCGCCACCGTCGGGGAGGAACTCATCGCGAAGACCGCGGGCTTGGCGCGGATGTTTCATTCTCTGTGCATCGGTGTAGTAGAGGGCGTTACGGTCCCCTTTGCGACCGTGGTTGTCATAGAGGGCTTCAGAGTATGTGAACCAGACCTGGGAGCCCTTGCCGCCGGAGACGGTGAGGATCGGGTAGCCAGTGGTGAGAGTCTTGCGGTCGAGCAGGATGTGCAGATGCGTGTTGGCGGGAATTGTGATGGAGTGAGCCGGGAACGACATCATGCCGGAATGTTCGGCTGCGGTTGGCTCGATACGGACCGCCTGGCCCGCACTAATGGGTTCGTAGGCCATGTGAGGCAATGTATCCGGCACCAGACCCCAGGGGTTGTCGCCCCTTGTGGCGGCGGAATGGGCGCGGTTCACATTGCCGTAGATGCTGTCGCGCATGGGTGAGGCGACAGAAACCCAGTGGGAACTGTTGTCCGATGGAGTATTCCATTTCCAGTCGTACAGGGCGGCATTGATTTCCTCGCCGGGGCCGGCGGCCATGTACGAGCGCTGGGTTACCGAGTGGCGGTTGAGAGCGCTGTGGCCGGGCTCGATCTCTACCTGCCAGCCTTCAGGGGTGCTGATGCCCTCGCTGCCGGTGGCTTCGCTCTCAAGTAGGAAAGCGGTGCGGTCGCTGAACTGGGCGATGGGGGCATAGACACCCCAGTTCCACACAGTGGCAGTGATGAGGTTCTTGCCGGAATGGAGATAGGAGGCGAGATCGAATCTCTCATAGCGCCAGTGGGAAAGATCGCCACGTGCGGGACCGTCACCGACGCGCTTGCCGTTGACGTACAGAATAAAGCGATTGTCGGCGCTCACGCGGACGATATAGCTGGCTGGCGCGGCATCCAGTGTTAGAAAGCGACGAAAATGCAGAACGAGAGGCTCGCGAAGTGGCGCGGTGGGGTGCGTGACCCAGGAAGCATGCCAGGTGCGATTCGGCGGATCCGGCTGCGTGGCGGTCTGAGCGCGACTGCATGCCGGAGCGGCAAGTAGGATAGCGGCAAAAGAAAGAACTGCGACGAGCGAACGCATGCAATGCACCTCGAATTCCAATTGGCAGTTCAGCTGAGAAGAGAAGAACGATGTAGCGGCGACGACTGCCATCACCTATGCATCTGATTTTGCGGTCCCTCAACTGGCTATTTTTGTCTCCCCGGTAATCTACAACGGCTGATCGCCCGTGCGCCAGAAGAGAAATGTATTTTCCGGGTCGCCTCAAGAGCAGCATGGTTCCAAAGGCGCTCACCGCACAGGAGAGATCTGGTGCACGGACCGGTTGATTATGCGCGAACGGCTGGGTAACAGCTGAACTCCTCTTTGGTGATTTGCCAGTAGGGAACAAACTTGAGGCCCGGATTCCCATGCACCTTGAAGTGTATGGGCGAGCCTGCAATCGGTTCGAGAAGCCGAGCCAGTTGATGCGGCTCGCGTTCTCCCCCGGCTGTAATATCCAACTTGTTCGGTCCAACCGCAGCCAGAAGAATGGGGCCGTACTCAAACGAGTACCTACTCTTCCCTTCAATCTGGTCCGCTCCACTATAGCGCTTCACCTGGACGGCAGCGGCCAGGGTGAAGTCGATCGTGTCGCCGTCAGACCACTCTCGATTCACTGCAAAATACGTCCCTGGCTGGCCTTCGCCCGCCACTTTGCCATTCACAGAGATCTTCATCGGACTCACTGACCACGACGGGACTCGGATGCGGAGATTGGCCCGTGTCGCTTGATCGTTTTTGATGGTTACCTGAACCTGCCGGTCAAACGGGAATTTGGTCATCACCGTCAACTCCATCGCATGCCCGTCAACCTCCCAGCGTACGCTCGATGGTTCAAAGAGATTCACGTAGAGTCCGTCTGCCGCGAAGGAATAAATGTGTTCTGGAAACGATCCAATCAGTCGTGTGCCCTGGCCCTCGCAGCACGTGTTGATTCTCGTAGCCTTCTCCTTGGTCCCCTCCAGAATCGTGTGGTAGCGCAGTCCGTAGCCGCCGTCTTGATTGGCCATCGCCACGTTGTAGATCGATTTCTCAATCTCAGCCGAATAGCGCTCATTGTCAGGATCAAGCAGATGGAAACGCTGGCTCAGGAAGGACCAGAAGCTGCTCCCGCACAGTTCGCCCAGTTTCTGATGCAGGTAATTGCTATCGGGCGGATCCACCTGGAATTCGATAATGGAGATGCTGCCGCCTGCCTGTTGCCAGTGGGCACGGTAGAGTTCCCATGCGCCCAGAGCCGCATCGTGATACAGGGGATCTCCGGTGACAAGGTACATGTCGAGATAAGCCTCGATGTCCGTAAGAAGGTAGCAGTGCGGGCGGTCATAGGGATACTGCCATACCTGCTTCGGCTCCCGCCGAGCCAGGCCGTGGAGCCATTCGTCTTCCTGAAAGTAGCGCTGGATCACGCGCGCATCGGCCGGCTTGCCGACTGGGCTCCGCGCTACACGCGTGTTCGCCACCATTCCCTGCCCACCCTGAATGACACCCCGCAGCATGAGTGGTAAGAATGACTGCTCGTTGTACCAGTCGTAATAGCCGCGCAGCATGGGCAGCGCTTTCTTGTTCCCGCCATACGCAGCTTCAAGCAAACCGTGCGTCACCCATGCGCGCGTGTACGCAGCCCGCTCAGAGTAAAAGATCGTATCTGCCGGATAGGCCATGATGTAGCCGTTTGGCTCCCGGCAATCCTGAATACCGTCTACAACAGCATTCAATCTTCGCCGCAGTTCTGGATCGTCGATCCAGCGCAGGGTGTTTCCTGCGCCCATCATGAAGCGCCCTGCATTCGAACCTGCCAAGTCCTCTTCCCAGAATTTTTGCGATCCCTCGGGCTTGAAGTTCTTGATCTTTCCCGTTCGCTCGTAGAACTGGCGCAACAGTTCTTCTGTGGTGAAGGATGTCAGCAGGTACTCGATGTTGTTGCGCATCGTCTTCTCGAAGACGCCGCCGGCCAGGGTGATACCTGTTCTGGGAATCTGCACCTTCAATTGCGGCGGCTTCCAGGTGGAAGGATCGGTCATTGCGCCGGAGCGGTCACGATGAATACCCTCGCCATCTTGGCGGGCGGGGCGGGTAAGGTGCGCGAGAAGCTCGGTGGTTCCGTATTGCGGATCGGCCGAGACTTTGCCTCCGACAACCACATCCGCTCCACCTGACACCACGCCGATCTTGGCGAGCGTCAACGTGTAGTTGGGACTATTCGTGAGATTTCCCGAATGAGGAGCATCATGAGCATGCACCTTGACTGGGCGCAGCCGCGTTGCCGTCACTCTTATAAAGCGGCCCTCAACCCCTTTGGCGGCGTATTGCGTGATGCTGTCGCCGGGATCGGGAAAGTCCGCCGCCGTCAGGTCTGCAATGCACTTCGGGCTCCTGAACTCCGCGTCGCTGGAAACGTCGATGCGGAAACGCAACGGAAAGCCTTCTCCCGCATAGTACTGGTCGCGGCCCGGATACATGCGTTCCGATGCGGGATAGAGGTGGACGCTCTCAATAGGGACAGCCTTGCCAAGGTCCACCTGAACCCATGTCGTGATATCCGGATTGGTGACGGACTTCGAGCGGTAGGCGCGATAGTGGCTCGCGGGCGTTGCGGCCATTCTCAAGCCGCTCAGATACGGCTTGAGTTCCGGGGCCGGCTCTGAAGCCCAACCGGCAAGCGACGATACTCCGTCCAATACAGCAACGACGCCGACATAAGACGTATTAACAAGAAAGCTCCGTCGGGAAATGCTCATGATGCATGCTCCATCTTCAAAGTCCGAGGCACTCGCACCTGGCAGGAGGCCGGGAATTGTGCGGTAAATAAACCAAATACCAGAAGCACCTGTCGTACAGGCAGGCATAGGACTGAAACCCCCGGCGTTCATCTGCGGGAATTCAGTCTGGTTCTTGGTGCACCATAAGCTTACTCCTGTGGAACAGCCCCATTCTTCCCCATGCCATGCCTTTCTATTCGCCGGTGCTATATTTCGTTCTATATTGGCTTGAATTCTGGTCTCTAATTCCGATCTCCGAGGCATCGAATGGAAAAGTCGCGCAGGAATTTTCTGGTTCAGTCCGCAGCCGGACTAGCGGGAGGAATTGTAGCCTCCGCTGCTGGAAATGACGCAAACGCTCAGCAGTCGTCCGCAGGCAAACCTTCAGCGCCTCCGCCCGGACAACCTCCCGCATTTGCCACCGCCCCAGCCGTTGGCCCCGAGGTTTCCTCGTCGACTTTTGCCGAAGCGGAAAAGCTCATGCGCGTCGAGATGACTACGCCGCAGCTTGCCGAAGCTGCCCAAAGCTGGCGTGTATCCATGGCTCCGCTTTACGAACGCCGCACCGGCCCGCGCAAGGTGGTACTGGAAGACGATCTGGCGCCCTGGTCAACTGTGCGTGCCGTGCAACCCGGCATGTCACCGGGCCCAACCCGCAACCGCTTTGTCCGCAGCCGCATCGATCCCGGCCCGCTGCCTGCGAACGACGAGGACATTGCCTGGGCGCCCGTCACGCATCTCTCCCGCTGGATCGAGCAACGCAAACTCACCAGTGAGCGCCTCACCAAAATTTATCTGGAACGACTTCGCCACTACGATCCTAAACTTCGTTGCGTAATCACCCTGACGCCCGAGCACGCTCTCGAACAGGCTCGCCGCGCGGATGCCGAGATCGCAGCCGGACACTATCGCGGCCCGCTGCACGGTATACCCTGGGGAGCCAAAGACCTGCTCGACACCGCGAGCATCCGCACCACCTACGGAGCAGCTCCCTTCCGCAACCGTGTGCCTGCCCAAAATGCCGTCGTTGTCGACCGGCTCAACAAGGCTGGAGCCGTGCTCGTCGCCAAGCTCAGCATGGGCGCCCTTGCGCTCAACGACATCTGGTTCGGCGGCCAAACCATGAACCCATGGCTGCCGGAAGAAGGCTCGTCCGGCTCAAGCGCAGGCCCCGGATCCGCCACCGGCGCCGGTCTCGTCGCCTTTTCCATTGGTAGCGAGACCGAAGGCAGCATCACCAGCCCCAGCGTGCGTTGCGGCGTCACCGGCTTGCGTCCCACTTATGGCCGCGTGCCGCGTACCGGCGCCATGACCCTCTGCTGGTCCCTCGACAAGCTCGGCCCCATGGCCCGCAGCGTTGAGGACACCATGCTCGTCCTCGAAGCCATCACCGGCCCCGATCCTGGCGATCTCGAAAGCGTACCATGCCATCTCGACTTTGATGCCGGAGCCTCGGTACGCGGTCTGCGCATCGGCTATTTCCCCAAGTGGATGCACGAGCCGCCAGCGACCGAGGTGGATCGCATGGCGCTTGAAACCGCGCACAAGCTTGGGATGGCGCCGGTTGAGGTTTCGCTGCCCGACTGGCCCTACGGCGATCTCAACGTCATCCTCTTTGCCGAGTCCACCGCAGCGTTCGAGAAGATCACCCTCGACAACAAGGTGGATGAAATGCGTATGCAGACACCTGATGCCTGGCCGAACACCTTCCGCCAGTCGCGTTTCCTCTCCGCGGTTGACTACGTGCAGTGCGACCGTTTCCGCCGCAAGGTGGCCGCCGAGATGGCGCGTGTGTTCTCACAGGTTGACCTGCTCCTTGTGCCGTCGCTGCGCGATGAAACGCTCACCATCACCAACTTCACCGGCCATCCGTCGCTGACCCTGCGCGCCGGATTCGTCGAGGTCTCTCAAGCACGCAGTGACTGGGCGCCCAATCCCGCCATGCCGCTGCCGAAATTCAACCCGCCGCGCCGTGTCCCACAGGGTGTCACACTTTTGGCACCGCCATTTGAAGAAGGCCGTCTCGGCACCGTGGGTATCGCGCTCGAACAGGCCTTGAATGTCAACTCCGAACGACCGGCAGGTTTTTGAGCGCAGCATAATAACAAGGCCCGGCACTGCGGATTCTGCTCCGACGAGCGATTGTTTGCGAACAAACGCGCGCGGAGCCGAAATTTCGTTGCTAATTCACCTTTTACTTCTTCAGTACTCAGGAGCCTGCCGCGTGAGCCGAAGATCAATTCCCCGAGGCCTGATTCGTTTCCATCTCTTGCCTGACGATGGCGTTGGCAGCATTGGCCACTAGAACCCAACTGCTGGCGGCGGAGACTGTGGTTTCATCCTCAAACCAGAGCATGCCGAAGTTGGTGATACACTCCGGGAAATCCGGCTTGATGACAACGTAACCGGGAATCATGCCGCCGGGAATGTAACTATGGTCGCCACGATTGTTTGAGTACGTCTTCAGCTTTGAGGCTGTGCCGATCGCCGCAATATACGACACGCTGGAAACCGGATGGGTACCGAGCAGGTAGTTGGCGGCGCGCAGCGTATATTCCGGGCCCACGATGTGTGGGAACGCTTCGTGGAGGAAGTACATCTCGGCACCGAACTGCGCCACCCGCTCCGAGCCGCCCCAGGCGCCGCGCGTGGGCGGTACGCCAAAAGGCGTGGCAGCCAGTTGATGATTCAACTTCGGGATATAGGACTGAAGTGCGGTTTTGAATTGCGCCTTATAACTGGCGGGTAGATAGGGTAGAGCCCGCACGGCTTCCCATCCCCCGAAAGCGAACCGCTTGAGCACAGCCGGGAATAGCTCCTCGACGCGCTGCTTGTACGGCTCCGCGCCCTTGGTGGCTATCAACAGTTCCAGCGCTGCCGGCCACTCCGGCGAGCCGAAACGCGCAAACGCGCGGCGCATGGGAGCAGGATGCGCTTTTTCTTCGTTCCACAGTTTGATAGCAGTATCGAGACACTCCTTCGCCAGTGGATCGTTCCAACCTTTGAGCACAGTGGAAGCAGCGGCAAGCGACGCCGAGTCCCCGTACATGTCGAACGCGTTGTATTCCGTCCACGCCCACCGATCATCCGGTTTGCCGGAGTAGTTCCCTTTGATCTCGTTCGGCCCCAGCTTCGGGTCATAAATTCGGTTGTCGGTCTGGGAGGCAGCGTCGCCGACAAACGTATATCCCCGCAAGTAGGGCGCCTGGATGCCTTCGAACGGATGCCCGACCGCACGCACCTGCGCAAGCTGCTGGAGCACGCCGTGCTCCACCTGCTGCACAACATCCGGCACACCGTCCGGGCGATGCATTTCTACTTCTCGCGCCTTCTCGTTCACCGTGAGCTCATCCCACTTCATGTGGAAGGCGTTATACGCGAGAGACAGATTCTGGATGGTCCGGTACTGACCGTAGGCGTCGTTATCGAAATCGCCTGCGTCGAACCATCCGCCCACATTCAACCCCGGAATATGCTGCCCCGCCTTGTAAGGAGAATAGATGTCCGGGCCCATCCGGTAGCCATCGAAGTGAGGCGTGTTCGGGGGCGCCTGCCGTGCGTCATCCAGATGCGCAACGCCATGCCACATGTGGTAGCCGTCGCGCACTGAAACGTGGTCCATCTGTACTGCCAGAAAGCCGTCCAGCGAGGTTTGCCAGGTATTGCTGTAGACGTCTTTGGCAATGGGGAACACATCGCTGCGCCGGCCGGCGTATTCAATCGCGTAAAGACCCGGCGCCCTGACTGAAGAAAAATCGAACTTCGCATAGTCGTAGCGCAGCCACGGAGTGGGCTTCGAGACCGGTCCTTCGAAAACTTTCTTGAAGGTGCCGTCCTTTGAGAGCCGCAGAAGCTCTGCTGTCCTGGGCGCATCGAAGTCCGGGTCGAGCTCAATGACGGCGACCTTCGAAAAGCCCGAGGCGTAGCCGGCCTGGCTGTGTGCGATCATCGGAGGCCGCGTCCAGTCTGCAATGTAGCTGGGCCGGATGTGCCATACCACGGCGCCTTTCGTCTTGCCGGTGGGAATGAGTGTGCGCAGCACAAACCAGCCGTTCTGCGCCGTGTCCCGCCCGTCGAAAAGCTCGAGCGGGCCGGTCTCTGAGGTAATGCTGACACGGTCAAGCGGGTCTCCCGCGGCCAGGATCATACTCTTGCCGGTTGCGAAAGGCAGCGGCTGCGTGTATCCCTTGGCTTTGTGCCACTGCGCAACGTACCACACCGGCTTCGGGTCTCCGGGTTTGGGCGGGGCCGTGGTCATCCGATCCTCGGGATAACGCGGGAACACACCGAACGTCTTGTTGTCCACTTCGTAAGACTTATCCACATAAATAGAAGGCAAAAACTCCAGATTGAAGCCGGCCCGGCCCACCAGCCTCGCAGGCAGCGGCTTATCCAGATTCACGGTCACCCGCACACCGCCCGGCTCCGCGGCTACCACCACCTGGTAACTCAAGTGGTAGTCCGGATAGGAGAGATTTGCCGTAAGTCGCTCGTGTTCTTTGTCCGCATGGCGCCCGTCGAGATGCGGAATCGCATCCCATTGCTCCGGCGTCGGCATAAGACGCACACTGCCATTTGTGGCGACGCGATCGCCGTGCAGAATCATCTGCATGGCCGCGTCCTTCTGGTCAAAGAAGACGGGACTGTAGCTGTCATCGTAGAGCATGATGCTGACGCCCCGCGCATTCAGGTAGCCGTTGTTGGTCACCTTCATTTGCAGACTGTCGGCGCCGAAGGCGGAAAGGCTGAGAAACAACATCATGAGGATGCACATCGGCAGAACTGTTCCCAATCGAGGACGCATGAGGCAACTCCAGTAGTAAATCGCTTTCGGTGAAGAATCATACTCATTCTGGCCCCCGATCTGCAATCTAATCCAAGCGATCCGCGGCTCTCGTCGTCCCGATGTGAAGGGTGGCGGCCTTGGCGGTGTCGATCGCATGTCTGCGAACTTCTTGTGCCCATGGCCTTTGTGCTGCTTATCCAAGGTGTACGACGGATAGACGGCAATCTTCGGCAATCCTCGGAATCACATTTTTCAAGGAAGCCTTTCCTCACTCCGGCACGTACGGTGCGGCAACCGGGTCCAACATGCCTGGGTGACAGGCGGAACTTCATGATGGCCTGGTCTGCACCTGAATTTAGCCACCAGGAATGCCCTCAGGACTGTCCTGCGCCGCTTCCACGCCCGTTTGCCATCAGTACCAAAACCACAGCGCAAGTGGTTTGATATTAGGCAACTTCCTGGCGAAACTGACCAGGCTCTCCCCAAAAACGATTAACGTCTAAATTTCTTGCTGCGGCATGACGGTCAGACCCGGTTGTCTCGATTATTGGGAAGGATAATCCACTTTGATTGCAGAGCTTGGCATCGGGCGCGACGTAAATTGCATCACAATGGATATCACTGCTTAGGGGATAGCCGAGTGAACAAGATTTAACGCGCTCTACATCGTGCGATACGACATTTTTATCCAACTTGGGACACTGCCAGGCCAAATTGCCGGCATTTATTTAGATGCCGCGCTTTCTCAGAAAGTGCGATAGACCCGAAATCCGCGGCAAATCTAGCAAGCCAACCGAATTTTACGAAGATGACGAGTTTGTAATCATCCGTTATCTGTACGCCTTCACGGTCGCGAGTGTCCAAAGACGCCAACGCGGTTTTAAGTCCAGGCGGTCCCCTGCCTAAGCAAGGCCGCACGAAAAAGCAAAACAGTTCGTTTTTCAGAAACTTCTCTGTCGTACGAGGTACAAGACACAAATGAAATCGGCTATCAAATTGGCAGTGATTGCATTCATATTGAGATGGGCCGCTCCCGCGTGGGCTTTGCCGAGCTTTGCCCGGCAAACGGGACTCACCTGTAACGTATGCCACTACGATCCTCCCGAGCTAACTCCATTCGGACGAGATTTTAAGCTCGATGGCTTCACTCTGATAAGTAAAGCCAAAGAAACAACCATAAGCAACGGAAACACGCTCCAGTTGATGCGAAGCCTTCCGTTGTCCGTGATGCTCCTTATTTCCGACACGGACACGAAGAAGAAGCAGCCGGGTACGCAGAACGGAACGGTGGAATTTCCGCAGCAGTTGAGTCTGTTTCTGGCAGGATCGATTGCCAAACATTTCGGAGTGTTCGCACAAGCTACTTACGATCACCAGAGCGACCACTTCACCATGGACAACACGGACATCCGGTACGGAAACCACACCCAGATCAATGGAAAGGATCTGGTCTATGGAGTGACGTTGAACAATAACCCAACCGTCGAAGACTTATGGAACAGCACGCCGGCGTGGGGTTATCCATACATTTCAGCCGATCAGACTCCGGGGCCGATTGCCGACCCTGTAATTGACGGAGCTCTGGGGCAGGACGTGGCAGGAGTTGGCGGTTATGCCATGTGGAATAACCATCTTTATGGGGACTTATCTCTCTACCGCTCAGAGCATGCCGGTGGGTCTGCTCCTGCGGATGGCAACGGATTTTCATACAACATCGTCGCCGCTGCTCCTTACTGGCGCTTCGCATGGCAGCAGTATGCCGGCAAGAACTATCTTGAAGTCGGAACGTATGGCATCTTCATGCGATCTATTCCGGGAGTAGTTAGCGGTGTTGCGGACCGGTATATAGATCCATCCTTTGATTTCACCTTCCAGCGGCCTGTCGGGGCCGATACGTTGAGTGTTCACGGAACCTATATTCACGAGAACTCGCATCTGGCAGCCACCTACCAGGCGGGAGGGGCATCCAAAGTCGATCACACGCTTGACCTGGGCCGCATGGATGCGACTTACTACTGGGGCAATAAATACAACCTTACCGCGTCTTATTTCACGCTCGCAGGAAACAATGATTCCACACTGTACGCACCTGGACCGGTGACCGGAAGTCGCACCGGCAGTCCGAATACAAGCGGGTACGGTTTGCAGGCCAGCTATTGGCCCGACCAGAACATCGACTTATCGCTCACCTATGACGGGTTCGATCATTTCAACGGCTCCGGGGCCAACTACGACGGATCGGGACGCAACGCATCAGACAACAACACTTTGTATGCGGCCATCTGGTTCAACTACTGACCTGCACTAACTCCCAGGAGAAGATAAGTCAATGACACATGACGAGCCGGTTCAAAGTGCAGAATCGAATGAAGACGTAATCGTCATCAGCCGCCGCTCATTTTTCGGAGCGCTGCTCGGTATCAGCACGGCAGCCATGGGTGCGTTGCTGGCGGTTCCGGTTCTGCGCTATGTGCTGTACCCCCTTTATGCAAAGAACAGAGCGACGCTGTGGTCGAAGGTGGGCCCTCTCAGAGCCCTGCCTCCAACCGGCGGACAACCAGTGCGCAAAACGATCACCTTCGACAAGCGGGACGGCTGGCGTGAGGTTGTGACCTCGGAGGCGGTCTACGTAGAGCAGCTTGCCAGCCAAAGATCGCTTGTACTCTCGTCTATCTGCCCGCATCTGGGATGCACTGTATCGTGGCAGCCCGACCAGGACCGGTTCTATTGTCCCTGCCACGGAAGCGTCTTCGACAGGGAAGGAAAGCACGTTTCCGGTCCCGCTCCAAGGGGAATGGACCCACTGCCGACGAAGAGGGAAGACGGGGACTTGCTCGTTCATTTCGAGTTTTTCCGCGAAGATGTCCCGAATCGCGAAGTTATAAGTTAGCGCTTCTTGAGGAGACACGATGGAAAAACAAGATGTACCTGCGACGCGCTCCAGGCGCCTGTTCCGTTGGCTTGACCGGCGGACAGGGCTTAATAAGATTCTTAAAGTATCTCTTGATGAGCCGATTCCCGGAGGAGCGCGCTGGGCCTATGTCTTTGGGTCAGGACTGCTCTTTATATTTATCTCTCAGGTTATTACAGGAATCTGTCTAGCGATCTATTACGTGCCGTCGGCACAAAACGCACATGTAAGCGTAGCTTATATTACCAAGCAGGTCACGGCAGGCGAGTTTCTGCGAAGTCTGCATTATTACGGCGCCAGCGCCATGCTGATTGTTTTGATGTTGCATTTCTTGCAGACATTCTTATATGGGGCGTATAAAGGTCGGCGCGAATTATTGTGGATATCCGGTGGCGTACTGGCCCTGCTCGTGATAACGATGGCATTTACCGGCTATCTGCTTCCCTGGGACCAAAAGGCATACTTTGCCACAGCGGTGGGAACTAACCTGGTATCAAAGGTCCCGCTTGTGGGCCCGTGGATGGCCCGATTCATGCGCGGCGGAGACACAATCGGCACGCTCACTTTGTCGCGGTTCTACATCGCCCACGTAATGTTGATCCCGGGCTTCATCTTCGCAATCATCGCAACTCATATCTACCTGTTCAGGAAGGCGGGCGCGGCCGGCCCTATATCGGAAAGTCCTGTTAAGCCGCAATTACCTCCGGAGAGCTTTTATCCGAAACAAGTGCTGCTGGACATGGTGTTTGCCACGGTGCTCATGGTCGTGCTGGGGCTATTTGCCCATTTCCAGCCAGTCGGACTGGGACCACGGGCCAATCCAGCAGCATCGAATTACCTTCCACGACCGGAATGGTATTTTCTGCCGTTCTTTGAATGGCTCAAGTACTGGGAAGGCCCCCGCACCATATTTGGAGTTGTTCTTCTCCCCGCAGTGCTGGCGCTTCTGTTCTTCTGCCTTCCCTTTCTCGATCGCAAGCTCGAACGCCGGCCCTGGCGCCGTCCGGTGCCGCTGCTGGCAGTTTCTGTCGTGCTGCTCGGAATGGCGTATCTCGGATTCCTGAGCCGCTATCAGGATATGCATGAACCAAGCGTGCGCCGGCAACTCGCCTTGCAGGACGCGCAGGAAAGGGCCTACGACAAGACTCCGTTCAAACCTTATATGCAGTCTCCCGGCGCCATTAATCTGCTTCAACCAGCTTCTGCCAATCCGATGGTGGCCCGCGGAAAAGCGCTGTTCTCTCAGAATGGCTGCTCCGGTTGCCATGGACAAAGAGGCCGCGGCGCAATCGGGCCCTCCCTGGTGGGAATCGGAAAGAAGTTCACTCCTGTTGCACTTGTGGCTTTGCTACACCACCCATCCGCTGCCATGACCAAGGCGGGCATGCCTACTCCCGACCTTACAAACAGAGACCTGAAAGAGTTGGTCGCGTATCTCGACGCTCTGGGCACACCCGCAGAAAATGTAGAGCCAGAAATGAGCGCCCTGCCCGAATCCAGCAGCGCAGCTTCCTCTTCCGGGACCGTGGAGACTGCAAACAGCACGCTTTCGCCGCAACCGATCTCCACCGCGCCAGCATCGCCCGCGGCAGGTGGCCAGAAAGCCTTGATTGCGCAGGGTCACCAGATCTTTCAGGCGCAGGCTTGCTTTGCCTGCCACGGCAACATGGCGCAGGGCACAAAGCGTGCACCCGCTTTGGCGGGATGGGCCACAAGAACGCCCGCCTCTGTGATCCGGATGCACATTACGCATCCCACTGCGGCCATGCGCGCCAAGGGCATGTTGCCTAAGGCGTTGTCGCAAGATCAACTCAACGCAGTGATTGCATTTCTGAGGAGCCTGCCGGCGCCGTCCGCAAAAACCGCGCGCGCGCAGAAGCCCACCGCAACGCCAGTGGCACTGAAATCGCATCCGCATCCACCTCCTGCTCCCATAACAGCAAGCACCGTTTCGCATCCCGCAACCACGGCGCCGTCAAGCAGCGCGGAGGCAAGTGAAGTGGCAGCCGGACGCTCTGTCTTCCAGCATCAACCGTGCAAGGTCTGTCATGGCCCCATGGCGCAAGGCACAAAGATTGCGCCTTCACTTGCCGGTATATGGAAGAAGATCTCAGAGCCGAAATTCGACTTGCTGATTCATCATCCTACGAAAGCAATGACGGCAAAGGGCATGCCGCCTGCAACGGTCTCAAAGGCCCAGGCACATGAGATTTGGGCTTTTCTCAAGTCTCTGCCGGTGCCCGAGACCCCGGCAAAAGCGGCACCGCACGTGACGGCGGCAAAATCAGCTCCGGCTGCGCCGGCTAAACACGCTCCTGCTCCCGTGGCAAAGACTTTGCATGCTGCAGCCGCGCCGCAGCACGCGAAGCCGAAGACCGTCTCAGCCAAGCTTTCCGGTCCGGCAGCACTCGGCAAACAGATCTTCCAGTCGCACGGCTGCATTGCCTGCCACGGACAGAATGGAGTCGGCACGCCTTTAGCCATCTCGCTCATTGGAGTGACCCACAAGTTCTCGCATGATCAACTCGCGAACTTGATCCGTCATCCCAATGCCAAAATGAAAAAGGGTGGAATGCCAACCTTTACTTTCACCGATCCGCAGATTGAAGGATTGATGGCTTATCTGGCTACGCTGAAGAAGCCTGAGGCGGCTGCGGCGAAAAGCAGTCCTTCAGCCGCGCCTGTGCACCATACGCCGCCGCATAAGCTGACGGCGGAAGAACTGGCAGGAAAGCGTATCTATTTCCAGGTAAGATGCTCGACGTGTCACGGGACCGGAGGCATGGAAGGCACCGCCGCCGCGCCTTCGCTCACTTCCACGGCCTCTGAGCTTCCACCGGACATGCTCAAGAAGCTTTTGCAGCATCCGTCGGAAGCTATGCGCGCAAAAGGCATGCCGGCAGTGAATTTGAGCAACTCCGATCTCAATGCGCTGATCGCCTATATTCGTTCCTTGAGGTATAACCGCTAAGCCGGGGCCTCTGACATCATGCAGTTGTTCCTCCAGGAGCCGTATACCCAGAACCGAATCTTGGATAAATTTTGAGCGTGAACATCCTGCAAGTTGATAATGACGCGGTCGCGAAACGCCTTCTGGTTTCCTGACCGCGTCTCCGTGCAAGAGCTCCCAGACAGTTCCCAGAAAATGGAATCCGGCGCAGGCCGGCACCCGCGGTTAAATAGGCAGATCTCTACGCGATGATTCGCGTGCTTCCTCCTGAAAGCCGATACAGGGCCTTTGGAGAAAACATTGGATGATGATGAGGACTGACGTAAGAAATTCCAGGAAGGTTGTTCCGTAGCTTCTGAAGTCTATTTCTAAAGGAGCTAACTCAGAACTTGGTGCCGAAGAAGGGACTCGAACTGCGGCATTTTGGAACCTTTTGAAATCAAAGCACTTAGAATGATAAGCCATTGAAGGGCTTAGGGTTACCTTTGCTCTTCATTCCAGCTGTTGCCAGCGGCTTCCAGTCGCTGCCAACCCCAAATCATACCAAAAGTAGTAACAAATAGTAACAAACCGCGGCGCAACAATTTGCAGGTGGCAGCGACATACTGAACACCCAACGGGTGCGACTGTGCCCAGCAAGTGAGATTTCGAGGTTAGAGGGCTGAACGGGTCTACATCTGAAAGCTCGGGACTCCTCAGTCACATCCCCGAATTGCTCGATGAATTTGGTAGAGCGGATAAAATACCGGCACGGCTCACCGTCGCTAACAACGGCTTCCCAGGGCAGAGGACCCACTAAGCCCAAGCCAGGAGCATCAAGAGCCTCGACCATACGCCTCAGCGATGAAGTCATGGTATTGCCGTGACGCGTTTTGATCGCTTTGACCCACGCGAAACTCGGCGTGGTGAGACTGATGAATTCTCGAAGCTGACCTTGAAAAAATAGGAGGCGTCCCGCACCGAAGTTTGCTTGCGCCTCAAGCTGCTCATAGCAAGCAGGGCTTAGTGTCAATTCGGTATCGCCGAACATCGCTTCCTGATGCCAGGGGATGCCGGCATGGATGATTTCATCGGCCTCATTCCAGCACCACTTGAGCTTGGGTTCAGACGAATCAATCAGGATTCGCTTACGGTCGGGGAGGTACCTGCGGCAGCCAATTCGGCCCGGTCATCGCATCGATGTTCATCTTACGCGTCCTTTTCAAGGAAATGATGGTGTGCGCTACAGCGCAATTCCGTCTCCCGCGCTCGGATTCGCATTCAGCCAAGAGAGTAGACAACGGATGCTCCCCGTGGCCAAGGCCACGGAAGAATCAGCGGCCCCGTAATAGAGATGAATCGTATCCCCATCCGCGCCGATGGTCTGGCCGCAGGGAAAAACAACGTCACTCACATCTCCGCCACGTTCGTATGGGGCTTCGGGGCCGAACATCCACGAGTTTCCTCGTTGCAGGCAGACTTCCGGCCTCTCCAGGTCAAAGAGTGCCAGGCCCAGCCGATAGATGCTTCCCGCGGCGGTTTGCCGCACTCCGTGGTAGATCATCAGCCAGCCGTTTGGGGTTTCAATCGGCGGAGAACAAAGTCCGATCTTGTTCGCGTCCCACCATCCTCCGCGTCGTGCTTCCAGGATGATTTTATGGCTGCCCCAATGCCGCAAATCCGAGGAGTACGAAATCCACATATGAGCCCCGGTTGTCGTCATCGGCCGATGGATCAAGGCCCAGTAGCCGTTGATCCTTCGCGGCAGCAGCGCGGCATCCTTATCCTCAGGCGGCATGATCACTCCGAATCGCTCAAAGCTGCGAAAGTCCCTAGTGAGCGCTAATGAAACGCCTGGGCCGCCGCGCGCAAAGGAAGTGTATGCCACCGCATATTGCTCGAGTTCCGGAACATAGGTAATGCGCGGATCTTCGATGCCCCAGATCTCTTCAGGGTAATCGTGCGGACTGCCCATCAACGTGGGCTCGGCACCGATACGCCATCCGTCGATTCCATTCCCTGAACGCGCTGCACACAGGTGCGACAGGCCACTGCGGTCTTCCACGCGGCACAGCAACAACGTGTCCCCGTCAGGTAATCGCACTGCTCCCGCGTTGAAGACGCTGTTGATGGCATACGGCCAATTCTGCCGGCTAAGGATGGGGTTGCCGGAATAGCGCGTGAACAGCGGAAGGTCTGCGCATGCTGCCGGTTTCGCCTGTTCCAAAGCACCGACCTCCGGAAGAGCCACAGGATCAATAGGTGGATTCAATGGGAGACACTCATTTCGTGTTGCGTTTCTTCTGCTTGGGACAACTTCGCTTCCTGCATTTCCAGGAGAGCCATCAGGAACGAAAGCGTTGATTCTGCACCCTGATTTTCATTTACGCGGTCGGGATGGAGACCATCTCTGCACCCACCTGTTACAGCATCGTAAAGCGGAACCTGCAAATCGTTCTTGCCGAGAAACCAGCGGAAGACCTCTAGCGCTTGTTCAAACCAACGTCGTTCTTGTGTCAGCCTGTATGTTTCAAGACAGGCGGAGATTGTGGCACAGGCCTCGATCGGCTGTTGATCGAAGCGGGCCTTCTCTCTGCCCTCTGTGAAAAACCCGTTCGAGCCGATGGGCACAAAAATCTCCCCGTCGCCTTGATGCTGCGCAGCCACAAGCCATGCGAGTGACTCGATTCCCGTGGTGATCATCTTTCGGTTTCGGCTTTTCCACCCAGCCAGAATGAGCGCCTGTGAAAGCCTGGCATTTGAGTAAGCGAGGCTCTTCTCGAACCACTGCCAAGTCGCAGTGCAACTCTGTTCGTAGATGTTCAACAGGCGATTGGCAAGCATGTTCCGTGCGCTCTGGACGCCTCTGTCGCCTGGGAACCAATCAAGATAGGCCTGCATTCCAAGAATGCTGAATGCCCATGCACGCGGACTGCTAAACGTGAGCGTCGCCGGCATAGCAGCCTCGAACAGCCGGCCTGCGGCTCCACGCAATCCCGCATCCCGCGAATGACCCAACACAGTGCCTAAAGCCCACAGGGCGCGGCCATGGCTGTCTTCAGAGCCTATGTCTTCCAGCCATTTCCGGTCATAGCCGAGAAAGTTTCTGAACCGTCCAGTGTCGGAGCGGAAGGCCAGCCACAAGAATGCCAGATAGCGATGAGAGAGCTTTGCGTAGTCCGCTCCGTTCTTATAGAGCGCGGCCTCATTTAAGGTGTTCGATACTATGAGGGCGCGTGCATTGTCATCCGTGGTATACCCCTCGCGTGTGTTGGGCACGGAGAAGATTGCGTGTTGCAGCAATCCGGTATCGTCGGTCATGTTCAACAGGTGAGCGGAATTCAGCAGTGGTAGATCATCGGGCGCGTTCAACGCAGGCTCATCCAATTGCGCAGGTCTTGGCCGCAAACTGCGTTCGAATCGCGCGCGTTGGAAACTTGCCATATACCCTCGCGCTGTCTTCGGCCATGTCGTATTGCGGGAATGCAGATATGCGCGCTTGCGCATGGCATGACGTTCCGCGTCATTCTCCAACAATCGGAGCACCGCCTCCGCAATCGAATCAGGATCATCAAAGGGGACAAGCACGCCTCTTCCGTTGGCGAGCAATTCCTTCGCATGCCAGTACGGCGTTGAGATGATTGCTTTACCGGCTCCAAGCGCGATGGCCAGCGTTCCAGAGACGACCTGCGCCTCGTGCCGGTAGGGGGTGACATAGATATCGGCGGCGCCAACATGTTCCACCAATTCCTCAGCACTCACAAAGCGGTTGTTGAAGATTAATTGTGATGAGACGCCCAGCTGTTCGGCCAGCGCTGTCAGTTCTTCGCGATAACGCTCGCCCTCTCGCCGCCGGATATGGGGATGTGTCACGCCGGAAACGATGTACACCACGTTCGGGTGCCTGGCCAGAATCGCAGGAAGCGAGCGTATGACGTTCTCGATGCCCTTGTTCGGAGACAGCAAACCGAAGGTTAGCAGGACGGATTTTCCTTCCGTGCCGAACTTGTCCTTGAAATAGTTCGGGTCCATGAACGGCATCTCCGGAACACCGTGTGGAATAATGTCGATCTTCTCGCCTGGAACCGCGTAGACTTCGCGCAATAGCTGGGCAGCCAACTCACTCATGACCACCAGGCGATCGGAGAGTTGTGAAATTTCTTCGAGCACGATGCGTTGATTTACGTCCGGTTCACGCAGAACCGTATGCAGGGTGGTAACCAAGGGCATCTTCAATCTGCGCAGCAACGCCAAAATGTAGCGACCTGCAGCGCCGCCGAAGATGCCATATTCATGTTGCAGGCAGACAAGATCGTTGCCGTTGAAGTTGAGGAATTCCGCCGCTCGCTCATAGGAGGCAATGTCCTCCTGCGTCAGCTCCAGGCGCACTTGTTCCGGATAATCGTAGCTTGAATCGGGATCGTTGACGGGAATCGCAAACAGGCGTCCGTCTCCGTATTCGGCTGTAAGAGCATTGCAGAGGTCGGTCGTGAACGTGGCGATACCGCACTCGCGTGGCAAGTAATTTCCGACAAACGCAATACGCGTGGGCAACGGCGGGGTGCAGGCTTTGAGTACGACGGGGGTTGAAGCCAAAGGAGCTGCTACTTCAATTGGCCCGAGCGAACCTATAGTTTCCTTAAAAGACATCATATCCTGCTTTCAATTGGGAATCAGCCGCGCTTGTATGCACTGCGCATTGCGCTTGCGGATGTGCGGTGGACGCGGTTCATACCCAGCCTCTCCTGTGCCGCGGCAATCGGCTTATCCTGCCGGAACGGTCTGAGGATGGTGCTCGGGAGCAGTGTTCAGCGAGGCGCGTCGCTGAATCTGGAGGGTTTGTACTGTGACAATCGCGATCTGAAATCCCGGATACTGTTTGATCTGAACAGAATCAAGCTCCGCGGCGTTGAATCGCTTCGATACTCCTTTGAGCGCACGGGACAAGGCTCGGCGGATCGCCGCTTCTTCCGTTAACCCAATTCCCCTTCGGGAACAGGCCTCCTGCAGCCACATGAAATGCCAGCCAGCCTGGCGGATCATGGTGTCAAAAACAAGCGCAGGGATCTCTTCAACGACGGACCACTCTTCGCCGATGGACTGACGGCAGGGATCTAGCCGATCCGGCAGGATGCATCCCCTGCGCAAGAAGACAGAATGCAACTTCATGGTTTCACGCTTTTAGATGTTGCGGGCGCCTGCGGGCCGATGGAGCCAATCAAAGGAGCGCCCTGCGCGAGGGCGCTACCGGAGGATACATGTTCTGCAACGAGATCCTCGGCAGAATCCGATCCACCTAGCTGAACAGTGCCTGATTCGGCCGCGGAGAAACCGGTTGCATCGGGCTGGCTTTCCGGCTCGCACAGACGGATATGTGTGCGGTGGCGGGGAGACAGGTGGTTCTTTACGTCGCTTTTCTTGATGAGGCTCACGGCGGCTCCAGTGGTTCGGTTGCATACCTGAAAGTTGCTCGTCTGGAGCGAGGCCTGGGATGCTGAAGGCGAGAAGGGACAAACGGGTTACTGTCTCAAGCATACGCCGATTAAGCTCCGCGTGCCGCCGGCGCTAACAATCATTACCCAAAGGTTTGCGAATGGGAGTAATACAAGGAGTTCAATCGCAAGGATACACCAGAGACAAGGTTCAAGCCTCGCCAGAATGCGTTTCTTGTTTTTCCAAGGTCACCGTTCAACATTCCTTCTCTAACCAGTAAACGCTGGCTCCCCAGGTGCGGTAGGATAGCCCCAGATTAAGCAGGGGGACGATGCGGTTTTCTTCTTTGCAGTGCGTCTAAGTTTCACGCGTCTTGTTATAAAACGAAGGATATGGAAAGGGGGCTTCCTCGGTGACGTATCGACGCAATTCGTATAACACGGATGGTGTTACCGGAGACTTGGCGGCGGTTCTGCAGCTATCGAGCGCGCTTCGTCTTTCGTGAGTTGAAACAGATCACAATAACCGTAACCGTTTTGGCAAGCCATTAGGTTGCGCGTTGCCCCCTGACTGTCAAGAGGTCAGCTCAGGTGCAGTTAAGAGTCGAGCCGGGATTAGCGTACATGTTTTGGCGACAAATCCGTCAAACCTACAAGAATTGATACCGGGAGTCGTATTGTTCGTATTGTTGGATCATTCTCGCTGGTGACACGAACCGCTACCCAATCATCATCGATGAATGGATCTGAGGCTATCTCAAAATGTTCGCCGTATAGGTTGACACGCTTACCTGCAACGTAACCGAGGTCCATTAGCTTATTCCAGCTTTTGGAATTTGGCTGGTTGCTGAGAGTGGCTTCCTGAAGCGTAGAGAAAGAATCGGACATTTGGCACCTCCGCAGTGAGGGAATCAGGCGGCTTGTTGCACTGCCGCCTTTAAGATGTGGCACTTCAGACAGATTGACTTATCTCAAGGACCTGAAGTGACTGCATGAGAACTTAATTTTTGTACAAGCCATTTCTCGGAATCGAATTGGTGAACACTACGGCTTGCGGAAATCTCTCGTTCTCACGCAGTTACTGAAACCCCTGAGATGATGTACGCACCTCTGATCGTGATCCTCGGTGCGGTGTGGAAAAATGGCTGATCCAAAGTGCTCACTTTCTCACAAGCGTGAAAGCGCCGGATGCCGGCGCTTGGCTGTCCTAGTACATGCCGTCCCCGTTTCCGTAACCGCCGGCCGGGGCGGCAGCCTTGGACTCGGGAAGTTCCACCACCATGGCTTCAGTGGTGAGTAGGAGACCAGCGATCGAAGCTGCGTTCTCCAGTGCCGTTCGGGTCACCTTGGTCGGATCGATGACGCCGGCCTTCACCAGATCCTCGTAGACGCCTGTTTCGGCGTTGTATCCGAAGTAAAGGTCCTTGGACGCGAGTACCTTGGCGGCCACAACCGCACCTTCTTCGCCGGCATTGGCTACGATCTGGCGCAGAGGCTCTTCGAGGGATCGGCGCACGATCTGCGCGCCTGTTTTTTCGTCGCCCACCAGCTCCTTGATGAGGGCGTCTACCGTCGGAATTGCGCGAACCAAAGCCACACCGCCGCCCGGAACGATGCCTTCCTCGACCGCCGCGCGGGTGGCGTGCAGAGCGTCCTCAACTCGAGCCTTCTTCTCCTTTAATTCGGTTTCGGTAGCGGCGCCCACTTGGATGATGGCAACACCACCTACCAGTTTGGCTAATCGCTCCTGCAGCTTCTCCTTGTCGTAGTCCGAGGTGGTCTTCTCAATCTGTGAACGGATCTCGCTCACGCGGCCCTTGATCTTGGCGGCGTCGCCGGCACCATCGATGATGGTGGTGTTGTCCTTATCGATCGTGATGCGCTTCGCCTTGCCCAGGTCCTCGAGCTTAACGCCTTCCAGCTTGATGCCCAGATCCTCGGTGATGGCTTCGCCGCCGGTGAGGGTGGCGATGTCGCCGAGGATCGCCTTGCGGCGGTCGCCGAATCCGGGCGCCTTTACAGCAGCCACATTCAATGTGCCGCGCAGCTTGTTGACTACCAAGGTGGCCAGAGCTTCACCCTCCACGTCTTCGGCGATGATCAATAGTGGCTTGCCGCCACGGGCGACCTGCTCCAACAAGGGCAGCAGATCTTTCAAATTGCTGATCTTCTTCTCGAAGATCAGGATAGAAGGCTCGTCGAGCACCACCTCCATTCGACTAGGGTCGGTGACGAAGTAGGGGCTCAGGTAGCCGCGATCAAACTGCATTCCTTCCACTGTCTCCAGAAAGGTAAGACCGGTCTTCGAGTCCTCGACGGTGATGACGCCGTCCTTGCCAACCGTTTTCATTGCTTCGGCAATGATTTCACCGATTTCCTGGTCGCCGTTGGCCGAAATGGCGCCCACTTTGGCCACGGCACTCTCGTCCACGGGCCTGGACAGATTTCCCAATGCGCCGCCTTCAATCCACTTGCCGTCCTTGTCACGAGTGCCAATGATCACGATCACGGCTTTCTCGATGCCGCGCCTCAGTGCCATCGGGCTGGCGCCAGCCGCCACAGTTCTTACGCCTTCGCGGAAGATGGCCTGCGCCAAAACTGTCGCGGTAGTGGTACCGTCTCCAGCCACATCGCTGGTCTTTGAGGCAACCTCGCGCACCAACTGCGCGCCCACGTTTTCCATCGGGTCCTTCAAGTCGATTTCCTTCGCTACTGTCACACCGTCCTTGGTGATGGTGGGCGAACCGAACTTCTTCTCAATTACAACGTTCCGGCCTTTGGGACCGAGCGTCACCTTCACCGCATCGGCCAGAATGTTTACGCCGCGCAGGATCGCCTGACGGGAATCCTCACCGTGCAGAATTTGCTTTGCCATACTTGTAACGCTCCAATTCAGGGTTCTGTTTCGGTGGTCGATTCCCATCGAGAAAGGCGGTTGAACCGGCAGCCGTATGTATCGCTGCGAACGCCCTGCCAAGCGCTCAGCGGGGTTCCTTCGCTATTTGCTGACGATGCCGAGGACTTCTTCCTCGCGCATGATCAGAAAGTCTTCGTTGTCGATCTTGATTTCGGTGCCTGAATACTTGCCGAAGAGCACGCGGTCGCCCGCCTTCACGTCCAGGGGGAAGACCTTGCCTTCGTCGTTCGACTTGCCCTTGCCGACAGCGATGACTCTGCCTTCCTGGGGCTTTTCCTTGGCGCTATCCGGAATGATGATTCCACCACGAACGGATTCGCTCTCTTCGACGCGGCGGACGAGGATGCGGTCGTGGAGAGGGGTAAGCGTAGTCGTTACAGATGTCGCTGTCATTTTTTTGCTTATCCTCGCACTAGAAGGGTCGAGGCCTTACCGCGGGTTGCGAGTGGTTCTTGAGTGGAATTCTCCTTATACTGCGGATTCGGGGTTCCACGGTTGGAGCGACGTTCCCGGTCGAGCTTCTCCATTCGAAAAGCAGCTGGCACTCTGACCTTCTAACTGCTAATCATAAGTCTGCCAGCACTCGCAGACTGCTCAAAATTGACCACTCGCGAATGCGGCTGATGGGTTGCTACTGCGGAATGCTGGTCGCGTGACCTTCATCCGATTAGGGTGCAACCGGAGGCAGGTATCCACAAGGTGATGATGCTTGGCAAATAACGCCAGTTCCACGCGATTCGAGGTCCCGAGCTTGTCATAGATGTGGCTGCAGTGATGCTTGATGGTCTGGACGCTGATCGAAAAGGCCGCCGCGATTTCTTTGTTGGAATAGCCCTGAGTAAGCATGGGCAGAATCTCTGATTCGCGCGCCGTGAGACCGAATCGCCGTTGCGGTGGCCCATCGTCACTGCAGACCCCCAGAACGTGCAGGGCATGCGTGAGGGTAGGCACCTTCTCTTTGCCTACCCAATAACCTCCCGCTGCGACCCAGCGGATCGCTTCACGCAAAATCTGGGTCGTTGCGGAATCCTTCGGGACCACACCTTTGGCTCCAAGCTTCATGGCCGCCAGAACCCCCGGCGCGTAAAGAGAGCTTGCCAGCATAACCATATGCATCGGCAACTCCTCCGATCTGAACCGGCCAAGAAAACTCATCTCGCTTTTGCACGCAAGCGGAAGCTCCAGGAGGACAACGTCGGGCATTTCGCGGCAGGAAAGCTGAAATACCGCATCACCCTCTTCCGCCTTACCGACCACCTGAATTCCAGCGGTACTCATGAAGGATGCTTGCAGGGCATCGCGTAAAAGAGCATAACCGCCGACGATGAACACCCGAACTGTTTTTGAGGCCGCATCCTTAGCGGAAGCGCTCCCCGACCGTACGTCCTCAAAGCCCTTTGCTGGAAGAAGGATGGACTGTGCGCTTGTGAAGGTCGAAAGAAATGACGTTTGGACCGAGTCGTCACTGCTCGTAATAGGTACATCTTTCACATTGGACAACATGGACCTCTCTGCGAGCATCATGCTTCCACCCGCAGGGTATAGTCTGTCATCAGTCCGTCTTACTGACTGGTCACTTTTGCTCACGGCGTGCGCGTGGCATCTTCCAAATTGGGGGACTAAAACCGACTGGCAAAAATACGCCTGTCAAGAAAGTGGTTGGATCGGTAGCTCAGGTTGGCAACCAGGACGACCGATAACGTTCTGGGACTGTGCGTTTTCCTGGCGAGATGCAGCATCCGCCGAAGAATCTGCGCATACGAGTAAAACCGACCGTTGAACCGGTTTACCTCCTCCACTAGTTCCGTCCAGGTAAGGTGTGTATAGCTGGCCACCGGATAAGTCAGAGTGTAGTACTTCCAATCCTGTGGGTAATCGTTCGACCGGATCCTGCCTTCCTGTTCCATTTGAGCGTAGAGCCTGGTTCCGGGAAGCGGAGTAAGGATCAGAAGATTGGCGGCGTCGATGCCGTATTCCTTGGCCGCGCGAGCGATGGTCTCGCCAATCCCTCGCTGGTCCGTGTCGATTCCTATGATGAAAGAGCCCACAACGCAGATGCCGTGCCGTTGAATCCGCCGGACGGACTCGCGGAAATCTCTCCCCTTCTGGAGGTTGAACTTCTTGCCTAAGGCCATCAAACCTTCCACGGTGGGGGATTCGAACCCGATGAACACGCCTTGGCATCCCGATCGCGCGGCGAGCCCCAGCAGTTCGTCATCGTCGGCGAAGTTCATGGTCGCCTGGCAGATCCAAGGCCGGGTCAGCCCCTCTTGAATCATCGCCCGGAAGAGATCCTTGGAGTATGCGAGATGGTCCTCGCGAGTACCAATAAGGTTGTCGTCTACAAACAGGATGACTTGTTCCCCGATCAGTCGCAGCTCTCGAATGACATCATCGACGGGCCGGCGGCGGTACGTGCCTCCATTGAACGCGGTAACGCTGCAGAAGCTGCAATTCAACGGGCAACCACGCGTGGTTTGTACCGAGCCGAGGTAGTACCGTCCGTGAAGCAGGTCGTGGCGCGCAGGCGGGATTGTATCCATGGCGCCGATGCCACCGTCATACACCCTGCGCAGGGTATGGTTGCGCACATCCGCTAAAACCTGCCCCCATACCGATTCCGCCTCTCCCGTGACCACCGCATCCACATACTCCAGCGCCTCATCGCAACAGAATGTGGCATGAATGCCTCCCATCACCACGGGCACTCCCCTCGCGCGGTACAGTGCTGCGACTTCGTAGGCCCTCGGCGCTTGGGAAGTGAAGGCCGTTACACCGACGAGATCAGGTTTGGGCAGACGTCCGTAATCGGGATGGCCCAGGTTCTCGTCGATCAGCGTCACCTCCCAGTCCGGTGGCGTCAGTCCTGCCACCACGAGAAGCCCGAGCGGTTTCCAGACTCGATACTTGTTCAGACGGTTCCAATGAACCTTGTTCAGGCTGACGACCGGATTGTCGGGATTAACAAGATAGAGTCGCATCTCGTTCCTCCCCAGTCTCCTACTCGGCAGCCGTGTGCCTGGGAGACTTCTTGTTCAGCGTGGAAATGAGCAATTTCGCAGAGGCGGGCGGGGCAATCTTACTGTTGATTACGATGTCCTGGCCGCTTACATTCTTCCCATACAGCTTCTCGTTGCCATCGTTGTCTGGGCGGAGAGTCGAACCTGCCAGCGATATCCCCGCAAACAATCCACGCGAACGCGAATAGGAAAGAATCTCCGCCTGCATTGCGACATCTGTTGAGGCGGCAGCGTTGCGTCCTACCGGTCCGGCCGCGGCCGCTACGTCGGCTCCGAGCTTCACCTTGCTGGAAAGGATGGAATCGGCTCCGCGGCCGTTCATCACCAGCAGAACGAAGTCTGTCGATTGACCTCCCAACTGGAACCCGAAGCTTCCACCTTCAAGCGCCATCATCGTAGGCGCACTCCAGGGACCATTGAAGTTCTTACCGCTTCGGCAGGTCATCACGCCGCGCCCGTAGCTGCCTCCGAATCCCATCGCAAACTTTTTCACCGAAGGCAGAACGATCACGCAATCCGCCTTGTTCAGAAGATCCTGCGGAATATCGTCGGGAACATTGAGAATCTCCACCATCACCTGCCCGGCTATCTCAATGCGCTTGTTTTGGTCTTTCTGAGCGATTGCGGTTGATCCCGCGAAGATCATTACCAGCAACAATACGAAAATGTTTTTCATGCCTGGCTCCTCTCTATACAGCAGGCCCGATCAAAACACGATGCTGATTGCAATGCCGGGACGATTTGGATATCTCCGGTTGAACAGGTAATACCCGTCATCGTAGTAATCCACGTAAACGTCATCCGTTCGATACCAGTTGTTGCCCCAATAGTCTGGATATGGATCCAGGACCTCGAACCAATAACCGTCGTACTGGAAGCGCGGATATCCGCCAGCAAACATGAAGGGGAGACTGTAGATGCGGAACCAGTGACCGCGGCCAAAGTGGCTACGATAGTAACTGTCGGGAATTCGGTAGCCGTTGTAGCCGCCGCGCTGCCGCCAACTGCGTCGCTGGGAATCCCAGTTCTGGGCGCGACGCTGCTGCCAGACACGCTGCTGCTCGTACTGCTGTTGACGCAGTTGTTGCTGCGAGCGCCGCATCTGCTGGGCAGGCTGCCTGTACCGCTGTTGCTGTTGCTGCCGCTGGGCGTTCTCCTGCTTGTTGCGGTCCTGCTGTTGCTGCCGTTGTGCGTTCTGTTTTTCCTGCTTCTGTTGTGCCTTCTGCTGTTTCTTCTGGTCTTTCTTATTGGTGTATTGTTGCTTGTTTTGGTCCTGTTGCTGCGGCTTTTGAACGTACGCAAAGGCGCCGGCTCCGAAAACCGCAGATAGTAGAGCTGCTGAGATGAAGATCCCGACTTGTTTCATGGTGTTACCTCTCTGCAGACCCCAAGACCAACAACAACCTTTGAAGTGGCCTGCGATTACGACAGCATTAATGTGCCATTGACAACTGGTTCAGTTGTCTGCCCCTGATCGAACCGACAAAGAACTGTTGGGTACATGAAGACCTCCGCGTTTGGCAGACAAATCCCGCACACCTTTAAAAAAGGTTATGCCTCATCCATTCTTGTGTTTTTCTCTCGGCACGGCTGTTCAATTCTGCTCAACTACCGCTTCTACTGGCGCCGGAGGCTTGAGGGGATCGTACTTCGTCAAGGGAAGTTAATCTTTGATGCGGAAGGAAGGTCGGGATTGGATACGAAGTGTCTGCCAAAAGCCACCGGGGCCACTGTTCTGGAGGCGACAGCCGCTTCGGCGGTATCCGGCTCGAAGCCACCAGCAGAGAGTAGTTAGACTGGGATAATTCGATCTGCGAAGCGCTCGATGGCGTGTTTGGGATGATTCCTGCCGTCTTGCGCCGATGCACACCAAGCGATTTGGTGATTCATGCGCCACAGCCGGACTATCAGCCCAGCCCTGATGGGTGTGCGCTATCTCCAATTTCGATCAACTGTGGTGAAGCTGTGGTCTTGCTCCTTTTGGCTTTGTCAGAAGAGAGCTTCTGCGCCTTCACTTCCCAGGCAAGGCCGAGAGCGCGCAAAACCAAGATTCCATACCAGTTCGGGTCGAACTCATACCAGGTCATGCCGTGACGAGCCGATTGGGGATGGGCGTGATGGTTGTTGTGCCAGCCCTCACCAAATGTCAGCAGAGCCACCCAAAAGCTGTTCCTGGAATCATCCCGGGTGCGAAAGCGCCGTCTTCCCCACATATGCGTTGCAGAGTTGACCAGCCAGGTCGAGTGGAGCCCGATTACCGTCCGAAGAAAGATGCCCCATAGAACGTACCGCCATCCGCCAACGGCAAGGAGCAAGCCGGCCAAAATAGTAATCGGCGCCCAGTGCCACCGGCTAATCCACATATGGAATCGGTCCTTGCGAAGTTCCGGGACATAGGGCAGGAGCTCTGCCGAGTTGCGTTGCATGGTCTGGCCGGTCAGAACCCAGCCCATGTGGGCCCAGAAACCGCCATCGTGGGGAGAATGCGGGTCACCCTCTTTATCGGTGTTTTGGTGATGCTGGCGGTGGGTCGCAACCCAGAGTACCGGTCCGCCTTCCAGGGCCAGCGTACCGCAGACAGCAAGGACATATTCCATCCACTTGGTAGTCCTGTACCCACGATGCGTGAGCAGCCGGTGATATCCCATCCCGATGCCGAGGCTCCCGGCTATCCACCACAGAAGGACCGCAAGCACGAGAGCTTTCCAACTGAATACGAATAGAGCCGCAAGTGCGCCGGCGTGAAACAACACCATAAAGAAGGTCGTTATCCAGATGATTGGCTGTCTAAATGTTCTGTCTCGCTTGAAAAATCCTGGCATTCGCATGATTCCGCCCGATGATCGATGAACCATTCCTCGGAAGTTCAGCGCCGCCGGCCACTATCCGTTGAGTCTTGCGTCAACCGCTTCGCGGGAATCCCGCGCAAAGCAAGATGGAATAGACCGATCACAATGCAGCGCTGCAGTTCGCTACTTTGAAGATTTCACTGCGTCATCTCCTATTCTGGTCAATTTTGAACAGTTCGGATGATTTCCTGGGGAATGGCCAACCAGCGGAATGTTCGGTGACATTTGGCTCGACGGGCCGTGATCGAACAGCTGATGTGAAGTGTGTCCAATCGAACGGCTATGTGCACACGCACGGATTTAGCCGTCGCAGTCGAGGCAAACATTCGCGGTCATTGCCCGTCTATTTGCTGAAGGGAACACCAAACGCCAGGAGAGCGGTGCGAGGAGGGCGAAACTGTGCACCGACGATTTTCGGCGCTTTTCCCATCTCTTCCCAGACTCGAAGCGCCACTGCATTCATATAAAGCAGGCGGACCTCCTCGCGACTCTCTCCCCGACGACTATACACACTGATCGTTGTCAAGAGGCTTATCTGCCCGGACTTGAGCAAGTACGGTCCCATGCTGACGGCCGGCGCATTTTCAATGTTCTGCACGTCATCCGCACTTTGCGCAACGATCTGATAGTTCAAAGCTGCCGGGGCGTGCTCTGTGATGAGCCGATGCAGAAGATCATTTGACGTAAGAACCGGTTCAGACATTTCGTCACTCATTCTGGGGCTCGCATCGAAAACCAGTAGTAACGCCGCCAGCAAAACATGCAGCGCACCGGCCGAAGAGCAAACATGGCGAAGAACCCGTCATGCGAATGCAACTCACCTGGTTTGAATTGAACCGAGTCGCAGCGAGGGCACCTGCGTCGGAACCACAGTACCCTGGGAAGCCAATTCGGCCACGTCATTGTTGCAGTATTCATCCCTGACTTCCTTTCATTGCAGTGCACGGAGCCACTCCGAATTCGTCAAGCGCGTCTACGTCTGGTCGTTCTCACTTTGGGAACGGCGGCCTTAAGAGTAGCTCCGGAAAAGGGAATGCGTGGCTTCTGGGCATTGTGCTCTGGCAACTGGTCGAGCAGGACCACATTGAGCAGGGACTTATGTACCTGGATGCGGCCGTTGTAGCTAATAAAGCCGAGTTTGCGAAAGCGATTCATAAAAAAGCTTACGCGTGACCGGGTGGTACCGATCATATCGGCCAATGTCTGCTGCGTAATCGGTGGGATAAAGGTCTCGGGTTCGCCGGGCTTGCCGAATTCCGCCATCAGCAGGAGTATCCGCGCCAGACGCTTTTCGCTGGAGTTGAAAAGCTGATCGACAAGATCAGCCTGGGTTCGCATGCTCCGGGCCAGCAGGAACTTGAGGAATGCGTCGGCAAACGCCGGCTCGTCATGCATTATGCGAATCATTTCATCTCTGCCGATCTTGAGCGCTGTGCAGTTGTTTACGGCAGTAGCGGTCGCCATGCGCAACCCCATGATTGCAGCGAGACATTCCTCGCCGACAAAATCGCAAGCCGATAGAAGAGTAATTGTGGCCTCTTTGCCGGTCTGCGACACGACGGTGACTCTTGCCCGCCCCCTCTGCAGGTAGTAAACAGAGTCTGCCGGATCTCCCTGGCAAAAGAATGCCTGCTTTGGCTTCAATTCGACGATTGTTCGGCCAAGGCCGGCACTTGCAAGAAAGGCGGCGGAGTCGAATGTCGCTTGGTTCAGGCTCGCCAAAATAGCACCTCGTTGCAGACCGTTTGTTTGGTATGGACTACGGACGCCCAGGAGGCAAACACTGCGGCATCAAGTGATTCAAAATCGACGGACGCAGTGCTTAAGAAAATAAGAACAAAGCATTCCTCAGAATCTGGCTTCGCCAACTTAGTCTCGGATTGCCTCCTGGAAAGCAGACCCATCCTCAAGACGGTCTGTCCTGAGACTGACGGCGATTACCATCAATCTCTGTCCATCATCACTTTAAGGAGAAGGTCTTGTCTGTTCGCTTTTGCTCACCATTCTCTTCAGTTTTGAATAGACCAGCCAGACGGGCATCTGCCGGCATCGAGCTACTCGCCAGGGATGTGGGGAATAGACGGATCTGCGGCGATGTCGCCGGGCAATTGATCGTGTAAGACCACGTTGAGTAGCGACTTATGCACCCGGATGCGGCCGTCATAATCGATAAAGCCGAGCTTGCGAAAGCGGTTCATGAAGAAGCTGACGCGGGAGCGCGTGGTGCCAATCATCTCCGCCAGGGTCTCCTGCGAGATTTTGGGAATCAGCGGCTCCGGCTCGCCAGGCTTGCCGAACTCCGCCATCAACAGGAGGATTCTGGCTAGACGTTTTTCGCTGGAGTTGAAGAGCTGATCGACAAGATCGGCCTGGGTGCGCATGCTGCGTTCCAGCAGAAACTTGAGGAACAGGTCTGAGAAGTCATGTTCCTCATGCATCGCGCGGATCATCTCTTCACGGGCTATCTTAAACGCGGTGCACGCCGTAATGCATATAGCTGTGGCCAGGCGCAGCCCAGACACAGATGACAGCGACCCCTCGCCCACAAAATCACCTGCGGAGAGCATCGAGATGGTAGCTTCCTTGCCGGTCTGCGAGACAACCGTGACCTTTACCCGGCCTTTTTGGAGATAAAAGACGGAATCGGCCGGGTCGCCCTGCGAAAAAAATGACTCCTTGGCCCTTAGTTGGACAATTCTTCGCCGCACCCCGACGCTCGTCAGAAATGCCTCGACATCGAATTCGGGTTTTTCCAGCTCAACCATAGCAGTCATCTCCTTTCTGGATGCGATCCGGCAAATCAACACAGCGAAAGATGCGCAACCACGCTATATGAAGCAGCCAACCGTAGAATTACCGTCGCCAATCGGAGTTCATCGGCGGTCATTACGTCTCTGTCACGCCAGAAAACGCCCGTTCAACTGAACGTCCGATGGATACCCACACCTTACCGAGATTAGTATGCGCCTCACGGGGGGGACTCCCCACCATTTGTCAATTGAGTAGTAGGGACTCGACCGCCCGCCAGGGGGCTGACTGCGCGCTGGGTCAAGCGGCAGTTCTTTGTGGATCGTAGAGAGTGCGATGGCGCAGCATGGAGATGAGGACTTGCAGCCATCGGTCGGCCATGCCGCGCAAGGCACGGCCGTGGGAATGGCCGCGGGCGCGCATGGCGGCGTAGATCTTCTTGCTTTTCAGATCGCAGGCGACGCTGACTCGTGCCCAGTGATAGAGGGCGTTACGCAGGCGCTCATTGCATCCCCGGCGCATGAGTACGGTCTTCTTTTTGCCACTCTGGTGGGTGATGGGGGCGGTCCCGCTATAGCAGCGCAAGGCGTGATAATCTCGTTCCGCGATGGCTTGCGAAGCCTCGCTGAGCATCGTGGCGGCGACTTTTCTTCCCAGCCCCGGCAAGGACAGAAGGATGGCGGCGTCACGATGCTCCTCTGGATTTTCGTCACTGGGTGCGGCCAACTCGTCGAGTACAGCCTGGATGCGGCGGGCGAGATCGGTGCGCTGGCCGTGGAGCAGACGCAGCCGCGGCAACAGCATCAAGGCGTGTTCGGCGGCGGCTTCTCGAGCTCCGGGAGCCAGGGTAAGGGGTTTGGTCTTGAGAATGGCACGCACCTGGGCGGCGCTGATGCGGCGGATGCGATGCTGCTGAAGAATGCGCGCGATTTTGGCTTCCGACAGCTTGGCGGCCCGGGCGGGAAGGGGCGCCAGTTCAAACAAGGCCCACAGCCAGGGTTCATCGGCCGAATCGCACAGTTGGAGTAATTGCGGAAAGAAGCGGTGGAGCTGTTCGCGGAGACGGTTGGTGGCGCGGTTCAGCTCTTGGCTGATCTCATCTTCCAGGCGCGACAACTCGCGCAGGCGAATCATCTCCGGCGAGTCGAGGCGCACGGCGTGGAAGCAATGCATGTCAGTACGCAGGGAATCGGCCAGTACGAAGGCATCGCGGCGGTCATCCTTGGCGCCGGCCGGCGAGTAGCGGTCCCGGAATCGGTCCAGCTGCTTGGGGTTGATGGAGAATACGGCGAAACCGTGCTCCAGCAAGGTCTCCACAACGGCGCCGCGTGGAACCTCGATGGCTACCGCCAGCGCTGAGGGAGATTCCGGCGTCCGCCGGCGCAGCCAGTCGACCAACTCAGCCAGGCTGTTGCCGCTGTGTTCCACCCATCGTTCTTCGATGATCCTGCCGGCCCGATCCATCAGGCACACCCGGTGCTTCTCTGAGCCCCAATCAATGCCGACCAAATACTGGAAGTCGCTCTGCAAAGTACATCCTCCTGTGCGAAGTCCTCGACCCTCCGTGCCGAACGTCAACCCCTGTACTGGCGCTCCGGTGACGGGCGCTAACTCCCCACGGGACCTTCGTCACGGACCACCACGCCAGGGCGCACGTCCCCCCCAGGTGCTCGCTTGGCGCAGGGGGCAGTTGGCACTCCTGACGGGCGGTCGAGTCCCTACTGCTTAACACAGCATGTAGGTGGATTCAAAGGTACAGGGGGATCTGTTCAATTCTGTACACTTTTGAAGGATTTTTCAACCCTTTCGGGCATGCACCCCTGCGACGGGAGCGACCGCGAGAGCAGGGCAGACTCGGCGCCGCTCGGCAGCCGAGTTGCTGCCCTGAATTGAGAAAGCCGATCTGACTTTACCTGCCAGGCGGAAGAAGGCCGTTGCCGTTTTCCCAAACCTGGCGAGGGCAGCACTTCGCCGCAGATACCTGGAACTGATCAGAACAGTTCTCCGCAGTGAGTGATTCGGCCGTCATTCCTCCTTAGAGCGTTATTGCTCAGACTGAGCCGCGCAATCGCACTAACGTGAGAAGTACCTTGTGCGCCTCAGTGCGCGGAAAGTAAGAGACACTGCGCATGGGTAGAAAAATGGTGAAATGCATGAAGAAGTTTGTAATGTTAGTGGCAATACTCAGTCTGGGTGTGGCTTACGCCGCATGGGCGGAGTCGGATCGCCAGGCAACAGTCGACCGGATGGATCATGCGGGCAGCGTGCTGCACGAGATCATGGCTGCACCGGATAACGGCATTCCGGAAGAAGTTCTGGAACACGCCAAATGCGTTGCTGTTGTGCCTCATCTGCTCAAGGGCGGTTTCATCTTCGGCGGACAAAACGGCCGCGGTGTGGCCACATGCAGGACGAAGCACGGCTGGAGTGCTCCGATGTTTTTCGCCATTACGGGCGGCAGCTTCGGCTTCCAGATTGGCGTCGAAGGCGTGGACCTGGTCATGATTATCCAGAATGAACGGGGGATGAAGCAGCTCCTCTCCAGCAACTTTGAGATTGGCGCGGATGCTTCAGCGGCAGCGGGACCGGTTGGTCGCCACGCTTCTGCCAACACCGATTGGAAGTTGAATGCTGAGATCCTCACTTATTCGCGTGCCAGAGGAGCCTTTGCAGGGATAGCTCTGAAGGGAGCTTCGATTCGTCACGATGAAGATTCCACCAGGGCAATCTACGGCCGCAACGTCTCCAATCATCGGATTCTGAGCGGAGAGGTGGCTATGCCGGCTTCGGCGCATTCGTTCCTTGAGGCAGTCAGGGATGCAAAGGGGCAGGCCATCGCCTCGAAGTAGCGGTCGGTAAATGGCGGTGAATGCCGATCGGGCGCCCAGAGGAATGACCTTCCTTCCCGGGCGCCCGCTGTCGCAATGAAGTCGGACCGCAAGGGGAGCCGTCATTCTGCTCGGTACGACCGATGACGGCTGTGGCCGCCCACGGCAATCTGAAATTGCCGAAGGAAGCCCGCCCAGCAGCTCGATCACACCAGAAAGCGGATGCGGCAGGGCCTCAAGGAGCCGTTACGGGATTCAGGAGAGGAATAGGGACAAAAGCGAGTTTGCCCCCCCATTCAGGCAACTGCCAGGCGTGCATCGAAGGAGTGAAATCGTATGAATTGGAAAACACGCTTGATCGTCGGTGGGGTGCTCATCGTGGCCGCGTTTCTGCTCGGGTTTGTACCGCAGTACCGGAAGGGTAGAGCCCTCGATAACCAACTCGGCGCGATACGCCAGCAGCTCAACGTGGAACGTGAGAAATCGCAGATGGACGAGCTTGGCCTGCTCAGCGGGCGCGTTTACCTGGAAACCAACCTCAAGAATTACGGTCTGGCGAGCCAATACGCGACAAAGTTCTTCGACGGGGTCCAAGCCATGATGAGCCAGGAGCCAGATTCGAACCGGCGGTCCTTCCTGCAGGAGACACTGGCGCAGCGGGACGCGGTCACAGGAGGGCTGGCGCAAGGGGATCCCGGCACCTCGTCTGCGGTGCAGGATCTGTTTCAGCGCGCGCTGCAGGCTGCAGAAAACGGATCGAAGTGAACCCCGCAGGTAGGAGATACTTCAGCACATGACATCCGTCTCGATTCAATATATGCCTTTGTACCGTGCGTACCTTTGTGAGGATTGCCAGTGCGTGGGGAATTGCGCCGAGCACTGCCCCGCCTGCGCTTCAGAGGCATTGATGAGTTTGGCTGGCGTATTGAATCGCGAGCAGCCAAAACAGAGAGCACATACAACCCGCAGGCAAACGGATACCCGTTTTCCTCCATTGTCGGTTGGTATGGATGATCGTCCAGTTTTGAATTTGAGTGCCTGCGGACGCACGTGATGCGAAGGAGAAGGTATGCTTTGGACAATTCTTATCGTCGTTCTGGTTTTGTGGCTCCTGGGTTTCAGCTTACACATCGGCGGCGGCCTGATTCACCTTCTGCTGGTTGTAGCTTTGATCATGGTGATCTTCAACCTGGTCAGCAGACGCCGCCGTGTCTTGTGAAGCGAAGTTGAACCTTGGGAATGTGGGGGGGACCGCGGGCCGCGTAAGTCTCGGTCCTTAAACTCGCTCATTTTCGGCAAAGTGATCCCTTTTGTACAGCTTTGCGGTGTGCCAGGCAGGAGAATTTATCTCTGAAGAAGTGCGCCGGAGCGCAACTGCGTTGTCTTACGACGCGCTGGAACCAGCCGCAGAACCCCCGACTGCGGATTCGTGTGCGCGGCGCACTTCTTCCTGGAGAAATGGCCGATGAACGCCCTGTTGATCTCCCCGGAATTCCCCGAGACCTTTTGGAGTTTCAAACATGCGCTTAAGTTTCTGGGTAAGCGCGCCGCGCAGCCTCCGCTGGGGCTGATGACGGTCGCCGCGTTGCTGCCGCGCACCTGGAATAAGCGGCTTGTGGACATGAACGTCGAGCGGCTCCGCGACCGGGATCTGGTCTGGGCAGACGTGGTTCTGTTGAGCGGTATGCACATCCAGCGCGAGTCACTGCTAGCTATCATCGAGCTTTGTCGCGCCCGCGGCCTGCGCACCGTGGTGGGCGGGCCCATCGCCAGCAGCGTGCCGGCCGCCGAACTGAAGGCCGACCATGTGGTCATCGGCGAAGCCGAGAGCGTGATTGGCGATCTGGCGCGGGATCTGGAGCAAGGCATCGCCAAAGCCGTATATCAAGCCGCCGACCTGCCGGCAATGGAGACCAGCCCTCTGCCCGACCTGAGCCTCATCAAGATGCACCGCTACTCGACGATGGCAGTGCAATACTCGCGCGGCTGCCCCTTCAACTGCGAGTTCTGCGACATCATTGAGATCTATGGGCGGCGCCCACGCACCAAGGCCGTTGCCCAGGTGCTGGCCGAACTGGACCAGCTGCGCTCGGCGGGCTGGCGCGAAGCCGTTTTTATCGTCGACGACAACTTCATCGGCAACAAGGCGCGCGCCAAAGAGTTGTGCGTGGCGCTGGCCAAATGGCGAAGCCAGTACAAGATCAGCTTCGACTTCAATACGGAAGCTTCACTCAACCTGGCCGACGATCCGGAGTTGATGCAACTGATGAAGGATGCCGGCTTCGTCTCGGTCTTTCTGGGCATCGAGACGCCCGATGAATCGGGGCTGATTGCCAGCAAAAAGCTCCAGAACACGAGGCGCAACCTGCTGGACAGCGTGGCGAAGATCCAGAGTTATGGCATGCAGGTGATGGGCGGTTTCATTCTTGGATTCGACACGGATCGCGAGGACATCTTTGAGCGCATGGTGGACTTCATTCAAAACAGTGGAATTCCCATTGCGATGGTTGGACTGCTGCAGGCCATGCCCGGAACGCAACTGTTTCGGCGGTTTTGGCGCGAAGGCAGGATTCTGGATGCGGGCCACGGCGACAATACTGGCGACAAACTGAACTTTCTCCCCCGCATGGACGCGGCAATGCTGGTGGAGGGGTACCGCTCGGTACTCAAGAGGATTTACTCCTGCGAGGCCTACTATGACCGCGTCATGCTCTACCTGAGCCGCGCTCAACCGAAGCCTGGCGAGAGAATATTCAAGCAGCGGTGGCTGACGCGCGCCAATACTCGCGCATTTGTTACTTCCATCATTCGCCAGGGAGTCTTTGGCCCGCAGCGCCGGAGCTATTGGAAGTTTCTGCTGACAGTGGTTACGCACTATCGCCATTGCATGGGCCCTGCCATGAGCTTGGCGGTGATGGGTTATCACTTTCAGGTGATGACCAGCAGGCTGTCCAGCGCTGTGGACTCTGCGAAGAAGCCGGCCGCGGTTGACCGAACCCTGCTTCGCGAATCAAACAACCAGATCCAGCGCTTGGTACCGGGAGATGTTCGCGCCGAGCGTCGCCGCAGGCATCCTGAATCCTACTGACGTGGCTGGCGGTGTTTGACGCCTACCGAGATTGTTTCACCCACTCCGCTGTTCGTCTCGGGGCGTATCGACTCAGATCCTTCGAAGAAATCGCCGTTCTGCCGCTGGCAAACGAAAATGGAGCATCTTCCAAATTGGGGGACTAAAACCGACTGGCAAAAATACGCCTGTCAAGAAAGTGGTTGGATCGGTAGCTCAGGTTGGCAACCAGGACGACCGATAACTTTCTGGGACTGTGCGTTTTTCTGGCGAGATGCAGCATCCGCTGAAGAATCTGCGCATACGAGTAAAACCGACCGTGGAACCGGTTTACCTCCTCCGCTAGTTCTGTCCAGGTAAGGTGTGTATAGCTGGCATTCAGCACGCAATCACACTGGAGATCCTCGACGGCGCGCTAGCCTCAATCAGGCAAACAACTAATCGCCTTGCTAAATCGCCAAACCAGTCATCTACCCCGATTAGTACATGTCGGCATCGCGCTAGCGTTCCAGAAGCACGGGGCAACCTGGGACCATGAGCCGGTTATCAGTCGACATGATCTGAGGTTGGAGAGATAATCGGCTGCGGAAACCGAATAAGGAGGCGAGGACCTTATGCTAATCCCAAAATCCACGATCCTCTGCGCTCTGGCCGCTTCGGGACCTCTCCTGGTTCTATTCGCCGCATGTCCAGCCCAGCAAAGCCATCCTGGACTTGCTGAAGTTAATTCGCGCATAGCTGCTTTGGGGACGGATGAACCAGGGCACTTGAAGTACGCCCCGAACACCCTGCAGGTGGCCCGAATTATTGGAGTCGGATCCGAGATCGGGAAGCTCTGCTCTCTCACTTCCGCAAGGGAAGCCAGTGCAGCACCTGTTCCATCTCTTGAGGAACTGATGCTTCGTCAGCGGATTACTGAAGCCGTAGTGGCGGCATCTCTCGATATCGATTCCGTTGCGGCCGAAATCAACTACGAGCGGGATCAGACAGTGGAGCTGCGCAGTTTACTACGCCTCAAGCGGGATCGTGCAATCGGCAGTACAAACCTCGCCGTACTGGCGGCTGGCACCGGCCTGGGCATTGTCAGCGGTCTTTTGCAGTTCAGCAATACGACTTCAGACGCGGGCAACATGATAGGCTTCGCCGGAGGCGGTCTTTCCACTCTGTTCTCGCTCCGCAGCTACCGGCAGGTACATGGCGGGAAACGGCCGGATTGGGTTCTCCCTAACATGCTGGCGGCCTTTCTTGGCGAGCCGGAGGAGCAGCACAGCCACTACCCTACCGACATCTGGGCCTATCTAGACAGTGTTCCCGCTGGGGCAACCTCAAGTAGGAAGGAGCAGTTGTTAGCGGGATGGGCGGCGGCGGGTCGCTTAGGTCCGCCAGATTCTTCCCTATCGGGACGGAAGATCGCGCTGCTCACCAGTACGAACGCAGCAGACAAGGATCTCAAAATTGAAGTATTGAACGAGCGAGCGGCGATGCTCGCGGATGTCGTCGATCAAATTTCTTTGATGAAACACGATCTTGCCGATCTGCTTCGCAGTTTAAGGCCATAATGATGTCAATGGTCAACAGCGGTTGACGAATACCGCCGAGGTCGAAATCGCCGTTGGTTCCGGGTGGGGCGGGTTTTTCTCGAACTCTTGATGTTGTTCTCGCCCTTCGGCGTGGGAGTTTCCCGCATGAGATGCACCAAAGCAGCTCTGCCGATGTTCTGGTTGTCAGGCTTCTTTCTCTGGGCAACTCTCCCCTTGTCGTCACAGATGACTTCGTCCACCGTGGAAACCAATTCTCCCGATCTGGGCATGATTCTGCAACGCGTGGAGAGCGTCCAGCACCAGAACCCCGCTCAATCTCGACCCTATGAGGTGACGCGAGAATACAAAGTGTTCCGCGGTCATGGCAACCAGCCCATCTCCGAGGTCACGACGCAGATCAATTTTTCCCCTCCCAAGACGAAGACATACAAGATTCTTCAGTCGAGAGGTAACTCGAGGGGAGAGAAAATGGTCCGTGAACTTTTAGACCGGGAGACCGAGACGGCGAAGGAAGGACGTGATAGCGAGATCAGTCGCGCAAACTATGACTTCGTTTTTCTCAGGCGAGAGAACTTCGGCCTCGTTCCTGAATACGTTTTAGGGATCTTCCCGAAGCGGAAGAATAAACATCTCTTACTCGGGCAGGTTTGGGTGGATGCAACCACCTTCCATATCCGCAGAGTTGAAGGAGTACCTGCCAAGAGTCCCTCTTTTTGGATCAAGGAAGTTCATATCACTCTGCAATTTGCAGAACTTGGCGGGATGTGGGTCCCTGTTACTTTCGACGCTGTCGCGAAAGTCCGCTTTCTGGGAGAGTTCACACTTACCGGTTTCAATATCCAATCATCCGAATCCTTATCCGCTGAGCCGAATCAGTCATCCGCGATAACCTCCGGATTGTCGCAATCCGGAAACTTCATTCCGATGCTCTTCGCTTCCGCCGAGTCACTCATCGAACCCCGATAGGGAACGAAGAGCCGGCATGACTAACGTTTTCCAGGAGTGATCGCACGGATGGCAGTGGGGCCAGCGCTAAGCTACAAGTACACGCCCGGGCAGAGTCCGCGGAACGCTCTTGTGTCAGCTTGTGAATTCAGTCGTGCCGGAAACGCCGAACAAATCAGTCGGGCTTCAGCCCATGAGGTGGACTAGCGACTCCATGTCCGTACAATATCCCATGAGAGCCGGTTGCCTTCTCGCCCGCCTGAAAAGGAAAAAGATGGTCAGTCGCATTGCCTCCCGCCTGTTGCTCGCTGCCGCGTTTTCAGTGATGGCCTTTTCGCATCTTCCCGCGCAGAATCTGCAAACCATGCCCGACATGCACTGGCGCATGATCGGTCCTTTCCGCGGTGGCCGAACACGCGCGGCCGCCGGTGTCCCCAACCAGCCCAACGTTTTTTATATTGGCCAGGTAGACGGCGGAGTGTGGAAGTCAACCGACTACGGCCGCACCTGGCGTCCTATCTTCGATCACGAGGAAACCCAATCCATCGGCGCGATCGCCGTGGCGCCATCGAATGACAACATCATTTATGTCGCCAGCGGTGAAGGCCTGCATCGACCCGATCTCTCCGTCGGTGATGGCATCTATCGTTCGGAAAACGCCGGAAGAACCTGGACGCATCTCGGCCTTCGCCAGAGCGAACAGATTCCGGCGATTGCCGTTGACCCGCAAAACGCCAACATCCTCTTCGCTGCGGTGCTCGGCCATCCTTACGGGCGCGATTCCGATCGCGGCATCTTCAAATCCACTGATGGCGGCAAGACCTGGAAAAAGGTGCTGTATAAGAATGACCGCACCGGCGGTTCCGACGTGGTTATCGATCCCAAGAATCCTAACGTGGTTTACGCTTCGCTTTGGGAAGATACGCTCGGTCCGTGGGAAGACAACAATGAATATTCCGGAACCGAAGGCGGTCTTTTCAAATCCACAGACGGCGGCGAAACCTGGCATCAACTCAAGAATGGTCTGCCTTCCAATCTCGTCCAGATCGATGTCGCCGTCGCGCCGAGCGAACCCAGCCGTCTCTACGCAACGCTGTCGACCACCGTCGAACAACCGTACGCAACCGGCAAAGGCGGTGCAGTCTATCGGTCAGACGATGCAGGAGCAAGCTGGCGGAAGATTACGGACGATCCTCGTCCAGCAACGAAGATTGGTGGCGGCGACCTTCCCGTGCCGGTTGCTGATCCGCGGAATCCTGACGTTGTCTATGTAACCAGCATTGTCACCGTCCGATCTGAAGACGGGGGCAAGACATGGATCAGTTTTCGCGGTGCCCCGGGCGGCGATGATTACCAGAACATGTGGATCAACCCGCAGGATCCAAAAATCATCCTGCTTGTCGGCGACCAGGGAGCAGTAGTAACGGTAAACGGGGGCCGAACCTGGAGTTCGTGGTATAACCAGCCCACTGCGCAGCTTTATCACGTTGCGGCCACAAACACATTCCCTTACCAGGTGTGTGCCGGCCAGCAGGAGAGCGGCTCTGTCTGCATTTCCTCGCGCGGCAACGACGGCGAGATTACATTCCGCGACTGGCACCCGGTGGGCATCATAGAGTATGGCTATGCGGCTCCCGATCCACTGCATCCGCAGATCATCTTTGGAGCCGGCCGGACCCAGGTAAGCCGCTATGACAGCGTGACCGGCGATGCGCAGAATGTGACGCCGCTGCCAATCAATAAGAAAGGTTTCCGCTCCGATCGTACCGAGCCAATTCTGTTTTCGCCGGTCGATCCGCAGGTCCTGTACTACGCCGCCAACCATCTCTTCAAGACCACCGATTACGGCCACACCTGGCAGATCATCAGTCCCGACCTGACCCGGCCCAAAACCGGCCAGCCGGCGTCAGTGCCACCCCTAAACGCCAAGCAGCAGGACAAGCGCCGCGGAGAGATTTACGCCGTGGCCGCCTCATACAAGACAACACAGACCATCTGGGCAGGCACCGATGATGGTCTGGTCTGGATCACGCGCGATGGCGGTGCAGACTGGAAAAACATTACGCCGCCCGGCGTGACCGCATGGAGCAAGATCGCGCAGATCGATGCCTCGCGCTTTGACGACAACACCGCGTATGTCGCGGTGAACCGAATGCGCATTGATGACATGCATCCCTATGCGTTTCGCACCCATGATGGCGGGAAGACATGGACTGCGATTGTGAACGGATTGCCTGATGACGGCCCGGTGAACGCGGTTCGCGCTGATCCCGTCGTTCCGGGATTGCTTTATGCCGCCACCGAGCTCGGCGTCTACATTTCATTCGATGACGGCAGCCGTTGGCAGCCTTTGCAGTACAATCTGCCGCATACGTCGATGCGCGACTTGATCGTCCACAACGACGATTTGATTGTCGCCACGCACGGCCGCTCCTTCTGGATCCTCGACGATGTTGCTCCGCTGCGTACCATCGCCACTGCCGAGACAAAGAAAGAATCGCCGCCGATGCTTTTCCCGCCTGCGCCAACTTGGCGCATTCGCCGCGACAATAACACCGACACACCATTGCCGCCCGGGACGCCGGCCGGCGAGAATCCACCCGACGGTGCCATCATCGATTACTACCTGCCCCACGCCGCTACCGGCCTGGTCACGCTTGAAATTCTCGACTCGTCCGGCAAAGTGATTCGGCGCTATTCCAGCACTGATCCAGTGAAGCCAATACCTGAAAAGCTGCGCACCGAGTTGATCCCGCCTTATTGGCCGAAGGTGACAGGTCCCCTGCCCGCTTCCGCCGGCATGCATCGCTGGGTATGGAATCTGCGCCAAACCGCTCCTCTCGCGACTCATTACAACTACCCGATTTCCGCTGTGCCTCATCGCACGCCGCTCGAGCCTCAGGGGCCTGCGGTAGTGCCAGGAATATACCGCGTGCGGCTCACAGTTGGCGGCCACAGCCAAACGCGGCCAGTGACCGTAAAAATGGATCCGCGCGTCCACACCTTGCCCGCCGACCTCGCAGTGTTGCACAATGCCGAGGACGCGATGGCCTCTACGCTTAGTGCCATAGCGAAAGCGGATCTTGAGGCCCATTCTGTTCAGGAGCAGCTGAATCATCCGGAGGACAGTTCGCTCGCTGCGCAACTCGCGCCGTATCTCAAGGAGTTGAACAAGCTGATTGAAGGCTCGGGGGAGAAAGGCGAGCGGCCTTCAAATTCTCTGCCCGGACTGGACAAGCTGAATGGTGACGCGACTGGACTTTACGGCGAACTCGATCAGTCTGATCAGCCACCGACTGGCACTCAGCTTGACGCCGTGAAGCACATCGAGCGTGAACTGGATGAAGTGACTCCCGCCTGGCAGTCGTTTGAAATGAAGCAACTGCCGGCGATCGACCAGATTCTCCAGAAGCACCGGCGGCCAGCCGTCAATCCTGAAAAGCAACCGACAAACATGCCCCAAACCGGCGACGAAGAATAACTCAACCCAGTAGCCCTATATACTGCTCCACATGTGGCGGTGAAAACACCCTCGCAGAAGGAAGATATACGCCAGCGATCAATCGGGTTACCACGCAGCACAGTAGAGGGATGGGCTTATCGCCCGCTGATGCGGTACGCTCAATGACGTCGGCCCAAGAATGAAGCTCGTTCATTCAGATTCACCGGAAGTAGTTCGCGACATCGACTCGGCAGGCGTACTGGCCTGCTGGGGTTCGTCCACACTGGTTCTCGTGTTCGCCGGTGCATTGGGCCTGTTGATCGCCATCGTCCTGCGCCTCTTTGTCTCGGTCCATGCAGCGGCCTGGATCGGCATCCCGGTTTTTGTGGCTTTGAATTCGTTTTATCTTTGGCGCGGAAGATCCCCTCGCCTGAACTGGGTCATCGCGGTCGGAGCTGAGCGAGTTTACGTTCGGCTCTTTGCCAGGCGTGGCAAGAAGAAAGGCGACGCTGATGAGCCCGAGATCATGGTCCTCGAAGCCTCAGAGATCGCATTTATGTCGATTAAAACTGTAGAGGTGTTCTTATATGGTCCCAACCCCAAGACTCTCGAATGGCTGGTGATCGTTCCTGCTGATTCGGTTGCCAAGAACGTCTCTGAACACATTTATTCGTTGCAGGTTGGCGGCAGCCCAAATCTATGCGGCATTAGGCCGCTTGATTCGACGAAACAGGGGTTCGTCGGCAATGAGGAAGGGCCTCTCACGATTGAATGGAAATTCTGTCGTCCCGCGTTGCGAACATTCTTTCAGCGGCTCGCGCAACAATGCCCATCCGTCGTCATAGCCCCCGAAGAACGTTTCGAGTTGGATCTGAATGGCATCTGGCACGGTGTTAGAGAAGAACCGAATGCAGAACAGCGCCGGATGCTCGTCCAGGCAATGCGTCTTGGGTTTGGCAGCAAATGCGTGCAGTTGTTGAGCCTGCATAGGTTCTGTACGTTCCCGTCCTTGCAGAAGGCGACTGCATACTTGGCGGAGGTCGCTCAGGAAGGGGGCGAGACGGAAGAATCGAGAGAGACCCGTGTAAACTGCTTCGCTACGAAGCCGCGTTAACAGTGATTCGCAGTGCAGGTCTGTGTTTCGGGCGGACTGTCGCTAGGGGTGACACTTGGTCTTTGCGGCCCAGAGGTAGAAATCTGCAAACTTAGCGCTGGCTGGCGACTTATCGCGCGCTAGAGCGAGTCATCTGTTGACTACTTTGCAATCTCCGCATTGGCGGTTGTCGTTAGCACATAATATGTCCGGTATTTTTAGCAAATGAAATGTCCGCTTTTCAGGCGGCGAGGATGGAACCATGCGCGAGAGCATGGAGATCTATCCGAGGGCCGCGGCGGAGCGGGCGATGAAGCTACAGGAAGTGCTGTTGAGAGCCACGGCTGGGAAGATCAAGTGGTGGCCGGCGGCGGAGTTGATCGGTATCAGCGAGCGGCAGATGCGTCGTTGGCGGAAGCGGCTTGAGGAGCAAGGCCCCAAGGGATTGCTGGACCGGCGGCGAGGTACACCGAGTCCCCGCCGCATTCCCAACAAGCAAACCGAAGAGGTTCTCGGCCTGTACCGGGACAAGTACTTCGATCTGAACGTGCGGCATTTCCATGAGAAGCTTCGCGAGGAGCATCAGATCCGGCTGAGCTACACGTGGGCGAAGCAGGCCCTGCAGTCGGCCGGACTGGTTAAGCGCAAGGCCAAGCGCGGCGTGCATCGCAAACGGCGTCAGCGGCGCCCTCTGCCCGGCATGCTGTTGCACATCGACGGCAGCCATCACCGCTGGTTTCAGGATGAGCGCTGGCACGACCTGATCGTGATTCTGGATGACGCCACCAGCGAGATCTACTATGCGCAGCTGGCCCAGGCGGAATCGACCTTCACGGTGATGGCCGGGCTGCGCGCGGTGATCGAGCGGAAGGGGTTGTTCTGTGCACTGTATTCCGATCGTGGGGCCCATTTCTGGCAGACGCCGAAGAGCGGGGGCAAGGTCGATTATGAACATCCCACGCAGGTGGGCCGCGCCATGAAGGAACTGGGCGTGCAGATGATTCCGGCCTATTCTCCGCAGGCGCGGGGCCGCTCGGAACGGAACTTCTCCACCTGGCAGGGACGGCTTCCCCAGGAGCTGCGATTGCGCGGGATCCGAACCCTGGAAGCCGCCAACGAGTTTCTCCACGAGCACTACATCGCCGAGTTCAACCGCCGCTTTACGGTTCCGGCAGCACAGCGCGGCACGGCATTTCTATCCTGCCGGCACAGGAACCTGGAGTTGATCTTCACGCAGCGATACGAGCGCACCGTGGACCGGGACAACACCGTGCGCTTTCACAACCTGGTCATGCAGATTGAACGTGCCGAGTGGCGGCCTACCCTGGCTGGGTGCAAGGCGATCATCCATCAACACTTGGACACTACCCTGACCCTCATGATCGCAGGACATCGTGTTGGACATTACAGCGCAGAAGGAAAACTGCTGACGCCGCTGACCAAGAAACAGATCAAGGCCGTGGAAAAGACGTTGCGAGGAAAAGTCCAAAAGCAGACTTTCTCTCTCCACTTGCAAATCCCGCACACTACGCGGGATTCGCACTTTCCCACTGCCTCTACTACTGCTACTACTGACTATTAACAATTCCGGACACTTCATTTGCTACCAAAAGCGGACATTTCTACTTGCTAAAGACAAGGAGGAGTCGCCGGTCATAGTCCCGAATCCCTTGATCTTGCGGCATTCCAAGCGCTGTGCCAGAAGGGTTGTTAGATTACGAACTACGGGAACACCCTTTTGGCACGGCCGAACGTCAAGACAGTCTGCGATCTGCGTTTGGAAAGGCTCAGTCGATCCCTCCCTCTATCCAACTGAAAATACTACACGAATTCCCTCGAAGAGCGCCGTGTCAAAAAGTAAAGGTTATGAAACGGATCTGAGCCTGGAAGCAGTGGCTCTGGAGCCTCGCCTTAAAAACTCCGCAACGAATCACCCGCCGATGACAGGCTCCCTGCGGTACCGGCTTAGCCACTTACCAATCAATGCGCAGCGTCGGAGCCAAAAACATATTTGGTCCCCGAAGAACTCTGCGAAAAGACGCAGGCTATTGGCCCTGATATTGCCCCACCAACACTATCGCCAGTGGCAGGCTGGCGGAGCCAACCTTCACTGTCTCCTGTAACGCCCAATCCTGAGTGTAATCCTGGAACAACGCGGGAAACTGCTTAACTGAATCGCTGATCGGATCCATCATCATAATGCCGGGATGGCCGGTATCCGTGGAATCGCGGCTGAGCTTCACACAGTCGGTGAAGGATAGAGACGCTGTAGGGCCAGGGTCTTTCGCTGCCGGTACAAGCAAAAGAAAGTCGCGGTACTGGCTGACGCCCATGTGGTTTCCATCCCGTGGAATCAGCTCGTATCGCAACGTGTAGTAACCCGCCTTGACGTTCTGCCCGCGATAATCCTTGGCCTTTTCAGGGAACTGAACCACACCGACCAGGGATCCCGGGGCAATTTTGCCATAGAGGACATTTCCCGCAGTGTCGGGACTCTTTGCTGCTGTAAGTTCCTTCCGGAACCACACTTTGGACAGCACTTTGCCAGCACCATTCAAAAGGGCCTCGCCCTGAGGCTGAAGGAGGCCCTGGACCGCCGAAGGAACATCTCCTGCCGGCATCGCCTTGACGGTTTCAATCTTGTAGGCGCCCTGAGCAAAAGCAGCTACGCCGAGAGCCAGGCTTGAAGCAAGTGAGAGAACTATGAGCCGTTGCATTTTCGCCTCCGTGGTCAGCATGTCAGATTGAACCCTCCTTAACGATGCTCGAAGCATTCTGTTAAGCCGAATCGTAACAACGACGGCCGGGCTTACAGGCTTCGGGCTCCGCAACCCTACCGTCGGGCCCCAGACAGTTATAAGTGTGGATGCACCAATAGATGCCGCTGCTCATACTGGGAATTCCGGGAACCGGTTCGGCCTGGATAAACATTTCCTTCGATTGAAGACAACGGCATGGGGCGTGACTGATTGTTTCCAGATTCAAAGGTTCGGGCATAATCACGCTTCTCCCTTCACGGCACGCAGGATCGCCCTCTTCACGGCGACGCGCGCAAGCTGTACCTTATAACGGTTCTGGCTCAGCGGTGTTGCCTTGCTAACCGCAGCTTTGCCTGCTGCATCGGCAACTTCCTCAGAGATTGTTTTCCCACGAAGAGCCTGCTCGGCTTCGGGGGCCGGCCATGGTACCGGAGCCACGTGGCCCAGAACCACACGAGCGCGCTTCACGGTGTTGCCATCCATCTGCAGAACGACTGCAGCCTCCACGAGGGGCCAATCCAACCCTTCCTTTTCGCGGATCTCGTAATTGGCCATCTTTGCTCCGTGAGAAGGCGGAACTTCAATCTCCGTCAGGATTTCGTTTGGCTTGACGACATATTCGCGTTCCTCTTCGGACTTTGGGGATACGTAAAGGTCGCTGAGTGCAATCTGGCGTTCCCCGCCCAGCCCCTGAAGCCTTACCCGCGCGTCCAGTGCAATGAGAACGGGAGCCAGCATGGACGGACTCACAAAATAGGCAGGTCCCGAATTTCCCAGAATCGCATCGTAATAATTCTGGCCATTCGGGATCAAGGGCTTGCCATTGTGTTTAGCCAGCAGGCCATATCCATTGCGGAAGTACCATCCCCGAGGACGCTGGAGCAATTCCCCGCCCAACGTGCCCATGTGGCGCATCTGCTCGCCCCGAATGCCATCAGCAGCCTCAACAAGTGCCGGGTAATGCTGTTTGGCTTCCGGGCTGTCCAGGAGCCGGCGAACACTGACCAACGCCCCTAAACGCAACCCTGCTTGTGAGCTGTACTCAATGTGGTCCAGGCCCTTGATCTTGCTCAAGCTCACAACACGTCTGGGCGTCATGATCCGGTCCTTCATCGCGCTGATGAGGTCTGTGCCTCCGGCCATGATTGCTGTCCCGCCCCAATTGCTTTCCAGCAGTCGAACAGCGCTCTGAACGCTTGTTGGTCTTGCATATTCGAAAGGTTCCATCAGGCCGTCGCTCCTTTCTCCAGTGCTGCCAAGACCTTGTCGGGAGTGATGGGCAGTGTGGGTACGCGAACGCCAATGGCGTTGGCCACGGCGTTGGAAATCGCGGCTCCAGGAGAAATAACCGGGGGTTCACCCAAGCCGATTACGCCTCGCTCGTCATATCCCGGCCCCGTCATCATGTGCACCACGAATTCTCCGATGTCGCCAATCGTGGCCAGCTTGTAATATTCCATGTTCGGGTTGAGCATTACTCCGAGCGTTTCGTCCATGACCTTCTGCTCGAAGAGCGAATAACAGATTCCCATAATCAAGGCGCCATAGACCTGACTCTTTGCTGTCTTCATGTCGACAATCAAACCGCAGTCCTGGACGGCAATGATTCGATTCATCTTCACTTTGCCGGTCTCGGTGTCCACGGAAACGTCGGCGATCTGAACGCCACCCACACCGCCGTCGGTCAGCTTGCAGGGACCGGGGTTCTTGCCGGTCGCATGGATGGTCTTGACGCCGAGTTTGGCGCAGGCTTCTTTCCAGGAAAGGCTCTTTGATGGATTGCCCTTCACGCGGATTCTGCCTTCCCACGCTTCAAGGTTCGTGGCTTCAACACCCAGGACCGGAGCAACGACGGCGAAGAGTTCGTCTCGGGCGTTGATGGCGCCGCGGCGCGTGGAACTGGAAACCCCGCCTACCGTGGTGCTGCCGCCGCTTGCGCTGTCTGCCGGATATTTGCTGTCGCCGATCTCCACCTTGACAGCACGGAGAGGAAGACCCAAGGTTTCCGCTACCATGATTCCAATTACGGTTCGCGTCCCGGTGCCCAGATCCTGGCTTGCCAGTTGCACCGTTACCGAACCGTCTCGACGGATGACGACGTTACAGTTGCTGAAATGGCCACGCCCACCCCAGGTGTGAACGCTGACCCCCATACCGCGCTTGATGGGACCGGGGGTCTTGTCACCACGCGGGTGCCAGTTCTTTTTCCAGCCGGCCAGATCCATCGCAATTTGAAGCTCTTCCTGGTAGGCTTTCCTCGCTACCGCGGGCGCCAGATCGATGTTTTTGAGAAACATCTGAATCGGATCCATCTGGAGCTTCGCGGCCAGATCTTCAATAGCGGCCATCGTGAGCAGAGCAGCCTGAGGATGATTGGGAGCTCGCCAGGCGCGAGAGGGACCGATGTTGGTGGCAACCATGGTGTGCTTCCAATGGCGATTCGGGATCTGAAAAACGTAGGGCAGGGGAGGGTGTCCGGCGGGACCCATTCCGCCGGTTCCCCAGGAATCGGAATCCCACGCGACCAGGGTTCCATCCTTTTTGGCGGCAATACGAACGTTGGCGTAGGCCGAGGGACGCGCTCCGGCGGTCGTGAGCTCTTTGTCGCGGTCAAGCATCAAGCGAACAGGAGCCCCCGCCATTTTGGCAAGGAGAGCGGCCTCAATCCCCCAGCGGTCAGGAGTGAACTTGCTGCCGAAACCGCCGCCCATATGCTGGCAAATGGTCTCGATGTTGCTGTCCTCAACCTGTATCTTCTTTTTCCGCAGGCCTTCACCAAACTGTCCGGGACCGCTGGTCACATCCTGGGTTGAGGTCCAGGTCTTGAGGGAGGTGGAATCGATCCATGTCGCGGTGGTACCGTGCGTCTCCATGCAGCAGTGAGTGATGATCGGCAGACCGTAGAAGCCCTCGGAGCTGACCACGTCAGGATCCGCAAACGCTTTTTGGGGATCGCCCTCGGTTGAATCACCGGCAGGCTTGGTTCGGCCTTCCGCCTGCGCCCGTTTCAAATCGTCTTCGCGGACAAGATGCGGGAGCTGCTCATATTCAATCTTGATTGCGCGGACAGCGTCTTCCGCAATCTGCTCGTCAACGGCTGCAACGGCTACAATCTCGTCACCGGCCCATTGGATTTCAGTCCCTGCTTCCTGCACAGTGAGAATAGCCTTGACCCCGGGCATGCGCTTGGCGGCAGAAGTGTCGATTGACTTGATCTTTGCGTGCGGGTAGGGGCAGGTGCATAAACGGGCAATCAGCCTTCCCTGAGGATTCATGTCATAGGTGTACTTGGCCCGGCCACTGGACTTCACCGGACCGTCAATCCGACTGATGCTCTTGCCAATCAATTCGCGGTGATCCGCTGCCGGATAGTCATACTTACACGTTGCCATGCGCGCCTCCCTTCATTTTTTCGGCGGCTTCAAGTACCGCATGCCGGATTCCCCGGTAAGTGCCGCAACGGCAGATGTTTCCTCCCAGGTTCTTCTCGACCTCTTCCAGCGTCGGATTTGGATTCCGGTTCAGGAATGCCGTAGAGGCCACGACAAAGCCAGGGGTACAAAAGCCGCATTGCTGAGCATCGTGGTTGACGAAAGCAGCCATGACAGGAGTGAGCTGGTCGCCTTGAGCAAGCCCCTCGATGGTCGTGATGTCGTGTCCTTCGGCTTCAATGGCAAGCATTGTGCAGGCATAGACAGGCTTGCGATCCATGAACACGGTGCATGCCCCGCAGCTTGCACGATCACAGATCTTCTTGGCGCCGGTGATGTCCATGGTGTCGCGCAATGCATCGAGAAGAGTGACCCGTGGCTCGAGATTCAGCTTATGGATCTTGCCGTTTACACGAAGGGTTACGGGAACAGCACCGGGGCCGACAAAGTCACCTTTTTTTTGAGGTGGAGCAGCGTCCGCTGCTGCTGATGCTGTGCCAAGCAGCAGGCCGCTGGATACCGTTACGCCTGCTCCTCTCAGGAAATCCCGGCGTGTGAAGGACGAGTTTTCTGAGCCAGCATCTTGTGGCCGGTCCTTTTCCTGTCTCATAAAGGGCTCCTTATTCGGTTCTGCAACTCATTCAGTCTGAACCCAGGTGTTCTCCATTGCGTTAACCTCACGTATTGCCATAGCTATATAACGCAGACCGCCAGCATCAGAATCGCTGGATCTCCCTGGGTCAAATTGTTGGTATGCGGGTGGCAGAATTGCGAGCCATAAGGAAGAGTATTGTCGATGTGCAGCCAAGAATCGCTACCTGCTCAAGCAATCTCTTCGTCAACGCACCGCACGAAATACAGCCAATTCTTCTCTCGTTGCCGCGCGAGTCGCTGTGATCTGCGACACAAGGGTTTGGTTGAATCTTCCCTGGCCTGATCGCCCCGTGGTCCAGAAATCCCGGCAGCCGGTACCGCAGGGAGCCTGTCATCGGCGGGTGATTCGTTGCGGAGTTTTTAAGGCGAGGCTCCAGGGCCACTGCTTCCAGGCTCAGATCCGTTTCATAACCTTTACCTTTTGACACGGCCGGATCGGGAAATCCGGCCGTTGATTTGTCGGGGATTACGCCACGGGTCTTTCGACCCCCTCTTGTCAGGACTGTGACCGAGCGCAACCAGGAGTACCAGTTGCAGCTGCGGCAAGGTGAGCTGTTTCCCGCGGTGCCGGCCTACGTTTGCCGAATTCCGAGCCGAGTGTCGGCAAGCACTGAGAGATCTTCTATTTGCACGGAAAAGCGCCGACTTCGACGGGGTCGCGGGAGGTTGGTCTGCTAGGGTGACCTTTGAAGGATCTTCGCCACAAAGACGGCGCTCTTGCACCTTTTCTGTGGCACTTTCGCGTCCGAACTACGACTGAACCGGCAATCTAAGGCCGCCCGTGCAGCCCGAAATGTTAGCCCGCATATCTCACACGGATATTGGAGATGGTTTTAGCGGGGAGCGAGAAAAGAGTTGGAAAGGCCGTCTTTTCATGGCATAACTGCGTTGTCGAGACGTAGTTATGGCCGAGTGGAGGCGGCCTTTCTTATGACAGAGTGTAGTCAAGAAACGTTCTCGTTTGCACCTCATTTTTCGCGCCGGGTGGAAGCGGCGTTCAGTGCGGGTCAAGTATCCAGTGACGGTGGCGCCCTGTTGTTGCGCGAGGTGGAGGGCAAGATTAACCTTCTCGGCCGTCTGGCGGGTTGTTTCCGTGACGGCCGTTCGCCGATATTCGTCCAGCACCAGCTGTCGGAGATGCTCTCGCAGCGCATTTACGGGCTGGCGCTGGGCTACGAGGACCTTTGCGATCACGAACAGTTGCGCCGTGACCCGCTGCTGGCGGTGCTCAGCGGCAAGCGGGAACTGGATCAACCGCTGGCGGGCAAGAGCACGCTGAACCGGTTGGAACTGGTGGGCCGCACCGGACGCTATCACAAGATCAGCTACTCGGCCGAGGCCATCGACCGGCTTCTGGGGGATCTGTTTATCGAGTCTCACGCTGTGGAGCCGGCGCAGGTGGTGTTGGACCTGGATGCCACCGACATCCCGCTCTATGGCCATCAGCCGGAGCGGTTCTTCCACGGCTACTACGACAGCTACTGCTATCTGCCGCTGTACATCTTTGCCGGAGATCAGCTGCTGTGTGCGCGGCTGCGTCCGGCCAATCGGGATGCCAGTGCCGGCTCGGTCGAAGAGATCCGCCGCATCGTCACCCAGTTGCGTGCACGCTGGCCTGCGGTGAAGATCGTGCTGCGTGCCGATTCCGGCTTCTGCCGGGAAGAGTTGATGGGCTGGTGCGAGCGGAATCGGGTCGATTACCTCTTCGGCCTGGCCCGCAACCAGCGGCTGCGCAAGATCATCGGCAGACAGATGTACGAAGCACACACTCTGCACAACGCGACAGCCAAGGCGGTGCGCGTCTTCACCGAGTTCGAATACAGAACCCGCAACAGCTGGTCGCGTTCGCGCCGGGTGGTGGCCAAGGCCGAGTATCTGGACAAGGGTGAGAACCCGCGCTTCGTAGTCACTTCGCTCACCGCCGACGAATGGGCCGCACAGGACTTGTACGAAAAGTTCTACTGCGCCCGTGGCGAGATGGAAAACCGCATCAAGGAGCAGATGTGCCTGTTTGCCGACCGGCTCTCCACTGATGAGATGAAGGGCAACCAGCTGCGACTGTACTTTTCCGCCCTGGCTTACACCCTGGTCGAAGCCCTGCGCCGTCTGGCTCTGAAGGGCACCGAGTGGGCCGAGGCTCAGGTCGATACCATCCGTCTTAAGCTCTTCAAGATCGGCGCCATCGTCCGCATCAGCGTCCGCCGCATCCTGCTCCAGATAAGTTCGGCCTATCCCTGGAAAGACATCTACGCGCACGTCTTCCACGCCCTGCGCTGCTGAAGCTGGCACAACCTCCCGACAACCACTCTTCCACCTTCGCTGAAGCCCCCGGCCCGCGGAGCCGTGTGCAAAATCGAGCTTTGCCTGTCCAACAGAGCCCGCTCCGGCATGCGGATCTTCCCTGCCGTTCCCGGCTGTCGCCAAAAAACGTCCGCGAAAACGCACCGACCCCTCCTGCTCGCCCAAAACTCCATGCTTGTGAGAAATGCGGGCTAAACCTAATACTGTTCACTTAAGTATCCTAATCGCTTTCCCGATGTCGATGGATGGTATGGGCACAGCGTGGCGAGGGCGCAGAGGGAAGTTGCTCATTTTGCGCTTCACGCCGCGGGGATTGCGCCGATGGCGGCTGGAGATGACGCGTTCCTGGAGGATTTCGTAGAGAACGGCTTCATGAAATGCCGTCTTCTTCCGAGGGGGGAATAGCGGGATAGACGGCCAGTTTGCGGCGGACAACGCGTACAGCGTGAAGGAAGGAGAGCCGGTCCGGATCCTCATGGACTTTCAAGGCCGCTTCGTGCATCAGGCCGCGGATAGCGAAGTGAGCCATCAGGAGACCGTAGAATTCCTGCCGCACCAGATCGGGAGTCTTGCTGCGTAGCACGATGTGCGCTCCGCGTAGATGCGTCTTCAGTTCGTCGAAGGCGGTCTCTATCTCCCAGCGCTGGTGATAGAGGGCGGCCAGTTCGCTGGCCGGAGCCTTGTCGGGGTTGAGGATGGTGGTCGCCAGCCGGTAGATCGGCTCGGCGCCCTCGATCCCCTCCAGTCGGTAGTCGATTACCCGCACCGCGATGCCGTTGGTTTTGTGCCGCCAGTCGCGCTCCGAAGGATAGACATGGCTCAGATAGGAGCCATCGGCGAGAGGACGCTCGCGGGCCATGCGCATGTTCTTTTTCATTCGCCACAGCAGGTCTGCACCCGTGGCCCGCGCCTGCTGCCATAAGGCGAAGCCGAAGAAATTCCGATCGGCCAGGCACAACATGCCCTTGCCCAGGCGCGGGAGCACCGCTTTGGCCAGTGTGATTTCGCCCGTTCGATAGCTGTCCATCTGACTACCGAACAGCACGTGCGTTCCGTTCTCCACCAGGGACACAAAGCGAATTTGCGGATAGGCGCTGGAACCCCGACTGGCTCCGGGGCGGCCGAAAGCTTCGTCGTTGACCTTCTCGTCCGCCACCTCCAAGGTGCTGCCATCCAGACTCACCAGCCGCCATTCCCGGTACCAGGCGCCCCGTGTGCCGCGAACCGCAATCGGCTGGACCAGCTCATCGTGCAACTGCCGCAGCGGCTCCCAGCCCAGCCGCGTGCGGGCCTGAGAAATACCCGATTTGCCCGCTACCCGCAACCGCGCCGAGGGATCGCGCAGCCACTGGAGGCCTTCCAGCAGACAACGCAACACTTCCCTATATGACGACTGCATATACAACGCCAGGGCAATCACGTAGTACACCACCACGTGTGCCGGCAGGTCCCGCTGACGAAGGCTCGCCCTGCCTGTACGCGCCAACACCCCTTCAATGGCCTCGGCAGGAAATGATTTGCTCATCACGCCAAGGCTGATGTAGTCCGTGATCCGCACCCCGGCTGGAAGTTCGGCAACTGTTCGCGCCAATGCGACCCTCCTGTACCTCAAGTACAGAATGCCACAGAATTCGTTAAGTGAACAGTATTAGGGCTAAACCCAGCGACAGAACAGGATGCGTTGCTCAGACGGATACCGTAAAACAGCCCAATATTGGGAACGGAGTGCGTCGACCTCGTCCCTTCTCTGCGTTGAAGGTTCGCGGTCATATTTCCCTAATCGAACCCAAATTTCCTGCAAAGAGAGGAGGTCCAGGTTCCGGGCTCGGAGGCCGCCGCTTCATTTCACCCTCCGCCGCCCTCGACCGGCGAGGAGTTCCGATCGACCAACGACCTTTCTTGGGTTCTCCCACCTGGGCGAGTCGGAGATGCCCTCAAAGGCCGGGCTCGACCTCCACGTGCCCAGGCCATACATCCGGGAATCCCGCAAATTTTCAACGCCTTCGCTCCACGCCGCCAGCATCCGCTTACCTGTTGCGCAATCGAGTTATGAGCTAGGCCGGCGAGCAGCCGAGGTTCTGTTGAAAAAGACGAAGCGATTTGAGTAAGAAGATCACGGCGAAGAAGGCATTATCAGGCTACGCGCAGAGCTGCGCATTAGGGACTCCACGCCGCCCCCTGCGTTGCTTTGATCGACGGTCAGGCTTTGTACCTGATGTATGGGGTGCCTTCGACCAACACCAAGGTGGCCTGGCTGTCGAGCGGAGGATAGCCTCAACTGAAGCGCGAAATCCTGAACCCCCATGCATAATTCCCGGGGCGATTCGAAGCCTGCTGAAGTCCTTCTGGAATCTCGATCACCAGACCACGAGTCCCGTCCCACTTGTACTTCAACTTTGCCGGGTATCCGAGCAATTCGACTGACTTGACCTGGTCCTGCTTCAAGGTCGGTACGGTCAGCGTTCTTCCCGGCCACTCCAGCACAAAGCAGTAAATTGTGTTGTTGTCCTTGCTGCGCGTGAAACGCAGGTTTTTGCCATCGGACCACAAGGAAGCCGGCCGCGGGCGAGTCGCATAGATGCCCTCGCCATTCACCTTCAGCCAGCGTCCCGCTTCCTTCAATTGGCTCACGGCTGTGGGATGAAAATTCCCCTCGCCATCGGGACCAGCGCCCACCATGAAGTTGCCGCCTTTTGCAGTAACGTCTACGAGATTATGGATGATCCACTTTGCGCCCTTGTAATCCGACGCAACTGGATCATAAGAAAATGGCTTCCCGAGCGGATAGATCACGAACCACGGCATCTCGGTCGTCGGCCTCGAAGAGGGTACAAAGTCTTCCGGCGTGTAGTAGTCGCCGTAGTTCCCGATTCCCCGCGCGCGAATCATAACGTCTGGTTGAAGCTGCCGGACCTTCAGGATAGTCTCGCGCAGCTCAGGCCACACGGTAGGCCCCCAAAAAATGTCCAGGCCCAACATGTCGATCTTGCCGTAGTGCGTCATCAGCTCCGTCAACTGCGTGCGGTGGCGCTCAACCATCCGTTTCACCTGCTCAGGTGTGGGGTCCGGCACAACCACTAACCGACCTGCAAACCGCTTTTTCAGATTGCTCCAGAATTCCTCCCTGGTCTCTTTGCCCGGCTGCCAGCCCCAAAGCCTGGGAGAAGACGGCACCTGCAGCGGATGCCAGCCATAGGGCCGAAAATCAGCGTCGTACCAATCGGAGTGCGAGAAATAAAGATCGATCTTAATTCCGCGTTTACGCGCGGCCGCGGTAAGTTCGGCAACAACGTCGCGCCGGAACGGCGTCTCCATGATGCTGTATGCCAGGTTGCAGTCCTCAATCTTCGGACCACCTGGAGCAGTCCAGTTTGCCCGGTTCCTCACTCGCGCCCTGGTGTCAAACATCGAGAAGCCTTCATGATGTTTGGTGGTGAACGCGAACATCTTGAATCCGCATTCCTGGCAAAAGTCCATCCAGTTTTCCGCGTCAAAGCCCGCTGGATTCCAGGTTTGATAGAGGTGGTTATACTTCTCGCGGTCTTCAAAAGACATCGGCAGGAACGGCCACGATTCGTGGCCACGATGCCAGATCGAGTAAATCCCCCAGTGAATCCGGAATCCGAATTTCATGTCTTTGAACGCTTCCACGGCAGCATCGGACGCCCAATGATATTGAGGAACCGGAACATTCTCAATGTAGGATTTTGAACGCTGATAATCGCTGTCGGTTGGCGGCAGACGGTGTTCGATCGGAGGTTCAGAAGCCTGTCCCCAGTCTGGAACCGGCAAAGTGGCGCCGAGTGCGGCGGCGCCTGCAGTTGCGAGGAAGCCACGTCGATTCATTTCTTCACCTTTGCGTTCATTCGTGGCATCTGATCGAAATTCGGGGCTCGAAGACCGGAACAGGACATCGTCTTGTTCTCTTGAGTCATCGCGCGAAGCAAGTCCTCTGCACGCGGAGCGCGGCAAGAACGGAGGGCTGGCTTTATCCATTTTGCCAGAAAGGGATATACATCACACGTAGACTGGTAAACAAGCGGTGGGTGCGAGTTCGCAAGAAGGCTGGGCTCCCGCGGGATCTCGTGCTCTGTTGCACAAGCCACGACTTTGGAATAGAGATGGTCGGGCGCACCGGCAATCTCAAGAGGGTCATGGAAGTTATCCGTCACGGCGCTTCGCCAAGTTCCCGAAAACCACCGATATTTCCTTTGCTTTTGTAACTCCGACAAGGTGACCACAATGGGAACTCCACACTTATTGGCAGCTAAAGTTTCTGGCGTCTTGCGTATTTCCGTGTCCCATGTACTGGGCGTGCTTTGGATAGGCGCAAAGGGGACGGCTCCGGCCCGGGAATGCCCGTCCCGTGGCGATCACCGATTCTGGCGCAGCGCCCTTCTGAACCCAGTTCACGATCGCCGTGAGCATGTCGAAATGATCAAGCGACGGTCCGCCACCGCAATGAGACATGCCGGGCACGAGGAACAGGCGGCTCCATTTCTGTACCTTTTCCGCCCCTCCGTTGGCCGCTTCGAGCGACCTGTAATAGCCCAGCGTGTCGAGCGGCGAAAACCACGGATCGCTATCGCCGTGGAAGAAGATCAGCTTGCCGCCGTCTCCGGAAAACGTGGTGAGATTGGTTGACGCAGGCTCAACGAGAGGATCGGAGGCGTGAAGTGCCTCCTTGTACACGTCAATCGTTGTTGCCGTGGTGTAAGGACCAAAGAGACCGTTTTCGCCCGGGTTCAGCAATCCGGGTATCGGATGCTTTACGGTTATGCCGGTGTCATAGAGGAAACCGGGATACACCTGCGTTCCATACGAATTTTTTGGTCCCGCAAACGCCTTTTTGATTGCTGCGACAGTCTTGGGTGCTATGCAGTTTTTGGTCTGACCCGGTTTGCAGGAGAGAACTGCGGGATCGAAATGGCAAGCGAGGGGATCGAAGATCATTCCGTCGGCCACGCCATCCAGCGCATCGCACTTTTTCAGAAGCGCATCGATGAATAGCTTGCGTTGACCATCGGTGAGCAACTTCACAATCTCCGGCTTACCCTCCGCATTTTTGGGAGCAGCCTGGTTATAAGCCACTGGAATCCACTTCTGGATGGCCAGATTGGAGAAACCGGTCCGCATGGCTGGATCGCCGACAACGATGCCATTGAACGCGTTGGGGTAGCGCTGCGACAAGATCATGCCTTCACGCCCACCCGTCGAGCAGCCCACAAAGTAGGAATAGCCGGCGCGTCTTGCGTAGTAAGTGGCAATAATCTGTTTTGCCACTGCCGCAACTTTGGCGTTGGCCTTGTAGGCGAAGTCGAGATATGCCTCCTGGTCACGTCTGAAGGAGAAATCGAAGACGCCATGCTTCGCTTTGTGCCCGCTGTCCGTGCTGGCCACGGCAAAGCCGCGGACGAGCGCGGGATTGCCGCCGGCGTAGGACGCGCCCGCGGGATAGTTGATCACTCCATCGCCGCCACCGCCGCCCTGCATCATGAAGTTCCCGTTCCAGGCATTCTTCTCAGGCAAAGCAAGCGCAAAGCCGATCCCGTACTCTACGCCGTCTACCCCCTTGCGGCGATCGATGACGCCATCCACACGACAGTGTGCAGGAAGAGCCCCGGTATAGCGTGGAAATGAAGCGGGGACTGCGGCGCCGGCCGGAACGGATACAGCATCCGTAATCTCGACTCCATGGATTTTGAGACTGGCCAGATCCTGGCACGATGGTCCGGCTTGAGCAATGACAGCATGCGCCGGATACAAAAGCGTCACGGCGAGGATCCATCGCATTGCTTTTCTCATGGCTGAACCTTTACGGATGTTTCCTTGCCATCGTAGTTGATTGTCCGGTCAGGCATGGATGTGACCCCTTCGCCCACACCATGGCCATTCCTGACGAGCACGACGTGAAACTCCATACGAGTGGGCATGCCGGGATAAGAACCCTGGCGAGCACCGATGGTCAGCGTGGAAGTCGAGTTATCCCAGCGAATGGGTATGATTGCGTGCTCGCCTTTCTGGTACGCGTAGCCATCACCGGAATCCTTATAGAGGCTGAAAGAACCGTCGGCGCCGGGGTAGATTCTGAGATCGATTGGACCGGCAGGCGCCTGGTTGGCATACTGGATCTCCGGTCCCATGGGGATGATGGATCCGGCGCGGACAAAGAGCGGGATACGGTCGAGCGGCGCATCGGCATCAAGCTTGCGCGCTCCCTTGAGCGCTTCTCCGGTCCAGAAGTTGTACCAGACGGGGCTCTGCGGCAGATAAAGCTCGCGGCTGGTTGCATTCTGCTTCAGAACCGGAGCGACCATGAGCGCCGGCCCGAACATATACTGGTCGCCGATGTTCCAGGTGTGCCGGTCAGAGCGAAAATCCATCACCAGCGGGCGCATGATGGTGTAGTCGTCACTGGTCACCTTCCAGGCTAGCGAGTAGATGTAAGGCATCAGCCGGTAACGGAGCTTGTCGTATTTCACCAGGATCGATTCGACCTTGGGGTAGCTCCAGAATTCGTTTGCAGGACGGTGGCCATGGCTGCGGAAGATGGGGCAAAACACGCCGTATTCAAGCCAGCGGGCGTAGAGCTGCTGATAACCGGGCAATTGCGCGCGGAAATCGATGGGCGGCACATAGCCGCCGATGTCGGTGGTCCAGTAGGGATAACCGGAGAGCATGAAGTTGAGGCCGGCACGCACCTGGTGCTGCAGTCCCCACCAAGTGCTGTAGACGTCGCCGGACCAGACTGTGGCGCCAACGCGCTGCTGGCCAATGAAGGCCGAGCGCGTAAGCAGGAAGACGCGCTTGCTCTGGGTCGTGGCCTTCCAGTGGTTCTGCACGCCCAGCGTGTGCATGAAGGGGAAGATGTTGGTGTACTCCGCGCCGGGGCCGATAAAGAGCTTCTTGTCTTTCAAAATGGCGTCGCCGCCGTGCGGCCAGTATTCTTCGGGCTCGGCGCTATCGAGCCAGAAAGCGTCCCACCCCTTCGCGAAGAGCGGGCCAACGAGATTCTTCCAGTAAAAATCGCGTGCGGCGGGATTGGTGGCGTCATAGACGTGCGCGCCGGGAATGTCCCAGTGATGAGCGACCATGATTTTGTAGTTTTCCGAGCGGGGATCCATCAATCCCCAGACAGAGATCATGGCGTGAACATGCATCTGATGGAGCTTTTTTAGGCTACCAGGAACGTCATGGTAGTTGGAGTTGAAGATCGGATCGCCCTCGTGCTTCCACCAGAACCAGTCCTGCACCATCACGTCCAGAGGAATCTGATCGGCGCGGTAGCGCTTGGCGATGCCGATGATCTGATCGAGCGAGGTGTAGCGGTCCTTGGACTGGAAGTAACCGTAGGCCCACTTGGGCAGCATGGGCGTGTGACCCGTCATGGTGCGGTACCGATGAAGGATGGTGTCAAAACCCGGGCCATAGATGAAGTAGTAGTCAATGGAGCGGCAGGCCAGCGACCGGAATGCGAGTAGCTGCGGGAAGCGGTTGTCCACGTATGTGAGCGACGCGGTGTTCCAGAGGATGGCGTAACCTTTTGTGGAAAGCAGCAGTGGAATAGCGACATCCGTGTTGTTTTGCGCCAACTCGACCGTGGCGCCGCGGTAATTGAAGAGGCCGCTCTGGTGCTGGCCCAAGCCGTAAATGGCTTCGGTGGCGTCGGGAGAGAAGCGGTCTGTTACGTGGTAGTAGGTCTTGCCGTCAATCTGTTCCGGCTTGTAGGTGCGCGGAACGGCGCGCCCTTCCCGCAGCAGCGGAGCCCCGTCTGCTTGTTCGAAGACAACGTTTCCAGCGTTGAGCGAGAAGCGAACGCGAATTGCCGAGGTAGTCAGCGATGCCGTCTTTCCATCATTCGCGTACTGAAACTTTGCACCGGGGCAGGAAACTGACGATTTGAGCATCCAGGGCCTGGGCGAGGTGTCTGGCACGCCGTCAGGCGTCGTGACCACGTGGATTACCGAATCGCTGCAGACGGTAAGGTCGACGGTCTCGCGGCCCACAGTGGCATGCAGGCCGGATGCAGTCTGCCGCACAGCGATCTGGGGCATCTGAGGGCGCGACTGGCCAGGTATCTGCGAATAGCCAATTCCAGATACAAATGCGCCGAACGCGACGACGGCGAAACACCTTCGGCGACTCCAAATCTGAACGGATCTGTTTACTCCAAGCATCTTCTACTCCTCTCCACATTCCTTGAGAACACCACGCGGGTCAGTCTACATTCCCACCCTCTATGTGCTCTTCCTTCCTGATCCCTGTCGGCAGCTCAATTCCCGGACCTTACCGGACGATGCCCCGGTCAAGAAACTCCCGGGCAATGCAGTGGACCGAGGTCATCCGTTTACCCTCGTGGTAATCGCGCTTCGTCATTGGCGCTTCGAGAATTCTTGCGTCTTGCCGGGGCGACGTGACAGTTGCGCAGCCATTTTATCGATTTACTCACACGTTGGAGAAGCCGAGTCGTAAAAAACATCTGAATTCTTCGCTTGGACTTCCTGCTGGGCATTCAGAAAAGACAGATTGATGCAATCCTGGGCAAGGCAGTCTTGAAACTCTGCTCTTCCTCCGGGCATGCCTTCAGTCGAACTCTATGATGCTCTTCGCTTACCGGTGGGGCGCGGCTAGACCGCTCCCCGACTCCGCAGTAACGAAGGAAAAAGCATGCTCGATCTCACCCCCCCTCACCCCTCTTCCTTTTTCAGACCCGTGGAGGAAAGCCCATCAGCTCATCCAACGTCCTTCGGCGTCACTTGCATCCGGCGCTGAAGGCGCTCGGCTACGTCAACCCCCACACCGGTGATCATAAAGCCGGCAACCACGCATTCCGGCGCTTCAGGAACACCTACCTGAGGAACTACACGCCCTGCCCCGGCGGGCTGCAGCAGTTCTGGATGGGGCATGCCGGCGAAACCATGACGGACCTCTACGACAAGGTCAGAGAGGACCTGCAGTTTCGGCTCGAATGGGCTGAGAAGTGCGGGATCGGATTTGAGCTTCCGGAGTTCGGTCTTTCAGTTGTCCCGAATGTCCCGAAAAACGAGGAAATGGAAGCGTCCGCCTGTGCGGCTTAACTCCAATCAGATGTGCGAGATAGAATGGTCGGGGAGAGAGGATTTGAACCTCCGACCCCCTGGTCCCGAACCAGGTGCTCTACCAGGCTGAGCCACTCCCCGAACTCTATGACAGGAACGCAGCAACGGGGCGCGGCTTGGCGCGTTTTGCCCCTCGTACGCCCCTGATGTGCGCCTGATGCGCTTCGACCAGTGTAGCAGAATCGCCGCCGCCGCGTGGCTGGCGCCACACTCCGGCCGTAGCACTGGATCAGCCACCAGCCGAAGTTGCTCAGCCCGGTCCGGCGCGCTCAGTCGCTCCGTCTTTGGCCGCCGTCTGCGTTTGCCGGCAGATCCAGTTGGATCAGCGTAAATCGCGTCTCGCCCGGCGGTGAGCTCTGGAAAGCCACAATGTGCTGATGACGCTTAGATCCCGCCTTCAATTGGAAGCCATGTGCCGACTCGTACCCGTAGTCCTGGCCGTGATTGTCTACCCTTACCTTCGGGTTTCCATGGTCCGCGCAAGTCAGGCCTTGCCACGTCTCGGTTGGGGAGCCGACAGGAGTATTGTCCTGGCACGCGATCACATTCCCGTAGCGGCCAAGGGCCTTCCGGTAAAAGGCCGTCACTTTCTCCTGGCTGTCGGCAGTGGTGTAGCTCACCACCTGCACATGCATCGCCCATTCGCCAAAGCCCATGCGCACATCGGCCGCCTTGTGCTTTTCGTCGTTTGTCACCAACTTGGCGTCAGGATAGGCGGACAGACCAAGATCGGCGGCCGTCGTCTGGCCGGCGGTCACACGAAGCCCTCCGAACGGAGTTTCCACTCGAACATTCTTATCCGTGCCGTTGGCGTTCTTGTCTACGTGGACCTTACATCCGGCAACCCAGATTACCGTTCCCAGGCACGCGAACAGACATATTGCTCTGCGAATCATGGTCACGCCCTCCTTGCGAGTCTATACGTCTCCCTGCACTCCAATGTTCCCAAAAATCCAAGGCGGTCTCGCGGCTTGCCTGTCCTGCAGCCCGCGGTGATATCGTGGAACGCGTGAAAACTCGACGGACACTGAAGTTTCTGGTTCCTCTGGCTGCCGGTTTTGCGGCAGCTTTCGCGATGGCTCAAACCCAACCGGCGACCGGAACCGCGCCCACGGAACAGGTCTCCATCGAGGTTCATGCCGGCCGGCCCACCGGGCCTTACACGCCCATCTGGAACTTCTTCGGCGCCGATGAGCCCAACTATATCTACTACCCCAAGGGCCGCAAGCTGTTCCGCGAACTCTCCGGTTTCAGCCCCGTCCCGGTCTACTTCCGCGCCCATAACCTGCTCACCACCGGCGACGGGCAACCCGCACTCAAGTGGGGATCGACCAATGTGTACACGGAGCGGCCAGACGGCACACCCGTCTACAACTGGACCATCACCGACCGCATCTTTGACGCTCTTACCGCGGCGCACATTCGCCCCATAGTGGAGATCGGCTTCATGCCCAAGGCGCTCTCCACACACCCCAATCCATACCGCCACCATTTCCCTAACGGCCCTCTTTTCACCGGCTGGAGCTACCCGCCCAACAACTGGTCCAAGTGGTCCAAGCTGATCGTTGCTTACGCCACCCACCTCCGCCAGCGCTATGGTGCGCAAACTTCCACCTGGTACTGGGAAGTCTGGAACGAACCCGACATCCCCTACTGGCACGGCACGCCCGAGCAATATGACCGCCTCTACGACTTGACCACCGCGGCCATCCTCAAAGCGATTCCTAACGCGCGCGTCGGCGGCCCAGCCGCCACCGGAATCCATCCCGGTCGTTCTGAAGCCTTCCTGCGCCAGTTCCTTGACCACTGCGCCCACGGAAAGAACGCCGCCACCGGCGGCACCGGCGCGCCCCTTGACTTCATCAGCTACCACCCCAAGGGCAACCCCAGCGTAGTCGACGGCCACCTGGTCATGAACATCGGAGCCCAGCTTCGTGCCGCCCGCAACGGCATGCAGGTCGTCGCCAGCGATCCCCGGTGGCGTAAGATTCCCATCATCCTCACAGAAAGCGATCCCGAAGGCTGCGCCGCCTGCCTCGGCCCCAAGAGCGCCTACCGCAACATCCCGCTCTATGGCGCCAGCGTCACTGAGGCCATCATGCGCACCTCTCAGCTCGCCCGCAAATACGGCGTTACCGTCTCGGGCTCCGTCACCTGGGCATTTGAATATGACGACAAGCCCGCCTTCGCCGGCTACCGCACCTTGTCCACAGACGGAATCAACAAACCCGTGCTCAATGCCTTCCACCTGATGGCCATGCTGGGCGGCAAACCCGGCACCGTCTGGCTTGACACAGAAAGTACCGGCGCGCTGCCGCTCGAAGACGTTGTGCAGCACAGTGTGCGGGGCGCCGCAGACGTGAACGCCGTGGCTACGCGCGACGGAGACCAGATAGACGTGCTGCTTTGGAACTACCAGGATGCCAATCTCCCGGCCCCGCCTGCCCATGTACGCCTCAGCATCGACGGCTTGCACGGCGACAGTATTCAGGCTTCGGAATTCCGCATGGATGCGGACCACAGCAGCGCATACCCCCTCTGGCTGAAGATGGGCAGCCCTCCGCATCCCAATGCGCAGCAGCTTGCACAACTGGAGAAGGCCGGAAAGCTCGATGAATCCATGCCGCCCCAATCGCTCGCCGTGCATGCCGGAACGGCAGACCTGCAAGTGACGCTGCCCCGCCAGTCCGTAGTCGTGGTGCGCCTCAGCAACCGTTGAGTTGCGCTCCGGCGCAATTCCCTTGTGCACCGTCAGTCCATCCGTCACAGGCATCTCAACATGGAACAGAACACGGTTGGGATGCCGAATCTCGACGAATTGAAAACCCGGTCCGCCGTCGGCAGCGCCCCATCCATCCCAAACAGGCTCCATGGCACTGCGCTGTTAGCATGATGTTGCCGGACCTGCTATGCGCGATCATTTGGCCACATTGCTTGACGACTTTCGCCGCTCCCCCGGGGACATTGCCGTGGTGCGCTACCAGGGCAACCGCCGCCGCGTAAGCACTTACGGCGACCTGGCGCACACGGCCGGCCGGTTCGCGGCGCTGCTCCAGCAGCTCGGCATCGCGCAGGGCGAGCGCGTGCTGCTCTGGGGTGAAAACAGCGCCCAGTGGATCGGCGCCTTTTACGGCTGCATGTTGCGCGGCGTGCTGGCGGTGCCGCTTGACCCAACCGGGACAGCGGAGTTTGCCGCGCGCGTGGCCACCGACGTTAAACCGAAACTCGCGGTCGGCGATCTCACGCTACTCAAGAAACTGGACACCGCGGCTCCCGATCTTGACTGCCCCCGCCTTGCCTTCGAAGGATGGGACGCCGATCTGCCCGCCAATGAGCTGGGCCCGCTGCCCGGCCTCTCGCATGAGACACCCCTCCAGATCCTCTTCACCTCGGGCACCACGGGCGATCCCAAGGGCGTAGTGCTTACGCACGGCAACGTGCTCGCCAGCATCGGCCCCATCGAAGATGCATCACAGCCCTATCTGCGCTACCTGCGGTTCGTCGCTCCGCTGCGCATTCTGCACACGCTTCCGCTGAGCCATGTCTTCGGGCAGACCATGGGTCTGTGGATCCCGCCCATCTATGAAGCCGAGGTGCACTTCGAAAGCCGCCTTGCGGCACCGCGGCTCATTGAAACCATTCGCCGCGAGCGCATTAGCGTTCTGGCATCGGTCCCGAGAATCGCTGCCATCCTCAAAAGCCATCTCGAAACCAGCCATCCGGAACTTTCGGAGCGCATCGCCGCGGCAGGCAAGATCGGCCCCGCCAAGCGCTGGTGGCGCTTCCGCAAAATTCATCGCGAGCTTGGGCTCAAGTTCTGGGCGCTGGTCTCCGGCGGCGGCGCTTTGGCCGGGCCGCTCGAACAGTTCTGGAACGCGCTTGGCTTCGTCGTCGTGCAAGGTTACGGCATGACGGAAACCACGGCCCTCATCACGCTGAACCATCCGTTTCATGTTGCGCAAGGCACCATCGGCAAGCCGCTGGCCGGGCGCGAAGTAAAACTGGGCCCCGACGGCGAGGTGCTGGTGCGCGGCGCCATGATCTCCGGCGCCACCTGGCAGGGGGGCAAGCTGCAGCCGCGTGGCGACGAGTGGCTGGCCACAGGCGACCTGGCGGAGCGTGGACCTTCCGGCGACCTGAAATTTCTCGGCCGCAAAAGCGAAGTCATCGTCACTGCGTCCGGCCTGAACGTCCACCCTGAAGACCTGGAGGCCGCGGTCGAAGCGCAGCCGGGAGTGGCCGGCTGTGCCGTGGTGGCAATGGAGACGCCGGCAGGCCCGGAGCCGTGCGCCGTGCTGGCGTTTCGCGGCCCCCGCGAGCAGGCGACGGTCGCAATTGAAAATGCCAACCAGCGTCTGGCGGACTTTCAGAAGGTGCGCCGCTGGGTGCTGTGGCCTGAGCCGGATCTCCCACGTACCTCCACGGGAAAGGTGCGCCGCAAGGTCGTGGCTGAGTGGCTGAAGCAGGTGCAAACCGCGGCCGCCACTGGAGACGCCGGCTCTGCGCGCGCGGTAGGCACGGGAGTATCCGGCGTCTCGGCAGACTGGCTGCTCGCGCTCATCCAGCAGGTCTCCGGCGAAGCGCCTCCGGGCGTGGGCGATGAGCTACGCCTCAGCGAAGATCTGCACTTTGACTCGCTGGGCCGCGTGCAACTGGGCGCGGCACTCGAGGAACGGCTGGGTGCGCTTCCCGGCGGCGGCTTGCTTGAAGGCGTGCAGACACTCGGCGACCTCAGAAAGCTCGTCGCCAGCGAAACCCCCGAAACGCATCCAGATACCCATCCAGATACGCATACGGATCGGGCAGGCACCGTGGCCGCAGTTCCGGCCGCGCCTGTGCCCACCGAGGAGACCGGCACCCAACCCACCCCCGCAACGAAGGATCGGCGCAAAGATGAAGCACCTGGCACAGAGCAGCAACCCGCGCCAGTTGCACAGCCAGGCGCGGGAACCGAACTGCCAACCCACGGGCCCAGGCGAAACTATCTTTACCCGCGCTGGCCATGGCTCGCGCCGGTACGCTGGGTGCGCGTCGTCTTTACTGAGGCAGTGATGCGGCCGGTTGCCCGGTTCCTGGCCAAACCCCGCGTAGTTGCTCCGCCAAACCTCGACGGCAGCCAGCCCATGCTCATCGTCTGCAACCACATCACGCCATACGACGGCGCATTGGTGCAGTACGCGCTTCCCGGCCCCATGCGCCGGCGCCTTGCCATCGCCATGTCGGGCGAGATGCTTGAAGACTTCCGCCACTTCCGCGTTCCCGACGGCCGCCCGCGCCAGGGCCGTTTCAATCCCATCGGGCCGATTAACTATTTCCTCGTCACCTGGCTCTTCAACGTCTTTCCCCTGCCGCGCCTCCGCAGCTTCCAGCCCAGCTTTGAGCACACGGGCCGAGCCCTCGACCGCGGAATGCACGTGCTCGTGTTTCCTGAAGGTACGCTCTCGCGCGACGGCTACCTCGCGCGCTTCCGCCCCGGAATCGGGATGCTCGCCAAGCTCTGCAACGCGCCGGTGCTGCCGGTAGCGCTCAGAGGTGTGGGCAGGCTGAAGCGCGAACACGGAAGCTGGTTCCGCTCAGGCCAGATCGAGATACGCATCGGCGAGCCGCTGAAATTCTCTCCGCTCGACAGCGAAACCGCCATCACCGAGCGCCTGCACGCTGAAGTGGCGCGCCTCGTGGGCGAGGAATCACTGGGCGAACGATATTAAAATCCATTGGAATATTCTTCCCGCCTCCCGAAGGAGCTGAATGTGACAAGAGCAAGGTCCGATGGCTTACGGCTCCTGATTCTGGGAATTGCAGTATTTGTCCTGTTTGGAACCTACCTGACCTTTGGCGCCAAAGACTCGCTGGTCGATTTCAAGATGCTGTATTACGGCTCCCGAACTCTGCTGCAGCACAGCGATCCGTATAACCAACAAACCTTCGCGGCTCTCTTTCGCACCACGTTTGGAGAATCGGCCTTCATCCAGCACCACCCGTCGATGGCCGTGTCCATTAACCTTCCGACAACCTATGCCATGATTGCGCCCCTGGCGATGTTGCCCTTCTGGCTTGCCTCAGCCATTTGGAGCATCCTCACCGCGGCGAGTCTCATCATTGCCACCTGCCTGATCTGGAGTATCGGAGCAGATTACGCGCCTGTTCTCAGCGGTGTGCTGGCGGGCTTCGCGTTGCTGAACAGCGCAGTGGTTCTCGGCAACGGCAATTCAGCCGGAATCATCGTCGGCCTGTGCGTCATTGCCGCCTGGTGTTTCATTACCCAGCGGTTTGTCTGGCTTGGAATTCTCTTCTTCGCGATGAGTCTCATAGTCAAACCGCAGGATGCCGGCTTGCTATGGCTTTTCTTCCTGCTCGCAGGCAGCGTCTTCCGCAAGCGTGCCATGCAAACTCTGGCTCTCGCCGTCTTGCTCGCATTCCCAACTGCCCTGTGGGTCTCACGTTCCGCGCCGCAATGGATCCCGGAACTGCACTCCAATCTGGTTGGAATCGCAGCCCACGGCGGCAACTGCGATCCCGGGCCTGCGGGACTTACAAGCAAGACCGGCACAATGGAAGTCATCACCGATCTCCAGACCGTCATAAGCATCTTCCGCGATTCTCCATCCTTCTACAACTTGGTCACCTTCCTCATCTGCGGAATCTTCCTGCTCGTGTGGGCACTGGTTACGCTCAAAGCAAACTATTCGCCTGCCCTCGCCTGGACAGCGTTGGCGGCGATTGCGCCTTTGACACTGCTCGTGACCTATCATCGTGCCTACGACGCGCGGCTTCTGCTGGTTGCCATTCCCGCCTGCGCCATGCTCTGGGCAAAAGGCGGCCCCAGCGGAAAAATTGCGCTCGCCCTGACCTTCGCCGCGCTTTTCTTTACGGGCGAAGCTCCCCTGGCCTTCATCACCCCCCATACAAAAAATCTGTACTCTGCCGGCGCCGGAGTCTTCGGAAAGCTTGCGGTGGTTCTGCTGGCCCGCCCCGCAGCGCTCTGCCTGCTCGCCATGAGTCTCTTCTACCTCTGGATCTACGTGCGCCAGTACCGCTCCGCAACGGTGTCCCGCACACCCGCCCTGGCGGACAAATAACCCATCAGCGCGATTCAAAAGTGACCATCGGCGCGCATCTTCGCGCCCTTCACGCACCTGTCCGCCTTTCGTGAGTTTCGCAGCGCGGTCCGAAGATCCGCAGCGCATCCGTTCCCCATCCAGAACGGCCCACCAGATCCCGTCTCCCTGCTTTTTTCGCGCCTCCAGACCGTACCCATGACATAGAATTTCTGCGAGGAATAATCCAGCATGATCCGTGATTCGAAATCTCGCCTCGGTAGACTCTTGTCTTTTGCCGCAATGGTAACGTTTCTGTTTTCGGCCGGCGCCATGGCCCAGAACAGCGCCGTCTTCAAGCAGGCAGCCTCCAAACTGCCCCCTGACGCCCGCGCCGTGGTCACGCGCCTCGCCAGCCTGAGCAACCTGCCTGACGCCGCCTGGAAGATGCACGTCGGCGATGTGCCGCACGGAGAAGCCGTCGATCTGAACGACAGCGGATGGCAGACCGTCACTGCGGGCGCCAAGGCTCCCAACCAGGCAGTCTGGTTTCGGCGCACCATCCAGGTGCCGCAGTCGCTGCACGGCTACGATCTGACCGGCACGCGCATCTGGTTCCAGTTCCATGCCAGAGCTAACGGTCCCATGCCGCAGATCCTCTACTTCAACGGCCGCCGCGTGGCACTCGGCGACGATCTTGCGCCCATCGTGCTGTTTGACAAAGCCCGCCCGGGCGAGAAGACGGTTGTTGCCGTAAAGCTGCTTGAAACCGTCGATGTAAAAACATTCCGCGGAGCCACACTGCGCGTGGACTTCGCGCCCAACCGCCCGAATCCCGTCGATCTGAGCGACGAGTTCCTTTCCGCGGCGGTCCTGCTCCCCTCTCTTGCACCCGGAGACAAGGCCAAAGAAGCGACGCTTGAAGACGCCATCAAATCCGTAGACCTTCACGCACTCGACGTTGCCCTGGCCGGCGACTCCATCACGGAGGCATCGGTACAGCCAAAGTTCGACGCCAGCCTCAGGGCGGCGCAGGCCAAACTCGAGCCGCTGCGGCCCGTCCTCCAGCAGGCCACCTTTCACCTCACCGGCAACTCGCACATTGACGCCGCATGGCTCTGGCCCTGGACTGAAACCGTAGATGTGGTGCGGCGCACCTTCGGCACCGCGCTGCAGTTGATGAACGAGTATCCCGACTACACCTTCACGCAGTCGGCCGCGCAGTACAACGAGTGGATCGCCGAAAAGTATCCGGCGATGAACAACGAAATCAAGAAGCGCATCAAAGAGGGCCGCTGGGAGGTCGTCGGCGGCATGTGGATTGAGCCGGACCTGAACATGCCCAACGGCGAGTCGCTGGTGCGGCAGCTCCTCGTCGGCAAGCGCTGGTATGAGAAGCATTACGGCGTCGACGTACGCGTCGGCTGGAACCCCGACTCCTTCGGCTACACATGGCAGCTTCCGCAGATCTACAAGAAGAGCGGCGTAGACTTCTTCGTCACCCAGAAGATGGCGTGGAATGACACCAACCAGTTGCCCTTCAAGCTCTTCTGGTGGGAGTCGCCTGACGGCTCCAAGGTGCTCACATACTTCCCGCACGACTACGGAAACACCAACCTGGGTCCGGTGCGGCTTTCCGATGACCTGGCGACCGCGAGAAAGTACTCTCCCGGCATGACCAACATGATGGACCTCTACGGCGTGGGCGATCATGGCGGCGGTCCCACGCGCGCCATGCTTGACCAGGGCTTCCACTGGGCCGATCACAGCTCGGGCAAAGACGGTTACGTTACGCCGAAATACAAGTTCGGCACAGCGCTCTCTTACTTCAACACCGTGGACAAGGAGATCGCGCCCAAAAGCCCGGTGTGGAACTATCAGTCCATCGCCAAAGGCTACAAGCCGCCGCCTGCGGTGCCAGGAAAGATTTCCATCCCCACCTGGGACTCGGAACTGTATCTCGAGTACCACCGCGGCGTTTACACCACGCAGGCCACCCACAAGCAAAATATGCGTGACAGCGAAGTGCAGGTGCTCGACGCCGAGCGGTGGGCTTCGCTTGCGTGGCTCGACGGCAGCAAGTATCCAAACGCGAAATTGACAGAAGACTGGGAGAAGGTGCTCTTCAACCAGTTCCACGACCTGGCCGCAGGCTCGGGCATCGGCATCATCTATAAAGACGCGCAGCAGGACTACGACTGGGTGAAGATGTCCACCAGCCAGATCAGCAGCGGTGCGCTGCAAACCGTTTCAGAGCACGTCAACACACAGTCCAAAGGCAGTGACCTTGTGCCCGTAGTCATCTTCAATCCCCTTGCCTGGACGCGCTCCGGAGACGTAAAGGTGCACATCCAGTTGCCCGCCGGCACCGCCGACGCCTACAAACTCGTCGGCGCAACGGGCGACGCCGCGCACTCCGTAGCCACCGTGGTCAAGCGCAATGCGGCCACGGGCGAAGTCACGCTCGACGTTCCCGCGGAAAATGTGCCCGCGCTCGGCTACAAGGTAGTGTGGGTCGATTACGCTCCGCACGCGGAACCTGTCTTGCCGCGAAAAACCGAATCCGAATCTGCGGATTCCTTCACGCTCCAGAACGCCAATCTGCGCGTGGTCATCAGCAAGACCACCGGCTGCATCACCAGCCTCTATGACAAGCGCGCCGGCTTTGAGACGCTCGCCGCCGGCTCCTGCGGCAACGAGCTTGAAACCTACAAAGACCTGCCCAAGAAGTACGACGCCTGGAATATCGATCCCGGCACCTACGATGAAACGCCGGCATTGCTGACCAAGGCTGACTCCGTAGCGGATGCTGGCCCCTTTGCCGTACGCGTAGCGCGCACCTGGCAGCACTCAAAATTTGTGCAGGTCATCCGCCTCGCGCCTGACGCCGATTACGTCGACGTCGACAACCGTATCGACTGGCATGAGCGCCACGTGCTGCTGAAAGCTGCCTTCACTCTCGCGGCAACCAGCCCGTTCGCCACTTACGAAATTCCTTACGGAACCATCAAGCGGCCCACCACGCGCAACAACAGTTGGGAGGATGCGCAGTTTGAGGTTCCGGCGCAGCGCTGGGCTGACCTCGGCAACGCCAAACAGGGATTCAGCCTCCTCAACCAGACCAAGTATGGATACGATGCCGTGGGCAACATGCTGCGGCTTACGCTGCTGCGTTCACCCACCTGGCCTGACCCTCAAGCCGACCAGGGACCGCATCGCTTCCACTACGCGCTCTATCCGCACGCGGGAACCTGGAAGGACGCGCTCACGGTGCGCCACGGCTGGGATTACAACTATCCGCTGACTGCAAAAGTCACCACCCGGCACGCAGGACCGCTGCCGGCCGAGCATTCCTTCGTCTCCGTCTCGCCTGACAACGTAGTGCTCACGGCGGTCAAGAAAGCCGAGGATGCAAAGGGTCTGATCCTCCGCGTCTACGAGTGGGCAGGCAAGAACGCCACCGTGGAGTTTCACGTGCCGCCAGATGCTACCGGAGCCACCGTCACCAACCTGATGGAGAAGCCCCAGGGCGCCCCGCTGCCGGTCGCGGACGGCGTGATAAAGGTGCCGATCCATCCCTACGAGATCCTCACCGTGCGGGTAAATTATCCCAACGGCGGGCCCAAGTCATAGGGACGCAAACGCGCCGCGCAAAAAAGGGCTCCGGAAACGGGGCCCTTTTTGTTACCCTGTTTCTGCCAAGGAGCCCGCGATGGATATCAATTCCCCGTTCTTCGTCGTCCCCGTCCTCATAGCCGTCTTCGCTGCCTGCATCCTCTTCGCCACCAGTTCCAAAGAAGACGATCACTCGGAAGACGGTCACACGGCACATTGAGGTCGCACAACTCGCTGGGAGATAGGGATGGCCATGAGCGGTCAGGATGTCGTCACACCCGAGTTGGCCAAATTGCTTGACCTTGCCCGCCAGGCCGCGCTTCACTCTTACTCGCCCTATTCCAAATTCAAGGTAGGCGCGGCGCTCCAGCTTTCCGGCGGAGAAATCGTCACCGGGACCAACGTAGAGAACATCAGCTATGGGCTCACCATCTGCGCCGAGCGCGCAGCTTTGGTCCGTGCAGTCTCGCAGTTCGGGCCACAGATTCGCATTGAAGCCATTGCCGTAGCCAACCTCAACGGCGCCCCCAGCCCGCCCTGCGGCGCGTGCCGCCAGATGCTCGCCGAGTTCACCCTGCCCGAAGCGCCCGTAACCTTTCCCGCCGCCGATGCAACGCGCGTCATGCCCTTCTCGACCGTGCTGCCCATGGCCTTCGAGATGAAGCTGAAGTAGCCCCTTATCTAAGCTCGATTGAAACCTTGCGCCCCACCATTGCCGCGGCCCGTTGCAGGCTCATCAGCGTAATATCGTTCTTTGGATCCAGCAAACGATCCACCTGGGTGCGGCTTGTATTCAGTAATACGGCCATGCGTCGCTTCGAGATCTTCCGCTCCTTCATTGCCTCGGCAAGCTGCCAGGCAACAACCTCCTTGATCGCCTGCGCCTGCGCTTCCTCAAAGATGCCTTCCTCTTTGAGAAACTCGTCAATGCTTGACCCCATATGCTTCCTGCTCATCGCTCCAACTCCTTCTTGCGCCTGCGCGCCAGGGCCAGATCGTCCTCCGGCGTTGTCCGGGTCTTCTTGATAAATCCATGCAGCGCGACAAGGTGTGCCTCGTGATGGCAGATCAGTACCCTCGCTGTTCGCCCTGTCGAGAGATCTGTCCTTATTTCCCACAGGCCGTTTCCCATCGGGCGACAGAGTGGCATCCTGACCGGCCACCGCCATTGAGCCCGCAAAAGATCATTCCCAATCGCCTGACGCTCCGCTTGTGGCAGGCTCTTCAGCCACTCCCGCACAGGCTCGACGCCTGCATGATGACGATAAAAAATGAGAGGAACTTTGAGTGGCTGCGGCTCGTCTGCCATCATGCACCTTACTTAGTGCATGGTACCTTAAAATGTGCCGGTCGGCAAGCAAGCTTCCCTGCGCGGTGTTATTTTGGTACTTTCAACTTTCAATAGAAAGAGAACCCGTGGGATATGTCCGCCGCCGCGCCATTGCACGCCGTTGATCTAATCCGCAAAAAACGCGATGGGCACGCGCTCGACGCGCGCGAAATTGACTTTCTTGTCGCAGGCGCCGCTAACGGCTCCATCCCCGTGGAACAGCTTGCAGCCTGGCTGATGGCCGCCTGGATCCGCGGCCTCACCCTCGACGAAACATGCGCCCTGGCCATGGCCATGCGCGACTCCGGAGAAAAATTCAACCCCGAGCGCCTGGGCAAGGTAGCTGTGGACAAGCACTCAACCGGCGGCGTGGGTGACAAGACCAGCTTTCTGGTGGCGCCGCTCGCGGCAGCCTGCGGCGTGGCCGTGCCCATGATCAGCGGGCGCGCGCTGGGCCACACCGGCGGAACCCTCGATAAGCTCGAGTCGATCCCCGGCTACCGCACCGCGCTCTCGCTCGACGAGTTTGAAGCCGTGCTCAAGCGCTGCGGTGCATCCATCGTGGGCCAGACTCCCGCGCTCGTCCCCGCTGACCGCGTCCTCTACGCGCTGCGCGACCGCACCGGCACAGTCGAAAATCCTGGTCTGATCGGCGCATCCATCCTCAGTAAAAAACTGGCTGCGGGCCTCGACGCATTGGTCCTCGACGTAAAGACCGGCTCCGGCTCATTCCTGCGCAAGCTCGAAGATGCCGAATACCTGGCCGCGCTGATGGTGGCCACAGCCGAGGGCGCCGGAACCAGCACCGTAGCCCTGATGACTGACATGAGTCAGCCCCTTGGCCGCGCCGCCGGCAACTGGATCGAGCTGGTCGAAGCCGTGGAGCTGCTGCGCGGCGTCCGCCCGCAGGAGAGCGAAGACCTGCGCGAGCTTTCGCTGCAGCTCGCCGGCTGGATGGTCCACCTTGGCGGCAAGGCGCCCACATTCCAGGCCGGCTATGCGCTGGCTGAAGCAGCCCTCACCGACGGATCGGCGCTGGCCATCTTTTTCAAGATGGTCGATGCGCACGGCGGCGACACCAGCATCTTCGACGATCCAGCCGGCTTTCATAAGCCCGGCGCCACGCATGTGCTCGAAGCATGGGAAAGCGGCTACATCGCTGAAATGGACACAACCGCCGTCGGCATGGCCGTGCAGCGGCTCGGCGCGGGCCGCGCGAAGGCCGGCACACCGGTCGACCCGCACGCCGGCATTCTCTTCGATGCGCGCCGCGGAGCCCGCGTGGAAAAAGGTCAGCCCATGGCCACGCTTTACGCCACCAGCCCGGCGCAACTCCGCGAGCCAATCGCCACGCTCAAGCAGGCTATTCGCTTCTCTCAGTCGCCGCCGGAACCGGTTCCGCTGGTGAGCAGCATCTTCACGCGGGAATCTGCGGAAGAATATCTCCGCGAAAAATAATTTTTAGCTTCTGGCTGACGGCTTCAAGCTGCTAGCCTTTTTCTTACAGAAGAGAATTCCACCTTAAGAAAGCGCCTGCGCGCGCTGCAGGCAGGGTGAGCGGCTCAAAGTCAGCCGTCAGCGGCTCACCGCTGCCCACGGGAGGAATGTAATTTTGGGGCGATTTACCGGGATTCTGGGAATTCTGGCTGTGTTGTTCGTGGCCTGGCTCGGCTCTACTGATCGCAAACAGATCCGCTGGCGCACGGTCGCTTGGGGCCTCGGCCTGCAACTGGTCTTCGCATTCATCGTGCTGCGCTTCAGTTGGGGCGAGCGGGCCATGGCGTGGGCCGGCAACGTAGTCAGGAACATGCTCGCCTCCACTTACGCGGGCACGCAGGTTCTCTTCGGTCCTCTCGGCATGCCCAACGGCTCCCTGGGATCCATCTTCGCCTTCCAGGTTCTGCCCACCATCATCTTCATCTCCGCGTTCTTCGCCGTGCTTTACCACCTCGGCATCATGCAGGTCGTCATTCGCGGCATGGCCTGGATCATGCTCAAGACCATGCGCATCTCCGGCGCTGAAAGCATGAACGTGGCCGCCAGCATCTTCATGGGGCAGACTGAAGCCCCGCTGACCATTCGCCCATTCCTCTCCCGGGCCACGCGCAGCGAGCTCATGACCATCATGACCAGCGGCATGGCGCACGTCTCCGGCGGCATCATGGCCATGTATATTGCGCAGGGCGTGGCGCCCCGCCATCTGCTCGCTGCCGTCATCATGACCTCGCCCGGCACCATCCTCATCGCCAAAATGCTCGTGCCTGAAACCCAGGTGCCTGACACCGAGGGCAAGGTCATCATCCCCCGCGACGAGATGCACAAGGACGAAAATCTCATCGGCGCCATCACGCGCGGCACCATCGACGGCGGCAAGCTTGCCCTCAACGTCGCCATCATGCTCATCAGTTTTCTGGCCCTTGTTGCGCTGCTCGACGGAATGATGGGCTGGGTTCACGCAATGCACGGCATGGCGTGGTTCCCCAGTACGCTGGGCCAGTTCCTGGGCTGGATCGGCGCTCCCGTGGCCTGGCTCATCGGCGTCCCCTGGCGCGACGCTCCCTTCGTCGGTAACCTGCTGGGCACGCGCATGGCGCTCAATGAAGTCATCGCTTATATCGCGCTGGGCGCGCACAAGGCCACGATGCTGCCGCGCTCCTTCACCATCGCCACCTTTGCGCTCTGCGGCTTCGCCAACCTCGGCTCCATCGGCATGCAGATCGGCGGCATCGGCGCACTGGTTCCCGAGCGCCGCAAAGACCTCGCGGAACTCGGCGTCCGCGCCATGCTCGCCGGCACCATGGCCAACCTCATCTCAGCGGCCATCGCAGGCATCTTCCTGGGAGGGGCAATCAGGTAAACATCCTCCGGCGGAGCTGGAGGCTTTGTGAATCCTGGCCCTCAAAAAGCTTGGATGGGATCCTCAATGCGGGGCAGGTTTTGTGTCAGGGCACGACTTCAGTCGTGCCGAGGTAGCGGACAAAAGGGTTGCGGGTTTTAACCCCTGCGGGATGCTCGTCGAGCCACTTCCAGACGCTGAAATAACCCGCTACTGCACCGTCCCCTGCGGCCTCAACCGCCGCAGATCCAGCGCGCACTCCACCGCGTTCAGCGCACCCAGCCGCAGATTGTCTGAAGCCGCCCACAGCCAGAACCGCGACGAAGCTGTACCGCGCGCCACCGGCTCGGAGCGCAGCCTCACCAGCACATCGTTCTGCCCCGTAGCGGCCAAATTCGACGGCGAATCCGTATCTTCCAGCACCAGGTCCACATGCTCGCCGCTCATAGCCTCTTCCAGCGCGGCAATCTCCACGGGGATCTCCAGTTCCAGTGCAATGGAGAACGTGTGCCCGTGAAACACCGGTGCATGCACGGCCTGCAGCGCAATGGGCACGCCGCGGTTGCCCGTGAGCGCTTCATAGTGGCGCCGAACCCGCGCCGCCATGGCATTCAGGTTCACGGCTGCGCTTTCGCCCAGACCGCCCAGCAGGTTATACGCAGCCTGCGCATCGTATTGCGCGCGGGGCAGTCCCTGGAAGCTGAGCAGGTTCACCGTCTGCTGGTGCAGCTCGTCCATGGCGCCGCGGCCAAACTCGCTTGCGGGCGCCAGCAACGTAACCGCCGCATGGCGCACCGGCACCACGGCCCGCAGCCTCTCAAGCAGCAGAGCCAGCGCCAGAGCAGCAGGATGCGCGGGAACCACAGCAGGCGTAAACAAATCGGCCGACGAAGCCTCCGCTCCCAGCCACGGAGCGCGAACCAGCACACCCGTCTCCTGGTCGAGCGTGCCCGTCAGATCCAGAACCGAGGAGCCCGCGCGCAGAGCCTGGCTCCAGTAGCGCCGCGTCAGGTCTTCCGTGCCGCAGAAAAACGTGAAATCCGCGTGCTCGAACGCCCCCGCCCCGATGGTCTGGATAAACGTAACCTCGTCACCCACCTGGTCGAGCTGCCCCTGGGTGTCCTCTTCGTCCAGCAGAGAAAAGTTGGCGGCCGCCAGCGGCGACTCGGTCAATGCGTCCTTCAGTTCGCGGCCCAGGAGGCTCGACGCTCCGGCAATAGCGATCTTGTACACAGGCATCCTTTGCAGTGGATTGTTGCTAAAAGTGACCCAGCGGATCGGGTTCGGCATGGGTGTTCGAGGAATCGTTTCCGTCGGCCGGCCGCCGGCGCCGCCGGCGCGACCACGAGTAGGCTGCGCGCGCCCAGATGCCCGAGAACATATACACCAGCGCAATAACAAAGAGCATCACGTTCGAGTAGCGCAGCAGCACATAAACCACCACCGCCAGCAGCACGATCAACTGGAACGGCTGACGGCGCGTCAGGTTGATCTCCTTGGCTGACCAGAACCGCCACGTACTCACCATCAGGAAGGCCGTCAGAGCCACCATGCACAGCCACAGGATCGAAAACCACCACGCCTGCACCGGAATTCCCCAGCTGAGATGGATACTGGCGGCCAGCAATCCCGCCGCTGCCGGAATCGGCATGCCGACAAAATACTTGCGGTCCGGCCGTCCCGGGTTGCGCGGCTGCGGGTTGTTGCTGATGTTGAAGCGCGCCAGCCGCGACGCCCCGCTGAGCAGAAACAGGAAGCAGGTGAACGCGCCCGCCTGCACCAGGTGCATGCGCAGCTCGGGGTTCACTGAGTCGGGCAGAAAGTGAAATCCCCATACAAAAGCCAGCAAACTGGGCGCCACACCAAACGTAATCACATCCGCCAGCGAATCCAGCTCCTTGCCGAACTCGCTGGCGGTGTTGGTCAACCGCGCAATACGGCCGTCCAGCGCATCGAAAGGAATCGCAACAAGGATGGCGATGGAGGCCCAGTTCAAATGATTGGTCGCATTGCCGCTCAGTGCCGCAATAGTCTGGGTGATGGCAAAGTAGCCCAGGCCGATGTTGCCGGCAGTGAACAATGACGGCAGCAGGAACATGCCGCGCGGCCTGCGCATCCCTGAGCCGCGCCTGTTCCGCTCTCGGTCGTTACCGTTCACAGGCCAACTCCTCCAGGCACCGCGTTCACGCCCGCTTTGCCGGCCGCTGCCGGCGCAAACACCATCTCCGCCACGCCCATGGCCGCAATTACGCTGCTGCCGCCTTTCACTCTCTCTCCCACGCGCACCCGCAGCGTCGCCTCGGCCGGCAGCAGCACATCCACGCGGGATCCAAATTTGATGAGCCCCACGCGCTGTCCGCGCTGCACCGGATCGCCCTCTTTCAGGTTGAAGACAATGCGCCGCGCCAGCAGCCCGGCAATCTGCTTGAAGGTCACCTCGATCCCCTCGCCGCGAACCGTCACCACATTCTGCTCGTTGCGGTCCGCTGACGCCGGATTCATCGCGTTCAGGTACTGCCCTTTGTGGTAGGCAACATGGCTGATCATGCCGCTGATCGGCGACCGGTTCACATGCACATCGAAGACGCTGAGAAAGATGCTGATCCGCTGCCGCGGTCCGTCGGGAGTTTCAATCGTGGCTGTTTCCGTTACCAGACCGTCACCCGGAGAGACAATCAGGCCATTGCCTGCGGGAACAAGGCGCGGCGGGTCGCGGAAAAACCAGACAAAAAACGCCGCCAGCAGAATGGGCACAATAGCCCACGCCCAATTTCCCGTGGCCCAGTGAAGAGCCGCCGCCACGGCCATCAGGCATATCCCGTAGATGTAACCGTCGCGCACCATCGTACCCAACGATTATACGGTGATTGAATGGTATGTAGGAGATGACGGAGTGAAGCAAGACCCTGAAGAAGACGCGCACCCTGCTTATAGAAGCTCTCCAGGCGTATCGCTTCGCGAAATAGCTGCTAAACCGTCGTCTCTTGCGCCTTAAGCCACAGCCGGCTGGCGGCGCTCAAGCGCGAAAATTAGGTCCTTTGCATGCAGCTTCAGCTTTTTGAGGCGAACCTCTTCGAGCTGTTCTTCCTGGCTAAGATACGGTTTCTGGAGCAATTCCTCCAGTCGCTGAGCGTAACGATGATGTTCTGCGTGGAGACGATCGATCTCTTCGCTCAGCGCTCGGTCCTGTACTTCATCCATCAGGCACCTCCGTTGTATGAAAGAACATTTACATATATCTCCCCCACGCTGCAACTCGCAAGCGAGAAAATTACACCAGACGTCGATGGGCTGTGGATTTCAGGCCAGAAACCAACATGCGTGATCGAAATCACGTCTTGCTACTGGAAGCTTCACAATGGCCGGACGAGTGAATTTGAGTGGAAACCCGCTCCGGCAACTCATCCAGGCTGCACGCTCATCACAACCGCATCTTCCATCGGATCAGCATAATAGCCGGCGCGCCGGCCGGTTTCCGCGAACCCCAGTGCGCGATAAAGGCCCTGCGCCGCCTGATTCGAAACCCGAACTTCCAGAAAAATCTCGTGAACGCCGCCCGCGGACAGCCCGCTAGCCAGCGCGGCAAACAGGCTCCGCGCCACCCCGCGGCGCTGGTACTCCGCCGCCACGGCAATCGACTCTAGTTCGGCCTGCGGAGGCAGCAAGCCGGCCACGGCAAAGCCAACAATCCTTCCAGAGCGCGGATCGGTGCCGACCAGGCAGATACGGCGCGGCACAGAGGAAGGTCCAGCGGCAGAATCCACCACGGCGGTCCACACCGATTCCGCCCAGTGCGGCGCATCCTTCAGGCTCTCCTCAATTTCCCTCACCCGCGGCAAATCGGCGGCCTTCATCGGCCGGATCCGCACCAGCTCTTCCGCCGCACTCATTTCGCGCCCGGCCTCACCGCCCCCGGCTCGCCAAAAATCTCCGCATCCGACCGCCGCAGATAATGCCCGTCAAGCAGTGCCAGATCCGCAAACTCGCCCTGCGCCGCCCGTTGCGCGCAAAGGCGCAGCGCATCGCCTGCCGTCGGCGCCCCCACCCGCGCCAGCTCCGCTCCAGGCCACGCCGTGCGCAGCATTTGCTCCGCCGCGTCGCAAACCGCAATCCGCTCCGGCGCCGGAGTCATCGCCGCCAGCTCAGCCGCCCCGGCCAGCAGTTCCCGCGGCTCCATCTCCGGCTCACCCAGCCGCAAAAAAATCTCCTGCCGATGTGCATCCAGTGCCGAAGCGCCAACGCCCGCCTTGTGCGCAAGCACCTCAAGCCGCGAGACGGCCACAACCGGAATCCGGCTAACCTCCGCCAGCCCCTTCACCGCGCTCAACCCCACGCGAACGCCCGTAAAGCTCCCTGGCCCATTCACAGCCACAATGGCCTCAACCTGCCGCAATGGCGCGCCGTCGCCGGCCAGCAGTTCTCCCACCGCGGCCACCAGCGTAGCCGAATAGCTGCGGCCGGCAAGCTCTTTCTGAGCAATAATTTCCGCTTCGCCGCCGGTCAGACGCGCCAGGGCAACCGAACCCGACGGCCCGCAGGTATCAATCCCGAGCAGCAGCGCGCCTTCAAGCATGGCCTTCCATCAAACCGCCGCCAGCGCCTGTTCCAGGTCCGCGATCAGGTCTTCCTTGTCCTCGATGCCGATGGAGAGCCGGATCATGCCCTGCGTGATGCCGGCCGCATCGCGCTCCGCGTCGGTAAGCGCGGCGTGCGTCGTGGTAGCCGAGTGCGAGGCCAGCGACTCCACTCCGCCCAGCGACTCGGCGTTGATGAAGATCTTCAGCGCTCCCATAAAGCGCCCCGCCGCATCGCGCGAGCCCACATCGAAGCTCAGCATCGAGCCAAAGCCTTTCTGCTGCCGCAGCGCCAGTTCATGCTGCGGATGGCTCTTGAGGCCCGGATAGGCGAGCCGGCTCACCTTGGGATGGCTGGCCAGGAACTCCGCCACCGCGCGGCCATTCTCCTCATGCTGCCTGATCCGCAGCGGCATGGTCTTGATGCCGCGCAGCACCAGGAAGCACTCAAAGGGAGACATAATGCCACCCGCCGCCTTCTGCACCAGCAGATAGCGGTCCTTGTGCTCGGGCTTGGAGCCAATCAGCGCCCCGCCGATTCCGTCGGAGTGGCCGTTCAGGTACTTCGTCGTGGAGTGCATCACAATGTCTGCGCCCAGCGCGATCGGGCTCTGCAGCACCGGAGACATGAAAGTGTTGTCCACGCTCACTTCCGCGCCGCCGGCATGCGCAATCTCGCTGATGGCGCTAATGTCGCTCAACACCATGGTGGGATTGCTGGGAGTCTCGATGTGGACCAGTTTCGTCGCCGGCCGCATGGCCGCGGCAACCGCCTCCGGGTTGTTGGTATCCACATACTCGATGTCGATCCCGTAGTGGCGCACAAACTTGTTGAACAGCCGCACCGTGCCCGCGTAGACGCTATGCGAACAAAGCACGTGATCGCCGGCGTGCAACGGCGTTACCAGGGCCATGATGGCCGCCATGCCGCTGGTAAAGGCATGGCCGCTCGTGCCGCCTTCCAGCGCCGCCAGCGCCTCCTCCAGCCGGTCGCGCGTCGGGTTCCCGGCCCGCGAGTAATCCCAGCCGCGGTCCGTGCCGATACCGGTGAGTTCAAAGGTCGAGGAAAGATATACGGGCACATTCACGGCGCCCGTCTGCGGGTCGGGATACTGCCCCGCATGAACGGCAAGGGTCGAGTACTTGTATGGGGACATGATGGGTCTTCGTCACTAGCTCCTGCCTTCTAGCTTATCGTGACCCAGTCCGGATTCTGGCCAGCTTTGTGATTCCGTGGCCTATTGTTTACCTTGCCGGCTGGTAGTCGCCACCTGCTTTGCCCTCGTCAGCGGTGTGGACGGGAAGTAGCCCGTGCGCGTGCGCACCGTCAGCTTGCGCATGCCCTTCGCTGACGCGGTTACCTCCACGCGGCGGAAACCGGGGTCTGACATGGGCCGGGTAGAGCGGTAGCCGATCGTGTACTGGTTGCGGATGTCGCGCGCCACTTCCTTCGCAATCTCATCCACCTGGTTCAGATTCTTGGGAAAGAACGCGATGCCGCCCGTCTCTTCAGAGAGCATCTCCAGGGCCCGCTTTGCATGCCGCACCTCGCCGCGCGTCATCTCGTCGCCGTAAAGCAGGCCAATCGAATAGATCACCGGGCCGGAGAGATCCTGCACGCGGCGGATGGTCTGTTCCAGGCTCAGCGTTGAGGCGTTGTCGTCGCCGTCGGTGATCACCACCAGCACCTGCTTGGGCCGCTTGCCCTCTTCCACTAGATGATCGGCTGAAGCTGCAATAGCGTCGTACAGCGCCGTGCCGCCCCGAGAGTCGATATGCGAAAGCCCGTCACGGAGCTTGGCGATGCTGCTGGTAAAGTCCTGATCCAGAAACGCCTCGTCGGAGAAGTTCACCACAAATGCCTGGTCCTCCGGATTCGAAGACTGAACCAGATCCACGGCGGCCGCATTCACCGCCGGCCGTTTCTTATACATCGAACCGGAGTTATCGATCACCAGCCCCATCGATACGGGAAGATCGGTGTGCTGAAAGCTCAGGATCGTCTGCGGAACGCCGTCCTCGTACACCTTGAAGTCGTTCTTCGTCAGGTTATTCACCAGCCGGTGACCGTCCAGAACCGTGGCGTTCAGCACCACCTCGTTCACGTTGGTCCTCAGCACATAGCCCTTGCCCTGCTTGGCCAGGGGTTTTCCTGTCGCGGAAACCCCGCTCGTCTCCGGCGAGCGGACAGGGTCCCGATCCACGGTCAGCGGAGAAGCCTGGCCAGACCCGTTCTGCTCGGCTGAAGCGCGCGCTTGCGACTGTTGCGTGATCGATGATTGCGCGATCAGGGGCAACGCCGCCGCTAGAATGATTCCGAAGAGCGCTTTATTTAAGAGGCGCATAGTATCCGCTACGAGCATAAACCGTCAGTGGAGGCAGTCCCGGTGGAGGACTGACCTTCACCTTCACCTTGCGCCACTTGCCATTGCGCTTCAAGTCCGAGGGCCGGTACCCGATGATGTATTGATTCCGCAACTCCATCGAGATCTTTTCGGCAATATCGCCCAGCTCATTCACGTCGCTCACCCGGAACATGCGCCCGCCCGTTGCCGTGCTGATGTCCTGCAGCAGCTCCGGCCCCATGCGCTCTTCCGGCGTAGGCGCGTAAGGGTCGAAGATGCCCATGGCAAAGATCTCCACGTCCGACTCGCGCACCAGTGACTTTACTTCACCCTCGGTGTAGCGGGAGCGGTTGTCGCCGCCGTCTGAAACCACGATCAGCGCCTTGCGTTCGTGCCTGGCCTGCCGCATCTTCACAATTCCATAGTAGATGGCGTCCAGCAGCGCCGTGCGATGCCCGGCGTGCACCGTGGCCAGCCGTGCCTCAATGTCGTCCACTGAGCTGGTGAAGTCTTCAATCAGCTCCGGGCGGTCGTTGAATCCGATGACAAAGTACTCGTCCAGGGGATTGGAGGTCTTGATGAATGACAGAATCGCGTCTCGCGCACGCACCAGCTTTGACGACATTGACCCTGACAGGTCGAAGATGATCCCGATGGAAACCGGGGCGTCGTCGCAGGAAAAACTGGCGATCTTCTGCTGGTCCTTGTTGTCGTAAACCTTGAAGTCGCTCTTCTCCAAACCCGTCACCAGGCGGTTCATGGGGTCGGTCACGGTAACCGGAACCAGCACCATGTCTGTGTTCAGGCGAATGAACGAACCGGGACGAACACGCAGAGCCGCCGAGCCGGTAGTGGGCGGAGCCTCTGCGCCCGACGGTTCCGAAGAGGGCGTTGACGAGCCGGAAGGCGTCGGATGAACGTGTACTTTATTCAGCGGATTTTCCTGCGCCCACGCCGTGACTCCGCAAAATACCAGCGCCAGTGCAGCCACACAAAGGCGGCGGCACAGCAGCCTGGAGCTGTCTGAAGTGTTTCGAAATGAGCCCGGCAGTAGAGATCTAATCATCCGCAGCACCTTCAGGGTTGAACGCGATAGTAGCACGGATTGCACTGGCACGATGCGTCCGATCCTGCGTCTCTGCCCTCCTCAAGTGCCGCCCAACCACAAGCTCGGTCCGCTCCGCTCGCTGAGATACAATCAACCCTGTGGATGGCTGCCACGACGCGCCCGAAAGAGCGTCGGTGGTGCTTCTCATCCACTATCTCAACGGGGAGCAAGACCCGGTTCATGGCCCGCATTTATCCGTTTCGCGCCTGGCGTTATAATCCGTCCGCCGTCCGGCTTGATGATGTTGTTACCCAGCCTTACGACAAGATCTCGCCGGCTATGCAGCAGGCCTACTATCAGCGCAGCCCTTACAATTTAGTCCGGATCATACTCGGACTCCCTGAACTATTTGACGCCGAAAAAGGCGAAAGTGTCTATACCCGGGCGGCGCGCGACTTGCGCGCCTGGCGGGAACAGGGCGTCCTGACCCAGGAGAAGACCCCCTGCGTCTTTGCCTATGCGCAGCGGTTTCAAGTACCTGGCACTGACATCACCAAGGAGCGCCGCGGCTTCATCGCCCTCGGCAAGCTCCACGACTACGCCGAGCAGGTGGTCTTCCGCCATGAGCAGACGCTGTCCAAACCCAAAAGCGACCGCCTCAACCTGCTCAAGGCCACCCGCGCCCACTTCGGGCAAATTTTCATGCTCTACTCTGACCCCGCCGGCAGCATTGAAAAGCTGCTCTACGAGGGCGGAGGTCCGGCCGACGCAGAAGTCACCGATGAATACGGCGTCCTCCACCGCATCTGGCGCGTCTCTGACCCGGCAACCATCCGCCTGCTGGTCACCGCCATGGCAGACAAAAAGCTCATCATCGCTGACGGACACCATCGCTATGAAACGGCGCTGAACTACTCCAAAGAGCATGCCCCGGCCCAGACTCCGACTTCGGAGACCAATTCGCAACCGCTGCCCCTGCCGCAGCCCGCGTACCCTGAAGCCGCGGCCATGATGACCTTCGTCAACATGGACTCCGAAGGCCTGGTCATTCTGCCCACGCACCGCGTGGTCCACAGCCTCCCCGGCTTCGATGCCGCCGCCTTTGCCCGCGCCGCTGAAGAGTTCTTCACCGTCAGCGCTCTCCCTGAAGCCGACGCGGCGAGCTACGTCGCCACGCTCGGCAAGGAGAAGGAGCCCGCTTTCGTCGCCGTCACTAAGTCCGGCGCGTATCTGCTGCGGTCGAAACCCAAAGCTGCTGCCGCTGCCCTCGCAGACCTCCCCGACCGCCAGCGCCAGCTCGACCTCACCCACCTGCATTCCATCGTGCTGGAGCGCCTGCTGGGCCTGGACGCGGAAAAAGTTCGCGAGCAAACCAACATCCGCTACATCCGCGACGCTTCTGAGGCAGTCGGGCAGGCCCGCAGCGGCGAAGCCGACATCGTCTTCCTCACCAACCCCGTCACCATGGAGCAGCTTCGTGAGGTGGCCTTCGCCGGCGACGTGATGCCGCAGAAGTCCACGGATTTCTTCCCCAAGCTGCTCAGCGGCCTCGCCATCTATGCCCTCGAATAATCGGACCGCCGGCGGTGTTCTCGCGGGGCGCCCAAGCGGTGCCCCGCGCCCGTTTCACCTCCCGTCTTCAGCTTCCGTTTCCCATCCTTTCGCGTTCTTTGCGAAAGGATGGGAAACCGCAAGAGCCGGCCGCCCCATCCGTTTTTTTCTCCGCCAATTCCACCACCAACCAGGGTGCCCCACCCTCGGCGCGTCTTTGTTTTTGCGCCTAGGGTGGGGTAAGCCTCAGGTAGCCTCCGCACCCCACCGCAACTCACCAACATCCGGGCGCTCCACCCCACAAAAACCTGGGTACCTCATCCATGCCGCCGGCCCCGGGGTCCCCACGGACAGGTCTTCGTGCGTGGGGTGGTTGGCGGCATGGGTGGAAGACCACAGAAGCCGCGTGCTCCACTTTTTCGCGCACTCCACAAAACGGGTGGGACTGGCCCTCCTCTCCGCACTCGCATTCGTCCCCGCATTCGCACAAGCCCCGCCACCCCCGGCCGCCCCAACCTCCCGTTTCGTCGTAGTCCTCAACCCCGCCCACGGCGGCAACGACGCCGGAGCCAACCTCGACGGACAGCCGGAAAAAGCCTACACGCTCGCCTTCAGCATCCGCCTGCGTTCGCTCCTCACCGCACGCGGCATCTCCGTTGTCACCACGCGCCAGTCTGACGTCACCATGGATCCCACCCAGCGGGCCGGCATCGCCAACCACGCCAACGCACAGGCCTGCATCACCCTGCACGCCTCTGAAACCGGCGTCGGACTGCACCTCTTCATCTCCTCGCTGGCCCCCGCGCGTCCGCAGCTCTTTGAGCCCTGGAAAACCGCTCAGGCCGCCTGGATCACGCGCAGCGTGGCCCTCGAAGGCGTGCTCCACTCCGTGCTGCAGCACGCCGGAATCACCGCCACAATGGGCCGCACCGCTCTGCCCACCATCGACAGCATGACCTGCCCCGCCGTGGCCGTCGAAATCTCCCCTGACAGCTCCGCCGGCGGTGCCTCGGGATCCTCCGTCCCCGGCAGCCTCGCCGACCCGTCGTATCAGGCGCAGGTCGCCGGCGCCCTCGCCAACGCCCTGCTGGAATGGCGCTCGGAGGGCTCGCACCTGTGATTCCGCGCTACCAGACCGTTCTCTTCATCATTCTTTTCGCGGCCTCGGCCGTCATGGGCACCATCCTGTGGCAGTTGCGCAAGCATGCCCACCAGCGTCTGGTGCAGGGCCAGGTCACCACCCCCACAAAAGCGCCTGAGGTAGCCCCCGCCGTACGGGCCACCCTCTTCGTCGCCAATGACGCCACCGGCTCTCTCACGCCAGAGGTGCTCTCGCTTCCTCTGCCCTCGAACCCCAACGAGCGGGCGCGAGCCGTCCTCGGCAAGCTCCTCGATATCTACGCCACGCCCGGCGCCGCGCATCCCGTTCCCGGCGGCGCAAGCTCCGTAACCCAGGTCTTCCTGCTCCCTGTTTCCAGCCTCGCTGCCGGCAATTCGCCACCTGTCTCCACGGCAAAAGAGGCGCACAGCGGCCCCGAACTAGCCGTCGTCAACCTCACCTCCGCCTTTGCCAACAGTCACCCCTCCGGTCTCGAAACCGAGACGCTCACCATACTCTCCATCTGCGACACACTGCACGCCAACCTCCCGCGCGTCACCCAGGTGCGCTTCCTCGTCGACGGCCAGCCGCGCCCCACCCTCGCCGGCCACGCCAACCTCATGCACACCTATCTGGCCACGGGCGCTTCGGCAGCGCCGCCCATCGCCGTAGGAGCCAGCCAGTGACCCCCGCCGCCATCCCTACAATCGGAGTCTTCGACTCCGGCTTCGGCGGCCTCACCGTCCTTCGCGCACTCATCGAGCGCATGCCCCTGGCCCGCTTCGCCTTCCTGGGCGACACCGCCCGCCTCCCCTACGGCTCCAAATCCCGTCGCACCATCGCCCGCTACGCCGTCCAGAGCGCCCAGTTTCTGGTCGAGCAGCAGCGTGCGGAGTTCCTCGTCATCGCCTGCAACACCGCCAGCGCCCTCGCCCTCGACGCCATTCAGCAGGCCGTGCCCGTCCCCGTCCTCGGCGTCATCGAGCCTGGAGCACAGGCCGCCCGTGCCGCCTCGCACAGTGGCGATGTCCTCGTCATCGCCACGGACGCCACCGTACAGAGCCACGCCTACACCGCCGCCTGCCGCGCCCAGTCCCTCCGCGCTCTTGAAAAGGCCTGCCCCCTCCTGGTCCCGCTCGTCGAAGAGGGCTGGACCTCGCATCCGGTCACCGAGCAGGTCGTCCGCATCTATCTCGACGAGCTCTCCACCGAAGCCGCCTCCCAGAGCCTCCACCCCGACGCCCTGGTCCTCGGCTGCACCCACTATCCGCTACTGCGCCCGCTCATCGAGCGCGTAGCCCCCGCCGGCATCACCGTAATCGACTCCGCCGAATCCACAGCCGACGCCGCCGTCCGCCTCTTCAACGGCCATGCGGATACCCCACCCAAATCGGGTGCCCCATCCATGCGGCCGCCTTTGCCGCATGGGTGGGACACCTTCCCAGCCGAGTCCACCTCTACCCAAGCCACCGAAACCGAAATCCACTGCTTCGCCACCGATTCCGTAGAAAAATTTGAGCGCCTGGGCTCCCGCTTCCTCGGCCGCCCCGTAGGCCCGGTAGAACTCATCGACCTCGGCGGCTGACCCCTCCCAACCTGACGCACCACCCCCGCACCCGCATCGCACATCCCCTTTTCCAGAACCCGCCCTCTGGCGGAAACTAAAATGCAAGCAGCCACTCGCGAAGGAAGCTGCCGCGGCGGGCTTCCGCATAAGGCACCGGATCTACTATGCAGGAAATACTGCGCGCTATCCTCTCTCGCAACCCGCCTCTTCGCAGCACGCTGGAATTCCTCTTCCCAGACCCGGCCGAGAGCCTCTCCTTCCAGAACCTGCGCATCCAGCCCCTCGTGGGGTCGCACCGCAATCTCGTCACCCCGGAGCCTTTCGTCTTGCTCAGGGAAAGGATCGGAGGCTCGCAAGACGTGCCCATGGTTCCCCTCGTCCGCGGTGCCGTCGACGAGGCCCTTCGCTCCTACTCCGCCACCCGCCCCCACTTCCTCGACTACGTAGGCAAAACGCCCATCTCCCCTTACGGAAGCATGGGGCTGAGCGTCGGCCGCTGGGGTTACATCGACTGGGATTACATACGCGATCTGGATTGGCGCATCTTCCTCCCCCCTGAAATCGGCCAGCTCTCCGGCTTCAAGTCGGAACTCGAGCGCATCCTCACGAGCGAGCTGCACAAGTACGATCTCCACACCATCTTCGGCGGCAAAGACGACCAGGGACTCTCCCAGGTGCAATTGCGCGATATCAAAGACCGGCGTCCCCCACGGATTTCACTTCTTCCTCATCGCCATGAAGCCCGGCTTCGTCCGCGGCAGTCTGCATCACGATGGCGGCTACTCTCCCCACTTCTCTTATTTCCCTCAGCACTCCATCGACGAACACCTCGAGTCGGCCAATCTGCTCTGGTCCGATGTCGTTACACAACAGCGCGAAGACTACATCGCCATGTTCAACCAGCTCAGCTTCAACATCTGGGGTGAAAACACAGCCCGTAACCGCATGTACAAAACCAAGGGCTGGTACCTGCACAAGGCATTCAAGTGGTACGCCACCCTCGCGCGCATGCGGGGCCTCTCCGCGCTTGAAGAAGATCTCCTCTACGAATACGAGCATTTCCGCGGATCGGAGGTGGAACTCTCTTACTTCGCGCGCTACCGCTACTACGCCCGCATGATTCCCAGCGCCCTGCATCTCGACGCCATCGACCGCGAGCTGGCCCGCGCCGCAAGCATCGATTACGCGCGCGCCCGCAATCCCCAGGACCCGCTCGTCGGCCACCGCATGGAAACCGGGATCGGCGAAATCGTGCTGCTTGAAGCGGTTCCCGAGCATTTTGCCGCGGCGGCCCGCCGGCATTGCGAGCAGGTTCCATCGTCTCTGCCTGAAGGGTTCAGACCTCCCCCCATTCCCGCCCACATCCGATTCGCTGACAATCTCGCCGCGCCCTCTGACGCGCAACTCGACAACCTCGGCCAGGTCGCCCTCATCCCCGCCGAATGGTCCATGGTCTTTTGCGATTCCTATTGCGGCCGCGTGGCAAAAAAAGCCGCGGAAGAAAGCCGCCCCATCCCAGAGCCGGAGATCCGCCAGGCACTCGCGGCACTGCTAGCGGCTCTCCTCTCGCAGCGGCCGCAAGCTACGGACGACTTCACCGGCTCCACCTACGTCTGAACCACTCCTCTACACGCCAATTTCCCGGCAGAAGCTCAAGACCTCTTTATTGAACAGTGACAATCACTCGCTGATACCGCGTCAGAGGAGGAGCACCGTTGTCTGTGGCTTGCAGAATTACATCAATTGTCTGCCCGGGCTTGGCGTTGTCCGGTATGTGAAACGTCGTATTAGCCGCGGTTGCATTAGAGAAGTTAATATCGCCCGGATAGGTTCCTGCATTGTTGTACTGCCACCACTTCACCCTGACTGAGTTGTGATCTGGATCCGAGACCTCTCCCCGTAGCCGGACCGTGCTGCCGGGGCGCGCGGAGACAGCCAATGGACCTTTGATTCTGACCACAGGAGGGTGATTCGCATCGCTGAACTTCGGCGTCACGGACCACTTCAACCGCGCCGCAAAATCGTTTTCAGCGGCTGCGAAAAATTGGGCTGCAATTGCCGCGGTGCGCGGCGGCACCGGAGGTCTATGGAAATTCATCAGATTGATTGATCCGGTTTTCTTCGGACTGGTTTTCTTCGGAGCGTTGGCATCGCTTCCAGCCGGCGCCAGCCCCCGGGCAACGCCTGAGGTGTCCGGAGGCAAAATCGGCGGAGGTGGACCGAACGCTGAAAAACTCCTCTGACCGGAGCGCATCCAACCGCCCCATCCGCCCCACCGCGGATTCTCATAGGCACGCAGTCCGTTGTCGATGAGATTGAGGAATACCGGCGTGTCACCTTCGCCAAGGAATGACCCCTTTGGCTCCGGATGCATCCAGACCAGATATCCCATCTCCTTGAGCTGCTGAACCGTATAGCCAGACAACCCAAAATAGTCCGTGCGGTCGCCCTTCACCATCTGCTTGCCGTCACCCCAAACGCGATAGAGCGCGCCAAGCGGTCCGCGGCTCGTAATATTCTGGCGGGTCCACTCCTGGGTGAAGTAAATTTTGTCCTGTGGAGCAGCTCGATCCTGCGCGCCATACCCGAAGTTGATTCCCATAAAATCGTATTGCCGTACTCCCGGCCAGTTTGGCGCGATGTAGCTGGCGCCCGTGCCGTCCTGGTCGCCCGAACGGATGATGATGAGTTTGTGCGACACCTTTTTGCGAATCGCTTTCCATTGCGGCGTATTCACGTACTCATTGTGGATGGATAACAGCGCTCTCGCGATCGTGCTTTCTCCGCCTCCTGCGGTCACGTAGAGGGGGCTCGGTACGTTATCGAGCAGAAGCGATTTGATGAGATTCGATCCGGCCGTATCTTTTGAGAAATCGCCTTCGAAATCTACGTTGCCCCACTTGATCTTCGATTTAAGTTCCTCCGGCGAAGGATAATCCGGATCGTGGACTTTAAGGTTCGGGTAAACCTTCGCATAGGCATCCACGATGTTGTTGATAAAGTGCTCGTGCGGCGAAAAGCGCCATGACGTGCACGGGCAGAGTCCCAGTCGTGTGTACTCGCGCCCCGCAATGTACTGCGTTGTACCCTTTCCGTCTCCTCTCCAGTGAAACTGGCTGCTCGCGTAGATAAGCCCTTCAATCCTCACGTCTGAGCTGTAGAGGATCGCGCGGATAATCGTGTTATTGTCGTCGAGTTCAGGATCGTCCGTGATGACGACCCTGGGCTTCACTACCTCAACATCTGTTTTCTGAGCAGGAGCTGCAACCGCTGCCAGCGGCATCAATATCAACCCCGCAGCCCAACCGCAAATGCACTTCAAGATGACGCGCGAAAATTTCATACGCATTTTAGGTACCTGGCCTCACTCTTTCCAGATATTTGTTGATGTCGGCTGTCGAACGATCCAACGGACTGAGTCGAGCCGGGATGCACCCTGCGGCCAACAATTCAAGCAAGGTGGCACATGCCCACAACTCCTCCGTGATTTCGCCGACTTCTGCAGCGCAATCATTCTAGAAGAGAGAATCGCGTCTTTCCGAATCTATTTGAGCATCTGCATAAATATGCATTGTGTGTGTGGGGGGGGGTGACCCACACATGCCCTTTTCCAGCCAATCCAACCACCCCCCGTGGGTGCCCCATCCATGACGCGTTGTTTGCGGCATGGGTGGGAAATCTCCAAAGCCCAGGCGGTCCGATCGTCCCCACAACTCCGTGCGGGCGCACCTTCACCGGAGAGATTATGAAGAGGGGGGCCGGTCGAATTGCCCCGTCACCGCTCCCGAATATGTGTAACCTACGCATAACTCGGGCTCCTTTGACGCGCAGGGGCGAATCGCGATCAACTTGGAATGAGCTAGAAGCACATGTTCAATTAGGTCGAGGGCTTTGTATGTCTGATTTGAAAAACCGCGTCGCGCTGGTCACGGGCGGCTCGCGAGGCATCGGCAAGGCAATCGCGCTGGCGCTGGCTGAGGCTGGCGCAGCGGTCGCGGTGAACTATCGCGAACGGAGCCTCGAAGCGGAATCCGTCGTCGAAGCCATCCACCAAAGCGGTGGCGCCGCCGCTGCAGTCGCGGCCGATGTCTCTATCGCCGGTGCCGTTCAAAGCATGACCGCAGAGGTCGAGCGCCGGCTCGGCCCCATTGACATTCTCGTCAACAACGCAGGCATAGCCGAGACTCGCGGCATCGACGAAATTACCGAGGAAGATTTCGACCGGACCATAGCGGTGAATTTGAAATCCGCCTTTCTCTGCACGCAAGCCGCTTTGCCCGGCATGCGAACACGGCATTGGGGAAGAATCGTAAATATCTCTTCCATTGCTGCGCGCGGATCGGGATCGATCAGCGTCGCCTACAATGCCTCCAAAGCTGGCCTCGAAGGCCTGACTCGAGGCTATGCGGGGCGCCTCGCGTTGGAAGGTATTACCGTCAATGCCGTCGCGCCAGGCTTGACTGACACCGAAATGGCCAGGCCGCTGATCGAAGCAGGCATTGCGGCCCGAATTCCCGTCGGACGCGTCGGAACCGGTAACGAGATCGCACAAGCCGTCCTGTTGCTGGTCCGCGATGCCTTTATCACCGGCCAAACGCTCTTTGTAAACGGGGGCGGGCTCTTTTCCTGAAGGTGAGCGGCGGCGTCTGGCCGGCACCGGCGGCAGATGCTCTTCTGAAATCCCTATCTCTGCCAGATAACATCGTCTGCATCGCCAAAAGCAATCCTGTTGACCCCGGCTGATACAGCAACGTCGCAGTGGAAGCTTCTTGATCTTCTGCCCGGTCGACGTAGCCCTTCTCTGACCACAATCACAACAAGACCGTCTTTCCTGATTTGCTTGACGCTGCTCACTACAAACGAACTGCTGCGAATGCTTCCATCGATGCTCACAGTTGGTGGTTGGCTTGAGGTAAGATCTGTAACCTGAATGCTGCGCAGCCCTCCTCGCGACACAGGACGCCCATATTCAAGCACGAACACCACCAGGAACCCCACCAACAGAAACGCCGTAAGGCGGATGTACGAAGAACTTTTCACCGTCGCGATTCCCCGATCTGACGGCTGGCCCATAGTTTCCCGGCCCGAACCACATCCTCCACCAGTTTCGCCGGCTCGCAGCCCTGCTCACCTGCCGTCAAGATCCACCCAGCTTACCCCTGCCCCATCTCCCTTGTCTCCAACACTTTAGTTCGCACCGACGCTTTGCCGATAATTCCCCCCATCCGGCGCACAATAGAAATGGGTAGAACAAGCCCCCGGCACTCGTGCCGGAACCACACGAAAGGCCGGCGCGCCATGACGCGGCAAACACCGCCGCGGAAATACGCAAGATGGCACAAAAAATGCACAGATTTCAGACATCAAAAACGGCCCATGCGATTGAAATAAATAGAGTTGCACAACAACACATGCTGTTTTCGCACAAAAAAAAATCGATTTTGCCACTGGGAAACTGGGTTTTGGCTCTAACTGACTGAAATAAAAAGATCGCCTTCCACCCAAAAACCCAGTCTCCCAGTTTCTGTGCAACTGGGAGACTGGGCGCCATCGCCTGCACCAGCGTGAAACGCCCCCGAAAACCGCTCTGCTATCCTGAGAAACGGCAACTCCTTCATTCCCCATTGCCAAGCACAACTTCGGAGGAAGTAAACAGAGCATGATCGATTTGTCGGGCAAAACGGCTGTGGTCTTCGGGCTGGCCAACAAGCGCTCCATCGCCTGGGGCATCGCCCAGAAACTCCACGAGGCCGGCGCCTCCCTGGCCGTCTGCTACCAGAACGAGCGCATGAAAGCCGAGGCCCAGAGCCTGATCGACGAGCTCGGCAACGCCGCCGGCTTCCAGTGCGACGTCTCCAACGACCAGGAAATCGACTCGCTCTTCGCCGCGCTCAAAGAAAAATACGGCAAACTCGACATTCTCGTCCACGCCGTGGCCTACGCGCCCGCCGAAGACCTGAGAGGCGCATTCATCAATACCAGCCGCGAGGGCTTCCGCATCGCCCACGACGTCAGCGTCTACTCACTCATCGCCGTCAGCCGCGCCGCCGCCCCGCTCATGACCGAAGGCGGCAGCATCATGACGCTCAGCTATTACGCAGCCGAAAAAGTCGTCCCCAACTACAACGTCATGGCCCTCGCCAAATCCTCGCTTGAGTCCACGGTGCGCTACCTGGCCTGGGATCTGGGCCCCAAAAACATCCGCGTCAACGCCATCTCCGCCGGCCCCATCAAGACCCTGGCCGCGCGTGGCATCGGCGCCCTGGGCGACATGCTCAAAGCCGCCGCCGACCGCGCCCCGCTGCAGCGCAACGTCGATCAGCTCGAAGTAGGCGGCGCCGCAGTGTTCCTCGCCAGTCCGCTCTCCAGCGCAGTTACCGGCGAAACCCTCTACGTGGATTGCGGCTACAACATCATGGGCTTCTGAGACAGATTTCCGGCGGCGATCGCAGAACGCCGCCACTCCATCTACTTTGACCTCAAAGACCTCTTCTCGCGCCAGCCGAAGTGTGCCCCCAAACAGCCAATCTTGCATGCCCGGTGATACCATGACCGCAATTACCTTGGGCAGCGTAAGCACGACGTAAAAGCAACCAGCGAGCAGGAGCGGATTTTTCTGCCCTTAACTCGCGCGTCATCCGCTGCCCGTCGAGGCAACCGTTCGATGAGCGAGCAAGAAACCGACTTACTAACCGAACCTGCAATCAAGTCTCTTCCAGAAAATGCATATCAGCCGCTGAAACCCGGCGAATCTTACACACCCATCATTCCCGCCCCCATGCGGGCGCCGGAACTGACGCTGCGTTCCATCCTCTGGGGCGTACTTTTCTGCGTCGTATTCACTGTCGCCTCGGCCTACTCGACGCTGAAAGTCGGCCAGGGGATGGAAGCCGCGATCCCAATTTCCATCCTCGCCATCGGCTTGTCGCGCCTATACAAGCGCCGCTCCAGCCTGCTTGAAAATGTCATCATCACCGGAATCGGCGGAGCCTCGGCTGCGGTCGTTGCCGGCGCGGTTTTCACTCTTCCCGCGCTTTACATGCTGCACCTGAATCCGCATCCGGTGCAGACCGTCTTCATCTGCCTTGCCGGTGGCTGTCTCGGCGTGCTCTTCCTCATTCCGCTACGGAGCTACTTCGTGAGCGAGATGCACGGGCAGTTCCCCTTCCCTGAAGCCACCGCCATCACTGAAGTACTGGTCACGGGCGAGCGGGGCGGCTCGCAGGCCAAGCTGCTGCTGCAGGCCACTAGCATCGCCGCCCTTTATGACTTCTTTGTGACCACATTTCACGTCTGGCGCGAATATCTTGATCTCCAGTTCATCCCCGTCATGCGCACGCTCGCCGACCGCGGTCGCATGGTCTTCAACTTTGACGCCATCGGCTTCATCCTCGGCCTCGGCTACGTAATGGGTCTGCGCAGCGCCATGGTCTTCTGCGCCGGTGGCGTTCTGGCCAACTTCGTACTCGTGCCAATGATCTGGTTTCTCGGCAGTCACATGAACCTGGCCGTCTATCCCGGAGCTACGTCCGTCTCCGCAATGAATGCGGCCCAGATCTACGGCGACTACGTGCGCTTCATCGGCGTAGGCGCCATTGCCACGGCAGGTATTCTCGGAGTCATCAAGTCGCTGCGCGTCATTGCCGGATCCTTCGGCATTGCGCTGCACGCCTTTCACGGCAGCGGGACGTGTCAAACCGAGCGCACCGACCACGACATCCCCCTGCTCTCCATCCTCCTCGGTATTGTCGTTGGCGCCCTTGCCGTGGCTATCTTTTTCGGGCGCCTTCAGGTCTCGTGGCCGGTGCTTGCATGGGGACTGGTGCTGACGCTGATCTTCGCCTTCTTCTTTGCATCCGTGGCAGCAAATGCCATCGCCACCACGGCCAACAATCCCGCCTCCGGCATGACCATGCTCACCCTGATCATCGCCTCGGTGGTGCTGTTGAAGTTCGGCCTCTCGGGAACCACGGGCATGTTTTTCGTGATGGCGATCGCCGGTATGGTCTGCACGGCGCTGTGCGTCTCAGGCCAGTTCATCACTGACCTGAAAACCGGCTACTGGATGGGCAATACCCCCGCAGCACAGGAGAAGATCAAGTTTGTGGGCGTCATTGCCGCCGCCGCAGCAGCCGGACTCACCATCGTTCTGCTTGCCCATACATTTCAGTTTGGCGAAGCCGCAGTGGGCGACATGCGCCCGGTTCTCGCCGCGCCACAAGCCGCCATCATGAAGGCTCTGGTGGTGGGATTCATGAGTCACCAGCCGGTCACCTGGCTTCTCTTCGGCATCGGCGCTCTCATCACCGTCGTCATCGAGATGCTGGGGACATCCTCGCTGGTCTTCGCGCTCGGCATTTATCTGCCCCTGGGATTGACCTCGCCCATTCTGGCCGGCGGATTCCTCTCGCACCTCGTGAACCGGCGCGCGCAGAAAACCGATGGCGAACCCGGCCGCCGCATTCGCGAGCGCGGTGTGATTCTCGCCTCGGGCTTGATGGCCGGCGGTGCGCTCGGCGGTGTGCTGGGCGCAGCTCTGAGGCTTGTACCCGGTTTCCGCGAGAATCTAATCCAGACGCCGTTCTACACCAACAATCCCATCTCGCAATCCGTCTCGGCGCTGCTCTTTGTTAGCCTTTGCATGTATGTCTGGCTGGGCGCACTGAAAAAGGAGAAGAAGAAATCATGAACCAACTGGATATGAATGTCGCCGACGCCGTACTTGGCGTTGACACACTTTGGGGCGGCGACGTCATGTGCGCCTCGGGCACGGGCCGCTTTATCGCCGACTCCTGGTTTTCCGACGAGCCTTTGCCCGCCGCCTACACTCATCCCGCTGCTGCGCGTTTACGCCAGTCGGGCGGCGTCTCCGGCAAGACGATCGACCGCGACGCCGTGGAAGCCTATCTGCGCGACGTGAACCTTCCCCGCGCCATCGCCGGCCTGCGCGCTGAAGCCGCCCACTGCGATGAGTTGCGCCGCTCGTATCTCGACGGACTGGCTCTGTGCCTCGACGCCATGTGGGACCTGGCCATGGAAGTTCTAGGCAAGGGCGATTCCGTCCCTTACGCGCGCTCCGTTGAAGCTTCCACCGGCAAGCCGCCCGAACCCTCGCAACCTGAAGCCAAGCGCGAACGTGTTGCCGAACTGCTGGGCCGCGCCGGCTACGCCATCTCGCAGACAGACGGAATCCTGCCCGCGGTCGACGCCTGGCGCCGCGACCGCGTCTCTCCCATGGCATCCGTGAAAGCCTTGGGCGCAGCGGTCATCGCGCATTTCGATGCGCTCAGTGCCAGAAATCTCGTCCCTTACCTGCCCAAAGAACTGGCAGCCGTGCCCCGCGCCAACATCGACTTCCTTGCCATCAAAGACGCATGGTTCTCCGGCTCCATGAACTACCTCGGCCGTGCGCGCACCAGCACTGGCGCGCCGCAGTACGAAGCGACGTACGAGATTAATGCATCGCTCGATATCTCCTATCCGGAGTTTGAACAACTCGTCAGCCACGAAGTCGTCCCCGGCCATGTGACCACCTTCGCTTATCTGCAAAATCTCTACATTCGCGGCAAAGCCGGCTTTGAAGCCACGGTTCTCACCATGAACACACGCGCCGCCACGTTGTTTGAGGGAATCGCCAACAACGCGATTCTCATTGCGCATGGGGTCACCAGCGTCGATGAGTTGCCTGATGAAGACCTGCAAATTGGCGTGCTTCTCGCACTCCTGCAAGACGACGCAAAGAATCAGTCCTCGTACATGACCTGGGGCGAGGGGCGCGCTCAGAAAGAGGTGGCCGCGACGCTGCGTCGCGATTTCCTGGTGACGGAAGAACGCGCAGACAAGCTCTCCGGCGCCTGGGGACGTCATCCCCTGCTGGGCCGTATGTATCTGCCTGCGTACCGCGCGGGCACTGACAAGGTGGCCGAGCTGCGCCGCACTTACCCTGCCGAACGCGTGCTGCCCGCCATTTACGGCTGCGACGGCCTCGTCGATATTCAAACCGTCGACAAAGTTTTGAAAGCGTAAGGTTCGCGATCGCGCGGTAACAAATCAGCAATCGTCCCCATCACGCCACAGGCGCAATCGCTCCGTAGGCTGCGGTCAACTGCGCACGCAGCCGCGCCTTTACCGCCTCGTCAGCAAAGGCCGCATCCACACCCATTCGATTCGTATGCAAAAGTTCCTCGACACCCCAGCCAAAGGTGCGGCGCAAACCATCGTACTCGCCGGTGAGCGTAACAGGCGTAAGCATGCGCGTGTCGGTGTTCACGTTCAGCGGGACGCCGGCGCGGTAGAGCCGGTCGATGGGATGATGCTCCCAACTCAGAATCGAAGGAATAATCTGCACGTTCGACGACGGGCAAAGCTCCAGGTGGATGCGCTCGTTGTGCAGATGCTCGACCAGCGCCGCATCTTCGTAGCTGCGCGTTCCGTGGCCGATGCGCTGCGGGGCAAGCTGACGCAACGTTTGCCACACGCTCTCAGGCCCGCAGGCCTCGCCTGCGTGCGCAGTGCGAAACAACCCATGCTCGCGCGCATAGCTGTACGCACCCAGATGCGCGTCGAGCGGAAAGCCCGCCTCGTCGCCAGCCAGATCCAGCGCCACCACACGGCTGCCGCGGAAGGCTTCGACCAGGCGCGCGGTAACCATGCTCTGCTCTTCACTGAAGTGGCGAAGTGTGCAAAGAATCAAACCAGCCTCGATGCCGGTCTCGCGCGTCATCCTGTCCGTCTCGCGCTCCACGATCTCCACCACGCACTCCGCCGTGAGTCCCTGTTGCAAATGCAGCAGCGGCGCAAAGCGGATCTCGGCGTAAATGACACCGTCTGCGGCAAGCTGTGCGAAGAGATCTTCAGTCACCAGACGCAGCGAATCCTCGGTCTGCATGAGCTGAAAACCCTTCGGCGCACGAGAGAGAAAGTCGGCCAGGTTGGTACAGCGCGCCGGGGCGACATAGTCTCGCGCATACTCCTCAGGCGTGACGGCAGGATCGAGACGGGCGACAGCTGCATAGCTCAATGAGCAATCCAGGTGCAGGTGCAGTTCGATCTTGGGTAAAGAACGGAGATCCACGCATCAGAATAGCGCACCGGATGCGGAGTATCGCTGCGCGTGGGCTCTGATCAAAGCTCCAGCACCTGCGCCCACAGAGCTTCATCAATGGGCAGGCCGAGCCTTCGGTTTTCCGCCCGGATGCGCAGTGTGTTCTCGCCGGGATAGCGCACCTGCCGGACTTCCTCCGCGGGTTTGCAGGCGTGCAATGAGGCTACGATGTCGTCGGCAATCCGCGCGGCTCTCGTCGCCGGCCCAAACGCTTCGGGATTCAGCGCCAGAAACATCTGCGAGATGCCCGCTTCAAACAATGGGTCAGGACCAAGCTCGCAGGTGGCGCGGCCCAGCGCCATCATGGACGCAATCATATCCAGCACCACCGACAGGCCGGAGCCTTTCCAATAGCCGGTGGGCAGCGGACGCCACGAGCTCTCAATAGCACCGGGATCGCGCGTCAGGTTTCCGGCTTCATCAAAGCCGCCGTCGACGGGAAGCATCTCGCCACGCTGGCGATACTTTTCCAGCGCTCCATAGGAGAACTGCGACATGGCCATGTCCAGCACCACCGGCCCGCCAGCGCGCGGTACGCCGATGACCAGCGGATTGTTGCCGATAACCGGCTGAACGCCGCCCCAGGGCGGCAGATTGGGCATGGTGTTGGTCCAGCAAATGCCGATGAGCCCAGCTCCAGCCGCCTGCCATCCGTAGGCGCCACCGCGCATCCAGTGGTTGGTGTTGCCCAGCGCCACGCAGCCAATACCGTGCTCGCGGCTCAGCTCCATGGCGCGCGCCATACAGGTCTGCGCGTTCAGGTTGCCGGGGCCGCTGCAACCATCCCAGCGCTCCAGCGCGCCAAAGTGCGCCACACGCTTCGGCTCTGCCTCAACGTCGATGCTGCCATTCTGAATCATGGCCACCAAACGGGGAAAGCGCGCCACGCCGTGCGTATACACGCCGTCGCAGGTGGCCTCGGCAAACAGGTATGCGCACGCCGCGGCGCGAGCATCGGAAAAACCATGCCGCTGTAAGATACAGGCCAGCTTCTCGTGTACTTCTTCAAATGGAATTCGATTCATAGATCAACTATCAGATTAACCGCAGCAGCCGCATCCTTCGCCACGCCACGTTCGTCGGCCCTCGAGAACGATAATGGGAACCGCAACGAGCGCGGCAGCCGAATCGACCCACGCGATGTGCCACAGGGCAAAGGCGACCAGGCCGGCCAGTGTCACCGCGGCAAGATAAGCGCAGGTGGCCGACTGCGCCGCATCGGCGGCAAGAGTTCGATTGTCGAGGACGCGCGCCTGCCTCCGCTTGAGGCGGGCAAGAATCGGCATTTCAAGCAGGGCGATGGATGTGATTACGATGCCCAGCCAGCTTGTTTCCTTCGGAGCCCCGTATGCGACAAACGCGATGCACACCACGGCGCCCGCCAGCAGGAACAGCAGGACGGCGGCTGTTCGTTCGGCATCCGATTTCCTGAGCGGGAAGCGCGGCGAAAACTGCAGCAGGACCACAATGGCCGAAAGCAGCTCAATGAAGCTGTCGGATCCGAAGGCCAGCAGCGCTACGCTGTGCGCGCGGGCCGCGGCCCAAAGGGAGCAGGTGCACTCCACGATCATCCATGCAATTGTGATGCCCTGCAGCCACGCGACCTGGCGCGGAAGACGGGCAGACACAGCGTTCGAGTCAGCACACGGCTGGGCGCATGCTGTGTCGTGTTCGCAATCGCATTGGGAAGATACGCTCATACTTTGATTGGCACCAACCATAGCAGGATCACGTCTTTCCCGAACTGTGGCGACTCCGCTGACGTGTTGACTTCGAGTCCCGGTAACTCTGCTATTCCTTCAAGGTCATCGTGATCTTTCGCACGTCGCCACCCTGGGATTCAATCAGAATCTCTCCGGTAGCTTTTTTGCGGATGCTCTTGAACTTTTCGCCCCACTCCACCAGCACCAGCGCATCGGGAGTGAGCAGCTCGTCAAGGCCCAGCGTCTCCAGTTGCCGCTCGCTCTCCAGGCGGTAGACGTCAAGGTGGAAGAGTTTCACCGGCTGGCCGTTGCGGTGGCCACCGTACTCGTGGAGCAGCGTGAAAGTTGGGCTGGTGACCTCGTCGGCCTCCGCGGCATCCAGAGCTTCGGCAATGCCCTTTACCAGAGTGGTTTTGCCGGTACCCAGGTCGCCTTCCAGAAGCAGCAGTTGCGGTGGCTTGAGCAGACGCACCAGCTTGCGGCCCACCTCGACGGTGTCCGCGCCGCTGTGCGTCTTGAACTCGTATATCCGGCCTTCAGCTACGGATGCGGCGTCGGTCATCTCATCCCTCGCGCGGGGCCGTAGCGTGCAATGCCCCCTGCAACCAAACATACGCGCTTTCGGGGCCCGAATGAAACCCCGGAATTCCCAGAGACAGGTCTTTGTCGCTGGGATAAAAATCCGTTCCACGGAAACGAAATGCCTGCACCAGATATCGCAGGCTGTCAGTGGCCAGCAGCGTATGCTCGTCCCCCTCGCGCACAGCCATGTCGGCGGTCAGCCCATGCAGATACACCGCGGCTTCCACCGCGCGCGCCGAATCGCCCGGATACTGCGCCAGAAGCCCCGCCACCAGACCGGTGAGCAAATCGCCGCTGCCGCCCTTGGCCATGCCGGGATTTCCCGTGGTGTTCACGGCCACGCGGCCATCCGGGTGCGCAATTAGAGTGCGCGCTCCTTTGAGCACTAGCGTCACGCCGTTGCGCCGGGCAAAGGAGCGTGCAGTTTCAAGGCGGTGCGCCTGGATCTCCGCCACTGACGAGTCAGTGAGACGCGCCATCTCGCCGGGGTGAGGTGTAAGAACTACGGTGCGCCCGCCCTTGGCCATCGTTACCAGTTCGGCAAAGAGGTCCGGCTCGGTAGCCAGCATGTTGAGCGCATCTGCATCCATGACCAGCGGCATCTTTGTAGCTCGAAGCAATGCAGCGGTGAACTGGATGGTCTCACCTCGCTGACCCAGTCCCGGACCGAGGGCAAGCACCGTCTTGCGCTCAATGAGTGCGCTGAGAGCCTCGGCAGCAGCGTTTTCCGCTGCAATGCCGCCGGTAATGCTGGCTTCAAGCGGCCATGTCATCAATTCGGGCGCAACTGCGGCAACTTGCGGCACAACCGGCTCAGGGACCGAGGCCGTAACCAGTCCGGCGCCGGCGCGCAAGGCTGCCAGCGCTGCCATGGCCGGAGCGCCGGAACGGCCGACCGAACCACCAACAACCAGTACGTGACCAAAATTCCCTTTATTGGCCGCAGCCGCTCTCGGCACCTGCACCAGTTTGAGCGCCGAACCCGCCCAATGCAGATCCAGCGCGGAGACAACCGCCTCTTCAGGCGAGCCGATCGACGCAACCACAATGGGCTGGTCCCAACTACGGGTCAATTGGCCGAACACGTGCGCCGGCTTGGGAGCGGTGAAGGTCACAACCGCATCGGCGGGAAAAACGGGATCGTCCACAGTCGCTGCCGTCTCGTCAGCAGGCCAGCCGGAGGGCAGATCAACGGCCAGAATGGGCGCTGAGCTGCCGCCCAGCCAATCCAGCGCGTCGAGTGCCAGGCCCTTCATCGGTGGCTTGAAGCCGGTGCCAAGCACGGCATCCACAATCAGGTCGGCTTCGAGTGCGTCTTTGTATCTCGGCAGATCTTCGGCCGTCGTCACTACATGGATTGCGCCAAGCGCAGGCACATTCAGCTCGCGCCATGCCTCTGCGGCATCGCCTTTGAGGCCCTCAGGCGCGCCCAGCAAGATTGTCGTCATGTCGAGGCCAGCATCTGCTAGCAGCCGTGCGGCCATCATGCCATCGCCGCCGTTGTTGCCCCGGCCGCAGAGCATCGTGATGCGCCGGGCATGCGGGTATTGCTCGCGCACAACCCGCGCCACGGCCGCCGACGCCGCCCGCATCAATTGCAGCGATGGCACCCCGAACTGCTCCGTGGTGGCGCGGTCGCAGGCCTGCATTTCGGACGCGGATAGAACAGGCATCGCAACTATGGTACGACAGAGAACAAGAATTAGGTTGAAGCGAGCGGGGCTGGATAACCAGTCAGAATTGGATCCTTGCCTGAGATGTGATCATGCGCACCGAGCTATTGCCACCCAGCCCAACATCTAGCAGCCCTGTAGGTAGCGAGATCAGCTTGACCGGATCTGTACACGCCGCTTGCAGCCCCGTGTCCTGTTGAAACCGATACCTGACGCTGTTGTTGGCATTGACTGTGCAGTCGATCTTCGCAGCAGCAGTGCCGCACCGCGCAAGCATGAGATTGAAAAAAGTGCAGGCATACACAAAATTTAGGTTTACCTAATCGTTAGGTTGACCTAAAATTAGGGACGTGTCAAATTGTCATAGGAGACGCCGGCCATGACGCACACCCGCCGCGGGAAGACCAACACGGAATCTGTGGACAACTATCTGAAGGCGATCCTGGCCTTGAGCGGACCCGAAGAGCGGCGCGTATCGAGTAACTCTCTGGCCGATCGGTTGGGAGTTGCGCCAGCTTCGGTGACCAACATGCTGCAAAAGCTGGCAGCGTCTTCCTTGCCGCTCGTCGAATACGAAAGACATCGCGGAGTTCTCCTGTCAGCGGCAGGAAAGCGGCGCGCGCTGGAGGTGGTGCGCCATCATCGCCTGATCGAAACATTCCTCTACGAAGTACTCGATTATCCACTCGAAGAGGTCCACGATGAAGCAGAGCGCCTCGAACATTTCATCTCGGAGCGGTTTGAAGAGCGCATTGCAGCAAAGCTCGGTCATCCAAGATTCGATCCCCATGGCCATTGCATCCCGTCAATGGGCGGAAAGATACCGAAGCAGGTATCCAGGCCATTGGCTGACCTTGAAGCGGATGGTCGATTGGTCGTGGACAGCGTTTCGGATGAAGATGCGCGCGTCCTGAAGAAGCTCAAGGCCCACGGCATCACTCCGGGTGCGCATCTGAAAATCACCGGCCGCTCCCCGGAGGAATTCATCCTGCGCTTAGGCAGCACGTCGAAGGCTCTTCATCTTCCTCTCGCGCTTGCGAGCGCCATCAGAGTCCGTTCCGCAGATTAGCGAAGGAATTCCCGCGCGGCGGGCAAACCGCATGCGGGCAAAGCATGGGAAAGCTGGAGACGGCGACGAAGCCCTATATGAACAATTCGCGAACAACTCAGAATCATGAGCCGACGGGCAGCCACGTGGCGCACACCGCCGAACGTCTGGACGACAACGAGGTCCATCTGTCTCTCGAAGATGTGCACGGCACGGTGAAGGTGCCTGACCATCGGGCTGGATTCTGGAGGCAGTGGCTGGCCTTTGTTGGCCCGGCCATTCTCGTGAGTGTCGGCTACATGGATCCGGGGAACTGGGGTACTGACCTGCAAGGCGGCGCGCAGTTCAAGTACGGCCTCCTGTGGGTCGTGGGGGCGGCAAGCCTGATGGCCATTTTCATGCAGGTCATCTCGGCCCGTTTGGGTGTAGTAACTGGAAAAGATCTTGCCCAATGCTGTCATGACTGGTATCCCAAATGGACGCGATGGCCCAACTGGTTGATGGCCGAGGTTGCCATCGGGGCTTGCGATCTGGCCGAGGTGCTGGGGAGTGCGGTTGCTCTTAACCTGCTGTTTCACATCCCGTTGCTCTGGGCGGTAATCATTACAGGCTTCGATGTGCTGCTCCTCCTGGCATTACAGCGATTCGGCATGCGCACGATCGAGGCGATCGTTGTGATCCTGGTGGCTACGATCGCGGTTTGTTATTTCATCGAGATTTTCGTTCTGCCGCAAGTCCAGCCCAGTTTTCTGGAGATGGGACGCGCGCTGATCTCGCCCCACTTTGGCCAATCGGCGATGATCTACGTCGCTATCGGGATCATCGGCGCGACGGTGATGCCGCACAATCTCTATTTGCATTCGGCCCTCGTGCAAAGCCGGCAGCTCCAGAAGGATACCCCATCGATTCGACGCGCAATCCGATTCAACACCATCGATTCAACCGTGGCATTGACGATTGCTTTCTTCGTCAATGCGGCAATCCTCGTACTTGCTGCGATCGTCTTCTTCGGCAAGGATAGCGTCACTGTCGCGGGTGGTCAGATTGTGCGGTTCAGCGCAGACAGTGACTGGATTCAGGTAGCTTATCTGACCCTGGCGCCGTTACTGGGAACGGTGGCCGCGAGCACGCTGTTTGCCGTGGCGCTGCTGGCCAGCGGCCAGAGCAGCACCATCACCGGTACACTGGCCGGACAAGTGGTAATGGAAGGCTTCATGCACTGGCGCATCCAGCCTTGGCTGCGCCGGCTGATTACCCGCACACTGGCCATCCTGCCGGCGGTCTTCATCATCGGAGTGCGTGGCAACAGCAGCATCACCGATCTTCTGACTCTCAGCCAGGTGGTGCTGGCCTTGCAGCTTCCGTTTGCCATGTTCCCGCTCTTGCATTTCACAAGTTCCAGCAAGCGTATGGGGAAGTGGAAGATCGGCTGGTTCCTGCTGATACTGGGCTGGGCGAGTGCTATTCTGATCACCGCAATGGACATTTATGGTTTGCCGGATTCTCTCAGAGCCGCCTGGCAGGTCATCGTCGGCGGGTAACGCCCGAGCGCCAGAAACGGAATATCTATGTACGACAAGATCCTCGTGACGCTGGACAGCACGCCTACGGATCGCGCAATTATCCAACACGTTCAGCAGCTCGCCCTGCTCGCTCATAGTCGCGTGGTGCTGCTTCATGTGGCTGATGGATGGGCAGCCAGAACGTACGGCCCGGATGCAGTTAGTCCTGAGATCACCCAGGACACAAAATACCTGGACAAGATACGCACAGAATTTCAGTCCATAGGTATTCCAACAGACGCCGAACTGGCGTACGGTGACCCCGTTAAGGAAATCATTAAATGGATCGAGCAAAAAGGTTGCGACCTGGTGGCGATGAGTACCCACGGGCACCGCTTCCTTGCCGACCTGTTTCTCGGAACCACGGCTAGTCGCGTCCAGCACAGTGTGAGAGTGCCGGTTCTTCTTCTCAAGGCGAAATAATGAAGACTATTTTGGAACTGAAGACGATCGACCTCTTCACCATCGAATGAAAGCGGCGGTACCTCACTCGGGCCGCAGCCAGACGGCTTCGGCGGCTGGTCTTCCCAGGATGGAACCACCCGTCTTGAGTTCGATCGAGACAGTCTGATCGTAATTCTGGCTTACAACGCGAAGGCTTTTGCCGGGACCGATGCCGGCTCCGTGCAGAAAGAGCAGCAACCTGGAATCACGCTCCTGAAGGCTGGCCACGGTGTAGCGCTGATCCGCAACGGCTTCTGAAAGCGGAATCTCACCGCGCCTTTTGCGTTCGGCGGGATTCTCGGGCAGCACGGCGTTTCCATGGGGGCAGGCGCCGCCTTCGCCCAGCTTTTCCCTGAGCTTGGCCTCGAATGCCGGTGAAACAGCGTGCTCCAGCCGTTCGGCCTCGTCGTGAATTTCGTACCACTCCATGCCGAAGACCTCGCTCAGCATGCGCTCGATGAGATGATGCCGCAGCGCGGTGCGGTAGGCCGTCTCGCGCCCGGCAGCTGTGAGGCGCACGATGCCGTCCGCATCCACCTCCACATAGCCGTCGCGCTTGAGCCGCTTGAGTGCCATGGTGACAGCCGGCGCCGAGACCTCAAGCCAGTGCGCCAGCATGGCGGGAATCACCTGGTGGCCTTCCGCATCAGCCTCGAGAATGGCCTTCAGGTAATTTTCCTTCGAAACGTGAATGGCGTCTTTCATGAACCTGCTGCGAATAGTCTAAATGGCAAAATGGCTTCAATTTTTCGGTTTTCAACCTGCAGATACTCAGTCTCAAGAGAATCAATAAACGGAAGCATGCGCTGGAGAAGAATCGAATCTTGAGGTCTATTCCGAATATTGGTCATCAAAAGCGATGCGGCCGCGCAGGAAGACCGTCTAATGGCATCCTCAGCCTGACGGCAACGTACAGTCGTGGATATTTTTTCAATCTATGAAGAAGATGTTTGCTCTCGGCGTGTTGGTCGGGATTTCGTCCGCATGGCCGGGAGTTAAATAGTGGATGTTTGCGGCTGCGGCATCGGCCCTGGTAAAGGAATGCGTGAGGAACATCGTAGTCTCAGCGGCCACGGGGAAACCGTGCGCCCGGACGCCGCTCGCCTCCACAATGACATATTTCTGCGTGCTTTTCGGAAGAGCGTTGATCTCTTCGGCGACGGTCATGTAGTCCGCGTCGAATGCCTCGGCAGTTTTGGGATTCTGCTCCCAGACGACGAAGTAATCGTAATAGCCGAAGAAGCCGACGACAATAATGAAGATGGCGGCGAGGACAACGGAAGACCTCACCCCCAAATGCTTCTGAACAAGCCGATATATCCACACGCCGCCCAGCGCAGCAAAAATCATCGCGGGGGGGACCGCGAGAATGGAGCGCAGCGCGTGAGGAACGCTCTCCATTGTTGCGGCCGCAGGCAGAATGCCAAGCACGAGCATTGCAAACGTCAAACATACACCGAAAGGTTCGAACACACATTCATTTGCCGGCGTCACCTGTCTTTTACTCATCCGGCGGAAAAGATAGTAAATGCCAAGAATTATGCCGAGAAGAAACAGAACGCCGACCGGAATGAAGAGTTCCGGTGCGCCGCTGATGTTGTGCCGCCAGTTGTAATCGCCATGGAAGTTGAACATCAACATTTCCTTCGCCGAATTCACTGCAAAGCGATAAAGCGGATGCGGAGCCTTGGTAACCTCAATCTCCGTGATACGCCCAAAAAAGTCAGCAGGATGCTGGACAAAATACCATCCGATCGGCGTAACACAAATTAAGACGGAGGCCATGAAGAGCGATGCGCGCTTCCAGTACTGCGGAGATTTCCTGAAAAACGGGATAAACAAGAGGAGGAGAAGTGGTGTGATGCGATAGGCAGTATACGAATAGAAGCCAAGTGCATAAACGGCTCCGGCTCCAATCGCATACCACCAGGCACCCGCTGACGGGTTTTCTTTGAACGCACGGATGAGCAGATAAAGCGCCCACACAAGGAACAGCGGCGCAAGAATCGCCCGGAATGCGATTCGCGAGAAATTGATATGCCAGAAACTGGCGGCAAGAAGAAAGGCCGCGAAAAGGCCCGCGCCTTCTCCGAAGAGTTCACCGGCAAACAGATAGAGGCCACAGACGGTAAGCACACCCGCAACCGCCGCCGGCAGTCGGACGGCCCAGGGCTCATAGACAGGCGATAGCTTCATAATCACCGCGACAAGGTCGATGTATAGCCCTTCGCGTCCATTGTTATCGGTATAAAAAGCCTGAAAGTGATTCGTCTCCGCTGCTTCGACGGCATTATTGCCGTTCATTGCCTCGTCCGGATACATTCCCGGTGGCGCGGTAGTGAACCGGTAGAATCGCAGGAAAATTGCAAAGACCAGGATTCCGAATAGCAAGACGTTCCGCCGAGATCTGGACATTTGATTTATCCCGCGATTGCCTGCTTCGTCATGAGGGGATGTTATCAGAGGATGCGTTGCGCCGCGGTTCGTGCGTCAAGGATGAGTCATTGAGATCGCGCAATGAATATCGCCCAATGAATTACGAGATGGGCTGATTGAAATTCCAGATAGCGCCGGCACGCACTACTGACAGTGCAATGGCCAGATACAAACTGGCCGCCTCACCACAATAGCGGTTCCGGCGGCCATAAGCTAAGAGATGAAAGTCAGAGGCTAACAGTTCCTCTACTTCACCCACACCTTCGGCTCTACTGAGAAACCGGGGCGCAGAACGTGATGGGCGTCCTCTTTGGCGAGATCGTTGAAGTCGATGCGCACAGGCACGCGCTGCACGACCTTGACGTAGTTGCCGGTGGCGTTCTCCGGCGGGAACAGCGACAGCATCGACCCCGTGGCGCCGCCGATCTGCGTGACCCTGCCGTGATACGTCTTGCCCGTGGCATCCACGTGGATGTCCACACCCTGGCCGGCACGCATGTCCTTGAGTTGCGTCTCCTTGAAGTTTGCCGTCACCCACAGGTCTTCGAGCGAGACCAGGGTCAGCAGGTTCTGCCCCGCCGAAATATTCTCGTCGACCTCCACGCTCTTGCGCGTGATGATGCCGGTCACTGGCGCCACGATCTTCGTGTAGCTCAGGTTCAGCTTGGCCTGGTTGAGCGCGGCTTCCGCCTCGCCCACCCGCGCCAGCGCCTGCTTGGCGCGCGCCGACTCTGCGGCCACCTGCTGCGGCCCGGTCTGCGCGGACTTCAGCGATGCCTCAGCCTGTGTCTGCCGCTCGTGGGCCACACGCACCGCAGCCGCTGCAGCCTCTTCGTTTGCCTTGGCATCGGCCACTGAAGCCTTGCCTGCCTCTGCCGCCGCTAAAGCTGCATCGTATTGCTGCTTACTAATGACGTCCTTCTCGACCAAAGGCTTATAACGCTTCAGGTCCGATTGCGCCTTGAAGTAGTTGGCCTGGGCCTGGGCAACGCGAGCTCGCGCCGCATCGAGTTGCTGCTGCGCCTGCATCAACCCTGCTGCGGTTCCGGTGACGTCGGCGCTTGCCGAACTCAGGTTGCTGCCGGTGTTCACGCTGGTAATGGGCACATTGACCTTGGCCGCAGCAGCAGCGGCTTCCGCGCTTTCCAGCGAGGCCTGCGCCCGTTCCACCGCGACCTCGAAGTCGCTGGGATCGAGCTCGGCGATCAGGGCGCCCTTCTTCACCATCTGGTTCTCTTTCACGTAGACCTTTTGCACGTGGCCGGAGATGCGAGCGCTTACCTGGATGAGGTGGCCGTTGATCTGCGCGTCGTCGGTGTCCTCGCTATAGGTGGAGCGCCACCAGATGCCGAGCGCCACCAGCGCGAGCACCACAATAACGGCGATCAGAATGCCCCTGCGCCGTGATGGCCGTTGAATCTCAGTTTCTGCGGCCGGCTGGGCTTCGTCCGGCAATGGAGTCGGGTCCGCCACGTTCACTTCCCTCCTAAATAGCTCTTGTAGTTCTTTGCCTCACCCAGCATCCGCGCCAAAGTGAGCTTGGCCACGTTGTCACGATAGATGCTGGTGACATATTCTTCGTCAGCCTGGGCAACCGACTGCTGCGCCTGGCTCACCGCCAGGTTGTCGCTCACTCCGCTTGCATAGCGCTCCTGGGCGTCCTCGAGTTCCTGACCGGCCAGTTCCCTACTGGAGCGCGCCACATCCACCTGCTTTTGTGCGGCGGCAATATCCAGCAGCGCATCGCGGACATCGGCATCAATCTGCGCTCTCTTGTCGCTAAGCCTGGCCTTTTCCGTATCGAGCTGTGCTTGAGCTTCCTTCGCCTGTCCGCGCAGGGCAAATTCCTTGAACACCGGCACGCTCAGCGTCCCTGAGGCGTTTCCCGTACCATGCGAACTCGCCACGTTCACGCCGATATCACCGTAGTCGGCATCGACCGTCAAGGTTGGATATCGCGCCGCCGTAGCGGCTTTGCGCTGCTGTTCGGCCGCCGCAGTCTGCTCCACCAGCGCAGCCAGATCCTTGCGGTTTGTCTCTGCCTGATGAATAAGTTCCTGCTCGTTTAGATTGTCGTACGCGGCATAAGGAATCTTGTCCGTCAAATTGAACTTCTGTGCCAGCGGCAACCCTATGGTGCGTGCCAGTGCCAGCTTGTCTTTGTCCATGGCATTCTGGGCCACAATCAGCCGCTGCTCCAGCGTCTGGTAGTCCACGCGGGCGCGCAGTACATCAAGTCTTGGCGCGGTACCAGCCTCGTGTTTGGCAACGGCCTGATCCAAAGACACCTTGGCGGTGGCAACCTGGGCCTTCACGCTCTGAATCTGCGACTGGTCAGCCAGCACCAGCAGGTAGGCATTGCCGACGGTGAGAATCACCATATCGCGCGCGTCCTGCGCCGATAGCTGCGCCGCGGCAAAGTTGTGCTTGGTGGCCATATAGTGATGCAGGGCGCCCAGATCCACAAGTGACCAGTTCAACGAGGCGCGCAGATCGGTGTAGCCGAAGGGCCCGATGATTGTGGGAATGCCGGGAATGCGGAGTCCCTGTGCCGGAAGATCGTTCTGCATTTCGGCTTCCGTGGCATTGAAATTCACTGAGGGCAACAGCGACTGCAGCTGGCTGAGCCGCTGCGCGCGTGCCGCCGCCGTCTCGGTTCCGCTCAGAATGATGCCGAGGTTGGATTTCAGTCCTCGTTGAATGGCATCGCTAAGCGAGAGGCCGATGGGCTGCGGCGAAACCGCGCCTGAAGCCACGCTGCCCTTAAAGTCGGTGGCCGTAGGCGCTGTGGACGGCGCAGATGCCGCACCAGGAAGCGTCTGTGCCGCCAACCGGGCTGTTTGTGAAAGTGCGAGCAGAACAAGCGCCGCAAAGGCACAAAAAAAGATCGGGCCGCCCTTCAAATGTTTTGACGAAATCAAGTGTGTTCAACCTGCGAAGAAGCCGTCTGGCAAAAAAGTGTACGCCCATAATGGATGCTCGAGATGGGCTGAGGGTTCTAAATCTAGTGTATAGAACCACCCCGGACGCACAACACCGCTGACGCAAAGTCCGCAATCGAGCAGGCATGCGTCCGGGAGACGAGATCCAGGAGCAGGTGACCAGCCCTTGCTTAACTGAAGCCGAGTACAGGGTGCGGAATGTACTGCTCCTCCAGTGACGTAATCTCTTCCGGTGTCAGGGTGATGGATAACGCATCCACCGCGTCCTGCAGGTGGTGCGGTTTGGTGGCTCCCACAATGGGCGCCGTGATACCGGGTTTGTCCAGCAGCCAGGCCAGCGCCATTTGCGCCCGCGGAACGCCCCTGTTCTCAGCTACCTTGCCGAGGCGGTCGGCGACCTTGTGGTCGGCCTCTTCCGTGCGCGAGTACATCGACTTTCCAAACGCATCCGTCTCCAAACGATGCGTAGACTCGCCGTGCCAGGGGCGGGCCAGGCGGCCTCTGGCAAGTGGACTCCAGGGAATCACTGCAATATTTTCTTCGCGGCAGAGAGGCAGCATCTCGCGTTCCTCTTCGCGATACAGGAGATTCAGGTGATTCTGCATGGAAACAAAACGTGTCCACCCGTGCAGATCGGCGAGGTAGAGCGCCTTGGCAAACTGCCAGGCATGCATGGACGAAGCGCCGATGTAGCGGACCTTTCCGGCCTTCACCACGTCGTGAAGCGCTTCCAGCGTCTCTTCGATGGGCGTTTCGTAGTCCCAGCGATGTATCTGGTAGAGATCGACATAGTCGGTCTGCAAGCGGCGTAGACTCTCGTCAAGCTCGTGCAGAATGGCCTTGCGTGAGAGGCCGCGGCCGTTGGGCTCGTCGCGCATGAGGCCGTGAACCTTGGTCGCGACAACAACTGCCTCGCGCCGGGTGTTGCTTTTCAGGAAACGGCCTAGTACGCCCTCGCTGTCGCCGCTGGAGTATACATTTGCGGTGTCGAAGAAATTAATGCCTAGATCGAGCGCCTGGCGAAAGAACGCCTGACTTTCCGCCTCATTCAGGGCCCATGGCTGCCTGCCCGGAAGCAGTTTGCCGGTGGCGGGCGATCCGTAAGTCATGCAGCCAAGGCAGATGCGCGAAACCTTAAGCCCGGTCTTGCCAAGATTGACGTAGTCCATTGACGCTCCTTGCTACAAGTTTCACTTCGATACGAGTTTACCGCCGCCTGAGCATGCTACTCGAAATCGGCTGATCTGGGGTATTGTGTATAGCAGTTTTTCGAATCACGGTGGGACATTTTGTCCGTGCTGAGATCATTGCGTTTACCCGGCTTTCGCTGCCGGGTGCCGCCACAACGAGACATTTCGGTCACCGGACGGTCTAACGCTATGGGAGTAGAGGACTTCCGCTTACTTCGCCGCACGGGTGAGTAACGGGCACGCGCGAAATACACGCAACCCGGGATGGCTGCTGAGGCATCGAATTTGGAGGCAGCCCTTCCCTATTTCACTTGAGAACATCAGGATCTCCTTTGCTGCAAGCTGTGCAAGCTTTGAAAGAACTCCCTCTCACTCGCTCCAAACCTGCGAGCTCGTTCCTGCGGGTTCATTGGCTTGTGCTGGTTCCTGTTCTACTCGTGGTGGCAGGCTGCGGCGGCGGAAGTTCCAGCTCCAGCAGCTCTTCAAACGGAAGTTTGACAATCTCGCCGAGCACGGCAACCATCGACACCAACTGCACCGGCTGCAACACGACGGACTCGTCAGGCAACGTCTTCGAGCAGTTCACGGCAGCCGTGAATGGCAGCGCAGCCACCGTCAACTGGTCCGTTTCGGGAGGAGACGCGAAAACGGGCGCCGGAACGATCAACAGCTCCGGCCAGTACTCGCCCACCATGGGTTATCTCACCGCTGACAGTGTAAAGGTCACCGTGACCGCGGCGCTGGCCTCCAACCCAAGCGATACCGCATCGGCCACCATTACCGTCACCCCCGGCTTCCTCCAGCCGCTTTCACCTGAGAACATGGCCCTGGGCGCCAATGGAACCGCAACGGTCACTGGCTACATCGCTGAGGCGGGCGGTACGACAGGCATCCATTATTCGCTTGCGAGCACGGAGAACGGTTCGAGCGGCGGCGAAGGCACACTGATTTCGGCACCCTGCTCGTACAGCAGCTCATCATTCACCTCGTGCACAGTGACGTACACCGCGCCGGCGGTCGTTTCGTCTACGGCTGCCACCTACATTGTGGGCACAGTGGGCACATCGTCTTCGAAGACATCTTCTGAAGTGCTGCTGAACACGGCGGGCGTCAACAGCGATCCCACTACGCATCAGAGCGCACAAACAGGAGCCATCTATCTTGGCAGCTCGGGCGGGAACAACCTGGACTACGACACCACCGTCAGCAACGGCCAAACCCGAATCACCGATTGCTGCGGCGGCACGCTGGGTGCGCTCATCCAGAACAGCAGCGGCACCCAATACATTCTGAGCAATAATCACGTGCTGGCTCGCAGCGACCAGGCAAGTCCGGGTGAAGACATCACCCAACCCGGCCTGGTGGACGATAACTGCAATCCGGCCTCCGGCACGCTGGTCGGCCAACTCACCGCAGCGCTGCCTCTCAATTCAAGTGCGACAAACGTCGACGCAGCCATTGCGAAGGTTAACTCCGGCGCAGTGGACGCCAGCGGAGCCATACTTGAGCTAGGTGCGAAACAGACTGACGGCTCACTGGCCGCCGCGCCTCCGGGCACCTCTTCCACCGGCGGCAAGGGTCAAGCGCCTGCGATCAATATGACCGTGGCCAAGAGCGGACGCACAACCGGCCTCACCTGCGCCAACGTTGCTGCTCTCAATCTCAGCGTGCAGGTGCAGTACTTCAAGGATTGCGGCGAAACCCAGCCATATCTGACCAAGACTTACTCCAACCAGATAGGCATTGAAGGCAACAACTTCAGCGACGCCGGCGATTCCGGCTCCCTGGTGGTGAACACAAGTAATGCCGAGCCGGTGGGCCTGTTCTTTGCCGGCGGGACCACGAACGCCGGCGTAAGCGAAGGCGTAGCCAGCCCGGTAAGCACCGTGCTCAGCGAACTAGACGCGAAGGAAGGCACGACCTACACCTTCGTGGGCGGCCCAGACCACCAAGTAAGCTGTCTCGATTACGGCTCTTCCACCGTATCTGCGGCGCAGGCACGAACACTCACTGGCCCCCAGGTCCAGCGAGCGCAAACAGCCCTCGCCCCGGCACGCCAACTCGTAGATCCCACAATCGGCATTCTTGGCGTGGCCACCGGCAAGAGCAGTGACCAGCCCGGCACGCCCGCAATCCTGGTTTACGTAAGCCGGGGTTCGACGGCAAAGGTGCCTGCCACCATCGACGGCCTGCGCACAGTAGTCATCCACACCACGTCGAATGCGGTAGCCACCGGCTCGGCGCCGCAGACGGCCTTCTCTGGAGCACGCGCGCCGGCGCTCCAGGCATCCGTACTGAGCAAGGCCGTAACCATCAAGCAACGCGTCGTCGGCAACCTGATGAAGCAGAATCCGGCGTTCTTTGGTGTGGGCGTAGGCCAGAGCTACGACGATCCGAGCCAGGCGGCGCTGGTCATCTACGTAGACCGCAACGACGTTCCGGCCACGTTGCCGGCCACCATCGACGGCCTGCGCACGCGCTACATCATCATGAACCGCCTGCACGTCACGCGCGGTTATCTGTCGTCCGTCCCCACGCATAGCCGCTGCATGATTCACGCCGAGCAGCCAGCCAGCTTCAAGCCGTTCAAGCTTTCTGGTCCGAACCCATTCAAGCTCTACTGAAGCGCGCAACCCGCTCTCATAACGCTTCAGTGGATCTGAATATTCCCGGAGCCGGTGCTTATCTTCACCATGGGTCCGCCGTTACCGATGGTGCCGCTAACGTGATGGCGATTAATCTTTCCCTGCATCGCCATCTGGCGGTCAGTTTTGACGCTTCCCGAGCCTGTGGAGGCGTCGAGTTGGAACGCCGCATTACCGGACCAGAATTCAACGCTACCGGAGCCGGTGCGCACATGCCAGGACGAAAGCGGCGTGCCGGCCAGCTTGATGCTGCCGGAGCCCGTGCTCGCATTGAGCCCGCCGCGCAGATTCTTCAGATCGATACCGCCTGACCCCGTATGGGCGGTTACGTCGCCTTCACCCACCTGCTCGGCATGGATGCTGCCCGAACCGGTTTTCAGAGTAAAGCCCCCCTGCAGTGCAGTGGCGTTGATGCTGCCCGAACCGGTAGAGAGCGATGCGTTCATTCCCACACCGTTGTCGGAAATTCTGCCCGAGCCCGTAGAGGCCTTGAGAAAGGCGCCACCCGGCGCTTCAATCTGATAGCTGATGCTGATGTTGTGCCAGTTATGCCGGCCTCCGCCGATGCGAACGATGTTGCCGGTCTGCTCGATGGGCGGATGATCCGCAATCTCGCGAACCTGGCTGTCGCTTGAGCCCCAACCTCCTTTGACATGGCCTATAACGTGGACCTGATTGTCAGAACCGCGAGTGAGGGTAATGCTGCCCGAGCCGGTTGAGACCGTGAGTTGCAGCGCGGAGCCGGTAACCGAGAGCGTGCGCTCGAACGAAGCCTCCGTCCCAGCCGCCGAAGCCGGCGCCGGCATGCAGCCGGCAAGCACCAGCATCGCTCCCGATACCAGCAGCAAAACCGGAAGCACACTGCGGAAGAAAACCAGGGTAAAACGCGGACGAGTAGGCGAAGTACAGCGGATGGAATTCGCACTGTGAGCCATGGCGACTCCTTTCACGGTTGAGCGCGGCGGCGGCCCCAGCTTCCGGCGGAAGGTTGGCACTGGCGAATAAAAGGCGGCCTGCCTGGCGTGTTCGTCAGGGAATACGAGGGCCGCGGGCTTCAGGTTCCCGAAAAATGGAGTCGGGAGATTAATTTCGCAGCGGCTTGCCCGTTTTGAGCGTGTAGGCAATCCTCTCCTGCGTCTTGCGCTCGCCGCAGAGCGAAAGAAACGCCTCGCGCTCCAGATCGAGCAGGTACTGCTCGCTGACCAGCGCACCGGGCGTAAGACGCCCGCCAGCCAGGACGTACGCCGCCCAGCGCGCCACTTTCTGGTCGTGTTCTGAGGCGAATCCGGCCTCGCCCATGAGGAAAATGCCGGTCTCAAGTGCCGCCAGCGCCCCGGTTCCGGGCGCGGGAATCTTCGTCCGCGGCTGCGGAGGTGCGTAGCCGGCCTCGGCCAGAGCCGCAGCCGCGGCTTTTGCGTCGAGCAACAGGCGCTCGCGGTTCATGGTGATACGATCCGCGGGCGAGAGCATACCCAGCGTGCGTACTTCGGCCGCAGAGGTGGAAGCTTTGGCCATGGCGATGGCTTCAAGCATGCGTTTGAGCGCCGTAGCCATTTCTGCAGACTGCGCAAATTTTGACGGCGGGTCTCGTGGCTCGGGCGGCGCCAGAGCCGTCGCGGCGTCCACGGCGCGCAGCAGCATCTCCTTGGTGCCGCCACCGGCGGGGATGAGTCCGACGCCGGCTTCGACCAGGCCCATGTAAGTCTCCGCATGGGGCTGGCGGCTGGCGGAGTGCAGACAGATCTCTGCGCCGCCACCCAGCGTAAGGCCAAAGGGTGCCGCCACCACCGGGCGCGGACAGAATTTGATGGCCGCGGTCATCTGTTGAAAGGCGTGAATGATGGCCGCCAGTTCTTCCCACTCGGCCTCCTGTGCCAGCAGCAGCAGTTCCATGAGGTTGGCGCCCACGCTGAAGTTGTCGCGGTCGCCGGTGATGACGAAGCCGGCAAAATCGCGCACTGCATCCGATCCCGGATGAAGCACCGACGAAATCATGCCCAGTACGTCGCCGCCGATGGCGTTCTTGAGCGAGTGCAACTCGATGCAGGCGATGCCGTCGCCCAGATCGACGAGCGAGGCGCCAGGATTCGAGCGCACGACCCCGTGCGAGCGCTTGAAGTCGGCCACCGAAGCATGGCCGGCCTGCGGAGGAACCGGCTCCCAATGACCGCTGATCGGACTGAAGCATTGCGGGCCGACGCTGGAATACCAGGCGGCTGAACCCGGCTCACCTTCCAACATCTTCTCCACCGGCTCACCCACCGGCAGCTTGAGCGCGTTCATCCGCTCCACGGTAGCTGCCACGCCGGCCGCATCCCACATCTGGAAAGGGCCAAGCTCCCAATTAAAGCCGGCACGCATGGCGCGGTCGATGGATGGCGCATCCGGCGCAGCTTCTCCGATGCGGTCGGCAGCAAAGTTCCACAAGTGGGCCAGCAACGGCCACAAAAACGCCGCTGCTTTATCTTTGGCGGGATCGGCAGCAAGCAGGAGCTTGAGCCGCTCAGGCAGGCTGGTAGCGCCCTTGGCTGCGTTCAGCGAGGGCAGAGCGGCTTTGGCCGTGGGACGATACTCAAAGGTCGCTAGGTCGAGCGCCTGGCGCTCGTCTTTGCCGCCAGCGCCGCGGATCTTCTTGTAGAATCCCTGGCCTGACTTATCGCCGAGCCAGCCGCGCTTTACCAGCTCAGTGAGGATGGCGGCGAACGGTCCCTGCGGTGCGCCTTCGGGGAAGTTGGCGGCCACGTGTGCGAGAACGTCGATTCCGACCATATCAGCCAGGCGGAATGTGCCGGTACGCGGCCAGCCGATGGCCGTGCCCGTAAGCGCGTCGGCCTCTTCGATGGTCAGGCTCTGCTCCAGCATCAGATTGCCCGCGTGGAAGAGCACCGCGACGCCGATGCGGTTGGCGATGAAGTTGGGCGTGTCGTTGGCGAGGACCACCTGCTTGCCCAGCGCGCGATCGGCAAACGCAGAGAAGGCGGCCACGGAGGCCATGTCGCTCTGGGACGAAGGAATTACTTCGAGAAGCCGCATGTAGCGCGGAGGATTGAAGAAGTGGGTTCCGAAAAAGCGTTCGCGATGCGCGGGCAAGCCGGCGGCGATCTTGCTCACCGGAAGGCCTGAGGTGTTGGTGGTAAGCAGCGCGTGCGGCGCCAGATGCGGCACCACGCGGGCAAGAAGCGCGGCCTTGATAGCAAGGTCTTCCGCTACGGCTTCAATCACCCAGTCGCAATCTGCGAGCCTGGAGAGGTCGTCTTCAAAGTTGCCGGGGGAGATAAGGGAGGCAAGCGAAAGGTCATACAAGGCCGCAGGCTTTGCCTTGGCCAGGGCATCAATCGCAGCTTGCGCCAGCCGGCTGCGGCGCTGGGCGGTTTCACCCTTGGGGACAATGTCGAGTAGCAGTGTGGGGATTCCGGCGTTGGCCAGGTGGGCGGCAATGCGGGAACCCATGGTTCCGGCGCCCAGAACCGCTGCATGGCGCACCATAAACGGCTTTACTTCTGAGACTTGCGCGTCGGCTGCTGATTCGGCCACTGTACTCATGCCCGTCCTCCCTGTGCATTAACCGCGGCACACCGGAAACACCGCGCAGAAACGTTCGCAGCATACGGAACTTCGCTGGCGGGGTCAAGAATGGGGTAAAGACGGTAATGCGCAAGAGAACTGCGGCGACTCAAAACCAACCCCGGCCTGCCCTTGGACCGGGGCCGATTTTTTCGGATTGTCGAGTGGTCGGATTGTGGTTATTGCCAAGCAGGTCCAAACGACACTTGTAGCGTCCCGGCGGCGAAATATCTTCGCCAGGATTCCCGCGGCGCCATGCGGGCTGTCCTTCGGCTGTGTTGAATCTTGAATCCGGGAGGGAGGTTAGCCGCCCGGCTGCAGGTGCAGTTGACCTTCTTACTGCGTGATGGTCACCGTCAGGTTCATCTTCACAGGAATGGGCCTGCTATCGATGGAACCGGGGCTAAAGCGGAAATGCCGGACCGCATCGATGACGTTCGCGTCCCACGCGTGGTTCATGAACTTCACGACCTGAATGTTCTGGGGCACTCCATTCTGGTCAACGGTAAGAATGAGGCCGACCTGGGCACCCACCGGAAACGCCTCCAGGGTTGTCCCCTGTGGAATTGAGACGTGGGCGGTTTCAAGGATGGCCGGGGCGGTGACTCCGGTACTGACTCGGAGGTTAGAGGTAGTGACAGACGCGTCGGCCGGGGGCTGGCTGGCGACCACCGCGACGGGGAAGAGCATCGAGCAGAGTAGAAGAGTCGGTGCAATGTTACGACGCATTTTAAATTTTTTTCTTAATCAATATTTTCATGCGTTTACAAGGTAAAATTCTCAATTTTCCAAAAAATATTCGAAAACTCGCATTTGAATTCTCGCCTAAGGAAATAGTCTTCTTCCGTCCAGGTTGAAGACCTGAACTGCCCGTCTTAATTAGGACTCAGCAACGCTCTTTTCCGCGCTTGTCGGTGGTTGAACAATGCTCGCGCCGCATTCGTTGCATCCTTCGCCATTGCCGGCTCCGGCAGCACCGGCAATTGACGCGCTTTGCCCCGGGCAATAGCTTGAAAGAGGCGTGCAAATCGCAGCGGACCATAGTATTGCGTCGCCGCTAGACTGATAAGGAGCATTGAACTCACACATGGCAAGCAGCGCTGAGAGCAACCAAAGAGCAACCGCTTCGTCGGAGTCCGGGCTGGCCGTGGTGATCATGGCCGCCGGCAAGGGCACGCGGCTCAAATCGAAACGCCCCAAGGTGCTGCATCAGGTCGGCGGCAGGCCGCTGCTGGCGCATGTCATCGCTGCGGCAACACGCGTGGTTGCGCCGCAGGATGTTTACGTCGTTATCGGCCATGGGGCCGGGCAGGTGCAGGCGGCGGTGGCTGCAACCGGCGTGCGCTTTGTGGTGCAGGCCGAGCAGCGCGGCACGGGGCATGCCATCCAGTGCGCGGAGCAGGCTGTGGCAGGCTACGCCAATATCCTGGTGCTCTCGGGTGATGTGCCTTTGATCCGGCCTGAAACCATTGAGCAGGTCTGGAAATTTCACCAGGCCCAGAAAGCGGCCATGACCATCCTCACCGCCGCACCTGAGGATCCGTCTGGCTATGGCCGTGTGATCCGCGCAGGAGAAGAATCTGCCGAAGTCGAAGCCATCGTCGAACAGAAGGCTCTTAACGCCAGCCAGAAGAACATTGGCGAGATCAACTCCGGCATTTACGCATTTCAGTCCTCGCCCCTGTTTGCGCACCTGGGCAAACTCACCGCCAACAATGCCCACGCTGAGCTCTACCTGACCGATATGGCCGGTCTGCTGCGCGGCGCAGGCCAACGCGTTGTGGCCACAAAAGCCGCAGAGGCGGTTGAGGTGCTGGGCGCCAATACCATCGCGGAACTGGCCGCGCTTGATGCAACGCTTCGCGCCGCATCTGCCAGGCGGCTGATGGATGCCGGAGTAACGATCTACCGGCCGGAAACCTGCGTGATCGACGCCACCGTGGAGGTGGCCGCGGACACAATCATCGAGCCGTTTGTGCAGTTGCTGGGCGACACGGCCGTGGGCGCCGGCTGCTTCATCCGCTCTTACTCCGTCCTCGAAAACTGCAAGCTTGGCGACTCCGTGCAGTTGCTCCAGCACTGCGTTCTCCAGGACAGCTCGATTGCCTCCGGCGCCAGGATTGGCCCCTTCGCGCGCATGCGCCCGGGATGCGAAATCGGCGAAGACGTTCACATCGGAAACTTTGTCGAGACCAAGAAGACCCGCGTGGGCAAGGGAGCCAAAGCGAATCACTTTGCCTACCTCGGCGACACCGATATCGGCGCGCGCAGCAACATCGGCGCAGGCACCATCGTGTGCAACTACGACGGGGCCAGCAAATACCCGACCCAAATCGGCGAGGGGGTGTTTGTGGGCAGCAACTCCACGCTGGTGGCCCCGCTGACGGTCGGAGACGGAGCCTACATCGGCGCGGCCTCTTGCATCACCAAAGACGTCCCCGCGGATGCCCTGGCCGTGGGTCGTGCCCGCCAAACCACCAAAGAAGGCTGGGCCTCGGCGCGGCGCGCCCGGAGCCGAAAGAAGGAAGATTCCGGCGACAGCGGTTCCAAGTGAACCATCCCTGAATCACGTTAGTAACGAAAACGTGACGAACTCTTTTCCTCAAGTGCCCCACAGCCTGCGAAAATGAGCGCAGAATATCCATGTAAGCGACGGAACAGGTTTCTCTTTCCGTTGATCCTGGGTGGATTGGAGGGCTTTGACATCGCATTTGAGGAGGATTTTCGTGGCTGGTGCAGTCCGATTTGCAGCCGCCCGGATCCGTTGAACCCGGCATTCCCACATGATTCATTTCAAAGTCGCTAGGTGCTACTTTAGGGCCATTGAGAGCCAAATGCCGGGATGGTACGTTCACCATGGAAGAGGAGAGGATGGTTGTGCGCATCCCCGGCGCGACCCCATCCGTCACGGGCCAGTTGGACTGTGCAGTTTGCATTTTGGCTTGCGAAGTCCGCTTGAAAGACCGGGGACGCCATTACGCAGCAGGAGATGCGGCGGAAGATTGCCGCTCATTGTTGTCCTGACTGTTGGTCTGGCAAGCTGTCAAAAGCTCCCTAAATGTCGAGATGACGAAAGTCTGCCGATCAGTACGGTGGAATTGCTGGAGGTAGCTGTTTGGCGTTCAATCTGGTAGGTCTGAGACCGCAAAAGCCCTCGGGGCCAGTCGCCGTAGGGGCGGGTGACCGCGAAGTCGCGGGACCTGCCCGCAGCGTGCGCATTTTGGTGGTCGACGACGAGGCCCAGGTCCGAACGATGATCCGGTCGACCCTCGAACGCCAGGGCCTGGACGTGGACGTAGCGGCCAGCGGCCGGAAGGCCCTGGAACTCCTCGAATTGAACAATTTCGATCTGGTCCTGACAGATATCGTCATGCAGGACGTAAACGGCATAGCACTGCTGGAGCGCATTCGCTTAAGGCAACCGGATCTTCCCGTGGTGATGGTGACGGCCGTTCATGACATCGGTGTAGCCATCGACTCGATGCGGCGCGGCGCGTACGACTATCTGCTCAAACCCTTCGAAAACGACCAACTGATGAGCACGGTAAGAAGGGCGCTCGATCACCGCCACATGCTGCAGGAGAGCCAGAACTACCAGCAAAGCCTGGAACAGATGGTGCGGGCGAGAACAGAGATGCTGCGCCACGCCATGGCAGACCTCGAACACTCCTACGACATCACGCTTGAGGCGCTGGGTGACGCACTCGACCTCAAGGACTCGGAGACCGAGGGCCACTCCAAGCGGGTCACTGCGTATACCATCGCTCTGGCACGTGCCATAGGCATCTCGCCGGCCGAGATCAAGGTCATTGCCCGCGGCGCCTTTCTGCATGACATCGGCAAGATGGCCATCCCCGACGACATCCTGCGCAAACCCGGATCTCTCACTTCCGACGAGCAGGATATGATGCGCGAGCACTGCACACGCGGCTACAACATGCTGCGCAAGATTCCTTTTCTTGCCGAAGCTGCCGAGATTGTCTATTCGCACCAGGAGTATTACGACGGTTCCGGTTATCCCAATCGCCTGAAGGGCAATGAAATTCCCGTCGGAGCCCGCATCTTTGCCGTAGCCGACGCGCTCGACGCCATCACCAGCGACCGGCCTTACCGCAAGGCCATGAGCTTCGACGCCGCCCGCAAGGAGATCCTGCGTTGCTCCGGTACGCAGTTCGATCCCGCCGTGGTCGAGGTTTTCCTTAAGATTCCAAATGAGTTATGGCAGGAATTGCGTTCCGAGATAAGCGGCCAGAACCGCCGCTATTCCACATTCGACATTGCCCCTCCCGCGCACTGATCCGCTCTTTTTCCCTAATAAAATCCGCCCTTTCCCGCTAATTGTCAATAGTTTGTGAAAATCGCTCTCCGTGTGCGTCCAGACCCTCCTTTCCGTGCAAACCTAAATTTGGCGCGTTCCTCTTTCTGCCAGGAAGAATCCCGCCCAGATATGAAAGCCAAATCAAAGCCATTTCAGACCAACCAGCCAGTCAGTCACAAGGAGGTAGTTGTGTCATCTCGTTCGAAAACCGCATCCGCTCGCAAGTTCGCCTTCGCGCTCCGGTGCGGCGCGCTTGTTCTTGCCCTTTCCGTTGCCGCCATGTTCTGCTCGCGTGCAACGATGGCCGCCGAAAACGCCAATATTCTCGAAACGGGCTCGAGCCTGCTCTATCCGCTGTTCAACCTCTGGGTTCCCGTCTACACCAAAGCGCATCCTGGCGTGAGGATCACCACTCAGTCCACCGGCAGCGGCACAGGCATGTCGCAGGCGGTGGCGGGCATCGCCCAGATCGGCGCTTCGGATGCCTACCTGAGCGACGCGATCATGCGGATGCACCCGGATATGCTGAACATTCCGCTGGCGATTTCGATGCAGATGGTCAACTACAACCTGCCCGGCCTGAATCACAGCCACATCAAGCTGAGCGGACCGGTAATTGCTGGCATCTATAGCGGTTCCATCCGGATGTGGAACGACCACGCTATCGCGGCCATGAATCCTGGCGTGAAACTGCCCAACCACGCCATCATTCCTATCCACCGCAGCGATGGCAGCGGCGACACATTCATCTTCACCCAGTACCTAGCCTTCAGCACCCCGAGCTGGTCCAGCAAGTATGCCTATGGCACCACCATCAGCTGGGCTCCTGTTTCCGGCGGGCTGGGCGCCGTAGGAAACCCCGGCATGGTCACCGCCCTCAGAGGCAACGCCTACTCGATCGCTTACATTGGCACCAGCTACCAGGATGCAATTGAAAAAGACGGTATGGGCATCGCCATGCTGAAGAACCGCGACGGGCACTTCGTGCTGCCCACCGCAACGACGGCAAAGGCAGCTGCAGGCGCCATGGTCTCCAAGACCCCGGCAGATGAGCGCATCAGCCTGATCTTCGCGCCCGGCGCCGAATCCTACCCAATCATCAACTACGAATATGCGATCGTGAAGCAGCGGCAGCCCTCCGGAGCTACGGCCGCTGCGTTGCGTAACCTGTTCACATGGGCCATCAGTCCCAGCGGCGGCAATGCTCCATCGTTCATGGCCAAGGTGCACTTTGTGCCCCTCCCGGCCTCGGTGGCCAAGCTCAGCGCCGCACAGATTGCGAAAATTCAGTAGCATTCTGTCTCGGGTCCGTCTGCGCTCGCCGGCTGTTCGACAGCCGGCGAGCGTGGTGTTTTAAAATTCGCGTGGAAGATCTTTCCACGCACCTTCATCGTTCCAATTGCGCCGCGCATACCGGCGACGGAGTAAATCAATGGCATTTCGCAGGCTCATAGCTCCCCTTGCGAGCATCGTGGGCTTGAGCTTGATTGTGATCGTAGTTTTCCTTGGGGTCTACGCGTGGCCGGCCATCAAGTTCAACGGCATTCATTTCCTGGTAGACAACAACTGGAATTTGGGTAGTCTCTACGCAGATCCCATCGTCAAGAACGGCCAGCAGATTCTACCCGGTGCCGAATACGGCATTCTTTTTCTGATTGCCGGCACGCTGCTGAGCACCTTTATCGCCGTTCTCATCGCCGTTCCCTTCGGAGTAGGTTCCGCCATGTTTCTGGCTGAGGGCGTTCCAGCCTTCCTGCGCCCCTGGCTCTCCTTCTTCGTCGAGCTGCTTGCCGCCATCCCCAGCGTAGTCTTTGGTCTTTGGGGATACATCCTGGTGATTCCCTTCCTCGGGAAGCACCTCTTCCCCTTCATGGTCAAGCACTTCGGATTCATCCCCTTCTTTTCCGGCCCGTCGGGCAGCGGCTACGGATTGCTCACCTCCGGCTTCGTACTGAGCCTCATGATCGTGCCCCTCATCGCCGCCACGGTGCGCGATGCTCTTGTCGCCCGGCCCATCGGCCAGCGCGAGGCTGCATTGGCCTTGGGCGCCACGCGCTTTGAGACTCTCTGGTCGGTTGAGTTGCCGGGCGTCCGCCGCGTCATCATTGCCTCCACGATTCTGGCTACCGGCCGCGCCTTGGGTGAGACCATGGCCGTGCTGATGGTCAGCGGCAACGCTCTCAATTACCTGCCAACCAATGTCTATACGCCCATCTCTACCATGGCCGCGTTCATCGTTTCCCAGCTCGATAGCGCTCTTGAGGATCCTACTGGCATGGCGGTCCGCTCGCTTGCCGAGGTGGCGCTGGTTCTGTGCGTCATTTCGATGATCGTCAACGGCATCGCCCGGCTGCTGCTTTACTTCAGCGGTCAGGAGCGGATGGAGGCAGGCGCATGGATGTAGCCGTTGCCGATGTCCGCACTGCCATCGTCAGCCCGACCTTTGGCCGCAATCTGCGGCGCCGCATCTTCAACGGGCTGGGATGGGGCTTATGCGCGCTGACCTTCCTGCTGCTCGGCGGCGCAATGCTTTCCATTCTGATCCTCGTGTTTCTGCGTGGCTTCCACGCGCTCGACCTGAAAGTCTTCACTCACGTCACGGAAGGAACAGGTGGCGGCCTGCTGAACGCCATCGAGGGCACCGCGGTCATGTCCTTCGGCGGAATCCTGCTCGCCATCCCGCCGGGAATCGCAGCTGGCATTTATCTGGCCGAATTCCGCCGCGGCTTTCTTGCGCCAAGCATCCGCTTTCTCAGTGACGTCCTCGTTGGCGTTCCCTCCATCGTGGTTGGCTACTTCGCCTACGTCACCATGGTGGTCGGCCTGGGATGGCAGTTCTCTGTTGCCGCCGCCAGCATCGCGCTGGCCATCATCTCGCTGCCGTACATCACCCGCACCACCGAGGTTGCGCTTCGCCAGGTTCCCACCACCCTGCGCGAGGCTGGCTTTGCCCTGGGAGCGAACACCGGCACGGTCATCATGCGCATCTGCCTGCCCATGGCCGCGCCATCCATCCTCACAGGCATCCTGCTCGCACTTTCCATCTCGGTGGGCGAAACTGCACCTCTTATCTATACAGCCGGATGGTCCAGCTACATGTGGACAGGCCACCTTACCAAGGAACCGGTCGGCTATCTAACCTACGTGATCTGGGCCTTTATCACGGAGCCCTTCGAGAGCGCACACGCGCTTGCCTATGCGGCGGCCTTCCTGGTCACTTTCTTCGTGTTGCTCATCGGGGTTGCCGCGCGCATCGTGCTTTACCGCAGAGCCGGGGCGAATCAGCGCTACTAGATCGCGAATGAACGTCTGGAGATGCTAGCGGTCTTTCAGCCGGAAATACCGCTTGGCGCGTGCCACGTCGGCCAGAATCTGCGCCTTGAGCGCCTCCGGCGAAGGAAATGCCACTTCGCCTCGCAGCCGCAGCAGAAACTCCAGCTCTAGCGGTGTCTCTTCGGTCAGATCGACCGGTTCGAAGTCGAGGATATGGGACTCGACCGCGAACGACGCCTCGCCGAAGGTAGGCCGGTTGCCCACGTTGGTAACCGCCCGGAACCGGATGCCATCGATGTTGAGCCGCGTGACGTAAACCCCGATGGCGGGCAAGAGCTCGTCGTAAGGGGCGAGGTTAACAGTGGGCACCAGCAGCCGTGTGCCGATGCCGCGCCCCTGTGCCGGCGTAGAGAGCACTGCGAATGGCCGGCCCAGCATCCAGCGCGCCCGCCGCACGTCTCCGGCGGCTAATAGTGCGCGCACGGCCGAACTCGACACCTCCAACCCATGTACATGCACGGCATCGTGAATGCGCGCGGTAAAACCGTACTTGGCTCCAAACTCGGCCAGTTCCGCCACTCCGGCCTCTGCTCCATGGCCAAAGCGGAAGTTTCGCCCTTCATGAACACTGCGCACGTTGAGCGCACGGCTCAGGATGTCGCGCACGAACGTGCCCGCCGGCAACGCGGCCAGCTCGCTATCGAAGCGCAGCACCAGCACCGCATCCACACCGGTAGCGGCCAGCAGACGCAGGCGCTCGGCCAGCGGCGTAAGCATCAAAGGGGCGCTTGCTGGACGCAGAATGTGCTCCGGATGCGGATCGAAGGTAACGGCTACAGCGCGCGCATTGAGCTGCCGCGCCTCTTCCGCCACCGCCGACAGAATCTCGCGGTGCCCAAGATGCACGCCGTCAAAGTTCCCGATCGTGGCTACCGTTGGCCCGAAATCCGCCGGAATCTCTGCTAGGCTGCGGAAGACGGCAACAGAGCCCGGCCCGCGCACGGTGGTTCCGGCAGACCCGCTCATAGGCTTACGGGCACGCTCAACCCGTCGTAGGCCAGTTGGACGTTGCCTGGCAGCATGCGGTTCGTCTCCTCGTGGGCCAGGTCATGCGCAATATGCGTCAACCAGGTCTGCTGCGCGCCGATCCTCTGCGCCCATGACACAGCCTGCTCCAGGGTGGCGTGGCTGGGATGCGGCTTGTGACGCAACGCTGAGAGCACCAGCACATCCAGACCGTCCAGCATGGCGAAGCTCGATTCGGGAATATCACTCACGTCAGTAAAATAAGCGGCTCGGCCAAAGCGGAAGCCGCAAATGCGCTGCTTGCCGTGCAGCACCGGTATGCGATGGAATTCCACACCGTAAACCTTGATCCGTTCGTCCAGAGGCTGCAGAGCCACCTTGGCGCGGGTGGGATAGGTGGCATCGGGCGAAAAAGTGTACTCGTAGACCCTGCGCAGCACTTCGGCCGTCTCCGGCGCTGCGTAAAGCGGGATAGGCGAGCCCGCCTCGCGAAACGTCGCAAAGCTGAGAGGCCGCAGATCGTCCATGCCAAAAATGTGGTCGGCGTGGGAGTGAGTGTAGAACACCGCGTCCACTCGGGTAAGGCCGGCGTTCAGGGCCTGCTCGCGGAAGTCGGGTCCGGTGTCGATGACCACGGAACGCTCGCATCCGCTGTCGGCCGCATCGGGCCAGCGCAGCAACGCGGAGGGCCGCAGCCGCCGGTCATGCGGGTCCGCCGAAGTGCAAACCACGCACCCACAGCCCACAGTAGGAACCCCCATCGAGGTTCCCGTGCCCAGAAATGTCAGTGAACCTTGCATTCGTAGCTACTAGCTTCTAGCTCCCGGCTTTTAGCTTCTAACAGGTGGTTGGAAGCGTGCAATGTATCGTTTCGTCCGTTAGTGGATTTGCGATGCCAGATCCATCCGACTACCAGGCGCGCCTTAGCCTTCTGCTATGTCCGGCTAAAAACCGGCCCTCGAGGCTAGGAACTGGAAGCTAGAAGCTGATTTACTTCTTCGGCGGCGACTGAACGCCCTGCAGGCTGATGACCTTGCTCAACTCCAGGAAGGCCATGCGCAAATCGAACAAAATGGTCTGCATTGTACGCTCTTCCTGTTCCGTCAGGTTGCCCTTGGTCTTCTCTGCCAGAATGCCGAGCATGTCAATGCTGGCACGCGCCCCAACGATGTCCACGCGTGGCGCTTCGCCCTCTGGGGCAGCTGCCCCCATCTGCAGCATCGCCGTGAAATAGAGCTGTTGCACCAGGTGATCGAAGGTGACCGGCGGCAAAGCACCGGCCGCGGGATTCTGCGCCCGCAGCAATTCCTCGATGCGCTGCGCCGAGGCATCGTAGTCGGCCTTCTGCTTATGGCTCTCTTCGGCGGTTGGCGCCTCCGGAAATCCATCAGCCGGCTTTTCACTGGGCGCGGATGGAGCGGCGGTCTCACTGCGGCCCTCGTCCACCACGAGGCGCGGGCCCGGCGTGGGTTCAGATGTGGCGTTGGGTGCTGGGCCTTGTTCAGGCTTCGGCTTCTCCGGCTCAGGGCTGACTGCCTCGCGGCTTTCTCGTTCTTCTTCCGCCTTGAACTTGCGACGGTCAATCACTTCGAATTTCGGATTATCGCTCATGTTCCCCATCTTCTGGTTGGTTCAGGTTAAAGCGACGGTGGAGTGGCCAGGATGCGCGCGGTTCCCGTCCCGTCGCTGGTCGTATAGCGAAATTCCGCGCTCTGGTTCTCGGCTTCCGTCTGCACCATGCCCAGCGCAAAGCAGCGGCTGCCTGAGGCCAGCGGCAAATCGGCAGCACTGGTAATCTGCCCTGCCACGTTCCCATTATCAAGAGTAAGCTCTGTACCCGCGGAGGGCGCCGGCCCGGAAAGCTCCATCGGACGCAGATGCCGGTGCACACTGCCGCGCGACCGGATGCGCTCGACGATCTCCTGACCAAGGTAACAGCCCTTGTTGAAGTGCAACGCCCGCATCTGCGAGGTCTCCTGCGGCAGATCGCGCTCTGCGATGTCGATACCGTAAAGCGGAATGCCTTCGGCGATCCGGAACGCTTCCAGCGACCGGCTTCCCACCGGTGCCGCTCCTGCGGTGCGCAGGCTTGGCCACAGCTTGCCCAGCCCGGCGCCAGGCAAAAAGAACTCATAATGCGGCACCAGCCCGCCATGCGTGCGCAGAATCCGCAGATCCCAGCCGTTCCACTCTACGCTCTTGCCGGTCATGGGCTGGGTGATCGTCGGCAAACCCACGCGTTCCAGCACTTCGTCGGCCTGCGGACCGGTCAGTCCCACCGCAGTATGCGAATCTACTTCGCTGCCCTGATCCTCGCCCAGCGAAACCAGTTCCACGTCGTCCATGATAATGAAGCGATTCAGATGGGCCAGAAGTCTCTCGTATTGGTCGGCCGCAATCTCTAGTTCGAGCGCCGATTCACCGGCAAAAGGCGTTCCGCTCAGGCGGTCGGCGCCCTTCTCGTCGATCAGGTCGGCACCCCGCGGCGCCAGCGAAGACTCTGTGCCCGCCCGCCAGACCGTCAGATCGCCCTGGATCCGCCCCTGCGCGTTGAGAACAAAGTTCCAGGCGCCCGTATTGGGGAACAGGTCGTTCACGGTGTTCGTCACCATGCCGCTGAGCCAGCGGAAACGGTCCTGCCCGCGCACGTCCACCCGCCGCATCCAGCCCAGGTCGTGGACCGCCGCTCCGGCTGACAGCGCCGCTGTTTCCAGCTCGGGCGCGTCCAACTGGCACGGGGTTAACACACCGCGATACGGTACAGCCTGGTGGGGAATATGCGTGGATTCGAGAAGGGAAACGAGTGCCGTGGGCTGTATGGTTAAAGTATTGCCATTGTCCGCCATGGGGGAACTCTCCGCCGTCCGGTGCGCCTTACTACCACGACAACCTGGCGCCGGGCCGCAACCTGATTATTATAGCCTCGGTGGCAACTGAAAACAGACCCGCAGCGCGCGAGTTGCGATTGTAAAGAGACGCACAGTTGAGGTCCGGAGCAGAGTCAAGAGACCTGAAGGGAGTCCCGATGAATAAGACGCTGACCCAGGTTGGCCGGCCCAAACGGGCACGGATGCTGGCAACCATCCTCTGCCTTTCGCTGGCCGCTGCGGCGGGAGCGCAGCAGAGCCCGAGTCAGGTGCCCCCAGGCAACTCTGCCACTACGGCCAGGCACATTACCCCCGAGCAGGCGCGCCAGCTCTTTGCCTCCGTAGACAAGATCATGCAATTCTCGTCTGACGACTCGGGATTGCCGATCAAGAGCGAGGTAAAACGGCGGCTCACTTCGCGTGACGCAGTCGTGGCCTACCTGGAAAAGAATTTCAACACCGACAAGGATTCCAAGCGCATGGAGCGGGACGAGATCGTGCTCAAGAAATTCGGGCTGCTTGACCGCGATTTTCATCTGAAGCCGTTTCTGCTGGCCCTGCTCAAGGAGCAGATTGAAGCCTACTACGACATCAAGACCAAGACCATCAATCTGCTGAACTGGGTGCAGCCGGATGAGCAGAAGCCTGTGCTGGCGCACGAATTGACACACGCCCTCCAGGACCAGCACTCCAATCTCGAAAAGTGGGAGAACCAGACCCCCGAGGACGTCTCAACGACTGCCGAAGGCGACCAGGTAAGCCTCGCCAAAGACGAGATGGATTCCGCTCGCGATGCCGTCGCCGAAGGCCAGGCAACAGCCGTCATGATGGACTACATCCTCAAGCCGATGGGCAAGAGCCTCGTCAAGGATCCGGAGGTGGTCAACGTCATTCGTCAGCACATGGCCGCCTCGGCCAACTCGCCGGTGATGTCCCGCGCTCCCCTGCTGCTCTCCGAATCCATGCTCTTCCCCTACCGCGACGGCCTCAGCTTCGAGCAGGATGTGTGGATGGACCAGGGCAAGACTGCAGCCTTCGCGGGTGCACTCAACCGCCCTCCCACATCAACCTGGGAGATCATGAACCCACGCTACTACGAAAAAAAACTGATTCCGCCCATTCCCCTGCTGCCGAACATTCATCCGCTGGTAGACAAGCTTTACCGTCCTTACGACATTGGCCAGATAGGCGAACTGGACATAAAGATCATGACCCAGCTCTTCGGTGGCGAACAGGCCTCGCGCAATCTGACGCCTGCCTGGGATGGCGGGCTCTACTGGGCCGGCCAACTGCGTAGCGCCACAACGCCCGCGCAACAGAACAGCACCAAGTCGCTGGCCATCTTCAGTCTCGTGGCGTGGCGCAATGCCGCCTCAGCCAACGAGTATGCTCAGATCTATGCCGACGACCTTGGCCGTAAATATTCGTCGGTCGAGCCGGATACGGCGGCGGAAAGCGCTGGTCCCGCGCCGGATGGATCAATAGAACAGGTCTTTAAGACCGAAGAAGGCCCCGTAGTCATCACCACGCGCGGCAGAATGGTCTTCGTCACGGAAAGCTTCCCTCTGAACCTGGCGCGCAAGCTGACCAACCTTATCCTCAGCGCCCAGGGCGGCGGCGCCATGCAGACGGCGCGGAACGCCGAGCCCGCCTGGCCATTTCTGGAACTGGAAAGCGCGGCCATCCCGGCCATCCCAGCCAACCAGCTTGGAGGGCCTCTTTCCGGGGGACTGGTGCGATTCTTCTCGCGTTGCGGCGTTTTGAAAGCCACGGTCGATGCGGAGATGAAAAGCACAGCCGCCATTAGGGCCGCAGCCGGGACACGATAAGACGTGCAGCTTCAGGGCCTGCGGCCTACGCCGTATCTTTCTGCACCAGATACTCTTCCAGCAGCAGCGCTACCAACACGGCGCTGGGAACCGCGACCAGGGCGCCGACCACACCCGCCATGGCAAAGCCCAGCAGAAGCGCAACAATGATCCCGAGACCCGGCAAATGTACGCGGCTTTCCATGATGCGCGGCGTCAGATACGAGTTCTCTATCTGGATATAGATCACGTAAAAGATGGCCACACCCGCCATGCGCCCCCATGAGTCCATGCCCGCGACCACCAGGGCGATGGCGATCGAAATTGCCGCTCCAAGAACCGGCACCACGTTCAAAAGCCCGGTAAATATCCCCAAAGCGTAGGCGTAGCGAATGTGAAGCACCAGGAAAACAACCGTACTCGAAACGCCCAAAATCAGCATCAGGCTGCCTTGCCCCAGCAGCCACCTGCCCATTCTCACGTTGGCGCGCTTCAGCACGCCGTCGAGCCGCTCACGCCGCTCAACCGGAAAGAAGGAGAGAAACCATCGGTAAGCCTGATCCCCCTCCAGAATGAAGTAGACAGTCAGGATGAATCCCATCGCGAGGTCCATCAGCCTTCCTGCCCAACTTCGTATTGAGAGCACCAGCAATTCGGCGGCGTGGCTGGCGTAATTCTGCAGTTGAGCGCTCACCTGGGCCATATTCAGGTGATCGACAAAAGGCAGGCGCTTCAACTTGGCCAGAAGCTCTGGGATGCGGGCAGGAAAAGAGTTGCCGAGGTTTTGCAGATCGCGGATTACTGGCGGAAATGCAATGAATCCATATCCCGTCAAAAGACCTGCCACGGCAAGCAGCAGAAAGAAGACGGCAGCCGAACCTTTAAGCGGCTGCCAGCGGCCAATCCGCACACTGGACGTAGCCTGCACCACCGGTTTGAGAATGGCGGCAAGGAGGGCACTCACATAAAGGAGCACCAGCACCCCTCGCACAAGCCACACTGCGTAACCAATGGCCGCAAGCGCACAGGCAAACAGGATGTCGCCTCGCAGATTGCGCCGGTCGCCGCTCAACGAATTCATCTTTGCGCCGCTGTCCCCTTACTGTCCTCCGGTCAGAATCGATCCCACGATCCCGCCCAGGAGGCCGCCGCCGACGGTCGCCGCGCCGGCCTGGGACCCCCGATCCTGCGGCAAGTATTCTCCGATCTGGTGCGCCAGGCGCGAGATGGGCAACGTTTGCAGCCACACGCGTCCAGGCCCCGACAGCACAGCCAGAAACAGCCCATCGCCGCCGAAAATCATGTTCTTGATGCCCGGCACCATGGTGATCTGGAAGCTCACGCTCGATTGAAATGCTCCCACGTGCCCAGGATGAACACGCAGCATCTCACCCGGAGCCAGGTCCTTCACGATCAGCTCGCCTGAAAGCTCAAGCCATGCCGTCCCATAGCCGCCCACACGCTGCAACAGAAATCCATCGCCGCCAAAAATGCCCGCGCCCAGAGATTGCTGAAAGCCCACGCTGAGGGAGACCTGCGGCGTTGCGCATAGAAACCCATGCCGATGGACAAAGTAATCAGTTCCCTGCCCCAGTTCAACAGGCACAATGTTGCCCGGAAGCTTGGTGGCGAAGGCTACCTCGCCGGGAGTCTGCATGGCGCGGTACTCGGTCATGAAGATACTGCCGCCACCGGCCACGCGCTTGAGCACGCCGAAGAGACCACCGCCTCCGCCGGCCTGCGTATGCGTAGCCATCTGGATCGATGCGGTCATCCACGACAGCTCACCGCTTTCTGAAAACACACTCTCGTTGGGGTCGAGCTGCACTTCCAGCACGGGCATGGTCGTGCCCTGAATCCGCGTCTGCATAAAGGTGAAACCTCCTCAGCAGACAGTTTACAGGGCCAAAGTCGACCGTCGCGCTCTCGACCACCGTCCGGTCTACTTCCTCCCCAGCGTCACTTTGTGGTTTTCCGCCAGAGCCTCAAGCCGTTTCAGATGCCGCGCAAAGCTTGGCACATGCCGCTGGCCAAGATGGACTTTGCCTTTGTACGGAACGAAAACTACAGTCGCGACTACTTGCCGGAGCCGGCTGGCTGAGCCTGCGAAGACGGAGGCGCTGGCAGCGTGTAGATTACCTCGCCCGGCTTGGCGTAATGCAGCTCTTCGCGCGCTTCATGCTGGATGGCGTCAGGGTCGGACTGCAGATGCTGGATGCGGTCACGCAGTTGCGAATTTTCCTGGTGCAGACGCTGGATCTCTTGCTGGAACTGGCGCTCTTCGGCACGTTTCTTCTGCCACGCTGAAAGGCCGTCTTTGCCGTTGATTACATGCCAGGTGAGCATAAGAGCCATCAGCCCTGCCAGCAGCGTGGCAGCAGGACGCCACGCCCGATGCACCCAATGCTTCAGGCGAAGGCGCGCCGGGAAAGGGAGAGAACCCGGCGCGCTCACTCCGGATTGCACCTTTGCCTCCGGCTTGGCAACCTGCTTTTGCATCAGGACAAGACGAACCTCTCTGCTGCTGCACGCAGCGCTTCCATTCCCTGCTCGCTGCGCGCCTCCGTGTAGGCGCGCACCACAGGCTCCGTGCCAGAAAGCCGGTAGCAGACCCACGAGCCATCATCCAGAATCAACTTCAGCCCGTCGGTGCGAACCACCTGCGTCACTCGGCGCCCGTTCAGCTCCGCTGGATCACTCTTCAACTTCTCAGTGAACGTCTGCATCGCCTCATGGGTCAAGCGAAAGTTCTCGCGAACCGGATAGAAGGAACCAACCTTGGCAAACATGTCCTGAAGTTGCACACCCAGGCTCTTGCCGCGCGTAGCCACCATCTCGGCCACCAGAAGGCCCGCCAGTATGCCGTCCTTCTCCGGTACATGGCCGCGAATCGTCAGTCCAGCTGACTCCTCGCCGCCAATGGCGATCTTGTCTTCGTTGATCAGCTCGCCAATGTATTTGAAGCCTACCGGCGTCTCATAGAGCGGAACCTTATGATACTCGGCCATCGCATTGACCAGGTTGGTGGTGGCCACGCTCTTGGCCACACCGTTGCGCCAGCCACGCGTCTCAACCAGGTAGTCGAACAGCAGCGCGATGATGTAGTTCGGCTGCAGAAAAGTGCCGTCGCCGTCCACAATGCCGAAGCGGTCCGCGTCGCCGTCCGTGGCGATGCCCAGCGCCGCGCCCGTTTCGCGCATCTTCTTCTTGGCGTCCGCCAGCAGATGATCGTCAGGCTCGGGCGCGTGTCCGCCAAAAAGCACGTCACGGTAGTCGTGCACCGTCTCCAGCGCCACCCCAGCCTCGAGCAGCAGGTCAGATGGATAGCCGCGCCCCGCACCCCAGAATGGATCGTAAACAATCTTGATGCCCGATTTGGCAATGGCCTTCAGATCAACCAACTCGGCAAGGCGTTTCAGGAACGCTGGCTTTACGTTGGCTGTCTCGAAGCCCCCGTCCGGCGCCTCTGCTCTCGGAACCGCGGCGCCCGCGGCGTCGATCTGCGCAATGGCCGCCTCGATCTGTTTTGTCACCTCGGGCAGCGCTGGCGCCCCATCCGGCGTCGAGAACTTGATTCCGTTGTACTCTGGCGGATTGTGCGATGCCGTAAAGTTGATCGCGCCTGAAGTCTTCAGCGTGCACACGGCATAAGAGATGGCCGGCGTAGGCGCAGACTCGGGAATCACGATCGGCGTAACCCCTGCCCCGGCAAGCACGCGCGCTGTCTCCGCCACAAAGCTCTCACCCAGAAACCGCGGATCGCGCCCCACCAGCACCCGGTGCGGTCCCGGCTGCGATTTCACGTAAGCCGCAATGCCGGCCACGGCCAGCCGGATGTTAGCCACGGTGAATCCGTCGGCTACGACGGCCCTCCACCCCGAGGTGCCGAATCGAATCGTTGCGCCCATGCTCTTCTCCCTTTTTGGTATCTCGGCCCGGTTCTTGTGGCCGCAAGGTCCATACTGCAATACCAGCCCCGGTTCGGCAAGCTCACCCCCGTTTGCCCAAATCCGCTGATAAGCCTAGGATTTCACTATGAAAAACCGAATGCGCTTCCGTCCCCTGTTCACCGCAGTGCTGATCGTCGCCTTCGGGGAACTGTTTGCAGTGGGCGCCGCCAGAGCCCAGGCCGTCAGCAAAACGGCCATGGCCGGCGTCTATTCCGTCAACCTCAAAGTACTTCCCGCAGAAGGCTTTACCGGACCCAAAGCTGAAATGGTCCACGACGCAGGTGCCGCACCTGTCCTGGTAAACGGACCCGGCCACCCCAACCACCACATGGTCGTCTTCATCAAGAAGAACGGCGCACCCGTGGAAGATGCCACCGTCAGCATCATGTACCGCAAGCTTCCCTCGCACATGGGCAAATGGACGAAACTGCCGGTGGCGCGAATGCATGTCGCTGGCAAGACGCTGGCCACCACACACTACGGCAACAACCTGAAGCTCGAGCCCGGCAAATACGAGGCTCGCGTTACGGTCAACAAAACGAGTAAGGCCACCATCGAATTCACCCTGTCTGAGTAATCGCACGCTCGCGCCAGAACAAGGCCGGGCAGACAGGGCCATTGACGGCTTCCGCATTCCATGCGAGGATGAGGCCGGCTGCTAGGCCAGCCACAGCTCATCGCATGGAATGCGAGAACCGCCATGCTGCAAACCAGCCCGCAAGCACGCATCGTTCTCACCACCTCCGCTGACGCGGAAGAAGCCGCACGCATGGGCCGCGTCCTCGTGGAGGAGCGCCTTGCCGCCTGCGCCACGCTGATTCCGGCCATTCAGTCCATCTACCGCTGGCAGGGCGAGATTGAATCGTCCAGTGAGAGCCTGCTGCTGCTCAAAACCACCCCGGAAAAACTGGCTGCGCTCGAGGCCCGCCTGCACGAACTGCACAGCTACGAGACTCCGGAGTTCCTGGTGCTCAGCGTCGAATCCGGTAGCCGGCTTTACCTGGAATGGCTGCAGACCTGTCTGCACAGCTAATCGGTCCTGCCGCCCCGCCTTGGGGCATTACTATTGCCTCTGGAGTTTTTTCCTCATAGCCCAACGACGGAGTGACCGAGATGCCACGATTTGCCGCCAATTTGACCATGATGTATACGGACTACTCTTTTCTCGACCGTTTTGCCGCCGCCGCTCGCGATGGCTTTACCGCCGTGGAGTTCCTGTTTCCTTATGAGCATCCGGCTGCAACCATCGCCACGTTGCTCCAGCAAAACGGCCTTCAGCAGGTCCTCTTCAACTCCCCCGCCGGCGACTGGAAGGCCGGCGATCGCGGCTGCACGGCGCTCCCCGGTCGCGAAGCGGAGTTTCGTGAAGGCTTTGAGCGCGCACTCGAATACGCCAAGGCGCTCGATTGTCCGCGCATCCATTGCATGGCCGGCCTCGCAGCTGCCGGCGCTGACCGCGCGCAGATGCGCAAGACCTATCTGTCCAACCTGGCCTGGGCCGCCGACCAGGCGACGGCCGCCGGCATAAACGTACTCATCGAGCCCATCGCCAACCGCAACATCCCCGGGTTCTTCATCAACCTTCAGGAAGAGGCGCACGCCATCATCGCCGAACTCGGCAAGCCCAACCTGCAAGTCCTCATGGATCTCTTCCACTGCCAGGTAGCCGAAGGCGATCTGGCTACGCGCATCCGCAAGTATCTTGCCGCGCCCTCGCGCGTAGGCCACTTTCAAGTCGCCGGCGTGCCTGAGCGCCACGAGCCTGACACCGGCGAGGTGCGCTACGAGTATCTCTTCAACCTCATTGACGAACTCGGCTACGACGGCTGGATCGGCTGCGAGTACGCGCCGAAGGCCGCCACTTCAGACGGCCTGGGCTGGCTCAAAAAAGCGGCGGCTTACTAGCGCGAGTCGCCGAGGAATCGTAAGGCAAAAACATGACCAGGCCATCAACACACATTCGCTGCGCGTGGAGCGGCAACGATCCCCTCATGGTGGAATACCACGACACCGAGTGGGGCGTGCCCGTACACGACGATCGCACCCTCTTTGAATTCCTCATCCTCGAAGGCGCGCAGGCCGGCCTGTCGTGGCAAACCGTGCTCAACAAGCGCCAGAACTACCGCAAGGCATTCAGCAACTTCGACCCGAAGAAAATTGCTCGATACACGGCAGAAGATAAAGCTCGCCTGCTTGCGAATCCCGGCATTATCCGCAACCGGCTGAAAGTTGACGCCGCGGTTCGCAACGCCCAGGCTTTCTTACAGGTTCAGAAGGAATTCGGATCCTTTGACGCCTACATCTGGCAGTTCGTCGGCGGAAAGCCAATCGACCACAAGCTCGCGTCGCTTAAAGACATTCCCGCAACAACCAAGGATTCCGACGCCATGAGCAAAGACCTGCTGAAGCATGGCTTCAAATTCGCAGGCTCCACCATCTGCTACGCCTTCATGCAGGCAGTAGGCATGGTGAATGACCACGACATGAAGTGTTTTCGCTATAAAGAAGTCGCGCGTCTGAAAATGTGAAATCCGGAACTACGGCACGCGCGAAGAGCGCACATACGGCTTCCGCCGCGTCCTCACTCGCTCCGCATGCGCCCAGGCGCAAACTCTGACCGGTGCCGGCTATAGAAGAAGTAGATGACGAGCCCGATAGCCAGCCACGCAAAGAAGCGGATCCATGTAACCACCTCGAGCCCCATCATCAGCACCACACAAAAAACGATGCTCAGGATTGGGAGTACCGGACCAAATGGAACGCGAAAGCCACGATGACGTTCGGGCTCTCGGTAGCGCAGGATGATCACACCGATAGAAACCAGCACGAAAGCAAAGAGCGTGCCGATATTCGAGAGATTGGCGACGGTGCCGATATCCAGCAGCCCCGCGGGAACACCCACTACGAATCCGGCCACCCAGGTGGCAACGTCAGGCGTACGGAACTGCGAATGAATGCGGCTGAACACCTTGGGCAGCAGGCCGTCGCGTGACATGGAGAACCAGATGCGCGCCTGACCGAGCTGAAACACCAGGATCGACGAGACCATGCCAAGCAGCGCGCCCAGCAGCACAAACAGATGCACCCAGTGCAGTTCGCCGCCGCCATACTCGAGCGACAGGCGCCGCAGCGAATTGACGACGGGGGCAGCGTCGCCCATCAGCGATCGCCACGGAACAATCCCGCTCAGTACAATCGCTACTCCGCTGTAAAGCACAGCACAGGCTCCCAGCGTAGCCAGAATGCCGATGGGCATGTCGCGCTGCGGATTGCGGCACTCTTCCGCGGCAGTCGAAACCGAATCGAACCCGATATACGTAAAGAAGATGATCGAGCCACCGGTCAGCACCCCCGTCCAGCCGTTGGGCATATAGGGATGCCAGTAATGCGGCTTGATAAAGCTGCCGGCGACAAAGATGAAAACCAGGATCGCCGCCATTTTGATCAGCACCAGGATGTTGTTGGTGCGCGCCGACTCGCGGATCCCGCGGACCAGAACCACCGTCAGAATCATGACGATCAGAAAGGCGGGAATATTGAAGCCGAAGTGCCAGCCTGGCTGGTAGAGCGTGTGGCCCTGAAAATCCTGCATGCCCGTGGGCAGATAGGCGGGTGAAATCCACATCAGCGGAGGATGCAGCCCGAACCAGGACATCAGGTCCACGATATGCGCGGCAAAGCCCACGCTCACGCTCATGTTGCTGAAGGCATACTCAAGGATCAGGTCCCAGCCGATAATCCAGGCCACCAGCTCGCCGAGCGTGGCGTAAGTGTAGGTATAAGCCGAACCCGCAATGGGAATCATCGAGGCGAGCTCGGCATAACACAGGCCCGTAAAAGCGCATACGATGGCGACCAGCACCATCGAAAGCGACAGCGCCGGTCCGGCGCCCGGACGGCCGGCCATCGCCGTGTGCGTCAAAACGTAGTGAATGAAGGGAGTTTCTGCAATGGAAGGCTGGCTGAAGTGTTGCCCGGCCATCGCTGTGCCGATAACCGTGAAAATGCCCGAGCCAATAACGGCTCCAATGCCCAGTGCGGTCAGCGACCATGGGCCCAGAGTCTTCTTGAGCGCATGCTCGGGCTCCTCCGACTCGCGGATCAGCTTGTCAATGGATTTGCGGGCAAGCAGTTGACTGGGCAGTGAGATTCTCCTCCGCCCCGAAACACGCGCTTCCGTCTGTGGGGCCTTCTCTCAAAATACAAGTCACGCAAAACCAGCTTCTAGCCTTTAGCTCTTAGCTTCTAGCCCGTGTCGCTGCAGGCTGGCGCCGTGACGCCAGAAGCTGAAAGCTGAGAGCTAGAAGCTAAAAGCTGCAGTTTTTACCGCCTCGTCTGGCCGCGCGCCATCTTCTTCACTTTCTTCTTGTTTGACCCGCGCGGTGTGGTGCGCTTCGCCTTGGGGGCGGCCTTCTTGCGCGCAGTGCGTTTCAGTTTCTTGCGTTCCAGCTTGTCTTCAACTTTTGTGGTGTCGGCCACAGATAAACCTCTCTCGTTCCGTTTTCTTCAAATTTCCCGGATGTCGGGCAGCAATCCTTATGCTAACAGGGATTTTATGGCGGTAAAAGCGCTTGAAACCGCATCTTACCGCCACAACACGCCATCGGCACCATCACAGCCGGCCGCTCTTTTCCAGCGCCGTCACCTCGCTGTAAAGCATGCCGCCCACAATCTTGTGCGTCGCCGTCGATGGATGCCCGTGGTGATAGTAGAAGTGCGTTGAAGGCGAAGCGCACGGCGTAGTGTCTTGATGGAAGATCGCCCGGCCCGCGCACTGGTGCGTCGTGTCGGTTATGCCATACCTCGCCGCGTTGTGCATCACCTCGTCGTAGAACGGCCCCCAATGGCTCAGATTCACATGCGCCTCCGGCAGCTTTGCCTTCAGCTCGGCAGGAATCTTCGCAATCGCCGGATTGAGACGCTTGCTCACAGCGGCGAAGTCCGGAATCGCCTCCGGCAGCAGCGACACCATGAAATGGCGTCCGCCCAGTTTGTAGATGGTCTCAATCTCGCCTTCGAGATTCTTCACCGTCTCTTCCGTCGGCAAGTTCCCGTCGTTCAACCCTCCGGCAAAGAAAAAGAGCGTCGTCTTCGGATCGAATTTGACGGTGTGAGCGCGCACCCGCGCTGCAAAATCGTCCACCTGGTTGCGCATGCCCAGGCTCAGCAGCGCCTCGCCGATCCTGCGCCCCTCGCCGATCCCTGTCTGCGCGCCGCTGATGGCAAAGTCCAGGCTCTTTCCTCGCGCATCCAGATCATTCGACGGATACAGCTTGAAACCCAGCCGATCGGCCAGGTAAGCGACAGAGGTAGGCCCGTTGCCGTCCAGATATCCTTCGCCAATGTCGGAGTAGCTGTCGCCAAAGACATACATGCGATTGATCGCAACCTGAGGCTGCACAACTTGCGCGGCAACAGCGGAGGGAGAGGCAAGAACACCAGCCAAAAGCAGGCCGGGAAACAACACATGGAATGGCGTGTGAAGCATCAGTCTGATCCTGAATGAGAGATAGCCATAGCCGCCTGGCAGTGAGAAACGGCCGAAGGGTCCAAGTTACTAAATCTTTTCCAGATTGGCGAACTTCTCCATCAGCTTCTTCAATCCATGGCGCGGGAACATCACCGTCAGCTTCGCGTCTTCGCCGTCACCTTCGCGCATCAGCACGGTACCCTCGCCATACTTACTGTGCCGCACGCGCTGCCCCTTATTCAGCCCCGACGCGCCCGCTGGAGTAGCCACATCCATCGCCGGCCGCGCAAATCTCCCCGGCTTTGCCAAACCCGGCTTCCCGCCGAAGAACCGCGCAATATTGTCAATCGAATCCGACTTGCCCGGCAGATTACGCGCCGCTCCTGCACTCCTGCTCCGCGAACGAGCGCCCTGTGGCGAAGAGTAGCTCGGCACTTCCTGGCTTTCGTCTTCGTAGTTGAAGTGCCGGTCGCCAAAATCCGACGAGCGCCCTCGCCGGCCCGCGCCGTATCCGCTCCCGTATCCGCCGCCGTAACCCGCCGGACCGCGGCCGCCGAGGCTTTCAATCAGTGCCTCCGGCACCTCTTCCAGAAAGCGCGAAGGAATGCTCATCTCCGGCGCATCGTTGCCATAGCGCCGCCGGTAATGCGCGCGCGTCAGGATCAGCGTGTTCATCGCGCGCGTCATACCCACGTAGCAAAGCCGCCGCTCCTCTTCGAGCTCATCGGGATTGTTAAAGGTCCTCGAGTGCGGAAACAAGCCCTCTTCCAGCCCCGCCAGAAATACCAGCGGAAACTCCAGCCCCTTGGCTGCGTGCAGCGTCATCAGCGTCACGCGCGCATTGGGATCGATCTGATCCGTATCCGATGCCAGCGCCGCATGATCCAGAAACTCCGCCAGCGTCTCGCCGCGCTCTTCCGCATCGTGCGCCGCGTTGGCCAGTTCCTTCAGGTTTTCAATCCGGCTGAAGGCCTCCGGTGAACCCTCCGCCTCAAGCGCCTTGATGTACCCGGTGCGGTCAATAATGAACCGGATCAGCTCCGGCAGCGTCGCAGCATCTCCCGGCGCGCGAAACGCCTTCTCGCCGCCATTCTTGTCCTCTGCGACTCCCTCCGCATCCGATTCAAAATCCGATTCCGGCCGCGTCCTCTCCGCCTTCGCCGCCTGCTCGCCGTTCCTGCTCTTCCCTTTCGGCATCTTCAGAAACGGCCGCTTCGGCTCCGCCGCAAAAGGCGAAAAGTGACTCGCATCCAGCAGCGGAATCTGATCCCGATTCGCACCAAACCCGAATTCGGCCGCCTCGTCCAGCGACTGCGCCACCTCCTGCTTCTCTTCCGCCGCCGGCTCTTCGGCGCCAAATGCAAAATCCGTGTCGGCCTCTTCCGCCTCGCTCTCAGCCACGTCCGCTGAAAGCTTTCCGGCAAAGTCCGGATCCATCATCGCCTGCGCATCCAGAATCAGTTGCCGGAACGACTCCGTTGCCATCAGCGCGCGCGTGGGTATAAGCCGGTTCTTGACCGCCGCTGCCGTCGCATCCCACGTGGACACGCCCGTCTCCAGCGCCAGCCGCTCCAGCGTCTCCAGCGAGGTCTTGCCAATGCCGCGCGCCGGCGTGTTGATCACGCGCTGCAGCGCCATCGAGTCATGCGGATTGCGTACCAGCCGCAGATACCCCAGCAGGTCCTTGATTTCAGCGCGCTCGTAAAAGCTGAACCCGCCCACCATCGTGTACGAGATGTTGTAACGCCGCAGCGCCTCTTCCACCAGCCGCGACTGCGCATTGGTCCGGTAAAGCACCGCGCAGTGCCGCTCCACTCCGCGGTCCACCTCTTCCGGCGATGGCGGCGTGTCCAGAAACTTCTGAATCCGGTCGGCAATAAAGAGCGCCTCGTTCTCCCCATCCGGTGCCTCATAGTAGCCAATCCACGACCCGCCCTGCCGGTCGGTCCACAGCTTCTTCCCCTTGCGCTTCAGGTTGTTCTCCACCACCGCGCCGGCCGCCTCCAGAATCACCTGCGTCGAACGGTAGTTCTGCTCCAGCCGGATAATCTTCGCGTCGGGGAAGTCCTTCTCAAACTCCAGAATGTTCCGAATATCCGCGCCGCGCCAGGAGTAAATACTCTGATCCTCATCGCCCACCGCGCACACATTCTTGTGCTCGCCCGCCAGCAGCTTCATCAGTTCATACTGCGGCCGGTTCGTGTCCTGGTACTCGTCCACCAGCAGATACCGGTAGCGCCGCCGATAGCGCTCCCGCACCTCGCCCGACACCTTCAGCAGCCGCGCCGCCTCCAGCAGCAGATCGTCGAAGTCCAGCGCATTGTTCTTGAACAATTCAGCCTGGTAGCTCTTGTAGATGTGGGCAACGCGCTCGCTGTTCGGGTCCTTCGATCCCAGGTAGTACTCCTGCGGATCCACCATGTGGTTCTTCGCCCACGAAATGCGCCCCAGCACCGTACGCGGCGTCAGTTGCTTGGTATCCAACCCCATGCGCCGCATCACCTGCTTCACAATCCCCTGCTGATCGTTCTCGTCGTAGATGGCGAAGCTGCGCGTCAGCCCCTGCCCACCCACCTTCAGCGCCTCGATGTCGCGCCGCAAAATCCGCACGCAAAGCGAGTGAAAAGTAGAGATCAGCGGCTTGGCCACAGTTGAGTGGCCCAGCATGTGCTCCACCCGTTCCGCCATCTCCCCGGCGGCCTTGTTGGTAAAGGTAACCGCCAGAATCGAATCCGGCGCAACTCCCTTTTCCTGAATCAGATAGGCAATGCGGCTCGTAATCACGCGCGTCTTGCCAGACCCGGCCCCCGCCAGAATCAGCAAAGGTCCATCAGTCGTCTCAACCGCGGCGCGTTGTTCGGGATTCAGATTGGTCAGCAGCGAATGCACGATGTCGAATTCCAAGCCTCAAGGTTCTTATGGTCAGTTTACCGTTCCCGATATGGCGCGCGTGGACCAGCCAATGAGGCCCCGTCTTCGCCCGCAATCGCGCCTGGAATGCCGTTCATTTTTCCTGAAAATTGTCTAAAATAGACAAAATATATATTTTAATTATTTTGTCTATTTTGTCCATTTTGACTATACTGAGGTCATGAAAACTGTCTCCGCAACTGAAGCCAAGCAGAACTTTGCCGCGCTCCTCGATGCGGCACAGCGCGGCCCCGTGCGCATTCGCCGTCACGACCGCGAAATCGCAGTGATGCTCTCAGCCGAAGAATACGCACGGTTTGTCGAAGATCGATGGAATGAGTTCGACCGCCTTTCAGCCTTGGCAGCCGAGCAGGCGCAGCAGAGCGGCCTCCGGGAAGAGAAGCTGAAGGAAATCCTTGCTGAGCGATGATGCGGCTCCAGCGGGTTGTTCTCGACACCAACGTTGTCGTAAGCGCCGCACTCCGTATCGGCTCTCTTCCCCATCGCACCCTCCTCAAAGCACGCGCTGAAGGCGTGCTGTTGGCGTCCCGCGAAACTTTGGCAGAACTCCAGAAGGTGCTCTTGAGAGAGAAATTCGATCGTCACGTCGAGCGACTGCTGCGTGAAGCTCTGTTCCGCGAATATGCGCGAAATTGCGCAGTTGTCGCCGTATCGTTCCCCATCCGCGCCTGCCGCGATCCCCGCGACGACAAATTCCTTGAGGTAGCAGTACACGGCCTCGCCGACGCCATCGTAACCGGCGACGAAGACCTGCTCGCCCTCAACCCCTTCCGCGGAATTGCCATCCTGTCCCCGGCCGCCTACCTCGCGCAAGCAGAATGAAACGCCGCACCGGGACGCAAAAAGCGGACCCTGCCGCGTCGCGCTATCCTGAATACACAATGACAACGTCAGGCAATCACCGTCTCCGCGTAGCGGTCTACTGCGGATCGTCGAACGGGAATAACCCTGCCTTCGCGGCCGAGGCCCGCACACTGGGCACTGCGCTCGCCGCGGCAGGCATCGGCCTGGTATACGGTGGCGCTGGCATCGGCCTGATGGGTGCCGTAGCCGATGCGGCATTGGCCGGCGGAGCCGAGGTCATCGGCGTTCTGCCTCACTTGCTCAACGAAAAAGAGATCGCTCACACCCGCCTCACGGCCCTCGAAACGGTGCCCACCATGCACGAGCGCAAAGCGCGCATGGCTGAGCTGGCAGATGCTTTCATCGCCCTGCCCGGCGGCTACGGCACGCTGGAAGAGGTACTCGAAGCCGTGACCTGGGCGCAATTGCGCCTGCACGCCAAGCCCTGCATTCTCGTCAACACGGCAAACTATTGGGACGGCCTGCTCACCTTCCTCGATTCCGCTGTCAATGCCGGTTTCCTGAAAGCCAAATACCGCGACCTGCTGCGCGCGGTTCCCAGCGCGGCTGATGCGGTTGAACTCATTGCCGCGCACACAAACGCCCTGGTGTCGGACTAGGAATTTCCTCGGCAATCCACAAATGCCGCGTCCCATAGCCGCGGTTCAATCCGTCATCCCGCTCCCGCCTGCCTGCGCCTTTGCCGTCCGGCGGCTCACCTGCCAGCTCATCGCCACCATCAACACGGCTGACAGCGCCAGCATGGCGCCCACTGCATCCAGCCCGCCTGCGTAGCTCCCCCAGTGCTCTTTGATCCAGCCAATCACAATCGGCCCAACAAACCCGCCGATATTCCCCAGCGAATTGATCCATGCAATCCCTGCCGCGGCGCTGGCGCCGGAGAGAAACAGCGTAGGCACCGCCCAAAGCGGCCCTTTCGATGCGTTGCTGCCGAAGTTCACAACCGTCAGCGCCAGCACGGCGGGAATCGCCGCCTGCGCCAGTCCCGCCCACACCAGTCCTCCGCAGGCCAGCAGACATGGAATCGCTACATGCCATGTCCGCTCCAGCTTGCGGTCTGAGCTGCGCGCCCAGAAAATCATGCCCACAGCCGCCACCAGGCTGGGCACGGCATTAATCCAGCCCACCGCCATCGGCGAAAAACCAAACTGCTTGATGATCAGCGGCGCCCACAGCCCCACGGCGTACAAGCCGGCTGACGTGCCCGAATACACAATTGCCAGCACAATCACGCGCGGATCGCGGAGAGCTGCCCACGCTGCCGCCGCGCTGCCGGACTTCGGCTTGCTTGCCGCGCTTTCTTCCTTGAGCTTCGCCGTCAGCCAGTCGCGCTCTTCCGCCTCGAGCCATGCCGCCTCTTCCGGACGGTCGGTGAGCACCTTCAACGCCAGAATACCCAGCACGACCGCCGGCAGCGCCTCAAGAATGAACAGCCATTGCCAATCGCTCAGCCCGGCAATGCGCGGCAACTCCATCAGCGCCCCTGAAATCGGCGAGCCAATCGCCTCGGAGAGCGGAGCCGCGGCCATGAACGCTGCCACCGCCAAAGCCCTGTGGCGCGTCGGGAACCAGAGACTCAGATAAAGCACCAGCCCCGGAAAGAACCCTGCCTCCGCCACCCCCAGCAGAAAGCGCGCGGTGTAAAAGCTGTACGGCCCCACCACAAACGCCGAGGCGGCAGAAACCAGCCCCCAAACCACCACCACCCGCGAAATCCACCGCCGCGCTCCCACGCGGTGCAGGATCATGTTCGACGGCACCTGGAACAGGATGTAGCCGACAAAGAAGATACCGCCGCCAAAGCCGAACTCCGCCGGTGTCAATCCAATGGCCTTGTTCATGCTGAAGGCGGCAAAGCCCACATTCACGCGATCCAGAAAGCTCACGAAATAGAGCAGCATCGCAAAGGGAAGGATCCGCCTGCGCAGCTTGTGCACAACGCGGGTTTCCAGGTCGAAAGTCATTTCTTTTCCTGTGGAAGGTTGTACTGGCTTTCAGCCCGCCTCAAATACACCGCGTCTCGCAAGCGGAAAAAACCGCGAAGCCACGCTACCACACTGCGGGCAGGAAGGGGAAAAGCCTCCAGCCTGCCTAAGCCGCTCGATCATACGGCGTTAATTCGATCAATTCATTGAGGATTCAGCGCACCAAGAGCGCAATTCTATGAGAAAAACCAGCGCAATTTTACAAAATTGAATCCGCAAGCCATGTAGAATCAGGGGCGACATGGCAGATAGACTCACGCCTCGATCCGAACAGATTATGAAGTTTCTCCTCAGAGTTGGCACGGCGAGCATTGAGGAGATCGTCGCCGCTGCCGGCTCCTCGGCCCCCAGCATCCGCCGCGACCTGGCGAAGATGGAAAACCGGGGCCTGATTCGCCGCACCCACGGGGGAGCCACGCTCGTCGAGCCCCTTCTCTATGAGCCGTTTCGTTTCGACAGCTCTTTCCTGGCCCGCGAGCAGCGATTCGAGGCGGAAAAACGGCGCATCGGAGCCGCCGCCGCCGAGTTGATCCAGCCCAATGAGACCGTGGGCATCGGCGCCGGCACCACCACCACGCACATCGGCCGCAGCCTGCGTCACCGCGAAAAGATCCAGGTCATCACCAACGCCATCAACATCGGCATGGAACTCTGCAACCAGCCCGGCATCCGCACTTATCTCACCGGCGGCGTTGTCCCCTGGGCTTGGTCCTTCTCGCTCACCGGCAATGCCGCCCTCACTTTTCTCGACGACGTTTACATGGACAAGGTCTTCCTCAGCGTCACCGGCCTCGATGCCGAGCGCGGCGCAACCACCTTGGAGACTGACGAGGCGCTCGTCTACCGCAAAATGCTCAAACAGGCCAAAGAAGTGATCGTAGTGGCTGATTCCAGCAAGCTGGGCGTGGTGAGCCCGGCCTTCATCTGTCCCGCCAGTGAAATCCACGTCCTCATCACCAACGCCGGCGCACCCCGCAAAACCCTTGCCCCGTTTGAAAGCCAGGGCATCAAGGTCATCCGCGCATAAGCCGCAGCCGCACGACGCATCGCAAACCGTGCATCGCAAAAACATTGCCGGCCCCGTTCCGCCGGAACGCGCCTCTTCCGCTATCATCCAAACGATGCCCAGATTCCTCACCGCGCAAAGACTCTACGACGGCACACGGCTGCTGGATCACCCCGTCATTGAGCTTGAGAATGGCCGCATCGCCTCCGTCTCCACACGCGATGCACGCCCTCTGCCCACCGGCGCCCAGGTGCTCGACTATCCCGGCGCAACGCTGGCGCCGGCATTCTTTGACGTGCACATCCACGGCGCTGCCGGCCACGACTCCATGGAGGCGACACCCGAAGCGCTCACCGCCATTGGAGGCTTTCTCGCCTCGCGCGGCACCGGCAGCTTTCTCGCCACCACCGTAACCGCACCGCTCGATGCCACGCTCAGGGCCGTATCCGGCCTGGCCAAACTCCTCGCTCAACCGCCACGCGAAGGCATCGCGCACCCCATCGGCATTCATCTCGAAGGCCCATTCCTCTCCCATGAAAAGCGCGGCGTGCAGCCCGCCGAGCACCTGCTCGCCCCCGATATCGCCACCTTCGACCGCCTCTTCGACGCAGCCGAAGGCCATGTCCGCCTCATCACGCTGGCTCCCGAACTGCCTGGTGCGGTGGAATTGACCGCCCATGCCGTCAGCCGCGGCGTTCGCGTCTCCCTTGGCCACTCCAATGCCACAGCAGCCGAAACGCGCGCCGCCATCGCCGCCGGAGCCGTAAGCGCCACTCACACCTTCAACGCCATGCGCGCACTCGATCATCACGAGCCAGGAATCCTCGGCGTCGTGCTCACTGAAAACACCCATTTCTCCGAGCTCATCTGCGACGGCATTCACACCGCCCCGGAGATGGTCCGCCTCTGGTGGCGCGCCAAGGGCCCTGACCACGCCATTCTGGTCACAGATGCCATGAGCGCCGCCGGCATGCCCGACGGCGAGTATCAGCTTGGCGGATTCGCCGTCCAGGTGGCCAATGGCCGCGCCATGGCCCGCGGTGTCCTCGCCGGCAGCGTGCTCACCCTCGATCGGGCCCTGGCCAACCTGGTCGCCTTCACCGGCGCCCCTGTCGATCAGGCACTCCGCGCGCTCACCGCAAATCCCGCAGCGATGCTCGGAGCCGCGGAAGAAACGGGCGCCATCGCCCCCGGCCAGCCGGCAAACATCCTCGCCGTTAATACGGAAGGCAAGCTGGTAGCCTCCCTCGTGCGCGGCCTGCCCATCCCTGCGTAAGCCGCTCGCCGAACCAACGGAATTCCACCAAAGATGGCGCGCGCACGAACACCGCCTGCCTCATCCCCACCTTGGCTCCGCTCCATCCTGGCCGCAGCCTTGCCGAAAAAATAGCCCGCCGCAACCCTCAGGCAACCGCAACCCTCCCTCAACCGCTCTACAATTACGGCAGTTGGGTCTTTCGGTCCGTCCTCGGAGGGAATTGATGTCCGCGTTGCCGTCTCACCTTATGGCACTGGTACAAACCGGCGGAACTACCCCTGCCGTCGGCGGCTTCGGCTACGGAGCCGGTCTCGGACTCGTAATCCTGGTAATCGTTATCGTGGTCTTCGTCGCTATAGCGCTCGTCCGGGCGGGCAAGCGAAATCGCTGACGGTTTGCCGCAGGCGGCCGCCTATTTCTTCCACGCGCGCATGAACGAAGTAATTCCCAGATAGAGGAATATCACCACAATCACGCAGGAAACGATGAACTCGCTATGCTGCGGACCATGGCTCCAGCTTGCCCGGTCGCGCCACACGAACCTCGCAAAGATCACCACTGGCAAAAGGAAGAAAACGCCCATGACTTCCAGCCAGACGGCGCGCCCCACCTTGCCGAACGGACGCAAAAACGCACCAATCCCGCGGCCCAGGTTGGCCTTGGAGCGCTGTGCCGCTTGTCCGTTCCCCTGCCCGGTGGCGCCGTTATTCGCAACCTGCTGATGTGCTTGAGCCTGTCTGCCTGCCTGCGCGCCCGCCATGCGCTCGCCGGCCACCCGGCCCGCCACGCGCAATCCGATACCCAGGGTGCGGCCTATGGTCTTCGGTCTCATCCCGTTTATGATGGTAGCAGCGGCGCGCTGTCGGGCGCTTTTTCTCGCCTTGCCTCAGCTTTCTGAGTTGCACCCGGGCAAGGACGGATATAAGGTAGAGGAATCCTTAGCCGCAACCCCGCGCTATCCACTTCCGCGCTGGGCGCCGCTGTTGGAGGAATTGGTGACATCTCGTTTGAGAGAACTCATTCAACAACTCGGTGAGGCCATCCACGAGTCGGTCATCGAGAGTGAACAGATCGCCGGCGTAGTTCAGGATATCCGCAAGCACGGCTTTGATGTGCTGCTCATGCTTGAAGCCACCATCGGCCTCAACGAAGTTGAGGAAAACGACGCCGACTTGGACGCCGCTGAAGGCGAAACCGATGCCGCTCCCGGCTCCTTTACCCGCCAGGACCGCGATTTCCTCCGCTCCCTCCGCATCTCCGTCGAAGGGGACACGGACGAGGAACCCGGAATCGAAGGCGAATAACCCGGCGTAGCAAAACCTCCCCAAACTCCCTGTATCCCTATCCCCTTCGAACCAAATCACATCGCCGCAAGCAGTCTTGCGTCCAGCTCTCCCGTAAGCAGGCAATCCTCTATGCCATTTGTCGGCCTTGCGCAATGGGCTGGCCTCACGCACGCATCGGGCATTAGACTTCCCTCGCAGACAAAATCCAGGGGGCCCTCATGCTCAATCGCCGCACTTTCCTCAAAACCGGCGCTGCGGTCGTACCTGTCTCCGCCGCGCTCAGCGCCATCCACCCGTCCCAGGCACTCTCCGCGGAACTGGCCGCAGGCGCCATCGCCGGCGGACCGGTTCCCAGGCTGATCCCTCTCCCGTCGCGCCTGGCGCCTGTTGACGCGGCCGCCGAGCCCTGGCAGCGCAAAATCCGCCGCGTGGCCCAAAGCAACATGACCGAACACGACCCCGCGGTGATGAACATTGAGGAGTGGGCCGATTACTGGCACGCCGCCAAGGCCGACATCGTCTTTATCAGCGTCACCGGCATTCTTGCGTTCTACCCATCGAAAGTGAAATTCCACAAGTGGGGAAAATTCCTTCATGGCCGCGATTTCTTCGGCGAGTGCGTGACTGCTGCCAAAAAGCGCGGCATGCGTGCCGTAGCGCGTATGAGTCCCGACCTCAACTGGCCTGACGCGCTCGCCGCTCACCCCGAGTGGGCCATGCGCTTCAAAGACGGCAGCGTGCAGCACAACACCCAGGAACCGAAGCTCTTCAAGACCTGCATGTTTTCCAGCTACATGGACGACTACGTGCCGGCCATCATGCGCGAGATCAACTCGCGTTACGACATCGACTGCTTTTACACCAATGGCTGGCCGCCCCTCGGCAGCCTGCCTGACTGCCATTGCGCCATCTGCAGCAAGCTGCCGCCCTCCGGCACACCGGCCTACTGGCGCGTCTTCAATGACCGCGTCTTCGAGCTCTGGAAAAAGTACGACGCCATCGCCAAAGAGAAACGGCCTGAAAACTTCTTTTTCTCCAACCTCGGCAGCAATGTGCGCTGTGCCCCTGATCTGAATCGCATCGGCGCCATTGCCCAGTGGTTCCAGGCTGACAATCAGGGCCGCTCCTTCTCCACTCCGGCCATCTGGGAAGCCAGCCTGCAGGGCCGTGTCTGCACCGCCGTCATGGACGGAAAATTCGCCACCAACGTCACTGGCGCCTACTCCACCGGCACCGTGACCTGGCGCAACAGCTCCAAGGACCCCGCAGAAACCCGCATCTGGCTCAGCGAGTCCATCGCCAGCGGCATGGCGCCCTACATGCACTTCGTCGGCTCTGAAGACGGCTTCTGCGAAGACCGCCGCTGGCAGAAAACCGGCGCCGACTACTTCCGCTGGACCGCGCAACACGACAGCCATCTCAAGGGCCGCCGTTCCATCGCCAACATCGGCGTAGTGATGGGCCAGAGCACGCAGCTTCTCTATCCCGGCCCATCCACCGTGCATAACCGCCACGCTTACATGCACGAAACCACTCAGGGCATCTACGACGCGCTCCTACGCGGCCGCTTCGCCTTTGACCTTGTTCACGAAGACCGCCTCGAACCCGAACGCCTCAAGGGCTACAGCGCGCTCCTGCTGCCCAACATCGCCATGCTCAGTGATCGCCAGTGCCAGCAGATTCGTGACTACGTCCGTTCAGGCGGATCGATCCTCGCCAGCTTTGAAACCAGCCTCTACGACGAGAACCTCAAACCGCGCTCCAACTTCGGCCTCGCCGACCTGCTCGGCATCCACAAAGCTGGCGACGTCATAGGCACCAACGGCAATGCGTACTACGCCCGCATCCAGCACCCCGATGCCGCCAATCCGCACCCCATTCTCGAAGGCTTTACCAACACCAACTGGCTTGCCGGCGCCGAAAATCGCATTCCCCTTGAGTCCGTACCCGATCCCCTGCTCACCGTCGTTCCCGGCTTCGTCCGCTATCCCCCCGAGCTGGCCTATCCGCCCATCTCGCACACTGACAAGCCCGCCGTCGTAGTGCGCGAGACCGGCTCAAGCCGCATCGCTTACTTCCCCGGCGACATCGAGCGCACCTACTGGCTCACCGGCAACAGCGATCTGCTGCGTCTGCTGCACAACACCATCCGCTGGCTCACCCGCGACGAATCCATCGTCCACGTCGACGGTCCCGGCTTTATTGAAATGCTTTGCTGGGAAACCAGCCCCGGCTACGCCGTCCACCTGCTCAACTACACCAACCCCAACGCGGTGCACGGCTGGCTCGAGTCCATCAACCCCATCGGCCCGCAGACGGTGAGCATGAAGCTGCCTTCAAGTGTCCGCGTGAAATCCGTCGATCTTCTTCACGCCGGCCAGAGCGTCCACTTCAGCCTGGAAGACCGCGTACTGCGTTTCACAGTCCCGCGCGTTGAAGAATATGAGGTGGCAGCCATCACGATGGCGTAGCGCGAGCTGATTCAGCTCCGCAACGCCACCCGAATATGCAACTCCCTGAGCTGCTCCTCGGTCACCGTAGTCGGCGCATCGGCCATCAGATCGATGGCCTTCGCCGTCTTCGGGAACGCAATCACCTCGCGCAGACTCGTCGCCCCCGTCAGCAGCATCACGATGCGGTCCAGCCCCAGCGCAATGCCCCCATGCGGCGGAGTGCCGTACTCCAGCGCATCCAGGAAGAACCCGAAGCGATTCCGCGCCTCTTCGTCCGAGATCCCCAGCGACGCAAAAATCTGCTGCTGCACATCCTTGCGGTGAATTCTTATCGACCCCGACCCAAGCTCCAGTCCGTTCATCGCCAGGTCGTAGCAATCCGCGCGTACGCTCGCCGGATCGGCGGTCAGGTTCGCCATATCTGCCTCGTAAGGCGCCGTAAAAGGATGGTGCGCCGGCACCCACTTCGCCGTAGCCAGGTCGTATTCGAACATAGGGAAATCGACAATCCACATCGGATGAAACGCCGCCGCACCGCTTCGCTGGCCCGTTCCCGCCACCACCTCGTCGGTCACGCGGAACGCCCCGTGCCGGTCGGCATACTTCTTCGCCAGCTCCGTGCGGAAGTTCCCCGCCGCCGCGTACACATTGATCTCGCGCTCTGACAGCCGACCTGAAAATTTCGTATCGCTGGCCTTGATGTGGTGCGCCGGGTCACCGGCCACAATCACCACAAAATCGCCCTCCGCCGCGCCGGCCATCTCGCGCACCTGCGCCGCCGCCGCCGGAAAGCTCTTTGCCAGCCGTTTGAAATCGTCGATAAACTTCGCGCCCTTTTTCAAATCAAAGAGCGGATGATTCTCTTCGCGCTCCTTGCGGCTCAGCTCGCCCACGTTGGGAATACGCAGTGCCACCACCGGCAGCGCCGGATCGATCTGCAGCGTCGCGATCGTCTCATCGGTAAACGCCGCGCGCACGTCCGTCAGCCCCGGCAACCGCAGGTCCGGCTTGTCCGTGCCGAATTGCCGCATCGCGTCGTCGTAAGTCATCCGCGGGAACGGCGTCGGCAACTCCACGCCGGCCGCGCCAAAGGCCGCCGCCATGAACTGCTCCACCACGCTAAAAACCGACTCGCGCCGCGGGAAACTCATCTCTAGGTCCACCTGCGTAAACTCAAGCTGCCGGTCGGCCCTCAGATCCTCATCGCGGAAGCACCGCGCAATCTGGAAATACCGGTCGAACCCCGAGATCATCAAAATCTGCTTGAAGATCTGCGGTGACTGCGGCAGCGCGTAAAACTCGCCGCCATGAATGCGGCTCGGCACCAGAAAATCACGCGCGCCTTCGGGCGTCGACTTGGTCAGAATCGGCGTCTCCACTTCCAGAAAACCCTGCTTGCTCAAGCTCTCGCGAATCGCCAGCGTAATCTCGTGCCGCAGCTTGAAAATCCGCTGCATCTCCACGCGCCGCAGATCCACGTAGCGATACTTCAGCCGCACCTCTTCGTTCTGGATCGCCTCTTCCGCCGGTGAAAACGGCGCCAGCCGCGTATCGTTCAGCACGCGCAGCTCGGCCGCTTCAATCTCAATCTCGCCCGTCTCCATCTTGGGATTCACGGCCTCCGGTGCGCGCAAACGCACCTTACCCACAACCGCGACAACATACTCCGGCCGCACCTGCTCGCCCTTGGCGTGCCCATCGGGCGTCAGTTCCTTGTCCAGCACAATCTGCGCAATCCCTGACCGGTCGCGCAGATCCAGGAAGATCAGGTTGCCGTGATCGCGGCGGCGGTTCACCCAGCCCATCAGCACCACTTGCTGGCCGGCGTTCGCGGCGCGCAAATCGCCGCACATATGCGTCCGTTCGAGGCTACCTAAAAAATCGAGCACTACCTGTTTCCTTTTCCGATTCTCATACGGGGTGCCCCATCCTCGCCATCCGCCGCGGCGGATCTTTGCGGTTAGGGTGGGGTCAATCCACGGTTGGATGGGAGAACTCCATGCGGCTCCCGGTCACTTCGCGAGAAACTCCTTCAGCCCCTCGCGGGGAACTTTCGACTGCACGCCGGAAGCAAAGTCCTTCACCGTCAGAATACCGGATTGAAGCTCGTCTTCGCCCAGGATCACGATCCGTCGCGCCGTCTTCTCCGCCGCGTCAAACGACTTCTTCAGCCGGAAGCTCCCATCCCCCAGCTCTACGCGCAGCCCATCGCGCCGCAGTTCGCGCGCCAGCTTCAGCGCCGCCGCATTCATCCCCGCGCCCAGCGGAGCGATATACGCATCTCCCAACTCCGCACCCGCGGCCTCCTGCGCCAGCAGCGTCAGCACCAGCCGGTCCTCGCCCATGGCAAAGCCAATCCCCGGCGCCTTCGGCCCGCCAATCGCTTCGCTCAGCCCGTCATACCGCCCGCCGCCCAGCAGCGCATTCTGCGCACCTAGGCCGCCGTGCGTAAATTCGAAGGTCGTACGCGTGTAATAGTCCAGTCCGCGCACCAGCCGGTCGTTGCGCACATAAGGCACTCCGGCCGTGTCCAGAGCCGCCATCACCGCCTCAAAGTGCGCCTTCGAGTCCTCATCCAGTGACTCGGCAATCATCGGCAGCGTGGCAATCAGCGGCTGGTCCTCGGGAACCTTGCAGTCCAGCACGCGCAGCGGATTCGTCACCGCCCTCCGCTGGCAATCCGCGCACATCTTCGGGGCCAGCGGCTCCAGCGCAGCCCGCAGCACTTCGTTGTAGCGCGCCCGGTCCGCTGACGAGCCAACCGAATTCAGCTCCAGCGTCCACCCCGTAATCCCCAGCTCGTCCAGCAGAGTCGCCAGCATCTCCAGCACTTCCGCATCGCGCAGCGGACTCTCGCTCCCTGAAGAAGGCGGCCCCATCACCTCCGCGCCAATCTGGTAGAACTGCCGGTAGCGACCCTTCTGCGGCCGCTCCCGCCGGAACTGCGGCCCCATGTAATAGAGCTTCTGCAGTTGCCCCGTCTCGCCCAGCTTGTGCTCAATGTAAGCCCGTGCCACCCCGGCCGTATTCTCCGGGCGGAGTGTGAGGGACTGGCGAGAGGCAAAGAACGTACCCGTCACAGGCCAGGAGTCTACCGAGCCATCTCTGAGATCTTGGGGAAAATTCTCTGTCGCACTGTCCCTCGGATATACCAGAGTACCCACAACGTTAGATCTATCTTCCGGCGGTAATTTATCCCTATATGCCTTAACAGCGAACCAAAGGTCCCTAAGTGCACTTGAGGAAGCACGCTCTCCGAAATTCACGAGGAGCTTCCCGCCGCCAGCGGTACCGAAAACGAGATCTGCCTCTGATTCTTGATCGTGAAGAGGAGTGAAACCGCTTTCTTTGGCGTCCCTCCACCAAACGTCACGTAGCGCGGCTCGGTCAAAGCGATCACGATCCGACCACGTGTACATCTCTTTCGAGACAATATCGGTCTCTTCGCCCACACTGCGGGCAAACAGCCCCGTATCCTCGAAGATCGGCGTGCGAATCTCGCCGAAGTTGTAGCGTGCAAAAACGGCCCGCGCCGTCGCCTCAATCCGGTTCCAGATCGCCGTCTCCGGCGGCAATAGATCGCGCGTCCCGCGCACAGCTTTCAATGTAGCCATAACCTTCCAGTCTAAATGTGATCACCGGCAGCGCATTTCAAATCAGGAGATTAAGCCCAGACAAATGCTCCTGACTTCTCCACACCATGTGGGGTATAACTGTGTATGCCCGCTGCACCGCGCAGGAGCGTTCCTATGATGTTTCACGTAGTCCTGAAGAAAGATGAGGACGGCTGGATCGTAGCCGAATGCCCCGCCCTCCCGGGCTGTTTCTCTCAGGGAAAGACGGAGCAGGAAGCATTGGCAAACATCAAGGAAGCCATCACCGCCTGGCTCTGGGCAGAAGATGAAAAAGCCGCCTAATCTCTACTTCAAGTGCGCCTAAGCCCTCTTCCTGATCGCCTCACGCAGCGTGCGATCGATCCGCGTCTGCCATCCAGGTCCGTCGGCCTTGAAGTGATCAATCACCTCCGGCGACAACCGCAGTGACACCAGCTTCTTTGTCGGAGCCTTTTGCGGGCCGCGCTTGCCCCGCCGCACCACTTTGCCCTTGCGAATCAGATCGGCTTGCGCAAACCAGGCGCGTGTGGCCTCGGGATCATTCGGGTCGTAAGGGCCGTCCTCCGGCTCGTACGGAATGGCATCGCCCTCCTTGTGTGCCAGTACCCGGTCCCAGTCAGTCTTGCTTTGTGTCTTCTTCATATTGCTTGCGCTCCTCGCGGCTGGCGTGCCGGAACGAGATCACGCGAACATCGTCTCCCTGCTCGGTATAAACCAGAGTCAGGTGCCTGCCTCTCACGATCGCCAGCGCCACATCCATCAACCGGTATTCGTCGCTGCGGCTGGCTTCGTAGGTGCACTTGTTCGGGTTTTCGTAGACGAGATAAGCGTCCCTGAAATCGAGGCCGTGTTTCTTCAGATTCGACTTCCGCTTGACCTCATCCCAAACGTACGCAATCATATTGTAGCTACAATTTAGTCTGACTTCAAGCGGTACGAGGCACTCAATGCCTGAAGTGCCAGCGCCACAAATGCCGGTGCACAACATAATGCCCCACCAGCCATCCGGCCGCGCTCCCCACCAGCACGTCGCTGGGGAAGTGCTGCTGCCCCATCACGCGGGACAGTGACACGCCCGTTGCCGCGGAATACACAGCCAACTGCGTCCAGCGCGAATGATACTCGCCGGCAATCGCCGCCGCCGATGCCCAGGCCACCACGCAATGCGATGAAGGAAACGACGAGTCAACTCCCGCGTCCGACTGAAAGAACCTTCCCCGCGCGCTGTCCACCATGGGTCTCTCGCGCCAGAAGATCAGCTTCATCCCCTGCTCTACCACCACCCCGTCCACCATGGCTTCGCCCGCAAGAATGCCCGCCTGGCGCGCGTGTGCATCCTGCCTGAAGTGCCCAAAACCGTAAATCGCCACAGGCGCCGCAATAAATCCGCCAACCAGAGCATTTGAAGCATTCACGCTGGCATTGTTAAAGCTCGGATCGTGCGAGACCACATCCCGCATCGCCCTGTGATCCGTGGCAATAGCGGCTCCCGTGGCCAGGGTCAGTGGAACCAGCCATTTCAGATCCCGTGCGCGGATACGGGCCGGACTCGTCCAGATCACCGGCTGGTCACGCAGTATATCCAGAGGCGCGCTGCGAATCGTCACCGCCTGCCGCTCCTGGGGCTGCGGCGCATCGGGAACCGCAGCGCCCCGCCTAGCCGCAGCTTGTGCCGCCACCGGCAACGTAAGCGCCATCAGCAGGGTGCAGGCAAACACTGAAGCACCCGCACGCCGCTGCAATCCAGCAGAAAAAACCGATACACGCGCCGCAAGGCCCGTAATTCCCGTTCGAGTCGCAATCATCTCATCCATGTGGCAATTTTCCGCCGGCCCCTATTGGCCGGCCTCAGCGAGGTAGATGTCCACGTAGTCCAGATAATTCTGAGCATATTCCAGAATCAACGCACGGTCCTTATCGCCCAGCTCGCGCCGCAGCTTCGCCGGAACCCCTGCCCACAACGTACGCGGCGGCACAACCGTATGCTCTGGCACCACTGATCCCGCGGCGATAATGCAACCCTCGCCAATGCGGCAATCGTTGAGCACCCGCGCACCCATTCCGATCACCACCGCATCCTCCACCACGCAGCCGTGCACCGTGGCATTGTGGCCAATCGTGACCCAATCGCCCACCACCACCGGGTAAAGGTTGCGCTGGCCGTGCAGAACGCAGCAATCCTGCACATTCGAGCAGGAGCCGACACGTATCGAGTTCACGTCGCCCCGCAGCACGGCGTTCATCCACACTGACGAACGCTCACCCACAACCACGTCGCCGAGAATCTGCGCCGAGGGGTCGATATAACAACTGCTGGGGATTTGCGGAAGCTTTCCCTGGTAGGAACGGATCAATGCAGACCTCTCCCGTTGATTTTACGCACCAGGCTGCCCCCAGGTCGACCGGCCGTTACTTTCGTTAGTGCTGCATTGATAACAACATAGGATGAGGATCGTCGCAGTTTTCTGAAGAAAACCCTAGATTGGCTTGCAGATAGAAGTTGAGTATCATATAAACAGCCATTCAGGCAGGTTTGGAGGTGGGTCCCTTTTGGCAGAGGTTCGAGTTCAGGAAGGCGAACCGCTGGAAAACGCTCTCCGCAGGTTTAAGCGGAAGGTACAGCAGGAGGACATTATTAAAGAAGTCAAGCGTCACTCCTACTACCTGAAGCCCGGCGAAAAGCGCCGCGTCAAGGCAGCCTTGGCGCGCAAGCGGAATCGAAAAAAAGCTCGCAAAGAACAGGACTAATAGTCGAACGAGCTTGATATGATGCCGTTTTGACGGCTTCCGTTGCAAGGGAACGGAAGTCGTCAAACGGCTGAAATAAGAGACGGAGGTGGGTTGTAAACTTGCCTCCCGCCTCCTTGTAACCACGCATTTGGCGTGGTCATATTTTCTCAGTCTGGCGGGTTGTTGACGGCAGACAGTTGTATGCCGCTCTTTAATTGCGGCCCGGGCCCTTGTTACGAGCGAACAAAGACAGGGAACCGGGACGGCACGCTCTACATAGACATGGCCGATTCGGACGAAATTCCTTGTTAGGGAAGCCGGTCATGGAATTCAAAGATCGAGTATTAAAATGCGTAGACTGCGGATCCGACTTCGTATTCACAGCGGGCGAGCAGTTCTTTTTCCACGATAAGCAATTCAAAAACGACCCTAAGCGTTGTAAACAGTGCAAAGCCAAGCGCGCCAGCGGCAGCGCGCGAGTGCGCACCGAAACGCGAACGACCTGCTCGGAGTGTGGCATGGAGACTACTGTCCCCTTCAAGCCCACGCAGGGCAGGCCGGTGCTGTGCCGCTCATGCTTTCAAAGGCAGCAGGCTAAGGCGCCGGAGGAGCCCGCCCCAGCACCTAGCTCGACTCTGGGCTGAGGAGTAGGTCGCTCCAGAATCTCACCGGCCTGCCGGGAGAGATCTGTTTGCTCCGCTGCATCCCGCAGCGCGAGCAAAGGTAGTTGTGTGCGCCGCGACACAGCTCCGATAAACACTCTTCCTCTGTAACGAAGCCCTCTCGGCGGGCGATAGCGCCAAGCCTCTTACCAGAACCGAAACCGCCGCGCCGGCGCAACAAACCGCCTGACTTGGCGGTCGCCGTTCAGCGCTTCCGGGCTTTGGCACGGTGCCCAATATCGTGACGGTAATACATGCCTTCGAATTGAATCTCGGCCATCGCCTCGTAGGCCCGTGCCAGAGCCTCATCGAGAGTGGGTGCTGCAGCGGTCGCGCCCAGCACGCGCCCTCCGGCGGTTAGAAATTGCCCGCCCACCCGCGTTGTGCCGGAGTGGAAGACTTGCGCGCCGGGAACACGCGCCGCCGACCCGAGGCCGGAGATCGTAATGCCCGTCTTGTAGCTTCCCGGATACCCCTGTGAGCTGGCAATCACGCACGCTGAAGCACCAGGCGCCCAGCGCAGCTCGGTCTCCGAAAGCTTTCCATCCACGCACGACTCGATCGCATCCACAAGATCGCTCTCCAGCCGCACCAGGATCGCCTGCGTCTCCGGATCGCCGAAACGAACATTGAACTCCAGCACCTGCGGCCCGCGTGCCGTCATCATCAGCCCGCAGTAAAGAACACCCTGAAAAGGCATCTCCTCCTCGGCCATGCCGCGCACCGTGGGCTCGGCAATGTGGCGCAGAATCCAGTCGCTCATAGCCGGCTCCAGCAGATCGTCGGTGGAATACACACCCATGCCGCCCGTATTCGGCCCCGTGTCGCCCTCGCCGATGCGCTTGTGATCCTGCGCCGGAACCATCGGCACAACGTGCTTTCCATCGCTCAGGCACAGAAAACTGATTTCATCGCCCTGCAGGCACTCTTCGAGAACAACCTGCTGCTCTGACGCGCCCAGCAGCGCGCCGGAAAAAAGACCGCGGCCGGCTTCCACGGCCGTCTGGCGCGACTGGCAGATAATCACTCCCTTGCCGGCCGCCAGCCCGTCGGCCTTCACCACAACCGGCGGATGGAACATCTCCACCGCCTTTTCCAATTCGGCCACGCTGGAGCAAACGGCATAGTTGGCCGTGGGAATGTTGTTCCGCTGCATAAACCGCTTGGCAAAGCCCTTGCTGGTCTCGAGCATCGCCGCTTCTTTCGTCGGCCCGAATACCCGCAGGCCGCGCTCCTTGAGCGCATCCACGATGCCTAGTGAAAGCGGCGCCTCCGGCCCCACGATGGTCAACGCCGGCCGCTCAGCTTCTGCCAGCCGCACCATCGAGTCCAGACTTTTCAAATCCACGTCCACGCAGCGCGCAATCTGCGCCATGCCGCCGTTGCCCGGCGCGCACACCACTTCCGTAACGCGCTCGCTGCGCGCCACAGCCCACGCCAGCGCATGCTCTCGTCCACCGGAACCAAGGATCAGTACTTTCATGACGTAACACCTCTCGCCCCGGCAAATGCCGAAGCCCGAAAGCTAATCGTCCGCAACCGGACCATGGTAAGTCAAACCAGACCGGTGCCAGAACGGCAGATTTTTCCTTCCCCTATACTGAGGCGTGGTAATTCGACATCCCGGAACCCGAAAAGCATTGACCACGCGCCATGGTTGAAACCCGCATCAAGCCGCACCAGCAGCAGGTCGCCGAACAACAGCGGCGCGACCGGCAGCGGCGCATCTACCGGCGCAATCAGGTCATCGGCCTGCTCATCCTCGCCGCGGCCACCTGCGCCTGGTGGCTCTTCCACACCAATCCCAAATGGATCTTCCCTCCCGGCTGGTGGCGCCCATGAGCCCCTCGCAAGCTGCCGGCGCCACAACCGAGCCACTCGCCGTCCTCCTCCTCGGTCCCACCGGCACCGGCAAAACAGCGCTTTCCCTGGCCCTCGCCGAGCGCTTCAACGGCGAAATCGTCAGTTGCGACTCCGTAGCCGTCTACCGCGGCATGGACCTCGGCACCGCCAAGCCCACGGCTGAAGAGCAGGCGCGCGCGCCGCATCACCTCATCGACATCGTCAACCCTGACCAGCCCTTCACCGCCGGCGATTACAGCCGCATCGCGCGCGCAGCCCTGCGCGAAATCGCCGCCCGCAACCGCCTGCCCATCGTCACCGGAGGAACCGGCCTTTACCTGCGCGCCCTCACTGAAGGGCTCTTCGCCGGCCCCCCGCGCCAGGAGCATTTGCGGGCGCGTCTTCAGTCCAAAGCGCAAAAGCGCGGAAGCGCCTGGCTGCATCGCCTGCTCGCCCGCCTCGATCCGCCTTCGGCTGCCCGCATCCACGCAAACGACACGCCCAAGCTCATCCGCGCCATTGAAGTCTGCCTGGCCGCGCGCAAGCCCATGTCCGCTGTCCTCACCCGCGACCCGCTCACCGGCTTCCGCCTCCTGCGCATCGGCCTCAATCCGCCGCGCCAGCAGCTTTATGACCGCCTCAACCGCCGCTGCGCCCAGATGTTTGCCGCCGGCCTCGTCGAAGAAACACGCCAGCTTCTCACGCGCTACGGCCCGGTCAAAGCCCTCGACTCGCTCGGCTACAGACAGGCCTGCGCCGTCCTGTCAGGCGAACTCAGTGAAGAAACCGCCATCGCCGCCGCGCAACAGGGCCATCGCAACTACGCCAAGCGCCAGCTAACCTGGTTCCGCCGCGAGCCCGATGTCCATTGGCTCCAGAGCTTCGGTGATGAGGACGAGACAGTTTGGATTGCGCAGGAATTGGTTACAAAATGTCTTGGAATTGAGGCTTCCTAGCTCTTCTGCACTACAAGTCCGGAAGGAGCGCTGGCCCACGGTTTTCCCAGCCCGTCCAACCACCACCGTGGGTTAACCCTCAGCCCAGGCGCGTCAGTATCCACCAACATGCGTGCCTGCGCGTCCCACCATCTCCCTGTGAGCGATGCAACAGAAGCTGGATCAATAACGCCGGAAACCCTATTGATTGCGACTGGCCGGATTGACCCAGGTGGGTTCATTGCGCAGCACGTTGAGACACTGGGAACCGAGAGTAATGAGCGCATCGTTTCGCTCTGCCTTGCTTCCCCGGGCACTATTGTCGCCGACCTGCGCCATAACATAGGAAAAGATTTGGCAGAGGAGGCGGTACTTCCGCGCCCAGTCTGTGTTTCCATCGGTGGAGTGATATTTCTTAAGGTGATCGCCCACGCTGAAACGGGTGTGCGCCTGCGAACCGCGATTGGCACGCCAGTCGTCGGCACTCCACAATCCCCCGCGCTCATACGCCGGCCTGCCTGGGCGGGAAGGGGGCCTGAGGGCCTGTTGCTTGATCCACGGCTGCAGCACATTGTATTCAAACCGCATGGTCCTCGTATTGAAGTCCACAATGGCAGCTCTGAGGTCGACCGCGTAGTGAGCAACCTCGTTGGGGAGTGCGTAAATCTTGTTCTTGGGCAATCCGCGAAAGGCTTCTGCACCGCCCTCAGCCAGGGCCCGAAGTGCGACGCCCGCGCAACTCTTGCTCTTGCTGATCATCTTGTACTCAGCCTCGACATCGTCGCTGAATTCACGCCACCAATTCCACATCTTGGACGTGCTGACGCCCCAATAGCGATTGGAAACGCCCAATGCAGGCACAGAAATCACGTAGTCCGGTTCTTGGCCCCACTCGTCCGAATATTCCTGCCGCATCCCATAAGCATCTTGCATGTAGACCTGCCCCGGTCGCGGCGTGATCTCCCCTGACGCCAGACGATCCTGCACTCTTTCCGACATTTCAGAGTCCATATCGTCTCTGAATTCCATCCTCTCGCCGCGCATGGACTTAAACATTGATTTAATTGAACCGACCCCATCCCCGCCCGGGAACCAGCTAATGTAAACATGGCGGACGAATCCCTCCGCGGCCTCGGTCAGATAGTAATAGCGGACGGCATTCGGGTTCTCCCACATCTTGATGGCAGCCATTTCCTTCTCAATCCGGGCAACTGTAACCTGCTCCTGCCGCAGTTTGTTCAAGAGCGTATTCAGTTCGCTTCGCAGCCTGAGAAGGCCCGCAGGGTCGCGCTGGCCCAGTCTGTTGATCTGTTCCTGCTTGCGGGCGATGTCTTGCGGCAGGAAATCTTCAAGCTCATTGCGGTGATTCATCATTTCGAACATGAGGCGTCGATACTCACCTCGCTCCCTCTCGACGTCTTCCTGGCTCCGGAGTGGGAGTTTGTCGGACCGGAGCATAATGGCAGCGTGCCCGCAATGGCCTCCTTTGATGATGCCGAACGCGCCGGCGTCACGCCACACAAGAACGGTGGCCTCATCGGCGGTAAGCTGGCGGACACGTGGGGGACCTTGAGCAAAAATCTGCTTCATGACTTACTCCAGAGGTTAAGCCTCTATTTAAATAGCGATTGCATGTGAGAAGGGGAAACAGCCGCTTGTGAAACAATCTTACGATATGGCCCGCGTCATAAGCCTCTTGCCTGACGGATGAACGGATTATAGGAATGCCCAAAACCGCGTGTCAATCCGGAGGCTGGCCCACTCGTGGTTTTCCCAGCCCGTCCAACCACTACAAGGGATGCCGCATCCATCCCGCGCCTTTGCGGAATGGGTGGGAAACCTCCAAAGTCCCAGCCGCCACATCCCGGCTAACTCGCGACGCCGCAAAGCGGCGCTAACCCGCCCTCCCAAGGTTGTCTGCAGCCGCCATTTAAACTGGAACTTGTTGAACAGGCGGCACGTGTGCGGCGCGAGCCCCGGAACGGAGATTCCTTTGGCAGAGACGAACCCAAACACAATCTACGACGTGGCAATCCTCGGCGGCGGCCCCGCCGGCTATACCGCCGCCATCCGCGGCGCAGAATACGGCCTGAAAGTGGCGCTCATCGACGCAAGCCCCAAACTTGGCGGCACTTGCCTCCACGTGGGCTGCATCCCCACCAAAGCGATGCTCTTCAACGCCGAACTCTGGGACCACCTCAAGCACGCCGCCGAATACGGCATCGCCGGCATCGGTACGCCCACACTCGACTGGTCCGCCGTCCTCAAGCGCAAGAACGCCATCGTCACGCGCCACGTCAAAGGCCTTGAATTCCTGATGAAGAAGCACAAAATCGCCGTCATCTCCGGCTACGGCCGCCTCACCGGCCCGGCCCGCGACGGCGTCCACATCGTCGATGTCACCGACGACGGCGCAACCAGCCAGGTGCAGGCGAAAAACATCGTCCTCGCCACCGGCTCTCAGGCCAAGCTTCTCCCCGGCCTCCAAGTCGATGACCGCATCCTCACCAACATCGAGATCCTCGACATCCCCGAGCCGCCCAAATCCCTCGCCATCATCGGCGCCGGCGCCGTGGGCGTCGAGTTCGGTTCCATCTTCCGCAGCTTCGGCACGGAGGTCTCCATCCTCGAATTCCTGCCCCGCCTGGTTCCCGTCGAAGATGAAGACATTTCAAAGGAGCTCGCCCGCGTCTTCCGCAAGCGCGGCATTGACACCAACACCGGCGCCAAGGTGGAAAAAGTCGAGCGCACCGAATCCGGCATCCGGATCAGCTTCACTGACTCCAACGGCAACCCGCAGGTGAAAGAGGCCGACAAGGTACTCGTCGCCGTCGGCCGCGCCCCGCAAACCGCCGACATCGGCGCCGACAAAACGGGCATCGAGATCGACCGCGGCTTCGTCAAGGTAAACGAGACGCTGGAGACGGCCGAGTCCGGCATCTACGCCGTCGGCGACATCGTCGCCGGTCTGCCGCAACTGGCGCACTCCGGCTCTATGAGTGGCATGATTGTCATGGCCAAAATTGCTGGCCGCCCGTTCCGCCCCATCCACCGCGACCGCATCCCCGGCTGCACTTACACTGAGCCGCAGATCGGCTCCGTCGGTCTAACTGAAGCGCAGGCCAAAGAAAAAGGCTATGAGGTAAAGGTGGGCAAGTTCCCCTTCGCGGGCAACTCAAAGGCCACCATCGTGGGCAGCCACGACGGCTTCGTGAAGATCGTATCCGACGCCAAATACGGCGAGATCCTCGGCGTCCACATCATCGGTCCGCAAGCCACTGAGATCATCGCCGAAGCCGTAGCGGTCATGGAACTCGAAGGCACGGTCGAAGACATGATGTTCACCGTCCACGCCCATCCCACGCTCTCCGAGTCAATGCTCGACGCATACGGAGCGGTAGAAGGAATGGCGATCAACGCATAGAAGCCGGTGAGCCGGTCGCACCGCAAATCGGATTACTTTTCGCCTGCTCCGGATTCGTCTTCGAGCAACGAGTTAACGTCGCGTTTCCCATGTAGAACACGAAGAATTCGCACTTGGTTTTTCGCGTGAAGGTAGTAGATACGCACAGCCGTGAAGCCGGGAACAGGCCAGGATCTGAGGCCTGCGAGAAGCGGATTCTCCAGAAGCTTTGGAGCGCCCATCCCAGGAGTACGCGAAACCGCGTCAATCGCTGCTTCCACCGCGTCAAGGAAGCGCTCGGCAGCAAGGGCTGCATCTTTCTCGATCAGGTAATAGCGGTATTGCCGAAGAATGTCTTCGCGCGCTGCCGACCGGACGTAGACCTTCACCGCCGTGCGCGCGCCTTCCCCGGCTTTTCATGGCGGGCAAGAATCTTCGCCGCATCCTGCCTCAGTTCCTTCCAGAATTCCGGTGAGACGCTGATATCTTCGCCCTTCCGCAGACCTTCGATCAGCAAGGCATCCAGCCGGGCATCCGCCTCCTTTGCCTGTGCTTCACGCAAGAGTCCGCGCACGTATTCACTCACGTTTCCGTATCCCTTCGTCCGGACCTCGGTATCAACGAACTCCTTCAGCGAATCGGGCAGAGAGACGGTCAGAGTAGTCATGGCAACCTCACCCAATTATAACAATAGTTCTTAACTATTAAGAAATTCCGAAATGAATCATCTCGACGCACTGGAGGATTCCGGCGCGCACACGCATTCGCTGAAAAGCGTCACAACTCCGTCGACTTCCCCGCCACCAGCGCCTCCGCCTTGGCAATAAACTCCGCCAGCGGCATCGCCCCCTGGTCGCCCTTGCCGCGCGTGCGCACACTCACCGCGCCGGCCGCCTCTTCCTTATCGCCAAACACCAGAATGTAAGGCGTCTTCTGGTTGGCAAAGTCGCGAATCTTGGCGTTCATCTTCTCGTTGCGCGCGTCCACTTCCACGCGGAAGCCCGCAGCCTTCAGTTCCGCCTCAACCTTCTGCGCATACGCCTGGTGCCGCTCGCTGATGGGCACCAGCCCCATCTGCACCGGCGCCAGCCACAGCGGAAACGCCCCGGCATAATGCTCAATCAGCACGCCAAAGAACCGCTCCACCGAACCGAACAGCGCCCGGTGCACCATTACCGGCTGATGCCGCTCGCCGTCCTCGCCCACATACTCCATCTCGAAGCGCGCCGGCAGGTTAAAGTCGAACTGCACCGTCGATAGCTGCCACAGCCGCCCCAGCACATCCACGAGCTTCACGTCGATCTTCGGCCCATAAAACGCCGCCTCGCCGGGAATTGTCTTGTACGCAATGCCCCTGCGGCTCAGCGCCCGCTCCAGCGACCCCACAGCCAGGTTCCAGTTCTCTTCCGAGCCGGCGTAGTGCGCCCGGTCGTCCGGGTCCCACGTCGACAGCTCCACCTTGAATTCTTTGAAGCCGAAGGTCTTCAGCACCGCCTCGGCAAAGTCGATGCAGCCCACCACCTCGTCTTCAATCTGGCTCGGCATGCAGAAAATGTGCGCATCGTCCTGCGTAAACCCGCGCACCCGCAGCAGCCCGTGCATCGTTCCCGAGCGCTCATAGCGGTACACGTTGCCCAGCTCCGCATAGCGCACCGGCAAATCGCGATAGCTCTTCGGCGTGTTCTTGTAAATGAGAATGTGGAACGGGCAGTTCATCGGTTTCATGCGGTACATCGCATCGTCCAGCTCCATCGGCGTGAACATGTTCTGCGAGTAAAAACCCTCATGCCCCGACGTCTGCCACAGATTCACCCTCGCCACGTGCGGCGTATACACAAGCTCGTAGCCGCGCCGCAGGCATTCCTCGCGCATCCAGTCCTCCATCACCTTGCGGATAATGGAGCCCTTGGGATGCCAGAAGATCAGCCCCGCACCGGCCAGATCCTGAATGCTGAACAGATCCAGTTGCTTGCCCAGCACGCGATGGTCGCGCCGCGCCGCCTCTTCCAGCCGCGCAAAGTGCTCGTCCATTTCCTTCTTCGAGAAAAATGCCGTGCCGTAAATGCGCTGCAGTTGCGGATTCTTCTCGTCGCCCAGCCAGTAGGCCCCAGCCAGGTTCGTCACCTTCACTGCCTTCACCCGCCCCGTCGAGGGCACGTGCGGCCCGCGGCAAAAGTCTACAAACTTGCCGTTGCGGTAAAAGCTCACCTGCTCGCCCGGATGCGTAAATTTGGTCACGAAGTGCGTCTTCATAAAGTCGCCGTCGTGCTCAAACTCCTCCAGCGCCTTCTCGCGCGGCTCATATTCGCGGACAAATTTCTCGTCGCGCGCCACCACCTCGGCCATGCGTGCTTCAATCGCCGCCAGGTCCTCCGGCGTAAACGGCTTCTCGCGATAAAAGTCGTAGAAGAACCCCGTATCCGTAGCCGGCCCATGCCCCAGCTTCGTCTCCGGGAAAAGCTCCAACACCGCCGTAGCCAGCACGTGTGCCGCCGAGTGGCGCACCACCTTCAGCGTCTCCGGATCCGTCTCCTTCAGCAGTTCCAGCCGCGTGTCTTCCTTCAGCGGGGTAGCAAGATCCACCAGCCGCGGCGCGGCCGTGTTCTCGGCCGCATACATGGCCGCCTCGCCCGATTCCTCGGTCGTGCTCTGCTCCGCCTTTGCTGCGGCAAGCGGCGTAAGCCGTGCCACCACGGCGGCCGCAGCCAGCCGCGGCGAAATCGAGTTGGCAATCTCAAAGGGCGTCGTGCCCGCGGGCACCTGGCGAACAGCCCCATCGGGCAAATGAACAGCGATCGTTTCCGTACTCATAATGTGAAGGATTCCAGAAGGCCCGCGAATTACAACAACAAGGCCAATACATTGAGGATAGAGGGCCAGCGGGCGCCAAGTCGAGCGGAGCGGCGCCACGCAGCGCGTAAGCACCCCGAACGTCCCTCGAACTGGGACCACGCCAGCCCAGTCGCCGCGCCGGTCCCGCAACCCTCCCATACGCAGCAAAGGGCGCCCAAATGGGCGCCCTTCGCTGGTTGTGATCTGCGCAAGCAGATCTGGGGGACGCTTCTCTCGCCGCCTGAAATCCGGCCGCGAGCACACCGGGTTACTGCAGCAGCTTCGTCACTTCCTGCTGCACGCTGTTGGCCTGCGCCAGGGCCGCAATGCCGGTCTGGCTCAGAATCTCGTACTTTGACAGGTTGGAGGTCGCCTGCGCATAGTCCGTGGCCTGCACCGCGTTCTGGGCCGCCGCAATGTTCTGCTGCTGCGTGCTCATCACCTGGCTCACCGCGTTCAGCGTGTTGATCTGCGAGCCGATGTAGCCGTCCTGCGCCGCAACGTCCGTAATCGCCGCATTCAGGTCCGTCAGGGCAGTCTGTGCGTTCGCTGCGCTCGTCAAATCCGTAGTGCTCAGATCCTGACCGGCGGTGGCAGAATAGCTGATCGTGTTCGCCGCGTATGACACCGCGCCGGCAGTATCGCCTATTCCCGCGCTTGTGAGTGTGTCGATCATCAGTGCGTCTGTTGACGCGCCAGTGGCGGTCGAGTCGCCCGTATAGATGTTGACCGCTGTGCCCGTGAAGACCGCATTTCCGTTGTAGGTGGTTGTCGAGCCGATGTTGTTGATCTCGGCCAGAATCGACTGATACTCCTGGTTCGCAGCAGCATCCTGCGAGCTGTTGAGGGTGCCGTTCGAGGCTTCGGTGGCCAGCGTTACGGCACGGTTGAGCAGGCTTGTCACTTGCGAAAGAGCGCCATCGGCCACTTGCAGCAGACCCACGCCTTCCGTGGCGTTGGTTACTGACTGCGTCAGGGCCGTCTGGTTGGCCTGAAGACCATCCACCAGCGAGAGGCCGGCAGCGTCATCGGCGCCCGAGTTGATACGCGAGCCGGAAGACAACTGTTGCAGCGTCTTCGACAGATTGTTGTTCGTGTTGTTGAGATTGTTCCCCGCGTAAATCGCGTTGAGATTGTTCAAAACACCCAGGGACATGGGTTACTCCTTCTCAGAATGCGCTGGTTTGCGGCCCCTCCGAGAGTGCTCCCATTTCCGGTGTGACCCTGGGTGCCTGCTTTCGGCTCGGAACCGTCGCATCTGGCCCCTTCTTCGGCGCACCCGCCGCGGACTTTATTCCCCCACCCGTTGTGTCCAGCCCGGGACAGTTTTCTTGGGCGGGTTTAATGTCTCTAATCTTTTCCGCCACCTGCCGATAACTTCCCCAAAAGGAGTTACCGGGCAATGATTGAACTGACCCGCCTCAACGGACGCCCCCTCATGCTCAACAGCGATCTCATCAAGACCGCCGAGGCCTCGCCTGACACCATGCTCACGCTCATCAACGGGGAAAAGATGATCGTGCGCGAAGAAATCCCCGAGGTGGTCGAGCGCGTCATCGCCTACCGCGCCCGCCTGCTTGGCATCGTCGCCCGCCGCATGCACAACTTCGGCGATCTCGAGCGTGCCGCGGCCCTGGCCGGCATCGACCTCGCAGGACAACCCGGCGCCCAGTAGGTAAAGGACCTCACCATGGATAAAGCAAGCGTAGGCGGCGTAATTCTCGCCCTGGCCGGAATCATTGCCGGATTAGTTATCGAGGGGGGCAACGTGGGCCAGATCCTCCAGCCCACCGCGGCTCTCATCGTCTTTGGCGGCACCATGGGCGCGGTCTTCCTTCAATTTCCGCTCACCACGGTCTTCGACGCCTTCGGCAGCCTGGCTCACATCTTCACCGCCCCACGCAAAGAAAACACTCACCTCATCGGGCAGCTCGTCGGCTTCGCCAATAAGGCCCGCCGGCAGGGCGTCGTCTCGCTCGACTCCGACCTCAAATCCATCCAGGACCCGTTCCTCAGGCAGACGCTGATGCTCGCCGTCGACGGCACCGAACCCGCCGATCTGCGCAAAATCATGCTCGTCAGCCTCGACTCCCTCACAGAAGAAGAAGAGCGTCTGCCCGCCGTCTTCGAGTCCGCCGGAGGCTTTTCACCCACCATCGGCATCCTCGGCGCCGTCCTCGGCCTCATCCAGGTCATGCATCACCTCGACAACATGGTTGAAGTAGGCCGTGGCATCGCCGTCGCCTTCGTCGCCACCATCTACGGCGTGGGCATCGCCAACCTCTTCTTTCTCCCCTTCGCCGGCAAAATGCGCATCCGCATCCACGACCGCCACCGCCGCCGCGAAATGATGCTTGAAGGCGTTATCTCCATCCTCGAAGGCATGAACCCCCGCATGCTTGAAATCAAGCTCAACGGATTCCTCGATGACGCCAGCCGGCCCAAGAAGGCAGAGGCCGCCGCATGAAGCGCCGCCCCTCTCATAGCCGCGTCTCCCATGAGCGCTGGCTCGTCTCTTACGCTGACTTCGTCACCCTGCTTTTCGCCTTCTTCGTCGTTCTCTATGCCTTCGCCAAAACCAACCAGAAAAAGCAGATGCAGGTTTCAGCGTCCATTGACACCGCCTTCCGTACGCTCGGCCTCTTCCCCAGTGCAGCGCGGCACGAGGACGCGTCAGCCACAGGCTCCGCGCAGGAAAAGGCGCTCATGCCCATGAACATCGTCATGGGCGAAGACGTGATGGCTCCCGCCGAAATCAAGAACGAGCTCAACCACGTCCGCCACGACCTGCTGCAGAGGCTCTCCAACCAGGTAGCCGCGCACACCGTTTCCATCCGCATGGGCCAGGACGGCCTTGTCATCAGCCTGCGCGATGCCGGCTTCTTCAACACCGGCTCGGCCGACCCCAAACCCGGCTCGCTCCGCACGCTGCGCGAAATCGCCGAGCGCCTCGGCCGCACGCCCTTCAACATCCGCGTCGAAGGCCACACAGACAACGTCCCTATCCACAACGCACAGTTCGCCTCCAACTGGGAGCTCTCCGCCGCCCGCGCCACACACATCGCCGAGTTCTTCATCCGGATGAAGGCCGTTCCGCCCCAGCGCCTCTCCGCCGCCGGCTACGCCCAATATCACCCCGTAGCCAGCAACAGCACCCCTCAGGGCCGCGCTGAAAACCGCCGTGTCGACCTCGTCCTTGTACCCAGAACGCACATCAATTACGCCGCATCGGCCAGGCCCGCAGCCACCGGACCATGGCGCAAAATCACTGACACTCAGTAAGCGGTGCTAGCGGGGTCAGCAGGGCCAGAAAGACAAGTCCCCCGCTCATTGCGGATCGAACACTGACTAGCTCCGCCAGCACCGCTAACCCCGCTAGCTCCGCTGCTTTCCTACTCCACCCCCAGCACCTTCACAATCACCCGCTTCCGCCGCTGCCCGTCGAACTCCGCATAAAACACCCGCTGCCACGTCCCCAGATCCAGCTTGCCGTTCGTCACCGGCAGCGTAGTCTCATGGTGCAGCAGCAGCGCCTTCAGGTGCGCGTCGGCGTTGTCTTCGCCCGTCTGGTGGTGCCGGTATTCCGGCCGCGCCGGCGCCAGCTTCTCCAGCCACTCGCCGATATCCGCAATCAGCCCGCTCTCCAGGTCGTTCACGTAAATCGCCGCCGTAATGTGCATTGGCGAAACAAAGCAGAGCCCGTCCTTCACCCCGCTGTGCCGCACAATCTCTTCCACCTCGTCGGTAATGTGCACCATCTCGCGCCGCTTGCGGGTCTCAAACACCAGATATTCCGTATGACTCTTCATTTCCAACCTCCCCGGCTGCGCCGCGCACGGCAAAGCGCATCGCCTCTGCCCTTATCCTAAAATCAGCCGTGACCCCGACCGCCACCCATCCCGCTCGATCGCCTTCCCACCCGGCTCGCACCGCCACGCCTGCCGCGCGACTGCGCCGCATGCACGACCAGCTTGCCCAGGCCTACGGTCCTCAGCACTGGTGGCCGGCCAAAACCGCCTTTGAAGTCATCCTCGGCGCTTATCTCACACAAAACACAGCCTGGAAAGCCGTAGAGCGCTCGCTGGCCAACCTCCGCGCCGCCGGAGCGCTCACCCCCAAAGGCCTCCGCGCCATATCCGTTGAAAAACTGCAGGATCTCATCCGCCCCTCCGGCTTCATCACGCGCAAGGCGCCCGCGCTCAAAGCCTTCCTCGCCATGCTCGACACCGAATTTGCCGGCTCGCTCCGCCGCATGGCCGCCGCGCCCACCGCCGAGCTACGCCACCGCCTGCTCGCCTTGCCCGGCGTCGGCAATGAGACCGCCGACGCCATCCTGCTCTACGCCCTCGGACATCCTGTCCCCGTGGCCGATGAGTACCTCCGTCGCATCGCCGAGCGCCACCAACTCCTCACGCCCGCACAGCCACGCATCCGCTACGAGTCCCTCACCGAGCTCACGCGCAGCGCCTTCGCCGCCGACCCGCCCGCCGGCCACGCGCGCCTCTTCAACGAATTCCACGCCCTCACCGTGGCCGTGGGCAAGGCGCACTGCCGCCGCACCGCCCATTGCGAAGGCTGCCCACTCGCCGGCGATCTTCAAAATTGAATCGGGTAGCAACCACTCAACAAGCGCCGGTGATAATGGGATCAAGGTGATGTCGCACTCGCAACGGCAACCACCTCATATCAGCCCGTCGATAAGCAGAATTCAACGGAGATTGCATGAATCGTTCTTCCCGTACATCTGCGCGCCCGAGCCGCACTCTGCAACGTCACGCGGAACGCTTCTGCAATGGCCTCCGCTTCGGGATCGTCTTTCTGCGCGCGCGCTGGTTCAAAATGCCGCGAAAAATCCGTGCGGCCGGGAAGTCTGTTCGCCTGCAATATCCGCCTGAGGTTGGCGTAGAAACCGACTTCATCGGCTGTTTCATCGGTAACTCCTACGGCTTGCGCAAGCAGCTTCCTGAAGTGCGAACCATCCTCGACATCGGCGCGAATCTAGTGTCCTGAGTCATTAATTCGCTTACAAAAGCGAGTGACGGAATCGAGAATCTGGTCTGCTGTTTTATGCCAGATAAAGGGTTTTGGGTCGCGGTTGTGGTGTTCGATGAAGTCGTTGATGGCGGCTTTTAGTTCTTTGGTCGAGCGATGGACGCCGCGTCGAAGCCGGCGTTCTGTGAGCAGGGCGAACCAGCGTTCCACCAGGTTCAACCATGAGGCAGAGGTGGGCGTGAAGTGAACATGGAAGCGGGGCCGTTTCAGCAGCCAATTCTGAATCAGCTTGGTTTTATGCGTTCCGTAGTTGTCCATGATGAGGTGGACGTCCAGTTCTTCGGGCACGTTCTTCTCGATGGTGTCGAGGAAGCTGCGGAACTCTTCGGAACGATGGCGTTGCTGGTTCTGGCCTATGATCTTGCCAGTTTTGGTGTCCAGCGCGGCAAACAGGCTGGTGGTGCCGTGCCGCGCATAGTCGTGGGTGCGGCGTTCGACCTGCCCAGGTCCCATGGGCAACAGCGGCGCGGTTCGATCCAGAGCTTGTATCTGCGACTTTTCATCCACGCATAAGACCAGCGCGCGCTCCGGAGGGTTCATGTAAAGCCCCACGATGTCGCGCACCTTGTCGATAAACAGCGGGTCTTTGGATAACTTGAACGTCTCGGAGCGATGCGGGGCCAGAGAAAAGGCGCGCCAGATGCGGCTGATCGCGGTCTGGTTGATGCCTGTAGCCTGTGCCATCGTACGGGTTGACCAATGGGTGGCAGCGGGCGGCTTGCTCTCCAGCGTGCGCACGATGACTTCTTCGATCTGAGCATCGCTCAGTTTGCGTGGCTGTCCGGGACGCGGCTCATCGAGCAGTCCATCCAATCCCCGCTCATCAAACCTGCGCCACCATTTACTGACCGTTTGAATACACGCATGCGTTTCTGTAGCGATGGCCGTAGCGGTCAGTCCCTCGGAGGCGCGCAATATGATCCGTGCTCGCATCGAAAGCGCCTGCGCGGTCTTCCTCCTCCGCGTCCAACCCTGCAAGGTACTGCGCTGCTCCTCGCTCAGTTCCAACTTCGGCAAACGGCGTCCTCGTCTCATGACCTCGCTCATGTCATGTTAGACGCTGCTTGTCGATAAATGTGTAATGAATTAATGACTCAGCACACTAGGTTTCTTTTCAATCGCAGCCAGGGGACACTATCCTCATGCAACCATTCACGCCTATGAGCCCAACCCGCGAGTCCTGCCTTTCTTGAGATCGAACCTGGCAAACCTTGAAATCGGAGTCTATCCCGAGGCAGTAGGGATTCAGGATGGTTTCACCAGCATGCTGGATGCCGGCCCGAGTAACCAGGCGCGCACCGGCTCCACCGGAAAAAACGAGATTCCCGTTGTGAGTCTCCAGAAAGCAATTGAACGCTTCGGCGGCGCGGTAGATTTGCTCAAGCTCGACTGTGAAGGAGCCGAGTGGGAGCTGTTTCAGCTCTCAGACTGCTGGAAACACATTCGAAATCTGCGCATGGAGTATCACCTTTTTCATGGCGAGACATTTCCACAGGTCGAAGAGGCATTGCACAATCTCGGATTCCGGATCATTCATACCGAACATGACGCAGGGTTTGGAATCGTGTGGGCCACACGGTCGTCACCGGCCTGAAGCGGATTCGCCTGCGTGCCTTCGATGCTGAGGCGCCACAATTAGCCTTACAGACAGCAGCTTCGTCCAAACCGTTTGTCCACATTGCTCGGCAACCTTGCCCGCGTAGCGGTAAGCTGAATCCATGAGTCAGACTCCGCAGCAGCCCCAACTGAATCTTGCCCAGACGCCCGACTACCGCGAGTCCTACGCCAACAGCGTGCAGGTGCGCGTCAGCGTATGGGACTTCCAGCTCGTCTTCGGCCTCGCCTCCAGCGAAAGCCCCGAGCAGGTCACCATCCGCAACCACCAGGCCATCTTCCTCAGCCCGCAGCAGGCCAAGGCGCTCTGGAACGTCCTGGGCCAGAACATCGCCCAGTACGAACAGGCCTTCGGCACGCTCAACCTCGAGCCCAAGGGGCACGAGTTCCCTTCAGGCCCGGTGAACTAAGGCCAGATTCGCATGCGCATCGCTTGAAGAGGGCACTCCCAGATCTTCCGCCCCAGCCCGTCCGCCGTGGCGGAAGACCCGGGATAACCGTAGGCCTCGGACCACCCGGCATCCGAACAAGCACCCGAAGACACCCATCCTCCGAGGCCGCCCCGTCGCACCCCTCAACCGCAATCTTTCTTTTTCAGGATCTCGCTGCGCTTAGTTGAAATACGCCTGATTCTTCTCGGCAAAATCTGCCTTGTCTTCCGGCAGTTCGTAGCTCGCGAAGATCGCCTCCTGCGGGCAGATCGCAACGCAACTGCCGCAGTCGATGCACTCGTCGGGATTGATGTAAACCTGGCTCACCGTCTCCGCGGCATCGTCGGCCGCAGCCGGCGCAATCGCCCCGGTCGCGCACTCCTCCACGCACAAAAAGTCCTTCTCGCATCCATCGGTAACCACAAAAGCCATTCGGAATCGCTCCTCAATTCTTGGGCGCAAGCCCTGCAACACCACCCACAACCAGAGCGTATCCGCACCGGCATAACGTCACCGTGATCCAAATCACAGTCACGCGACACCACGCCAAGACGGTAATCCCTGCCTGCCGCCGTGCAAAATTGTCACAAGAGCAAGAAAAAACCCAGAGGAATGCCACGCCCGGAGACCGCCGCGGCGAGGAACTCCCGACCTGCAAATTTCTGATTTGAAGGAAGAACGCCACGCCCGGAGACCCGCCGAGGCGGGGAACTCCCGACCTGCAATTCCTAATGCGAGAAGGAAAAATGGTGCGCCCGGAGAGACTCGAACTCTCCAGTAGTAAAAACCTGTCTTAGTAAGAATGGTCAGACAAGTAGCCAGAAATGGGCGAATAACGGTGAACTGTATAGATTGGATAGACGATATAAAACTTCATCAACTCATTCAATATCTTACATTTGCGTTTAGATTCAATAATATGAAGATGGTGCGCCCGGAGAGATTCGAACTCCCGACCTAATGCTCCGGAGGCATTCGCTCTATCCAGCTGAGCTACGGGCGCGCCCCTTCAGAATACCGCACTTACGCCATCCGGACCACGCCACAAGCATCCAATCCTGTTCCCTAGGTCCCTAGGTCCCTAGTCCCTAGTCCCTACGTCCCTATGTCCCTGCCCTTCCCCAACTCCTCCATCACCGACTGAATCAGCGCCTTGGCCCCTTCCACGCCTCCCAGCACCGCCTGCAGGTCCAGCGCTGGCTTCGATGGGTTCCGGCTCGAGGTGCAATACACCCCATGCTGTCCCACCAGGATCAGCGAGTCCGTCAGCATATCCAGCGCCACCGCCAGCCGTCCGCGCTCCCGGCCCATCATGAACTCGTGCTGTTCCAGCTCCGCCCGCTTCTCGTCGAAAACATTCATTCCTCAAGCCTAATCGAAAGCCTGAAGCGTACCCCACAACGCCCACTGCCGGCCGCTCGATGCAGAAAAATCCGCAATTTCCGGCAAAGCAACCAAAAAGTTGCATATTTTTCGAGCTTATTCCATACGATTTGCGCTACCATGCAACGAATCGGTTGCCTAAAATCAGCATAAAAGCCGCCACAAGGAGCACCCAACGCCATGGCCCACAAACACAAAAAGCAAAAAGGAGCCAAACGCGAAGCCCGCGCCCGCGTCTTCGCCGCCCTGGGCGACGAAACCCGCCTGCGCCTCGTCTCCAGCCTCAGCACCGGCCAGCCTGCCTCCATTGCCCAGCTCACGGATGGTTCCAGCCTCACCCGCCAGGCCATCACCAAGCACCTTCACGTGCTTCAGGCCGCTGGCCTGGTGCGCAGCAAGCGCCTGGGCCGCGAAAGCCTCTTCGTCTTCGATCCCCAACCCCTCGACGAGGTCCGCGCTTACCTCGACCGCCTCTCGCGCCGCTGGGAACAAGCCCCCGCCGGCCTCAAGTCGCTCGATGAAGCCTAACCCCTCCCCGCCATGGGACAATGGAACCATAACCTGCCATGACTGAAGACACCACCCCCGAACCCGAGTTGAATCAGGAAGAAACCACCGAGCCCACCGAGTCCTTCGCCGACGTGCTCAGCGCCTACGAGCGCAGCCACACGCACCGCACCGAATCCGGCGCAAAGCAGCTTGAAGGCACCGTCGTCTCGCTCACCGCCGACAAGGTCTTCCTCGACATCGGCTACAAGATCGAGGGAGCGCTGCCTCGCTCCGTCTTCCCCAACAATGCCGAAGACGTAAAGCCCGGCGACAAAATGCCCGTCTCTATCACCGGCCGCAATGAAGAGGGCTACTACGATCTCTCGCGCTTCCGCGTCGCCCAACCCCATGACTGGTCCGCCCTCGAATCTGCCTTCGCGCAGAAACTGGCCGTCGCCGGCACCGTCACCGCGGCCGTCAAAGGCGGCCTAAGCGTCGACATCGGCGTCCGCGCCTTCATGCCCGCCAGCCGCAGCGGAACCCGCGATGCCGCCGAGCTCGAAGCCCTCATCGGCCAGCAGATCACCTGCCGCATCACCAAGCTCGACGTTGCCGACGAGAACGTCGTCGTCGACCGCCGCATCGTCCTCGAAGAGCAGGCCCGCACCGAGCTCGAATCGCGCCGCGCCACCCTCGAAGTCGGCGCCACCCTCACCGGTATCGTCCGCAGCCTCGTCCCTTACGGCGCCTTCGTTGACATCGGCGGCACCGAATTCCATGGCCTCGACGGCCTCCTCCACATCAGCGACATGGCCCACACCCGCGTAGCCAAGCCGGAAGACGTCGTCTCCGTCGGCCAGGAAATTCAGGTCCGCATCCTCAAAATCGACCCCGGCACCGGCAAAATCTCCCTCGGCCTCAAGCAGCTCCAGCCCGAGCCCTGGCAGACCGTCCCCGAGCGCTACCAGATGGGCCAGCGCGTCAGCGGCACCGTCTCCCGCCTCATGGACTTCGGCGCCTTCGTCGAAATCGAGCCCGGCGTTGAGGGCCTCATCCATATTTCGGAGATGTCCTGGGCCAAAAAGGTCCGCCACCCATCCGACATGCTCAAAACCGGCGACCGCGTCGACGCCGTCATCCTCTCCATCAAGCCGGAAGAGCGGCGCATCGCCCTCGGCCTCAAGCAGACCCTCGCCGATCCCTGGCTTGAAGTGCAGCGCAAGTTCCCCGCCGGCTCGCAGGTCCAGGGGACAGTGACCAAAATCATGAACTTCGGCGCCTTCATCGAGATCGCCGAAGGAGTCGAGGGCCTCGTTCACATCAGCGAAATCGTCGCCGACCGCCGCCTCAACCACCCCAGCGACGTCCTCCGCGCCGGCCAGTCAGTCCAGGCCCTCATCCTCGCCATCGACCCGGAAAAGCGCCAGATCAAGCTGAGCATGAAGCAGCTCATCCCCACCAGCCTCGACGAATACATAGCCGAGCACAAACCCGGCGACCAGGTCTCCGGCCGCGTAGTCGAGATCTCGGGCAACACCGCAGTTGTCGAGTTGGGCGAAGGCATCCGCGCAACCTGCCACATTCCGGCAGCCGCCGCAGACGGAGGCAAATCCGCGCCCGCAACGCCCGCACCGTCAGCCAAAGCCGACCTCTCCAGCCTCAGTACGATGCTTCAAGCCCGCTGGAAAGGCGCCGCGCCCACCGAGTCGGAGCAACCCGAACCGTTAGCCGAAGCCCAGATCCGCACCTTCAAAATCGCCAAGCTCGACACAGAGACAAAGACAATTGAGTTAGGCCTCGCTTAGCGTGCTTCACTTCGGCAGCGGCAGCCGATGCACCACCTGATCCGCGGTGAGCACAAAGAGTTGCCGCTCCTTGCCTGAAACGAAGCGGGCCATGCGCACCGGTGAGCCCAGGCTGAAGTGCTCCAGTTCTTTTCCCGTGCGCTCATCCACCAGCAGGATCTCGTCGTCCCGGTTCACGGCGGCAACCAGGCCGGCGTTTGCATCGCTGGCAACCGGAGTGCCGAAGAATTCGGCCACCTGCGCGCCTGTGCTCATCCTGTAAATCACCGTGTTGTTCTGCTCGCCACGCGCCAGTATGTATTGTCCAGACACCGTCGCCCGTCGAGTGTCGTTCCATGCGCCCGTCAGATCCGCCAGCGGCACAACCACCTGCTGCAGCGGCTTGCCGGTGTCGGCATCCACTGTTTCGATCAACAGCCCGTGCTTCTTGTCCTTGAGCACATCCTCTTCACGCCGCAGCGCCGGCTGATTCCGAATCTCATTCGAAGCTGCCTTGCTGGTCAAGTCCCAGGCCAGCACAAGAATGTTGTTCTTCGCTCCCCACACCGCCGGGCGTTCGTTGCGGAAGTCATGAGTCCACAAAACCGTCTGCGTCGACATCTTCTTCACTGCCAGCTTCACATGAGAATCGATGCCCTTCCCCTTGCGCATTGGCTTCAGCCGCAGCTCCAGGTCGTGGTATTGCCACTCCTGGTCATCCAGCGCAGCCAGATCCTTTGCTCCCGCAGATGCCGGAGTGATTTCCATCTCGATCGGCTTTTTCTCGTTAATCTTTGGAAACTGGCCGAATATTCTGTCCTTCCCGTCTATCCACACGCTTTGAAAGGGCCGCATCAGGAAGACCTTCTTGCCCGTCTGCAAATTCCAGATTTCTGACCTGTCTCTGAGTGAAAGCGCAAGATACTTGCCGTCGGCTGAAAATGCGCCTGCTCGCAGCCCGGGCAACGGTGCCAGCGGAAGCGGAATGAACTGCTGCTTTTTCAGATCCTGTTGCTCCAGCACCAGCCCGCCGCCCACACCCTCGGTTGCTATCAACTTACCCCAGATATCGCCCGTCTCCAGCTTCGTGGCCCATATCACCTTGTCCTGCTTCACATCCATCAATCCGGCGATGTAATTCTTAAGGGGCCATACAAGCAGGAATCCGTTCCGCGTGGCGCTCTCAAACTGCTGATTTCCGATTACACCTTTTTGAATCACCTTTCCCTGCGGAAAGCTCAGCACCCTGTAGTCAAACATTCCATCCGGCTTCGGATTGTCGGCGATAAAAATCTGATCCGGTGCCACAAACGCCATGCGCGTTTGTTCCATTCCTTTCAGCTTGCCGCCCAGTTTCACAGGTTGCCGGTGCTTGAGGTCGTAAGCGAGCAGTACGCGGCCGACTGACGCAACAAGATAGCGGCCATCCGGTGATTCAGCCAGATTCACGAGGTCGTATCCGCCCACCAAATCCCACGTCAGAGAAGCCAGGCCCAGCGCGCCGGGCTGGAAGAACGATGGCTTGTCATAGAACGCCTTCCCGGTCTTTACGTTGATCAGTCGTAAACCTACCCGCGCCTTCTTCTCATTCAGATTCGCGCAAACCATCGTCTTGCCGCCGCGCAACAACTCTGTCTGTTCGCAGCCGCCGTACACCACAACTTCATTCACGCTGACCCGTTTTTCCGTCGCTATATTCCAGGTCTCCACACGCAGGCTTTCGTTCTGAAACACGATGTTCTGCGAGTCCGGCGTGAAATGTGCCGCTTCCACATTCGGGGCATCGATTCGGAAAAGAGCTTTCCCCGCCTTCCGATCCACCACCGTAATCCCGCCTTCGTCCTGAGCCAGCAGGTAGCGGCCATCCGGGCTGAAGCGGATTCGCCACAGGCCCGGCCGCAAAGGAGACTCAAGATGTAGCGGCTTGTCGCCGGGCACGCTTTCCGCCTTTTCCTTGATTCTTTGTTCCACCTCGCTGCGCTGCCACACCTGAAATTCCGCGCTGTCCGTCGGCTTTCTGGCGGCGCACCCAGCCGGAAGCTCACCGACCAGCTTCTTCGCCGAGCGGTACCTCAAACTCGCCTCGCGCGTCACACCGAACAGGTTTGTCAGCCAGTTGCCGGTCTTGCCTTTATTCTGCGCAGCGCGATTGAAAAATGCCGGATAGCTCTCCGGCGCGTAACCGGCACGCACCATCGCATAAATCGCAATGCGGTCGGCAACAACCTCGTTCTTCTCTTCTGCCTTATTGCTTTCTTCACCGCCTGTCGCCGGCGAGTCCAGGAACTCATGCACCTTGGCAAAAATGTCGGCGCGATCTCCAACCTGCGTAACGCCCAGCTGAACACGAAACTCACGTGTCATCTCAATTGCAGTCTGATGTGTCACCAGGTGGCCGATCTCGTGCGCCACCACTCCGGCGAGTTCATCTTCGCTGCCTGCTGCGGCAATCAGCTTCCGGCTGATGTAAACGCGCCCACCAGCCAGCGAGAAGCCGTTGATGTCGCCCGATTCGTAAATCCTGAAGGTGTAATGAATTTTCGTGGGCGGCAGCGTGGCAAGCAGCCGCTCGCCGATGCGCGTCAGCTCATCGTTTGGGCGGGGCTGCGCAACGCGCATGTCGCTCTCGAAGTAGTCAGCCAGCGCATCGCCCAGGTCCTGTTCCTGGCGGGCATTGAACATGTTGGGAGCGCTGGTGGTAAGAGCCGGCATTTCAACCGAACACGGAGCGCTGGCGGCGGTCTGTGCCCTCGCCGTGAAGGCAAAGGCCAACACGAATGACGCAATAAGGATTTTCTGTCCCGGGGATTCCATGATATTTTTGGCGGTCTTCTAAATTCGCCGCCAGCATAGCACACTCATCGAGTGCCCGAGTACACGTCTAGAAATACATCTCATCCACAAAGCACCACCGCCAATCCTCCCCGCGCTCAGTGCTTGCTGAGGCACAAAACAACGCACCCGCAGTCAATCTTGAAATCCCAACTCACTTTTCCCGGTTACTGGGTTTTCGCAGCCAGCGCCAAATCGAAAAGCCGCTCGCAACCGCGCAGAAAGCGATGAAGATAATCATGCTCCATTCGAATGCTGAAGAACGCACAATATTCATCACCGCCTGGCCGAATTCCATTGCCAGCACCGCAAGAACGGTGAATCGCACACCGCGCGAAAAGAAGTTAATGATGCCAATCCGCCAGATTGGGTAATCCAGCGCGCCCGCGGCGGCGATCACCGAAGTAAACGGGAACGGAGGAGGTGCCAGGCCCGCCAGCGCCACTGCCAGCCCGGCGCGCTTCCCCATCGTGTTTCTGAGCTTGTCGTAGCGCTTTTCTCCGACGATTCTGCAGAGTCCTTGCTCACCGAGTTCGCGCGATACAAGCGCCAGCATCAGAACACCCAGGGTCGAGCCAAATGCCGCGGACAGAATGTACCAGACCATCGACTGGCGGTGGTGAGCCACCAGTCCCACCACCATGATGTCGTTGCCGAACGGAAGAACCAGAAAGGATGAATCGAGTACACCCATGACAAGAGGGCCGAAATAGCCGAGATGAAGAACAAACTGAATGACTGGCTGCAGGAATCTCATACCCGTAAAAGTCTGGCGGTGTGCCGCACTGTTCAGTTACTAAGATGCGAACCACAACCCACAGCGCCTTTTCCAGTCATACAATTCGCTGACTTTGACTCAGTTAGAAATAAGTCTCATCCACAAAGCACCACCGCCAATCCTCCCCGCGCTCGGCGCTCTGCATCAGCGGATGCTGCGTCTCATGGAAATGCGCCCGCGCATGCCGTCCCGGTGACGCATCGCAGCAGCCCACATGCCCGCACTCCAGGCATATGCGCAGATGCAGCCACCTGCTGCCCGTCTTCAGGCACTCCTCGCATCCCTTCGTCCGCGGCTTCACCTTCTTCAGGTGCTCCGCCACATGCGTGCAAACCTTTTCCGCCATCCATGACCTCCGCGGGCTGGCGCGCCCGGCCTTTCACTTCACCTTATACTGCTCCGCCAGCGCGGAAAACTCGCGCACCTGCTTTGAAACCCACTCTTCGTCGCGTCCCAGCTCCGCCGCCAGCAGGCTCGCCACCGGCTCAGCCATCATCTCCGCCGCAATCGCATTCAAAAACAGCGCCCGCGTGCGCCGCGCCAGCACGTCTTCCACCGTTCGCGCCATCTCTTCCCGCGCCGCCCACACCACCTCCGCGGCCACGTATGGCAGCAACGGATGCAGCCGCGCTCCCAGCACCGGATCCTTAGCCATCGCGCGAATCGCCTCGGCATCCGAGCCATACACGCCCCAGTGCTCGTCCCTGTCGTCCGCGATCTCCTCCTCCCGGTACCCGTGAATGTGCAGATTCTTCGTCGCGCACTCCGCGTCCGGCAGTCGGCCCAGCGTAATGGCGTGGTCCACGCAATCCTCGGCCATGTGCCGGTACGTCGTCCACTTGCCGCCGGTAATCGTCAACAGTCCCGACCCATCCACATGGATCACGTGATCGCGCGAGAGCGCCGAACTCTTGCCCTCGCCCTTCACCAGCGGCCGTAGCCCCACGTAAACGGCGCGCACGTCGCGCCGCTTCGGCTGCCGCGTAAAATAGCGCCCCGCCGTCTCCAGAATGAACTCAATCTCTGACTCGAACGGCCTCGGCTCCACGCTAGGCGCCTCCACCGGAGTATCCGTCGTCCCCGCCACGGCATGCCCGTGCCACGGAATCACAAACAGCACTCGCCCATCACTCGTCCGTGGCACCATCAGCGCTGTCTCGCCCCGCAAAAACGACCGGTCAAAGACCAAATGAATCCCCTGGCTCGGCGACACCAGTTCCTCGGCCTCGGCATTCTCCATCCGCCGCACCTGGTCCGTAAAAACCCCCGTCGCATTCACCACAATCCGCGCCGGAATCGTCAGCTCCTCGCCGCTCTCCGTATCCAGCGCCCTTACTCCATTCACGTAGCCGTCCGCATCGCGCAGAAAGCCCGTTGCCGGGCAATAATTCACCAGCGCCGCGCCCAGGTCCGCCGCCGTCATCGCCAGGTGGATGAGCAGTCGCGAGTCGTCAAACTGCCCGTCGTAATAAACCACGCCGCCCAGCAGCCCCTCCGGATCGAGCGCTGGCAGCCGGTCCAGCGTCTCCTCCCGGCTCAGCCGCCGCGACGGCCCAAACCCATACTTCCCCGCCAGCATGTCGTAAAGCTTCAGCCCGATGCCGTAAAACGGCGCCTCCCACCACGAGTAGTTCGGCACCACAAACGCTAGGTCGTGCACCAGGTGCGGCGCATTTTGCCGTAGCAGTCCCCGCTCTTTCAGAGCCGACATCACCAGCGGAATATTGCCCTGCTCCAGGTAGCGCACGCCGCCGTGCACCAGCTTGGTGCTGCGGCTGCTGGTTCCCTTGCCAAAGTCGTGGGCCTCCACCAGCGCCACGCTCAGCCCACGCGCTGCCGCATCCACGGCCACGCCCATTCCCGTCGCGCCGCCGCCCACCACGGCAATATCCCAGGGCTCCTTGCGCTCCCTGAGCCTGCGCATCATCTCATCTCTGCGCATTCCTTACTCCGCTTCTCTTCATTTCTTTGAGTCAGATTCAGAAACCGACACTGGGTGCCCCACCCTCGGCGTCCGCCGCGGCGGATTTTTGCGCCTAGGGTGGGATATCTCCGCGGCCGGGTGCCCCATCCTTTCCGCGTTCCTTGCGGAAAGGGTGGGAGACCTCAAAAGCCGGGTACACCGTCTTTCAAACCGCCCATCCCTTGGCCCGTCCCACCGCCCGCCGCCAGGTTTCGCGCCGCGCCGTCCGCTCGCTCGCATCCATCTGCGGTTCAAACCGCTTGTCGCCCGCACGGCTCTTGCGCAGCTCCTCCGGACTGTCCCAGAACCCCGTCGCCAGCCCCGCCAGATACGCGGCTCCCAGCGCCGTTGTCTCCGTCACCGCCGGCCGTACCACCGGCACGCCCAGCAAATCCGCCTGGAACTGCATCAGCAAATCGTTCACCGCCGCGCCGCCATCCACACGCAGATCTCCCGTCGCCGAACCCGTCTCACTGTGTACCGCATCCAGCACGTCCGCCACCTGGAAAGCAATCGCCTCCAGCGCCGCCCGCGCAATGTGCCCCGGCTGCGTATCGCGCCGCAGCCCAATCAGCATGCCCGTCGCGTGCGCATCCCAATGCGGAGCGCCCAGCCCCACAAACGCCGGTACAAACACCACGCCTCCGGCATCCGGCACGCTGGCTGCCAGCGTTTCCACATCGGCTGACGCGCCAATAAGCTTCAGATTATCCCTCAGCCACTGCACCACCGCCCCGCCGATAAAGATGCTCCCCTCCAGCGCATACTCCATACGCTTCTGCGCGCTCGCCGCCAGCGTCGTAATCAGCCGGTGCCGTGAGCGCACAAACCTGGTGCCGATATTCTGCAGCAGAAAGCATCCGGTCCCATACGTATTCTTGGCCTCGCCCGCCTGCCAGCACATCTGCCCAAAGAGCGCGGCCTGCTGGTCCCCGGCAATGCCCGCAATCGGCACGCCGCCCAGCCCCAGCGAGGTCGTCACCTCGCCCACCCGCTCGCTCGACCAAACCACCTCCGGCATCATGCTCCGCGGAACGCCCAGCAGACGCAGCAGCTCCGCATCCCACTCGCCCTTCACAATGTTGTAGAGCATTGTCCGCGAAGCATTCGTAACGTCCGTCACATGTTGCTTGCCGCTGGTCAGGTGCCAGATCAGCCAGCTATCCACCGTCCCAAACGCCAGCTCGCCCCGCGCAGCCTTTTCCCGCGCCCCCGCCACGTTCTCCAGAATCCACGCCACCTTGGTCGCGGAAAAATACGGATCGATCACCAGCCCCGTCTTCGCGGTAATGGTCTCCTCGGCGCCGCTCTCTTCCAGCGCCTTGCACCGCGCCGCCGTTCGCCGGTCCTGCCACACAATCGCCGGATGAATCGGCTTCCCCGTCGCCCGATCCCACACAATCACGCTCTCGCGCTGGTTGGTAATGCCGATCGCGGCCACGTCGCGCGGCCGCGCGCCGGCCTTGCCCAGCACCTCCACGGCGCAGCTCATCTGGCTGGTCAAAATCTCCATGGGATCGTGTTCCACCCACCCCGCCTGCGGGTAGAACTGCTGAAATTCACGCTGGGAAACCGCCGCAATCGCACCTGCCTGGTCAAACAGAATCGCACGCGAGCTAGTCGTCCCCTGATCGAGCGCCAGAATATATGCCATTCGCCGGAACCTCCGCCTTCGGCCTCCAGTCAATCACGCGGAACCAGCCAGCGGCAAGAAGACCGAAGAATGCTTGGATCTTAATTTGATCTCGCCTATCATGGTGACGCAATGCAGACCAGTCAATTACCGTTCCCTCATGAGCAGGCGACAATCAAAGCCTTTGTCATTCGCGCGAGACAGGAGCGGTGTCTCTACCTGTTGGGAGATCCCAAGAGACGTCGAAAGTTCCTAGCTGAACTGGGTCATTTTCGTTGGTTAGACAGAAAATACGTAACCGTCGCGCCGTGGAATCCCGACCCAAATCTTAGCCTTTGGGAACGACACTTGGACGGGATTAACAAGATTCACAAACTGCTTCAATCGAAAGGCGCCGGAAACACTTGCTGGGCAATATCGCAAAACGGCGAGATTGACGCTCGGGAACTGCAGCTTGATGAAGCGCTTGAGAACGCCATTGATAGCGACTCAGGCACAATCCTGTCATGCATCCCGGGGAGGCTGGCCTACTTCAAAGACGAGGAGGAATCATTGCTGCTTTCGCGGTAAATTCGGCGTCAGACTTACGCGCTATTCACTCCACGGATTCAGCACCTTCACCGGTAGCCCACGCACATGGCGCGCGTTCCTTGTCACAAAGGTCAGTCCGTGAATCTCCGCGGTAGCGGCCAGCAGCGTATCGATCACCGGCCTCGGCCGATCGGCCGACCATTCTCCCCACAGCCGTGCCACCGCCGCATCGATACCCAAGATCTTTTCGGCAAATCCAGCTTCCAAGCCCTCAACCCAAGCCGCCAGCGCCTTGGCGCCCGCAGGATCGTCACGCCGCTTTGCCGCAAGCCCCTTCCGTAACTCGCCAAGCGTAAGAACGCTCAAATACAGCGACGACGAATCGACGCCCCGAAGAAACGCCATCACCCCGGCATCGGCCTTTTTACGCCTTGTCTCGCTCACCACATTCGTGTCGAGAAGATATCCGGCCGGTGCGCTCACAGCTTGATCTCCCGCCCTGTGTCACTATCGCGCTCGATCTCGAAGCTCTCCACCTTGGGACCACGCAACAGGTACTCCTTCAACCCCGGCTTGTGCGCCGTCAGCTTCTTGAAATCGCCTACGGAGAGCACCACTGCGCGCTCCACCCCGTGCCGCGTGATCACCTGCGGACCCTTCTTTTCGGCCGTCTCAATCACCTCGCTGAACCGGCTCTTCGCCTCCTGCACCTGCCACCGAGCCATGTATGCCTCCATCTCTTCTGACTATAATTCTAGTCTTTATGGTCATAATTCACAATCCGGATCGATACACCGGGAGGATCCGCCCCACCCGTGTAACGTAGTATTCGGAGGTCTCGCGCATGCCCCAGGCGCTCACCGTCAATTACATCGTCCAACCCGACGCCGCATCCCTCGCCGCCCGCGCCGCTCGCCACTTCGTCGAGCTCACTGAGCAAGCCGTCGCCGCCCGCGGCCGTGCCCGCATCGCCATCAGCGGCGGATCCACGCCCAAAGCCACCTTCCAGCTCCTCGGCGACCCCGCCCAGCCCTGGCTCCAGCGCATGCCCTGGGACCGCATCGAGCTCTACTGGGTCGACGAGCGCTGTGTCCCGCCCGACCACCCTGACAGCAACTACCGCATGACCCGCGAGGCCCTGCTCGACCACGTTCCGCTCCGCCCTGAGCAGATCCACCGCATGGAAGGCGAGCTCGACCCCGAAGAAGCCGCCGCCCGTTACGAATCCACGCTGCGCAACACCTTCCGCCTCGAAGGCGCCGAGACCCCCAGCTTCGACCTCCTCGCTCTCGGCATGGGCCCCGACGGCCATACCGCCTCGCTCTTCCCCCATTCCGCCGCCATCCACGAGCTCGGCCGCCTTTCTGTCGCCAACCACGTGGCCAACAAGGACGCCTGGCGCATCACCCTCACCTGGCCGGTCATCAACCACGCCCGCAGCGTCTTTTTCCTCATTGCCGGCGCTGACAAGGCCGCGGTACTAAAGGAGGTATTGACCGGCCCGCGAGACGTCGAGCGTCTTCCGAGCCAGTTGATCCGGCCCGCAGGCGGTATACTCACATTGATTCTGGACAAGACCGCGGCGGCGCTGTTGCCCGCTACCAATGCGGACGGCTGCGGTTCCCTGGAGAGGGTTGCATGATTCTGGCTGGCGATGTTGGTGGCACCAAAGTCAACTTGGCGCTCTATGAATTTGTCGAAGGCAATTTGAAGAGCGCCCGTGAAAAGCTGTATCCGGCCCGGGAATACTCCGGCCTCGAAGAGATCGTCAAGGAGTTCCTCGGCGCGGACAAGCCCACCGCGGCGTGCTTTGGCGTGCCCGGCCCCGTCCGCGACGGCCGTCTGCGCCTCACCAACCTGCCCTGGACGCTCGATAGCCGCGAGCTGTCGGCAAGCCTCAAGATCGAGCACGTCTTCCTTATCAACGATCTCCAGGCCAACGGCTACGGCATTGCCGAGCTCAATGCCGACCAGGTCTACACCCTCAGCGAAGGCGACGCACGCCAGAGGGGCAACCGCGCCCTCATCTCCGCTGGTACCGGCCTCGGCGAAAGCTTCATGATCTGGGACGGCCGCGACTACGTGCCCTACCCCTCTGAAGGTGGCCACTGTGACTTTGCCCCGCGCAACGAGGACGAAATCGACCTCCTGCGCTTCCTCAAGCAGAAGTACAACGGCCGCATCAGCTTTGAGCGCATTGTCAGCGGGCAGGGCCTCACCAACGTCTATGAGTTCCTGCGTGAAGTCCGCGGACTCGAAGAGCCCGTATGGCTGGCCGAACGCCTTACCGCGGAAGACCCCAACGCCGTCATCGCCGAACTCGCCCTGAATGCCAAGAGCGAAATCTGCGAGAAAGCTCTCGACATGTTCGTCTCGGCCTACGGCGCCGAAGCCGGCAACCTGGCGCTGAAGGTTCTGGCCGTGGGCGGCCTTTACGTAGGCGGCGGCATCGCCCCCAAGATCCTTGAAAAGCTCAAAGACGGCACCTTCATGAAGGCCTTCACTGACAAGGGCCGCCTCAGCCAGTTGCTCATCAATACGCCGGTCCGCGTCATCCTTGAAAGCCGCACCGCCCTGCTCGGCGCCGCGGCCTACGCTGACGCCTCCGCCGCGCTCATCAGCGGCATGTCCCTCCGTGCCGGCTCAGTCAAGTTCAAGTAAGTATCCCGCGGTATAGCCGGAGGCTTTATAGATTGCGGTCCCTTAAAGGGGCCTTAAATGGCGTATTTGCATTTGTGCAAACCGTCCAGATCCCGCGCCGGAGGCGCTGCGTTTGTTAGCCCCGCGATTCATCGCGGGGATGCGGCCGTAGTTGTTAGGCCCGGAGTCCCGTAGGGACTTTGCCTGAAGCCGCGGGTTCTCTCACGGGTCAATAGACCGATTCAATCTCGCGATGGGTGGCGGCAGCCACCGCGCCCTGCCTCTAGCCAGACAACTTAAAGATCACGTTGATGGTCGTCTCCACCTCCACTGGCTTGCCATTCACCAGGTAGGGTTTGTACCGCCAATGCGAGACCGCCCAAACGGCTGACGCGGCAAGAGAAGGCCAGGGCGCCTTGACGATCTGAATCTTGTGGATCACACCATCCGTCCCGATGATCGCGTCGAGCACCACCGTGCCTGACGCGTGAGCCTCCTCGGCGTCCTGCGGATAGATCGGCGCAACCTTCTTAACCAGGTACCCGTTGGTTTTCTTCTCTTTTACAAACACCTTGATGGGCTTTCCCACCGCCTTGGCGTCAGGTGCGGGCTTCAGCGCTGGATCGGAAGAGTCCAGATTGTTCACCATCTTCACGTTTGCGGTGAGAATGGGGCGCCCTGCTTCGAAGAACTGGACCTCTTCTGGCAAATACTTGCCTTGAATCTTCGCGATATGGTTGAACACCTCCATAACGGAGCCCCACGAGTAAGCAATGCGTAAATCGGGCACATCTGGGTCGAAACAATAGGTGGGAAACAGGCCCGGCGGAACAGCCGAGAGAGCATGGACTGGGTTCGCTGGATGCATTCGAGGAACGACCATCACGCAAGGGAACTTCTGGTGACTGACAGACTGAACCTGCCGCATAAGACGAGACTTGGAAGGATCAACCTCTTCGGCTGTGGGCAAAGGTGAGAGCATCGCCGATTTCAGTTGGCGCTCGGAGTACTCTAACTCATCGCCAATGCTCTTGTCGCTCTCCTTTCCATCAGCCGTATGCCAGACGGTGTATGCAGCGCCCGGGCGCGACCACGTCATGCGGTAGACCTTTGGAGAGGCCCACCAGTAACTGAAGACTCCCTGCGCAGTAGCCTTGCCGTTGTCGTCGAAGAGTTGATACGTGACACGCATATACCACGGTTTCAGCGATGGATCGGCAAAGTTGTAGAACGGCGCCGCTGCTGCAAGGATCGCCCGAGGATTCTTAGGAAGCTGCTTTGGGCTCTTCTTCGATGCCTGACCCGGAACGGGAAAAGCAATCACCAGGAGAAATGCGATGAGAATGCGGGTCCCCATGTTGCTGACAGCCTAACACTTCAATTTCTTCGAATCGACAAATAAATCAGTGCGCATTGCCGCCTTGAACGAGGAGACACGACAGAAAGGTAAGCCGCAACAAAAGTACATCAGCCCTTTTCCAACTGAATCTCAACCGAGGTCCGGGCCGGCTTCAACCGCCGGCAAGCTCTCTGCCCCTCGCCACCATTTCCGCATCCTCAGCGAAACCTGCACCAGCAGAATCAGCGCCGGCACCTCCACCAGCGGCCCAATCACCGCCGCAAACGCCGCGCCGGAATTCAGCCCGAACACAGCCACCGCCACCGCAATCGCCAGCTCAAAGTTGTTGCTCGCCGCCGTAAACGAAAGTGTCGCCGTCTGCGAGTAATCGGCGCCCACCTTGCGCCCCATCCAGAAGCTGACGAAGAACATGATGGCGAAGTAGAGCACCAGCGGCAGCGCAATGCGCAGCACGTCCAGCGGCAACTGCACAATCAGGTTGCCCTTCAGGCTGAACATCACCACGATAGTGAACAGCAGCGCGGCCAGCGTAAGCGGGCTGATAGCAGGCACAAACCGCGTCTGGTACCACTCGCGTCCCTTGGCGCGCAGCAGCACAAACCGCGTCACCATCCCGGCCAGAAACGGAATGCCGAGATAAATAAACACGCTTTCGGCAATCTGGCTCATGCGGATGTCGACGAAAACGCTGTGCAAACCTACCAGCGGCGGCAGCACAGCCAGGAAGAACCACGCATAGACGCTGTAAAACAGCACCTGGAAGACACTGTTGAAGGCCACCAGGCCGGCGGCGTAGTCGGTGTCGCCGCGCGCCAGCTCATTCCACACAATCACCATGGCAATACAGCGCGCCAGGCCGATAAGAATCAGCCCCGTCAGGTACTCGGGATAACCGCGCAGAAACACCACCGCCAGCACAAACATCAGCGCCGGCCCGATGATCCAGTTCTGCACCAGCGAAAGCCCCAGCACGCGGCGGTTATGAAAGACAGCGCCCAGCCGCTCGTACTGCACCTTCGCCAGCGGCGGATACATCATCAAAATCAGCCCAATGGCAATCGGAATATTGGTTGTGCCCACCTGAAAACGCTGAAAGAACGTGGGCACACTGGGCACAAGACGTCCCAGCCCCACGCCCACCGCCATGGCAAGAAAAATCCAAAGCGTCAGGTAGCGATCGACAAAAGACAAATGCGACGCGCGCTCCGGCACAGGAATCGGGCAGCAGATCTCCGGTTCTCCGTTCATACAACGCTCCTTTGCGCAACGCGCAGTTACAACGGCCCCGCTGTTGCCCTACCCAAAACTGGGTGCCCCATCCATGCGGCCGCCTTTGCCGCATGGGTGGGATGGCTCAAGCGCTCGGGGCGCTCCTGGAATCGCTTTACAACGGCTCCTGCCCAATGGCGCGGATCTTCTTCTCCGTAGCCAGCCGGTCGAGCGACTCCAGCGGCAGGCTCAGAAACAACTGCACGCGGGTCCGCATCTGTCGCATCGTATTCGCAAAGACCGCGCGCTTTTCCTCGTCCGTACCCTCTGCGGCCGCGGGATCGGGAAATCCCCAGTGCGCCGTCATCGGCTGTCCCGGCCAAAACGGACACATCTCGCCCGCAGCCTTGTCGCACACGGTAATCACAAAATCCAGATCGGGCGCGTCGGCAGCGGAGAACTCGTCCCAGCTCTTGCTGCGCAGCTCTTCCACCGGATACCCAAGCGTGCGCACCTGCTCAATGGCAAATGGGTTCACGCGCCCCGTGGGATGACTGCCGGCGCTGTAGGCCTTCACCCGTCCGCCGCCCAGCGTGTTAAACAGCGCTTCGCCCATAATGCTGCGAGCGGAGTTACCCGTGCACAGAACCAGAATGTTGTACGGCTTCGTCATGAGTCTCCTCTTCGGAGTTGGCTTCGACTGGTCCCCGTGTCGCTACACCCAAGCTGGGTGCCCCATCCTTTCCGCGTTCTTTGCGGAAAGGGTGGGAAACCTCAAAGGCCGGGTACACCGCTTCTCGAAGACTCTCAATTCCCGCAGCAGCACGACGGGCAGCACCCGTTCGGCCTCGTGGCACGCACGAAGGCGCTCATCAGCTTCCCTTCGGCCTGCGCCGCAATCGCATCCACATCCACGCCGGCATCTTCAAGAAACTTGCGCGCGTCCTCCACCTTGTACACGCGGGTCGGCTCAATGGAAACATCCACAAAACCGGCCTGCCCCAGCTTGGCGGCATAATCGTGCTCTTCCATCGCACCGGCAATGCAGCCCACCCACAGCATCATGCTCTTGCGAACTTCGTCCGGCACTTCGCCGCGCGCAACCACATCGGACACAGCAAACCGCCCGCCGGGCTTCAGCACGCGGAAAGCCTCGCGCAGCACACGGCTCTTGTCCGCGGAGAGATTAATAACGCAATTCGAAATCACTACATCCACTGATTCGTCAGGCAAAGGAATGTTCTCAATCTCGCCCTTGAGAAACTCCACGTTCTCCACGCCCGCCTTCCGCTGATTCTCACGCGCCAGCGCCAGCATGTCGTCCGTCATGTCCAGGCCGTAAGCCTTCCCCGTCGGCCCCACACGCTTGGCTGACAGCAGCACATCGATCCCGCCGCCGGAGCCAAGATCCAGAACCGTCTCGCCCGGCTTGAGCTCAATCAATGCCGTCGGATTCCCGCATCCAAGCGAAGCCAGTACCGCCGCCTCCGGCAGCTCGCCCTTTTCCGCCGCATCGTAAAGATCGCTGGTAATCGGATCGCAGCACGTAAACGCCGGATTGCAGCATGCCGACGTCTTCGTTTCACGCACCTGCCGCGCAGCCGCGCCGTATTTCTCCTGTACCTTCCCCCTGACTTCGCTTTCCGTTTCCATTTACAAAGCGCCTCACATACGCTTAGGCAAATATAAGAATCGTGCCTCATATTTGTCAAGGCGTATATAATCTCCGCATGAGCCAAAGCTCCAAAAGCGAAGATCTGGCCGGACTCTTCGCGGCACTGGCAGACACCACGCGACTCCGTCTGCTCAACCTCATGGCCGGCCGCGAGGTCTGCGTCTGCCACTTCGTTGAGATCCTCGGCCAGAGCCAGCCAAAAATCTCGCGCCATCTCGCCTACCTCCGCCGCGCCGGAGTCGTCTCCGCGCGCCGCGACGGCAAATGGATGCATTACCGCATCCTTCCCCAGCCCCATGGCGCCGCCGCCTCCATCCTCGACGCAGCACTCGCCTCGCTTCGCTGCGACAAGCAGATGCAGTTGGAGCGCGTCAAACTCGATCGATCCCTCTGCGCGCCGCAAAAACTGGTCACCTTGAAAGGTGCGTCACGAATTAACATGGTGACGGCCACACTGTAGCTCTCCGCCACGCTCGTCCGGAACGCAGTGAGGCAACACCGCCTTGCAGGCGTCGGCACCGTAATGGAAAACCGCCTGACCGGGGAAGGCTGAACCATGTGGAGAACTCTGAAGCGCGGGCTCTTCGCTGTGCTCGTGGGTATAGCAGGCGCTTTCGTCATCGCCTATGCCGGCGACTGGGCCGTCTTCCACTTCAGCGGCTCGCCCTGCTCCACAGTCACTGTCAACCGCTACCTCTCCGTTCCGCTCAAGGGAAACAAGGAGGAGTATGACTTCATGGGCTCGTCGCCCGAGCCATGTACCGTCTCCCTCTTTCCTCATGAAGACAAGGATCCGTGCTGGCTTCTGCGGCGAAATCCGAACAAATGGGATGCACCATAAGAGATACCTGCCGGCCATGCATCCCGCTCGGCGTTCACTTCCCCGTCATCTTCCGTCACATCTCCACGTGATTGCAGTCACGCCAAGGGCACTCCAATCGGCGCTAGCATCGAAAAATCTATTTTCAAGTTCGAGGAACTATGTATCAGCGCTCGCAAAATGAGAACGGCAGCTATAACAGCCGCTGCCTTGATTGCTTTTTGACGATCGCCTTTAGTGTGGATTCGGAAGAAGAGTTGGAACGGCAGGAGACACAGCACATGTGTCCCGAGAAAGCGCTGGCTCAATTGCTGGCGTGGGAAAAAGCTGCTGTGGCTCACCACCCGCACCATTAAGAGCCGCGCTTTCACGCTCGCTGGCGATAATCGGCAAAAAGGAAGCCCCTGCGCCCGCCGCCGCAGAGTTACTGCGGCCGCGCCTGCAGGAACACCAGGAGATTTCCGTCCGGATCGGGTACGAAGACAATCTTCTTCATGCGCTTCGCATTGAGGCCCTCGTAATGCAGATCCGCCGTCGCCTTGCGCGCATCGGAAATAAGAAACAGCGTCTCCGCCTTGGCGCCCGGCCGCGCGGCACGCACCTCAACGCGCATGTTGGGATTCCCCGGCGCGTTCATCCGCAGCCCACTCTCCGTTTGTGCCACGTTGAAGCCAAGCTGGCCATAAAACTTGCCGGCCGCCCTCACATTCGCCACGGGCAGATCAAACCCAAGCAGCATGTCTGAGACGCGGTCGGCTCCCAGATGCTTGCCCCGGTCGAGCGTGTGCTTCGAGCCGGGCATGTACTGCGTAAACTCCGTGGTTCTGCCGTCAGGATCCCTGAGCGCAAAAATGAGGTTGCCCGCTCCGGCCTTCACCACATTCGACGGATGAAGCCCGCGCGAAACCAGTTCATTGTGCAACGCATTCAGATCGGCCGATTCGAAGCAGACATGCATCCAGCCCAACGGCTGGTTCGGGCTGGTCTGCGGATAGATCTCCAGAAACTGCCTGTCGTTGACCTTCACAAACACTTCCGTCGTTTTGCCCGCGTGCGTCATGGCAAACGACTCTTCGTAACCCAGCTTCTTCAGGAAGGCGAGCTCCGTGTTCAGGTTGCTCACGCGATACGCGATATGCGCAATGCCGTCGACTTCTCCGTTTTGCGCGGCATTCTGCGCATACGAGTGAAGCGAGCAGGTAAACGCCACAGCGGCCACCGCCGCAATCCATCGCATCTTCATCGTCTTTGCCATCCTTCCGGCCGCCCGGCAAATGCACGGCCGCAGTTGCGCCTTACGCGTACTCTTCGCGGTAAGGGGTAAAAACGTCCAGCGCCTCTGACTCTTCCAGCGCCGACGCCTGATGCTCCACGCCGCCATCCACCGCCACGCTGTCTCCGGCGCGCAATTCCCACGTCCTGCCTTCCACCTCAAGGCGAATGTGGCCGCGCGTCACGTAAACAAGCTGATGGTGCGGGTGGCTGTGACGCGCACCAACCCATCCCTTCTCGAATTGATGACGCACCAGCATCAGGTGCGGATTGTAAGCCAGCACCTGGCGCACCATACCCGCCTCCGGCGTAGTCTTCGGCGTAGCATCCGTCGCCCTGTAAATCACTCCACCTTCATCCATTCCATCTCTCCAAAAAACCGTAAGCGGCAATCTAGCTTCTAGTCCCTAGTCCCTATGTCCCTATGTCCCTATGTCCCTAGTCCCTGTTCCCTATTCCCTGTTCCCTGTTCCCTATTCCCTGTTCCCTGCCCTACCGATTCATCCACCCGCCATCCACAATCAGAATGTGCCCGTGAATATAATCGCTCGCCGCCGAAGCCAGAAAAACGGCCGCGCCGGCGAGATCCTCCGGCTGGCCCCAGCGCCCCGCCGGTATGCGCTCCAGAATCTGTCGCGACCGCTCGGGATTATTGCGCAGCGCCTCGGTATTATCGGTGTCCATATAGCCGGGCGCAATCGCATTCACATTCACGCCCTTCGCCGCCCACTCATTGGCAAAAGCCTTGGTAAGCTGTCCCACGCCGCCCTTGGCCGCCGCATAGGACGGCACCGTGATCCCACCCTGAAACGTCAGCAGCGAAGCAATGTTGATAATCTTGCCCGAGCCGCGCGGCACCATATGCCGGCCCGCATGCTGCGTAAGCCGAAAAACGCTGGTCAGATTCACGTCAATCAGCGTCTGCCAGTCTTCCTCGGAGTGCTCGATCGCCGGTGCCCGGCGAATCGTCCCGGCGTTGTTCACCAGAATATCGATGGTGCCAAAGCGCTTCACCGTCTCTTCCACCAGCCGCGCGCAAACCTCCGCGCTGCCCACGTCGCCCGCCAGCCCGATACACTCGGCGCCCGTCTTCTTCACCAGCTCTTCCGTAGCCTCGGGCGCGCGGCTTGATCCGTGAACCGCCACATTCGCGCCCGCCTCAGCCAGCGCAACGGCAATCCCCGCACCCAGCCCGCGCGACGATCCGGTAACCAGCGCGATTTTCCCTTCGAGATTGAACTTTTCCAGAATCAGCGGAATAGATCCTTTCCGACGGCGCAGCGCGCACCATCCTCTCGTCCCCTTCGATGATATAAGAGCGCTTTCCGTTTACGCATTTGCCTCAGTCGCTGTCCTCTTCTGCAGAATCTCCAATATGTCCTGGTGCGACACATACACAAGAATGCGAAATGGTTCCGCGCCTGCATCCACAAGAAAACTCGACTCCGTCTCCAGCGTGAAGGGCGCCTTTTCAGCCGGTTCGAAAGTAAATCGCCATCGTGAGTGAACCAGCGCGTAGCGGTCATCCAGCCTCGTTTCCCGCACATCGGCCAGTTCGGTGGCCCGGTGACCGAACTTTTCAAAAAATTGTTTGCGCTTCGGCAGTGCCATGGCAAAATCGCAGGCCCGCACCCACTGGCTTCCCGCCGGGCCCGCAAAAAGAAAGCTGTCGGCAAACTGGGCGATAAGCTCCGAAGCCTTTCCTTCAGAGGTGTTTCGCGCAAATGTCTCGATGAAGCGCGCGCTGGCGCCGTCCCTCGTGTCCATAAAAATCCTCCGCAAACGGAATATTGCGCCGGCACTCACACAGCAGGCATCGGAGCGCTGAGGCACTTTAGTATTATATCAAATTTAGCTGAATAAGTCAAGGATTTTCAGTAAGTTAAGGGCGAAACACAGCGGAAAGCACGGCCACCTCAAACGCGCCGTCACCCTGAGAATTTGTGATCCCCATCATATTGACGTAATGCAAAAAAAGGCTATTATGTTCCAACTTCCAGGAAGAGGGGGGTAGGTCATGGCGTCCAGCACGTCTCGCCGCGACTTCTTATCGGCCGGATTGATGATTCCTCTTGCGGGTGCAGGCTCCAGTATGGGCCTCTTCAATTCAGCCGCCGAATCCACAGCTAAAACACCCGCAACTCCGGTCAAGCCAAGTTACAGAACATTGGGCCGCACAGGGCTGAAGGTCACCACGGTTGGTATGGGCTGCATGATCACCTCGGATCCCAGTGTCATAGAGCGCGCGCTCGACGCCGGCATCAACCACTTTGACACCGCCCGCGGATATCAGCACGGCAACAACGAGCGCATGGTGGGCGCGGCACTGGGCAAGCGCCGCAAGAATATTGTCCTCTCCACCAAGACAGAAGCCCGCGACAAGAAGGGCGCTCTCGAGCAGCTTGAAATCAGCCTGCGCGAGCTCAACACCGATTACATCGACATCTGGTACCTCCACGGCAAAAGCGACCCAAGCCAGGCCCCCGATGACATGATCGAGGCGCAGCAGATTGCCAAACAGCAGGGCAAGATCCGCTTTGCCGGAATCAGCACGCACGACACCCCGAAGATGGCGCCCTGGATGGCGCAGAAGGGTGTCTTCGACGTCCTGCTTACCATGTACAACTTCTCCATGGAGCCTGCCGTGGGAGAGGCGATTGCCGCAGCCGCAAAAAGCGGCATGGGCATCGTAGGCATGAAAGTGATGGCCGGCGGTTTCCGCAAGGCGCGCCCAGGCACACCGCTTCACGAAAAGCTCTCCCATCCCGGCGCCTCGCTGGCCATGTTGAAGTGGGTCATTCGCGACCCGAATATCGCCACCACCATCCCCAGCATCACTGACATGGACCAGTTGGAAGAAAACCTCAAGGCCATGGATCAGCCGTACTCGAACAGGGATGAAAAGCTGCTGGCCGCGCATCTTGACGCCATCCGGCCCCTCTACTGCCGTGTCTGCGGCAAGTGCGAGGGCCAATGCCAGAAGGGCCTTCCCGTCTCCGACATGCTGCGCACCCTCTCCTACGCCGACGGGTACGGCCAGTTCGAACTGGGCCGCGAGAGATTTCTCGAGCTGGCGGCCGATCGCAGTGTCCGCTGCTCTGACTGCTCCACGTGCACTGTGAACTGCCCGCACGGTGTGCAGGTCACCGCCCGCCTCTCGCGCGCGCAGGAGCTTTTTGCATGAAGCTTGCCGCATGGGTGCTGGCCATTCTCCTTCCCGCGGGAATGGCCGGCGCACAGGATTACCTCAACTGCCAATACTCTCCCGGCTGGCAGCAGGCCGGCGCACAGCGCCATTACACCGCCGATAACCTCTTTGACTACAAAGACGGCGCCGCGGAAGGCTATCTGAGCTTCGGCTTCGTGAGCATGGCCAGCGTCTCCTGCAAATCCGGTGACAACACCCTCGACATCGACATCTCCCAGATGAGCGATCCTGACTCGGCCTGGGGCATCTTCGCCGCAAATTCCGATCCCCGCCAGCCCATCGCTCCCCTCGGCATGGGCGGCCAGATCCAGAAACAGAGCGCCAGTTTTGCCCGCGGTCCGTACTACGTCGAAATTACAGAAACCGCCGCAAACCTCGACGCCGACGACACGGCAGCCATGAAAGCCTTCGCCACGGGAATTGAGGCTCACATCGAAGGCCGCACCGCGCCTCCCAGCCAGCTCAAGTGGTTTCCAGCCGAAGACCTCGTCTCCGTCCGGCTGATTCCTGAAAGTGTCCTGGGCTTCAAGGAGCTCAAGCGTGGCTTCGTAGCGCGCTACAAACAAGGCCAGGCATTCGTCGTGCAGACCGCCTCTCCCGAGTCCGCCGCTGCAACCCTCAAGACCCTGCGCGCGCGCTTCGACGGAGCCACAGACACACAAGTCGCCGACGGCGGCTTCCAGGCCAAAGCCAAATATCTCGACGGCATCTGCATCTTCCGCAAAGGCCGCTTCCTCGCCGGCTACGCAAACCTCCCGGATGCCGGCGCAGCCACATCTCAAGCCGCAAAGCTCGCCCCGCACATTCCGTAGACCGGGCCAGATGCCGCGCACAATCCGGATGGACGGGTTCACCCAAACCCTTGGGATGCAGATTGCCTCACGACTGGGGGTGCCCCGTCCAAGCTCCGCTTGGGCGGGAGGCGCAACACTTCCCCAACCACATACCGTGAATTATGATCCGTTACGAGGTTTATAGACGTGCCCACCCGGCTCTTAGTCTTCCTCCTGCCTTCGGACAGGTAAGGAATCACCAAATCCATCAAATTGCAGTACGCGAAAGTAAGTTAATGAGACGAAGTTGGCTCGAATCCAAAACGATCTCTATCCTCTTCACGTGCTCTGCATGGGGAGTTGCGTTCTTTATAGCAGTCGCGCTCTTCGGGACAACGTCCTGGTTCCACCATATCGAGGCATCGCATGCAGGCAAGCTCTTTTCCATCGCGCTAGTCATCGTAACGGTCACTATCGGTGCTGTGGCGATGCTGATGATTACTTTCGGTATGGCGATCTTCACCGTGTGGCGGGATTCCTCTTCAGTTGGCATCAAAATACTTTGGTTGCTGCTATTCTTCTTCACTGCGCCTCTTGGACCCATTCTCTATTTTCTTACTGTGTATCGGAAACGCGTGGGCGGTCCCCCCCGGGAATCCGTCGTTGGCCTCGGTGCAACAATAACAGCCTTCCGCGGCCCATCAGCAGAACACAGAGATAGCACAGAATGACGCACCAGAATGCCCGGAGGTGGCGGAACAAGCGAGAGAGAGTTCTGCGCCGACAGGTGGCCCCGGTCCCTCGCCGTTGGGGACCGGGGATGGCAGGTGGCCCGGGTCCTGAGGATGTTGGGCGGGCGGTCCACCCGCTCGAAGCCAACTCGTAGTTGCCGGGTGCCCCAGGTCCCTCGCATTTGGGGACCTGGGAGGCCACAAAAGCCAACGGATACGATACGAACCCGCACATCCGGCTCGCAGGCCTCAGCATCTACCGCAGCCCACCTCAATCCACGCTCAGCACCAACTTCCCAAAGTGCGCCGCACTCTCCATGCGATGCAAAACCTCCCGAGCCTGTGACCAGGAAAACACCTCTACAACCGGCCGCAACTGAGCGAGGCTCACCGCGCGGTTCATCTCCACAAAGTTCTGCCGCGACCCCACATAAATCCCGCGAATGTTGGCCACCTTGTGGAGTATCGAGGGGATAAGGATGGATTCGGTAACACCCGCCAGAACGCCAATCTGCGCAATCGTGCCGCCCGTGCGTATGGCTTTCAGCGAGCGGCCCAGCGTACCCGCGCCGCCCACCTCCACCACCATGTCCACGCCCGTGCCGCCGGTCTCCTCAAACGCCCACCGTTCCCAGTCGGGATCCTTGCGGTAGTTCAACCCCGCGTCGAGCCCCAGTTTCGCGGCTCGCGCCAGCTTCTCGTCGCTGCTTGACACGCCAAGCACGCGCAGCCCCATGAGCTTCGCAAACTGCAGCGCAAAAATCGAAACACCTCCGGTCCCCTGAATCAGAACCGTCGCTCCGGGCTTCGGACTGCCCGCAGCCAGCGCATTCCAGGCTGTCACAGCCGCGCAGGGCAGCGCCGCCGCCTCTTGAAAGCTCAGGTGCCCGGGCAACGCCACAAGGCCAGACTCCTTCAGCACCACGTGAGTCGCCAGCATGCCGTCGATATCGCCGCCCAGCGCCCCCTTGGCCTTGGCGTGAGTCAGCGGCCCGTCCTGCCAGTTCTGCATAAAGATGCCGGCCACGCGATCGCCCGGCTTCCAGGCCGTCACCCCCTCCCCCACGGCAACCACTTCGCCCGCCCCGTCCGAACAGGGAATCCGGGGCCGCTTCAATTCGGGATCGTAGAGGCCCTTGACCGTCATCAGATCGCGAAAATTCAATGAAACCGCACGAACACTCACAAGCACTTCGCCGGCTCCGGGCCTGGGGTCCGGCCGTTCCACAAACTCCAGAGAATCAATGCCAAAAGAAGAAATCTGCCACGCATGCATGGGGGAATCTCCCCTCCTTCCGGTGGAATCCAGGTTCAGTTCGCGGGATGCTCCCAACCGAACCCACGTACAATAAATCATAGGTCCCAAATCTCGGGAACAAAAGCTCATGGAGGAGCAAATGGCGGACGCCATGAAGCAAGGGGAAAACGGCCTCGCCGAGGGCTTCGTAAGCGAAGAAGCACGGCGTGAAGGCGAGCGGCAACGTGCAGTGCAGACGCGCCGCAAGCAGGCGCTTGACCTGCAACGGGAAAATATCCTGTCCCAGCGGACATCGCACCCCGCACGGCGTGCGGCGCTTGAGGCCGCGCTGGAACAGATCGAAGCACAAATCGCGGCTCTGGGCTAGAAACCTTCGCGTTTCAACCGGTCTCTCAGGCTCCCGCCGGGAGATCGAAGCAGCCCTGTATCTCCTGCTCTATCTCAAGCGGCCTCAAAACAGGCGCAACTCTGATCCCTCACGCCTCCCCAAAGGCGCAGCCTTCCCGCGTCTTCCGCCCGGTCAGCTCTGCCGATGGAAAAGCAGCGAGTTGGCCTGATCCACAGGTGTCATTGAAATTCGCGCAATATTCACGTGCGGCGGCCGTGTGGCAGCCCAGAGGATCGCGTCTGCAATATCCTCGGCGGTCAGCGGAACAATCCCCTCATACACCTTCGACGCCCGAGCCGCATCCCCACGGAACCGCACCAGGCTGAAGTCCGTTTCCACCGCCCCGGGATCCACGCTCGTAACCCGTACCGGAGTACCCAGCAGGTCCTCGCGCAGCGCGTCGCTGATGGAACGCTCCGCGGCTTTCGTGGCGCAATAAACTGACCCGCCCGGATAAGGCAGCTCGCCGGCCGTCGAGCCAAGATTAATCACGTGGCCGCGGCCGCGCACCACCATGCCCGGAATCACGGCGCGCGAAACGTAGAGCAGGCCCTTGAAGTTGGTGTCGATCATCTCCTCCCAGTCCTCGACCTTGCCCATGTAGAGCTTGTCCAGGCCCCGGCTGAGACCGGCATTGTTCACCAGAATCTCGATCTCCGCCCACTCTTCCGGCAGCTCGTCAATGGTGCTCTGCACGGCGTGCCTGTGCCGCACATCCAGATGGATGGAGTGAACGGCCTCGGCTCCGCGTTCCAAGGCTTCCGTTGCCACCTGAGCCAGCCTGCCGGCACGCCGCGCGGCCAGCAGCAATCGTGCGCCCTGAGACGCAAAAGCCAGTGCCGCAGCCGCGCCAATGCCGGAGCTGGCGCCGGTAATCAGTACAATCTTTCCCTTTAATGTTGTCATTTGCTCTTCATCTTACAAGCTGGCCCCGTCGCTGGGCCATCTTGTACTGGCCCACGGCCCAGTCCTCACCGCCAATCCCAATGCGCTGCGCTTCCGCAAAGATCTCCGCCATGTTGTCGGCCAGGCTCAGGCTGGCGCCGCGGCTCGCGGCGGCCTCGCGCAACAGATTCAGATCTTTGGCGCCCAGACCCATCGTGGCGCCGGGATGCTCCGGCGGATGCAGTATCACATTGGCATACGCCGCATAGAACGGCGACTGAAACAGAGCATTATTGATCGTCTCGATAAAAGCTTCCGGATCCACCCCCTGCGCCTTCGCATAGACGAACGCCTCTGACATCGAGTGAATCATGGCGCTGATCATAAAGTTGCCGCCAAGCTTCACCGCATGTGCCTGCCGCGGTTCTTCGCCCACCACGCTCACACCCCGTGAAAACGGTTCGAAAAGCGGCCGTGCCTTGGCCACCGCATCCTCGGCGCCCGCCGCCACAATCCACAGCCGGCCTTCCTCGGCAATATTCGGCCGGCCAAAAACCGGCGCAGCCACGTACTGATGCCCGCGCCGGGCGTGTTCCTTCGTCAGCCGTTCGCTCAGTGCCACGCTGATCGTGCTGCACGAAATATGAAGCGCCCCCGGAGAAAGCGCGTCCATCAATCCGTTATCGCCAAAGAGCACGTTCTCGGTCGCGGCGTCGTCAAACAGCATCGTAATCACGGCCTCGGCGCCCAGCTCGGCCTCGGCCGGCGTGCCTGCCAGAACCGCCCCCTCTTTAATCAGCGGGTCGGCGCGCGATTCGCTCCGGTTCCAAACCGTCAATTCGTGTCCTGCCGCCACCAGGCGCAGGGCCATCGGCGTACCCATCTGGCCCAACCCCAGAAATCCAATCTTCATCTCTCGCTCCTTCGGCAATTTCGCTGCTTAATCTACTCCGGTACCTGTCTACGGGGATCCCGGAATTGCTGTACCCAAAGCCCCGTGCCCGATCCTCACGCCTCTCTTCTGGCGCGAGAGTGGGATGCCACGATAGCCCGCGGCAAATGATCCGGGAAGCTCCAATATAAACACCCCTTCCGTGCCCCATCCTTGCGACTTCTTCCTGTCGCAAGGGTGGGAACCACCGCAGCCGGATACACCTCCTCCGGAAACGCCTTCGTTATCGATGATAGAAAACCCGCCCACGACGCAAGATCCCACCCCCGCCCGGCGCGAAGAACCCGCAAATTATCAACAGGCTCACCAGTAAACTGACATCATGATGCTGCTGCGAATCATCGTCCTTGCCATCGTGCAGGGATTCGCCGAATTACTGCCCATTTCCAGCTCCGCGCACGTGATCGTTGCTGAAAAGCTCATGGGACTCAACGTCACTTCGCCCAAAATGACGCTGCTGCTGGTCATGCTCCACACCGGCACCATGTTCGCCGTCATCGTCTACTTCTGGAAGAGCTGGAAGCAGGCCTATTTTTCCAGCATCGAAGTCTTCAAGCGAATGGCCTGGCGTCTGATCGCGGCCACGCTCGTCACCGGCGTCATCGGCGTGGGCCTCTTCAAGCTCATTGACCACACCGTCCTGCGCAACATTCCCAATGCGCACATTGAAGATCTCTTCGGAAAACTGAACTGGATTGCCATCGCCCTCTTCGCCGCCGGTATCATGATCATCGTCGCCGGGCTGCTCCGCCGGCGTGAAGACCGCAACGATCCCAGCCTCGAGCGCGACCGCGATGTGACCATGCGGCAATCCCTGTGGATCGGTTTCGTGCAGGGCTTCGCAGTACCCTTCCGCGGCTTCTCGCGCTCCGGCACAACCATCTCCACCGGCATGCTCGCCGGAGCCACCAAGCGGCAGTCTGAAGTCTTCAGCTTTGCGCTGGTCATCATTCTCACGCCCGCGGCCATCGCCAAAGAAGTCCTGCGCGCCCTGCACCAGCAACATGCCCAGGCACAGGCTGCCATCGCCGCCGGCAGCACCGGCTCTCTACACCTCAGCGGCCTCTTTATTCCCAGCATCCTCGGCATGGTCTTCTCGTTCCTTGCCGGACTCGTAGCGCTCAAATGGCTCAGCGGCTGGCTTGAAAACGGCCGCTGGCACTACTTCGGCATCTACTGCCTCTTGGCGTCGGTGGTCGTCTACACGCTCTATCTCCGGGGGTTCTAGCGTCCCGTCCCGCCGGATCATCGACAACGCGCTTTGAAAGGGCACAGCCTCAGCCGTATTTGAGCTGAGCAACTGAGCCGTAAACGCAGATGAAAAACGAAGTACCTCGGCCGTATTTTCCCCCGGAGGGGGAATGCGAAAATAGCCCAGGATGAAATCCTGGGCAGCAGGAATAGAGAAAGACCTGCGCCCCGGAGGGGCGCTGCGAAACCTTCGAGCAGTCGTTTTTCGACCCAGCGGCAACCGAAATCAAATCCAGCGAGCCTTGGCCTCAATCCAACTCCAGCCGCAAGCTAACATGGAAGGGGGTTCTTCCCGTCGATCTACCATGACCTCAATTGCCCACCGCGCGCCAATCACTGAGCCAACCCGAATTCCCATCCCCGCCGGCTGGTTCTCCATGGGATCCGACGCCGGTCAGGCTTCGGAAAGCCCTGTTCACCGCGTCTGGGTCGACTCCTTTGCCATGGCGGCAACCCAGGTCACCGTTGAGCAGTACGAGCGGTTTCTCAGCGCCACCGGCATCGTGCCGCCCCCAACCTGGGGCGATCCCAACCTCTCTCATCCGCAGCAGCCTGTGGTCGCGGTCTCGTGGTTTGACGCCGTGGAATATTGCGCCTGGCTTTCCTCAATCACCGGCTCGCACTATCGCCTTCCTACTGAAGCTGAGTGGGAGCGGGCCGCGCGCGGCGGTGCCGAAGGCAAGTCATTCCCCTGGGGCGACGATCCGCCAACTTCCCGTCCCGCCTACCACACTCGCTGGAAAACCGGCCCTGAACCGGTCGGACAATCGCAGCCGAATGCCTACGGCTTATTCGATATATGCGAGAACGTGCATGAGTGGTGCAGCGACTGGTACGAAGCCGATTACTATGCCGATTCACCCGATCGCAATCCGCAGGGACCGGAAGAAGGCAGCAGAAAATCTTCGCGCGGCGGTGCCTGGCGGCACCAGATCAAGATCTCACGATGCTCCGCACGCTCCAGCATCCCACCGGAATTCAAATACGCTGATTACGGCTTTCGCGTCGTCTGCGACCGCGCTAGCTGAAACAGAACGCGCTCAACCTCCCCATCCAGGCAACTCTCGATTCTGCCTCGAAAATGCTGCTATTGAACCAATCGTGAGCCTAAATCACATTCCTGCCCTCAATCCCGAAATGCCTGGCCGCAGCCAGCAGGTGTGCATCGTTCGAGTAGACGATACGGAAACCTGCCTCAGCCGCAGTTCCCAGATGAATGGCGTCGGCCCCGCGCAGGAACACCGATGCGGGCAGATTCCGATACACTTGTCGGACTCGCGAAAGGACCTCTCCATCCTGCGCAAGCCAATGAAATGCGCCTGCTTTGATATGCGCCTCCACCTGGTCGGCCAGCGCAGCATAGGCCGCCGGCTTGATCGCTCGTTCGCGCAGCTTGCGATGGAAGGCCGCCATCATCTCCACCTGTCCTAGCGCCGCACAAGCAATGTGATCGGTCGCAGCCAGAGCCCGAATCTGGTCGGCGCCCGGATCCTGATAGTACAACCGCACCAGATAGCTGGTATCGAAGTAGATCACTCGACCTCGCGATCACGATCCTGGCTGACAATCGCGGTCGCATCGGTTCCACCGCGAAGAGACTTCCGGTGGCGAAGAAAAGCCCGCGTATACCGGGGATCCGCGAAAAAAGGCTTCGAAGGCGGTGGGACGGCGGCTACGATCTTCGCAATCAGCTTCCCGCGCTCGGTCACAAATACCTCGCCAGAGGAGGCCTGCCGAACCCACCGGCCAGTCTCCTGGTGCAGATCGCGAATCGTAATCGTCTTCATGTGACTCATTGTGTCACATCAGGAACCGGGAATCAACGCTTCTCATAGTCCTCGGCTGGCGTGATGCGCCACAAGCGGAATCGGGCTGGCCGCCCCGGAAAGATCCATGCATCCCGCTTACCGCCCAGCGCGGGATGCATAGGTCGGTTTCTTCATAATCCAGACAATCGGAATTGCAGCGAACAGCAGCACAGCCATAACGCGAAAGCCGTCCAAATAGCTCAGCGCGGAAGCGTGCTGCAGTAAGCGGCGATAGAAGAGAGCCAGCGCTCCGTGCGTCGCGCCCCCTGGGCCCGTGCCCTGTTGCCGCAAATAGTCTTTGAGCTCTGCGAGCAGGTTGGCGGGCAGGCCCTGTTTTTGTGCTGCTGACGCCGCCAGTCGCATCTGGTGAAACTGTTGGCGGCGCACCTCAAATGCCGTGAACACTGAGATCCCTATTCCCGCGCCCAGGTTTCTGGCAAGCGCAATCAGGCTGGTCGCGTAGCCCATCTCCTCTTGCGGAATGGGGTCAACCGTGATGGTCGCCAGCGGGACGAACATAAACGACAATCCCGCCCCCATGACCATCTCCGGCCAGACAAAATTCCACGGACCGGCATTCAGATTCATAAACGAAAAGAGGAATACGCCGATCCCGGAAACCGCCAGGCCGGCGCTCAACAGCACGCGCATGTCCCACCGCTTGCCGATAAGAATGCCGGCAATCGGCATCATTGCCATAGTGGCAATCCCGCGCGGCGAGTTCCATATCCCCGCGGTAATCGCCGGAAAACCCAGCAGCTCCTGCATGAACAGAGGCAGCAGAACAATGCTGCCATACAGCGCAAAGAAGAGAGACATGGAAAGGAACGTGCCGGTCGCAAACGTACGATAGCGAAGCAGTCGAAAGTGCACCACCGGATTGCGCACGCGCAATTCCCAGATGGTGAAGGCAATCAGGCAGACGGCCGCGATGATCGACATCGTGACAATGAAATGCGAGCCGAACCAATCGTCTTCCTGCCCCTTGTCGAAGACCACCTGGAGCGCCATGATCCCGATGGCCAGCATACCCATGCCCCAGTAATCGATCCGCGTCGAGGTGCGGCGAATGTAGGGCGGATCGGAAATGAAAGTCCGCACCATATAAATGCCCAGCAGACTGATAGGCACATTGAGAAAGAAAACCCAACGCCAGGAATGATCGGTCGTCAGCCACCCGCCCAGCATCGGCGCCACGATGGGCGCGATCACAATGCCCACACCCCATAGCGCCATGGCCTGTCCGCGTTCTTCGCGGGGAAAGGTTTCCAGCAGGATGGCGCGCGACGTGGGCTGCAGAGAGCCGCCCGCCACGCCTTGCAGCACGCGGAAGAAAACCAAAGCAGGCAGCGTCGGCGCCAGCCCGCAGAGCACACTCGCCGTCGCGAACCCGCCAACACTCATCAGCAGCAGACGTTTGCGGCCGAAATAGTTGGCCATCCATCCTGAAAGCGGCAGGATGACCGCGTTGGCCACCAGGTAGGACGTCAGCACCCAGGTAGCTTCATTTACAGACGCGGAGAGATTCCCGGCGATGTAGGGCAGGCTGACGTTGATCGCCGATGTATCCACCAGCTCCATCACTGCGGCGGTCATCACCGCAATGGCGATCAACCAGCGCTTCCACTTGTCGGCCTCTACACCAGGATCGTAGGCGTGGCCTCCAGAACCCGCGCGCGACGTTTCCCTTGCGATGGGTTCTTTTTCGCCCACAAATTCATGTTATGGGAGGCGGCCCGCATCGCCAAAAAACAGCCCGTAGAGCACTTTGTTTCTCGCTAGCCTTACGGCCACCCCTCGCTTGTGGTGAGTTAACATCCTTAAGACTCAGGCCACTCGCCAGCAAGTTGAAGTTCACAACCGCTTTCACGAGTTCCGCTGATACACTCGCACGTAATCCACTTCAAAGCGCGATGGAAACTTCGTGTGCGCGGGATTGCCGCCACTTTGGCCACCGATGGCCTGATTCAGGATCATGAAGGCCGGTTGGTGGAAGGGATTGAACCCGTCGTAGCGAGGATCGCGCGTGCGGGATAGGTCAACGGAGGTCATTAGCGCTTTATCCAGGTAGAGATGGATGTAAGACGGCGTCCATTCCATCGCCCAGAGGTGAAAGTCTTCAGACCAGTGTGGATCCTGAAATTCCTTGATCGGCTTAAAGGTCGTAACCCATTGCGCGCGGCCGTCGGCTTTCTCCCAGGCGACATTCGCGTTCACGTGGCCGGCGTAATATTCCATGATGTCAATTTCCCCGCACGCAGGCCACGGCTTCGAGATTCCCAGCGTCCACCAGGCGGGCCAGATGCCCGGACGCGTGTCGATCCGGCCACGCATCACAAAATAGCCATATTGCCAGTTGCGCAGACCGCGTGTTGTGAGGCTTGCAGACGTGTACTGAGCAGTGCGGCGGCCCAGTCGCCAATCTTTGCTGCCTGGCTGATAATTGGTATTGGGGACCGTCTCTCGACGCGATTCGATGATCAATTTCCCGCCGGCGCACATCGCATTCTCAGGCTGATACCACTGGAACTCCTGATTCCGCACGAAACCGTGTTCATAGGTCCAGTTCTTGGGGTTTGGCGCGCCCGCAATGTTGAACTCATCGCGCCAAACCAGGCTATAGCCTTCTGGAACGGCATCGTCTTTGTCGGCTGACTCTGCAAATCCCGCACGGATGCTGGCGGCGGCGGCGACTGCAATCACACCCTTGAGAGCGACGCGGCGAGTAATCATTGAAAAGCTCCTTCTCATTGGCCGGGACGCAATCCCAACCCAACTCCAAAATTCCAGGACAGAACAATATTAGGTACCCCAGAGCCGGGCGCCCAGGTACCTCGTCCGCAGCGGCGGAGGCACCTGGGAGACCACCAACCTAGTCATAATACCGGGCCTGCCAGGGCGGACGTTGGTGCCGCCGCGGGCTGAACAAACAAATCGCAACCTTTGCCGTTCATTCGATCGGAGCACCGAATCGTGATACCCGTTTTTCGTTGTTAACCTTCTTCTAACTTTCGCGCGCGCAGAAGCATAACTCAGGCTGCGTCAAACGCTTGGACGATCCTCCGAAACAGGAAATCCTCACAAACCTTGAAGACGATGCCTTGACTCGTCAGGCCCATCTAGGTACTGTAGAAAAACCATTCCACATCGCTGTGCTCTGAGACAGGTCCACATCCCCGGATTCAGCGGACCGCTTCACCGGAAAATGCACACAGGCTTGGCAACTAGGGTGGAGTGGATTTGACGATGTGGGAACAGTAGAGACGGCGATTTGAGGAGAAAGAGATTATGTCATCGGTCACGATTAGCGAACCTCTGACGATTGACGAATATCTCCGCAGGAGACTCATGCCGGTCGAGGGCGAAATACCGCACTTGCCCGGCATTGACATGCACGGCAATACGGTTCCGGCTGCCACGGTAGGTGGTGACCTCTACGAGTACATCAATTTCTCGCAGCGCTACAACATTGAGGCACGCATCGAGCAGGCTCGACGGCACGCAAAGCAATATCTGGAGCCCTTGCCCGAGGACGCCCTGCCGCGCAATGAGGTCGATGCGCACGTGCAGTGGCTTCCTTCGCAACCGGATTACGCTGATCACGATGCCTTTCAATATCGAAAGGCAAAAAGTTCGGAGCAGTTGAGGATTGCAGAAAACCTGACCAGTCTTTCTACAACCGCCGGCATTTTGCTGGTCGACGCGGAGGGTCACGGCGTCATCGCAGCCAAAATCGCATCCACGGTGCACGATACCCTGCACGCTTTTATGCTTTCTGAACTCGACCGCAGCGGGACGACTGCGCCCACGGTTTTCGAACAACTCAATCTCAGGCTGGCACAATCGGCAACCGCCAGAAATGCGCTGCAGCATGCCACGGACGCGGGCAGCCGCGAAATTGCCACCCTTTTGTACGGTGAGATCCGCCCTGACGGACACTTCCGCTTTGTAAACTTCGGTCATCCGCCGCCGTTGGTCTTTTCGGCAAAGTACCAATGCTTCATGGAAATCGGCAGGGCTTGTATGGCGCAGTTCCTCGCGCTGGGGCTCGAGATTCACGAAGAACATCCAGACCGGAACCGCTATAACCCGGTCAAGCTCCGCAAGAACCCGATCCTCTCGTCGGACATGGCAGAAATTACTCTCATGGGACGCGGAGACATCCTCTTCCTCTATACGGATGGACTCTTTGACGGTAGCGACAAGGAAGAAGAGCGCAGGTTTGAAGAAACCATCAGGAACTGCGCTCAACAGTCCGCGAAGGAGATCTGTAACGCAGTCATTGACTATGCAGTAGAACGCGACGAAAAGCTGCTACAGACTGGCCGCGCCGACGAGATCGACGATAAATCGGCGTTCATTATCAAACTCGATTGACGAAGATGGCGGGTGGGGGTTGGCTGTCACCTCTCCGGACAATGGCCCCCAAAACGCTCTCCGTCCGGCCTCAAGAATCTGTGGGGCGGCCGCCTCGGTCCGGTCCGGCTGACCGGCGGCGAAGCGCCCATCCCACCAATGCTCCCGCCGCGGCGCTTAATGGCACAACGGCCAGATGCCAAACCAGCACATGAGCAGCCTGAAAATTCGGACAGTGCAGTTCCAGCATGCCCACGCCGGCCACCCCTCCAAGGGCGCCCGCGGCCAGGCCCGCGGAAACAAAATTCACCGCGAAGCCGCGCCGTAGCAGCAGCCATGCCAGCAGTGCTGCGGGAATGGCATGCACAAAGCCGGTGAGCAGACAGACGATACCGGCAGAGAAGAAATGGCTGACGTGGTAGTTGCGGAACAGGGCCGCCAGCACCACGCCCAGGGTTGCGATAACCGTCGCGAGAAGCGCGCCGGATGAGAACCGGCGCCGGCTTCCCGGAATCATGGCTTGCGCGTATTCGCTACCCGCCACCCAGAGAAGAATTGCAAGCACTGAGAAGACGAGCACGCGCTCGACGCCATCCATTTTGTCGAAACCGTAGAACCCCGCGCGGGCCGCGCCCGCCAGTGCCACAACCGCGCAGACGAGCACCAGTCCCAGGTCAAGCAGCCACGTTGGCGGAAGAGGACGCACCGGGCGCAGCCCTGCCTTGACCGATTCGGTGAGGCTCTTGAGCAGCACCGGATCGAGGCTGCGCGGGGGCGGGGCCGCCGCGCGAAGAACGTCGTCGATTTCTCGTTCCTTCATGACGCTCCTCGACTTTGGCGTCCGCCGAAGGCAACCGCGGTCATGCGCTCCCTCAGCTTCTTGTATGCCCGGTGAGCCTTCTGCTTCACTGATCCCACGCTTGAAGACGTGGCCCGGGCAACTTCTTCCAGTGACATTCCAGCCACCTTCAACATCTCCACCACTTCGCGTTCACTGGCTGAAAGCGGAGCCAGCAGCGCCTCCAGGTCATCGGCCCGGTCCATGTGCCCCGCAGCCGAAACCGTTTCCTGTGACATCGTCTCCAGTTCTCTCACACCGACGACAGTCCGCATCGACTTTCGATAGTGGTCGATGCGAATATGGCGCGCAATGGCGTAAAGCCATGGCAGCACCGGCTCACCTGGCCGGTGGGTATGCCTCACCTTGTGGATGCGAAGCCAGGTCTCCTGCAGCAGGTCCTCGGCATCCGCCCGGCTTTCCGCCTGAGCAAGAAAAAACCTGTAAAGATTAGGCGCGGCACACTCAACCAGCGCTGTAGCCGCGACCAAATCCCCCTCTTGATAGCGGGCCATCAGCATCTCGAGATTGCAATCTTGCTGCATGCCTGAGAGAGTCCAGTTGTCTTCATTACCAGTTGCGGCTGGCTCATGCAATCCATTCGCCGCGGCACGGCCCGCACTGGCCCACCTGCCTGTAGCCGGTATTTGTATTTCGATCAAGAATGCAGGAAAGTTACGCGATGCGCAAATTATTTATGCAGGCAGAATCGCGTTAAAACGCGTAACTTCTTCCCGTCTCCAACCGAATATCTACCAGTGAATGTGCTCCGCTTCCCCGCAGAACCCGGTAGCTCGCGAACGGGGCAGACCGCCACCACAGATATGAAGGAGATCGCCATGAACTTTAAACAGCTCAAGAAGTCTCGTCGGGGTCGCATCAGCGTATTGCTGGCAGCCCTCTTTCTCGCCGGTACGCTGTCGGTCGCGGCGCAGCCAAAACGAAGCGTGCTGGTCGTCACCAGTACAAACAGCAGCAGCGGAAACGCCGTCGTCGTATTCAAGCTGAATACGGGCACGACGCCTTCACTCACCTTTGACAACATGATGCCTACCAACGGCAAAGGCGGGGCGGGCGGCAACGCCGGCATTCTGCAGTTCAAGGATGGTTTCGGCGCGGTGGCCAACTACGGCTCGAACACCGTCAGCCAACTCGTGCGGTACAACGATTTCATCGCGGTGGCAAAAACCATCCCTCTGGCTCAAGGCTGCATGAAACCGGATTCCGTCGCCTTGACTGGGCGCCACCTGTTCGTGGTTGGTGCCAATTGCGCGGAAACGTATCTCTGGCCCGCAGGCCGCGCCGTTGGTCCCGTGGTGGCCCTCAACGATCCTTCGGCCGCAAAAATCGTGGTGGGTGAAAGCTGGGCGGCCGTAACAATGACTTCGGGGTCTGTCCTTCAACTGCCTCTCGCCTGGAGGGGCGGCGTACTCAACGGAACGAGCACCCCGATCCCCTTGCCCGCCGGCGCCAACGATACTCCGCTCGGGGCCGCATTCTGGAAAGACATCTTAGGCTTTACGCCGGCCCACAGCCCCAACAGCTTCGCTATCGTGAACAAGCAACGGCAGGTATTCCCCATTGCCGGCCCCACGCCGCCATTTCCCAGTAATGCTCCTTGCTGGGTAGCCAAAGGGCCGGGAAGCACATGGTACACAGGCAATACTCCTGCGGATGCCATCTCCGTCTTCTTCAGTGACGACAAGGGCGGAGCCTTCTACAAGGACGTCTCCGTGCCGGGTGCGCCCACGGATCTCGCCGTGTCCAAAGATCAAAAATGGCTCGCGGCGATCTATACCGACGATGGACAGGCATATGTTGCTGTCTACGAGATCGACACCTTTGGCGGCCTCACACTGGTGGCCACCTCCAACTCGATTGGAGTGGCCTCGTTTAACGGCGTGGCCTTCAGCGAATAAGCGCAATCGCAGCATAACCGCAAACGGCCTCCCCGCGCGGAGAGGCCGTTTGCCGGGTGTCCGCGTGCCGTGGGAAGTGAGTTCACCAACTGAACATGGGTGCCCCAGGTGCCTCGCTTTTGGGACCTGGGATACTCCGGACCTCATCCGCACGCCTTTCTTAACTCCCAGCCCCGCCGCAAAAACTTTAAAATGAGTGCGGCTTTAGCCGCTGAGGGCTGCTTTCTCGCCGAGTTCATTCGGCCTTCTCTTTTTCAGCAACCTGTTCAGTCGTGCCGAAAACAGCCCCAAAATGCTTCGGGCTTTAGCCCCGGAGAGCTGCCGTTGGGGAAATCTCCGGTTAGCCGGTGATACGCCCCGAATGCCTGAAGTAGCGCGCCCAGCACCGAATTTCCGTCATAATCGTCCTAGATGGATAGCAAAACGATCAACAAGCTCATACGGTCTGAGATCTGGCCCCTACTTCGCGAACTTGGTTTCACCCGTTTTGAAGCGCGCAATGCGTATGCCAATCGTAGTCCCTTTTTTAACGTGGTTAACTTCCAATCCTTCAACTCCTACCTCGCCGGGGGCCTCGGCTGTACCACGTTCTCTTTCACGGTCAACCTTGGTGTCTACATCATTGGCCAGCCAGGCGAAAACGGCCTTCCTCGCGACCAAACCGGCCAGCTTGCTCCGCGCGAACATCACTGCGCGTTCCGTTTCCAGGTGCGCAAGCGGACGCCTGTGGATGGATTCGCGCGCGACGATATCTTTTTCATCGACCCGGAGGGCAGGACCACGGCATCGTGTTTCGAAGAACTCCGGTATCTGGCTGCACACACTATTCCCGAGTGGTTCGAGGAGCGGAACAGTGTAGATCGCCTGATCGCCGGGATGAGTGCAGACAGCATTTCAGCGAGGGCTCCACTGAATTGTGCCGGTACCCGCGGTTCGTATATCTGGAATTCCGTGGCCAGTCTTCTTTTGCTCTTGCGTCACGAGGAATCTCCGAACGAAGAATTCGCCGCTGCCGCGGCAGAGTCTCTTGATCGGATGATCGGAAAGATTCTGGATTTTTCGACTATTCAGAGCGGCCGACCTGGAGAGGAAAGGTATGCAGTTGATGTTCGCGAACTTTGGGACCATTTTGGCGCTTTTACTCCCAAATCAGATTGCGGACACTCCTCTTCGAAGGGAAGAGGCCGCCTGGAAGGCCCGATCTGGGCTGCGGCGCCACTTCCACAAGGCTCAACAGATGTTCGTCAGCATCTAGAAATAGAAACCATTGCCGCACGGAGAGACCTGTGGCCCGTCCTCAGACAGGTCGGGTTTTCGGAGTTTACGGATCGTTTGGCTCATCGCATTTCCGATGACCTGGTAGAAGTTGTAGAGGTTCTTCCAATGGACCCCTATGAGCGAAGAGTCGGAAACCATCCGCCAGGTCTTTTTCGAATCGGACTCGGACTATTCTGGAGCGACCTGCGCGAAGACGGCCTGTTCAGAAAGAACCGCGAGGGAAATCCGAGGCCCATCGCAAACGAATGCCACATATCCAATTGGCTGACGCCCAGTGAACTGATAAGCCCGCATGCGAGGACCGCCTTTGACTCCGCACAGGATGCACGTACCGTGCTCGCTGAGGAAGGCCTCCCTTGGCTGGAGCAATTTCGAAATCCGAGTTCGGCTCTGCGGGCGCTCGAGCGGGAGAATTGGGAGCTATTCTTGTGCTTTCCAATGATGCGCAGCTACGGTGCAAAGCAGTCTCCCCGCCGTCTCACCTATCTTGCGCAGCTATTCCGGATGCTCGGCCAAGCAGGTAACGCCGATCGCTATCTAAAGGCCGCAGAAGCAGCGATCGATACTTGGTACGTGGAACATCTCAGACCCAAATACCACAGCTGGATTGCGGGCATTCGTGATCGACTGGCAGCGAAATAGCAGGCTATCACGCGTTCTGCGCCGTCAGTCGGCCATCTGGAGATGTCCCGAAGCGCTTCCGTCCGACAGAAGTAGTCTGTAGCAGCGGTCCGGATCCGGCGCAGCAACTCTTGCGCGGCAATTGTTGTCAAGTTTCAAACTGAACCGTTGGCGGTCGTGCAGGCGTGTGCCACATTCACGACGGGCGGTTGTCTCGCAAGCAATATGCAAGGGAATCATATGCATGGCAAATATTCATGCACTTTTAGCCAACGAACGCATGACAAATTCAGGGTCAGCGGCAATGACGATCAGAAGTGCACGCGCAGCAGCTTCCGGCTGTCGGCGGCCTGATTCCCAATGACGCACGGCATCTACTGACAGCCCGAAACTCTCGGCAAAACGTTCCTGGCTAAGACGCAGGTGCTTGCGGATACTCCGTACGTCTACGGTCTCAGGCAAAGTGACCTTGTACCCCTTGCGCTTTCCTTCCATGTAGGCACGGGCTTCTGCCGTACCCTTGGCCATCTCCTCAAACAATTTGCTCATCGCGTCCCCCTGTAATCGGCAAAGAAGCTCTTTGCCATCTTTGCTAGCGCATTTTGTTCGGCCTTGCTTAAATTGCCCTTCTCCGACTTGGCATAGACGGTAATGAGGAAGATCGGCAAATCTTCACCGCCGTACAAATAAATGACTCGTGCGCCACCACGTTTTCCCGTGCCGGGACGTGCGAAGCGGAGCTTGCGATATCCCCCGGTGCCGGGCATTAAGTCTCCAGCTTCCGGGTAAGCGGCGATCGTGCGAACGATTTCATCCCGGTCGGCTTCGCTGTAGAAGGCTTCTGCGGCCTTCAGGTAGGTGGGAGTCTCGACCACCGTTTGCATATTCAGATAGTATGCCATTGGCATAGTCTTCGTCAACTGAAAAACAACCAGATTTTAGGGCGTTCTCGGACCGGATTGATGGATCGTGTGGAGTTGCGCCGGGAAGGTCTGAACTGGTTTCGCGCGTCAGCTTATGGCGGGTGGCGCAGGTCTTTAAAAATGCGGATGTAACCACAAAACATGGGTGCCCCAGGTCTCGCCTTTGAGACCTGGGAAAGCTTGAAAGCTTCGGCCAGAAAATATTACTCCTGCATGCCGGCCAGTGTTCAGGAATTCGCGCATGTACTGAGCAAATATCGAGTTAGGAGCACATCAGCAACGGCGCGCCCGAGTCATCGGCAATGCTGACCCAACGTGATTTAAATCACATGGCACATCCCACCGCTGCCACAAAAGACGTGGGAAAGATACGACATCCGCGGGGCAACCGAATCGAAGAATTCAGATTCTACTGTCAAGAACTGGCTGATTCACCGGGCGTGATTCAGACAGTTCCACCCACGAGGCAGGGGCGCCGGGTTTTCGCGATTTCCCCGGCTTGCCGGTGACGAAGGAGAATCGCAACGGCAGTCACCGGACCCTGCACTCTCGATGCCTGAATCAGGCGGTCTTACCGCTTTCAAAATCAGCCTGAAAAACCGGAACCAACCCTCTCCGATCCCTGACCACCTTGAAAGACACCGATTCGCCACCTGCACACCGAGACGGGATCTCTCCGCTGCGACGACGGGTGAGTTGTTATGAAACTTCCCGGGTGCTCCACAGCCTGCCCCGAGCCTGCCGAAGGGTCTCGATTTTGCGATCTGGGAAATCGCAAATCTTCGCGCCCTAGTTCGGCGCCCCCGCAGGCTTCGCCGCCGCAAAGGTACACTCGCTGCACTGGCAGTTCCGCCGCAGGTATTCCCACGAATAAATCCCGCTCGAATGCCCGTCGAGCCAGTTGAATTGCAGCGCGTAGCGCCCAATCGGAATCACGCTTGAAGGCTTCGGCGGCGGCGTGTACATGGGCAGCAGCTCGGCAGGCTTTGCCTTGGCCTCACCGGGCTTGCGGCCAGCCTGCTCGCGTTCTTCCACGCAGGTGGCGCAGGGGCAGCCGTTGCGCAGCCAGGCAAAGCTCCACGCGCTCTTGTGGCCGTCTTTCCAGTCGATCTCCAGACCCTTGCCCTCGGTCAGCAGCACGCGCACCTTCTCCGGCGTAATAGCCTCGCGTGGCAGTGGGCGATTCTCTTCTTCATCGCGCGCTTTCTCGTCCTTCGACGCAAAGCGGATCCCTTCGTGGCTCATAGTCCTATTCTAGGCGAAAGCAGACCCACACAAAGCAGCCCATACCGGGAACCAGCCCCCCAGAGCAAAGCCTCTTCCACTCCCTGTTCCCTGTTCCCTGTTCCCTATTCCCTGCTCCCTGCTCCCTGCTCCCTGCTCCCTGCTCCCTGCTTTGCAGATAATTTCCCCCATCCGGCGCACAATAGAAACAGATAAGGCAGAACTCGCCCCCGGCTCCCATCCCGGAACCATACGAAAGGCAGCGCATCGCACCGCGGTCAATCACGCAGCGGAAAGACGCAAAATCACCAGATTATGCACGGATTTCAGAGATCAAAAACGGCTCAGGCAATTGAAATAAATAGAGTTACGCAACAAACATCCTGTTTCGCCGCAAAAAAAATTCAATTTTGCCACTGGGAAACTGGGTTTTGGCTCTAACCCATTGATTCCAAAAGACCGCATCCCACCAATTTCCCCAGAAACCCAGTGCCTGTGAGACTGTGCAACTGGGTGTCAGTACACCCCATCCGGCCAGGCACCCCAACCGTTCAGTCGGCGTAAGTCTCTTCCTGCACCCGGACAGGTTCCGCTGCATCCTGCGGGTAGTAAGCGTTGCGCGTATATTGCTTGACCATCCGGTTGGTATTGAAGAACGAACCGTTAAACGCCACGGTCGTACGCATCATCCGGCCCCATTGCTCGCGCGGCGCGTTGTAGAGAGGCACCACAGCGGACTCGAGCTTGTTATAGAACGCCTCCGCTTCTTCCGCATCGCTGGCGCCGTCTTCAATAGCCCAGCCCGTCACACCCTCAATGCAGCCCTCCACCCACCAGCCGTCCAGAATTGAGAGGCTGGGGTTGCCGTTCAGAGCAGCTTTCATGCCGCTGGTACCGGAAGCTTCGTAGGGCCGGCGCGGATTGTTCACCCACACATCGACGCCGGCGGTCAGCAGGGCTCCCAGATCCCACGCATAGTTCTCCAGATACACGATGCGCAGCGTGTCATTGGAGAGATGCGCCGCCTCTTCTACAACGTGATGGACCAGAGCCTTACCGGGCTCGTCCTGCGGATGCGCCTTGCCGGCATATAGAATCTGCAGCCCGCCTGCGCGTTCGGCAATCTGCTGCAGCCGCTGAGGGTTGGTGAACATGAGGCCCGCACGCTTGTAAGTGGCGGCGCGGCGGGCAAAGCCGAGCGTGAGCACGCGGGGATTGAGGATGATCCCGGTGCGCGTGGCAATCTCGGCCAGCAGATCGTCTTTGGCGCGCGCGTGTGCCGCCAGAATATCGTTCACCGGCAGATCGAGTGCATTGCGCAGAAACAGATTGTCGCGGCGCCACGCAGGTATATGCACATCGAACATCCGCTGGAAAGGCTCCGACATCCAGGTGGGTGCGTGGACGCCATTGGTGATAGACCCGATGGTGAACTCGGGGAACATCTTCTGGGAGACTTCGCCATGGCGCAGCGCCACACCGTTGGCGTAGCGGGAAAAATGCAGCGCCAGCAGAGTCATGTTGAGCAGGCCGTCGCGGAAGCAGCCCTGGCGTTCGAGCCGCGCAGTGCGGTCTCGGCCCAGAATGCGGATGGTCTGCTCGGTTGAGAAGCGATCATGGCCGGCAGGCACCGGCGTATGCGTGGTGAAAACGCAGCGCTGGCGAACACGCTCCACATCGATGGGCGTCGCAGGACCCAGCGGGCCTCCACCCAGTTCGCGCTCAAGCAGCGCCAGGGTGAGCAATGCCGCGTGGCCCTCGTTCATGTGGTAGACGTTGACCTGCAGCCCGAGCGCGTTAGCCATGCGGACGCCGCCCATGCCGAGCACAATCTCCTGCTGGAGGCGATAGTTCGTGTCGCCGCCATAGAGGTGGTCGGAAAGGCCGCGGTCCCAGCCCGAGTTTTCGTCGATGTCGGTATCGAGCAGATAGATGGGAACAATATGGCCGGTACAACCTTCCATGTCGTACCGCCAGGCGCGCACGGTAACGGTGCGCCCTTCAATGGCGACGGTAACGCGGGCTGACTCCTCGCTGCAGTAGTCGGCTGGATTCCAGGGCTGAACCTCTTCGGTCTGCGTGCCGGAGGGGTCAAGATGCTGCTGGAAGTAGCCCTTGCGATGCAACAAGCTAAAGGCAACCAGCGGAACGCCAAGATCGGCGGCGGAGCGCAAAGTGTCGCCAGCCAGAACACCCAGGCCGCCGGAGTAGGTAGGCATCTCCGGCCGAATGGCGATTTCCATGGAAAAATACGCAACGAGACCCGCTGCAGGGTACGACTCGTAGGGGAAGGACTTCGGCGAATTCAACGACATCGTTTTCTTCATCACTCCGCTACGGCCCCGGCAGCGGACCCGATGCCCTGGAACTCATTCAAACTGCGATGTCAGGTCACAAGGCAAGATCGCCCGCATATTACTTTGAGGCGCGTATCAATCAAGTTTACCAAGGAAGCGTTTCCACACTGAATTTCCCGGCGGTGCGAAACGTGCCTCTTTTGTGGGAAACGAGGAAATTGGGCACAAGTTGCGGAGAAACCCACAACTCGTGCCCAAGTGACGGGAAATTGCTGATTATTCGAGACGATGTGCACCACCCGAAGCATGGCAGATGTGGATTTCGGGGACGATATTGAATTGGGCGGCATAGCGGGCGCCAAGAGCTTCAGCAAAAGCCGGAGCCTGGGCCTGCTCAACAAGGTTGACGGTACAACCTCCGAAGCCGCCGCCGGTAAGGCGAGCACCAATGAGCCCGGGCAGATCCTGGGCCAGAGCGACCATGGCGTCAGCTTCGACACAACTTCCTTCAAAATCCTTGCTGTAACTTGTATGCGCCTCAGCCATCAGGCGGCCGACTTCAGCCATGTCGCCACGTAGAAGGGCATCGCAGCAAGCCACGGTACGCAGATTTTCACTGATGACGTGGCGGGCGCGCATAAGGGATTTGGGTGCCATCTCATGGCCCCACTTATCCAGATCTTCAAGGGTAGCGTCGCGCAGGAAAGGGACGCCGGGGCGGTGGCTGGCGATGACGGCGCAGGCCGCTTCCGACTCGGCGCGGCGGGTTTTGTAATCGCCGCCTGCCACGGAGTGCTTGACCATGGTGTTGGCAATGACCAGAGCAACGTGATCCGGAATCGGAGCCAGCTTGAACTCCAGACTGCGGCAGTCTAGAAGCAGAGAGTGGTTCTCCTTGCCGTTGAGGGAAATGAACTGGTCCATAATCCCGCAGTTGGCGCCAACAAACTCGTTTTCAGCCCGCTGGCAGAGGCGGGCGAGGACAGGGCCCGGATAGCTGGCGCCCACGACCGAGAGAACGGCGAGTGCCGTGGCTACTTCAATGGCGGCGGAGCTGGAGAGCCCGGAACCGAGCGGTACATCGCCCCAAAGGCTGAGGCTGAAGCCTGGAAACTTGTGGCCCTCGCCGGCGAGGACCGAGACCACGCCCATGGGATAGTCGCTCCAATGCTTGCTGCCATGTGGCGGGAGCGCCGCAGAGTCAAAGGTCTTCTCTTCGCCGTAGTTCTCGGAATAGATGACGATTTTGCCGTCGTTGCGCGGTGAGATGCCGGCCAGACAGGCAAAGTTGATAGCGGCGGGCATGACGAAACCCTCGGCGTAGTCCGTGTGCTCACCAATAAGGTTGACGCGGCCAGGTCCAACAAAGATGGCAGGCTCAGCGTTGTAGCGTGTCTTGTGGATCGAGCGAAAAGCAGCAGGATCGTGCATGGCGGGTCAGTCCTCTGAAAAGTGAATTCGAATGTGGAGATTGCGAGTTGGTGACAGGAGTTGCCGAGAGGGATCAAGACATGATGGGTAGCCGGCGTGGTTGACAACGTTTTCTTCGGCAGCCAAATTCATCCTCCCTCTAGCACCGTTTCATTCTGCCATGACATCCGCACAGGCAGCCGTAAATCTTTCCCATATCCTGTCGAGCCAGTCTTCGTGCTCGGGCTTCATGAGCACGGAACGCAGACAGGTAACAGACTCCTGGGGATTGCTGTTTTCAGCCACGGGGGCGGTCCCGAACCAGGAATGCGGCAATTGTACAAGAGCCAGGTGCAGATCGCGCGCGGCGCACCCGGCAAACACCCTTTGTGCCAGTTCGGAGGCGCGGGTGGCATCGGGAGCGCGGAGCTTCCACACCACGATGTCGAGTTCCGGCGAGCCCGCAGTTAACGACTGAAAACGGCCGTCAGTTCGCAGACGGCGATCTAGCTCCAGCGCAGCGGCACGGCCGCGGGCGAGGCCATGGGCAAACTCGCCTCCGGGTGTGAGCGGCAGAAGCTGATGGGTGGCCCACAGCGCAACCGCCGCGGCTCCGGCACGCGAGCACTCCAGGCTGATCTCTCCAAGATGCAACTCGCTCGACGTGAAGTACGTATACGGCGAGTCGTGCTTGTAGAAGCGCCCCACCGTCGGATCGCGAAAAAGCACGCAACCGCATCCGTAGGGCTGCAGCCCATGCTTATGGGGATCGACGACGATCGAATCGGCATCGCCGAGGGCGGCGTAGGCGCGGCGGGCTGGCTCATCGAGGGCCTCGGGAATCAGGCGGAAATAGCCGCCATAAGCAGCGTCCACGTGAACGCGGAAGCCATAGCGCGAGCGCAACGCAAGGATGCGGTCCAGCGGATCAACGGATCCCATGGCGGTGGTGCCGAGCGTGACAACCACCGTGCCAACGTTTCCCTTGCGAAGTTCGGCCTCGAGGGCGTCCAAGTCCATGCGACCGCGGCTGTCGGCAGCGATTTCGTCGTAAGAAAGCTTGAGGACAGCGGAGATCCGGCGGTGCGTGTAGTGGGCCTGGACAGAACCAAGAATACGACGGCCCGGGGCGAGGCGACCGGCAACCCAGAGGGCTTCAAGATTGGCGAAGGTACCGCTGGAAGTGAGGTGACCGAGGAACTCCGACCAGCCAAACATGCCGGCAATGTGCCGCACAGCCTCAATCTCCATCTCCGAGCTTGCACGGCCACCGTCGCGGGCATGGTTGTTGGGGTTCAGGATCATGGCTAGAGCGTAGGCAGCGCGCGCCACTGGATGCGGCGGCTTAAGCATCTGGCCGGCATAGAGGGGATGAAAGTATGGGTAGTTGTCTCCCAGACGGTGGGCAACGGTTTCGAGGACGCGGACCATGGCAACAGGATCGACGGATCCGGGGGTGGCAGGATCGAAGTCAGGCAGCGCAGCGAATTCGCCTTCGAGCAGCTCCGTGGCGCGAATGAGCAGACCGGGAACAGGATCTTTGGGCATGGCGACTTAACACAGTAGCATAGCGCGTGGAGACGACTCTAAGCCCTTTTAGGCGATGGGTTTCCAAAAACAGGAATGGGCAATGACCCGTAACTACAAGAATTCATGTGTGGAATCCGGAGAGTCGATGGTACACTGTGTCCAGCGTTAGAACCGAACCGGGCGTGAGCAGTACTCGCCCAACCAAGCAAGATTCTGCCAGTGGTCGCTCCGATTCATCCAGCGCAATTCAAACCAGGAATTTGGAACAAAATGGAACAAGGTACTGTGAAGTGGTTCAATGACGCGAAGGGCTTCGGTTTTATCTCGCGTCAGAACGGTGAAGATGTCTTCGTGCACTACTCGGCGATCAACTCAAGTGGGTTCAAGAGCCTGCAGGAAGGCCAAGCCGTCCAGTTCAACGTTGTAAAGGGCCCCAAGGGATGGCAGGCTGCTGACGTACAGCCGCTCTAAATCTAGAGGCCGGGATCCGGCGGAATCTAGCATACGTAGTGAAAGGGCTGGGAGAAATCCCAGCCCTTTCGTGCCTTTGGACTGAGTTTGACGCGCGTGAGCCTAAGGGCTGAGGGGGCAGTTGATTCATCTATTTCCACTGTTGTGCCGATAAGCGCAGGGTGAGCAGCGCGGGCTTTGCCCGTTTGCAGGCGTTCAGGGCGTGAAGTGAGTCTTTTCCAATCCGCCCCGGCGCCGGCGTGGAGCGCCGGCTGCTTGAAGTCCCTTGCGGAGGAAGCCATGGGCACAGTGGGCTTAACTTTCGGGTCGCCGACGAGCGGCACGGGGTTCGACGTGACCTCAACGGTGGACACGATTGTAAGCAATCTCCAAAACGTGGAAACGCCGTGGAAGAACCAGTTGAGCAACCTGCAGAGCCAGGATACGGTGATCTCGAACCTGGGTGCACTGTTCTCCAATCTCTCCAGTGACATAAGCTCCCTGACGGATTTCCAGGGAGTATTGGCGCAAAAGACAGGATCGAGCTCCGACACCAACGTGCTGGAGCTGACTTCGGCCTCGGCCTCGGCGATTGCCGGCACGCATACGGTAGTAGTAAACAACCTGGCGTCGACGTCGAGCGGGTACCTGGCGCCGATCGCGAACGTCTCGGACACGCTTTCAGGGTCGATCACGCTTCAGGTCGGCAGCGGAACAGCAAAGACGATCGACATCAGCACTCTTTCGGACCAGACGCTGGCGGGGCTGGCCGCGGCGATCAACTCGTCGGGCATGGGCATCACGGCGAGCGTCCTTACGGACTCCTCGGGCTCACGGCTGAGCCTGGTTTCGGGAACTTCGGGCGCAAACGGAAACATCACTGTAAGTACAAACACAATCTCCGATGGGGCGACGAGCCTGGCCTACGCCGCGGCGGTGACGGGCGCCGACGCAAGCCTGACGGTGGACGGCGTCAACCTGACCAGCGCCTCGAATACAGTGACAAATCTCATACCCGGTGTGACCTTTCAATTGTTGGCCCCCAGCGCCCCGGGATCGCAGGTGCAGGTGATCATCGGCAACGACAATAGCGCCGTAGAGAGCGCGGTCAGCAGCTTTGTGAATGACTACAACTCGCTGATGAAGGCTATTAACGCGCAGGAGGGGAACGACAGCTCGGGGAATCCGGAGCCGATGTTCGGCTCACCCACGATCTCCCTGCTGCAGCAGCAGCTTCTGGGCGGGGTAAATACGCAGAACCCTGGCGGCTATCTCGATGCCGTCACCAATGCTGGCGACAACCTTTCGGGATCGATCACGATCCAGGTGGGCAATGGGACGACGCAGACGATTAATGTGGGCGACTCGTCGACGCCGGCGACACTGGCGGGGCTGGCGCAGGCCATCGACGCGGCCAATATCGGCGTAACCGCCAACGTGGTGACCAACAGCACGGGGTCGCAACTGGAACTGCTCTCAAACACGGCCGGGACCGGCGGGGCACTGACGGTAACTTCGGCAATTACCGATACGACCACCGGCACGGCGCTCAACTACAGCAGCGGCGGAACGGACATCAGCGGCCTGACGGCGCTGGGCATTGCCATGAACAACGACGGGACCATGACCCTGGACGCAAATGCGCTGGATTCGCTGCTGAACTCGGATTACGGCGGTGTGGTGGGGTTCTTCCAGAATGCGAATAGCTGGGGACAGACGTTTTCGAGAATGCTGAATAACACGGGCACAGGTTCTTCGGTAGGCATCCTTAAACTCGCCCAGAAAGCAAACAGCAGCATGGAGGCCTCACTGAACGCAGAGATTGCGAGGGAGGAGACACTGATCGCGGCTCAGAAGAAGAACCTGACGGCGGAACTGACGCAGGCCAACGAGATCCTGCAGGCGCTGCCCTCGCAGTTGCAGGGGGTGAACGAGATGTACGCGGCGATCACTGGCTACAACCCGAATGGGAATGGCTAAGGAGTCAGCATGACGATGGGAAGTTATCGGGAACACGCACTCGACGGAGCTTCAGCAGTTGATTTGGTGGTGGCGCTCTATGACGGCATCATCCGCTTTCTATACGGGGCGATGGCGGCAGTAGAACGCGGAGACGCAGAGCAGCGCCGGGCGGCGGTGAAACGCGCGCTGGACATCATTATTCATCTGCAGGCGCGGCTGAGGATGGACGTCGGAGGACCACCGGCGCAGGCGCTGAGCGAGTTTTATGCCTCGATCTTTGCGCAGATTCTGCAGGCTTCGCAAGGATCATCGAAGGCGAGATTTGAGCATGCAATCGACTGCGTACGGAATGTGCGCGACGCATGGCGCGAGGTGGCGCGGGAGACAGGCGGTGGCACGGCGCGTGTCGCCGGCAGCGCGGCGCGTAGGCCGGTGGAGGCGGCAGACGGACTTGAACTGGAGACCGCCGCAGCGTCGAACTGGACGGCGTAAGTCTTGTCGTACGTCCTGCTCCCAAAAAACGAAATACGCATTCGTCTTTGCGGAAATAGCTCAGCTGGCGACGGTGAGCTCTTCTTCGAGCTGCTGCTTGCGATGAAGGGCGGCATAGTAGCCATCGAGGGCAAGAAGCTCTTCGTGCCGGCCCAACTCGACAATCCGGCCCTGTTCGAGGACGGCAATACGGTCGGCGTGGCGGACAGTGGATACGCGGTGGGAGATGAGGAGAGTAGTACAGTTGGCGGCGTAGGCGCTCAAGCCGCCGAGGATGCGCTCTTCGGTGTAGGTGTCCACACTAGCCAAAGCGTCATCGAGGATGAGAATAGCCGGGCGGCGCACCAGGGCTCGAGCAATAGCAGAACGCTGCTTCTGGCCTCCGGACAAGGTGACGCCGCGCTCGCCCACAATGGTTTCAAAGCCGTGGGGAAACTCTTCGATCTCGCTGCGGATATGGGCTGCACCCGCGGCTTCGAGCATCTCATCGCTGCCTGCGTTGGGCGCGCCGAAGAGGATGTTTTCGCGGATGGTGTCGCTGAAAAGGAAGGTTTCCTGGGGCACGATGCCCACGTTGCGGCGCAGCGTTGCCAGCGGATATTCACGCACCGGACGGCCGTCGATAAGCAGTGAGCCATCAGGGGCTTCGAAGAGGCGCGGGATGAGATTCACCAGGGTGGTTTTGCCGGAGCCGGTGGGTCCGACAATGGCCAGGCTGGAGCCGGCAGGGATGCTCAGAGAGATGTCGCGGAGCACGGGTGTGTCACCGTAGCTGAAGTTGAGATGACGGAACTCGACTTCGCCGCGCAAGCCGGTGTCGGGCGCAATGGCCGGATCGGCGGCGCTGTCATCGATGTCCGGCTGAGCGTGGAGTAGATCCTCGATACGTTTCAGCGAAGCGGTTCCGCGCTGGAAAATGTTGATGACCCAGCCAATGGCGATGATGGGGAAAGTGAGCAGGATCATGTAGGTGATGAAGGCGACAAAGTTGCCCACCGAGATGCGATGGGCGAGTACCTGGTGTCCACCGACAAGCAGCGTGATCATCATGGAGACACCCAGGATGAACTCAATGGTGGGCCAAAGCATGCCCATGAGCTGGACCAGGCGAAGGGCGCGGGAAATGTACTGGCGGTTGAGGCGCTCAAAGAGGCCTATCTCCGATTCTTCCCGGGCGAAGGCGCGGACCAGACGAGCACCAGAGTAGTTTTCCTGGGCCTGTGCCGAGATGTCAGAGAAGCTGGCCTGGATGCGCTCGAAGCGCTCATGGATGCGGTGGCCGAAGTACTGAACAACAATGCTGGCAAAGGGCATGGGGGCCAGCGCACAGAGGGTCAGGTAAGGACTGATGTGCAGCATGAAGACCAGCGCGAAAACCGAGAGCGCGATGGTGCTGAAGCTGTACATGAGCCCCGGGCCGAGCAACATGCGCACGGCAGTCAAATCGTTGGTCATGCGCGCCATGACGTCGCCGGTACGGTAGCGCGCATAGAAGCCGGTGTCCTGGATCTCGAGGCTGCGGAAGAGATCGTTTCGAAGATCGAACTCGATTTTGCGCGAGATGCCGATGAGAATCCAGCGCTGGGCGTAGAGAAAGATGCCGCGGACGATATAAATGCCCACAAGCAGGCAGGCGAAGAGAAAGATCCGTTCGCGCGTGGAGCCTTTTCTGATGTCATCGATGGCCATCCCGAGGACATTGGGGAACTGGACCACGACCAAATTCGTGACGATGCCGGCCAATCCGCCCCAGAGATATCCCCAGCGATAGCGGCGCATATAGCGGTAGAGAGGGGCGAGATCGCGCAGCATGAGGATATTGTATCGGGAGGATGACGTTCCGTCAGAGGAAATGCGAGCCTGAAGCCGGTTTCTCTAAGTTGGCGTGCGAAGCAGCAGATATCCCCCAACCAGGCCGAAAAGCACATCGGAGAACCAGGCAGCGAGTACGGCGGGAAGGTAATCGACGTTACCCATGGCCGTAAAGAGGCTGTTGACTACAAAGTAGGTAAGCGCGACGGCGACGGCAACCGCGATGGCCGTGAGCGAGCCGCGGCGGCCCATGGACAGCGCAAAGGGGATGGCGAGCATGGCCATAATCACGGCGATGAGCGGATAAGCGAGCTTCTGCCAGAGGGCCACGCGAAGCTGCATGGTGTCAAAGCCGCTCTGGCTTAGGTCGTGGATATAGGCCTCAAGCTGGCCGAAGTTCATCTCCTGAGACTGCAGGGCTTCTTTCTTGAAATAACCTGGCTGCTCGTGAATCTCGGGGAAGGTGGCGCTGCGGAACTGGTGGAAGCCGGTGATATTGGCGCCCTGGAACTGGCTCACCCATCCATTCTGGAAGTGCCATGATCCGGAGTCTGAATCCCAGTAGACGCGGGTGGCAAAGATGCGGCGCGTGAGCTGGAAGGTGGCGGGATTGAACTCGAAGATGGAGAGATTGGCAAACTCATTGTGGATGGGATCGAAGTACTGATAGTAGAAGATGCGGCCGGGTTCGCCAGGACTGGGCTCGCCAAATATCCACTGCTGCTCGGGGTGCAGGTAGGTCTGCGCAGGGTTGCCCTTGATGATGTTGCGCAGCGCCTCTTGCCGGCGATTGGCCTGCGGAAGATAGTACTGGTCGAAGAGAAAGAGGCAGACGGCGAGAATACCGGCGATAGTGACGATGGGGATAACCAGCCGGTAGAGGCTGATACCCGCGGCCTTCATGGCGACAATTTCGCTGTTGCGATTGAGCACGCCAAAAGTGACCAGAACGGCGATGAGCACAGCCAGAGGCGTGAGCTGGTAGATCATGCTCGGGGTGAGGTTAACCAGGTAATCACCCACCGTGATGAGGTTGATGTGGTTGTGAAGTATATGGCCCATGAGGTCAAAGAAGGTGAAGACCAGCATGAGAAGGACGAAGCCGATAAGCACGAGAAAGAAAATGTTAAGAAACTCACGTACCACATAGGCATCGAGCAGGCGGGGGTAACTGCCCCCGGTGACAGCGCGCAAGGGCCTCACATGTAACCGTTGGAGCAGGCCGGTGCGGGAGGCGCCGTTGGCTTTGGATGTGGGCTCCGAATCGCTGCGGGGAGCGCGGGTGGTAAGGTTGGCGATGGCGCCGAGCACGCGCCCGCCTGCAGCCATTTGCCAGATGAGAAAGAGGCCGGCTGCGGCAAAGAGAATATTGGCAGACCAGACGCCGAGAAACACGGGGAGCTTGCCCTGGCGGGCAAAAGCGCTGCCGACGGAGGAGAGAAAGTAGTAAAGCGATACCAGCAGCAGAGCGTAAACGAAGCCTGAGCTCTTGCCGCCACGCCTTGAGACCACTCCCAGGGGAACGCCGACCAGCATCAGCACAAAGCATGCAAAGGGATAAGAGAAGCGGTCGTGCAACTCGATAAGGTAACGCTTGGAGTTGGGGCCGTGGATATGCTGTAGCAGCTTGGAGAGTGGAAGTGCATAGATGGCGGTTTCAAGGCGCCCCAGATGAACAGTACCTTGTGCGCTCAACCGCAGGGGACGTTCGGTGCTGCTGAAGGCCGTGATTTTGTACTGGTCGGGATGGCCGGGAATCATCTCGTGCTGAGCGCCGTCACGCAGACGCATCAGCAGTTCCTGGGGCGAATCACTGACCACAGTGGCGTAAGCAGCGGTGGTGATGATGGGATCGGACGGGTTGGAGACATTGGCCATGAAGACCTTGCGCCAGTTGGCCGCGCCGGCGCCCGAGCGCACGTCCTGCACGTAGAGGACGAAGTTACGGAAGTCTTCATAGAAGACTCGCGGCTGAATGGCGTAGGTGGCCTGCGAAGTTTCAAGCGAGTGCTCCATCTGGAGGATGGCCTGGTTGGCACGTGGCGCCAGATAAAGTGTGTTGGCGAGGCCGAGCAACATACCGCCGAAGGCCACGATGGAAGCGACGCGAGTGAAGTAGCCGATACCCAACCCGGAGGCGCGCATGGCTACGATTTCGCTGTCGGCGGCCAGGCGGCTGAAGCCAAGGAGCACCCCCACGAGCACCGCCATGGGAATAGTGACTTTGAAGAGGTTGGGCAGGGTAAATAGAAAGATTTCCAGCACATTGGTGAGGGTAGAAGTATTGCGCACCACTACCTCAAGAATGCGCGGCAGCTTGGGCATGAAGATGATGAATGTAAAGAGCGCACAACTGATGAGCGTATGGGAGAGAATCTCGCCGAGGATGTAGCGGGTCAGCTTGCGCACTTTGCGGTCCTGAACACAGTTTAGCTTGATGGAGGCACTGCTTTCGTGAGGTTAGGGCCTGTTAACACTACTGGGATGGATGGCGTTGCGAGCGAAAATCGTCTCAGCCGAGGCGGAGGACGCAGACTTTGGTGATTCCAAGGCGAGGACGAGTCGCCGCGGCGACAAGGATGAGCCGATTTTCGCCGCAACCCGAAGGGACGGGGCCGATTTTCCCGATTTCTGCCTCGATCGTCGCTAGCAGACACCCGGTATGCGTCACTCCTCACTCCTTGAACTCGAAAAATCGGCTCCCGTCGCCGCCATTCCAGTAGTGTTAACAGGCCCTAAGTGCCCCCGGACCCGACATTGCCATTGTGATCGGCATCGGTGTTGGTATCGGCGTCGGTGGTCATTTGATTCGCTGCGGGTTGCGGCTCGTCGGCCCAGAGACTGGCAATCCACCAGATCAGGACGCACAGGTAAACAACGCTGTTGCTGTTGGCAACGTGTGACTGAAAAGCGAGGACGTGCGCCAGATCCTTGTGGCTGTGAATAGTGGCATGCATCCCGACGTACTCAAGGATGGCCCGTGTTGTGAGCAGGGACAGTGCCGCAGTAGAGAGGCCGATGACGATGCGCTGCGTGTGGCTGCGCCATCCGGCATGAAAGCGGCGGCCGAATAGCACGACAAGGAAGCCCAGTTCCACGGCAAGAACCGCGGCCAGCATGTCGCCCTTCTGGCTGGCGAGTTGCATCAGGCGGATCCTTGCCAACTCCGAGGCAGCAGTCACCGTCTTCCAGGCCGGCCAGGGGCCCCATGCAATGACGACAGCGCCAGCAATGGCGACGGTAGCAAAAATGCCGGCGACCCACTTGCCGCGTGTCGCTCCGCAGAAGCCGCGCCGCGCCACCTCCACCAGAACCAGGAGATTGATCACAACAGCGAGATCGGCCAATGCGAAGAAAATCCCACTCATGGGAATGGGCGCGACGTGGCCGTAAACAAGGCGGTTGACCATCATGCGCAGGGCCAAAAAGGCGATACTCGCCGTAAACCAAGGGAAGCGCCGCATCCGCTCGCGGCCAACCAGCACCGCAAGCAACACCAGAAGCGCCGCAAAGGTCAGCGTCCAGAGAATCCGGATCGCTGAAAAATCGAAATGGAAGTGCATGAAGTCCTTGTCTGGCCCGCGTTTGTTACCGTCGCGAACCCAATCTCCAGTCTAACTGGCACAAACATCCGGGGCCGCGCTGCCATAATGCCAATATGCTGGTTTTAGCTTCGGCTTCGCCGCGCCGCCGGGAACTGCTCACCCAGGCCGGCTACGAGTTTCAGATTCATCCCGCGCACATACCGGAGGACCCGCTTCCGGATGAAGATCCCATCACCTACGTGGTGCGGCTGGCGCGGGAGAAGGCCGAAGCCGTGTATCGCGAGCTGGCGGCCCGGGATTGCGGCGCCGGTGACGGTCTTGCGGTGCTGGGCGCCGATACGACGGTGACGCTCGACAATCACATCCTGGGCAAGCCCGAGAACGCCGACGATGCAGCGCGGATGCTGCGCATGCTTTCGGGGCGGACGCATCGCGTGCTGACCGGCGTAGCGCTGGTAACTGCAGATGGGACTGAAGTGGCTGCTGAAGCAACAGCAGTTCGCTTTCTCACGCTACCGGATAAGGAAATCACTGCGTATGTGGCCACAGCCGAGCCGATGGACAAAGCCGGAGCGTACGCCATCCAGGGACGGGCGGCGCGATGGATTCCGCGCATAGAGGGCTGCTATTTCAATGTGGTAGGCCTGCCGCTGGCGCTGGTAACAGCATTGCTGGATGCGCGGAAAATCACTGGCGCGTAAGCTTCCCTCGAGACCGATGCAAAGCTCCCTCCCGCATTGCCTGTGCGCAACTTTCTTAAATGGAGATGGGTTACCTTTTCTCGGCCAATCGCATTCCGCGCTTGCCTTTGAGAAATTCCGCGCTAGAATGGTCGCTACCTGATAGATAAAGGAAAAATCTCATGCGGATTTCGATGTGTCTGCGCGGTACAGCCTTGCTGATCGCCGCATCGTTGCCCATTGTGTTGCGGGCCCAGAAATTTCAAAAGCCTACACCGGAAGAACTGAAGATGACTTCGGATTCCAAGGCACCGGGCGCTGCGGCCGTGTATCTCGATTACACGGAGATCGACAACGATCCCTTGCACTACCAGATGATCTACGCGCGAATCAAGGTGCTGACGGACAAAGGCAAGCAACTCGCCACCGTGGATCTGCCCTATCCGAAGCGCCAATATAAGATTACTGCGATCAAGGGCCGCACCATCCATCCCGACGGGACGATTATTCCGCTAGCCGTAAAGCCGGAGACCCTGATGAGCTCGAAGATCGGCGACCAGGTAATCGCGCGTAAAGTCTTTACGCTGCCCAGCGTGACGGTGGGCAGCATCCTGGAATACACCTACCAGCTTGAGTACAGCGACGATATATTCACTTCGCCCTTCTGGGAAATCCAGGGTAAGTATTTCGTGCACAGGGCTCACTATGAGTTCACACCGTTCCCCGAATTCATGCCTCATGCAAGGGACGAAGGCTCTGGCGGCAACTATCTGACGGACTCAAAAGGGAATGCCATCAACAGCCTGGATTGGTGGTACAAACTGCCCCCGGGCGTGACGGTGAAGAAAGGTATGAAAGATTACACCGTGGACGTGACCGATGTTCCTCCAACGCCGGATGAAGAATGGATGCCACCGATCCAGAGTGTTCTTTACCGGGTCTTCTTCTACTATGAGAGCACCCACAATGCAACGGCGTTCTGGACCACGGCAGCCAAAGACTGGTCAAAAGATGTGAACAAGTTCGCTCGAACTTCCCGGACCATCAAGCAGGCAGTGGCAGGGATTGTGGCGCCAGGCGACAGTGACCGCGTGAAGGCGCAGAAGATTTACAAAGCAGTACAGGCGCTGGACAACACTGACTACACGCGCGCGAAAAGCGCCTCTGAAATGAAGGCGCTGAAGCTGAAGCCGGCTAAACACGCCGAAGACACATGGAAGCAGAAAAGCGGATCGAGCAACGAAATTGCGTTGCTTTACCTGGCGATGGCGCGGGCCGCGGGGCTAACGGCATATGCAATCAACGTACCTGATCGGAGCGAACGCATCTTCGATCCCGCCTATATGAACATGGATCAACTGAGCGACACCCTTGTGCTGGTGGGAATCAACGGCAAGGGCGTGCTGCTCGACCCGGGCGAAAAGATGTGCACATTTGGGCAGTTAAGCTGGAAACACGCCGACGTTGCCGGCGTACGGCAGAGCACGAAAGGCCCCGGCTTTGAGAAGATCCCCGCACAGCCGTACACGGTCAACCTCATGGTACGCGACGGCGACATCTACGTGGACCAGCACGGTGCGATGACGGCCCGCTTCACCTTTTCTATGCGCGGGCAGGAAGCGCTGAAGTGGCGGCAGGAAGCGTTGGAGAAGGCCCCGGACGGATTGAAGAAGGAGTTTGACCGCTGGCTGCAGACCATCATGCCGGAAGGGGTGGAGGCGCACTTGGATCACTTCCTGGGTCTAGATAGCCCGCAGTCGAACCTGCTGGCCGTCATCAAGGCAAAGGGTACGCTGGGCACGTCGTTGCCCAAGCGCCTGCTGCTACCTGAGCAGTTCTTTGAGAGCCGGGGACGGGAGCCGTTTGTGAAAGAGGCGAAGCGATTGGAACCGGTAGATATGCACTATGCCGACGAAGTCGTGGACAACGTTGTGTATCACCTGCCTGCGGGCTTTACGGTGGAAGGCGCACCGCAGAACGCCCATGAAGCTTGGCAGGGACATGCGGAATACGTTGTGAAGACAGCGCAGAAAGCAGGACAAATCACGATTTCTCGCGTCCTGGCCCGCGCTTTCGATTTGGCCAAGGCCGACGACTATCAGAATCTGCGCGGCTTCTATCAGAAAGTGGCCGCGGCCGATCAGTCGGAACTTGTGCTGACTTCAACCGCTTCGACGGGAAAGGGCAACTGATGGGAAACAAGCGGGCCCCACGAAACGGAAAGGTCATTTTTCTGTGCTTCGGTTTAGGTCTGTTCGTCAGCATGCCGGCTGCGGCAAGAAGAAAGAATCCCGCACCGGATTGGGCCGTGGAGGCCGCAAAAACACCCACCCCAGCCAATATTGGCGACGCCGCGGCAGTAATTCTCTCCGACAACTACCTGGTTACTGTGGATGACCAGAACCACGCCGTGGAACGGGAACGCTACGTGGTGCGCATTCTGAAGCCGGAGGGCCGGGACGATGCGCATTGCATGGTGGAATACGACAAAGACGAGAAGCTCGACTACTTCCACGCGTGGACAATCTCTCCCGACGGACAACAGTTCGAAGCAAAGGATTCGGACTTCATGGACGTGGGCGCGTACAACGACGCAGACCTGCTGGACACGGAGCGGATCCGCCGCTTGAACCCGCCGGGAAATGACCCGGGCGCGGTGGTGGCATGCGAGACGGAGAGACATCTTCGACCGTTCATGAATGAAGAAGATTGGCAGATCCAGGCGTCGATCCCCTTCGTAGAGGAGTCCCTTGACCTGGTTTTGCCGCCAGGCGGCCATTTTGCAGACACATGGAGCCACTATGCTTCGGTGAAACCGGTCGAAGTATCTGCGAATCGTCTTCACTGGGAGATTAAGAATATGCCGGCGCTGAACTTGGAGAATATCCATGCCACTCCGTCATGGGAGGCAATGGCGGCGCGCATGTCGGTAATGTGGGGTCCTTCAGCGGTAAACGGTGTGGCCAATCAGTGGCGCTACATTGGCAAGTGGTTGGGTCAGTTGCAGACGGGCCGCGACGATCCTACGCCAGCGATTACGGCAAAAGCACAGGCATTGATTGCCGGGGCACCCGATTTTTATACAAAGTTGAGCCGGATTACGCGCTACATCCAGAACAACATCCGCTACTTTATCGTGGTGAAGGGAATTGGCGGCCTTCAGGCACACTACGCGTCGGATATCTACCGCAACGGCTATGGCGACTGTAAGGACAAGACCACACTGCTGATTGCGATGCTGAAGGCGGTGGGCATCCACGCCTACTACTTGGCCGTAGACAGCGAGCGCGGCGTGATCAATCCAGATGCGCCATCACTCGTCGGCAACCACATGATTACGGCCATCGAGATCCCTCCCGGCGAGAATGATCCACGGCTGATGGCTCGCGTAAAGACCACCGACGGCAAAGAACTGCTGATCTTTGATCCGACGGATGAAGAGACACCGGTCGGGCTGATCCGCGGGCAGTTGCAGGGGGCGTGGGGCAATCTTGCCGACGGAGCAAACAGCTGTGTGATTCAATTGCCTGTGTTGCCGCCGGACTCGTCCGGAATTCACCGGAAAGGGACGTTTGTGCTCGCCGCCGATGGCTCGTTGAGCGGCAACGATACCACGATCTATACCGGCGGCGACGCGGCAGACGAGCGCCAGTATCTGAAATCCACAGACCCTCACGATGTGCGGCGGGATCTGGAACAGAATCTGGGCTCTGGGCTGCCCGGCCTGACGCTCACGAGCTATGACTTTAAAGACGCAAGCGATCTGGCGGCGCCGCTAAACCTTAACCTGCATCTGTCCGTGCAAGACTACACGCGCAGGGCCGGCACATTATTGTTGTTGCGGCCCCGTGTATTTGGGAGTAATTTGCACCCGGTTTCCGATGTAATGGATGGTACGAAACGTAAGTATCCCATCGTGCTCGGCCATCCGGGCCAATGGATATCCGACTTCGACATAACGCTGCCATCCGGCTACGCGGTGGAAGAGACACCCGATCCTGTCAATGTGAACATGAAATTCGCAAGCTACCATTCCGATGTCACAGTGAAGGGCAATATGCTCCAGTACCGGAGCGAATACGTCGTCCGCCAAGTGCAAATTCCCGCCGATGAGGCCGCCAATTTTCTCAAACTGGAAGACGTCATCCTCAGCAACGAACGAGGCATGGTATTGCTCAAAAAGCAGTAACCGCAAACCCTGCGTCGCGACCTGTATCATCCAATCAGAATGAATCATTCACTTTTTTCTCCTTTTCGGCTTCGTTCGGTGGAGTTTGCCAACCGCATCGGCGTTTCGCCGATGTGCCAATACTCATCAGAAGATGGGTTTGCCACCGATTGGCATTTGGTACACCTAGGCTGCCGCGCCCAGGGCGGCGCGGGGCTGGTGATGATTGAGGCTTCCGCCGTGCTGCCGGAGGGACGTATTTCGCCGGCCGACCTTGGAATCTGGAAGGACGAGCATATTCCGGCACTGGAGCGCATTGCGAGCTTTGTACACTCGCAGGGTGCGCGCGTCGGCGTGCAGCTGGCGCATGCTGGACGCAAAGGGAGTACGGCTGCGCCATTCGTTGGCGATAGGCTGGTACCGCCGGAGGAAGGCGGATGGCAACCGGTGGGACCAAGTGATGTGGCCTTTGCACCGCATTATGGTGTTCCGCAGGCGCTGGATCAGGCCGGTATTGACGCTGTAATCGACGGCTTTCGGCAAGCGACGCGCAGAGCGCTCAAAGCCGGCTTTGACGTGGTGGAAATTCACGCAGCGCACGGTTATCTGCTGCACGAATTCCTTTCACCGTTGGCCAATCGACGTACGGACGCATACGGCGGCAGCTTTGAAAATCGTGCACGGCTGGTTTTGCAGGTTGCTGGCGCCGTACGCGCCGAGTGGCCTGGCCATCTGCCACTTTTTGTGCGCATCTCTGCAACCGATTGGATGGAGGGTGGGTGGAATCCGGACGAATCCGTGAAACTGGTGCGCCTTTTGCGCGAAGAGGGCGTCGATCTCATCGACTGCTCCTCCGGCGGCATGGTTCCGAACGCCCAAATTCCTGCAGCGCCGGGATTTCAGGTGCCGTTTGCGGCCAGAATCCGGCGCGAGGTGGGGATTGCGACGGCCGCCGTGGGCCTGATCACCAACCCCATCCAGGCCAACGAGATTGTCACCCAGGGAGATGCCGACATGGTTCTGCTGGCGCGCCAGATGCTTCGAGATCCGTACTGGCCGGTTCACGCTGCGGCTGCGCTGGGTGAGCAGGCAAGCTGGCCGGTCCAGTACCTGCGCACGGCGCCGCAGGGGTCCCCAGCGCGTGAATCCATTGACCGGCCTGAAAGCTGAGATGCGGGGAGGGCGAGTCGTCACGGCTTCCATGTGGTGACTAAAGCGGTCGATTTTCGGTGACCAAAAGGATGCTAAGTCGCGATTGTGCTGTTACAAGAGGTGCAAAATGCGGTCTATACTGCGTCTAGAGTGAAAATTGCGGCCCACTGCTAATGCCGCTACCGATATTATGGCCACACAGCTTTCCCAAAAGCGCGTTGTTGACACACCGGCGATCCCAGACCGTCTCTACTTCAAGATCGGAGATGTTGCTCGGATTTGCGGGGTGGAAACTTACGTCCTTCGATTCTGGGAAACGCAATTTCCGCAGCTCAAACCCAATAAGAGCGGAACCGGCCAGCGGCTTTACCGTCGGCGCGACGTGGAGTTGGCGCTGGAGATCAAGCGGCTTGTCCACGCCGAAGGATACACGCTGATTGGTGCGCGGCAGGCACTGGAGCATGGCCATCGCCAACGTGGGACTAAGCAGAGCGCGCTGAAGGCGAAGGAAGAATCCGGCCCGCAGCGTGACGCGGCGGCTGCGGCCATTGGCCGCGCGCGAGCGGAACTGCGGGAAATTGCCGGGCTGCTGGCTTCGCCCGTCCCGCACCATCCGCCACGCCGCCGTAGCCGCATAACGACGCTTCCCTCTTCCGACTCGCTCTTCCCGTCCTGATCTGGCGGCGTCAGATCAGGACCGCGTGCCGCCGGCTGTTTCCCGTGCGGACTTGTGGAGTGCTTTGTGGCCCATGCGCTGCAAAGAACCGGCAAAACCGCGCAGCGTGCTGGTTGGCAGGTCGCGCTCTAGAGCCTTCAATCGCTCGGAGATGGTCCGCGTAAAGCCGTAGCCCGTTCGCAGCTGAAACGCAAAATCCAGGACAGTAGTATGTTCGTTAACCTCTGCGCGCCTTTGACAGAGGGGATCGTTCCACCAATTCCGGCCTGGCCGAATGGTGAATGCGAGCCGATATCCCGCTTCAGCCACCACCGAGCGAACACGCCGGTCAACGCCTCCGGAAGGGTAAGCAAACGAAGTAATTTCCACTCCAAGCGCGTCTTCAAGCCTCCTCTTGGAATCAGTCACTTCACGGCATAGCTGATCGTAGGAGAGGCTGGGCAGCCAGGGATGCGTAAGGGTGTGAGACCCGAATTCGACGCCGTATTTCTGCATCTCGCGGATCTGAGACCAGGTAAGCAGATTGCGAGCGCGAAGTCCCAACTGCTGGTTCCATTCGTTCGTACCGCCGATCCTGTCGACAACCAGATAGATGACTGCCGTCAGGCCATGCTCTATCAGAAATGGGAACAACTCACTGTATAAGTCGTCATACCCATCGTCGAAGGTCAAGAGAACGTGCTTTCGGGATAAGTTGCCCCTGAGCCATTGATCTGTTGTAACTGTCTGATAGCCTGCCGCAAGAAACCAGCGCATCAGACGACGGAATCGCCCCGGCGAAGTATAGTATGCGGCCTCGCGGTCCGAGACTGGTTGACTCAACGTGTGCATCATGATTGCGCAATGGGAAGATCCGGCAGTCGCTTTCAATTGCGCCAGCGTGTAACCGGCGCCCTTCGCGCTGCCCCAGTATTCGCCAGCCTGCGCGCTTCTGGCCCAGGCGGAAAAGAGCCTCCGTGAATGCTTCTGGTTGGCCCGACCCTCAATCCACTTCGCCGCACTGCACAATGGGCCGGAAAGATGCCATGCCATCCTGGCAACCATGCGATTCATCCAATAACCATGGAACATTGCGACCAAGCTGCCCGTTTGCGCATTCTTTTGTCCGAGATCAAAAACGCGATAGGCATGCAATGCTCCACTCGCTCGCCAACTGCTTCGAAAGTAGTAAGCAAGGTCCTTTGAGTTCCTATGAATTAGCAGTGACCGCGGCTCGAACACGAATTCGACACCCGCGAGATAGAGGCGCAGGCCCAGCTCCATTTCTTCGTCGGATGCGCGAAAATACTCATTGAACCCGCCGTGGCTCAGGAACAAATCGCGCCGAATGGAACTATTCAGGCCAAAGCAAATGATACGCTCTATTCCTTCGCCGACAGATTGCTCACCCTCGGCACTTAGCGTGGCGCGAAAGAACTCTAGCAACCTCTTCCAGTTTTCGTGCAGATACTCGTCCACATACGACGATAACTGGGTCCTGCGATCTTCGTCAGCGAGACTTGTCACTGCCAGCTTATGCCCCGGCGGGGCCTGCTGATGATAGCGCATGTGCGTGGCAATCAGATCGCTGTCGGCAATTACGTCATCATCAAGGAAAAGAAGCACATCGCCGACCGCCTCGCGCGCTCCGGTGTTGCGTGCTGCCGGCAGGCCTCGGTTTTCCGCGTGAAACGCCCAGTGAATCCGTTCCTCGCGCTGATATTCCCGCGATATGTCGCGTACATCCGCATCTTCTCCGTCGCACACCACGATAATTTCAAAAGCGGGATAAGCCTGGCAGAGCAGCGAATTAAGCGTATCTCTAAGCATGACCGGCCGCTTCCAGGTCGTAACCACCACGCTACACCGAAGCGGATTCGCGGATTGCGCCATTGCTTCCGTCATCATGCGGCAACCTCAGTGCAATTACGGTAGAGCGGAAGTGCCGTTCGGAAACCCCAGAGAGCAATGTATGCCAGCCCGCCGGCAAGCGCGAGTATCACGAGCCAGACTGCGGATAAATGAGACCAGAAGTGGCTTAGCAAAAGAAGTTCCACTGCCAGCAATGCGAGCGGCCAGGTGAGACCTCCAAACAATGCGCGAAGAAGGGTAGACAATGAGACACCAGCCAGGCGACAAGCTGTCAGCGTGAACCAGCCGCCGTTCAGGATTAACTGCGAGATTGCCATTCCCGCGGCCAGTCCGGCCGCGCCATAGTGCGAAACAAGCAACAGCGCGCTCAACACACTCACTGCGCTGCTCCAAAGAGAAATCTTTGCCGCTTTCTTCACTTCTCCGCAAGAGTACAGAAGTAAGTCTGAGGAATAAGCAATGGCTTGAGAGAAGGCGCCGATGAGCAGCCATTGCATTACAAGAGCTGCCCCGGCATAGCGACGGCCCGCCCAAACCTCGATGAGCGGGCGCGCAAATACACAGCCCAGTACGACGAAAGGCAAAACCAGGCCAAAGATGAGCTTCTGGGTCCTGAGATAGATTTGCCGCAACTGGACGAAATCGTTCTCCGCCGCGGACTTTGACAGGAGGGGCAATGTGACATTGGCGCCTTTATCGACGAGATTCCAGAGCTGCTTTGGTAGCTTACTGGCCAGGCCAAACAGGGCCGCCTCACCCATGGAGCCCAGGGAGCCGAGAATGATCCAAACAAGCATGTCAAACAGGTAGGCGCTTATATTGCTGAGGAGTGCCCACTTGCTGAGATGAACGAGGGGCCTCAACAGCACCCGGCGAAACCTTGTCAGGTTGAGATGCGCGCCGGGAACTGTTGCAGGCAAGCCGGCGATAAGAAGAACAAGTTTCAGAAGCGTCACGATAAGCTGAATTACGGCTAAAGCGACGATTCCATAACCCGCAGCGAGGACCAGCACCGAGAGAACGCCCCGAACCGTGGAGGTAACAAGCTGGATCTGATTGGTTCGATCAAAGCGATGAGAGGCCTGATAGACATGCTCAATGGCCATATTGGGAAGACCCACCTGGATGACCAACGCCGCGACGATGAAGATTACCGAAGCTTCATGCAGATAAACATGGGGGATGTTAAAGGGACCAGGGAGCCATGCTGCAATTCCGCAAAATATGAAAACTCCGACAGATCCCAGCGCAATCAGAGAAAGAAACGTTGTACTTAACAAATCGTTGAGACGTTCCCGCCCATGATTCGTCAACGCTTCCACGTATGCCTGAACCAGCACACTCGATATTCCCATGTCCAGCAAATAGAGTGTGGCAGAGAGTGAAATGACGAAAACAAAGAGGCCATATTCGACGACAGATACTTTCCGGACTATATAAGATGTAAGACCTATATTGATTGCTATCTGGTATGCATAACCAGCATAGTTCCAAGCGACATTGCGCGCTGTCCTTCCCTTATCGGGAGCTTGTGCTGCCGTGGGAGGAATTCGGTCTGGCGTTGTGGGATCCATCAGTCGAAGAAGGGGCAACAGTTGCGGCGAACCGCATCGGTGTATGTTATCAGGCGGCAAGCCTTTTGCCGAGCCGCCGGAGTACTCTTGTGACTCTTGCCGGTAACGGCAACCAATACTTCCAGCCTTCCTTTCGAATTGCCTTCCAAAGTGAAGGATCGTTGATAGCCTGGTCACGCAGATAGCCACGTAGCCAGCGGAAGTAAAAGGCTCGTTCCCGCTCTTCGCCAAGTGTGCCTCGGGTGCGGTTCCAGATTGACTGCGGATGACACCGGTACCTGTCGGAGCAGCAGTCAGTAATGTAGACCGGGACACGAAGATAGAGCTTGGTTAGAAAAGCCGTGTCTTCGTAAAGCTGGCAAGTATCGGGATTAAAAGCTTCTACAAATCCGCTCACGAGATCAAAAGAGCTGCGGCGGAGCAAGAAACTTGATGGGCATGGCGCACCATAGCGGCCGATCGGATGGCTGTTGATAAGCAGCGAAAAAGGAGTGTACAGCTTGCCGGCAGGCGCAACTGGATGAATTGTGTCCTTGTTCTTCGAACTCCCCTGGCCTTCCCAGCTATACCAATACTCACTTGGGCCGCAAATCAGACCGGCCTCGGGATATGCTTCCATAATGGCAACCTGATGCTCGAGCTTGTGAGGAAGAAAAGCGTCATCGGAATCAAGGAACGCAAGATACTCGCCGCGGCTTTGAGAGGCACCAAGATTTCTCGTGCGAGTTACACCACAGTTAGCATGCCCTGGATGCTGGAGATAATAAATCTTTTCAGGAAACCGCTCGGCGTAACTGCGGGCGATTTCCGTGCTGCGATCGGTCGATCCGTCGTCTACAAGAAATAACTCCCAGCGCGCGTACGTCTGCGCGAGAACGCTTTCGACGGCTTCCGACAGATAGAGTTCGCGATTATAGAACGGTATAGAAATGGAGACTAAACCGCCGATCGTGGACATATCTCCCTGCAGCCTCGTTTTCATTCGGACCTGGTGGCCCTGACACAGATTGTTACTTCGTAATCCGGATCGTGATAATCAAGTTCGGTGTCCGTTAACTCGGCATCGATCAGCCCATGCAGAAGGGCCGTTGCAGTCAAAACGTTGCCATAGGCGACCACTTCGACGTTGGCTTGTCCGAAGGTTTCGGCGAACATCCGCTCGGCCGAGGAGGTCGTATATCGCCAGCAATCCTTCCCTCCAATACCTAGCATGCGTCCGCGCACACTTTGGCAAATGCCTGGCAGAGAGACCAGCACGACCCCGCCGGGTTTGAGCATCTTGTAAAGGGAATTCAGCGCAGATTTGTGATCATAAATCTCGAACAGTGTCTGAATGCACAGAATACAATGAAATGCACTTTCCGGCGCACAGTGCGGTTCTGCGAGATCAAAGGTGATTGTGGCGTTTTGATTGCGCTCGTCGATGTCAAGAACATCAATGCGTTCTACTTGCGTACCGCCAAATTGCTTCGCGTAGGTGTCGCCGCCGATTTCAGCTATGTGCCCGCTAATAGCATCAGCATTCGCGGCGAGAAAGCGCTCAATATAATAGCGATCGATGCACCTGCCGTAATGGAAACCGAAATCGGGCCGGTATGGATGAAGATTACGCAGCACCGACCAGTCCGTGACTCGATTTAAGAGAACCGAGGTTTGGCGCGCGGTGCCGCGGCAGTTGCGAAGCCACAAATGCAATCGCCGGGGCAGGCGATCTTTAAGCCTTTTCAAGCGAACCCCCAGCATGAACGATGACTTTCCTGGAGCGAGTGTTGGAAGGCCTGGACTGTTTGCCTCTTGCGCCGTGGTAGATTGATTTTACACCCAGGGCACAAATCTGAGCACGGTTGACGCAGGCTTGGAACGGAGGGTCCCGGGCGTGAATCCGATGGTGCGGAAAGGGATCGATGGACATTTCGGTCGTCGTTCCAACGTTCAACCGGCGCGAGATGGTCAAGCGCACCATCACCTCTCTTTTTGCCCAACATTTCCCAACCGCCAAGTACGAAGTGATTGCTGTCGTAGATGGCTCCACGGATGGCTCCGCGGAAGCGCTCCACGGTTTGAATGCGCCGTGCCGCTTCCGGGTGGTCGAGCAGGAGAACCGTGGTCTGGCTGGCGCCCGCAACACCGGCGCTCGTGTTGCAGAAGGCGAGTTGTTGCTCTTTCTTGACGATGACATGCTTTGTGATCCGGGACTCGTAGCAGCCCATGTGGAGGCCCACGAACAGGAATCGCGCAGGATCGGGTTTGGATGCATTCTGCTGAGCCCGGACAGCCCACCGAGCCTGGCAGCGGAGTGCTTCAACCGCGAGTTTGGTGCGTTCTATCTGAAGAGGAGGGCCGACCCGAAAAACGAGGACACTGCAATGCAGTGTGTATTTGGGAATTCGTCGCTGCCGCGCGCGCTCCTGATGGAGGCCGGCGGGTTCGACGAGAGCTTCAGGATGCGAGAGGACCTTGAGTTGGGGCATCGTCTCTTCAAGATGGGCTCTCTGTCCTGCTATGTGGAGCGCGCGGTTGCGTATCAATATTACTCAAAAACCAGCGCCGACTTGATTCGCGACTCGGAGGCGTTTGCCGTAGCCGATGTGATGTTCGCCCGGAAACATCCGGAAGAAAAGAGCCGTGGACAACTCAACTTTTTGAGCAAAGCTCCGCGATGGAAGAGGACGCTGCGGAGAATCGCCGCTGTTTCCCCGGCAGCGACGGATCTGGCGCTTGCACCCGTGTGCAATCTGGGCCAGGCGTTTATTCATGTTCCAGTCATGCGTAATCTGGGCGTACGTGCGCTGCAGATGAGACGGAGAATTCATTGGCTGCACAAAGTGCTCACCCTGGGCATCTAGTTGGCCGAGGAAAAGTACCACCGTCACCGAGAGGACACCCTACTACTTGCCTCGCAGCCTCAGAGACCGGAGATAGAGCAGGGTTCCCGAGAAGATGGCCGCAAGACGAACGCGCCAACCACTGGTAATGATGGCGCCTGGCTTTTGCGGGTTGCGCGACCAGGCAAGCGGTTTCCCCCGCAGGCGGCGGCTGAGGAATCGCACGATTTCGAGGCGGTTGCCGGGAAACTCAAAGAATAGCAGGAGCCAGTAAGCGATGGAACTAATCGCTTCCTGCTTGATGTTTTTAGGTTTTACTGGATGGATGACAAGCGCGCCGGGCACATGAACCGCACGAAAGCCGAGAGAGAGCAGCGTGGCGTATGCGTGGCTCTCTTCAGCAATTCGCAGCGGAGCACCCCGACCCAAACGAGGATCAAAACCCTTCCAGACGGAGCAGACGGACTTGCGAAGGGCCATGTTGGAGCCGCGGCCCAGCCCTCCATAAGTTGCAATCTCAAACCACTGCGGATCCTTGTTACTCAACGAACGGACAGGTGCGCACCGATCAGAATCGCAAGGAACACCTGGCGCAATGTAATCGCCGGAGACTGATGCAACATTGGGATCGTTGAAGTGCGGGAGGAGCTTTCCCAGCCAATCTTCGTAAGGCATGCCGTCGTCATCCATGAAAGCGACGATTTCCGTCGTGCTTTCAGCCAGTCCTCGATTGCGCGCATAACTTAGTCCCGCACGCGGTTCCACAAGATAGCGGACGCCAGATTCACGAGCCACTCTTTCGGCTTTCGCATCTCCCTCGGAGTTATCAATCACCAGGACATCGTCCGCGGGGGGATCGAGGCGGCCGATCGCTTCGAGGCAAGAACGCAAAGCATCCGGACGAAAATGGGTGCAGACGACAACGGTCACCGAAGGTCGGGACAAAACGGGTGTTGGGGAAGATTCAAGCAGAATGGAATCACCCACGCGGGAATCCAAAGAGGCTACCTCAGTATGGTTCAGGTGCGTACTGGCCAAGGGCTGATCTGACATGGCGCGACTCTATGCTTTGACGACGAGGCTCACTTCCATTTTGCGCCCGTAGATGTCCGGAAAGTATAGCAGAAAAGCCGTATTGCCAGACCACGAACCAAGAAAGAGAAGTCGTGGCATGAAAGGCAATTCTGGGCCAGTAGTCCCAAAATCGGTCAACTGCGGTGCGGACAGTTCTTCACATTGAGACAGTCTTCGGCAACACGAAGATGCTCTACCGGACGGCCGGCAACCAGGTGCTCGGTAACGATGGCTTCGGCATCTTCAGGGCGAACGTTGCCATACCAGACAGCCTCCGGATAGACGACCACCATGGGGCCGTGCTCGCACTGGTCAAGGCAGCCGGATTTGTTGATGCGCACACGTCCGGCGAGTCCGGCGTCTTTCAGCAGTTGTTGCAGGCGCGTGTGCAAGTCGCTCTTTCCGTCGCGCGTACAGGAAGGCCGCGGGGCTTCCGCTGGCCGCACATTGTGGCAGACAAAAACGTGACGTTCGAAACGGGGCAAAGTTGGACCTCCAAGCAGGCAATTCCAGATTAAAGCCTGGGAGCCCGCAGAGCGAAGTTTCAACATTCCCGCGCCAAACCCGGCCGCATCTGCGAAAATGATTGCTTGACTATGAGTACTGACAATTTACTCTCCCTCAAAGACGATATGGTGGCCTTCATTGAAGGGCATGGCTTGCATCGCGTTCCAGGATTCGTCAGCGACGATATTCCTTCGATCCTCTGGGAGGGCAAGGGCAACCCTGACGCCTGGAAAGACTTTGTAGAGATGGCCAAGCACGTCGGTGCGCCGTTTGTCATATTCAGTGAAGTGACGCTGGAACGTGACGAAGTCGACGCATTGGTGGAAGAAGCTGGGGAAATGAATTTCCCCGACGAAGAAGCCTCAGAGCTGGTGGAAGCCAAGTGGTTGCGCAAGTATGCCGGAATGCTGGGCTACATTCAGCTCGGGTTTGTTTACCAGGGTCTGGTGTTTCTGCATGAGACCACGACCGAGTGGTATGAGCGCTACCAGACGCTGCTTGAGGATCTGGAAAGCTTTCAGGACATCGTGATCGACGACGCTCACCACCACGACGAGGACGATTAATCCGAGTGAACGGGGTGCAGGCAGCGACGACGGCAAAAACCCACGGCGAAAATGCCCCTTCATCTCTGCCGGCTCCGCGCGGGCTGCCACGGCAGCGCTGGTTGGTGGCGGAACCCGATGCCGAAACCGCAGCAGTCCTGGCGAGGGAAGCACGCCTGCCGCACGTGCTGGCTGAACTTCTGGTTGCACGCGGTGTAACGAGCGCACAGGAAGCGTATGCTTTTCTGAATCCAGAGTTTACAGACTTACACGATCCGCTCCTAATGCTGGGCATGAGCGCGGCGGTCGAGCGGCTGGAGCGGGCCATCGTACACCGCGAACCGGTGCTGCTCTATGGCGACTACGACGTGGATGGCACCACTGCAGTGGTACTGCTTAAAACTGCCATCGAGATGCTGGGTGGCGTAGTCCGTTTTCATGTTCCGCACCGGCTGCGCGAGGGATACGGGCTGCAATCCAGCGTGCTGGAAACAGCCTATGCCGAGGGTGTGCGGCTGGTGGTGACGGTCGATACGGGGATGCGCGCCTTCGCCGAAGCGGAAACGGCGCGGCGCTTGGGACTCGATCTCATCGTCACCGATCATCACCTGGCCAAGGCCGGAGACGAACTACCGGTGGCGCTGGCGATTCTGAATCCTAACCAGCCTGGCTGCAGGTATCCGGAGAAGGCACTGTGCGGCGCGGCAATTGCCTTGAAGTTGGCACAAGCACTGCTGGAACGGCGCGACCCGGCACGCACGCGAGAGAAAACGCTGCCCAGCTTCTTGAAGATGGCGGCGATTGCGACAATTGCCGACGCCGTTCCGCTTCGCGGCGAGAATCGCGCCATTGCCGCTCTAGGGCTGCGCGAGTTGCGGAGGCCCGTAGGGACAGGTTTACGCGCGCTGTTTGCGGCGGCTGCGCTGGACCCGGCATCGCGGCAGATTACGGGGTTCGATGTGGCGTTTCGCCTGGCTCCCCGCATTAACGCTGCAGGACGGATGGATGTGGCCTCGGAGGTGGTAGAGCTGTTCTCGACGCGCGACGCGATGCGTGCCGCAGAGTTGGCCGCCAAGCTGGAGCGGTTAAACCGCGAACGCCGTGAAGCCGAGGCTGCTGCGCTGGGTGTGATTGAAACACGCCTGGCGTCTGACGCGGAGCTGATTGCCGACCGATTGCTGGTAGTTGAGGGCGACGGCTGGCATCGCGGGGTAATCGGCATTCTGGCTTCGCGCGTCGTGGAGCGCACCGCCAAGCCGGCCCTCGTGGTGAGCATCGAAGATGGCGTTGCGCATGGATCGGGGCGCTCTGTAGACGGCTTCCACTTGCTGAACGCCATCGAGAGTTGTGCCGATCTGTTTACGCGATTTGGCGGCCACGCCTTCGCCGTGGGCTTTGCCCTTCCTGCGTCTTCCCTGCCGGAACTGAAACGACGTCTGCGAGCCTATGCCGAGGAGCATCTGGCCGCGCGTGAGCCGGAACGGCTGATACGCATTCATGCGCAGTTGCCTCTCGATCGCATTACGCCGGTGCTGGCCGGATGGCTGCGCAAGCTGGAGCCACTGGGCCATGGCAACCCGGAGCCTCTGTTCGTGACCCGCCGCGCACGGCTTGTCACAGCACCCCGCATTATGAAAGACCGGCATGTGCGCCTGGAACTGGCACAGGAGCCGGAGTTCCCCGCGCCTCACGCTTCCCGAGCGGCTACGGTTCCGCCGGTGGCAAACGGCTCAATCCGCGCCGTGGGCTGGGACCTGGCGGTTCGCGCAGCGGCGCTGGGGTTGGCGCAAGGGAGTCTCATCGATCTGGTTTACCGCGTTCGAGAAAATGAGCATCCGGAATACGGTGGAATCGAGGTGGAGATCGCCGGTATGGAACCGGCAACGGCCTGACACAACAAGGCCCACGGCGTACCGTGGGCCTTGACTGCTGCGCTGTCATTTATCCGCTCATCTGCCGTGTCCGTGACCACCACGCTGTGCCCGGTCTTGCGGTCGTCCCCGGTTCTCGTTACGGTGTTGCGGCTGCTGCCGGTATTGAGGCCGTGTCTGCTGCCGGTATTGAGGCTGTTGCCGACTTTGCGGTCGCTGCCGAACCTGCTGCTGGCCGCGGTCCTGGGGCTGCTGGCGATACTGCGGCTGCCGATTTTGCTGCTGGCGGTACTGCGGCTGTTGCCGGTTCTGCTGCCGCTGTTGCCGATATTCCGGCTGCTGGCGGTACTGCGACTGCCGCTGCTGAGGCTGACGATACTGCGGCCGCTCCTGCTGCCGGTATTGTGGCTGCTGCCGGCGGTTCTGCGGCGTCGCCTGCCTGCGGTTCTCGCGTTGCAGCTGGTTGTTCATCGGCCGCGCTTGCGGTGTCCGCCGGGTCTCGCGTCCCAGAGGCCGCTCGGAAACGACCCTGTTCGGGCGGCCGTGGTTGCGATTGAAGTAAGCATTGCGGTCACGCATCGCCGACTGGATGTGCCGCTCCTGGATGGAGGTACGCTGGAAGCGCTGCTCGTGCTCAAAATCGCGTTCCCGGCGGTTCGGAAAGTGTCGGATTCCACCCGGCCCACCGTTAAAAGCCACACGGCTGTGACGGTCCACATAGTGGCGACCCCAGTCATTGCGATCGTAGTAGGTGTGCCGAACGAAACGACGATTCACGCGCCATACGGCGGTGTTGTAGTTGAAGAAGCCATTATGCCACCGCCCACCAACAAAGCCGATACCGAAGTAGCCGAAGCCGTAGTTGATGCCGCCATAGTAGCCCACATTGCGGCCCCAGTAGCCGGGGTGCCAGTAGTAAAGCCCACTCGACCAGCCCCAGTAGCCGGGGGTCCACAACGCGCCGACAAAGGGCGCCGGAACCCACGCGCCGGGAACCCAATAGTAGCCGTCGGGGCCATAAGCCCAGTAGCCTGGAGTCCAGATCATGCCCGGGCCCGGGCAAAGCGGCTGCTGATAAACAAGCAGTGGCGGCGGAGCATATCCGACGCTGATAAACACTTCGGCATGAGAGGGTGTGGGGATCAGCGTCACTGCAAAAGCGAGCAGAAGCCATCGAGCTGTTCGGAGAAGTTTCATGACTACCTCCTGTTTAATCCTTTCCTGACTCCCTGGAGCATTTAGCGCATCCAGTACACACCTGATCGAACCCCCGGCAGGAGGAGAAGTTGCACAAAATCATATTTCGCGTATCTACCGGGAAACCCTGAAGCGTCTTCGCACTGATGAGAAAATGCATTAACCTGAAGGCATGAAGTTCCTGATAAATGAACTGGAACGGGAGCCTGTCGAGTTTGACCTGCAGCTGGCTCCGGGCGCCGTGGATTTTGGCGACCAGGCTCAGCAGGAGGGACTGCTCGGCACCTCGGGACGCGCAGAGGTGTTGCACGAACACCGGGGTCCCAAAGAGATCGTTCCGGATATCCGGCTGCGGGGACGGTTATCCGGAAGGTTCCACGTCCCCTGTGCGCGCTGCATTGAACCTGTTGAGGTTCCGCTGACCGCAGAATTCGACCTGATTTTTCGACCGGTGGGTGTGGATTCAGACGCGCCGGAACGGTCGATTACTGCACCCGAAACCGAAATCGGGTATTATCAAGAAGACAGTCTGTTGCTTGAAGATGTGCTGCGGGAGCAGGTGCTTTTGTCCCTGCCAGTCAGAACGCTGTGCAAGCCCGACTGCAAAGGACTTTGCCCGCGCTGCGGCGTGAACCGCAACAACCAGACCTGTACCTGCGATGAGGGTCCAGCGGATCCCCGCTGGGAAGCTCTGGCCGGGCTGCGCAGCCGGATTAAGTCCTGAAAGATCAACCCCTTGAAATAGAGGGTGCTTCGTTCGTCCCGGGACAAGCCCGCGAGTTGGCTTAAAAGTGGAGAGTCGATCTCTTTTGCGCTGATTGCAAAGGAGATAGATCCGAAACCGGCAACGAAGAAGCGAAAGGAATTGTAGTATGCCGAATCCGAAGAGGCGCCACTCAACGCGCCGCACTGCTAACCGCCGCGCGCACGACTTCCTGACCGCCAACGGCATGTCGGAGTGCCCGAACTGCCACGAAAAGAAGCTGCCGCACCACGCCTGCCCCAAGTGCAAGACTTACAGGAACCGCAGCTACGGCGAGACGGAAGAGACCAAGTAACTCCCGGCCACCATGTTCACCGAAATCGTCCTTGACGCAGTCGGGTCTGACAAGGCTCCCGAACCTGAGATTCGGGGAGCGATTCTTGCATGCCGAACCCTGCCTGTCCGCGTGCACCTGGTAGGTCCGGAGCCGGATCTCCGCGACTTGCTGGACGAGCATCTGGAGAACGAGGACCTGCCCATCGTCATCCACCATGCCTCGGAACGCATCGGCATGGACGAGAAGGCTTCGCAGTCGCTGCGGACGAAAAAAGACAGCTCCATGCGCGTGGGGCTGAAACTGGTCCGCGAGGGCAAGGCCTCCGGCTTTGTGACCGCCGGAAACACCGGTGCGGCCATGGCCACGGCCAAGATGGTGCTCGGCGCCATGCCTGGCGTTGATCGGCCGGCGCTCGCAACGCCCATGCCGACTTCTAAAGGCAATCCCTGCGTGCTGCTGGACGTGGGCGCCAACGTGGATTGCAAGGCGCACAACCTCGAGCAGTTCGCCGTTATGGGCGAAATGTACGCACGCAGCGTGCTCAAGATTCACAAGCCTCGCGTGGGGATCCTCTCCATAGGTGAAGAAGAGACCAAGGGCAACGAGCTGACTCGCGAGGCCTTCCCTCTGCTCAAATCGCTGCCGTTGAACTTCGTAGGCAATGTGGAGGGGCGCGACATTTTCAACGGCAATGCCGACGTGATTGTGTGCGACGGTTTTGTGGGCAACGTCGCGCTCAAGACCAGCGAGGGCATTGGTCGCTTTGTGCGCGACGTACTGCGCGAGTCGCTCACCCGCACCGTGACGGCACAGGTGGGAGCGCTGCTTTCGCGGCGCGCGTTTAATGACTTCCGCCGGCGGCTTGACTACACGGAATATGGCGGCGCACCCCTGCTTGGCGTCCGGGGCGTATGCATTATCGGCCACGGCTCGTCGAACGACAATGCCATCTTCAACGGCATCCGTGTGGCTTACGAGTTTGCGAAGACCGGCATTCTCAGCCGCATCGAGCACGAGTTCACGGGCCGCCCCAAACGCGGCCCTTCATCGCGCGAAACCGCCGGCGACGCCACGATCCATTAATTCCCTGCCCCAATGACCGCCGACCCAAGCCTGCCGACCCCATTCGATTCGAGCATACTTGCGGAACTGGTCTGCCCCGTCTGTCGCGGCGATTTGCACATGGAAGATCACCGGCTCCAATGCACTGCCTGCGCGCGCAACTACCCAATTGTGGGCGGCATTCCTGCGCTGATTCCCGAACAGGCAGAAACCAGCCACGAAATGCCGGAGACCCACCAGCAGTCTTCTCCTGCTTCATAACAAGACACAGCTTCAATCCCTGCTGCCTGCTTGCAGGGTGATCTCCGGTTAGCCGGTAAACCATGCCCTTGGCCGGCCATACGACCACAACTCGCGAACAGAGCTATAATCGTTCGCGAATCACCAACCGGTTGCGATCATGTTCCGTGCGTTGAAAGTCGTCCTGTGCATTGCTCTCGCGTTTCTCATCATGGGCTGCGCCGGGCCTGCACCGGAGTCAGGATCTGGCACTCAGACTTCCCAAGCGCCAACGATCACTGTGCAACCGTTGAGCCAATCTGTTCCCCTCGGTCAAGCCGCGACGTTCACCGTGGTTGCTACAGGAACTGCTCCGCTAAATTATCAGTGGAGTGAGAATGGTACGCCGATCACTGGGGCAACTAGCGCGTCCTACACGTCGCCAGAGGTGACTGCCAGCGACAGCGGATCGAAATTCACAGTGACGGTCACCAACAGCGTTAATTCTGTGGCGAGTAATGTTGCCACTCTCACCGTCGGTCCGCGTTCACCCAAGGCCGGCGATCTGCGCTTTCAGGAGGTAGGTTCGCCATCGGAGGCCAATCAAGGTCTGGAGGGGTCCACACTTAGTGTTACTGCAGCAGTGAATGGTAACTACTCGCCGATATGGTGTGACGACTGTGTGGGTTCGCCGATGACTATCGGCGATGATGGTGAATGCCAGCACGAGACCTCCTCTTCGATAAGCTGCATATGGGGGCTCTTTACGACGCCTTTACCGCCGGGGCAATCGGGGCTGAATACCTACTATTTGGGTCAAATCTATGCGAATTTCGACTCGAACCTGACTTCCAGCCCGTTTACAGGAATGCCCCCGCCGGAGGCTCCTGACAGCGTAATCACGTCCCTCGATTTTCAGCCGGCATACAACACCTATGCCATGGCTTGGATACAAACCACCCAGCAGGACGGGGCTTTCGATCTGAGACGCGAAATTGTCTCGCCCGGCGAGATCCAATCGACGGTTGCTGCCGATGCCACGCAGAGTCGGGTAGTGACCGCTGTTTCGTTTGACGCCAACGGTCAAGCCAATCTGCTGTCGTATGGCTGGAAGGGAGACACAACGACCATCTACGACATCGAGGTAATGACTGCCACGGCACAGCCGGGGATCGAATCCGCCGCCCAGACTCTGGCCGGGCAGGGATATATTCTCACCGCCTTTGGAGGCGACGCGACGAATGGCTTCGTGTTGGTTGGAACGAAGGTTCATGGCGATACTCTGGCGCGCCCGATCGACATCGCCGACCAATCGACCGGACCCTGCTACCACTGTTCTGTGGGATACGCCCCGGTGCTTTGGTATCAAGCGCCACAGACCTACTATTCGGTCATCTACGAGAAGTAATCGAGAAAACCTGCGCGAGACATTGATCGGCAATCGTTTGTGAGCTCAAGGTCTCGATTCTGAGACCTGGGAAACCTCCCCAGCCCTCCGCCGCCCCCCCCAACCCTCAACCCCGCCACACCTGAGCTGAAAGCTAAAGGCTAAGAGCTAAGAGCTGCTTTTTGCCGATAATTTCCGCCTTTTCGCTCACAATGGATTTATGCCCGAATCACTCCAGTGCAATCGCTCCTTCCGGTGCCCGGACTTCCACCTCGCATCAGCCATTTCTCAGGAAAAATTGCCGAAAAACGCCCCAATTCAGGCGCAATTTTCAGAGATGATCCAACAGAATCAACACGTTATGCCTTTCCGTCGCAAAAAACACCGAAAAAATGCCCCAGTTTTGGTGCAAATTTCATGGATTTTTCGCAGTGATGCAATGGAATCAACTCGTTGCACATTGCTTTGTTGGTAACTTCATCGGATATATAACTATTTAGTAAATACAAAATGAGTAAAATTCTATGACGAATAAGTAAACACCCGTGAGGTGCACCAAGGCCCCATGAACAGCGGTAGCCACGTACCCCTTACCCCATCCTTGCGGACGCGGTTCGATTCCGCTAATGCCTGGCCTGCTGATAGAAAGGCCAGACGATCATCGCCGCGCATGCGGTAGCCAGCAGAATCGCCAGGGCGATGAGGCTATAGAGCAGAACAAGGTTGGGTCCCTGCGGCGAATCGTCTTCCTCTTCGCTTTCCGATTTACGGTCTTCAGGTTCCAGCGAATTCATGGTCACTCATACTTTAGCGCGTCCACCGGGTCCATTTGCGCCGCTCGCGTGGCTGGAGCGGTGCCAAAGATGACGCCCACCAGCGTAGCTGAGCCGAGGGCTATGACCACGGAGGCCGAGGAGATGGGCAGTTCGTAGTTGGTGAAGAAGCGGACGGAAAGCGGTATGGCCAGGCCGATCAGCGTACCAACCACGCCGCCAACGAGCGAGATGATGACCGCCTCGGCCAGAAACTGTAGCCTGATTTCGCGGCGCGTGGCGCCAAGAGCCTTGCGGATGCCGATCTCGCGCACGCGGGAACGCACGTTGGCCAGCATGATATTCATGATGCCCACGCCGCCCACGGCAAGCGTGACGGCAGCCACCAGAACCAGCACGGCGGTAAGGTAATCTGCGATTTTGGCCGCGGTGGTCAACAGGGCTTTCATGGTTTGCGTCTTGTACACCGAGTTGGGCCTGTGACGTGACTGGACGATGCGCTTAATCTCTCTTGCGGCATCGGGGACTTCGTCCATGGAGCGCATGGAAAAGTAAATCTGCTTGACGCTGGCCGTACCGGTAAAATAGCGCGCCACGGAATAGGGAATCAGAATGGTCTGATCGGCAATCTCCGATTGGCCGAAGTCGTCTACACTCTGCTTGAAGACCCCAATGATGGTGAACGGCAAACCACTGATTTCGAAGGTTTGACCCACAGCCTGGTCAACGCTGCCATAGCGCTGGATGGCAAATTGCACGCTGACCACAGCGCACTTCAGATGTGCCGTGGCATCGGTCTCGTCGAAGAAACGGCCCACTGGAACCAGCAAGTTGCGGATGAATCGGTACTGGGGACTAACGCCGAGAACCAGTGTCTCTTTCACCACTCCGCCGCCAAAGCTGATGGGGTCGTGCATCGGTAGCACAGGCGATGAATACATAATGCCCGGCAACTGATTGACGACAGCCTTTTCGTCTTCAATGGTGAGGAAGTCGTTATACCTGACCCGTTCGGCCGCTGTAGCCCCGGCGCCGGAATACTCCAGCTCAATGGAGTTGGTTTCGATCTTCTGGAGCTGATCGAGGACATAATGGCGGCCAGTCAGCCCTATGGTGACCACCAGGATGACCGAGGCAGTGCCGATAACCATGCCGAGCGCGGTGAGAGCGAAGCGGGTCTTGCTGGCGCGGAAGCTGTCCACAGCGATCTTGAGGATCTCGCTGAGCACCATGGTCCGCCGGGCGCTCTGCAGCGTCTGCTCGAAGGAATGTTGACGGGCCTGCTCGGTGACGTTCATCGCTTCCTTATCCAAGATGCGCCGGACCGCCCCGCGGCCTCAGAAATCGCAGCAGGTCCTGCCGCGCAACACTGCCGGCGACCTCCTTCCCATAGCTTACTCGCCCCGGCCCTGAGCGCACAGATGGGGAAGCAACTTTTGCACGGGCATGCAGGCCAAAGCGCCGTGGCCGGGAGACCCTGGATCTCAAGGTTTTCCGGCTTGGCCTGGAGCACACTTTATCGAAGCTTTGTGCGCCCACTTGGTCACGTCGACTGGAGTGCCCTGCATACAAGCCGTGGCTCCGTGATGCAATACACCGGTGAACTCAATTCCCAGGCCAACGGGCGGTCGATCACCCTTGAAGAGCAGGTCGTAAAGATGGCCAGTCTTCAGGTCCCTGAGCACAATGCAGTGCGCCTGGACCCCTGCCTTGACGCAACCCTCGCCGTGGATCTCTTTCTGCTCTGGCTTTTTCGGTTCCGGCGGATGGATCTTGGGCGGGTGCTGCGCACCTGCCGTGATCGCCGCAGCCGCCAACGCCAGGATTCCCACAAAGGCCGAAGCTGTGTGCCTGATCCGCAATCTCCTGTGCCCGCCGACCATAGTTCTGTCCTCCCTATATTCCGGCGATGGGGAGCATAACCCCGATTGGCGCTGCGCCGCAAGCCCGGCAGTCAGCGGGCAGAGCCGGTTTCAGTCTGAGTGGACAATCCAGGGTCAACGACCTGGAGAGAGCGCCAGAGTGCAGCAAAGGTTTCAAGCGGAAGTGTCTCAGCACGGGCTTGCGGCGAAACACCTGCGGCGGTGAGCGCAGCCGTCGCAGCTTTTGTATCGAACCCGGCGGCCCGCAGGTTGTTCGCCAGAGTCTTGCGCTTTTGCGCAAAAGCGGCGCGGACAAAGCGGAGAAAGGCGTCTTCCATCACGCCCAGTTCGTCAAAGCGGGGCGCAAAACGCCAACGGAAGACCGTGGAATAGACCTCGGGCGACGGAGAAAAGGCCCGCGGCGACAAAGTAAACAGGCGCTCCACCGGACCGTACATCTGCACGGTAACTGACAGTAGCCCGTAATCGCGGGAACCCGGCTGGGCAATGATGCGGTCGGCCACCTCGCGCTGCACCATCAGCACCGCCAGGTCGAGCGCGGCGTGGCTGGCAGCCAGTTTGAGCAGGATGGGCGAGGTGATGTAGTAAGGCAGATTGCCTGCCACGCACAGCTTTTCTGCAGCAGCCGGCGACAATCCCCCACGAACAGCCGAAAAGTCGAAATCCAGCACGTCCTGCTCGACAACTGTGACGCGGGCCGAGGGGAACTGCTCGCGCAGACGCGAAGCCAACTCACGGTCTAGCTCAACCGCCACGACATGATTGGCGCGAGCTGCCAAAACCCCGGTGATCGCCCCGCGACCCGGCCCGATTTCGACGACAGTACGGCCCTTCAGGTCTCCCAACGCCGCCGCTACCCGCTCTACAGCCTGGGCATCGATGAGAAAGTTCTGTCCGAGCTTGGGCCTGGAATTCATGGATGCTCTGATGGTAGTTGATGGCTACCAGGAAGGTGAATTTACGCCACTTTCGACATGAAGAGGTGTTCACTTAGAAAGGAGGGCTTCGGCCGTTCGCCTGTGAGAGACACCCCGTACGAATCCGGTACGCATCGGCTTCCCGCATCGATCTCTGGAGATAGCTCAGTTGGGCAAATCAACTCTCGAGCTGTAAACCCGTTATCGGAGGGAGCGTCTACCAAAGTGATGGCAGCCGGAACAGCAATAGAACCGATGACCAATGTCGCGGCAGCAGAGCCTGCCCCACAAGAGTTTGCGGCCATTGTTGAGGCGCACCGCCTACAGATTTTCCGATTTCTGCTGGCCTCAACGCGCGACGTAGATCTGGCCGAGACGCTGACCCAGGAATGTTTCCTGAAGGCGCATCGGAACTGGAATCGGTTCCGCGGCGAATCAAGCCCGATGACGTGGCTTATGCGGATCGCCATCAACTTGGAGAAGGACCACTGGCGGAATCGCCGTATGCAATTCTGGCGCAAGACAAAGACCAACGCGGTGGATCTGGACGAAGCGAGCGATTGGCTTCCTAGCGGCGAGCGAACCGCGGAACAGCGAATGCTAGCCAAGGAACAGGTGGCGCGGATCTGGAAGGTAGTGGACACGCTCAGTGGGCGGCAGAAAACGGTTTTCCTGCTGCGCTATGTGGAAGACCAGGAGCTAGGCGAAATTGCCCGGGTTACAGGTTTGAGCGAGGGCACAGTAAAAGCACATCTCTCGCGCGCGTTGAACAAGGTACGCGCGGAGTTGAGAGGCTGACGATGATCGATAGAGACAAATTCGAGGAGATGCCGAACGGTCAGGGAAAACAGGCCGAATTGAGAACCGCAGGTCAGGACGCAGAAGAAGAAGTGCGAGTCGAGCAGGCTCTGGCAGATTTCCGTGCAAGCGTACGCAACTGGAGTGATGCCGCGTACAACCAGCCGCGAGCCGCGGAGTTGACTGTGTGGCGTCGGAACTGGCGGATTGCAGCAGGCTGGGCACTGGGTTGCGTGCTGGTGGCCGGGACTCTAACAGGCGGGCTGGTGGAGCATCAGCGCCAGCAGGAAGCGGTAAGGATTGCGGCACAACAAGCGCACGAGCAGCGACTGGCCGAAGCCAGACAGCAGGCCATCCAGGAGGACCGAAAGCTGATGACGTCAGTGGACAACGAGATATCGCAGAAGGTTCCCAGTTCCATGGAGCCGCTGGCTCAGCTCATGCAGATGGACGACGGAGAGACCCAGTAACGGGCGAGAACACAGAAAAAAACAACAACCCAGGCCCTTGCGGGCCGGAGGAGGAAGTTCGATGAAACCAGGCACTGTACGACGGTTTTTCTTGACTATTTTGGGACTTGCGGGTGTTTTGATGCTTGGGGCGGCGGCTGGAGCCCAGGGTGCAGGAGCTGGCCAGGGTATGGGCGCCGGCCAGCGTGTGGGACCGGGATTTAGAGCGCATCGGCCTCCCATGGAGCGAGCATTCCGGTTTCGGGGAATCCAGGGACGCTGGTGGAACAACCCAAGGGTTGCAACAGCGCTGAAACTCACTCAGGATCAGCAAAAGGCAATGGATAGCATCCTTTTTGACCATCGTGAGAAACTGATTGACCTGCAGGCGAATCTCAAGAAGGCCGAATTGGCTATGGAGCCGCTGATGAACGCCGACCAGCCGAACCAGGCTGCGATAGAAGCACAGATCAACAAGGTGGTGGCGGCACGAGGCAATCTGGAACGGGCCAACTCCCTCTTCCTTCTAGCGATTCGCATGAAGCTGACCCCGGAGCAATGGCAGCAGATCAAGAACTTCCGCGCCGAACGCGGCATGCGGGGCATGCACGGTCGGCACGGCGCATGGGGCCGAAGAGGTCCGGGAGGTCCTCGCGGGCCGATGCCGCCGCCTTCCAATGCTCCGGCTCCGCCGTCAAGCGGAACCTCCAGCCCGGGCCAGGGTGCCCAGCAATAAATGGAGAACAAGCTTACACGCCTGTTGGCAGCCTGATGCCGGCGCGATACAAAAGAGTTTTGAGAGTTTCAGGCAGAGAGCAAATGCGGTTGTAGTCAATACCGATGGCGGCAAGGGGAGATCCTCTTGCCGCCGATTTTTTTTGAACGGCCCAGGGAACACGCCACGCGGATTCAATTCGCGTACCTTCGGCGGCAGAGTTCCGGTCTTCCCGGTCAGTCACGAACCCTCGGAGACTGCAGGCTTGCCGATTCTATTCCCAATCCCCGCCCATCAGGTACTCATGAATCGAGGCTGCCGCCTTGCGCCCCGCACCCATCGCCAGGATCACCGTGGCAGAACCTGTGACAATATCGCCGCCCGCGAAGACACCTCGCTTGGAAGTCCGCATGGACTGAGGATCGGCGACGATATAGTTGCGCGAATTGGTTTTCAAATCCGGCGTGGTGCTCTGGATGAGCGGATTAGCTGTAGTTCCGAGGCCGATGATGGCCACATGTGCCGGCAGTATGTGCTCGGAGCCCGCGATCGCAACGGGGCGGCGGCGACCGCTCTCGTCTGGCGCGCCCAGTTCCATGCGCACGCAGCGCGCACCGGTAAGCCAGCCTTTCTCGTCGCCCACAAACTCCACAGGATTGGTGAGCATGCGGAACTCGATGCCTTCCTCGCGTGCGTGCTTCACCTCTTCGGCGCGTGCCGGCATCTCTGCCTCAGAACGGCGATAGACCAGCGTGGCGGTGCGCGCGCCCAGGCGCTTCGCACAGCGGACGGCGTCCATTGCCGTGTTGCCGCCGCCCACAACGATCACGTCGCGATCGCGGCAGTCGTAGACAGGCTGGTCGTATTCATCCGCCAGGTAGGCGCGCATCAGGTTCACGCGCGTTAAAAATTCGTTGGCTGAGTAGACACCATTGAAATGCTCGCCGGCAATGCCAAGAAACTGCGGCAGGCCCGCGCCGGTAGCGACAAAAACCGCGTTGTAGCCCTCGTCCTGCATCAGCTCGTCGATGGTGATGCTCTTGCCCACAATCACGTTGGTCTCGAACTCCACACCCATGCGGCGCAGATTCTCCACTTCGCCCTTCACAATCGATTTGGGCAGACGAAACTCAGGAATGCCGTAAACAAGCACGCCGCCAATCTCGTGCAGGGCCTCAAAGACGCGCACGCGATGTCCCTTTTGAATAAGGTCCCCCGCAGCCGCCAGTCCCGCCGGTCCGCTGCCCACAATCGCTACGCTCATTCCGGTAGGTGGCGCAATGGGGGGCAGGCCCAACTGCCCGCTTTCGCGCTCGAAATCGGCGATGAACCGCTCCAGGTTGCCGATGGCAACTGATTGTCCACGCCTGCCGAGCACACAGCCGCCCTCGCACTGATTTTCCTGCGGGCAAACGCGGCCGGTGATGGCTGGTAACGGGTTGTCTTCGCGCATTTTGGCCGCCGCGGCCAGAAAGCCTCCCGCGCAGATGAGCTCAACAATTTCCTTGATTTTGACGCCCACCGGGCACTGAACGATGCACCCCGGCTTGGCGCAGGAGATGCAGCGCATGGCCTCGTGAACAGCCTCAGGTTCGGCGAAGCCCAGGTTCACTTCTGCAAATCCGTGGCTGCGCTCACCAGGATCGCGCTCGGGCATGGGTGTGCGCGGAATCTTCATCCGCTCTTTGAGAGGAAGTGTGTTCTTTTCAGCCATGGCGCACCGCCTCGTCCGCCACGCGATGCTCAGTCAACTCCTCGCGCAACTCCGCCAGTTGCTCCTCCTTGTGCGCCTCGAACTCGTCCATCGATGCGCACTCCTTGGAGCGATACATGGCGTTGCGCTGCATCAGCACATCGAAGTCTACAAGCGAAGCATCAAATTCCGGACCATCCACGCAGGCGAATTTGCTTTTACCACCCAACAGAACGCGGCAGCCGCCGCACATCCCGGTTCCATCAACCATGATGGAGTTGAGACTGACCATGGTTTTAATCCCGAGCGGCGCAGTCACTTGGGCAACCGCGCGCATCATGGGTACCGGTCCAACCGCGAGCACAAAGTCAATCTTGCGCCCTGCCGCGATCAGTTCGTTGAGCTTCGCCGTCACCAGGCCGCGCTCGCCGTAGGTGCCGTCGTCAGTCATGATGAAAGCCTCGTCGCTGGCTTGGCGCACTTCATCTTCAAAGATGACCATCTCAGCGCTGCGTGCGCCTTCAATAAAGATGACCTGATTGCCGGCCTGTTTCAGCGCGTTGGCGGTGGGCAGCGCCATCGCCGTGCCCACGCTGCCGGCCAGAATCACCGCAGTTCCGTAATTCTGAATCTCCGACGGGTGCCCAAGCGGTCCTGCCACGTCGAGAATGGAATCGCCCGCTTCGAGGCAACTCATCAGGGATGTGGTTTTCCCCACGGCCTGCACGACCAGTGTAATAGTGCCAGCCTGCGGATCGGATGATTTAATGGTGAGGGGAATGCGCTCTCCTTTATCGTGAAGGCGCACGATGACGAATTGTCCTGGTTGCTGCTTATGCGCGACTCGCGGCGCCTCAATGACAAATTGCCTAATCTTGAGGCCGACGTTACAAACGTCGACAATTTTGAACATGCTGCATGTGCTCCGATAGGGCGAAGTTTTCGAGCAGCCTGGCCCCGCCCGATTCTTCCATGGCCCGTGGCCGAAACTCCGAACGCCAGATAGCGAGGGCAAACCAAAGTTCCAATTTCATTATTCAGTGAGTGGAGATTTTGATCGTGTGACGTTGGTCACTCGCTGAACTTCCGGCACACGGAAGCCTGAGTTTCGGTCCCGCATTGTGCCGAGCAGGTAAGCAAAGCCGAGATGCGCAGCCCGTAGATCCTTCGCTCTTTCACCGCGATGTATGGGAGACGCAGAATTGACCGCATCTCATGAATCCCCGTATCATGAATGAGTTGGCGTCTGCTTCAGGTCACATTCCGAAAACAAGCCAACGCGGTTGCAAAACGCACCGTTTCATGTGTCTTTGCTGCCCCCTCGTTCAATGGCAGGACAGCTGACTCTGGATCAGCATATCGGGGTTCGAATCCCTGGGGGGCAGCCAATTTAGAATCAGGCACTTACTTCTAACATAAGCCCGCACAGAAGCATATTCCACGCGTCATTGAGAACCAAGAGGGCATTTTGCCGATCTGCCATGCTCCCTTGATTTTCATTGAAATGTGTTGCTCGCATTTCCAAATGGAGGATGCCCGACAAGAGCCGGGTTGTAGTTGTGCAATGCAGGCAACTTTTGTTCAGGAACGAAACGGTCCCATTTGGTAACTGCTTCAGCTTCTGCCAAGGTCGATTCGGTTTCGAAATGAATGGTCACGATTTGCTGAGGCTTGACGGCAATCTTGTAGGTTTCCGCTTTGGAAAGTTCTGATTGTTTGCGGCCGATCAGATCGGTAAGGATTGCCCGTTTGTGCGGCAGCATTAGCCTAATGCTTGCTGTTCCGGAATTCCCCAGGCACTCGACCATACGCAGCTCGATATGTCCGGTTTCGCACCTGAGGGCTTCCACAATCACATTGTCAGAAGTCTCAAGAATGGAACGCGGCTTCTGGACTCCGCGATTCCCAATCAGGATTGGCGAGCAATTGTATTCCCATGCCATTTGCGGAATGCGAGCTTCACTCCAGGATTCCTCGCGAGGGCAGAGCGCGTAGGAGACGAGATGTTTTCCTTCGCCGCTCAACCACGAGTTGGGATAGCCATGATATTTGTTCTCCGCGTTAAGCAGATAGATGATAGGAGTGCTCCCATTGATCTCGCGCCCGGTTGCACCGCGATCAAAGATGGATAGTCCTCCTCCGCCTGCAAGTTCATAATCAATCCAGCGAACTGCGGGCACGATGCCTTTTGTCCAGCCGTGGAGATTAGGATCCGGCTTGCTCCATGCACCATGCGAAAAGCCATAAGGGATGCCACGACGTATCTCGGGGACTTCGGCTGCGAGAGGGAATTCGGCAACCACCACGGTGTAATCGGGGATGTTATTGAGTTCCGTCTCAAAGTCTATGCGAGGACTCTCATGATAGAGGCGGACGATGCGCCGAATTACTCCGCCGCCGTAGAAACTACCCTGCACCTCGATGGTGTAGGCTACCGGCCCGCGCCGCAACTGGACTGTTGAGGGATGGTCGCTCGAGGTTGCCAGCCGTAGGCGCTCTGGGCGCGGGGGCATGAAGTCTGCAGGAGATGCTATTTTCTTTCTGGGGCGTTCGGCGACAACCACATTTGCCGGTCCCGCCAGCAATTCGCGCCCAGACTGCTTGAATTTGAGACTTGTGATCGCGCCGGTGCGCCGATCGACTTTGACGGAGAAATATCTGGTCTCGATGCTTTCGGGCAGGTCGACGGAGGAAGGTGGCGTGGCCGCGCGATGCACAAGATGCCAGCCGCCAACACTCACGGAGGGCATTTCTACTCTGCAGAGAACTGTGTCGTCGGGAAGCAATTCGCTATCAGCACCAGCAATGGTTGTGCCCGCAGGTAATCTAAGCACAGCTGGATTGCTGCGCTTCCAGTTGAGCTGATTGAACAGGCCGATGCCGTTGCCGAAGGGAAGAATAGCCTTTGCCGCATTATGAAGAGACTCGTTCGTAGTACGGTCAACCCAGTTCAGCCGATCCTGAACATCCCAGGATTCCTTGCTGACAAAGACCATACCACCTGCGGAGCCCCACAGCGTGTTGCGATCCATATTGAGGCACATGAGGATCCAGCAATCGTTCAGATCCTGAACCGGGTACTCATGATGAGCACTGAGATGCGCGAACGAGGAGAGCATTTCCGCAGCCTGGAGCATCTGCTCGCTGTAGCGGTAGCGAGTCTTTACTTCGTAGTTCTCAATCCAGAAAGCATCAAAAGAGTAGTCCGTTCCGCCCTGAAATGTCGGGATGGAGATAGCACCTGACTGAATGCGCGGCAGAATTGGGTCGAGATAGTCGCTCAAGGTGGCAAAAGTGATTGGATTTCGCATATGCGCGTCTTTCCACTGCTCGAGCAACTGTGTGGGATAAGACCGCAGGGTGGGCGCAAGGGAATAGTCTCCAGAGCCAGCCAGAACCAGAATTGGAGCGCCTTCCGGTGTAATGGCGGCCTTTTTCTCGAACATCCTTTCGAGATCATTCAACTGCTGCCGGTCGAGAGGCTTTTTGGTTGTAAAGATCGAACTCGCTTCGGCATAGTGACCAGGACACAGTGTAAGGATTTGTGATCCGTCCGGAGACGCAGACCAAAAGATGGTTTTACCGGTAGGGTTTTTGCGAGTGTAGACCATTGCCTCAAAACCGAGACCCGCGGCAATTTGCGGCATCTGTTCGTGAATGCCGCATGTATCAATGTTCCAACTGTATTTAGGTTTGATCCCAACCACTTTTTCGTACCACCGGAGACCTTCGACTCCGAGTCGAACAAGAGCTTCTCCACCGGACAGGTTGACGGTCGATTCCAGGAAATATCCGTTGACGAGTTCTACGCGCTTTTCTTTTATGCGACGCTTCAGCTCCGGCACGCGCTCGGGCTTGAAGTTCATGATCGCGATGAAATTGTTTACCTCAGAAAACAGAAATTTATAGTTCCGGTCGTCACGGACACGATCAAGTTGATCCAGGTAACTGTTGGCACAGTAAACCCGCTCACGCGAGAAATTCGTGAGCCATCCGCAGCTTGCCGGGTGGAAATTCGGCACGAGAAAGACTTCGGCTCGCTTTTCGGATTGGGCATTCGCGGGCGATTTGACGCCTGCCCCGATGGCCGCGACGGTCATGGCAGTGACGAACTGACGCCGGCTGAGAAGCCCTTTGAGGGCTGCGTTATCTGGATCCTGCATGGAAAACTCCGTTTCTGCACGCAAAAAAGTATTTGATATGCGAAATCTAGCGAGACGCAAGTGTACTCGTGGCTCTCAGCCAGTGTCAATGAAATTCTGGCCGTGATTTGGGGCTATTTGCGACAAAATCGGCAACGGATAAAAGGCCACCGGGGTAAGGCCAAGTGTAAGATTTTTCTCGCGCTTCAGGATACATTTCCTCATCAATCTCCCACAACTGGGAGGAACGTCATTGTTTTCTAGCGACGCTTTTCGCGCCAGTCAGTGATGGGTTGAGGAGGGATCTGTTCAAGCTCGGTACGATTCCCCAGTTTCTTGGGAGTACAACAATCGACCGCAAGAGCCCGACGCAAATACAGCCGTGATTCCCCGGAAGACGGGATTTCCCACGCGAGTCGCAAGTTAAGCCCGATTCCGAGCTGCCTCTCCTAGAAATGACGTTGATGGACCCGGAAATGTTACCGCAAACAGGCACTTACCGTAAGGAAACGAATTCCTCCCAGTTCTGAACGACTTGTGAGGGCGCGATGGCAACATTTTCTTGCAGCTTCTATCTCTCCTATGCAAAAATTCTTTTTCTATAGGAGAACTAGTTTACGGCATGAGCCTGCTTTCTTTAGAGATACCACAGACACGACGCTCCATAGTGATGATTGGCGCCGGCGGTATTGTTTGTGATGCCCATTTGCCTGCTTACCGCAAGGCGGGATTCGATGTGGCTACTGTTTTTGACAAAGATTCGGCCCGCGCAAAGAGCACCGCCGAAAAGTTTGGCATTGCATATACTCCGGCGAGCCTGGAAGAAGCCGTATCGAATGCGGCACCGAATACGGTATTTGATGTTGCCACGCCAGCGGGCGCTTATCTGGAGATTTTGGAACACCTCCCCGAAGAAAGAGGTGTACTTCTGCAGAAGCCTCTTGGTGAAAACCTGGCCGCAGCACGAAGCATTCGCGATCTCTGTCGCAGGAAGAAGTTGACAGCCGCGGTTAATTTTCAATTGCGCTATGCACCGGCCATCCGCGCTGCCAGAAGGATGATTGCAGAAGGCAGAATTGGGGCACTCCACGACATGGAGATTCGCGTTACCGTATTTACTCCATGGCACCTGTGGACGTTCCTTGAATCGATTCCGCGTGTTGAGATTTTGTACCACTCGGTACATTACGTCGATCTCATTCGCTCTTTCCTTGGCGATCCGGCGAGTATTTACGCAAAAACGATGAAGCATCCAAAGATGGAAAAGCTGGCATCGACGCGATCGAACCTGATTCTGAATTATGGCGATACAGTGCGCGCGAATATCACGACGAATCATGGACATGAATTTGGTCTCCGTCATCAGGAGTCCTATGTAAAGTGGGAAGGCACGGAAGGGGCAATCAAGACGCGGATGGGACTGCTGATGGATTACCCGAAGGGCGTCCCGGACGAATTTGAATATTGCATTCTCGAGCCGGACAAGCAACCGGAATGGACTTCGTTGCCAATCGAGGGAACCTGGTACCCGGACGCATTTATTGGTCCGATGAGCAACCTGATGTGTTTTCTTGATGGGGTCACTGACACGCTGCCTACGTCAGTGGAGGACGCCTACAAAACGATGGCAGTTGTAGAGGCGGCATACGAGTCCAGCACCTCAGAGGGGACTGCGGTCGCGTATGACTGAACTCAGAGGTATTACATGGGATCACACGAGAGGCTTTCTGCCGATGGTCGCAACAGCGCAGCGATTTTCAGAGATGAATCCGGACGTCGAGATTCATTGGGAAAAGCGCTCGCTTAAGCAGTTTGGAGATCTGGCTCTCAACGATCTGGTGGAGCGATTTGATTTGCTGGTGATCGATCATCCCTTTATTGGCGCAGCGGCGGCACAACAAATGTTGCTGCCTTTAGATCAGCATTTATCTACATCCTTTCTTGAGGATCAAGCAGCTAACTCCGTCGGAAACTCGAATGGAAGTTATATCTTCTCTGGTATTCAGTATGCGTTGGCGATCGACACGGCTGCACCGATCAGCGGATGGCGCGCGGACTTGCTGGAGAGAGCAGAGTGCGCTGTTCCATCAACGTGGAGCGAATTGCTGGAACTGGCAAAACGCGGCTTGGTAGCTATTTCCGGCACTCGCATCGATATGTTGATGCACTTATACATGGTTTGCATTGGTCTGGGTGAAGAGCCGTTTGTCACACCCGGAGTGTTGGCCTCGCACGATGTGACTGTACGAGCTATTGAGATATTGCAGGAGTTGGCGCAAGCGGTATCTCAGGAGTTCTCGAACTTTAACCCAATTATGGTGTGGGAGCGACTGGCAAACGGTGACACGGAGGCCTATTGTCCATTTGCATACGGCTATTCCAACTACTCGCGGGACGGCTATGCGAAGCACTGGGTAGATGTAGGGGGGCTGATCTCTATTGATGGGAAGTTCTGCTGCCGGTCCACGCTTGGCGGAGCTGGTCTAGCCATTTCCTCGTGCTGCCGCTCTGTTGATACCGCAGTAAAGTACTGCCAGTACACGGCGAGTCTCGAGTGCCAGACCAGATTGTATTTTGATTCGGGCGGCCAGCCGGGCCACCGAGCCGCATGGTCCAATGATGAGGTGAATCGAAGGTGTCATGGATTCTTCAAGAAGACGCTGCAAACCCTGGATGAAGCCTGGTTGCGACCCCGCTGGAATGGATATCACCATTTCCAGGAGGAGGCAGCGATGTTGGTTCACCAGTGTGTATGGTATGGCGGTGATGCCCGTATGGTTGCTTCGACACTGAACGAGATGACGGGCAAGATGTACCAGCCGCTGCGTGCAGGGGGCGATGCATGAGACCACTAGAAGGGTTGTTAGTGCTGGATTTCAGCCAGTTCCTTGCAGGACCCGCGGCAGCATTGCGCCTTGCAGATCTGGGAGCGCGAGTCGTCAAGATTGAGCGGCCGCAAACCGGCGATTTGTGCCGCCAGCTCTATATCACCAATCTGGAAGTAGATGGTGACAGTACGCTCTTTCACTCGATCAATCGCAACAAGCAAAGCATTGCGGCCGATCTTAAGAATGAGAACGACCACGATATGGTGAAAAAGCTGATTGCACGAGCGGATGTGATGATCCAGAATTTCCGCCCCGGCATTATGGAGCGGCTTGGGTTTGACTACGAGTCAGTACGCCGGTTCAATCCTCGTCTCGTCTATGGTGAAGTGACCGGCTACGGCAAAGAAGGACCGTGGCGCAACAAGCCGGGCCAGGATCTCCTGGTCCAGTCACTTTCCGGACTTGCCTGGCTGAATGGAAATGCCGATCAGCCACCTCTTCCGTTTGGACTCTCAGTGGTTGACCTTTTCGCGGGCGCGCATCTGGTGCAAGGAATTCTGGCTTGCCTGGTTCGGCGTGGTGTGACGGGACAGGGCGGCCTTGTGGAAGTGAGTTTGCTTGAGTCAATCCTTGATGCTCAGTTTGAGTTACTGACAACGTTCTTTAACGATGGCGAAAAGCTGCCGCAGAGAAGTACCTTGAACAACGCGAATGCTTATCTTGGCGCGCCGTACGGCCTGTACGAGACAAAGAACGGTTATATATCGCTAGCGATGGGATCAGTACCGAGGCTGGGCGAGTTGTTGGGATGCCATGCGTTGTTGCGCTTCTCGGACCCGAAGACGTGGTTTGAGGAGCGCGACACGATCAAACGTATCCTGACCGAACATTTGAAGACACAGGAAACAAAGCACTGGTTGAGCATTCTGGAGCCTGCGGATATCTGGTGTTCCGATGTGTTTACCTGGCCGGATCTCATGCAGCATGAAGGATTTCGAGTACTGGACATGCAGCAGGAGATTCGAAGCCGGAATGGCACAGTGATGAAAACGACTCGATGCCCTATTCGCATTGACGGAAAGGTCTACAAATCATCGAATGGCGCACCGGGCATTGGGCAACATAGCGTCGAGATCATCAGGGAGTTTTCGCTGCAAGCAGCGGGCGCGCCAAGGGAGAGAGAGTCTGATGGATAGGCCGGACGATAATCGAGATCGGATCTTTCGCATCGCTATTCGGAAGTTCGGTCCATTTGAGTCTGCCATTTCAAAGCAATGGCAGTCATTTGAGACCGAGGCGCAGACCGGGCTTCGATTGGAGCCGGTGGCGCTTGATCTGGAGCCGTTGCATCGTCAGCTCTTTTCCGAAAGCGGCCTTACGAATGGCGGCTACGATCTAGCAATGGCTAGTACTGACTGGCTTGCAGAAGCAAATGCTTCGCGGGGCCTCGTGGACTTGTCACCCTATATCGCATTGTCATCGCAAGTCGGGTATCCGGAGGCATACTCGGAATCGCTCCTGCGTCTGCAGCGTTTTGAAGATCGCGTTCTGGGATTGCCGTATCATGATGGCCCAGAGTGTCTGATCTACCGCCGTGACCTCTTTGAAGATGAAGGAGAGAAGCTGCGCTTTCAACAGCGGTTTGAAGAACCGCTCACCGTGCCGCGTACCTGGCACGAATTCCGCAGAGTGGCGCGCTACTTTACGCGCACCGAGCAGGGGCTTTATGGCACGGTCTTCGCAGGATATCCGGACGGCCATAATACCGTGTATGACTTTTGCCTCCAGCTATGGAGCCGTGGTGGAGAGCTATTCGATGGAAAAGGATCGATTCTGCTGGACACGCCGGAGGCACGCGAAGCTCTCGAATACTACCGGTCTATCTTTCATGATCCGAGCGCAATTCACCCGGGCTCTGCCACTTTTGATTCCGTAAAGTCAGGAATGGCATTCGCGGCCGGTGAAGTTGCGATGATGGTGAACTGGTTCGGTTTTGCGGCCATGTCGGAGACCATTGAAGAGTCGAAGGTAAAAGGGAAAACGGGAATCGCTGCAATCCCATCGGAGAATGGTCGCGGCATTTCACTGAATGCGTACTGGGTCATTGGAATCCCCGCAGGCAGTCTCCATCAAGATGCCGCCTGGAAGTTTCTTGCGCATTGCTGCACCCCTGGAATGGATAAGTTGCTCACGTTGGAGGGAGGCATCGGCTGCCGTAAATCGACATGGTCTGACAAGCAGGTGAACGCCGTGATTCCTTACTACCACCGATTGGTTGGCCTCCATGAAAATGCGCGCGATCTACCACGTATGACAAACTGGTCGAACCTTGCAGAGGTAGTTGACCGGATGATGCTAGATGCCATCCAGACGCAGGAACCCATTGCTGCAATTACAGCAAGAGCGCAGATAGCGGCACGCACAGTTGAAAGTCGCCGGATGGCTCGACCATGAATGAAGGACTGTGGGTAGGAGCTATGCTCGCCGTGGTTGGCGGCGCGATGCAAGGCGCATTCGCCCTGCCGATGAAGTATGCGCGCAAGTGGCAGCACGAGAATATCTGGCTTGTGTTTGCAGTGAGCGGGCTTTTTGTGCTGCCGTGGATTCTTACGATATCTACGATCCCTAACTGGTTTCAGATTTATTGTTCCAGCCCCGCCAAGCTATTGGCCATTGTGATTGTCTGCGGAGTGGGTTGGGGCATTGGCGCAACTCTGGTTGGGATTGCTTTCAGAATGCTCGGCATAGGCCTGGCATTTGCAATTATTCTCGGCCTGAGTTCGCTACTAGGTTCGCTTGTTCCTTTCCTATTCCAATCTCAGCAACGAATTGAGAGCGCGCAGGGCGTTCTCTACCTAATAAGTACGGTTACTATGCTAGCCGGGGTTGCAATCGTTTCAGTGGCGGGATCGATGCGGGATCGAGACGTAGCCGCAGTGAGTACCGCGGCTCAAACCACACGGCGTTTCATTGCAGGCCTGGCTGTTGCAATTGCTGCGGGCGTGTTGTCGTCTCTGTTGAGTGACGCAATCGCCTTCACTCATGCGATTGTGGATGCTACTGTGCAAGCGGGCATCAATCCAGTCTGGGCATCGAACATTGTTCTGGCGCTTTTTACCACAGGCGGGTTACTGGCAAATGTAGCTTATTGCGCGTATAAGCTGCGAAGGAACAAGAGCGGATCGTTGTACTTTGCAGAGTCATCTATGAGCCATTGGGTTTACGGAATACTGATGGGAGCTTTCTGGTACGGTGGACTCATGCTTTACGGCCTCGGTGAGCAGCGAGTTGGGACGGTCACCGGTTGGCCGCTCTTTATCGGCGCGATGATTCTTAGCAGTAGTGCGACCGGGTTCTTAACCGGAGAGTGGAAAGGTGCGGGACGGCGGTCAAAGGTTTATCTCTGCATTGGCAGTCTCGTAATCTTTACTGCCCTTATCGTTACGGGGATAGCTCAAAATGGTTGATCGTCAACAAGGAAGAGTGGCTAGACATACCCAAAGTAAAAGTGCGTTGAGTCACGATTCTGGTCCGAAATATTCTGTTCCCGCGTTGGACAAGGGGTTGGATATTATTGAGGCTCTGGCTGCTGCTGCATCGCCGCTCTCACTCAGTGAGATTGCGCGCGCCGTCGGGCAGGCTCCAAGCGCCGTCTTTCGCCTCCTGAACCAGTTGGAAAATCGTCTATATGTGACACGGGATCCTATTTCCAGACAATACAGTCTGTCATTGAAGCTTCTTGAGCTATCGCACACCTATCCTCCAGTAGAGCACCTGACGCGCGTATCCGGACGGTTTATGCGAGAGCTGGCTGACTCCTCGCATGAATCCGTTCATTTAAGTGTGCTGAATCACGGACGACTTGTAGTGCTGATGGATGTGGCCAGCCCGCTGCGCGTGCGTTTTGCTCACCAGGTGGGGAGCCGGTTTTCACCGGTGATGACAAACTCAGGGCGCCTGTTGCTTGCTTATCTGAACCCCGAGGATTTGAATACGTACTTTGCGGAAGACGAAGACTACTCCAGGCTCTCGAAATCGAGGCGGGAGGAATTTCACGAAGAGCTAAGGAGAATCAGGCGGAATCGGTACGCAGTGTCTTTCAGCGAGGAGAGAGCTGGGATGCGGGACATTGCGGTGTTGGTGGGAAATCCGGCCGTGGGTTCTACCGCTGCTCTAGCAATTGCGTGCCTGGGGAGCGTAAAAGACAAGGCTGGCGCAAATCGGATTGTACGCGCTCTCCAGGAGTGCGCGAATCGCATTACGGTTGCAATGGGACTGAGCTATGAGCGCTAATCGACATTTTGAGGATTACGAAGTCGGTTCTTCGAGAGAGACATTAGGAAGAACGATTACTGAAACAGACTTTGTTCTGCACGCTGGACAAACCGGAGACTTCTATCCACACCATATGGACGCGGAATGGTGCAAAACACAGCCTTTTGGCCAACGCATTGCGCATGGCACCTTGATTTTCAGCGTCGCGGTGGGCATGACAGCAGGTGAAATTAACCCGGAGGCTTTCACCTATGGATACGATCGCCTGCGATTCATCAAGCCTGTCTATATCGGCGACACATTACATGTACGTGTAACGATCAAGGACAAAAGGGATTCTCCCAAGTCGCCTCGGCATGGAATTGTTGTAGAGCTATGCGAAGCGCTGAATCAGCGGAAGGAAGTGGTGATGGCATGTGAACATTTGCTGATGGTGACTCGCCGGCAGCATTCATAATGCTGCAGCAGCATGTGTTTCAGGGATATTGCTGCGATATGCACCAGAATTAAACCGGGAGAGATGCATGAGGACAACACGACGGGAATTTCTGCAGACGTCCGCTTTGATGTCAGCTGCAGTGGCCCAAGGGATGCATGGAGAGAGAACCGCACCAAGGCGCACATCGACTCCGCACGATCAGCATCTGGATGGGTTTTCCATTGCAGGCCATCACCTGATGCATTGGAACCTTCCGGGCCCTTCCTTCTTTGAAGGAATGCTCCTCGGGAACGGCGACGTGGGCGTATGTGCTGAGGTGCGTCCTGACGCACTTGGCCTGCACATTGCAAAGAATGATTGCTGGGATATCCGAGTGAGTGAAGATCCCGCGGATTCAGTATTGCCCTTTGATGAGCTGCTTCAGTTGTGGAAGTTGGCCAGCGAGGAGGCAATCCGGGCGGGGAAACCGGATATGCTCTTCCTCGAAAGTCAGGCGGAGGTATTCAGACAATACACAGAAAAGGTAAGTAGCTCTTACAGGAGACCGTGGCCCCGACCGTGGCCCTGTGGCACCATCTGGATGAATTGGGATCCGCGGTGGGTGCGCGTGAAAGGTTATTCGCTAAATCCTGCCAATGGTGTGTTTCAGGTGAATCTCGATCTTGTGTCGCTGGATGCACCTCCGCGCGCAACACAGATATCAGGATTTGTCGATTGGACTACAGGTGCGGTGTGTGTCAATACAAACAATGAGATTCCACTCGAGTCTGTGTTTTATATCCCGGAAGTTGATAAAGATCAAGCAGTGGATCATGCAGTGCTTCCGCCGCCAGAGACTGAAACACACACAGGACTGGATAGAGCCGTAATTACCTGTCACCAGTATTTCCCGGCGATTGGGCCGACGAATGCGCAGCCATTCCCGCCTAAATCGGATAAGGACAGGAACTTTTCGCTCAAATGCCGTATCACTGGAGAGTGGTCTGTGGACAACGGCGGCCGCGCTACTGATGCGGTTCTGCGTCCCAAGACGGCGCAGCTGCTTCGAATCGATGTACTGATTGCAACCCCCCGCGACCTCTTGCTGCGGAGACGAGAGTCGGAGAGGGAAATGTCTTCCAGTCGGAGTAGTCGTTGGATAACTATTCCGCAAAACATTGCTTATGGTCCTGAGGATCTAGATACAGCGGCTTACGTCGACAGACAGCTAAAACGTCTCGTGTCACGGAGCTTTGTGGCGATACAGAAGGACTCTGAGAATCACTGGCGAGATTACTGGTCCCGTTCGGCAATCGAACTGGAAGACAAAGAGCTTGAACGAATCTGGTATCACAACCAGTACTTTCTGGCCTGCTGTCTGAGAGAGAACCGGACAGCGCCAGGGCTCTTTGCAAACTGGCATGCAGGTGACATCGGCACAGCATGGCATAGCGATTACCATCTGGATTACAACTGCCAACAGGTGTTCTGGGGCGTATTTTCAAGTAATCACGCCGACATGAACTTACCGTATGTAGAGCTCTGCGAAAACCTGATGCCAATTGCCGAGAAATTTGCGAAGGATAACTACAAGTTACCCGGAGCCTTCTTCCCGCTTTCGTCTTATCCCGTGCCGAGCCAAAGCGTAGCTTATCCGGTTCCACCCTGGGGATACCAAGTAAGCATGACGCCATGGACGGTGCAGGGTCTTTGGTGGCAATACATGTATACGCAGAATGAAGATTATTTGCGGCGGGTGTATCCCATTCTGCGATCAGCAGCGGAGTTCCTTGCTGCATTTGTTCAGAAAGGACCAGATAATCGCTTTCATATTGCTCCCACTGTATCCTCAGAGAATTGGGGATTCACCGTGAATGAACATCTCAATAAGGACTGCATCCTTGATCTCGCATTGACGAAGTTTCTGTTGCGAGCCATGGTCACAGCGTCTACGGTTCTTGGAGTAGATGAGAGCGCGGCGGAACGCTGGAAAGAGATATATCAGAATCTCGCGCCGTATCCCAAGGCTAAGGGGCCTTATGGAGAAGTATGGATCGATGTGCTTAACGCGCCTCTAGAGCACGTCTACAACGTTCCCGTTACGCTTGCTCCGGTTTTTCCGGGCGAAGAAGTTGGTATTGGAACAGCGTCTCCGGAATTCAATATCGCCGTTCGTACTGCGAAGACGATCCGTCTTGAGGGTGGCAATGATCTGGTCTTTCAGCCACTGGTACGGGCGAGGCTAGGGATGCTGGACTTCGGGTGGTTCAAGGAACAGGTAAAGTACTGCAGCCTGCCCGATGGAATTGCAAATGACCGCGTGCGGCAGGCAGGAGGCCGTTATCCGCAAACGATGGATTTCGATTTCATGATGCGCATGGGCGTATGGTGTGAAAACTTTGCCCTGCCTGCAGTCCTGAACGAATGCATGCTCCAAAGTTATTCTGGGACAATTCGGATGTTCCCGAATGCCCAGGGACTTGGCCGTGCAAGGTTTCAAAATCTGCGTGCTGTCGGTGCCTTTCTGATTAGCGGGATCTATGACGGTGGCAAGATAACTCAGATCTCGCTCTTCAGTGAGAGGGGCAAGCGATTCCAAATCGAGGAGCCGTGGAGCGGATCATCGATCTACGTGACGCGGGTTCGAGACGGAGAAGCCGTAAACGTTGCGCACAACGGGACGGTTTATTCGTTCGAGACGAAATCAGGAGAAACATACCTGATTAAGCCTGCGTAGTGTTAAGAACGTAGTGATCTTTCTGCCAATCCCATCCTGGAAAGCAACTTTGGTCAACTAGCCCCCTACGCGCAGGCCCCACAAAAGCAAAGAACGATCAGAACAAGTCGCCTGGTCGCCAGCGCTAGCGCGTCTTCCCGGTGGCTGATGCAGCTTGCTGACTTCGAGCCTGAGCGACCAGCGCAAGGGCAGCGATGGTCACGGGATCATCCGGCTTTAGTGCCTTCGCGGCCAGAAGCTCCTTTTCGCCGTTGTTGAGGTCGCCAGCCTGGCAGTCGACGATGCCCAGTTTCCTGTGAAGATCCGCTTGCGCCGCGCACTCACCGCACGCGGCGAGTGCTTGTTTCAGCTGCCGTATCGCTTCGGGCCAGTCATGCGCAGATGCGGCTTCGAGACCGTTGTTTGCCAGCGTGTCCGCGCGGTCGAGGATGCTACGCTCTTTCTGGAGGGCAATATAGCGCGCCATCATCTGTTTCGACTCAGATGGATCAGTCGATCGTAAGGCGCGCGCCAAATTGAACAGCGCCTGACTAAACTTTGGATCGACCGCGATCGCCTTCCGCCAAGCTGCTATCGCTTTCGCAGTCTCGGACTGCTGCTGAAGGGATTGGCCGAGCATATTCCAGGCCATTACATTTTTGGGCTGCAGTTTGACAGTCTCTTCAAGCAGACTGGCTGCAAGCTGAATCTTGCCCTCTTGCTTGTCGATGAGGGCGAGAAAATACCGCGGACCGGGCATCTTTGGATTCAATTGGCGGGCGGTGTCGAACTCAGACCGTGCGTCGGCGGTGCGACCCAGATCGTACAAAAATCGACCGCGATAGAAGTGGACAACACCAGAATGCGGAACTAGGCGAACAGCTTCGGTGGTTTGCTCCAGGGCTGCGGACAGATTGTAACTTTGAGCAAGCGCAAGCGCCAGGTCCAGATGGGCCGCAGCAAGATCGGGCCTCAGCTTTACCACCTTCCGAAGAAGTGCGATTCCCTGGGTCACCTTACCCATCTTCACTTCCGCTTTTCCGGCCGTCGACAAAGTGGCAGGATCCTTTGGCGCAAGCGCAACAGCCTTTTTCAGTTCCGCCTCAGCATCGGATTTCCGGTTTTCCTGAGCAAGAATCAATCCCAGGTTCAAATGGCCTTCTTTATACTTCGGATCGTCTTCAAGGGCCTGACGGAGAAGCCTTTCGGCTGAAATCAGATTGCCCTTCCTGGCGTAAACCATCGCCAGATTTCCGCTCGCTTTTACAAGGCCAGGTTCCAGGACAAGTGCGGATTTGAGCCACTTCTGCGCGGATTCCAGATCGCCTTCTGACAACTTCAGCCGGCCCAATTCGGCCTGAATCTCGGCCAGCTTTGGGTTGATTTTGATCGCACTGCGGAGGGTGTCTTCAGCGCCCTTCAAATCGTTCATGTCTTCAAGCGCCAGCGCGAGATTATAGGCTGTCCAGGGACTGTCTGGATTCTGTTCGAGCATGTGACGGTAAATCTGCGCAGCCTCTGTTGCTTTCCCAGATTGCAGTAGGTCATTCGCCTTGGTTCCCTCAGATGCCAGTTGGCTATTCAGTTGCTCTTTGCCCTGTTCTTTCCGCAACTGCTCTACAATCTGCGTTGTTTCCTGTGTTTGGCCAAGCGAGCGCAGCACAGCGACCAGCTGGTACTGGGTGGACCTATCGCCGGGTTTTAGTGCGAGAGCTTTCCGCAACTGGGGCAGGGCCTTATTCGGCTTTCCCATGCGCGCCAAAAGGAACCCGAGCTGATATCTAGCCTCAAAATCGTCGGGGGCCTTCGCGGCTCCAAGCTCAAGTTCCGGCTCAGCCTTCGCGTAATCGCCCAGTTGCTGGTACACCGTGCCAAGCATCACGTGCGCAGAAGGATCGTTGGGTTTTCGGCGCACGTACTCGCGGGCGGGCGCGAGCGCCTCGGCATATGCCGATGTGTCGATAAGCGCCTTGACCCGCGCAGCCAACGCAACCGTATTGGAGGGATCAAGTCGGGTTACCTCCTTGTATTCATCGGCCGCCTCGCGATCACGACGCTCATTCGCATAGATGTTGCCAAGGGTAAAGTATGCAGTCGTCATGTCAGGATGGCTCTTGAGCAATTGCGTTAGAAGCCGAATCGCATCAGCCACCCCCGCTCCCTTCAAGGGCGGCCGGCCATTGGACTGCCTGACCTTGGCTACCTTATATATTGCCGTCGCCAAAGAGATCTGCAAATCCGGAGCGTCTGGTTGGATCCGGACGGCCTTGCGCCAGTAATCCATGGCCGCTTCGTATCGTCTCTCCTTCACCAGGACCTGCGCCATCCCGTCCAGGGCACAAACCAATTTCGGATTCACCGCGAGCGCCTTTCGAAATTCGGCTCCCGCCTCCGTCGGATCATCGAGGGAGGACCCCAGCGCGCAATGCGCCTGCAGCAACGCAGGATCGTACTGCAGGGCCAGACGGAACTCGCTAATTGCGGATGCAGTCTGCTGCTGACTTTGCCGAACAAGCCCAAGATCGAAATGCGCCTCGGCCAAGTGCGGTTCCAGCCGCAAGGCCTGTTTGAACGCTGCGACTGCACATTTCAGATCGCCTTTCTCTGCGAACCAGGCACCTTCGGCGTCATAAACTCTTGCGGGAGATGTGCCGGCCGGCGGATGCGCAGCCGACGCCGGCAGTCTGCAGGTGTCCGGCAGTTGTGCCACGGCCTGCACGCCGACAAATAATAGAAATGCGCTACAGAAAATGAGTGATCGCTTCATGATGGATCCGCTCCGAGGATGATTCCGCCTTGGAGACATTCATTTTTGGCTCCCATTGCGGGGTTCCGTCACTTCGAGTATGCGATCCGCGGTCACGCCGTGCAACAATTGGCGGGTACCCGATGGCCAGCGGATCTCGATTTCCTTCATCAAGCGCGAACTTCCCAGACCGAAATGGACTCGTGGGTCGCTTGAAGCCGCATATCCCGTACTGGTTGTCGCCTCGTTGTAAAGCTTCCTGCCATCATCGGTGGTTATCCGAATCTGTGCACCTATGCCCATTCGGTTGCTTTTCGTTCCGACAAGTTTGAGCAAGACCCAGTGATTATGCGTTTCGGTTATGTTGCGGAACACTCTGACTGGAGCACCCAAAGCGGTCACTACGAGGTCCATTCGGCCATCGTTGTTAAGGTCTCCGTACGCGAGCCCGCGGTGCGGGGCCGGCAGTGTAAAGTCGGCCCCGGCAGTAGAACTCACGTTTTCAAACTGCCCGTTCCCGAGATTGCGAAAGACGGAGTTCGGTTCAGCGTAGCGAAAATGTTGTGATATTTGCCCGATATTATCCAACACATTGCTGCGTGCCACTACCAGGTCTTTCCAGCCATCGTTATCGAGATCGACGATCCCGTTCGACCAGCCGGACATCAGCCTCGTTAGATTCGCAAGCCGGCTTTCTTGACCCGCATTGCGAAACAGTCCCTTTCCTTTATTTATGAACAATGGAAACGTCTCGTTCTCGATCGCCGTATGCCAGATGTCCGGTAGACCATCGTTGTTCAGATCCCGGAAGTCAGCGCCCATACCTGCAAGTGCGATACCCTCGTCGTTGTATGCCACACCCGCCTGAAAACCTACCTCCTCAAATCGCTTTCCTTCGATATTGTGAAATAGGAGGTTTGGGCTGTTGTCGTTGGCCACAAACACGTCGAGAAAGCCGTCGCCGTCGTAATCCGCAAATACGACGCCCATTCCTTTACCCATCACGGATGATATTCCCGTTTCCTTCGAAACATCTGTGAAGGTTCCATCCCCGTTGTTACGGTACAGCGAGTTGGGAAGGGGAGCGAAGCTGTCAGGGTGACAGTAACCTCGGCCATCCAGACCCATGCAGACCGGTTCGTAGCGCGGATCCCACTGGCAGTAGTTCGATACGAACAGGTCCAGCAGTCCGTCGTTGTTGTAGTCGAACCAGCCAGCCGCGATAGACCACATCTTGCGTCCGTGGTACACGCCGCCGCTCAAACCTGCTTTCGCGGTAACGTCGGTGAAGGTACCGTCGCCATTATTGTGAAAGAGCTGATTTCCATTGACGTTGGCTAGAAATAAATCAGGCCGGCCGTCGTTGTCGTAGTCGCCCACCGCCGCTCCCATTCCATAACCCGCTCCGGCGACTCCGGCGTGCTCGGTCACATCGGTGAAGGTTCCATCCCCGTTGTTGTGAAAGAGGCGGTTGTAATACTTGGGGCTAGTTTTTACGAGGGACGGCATCTCTGCGCCGTTGACAAGATAAATGTCGAGGAATCCATCGCCGTCGTAGTCAAACAATGCGACGCCAGCCGGCATCGTCTCCGGCTGGTATTTCATCGGGGTGGGGCAATTCTCGACTGTGAAATGTACGCCGGCTTTTTGAGCAATATCTTCGAACCGGATCGGCGGTACCGCGACGTCCAGGCCATGTGCCCGCAAGCGGGTTGCAGCAACAGTTAGTGAAGCGGCAGCAAGAAAACGACGGCGATTCATCATCGTCATAGGGAATCGTTGCAGGACGTTCCGTAAGCTATCCAGATCTTCATTCTATACGGTCTGTACATGGAATAGGTAACTTTGTCGGCGAACCCATTTCGCTGTACACAAGGCGAGCCGCGGTGATCGCCAGTAATCGCAAACTGAAAGAGTACCTCGACCGGAGACAGTAAGGCCATTGTCGAACGCTATTCCTCACCCCTGATCTTTGGGCTTGCACCGTTCGAGCTTCTTACGTAAATGGCATCACTACCGCAATGTTGCACGCGGTAGTGATGCCGTTGGAGCCGCAGCCACAATCGTGGCCGCGGATTAGCGGATCAATAGTAAAACTTCAGAGCCATCTGCAACACTCGCGGTGAGTTCCATTGGCTTCGGACAGTGCCGAATTGTGGATACCCGTTGGAATCCAACGGTGCCGAGAAGTTCGTGTCGGGAGAGTTGAAAACAACATTGTTGAAGACGTTGAAAGCGGCGGCGCGAAATTGGAAGTATCTCGCTTCTCCCAGCCCTATGTGGAACTGGCGGAAAAGGGACAAGTCGACATCGTTGTAGTGTTGTGAAACGAACGGGTTCACCTTTTCACTGCCGTAGGTGTACACCGCCGGTAACGCGAAGGCACTGGGACTGATCCATTGCGGCGCGTCAGGGTTGGAAGGAATATTGCTTTTGGGGTTTCCGGTTACGTCCACACGTTGCTGATTGCAACAGCCGACGTTCTCAGTATCCTGGCCCGTGGTTATGGTATAGGGCTTGCCCGAAGTCAACTGCACAATGCCGTTCAGCGCCCATCCGCCAGCCATATTGGAGACGAGCCTGCTCGGAGAGTGGTTGAATGGTGATTGCGCAGTGAACGATGCTGAAAACACGTTCTTCTGGTTGAGATCGGAGGTGCCGTAATCGCCGGCCTTGTTGTATGGATTCGAAGAATCGCAGCTCGCACCCAGGTTGCAGCCGTCGGAGTTCGAATGCGACAGCGTGTATGAAACCATGAAGGTTATGCCATGGGTGGAGCGCTGCTGGAGGGTGACCTGCAGGGCATTGTAGCGGCTGTTACCCACGCTCTGGTCAAACCATTGCTGCAGCATGTAGGGATACGGCCGCCGGGATTGGATATCGCCCGGTCCCGGCTGTGGGACGTTCATGACCGGACCCCAGTCTTCATGCCGGCCATTCGAACCAACATAGTTTGCATTGAGAACGATGTTCGATGGCAACTGCCGCTGGATACCCACGTTCCACTGGTCGAAGACTGGAGTCTTGAAGTTTGGATCCACCATCCACTGGCTGACCTTACTGAAGTCGTTGATGGGATAGACAATGACTCCGCCACTACCAAGTTGCAGTGGATCGGCCGCACCCACCGTTGGGACATTTGTGTTCAGACCGTTGTTTTGGATAGTGTTGACCGCCGGCCAGTTCCCGCCGAAGTTCTGTGAGAGCTGCGTGATGGTAGCCCATGCATCGTAGAAGCGGGTATAAGCTCCCCGAAAGACTGTCTTGTCGTTGATGCGGTAGGCCAGGCCCAGACGCGGAGCCCAGTCGGCGAGCGAGTTCTTGATCACACGGAGAGTCGGACTAACCACTGCGTGAGGTGGAAGTCCGCCCGGAGCAGGTGTGCTCGACGCGGTGTAGTTGCCGGTCGGTATGCAAGGCGCGCCCTGCGTCGCCGAGCAGTTGGGTGGAAGTGCATTCAGAATGTACTGGCCGGTAACCGGATCGGCATTGCCCGTGTAATAATTTCCCGCATTGCCAGTCCCATAAATCGGCGTGAGAACCATGTCGTTGCGGAAGCCGAGATTGAGGGTCAAACGGCTCGTCGCCTTGAACTGGTCCTGAATGTACATCCCGTCAATCCAGCCGCCGTGAACATCTTCGTGGATGTTCCGGTAGCCAGCCGAGGCCGGAACACCGAGCAACAAGGATGCCCAGCTATTCCCGCCCACGCCCTGGTCTGCCCCGACGCCCGCGGTTTGCTCGGCATTGAAACCAATATTGGAGTATGCGATAGGCGAAGTGAAGTTGTTTGTCTGAAAATCGGCGCCGATCTTGATCGTATGCCGGCCTATGATTTTGCTGTAGGAGCCGCCGAACTGCCAGTCATCCGCCAACCCTGTGGCCTGCAACTGCGAACCAGTCAACCCGACATATCCACTCGCGGAAAACTGCGGGGCATATGTCTTGTTGGCCAAGGTCATGAAGTACGAGGACATTCCGTTTTGCTGCAACGCCGACGAAAACGCCGCATCTTCGCCGGGATGAGTGGTGCCGGTGTATGTGTATCCGTAATTTCTGGAGAAGTATACGTCCGAGAAGGCCGTCGTACTGAATTCGTGCGTCCAGTGGCCAATCCAGTTGTGGCCAGGAACATGCACGAACCTGTTGCCGATTGTACCGGACGGACTTGTCTCGTAAAGATCGAACTGGCTGTATCGAAACATGACCTGGTTGTTGTTGCCGAAGTTCTGATCGACACGCAGCGTTCCCGAATACTGGTCCTGTGCTGTTTTGCCGGGATAGTAGAGATTTCCCCCTTGTGCCGTGGTGTTGCTGCCCACCGGAATGATCGACTGGTAGAGCAGTGAGATCGGATCAAAGCGGCTGCTCGGGATGCAGTTGATGTGACCGCCGCACAAGGATGAATTAGGTTCGTTGTACTCCTGAGTGAAGGTCTCGCGCGTGTAGTCGCCACTGGGCAAGAGAGTCGTCGTTGCGGGATCGTAGATGGGCACTCCCAGGGCGCTGAAGTCGCCACTCCGCATCGCGGCCGTTGCAGCCGTCGCTGGAGTTTCCGTTACGGTGCGTTTCTTGTACGCCTCCCAGGCTGCGAAGAAGAAGGTGCGGTTCTTGCCGTTGTACAGCTTTGGAATCGAAAGCGGACCGCCGCCCGAAAGACCGAATTGGTTCTGCCGCAGGGGAGCCAGCTTTTTCTCAAAATAGCCGGTGGAATCCATCACCTGGTTTCGCAGGTACTCCCAAAGGTCGCCATGGTACTGGTTGGTTCCGGATTTTGTGACCACACTCACCATGGCTCCGACGGCCCCGCCATATTCGGCCAGGTCGTTGTGCCCCTGGCTCTTGAACTCCTGAATGGCGTCCACGATGGGCGCATAGTTGTAGGTGCCGGACAGCGTATTCAGGTCGTTCGCGCCGTCAAGAATGAACATGTTGCTGCGATTGCGGGCGCCGTTTACTGCCGGGAAACTAAACTGCCCGACTGACGCACCATTCCATCCGCCGCCACCGCCTGAGTTCTGGTCGGTATTGAGGTTCACTGTGCCCGGGAGGATCGTCAGCAACTGAGTGAAGTTGCGGCCGTTCAGGGGCAGGTCATTCATTTCCTTTGGCGCAACAACCGTGCCCAGTTCCGCGGTTGCCGTCTGCAAGGTCGGCGCGAGGGCATTCACAGTCACGGTGCTCGCTGTTGAGCCAACATTCAGTGCAAAATTGAAGTTCGCAGTCTGGCCAACCTGGAGCGTTACCGCCGGCTGTGAAACCGTGGTAAAGCCGCTTGCGGACGCCTTCATGCTATAAGTGCCCGGCACGACGCTCGGGAAGGTGTAACTTCCAACGTTGTTGGTCCCTGTCTTCCTCACGACTCCGGTCTCAACGTTCGTGAGTTGGACCTGCGCATTGGGAATCGCAGCACCGCTTGGATCCGTGACGGTGCCGGTAACAGTGGCCGTTGCCTGTTGGGCCACAGCAGCCTGGGGAATGCAGCATGCAATGCTCAAAAGCAATACAAGCACCCCGAGAGACCAGTGCCTGTTCCGATATTTTCCGGCAAACGCTCTCATAATCGCCTCCTCAAATAGTTTCGTGTGCAAGAAGTACTCAATGGTATCGCGTGCAAGCAAGACAACGGCAGACTGGCGCCTGACATGGCGACACCATACCCGCATCCAACATAGGGTTGACCTTATTACCAGACCTAGGGTTGACCGCGTTATCGACCGAAACGCTTGCGTTATCGATAACTGGGACATGCTACTCATTGGCCGCACGCCTGTCAAGGTTTTTCTCTCGGCCTGGCTTTAGTGGCACGTCGTTGCCTGCAAGCTATTGAAATAATGCCGATTAAAAAATGGGCCCTAGCCGGGCAAGCGCCGATATCCTCTCCCCTGATGAGTTGCATATCTCGAAAGGAATGAAGTCAAGCCAAGGCGCCATTCCCCGCAAGTGCGGCTTGGGCACAAGCTGGCCCCTCGCACAGATTCATCGGGGTAGGCCACGGAGGCATCTCCAAGCAGTCGCGAATCTTCGGAGACGTCCTCTCACTGGAAAGTTCCTCTCGTTGCCGCGCCGTTGTACCATCTTTCGAGAGAGGTACAATCACGTTGCAATTCCGCCGACTCCGCTCTCTCCCTTCCTCCAGGTGTGGCTGGATGGGGAAGCATCTTAACCGTCTGTGGTTTCCATCCGTTCTTCTACTTTCGGCAGTTTGCGCCTTCCTTGCCCTCGTAATGCGCACTCCTCCGGCTTCAGTGGCCGCCGCAGGGCAGCAAGGGCAAGCATCAAGCGGAGAAATGGCAAACGAGGGTCCGAAATCGGCTGTGTTCGACAGCCAGCATCGTCCCATCACAGCCGGCGGCTTCGTAAAGACGGGTCCGGTTGTGTTCATGGACATAACCAAACAGGCAGGTCTCTCGAAGTGGCGGAACGTAACCGGTTCACCGGAAAAAAAATTGATTATTGAAGCGAAGGGCTCCGGCGTTTGCCTGCTTGATTACAATCACGACGGCTGGCTCGACATTTACCTGGTGAACGGGTCGACGCTGGACGCTCTGGCCGGGAAGGCATCTCCGCCCCGTGCGGCCCTCTTCCGCAACAATCATGACGGCACGTTCACCAACGTAACCGCGAGCGCAGGCGTGGCGAATGACAGATGGGGAACGGGTTGCGTCGTCGGCGATTACGACAATGACGGCTGGCCCGATCTATACGTGACCAACGTTGGTGCCAGCCGGCTCTATCACAACAATCATGACGGCACGTTTACCGATGTTGCGCCCAAGGCCGGCGTCGCCCTCGACGAAGGTTCGGCCGACACACTGATTGACAACACCGGCGCCACCTTCGGGGACTATGACGGCGACGGCAATCTCGACCTGTTTGTGGCTGGCTATGTTGATCTTGACCTGAAAAATACTCAGCTCTCCGGCTCCCAGACCGCCAGCTATGCCTTCTGCCAGTACCGCGGCGTGCACGTGATGTGCGGCCCACGCGGTCTTCAGGGAGCACACGATCATCTCTTTCATAACAATGGCGACGGTACCTTCACCGAGGTCAGCAAGAAATTGGGCGTTAACGATCCTAACGGTTATTACGGGCTCGACGCGGTGTTTGCCGACGTCAACAACGACGGCAAGCCTGACCTCCTGGTGGCCGACGACTCCACCCCGAACTATTTGTACATAAACAAGGGAAACGGCACCTTCAAGGACGACAGCTACGAAAATGGATTCGCGCTCAACGGACAAGGACGCGAGGCTGCAAATATGGGGCTCGCCCTCGGAGACTATGAGAACAACGGTCATCTGTCGGTGGTAAGTACAACCTTCTCAGATGATTACCCCATACTTTTCCGTAACGACGGCACAGGGGCTTTCACCGATGTCAGTTACCAGGCCGGAATTGCCGATGTTTCCATTCCCTTTGTGAAATTTGGCGACGGCTTCCTCGATTACGACAATGACGGCTGGAAGGATCTCCTTATCGTCAACGGAGCCGTCTACCCGCAAGTCGATCAGCATCCCGAATGGGGACAAAGCTACGCCCAGCGTCCGCTGCTTTATCACAATCTGGGCAACGGCAAATTCGAATTGGTACCTGCGGTCGAAGGAACAGGTCTGGCGGTGGTGACTGTCGGCCGCGGCGCAGCGTTTGGAGATCTCTTCAACAACGGCAAAATCGACGTTGTCATCAACAGTATGGACGGCACTCCAGTGTTGTTACGCAACGTCAATCCCGACCACCATCATTGGGTCGAGATGAAGCTCATCGGCGGGCCCAAAAGCCCCCGCGACGCGGTCGGCGCAACCGTCTACCTGACCGCAAATGGGATGCGTCAACGCGGCGATGTTCTGAGCGGCGGAAGCTACCTCTCGTCCAATGACATGCGTGTCCATTTTGGATTGGGTAACGCGGATAAAGTCGATCAGGTGGAGATTCACTGGCCCAGCGGCAACGTGGAGAAACTACGCCTGCCTTTTGTCGATCGCATCTATACCATCACCGAAGGGAAAGGCATTACAGGCGCGATGTGCGATGGCAAGCCGTGCGACCCATCTCATTGAATTTGCAATCCTGGTCAATTCAATCAATCTTGGTCAATTCAATCATTGATCGAGAGGTCGTCAGGCACCTTGCAGTCGCGTCGCTTTATTGAGGGTCATGTCGTTATCGCGACCCACAAAATCGCAATTCCAGTCGACGGCTGAGCATGTCCGCAAAGGGTCCAATGGTCACCGAACTCGACTTTACGCTGCGGTGCGTACCAACAATCACACGTTGGCAGGATCTTGTCGGACCGCTATGATGCGGTGAGGCAAGCGCTGTTGCGTGGCAAAGCGCTGGAAGGAGAATTGGCAATGATTCGTCGAGTTGGACTCTTTTTCATCCTGGCAGGGCTGCTAATGCCTGCATCCGGGATATGTACAGCACAAGAGCACAAGAAATACGAGCCGACGCTTGCGTCGCTGAACACCCACCCGCTTCCGCAGTGGTATGCCAATGCAAAGTTGGGGATCTTCATCCACTGGGGACTGTACTCAGTACCGGGCTGGGCGCCGTTATCGCATCCCGAGCACAATTTCACGAGCCTCGACTACATCAAGAACAACCCCTATGCGGAATGGTACCTGAACACCATGCGAATCCAGGGATCGCCGACATGGAATTACCATCGCGAACACTATGGGGCAAATTTCAGCTACTACGACTTTGCCCCCATCTTCAACCGCGAGTCGAAGAAGTGGAATCCCGACGAGTGGGCAAAGATCTTCCGCGACGCGGGAGCGCGCTATGTGGTACTGACAACGAAGCATCATGATGGCTTCACACTTTGGCCAAGCACGACTGTGAACCCAAATCCTTCCATTCCGCAAAACGAGCGGCACGCGGCGCGCGACATTGTGGGCGAGCTGACAAAGGCTGTGCGCAAAGATGGGATGAAGATGGGGCTCTATTACTCCGGCGGGTATGACTGGACGTTCAACTCCGGGCCCATTGAGACGGCAGCGGACTATCAGAGGGTCAAGCCGGAATCACAGGCTTACGGGAATTACGCCTTCGCGCAGATTCATGAGCTCATCAATCGTTACCACCCGGCGGTTTTATGGAACGATATCGACTGGCCGAAGACCGGCCGGCCCATGCAAGTTGAGGCGGACTACTACAATGCTGTGCCGGATGGAGTAGTGGACGACCGGTTCGGAATCAAGCACGCGGACTTTATTTCACCGGAGTATCAGAAGCTGGACAAGATCAGCAAGAAGAAGTGGGAGGAGTGCCGCGGTCTGGGGCAGTCGTTTGGCTATAACCGCGCTGAAGGTGAAGCTCAGACGATCGCGCCAGCCGATCTGATCGCGCTGCTGGTTGACATTGTGAGCAAAAACGGCAATCTGCTGCTTGATGTTGGTCCTGAAGCCGATGGAACTATCCCTCCTGTGCAGATGGAGCGACTGAAGGCCCTGGGGGCCTGGCTCAAGCAGAACGGAGAAGCGATCTACAACACAGTGCCGTGGCAGCGCGCCGTGGGCAAGACGGTTGAAGGCGACGATCTGCGCTTCACCCGTAATGGAAGCAACCTATACGCAACTATTTTGGGGACTCCGAAAGCGCGGACGGCGACCATTGAGGGTGTTACCGCGCGGTCCGGCATGGAGGTAACGATGCTGGGCGATACCAAGCCGCTGCAGACGAAGGCAGAAGGGGGCAATCTGCAGGTAACGCTTCCGGAGCATCTGCCCGGCCACTATGCCTATGTACTCAAGCTGGCTGGTTACGCGCAGTGAAGCGGATTAACGGCGTCTGATTCAGTGAGTAACTTAGCGGGGGGCTTCTTCGGTGAGAAAAGAGTACTGAGAAGCCCCGCTTCCTCTGTGGCGTGGTTGCTTATTGAATTCCAGCAACCGCACCACCTGGCGGTTTCAGAAATCAGGTTTTTACTATCTAGCTCACTTCAGTCTCGACGCACCTCGAACAGCAATTACTGATACGGCCCATAATATATGCAACGAATATAGATCTTTCTCCGTCTAAATGAGCATGGAGAAGATCGATTCACGCGGCTTACCTGATGCGGTTCTGAACGAGCGGCGACGTCGGGCCGTAAAGTTGCGCGAGGCAGGTATAGCGGTACGGCAAGTCGCCGAGCAGTGCGAACTATCGACGCACACGGTGGTGGAGGCGCACAAGGCTTTTCGCAGGGGTGGTTGGAGTGCGGTGAAGGTCAAGCGTGGCGGCCGCCCGGTCGGCAGCGGTCGGCAGTTGACCGCCGAGCAAGAAGAGAGGATTCAGCAACTCATTCAGGACCGCACGCCGGACCAGTTGAAGCTGGCTTATGCGCTGTGGACGCGCCAAGCGGTGAGCGAGTTGATCGAGGCCGTGTACAACGTTCGGCTCACAGTGCGCAACATGGGCAAGTATCTGAAGCGCTGGGGATTCACGCCGCAACGGCCACTGAAGAAAGCTTACGAACAGTCGCCCGAAGCGGTTGCGAAATGGGTCAACGAGGAGTATCCAAAGATCGCTGCGCAAGCCAAGCAAGAGGGCGCTGAGATTCAGTGGGGTGACGAGACAGGCCTTCGTTCCGATGATGTGCGTGGCCGCAGTTATGCGCCGAAGGGAAAGACTCCCGTCGTGCTGGCCAACGCCAATCGCGCGAAGCTGAGCGTGATTTCGACGGTGACCAACAAGGGCCAGATGCGCTGGAAGGTCTTCTCGGGCGCTTTGAACGCCACGGTTCTGATCGGCTTTATGAAGCGGATCGTGCATGGACGGGAGAAGAGAGTCTTCCTGATTCTCGACAACCTGCGGGTGCATCATTCGAAGGCTGTGAAGAAATGGCTCGCGGAAAACGAAGAGAAGATCCAGGTTTTTTACTTGCCCAGCTACTCGCCGGAACTGAACCCGGACGAGATGCTCAACGCTGACTTGAAGCAGCATGTGACCAAAGCTGCTCCTGCCAGAAACAAGATCGCCCTGACCCGCACTGCCATCGGCGCTCTGCGCAGCATCCAGAAACAGCCAGACCGGGTCGAAAACTACTTCGGACAGAAAGACGTATGTTATGCCGCCGCGTAGCAATACTTCAGGGCCGGATCAATAGCAGTCCTATTCCGGTCTGCAGGAATGTTCCACTCCGTCCCGTTGTTCCCGAGGGTACCGAAAATTTTCTGGCAAATGGCCGTCACTTGCACAGTGTTCGCTTCTTGTTAGACTCAAGTCGTTGACTGGTGCCTCCTGCGCGGCTTGCTCTCGGAGATCCCAAAGGCACGACGAGGAAAAGTGAGGATGAAAAATGCCCGCACACGGCTCGCGATTTCAGTAGTGGCTGTTTTGCTGCCGGCAGGCGTCGTTTCGGTGTCGGCGAGTGCGCAGGCAGTCCCGGGAACGCCGTTTGTCATTGGATCGCGAGTTGTCGCTTCGGCTGAACCTCCCGTGTCGCGGCCGTCAACCACGCCATGTACCGTCACGCTGTTTCAACGCGAAGCATTCGACGATCATGGCGAAGGCTCCTCCATGGCGGCACAACCGCATCCGTTTCGTTTTGCTCCTCCCCGCCAATGCCAGGGCGCATGGGGAAAGGTTGTACTCGAAGCGGATTTCTTGGTTCCGGCCGGGCGGCAGTACGACCGCACAGTGGCAATCTGGCTCGACGGAGTGAACCTCTACTTTGGCACCACCATGGAACCGGAACCGGATCTGGCCCAGCACTGGCATGTGACGCGTGATTTGACGGACTACAGCGCGCTGTTCCGGAACGCGCGGCGAGGCCAGATCATTCTGAACAACTGGATCAGTCCGACGACCAACCAACCGATCTACATGACGGCCCGCCTGCTGTTCTACCCGCGCGAGGCCCGGAACTCCGCGCCAAGAGTGGCCGACCGCGTATACCCATTGAGCAGCGATCCGGTTGGGGCACAGCAGGCACTCAATACACAAGACGACATTTTATCGCGCCGGTTCACGTTTCCCCGCAATGTTGAACGCGCCTATCTGGATGTCATCGCACAGAGCCAGGCGCACGATGAACGCTGGTATACCTGTGTGGACAAGCGATATCTGGAGAAGACACGCGACTACTCGCTGGAGGCGTTTGAGGCGTGTGATGGCGGCAGCTTTCGCGGCATAGAGGTACTGGTGGATGGAAAACCGGCCGGACTGGCACCCGTCTATCCATGGATTTTCGCAGGCGGAATCGCCCCGCACCTTTGGCTGCCGACGCCGGGGATTCAGACGATCAACTTCATTCCATTCCGGGTAGATCTGACGCCATTCGCCGGAGTGTTGGATGACGGCAAACCGCATACGGTGAGCGTGCGCCTCCTGGGCGCGAATCACTTCTTTAACGTGGCGGCTAATCTACTGCTGTATCAGGATCATCACAGCGCACAACTCCGCGGAGAGTTGCTCCGTAACACGCTGAGCGAAAAGCAGCCGGCGGGCCTTACGGTGCGGGACACCCTCCATGCCAATGAGGCCGGACGCATCGTCGGCGCGATCCAGACCGATATGGAGCAGTCCTATGTGATTCGGGGACTCCTGCACACGTCACGCGGAAACCTGATCACGACCGTGCGTTATACAGAGGAATTCCGCAATCACCAAGCCTTCGAACGCCCCGGCGCCAAGCGGTACAACGAAACGATCACACAGGACACGACAGTCTCGATGAAGACCAATCGGGAACTCAACGGCCGGCTCCAGAGCAGCATTGTGTTCACGCAGCAGGATCCCTTGTCTGTTACCGCTCACAAGACCATGGTGACCACGGGCCAGGATTTCACCGCACGAGTGGCGGTGCGGCAAGGACATGAGATTGCACTGCGCACAACGAATGCCTCGGGTGGGATTTATCGTGCACATCTTGAAGAAAACCTCAACGCACGGGATCGCGCCTATGGCAAGACCATACCGCCTCCCCTCGATCGCACTACCTTTAATCATGAGGAATCCGGGCAGGAGACGGTGCAGTTTAAAGACTCTCTCGGCAGTTGCTATCAGGCTGAGATTGCGTCGCAGGAAGAGCGCCTGACGGCAGTCCATGCGGGCATCGGGTGCCCCGGCCACAGAAACCATGTCGATAACCGCTCGCGTCCCGATCATCCATGGCTCATGCCACTACATCTGACCGTCAAGATGATTCAGGGCAAATCGGTGCCCGCGAGACAGCCTTAATATTCTTCACTTAATGAGTTCCGTGGCATTCCGTATCCAAATTGAGCCATACGCGCCTTGGCAACAGGAAGGTTGAAAAACTCAACAATTTTAGATACAGGTATTCGTTTTCGACGCTGTGCGTGAGATCGATCCCGTTGGAAAACCTCCCGATCGAAGCGCACTTCGAATTAATTCTCAACTCAGATTGATTCATCGCAATTCCAGATGTGTGCAGTCGTCAGTCTTTTCTATTTCTTATCCCCGACCAATTCGACATCTTTGGCGCGACTCTTTGGCATCACAATCAGCCGCACCAACTTCCCCTTTTCTACACGCCCCTCCACGGTCGTCTCCATTGGCGCATGAAGTTTAAACTCCGCTGACCAGTTACTTGGCCAGGCAGGCAGTAGGAGCAGCTTGCGTCCATTCGGCTGCAGCAGCATTTCCTCAAGCGTAATCATCCCAGAACCGCCGTTGTCCAGATCGGGGATCCAGTCATGGGAAGGCTTCCAAAACCACTTGAACCTTTCGTTACCATAGTTCGTGAATTCAGCAATAACCGCTTTTTGCGCGACCTCTGTCAGCCCCAGCACGGCGCTTTCTGTGCCATCCTGCCCCCAGCAGGTATCTTGTGGAAACAGGCGAGCGAAGAACGTATCGCGCGCCAGCTTCAATCCGGGTTTACCGACACCGAAGAGATGGTAAGGGAAGGTCACATATAACTCCGGATTTTCCATATTGCGGGGCTTTCCATATTTCTGCGCAGGCAGCAGGATGGCTGTTCCGTGAGGATCACCCAATCCATCCGGCGGCGTCTTCCCGTTCGCTGCTGTCTTTCCCTCGGGAAGCGCCGGAAGAGCGTGCAGGGTATTTGCCCACGCCGCGGTTTCTTCAGGCGTGATGATGGTCTTTGGAAGAGCCAGCAACCGCGGAATTACCGATTGCAGCCCTGCGATATCCGGTGTCGGATTCACAGCAGTCAACTGATAGGTCTCCAGCGACTGGGTGGGCGCCATCCGAATCTTTCCGTCTGCGCCGCGCGGCCAGTGCCTCGCGTAATAGGTCACAACCGCGTCGGCCAGGGGAACAATCGAGTTTTTCGCAAACGCAACGTTGCCGGTGTAATCGTAGTAATCCAGCATCTCCGAGATCACTTCCAGCGACCCCTGGATGTGGTATCGCTGCCATCGGCTCTCGATCACGTCGGTGGGGTTGTCCCAGCCAAAATCGCGTACACCCGGCGTCCCCCAGAAGAACATCGTCTCCGGATACGACGCGCCCGAGTGGTGGTAATACAGCTCCGTCCGAGCCTTCTCCAATGGCAGGTCTGAGATGTACATGCGGAACCATGGCTTCAGCAGGTCGTAGTCTCCGGTCGCCACCAGCGGCCAGTACAGCAGTCGGTTGTTCTGGTTCCAGTAGCAATTCCCCCACGCCCGGTAATCCGGATTGTGGTTCTTTCGGTCTGACGCGACGCCGTCTGGCATATCGTGGCCAACTGTAAAGATCCCGCCATTAAACTTCACCGGTAGTTCTCCGCGCGAGGAAGCAGCCATCATGTAGCGTTGCATCGCATATCCCTGTGAGACTTCCTGTGCCCGCTCATCGCCGCTAACGTGAACCCAGCTTCGGTTCCAGAAGTCGTGCCACCATTTCTTGTGTGCGGCCCACGCAGCGCTCAGATCAGCGGGATCTGCTCCTGCCAGGCTCTTGTCGAGTTTCGCTTTCCATGCGCTGCCTGAAGCAGCGTTCTTTTCAACGAGAGCCACAATATCGACTCGGAAATTCCTCCGTTGATCCGAACGAAGCGTCTTGTCGTCTTTGCTCACCAGCCCCGTCCCTGTGATCAGGGCCCCAAAACAACGATGCAGCAGGGGGTCCGGATACTTCCCGATCAGTGCCGCCAGGTGCTCCTGTTTGAGCACCGTTGGGTAGATGCTCTTCTCATTGAAGTGATACCAGGCGATGCTGTGCTTCTCGGCGGGGAGAATCGTATCCGCCTCAAATTGGACCGGATAATCGTCGCTTCCCAGTTCGAACATCCCAGCTTTCTCCGCCGAGGATTCATGCAGAGACTGATTTTTCCGCCACGTTTCTAAGGAAACATTTAGCTCCGCCGGGCGCTCTGTATGCGCCTCAATATGAATCGCCGGATGATTCGCGTCGATCCAGATACGCACGGTGTTCGAGCCCGCATGCATCTCGATCGCGCCGTCCTCCAGATGAAGCACTTCCGTGAAATCATCTTTCCCCACGAATGGATTTGGGGTCAGCCGGATCCGCACGCGGCCCAGTTTTACCAGTTTGCCCATTTCGGTCCATGCGTCGGGCGACGAGATAAGCAGCACCAAGTCTCCGTTGGCTTCCGTCCAGACATTCGCGCCCAGCGAGCCGTTCCCAATCGGCATCGAGTCGTTCTCGTTGACGCCCAGCGAGTGCCAGGTCACATCGTTCTGCGAGATCAGCTGAGCTCCGCGCGGCAGGCTCTGCGCAGAAGCAACCGCCACACAGAGCGACAGAAGAAAGAAATAAATCGTTAGACGGATTCGCATCGGACACCTCACTGTTCGCTGGGTGGCTAGGTCTCGTGGATATCGATGAAAGAAGAAAGCCCAGAAGTCTTCTCCCCACCCTCCACCACAGCTTACCGCCCACGCCCACCCTATATCGAGGAGTTTGGTCCTCTTCAGCCTCTGCCCCGGAACCTCTTGGTGAACATCCACGCGGTACAACTTCGTTTGGCGAGAGCGTCTCCAGCCCGAACCGGATGAGCATGGCCTGATTTACTGCGCGTGGTCGAAAAAGCCCTCCGCAAAGCCGCCGCTTTCTCGAATACAATTCTCGGGTTCGTCCGATTGGGACATACGGTGGACCGGGTTGCACTACACGGATCGGTCGATCAATTGACTCAATTCTGGTCTCCACGAAAGTTCATCGAGTCAGCGGGTTGGTAACCGATGGTTCCGTACTCTAGGGAACCTCTGAAAATCGTCGAGTTATAAGGGTGCACGGCTTTTCTTTGGCCGTATCCACTCAAAACTGGTCAATTCGCGGTTTTCGATCTTGCCGTTATGCCCGCCGGAGGCTCCATGGAGCCCCGGCGGACACACTACGCCCCTTGCGGGGACACCTGCAAATTGATCTTCGCCAGCCTCCTGCGGTGCTGGTAGATATTGACCAAGGCAAAGGCCGCACACAACCATTCGTGGTTTTTCTTCAACCCGCGATAGCGCACCTTGGTAAAGCCGAAGACGCGCTTGAGAATACGAAACGGCCATTCCACCTTGGAGCGCACCCGGGCTTTGGTACGGTTCTTGCGCTTCTGCTCTTCATCGACGCCGGCCTTGGTCTTCACCCGGCGGCTGGTCATGTCCTGGGCGGCAGGCGCAGCTTCACGAATCGCCTCGGTCTTTCCCTGGTAACCGGCATCGCCCCAGACCTTCCTCTCGTCGCCGTGCAACAGGTCGGGCAGCATGTGAACATCGGAAACGCTCGCCGCCGAGGTGCACACCGAATGCACAACCCCTTCCCTGGAATCGACGCCGATGTGCGCTTTGGCGCCGAAATACCACTGATTCCCTTTGCGGGTCTGATGCATCTCCGGATCGCGCTCCTTCTTCTCGTTCTTGGTGGACGAAGGTGCGTGGATGATGGTCGCGTCCACGATGGTCCCGGTGGTGATCCGGATGCCGCGAGTGGCCAGATACAAATTCACCGCATCCAGCATTTGGCCGCCCAGTTCGTGTTCTTCGAGCATGTGACGGAAGTTGAGAATGGTGGTCTCGTCGGGCACCGGAGCCCGGCCCAGATCGATGCCTGCAAAGCGCCGCAGCACCGGCGATTCGTAAAGCGCGTCTTCGACCGCAGGGTCCGAGAGCGCGAACCACTGCTGCAGAAAATAGACTCGTAGCATGATGTCGAGGCCTACCGGCTTGCGGCCCATCTCCCCCTTTGAGTAATGCGGCTCAACCAGCGACAACAACTCAGCCCAAGGCATGACGGCATCCATTTCTTCCAGAAACTGTTCGCGCCGGGTCTTCTTCGAGTAACGTTGAAACTCTGCTTGATGGGCCAATGTCATTTGCCGCATGCCTGATCGATCTCCCTGACTCCACATTACCTGCATCAGTTGTGGATCGGGGAGTTCTTCAGAGGTTCCCTAGTGTCCTGAGTCATTAATTCGCTTACAAAAGCGAGTGACGGAATCGAGAATCTGGTCTGCTGTTTTATGCCAGATAAAGGGTTTTGGGTCGCGGTTGTGGTGTTCGATGAAGTCGTTGATGGCGGCTTTTAGTTCTTTGGTCGAGCGATGGACGCCGCGTCGAAGCCGGCGTTCTGTGAGCAGGGCGAACCAGCGTTCCACCAGGTTCAACCATGAGGCAGAGGTGGGCGTGAAGTGAACATGGAAGCGGGGCCGTTTCAGCAGCCAATTCTGAATCAGCTTGGTTTTATGCGTTCCGTAGTTGTCCATGATGAGGTGGACGTCCAGTTCTTCGGGCACGTTCTTCTCGATGGTGTCGAGGAAGCTGCGGAACTCTTCGGAACGATGGCGTTGCTGGTTCTGGCCTATGATCTTGCCAGTTTTGGTGTCCAGCGCGGCAAACAGGCTGGTGGTGCCGTGCCGCGCATAGTCGTGGGTGCGGCGTTCGACCTGCCCAGGTCCCATGGGCAACAGCGGCGCGGTTCGATCCAGAGCTTGTATCTGCGACTTTTCATCCACGCATAAGACCAGCGCGCGCTCCGGAGGGTTCATGTAAAGCCCCACGATGTCGCGCACCTTGTCGATAAACAGCGGGTCTTTGGATAACTTGAACGTCTCGGAGCGATGCGGGGCCAGAGAAAAGGCGCGCCAGATGCGGCTGATCGCGGTCTGGTTGATGCCTGTAGCCTGTGCCATCGTACGGGTTGACCAATGGGTGGCAGCGGGCGGCTTGCTCTCCAGCGTGCGCACGATGACTTCTTCGATCTGAGCATCGCTCAGTTTGCGTGGCTGTCCGGGACGCGGCTCATCGAGCAGTCCATCCAATCCCCGCTCATCAAACCTGCGCCACCATTTACTGACCGTTTGAATACACGCATGCGTTTCTGTAGCGATGGCCGTAGCGGTCAGTCCCTCGGAGGCGCGCAATATGATCCGTGCTCGCATCGAAAGCGCCTGCGCGGTCTTCCTCCTCCGCGTCCAACCCTGCAAGGTACTGCGCTGCTCCTCGCTCAGTTCCAACTTCGGCAAACGGCGTCCTCGTCTCATGACCTCGCTCATGTCATGTTAGACGCTGCTTGTCGATAAATGTGTAATGAATTAATGACTCAGTACACTAGGATTAACCTGACCTTGGATTTATTCCGATTAGATTACGATTTTGTCGAAGAGAAGGAGCGGCTCAAAAATGGAGCGTAGAGACTTCCTGAAGGATGCATCACTAGGAGCTGTGGGGGCCATGGTCTCGGCGCGTGGCACGGCACAACCAATGGATGCGCCAAAAGTGGACAGACCAAACATCATATTCATTGTGTCTGACCAGCACCGGGCCGGATTGACAAAGCGGTCCGGATATCCGTTGGATACCAGTCCAACGCTCGATAGGCTTGCGGCTTCCGGGATTGGGTTTGATCGGGCTTATGTAACGACGCCTCTGTGTATGCCCAGCAGAATCAGCATGCTAACCGGGCGCTGGCCCGAAGCGCACCACGTTCGCATGAATCTCGACGCTCCAGATGCCTTCTTTGAGACAGACCTGTATGAGGTTGCGAAGGCACAAGGCTATAAGACCGGATTAGCCGGAAAGAATCATACTTACCTAAAGAAACTCGACCTGGATTTCTGGCGTGAATACTCCCACTGGAGTGGATACATTCCTCCGGATGCGCCGAAGGAATACTCCGAGTACACAAAATGGCTGGCGACGTTGCAGGCAAACCCGGCCATCACTCCAACGCCATTCCCCTTGGAAGTGCAATTTCCTTATCGTATCGTGTCGGACGCTATCGAGTTCATCGACCACGCAGGTGACCAGCCCTTCATCCTGCAAGTCGGTTTTCCTGAGCCACACGATCCTGAACAGGTTCCAAAGCCTTACTGGGACATGTTCCCTCCCGAATCGATTCCCGACCGGTGCGCCGGCCCGGAAGCCTTAAAGAATCTTGGATTCAGGGCCCAGTGGCTTTACGGCCTCGAAAACAACAGCTTTCCTTCAGAGAAGTATTGGCGGCGCTATAAGTCAAATTACCTGGGCATGCTCCGCCTCCTGGATGACCAGTTAGCCAGACTGGTGAAACACCTCAATTCAAGGCGCCTCATGGAGAAGACGATCATCGTCTATCTTGCCGATCACGGGGATTACTTGATGGACTATGGCCTGGCCCGAAAAGGAGTAGGTCTTTTTGAGTGTCTAACCCGCATACCGATGGTCTGGTCTGGTTACGGCATTCAGCCGTCGTCGATTGGGAAAACGGCTTTTGTTTCCATGGCCGACGTCATGCCTACGCTTTGCGAGGCGATGGGCGCAAAGATTCCGCATGGAGTGCAAGGGAGAAGTCTTTGGCCGTTGTTGACCGGGCAAAGCTATCCGCAAGAAGAATTTCGAAGCATATACTCCAGCGTCGGTCTTGGTGGTTTATTTTATGTTAAGGACGACAATATTCCGTACAGTTCAGCCGATTTATTCTCCGGAAAGCTGGAAAATGCGTCGTCGATCTATGGCGTTGGTTGGGACGAACTGAATAAGGTCACGCAAAGCGGCCTGGAGAAGATGGTTCGCATGGGTGATTGGAAGCTCATCTACGACATGATGGGATATGGCCAGCTCTACAATCTGGCTTCGGATCCGTGTGAGCTGAACAATCTGTTCAATCATCCTTCGGCTGCCGAAGCGCAGAAACAAATGTTGGAAGAACTAATGATGTGGACCCTCCGGAACCAGGACAGCCTGCCCACCGGTCCCCAAAGCAGGAAATATCAAACGAAGTGGTCACGTCAACACAATTGGTACTCTCCGTATCGGCAACGAAAACCCGGAGAAGCTTTCATTCCATAGTCCCGATCTACGTGACTGCCAAGACGGGATCGTGAATCGAAATGCAGACTCAGCGCGATAGATGTCCATCTTGCCTTCCTCTGGATTTGCCCAAATCGCAATCCAGTCTGGATCGATCCAGAGGACAGGCCACAGGAAGGCCTCGCCTTCGCCCAAACCGCTGTAAAATGCCGGAGCCACTACAACGCGCTAAGTGTCGTCGGTCACACCTACTACTGCTGCTTAATAGCTTTCGATATCCCATATCTCAGTGGCATACTCCCGTACAGCTCGATCGCTCGAGAACTTACCAATACGCGCCACGTTGAGGATCGACATGCGAGCCCAGCGATCCTGCTCGCAGAAAGCTTTCCCGGCTGCCTCTTGTGCAGATAAGTAGCTGGGCAGGTCACCCAGATGGAACTGGTCATCTTCGAGGCTCAATAGCCGTCGGGACAGCCAGACACCGAACTCAGACTGCCCAGAGGAGAAAATGCCTTTTGCGAGTGAATCAACAAGCCGCTTTATTCCGGGATTACGATCGCAGATCTCACGGGGGCGATAAGTGAGTTCCTGGCGCATTTGCTGTACCTCATCGGCCTTCATACCAAAGAGGAACATGTTCTCCTCGCCGACCTCATCCCTGATATCAAGATTCGCTCCGTCATATGTCCCAATCATGATGGCGCCATTGAGCGACATCTTCATGTTCCCAGTTCCTGAAGCTTCTTTGCCAGCTGTAGAGATCTGTTCGCCCAGATCCGTTGCCGGGATAATCAACTCGGCAAGTGAAACACGATAATCGGGAACAAATACAAGCTTCATCAGATCCTTCGATCTAGGATCGTTGTTAATGACCTCACTCGTATCATGAATGATCTTGATGATTTGCTTGGCAAGCCAGTACCCGGGCGCAGCTTTTCCCGCATAAATATAAGTTCGCGGAACTGGGGGTTGTTTTCCATCTTCCACCAGAGCAAGATACTCATACATAATATGAAGTAACTTTAGCAGCTGCCGTTTGTACCCGTGGATACGCTTGACGTGCATATCAAAAAGAGATGTCTTGTCCACCTTTATGCGCAAATCGTCCTCCAGGAATGAGGCGATCCTCTCCTTGTTTCGCATTCGGACAGCTGAGAATTCTGCGCGGAACTCCGCGTCAGAGGCAAGTGGCTCCAGTCTCCGCAACTCACTCAGGTTCGTAGTCCAACCGTCCCCGATGCGCTCCGAGATAAGAGCCGACAGGAGCGGATTGGCATGGAGAAGCCACCGGCGCGGGCTTATGCCGTTTGTCTTGTTGTTGAATTTTTCTCGCCACAACCCGTAAAAGTCCTTAAGGAGTACAGTCCGAAGAAGATCGGTATGGAGTGGAGAGACTCCATTTACCGAATGACTTCCCAGGACCGCAAGATTCACCATTCTCACCGTCTGTTGACCAGCGCTCTCCACGATCGAGAGAGACGCAGCACGGCCGGAACCATTTGAAATGCGAAGACTCACTTCATTAAGAACGCGCCGATTAATTTCTTGAATAATTTGGAGGTGACGTGGCAATACCCTATCCAGCAGCGAGACTGGCCATTTTTCTAGTGCTTCGGAAGATAGCGTGTGATTGGTATAACCAAAGGTCTTCTGCGTTATCTCCCAGGCATCTTCCCAAGAGATCTCCTTTTCATCCACCAGCATTCGCATAAGCTCTACGATTGCCAATGTCGGATGTGTATCGTTCAACTGGATCGCGACCTTTGCGGGAAAGTGATGAAAATCGGAGTGATCAACTTCAAATCGCCGAACGATGTCGCGAATGGCGCAAGCAACAAGAAAGTACTCCTGTGCCAAGCGCAACTCCTGGCCAGCTATGACCGCATCGGATGGATAGAGAACCTTGGAAATCATTTCGGAGTGTATCTTCTGTTCAACAGCTTTGAAGTAATCTCCGTCGTTGAAGATTCGCATGTCAAACTCGTGGGATGCTCGCGCAGAATAGAGCCGGAGGAAATTCACGGTCCGTCCTCCATAGCCCGGAATGAGCATGTCATGCGGCAAACCAATCATGACCTTCCAATCCAGCCACATGGGGTTGTATCCTCCATGTCGGTCAAGACCATGTTCAATTCGCCCATAGATGGGAACAAGGCAAGCCCGTTGAGGGCGCGGGATCTGCCACGGCGAACCGAGAAGCAGCCAGTTATCCGGCAATTCACGCTGATGGCCGTTTTCAATTTCCTGCTTGAATAAGCCGAATTCGTAATTAATCCCATACCCAAAACCTGGCATGCCAAGCGTTGCAAGAGAATCCAGAAAACACGCCGCCAAACGGCCTAGCCCCCCGTTGCCCAGAGCCGCATCCGGTTCAATATCTTCCAATTCCTGCAACTCCGTACCGAGACAACGCACGGCCTCCCGGCACCATTCGTACATCCCCAGGTTGCGCAGGTTGGCACCCAGCGATCGTCCAATCAGGAACTCAATCGAAAGATAGTACATGCGCTTTGCGTCCTTGCGCCGGTACCGTACTTCGGATTCAAGCAGGCGATCGATCATCAGATCGCGCATGGCAAGCGCAACCGCCGTGAACCGATTGTAAGAAGATAGTTCCTGCCATGGGCGGCCCAGCGAATAAACTGCATGCCGACAGATCGCATTCTGCAGGTTAGTAGTATCTTCATGCATGAGCGTTGGCTGGCTCATAGCTATCATCCTCCGGTAACTCCAAATGCGCGTACAGCCTCTTCCCTGTCCTCAAAGATGTCAAATATCCTGTGCATGCGGACAAGCTCAAATGCTGCGCGGACCTGTTTTGTCATTCCGCAAAGCTTCAAATCTCCTCCTTTTGCGCTCACCTGCCGCAAAAATGAGAGGATGGCGCCCAACCCTGAGCTGTCTATGAACTGCATCCGCTGAAAGTCGATGACGAGCTTCGAACTGCTCTCCAGGATTTTCGCCATGGCGACCTTCAGGTCGCCACTGTTGCCGGCGTCGAGCTCCTTCACCGGAATCTCTGCCACAATCACGTTCTGCCGATTCTCGACTGGAATTTCCATGGGATCTCACTTTCATTGCGAGAGTGTTTGCGGAAAAGCTTGGTTAGTGCAATGCAGTTACTACCATCTGCATCTCGGTAGTAACGCACGTCATCGACGCATTTTGACGTGATGTAAAGTCCAAGCCCCGATTGACGAGAACCATTAAGCTGCGGCAGACACACCGCCTTCGGCTGAAACACAGATCCTCCGTGATGCAGCCGAAACACTATCCGTTCTGCGAACGCCTCCGCTTCTATAAGAATCTTTCGGTTGGTTTGCCCACCGTGGGCGTGTTTCATGATGTTACTGACTGTCTCGTCCACAGCCAGTTCGAGTTTGCTCACACCATCTTCGTCCAACAGCGTCTCAGGAAGCCCTGCGCAGGAGGAACGCACAAATTCCCGCACTTTGAAAAGCTGACGAAGATCGCTTTTGATGATCATTTCGGCCTGCATTACGGATCGGCCAACCTGGTCCAGCCGAACCGCGACGATGGTCATGTCATCGGCCATGTACTCTGACCTACAGAAATCTTGCACGATGTTTCGAATGGCATGGATTAGGTCATCAGGTTCCAGTTGCGCATGCGTCCGGATGCACTCTTGCAGACGCTCTGGACCAAATGTTTCCCCTGCCGAGTTGCGCGCTTCCGTGATGCCGTCTGAGAAGAAGAGCAGCATATCTCCGGCTTCGAATGAAAACGATTGCTGTTCGTAGATTTCAGATTCGCGGATACCGAGCGGGAGGTTGTTTCCGCGCAGTAACTGGGTCGTTCCTGTTCTGGCGTGCAGTTGGACGGTTCCCGTGTGACCACAATCCACGATTTCAATCACGCCCGACACATAGTCGATGCGCGCGTAGCAGAGTGTCACAAAGCTGTCGAGACTGATCAGCTGGTGCACGATGTCTGCGTGTGTAATCGTGACGACATCCTTCGGCTCCGGCAGTCTTCCATCTGCGGAAGTTCCAAAGAGTTGCCCCAGCGCTTTGAGAAGATGTGCCTTGGTTGCTGCAGCCAGCAGAGCGGCTGGAATTCCCTTGCCCATCACATCACCAACGACCACGTCAAAAGACCCCCCGCGCGGCTCCATGAAGACAATAAAATCGCCGTCGATCCGCTGGGACGGCTCCGCCAGGGTGGCAATACAAACGCCGGGCAGACGTCTTGGTGGAGGATCTACAAGCAGAGTTTCCTGAATTCTGCGGCCGATCTCAAATTCGTGTTCCCGTGCTGTCTGCACCTCCCGCGTCCGCGCCAATACTCGCTGCTCCAACTCTGCGTTCAAAGATATAAGTTCTCTTTCCGCCCTTTCCCGCTCAGCGCGTGTACGTAACGCAGAGACGCCATAGGCTAGATCGTTCGCCAACTCGGTCAGCAATTCCATCTCCTCGGCCTGGAATGCGTCCGCCTCCGTTGCGTAAATCATCAGAGCGCCGGCTGTTTCAGTGCCCAGCATCACTGGAATTGCAAGGCTTGAGGCGTAGCCGTGCCCCAGAGCCTCCTGACGCCATGGCGCCATGGCCGTATCGACGGCGATGTCTGCCGCGGTTACTACTCGCATGGTGCGGATGCATGTACCTGTCGGCCCCCGCCCGCGCTCCGAGTCGTCCCAGGTGATATGGAGGTTATCGAGGTAATCGGCGCCCAGACCCGATTGCGCAAGAACCGTTACCGATTTCGTCTCGTCGTGCTCCGCTCGACCCACCCAGCAAAGTACGTACCCCGCGTCCTGAACGATGACGTCACACACCTGCTGCAGCAAGCTCGCCTCATCGGTGGCACGGATAAGCGCCTGATTGCACTTGCTGAGCGCGTCCTTGGCACGACGAACCTTCTGCAGGTGTTTCTCGACTTGTTTGCGCGCCGTAATATCCCTCAGGAAGATCTGCCAGCGACCATCTGCCAGAATCTTGGCGCTTGCCTCCACTGCGCACCACTCACCGGTCTTGCACAGCAGGCTCCATTCCTCAATCTGAAAGCCTCCCGCCAAGAGTTTCTCTCTTGCGCGGTCAAGCCGTTCGCTATCCCTGGGAGGAATAAACGAAAAAAGCGGTTGCCCTATCAGTTCTTCCAGAGAGTATCCCAGCATAAGACAACCTGTCTCATTCACGTCAAGAAGCCGGCCGTCGAGATCGGCGATAAATATACCGTCAGAAGCCTGCGTAATCAGTGCCGCATTTTGGTCATAGGCCTCGCGCAGTTTGCGAGCTGAGAGACGCATCTCCGCCAAAGCCTGGCGGGTTCGCTCCATCGCCTCCTTCAGGCGTCCTTGAAAGAGACTAAAAACAATAGCCATAAGGAAGAAGACGGTCGCTGGAATGAGAAAATACGGTTCATCTTTGAAGAGGATGTGCACCGGCGGTACAAACGACCACCAGACCAACACGACGGAGACGCCCGCAGAGACAATTCCTCCCCATACCCCACCGATCCAGGCACTAAGGAAGACTGCGGGGTAAAAGAAAAACCACCAGTGTGGCTCTATGAGCGGCCAGATTAGATGCTGTATGAGGGCTACAACGATGGGTGGTAACAACGAGAGAAAAATGCGCAGACTTACGCGATGAAAGCCCCGAGCCAAGCGGAATGGCCTCGGCTTGACTTGCTTTTCGGAGCGTCCCGGAACCGGTCGCAAACGTTCAATCCCGGCCATTGCGCCACACTCACCCGCCACATTATCGGGCGGTTCCCAAGCTGGTCACGCTCTAGAGTTTACCGCAACTGCACAAAAGCTGCTGTGACGGAGATTTCACTCCTGATCAACTGCAAGTTCATGGAAATGATCTAGTTATTCGGCTTTAGTCAGAATTGGATCCCCAAGAACAGCGGATTTCCCTCGGGAGACCTCTGCCCCAGCCTTCGCTGCAAAAGCACAGGCACATTCCTGACCCGGAAGACGATTGGAATCATCCAGCCTGCAACGAAAGTGCCGCGCATCAGCATCTCCCTGTGTTTCAGTGTCTGGTGTCGCATCTCAGTTGATTGAGCCTCCCTGCGGTCGTTGTGACAAGCGATTTGAAGAGTAAACACCTGCAGAAATACAGAGCAATCTGAAAAACCGGCCATCCTCACGGTTGAGGCTCTGCGGCATCTCAGGTTCGGTCCCCTTGGAAAGTTGACACGAATATGCGAGTCTTTGAACCATACAAGAATTCCGAGGTGAAGAATTGACCCGTAGTCGATTCCACTATCTGTCCCGTCCTGTATTTGCGCTCTTCCTTTTCATTTTTCTACCGGCTATCGCCGGAGCGAAACAGATACCGCCAAAGCAAGTGGAACTGGCAGCAGGCTGGCAGATGCAGTTTGCGAGCAAGGCGCCGCAATCCGGCGCCCAGGTGGCAACTGCGGGCTTCAACACCGATGGATGGTACCCGGCAACGGTTCCGGGCACCGTGCTGACCACTCTGGTGAAGAACGAGGTCTACCCCGACCCGCTTTACGGCGAAAACATCCGCCCCAACGTGATTCCCGAAAGCCTGGCGCATCAAGCGTATTGGTATCGCACTACGATTGCCATCCCCAGGACATACAAAGGTCACCACGTATGGTTGAACTTCGACGGAATCAACTTCTCTGCGGAAGTATGGGTAAACGGCGCGAGCGTGGGCACGATCCGCGGCGCATTCATTCGCGGTATCTTCGATATCACTCCCCTCGTGCGGCCGGGCGGCGTGGCAGTCGTGGCTGTGCTGGTACGGCCGCAACCGCATCCCGGCAAATCGCACGTGCATACGTTGCGCACCGGTATTGGACCAAACGGGGGTATCAGTTCAATTGATGGACCTACATTTCTCTCCACCATCGGCTGGGACTGGCTGCCGACGATTCCCGACCGCGACACCGGCATCTGGCGGAAGGTGTACCTTTCGGCCACGGGGCCGGTGGTGGTGAAAGACCCTTATGTAACAACCGATCTGCCGCTGCCGCGCACAGACTCAGCGGACGTGACGGTACAGGCAACGCTCGAAAATATCACCGGCGAACACGAGAAGGGCGTTCTGCAAGGTGCATTTGGCGAGATCAGGTTTGCGCGGAGTGTGGATCTGGCTCCGCACAGCGCGCAGACGGTCACCTTCAATGCCGAGAACACGCCGGCGCTGCACCTGGAGCATCCGCGGCTGTGGTGGCCCAACGGCTATGGGCCGCAGAATCTCTATACACTGCACCTGGACTTCAAGCTGGGGCGCAAGGTCTCCGATGTGCGGAATGTAACCTTCGGAGTCCGCAAGATTACCTACAGCGTTCCCGGCTCCGACACGCTCACAATCTCTGTGAACGGAGTTCCAGTCTTCATTCGCGGCGGCGACTGGGGACTGGACGAAGCCCTGAAGCGAATTCCCCGCGCACGGCTCGATGCGCAGATTCATCTGCACCAGCTTGCGCACCTGAACATGATCCGCAACTGGGTGGGCCAGAGCACGAGCGAAGATTTTTATGAGCTGTGCGATAAGTACGGCATCCTGGTATGGGATGAGTTCTTCCAGCCCAATCCCCACGACGGCCCCAACCCGGACGACGTACCCACTTATCTGGCCAACGTGCGCGACAAGATTCTACGCTTCCGCAATCACCCGTCGATTGCGCTGTGGTGCGCGCGCAACGAGGGTGACCCGCCGCCGGAGATCGACGCAGCACTGAGCAAGATGCTGGCCAGGCTGGACCCTTCGCGCCTGTATCAGCCCAGTTCGGCCAGCGGTCACGGTGTAGCGTCCCATGGGCCTTACCGCTGGCGTGTACCACGCGATTTCTACAAGGTAAATGGCGACTATTTCAAGACCGAGACGGGCAGTGTATCGGTTCCAACTCTGGAATCGATTCATGCCATGATGCCGGACAAGGATTGGAACACGATCAACGACGACTGGGCCGAACATGATTTTGCCAGCGGGAACTCCGGCGCACAGGACTACCCGGCTGAAATCTCCGCACGCTACGGAGCCTTCCGCAATCTGCCTGATTTTGTCCGCAAGGCGCAGATGGCTGACTATGAGGCCTTCCGCGCCATGTACGAAGGGCGGAACGCACTGCTCTTTCATCCCACGACAGCAATTCTGACCTGGATGAGCAATCCGGCGCAGCCCAGCTTTGTGTGGCAGATCTACGACTACTATCTGGAGCCTTTCGCCTCTTACTTTGCCGTGATGCACGCTTCGGAGTCTATCCACATTCAGTTCAACCAGGCCAATGGCGAACTGCAGGTGATCAACAATCTGCCTACGCCGCTCAACGGAGCGAAGGCGCATGTGGCAATTTACAACCTGGACGGCTCGCTGGCCTCGCAGTATGATGTGCCGGTAACAGCCGCTGCGGAAACGGCAACGAACCTGGGCAAGGTCAAATTTCCCGCTTTACTCACGCGCGATCACTTCATAGACCTGGCGCTGCACGGGAACGACGGGAAGCTGATCTCGCGCAACTTCTATTGGAATGCGTGGACAGCGTTACCCGGCCAACCTGAAGACTTTCGCGATCTGGAAACCATGCCCATGGTCACACTGCAGGTGCAAGCCAGGAGACAAGACACAAACGGCGAACGCACTCTGACCGTGACGCTGCACAACCCCACATCGCATATCGCCCTGATGGCCCATCTGCAATTGCGGCACGACTCAAAACTGCGCGTGCTGCCTGTTTTCTACAGTGACAACTACGTGTCGCTGGTGCCGGGCGAAACGAAGACAATCGTGATACAGGCATCACTAAAGGACTTCGACGGGCAGGCCCCGGAGATCTTCGTCGATGGATGGAATACCACCGTGGAACCGGGCGAATCGGGCGGCATCACCATCTCGCCGAACCTTCAAGCGCAGCCCAATCAATGGCCGGCAACCGGCCTGCCTTACCGCCCCGCAGACGTGCATCAACCGTCATGAATACAGTGCGCATAGCTTGATTCGAAGGTGAAAACTTGTGACCGCGCGAAGAGGCCGGGATATGCCCACGCAACGAGCTTTGCGCAGTCTGGGGGTCTGCTCCGGCTGTGGGTGATTTCCGTGGCCGCTGGCGCTCTACCGCAACTTCGATGGCGCCAGACCAACAAATCCAAAACAGGCCACGATCAACGTGGATTCCGCACCATTCACCGCCAGCATCTTCGCTTTTGTTTCGTGCCGCACCCCTACTTTTTAGCTTGACAACCGATTTGCGATCTAAATATAGTTCGCGTAGCGAATTTAAAACTCGGTTCCAGGCAGAACACGCGCGTCAAACGGACCTTATCTCCGGCGATTGAGAATGCGATCCAGATGGAAAGGGGGTAAATGAGTTTCCTTGTTCACCGAGTGAAGCATGAGAACCATCGTTAAATATGCCGTGACAGCACCCGGCGTCATCACGGTGCAGGAAGTAGTCAGATACAGATTCTCCAACTGCTGGTCGCTTCGAACCGCTGGCCGGTCTTAACTCTTTCAGACGGTTAGATGTCATTCCCGGCTCGGCAACGGAAGATTGTGCTTTGCTGTCTCCGCTGTACCTCTAATATCCAGCGCGAATTCAAGGTCCGGATCTTTTGTGCTGCGCGGGTCTTTTGAGTGACACACAAATATCCATCGTCAACCCGATCGGACTCTATGCAATGAATATCGGCGTGTAAGAAACTGTGAAACGTTGAATTCAACGATCGGCTAAGGCAGGATAAAGAATCGCACTGCCGACCGGCCAAATGTCATCCCTATGCGGCAGCTTGAAAGAGAACCTGCCGCATAGCGTCTTGATTGCACATTTCGGAGGAAAATACTATGACGCACCGCATTGATCTATCCGGCAAATGTGCCGTCGTGGTCGGTGGAACTTCTGGCCTGGGCAACGCCATTGCAATTGCTCTGGCGGAAGCTGGGGCAGACGTGGTAGCCTCATCCCGCCGCAAAAGCGAGGTGGACCGTACTGCTTCCGCAATTGAAAGCCTGGGAAGGAAGTCCTTGCGCGTTGAGGCGGACGTACGCAGTCAGGACTCACTGAAGAAGTTGCATGACAAGGTAATTTCGCACTTCGGCCGGATTGATATTCTCGTTAACTCCGCGGGGGTCACCCTGCGCCGGCCAACAATCGAGTGCACCGAACGTGAGTGGTGCAATATTTTGAACATCAACCTCACAGGCACCTTTCGTGCCTGCCAGACTTTCGGAAAGACCATGCTGGCGCAGAAGTCGGGCGTAATCATCAACGTTGCTTCGCTGGCCACCTTCGTAGCATTCCGGGATGTAGCTGCGTATGGCGCCAGCAAGGCAGGCGTGGGCGCTCTCACCAAGTCCCTTGCGGTCGAATGGGCGCAGCACGGAATCCGGGTCAACGCGATCGCGCCGGGTGTATTTCCCACGGAACTGAACGAAGATTTGATTCGTGGCACAGAACGCGGAAGAGAGTTATTGATGCGGACTCCGATGGCGCGCTACGGCAAACCGTCGGAGGTTGCGGGTGCAGTGGTCTTTCTGGCCTCGGATGTGGCTAGTTTTGTTAACGGAGAAATTCTCGCCATCGATGGAGGGTTCCTGGCGAGCGGCGTAAACTGTTGATTGACCACACTTGAAGCCAATTTAGATTCAGCGTTTCTCAGGTGGTTCAATCATAATAATGAGGTCGGCCTTGGTCGGAAGCAAGCGTGTGGAACGAGGAATTCGCCGCGTCGATCTTGCCTATGCGCAATTGGCGTCGAGCGGCATTGCGCGAGACATGAATCGGGATGTTGTCCTGGAACTGATCCGGGGCAGGCAGCCCATCTCGCGTGCCGATTTAGCTCGGCTCTCCGGTCTGCAGCGTAGCACCGTCTCTCTCATCATTGAAGAACTGCTGGAAGAAGGATGGATTCGGGAGGGTGCGGTTGCGCACAGGCCGCGCGGCCGCAGGCCTACCTTACTGGGTTTGAACGACGATCTGATCATGATCGTTTGCGACGTTCGTCCCGTAGAGGCGATTGTTGCTGTCGTTGATCTGAATGGCCGCTTTCTCTCACGCGAATCACTTCCGATTGTCTCCGATCCGGCCAAGACTGTGGCGCTGATTGTAGCGCGCATGAAGAAGATGCAGGAGAAGCACGCGCAGAAGACCTTCGAAGGCGTGGGAGTAAGCCTGCCCGGCCGCGTCGATCCGGAGACACAGCGGATGATCTTTGCACCGAACCTTGCGTGGCCACACTATGACATCAAGAAAGCGCTCGAAAAAGGTACGGGGCTCAAGGTCGAACTTGGCAACGCGGCCAGCGCCTGCCTGCTTTCAGAATTGTGGTTCGGCCACATGGACGGCGTGCGCAATGCGGTGCTTGTCACTGTCGTTGAAGGCATCGGTACCGGCATCCTGGTAAATGGCCACATGGTAACGGGCATGCATGGTTTGGCAGGCGAATTTGGTCACATTCCGCTCGATCTTGCTGGACCGAAGTGCTCCTGTGGGGGCACGGGATGCTGGGAGACACTTGCCTCCTCGTCTGCGGCCCTACGCTACTATGCAGAGCTCAAATGCAATGCACAGCCGATCACCATGCAGGATCTCATCAAGCTGGCTGAGGAAGGTGATGCCTGCGCAGGCAAAGCGCTGAATAAGCAGGCGCATCTGATCGGTCGCGGAATGCGTGCAATTCTGGCAGCTTTGTCGCCAGAGGTGATTCTCGTTTCTGGCGACATTACCTCCGCATGGTCTCGCTTCGGCCCGATTATTGAAGAAGAGATCCGATCGCAGATACTTGCAGGCTCACCACCACGCCTCATGCCAGTTGAGGAAAGTGAAGTTGCACGGTTGCGCGGCGCCGCGGCACTGGTTCTCCAAAGCCACACCGGCCAGCACCGGTCCAGAGAAGCCAGAACGCGCGCATAAGCCGTTGTGGCATCGCATCGATCATGTCCAGCGGAAACCTGCAATAACATTTCTCTGCATACAAAAGTCGTATGCAGAGAAATTCAGCAGGAGTGAGTGCATTTGAAGATTGAGTTAATACGCCACGCAAACTATACGTGGTCCAAACAGCAACCGGCAAGGAAAGAACCATAGCCGGCTCTCAATAAGTGGAGATCCGATGAATTTGAATCCGAAGGCATTTCAGCACGCAGTCTGGGCAGTCTGCGTGATGCTTTTTTGTGCGGTTTCGGGGGCGGTCACGGCATATGCCCAGACTCCTCTCGGGCCAGGCTATGCAGCGTGGCTCGCTTATCGGCCGGTAAATCCGGCGCTTGTCTTCGGCATGAAGAGTCGAATTCCGGACACGATCTTCATCCTGGGCCACGATATGCTCGAACAATCTTCCGCGCGCGAGCTTACCCGTGGGTGGCGGGGCATGTTGAATCATGTGCCGCGTGTAATCGAAGAAGGACAACCTGGACCCGCCGGCCCTAGCGAAAACATCGTTGTCGCCGGAACACAGGCGCAGGTGCGGGCATGGCGCTCCTCGTTTGCCGCAGGTCCTTCCCTGGAGCCGGATGCCTACCGGCTGCATCGCGTAGGACACGTTCTGCTCATCGAGGGCGGCGATTCACGCGGCGTTCTCTACGGCACGTTTGCCTTGCTGCGCGAGATCGCTGAGGAACACTCGCTGTTGGCTCTCAACAAAACATCGAAGCCCTGGGCGGCTATACGCTGGACCAACGAGTGGGACAATCCCAGCGGAAGGATTGAGCGCGGCTACGGCGGCCCATCTTTCTTCTTTAAGGACGGCAAAGTCCGTGCAGACCTTTCGCGCGCCGCGGCCTACGCGCGGCTCCTGGCCTCGGTCGGCATTGACGGCTGCACCATTAATAATGTCAACGCGGACCCGCATCTTCTGTCGGCTGAAAATCTGAAAGCGATTGCCCGCATTGCCGACGCATTTCGCCCATACGGTGTGCGCCTTTCGCTCTCCGTTGACATTGCCAGTCCAAAGTCTGTCGGCGGATTATCGACCTTCGATCCGCTCAACCCGCAGGTGATTGCCTGGTGGAACAACAAGATCAATGAAATTTACAGGCTGATTCCGGACTTCGGGGGCCTGCTGGTGAAGGCCGATTCGGAGGGACGGCCAGGACCGTCGCACTACGGCCGCAGCCCCGCAGATGCAGCGAACACGCTGGCACGGGCACTGGCTCCGCACGGCGGCATCGTGCTCTATCGCGCATTCGTATATAACAACCACCTCAACTGGAACGATATGAAGGCCGACCGTGCGCGGGCCGCCTATGACATCTTTCATCCACTCGACGGCAAGTTCGACTCGAACGTCATCGTTCAGATCAAGTATGGCCCCATCGACTTCCAGGTGCGCGAGCCGGCTTCGCCGCTCTTTGCCGGACTACCGCACACGAACGAAGCCATTGAGCTGCAAATCACTCAGGAATACATGGGGCAGCAGCGCCACCTGGTTTATCTCGCGCCCATGTGGAAGACCACCCTCGACACGGATATGCGCGTGTCCAAGAGCGCACCGCCTCTTCTGGTGCGCAATCTGATCAGCGGACGTTCTATCGGTACACAACATCACACCATCGGCGGATTTGTAGGCGTGGCCGATGCGGGAACGGATCGCTGGCTCGGCAGCCCCCTGGCGCTTGCAAACCTCTACAGCTTTGGCCGTCTCGCGTGGAACCCCACCTTGAGCGCGGCAGCGATTTCGGACGAGTGGACGCGCCTGACATTTGGCAACAACCCAACCGTCCGCACAGTGATCAACAAGCTCCAGATGAATTCGTGGCACATCTATGAGAGCTATACCGGTTCGCTCGGTATCGGCACGCTCACCGATGTTACCGGCAGCCACTTCGGCCCCAATCCTCAATCGGCAGAGCGGAACGGCTGGGGCCAGTGGATTCGCGCCGATCACAAGGGTGTGGGCATGAACCGCACCGTCGCGACGGGCACCGGCTACATCGGTCAATATCCGGCACCGATGGCCGCAAAATATGAGTCATTGAAAACCTGCCCTGATAATCTGCTGCTCTTCATGCATCACGTGCCGTACACGTACCGGCTTCACGACGGCAAAACTGTCATTCAATACATCTATGACTCGCATTACTGGGGCGCGAAGGCCGCTGCGGCGCAGGTTCCGGCGTGGGAATCGCTACACGGCAAAATACCGGATGCGATCTACACGGAAATGCTGAAGCGGCTCAAATTCCAGGCGGGTGACGCAATCGTGTGGCGCGACGCAATCACGCGATACTTCGCGCGCATGTCCGGTATTCCTGACGATCTTCATCGCGTGGGACATTATCCCGGGCGCGTGCCGGCGGACAAGATGACACTCAATGGATACACTCTCGTGAATGTGAAGGAGTGGGAGGCAGCCTCCGGAGGCAAGGCGGCGGAGTGCGAGGGACGCCCTGAGTGCTCAGCCTCACTGGTATGGAATGGGCCTGATGGTTGGTACAACATAGCCGTGCAATATTTCGATTTCCGCCGGGGCGAATCGCATTTCACACTGCAGGTGGCAGGTCACCAGATCGATGCGTGGAGAGCAGATGAGAATCTGCCTGACGTCCGCATCAATGGGAGCACTTCGACACGGCATACGGTGCAAAACGTTTCCCTGCACCACGGCGACACGGTGCTCCTGACCGGGAAGCCCGACGGTCGTGAGCCTGCTCCGTTCGATTACATCAAGATCGCTCCAGCCGGAGACCGCGCAGCCGGCGAAGCCGCCAGCCACCGCTCGAAGCGATAGCATCGCACTCCTGCCAAACCGTGGTGCAGGGTCTTTCCATTGCGCCACGGTTCGGCAGAGTATCTGTCCGCATTCAAGACCGCAATTTGCACCTAGTTTTTCGGGGCGACCGGCTCGCGTGCTTCCTGCTCAATAACCATCATGACTGCGCGAATGAAGCCCAATGTGTGCGCCATGCCCGCCTGCCATGGCGCCGAACAGGTCATTTGCGGACTGTGATCTGGAATCAGAACGCCGTCAAAACCGTTGCGGGCCAGAATTCTGAGAATGCGTATCATGTCCACGTCGCCGTCGTCGATAAAGGTTTCGTGATAATGCGGAACCTTACCTGACACATTGCGGAAGTGGACATAAGCAAGTCGGTTCTGGCGACTGTATTGATCAACAGCCTCATAGAGACCGCCCTCGCTCATCTCAGCCAGCGTGCCTAGGCAAAACTCCAATCCATTGCTCGGACTCGGGTGCAGATCAATCAGGCGCTGATACATGCTGGGCTGATAAACCAGCCGGGGCTGCTGGCGCATCGTCGGCAGCGGCGGATCGTCGGGATGCAAGGCCAGACGCACACCGGCCTTCTCCGCCACGGGTAGCACTTCTTCCAGGAAGCGCTGCAGACGATCCCACAGCTCGTCGTGGGTAATTGGCGCCAGGGTGCCGGGCGGCGCATTCTGGTCATACACCATATTCCATACGACGCCATTAGGCATTGGCGTTTCCACGGGACCATCCACAGCCACTGAGATTGCATTGCCCCGCGCAAACGGGCCGCTGATTCGTCCGCAGACACCGGCGATGCTGAAGTTGTAACCGAGAACCGGGATTCCAGCTTCGCCCATGCGGCGAATGATCGTTTTCACATTCTCAATATGCAGCGGCCGCTTCGGACCATCGAGAAGAATGTCGTGCCAGTGCGCAGGATCGAGGTTTTCAATGGCTTCAAGATGAAGGCCGGCATTTTCGATCTGCTTTCGCAACTCGCGAAGCTCTTCGAGCGTCCACAACACATCTGGATCTCCGGCGAGACCCCACGGTGAATCTTTTCCGCCGGTGGGTTGATTATTCGACGGGTTCGACGCGCCGCCCTTGAAATAATCCACCAGATGCGCAATGACATGCGTGCATCCTGTCTGCACGGCGAACGCATAGTAGTCCTCGTTCAGCATGTGCCGATATAAGCCGAGGCCAAGTTTCATAGACACAATCTCACCTCATCTGTTGGGATGTCTCACCACAGCCGCCGATCAACAGCCTCTTGGATTTCCCCATCTAAAATTGCACCGGCTCCAATCGGACCTTTTTGCCTTCGGCGCACGAGGTGTAGATACTGCGCACAAGCTGCAGCGCATAGTAGCCCTCGATACCCGAGCACGCCGGTGGCCGCCCTGCCTTACAAGCTTCGCCAAAATCGGCAAGCTGCCGCTCAAAAGGCGTGAGTGAAATCGCCATGGGATCAGAAGCACCCGATTTGGCCAACTGCGCCAGCGGCGGCGCCTCGCCCGAGTCGTCCTGAACATCCCATGTGGTCAGTTGATCGCCGGTGACGATCGCAGTGCCCTTAGTGCCATGAATTTCGATTCGCTCCGGATACCCGGGCCAGAGTGCCGTCGCCGCCTGGATCACGCCCGTAGCCCCCGAGGCATAGTGCATCACAGCGCTCACGCAATCCTCCGACTCAATCTGGTGTATCGCGCCAAGTTGCCAGTAGCCGAAGACCTCATCGATGGCGCCCATGAGATGAAGCAGCAGGTCGGCATTGTGAATGGCCTGGCTGATCAGCGCTCCACCGCCTTCGCCGGCCCAACTTCCCTTCACCGGGCGAGAATAGTACTCCGCGGAACGGTACCACTTCACGTAAGCATCTGCCTGTATGATTCTGCCCAGCCGGCCCGCAGCAAGCGCGCGCTTCAGAAAGATTATGGAATCGTCAAAGCGATGCTGGCTGACCACGCCGAGTTGAATGCCCGCATCTCGTGCGATCTTAATCATGCGCGCGGCTGTCTCCAAATCGACAGCCATCGGCTTTTGGACCAGTACATGCTTGCCGTGACGCGCGCCCAGTTCGACTGCGGCAAGCCGATAACCGGGAAAAGTACACACGTCGAGAAAATCCACCTGAACCTGTGCGCATAGCTCCTCGGGCGTAGAGAAATACACAGCACCGGTAGACTCCGCAAACTTTTGACCGCGCTCCAGCGTCCGGTCGGTACATGCTGCTACCTGATAGCCGATGTTCTTGTAAGCCTGCGCGTGTTTCCAGGCAATAGCCCCGGTACCGATAATTCCGACTCTCATAATTGGCCCCGCCTCCAGCGGCATTGCATTGCTTCGGTCATCTTACAAAAAAAGAGGAACCCAATTTGCGCCGAATACCCCGCCCATTTCATGGCGTGGAAAATTGCCGGCGGAAGACGCGTGAATGTTCGTTCTAAAGTAAATTCGCGACTCAAATCAAATGAAACCATGTGCGCCGCTGTTTAGGCAATGGGGTTTCAAACTGAACACCTGACCCATATCACGATATTTCTGTTCCGCAGCGCCAGCCCACAGCGGCTCCGGTGCAGTACCAGTTTTTGGCGATCTGGATTGCGTCACCCTGACATCCCCATCGGCATCACAGCACAAGACAGCATAAACGCGCATTATTCTCTGTATCGTCGCATAGCGTTTTCTGTATAATTCGTGACGCGAATCAAACGTCGTGTTTCAGGGATCGCCTAAAGAGCCGAACGTAAGGTTGCGGTTTCTGGGACGCTCAAGGAGATATTATGCTGTCATTCCGAGTGAAACACGCTCGCTCCCGACTGCTGTGCACGGCTATAACGGCAGGCATTTTGCCGTTCGCAGCTTTATCCAGTGCTCAGCCCCGTGGGCCGGCGGTCACCATCAACAGCTCGGTTGCGCTGGTAGAAAGTGCTCAAGCATCGGGCCCGGTAAAGCGCGCTACCCAGGACCTGCGCCACGACTTCGCCAAGGTTTTCGGTACGCAACCGCGGCTGGTGAACAATCTCTCAGAGGCTGGGCCGGTCGCAATTCTCATCGCACAGCGCGACCACGTACCAGCGGGAGTCTCCTGCGCCACGACCATGAATCGTGAAGCGTTCGCGTTCTCTCTTGCAGAAGCAGACGGCGCGAGGAAGCAGCGGGTGGTGTGCTTAACAGGTGCGGATATGCGCGGCACCATCTACGCCATTTATCAATTTTCGCAGCAGTATCTGGGCGTAGATCCAATGTACTTGTGGACAGGCAAGCAGCCGGAGAAGAGGAGCTCCCTTACTCTGTCTGCCGATTTTACGCACACATTTCCCAGCCCGGTCTTCCGTTATCGCGGCTTCTTCATCAACGACGAAGACCTGCTAACCGGCTGGAGACCGCCGGCTAAAGGAGTACAGAGCGGCATTTCCCTCAAAACCTGGGATATGGTCTTTGAAACCATCCTTCGCCTGAAGGGCAACATGGTCGTGCCAGGCACCTGGATCTTCCCTAACGACGCCCAGGTGCATGCAGCCGCAGTGCGTGGCCTGATCATCAACCAGCACCACGCTATCCCGCTGGGCGTGAACGTGGCCCGGTGGCCGAAGGGCGTGCCTTACAACTTTTCCACGCATCCCGAAATTCTGGAACGGGCATGGAAGGATGCAGTGGCCGAGTACCAGCCCGGCGACGACATTCTCTGGTCGGTGGGACTGCGAGGTCTATCAGACCAGAGTTATTCCGCAGTCGATCCGAGCGTGCGCAACAACGATCCGCTGCTGGGTAAGCGCATCAGCGAAGCGATCGCAGACCAGGTCAAGATTGTTCGCGCCAAGTATCCCCATGCTCAATTTGTTACCGATCTGTGGCAGGAAGGCGCGCGCCTCATGCGCGAGGGCTATCTTACGATCCCGCCGGGAGTGACGAAAGTGTGGGCCGACACCGGCTATGGCGATATGCAGGACGGCGGCGACCTTGCGCCGGGCGAGGGAATGTACATCCACACCGCCATGATGAACGCCAACGCCAATCAACTCACGGAGATGGTGCCAGTATCCGTGCTGCAGGAGGAAATTGGCCGCTACATCAAGGCGGGCGCAACCGGATATCTTCTTGTGAATACAAGCGACATCCGCCCGGTGGTGATGACGACGGAAGAGGTCATGAATCTTGCCTGGGGTGGCAGGCCCAAGGCCACTACCGACGCCGACGGCGCCTATTACAGGCAGTGGGCAACGAAAGAATTCGGCGCCAAGTCAGCGGATGCGATGGAAAAAGTCTTTAAGGAGTATTTTGCTGCCCCGGCGCTTCGCAGAAGGTATCGCGCCCCGCGGCGGTTGACTTCGGCGGGAATCGCACCACCGCGGCATGTCAATTACAGCAAGGTACCACGCGAGGATGGCGATAACCATTACCACACAGAGGCACGGCGTCTGATTCTGGAAAAGCTCAGCGGAGGACGGGTGGTTGCCGTCCCCAGCCAGTCACCGAAATGGAGACGGCCGGGCTTGCTGCCCAACCCCGATCCGGCAATGTTCAGCCAGGAACTGGCGAACGACGTTCAGGACTGCTCAACCGCCCAGCCCCGCTGGGATAAGGTGTGGCACGATGCAGTGGCTGCCGAGCCTCTCGTGGCCCCCAGCCGGCGCCAATACTATCAGGCTGAAGTGCTCACCATGATCACCATCAACCGCGAAAGCAACCGCATGTTGCTGGAGGTGGCACGGTCCCTTCAGGATTACGATGCCGGAAACCTTCCGAAGGCGAAAACGGAAGCCAACGAAGCTCTACAGGCACTTGTCGCAGTCCGGAAATCGATGGACGCCGCCGAGTACGGCAAGTGGAAGAACTGGTACCGTGGCGATTGGCTGACCGGCGTCTACCGCACCCACCAACTGGTGCAGGACTGGGCCAACCATCTCAACGATCCGATGGCAAAACTGCCTGCGCCTGCGGTCTGGAACGGATGGGAAGCCTACTTCCACATCATGGCGTATGAGGGCAACCGCGACGCAGATGTGAAATAGGCGGAATTCGCCTGTTCCACTCCAGAAGGGCATCCACCATGCGAGTCCGTCACAAGGCGGCTCCGTGGTGGATGCCCTTTCACTTTCTCCCCAGCCAACGATGGTCGGAGCGGGCGGCCTCATACGGAATGCTTGATTCGAAGCGCAAGCAAATACCCACAACACAGCTTCTGCACACCCTTCTGGCTGTGGAATTGGCGGATCTCAAAAGATCACCTGAACCCGGAGGCACCGCGACGGGACGATCCACACTGGCTTGAACCGGCCTAGCTTGGAGCGGTCCTGAGCCGATTTACTTAGTTAACTGAAAGGTTATTGACCATAATCTATCATGCAAAGGACATTTATGAATCGGTAAATAGATAAACTGTTGAATCTATTCATTTATTCCAAATAATGTACGAAAAAAGCACCATAATCAGTGCATTTTATGGCGTTTTTTCGCGCGCGGAGGCTGCTTCTCAGCCGAGACTAGAGTGGTTACCTCGACGAGTTCCTTATACATGGTCATCTGGGTGGATCCTTCAGTTCGGCGCCCGGCGGTTGGTTTTTCCCTAAGCTAAGACTATTGTGCACGATATGGCGAAATAATCTGCAAATTGGATGATGGGTACAGGGCGAGCAGGTGTATTTGAGCTGGAAACAGTGGGCGGGCACTCACCTGTGAACAGAGTCCGTTCTTGCGGCGCCCTGGAGTAGAAGGCAACCGCCTCACACTCAGAACCGCAAGATCGTCATGGAACCGTATTGCGGAGACTTACAGGCTCGCATTCCTCGCCTGGGTCTGGGCGACGGGATAGCCCGATCACTGAGCTGCAAGATAAACGGTGGTGGAAGGACAGCCTTCCAACCACCCCAGGCGAGATTTGGCTGTACCCCAGGATCGCCGCTGAATTGAGTTCTCCAGGCAATCAGCCGGATTGAACTCCGTGAGAACCCCAAAAAGCGGAGGAGAACCGGCTGGGCCGATTCTCCTCCGTTTGTCGTTCGGTTTGTTGGCTTCAGGCGGGTTCGATCTGCGCACCCGCCGTTGCCGCTGCGGTTAGAAGAACAACTTCATTGCAAGTTGGATGATACGCGGATCATTGGCACTACGAATGCTGCCAAAGGAGCTGCTGCTCACTGTACTGCTTGGATCCCTGAGTTCCGTATGGTTGAACAGATTGAAGAATTCCGCGCGGAACTGGACCCGGAAGGCCTCATTCGACGGCATTGGGTGGAAGTTCTTAAAGAGGCCGGAGTCCACATTCCAGACCGACGGCGAGCGGAAGTTGTTCTTTCCCACATTGCCGTAGGTTCCGGCTGCCGGTTGTGCGAACCATGCCGGAGCGAGCCATGGCACGCAGTGCGCGGCTGCTCCGCAGCCGCCACGGTCAGCGGAGGGCGCCGTCTTGCCAAGATCGCCTGCGGGGCCGATGTAGTTAGCACGGTCTCCATTGAGGCCGGTCTCCGACTGGTCCTTTCCAGACATGATGGTGAGAGGATCGCCACTCGTGATGGTGTAGATGCCCGACCATACCCAGCCGCCGGCAACCATGCGCAGAGGTGTGCTGTACGACGTCATGGTGGGCATATTCCACACAAACGAAGCGACAAAGCGGTTCGGGTGATCGAAATCAGCGCGACCCGTGTCAAAAGCGTGCTGACGGGGATCGTAGATGGACATACCGGATCCGAGGCTCGATCCAATGTCGGTGATGCCGCCGTTGCTGGACAGGCCGTATTCCATTGCCTTGGAGAGCGTATAGTTTGCGCTCAACATGATGGGATGGAAGAAGCCGCTGCCAGCCGAGGGGCGCTTTGAAATGGCGATCTGCAGAGCGTTATAACCCGAAGCTCCGGTATTAGCGTTCTGAACGATGTTGCCGAAGGGCTGATACGGTCTCCGCTGCTGGAGGGAAAGCGAGCTGTTCGGCATGTAGATACCAGGATTCAGGTCGGTGTCCTGACGCTGGTGAGTTCCGCGCAGGCCAACATAAGAGGCGCTCACCATGGTATCGGGCCGCAACTGGCGCTGGAAGGTGACGTTCCAGTCATAGTAAGTAGGCGTAACCCACTTGATGCCCGGCGCCAAACCGTAAACGCGGACGATGTCAGGGAATGCCACATCTTTGGGGACATTCTTGAGCGTATAGCGCTCCGGGAAATCGGCTTTGAAGGTGGGGTAGTTGACCAAGGGGTTTGAGAGCGGTCCCGTGTCGGGATCGACCGGATCGATTCTCAAGCTGAAAGGAGCCACGATGGATGCGTCGTTGAGGAAGAGGCCCGGCAGGCGCGTGTAGTAAAAGACGCCGGCGCCGCCGCGGATGGACGTTTTGCCGTTTCCGTGCGGATCGTATGCGAAGCCGACGCGCGGAGCAAAGTTGTTGAAGTCACCGGTTTCACCGGTTGCGGGAACGCTGATGCCGTTGTACTTGTCGCCCACGAAGAAGAGGCCTGCGGGAGCCGAAGGAATCACCGACGATTGCACGCCAGCCTTGTAAGCATCAGGCCGGAACTGCTGAATGCGGCCTTTGGTCTCTTTCATGGGAACCTGCGGCGCATAGCGGAGGCCAAGATCGAGCGTAAGCCGCGGCGAGATCTTCCACGTGTCGTTGGCATACAGACCTAACACGTTCTGACGGGATGTGGAGTAGTCACCGGAGGTCTGACTGAAGTTATGCATATAGCCCATCATGAAGCTGGCCAAGGCATTGTTTGTGCCGGTGTGAGTTCCCAGTTCGGCATTATAGTCGCTGGTGAATTGGAAAGAGCCGTTCTCCAGGTCGGTGTTGTCGATAATCGACTGGTCGCCCTCCCAATCGAAGCCGAAGTCGAAGGTGTGCTTGCCGTGGAGCCACATAACGTGGTCGCGGATGTTCCCGGAGTTACGGGCAAACACAGCATCAGTGAAGGTACCGATGTTGAAATATCCATGGACGTTGAAGTCGCGAATTCCGCCCTGCGATTTGGGAAGCTGATAGAGATCCGTCCCGAAGTCGCTCATCTGGGGAACCTGGCCGCCCTGGCCGCGATCGGAATGCGCACGCACCACATCGAGCACCAGATTGTTGACCAGAGATGGACTGAAGACTGTGGTATAACCCACCGCGATATTGTAAGTATTCACCTGCGATCCCGCGCCGACGGTCAGCAGATTCGAGCCGTCATACGGCGCCGCATGCTTGTACCGGTCAATGAGCGCGCGGACGAAGAGGTGGTCCTGACCGCGCAACACCTGGTCGAAGCGTGTGACATATTCGTTCGTATCCTCCCTGTCCGGGGTGGCATAGTAAAGAACACCATCCGCGCCCGCCTTAGCAGTCGGAAGGTACTTCGCCATGTTCAAGGCAACCTGGCTCACAGGAAGGGAAGTGCTGCTATTGGAGAATTTGTTATATGGAAGTGCCTGCCCCGTATAGGGGTTGTAGATCTGGGTGCCGTTGCCTTCCGGGCACATCCCGGTTGAATCAAAGCCGCCGGAGCAGAGGGCGGAGAAGTCGCCGGTGAGCTCAGCAGCCGTGGGAATCGTCTTGTTGGATGTGCCGCCGGTGCGAATGATTGTTTTCTGGAAGCCGAAGAAGATGAAGCTCTTGTCTTTGTGGATGGGTCCGCCAATGACTCCACCGAACTGATTTCTCTTGAGCGGATCGACCTTATCGGAGAAGTAGTTGCGGGCGTTGAATGCGCGGTTACGGACGAACTCAAAAAGATCGCCGTGCCAGTGGTTGGTGCCCGACTTGGTGACGACGTTGACGACTGCGCCGGCATTTCCGCCGTATTGAGCGCTGAAGCTGTTGGTCTGAACGCTAAATTCCTGCAGGGCGTCAGGGAATGGGAACGGGTTATTCGTGTTACTCAGGATGTCCTGGTTGCTTGCGCCGTCCAGGTTGTAACTGATCTGGTTGGGCCGCGCGCCGTTCACTGAGATCGCCTCAGCGCCGGGGATCTGCTTGGTGCTGCCCTGTGTGGCGCCGTGGCCGTTGGCGAAGTTGGCGCCCGGAACCAGTACGGTAAGAGCGGCGGCGTTTCTGCCGTTCAGAGGCAGATTGATAACGCGCGACTGCTCCATGACGTGGCTCAGAACCGGAGTGACCGTATTGACTGCCACCGTGGCCGCCTGAACCGTAACCTGCTGGGTTTGCTGGCCGACCTGCAGATGGACGTTCAAGTTGCGAACCTGGTCAGCAAGAAGCGTAACCGTCTGGACGCTTTGCGAGAATCCCTTCGCCACGATTTGGACCTTAAACGTGCCCGGAGGCAGCGAGGGAATGTTGAACTGACCGCTTCCGTTCGAAATGGTGCTGCGGGTAACGCCGGTCGCCGTGTTGGTTACCGAAATCTTGGCGGCGGGAACCACAGCGCCCGATGGGTCCATAATAGTTCCCGAAATCGCGACGTTACCGCCACTCTGTGCGAATGTTAAAGGTGTAAATGCAAATAACGCCAGGGATAACAGCATCCCTATGCGCCATATCGATTTGACGTCACTAGCAAATGACTTCTGCCTCATAAAATATCCTCCTGCCGCAGATACAGTTCAACTGCGGAATCGAGACCTAGTTGGGAGTCCGGGTTGGGGCTTACAGCCCCGGACACAAGTCGGACGGTAATATTTCTGTTAACTACTCTCAAAATGACGAGAGAAATGGGAATCGCCGCGACTCTTGAACGGGAATGGGGACCACCAAACTGTAACCGCTCTCAAAAATTGATTTGAGCCATGGACTAAATTTGTGCAACCCCGAGAATTTACATTCCCACGAGAATGGCTGTCAACAAATTTCAAAAACGAAAATTAAAATTCTGTAGTCATTGGTGTTACGAGCCTTCAGGGGCCCTTGCCCGGGGCACTCGGAAATATGCACCGCTCTAAGGCCAAGTCGTATCAGCATGTCCAAACTGCTTCGTGGCGTCATAGAAAAAACCATATGGTTTCTTGCGCGAGCGAGAACTGAAATAACCTACGTATTGAATCCACGGATTTCAGCGCGAGCATTGCCGGCCTTCGAATTGAGAGAGTTCGAACCTGGAAGATCTTTCCCGGTACGCGAGGTCTGCTACCAACACAAAGCGAAGCCGGGCAGAAAGATAATGTGAGCGCAAAAATCCGGCGCGGAAACCCGTGAGGTGTTACGCTTATCTGGCTTGGAATATCGATTTAGTTCGCAGTGCATACTAGAGGGTCCCCAAATGAAACCGTCAATGAATCTCAAGTGGCTTTTTTGTTCCCTGTTTTTGGGGCTGGCCGTCATGGCCAGCGCTCAGTCAGCCCCGAATGGTGAGGTCTGGGTAGGAAGCTGGGCGGCGTCGCAGCAGATCCCCGAGCCACGGAATACGCTTCCATCGGAAGACATGACCGACGCGACGATCCGGCAAAGCCTCCGGCTTTCGATTGGCGGTAACACACTCCGCGTTCACATCTCAAACGCCTTCGGGACCAAGCCGCTGCTGTTCACCTCCGTTCATATCGCGCGTGCAGTGGCGCCGGGCTCTTCCGCCATTGTGCCGGGATCGGACCGGGAACTCACGTTCGCAGGCGCCACCGCGGTCACGGTGCCCGCGGGCGCCGAATACATTTCGGATCCCATCGATTATCCCGTTGCACCCTTGTCCAATCTGGCCATCACATTTCATCTCGATTCGCCACCGTCGCCGGAGACTGGGCACCCGGGCTCACGCACCACCACCTATTACCTGCACGGTGACCATGTTTCGGCTACTGATCTCGCCGGAGCGAAGCAGATCGATCACTGGTATCAGATTTCAGGCGTGGATGTGCTTGCGCCGGCGGGCGCCGCATCGATAGTTGCGCTCGGCGACTCCATCACCGACGGGCATGCGACCACCACAAATGGGAATGATCGCTGGACGGACGATCTCGCGGAACGACTGCAGGCATCGCCGCCGACGCGCGATATCGCAGTGCTGAATCAGGGGATTGGCGGAAATCACCTGCTGACTTTCGGCCTCGGACCTGATGCGCTGGCGCGCTTCGATCGCGATGTGCTTGCTCAGCCGGGCGTTCGCTGGCTCATTGTATTTGAAGGCGTGAATGACCTGGGCAGGCTTTCGCGAAAGAAGACGGCTACCCCTGCGGAAAACAAGGCTCTTGTGGACGGGATCCTTTCCGCATACCAGCAGATCATCATCCGCGCTCACGCTCACGGAATCCAGGTAATCGGCGCAACTATTACACCCTTTGCCGGCTCCGGCTACTACCATCCGGACTCTGCAATCGAAGCAGACTGGAAGGCAATCAACAAGTGGATTCGCACGCCGGGGCACTTCGACGCCCTGCTCGACTTCGACAAAGTGGTGCGCGACCCGAAACAACCGGATCGCCTGCTGCCTGCCTACGACTGCGGCGATCATCTGCACCCCAATCCGGCCGGCTATCGCGCACTTGCCGATTCCATACCGCTTTCGCTTTTTGCACAGTAACTTAACTCGGGTTCCCAAAAGCGGCGAAGAAATCCGTCGCCTCGGGGCAGTCTTATGTTGTATCCTCAAACAATCTCAGAGGTCTGCCGCCCGAGAGCGCGGTTATGGAACTACAAAAGGTTAGTTAATTGAGACATTCCCGGCGCATGCGCCAGTCCGGAAGCGGGCAGGCTCGCATATATCCGGACGGTAATCAGGAGGTAAAAATTGCTGCCAACACAATGGGATACATTCAAGCGAGCGGTGCGCCGCGAAAAACTGGATAAGGTTCCAATGGCGTTGATCATCGATAGTCCCTGGATTCCCGGCTATCTTGGCATCAAGCACATGGACTATTTCCTTGATCCCGAGCTCTGGTTTCAATCCAATCTCAGGATCATGCGCGAGTTCCCCAACGTCATCTTTGTCCCGTCGTGGTGGACAGAATACGGCATGGCCGCCGAACCGTCGGTATTAGGCTCCAAGATCAAGTTCTGGCAGGACAATACGCCCAGTGAATACCACACCCTCTACCGTCTGGAAGACATCGACAAATTTCCCGAGTACGAAGTGGAAGCCGATGCCTTCGCGGCACTCACGCTGCATCGGATCGGTATGTCGCGCCAACGCATTCTCGACGCCGGGTACATCCTTCCCATGGTCACGTCACGTGGTCCGCTGTGCACGGCAGGCTTTGTGCGCGGAACCACCGAATTCATGATCGACCTGGTAGAGGACCCCAAAGGTGCTCATCGGCTGATTGACCTTTGTACCCGCGTGATTATTGACTGGCTCAAGGCGCAGCACAAAGTCATGGGCGACACGGTTGAAGGCATCTTCATCCTCGACGACATCGTTGGCTTCGTTAACGAGGAGCACTACCTTGAGTTCGCACACCCTTACCTCAAGCGCATCTGTGATGCTTTTCCGAACGATTGGGTCAAGCTCTACCACAACGACGCGGAGGTCGACGCGTGTCTGGATCATCTGCCCGACACCGGCTTCAACGCGCTCAACTGGGGCAAGCAAAGACACATCACCGAGGTAAAGAGCCGCGTAGGCGATCGGATGTGCCTGATGGGGAATGTCAATCCGCTGGAAATTGCCGTTCGCGGCACACCCGAGGAAGTGAAGGATGAAACTCTCGAGGTACTTGAAGGCTCGGGAGGCGAAGGAATCATTCTCTCCGTTGGCGGGGGAGTCAGTCCCGGCATGCCTCGAGAAAACATCCTGGCCATGCTCGAGGCCCTTGATGAATTCAATGCGAAGCGCGCCGCCAATGCAGGCGCGAGTTCCCAGTAAAAAAGAGGAAGAGTCTTTATGCCCGATTATGCGTTGATGAACCAATATCTATACGAGGGGAATGCCGGTGAGGTGGAGCGCCTGACGAAAGAGGCGATCGCCGAGGGCCGTACTGCCCAGGAAGTGCTGAACGATGGCCTGATCGCAGGCATGAGTGTCGTCGGGGAGGACTTCAAGCACAACGTGCTTTATGTGCCGGAGGTCCTCATTTCGGCCCGCGCCATGAAAGCCGGCATGTCCGTGCTGAAACCCCTGCTCACCGCAAAAGACAGCGCCGTGAAGCCCAAAGGCGTACTTCTCATGGGCACGGTGCGCGGCGATCTCCATGACATCGGCAAGAATCTTGTGGGAATGATGGCCGAGGGGGCCGGTTTCGAATTACACGACATCGGCGTGGATCAGAGCGTAGAGAAATTCATGGCCGCGGCCGAGAAACACAAGCCCACCATCATCGGCATGAGCGCGCTGCTCACCACCACCATGATGTACATGAAGACCGTGATTGACGGCTTTAACGAAGCCGGACTCACACATATCAAGATGGCGGTCGGCGGCGCGCCCATCAGTCAGATGTTCGCGGATGAGATCGGCGCCGACGGATACGGCGCAAATGCGTCGGCGGCGGTGGACTTGTTCCTCCGGCTCGCAGCACAAGACCAATCTGCAGGTGAAAGCAGCCATGGCAATGTTCAGGATTCTGTACTGGCAGGAAATCCCCACCCAGATCAAAGTCGAGGATGAAGCCGACGACGTCACCGTAATGCTGGATGAGAAATTCATGAAGCAGGTTGATATTCTCGCCGCGAAACGGGGACTGCAGTCCGCCGACGACTATCTGGCCCAGTGGAAGTGGAGCGAGGAAGAAGAGCGCGAAGGCTCCGCACAGGAAGTGGCAGAGGCGCTGAAGGCCGAACTCGAAGCGAAGGAGTGGTAGAGGCTTTCAACGTTATGAGCGTCATTCTCACCATTAACGGGCAATCCATCGAGGCCGAAGCCGGTAAATCGCTGTTTGAGCACGCTGAGCGGCTGGGCATCGATGTCCCCACCTCCTGCCGCAAGCAAGGCAAATGCAAAGAGTGCATGGTCGAAGTGGTGGAAGGGATGGAAGTCCTTTCCCCAATCGCCGAACCGGAGCAGCATCTCAAGGGCAACTTCCGCCTCTCGTGCCAGACCTTCGCCACCGCAAGCGAAGGCCATGTACGCTGCCACACTATGCGGCGCGGACAGATGCGCATCGAGCACCAGGCGCTTGGGCTACCGGTCAGCAAGAAGGCCTTTGAACTCGATCCGGCTGTCACGCGCGACGGAGACCGCATCCTTATTGACGGTGTCGAGGTCGAGCGCTCCACCGGCCCCATCCACGGCATCGCCATGGATCTTGGAACTACAACGGTGGTCTTGCGCCTCATCGATCTTGAAACCGGCGAGTTGATTGCAGTCACATCCTTCGAGAACCCGCAGCGTTTTGGCGGGTCGGAGGTCATGTCGCGCATCGCCTACGACACTGACCACCCCGGCCGCCTGCTGATGCGCACGCTTGCCGGTTATCTCTCGCACGCGATTGAAAAGTTTCCCGTCGATCCGAAGACCATCTACGAGATGGTTGTGGTTGGCAACTCTACCATGCGCGACCTGTTCTTCCGGCAAAGCGTCTATTCCATCGGCCAGACGCCGTACCGCTCGATCACTGAAATCGAAATGGCAGACGGCAAACGGACAACCACCAGCCTGGTGGCAACGGGCCGGCACAGCCTTTTGCCAATTCATCCCAAGGCTCGCGTTTACGGCGCGCCAATTATCAGCGGCCACGTGGGAGCGGATGCCGCTGCCGGCATGCTGGCTGTGAATCTGGCGCATGAAGAGCGTCTCGTTGCGATCATGGATATCGGCACCAACACCGAGTTGATCGTTGGCAACAGGCATCGTATCCTCGCGGCATCCTGTCCGGCGGGTCCGGCCTTTGAGGGTGGGGCGATCGCATGTGGCATGCCTGCCCTGGACGGCGCCATTGAAGCGGTAACCATTGCCGAAAACGGTAGCTTCCAGTTTTCTGTCATTGGCAGCGGGCGCCCTGAAGGGATCTGCGGTTCCGGTCTCGTGGACCTACTAAGCGAACTGCTCCGCACCGGCCGCATGAATGAGATGGGCCGCTTTGAAGATGACATCCATCGCATTCCCCTTTACCACAGCAACCGGCCCCAGGATGAAGGCGACGTCTTTCTGCTCGAAAGCGATGTGAATGAGCTGGCCCAGGCCAAGGGAGCCAACGTTGCGGGGTTGCACGTCGTCTTTTCAAGTTACGGCATAGACTTTGACGATCTCGACGTCTTTTATCTGGCTGGGGGATTCGGACGCAATCTCAACGTCGAATCGTCAAAGCGCATTGGACTCGTACCCAGCCTCACTTCCTCAAAGATCGTTCAGGCGGGCAATATCGCAATTGAGGGCGCAACAATTGCATTGCTCTCCAGGGCAAAACGCCAGGAACTCGAAGAGATGGTCGGGAAGGTGCAGCATTGCCGGCTTGAAACACACCCTGACTTCTTCAATTTCTTTGTGGAAGGCTGTCAGTTCAAGCCCGTGGAGCCGATTCCATGTGCCAATTAGCCGAAACCCTCGAGTTGGCCACCGCCCTTCCTGAAGTGAAGGTGATGCCGGAGGAATACATACGGCTGCTCGGCTATCCTCGCGGTTGGGTACTCGACGGCCGCGCGCAGGAACTGGCAAACTGGGCGCGTGACTGGTATGCGGCAAACGGCAAGCCCTGGTTCTATGCACGCCGGGCAGAGAGCCTGGAAATTGCCGGTGACTCTATCTCCATCGACGGCGTTTCATTCCTCAGCAAACGCCTGCGGCAAACACTTCAGCAGGCCGAGGCCCACAGCGTTGTGCTGGTCGCCGTCGGCGCCGGTGAGGAAGCGGAGCAGGAGACACATCGCCGATGGCAGGAAGAGAAACCCGATGAGTATTTCTTCCTCGAGATCTTCGGCACTGCTGTCGTGGAATATCTGACGGCACTGGCTGGCGCCAAGCTTTGCGATTGGGCGGAGCGACGCGGCATGGCCGCATTGCCCCACTACAGTCCCGGCTATCCCGAATGGGACATTGCCGAGCAGCCGCGCCTCCTTGCACTGATCAAACGCGGGCAAAGAGAACAGTTTCCCTTCCAACTGGAAGCGCTAGACTCTGGCATGCTGCGTCCGCGCAAAGCACAGCTTGCGGTTTTCGGCTTGACGCGGCACACGGAGCATCTGCGTAGACTCACTGACCTTGTTCCCTGCGAGAGCTGTTCTTTTGGCCCATGCCAGTATCGGCGCGCGCCTTACCGACGCAATCCGCGGGCCATCGGCGAACGGTTCCAGCTTGCCACCGCCACGCTCGATCAGGACGCCGAGTACAGCGTGAACCGGAAAGCGCTGGAACGCTGGGTAAAGGAACGACTCACCCTGCAAACTGCGCAGGATGGCTCGCTGGAGGCCGTTTTTCGCTATGATGGAACCACTTGCACGAACATGGGACGGCCGTTGGCATTTCTCTACGCCGTGAAGCTGGGCCCGCGCGCTGAAGGCTACCCGATCCGCGAGCAGAGCTGCATTCCGGCTCCCGATGACACCGGCCACACCCACATGTGCCAGTATGTTGAAAATTCTTCGCGGCTCATGACAGCGATAGACGATGAAAAGCCGCTCAACGGAAAGCACCTGAGTTCCGTCCTGGCCTGGCGGCGCGAATCAAGTGGCGCAGGATGCTTTTGCACGCAGGCCAGCCGGGATCACAAATGGGGCCTGGTCCTCGAAACCATTCACTACGCACTCGCACAGCAGGAACTGAAGCAGGAAACAGAACTATGACAAAGAAACTCTTGCACGAAGCTGCACTGGAGCGGCCCTTGCTTGGCGACGGAGCGATGGGCACACAGCTCATGATTGCGGGCCTGGAACAGGGGAATTGCGGTGAAGCATGGAATATCACCCATCCCGAGAGGGTACTCGCCATCCAGCGCCGTTACGTCGAGGCCGGTTCAGAGTGCCTCATCACCAACACATTCGGCGGTTCGCGCATCATGCTCAACCGCCACTCAGAAGGCGACAGCGTTGCCGCCGTCAACAAAGCCGGCGTGGAAATTGCTCGCAAGGCCTTCGATGGCAAAGACGGTTACGTGCTCGGCGACATCGGGCCCTTTGGCGGCCTGCTTGCGCCGTTTGGCGAGTTTACTGAGGACCAGGTGCGCAGCGCCTTTGAGGAACAGGCCGCCGCTCTCGTTGAGGGTGGTGCAGACGCCATCATCGTCGAGACGCAGACTTCGCTGGAAGAGCTATTGATCGGCATCCGGGCAGCACAAGCCGCGGGCGCCAAATGCATCATCGGGTCGATGGCTTACGACGTAACGCTCGACGGCTCGACCTTCCGCACCATGATGGGCGTCGATCCGGAACGCGCCGCTACATTCATGGAAGACAATGGCGTGCACATCGTCGCCCTGAACTGTGGCACCGGCATGGAGATGGAGCGCGCTCGCGTGGCCGTGGAGCGTTACAAAGACGTCACCAGCCTCCCAGTGATGGTGCAGCCGAATGCCGGCAAGCCGCGGCTGGAAAACATGAAGATCATCTACGACCAGACGCCGGATCAAATGGTCAAAGGCCTGCTGCCACTACTGGAGACGGGCGCAAACATCGTAGGCGCCTGCTGCGGCAGCACTCCCGACCACATCCGCGCCTTCAGACAGGTGATGGACGAATTTCTACAATCCAAAGGAATACAACCCCACGGAGCTTAATGTGAAAGTAAAACTTTGTGACGTGAATCCCGCCGCCCGGGAAAAGCTTCCCGCGCTTACCGACGACAAATCCGGCATCGGCGTTCACTACGTCGATGCGTGGATCAAGCCGATGAACAAGAAACTCGAAGACGGAACGCCGGTAAGATGCAAGCGCCGCGGTCTCAAGATACTTCTTGCCGCAGGCCAGAAGAAGGGCGAAGGGCTGATGCGTCGCCTCGATGTGAGCCGCGATCCCGAGGTCATGCTCGATGCCGCGCTCAAGGAGGCTGCACGTAGCGCCGGAGTCGAGCTCACCGTGGAAGACGGAGCAGTTTTTCTCGCGCTTTGAGTTGAAAAAGAAACTGCGACGCTAGCCGGCGGCGCTGGTAAGCTTCGCCGGCGGCCGCAGGAGCAGTATCAGCACGCCAGAAAGCAAAAGCGAAGCGGACATGAAGAGAAATCCCGCTCGCGAGTTGCCGGTTACTGCCTCGAGCACACCCACCAGCCATGCGCCAAAAAAGCCGCCGAGCGCGCCGAAACTGTTAACCAGAGCCATCACTTCTCCCGCGACGTTCGCCGGAAGCATCTCCGGCATGATGGCGAAGAACGGGCCATAGGGCGCATACATTGCTCCGCCCGCAAGGATCAGGAATGCGTATGCGAACCAGAAGTTGTGACCGGCGACTACGTACGACCCGAAAAGCCCGAGCCCGGAGAGCAACAGGAACGGCCAGACAAAATGCTTGCGGTTCAATGAACGATCAGAGAACTGCGCCACCAGCAGCATGAGAGTGACGGCAAGAAGATAGGGCGCCACGCTGAGAAAGCCCACCGTCTCAATTCCCTGCCGCATGCCGGTTTTGAGGATCGTCGGGAGCCACAGCACGAATCCGTAGACACCGATGCTCCAACTGAAGTATTGCAGGCAGAGTACGAGCACACCTGGAATCCGGCACGCCGCAAGCAGATTGCGCATACGCGGCAGCGATTTCTGTTCCTGCTCGAGTTGAAGGTTGAGATGTGCGCACGAAGCATCGCTCAGCCAGCTAATGTTCCGCGGCCGGTCGCGCACTACTGCAAACCAGACAAAGGCCCACAAAATGGACGGAATACCCTCGAGGATAAACGTCATCTGCCAGCCCATCATCTTGATCAACCAGCCGGTGACGGCAGACATCCACAGCATGGTGATAGGATTGCCGAGAATCAGGAAAGCGTTGGCGCGCGAGCGCTCGCTTCGCGTAAACCAGTTGGTAAGCAGAATCAGCAAAGCGGGAAAGATGAAGCTTTCCGCCACGCCCAGCAGCAAGCGATCAATCGCAAGCAGCCAGAAAACACGAATTACGCCGGTCAGGGCTGCCAGCGTGCCCCAGCTCAAAAGCGCAACGAAGACAAGCCGTCTGGCGCTCTTGCGCTGCGCGTATGCAGCGCCGGGAACCTGAAACAGGAAGTAGCCGAGAAAGAAAAGCGCGCCAAGCAAGGCTGCGTCGGAATCGCTGATGTGGAGAGTCTGGGCAAGGCCGGCCGCAGCGCCAAAACCGTAGTTTGCGCGGTCGAGATAGGCCAGGCTGTATGTGATGAAGACAATTGGCAACAGAAACAGCCAGCGCCGCTGCAACTGTTTCTGAACCATTCCGGCGCTTTCAGTCTGCTGATCTGGCACAAAAGCTTTATAACATTCTTGGGGATCATTTGGGCATCTTAAAATTGGAATCGCAAAGAATCCGAGGGAATGCATTCACCCTTTGGTAAATGGATTTAAGGCCGATACGACCGATGCAGGAAAGCGACTATACTTTTCTCGAAAGCGAGTCTTCCCATTACGACGATCTCAATCAAATCTGTGCTGGAGAGTAACGCCTCGGACCTTTGGAGCGTAAACACGCACGCGCAGGGCCCAGGGGGGTCTCTGCCGCTATCCCCGGAAATGCTGCTCGCGCAGCCCTCGGGCAATCTCTTCGGAATGACCCAAAGCGCGGGAATGGGCTGGGAGCCTTCGCACCTTCTCGATCCGCAATTCCTCATCCTCAGCACCCACGGTGGATTGCGCGCCGAGAGTGGCGAACCCATCGCACTCGGCTTTCACACCGGACACTGGGAGGTGGGACTGCTTGTTGCCGAAGCGGCGCGCGAGCTGAAGGCCCAGCACGCATTGCCCTTTGCCGGCGCCTGCACCGACCCCTGTGACGGCCGCACCCAAGGCACCACTGGCATGATGGACTCGCTCCCCTATCGCAACGACGCGGCGGTGGTCCTGCGCAGGCTCATTCGTTCCCTGCCCACGCGCCAAGGCGTAATCGGCGTCGCCACCTGCGATAAAGGCCTGCCTGCAATGATGATGGCGCTGGCCTCATGCGGGAAGACTCCCGCAGTGCTGGTGCCCGGAGGCGTAACGCTGCTGCCGGAAGAGGGCGAGGATGCCGGCAAGGTCCAGACCATCGGCGTGCGCTTTGCACAGAATCAGATTTCGCTGGACTATGCGGCGGAGGTTGGCTGCCGGGCCTGCGCTTCTCCTGGTGGCGGCTGCCAGTTCCTTGGCACTGCTGCAACATCACAGGTCATCGGTGAAGCTCTGGGCCTCGCACTTCCACACTCTGCGCTCGCGCCTTCAGGCCAGCCCATATGGCTCGATATGGCCGCGCGTTCGGCGCGGACGATTCTGCGCCTCCATCAGTCGCAGATGGGCGTAGCCGACATATTAACGTCTACTTCGCTGCACAACGCCATGGTGCTTCACGCGGCCTTTGGCGGTTCTACCAATTTACTGCTGCATCTTCCAGCCATCGCGCATGCGGCCGGGCTGACGCGGCCTACGCGTTCTGACTGGTCGGATGTAAACCGGCATACGCCGCGACTGGTTGACGTTCTGCCCAACGGCCCTAAGTATTTTGCGACCGTGCAGGTATTTCTGGCCGGCGGCGTTCCCGAGGTCATGCTGCACCTGCGGGAACACGGTCTGATCGACACCTCAGTGAAGACGGTAACCGGCACCACGCTGGATGAATGCCTGAACTGGTGGCGCGAAAGCGAACGCCGCCATGAGCTGCGCAAAAGGTTGCAGGAACAGGACGGCATCGATCCCGACGACGTCATCATGACACCCGATCGCGCGCGGTCCAGAGGTTTAACACCGACACTCTGCTTCCCTGCCGGCAATGTGGCTCCTGAAGGCGGGGTGATCAAGAGCACCGCAATTGATCCATCGCTGATCGACGAGAACGATGTGTACCGGCATCAGGGCCCCGCGAAGGTCTTTGTCACGGAAGAAGCGGCAATCGCCGCCATCAAGACGGGCGAGATTGCAAAAGGCGACGTTATCGTCCTCATCTGCGGCGGTCCGGCCGGTGCCGGCATGCAGGAGGTCTATCAGATTACCGCGGCACTGAAGCAGCTTCCACATTGCAAGCACGTTGCTGTGCTCACTGACGCGCGCTTCAGCGGAGTTTCCACCGGAGCCTGCATTGGCCACGTCTCGCCTGAAGCGCTTGCAGGCGGCTCAATCGGCAAGGTGCTTGATGGCGACCAGATCGAGATTGTGATTGACCGCAAAGCGCTCAGCGGCACGGTGAATCTTGTCGGCGATGCGCACGAGACTTTTGGAGCCGATGAAGGACTGCGCCGCCTTGCCGATCGCAAGCCGCGCGCCGACCTCAGCCCCCATCCAGCGCTCCCCGACGACACCCGCCTCTGGGCCGCGCTCGTGCAGGCGAGCGGCGGCATCTGGGGCGGATGTGTTTACGACACCGATCAAATCATTTCCATTCTGGAGAAGAACCAGTGAAACTCTTTCGCACCACACAAGGCATTTACGTTGAGCACGACGGTAAATATTTTCGCGTTCCCACAGCCACATGGGATGACCTGGTAGCTCACGACGACTTACACGGCTATCTTTTGAGCCTCACCAAGCAGGCCGAGCCCGCAAGCGATTTTCAGGTAACCGAAATCGCAGCGCCGATCGGAAACCAGGAAGTATGGGCCGCGGGCGTAACGTATTTCCGCAGCCGCAATGCGCGCATGGAAGAGTCTAAGGATGCCGGCGGCGGCGATTTTTACGATCGCGTCTACGCGGCCGAACGCCCCGAGCTGTTTTTCAAGTCAGCAGCCGCCCGGGTCGTCGCACAGGGCAAACCTGTTCGCATCCGCAAAGACGCTTCGTGGTCGGTTCCTGAGCCGGAGCTGACGCTGCTGATCAATCCGCATGGAAAGATCATCGGTTATACCGTCGGAAACGACATGAGCTCGCGTGACATCGAGGGAGAAAATCCTCTGTACCTGCCGCAGGCCAAGGTCTATGACGGCAGTTGCGCTCTGGGTCCGGGCGTTTTAGTAAGTTCCGATCCCCTGCCCCAATCCACCGCCATTCGACTCGAAATTCTGCGCGGCGGGCAAGCGGCTTTCAGCGGCACGACGACGCTGGCCGAGATGAAGCGCGATCCGCAGCTGCTCGTCGACTATCTCTACCGCGAGTGCAGCTTCCCTGCCGGATGTTGCCTGATGACGGGAACCGGCATCATCCCGCCCGACTCATTCACGCTTCAGCCCGGCGATGAGGTACGCATCACCATCGACGGCATCGGAACGCTCATCAATCCCGTCGAGAAGAAAGCGTAGATCTACCGCGCCAGCAGCGCTGGGGGTTGAAAGCATAAGTGGTGTCGTCAAACAGCGTGAGGAACCGCGTCACGCGAAATGTCGCCATTCACCATGCGCAGAATCCCCAGCGGATTGCTGTTCTGCAGCTCTGCAGGCAATGCGGAGTCAGGAAAGTCCTGGTAGCAGAAGGGACGCACAAAGCGGAAGATCGCTTGTGTCCCCACCGACGTCGAGCGTCCATCTGAGGTTGCCGGCCACGGCCCTCCGTGCACCATCGCGTGACATACTTCCACGCCGGTCGGAAAGCCGTTGAAGATCACGCGGCCGACCTTCGTTTCGAGCACGGCGATCAGGTCGCGGTGACCTTCCAGATCTTCTTCTGTCCCGTGAATCGTCGCCGTCAGATGTCCTTCGAGTGCCGCCGCAACTGCGAGCAATTCCTCGCGAGATGCGTAGCTCAGCAGCAGTGTAGTCGGCCCAAAAACCTCCTCGGCCAGACCGGCGTCGCGCAACAACGAGGCCGCATCACTTTCAAACAGCGCCACCGGCTGGGCGCAACCTGCACCCTCGCTCGCAGGCGACTGCGCCGCCAGAGCAGGATAACTACCGCCGATCCGCTCCTGAACCGAGGCCGCGTACTTGCTCGCAATACCGGGCGTCAACATCACCTGCGGCTTCATTCCGCGCACACCTTCTTGCAGCGCTTCAGAGAATGTCTTGCTTTCAGCCGATCCCGGCAAAAATACCAACCCCGGCTTCGTACAGAACTGTCCCGAGCCGAGAGTGAATGAATTCAGCAACCCGCTGGCAATGGCGGCGGTGCGTTCACGCATCGCCCCGGGCAGCACGAAAACCGGGTTGACGCTGCCCATCTCCGCATAGCACGGAATCGGCACAGGTCGCGACGCCGCGAGCTTTGCCAATGCCTGGCCCGCCGCGCGCGAGCCGGTAAAGCCGACGGCCTTCACCTGCGGATGTGCGACCAGCGCCGTGCCCACATCGATTCCCGCATCGAACAGCAGCGAGAAGACGCCTTCCGGCAGTCCGCATGCGCGCACGCTCTCGCGGATTGCATGGCCAACCAACTCGCTCGTCCCCGGATGCGCCGGATGCGCCTTCACAATTACGGGATTGCCTGCCGCGAGCGCGGAAGCCGTATCTCCTCCCGCAACAGAAAACGCCAGCGGAAAATTGCTCGCCCCGAACACCGCAACAGGCCCCAACGGCCGCAACATCGAACGAATATCGGCGCGCGGCAGCGGTTTGCGCTCCGGCTGAGCCGGATCGATGCGCCCATTCACCCACGAGCCCTCTTCCACCACGACGGCAAACAGGCGAAGCTGATTCGTCGTCCGCGCAAGCTCGCCGCGCAGTCTGCCTTCCGGGAGACCCGTTTCGCGCTGAGCCCGCGCAACTATGGCATCGCCATCGGCCTCCAGCGCTGTGCCAATCGCACGAAGCAAGGCTGCTCTTCCGCTACCAGACAGATTGCCGTAGACGGCAAATGCCTTCGTTGCCAGATCCGCCGCCCGCTCCACATCCTGGCTGCTGGCCGTATAGTACGCAGGCTCGAGCGTCTCTCCGGAGACAGGATTGAATCCATGAAATGCCTTGCCCTGGGGCGAAGCCTTATCAAAACCGATGAGCGAAAGACCATTAAGTTCCAAGACCGAACCTCTTCCGATAAGAATGTGGCGTCACGAAGAAACCGTAAAAATGGCGGGATCTTCTTAGCCGGACGACACGCCAAGCCGCAGCCTCCGATGGATCAAAGATGCTGCAAAACGGCAACACGACAAGTCTACATGCTGCCCACTGCCGGGAATATGACGATGTGTGGATTGTGCATTCCCACCAAGCCTTCGAGCCAGCCGACGATAGCGTGGAATGGCCACGCATAACGCCGAAAATCGCATCGAAAAATCGCAAATCACTTTCTTCGCAAGCCCAGAATACTTAAGAAGAAGCTGCTGCAGACAATCTGGACACCCAGCGTGAGCGAGAAGACGGCGGGCATCACGATGCGAAGCATTTGCTCAGGATTGAGGTTCCCAAAGCTTGTCTTCGCCCATCCGGAAACCGCAAAAATCGATCCGCCGATGCCCAGCGCGATCAGGAAACCGCCAACAACCAGACCGGTTTCGAGCGTGATATATCGGAACACGCGGTTGAGGCGCGGGTCTTCGGGCAACAGCCCCTCTGAGATGGCGAATACCTTGGTGAACACGGCAAACGCAATCAGCTGAAAACCCAACAGCACCGCCATAAATGCGTACAAGAGCGTGTGCACATCGAATCGGATGCCATGAAAAACGCGCGGACCCGGCAGCAGCCATGCACAGCCGGCGAGTCCCAGCAGGATCAGGAACGCCCCTGGATACAGAAACAGCCAGCGAGGACTGTACATCAACAGAAATCGCAAATGCCGCCACCCGTCGCGCCAGGTTCGCAGATGCGGCGGCCGGTCGCGGCCGTCGGGCGACAGCGAGGCGGGAATCTCGCTCACCTTCATGCGCAGCAAGCTCGCCTTTACCACCATTTCGCTGGCAAACTCCATCCCCGTGGAGCGGATGTCCATGCGCGCAAAGCTGTCCTTCCTGAAGCCCCGTATGCCGCAATGAAAATCTCCGCACGGTGAACGGAAAAACAGTCTCCCGACACCGGTCAGCAGCGGATTTCCCAGGTACCGATGCAGCGACGGCATAGCACGCTCCGCAATTCCGCCGCGGAAGCGATTGCCCATCACCAAGTCCGCACCTGCACGCAGTTGCTCCAGAAAGCCCGGAATCTGTGTCAGGTCGTAACTCGCATCCGCGTCCGCCATCAGCACATAACGGCCACGTGCTGCGGCAATCCCACCGGTCAGTGCACTGCCATACCCCTTTTCAGGAATGCTCACCACGCGCGCCCCCGCCTCCAGCGCGATCCCTGCCGAGTCATCCGTCGATCCGTTGTCCGCAACAATTACCTCGCCTGCGATGCCGTTCGCGCGCATCGTATCGAGCGCCTGCTGCACACAACCGCCCACAGTCCGCCGTTCATTCAAACACGGCATCACCACAGACAATTCAATTGCATCGAGTGCAGACGCAACTTCCATGTCCTCCTGCGCTGAAGCGCTGGCTGCCAGAATTTCTCCGTCGAGACTCATCAACACGCACCTGCCAGGCGACCGCAGAGAAGAGCCGGATCAAACTCAAGTCTTAAGAAGTAACCGCGCCTTCGCCAGTAATCCCGGAGCCTCTCGCGCCGATGATATTCTTCCATTGCCGTACAATGCAGTGGTCTGTCCACTGCGTGCAAAGGAAACATCCGAAAGGAAGACAGACCGTGAAATGCATTGTCGCATTCCCATTTGGAACCGGATAAGAAATCATCATGCGCATAGTCGAAATTCGTGAAAGAACGGCGCCCATCTCCTCCGCCATTGCCAACGCCTACATCGATTTCTCGCACTGACATGCTCTCTGATTGCAGTCGTCACTGACGTAAAACGCGACGGGTGCACCGTCGCGGGTTACGGTTTCAACCCCAACGGCCGCTACGGTCATGGTGGGCTCATTCGCGAACACGTTGCACTTCGCCTGCTTGAAGCCAATCCGCGCGTGTTTGTTTACGCCGCGGGCCACTGCCCGGGCAAAGATCTCAGCACTCTGCGGTTCCTCCACACTATAGAACGATTACCGCAGACCCGTGTGCGGTCTCATGTTTCACCGCACTGAGTGCCTTGTTTGCGTCCTTGAGCGAAAAGGTCGTAACCGTAGGACGGAAATTCAAATCGCGAACCAGCGCAAGAAAGTCGCGCGCATCCTGCCGCGTTACGTTGGCCACGCTGCGCAACTGCCGCTCGCCCCAAAGCAAAGTATCGTAATCGAATGCCGGTATCTGATCCAGGTGGATTGCGTTAATAGCCACCACACCTCCCTTGCGCAGAGTAGACAGCGCGTGCACAACCACCTTCCCGGCGGGCGCAAAGGTGATCGCGCGATCAAGCGGCGAAGGCGGCTTTGCATCTTCCGCGCCCACCCACGTTGCCCCACTTGCCTCCGCGGCTTTGCGATGCGCCTCACCGCGCGTCACTACGTACACTTCACAATCCCATGCATGCAGAATGCGGATTGCCAGTGACGCCGAACTTCCAAAACCGAACAGCCCCACGCGCTCACCGCGCTCCACGCCTGCAACACGCAGGCTACGGAACCCGATGATCCCCGCGCACAAAAGCGGCGCGGCTTGAATCGGCTCAAGACCCTCGGGCAGTGGAATCGCAAAATCGGCTCGCACCCGCACGTATTCCGCATAGCCTCCGTCAAACGAATATCCGGTAAACAATGGATGATCGCAGAGATTCTCCATGTCGTGGCGGCAGAACCAGCAATTGCCGTCCACGCCACCCAACCAGGAAACACCGACGCGCGTCCCCGCAGGCAACTCCGTCATCGCTCCCTCCACAACCTCGCCCACAATCTGATGGCCCGGCACAATGCGCGGCCGAATCGGCTTCAGATCACCCTCAACGATGTGCAGATCGGTGCGGCAAACTCCGCATGCAATGACCTTCAGCAGGATCTCTCCGCCCTCCATCCGCGGCTTGGGGCGCTCCTCAATATTGAGCCACTCCTCCGCACGGGCTGACGCGGAATCATAAACTGCCGCTTTCATATTTCCTCCTCATCGCATCGCTCTTTTGTCTAATCCCCTCACGGCCGTCGCGACACCGTCTTCTTCAACGCTCCAAAATCGATAGTGAATTGCGGATCCTTGCGCGTTCCCCTGATTGCGGCCAGCACCACCAGCACTGAGCCGCCAGCCCACATCAGCCACCGGTGCCTGTGCCAGAACGACATCTTCGGCGATGCTTCACTGTGAACCAAGCCCGCCTCCCGCTCCACTTCCATTCTTGCAGCGTTTTGCACCCACTATCTTCGATGCCGCCTTCGCAGCCCCCATATAAAGCCCCTGTTTGCCCCCCATTTATCCCCCCATTTTCATCATCCCTGCCTGATGCCGTATCCTTACTTGCACGGTGGACGAACACATTGAAAACCTCGTGAAACTGCAGAACCTGGAATTGGAGCGGGCTCGCGTCGCGCAGGAATTGGGCCAGCTGCCCGGCGAAATCGCTGAGGCTGAAACCGCACTCGCCTCGGCCCAGAACCTCTCCGCCGATATCTCCTCCGTGCTCGTTCGTGAGGAAACGCTGCGCACGCGCCTGGAACGCGAAATCGAAGACCATCGCGCCAAGGCGGCACGCTTCCGCTCGCAAATCGACTCCGTAAAGACTCCCGCACAGGCTGAAGCCATCGATCACGAAGTTCAGTTCGAAGTCAGCGAAGCCGACCGTCTGGAAATCGATGAGATTGAAAGTCTGGAGCGCAGTGAAGCGCAGGAGGCGGCACTGGCTGAGGCGCGAGTCGCGGTGGAGAGCCGCGCAGCCGCTCTGGATCTTACGCGTTCACGTGTGGCCGTTCGTCAAAAGGAGAAGGAAGCGCAGTTAGCCGAGTTCGATGCCGCCCGTGAGGCTGTACGCAAACTGATTGAACCTGACTGGCTGGACCGCTTCGATCGTCTCGTCGCCACCCGCGGCACCGCGCTCGCCCGCGCCGAAAAGGAGCAGTGTACCGGCTGCCGCATGGGCGTGCGGCCCCAAACCTGGAACCAGCTACGCAAGGGCGAACTCATCCCCTGCGACAGTTGCCACCGTCTGCTCTACTGGGATCCTGCCATGGCCCCTGCGCCCAAAGCACCACAACCCGAGCCTATCCCCGGCGCAGGCCGGGCCATCCGCAAGCCCCGACAGGCCGGCGCATAATTCTTTCTCAATTCTGTCTGGGAACAGACTCCGCGCACCGATAGCCGCATTCAGGAAGCGCGCTGCAATTCGCTACCTTCCAGTGATTCCGGCAGTTCGAGCTGGCCATTGCATCTTGCGTAGAGCGTTAGCCCGAGAACGGTGGGCGTCAGATTTACCTCTTCGATCCGCGCAAATACCAGAGGCCGATCTGTCCGCTCCAGCAGACCCAGACCATATAGATGATTCATGATTCGCTCAATGCTCACCGCGTCCTGGATGCGCGAGATCTGCCGAATCTCATCCATCGGACAATGCAGATTCCGGCAGAACTGGAATCCGGGCTTCCAGCCGGCGCGCATGGCCCTGGTACAGGCAGCAATAAAGACGCGCATTTCCAGCTCATCCATCTCGGAGAGCAGAACGGCATATTTCATGCTTTCCACGTCATTCGTCCCCACCATACAGGACGTGGCCAGCAGCTCTGTCCACATTTGCCTTGTCTGTTGTTCGTCAGGCTTTGGTCCATCCTCCAGAATTTGCAACACGAGAGTGGGACTCACATCGGAGCGGATCCTGCAGTTCCGCGAAATCAGCAGATCCTCGGCCTTGAGAACCATTTCGATGGCCCTCTCGGCTCCTTCGCGGTTCATCTTATTGCTTAGCAGTTCGAGAACTGGCCCCCCAATTGAAGGCGACACGTGCAGCAGAAACACCAGATCCTTCGTCATCCGGAACAGCCGAACCGGATCGTCTTTCCCGATCAACACTTCCGCCTTCGCCACCGCGCTCGCCCATGCATCACCATCCGAGGGATCCTGCTCGAAACGCAGACCCACTCCATCCTCTCCCAGGCGAACCGACCGGGCTTGCAGCCGCACATACAGGCGCGGACTCTCTCCGGCCACAGTATGCCCATGCAAAGTCACTTGCACGCTTGTGCCAGGCTCCCAGCGATCTTCAGTGAAAACATAGATACCGGTCGGGCTGATGTCCTTAATCCTGAGTTGCTTCTGCTCAGGTCCCATGCCGACCGACACATTGAGCTCCCCAGCAGGGGAACGTCTATCGCCCCGGCGCTCCGAAAACCGAACCTTGGTGAACAATTCCTTTAAGGTAGCCATAAACTTACTCGTCTCACCGCGATTATCCTGTTACGGGCTCTCTCTTCAGCATCAGACAACCAAGCTTCCCGATGCGATCCTACCCTGCACCCTTTGTGCAGATTCTCCATCGCAGTACCAACGGCAACCTTCAAATCAAGCAAATCAATAACATCAATAAACCTGCATAAATTATAGGAGCGTTACCGCATGGTGATCACACATTTGCGTCATATCAAACCACCTCATTCGTAACCCATTCGGCGACGCCAAACATTACCGAAGTAATATATCATCCCTGTCAAATGCAAGTCATTGCTTCTCTCGCAATTCCGTGCCCACAAAAGCGGTTCTTCCACCGTTCTTACACGGATGCTTGCCGAAGGACAATCGCTAGATAACCCTTCTATCAGCGGAAGTCTACCCTCACTGGTTCGGCCAAAAATCTCCGATTGAGAACCAGCACCTTCCATACACAGCTCTCGTGTCGCGGTCAAAAGTCGACTTTCGGTATAAGGATTCGTTGACAGGCAAGTGGCTGCTCTCGTGAAGCACGGATCCTACCCATCGCAATCAACTGCCAGAGGTCGCACTACTGCTCACGTATCGCTCATTTGGAATCGACGCAATGAACTTGCCCACCACGTCGATGATTGCCCCTTCGTATTTCCACCCCTGCTCGGCCGGCAATTGATATATCGGATCCGCGGTCGTGACGATGATCATGTTGAGTTTTGGCAGCAACACGATCAGCTGTCCGCCATGCCCCCACGCGAAGTCGAAGTGATGATCCCCGGCATCGGCAGACCACCACTGATACCCGTATCCGAGATTGCGAAAGTGATGACCCAGCTTGCTTGAAAACCACCCCGTGAAATTGATATCGGTTGAATATCTGCTCAGCGAGTCCTTGACCCAATCTGCCGAAATCAGCTGCCGCCCCTGATATTCACCGTGATTCAGATAGAGCTGGCCGAATTTAGCCATGTCGCGCGCTGTCAGATAGATCTCAAAGAAGCCCCAGTTGTAATTGTCTGGATCCTTCGTCCATTTGGCGACTTTGGCATGCATCGGCGAGAAAAGATTCTCCTGAGCGTACGACTCGAGATCGGTCTTGCATGCCCGCGACACAACGACTCCAAGGAGATGAGAAGTCAGGTTGCTGTACTTGAATTCCGTCCCCGGATCGCTCGTCAGTGGCACATCCACGACATGCGGAAGCCAGTGCCAGTTGCCGCTCATGAGAAGCCTGTCGAAATACGGAGGCTCACGCTCTTCCCAGGGATAACCGCCACGCATCTGCAGCAGTTCCCTGATCGTGATCTCATTCTTCCTTGGATCCATAATTTTGTCTCGGTATTCCGGGAAGAAGTCGATCATCTTCTGATCTACGCTGGTCAGGCAGCCTTGATCCAGCGCAATCCCTGTAAGTGCCGAGGTAACACTCTTTGTCATCGATTGCCGGCCTGATACCTGATCAATCGACCCCTCGTGGAAATACTTCTCGGCGACTAGACGGCCGTCTTTGATAATCAGCAGACCGTACAGAGTCTCCAACCGATCTGCGTTGCGATACAGCTTCGCCACCAGCCTGGGATCCACCCCTTGCGCTGCCGGCGTGGACACCTGCCAATCACGCTCGGGGATCGGCGTGTATTCGGCTGCCAGGAGAGCTTCACTGCTGGAACTATGCCTGCATCCGGTCAGCATAGGCACGAGCACGATCAAGGCGGTCAGTATGACATAACAGGATCGCCGGCTCCGGCGTGAACAAGAGAGGAGATGGCTCCGCAATTTGCCAGGGTCAGCCACGCCGTGTAGTTTTCTGTGCGAATCAAACATTGGCAACCACCTCCGCCTGCCGCTCGGCTCAAAAAATAGAAATGCCGAATTGTCCCGGTGTTCGTGCACACCTGGTGGCAACTCGGCGATCTTCAAGCCCGCCCCGTCTCTTCGGACCGCTTAAAGGCACATCACTCGCCGTCCCCTTTGCGTGGGGCCGACTCTTTTCCATCCTTACCCCAACACTGACTCACTTGTCCGTCTGTGTTTGTGGTCACGGTACGTTGTGACCACATGAGGAGACCACCCCGAATTCCCCCTCGCCGCGAGCGCAGAGGTACCGGTATCGTGTTGCCGTACGGGCTGAGATTCTGCGCTGATTGCCCGCTCAACAGGAGTCTTCGGAAAGGTTCCCGGGGCGACTTTGTGCCTGTTACACCCAACCGACACGCCGGACCCTGGGAAATGCGTTCTCCAAACGGTTTAAGATAAGTACTATCGATGCTGCGCCTCAAAGGGCAGCTTTCGAAGACGTCTCAAGATAGAGCCTAGGTACTTTCCGGGTGTTCGTTGGCAACCGAAGTGGAAGTTGGCAATCTGGCTGCACTCGTACGCGCCTGATGCCGCATGGGCGGCTGGGTGCGGCACGCAAAGGGACAGCGTGAGAATTCAGAAGCGTATCTGAGCCCGGGTGACCGGGGATGCGCATGTTTCCTCCAGACTTTTCGGTTATTCCAGGCCCAAAAAAATCACTTTCGGAGTGCGCCATTGAAACAGCGCTGGTGTCTGCTCATCGCTGTGGCCTTTGCCACGGCTTTCGTTCCTGCCTTCACCCATTCTGCCTTTGCACAAGGTTCCGCCGGCCCCAAACCGGCGCCGATACCCTCACCCGTGGTTGCGCCGGCTGACACGCCGTATCCGGGTACGATTGCGCTCACCGTGAACCTGACAAACACAACGGATCGCGTAGTAACGGTCGACGAGACCATCCCCGTGCGTGCCGGAAAACTGACACTGCTGTATCCGCAGTGGATTCCCGGCGACCACGCGCCAGAGGGACCGATCCAGCGGATGGCCGGGCTGGCGATCACCGCGAATGGGCAGCGCATTCCGTGGATGCGCGACCGGGTAAACATGTACGCCTTCCATATGCGCGTGCCCGCCGGGACTACGTCGCTCCATGTGAAGTTCGACTATCTGTCGCCCATTCAGCCTCAGGACGGGATGGTGTTGATGTCGCGCCTGATGGCGGACCTCGAGTGGAATACCGTCGTGCTGTATCCGGCAGGCCACTACTCGCGTGATATTCACGTGACCCCCGCGGCAGTGCTGCCCGCAGGCTGGAAGTATGCCACGGCGCTGACGACGGAGTCGAAGAACGGCGACACGATCCACTTTAAGAAGACAACGCTGAATACGCTCGTGGATTCGCCGCTGGCGGCCGGCGAATACTACCGGCGAGTCAACCTGTCGACTGGACCCGCCAACCAGGTGTTTCTGGATGTCTTTGCCGACAAGGCAAAGGACCTGAAGATCACGCCGGAAGAGCTCGAGATGCACAAAAATCTGGTGGTGCAGGCGCAGCGGCTCTTCGCTTCGCACCACTATAACCACTACGATTTCCTCTTCATGCTCAGCAACACCATCGGCGGCGTGGGGCTTGAGCATCACCAGTCCAGCGAAGACCAGGCCCCCGCCAACTACTTTACTGACTGGAAAGCGGGCGTAGACGAGAGCGACCTGCTGGCGCACGAGTACACGCATTCGTGGAACGGCAAGTTCAGGCGCCCGAATGACCTGTGGAGGCCGGCTTTCAACATGCCGGAGCAGGACGATCTACTCTGGGTATATGAGGGCCTCACCCAGTACTGGGGCGAAGTGCTGACAGCCCGCTCGGGCTTGAGAACACCGGAACAGACCCGCGACATACTGGCCCGCATTGCTGCGAGCTTCGAGGACAGCCCCGGCCGCAAGTGGCGGCCGCTGATCGACACCACCAACCAGGAGATCATGTCGGAACGGCGGCCAGTGAGCTGGGTAAGCTGGCAGCGCCAGGAAGACTACTACATGGAAGGTGTGCTGATCTGGCTCGATGCGGATACCAAGATCCGCGAGTTGAGCGGCGGCAAAAAGTCGCTCGACGACTTTGCGAAGGAGTTTTACGGCATCGACAACGGCAGCTTTATTACGCACACTTACGACTTCAACGACATTGTGACGGCGCTGAACAAGGTGCAGCCGTACAACTGGGCAAAGTTCCTCCGCACTCGCATCTATCAACTGCATCCGCAGGTGCCGCTGGCGGGATTCACACAGGGCGGATACAAGCTGGTCTACAACGATACACAGCCCTCATGGGAGAAGTCCGGTATACCGGCGGAGCTTGGGACAAACTTCGCCACATCGATCGGCTTCACAGTCATGCGCAGCGGAACTATCGCCGACGTGCAATGGGGTAGCCCGGCCTTCAAAGACGGGCTGACGCCGGGCATGCATATTGTGGCCGTGAACGGGAATGCCGTCGGCGGCAAAGGAGAAGCACCGAGCGCGGTAGTGAAAGACGCGATACTCCACGCGGAAAAAAGCATGGAGCCAATTCACTTTGTGGTGAAAAAGAACGGGAAGGTGCTTAACGTCGATGTCAATTACCACGACGGACTGCGCTATCCCCACCTTGAACGCATAGCCGGCACGCCGGATCGGCTCGACGCGATTCTGGCACCGGTGAAGTAAATCAGACTGACAATGAGGGGGAGCTCTCCTCCGCTCCTCCTTCATCCTCATTCACAACCACGCGCGGGGCGCTGGGCCTCTGAGAATCGCTCGGCATTGCGGATCAGGTCTCTGGCGCCTCGGCTTGTAGTCCCCGAACTCTGCGGAAAAACCCAGGGCGTTGAAAGAGCACGGCTTGAGCCGGTGAGGAACAGCTTTTCGCCCGCTCCTTCTCTCTTTTCTGCGGCCTGGTCTTCTCAGCCCTGACGGCCTGCCTGTATGTTAACCACGTTGTTCTACTTCCACTGATTTCTTGCCGTGGTCCCGCCACAGTGCTTCCATCTCCTCCAGCGTACGGCCCTTGGTTTCCGGCACCACTTTCCACACAAACAAGGCGGCCAGAATGCCCATCACTCCGTAGATCCAATATGCAAACCCATGCTTGAAGTGGTGCACCAGGTAGGGATTGTTATCGAGAATCGGGAATGACCAGCTGACCAGATAATTGGCGATCCACTGCGCCGCAACCGCGATGGCCATGGCTTTGCCGCGAATCTGGTTGGGGAATATCTCGCTCAAAAGTACCCAGGTCACCGGTCCCCAGGAAACCGCAAATCCGGCAGTGTAGACCAACATGCAGAGCAGCGCGATGATGCCCCTGCCCCCGAGCCAAAACTCCATGCCCAATGAAATCATGCTCACCGCCATAACCAGCGCTCCGATAATCTGGAGCGGCCTGCGGCCGAATCGATCCACGGTGAGAATGGCAATTACGGTGAAAACAAGGTTGACCGCGCCCACAATGATGGTCTGTAACAGCGAAGCATTGGTAGTCATACCCATGCCTTTGAAAATGTCCGTCGCATAGTAGAGCACTACGTTAATGCCGACAAATTGCTGGAAGACCGAGAGCGCAATACCGATGAAGATAAGCAGCACGCCGAAGGAAAACAGCTTGCCGGAGTGGTGCTCGCTAAGCGAAGCGCGTATCTCGGAAAGCTCCTTTTCGCCTTCCTCACGCGTCACCAGTTTGGCCAGCACCGCGCGGGCGCCGCTTTCATTTCCCTTCAGCATCAGGAAGCGCGGAGTCTCAGGCACGAAGAACAATAGGATCAGGAAAAGAGTTGCGGGAATGGCGCCGGAAAGGAACATGTAGCGCCAGCCGATGTGATTGAGCCAGACATCGCCGCTGCCTGCTTTGGAGATTCCGAAGTTGACGAAGTAAATCACCAACATGCCGAAGATGATGGCGAATTGGTTCCACGCCACCAGGTTTCCCCGGATCTTGGGCGGTGCGATCTCCGCGATATACATCGGCGACAACATGGAAGCCAGTCCCACGCCGATGCCGCCAATGATGCGGTAAAAGACGAAATGCCACATATATGCCGGTCCGCCGTGGCCGATGGGCGCAAAGGGGAATTCCGGCGCGGAGGCGCCCAGGGCTGAAATCAGGAACAGCACGGCGGCAATCACCAATCCGCGCTTGCGACCGATCCTGGTGCTTACCCAGCCGCCCAGCAGCCCGCCGATAATACAGCCGATCAGGGCGCTCGAAACCACAAAGCCAAGCAGCGAACTCGCTGCGTTGGCCTGGGCGGGGTTAGCCAGATTTGTAAACCGCGGATCGATGAAATATACCTTCAGACTGTCCACTGCGCCGTTGATCACGGCCGTGTCATATCCAAAAAGCAACCCACCCAGCGTGGCGATGAGGGTCAGCAAAATGACATACGGATTCAATCGCGACATAACGCTCCTAGAACCTACCGAAGGGCTGAATGCGAGACATGCAAATCCTGGTTCTTCCAGCCCCGGTACACGAAAATAAAGGTATCGCTCGGCAGGGCAGGTCCCTGCAAAAGCTGTCGCTGCCCATTATGGTCGCGGCGGCTTAGGCCACCGGTCCCCACTCGCGAACAACTCTTCAATTGTGCAACCCTTTCATTGAGTAAATCGGTTCAGCTGCCTGTTTCGAATACCTGGAATCTGGATCACTGAAATAATAGCCTATTCGATACACGTTTGGACGGGGCCGGTTCGCCGGCAGGCTTTATATCACTCCCCGCTGGACCGCTTTTTGCCCAGGATACGTATGAAAACAGTGCCCAGGTAACCCTATTGCTGGTAACCGAATGCCAGGGGCTCTGCAAAAAACCTGCACACCGTGAATCCTGCCCGCGCAGACGGAAAACGCCTCTCCCGCTCTCCGGATTTGCGCTGCGGATTCCGTGAGGTCTCCTGTCCTGCTACGCTTTGATAGAGAGCAATCCGAGCAGATACCCGTGCAGCGGCCTGCGCCGCGGCTGAAACCCGTGACGTAGTGGTTCCTGCACATAAACCATAGCTATTTTCCAGGAGCATTCCCGTGCAGCGCATCTGTGTCGATATGGATGAGGTCATGGCCGATACCCTCTCCGAACACCTGCGTCGCTACAACGAAACCTTCGATGAAGCCGTTACTGTCGATGACCTCGCCGGCAAAGGCCTCTGGGAGTTCACGCCGCTGGACCGCCAGCAACAGCTTCGCGCCTTCCTCGATGCCGAAGACTTCTTCGAGGACCTGCCTCTTATGCCCGGCGCGCAGGAGGTTCTCAAAGAATTGTCTGCGCGCTTTGAGATCTTCGTCGCCACGCAGGCCATGACTGTCCCCAACTCGCTGGGTCCCAAGTATCGTTGGCTGCAGCGCCACTTTCCCTTTATTCCGCCCACGCATTACGTCTTCTGCGGCAACAAGTCCATCCTCCGCGCTGACTACCTGATCGACGACCTGCCCCGTAATCTGTTGCGCTTCGAGGGCCAGGGTCTGCTCTTCACCGCACCCCACAATCTGGGCGCCACCGGCTTCACTCGTGTCGATAACTGGCAGCACGTAGTCGAATATTTCGCCAACGCGCTTTACTGAAAGCGATTCGACCAATAGACCTCAGTTCGCTGAATTCGCTCGCCCGACGCGTCAATCTGCGGCAAAACACACGGCGAACATGTCCCTTCGTGATTGCAGCATGCGCCAGCCGGAAGAATTCATGATTCCCTCAAGCAATCGTCGAGATTTCGCGTTGCCTCAAAGCGGAGTACCATAAAACATGGACATTTCCCCTTCGTCCCAAATATCGTCCATAACGCGTCGGCATTTTTTCAAGACTGGAATATTTGGAGCAGGAGGCCTGCTGGTCTACTCCGGCGAAATTGCCCGCCACTGGATCCAGATCGTCCGCCGCGAGGTCCACATTGCCGGCCTTCCCGCCGCTTTTGATGGCATGACCATCGCCCAGCTTAGCGACATCCATCTTGAGGAATTCACTGAGCCATTTTTTCTTCGCGATGCAGTCAAACACATCAACCGCCTCAACCCTGACGCCGTGTTTCTCACCGGCGACTACGTCACACACCAGTTCGGTACACACAAATTCGCCATTGGGGCGGCTTGGAAGTGCGCCAATATATTGCTTGGGCTCAAATGCCGCCGGATATACGCCTCGCTTGGGAATCACGACATCGCGGTAGGCGCGAAAGAAGTCACGGAAGCGCTGACCGATAACGGTATCACGGTCCTTTGCAACAGTTATTTGCCCATCGAGCGCGGGAACGCCCGCATCTGGCTCGCCGGCCTCGATGATCCGGTCTGCGGCCACCCCAGGCCGGACCTCGCTATTCCTACTCCCATCCGTCGCGTCCCCGGCGAACCGATCATCCTGCTTTGCCACGGCCCCGACTATGCTCGAGCGCTATCTTCTCAGCCTGCCGGTCAGGCCGTGAGTCTTATGCTCAGTGGCCATACGCATGGCGGGCAGGTTCGAATACCGGGCTTTGGACCGGTGGTTTTGCCGATTGGCGGCAAGCTCTTCCCGGAGGGTGCGTACCGGCTTGGCAACATGCAGCTCTACGTCAATCGGGGATTAGGAACTGTGGGTGTCCCGTTCCGTTTTGCCTGCCCACCAGAGCTGACGTTGCACACTCTTCGTCGCGCGTGAGCGTACCGATTTTGCTTGAGAATAGTTCACCAGAATGGAGATTTCGAGCCCTATGGAGTTTCTCTTTCGATTTTTCCAAAAGCTGGTGTAAAAGCACACCTTTATGAAAGGGCGCTTCCTGGCCCCTCGGACGGTTCCTGGCTACCTGCTTTCAGCCCCTTCGCTGTCATTTCAGCTTCAGGACCGCTACATGGATGAACCGGTCTTGCCCTCGCCCAGATCGGCACGCGTGCCTCCTGTACCGAGCGGGCGCGCCATGCTGAGCGATCCCGGGGCGCGCAAAGGCAGCGGCGCTGCTGCGGGCGGCTGGTGCATGGTCACGATGATTGCCTGCACGGATTTCCGGCCCGCGCACCGGTAGGAGTGCGCCGTACTGGCGTCGAAGTAGACCGCGTCACCCGTACCCAGCACGCAATCGTGCTCCCCGTGGCGCAGCGCCAGCTCTCCGTCGAGCACATACAGGAATTCGAAACCGGCATGCAGGTGCGGCTTGGCCACTACGCCGGTTTCCAGGGGCACAAACTCGGCAAAATATGGATCCATATGCCGGTCGGGCACCATGTAGCCCAGGCTTTCAAAGAAATACGTTGGCGGCTCAACCCCCGTCTGGGGCATCCGGACGCGCTCCGACCGACGGTGAACGCGGAAGACCGTCGCCGGCTCGGATTCGAAGAAGTACGACAAATCCTTTGAAAACACCATGGCAATGCGCGCCAGATTGCGCAGCGTGGGTACCACGCGGCCTGTCTCCAATTGTGAGAGGTAGCTGGCCGACATGCCAGTGTGCTTGCCCAGTTCCACCAGGCCCATGGATTTCTTCAGGCGCAACCGCTTGATGCGTTCCCCGATGTGCTTCTCGGCAATGAAACGCTCGGCGGTCTCGGGATCCACCTGAGATTTTTGCGTCTCTTCGCTTCTTACAACCGAGTCGCCCATTCTGCCCTCCCATTCATTTCTTTCTAGGATGCGCCGGTGGAAAATTATTGTCCAGATCAACAGAAATTCCCACCTTGTTAAATAGACGCGCGTTCGAGCCGCAAATCGTATTGATCACAGAAAAAGATAAATCTGCCCGATCAATTTACGTACGGCCCCATGCGACTCGCCGCACGGCGTTATTCTGAAAAGTCCAGCCAGACCGATCTGGCCAACAAGGAAAACCATGACAAACGAATCTGTGAGTGCATCGCCAGCAACCTCCGAAAGCACTACACCGCCGGTGGCCACCATCGCTACCCTTGGCAAACATGAAGGCCAGTCCGTCACGCTCCGCGGATGGCTTTACAACTCACGCGAGAGCGGCAAACTGCTCTTCCCGATCTTTCGCGACGGCACTGGAACGGTACAGGGCGTGGCTCACGTGAAAAGCGTGACCGCGGAAGTGTTTGCGGCGCTCAAGGGCCTGACGCAGGAGTCGAGTGTGATTGTGACGGGCAAGGTGCGTGCCGACAAGCGCGCGCCCGGAGGCTACGAGCTGGACATTGAGGACCTGCAGGTGGTGCAGCGCATTCCAGAGTCCGATCCTTACCCCATCACGCTGAAGGAGCATGGCGTCGACTTTCTGCAGGAGCGGCGCCATCTGTGGGTGCGCACGCCGCGGCAGTCGGCGATTCTGCGGATTCGAGCCGAGATCATGCGTGCTGCGGCGGAGTACTTTGACCAGAACGGCTTTATTCGCACTGATCCGCCGATCCTGACGCCGGCGGCCTGCGAGGGAACTTCGACGCTCTTCCCGGTCGATTACTTTGGCGATCCGGCGTACCTGACACAGTCGGGGCAGCTCTACGTCGAGTCCACCGCGTTGGCGCTGGGCAAGGTATACAGCTTCGGGCCCACTTTCCGCGCGGAGAAGTCGAAGACGCGGCGGCATCTGACCGAGTTCTGGATGGTTGAGCCGGAGGTGGCCTTCCTGGAACTTGACGGGCTGATGGAATTGGCGGAGAACTATCTTTCGCACATTGTGCAGAGTGTGCTGAAGAACCGCGCCACGGAGTTGCAGACCATCGGCCGCGACGTCAGCAAGCTGGAGACGATTGTTCCGCCGTTTCCGAAGCTCCGTTACGACGAGGCGGTGGAGATGCTGAACGAGGCGCACAAGAAGGGCGAACTGGAGCAGCCGTTTGAGTACGGCAACGACTTTGGCTCGCCGGACGAAACGTGGCTGAGCTCACAGTACGACCGGCCGGTGATGGTGCACCGCTATCCAGCCGATGTGAAAGCGTTTTACATGGAGCCCGACGCCGCCGACCGGCGGTATGCGCTGTGCGTGGACGTGCTGGCGCCGGAGGGATATGGCGAAGTGATTGGTGGCTCGCAGCGCGTGGCCAGCTTTGAGCTGCTGAAGAGCCGCATTGAGCAGCACCACCTGCCGATGGAGGCCTTCGAATGGTACCTGGATCTGCGCCGCTATGGCAGCGTGCCTCACGCGGGCTTCGGGATGGGTATTGAGCGCGTGGTGGCCTGGGTGTGCAACCTGGACCATGTGCGCGAGACGATTCCGTTCCCGCGGATGCTGCATCGGATGTATCCGTAGAGGCAGGGGTCAGTGATCGTTGGTAAGGAGTGGCTGGTAAAAAGCCTGGGTGGACCATGGGCCGGCTTCCAGTGAAGCCCGCCGCAGCGACAGGCGTCTGTTGCCGGCGCAAAATCCACAGACCGATTCTGCTCCGACTCAGCCAGATCGATCGTGAGAGGTTTTCATGAGGGTGTCCAAGCCTTTGCGAATTGGTGGTTGGATTCTGCTCTCACTGAGTGTTGTTTGGATTTGGTATATAGTCGCTGCCAATTACGGGTATGGAGCCGTGTCCGGCACATACGTCCTGCGCTGCAGAGAAGGTACGGCAGCTCTGGTGCTTCGGCCGGATCGCAGCTTTCAGGAGGACCTGAACTGCGGTGGGAAGAGTGAACGTGCGCTTGGAAGATGGCATCGTTTCGGTGAAGCCGGCATCGTGTTTTCGAGGGAATTCCTAAAGCTCCCCGGACAGAAAATCAGTTCTGATGGAGAAGCTTACGGACGCGTAGAGAAGACATTTTTCGGACTACTCCCGGTGATCAAGCTCGATCCAATTCCGGGAGGTCCAAACCTTAAGAGAAGGCTATTCCGCTGAAACCGGATGTTGCGCGAGCGGACGAGTAGACCAGAGCCCACTACGTCACACCGCCGCGGCTTTTCGAGTGGTGTGCTTTGCGCCGGTTTCCGCAGATTTTGCCCGCGGTGCTCTCCGTTCCACCGGCCGTACAGCGATCGTCGTCTTAAGGTGCAGGCGGTCGGCGTATCGCAGCAGCTTCTCGATGCTTACCTGCGAGATTCTGCCTTTGAGCAGGTTGCTCACCGAGGGCTGATACTCGTCGAGGATTTCGACGAGTTGCTTCTGGGTGTATCGCTTCATACGCACATGCTGAAGAATGGAGGAGAGGATTTCCGCCTTGATTTTGAGGGCGGTAGCCTCAGACGTCGGGAAGCCAAGAGCATCGAAGATATTGCCCTTGACGATGTGCGTGGGTCTATTTTCCGCTGTGCTTTTCATGTGCTTTCTGCTCCTGCAAGCGCTGCCTGACCAGTTTCAGGCGTTGCCTGGCAAGTTCAATGTCCCGCCGGTCTGTCTTCCGGCTCTCCTTTTCAAAACAGTGCAAAACATAGATCGTGTTGCCTATTTTGGAAAGGTAAATAGCCCGGTACCAGGCGCGTTCATCAGCTTCCTTGAGTTCGAAAACGCCCGCCCCGATGGAACCCATGCTACGGGTCTGCGATGTCGGCTGCCTTCCGAGTTGAAGCTGCCTCAGAGAAAATCCCAAGAACCGTTTGATTTCATCAGGGAAGGCCGACAGCACTTCAAGCGAGTCGCCCTCGAAGTGCAGGTCAGCGGTTTGTCGTGGTTCTTCTCTCGCTGGCATCTTCCCGGCCCGTTCACAACATTCATATTATACAATATCTGCTATAAATCCCGTATGCCAGGGGAACCCATTCCGATCCGTGTTCTCTGCATTTTGGCGATCTTGTTCCCTTCACAGCTACGATCCTTTCTGCATCCGACGTTTCAGAGATTCAGTGCAACGTGAGGGAGAAGTGAGCGTGGCACTGGTGGATTGTAGCGGGGATTACCAGCCCATCTGGCTCATGCGCTCAAGAATGATGGTGCTGTAGCGGTTCATGTACTGGGGGCGGCGCCGAAGGGGAGCGGGCAGGATTGCGGCGAGGCGTGCGGCCTGGTCGCGGCCGATGCTGCGGGCTGAGGTCGAGTAATAGTAGCGACAGGCCGATTGCGCACCATAGATGCCGGGACCCCATTCGACGATGTTGAGATAGAGCTCGAGGATGCGCCGCTTGCCGAGCACGAGTTCAGCGACGGGGACCAGGGTGGTCTCAGCGCCTTTGCGGAGGATAGAGCGGCCGGTTCCGAAGAAGAGATTCTTGACGAGTTGCTGCGTGAGTGTGGAGGCTCCGCGAAGGCGGCGGCCTTCCATATCCTGGTCGGCCGCGATCTGGATCTGGCGCCAGTCAAACCCGTGGTGCTGGTAGAAGCGCGCGTCCTCAGCGGCGATGACGGCATGCTGGAGGTCGGGCGAAATTCGACTGAGCGGAACGAACTAATAGCGCGGGTGATAGGGCGTGCGGTGCATCCAAGCCTGGAGGCGGCGCTCGATGTGTACGGCAGTAGTCGGTGGGTCGATCCATCGGGTGGCCAGAAGGGTAAGCGCGGCAAGCAGCCAGCAGCCCGCCACGGCGAGGACAAGCCATCGGATGAGCGATCGGAGGATAGCTTTCCGAGGCGGGTTTTGGCGGCGTTTGTGAGGCCTTGAGGTCACGTCTCAGAATACTTGCCGGGGTTGGGGCGCGGCGGCGAAGGTGGGTTGCGGAGATGGTTCGCGTGACGCGGAGGTGGGCGTTGTGTGGCTGCAAACACGGTAGAGTGAAGGGAGAGGAATTTCCCTTTGGCAGGCAAAGTACAGCGGAGCCGGCAGCCGGCGCGGAGGAAGTCTTCGCGCCAGAATCGGAGCAAACGGCGCTTCAGATGGTGGAAGCTGGCCGTGACCGGCGTTCTGGCGGCGGCTGGCTTGATGGGATGGGCCGCAGTGGCGCGGCGGCTGGCGCCGGATCAGAACACGACGCTGCAGCGGTTTGACGCAATTGTGGTGCTGGGATATCCGGCAGACCGGGACGGAAACCCGACGCCGCGGGAGTTGGCGAGCGTGACGGAGGCGGTGCGCGAGTACGAGCGGGGCGTGGCTCCAAGGCTGATTTTTACCGGAGCGGCGGTAGCCAACCAGTTTCCCGAGGCGCAGGTGATGGCGCGGGCGGCCGAGGCGCAGGGAATTCCGGCGGATGCCGTTCTGAAGGAGACGCAGGCGCGGAATACCATTGAAAATGCGTGCTATGCGGCGCGGATCATCAAGGCGCACGGGTGGGATTCGGCGGAGGTGATTGCCAACCCGACGCACCTGCCACGAACTGCGATGATCTTCAGCCGGATTGGGCTCCAGTGGCGAATGCACGCGGCGCCGCGGCTGGAACCGGCGTCGGCGACACAGAAGACCTTGGCCGCGCTTTGGGAGGACGCCAAGACGGCGCGGTACCTGGTATGGGCACGGGAGATGGACCGCTGCCAGCCGTAAGCGCCCGAGGGCGGGCGGGGTGCGTTGTCGGCTGTTGGGGTGGTCCTGTAAGCTGATTGGTGATGCGCCCTTCAGTTAGGTTTTTCGCCCCTTTTGCCGCCATAGCCGTGTTGTTTGTCTGCGCCGGAGCGGGCGCGCAAACTCAGAGCAGCTCGAGCGCGAGCACTGCTGCGGCTCAGCCTTCCGCCCAGACCACTGAGCAGCAGAAACCGATCAATGGCGAATATGTGTCGATCAACCCGCTTGCCGGGGTCAGCTACGACAATCGCTACGACCTTTACCTGGGTATGGCATACGACCACATGAAGGCGGGGCCGAATCTGCTGCAGGGTGCGAACCTGGGCGGGATCGACCTGAGCGGATCGTACTGGCTGACCAAGCGCTGGGGGCTGGAAGGGTCGTTTCGGCCGTACCTGGGCACCAGCGGCGCGGGGACCAACTCCATTAACGTGAAGGGACCGTTTGTGAGCCAGTATTTCTTCACGGCAGGACCGGAGTGGCTGGGGCCGCACAACCAGCATGGCGACCTGATTGCGCACGTTCTGGTCGGCGGCGTGTATGGGAACTTCGAGCAGGACCTGCGCGGCAATCCACCGTCAGCCGTGGCCTTTTATAACAATCAGATTGCGCCGGCCGTGATTATGGGCGGACACATGGATCTGAACCGCTCGGCGCGCTGGGTCTTCCGTATCACGCCGGATGCTATGCTGACGCGGTACGGCATCAATTATGGGAACAAGATCACGCAAACGGACGTCAACTTCGCCATCTCGGTGGGAGTGGAATACAAGTTCAAAAAGAAGCGATAATGCGAGTCACTGCTGCCCGCATTGCTGGGGGCAGCAGAGCGAAGATTGGCTTGCGGATGAGAATCTCTCTTCGTGCTATTGTGAGAAGCAGTGCAGGCGGCGAGGAGATTCGGTCTTCGATTTTTGGAGGCTCTGATTTTCTCTGATGCGCTCGGGATTGCTCCAGCGCGCTTGATCTAAACGGCGAGCTTCTGCGCCGCGAGGAAGCGGTCAGACTAACCGAGACGAGTTCGAAGGCGGCGCGCATGCGATTGCGAACTCTCAAGCAGGGTCAAACCGATCGGCTTCTACGGGCATCGAAACCGCTAGTGTTGTGCGGATCACAGCTTCAAACAATTCTCATTTCGCGGGCTCGATTAAGAGCTTGCCGGATGCGTCTGGATCGCACCCGTGCTGGGGCGGCAATTGCTGTTTGCCTGTGGATGTTTCTCGTCCAATGCTCGATTGCGCCGGCACAGAATTCAGCCTCCGCAGCTACGCAGGTTCCTGAAACTGCGCCGTTCACGGCGGAGATGCTCTCCTCATATAACGGGCAGCGGGTTTCATCGGTTCAGATTGCGGGCCATCCAGGACTGGACACTTCTCAATTTGCATCGTTGCTGGCACAAAAACCTGGTGAACCCTTTTCGGACAGCAAGGTGAAAGAGACCGCCGCCGCACTGAAGGCCAAAGGGAAGTTCCAGACTGTGCGAATCAGGATTGATCCCGAGGCAAACGGGATCCGGGTTGTGCTCGTCCCGGAACCGGCCGTATATTTCGGTATCTTCCAGTTTCCCGGGACAAAACGATTTCCGTATTCACGTTTGCTGCAGGTGGCGAATTATCCCACGCGAACGGCATTTAACGCTGCCGACGTGGAACAAGACCGCCAGAGCCTGGTGGATTTCTTTCGTGGGCAGGGGTATTTTCATGCGACCGTGAAGCCTTCGGTTCAGGTGGATACGGCGCATGCAATAGCGAATGTGTCGTTTCAGGTTTCTCTGGGGCGCAGAGCGAAATTCGGGGCTGTTCACATCCAGGGGGCTCCGACGGGGGATACCGCCTATCTGGAGCGCAGGCTCAGATCGCTTCGGGCACGTCTGCACGGTGCGGCGATTCGTCCGGGCAAGACGTATCGTCGCGGCACGCTGGTGAGAGCGCAACGATATCTTCACGGCCTGATGGAAAAGAAAGGATACCTGGGCGCGCAGGTGACGTTGAGCGGCGCCGAATATCACGAGGATACCAACCGTGCCCGCATTGACTACTCCATCAAACCTGGTCCGGTGACACATGTCCGGATTGAAGGCGCGCACCTTTGGCCTTGGACACGAAAGTCGCTTCTGCCGGTGTATCAGGGTGTGGGCGTGGATGAAGAAACCGTGCGCGAGGGCCGGCAGGCGCTGATTTCCCGCTTTCAGTCCAAAGGGTACTTTGACGCCAAAGTAACGTCTCAATTAATCACGGACAAAGCTGGCGACACGATTCTCTACAAAGTAACAAAAGGAAAGAAACACCGAGTTACTGCCGTTCGTCTGTCGGGTAACACGCATCTTGCATCTTCAGATCTGATGCCGCAGATTACCGTGAAACCGAAACATTTTTTTTCACGCGGAAAATTCAGTGAACAGCTTGTCAATTCCAGTGTCGCAAACCTGAGGGCGGTTTTTCGATCCGAGGGCTACAGCGACGCGCAGGTTAAACCGCAGATTGTCAGGAAAGCGGGAAACATCCGGGTTACGTTTGACGTGGTGGAAGGACCACTGGACATAGTCAATTCACTGACTATTGAAGGCGACCGAACATTTCCAAAGTCGCAATTTGCACCGGGCGGATTACAACTTGCCGCCGGCGAGCCTTACGCGCGGGCGCGCATTGAAGCGGACCGCGCCAACATTATTGCGCATTACCTGCAGGCCGGTTATCTGACTGCCAGCTTTCGCGAAACGGCGACCGAGGCATCTAAGAGCCAGCCTCATCACATCAATGTTGTGTATCACATATACGAAGGGCCAAAGGTCTCCACACGCGATGTTCTGACGTTAGGACGGAAGCAGACACGACAGCGTCTAATCAATCGCGACATCTATGGAATCATGCCGGGGCGTCCGTTGACGGAATCGAATATGTTGACAGCCGGTACCAGACTTTATGACCACACCGGCGTGTTCAACTGGGCCCAGGTCGATCCGAAGCGCCCAGTTACAACGCAAACCCGGGAAGACGTTCTGGTAAAAGTACACGAGGCGAGGCGGAATACTTTCACTTACGGCATCGGTTTTGAGTTAGTGAAGCGCGGAGGAAGCGTGCCAAGTGGAACGATTGCGATCCCTTCCCTTCCTCCAGTAGGCCTTCCATCCAACTTCACTACCAGCGAAAAGACGTTCTATGGCCCGCGCGGCAGCGCTCAATATACGCGCGATAACCTCTTTGGAAAGGATGTGTCGCTGTCGCTAACTGCCTTTGCCGGGCGCCTGGATCAGCGCGGAGCGGTCTACTACATCGATCCAAGCTTTCTATGGACTGCCTGGAGGGCCACGGCATCCTATTCCTTTCAGCGGGATGAAGAGAACCCCATCTTTTCGTATCACCAAAATCTGACCAGCTTTCAGCTTCAGAAGACCATCAACCGGTCCAGAACGGATCTGCTGTTCTTACGCTATACCTTCAGTAAGACGAATCTCACAGATGTCCTGATTCCAGAACTCGTCCTCCCTCAGGATCGAAATGTGCGGCTCTCAACCTTCTCCGCCAACCTGACACGCGACACCAGGGACAATCCGCTGGACGAACATAGCGGCGTTTTGCGATCGCTCCAGATCGACTTGAATACGACCAAGCTGGGATCGAGCGTGAACTTTGCCAAGATGACGGGACAGGTTGCGTTCTATACGGAGAAGTTCCATCATATCGTCTGGGCGGATAGTGTTCGCATGGGACTCGAGCAGCCCTTTGCAGGGAGTTCCGTGCCATTGAGCGAACGGTTCTTTACGGGCGGCGCGAACTCGCTACGCGGCTTCCCATTGGATGGAGCTGGCCCGCAACGGACTGTAGAAGTCTGCCCAGATGGCAAAACGGGATGCGGGACGCTTATCAATGTTCCCAAGGGCGGTAATGAGTTGCTCATTATCAATTCCGAAGCGCGGATACCGCTGCCGTTCAAGAAAGGGCTGCGCATCGTGCCGTTCTACGACGGCGGAAATGTGTTTCCAACGGTCGGGTTTCATGACTTTCTCTCGTTGTACTCGAATAGTGTCGGGATCGGACTGCGCTACGAGACGCCCGTTGGTCCGATTCGCTTCGATGTGGGACACACCCTCAACCCCATTCAAAGTGTCAATCCAACGCAGTACGTCATAAGCATCGGCCAGGCATTCTGAGCGAGGAACCGCAACGATGACAGAAGAGCCTAGAGATTCCGGACAATCTCCCCAGCAGCGAGTTCGGCCGCGCGCCCGTCGGCTGTTGCATATCCTTGCGTGGGCAGCTGGCGGCTGTGCCGTGGTGATTCTGCTCGCTCTTGCCGTGCTGCCCGGCATGGTGAATTCAGGCAGCCTCCATCGTTATCTGATCGGCCTTGTAGAGAAGGAAGCCACAGCAAAGCTCGGAGTGGATGTAACTCTCGAAAACTTTGCGCTGCACGTTCCAACGCTCAGCGTGGACCTTTACGGACTCAATGTGGATGGAGCGGCACCATACAGTACGCCTCCTTTGCTGCAGGTAAGACATGTCCGGGCGAGCGTCCGCATTGCGTCGATTTTCACCGGGAAGTGGTATCTGGGTGGCGTGCAGATTGATGAACCCGTCGTGTGGATTGTTGAAGGTGAAAACGGGACGTCGAATCTCCCCACTCCTCAGCCTGGCTCCGGAAAAACGCATATTACTCTCTTCGATCTCGCCATTCGCCACACCGTCGTCGACCACGGAGCGATTTATTACAATGACCGCCCTCACGCTCTTGAGGCAGACCTGCGCGACCTGAAGATGCGCACTGCATACGACACAGCAATGCACGCCTACAATGGGAACCTGGGGTATCGCGATGGACATCTGCGATATGGAATGCACCGCGTAATTCCACATAGCCTCGAAGCGAGTTACACCGTCATGCCCGGGGCTTTCGAACTAAAGAAAGCTACGCTTGAGATCGGGCGCTCAAAAGTCCTAATGTCGGGCAAGGTAGAGGACTTTACCAATCCGACGATTCGTGCGAGTTATAACGCCACGATTGATACGGCCCAGGCAGTAGGACTCGCAAACATCTCCTCGATAGCACCTTTGGGAGTTCTGCAATGCAGTGGGTCGATGCAGTATCACCAGAAATCAGGACATGGCTTCCTTGATGGCTTGCAGGTGGAGGGAGATGCGACGAGTTCCTCGCTCCGGCTTAGCGCTGCGAAGAAGCAGGTAGCCCTGCGCCAACTTGCGGCACATTACTCACTTGCAGACGGGAATGTCACGCTGCGCAGCCTGACAGCGCGGGCGCTGGGCGGGCAGATCGAAGCGCGCGGAACAATGACGGATATCAGTGGGGCTTCTCATACGGATATCAGTGCCAGGCTGCGGGGAATTTCGCTCGCCCATCTTGAGCAGAGTTTATTGCAGCAGGAACAAAGCACATTGAGAATGACCGGGCGCATGGATGCGTCGGCCTCGGCTTCATGGGGAAGAACTCCTGCCAATCTTGTGGCCCATGTTGACACGACGATCAGCAGCACCTTATCCGCAGCAAATTCCGCGCGCGGAGAGAAAGCGCTCGAGGCTGCGGACAACGCTGCTTCGCAGAAGGCGATCCCCATAGAAAGCGCCATTCATGCGACCTATACGCGCGATCGCCAGCGGCTTACCTTGACTCACAGCTATGTTCGTCTGTCGCAGACAGCGCTGACAATGAATGGCACACTGGGCAACGGTCACGGGGTTGCAGTGGACCTGGAAGTGAATAATCTGGGCGAGTTGGCATCCATGGCGGAAATCTTCCAGACATCCAAGAGTAGCGGTCCTCTGCAGCAACTTCAGATGGCGGGCAAGGCATCTTTCTCCGGGACGATAAACGGGACTCTCCTTTCTCCTCATGTTATGGGAAATCTTTCTGGATCCCATCTGAATTTCAATGGAACTCGCTTGAATAGCTTGCGGAGCGCAATTGAAGTCAGCTCATCCGGGATTCGTCTGCACAACGCCGAGGTGCGTTTGATGTCAGGCGGCCAAGTTACTTTGGATGCCAGGGCGACTTTGCTGCATTGGGCTTTTGACAAGCACGGTCCGATTGCCGCGACGCTTGAGGCGTCACGGGTAAACCTGGCCGATTATACAAAGCTGATGAAGGGATCCATGCCAGTGGCAGGGACGGTGACTGCGAACTTGCGGCTGCACGGCACCGCAATGGCGCCGGAAGGGAGCGGACATATAGTGCTCGCCGACGCGACGGTATATCAGCAGCCGATTCAGACCGCACGGATTGATTTATCAGGAAACGGGAATGCAGTTCACGGGGAGCTACTGGTCAAGGTCGCAGGGGGAAGCATAAAGGGAAGCGCCACGGTGAGGCCTTCCGAACGAACCTATACAGTACAAGCTAGCAGCAGCGATTTGCACCTGGGCCAACTGCAACTTGTGAAAGCGAAGAATCTGAATTATTCAGGCGTAGCATCAATAAGGGCAAGCGGGCAGGGCTCGTTTAATAATCCCCAGATGAATGCTACAGTTCAGATACCAAAGCTGGTGATCGGGAATAACACTGTTTCCGGGTTGAAGCTGGATGTCAATGTGGCGAACAAGGTTGCCGATGCAACACTGGCAGCGTCGATTGCGCAGGCGCCGATTCGCGCCAAGGGGCGGATTGAATTGACCGGAGAATATCCTACCCAAGTATCTCTGGACACACAGCCGATTCCGCTGCAGCCGCTGCTGGCAGTTTATGCGCCAGACCAGGCAGCTGAAATAGATGGAAAGACAGAGATTCATGCAACGTTGCATGGACCTCTTAAACAGCCTGAGTTACTTGAAGCTCATGTTGTAATTCCAGTCTTGAATGTGGCCTACAACAAGAGCATCCATCTGGCGGCGACTGGGCCCGTTCGTCTTGACTATCGGAATGGCGTAGTCAATGTGCAGCCCGCTGTAATTCATGGGACGGACAGCGAGATACACATTCAGGGAGGGTTTCCTATAACTAGTAACGCACCTGCCACGCTGCGGGCCACGGGAACTGTGAATTTAGAGTTAGTTCGACTGTTTAATCCCGACTTAGAGGGTGGCGGGTCGGTGAAGTTTGATATTCATCCCGCAACAGCGGGAAATGGATCCGCGATTGGCGGGAAGATTCAGATTGTAAATGCGAGCTTGGGATCTACGAATCTGCCGGTGGGATTGCAAGAGGGGAATGGAGTGCTGACGGTGGCAGGGAATCGGATTGAAGTGACGAGCTTCAAAGGAACCGTGGGAGGCGGAACGGTGACTGCGCAGGGTGGCATTTCACTCCGACCGAAACTGGGATTTGATTTGGGAATGACGGCGAAGAATGTGCGCATCCTCTATCCGCGTGGAGTACGCGAAGATGTGAGCGCGAACTTGAGGTTTGTGGGGTCGACTACTCGGGCATTATTGGGAGGATCAGTGAATATTGCCGATACTTCATTTACGCCGGGATTCGATCTTACGTCGCTTGTGAATCAGTTTTCAGGCGGGGTGGCAGCGCCCACCACGCCTGGATTTGCACAGAATGTGAACTTGAATATTGCGGTGCGGTCGACAAGTAATTTGAGTCTTGTGAGCAGGACGGTGAGTGTGGCGGGATCTGCTGATCTATTGGTTCGGGGAACGGCGGCTCATCCAGCGATTCTGGGGCGCGTGAATGTGACGGGCGGAAACATTATCTTCAACGGAAACCGGTTCGTGCTGTCGGGTGGAACGATACAGTTTGTGAATCCGCAGGAGACACGGCCGGTGGTGAATCTGACGCTTTCGACCTCCATTCAGCAATATGACATCGACATTCGGCTCAATGGGCCGGTGGAACGGATGCACGGAGAATATACTTCGAATCCGGCACTGCCGAGGGCGGATATTATCGGCCTGCTGGCATTTGGGAAAACGACCGAGGCGGGCTCCACCAATCCGACGCCGGCAAACCAGGCTGCAGAATCGTTGATTGCCTCGCAGGTTTCGAGCCAGGTTACAAGCAGGATTTCGAAAATTGCGGGAATTTCGCAGCTTTCGATCAACCCGGTGCTGGCGGCCGGCACAACTCAGGGGCCGCCGGGAGCAGTGATCACCGTTCGGCAACAGGTGACGGGGAATCTTTACATTACGTTTTCAACGAATGTGGCTTCAACGCAGAGCCAGACGATCGAGGGAGAGTACAAGTTCTCGCCGCGTGTTTCCGTTAGCGCCACGCGAGACCCGAATGGCGGGTTTGCGGTGGATACCTTGATCAAAAAGAAATGGTAGAAGGGCCGCAAACGCTGAGGAAGGCCGGAGCGGGAGCGGTCTACTGTGATTTGTCGCCCGAAGCGTAGTAGCCTTCGGGGGCGACTACATTCAGTTTGTTGTCTTTCGCTTTCAACACTATTTTGTGGAAGCTGCTGTCGCTGGATGTCTGGCTGGGCGCGTAGGTGAGCAGATACTGGCCTTGCAGGTCGCGGGCGATGCGGGTGTAAATGGGATCGAAGTCGGAGGTTCGCTTGGCCCGGAAGTAAACGCCGCCGGTGCGGGTGGCAATTTGCTCGAGGATGCGCCGGCCATCGATTCTCGGCTGGCTGGAGCCACCGCCGGGATAGCCGCCACCCGGATAACCGCCAGGATAGCCACCGGGGTAACCCCCCGGATAGCCTCCAGGATAACCACCGGGGTAGCCGCCGCCGGGATAACGGCCGTCGCGACGGCGGTCGGGAATACCTCCAAGAAAGCGTTCCTGATCACCCTTGAAGTAGATGGTGTAGACGGGGGTTTGGGCGCGCTCGGCGGCGTCGATGGCTTCGTTGAGCGTTTCCTTGCTGCCCTGGTCAATGCCGCTGGAGAAAACGATGAGGGCCTTGCGGCCGTGGCGGGATTCCATGAGTTCACTGGCGGCGAGGTAGATGGCGTCGTAGAGCTGGGGGGTGCCGCGGCGTCGCATCTGGCCGCCGTAGCCGGCGTCGCTGTCAGTGGTCTCGGGCCCCTGGGCGTTTTGCCGGGACTGCGTGGGGCCCAAGTCGGCCAGGTCGGCGTGGAGCTTGTCGCGGGAGCTGGTGAAGTCACGAATCAGCTCAACTTCGCGATCGAAGTGAATGAGGAAGGCCTGCGTGTTGCCGGGGTCGGCGGGGAGGAGCAGGTCGACGAATTTCTGCGCGGCTTTGCGGTTTGCGTCCATGGCGCGTGACATTCCGCGGCTGGTGTCTACGATCAGGCCTACCTGGAGGGGTGCGGTGGCGGCGAAGCTTTGAATGGCCTGATCGTGGCCGTTATCAGTGAGGGTGAAGCCGTCGGCGGTGAGGTTGGGCACCGGGTCGCCGTGCCTGTCAAGTACGGATACCGCCAGGGCGACCTGGTGGCCGGACGGGGTGGAGGCCGAAGCCGGGTGCTCTGCCGTGGATTGCTGCGCGCGGCTCAGTGCGGCTGGGGAGAGCGCGATGGTTGCTGCGACGGCGAAGGCGAGGATCGAGCGGCTGGGCATAGGCTCAACTTTACACACTTTCGCTGGTTTAGACGGGGCGGGGGCGGGGAAAGTCGACAGGAGGCCGGGGGGTATGGCACCCAAAAACCCAGTTGCACAGAAACTGGGAGACTGGTTTTCTGGGTGAGGTGCGATCTTTCTATTTCAGTGAGTTAAAGCCAAAACCCAGTTTCCCAGTGGCTTTTTGCACTTTTTTCTTCGAAATGAGGCGGATTTTCCTCGTAACGCGTTGCACCGTAATTACTTGGCGTGCTTTTTAGTGCTCGAAAACTGTACATAAGTGCGACATTGCTGCGTTTTGCCGCGGCGGATTGACCGCGTCACGGTGCGCTGGCCTTTCTTATGGTTCCGGGATGGGAGCCGGGGGTGGGTTCTTCCCTACCCTCTCTTATTGTGCGCCGGATGGGGGAAATTCTCTGCAAAGCGGCGGCGGGGGTAAGGTGTTGGAGACAGATGAGATGGGGCGGTACTGGTTCGATTGGGGATTGACAGCGGGGTTACGGGGCTGACGGAGTTGGCTGGGCTGGTAGGGATTGTGGCGCCTGGTCTGTGGGGGTTTCTCGCCCTGGCTGCGAGAGATTCGCCGAGGCGGACGGAGAGGGTGGTGCGCAGGATTGTGGTAGAGACTGGGGCGCGTGGAATGAGGGTTATCCCATCCTTCGAGCACAAAACGCTCGAAGGATGGGATAACCGGTGGGAGGGACCAAGGCGCGCTCAATTGAATCATTTACCCCTGAGATCGTGGCCAGCAGCCTAGAGGCCGTCGATACTCAAATTCCGCCGAGCGCTTTGCCTGCTGTGGAGATGGCTCTGAATTTTGCCGCGCCAGCCAGCAGGATCAGTCCAGTTCCCAACAGCAGCAGCGTTGGCGGTTCGGGCACCACCGGCGTAGGCGCATTTGGCCCGTCACTTCCCACCAGTCCTGTTGGCGTCCCGGAAACGTTTTTGTCAATCACATCCGAGGCAAAATAGGCACCTGCAGAATTTTTACCGAAGTCAGAGATCGACACCCCATCCACGGTAAAACTGAGCGGACCTGGAAGTGGAGAGCTTGCACCGTGACCGCAACCGGAACACTTGGCGTACAGTTCGAAGGTTCCAAAGGCGTTGGAATTTCCACTTCCCGATCCAGCCGTAAACCCGGATGATATGTTCGTCAGGTCAGAAGTTGTGACCGATGAGGGTAAGTTGAATTCAAGGGCATAACCCGCCCCAGTCTTCACGAATTCGATGCCGGATTCCAAGGCGACAGTTACGTCTACGTTACTCCCGTCCTGCACCAGATCCACCGTTCCAAAATAGCCGGAACTCGGCAGCGCCCAATTGCCGGCACTTTGGTTGAGATTAAAAACCGTATCGGCCTTCGCCGTCGCTCCAGCCATGGCCAGAACGAAAAGGCACACAAGTCCGCTGTAGAAATGTTTCCTCTTCATCGCGTCTCGACCTCCCCTTCTTAACGCTTTGTCTCTTTACCCATTGGGCGCAAACAACCGCGTGTAAGGCATTGAGCACGACGGTGACCAAACTCATCCCAAGGCTTCCCGGTATTATGCCCGCTTATTCAATGAGTTAGGATCCCGTCCCAAAGCCGGTCTCGATCTGACGAGACGGCTTTACGCAAAGAATTGCAGTTGGCGGGATAAGCATTTTCCAATTCGGTTGCGCGGCATGGTGGTGGAGGCTGAGGCGCGGGGACTGGAGGTTATCCCATCCTTCGAGCACAAAACGCTCGAAGGATGGGATAACCGGTGTAGTGGTTGAGCAGGCTGGGGAACATGCGGGGGCCAGCCCCAATGGCGATTTTTACCGTTAGTGCGCGTCACTTGTGTCCGGGGTTCGTAGCGACAAGCCGACTCGTTACTTATTCGGGAACGCGAGAAAGGCAGAGCCCCATTCCAGCCCCAGAGCAGAGACGTAAACTGGGCGAAGCTTCTGTAACGTCAGCATGGGCGGTGATACGGGGGCTTGCGGCATTCAGGACGGCCGGTGATACGCCCGGAGCCGTCAGAAATGCGGGAGAGGTCCGGTTGGGATTCGTGGTCTCCCGGGTCCCCAAGTGCGAGGGACCCGGGCCACCCGACTGGGGACATGAGCCAGTACCAATTCGCGGCCACGAATAGGCACAAACGGAAGACGGGAGAGAGCGCCCTGGCATTCTCCCTGCTTCTATTGCGTTGGGGATGCATGCGCAGTCCAAAACTCCACAACAGACGACCTGCTGGTCAGTTTCGTACAGAAGATTTTGGACAGGACATTCTAAGATAGTGCCACCTCAGACATTGTGAGGCAATTGAGGGTCCAGAATGAGTGCCGACGAAAAGCCGCTCGTGTTGCTGACCGGAGCTTCGGGCTATATCGGAGGGCACCTCCTTAAAACGCTTGAAGCTGCAGGCCGAGCCGTACGCTGCCTTGCACGGCATCCGGAATTTCTTCGGTCGCGGGTTTCTTCCTCGACGCAAGTGATTCAGGCGGATTGTCTGGATCGCACTTCTCTTGCACCGGCAATGGCCGGCGTGCAAACAGCGTACTATTTCGTCCATTCCATGGGCTCGGTGGGGCAGTTCGAAGAGGAAGACAGGCAAGCCGCGCAAAATTTCGCCGACGCCGCTCGCGAACAGGGAGTCAAGCGCATTGTCTACCTGGGCGGCCTGGGAAATCAGGATCAGGCACTGTCTGCGCATCTGCGCAGTCGACATGAGGTGGCAGATATCCTGCGCAGTTCGGGGGTTACGACGATCGAATTCCGGGCCTCGATCGTCATCGGCTGCGGAAGCCTCTCGTTTGAAATGATTCGCGCCCTGGTACAGCGCCTGCCGGTCATGATTTGTCCGCGGTGGGTAAAAGTCAAAGCCCAGCCGATTGCGATCGAAGATGTCGTGGCTTATCTCGTGGCCGCGCTGGACCTGCCTATGGAACAATCCGCAATCTTTGAGATCGGCGGTCCCGACCAGGTCAGCTATGGCGAGATCATGCAGGAATACGCGCGGCAATGCGGGCTGCGGCGATGGATGATTCCGGTGCCCGTCCTGACCCCCCATTTGTCGAGCCTGTGGTTGGGCCTGGTCACTCCCATCTACGCCCGAGTCGGCCGCAAGCTTATCGAGAGCATGAGATTCCCGACGCTGGTGCGCGATCACTCGGCGCTGACGATCTTCGAAATTCAGCCCATGGGTTTGAAAGAGGCTGTCAAGAGGGCCCTTCACAATGAAAGCCTGGAGTATGCCGCGACTTTCTGGTCCGACGCGTTCTCCTCCAGCGGGAAACCCGCGTCGTGGGGCGGTGTCCGTTTCGGGACGAGGCTGGTCGATTCCCGGACCGTGCAAGTGTCAGTTCCCCCGGCTCTGGCCTTTGCTCCCATCGAGCGGATTGGTGGTTCAAACGGAAGGTACTTTGCCAGTTTTCTATGGCAGATTCGAGGCTTCTTCGATCTTCTTGTGGGCGGCGCAGGACTACGCAGGGGCCGGCGTGATCCTCATGCACTCGCCGCTGGCGATGCCCTGGATTTCTGGCGCGTCGAGAGTTTTGAACCAGCCCGCAGGCTGTCCCTCATGGCGGAGATGAAACTACCGGGCCGCGCGTGGCTTCAATTCGAAGTTGAACCAGCCGGCAATGGTTCAGTAATTCGGCAAACCGTAATCTTCGATCCAGCCGGGCTCGGCGGGCTTCTGTATTGGTACGCCCTTTATCCCATCCATTACTGCATTTTCAAACGGATGCTCCACCAGATTGCAGCCGATGCACTGCGATCCTGAGTCTTTCGCATCCCATCCGTTGTTGACAGTCGGCTGGTGGCCACCCCCCACTGTAAGGTCCAAGTTGAGGGATAGGACATAATTAGGAGCGATGTCTTTCAAGCCATTCTTCCGTCTTTTGCGGGATGGCCGGCTAACCGCTCTCATGGGCGCAAGCGCCGACCTCAAATCGTTTTACAGGCTCACATACCTTGCTGCGGCTGCAGAGGCCGGCCTGCTTGGCAGGCTGGCTACCGGACCGGCGACACTCGATTCGCTTGCCGAGTTCTGTGCTGCTGCCGGCCAGGGCAGGGAGGCGCTTGAGGCATGGCTGCAGATGGGGATCCGTTTGCGACTGCTCAGCCTGAGACCGCGCGGATACACGCTCCGCGGACTCGCAAGGACGCTTGCCCGGCCCCAGAACGACTCCACGCTGGCGATGGTGCAGGAAGTCGCAACTCTGCACCACAAACTCATCTCCGCGACGCTTCCCGAGCTCCAGAGTGGCAAGCTCTGGAGCCTTTCCGATCAGGACGGCGAGTTGATCGCCCGCTCCTCTCGTGTGCTTGAGGTCTTTCAGGCAGAGGTCATTCGGCATACCATTCCGGAGCGCGGCGAGCTGCGTCTGCTCGAGATCGGGTGCGGCTCTGGCATCTACCTACGTTACGCCGCGATGAGAAACCCTTCGCTCACGGCCCTTGGGATGGAACTTCAGCCGGCGGTGGCTGAAATGGCACGGACGAATCTCCGCAGTTGGGGGCTGGAGAGTCGTGTCAAGGTTGAGGATGGCGACTTCAGGGCAAAACCGTATGGCGAACTCTTCCACATCGCGACGCTCTACAACAACATCTACTATTTCCCGGTCGAAGAACGTGTCGCGTTGCTGCAACGCATCGCCAGCTTTCTCACGCCGGACGGATTCTTGCTTTTGACCACGTTGTGCCAGGGAGGCAGCCTTGGTGCGGAGGCGCTGAACCTGTGGGGCGCAGCGACCAACGGCGCCGGGCGGCTGCCGGCCGAGGATGAACTCGTGAGCCAGTTGCACCAGGCTGGCTATAGTGCGGTAAAGACAAAGAACCTGCTCCCCGGAGATCGCTTCATTTCCTTCCAGGCGTTTCGCGCCTAGTGGGTTCGCTGCGAAGAAGGCCAACGCACCCCGTGACCGAGACGTTTTGCGTTGGCATGCTGCTTGGTGTCAGCGAAGGGACAGGCATCCCTGGGGCATGCTTCCGGAAAGCTGGCGCAGAGCCGACTTGCAAGGATCTATGTCAGTCATTGAGTCTTACGGACCAGTGGTATAGCAGAAACCGCTCACACCGCATTGGAGCGACATGATGCCGGAGGACTATACTGGCCGGGTTCGGGAAAGTGGTCAACGAATATCCCCATGGAGGTTCCCCTATGCAAAATTGCATGAGAGTTTTGTGCGTGTTGACTTTGACTGCGCTGGCTGCAGGGCCGGTGCTGGCGGCGCCGGCGCCTAAGGCCTCGGCTGCGAACCCGGTGGTGTCAAGCGCGAAGATGTTCTACCAGCGCGATGCGAAGAACATTGTTGCTGCCGCGGAAGAGATGCCCGCGAACAAGTACAGCTACCACCCAACGGCCGGTCAATGGACGTTCGGGAAGCTGGTTTCGCATGTTGCACAATCGAATGGATTCATGTGCGGCGCGCTGGGCGGGATGCACGCGCCGGCGACGGTGAATGTGAGCCCCACGGCTTCAAAGTCCGCTCTGGTTGCGGGCCTGAAGGCTTCATTCGACTTCTGCAACACGGCGCTGGGCAACGTGACGGACGCGAAGCTTGGAAATACGATCACGTTCTTTCATCACCAGATGCCGCGGGCGGGGGCGCTCATCTCCCTGACGAGCGACCTGGCGGACCACTACTCGCAGATGGCCGGCTACCTGCGGCTGAATGGGATGCTGCCGCCCTCAGCGAAGCACAAGATGTAGCGGCGGCGAGGAACGGCTGTTGAGGCAGGAACCGAAGCACGGTGACGCAGCAGCAGCGGCCGGCGAGGGTGGGAACTGCTCGCCGGCCGGCTGTTTTGCCGGAGAACCGATCACTCAACAGGAAATCGAACCTGGATGACAGCATCGATGGAAGTTCGAACGTTTGGCCCCACGGAGCGCGGCGTTCCGGTTGTGGGACAGGGGACGTGGAACCTGGAAAAGAGCAACCGCGCGGGTGCAGTTGCAGCCCTGAGGCAGGGGCTGGACCTGGGCATGACACACATTGACACGGCAGAGATGTATGGGACGGGCGCCGCGGAGTCACTGGTGGGCGAGGCGATTGCGGGACGGCGCGACGAGGTGTTCCTGGTGTCAAAGGTTCTTCCGCAGCATGGGTCGCGCAAGTTGACGATGGAGGCCTGCGAGGCATCGCTGCGGCGGCTGAAGACGGACCGTCTGGATTGCTACCTGCTGCACTGGCGCGGGCGGTATCCGCTGGAAGAGACTTTTGCCGCTTTTGAGGAGCTGCAGCGGAGTGGAAAGATCGTCTCGTGGGGCGTGAGCAATTTTGACGTGGATGACCTGGAAGAGGCGGCGGCGATTGCGCCGGACGGGCACATGGTGTGCAACCAGGTTCTTTATCATCTGCGGGAGCGGGCGATTGAAGCCGCGGTGCTGGGGTGGTGCGCCAGCCACGGGGTGGCGGTGGTGGCGTACAGCCCGTTCGGGCAGGAGAGGTTTCCGGGGCCGCGAACCGCTGGAGGGCGGGTGCTGGAGGAGATTGCCGCTGCGCACGATGCCACGCCGCGCCAGGTTGCGCTGAGCTTTCTGTTGCGGTGGCCGGGGGTCTTCGCCATCCCGAAAGCTGCAAGCGCGGCACATGTGGCGGAGAATGCCGGTGGGGGTGCGTTGCATCTGACGGATGCGGAGACGAGCCGGATTGAGGAGGCGTTTCCGCTGCCGCCGGGACCGCGCCCGCTGCCGATGTTGTGAGACGAAAAAAGATGGGCATGGGGCCGCGGTGAGGGTGGCCTGCGTGACGTGTTGCCGGGCTAAGAGATTGAATCCCTGAAGGAATCGACGTTATCGTGAAACGCGTTTTGATGGTTCTCATCGTGTGCTGTATGTACGCCAGCGCTTGTGCACAAGAGAAATCTGCCCGCTCCTACTACGAAGAGGCGAAGCAGGCCGGTACACTGCCGCCGTTACCGTATGTCTGCTTTCGCGATACATTTCAACTGTTGACTACACGCGGCGGGAAATTGCCCTATAGCGCTTCAACATTTGCCATGTTGGGCACGTCTCAGCAGATTGCCGAAATCATGCAACGGAAAGCCCTTAACCCACTGAGTGCCGGGGAACGGCAGCAAGTGCAGCGGCTGCGTAACTATCACTGGTTGTACATGGAAGGCTTTGACAGTGGAGTTAACAATGATTCGCATATATTCACGTTGCAGGATCCCAAAGATCCGGCAAGGGAAGATTGGGTCTTTAAAGGATACGTCGGGGACAAGAAGCCTTTGAAATGGGACTTCAATATCAACTGGAATACTCTCCGTTTTAAGGAGACAATCACAACCGATACGGACGCTGTGATCTATTGGGGGCAATGCGAAAAAGTGAGCAGATGACGCATCTTAACCCTGCGAACGCGACCCGTCCTGGAGTTGGTGGGTATGTACCTGTGAGCGCTTACGATGACTGGTCCATCACATGATGGTCTTCATCGTTTTTTGAATCTGGCCGAAATTCGCAGTTTTTGGCGTCAGGAAGCGCCGGGGTTCCGGGCAAACGAAAAGCCCGCCGGATGTGCGGGCTTGCATCAGACAAGAACTTTGGTAGCGCTACCGGGAATCGAACCCGGGTTTTAAGATTGAGAATCTCACGTCCTAACCCCTAGACGATAGCGCCACACACTGATAAGGCGTGGCTCACAGGGCCACTTGATTAATTTAACAAAAAGCGGGCGGGGGGAAAAGCACGGCGGGGTGAATGGTGGTGTGTTGGGGCGTTTGAAGTATCCCACCCTAGCGGCAAAATCCGCCGCGGCGGAACGCCGCGAGCATGGGGCACCCGGCCTGCAAAGAAGGTGGAGCACCGGTCAGATGCCGAGTTTGCGGACTTCCTCGTTGTAGTACTTGCGGTAGAGGATGTCCCACTCCTGGGAGCCCTCAAGGATGATTTTGCGCTGGCCGGCGATTTTCTGGCGGGCGGCGGCGTCGATTCTGGCCTCCTCGGTGAGGAGGATTTCAAGGAAGCGGCGCGATTCCTGGCGGATGGTGTTGCGGTCTTCAAGGAAGCCGACCTGGTCGATTTCCGCCAGCGTGTCAGCGACGGTGTGGGCGAGCTTGTTGAGTTTGTCGCGACTAATCCTCATAGCACCGCCTTGTATTTCCTGGCCAGTTCGGTCTTGACCTTCTTGAACATCTCAGCGTACTGGGCGCCGGAGCGGCGCATTTCCTCAGAGTAGGCATCGAGGATGACGCGCACCTCTTCATTGATGCGGTCTTCGAGGGAGAGCTCTTCGAGGAGGCCGGCATTGACGCGCTCTTCAGTCACCTTCACGTCGGTGGTGGTGATCATCTTTACGTCGATGAGGTGCTTGACGGTGCGGCGGGCTAAATAGCCTATGTAATCGCGGGAAAAGATCATGGGTCAAGCGTCAGGATAACGCATTGGCCCGGGCGGTGTACACCGGCAAGAGGGCGCGGATTCTACGAGATGGGGATGGGGGCGGAGAAGGACGCGAGGAGGGGGGCTTGCGGGAGGGGCGAGCGGCGCGGGAGGCTGTGCGGGAGGGCTGGATCAGGCTTGTTTGGGGTGGTAGTCGGGGTGAACGTCGCGGGTTTTGACGGGAACGGCCGGGACGCCACTGTAGACGGTCCAGGGCTCGAGATCGTGGGTGGCGACGGAGCCGAGGCCGAGGACGGCGCCGACACCGACATTGACGCCGGGCGAGACGGAGGCGCGGGCGCAGATCCAGGAGTAGGCGCCGAGGCGCATGGGGTAGGAGATCATGGGGAAATCGGGGTGCTGGTAGTCATGCGTGGCGCCGCAGAGATAGGCCTCCCGCGAGAGGATGCAGTGACTTTCAAGATAGATGGGCGAGGGGTTGTAGATTTCGGCGCCGTCAGCAAGGGTGCAGCAGTCCTCGCAGATGAGGTTCCACGGGGCCCAGATTTTGCCGGTGGGGTAAAAGTGGCAGCCGGGGCCGATTCTAGCTCCGAAGAGGCGCAAGAGCATGGAGCGCCAGGCATGCATGGGGCGCGGCGAGATGCGATAGAGCAGGAGATAGACGAGACCCCAGGCCAGACGCGCCATGCGGTTGGACAGGCTGAAAGAAGCGCGGTGATAGGGATTGCCGGCCGCGGATGCAGCGATGTTGTGCACTGTGCGTTCGCGGGGACGGGCCGGAGCGTTCATAACTGACTCTTACTATGGCATTCCGAGATAGAAGATGGGAAGACTGGCCTTTGTGGCTGCTCATCTTCGATGCTTTTGAGATGAGGGCGGGAGTGCGGGCGCGCTGGTGTTATGGGGATCAGCCAGCGGTTTTGGCCACGTTGGCAACATACCAGCTATAGGCTGCTTTCATGCCGGTTTCAAAGTCGGTGGGGGCGGACCAGCCGAGGGCGGTGAGACGGCTAACATCCATGACTTTGCGCGGCATGCCGTCGGGCTTGGACTTATCGAATACAAAGTCGCCATGCCAATCGGCGATGCGGGCGATACTCTGAGCTAGTTCGAGGATGGTCATATCGCGGCCGGTGCCGACGTTGAGAAACAGTTCGCCGGAGTAGTTCTTCATGACGAAGATGCAGGCGTCGGCAAGGTCTTCAGAAAAGAGGAATTCGCGCCGCGGGGTGCCTGTTCCCCATAACTCGACGGTGGGGCTGTTGGCGACCTTGGCGGCGTGGATTTTCATGATGAGCGCGGCGACGACGTGGCCTTCGCGCGGATCGTAGCGGTCTCCAGGGCCGTATAAGTTGGTGGGCATGACGGAGACGAAATCGCAGCCGTACTGACGGCGGTAAGCCTGACACAGCTTGATGCCCGCGATTTTGGCGATGGCGTACCACTCGTTTGTGGGCTCGAGTGTGCCGGTCAGAAGCGACTCTTCTTGCATGGGCTGCGGGGCAAGGCGGGGATAGATGCAGGAGGAACCGAGGAACAGGAGCTTTTTGACGCCAGCTTCCCTGGCCGCATGGATTACGTTGGTGGCAATGACGAGATTTTCGTAGAGGAAATCGGCGGGACGCGTTGAGTTAGCGAGAATTCCGCCTACGGTGGCCGCAGCGAGAAAGATGGCGTCGATTTGGCTGCCGGCAAGCCATGCGTGAACATCCTTCTGATTGAGCAGATTCAGCTCGTCGCGAGTTACTGTAACTATTTCGCAGTTTTCCCGAGCCAGGCGCCGGACGATAGCCGATCCTGCCATGCCACGATGGCCGGCCACCCAGACGCGTTTTCCGCTTAGCTCGAAGCTACTCATGGTGATTGTCGCTCCTTCGCTGCTCATGGGCGATGACTTTCAGATCAGATGTCACCATTTCCGCAACTAACTCAGGAAAGGTTACAGTGTGACTCCAACCCAGAACACGGCGCGCTTTGGCGGGATCACCGAGGAGCGTATCGACCTCCGTGGGGCGAAAGTAGCGAGGATCGATGCGGACGACGACGTTGCCGGTTGCGGCGTCAATCCCTGTTTCATCGAGACCTTTACCTTGCCACTCGATTTTGTGGCCAACATGGGAAAACGCCGATTCCACGAACTCGCGCACCGAGTGAGCTTCGCCGGTTGCCAGGACGTAATCGTCCGACGTTTTCTGCTGCATGATTCGCCACATACCTTCCACGTAGTCGCGCGCGTGGCCCCAATCGCGACTGGCATCGAGATTGCCGATGTAAAGGGTCTTTTGTACACCGAGATGAATGGCGGCCACGGCGCGACTGATCTTGCGCGTGACGAAAGTCTCGCCGCGAATGGGGCTTTCGTGGTTGAACAAGATTCCGTTTGAGGCGTGCATTCCGTATGCTTCGCGGTAGTTCACGGTAATCCAATAAGCATAGAGCTTGGCCACTCCATAGGGACTGCGGGGATAGAACGGCGTTGTTTCTTTCTGTGGAGTTTCCTGAACCTTGCCGTAGAGCTCGGAGGTTGAAGCCTGATAAAAGCGCGTTTTGCCGGCGAGGCCGAGGATGCGAATGGCTTCCAGCAAGCGCAGGGTGCCGAGAGCGTCAGAGTTTGCCGTGTATTCCGGCGTCTCGAAACTGACCTGTACGTGACTTTGCGCCGCCAGATTATAAATTTCATCGGGCTGGACCATCTGGATGATGCGAATGAGATTGGTGGCATCTGTCAGATCGCCGTAGTGAATCTGAAAGTGAGCGCCGGGCACATGCGGATCCTGATAGATGTGGTCGATGCGCGCCGAGTTGAAAGATGAAGAACGGCGCTTGATGCCGTGGACTACATAGTTTTTGGATAGCAAAAGCTCGGCCAGGTACGCGCCATCCTGGCCGGTGATGCCGGTGATTAGAGCAACTTTTGGCATGGATTATTCTCTCCAGGTTCCAGAGCCTTGACGCCGTGCATTCCGATCTGCACTTCTCGGTGGTGCTTACTATGCCTCTTGTGGATGCGCCGGAGTCGGAACTTTCCGGCTTTCCAGCGGAGGATACGAGACTCCATGATGTCATGTGCGAACAGCTACGAAGTTCATGTTGTATGAATTGTGTACCTTATATCCAAAACTCTCAAGCAGTCTCTTCGACTCTGACTTTTCCGCGTCGGTCAAATGAATCTGTTCATATATCACCAGTATAGGGCGAAAGCGCCGGAAATCAATCTGCTTCAAAACCTCGTAGTCATATCCCTCTGTATCAATCATTATGACGTCGATTCTCTTAAAGCCGGACTGTTCCACCAGAGTATCAAACGTGATAGTCGGAACCATCTGCTCGATGACGTGTTGGTGAATTTCTGGAAATCGATGCGTATGCAAAAGAAGTGTATCGCGCGAGAACGAACCGAGAAAGCTGCAAGACTCGGGGACGCCCGGCCCTGGTTCAACTTGATAGAAAGTCGCCGAACCGTTTCGATCTGCCAGAGCAGCACAGACGGGAATAATATTGTCGTCATTCTGATAAGTACGCCGCAATTTCTCGAAGATTTCTGGCACAGGCTCCACTGCTATACCCTTCCAACGGTACTTCTTTACAAAATAATGGAGCGGGTCGTTGGTTTTGCCATCATTTGCACCTATCTCGACAAAGACTATATCCCGTTGTCTCTTGGAAAGAGCAAACAGAAAATCCCTTTCAGTTCTAGTCCCAAGCCCGAGCCAGCAATAACCACGGCGTATCCACCCGTGCAGCTCAGGCCGTGAAGACAGTGCTCTAACGAGTGCTTTTTTGAGAGATAACACTCTATTCATACTTTCTCCCCGAGTTTCCTCGCGACCCCACTCCGCCAAGTCGCCGAAATGAATTCAAACATGAGATCCAGGGAAATTGGGCATCCTGATAGTTGCAGTCGATGCGCGGGGAATTGAAGGACGAAGAACGCAGCTTGGAGCAACGGACAATATATCTACCCCTCTCTTGCAGCGGCAATGCGGTGAAGAGCGTGGAACCGAAAGAGGATTCGCGTATTGGCGCCGGCATGAAGGATTCGGTTTTTCCCCTATAAAATAGGGCCGTCGACTCAGCTTGCTGTCTGGTCCGTTCAGACGCCCTCTGAGCCTCATGATCGGTTATGATTCTTGTATCTTCAAACACCATCATCTCCAACCCCCGGCGAATTCTATGTTTCGGGGTTGCGGGGATGCGAGAGCGATGCTCCGCACCGCCAAACTGACAAGGAAGGTTGCGCGAAGCGTCAAGTCCAGCGGGAAGAAGTGAAGACATGAAGACCGTCACCACAAAGAGGATCCTATTCTGGCTGCGATATTATTATCGGCGAGCAAGAAACTGCTTCATGGACTTGCTCCCAGCGAAATTGCATGTGCAGGTGGAACATCTGCTGGCACATGGGCGGATTCCGGATTTGAAGAATCCGAAGACTTTCAACGACAAAGTCGCCTGGCGGAAATTATACGACCACGACTTTCGAATGCCTCCGCTGGTTGATAAGCTTGCAGCCAAGGAAATCATGGCTGCCAAATTTGGCGCGGATTTTGTCATTCCTACACTTGCTACTTTTGCAAGCGAAACGGAAGTGGATTTTGAATCTCTTCCTTATCCGTGCGTAATAAAGGCCAACCACGCATCGGCAATGAATATGTTTCTGATGAGCGGGCCTGTCAATGAAAAGAAGGCACGTCGCACCCTCGGCTCTTTCCTGCGCTACCACCATCATGCGTTTCATGAAGAGTGGGCATACTCTCAAGTTCCGAGGCGCCTGATTATTGAACCCTATATCGAGGGCGGCGAACATGGTCTCATCGATTACAAGTTCTTCACGTTTCATGGACGCGTCTCTGCCATCCAAGTTGATGTCGATCGGTTCACCGGGCACCGAAGGGCGTTCTACTCTCCGGATTGGTCCAAAATGCCATTCGCATATGGCAGCTATCCTCCGCCGTCATATACCATTCCACGACCCTCACAATTACGGACCATGCTTCGCTATGTGGAGCAGATAGGCGGCGGTTTTTCATTTGCGAGGATCGACCTGTACGAGATCGGCGGAGAGGTAAAGTTTGGGGAAGTTACATTTTATCCAGATGCTGGCTTGGTGCCATTTAAGCCGCGGCAGTACGACGAGATACTTGGGGGGGAATGGCATCTGAGAAGAACCTGAGTCTGCGTGCCCTGATCCTAGAGGCCGATATCGCGAGGCATACAGGTCCAGGGGGATGCTGCGAAGGGTTTGTGTTGTTGCTTGCAGCAATCACCCCGGGATTGCAATCCGCCTTCAGACTCTGCGATAGAACCGTCCCACCAGGACTGCTATGCCAGCGCACATACGACGCCACTTAAGAGACAGAGACGAGTAAGGAAGAATTGGCCCATCAGCATATTCAAGGAAGTGTTTATCGGCAGAAGTGGGTGGAAGCGCACGAAACGCCGATCTCAGGAACTTTTTCCTCCACGGCTTAGAAGGGCCCACCGAATGATACATAGTAAATCCGCCGGGAATGAATCCCATCCCTTCCGGTCCGATGGCGCTCAGCGGCATATGGGAATACATTGTGGCGATATTGAACGTGTCCTGGTCTATTGTAAAAAAGACCTGTGCGCGGCCGCCTTTTTGGAATTGATCAGGTTTGACGCCATTTCTATTGGCCAGCCGAATCGCTGCAATCCATTGACTCAGGAAATTGCGGTGCGCGATATCCATCCCCACGAAGCCACTGTTATAGTACCGCTCCTGTTGCCGCAGTGGATCGCCCCAACCTGCTTCACGAGCGAGCTCGACCCATGCACAACGGATGGGATGCGTGGAAGGCATTGTGCCCATTGTTATTTCCTGGCAGAGAGAGATGCCATAGCGCACCCAGGTTTCGAAGAATTGCCACTTACACCTCACAGTGATATCCGGATCGAAGTACCAAATATATTTGCCAGCAATACCGCGATCGATAACTTGCGAAAGAAACTCCGGCTTTAACTGACCAAGGTGGCGGTCACCCTTAACTACTTCAAAGCCCAGCAGCGCTTTTCCGACGCGAAAGAAGCCTTCCTTATTCCGCTCAAGGCCCTCCGTCCAAGGCGGCAAGCTGCCGCGATAACCAATCCAAAAGAGACCGCTGAAACCACCCCTCACAATCGAGTTGATCAGCACGGCCAATCCCAGATGAAAGTCGCCCTCGAAGAGACTGCAAATTACTTGCTCATGACTTGGCTGAGTTGACTGCGAAGTAGAAAGATCGGACATTTGGCTCTCTTGTGGGGAGGTCACGCTGATGCTCGAGCGAGCTCCCGTGGGCCGCGGGTGAAGCCGTAATAGCCACAGAGGATACTCACCGTCAACGAAGCTCCAGTTGCAGCTATGTTAAACAGTAAGACAGAGTCCACTGACGACAGATTTGTCTTCCAGATAAAGACTGCCTGCACGAGAAGTGTCAATGACATATTCGCCAGATTGTTCCACCAGTACACGAACTTACGCGCGGAATGTACTGTCCACAGCACGCCATTGATATAACCCATGGAGGCGGCGCTGATAGCAAGAAAAACTTCAAAGCGGAAACCTGCATATTGTGGCCCGAGGATCCACAAGAATGGCCCCGGGAAGAGCCGCGACAGTATAGCCACGGCTGCACCAAATGTGCCTGCCAAAGCTGCGGCTGCCAGGTAATTTCTCTTGAGGCGCGCTTTGGGCAAGCTCGCGAAATAAGGCTCGAGAAGGAGTGGGTTCATTTGCGAAAAGAGGACAAAGAGCCGGGAGAGTCTGGAGAGTGCTCCCACAGCCGCGATTCCTCCGATCCCGCCAAACAAGGTAATCAGGAATATTGCTATCTGGCCCTGGAACGCGTAAAAGATGGTATTCGGTATGGTGGGCAAGGTGAGATGCACAATTGCCTTGCGCTTCTCCCGGGAAACATTCCCTTTGACTCCCAGCAGGCGTTGTGCGCGGATGTAGTAGGCCGTGCCACAGAAGATGATGCCCGCCACATTGATCAGGATGCAGGAGAAGGCATTGAGCCAGTGAACATACCAGACCACAGCGAGCAGGAACAAAGTGCCCAGGCTCGAAATCATCTGTACTCGGTACCAGACGGGGCGATCCCGGCGCACGATAAGTACTGCGCCATAGATTCCGGAGACCCGGGCCATCCAACCCGCGACAAGAATGATGGACACCATAGCGGCGACCGTTTGCCAGTTCCATGGCTGCCGGTGCACTGCCAAAGGAAAAACGATGATGAGGAGCGGCGCCACGGCGGCGTAAAGCCAATGGGCCAACTGCCGTAGCGAGGCAACATAGTCCGCGATCAATTGGCAGTCGTTAACCCGCTCCCCGACCAGAGGAAGTAATGTTTTTGTGAAGCCGATATCCATGAGCACCGTCAATGTGCCCAGGAATCCGAAGACTACGGCAAACTTGGCATAGCCGGAAATTGGCAGCAACCGCACGCAGAGGAAGCCGTAAATAAGATTGCCCGCAGTCGTAATTCCCTGAGAAATGAGGAATTCGAAGATGCGATGCAACTTATGGGAAAGAAATGCTTTCCATCTTTGCATAGACGTCATCGAGATGGACAATTTTGCTGCAGATTTCATTTTGCTGTGGCGCTGGAGTTGATTCTTAATTAGATAGTGGTGGGAGATGCAGACATTGCAAAAGTATCTTCAGGCGAGGATTTCGGCGCTGGCAAGGGCAGGACAGGCTAACTTCGACAGCCGAGTTTCCGGTAGAGCGACATGTATTCCTCCATCATGCGCGAGGTTTGAAACCTTGCCAGGACATTCGCGAAACCCTTTTCGCGCATCTGGTTGCGGAATTCGGTATCTGTCGCAAGCCTGCGAATGGATTCCGCCATTCCGGCTTCATCTTCAAGAGAGTGCATTGCGGCGGAGTGGTCGAGGACTTCAGCCAGCGGAGGGATGTTGCTGGCAATCACCGGACAGCCGCAGGCCTGAGCCTCAATGGACGGCCAGCCGAAACCTTCATAGCGCGAGGGAAAAAGCAGCGCGACGGCACGATTGTAGAGCGCCTCGATGATCTTCACATCCGGCAGGACAACCTGGACGACGCGGTTGTCAATCTTCAATTCGCGTGCAAGCTGGAGGAGATCGCGGTTCAGGGCATCACCCGCGAAGACGAGTTGGAGAGGAGTTTCGCATGTAGCCATTGCAAATGCCCTCATGACGCCATCGCGATTTTTGCGTGGGTGGCTGGAGCCAACATGAAGGATGAAGGGCCGATCGATTTGGGGTAATCCAGCGAGACGCCGATCGGCCTCGCCGGAGGGAAGCTGCTGAAAGGGATAGTTCAGGGCGTTCAGAATCACGCAGAGGTTTTGCGGATCGTGAAGGATGCGGCCTACGTCTTCATACGTGAATTTGGAAACGCAAGCTACCCGATTGGCCCGGCCTACTCCGCGACGTATCCACAACTGCAGCAAGCGGCCGAACAGGGATGCACGCATCTCGGGGACTTCGCCCAGGGCGCCGCGGACGGCGAGCATGTCATGGCAGGTAACCACGACGGGCTTGTGTTTCAGCCGGAAGACGTACATGGCACCGCCGTGGTCGCATATGTGGACAACATCCACGCCGGCCGCGGCAGCACGCAAATGACGAGGGAACAGAACGAACCGATCGATGTAGCCAAGCCACTTGCCGGCTCCGGTAAAAGACGGCAGCATCCGCCCCAGGACCGGTTTGGGAGCAATGAACTTGACATCGACTCCGCGCCCAAGAAGCTCGCGATGCATGGCTTCGCCCCATATCTTCATGCTCATGGAACCGTCAAACTCGTAGTTACCAACCAAGAGCACTTTCATAGAGTCCCTGCTTCGCGTGGTTTGCGGTCCCGATTGAGTGCGATTCGAGCCCGCGAGGGCGGCAAATTCCGGGCATGCCGCTGCGTTACTATCTTACTCATGCGGCCCACTGTCATCCTTCTAGCTTTTAATTCGGAAAGTACCCTGGGCTCCACGCTTGCCAGCGCGCGGAAGGTTTCAGACGAGATCTTCGTGGTGGATTCCTTCAGCAACGACGGGACCGTGGAACTGGCGCGACAGCATGGGGCCGTTGTTGTTGAGCACGCCTTTGAGAATTATGGAGCCCAGCGTAACTGGGCCATCGACAACCTGCCTGTTTCGCGCCCCTGGCAACTGCACCTGGATGCCGATGAGTGGATGGATGATGAATTGGTGGCGGCTATCCAGGCATTGCCCGAAGAGCCAGAGCACTCGGGTTACTTTTTACCTCGTTATCTGCGCTTTCTTGGGCGAGTGCTGCGCCATGGGGGAATGAGCCCTACCTGGCATCTGCGCCTGTTTCGGAGTGGAGCCGGCCGCTGCGAAGACCGGAAGTATGACCAGCACTTTTTGCTGACCAGTGGAACCAGCAGCAAGTTGCCGGGAACGGTGGTGGACGATATCCGGATGCCGTTAACTGAGTGGACCGCGCGGCACAACCGGTGGGCAGATGGAGAAGTGGCCGAGCTGGAAGCGAGCAAGTCAGCCGAACGGGTTCAGCCCGATGCCCGCGGCAACCCCGCGGAGCGCAAGAGGTTTTTGCGAAAGCAATACAACCGGATGCCTCTATTTGTCCGGTCGTTTGTGTTGTTTGGCTATCGTTATTTTGTGCGCCTGGGATTTCTGGACGGAACGGAGGGCCTTATTTTCTGGGTGCTGCAGACGTTCTGGTTCCGCTTTCTTGTGGATGCAAAGATCTGGGAGAAGCGCCATGCCGCGCGGCTCTCAGACAAGACGACGAGCTAGGGCCTGTTAACCCTACTGGAATGGCGGCGACAGGAGCCGATTTTTTCGAGTTCAAGGAGTGAGGAGTGACGCATACCGGGTGTCTGGTAGCGACGATCGACGCAGAAATCGGGAAAATCGGCCCCGTCCCTTCGGGTTGCGGCGAAAATCGGCTCATCCTTGTCGCTGCGGCGACTCGTCCTCGCCTTGGAATCACCAAAGTCTGCGTCCTCCGCCTCGGCTGAGACGATTTTCGCTCGCAACGCCATCCATCCCAGTAGTGTTAACAGGCCCTAACTTCCACCTTGGACAAACCACCTGCTTTCGGCGTGAGAGTGATGCAAGTAAGCTCCAAGCAAGATTGGGAGCTATGCCGGCAAAGAATGGCGACCGCCTTACCGCTCAATATTGCGGCTCATGGGATAGGGACCCATTTGAGCCGGACCCCAAGCCGCCATCGGGCTGGGCGTTTAAATCAAGGTTGCTATTGGAGAGAGGATTGGAATACGCTCCTGAGCCGGACTGCTGCAACGATGGCGAGCCCTGGCTGGTGCCGGTTCCGCTGCCACCCAGGCCGCCAGTTCGCGAGTTTGACGAGCCATAGGAGCCGACCTGTTGTTGCAGACCAGGGAAGGGCCCCCGAATGCCTGCAGGCAGACTGGGGCTGAGTGTGTTGCCGGTTCCCCGCAAAGATGAGCCAGGTTGCCTGCCATTTGCAGCCGGGCCAATGCGAGCGAAGCTGGATACCCCCGGCAAGGGGCCGGAACCTGGTGAGGACGTGGGTTGGATAGTGCCTGCTGCCATAGCGGGAGCGCTCGAATTGCCGGTAGAAGAGGCCAAGGGGAAACTGGACGAGGGCGCAACCCGCCATACGCCCCCGGCCTGTACGGGCATTCCGAAGCTGCGCGCCCCCGCCGCCCACCTGGAACCTTCGTCCCCTCCAAAGGCGCCGGCTCCTGCCGTCCAGGTGCTAGCGGCCTGACCGGAGAAGTTGCGCGTGCCTCCGCCCCAGGCCGACCGGGTGAGAGAGCGCTCTGGGGAGATTTTCAATTTCGCGTTTACTCCCTTGGGCAAACCTGCCCCATTTTGCTGTTTGGTGATGGTGAACGCGCCCCCGTAAGAGCCGATTGGGCCGAGGGTTGAAGCAGATGAGAGTCGACTCGTCGAAGGAGAATAGGTGCCCATGTTGATACTACTCCCGGTCTTTTGAGCCGGTTGTGCCTGTTGCGCCGCTACACGGGGCGGTGCAGGCAAGAAGGCGATGACGAGCAGGGAGAGCGGAAGCGCTGTGATCTTCAACGAATGATTCATCGTAAGCTTTCCTCCTGAGCGAGAGGAGTTACCGCGGTTGGGGCGACCGAGGCGAGACTCTTTTCAAGATGGCCCAGAACGCGAGCTGATGACCACCGCAGATTTGCGTAATCGCGTGCCTTTTCACCAAGCACCTGAAAATCTTTATCGCGCAATTCCAGGACAGCGGCAAGTAGAGATTCGGCATCTTCAGCATTGACGGTCTTTCCCGCGCCGGATTCGCAAACCACGCGCGCGACTTCACTGGTGGCGTTCACCGAAGCAACGATCGGACGGCCGGCTGCGAGATAGGTGACGATCTTGGAGGGAAAGGCAACTTCAGACACCGATTGCTGCTGAGTGACCAGGCAGACTCCACTGGCCGAGATCAAGCCCCGGAAATCCGGCTCATCGAGCAACGGCAGAAACCTCACATTGGTCAGTTTCAATTGGGCGGCCCTGCGCCGGATTCTATCGCAATCCGTTCCATCGCCGACCAAAAGGAAGAGTGTGGAGTAATCCGCACGATTCAGCGCAGCTGCGTCCAGGACAACATCCAGTCCCTGCTTGACTCCCATGTTCCCGCTATACGTGACGAGAAACCTGTCATCGAGATGATATTTACGGCGGAATGCGGCGCCTTCTTCCGCTGAGAGAGTCGTGAGCGAGTCATCCATGCGCGGTTCCAGCAACTCAATTTTCTCGCGCGGAATTCCCTTGCCGACAATGCGCTGCCGCATGCCTTCAGTAAGCGTAGTAACCAGTGCGGCACGGCGATAGGCAACGCTTTCAAGTTTGTAAAGACATTTGACTGCCCATGAGGGAAGCATGCGCAGGTCGCCGGCCGAATCGGGCTGCAGGTCTTCTACGTCGAAGACGAACGGCGTGCGCCAGAGACGGGAGAGGAGGATGGCAGGCACCGCAAGCCCGAGAGGCGGAGAAATCACAAACAGGACATCGGGGCGCTTTCTGAACGCGGCGCGCAGGAAGCAGGACAGGACGAAGGTGCCTTCATGGACGATGCGCTTGAGCGCCGTGACCGGATTGGGGATGTAAGCATAACTGCGCACAATGCTGACGCCGTTGCGCTGCTCGCTCGACGCCAGGCGACCGGAATAAGCGCCGGCGACTTTCCATTCCGGATAGTAAGGAAAGGTTGTGCACACCTCCACATCATGGCCAGCCGCGGCAAGATGTTCGGCGCGATAGGTTGTGAACGCGCCGATGCCGGTAACTTCAGGCCAGTAATTGATGCTGAGGATCAGCACTCTCATAGCGAATCTTTCAAGTAAAACGGTTGCCTTGCACTTTATGCAGAAGGCGTTACCATCTATGGTCTTAATAAGAGTCCGCGCACAACGACTGCAAGCAGGAAACGAAGTTATGCAGCAGCTCGCCCCAGCACATATGGCCGGAGCCATTTGCGCACACGATCCGTGTTCTTTTCAAAGACCTGATAAATGAGTTGTGCATAGACGAGGAGAACGGCTATCACGGCGAGACCGACGAGAAACATATGCAGACCCGGGACGGCGCGGGGCAGATGCAGAGAAGCCTTGAGGAGGATGAGCATGGGCAGATGCACCAGATAGAGCGTGTAGGAACTGAGCGCTGCTCTTCGCGCGACGCGAACATAAGTGGATGGCAGGGGTGCAGTAGCACAGTGCAGAGTTACCCAAATAAGCAATGTCACCACGACACCAAGGAGCAGATCGCCGGTGAGGGTCCCCATCTTCTTGTCCAGTGCAAGCCCGCCAGCAAGCAGAATCATGGATGCGGCGATCAGCGAAAGACGCGCCCATCTGCGGCGAGCAGGTACGGGAGGCAGGAGGCCAATCAAGACTCCCATAAGCCAGGTAATGCCGAGCAGAGCAATCTGCGAGCCGACGGACCATCCCCAGAAGAGCAGGCTAAGGACACAGACAACGCGTATACGCCACGACTTGCCGCGGGTAAAAAGCAATACCAGGATTGGAAAAGCTATGTAGTACCAGAATTCGTTGCACAAGCTCCACAGTGGCCCATTCGAACCGAACGTGGGAATGCCGTGGCCAAATCTGGCAAACAACGCTGTTGTCTGCAGGAACAGGGCGTTGCCGAACAGCACAGGCAAAGTGAGCGTGGTGTGGACATTCGCCGTGAGCGCGTGCATTCCGGAGTGGCCGGTGTAAACCAGATTTGTACCGGGCAGATGCATTCCGATCCAGTCAATGGCCCCGCCGAGGAGCAGGGCGGGGAGCAGCACGACATAGAGGCGGGTCATGCGAGCCAGCAGATAAGCGCGCCACGACCATCGCCCTGAGCCTACCGAGCGCAGAACACTGCCGCCCACCAGATAACCGCTCAAGACAAAGAAGACGATAACCCATTGATGGCCCAAGCCGGCAGCAAGATATACCACTGCGAGCAGAGGATTGTGGTGTGAGAGCGTCGAATAGTCGACGAAGAAGGCATCACGCCAGTGATTAAGCAACACGGAAAAGGCGGCAAAGCCGCGCAGGGCATCGAGATGGACAGATGGGCTGCCGACAGGCAATCCCGGCGACAGCCTGGCCCTGGCATCTTCAGTCCGGTGCTTCATGACCGGGGAAAGTGTCTGAGGAGCGGTTCTCAAACCAGTTTCTCCTTGCTGAGGAGGAAAGACGATCCACAGAGGCTGCACCTGCAGCGCAAAGCTAAGTGCGCGCAGGAAAGGCGAGAAGCAATGGGATCTGGGAAGTCAAAAACCAGACGCGACCAGGCCATTCGAACGCAAGAGCGCGTCAACCTCGCTGGATACGCCGCCGCTGAAAGCTCTGCTGCCTTTGACGCATCAGTGACGGCAGCTGAACCGCGGCCAATGCCGGCTCTTTTGCGGCAGCGATACAAAAAGCCGTGCTGATAACCACGAAACCCTGCACGGTGGGTTCCTCGAGCAGGCCAAACGTCATTGTGGCAAACACCAGTGGAAAAAGAAGCAGGGCCAGAGGTTCATGTTCGCGTGCGCGGGCAAAAGCCTGACCGAAGATGGCAACCAACAGAAGCGCCTTGAAGAATTCGAAGAGGCCTCCTGCGAAAGGTCCCATTTCCATGAACTCGTGGGAAAACTCGTACTCGCCAGTCACTGCCCGCGCTCTTCCTGTCAAGAAAGCCTGCACGGCAAGCGCGCCACGCCCCAATCCGATGCCCATCCCGTCGTTAGTAGAACTGGCTGAATCGACGGCATTGACGAGGGGTTCAATCGTGCGAGTGTACATCGTTGCCTGAAAGGTACCCCCCTCCAAAGCCGCGCCCTGTGCAAAGCGATCGTTCAGGCTTTGCATGGAACGCTTGAAGACAGGCAGCAGCGAAACCAGCAGCAGCAGGATTGTGATGGGGCCGGCGACACGAAGCAATTTAGCGAATTGGGAGATGCCCATCATGGCACTGGCTGCAACGCAGAGGACCACTGCGGCCAATTGGACTACCAGTGACCGCTGGCCTGTGGTGGGAACGATGAGAATGAGAGCGATTGCGCCCGCCCATAGTAGCCAATTCTTCACAAAGTCTTTCTGGATCATTCCGTCGAAGACGAATGCACCCGCGAGGGTGGCAAATTCGACCAACCCGATGGCAAAGCTAAAAGTTCCTGAAGCACGTACGCGAGCACCGACATAGCCGATCTGCGCACCGCCGTGATAAGCACCGGTATTAAGGATTGAGCCGCCTGGCGCCAGATATTGGGCAATTGCCAATGCGCACATGGGCAAGAGAAGCCAAAGCGTGCATTCGCCCAGTTTGCGCAGGTCCTCTCGATTGAGGTTCTCACCCATGATGAAGATCACGGGAAACGGCAGCAAATAGGAACGCAGTCCGTACAGACCTACCAGCAACTGATTATTTCCCGTGGCGATTTGGAGGCTGAAGATTCCAATAATCAGAAGGGTCACCATCGCGATCGCGACCGACCAGCGGGTGGGCCACTTCCTGGTACGATATGCCTCCCAGATGATCCAAAGGGCCACCGGATCCCGGACGACCAGGAGCGGAGCGGAATATCGCGGCAGGATCCATTTGCGCAATGCGCCTTCAAAGATAAGAAGAAGGAAATAGAGCCAGAAGATCTTCTTCAGGAGCGTAAGGCGTGCAAAGTAACTATTTGGATTTATCTTAAGCCTGAAACTCATGCGACACTCCGTATCATCCGAACCCAGTTGGCCCTGTAATGCTCCCAGGAATTTTGTGCTGCAGTCAGTTGTGCCCGGCGCGACATTTCCGCGAGAAGTTCGCGATCCGAATGAAGAGTCTGTAACCGGGAGGCGATGATATCGGCACGGCGAATGGGGACCACGTATCCCTCGCGGCCATCGCATATGATCTCGCTTACACCTGTGTTTGGGGTAACGATCACCGGCAGGCCACAGGCTAAAGCCTCCGTTACGACGAGGCCGAATGCATCGCTGAGAGAAGGCAGCACGAGCACGTCCGATTCCTGCATCAAGTCCATCACTCTGCCATGGGGCAGAGTCTCAATCCAACGCCAGCGCCGGCAGGCTTCGTCGACTCTGGCATTGGGGCGCAGACGGAAGCCTACCATGGTCAGCTCGGCCTGACCGCCCAGCAGGTCCATGGCTTCCAGAAGGTATGCGATGCCTTTGTGCTGTCCGAGATTGCCGACAAACAGCACCTTCAAGGGGGCGCTGGAATCGCTGTGGAAGTGCTGACGCGGTCTTACTTCCGGGGCACCATATGGAATCATGCGGATTTTTTCTTCAGGCACAACACCCGCGAGAGTGTGCTGTACGTGCCGGCTGGGAACAAACACATAGTCAGCCAACCGCAGCTCCTCATCCTTCCATTGAAGATGGTCAACGGAGTCGGCAAGCGTGGGAAGAAGCGCAGCAAACTCCGGCTTACTCTCAGCCTCCTCGGCGAAGAAATCGCGTCTCCACGGCCCGTAACTGCTGGATTGCTCATCGATGGTGGTGATGCCGTGCTTTCGGGCTTCACGAAATGTCTGCAATGCCGCTCCCTCGTTGGCATAGACAATATTGGGCCGGAGGCGCTGCACGCGCCGCGCGACCTGCCTATCAAAATGGCGGCTCATGCCGATGATGGAGAACGGCCGCTCACCGGAACAGGCCCAGTTCTGCAGCGGAGTACCGCGCGAACCGAGCCGAAGCAGTTCCCGCCAGGGAACACTCTTCACGAGGTCTGCCGGGGCCTCGGGAATGCTTCGCCGCGCCAACTGCGTGCGCAGACGCGCGGGCAACAACGAATTCCAGAGCGATTGCGGATTCCATACGAAGGTTGTCCAGAACTCTGCGAGCATGTCCTGCTCGACGAGGCTCCTGAGAGCGTTTCGAGTGTTCTGGTTGGCCGTGGCGCGGGATAGCAGGACTTTGGGTTTGTCCCCATGGATGCCTGTATCCATGCACTTCTCCTCAACCGGAAATTTGCCAACAGCAGTGGTTGTCATTGACTCGACAGAGAGGCGTGTTCGACGGATACCGGTTGACTCAGCCAATGCCAATAAGTTTGCGCATGAACATGCAGGCGATGGTTGAAATACCAGTTCCATGCGGCGTTGGAGCAGAGATCCAAACCGGAAGCGCGAATGCCCTCGGCCGTGTTGGGGCTTGCGACGTGCACACCGTCCCGGATTCCATCAATTTCTTCAGAGAAAGATTGCGCAAGCACGGGAATGGCGCCATAAGCACAATAGGCTGCGAATATGGATGACTTTGCCATGCAGAAGTCAGGATGTGGCGTAAACCCGAAGACAGATTTCGAGAGAAGACCTGCAATCTCAGCCGCAGGCAGTTCGCCCCATTGTTGCACGGGTATTCCACATACATCTCCCGGCGAACCGCAATCGAGCCCGATATCCCATATCCGCTCGATGCCGAGGCTATGAAGCATCTTTCCCAAAGAGGAAAGTTGTTTATAGGATTTCAGCCTTGAGCTGGCAAGACCAAAGACCGCAATGGCCGGTGTTCGGGATTCCATGGCGGGATTCTGAAGCGCCTCACCGACGGTGGAGAATACGGGCAGAAGCTGGACGGAAGTTGCCCCCGGGGGCGCCGACTTCTGCTGCAGCCAGGCTGCATGGTAATGGGTATTGGTGACAACCAGATCAGAGAGCTCGGCAATGTTGCGAACTGCGTTTTTTTGCCGGCGCGAATGCCAGAATGCGGACTTCCACGGAGCTCCGGTTGCAAAGAGCTCATGAAAGTAAACTGCGATGTGAAACCTTCTGTCTGCCTTCACCTGAGCGAGAGCTTCGGCGAGGCGTGCGGGAGCGCCGTCGGGAGAGTATCCATACCCGCTCAGATGTACGAGAATTGCGCCGGGACGACCCTGGTGCAGTGAAGCACAGGCATCGAGCAACTCCGCATCTGTGCAACACGTGACGGGAAAGGGTAGATCGAATGTCCCGGGCGAGTTGAGCACGACAAATGCCGTTCTCACTGCAAATGCGGAATCGAGTTCCTGAGCCAGCGCGATGGCGTGATCGCTCAAACCGCAGCGACCCGGCTTGAGCCGGGGAACGACCTGAATGAGAAGGGGCCTGGGAGAACCCATGGCGCCGACTTCATCTTTCATGCCGGTCCACCTCTGCCGGTCTCTGGAGCCTGATTGAGCATTGCAACCTGATCCAATGTTTCTATGCGGGGCTGGTCAGGCTCTGCGTTGCGGGAACCTGAGAGCTGTCGAATCGTCTTCGACACTGCAAGAGCGAGGCCCGCAATCCAACGAAGAGGAATCATTCGCCGGGTAGACAGGCCCGCAGAAGCCAGACTGAGACAGCAAAGAATGATTTAGTAGTACGCGGTCTTATAGATTGTGACCTGAGAGCCGACACCTATAGCGGCACTGAGGGCGCGTTGCGCAACCATCCTTCCGGTGCTGGTGGGAACATAGACGACATCTCCATCCTGCAGAGCGACATCGGGCGCCTTGCCTTTGAAGATATCTTTCACGGAGACAGCAATCACTTCTTTGCGGCCGTCCTTGAGGGTACGGACGAGTTGCACGCGCTTGAGCGCCGCGGCCTTTCCGCCGCCGCCTGCGAGCGCCATGGCTTCTTCTATGGTGAGAGGCTGGCGACCGTCGAGCACGAAACCACCCGAGCGCACTACATCGCCGACGACATAGACAATACCGGCCCTGGGCACCAAGACCGAATCGCCGGGAAGGAGCTGCACGTGCGGAATAACCGGACGGAGGGATTCGGGATCGTAGGTGACCGTCATGGGATCAGAGGGATCGTCTCTGTGCGTGATGATCACTTTGGAAGCAGCAGTAGGCGTCAGACCGCCGGCGGCAGCGATGACATCGTTCAACATGCGGACGCCGAGAGCGGGATAGATACCGGGACTCTTTACCTCTCCATTTACCGTGATGCCCTGAGAGGCGTATTCGACGATGGAGACGGTGGCATAGGCGTTGTCAGGCTTGAGAATTCCGGCCTGGACATAGCGCTTGGCGATCTGCGTCCCGGCGGCATCGGCGGTTTCTCCAAAGACGTGTACATGGCCGATGAGCGGGAGGACGATATCGCCGTGGGAGTTGACCCGGAACTGGCCGGAGAAATTGGGGTTATCGAACATATTGACCGCGATCAAATCTCCGTAACCAATCTTGATAGACGGGACCTGGTAAGATGCGGCCTTATCCGGCTTCTGGCCAGTTGCGGCGAACGTCTGCCCGAGGCATACGATTGAAAGCAAAACGGCGCAGGCAAATGTCTTAAGCATCATTACTCTCCCTTCTCTTCGTCTTCGTATCCGTAGGCCTTGTCAGAATACGGAGAACCATATTGATATCCGTATTTGTATCGATACATGCCGTAGCGATACGTATAGAACGTTTCAAGGCGCATATTGACGTCGTTGACGACCACGCCGGCGATGGAGGCATTGACCCGCAGGAGGAGGTCGCGAGCACGGATGAGCGCGCGCTTGCGGGTGACTCCGGCGCGGGCTACGAGCACAACCGTATCGGAAAGCACCGCGGTCGCCTGAGTGTCAGCGACGGCAAGCAGCGGAGCGGTATCGATCACGATCCGGTCGTACTCCTGCATCCACTGGCTCAACTGCTCCTCCATACGCTTGGAAGAAAGGACCTCAGCGGGATTCGGCGGCCGCGGGCCAGCGGGCAGCAGGTGGAGGGTCGGCAGCTCCGCCAGCGGCACGGGGAGTTCCCGGTGATTTCCCGGCTGCGCGAGGACGGTAGTGAGACCGAAGCTGAGGTCGGTGATGCCGAAGACGTGATGCAGCGTTCCGCGGCGCAGATCGGCATCGACAAGCAGCACCCGCTCGCCGCGCTGCGCGAGCACGATGGCGCAGTTGACGGAGGTGGTGGTTTTGCCTTCGCCCGGGAAGGCGCTGGTGACGGAGATGATGCGCGGCGGATTGTCAATGGAGGAGAGCAGCAGGGAGCTGCGCATGCCGCGATACGCCTCAGCGCAATTGGACTTGGGATCGAGCAGCGAGGCAAGCGTCTGCCTGGCGCCGAAGATGCCGGGGGATGTTCGCTTCTTCAGGCCCTCCTTGCGGTCTGCCGATTCATAAGAAATGTGTGGAATGGCCGCCAGGGATGGCAACAGGGAGATATTCTCAACTTCGTCGGAGGTCTGCAGGGTGTCATCGATGGATTCAATGAGGAACGCGAGCACGCAACCGCAGCAGAAGCCGCCGACGAGCCCGAGCATCAGGCTCATAGTCTTTCTGGGCGCCACGGGGATGAATGGAACCTGGGCTTTATCGACGACGTTGATGTCGGCGGCAGAGAGTCCGGCGGTGACGCTGGCCTCTTTCAAGCGCATCTGCAGCGTGTCATAAAGATCGCGGTTCAGCTCGGCCTCGTGGCGAAGGATGGCGTATTGAGCGACGCCTTCGTTGAGGCGGTAAGCGGCGTCTTCCTGCCGGGCAAGGCGATTGCGCAGATTGTTTTCGACACGCTGCGCATTTTTGTATTCCGCTGTAACCTGCTGCCGCGCAAGATTGAGCTGATTGTTGAGCTGCGCCTGCACCTTGTTGATCTGGATCTGCAGCTCCTTCATGGGAGGATAATTGGGACCATATTTCGACGAGAGCTGGGCGCGCTGCGTGTCGAGCTGATCGAGTTGCGCGCGAAGCGAAGCCAGGCTGGGATTGTCACTCATGAGCGTCTGCAGGTCAGGATTCAACGAATCGTATTCCCGCATCCGCGCTTCCTTCACGATGCGATCAGCCTCGGCATTTTCAAGGTTGCTGCTGATCTGAGCGAGCGTTTGCAGAGTGAGGTTGGAGTTTTCATTGGTTCCTACGATGTTGTGCGCCTTCTGATATTCGGCGAGACGGACTTGAGCCTCGGCAGCCTGCTGCTTGAGAGACTGCAGCCGCTGCTGCAGCCAGGCGGAGACATGCATGGTGCGATCGTATTTGAGGCGCAGATCTTCGTCGGAGTAAGTTTCGACGAGCTGATTGACGATGGCGGTGGCCAGTTTTGGGTCGTGGTTGAGGTAGCTGATCTGCACAAGATCGGTGTTGGGAAGAATGGTAACTTTCAGCCCACCTCGAATGAAGCCAATGAGTGCAGCCCGCTCACGGTTGGTGATTGGCCCCTTCGACGGGGGATCCGGAGCCCCCTTCTTCTTCTGGGCGATGCTGCGCAAGCGGTCAATGAGATGGAGACTTTGCGCGGTCTGGAAAAGCACGGAATCGCTCTCGAGAATCTCGACTTCGGTGTGCAAAGCGGTCTCGGGATCTTCCCCGCCAGCCTGGGCTTCAAGCCCTTTCAGGCCAATGTTGGGCGGATTGTTGGGCTTGATCTCAATGCGGGCGACACTCTGATACACCGGGGGTGTCCGCAGAATATAGATGACCGCGATGGCGACGAAGACTACCGTCACCACGAGAATGGTGATGCGCTGCTTCATCAGCACGCGCCACACATCCATCAGGGTGAGCCGATCACCGGTAGGTTCGATAACTGCCCGGGTCTGAAGAGCCTGGCCTCCGGGCAATTCGGGCTGGGAATCGAGAGACATTCATACTCCTGAATCGATTGGCGCCTGCTCAAACTTCAGCGGCAACCAACATGTGAATTTGACTGGCGCCCCCGGAACTCGTGTTCCGATATCGCGCCGTGGCTACAGTTACTGGTGTGCAGTGGAAACCGGATTGCGGGAATGCTACAGAAAAGACGATCGAAAACCGACCGGAACAACTTGTAATGTGGAAGATGGCAGGCGGATGTGAAATCTCCAATGCACCTGTTTCAGACATCGTGCTCCCCGCAGGGACCGCGCTCTGGTGCGGAATCAAGCCCGCACATGGCGCACAGTGAAGTCCCCCCGGCCTCTAGATCTGCCCGTTCAGAAGCCGGGCCTGCTCAGAGACCTGCTCACCCACCTGGCCTTCAACTGGCGGTGGGGTAAAGAGTTCTTTGATCACCATTGCGGTCCGATTCATTGTATACCGGGCCAGAAACGAGGGCCGCGCGCGTGCGGCCATGGCGTCCCGTTCCTCGGCAGAAAGGGCGAACCAGCGGCGCAGAAGACGCTCGACGCCATAGCGGGTATCGTCGTCGACAAGTCCTACGCCGTCTGCCTCGACCTCTGGCCAGATATTGACCTGGTTGCTGATCAGGACCGGGCGGCCGACGGAGAGCGCTTCCACCACGGAGATGCCGAAGTTCTCCTGATGGGAAGGCAGGATGAAAGCCTCGCAAGAGCGTAGCGCACCCCATTTCAGATCACCGCGGATGAGACCCGGCCAATGCACTCTGCCGTAGAGGCCGAGCCGGCCGGCCTGACTTTTGAGCCGGGCCTGCAGGCCAACGCTGTCAGGGCCTGCGATCACGAGATCGACATCCGGAAATTCGCCCGCATACTTGCCGAAGGCGTTGAGAAGCAGATCGCAACCCTTCTTCTCATGAATGCGCGCCAAAAAGAGCAGAAAGCGGCGGTGCTGCAACTGCGGCAGCCGGCGGTAAAACTGCTGGATCTGCTGTTGCGCCTCATCGCCGCTCTCGCCGAAGTTTGTGAGCCCGTAAGGAACCACCTTGCTGTTCCAGTCGTTGGGACTGAAGCTGGTTCTGGCCAGATCGCGCTCAATGGCGGTGGTAAAGAAGACGGCGGCCGCATCGCGGAGGACGCTGTACTGCATGGGCCAATAGAGGAACTTCTTGAGGTGCTTGAGCGGATACTGGCGGTTGAACCAGGGATCGAGGGCACCGTGGATGAACACTGCATAGCGCTTGTTGGCCCGGCGCGTGGCAGACCGGACTGCGAGGCCGGGAAACGACCATATGCCGTTCATGACAATGGCGTCAAAGCGGCCGGCGTTTTGATGGAGCCATTGCCAGAGACGCGGCGAAAGCGCGTACCTGCCCAGGTATGACTGGCCGAGCGCATGAATGCGGCAGGAAATGCCGGCGAGGAACGGCGCCTTCGGCTTGTCGAGACAAACAATCTCAACTTCAGAACCAGCTATTTCGAGGCCGTAGGCCTTGACCAACTGACGGACAGCCTCAGGAGGGCCGCCGGCCGAGGGAGAGAGCGTATTGATGACATGCAGTATGCGCATGAAAGACGGCCAAAAACTGCGATTAAAAAGAACCCGGGAATATGGCTCCGGGACGCTGGTAGATGCCAGGGGCAAATCCCGAAGTACGTCAGAAGCGGAAGCTGTGCTCAGGCGGGAGGTGGTTCGGCAATCTGCCTCCCCGCCTGATGGCGAGTCATATCCTGCGGAACAAGAACATCAAGCCAGAACTGGGAATAGACCTGGATTGCTTCCCTGGTATCTGAATAGGGCAGGCGTGAACCGGTGAGCAGTTTAGTGAACTCCGGATGCACCATCACGGTGGTGGCCAGGGCCGCGGTGATGAGCGACGAATCGAGCTTGCGCAGCTTTCCGCTTTCGATGTTGCTCTCAAGATAGCGGTTGACGGTGGAAAAGATGGGCGACAGATGCTCGTAACAGACGGAGGCCGCCTTCCATCGCAGCTCAATGAAGGCGACCGCGATCAAACGCAGCAACTCCGGCTTGAGGATCGAGGTATCAACCAACTGCGCGAGGAGCTGCGGCAGCACGACTTCAGGACTGGCGCTTTGAGCGATGCCGGCGAGCAGATCACGGCGCAGTTCGAGACCGCTGAGACGCGAGCGCAGGGCGGCCCAGAAGAGGTCTTCCTTGTGCTCGAAGTACCGGAAGAGCGTGTTCTCGCTAATGTCTGCCAGGCGCGCGATTTCACGGGTGCTGGTACCGTGGTATCCCTGACGCGCAAAGAGCTGGGCCGCGGCATTAACAATCTTGTCGTTCTGCCCGGAGTTTTTGGGCGGATTGGTCATGCTTCACACTCGTCATATTGCCGCTATAGATTCCGTTCAGGGGAAACTTCAGAACGGCGTGCTTTACGGCGGTGTTTTGCTGCGAATGGCATTTTCACGGGAGTGGTCTTTCGCATTCCCGCGACGAATTGGAGCTGAGGAGTTACGGGGGTCAGGAGACGGAATCGGCTTGCGAACAGGAGCTAGATCCGAACCCGGTCTCCGGTGTTGGGGATCTATTTTCCGATGGAGGATGGAGAATCGGGCTTGGTTTCAGCGTTGGGGAGACATAAAGGAAGAAAATGCCGCGTTTGCTGGAACCTTTTGCGCGGCTGTGAGACTACCCGCAATCGCATTCGATGCGGACGATCAGCCAACAACTGGCTCGAGGTTTTCGGCGCTGATTTCGACAGCGGCGTGCTGGTTGATGAGTTCAATGGTGAGAACAAAGCGAAGGTTGTTGTTCTTGCGGACGAGAACGCCCTGAAGGCCGCGCATGGCGCCGTTGCGAATGCGAACTTTCTGTCCGACAACCAATTCGCTGTAGGGCTCGATCTTGTTCAGGCAAAGGCCGGAGCGGAGGAATTCGATGGTGCGATCAGGGACTGCAAGGGGCCCGCGACTGTTGCCGACGATGCGCAGAACGCCGGGAGAACCGAGCACCGCCGCCCGCTCGTTTCTGGCGATCCGCACAAACAGATACGAGGGGAAGAGCGGCAGGGCAAGATGGACGCGCTGGCGGTTCTTCCAGACGCGAACGGACTCATATGTGGGAAGAAACGATTCGACATCGCGCTGGGTGAGATGCCTGACGGCGGACTTTTCGTTTTGGGGAACTGTGAAGACGGCGTACCAGTTTTTACCGGAGCCGAGGTAGTTCTCTTCCCCGCTCGCGGGCTGTTCCCGCGAAAGGGAACGAAACGAGACGGGCAAAGAGGCGTCGACCATGCGGATCCTTCTTTGGACGGCGGCGTAGCCAGGCACAACGGCGAAGGACGTTCAGGACAGCTCATCGGAGCAAATGACCCGCTCGCGGAGCGCTTTGAACATGGCTTCGCCTGGCTGACTTAGCAAACCGTTCCCGGGCTAAGCCGTTTGATCAGTATTCCCAGGGCTAAACACATACGTTGTAGTCAGGATTTCCTCGATGAACGCAACTGGCGTGAAGAACTGCAACTGCGAGCCAGGCAACAAACGGGGAAATCGGCTCTACTGCCATTCCCAAATGGATCAACTGGGATGCTTTTGCAACGGGACAAGTGTAAGCGATCACCGCAATTTCCAAAAGCACACTTTTGCGCCATTCGCCGACATTTGTCCATTTTTGGCAAATTTTCCGGAGAATTTACCGCACGTTAAGGATCAGAGCGGTTTTACGGCAGTGTGCGCACACTGCGACATATCCTGTGGAAAACTGACGGCTGCGGGTGGTCTGCACACTGGCGCGGGAGAGCGAGAAGGGATCCATTGCGTCGACGCGTTCTGGCGGCGAAAGAGGAGGATGGAGGCGCCTCTGAGCTTGGGGGACACTGGAGGCTGATACCTGGACCGGAGCATTTGCATCGTAATTTTGGGCTAGCTAAAGCGATTTCGAGGTGATGGAGCCGGCGGCGCATCGCGGCCGCCGGCACAATCTGGCCCTGGCCCAATCATTTAACCTCAAACAAGCCCAGTGCCGCATGCCCACCGCCGACGCCCAAGCCCGCTATCCGCTGACCCAGGGCGTGAATCCTTGGCTGGTGACCCTGGCGGTGATGCTGCCGACGTTCATGGAAGTGCTGGACACGGCCATCGCCTCAGTGGCACTGCCGTATATTGCCGGCAGCCTTTCAGCGAGCACGTCAGAGGCGACGTGGGTGCTGACCAGCTACCTGGTGGCAAACGCGGTGATTCTCCCAGCCTCAAACTGGTTTGGGCGGCGGTTCGGCCGGAAGCGGTTCCTGCTTACCTGCGTGGTGATTTTTACCGTTGCGTCGTTCTTTTGCGGGGCAGCGCCGTCACTGGCGGCGATTGTGCTGGCCAGGATTGTGCAGGGCGCGGGAGGCGGAGCGCTGCAGCCGCTGTCGCAATCGATTCTGCTGGAAAGCTTTCCGCCGGCCAAACGCTCGATGGGCATGGCCGCCTTTGCGCTGGGCATTGTGGTGGCGCCGGTGCTGGGACCCACACTGGGCGGGTGGCTGACCGACACCTATAGCTGGCGGTACGCGTTTTACATCAATATTCCGGTTGGCATTCTGGCGATTATCATGATCACCCAGTTTGTCCATGACCCGGACTACATCAAACACGCCAAGGTGGGCGCCTTCGACAATCTTGGCTTTGGGCTGTTGATTGTGTGGACCGGCTGCCTGCAGGTGGTGCTGGACAAGGGCCAGGAAGCCGACTGGTTCGGCGCCACCTGGGTGCGCTGGGGGGTGGCGATTTTCGTGGCCGCGCTGATCGCCTGGATCTGGCGATCGTGGTCAAACCCGAATGGACTTGTGAACCTTCACTGCCTGAAGGACCGCAATCTGCGCACCGGTCTGTTCCTCATTGCCCTGGTGGGCATGTGCCTCTATATCACCATCACCATGCTGCCGCTTTACTACCAGGAGGTGATGGGATACACGGCATTTGCGGCGGGTCTGGTGGTGGCTCCACGCGGGATCGGTTCGTTTATAGGCTCGCCGGTGATCGGCATTCTGGGCTCGCGCTTCGACAATCGCAAGCTGCTCTGCATCGGGTTTATCGGCTTCGGCATCTGTGCGCTGATGTTTGGAACGGTGAATCTGGACATTGGACCGCTGACGCTGCTGTTGCCCATTACGCTGACGGGTTTTGCGCTGAGCTTTGTGTTTGTCCCGCTGGCGACGATGACGACGATCACGATTTCAAACCAGGAGATGGGCAACGCTACGGGGTTGTTTAACATGCTGCGCAATATTGGAGGATCGGTGGGGATCTCCATGGCGACGACGGAGATCACGCGCCGCGCCGCCCTGCACCAGAGCGAGATTGGCGCGCATCTGACGCCTTCGAGTCCGATCTTTCAAGATGCGGTGCGCGGCATATCTCCGTATATGGGGCACGACCTTGGGCATGCCGCGGCGCATCCGGCGACGCTGAGCATGATCTACCGGATGCTGGAGCACCAGGCGGCACTGCTGGCGTATGTGGATGTCTTCCGCTGGACGGCTCTGCTGGCGTTTGTTTGCGCCGGGGCGGTGTGGCTGTTCGGCGAGCAGCCGGATCACTCGAAGGCGCCACCGGAGGGGATGCATTGAGAATGCTGGATCCAATTACGCTTCGGAGGAGTTTGGATTTTTCCCTTGTAACTCCCTCTTGGCCTCATTCCGGAGTTCAGGCAGCATTTCTCCGAAAATTCGTTCTGCGAATAGGCCAATTCTGATCTTTAGTACACCGGAGACTGTTGGAACCAGTTCGTTCATCCGAACCGAGAAGCTCTTCTGCTTTGTGTAATAGCCTCCACTGTTTAGTCCACCTTGTACCAGTACGAGGTGGAGATCGTCATCGCTCGCTGCATCTCGCGGAAGCCACACGGCATAATTTCGGAAAATTCTCGCTTGCGCCGGAGGGGAAGAGTTGAATTCCACGTGAAGGAAACTCAGATCTCCTCTCGAGTCCGCTAGAAGCCGATAGGCGGGATCGGGCTCGAAGTGGAAATCCTGCTGTGCTGTCCAAACCGCTATTCCGCTTCGCAAGTTCGAGCCAGTATTCTCCGCAGCTATTCTCCGCAGCTCTTCCTCGACCATCATCCTGAGCACGTCTCCGGCATGGTCAACTTCCGCTTGTGTGTACCCGCCCCTCGTGACGTAGAGACTCTTAATCGAGTCCGCGGCCTCCTCAGGGGTTGGTGCAAGCGCGCTGCGAAAGCTCTCTATAACAAGCATCATCGTATCGAGTGCCCGAGCAAGCATGAAATCTACAAACGACTGATAATCAGCACCGTCAGCCGCCTCCAGTGCATCAAGGTAGGCTTCCTTATGCTCGGAGAGGATCATGATCGGCATTGAAATCGCTCGATATGTGAAAGCTGATGCAAGCGCACGGGCAACGCGGCCATTCCCGTCGGCAAACGGATGGATTGCCGCCAGGCAATAGTGCACGTAAGCGGCCTGGAGAGCCGGGTGAGCAACTTGGAATTCCTTGCCGCGTAATTCGGTTACAAATCGGGCCATTTCCGTCGGTGTCACATCCACCGGTGCATAGGAATGTGTCTCTCCATCCCTCGCATGGAAGACGTGATTCGGCGACACTTTGTACCGCCCCTTTGGTAGAGACTGTTCTTGAAAGCCGAGAGGAGTTAAAACCCTATAAGTTTGTTGGGCGGCACAGACAACCTCGTGCAGTTTGCGAACCGCAGCTTCAGAGATCGGCTCAGTCTTGGTGGCGAGGTCAAGGACATAGTCGTAAGCATGCAGTTGCGCCTCAAAGAGGGAGCGAACCTGCTCGCCTTTGTTCGCCAATTCAACTTCCCAGGCAGCCGTCTCGAACGCGACTGTGAAGGTGAAACCGCGATCAACTTCATAGAGGCCCTCGATGGCACCCGTATCCATCGCAGCAGCTCGCTTGACCACCTCGCGCGCGCGCCTCAATGCGTCGGGGGACCTGTCCGGCTCGGTTTTAAGATCGGCGTTATACCGATCCCAGCGGGCCGTATCGACAGAAGTGCGTGACGCCCATTCCGCAAACGATGGGAAGGGCTTATAAGCCGAATCGAGAGCGTGAATATTGACTTCTGTACCGGTCATGGTAAGGTTCGATCTCCCTTTCTGCCTGATGATAGCGCGGAAGGCTCACTTCAGGACCAGGATTAAAGCTGAACGACGCCTATCGGCAGGCCGGATCCGGTTCGCTTCGGCAATCGTGGTTCGAATCTTTGTATCTGCCCGCTCTACTGCTTATTCATCCAGTGGCTGAATGCTACCAATTTGAGGGTCCCTAGGACTTCATCGAACATCGTATTGCTTTCGCCGTGCGATTGTTATCTACTTTTGAGCAGTCATGCTTGCCAGCCTGCCATTATTCAAGGTCTCGCGGATGCGAGCGATTGCACGGGGATTCATTCTGTTCCCGGCGCTGCTGCTTCCACTGCAGGCGCAGAAGGCAGCAAAGGCACCCGTGAAGAGTACGCCGGCAAAGATTGCGCCGCACCTGGTGGTGATGAACGAATCTGTGGTGCTGAACCAGTGGACGCATACGTTGAGGCTAGTGAATGCGCCGCAGAATATGACGCTGCTGAATCCCGGGCAGTGCATTCGCGTGGGCATTTATGCGACGGGGGACGGCCGTGACGCGTATCTCGAAAAGACGCGGCTTGGCTTCGAGGTGAAGTTTGCCGGGAAGAGCCAGGTGTTTCCGGCTGCGGCGCCGGCTGAGTGGAAGCAGATCAAGCCGGAGGGCGGGGATTTTGTAACCGCTGGGCTGGCCGCGGGCGGGATTAAGAATCCGCTGCTGACGATGGCCACGATGGGCGCGTCGGCGGCGCACTGGTGTGTTCCGGCCGATGCGCAGGACGGAACGGCGACGATCAACGCTGAGGTTGAATCACCCAGCGGACGCGAGAAGATACCCCCTGCCACAATTCAGATTGAGAGCTTCGAGACGGGAAGCAAGCGGGCCATCAAGGATCCCAAGGAGATGGAAAGCCTGCTGATGGACTACTACCGGCAGCCGAATCCGGCGCGGCTGCTTCCCATGCTGCAGTATTTCGCGGCTGACAGCGAGGCTATCTCGCATCCGGGAACCGCGGAGAGCATTGCGGCGTTTCTGAGCGCGGCGCTCAAGGACGATCCGGTTGCGGCCAGGGATTTTGAGACGCGCCTGGCTGCACAGCCGACGTTTACGCGGGCGATGGGGCTGATGGTTCTGCGCGCGGCCGGATATGACGTGAGCGATGGGCTGAGCAAGCTGAGCGCGGCGGACAGAAAGAAGTTCGACAATATTCCTCCGCTGTCCGACCCCTTCGAAATACCGATGACGCGGGCGGCATTCATGCATCTGGACATGCTGTGGGGCGTGTTTGGCGCGACCGGGCATTATGCGCCGGTGAACAAGGTTGCCAGCACACTTGCATGGCGGCAGGATTACGAGGCCTTCGACAAGATGCGCAAGAGCGGCCAGCGCGTGCTGCACTTTACGCCGCAAGTTGTGCGCGGGCTGACTTACATTGCGGCCGGATGGTCGTTGAGCTCGTTCCAGAGGAACGATCCGCTGGTGGCCGACTACATTGAGTACATGCTGGCTTCGCCGAAGGTTTCTGCCGCCGTCAAGACGGAGCTCAAAGCGCTGCAGAGTAATAAGGTGTTCCGGCAACCGAGCGCGAAGTAGACGGCGTAATTGCGGAACGCGGGAGTGCGGCGCTCAACCGATGAGCGGAGCGAACCTCTGCTTCTGTTCGTCGTACTCCTCGATGCGTCCGGAGAGGATGTCGTAATACCAGGCGTGCACGGTGAGGCGGCCTTCGCGCTGCGCCTGCGCCACCGAGGGTTGCGCGCGCAGGTTGAGCCATTGCGCCACCACGTTGCCGCGGATCAGCGAGGCGAGTTCGGCGCTGTCGCCGTCTGCCGGGTTGGGCGGCTGGCGATAGCTGGAGGCGGCCTCAACGTGGCAGAGCCAGCGCTGCGCTTTGGGAAGGCTTACAAGGTTATTGCGATCGAGGGCGGCTTTCATGGCTCCGCAGTCAGAGTGGCCGCAGAGAATGGCGTGCCTCACGCGGAGGACTTGAACGGCATATTCGATGGTGGCCGTGACTCCGTCGACGTCGTCAGAGGCGATGGGGACTACGTTGCCGGCGTTGCGGGCGATGAAGAGATCGCCGGGACCGGTGCCGAGAACCAGGTCGGGGACAATGCGGGAATCGGAGCAGGTGATGAAGAGCCACTCCGGGGCCTGGCCTTCAGAGAGCAGGTGAAATTGCGAGCGCTTGGCGGGAAAGACCTCCGCGACAAAGCGTTTGTATCCTTCAATCAGACGTTCCATTTCGACCTCGTTCTATTGGGAAGCAGCGTATGGGTTAAGCCTAATTCATTCTCCCGCCAAGGTCCCAGATTGAGATATAGTTGGGGGCCATGCGGAAACAGCGCGTGCGTATGGGCAGGAGGACGACATCACTGTGTTGACGGTTGCACGCACCAGATGACCGCAGTTGCTACCATTCCAGGTGAAGGAGCTTTCATCGCCCATGAGCCGTGACATGACGCGCGTCCGCTGTTTCTCCTGTTTGTTTGTTCTGGCTGCAATTTTCGCTCTGTTGGCGCCGGTAGTGGGCGCGCAAACTGTAGATACCATCGATCCGATGCTGCGCGGGCGCATCGACCACATTGTCACGAATGTTCTGCATGCGACGGGCGTGCCTTCGGCATCGGTTGCCGTGGTACAGCATGGGCATGTTGCGTATACGCACGCGTACGGCATGGCGCGGCTGGCGACCGCGTTGGCTCCGGCGATGCCGGCTGCGACTGGGATGCGGTATGCGATTGGGTCGATCTCAAAGCAGTTTACGGCGGCGGCGATTCTGCTTTTGCAGCAGGAGGGGAAGCTCTCGCTTGACGATCCGGTGCAAAAGTATGTTCCGCACCTTACGCAGGGAAACGAGATCACGATCCGCGAACTTCTGTCGCACACTTCGGGCTACCAGGATTATTGGCCGGAAGACTACGTGATGAAGCCGATGCTGCGGCCGGTGACTCCGCAGCAGATTCTCGATACGTGGGCCAAGGCTCCGCTGGATTTTCTTCCCGGTACGAAATGGCAGTACTCGAACACGAATTTTGTGATTGCCGGGCAGATTGTGGAGAAGGTTTCCGGCGAGCCGCTGATGCAGTTTCTGACGGAGCATATCTTCAAGCCGCTGGGCATGAAGTCGGTGCGGAACTTCGATCAGGACGGGCTCGCCAAAACGGATCCGACGGGCTACTACCGGCATGCGCTGGGGCCGCTGCGGCCGGCGCCCAAAGAGGGGCGCGGGTGGATGTCCGCGGCGGGAGAACTTGCTATGACGGCTCACGACCTGGGGTTGTGGGACGTAAGCCTGATTGCCCAGAGCGTGCTGAAGCCCGAAAGCTACCAGCAGATGTTTACGCCAGTGAAGTTGAAGGACGGCAAGGACACGCACTATGGGCTGGGCGTACAGGTGCTGGAACGGGACGGGCACAAGGTGATTGCGCACTCCGGTGAGGTGTCAGGGTTTGTTTCAGACAACGAGGTGGTGCCCGCTTCTGGCGATGCGGTGGTGGTGCTGACCAACCAGGATGCAGTGAACGCCGCCGGCACGATTGCGCGGATGATTGAGCCGATTGTGAGTGGCTCCGAACCTTCGCTGACTCCGATGGAGAAGCAGATGCTGGCCATCTATCGCGGGCTGCAGCATGGGAAGATTGACCGCAAGCTGCTGTCGCCAAACCTGAATGCGTACTTCGACGCGCAGGCGATTTCCGATTATGAGAAGAGCCTGGCGCCGCTGGGCGATCCGATGAGCTTTAAACAGACTTACAGCACACAGCGCGGGGGCATGACGTTTCGCGAGTTTGCGATCACTTATCCGAGCAAGAAGCTGGAGTTAACTACCTACACTTATCCGAATGGAAAGCTGGAGCAGTATTTGATTGCGCCAGTGAATTGAGGAGCGCGTCTCTCGATGGGCATCCAGCGAGTTACCTTCCGATACGCGGTTACGGGGATCAGCCGGGCGGCGCTGGTGAGGGATCGCGTGCTGGGACGCGTGCAGAGAGACCGTGTGGAACGATCGCGGCATGGGGCTTCGCGGCACTCGGTCGCGAGCGGAGAGCAGGTGCTGGACGCGGTGTTTGTGCGGCCGGATGGCGAGGCGCCACGGGCGGTGCTGCTGATCTGCCACGGAATCGGCGAGGTGGTGGAGCACTGGACGCCGGTGCAGGATTTGCTGGCGGAGCAGGGCGTGGCGTCGCTGGTGTTTGACTACTCCGGCTACGGACGCAGCACGGGCGCGGTGGACTGGAGCCGGTGCGAGCGGGATTCGGTTGCGGCATTTGAGTTCTTGCGGACGCTGATGCCGGGAGAGCCGGTTTCACTGCTGGGGTTTTCACTGGGCAGCGGCATTGCCACGGCCATTGCGGAAGAGACGGCGCCGGAGCGGCTGGTGCTTTGCGAGGCGTTCACTTCCTTTCGCGATGCGGCGTGCTCGATGGGTGTGCCGCGGTTCTGCACTGCGGTGCTGCCGCCGATCTGGAGTGGCGAGGAGCCGCTGCAACGGTGGCGGAAGCCTGTGCTGATTGTGCACAGTGAGCGGGACCGGATGTTTCCGGTGGAGATGGCACGGCGGCTGGCTGAGTGGGGCGGGGAGAACGCCGAGTTAGTGGTAGTGCCCGATCATGCGCACAATGAGCCGTTCTATAAGCCGCGGTTGGCTTACTGGGGTGAGGTTGTGGCGCGGCTGGTGGGGGAGAAAGAATTGGAATCTGTCGTGGGTGACTGAAGCATGGGCTGAGAAGGTCTTCCCCCCCATGCGGTAGGAAGGAATTGGCAAGCGTAGCAGTTTACGGAGAGACATATGGAATGGAAGGAATTAAGCGGACTCATAACGATAACGCTGCTCTTCGCTACTTCAGTCGCGGTATGTCAGGTTCCACCAGAGCCATTTCCTCTTAATGACAACTGCCCAGTGAAAGTTACAGGGCCGACAGCAAAATTTGATCTCGAGCACGATAGGGATACAGATGGAGGAGGATCCCTATTCTGCACTCTTGGTATCACGGCGAGCCAGGCCATTCGAGCAATTTCGGACTTCAAATTGGCTGTGGCCGTGCCCGATAGGCTGCCAGCTGGAACGATTTTGAAGTTCCCCATCGAGGTCGTCGTCTATGGAAAGTGGCGAGATGGCAAGCGAAAGGATTCCAGACTCATGCTCCACACAAGAGCGGAGTGGGTTGAGTTCGTTCGACATAAACTCAACAATAAGCAACGTAGAGCAATCGAGGCTGCGAAGTTGTCAGACATGACGATGGTTAATTCATGGGGTGCGGGCCCAGGTTTCATTTTGGGTGATGGCTTGGTCTTCTTCAGCACGCGAAATCCAAAGCACATAACCGTCTGGCATCTGAACACAGAGGTAATAGGGGATTGATAGCGACGGGGTACCAGATGTTTCCAGTGGAGATGGCGCGGCGGTTGGCGGAGTGGGGGGCCGAAGGTGCCGAATTAGTGGTGGTGCCGGATCATGCGCACAATGAGCCGTTCTATAAGCCGCGGCTGGCTTACTGGGGTCAGGTTGTGGCGCGGCTGGTGGGGGATAGAAGCGAGAGTATCGTGGAGATCGGGGCTTCCCGCGCCTGAGGCTGAGGAGGTATCCCACCCATGCGGCAAAAGAGGCCGCATGGATGGGGCACCCCCGGTGGTGGTTAGGTCAGCGAAGGAAAAACATGTGTGGGCCAGCCCCCAGCAACCTTCATCGTTTTGGACCTGATTCGGTAACTCGGCCCCATCCGGCAGTGCTTTGAGGGGAATCCAGCAGCATGCGACTTTTGAATACTGTTGATAGCCTTTACGTCGTAATATCCTGCTTCGCAGGAGTTTGGGAAGCGTGGTGTATCACCTATGGGAGAGATGATGTGTTCGCCTTGGTGTGCGTGGTTCTTATGGGCTTCCCTTTTGCTTTTGCATCTCGTGTGTACAACTCCTTCTCCAAACCTGATGCCGTTATTGGCGAGCGCAAAGCCTCGAGCGGGATGTCCATCTTGTGGGCGGGGATGCCATTTTCTTTCTTATTTGGTGCTTTGTGTTTAGCTGGAATTTCAGCTGGTTTGAGCGCCTTTGGCCTCGTCCCGGCTAATTTTCCATTTGATAGCATTTTGTTTTTTGGAGAAGGGGCAGCCTCTTTGGCTTGGACTCTTTGTATTCTGATGTGGTCTCGTCAACCCGACGCAAATTGGTCTAGACTTCGCTTCCTTCTGAGCTTCGCAGCGCTGTTTGCTGGGGCACTTGGAGCTCACGGAATTTCTCTACTAGTGCTTGGACACTATCACAGAGACTTGTATTGGTTCTTAGAATTCACGATTGTAACCACGATATCGGCAATTATCATTGTGATCCTTAGGGAGCATGAAGCTTGTCGTGGTCCGGAGCTAAACTTTCCTTCATCAACGTAAGGTGGCTGCCGGGTGGCCCAGGTCTTGAAATGCTGATGCGACCACAACCCGAGGGTGCCCCAGGTCTCGATTTTAAGTTCAGGCGGAACTTCCTTTTGGAAGAAAGCATAAATTCTCTTGCAAGTATTTGAAATGTTGCGACATGCACCTATTCTCGGTGTTTATAGTGTCTGCCTACAGTCTGGGTAACTACAGCCTTGGTAAGCTGACATGGAACGCTTGCAAGATCCTTCGTTGGGCATCATTGGGATGGGGAAGCTTGGTAACCACATCTCCACTTTTGTTTGCCGGGTAATTCAACAGGCACAAGCGGCTCAGTGCGGCCATGGCATCGGGCAGCGTGACGGCGTAAGGATTGTCCCCGGTGGTTCCGAAGGTGGCACGCAGCCGTCGCTCCATCTCCCGTGCCAGCTTCAGCGCCAACATGCAGCAGAAGACATGGCCCCTTGTCCGGCTGGCCTTCTGCACGAAGATGGGCCGTACTTCCAGTGCGCCGGTCTTCATAGCGCGAAAATCCCGCTCCACCCTTTGCAGTGCCATGTAGCTGTCGTGCACATGCTGGGCATCCATCTCGGTGCCGGCAACATCGGTAGTGATCACATAGCAGCCGGCCAACTCCAGATGCCTGGCCATGGCCTGCTGTTGGAGTTCCATAACGATCTGGCCGCCTTCCAGGCGCAGTTGGATCAGTTCTTCGATCTTGTGCCGTTGCACCCAAAGCTGGAGTTGATGTAATCCGGCCTCCGGCTTGCACAATGGTTGCTGTTGTACCTTCTGATTGCGCACCTGGATGCGGACTTCCAGTTTCTCGAGCTTGTCGGTCAAGCGCCGTTGGATGCGCAGGGCTTCCGACTCGTTCTTGCGCAGCACGTAGCGCAGTTGCTCATGCTCGACTTCGCAGATCGTCTCGCTGAACAAGGGCAGTTGCAGGATGCCCTCGCCCAGCAAACGGCGAATCTGAGGATCGGTAAGAGCGGTGATGTAATGCAGTTGGGCCTGATGAAGAGCCTGCTTACCCTTGCTCTTCACCATGCCCCGGTCTCCGACAAAGACCAACTCCGTCACCTGAAACTGTTCCTGCAGGATTTTGATCTGATCGGCGACCGTGGTCGGATCCCCGTTGTTGCCCTCAAAGACACGTACCGCCAGCGGTTCGCCCTGCTCATCGGTCAGCAGACCAATGACGATCTGCAGTTTGCCACGCTTGCCGTCGCGGTTGTAACCGAAGGCACCCAACTCGTTGTGCTCTCCCTCCAGATAACTGCTGGTCACGTCATAGAGAAACAACCGCGGTGGATTCTTCTTCTGTTGCCGATAGCGACGGTAAAGAGCCTGCTCGATCTTCTCCTGGCGCTCGGCAAGATCGTCCAGGGCATCGTATAGATCGTCTTCGTCGAAACCCGACAGTCCGAGCACCTCGGCCACCGCATGCCCTTCGGCCCAGCGCACGGCCGACAGACGCGAGCCCTGATGAGCGATCCGGGCCAGCACCAGAAACAGCCCCAGCTTGCCGATTTCTCTTGAACCCAACGCTTGGCATATGCCGATCTGATCGGCAACCTGCTTGAGCACATACAACAAGCCGAAGGCAGGACCCACGGTCGGTTCACTGAGGGCGGCGTGATCGAAGTCTCCATGAAGGGCGCGATCCAGAGCCTCGATCCGTTCCGGAGCCCAGGAAGTGATGTTGGCCAAGGTGCGAGACTTCACCTTGCCGCCTTCGCGGAAGGACTCCCTCAGGAGGATAGCCGGAGGCGAGGTGCGATTGGGGACGCGTGCGATATACATGCGTATTATATATCATGAAAACTTCCACAAAACAAGTACACGATAGTCATCTACATGCCTACACTGGTCACCACAAAACACAGTTACTCCACGGTTTTCAAACACTTACCTCATTGGAGAGGGGGAAGTTCCGTCGGACGTAACTATCCCGATTCGCACCTCGCCCGGCCCATTTTTCACCGCCAGGGCAGTTCAGGCGCGGCATTTGAGCAGGCTCGCGGGCGGAAGGATTTCTCTATTAGGAATACGCCAGATTGATGTTCTCGATGGCTTCGTCGATCTCCGAAGTGTTCTTGTACCCCACGGTCACGGCATCCACACCCGCATGCCTGAAGGCAAACTTCATGGCCTGCTGCCGTTGCGCATGATTGAATTTGCCCTCGCCCGCCAGTTTCATGCTGATGACTCCTTTGCCTGCGTCCCGAGTCTTTTTGATGTACGAAACTACCTCTGGAACATTGCCAATGGCGTCCATGGAGTAATTCTCGGCGTCCATGTAAATGCCCGTTTGATTGCAGCGGATCATGCCGATTTCGAGCCAATCGTCGCCGGGCACCCGGCGCAACGCGGGCAGACCATGAACCGAGGCACCGCGGGCGACGATGGTCTTCTTTGCCTGTGCTTCAACGATGGCGTCTTGCCACGGTTTACTTTCTTCGGGCCAGTTGCCCGTATGCTGCCAGTGCAACAGCATAATGTCGAAGTATTCGGTGCCGGAATTCCTGAACAACCGCTCAAGCCGTTTCTTCGGGTCGCCACCGTCATAGGTAGTGATCTTCGACATCAGGCCGGTAGCTGTCGCGCGGAAGGCCCTTGAGGGCGGCCGCGAGCATCTGTTGCGACTCCTCATAAGACTCAGATGTTTCAAAGAAGCGGATGCCGCGGTCGTAAGCGTAATGCACCAGGTGGGTAAAGCCCTTTTGACCCAACGCTTGCTGCACTTTCCCGCTGTACGTGCCGGTACCGAGGGCGAGCCGAGTCACCTTCACACCCGACTTGCCCAGCATGACCCACTCGGTGGCAGGGTTCGTGGCGGCATGCACGCGTAAACCGCCTGCGGATGCGAGCGCACCAGCAGCTACGCCGGTTTTGATGAAGTTACGACGCGATACCTGCGACATGGAACCTCCCTGGATGGCCTGGGAAACCGGCCAACAGTCTACACTACGTCCGGCGGAGGCCCGGAAACGGGTTCGAGACTACGCGTATGCCAGATTAATGTTCTCGATGGCTTCGTCGATCTCCGCGGTGTTCTTGTACCCCACGGTCACGGCATCCACACCCGCATGCCTGAAGGCAAACCGCATGGACTTTTGCCGCTCCTCGCGGCTCTTGAACCTGCCCTCACCAACCAGCTTCATGCTGATAACACCCTTGCCTGCCGCAAGAGTCTGCTTCACATGCTCAACCACTTTGGGCACGTCGCCCAGCCCACGGGTGTATGGACTCGCGGCGTCCATAGCGACTCCTTTTTGGTTCATGCGAATCATGGCGATCTGGAGCCATGGATCACCGGGGACCTGCCGCAACGCGGGCAGGCCGTGCACCGACGCTCCGCGGGCTATGATGGTCTTCTTCTGCTGGGCTTCCAGAATGGCGTCCTGCCACTTCTTCGATTTCTCAGGCCAGGTGGGCGACGTCTGAATGTGGAGCAGCATGATGTCGAAGTAATCCGTTTTGGAGTTCCTGAGCAGGTCATTCAGCCGGTCTGACGGGTTACCGCTGTCCCAGGTGGTCACCTTCGTCATCAGCCTGTAGCTGTCGCGCGGAAGGCCCTTGAGCGCCGTACCCAGCATCTGCTGCGACTCGCCATAAGATTCCGCAGTCTCAAAGAAGCGGATACCGCGGTCGTATGCGTAGCGCACAAGCCGGGTAAAGCCCTCCTGGCCCAGAGCCTGCTGCACATGTCCGTTGAACGTGCCGGTGCCGAAGGCCAGGCGCGTCACTTTCACGCCCGACTTGCCCAGCGTAACCCATTCGGTGGCTGCATTCGTGGCAGCATGCAGCGGCAGGTTCGTGGTGGTTGCCAAAGCGCCGGCAGCCACGCCGGTTTTGATAAAGTTACGACGCGAAAATTTTGACATGGAACCTCCATGGGATTGCTGCTGGTCCTGCCGTTCTTTATGAACAGTTCCGGCGCTATCTTCAGGGCTGTTGGAGACTTACTCCGGTGAAGATGCCCATAGGCCCGCTGGCGCGCCAGCAACAATTTCTGCCTTCCCATCGTTCCGTCTGAAAACGAGAGTCGCTTGACCTCCGACTCAGGTCAGGGGAAGCTGTTTGCCCGCATAGTAGCACACAGGCGCGAGAGCTGCCAGCCACAGATCATCGGTGCGGCAGGCGGCATATAGCCGGCTGCGCATTGCCCGGTGACAACCTCATACACCGAACTGCCTCAGATGATGGTCAAGATGCTTATACATCAAAACTGCCCACTCACCGGGTGTGAGACGGCCGAAAAAGAAGTGGGGATGTGTGGTGCAGTCGGCCGGGCCTGCGGCGGCAAAGCGGTCGATCAGGCCTGACAGGCGGCTTCGCTCCGCCCGAAAATCGCGATCGTCAGCCACCACAAGTTCTTTTGCCGTCTGCACATTCCGGGGAATCGGAGCTTCGTTGCGCAAAGCGACGGCCTTGGCAACGCGGCCCATCACGCGACCAATCATCAGCCTTGGCGGGCGAATCTGGCCCAGGGCCATCTCCATTCCCGCTGAACAATGCGCCAACGCCTGCGCGGGATTCATGCGGCCCCACTGGCGCCGGCTATCCGGGCGCAACTGCAGAAGGCGTTGCTTTACCTCCTCTACCTGTGCCGATTCAAAAAGATTTCTCACGCGTGACACTCCCATTTGCCGGAGGCAGGCTTCAGTTTCGCTTTGGCTTTGCACTTGCGAGTCGCAAATTGCCAGCCTACTGCTGCGCTGCGCGCTCCAGCTCCGCAATATCCAGCTTCTTCATCTGCATCATTGCCTGCATCGCTTTCGGATGCCGGATGAGTTCAGGCAGGCGCGCAGGCACAATCTGCCAGCAGAGACCGAACTTGTCCTTCAGCCAGCCACATGCAATCTCGCTGCCGCCGTCGGTCAGCCGCGACCAGTAATAATCCACTTCTTCCTGCGAGTCGCAGCGGACCCAAAACGAGATGGCCTCAGTAAATTTGTGTGCCGGACCACCGTTGAGCGCCGTGAACCTCAGGCCATCCAGTTCAAAGGCTATCGTCAGAATGCTTCCCTTTGGCACCGGGGCCTCTCCCGGGTTACGAAACTCGCTTATGCGTCTTGAGTTTTTGAAAACACTCACGTAAAAATCCACCGCTTCTTCCGCGTTGTTGTCGAACCACAGAAACGGCGTAATGCGGGGAAACTGCTCCAATGCGCTCATTGAAAATCGTTTGACCTCTCTTCGCTGGAGAATTGCCGCCGGACCGCTGCCACTGACTTTGTGTTGTTCACAGCAGTACCCGGCGGACCACGTTCAACAGCAAACCACATTTCACTTGCATTTTGCAAGTAAAATGTATATTGTTCTCTTTGTGGCCGCGAAGTCCAAATCAAAGCAGCGTTCCGGTTGCCCCGTAAGTATCTCGCTCGATTTGTTTGGCGACCGCTGGTCGCTGCTCATCATCCGTGACATGATGGTGCGCGGCCTCCGCACCTTCAGCGAGTTCCAGCACTCCGGCGAAAAGATCTCCACCAACATCCTTGCCGACCGCCTGCGCAACCTTGAAGCAGTCGGACTCATTGCCGCCGAGCGCGCCGCGGAAGACGCGCGCAGCATTCACTATCGCCTCACACCCAAGGGCATCGCGCTGGCGCCGGTACTGCTGGAGCTCTTTATCTGGGCAGCGCATCACGAGCAGACGGGCGCTCCATGCGCCTTTGTCGAGCACATGGAGCAGAACCGCGAAGCGATCCTTGCCGAAACGTACCGGCGCTGGGAACAGCGAGACCCCACGCCGCTCATCCCGCCGTTCAAGACACCATCCAAAGCCCCGACCAAATCCCCGAAAGGAAAAGGCAAACGATGAAGCTGCACACCTATCTGAATTTTGCCGGCAATTGCGCTGAAGCTCTCGCCTTTTACGAGAAACATCTCGGCGCAAAGATCCTTTACAGGATGACCTTCGGTGAAATGCCCGATCCCAAGAATATGCTGCCCGGCACCAGCCCGGACGGCATACTGCATGCGCGCTTTGAGCTCGGCGGCGCCGTGGTGATGGCCAGCGACGGACCGCCCGGCAAAGTGGAACCCATGCGCAGCGCTTACCTCTCGCTCAGTGTCGACAGCTCAGAAGAAGCTGAGCGCGTCTACAAGCTGCTCTCCGACGGTGGCCAGATCTTCATGCCCATCGGCGAAACCTTCTTTGCGCAGCGTTTCGCCATGCTGCGCGACAAATTCGGCATCTCGTGGATGATCATTCACGAGCGCCCCATGGGCTCGCCCAGCTAACAAACCGCACGCAAAGCAATCAGGCGCGCGGCAAGATCAAGATCCCGCCGCGCGCCCAAATATTCTCACCTTTGACCTCTACTCCCTGTTCCCTACTCCCCGCTTTTACCAGCTATGCAGCCACTCCTCGTCGCGCCCAATGCGCACCGGCGTGCGAAACAGCTCGCTCAACCGTGCTTCGGTCAGCAAATCTTCGCGCGGTCCGTCGCCCACAATGCGCCCTCCGCGCATCAGGATGACACGTTCGATCTCCGGCAGAATATCGCCCAGGTGATGCGTGACCAGCACCAGCCCCGTGCCTTCGCGCGCCAGCCGCCGCAGCGTCTCGCGCAGTTCCCGCTGCGCCGCCAGGTCCAGCGCGTTTGAGGGCTCATCCAGCAGCAGTTGCCTCGGCCTGTGCACCAGCGCACGCGCGATGAGAATGCGCCTCTTTTCGCCGGCCGACATGGTGCCGACCAACTGCGACGCCAGATGCGAAGCCTCCATGCGCTCCAGCGCCTCCACGGCACGTTCGCGCATTTCCTCAGTCACGTGCAGGTTGGGCCACAGGGACGAGGCGGAAAAGAAGCCCGCGATCACCGCGTCCAGCCCGCTCGTCACGGCCGTTCGTTCTCCCGGCAGATCTGTGCTCACAACGCCAAAGTGTTTTCGCAGTTGGGTCAGGTCCCAACGCTCGCGCCCGAAGATCTGTACATGCATTCCCGGCCGCACCATGGGATAGATCTGACAGGTCATCGTCAGGATCAGCGTGGACTTGCCGCACCCGTTTGGCCCCATGATGGCCACGTGCTCGCCGGCACGGATGCTCAGGTTCACGTCGTGCAGTACCACGCGGTCGCCACGCGCCACATTCACTGCCCGCATCTCCAGAAACTCGGGCGCTTGCGCGTCCGCTCCGGCAATGCCGCTGGCTTCCATTTCCGTCCGGCTTTCTGCCATTCCCACTCCAGTCACCTGCTAGATTAAATGGGTGAACGCCGTGAGTGTCCCATCGTCCGATCTCATCCCGCGCGGATTCCGTTTCGGCGCCGCCAAAGCCGGCGTCAAGGCCAGCGGCCGCCCGGACTTCGCCCTCATCGTTGCCGACGCACCTGCCAGCGCCGCCGCCGTCTTCACCGCCAACAAGGTCACCGCCGCGCCACTCATCGTCGATAAAGAACACCTGCGCGCCACAGGAGGCAAGGTGCGCGTAGCGGCCATCAACGCCGGCAACGCCAACTGTGCCGCCGGTCAGGCGGGCATCGACGCTGCGCGCGCCACCTGCACGGCCGCTGCGCAACAGTTCGGCTGCCGGCCTGAAGAGGTCTTTCCCTCTTCCACCGGCATCATCGGCGTGCCGCTTCCCGCTGACAAGCTGGTAGCCGCGCTGCCCGGGCTCGCCGCCTCCATCGGAGCGGACGCCGCACATTTCCACGAGGCCGCCAACGCCATCCTCACCACCGACACCGTGGAAAAGACAGCCTTCGCGAGCATCGAAATTACCACCCCGGATGGAACCAACCGCGAAGTCCGCATTGCCGCTCTCGGCAAGGGCGCCGGTATGATCTATCCGCAGCTGGTGCCGCACGCCACCATGCTGGTTTACGTGCTCACCGATGCGGCCATTGAACCCGCAGTGCTCGACACGTATCTGCGCGATGCCGTCGAGATCAGTTTCAACCGTATCTCCGTCGACGGCGACACCTCTACGAACGATACGGTCCTGCTGCTCGCATCCGGCGCGAGCGCCGCATCCATCGGCGCCGGCAATCAGGCTTTCGCCGACGCGCTCAACCAGGTATGCACCTCGCTCGCACGCCAGATCGTCGCTGACGGCGAAGGCGTCAAGCATGCTGTTGAGTTGCACATCAGCGGAGCGGCCACCGACGCCGACGCGCTGCGCGTAGCCAAGGCCATCGCCCACTCGCCGCTGGTAAAGACCGCGTGGGCCGGCTGCGATCCCAACTGGGGACGTCTCGCTGCGGCGATCGGTTACTCCGGCGCCCAGATTGATCCTGAGCGCTTCGACATCCGCTTTGGCGATCTACCCATCTGCCGCGATGGAGGCCGCGACCCCCGCTACGACGAAGCCGCGGCGCACGCCTACCTTGAGCAGCGCGAGTTCTCCGTTTCCATCGACCTGCACCAGGGAAGCGGATCGTGCGTCTTCTGGACTACCGACCTTACCGTCGAGTACATCCATATCAACGCAGACTATTCGACCTAGCTCGAGCCTTCGGCCAGATTTCCGACCGGCTCTGAGGCCGGTACAAGCCGTGCTGTGGGATCAACCGCGAGCCACGCCAACCCACCCGTAACCGCCAACACCGATGCGGCCAGGAACGACGCCACCCATCCAAGGTGTGCGGCGATCAGCGGCGTGACCGAAGCGGTGAGCGCCCCGCCGATCTGGCAGGCCATGTTCATGGTGCCGGAGACAGGACCTGCGAATTCGCCGGCATAATCCGCACTTACCGACCAGTAGGAGCTCTGCGACAGATACAGCGCACCGGCGCCGCTCGCCAGCACCAGGCTTGCCGTCACGGCGCTGTGGGCGTTGGCTCCCACCGCCAGCAGAACTCCCGTGAGCACAAGTGCAAAGCCCGGCATGTAGGAGAGCCCCGCACGCGGGCTCACATGGCTCGCCAGCCAGTCGCTGGCCACGCCGCCGATGAGACAGCCTACAGTCATCGCGATGAATGGAACCATCGCGTAGAGCGCGCTTGTCTTCAGGCTCAAGCCGCGCACTTCCGCAAGATAGATATAAAACCAACTGAAGAAGATCCACGCAATATAGCCGAAAGTGAAATAACTCCATGACACAGCAAGTATGTCCTTACTGCGGATGATCTTCCCCCACGGGATCTTCGGCTTTGCGTCCTTCCGGCCGCCCTTCGATACCTGACCGTGCTCCTGATCGCCCCGCCCGCTGGCGATGTGTTCCAACTCACCTGCACCTACCCACGGATGCTCTTCTGGCGTATTGCGCGAGGCCCAATACCACACGACTCCTGCGAGCACGCCGAGGGTGGCGCAAAACCAGAACGACGCGTGCCACCCGTAGCCAAGAATGATGGCGGTGATCAGCGGCGGCGCCAGCCCCGATCCCAGACCTACACCTCCAAAGATGATGCCGTTGGCCCTGCCGCGCTCTTCTATCGGAATCCAGCGCTCCACGAACTGGTTTGCCGAGGGGTACATTACCGCTTCACCAGCCCCCAGTGCCACGCGGATCAAAATCAGAATCAGCAGAGCTCCCGGGATACCTGGAGGAGCTAGCGCGGTGAGCGCCGTAAACACACCCCACCAGATCACGCCGATGGTCAGCACCCGCCTGGGCCCAAATCGGCGCGCCAGGATGCCGCCTGGGATCTGAAACGCGGCGTAGCCGATGAGAAACGCGCTGAAGACCCAGCCCAGATGCGTGTCGTCAATTTTGAATTCCTGGCCGAGCTGGATGCCGGCAATGGAGATGTTCGTGCGGTCCAGGAAGGCGATGGCCCCCATGACCATGAGCCACACCACCAGCAGATAGCGCATCGGCAAGCCTTTGCCGAGCTTCCTCGTCCCATACGCGTTCATCATCGGCGAGTTCCTCCTGTCGTGGCTGTTGCCTCGCGATGCGCACGGCAAACCCGGCGGGGGCGATACTCAGCGTGCCGGCAAGCCCGGTTCCGTAGACCTATTCAAGTTACACCCCGTTGCAGCGATTGCACCCAAGCCAGCGCGCCTTCCTGCGCCCGCGCATCATCAGCAATACATTCCGGGGTACAGTCCGCATGAAAACATAGAAGCACACGGTTTGAATAGACAAAGGTTCTAATCACCGCTGGCCGGTCTTCTGATGAATGCCCCAGCACACAGCGTCCTGCCGCTTTCCGCGCCGCCGGGATGGCTCTTTCCGTATCCCGGCCTTTATCCCGGCGTGCAATGGTAAGTGGGACCGCGCGCAAACCCGCCCGTCATCCATTACAATCGCAACATCCGGCACCACCTTTCCATCGCATGAAGACACGTACCAGCAAAAAGCCCCGTCTGTCCGCCGAGCCTTCCGCATCTGAAGGCTTCTCGCTTATTTCCAATGCCAGGCTGATCCAGATTTACACCGCCATGCTCAAGTGCCGCATGTTGCGCGAGCATCTCCGCAGGTCTGGCGCCGCATCCGGCCTTCGCAGTGCAAGCATGTTCCGCTCTGGATCTGAGGCCGTCGCAGCCGGTGCAGTCATTGACCTGCTCTCCGGCGATACCCTTGCCTCTTCCGATCTCTTTGCAGGCTTCGTCAAGGGCGTGCCGCTTCAAAGCCTCCTTCGTCCCATTTTGAAACCGCTCACAGCCGGCACGGGGCCGCACCTCACGCATGGCGTTCTGGCCGGTCCCCTGCCCGCCTCCTCACTGCTCAGCGCAGCCGCCGGAGCAGCCTTTGCGCACAAGCTCAACAAGAGCAGCAAAGTCACGGTCGCATTCTGCGGCGAGTCCACCAGCGCTCTGCGTGAGGCTTTGGATTTCGTCGTCGCCCACGACCTCGCAATGATCTTCGTCCGGCAGGCGAACTCGCCTTTCGAAGCGCTGCGCACCACTACTAACGCGGGCCGCAAGAGCTCCATAAAAACGCCCAGTCCCAATCTGCCCGTCATCCCCGTCGATCGCGATGATGCGATAGCCGTCTATCGCGTGGCGCACGAAGCCCTGGCCCACGCACGCCGCGGCAACGGTCCTACGCTCATTGACTGCGTGCCGGTGCGCATTCCCGGCAGGCCCAGTTCCGGCCCCATCCGCCACATGGAAGACTATCTTGCGGCCAAAGGCCTCGACGCGCAGCGCGCCAAAGCCCGAGTCGCAGCCGACTTTGCACCCGCACTCGAAGCCGCCATCAAAGAAGCAAGGCGCAGCGCGGAAAGCAGGCGCGGCACGCGTAAATAGCAAAGCTCAGCAGGGTCGGGCTGATGGCACCGCTATTGCCGGGTCAACCCCGTGCAGCACAGAGATTTATTTGAAGTTCAGAGAAGTTTTCCCGCGGCCAGGTCGCGGATCAGTCCCAGATCGGCCGCCAGGAAATCGTAATTCGGCAGGTCTTCCAGCTTCACCCAGATCACCTGGTGGAAGATGTGGTTGACCAGTTCGCCCGTGAATTCCTGCACAGCAAAGAATTGCAGATCAACCGCACCGCCATGGCGATAGTTGTGCCGGATGCGCGTCACGGCAACTCCGATCGCGGCTTGAATACCAAGCTCCTCGTGCAGTTCGCGAGCCAGCGCCTCCTGCGCCGTCTCTCCAGGCTCAATCTTGCCGCCCGGGAACTCCCACTTGAGAGCCATGGGTTGATCGGGACGGCGCTGCCCGATCAGCACCTTGCCGTCGCGCATGATTAATGCCGCAGCTACAAAGCGAAGCGCGGGACCGGGCTGGTGAGGTTGCGGCTGGGGCTGCGATTCATCCACATGCCTAGTGTAAACCGGCCGAAGCAAAACAGCTGAAAAGGATGCAGATAGCAACACCTGAACTTTGCGTCAAGCAGCTCTTTTCACCAGCCTGCTTTCCCGCTGGACAGCTGGTCCGAGGCCTATTCCCCGGCTACGGCCGCCGACACGCCCTCAGCGGCGGCGGGACGGAAGTAGCCCCATCCACGTTTGGCAGCGGCTTCAATAAGCGAGGGCGAGGGGTTCACGGGGAAAGGGCAGCGTGCCATCTCCAGCATCGGCAGGTCATGCAATGAGTTGCCGAAGACCGCATCGGGCGCTTCAAGCCCTACGCTTCGCAACGTGACTGCCTTACCCTCGCCGGTGGGAACGTCCACCAACTCGCTGGTAATGATGCCGTTGGCGACGCGCACTTGTGCAGCCCGAATTCGTTCTTCAGGGATACCGAACTCGCGCATCCCTTCGGCAATGACCCAACGGTTCGTCGAACTCACGGCCCACAGTTCCACGCCGTCGCGGCGAAGCGCGGCCACCAGATCGGCCATCTCCACAAAAATGTGCGGCCGCAAAAACTGGTTGAAGTAGCGGGCGGCCGCGGAACGCAGTTCCTCATCGTGAAGGCCGGCGTACATCTGCACCATCTCGCCGCAGATCTCAACTTCGCTCACCTGTCCGGCACGATAAGCTCTGTAACGCGTATCAATCCAATCGGTTACAGAGCGGGAAACCAACCCCTGCTCCAGCGACCAGTTCATGAAACCCGAACCTGCGTCGCCGCCCCAGAGCGTCCCATCGCAATCAAAGACAGCTACCTTCAGCCCGCTGCCCAGAACCAGCTCTTTGAACTCTTTGGCGCTCCATTTGCGCACTTGTGTCTGTGCTGGTTGTTCTCCAATCCTGCTTGAAAGAGTCATTCTTCTTTATTGTCTATGAAACGCCACTTCTTTGCACGCCAGACGTACTGAAACGGCCTAGTATCGTATCGCGATTCCGCGCTCTGCGGAGTGATCATTTTGATCCCTTGATGAACCAGGTACTGCGGGTGTCGCCGCGCCGCCAGATGGCTCTGGGAGACGCGGATAATCGGGGTGTGGACAGTGCTGGCAATTTGTCGCTACTGAAGAGCTACCAGGCGTATCTTCGCGTGGAAAAGGGGTTACGTCCACTCACCTGCGAAGCCTACGACAGCGATCTGAAGACGTACGCCGAGTTTCTTGAGAGCCGCCATGCAGTGCTGAAAACCGCTGCGCATGAGGATGTGGCGGCCTTTCTGGAGCACCTGAGGGCACACAATATCGACTCGCGCTCCGCGGCCCGCAAACTGAGCTGCCTGCGCGGATTCTACAAATGGCTACTGCTTGACCGGCGAATTCACCACGATCCCACGGTCAACATCGAGTCGCCAAAAACCTGGAAGGTATTACCAAAGTCTCTGGCCGAGCCCGAAGTGACTGAAATGCTCGAGCGCGCCGCGATGGCCGCCTCGCACCCGAAGGCAAAGGCCACCGAACTGCGCGACCGCGCCATCCTGGAGTTGCTTTACGGCGGAGGCTTGCGTGTTTCTGAGGTAACGGCACTCTGCACCAGTGACCTGGCGCTGGACGCGGGCCGTGTGCAGGTGCGCGGCAAGGGCGACAAAGAGCGCATCGTGCCGCTCGGCCAGGCGGCCGTTGAGGCGCTCGAGAACTATCTGCGCGAAGGACGGCCTCACCTTGCACGGATCGTCGGATCAAGGAAAAAGACCGCGGCAGCCAAGCACGATCCCGGCGCAGCAGGCCGTGCACATCTCTTTCTCTCGCTGCGCGGCATGCCCCTTACGCGCCAATGGGTTTGGCACTTGGTGAAGGCTGCCGGCAAAGCCAGTCCTCACATGCTGCGCCACAGTTGCGCCACGCACATGGTGGAGCACGGCGCGGACCTGCGCAGCGTTCAACTCATGCTGGGCCACGCTGACATCTCCACCACACAGGTCTACACGCATCTGGCGCTGGGGCGGCTCAAAAAGGTACATCAAGAGCATCACCCACGCGCCAAACGGCGGCCGCCTCAGACCGATGTGCCTCCGGCTCCGCCACGCCTGCGGCTGGTTCCCGGCAAGCGGAAGGATCCTGAGCCCACTCCACCCGCCGGTCCCGAGCCCGGCGAGGAGACAGCATGAACGCCAGTGCCACACAGGCGGCCGACCCGTCACTGAGTGTTCTGGTCAGCAACTATTTGCACATGCTCGCCAATGAGCGCGGCGCCTCGGCACATACCCTGCGCGCCTACGAGCGCGAACTGCGCGACTTTGCTGCCTGGGCCGCCGAAAATTGCGGTGACTGCGACGTCCATAGCATCGAGCACACGCACATCCGCGCATACCTCAGCACGCTTTACGACCGCGGCCTCTCCAAGGCCTCGGCAGCACGGGCACTCGCGGCCATTCGCAGTTGGTTCAAGTGGCTGGCGCGTGCCGGATACGTCGAGCAGAATACAGCTTCGTTGGTGGCGACTCCGAAGCTGCCCAAACACCTGCCGCGCGTGCCGTCCATCGAGCAGATGAACCGCGTGGTGGACACGGTGAACGAGGACGCGGCGAGTTGGCCGGCGCGCGACAGGGCGATCCTCGAAATGCTTTACGGCTGCGGTATCCGCAACTCAGAGCTGACCGGCCTGAACGTAGACGACATTCACTGGGCCAACGACGCCGTGCTGGTGCGCGGCAAAGGCCAGAAGCAGCGCTACGTGCCACTCGGCGACGCGGCGGCGCAGGCCCTGCGCGCTTATCTGGCGGAGCGCTCGGCGCGCCTGGCTGCATGCAGCGAAGGGAAGGTTGTAACAACACCGGCGCTCTTCATCAATCTGAGGCTACGTGGCCTGGCCACGACCGGCGGCGCAAACGGCAACCAGGCCCGGCTCACCACGCGCAGCGTAGGCCGCATTGTAAAGCGCATAGCGATTCTGCGCGGCCTCTCGGCAGACGTGCACCCGCACACGCTGCGCCACGCCTTCGGCACACATCTGCTGGAAGAGGGCGCAGACCTGCGCGCCATTCAGGAACTGCTCGGCCACGAGCGGCTTTCCACCACGCAACGTTACACGCAACTCACCACGGCGCAATTGACCGCGGTCTACGATCGAACGCACCCACGGGCAAAGTGACGATCAGCCTTCAACTGGCCGCGGTATGATTTCTCAGCAGAGGTTTCTATCCAAATGCACCGCGCACCGGTTACGCGCAAAAATCTTGCTTATCTCGAAGTAGAGTCAATACAAGATGGACCGCTCATTCCTGCAACAAAGCAGCATCCCGCACTGCCGAGCTGGAAGATTCGTGGTCGAGTCAGTGATTTACGTATTGTTGATCCAGAAAGATGGTGCACGTTTCTCAGTCCCGATAGAAATTGCCTGACGGGAGACTGGCAAGCTGATCCTGGCGAAGACGGCACTGCCGAATTCCGCACCTGCGATCCTCCCGGGAGTCTTTCGCCTGGATCGCGGATGACGTTCGCGGGCCAGCTTTACGGGAAGACTGCAATCTTAGTTGAGGACGGCCCCTCGGCATGGGAAGGACAGATCTTCGCTTCACGACCCGCCATTGCAACGCACTTTGTGGACTCAGAGGGACGGCATTGGCGCAAGCTACAGCCGTTCAAGGAGAGAGAGGCCCTAGAACCAGATGCGGAACTTGTTGCAGATGGCTGGGACCACGAGCACTGCGCGATCTGCAATGAGCACATCGACCCGGGAGATCGTTATTTCCAGCACAAGGTAGAAAGCGAATACCTCTGTGTCACTTGCTTTGATAAGTACGTCCCAACAGGTGATCTGTCCTTCTTGGCTCCTATGGATTCAGAATCCAGCTCCACCGACGACCGTTAAGACACAATCCGGATTCATACGATTACCCTGCGCTCTACCGCGACGCACGACAAAGCCACTTCCATGTGATAACATTGTTATTACATGGAGGAATCATGCTCATAACGATCCGGCGTTTGGGCAATTCGCAGGGAGTGCTCATTCCCAAGCCTTTGCTGCAGCAAGTAGGACTGACCGATCAGGCTGAAATGGTCGTTGAGGGAAATACTCTCGTCCTGCGCCGGCCTGCCCCTGCCCCCCGCAGCGGCTGGGCAGAAGCTAGCAAAATGGTGGCCGCCAGCGGAGATGACGCGCTTGTGCTTCCCTCGTTCGCGAATGAGGCGGACGCGGATCTGCAATGGTAAAGCCCCCGCGAATAGGCCGAGGCGAGATTTGGCTGGTCAACCTCGATCCCACCATCGGCAGCGAGATTCAGAAAACCCGTCCCTGCGTGGTGATTTCGCCGCCTGAAATGCACGACTTCCTGCGCACCGCCATCATTGCCCCCATGACAACGGGTAGCCACCCCGCTCCTTTCCGAATCCCTGTGAGGCACGCGGGAAAGAGCGGTTTGATCCTGCTTGACCAGATTCGAGCCGTTGACAAGGCGCGCCTTGTGAAGCGTTCCGGTGCAATCACGCAGCAAACGCTGCGCGCCACATTGGCCACGCTTGGTCAAATCTTTGCAGAGTAACAGCGAGCGCAGCCACTCAAACAATTCCGGCTAGAAGCTCACCTTCCGCCCCGGAAACCACGTTAGCTGGATCGTCGTTGCCGTCACGTCTTGCGCCCCAGGCTTATAGATCGGCGCCTTCCAGCGTTCGAAGTCAAAGTTGCCGTTGAGCTCGAAGTTGGGGCCAAGACGCTTTACCAACTGCACGCTGAAGTCGTTCAGCGTGGTACCGCCGGCGATAAAGTCCTTGGCGGCCTTCTGATGGCGCCATGCGCCCTGAATCCACTCGTCGCCGCTCAGGTGATAAGTAAGCCAGGCCTGGCCGCCCTTGTCTTCGCGACCGATCCAGTCGCCGAAGATCTGCCCCTGGTTGGTGTATCCCTGCTTCTGGATGGTCTCCCAATACATAAAGTAGCCGCCGCGGCTGTTGGTAATCGGCGGGTCGGTCCACACCGCCTCGGTGCGCAGGCTCAGCCGCGGCACACCCGGGAAGTGGGAGAGATAAAGGCCGGGGCGCCACGAAGCACGGCGGGGAGCGTCAATTGGCGAAACGTCGTCATGCACCTCGGAATCCGCATAAAGTGTAAGCCAGTTGCGAAGAAAGGGCAGGCGATAGTTGAAGTCGAAGGCGCCAAAGCGTGCGCCCGGATCGTTGCGCCCGTATTTGGTGGCTTCGTTCGGGGCTGCAAAACTAAAGAAACTCTTCAGAAAAGTGTGAATGGTGATGGGAGCATGTCCCTTGCCGCCCCATATAGCAGTGCGTTCAAAACCGAATTCGAGATTGGGCGTGGGCTTGAAGCTGATCTTCTCTAGGTGCATCCACGGGTTGCCAGGGTTAATCACGTTGGGGCCTGTGTTATTGGGGTTGGGAACATAGGTGTGCCCCCGAAGCGCGCCAACCAGGAATTCGTAGCGGAAGGGACCAGTAATCCGCGACAGCAGCGGCACGCGAACCGGCTCAATGCGGTTGATTTCGAAGCCGTAGATATTTTGAGCGTTGTTGGAGTAGGCGAAGGCGCCGCCCTCGGCGGGACTCAGCCACTGGTCCATCTTCCCAAACGAGAAAACATGGTGCATCAACTGATACGAGATGTAGGCTTCCAGGAACCGGCCGTGGGTCTTGGCCTCGATAGGTCCCAGGGGGATCGTGGCTTGTGAATAGGGAGTATTTGTCTCTGGATTGATAAAAGGTATCATGTCCTGCGATGAGAGTTCCGATGCCAAAGTACTGGAATATCCGGCCGCGGAAGGAGCTCCCTGTAACTCGCCGCGCACATAAAGAGCAAAACGGCCTGAAGTCAGATAGCCGCTGACGCCCGAGTAATTATTCAATCCATTCTCAAAGGGGCGCCCGTAGTCGTTGATGATGGTGGACCCGAGGTGAAAGCTGTCGTGGAGCGGCGTGCCGCTGATGCCGCGGGCAACGGTGTAAATCGACTCGATGCGTCCACCGCCTTCATGCGACAGGCACGGGCCTTGAATATCGGGTTCAAGCTCCTGGATCAAAGCCTCATAGATATCCTGAGCCTGTTCAGCCGCCGGGCTTTCATCGGCATCCTGGATCTTTGCATTGGCGTCCTCCAGCATGCGGCCCACGCTGGCGCGCGTCCAGGGACGCATCCCCAGAAAGACGTGATCGAGGAATCCCAGGGAATAAAGCCGCAGCACCGCTGGATACACCCAGCTATCCACGGGAATGTATGGCGATCCAAGCGCAGCCGGCTCGCATACGGGAGCAGGCATGTTCTGAGCGCTTGCCGAGGGTGCGGCAGGATCTGGCGCCGGGGGTTGTCCGGCAACGAACGGAGTGGCGGTTACAAAAAAGAGCCCCGCCATTACGGCCACACGCCGGCAAAGGGAAGCCCTGACCCCACGCAACTGTGCATTCATACCCACACTCTATCATTCGGCATGTACGGCTCATGCGATGAGGGCAAGCGTACTGTTTCGGTACCGGTTGAGCTCTGGATCACAGACCCGGTCTTCAGAAATGGTGTATGCTTCCACAAGTTTTCGATACAACCCGGAAATGCCAGGCGATCCGTTCCTTCCGCAGCGTGAGCCATCGCGCTCATGCCAAATGCAGCGGAAAGCCGAGATAGGAGGGTTCCCATGAGTTGGTATCTGCAGGTCTGGCAGCGTTACGCCGAATTCACTGGCAGGTCGCGCCGCATGGAATTTTGGATATTTTTCCTTTACAACGTCGTGATCCTCCTCGTGCTCTATCTGGCCAGTGTTGGTTTCGCGCTTGTAAATCAGCCGGAGATGGGCGCCTCCATGTACTTTATTTATTTCGCGTATGCGCTGGTCGCCCTGGTTCCCTGCGTGGCCTGCACCGTGCGCCGCCTGCACGACATTGGTAAGAACGGGTGGTGGGTCCTGCTCGTACTTGTTCCCATCATAGGCGCTCTCGCCCTGCTGGCGATGATGACGCTCGATGGCAACCACGGACCGAATCAGTACGGTCCCGATCCCAAGTTGACCTCGCAGCCGGCGATCATTGGCTAGTAGAAAGTACAGGGGCGTCCTCACCGTCTGGAGCAGCGGGGATTCTCTGCTCTACACATACGCACCCGCCCATCAGTGCCCGGGAAGCATGCTCCACAGCATCACCAGCGTCATACCGATAACAATTACGCTCGTCCCCCACGCAATCACATTCCACAGCCGCGAGTTTCTGTGCTCGCCCATCAGATCGGCGCGGTTTACCAACAGCAGCATCAGAATAATGATCACCGGCAGCAGAATGCCGTTCAGCACCTGGGAAAGAATCGCGAAGTTCACCAGTTGTGCATCCGGCAGCACCAGCACCGTGATGGCCCCGCCGGCTATCAGCACCGCATAAAGCCAGTAGAAGAACGGAGCCTCGCGGAAGCTCTTGTCCACGCCCGACTCCAGCCCCAGGCCTTCGCAAACCGTGTAAGCCGTCGAGAGCGGCAGAATCGACGCCGCAAACAGCGAAGCGTTGAACAGCCCAAAGGCGAACAGCACGAACGCGTAGTCGCCGGCCAGCGGACGCATCGCCTCGGCTGCGTCCGACGGCACCTGAATCGCGCCCATACCATGCACATAGAGCGTAGCCGCGCACGCCACCACAATGAACCAAGCAATCAGGTCGGTGAAAAAGCTGCCCACGATCACATCCAACCGCGAAGCGCCGTAATCCTTCACGCGGATGCCTTTCTCCACAATCGACGACTGCAGATAGAACTGCATCCACGGGGCAATTGTCGTCCCCACCACGCCCACGGCCATGTAGGTGTAAGCCTTGTCGCGCCATACTGACTTTGCCGGCAGCTTGATCGAAGCCCACAACGCATCGTGCCAGCTGGGCTGCGAAAGCACGCCTGCAAAGATGTAGGAAATATAGACAAGCGACGCGACGAGGAAGACCTTTTCCGTACTCTTGTAGTCGCCCTTCAGAACCAGGACCCACACCAGAAATGCGCACACGGGTACGGAGATATATCGTGTCACATGGAACAGGTGCATCGAGCCGGCGATCCCAATAAACTCGGTTACCACGTTGGTGTAATTCACCACCACCAGCAGCACCATCAGAACGAACGTGAGCCGCAGTCCAAACTCCTCGCGGATCAGGTCGCTCAGGCCCTTGCCTGTCACCACCCCCATGCGCGCGCACATCTCCTGCACCACAATCAGCGCCACGGTGATGGGAACAATAAGCCACAGCAGGGTGTAGCCAAACTGCGCGCCGGTCTGCGAATAGGTAAGGATTCCGCCGGAGTCGTTATCCACATTGGCGGTAATGATTCCGGGGCCCAGCACGGCCAGGAACAACAGTATCCGGATTCGCCAACGCTTCCACATCTGCGCGGTTTTCCTAGGGTGGATTCATTGCAGGTTTCCTTAGTGACCATAACAGGATCGGCGACCATACGCGAAGCCCGCCCGCCGAGGTCCGAAGACCCCCGAAACTCATTCGCCCCGCATACCGCCCGGGCGGCTACAATACGCTGTCACGAAAAATCCGGACTCGAGGAGTTGTCTATGGGGAAGCTTGAAATGGATGAGAAATTTCGCGGCCGGCGCAGACTGCTGGGCGGCATGGTCTCCGCCACCGGCGCGTCCGCGCTCATCGGCCTCAGCGCTCTTCCCGCCGCGGCCGCCGCTCCTGATTCGCAATCCGTCGCGCCCGAAGAGCTGTTCACCCTGGCTCGCCTGCGCAATTACAGCAGCCGGCGCTCCTCAAGCTGGGACCGCACCGGCGGCAATGCCGACTGGGTCGCCGTCGATCCGGGTCAGTCGGCCACGCTGCTCGACGTTACCGGCGCCGGCGTCGTCACCCACCTCTGGTTCACCATCAACTCGCCTGACCGCATGCACCTCAAGAACCTCGTCCTACGCGCCTGGTGGGACGGCGAAAGCTCGCCGTCTGTCGAGGTCCCCATCGGCGACTTCTTCGGCCTCGGCCTCGGCGAATATTTCGTCTACCAGTCCGCACTGCTTGCCGTCGCGCCCGTCAAAGCCCTCAACGCCTATTTCCAGATGCCTTTCGCGAATGCCGCTCGTATGACCGTCACCAATGAGGGGCCGGACCGCGTCCGGAGCCTCTACTTCGCCATTGACTATGTCGCGCTCTCCGCCATCCCGGGCGATCTCGGCCGTTTCCACGCGCAATATCGCCAGGCCACACCGTGCAAAGCAGTGACAAGCAACGGCAAAGAACCTGAGCGGCCACGACAACTATGTTTTCCTCGAAGCCAAGGGCAAGGGCCATGTCATCGGCGTAACCCAGTCTGTCCTGCAGAACCAGAACGGCTGGTTTGGCGAGGGCGACGACATGATCTTTATCGACGGTGACCCTAAGCCCACGATCAACGGCACCGGCACCGAAGATTTCTACAACGGAGCCTGGGACTTTGGTCTCCAGTCCTTTGCCAATCTGCACCAGGGCGCGCCTTACGTCGTGGATCCAGAGCGCATCGGCGGCCGCTACTGCATGTACCGCTGGTTCGTCGAAGGCCCCCTCCACTTTGAGAAATCCATTCGGGTCACCATCGAGCATGGCACGGCCAACAACCGCTCTGACAATTTCTTCTCTACGGCCTACTGGTACCAGACCGAGCCGCACGCACCATTTCCGCCGCTGCCCGCGCCCGCCGAGCGCGTTCCAAAGGTCTTCGCCGTAAATCGAGGTGCGGCGCCTGTTTCAGGCAGTTAGGCTTGACCCGACTGCCTGAAAACCAGTTACCCGACATTCGAGGCGCAGACGGGAAAGACTACAAACACTCCCCGCTCGCACATCGAACTGCGCCTCTGCCTGGCCGAGTTGCCACCCGGCGTTCCGCTGCTTCGTCGGGCATCAGAGGAGATCGAGGGCTTTACCCGTCTTCTGAAGCTCCTTCTGATACGACTTCATCTCGCGATCGATGGCCCGTGCGTTTTCAGCAACCTCTTTCGCACGCAGAGTGTCGCCCGTCATCTCGCGATTAATCGCCTCCAGACGATTCTGGATGCGCTCGTGCATCTGCTGCATCGCTTCCGTGCGCTCCTGTACCGCATTCTTCTGTTCCTCGCTCAATCCCGCGTAGAGCTGCTCGCGGTTCTGCTGCAGAGCTTGAACCTGCTGCTGGAGCTGTTCATGTTGGCGCTGCGCCTGCTCTACGTTAAAGCTCGAGTTGCCAGCGTTGCGCGCCAGGGCCTTAGCATGTGTCCGCGTCTGTTGCATCGTCTGATCGCAGGTGCGCAGTTGGTCTCTCTGCTGCGCCGTTGCCTGGCTGCGCACGCGGTCACGATCCTGCTTGCTCAACTGTGTCTGATCTTTCGTCCGGTCCCGGGTCTGATCGCGAGCCTGATCCCTGGTACCCTGTCCGGCCATCGGGCCCTGACCCTGACCTTGTCCACTACGCCCCTGTTGGCCAGCACCTCCTCCACGTCCGCCGCGCTGCGCAAGTAACGTTGTTGTGGTGAGGGCTAGCATCAGCACCAGTGGTACCGAATAAAGCTTCTTCATCGCAATATCCTCCCAGGGAAGCCGGAGCGTCTCACATATTGTCCGCAACGGCACTTCCCCCGCCGCCTTGCCATCACCGCACTTCGCGTCGCGAATTGCGGCAACCGGAAGGTGGCGGCTTCGGAACACCTTGCGTCCGAAAGACTGCAGCGAAGCCGCTTCCCCTGAACTTGCCAAGTTAGACACGGATGGCTAGAAAAAGGAGCGTGACCCCTGTCACGAACGTGAAATTTTTCTCTGTGAAATACCCGGGCGGATCAGGCTGTGGCCACCAGCATCGGATCAGTCTGTCCGGCGTTCCTGGGTTTCAGATCCAGCAAGGATGCAATCACATCCGCGGCTCCATAGGAATCCTGGCCCGGCATGACGAACTGCGCAACGGAGTTCAGATCGTCTCCTGCGGTAACCAGCGGCGGCTCCACGGCCCCGTCCTTGCGCGACTGCGCGTGCCCGATGTTCGCCATCAAAGCATTGCACAGGCACTTCCGGCCCACCGTTTCCTCCACCTTACCGCCCTTCGCCACATAGTTCTCCACGGGCTCCGCCGGGCAGCGATAGGCAATCTTGCCGTCGTCCGTAGCAAAAGGCTCGCGTAAATAGCCCAGATCGCAAACCCGCTTCCGCTCCTGATACACCGGGAATTCCGAAGACGTTCCCTCGAGCTGGGCCACTTTGAAAGGAAATCCCGTAGGCGAGGCTAGTGGATCGGTAAACACGTTGCCTGTGCCAGCCACCGCCTGGGCCAGCAGCCGCTTCTTCAGGTCCGGGCGCAGGCCGGACTCCCGCGAAAACGCAAATGCCGTCCCCACCTGGATGCCCGCCGCACCTTCTTCAATTGCCTCGCGAAGCTTTGCCGCGCTCCCGTAGCCGCCAGCCAGCCAGAAGGGAACGCCAAGTTCGCGCAATCCCGCCACGTCTACATGATCGCGCTCGCCATACACCGGCTCGCCAGCGTTGCTGAGCTGCAGCTTGCCGCGCGGCGGCGCATTGTGCCCGCCGGCAATCGGTCCTTCGATTACAAGCCCGTCCACGCGCCCGCTCGCCCGACGGAGCATCGTCGATGCCAGCGTGTTGGAAGATACGATGGCGAGAAACCTGGGCCGGTTCAACTGTGGCAGGGTACCTTCGGCATAATCGGCCGGTTCGAGGCGCATCGTCGTGTCAATCTCCCCGGCTTGACCCTGCGCTGCACCTGTTACCGCTAACCTGTACTCAGCCGGACGGTGCGCGGCAAAGGCATCCAGCACCGCGGGAACGTGCAGGGGAATCCCTGCGCCCATCAGCACGTAGCCCACTCCCGCCAGCATCGCACCGTAAATCGACGCCAGATGGGGCATCTGCACCTTTTCAAGAAAATTGATACCCACAGGATTTTTGTGGCCTTCTTTGGCCAGAAAGACCTCAACGAAGTTGGCAACCATGCACAGCTCCACCAGCTTGCGAGGGCTCGACATCTGGTGCATGGTCACCGTCGGATAGGAAGCTCCAGCAGCCTTGCCACGGGGAACAAAGTACTCCTGCCAGATACGCCGTGCCATTTCCGGAAATGGAAAGGCGTCCAGTCCCCTGCGCATGTTTCCGCCCTCGTCACCATCAGCCAGGCGACGCACAAATACCTGATCGAGCGCCGTACCCGACACCACACCAAGCTGGCCGAGTTTGGAAACAGCATTGGCCAGGCGCCAGTTGGAGACACCCACGCCCATACCGCCCTGAATAATTCGCGGGAACTGGGACATCTTTTCGATTGTTTCACAAACTTTGATAAATTCGCCGCTATCTTACGCGAAATCGGCCTCAGAAGTCACATGTGTGATGCAGCTCACAAAATAATAGCGCAATTCGAGCCCCAACTCTCCCGCTATATCGCGGCTTCTAGATCCTGTCGCGCAGAAAACCGATCACCTGCTCCACCTGCACCACCCCCACCATGTGCTCCTGCAGATCCAACACCGGCAGTGCATGCAGGTTGTACTTGTCGAACATCTCCGCTACTTCCATCTGATTCATATCGGCTGGACACGAAAGTGCACGATGCTCGGCCAGTAACTTCAGCCGTGTCTCCGGCTGTGCCATGACCATCCGCGCCAGCGGAATCGCTCCGTGCAGCTTGTTCTTTTCGTCCAGCACATAAATCTCGGTCACTGTCTCCGGATCGCCATCAAAGGCGCGCAGCGCCTGAACCGCCTCTGCCACAGTGGCATCCACGCCCACGTGCACAAACTCGGTGGTCATACAGCCGGCCGCCGAGTCTTCGTCAAACTCAAGCAGCTCTTCAACTTCCTGCCGTTCCTCCGGCTCCATTTCCTCCAGAATGGCGTCAGACTGTTCCTCAGAGAGCTCAGCCAGCAAATCCGCCGCCGCGGCGGGGTCCATCTCCTCCACAATATCGGCGATTCGCTCTTCGTCCAGTTTTTCCAGCAGCGCCCTCTGCAGCTTGGGGTCGACCTCCTCCAGCGTCTCGGCGGCCACTTCTTCGTCCAGCGAAGTAAACACAGCCTCGCGCTCGGCCGGAGCCAGTTCCTCGAGGATGTCGGCCAGATCCGACGGATGCATCTCTGCCAGCCGCTCGTACTCAATGCGCAGCTTCACCCGCCGCGCCGGATCCACCTCGATCACGTCCACAAACCGCCAGGGAATCGCATGCGCCGATAATTTGCGCGAAATGGTCTCCAATTGCGTCCGCGGCAGCAGCCCTTTGAATATCCTCCGGAATGCCCCGCGCAGCCCCACCTCCACCTCGGCCACGCGCAGCAGGTGCGCCGCACCCTGCCCCAGCCACTCCAGATCCACGTCATTGGCGCGCACCACCTTGCGGCCGTGCACATCAATAATCTGCCGGTCCACTAAGTCCTGCTGCAGAAGAAGGTAATTGTCCTCGTCCTTCAGCGGCGGCAGCTCGCCGGAAGACCGCAATTCCAGCAAGCCGGCCGGCGTCTCCATCACGTCCTGCGAGGGCACCAGCGACAGGCCCGTCCGCGTCTTCAGCACCAGACCTGCCACCTTGCCCGCCTCCGATCCGGTGGCCACGGCAATGTCCTTCAAACGCCCGCGCAACCGCCCCTGCGCGTCGGTCACAGGGGTGCCCACAAGTGCAGTAAGGCTGATGCGGGCTGAGGTGCGGCGCTGCATGGGTTGAGTCTAAATCCCCTCCGGCTGAATTGCGCTCCACGGCCCTATTGTGCCGGGATATTTACTGGATTCCGGCACTTCTACGGTACATTTCGAAAAGCCATCGATGCCATGGTATTCCAACTTGAGCTTGACACAATCACTTTCAGCGATGAAACTGCCAGCAAGGTTTTCCGGCACCTGTAAGCGCCGAAACCGCCGCTTCCGCATCCGATATAACCAGGCGGGTCGAGACGACTTGAGTACTTCCAGGACAGGCCGGCGCAGTTTCACGCTGAATTCGACGATGGACAGTGTAAGCGAGATCGAGGCCGCCGCTGACAAGTTTGCCGAAGAAGCTGGTGTGGACGAGGACCAGCGCTTCCACATAAGCATGGCCGTGCGTGAAGCCGCCGTCAACGCCGTCCTCCACGGCAACGAATACGACTCCGCCAAACAGATTTCTTTCACCCTCGAAAACACCGGCGCCGCCCTCGTCTTTACCATCGCCGACCAGGGCAAGGGCGTCGACCCCAACAGTCTCCCCGATCCCCTTGCTCCTGAAAACCTGCTCCGCGGCACCGGACGCGGTATATTTCTCATTCGCTCCTTCATGGATGAGGTACACTTTCGTCAACTGAATCCTGGCACCGAGCTGACGCTGGTAAAACGTCTGGCTCCAGCCGGCAATAAGACTTAACTCATCGTATCGGCGGCATAAGTCGCCCGGCCACTCAACGCGGGCTGAGCTTACAGCGGTGGATTTCCCCCGCCCGCCGGGGTAGCCTAAGATGTTATAACCGTAGTACCGAAAAGGAGGAATTTTCCGTGGCACTTACCATTGCTTCCCGTGAAGTCGACGGCGTTACGGTTCTTGACCTGAGCGGGCGGATCACTCTTGGCGAGGGCAGCGTACAGTTGCGAGACGCCGTTCGCGACCTGATCGGAAAGGGTCAGAAAAACATCCTGCTTAACCTGGGGGACGTGAATTACATCGATAGTTCCGGTCTGGGCGAGTTGGTGAGTGCCTACACCACCTCCAGAAATCAGGGCGCCAGCCTCAAGCTGCTCAAGCTCACCCAGAAGGTCCATGACCTGCTGCAGCTGACCAAGCTGTACACCGTCTTCGACATCTACGACGACGAAGCCAGCGCGATCGGGTCATACAAGTAGCACGATTCCCGCCGCCTGCAATGCGGCGCACACAGAAAAGGCCATCCTGCCGCGCAGGATGGCCTTTTTCGATCTTCAGAACTCGCCTAGAACTTCACCTGCGGCACGTTCTGCGCTCCCGCGCTGGCGGTAAAGTACGCATTGTTTGCCTGGAATCCCGCCATTCCCGCCCAGATGTTATTGGGGAATTGCAGGATGAACGTGTTGTATTCCTGCACTGCGTCGTTGTACCGCTTGCGCGCCACGGCAATCCGGTTTTCCGTTCCCGCCAGTTCGTCCTGCAACCGCATGAACTGATCGCTCGACCGCAGTTGCGGATAGTTCTCCGTCACCACGAGTAACTTGGCCAGCGCCCCGTCCAGTTGTCCGTTGGCCGCGATCTTCTGCCGCGGCGTCTGCGCGTTCATGTATCCCTGGCGCGCCTTCGCAATGGTGTCGAAAACTCCGCTCTCTTCCTTGGTGAATCCCTTCACCGTCTGCACCAGGTTCGGAATGAGGTCGGCGCGCCGCTGCATCTGGACCGACACCTCCGACCAGTTGTTCTCGACCGCCTGCTTTTTGGCCACCATCTGGTTCCGTGCGCTCACATAGCTGCCAAATACCAGCAGCACCGCCACCACCAGAACGCCCACCACACCCAGCACAATCCCAAGTCCACGACTCATACAGCGTTCCTCTCCTCCAGTTCGGTCACAAAAGCTTCAAGTCCTTGCTGTCCTTGCTAACCGCGCTTAATCCCCTACCAGGACCCGCCGGCTCCGCCGCCACCGAAACTGCCGCCGCCGAAGCCTCCGAATCCGTCTCCACCACCACCACCGCCGCCAAAACCACCGCCTCCCATGCCGCCGCCCATCCATGGTCCGCCCCAGCCGCCGAAGAACAGTCCCGCTCCCAGCAGGATGCGGATAAGGGAAAAGCCACCGAAAAACAGGAACACCAGGATCGGCAAGAGCAGACCCCCGAAGGACGAAGCATGCTGTTGCTGCACAGGCTGAGGAGCCGGCATCGCCGCATTCAGGTTGAGCGTAACGCCCCGATCCGATGCGATGTCCTGCGCAAGCTGGCTCACCGCCAGCATCACTGCGCCATCGTAGTTGCCGGCCCTCAGGTCAGGAATCATCGTCCGGCCGATATCGCCCACCTTGGCGTCGTTCAAAATCCCTTCGAGCCCGTACCCCTCCTCGATGCGGTACTTGTGGTCCTGGATCGCCAGCAGTACCAGCACACCGCGGTCCGAGCCCTTCTTCCCCATCTTCCACTTGCCTTCAAGCTCATCCGCATAATCGTCGATATCGTCGCCGGCCAGGTTATTCACGGTCACGATGGCCATCTGCGCGTCGGCCTTCGAGTGATCGAGCTGGCTGCAGATGCCGTCGAGCTGGGCAATGGTCTGGGGTGAGAGCACGTGAGCAAAGTCGCTCACATAATCGGTGGGTTTGGCCGGCAGGCTGGCCACGCTCTGCCCGCTCGCGGCCAGCGCCGGAAACACAAGAAGAGCCGCAAAAAGCAGCCTGCAAACAGTCGATTGCGCGCGCCTATAGCCTGTCATCTTTGCCTTTATTGTACGCGGGCATGCGGCACCCGGTTCCCCGCCGCAGCAGGTCGCGGAAAAACCACCGCAATGTCAAGAGCCCTCGAAAACCTGCAATTCAAAGTCACTTTGTTTTGAGCAGCTTGGCTGACCACCGCTCTTGCAGAGAATTTCGTCTGGAAGAGTATGCTCTTCGTAGAGCAGGAAGCAGGAATACGCCGGGCTGCATTCACCCCTGCCAGACGAGGGTGAACAGATACAAAAAAACCCAAAAACTGCACCAATTCTGGTGCAAATTCGAAGGATTTCCGGGTGTTTTCTAATAAAATCAATAACTTACATGATAACTACTTGAGCAATAGGCACCGAAAATTACCCCTTGAGTATTAACCAGATTGTAATAATCCCTAACCCCTTTTGCCGGCTAGTCTTACAGCCGGCAGATCAGCAACTCCCGCTGATACACCATCTCCGGCGGCAGGTGGTCGTGCACGTCGATAAACAGCTCCTCGTGCGCAATCACCTCCTTGCGCCACGCAATGCGATCCACCTCCTGCAGCCGCTCGAATTTGTCACGCGGAAACTCGAGGCCCGTCCACTCCATATCTTCGTAGTAAGGCGTCCATCCGATCGGCGTCTCCTTACCCTGCGCGTGCCCATGCACCCGATCCACAATCCACTTCAGCACCCGCAGATTCTGCCCAAACCCGGGCCATAAGAATTTCCCGTGCTCGTCCCTGCGGAACCAGTTCACATGAAAGATGCGCGGCGTGGAACTGAGCGCCCGCTGCATCTTGATCCAGTGGCGGAAGTAGTCGCCCATGTGGTAACCGCAGAAGGGCAGCATTGCCATGGGATCGCGTCGAATCTTACCTACGGTGCCGTCGGCCGCCGCCGTCGTCTCCGAGCCCATTGTTGCGCCAATATAGACGCCAGCGCTCCAGTTGAACGCCTGATAGACCAGCGGCATGGTATGCCCACGCCGCCCTCCGAAGACGAATGCGCTTATGGGCACACCCGCCGGATCTTCCCATGCCGCATCGATCACCGGGCACTGCCGCGCTGGCGCGGTAAAGCGTCCGTTAGGATGCGCCGCCGGTTTGCCCGTCTGTTTGCCGATCTCCGGCGTCCAGCGCTCGCCGCGCCAGTCAGTGCACTCGGCCGGAGGCTCATGGGTCATGCCTTCCCACCAGACGCCTCCGTCCGGCGTCAGCGCCACATTCGTAAATATCGTGTTAGACCGCAGCGTAGCCATGGCATTGGGGTTGGTCTTCAAGCTCGTCCCCGGCGCCACGCCAAAGAACCCCGCCTCAGGATTGATCGCCCGCAGATGCCCGTTCTCATCCGGCTTGATCCAGGCAATGTCGTCGCCCACGGTCCAGACCTTCCAGCCCTCGAATCCCTTCGGCGGTACCAGCATGGCCAGGTTGGTCTTGCCGCAGGCGGAGGGAAATGCCGCGGCAATGTACGTCTTCTCGCCCTGCGGCGATTCCACGCCCAGAATCAGCATGTGCTCGGCCATCCAGCCTTCGTCGCGCGCGATATTCGAAGCAATGCGCAGCGCGAAACACTTCTTGCCCAGCAGCGCGTTACCGCCATAGCCCGATCCGTAGCTCCAGATCTCGCGCGTTTCAGGAAAGTGCACGATGTACTTCTCGTCGTTGCACGGCCACGGCACATCTTCCTGCCCCGGCTCCAGCGGCATGCCCACCGAGTGCATGCAGGGCACCACGCGCTTCACATCCTTGTCGATCTCCGCCAGCACCGGCAGGCCGATCCGCGTCATGATGCGCATATTCGCCACCACGTACGGCGAATCGGTAAGCTGCACGCCAATCTTCGACATGGGCGCGCCCACCGGCCCCATACTGAAGGCCAGCACATACATCGTCCGCCCGCGCATGCAGCCGCGGAAAAGCCCTTTCAGCTTGCGCCGCATGGCGAAGGGATCGACCCAGTTGTTAGTCGGCCCTGCAGCGTCTTTTGAGAGCGAGCAGATAAACGTACGCCCTTCCACGCGCGCCACATCCCTGGGATCGGACCGCGCATAGAAGCATCCCGGCCACTTTTCCTGGTTCAGCCGTACAAACGTGCCTGAAGCTACCATCTGCTCGCACAACCAGTCGTACTCCTGCTGGCTGCCGTCCACCCAGTGGACCGACGCCGGCTGCGTCAGATCCGCCATCTTCTCGACCCAGCGGATCAGATGCTTGTTTTTGGTCAGGGGACCAGCAGCGGCAGACACGTCCTGCTTCATGCAACCTCCTCAATCTCAGTGAATTTGGCCTAGTTCTCTTCTGTATCAGCGAACCTGCGGGAATCCCAGGTCCACCTTGCTTGAGCCGGGATCAGGCCACCGGCTGGTAACGACTTTTGCGTGTGTATAAAACTGTACGCCCTCAGGCCCATACATGTGCAGATCGCCAAACAACGAAGCCTTCCACCCGCCAAAGCTGTAATACGACACAGGCACCGGGATGGGCACATTCACGCCCACCATCCCCACTTCCACGTCGAACTGGAACTGCCGCGCCGCCCCGCCGTTCTGCGTAAAGATGGCGGTGCCGTTGCCGTATGGATTCTCGTTTATCAGCTTCAGCGCCTCAGCATAAGTGTCCGCGCGCACAATACACAACACCGGCCCGAAAATCTCCTGATCGTAACACTTCATGCCCGGCCGCACATGGTCGATGAGGCACGGCCCCAGAAAGAATCCCTTGCCGCGCGTTACAGGGTTGAGCCGCCCATCGATGGCCAGCGTGGCGCCCTCAGCCACCGCCGTGTCCAGATGCGTCACCACACGATCACGATGCTCACGCGTGATCAGCGGCCCCATCTCGTTTGCCGGCTCCTGTCCAGGACCTACCTTGAGGCGTGCCACACGTTCGCGGATCGCAGCAATCAGTGGCTCAGCCGCATCGCCCACTGTCACCACCACTGAGATGGCCATGCACCGCTCGCCGGCCGCGCCATAAGCTGCCGATACCGCCGCGTCCGCGGCCATCGCGATGTCCGCATCCGGCAGCACCATCATGTGATTCTTTGCCCCACCCAGCGCCTGCACGCGCTTGCCGTTGCGAGTACCCGTCTCGTAAATGTACCTGGCCACCGGCGTGGAGCCCACAAAGCTGACTGCCTTGATGTCGGGATGTTCCAACAGCCGGTTCACAGCCACCTTGTCGCCATTTACCAGGTTCAGGATGCCGTCAGGAACTCCCGCCTCCTTGGCCAGTTGCGCAAGCAGTACGCACGTCGAAGGATCTCTTTCCGAGGGCTTCAACACAAAGGCATTACCGCAGGCGACCGCGTTCGAAATCATCCACAACGGCACCATGGCGGGAAAATTGAAAGGCGTAATGCCCGCGACTACTCCCAGCGGCTGATGAATCTGGTAGACGTCCAAGCCGCGGCTTGCCTGCTCGGTGTATCCGCCTTTCAGCAGATTCGGAATGCCGCAGGCAAACTCCACGTTCTCCAGCCCGCGCGCCACTTCGCCCAGCGCATCGGCAAAGGTCTTGCCATGCTCCAGGGTCAGGATCTCCGCAATCTTCTCGCGATTCTGCGCAATCAACTCGCGAAAGCGGAATAGGATTTCGGCCCGCCGAGAGAGTGGCGTTGCCCGCCATGCCGGAAACGCAGCCTTCGCCGACGCAACCGCACGGTCCACGTCCTCCACGGAGGCAAAGCCCACTTCGGCGATGACCTCGCCCGTAGCCGGATTGTTCACTGGGCCTTTGCGGCCGGAGGTCGGTGCATCCGGTTTCCCGTCGATCCAACAAGAAACCGCCGCCGGAGTCAAAGTTTCAACGGAGCCCATCTCAGCCCTCCATCCAGGTGGGCTCCTGCGCGATCTGCAGAATCGGCGCCTGGGCCCGCGTTAGAGAACATGTTCTCCTGAAAATCCGGGACTAGCAACCGATAAATCTGAAGTGGAACGCGGGCAACTCACCGACCGCTTCAGCTTCTCGCTCCTCGAAGTAAGAAGATTGATAGAAGGCACCTGAAGCGGGGAAGAGAAAATGCCATCAGGCGAACCCTGCCGATGATTCCCGATGCAGCGCGCCCATGCAACGGCAAGCCTGTTAAGATGCGGCGCAAGGAATAGCCATGACGGATTCATCTCCCGGGGCGCGTTTTCGCCATGCGCTCAGCGAAGAAAAGCCGCTGCAGATAGTCGGTGCCATTAACGCTTACACGGCGCGCCTGGCTGAAGCCACCGGCTTCCGCGCGCTTTATCTCTCCGGTGGCGGCGTGGCCGCCAATTCTCTCGCTCTGCCCGATCTCGGGATCAGCACCATGGAAGATGTGCTCACCGACCTGGGGCGCATCACCAATGCAACGGCGCTGCCCGTTCTCGTGGACATCGACACCGGCTGGGGATCTGCTTTCAACATTGCGCGATCCATCCGCTCCATGGAGAAGACCGGCGCTGCCGCCGTGCACATTGAAGACCAGGTGAGCGCCAAGCGCTGCGGCCACCGACCCGGCAAAGAGCTTGTCGCCGCCGAAGAGATGGCCGACCGCATCAAGGCCGCCGTGGATGCGCGCGGCGACGAACAATTCGTCATCATGGCCCGCACCGATGCCCTGGCCAACGAGGGCCTTCCCCGCGCCATCGAGCGCGCCCAGGCATATGTTGCCGCCGGCGCCGACATGATCTTCGCCGAGGCGGTCACTGAAGCCGCCCAGTACAGCGAGTTCCGCCGCGCCGTAGGAGTGCCAATCCTCGCCAACATCACGGAGTTCGGCAAGACGCCGCTCTTCACGCGCGAGGAACTGGCCGTTGCGGGCGTAGACATGATTCTCTACTGCTGTGGGGCTTATCGCGCCATGAACGCCGCCGCACTCAAGGTCTACGAAACCATTCGCAAGGAAGGAACGCAGCGGAGTGCGCTGCCGTTGATGCAGACGCGCGAGGAGCTGTATCGCTACCTCAACTACCATGCATATGAAGAGAAGCTGGACAAGCTCTTTGCCCGTCACAGGGAGATTGAAAAGTGACACGCAAAGTGATTGACCCCGAGTGCCCGTGGAAAATCCCCACCCTGGCCTTCGAATTCCCGGATTACGTCTATAAGCTCTCCCGTCGCGAGTGGCAGACTTTGCTCGCTCTGGCTGAACAGGGTGAACCGGAAGCGGAACTCAGTGTTGCCGAAAGATTTTTAGAGGGATGCAAGGACCGCTCGGGAAGAATCCTCGTAAAGAAATCTTCCCGAAAGGCTTTTGTTTGGCTCCGCAGATCCGCGGAGCACGGCAACAGCTATGCACAAAGCAATCTCGGAGCGCGGTTGGGAAATAAGGGGCCACAGCACGATATAAGCGCCGCCATACTTTGGCTGAAGAGAGCTTTTCGTCAAGGGGATACCGCTTCGGCTGCCATCAACCTCGCGATCACTTACCGGGATATCGGAGATTTCCGAAAAGCTGTCTTCTGGTTCCGAAAAGCTGCATTGAGCGGAGACGACGACGCTTTGCTCCAGCTTGGGATTCACTATTACTGGGGCATTGGAGCTCGCAGGAATCATGCTGCGGGAGTACGATGTTTCCGAAAAGCAACGACAGGGAAGTACATTTCCGAGGCGGACAGAGACACGGCGTTCTTCTATCTCGGAATCGCTTACCTCGAAGGAAACGGCGTGCGAAGATCAGCCGTTACTGCACGAAAGCTTCTCGAACGAGCAAACAAGGACGGCGATCATCCGCCCGCGGCCCGTGTCCTGCGAGAGTTGGAAAGGAACCGAAAGACGCGCTCATCAAACTAGTACCGTGTCCTCATGATTTCGTGATTGAGCCCACGGATTTGGGTTCTCCGGATACCGTTCGCCGCGACGGATAGCACCTGGGAGACCACAGAACCACACGAACACTGTAGTGACCGGTGAGGAAGACCATGAGTACAGAACAAACGACGACTGCCTTCAAACCCAAAAAATCCGTAGCCCTCTCCGGCACAGTGGCCGGCAACAGCGCCATCTGCACCGTGGGTCACACCGGCAACGACCTGCACTATCGCGGCTACGACATTCGCGACCTGGCCACCCACTGCGAATTTGAGGAAGTGGCCCACCTGCTCGTCCACGAAAAGCTACCCAATGCCGCCGAACTGGCAGCTTACAAAGCGAAGCTGCGCACGATGCGCGGCCTGCCGGCGCAGGTCAAGCAGGCCCTCGAGCTTCTGCCCGCAACCGCCGTCCCCATGGACGTGCTGCGCACCGGCGTCTCCGTCCTCGGCTGCGTGCGGCCTGAAGAGGCCACGCAAAGCGAAGCCGCCGCCCGCGCCGTTGCCGATGCGCTGCTGGCCTCGCTTCCCTCGATGCTGCTTTACTGGCTGCACTTCGCACACAACGGCAAACGCATTGAAGTAGAAACCGACGACGATTCCATCGCAGCGCATTTTCTGCATTTGCTGCACGGCACAGCTCCCAGCACCGAGTGGACCGCAGCTATGCAAACCTCGCTGATCCTCTACGCGGAGCACGAGTTCAACGCATCGACTTTCACGGCGCGCGTCATTGCCGGCACAGGGTCTGATATGTACTCGTCCATCGCCGGCGCCATTGGCGCGCTCAAGGGCCCCAAGCACGGCGGAGCCAATGAAGTAGCGCTCGAAATCCAGCGCCGCTACGCATCGGCCGACGAAGCCGAGGCCGACATCCGCCGCCGCGTTGCCAATCGCGAAGTCGTCATCGGCTTCGGCCACCCCGTTTACACCATCTCCGACCCGCGCAACGATCTGATCAAGACCGTCGCCCGCAGCCTCATCACCGATGATGCGGGTGCGCTGCTCTTCGCTGTCGCCGAGCGCATTGAAGCCACCATGGCCGATGCCAAGCGCATGTTCCCCAACCTCGACTGGTTCAGCGCCGTCGCTTACTCGCTGCTGGGCGTTCCGGTTGAGCTGTTCACGCCGCTCTTTGTTTTGTCGCGCACCACGGGCTGGTCCGCGCACGTCATCGAGCAGCGCCAGGACGGGAAGATTATTCGCCCCTCGGCCAACTACACCGGGCCGCAGAATCTGAAGTTTGTTCCGATTGCCGAGCGGTCTTAGAAACAACGGGGAGAATAGGGCTCATTGTCCCCATGACTTATGACGCGGGAGTAGTATCCGTTGAAGAGGTATCAGGGTGTGTTTCGATGGTCGGTTGTTGTATGGGCGCTCATTCAAGTTGTCGTCGCACCTGCCACATTTGCTCACTCTCAATGTAAGAACGAGATCACAATGTTGCCACTTCGCGCCATGAAGGCTGCGAGTCATCCCCGGAACTTTACCCGCTTTAAGTACCCTCTGTCTTCCTCTGACTCATTGCTCATAAGGTCGCACGAGGACACCAAGACGACGATTGGACCATACAACCTCGGTTTTCTGATCACACGTGATGGAAAAACTCTACGGAGCATGACTCTTCGAAATCTGCCGGAGTTTCGCCAAAAAGATGCTTTCTTCTCAGAGGCTTTCACCACTGTCGCCATCGCCCGCGCCTGTGGGACTGGAGGGCCCGCCTACTTCGTAACGATGAAGTATATGGGCGACGAACTCAGTCCGGCCCTTGTCTTCCTGGTAATCCCCTCTGCACAGAAATACGACATTTCCGCTCTTCCGATGTTTTCCGGCGGAACGGTTGACGTTTCCACCGCCAACCCGCTTCATCTTAGAATTTGGAACAATTTGAATGAGGGTTCGTGTAACGCATGCGGAACTCCCTACGAAATTACAGACTATCGCATTCGAGACGGCAAGCCTGTCCGAATTCGGCAACATCGAACACGACGCCTCTACTCCTCGGATCAATTCCCTGAGTCGCGGATCCGCTTTATCAAGTAAAGAGACGTTCCGGCGGGCAATAGATTCTCAATTGACGTCATACATAATGGTTCCGGAACCGTGTTTATGGCCCTTGTAAGAAACGAAAAAGGAGATCGCGTGTCTTCGCAGATCACAACGAACGGCCCCGCGCCCGACCAGGTTCTTATCGACATCGCCGACTACCTGCTGAATTACAGAATCGAGAGCGAGCTGGCTTACACCACCGCGCGCCATTGCCTCATCGACACGCTGGGCTGCGGCCTTGAAGCCCTCGAATATCCTGCCTGCACCAAGCTCCTCGGCCCCATCGTTCCCGGCACCGTCGTGCCCAACGGCGCGCGCGTGCCCGGCACCCATTTCGAGCTCGACCCCGTGCAGGCCGCCTTCAACATCGGCGCCATCATTCGCTGGCTCGATTTCAACGACACCTGGCTCGCCGCCGAGTGGGGCCATCCGTCCGACAATCTCGGCGGCATCCTCGCCGTCGCGGACTGGCTTTCGCGCACAGCCGTTGCCACGGGCCAGCCGGCGCTCACCATGCGCCATGTGCTCACGGCCATGATCAAGGCTCACGAGATTCAAGGCTGCATCGCGCTTGAGAATTCGTTCAACCGCGTCGGCCTCGATCACGTCGTCCTGGTCAAGGTGGCTTCGACCGCCGTGGTCTGCCAGCTTCTCGGCCTCACGCGCGAACAGACCATCGCAGCCATCTCCAACGCATGGATCGACGGTCAAAGCCTGCGAACCTATCGCCACGCGCCCAACACCGGCTCGCGCAAAAGCTGGGCGGCCGGCGACGCTACCAGTCGCGCCGTTCGCCTGGCGCTGATGGCGCTCACCGGCGAGATGGGCTACCCCACAGCGCTTACCGCCAAAACCTGGGGCTTCTACGACGTCCTGTTCCGCGGCCAGCAATTCAAGTTCCAGCGCCCCTACGGCAGCTACGTGATGGAGAATGTGCTCTTCAAAATCAGCTACCCCGCCGAGTTCCATGCGCAAACCGCCGTGGAAGCCGCTATGACGCTGCACGCGCGCCTCGCCGCCCAAGGCAAATCGGCAGCCGACATTCGCGCCATCACGCTGCGCACGCACCAGGCCTGCCTGCGCATCATCGACAAGAAGGGCCCGCTGCGCAACCCCGCCGACCGCGACCACTGCGTGCAATACATGATCGCCATCCCGCTGCTCTTCGGCCGCCTCACCGCCGCCGACTACGAGGACAAGGTAGCAGCCGACCCGCGTATCGACGCCCTGCGCGCCAAAATCGAGTGCGTCGAAAACCCCACCTACACCGCCGACTATCTCGACCCCGAAAAGCGCTCCATTGCCAATTCGCTGACGCTGGAGCTGACTGACGGCACGCAGCTTGAAGCAACGGTCGAATACCCGATCGGTCATCGTCGCCGGCGCCAGGAGGGCCTGCCATTGCTGGTGGAGAAATTCAAGACCAACCTGCGGCGCCGCTTTGCCCCGCCCCGGCAGCAGCAAATCCTCGCCGTATCCCTTGATCCGGAAAAACTGGACTCGATGCCCGTAAACGAATACGTCAATCTTTACGTGCCCGATTAGCTGGATCTTCGTCCAAGACCATGGACACCATGGCTGGAAGTGCGACATGAATTGGGCTATGATCTTGACCATCTCAAATCCGTTTACGCGGGACCCGAACCAGGCCACTCATCGAACTCAGGAGGGTGCCAAATGGGACCTGAGGCAAAAAAAGATGTGAATTCGCGGGTTTTCCAGACCGCCATCGTTGCGATCGCGTTCGTCCTTGTCCTGGCAGCGCTGGTGATTCTACGGCACCCGCTGTTTATCTCCGCGGATGTGCAGGAACACGCAATGCTCCAACTTACCAGTGCAAGTTTCTCCAGCGGGGCGGCCATTCCATCCAGGTACACATGTGACGGCGCCGATGTTTCGCCCAGCCTTACCTGGGGCGCCGCGCCTGCCGCAACAAAGAGCTTCGCGCTCATCGTTCACGACCCTGACGCTCCTGTCGATTTCACCCATTGGCTCGCCTATAACATCCCGAGCAGCGTCCATTCGCTTGCTGAAGGCGCATCGACTGACGGCGCCATGCCTACGGGATCGGCCGAAGGAATGAATGACTTCCGCAAGCTGGGCTACGGCGGCCCATGCCCACCTCCCGGCAAGCTGCACCGCTACATGTTTCTGATCTATGCGCTCAACGCGCATCTCGACCTGCCGGCCGGAGCAACCAGAAAACAGCTCGAGTCCGCCATGCACAGACACGTCATCGCCCAGGGCCGGCTCCGGGGCATTTACGAGCGCGCCAGCGAATGAAGTGCGGTCGCCATCGAATGGCGCAAAGAACCGGCGCGCTGCGGTATCTATTTCGGCCGAGCCACCTTCTCAATCACGCGCGTAATCAGCCCGACGGGCAGGAAGCGCACCATAAATGCAGTCAACCGTCCGGACGCGTGCGGAATGATCACCCGTCGCCCGCGTTCGAGCGCGCTCACGGCCTTGGTCGCCACCTCCGGCGTTGCCTGCACGTGCCGCTTGAACGTGCTGGCTCGCGCAATCTCAAAGAATTCGCTCTCCGTGGGTCCGGGGCAAAGCGCGGTCACTTTCACGCCGAAGCGCGCCACCTCCTCCGCCAGTCCCAGCGCAAAGAAGCGGTCGAAGACCTTGGTCGCCGCATAAGTCGAGAGATACGGAATGGGCTGGAAGCTGGCCGTTGAAGCTACAATCAGCACCCATCCCCGCCGCCGCTCCACCATGCGCGGAACAAAGAGCCGCGAGAGCCGCACCACCGCTTCGCAGTTCACGCGCACCTGGCTCAGCTCCTGATCGGCCAGCGTCGCGTGAAATGCGCCGTACTGGCCCAGGCCGGCATTGTTTATAAGAATATCCACGGTAAGGCCCGCACCCTCCGTGGCGTCGTAAATCTGTTGCGGCGCCATGGGATCGTTCAGGTCTGCCGTCACAATGCGCGTTTCCACTCCCCTTGCCGCAAGCTCGGCGGCCAGCGACTCAAGCCGGTCGCGTCTTCGCGCAGTGAGGATCAGTTTGGCGCCGTGCGCAGCCAACTCCCGGGCCACAGCCGCACCTATGCCCGCACTGGCTCCCGTCACCAGCGCCCATTTGTCATGAAATTCGCTCATATTTGCCATGGCGAGATCAGGATAGCGGATGGATGTGCAGCAGGCCGCCAAATCCGTCTGCGATGATGAAACCCCGTCCCAGCCCTGCTGATATTCTTATTTTGATTGCCTTTTTCCGCGATGACCACCCAGGAAAGAACCCTAGCCCGTCCCGGCAAATTTCCCTCTGCGGCAACCGTCTGGCTGCTGTTGATGGCCATCTTTGCCGTTGTTCAGTTTGCATCGCTGTTTACCCCACCGCTGCTGGACGACGTGGACGCCGCTCACGCCCAATGTGCGCAGCACATGATTGAGAGCGGCAACTGGATTACGCCACGGCTTGACGGTATCCGCTATCTGGAAAAGCCACCGTTGCCCTACTGGCTCATGGCGAGTTCTTACTACGTCTTCGGTGAAAACGCCTTCGCTACGCATCTGCCGGATGCCCTGGCAATTCTTGGACTGGTGTGGCTTGCCTGGCTGTGGTCGCGCCGCGCCTGGGGTGACCGCGCCGGTCTTTACGCCGGGATGTTCGTGCTAACCGCCATCGGGCCATTTCTGTTCACGCGCTTCGATATTCCCGAGGCGATGATCAGCTTCTTTCTGCTCTTTTCCCTCTACGGCCTTATAACTGGTCTCGAGTCGAATCGGTCCAGGTGGTTTTATGGCATGTGGGCGGCGTTGGCGCTGGGAACGCTCGCAAAGGGACTGATTGCACCCGTTTTCTTTATCGGGGCTGCGGTTCCCTTTCTGCTCCTCACCGGGCAGTGGCGGCGGTGGCGAGACCTGAAGATATTCTCCGGCGGGCTGTTGTATCTGGCCATCGCTGCCCCATGGCATATTCTCTGCGGGCTGGCCAATCCCGGCGAGGGACACCCAGTGGGCAACCATCCCACCATGGGCAATGTCCATGGCTTCTGGTACTTCTACTTCATTAACGAACATGTCGACCGCTTCCTGGGCACGCGTTATCCAGACGACTACAACAAGCTGCCCGGATCGCTTTACTGGCTGCTCCATCTTGTCTGGCTTTACCCGTGGAGTCTGTTTCTGCCCGCCGCGCTGCTGGTGGCGTGGAAAACGCGCCACAGGTGGCTGCCGCATCTGCGCCGCGACGCCGGTCAGACCGTCGATTTCTACCTGGACAACGCCGCCCGCGAAGATGTGGCCACGTACATTACGGGCGTGAAGTTCCGCGTTCGTTCGGCATGGCTTCTCGGCATCTTCGCAGCCTTCATCCTGATTTTCTTCTCCATCTCGACCAACCAGGAGTACTACACCTTCGAGGCGTGGACGCCGATCCTGATGCTGATTGCCGGCATGCTTGCCGGCATTGAGGAAAGCGACAGCGTCTCTGGCGGCGAGGGCAAGAAACCCCTTGTTCCCATGGGCTGGCTTACCGGGGCGCAGGCAGTCTTCGCTGTGGTGGGCGTGCTGTCAGCGTGCGCCCTGGGCTGGGGTCTGTGGGTTTCGCGCAACGTGGCAACTTCTGGCCACATCGGCGAGCTTCTGGCGCATCGCGACGTGGCCGACTACACGCTTTCCATGTCGCATCTCTTCGATCTGACCGGCAGCTCGTTTGCCGATTTGCGTCTGCCTGCCGCGCTGGCCGGAGGTGCGCTGCTGGTTGGCTCCATCGTGGGCTGGATCTTGCGCCACAAGCGGCGCCACCTTGCCGCCACGCTCAGTCTGGGCGTCACTCTCTCTGTCTTCTTTGTTGCCGCGCATATCGCCTTTGCCCGCTTCACGCCGATGCTCAGCTCCGAGCCCATGGCCAAAACCATCATGGCCGACGGCACACCCAACGATACCTTCATCATCTACGGCAATCAGGCAGACGCCTCGTCGGTCATCTTTTACACGTACAAGTTTTTCCACGCGCGGCCTGCGCTGATCGTCATGCCCCGCTGCGGCCAGCACAGCCAGGGCTCTACGCTGCTGTGGGGCTCCTGCTACACGGATGCGCCGGATATCTTCCTGAACGACGCCAAACTTGCAAAGATGTGGGGAACGGGAAACCGCAAATGGCTCTTTGCGCAGGCCGGCCAGCGCGCCAAGGTTGAGAAGCTGCTTGCCGGAAGGCTGTATCCGGTACAGACGCTTTACGACAAGACTCTGTGGACGGATCGGCCGCTGAAGTAAGCGCGAGCTTGCTTCGTGCACCTGTACAGCTTACCCAAAGAAAAAGGCGGGATCGGCCAACAACGCCATCCCGCCATTTTGCTGATTCGCTGACTTCGCTACAGCTGGTTCATGTTCTGCAGGAACTCCGCGTTGTTGCGGACCTTCTCAAGCCTGCTGATGAGCAACTCCATTGCCTCAACCGGCGACAGCGGATTGAGCACCTTGCGCAGCACCCAGATGCGCGACAGGTCGTCCTTGGGAATGAGCAGCTCTTCCTTGCGGGTACCGGAGCGCTGGATGTCGATGGCCGGGAAGACGCGCTTGTCAACCAGCTTGCGGTCCAGGATGATTTCCATGTTGCCGGTGCCCTTGAACTCTTCGAAGATGACCTCGTCCATGCGCGAGCCGGTATCGACGAGCGCCGTGGCGATGATCGTCAGCGAGCCGCCCTCTTCGATGTTGCGGGCCGCGCCGAAGAAGCGCTTGGGCCGCTGCAGGGCGTTCGAATCCACGCCGCCGGAGAGCACCTTGCCCGAGGGCGGCACAATGGTGTTGTAGGCGCGCGCCAGGCGCGTGATCGAGTCCAGCAGAATCACCACGTCGCGCTTGTGCTCCACGAGGCGCTTGGCCTTCTCGATGACCATCTCGGCCACCTGCACGTGGCGGGCTGCCGGCTCGTCAAAGGTGGAACTGATGACCTCGCCCTTCACCGAACGCTGCATGTCAGTAACTTCTTCAGGCCGCTCGTCGATGAGCAGCACGATCAGCACCACTTCAGGATGATTGGTGGTAATGGAGTTGGCGATGGACTGCAGCAGCATGGTCTTGCCGGTGCGGGGCGGCGCCACAATCAGCCCACGTTGGCCTTTGCCCATCGGGGTCAGCAAATCCATCACGCGACCGCTGGTACCCTCGCGCACCGTCTCCATCTTGATGCGCTCCTCGGGGTAGAGGGGCGTCAGATTGTCGAAGAGAATTTTGTTGCGCGTTTCCTCGGGCGATTCGAAGTTGATGGCTTCGATCTTGACCAGGGCAAAATACTTCTCACCCTCGTGTGGTGGGCGTACGTTACCGCTGATCGAGTCGCCCGTCTTCAGATCGAACTTGCGAATCTGCGAGGGCGAGACATAGATGTCGTCTGGTCCGGGAAGATAGTTGTAGTCAGGAGAACGCAAAAAGCCATAGCCGTCAGGCAGAATCTCGAGCACACCTTCAGCGAAGATGTGCCCCTCCTTTTCGCTTTGCGCCTGCAGGATCTTGAAGATCAGGTCCTGCTTGCGGAGGCCGCTGGTTCCTGGGATCTCCAGCGTACGGGCGATGCGGCTCAGTTCGGTGATGTTTTTTTCTTTAAGTTCAGCGATGGTCATGTTCACCTGCGAAAAGGTGGGATGGTGTTGCGGGGGTTTGGAGGGAGACGTACTCCTGAGAAGTGTCTGACGAGAGTTCAAACATGCATTCCCGCGCAAAGCGGAGTGGAAGCATGAGCCGAGCTCAATTCGAGTTGCGAAAACACCGGGGAAGCGAGGCCCTCTTCGCAGAAGGCCTCTTTAAGTTGTTTCCTTACCTCAGCATATGTGTTTCGAGAGACACCGTTATGCAGCGCGGCGCCGTTCGACCGGCGGGGTTGCGGCTGCATCGTCAGGCAGCGCAGTTCCCGGGTTGGTCGCCTGAAAGCGGATCAAGACCTCATTCGTGGTGTCCTGCAGCCGTGTATTCGGCTTGTGGAGCTTACGAGTTGCCTTGCTGGCCAACTGACAGAGCTGGTAGCGATTGGACACATGAGAGAGTGCCCCAAAAACCAAATTGGAACGCATTGCGAATCACTCCTTCTTATGTTGCCTGCCCGGCCGGTACTACTTGGCGCCGCCGGTGCAGCAGGGATCCAAAAATAATCGGAACGACCCCCAAAATTCCATCGTGCTCATCCATTAGACGCGTCAATCAGTGTTGCAGTTCAAAATCTTGACGCAATTTCATACGAAGTCAAGCAGAATCTGAGCCGAACTGGAGGTAGAACTGCAGCTTTGACGAAACTTGTGTGCTGGGGTTCCACTGGCTGACATCTAAGCACGCCGCAGCATCAAGAGGTGAATACCGCTCAACTATATGATGCTGAAATTGGCACTTGGGCACACCCGATCGCTCATTGCAATCTGCCCTTTATGGATGGCTCTCTAGAATGTATACCGCGATGGGTTCAAGGTCAACACTTTTTTGTACTTCCGGCACGTGGATTCGCTGTTGGTTTTCCTGGACGGGAATTTTGGATTAAGTATTTCAGAATCATAGATTAACTTGCCTGGCGCTGGAGAAATATCTCTACCGTCACGAGCAAATACCGGGTCCGTTTTTCACCTGCGGATCAAGAAAGTGTAAACGTGTACCGTTCTGGAAATTTCCGCAAAGAAGGTGTGTATGACAGGCTGCTTCCCACCCCCCGCGGATTCCTGTTCAGCCGAAATTCACATTACGGTGAAAAACGCACTCGTGCGCCTAAGCCCAGTAGCTGCGGTCGAGGGTTCTGTACTGGATGGCTTCGGCCAGATGGGCCACGGTGAGGGAGTCGGCGCACTCCAGGTCGGCGACGGTCCGGGCTACCTTGAGGATGCGGTCATGGGCACGGGCGGTGAGGCCCTGCTGCTGCATGGCCCGTTCCAGCAGGCGCTCCGCGTCGGGACCAAGTTCGCAGTAAGCGCGAATCTGGCGGGTGGTCATCTGTGCGTTGGCGAAGATCTTCTCGCCGTGCTTTTTGAATCGCTCGCGCTGCCGTTCGCGCGCCGCCATGACGCGGTCGCGAATCTGGACGGAGCCTTCGGTGGCGGCACTGCCGCGAAGTTCCTTGTATTGAACGGCCGGGACCTCAATGTGAATATCGATGCGGTCGAGCAAAGGACCGGAGATCTTAGCCACGTACCGCTGGATCATCGGCGGCGTACACATACACTCGCGCGACTTGTCATTGAAGTAGCCGCAGGGGCAGGGATTCATGGCCGCGGCCAGCATAAAACGCGCGGGAAAGCTCAGCGACATGGAGGCGCGGGCGATGGTGACCGTGTGATCTTCAAGAGGCTGACGCATGACTTCCAGAACATTCCGTGGAAACTCCGGCAGCTCGTCGAGAAATAACAGGCCGTTGTGAGCCAGCGAAACCTCACCCGGCCGTGGAACGATGCCGCCGCCGATGAGGCCGGCATCGGAGATGGTGTGGTGCGGCGAACGGAAGGGCCGCTGCGCTACCAGGCCTGCAGCGGAGTCGAGCACGCCGGCTACGGAGTGAATCTTGGTGGTCTCAAGCGCTTCGTCAAAGGTGAGCGGGGCGAGGATGGATGGCAGTCGCTTGGCCAGCATGGTTTTGCCGGAGCCGGGTGGGCCGATCATGAGAATGTTGTGGCTTCCGGCCGCTGCCACTTCCAATGCACGCTTGGCCGTCTGCTGTCCGCGCACGTCGCAGAAGTCAACTGAGAAATGCTGCAACTCTCCGAGCAGGGATTCCGTGGCGACGCGAAAGGGCTCGCGCTGAATGACGCCCATCACTACACCATTGAGCAGGTCGAGAACGTCAGCAAGCGACGTGACGGGATAGACATTGACGCCCTCGACCACGGCGGCTTCAGGCGCGTTGGCAGCCGGCAGGATGAGGTTGGGGATCCCTTTCTCGCGCGCCATGATGGCCACAGGCAACATGCCGGGGATGGGCCGCACGCCGCCATCGAGCCCCAGTTCTCCTACGAGCAAGAACTGGCTCAGGTCGCCGGTGCGAAGAGCGCCATACGCTCCGAGAATGCCGACGGCGATGGGCAGATCGAATCCGGAGCCTTCTTTCTTCAGATCGGCCGGCGCCAGGTTGATGGTGATGAAGGTGGGCGGAATGAGGTAGCCGGAGTTCTTGATTGCGGCGCGCACACGGTCGCGGCTTTCGCGTACGGCAGCATCAGGAAGACCTACTGTGTGAAAGTGGTCCTGCTCGGAGACTACGCCGCTGTAGTCCACCTCAACATCGATGAGGTTGGCGTCAATGCCGTACACGGCAGCGCTGAGGGCCTTGAAAAGCATGATGGTGGGCTTGCTGCGAGTGTAACAGAAGGCAGCGAACAGGGAACAGGAATCTGTGGTCAGAGGCGATTGTATGAATTCGACGACGAGGTAAAAAGGCAGTTCACACCTACGCTCCAGGGCAGATACGACTTTTCACCTCGCACTACCGGGGCCGTCCATTGTGATTGCCCGACACCGATCCCTGATCCCTGATTGGGACTACAATCCATGCATAATGACAAGCCTGTTCGATCTTTACAAAATCGGCGTTGGACCATCGAGTTCGCACACCATGGGACCGATGCGGGCCGCGTACCGGTTTGCACGCGGGCTGGCCGACCGCGGGTTGCTGGACCGGGTGGAGCGCGTTCACGTGGATCTGTTCGGCTCGCTCGCGCTAACGGGGCAAGGTCACGCGACTGATCGCGCGGTGCTGCTGGGGCTGGCCGGCAGCGAACCTGCCTCGGTCGATCCCGCGCGGATTGAGTCTACGGTTGGAGAGATTCGGACGCTGAAGCTGATGCACCTGGCTGGAAGGCGGCCCATTGCCTTTGACGAAACGGGCGACCTGACTTTTCAGCGCGAAACCATGTTCCCGCCCGGCGCTCGCATAGAACATCCAAACGGAATACGCCTCACTGCCTTTGACACCGGCGGCGCAGTTCTGGATGAGCGCACCTTCTTTTCAATCGGCGGCGGCTTCATTGTGGAAGATTCGGTGTCCGGGATCGATGCCGTGCAAGAGAAGACGCAAAAGACGATTCCCTTCCCTTTTCATAACGCAGCGGAGTTACTCGCTGCCGCCCATGCCAACGAGCTTTCCATCAGCCAACTGATGCTGGAAAACGAGTGCGCGCTGGTTGCGCACGACTCGCCGCAAGCACCGGTGGAGATGGTGCGGGAGGGGATCGATGGCATCTGGAGAGAGATGCAGGGATGCGTTGAACGGGGCATGGCGGCCGAAGGGATCCTGCCCGGCGGACTGAATGTAAGGCGGCGCGCACATCGACTGGCTGAACGGCTGCGCGAAAGAGAGGCGAGCGGGTTGCACGGTGACCCGCTGGCGCCGCTGGACTGGGTTACCGTGTACGCCATGTCTGTGAACGAAGAGAATGCAGCGGGCGGCCGCGTGGTGACGGCGCCGACAAATGGAGCCGCGGGAGTGGTGCCCGCGGTTGCGCTTTATTACGACCGGTTCGTTCCCGATTCAGATCATGAAGGTATCGTCCGATTCTTTTTAACCTCTGCGGCCATCGGAATGCTTTACAAGGAGAATGCATCGATCAGCGGCGCGGAGGTGGGTTGCCAGGGAGAGGTGGGCGTGGCCTGTTCGATGGCGGCCGCAGGGCTAACAGCCGCATTGGGCGGGACGAATGGACAGATTGAACACGCTGCCGAGATTGCCATGGAACACAACCTGGGCATGACCTGCGATCCCATTGGCGGGCTGGTACAGATTCCCTGCATCGAGCGGAATGCAATGGGCGCGGCAAAGGCCGTTCATGCTTCGCGCATCGCGTTGAACGAGTCGGAAGCACATATGGTTTCACTCGACCAGGTGATCCGCACCATGTACCTTACCGGCCTCGATATGCAATCGCGATACAAGGAAACGAGCCAGGCGGGACTGGCACTGAACGTGATTGCATGCTGAAGGAACGAAGTGATTCGAGCAGGTTCTCGAGTGCTTTTTCATTCGATCTGCTGGTCATGAATTTCATGCGACGCGAAGATGCGACGGTTCCATTTTGAAGTTGCGTTTAGACGACGGATCGCGTGTCCAAAATTGTTGCTCCTTTTTTCACTTTTATGTCGTTTTTCTCTTGACACCGATGCAAGTTAAATCTATACATTCTTCAACTGCAGTGTAACGATTGCAGGTTCGATGTAACCCATCGAAAAGGGAGAATAGGCAAAATGGCAACAAAGAAAGCAGCCAAGAAGGCACCCGCGAAGAAGGCCGTCAAGAAGACGGCGAAGAAGAAGTAACGGGCAACCAACAAAAGGCAACACTCAAGGGGGACGCTGCAAAGCGCCCCCTTGGTGTTTTTGCGTAAGGGTTACACTCAAGGCAGAACAACGCAAGGATGCAGCCATGACCCGTCGCCGCTGGATTGCCGAGCATTGGGATAGAGCCACCGCAACCATTACCGCCGAACAGGCCGAGCACCTGGCGCGTGTGCTGCGCGCCAAGCCAGGCATGGAAGCCGACGTGGTGGCGGGCGGACATGTGTTTCACGCCGAAATTGCCGCTGTTACCCTCGACGGCGAGCGCAGCGAGATTCGCTTTAACCTGATCGCGGAGGTAGAGGCTGAGCCGGCGCTACCGGTTACGCTGGCGCTTTCCATTTACAAGTTCGATCACATGGAGTGGGCGATTGAGAAGGCGACGGAGTTGGGTGTCTCCGCGATAGCGCCGGTGATTGCGCGCCGTACGGACAAGCACCTGGCGATGGCCGCCGGAAAGCGCGTGGAACGGTGGAGGCGTATTGCGCATGAGGCTGCACAGCAGTCGCGGCGGTCTGACGTACCGGAGATTCCCAACCCGGTGCTGCTCGCCGAATACGTGCGCGGCGCTTCGTCGGCTTATCGCATTGTGCTGGCCGAGCAGGAGAGCACGACGACTTTGCGCAACGTGTTGGAAGAAGCGGTTGAGGCTGCAGGCGACGAGATGCCAGATCTGGAAATCGCCGTGGGGCCGGAAGGTGGATGGGCGCCGGATGAGGAGTCGTTGTTTGATGCGAACGGGTGGAAGGCAGCATCGTTGGGACCTCGGATTTTGCGCGCGGAGACGGCGGCGATTGCGGCGCTGGCAGTGATTGCTGCGTGCCTGGAGTAAATGGAATCCGATTGGAGGATCCGCGGCCTCATCGATAAGGCCGGTGCAGAAAATGTCAACAAGATTGGGACTTAGAGCGAGACCCCACGTTTCCATGGTATGAAATCAATTTGGCCGCGCAGCTCCGCTTTGGTGCGATGCGTGCCGCTGGCGACGGCAATCGACATCTCCACAAGCTGCTTACCGCACTCCTCCACTGTCGCGCCTCCGGTGACAATGACGCCGGCATCGAAGTCGATGATGTCGCTCATGCGTTCACCTGTTGTGCTGTTGGTGGAGACTTTCACGACCGGAGCGATGGGGTTGCCGGTGGGCGTGCCGAGGCCGGTGGTAAAGAGTACGAGGTTGGCACCGGCGCCCACCTGTGCGGTGACGCTCTCGATGTCGTTGCCGGGCGTGCATTGCAGGTTGAGACCCGGCGAGGTAGCGTACTCGGGATAGTCGATAACGCCGCGCACGGGTGAGAGGCCGCCTTTGCGCGCAGCTCCGGCGGACTTGATGGCATCGGTGATGAGACCTTCGCGGATGTTGCCCGGCGACGGGTTGAAGGCGAAGCTGGACTGTGCGGCGCGGGCGCGCTCGGCGTAGTCCTGCATGAGGCTCGAGAAGCGCTGGGAGAGTTCGTCGGTTGCGCAACGGTTGATCAGTTCCTGCTCCACACCGTGCAGTTCGGGGAATTCGGAGAGGATGGTGATTCCGCCCAGACCCACGATGATGTCAGAAACGTAGCCGACGCTGGGGTTTGCGGAGATGCCGCTGAAACCGTCAGAGCCGCCGCATTGCATGGCCAGCTTGAGCGCGGAGAGCGGCGCAGGTGCGCGCTCGACCTGGTTGGCCTCAGAGAGGGCAGCGAAGGTGCGGTCGATTGCCTGCTCCATGAGCGTAGACTCGTGGCCAGACTGCTGCTGATCGACCACAATCACCGGTTTGCGTAATTCGGGATCGCGCGCGCGGAGCTCTTCCATGAGCAAAGCGGCCTGCGCGTTTTGACAGCCGAGGCTGAGCACGGTAGCACCGGCGACGTTGGGGTTGTGAATGTAGCCGGCGAGCAGTCCACAGAGCGCACGCGCATCCTGGCGCGTGCCGCCGCAGCCGAGCTGGTGGGTGATGAAACGGACGCCATCGATGTTGGGAAAGATGCGCTCGGGGCGTGGGTGGTCTGAAGACGTTGCGGCGCGGCCGTTGAATTCCTTGGTTATAAGACGGCGCACACGCTGTCGATAGTCGGAGTTGGCGCGGCCGTAGCCGAGCTCTTCTTCGAAGGCTTCCTTGAGTTGCTCGATGTTGCGGTTTTCGCAGAAGACGAGCGGGAGGACGATCCAGTAATTGCGTGTGCCTACCTGGCCATCGGCGCGGTGATAGCCCATGAAGGTGCGGCCGACCCAGGGTGTGGGATCGGGTACGGGGTAGGTGACGGGTTGGCGCGCGGAGGTGTATGCGCCGGCGCGGTGCTCGACGTTCTGCGTCGTGAGCAAGCCGCCACGACGGATAGGCTTCACGGCCTCACCCACAACCATGCCGTACATGCGGACTAGGTCACCGGGGGCAAAATCGACAAGGGCCACCTTGTGCTTGGCGGGGATGGTCTGGGAGACAATGCAGGAGAAGTTGGACGGTGGCCCCAGCTTTATTTCGGCGCCGAGATCGAGTGTGGCGAGTGCGACTAGAACGTTGTCCTGCGGATCAAGCAGGAGAACTTTATCCGGCATGTAGACATCCCCTGAGAAAGAAAAGACGATTGTGGTTAACACGCAAGGATACAACCGCGATGCGGTGCTCGGACAGGAATGCGCGCGCTGCCACGAAATGGATTGCGGGCATCACAGATGCGCGAAGTGGAGAAAGAGGCCGGCCAGCGCGCCACCGGCGAGGTCACCGATAAGCGCGATGGGGGCGTAGCGCCAGCCGGAGTTGCCTTTGCCGGGGATGGGGAGCAGCCAGTGCATGAAGCGCGGACCGAGATCGCGAGCGGGATTGATGGCGTAGCCAGTGGTACCGCCGAGAGAGAGGCCGATGCCCCAGACGAGGCTGCCGACCAGCCATGGACCCAGGCCGGCTGCGGGTCCGGTCGTGGAGACTCCGTGAGAGAAGATGGCGCCAGCGACGACAACTAATAGGGCTGTGCCGATCATCTCACTGGCCATGTTGGCCAGCGGGCTGGGGACTGCGGGATGCGTGCAGAAGACGCTGAGCTTGGCGACGGGATCGGGTGTGTGGCGCCAGTGAGGTGCGTAGTGCAGGGCCATGATGCCGGCGCCGGCCATGGCGCCGAGAAACTGCGCGGACCAATAGAGCCCAAGTTGAGAGAATTTTCCGGTGGTGACTGCTACGGCGAGGGTGAAGGCCGGGTTGATGTAGGCGCCGGGGCTGCCGAAAGCTTGCGCTACCAGCACGCCGCAGAGGACACCTAGCGCCCAGCCGGTGCTTATAACAATCCAGCCGGAGTCGGCTGCGAACGATTTGCGCAGCGTTACACCGGCGTTTGCGCCGGTACCGAGGAGCACCAGAACAAGCGTGCCCATAAATTCGCCGAACCACACAGAATGCATCGTGATTTCCTTGGATATGCGCGGTGCACCCGCTGGTTGAAGAAAGAACTAGAGCGCGCGCCGCGGGTTGATTTACGGAACCAAAGCATTGTCGACGCTCCGACCTGCCTTCGCCAAGAGCGTTTTATTTCTGGTGCCAAGCGGTGGGTGCGGATAGGGCTCCGCGCCGCGTGGCCCTACAATAGCGTGAGGGAGGGAGCCCTGGGTGGAGGATGATGCATGGCGCAGGGAATCTTCGTAGGACTCTCAACCTTTGACGTGGTTTACCGCGTTAATCGCTTTCCCACTCCCAACACCAAGGTCGCAGCACAGAGCCAGGATGTCTCTGTCGGCGGGCCGGCTACGAATGCAGCCATCGCCTTTGCCTACCTTGGAGGCAAAACCACTCTTGTGACCGCGGTCGGGCGCCACGCACTCGGCGAGGTAGTCCGGAGGGATCTGCATACAAATTCAGTCCAACTTCTCGATCTGAATCCCGGCTTCGATGAGGCTCCGGCCATTTCGTCTGTGACGGTGAATGCCACGGGCGAACGGAATGTTGTGTCAGCGAACGCCACGCGGATTCCGGTTCCAGCGGTCGAGGTGGATACAAGGATGCTGGAGCACGCACAGATTGTCCTGGTGGATGGGCACCTTATGCCAGCGTGCCAGGCATGGGCGGCGGCGGCGCACGCACGAGGTATTTGCGTGGTACTGGACGGGGGAAGCTGGAAAGACGGCACCGCCGATTTGCTGGCGAACGTGGACATGGCGATTTGCTCAGCGGATTTCAAGCCTCCCGGATGCGGCAAAGGCGACAAGACCATCCAGTATTTGAAGGATCGCGGCGTAAAGCATGTCGCCATAACACACGGCGGCGAACCGGTGCGCTTTGAGTCCGGCTCCAGCCAGGGAACGCTGCGCGTGCCCGAGGTTGAAGCGGTTGACACGATGGGCGCCGGAGATATTTTTCACGGCGCGTTCTGCCACTACGCGTGCACGGGGCATGGGTTTGTGGAGTCGCTGGCGGAAGCGGCGCAGATTGCGTCGGAGTCGTGCCGCTACCACGGAACGCGAGAGTGGATGAAGCATACGATGGCAGATGCTTTGCCGTAGACCTGAGGCTTTCAATGCGTGGCGCGAGGGCCCCCCCCTGCAATGGAACGGGATTTACCTGGGCAGCCACCGTCGGTGAGATCGCGAGGAGAAGGGGAAGAAAAAGTCGCGCACGAGCCGTTGTTGGTTGCGATACTAACGGAAAGCCATGAGCAAGCCGTAGCGATTTGAACGGTTCCATCGGACAGGAACGGCGAAGCAGGACGCCAGGAGCGCGATGACAGGCGTGGAAGCACAGCGAACAAAGGCGGGGAAACACCAGTGGGCCATTGTGCTGCACGGCGGCGCGGGAGTTATCGATCGCGCGACTATGGCCCCGAAGTTTGAGGCTGCCTATCGGGCATCGCTGACCGAGGCGATTCAGGCGGGCGCAAAAGTTCTGGATGGTGGCGGCTCGTCGCTTGATGCTGTCGAGGCAGCGATCCGCATTCTTGAAGACGATCCGCTCTTCAATGCAGGGCGCGGCGCAGACTTTGCCGCGAACGGGCGCAACGAACTGGACGCCGCCATGATGGATGGTGCGACCCTGCGGGCGGGCGCGGTGGCAGACGTTACGAAGACGCGGCATCCGATCAGCCTGGCACGCGCGGTGATGGAAAAGTCAGCGCACGTATTGCTCTCCGGCGCGGGGGCGGACGAGTTCAGCGTCTACGCCGGACTGGAGCAGGTGGACCCGAGCTTCTTTTTCACGGAGCGCCGCTGGCAATCGCTGGTGGAGCAGTTGAAGGAGGAAGGGCTGCCCATTCCGCCGCGTCCCGCAGGAGCACCGCCAGCGCCCGCCGAGCCCGTTGCTGCGATCGAGCCAGCCGAAGCACACAAGTTCGGGACTGTTGGTGCGGTTGCGGTGGACATGCGTGGCAACATCGCCGCGGGAACTTCCACGGGAGGGACCCGGGGAAAGCGATGGGGGCGCGTGGGCGACTCGCCGCAGATTGGTGCGGGCACCTACGCGTCGAATCAGTCTTGCGCTGTTTCGGCAACGGGCACGGGCGAGTATTTCATCCGGCTTACCGTGGCGCGGACGATCTGCGCGCTGGTGGAGTACAAGGGGATGAAGCTGCAGGAAGCCGTGGACGAGGTGATCCAGACGGAATTGACAGGGCTGCACGGTGACGGCGGCGTAATTGCCATTACCACCGACGGGCAGATGGCTTGGAGCTTTAATACTTCGGGGATGTATCGGGCAAGGTTGGCTGAGGACGGCGAGGTGGAAGTAGGGATTTTTAAAGATGAGCCGTAACGCCTCCCTCTATTAACACAACGATCTGTATTGGAAGTCAAAAACCGACATGGCCTGCGCCGCTATAGAATGTTGCGCATGGAAACCATCCAGTACAACCTGCCGCAAAACCGTATTCCGCAAGCGTGGTACAACATTCTTCCTGACCTGCCGGAGCCTTTGTCTCCGCCACTGCACCCCGGCACACTGAAGCCGCTGGGGCCTGACGACCTGGCGCCGCTTTTCCCGATGAGCCTGATACTGCAGGAAGTGAGTGGGGAACGCGAGATTGAGATTCCCGAACCGGTGCGGCAGATTTATGCGCAGTGGCGGCCCTCGCCGCTGGTGCGCGCGCGGCGGCTGGAGAAGGCGCTGGATACACCGGCGCGGATCTACTACAAGTACGAAGGCGTAAGCCCGGCCGGCTCGCATAAGTTGAATACCGCCGTGGCACAGGCCTACTACAACAAGCAGGACGGGACGAAGCGGCTTTCAACCGAGACGGGCGCGGGGCAATGGGGTTCGGCGCTCTCTATGGCGTGCTCGTTCTTCGACATCGAGTGCAAGGTGTACATGGTGCGGGTGAGCTATAACCAGAAGCCGTATCGCCGCGCACTGATGGAGGCGTTTGGCGCCTCAGTGACTGCCAGCCCGAGCGACGAAACCGAATCGGGCCGCGCCATTCTTGCCGAGCATCCGGACTCGCGCGGGTCGCTGGGGATTGCGATCTCAGAGGCCGTGGAGGTTGCCGCCAAGGATCCTCAGACCAAGTACTCTCTGGGCAGTGTGCTGAACCATGTGCTGCTGCATCAGACGGTGATCGGCCAGGAGGCCATTGAGCAAATGGCGATGGCAGGCGACGAACCGGACGTGATCATTGGATGTACGGGCGGAGGCTCGAATTTTGCCGGGCTGGTATTGCCTTACATCGGCCGCAAGATCAAAGGTCAGTGCACGGCGCGCGTGGTGGGAGTTGAACCCGCGGCTTGCCCGAGCCTGACCAAGGGACGCTTTACTTACGACTTTGGGGACACGGCGCACCTGACGCCGCTGGTGAAGATGCACACGCTGGGGAGTACATTTATTCCGCCGGGGATTCATGCCGGGGGGTTGCGGTATCACGGCATGGCTCCGCTGGTTTCGCATGTGGTGGGGCTTGGCCTGGCCGATGCGGTCACCATTCAGCAGTTGGATGCTTTTGCAGCGGGCATTCGCTTTGCGCGCGCCGAGGGGATCATTCCCGCGCCAGAGGCCAATCACGCCGTGGCTGCGGCTATTGCAGAAGCTCTGCAGGCCAAAGAGGAGGGCAAGGCGCGAACGATTCTCTTCAACCTGAGCGGTCACGGCCATTTCGATATGCAGTCGTACATCGACTACCAGGCGGGAAAGCTGGAGAACTTCGAGTATCCGCAGGAAGAAATTGCCATGGCTCTGGCGGGGCTGCCTTCAGTCGGGTAAGCGCGCAGATGCAAGCCTGAAACAAAACGGCCGTCCCTCGCGGACGGCCGTTTTGTTGGAATGGTTGTTGGCTTACGGCTGCGCCGATGCGGTCTTTTCTGCCGCCTGATTCCTGGCCATCGCCTTTTCCGCCATGACCTTCTGCACCCTGACTTCGAGCGCCTCAGCCTTCGGCATGAAGCCAATGGCTTTCTGAAGTTCCGGATCCCAGTTTGCCAGCGCACGCAGGCCGTCCTTTTCGCCGAACCAGATGGTAATGATCTCCTGCTTGATGTGGGACTGGAGCCAACCTTTCACGCCGTTGATGTCGGCGGTGGTCCAATCGATGTTCTGGCTGGTGAGGTACTGTTCGAACTCCTTCATGACTGCATCGTTGACCTTGAAGTCCTTTTCGGGCTGGTGCTTCGATACATACAAGGGCGCAAAGTGGAAGAACACCTCCTTGTACATGAGCTCGTTCTGGAAGTTGGTGGGCTTCAGCACCGGAAGCTTCTCATCCGGCGTGATCCCGCCGCCGCCGTATACAGTACGACCGGAGTCAGTGAACTTGACCTCGCGATTAGTGGAGTTGGAAGGCAACGCACCGGCGTGGTCGTAATAGTAGTCGTAGAGCGAGACACCCTCGTAGTTACGCTGGATGAGGCGACCGGAGGGAGTGTAGTAGTGATAGGTGGTCAGGGCCAGGCCGGTGCTCTGGCTGAGGTTGTAGACCGTCTGCACGAGACCTTTGCCAAAGGTAGTCTGGCCTACGATGAGGGCGCGGTCGTGATCCTGTAGCGCACCGGAGACAATTTCCGCCGCCGAGGCCGTGTTGCGGTTCACGACGACCACGATGGGGAAGTCCTTGCCGCCATTGCCGTGGGTTGCCTTGTATACCTGATCGGGATATGCGCGACCACGCTGGGATACGATGACCTGCCCCTTCTTCAGCAACTGGTCACAAACCTCGACTGCCTGGCTCAACAAGCCGCCGGGATTGTTGCGCAGATCGATAACCAGTCCCTTGATGTTGCCGAAGCTCTTGAGGGCATCGGCGAATTCCTGACCGGTCTGCTCATCCTGAAAATCGGTGATGTGGATGTAGCCGACTCCAGGACGAATCTCGTAAGCCAGGTTGACCGAGGGATGGGGAATCTCGTCGCGGACGAGGTCGAAGACGAGCGGCTTGGGCGCACCGACGCGGATCATGGTGACCTGGACGTGCGTGCCCTTGGGGCCTTTCAGCGCCTTGGCAACCTGGTCGGATGTCCAGCCCTTTGTGCTCTTTCCGTCAACGTCGGCAATCACGTCCCCAGGATGGATGCCGGCACGGTACGAGGGCGTGTTCTCGTAGGGCGTAATGACGTAGACCTTGTTTCCCTGCTGCTGGATGATCATGCCTACGCCATAGTAGTGACCACTCTGGTTTTCACGCATGGCAGCGTAGGCCTTGGGATCATAGAAGCTGGAGTGCGGGTCCAGCGTGCGCAGCATTCCCGGAATGGCGCCGTCGTAAATAGCGGCGTCGGCCTTCTTTCCGGTAAGCGGCTCGGCGTAGTTTTGCTCTACGACCGAGTACACGTTGGCGAAGGTCTTGAGGTTATCGCGAAGTTGGCTCTCATTCTTGGAAGACTGCGCTCCCACGTTGCGCTGCAGGACGGCACCCACAACGGCGCAAACTGCGAAGAAAACCACTAAGGTGAAAAATGCCCGGCGGGCACGGGGAGTCATAACCGTACAGAACCTCCAAACGGGCTGCGCGTCAGGGGCCCAATCAGGGTTTTCCGGTGGTCCGGGCTGCGACCTCTCGTCTTGGCGTAGCTCGCTGCTCGATAAAAATTAACCTTGCCCGATTCCGGCAAGGCTAGACACTCTGGAACACCATTCAGAATTGAGTGGCCCTTGTAGAGCCGTTCTACGCTTGAGTATACCACCGCATATTTGGACGCACTCGGCCGGGATTCCGGTAGGCTGGGGCCGAATTGGCACGGGATTGCCGCCTGAAGATCTTCCCGGCCCGTCTGGGTGCGAACAGGGCCGACTGTAATCGATTTCTATCGTTCACATTGGCCATCAATTGGCCTAATGAATCGCAATCCTGCTTTCCAGGCATTTACAATGGCGTCTATGCAAGGAGACGGCGGGGAATCGCTGTCTGCAGCGTGTCCATTATGAACCTTAGACTCTTTCGCGGTCCCGCGGCTTTGGCGTTTGGCGCCATGCTGCTCGCTCCATTCGTTTCGGCACAGGCCCGTCAGGCAACCGAACAGACGCCTTACGGCGGTACGGTCGTCGAGTCGATTATTGCGCGCGTGAACAACCAGATCATCACCAGCTCCGATTACAGCCGTGCTTTGAAGGAGTTGGAGCAGGAGGATCAGCAGCGCGGTGTGAGCATGCAGCAGCAGTCACTAGATCGCAAGAACCTCCTCCGCAACCTGATTGATCAGCAGCTCTGGCTCTCCAAGGGCAAGGCGCTGGGCATTACGGGCGACACCGAGCTGATCAAGCGCCTTGACGCAATCCGGAAACAATACCACCTTGCCTCCCTCGATGACCTGCGCAAGGCGGCGCGGGAACAGGGCGTGTCGTACGAAGACTTCAAGGCCAACATTCGCAACCAGATCATTACCCAGCAGGTGATGCGCCAGGAAGTGGGCGCCAACATCCAGATCACCCCCGGCGAGGCGCGCCGGTACTACGAGGCGCATAAGAACGAGTACAAGCAGCCGGAAAGCGTGCACTTGAGCGAGATTCTCATCTCTACTGGCACAGACGGCGCCAACGACTCGAAGAAGGTTGCCGCAGCCAAGGCCAAGGCTGAAGATATTGAAGCCAAGCTGCATGCCGGCGGCGACTTTGGCCAGTTGGCACGCACCTTCAGCGATGGCCCGACAGCGGCCGGCGGCGGAGATTTGGGCACTTACAAGCGCGGGCAGTTGCCCAAGGTGTTGGAAGACAAGACGTTTCCGCTGAAGGTGGGGCAATGGACGGAGCCGATCCTGACTCGGCAGGGCTGGATCATTCTGAAAATGGACCAGCATACACCGGCGGGAGTCGCACCCTTCAAGAGCGTAGAAAACAACGTTGAAAACGCCCTCTTCATGAGCAAGATGGAACCGGCGATCCAGGCGTATCTGAAAAAGATGCGCAATGAGGCCTCGATCTTCATTGCGCCGGGATACACAGACGCCGGAGCGACCGAGGCCGAGTTGAATCCGAGTATCACGTTCAGCGCCTACACGCCACCGGCTCCGAAGAAGAAGAAGCATGTGGAGCGGACGCGCTTCCGCGAGACGGGACGTTCGCGGCAGAGGCCGAACGAGGAGACGGCGGCAAAGAAGGCCAAGAAGGAGAAAAAGCGTAACAAGAAAGAACAGGCGGCGATCGAAAAGCCAGGCAAGAAGGAAAAGATCCGCTTTGGTCAGAGCCCGCGCGAGACTCTGCCTCCTGCCTCGGCCGACGAGAGCACCAAGCCTGCGATTGAGGATGCTGGCGCTCTTCCCGCGTCGGAATACAACTCGAATGAGGCTGTCAATCCGATGGCACAGGCACCGCGCCACAAGGGCAAGTGGCGCTACAGCGACCTGGCCAAGGAGCGGAAGCACAACAAGAAAGACAAGAAGAAGGAGAAGAAGACCGATACGTTTGCGGCCACGCCTCCAACACCGGCCGAGGTAGCTGATCGCGAGATGCAGTCAACTTCGCTGGGCCTGGGCGGCAAAGCAACGGACAAGAAGAAGGAAAAGAAGCGCGGCACGAAGGAGCAGAAGACGCGGTTCTCGCAGCAGAAGAAGAAACCCGAGAGGCCGCCAGTGTTTACGCCGGCACCGCCGGTACAGGGCGCTCCAGCCCCCGGGAACGCTCCCAAGGCGGAGCCTTCCTCCACCACGAGCACCCCGCAGCAATAACTTCGCGAGCAACTTGCCACATAGCCGGGCCCGGGAGATTTCTCCCGGGCCCGGTTTATTTTTGCAGACGGCACCGAGAAAGCCTCTTTTGTTTGGAAGCAATTGGCAATCACGTGCGAGATGGGCCGGTGAGGGTGGTGTGAAACGAAAGCCTGGGATCAGCATGTTGCCCTGCTCTTCGATCCCGAACTGCCTTTTTCTACTGCTTCCAGAAAAACCAGCCAGCCATCGCAAGGCCGATGAGGACTACGGCAGTTCGGAGGACTTGCTGGGGTATGCGCTTGGCGAAGCGAGCGGAGACGTATCCGCCGATGGCGCAGGTAACCATGGCCACAAGACAGTAGCGCCAGACGACCTGGCCGTTGACGACGAAGAGAACAAAGGCCATACCGTTGGCCAGCGTGGTGGCGATGACCTTCATGGCGTTGATCTCGTGGAGGTCCTGCCAGCCAAAGAGGGAGAACGTGGTGATGAGCAGGAAGCCGGCGCCGGCACCGAAGTATCCGATGTAAGTGCAGACAGCGAGCGCGGCGATAAAGAGGGGCAGGCGACGGCGATGGGCCGGACCTGTCGCGGAGGCCCGGAGGAGCGCGATGCGACGGGTTACGGGACCGCTGACAGCGAAGATGAGGGCGGCGCCGAGCAGCAGCCAGGGGATGAGAAACATGAAGGTTCGCTGCGGCGTGTGCAGCAGGAGAGTGGCTCCGGTGGTGCCGCCGAGAAAGCCGGCGATGGCCATGGGCCAGGCATGACGCAGGTTCTTGCGGATGTCTTCACGGTAAGCGGCGATGGAGGTGAACTGGCCGGGCCAGAGGGCGACGGTATTGGTGGCATTGGCCTGGACGGGGAGAACACCCATTCCGAGGATGGCAGGAAAAAGGAGGAAAGAGCCTCCGCCGGCGACCGCGTTAAGGCCTCCGCCGAGAAAGGCGGCGGTGATGAGCCACAAAAAAGGCCAGTTGATGGTTGAGAAGAAGCCTATGAGGTGAGACATTCGCAATTTATTGTAGCGGGCGGGATTGGATTGGTAGCTGCAATTCCGGACCGGCAGGCTGGCGAGTCGGCAGATCGGTAGGAGATGGGCGAGATGAGGCTTGGTTGGTTTTTTCCCCTAATCCGAAGCTGAGGCACGGGTACATCCAGCTTTAGGTGAAGGTGAAAGGGTGGCGATGAGGTGAATTTCGTCTGCTGCGTCCACTTCCTGAGAGGATTCTCCTAGCAGAGGACCCCAAGAAATAGTATTAAGTTGATGAAAGATAATATAGTTATAATTTATTTAAAATATTAGCGTAAAGGACTCATATTTTATGAATCATTTGTGCTATAGTCTCATCAGATAGTGTGAGCGGCGGGAGAGCAACTCCCGCCCACTTTCAAAATCTTTGGAGCTAAATCAGGAGGATGTACGTCATGGCAATCACTCGTTGGGATCCTTTTCGTGAAGTGTTGGCGCTGCAGAACCGCATGAATTCGCTCTTCCGTGGCATGGATGAAGGCGAGAGCCCCATGACTACGGCTGCGTTCATGCCGGCTGCGGATGTGTATGAGGACGACAAGAAGATTCTGCTCAAGCTGGAAGTGCCGGGCATCGAGGAGAAGGACCTGGACGTGAGCGTGGAAAACAACACGCTGACGGTGAAGGGCGAGCGTAAGTTCGAGAAGGAAGAGAAGGAGGAGTGCTTCCATCGCATTGAGCGGCGCTATGGGAGCTTCTATCGCGCCTTCACGCTGCCTTCAACGGTGGACACGGAGCATGTTTCGGCCAACTACACCAACGGCGTGCTGAAGCTGGAGTTGAAGAAGAAGCCCGAGGCGCAGCCGAAACAGATCAAGGTGACTGTGGGCAAGTCGCTGGCGGCGTAAAAGCAGCCTATAGCTTTTAGCTGCTTGCCTTTTGAGTGGGAAGCGAGGCAAGTCGTGGATGGAATGCGCCGGGCGGGTAGGTTTGTTTTGCCCGCCCGGCGCTTGTGTATTTGGGCCAAAGTGGGATGAAGATTTTATTGAATAGATGTGAGGCTCTGGACGTCGGCGCCTGGCAGGATCAAGCTAGGAGCTAGTGGCTAAGAGCCAGGAGCTGTTTTTTATGGCGATTCAGTGGGACAAATTTACGGTGAAGTCGCAGCAGGCGGTGCAGCAGGCACAGGGGCGTGCCGCGGAGCTGGGAAATCCGGAGATGCAGCCGGTGCATGTGCTGCTGGCGCTCGTGGAAGATCGCGAAGGCGTAGTTCCGGCGGTGCTGGAGAAGATTGGCGTGCCGGTTGAGCGGCTGGAGAGCAATCTGCACCAGGTGGAGGAGAAGTTACCTCGCGTATCGGGTGCGGCGGCACAGCCTGGGCCGGGCGCGGCGCTGACGCGCGCACTGGAGCAGGCGTTCAAAGAGGCATCGAACTTCAAGGACGAGTATGTATCGACCGAGCACCTGCTGCTGGGCATTTCGCATTTGAAGGGCGATGCCGCGAATGAGGCTCTGATTGCCGCGGGCGCGGCGCGCGAGGCTATTTTGAGGGCGCTGACGGCGGTGCGCGGATCGCAGCGTGTGACCGACCAGAATCCCGAGGGGAAATTTCAGGCGTTGGAGAAGTATGCCAAAGACCTGACGGACCTGGCGCGGCGCGGGAAGCTGGATCCGGTGATCGGGCGCGACGAGGAGATCCGGCGCGTGATCCAGGTGCTGAGCCGGCGGACAAAGAATAATCCTGTGCTGATTGGCGAGCCGGGCGTAGGCAAGACGGCGATTGTGGAAGGGCTGGCACGGAGGATTGTTTCCGGCGACGTGCCGGAAAGCCTGCGCGACAAGCGCGTGATTGCGCTCGATCTGGGTTCGATGCTGGCGGGAGCAAAGTATCGCGGCGAGTTTGAGGACCGGCTGAAGGCGGTGTTGAAGGAGATTGAGGAGTCGCAGGGCCAGATTGTGCTGTTCATCGACGAACTGCACACGCTGGTGGGCGCAGGTGCGGCAGAAGGCGCGATTGACGCGAGCAACATGCTCAAACCGGCGCTGGCGCGGGGCGAGCTGCGCGCGATTGGCGCGACCACGCTGAACGAGTATCGCAAATACATTGAGAAGGACGCGGCGCTGGAGCGGCGGTTCCAGATTGTATATGTGGGCGAGCCCAACGTGGAGGATACGATTGCGATTCTGCGCGGGCTGAAGGAGCGCTACGAGGCGCACCACAACGTGCGCATCAAAGATGCAGCGATTGTGGCGGCAGCGACGCTGTCGCACCGGTACATCAGCGACCGGTTTTTGCCGGACAAGGCGATTGACCTGGTGGACGAGGCCGCGGCTTCGCTGTCGATCCAGATTGGCTCGGTGCCGACGGAGATCGATCAACTGGAGCGCGAGGCGACGTCACTGGAGATTGAGCGCGCGGCGCTGAAGCGCGAGACAGACCAGAACAGCCGGGAGCGGCTGGAGCAGGTGGATCGCGAGATTGCCGCGCTACGCGAACAGACGACGGCGCTGCGCGCCCGCTGGACGAAGGAACGCGACGCGATCAACCGCATTGGCGACCTGAAGAAGCAGATCGAGTCGCTACGGTTTGAAGCCGAGGAACAGACGCGCAGGGGACAACTGGAGCGCGCAGCGCAGATTCAGTATGGCGAGCTGCCCAAGCTGGAAGCTGAGCTGAAGCGGCTGAACGCGGAGCAGGACGGCAGCTCGGGCACTGAGCGGATGTTGAAGGAGGAAGTGGACGAAGAAGACATTGCCAAGATCGTGAGCAAATGGACGGGGATTCCCGTGGCGCGGATGCTGGAGGGCGAGGTAAAGAAGCTTGTCCAGATGGAAGACCGGCTGCGCGAGCGCGTGGTGGGACAGGATGCGGCTCTGTCTGTGGTGGCGAATGCGATTCGCCGCTCGCGGGCTGGGCTGAGCGATCCCAAGCGGCCGATTGGCTCGTTCATTTTTCTGGGGCCGACGGGCGTGGGCAAGACGGAGACGGCGCGTGCTTTGGCGGAGTTTCTGTTTGACGATGAACAGGCCATGGTGCGCATCGACATGAGCGAGTACATGGAGAAGCACGCCGTGGCGCGGCTGATTGGCGCACCGCCGGGGTACGTGGGCTACGACGAAGGCGGGCAGTTGACCGAAGCCGTGCGGCGCAGGCCGTATTGCGTGATTCTCTTCGACGAGATTGAGAAGGCGCATGCGGACGTGTTCAACGTGCTGCTGCAGGTGATGGACGACGGAAGGCTGACCGATTCGAAAGGGCGCACGGTGGACTTCAAGAACACGGTGCTTATCATGACGTCGAACCTGGGCGCGGCGATGCTGGCTGGCGACACGCTGAAGACCGAGCACGATTACGACATGGCGCGAGAGAGCGTGATGCGGATTTTGCGCGAGCAGTTCAGGCCGGAGTTCTTGAACCGCGTGGACGATATTGTGATCTATCGGCCGCTGGGACCGGCGCAGTTGAGCCAGATTCTGGAGATGCGGCTGAGCGATATACGAAAGCTGCTCGAGGACCGGGCGATCTCGCTGCAACTGACGGAGGCGGCACGGCAACTTGTGCTGGCCGCGGGCTCGGATGCGGCGTACGGTGCAAGGCCGCTGAAGAGGGCACTGCAGCGCATGGTGCAGGACCCGCTGGCGATGAAGATTCTGGACGGCGAGGTGCTGCATGGGTCACATGTACGGATCGATGCGGACCGCAACTCGAACCAGTTGGTGTTTGAGCCGATGGGGAGAGAAGCGATGGCATAAAGAAGCAGCAAGTTGGCAAGTTAGAGCATTTCTAATTTAAGTATCTACATTTATGCGATAATCATCCTGTCCCTTGAAGGGAGGGTCCGGATGCAGTCGTATTCGCAGGATTTGCGTGATCGTGTGCTTCGAGCGCTGTCCCGTGGGGATCGCCCCTCGGCAGTGGCGCGGCGCTTTGAGGTCAGCCGCTTCTACGTTTATCAAGTGCGGGACCGGGAGCACGAGACCGGTGTGCGGAGCAGCTTTCAGATCGGCGGCCATCGCCGGTCTCGGTTAGAGGAGGCGGAACCCGTTTTGCGCCGCTGGATCGCAGCCGAGCCTGGGCTGACTCTGGAGGAGTTGCGAGAGCGGTTGGCGTTGCAGGGTATTGCGACCAAAATTGGTGCTCTTTGGCACCAGTTGAACAAGTGGAATCTGACCTTCAAAAAAAACGCTGCACGCCAGCGAGCAAGAGCGCGAGGACGTGCAGGCGGCGCGGCGCGCATGGAGTGAAGCGCAGCCGGCGATGGACGTCGAGAAGCTTGTATTCATTGACGAGACCTGGGCCACGACCAACATGACGCGAAGCCATGGCCGTGCTCCCAGAGGCACTCGATGCATCGGTTCGGCACCCCTCGGCGATTGGCAAACGACGACCTTTGTCGCCGGCCTGCGCCGCCATCAACTGACCGCTCCCATGGTGGTGGACGGACCCATGGACGGTGAGTTGTTCGTGGCTTGGGTGGAGCAGTTTTTGTGCCCCACACTTCACAGCGGCGACATCGTCATCCTCGATAATCTGAGCAGTCATAAAGTGGACGGGGTTCAGGAAGCCATCGCCGTGGCCGGTGCCACCGTGCTCTATCTGCCGCCCTATTCGCCCGATCTGAACCCCATAGAAAAGTTCTTCTCCAAACTCAAAACACTGCTCCGAAAAGCGGCAAGACGATCCACCGAAGAACTATGGGCGCAGATCGGCCAACTCCTCCTTACAGTCTCCCCAGGCGAGTGCGCCAACTACTTCGCTTCCTCAGGATATGTCAGCACTTAAATTAGAAACGCTCTAACTACTTTTCCAGTGAACATCCTCAGCGAGCGCGACTCAAAGATGTTCGCCTGCATCTCGCCGGGTGCCGCGGCCCCAAGAACCCCGCAGAACAGCAACAAAACCGGGTGCCCTCGCCGCGTCTTTGTATTTGCGGCTAGTCAGGGTGGGTGGGAAGCTAGAAAATCCAGCCCTTCCCCTGACTGAAACAGGCGAAACAACAAACCCTCCCAGCGCCCGATCTCTGGACGATCTATCGAAACCAGATTTGCGGCCATCAGCCGCCACGTGATCAAAGGGCGCGAAATTCTGACCGGGAGGTAGCCACCCCGCGGGTGGTCACGATCTCAGGGGACAGATTATTCAACCGACGGTGCCCCCGCTCCTTCGTCAGCCGCGGCGCAGTAACCGGAGTTGACGGCATACAAACCACCCCACCCCATCCGGCCCCGTGACAGCTATCACGGCTCTTTCCCGGGTCTCGCCGCCATCATCGGAACAAAGAAAGAAACATTGACTCCGAGGGACAAAGCATGAAAAACGAGCAGAGTATCGCGCTTCTCAATCGAGCCGTAGCCGATGAACTCGCGGCCGTGCACCAGTACATGTATTTCCATTTCCACCTGGATGATGCGGGATTTGCTCCGCTGGCACAGCTCTTCAAGCGCACGGCGATTGTTGAGATGGGACACGTCGAGAAACTCGCCGAGCGAATTCTGTTTCTGAAAGGCGATGTGGAAATGATCTCGGCTTCTCCCGTGGATAAAATCTCGGATCCCATAAAGGTCCTTGCAAAAGCCGCCCAGATGGAGACGGAAAGCGCTCAGAACTACAACAAATGGGCACGCGAATGCTCTGAGAATCTTGACGCCGCTTCCAAGCAGATCTTCGAAGAACTCATCGGCGACGAAGAAGGCCATTTCGACGAGTTCGATAAGCAGCAGGAGCACATCCACCAGTTTGGCCCGGCGTACCTCGCCCTGCAGTCGTTCGGGAAAGAAGCAACCGCCAACGCAGGCGAATAGCAGTACTCTTCTGCCACGAAGCTATCCCCGCCGCCGCTTCCTAGCCGGCGGCAGCGATGAGTGTGTAATCGTCCACGCTGCCATCGCTGTCATCCATTTGGCGGCTGGCAATGGAAGGCAATCGGCCTCCACAACGGCGGCAAACATAAGATCCCGGCCTCTCATTCGCCCACCCCACCGTCGCCCTCCCACCAACTCCCTTGCGCACCCAAACCCCAAAAGTCCACGATGTTCTGAGGCCAATTCTCCACCCAGGCAGATCATCCATGACCACACTCACATCCCGCCCGCGCCTGCTCTTCCCGCTCGTCGCCGCCTTCCTCCTCGTCTTCCCGCCCGCGTCCGCGCAAACTCCCTCGCCGGTCCCACACTCCCAGCCGCCGCAGCGCACCACCCTCTGGACCGGCGGCATCGGCGGCTACCAGATCTACCGCATCCCCGGCATCGTCGTCACCACCCACGGCACCGTCCTTGCCTACGCTACCGGCCGCCGCCAGCTCAGCCGCGGCGACTGGTCTGACGCTGACATCGTCCTCCGCCGCAGCACCGACGGCGGCCGCACCTGGAGCCCCTCGCGCCGCATCGCCGGCAACGGCCACGGCACAACCGACAACCCCGTCGCCATCGTCGACCACCAGACCGGCGCCATCCATTTCCTTTTTCAGAAAAACTACGCGCGCTGCTATTACATGCGCAGCACCGACGACGGCAAAACCTTCTCCAAACCCGTCGACATCACCTATGTCTTCGACAAGTTCCGCAGCCAATACGACTGGCACGTCATCGCACCCGGCGTCGGCCACGCCATCCAGTTGCGCAGCGGCCGCCTCCTCGTTCCCATCTGGATGTCCCTCGGCAAACGCACCGGCCCCCACACACGCTCCCATCGCCCCTCCGCCATCGCCACCATCTACAGTGACAACCACGGCCGCACCTGGAAGCCCGGCCAAATCATCCTCATCTCAAACGCTGAAATCCCCAACCCCAGCGAATCCATGGCCGTCCAGCTTGCCGACGGCCGCGTCATGCTCAATGTCCGCAATGAATCCCCGCGCCACCGCCGCGTCGTCCTCATCAGCCCCAACGGCATCGACCACTGGTCCAAACCCCGCTTCGACCCCCAGCTCTTCGACCCCATCTGCGCCGCCAGCATCGTTCGCTACAGCACCCACCCGCCTGCGCGCTTCAATCGCATCCTCTTTTCCAACCCTGACAGCGAAGCCTTCCCCGGCAAGCCCCCGCACACCTTCCGCGCCCGCCGCAACCTCACCATCCGCCTCAGCAACAACGACGGCCGCACCTGGCCCGTCAAGCGCGTACTCCGCCCCGGCCCCTCCGGCTACAGCGACCTCGCCGTTGGCCCCCACAAAACCATCTACTCCATTTATGAAGCCGGCAAATCCAGCAAGACCAACCTCAGCGCCGCCCGCATCGTCGTAGCGCGCTTCAAACTCGCCTGGCTGCTCGGCAATTGAAACCCTTCTCCGCCGCGTCCTACGGCTCCGATCCACCGCCGCCGACCGGCGCCAGCCGCGCCGCTGCCTGCCCACGCAGCCGTGTCAGGCAAAGAATCCCCACGCACACCGCCGCCACCACAATGAACGCGCCTGAAATCTCCAGCGCCGCCGCCAGACCCAGCGTGCTCTCGAGCATGCCCGCCACCAGCGCCATCACCCCGCCGCCAATGCAGCCCATGGAGTTGAAAATCCCATACGCCGTAGCACGCAGCCTCTCTGAAACCACCTGGCACAGCAGCGGCATCAGCGTCGCGTCCCAGAATCCCCTGCCCAGCCCAAACCCCAGCAGACACGGAATCAGCACCCACCACAGATGCGTCCCCGCCACCAGTATCAGTCCCGGCCCCGCCAGCAGCAAGCCGATCGCCTGCGTCCATCCCCGCGCCCTGCCGTTCTTACGCGACCACGCATCGGCCACCCAGCCGCCGCCCAGAATCCCCGCAAACGACGCCGCCTGAATATAAAACGTCGCCGAGAATCCAGCACCCGCCAAACTCAGGTGGTAGCGCCCAAAAAGAAACGACGGCAGCCACGCATACACGCACCACAGCGCCGTCGAAACCAGCGTCGTCCCCGCCAGCAGCAGAAGAAACGCCCCATTGCGCCCCAGCTCCGCCATCGCCGGCAAAAACGGCAGCTTCTCCGGCTCCTGCGCCGTCTCCCGCTCTGCCCGCTCGGGATCCTTCAACCCCACCATCAGCAGCAGCAGGTACACCAGCCCGCCAGCGCCCAGCACATAGAAAGCCGTGTGCCAGCCATAGCGCTCGCCAATCCATCCGCCGGCCACACCGCCCAGCACAATGCCCGCATACAACCCGCTCTGGTGCAGCCCCACCGCGCGCGACCGCGTCGCCTCTCCGTGAAAATCCGTAATCAGCGCCAGCGCCGCCGGAATATAGCACGCCTCGCTCAATCCCATCAGCGCCTGCGCCGTCAGCACCTCAGCATAGGTGTGTGCAAACCCCAGATACAGCGTCACCAGCGACCAGATGCAAAAGCTCACCAGGATCACCTTGCGCCGGCTGAACCGGTCCGCCAGGAATCCCACAAACGGACTCACCGCCCCGTACACCCACAGAAACACTGACCCCAGCATGCCCAGTTGCACACTGCTCAGGTGCAGCCCTTCCTTGAGCAGCGGGAACAGCGTAAAGATCATCTGCCGGTCGATGTAGTTCAGCGCCGCCACCACCCACAGCAGCGCCACCACCATCCAGGGATAGAGCGATCCCCTCTTCGTCATCCTGCCGCCGCCGTCCCGGCCAGCACCTTCCGTCCCAGCTCCGTAGCCAGCGCCCTGCGCCGCAGCTCCGCCTGCTCCGCCGCCGTCAGTTCCCGGCGCGGCAGCACGGCGCTCCCGCAGTCAATCCCGCTCCACCGCAGCATCTGCTTCACTGCGCTCAACACCGGATACGCAAGCAGCACTTCCACCATCTCGTTGATCTTGTCCTGAACCCGCCGCGCCCGCTCCCATTCGCCGGCCATCGCGTGCTTGTAGAGCTCCACAAAGCTCTCGGGCATCAGGTTATAGGTGCTCCCAATCCCCCCGTTCGCACCCGCAATCAACCCTGAGGCCAGCATCTCATCGCTCCCGTTCAGCACCACGAACCCCGCCTTCCGGATCGCCCACAGCTTGAAGAAGTCCGAGTCGGTAAACTTCAGTCCCGCCACATTCTCAATCGCACACAAATCCAGAATCTGCGCCGTCGTACGCGTCGCGCCTGAAAGCGACGGGCAATAGTAAATCAGCACCGGAACCTCCGACGCCGCGGCAACCGCCTGGTAGTAGCTCTTCACTTCTTCAAAGCTGTAGCTGCCCATCGGCGGCAAGCTGCTCACAAAATGAGCCCCGGCCTTACCCGCATGCTTCGCCAGGTCCACCGCGTCTCTCGTTGAAGCCGCGCCCACATGCACAATCACCCTGGCGCCCGCCGGCGAGCAGCGCACCGCGCACTCCGACGCCGCCTTCCTCGCCGCAAGCGCAAGCTGCAGCCCCTCGCCCGTCTGCCCGCAAACATACACACCATCCACACCGGCCCCATACATCCGCTCCAGCAACTGCTCAAAGGGTTTCGCCTCAAACGCATCCGCCTCGTCCGTAGGCGTCACCAGCGCCGGAAAGATCCCGCTCAATTCCGTCATCCTTTACACCGTCCTCGTATTGCAGGGCGAGCCCCTCACGCGCGCAGCCCAGTCATCGGTTTCGCCACAAAATTCTCATCGCCCACCAGGTACATCGGCGGCACCGGCACGTTCGCCACGCTGCAGGTCGCCGTGATTCCCTGCCGCGTAATCGTGTATTTCCTCCCGTAAACCGTGGTCATTGAGAAGTTCATGCCCGTCGTCATATCCGTGCCCACAACGCCCTTCAGGTTATTCGGGCTGCTGGCGAGTACACATAGCGCGACGTCTGTAGCAGCTCCAGCAGCCGGTTGAGTTTGTCCTTGCGTTCTTCGTTGCTCAAAGGCATGGGGACTACCTCAATAGAAATCAAAGTTGAAAGCCTGGGAATTTCTTCCGGTGTGGAAGCACAGCACATGCCTCTTGCGCGCGGCAACAGGATCATACCACGCACAACGCCGCATGCCCCACCCTCGCGGCGTTCCGCCGCGGCGGATTTTTGCCGCCAGGATGGGATCTCTCCTCAACCGAACATCCCACCTTCATCACGGCGAATGGAAAAACCCTTTCCGGAGGGAGGCGGGGGTTTTAACCCCCGCATAAATCTCGCAAAAATCATGGGGGCCTTCAGGCCCGGAGGAATGCTTTTCGCCAACCCCAGGCATACCACCCTCGCCACGACGAGCGGAAAACTCGACGCCCGCACGGCCCTGCAGCAAGGGCACGGCTTCAGCCGGGCCAAAAAATGCCACAAATAGAACGTGGACTTCAGCCCCTGCTGACTGCCCCCGACCGAATCCCCGCCGCCAACCCGCCAACAACCGCAACAGTGCGAGTCATCCCCAGCGGAACGGAGAAATCTGCAATGATCTCCAGCCGACTTCGCACTTCGGATCGACGCAAGCTCCGCACCCGGCAAAATAACCTGAACGACAGCTCAGACGCACAAGATCGGCAGAAACTGGCTGAAAGGCCGTCTTCGTTATCTATCTACTTGGCAGAGCGTAAACTCTCCCCGATGACAGTGTTATCGCACTCGTGCATCGTAAAAGCTGAATCTGCAAAGCGTGGCAGAGAGCCTGCTTTTGGTCAGGTCCGAGTGATCAGGCTCACCCAAAGGGAAGCATTGCCGACAATAGACCCGCGCCGTCATTAATCTGCGCTTAAACCCTCTTTTCTGAATTACATCCGCTACTTATGGAACACTTGCGGACATGCAGTACGAACACGCAAGATTCGGCGGTCGACCCGACCCACTGCTCCCGAACCAGATTCGGCGACTTATTGAAATCGATTGAAACTTGGAGAAAATAACTGCTTTCGATTGAATCGATTACGGTACGCTCTGTGATCTTTATTGGTTCTCGTGGTTTCTGGGTGCTTTGACCGCTGCAATTTCGACTACACTGAATCGCTCTTTTCGGAATGACCCAATCCTCTTCATGACCACAGTCGGACCAAATCCCACTTCGATTCGATCTCAACCGCGCACTCGACTCCTATGGCATAGTGCCGGAAGCTTGACCACGCTCACTCCTCTGGCTTGGCAACCAAGCCGCGCTTCACCGGATTGCGATGGATATAGCGGATCACTTCAGAGCGGGCCTTTTCTCCCCTGACGTTCCTGTCGTAGTGGCAGTCCTGCCAGAACTTCTCGCGCGGGCCTTTCAGCTTCCGCGAAGCGACCTGCTTGAAAGCTTTGAGAAACTGCGCCAACACAATTCGCGGCGGCTCATTGACGAGCAGATGAACATGCTCGGGCATCAGCACGTAGGCGTAAACTCGCACCTGATGCCGCGCACACGTCTGTTCCAGCACGGCTTCGACGGTTTCCATAGCTCCCGGCGCTTCCAGCAGCGGGAGACGGTGAAAACAACTGAAGGTAACGAAATGCAGTGCTTCCGCCTGCTGGAACCGTTTCAAGCCGCTCGGCATGAACCCATCTTAGACCCATACCGCCCGCTCATCGCGACAATAAAACCGCGATGAACAGGGCACAGCTTCTTCTCGCTCGGTGCACCTCTTCACGCCGTTTGACCGAACCTGCCGGAACAACCTCTTGATCATCTACAGCCACCCGCCAAGGCCACCCCGAAGAGCGGCTTGCCAGAGAAGCCCGCTACAGCCCAGGCAAAAGGCTGCTGGCGCTATCGCACTTTGTAATGGAATACAGGCAACCGAGGTTAAGCCCGTACGCTTTGCGCCGATCCTCGTCTGAAGCATCTGGCTTGAGATTCACGATCATCTCGCTGACCGGATCTCCTCTTTTGTCAATGGAAATGCTACCCCCATCTTTGGGCCCGTCATAGAACGCCCGATCTGCTTCCTTGATGAGAACCAAACAGCAGGTCCCCGACCCTTTCTGTAAGCTGACCGCTTTAAGCGCAAGAACACCATCTCGAAAGTAGAGACTCGCGCTCAGCTCAGCGGGCTTGGATAGGTGAAGGGCGGAAAGCTCCTTATTGAAAAACTGGTATCCGTAACCCGTTGCCTTGAGTGTCTGATTTGACCCAATATCCCAGTGAGTAGTGACAAGTCCTTCAGTGCCGTGATGATACGAACGCAACGCTTCTTTGACCTGTGATTCTGTCGTGACACCGGGCCTAAGCTGGGCAACTGTGTTGATGAATTTTGTTGCACGCCACCGTTCATAGAATGGGTACGCCGCACAATAGCAGACTGCAATTATGCACGCTGCTAACACTCCAATGACCACGATCTTGACTGCTTTTTTCATGCTCCACCTCAGATCACCTCAAGTGTTCGGTCCACTGGTCTTCTGAAGCCGCCTCATTGTGATGGAGCGTACCCGGCGGGTGGCCCACCCTAACCCCTGGGATGCGAGTTACCCCACCAACCGGGGGTGCCCCGTCCTAGCTTCGCTAGGGCGGGAGTGGCCTACACTCTTTGGGGTCAGTCCCCGAAAACGGGCGTCACCCCCGCGATCTTCGCCACCGGTTCCATGAGCGCATTATCGCCAAATCACTCACCAAGACACAAAATAGGTAACGCTATACCGCCTCTTCGCCGGCTTTCCGGCAGCACGAGTCGAACACGCATCCCGCGATGCTGACCCTTCCTTCAAGGAAGATCGACGCCTTGGGTTGGCAGGGTGCTTCCGTCCTATTGGTCGGTACAAAGCTTCGAAGTCGGGCCGAAATCGTGGCCGGCCGTGGACTCTTATGCTTGGAGCCCATCCCATGACCAGTGTGGGATGCTGAGGCCGTTCGGCACATCGTCGGCGGACTGCGGGTAGCGGGCCATCGTTGTCGTGGCCGCCCAGGCAAAGTAATCGTGCAGCACTTGTCGCAAAGCGCCGTCGCTGGCCAGTCCGGCATCGGCCAGAGCCTCGTCGAAGCACGCAATGGCGCGGCGGTCCATCTCATCGTGTTCGCCGTTCCCGCTGTGCATCCTCACAACCGTGGTCTCGTTACCGTAAGTATCGGAATACGTAGTCGGGCCACCGAGTGCTTCCGCCCAGTAAGCGGCGAGCCGCTCGGTATGCTCGGGGTGGAAGCCGTGGCTGAACGCATGGGCGACCACCTCGTCGGCCATCACCCGGCGATGCCAGGCGCCGGCAAGACGGCGCATGCCGTCCATACCACCCGCCGCCTCGAAAACGGTCTGCATCCGTCCATAATCGCAAGCCTCCCCTCCCCATGCAAGATAAAAGCCCACCGAGTGCGACCGAGCCGCGCCATGGATCCCTACGTCCCTAGCCCCTACGTCCCTAGTCCCTATGTCCCTATGTCCCTAGTCCCTATGTCCCTAGTCCCTATTCCCTATTCCCTGCTCCCTGTTTTGCAGATAATTTCCCCCTTTTGGCGCACAATAAGAACAGTAGCGAGCAAGCGCCAGCGGCCTCCGGCTGCAGGCACAAGTCCACGCATCCGGAACCGGACGCAAACACGCAGGAATTTCACTTAAAATGCACAGATTTGAGCGCTTAAAAATCCGCCAACTGGTTGCAGCAATAAGAGTTACACAAACTCAACCCGCTCTTAGGCAGAAAAAAAATGCAAAATGCCACTGGGAAACTGGGTTTTGGCTCTAACTTACTGAAATAGAAAGATCGCACCCCACCCAGAAACCCATTCCCCCAGTTTCTGTGAGACTGGGAGAATGGGTGCATTCGATCCATGGTTCCGAGATCTCCGCTCACCCTTCCCCGTCGGCTGCCTTCTTCTCCCGCCTCTCATCCAGAAACCCCTGCAGAATGATCGTAGCCGCCACCTGGTCCACAACACGCCGATGCTGTTGCCGAGGGCGCCCCGCCTCGTAAAGAATCTGGTGAGCCTCGTGCGTGGTAAGCCTCTCGTCCCGCAAAAGGATAGGCAGGCCGGTCAGCTCGCCCAGCGCCGCCGCGAACGCCTGAGTCCGGGTGCTTTGCCGGCTCTCGTCGCCAGAGAGGTACAGCGGATTGCCCACCACAATGGCCGCCACGCCAAAACGCCGCGCCAGGCGGCCCAGCGAGCGCAAGTCGTCCCTGGAGTTCCGTCTGCGCTCCAGCGTCAGCACCGGGTGTGCCGCAATCCCCAGCTCATCTGACACAGCAACTCCAATCCGGCGATTACCGATATCCAGACCCAGGTAGCGAGGTTGCGTAGCGTGCTCCGTCGTGTCGTCCACGCCATTCAGCTTATAGTGCCCCACCGCACAAAAGCCATTTGCATCGATTTGCACCCGCTAGAATCGAAAGAGAGAGTCTTGGCGCAGATTTCTGCGTCTTCATTAACAGTGAAGGATTGATCGCGGCAGCATGGCGGGAAGTGGGCGCAGCAGACGGAAACGGAGGGGCTTCCGCGTTGTGGGTCTGTTGGTGGCAGTCCTCCTGCTTGCATTTCTCGCGGCGGGCGCGGTGGTGTGGATAACTGAAACGCCCTACGGCCCCGCGAAAGCGACCATCATCACCATTGCGCCGGGGTCGTCTACGGTGCAAATTGGCAGGCAACTGGAAGCGGCCGGCATTGTGCATAACCGGTTTGCTTTCGATTTGATGCGCTTTTTGAAGAGGGGAACGCTCAAAGCTGGTGAATATCGGTTCAGCAGCCCGATAAGTGCGGCCGAGGTTTATGACCGCATCGAGCGCGGCGAGACCTATACCATTCTGGTGACGATCCCCGAAGGCGCAAACATTTTCGACATCGCCACTCGGCTGGAGAAAGCGGGAATCGGCACGCGGCGGCAATTCCTGCAGGCGGCGGTGAAAGACGTGGGACTGATTTCTGACCTGGACCCGCATGCAAAGAGTCTGGAGGGATATCTGTTTCCCGATACGTACCGCTTTTCTCCTAACGCGAGTGAGGACCTGATTGTCGCCACGATGGTTCGCCGCTTCCGGGCGGTGGCTGAGGAACTGGGCTTGAAGCAGAATGTGCACCGTATCGTGACCATCGCGTCGCTCGTAGAACGGGAAACGGCCGTGAACTCAGAGCGGCCCCTGGTGGCGAGCGTTTTTAAGAACCGGCTGGCGAAGAAGATGCCGCTGGCGAGCGATCCGTCGGTAATTTACGGCCTGGAGTTGGATGGCCGCTGGCGCGGAGAAATCCACCAGAGCGATTTGAGTTTCAACACGCCTTACAACACCTATCTGCACGCCGGTCTTCCGCCGGGCCCCGTTGCCAATCCGGGCATTCCTTCACTTCGCGCCGCCATGCACCCGGCGAAAACCGATTATCTCTACTTTGTGGCGGCTGGCGCGAACCCACAGGGCCGTTCGCTATTTGCCACAACTCTGAGCCAGCACAACCGCGATGTTGCCGGTTACAGGAAGGCTATGAAACAGGCAGGTGAGCGATGAGAACACGCGCCCGTTTCGCCGCTGCGGCCGGCCTGATGCTTCCGTTTCTGCTTTCGGGCTGCTCTTATCTGATTCCGACGAAGCGCAAGCTGCCGGTTCCATTGGCTCCGGCGGTGGTGCAGACAGTAACGCCACAGGAACTGGTTGCACGCCTTGACCAGAGGTGGAACAACCTATCCGCCCTCACGGCCACAGTGGAGATTTACGCTACCGAATACAAGACCATGCAGGGCGAGGCCAAGAACTATCCCAGTTGCCGGGGATACGTCGTGATCGGCAAGCCGAACAGGCTGCGGGTGCTCGGCACCTACTTTGGGGTGAAGATCTTCGACCTGGCCAGCGACGGCAAAGACTTCACGCTGGAGATTCCGGGAAAAGACCTGGCTATCAAAGGCTCGAATGTTGCCAGGGCCAAGTCGAAGAACACCTGGGAAAATCTGCGCCCGCCGTTCTTCTTCAACGCGATGGTGGTGCGCGGGGTCGAGCCCGACGAACATTACTTTGTGACCTCAGAGACCGTGACCATGGAGGATCCGGCAAAGAAGCACCTCTATCTGATGCCGGAATATATTCTTAACATCAACCGCGTGAATCCGGGGAGCCGCAGCGAGACACCGGTACGGATTGTGAAATTTCACCGGGATGATTTGCTGCCTTACGAGCAGGATATTTACAACAGCGAGGGCGAACTGCAGACACAGGTCACTTACGACGGGTACCGCATGTACGACTCTGTCCAGTACCCATCCACAATCAGCATCCGGAGTCCGCTCGATGGGTTCAAGCTGGTGCTTTCCGTAATAAGTGTGCACGAGAACATGACGCTCAAGCCGGATCAATTCGAATTGCAGCTTCCCGACGGAATCAAGATTCAGCACCTGCCATAGGCGGGAATGCGGTTGCTGTGGCGGCACAGCAACCGCAATTACCTCGACGACTTCGATACTTTAGCCCGGATTTCAAGAAGTGAAAGCCTACCGAGGCGGGCCGCCCGGTCCACCCACGGGCGCGCGCATCACATTCACGAGGGATGCCGCAAAAACATCGCCGCTTAAAGCGCCCTGAACACGCATCATGTCGCCCACCTTCACATCGGCTAGGATAATGGGATTGCGGCGTTCGCGGAAATCGGTGTTCTCATTGACCACAAAGCTGTGAGAAGCATTATCTTCCGTACCCATGAGGGTCAGTTTGGTGCCGTCGATTGCCGTGACTCTGCCCATCAGCCAGGTTTTGCCATAGTCGGCTGCCATCTGCTGCATTCGTTGCGCCATGGCGGGATCAAGTTTCATGATTGCCACTGCGCCAATGGTCTTTGCCGAAGCGTCGACCTCGCCTCCAGCCATGATCGCGTCGCCCACCTTAATGTCGCTTGCCTTGATCTGCTCTGGAGGGTTGCCGCGCATGCCACGGCCCATACGACCGCCACGCATCATGCCACGGCCGCCACGCATCTTCATGATGCGTGTGCTGTCACTGAAATTCACGGTGTAGGTATCACCCTGGAAGGTCTTAATGGAGAAATGGTCGGCGGTTTCCGCCATCACGGTACCTGCGACGCCTCGGCCCATCATGTCCATGCCGCCGCCAAAACCGCGGCCGCCGCGCTGGCCGTAGCCACCCCCGGCACTTTGACCGGACTGCGGCGCCGGATAGGGATCCCGGGCATAGACAGCGGCACATACTGATACGGCCCATAATATATGCAACGAATATAGATCTTTCTCCGTCTAAATGAGCATGGAGAAGATCGATTCACGCGGCTTACCTGATGCGGTTCTGAACGAGCGGCGACGTCGGGCCGTAAAGTTGCGCGAGGCAGGTATAGCGGTACGGCAAGTCGCCGAGCAGTGCGAACTATCGACGCACACGGTGGTGGAGGCGCACAAGGCTTTTCGCAGGGGTGGTTGGAGTGCGGTGAAGGTCAAGCGTGGCGGCCGCCCGGTCGGCAGCGGTCGGCAGTTGACCGCCGAGCAAGAAGAGAGGATTCAGCAACTCATTCAGGACCGCACGCCGGACCAGTTGAAGCTGGCTTATGCGCTGTGGACGCGCCAAGCGGTGAGCGAGTTGATCGAGGCCGTGTACAACGTTCGGCTCACAGTGCGCAACATGGGCAAGTATCTGAAGCGCTGGGGATTCACGCCGCAACGGCCACTGAAGAAAGCTTACGAACAGTCGCCCGAAGCGGTTGCGAAATGGGTCAACGAGGAGTATCCAAAGATCGCTGCGCAAGCCAAGCAAGAGGGCGCTGAGATTCAGTGGGGTGACGAGACAGGCCTTCGTTCCGATGATGTGCGTGGCCGCAGTTATGCGCCGAAGGGAAAGACTCCCGTCGTGCTGGCCAACGCCAATCGCGCGAAGCTGAGCGTGATTTCGACGGTGACCAACAAGGGCCAGATGCGCTGGAAGGTCTTCTCGGGCGCTTTGAACGCCACGGTTCTGATCGGCTTTATGAAGCGGATCGTGCATGGACGGGAGAAGAGAGTCTTCCTGATTCTCGACAACCTGCGGGTGCATCATTCGAAGGCTGTGAAGAAATGGCTCGCGGAAAACGAAGAGAAGATCCAGGTTTTTTACTTGCCCAGCTACTCGCCGGAACTGAACCCGGACGAGATGCTCAACGCTGACTTGAAGCAGCATGTGACCAAAGCTGCTCCTGCCAGAAACAAGATCGCCCTGACCCGCACTGCCATCGGCGCTCTGCGCAGCATCCAGAAACAGCCAGACCGGGTCGAAAACTACTTCGGACAGAAAGACGTATGTTATGCCGCCGCGTAGCAATACTTCAGGGCCGGATCAATAAGCGCCAGACCCAGAAGAATGGCAAGCGAAAATCGAATCCTCATCAGTAGCGCCCAGGGCCGAAGAAGGCAGCCCTATGCTCATAGACGGGGAAAAAGTCGCCCGAGACGACTGCTCTGCACGTTAATGCTTCTCCCGCTCTGCCAAAAGCTTTTGAAAGGCCGGGTTGTCGTGCAACGGCGCGAAGCTGCTATCTTCGGCGACCTTATGGGCGCTCGTGAATCCCTGGTTCAAAGCCCGACGCAGAAATTGGATGGCGAGATCTTCCTGTCCAGCCCCTACGCAGCTTTTGGCCATGTAATAGTTCATGGCGCCGCGGTCCTGGAGAGAAGCAGGATTCCGCACGGCGGAGGCGCCATGCCCATCAAAGATTTGCGGATCAAGAGCAAGCGCCTGCTGATATGCCTTCAACCCCTTCCTGTATTTGTGGCGGGTTAGCAGGTTGGTGCCGAGATTCTTCCGGAAAACTGCGGAGTTCGGATCTGCTTTGATCGCCTTGCGGTACATGCGCTCGGCAGCACGGTACTTCTTCATTGAGTCGTAAACGGTGCCGAGGTTATTCAAGACACGGGCATTGTGGCGATCGAGGTGAAGCGATTTCTTAAAGCATGCTTCGGCATCCTTCAAATCGAACATCAATTCGTAGGCAACGCCCATTTTGTTCCAGACATCTGCCGATTTAACCGGAATCTTCTTGTAGGCTGCGATCGCTTGCTGATAGTGCTTTCGGGCCAGATATGCATCGCCTACATCTTCCGGCGTCGCCTGGATTTCAGGCGTAGATACCCTCGGTTGCGGTTCCGGAACATTTGCGGCTTCCCGGTTGTCTTGTTGCGCGGGCAGCATGAGGGGTTGGAGAGTCAGAACCCCAACAATCAGAAATATACCGGGCAACAGCCGGTCTCTATAAAGCTTGGACATAACTCCCTCCCTTGTGCATAAGCGGAGGCGGCTTGCTGGTGAGCCCGGCAATTTGTCATTACCGGCTGGGCTGAAGACCCGGCCCAGGGCGAAACATCCCTCGGGCATCGCCTGGTAGTCGTCCGATGCGATTAAAGCCCATTCGGATAGATTCGTCAACCATGCCGGCAAAGAGCGACACGATATATTTTGAAGAGGTTTGGCAATCTCCTGCGTATCGGAACGACTGTCGAAAAAACGCAGGACATATGCAGCAGAGACAAAATATCGGCGTTCATTTTGAACGACTTATGGCGCTGAACCCCAAGGGTATTCCTCAGTACCCTTGCAAATTGAAGAATTTTTCGGCAGCCTGTAAAATCGCGCGTGTTTGCAGAACAGTCCGATTCCAATTCGTTTGGTAGAGACTGCCTAAGCAGGTACTTAAGGCGCACAATAGGGGTAACCCCCCGGGGAACCCGGAGTAAACTCTTATTCAACGCGGAGGGATTCCCCAAAATGACCACCGTGACAGCTCTGACACCACCAAGTACGCCTGCGGATATCTGTGCCCGGTTCAATGCGACTCGCCGGCGCACCCTGATTCTCTGCGACCCGCTGTCCGTTGAGGACTTGATGGTCCAGTCCTGCCCTGAGGCCTCACCGGCCAAGTGGCATCTGGCTCATACGGCGTGGTTCTTCGAATCGTTCATTCTGCGGGAGTTCCTGCCCGGCTACCGCCTGTTTCATCCCGATTTCCCGTGGCTTTTCAACAGCTACTACCAGACGTTTTCGCGCTTCCCCGAAAAGCGGCTGCGCTCCTCGTTCTCTCGCCCCGGGCTGGACGATATTCTGCACTACCGCGGCTATGTGGATGCGGCGATCGAGCTCCTGTTCAAGCGGAATCTTTCGGAGGAGGTTCTGCGGCGCATCGAACTCGGTATCGCCCACGAAGAGCAGCACCAGGAATTGTTGCTCACGGATATGCTGAACGCATTTTTCATAAATCCGTTGCGGCCGATTTACCGTCCCGAGGAGGCCCATGGAGAATCGAAACCGGCCGATGCCCCCAAGTCAGCGGAGACGACCGGCGCAGAGGATGCGATCGACGCCAACACTCTGGAGTTCGAAAGCTTTGAGGGCGGTCTGCGTGAGGCCGGGTGCGGAGGAAAGGATTTTTGCTTCGACAACGAGTTGCCGCGCCATCGGCGTTGGCTCGAACCGTTCTCCCTTGCCCGCCGTCTCGTTACGTGCGAAGAATATGCCGCTTTCATAGCCGACGGTGGTTATACGCGCCCCAATCTCTGGTTATCCGCGGGCTGGGATGCCGTTATGGCTCACGGCTGGAACGCGCCCCTATACTGGACGCGGAAGAACAATGAGGTCGATGGCGAGTGGCGCATTTTTACTCTCCGCGGCGAGCAATCCCTCGCGGATCTGGCTTCCGCGCCAGTGAGCCACGTCAGCTACTACGAGGCCGACGCCTACGCGCGTTGGGCAGGCAAGCGGCTCGCCACGGAGTTCGAGTGGGAAGCAGTCGCTGAGGATCGGCCTGTGGCAGGAAATCTGCTAGATGCGGACCACCTGACGCCTACGGAAGTGAATCGCGAAGCTTCAGCACCGGAGAGCCATGGTCTGGTACAGTTGTGGGGCGATTGTTGGGAGTGGACGGCAAGTGCTTATCTCGCTTATCCGGGCTTCCAGCCACTGCCTGGATCGCTGGGTGAATACAACGGCAAGTTTATGAGCGGGCAGATGGTATTGCGCGGAGGGTCCTGTGCTACGCCTGCTTCGCACATTCGCTCCAGCTACCGTAACTTTTTTTCGCCGGAAACACGCTGGCAGTTCTCGGGCATAAGGCTTGCGTCTTAGCCCGCTCGGCTGCATCCAACAAAGATAATGACTTCAGCAACTTCCCCTGCAGTACATGCACAAATCGAACCGGTCGTTGCCGCGGCAGCACGTACGGGGCTCGCGGCGCGTAGGAAGTACCTTCCCTTTTGGCTCTTTTATGACGAAGAGGGCTCCCGCCTATTTGAGCACATCACGGAACTGCCCGAATACTACCTGACGCGCACCGAACGCGAAATTTTCACGACGAATGCCGCTGGAATCATTGCGGAAGCGGCGAACGGTTCCCGCCTGCGCATCACTGAGCTGGGGGCTGGATCGGCAGCCAAGACCTGTCTGCTGCTGACAGCTGCCGTCGAGCGCCAGAACACCGTTCTGTATGAGCCTATCGATGTCTCCGCCGGTGCGCTCAGAGAAGCAGTGCAGCGCGTAAAGCAAGAAATCACCGGAGTAACTATCGCTCCCCGCGTGATGGACTATACCAATGGCCTTGCCCTTCAGCCGACGAGCGACGGTGAACGACGGCTTGTGCTCTACATAGGCTCGAGCATTGGCAATTTTGAACCGCATGAATCCACTCGCTTACTGAGGCGGTTGCGTGGAAAGCTGAACAAGGGAGATGCAATCTTGCTGGGTGTGGACTTGGCAAAGGATCCCAAGGTATTGCTCGCCGCATATGATGACGAAAGCGGTGTGACGGCAGCCTTCAACCAGAATGTTCTGGTGCGGTTGAACCGTGAATTGGGAGCGGATTTTGATCTGAAAAATTTCGCGCACCACGCAGTGTGGAACGCCTCCGAATCCCGCATTGAGATGCACCTTGAAAGCCAAGTGGCGCAGGACATTCATCTTTCCTCGATGGATATGACCGTGCATTTTGGCGCGGGAGAAACCATCCACACGGAAAATAGTTACAAGTTTGGCCCAAACCAGGTGAAAGCCCTGTTTGCCGAAGCTGGATTTGAACAGACTGCCACCTGGACGGATGAGCAGAACTGGTTTTCCGTGTGTCTGGGACAGGCGCAATAGTTCTGCGGGATTCGAATTCCGCAGCTTATCAGACACAATTTCGCTTGTTCTACCTATTCGCGTCTCTTTTCGCGTGCGGAACTCCTTCGTGCTGCAGAGAGATTCGGCCGGAGTGACCTGCATCTACTCCGGCCGACGATAGGTACCAAGTGTGTGCGTTTTCTACTTGGGTGAGGGAATGCGTACAAGCAAGATGTCGTGGCTGGCGATTTCGATTGGCATGTCATTGGTCAGAGTCACTTCCTTGCCAGACCACAGATTCTTACCCTTCTGCGGGCCATGCAGGCCAAGCCGCGCAAGATCCAGGTGGAAGGGATGGCTCGCGTAGCGGTCGGCGCCGGCATTCAGGACGGCAATGGCGAGTGCTCCGTGCTCCAGGTGGCGGGTCCAGACTTCCACTTCACCATCGGCGTAGGCGCGTTTTGCCTGCTGCCCGAGCGGATCCTGATCGATGGCGATTACGTCGCGGTTGGTAAGAATCTTCAGGACTTCGGGCTTCATGTTCGGGAGGTCGTTGCCAGCCAGTAGCGGAGCGGCGAGCATGGCCCACATGGAAAAGTGCGAGCGGTTCTCAGCCAGCGTGAGCCTGCCGTTGCCCACCTCGAGCATGTCGGGGTCGTTCCAGTGGCCGGGGCCTGCATATTTTGCCAGGCCAGCTTGTTGCTCAAGGATGGCGTAAATGCGGTTCCAGTTGGGCTGGATGTCGCCGGTGGTACGCCAGAGATTGCCGCCAACCGAAGGCGCCCACTCCCAGACAGCGTCCCAGCCGTACTGGCAGAGCGAGAACACGATCGGGCGACCGGTGGCTTTGATCGCCTTGTCCATTTTGGTGTAGGCGGCGATCATCATGTGCATTTGGGCCGGTTTGTCGTTGGGGGCCTCTTTTTGCATGATGGAGCGATAGCTGCAAAGGTCATATTTCAGGTAATCAATACCCCAGGATGCGTAGAGATCGGCGTCCTGCTTCTCGTGGCCGTAAGAGCCTGCGAAGCCGGCACAGGTCTTTGGGCCGGGCGAAGAATAAATGCCGAGCTTTAGGCCTTTGGAGTGGACGTAATCGGCTAGTCCCTTCATATCAGGGAACTTGGAGTTGGTACTGAGCACACCTTCGGCGTTGCGAGTGCCTTCCCAGGTGTCGTCAATGTTTACGTAGACATACCCGGCATCGCGCATTCCATTCGCGACCATGGCATCAGCCGCAGCCTTTACATCTTGTTCGGTAACGTTGCGATGGAAGTAGTTCCAACTGTTCCAACCCATGGGCGGAGTGCGGGCCACGGTCGCGTGTTCTTCGGACAGTGTTTTTTGGGCAGGTGGTTGAGAGGTGACGGCAACCGACGCCAATGCGAAGGCGGCAATAGACACAGAGGTGAGAACGCGCATGTTGAGTTCCTTTTTCGAAAGCAAAGTCAGAGGAATTCTAGTCCGGCCAGCCGGTTTCAGCAACGACGGAGTATAAGGAGAGATAAGCATCGGTATGCGCAAGAGATTGAACGCGCATTTGCTACAGCGACTGGAACGAAGCGTGCGCACCACGCTGTGCCGATCATGGTTCTACTGGAAGGGATGGAATGAAGAGATTTGCTGGTTATGCAGCGGCCCTGTTGATGCTCACGATGATAGCCATTCCGCTTTTTGCAGCGACGAGAGCGGAGATCAAGCCGGGCGCGCCGTGGTTTGACAATCGCGGACAAAGAATCCAGGCTCATGGCGGCGGCATAACTCTCTACAAAGGCACGTATTACTGGTTTGGCGAGGACCGCTCACAGACCAACAAGCCCGAACTGCGCTACGTGGCCTGCTATTCGTCGCGAGACCTGGTGCACTGGAAGTTTCGCGGCCAGGTGCTGAAGTTGGCTGACCCGGAGCATCTTGGCCCGCACTGGGTACTGGAGCGTCCCAAGGTCTTCGTGAATGCGCGAACAGGGAAGTTTGTGATGTACGCGCACCTGGACAATGCGCATTACAGGGTAGCTCGTGTCATGGTGGCCGTGAGCAACCGCATCGACGGCCATTACCGCTATGTGAAGAGCTTTCGTCCATTCGGCGAAGAGAGCCGTGACATTGGCCAGTTTGTGGATGATGATGGCTCGGCCTATCTCATCTTCGAGTCACGGCCGACGAAGGGTTTCTTTATCGCGAAGCTGACCGACGATTATATGAACGTGGAGAAGACAGCCTTCATCAAGGCGCCTCTCGAGGGCGGCGCGCTGGTTCATTACAAAGGGCTTTACTACGTTGTGGGCTCGCATATGACGGGATGGCGGCCAAACCCGGACGTCTACGCTACCGCACCTTCGCTTACAGGGCCCTGGACGGAGTTCAAGAACATTGCTCCGCCAGAGGCAAATACTTACGATGCGCAATCTACGATGCTGTTCAAGGTGGTCGGATCGAAGAAGACTACGGTGATCTTCATGGGCGACATCTGGAAGCCGCACCGGCTGTGGGATTCGCGGTACCTGTGGATGCCGCTGGAGATTGGCGGCGGGAAGATGCATCTTCCCGCGCCTCGGCCGTGGACGATCAATGTAAAGACGGGTGAAACAACAATTGAACCGCAGGTGAAGCAGTAGAAGCAGCAGCGCATCTGTGCTCAACAGAGCAAGATCCCAATCTCACGGTTGCAGGCTACGACCGACAAACAGAGCCTGCTGGAGCAGGTGCGATTCGAAGAGAACCTCCTCAAGTTTGAGCCCTGATTGACGCTGCTTGAAACTCTCCCACTGTTTCTGGAGCGACGAATCAAAGGGCCCAAACCTGTGAAGTGCAATTCGAAAGACCTGATGCCGGTTTGCCACGCTGCGTCTCCGCTGCCTTCGTAGCTTATGTCAGCGAACTCATGTCAATGACGAACCGGTACTTCACGTCCTGCTTGAGCAGACGTTCGAAAGCTTCGTTGATCTTCTGGATAGGGATGACTTCGACATCGGCGGTGATGTTGTGCTCACCGCAGTAGTCGAGCATCTGTTGGGTTTCAGGCATACCACCGATCATGGATCCTGCAACGGAGGCGCGCTTGGTGATGAGCGAAAAGACGCTGAACGCCGGAGGCTGTTCGGGCAGGCCAACCAGCGCCATCGTCCTGTCGCGCTTGAGCAAAGTAAGGTATGGATCGAGTGAATGATTGGCCGAGACGGCGTCGAGAATGAAATCAAAAGAACGGGTATGAGCCTTCATAGCGGCGGCATCCGTCGAGATGACGACTTCGTCGGCGCCGAGGCGAATGGCGTCCTGCTTTTTGCCGGGCGAGGTGGTGAACTGGACGACGTGCGCACCGAAGGAATGAGCGAACTTGAGTGCCATGTGGCCAAGGCCGCCGAGACCCACGATGCCCACCTTCATACCGGGGCCGACTTTCCAATGGCGGAGTGGCGAGTAAGTGGTGATGCCGGCGCAGAGCAGCGGCGCGACACCGGGCAGCGACAGATTGGCGGGTACTGTGTGAGCAAAGCGTTCGTCCACAACGTAGTTGTTGGAGTAACCGCCCATGGTGATAGAGCCGTCGATACGGTCTACCGCGTTGTACGTATCGGTGGGACCCTCTTCGCAGTAGCACTCTTCGCCGGCAACACAGGGTTCGCATTTCCGGCAGGAGTCGATGATGACGCCGACAGCAACATTCTGGCCGGGCTTGAACCTGGTAACTTCGCTACCCACGGCGGTGACGCGACCGACGATTTCGTGACCGGGCACCATGGGATAGCGCGAGCCGTGCCACTCGTTGCGGGCCTGGTGCAGATCGGTGTGACAAACACCGCAGTAGAGGATTTCGACTGTGATGTCACGAGCGCCTGGCTCCCGGCGCTGGAAGCTGAATGGTGCAAGGGGAGATTGCGCGTTAAGCGCTGCAAATCCTTTGGATGAGGGCATAATTAGAGTCCTTTCTTCTAGTCTTCTCGGTGAAAGTCTACAACAGGGGGTGGTTAGGGATGCTGCGCAGCAGCCACTCGGGGAATGCCCTGGAGGTCGGGCGTGAATTCTATGTCACGGAAACCAGAGGTGGTGAGCAAATCGCGGATTTCCTCCTGCTGACCATGGCCGATTTCGAGCGCGAGGAAGCCTCCGGGGACAAGCACGGCAAAGGCCTGCGGGATAAGGTGGCGGTAGACGTCCAGCCCGTCCGGACCGGCAAAAAGCGCCTCCGATGGCTCGTACTCGCGAACCTCAACGGCAAGCGAGGCGCGGTCAGAGGCAGGAACGTAGGGAGGGTTAGAGACAACAATTTCAAATTGCTCACCGGTGACAGGGGCCAAGAGATCGCCGGCGAGAAAACGAATGCTGTTGGCGATGCCATTGAGCCGGGAGTTGCGTTGGGCAAGAGTGAGAGCGGGCACGGAGAGATCCGTAGCGGTGATGGAAGCTTGGGGCAAATTATCGGCAAGGGCCACGGCGATTGCGCCTGAGCCAACGCCGACATCGACGACACGAGGGGCGTGAAAGCGGGCGGCGAGGGCAATCACCTTCTCGACCAGGTGCTCGGTTTCTGGGCGCGGGATGAGGACGTCGCCAGTGACGTGGAAAGGGAGACCATAGAACTCGGTTTCACCCGTGATGTACTGGATGGGTTCGCCAGTGAAGCGGCGCCGAATGAGTGTGCCGTATTCGGCGGCAACTTCGGGCGTGATCGAGAAGTCAGAATGCGCGAGGAGCCAGGCGCGGTTCCTCGTTGGGTCGTTGCTAGCCAGGACGTGCAGAAGAAGTGTTTCGGCGTCCTGGCGAGCATGGTGGGAGTACGGACCTGCGGCTAGCGCACACTGTCCCTCGGCAAGCAGCGCGTGCAGGGTTGTGGGTTCAGGCGGCATGCGCAGTGCTGGCTTTCAACTGCTCGGCCTGGTAGTGGCCAATAAGCGCATCGACGACGGGCTGCAGGCGGCCTTCCATGACCAGGTCGAGTTGGTGCAGCGTGAGGCCGATGCGGTGGTCGGTAAGGCGGTTTTGCGGGAAGTTGTAGGTGCGAATCTTCTCACTGCGGTCACCGGTACCGACCATGGATTTGCGCTCCTTGGCCAACTCTGATTGTTGCCTTTCAATCTCTACCTCGTAGAGACGCGAACGGAGCACGCGCATGGCTTTGTCGCGATTCTTGAGCTGCGATTTTTCGTCCTGGCAACTTACTACAGTATTGGTGGGCAGGTGGGTGATGCGAACGGCAGAGTATGTGGTGTTGACGGATTGGCCCCCGGGACCCGATGAACAGAAGGTGTCGATACGAAGATCTTTGGGCTCGATCTTGATGTCAACCTCTTCCGCTTCAGGCATAACAGCGACGGTAACTGCCGAGGTGTGGACTCGGCCCTGTTGTTCTGTAGCCGGCACGCGCTGCACGCGGTGTACGCCGCTTTCCCATTTGAGTTGCGAGAAAACACGCGCGCCCTCGATAAGAGCAATAATTTCCTTGGCGCCGCCGATGCCCGATTCGGAGTGCGAGAGCACTTCGACCTTCCAGCGATGCTGCTCGGCGAAGCGGGTGTACATGCGGAAGATTTCGGCGGCGAAGAGAGACGCTTCATCACCCCCTGTGCCGGCGCGGATTTCGAGGATGACGTTCTTCTCGTCGTTGGGATCTTTGGGGAGAAGTAGAATCTTCAGCTCTTCTTCCATTTCGGCTGAGCGCGGCTCGAGGGTTGCGATCTCTTCCTCGGCCATGGCGCGGATGTCGGGATCGCTTTCAGAAAGCAGCGCTCGCGCGTCCGCGATTCCCTGTCGCATTTGCTTCAACTCGCGATACTTCTCGACCGGCGCTTCGATTTCGCGGAGGGCCTTGCCGATTTTCTGGTACTTTTCGTGGTCGTTGAGGACCTCAGGCAGCGCAAATTGAGACTGCAACTCGGCGTAGCGCTCCTCCATTTGTTCAAGACGATCAATCATGACGGTTTCCTCCGGATTCCGGGCATTAGCGTGGTGAATTACGGGAATAGGCGTGGAACAGGTGTATGCGGCGGGCGCCGCTAGAGGAGAGCCGAGATGGGCTGGTAAAGAGCCATACTGCTTCTTCTATTTTAGCGCGAAACTCAAGCAAGGCCGTATGCGTTGGTATTGGCAGAAGATAGACCTCTTAAGGCACTGATGTTGGGGCTCAAATTCTGCGCAACTCGAAGTCAACGCTGATTTCCGCTGGGCACTACGGGGACCTTCAGGCTGGATTCGTGGCCAGGGCCGGAATAAATTGTGATGGTCTCGGGTTTGTAGGCGTTCGGCGGCGCGGTCATGATGTTTGGAACGAAGGTCTGGGGGTTGCGGTCGTAGAGCGGAAACCAGGTGCTTTGAATCTCTACCATCACGGTATGGCCGGCCTTGAAGACGTGGTCAATGTCATGCAGGCTGAATCGGTATTCCTGAGTCGAGTTTGGGCGCAGAGGCCGGGGATTGTCGAAGCCTGATAGATAGCGGCCGCGGAAGATCTCTGCGTTGGTCATGAGCTGGTAGCCGCTCATCCTGGAATCAGGACCGTTATCAGGGTACTCGTCGATGAGTTTGACGACCATGTCGTTGTCTGATCCGGTAGTGGAGGCATAGATATCCGCGATAACTTCCCCGGTCAGCGTCAGGTCATGTTTGAGGACCGGCGAAGTCCAGACGGCTACGTCCTTGCGGCGCGTGACGAAGCGCTGATCTTCAGTGAGCCAGTTATACCACTGCGAACCACTGGAATAAGTTGCCTGAATGGGACGGTGACGGTAGGGAACGGGATCAGCCGGGTTGCTGATATAGCTGGTTCGAGCCGACGCTGACGGTGCGTTCCAGGTTAGTTTTCCTTCGCCGTCGAGATACAGGCTGGTAGTTTCCGAGTCACGCGGTGGAAAGTGGGAGTAATACTTCCAGGTGTTCGAGCCAGTTTGAAAGCTGGCTGTGTCTTGCAGATGGAAGCCCGACGGGTCCTTTCCGGGAGGGTCCTTGAGATAGTGCGCGAAGAATTTTGCTTCTATCTGCTGGCGAAACTCCCTGCCGATGGGCTGGCCGTAGTTGAGATTACCCAAATGGCGCGAAGAAGAAGTCCAGTAGCCGTGTCTCCAGGGACCCAGCACGAGAAAGTTTTCGCGATGAATGTCGTGCGGCTCGAGCTTCTTGTACTCCTCCTGCGGGCCATACATATCTTCCTGATCGTAGTAACCACCGACGGTTAACGTTGGAACAGAAACCTTGTTGAGATGCCACTCCACACCGCGCGAGCGCCAGTAACTGTCGTAGGCGGGATGACTGAGGAAGAGCTTCCAGGTAGGCAACATCTTAGATCCGGATTGCTTAACATCCCGGGCAAAGTTGCCACGTTTAAGGAAGTAGCTGTACCCATCAACGGGCTCGCCCCCTTTGGTTTCGCCGTAACTCACTGAAGTGTTTCGCTTGCTTGATTCCATCATGAGTACGTAATCGTAGCCGTAGCTCTGGCGAAAAGCGCCGTTGTGAAAGAAATCGTCGCCCATCCACACATCGATCATGGGTGCCTGCGGAGAGATGGCTTTCACATGCGAGTTGGGATCGATGCCGGCCATCATGGCAAGGAAGCCCGGATAGCTTATGCCCAGCACCCCGACACGGCCATTGTTTCCAGGGACATGCTTCACGAGCCAGGCGACGGTATCGTAGGCATCGGTACTTTCGTCGATCGCCTTGGAGTTGCCATAATCGGCAAGTGGGCGCATCATAATGAACTTGCCCTGGCTCCGGAAGCGGCCACGAATATCTTCGGCGACATAGATGTAGCCGGCGCGGGCCAGTTGCGGACGCTCGGCGAAGAATGAGGCGCGGGTGGTTCCATCTACACCGTATGGAGTGCGCGTCAGCAGGATGGGCAATGGCGTCGTGATATCGCCCGGCTTGAGGATGACAGCGTGGAGTTTGACGCCATCACGCATGGGAATCATGACATCGGTACGGTAGTAGTCGTGAAAGATGTGATGGACGGCTGCTCCGGTGCGCTTAAAGACGGCGCCAAGCTGGTCAGAGAAGATTACCTTGTCGCCGAGACCGAGGGAATCGAGACTAAAGGTAAGCGTGACGTCTGTGCGGGGGATGCCGAATTTGGTTGCTGAAATGGTTTTGAGGACGGTGGGAACAAGGCGCGCCGACTCGACGACAAGCTTGCCGTGCTCCGGGTAAAAGCTAAGTGGCGTGTCTGGTGCGGCGGGGTTGGTGTATTCGCCAGACAACGCATGAAGCCCGGATATGGCGGTCTGCGCCTGGTGCCGGGCGAGAACCGGGGCGGAACTAAGCAGCATGACGCAAGGAAGGAGAACAACAAAGCGAAATTTGGGCAAAATGACGCCCCCGGTAGACGGATTTAATGCGTGTGACCAGCGTGTGAGTGCACGGCGCCGCCTGTCATTTCTTCCATGGGCACCACGCATCCCTGCAACTCTTCGCAGCCGATGTGTTCAAACTGGATGGTCGTGTGGCTGATGTTGAAATGACCACGCAGAACGTGATTGAGTTTGACGAGGATGCAGGCACTTTCTGAAGGAGGAATGTCGGCAATGGTCACGTGGCAGGCCAGTGCGCTGGAGTGAGAGCCGAGGCTCCAGACATGGAGGTCGTGCACGTTGACGACGCCCTCGACCTCTTCCATGCCGGCGCGAATGTCATTAAGCGAGATGCCGCGCGGCGCGCCTTCAAGCAGGATATTGAGCGTCTCACGGACAATGCCGATGCTGGACCAAAGAATGAGCGCAGCAATACCGAGCGAAAGGATGGGATCGACCCAATTTTGGTCAGTAAACAGGATAAAGGCACCGCCAGCGATGACGGCGGCGGTGGAGAGCGTATCGCCCGCCATGTGAAGAAAGGCGCTGCGCAGATTGACGTCGCGAGCCACGCGCCACAACAGCACTGCGATCACGCCATTCATCACCATGCCGGCAGCGGCAACGTACATCATCAGGCGCGGCTGCACCGTTACGGGGCTGTATAGGCGACGAACGGCCTCAACGCCGATCCAGAGAGAAATGACGATAAGTGCGCCAGCATTGACGAAGGCAGCCAGCACGCCTGCGCGCTGGTAACCGAAGGTTTTCGAGTTGTCGGCTGGCCGCGATTGGAAGTAGACAGCGGCAAAGCTGAGCAGTAATGCCAGGAAATCTGAGACGTTGTGACCGGCTTCAGAGAGCAACGCCAGGGAGTGAGCGCGCAAGCCAAATATAAACGTGACCACAACATAAGCCAGGGTGGCCACGAGGGAGATGCGGAGTACGGTCGTTATCCTTTTTGCGCCGGGCAAATCTGCATTGGACGGCGCTGCATGGACATGCATACTACAAGTTTATCCGCGCCGGGGTTCCGACGCCAGACGCCCCTTTAGCCTTGCCGCGGGCGTAAATGGCCCAAATCGAGCGGATCTGGGTTTTCAAAGGCTGGAAGCGCCGGGAGGCTGGCGCGGAGACCCGTCCAGCCTTCGGCTACCACGATGCTGTTTTGGGAGTTGCCGGGCTGATAGCGAACCGTGCAAGGGAAACCTGCACGTACCTGCGTCAAGTCGAGCACTTCACCCAGGCTCGTCACGTCTTGGGAGCAGTCGTAGTCGACGCCCCCGATGCGATAGTTGTAAATGAGTATGGTAAGGCTATGGCCATCGTCGGCTACTACCTCAACCACGTCGAGCAGCATACCATCCACCAGTCGGCCCGACTGAACCAGAAACTGGCGGCGTGCGTGTTCCATCTCGTCGGCCGTTGGGCGCTTTCGCAGCAGCAGCCATACTCCTGCCATAGCGAACGCCGCCATCACGACCGCTGTGGTGGTTATTTCCCAGTCGCTTGCGTTGCGAAGGACCATTGAAGGCGGGACAATCCCCAGAAATCCCAATCCAAGAATACCGCAGACTGGCCTGCGGCGCGCACCCTTTCCGCACACCGCAAATCGCAGTTCCATGGGACGCGGACGGGCCGCAAACCCGCAGCGTGAACAAAAATGACCTATACTCTTTAAGTTGCAGGCATGGCGGACCCCGCCTGCCATGCATCCTAGTGGGGAGGTTTCTCATTTTGGCTTCGAAGAATAGCCGTGCTGCCGCGAATCGCCGCCGTATCCGCTCGACCACTGTACTTTGCGTGCGGCGGAATGGCGAGGTGGTGATGGCCGCAGACGGACAGGTAACGCTGGGCGACCATGTGCTGAAGCACTCGGCCAGAAAGATCCGCCGGCTTTACCAGGAAAAGATCCTGGCCGGATTTGCCGGCTCGACCGCAGACGCTTTTAATCTGTTCGGCCGTTTTGAAACCAAGCTGGAACAGCACGCCGGCAACCTGAACCGCGCCGCCGTGGAACTGGCCAAGGACTGGCGCACGGATAAGATGCTGCGCAACCTTGAGGCGCTGCTGCTGGTGGCCGACAAGGCGCAGACCTTTCTCATCTCCGGCTCGGGTGACGTCATCGATCCCGATGGAGCGCTGGCGGCTATCGGTTCCGGCGGCAGCTACGCCACCGCTGCTGCCCGCGCCCTGTATGAGAACACTGAGTTGAGTGCCTGCGAGATTGCCGAAAAAGCCATGAAGATTGCCGGCGATATCTGCATCTATACAAATGACCGCGTTACTTTCGAGGAGTTGAAGGGCTAGGAGAACGTTCTCGCAAGCCCGTTGCACGCATGGCTATTTATCTACCCGCATCCGCCGAAGAACAGGATCTCTCGCTCGACGAGCTGACTCCGCGCGAAATTGTTGCCGAACTGGACAAGCATGTGGTGGGCCAACGCGCCGCCAAGCGCGCCGTGGCCATTGCGTTGCGTAACCGTCAGCGCCGCCAGAAGCTGCCGCCAGACCTAGCCGACGACATCATGCCCAAAAATATCATCATGATTGGGCCAACGGGGGTTGGCAAGACGGAGATTGCGCGTCGTCTGGCCAAGCTGACCAATTCGCCGTTTCTGAAGGTGGAAGCTTCAAAGTTCACTGAGGTGGGCTATGTAGGCCGCGATGTGGAGTCGATGATTCGTGATCTGATCGAGATTTCCATCGACATGGTGCGCGAAGAACGCCTCGAAGAGGTGGAAGACAAAGCCGAGATGAATGCAGAGGAGCGGCTCCTCGATTTGCTGCTTCCGCCTCCACCACATCCGCCGCAACAGCAGGAAGGCCAGCTTTCGCTGCCCGGCGCGGAGAGTCACCAGCGTTCGCGTGAAAAGCTGCGCCAGCAGTTCCGTGACGGCAAGCTCGACGATCGCATGGTGGAGTTGGATGTGCGTGAGCGCGGGTTTCCGCAGATGGGAATCATCAGCAATCAGAATCTCGAAGACATCGAGATGAACCTCAAGGACATGCTGCCCAACATCTTCGGTGGCGGCACCAAGAAGCGCAAGATGAAGGTGGCCGACGCTTTTGAATACCTGGTACAGGAAGAAGAAAGCCGGCTCATCGATATGGATTCAGTGAACCGCGCGGCGGTGGAGCGCGTCGAGTCCAACGGCATTATTTTCCTCGACGAGATCGACAAGATTGCGGGGCGCGAAGGCGGGCACGGACCCGACGTATCTCGCGAAGGAGTCCAGCGCGACATTCTGCCCATCGTGGAAGGCACCACCGTGAACACGCGATATGGGATGGTGCGCACGGACCACATTTTGTTCATCGCCGCGGGCGCGTTTCATGTTTCCAAACCAAGCGATCTCATTCCCGAGTTGCAGGGACGATTTCCCATTCGCGTGGAGTTGAAATCGCTGACGGTGGACGACTTTTTGCGCATTCTCACCGAGCCCAAGTCGTCGCTGACCAAGCAATACTCGGCACTCCTTGAGACCGAGGGAGTGAAGCTCGAATTTGCCCCTGAGGCGCTGCGCGAGATGGCAGAGTTTGCTTTCAAGGTAAACGAGAATACTGAGAACATTGGCGCACGCCGGTTGCACACCATCATGGAGCGAGTGCTTGAAGACGTAAGCTTCCTGGCGCCCGATGTAACGCGCCATTCGGCCGACGAAGCGGCAGCGGCGAAGATGGCAGAGGCGATCAAGAGCGAGTCGACCACGGATCTACCCTACCAGGAACGAATGACAGCTTCGGGCCCAGAGAAGGTTTTTCTCATCGACTCGGAGTATGTGAAACAGATGGTGGCGTCGATTGTGAAAGATCAGGATTTGTCGCGGTACATCCTCTAAGTCACTTCCCTTCCGTGACGCTTTCGAGCTCGCGTAGGATGCGGAGCATCTCGTTGAGTGCCGCTTTGCCAACCTCTTCTTCGAACTTCTTCTGCATCCTGTCCAGTGCCGCAATCACGCGCAGCGCACAGCGCTTTCCCTGAGGCTTCAGGGCGAGCAGATACGCGCGCGCATCTTCGGGATCGATCCTGCGCTGCAGCAGTCCCTTCGCTTCCAGCGAAGAGATGCAATGGCTTACGTTGCCGCGCGTGGTGGCGAAGGTTGCCGCCAGTTCCGATGGCTTGACCTGCCGGGGTGCTTCAAAGAAGAGAGCGGCCAGTACCAGGCCCTCAAGAAATCCCAGCCCATCGCCGGCGAGCACACGAGCCGTCAGTGCCTCGAACCGCCGTGTGGCACGGTTGACGGCAAACATCGGGCTTTCCTGAAGAAATGCATCAATACGCATAACTTGTATGGTAGTTTAGCATTCAACTATTCAAAACAATACCAAATCTTCCTTGCATAGATGAGTTCTTCGGACGATGCTGGCTAAAAGCTTACCGTCTTCATTCTTTCCACAGGCGTTAGGCCATACCCTCTCAGTAAGTCGACTCTCGCGAGGTCCGGAACCGGAAGTCATGCATTTTTCAAGGCTGAGACTGATAGTCACAGGCGTCGCGCTTGCGATCGGCGTGCCGGCGCTCACAGCGCAGAGCCCGAAGATAAGGAAGAAGACGCCGTCCACACCAATTACTGGACTTTCGGAGACGATGGTTGTGTTGGGCTCGGCCACTCCGGTGCCGCTCGCAGAGTCGCCGAGGCCGGCGACGGTGCTGCCGGTAGCTTCGCTCTCGCTTGCTGCGGTTACTCCGGTAGATTTCTTGCGTGAAGACTCGTCGGTCTTCCTTGAGCAGCGCGGAGCGGGCGGGGCACAGGCGGATATCGTGCTGCAGGGTGGAAGCTTTGAACAGACGCTGGTGCTGCTGAACGGTTTCCGGATCAACGACAGTCAAACTGCGCATCACAATCTCGACCTGCCTGTTCCGCTGGATGCGATTGACTCGGTGGAAGTGCTGGATGGGGCGGGTTCGACTCTGCACGGCGTGGATGCCCTGAGCGGCGTGGTGGATTTCCTCACCCGCGCGCCGGATCATGACCGCGTGCGGCTGCGCGCTGGCGAAGGCAGCTTTCAGTCGAACGAAGAGGACTTGCTGGCCGATGCAACACACGGGCGCTGGAGCGGGCGGCTAGCCGCAGGACGAAATTTCTCCACGGGCTTTATGACTGACCGCGACTACCGCAACGAGGAAGCCTCCGCGGAGAGCTGGATGGGAACACGGCTCGGCATCACCGACCTGCTCTTTGCCTCTAGCGACCGTGCCTTTGGTGCCAACAATTTTTACGGCAACTTCCCCGAGTGGGAACGAACCAAGGCATGGTTTGCGTCGGTGCGGCAAGAGCTCGGCAGCCATTCAACCGCGGCCTTTGGCTATCGCAGGCACACAGATGACTTTGTGCTGGTACGCAGCAACCCTTCAATCTACGAGAACAACCACATCGATGGCTCATGGCAGGCATCGCTGCGCCACACGATGGGCTTGGGTGGCGGTGCTCGCCGCGGTGAGATGCTCATGGGTCTCGAAGCCGATGGTGATAGCATTCGCAGCTTCAATTTTTCCGGGGGCGTAACCTCGTACGCGCTGGGCGTGCACGCGCGGAACCGCGGCGCGGGTTACCTTGACGTGGATTGGGCGCCCAGGAAGAAGCGGTGGAATCTCTCGGCGGGCGCGCGGGAGGAGATTTTCTCCGGCGGCACACAGGCAGTCTTTTCTCCGCAACTGGCCGGAAGTTTGCGCGTGACAAATAATTTGAAGCTTCGCGCAAACGCCGGCTACGGGTTCAGAATTCCCACCTATACCGACCTTTATTACTCCGATCCGACGACTATAGGCAATACGAATCTCCGACCGGAGTCGGCGTGGTCGGGTAACGCCGGTCTGGATTGGGCAACGTCTTCGCGTGTGTCTGTCTCAGCCACAGCGTTTTACTCGCACCAGCACGACACCATCGACTATGTGCGCGCCAATGCCAATGACCTGTGGCATGCGGAAAATCTGAACGGCCTGCATTTTGTAGGCGTGCAGTCATCGGTTACATGGCTGCCGACGGAGTCGCAATCCGTGCGCGTCGACTGGACCGCCTTGCATGGTGCGCAGAGCGCGCTGCACGGATTGCAGTCGGAGTATGTCTTCAACTACCCGGTCGAGAACATTCACGCAACATGGACGGCGGCGCTGGGGCGCGTAATGACTATCCGCAACATGGTGCGACTTGCGCAGCGCTATCAGCAGACGGTCTATCCGGTGTGGAATGTTTGGTTAACGCACGCTTCGGGGCGTATCCAGCCTTATCTGCGGCTCAGCAACCTGAGCAACACGGGCTACCAGGAGATTGAAGGCGTGAACATGCCGCCGCGCGAGATTACCGGAGGATTTGCGATCCAGTTTGGACGGTGAATGCCAATCCGAGATCCCGGATGCGGGATCTTCTCTACCCCATGTGCCTGGGGCGCGCTCAGGTCAGGTGCTTTTTCAGAAGGTCGAGTGAGTGCCGGCGTAGCTCTCCTGCGGAATTGGAGCCATAGTTTGGCTTTACGTTGCTGCCAAAGGCGCGGCCGATAAGTTTAGTTGATGCGCGGCGGCATGAGCGCCTTGCGGGGCGTCAATTCTTCGCGCACAAGCGTGAGACCGAGGATGCAGCGCTCGAAGCCGTCAGAGAGGCGTGCAAAGAGCGGCGCTTCCTCCTCGTACTCGAAGAGGTTGAACTGGCTGACGATGTAGTAGCTCTCCTTGCCGGCGCTGATCAGTTCATCGAGGCTGGGCCGGCGGAAGCGATGACGGCGGCCAGATCCCATGGCTTCTGGAAACATGCCGGCGACAAAGAGCGCGTAGTCGCCGATATGCTTGCGCGCGGCGCGTTCGGCGTCAAATGACGGGGCAGGACCGTTCACCGGATCGGCGGCGAGCATCATTTCAGTCAGCTTTTCCACGGGCCGGCCCGTTGTATCGCGCATACTGTAAAGCTTGTCAGCCTGGGTGAACTCGCACAGCAGGTGGGCCACGTAGCCGGTCATTTCCGGATCGTGCAGCCCCAGCTTGCCCTCGTAGCTGTTCCGAACCGCCTGCTGGAAGAACGGTTCGAGTGGATGAGCCTGAGCTTGCATACACACCTCCCGTTGCTGCGCGCGGCCAGCCCCTGAGCTATAAGGTTTGGCTGATTCTCTCGTTTGCACGAGGGAAGCGCCAGCCGCTGCCTATTTACCTTCCTGTAACACAGAGATTACCTGAATTGTTGTGCTATTCAAGAGGCGCGAGTGAATTTGTTAGCAAAGCAGTATCCGGTTTGCGAATGGTGCAAGAGAACAAAAAGGCAGCCTCGTTGGCTGCCTTTTTGTTCACCTGCTTTGCGGGACTTTTCAAATCAACAAGAACGCTTACACCGCTGCGGGCGCACGCGATTCAAGTTGTGCCAGACGCGTTGCCAGCAGACCCTCCAGTTTAACCAGCGCCGCGGAGAATCCTTCGATTCCCTCTTTGAGCTTGTCCGTCGCCATGCGGTCGGCGGCATGCATCTTGTCAAAAGTTGCTTTATCGACGTTGATCTTCTCGATGGGATGCGACTTTGCTACTTCGGGATCGAGCTTGCGCGGCAACTCACCCTGTGTTGATTCGAGTTCGGCCAGCAGTTGCGGTGAGATGGTGAGCAGGTCGCAGCCCGCCAGTTCGCTGATTTCGCCGATGTTGCGGAAGCTTGCGCCCATGACTACTGTCTTGTAGCCAAATTTCTTGAAGTAGTTATAGATCCTGGCAACGGACTGCACACCAGGATCGTCGGCACCGTGGAAGTCCTTTCCTGTGTCCTTCTTGTACCAGTCGAGGATGCGGCCCACGAAAGGCGAGATGAGTGTGGCGCCGGCATCGGCAGCGGCGATGGCCTGGTGCAGGCCAAAGAGCAGCGTCAGGTTACAGTGAATGCCCTCTTTTTCCAGCACTTCGGCAGCGCGGATGCCTTCCCACGTGGATGCGATTTTAATGAGGACACGCTCGTGCCCGATTCCTGCTGCATCGTACATGGCGATGATACTGCGGGCCTGCTCAATGGTGGCCTGAGTGTCGTAGGAGAGCCGCGCATCCACTTCGGTGGAAACACGGCCGGGGATGATTGCCAGGATCTTTTGGCCAAAAGCGATGGCGAGCCGCTTGAAGGCAAGGTTTGCTACCTCTTTGTCGCTTGCGCCTTCGCCCAACGCTTTATGCGCTTCCATCAGAACTCCGTCCACAATTGGCTGGTACTGCGGCATTTGCGCCGCAGCCGTAATCAGCGAGGGGTTAGTGGTTGCGTCCTGGGGGCGGAATTTTTCCATCGCTTCAATATCGCCCGTATCGGCGACGACGACTGTGTACTTCCGCAGTTGCTCTAACAGATTTTGCGGCATGATTCCTCCTTGGGGAAAAATTTCCGGCCTGCGACCGCGTGCATCGATAGTGTATCTCTTATTTGATTATTTGAGACAAACCGCGGTTGCAGAGGATGCGAAACTTCCGTTAATCCATATCTGCTGCCACCGTGTTGCTTAGCACGCCCAAGCCGGCGATGGAGACTTCGACCCGATCGCCGGGGGCGAGCGGACCCACACCGGATGGGGTTCCAGTCAGGATCAGGTCACCCGGTTCCAACGTAAAGGCCTCGGTGATGGCGCTGAGCAGCATGGGGATAGGGAAGATAAAGTCGAGCGTGGAACCCTGCTGGCGCAGCTCGCCATTGACACGCGTTTCGATGGTGAGCCCGGCATCAACGTCAAGTTCGTCGCTGACCAGAGGGCCAACAGGGCCAAAGGTATCAAAGCCCTTGGCGCGTGCCCACTGCACGTCCTTTTTTTGCAGGTCGCGGGCAGAGATATCATTGGCCAAAGTGAAGCCACGGACTACCTGGCGCCAGTCGGCGGTGGGCGAAAGCTTGTGGGCGCGACGACCGATAACCAGAGCGAGCTCGCCCTCAAAGTCCACACGCTCTGAGAGTCTGGGCAGGCGAACTACACCGCCGGGCTTGAGCAGCGACGACGGCGGCTTGAAAAAGAGCAGCGGCTGAGCGGGCATCTCATTGCCCAGCTCACGCACATGCTCCCGGTAGTTGCGGCCAACGCAGATGATCTTCGACGGCGTGACAGGCGGCAGAAGATCGGCTGCCCTCAACGGCATCGGCTCAAAGCCGGAACGCGAGGAAGAGGCACTGCCGTGTTGTACTCGAAAGGCAAGATCTTCTTCGGGCGCGCCGGTCAAAGCGGCAATCCACGGCTCGCCGCTGCGGTCCTCCACGGCTCCATATTCGATTTTTCCATCGAGAACAAACCGGCAGTATTTCATCGGAACTCTCCTTGCGCCGCGAGAGCGGCTATGGTTTCGGAACGGTTTCCTGCGCTGTTGCGGAGCGTGCGCTCTCAAGACCGTCGCGGCCCACCGCGCTGACCGCATATTCATAGGTATGGCCGGGCTCAACGTGCGCGTCGCGAAACGCGGGGCCCACGAGCGGTTGCGCCGGCGAAATGCGTTGCCAGCTTCCGCCGTCCTGGCGGCGATAGACGATATACCCTGTCACGTTGGTTTCTGCGTCAGGCAACCAGCTGAGATCAATCGACGGCGGAGCGCCATTCTGTGACGGAACAGCCACGGCCACCAGTCTGCGGGGAACCGCAGGCGGAAAGACATTGACGACATGAATCCGAATCGGAGGCGACAGCGCGCCGGGCAACTCAAGCTTCCGGCCATCGATGGTCACCTGCAAAATGCGCTGGGCGCGGTACTCGTAGGTTTCACCGAAACGGATGTTCTTGTCGAGGGCGCTGCCCGGCGCAACACCAGCAGGAACCAGCAGGTTCTGGGTAACCGGTTCGGGTGGAGGCGCCAGCAGGCCTGATTTGTGCCTGGCGGCCGGGGGCGTGATCAGCGTGCGCTGAAGGCGAACTGCCGTTGCGCTCGGCTCGTGGGCCGGCCCAATAGGTTTCCAGCGCAGGATGACGCCGTTTTTGGCCATAGCAACGGTGAGGCCCGTGACCGGCGGGGGTGCTTCGCCGGCCAGAACAGATGCGGGGTTCGACAACCCGGCCGAGCGGTCTTTGCTGTTGTTCAGCTCAATGTAATAAGTGAGGAGCCGAGGTGAACCTGAAGCCAGGGGAGCTGGCAAATCTTCACTGAATGCGCCATTCGCACCGGGCGCGAACGGCAGGCTGCCGGCGGTCACGCATTCGCTGGAGGCGGATTGCTGGCGGCAGACATTGACCTGCACGCTACCCTTCACCAGGGTCTTGTCGGTGTTCCGCGTGGGCATAGTCCAGTGAAGCGTGACCCGCCTGCCGGCACGCACAGCTGAGAGATCCGTCACACGACTGGGCAGATTCAGTGAGGGTGGCTGCGGAGCCCCTGGCAGGCCGCAGCCCGCCACGGCAAGCCCCACCGTCATGGCCACTACGACCCATCTGCGCCTGTGCGTTGCATCCATTGCCCTACCAGTCTAATGGAGCGGCATAAGGGGAAGTTTGCCGGGTAACGGGCAATTGGGAGGAATGCGCCGGAAAGCTCCTTGACCCCTTGCACTGATACACTCTCGATTGGCGCACATGAGCATGGTTTGTGCTCCTTTATCGAAGGTATGACATCGATCGCACCTATCTCAACTATCAACGATCTGTTCTGCCGCATCGCTGCGGCCGGTAACCCGCGCGCCGTGCTCTGGCAGGATGCGCAGGGCCAGTGGCTGCCGATCTCGTCAGACCAGATTTACCAGCGAGTGCGGGCACTTGCGCGCACATTTCTGGAGTGGGGCGTTTGCAAGGGTGACCGCATTGCATTGATGAGCGAAAATCGCTGGGAGTGGGCGGTTACCGACTTCGCTGTGCTGGCCATTGGCGCCGCGGACGTGCCCATTTATCCGACGCTGACCGGTGAGCAGGTAGCCGCACTGGTGCGCGATGCTGGCTGCCGCATCGCGGTGGTTTCCACCCTGCAGCAGTTCGAGAAACTGAATGCATTTCGCGAGCAAACCCCTCTGGAGCGGATCGTCATTATGGATTCGCCCGCTCCCGACGCGGCTATTGGCCTGAGCACTTTGCTGGCGGGCGCCGACGCGCTGGGCGCCGAGCGCGACTCCGTTTTCGACGCACTGGTTCGCTCCGCCGAGCCGAAGGATCTGGCCACACTGATCTATACCTCAGGGACCACGGGCGAGCCCAAGGGCGTAGCGCTTACACACGGCAACATCGCCGCTAATCAGAATGTTACCGTCGCCGATTTTTCCTTTGATTCCACGGATGCCTGTATTTCCTTCCTTCCGCTTTCGCACATCACAGCCCGCGCGTTGGACTACGTAATGTACAACCATGGAGCGCAGGTGGCCTACTGCTCTCAGTTCGACAGGCTGCCCCAATCCATGCTGGAAATAAGGCCGACGGTCATTGTCGGCGTGCCTCGTGTCTTCGAGAAAATTCGCCAGGCAGTGGAAGGCAAGGCCGCGATTTCGCCGGCAAAGAAGCGCCTGCTGAAATGGGCTGTGCATCTGGGTGAACGCTATTGTGACATGATCTATGACGGGCAGCGGCCCTCGTCGTCGCTGTGGAGATTGGCTGACAAGCTGATCTACGGGAAGGTGCGCGCGGCCTTTGGCGGTCGCGTCCACACATTCATTGCCGGCGGCGCGCCACTCGGTATTGATACAGCGCGCTGGTTTGCCTCGGTGGGCATTGCGCTTTATGAGGGCTATGGACTGACTGAGACATCGCCTGTGATCGCGCTGAACTCGCCCGTAAGCCACCGCATGGGCTCAGTGGGTCGGCCGCTGCCCAATGTGGAACTAAGATTTGCAGACGATCAAGAGTTGCTGGTACGGGGTCCATCGGTTTTTGATGGCTACTGGAACAAGGCTGCTGAGTCTGCCGAGTGTATTGATGCAGACGGATGGTTCTGCACAGGCGATATCGCCCACCTCGACGCGGATGGATTCCTCTTCATCACCGATCGCAAGAAAGAGTTGCTGAAGACATCAGGTGGCAAGCTTGTGGCCCCGCAACCCATCGAGAACAAGCTGAAAGCCAGCATGCTTGTGGCACAGGCGGCGCTGGTTGGCGACAAGCATAAGTTCGTATCTGCGCTGATTGCACCGAATTTCGCTGCGCTTGAAGACTGGGCGAAGCAACACGGCGTCCAGGTGGCTTCCAGGGCCGCGCTGGTCGCTGACGTTCGGGTGAAAGCTCTGTATGGCGATCTGGTGAAGCAAGTCAACACGAGTCTGGCCAACTTTGAAACCATCAAGCGGTTTTGTTTAGTGGCAGAAGAATGGACACAGGAGTCAGGCGAGTTGACGCCTTCAATGAAACTCAAGCGTCGCGCGATTAATGACCGTTATGCTGCCGAGATCGCCTGTTTTTACGTCGACGAAGCAACCGCACGAGCCGAATAGGCGAGCGCAGGTGATTGACACCCCTGCCGAAGAACTCGCGTTTACTCCATATAATTTGCAGGCCACGGAAGAACGGAGCGCCCCAGGCGCCGACACCGAGCATGGCGCCGAAGATGATGACAGCGTCGATGCTTAGACGCCCGGCGCTGGACCAGTAGGCATCAGGCTGCAGGTTGAGCCACAGGGCAAATTCATCCAGTGTGAGCGCGGCGCCGGCGCCGTAACTTACCGCCATCAAACGGCTGAGGAAGATGGAGACCGGCGTGTGCGAACGGCCAAGATCGAGCAGCCATCCGTAACCTACAAGTAGAAGGATAAGAATGCCCCACACCAGGTGATGGATATGGTGGCCGCGCACGATGACGAATTGAAATGGCCCCACGTGCCACATAATCAGGTGCACGAGAATGCGAACGCCTGCGAAGGTGAGGAGAAAAGAGACCGAGGCGAGGAACATGCGCCGTCGCGGGCGGTCAGGGATTGTTGTCCGGACCAGAAAGCCCAGGCGCGTCAGCTGTAATAGCACCAGCAGAACGCCAACAACAAGCGTGGCAAATGCCAGCAACAGCAGGGCTCCGGTTCCAAGCATATCTGTTATTCAACCATCGCCGTACACCCCATAGCCAGCAATAACTCTCATCAGGAGCCTAGCCGGAGCTGGGCGTGCGCTCGGTCACGATTTTCCATTAACCCGACGGAGTACACTAATTTAGGCGTTTATTGTGGGCATAGACCCCTTTGAAACGCCATTCTAAAAAACAGGCACCCGGCCCGATTTTGCGCGGCCACGCGAATTTGACGAGGAGATTTCTGCAATGCGAGTTGCTTTGCTGACCGGAGGCGGCGATTGCCCCGGACTGAATGCGGTGATTTATGCGGCCGTGAGAAAAGGCATTAACCATTATGGTGACGAGTTCATCGGATTCCTGAATGGTTGGCGCGGAGTTCTGGACAATAATTTCATTCCGCTGACGCTGGAAAATATTGACGGCATTCAGTTGAAGGGCGGCACCATCCTGCACTCTTCGCGGACCAACGTAAAGAAGATCCCCGGTGGCATCGACAAGGTGCAGGAAGTGTTGAAGACCAACAAGATTGACGCACTGATTGCACTCGGTGGCGACGATACGCAGTCGGTCACGCAGTTTCTGTGCGAAAACGGCATTCATGGCGTCGGGGTACCAAAAACCATCGACAATGACATCACGGGTACGGATGCAACCTTTGGTTACGACACCGCAGTTTCGATCGCCACAGAGGCGGTGGACCGCATCCACACGACTGCCGACTCGCATAACCGTGTAGTGGTGATTGAGGTGATGGGCCGCGATGCCGGATGGATCGCTTATGCGGCAGGCATCGCCGGTGGCGCGCACGTTGTGCTGGTTCCGGAGCGGGAAATCGACATCGACCATGTTTGCGCGCTCCTCAAGTACAACTACGACCACGGCAAACACTATGGCGTTGTTGTTGTCGCTGAAGGCTGCCATTTACCGGAAGTTGGCCAGGTAACGGGATCTGCTCAGGTCGATTCGTTTGGGCATGTGCGCCTTTCCGGGATCGGCGAGGCACTGGCCGAATTGATCGAGCAAAAGACCGGTTTTGAAACGCGTTCGGTTAATCTGGGGCACACGCAGCGCGGCGGCGTTCCCACGGCATACGATCGCCTCTTGGGACAGCGTTATGGCCTGCACGCGATCGATATGGTGCACCAGCAGAAGTGGGGCCGCATCGCCGTACTCCGTGGTACTGACATTACTGACATCACCATCAAGGAAGCAATCGCCACGAACCGGCGGCTCGATCAACGCTTCTTCGATGTGATTGCCGACCTGGAGCCGAAAGTCTAGCTTCATCCGATCTGATCGCTGCGGCATAAGCACAGCCAGCGGTGATCGGGTGCAGGCTTTCAGATTTCGTTACAGTAGCTAGATCCTGCTACTCGTCCTACAGGCCCGGATGCGCATATCGCATGCGGGCCTGCGATTCTTACATCACTTCTCGATCTACGAATCCACGCACTTCCTTTGCTTGCTGGCAGTCTATTCTTTAGCCAGGGTGGTTTATCGTGCAGACTTGGGATCCGGAAATCTACGGCAGAAACGGCGCATTTGTCCACGGATTGGCTGGCGGCGTACTTGAATGGCTCAATCCGCAGCCCGGCGAGCGAATTCTCGATCTCGGCTGCGGCGATGGGCAACTTACGCTGCGTCTTGCCGACGCTGGCGCCAAGGCACGCGGCTTCGATGCCTCTCCGCAGATGGCCGCGGCGGCACGCTCACGCGGTATCGAGGTCGATGAAGGTACGGCTGAACGGCTCCCCTACCCCGATCGGAGCTTTGACGCCGTCTTCTCCAACGCTGCCCTCCACTGGATGCGCAACCAGAACGGCGTGCTCACCCAGGTAAGGCGCGTGCTCAAACCCGGCGGGCGATTCGTGGCGGAAATGGGCGGATTCGGCAATATCGCGGCGATTCGCGTTGCAGTTGCTGCCGCCCTGGCGCGCCATGGGTACGACGGGGCCAACCATGACACCAACTACTACCCCACACCTGCGGAATACTCCAGCCGTCTTGAACACTGCGGCTTCAGTGTAAAGCAGATTGCCTTGATTCCCCGCCCCACGCGGCTCTCTGAAAGCGGCATGGCTGGCTGGATCAGGACCTTTCGCCGAGGTGTTCTCGATTCCTTGCCGCAAGCGATTGGATATGCGGTTGTTGAGGAAGCTGTGGCACTTCTGGAACCTGTCCTTCGCGACTCGGAAAGGAATTGGACGGCCGACTACGTCCGCCTGCGCTTTATCGCAACGATTTGATGGATAGCTGGTAGGAGGCATGGCTCTTTCACTACTTCATTCGTAATTCGGCGACTGGAATCAAGACCGATTGACAGCACATCACCTCCAGGTTGGGAGCCGAAAGTTGGGCAGATGTTTCAAATTTACAGAACGTTTGCAATCTATTTGCCTGGCTGCATTACTCTGTTCATAGTTCCCCGCGGCCGCAACGATTGAACGCGAAGGACCGCCGGGCGAGGGCTGACCGGTTGAGCCAAACTATATTTGTCCTGGAAGATGACGTCGATATCTCAAGGCTGGTGCAGCATCACCTTGAGGCAGCGGGTTTCGACGTACGCTTGTTTCAGACTCCCACCAACCTCATACCCGATGCCGAACGCCAGGCACCGGCGCTGTTTCTGCTGGACATCATGGTTCCTGGCGGCGACGGTCTCGATGTCTGCCGGCGTTTGCGTAACCACGCAGGCCTCTCCACCGTCCCCATCATCTTCTTGACGGCGCGCGCCAGTGAAAATGACCGCGTTACAGGCCTGGAGCTGGGCGCCGACGATTACATCACTAAACCTTTTGCTACGCGCGAGATGGTAGCGCGCGTGAAAGCCGTGCTGCGCCGCTTTGAACGACCCACAACGCCCGCGGTCACCAGTTTTGAAGAGATCGTGATTGACGCCAACGCCATGCAGTTGAGGGTTCGTGGCGAGATTACAACCACCACGGCCACGGAGTTCCGTCTTCTCGAATACCTGGCGCGTCATCCCGGTCGAGTTTTCAGCCGCGACCGCCTGCTTGACGCCGTATGGGGCGATGCGAGGTTTGTCACGCCGCGCTCGGTCGATGTCTATGTGCGCCGTATACGTGAGAAAATTGAGATAGATCCGGAGAACCCCCGTTACCTCAAGACAGTACGCGGCGCCGGCTATCGCTTCGAGATTCCCCGCGCCGACTAGTAGCCGGTTGCGTGAGGTTGGACGAACAATCCTGAGCAGCCCGAGATTCCGTAGAAGGTGGCGTGTGCGCCTCACGGATGACCCCGCACAGCTCTGAGCCGGATGGGAGTGACGACGATTGACCCCCAGGATCTTCACAAGGTTATTTGGGCTCATAGTTCTTCTGCTTGCTTTCGAAGTGGTGGTGATGGAGCTCGTCTTTCACCTCGGCTTCGGCGAGGCGGGTAGCGGCACACACGCCCGAAATGCCTTTTGGTCAGGGCTGATCGCACTGGCCGTCTCCATCCCGGTGGCTGCCTGGGTAGCGAATCGTGTTATCGCGCGGTTGCGCCGTGTGGCTGACTTTGCCCGGCGCATCGCAGCCGGTGACCTGACCGCACGCCTTCCCCTGAGGGAACGCGACGACGATCTCTCCGCGATGGAATCTGCGTTAAACCAGACTGCCGAGCGGCTCGACAGCAGCTTTGCCGAAAGCGAGAGCAGGGGGCAGGAACTGGCCGCAATGCTCGATTCGATGCAGGAGGCGGTCTTCGCTGTTACGGCCGAGGGCGTGGTCAGGTGGACGAACGCCGTGATGCAGCGCATCGCCGGAACCCAGGTTCGTGCCGGTCGCCCGCTGGTCCACTCCGTCCGCGACCCGGAGGTGCTGGAGTGCCTTCGCGGCGCACTCGACCGACGCGAAGTCTGCTTCGGACGTACCAGTTCGCTTGCCCCGGGGCGGGTCTTCGAGATCAACGCAACTCCGCTGGCCGGCGGTGGCGCGCTTGTCGTCCTTCACGACGTTACCAGCATTGAAGCGGCTGAAAAATCGCGTCGCGAGTTTATTGCCAATGTAAGCCACGAGCTGCGCACACCGCTCACATCGATTCAGGGCTACGTGGAAACGCTCATTGATGACGTGAATGCACGGCCGGAAACAGCGAAGGAGTTTCTGGGCGTGATTTTGAAGAACGCCGCGCGCATGAGCCGGCTCACCGAGGATCTGCTGGCGCTGGCCAGCGTGGAGAGCCCCGATTACAGGCTTGCTCTTCAGCCGATGCGCGCCAGTTCGCTGGTTGCCGATGCCATTCACGCTTTGGGCGGTATTGTGGTGGATTCGGGCGTCGATCTGCAATCGGACGGTGCGCCGGACGAGCACGTGATGGCTGACCCGGATGCCATGAGCCAGGTGTTTGGGAATCTGATTGAGAACTCGTTGAAATACGGCAAGGGCGGCATGCGTATCCGGGTGGGGGCAAAGCTGGTTGGGAACGAAGTACAGTTCAGCGTGAGGGACTTTGGGCCAGGTATTGCCTCAGAGCATCTTGACCGGATTTTTGAGCGCTTTTACCGGATTGACAAGGCGCGCTCGCGCGAGTCGGGTGGGACCGGGCTGGGGCTGGCAATTGTGAAGGGGATTGTGCAAGCACATGGGGGGCGGATCTGGGCTGAGAGCGAGCTGGGTTCGGGGGCTGCGTTTTTCTTCACGCTGCCGCTGGCTGAAGCTGCCGTGGCTGCGGTGTGAGCCCTTTCTGTTGAGCCCAGAAACCCAGTCTCACAGAGACTGGGTTTTTGGGGAAATTGGTGGGGTTCGATCTTTATTTTTCAGTAAGTTATAGCCAAAACCCAGTTTCCCAGTGGCATTTTGCACTTTTTTCTGCAAAAAGAGCGGGGCGAGCTCTGGTAACTCTTTTCACTGCAACCAGTTGACGGATTTTTAGGCGCTCGAATCTGTACATTTAAGTGAAATTTCTGCGTGCTTGCGTCCGGTTTGGGAGCGCGTGGGATTTGTGCCTGCGGCCGGAAGGCCGGTGGGTCTTGTTCGCTACTGTTCTTATTGTGCGCCGGATGGGGGAAATTATCGGCAAAGTGGCGGCGGCGGCAAATTGCTGGAGACAGGGGAGATGGGGTGGCGGCGCGGCGGGTTGCTCTTGACGGCGAAGTCAGCGGGGCTAACGCAGTTCTCTTTCGGGTGTAGGCCGTTTGATGTTCAGCGAATCGAAAGAGACCGGATCTTGCGCCCCCGGCGGGGGCGCATCACACGAAATGAGACTTGGTATGCAGGCTGCGCCTGGGGCTACCGTCTTTTGCCCGCTGCGCGGGCTTGGCTGCGCGAGTGATTGCGCGAACTAGTTCATATTCATACCTGAAGGAGAACCCTAAGAGGACTGGGACCAGGCCTTGTTGCAGGAGCGTGCGGCTTACGGGCTTGCGAGGGTAACCGGCTGGAATCAACTGGGAGAATGCCCATGATCTGAAAATGGAGCGGATTGTGGGGCGACTGGCGTTGCGATGGAGGACTGCCGGCGCCGAAGCAAACTGGAACGCTATCCCGGCTGTCAAGATGGAGACCCAGGACGGCTATCTTCAAGGAAAGCGAGCTCCACAAGATCTGGGCGACCGACCAGGTCGCCCGTCTCGTCAGCGCTTTGTGAATCCGAATGAAGTGATATTGAAGAGTCGCCTCTGAGTTGGAGAGGAGGATCCCCTCGCAACCAGGCAGAGATTGTGGACTCCGTTTGCCTCATCGCTCACAGCGGCCGTCAAAATCCGATACTTTGTTCGACCGCCAGTGTATTCGACCCGGACTTTGCCCACCAGTGTTCCAGCGGGATTGTCAAGGCGTATCTCCAGCACTCCGTTTTGCAGCGTACGATTATCCGAACTCACTTCGACATGGAAGGTCTTCGCTCCCGCGCCAAAATCAACGTTGTTGAACTGGAGATAGCCGCCATCACCCATCTCCATCTGGTACTCGCCGCCAATGCCTTCTGCCTCCCAGGCGTTCATGCGCACCTGAAATTCAATTGCCTCTCGCCGTGGAGCAAAAGCGTCGAGCACCAGTTTGCTGACACCAGGTGTTCCCAAGCCCTGATCGTGACTCGGGTAGATCGGTTTGAGAGTCCCGTCCGGCAAGACGGTTAGAGCCGTAACGGCAACCTGCCGATGGTGATCCCGGAGAGTCTTGATAAGACCGCTGGGGACCTTCACCTTCGGTTTCGCGGGCCGGCCATCGTCGTATGGAACGTGGTAGGCAATGTACCACTTTCCCTTATAGGAGCACACACCCTGTTGAACCGACTCGTCGCCGTCTGCTGCCGGATAAATGAGGTGATGAATCGGGCCATTGAATGGACCGAACATGCTGTCGGCGATGGTGTAATCGACATAGCCGCCCTTGGGCGTACATCCTGGTCCTTTGTCGGCTTTGTACGCCACGTAAGTGAAGTACCATTTCTTTCCAATCTTGAAGAGAACAGGGCTTTCAAAATAGTCCAGGTTTCCGCATTTGTCTTTTTTGGGGACGACTATATCACGCGGCGCTTCGGCAAGGTGGGTCATGTCGGGAGCGAGGCGGGCCATCTTTACCCAGTTTTTCGAAGTGTCTCCAGATCCCCACATCAAATATGGAACGTGTTTGTCGCTATAGACAATCCAGGGACTGAGTCCGAGAAGCGGAGTTCCATCAGGGAGTTTCATGGGACCGCCCATGGCATCTTTGTAGGGGCCTAATGGATTGTCAGCGGTCAGGACACCGATATCGAACATCCCGTAGTTATCCTCAGAAGCAGGGTTTATCCGGAAGGGCGCGTAGGAATAGAACTTTCCATTGGCCGAGATTCCAGGGTCACCGTCCCATAATGCCTGCCCGGTGTTCCAGGTGACGTCACGTCCCGTGACAATCGATCCGTGGTCGGTCCAATGGTCGAAATCCGTTGTGCTCAGCGCGTGGTACGCGAACATGCCCTTATAGAATTGGTTTGGCAGTTCGGCCTCGACCGTGAACGGATCCTGCGTTGTGAAGAGATAGAATTTGCCGTTCAGCTCGCGGCACGTCGGATCAGAGTTGAAGAGATAACCTGGCGTAACCAGCTTCTGCGCAAGCAGGTCCCCAGCCGACGTCAATACGATTCCACAGAGAAGACCACAAACCACTCTCGTAAAGCTGCATGAGTCAAATTTCATCTTTCATCTCCTTTCGCAAATCGTCGCCTGCTTTGTGCCGTGGGAATCGACGGAACAATCATCAGGGGTTCGGGCAACTTTGGCAACCCTGATCAGGAAAGGCAAACAGGCGATGGTTGGTGGTGTTCAAAGTATGCTGGTATTGGATGGAATGGTTTGCTGCCACTCTCTGCAGGCAGATTACGGCGCTGGCGGCGTTAGGAGAGTCAGGACCGTTTCCGCCGAGGGCAGGTGCGGTTGCTTACGAGCTGGCAACTGAAGACTTGGCGGCAAACCAAATGCCGGAGGCGGGCACTTCGATGATCTTCAGGATGCCCTCAGGTTCGTCACGTTGGACGACATGAATGGCCTTATCGTATTCCCTCACAATCTCCAGTAGGTCATGCCCTGGGGTGTTGGTGACGGGCTTATCGCTGGTCTGTTTGGACTCTCAGCCAATGCTCAGTGCGGCCGAAGATGGGGAGGCCGATGTAGCCGTGGACCTTGAGGACCTTGCCGCTGTGCTGGAGGGAAATGGTACAGCGATAGATGTTGCCGATCTCAGGATCGAGGATGTAGCCACCGGACCAGCGATTGCCGCTCTTCGTCATGCCCCACAGGATCTGGAGGCCGAGGACAGGCTTGTTTTTGAAGGTGCCGGAGCAGCGGATGCATAGCGGATGGGGAACGGGCGGGTTGAAGATTTTTTTAATGGTGCCGTAGAGTTCGCCGTGCCACTCGCGGATGGCGACGATGGATTTGGCCTGGCCGGTGTGGTCGTCGATGGTCTTCCAGCGGCCGACGGGCGAGTTGAGATTATGTGCCTGGGCGCGGGCGGGCGAGGCCTGGGCCGTGGCGCCGGCGGGCGCCAACAGCGCGACAAGAAGAAACAGCACGAAGCAGCGGAGGGGAAGCTTACATTGCATAACTTGCTCAGAGCGTTGGACGCGGGAGGCGCGGGGAAGGCTTCTCTGCGGGGTTGATGGCCTTCGCGTTACTCAAGACCGGATTTTAACGGAGTGGGACGTGGAAGGAGCGTAGCAGGGCAGTCGCATGAAGAGGGATCCGCACCATTCAATGCATTCGTCGCACCCCTACGGGGTGCGGAAGTCCCTGGTGGACCTTATCCCAGGGTTTCGCTACGCTCCACCCTGGGCTATTTTCGTGTCTTCCCTCCGGGAAGACTGCGCTTGACCGGCGGTTGTGTTGGCAGCAGGAACCGGCTTGAGCAATAGAAAACATTCATGCGATTGCGCTGGGAACGTAGTCTTAAGTGTCTCTTCAGGTTGACTGTGCTATTTTTCTCGCTGTCAGTCCACCGCCATGTAATTCCGCGGCAAACTACTCGATCCACTCAGGAGACTCAGGAGGAGGAAAAGTGCGAAGTATGCGAATGTTCTTTATGGCGCCAGCGGTTCTGTTGATGGCCGCTGCCTTGCCGGTGCACGCGCAACAGGCGAAGTGGGGAGTTACCAACACGCTGCACATTGGCGGAGCGGGAGGCTGGGATTACGCGCTCGTGGATGCCCGCAACAATCGGCTCTTTGTGACGCGCAGCACGCACACGCAGGTGATCAGCACCACGACCGGCAAGGTGATTGGCGATATTCCGGGGCAGATACGATCGCATGGCACAGCGATTGTGCCGGCGCTCAACCGCGGCTTTATCACGGACGGGGGCGGGCCGGGAGCGATTGATGTTTTCGACCTGACGAACTATAAGCCGCTGGGCAAGATTCCTACGATGCCCGATTCCGACGGCATTATCTACGATCGTTTCGCGCACCTGATTCTTGCCGTCTCCGGTGACGAGGGCAAGCTGATGACCTTTAAGCCGGACATCAGCCTTGCCGGCGGGAAAGTGACGACGATCGACCTGGGCGGCAAGCCCGAGTTCCTGGCTGCGGACCGCAGCGGCAGAGCCTACGTGAACCTGCCAGACAAGAACGTGGTGGCGGTGGTTGACCTGAAGACGAACAAGGTGGTTGCGCGCTGGCCGGTGGCGCCGGGCGGCGAGAATGTGGGCATGGCAATCGACCGCCGCGCTCATCTGCTGTTTATCGGCTGCCGCAATCCGCAGAAGCTGATTGTGATGAGCACCGTGGACGGCAAGGTTGTGGCGGATTTGCCGATTGGCGCGGGCAACGATGCGGTACGGTTTGCGAACGGCCAGGCCTTCGCAAGCTGCTTTCAGGGCGAGCTGGTTGTGGCCTCAAAGAAAGACGGCAAGTGGGTGGTGGACCAGGTGGTGAAGACCAGAGAGGGAGCACGCACCATGGGCATCGACCGGAGGACACACACGATCTATTTGCCCACGGCTGAATTGGAACCGCCTCCACCGGGACAGCGGCGGCCGCGAATGAAGCCGGGGAGCTTTATGTTTGTTGTGGTGAAGCAGAAGTAGCGCGAAGAACGAGGCAGATGATTGACGGCGCGTCGAGGTGAGCGCCGTCAATCTGCGTTTTGGGGCAGTGCCGCGCCGTTTTGGCCGCTGACGAGCGCTGTACACGCTTCGGAGCAGGTTGCGCCAAGAGTCCTTTCGATGAAACGTGCGTTACGCTTCTGCCCGCTTTGCCCGTGCTCCGCGCCAGTAAAGCACCAGCCCGATCAGCACCGACACGGCCGTCACCAGCACCATTGCGATGGCCCATCCCAGTTTGCTGGTGGCCAGGCCGGGAGGGAAAAACGAAAGGAGAATGCCGATGAGGACTACCAGGAAACCGAGGCTGCCGCAGATCCACACGCCGGCTTTTCCGCCGGGCACGAGGACCGCGTGCGGATTGTCTCTGCGGTCTTTGCGGCCGGCAAGCTTGATGACCGCGGCGAACATGTAGAGGAATGGAATGAAGTAGAGAATGATGGCTGCATTGACGAGGAATTGATATGCGCCCTGGGTGGTCTGGTTGATCTGGCTGAGCAGCAGAATGGCGCCGGAGAGAACGGCCTGCACAAGGATGGAGATGTAAGGCGTCTTCCACTTGGGATGAATCTTGCCGAAGGCCCGGGGCAGATAGCGATCAATGCCCACCATGAACGGGACGCGGGCGATGCCTGCCACGGTGGATCCGACGCCGCCCGCATTGCCGGCCGTGACCAGCACCGCCGCCAAGACGCCCAGAAAGCCCAGCTTCAGGGCGTCGGAGCCGAGCGCGATGGCCTGAAACACTCCGCTCTGCGGATCGACGTTGCCCGAGGGCAGGAGCGCGAGCACGGCGAATGTGCCGGCAATATACATGAGAGCAATGAGCGCGCCGGCACCGAATACGGCTCGGGGCAGGGTGCGGCGCGGATCGCGCACTTCTTCGCTCATGGCCGATACCAGCTCCAGCCCGGTAAATGCGAAGGCAATCTGCGACCAGAAATTCACGGTGTCCCAGTTCCACCTGGGCAACATGTCAGCCATTGTGAAGTGGGTGATGGACCCATGCCGGAACCACACCAGGGCGGCAACAGCGGCCAAAATCAGGAGCGGAATATACGTACCCAGACCGCCGGCATTCTGCAGCCACTTGCCGACGTTCAGTCCCACGATGTTCAGCACCACCGCCGCCGCCAGCAAGCCCAGCGACACGACGATGAGAAAGGTGCGATCGTCAGCCAGCGCGGCGCCTCGAGCGCCGCCCAGGACATAGGCGGACATGGAAGCGCTGGCCAGGAGCAATCCCGGGAAGTAGAAGACGGTGTAGAACCAGTAGGTCCAGCCGGCGACGAAGCCGTGGAAGGGCCCGAAGGCTTCGCGCGCCCAGGCGTAGAGACCGCCCTCTTCAGGGAACCGCGAGGAGAGTTCATTGATGACCAGCGCGCCGGGCACGAAGAAGAAGATGGCGGCGATGATCCATAAGCTGATGGAAGAAGGGCCATTGTGTCCGGCGGCGGCAATCCAGCGCGGCCCGAGGACGGTGGCGATATTGAAGAGCAGAACATCCCAGAAGCCCATCGTCCGGCGCAACTGCGGGTGGGAGTCGGGTGCTGCGGCTGCGGATTGGGCACCGGGCCCCGCCGGAGGGCCGGAGGGCGAGTCTATCTGCATTCGGCAATCATAAAGGAGTGGTTTCGGATTCCGTGGGGATGTCCTGAGTCTCGGCGTGGCCGGCTTCGGCTTCTCTGGTCTCGGCTTCCTTCGTCTCGGCTTCCTTGGTGATGTCGAGCGTCACAAAGCCTTCTGCCCTGGCTGCCTCAAGCAGCGACGCGGAGGCGCTGACGAAGGTGATTTCCGTGCCGCGGAACATATCGCGGGCGGTAGCGGCGGCGCCCAATTGCAGTGCCTCCGGCCAGCGCAGCGTCGTGCGGTCCAGGAGTTGCCGCGCTGCTTCCAGCACTGCGGGGTTTAGCGGTTGCTGCACCATCCGCGCCCCCTCGATGCGCAGGCAATCGAGCACAGAAGCCGCGTCTTCGGCGGAAATCTGCCCGGCGCGTTCGCGCCGGCGGATGGCGGAATACACCTCCAGCGGGGTTGCGGCCGAGATTAACTTACGGTTATCGTCGGCCGACTCCATGAGACGGATCAGTGCTTCAGTGCCCAACTCGCGCACAAACAGCTTGGCGAAAGCCGTGGTCTCAAGAAAGTAAAAACTCAAGGTTCACCCCTGTCGTCATCGATGGCTACGGCCAGGGATTCGCCCTGCACTGCTACGGGCTGGAAGCGCTGAGTCTCTTCTGGAATACCCGCCTCTACCCTGTTGAGGCGAATGGTCGTGGTGGGATATGCCGGGGTCTTGGGATTGGCGATCTTGCTGGTGGCCACCATGCCGCGCTGAATGGCTTCTGCCAGCACCAATTGCCGCGTTTCGGGATTCTGATTCCACCGAAAAGACTTTCGCGGCAAGAACGAGTCGCGAAACCACTTGAGCGCGATGAAGGCATGGCCGCCGCGCTCCGCTTCAGCCAGTACGGAGCAAAGCTCCTTGACGCGGGCGTCCATATCCTCTGGAAGCATCGCTTCGTCAAAATCATCCTCGCCATCGGAGTGAGATACGAAAGTCCGCTGCGGACGCTGGCGCGGCGACGCCTCGGAATCGCCGATGCGCTCGAAATAGATGCGGACTTCGTCTTCTTCCGGTGACCAGGTATCTGCCGAAGCATTGCGGCGCTTGCTGCGCCCGCTTTCACTGCAGAGTTCCACAATGGCCTGATAACCCGAAGGGGCGAGAAACCGGAGCGCACGCGACAGACCCGGGTCCTGTGAATACGCCAATTCGTTTAAAGCATCTTCTATAATTTCTTCCGCCGCTGGAATACTCAGGTTGGCCAACTCTGCGCCGTTCTGTGCGGTTCTTGTAGATTTCATTGCTTTCTCCCGTTCTACTACTAACCCTGAAACGTCCTTCTTCTTCATCCAAAATCTTGCTCTAAAACAACGCCGGCATCATTCGCCAGTATTATGCCTGGCCAAAATCCACCGTTGCGCCTGAATCATCGTCTTTCGTGCTGGGTGCTATGCGTTTGCAGCTTTTCTTCGCCTCCCGCTGCATCAGGGAGCGGCTCCGACGGAGCTACAGATTCCGCAGCCTGGCTTCCTTTCCATACCGGTCTGTTCAAAGTATGGCGAACACGTTCTCTTGAACGACTTCCCTTACCTTCGTATGTATGAAGCGGGTAAATGAAACCCGCCAGATTCTTCGAATGAATGTAAGACGTACCAGGATACCCATAAGTTCTTGCCAGGTAAAAATTTGGCTCTCCGTTCGTTGCCGTCCAGGAGTTTGTGAAACATTGTAGCTCAATTTGAAGTTATAACAATGCTTAGTATCTTTTCTGGTCCAATTTGGGCGGGGTGGGTTTTCGGGGCCTGTGGCAAAAATCAAAAAATCCCATTCCGGGAAATCTGGTCGCTCAGCAGCTAAAGAGGTTGCGAAAAAACGGGAAACAGCGAGCGAATGCCGATGTGAAGTTTGGTTAGGGGCTGAAGCCCCACACTCATTTGATTGCCCTTATGGCCCGGATAAAGCCGTACCCTTGATACAAAGCCCTGCAACTCTCGAGTTTTTCCGCTAGCCGCGGCGAGCAAAGCCGCTCTGAACTGACGATCTGTACGGCAGCCAGGACTGAAGAGACGGTGAAAGAACTCGTAATTCTGGACAGGAATCTGCGGAAAACATCCACTGGTGGATAAAGAGGTTGAGGAAAAACTCTCAATTTGGGACAAGAGTTTGGGGAAAGCAACCCTCAGGGCCTAAAGGCCCCATGGTTTTGCGCGATTCATGCGGAGGTTGAAACGATCGCCTCCCTCCGGAAAGAGTTCTTCTGCCCGGCGCGGCGAGTGAAACCACGACCAACGAGCCGTGAACTTTCAAAAAAATCAGACCTCGACCAAGGGCCGTCAAGGGGCCCTCTGGAAAGACGTCTGAATTCGGCTCAAGTTGCCGTGATTGCCGTATTTCCCTGTGACCCGCGAACCCGTAGAATGGGCACATGCGCCGCAGATTGCTCCTCCCACTTCTGCTCTGGTGTCTGGCTGCTACGGGCTTGCAAGCTGCGGGGCCAGCCTTTGACCTCGTCGGTCCAAAAGTAGACGTGCACGTGAAGCGTGGTGACATTACGCTTCCCATCTCCGAGACAGCCAATCTGCTGCCCGGCGACCGGCTTTGGATTCACCCTGACCTGCCCGCCAACCAGTCTGCCCATCTTGTGCTGGTGGTTGCTTTTCTGCGGGGCGCAACCAACCCGCCGCCCCCCGACTGGTTCACCCGCGTGGAGACCTGGAACCCCGATGTGCGCAGCGAGGGAGTGTTTGTGAGGGTGCCCGACGAGGCACAGCAGGCACTGCTCTTCCTGCTGCCTGAGACCGGGGGCGACTTCAACACTCTACGGAACACGGTGCGCAGCATGCCAGGGTCGTTTGTGCGTGCGGCCCAGGATCTGCAAGCCGCAAGCTGGGAACGGATGCGGCTTGAAGCCTACCTCAAGGAGGTTAAGGCTACATCACAGACCAATCCCGCCACGTTGAAGTTACGGGCGGAGATGGCAGCGCGCAGTCTGGGAATCAAGATTAACGAAAGCTGCTTCGACAGGCCGGCGGACCAGCAGGTGTCCTGTTTATCGCAGAACTCAGAGGGTCTGGTCCTGGATGACACCAACGCGCAATCGCTGGTGTCGCAGTTGACCAATGGCGACACTCTGAACCTGGTGAACGCCATCAGCTCGACGGAGATGGCCGGCGGCGGCGCTTACAGTCCCTATATCGGCGCCATTGTGGACACTGCCAGGATTCTTTCTTCCCTGCGGACGGCGCATTTCCAGTACATTCCCGCACTGGCGCTGCCAACGGCGGATACGCTCAATCTGCGGCTCAATATGCCGCCTTCGTTCCGCAATCCAAAATCGGTGGTTGTGGTGGGGCTGCCTCCGCTGGGGCCGGCACGCGTCGAGCCGCTACACCCCGTGAATCCGGGAGATGCATTCTGCGTACAAAGGCCGGGCCTGGTTCTGCCGGCTCAGGGTGCGCCTCTGGTTTTTGCTACCCATCTGGCACATAATCTTGTGCTCCACATCCAGTCGGACGACAACGTAAAGGGCCTTCCTGTCGATCTGCCTGTGGTTGCCGATCCAGCCAGGGGCGGCCTGGTTCTTGTGCACCCAGCTCCCCTGCTGCCGGAGGGCGAGTTGACCGGCCAGATCGAGGGCGATTGGGGATTTGATAAATGGAAAGGCCCGCATTATCTGCTGCTCTCCTCCCGGCCCGGGCATTGGAGCCTGAGCGGCGGAAGTGAGTCAGCCCTGGTGGTGGGCCGCACCGATACCTTGCACCTTGCCGGCCAAAATACGCTGTGCATTGACAGAATTGAAGCGCAAATCAAGGGTGCAGGGCGGGAGGATCTGCGTTGGAAGCGGTCAGGCGAGGAGGGGCTGGAGGTGGCCGTACCCATGAGGGACGCCGCTCCCGGCCGGGTGAAGCTCTCCATCTACCAGTTCGGTATGGCCAAGCCGCAAACCATATCGCTGCGTGCGTACTCCGACGCTGCTTCACTCCAGAACCTGTCACTGAGCGCCGGCGACAAGGACGCGGTTCTGAAAGGCACGCGGCTGGATGAAGTGGCCAAGGCCGAGTTCGAAGGAATTGACTGGAAGCCGGGCGATCTTACCCGGGTGCAGGATCTGGACCAGTTGACACTGAAAACCCGGGACTCCACCACGAAGCTCAAGCCCGGCAAGCACTACACTGCCAGCGTCCATCTGCAGGATGGACGCAAACTGAAGGTGCCGGTTACAGTGGATCCGCCGAGGCCACAGGCTGTTCTGCTGAGCAAGGGCGTACAGGACGAGGACTCGGGCCAGCCCTCGCCGGTGGTTTTTGGGAATTCCGACGATTTGCCTGTGCAGGGGCGGCTGGTGTTCTTTCTCAAGGCCACTACTCCGCCCACCTTCTCGCGCGACGAGAAGGTGGAAGTGGCTGCCGGCGACTCGAGTTTCCACACCACACTCGACCTTGCCAAGGGCGACCTGATGCTGGAGGACGCCAGTACAGCGGTGGGCAGCGTAGAGCCGCTGAAGAGTTTCGGATTGTCCGCTTTTGGGCCACTGCGCGTGCGCGTGGTTGCCGGCGACGGAGCCGCTGGGGACTGGTTGCCGCTGGGGACGCTGGTGCGGCTGCCCGGCTTCAAGGAACTGCGCTGCCCGCGGTCTGTAAGGCGGCCTTGCCTGCTGAGCGGCTCGAATCTCTTCCTGGCGGCTGCGTTTTCCGCGTCACAGGATTTCAACGATCCGACCGACGTACCGATGGATTTTACCGGAACCGAATTGACGGTGCCGCACCCGGTGAACGGGACGCTCTATTTAAAACTGCGCGACGACCCCACCACGGTGCAGACACTGAATTTGCCGGTGACGGTGGTTCCGCGGCATGCGATACCTGGCGCGGAGATGCACCGGGAGCACGTTCCGGCTGAAACGCCGGCCAGTTCCGGATCAGCGGCAGGTGAACAACCGGCGAGTTCTCCGGGCGCTGCGCAGCCGGCGCCAACCTCTCAAACGCCGAGTCAAGCGGCAACCCAAAAGATCCCGGCAGGAAAGGCTCCGGCAGGCCAGCCAATAACGAAGCCTGCGGCTCCGGCAAAGCCGTCCATCTCACCGAAGGTAACGGCTCCTGCAGCGCCGGCGTCTTCGCCAGCTTCCAAGACGAACAAGCACAAGACAAAGAGCACGCCTGCTGCTTCGTCGGCGGGGCCGTCGGGTGGGAGCGCGACGCCGGTGACGCCATCTTCGGCGGGTGCGCTTTCTGGAACGCAGAAGGGTACGCCAGCCTCGACGCCGAAAACGTCATTGCCCTAAGTGCGGGCAGGGAGTCCGTCATCCGATTCATGTATACGGGATTGCGCCAAGTTGTCTTTTTCCAGCACGGCTCTTTTGAGCTGCGCAACGAATCTGTTGCCGTTGTGGATGCGGCGTGTGGCTGTCTCCGTCTACAGCGCGAGGGTTGAGGTGCTATCCTCAATGTATCTGCTACTCGCTGTGTTGACGCGACTCCCAAACTCATTCGTTGCCGTTCTACGGCGCATTCCCTCCTTTGCGATCCCCGTGCTGGCTTTGTGTTTTCTTGGAGTTACGAGCGGATGCAAACGCTTTGAACACAAATCAAAACCGGAAATGGTGTATGTAGACGCCCGGGGCAATCTTTACCTTCACGACCGTGTGGCGGTGGTCTCAAACCGCGTGGTGCAGGTGAAAAATGGGGAAGCGCTGGAGGTAATCGAGCAGGCGGGGCGCTTTCTGAAGGTGAAGACGGAGCAGGGTCAGGAGGGGTGGATCGAAAACAGCGCGGTGATTGACAGCACTGTTTACGACGCGTTTGCCAAACTTGCCGCCGACCATAAGGACGATCCCGTGGTGGCGACGGGAACGCTGGACGATTTGCTCTACATGCACATTCTGCCAGGGCGCAAGACACAGCATTTTTACCTGCTGCCGGCCAACACCAAGGTGCAGTTGCTGGCGCGGGCATCGGTGCCAAGAAAGCTGCCCGCGGGATCTATGCCGGCTCTGCCACAGACAGAGTCAGCCTCACGCACGGCTAACACAGAGGCGGTGCCGGGACTGCCACGGCCGCGGCCGACCGTGATGGAAGACTGGTGGCTGGCACGGGGCCCAGAGGGCCGAACGGGCTGGATGCTGGGCAGCCGGATCTATGTGAATGTGCCGGACGATATTGCGCAGTACGCCGAGGGACAGCAGTTTGTGGGCGCTTATGTACTGACCAAGGTTTACGATCCAAAATCGAAGTTTCCGCACCATGAAGCCCCGGAATACCTTACGTTGCTGGCTCCGTTGCGGTCGGCGCGGAACTACGATTTCAACGAAGTGCGGGTGTTCACGTGGAGCGTGCACCACCACCGGTATGAGACGGCGTTCCGGCTGCGGCCAATCGAGGGGTTTCTGCCTGCCCATACCGGCACCGGAAAGGGGCCCGGCGGCAAGACCGTGCCCACGTTCAGCATTCAGATTGCAGACAGTGACAACATGATTACGGATCCGGCGACGGGAATTACGCGGCCCGCCAAGCTGCGAACCATTCACTACGAGATGCTGGATACTATTGTGAGACGGGTAGGACCGGACAAGAAACCGATTCCGCGGATGAGAAGCGCCAAGACGCCTGCCAGGGCGGCGCGGAGAAGCAGGAGACACCGGTAGATTGCGCGGCACCGCCGGGTGGGGCCGTGAATGGAGAGTGTCAGGCCGATTCGATGGCGTGGATGCCGGTAGCGATCTCCGCGGCGAGCACCTCAATGGTGGGATAGAAAAGCCGGCGCTCACGAGCGGGCAGCTCTTCAAGGAGATCGGGGTAAGGCGTGACGGCGCAGCCGGGAAAGGCGGGATATCCGGCGGTGTCTGCCATCCTGCAGCTTATCTTGATCAGCTCATCCAGATTCCAGGAACCGTCTTTGCGCCGTGCTTCATGGTGATTGCAGACGACCGGCAAGAGTTCCGATGGGAGCATCCAATCGGCGATGAGCTGCGCGCCTGCCTCGCAATGATTCCAGCCGAAGATTTCGCGCTCGCCGTCAAGGATGGTGGCCGGCGGCCCGCTGTGCTTTTCAAGCAGCGACGCATACTCGCCGGGCTGGACGACGGCCAGGGCAAAGCGTCCGATGTCGTGGAGAATGCCGGCGGTAAACGCGACTTCCTTGTCAATAAAACCATGCGATGCCAGGCGCTGCGCCACGATGGCAGAAGCCAGGTTGTGGCGCCATAAGCTGAGCATGGCTGGAAGTCGCATGGATTTGCCGAGATAGGTCCGAACGCCCACGGTGATACACAGTCCCTGGAGATGAGTCGCACCTAGTACGGAGATCGCCTGCATGATGCTGCTGGCCGGGAAACGCGGAGCGTAGAGGAAAGAGTTGGCGACGGTAAGCACCTCACTGGCGAAAGCGGGATCGGTGGAGATCAGGTCGCAGATCTGGTGGAGCTGAACATTTTCGCGGGCGGACAATTGCATGACGCGGACGGCAATCTGGGGAAATGGGGGGAGGCGGAGGTGGGCCCAGGGCAGATCGGAGGCCGATGCGCTCTTCTTCTTTGACTCCACTGACGGTGTCCTCAAACGCGGGCTGTCTGTGCGGCGAACGCGGGAATGCAGATGCTTTCCGCAGGGCGGGGCGCCGACAGCATGCCGGTTCGCTGCACGATCACTTGAAAGTATTTCGGCAGGGAAACAGGATTCCGATAGGTGGTACTGTGCGCAAAGGTGTCATCCGCGCGCGACCGAGAGTAATCGGTGCCTTTAAAGATCCGGCGAAGAGGCTGGGCCGGAAGGATCTGGACCGGAAGTGTCTGGACTGTCTGAAGAGTTGCGGCTGCGGCGCGCGACGCGGGGAACCGCGATGAGCGTGACGGCAAAGATGAAGATGGATGCCGCGATATATGCGAGACGGCCGTGGCGGAGGTCTTCCGTGATCAGCTTGATGGCTACCAGGACAAGTGCGGCGTAACCGAGGCGGGTGAGCTCGATTCGGCGCCAGTGCGAACCGCCGTAGGCTAGAGCGACAGCCGCGGCGCAGATGGCGAAGGTTCGGAAGAGGGCCAGGTGGTGCGGTTGGGGTTCGACGTGAAGCGCGATCAGTCCCATGAGACCGCGAACAAGGAGCGCGGCGGCTCCGCAAATGGCGAGAAATGCAACGAGGAGATGGAGCGCCTGCTGCGACCAGGACGGGTTGTCTCGCCGGGGCATGACCACGTAACAGAACACCGCGCATAAAAAGACGACGTAGACACCCCAGGATGAGGCACCGGAGAGAGCTCCGGGAAGACCGTCGGCAAGCACATGAACGATGAACGCCGCCAGGCCGGATATTGCCGCGGCCGCGAGCAGATAGGCGGTCCCGTGAACCTCCAGAGTGAGACGGCCGAACCGCGCGCCCAAGGCGGTTGTCGCGACGGCTGCCAGAGCCAGGGCGATCACCTGCAGGGGTATGGGAAGAGCGGTAAGGCAGCCGATGATGAAAAGGGCGGCGCTCCAAGTAGAGAAGACGCGGTAGTTGCGGCGAACCTCCGCTCCGCGGAAGAACAGATAGACGGTCACATAGCCGGCAACGGCCAGGATGAGACAGAGAACGCCAAGGCTTACCGAGGCGGAAGGCGGGCCGAAAAAGATGAATCCGCAGACAGCCAGCAGAAACGCGATGATCGTCTGGACGACTTCAAAGACCGAAATGCGCTGGCGCTTGACTACAGTTCCGAAGACGACGCTTGCCAGGAAAATGCCTAGCAGTGCGAAGCCCGGGGCGATGAGCGAAACCATGCCGAGATTGGGATATTCGGTGCGGCTGGCCGGAGGGCTGACGTAGATGTAAATGGTGGCCCAGATTGCCAAATCGGCGGCAAGCGACGTGAGTGCCCGAGCACCGGCCTCGCGACCGCGAGCCTCAGCAAACTCACATAAAGCAAGCATGAACAGCAGTACCGCGATGAAGGGCACGGAAACATGCGAAGCAATGGACAAGCTGATGGCAATCAGCACCGCAGCTATGTTCGCGACCCAGAAAACGGGTGCGAGATTACGCTTCCACGCCAGCGCAGAGGCGATGCCAACGTAAACAGCGAGAACCGCGGCAGCGCCGGGGGCTGACAGCACGTGGAAGCGGAAGGTCAGCTCCCAGAGCATGGGAGCAAGGATCAGAGCCGATGTTCCTGCATAGGCCGCAGCAGCGAACCAGGCTCCAGCGCGCGTGCGCGCTGCCCACGCAAGCCAGCCGATGGCGTATGGGATAGCTACGGCCGCAGCCAGGCTGTTGGAGACCAGATTGGTTTGCGCAGCAGCACGAAGAAGATAGGCGCCGGCAATTCCCAGCATGGCCCTGCCCAGTACGGAAAATGCCGTACTGGCCTCAAGAGAGGCGGAGGCTGCAGCGGCGGGCTGGACGGTTGCGAGGCCGGGAGCAGCGGGAACAGTGGGAATAGCCGGCTTTGCGGGCGCCGCAGGCAGATGTTCGAGCTCGGCGACCCGGTGTTCCAGCGATTCAACGCGTTTGACGAGCTGCTCGATTACGTCGGGAAGATCATTCATGGCTTCCACGCGATGCCGGCTGTTAAGCGACGTCCTCAGTCTCCTGCGGCGGGCGCGTGCGCGCTTTCATCAGACCACGGCGGCAGCAGTTTGAGCAGTACCCACAGGATGGGCAAAGGAAGAATGAGCAGGCCGATCGAAACCAGCAGCCCTTCGCGTGTAACCAGCTCCATCTTGTAAGTCGTGTATCCAAGAAAGCTTTTTGAAAATAACTGGCCGCCGATTACGACATTCCAGCGCATGGCGAGCACACTGATCAGGGCCAACGATCCGGAAATCACGTAGAAGTATTTACGTACGATCTCCGGCAGTTTTACCACCTGGGCGAGGAACAGCAGGGTCAGCGGGACAAGGGTGCCCACGATGATCTGGAGCACGATCTGCGAAAAGTAGAGCTTGGTGTGCACCATGAAATCGAGGCTGCGGAACGACTCGTTGGCTTCGTAGATGCGATGGACCAGGTCAAGCATTTCCAGGCTGAAGTCGATGATGAAGATATAGAACATGTACATCGCAATGGTGTCTACGCAACGCATGTCGAGCTTCGCGTGACGCATTTTGGTCAGGAACATGTAGAGCAGCATGACTGCTGCGATTCCCGAGACCATGGCGGAAAAGATGAACACCACTGGCGTCAGAGGCGAGGACCACCAGGGATTGGATTTCAGCGAGCCGAAGATGAAGCCGACGTATCCGTGCAGCAGGAACGCCGAGGGAATACCAACCAGGGTGACCAGCCAGCCTACCCGCTCGTCAAGGTGCAGCGAACGCTCACTGAGATTATTGGAGCCCAGCGTCATGATCTTGTAGATAACGCGAACGATTCCGCTGGTTTGCTGCGAACGAAGAACGATGTCGCGACGGTAATCGAGCCAGATCTCGAAGACGAGGACAAACATCAGATACCAGAGATAGACATAGCCGAACATGGCCATGGCCGAGGTACTGTGCGGCGTGAAGTACATCTCATAAGAACGCTCAGGATGGCCGAGATGCAGAATCAGGGGCAAGGGCGCCACGATCAGAAAGGCCAGAGCGGTGAGCAGAGCCAGGCGATAGGTGGGCTTTACGGCCTCGACGCGGAAGATGCGTTCCAGCGAGGCGAGAATAAATGCGCCCGCCACGAGCCCCGTAATGTATGGGTACAAAACGATGAGCACGCTCCAATAAAGCGTGATTTCGTTGGGATACATGTAACCGCTCATAAGTCCCTCGTAAAAACAGCTCCTAGCTATTAGCTCCTAGCTTCTAGCTGCCGGATTCTGGCTATCGGCCGTTGTGATTAACTCCATACTTCCTGTTCTTCCTCCAGCCCGCCACGAACTTCACATTTCCTGGATCTTGAGCAACTCAACCGGACTCCGGACCAGGACTGAAACTGGCAGCTAGTAGCTAGAGGCTGTTGTTACCGCACCGATCCATCCAGATCGTTGTAGAAAACCTTGGCGCCGGTAGCCATCTGCGGCTTGAGCACCTGCACGTTGTGTGAATCCAAGAACGCGTGAATCGGGTCATTGGGATTTTTCAGATCAGCCAATTGGCGCGCGCCTGTAGGACAGTTTTCGCAGCAGGCGGTTGTGAGCCCCTTGGTAATGCGGTGATAGCAAAGGGTGCACTTGTCCGCAACTCTCTTGGTCGGGTGAATGTAGCGGCATCCATAAGGGCATGCCTGAACGCAATAGGCGCAGCCAAGGCAATACTTCTGATCGATCAGGACCACGCCGTCAGGACTGATGAAGGTTGCGCCCACGGGACACACCTGGGTGCAGGGCGAGTCCGCACACTGATTGCAGAGTTTGGGCACATAGAAGTACTCACCGTCGGGGTCTGGCTTGACGGAGGGAAATCCTTCTTTGCCGCCGTCGGGCGATATGACCTCGGGGCGTTCAAGATGCCAGTCAGAGCGGTGATAGCGTTCGACCCATGTGCGGAAGTGGCCGTCGGGCACGTTGTTCTCGGTTTGGCAGGCGCGGACGCAGTTGCCGCAGCCGATGCACTTGGAGATGTCAATCAACATGCCCCACCAGTGCTCACTCATTTTGTAGTTCGGAGATTGCTCCGGAGTTCCGGCGAGGACATACTTCCAGGCCACCGCCGCAGCCGGCAACAGAATCAACAATTGGCGCCGCGTCGTGTTCATTTTTTCCCTCCCGCATCGATGGCCGGACTGTGTGGGTTATGACAGGTTTGACAGGGGACTCCGCTGGAGTGCTCCGCCGGGACAACCTGCGGGAAGTTTTTGGGTTTGGCCGCGGTGGCAGTGTGGCACCTTGCGCACAAAACCGCGGTGTTGAGCTTGACCGGGATGACCGAAGTCGGATCGGCAACATGAGCCGCGAGTGGGCCGTGGCAGGCTTCGCAGTTCACGCCTGCGTGCATGCCTTTGCTCTTTGTCTCCTGAATGTCAGAGTGGCAGCTCACACAAGCCTGGTGACCGGCATACTTGACCGGAAGCGACGCAATTTCAGTAATGGCCGCAGCACGGTAGTGGCCGTACTCTCCAAAGCTCTTGGGGACAACGAATACGCGCACGATGAGAAAAATCAGAAACGCGATAACGAAAAGCCCCGCGAACCGGAACAGATGTCCTGCATCCTTAAATACACTCATTGAGCCCCGATCCCCCTGGTTTTTACGGGCGGTTCCGCGACGTCTTGACTTGCGGTTGGAAATTGCAGATCACAGTAGGCAGAGCAGTATACGGTTGTATGTGAGTTAAAGCACTGGGTAGTGTGATCAAGAACACTTCACGTGTTGGCACAACGGAGTTATGAGTGATCGATCACACTCCATAAGAGGATTTCGCCGGACGCCCGGTGACGGGGCTGACATTCAGGGCCGCAGACAGCGACTTTGGAGGGCTGCGCCGATGGGGCAAGCTGTTCAGCTACACGATGATTCGGCACCGGAAAGATGGAGGGCGGTTCTTTCAAAACAAGGGGCGGAATGAAAGAACCACCTTTATATAAGGGATGAATGACAGGGCCGGGCGCGAGTGCTCTTAGAAACCTGCCTGCATCTCGGCTTGCTCGGCGTGCACGACCTGCATGCGGGCCAGTGACATGGGTTCGCCGTAGTGTGAGGCTACGATGCGCGCGGCGTTGTCATTGTCCACATAGGGGCGCACGCAGGCGAGCTTGATACTGGATGCCGCTGCCATGTGGGCAACCTGGTTCTTGCTGGAGATGGATTCGACGAGCGCGAGGATGGCAGTTACCGCGGTGGCGACAGCCTGAATGGACGTGAGGGCGCGCTGCTGACTGGAAGAATCGAGAATTCTTGCTGCCTGGAGCAGAGCGGAGTTGACCTGCTGCTGGAAGGTGACTACCTGAGCCTGCAATTGGGCCAATGTAGTGGCAGATGGGTTGGCGAGATATGCCTTGGCCTGGGCTACAAGCAGATTGGAGGCCGCATCGAAGCCGACAGTAGCTTCAGCAAAGGCAGGGGCATCTTTGGGTGCGAGCTGAACACCGGTTGAGTCCACGGTGGCAACCGCGCTCTGCAGCGCCGGCGTCCAGTTGACGATGTTTTGGGCCACATCGGCGCCTGAACATCCGGTTGTGAGCGTGCATTGCAGCAACAGAGCGATGAGCATCCACGCGCCGAGCTTGGCCTGACTACTACTTGAGCGACCGGTGCTTTGGGTTGCCGGTGACACGGGGTCGCGGGCAAGCAGCCCGAGCAATGCGGTGGCCAGCGAGCCGGCGAGCGTGACAACGGAGCCCGCACCGACATGGCCGAAGGTGACTCCCTGCTGCGAAAGCACGCTGGCGATGGTGGAGACCGCAATGAGCACACCGGCGGCCGAGGTTTTGGGATGTTTCCAGATGTTTGCGATTGACTTCATACGGAATGACTCCTTGTTTGCGCCGGCGGCCGGCTATGGGTCCAGCCGCCGGTGTGGGTACGAAGCGGCGCTCGGAGTCGGATGCTGCCCTGGTTTTGGTCTGGCATCCGAGAGAGAGGGCTGCTTCGCGGCCGGACGCGGTCCCGCGCCCCGGCGCCATCTGCAATTGGGAGAGGGCGCTCGCCGCGGCGAGTTCGCCTGGCGCGGCACTTCCGCTGGTTTGTCCGGATACTTTTAAGGCTAGGCGAATGAGGGGAAATTATCGGCAAACGGGGAGAATCTGTAATTTATCTATTTTCTTTTAGATACGCGAGAGCTCGGGGAGCCAGGACTTGACTTGGGAAAGCGGAGTTGCGGACGACGGTGATGCGGAGACGCTTTTAAGGAAACGGTAACCCGTTGACGGAAAGTTCAGGAGGACTGCTTTACGTAGCGGCGGCCGCGAATTTCGTACTCGCCGCCGGCGACGAGGCGAATGGCTTCGGTATAGGCGATGTGCTCTTCCACAAGGATGCGGTGGGCGAGGGATTCGGCGTCGTCACTGTCGAGGACGGGAATGGCGCGCTGGATGACGATGGGGCCGTGGTCCAGTTCTTCGTCGACAAAATGAACGGTGCAGCCGGCCACTTTGACGCCGTAGGCGAATGCCTGCTCCTGCGCTTCAAGGCCCGGGAAGGCCGGAAGCAGCGAGGGATGAATGTTGAGAATGCGATGCGGAAAGGCGGCGATGAACGAGGGCGAGAGCAGGCGCATGTAGCCTGCGAGGCAAACGAGATCGACGTGGTGCGACTGAAGGCAGGCGATTACGTCGGCGTCGTGTTCGGCGCGCTTGCGGCCTTTGGAGACGAAGGCCGCGGTGGGCAGGCCGAGGTCGCGGGCGGCATGAAGGCCCGGGGCTTCAGCCACGTTGGAGATGACGACGGCGATTTCGACGCCGGGGAGGCGGCCGGCGCGGATGGAATCGGCGATGGCGAGGAAGTTTGAACCTCTGCCGGAGAGAAGAATGCCGATACGGCGCTTCCGCGCTTCCGCGTTTTGGATGATCGTTTCTCCGCCGAGGACCGGAGTTTCTTTGCCACCAGTGCTCATGTGTACATCACCCGGCGCTCGCCTTTGACGATGCGGCCGATGACGTAGAACTTTTCTTCGGCGCGGTCGAGGAGGTTTTTGGCGCGTGTGAATTTGGCGGCGGGAATGGCGGCGATGAGGCCGATGCCCATATTGAAGGTGCGCATCATTTCGTCTTGCGGGACCTGGCCCAGATCGCGGAGATGCTCGAAGATGGGCAGGACCGGCCATGAGCCGATTTCGACTTGCGCGGTAACGTTTTTGGGCAGAATGCGCGGCAGATTTTCAGTGATTCCGCCGCCGGTGATGTGGGCCATGCCGGTGGTGAGGCCGCTTGCGGTCAGCTTCTGGATGACGTGCAGGTAGCTGCGATGGACTTTGAGGAGCGCCGCGCCGGCTTTTTCTCCGATTGCGGTTACGTATTGCCTGGGCTTGTAGCCCGCCACCTCAAAGAGCAGCTTGCGGGCGAGCGAGTAGCCGTTGGTGTGCAAGCCGGTGGAGGGCAGGCCGATGAGGACGTCGCCGGGTTTGATGCCGGCGCCGGTGATCATCTTGTCGCGGTCGACGGCGCCAACGATGAAGCCGGCCAAGTCGTATTCGCCGTCGGCGTAGAAGCCGGGCATCTGCGCGGTTTCACCGCCGATGAGGGCGCAGCCGTTGGCTTTGCAGGCGTCAGAAAGGCCGGTGACCACAGCTTCAGTGACTTCAGGGTTGAGGCGGCCGCTGGCCAGGTAATCGAGGAAAAACAGGGGGGTTGCGCCCTGAACGGCGATGTCGTTGACGCAGTGATTAACGAGGTCGGCGCCAACGGTATGGTGAAGACCCGTATCGAAGGCGACTTTCAGCTTGGTGCCGACACCGTCGGCCGAGCTGACGAGAATGGGGTTCTTCCACCGCTGCATGTCGAGGCGGAAGAGGGCGCCGAAGCTGCCGATGCCGCCCAGGACGTTGCGGTTGAAGGTCTTCTGCGCGAGGTACTTGATGCGATCCTTGACGCGGTCGCCGGCGTGGATGTCAACACCTGCGTCGGCGTAGGTCACGGATTTGGAGGTATTTTTGTCAGGCACTGTGCGGGCTTTCTGCGATTAGGGTCGGCCAGGATGCGGAGAGCCGGAAAGCAAAATTTTAGCAGGGTTGGGGGCGCGGGGCTGTGCATGACAGGGAAGGAGGTGCGGCACGTTGGGTTGGACCGACTGAGAGTTGGCGGGCCAGCGAGCCAACAGGACAAAGAGCCGGTGGTAAGGCGCCTCCTATGAGTGAATCCGGTCAGGCCAGTTGTTCGGGGGCGTGTACCGACATTTGCCGTTCAGCAGAACGGCTGGATGTACTCCGGGAATGCTCTTCGCTGGTGTGGTGCAGTTCGCAGTTGGCGTGGACATCAATCCTGCGCCAGGCCCACGAGACACCCTGAACCTGCCGGGAGGGAATGAGCACTTTTCGTCTGTGCAGCAAACCGCTCTTCACTCTCAGAAAGCCTACGTGCCAGGACGACTCATCGAGGACAAATCCGCGGAGCGATCCCATCTCGCCGTCGTCGCCCGCTACTACGTATCCCTGCATTTCCTGCGTACTGCGGAGGTGGGGATCTTCGTTGCCGTGGACCGGGCGCTCGATACCTGCCGGCCGCGAGGACATCAGCAAATCCTGATCGATCCAGGCAGCAAGCATTCCATATTCCTCCTCCATGGCGAGGCGTTGCTGCAGTGATACCGGCATATTCGTTTCGATATCGGGACTCTCGTCTACCTGTCGCCTGGTCATGCGAACGCGAAGGGTGCGGGTTGCCCAGTCCGGCTGGTCAATTGCTGACAGAGGGGATGACAGGGGGGCGGATACGGCAGAGCGCCTGCCGGAGGAAACGGCCAGAAGAACATCGCGCTGCGACCAGTAGGAGACTTCGACGACGATATAGCGAACCATCCAGGATCTGTCATCCAAGAGAAACGTGCGAATCTTGCCAATCTTGCCATCGGTGGCCATGACGTGCGACCCGACCAGCGCTTCTAATTTATGCAGCATTTTCACCTCATTTACGGAGAATGGCCCTACGAAGTATGGTTCACCTGTGGCGGCAGTGCAGCCATCGGACGATGACTCCACTGCCGCAGATTTCGAATCGCTTTTTACGCTTGCTGAGCGGATTCCAGGAGGTTATGGCGTCGTTCCGCGGCCGCGTCCAACCAGCGGTAGACAAATAGCTTGGCGGCGTCCTCTATAAATATCCAAGCTATGCAGTACACCCAAACCAACCCAATGTCGGCCCAAGAGATAGACGCAATTAATCCAAAACCGTAAGCAACGAACACCGTGACCAGGACCTTGGTTCCGATGGCGGACCAGAGCAGGAGCTTGGACGGGTATGGCTTTGAAAGGAACGGTTTGCGCGTGCGTGCCACGAACAGCGTGAGATGACCGGCCACGGCCAGCTTGAGGAAGATGAGCGTCTGGATTTGAGCTATATCCATTCCCAGCCAGGATTTTGCCAGCACCAGGAGGCCGAAAGTTTCTATCACGCCGACCAGACCCAACACCGTGGAGACCGATAGAACCCGGCGCATTTCCCAGCGCACAGGTTTGGGATCGAGCCAGGTATTGTCGTAGGCGATGGCCATGATGGGAATATCATTGGCGAACGCCAGCAGAATGATCATGATGGCGGTGATGGGATAGAACCTGTAAACCATCATGGCAAGCACGACAAAAACCATGATGCGGATGGTCTCGATGATGCGATAGATGGCGTAGCTGTTCATGCGCTCGAAGATGGTTCGCGCGGTTTCCACAGCTTTGACGATGGCCGAGAGCCCGGGGGCGGTAAGCACCAGGTCGGCAGCTGCCCGCGCGGCATCAGTGGAACCGCTGACGGCAATCCCGCTGTCTGCCTGCTTTAGAGCCGGCGCGTCATTGACGCCGTCACCGGTCATGCCGACGATGTGGCCGCGGCTTTGCAGTGCTTTGACGATTTGAAACTTGTGTTCGGGAAAGACCTGCGCAAAGCCTTCGGCGGCCTCAGCGGCAGCCGCAGCCTCAGGAGAAAGATCCTGCTCATCTACGGAGCCGGTGAAGAACTCTCCGGCAGAATGGATATTGGTGCCCAGACCAAGCTGGGCAGAGATTTCCTTTGCAATGGCCGTGTTGTCGCCGGTCACCATCTTGACGTGGATGCCGTGCTCATTGGCATCGCGAATGGTTGCCGCGGAGTCTTCGCGCGGCGGATCGAAGAGGGCCAACAATCCCAGAAACTGCCAATCGCCGTTGTTATCGCTGCGCGCGACACCGAGCGTGCGATAGCCCTGTTTGGCGAATTCATTCACCTTGGCATTGACGCTGCCGGCAAGGTCGTCAGAGGGATGACATAAGTTGAGAATGACCTGCGGCGCGCCCTTGGTGACTTTGAAACGGCGGTCGTCCGGTCCGCGAATGTCTCCTTCAGTGCGCTTGCTGACCGGATCGAATGGAGTGAATTTGAGCTGGTCGTAGATGGAGAACTCGGTTTTATCGTGGAGGCCATTGAGCACTGCCGTATCGATCGCATCCCGGTCTTCGGCCTTGGAGGCAAGCGAACCAGCCAGGATCAATTCCTGCGCATCTTTGGCGCCGAACAAAGCCGGCTCACCGAGCGTGAGCTTGTTCTGTGTGAGGGTGCCGGTTTTGTCGGAACACAGAATGTCCATACCGGCCATCTCTTCGATGGATTCCAGACGGGTGAGGATGGCCTTCATGCGGGCGAGGGTCACGGCGCCAACGGCCATGGTGACGGACAGTACGGCCGGCATGGCGACGGGGATTGCGGCCACGACCAGGATGAGCGTGAACTGGATCAGCGTGATAGGTTTTGCGCCGCGCATCAGCATTGTGGTGACCAGGAGCGCGGCCAGACCCAGGCTGATATAGATGAGGTAATTGCCAATCGTCAGCACGGCTTTCTGAAAATGGGAGACGGATTTGGCGGAGGAAACAAGCTTGGCGGTTCTGCCGAAATAAGTGTTTGCGCCGGTGGCTGTGACCAGCGCTTCCATGGTTCCCTGTTTGGCTATGGAACTGGAGTAGGCCTCGTCACCCACGCCCTTGTCGACCGGCAACGATTCGCCGGTGAGAGCGGACTGATCGACACTGAGGTAGTCACCCTCGATCAGCCGTACGTCGGCAGGAATGATATCGCCCAGACGCATACGCACGAGATCGCCGGGAACCAGGTTCGCCGCATCGATTTCGGTCCATTCTCCGTCGCGCTTGACCTTGGCCCTGAGCGCAAGTTGTTTTTTGAGAGCGGCAACCGCGCTGGCCGCCTGATGCTCCTGCCAGAAACCGACGACGGCGTTGAAGACGAGCAGAACCAGAATGATGGTGAGATCAGCCCAGTGCTGCAAAACCAGGGACAGCGCCGCTGCTACTTCGATCATCCATGGAATGGGACCCCAGAAGTAGCTGAGCAATTTGAGCAGCGTGCTTTCCTTCTTCTCTTCGAGAGCATTCGGGCCATACTGTTGCAGGCGTATTTGCGCTTCTTCGCTGCTAAGCCCATCGCGGCTGCTCGACAACTCTTCGAAGTATGACTCCACATCGGCTTGCGGATTTTCCGAAAGTATCGTTTCCGGCGTTTCCAGCGTTGTCCCCATAAACTCTATGTCCTCCTGTCTTTGGTCATAGTTCTACGAGGCGTTCAGACGGATCTCCTATCCGAGCGCTTCCAGTTCACACTGGGCCGTCTCCGGCGCGTGCCGTCAGGGGGCCCAGTAAGTTTTGCAGAGGAATCTCGATCGCCCAACGATCTAAGGGCAGGTGCCTCTACCTATCTGTATCTATCAGCAACGGGGCGCTCAATCGGGAATTTGGGGATTTGCGCCCAACATTGCTGTAACGAACTTAGCAGGAGGAATACATCCCAGGCTGTGACAGCGATCACAAACTCCTGATAGCGAGCGAACCTTTCGCCTTTGGCTGAATTACCCGCTATCGTGGTGCGACGGCTGAGGCTCTGCGGCGCCAGAGAGACACGATCCATTGCACGATCTCCCAGGCCAGTTGCAGGGCGACGATTACGCAGACGATCAGTATGGCGAAATGGAGGACGCGGTTTATGGAGTCAAGCGCCTGGCCGTAACGGGGCAGGTCTGCTGCCGGGTTTTTGAGCAGCAGGTAGAGGTGGCCGGGTGCGTTGACCAGCAGGCCGATCGGGATGAGGCTGAAGACCTTAAAGACGATTTGTTGCGGCCGGTCCGGCTGCCGCCATGCGCCTCGCAACAGATTGATCCATTGCCAGGTTAGCTGGACCACGCTGAGCGCCACGGCCCACCAATAGACGGTGATCCAGATGGGCGCGAAAGTGAACGGGGAGGCGAGCATGTACTTGAGGCCGGGGCCGAAGATGAGGATTGGATAGTGCGGGAAGAGCAGCAACCAGACAAGAAAGAGGAATCCGAAGATGACCTCAGCAACAGCGTAGGCAAAGCGGCGCCTGCTTTGCGGCGGAGGGGCCTTTTCTAATGGAGGCAGGTCGCGAGGCGTCCATTTTGCGTGGAAGCCGGCGATGGAGGGGCACTTTTCGGGGTACCGGGCGGCGGTGAACTCGACTGCCGCAAAGATCAGAGTGACCCAGGCGGCGAGTTGGATGAGGACGGAGGGAAGACGCAGCGCGGCTATTGCAATGGACTGCGTGCCAGGCGAGCCGAGGACGATGGTGACGGTGCTGACGATGACATAAATAATGATGGCCCACATGGAGACCAGCCGGAGCACATAGAGATAAACCGGGAAGATGGCCGGTCCGATGAGGCATTGCTGCGGCTGGTATTGAGAGGCCATCTGCACGGGAGAACCAAGCTGCTGGAGCCAGGCTTCCGCCTCGGCCTGGGTGAGTGAGCGGCTCAGCTCAGACTGCTTTTCGTCGAGTTGCGATTCGAGGTTGGCACGGAGTTCGGCAATGATGTCTTGTTGCCGCTGCCACGGTAGGTGCTTTGCGACTGCCTGCAGATAACGGTCAAGGAGTTCCATCGTTCTTTCTCCTACAAAATGCTCGTGATCGATGCATTGATTGCCTGCCACTCGGCAAGCAACTGGCTGAGGATCTGCTCGCCATCGGGCGAGAGACGGTAAAAGCGCTTGTTGCGGCGGTCTTCTTCGCGCCACTGGCTGAGAAGCAGGCCCTGGCTTTCAAGCCGGCGGAGAAGCGGGTAAAGAGTGCTTTCGTCGATGACCAGGCCGCGGTCAGCAAGATCTTTGCGGAGGGTGTAGCCGTAGTGCTCGCGGCGAAGCTGAGCGAGAACGGCGAGGGTGAGGCAGCCGCGGCGGAGTTCCATGCGGAGGTTCTCGAAGGTGGTATCGGGAAGCGTCATACTATGCCTCGAACACTGTACAGCACATACTGTATGACAAACAGTGTGTGGCGTCAAGTATTTTTTCTGACGGGAGGATGTTGGTTGTACGGGGAAGTTGGGGTTGGCGTGGTTCAGAGTATGTGGTGGAACCCTGCAGTGGGCGGCTGCGGGGGGCGGCTGCATTTCCTGGGGACACTTTACAATTCGCGCGCATAAAAATGGGGTGCAACTTTCGCCGGGCTCCATGCGTATCTTCGGCGCAGCGGGCCGTTCTTCCGCGGCCCAGGCAATCACATTTGTCCAAGGCGGTAAAGACGATGGGTGATTTTCGCAGTGACCTGAAGTACTCGCTTCGCATGCTGATTACGCATCCCGCCTTCACGGTGACGGCGATTGCCGCGCTGGCACTGGGTATTGGAGCGAACACCGCAATCTTCAGCGTGGTGGATACGGTGCTGCTGAAGCCGCTGACCTATCCGGATGCGGGTCGCATTGTGCGGTTCATGAACACGTCGCCGGACGGTTCGGGCACCTCGTCATCGCCTGTGAACTTCAACTTCTGGAAGGCACAGACGAGCGTTTTCCAGGATGTGGCTGCTTATGATTTTGGCGGGCCGGGATTCAATCTTACCGGCGACGTTCCGGAACAGGTGCGCGGGCTGCACGTGTCGCAGAATTATTTCCGGCTGTTTGGCGCGCATGTTTTGCTGGGGCGGACATTCACTCCGCAGGAGGACAGCCCCAACGGCGGGAATGTAGTTGTGCTGAGCTATGGGTTCTGGCAGCGAAGGTTCGGCGGGAACAAGAAGATTGTGGGAAGCGCGATTTCGCTGAGCAACCAGGCTTATACGGTGGTCGGCGTATTGGGGCGGTCGTTCGAGACCGATCCGTCGGCCGATTTGTGGGTACCGTTCCAGATTGACCCGAACAGCACGAACCAGGGGCACTACTTCAATGTGGCGGGGCGACTGAAACCTGGGGTGACACTGGCGCAGGCCAACGCCGAGCTGAAGCTTGCCGCAGAACAGTTCCAGCGGCGCTACCCAAATGGACTGGGCGCGAATGCGAGCTTCAAGGTTGAGCCGCTGCGCGACTCGATTGTTTCAGGCGCGCGGCACTCGCTGCTGGTTCTGCTGGGAGCGGTGAGCTTTGTGCTGCTGATTGCGTGCGCGAACGTTGCCAACCTGCTGCTGGTGCGGGCGGCGGGGCGGAGGCGCGAATTCGCGATTCGGGCGGCTATGGGCGCGAGCCGGCTGCGCATCATGCGGCAGTTGCTGACGGAGAGCGTGGTGCTTGCGCTTTCGGGCGGAGTTCTTGGGCTGGTACTGGGCCTGGTTGGCGTGCGCGCGCTGCTTGCGGTGAGCCCCGCTGGGCTGCCGCGTATTGGCGAGCACGGAGCGGCGGTGGGTATCGACTGGCGCGTGCTTGTGTTTACCGTGGGCGTTTCTCTGATCACGGGAATTCTCTTTGGGCTCTTTCCGGCGATCGGGGCGTCGCGTCCTGATTTGAATTCCGCACTCAAGGAGGGCAGCAACCGTTCGGGCACGGGCTTCCGGCAGGGGAAAGCGCGCTCGCTGCTGGTGATCAGCGAGGTTTCGCTGGCCCTTGTGCTGCTGATCGGCGCGGCGCTTTTGATCAGGACCTATATTGCGCTGCGCAATGTGAATCCCGGCTTCGACGCGCATAATGTGCTAACTCTGCAGATGTCTCTGACCGGCGACCGCTTCATGAAGACGGCAGGGGTTGCGCAGGTGGCTCGCGAAGGGCGGGAACGCATGAATGCCATCCCCGGCGTGGAAAGCTCGGCGTTCACCTGCTGTCTGCCGCTGATGGTTGGCTATGGGCTCCCGTTTAATATCGTCGGGCGGCCTGCGACGGGTAAGAGTCCCTGGACCGGCGGATCCGCGTGGATGAGCGCTTCGCCGGGCTACTTCAAGGTGTTCAAGATTCCGATGGTGCGCGGGCGCGCGTTCACCGAGCAGGACGATGGATCGGCGCCGGGCGTGGTGATTATCAATGAAGCGTTCGCGAAGAAGTACTGGCCGAAGCAGAATCCGCTGGGGCAGCAACTGCTGATTGGCAAAGGCGTGGGGCCGCAGTTTACCGAACCGGCGCGCCAGGTTGTGGGTGTGGTCGTCGATGTTCACGATGGCGGGCTGAACCGCGATCCGTTCCCGCTGATGATTGTGCCGTCAGCGCAGGTGACGGATGGCATGACCGCGCTGAATGCGAACATTCAGGCCATGTTCTGGGTGGTACGCACGCACGGCGATCCGCACCAATATATTCCCGCGATTACCAAGCAGCTACGGCTGGCCAGTGGGGGCTTTCCCGTGGCGCATGTGCGGCCGATGTCGGAGGTGGTTTCGCAGTCGACCGCGCGGGAGCAGTTCAACATGCTTCTGCTGATGATCTTTGGAGCGACGGCGCTGATCCTGGCGGCCATCGGGATTTACGGGTTGATGGCGTACTCTGTGCAGCAGCGCACGCAGGAGATGGGCATTCGGATGGCGCTGGGCGCCGACCGCCGGCGGATTCGTGGTCTGGTGGTGTGGCAAGGGATGCGGCTGGCGATTGTGGGTGTTGTTGTTGGGATTGCGGCGGCGTTTGGGCTGACACGGTTTCTGGCGAGCTTTCTCTTTAGCGTGAAGTCGTGGGATCCGCTGGTGTTTGTGAGCGTGCCGGTGATCTTGAGCGCGGTTGCGCTGGTGGCGGTGTGGTTCCCGGCGACGCGGGCTTCGCGGCTTGATCCGCAGCAGGCGCTGCGGGTTGAGTGACGGAGAGGGCGCGGGTGTATAGGCGGGGCCACGAGACAATCTGGAGAGAGGGGATGTAAAGAGAGTTATTTACTATCATCTAACATTTGCAGGGTGTTTATAAATTGATTAACAGACAACTTGTTGATTTTATTCATTTCTTCCAAAAAATGCAGGAAAATTGCACTGGAATTGGTGCAGTTTTTGGCATTTTTTGCGCGGAAATGGGGTTTATGCCTGATAACTTGCGATACCGGGGGGGTGTAATTGAGGGGACCGGTTTTCCGGTGGAGTAAGAATTTCTGGTTTCGGCATGGTTGTGTTCTCCCTGGTTTCTATTGTGCGCGGAAGGGTGGAAATTATCTGCAAATGTGAGTAGACGGATTTGGGGGAGGGTTGGGTTTGGCGGGGATTGATGGCGAGATTTCCCCGCTCCTTTCAGCGGACGTGTTGCGTGCGCTTTTCGATTCAGGTGGCAGATTCCTTAACGCTCGCCGACTTCGGGGGAGTAATCTGCGTGAGTTGAAGCTTTTGAAGCCCTTCCAGCTCATTTTGCCTGGAAATCAGATCAGGTCCGCGCACAGGTGGTCTTCGACTCTCAGTCCACGCTGGCCGTGCTGATCAACTCGCTCGGATCGATTGGCGTAAAGGCATCTCGAATGAACTCAGCAATCGCTCTAAGTTCGGCCCAATTCGCGGCGTCAGGTTGGAATCCTGACTGCTGCGCAGCAGCTAGTTTCTCGGCAAACCGCTTTCGGCAACCCCGTTTGTCCAATATCTCTCCTTGGTAACGACAGAGAAGCGGATCGTAGCCTTTCCATTGGATGGGGATGTACGATCCGTCTGAATTCTGGATTACGTCCGCGCCTAGGTACAGTTCTACGCTTGCTGCTGCTCCATTCACATCCATGCTCACGGAGCCAGACGGACCTAAAGTCGGATAGTTTCTTGCGATCTCAATGTCGGGGTAGCAGGCGACTCGGATGTTCTTCGGAAGACGCAGACGGGAAAGCCGAGAAATCGACAATGAGCCCGCCGTGTCATTATCGAATAGCGCAAGGATGCGATCGCGAATCCCTGCGCCGGCAAATGAACGAACGAGGTTTTCTAGGAAGGGTGCGCCGCCAGCCACATTCCATCCGTTAAAATCCATGAACGAGACATACCGAGATAGTTCAGGATGGAACAGTTGAAATGCACCTTCCAGATAGAATCGATCACTGGAGCCTTCTGTGAGGACAATTAGGTGCGAAACGATCCGCTCTCGGGCGCTCAGACTGTCGAGAGCGTATTCTGAAATCGGATCAGATGCATCATAATAGCCGCAATTTACCAAGTCTGAAACGTCGAGGACTGCATCGCCAGCTTCTATTGCTTCTAACTCAAACCTCAGTTGAAATCTTGGGTCGAGGCTTCCGGGAAATCTAAGATCCCATCCTCCAATCGCAGGGGGCGGGACCGGTCCAACCGCCGGAACGCGATCAGAATTGACCCCCTCCGGCTTCCGAAATCTTTTCTTGAGCGCCTCCAGCCAATCTTCCGGCTTGGCATTGGTCAATATCTCAATCTTTGCTTTCTCTCGTGCGATGATTTGGTCCGCAGCGTCTCCGTGTCGGCCAGAATGGTCTTCCCAAAGTGAGATTGATTTGCGACACCCCTCCAAATCTGCAACTCTGCCGATCTCGAAGGCGCGGCGCGTTACCTCGAGGGTGAATCCAAAGAACTCAAGACGCTTCCTAAAACAGTCAATGGAGGTGACATACTTTACATCTTTCACGGGCGACGGCTCACCAGGCTCGAAATAACCCTCCAGTTCTTCAGGAACGGCGGTATCATCGACCGACTTTTCTTGCTCGGTGAACAGTACCGCGATCTCATCTGGCACGTAGTTCTTCCATGAATCAAGAGGGATGCCCCCGACACTAAGTTCCGCAATTGCTCCCATGAAGCAATTCTAGGATCGATTTGAGCGCTACAGGCTGAAAATCACGGTCGCGGCGTTCAGCGCTATCCTCATCAATCAATAAGATCAATGGCTTAAGTTCGGGCTCTGAGGATTATGACGGGAATTGGTTGGATTCCTCCCTACAAACGGGCTTTGCGCCTGAATTGGACGTTCCCTTCAGATTTATGTCTGGCGTCCTTCCACCCGGCATTCAGCGGGGGTTGGAGCCCGCGTTGCTTTGGTTGGCTGTTGCGGCCCGGCTCAAGCCGTGCCCTTGTTACAAGACCTTTCGGGTGTCCAGTTTTGTTTTGTCCTATGGGTGAGGAGGATGATCGAATGTCCTTCCCACGTCTCAGTCTGCCGCGGCGGAGAGACCGGGAGCGCCCGATGACTAAGTGGTTCTTGACGTATGAATTCCTTCTACAATCCGAGCGATCATCGGACGGGTGTAGACCTCCACAGGGTCCTCATCTCGATTGTTGCCATGGTAGTACTCGCCTTCGTCGAAGGCTGAATAGACCTCCCAAAAGAGTTGGGGCCTGGGTCCGCTTGTAGAAGTAACGGCATCGGAGAGGTCATTTACCACCGCATCGCAGAATTCGAATGAGAAGTCCGAGGTGTTGAAGCCGAGTGCGAGGCACTCAGCAAGCGCCTCGAAGAGTTGAAATCGAGTACTGCCGCACAAGGTGCACCAACGGTCAACATCTGCACCTTTAAGGTGGCGGTCGAGATCGCGATAGGCAACGTCGTCCTTGTAGTACGTCTTCAGCTCGCGAATGATTTCAGACACTTCCATGACCCAAGACTAATTCAGTCCTGATCAATGACTATGCGCCGGAATTGGGCGTTCCGGTCGGATTTATGTCTGGCGTTCTCCCACCCAGTATTCAGCAGGGGCTGAAGCCCGCGTTGCTTTGGTTGGCTGTTGTGGCCCGGCTGAAGCCGTGCCCTTATTACGGAGCCTTTCCGGTGTCCGGATTTGTTTTGTCCTATGGGTGAGAAGTTGGATCGAGCGGCCATCCCCGGTCTTCCGCCGTGGCGGACCGCGGCGGAGAGACCCTTCGACAGGCTCAGGACAGGCTGTGAGGCACCCATTGTGGTGGTGATTGGAACATCCGACATACCCCTCCCTAGCCGCAAAGACAAAGGCGCGGCGAGGGTGGGGCACCCAGTCTTGGTAAATTCATGCGCGATTTGGAGGCGACATGGGATGGAACCCCACCCTAGCGACAAAAATCCGCCACGGCGGATCGCGAGGGTGGGGCACCTGGTTTTGCTTTGCGCAGGGTGCGCGATTATGCGGTGGGTGGTTTGTATCCTTCGGGGAGTTTCAGGCCTGCGCGTTTGCCGGCTGTCCATGGGGATTCGATTTCTACGGTACCTTCTTCTCCGGTCATATAGTGGCGAAAGCTTGACCAGCGCCAGTCTTCGGGACGAGTTACCAAGCCGCGAGTTACAGGATTGCGGTGCAGATAGCGGAGTTTCTCAGTGTGCTTATCACTGGTAAAGACGTTGAAGTCGTAATAGCGTGCAAGCCAGAACGGATGCGGGCTGGATTGCTTTGAGACGGAGGTCTTCATTGCCTGTATTGCCAGATTGAGCATTCCTTGCTTTGGTTCGGAAATCAGGAGATGGACGTGTTCCGGCATAACTACGTAGCCGAATACGTGGAAGACATAGCGCTTTCTTGTTTGTTCCAGGACATACTCAAAGAGGTTGCGCGCGGATGCGGTGGCGAGATAGGGCAAGCGATTGTGACAACTGAAGGTGAGGAAATGGAGATCTCCCGTGTCCTGGTATCGCTTGAGTTTGGAGGGCATTGATCGGAGTGTAATTCGGGTTTGGGTGGAGAGACAAGCTGTACCCACCCTATACCCCACCCTAGCGACAAAAATCCGCCACGGCGGATCGCGAGGGTGGGGCACCCGGTTTGGTGGGTTCGTGAGGGTGGGTATCCGGTGGGGTGGATATGGTTGCTTCCCACCCACCCTAGCCGCAAAGACAAAGACGCGGCGAGGGTGGGGCACCCGGTTTGGTGGGTTCGTGAGGGTGGGTATCCGGTGGGGTGGATATGGTTGCTTCCCACCCACCCTAGCCGCAAAGACAAAGGCGCGGCGAGGGTGGGGCACCCGGATTTGTTGGGTTTCTACTCGGATTGAGAGAATTCGTCGCGGCGGAGAGATCAGGGACACGCAGATGCCGGGCCACTATACTGAAGCCAATATGACCAACTCATCGGATGCTGCTGTCCACTCTCGTTCTCAGGCATTGCAACAGCGCGCGGAGAAGTATTTTCCGGGCGGGGTGAACTCGCCGGTGCGAGCGTTTCGCGCGGTGGGCGGGGAGCCTCCGTTTCTGGAGCGGGCGGAGGGGGCAACCCTGTTCGACGCGGACCGGAACCGCTATATCGACTACTTCGGGTCGTGGGGACCGATGATTCTGGGGCACGCGTTTCAGCCGGTGGTGGAGGCGATTGAGCGGGCGGCGCGGAAGTCGGCGAGCTTTGGGGCGTCAACGGCGGCAGAGGCCAACCTGGCGGAGCGGGTGACGGCGTGCTATCCGGCGATTGAGAAGATGCGGTTTGTGAGCTCGGGGACGGAGGCGACGATGTCAGCGATACGGCTGGCGCGGGCGGCGACCGGGCGGAAGATGATTGTGAAATTCGAGGGCTGCTATCACGGGCATGCGGACGGGCTGCTGGTGAAGGCGGGGTCGGGCGTGGCTACGTTCGGGATTCCGGGGTCGGCGGGGGTGCCGGAGGAGATTGCGCAGTTGACGCTGGCGCTGCCGTATAACGACCTGGGCGCGGTGGAGGCGGCGTTCGATGCGTATCCGGATGCGATTGCGGCGGTGATTCTGGAGCCGGTGGTGGGGAATGCGGGGTGCATTTTGCCGGCCCCCGCCGCGACGGGCAAGGACGGGTATCTGGAGGGGTTGCGGGCGCTGACGCGGCGGCGCGGGGCGCTGATGATTGTGGATGAGGTGATGACGGGGTTCCGCGTGGCGCTGGGCGGGGCTTGCGAGCTTTACGGGCTGGATCCGGACCTGGTGACGCTGGGCAAGATTGTGGGCGGCGGGCTGCCGGTGGGCGTGTTTGGCGGGAAGCAGATTTTTATGGATCAGGTTTCGCCGCTGGGGCCGGTGTACCAGGCGGGAACGCTGAGCGGGAATCCGCTGGCGATGGCGGCGGGGCTGGCTACGGTTGGGTATTTGCAGGAGCATGCGGGCGAGGTGTATCCGAAACTCGAGAAGACGGCTAAAGCCGTGGCCGAGGGTGTGGCGGCGGAGGCGGCGAAGGCCGGGGTGGCAATGACGCTGAACCGCGTGGGATCGATGTGGACGTGGTTCTTTACGCCGGGGCCGGTGAGGAATTATGAGGAGGCGGCGAAGTCGGATACGGCGGCGTTCGGGCGGTTCCATCGGGGGATGCTGGAGCGCGGGGTGTGGCTGCCACCGTCGCAGTTTGAGGCGGCGTTTTTGGGGACGGCGCATGGGGAGGCGGAGGTATCGGCTACGGTGGAGGCGGCTGGGGAGGTTTTGCGGGCGGGGTGAGGTTGGGCTTGGGCTGGGGGGATTCCCACCCTTGCGACAGAAAGAAATCGCAAGGATGGGGCACGGAAGTGAAGTGGCAATTGAGGTTCTGAAACTGCAGAGACTTCGCCCTTTGCCAGCTAGGAGTTGGTGTCGCGGGCTTCGCCGAGCATGAGCTTGACGGTCATTTTCTTTTTGCCGCGGTAGTAGGTGACGCTGACGGTGTCGCCGACCTGGTGCTGGTCCATGATGTCGGTGATGTCCTGGGGATCGGTGACATGTTTGCCATCAATGGCGACGATGAGGTCGCCGCCGAGCATGATGGGGGTGTTACCGACGTAGGCCCGCTGGTTGCCGCCGCGGATGCCGGCGCGCTGAGCGGCGCCGCCGGGAAAGACGCGCTGTACGAGAACGCCTGAGTCGGCGGGGAGACCCATCTGCCGGGCGAGATCGGGGCCGATGGCGAAGTCGCTGATGCCGAGCGAGGGGCGGCGGACGTGGCCGTAGCGGCTGAAGTCGGCGAGCACGGCCTTGGCGGTGTTGATGGGGATGGCGAAGCCGATGCCGGCGTTCTGGTCGGCACCGTTGTTGGAAAAGATCATGCTATTGATGCCGATGACCTGACCGCCAGAGTTGAGGAGCGGGCCGCCGGAGTTGCCGGGGTTGATGGCGGCGTCAGTCTGGATGGCGTTGTCAATGAGGGCTCCGTTGGCGCCGCGGATGGAGCGGATGGAGCTGATGATGCCCTGGGTCATGGTTCCGCTGAGGCCGAAGGGGTTGCCGATGGCGAAGACGCGCTGGCCGACCTGGAGCTTGGAGGAGTCAGCGAGGGTGACGGGCTCAAGGTGGGGAGCATCGATCTTGAGAAGCGCGAGGTCGTGGACCTTGTCGACATTGAGCACAGTGGCCGCGTAGTGGGCCTTGTTGCTGAGCGTGACCTGAATGCCTCGGTTGGCGCCCTGGATGACGTGGTAGTTGGTGAGGATGTGGCCGGCTTTGTCGAGGATGAAGCCGGAGCCCTGGCCCTGCTGCGGGACTACTCCGTAGAAGAAGTCGAAGACCAGCGTGGTGGAGGTGATGTTGACCACCGAGGGCAGGACCTTCTTATAGATATTGATGCCGTTCTGTTCTTTGCTATCGCAGACGGGGGTGGTGGCGGCCTCGACAAGCTGGAGGGGTTCTGTGGCGTGAGGCGAGCCGACGAACGGGAGACGGCCGAGAGCGCCCTGCGGGAGGTGAGAGATGACGAACCAGAATCCACCGACGATGAGGACGACCAAGACAAGATTTCGCAATTTCATGGGTGCAAACCTGAAGACCTTCCTGGGATCTGCCGCGCCGTGGATAGATGGTGCGGGCGCATGGCAGACAGTCTCTATTTTAAAGACTTTGCGCGCGCGATGCTGTCGCTCTCAGATTGGAGGCGCGGCCAGAGGGCTACGACCTGGGCGCGGAGGGCGGCGAGATCGCCCGCGTTGTCAAGGACATAGTCGGCCTGGGCGGCTTTTTCTGCGTCGGGGATCTGGTGGCTGAGGCGGAGACGAGCGTCGGCTTCAGCGGCCTGGCGGGCGGGACCGGATGGGGCGATGCGGGCGGCGTAGCGGGCGATTTTGAGGTCGTCGGGCGCGGTGACGACGATGATGCGGTCGATGCGGCGGCGCCAGTCGGAGAGCCATGCCGGTGACGAAGAGCCGTCGCCGGGGGATCCGGGGAGCAGGCTTTCCTTTTCGGCGCGGGCGCGGGCGTCACGGACAACTTCAAAGATGAGAGCGCTTTCGATGACGGCGACGGCGAAGGGGTCGCGGGCGAAGATTTCGTCCATCTTCTGGCGCTGGATGTCAATGACGGCGGGATGGATGATGGCGTTGAGATCCTGGAGGCGGCCGCCGGCAAAGGCGAGTTGGGCCAGGTGCGGGCGGTCGAGGCGGCCGTCGGCGGCGAGGACTTCAGGGCCGAAGACGCGGACGATTTCGGCGAAGACGGGCTGGCCGGGCTCCATGAGGTTGCGGCCGAGGGCGTCGGCCTCGATGATGTGGGCGCCGAGCTCGCGGAGGATGGCGGCGACGGTGCTTTTGCCGCTGCCAAGGCTGCCGGTGAGACCTACGCGAAGCATGGGATGAGTGGCCTCGGATGGGATTTGGGGGTGGGTTGGTGCTGGGCGGAGCCGGATTGGATTCGGCCGATTCGCGATGCTGGCTGGTTGCGGATTTCGACGATCACGATTGCCTGTTCCCTTCCCTCTTTGCATTATGCGCTAACGGCCGGGGAGTCTCTGCAGACGCAGTTGGCTTTGCCGCTTGCCTGAGGAGGATCATGTTTGCGGCGAGTCTCTGGCGCACTCAATATCCCTGGTTGCGGATGAAGGTTTCCGGAGTGCCGTCTTGCGGGTTAACGAAGATGATGTCTTTGGGATCGCGGCGCGGGGCGTCAATGGCCAGGAAGACGACAGGACCCTCAATGATGGTGGGCAGGGCGTGGACGGTGCGGCGCTTGAAGGTAAGGAAGTCGCCGGGGGCGAATTCTCCGCTGTTTGAGGCATCGCCGATCCAGAAGGTGCCTTTGCCGGAGAGGACGTAGAGGTATTCGTCGGAGTTGGCGTGATAGTGCGGCGGGGTTTCGCGGTAGACGCGGAAGACGCGGCTGCTGGCCGAGGGCTCGTCAGTGAGGTAGGTGTCGAGGAGCATGGTTTCGGCGGTATCGGGAAACCTGGCTGCGATCTGGTGAAGGTGGAAGCGGCCTCCGGTTTGGTTTTCGGACATTGCTCTTTCTCCGTGGGGATAAATTGGAGCCCGGTGAGCCTCCGGAGGATTATGCTTCCGGGGCTTCCTTTTTTAAAGTTATCACTGGTTTTTAGACGGATTGGAGTGGCATTGGGCGAATACCAGGCCATGTGGGTTGCCTGCGCCATGGTTCCCGCCCTGAAATCTGTCTCCTGCTACTCATCGTTCTCCAGCAATTTCCCCAGCCGGTCGGCCCGCCGTTCCCAGATGGTCCTGTGCTCGCGCACCCACTGCTCCAGCGCGTCCAAACCGGCCGAGGCCATCCTGCAGGTTCGGACCCGCCCCAACTTTTCGGTTACCGCCAGCCCGCACGCTTCAAGAATTGCGAGGTGCTGACCCACCGCCGTGAGAGTGATACCCAGCGGTTCGGCCAACTGTGACACTGATACTGGACCCCGGCTCAGCCGGTCGAGAATTGCCCGCCGTGTTTCATCTCCGAGAGCATGAAACACGCGGTCGATATTTACCCGCCTCTTGGTCACTGCTTCGCTTTCTTGGGTCAGGTTGGAAGCCGGCGAGCCGGTATTCTGTTTCCCGGCTCTTCGCAAAGTACCGCAACAAGCCAGCTTCAAACCACTTGAATTTACTGCCCGCTGACGACTGTCACAAGGTTGTCAGCCAACTTATTCCATCCCTCTTCGCGCATTGCCGGTCCATCCGAGCCCTCGAAGAACGCTCCCTGATGGGTGATGATCAAGTCTGTTCCCGCCTCCGTTGGCACCAACTCAAAGGTTACCTGCGATGCTGAAAAGATCCGGTCTCCCATTTTCATCGTCGATGCCACTACGATTCGCTCATCGGACACGATGTGCTGAAACAGCCCTTGATTCGTGATCAGCGCTCCAGCGATCGGTGTTCCCGGCTTCATCTTGTACTTCAGGATCTGCGTTCCGCCTTCGCGGAACTCAGAGCGGAATTCGAGCAATTCGGAATGCTCACCACTGGCCATCCATTGCCGAATTTTGTTTGCATCGCTCAGGGCCGCGAATACCACAGCAGCCGGCTTTGAAAAGTTACGCTCCACTACGCATGTTGCATGCACCACCTTCGGTTCTGCCTTTGTTCCCATCGTCGTTTTCGACCTCCATGGTTGACTCTCGATACTGAAGTATCTACTTAAGTATCGGCGAGCACTTGCGGATTGTCAAGTATTTACTTCAGTATTTTTTATTCACGGAGCCTGCTGACATCGCATGCCGACCGAACAGCTCGCAGGGCTCAGTTTGCACGATGCTGCATTGGGTTATTCAAGACGACACGGTGCGTGTTGAAGGTGCTGGATGCCGGTGAGCTTTGATGATGTATGTTCAGGACATACAGGCTTACGATGTCAATTGCTCTGGCGGAATTTTTGGGAGTACTGGGTGGGCTGCTGGTATTGGCGTATCTGGCCAACCGGTTCTCACACCGCACGCGTGTGCCGGATGTGGTGGTTCTGCTGCTGTGTGGCATTGCGCTGGGGCCGTGGCTGCACTGGATCAATGCGGCCGGCTTTCCTCATATAACGCGCGGCGTGGGCACACTGGCACTGATTCTGATTCTGTTTGCAGCGGGCCTGGAACTGGATTTGCGGCACGCACGCAAGCAGTTTGCGGCGGGGATCGTGCTGGCGGTGCTGAGTTATGCGCTAACGATGGAGGGTGTCCGTCTCTTTTGCATCTATGTGCTGCATATGAGCCGCATGGCGTCTTTGCTGGCCGGTGCGGCGCTCGGGTGCATGAGCGGATCGATTGTGCTGCCCATGCTGGAGCAGATGAAGCTGAGGCCAGAACTGAAGACGACGCTTGTGATCGAAGCCGCTTTTGGAGATGGACTTGGAGCGCTCGTGGTGGGCATGCTGCTGAGCCTGATGGCCGATGGGATCACGAGTAACACGAGCAACAGCGCCATCCTGCGGGGGATGGCGATTGAGTTTGTTTCCCGCTCTGTGCTGGCGCTTGTGATTGGAATCGTGGCGGGGCTGCTGTGGGCGCGTCTGCTTCCTAAGATTTCAAACGACAGGTTCTGGCAGGCGCTCACGTTTGGTGCGGTGCTGATTGTGTTCTCAGGCACGAATGCCCTGGGAGGAAGCGATCTGTTGGCCGTGATGGTGTTTGGTGCGACGCTGGCCAATATGCTGGGCCCAGGGAGCTTCTTGAGCGAGCTTGAGTTAGACTTCCAGCCAACCGATGAGGGCACTCGGATCCTCTCATTTCACGCGGAGCTGGCGTTTCTGGTGAGGAGCTTTTTCTTTGTGCTGCTTGGGGCAATGATTGAGCTTCGCAGTCTCGAAGAAATTCTGTTGCCGAGCGTAGGACTTCTGTTTGTGATACTGGCCGCGCGGCTCATCTCAGTCCAGATGAGCCGTGTGGTCTGGCGAGGAGCCAGTTCGCGCGAGCGTGAACTGGCAATGACACTGATTCCGCGCGGGCTGATTACGGCCGTACTGGTACTGCAAGTGATCCGTGCAGAGCCGAAGGACCTGATGCTCTTTCCATCGCTCGCATTCGCGCTGATTCTGCTGACGAATGGATTGGGACTGGTGGCGACGATGCGGGCGAAAAGAATCGACGGTCTGAGTACCGTACCCGATGAGGTGTCTTAGCTCCGGCAGATGCGGAATGGAGCCGGGATGCCGGGGTGGGCACGGTTATGGGGGAGATTGCGATGCGATTCATTGACCGGGAAGAAGTGGCGAAACGGCTTACGTATGAGAAGTGCATTCCGATTGTGCGGGAGGCGATGATTGCGTTCTCGAAGGGCGAGGCGAAGATGGGTCGTGTCCACGTTGCCGGAGATACCCCCACAAGGATCAGGCCGTCATTGCTTAGCGTCTACCTTGATCAGTGCGGAGACGATCTCGGCATACCCCTTCGCTCACCTACACTCAGTTGGCAAGTCGCCCGTACGATTGTTGGGAAGTACTTGGACTACGGCGGCATCTCCTGGCGCCACCTTCGTTCGACTGCCACCCGGGGAAACCAGAAAATACGCTGACTCCTGATTGCCAGCCAGATCTTCTGTGCCTTTGACGATCGCGTAAGGAAATTTGTAGGAAACGAGTCCGGCCAGTTCCCTATCAGGAAGGCCGAGGATCTTGACGGTGCTGACGTTCTTCAGCGTCTTCAAGTCGAGCACGAAGTATGAAGTCTCACTCTTGAGAGGGTAGTAGGCCGACTTGCCCTCTTCATCAAGCACACAGCTATTTCCGACCCAGGCTACGTCGAAGGCCCACTTAAACGGCTTCTCAAGCTTAAGGTCATGAAAGTCGAAGAGCGTTGTTCCATTCGTATCGACAACTTGCTCCTCGTCCGGGAGAAAGAATTCGCGCCCACTTGGACTCAGCATCGGGTCGTCCGTGAAGACCTCAATGGTCCATGGCAGTACATTGGCACGCAACGATTTGAGATCGAGCTTGGCTATTGGTCCACCGGTCTCATAAAGGTCACCTTCCGCCTGCGAATGGGTGCTAAAAAATAATTGGGTTCCGTCAGGAGAAAATTGAGGATCTGAATAGACTTCCGTCCGGCCCGACTGCGGCAACACGGCGTGTGCTGGTATTCGTTGAAGCCGCCCCGACGCTAGGGAATACAGGTACATCCTCCCGCCAGCCTCGCCGGGATGCGGAGTGACTACAACTAGCTTCTTCAGGTCGGGTGAAAAAGTAAACTCCCCGACTTTGACTGGCAACTTAATTGTCGAAACAACCTTGCCCGCTCTTGAGACTAGGGAGACCGAGTCCCCGGAACTGTATGCGGCCAAAGGCCTCGATCCAGGCGTTTGACACCTTGCAATGGATAAGGCCGACACAAGAATAATGATGACGCTACTGCCAGCTTTCATGATGCTCATTATGCACGCTTCGCTTTGAGAGTCCCGGGAGGCCACTCGCAAACCCGCATTTTTTAGAGTTCTGGGCAAATTGTCAGCTGGCAGGAAATCGCCGACCTGCAAGCATGTCTGAGGCTCGTTCGGAACCCTTGCTTCCCTTCGCCAGATCAATTGGTGTATCTCAAACCAAGCTGGGTATCGCCTTCTAGACGTGCATCCCTGAAGACCAGCGAATGGTGGCGCCAGGAGTGGCTTGGCTTTTCAGAGATTCCCTCAAAATTGGCGCGGCAACCTGATAGTTCCCGAAAAGCAACCGCAGATGTTTCGACTCCGGTCGCCAAGGCGACCTCCGCTCAACATGACAGATCTTATTTCAGTTACTTGTTAGCCTCTTTGAGCCCGCGGCGGAGTTTGGCGGCGCGGACTGTGTTGGACATCAGCATTGCTATGGTTAGCGGGCCGACGCCGCCGGGGACGGGGGTGTAGGCGCCTGCTTGCTCGAAGGCTTTGGGGTGGATGTCGCCGACGAGGACGGCGCCGCGCTTCTGGAAGGCGGCTTCGCGTTTGGCGTTGCCCTGGAAGAAGCGGTCGAAGTCTTCGCGGGTGGAGATGCGGTTGATACCTACGTCAATGAGGGTGGCGCCGGGCGTGACCATTTCCGGGGTGATGAAGCCGGGGCGGCCGATGGCGGCGACGAGGATGTCTGCCTGGCGGGTGACCTCTTCGAGGTTTCGCGTCTTGGAATGGCAGATCGTCACTGTTGCGTTTTGCCCGAGCAGAAGCATGGCTACGGGCTTGCCGACGATGTCACTGCGGCCGACGACTACGGCGCGGGAACCAGCGATGGGGATGTTACTGCGCTTGAGGATCTCGATGACTCCGGCGGGCGTGCAGGGGGCGAGCGCGGGGCGGCCTGCCTGAAGGCGGCCGGCGTTGACGGGGTGCAGGCCGTCGACGTCTTTCTCCGGCGAGATGGCGTCGAGAACGGTGCGGGCGTCGACGTGAGCGGGCAGGGGGAGCTGGACCAGGATACCGTCGATGTCGTCGCGGGCGTTGAGGGTGGCGACGAGCGAGAGCAGCTCCTCGGTGGTTGTGGTGTCAGGTGGTGTGATGAGGTCGCTGTAGAGGCCGAGATCGGCGCAGGTTTGCACCTTGTTGCGCACGTAAATCTGCGAGGCGGGCACGTTGCCCACGAGCACTGCGGCCAGACCGGGACGAACGCCACTGGGGGTGAGCGCTTTGACTTCTTCTGCTACTTCCTGCTTGATGGCTGCGGCGATGGCCACACCGTCGAGAATATTCGGCACGATAGAAGGCTCCAAGGGAACATCGTATCAAGCGATGCCGAGCGGCGCGGATGCAAGAGGTGAGGCCTGATGACGGGGAGGAATGCGCTGTCAAGTGTGCGGGGAAGAGGGGTCTCTGGTAAATAGCTCACTTTAAATAAGATAATTGTCAGATTTGGTTTGCAGATAATTTCCGGGCGGCTCGGTAATCTAAGAGCATCCTTGAATTGCGGGTCACTCGTAGTAGCGGGAAGTCCATGTGACTTCCCGATTTTTTCGTCAGTCTGCATGGAATTACGGGTCTGGAAGAGGAAAGTTGAAAACACGCTCTGAAGCGGAAGGATGAGAGAGGAATGAAGCTCACTGGAAACGGTTGGTTACGCGCTGCGATGCGGGTTGGACTGTGCGCGGTGATGGTGTGTGCACTGGCGCTGCCGGTGCAAATGGCTGCGGCACAGGCGGTAAGCACGACGACGGTACAGGGGACGGTGTACCTGGCGAACGGACAACCGGGCGCGGGGACGCTGGTGGTGAGTTGGCCGTCGTTCACGACCGCAGCGGGACAGAAGGTGGCGGCCGACAAAATTACCGTGACGATTCCGGCGGACGGCTTTGTGAGCGTGAACCTGGCGCCGAACCAGGGTGCGACACCGGCGGGCGAGTTTTATACCGCCGTGTTCTACATGAGCGACGGGACGACGAACACGGAGTACTGGGTGATTCCGGCAGCGGCGCAGGCAAGCCTGGCGCAGGTGGAAGCGCAGGTGATGCCGGCAGCGCAGGCAGTGCAGAGCGTGAGCAAAACCTATGTGGACCAGGCCGTGGCCGAGGCGCTTAGCAACCATATTGACGTGTCAGGCGGTAATTTGACTGGGCCGCTTTATTTGAGCGGCGACCCGACGCAACCATTGCAGGCGGCGGATAAGCATTATGTGGATCAGTCAGTGGCGCAGGCAGTGCCGCTGGCCGGCGGAAGCATGACCGGGGGACTTACGACTCCAGCGATCAATGGCGTGCAAGCACCGGCGGCCGGCAGCGCGCAGACAACTCTGCAGGCGGCGGTAAACGCCGCGGGGACAAACGGAGCGGTGGAGATTCCTCCGACTTACGCGGGAACAGATACGTTTACGAATGCAAATGGCGTACGCGTGACGGATTTGCGGACGAGCGGAGCGCAGCAGACGGCGCGGAGTGTGAAGGAGTTTGGCGCGGTTTGCGATGGCGTGACGGATGATACGAGTGCGCTGCAGGCGGCAATTGATTACGCGCATACGCATAATGTGGCGCTGACGATTCCGGAGGGTATCTGCAAGACACATCCGCTGAACTGGCATGGCGAGTCGATTGGGGGCGTGAGCGAGCAGGATTCCGCGCTGATGGGATTTCCGGGGCAGGATGTGCTGATGACGATGCCGGACAGCTCGACGCTTATGGCGAATACACGGATTCACGATTTGACAATTTATGTGGACCAGAGCCTGGATGCTTCATGCTCGCCCGCAGAGGGCCGTGCGGCGGGAGGTAACTGCCAATATAGCCGGCCGATTGAGAACAACTCCATTTTTTCAAATGGCGGAAACGGCCAGACAGACAGCACGGGGACGGGAGCGGGATGGTGGGTGGGCAATTGCGCGATTGCCATGCCGGCGACAACGGGCGCGGGCGGCAACGGGTTGCGGAACGCAACGATTGAGAACGTAAAGATTGTGACTACAGGCACGGATCCGATGGCGGCGCAGTATCCGGGCGCGCACTCGACGCATACTTGCGGGATTTACCTGGCACAGTGGCCGCAGCGGAGCGAGTTTAGAAACATCGACATACAGGGGCCGAATACGGGTGTTGCGATTCCGGCATTGCCGGTGGCTACGCCTGCGGGGTTGACGGCCGATTCGAACCGGTGGCAGAACATCACGATCGAGGCGGCGCATGCGTTTACGGCAGCGGCGGGATCGAACAATGTGCTGGATAATGTGGCGGCGGTGGCGGGCAATTCGGCAGCGACGGACGAGCCTCCGACGGGGATTGTGCTGGATTTGCCGAGCGGAAACCAGGGCTGGACGGTGCGGAATGCCGTGGTGCAGCCGATATGGGATGCAGTACAGCCACAGTTGACGGTGACGACATCGAGCGGTGCGGTGACGGCTGTGACGGTTGGCTCGGAGCATGGGCTGGGGTTCGACCCTTATGGGACACAGGTTCCGCTGGCATTCAGTACCGGCTGTACGGCTCAGGCTACGGCGAGCGTAAACAGCGATGGATCGATTGGCTCGGTAAGTGTGACGCAGGGCGGGACGGGCTGCTCATCGACGACGACAGCGAGCGTGAATGAACCGGGCACCTGGGATACGGCCGCGCCGGTGAATCTGATCGGCGGGCAGAATATCTCAGTGTTTGCGGGGGACCTGCTGAAGGGCAATGGTGGATACACGGTGTGGGATGCGAGCGGATCGCAGAGTTATGGGACGCAACTGGCCGGTGGCGGAGGGAATCTTCCCGGAGGTGGAAGTTATCCGGGGCTTGTTGCGAGCACTGCGGCGGGATCGACTTACAAGGTGGATCAATTTCCCGGGGCGGACTTTGGCGCGAAACTTCAAGCGTGTTTGGGCGCGATCAATCCGACTTATGGCGGGACCTGCGATGCGCGGAACTTTACGGGAACACTGTCAATGGGATCGAACCTTACCATTTCGACAGCGAATACGGCCATTGACCTGCCGTGCGCAACGATTGCCACGGCGAATCAGGTGATTGTTACAGCGGGGACGCGGAACGTGGCGCTGCATGGCTGCGCGATGCGCGGCGGAAGCGTGGCAAGTGGGAGCCAGGGTGGAACCGTGTTCGAGTATTCGGGCACGGGCGCGATGGTTCAGGTGGGAGATACCGCATATGCGGTGAATACGCCGGGCTTTCACATGGACAACGCGGTGATCAACACGACCGGAGCTGGCAGTGCAACCGCGGAAGGATTGGTGGCGTACCGGACGCAAGAGTTGGATCTGGAGAGTTTGTACTTTCTGGGAAATGCGAACCAGACGGGGATGACGCTGGATGGAACCGGCAATTACACGGGCGGCACGTTCTTTGACGATGCATTCGACGGGTTCGGGACGGCGGTGAATGGGGTTGGGCATGAGATTTCGAATACGGCTACAACAGATTGGCTGAACGCGAGCACGTTTGTGCGGCTGCACATCGATTGCCCGACGAGCAATGGGAATCCGATTGCGGGGACCATCGGCATCAATTTGCAGCAAGGTGACGGAAATACCTTTACCGGTGGCGATGTGGAGGGATGTGCGACAGCGCTGCACCTGGGACCTAACGCCCAGAACAACACGATCATCGGGCTGCGGAACGAAAATTCGACCAAGCAGGTGGTGGCGGATGCGGGCAGTTCGTATAACGACTGGATTACCGGCGGCACCATGCTCCCCGGACAATTGACGGATAACGGAACGCAGAACAGCTTTCTGGATACCTTCCATCGCAGCTTTAACGGGTTGAACGGGGACTGGTACAAAAGCCAGCAGGACGCCACGCTGACGAATCACTTCCGGCTGGGAACTGGAGCGGGGCATGAGCGCGGATTGCTGAACCGCTACCAGACGGATTATGGATATCGCTGGACGACAGGGCTGAGCGACGCCACGGCCGGCGAGCAGTTCTATGAGATAGAAGACGAGCTGAACAACGTCTACCGGTTGTCGATTGGGCAGTATAACCACGGGGAGTCTAGCACAAACGATCAGACAGTTTTGAATGCGGCAGGGACAGGCGCGATTGTACTGAACGGCTCGACCAACGCAGGAACCGGCGGAGTGATTTTCGGATCGGGCGGAGCGAATGCATCGACCGTGGCGACGATCGACAATGCCGGCGATGCGCAATTTAACGGAATGCTGCAGGTGGGCGGGACTTCGACCTTCTCCGGCACAACTACGGTAAAGAACCAGGCGGATGCAGAGATTGACTCGACGCTTTGGGCGGGTTTGACGGCTCCGCAGAAAGAATCGTTCCTCTACAAGGACTGGAACGGCGACAACCAGTGGTACATGATGAAGGACACCAGCAATAACTGGGCATTGAACTCGGCGATTGGAGGCCTGGATAGCTTCAAGGCCTACCAGAGTAACAACAGTGGTGATACCTACATCAACGCGAGTAATGCAACCGGCCATATTCGGCTTAACTACGAGTCAGGCTCAGGCGCCGAGACAGATATTTACTCAGGATCAAGCTCGAACCTGGATGCGGCATTTTCAGGGCCGACAAGTATCAGGTTTCCCGGGCTGGCTGCAAGCAGCGGCACAGACTGCCTGCAGATTGATAACTCGGGCTATATCAGCAACACCGGTTCGGCGTGTGGGTCCGGTTCGGGCGGCACGACCGGCACCATCAATTCGGGAAACAGCGGACAGATTGCCTATTACACGGCTAACGGCACTGCACTCAGTGGCATGAGCATGGTCCCGGTGTCAGCGGGCGGAACCGGCGCCTCAACCGCACCGGCCGCGCTGGCGAACCTGCTGCCAGGCGCAGCGGCGGACGGCAACAACGGCCTCAGCATCGCCGGCAACGTAGGCGCGAGTGCATCGATCACGAAGACTTCGCCGGTTGCTGATATTCGCGCCTATGGTGGGGTTGGCGACGGCGTATCGGATACGGGTCCGGCGCTGCGTGCAGCATTCGCGGCAATCAAGAATACCGGTGGCACAATCTACATCCCGGACGGGAGCTGGAACTTCAGTTCGATAGATGGAACCAGCGGATATGTGCTGGATGCAAGGAATGCCAGCAATGTCCATCTCAAGTGCGCTCCGGGAGCGAATATCACCGTCGCATCTTCCATCTCGCCGGGGGCGTTCATTGCTATAGGCGAATACTATGGGCTGGAAGAGGTAAGTGGCTACACCTTCAATGCGATTCCCGATCCCGGCGCGGTGACGCTGAAGCTGACGACGGCTTCTGATGCCGGTAACTTCTCCGTAGGGCAAGCGATTTACATTATGGGAGGACCAGGAACCGAGTCGCAAGGCGATGGGGAGATCAACTGGGTTACCAGCGTCAATGCGACTACCGGTGTCATCGGCCTGCTCAAGCCGACAGGCAAGCCATTCACTGGTACGGGGTCATCCACTTTGCACGTGGTTCCCGCCCCAAGTAACGCCTTTGCCTATGATCTGAGCGTGACAGGGTGCCACGCGACGCTGAACAACGGCGATTTTGTATATCTCTATGAGAGCATCCACACCCTGATCGCGGACAATAATGTGACGTTGCCCGCGACGGCCTCGCGGGGCATGATGATTAACTCCTATTACCCGCTGGCCGACCTGACGGTAAAAAATAACCGATATGTGGGAGGCTCCAGTCAAATTATCCAGCTTGCTGATGGCTGGCGCGACATTGTGATCGAGGGAAACAATTTCACGTCGCAGAGCGGGCAGGCGGTTCTCAACCCGTCAGAAGGTGTCGAGAACCTGACTATCGCGCACAATCATCTATACCAGGTTATTCCCTCGACCGGCGTGAGCGGGAACACGGCTACGATCATGTTCAGTACCGCCTACAATGTGACGGTAAACGACAACTCAATTCAGCTCGACAATGAAAGTTCGACTGCGATTGATGCCATCGAGATGGGACTGAGCAACGGGCATTGTACTCACTGTTCTGTGACAGGAAACGTCATCCAGCTCTCAGGTCCAGTTTCTACAAATAGTACAGCGATTTCGGGTAGCGGTGGGCCAGCGTCCATCGTCGGAAATACCATTTACACGAGTGGATATGGGATTCAACCTAATACCGGGTCCACGGTAACCGGCAATACGATTTATCTAACTGGAAGCACGCCGAAAGCCGGGATTACGATTGCCAATGATTCGGTGATCGTGGGCAATCGGATCTATGGCACCGGGACTGCTGCGGGAAGCGGTATTGGCTATCCGACCAGCACCGGGCCGGCAGTGGTTGCCGGGAACATGATCTCGGATGTGCAGAAGGCGTTCAATGCAGCATCCAGCAACAGCATTCTGTTTGCCAACAACGTTTGCGACAATGTGAGTAATTCCACTTACTGCAATGAATTGGATTGGAACGGAGACACCAATCTTTATCGAAGCGCTGCCGGTGTCCTCAAGACCGACGGGGAGTTGGATGCCAATATCCTCAGCGCCCCAACCGGAAACATCACTACGTTGAACTCAACGACAGTCAACGCGACGACCGGATATAAGTGCAACGGGATGTACGGGGCAAGTGGCACCTATCTGGAGTCCACGGGGTCAGGATGCACATGGGGCACAGTTGCCGGTGGTTTGGTACCGAATGTCCCCGCATGGCTGCTCTGGCAGGGTGATGGGAGTGGCAGTGCCCTGAATTGTACCTCTGGAACCTGCTACGCCACAGGAGACAACTGGTATAGCTCGGTCACTGTGGCATCAGGGGCTACTTTGGCTGCTCATTATTACAGTGGCGCTCCACTCAGTTACGCAACGATGCCTCTGATTATTCGCTCTACTGGAACATGCACAATTGCCGGAACCATCTCCGTAAGTCCCAACACCAGCGGCGATGGTTTAACTAGCAATACCTTTGGGGGCGGATCAGGCGGCGGTGGCGGCGGCGGCACGAATGCCGGAAGCTCGGGATCGGCAGGTAACAGTGGAAATGGAAACGGCGCGGCTGGAGCTGCAGGAGGCGGCACGGGAGGAAACGGAAACATGGGTAGTTTTGGCGGCCAGCTGGAACGTGGAATTACCTCCCAAGGTGTTAGCCTGAGCAACTTTCTCAACAGGGCATGGGGTGGCGCCGCTGGAGGCGCAGGCGGTTCTTCAGGCGGCGCAGGGGGCGCTGGAGGCGGAGTTGTGATTCTCGACTGCCAGACCATCGACTTCACAGGGACGATTGACGTGAGTGGCGCCGCAGGAGGAGATTCCACTGGAAACAACATTGGGGCTGGCGGCGGAGGTGGCGGAGGGTTTGTCATTATGCGCTCTCAGAACCTTACAAACAGCGGGACGATCAATGTATCCGGTGGCGCGGGCGGGTCGTGTGGAAGTTATACCGGCTGCGGCGCCGGCGGCGCCGGCGCCGATGGCTGGTCTGAGGTGTTTACGCACTAACGGTATGCAGAAGGGACGGCAGTTGTTGCTTCGCCCATGCAAAGTGTTTTCTATTTGCGCGATTTCACCGTCCCGGATCTGGCATATGCAGCTATCGGAATAATGAAAAACTAACTCCTAACCGGGGCTGCCGCGAGGCGGCCCTTTTTATCAGACAGGTTATGGCAATCAGTCGAGAACTGGAACGGGAGGATCGCGAGGAGAATTGCGATCGGGACGAACTGCTGCGCCTGGGAAGGATTCTGGATCTGCAGCCGCAAAGCCTGCGTGGGCGAACGGTAGCCATGATGCTGGCCGAGAAGCTACTGCTGGTGCGAACCCGCGATGGATGGACCGCACCGTTGAAGGCCAACGCCGTGCAGTCTGCCTTCGAGCGGCGGCGAGGCACGCGGAACATAGTGCTGAAGGCACGACAGGTGGGGTTGACGACATGGACGGCGGGAAGGTTCTTTCTGAAGACGATTACCCGCCCCGGCACGCTGACCCTGGAAGTGGCGCACACGCAGGAGGCAGCCGAGGAGATCTTTCGGATCGTACACCGGTTTCTGGATTGGCTTCCGGAGGGACTACGGGAAGGACCGCTGAGGACTTCGCGAGCCAATACACGGCAGATCGTGTTTCCGGAGATGGATTCAGAGTACCGGGTGGTGACGGCGGGGGACCGCAATGCCGGGCGCGGATTGACGGTACAGAACCTGCATTGCTCAGAGCTGGCGCGTTGGCCGGGAGACGCGGCGGAAACCCTGGCCGGCCTGCGCGCGGCTCTAGCGCCGGGGGCGGAGGTGATTCTGGAATCGACGCCGCAGGGCGCGGGCGGGTGTTTCCACGAGGAGTGGCTGAAGGCGGACGAGACCGGAACGGTGCGGCACTTCTTCCCGTGGTGGATGGAGGCGCGCTACTCGGCCGAGGCAGTGGACGAGGCGAGCCTGACGGATGAGGAGCGGGAGTTGATGGCCCGGCACAGGCTGAACCTGAGACAGATCGGGTACCGGCGGCGCATCCGGGCGAATTTTCGCGGGCTTACGGCGCAGGAGTATGCCGAGGACGACGAGAGCTGCTTTCTGGCCAGCGACGAATCGATCTTTGAGCTTGCGGCGGTGGAGGAGCGGCTCAAAACAGCGCCCGAACCCGTGGAGCGGCGCCGGAATGGAGAACTGGAAATCTGGCTGCCGCCGGTTGCGGACAAAAAGTACCTGGTGGCCGTGGACCCTGCAGGTGGCGGAATTTCCGGCGATTATTCCGCGATGGAAGTGCTGGAACTGGAGACCGGCCTGCAATGCGCGGAGTTCGCGGGGCACGTGGGCGGGCTGGAACTGGCGCGGCTGGCGGCGGATCTGGGAGGTGAATACAACGGGGCCTGGGTGGTGGTGGAACGCAACAACCACGGAAGCGGCGTGCTGGCGCATCTGGAAAGCGTGTGCCGGTACGAGCGGATTTACCGGCAGGGGGGACGGCGCGACGGAGAGCCGGGATGGCTGACGACGTCGCTGAGCCGGCCAGCGGCACTGGGAAGACTGGGCGCGGCGCTGGTGGAGGCGCCAGGGCGGTTTATGAGCCGACGGCTGCTGGGCGAGTGCCGGAGTTTTGTGCGGTTGGCAAATGGGAGCTCGGGGGCACGCGCGGGAACGCACGACGACCGGGTGATGGCAATGGCGATTGGGTTGGCGGCGCGAGAGCAGCTTCTAGCTTCTAGCTGCTAGCTTTCAGCTTTTGGCTTCTGGGTGCGATCCAGATGCAGTTGGGAAAGAAATGGAGGCTATTGAAGAAGAGAGCGCGCTGCATGGGAAGTTTGCGACCGGTGGCTGGGTTCGGAAGCTGAAGGCTGAGAGCTGAGGGCTGAGGGCTGAGAGCTGATCGGCGCCATCGCTTAGAATGCGAGTGAGCAAAGAGTGACACGGAGGAGTCATTGGCGGTTCTGGCGGTGCAGCAGATCAGACGGATGCGCGGGGGCGCGCAAGGGCAGCTGATGCTGGGCGCCGACGGCCATGTCTACGTGGTCAAGTTTCAGAACAATCCGCAGCACATTCGGGTGCTGGCTAATGAATTTCTGGCCTCGCGGCTGGCGCAGGCTGCGGGGCTGACCGCGCCCGAGTGCGAGCTGGTGGATGTCTCAAGCTGGCTGATTGAAAATACGCCGGAGCTAGAGGTTGACCTGGGACGGACACGGGAGCGATGCAGGCCGGGGCTGCAGTTCGGATCGCGGTTCGCCGGCGGCCTGATGCCCGGGCAGGTGGTGGACTTTCTGCCCGAAGAGCAATTGGTTGAGGTAAAGAACCTGGCGGAGTTTGCCGGGATTCTGGCACTGGACAAGTGGACGGGAAACGCAAACGGGCGCCAGGCGGTCTTTACGCGGCGGCAGCGGGAACGGCGGTACAAAGCGGTATTCATCGACTTCGGCTACTGCTTTCATGCCGGCGACTGGCAGTTCGCGGATGCTCCGCTGCGCGGGGTCTACTACCGCAACGACGTGTACCGGGCAATTGATGGCTGGAAGTGCTTCGAGCCGTGGCTGACGAGGATGGAGACCATGCCGGCGGAGACGATCTGGGCTGCAGCCAATGAAGTGCCTCCGGAGTGGTACGGTGGCGACCTGGGCGAGATGGAGGCTCTGGTGGAAAAGCTGCTGGCGCGGCGCAGCCGGATTCGGGAGCTGATTGAAGCATTCGGGAATTCGGATCGAAGACCATTCCCGAAATGGATGGGGATGGGAAAAGAAGAGGTAGAAGGGGATTGGAGAGAGATGCGGTGGGGGACTAACATGACGGGGAGAGTGAATTGAGGGGCAGCTTTTAGCTGTTGGCTCTCAGCTTTCAGCCCTGTGGTGGTGCTGCCAGCGACAGCGGGTTCTGGAAAGGTCAAGGCGTTCGACGCTGCAGCACCGTGGGCGCGGTTTGAGCTGACAGCTAACAGCTAAGGGCTGAAAGCCCGGGAACAATCATGGCCGGTGGAATGCAAAGACGCGAGTGCGAGTTTCACCTTCTCCGGTATGTGCCGGACGCGGTGCGGAATGAGTATGTCCACATTGGGGTGATTCTGCGCGAGCCGGAGAGCCGGCAAACGGAGGTGCGCTTTACCCGCGACTGGCGGCGTGTGCGGTGCCTGCATCCGGATGCCGATACGGCGCTTCTGGAGGGGATGGAAAGTGAGTTGCACAGACGGCTGCAGTCGGAGTCGGGTGCGAATCTGATGCGGCTGCTCGAGGAATCGCTCTCGCTGAGCGTGCAGATGACCGAGGCCAAGGCTTACCTTGCCGAAAGCCTCCCTGCAGGAGTGGAGGAGCTGATGCGCCTCTATGTGGATCCGCCGCCCAGGCAGCGGTTGCCACGGCTGAGCGGCCGAGCCGCTATCCAGGCGCGGATGCGCGGAGAGTTTGAGCATGCCGGCGTGTGGGAATTGATGCGAAAAAGGATTGCGGCCTCAGAGTACACGCGGCCGGGCGACCCCCTGCGCATCGACGCTGGATACCGGCCCAATGGAATTGTGCGCATGTTTCACGCCGTGAGTCTGGAGCCCGGTGTGGAGATGGCCAAGGTGCTGGCGTTTTCCGCAGCCGGTTTGCACGCCGGCGTGGAGCGCGTGGAAAAGGCCACGCTGGAGCTGACCGCGGTGATTGAACCGGCGGCAAAACTGGGAGCCACCGACGAAGAGCCGGAGCGGCTGGCGATGTATCGATTCGGCGTGGAGACAATGGAAGAGCACCAGATCCGCGTGCTCACGACCTCGGACCTGGGGCGCGTTGCGGAGACGGCGCGGCGGGAGTTGCGGGTGTAAAAGCAGCTTTTAGCTTTCAGCTTTCAACCCGAATTCGCAAGGTGTAACTTCCGGCTTGCGATCAGGCACGAAAAAACTTCGAAAGAGTTTGCAGATAATTTCTGGTGATTGTTGTAGGATGAGTTTTGTTAGTCAAGAGTTAGTCATTCGAAAGCCGAAAGCTGGCAGTTAAGAAAATCCGAGGCACGAGAAACGAGGCACTGCCCTTTCAAGGGTTGTGCCTTTTTTGTTTTTCCAGGCAACGAAAAAGAGGAAGGTGCGTGTGAGGGTAGGAGAACAGTTGCGTGAGATCTGGCGGCAGGCAACCCGCCAAGGCGGGCAGGATGAGAACAGCCGGGGAACTACGGTGGCTGCCGGCGCGGAGACGGAACGCAAGACGCTGGCTCTGCCGGCGATCCTGAGCCCCGTCCAGTTTCCGACAAGGCATCTGCCCAAGGCGACGCCGATGAACCTGCGCCGGTTTGCGGAGACGCCGCTGGTGCGGAGGGCGATCAATGTGATTAAAGATCGCGTTGCCGGCATGGACTGGCAGGTGCGCGTGCGGCGTGGCGAGCACATGGAAGATGTGGCCTTTGCGGCACGCAAACTGCGGGCGTTGCGAAGGATGCTGGAAGAGCCGAACGAGGTGGACAGCTTTCGGACTCTGATGGAACAGGCCATCGAGGATGCGCTGACGGGAGGATTCGGAGCCATCGAGATGGAGCCAACGGGGGACCCGGAACGGCCGGCGATGCTTTGGGCGGTGGACGGTGCTTCGATCCGGATCAATGCGAAGTGGGATGGCCATGAGGATTCCCCGCGCTATGCGCAGATGCTTCCCGGCCAGATGGAATCGAGTGCAGTAGATCTGCGCGATAACCAGTTGATGTACATTCGCATGAATCCGCGCAGCTTCACGCCGTTCGGTCTTGGGCCGCTGGAAGTGGCGTTCGAAACAGTTAACCAGTTTCTCAGTGCACATCGCTTTGCGGGCAAACTGGCAGCCAACTCGGTGGCGCAATACGCACTCTGGCTCAATGAAGCGACTCCGGCTCAGCACGACCGGCTGATCCGGTGGTGGCAGGACGAGATTGAGGGCACGGGACGCGTGCCTCTGCTTTCAACCGAGCAAAAGCCGGAGGTGCTGCGCTTTGCCCAGGGCACGGATGCGGATCTGCGCCTGGCCTGGCAGGAGTTTCTCATCCGGATGGTGGCAAATGCCTTCGGCCTGCCGCCGCTGATGCTGGGACTGGAAGCGGATGTGAATCAGTCAACGGCTTCGGAGATGGCGGACGAGGCGTTTCGCGGAGCCATTTCGCCGCTGGCTATGCTGCTGGCCGGGCACATCACGCGAGATCTCTTCGGCAAATGCATCGGGTGGCGGGAGTTCGAATTCGTATTCAACGAGCTGAACGCACGCGATGAAGAGACGGAGCTGGCCGTACAGGTGCAACTGCTGAAGGCCGGTGTGTTGACCGTGAATGAGGTGCGGGCGATGCGGGGTCTCGAGCCGCTGGTGCAGAACGAGACGGTTCAGCCCGAACAGCGCCAAGGCTGAGGTGCCGAATGAAACACAACAGACAAAGCAACGGAAATGAGATGGGCGGAGAACGCATGCGACTGGAAGCGATGGCAGTGAAGTTTCCCCACGTGGAGGGGCACCCCAACCGGGTGCCGTTCGAAGGGGTTCTAACGGTGGTAAACACCCCCAGCGACAGACCGCCGGCTGGAGCGCGCGGGCATCGCGTGGTGCTGACACGCGAGGCGGCGGAGAAGGCGCTGCCTTCGCTTTTAGGCATGGCAGTGGATTACCGGCCGGGCTGGGACGGTCATGACGCACGACGCAAGATTGGCGTGCTGACCGAAGCCAACCTGGTTGGGCACAAGCTGGAGGTGCGCGGCTATCTTTACGCTCGCGACTTTCCCGAGGTTGCCGATGCAATCCAGGCGTCCACCACGGCGAATTCGCGCGCCATGGGGATGAGTTATGAGCTGGCCGACGCCCGCGTGGAAGATATGCGCGCGGAGGTATGGAAGCTGACACGGGTCACTTTCACGGGAGCAGCGATCCTGCTGAGAGAGAAGGCGGCGTACCACGCTACCAGCTTTCGCATGGCGAGTTAGCAGAGTCAGCCGGGAAGGCGCAGTTACACCAACCCGGAGAACGACGGATGGAATGGAAAGTTCATAAGTCATTCAGTTAGCCAACCGGCAAGAGAGGCTCCCCTCGGGGAGCCTCTCTTGTTATGAGGGCTAGCGCGACTGGCACGAAACGATTAACCCAACAAGAAAGGACTGGCATGGAACAGGACGAGAAACAGATTGTCGAGCGGCTTGAAGCCGCGACCGCACTGCTGGAGCGGACCCTGAGCTGGCTTGAAGAACGGCAGGGCGCGCTGGCCGGCGAGGTGGAGAAGATTTCCGCCACGGTGGATCAGAGCCGCCGCGAGGCGGAGATGGCCGAAAAGCTGGAGGCGGCACAGCGAGAACTTGCCGAACTCAAGACTCCGGCAGGACAGAGCGGCCTGAATGCTTTACGCAGAACCTTGCCGACTGCAGCCAACGAGATGCTGGCCAAGCACGGCATTGGCGACGGCCCCGTGGATGTCCGCACCGTGGATGCAGCACTCTCCGGCTTGAGTCTGGAGCAGCGGATCGCGGTCAAGACCCAACTGCTGCGCTCAGGCGCAATTGCGTAAAGGCAGCTACCCGCTTCTAGCTACTAGCTTCTAGCTAAAAGCGAATTGGCACTCGGAACCGGTAACTGGTTTCGGACTTAATCACTATGGCATGGGATCCGCACAGATCAAGCATGGAAGAGATCCTGCCTGAAACCTGATGGAATTACAGCTCGGATAGGAAAGCTCATAGCCAGGAGCTAGCAGCTAGAAGCTGTTCTTCGAGCAACACGGCCCCATGGAGGGGGCGGAAAAAGCCTATGAACGCAACCTTTGCAGACATACACGCCGCAGCGGACTACATCGGGCCGGGCGCCATCGAAGTTCCGCTGTATCAGACTGAAATCTTCGACATCTGCCGGCGCTCCAGCCCTTTCGGGCAGCGCATCAAACAGGTTCCTGCAACCGGCCATCCTTCGCGGTTCTTCGAGGAAACGGCGATTCCCAATCCGGGCACGGCCGGCTTCGTCAATCCGCGCAGCATTACGCCGCCGGTGGTGAGCCCTACGCGCGTGGAGATGAGCGTGCCGCTGAAGGCCATCGTGGCCCAGATCAACTACAACCTCTTCGATATCGAACTTGGCAACCAGCAGCAGCAGTTCGCCTATCTGCAGGCCAAGGACCTGGTGGACACGGTGAACGGCGTGATGGTAGCCCACGACGTGGCACTGTGGAACGGTAACGACACGAGCCTGAGCGCGCCCACCACCACGCAATACATGGGCGCAGTCGGGCAGATCGCCGGTGGCGGCAATACGGTGACCATCGGCTCGACGGAATCTATTGTGGACGGCCTCAAGTCAGCGGTGGCACAGATGGTTGCCAACACGGGCTACTACGTACGGCCCACAGCTATCTACGCCAACCCGGTGCTGCTTGACCTGATCGACCGCGAGATGAAGAGCGAGTTCAACGTGGTGTTAAACACCGAGAACATCACCGGCGGAATCCGCGTGAAGATGCTGTCGACGCAAGCCGGCGATCTGCCCCTGATCCCCGACTGGAGCCTGAGCTACACGGGCACACCAGGGTCGGGCAGCGCGGTGCTTCCGGCCTACATCGTCACCGAAGACCTGATCGAGTATCACTGGCTCGGTGATCCTGCGCCGCGCATCTTCCAGCTCGGACTGCCGAACTCGATGACCTATCAATATGTCGCTGTCAAGTTCGGCGCTGTTGTGGTGAAGGGCGCCAGCTTCGCCCATTACCAGGTGCTGGTCGACCGATAGAACAAGCTAGTTTGCGGTTCGCGGGTCCAAATTCAACGTCTGCCTACAGAGTCCCGGGAGAGATGAACTTCGATCTGCGAACTGCGAACTAAGACCTACAAACAAAACTGGAAGGATACAAGATGGCATATCTGCAGCCAGCGGATTATCCAAACTACGGATTGCCGGCCGGTACGACCGCGGACTGGGTCACGGCCGCCTCGGCTCTGATCAACAGCTACTGCAGGCGGCCGGATCTCAACGTGATTCAATACACCGAGCGCCTGCGCCTGACCAGCGGATCGCAGACGGTGCGGTTGAGCTATCTGCCCCTGGCACCGCTGGGAGCAGCAACCACGCCACTTATAAGCATCGAGGGCCGATACACACGCCCCCGCCGCGGAGAGATCTTGAATGAGCCTCTGTTCGAGATTGCGTGGGCATTCTCATTACCGGGCCAGTGGACCGCGCTCGATCCCAGTGCCGTGGATTACGACGCGACCACCGGGGAGCTCACGCTTCCATGGAACGTGCTGGGACTTCCATACAACGAGGTCTCGGCGACTTACACGGCCGGTCTGGTAACCATCGGCGATGACATCAAGTCAGCGTGCGCACAGATTGTGCGAAATGCGCAGGCCACGCCGGCTCTGAACGCCAGCAGAACGAAGATGGACACGATGTGGATGCAGTATTTCTCAAGTTCGCTGTTGGACGAAACCGTGCAGGCATGGCTGCGTCCTTACATTGCGAACAGGCTGGGGTGAACGATGAGCGATACGGCGCCGCGCAACCCGGTGGGTGCGCCGCGAATGCTGGCCGATGCCTTGCTGCGAAGCGTGGCGGGGACGACGGCACTTCTCCGCGTGACGGGCACCAATACCGATACCAATATGTCGGAGGTGGGCCTGGTCGCAACAACATTTGCCGAGGTGACGATAAGTCCGGTGGTGATGCGCAAACTACGGCCAACCTGGCGCGAAGGCGATGAGCCACGGTGGGAGTTACTGGTTTCCGCCACCAGTGTGGAGCGGCAGATTGGCACGCTGGACCTTGCCTCGGCCCAGTCTCTCTTTTCAATGACGCTTGGGGTGACGGTGGGGGGTCAGGACTACGTGATTGAGTCGATAGCTTCCAACGAAGCCTTTGGTCAGGTGTACTTATACCGGTTATTACTGCGTGAAACCAAGCAGCAGGCCGTGTGAGGGCAGTGCAAAGTTCGCGGCTCACAGCTGCCGACCTGCAAATGACTTCGGCGACACTCTTCCGGGAGTCAAAGGGAGCCTCTACTGGACGTTGCTATCTCACGCCATAACAACGCAAAGAATGGAAACTACAAACCGCGAACTCTCAATGGGTGCTTGTCATGCAAAACGCAAAAGACTCGTTCTATATGGCGCTGCGCACACGGCTGGTCGCACTGAACCCGGAGCGAACCATCCTGCTGCGCGGAACCTTACGGCCAGGAATCCTGGTGGAGGAATCAGAGGCGCCTTTCGGCCAACCTCCCAATGACGTCTTCATCCTGCGCTGGTCGGGGCTTGCCGTTGATATGGACCTGGGCTCCACGATGGTGGCCGTCGAGTGCGAAATTATCTACCAAACCTGTGGAACACAGAGCTTTGGCGGCCTCGACCGCGGCCGGGCCATGAGCCAGATGGACGAAGAACTAACAGCGATGCTAACTCCCTTTTCCACGCCGAAATTCGATTACACGGCGACTCCTCCGGCTGCCATGTTGACACAGGTGTTTTGGGATGAACCGGTGATTACACCCATTGTGGTTCAGCGCGACCGGCTGAGCCGCTCGGCCAAGGTCATGGTCTACAGCTACCAGGAGCAGGGGGAGTAAATGGCGCAAAACTGGTTTTCAGCTCCAACTCCGGTTACACGCCGGATCCGCGGGTACTTTGCCCCTGTCGGGCGCACGGCGCAATCGCCAACGCTCTTCGATCCTTCGCAGCAAGGACGCTTCCCTGTGGATACGCCGCCTGCGCCGTGGATCGATCTGGGGTGGATGCACGGCCTGACACGCAAACCGGCAGGCAAAACTTCGCCTCTGTTGACGGGGATACCGGCTGCAGTACAACAGCAGGTGCGCCAGACAGTGGAAGCACATGTGACAGTGCAGTTTCTCAGTTGGACCAAGCTGACCATGGCACTGGCCACGGGCTCGCAGCACATGAACGTGCTCTCTCCCGCCAGTGGCGCCACTGCCTCGGCCACTGGCGCGCAGGCCAGCGGTGCCATCGCTTTACAAAGCGGCTCCACTGCCTCGTTGATCCTCCTTTCTGCAACTGATGCGGGGAAGTTCGACCCAGGCTCCATCATTGCTGTCGATGTGGATTACACCGGGCAAACTGGATTTGTGGGATCGCCGGTTTCCGGGGCCTACGTGCGCCAGCCGCTTTCCGATGTCGATTACATTCGCCGTGTTACGTTTAACGTCGCACTTGTCTCCCAGGTGACTTCAACGGGACTTACTCTTGCTGCTCCGTTAATCGGCGGCGCGCCGTCAACGAGCGCAAAGGTTCAGGCTGTAACGGGTTTTGTCGATCGCGAAGGCGGCTGCTTCAGCCAGGAGTGGTCAGCTTTGTTTCTGATGGAAGGAAGTCAGGGAGAGCGAATCTTCTACCATTACCCCCGATTACAGCCGATGGCCGGCGCAGAAGAAACAGTCACTCCACTCGACTCAAAGAACAAGAGCGGGCAATCGCGCGTGCAACTTACGGGGCAGTTTCTGGCGCTTCCGGTCACGGATCCTCTGGACGGAGAGCGTGTCGTGTGTTACCGGAGCTTTCTGCCTGCTGCTAATACACTCGTATAGCTTTGAATCACTTCAGGCGCCGGAGGGCTACGAAACAACAATGAAGATCACGATACAGAAGCAGGATTACACATCCGCACTCGATACGTCGCAGCCGTTGACCATCGAGCGCAAATTGAACGAGCCCTCCATCTGCCAGTTTTCGCTGAGCCTGCCGCCAGACGGCAGCTTACCTGCTCCATCGCGGTACCAATTTCTCGTAATCCTTGGCGACGATGGCACAATCTATTTCACCGGCTATATTGCTGTAACTCCCCTGCCTCAATATGCGGGAGTAGGCAGTCACGGCCCGTTTTACCGTACCGCCATTCAGGCGGTGAGCGATGAATTATTGCTCGATCAGCTCCTGATGCCTCCCAGCAGAGGCCTGACGGGAGAGGGTGCCGGCACATTGATGACCAGGCTGGTAACCCGCACCGGAGCGACGTCGCTTTCAACACAAGGACTGTCGTTAAGCGCGCCTGTTGGCAATTTCGTTCCTGAGCCAGGCGCCACATGGAGTAAGACTGCAGGACAGGTGGCCAGCATGGCGCGAGCTGCTTACCGCGCGGTGAATGGAGCCTTGTTGCTATCCTCCGCACAGAGCACGGTCCATCCACTCAATGAAACCGACGGCAGCCTGAACCTTGCCAATCTTGCCTTTACCGCCGCCGTCAAGCGCGCCCTTGCTAACGATGTCACTGTGTGCGGAAGAGTGGAGCCTGTCGCTTATGTTACTGAGTACTTTCTGGGCGATGGAGTTACAACTCAGTTCTACCTAAGCGAGCGGCCCTTCATTCCTCCCGGCTCGGAATTGACTATCATCCACGAGCTATTTGATGAAGCTGAGATCGACGAGCGCGTCTGGGGAAACTCCGGGGCGGCCGGCAGTTTTACTTTGGGCGGCGGCGGCCTGGCCATGAATGGTGGCAATGGGATCGATGGCGAAACACAGCTAAGCTGGCTCGATCCTATCGAGATCAGCGGAACGTTGCTGCTTGAGGCTGTCGGCGTAAGCCTGGTACCTGGCAGCAGTGGCGTTCTCGCTGGCTTCTACAACGGCTCGCAGACCGTTTCCAGTTGCGTGGTGGGCCTGCAGGCAAATCCACAGCAGGGTACCGGTGACGTCAGCTTACAGCCAATCGTAGTAGGAACGGCTGCGGGAACCGCATTCACTTTGAATGCGAGCAATCAATATACGCTTCGCATTCGCATTCACTGCCCTGAGAGCCAAAGGGAACTGGCGGTCTATCGTTCTTTCGGAGATAGCGGCCCAATTACCGCCGGCGGGCAGTGGATTCTGAGTCCAGGGAAGGTGCAGATTGAGATTCAGGAATTCGTGAACGGAGTTGCAGCAATGCCGGTAACTCTGTACGAAGGTTCAATTCCAAATATGCCCGGCACGTGCACGCTGGCAGCGGCAAGCAGCATCAACCTCATTGGCTCGATGCGCGCCTTCAATCTAACCAATCTAGGTTCGGGCTGGGTGGTAAGCACGCCTTCGAGTGGAGGGGCATACACGCGCCGCCTGGGTTCCGCGGTTGAAGCAGGAGAGTGTTACCTGGATCGCACAGGAAAGTTGACATTCTATAGCGGATTTACTCCCGCAGTCAGCGAGCAGATAGCAGTAACTTATCGTTCGACAGGAAGGGCCGTGGGACGTGCCATCAACGCTGCAAGCCAGCAGGCGCTGTCACAAGCTGGGTCGCCGTCTGTCGCGGCATGGATCGGCACAGCCTCTTACCCTGCAGCCCGCAGTTCCGCAGATTGCCGCAATGCGGCTCTTGTTATGGAACAGGCGGCCGCTGAAGTGAGTGCATTGTGGAGCGGCACGTACAAGGGAACCCGTGAAGGCTTTGCCCGCGACGTCTGGCCTGGAGACGCGCTCGCCTTGAATGCACCTTCCACGGACTTGAATGTGCAGGTTGTGGTGCGCTCGGTCAAGATAAGTTATAGCGCAAGTTATCCTGACCTAGTGGAGTATGCAATCGAGTTTGCCAATGACTGGGCCGATGACCTGGCCATCAAAACCAGCGCGACGGTTCCGGCTGACGCATGGTTACCCGTACCCGTCGCTCCCACAGTGCTTCCCAATCTGAACGGGCTTAGTGTGACCGCCCTTAATGGCACATCGGTTTCCATCAACACCGGGACAACGCCTCCTGACGGCGGAGGTTTCGAGATACGGCGGCGTGATTTCGCATTTATGCCGGGAGAAGATCCGGGACTGGTGATGCGCGGATCCTTGCAAAATATGACCTTCGCCCGCGAGACTGCCAACGACAGATTTTATATCCGGACATACGATGGCTCGACGCCGCCGAATTACTCCGAGTTTTCGACGGCATTGTTTATTAATCTCCCTCTGAGCGAATAGGGGAAGACTGTCAAAAGTGCACTTATGCAGATGGAGCCCTGCGGATGCGGATGATGAATGAATTCGAAGCGCAAGTGTTAAGCGATCTGAGCGCGCTCAAAACGCAAATGACCGGTTTGATGGGCGACGGCAACGGCGGCCGCCTTGCCGAGTTGGAACGGCGCATGGACCGCCATGAGGAGAACTGGCAGCGTGCCAAGGGCTTTGTGGCCGCGGTCAGTGTGCTATTCGCGGTGGTGGAAGTAGCGTTTGAAACCTGGCTTCGCCATTGAATCTCCGGTGGAAAGTGCGCTGCAATCCGGGCGTACTGCCTTCGGCCAACGCGCCACCTGCCCGTATAATCACCCCATGAGCGAACAGCCCGTAGTCGGCATCGTCATGGGCAGCAAGAGTGATTACGATGTGCTCTCGGCGGCCGTCGAAATTCTTCGTGTGCTCGAAATTCCCCACGAAACGCGCATAGTAAGCGCGCACCGCACACCCGACTGGCTCTTCGAATACGCGGAGACCGCGCGGGCTCGCGGCCTGCGCGCGATTATTGCCGGAGCCGGCGGCGCGGCTCATCTGCCGGGTATGCTTGCGGCGAAAACACTGGTGCCCATACTCGGCGTTCCGGTGCCCGCAACGCTACTCAACGGCCTCGATTCCCTGCTCTCCATTGTGCAAATGCCCAAGGGCGTTCCCGTGGGAACGCTGGCTATCGGCAAGGCCGGCGCGGCCAATGCGGCCCTGCTTGCGGCGGAGATTCTGGCCACGACCGACGCCGACCTCTATGAGCGTCTGGCCGCCTGGCGCGCCGCTCGCAGGCAGGAAGTGCTCGAGCAGGAGTTGCCTGGGTGAGCGGTTCTGCTGGCATTTCGAAGCGAAATACTTCCATGGTTCAACCCGGCGGCTTGCTTGCCATCCTCGGCGGTGGCCAGTTGGGGCGCATGACTGCCATGGCCGCGCGCACCATGGGTTATCACGTGCGCGTGATGGACCCCGAACCTGCCTGTCCGGCGAGTTTCGTGGTGGACGAAACCATTGTTGGCCGCTGGGATGACGCGGGCGCCGCACGCCGGCTCGCAACTGGTGCCGATGCTGTCACTCTTGAAATTGAACAGATTGGGGTCGACGCCCTCACTGCGGTCGCGGCGCTTGCGCCGCTGCGCCCCGCTGTCGAGCCCATCCGCATCATTCAGGACAAGACGCTTCAAAAATCGTGGCTTGCAGAAAACAGATTTCCCGTCGGACCTTTCCGCATTATCCGTAGCGAAGAGGATTTACAGGCAGCCGTGCCAGTTCTCGACGGCCGCGTCTTTCTGAAGATCGGCCGTGGAGGCTACGACGGCCGTGGACAGGCGCGTATCGGATTTGACAGCAGTGCAAACGGCCAAGCTATAGCCGAAGCCTGGAACTCCATCGGCAAGCGCCCAGCCGTCGCCGAGCAGGCCCTCGATCTTGACTGCGAGATCAGCGTTATGGCCGCGCGCAGCCCCTCGGGCGAAGTGCGCACATTTCCCGCCGCTCGCAATCATCACGAAAATCAGATTCTCGCCTGGAGCGTGCTTCCCGCGGGCGTGCCGGCCGATCTCGAATCGCGCGCCGAGTCGCTGGCCGCGGCCATTATCGCCAAACTCGGCATTGAAGGCTTGCTCTGCGTGGAAATTTTTGTGACTCGCTCCGGCGAACTGCTGGTCAATGAGCTGGCGCCACGCCCGCACAACAGTTATCACCAGAGCGAGCGCGGCTGCGTCACAAGCCAGTTCGAGCAGCTTGTCCGCACCGTCTGCAATCTGCCTCTCGGCGATACCTCGCTGATTGCTCCCGCGGCTATCGTCAATCTGCTGGGCGATCTGTGGCTCAATGGCGAGCCGAATTTTACGGCTGCTTTCGGCGTGGCCGGCGTGCGTCTGCATCTTTACGAAAAGCACACGCCCCGCGCGGGCCGGAAAATGGGCCACTTATCGGCAACGGGCGCCACAGCGGAGGAAGCGCTCGCCCGCGTTCTTGAGGCCAAAGACCGCATCACTGGCAACCGTCCAACGGCATGATTTACCCTCGAATGAGGCATGAAACTCAAGCCCCGTACACTCATCCTTGCGCTGGCCGCGGTGGCAGTTGTCGCCATCGGCATTCTGTTCATCCGCAAACCCGTTGAGACTTCCGCTCAAACAAGCGAAGGTTCCGCTCAAACCAACGGAGAACTGCCCAGCGCGCCCCAGCCCACGGCTCCTGTCGTCGTGCAGCCCAACGGGCCACATGTGGTCATGGACACTTCCATGGGCCGCATCACCTGCCAGTTCTTTCAAAAGCAGGCTCCCGTCGCCGTGGCCAACTTCATCGGCCTTGCCACCGGCACAAAGGAATGGACGAATCCCGTCACGCATCAGATTGAGCGCCACAAGCGCTTTTACGACGGCACCATCTTTCATCGCGTGATTCCCGAGTTCATGATTCAGGGCGGCGACCCCACCGGTACGGGAATGGGAGGCCCCGGGTACAGCTTCGACGATGAATTCGACCCCAACCTGAACTTCGACGTTGCGGGCCGGCTGGCGATGGCGAACTCAGGCCCCAACACCAACGGAAGTCAGTTTTTCATCACAGAGGTGCCTTACCCCAGCCTCGACCAGCACTACACCATCTTCGGTCAGTGCGACCAACCGAGCATTAACGTGGTGAAAACCATTGCCCGCGTGCCGCGTGATGACAACGACCGTCCGTTCACGCCGGTGGTGCTCAAGAAGGTGACCATTGTGCCCGTGGGCCAGCCGCTGCCGCCGTTGCCCGCATGGGAGCAGCCCGCGGCGCCTCAACCGCCAACGGCCCCCGTGCCTCAACAGTAAGATCAGCGGGCCAACTTCACAGCGCGCTCCCAGGTTCCGGCAGTTTTGGCCTGGGGGACTCTCAAATCCGAGGAGTAATCATGGCACTTGCAACAGGAACCTACGCCGTCTTCAACACGACTGAAGGCAAGATCACTGTACGCCTTTTTGAAAGCGATGCACCCGTTACCGTGAAGAACTTCATTGAGCTTGCCGAGGGCTCACGCGAATGGACGCATCCGGTAACCCGCGCCAAATCGAGCGACAAGCTTTACGACGGCACCATCTTCCACCGCGTGATTCCCAACTTCATGATTCAGGGCGGCGACCCCGCAGGTACTGGCATGGGCGGCCCCGGCTATCGCTTCCAGGATGAGACCAAGGGCTCGCCGCACAAGTTTGACCAGCCGGGCAAACTCGCCATGGCCAACGCTGGCCCAAACACCAACGGCAGCCAGTTTTTCATCACCGTTGCGCCCACGGAATGGCTTACCGGTAAGCACACCATCTTTGGTGAAGTTGTCGAAGGCCAGGATATCGTGGTCAAGATCTCCGGCGTTGCGCGCAACGCACAGGACAAGCCGCAGAAGCCGGTTGTGCTTGAGTCGCTGGTAATTGAGCGGGTAGCGTAGCGGCGTTTCGCTCTCGCAATCAGTTCGGCGATCCGCAGATTTCCAGAATGGCCCGGCCAAATTTCTCCACCTTGGCCGGGCCAATTCCATCAATCTCCAAAAGTTGATTCGGATTCACAGGCCGGGAATGCGCCACCGCCTGCAGAGTGCGGTCGTGCATCACCAGGTAAGCCGGAACTCCGAGCCGCCTGGCCTCCGCTGCGCGCCACTCCTTGAGCTTCGACGCCAGTGCTTCTGCCTCAGGCGTCATTGTCTGCGGTGCCTCCGGCGCTTGCTTCTTCGCTGCCTTTCGCCCCGCGGCATCGGCCCTGGCTTTGCGAGCAGGCGCAGTGCGTCCGCTGAACTCCTCCACTACCCCATCGCTCATCAGCAGCGCCAGAGGTGTTGTGGGGCGCACATCCCGGCCCGCCGGCGTCAGCCGCACCTTGCGGTAGCGGCGAACCTCGCCGTCCTTTTCGTACTCCGCATCTTCAATTTCGATGAGCCGCGCACGCACCATGGCATCGAGCAGCCCGTCAAAGTCATCCCGGCGCATCTTTCCCGTAGGATCAACGCTCCGCTGCAGTGTTCCTGCCGCCTTGTAATCCACCGGGCGCAGCTCGTCAATAATGGTCTGTGCCAGCTCGCGCTCAGTTATCGTGGCGCGCCGGAACTGCCGCAGTTCCGCACCCGCCGGATCGCAAACGTCGCACACGCCGCACGGCCTGTTCGCGTCCTCCTCATCGCCAAAGTGGCCCACCAGCGCCGCCATGCGGCACTCGCTCAGCGCCGTGTAGCGCAGCACCTTCTCAAACTGCTCCGCGCGAAATTGCGCCTGAACCGTGTAAGTCTTCTTCCAACCCGGCCCGCCTCGTGTCACGTTGCCGCCAAAGTCCGCGCGCGCGCCGCCATGAATCTGCAGCTTCTCCAGCGCCTTATCGAACTCCTCTTCGCTCAACCGCGAGGCCGCGCGCAGATCGTCAATTGTCTGCGGCTCGTCCTTGAGCGCGGCAAACGCCTGCTCCAGATGCGCTGCCGGCGGATAGTCGCGATTGAGAAAGAAATCATGCGTCCGCTGGTCAGCATAGGAGTGCATCAGGTAGGTACGGCTTGGCGCGCCGTCGCGGCCTGCGCGCCCAATCTCCTGGTAGTAGCCTTCTAGCGTGCCGGGCAACCCGGCGTGAATCACGGTGCGAATATCCGCCTTGTCGATGCCCATGCCGAAGGCAATGGTTGCCACCACAACCTCCAGTTCGCCCGCCTGGAACGCCGTCTGCACGCGCTCACGCGTCTCGGCATCCAGGCCCGCGTGGTAAGCTGCCGCGCGAACTTTGCGCGATAACTCCTCGGCAAGCCGCTCCGATTGTTTGCGCGACGTGGCATACACAATTGCCGGCCGCCGCGCGCGATCCGCCAGCAGACTGCAAATCACGGCCGCCCGCTCCGGTACTGGAACTTCAACTACTTCGATGGCAAGGTTGTCGCGCCGGAACCCATGAATGAACTTGACCGGGCGCGCCATGCCCAGTTGGGCGACGATATCGGCCTGCACCGCCGGCGTCGCGGTAGCCGTCAGAGCTATTACCGGGGCGGGATCGGCCTGGCCACGCAACGCGGGCAGATGCTGCCCGAGCATGCGGTAATCGGGCCTGAAGTCGTGGCCCCATTGCGAGATGCAATGCGCCTCATCAATCGCTATCAACGCCAGCCTGCGCTTGGCCAGCATCTCAGGAAATCCCGGCACGCGCAGCCGCTCCGGCGCGATAAACAAAAACTGCAGCGAGCCCTGCAGATATTCCACGCACACCTGCCGCGACGCCGCGCGCTCAAGCCCGGAGTGAATGCGCGCCACGTGCAGCCCCAGCGCCGCCAGTTTCGCTACCTGGTCTTCCATCAGCGCAATCAGCGGCGAGATCACCAGCGCCGTTCCCCCGCGCGCAATCGCCGGCAACTGATAGCACAGCGACTTGCCCGCTCCAGTTGGCATTACCAGCAGCAGGTCGCGGCCTTCAATCGCCGTGCGGCAAACCTCCTCCTGGCTGGCGCGAAAGCGTGCAAACCCAAACACCGAGCGCAGCAGATCGGTGAGTTGCTCCGAATTGGCAGGAGTGGTCAATGAGAGATCGCACCAGGGACACAAGAGGGGCGCCACGCCACGAGCGCCTCTTCCAAATTTACAGGAGTGGACGAAGTGGGAAATCGCAGAATGCGACGCGTCCGCTACCGGTCCTCTCTGTTGCGATCAGACACACTCTGGCTTTGCCAGAACAGGAATGCAATGCGCTATGATGGGCGGTTCAGAAGATCATGCAGTGACCCGACCGCAATTTCGCTGGCCGCCTGCCCAGAGGCCGGTAAAACTCCACTCTTCGGTTCAAATACATATCGAAAAGGAAAGACATTCCAGTGCATTCAAGCGACGCGGCATCCCGCCGCAAATTTCTGAAAAGCGCTCTCATGGCTTCCATCCCTCTTGCAGCCGGTTCCGCAGTCCCTGCATCGGCAACAAGCGCAACCGTACCTGCAATCGCCGGGGGCAAAGACGATCGCGCCCAATGGCTCGCCATCGTCGAGCGCGTCTCGCAGCCGGTGCTTGAAGCCATCAGCCAGCAGAAACTGCGCGCCACCATGCCCGTGGAGGCCAGGCCGGGAGACGCCGCAGCACGGCGCCAGTCCACCCACCTTGAGGCCGTCGGCCGTCTGCTCACCGGCCTGGCGCCCTGGCTTGAGGGCACGCCGGGCAACAACCCCTCTGAAGAAAAGCTGCGCGACCGCTATCGTGAGTGGGCGCGCCTGGCCATTCATTACGGCACCGACCCCAAATCGCCTGACCACTTGAACTTCGGCACCAATCGCCAGTCGGTAGTCGATGCGGCGTTTCTGGCGCTGGCCATTATCCGGGCTCCCAACGAGCTGTGGACCAAGCTGGATGCAACAACTAAAACAAACCTTGTCCGCTCGCTTGTGGAGACACGCAAGATTCAGCCCGGCTTCAACAACTGGCTGCTCTTTTCTTCCATGATTGAGGCCTGCTTCTGCAAATTCGGCCAGCCGTGGGATACAGACCGCATCGACTACGGCCTACGCCAGCTCCAGGAGTGGTACAAGGGCGACGGAGTTTATGGCGACGGCCCGCACTTCCACTGGGACTACTACAACAGCTACGTCATCCAGCCCTTCATGCTGAACATTCTGGATGCGGTGCAGCCCGTCACCAAACGCTGGGAGTTTCTACGAGGCCCCGTTGAGGAACACGCCCGCCGCTATGCCGCCATTCAGGAACGCCTGATCAGTCCGGAAGCAAGCTTCCCGCCCATCGGCCGCTCGCTGGCCTACCGCTTCGGTGCACTTCAGAATCTGGCTGAGATCTCGCTGCGCCGCAGCCTTCCAGAACCGGTGAAACCCTCGCAGGTCCGTGCCGCCATGACCGCCGTGATGCGGCGCATGATCAACGCCAAAGGCACATTCGACGACAAAGGTTGGCTCACCATCGGCTTCGCCGGGCATCAACCGGACATCGGCGAGGGGTACATCTCCACCGGGAGCCTGTATCTCTGCTCGGCCGCATGGCTGCCGCTGGGGCTTGATGCCTCGGATGAGTTCTGGAGTGCACCCCCGCAGCCGTGGACGGCGCTGAAAGCCTGGAGCGGCGTAAACATTCCCACGGATCACGCCATCAGGGATTAATCCTTCGGTTGCTCTCTGTTGCCTTGGGTGCCTGGGTTCTCCGCCGTGGAAGGCCGCGGCGGGAACCAGGGAATAACAGAACTACCTGTACTTGCGCAGTACGCCGAGCACGCGGCCCTGAATGGCCACCTGGGCTGCCGGCACGTAGATCGGCTCCATCTCCACGTTGGATGGCTGCAGCCGCACCACGTTGCCCTCAGGATAAAAACGCTTCAGCGTGGTCTCCGAGCCGTGCACCAGAGCCACCACAATTTCGCCCTGCCGCGCCGTGCGCGCGCGTTCCACCAGCACATAATCGCCATTGATGATGTGCTCGTCGCGCATAGAGTCGCCCCGCACCTCCAGCGCAAACACGTCGCGGTTGCCCACCACGTCATGGAGCGAGATGCTCTCAGGGTTTTCTATTGTCTCCACGGGTAGCCCGGCGGCAATGCGGCCTGCAAGCGGCAGCCGCACACTCGAGCGGGTTTTCGTCCCCGGCGGCACCACATCAATGGACCGACTGCGGTTGTGCACCCGGTCCAGCAGCCCTTTTTTTTCCAGGTTGGTGATGTGCTTGTGCACGGTGGCCAAACTCTTCAGCCCCATGCCGCGCGCAATTTCTTCAAACGACGGCGAATAGCCGTTGCGCGTCACAAACGACTCCAGGAAATCCAGAATCTCTTTTTGCCTTCGCGTGACTGCCATGGGCGCATTATAGCGAACAAAAAGCGAATTGCAATAGCTCTTTTTTTCGCCTTCTGACGGAACTTCCTTTTGGAAGAAAGCATAAATTCTCTTGCAAGTATTTGAAATGTTGCGACATGCACCTATTCTCGGTGTTTATAGTGTCTGCCTACAGTCTGGGTAACTACAGCCTTGGTAAGCTGACATGGAACGCTTGCAAGATCCTTCGTTGGGCATCATTGGGATGGGGAAGCTTGGTAACCACATCTCCACTTTTGTTTGCCGGGTAATTCAACAGGCACAAGCGGCTCAGTGCGGCCATGGCATCGGGCAGCGTGACGGCGTAAGGATTGTCCCCGGTGGTTCCGAAGGTGGCACGCAGCCGTCGCTCCATCTCCCGTGCCAGCTTCAGCGCCAACATGCAGCAGAAGACATGGCCCCTTGTCCGGCTGGCCTTCTGCACGAAGATGGGCCGTACTTCCAGTGCGCCGGTCTTCATAGCGCGAAAATCCCGCTCCACCCTTTGCAGTGCCATGTAGCTGTCGTGCACATGCTGGGCATCCATCTCGGTGCCGGCAACATCGGTAGTGATCACATAGCAGCCGGCCAACTCCAGATGCCTGGCCATGGCCTGCTGTTGGAGTTCCATAACGATCTGGCCGCCTTCCAGGCGCAGTTGGATCAGTTCTTCGATCTTGTGCCGTTGCACCCAAAGCTGGAGTTGATGTAATCCGGCCTCCGGCTTGCACAATGGTTGCTGTTGTACCTTCTGATTGCGCACCTGGATGCGGACTTCCAGTTTCTCGAGCTTGTCGGTCAAGCGCCGTTGGATGCGCAGGGCTTCCGACTCGTTCTTGCGCAGCACGTAGCGCAGTTGCTCATGCTCGACTTCGCAGATCGTCTCGCTGAACAAGGGCAGTTGCAGGATGCCCTCGCCCAGCAAACGGCGAATCTGAGGATCGGTAAGAGCGGTGATGTAATGCAGTTGGGCCTGATGAAGAGCCTGCTTACCCTTGCTCTTCACCATGCCCCGGTCTCCGACAAAGACCAACTCCGTCACCTGAAACTGTTCCTGCAGGATTTTGATCTGATCGGCGACCGTGGTCGGATCCCCGTTGTTGCCCTCAAAGACACGTACCGCCAGCGGTTCGCCCTGCTCATCGGTCAGCAGACCAATGACGATCTGCAGTTTGCCACGCTTGCCGTCGCGGTTGTAACCGAAGGCACCCAACTCGTTGTGCTCTCCCTCCAGATAACTGCTGGTCACGTCATAGAGAAACAACCGCGGTGGATTCTTCTTCTGTTGCCGATAGCGACGGTAAAGAGCCTGCTCGATCTTCTCCTGGCGCTCGGCAAGATCGTCCAGGGCATCGTATAGATCGTCTTCGTCGAAACCCGACAGTCCGAGCACCTCGGCCACCGCATGCCCTTCGGCCCAGCGCACGGCCGACAGACGCGAGCCCTGATGAGCGATCCGGGCCAGCACCAGAAACAGCCCCAGCTTGCCGATTTCTCTTGAACCCAACGCTTGGCATATGCCGATCTGATCGGCAACCTGCTTGAGCACATACAACAAGCCGAAGGCAGGACCCACGGTCGGTTCACTGAGGGCGGCGTGATCGAAGTCTCCATGAAGGGCGCGATCCAGAGCCTCGATCCGTTCCGGAGCCCAGGAAGTGATGTTGGCCAAGGTGCGAGACTTCACCTTGCCGCCTTCGCGGAAGGACTCCCTCAGGAGGATAGCCGGAGGCGAGGTGCGATTGGGGACGCGTGCGATATACATGCGTATTATATATCATGAAAACTTCCACAAAACAAGTACACGATAGTCATCTACATGCCTACACTGGTCACCACAAAACACAGTTACTCCACGGTTTTCAAACACTTACCTCATTGGAGAGGGGGAAGTTCCGTCTGGGAGAGCATCGAGTTTTTGGGACTATTTCGAGCGGATTCAGCGCCCATGGCCACTGTCTTACTAACTTATTGTCTCGGCGCTGTAGCGGGCGATCAGGCCGGTTTGGACGGCGTGGCGGAAGACGCGGGCGAAGAGCCAGTAGGCAAGCAAGAGATAAACGACGCAGAGCGCGAAGGCGGCGGCCAGCATTGCAGCCGGAAAGGGGTGGCCGGCGACTACCGCGCGCATCCCTTCAAAAACATACGAGGGCGGCAGCAGGCGGCTGAGCCACTGCAGCGGCACGGGCAGCGTGGACAGCGGGTAGTAGACCGCGGCGAAGGGCGAGAGAATGGCGGGGATGGGCCAGACGAACCACTCCGCCGCCGGGCCGAGGCGCAGCACGATGGCGGTGGTGGCAACGCCGAGCGCCATGCCGAAGAGGAACAGCACCAGCACAAAGGGAAAGAGCATGACGCCGTAAACGCCAAACTTGAGGCCAAAGGCTATGGTGGCTACGGCGATCATGACCACGAGGCCGATGCCGCTGGTGGCGATGCCGGAGGCGAGCAGGCCGGCGATGTACTCCGGCATGGTGATGGGGCTGGCGAAGATGTTGAGGAAGTTGCGCGACCACACATCCTCAAAGAACGCCGTGGTGACGCCCTGCATGACGCGGGTCATGAAGTCCCAGAAGAGAACGGCGCCGAGCAGCGCGGGGACGAAGCGGTAAGAGGTGTGGGCCAGGCCGCCGAGGAATTTGGTCATGAATCCCCAGAGGATCATGTCAACGGTGACCCAGGCGAAGAGCGGAACGACGCGCGCGGCGCTGCCGCGGTAGAGATAAAACTGGCGGAGAGGAATGGCGGCGAGACGGGAGAGCTTCATGGGTTCACCGCCTCCCAGTCAAGCGGCTCGCGGGCGACGCTGATGAAGAGCTCTTCAAGCGTGGGTTTGCCGTATTGCGAAGGCAGAGTTTTGGGATCGCCTTCGAGGATGATGTCGCCGTGCGAGAGGAAGAGGACGCGGTCGCAGACTTCCTGGACTTCATACATGTTGTGGGAGGTCCAGAGGACGCCGACGTCACTGCGGCCCGCAAAGGAGCAAAGGGTGCTGCGAATGTCGCGGGCGCTGGCCGGGTCGATGGAGGCGGTGGGCTCGTCGAGGAGCAAAACGCGCGGGCGGTTGAGCATGGCTTTGGCGAGGCCAACGCGGGTCTGCTCGCCGGAGGAGAGGATGCCGCATTTGGTGTTGCGGAACTTCTGGAGATCGAAGGTTTCAAGGACGGCCTGGCAGCGGGCGTGGAAATCGCGCACGCCGTAGAGAAGCGAAAAGATGCGGAGGTTTTCGTAGACGGTGAGGTTGCCGGGCAGGGGCGCGTAGACGGCGGCGAAGTTGGTGGAGGCGAGTGCGCGCGAACGATGGCGGGCCAGTTCGATGCCGTCGATGTGGATGGAGCCGGCGGTGGGCTGAAGGACGCCGAGGATCATGCTGATGGTGGTGGTTTTGCCGGCTCCGTTGACGCCGAGCAGGCCGACGATCTCATTGGGGCAGACCTGGAAAGTAATGCCTTTGACGGCCTGGACGACGGCGGGTTCCCGGCCGTAGTGCTTGCGCAGGTTTTCAACGCGAAGAACGGGCTCGCAGGCGGCTTTGGTTTGACTGGGCACTTGACTGCAATGATACGGCGTGCGGGTGCGGAGGCTGAAAAAGCGCTCCGCGGTCAGAGCTGCTTGAGGCTTTCAAGCGAGACGGGGTCGAGATAGATACCGAGTTGGCGGCGCGTCCACCATGCGCCGGTTTCGCGTTTCTGCTGCGGGGTGGTGTAGCGGTACTGGTAAAAGAGCGCGCGGATGTGGGCCGGAGGCTGATGGGGGAACGGATTTTTGCCCATCAGCTTGAGAATGGCGGGGTCGCCGGCGAGCAGCTTTTGCGTGAAGCGGAGGAACCAGCGGTCGTAGCGCCAGACGCGGATGCCGCTGCCGGTGACGGTGACGGAAAAGGGCAGGAACCAGATGAGCCAGTCGAGACGGAGATGATAAGGAGCGATTTGCGGGGGCATGCGCGCGGGGTCGCCGGGCTTGGCTTTGAAACTGTACTCCTGCCAGCGGGTATGGGACGTGACGAGGCGGTCTTCAGTTCCTTCGATGACGATCTCATAGCGTTCGCGGCTGACGTTGCCGAAGGCGCCGTAGGTGTTGACCAGGTGGAGAGGGTTGTAAGTGCGGTTCATGACCTGGTTGCTGGAGAGCAGATTGAGGGCAGGCTGGATGCTGAGGACGACTGTTATGGCGGCGAGCAGGTAAAGCAGAAGATGGAAGGCGAGCGGGCGCGGGGCGAGCGGCGCTGTCGCGATGGGTATGGCGATGGCGAGGATGCGGTTACTGAATGCGGAGAATGCAAGGACGACGGTGAGCCAGTTGAGCCAGGAGTAGTTGCCGCTGACGATGAGCCAGAGTTGATGGAAGATGATGAGTGCGCCGGCGACGGAGGCGATGGGCTGCGGGGCGAAGAGGGCGAAGGGTACGGCGATCTGCACGAAGTGGCTGAAGAGGGCCGAGAAGCGGTGCAGGAACCGCGGCAGGCGATGGAAGTACCAGCTCAGCGGATTGGGAAGAGGCTGGGTTTCATAGTGGTAGATGAGGCAGGTGAGTTGGCGCCAGCAGGGGTCGTGGCGCAGCTTGATGAGGCCGGCGCCGACCTCGGTGCGGAAGAGCATCCAGCGAAGGATGAGGATGGGCAGGATGGAGGGCTGGATGTGCGCGGGGCCGAGGAATGCCGTGAAGAAACCCGCTTCAAGAAGCATGGACTCCCAGCCGAAGCCGTAGGGAGTTTGGCCGACGTTGACGATGGAGAGATAGAGGACCCAGAGCAGGAGCCAGGCGGCGAGGGAAAGCCAGAGGGGTCCGGCTTCAGTGAGGCCAAGGAGCGCGCAGGCCGAGACGAGAATGCCGGTCCAGGCGGTGGCATCGAGGAGGCGATCAGAGTATCGCCAGTGGAAGAGGCTGGGGGCTTCGCGGAAGGTGGCGCGCTTGAGAAAGTCCGGAACGGGAAGGAGGCCGCGCTCGCCCAGAAGCGGCTTGAACTGACAGGCGACGTTGAGGAAGGCGATGAGGTAGATGGCTGCCATGCCTCGCTGCAGGAGCAGGCGGGTGAGAGCGAGTTGACCGAAGTAAGTGCTCAGGGACGGCATAGCGAATCAGCATCCATTTTCGACCATCGCGGCTGTGGCGCAAGGACTGGGCGGGCAGAGCGGCCTGGTTTGGGAATCCCGCCGAATTGACTTTCTGGCGGAACGATCATCTGCTACTTTGGATCGAGGCAAACTCTTCCCCCACACGGTAGAAGTCCCTTTCAAGGGTGACCGCGATGGACCTGATCGACCGGCTGGCGGAGCACAAGGCACTGGGCAAGGCGCCAAGGGAAGAACTCGCGTGGCTGGCGGAGCACGGGACGCTGAGACGGTTCGATGCGGGCGAAGTGCTGTCGCACAAGGGCGTTGAGGTAGAGGGTCTCTACGTCGTGCTTTCGGGGCACGTGGTTCTTTCAGTAGATCGACCCACGGGACCGCAGAAGGTGATTGAGTGGCGGACAGGCGAAGTGTCAGGGTTGTTGCCCTACTCGCGGATGAAGAATCCTCCAGGAGATTCCGTTGCAGTGGAAGCTACGGAGATTCTGGCACTGCCGCGGGAACAGTTTCGCGCCCTGACGAACGAATGCCACGAAATCACGTCGATTCTGGTGCATACGATGCTGGATCGGGCGCGGCTGTTTACGACAACCGATTTGCAGAACGAAAAGATGATCTCGCTGGGCAAGCTTTCTGCCGGACTGGCGCACGAGCTGAACAATCCGGCGTCAGCCATTGAGCGGAATGCGACGCTGCTTGAGAACCGGCTTGCAGAGGCTGAGACTGCAACGCACGCGCTGGGCGTGGCCCGGCTGAGCGATACGCAACTGGCCGCCGTGGACGCGATTCGAACGACATGCATGGCGAAGGTAACGGGAGGAGTGCTGTCGCCCATTCAGCAGGCGGAGCGGGAGGAGGAGATCGCCGACTGGCTCGAGGATCACAGGCTCAACTCAGACAGCGCCGAGACTCTGGCCGACACGCCGGTGACGTTTGAGGCGCTGGATCAGCTTGCCAGGGTGGTGGAGGGACCGACGCTGGATACGGTGCTGCGCTGGGCGGCGGCCGGATGCGCGGTGCGCAGCCTGGCGGCGGAGATTCAGGACGCGGCGATGCGCATCTCCAACCTGGTGGCGGCCATCAAGGGCTTCACGCACATGGACCAGGCGATGGTGGCCGAGCCGGTAGAGCTTGGACCGGGCCTGAGCAATACGGTGGCTGTGCTCAGAGCCAAGGCAAGACAGAAGGCAGCGGCAGTGGAGATTGCTTTGGAGGACGAGCTGCCTCGCGTGCGTGGATATGCGGGCGAGTTGAACCAGATATGGGGAAACCTGATCGACAACGCGCTGGATGCGGTGGCTGAAAACGGCCTTGTGGAGGTGACGGCGAAACACGAAGGAAAACACGTGGTGGTGCGAATAGTGGACAACGGACCCGGCATCCCCGTGGCAGTGCGCGAGCGCATCTTCGATCCGTTTTTCTCGACCAAACCGGTTGGACAGGGCACGGGCCTGGGCCTGGATATTGTGCGGCGGCTGGTCCACCATAACGACGGCACCATTGAAGTGGACTCACAGCCGGGGCGGATGGAGTTTCGAGTTGCGCTGCCGATTGCCGAGGCACACAGCGCGGGAGAGGCGCAATGAACAAGCCGGTTCTGCTCATCGTGGATGACGATCCACAGGTTCTGGCGGCGGTGCGCCGCGATCTTCGCTCGCGCTACCGGGAGCACTACACGGTGATGAGCGCGGGGTCAGGAGAAGAGGCGCTGAACACCATGCGCGAGCTGAAGAGCCGCGGGGATTCGCTGGCCATGCTGATTTGCGACCAGCGGATGCCGCGGATGATGGGCAGTGAGGTGCTGGCGAAGTCGCGGCCGATTTACCCGCTGGCGCGCAGGGTGCTGTTGACGGCTTACTCGGATATTGACGCGGCGGTGAAGGCGATCAACGAGGCGCACCTGGACCACTATCTCTCCAAGCCCTGGGATCCGCCGGAGGAGCGGCTTTTCCCCGCGGTGGACGATCTGCTTGACGAGTGGCAGGCTGAGTGCCTACCGGAGGAAAAGGGACTGCGGCTGGTGGGACATCAGTGGTCGCCGCAGTCGCACGCCATCAAGGATTTTCTGGCCAGCAACCTGATTCCCTACCGCTGGCTGGAGGTTACGCGGGATGCGGACGCGCGGGCACTGATGGATGCGGCGGGCGTGGGCGCGGATGAGCTTCCGGCACTTTTTTTCGACGACGGATCTCCGGTCTTGCGGAACCCGGATCCGCGGCAGGTGGCTGAGCGGTTGGGCAGGCCACTGAAAGCCGCATACGATCTGTACGACCTGGTGATTGTGGGAGCGGGACCAGCGGGGCTGGCCGGAGCGGTGTACGGCGCGTCAGAAGGATTGCGCACATTGCTGCTTGACCGTCATGCGCCGGGCGGGCAGGCAGGCACCAGCTCGCGGATTGAGAACTACCTGGGATTCCCGGCCGGCGTGAGCGGCAGCGAGCTGACGCGGCGCGCGCTGGCGCAGGCGCAACGGCTGGGGGCGGAGTTTCTGGCGCCGCTGGAAGTGACCGGGATGTCAGTTGACGGCGGGTACAAGCGGCTGACGCTGGCCGACGGTCGCGAGATTGTAACGCGGACGCTGCTGGCCAGCACGGGGATGCTGTATCGCGAACATTCGGCACCGGGCATTGCGGAGCATACGGGCGCGGGCGTGTATTATGGCGCGGCAAGCACGGAGGCTGCGGCGTTCCGCGACCGGCACGTGATGGTGGTTGGCGGCGGAAACTCGGCGGGGCAGGCTGCCATGTACCTGGCGCGCTATGCGCGGGACGTGGATATTGTGGTGCGCCGCGAGGGGCTGCGCGAAATGATGTCGCAGTATTTGATCGAGCAGATTGAGAAGACCCCAAACATCCACCTGCGGCCTCGGATGGAAGTGGCGCTGGTGGAAGGCGAGGGACGCGTGGAGAAGATCACGCTGACTTCGCTGGAAGACGGAGCGGCCTATTCAGAGGAAGCCGATGCGCTGTTTATCTTCATTGGCGCGCGGCCGAGAAGCGACTGGCTCCCCGCGGAAGTGTTGCGCGATGCCAAGGGGTTTGTGCTGACGGGACGCGACCTGATGGCGGCCGAGGGGTACGCGCGTGTGTGGAAGGAAAAGCGCGAGCCGCTGGTGCTGGAGACCAGCGTTCCGGGCGTGTTTGCGGCCGGGGACCTACGCGCCGGAGCGATGAATCGTGTGGCGTCAGCGGTGGGAGAGGGATCAATGGTGGTGCGGCTGGCGCATGAGTATCTGGCGATGACTTAGCCGAACTGGCGAGTTGGCAAGTCAGCGAGATCATGAGCGCTATTAAATTACGGCAGAGGCGAAACCGGGCCGGTTGACGGCTGAAGTGATGGCGAGTAAGTTGGGGTTTACTTGAGCTGGGAGGTTGCGGGACGGAGTGAAAGAAAGTGTGGACCCTCCCGCCCGTTGTCGAATCCATTCAAAGGAAAATCGGATGGGCAGTGGACCCAAGACGACCATGCATGGAACCAGATCTCGGTTGAGCATCTCATTGCACCGGGTGCTCGTCTGGTGTTCCCTGTTCGTTCTCTTCGTTCCCGCCCTGACGGGCGGGGCGCAGAAACGCGACGTTTCGCGGCAACAAAACAAGGTTTATCAAGTATCAACGCTCGATGCGCTAAAACTCGGGATCTATCAGGGCGCAGTGACGATTGAGAACTTAAGAAAACATGGCGATTTCGGACTGGGAACCTTCGACAGTCTCGACGGCGAAATGGTGGCTCTGAACGGGCGTTTCTACCAGGTACTTTCAGACGGGACCGTAGTGCGCGTACACGGTGACGCGACGACACCATTTGCGGCGGTCACGACGTTTAAACCCGATCTTTGGCTGACCATATCCCAACCGACGTCATTCGACCAGTTAACTGGCCTGATCGATCAGGTGCTGCCCTCAGAGGACTTTATCTATGCCATCAAGGTTCACGGCACCTTCAAGGATATAACTACGCGGAGCGTGCCAAAACAGTATGTTCCCTATCCACCTCTCTCGACCGCAATTGCGGACTGACAATCCGGCCTTCATCAACGCGCCATTGCCGGCGTATGCAACTTCCGTTGACGAACATCCATGAGGGACCGGGTGTTGTGCCGTGAAGCCCTGACCTGATTTGGGAGCAGAGGACCGGAGGTTCTGCCTACTGCTGCTGTTGCTGCTGCATTTGCTGCAGGTCAATGTATGGGGCGGGCGGCTCGGGTGGTTGCTGAGCTCGCTCTACCAGTACGCTCCAGTCGTCTGGGATGGGGAGTTTTTGGTCAAGCGCCGGCGCATGGTCGCCGGCTTCCACGTGGACAGCCACGTATAACTCGCTGGTGGTTTTGCCGCGGAAGATGCCGTGCGTGGGCGGGACGTCAGCGTAGTCGCGGCCTACGGCGGTGCGGATGTGGCGGCGGTGAGCCACCAGGTTGTTGGTTGGATCGAAGCCGACCCAGCCCAGTTGGGGCATAAGTGCTTCGACCCACGCGTGTGTCGCGTCGGGCGTGGAGCGGTCGTGACTCTCGCGGCTGCAGTAAAGATAGCCGGAGACATAGCGCGCGGGGATCACTGCCAACGACGGCGATGTAGACGTTGCGCGGGACCTGGAGGCCACGCATCTGGCGGCGGTAATGCCTGCAACTGTAAACCAGTTCGCGGGGAATGACGCGGTCGGCAAGGATTTTGGCGTCAGAATAAACGTCGCGCAGGAAGAGATTCAGCGCGGTGATGCGCTGGGTGAGGCCGCGCTCGATGCGATCCCACTCGGCGGCGGTGACGAGGCGCGGGAGAAGGTCGTAGGGGAAGATGCGCTCAGTGCCTTCGTCACGGCCGTAGACGGTGAAGGTGATGCCCTGAGTGAGGAAGGAGAGATCAGCCGATTGCTTGCGCTGCTGTAGTTCATCTTCAGGGAGCGAGGCGATGGTCTCAGCGAGAGCTCGGTACTGGGGACGCAGGTTGCCCGAGGGCTCGCGCATCTCGTCGAAGGCGTGATCGAGAGGGTAGTCTCCGAAGAGGGATTCAAGCTCGACTGAAGGGCCGGCGCTCATGAGGGCGATGGGGTTTCCTTTGCCGCGGATTCAGGATTATGGCGCTGCGGGGACGCCGTACGAATGAACCCTGTTCTTTGGCTTGTATCACGGCGGGAATAAGGGAACCATTAGGATGCTGGCGCCTGGCGGCTATAACCGGCGTTATGCCTTCACTTATGGATCCTCTGAACAGGACTGCTGTTCTCGCAGGAGGTACGGCGCGCGGCAAGAACGACCCAGACTACACGCTGAGGATAGTGGGCGCAAAAGGACGCGGGGTTTGCTCACGGCGATCCTGTAAGCCGCGGCTTTGTTCCGTTCAGGCGGCCTTTTTCTTCTTCCGCAGCCGAATTGGCCGGATGAGAACTTCGGCTGGTATTTTTAGCTGCTCGTTCAATTGACGGATCATTGCCAGCGACAACGGACGATCTTTGCGGAGAACCTCGTAGACGCGGGTCCGGTTGCCGATAATTCCAATAAGAGCCTTTTGGTCCTCACCCTGCTGTTCCAACCTGAATTTGATTGCCTCGATGGGGTCCGGGAGATCCATAGGAAAGCGTGCTTCCTCATAGGCCTCAACCAGCGTGGTGAGGATTTCGAGGCGGTCGCCGTCGGCAGTGCCTTCCTTTGCGCCCCAGAGACGCTCGATTTCGCGCAGGGCCGCGCCGTGTTCGGCTTCAGTTTTAATCGGCTTCAGATGCATACCGGATGCTCCTTACGTCAATTGCGTCGTAGTCTTTATGCGTTCCCAGCCATTTGATGAAGACAATGCCCCGCTTGTAATCAATGGCTACGACCAGCCGATACGCATTTCCCTTGATGTTAAAGACGCCCCTGTCAGCACCCACAATACTGGCCTGGGCGTAGCTTGCTTTTACTTCAGAGGAATTCTGCCATTTTGCATGCAGCGCTTCCTGATACCAGGAATCAAGCGCAACTTTAACGGCACGCTGGTCTTTGTGCCCCTGGAGCTTTTCGACGAACCTCAGCAATGTGCTTCGAGCAATGATCCGCACAGTCACACAATACCATGTTCCCAAAATGGGCACAAGTAGTAAACATAGTGAGCCGCCGCAGACAAGGCATATATCAAAGCGGCGCGGCTATGAATAGCCGCGCCGCCCTGTTGTGAAGCGAGTTGCAGTTCTCTTAGAAGATGTTCCAGAGAGACTGGTTGTAGACAGCGTGGTGGAACTGGACCTCGCAATCCTTGACGATGGTTCCAAGCTCGCGGGGGCAGCGGTTGGCGGAAGCCTCTTTCAGGTCCGCGTAGCGGCCCTGGACATCGGCGCCCAGAATTTCGGCAATCCACTTTGAGCTCTTGAAATCGCCGATGGCCTGCTGGATGTTATCGGGCAGGTAACGACCGCCGCCGCGGAGGTTTTCCTTGGCGATCTGGCCGTCCACGCCAGTCTTGAAGATGCCGAAGAGGGCCAGATACGGATTGGCATCGGGCGCAACGGCACGGACTTCAGTCCGCATGGAGCGGTGGTTGCCAATGGGCACGCGGACCATGGCGCCGCGGTCAGTGGCGGAAGCGCGGATCTGATTGGGCGCTTCAAAGTGCGGGTCAAGCCGGCGATAGGCGTTGACGCTGGAGTTGAAGATGAGGCAGAGGTCGAGCGCGTGGCTGAGAATGCGGTCGAGGAAGCTCCAGCCGAACTTGGAGAGCTGCTCTTCGCCCTTCTCGTCCCAGAAGAGGTTGGTTTTGCCCTCGGAGACCGAGACGTTTGTGTGCATACCGCTGCCGTTGACACCGACGATGGGCTTGGGCAGGAAGGAAGCCGTGTACCCCATGTTGGCGGCGAGCTGGCGGCAGAGCAGCTTGTAGAGCTGAATCTGGTCAGCCGCGGCCACGACCTCAGCGTAGCTGAAGTTGATTTCGAACTGGCTGGGGGCAACCTCAGGATGGTCCTTCTCGTTCTGGAAGCCCATGGCGCGCTGCACTTCAGCCGCAGTATCAATGAAATGACGCAGGGGATCGAGCGGGAGGACGTGGTAGTAGCCGCCGGTGTTGATGAAGTCGAAACTGCGGGTCTCGTGGTACCTGCGCTCCGCATCCCTGCCGGCGAAGAGGAAGCCTTCGATTTCAGCAGATGCGTTGAGAGTGTACTTCTTCTCGCTGTAGAGCTTGTCAGCGTAGTTCTTGAGCACGCCGCGGATGTCGCCGGAGTACTGGGTTCCGTCCTTGTCAATGACGTCGCCGAAGACCAGGACCTTGCCGGTGCCGAAGACGTCGGCGGGTACCCAGTAGAAGGCGCTCCAGTCAATGCCGAGGCGCAGGTCGCTCTCTTTTTGCGCGGTGAAGCCGCGGATGGAGGAACCGTCGAAGGTCAGATTCTCATACGAGTTGAGCAGAAACTTCTTGTCGTAGTCGAGCAGGTGGAGACGGCCCTCGAGATCGGAAAAGAGCACCGTTACGGCCTTGATCTTCTTCTCGTCCGTCAGGTACTTCAGCCGATCCTCGCGGATTTTGTCAGGGGCGACCCGGTTCAGGCGATCGCTCTTGGCTTTGAGGTTAAGTTCTTCCAGCTCATCATAGGACAGAGCGAGGAAGTCGCGGTACTCAGTTGACATACTTCTCCTTATTGCCTTATTGGCGGTGGTGAGTTACAGCCCCGAGGATGGCTGGCGGCTGTTCAGGGGGTCTCTTATACAGAGTAAACTGTCCCCGCCGCACGGGGCGATTGCACTGTCGAGATTTGTGGAGTGGTTGCCGTTCAATCCTGTTATCCGGACTTATTCGTGAAGAGATGAAAAGCCTGCCAGGACGAACCGGCATATGCAAAAGGGAGCGGCCGCAAGCGGCCGTTCCCTTTGCTGGTGGATTTGGTTGTCATGCTCGCGCTCTGCCTCACAGGTCGTAGTAAAGGAAGAACTCGTGGGGCACGGGGCGGAGGTTGATGGGAGCCAGCTCGCGCTCGCGCTTGTAGGTGATCCAGGTTTCGATCAGGTCGGGAGTGAACACGTCGCCCTTGAGGAGGAATTCGTGGTCACTCTCGAGCGCATCGAGCGCTTCGCCCAGCGATCCGGGAGTGCTCTTGATCTTGGACGCTTCTTCCGGCTCCAGCTCGTACAGATCCTGATCCAAAGGCTCGCCGGGATCGATCTTGTTCTGGATTCCGTCGAGACCGGCCATGAGCAGTGCGGACAGGGCCAGGTAGGGATTCGACGAAGGATCGGGGCAGCGGAACTCGATGCGCTTTGCCTTGGGGCTGGTGGAGTACATGGGGATACGGCAGGCCGCCGAGCGGTTGCGCTGCGAGTAAGCCAGGTTGACCGGAGCTTCAAAGCCCGGCACCAGGCGGCGATAGGAGTTGGTTGTGGGAGCAGCAAAGGCCAGCAGCGCCGGTGCGTGCTTGAGCAGGCCGCCGATGTAGTACTTTGCGCTGTCACTCAGGAGGGCGTAGCCCTTGGGATCGTAGAAGACGTTGGTGTCGCCCTTCCAGAGGCTCTGGTGGACGTGCATGCCGGATCCGTTGTCACCGAAGAGCGGCTTGGGCATGAAGGTTGCCGTCTTGCCGTACTTTTTGGCGATCATGCGGACAACATATTTGTAGTTGAGCAGATTGTCGCCCATGTTGACGAGCGGGCCGAAGCGGATGTCGATTTCGCACTGGCCGGCAGTGCCGACTTCGTGATGGTGAACTTCAGCGGGCACGCCGATGCTGCGGAGAGCGAGGACGATCTCCGAGCGGAGGTCCTGGAGCGAATCCGAGGGCGGCACCGGGAAGTAGCCTTCCTTGTGGCGCAGCTTGTGGCCGAGGTTCGGACCCTCATCGCGGCCGGTGTTCCAGGCGCCTTCACTGGAATCAACGTAGTAGTAGCCGCTGTGTGCCGTCTGGTCATAGCGGACATCGTCGAAGATGTAGAACTCAGCTTCCGGTCCCCAATAGCTGACGTCGGCGATGCCGGTGGTCTTGAGGTACGCTTCAGCCTTCTGGGCCACGCCGCGGGGGTCGCGGGTATAGGCCTTTCGAGAGAGAGGATCGAAGACGTTGCAGATGAGGTTAAGCGTGGGGATTTGCAGCACCGGATCCATGATGGCGGTGTCAGGATCGGCGATCAGGATCATATCGCTTTCCTGGATCTGCTGAAATCCACGGATACTTGAACCGTCGAAGCCGATGCCAGCACTGAACAGATTGTCATCGAGGTCTTCTACGGGAATCGAAAAATGCTGCCAGATACCGGGCAGATCGATGAAGCGCAGATCGACCATTTTCGCACCAGCTTCTTTGGCAAGCTTTTTTACATCATCAGGTGTGCGTGGCATTGAACTTCTCCTGTCAGGTTTGAAATGGGATTTACGGGGATCACGACAAAACGTTTGTTGCAGTGAAAGACGGATTGTAAAGCCGGCGGGCCGGCGCTGTCGAGAATCGGCGGGGTAGAGCAAACAAGTTCATGTAGCACGGCTTGATGGGCTCTCCTTCCTCGCGCGGGGAGACTTCCGCCGGAGTCTGCTACCGGCTCACGGCTGCCTGAAAGTCCTCACCACACAGGAGTTCTTTTAGTTTAGGACCTTGGACATAAGGAAGTTGTGAAGACGCAAATAGGGGAGAGAGAAGATCGGGCGAATCGCGCGGCTCTTGCACCAGATGCGCTGCAACTGGCAGCCGGATCACGTCTTTCGCGCGGATGCAAAACTCTGAAGAGCTAGCTGCAAAGTAGATAAGTGATGCCTTTTTCTCCGGTTTTTTCCGTGATTTTCCGGCAGTTTTCATTACTTACACTTCCGGGGTTTTCGCGGCAAGAGACCGGACTGGAGAAAATGCAGCGCCCTCCGCAACAACGAGACTGTTGCGAAGGGCGAGCGCCTCAGCGATACAGGTGGAAAGAGACGAGAAAGACAAGGTCTGCGGCGAGGAAGAGCGCGAGCGGCCATGAGAAGAAGTTTGCGAAGTTCATGGTGAAGCCCGGGCCGGCACGATGCTGGATGAAGAGCGTGGGATCGGACGGGTTGTAGTAGAAGAGGCCCCACCGCCAGAATTGATCTCCGCTGCGCTCGATCTGCGGCGGCGCAAACAAGTGCAAGCGAGTCCAGCTATAAGCAAGACGCAGGAAGGCGACGGCCAGGATTACGACGAGAATCGTCCCCTTCATCGCTGGAGTGATTACCAGGTGAAGCGGCACAGACAGGGAGCTCAACGCCATGGCGGCCGCTCCACACCATGCCAGAATGACGCAGCCGCGCGCGGTAAAACGCGCCATGGGCGAGCGATGGCGAGAGAAGTAACGCAATTGCAGGTAGAGAAGGATGCTTCCCACCATGAGTCCCAGGCCCAACCCACTGAGAAAGGCCGCTCCATTGTCAGAAATCGCCGTTGCAAACGAGCCCAGGTCCATGTGCATTGTCCACATGGGTACGACCCATGCGAGGAACGCACAGACGGGAGCAAGCACAAGCTGCACCAGCATGGCGCGCGTGAAGCTTGTGGGATCGAGCAGCGGCACGCTGACTACGGCGGCAGGCGCATCGGCATGATCCCGATCGCCGGCGCTGGGTGCGGGGCTTTCGGCAAGGGCATCGCCCGTGAGCCGATGCGCGCGGGCGAATGCTGCGGAGCAAAGAACACATTCCAACAGGACCGCCAGCGCGAAAGAGGCGACCAGAGAGAGCCGGGTGGAGGCCACGATGCCCGCATAGGCGAGCACCGATGCGACGCATCCCAGCCACACACCGCGCAGATAACCACTGCTTATCTGGCGCGCGCGTGACGACTCCGCGAACGCGGGTTCGACCGTGCGCGAGAAGAAGAAGAACTGGTTGATGCGCGAGAGCCACGAGTTGAGTGCGGCGACGGCCACGAGGCCGCCAGCGAGGGCCCAGAAGGCTACGGATTGCAGTTCGATTTTCATGCGGATAGCTCCCGTACGATGCGTTCCATTTCGTGAGTGACAGCGTGGATGGAAAGACCTTCAGCGCGCACCTGGGCGATGAGCTGGCGCAGGCTGCGGCTGAACTGCTGGGCTGCGTCAGGTTGCTGTGCGGGGGCGGTGCGCTGCATGACTACCGCGCCGCGGCGGCGGCGCAGATCGAGCCAACCCTCTGCCGCGAGGAGGCGATAGGCTTCCGCAACGGTGTTGAAATGGATGCCGAGTTCCAGACCCAATTCACGCACCGTAGGCAGACTGTCGCCAGGCTGCAACAGGCCTTCTACCAGGAGAGAACGGAGGTTATCGACGACCTGGCGGTAGACCGGTACGGTGGATGCGGTGTCGATCACGAGTTTGGGTTCGCGTCTCATTTGTTATTTGTACATATACAACGTACAAATGTACGAGTCAAGTGATCAGACGCACATTGTGCGAAAAAATTTGCGGCTGGAGTGGGGCGTGGGGTGGTGCGTGGGCAGCGTGCAGAAGATTACGCGTGATCGTTCCAGCGGGAAACTGAGCGGGGATGTTGGTCAAATAGCGTTCCCCGAGTTGCCGGCAACACTCCCTGAATCCGTCTTTCTGGCTGGTGGAGAGTTTCTTCGAAGCTGGGATCGAATCGATTGGCGAAATCCCAGAGACCAGCAACCGCCTGCGGAGGTCAGCAGCGGACGGCTGCTGGTCATACCTGGATAATCGAGGCCAGCTGCGGCTTCCCCTTCCACGGCCGCCTCGTATCGCCGGCTCAAGGAGAATCGTTCCTGCTGATTCCCCGATCCATGTCGCGACAATCACATTCTCTCTCGTACGCGCTATCCAAGCGGTGATTTAAGTCACACCTACTATTGAAAAAACGGGCGCCGGGATGATTGGTGCAAGGAAACACGCCATTGAGACGACCAGGGTTGCGGGCCTACGCGAGATTTCAGAATGGCGGATTTGCAACGGCGGTATCATGATGGCCATGCAAGTCTCCATGCAAATTCCAGCCGCGGACCGGGCGATTCAGGCGATTCTCACGGATCAAATTGATGCGTGGAATCGCAAAGACGCCACCGCATGGGCCCGGAATTTCACCGAAAGCGCCACCTTCGTGAACGTTCGCGGCGATCTGGTGCGAGGCCGCGCTGCCATTGAGGCGATACACAAGTTCCTCTTCAGCGGTCCTTACAAAGACAGCCCCTGTTCGATGAGCGTCGACAGCATTCTGTATCCTGTGCCGGGTTTGGCGATGGTAGACACCACAAACGAAGTGACCCACTTCGAGGCTCTGCCGCCCGGCCTTGTTCCGACCGCTCCAGGAGTGTTTCGGACACGCATGAAGCTGATCTTTGTGAACGACCGGGGAGAATGGAAGATTCTGTCAGCACAAGACACCGCGATTTCTCCAACGCCGATGCCGGTCCTGTGATCACCGGGTAAGATCGCAGGGCTCCCACAGAATGCAGTAGTCTTCTCTCAGGAGATTCTCAAAGCCATGCTGAGCGATTTGCGCCGCATTTTTGCAGTCTTTGTGTGCCTGTGCTCGTTGTCGCCACTGACGCAGGCGCAGGCCAAACCGGCCGCGAAGCCGGAGAACTTTGTCCGCTCGCACTACACCAAGTATGAGTACCGCATTCCCATGCGTGACGGGGTTCACCTGTTCACGGCGGTGTATGTGCCGAAGGCTTCCGCTTTTCCTGACGATCGGGGACCTTATCCGTTTTTGATGGAGCGTACGCCGTATAGCGTAGCGCCTTATGGAGAGGACAACTACCCGAAGCACCTGGGGCCGTCGGACGCGTTTGAGAAGTCGGGCTACATCTTTGTTTACCAGGACGTGCGCGGGCGATGGATGAGCGAGGGCAAATTTGTCGAGATGCGGCCGCATATCGACGTGAAGACTTCATCGAAGGACGTGGATGACGCGTCGGACACCGACGACACGATTGCCTATCTGCTGAAACATGTGCCGAATAACAACGGCAAGGTGGGAATCTGGGGGATTTCGTATCCGGGCTTCTTTACATCGGCATCGATTATTGATTCGCCTCCGGCGCTGGTGGCGGCAAGTCCGCAGGCGCCGATGACGGATCTGTTCCGTGGCGATGACTCGTATCACGGCGGGGCCTTCATGCTGTCAGCCGGGTTTGGGTTTTATGCGCCGTTCTTTCATGTGCAGAAGAATCCCGTGGCACCGCATCCTACGCTTCCCTTTGACTGGGGCACGCCGGACAGCTACGAGTTTTATTTGAAGGCAGGTAACATTGCCAACCTGGATAAGCATCTGAAAAAGCCTAACTGGATGTGGGACGACCAGTGGAAGCACACGACTTATGACAGTTACTGGCAGTCGCGCGACCTATCGCGGCACATGAAGAATGTTCATTGCGCGGTGCTGGTGGTGGGCGGATGGTTTGACGCGGAAGATCTGGAAGGGCCGTATCGGACTCTGAATGCGATCAATAAATTCAATCCCGAGACGCCGACGACGCTGGTAGAGGGTCCATGGGTGCACGGCGGATGGGCACGCAGCGCAGGTGACCACCTGGGCGATGTGCAGTTCGGCGCCAAGACAGCCAACTATTTCAGAAAGCATATTCAGTTTCCGTTTTTCGAGCATTATCTGAAGGGCAAGGGTGAGGTGCTGCCCAAAGCAATTGTGTTTGAAACCGGAACAGATGTGTGGCGCCGCTATAACGCTTGGCCGCCCAAGGCTGCCAAGCCGGAGATGCTCTATTTTCACGCGGACGGGAAGCTGAGCTTCGATGCGCCCGCGGCGGTAAAAAGCTCAGATGAGTACGTGAGCGACCCGAACCATCCGGTGCCGTTTGTGGGCTACACCACGGACACGGTACCGCAGCGGTATATGGTGGACGATCAGCGCTTTGCGAGTTACCGGCCCGACGTGCTGGTGTATGAGACCGCTCCGCTGCAGGAAGACGTGACGATTGCGGGGCCGATTTCGCCGCGGCTGAGGGTGGCCAGCACGGGTACGGATTCGGATTTCGATGTAAAGCTGATCGATGTGTATCCGGAGGATTATGCGAACCCGGGTAATGGCGCAGAGCCGAACAAGCGGATACTTAGCGCGCCACCATTGCTGATGGGCGGCTATGAGCAGTTGCTGCGGGGCGAACCGTTCCGGGCAAAGTTCCGGCACAGCCTGGAGAAGCCGGAGCCGCTGACGCCGGGGAAGATGACGGAGATCGATTTCACGATGCCGAGCATCTTTCACACCTTCCGGCGCGGGCACCGGATCATGGTGCAAGTGCAGAGCTCGTGGTTTCCGTTGACGGACCGGAATCCGCAGACATTCACGGACATTCCTTATGCGAAGCCGGACGAGTTCAGGAAGGCGACGGAGACGGTCTTTCATGAAAAGGGCGCGGCCAGCGGAGTACAGGTGCTGGTGATGCCGAACCCGTAGGCGGGGCTTGCGGAAGCGCGCGGCTCCGATTTGGGCGACCTTGGCGGAGCTGCGCTGCCCAATTCCCCGGTACATTGCCCGATAAACTAGATAGATGGGCGCCGGGCTGATTCTTGGCATTGAAACCTCGTGCGACGAAACTGCCGCGGCCGTGGTGGAGCGCGGCGAGCGGACGCTTTCGTCGGTGGTGGCTTCGCAGATTCCGACACACGCGGTGTATGGCGGGGTGGTTCCCGAGCTGGCGAGCCGGGAGCACCTGCGCGCCATTGTGCCGGTGGTGCGCGAAGCCCTGGCGGTTGCCGGCGTTACCCTCAACGATCTGGATGCGGTGGCCGTAACTTCAGGGCCGGGGCTTGCGGGGGCGCTGCTGGTGGGCATTACTTACGCCAAAGCGTTGACCTTTGCGCAGGAAATTCCGCTGATTGCCGTCAATCATCTGGAAGGGCACATTCACGCGGTGCTGCTGCAGGAGTGTGAGGATCTGCGGGCGCGCGGAGCAGCGGAAGCTCCAGCCGATGAGGAGCCGGCGCTGGCGCTGGTGGTGTCAGGCGGGCATACGCATCTGTATCTGGCGCGGCCTGCGCATGGCTCGTGGAGCTATGAGCTTGTGGGCCGCACGGTGGATGACGCTGCCGGCGAGGCGTATGACAAGGTGGCGAAGCTGCTTGGGCTTGGGTATCCGGGTGGGCCGTGGATCGATACGCTGGCCCGGTATGGCGATCCGCGGGCAGTGCCGTTTTCGTTTGCGCAAATCAAACACAAGGCACACCTGGCCGGTAAGACTCCACGGACGAAGGCGGCAAAGACGGCGCCGATTGCGAATCTCGATCCGCGGTTTCTGTTTTCGTTTTCGGGGATCAAGACAGCGGTGCTGCGTTATGTGGAATTGCACGGGATGCGCGAAGAAGCGGCGGAGCGGGCGCGGCGTGTGACTGCGGACCTGCGGCCTCCGCAATCGCACGAGGAGGCGCTGGCCTTGTGTCCGCAGGCCACGCTGGACCTGCTGGCGAGCTTTCAATACGCTGTTGTGGGCGATTTGCTGAAGAAGAGCTTTGCCGCGCAGAAGACGCTGGGTGCGGCTCGGATTCTGGTGACGGGAGGCGTGGCGGCCAATCGCGAACTGCGCGAGCGCTTTGTGAAGGAAGCAGCGAAGCACAATGTGCGGGTCCTGTTTCCCACGATGGCGCTTTCAACGGATAACGCCGCCATGATCGCCGCTGCCGCCTGGCCGCGGCTGAAGGCAGGCGAGTTTGCGCCGCCGGAGTTGACGGCCGATCCTTCGCTGGCACTGGGGATATCGGCGTAGAGGCTGGCCTTCGCGCTGACGATGACTGTGGCCTCCCGCCCTTGCGACAGATAGAAGCCGCAAGGACGGGTACTCGGAAGGCTAGACTGCGGGCGCGGGGCCTCCAGCTTCGGGCGGCGGGAGCCCTTTGTGGACGCCGCGGTTCAGCAGTCGGCTCACAATGACATAGAGCACAGGAATAAAGATGAGGTTGAGCACGGTGGAGAGCAACATGCCGCCTACGATCGTGGTTCCCACTGAGCGACGTCCGATCGCGCCAGCGCCGGTGGCGAAGACCAGCGGCAGAAGACCGAGAATGAAGGCGAACGATGTCATGAGAATGGGCCGCAGGCGCAGTTCGGCCGCTTCAATGGCAGCTTCAGTGATAGATCGGCCTTTGCGGCGCAACTGTTCGGCGAATTCGACAATCAGAATGGAGTTTTTGGCTGCGAGGCCAATAAGCATGACCAGGCCTATTTGACAGTAGACGTCATTGGACATGCCGCGCAGCGACACCAAGCCCAGCGCGCCCAGAACCGCCATGGGCACGGCGAGCAGAATGATGAAAGGCAGCGCAAAGCTTTCATACTGCGCCGAAAGAGTGAGATAGACGACGAGGAGCCCGAGGCTGAAGATAACAAGCGTCTTGCCGGCGGATTCGATTTCGTCAAGTGTGAGGCCGGTCCACTCGTAAGCCATGCCCGGCATCATCTCTTTCTGGGTGAGCTTCTCCATGGCTGCAATGCCCTGACTCGAGCTATATCCGGGAGCGTAGGAGCCGTCGATCTCGACAGCGCGGAAGAGGTCGTAGTGCGTAATGACGGGCGGGCCGGAACTGTTGACTACGGTGACCAGGTTGTCGAGCGGAATCATCTGGCCGGTATTGGAACGCACATAGTAGCTGTGCAGGTCACTGGCGCGCATGCGGAAGGGCTGGTCTGCCTGCACATAGACGCGGTAGGTACGGTTGTTGAAGTCAAAGTCATTGACGTACCGCGAGCCCATGAAGACGCTGAGGGTGGAGGAGATTTGCGAAAGCGGAACACCCAGCGCCTTGGCCTTCTGGCGATTAACGGTAACCAGAATCTGCGGGTCGTTGGCGGAGAACGAGGTGTACAGCGAAGTGAGCGGCTTGACAGCGCGGCCGGCGCTGACGATCTGGTGCGCCACACGATCGAGATCGGTGAGGGAGCCGCCGCTGCGATCCTCAAGCATGAACTGGAAACCACCGAAGCCGCCGATGCCCTGCACTGGAGGCGGCTGGAAGATCTGCACCATGCCACCGTTGGGAGCCATCATCAGGGCCTGCAGTTTGGGCTGCAGGCGCTTGACGATTGCAGCCGAGGTAGCGTTGGGACCACGACGCTCCTCTGCGGGCTTCTCTCGAACAAACATCATGCCCGAATTGGCTGCGCCGCCGCTGAAGCTAAAACCCATGACAGCAAAGGCTCCGGCAATATCGGGATCCTGACCGATGATGGCTGATGCCCGTGTGGCCAGTGCCGTGGTGTAAGTGAGCGAGGAACCCGGGGGCGCCTGAACAGCCGCCATCAGGTACCCCTGGTCTTCCTGCGGAATAAAGCCGGTGGGGACATGGCGGTACATCCAGGCCGTGGCGCCCAGACCAGCAAAGAAGACCAGCAGCAGCAGGTAACGCAACTGCAGCGCCTCATGAATGACGCGGGCATAAGTGCGCGCCAGCCAGGTGATGAACCGGTCTGCGCCATGAATAAAGGCGGCAAAAGCGCGCGAGATGAAGCGGATGTGGAGAAAGTCGAGCTGGTGAGGCCGGGCCTCTTCACCGCGCAGGAAAATTGCCGACAGCGCCGGCGAGAGCGTAAGCGCATTGAAGGCTGAGATGGCGATGGAGAAGGCGATGGTGAGCGAGAACTGCCGGTATAGGATGCCGGTGGTACCCGGGAAGAATGAAACCGGCACAAAGACGGCAATGAGCACCAGCGACGTGGCAATGACCGCGCTGGTGACTTCAGCCATAGCCCGCGAGGTGGCCACGTGGGGATTGGAATGCTCGGCGGCAATGTGGCGCTGGACATTCTCGATGACCACGATGGCGTCGTCAACCACAAGACCGGTGGCCAGCACGATTCCAAATAAAGTGAGCGTGTTGACGGAAAAGCCGAAGAGCTTGATGAAGGCGAAGGTACCCACCAGCGAGACCGGTATGGTAACGGAGGGAATGATGGTGGCGCGCCAGTCAAGCAGGAACAGGAAGATGACGGTGATGACAATGACGATGGCTTCACCCAGAGTGATGAGCACTTCATGGATGGAGTCTTTGACGGCTGTTGTGGAATCGAAGGCGATAGCGTATTCAAGGCCCGGCGGGAAGCTCTTGGAGAGCTTCGCCAGGGCTGCCTTGGCGCGCGTGTCGACATCCAGGATGTTGGCATTGGAAAGCGGCTGAACGGCAATGCCCAGCGCCGAACGGCCCTGGTATTGAAGGGTGCTGCTGTAATCTTCAGCGCCTACTTCCGCATGGCCGATGTCTTTTAAAAGGACCAGGCCATTGGAGGAGTTCTTGACAATAATGTTGTCAAACTCCTCAGGGCTGGTGAGCCGGCCCACGACGCGCACCGGGATTTCGAATTCCTGCTTGGGATTGGCGGGCTGCTGGCCGAGCTGACCGGCGGGAATTTCGACGTTCTGCTCCTGGAGCGCGCTGACCACATCAGAGGCCGTAATGTCACGGGCGGCCATACGCACGGGATCGAGCCACACACGCATAGCGTACTGACGCTCACCAAAAATCCTGACATCGCCGACACCCGGCACACGCTTGAGCGCGTCAACCACGTAGACCGCGAGATAGTTGGAGATGAACTCGCTGGAGTAGCGTTGATCGGGGTTGAAGACTCCGGCAGCAAAGACAAAGTTCCTGGAGACTTTTCTGATGGTGATGCCGGTGGCGTTAACGGCGGCAGGAAGGCGGCCCTGCACGCTGGCCACGCGATTCTGTACATCGACAGCGGCGATATCGAGGTCGTAGCCAGTGTCAAAGGTTGCGGTGATGGTACTGACGCCGCTGTTGGTGCTGGAGGAGGTGATGTAGCGCATGCCGTCCACACCGTTGATGGCTTCTTCCAGGGGAATGGTGACGGCTTTTTCGACGGTTTCAGCGTTGGCGCCAACGTACGTGCTCATGACCGTGATCTGTGGCGGCGCCAGGGTAGGATACATTTCCACGGGGAGATTGGGGATACACACTGCGCCCCCCAGGATGATGAGCAGCGCACATACCGTGGCGAAGACTGGCCGGTGAATGAAGAAGTCGACGAACAAAATGGTCTCTCTTTCGTTTGCCTGTGCCAGACGCGCGAAATTCGCGCGGGCGGTTCCCAATGCGCGAGGCCGCCGGAGCCCCACTCCGAAGGGACCGCTTAGCCGGGAAGCGGCATAACGGGCATGCCATTAACCAGGAACTGAGTGCCTGAAACAATCACATGCTCGCCGGCGGTCAGTCCCGAGGAGATGGAATAGTTGTTGCCCACCGTTGGACCCAGCGTGATGCCCTTCTGGAGGGCGACGAAATGGCCTTTCTGCTTCTGCATTACAAAAACGAAGGGAAGGCCATTCTGGCGCACCACGGCAAGCACAGGAATGACCGCCATCGGCTTCGTGCTCCAGATGACGCGCGCCTGAATCATTTGTGCGTTGCGCAAATGAGATGAAGGCTGCACGGGCGCCTTGACCAGGATGCCCTGCAAAGTACTGTCAACCTGCGGCGAAACGAAATCGATTCTTGTTTTTCCGATCAGCTTGCCGGAGTTGTGCATGAGATCGACTCCGAGGCCCGTGCGGACATCAGCCGCGCGCTCGGTGGGGATATAGATGTAGGCTTCCAGGTCGCTGTCTTTGTCGAGCGTGGTCAGCAGGGTGGCTGATGAGCCCGTGGAAACGAAGTCGCCCACATGGACGGGAATGTCACCCAGGATGCCGGAGTAGGGCGCACGCACGGTGTAGTAGTCGAGCAGTTGCTGCTGGGTTTTGCGCGCCTCCACCGCCGATTCATAACTGGCCTGGGAGCTTGCATAAGCCTGTTGCTGCTGCTGGAAGGCCTGGCTGCTGATAATGCCGGCGGAGAAGAGCTTCTTCTGCCGCGCCAACTCGGTCGTGTTGTAGTCGTAGACCGCCTTATCCTGGCGCTCGGTTGCCAGCAGGGATGCCACGTAAGCCTGCTGCTGACGCGAGTCGATGGTCATGAGCGCCTGGCCGGCTTTAACCGGCTCACCGGAGTGCACGAGGATGGCAGTGAGCACTCCGCTCACCTGCGGAGAAATATTGGCCGAGCGCCGCGACTTGATCGTGGCAATGTATTCGCTGCTTTGGGCGACGGGTTCCATGGTAACCGTCGCGGTTCTTACCGGCATGGCCTGAGCTGCCGGTCCGGCCGCCGGTGCGGATTTCTTATTCCCGCAACCAGTGGCGACGAGTCCCAGCAGGACAAGCCCTCCCACTCCAACCATGCGTTTCAGCGCTCTATTGCTCACTCGTTCTTTTCCTTGTTGCCCCTGAGATCTTCGCGATGCAGGGCTGAAAATCTGCAATTTATGTCGATCCGTACGCTTTGCTGGATGTTCGTTCGCTAACCACTCGAAGCGGGCGGCGTGGTCACTCCTGTTCGGCGAAGGCACAACAACGCCCCTTCCTTTGGATTGTTCAACCCACAGCTCACCCGGAGTCTTATCTCCATCATATTTCGTTACAACCCACAGTTCCCAGCGGTTCCGGACCATGCATGCAAACGGCAGGCAGACACCACCCACTGGCAAATGTGGCTTCGATAGGTATCCACGGCCGCCACACACACCGGCGCGCCCCCGTCGTTTCCACGCGATGCTGTTTATCTGACGCCCGAAGCTGGGCAAACGACCCAAAATTATGCTGCCCATTTTGCTTCGGGAAACGAAATGCAGCTGGTCTCTCATCGAGGATAGCGCAGCGAACTGAGCCGAACTGCCGTGCGGCGTGGCCGCCGCCGTATGACCGCCGCGTTTCGGAGCAGAATCCGGGCCGGTTAACCTCCGCCACCGAGAGGACATTTGGTGGGCCGAAGCCGCGGTCAGGGCGGGGACGGGATGGCGGAAGGCGTTTTGACACGGTTCCCGGGTGTTGATAGCCTTCAAAAGGAAGAGCAGACCGAAAAGCAGTCACTTCCCTTGCCTTCCAGAGCGTCCCCGTCGTCTAGCCCGGCCTAGGACACCGCCCTTTCACGGCGATAACACGGGTTCAAATCCCGTCGGGGACGCCAATAAAATCAACAACTTATAATTCTCTCCGCGATCCAGAGTTTTGGGTATCTCTGTGGCGACTAACAGAGGCTCGCTCTTTCGCTCTGGAGGGGCAAAGCGCGCCACTTCAGATTAGCCCGTTGGCGCAGACTAATTCCTCTGCTGGTAATTTCGAACGCAGGCGTCAGAGGAACAAGGCCCCCCTCAGATCAATACACCGCTCAATACACCGCTTCCGGCATGGCAAAAAGCACCTGTTGCGTGAGCCGTCTGTCTATGCTTTCAATCTCCGGTTGGGCCGTTGTGACAGTCGTAGCAGCTCATCTGGTGCCCGGCTGCAAAGGTCTTCGTCCCGCTGTCTTCCACGGAAAACGTGCGCGTAGTGGCGACCGCAGAAAGCGGGGATCCCCTGTAATTGGCTCCGTGGCAATAGGCACACTGGGTGTAGCCGCCGTTCCCCGCGTAGTGCGGGTGCTGGTTGATCCATCCCTGGCCGACGGTGTGCATGCCGTGCGGGCCACCGGTTGCGGTGGACGGCATACTCAGATGGCATACCGTGCACTCCACAATCTTGCCCGCGTATCCCTGCAGGTTGATGCTGGACACATTGTCATTCGCCTGAAGACTGGGATACTCCGCATGCGGCGAACCGTGGCATCCCGAGCAGTAGACGCCTCCGTGGCCCGTGCTGAAGCGGTAGAGGCTTTTGCCCGCGAAGGGTTTATTGGAATTTGTCGCAAAGGTTGTGTCTGTGGTGGTGCGCCACACGCCCGGCGAAGTAAACGTGCTCGTGTAGCGCGCACCGTTGTTGTGGCACATCTGGCAAGAAGGCAAATCCAACCAGCCCTCGCGGTTTGCCGAGCCCACCACGGAGAGATTTCCGTGGCATTCGTAGCAGGCAGTCTGGTTCATCGCGCCGCGCTGGCATTTGGTCTGCGGTCCAGGATGGCACAGATAGCAGGAGGCATTCGGCGTTGTCGCGTTATCAAGGCTGGTCCCCGTGGACGGATTGATCACCGTGGCATGCATGGTGTGCATGTCCTGCGTCAGAGGCTTGATGCCGGAAATACCGGGTTCGCTCAAAGCATTGCTTGCATGGCACGCCGCGCACAAAATCGGAGTACCCGACTTCGCGGTCTCGTACAAACTCGCCTGGTAGGTATAGCCAGCGCTCTGCAATGCCGGCAGATAAGACGAAATATCCCAGCGATCGTCGTGCTTCTTCAGAATATTCAGCTTCGCGTCCTTCGCGGGATCGGAGTTGTTCTCCCATCCCGAGGCCGGTTCTGCCGCGGTATTTTTGCTCCCAGAGGCATGGCAGGTGGAGCAAGTCAGCTCATCGCTCACCGCCAGCACCGCTGTGGTGCTCGCCAGAACGTTACCTGAGGCATCCTTCGCCACCACTTTTACCATGGGATATGGGTTCCAGTTCCCTGCGTCGTCGTACGGCAGCGTCGGAATGGCGGTGGCATCCCACTCACCCAGCGCGTTGTCGTAAGTCATGGGATGCGGTGTGTTGCTCTGCACCGGATTACCCGTCAAGCCCACATCCGGGCTTGGATTTGTCAGAAAGAGCTTACCTACATAGGTCCAGAAGTTCGTCTTGCCCGAGCTGGACGTGTTCGTTGACCCGGTCGTATCCGGGATCGCCTGATAGGTAACCGTCACTCCGGTGACCAGCGCTGGAGGATCGCCACGCCGCATAACCTGCGCATGGAGGGTGTTATACGGAGGAAGAACGGAAAAAACGGAATAATCCTTCCCGTCGATGCAGTGCATCCCCAGTTCGCTCCAGGCTGTCACAACATAGTCGCCTGCTTGTGCGGGGACAGAAGGAGACGATGGATCGGTCGGAGAGGGTGCGGAAGGCGTCGATCCGCTGTTGTCTCCACTCTCGTTCGCTGCATTGCATGACAAAAGGCCCAGCAGACCGCCAAGCATCAGGAGTGAAGCCAGTCGCTTCATTGTCCACATCCTTCCGTTCGTGATTCCAGCCAAGACAGGTGAAGACAACAAAAACAGGCTCTTTATGGAAAAAGACTGAGCTGCGAGGGCTCACAATCGATTTCGTATGTCCGTCATTAAGCCAGAGGCAATCGACACGGTCTGTGATCAGCGTCACGTTTAGCCGTCGATTGCCACCTCGATTTTTGAATTTTTTTGTGCTCCAGAACACACATACGTGCCATACAACTTCTTGGAGAGCATGGTCGAGCACAGCAAGGAAAGCTACTGCCTGGCTGAGACAGACCCGGGAAACCATCAGAACCGATACGCCAAATTGACGACCCCGTCCCTGGAAATTACTGCTCCCGGCGACGAAGAGAGCACGTAACGAGATGGACTTCGGAGCGTGAGCTGGGAAGCCTTCCTTTTGACCGGTCCTGTTTGAGACTGACTCTGAATGTGGATTGAACTTGATTTTGAAGACAATTTGCCAAATCGCCTTGTTTCCCAAGGCAAAACTTCCGAAACAACTCCCGCCCAGGCAATAAGCAGTCAGGACGATCCGTTGGCTGACGGAGATTATCTTTAAAGTGTCAGGAAGACTGGGCGAGAATTGAAGCAGAAGTTCCGTTGCACAAATGAGGGAGGACTGGATGAAGCGATATGGCACAATGCTGCGGTTAAAGCCCGGTGCGGAGGAAACGTACCGGAAATATCACCAGGCTGTGTGGCCCGAAGTGCTGAGGATGATTGCGGACTGCAACATCCGAAACTACTCCATTTATCTCAAGGACGACATTTTGTTTGGGTACTTCGAATATCATGGCGCGGATTTTGAAGCGGACATGAAGAAGATGGCTGCTGACCCGAAGACGCAGGAGTGGTGGGCCATTATGATGCCGCTGCAGGAGCCGATTCCAACCCGCAAAGAAGGCGAATGGTGGGCCGAGATGGACGAAGTATTCCACGCGGACTGAGAGGGAGACTTGCCTCGAGCAGATGTGAAGCCTAGCACTCGCATAGTGGAGGCTTGTCGATTTCAGATCGCGGCTGACCGGCAAAGGTACCGCAAACGTTAAGAAACAACAACCTTATTGACAGTCTGATGGTGGGATGGCTATCCTCTTGCGATCATGAGTATTTATATTCCGAATCGCCGCGACTTTATGAAGCTCGCCGCGGCAAGTTCCTGCGCGCCATTTCTTTCGCGTTCTGCATGGGGAGCCATGATGGAAACAGAGGCAGAGCGAACCCGGTGGTACCGGGATGCGAAGTTTGGCATGTTCATCCACTGGGGCCCCTACTCGCTGGCAAGCGTGGAAGCATCCTGGCCGATCATGGTGCCGAAGCCGGGAGGCATTACACAGGCGGAGTATGAGGCGCTGCCCAAACGTTTTGATCCCACGCTTTTTGACCCTGAGGCCTTCGTCGATCTGGCGCGTGCCGCCGGCCAGAAGTACATGGTGTTTACAACGAAACACCACGATGGCTTCTGCATGTTCGACTCGCAATACACCAGCTACAAGATTACGAATACACCCTATAAAAAAGACATCGTAAAGATGCTTTCAAACGCCTGTCATCGGGATGGAATGCCGCTAGGCTTCTATTATTCGCCACCGGACATGCATAACCCGAACTTTAGAGATACCAGCAAGCCAGCCAGCGTCAATTGGAGGGGGCAACCGGAGCGTCCGCAGTGGCCGTTGTACCTGGAATACCTGCAATTGCAGTTGACAGAGTTGCTCACCCGGTACGGTCCCGTTGCTCTGATCTGGTTTGACGGTCTGAACGATCAGGCAAAATACGATGGCCAACGAGTGGTCAGCATGATTCATCATTTGCAGCCGGAAACGCTCGTCAACGATCGCATCGGCGTGCCAGGGGACTATGAAACACCGGAGCAATTTATTCCCACACGAATTCCAACCAAGGGAGTCAAGATATCCGGCGTTGATGCCAGCGCTTCCAAGCGCTTGAAGAATGGCGTTCCTGCGCCGCAGGATTTTCGGCTCTGGGAAACCTGCATGACCATCAACAATACGTGGGCATACAACAAGCACGACCGGAATTTCAAATCGTCAGGCAAATTAATTCGAAGCCTCGTAGAGGTTGCGAGCCGCGGCGGGAATTTTCTGCTGAACGTTGGCCCCGAGCCAACTGGGCAGATTCAGCCGGAGTTTCAGCAGCGTTTGCGTTCCATTGGAGACTGGCTGAGGCTGAATGGCGATGCCATTTATGGCACCACCTACGGGCCGATTCAGGGGATCCAGGCATATCGTACAACGGCGAAAGACAAGTCGATCTACGTGCACGTATTTGACTGGAATGGACATTCCGTCACGCTGCCGGATTTTGACGGCAAAGTGATTTCAGCGAGGCTGCTTGCGAACGGAAAGCCTCTCGTCTTCAAGCAGACCGAACATGCGCTCGATATCAGCCTTCCCGCGCAGGCGCCCGATCCTAACGTAAGTGTGATTGCGCTGGAGAAGTATTGATCTGGCTTGTCGCCGGTTAAGGCAATGCCGGCGACAAGTTGCATCGTGCTCAGGTCGAATTGCGCTCGGTGGTACCCGGGAAAGTACGCTGCCGAAGACAGGAGCGTGGAGTCACTGCCTGCCGGCACCCAATAATTATGTGCAATCCTGTTCGCCGGCAGCCACCGCGCTTTAAAGCCCGTAAGCCTCAACCGCCGTGCCCGCAAGAATTCTCTCCTGCTCCGATTGCGACAAATTCGCTATCGCGTTGTGCACTGTCGTCATCCATCGCCCATAGGTTGCCGCCAGAGTGAGCACCGGCCAATCGGACCCAAACATCGTGCGTTGCGGAGTGAAGGCTTCCATAACAGTCTCGAAATAAGGCTTCAGATCATCTTCCGACCAGAGCTTCCAGTCAGCTTCGGTGACCATTCCTGAGAGCTTGCAGTAGACGTTCTCCCGCCTGGAGAGTTCCTTCAGGTTTTCCCGCCACGGTGAGATGCTGCGCTCTCGAATGCGCGGCTTGGCGATGTGGTCGACAATAAAAATCTGGTCGGGATGCCGGTCAACCAGAGTGATGGCCTGAGGGAGATGATTCTCAAAGATCAGTAAGTCATAGCGCAGACCGTAGTCTTTCAGCTGTGACAGCCCACGCTGGAAATCCTCGCGAAGCATATAGAAGGGATCCGCCTCGTCGTGCAATATGTGGCGCATTCCTTTTACCTTGGGGAGGCCGGCAAGCCGTTCCAGCAGCGGTGCAAGATTTGGATCGATGAGAGGCGCCCAGCCCACTACGCCCTGAATCAGTGTCGATCTAGATGCCAGCTCGGAAAGCCACTCCGTCTCCTCAGTGGTTTGCCGGGCCTGCACCACGATGGTTCCGCTCACCCCGGCGCGTTGCGCCACCTCTTCGAGATCTTTGGGAAGGTAGTCGCGGCGGAGCACTTCCATACCTTCGCCTATCCAGGGAAAGTCCTCGGCTTTGTAACGCCACAAATGATGATGGGCATCGATGCAATTTGAGACCTGAGTGTTCATCTCTTCTCCGACAGGCTTGTATTGTTGGTGGTGTTCGTGTGCGGCCTCACCAACGGACTCATTAAGGCCGTGGGTGCATTCACAGCGGCCGGCGATAGCCAAGTTCCGCGCCACCGCTCACATGCATGATGTGGCCGGTTACGAAGCGCGCCTTATCAGACAGAAGATAGACGCATGCGTCGGCGATTACATCGCCTTCCGGACAGTAGCCAAGCGCGTGGATTTCATCGAGGTAGCGCTCAATGGAAGTTGGATCCGGCTGTTCAGCGCACCACTGGCGGAGCATCGGCGTCCAGATGCCCGCGGGACAGACCGCATTCACGCGAATGCCGTATTTGGCATAATCCACCGCCATGGATTTGGTCAGCGCGTTCATGCCGCCCTTGGTTGCGGTATAGGCCGCATGGATCTCCTGCCCGATGACGCCGACCAGGCTCGACGTGTTCAGGATGCACCCTTTGACCTCTTTCAGCGCAGAGAAGCCGTGCCGAGCCGTGTGCAGGACGCTTTTCAAATTGGTGTTGAAGAGCGCATCCCACTCGGCGTCTGTAGTTTCATGAATGGCTTTCGCGGGCGTGCTGATGCCGGCGTTGTTGTGTATGGCGTCGAGACGGCCGTAATGGGCCAGCGTCTCTTCCATTGCCGCTTTCACTTCCGCGTCACTGGAAACGTCGCAGGGAATACCGCGATGAGGCTCACCGAGTTCCGCAGCAGCTTTCGCGACAGCCTCTTCTCCGAGCGCCACGATCACCACCCGGGCTCCCTCAGCGGCATAGGCCTTGGCACAGCTCCAGCCGATGCCGGTAGAACCTCCCGTAAGGAAGATCACTTTGTCTTTGAGCAGCATGCGATGAATTCCCTCCATTCCGAATGAAGCACGTGATGGGCCGGCGCCGGCCAACCGGAAACACGCACGATCACAACGTTCTAACGGCGCCCGCTTTCACCACGCTGCGGGCAATGCCAAATCCTGTTCGCTTCCCACCATCGGCAATCCAGGCTTCTTCCTCGTTGAAGCGAAATCGCTTCCGGATCATGCTTTGTTAATTTCGCGAAGCGCCTTTGCGCTCGGAGTTGTCCCGGCGCCGGGTGCATCGGGAGCGACATAATAGCCCGCTTCGATTCTGGCAGGCTCTTCCATCCAGTCGTGCAGCCAGGGTATGTATTCAAGCAGAGAACAGGCGGGATGGGCAAAGCAGAGATGCGGGTGGACCTGGCACATGTCACCTACATGGGGTACAACAGGCAGGCTGTAGCACTGGGCCATGTCGGCCACCTGCCAGAACTCCGTGATTCCCGCCAGGCGGGTCACATCCGGCTGCACATAATGCACAGCGCCGGCATGCATGAAATCCCGGAACTGTGAGACCGAATACAATTGCTCACCCAGAGCAATCGGCGTTTGGATGGCCCCAGCCAGCCGGCGGTGGCCTTCCACATCGTCAAAGAAGATCGGCTCCTCGATCCAGGCGATATCGAAATCCACCAGCCTGCCGGCGGTCTGGATAGCCTGCGGCAGACTCCACCGGCCATTTGCGTCGGTCATGATGCGAATCTCCGGCCCCAACGCCTTTCTCACCGCTTCCACGCGGCGCAGATCTTCGCCGGGATTCGCACCGCCGACTTTGAGCTTTACCGCGCGATAACCTTCCTCTTCGACCAGCCTTTTGCAGTCGGAGACCACTGTTTCAAGCGGCCAATTCAGCCAGCCTCCATCCGTGTTGTATGCCTCCACCTTCTTTGCTGCCGAGCCGCCGAGCAGTTTCCAGAGCGGAACCCCGGCTTCCTTCGCCTTCAAGTCCCAAAGCGCAATATCCACCGCGCCGAGCGCCAGGTGGGTAATTCCCATCCGGCCGACCCAGAGGATCTCAGCCTGCCTGTAAAGCCGCTCCCACAGTGCCCGCACTTCACGCGGATCCTGCCCCATGAGCAACGGACCAAAACTATGCAGAATGCAATCCACGATGAGACGATCGCTGGGCAGGTGGGCGTGCGTGCCGGAGAATCCATAGCCTACCAGGCCGTTGTCAGCGTGGATGGCCACTCCCGGAGCACCCCAGTGGGTCAGGTTGTGCGTGCTGTCGGCAATCCCCAGGCGCGTTACCGGTGCATGCAGAATAAAAGGTTCGAGCTGGACAATCTTCATAAAAGGTGCACCTCAGTCGCAATCCATCATAACTTTGAGAAGCCCAGGCTTGCCATGCAGAAGCGGCACGTGTTCGGCTGGTTGTGCAAATGCAGAGCGGTTGCGAATCAGGAGCATTCGTTCCGCCTTTGTTTATCAGCTCCTGCAATCTTCCCTTGATGCGGTTCCTGGCGAGCGGCGAAGGACATTTGGCATTCTCGATTGGCAGCCGGGATGGGGAAGGTATCCAATCGAATCGTCTACCCTGGCATACCCTGTGGCCCCAAAAACAGTTGCCAGGATACGCCGGTATTGATGGAAAAATGTCTCTGCAACTACGGGTTGTTCAGAAATTCGGCATGACTGCGACTGGTGGACGGAAGCACTCATTGAGCCGCCGCACCGTTGGGCGCGGTGCCTTCGTACAGGCGGTAGGGCTTTTGGAAGCGCTGCTTGTCCTTGGTTTTTGCCTGTAGCGCGACGAGGCGCTTTACGAGCGTACCTAGTTCCCCTTTGGAGCCGGTTTTTCGCAGCGCCAGAATCAGATGATAGAGAGCTTGCTTGTCGTTAGGGTCTTTTGCGAGCGCCGCGCGGCTCTCTTTGATCGCCAGATCGTAATGCCCCTCTTGATAATAGGTGGAACCGAGAAGATCGTGCGCGGCCACCAGACCCGGATCGAGCTTGACCGCTTTCTGAGCTTCCGCAATCTCTTCCTTATATTCCGGACTTCCGGCCGGCTTGCCTTCCTCCTGTAACGCTTCGGCGAGGAGATAATGTGCGTACGCTTCCTCAGGATGAGCTTTAACGGCGGTCCGGAATTTAGCCAGTGCCTCAGGCCGCTTGTGCCGCTGCGACTCCACGATGCCCTCTGCCATGTCAAGAAATTGCAGCGATGGATCAATGCGGCTGGCGGTATCAAAATCATCGGCGGCCCGCGCGAAGTCGCCAAGCTGCGTCAAAAGGATGCCGCGAACCAGATACAGCCTGGGCTCCCTGGGCAGATGTTTGAGGCCGAAATCGATAATGTCGATGCCCACCTGCGGGGAGGCATGATCGAACGACACGGAGGCAAACTGCATGTAGGCGTCCATGTCTTTGGGATTGACCGTTAATGCTTTGCGCAAAAGCTTGACGGCCTGGGCAGTATCGTTCTTCGACTCATAAATCTCGGCCGAGAGCACCAGCGCGCCCGGATCGGCAGGAGCCGCCGTCACCAGAGGTTGAAGCGTTTTGAGCGCCTCGTCGGCCTGGCGGGCGTTCCACTGTGCGAGCGCCAGATTGTAGCGGGCCTCCCGGTTGGCCGGATCGAGCGCAAGCGCCTTGGCAAAGACAGCCACTGCATCCTTGTCTTGGCCGGTTGCATGAAGGCAGACCCCATACTCGGTAAGTATTTTGGGTTGAGCAGAGAGGAAGGCCGTTGCCTTTGCGAAGTGGCCGACGGCATCGGCGCAATTCTGCTTTCTGTAGTCGAGAATGCCCAGGAGAGCGTGTGTCCGTGGATCGTCGGGGCGCTGCGCCAGAATCTTCAGGAGATAGGTCCTCGCGCTGTCGTGGCCCAGCCTGAAGTCAGCCTGCGCTGCGCCTTCAAGAGCCGCCAGATAATTTGGCGCAAGCTTCAAAGCGTGCTGATAGTCGGCCAGTGCCGCGGGTAGATTCCCCGTGCCCTCGGTTGCCATTCCGCGCAGCGTCCAGATTCTGTAATCGCCAGGGTGAGCCTTCAAAGCAGATTGGCTCAGGCTCAAAGCCGTGGAGAAATCGCGGGATTGAAGCGCCCTTACGATGGGGATCACCGGGTCCTGCCCGGGGGCACCCTGGCCCGCGCAGAAAGACACGGGCATGACAAGGAGAAGGAAGAAAAGAACGCCATTGGCAAACCGCTTTGCGGCCGATGGGGCAGCCGGAGAGCGGCCAGGGGGCATTGCCCCCTGCCGATTCAATCTGATTCCACTGGTTCTATCGATGTAAGATACTCTGCCAAACCTCATCGCGTTCACCGCGCCCGATTGCTTTGTGCATTATCGCGCAAGCACCTCCGAAAATTGGGGCTCTACATTATCAAAGAAGATCCCCTGCAGCTTTGCCTTTGCCGTTTCCGGAGTCTGTAGTTCAATTGTATGCCGCACGTCGGGCGTGATGCTGGAAAGATCCGCATAAAAACCGACAAAGCTGGCCGCATGGACACGAACGGAACTGTACGCCGGCTTGAGCACAAGCGGTTTGCCGTCGAGACGGGCCGACACTTTCATCGAATCTGCGCCGTCAGCAAACTGCACAAAGAGCAGGAGCCGCGATGGAACGAGCCATGTCGTTTGGTAGTCCTCGCGCGTCCAGGGAATGGGCCATTGCTTTTTGCGAGCATCCAGTTGGTCAAAGACGCGTTGAGGAACCACAAAGGATCCCGTCATCGTACCGTTCGCGTCCGGCTGCATGCTGATCTGCTGCGCTTGCGCAAACCGGGTTCCGTCAAACCGCACTTTTGTGTCAACGTATCTGCCGTGCTGCACAAAGCGCTGCACCTTGCCGTTGATGCTGAAGTCTGAGATCTTGAAATCGCCGGGAAGCAGCACGCCAATTTCTTCCTCGGTTCCCGGCTCGCCGGCCGCATGCGTTACTGACACGTCAGTTCCCCTGACTTCTACGTCAGGCTGAAGATCAGTGTGAAGAGCCGTGGCATTAAAGACAAGCGGCCCGGTTACCCCGCTCGCCGGCTCAATTTCCAGGACCGTTGCACTGGTGCCGTCAAGCGGCAACTCGACCGTGTCGCCGCGGTTCCACACGCCTGCTCCGGGCTTTCCGATCAGGCGGCCCTTCTGCGGATACACCTCTCGCAGCAGGTAGCTTTCGCCAGTCGTCAGGCCGATCGAGTTATCCAGAGAGAAATGTGCGGGGAGCTGTTTGTAATTCGGATTGAAGAGAAACACGAACCCGCGGCCACCAACAATGGCTGTGGTTCCATCCACACGGGTCAGGGCGGGCTGTCCGAGTATGGTGCGCGTATGTTCCAGGTAGGCGCGGTTCTTTACTGTCCATTGGAGCCAATCGCGAATCCACGTTTTGTCTGCCGCGCTGAAATGCTTGAATTCCTCAGGGTCCCGTCCCGGAATCATGTCCACGACGTTATTCCAGCCTGCGGTGGCAATGGACGAGATAAACGAATACCGGAATCCAAGGTAGTCCCAGTCTCGCGGCCGATAGCGCGTATACATCATTTCGACTTTGCCGGGCTTGCCATCCACTCCGGGGATATTCCGTGACCGCTCCGTCTGGTGAGTTGCATAACCTGGAACGAGCTGTTCCGGAGCAAACTGATAGTTGCGATACCAGTAATTCACAAACCTGGTCCGGTCTGCGGAGACGCGATCAAAGTGAAGATCCGGGAATGGCTTGAAGCTCTCCGGCTGCTCATCGGTTCCCGTGGGATGCGGATAACTGCCTGCAAGCCATATCCACGGACCGTACAGTTGATAAGACTGACGTCCGTCGATGACGATGGACGGGTCAGCTTTGCGCAGAGTCTCCATCACTCTCCGCCAGCCGTACCACTGCGAATAGCTACTGCTGCCGGGTAGATTCAGCCAAGCGTAGTCGAAGGCATATCCGGAGATGCCCGTTCGTTTCTTGAATGCGATAAGCTCCCGGATCAGGTAGTCCTGAAATGCTCGCGAAGCGAGAGTCGCATAACGGTGGTTTGCATCGCCCCCACCTGAACGTCCGCCGGGCTGCGCCCCTTTCACAATCCATGCGGGATCTTTCGCGAAGGGAATGGAAGGATAGACGTACGCAAGGAAGCCTATCTTCCGGCTTTTGGCGTAGTCGATCATCTCTGAGACGGTCGCGGGAATGGGGTCCTTCTCGGGATCCCACTCGCCTTTGCGGATTTTTTCTCCCAGGCCGAGCCAGAGCACATATTCCCAACTCCAGCTATCTGCGCTCTCTGTACGTTCTGAAAGTTTTGAGTTGCCGGGCGCATAGAGCAAGTTGTGGATCCCCAAATCTGAAGCCACATCGATGACCCGCTTGTATTCGGCGCGGCCTGCTTCTGTTCCCACATCGATTTGATAATCGTTTAGCGTCCACCCAACCTCGACAGTGATGGGCTCTGGCGCTGGGTGGATCAGGAATGCGCGGACACACTGCGTGAATGCATTGATCTCTGCCCGGTCCATTCCATCTGCTGGCAGCTGTGACGGCGGAAGTTCCCACTCCACCACCATCTCGCGGGGCAGGCGCTCGCCGGTAAGCCGGTAGGTTCCCATGCAGGCGATATCGCTTTCAAAATTCCCCCAGGACTGCTGCCACTCCATTTCAGGCGAATACTCGATGCTCACCGACTGCCCGTTGCGATGCACGTTGAGATACGGGTTCTGGACCGTAAGCAGTGCGCCCTCGCTATTTGCCATACGCAGGAAATCGCCGAAGTCCCGCCCGGGCAGAGATTGGCGGCTCTTTTCAATGGTTGCGCCGAACTGCGGAAAATAAGTGGACGGTACGAAGTCACTCGTCACCTGAGTCCGCGCAGTTACCTCCCACGGAATAACCCGGTGGACTGTAAAGCTCGTGCTGGGAGCCTGCAGAATCTCAATCCTTTTGCCTACAAAGCTCCAATCGGGTTTGAGCCAATAGATAACCTGCACGCGATAACCACTGAGTTCATACGTGTAGGTAATCTGGTCTTCGGCCGTCTTTTTGACCACTGGGGTTGCGTCCGTACTGCGCAATGTCGCGTCATCCACAACCATCGACCAGGCATCCGCAGACAGGTTGAGACGCGCGTGGGATCCGGTGTTCTCAACCGACACCAGGCCGGCGGGTCCGAAATGCGCAACCGTAGACGCGTTCTTTAACTCGAAGTTTTGAGAAAAAGCTGAGGCAGGAAGAACGGCTAAGAACGCGGCAAATAACAGGAGGGTCGTACGTAAGGAAGAGTTCATGATCGTACCAGAATGACGGCAAAACGTTGTGAGGTTCATGCAGGCCCGGCGCCAACACACTTCGCTTTCATCGCCGCCCGGCGCCAGATAACTAGAGGTGCCTGAACTGTCTCTGTAACGCCTTGGGGAGACCGAGAGAATCCGGTCTCCCCAATTGAAGGCGCTGTGCAGACTTCAGAATGTGATGCGAGCTCCAACCTGCATATTGCGTGGTGGCAGGTTGCTGCTGGTTGTGCCAAAGTGTGCGCTCGTATCACCGTAGTTCGTATCTACATTGTTCAAATTCACACGGTTAAAGAGATTGAAGATATCCAGCCGAAGCTCGAAGTTTACGCGCTCGGTTATGTTGGTCTTCTTCGCCACGGTCATGTCTGTGTCCGCATAGCCTGGGTTGCGGAATGCTCCCAGTTTCTCGTTGCCTTCCGTACCGCCGACTTTGAATGCGGGTTGCGCGAATTGCGAACGAGTTATCACGCCTGAGTCAATAGTTCCCGTGTACTGGTAGGATTTCCGGTCTGTTTTCTGGTGATAATTGACGACATCCGGAATGTTGTTGTTAGAACCGTCAGCCGAGTAGTTACCGCTATTGGGTGCAAAGTCGATGTGGCCCGCAGCCAATTCGCTTTGGTAGTTGGCCTCGGTCACCGTTACGCCCGCCGTATCGATCAGAACCAACGGGTTGGTGTTGTTCACAAAAAAGGGCGTGCCCGATTGGAGAACAGTCACGCCGGCAAGGTTGAAACCAGTGGTGAGACGGCGGACAAATCCACCCTGGCTTGTCACACCTGGAAGATCGTAGCTCCAACCCAGCGAGAAGCGGTTCGGCACATCCCAGGACGACGGGCTGTACCACTGGTTGACGTTATAGCTGGTCCCGCCAGTTGCGGTATAGCCGCTGGGGTAATTACCCCAGTCGTCTTTGGAAGACGAACGAGTGTAGGAAGCCGTCAGGAATCCGCCGGTGCCAAAGCGCCCCTTCAGTGCAAGAATCAACGCGCTGTAATTTGCACGAGCTCCGTTGAAGGCATAGGTGATGGCGCCAAAGCTGTCGTTGAGGCGGGTTCGGATACCGTCTCCGGTCCACAAGCCATTCGAATCGAATGCCGGATGTTGAATCAGGTCGCCGGGAATCAGGTTTATATCCGCGCCGTAGGAGGTATTGCCGGTGTTGCCGCCCCCCACAACGAGATTGTAGGAGTGACTACCGGAATAGCCGACGGCGGCCGTTACGCGATTTGTAACCTCACGCTCGATTTGCGCAGACCAGTTAAGTGTATTCGGAGAAGAGAGATTCACAGCCGTACCACCCACGTTGATCTGCGAACCGGGAATACCGCCTTTTTCGTTGAGCGGTTGCCCGACGAATGCGGGGTACTCAAAGCCAAACGGATAGCTGTTTTGCGAGCCGTAACTGAAAATGGGCGCCGCTGTGGATCCATTGTTATAGAAAGTCGGGACAACAAATCCAGGCGGGTTACCCTTCAATCCATTCTCTGCGTTCCCCAGAGTGAAATAGTCGTGGTAGAGTCCAAAGCCTCCGCGAACGACCCACTTATTGCTATCGAATGGCGAGTATGCGAAGCCGATACGCGGGCTGAAAACCCAGTTCAAGTCGTTTTTAAATACATGCGACTGCTGACGCATAACACCATTCGCCACTCGCTCCGCCATATTCGATCCCGAAGCGAGATTGAAGTTCGCCAACACTGTTCCCTTGAGGGCCACATAGGGATTTCCATAGTTGTCGTAGCGAATGCCGTAATTGATTGTCAGCTTGCGGTTCGCCTTCCATGTGTCCTCGACAAAGAGGCCAAACGTCGTTTCCTTGTAGCCGTAGTTTCCGGGCGACGGCTGGCCGGTCACAGGATCGTACGAGAGGCCAGTCTCGCTGTAGGGATTGCTGTTGATCAAATCAATCATGCTCTGGTAGTAGAGGCTGGGCTGGCCATAGGCGCCGGCGAACAGAGCAATGTCATCTCCTCGCCACACTTCAAAGCCGCCCTTGAAGGCATGCGATCCCACGATCTTGGTCAACACATCACGCCAGTGATAGCTGTGCTGGATGTAATCGCCGTCGGCAAAGCCATTGCCCCACCCGGTGCCCAGTAGATTGACATTGACGATAGGAACACTGAACAGACCCGTTGCGGGGGAATGACCCTCGATCCGGTTGTATCCGAAGATTCCCTCGTTCAACATGGTGGGCGAAAACGTATGGGTTTCGTTTGCCTGGAACGAGAAGACGAAATATTTGCTGGTGGTGGCAAACGCCGGGCGAATTGCCGGCCCGCCATTGTCGATGGTGGTCCGGAAGAAGTTACCGTAGATGCGGTCTTTGCTGAAGTACTTATCCAGACGGATGTTGTACTGCTTGGCGTTGTAATAACTGGAAGAGTTAAAGAAACCTTTGTCGAAGACAGGCGTTCCGCACGGAATGTTATCGTATGCAGGGCCCAGATTGCCGGCGCCGGCCTCGCATGCGGCCTGGTCAGCCTGCGGAAGCGAGTTGCTCCACAACTGTCCCGCGGTTGAAGCCACACCAGACGCCGTAGCGCCGGAGGGTTTGTACTTTTCCATCAGTTGCACTTCAGGGCTGTTGGGCTTCACAGTCTGTGCAAATTGCAGAAATTCCGGCGCTTCGAACTCCACCTCGTTGGTTCCGTTCGACGCTAGCGACAGATACGGCTCATAGCCGACGAAAAAGAAGAACTGCTTCTTCGGAATCACAGGCCCGCCCACCACAAACGACATGTTGTTCACGTGGTAGGGGTTCAGTGGGGTCGGTTGAGGCACGCCGAACTCGCCGCGTGCAGTCAGTCCCTGGTAAGTGTAGTAATCGCTCAGGATTCCATGGAATTCGTTGGTCCCGGATTTGGTTGTCATGACCGTCTGGATGGAGCTCGCCCGGCCGTAGTCGACGGTGTAGGTGTTGGTCTGCACGCTGACTTCCTGCACCGTATCCGCGTTTGGCGTGAGATTGATCACGCCGGGGCGAATGCTGCTGGTTACGTCCATGCCATCCACAACGTACTGATTGCCGTTAGCCCCGCGCCCGTTGGCGCTGGCGTTTACCCAGTTTTCAGGCGCGAAGTTGGTAGAACGCGCCGTCCCGGGCGAGGCTTGACCGCCAAGTCCGGTGACACCCGGAGCCACGGTAATCACGTTGGTTGGATTGCGTCCCGGCAGCGGCAGATCCGTGAGCGCAGTCGTATTCAGAGTCTGTTCGAGACGACTGTCGGAGGTGTCGAGCAGCGGGGCTTCCGTGGTCACCGTCACCTGGGTCGAGACCTGGCCCACCGCCAGGGTGAGCGGCACGTTCCGGTTCTCATTCGTCGTAAGCGTAAAGTTCGTGGTGGCAGAGCCGAACCCGGACGCAGACGCGGTCACGGTATACGGGCCCGGCGCAAGACTCACAAACGAAAAGACACCCGCACTGTCGCTGGTCGTCTCCTGAGATACCTGCGTATTCAGGTTCTGCAGTTTGACGGTTGCCTTGGGAATGACGGCCCCTGTGGTGTCGAGCACCGTTCCCTGCACGCTGCCGGTGAACTGCGCATAGCACGTGCCGGCAAACATGAATAGCACCAGCATTATCAGGATGTTGACTAGATTTTGCGTCGATTTCTTCATTGCTGTCTCCAGAGTTCAACTTCGTAAATAGCCCAGCCCAGTTCTGACCGGTCTCGCTCTAAGCTGCCCAGCCCTCCTGGTACGCGTTCATCCCAGCTGTAAAAACGTTCGTTCATCGAACTCTCGCATTTTTGCCTTAAGTCCTGCCATCTTACGCCCCAGGGATGGGAAAAACATGAGCAACTGCAACCAAGCTGAAATAGTCCAAATGGACTATGCCGCGGCTACCTTGCTGTGCTATCCGTCTGCGGGGTAGAATTCTTCTACTCTACATGGGGCAGATCAGCCAATGCGGGGACCGCCGCATTTCAGGATTGTTTGGTCACGGCTTGCGGCAGGTTTTGTGGGCACTCGTCCTTTGCGCGGCCGGGTGCGGCCACTATCGCCCCCCAACAATCGCAGTCATACCGCGAACCGAAGGCACAAACATCTGGGAGGCTGCGCATGTCGGCGCAGAAACTGCAGCTGCGAATACCGGGGTCTCCATCTATTGGATCGCGCCAACGCGCGAAGACGATATCGAGGCTCAAATCCGGCTGGTGAACCGTATCATCAAAGGGCACTACGCTGGATTGGTTCTGGCACCCGATCAGGCCCTGTCTCTGATCAGCCCCGTACGCAGGGCATTGTCGCGCGGAATCCCTACCGTCATCATCGGCTCGCCGCTGCCCATCCCCGCCGGCGGAAAGCTCTCCTACATCCTCAATGACGACGAAGCGGGTGGAAGATATGCGGCGGAGCGCGTTGCCACTCTGCTGCACGGCCACGGAACGGTGGCAATTCTGGGTCTTAATCCCGACGTGAGCAGCACCATGATCCGCGCCCGCGCGATCGAGCAGAGCTTTGCAAAAAACTACCCCGGCATTCATATCGCTACCGAACGGATGGGGACATTCAACGCACCTCATGAGCAGCAGGTCGCCGAAGACGCACTAAGAACCCATCCCGATCTGGAAGCGATTGTGACGCTGATGTCGACCACACTGTACGGAACATTGTCAGCTCTCCACACAGCACCGCGCAGCCACCGCGTGGAGGTTATAGGCTTTGACAGCGCCGGTACGCCGTCCTTCAATGACAACCCAGAGCTGGACTGCGTGATCCAGGAAAATACACGGGCTATGGGCCGGGAGGCGGTCGAGCTCATCCATGCGCGAATGCGTGGACAGCCCGTGTCCGCCATGACTCATCTTGAGCCCACAATCATCACTCGCGACAATCTCAATTCCGCTTCTGTGCGTCACATGCTTTCCCAGGACTGGACGCTCGGCCGCTGGAAATGGAGTCCGACCCAATGAAGCGTTTCCCTTCGTTACGCCGATGGGTCCTGATCGGGTCGCTGGTGTGCCTGCTTTCTGCAGCGGCGTTCGTTGGCATCCGCGCCTATCTGCATAGCCCGCAGCGTGGTCTCCCGTATCACGATTCCTTCGCTCAGGCCCACGCGGATGAGTGGAAGGCCTTTGGCGGTACCTGGGAACTGGTGCATGGGGTCATGCGCAACGATTCCGACGAGCGCGGAGCAAAGCTGTTGACGGGGTCCCACTACTGGCGCAACTACTCGATTGATGCGGATGTGTATCTGCTCGGCGTGAACGGCGATGCCGGTCTGATTATTCGTTCAGGCGATGAAGAAGAGGGCGTTAACGCGTACAGAGGCTATTACGCAGGCGTGCGCACGATTGACAACTCACTTGTCCTGGGCCGCGCTGACCATGGCTGGATGGAGGTAACAAAGCAAGTTCCGGTCCCCAACGCCATCCACCCGTTCCAGTGGTATCACCTGAAGTTGATTGCAGTCGGTTGCCGGATTGCGGTCGAATTGACCGCACCACCCGCATTGGCGCGGACTTCCCTTGACATCACGGATCCCGGTTGCATTCCTTCCGGCAGGATTGGACTCCGTTCCTATTCCTCCGGCGGCATGTGGCGCGATGTCGTTGTTCGGCCCGCAACGCATCAAGACCTGGTTGCGATGCTGCAACCTTCCGGCAATAGCGGGCCGACCGCGCAAGCCGCTCGCACGTCCCAGAACGCTGTTCCCGCGGCATCCAGCCGGCTCCCCAGCGACGAGCAGGCGATTACCCCCTCAAGCGCCGCAGCTCAGAGCATCGCCAGTCTTCGCCTCAACTCCTTTGCCGAATCATCTGCGAAGACTGTGCGCGGCGTGGTCATTTTGACTGACCCACGACTTTACATTGAGGATTCAACCGGCGGGATTTATATCCCCCAAGCGAAGGCTCCCTTTCTCAAGGTAGGAGATGAAGTCGAGGCCACGGGAAAAGTGCATCCCGGCGATTTCAGCTCGACGATGGAGCAGGCTACGGTTCATGTTCTATGGGCGCGCACACCCGTCCCGCCCATTTCCGTCACAGCATCTCAGGCGTCAACCGGCAAATACGACGCCATGTTCATTGAAGTGAGTGGCCGGCTCGTGGACAAAGAACATGGGCCCGGCAACACACACATACTTGACCTTGCCGATGGGTCGCAGTCGTTCCGGGCCATCATGAATCCAGGCCGGAGCGAATACCTGTTCAACAAGGTCAAGCTGGGCAGTGTTCTCCGCCTGCGCGGTGTTTGTGTGACAGATACGGCGTTGACTCAAACCCTCACCCCCTTCGTCCTGCTGCTGCGTTCCAACGAGGATCTGCAGGTCGTCTCCGGGCCTCCGTGGTGGACCACCGGCCACGTCATCGCCATTCTTATTGCAGCCATGCTGCTCGCTCTTATCGCAGTCACCCTGTATCATCGGGTGGAAAACTGGAGGCTTCGCGCCATTGTTAACGAGCGCAGCCGCCTGGCTCATGAAATGCACGACACGCTTGCGCAAAGCTTCGCCGGAATTGGATTTCAGTTGCAGGCAATTCGCAACCAGGTGCCGGACGAAATGGGCACGCTGCATCAGCAGCTCGAGCTGGCCAGTGACCTTGTAAGCCACAGCCACGAGGAGGCGCGGCGCAGCATTGCCACCTTGCGCAGCGAAACGCTGGAGTCAGAAGACCTTTTACCCGCGCTCGAGCGCTGCGCCCGGAGCATGGTTGGACGGGGTCCCGTCCAGATTCTTTCCCGTATCGAAGGCGATCAGAGGACAATCCCGTTGCGGATTACAGATACACTTTTCCGCATTGGGCAGGAAGCCATCGCCAATGCCGTCCGTCATGCGGAGCCCGCGCTGATTACCATTCGCCTCGCATACAACGGAGACTCTGTATCGCTCTACGTCGAAGACAACGGAAGAGGGTTCGCACTCGGCAGCAATCCGCTTGGCTTTGGAATCAGGGGAATGCGCAGGCGGGCGCATAGCATCTCAGCCGTCTTTCAGATCAGGTCGAGTCCAGGCGAAGGCACGCAGGTGCGCATCGATATTCAGTTGCCACCACTGGCCACCTTCACCACCTGGCCAAAACTCTCTTGGAATTATCTCGTGGAGCACTGGAGAAATGTCAGACCAGGCAAGCAAGCCAATTTGCATTCTTATCGTAGATGATCACCCGGTGGTGGTAGCGGGACTCACCAGCATGCTAGGTACTCAACCAGGCCTGAAAGTTCTTGGCTCCGCAACCAGCGGCGAAGAGGCCATCGAGTTCCTGCGTGCGAAGCCTGCCGACCTGCTCCTGCTGGATTTACGCATGCCCGGGATGAGCGGCGTGGATACGCTGCTCGCGTTGAAGCGCGAAAAAATCAATACGCGCGCAATTATTCTCAGCACCCACGAAACAGATGAGGAAATTTACCGGGCTGTCCGAGCCGGGGCGCATGCTTATCTGTCAAAGAATAGCAAGCAATCGGAGATGGTTGAGGCAATTCAGGCCGTGCACCGTGGAAAGCGCTATTTCCCTCACTACATCGCAGACCGATTGACGGAGCGCATGATGCGCACGGACCTTACGGCACGCGAGTCGGAAGTGCTGCATATGCTCGCTCGCGGACTGACCAACAAGGAGATCGGCAGCGCGCTCGCCATCAGCGGCAACACGGTCCGCAACCACGTGAACAGCATTATCGAGAAGCTGGAGGTTTCCGATCGCACTGAGGCTGTCGCCGTCGCAATCCAACGAGGCATGATCGAACTGCCAGGATAGCCATACTGTTCTTCCTCCAGAGAGAGCATTCGACTGCAGCATTGCATCGGCATGCAGCATTGCATCCCTTGCTGAAACGGCCCTGCTGCCCGCCGTAGTGTGTCTCACTACGCTTTTGGCCCGCTGCCCCCTCTACGTGGACGATGACGAAGTAGACCATATGAACTATGCAAAGGTACTCCAGTCTTGGATACGATAACTTCTTTACCTCAGCTTCAATTTGGCCAAGGAGGCTATCGTGCCAAGTTTCATGAAAGTCCTGTCCACTCGGCGTCAATTCCTAAACAATATGAGCCTCCTCGGCCTTGCATCCACATTGCCCGCGGGCCGTTCCGCATTTTCTTTGGAAGCGCCTGCTTCAGGAGCCAGGTCTTCAGCAGGAAATCTGACGTCCGTGGTCAAGGATCGCGCGCCTTTGAAATCCGGCAAGTTCTGTCTGCTGCCTCTAGGATCAATTCAGCCGCGCGGCTGGCTCAACGAGCAGCTTCGCACCCAGGCGACGGGGCTTAGCGGACATCTGGATGAAACCTGGGCGGACGTAGGCCCCAACAGCGGCTGGCTGGGTGGCACAGGCGAGTCGTGGGAGCGCGGTCCCTATTATCTGGATGGCTTGTTGCCGTTGGCCTGGCAGCTCAACGACCCCATCCTCAAAGCAAAAGCGCAGCGATTCGTCGATTGGACGCTCGAGCATCAGGCTCCAAACGGGATGATCGGACCTTCGACAAATGACGACTGGTGGCCGCGCATCGTGATGCTGAAGGCCCTGACGCAATATCAGGAATTGAGCGGCGATCCCCGCGTAATCCCGTTGATGGAAAGGTATTTTGCCTATCAGTTGAAGACCTTGCCTGAACGTCCTTTGCGCGACTGGGGAAAGTTCCGCTGGCAGGATGAGGCGCTAAGCGTGATCTGGCTTTATAACCGCACCGGCTCCGCGCCATTACTCAATCTCGTTCGCCTTCTCCACAAGCAGGGCTACGACTGGATGGCGCAGTACGCGAATTTCCAATACAAAGAGCGCATAACGGCCGACTTCCTGAAGCTCAACAAAGCCAATAGCCTCAAGGATCTTTCGCTGTCTACCCATGGAGTGAACAACGGCCAGGCCGTGAAGACCGGCCCTGTGTGGTCACTGGTGTCCGGCTCCAATGCGGACCGCGCCGCCGTGCTCCGCATGATCTCGGAACTCGATCGCTACCACGGACTGCCCAACGGCATGTTCTCCTGCGACGAGCATCTCGCCGGACTCAATCCCTCTCAGGGCTCGGAGCTCTGCACCGTCGTTGAGTACATGTTTTCACTTGAGCACTCTTTGGCGATCACAGGTGACGCGGCCCTGGGCGACCGCCTGGAACGGCTGGCGTTCAACGCGCTGCCCGGCACTTTCACTGACGATATGTGGGCGCACCAATACAACCAGGAACCAAACCAGGTGGAGTGCAGCCTGCATCACAAACCGTGGGTAACCGACGGACCGGAGTCGAATCTCTACGGGCTCGAGCCCAATTTCGGATGTTGCACAGCCAACTACCATCAGGGTTGGCCCAAATTCACAAACAGCCTGTTCATGCTTTCGGGCAATCCGGATAACGACGCGAGTGACGGTCTTGTGGCTGCCGCCTACGCACCTTGCGACGTGCATGTGTTGGTACGCGGCACGCCGGTTCACATCGTAGAAGAGACGGACTATCCCTTCCGCGGTAAAGTCCTACTCACAGTCAAGCCCTCCGCCTCTCTCAAATTCCCGCTTCAGTTGCGCATCCCGGCGTGGGCCAAAGGCACAACCATCGCCGTGAACGGAACACGTGAGCCTTCACCCACCGCCGGATCTTTCGCTCAGATTGACCGCACCTGGCAAGCGGGTGACCGTGTCGAGATCGTCTTTCCCTTGGAGCCTCGTGTCTCCCGCTGGTTCCAGGATTCCGTCGCCGTGGATCGCGGTCCGCTGGTCTTCTCCTACGGCATTGGAGAAAGCTGGGTAAAGCTGCGCGACCGTGGCATGACAGCCGACTGGCAGGTCTTTCCAAAGACCCAGTGGAATTATGCCCTTGGCATGGATGCCGATCTGTCGGCAAAGCATATCGCCGTGACGGAAAGAGAAGTGGGTGAAGGCCCATTTACGCGCGGCAACGCACCTGTCAGCCTAAGCGTGAAGGCTCGCAAACTGGATGCATGGCGCTGCGTCGATGGCGCCGCGGACCCGCCACCTCAAAGCCCCGTGAAGAGTGATCAACCGGAGGAGACCATCACGCTCATACCGTATGCAGCCGCAAAGCTGCGCACCACCGCATTCCCTCATTACATACGTGAGGAGGCTGACTGAGGAAGTTTCTGCGCGGCGGGTGCAGCGTCGGTCGGGTCGTTTATCGCCGCACATCGTCCGCCTTCAGGGCAGAATCAAGCGCATGGCGGAGAGCACGGACATCGGCCTCGATGAGTTCATAGCGAATGAACTCCGCGTTCTTTCGTGCTCCCATGCTCACACCCTTGTCGCGATAGTGCACGGGGCTCTTAGTCCTCGTTCGCAGCGAGGCGTGCATCTCAGTAACGCCCGTGATGCGGACCAATTCCACCGCATTCTGCGCGTTAATGCCGCTGCCTGCCATGATGCTGACGCGCGTACCCGCCCGCTTCACCAGGCGTGCAATCTTTTCGGCGCCCATCGGAGCCGTCTGCTGGCCGCCAGAGGTAAGAATACGATGCGCTCCAGATGCGATGATGTCCTCACATGCCTGCTCGAGATCGGGTGTGAGGTCAAAGGCTCGATGGAAGGTAACCTTCATGGGTGCAGCAAGCTTCACCAGGCGCTCGGTGCACGGAATATCTACCTGACCGTCGCTGCAGAGCACGCCCAGCACAATGCCATCCGCGCCCGCACGCTTTGCTTCAGCCACATCTGCTTCCATCACCTGTAATTCGCGTTCGGTGTAAGCGAAATCGCCGCCACGAGGACGAATCATGACGAAAAGCTGGATGCCAATCGCTGCCCGGACTTCCCGGATGAGGCCAGCGCTCGGAGTAATCCCGCCCTCCAGCAGATTGCTGCACAACTCGACGCGCTCTGCACCGCCCTTTGCCGCGACAATTGCCGAATCCAGTGAATCCACGCAAATTTCAAGCAACATAAGGCGCATTCCTGGCGATCATTCGCCTAGTATACAGTGATCATAATGGCTCAATTCGATCACGGCTGTGACGTCTTTCTGATATTATGGGCGCAGTTTTTGGTAGACCTATCTCGGCCACCCACAAATTGAACCGCCTGAAGTTGTGTAGCAGCAACCATGGAACGCGATCCGTGCCGGGCAAGAAATCACCTCATCGGCTCATAGCGCTCTAACAATCGCCTTTGCTGCAGCGTGATGCTTCGATAGAGTCTGGTAGAGTTGGAAGCCACTTGCTGCGGTTATTGAACAGCATCCAATGCAGGTCAACATAGTTACATTCCCATGCCAAACGGAGAACTCTCAATGATTCGTTGCTCACGTCTTTCCATGCCTCTCCGGCAACTGGGCTTTTGGCGAGCTCTGCCCGCAGGCATGCTGGTGCTCGCAGTCGTTCTCGCACAGCAATGCATCGCCCAACCGGCCGCTTCTCCTTATGCATTCCGCAATAATCTTTTGCCGCAGCCTTCTTCCCTTCATGTCGAACAGGGACATTTCTTTCTATCGCCGAATTTTGCGGCAAAGGTCGATAAGTTTCACGATGAGCGTCTTGACCGGGCGATCGGCAGAGCGATGCGGCAACTGAAGCAACAGACGGGCCTGGAAGTCCCAACGAAAGTGACAACCAGTGCGAGCGGCGCGGCGCCTTTCGTCATCACGGTCAACGGCCCGGGCGAAGCAATCCAATCCGTAAATGAGGATGAATCCTATTCGCTCACGGTCACGTCTCAGAGTGTGCATTTGAACGCGGCAACTGACGTGGGAGCCATGCGCGGCCTTGAAACGCTGTTGCAACTGGTGCAGAACGACGGCAAGCGCTACTTCCTGCCTGCGGTTTCCATTCACGACACGCCGCGCTATCGCTGGCGCGGGCTCATGCTCGATTGCAGCCGTCACTTTGAACCCATCAGCGTTATCAAGCGCACGCTCGACGGCATGGCCGCAGTCAAACTCAATGTCTTTCATTGGCATCTGAGCGACGACCAGGGCTTCCGCATGCAGAGCAACGTCTTTCCCCTGCTCACGCAACTCGGCTCCAACGGCCAGTACTACACGCAGCAGCAGGCGCGGGAAATCGTCGCCTATGCGCGCGCGAGAGGTATCCGCGTGGTTCCGGAATTCGACATGCCCGGCCACACCACGTCCTGGATGGTTGGCTATCCGCAGCTTGCCAGTGCGTCCGGCCCCTTTCACATCCAAACGGGTTTCGGCGTCTTCAACCCCGTAATGGACCCAACACGCAAGAGCACTTACCGCTTTCTGGATAAGTTCATCGGTGAGATGGCCTCCATCTTTCCTGATCAGTACATGCACATCGGCGGCGATGAAAACAATGGTGTGGAGTGGCGCCAGAACCCGCGCATTCAGGCCTTCATGCACGCGCATCACATGACAACGACCGCCGAGTTGCAGGCCTATTTCAACCAGCGCCTGCTTCCAATTCTTAAGAAGCACGGCAAGCGCATGATTGGCTGGGATGAAGTACTGACACCCAATCTGCCGAAGGACGTCTCGATCCAGTCCTGGCGCGGATACAAATCTCTCGCGCATGCCGCGCGCGAGGGCCACGACGGAATCCTGTCATCCGGTTACTATCTCGATCACATGGTCTCTGCGGCGCAGTATTACAAGGTTGATCCCATTCCGCCCACCAGCACGCTCAATGCCACCCAGCGCGCGCGCATTCTGGGTGGTGAGGCCTGCATGTGGGGTGAATATGTGGATGCGCATAACGTCGACTCGCGTATATGGCCGCGCGCCGCGGCAATTGCCGAACGCCTGTGGTCGCCGCAAAGTGTGAATAACGTGAATGACATGTACCGGCGTCTTCGCGTGGAGTCACTGCGCCTGGAAGCGCTGGGTCTCACGCAGATTTCGCAGGAAGACGTGAGTTTGCGCGCGCTTGCCGGCACGCGAAAGATCGGCCCGTTGCGGGTGCTAGCCTCCACGCTGGAGCCGGTGGACTTCGGCGTGCGCGGCGCTTATTCGCACTCCCATCACATCACCACGCTGACGCCGCTTGACCACGTCATCGATGCGCTTCCGCCCGATCCGCCTTTTCGCCACAACTTCAAGCTGCTGGTTGAAACTTACCTCAAGTCGCCGCAGACACAATCTCAACAAGCCGCAAAGCTGCGCGCCATCTTTGAGCAATGGATTGCGGCCGAGCCGGGCGTACTTCGCCTGATGGAACACTCTCCGTTACTCGCGCAGGCAAAAGAACGCCCTGCACAGCTATCCGAGTTGGGCAACATCGGGCTCACATCGCTCTCGTATCTGTCTTCCGGCCAGGCCGCACCTGCCGGATGGCAATCCGCGCAGATATCGGCAATCAAGGCTGCGGAAGCGCCTGTCGCACTGACACGTTTCGATATGCTCGATCCGTTGCGCAGCCTGGTTAAAGCAGTAAAGGAAGGTCAGGCCGCACCCAAGGCACAGTAAACCGAATTGCCAGGAACCGCTGCGGAGAGCTCAAGCCGTAAGACACAGAAATTCTTTTATGCTGATTTGCGACAAGCTTCTACGCAGCGCAGTATGCATTGAATGAGTGAACCAATGACACGCTTAGCAGGAACGCCGGCATCGATTCTCTTCGGCGCTTACTCACTGAGCAAAAGGAGTTGCCCGTGAAAATTACGCGTCGAACCTTCGTCTCAGGAACGCTTGCCACCGTTGCAAGTCCTTTGCGCGTTGTCGCCTCTCCCACTCACGTTCTTGAACTTGCCGGAACGCCTCGCGCCCTTCCCAGCGCCGATCAGCTTGCCTGGCAGGACCTCGAATTCGGCATGTTCATTCACATTGCGCCGAACACATGGCAGAACAGAGAATACGATGACCTAAGCACACCGTTATCTGAGATCAACCCGGACATCGATACGGACAACTGGGCTGAATGTGCAGTCAATCTGGGCGCGCGTTACGTTGTCTTCGTCGCCAAGCACGCCGGCGGATTCTGCATGTTTCAAACCAAAACGACGCCTTACAGTATTGGCCACACCCCATGGGAGCACGGCCATGGCGATGTGCTGCGCAATCTCTCGGCGTCGTGCAAAAAGTATGGCCTTGGCCTTGGTGTTTATCTCTCCCCGCGCGACAAGTACCTTGGCGCGGGCACCGGGGGTGTCTGCAAGACTCCCGCCCTTCAGGCAAAATACAACGCCATCTATCGCGAGCAACTTACTGAGGTTCTTTCGCGCTACGGCACCATGGTCGAGGTCTGGTTCGACGGCTCCATCGTTGTGCCCGTTGCCGATATTGTGCGCAAATATGCGCCGCATGCCGCCATCTTTCAAGGGCCGTGCGCCACTGTGCGCTGGGTGGGCAATGAGCATGGTTTTGCTCCCTACCCCTTTTGGAATGCGGAGTCCGTGGCCGACGCTCGCAGCGGCGTTTCCACCGCACTCAACAGCGACCCAAACGGCGGCGCGTGGATGCCGGCCGAATGCGATGTTTCCATCCGCCGTCCCAATTGGTTCTGGAGCACCACCGATCTACGCAATCTGATGACGCTTGAGCAGTTGCTTGAGGTCTATTACCGATCGGTGGGCCGTGGGGCACAGCTCTTATTGAATGTTCCGCCCAACACCAACGGTCACGTTGCGGATGAAGATTTCACCCGGGCAAAGGCGTTTGGCGCAGAGATCCGCCGCAGGTTCGGCAAGAGCGAAGCGGAAACGGAAGGCAGCGGCGATACTCTCACGCTGCATCTTGCCAAGCCGGTACGGGTGGATCATGTCATCCTGCAGGAAGACTGCCGTTTTGGCCAGCGTGTCCGCACGTTTCGCCTGGAAGGCCGCGTCAGCGGCCAGTGGCTCACACTCAACACCGGCAGTTCCATCGGACACAAACGCATTATTCCTGTTACGCCGCATGTCTGCTCCGCTTTACGTCTGCTTGTCACGGAGACGCAGGGCGAACCTCACATCCGCAGGTTCGCTGCGTTTAATACCGGCGTTGCGCCGCCGGCCGGCTGGAATGCGCCCACGCAGATGTGGGCCCCAAACAAAGTTGGGACATGGAGTGAATCTCACTTCGAGATCGATCTCACCAAGCAAATCACCGCGGCCACGCAATACCGGCTGCGATTCATTCCCGAAGGCGGCAAAGTCAGTTCCATTGAAGATGTGCATCTGCTGCTGAACGGTGTTCCCGAGCCGCATCTGGTTCGCCATGACCCTGCGACAAAGAACGCCCTTATCCTTACCATGACGGCCATTGGCCAGAAAGTGGCCATAAGCGGAAAAATCGCGGGTGCGCAACGAGGAACGATTCTGATTCAGAAGATGTGAATCTCGCAAGTCATCGTTCCGCTTCAGAATTGCTTTTTACCAGGCTGACTGCGGCCTCGCGGATGCCTTCTGTTTACACGGCTAACCCGTGCGCGGGAGCCTGCTCCGCTTCCTGCGCAGGAGCGGGCATGTGATTCAGCAACTGAACGCGTGCATGATCAGGGCCAAACTCGATGACGTTGATGCATCCGCAGTCCTGTTCGATGCTGAACAGGTCGCTGACGGGAATCCCCAGGACCGAACAGAGTATCAGGCGATTGACGCCGGCATGGCCTGCGAGCAGCACGTTTCCTTGCGAGCCGGCAAGAATCTCATCCAGGGCGGTGCTGACCCGCGCAAAGCAATCGGCAAAGCTTTCTCCGTGTGGTGGACGCCAGTTCTCGATATCACGCCCACGTGCCGCGAAATCCTCGGGAAATCGTTCCCTAATCTCGTCAAAGCTGAATCCCTCCCACTCGCCCAAGTTGATTTCGCGCAGGGCAGGCAGGGCTTCCACTGGATTGGTGCGCCATCCGGCAATGATCCGCGCGGTTCGCTGGCTGCGCGAGAGGTCGCTTGAAATCACGCGGCTGAAGTGGACCGGTTCGAGCCACTCGCGCAGCGCCCACGCCTGATCAACGCCTTCTTCACTGAGCGGGACATCGATTTGGCCGATGAAAGATTTGCCTGGCGCTGAAATGACTACGCCGTGACGAACAAGATAAAGCACAATGGAGTTCATTGGACGGATTGCACCACTACCTTTCGTTTGGCTCCCGTTACCGGGAAGGGTTCGTTATGAACAAGAACGGTGAGGCGTAAGCCTCCAGCAGCACAATTGGCGGCGATGCCGGGCTGCTGCATAAGAGCGCGCTCCACATGCGCGGCGAGGCTTTCACTTGCCTGCGGCGCATAGATGCGCATTTGCAGCTCATTCGGGATTCCCTGTGAAAGTTCAGCAGTGAAGTCGTACACGCCGGGAATTGCGAACAGGACTTCATCGAGGGCTGCGATAGTAACGCTTCCTCTCGGCCCCAATGAAACTTCGCTGTCGACTCTGCTCTGCACGCGCGCCAGCCGGCGCAGAGGCGATGCACAGGAACACGAGCCGGGCAGAATACGCGCGAGGTCGCCGGTACGGTAACGGATGAGCGGCATGCCGACGCGGCCCAGCGTGGTAAAGACCACTTCGCCCATCTCCCCGTTAGCAAGTGGCTCGCCCGTCCGTGGAGACACAATCTCAAAATACAAATCGGCTTCGCGCAGATGGTAGCCGTTGTGCGCGCTGCAATCCACGCCGCCACCGAGGCCCATCTCGGTTGAGCCGTAGTGTTCGAAAATCTCACAGCTGGTGGCGTGGCGAATGCGGCGCACCAGGCTCTGCGGAACATGATCGCTGCACAAAACGATAGTATGCAGGCGACGAAAAACGCGCTTTGCTATGTCACCGCGCTCGAGGGCAATGGCGAGCACCTGCACGGGAAGACCAATCAGAAGAGTCGCCTGTTCCTCATCCATGCGATGAAGCGCTGCGGCTGGATCGAGCACCAATCCATGCGGAATGGGTGTGACGCCGGCACGCGCGACACCGCGCGCCAACTGAAAACCCACGCTGCCTTCGCGCTCCCCGGGCAGCGCAATCAGCATGCGGTCGCCATCGCGAGCCATAGCTGCCACACCATGCGTAAAAAACTCAAGCGCCAGCTCCTGATCTGTGGCGGTAAAGAAGATGCGCTTCCGCATGCCAGAGGTGCCGCTGGATTCGAGCGAGACAACGCGGCTGATTTCGCTCTGCGGCACACACAGGAATTCGTGGCCGCGCTCAACGATATTCGCAGGACTCGTCAACGGCGCATGCGCGAATTCTTCCAGCGAACGCGGCCAGTCCGCGGGCAATGCCGCGAGATGCTTTGCATAGAACAAGCTTTCACTGCGCGCCCAAGCCACCGTTTGGCGAACAGCGTGAAGCTGATACTCCGCGATGGATTCGCATGACAGCTCGGTCGGCGCGATGCCGATACGTCGCGCGGCCCACGCGTCAAGCGGATTGTGGTCGAGGGCTGCAAGCATCGTCATGCAAGTGCTCCAGCGGCGGAACGCGCGCCGTTGTGACAGCGATAAAGTGTTTGGCCCGAAACTCCGGTGAGGTTGTAAGCGCAAAGGGGAACCAGCTTCTGCTGCGGGCTCAGCACGTGAAGGAAGCATTCGCGCAGCCGCTCCAGATCGACATTCCACGCATCCTGAAAGGCCATTCCTGAGATACAGAATGAGGTTTTCTTGTTGGCAAGGAACTGATCGAAGCTGGACACGTCAATGCCGCCCAGACCTGGCGCGTTCGTCTGCTCAGGCGCGGATGGATACGACCAGTGCTGGGTAACGAAACGCTGTGCGCGCCGCACGCTTTCTGCCAGCTGTGCCTTGGGCGCGCCCAGTTGAACGAGAGCCGGCGGAGGCAGCGCTTCTGCCGCTGGTCCGCAGCATGAAGAGACCTGTGGGCGCGGCGCCGGTGTAATCTTCTTCTCCGCATCGAGCCAGAACTTGCCGTGGAAGGAGCAATACGGATTCTCGCTCGAGGCAGGATAGAAGTCAGCAACCTTGAAGGTCCCTTTCGTTTGCTCTTCGATGTGGCGGATGACTTCAGGAAAGGTGATGCGATCGTCGTCAGTTCGTCCGGCAGGATAGCGACCGAAGTAGCTGATGGGTTGAAAGTGAACCGCGCGCACCGCGGGAGCAAGCTGAATGGCCGCGCGCAGAATGCTGCCGATCTGGCCGGTGTTTACGCCGGGCGCCAGGGTAGGTACGAGCACCACACCCAATTCGTGACTACCGCAGTTGGCAATGGCCTGCAGCTTGGTCTCCAGCAGCGACTTTCCGCGGATGGCCTGGTAGACGCTGTCGCTGACTCCGTCAAATTGCAGGAAGACGCAGGTGAGTCCCGCATCCTTCAACGCCTGCGCATAGCCGCCTTCGCGGGCCAGGCGCACGCCGTTGGTGTTGAGCTGGATGTAGGTGTATCCCAGAGCGCGAATGCGGCGAATGAGCTCGGGCAGATCGCGACGCACGGTGGGCTCGCCGCCGGAGAGATGAAGATTGAACGGGCCGCCAAGTTCGATGAGCTTGTGGCACCAGCCAACAATTTCGTCGGCGCTCGGGTCGGGACTTTCCGCAGTGCCGGCGGAGGCGAAACATACCGGACATGCCAGATTGCATCGCTCCGTAACGTCGAGGACCACGCAGCAGGTGTGCTGGCGATGGTCCGGGCAGAGGCCGCAGTCGAAGGGACATCCCCGGTCCACCTCGGAGTCGCAAACCGGCGGTCGCTCAGGCATGCGGCAACCGTCGCCCCACGCCGCATACGAATCAAGCCCGCGCCAGATGACGGTCTTGAATTCGCCATGCTCGCGGCAGCTCTTGCGCAGATACACGGCGTCCCCTTCGGCGATCCGCTGCGCATCAATGCGCTCGAGGCACACGGGGCAGAGGCTCTCCGTAGTACTGAGCACGCGAGCTGTTTCCGATGTGCTTTGCGCGGTCATTTCTCTGCCTCCATGGCGGCAACGATCGCAAGCTTTCGCGCAGGACTACACGGGATTGGGGCGGTCAAAGTCATAGTTGTATTCAGCCAGGATCTGTTTCAACCGGGCGAGGCTCTCTGTCACAATGCCCGGGCAACGCGCCATTTTGTTTCGCATGTCGCCGCCCACGATCTCGGCACACTCGATGCCGCCATAGCGCTGCTTGAACTCGCACTCGAACCACTCAACAAAATCGGCAAGCATCGCCGCCAGCCTTTCGTCCGCTTCGGTGTTCGGAGTTCCCCAGCCCGCATAGAAGCCCAGCACGGAACAGCCGCCGGTGAGCGCGCCGCAGGTCTTGCCGCATGCCATTCCACCCAGCAGCCCCGACATGGCACGCAGCAGGTCCTCGTTCTCCTTTCCCTGCGCTTCGAGCGCAAGCGCCATCAGGATCTGGCTGCACTGATAGCCCTTCATGGCGAGATCCATTACACGAAGCGAGTCGTCATTCATGGCCTGCATCTCCTTTCCCGGCGCGTGGCAATCAGCAGGAAGTAGCCGGCGCGCGCCGCCTGCATTGCTTCCTGAACAGCCGGCGAAGATTCACCGCCGCATCCCCACATGCCGTCGAGCGATCCATGCTCGAAGAGATAGCGCGCCGCGCACTCGCGCAGTGCACGCGAGTGGTCTTCCCACACGTCCACGGTGAAGCCCGCGTTCGACAAACTGGCTTCAAGTTCTCCACGCACCAGCATGGTTGCGGCACAGGAACCGCGGAGCGCGCGCACTTCAGCGATAGCTTCAGGCCGGCGCGCATAGAGGTCTGAGATCATGAGCCGGCCGCCGTCGGCAAGCACGCGTGCACACTCGGCCAAAGCCCGGTCACGATCTTCAAACAGTGAAAGGCTGCATTCGGCAAGGATGCCGTGCACAGCGCCATCGGCAAAGGACAAATCTTCAGCGTGCCCCACAATGCGTTCGTGCGCACCTCGCCCATACATTCCCGCTATTGCCGGGTCGGGCGCGCAATCAATACCGATAGCTCGGAAGCCCTGCGAACGCAGATAGCGCACCGTGTCGCCTGCACCACAGCCCAGATCAATGAGCCTCGCGCCCGCGCGGAGATTCGCCAATGCGATAGCCCGCGCCGTGAGTTCCAGTCCACCGGGGCGAAAGAGGCGCACGTCTCCCTGCGCCAGGCGGCCAGTCTCGTAGGCCGGCGAATCACAGGTTGTGCATGTAAGCGTCATTTATCCTCCAGCGCCTGTTCCACCTGCAGCATCCGGCCGGTAGCCAGTTCTTTGGGAACCAGGATCTTGCCGCACTCCGGGCACTTCCACAGCTCAATGGGGAACTCGCTGCCAAGATACGAGGCAATAACCTTCCCCAGCACGAGCGGCTTTTTGCACTTCGCGCATACGTAGGAAGGCGGCGCCGGTCCGGAAGCGGAGCTCATCTCAGCGCACCTCCATGCGATGCGAGTAAGCGTCATGCAGCACGTAAGCGCCGTCATACTCGGAGTACTCCACCCAATAGGTCACACAGGCCACGCGCAGTGACGCGACGCGGTGGCCGGTGGAGTGATCCTCAATGATGTCGCCGCTGTCTTCGGCGTAGTAGATGGTGCGTCGCACGTCCTGTTCGAGGATCATGCGCTTTTCGAGCAACTCGCTGAGTTCGTCTGAGATCAGCACATTGCGCGATGGTTCCATCGGCTTCTCCATTTCTCCCCATAACTCGTGCAGGAGTTTGTCCTTGAGCCGCGCGCGATTATCCTGACGTCGTGAAAAACCAGGGTCGGGCCGGGCCGCGGGGTCGTGACCGTTCTGCGCAAAGACAAGATCGAGAATGTGCGTGGCGCGCTTGCCTTCGTGCGCAAAGCGGTCGCGGCACATGGCGCAATAGGTTACATAATCGGCGTCGCTCTGCTCTGCGCGCCGCCGCACGGTCTTTTCTGCAAGCGGCGGATTGGCAAAGAGCATCAGACCGCCGTAGCCGCAGCAGGTCGTGAGCCCCGCTTCGTTCAACTCTTCGTGCTCTATGCCGAGCCGGTTCAGCAGCCCACGCGCGCTCTGCTCCACTTCGCTCATGCCGCGCGTGGAGCAGGGATCGTGAATGGCGAGCTTCTTGCCCGCAATGGCAGGCTGCGGCGCGGAAAGCTGCGCCAGATCGATGTGCGGCCACAGCGGCTCAATGGGAATTTGCGGCAGAGTTTCGCGCAGGGACCTGTAACACGAGGAGCAGGCGGTGATGAGGCGCGGCCGGCCGAGCAAATCCCATGCGTTTTGCATCGCGTCTGCCGCCTCCTGGGCTTTGGCTTCATTGCCGGCCCAACGCGCCGGCGCTCCGCAACAACCGAGAATCAATCCCACGCCGCCGGGCAATGTTTTGCGCAGGTGCTCGTAGGCTGAGACCACGTGCTCCGGCGAAGACGCCGCAAGCTGGCAGCCAGGCAGAAATGCGAACTGGCTTTCGGTCGATCCTGGTTGGTGGCGCGCCATTCGGAATGCCTCGCTCTGGCTGAAAGCCATGTCGCGCAGGGCAAAATCGTGCGTCGAGGGCGGCATCTTTCCCGTGCGCACCATGCCCCGGCGGGCATCCAGACAGACGTCGGCCATGTTCAGGTGTTCCGGACAAACCGCCGCGCAAAGGCCACAAAGCGCGCAGGAGTTGATCATGCGATTGGCCTTGCGCACGCCCATCACAATGCTCTCATTGTTGTAGATCTGGCGCACGTAGCTCTTGGGGTAGGAACCGTAGTCCTCAAGATAGGGGCAGACCTTCACGCATTCCAGGCAGTGACAGGGGAAGCAGCGAGCGGCCTCCTGCCTGGCTTCTTCGCGCGTGTACCCCTGCGCGTCGTAGGTGAGCGGAACCGCCGGCAGAGGCGCAATGCCGCCGATGTTAACAAAAAGCCTCGAAGGATAGGTCCCCTGGTTTTCCCGGCTGGCCGTGAGCGAAGCTCCCTGCAGAAAGCGGTCAATGGAAACCGCCGCATAGCTTCCGTCGGCGATGGATTGAACCGGCGAATAAACCGCAGGAGCGTGACGCTGCGCGCCCCCGGCGAAGACATTGGGCGAGCTGGTAGCAAGCGTGAGTGGATCGATGTGGAGCCTGCCCCGCGCGTCGCGCTCCAATGCCAATGAGTTTTCATCGAAGAGTTTGGGGCCAGTAGCCAGATACACCGCGTCGTAGTCGGCCGCGAGCGCATCCAGGCCGAACGGCCCGGCATGACGGCTGATGAGCGCGTCACAATGCACGGTGACGCCGAGCTTCGCGAGCACCGCCAGATCCGCATCGATGGCAGCTGCGGGCAGCAACATTTCCGGGAACGAGCGCATTCTGTCGAGCAGTCGTGGCTTCGCTTCAAACAGCGTGACGGAATAGCCGCGAAGCGCAAGGCGAATAGCCGCCGAAACACCGCTCAGACCTCCACCTGCGATTGCAACCTTTTTGCCGCTAAGCGAATGCGGCACCTGAACGGCCGGAGCCGGACCGCCAAATTCAGCACACGCACGCTCCAACAGGCCAATTGCAATCGCGTCGCCGGCATCGAGCCGTCGGCAGCTTGACTGGCAGGGGTGATCGCAGACATGCGCGAGAATGCGCGGAAGCGGCGCGGCAGTTGCGAGCAGTGCGAGGCCTTTTTTGAAATCGCCGGCGGCAACCGCAACTGCAAGAGAGCGCGCATCCACATGCAGCGGACAGGCTGCCGTGCAGGCGGGAGCCTGCTCTTCAATGCACTGCCCCTCCCATTGCCTCACCTGCTCCCGATCCATGCTGCAATCTCCGGCCCGCGATGCATCGAGACTTGCGTGCATGCCGGCCTCAGATAAGTTCATTCAAAAGGAGTCCGGGCCAAAGCATTCGCCTCGGCCCGGACTCCCAATCTGCACCGGCGCTCTAGGCGTACGCTGGTTGCTGTTGTCCACGCGCGTCCAGCGCGGCTTTTACCACCTTGGGCAGCGCGGGCACACGTGTGATGCGCACTCCGCAGGCGTTGTAGACGGCATTGAGAATCGCCGGATGCGGAGCGGTCAGCGGCGCTTCACCCACACCTGCCGCGCCAAACGGGCCCAGATCGCGCGGCGTTTCCTGGAACAGAATCTCAATGTCGTCCGGAATATCGCTGATGTAAGGCAGTCCGCACGCTTTCAGGGTGGTGTGTACCTTCAGGTCCTCGAAGTCCTCGCTCAGCGCAAGACCAATTCCCTGCGCCAGGCCGCCGTAGATCTGGCCTTCCACCGTGGCGCGGTTGATGATGGTGCCCACGTCGACAGCGGTGGTGAACTTGACCACCTTGACTTTGCCGGTAGCCAGATCCACCTCCACTTCAGGCATGAAGACCTCATACATGTACACCGGGAACGGCTTACCCTGTCCCGTGACCGGATCGCACGCCGTGCAATCCGATGCCACCCAGTTGCCGTCATAGTGCAACGGAATGTTCTCCGCCACCATCTCCTTGTAAGTGCGATACGTGCCATCCGGTTTGCGCATTGCGTTCAGCAGCATCTCGCAACCCACCTTGGTGGAGTTGCCGGTAAACACATTGGAGCGGCTGCCGCCCGAGGGGCCGCTGTTGGGCAGCAGCGTGTCATTCATCTTCAGCTTGATCTGCTCAGGCTTGAGCCCCAGCGGGCGCAGCGTTTCATGCGCAATGGTCAGCGCACCCAGATCGGAGCCCTGTCCATGATCCTGCCAGCAGTTGAGCAGCGTGACGCCGGTGGGCGTCAACTCTACGGCGGTTGCCGAGCTGTCCGGTCCGTCGAGTCCGCAGCCGTAAATGCCCACAGCCAAGCCCACGCCGCGCGCCCTTTCCGGCGTCGAAAGCTCCTTGCAGCGCTTCTTCGCCTCTTCGTACTTGGGGCGCAGCATGTCAAAGAGGCCTTCGAGGCAATAGACATCGGGTGTCTGTCCCGTGGGCGTCGTCGCCGGCGGGCGATAGAGGTTGCGGTAGCGGAAGTCGAAGGGATCGATGCCCATCTTCTCCGCCAGCATGTCCACCAGCATTTCAGAAGCCAGGAACGACTGCGGCGAACCATATGCGCGGAAGGCCGAGCCCCATGCGTGATTGGTGCACACTGTTCTTCCCTTGCCGCGAATGTTGGGAATTTCATACCCGGCGCCAATGAACTGCGCCTGCCGCACAGTGAGCAAATCGCCAAACTCGGAATACGGCCCGTGATCGATCCACCAGTCGGTCTCCATGGCGATGAGCTTGCCGTCCTTGTCGGCACCCATCTTGCACTGCACGTTTCCAGGCGAGCGCTTGCCGGTATACGTAATGTTCTGATACTGGCTGTAGACCAGCGAAACCGGCCGCTGGGTCGCCAGGCAAGCCACGCCAAGCAGCGCTTCCATGGTAGGCGAGAACTTGTAACCAAAAGTGCCGCCGGCGCCATTCTGGATGAGGCGCAGCTTGTCCGCTTCAACGCCAATGCCGGGGCCGATCATGGCCGCGTGCAGTTGCAGCCCGATGCTCTTTGACTGGATGGTGAGCCGACCGTTGTCTTCCAGATAGGCGCATCCGCAGTCGGGCTCAATGTGCAGGTGGGGCTGGCGGCTGCAGTAGGTTTCAATCTCTTCGGTAAACGCCGCCTTCTCCATCAGCGGCGCGGTCTCTTCGCCCTTCACGACGCCCTGCTCGTAGTAGATGTTGGGTACTCCGGGATGAATCTCAATCGCATCCGGTGCCATGGCCGCCCAGCCGGACATATAAGCCGGAAGCACTTCGAGATCGACTTTGACCTTCGCGGCCGCGGCACGCGCATGTTCCGCAGTGTCGGCGGCAACAATCGCAATCGCGTCACCGAACTGAAAGACCTTCTCCTTACAAAGGATCGGACGGTCCCAGCCGTCGCCTTTGTTGGTCGGAAAAGTGATGAGGCCGGTAATGGCGTTCTTGCCTTTCACGTCCTTCCACGTGATCACCTTTGCCACCCCGGGCATGCTTTCTGCTTCAGATGTATCAATGCTCTTGATATTGGCGTGCGAAACTTCAGACTGCACCAGCGCCAGCCGCAGCGTGTCGGGAGGCATGTGCAGCGCCACATCCGCGCCGAAGTCCCATGCGCCCGTCACCTTCGCTAATGCCGAAGGACGGCGGTATTTGGAGCCGAGAATGCTTCCGTTTTCGCCCGGCTCAAAGAGCAGCTCTTCCTTCTTCTTTTCGCCACGCACCACGGCCGCCGCGTCCATAACCGAGTCGACCAGTTGTTTGTAACCCGTGCAGCGGCAGACATTGCGATTCACGTCGAACCACTTGCGCACCTCTTCGCGGGTGGGGCTGGAATTCTTATCGAGCAGGACCTTGGCGGACATGATGAAGCCGGGCGTGCAAACGCCGCACTGCGCGCCGCCATTTGCCATCCAGGCCACCTGCAGCGGGTGCAGATCGCCGGCTGTTCCGATGCCTTCGATCGTGGTGATTTTGGCGCTTTCTTCCACCTTGCTCATGGGAACAAGGCAGGCGCGCTTCGATTTGCCGTCAATGATCACGGTGCAGGTGCCGCATTGACCCTCGCTGCAGCAGACCTTGCAGCCGGTCAACAGCAATTGCTCGCGCAGCACATCGGCCAATGACTTTTCCGGATCGACAACCACCGAGCGGTCGACGCCGTTGACGTTGAGGAGCATTCGTTTCATGATTCAACCTCGTCCTTTCATCGCATTTGCACTGCGGCCTTGCGTTGCGCGCGGTAAGAAGGACTGGGCGACACAGGTCCAATGCTCAATTTTGAAGCGGCACAGCTCCAGCCGCCGCTCTTCTGTTTCGTTAACGCCTGCCAGCGTAATGGGGTCGACCTTGAGAGGACGGCGGCGCTGCCAGGAGCCGGCAACCGAATTGCGCACCAGCCGCTTATTGTGGATTTCATTCTCGAAGTATTGTTCCCAGGCGTTTCGGCCTTGCGAGAGAAGCCGCGCGGATATGCGGGACCCGCTCTCTCGGCCGGTGCTACGTTTCAAAACACGCATTGCCACTCTGGAACAGCGACTGACTGAACACTGGACATCTTCGAGGAGTTGAAAGACAGTCGACTGTGATCTGCATCACCGAAGCCGGTCTTCCCCTACCCGGGCAGGTCAACGATCCCCGTGGTTTCAAATACATGCAGCAAACTGAGGTTTACAGCGGTTTCGGATTCTACTCCGCCGAGATCGATCCCACTGAAAAAGCGTGCCTTCGGGAGGTTCTGGCGCTGTTCAAGGGCGGGTTCAATCCAAAGCCGGCTCGGAGTTCGATCGGTGGGAAAGCTGGAAGATACTGTCTCCCCCACAAGCTTCCGATCGAATTACCGCAAAACCAGAGTGGGCGTATCCCGGAGCCGTAAGACCCAAGTCGGGGGCGGCCAGCAGGGAGCGGCGGCCCTGAAGACAACAAAAAGGACACAATCACTCTGGTTTTGCCATAAAATGTGCGGATAGTTGCGGATCGGGAATTGGGAACCGCTGCGGCTACTCTCGAAAAAAAGGAAAAGGACAATGGCTTCAAAGATGCACCCCATGTTCCAGGGTGACTCAACCGTCTCTCGTCGCGATGTTCTCAGAGGCCTTGGCGGAGCGATTGCAGCCTCCGCGCTTCCCGGTGCGGCAATTGCCGAGGCGCCGACAACTCAGAGCCAATCCGCACCGCAGGCAACCAGCCCATCCCAGCGACAGCCCAACATCCTCTGGATTACCGGTGAAGGCGTTCCACTGAGTGCATTGAGTTGCTACGGCAGCCGGCTCATCCAGACACCCAACATCGACCGCATTGCAAAAGAGGGGATGCGGTTCGAGAACGCCTTTACGACGAACGCACTATGCGCTCCCAGCCGCGCCACGCTCCTCACCGGCACCTACGACCACATCAACGGAATGTACTGCAATCCGGATATTCCCCGGGTCTGGGGCAACGCAGTTCCCCATTTCGACACCAGCCAGGAGACATTCCCGAAGATCCTCAGGCGCCACGGCTATCAAACGGGAATGGTGGGCAAATGGCATCTGGAGCCGGCCAACCCCGGCCTGGTGGGATTCGACTACTTCGTTTTCAAGAAAGGTGCTGGCGGACCATATTACAGGCCAACAGGCTATTTCGGGAATCCAAAGCTCGGCAGCAACGAAATCCGGGAATATACGCACGAAGGCTACTCAACCGACATCATCACCGATCTGGCCATCAAGGGCATCCAGCAATTCAAGCAGCCCTTCCTGATGATGGTGCAGTATTTCAACGACCACAGGCCGTTTGATCCGCCGCATAAGTACGAGCACATCTACGACAATGTGCGTATTCCCGAACCCGGCACCTTCTGGGACGACTACAGTCATCGTGCAGCGCCGGCCCGCCAGGCCCGCATGCGCATTGAAGATATGCCAGACTTCAATCCGCCCGCGAATTTGACTCCGAGGCAGCGCAAGCAATGGAACTATCAACAGTTCATGGAGCGCTTTCTTGGCACCCTCCGCGCACAGGACGACAACATCGGGCGGCTGCTGGAGTTTCTGGAAAAGAATGGTCTGGCCGACAACACCATCGTGGTCTACACCACGGACCACGGATTTTTCCTGGGCGATCACGGCTGGTTCGACAAACGCTTCATGTACGAGCAGGCCATCCGCGTGCCATGGATGATCCGCTATCCGGGGCACGTGAAGCCCGGCACCGTGCGCAGCGAGTGGACAGTCAACATTGATAACGCGCCCACGGCGCTCGATCTGGTCTCGCTGCCCATTCCCAAAGAGATGCAGGGCCGCAGTCTTCTGCCGCTGCTCCGCGGTGAGCAGGTTTCAGATTGGCGAACCTCCATGTACTACCACTATTACGAGTTTGGCCCTCCGCACTGGGCGGCGCCTCACTACGGCATTCGTACGCAGCAGTACAAGCTCATTGACTACTACGGAGTGAATGAGTGGGAGATGTTCGATCTGGAGAAGGACCCCGACGAAATAGATAGTCTCTTCGGGGATTTGGGAGCGTCCCCGGCGCCGCAATACAAAGAAGTTGCCAACCAACTAGTCAATGAACTCAGGCAACTGCGGGAGCACTATCGCGACACCACCGGCGCGCCTGTAAAACTCTGGCCACCGGGCGATTAGCGATCGCCGCGCCCCGGCCGGCATCCAATTCCGGCCGGACTGCTATGAATGGACACCGTTCCGGGCGGCGTGGGCATCTTCGCTCCGGGCCTTTGCCGATGCAACTTCGATCGCAGGAAAGGTCAGGCAAATCGTGGCGCCACCGCCTTCACGATTGGCGGCGCTGAGTTCGCCGTGATGCAGTCGAACCGCACGGTCGGCAATCGCCAGCCCTACCCCGAAGCCGCCGGTTCCCGGGCTGCGTGCCGTATCCACGCGATGGAATGGACGGAAAATTGCGCCCAGTTGATCTTCGGGAATACCGGGGCCACGATCGCTCACCGAGATGGCCGCCTGTTTCGTGCCATCCATCAGAACCGATCGCAATTCGATCTCCACCTCCGACCCGCTGCTGGTGTAGCGAATGGCATTGCGCACCACATTCTCAACCGCACGATAAAGCAGATCCTCGTTGCCGAGAATTGTGCACTCCTCGCCGTCGCGATAGGTGACCGAACACTGCCGCTGCCGCGCTTCGTACTCGGCGTCGGGAATCATGCGTTCAATAATACGATTCAGTGAAACCGGCTCGTAATTTTCAATCTTTTCCAGCGCCTCCATGGAGGACAGCGTGAGCAGTTGACCGATGAGCAGATTGAGGCGCTCCGTCTCGCGTTCGATCCGTTCCAGGTGTGCAGCCATCGCCGGCTCCGCGTCTTCGCGCGCCAGCTCCAGCGCTACGCTCAGGCGCGCAAGCGGCGAGCGCAGCTCATGCGAAACATCGCGCAGGAGCAGCTTCTGTGCACCCACCAGCGATTCCAGCCGCTCCGCCATGTGATTGAAGTCGTGCATCAGCGCGTGAATTTCGTCGCGCGAGAAAAAGCGCGATTGCGCCCCCGGCCAGGCAACCCGTGCATCCAGCTTTCCGGTTGCAAGCTCACGCGCGGTCTTGCGCAAACGTGCCAGCGGACGCGTAAACAGCAATACGAGAACAAAAGTTGTGAGTCCGCCCACGACAATCGCCACCGGTAGTTGCGGAAACGAGAATCGCAGCAGGTCATGATACCAGTTACGATTCCGTGGCGGCATAAGCGGCCGGCTCAGAAGAAAAGTGAATTGACTGCCGTTTGGCGATGCGACCGGCACGCGCCAGACGTAGTTCGCGCCCAACGGAATGCCCGATATCCCCGTCATGCGCGACAAACGCGACGAACGCGATGATGCGGATGGCGCATTCTCAATGCCCTCAAAGCCGGCGGTCGGGCAAACGATGTGTTCGCTTGCATCCTGAAGCGTGATGGTCTGCGCGATGCTTTCGCCATAGGCGTGCAGCGCGCTGCAACCGCCGGTCTGGTAAGCCCGCACGGCGCCCTTCGCGTCGTTTTGCAGGCTGCTGCTAAGCACGTCGAACGTGGCCTGCGGACCTTCGAAGTGGCGCCGCACAATCAGCGCGGTTGAGATCACGAAGATGAGGCTCTGCGCAATCCAGAAGATGATAAAGATTTTGAAAAACAGGCCGCGCATTCGTTCAGTCCTTTACTGCTACGTCCTTCATGGCTCCAGCTTCCTGGTTCACGGCAAGCTGGTAGCCCACGCCGCGAATCGTCTTTACGCGCTCTTCTCCGCCCTGCTCGCCCAGCTTGCGGCGCAAGCGGCTCACATGCATGTCAAGGCTGCGGTCGAAGGGATGAAACTTGCGCCCCAGAACGCTCTCTGAGATCTCTTCACGCGCAACCACTTTGCCTGGCGCGCGCATCAGCGCCTCAAGCAGCGCAAACTCCACGTCGGTCAGGTCGATCTTCCTGCCGTCCTGCGTGACTGTGCGCGCGGCACGATTCAGCTCCAGACCCTCCACGCGCAACACCGTCTGCTCGGGAGTGGGCGCCGCGCTCTGGCTTCTGCGCAAAATGGCGCGAATCCTCGCCAGCAGCTCGCGTGGATTGAATGGCTTTGAAAGATAATCGTCGGCGCCGATTTCGAGACCTACAATCCGGTCCACATCTTCGCCACGCGCCGTCAACAGCAGTACGCTCACTGAGGATTCTCCGCGAAGGCGCCGCAGTACTTCGAAACCATCCATGCCTGGGAGCATTACGTCCAGCAGCACCAGCGCGTGGTTCTTTTCGAGCGCTGCTTTCAGGCCGCTGTCTCCCTGGTGCACGGCCGTGACGCGGAAGCCGTAGCGCCCCAGATACTCCGTAAGCATCGAGCAAAGTTCTACGTCGTCGTCGATGAGCAGAATGTCTTCCACTAGAGTCCTACCGGTCCTTCGCAGAGAGAACGACGTGAAGTCCCTATGGATTCTGGCCGTCTGCTCCACCACTAAGCCTACGCCCTTTGCCGCGAAGAGAGCGCAGCAGAAATGTAACAAATCGTAACGCGAGCAGCCACAATTCGTTACACAGATTTACCCAATGTGACCGCACGGCATGTGCTTTCGCTGTCTCCTGAAGATGCAAGCTTCTGGATGGCGAAAGGACACACAATGGGAATGCGACACTTCCTCAACCTGATTCTTGGAGCGCTCTTTTTTGCGGCTACATTGCTTGCCGGCGCCCAGACGCAGACCGGCAGCATCCACGGCACCATTACGGATCCAACCGGCGCTGTCATTCCTTCCTCGACGGTTACCGTCACAGGCGACGGTGGCCTGACGACGACTGTTACCAGCGGCGCGAACGGCGCGTATGCGCTGCAGCAGGTTGCACCCGGCCATTACACGGTCTCGGCCTCGGCGCAGGGTTTTGCTACATCGGCACCGAACAGCGTTACGGTCTCCGCCGGCAAGGTAGTCATCGTGGACGTGGCGCTGGCGCTGCCCGTGCAGCAGCAGCAGGTTACCGTGACCGAGCAGGCCACCGGTGTTGACACCAGCCCTGAAGACAACGCCAGTGCCATCGTAATTAAAGGCAAGGACCTTGACGCGCTCTCCGACGACCCCGACGAGTTGCAGAGCGAGCTCAACGCGCTGGCCGGTCCTTCCGCCGGCCCCAACGGCGGCCAGATCTATATTGATGGCTTCACCGGCGGGCAACTTCCTCCCAAGTCTTCCATCCGCGAGATTCGCATCAATTCCAACCCGTTCTCGGCGCAATACGACAAGCTCGGCTACGGGCGCATTGAGATCTTCACCAAGCCCGGCACTGACAAGCTGCACGGCTCGGCCATGATGATGGGCAACGACTCGGCCTTCAACTCGTTGAGCCCATTTGTCACCAGCGAGCCCTCGTATTACACGCTGTTTTCCATGGCCAATGCCGGCGGTCCGCTCGGCAAGAAGGCATCATGGTTCGCCAGCGTCTTCAGCCGCGATAACCAGGCCAGCTCCATCATCAACGCGGAAAGGCTTGACTCGAACGGCAATCCCTACAACTACTCCGCTGTAGTTTCCAATCCGCGAACGCGGCTCACGATCAGCCCACGCTTCGATTTCCAGCTCGGCGCCAACAACACACTCACCGTCCGCTACATGTACAGCCGGCAATCGGCCACCAACAACGGCGTGTCACTCTTCGCCCTGCAGAGCCAGGCTTACAACGTGTCAAGCCAGGAGAATACCCTGCAAGTGAGTGACACACAGGTCCTCAGCCCGCATGTGGTCAATGAAACCCGCTTTCAGTACATGGGCAACCGCAACAATCAGGCCGCGCAGAGCATCCTGCCCACAGTTATCGTGCCGGGTGCATTTACAGACGGCGGCAACAGCATGGGCATAAACCGCGACAGCTCGAACCACTACGAACTGCAGAACTCGACCATGATGAGCGAGGGCAAGCACTCGATCAACTTCGGCGGGCGCCTGCGCCTCACGCGCGACTCGAGTTATTCGACCGCGGGTTACAACGGCACGTACATGTACTCTTCGCTGGACGCCTACAAAGCGGGCGCGCCCACTGAGTACGACGTGACGGCGGGAAATCCCTCCGCGTTTATCAACTACTACGACGTGGGTCTCTACTTCCAGGACGATTACAAGGCGCTTCCTAACCTCACGCTCAGCTATGGCCTGCGCTACGAAACACAGAACGGCATTGGCGACCATGGCGACTTCGCTCCGCGCTTTGCCTTTGCCTGGGCTCCCGGCGCGCGTGGTGGCGCACGGGCCAAAACCGTGATTCGCGGCGGCTACGGCTGGTTCTATGACCGCTTTGCCGAAGAAAATATTCTGCAGGCTCTCCGCAACAACGGCATCAACCAGCAGCGCTACGTCATCAAGAATCCCTGGTTCACAGAGGACGCACCGACGGTATCGGAGCTCGCCTCAAACAGCCTGACAGCGCCGACAATTTACCAGGTGGCGCCTGGACTGAAAGCTGCGCTCAGCATGCAGACCGCAATCGGCGTCGAGCATCAGATTGGCAAAGTAGCCACAGTGGCCGCCACTTATGTAAACTCGCGCGGCGTGCATCAGTATCTGACTGACAACATCAACGCCTATCTGCCCGGCACCTATGACGCCGCCACCGGAACCGGCACGCGGCCCAACGGCATCAACGAGAACATCTACCAGTACCAGTCAGGCGGCGTTTTCAATCAGAACCAGGTGATGCTCAATTACTCAATCCGCGCCAAACGCACTTCGCTCTTTGGCTTCTATGTGCTCAACTTTGCCAATGCAGATACCTCGGGCGCAGGCTACTTCCCGTCGAACCCGTCGAACCCGGGCGCTGACTATGGCCGCGCCAACTTTGACGTGCGCAGCCGATTCCTGCTCGGCGGCAATCTGCAGGCGCCTTTCGGCGTCTCCGTGAGCCCCATGCTGGTGGCCAACTCGGGCTCTCCGTTCAACATTACGATTGGCCAGGATCTGAACGGCGACAACCAGTTCAACGATCGCCCGGCGTTCGCCACATCGGCCAGCACTGACGTGATGCATACCAGCTTCGGGAATTTCGATCTGGATCCTTCAGCGAATGCGGCGCGCATCCCTTACAACTACGGCACCGGCCCCAGCCAGTTCAGCATGAACATGCGCATTAGCAAATCCTTCGGCATCGGGCCCAAAGTGGCTGACGGCGTGGGCGGAGCAGGCTTTGGACCGGGCAGACCGCATGGCGGCCACGGCCACGGCGGACCCGGGGGCGGCCTGGGGCCTGGCGGACTGAGCGGCAGCGGAGGCCCGCCGCGGTTCAGCCAGTCTACGGCACGCCGCTACTCCATCAACTTTGCCGCCATGGCGCATAACGTCTTCAACAACGTGAACCTTGCATCGCCGGTCGGCGTGCTGCAGTCGCCGCTCTTCGGCAAGTCGAACTCGCTGGCAGGAGGCTTCTTCTCCTCCGCAGCATCAAACCGCAGCATCAATCTGCAGGTGAGATTCACCTTCTAACTGTTCGCGGCAAGATGGAAGGAGACCGCGAGGGGTTTGGCGAACATGCCGGCCCTTCGCGGTCTCCTTCGTTTTTCCGGCAAACCTTGATCCGGACGCTACGCACACTCCAATTCTGCCGGAGCGAGCCGTTCGCTCTCTCAACATGCGCTCCCGGCAATCACTGCCAGATTTCCATTCATTTTTACCGGTTGTCAGGGCCGTCCAGAATCGGCGACAGAGACCCGGGGTTATCCGGGGTTGCCGGGTTCAGCTCGAAGGACCATACCGAGGGATTCATCTCTGTAGGCGAAAGAATCTCGACCAGCGCATACTCGCCGATCAGCATGGGACGCTCAGGCTCGATACGCAGCCAGCGCCCGCCCGGCATCACCTTCACCTTGGTGGGAATCACGATGGGGTTGCCAATCACTGCGCCCGTCTGGCTAACGGGAATGGGACCCAGAAAGCGCATGGCAATGCGCTGGTTCAGATACGCGATGGCAAAGTGCGAAGACGCGGAGTGCGCACCGTAAATGCGGTCTTTCATTGCCGCGTCGCTCACCGTCTTCACCGTAATGGGGTTGCTCAGCACCGGTTCTTTCGCATCGGCGGCATGAGGTGTATCGATTGAAATAAAGAAGGTGGGCTTGCTCACGTGAAGGTGAACCTTGGCGTGCGCTCCATCCAGCCTGAGGCGGTGCTTTGCACCAGTCATCGGATTCAGCATGGCCACGCCATGACGCACTCTCGCGTCCGGATCCACGTCGGTCGCCTTCAGCTCCACCAACTCTGGAGTACCGTGAAACGTATCCAGCGCAAACGCCCCGTCCTGGTCGGGCAGATTCAACCCTTTGGCCACTTCCGGCATTCGGGCTTTCTGGTCTTCGCGCTCGGCTGTCTCCTCGGCGTCAAGCGCGGCGGCCTCTTTCATGGCAGGTGATCTTTCTTCACCGGCCTGGGGGTTGTGCTGCTCCTCCCATTTCCGCGTGGCCGCCCAGTCGACCATGTTCTCGGGTAGCTCCTCCCAGTCGCCACGCTCCTGCGAGTAGTACCGCACGCGATTCCCCACAATCTTGTACTGGCTCACCACCTGATAGCTGCCATCTTTCAGGATCAGGCGATGGTTGCGATGCAGGCCCGGCAAATCCGGCTTGAGAACCATGGGCTTTTGACCGGAGCGACTCTGATCTTCGAGCTTCTGGCTCTGATTCTGGTTCTGTGTCTGGGTGGGCTTTTGACTCTGCGCGGCCGCGCAAACTGCTGCTGCTGTCAGCAGCGCAAGGCACGCTGCCGTCCGTAGCCCGAAATGAGAAATTAACCCCATGGCAACAGAGTTTAGACGAAGTGACCGCCAATCCGCTTCACTGGCGCTGGCAGGCTAGCAGAACAAAACGCAACCTGGGTGCTCACTTTCGCGTCAAACCTTGTGTATTCTTTTTCAAAGGGTTAGTGTGATCGAAATCCAGCCACCTATCCGCCGGCGGGGTCCCGGAGGGCGTTTCTTGCCGCTCGTCGGACTAGTTTGTGTGCTGCTCATTTCGCTGCTGGCCACCATCCAGATCACGCACGAGCACAAGGTCGGCGCCAATACAAGCACGTGTCCGCTGTGTGTCATCCTGCACTCTGCCGCACCTGTCACCCCTGCCGCCGCAGCCATCGTCCTCGTCCCCGTTGGTATTCCGGCGCCGGTTTTCAAGGCGCGTGCCATTACCCGCTTCTGGCAACCGAAGTTCTTTACCCGTCCTCCTCCTGCCGGTTGCTAGCTGCTCCTTCCCGTTGTACCCGGTTTCCCATCATTCCCGCTTCCCCGTAGCAGCGGACTGCCGTACTCATACCTTAGTCCCGGGTTAGTCAATCGGAATGGGCTGCTCCACGCACTGAAGATGCCGCGGCGCATATGCCGTGGCTCGTATCTACGCATCTTTCAGCCGTTTTCAGGAGCCCTTCATGACGAAGTTCTGTCGCCGCGCTATCGCGTGCGTTCTTCCCCTTGCTGTACTTCTCTCAGCGTTTTGCGTTCAGGCCCAGACCGGTGCTGCCGGACCGGTGCATGGAACCGTCACCGACCCATCTGGCGCCGTAATCCCCGGCGCCACGGTCCTGCTGAAGGGCGCGATCAGCGGCTTTACGCGAACAGTCACCACCAATACCGGCGGCGAGTTCCAGATCACGAACGTCCCTTTCAGCACCTACACCATCCAGGTATCCAAAAAAGGATTTGCGCCGCTTGCCCAGGGTATCGAAGTCCATTCGGCAGTCGGCGTCAAACTTGCGCTCATCCTGAGCGTAGCGGCCGCCAGTTCCACCGTCACCGTCGAGTCCGCGGGGCCTCTGGTTCAAAACACTCCCATGATGCAGACCGACATAAACCGCAACATGTTCATCAAGCTTCCGCTTGAGAGCCAGTCTTCGTCGCTCAGCTCGCTCGTCACCATGACCACCCCCGGCGTCACTGCCGACTCCAACGGGCTCTTTCACGGCCTTGGCGACCACGCATCCAACTCGTTTTCCATTGACGGCCAGCCCATTACCGACCAGCAAAGCAAAGTCTTCTCCAACCAGCTTCCCATGAACGCGATTCAGTCGATCCAGGTCATCGAGGGCGCACCGCCGGCGCAATACGGTGACAAAACCAGCCTGGTCATTGTGGCCACCACGCGCTCCGGCCAGGGCGTCACCAAACCCACCGGCTCAATCTATAGTTCTTACGGAGCCTTCGGCTCGGCCACAGGCGGCTTCAACATCTCTTACGGCGGCAAAAGCTGGGGCAACTTCTTTGAGATGGATGGCCTCGACACAGGGCGCTTCCTCGATCCGCCTGAGTTCAGCGTCTTTCACTCCAAGGGCAATGAAGGCAACATCTTCGACCGCGCCGACTACAGCTTTTCCCAGAAGACTTCAGCTCACCTGAATCTCAACTACAGCCGCTCCTGGTTCCAGACGCCCAACGCCCTTGAGAATCGGAACGTGCAGAACGTAATCGCCGGCGGCACAAGCGCCGCTCCACAATTCGGCAATGTGGGCAACACCGATCAGCGCTCCAAGATCGACACCTTCAACATTGCGCCCACGTTTACGCACATCATCAGCGATACCGCGGTCGTCAACCTGGGCCTCTGGGCTCGCAAAGACGATTACGACTACTTCCCCAGCAACAATCCGCTCGCCGATCTGGGCCCAGCCAACCTGCAGACCTCGTCGATCTCGCAGTACCGCACCCTCACCAACACCGGCATGCACGTCGATTACACCTATGCAAAGGGCATCCAGGATCTTCTGCTGGGCGGCCAATATGAGCAGACCTTCCTGCGCGAGCACGACAGGCTGGGCATCGTCGATAACACCTACAACTCACCCTGCATGAATCCGGCAACCGGCGTTCCCCTGCCCGGATTCGCCAACCAGTCGGATTGCCCCGGCGGCGTGGCGGGCGAGAACACAAACTACTTCCCGGTGCTCGCGCCTTATGACCTCACCCGCGGCGGAAGCTTTTACCACTTCTTCGGCCACACTGACATCAAGGAGCTTGCCTTTTATGCCGAAGATCAGATCCGCACAGGAAACTGGCATTTCAGCCTGGGCGTCCGCGAGGATGTCTACAACGGCCTGACCACCGCCAACCAGACCGAACCGCGCCTGGGCGTCGCTTATCAGATCAAGCCTTCGCACACGATAGTGGGCTTCTCGTATGCGCGAACGCTTGAAACGCCCTTCAACGAAAACCTCGTGCTTTCCAACACTGGATGCTCCGACCCCGTGCTCGCGCCGCTTCTCAGTTGCACTTCCGGTGTTTCCGGAACGCTCTTGCCCGGCTACCGCAACGAGTATCACATCACCTTGCAGCAGCCCATCGGCAAGCACATTGTCTTCAGCGGCGAATACATCTGGAAGTACACGCGCAATGACTCAGACTTCAGCGTGCTGGGGAACACTCCCATCACCTTCCCCATCGAATGGCACAACTCCAAGATTCCCGGCTACGCACTGCACGTGGAGGTTCCCAACGACCATGGATTCAGCGGCTATGCGGTAATGTCGTCCGTAGCGGCGCGTTTCTTCCCGCCCCAGGTGGCGGGCGCGGGAGCGACCGTGGGGCACACGGGCCTGCCCTTCCGCATCGATCACGACGAGAAGTTCAACCAGACCACCCACATTCAGTACACGATTCCCGGCGACAAGCTGTGGAGCGGCCTGTGGGGCGGCTTCAACTGGCGGTATGACAGCGGCATGGTCGCCGGTGCGGCGCCGTGCTACAACCCGCTTTCAAACGATCCCAACTCCGCGTGCGTTAACAGCTCCACCACGCTGGACGGGCAACCCGCCGTGGCCATGGTGGACAACAACATTCCTCCGGCCGTAAATCCCGTAACCGGGAAAAACATGTATATCCCTCTCACTGCGGACGAAGAGTTCCAGGCCGGACTCGAGTGCAACGGTGTGAGAGCAACGCCCACACAACCCTTGCCGGCCGTTTGTCTGGCATCGGAATTCGGTTCGACCCTGATCACCATCCCCGCACCGGGAACCGGAGACAACGACAAGAATCCGCCGCGCATCGATCCGCGAAGCCTCTTCGACATATCCATGGGAATGAACAACATCTTCCACGCGGATCACTACAAGGTGAACCTCACCCTGACCGCGATCAATGTAGCCGACAAGTACGCGCTGTATAACTTCCTTTCAACCTTCAGCGGAACGCACTACGTAACGCCGCGAGCCATGTCGGCAAAGCTCACGCTGAATTTCTGAACGTTCAACCGGAAAGCTAACTTCTGAAGGAAAGGGCAGGCCGCAATCGCCTGCCCGATCATTTTCCCCACCGCGCCTGCGCCAAAGGCATCCTTCAGCACCCGCCGGTCCTCGCGAACGTATTTCACGAATATTTTGCTGCTGCCTGCTCGTAAGCCTCAAACACATCGTTACCGAAGCATGCGAAGATCACCTTCTCGAGAGCATCGCTGGCAATCAGCTCCGCAACCGTCTCGCGCATTGCAATGTTCGCAGCCTCCTGCACCGGAAACCGGTAAACGCCGCAGCTTATAGCCGGAAATGCAATGGATTTGATCCCCTTTTCATGCACAATCTTGAAGCAGGACCGGTAGCAACTGGCCAGCAATTCGCGCTCACCGCGCTCTCCCCCACTCCACACCGGGCCCACGGTGTGAATCACGTATTGCGCGGGAAGCCGATAGCCCTTGGTCAGCTTCGCCTGGCCCGTGGCACATCCGCCCAACGTGTAGCATTCGTCGAAAAGCTCAGGACCCGCGGCGCGATGAATGGCTCCGTCAACACCACCTCCGCCCAGCAGGGAAGTGTTCGCTGCGTTCACGATTGCGTCCACTTCCAGGATGGTAATGTCCGTCTTCACAATCGAAATTCTGTCCGTCATCGCCGTCTCCTTCCGTCTGCGCAGGATCGAGCCACCTAGGTCAGAGTCCCGTGGGGATGGCCCAGCCAACAGCATAGGCTTTTGAGCCTTCGATGTTGAAGTTGTACTGCCTATGACCTTGTTTTCCACATACGACCTTGTCCATTCACAGGCTCTTTCTCAAAGGGAGTGCACTAAGATTAGGGCAAACTGAATTAGTGCTCAAATCGAAACCCGAATAGTTATATGCATATAGTTATCATCAATTGCGAGATGGGGTACGGAGGGATATGAAAAAAGCCTTTGTCCCGACGGGACGACTAAGCAGCAAATCGCGCGCCTTCAAACACGTCGTTTCAGATGTGCGCCACGCGGTATTCTCGGTACATCGCCACAGGCCTTTGCCAAAGGGACAATATGAAATCACACCTTTGGGGTCCGGTTTTTTTTGTCAGTTCGAGAGTGTTCCTTACATGCTGGCATGTGATCGACAGTCCGGGCTCTCGGCACAAAAAAGGGGATATCTATCGGCTGGTGAATAACCTAGACGGGACACACGGGATTATCCACTCCATCGACGGTGGTCTCGGAAAAGACATACACCTTTACCCCGACCGCGATCTCGCAATATTGCTTTCGAATTCTAAGCCAGACCAAGCCTTTCTGCCGATTAGCTACGCCGACATTCCAGTCGGCCAAGAAATCGGAGTCGCAGGCTATCCTCTCGCTAGATTAATGACCGATGCGAATGGAAGCGTGACCCTAAGCGGGATGGTGTATCGGGTGGCAAAGGGAGTTGCCACTGCTTTCTACCGAACAGATATCAATGCCGGTGATGGGCATCCGTTGAAAGATGCAATGATCCTCGAAGTCAACTTCTTGTTCGTCCCTGGAAACAGCGGCGGGCCCATTTTCGACGCGGAGACTGGTCGGGTTGTCGCTTACGTGAAAGGCTTTCAGCGACATAAGATTCAGGAAGTACACGAAACCTGCCAACTCATCCCCATCCCACCTGGGATGAGTGAAGAATATCTCGATAGTGTTTACGCGGTGTATTCGCTTGGGCTTACACTCGAACCGGTTCGTGCTCAACTTGAGGAATTTGGGGTGTCCCTGTAACGCGGTCATCGATGCCCGCGATTTGACCCGAACCAACCACCGACTGAAAATGTCCCGCAGCCTCAGCCGATGTAGAAATACACGAAGTCCCGAGGGTCATAATTTTCGCTTTCGGATCCTTCAAGTCGAAGCGAATCCAAGTGCCTCGTTTCCTTCCAAACATGGAGTTCCTCCTAATGGCCCTAACTTATTAGACCGTTGCGCCTCGAAGAGGTTGTCCCTCGACCTCACATTAGATCGGCGGAAATCTCATTCTCTTCAGTCTATGCAAGTTCTGCCGCCAACTCCCATAATGCAGGATTGGAGCCGGTTAATCTGCATCTCGGACCCAAAATCGAGTGGAATCACCATTTCGCCAGAACTCTCCGATAAATGTCAAGTAATTTAACTAGAACAGCTTTGACTCTTTCGTAACTTTGGTGCCCAGTTCAGGGTGAAGAGCTGTTGGGTTGGGAAGCCTTGGTTTTCTGCCAAAGGAGCGGGGCAACTTCATGACCCCACCGGCGTTCGGAGTCACACTCGTCTCAGGAGGTATGATTCAATAGAAAAGATGGCGATTCCCCGGAGATCCACGGTACGCGGAAAGTTACTGGCAGCCAATCGCAAAGTACGCGAGCTGGCGCTGGTGAGCCGTGCCCTGCTGTTCACCGGGCATCCCGTCATGGCGCAGATTATCCCCATGCGTTTCTGCAACTTAAGCTGCGCCTACTGCAACGAATACGACAAAGTCTCAGAACCGGTGCCCATCGAAGAGATGAACCGGCGCATCGACCATCTGGGACGGCTCGGGACGAGCATCATCACCATATCCGGTGGCGAACCGCTCACGCATCCCGAACTCGATCTCGTAATCCGGCGCATCCGCCGCACCGGCGCCCTGGCCGGCATGATCACCAACGGCTATCTGCTGAATCGCGAGCGCATCGAGCGGCTGAACCGTGCCGGGCTGGACCACATGCAGATCTCCATTGACAATCTGGAGCCCGACGATGTGTCGATGAAGAGCCTGAAGGTGCTGGATAAGAAGCTGCAGATGCTCTCGGAGTACGCCGAGTTCCACGTGAACATCAACTCCGTGGTGGGCGGCGGCATCCGCAACCCCAACGACGCGCTGGTCATCGGCAAGCGCGCGCTGGCGCTGGGGTTCACCTCCACAATCGGCATCATTCACGACGGCGACGGCCAACTGAAGCCCCTGGATCCCGATGAGGCCCGCGTTTACTTCGAGATGCGGCGCATGAAGAAGCGCAATTACTCGCGCTTCAACCAGTTCCAGGAAGCCATTGCCCAGGGCCGGCCCAACGAGTGGCGCTGCCGCGCCGGCGCGCGCTACCTCTACATCTGTGAAGACGGCCTCGTACACTACTGCTCGCAGCAGCGCGGTTCGCCGGGCGTGCCCATCGCCGAATACACCCGCGCCGACGTGAAGCGTGAGTTCGTGACCGCGAAGAGCTGTGCGCCCAACTGCACCATCAGCTGCGTGCATCAGGTGAGCCACATCGACCACTGGCGCGCTCCGCAAACGGATACCATCTCGCCCGGCGGCTCAGGCGTTCTCGTCAATATTCAAACGGGCGACTGAGACAGCGGCACAGCGTCGCTTTTATCCCGCCGCAAATTCCCGCCTCAAAACTTCACGCGCAGGCCCAGCTCGATCTCCCGTTCGCGGAAGAAGCCGGTTGCGTTGATGCTGAGCGGCTGGCCGAAGGTGGGCGCAGGAAGACCTGTGGTGCGGCTGATCTTGAGGCCATTGAGGAAGTTCAGCGTGGGCAACCCTCCGGTTGCACTTCCTGAGCTTAGGTAGTAGCCGGTGGTCTCGATCCGGGTCACATTCTGGTGGTTGAACAGGTTGAAGCTCTCGGCCATCAGCTCCAGTTGACGCTTGTGCCCCAGGTTGAACCTCTTGCCCAGCCTGAAATCTGCCTTCCACTTCCACGGATAGCGATACGTATTGCGGCCAACGCCATAAACGCGGTTGTCGCCGCCGGAGCCGTTCATTCCCGGGCCCAATCCCACAATCGCGCCGCGGCTGGTATTGAATTCCCTGGGCAGCGAGCCGGAGGTCCGCATGGTGTAAGGCAGCCCACTGCGGGCATAGCCAATACTGGAGAGTCTCCAGCCGTTGGCCAGCCGCCCGGCCCAGTCGTGCAGCTTCCAGGGCACGGTATAGGTCAACCTGACGCCGCCGGAGTGGCGAATATCGAGGCTGCTCGTGCCGTACTCCCGGCTGAAGTCCGCCGGATCGAGCACGCTGCTGCCGCCCACGTAAGTATTTTCGTCCGGGTTCCAGTCCATGGCGTGCGCATAGGTGTAGTGGACATAGAACGACAAGCCGCGCCGCCCGTAGTGCGAGAGCCGCAGAACCGCCGCTTCGTACGTGGAGTTGGCGCGGCTCTCAATCTCGGAGATTTGCTGGTAGTTCGGGTTGAGGCGGCCTATCGCGCCAGTCGGCGAAGGCCACGTGGCGTAGAACGGAACCGTAATCTGTGAAGACTTTATGGGGCCCTGGCCCGTACCGTCCACAACCTTGTAGGTAATAGTCTTGGGATTGGCCGACGGGTCGAAATTTGTGTCAACGGAGATGGGTAACCGGCGACCCAGGCTGAGGACCGCGCTGGCGCTCAGGTGCAGGCGGCCGGGCAACCTCTCCGCAATAGCCGCCACCGCCTGGTGTATCTCGGAATTGCGGAAATCCGGCGCAAATTCCACGGCGCTTGGCTTCACCACCGTGAGCGGCTCACCCTCCAGCACATAAGGAAACAACGGAGCGCCGCTGGTGGCCGTGAAGGGATTCAACCCGTCGGTAGGCCGGATGAAGAAGTTCAAATCACCCTTCAGCGAACCGGAGTGCGTCAGCACCGATTCGAGCGTGGCATTTTGAATGCGCCCGTAGTAAATGCCGTAGCCCAGGCGCAGCAACGGCCAGCGGCCTTCGGTGCGGCCCACCGCCAGGCTGATCCGCGGGCCCCAGTTATTCCCCAGGTTGGGCAGTTTCTCCGCCAGCGGCAGGTCCGGGTTTAAAAGTCTGGCAATCGGCGGCGGCATCTGCTCGCGATCCCAGCGCAAACCCGCAGAGACGACCATGGCCTTGTTCGGCTGCCATTGTGTGGTCACGTAGCCGGCCCAGTCGTTGGTGCTCAGGTACCAGTGGCTGGGGCCCATGGTCTGCGAGTAGTAGGAGTAACACGGCAGATTGCCGAGACCGCGCAAAGTGCCGCGCGAGTCGCGCCAGACCCTGCCCGTTTCGTCGCAGCCATGGGGACTCATGGGATTCAGCATGCCCTGCAGACCGAATGCTCCGTAGGCAAGCGCGTCGGAGGCGAAATTTTCCACGCTGCTGTAGTAGTACCGGCCGGTCTGGTTGCGCAGCAGGCTCGTCGAATCGGCGTTGTGGCCTGCCTCGAAGCCGGCCTTGACCAGCAGGCTGTTGTGCACCCAGTCGACCATCTCCTGCACGCGGAAGATGCGCTCGGTGGGGTAGCTGCCCCGGCTAAAACGCGTCGGGTTGCCGATGGTGAAGCCGTAACGTGAGTCCACGACAATCTGCGGCAACTGGCCCCAGTAACTCTGCACCAGGGTCTGCTCAAAGGGCGAAGGCGTCTCGGGCGGCGCCGTCATCTCAGCGCGTCCCGCCGAGCCTTGCGTCACCATCACCAGGTTCGGGGTAATGAAAGCCTGCCAGCGGGCCAGCAGCCACTGCTGATTGGCGTGGCTCGATCCGTAGCTGTGGTTTCCGTAGGTTTCAGAAGCGCCGCGCAGGCCGCCGCCTGGCGAATCCCACTTTGCTCCAATGCCTTCCAGGGTGAAGGTGTGGCGATCGCCGGCCTTCCAGTCGATGCGGCCAAAGCCGACCCACTGGGACGAGGTGCGTGGAGCCGGACCGAGCAGGCCGGCAAGCGTTTCCAGCATTTTGGAGTAGGCGCCCAGACCCTCGGCAACGGGATTCACGCTGCTCAATCCCAGCCGCGCGCTCAGCACCTGCATCTGGTCATTCGAGGGCTGGGCAAAAAACTGGTCCGGCTCGCGCACCCGTGACACGCCCGGATCGTTGCGGTGAGAGGCGTCGAGTGCGCCGAACCAGAAAAGTTTCTTGTGCAGAATGTGACCGCCCAGGCCCGCGCCCCAGATGGTTTCGTGATCGGGCGGCGTGTAGGGCTCAGATGTGAAAACCGGCGTCGTGTCGTAGGTAGCAGGCGATGTCTCCTTCACCCACTGAGTGAATGGATTTCTCGCGCCCCACGAATTTTGACGGTCGTACAGGTAGGCCTGGCCATGGAGTTGATTCGAACCACTTTCCGTGGACACGCTGACCCGTCCACCGGCCCCATGCGAAGCCCTTGCCTCCACATTGCCGGCAACGGTCTTTACCTGGCGAATGGCCGCCTCGCCCACCACCGCACGCCCTCCGGCCCATGCCCTCGCCATACGGTTCGGGCTGTCGCCGGAGTCACCGGTAACAGCTGACCGGTTGCTGTAAGTATTTCCAAAAGCAAGATTTGTGCTCGCACCGTCGACGGCTGTGCCGGTCGGCTGGCCCACCCCACCGCGCAGCGAAGCCTGGGAGCCGTCGCCGGCCTGGGTTGAGGCGGTGGGCGTGTCGAGCTCGAACTGCTGCCAGTCGCGGCCGCTCACGGGGAGCGATTGCAGCTCGGAGCCGGAGATGGTGGTGGTCACGGCCGCGGCAGCGGGATCTGTTTCGTCTTCGGCCGCTTCAATGGGCGGCACGGTAGATTGGGCAGCCTGGCTCGCCGTATGCGTTCCTGCGGCTGGTGCCGCGCCTGCGGCAAACGGGAGACGGGTGCGCACGGCAGGGCGAGCCGCAGCCGGGAAATGGCCGGGCAAAGCCATCTGTTTCAGCGGCTCGGCGGGTAAAGTCGCGGCTGGCTCAGGTAGTGTCTCTGCCGGAACAGGCCCTGACGCAACGGATTTGAGCTCAAGCAGTATCGCCTTGGGAGAGGCTCGAACAGCTACCTTGCGAGCAGGAATCTGGGCACGCAGAGGTACACCCGCGCCTGCGAGCAACACGACCGCCGCGAACGGCATGGACCGCCACAGCGGGCTGGTCCAGCTCCGCCTTCTCGTAACCATGGCAACTTCCAGCCCTGCAGCAGATGCTGGGAAAATGCAGGGCGAAAACACCGCCGGTCCACTCTCACGGGAATCCGGTCTCAGGGCGACCCGGCTTACACCTCGAATGAGCGCATGTTCAGTGCTTTCGACTGCGCCTCAAATTGCACTTCAGATGGTTTGCTAGGGATTCTATGGTGCCGCAGCGAAGCAAAAATGTAATCTGCATCACATTAGATTGTTCTCATCAGGAAAATTCAGGCTGGCATAGACGAGTTTGCCTATCTCCCGCAGTCATTTCCTCCCCGCTCTGTCTCGAATGGTTAAACTGGAATGACGCGGACAGGCATCGCAGGCCTGAAGGATCGGCTCCCGCCAGACAAGGCCGGGGGCAGATTCCGATTCCTGATTTCTGTCCTCTTCTCTTTTCATGTTCATTGATGAAGTCAAAATTCGAGTGAAGGCCGGCGATGGCGGCAATGGCTGCATGGCCTTCCGGCGCGAGAAGTTTGTGCCGCGCGGCGGTCCTTCAGGCGGCGACGGCGGGCGCGGCGGCGACGTGTATATGGAGTCGTCGCAACGGCACAACACGCTCATCCACTTCCGCTATAACCCGGAGCACAAGGCGCAGCGCGGCGAGCACGGAATGGGCTCGAACTGCACCGGCCTCGACGGGAAGTCGATCACGCTGCAAGTGCCCGTGGGAACAACTCTTTACGACACGGAAACCGGCGATCTGGTGCACGATTTCCGCGAGCCCGACGAGCGCATTGTGATTGCGCGTGGCGGACGCGGTGGGCGCGGGAACCAGCATTTTGCCACTCCCACGCACCAGGCTCCCCGCGAATACGAGATGGGGCGGCCGGGCGAAGAGCGCTTCTACCGGCTGGAGCTGAAGCTGCTGGCCGACGTGGGGCTCGTCGGCTATCCAAATGCGGGCAAGTCGACGCTGATCTCGCGCGTCTCCGCGGCGCGGCCCAAGATCGCCGATTATCCGTTCACCACGCTGGAGCCGAATCTGGGCGTCGTAACCGTGGGCGAGATGCCAAATGACGAGTCATTTGTCGTAGCGGATCTTCCCGGCCTGATCGAAGGCGCGCACCTGGGCGCCGGTTTGGGCATGCAGTTCCTGCGCCACATTGAGCGCACGCGGGTGCTGCTGCACCTTGTGGATGTTTCAGACGCCTCGGGACGGCCGGATCCGGTGGAGGACTTCAAAGTCATCAACAACGAGCTGGCAAGTTTCAGCAGCAAGGCGGGCGAACATCTGCTGGGCGGCAAGCCGATGATCGTGGCGGCAACAAAGATTGATGCCGCAAACCCTGAGAAGCTGAAGAAGCTGGCTGCGCATGTGAAACGGCGCAAGCTGGAGTTCCATGCCATCTCCGCCGTCACCGGCGAAGGAATCGATGCACTGAAGTGGGCATTGGCTGCGCGGCTGCGGCCAGTAACAACAATCTGACGCGTCCCGGCCGCAAATCTCAATACCGCCGCAGAAACTCCGGATCGACCGGGGTCTCAAACAGCGAGGCGTCGCGCGTAACAATGGTGAGGCCAGACGGCGTGACAAAGTAGCGCCGCTTGTCCTCCACGGGATCATACCCAATCACCGCGCCTTCGGGAATGTGCACGTCACGGTCGATGATGGCGCGCCGGATACGGCAGTGGCGGCCAATGTTGACGTGCGAAAAGATGATGCTGGAGTCAATCTCGGAGTAGGAATTTACCCTCACATCCTGCGAGACGACGCAGTTGGAGACCACCGCGCCGGAAATGATGACGCCGGAAGTGATGACCGAGTTGATGGCCATGCCCGAACGGCCCGGCTCACCGAAAACGAACTTGGCCGGAGGATACTGCCGCACACGCGTACGGATAGGCCAGTTTTTGTCGTAGAGATTGAAGATCGGCGAAACGGAACATAGATCCATATTCGCGTCGTAGTAGGCGTCAACCGTGCCCACGTCGCGCCAGTAGAGCGCCTGCTTCTTGTTTTCATCCACAAAGCTGTAGGCAATCATCTTCTTCTTGCCCAGCAGATTGGGCAGAATATTGTGGCCGAAGTCGTGCTTGGAATTGGGGTCTTCAGCGTCGGCCAGGAGCGCTTTGATCAGCGTTTCCGTGTTGAAGATATAGATGCCCATGGAAGCATCCACCGCATTCGGCGAAAAGGGCGAGCGGATGTTTGTGGAGGCCGGCTTTTCCTGAAAGCCCGTGACCTCGCCGTTGTGCGCAACCTCAACCACGCCGAAGCGCGACACTTCATTGGGCGCAATGGGCAATGTGGCCAGGGTTACCTCGGCGCCGGTCTCTTTGTGGTGCGCCAGCATGCGGCTGTAGTCCATCTTGTAAATGTGATCGCCGCTGAGAATGATGACGTAAGACGGCTGCTCGCTGCCGATGGAGTAGATGTTCTGGTAGACGGCGTCGGCGGTGCCCATGTACCAGTTGGCGCCGGTGCGCTGCATGGGAGGCAGCAGCTCAAAGAACTCGCCCAGCTCCTGTGCCACAATGCCGGTCCAGCCTTCGCGGATGTGGCGGTTCAGGCTGAGAGCCTTGTACTGGGTCATGATGAAGACCCGGCGCAGACCCGAGTTGATGCAATTTGAGAGCGTAATATCGATGATTCTGTAATGACCGCCAAACGGTACGGCCGGCTTGGCGCGGTCACGCGTAAGTGGGAACAGCCGTTCCCCCGCCCCGCCGGCCAGTAGCACCCCCAGAGTGTCTCGCATATCCATGATCTCCGCCTCTCGAATTGGTCATGGCCTCGGATCGCGATTCCGCTGTACTGAATAGAATGTCGCTATCCGAGACGAATTGATTTTGCGGCGCGGATTTTCCGCCACTCCCGCCGAACGCAGGAGGATACCACACCAAGTTGAAGTTAGCAGCCTACCTTTTGCTTCGACTGAGGCGAAGCAGCGTTGGCAAGCACTCTCCGTTGCGTCTCCCCACACCATGTCCTGCCGTGTGAGGCCGCTGCATCCCGAGACAACACGGCGCATCGGCAATGATTGTCGTCATGCCAATGCGCCGCGTTGAAAAGTGATTGCGTGAAGAAACTGCCGAGCCTGGGTTCAAGGCTCGGCGAAGCACAAATGCGCCGTGCGATTATTTGCCGGCCAGGACCTGCTGAGGGCGCTGCGCGTCCATCTGGCGCAGCAGCGCGGGCAGGCCAAAAGCCGCCGCGCACACAAGCGCAGTCGAGGCCAGGTCATTGCCATAGAAAGGCACGCCGGCCAGGTAGCAGGCGGCAAGCCCTGAGAGCGTGTGAGGATACATTACGCTGCCGACCCACACTGCAAAATTGCTGAGCACAAAGAACGAGGTCGGTCCCAGAATCGCCCCCGCGGCCACGCGAAGAAACGTGACGCGGCTGCGCAGCAGATACCAGCCAAGACCCAGCGCGCCTGCGTACCAGGCCCAGGTCATGGCATAGGCTCCCAAATTAAACGCGTAGTGATAGGAGTAGACCGTCAGGTAGTAGTCGGTGGCCATAAGCACGGCCAGAGGAGCAAACATCTCGCGCCACGGGCGCCGTGCACCAAAGTAGAGCAGGGCCCCACCTACGGCGGTAAAGTTCCACCATCCGGCGTGCGGCAACACGCGCGTGAAAACTGCAACCAGCAAAAGCAGGTAAGCGATCATATGTATCCTCTTCTTTGCGGAATGTGGAACAACTGCCTGGCGCCATGGGCGATAAGCCTGAGGGCAGAAACCAGACTCCCTACATTCTCCTTTCCCGCACTCGGCTCGGTCAATGGGAGGTCTTTCATCCGGGCAACAAAAATTTCCATCCCGTTTCCAGCCTGGGCAACGATGCCTACGGCTGCACATGCCTCCCCATCCCCTCACCCGCCGGATAACGGCCGTCTACGATATAAACCCAGCCGCTGAGGGGAGAATGGCGGGAGCTGCCGCGGCGGGCGAAAACACCGTAACGAAAGCGCAGGTCTGAGAAGATGACGGTAGTCCAGGTGCGGCCGCGCGGCAGTTGCGGCGGCTTCATGGCCGCCACCGGCTCCTGGCCCACATCCTGCACAATGGCCCACCTGCCCCAATCCCCATAAACGCGGCCCAGCAAGGTTCGCTTTGCGGCTTCAACGGCCGGTGTAACGGTCGGCTTGTACAGCACATTCTGGTGAGGATTGCTACTGACCGAACCGGACCAGGTATCAACCTCGGCGGTCTGGTAGAACTGCGGAGTCTCCACAAGCACGCGCCAGTGAAAAGGATTGGTGGGATAAGGCTCCGCGGCAATGCGGTCGATCGGCGCCGAGACAACGCCGGAATTCCGGACCATGGTAATGGCCTTCCCGTGCTGCCACCAGCGCAGACAACCCAGCGCCGCCAGGCTGCAGAGCGCAAAAATAGCCCAGCCGCGCCCGCGGAAGGGCTTCCGGCGCGCGCCAATCTCGCGATCCACGAGGCCGAAGATCCACGGCATGATCAACGCAAGAAGGAGGATCGCCCACACCACTGGGTCAAAGATGAACTCAATGCTGCCCGCGTACCAGCGGTCGTTGAAGGGAAAGAACGGGCGCACGCCGTAGTTGTTACTCCAGTCGAGCAGGATGTGGCTGAGCGCGGCAATGAGGGCCGTGAGATAAAGCCAGCCCCAGTGAACCGGCTGCCGGGGCCGTATTGTGGGCGCCTTGGCATCCTGCCCAGTGCTGCGGTTACGCCGTCTTTCGCGCCAGAGATGCACAAGCCAGAAGACGCCAAACACAAGGCCGGCCACAACCGGGGCGCCAAGGAAGGTGTGCGTAAAACCGCGATGATGCTTCAGCTCCTCAACTGGACCGGCAAAACCCCAGAAGACATCGAGGTCGGCGGCTTCGGCGGCCAGCACCGCCACCACCGTGGCGTAGCGTGTCTTACGGTTCAGGCCGGAGCGTCCGATGCAGGCTCCGGTGAGAAAGTGGGTAACGGGCTCCATGTTTCCAGGCTGTCCTTGTTTCTTTAAGAGAATGGCACATCCGGGCGGCCATGCGCGAAGGGCGGCTTCTGAATTGGGAGAATCCTCGCCGCCTGGATCACAGAGCCAAAGCGGATTGCTCCCATAAAATAGTGACTAAATACACGCACGCATAGGGAGTCACCAATATGAAGAGCTTGCCAGCGGAACAAGGCAACAAAGGCATTTTTGTCGTTGTGACCTGCATTGCGGTAGCGGCCATTGCGGCCGGCACCTGCGTGGCGCACGCGCAGAAGCAGAATACGGCGGCAAAATTCGGGCCGCAGAATCCGTTCTATGCATCGAGCACGCTGCCGTTTCACGCGCCGCCCTTCAACAAGATCAAGGACAGCGACTACCAGCCCGCGATTGAAGCGGGCATGGCGCGGCAGCAGAAGGAAGTCGCGGAAATTGCCGATAACCCGGCCCCACCGACCTTCGAAAACACGCTGGTGGCGCTCGAGAAAACCGGCCGGCTGCTCAACCGCGTGATGCTCGCATTCGACTGCGTAACGGGGGCAAACACTGACCCAACGCTGCAAAAACTGCAGGAGGTAGAGGCTCCCAAGCTCGCCGCGAACCAGGACGCGATTTACCTCAACCCGAAGCTGTTCGCGCGCGTCAAAGCCGTCTATGACAAGCGCGCCTCGCTGCACCTCGATCCCGAATCGCTGCGCCTGGTCGAGTACGACTACAAAGAGTTTGTAAAGGCCGGCGCACTGCTCTCCCCAGCCAAAAAGGCGCAACTGAAGAAGATCAACGAGGAAGACTCGACGCTTGAAGCGGCTTTCATGAACAAGCTGCTTGCTGCAACCAAAGCCGGCGCCTACTCCACCACTGACCGCGCGGCGCTGGCCGGTCTGAGCAAGGCCCAGATAGCCGCAGCCGCCCAGGCCGCGGCGGCGCGCCATCAAAAGGGGTGGATGCTGCCGTTGCAGAACACCACGCAGCAGCCCGATCTCACCTTCCTCACCCACCGCGCCACGCGTAAGGCGCTCTTTGAAGACTCGTGGAACCGCTGCGAACGCGGCGGCCCCAACGACACGCGCTCCACCATTGCCAGGCTGGCAAAGCTGCGCGCGGAAAAAGCCGCGCTGCTCGGCTTCCCCAACTACGCGGCCTGGAATCTGACTGACCAGATGGCCAAAACGCCGCAGGCTGCGATCCACTTCCTCAACCAGCTGGTGCCGGCGGCAACGGCAAAGGCGGCCAGCGAAGCCAAAAACATCCAGGCTCTCATTGATGCGCAGCATGGCGGCTTCAAAGTGCAGCCGTGGGACTGGGAGTTCTACTCCGAGCAGGTACGGAAAGCCAAATACGACTTTGACGAAAACCAGGTGAAGCAGTACTTCGAGCTCAACAATGTGCTCGAAAAAGGCGTGTTCTATGCCGCGCACATGCTCTACGGCATCACCTTCAAAGAGCTTCACAACATCCCCGTCTGGCAGCCCGATGTGCGCGTCTTTGAAGTCTACGATGCCAACGGCAAGCCCCTCGCCCTCTTTTATTGCGACTACTTCAAGCGTGACAACAAAGCCGGCGGCGCGTGGATGAGCAACCTGGTAAACCAGTCGAAGCTGCTCAACCGGCTCCCGGTGGTCTTCAACGTGGCCAACTTCACCAAGCCCGCGCCGGGTCAGCCCGCACTCCTCAGCTTTGACGACGTAACCACCATGTTTCACGAGTTCGGGCACGCGCTCAACGGCATGTTTGCTGACACGGAGTATCCGAGCCTGTCCGGCACCGCGACACCGCGCGACTTCGTCGAGTTCCCGTCGCAGTTCAACGAACACTGGGCCAGCTACCCGGCGGTCTTCAATCACTATGCGCGCAACTACAAAACCGGCGCGCCCATGCCGGCTGCACTGGCAGCCAAGCTGAGAAAGGCGCAGACCTTCAACCAGGGATACATGCTCACAGAGCTGCTTGCCGCAGCCGAGCTCGACCTGCAATGGCACACTCTGCCGGCCAGCGCGCCGCTGCAGAACCCTGACGCCTTCGAGACAGAGGCGCTGAAGCGCACGCATCTCAACATCAGCTACGTTCCGCCGCGTTACCGCTCCACGTACTTCCTGCACATCTGGGCAAACGGCTATCAGGCAGGCTACTACTCCTACCTGTGGACGGAGATGCTGGACGACGATGCCTTCCAGTGGTTCCTGGATCACGGCGGCATGACGCGCGCCAACGGCGACCGCTTCCGGCGGATGGTTCTTTCGCGCGGCAATACCGAGGACCTGGCGAAGATGTACCGCGACTGGCTGGGCGCGGAGCCCAGCATCGGCCCGATGCTGAAGGACCGCGGGCTTGAGCCGACAAAGAGTACCAAATAGCGTGAGTACCCAAACGTAAAAGTGGGTGCCCCACCCTCGCCGCGTCTTTGCTTTTGCGGCTAGGGTGGGATCCTGCTATGGCATCGAAAGCGGCCGCGGGCTCACTATAATCCTTAGCTATGAGCGAGACGGCCGCGCAAAAAATCGAAAAGCTGCGGGACGAAATCCGCCACCACGAGCATCTCTACTACGTTCTGGACAAGCCCGAAATCAGCGACCCGCAGTATGACGCGCTGATCAACGAGCTCAAGCGGCTTGAAGCCGAGCACCCGGAGACGGTCACCCCGGACTCGCCCACGCAGCGCGTCGGCGGCAAGCCTGCCGAAGGCTTCAAAAAAGCTTCGCACTCCCGGCCCATGCTGAGCCTTGACAACGCCTACTCCGGCGAGGAGCTGGCCGACTGGGACCGCCGTGTGCGCGAGTTGGCCGGCAACTCGCCCGTGGAGTACACCGCCGAACTCAAGCTCGACGGCCTCAGCGTAGCGCTCATCTACGCGCCTGCGCCAGACGGCGGATCGCGCCTGGCCATGGGGCTTACCCGCGGCGACGGCCAGACCGGCGAAGACGTCACCTCCAACATCCGCACCATTCGCAGCGTGCCGCTATCCGTCAGTGCGGCGCAATTGAAGAAAGCCCACCTCCCGCAGGCATTCGAGGTGCGCGGCGAGGCAATCCTGCCCTTGGCCGCATTTCAGGCAGCCAACGAGGAACGCGAAGCGCAGGGGCTGGAGCCGGCGGTAAACCCGCGCAACTTTGCCGCGGGTACGCTGCGCACGCTGGAGCCTTCCATCGTGGCCTCGCGCAAGCTGGTCCTGTTTGCATACTTCCTGCTCGTAGATGGCGAGTACTTCGCCGCCGGGCAAACGGCGACGCTCGATGCGCTGTCGGCAGTCGGCTTTCGCGTGAACCCCCACCGCGGGCGCGTGCATTCGGTAGACGAGATGCTCAAGTTCATTGAAGACGCCGAAGCGGGACGCGAAAAGCTCGGTTACGAGATCGACGGCGTGGTCTTCAAAGTGGACTCGCGCGCCACGCAACTGCGCCTCGGCTACACGGGCCGCGCGCCGCGCTGGGCCATCGCATACAAGTTCACGGCCAAGGCCGGCGTAACCCAGGTGCGCGAAATTTCAGTGCAGGTGGGCCGCACCGGCAAGCTCACGCCGGTTGCCAACCTGGAGCCGGTCTTTATCGGCGGTACCACGGTCAGCCGCGCCACGCTGCACAATGCCGACTTCATCGAGCGCCTCGGCCTGCTCGTGGGTGACTGGGTAAAGGTGGAGCGCGGCGGCGACGTGATTCCCAAGGTCGTCGAGGTGGTGGAAGACGCCGAGCACCCGCGCGGAAAACACCGCTTCGCATTTCCGGCCAAGTGCCCGGAGTGCGGCAGCGAGGTGGTGCGCGCCGAAGGCGAAGTGGACTACCGCTGCGTGAACGCCGACTGCCCCGCAAAGCTGCGCGAGAGCCTGCTGCACTTCGGCCGGCGCGAGGTGATGAACATCGAAGGACTGGGCGACGCAGTAGTGCAGCAGTTGCTGGAACGCCGCATGGTACACAGCGTTGCCGATCTGTATTCGCTCACCGAGGCGCAGCTTGTAGACTTGGAGCGCTTCGCTGCCAAGTCCGCGCGCACGCTGCTCAACGAAATCGAACGATCGAAGAAGGCCGGTCTGGCGCGCGTGCTCATGGGCCTGGGCATTCGCTTCGTGGGCGAGCGTACAGCAGAGCTGCTGGCGCAAGAGTTCGGCTCCATCGATGCGCTGATGGCGGCCACGCCGGAGGAACTGGAGCGCGTGGAAGAGGTGGGTCCGCGCATCTCCGAGGCGATTCTGGAGTTCTTCTCGCGGCCGGCCAATCGCGCTCTGGTGGAAAGCCTTGAGAAAGCCGGCGTGGACATGACCGCCGAGAAAAAGCAGCGCTCAGACAAGCTGGCCGGACTGACCTTTGTACTGACCGGCACCTTGCCGCATCTCACGCGCGACGAGGCAAAGCAGAAAATCGAAGCCGCAGGCGGCAAAACCGCCGGATCAGTCAGCAAAAAAACCAGCTATGTCGTCGCGGGCGAAGAGGCCGGCTCCAAGCTCGACAAGGCCCGCGAACTCAAGATTCCCGTGATCGACGAGGACAAACTGCTGGCGATGCTTGAATCGGAGCCCGCGAAAGAGTAAGTCTCGGTTCACGCCCGCGAGCGCCGCCGCGCAATCTCAGGATGGTGCTCCGCCGCGCGCAGTTCCCGCGCGCGCTCGCGCTCCCAGGCCTCGGCGTGCCACGAACGCGAGGCGTAACGCGGAGTCTCGGCGGGCGATAATGCCGGCAACTCCGCCGCGGGACGCGGAGGCATTGCCACAAGCTCCGGCTGGGGTTTGAACCCGCGCAGAGGTGACGGCGGCTCAGGCGCAGTCAACAGACGCGCGGACGACTCAAACTCCTTATACGCGGCGTTCGCGGTAAGGCTGGTGTCGATGGCGGCCGCTGCCGCATCCGCCTCGCAACCTGAACTGGCCTGCGCGCGGCCCGCCACGCAACGGGCCATGAAGTCGTCCACCAGCTTGTGCAGGCAGGTTTGCCCGCACAGGTGTTTGGTAGAAGGGCGCAGCCGGTTGCGCGAGCCCCACGCACTCACTCGCAGTTCGCCTGCCTGTTCGTAAGCCACAAACCAGTGGTTGGTCTGCCTCTTTTCCGTGCCGCAAATGTCGCACGAGATCGCCTGCCGGATCACCGCATTCTCCTGCTCCGCGCACCGAGGCGCGGAATCGCCTTCCTTCTATTTCATCGTGCCGCGGAGAAAAACAAGTGCGGAAGATAGGCGAGAAAAATGCGGACAGTTTCAAATGCGGTCAAAGGCCGCGGATTCCGTACTGAAATGGAACCCGCGGCCTTTGTGAACAATCGAATTCGGCAGGAAAATGACTCTTCCCCTGAAGCCCTCAATTCCTGCTTGTGCCGCTTCCCTTGTTCGCAGGCTGAGATCGCATGCCGACCTGTGAAGGCGCAAAGTACCCGGCCTTCGTGCGCGCAATGTATCGTCGGTCGGTGCAGTAGAGATAGATCGAGTGGAACGACCCATCGTATTTGAAGTCTGCCGGCGTGTAAGTCAGAGCGTACTGGCTACGCAGTTCCTCTTCGATGGATGCGAAGCTCTTCGACATCGCCTGAACCGATGGCGGGAAGAAGACGCGGCCGCCGGTCTGCTCCGCCAGTTTGGCCATCACCTTGTCGCCCGGACCGCGGCTGGGTGTCCAGTTGGTGCTCACGGAATAGATAATCGTCTCGGCGCGCTGGCATTCCTTGATGGCTTCGCTCTCGTAGACGCGGCTCTGATCGTCGTCGCCGTCCGAAATGAGGATGATGGCCTTGCGGACCGGCTCCTGGCCGCGCGCTACGTTGAGCATCTTGTCCCGGCAGGCAGTGTAGACCGCGTCGTAAAGCGCGGTGCCGCCGCCCGGGCTCAAAACGTTGATCCCCTGCTCCAGGGCGTCGATGTTATTGGTCCAGTTGGCGGTAACATCGGGAGTCACATCGAATCCCATCACGAAGGCGCGGTCACTCCTGGGCTTCATGATGTCCAGCAGAAAATTGATCGCCGCCTGCTGTTCAAATTTGAAGCGCCTGTGAATCGAAGAGCTGGTATCGATCAGAAACCCTACCCGCATTGGAAGGTTGATCTGCTGATGGAAGGAGTCGATTTTGGCCGGCGCGCGCTGGTTGTCGAGAAGGGCAAAGTCGCTCTGCTTCAGGTTGGGAATGTAATGCCCGTGCTTGTCCGTCACCGTGAAGATCAGGTCCACCTCGTTGACGCCCAGGTTGATGGTGGGCGCACCCACGTCGGTTTGCGGTCCTGTGGTGTTCGAGGCCTGCTGCGTGGTTTGCTCGGCTGCCGGAGGCTGCGCCTTCGCCTCGATCTTTGTGTTCCCAGGCTGTTGAGCAGACGTAACGGCTACCGCGAACGCTGCCGCAAGCACGAGAGGGAGGTGTTTCTGAATCATATCTTCCTCATTTTATCAATCGGGTGGGTCTGGCCACACCTATAAAACTGGTTACGAACGCTGCTCTGGACCCTTACTAGGTAACCTGAGAGCCGTCTTCTATTTGACGCAGAAATTGCTCTAACTGCTCCGGCAGCGGCGCCTCCAGTTCCACCGGCTTGCCGGTGATGGGGTGCGCAAACTCAAGCCGGGCTGCGTGCAGAAAATTCCTTCCTAAACGGAGCCTCTCCGGCGGCGTCTTTTCCGCCTTTGTCCCCGATTTCCCTCCGCCGGCACGCCGTTGAGCAGGCTGCCGGTCTGTTCCTTGCGCAGCCAGTTGCGCTGCGGCGCCGTACATCGTGTCACCCACCACCGGATGACCGATCGAAGCCATGTGCACGCGAATCTGATGGGTACGGCCGGTCTCGATGCGCACTTTAAGCAGTGTAAATTTGCCGAACCGGCTTTCCAGCCGCCTGACAACCTCAAAGTGTGAGACGGCTGAGCGGGCATTTTCGGTAGGCCGCGTGGTCATGCGGGTGCGCCGGATGCGGTCGCGGCTGACGGGAGCATTGATTGTTCCCCGCTGCCGCTCCACCGCGCCCTGCACCAGCGCGATATAGGTCTTCTTCACCCGGCGGCCGGCAAACATCGCTCCCAGGGCCGCGTGAGCGCGGTCGTTCTTCGCCACAACAATCAGTCCGCTGGTGTCTTTGTCGAGCCGGTGCACAATGCCCGGACGCAGCTCGCCGCCGGTCGAGGAAAGCTGCTGGAAGCGATAGAGAAGCGCATTCACCAGCGTGCCGCGGCTGCGGGCTTCGTCGCTGCTTCCTGAGCCGGCATGAACCATCATGCCGGCCGGCTTATTCACCACGGCCAGGTCATCATCTTCGTAAACCACGTCCAGGGGAATGGATTCCGGCACTGCCTTGAGCGGCGCCGGATGCGGGTCGCTGGTGATCGCAATCTGCTCGCCGCCGCGCAGCTTGAACGATGCTTTCTCGCTCCGCCCATCTACCGTGACGCCGCCCTGATCCAGCAGCAGTTGCACGCGGGCGCGGCTCACGCCTTCCAGTTGCGCCACAAGAAATCGATCCAGCCGCTGGCCGGCGGCATCGGCGGGCACACCGATCGAGCGCTGCAACGTGCTGTTACCGGGCTGAGTCATCTTCGGCTTTGGCATCCCCAGATGCATCTGGTTCTTGAACAGCAGCGCTGCCTTCAGGTTGCCCGCCGGGCTTGCGCTCACGCAGCAAGAACCCTCCGGCAATCACCAGCACAATGGCGGCAATCTGCGGACCGTCGAGCAAGCCGCCAAACACGGCGCCGCGGCCATCGCGGTCACGCCAGATCTCCGTAACGAACACGGCAACGCCGGTGCCCAGCAGCCACACGCCGGCCACATCGCCAATCTGGCGCCGCCGGGACAGCAAAATGTAGAGGGCCACGGCGAGCACCAAAAAACACAGCGCAGCGTAGCCCTGCACGGGGTGCAGCGGGGTGTACAGCGGTGTGCCGCTCCATTGCGTGGCCAGCGGATCCGTGTATGTCACGGCCCAGGGCAGACCGTGTCCCGCCTCCGTTCCATAGCCCGCGCCGGCCAGCAGAGCGCCCACCTGCCCAAAGGCCAGGCCCAGGGCCAACGGCGCGGCCAGCGCATCGGCAACAGCCAGCACCGGCATCTTTTGCCAGCGCGCATAAAGCCACGCGAATGCCACGGCTGCCAGCGAACCCGCGGCGCCAACCAGCGGATGATGAATCATGGCCAGCGTGAGAATCCACGATGGGTGATGCAACACCACCCTCCAGTTCACGATCACCAGAAACAGGCGCGAACCGATCAGCGCTGCGAACAGCGCCACCACGCAAAGGTTCCAGAGATGATTGGCATTCAAACCCGCCAGCGCCGCCGTGCGCTGCGCCAGCAGCAGAGCCAGAATTACGCCCAGGGCCGCGAGGGCGCCGTAAGACGGGATCATCAATGCGCCGACGTGGAAGAGAACGGGATGCACTTAGATCAGAATACGGTATCGATGATGAAACGCAGGAAGGAGAATTCAGAGGAAAGTAGAATCCGGCCCACGGGGCCGTGAGCAATGTGCTGGTGAACCCGCCCTAAGACGGTGGAGCTCCCCGCGGTTCATTAGGCATTCCGGACTGGCGGACACTGCGCACAAAACCGATTGTCGAGTCGAGCTCCTGTTCAATGAATGTAGGTTCAACCAGCGTTAACTACCCACCTGCTTTGCAGGCCGGTTTCTATTGCGGATAGTAGGGTGTTTACGCAGGAATTACAAGTCTTGTGCGGAGCTGGCTAGTTGTGCTAGTTTTTTGCACTCGCTTTTGAAACCGCTCCCAAATTGGAGCTGTGATGCAGCGCACCCGCTATGAAGCCGTTTTCCGCTCCACTTCCAGCACCTCGTCCAGAATGCCGCGCAGGTTTGCGGCGCGGGCGCGTCCCAGGTTCGCGTTCGCTCCACTGCGTAATGACAACTCGTCAGCCAGATTCAACGCGGCCAGCACGGCCACGCGCAGCGAGTCAACGGTGCGCCCTTCTTCGGCCACGGCGCGCATCTTGGCATCGACAAATGCCGCCAGCTCGCGTATGTGATTCGGATCCTGACCGTAAAGGTGATAGGTCTGATCGTAGATCTCAACGGTGACGTATTCCATAGGCTTTCCCTGGGGATCTTCAGCCATACGCCTCCTCAAAGCTCAATGGCATCGAGCTGGGTCAGCAAACGCTCCACACGCTGGCGCACGTGGTCGCGCTCGGCCTTCAGCGCGTCAACCTCTTTGTACAGTTGTTCTGCCAGCGCAGTCTGGTCCTGGGCATCGGCCTCGGCTTTGGCGGCGCGCTCCTCGGCCGCCGTGCGGGCCTGCCGCTCCTGCTTCACCAGCTCCACCGCACGCAGAATCCTCTCCTCAAGGGCTGAGAAATCGTCGGCGCTCACCGCCAGCGCGCCTGCGTTGGGTTGCGACTCTTGAGACTGTTGCCCCGCCTGTTCTTCGGCCTCGGTTTCGAACTGGGGAAAAGATTGCGACATCAAAAACTCCTCTGCGCAAATGCGCTCTGTCCGGTCAGTATAGCGCCGATCGACATTGCATTTTCAGCTAGGCGCGCAGCCGCGCACCAGCTTTGGCAACCGCCGCGGCCACTCGCGCCTGAAAGTCCTGCAGTTCCTCTTCGCGCAGGGTACGATCGGGCGCCTGGAAAGTTGTGCCAAGCAGCAGCGAATACTCGCGTTCGCCCATCCGCGCATCGCGGAAGACCTCGCGCACTCGCCACTCCACTAGTTCGGGAATCTCAAGTTCGGTCAGCATCTGGTCGATCGCGTTCCATGTCACACTGCGATCCATTACCAGCGAAAAATCCCGGCGCACAGGCTGGAAGCGCGAAACCTCGCGCGCCGCAGGCTTGCGCAGCGGCAGCTTGTAGAGGCGGTCAAGATAAAGCTCACCCGCCAGCGCCGGCTCCTTCAGTTTGCGGGCTGCAGCCTCGCGCGGATGCAGTTGGCCGAACCAGCCCACGGTGATGCCTTCCACAACCGCGCGCGCGGAGCGGTAAGGATGCAGCCAGGCGGGCGTGATTCCCGCCTCGGGCGGAAAGCGGTCAAAGTAAACCGCCGTAGCCTGGAAGCGCGCCAGCACCTGCTCCACAACGCCCTTCATATCGTGGAAATCGATAGCGCGCGCCGGGTTCAGCGCGCCCTGCTCCGGCAGCGTGCCTACCGCGCCAAAAGAGACAGCGGGCCGTTCCACAACCTTCTCCGTAGTCCCGCTGAAAACCGTGCCCAGTTCGAACAGGCGCACATCGCTCACATCGCGGTGCAGATTGCTGGCGATCATCCCAAGCATGCCGGCAACCAGCGACGGCCGCAGCACGCCGGCCTCTTCGCTGAGAGGATTCCCCAGCGGCACAACCAGGCCAGGCTGCGGCGCCGTGAGAGCGGCTTCAGCAGCCGAGCAAAAGGTGCTGGAAATCGCCTCGTGGAATCCTGCGGCCAGCAGTGCAGCGCGCACGGCGGCCTCATGATCGGCCCACGGCAGCGCGGTCACGCCCTCGCCATAGGCGGGCAGCGTGTTGGCAAAGCGGTTATAGCCGTAAACCCGCGCGACCTCTTCAATAAGATCGATCTCGCGCTCAAGATCCAGCCGCCAACTGGGCAGAGTGACTTGCCACGCGGCTTTGTGTCCGGCGTGCTTCGTCAAGCCGCATCCCAGCGCCGTCAACACCGCCTCGACCGTCTCTGCGGTAATGCCTTCTTCATCCACAGTCGTGCCCAGAATGCGCTGCACCTCGCTGAGTGCAAGCGCGACCGGCTTACGGCTGGCGGTGCGCTCCTCAATCGCAGGAACGCGCGCATCCACAAGCTCGCCTTCGATCGTGCCGCCGTTAGCCAGCAGAATGCGGCAAACCAGCGCGGAGGCAGCCGGTGCGGCATTAAAGTCGGCGCCGCGCTCAAAGCGGTGGCTGGCGTCGGTATGCAGCCCGTGACGGCGCGCGGTCTGGCGCACGGCCATGGGATCGAACCACGCGGCCTCCACAAGCACATTCTTCGTCTCGGGCGTAATCATCGAGTCCCAGCCGCCCATCACGCCGGCCAAAGCGAGAGCCTTCGCGTGATCGGCAACAACCAGGTCATCGGGATCGAGAATACGATCCATGCCGTCCAGCGTCTTTAGGCGCTCACCCTTGCGCGCGCGGCGCACAATAATGCCGCCCTCAATCTTGTCCAGATCAAACGCGTGAGTAGGATGCCCCATGGCCAGCCAGGCAAAGTTCGTGGCATCGACAGCATTCGAGATGAGCTTCTGTTCCAGCAGGCCGAAATAAGTCGCCACCTCCGCGCCGGGAAACCAGTCGCGCGATTCGCCAATGGAGATGCCCCGCAGAACGCGCGCCGTGAAGCGCCCGCATGCATCTTCAGCCTCGATGCGAACGGAAAAAGGCGTCTTCGCCTTCTCAGCCTCGGGCAGCGCGACGTCGAGCGGCTTCAGTTGCACTCCGTAGATGGCCGCGGCCTCGCGCGCCACGCCGTAGTGATTCATGGCGTCCACGCGATTGGTGGTGATATCCATCTCGTAAAGCGAACCGTTACCCGGCCCAAGATCGTAGATGCCCTCAACGGCAATACCGCGCAAGGTCAGGTCTTCGGCGAGTTGGGCGTCGTTGGCTGGAACGGCAGGCAAGTAATCGCGAAGCCACTTTGTCAGAATCTTCATTTTCTGGTTTTCGTCTCCTAGCAAGTTAGCCGCTTCGCGCGATAGCGAGTTAGCAAGTTAGGTTCTATTCACAGTTTCAATGAGCCGATCAATCCATTGATGAGCTTCGCAACTTCAATCGAGAGATCGAGCAGGGTCTCCGTAGATTGTTTATCCAAGAATCCAAGGCTTCCGGCCAGTTCCGTTTGCGTCTGCAATTCGTTCAAAGCACCACGAGCCGTCCCAAGTCCTTTTCGCACCTCTGAGTCTGTCAGTCTGCCGTGGGCATCTGCGATGTGGCTCGCGACCGCCACTGCGGAGCGGCGCAATTGCATGCGTAATCCAAACGTCTCGGAGTTGGGAAAATCTTCCGTGCTCGCATATACCATGCGGGCCAGATCCATCGCCTTTTGCCAGGCAATGAGCTCGCGATAATGTCTCGTCCTAGCCACGTCTACTAACTCGCTAACTCGCTATCGCGCGCAGCGCGCTAACTTGCTAAACAAATTGACCCAGGAACCTCATATCCCCTGCAAAGAACTGCCCAATCTCGCTCACCCCGTACTTCATCATGGCAATGCGCTCCACACCCATGCCAAAGGCGAAACCGGAGATCTTCTTGGGGTCGTACGCGGGCTCTTTTTCCGCGGCGAAGGCAAACACAGCCGGGTCCACCATGCCGCAGCCCAGCAGCTCAATCCAGCCGGACTGCTTGCACTTGCGGCAGCCCTTGCCGCCGCAGAAAATGCAGCTGATCTGCACATCGGCGCTGGGCTCGGTGAACGGGAAGAACGACGGGAAAAAGCGCGTCTTGACCGACGAGCCGAACAGCGCCTTCATGGCGTGATCCAGTGTGCCCTTCAGGTCGCTGAACGTAATGTTTGTATCCACGCACAGCCCCTCCACCTGGTGAAAGATGGGCGAGTGCGTGGCGTCGGCGGCGTCGTTGCGGTGCACCTTGCCGGGGATCACGATCCGCACGGGCGGCGGTTGCAGCTCCATGGTGCGCATCTGCACCGGTGAGGTGTGCGTGCGCATCAGCAGGCGGTCGCGTTGCGGCCGGCGCTCCTGTCCGGCAACCACCAGCGTGTCCTGCGTGTCGCGCGCCGGGTGGCCGGGCGGAAAGTTCATGCTCTCGAAGTTGTAGAAGTCGCTTTCGACCTCCGGCCCCACGCCCACCGAGTAGCCCAGCGCCGTAAACACCGCAACAATCTCGTTCATGGTGCGGGTGATGGGGTGCTCGGCGCCGGTAAGCCGCCGCGTGCCGGGCAGCGTGATGTCAATGGCCTCGGCAGCCAGCGCGGCATCGCTCGGACCGGAGCTCGCAGCCTGGTCCAGCAAGCTCTCCACCAGTTCCTTGAGCTTCTTGAACCGCTCGCCCACCGGTTTTTTGGCCGCCGCCGGAGCCGCCTTCAGCCAGCGCGAGGAAACGTCGTTGAGCCGGCCCTGCTTGCGGCCCAGCCAGCGCAGGCGAAAGGCCTCGACCGCCTCAGGCGAGCCAAGGGCCGCCGCGTCTTCTGCAGCCTGTTTTTCCAGCGCGGCGAAGGCTTGATCGAGCGCGGCCTCGTCAAATGCCGTCAGATTGGGAATGTTTTCGTTCGTCATGCGTAAATTGCAGGATAAATCACGGGGCAAGGTTGCATCGCAGAGTGATTACGCAGGTTGGCACAGGGTTTTGTGAATGAGTGAGGGCACCCACTCACAACCAGACAACACGGCCCGGAATCCATCCGAATCCCGGGCCGTCTTTTCCGCCAGTCACATCTCGATCAAATTCTATGCAGCCTTAGCCGCCAGCGCCGTCTTGGCCTGCTCCACCAGTTGGGTGAAGCCCTCGGCGTCCTTCACGGCGATGTCGGCCAGAATCTTGCGGTCAAGCTCTATGCCGGCCTTCTTCAGGCCATTGATGAACTGCGAGTAGCTGGTCCCGTTCAGCTTGCAGGCTGCTGAAATGCGGACAATCCACAGCGAGCGGAACTGGCGCTTCTTCTGCCGGCGCCCGATGTAGGAAAACTTCATGCCGCGTTCCACGGCTTCCTGGGCTGCCTGATAGAGCTTGGATTTAGTGAGGAAATAACCGCTTGCGCGGTTAAGAATCTTCTTGCGGCGGTCACTCCGCTTGGTACTGCGTTTTACGCGGGGCATGGGTTGGTTCTCCTTTTTGTTTCATCGGTCAGGCGGCTGGAGGCAGGATGGCCGCTAAAATTGCGGCCCGTGAACCTCTTCACTCGCTCATCAATCCTGAACACTTCGCGGAACTCTTCCAAAGAGTTCCCCCACGGAGTGGTCAGGCATAGGGAATCATGCGCGCTACCTTCGCGTGATCGCCGTCGGAAACGATAGCGCTCTTGCCGAGCTTCCGTTTCGTCTTTGGCGCCTTCGACGTAAGGATGTGCCGTGTCTTCGTGTGGCCCCGCTTGATCTTGCCGGTGCCGGTCTTGCTGAAGCGCTTGGCCGCGCCCGAATGGGTCTTCAACTTGGGCATTGTTTTTCTCGATTTCCGGAAAGGAGGCATTGCTCCATCCGTTTTTGGCCCGCCAGACAGGGATCTCCCTGCCCATTAGGCACTCCGATTAGTATATCTCAACCTGAATTTTCGGACCAAATTCCTGCCCTGCCCCTGGCTCCGCTGGCGCCGCTAACCCCGCTAGCGCCGCTATTCCGACGGATCCGACGCCGTAAACGGCGAACAGCACGGCTTTTCCGTGGCATGCAGGTTCATCAGCTCCACCCGCGTGCCGTCAGGAGCGTACAGGTTTAACTGATACTTCCCATCCCGCCCGATCTTGGGCGCCGCGTCGTGCCGGCCGATCAGCCGATGCTCTGCCGTGAGCAACTTATAGGTCTTGGGAACCGAAACTTCACCAATGGAGAAGTGGTCCAGAACACCCAACTCGTGCTGCGTCATATCCGCCGGAATGCCGGATGTTCCGCGCGCAATCATGTACTCCAGCCAGTCGTGGCCATTCGGCACCTGCTGGCTCACCCATTGCACCACGTTGTCCTTCATGCCCCCATACCAGTAGGGGCGAAAGCCCAGCAGGGCGCGGTAGAAGGTGTCTTCCTTGGCGCGGCTGTGCACCATCATGCCCACGTGGATAATGTGATGGCCAATGGCATTGGGTGCGTTCACGGGTTTGGGGTGCGCCGGCGGCTGCACAAACTGCACCTTGTTCCCTTCCGGATCGCGAACCTCGAACCACTGGCTGCCGTCGGAACCCACCTGCACCTTGGCCGGGGTCTTCCAGCCCTTGGCCGCCAGGTAGCGGCGCATCTCCTTGGCGTTGGTGGTCTTCCAGGCAATGTGGTCGAGCCGGTTGATGCCCTGGCCGGCTGGCAGCGGCAGCACTTCAATAAATTGCGTGCTGCTCACCGCATAACGCACACCCTGCGGGTTTTCCGGGTCAGGCTCCTTCACCGCACCCACAACGAACGTGAAGTAGTGCGCCGTTTCCGCCGGGTTTGACGTATAGATGGCAATATGTGAAACGCCCGTGATCTTGGGACGCGGTGGGGCGGTTTGGGCAACTGCCGCGGCAGTCAACGCGGCAAACAGAGCTACGCTCAGGAAACGAGTTTGCATGGCAGACCTCAATCTTCAGGCGAAATAACCATACCAGAGTCTCCACGCCTCATGCGCGCAAACCTGGCTCCGAAGCCTGCCTCCAGGCGGCGAACCAGCACACAATGTCAGGCCGCCTCCGGCAGAGGTATCATGATGGATCAGATACCCTCGAAACCTGTCGTTTTAGGAGACTCCGCCGTGGCGGGCAAGCTGGAACTGCTGATGGGGCCGATGCGCAGCAACAAAACCGCCGAGTTGCTGCGGCGCGCGGAGATGCGCCGGCAATACGCGAAACAGTACGTTCTGGTGCTCAAGCCAAGTGACGACACCAAGGGTGGCCCTGGCGTGATCGAGAGCCGCAACCCCAACGGCCACGCCAGAATGACCGCCCTGGAGTTCAACTCCGGCAACCCCTGGGAGGTGCTGGGAGCGATCGCTGGGCGGGAGCAGGAGATCGGCAAGAAGATCGAGTGTATCGCCATCGATGAAGGCCAATTCGTCGACGGCCTGTTCCTCTTCGTCAAGCACCTGCTTGAGGCCGGCCACGACGTGCTGGTCGCGGGCCTCGATCTCGACTTCCGCGCCATGCCCTTTGGCGAAATGCTCAACCTCACCTGGCTGGTGAACGCCTACGGCGGCGGCATCACGGAGTGCATGGCCTACTGCAGCTGCGGCGCCCGGGCGCTTTACTCCCAACGGCTGATTCAGGGCAAGCCGGCCCCCTTCGACAGCCCCGTCAAGATGCCCGGCGATGCCTACGAGCCGCGCTGCGCCGAGCATTTCGTACTGCCCGGGCGGCCCCACTAGCGCAGCTTGCCGCGCCCTTTCGCCGCGCTCAGAAGCTGCCGCCTCTTTCGAACTGGAACCTGCGCCGCGCGCCACGCGTAATCCCAGACAGTTGCAGATCCTTGCGGCTATTCCCTGCCGGCAATCCCGTGATTGTGCCGGCAGGTACGGAGCGCAATATGGCGGAACATGTATGCCCCTGGTGGCTCGGCCATCTGCTGGCCAGCCCGGTGCGCAGATGGCTCTCGGAAGACCCCGAAACCCTGCTGGCGCCGTACATCTGGGCAGGAATGACGGTACTCGAACCAGGGCCGGGAATGGGTTTCTTCACCCTCCCCATGGCACGCATGGTCGGCCCGGCGGGACGCGTAGTCGCCGTCGACATTCAGCCCAAAATGCTCGATGGACTTCGGCGCCGGGCGCGCAAAGCCGGCCTGCTCGATCGCATTGAGACGCGCCTCGCACAGCCGGACTCACTCGGTCTCGATGACTGGAACAACAAGGCCGATTTCGCACTGGCCTTCGCCGCAGTGCATGAGATGCCCTCGGCTCCCTCGTTCTTTGCTGAAACTGCGGTTGCGCTAAAACCGAGAGGCCTGCTGCTCCTCGCCGAGCCGGCCGGCCATGTCAACACAGAAAGCTTCAAGATGGAGCTGCAGGCCGCGCAAACAGCCGGACTGGCGGAGATCGGCCACCCGCCGATCCGCAGAAGCCACACAGCGTTGCTGAGAAAAGTGGGATAAGCGAACCCTTTCCAACAAATGGCCGGTTATGCCCGGAAAAACTGAATTCTCTGCCTGTCATCTCAAGGCAGTTTTGCGAGCGTCCCCGCTGATAAACTGAAGCCTGATGATCCTCCCCTTCGTCCGCGAAATTTTCGCGGACCTGGAGCAATCGCCGGGATTTGAGCGCGTTCGCAGGCATCTGAGCCTGGGTGCGGGGCGGAGGTGTGTATCCGGAATGACCTCCACGGCGCGGGCGCTTTACCTGCCGCTGATGGCCCGCGCCGCCAGGCAGCTCGTTGTCGTGGTGGTGGCTGACAACAAAGCTGCGGAGGCGCTGGAACCGATGCTGCGCGCCGGCTGCGAGCTCACCGGCGCCATTGACCCGGAACGCGTAATCCGCTTCCCCGCCCACGACGTACTTCCCTTTGAGAATCTCTCGCCGCACCCCGACGTGCAGGAGCAGCGCGCCTCGGCATTGTGGAAGCTCGCCACCGGCGCCGTCTCCATCCTCATAACGCCGGTAGAAGCGGCGGCCATGAAGCTCTTCGACCGCGACTATTACGCCGGCCTCGCGGTTACGCTCCGCCGCGGCGAAGAGGTGGACGTGGAGGTCCTCACCGGCCACCTCGCGAGCGTGGGTTACACGCAAACCGACCTCGTGGAGATGCCGGGCCAGTTCACGCGGCGCGGCGGCATCCTCGACGTCTACTCGCCCGAGGCCGACCGCCCCGTGCGCGTGGAGTTCTTCGGCGACGAGATTGACACCATCCGCAAGTTCGATCCGGAAACCCAGCGCTCCCAGAGCGGCCTCGACGAAGCCCAGTTACTCCCGCTGACGGAAACGCCGGTAACGGAGCACCTGCTGGCCGCCGTACACGGCCGCCTGAGCCGCGCGCGGGTTGAGGGTGAAGACGAAGAAATGGCGGCCGAGGCTGCCGCCGCCGGTGGTGTCAGCGTCTTTCCCGGCTGGGAGTTCTTCGCCACCGTGGCTGGCGCCCAGCGCTCCCTGCTCAACCTTCTGCCGCGCTGCGCCCTGTTCGTAGACGAGCCCGCCATGGTGCGCAACCAGATTGACCGCTGGTGGAACAAGGTCGAGCAGCGGCATGAGCGCTCGGGCATCGGCTCGCTCATCCGCCCCGAGGATATCTATCTGCGGCCTGAGGTCTTACAGGCCATGCTCGAATCGCACATGGGCCTCGACCTCGACCGCCTTGGTGCCGTGGATGTCCTGGAGCACGACACGACGCTGGGCGAGATTGAACTGAACACGCGGCCCACGCTGCGCTTTCACGGCTCCATTCCCGCGCTCGTGGAGCAACTGAAGAACCTCACCGCGGCGGAAACGCACGTGGTGCTGGCTGCGCCCAACCAGGGCGACGTGGAACGCCTCGCGACCGTGCTGCGCGAATATCAGATCCCTTACCGCCTGGGCAGCCGCATCGCGCATCCCGGCAGCGAGACCGTCCTTGAAGAGACAAGTTATCTGGCCGGCGATCTGCGCGTGCCCGTCATTGTGCGCACGCAGCTATCCGCGGGAGTCAGTTTCGCTGACACCAATCTGGTGATCTTCGGCGCCAATGACTTATCTGACGAAGCGGATGTGGCGGCACGCCCTGCGCCCAAGCGCTCCAAAACCTCGGCCTTCGTCTCTGACTTCCGCGACCTCGGCATCGGCGACTACGTCGTACACGTCGAGCACGGCATAGCTCAGTACCAGGGACTGAAAGAGATTGTGCAGGATGGTCTCTCGGTCGAGTTCATGATTCTTGAGTTTGCCGATCAGGCCAAGTTATATGTTCCGCTCACTCGTCTCGACCTGATCCAAAAGTACCGCTCCACTGAGGCCGGTCCCGCGCCGGTGCTCAACAAGTTAGGCTCGCAGCAATGGGCCAAAACCAAGGCGCGCGTACGCAAGGCCATGCAGGATATGACGGCCGAGCTACTCAAGTTATATGCCGTAAGGCAAACAGCGCAGGGCACGGCCTTTTCCCAGGACAACGAGTTTCAACGCGAATTTGAAGACGCCTTCGATTACAACGAAACCGACGACCAGTTAACGGCAATCAGCGCCATCAAGCAGGACATGGAATCCACCATGCCCATGGACCGGCTGCTCTGCGGCGACGTCGGCTACGGCAAAACCGAAGTAGCCATGCGCGCAGCCTTCAAAGCCGTGCAGGACGGCAAGCAAGTGGCCGTACTCACGCCAACCACCGTCCTCAGCTTTCAGCACTTCGAAACCTTCAAGCGCCGCTTCTCCCAGTTCCCCATCACCGTCGAAATGATCTCCCGCTTCCGGACGCAGAAAGAGCAGAAGCAGATCGTCGAGCGCGTGGAGACCGGCAAGGTCGACATCCTGATTGGCACCCACCGGCTGTTGTCAAAAGACATCAAGTTTCAGGATCTCGGTCTGCTGGTCGTCGACGAGGAACAGCGCTTCGGCGTGCGCCACAAGGAGCGGCTCAAGCAGTTGCGCAAGGAAATCGACGTGCTCGCAATGAGCGCCACGCCCATTCCGCGCACCCTGCACATGTCGCTGGTTGGCCTGCGCGACATGAGCGTCATTGAAACCCCGCCCAAAGACCGCATGGCCATTCAGACGGTCGTGGCCAAGTACGACGAGCGGATCATTCGCTCGGCCATTGAAGTTGAGCTCGAGCGCGGCGGACAGGTCTACTTCGTTCACAATCGCGTCGATTCCATCTACGAGACCGCCGCACACATCCAGGAGCTGGTGCCCGCTGCGCGCGTTGCCATAGGCCACGGACAGATGAGCGAGGGCGAGCTTGAAAAGGTGATGCTCGCCTTCATGCACCATGAGTTCGACGTGCTCGTGGCAACCACGATCATCGAAAACGGTCTCGACATTCCGCTTGCCAACACCATCGTCATCAGCCGCGCCGACCGCCATGGCCTGAGCGAGCTCTACCAGTTGCGCGGGCGCGTGGGCCGCTCCAACCGCCGCGCCTATGCCTATCTTCTGGTTCCGGCTGAAGACCAGTTGAGCGAGATAGCGCGCCGCCGGCTGGCCGCTCTCAAGGAGTTCAGCGACCTGGGAGCGGGCTTCAAGATCGCCGCGCTCGACCTGGAACTGCGCGGTGCGGGCAATATGCTTGGCGGCGAACAGAGCGGACACATCGAGGCGGTAGGCTTCGAGCTTTACACCTCCATGCTCGAAACTGCCGTCAAGGAAATGAAGGGCGAAAGCAGCGAGGAGCGGCCGGCCGCGCAGCTTAACCTGGGCATCGCGCTGCGCATCGACGAAAGCTATGTGCCCGAAGAAAATCAGCGGCTGCGCCTCTACAAGAAGATCGCCGGCGCATCCAGTGAAGCGGCGGTCAACGAAGTCCGCGCAGAGATAGAAGACCGCTACGGCACGCCGCCGGATGCCACCGTCTATCTGCTTGAAGCGGCAATGATCCGCCTGGAGTGCGAGCGCTTGGGCATTGCGCAAATTGACCGCAAACGCGGCGAGCTGCAGCTTCGATTTGCTGAAAATGCATCCGTTGACCCGCAGCGCCTCATGCAGGTGGTCGCGCGTAATGCGAAACGAGGTGCGCAGTTCACACCGCAGGGACTGCTAAAGTATCCTTTGGCTGCGTCGCGGCCTGACGAAGTGCTGCTTGAGATTCGCGAATTGCTGGCAGACCTGGCGCCCGCGCCGGTCAACGCCTGAGAAACTGAACGCTTGTCTGTTCTCTGCAACAAGCCTTGGTGACGGTTAACGACGAGGAGATGAAATGAGCAAACTGGTACGGAAAGCAATCTTCCCGGCGGGCGGCCTGGGCACACGTTTTTTGCCGGCCACCAAGGTCATCCCCAAAGAGATGCTGGCGCTTGTCGACAAGCCGCTGATTCAGTACGGCGTAGAAGAAGCCATCGCCTCCGGGATCGAGCACATCATCATCATCACTGGCCGCGGCAAAGGCACCATGGAAGATCACTTCGACCACAGCTTTGAGCTTGACGCAACGCTGGAACGGCGCGGCAAGCATGAGTTGCTCGCGGTGTCGCGCAGCGTAGCCACCATGGCGCGCATCAACTACGTTCGCCAGAAGGAGCCGCTCGGCCTGGGCCATGCTGTACTGTGCGCAAAAGAGCTGGTGGGCGACGAGCCTTTCGCCGTCATCCTGCCCGACGATGTGATCGACGCCGATCCGCCGTGCCTGAAGCAGATGATCGACGTCTTCACGGAAAAGAAGGGCTCGGTCCTTGCCACGCAGACAGTTGAAGGACCGGCGATCAGTTCTTACGGCGTGCTGGCCGGTTCGCCCGACCCTGAAAACCCCCGCATCTATAACTGCACCGGCATGGTAGAGAAACCCAAGTTGGAAGATGCGCCGTCGAAGCAGGCCATTATCGGGCGCTATGTGCTTTCCCCACGCGTCTTCTCGCTGCTTGAGCAGACACGGCCCGGCGCAGGCGGAGAAATCCAACTGACTGACGGAATCAAGGCGTTGCTCAAGGAAGAAAAGGTCTTCGGCTACACCTTCAAAGGCAAGCGCTACGATGCAGGTGATAAATTCGGCATGCTCCAGGCCACAGTGGAGTTTGCACTCAAGCGGCCGGAGTTTGGCGATAAGTTCCGCTCATACTTGAAGGAACTCACGCTATAAAGCAGCGCTAACGAAGCTGGCGGAGTTAGCACTGGATCCGATGACACCCCCGCTAACAAGCCGCGCAGCGCCTGCTGACTCCGCCAGCTTCGCTAACTCCGCTTCCTTACGCCTTCCACTTGATATTGCAGCCAATCGACGGACGCTGATCCGCAGGCACAGGCTTTCCCGCCAGAACCAGATCAATGGCAGAGCGCAGATCCATGCCGGTAACGGGAATTCCGTTGCCCGGACGGCTGGAGTCGTATTGGCCCCGGTAAACGAGCTTGAGATTCCCGTCGAAGAGGAAGAAATCCGGCGTGCACGCGGCCTTGTATGCATGCGCTACGACCTGGCTCTCATCGTAAAGATACGGAAAGATGAAGCCGTGGGACTGCGCCTGCTGTTTCAAACCATCCGGACCATCCGCGGGGTGCGTGGTCACATCGTTGCTGCTGATGGCTACGATACCCAAAGGCTGAGAAGCATAATCCGCAGCCAGTGGCCCAAGAGACTTCTCAATGTGCTTGACATAGGGGCAATGCGTACAGATGAACATCACCAGCAGCGCCTTTTTGTCGCGGTAATCGTCGCGCCGAACAGTTTTTCCGCTCACCGCATCGGGAAGCGCAAAATCCGGCGCCGTGGTTCCAAGCTCGAGCATGGTGGATTCAGTAACTGCCATGATATTTCTCCTCTTTTTATTGGTTCTTCCGTCTCCGCTGCCTTCGCTGGATTGTCAAAACAATCCCGTCTGACGGCCCGGCATGGTCAAGCCAAAATGCTCATAGGCCAGCCGCGTTGCCACGCGGCCGCGAGGCGTGCGGTCGAGAAAGCCTATCTGAATAAGGAACGGCTCGTAAACCTCCTCGAGCGCATCCTCTTCTTCAGCGAGTGTTGCTGCCAGCGTGCCCAGACCCACTGGCCCGCCCTCGTACTTCTGCATAATCGTCAGCAGCAATCGCCGGTCAATCTCGTCGAAACCATGCGCATCCACTTCCAGCATGGTCAGCGCGGCGTTGGCGGTTGGCCGGTCGATCAGCCCCGTGCCTCGCACCTGCGCATAGTCGCGCACGCGGCGCAACAGACGATTGGCAATACGCGGCGTGCCGCGGGAACGCAGCGCAATCTCTGCCGCTCCGTCCGGATCAATGGGAACCTGCAATACTTCAGCCGACCGTTCGACGATAATGCGCAGATCCTCTTCGCTGTAAAACTCCAGGCGCAGCAGAATCCCAAATCGCGAGCGCAGAGGCGAACTCAGCAGCCCCGGCCGCGTGGTGGCGCCGATAAATGTGAAGGGCCTGATCTCCATCACATGCGTGCGCGCCGCCGGGCCTTGGCCGATAATGATATCGAGTTTGTAGTCCTCGAGCGCCGTGTAGAGCTTTTCTTCCAGCACCGCCTGCATGCGGTGAATCTCGTCCAGGAAGAGCACCTGGCGCTCGCGCAGATTGGTCAGGATAGCGGTCAGATCGCCCTGAATCTGCATCGCCGGCCCTGATGTCTGCTGAAAGCCCACGTCGAGCTCGTTGGCAATGATGGTGGCCAGCGTGGTCTTGCCCAGCCCCGGCGGACCGAAAAGCAGTACATGGTCCAGCGCCTCGCCGCGCGATTTCGCCGCCTCCAGCGCAATGGCAAGCTGTTCCTTGGCCTTCGACTGGCCGATAAACTCGCGCAGCCAGCGCGGACGCAGCTTGAGCTCAAAGTTCTGCTCCTCGTCAGCGCGCGCAGCGCTCACCAGCCGTTCCGGCGTGTTGTCGTGGGCAATTGCCATGCTGAAGAGCAGTCTAACGGTCAGGCGTTGTCACTGCAAACGGATGCAACCCACGCGCGCAGTCAGGCCGGCAGGTGAACCACACCGGCCACCAGCTTATAGTGGAATCCCTCGTAGGATTCGCTGAGGCTCACCGTAAACAGGGTTTTGGGAAGCTTCTCTTTGAAAAAAAACGATTGTGGGTAAATACCGGCCGGCAGAAACTTAAGTTGATTCAACCATACGGGATCGGTGACTGCCAGATCATAGCGGGTGCGGCTGACGTGGCCCATTCTGAACAAGGCACGATTTCGCCGCTTGCCGTTCTCCTCGCGAATCCACCACCAGAGATCATCCGGTTGAATAAGTTCCAGGGACTTGTCCACAGGCGCACGCTCAATCTTTCGCGTATAGACCCTGTCGCCGGTTCCCTGCAGCACTGCGGGGCCTTTGTTCAGAAACGATGCAAGAAAGCGCATGTCAGATGGCGCCCCTGCGTGCCGCACCATGCGCCATCTTGTCGCGGAGACGAACACATCTTCCGGGTGGCTGCTTGAGCCGCATCCTTCACCGAGTTCCGCCTCAAAGACGTCCAGGATCGCAACCTCCCTGCCATCTTCGTAACAAGTTTCTTTCAGAGTCAGGCACCCCGGGACCTGCCGGCCGACAAGCCTGACCCAACGCTTGGTGACAAGGCTGATCCCGGCCACACACCGATGATCGTGTTTGTAAGAGTTCGCTAAACAGAGAATCCGGTCCAGGCCCATGGAGCCAAACTTCCCGCGCAGACGCGAAATTAAAGATGATGAATGCTCACATTCTTCCAGCAATCCTGCAGGTAATCAAGTGCGAGCCTTCTATGGCAATGCTCGGGGCTTGCTTCGCTGCACAGCAAAACAGTTCTCTTCTCAAAGCTCTCCCTTGAAAGAGTCAACTCAACCTTCCTTGACCGGATGAGAGCCAGATAGGCTTCGGTATACACCTCCCAATCGCCTTTGCGCTTCTTATAAGCATCAAGAATCTCCTGCGTAGGAGCGAGCAAAGGCTCATGCTCATAAGCCGCTCCGCATATCTCGTGCAGGAAATAAGGCAGGTCCGCCTGCTTGGCAAAACCGGCAAGCTGCGAGGTGTTGTTTAATCGTACGTCAAGCAAACGTTCTATGCCATTTGCTTTCAGTGCGCCGAAAAACTCGCTGGCGTTCTTTTTGGTGAAACCGATGCTGTAGATCTCCATTGATCCTCATCCAACTCGGCAAACAGAGCTGGTTGCTCATTCACCAGTGGCTTGCCTGAATCGGCGGTCAGCTCTGCATCGGTCTGCAAGCGGCCATCGCCGCGAATGTGCAGCAACTCGTGGCCTCGCTCAACCAGCACGCGCCCCACCAGGAGCCTCCGGTGACAGTGGGCCGGATTTTCTTCTCCGCACAGCAGCGCCACACGAAATTCCGCGATCCCGCGTTCCAGCCGCTCGATTCCCGACGCGAATGCCCCATCGGTCTTCATTCGCCCATAAAGCACGTGACCCTGGGCATCGTAATAGTCCGGGCTCTTAGGACGCCCGCCAAGTTCGCCACCCAGAAAGAGATAGCGAATACCCGACCCGGTCAGGCTGCGATGCAAGACCTCACGATCGAACTGCGGCGCGAACCGGGAGTAAGGTGCGGAGCGGGTGTCCACAACCACATCGATGTGGTGGCGAAGCAGCATCTCAGCCAACTCCTCATACGTGTGCGCCGAGTGTCCAATTGTATAAACAACGCTCATTACCGGTTCTCAGCCCAGCATAGCACCGCTTCGTTCCTCGTAATCGTGAGTGTCGCCATACCGCCGCACTTGCGCCATTTAGACTGAAATGGTCTTTACGATCGCGATGACCCACCGGTTTGGCATTCTCCGCCGCTTTCATTTCAACCTCCCGCAGCGCATTGCGGCAGGACTGCTTGCCGTCTTCTTCCTGCAGGGACTGTGGGTCACCAGCCAGCAGACGCTGACCAATCGCGACTACCAGTACGCCCGCTGCGGGCGCGAAACATGGGAGACCCCGTCACCGCTGTCCGGCTACTACACCACCTGCGGAAACATCCGCGATGGCATTCTGGCCTACCGGATGGCCGGCCTGCCCCTGACGCTGAATGTCCTGGCCGAGCGAGGGCTCGACCTCTTTCGCAAGCCCTCAGACCGCATGATGCCGGCCAACGGCCACATCAGCTTGTGGGAACTGCGCCATGAGATGGCGCATGTGCTCCTTCTCCTGCGGTTGCCCTTTCTGCTGGCTGGCTGCGTGCTCGGCGGATGCCTCTGGTGGGTCACCAGGCGCCTCTACGGCAATCTGGGCGGCTACACAGCCCTGTCACTTTACTGCTTTTCTCCCGCGGTGCTCCGGGCATGCCTCTCGCCCAATACTGAAGTGCTCGCTGCCCTCGGAGTGTTTGGCGGCGTCTACACCTGCATCGGCGTGGCTCATGCCATGCAGGGGCCGCGCCGCAAGTGGCGACCCCGCATCGTGCTGCTCACGGTGATCCTCGGCATCGCGGCGGCGTCACACATTGCCGCTTTGCCCGTAACCGCGCTGCTGGGCCTCGTGCTCATGCTCTGGGTGGCCGAGGGCCGCAGGAGCCAGACACTGCCCCTGGTTCTCTTCGCCTGCATCGGCGCCCTGGTGCTGCTCTTTGCCTGCTACGGATTTTCGCCGGACGCCTTCAGCTACATCTTCCGCTCCGCCGCCGGGTTCATGTGGGTCTCGGTGGAACCGGCCAGCCGGTTCTTCAGTTCCTTTCACAACGCGGGAATCACAGTAGCCACCGGAGCCGCGGTTTTGCTTTATCTGGGCGGTCGCAGATCGCGCTACTTCGGCAACACGGCGCCGCTGTTCTGTGCCGTAGTGCTGTTTCTGCTGGTGTTGGCAGATGTCCCCGGCAGTCCATGGATCTGGGCGCTGCCGTTTCTCCTCGCTTTTGTAGCCGGCGTCTTCGCCGATGCCTATGAAAGCCCTCGCAGCCGCATGGCGCTGGTCGCTGCCGGCACAATCGTAGTGCTCCAGGCGGCGCTCTGCCTGGCAAGCTTGCCGGGGATGATCTAGGCCGGCCGCCCTCCTTGCCGCTCCTGCCGAAAATCCCGGCTCCAGACAGCACAAGAAGACGCCCTCGGACAACACCAAAACCAAAGCCAAAACGCAGCGCGCGGCAGGAGGATCGGGCGGCTCCGGGCCGGACCCGCAAACCCCTCCATAAGTAAAAGAAAAATAAAGGCTTATTTCCGTGTTTCCGCCTTGCTAAATGCGCTTTCAACCCGGTAAAATGTACACATAGCCTGCGGATCCGGCCCTTCTCTGCTCCGGACCTTTCGCCGTCTTCGCGCGGGCCCGAGAACATATGGCAGACGATCGGAATCCTCAGCTCCCTCTTGACGGCGGCAATCCGCCGGGCGGCTCTAACCTCATTCCCATCAACATCGAAGAGGAAATGCGCCGCTCGTACCTCGACTACTCGATGAGCGTCATCATCGGGCGCGCGCTACCCGATGCTCGCGACGGCCTCAAGCCCGTCCATCGCCGCGTGCTCTACACCATGCACGAGATGGGGCTGCAATACAACAAGAAGTACACCAAGTGCGCCAAGGTTGTGGGTCAGGCCATGGGCGTCTACCATCCGCACGGCGACTCGGCCATTTATGACACGCTGGTGCGCATGGCGCAGCCATTTTCGCTGCGCTACCCGCTCGTCGATGGACAAGGCAACTTCGGCTCGGTCGATGGCGACCCGCCGGCGGCCATGCGTTACACCGAATGCCGCCTGGAGCGCATCACCAGTGAACTGCTGGCCGACATCGATATGGAAACCGTGGACTTGGCGCCGAACTACGACGAGTCCACACTAGAGCCATCGGTTCTGCCCACGCGCATTCCCAATCTCATCGTGAATGGCTCCAGCGGCATTGCCGTAGGCATGGCCACCAACATTCCGCCCCACAACCTCACTGAGGTGGTAAATGCCGCCATTGCGCTGGTAAAGGATCCCAAAGCCGGCCTGGCTGAAGTGCTCAAGTACGTGCAGGGCCCCGATTTTCCCACTGGCGGATTCCTTTACGGCAAAGGCGGTATTGCCAACGCGTACACGAATGGCCGTGGCCGCTTCATCATGCGCGCGCGTGTGGCCACTGAAAACCTGACCAAGGAAAAGCAGGCCCTCGTTGTCACCGAGATCCCCTATCAGGTAAACAAGGCCAGGCTCATCGAACGCATTGCCGACCTGGTGAATGACAAGGTCATCGACGAAATCGGCGACGTGCGCGACGAAAGCGACCGCGACGGCATGCGCATCGTCATCGAGCTCAAGCGCGGCGCCCAGCCTGAGATCGTGCTCAACCAGCTCTACAAGCACACTCAGATGCAGGACAGCTTCTCGATGATCTTTCTGGCCGTGGTCAACGGTCAGCCCCGCGAGCTGGGCCTGGATGCCGCCATCCGCGTCTTCATCGATCACCGCATCGATGTGGTGCAGCGCCGCACCGTTTACCTGCTGCGCAAGGCGCGCGAGCGCGAGCACATCCTCGAAGGCTACAAGATCGCCCTCGACAATCTCGACACCGTCATCCGCATCATCCGGGCGTCGGCTTCCCGAGTCGAGGCGCGTGAAAGCCTCTACGCCTGGGGCAAGGGCACTGAGATCGTCATCAATCTCGACCGCGAACGGGCGCCGCACGAGGAACGCGGACTGACCCTGCGTCAGATTGACGCCATCCTGGAACTGCAACTCTACCGCCTCACCCAGCTCTCCATCGACGAGATCCTCAAGGAACTGAAAGACATTCGCGAAAAGATCGCCGACTACGAAGAAATTCTCGCCAGCGACAAGCGACTCCGCTCGGTCATCGTCAAGGAGCTCGAAGCGGTCCGCGACAAGTATGGCAACGAACGCCGCACCGAGATCGTAGACGAAAGCGCCGAGCTCCAGCTTGAAGACCTCATCGCCGACGAGCAGGTCGCCATAACCGTCAGCCACCAGGGCTACCTCAAGCGCACGCCCATCAGCATCTATCGCCAGCAGCGCCGCGGCGGCTCCGGCCGCATGGGCATGAAGACGCGCGAAGAGGACTTCGTCTCGCAGTTGATCGTGGATTCAACCCACGCCTACCTGCTCTGCTTCACCAACACGGGCCGCGTTTACTGGCTCAAGGTCTATGAGATTCCCGACGTCGGCGCGGCGGGCAAAGGCAAGTCCATCCAGAGCCTGCTCAGTTTGCAGACCGGTGAAAACGTGCGCGCCATCATGGCCATTCGCGATCTGGAGGAAGAGGGCAAGTACATCTTCTTTGTCACGCAGAAGGGCACGGTGAAGAAGACGCCGCTCAAGGACTTCTCGAATGTCATGTCCCGCGGCATCATCGCCATCGGCATCGACAAAGACGACGAACTCGTGGCAGCCTGCATCACTGACGGCTCGCAAGTCGTCTTCCTTGCCACGCACCTCGGCATGGGAATCCGCTTCGACGAGTGCGACGTACGCTCCATGGGCCGCCCGGCTCGCGGCGTGCGCGGCATCTCGCTCTCCAAGGACGACTACGTGGTCGGCGTCGCGGTTACGCCCAAAGAGCACGAGGCCGGCGCCTACCGTATCCTCTCCGTCACTGAGAACGGCTTCGGCAAGCGCACTGACGTGGACCAGTACCGTTTGCAGACCCGCGGCGGCAAGGGCGTCAAGAACATGGCCGTCACGGCGCGCATCGGCCGCGTCAATGGCATTCAGCTGGTCGACGACACCTCCGAGCTGATGGTCATCAGCCAGTTCGGCAAGATCATCCGCATTGATACCAAACAGGTACGCGCCGCCGGCCGCGCCACGCAAGGCGTCCGTCTCCTGAGCCTCGAAGGCGGCGACAAGGTAGCCGCCACGGTAATCATTCCGCCGGAGGAACTGAACGGCAACAACCACGACGAGCAAGGCACGCTGCTGCAGTAGGACAGTTGTCAGCGATCAGTTGTCAGTGAACTTAGGCTGGGCGTTATTCGTGGTTTCTTATATCTCAAAGGCGAGACCGTGACCACCCGGTGCGCTAGCATAGGCGTGGATGAGGACGAGTTGGGGGCTGGTCCTGGGCGACGAAAACGGAAAGTCGCACACTGGCCTAGACGCGGATGAAGAAAGATAAACGAGGCAATCATGGCAGGACAGCAGATGAAGAAAAAGAACGAAATTAATGCCTGTAATGCCTTAATAAAGATACTTGAAAGAGTAGTGGGCATAAAATATGAATTTGAAAGTTCCCCGGACGAAGGAGCATCTAAGGGAAAAGAGCCGGATTTTATCTTGAAATCGACGCGCGATGGAATGACAAGGATGGTGGTCGAACACACTGTTATTCATTTATTTGAGCAACAACGTGACTACGTAATATCGTCCTTTAATAGAGCAGAGGAAATTAATAGGTTATGCCAGGGAAAGATGCCAGCAGACCGGTATTATTATTTAACAGCTCCGCACGCGCTAATCGGCTCCCTTACAAACAAGAAAAAGCAAGAGGCCTTTGACGAGAGCTTGGCTCATTGGATTATTCAGCAGGCGCCGCAATTACGGAGAGACGATGAATCCAGGCAGTATAGTTACGAATGCTACAAAATTACGCTGACCTGCGGTGGCACGCACCCGCTCTTGAATGGAAGGGTAGGACGAATACCAGAGTACCCAAGGGACGTCGAGATGTTGCAGAAAAAGACATTCGATAAAGCCATTGAACATGGGCTTGAAAAACTTACTAAGTACAAACACAATCCATCTAAGAGCTTCAAAACAGTCCTTGTCTTGGAAGATGTGTCCGGATTTCAACATACACGAATCATGGAAGGATTGACTTCTTCCCAGAAAGCTGAAATAGACGAGTCTATTGATCATATTGTTGTATTGGTGTCTCTCAATGACGAGATGATAGTTGGTTACCTTTGGAAAGAGAATGAAACATGGCACAACTTCATTCCGGCTAATAGAAGATTCGACCTGTGTAGCGAGGATTGAGGTAGAGGGATTTACAAAACAAAAAGAAAATGAGTTGGGAACGGGCCACACAAGGAGGGCCACAGGTCGTATCGTTCTCATCGCAGTGGAAGGAGACGGATCGTCTTATCCATCGGCTTATTCGGATCGCGTACCACGCCAATCTTCGCCTACGCCACAATTCCAGACCCACGGAATTACTTTTTTTGCGCCTGATTCGCCTTGTCCGCTGCGCGAATCGCTTCCACGTCCGCCAAATCGCTTAACCGCCCCGACTTCAGCTTGTTCTTAATGAGGTGCTCTTCGGAGATAACATTCACCTCGACCCCGTCGAGTATGAATTGCTCGCGGTTTTGCCATGCTTCATCGAAGTCGACCCCGTCAATGGACTGAAGCAAATCGACACGGGCCGGAGAGAAGCCAATCTGAAAGACCGACGTCGGACTGTCATGGAAATCGGACGCCGTGACCCCGGCAAGAGGCGCTCCAAACTCTGCCAGCGCGCGAAAGACAGCTTCGCTGTTCTTCAAACTGGAGCGGATAAAAATATCAATATCTTTTGTGGAGCGCGGATCAGCGTAATACCCCACCGCCCAGCCTCCGACGACTAGATACTCAACCCCGTGTGCGTTCAACGCGAGTAAGAGTTGGCGTAGATCTTCGGGTAGGATCATATTGCGGCAACCCCTTAGAGGCGTTGGCAAATGCATAGGCTGAGAAGGTCGCGTCCCAGACAGCAAGGAAGCGCTCCGCAGGTGGCCGGCTGCGCCAATAGCGGTAAACTTCTGCCTTTTGTTCAGCCTGGCTGGAGAATTTCCGGATTGTCTTCTCCATACTCATGGCGTGCATCTATTTATTATTCTATCACTTTCGGTTACCGCAGACTCATTTGCCACTGCGCTATAGGATAGAGAAGCAGCTTCTTATGAATCGCGCCGCAGCATCGTCTGCATCGCACCAACCAAGAGGTAAGCCACGAATGCCCGCAACCGGAGCCAAACCGCCAGGTGCACCTGACGAAGCAGCCGCGGCGCAGGCTGTGCGGCAGATGTTTGACTCCATTGCCCCGCGCTACGACCTGCTCAACCATGTGCTCAGCGCCAACGTGGACCGGCTCTGGTGGTGGCGCGCGGCGCGGAGCTTTCGCCAGATCCTCGCCCGGCCTGACGCGGCCGTCCTTGACGTCTGCTGCGGCACCGGCGACATGACCATGGCCCTCCTCAAGCACCGGCCTGAAGGCGCGCGCCCCATCCTCGCCGCCGACTTCGCCCGCGCCATGCTCTCCCGGGGCGTGCGCAAGTTCGGCGCGCAAGCCCGCTGCATTGAGTGCCCCGCCGGCCGCAAAACCCAGATGCCCTACGCCACACCGCTTGAAGCCGACGCCCTGCACCTCCCACTTCGCGACGCCTCGCTCGACCTCATCGTATCCGCCTTCGGCTTCCGCAACCTGGCCAACTACGAGGCCGGCCTCAGGGAGTTCCTGCGCGTCCTCAAGCCGGGCGGACAACTGGGCATCCTCGAATTCAGCGAGCCCGGCGGCTTCATCGGCAAAGCCTACGCCCTTTACTTCCGCCGCGTGCTCCCTGCCATCGGCCGCGTCATCTGCGGCAAGCAGGGGCCTTACAACTACCTGCCCACATCGGTAGGCAACTTCCCGCCGCCGGCGGAACTGCTCGCCCTCATGCGCGGCGCCGGTTACGCCAACTGCGCCTGGCAGCCTTACACCTTCGGCATTGCCGGGTTGTACACGGCCGCACGGCCAACTGTACCCTAATAAGACCAATGACCTCCGCCGCTTCCAGTCTGGCCGGCTTCTCCGCGGAAAAGCGGCGCGTAGCGCGGCATTCCATGCTGGCCGCGGCCGCCATGACGCTGCTCAAGCTCGTCGCCGGCATCGTTTCCGGCTCGCTGGGTGTGCTGTCTGACGCGGCCCACTCGGGCCTCGATCTGGCCGGAGCGGCGCTCACTTATTTCTCCGTCAAGGTCAGTGACAAACCCGCCGACGAAGATCACACTTACGGCCACGGCAAGTTCGAAAACCTCTCGTCATTCGGCGAAGTCATCCTGATGGCCGCCTCCTGCGCCTGGATCATCTGGGAAGCGGTCGACCGCATCCTCCATCACGAAGTCGTGGTACGGCACGCCCTGTGGCCGGCCCTTGTGGTCCTGGCTTCCATCGGGGTGGACTTCTGGCGCTCCCGCAGACTCCGCGCGGTAGCCAGACGTACAGGCTCCCCCGCGCTCGCCACAGACGCCTTCCACTTTTCCAGCGATATCTGGGCATCGGTGGCCGTGCTGGCTGGCCTGGGCTTCAACTGGATCGGCATGCGCTACGACATCGCCGTCCTGCGCTATGCCGATCCCGTCGCCGCGCTCGTGGTTTCCCTCATGATTCTGCGCCTCACCGTCCGCGTGGGCCGCGAGGCAGTCGGCGCGCTGCTTGACCAGGTTCCCGCCGAGACGCGCCGCCATGTCATCGCAGAGGTACGGCGGGTCCCCGGCGTGCTGGCTGTCGAACAGGCTCGCGTTCGCCGGGCCGGCCCAAACTACTTTGCTGACCTGACGCTCGCGCTGCCCCGTCGCTTTACCTTCGAGCACACAGGCGAGCTTGTTCGCGAAGCCACCGAAGCGGTACACCGTGCGCTGCCCCAGGCTGACGTGGTTATTCACACCGTGCCGCGAGAGGCTCGTGCGGAAAGCGTCTTCGACCGTGTGCGCGCCGTGGCCGCCCGCAACAACGTCAGTGTGCATGAGCTCAGCGTCAAGTCGCACCACGGCCGGCTGCGCGTCGAGCAGCACGTTGAGCTCGACGAAAACATGGTCCTGAGTGAAGCGCACGGTTTTGTCACCGCGCTGGAGGCGGAAATTCTCCGCGAAGCGCCCGAAATCGACTCCGTGCTCACCCACATTGAGAGCGAGCCGGCCACCATCGAGCAGCCTGAAGAAATCGATAAGGAAGACCGCCGCATCGAGCAGGTGATGCGCGCCGCGGCAAAACAAATTCCTGACATTGTGGATGTGCACGAGATCATGGTCACCCGCACCGGCGACCACATCGATCTCTCCTGCCATTGCACGCTGCCTGACGACCTCACCATGCAGTGCGTGCACGTAGCCATAACCGCGCTCGAAGACCGCTTCAAGCTCGCCTGCCCTGAGGTGCATCGCGTCACCATTCACCCCGAGCCGCTGACGGATAATACTCGATAAGCGCAGGTTCCTGCGTCATGAGGATTGTTGCCACACCATGAGTGCTCGCTGGATCGTCGGTTTCTTTCGCGTGGCCTCGCTGCTGATGCTGCTGGTCGCGGTGGCGCTGCTGGCCGCCATCCTCACCATGCGCTTCGCCATCCACGGCGCTGAAGTCACGGTGCCGTCTCTGAAAGGCATGACCGTTGCCGATGCGCGCAGCGAAACCGCCGGCCTGGGTCTCAATCTCGACGTCGACAACCGCTACTACTCCGGCCAGGTTGCCATGGGACATATCCTCACGCAGTCGCCTCAGCCGGGAACCGTGGTGCGCCGCGCCTGGACCGTGCGCGTCTCAGAGAGCCTGGGACCACAAAAAGTCGACGTGCCCAACACCGTCGGCGATGCCCAGCGCGTCGCCGAGTTGGAATTGCAGCGCGCCCGCCTCGAAGTCGGCACCGTGGCGCAACTGCCTGACGATGGCGCCGCTGAAGGAACCGTGCTCGCCCAGGATCCGCCGCCCCATGCGCAGGATATCGAGAAGCCCGCTGTCAGCCTGCTGGTGGCCGTGCCATCCAACCAGGCACCGGACGGATGGGTAATGCCCGACATGAAGGGCTGGACGCTGGCGAGCGCCCAATCGGCACTGGCCAGGGTTGGCATCCAGCCTGCTCCGCCTGACTTCGTCAACGTGGCCATCCCTCCCGTGGGCAATGGCAGCACACCGCCCAAGGCGCCCGTGACACCAGGTTCGGTCGTAGCGCAGGATCCGATTGCCGGCACGCGCGTAGACCAGACCACGAAGGTCAGGCTGGCCATAGCCAAGTAAGAAGAGCAGGAACCGGGAAACAAAGAGTAGATACTTACGAAAGCTGAAGAAGGACAACGAGGACACTATGGGACTGACAGAAGATCTGACATGCGTAACGCTGCAGGAACGCGAACTCCACCTTCCTCGCTTCGATGAGCAAGTCGCCTGGGAGCTGGGCACAAAGCTGCGCACCATGGCCATCGAGCGCGGCCTCGGCGTCGTCATTGACGTCCGCCGCTTCAACCAGCCGTTGTTCTACACCGCGCTTGCCGGCACCACGCCTGACAACCCTGAGTGGGTGCGCCGCAAGGGCAACGTCGTGGCGCGCTACCATTGCAGCTCTTACGGCATGGGCCTGAGCCTCAGGCAACGGGGCCAGACGCTCGAGGAGCGCGGACACGCGACCGCCGATTTTGCCGCGCATGGTGGCTCGTTCCCGCTCCACGTCGAAGGCGCCGGGATCGTAGGCACTGTCACAGTCTCAGGCCTGCCCCAGCGCGATGATCATGAGCTTGTCGTCGAAGCGCTATGCGCCCTGCTGGGCCGAGATTATGAATCCCTCAAGCTGGGCCCAGAAGAAAATTGAGCCGGCCGACAAGCAAGCCGCTAAACAGCGAACCGTCCGCAATCTCAAGCGGTTCGCTGAATCACCGCAACAAAAAAACCGTCCGTCCGAAAGACGCCCGGCAGCAGTCGCAGACCACCTTCGGGCGCAGCGCAATCGCGCAACCGTTCCGCGCTCCCCGCCCTTAGCAGGCCCCGATCCTCCAACGCTTCCACCCATGATCCCGGCGGAACCATGCGTGCGGTTGGATTCTCTTTAAGCACCGCGGCCACAACCTGCTCATTCTCCTCCGGCTCCAAAGAGCAGGTGGAATACACCACCGAGCCGCCGGGCCGCACGGCGCGCAGCGCAGCACGCAGAATCGCCCGCTGCCGCTCAGCCTGGCGCGGCAAATCCTCTGCTTGCAGCCGGTGCCGAATCTCCGGATTCCGCCCCAGCGTGCCCGTCCCGCTGCAAGGCACGTCAGCCAGCACAACATCGAACGCCGAGTCCTCATTCAGCGTCGCCGCATCCGCAAGCCGGCATTCGACGCGGTCTTTGTATGCCGCCAGCCGCTCGCGCAACGGGCCCAGCCGCTGCGGATTCGCCTCGCACGCCACGATCCGCGCTTCAGCATTGTGTTCCGCCAAAATCAGCGTCTTGCCGCCCGGCGCGGCACACAAGTCCAGGATGTTTCTTGCTGAATCACCCGCGCCGGCCGCCGCGCAAGCCGCAATCTCTCCAATCAACTGCGAGCCCTCGTCCTGCAGCCGCACGCGCCCCTCGCGAAGAGCCGCCGTTGAAGCCACCTCGCCGCCAACCACCGTACGCGCCGCCTCAAGCAATTCCCCGGGGCCGAGTGCAACTCCCTCGCTCGCGAGTTCCGCTTCCAAGGCAGAGCTCTCCAGGCGCACCGTTGCCGTCGGCTGTGTCTGCCCATGCGTGCAGATTGCGCGCGCCGTTTCAAGCCCGTACGCGCAAACCCATCGCTCCACCATCCACGCAGGATGCCCCTGGGCCAGCGCCAGTTCCGCGGCAGAGGCCGAGTCGGCTGCGGACAGCTCAGGGGCTTTGAAGGGGCACGGCTTCAGCCGTGCCAAAACACTCCCAGATTCACCATCGGCTTTAGCCACTGAGGGAAATTCTCCCTTGGCGCCCTGTGCAGACACCTTGCGCAGCACCGCATTCACCATGCGCGCGGCAAAGCCGTGGCCGGCACGCTTGGCCAGCTCCACGCTCTCGTCAATCGCCGCATGCGCCGGCACGCGGTCCAGATGCAATAGCTGGAACGCGCCCAGCCGTAACGCAATGCGAACCTCCGCGTCGAGCCTCGCGCCCGGTCTTTTCAGGAATCCTTTAATCTGCTCATCCAGCCGAATCTGCCAGCGAATCACGCCCAGCACCAGCGCCGTAGCCAGGTTGCGGTCGGCAGGCGCGAGCGCGTTAACGGCCTTCCCGCGCAGCAAATCGTCTGAGTGCGCGTGGCCGCGCTCCACTGCCATCAGCACATCGAAAGCCGCCTTCCGCGCCGGCGAAACGGTAGGCATAACTTTCAGCCCAACCGCGCGCCGTCTGCCGCAGGCATTCCGCGCAGAAACTCGGCAGCCGCAAGCCGCTTCTTGCCCTCAAGCTGCACTTCCAGCAGCTCCAGCCAGGTATCGTCCGCGCAGGCCGCAAAGAGCCGATGATCTTTCATCCGGATTTCCCCAGGCGTCGCGCCACCCGCGTGCGCCACCGCACTCCCATCGGCAACGGCCATGCGATGCACAATCAACTTCTTCCCGTGCAGCGCGGTAAATGCGCCCGGCCAGGGCTGAAAACCACGCCAGCGGTTGTAAAGCTCCCCCGCTCCCCGCGCGGCAAAATCCATGCGGCCGTCTTCGCGCTCCAGCATCGGCGCATAGGTGGCAATCGCATGATTCTGCGCCCGCGGTTGCAGCGTTCTATCCGCCAGCCCCTCCAGCGTCTCCAATACCAGCGGCGCGCCCTCCTCAGCAAGAACAGGAAAAAGCTCCGCCGCCGTCTGCTCCGGCCCGATCTCATGCGTTTTCTGCATCAGAATCGGCCCCGTATCCATACCCTCTTCCAGCAGCATCGTCGTGTTGCCGGTGATCGCATCGCCCATGGCCACAGCCCACTGGATCGGCGCGGCTCCGCGATATTTCGGCAGCAGCGAAGCATGCAGATTCACGCAGCCCAGGCGCGGCAGCGCCAGCATCCACGGCGGTATCAGGCGCCCGTAAGCCACCACCACAATGGCCTCGGGCGCAGCTTCCTCAAGCCGCGTACGAAATTCAGGATTGTTGCGGATTTTTTCCGGCTGCATCACCGGAAGCCCCGCGGCCAGCGCAGCCTGCTTCACCGCGGGCGCCGTCATCTGCCCTCCGCGTCCCACCGGCCGGTCGGGCTGCGAAACCACCAGTCCCACCTCGTGGCCGGCATTAAGCAGTGCTTCCAGCGTGGGCACGGCAAACTGCGGCGTGCCACAGAAAGCGAGCTTCAAATGTCGCGCCGCGCCCGTCATAGCCGCCTTACCAGGTGCCTTCGCTCTGCATCTTGCGAATCTTGCGCAGGTTCAGGTTGCGCTTGAGCGCGCTCATGCGGAAGATGAACAGCATTCCGTCCAGGTGATCGATCTCGTGTTGCATGGCGCGCGACATCAGCTCCTCGCCATCCATCTCAAACCACTCGCCGTTCTCATTCTGCGCACGCACGCGCACCTTGAATGCGCGTGAAATCTTCTCGCGAATCTCGGGGAAGCTCAGGCAGCCTTCTTCCTCGTACTGCTTGCCTGCCTGCGATATGATCTCCGGATTGATCAGCACAACCTTCTCAGCCGGATCCTTTCCCAGGCTCAGATCGATCACCGTAATCCGCTTGGCCACACCCACCTGCTGCGCCGCCAGTCCGATACCCTGCGAGGCGTACATCGTCTCGAACATATCGGCCACAAACTTGCGCAGTTCGTCGTTGAATTCCGTTACCGGCTCACCGGGCTGCTGCAGCACCGGCTCCGGGTATTTCACAATCTTCAGAATCATTGCTGTCCGTCAATATCTCCGTATCTGTTCGATGTATCCGTCAAAGTTCCGCTTCAATTCCGTCAGCGAGTCGCCTCCGAACTTCTCCGCCACCACGCGCGCCAGTACCAGTGCCACCATGGCCTCCGCAGCCACGCCCGCGGCCGGAACCACGCAAATATCGCTGCGCTCGTAGCTTGCGCTCGTGCTCTCGCGCGTGTCAAAGCGCACTGACTCCAGCGGCCTTCGCAGCGTCGAAATCGGCTTCAGGTACCCGCGCACCACCAGGTCTTCTCCGTTTGAAGTGCCGCCTTCCAACCCGCCTGCATTGTTGTGCGGCCGCGTAAAGCGCGTCGGTTTGCCTTCGTCCTTCGCGGCGTAATGAATGGGGTCGTGAACCTGCGATCCGAACGACTCGGCCGCCGTCACGCCGCGCCCAATCTCCACCGCCTTCACCGCCTGCAGGCTCATCACCGCCCACGCCAGCAAACCGTCCAGCCGTTCATCCCAGTTGGCGAAGGTGCCCAGGCCGGCGGGCACGTTGTGCGCCACCACCTCGAACACTCCGTTTACCGTGTCGCCCGTGCGCGACGCCTCTTCCACTTCCCCCTTCATGCGCGCTTCGGTCTCGGCATCCACACAGGCCAGCATCACCTCGTCCTTGCCGGCAACCGCCACAATCTCTTCCCACTCGGCAGTCCGCGCCAACTCCACGCGCCCCACGCGGATCACGTGGCTCAGCACCTCGATGCCCACCGCCCGCAGCAGCATCTTCGCAAAGCCTCCGGCGGCCACGCGCGCCGTTGACTCCCGCGCTGAAGCCCGCTCCAGCACATAACGCGCATCCGGAAAGTTGTACTTCAGCGCACCCGCCAGGTCGGCGTGGCCCGGCCGCGGCGAGGCAACGGCCTGGTGCTTGGCCGGATCGCCCGCCTCCACCGGCAGCTTTTGCTCCCAGTTCTTCCAGTCGCGATTCACAATCTCGATGGCAATGGGAGAGCCGATCGTCTTGCCATGCCGCACGCCGCTCAGTACGTGGGCCTTGTCGGTTTCAATCTTCATGCGGCCGCCGCGCCCGTAGCCCTGCTGGCGCCGCCAAAGATCGCGATTCACAAAATCCAGGTCGATAGGTACACCGGCGGGCATTCCCGAAACGAGCGCAATCAGAGCCTCGCCGTGCGATTCGCCGGCCGTGGAGAAGCGGATCATATTGATTTGATTGTACCGGAGGGAACAGTTACAGGCACCACGCCCAAATGCCATTCCCCACCTTTCCACTCCTCCGCCGCGCCATTGCGTTACCCTTATCGCTGATGGGGCGCATCCGCATACTTCCTGACCAGGTGGCCAACCAGATCGCCGCGGGCGAAGTGGTGGACCGTCCCGCGTCCGTGGTCAAGGAACTGCTTGAAAATGCCCTCGACGCCGGCGCCACGCGCGTCCGTGTCGAAGTCGAAGCAGGCGGGCGGCGCATGATCCGCGTCGCAGACGACGGCTGCGGCATGACCCGCGACGATGCGCTGCTGGCCTTCGAGCGCCACGCCACCTCCAAGTTGCGCACGGCCAACGACTTGCTGGCCATCGCCACCCTCGGCTTTCGCGGCGAGGCACTGCCCTCCATCGCCTCCGTGGCGCGCGTAACCCTTGAAACCGCTACCGGCGAAGACAACGCCGGCACCCGCATTGAGATCGCCGGCGGCAAAATCCTGCGCGTTGAAGACGCGGCGCTGCCCCGCGGCACCACCATCACCGTGGCCGACCTCTTCTTCAATACCCCGGCGCGGCGCAAATTCCTGCGCGCCGAATCCACTGAGCTGGCTCACGTCACGGCGCTCGTCACCCACTACGCGCTCGTCCACCCTGAAAAGCACTTCGAACTGCTCTCCGCCACCCGCACCATCGTTTCCGCCCCACCCGTAACCCGCACCGCCGAACGCATTTACCAGATCTTCGGCAAAGAGACGCTGGGCAACTTGCTGCCTGTGGCCTCTGAAGCGCCTCTTGAGCGCGCCGGGCTGCCCGAACCGCCGCCGTGGAAGAAAGACCCAGACGAGCCCGCCCGCAATCCCGGCTCGCTGCGGCTCAGCGGCTTCTACTCCAAGCCGGAGCTGCAAAAGCTCAACCGCAACTCCATCTATATATTTGTCAACAAGAGGCTTATCCGCGACCGCCTTCTCCTGCACGCCATCACTGAGGCCTACCGCAACGTCATTCCACCCACCAGCTTCCCGGTGGTCCTGCTCTTCCTTGAAATGCCCCCGGAAGAAGTCGATGTCAACGTGCATCCGGCCAAAACCGAAGTCCGTTTCCGGCAGCAGTCGCGGGTGCACGATTTCGTGCGCGACAGCCTGCGCACCGCCCTGGTCAAAGCGCGTCCCGCCGCAGGCTTTCTCGCGGCCCTCGACGCGCAACCCACGGCCAGCCCCTCGCTCATGCCTCCGGCGGCTTCGCCTCTGCCCGGAGCCCCTGAGAGCCGTCCTCTGCCAGACTCCGAGCCACTGGCCGCGGAAACCGCCCGTGCCGACGCCGAGCCCTTCCACCTGGCTCCGCGCTCCCCCAGCCCCGTCCCCGGCAGGCTGCCCTTTGCCGGCCACGGCCCGGCTCAGCCCCCTGCCGCAGGAAGCTTTGACCAGGCCGCGTTCGCTGAGGCCGCGGCGGCAATGTTTAGCCCGGCAGCTCAGCCGAACACCGATAAGTGCGACCAAAGCATAAATGGATCAAACACTTACAATCAGAATCCGGCCGCCCACGCCGCCCAGGTTGAAGCCGAGCAGGCTGCGGCGACGCTCAACCACCTTGGCTCCCTCAAGCCCCTGGGGCAGTTGCGCGAGTCGTTCATCCTGGCCACCGGCCAGGACGGCCTCTGGATCATCGACCAGCACGTCGCGCACGAGCGAGTGCTCTTTGAGAAGATCCTGCGCGACCGCCAGGTGGAGAAAGTGCAGCGCCAGCGCCTGCTGATGCCCATGCTGGTCGAGCTTCGGCCGGACCAGATGGTGGTATTTGCCCGCATCGCAGAAGAACTGGAGCGGAACGGCTTTGAAGTAGAGCCTTTTGGGCCCCAAACCCTGGCCGTGAAAGCGGCGCCGGTGGGCCTTGAAGGCGCCCAATTGGAACGAACGCTCAACGAAGTCATCGAGCAGTCCGCATCGGATGCGGAACTGACTGATCGCAAAGAAGATCTTTCCACTCTCCGCACCCGCATAGCTGCCTCCATCGCCTGCCACTCCGCCATCAAGGTCAACACACCACTTGACCCGGCACGTATGGAATGGCTATTGTTGGAACTTGCGAGAACCAGTCACCCAACCAGTTGCCCGCATGGACGTCCAATAGCTTTGCTGTATTCTTGGAATGAGATCCAGCGGGCTTTCCATCGGATTTAGGAACGTCTGGAAGGCGGCAACTTTCCTCTCAGGAGCAGAGAGTTGCCTGGCGCAAGAGCAGAATCGGGTACACATTCTGAAGCCGCACCAGTTCATTCGACGCGTCTCGCCTTGGCGAGAACGTTGATATTTCAGGGAATGACAGACGCAAGATCCCTGGTTTAGCTGAAAACGCCAGCCTGGAAGCGAGGTTTTTCTTTGACAGCCGAGCAATTGGAAGCATCGCGCGCCGAAAGGATGCGCCAGGACGGACATGGCGCCCTGACTTTCGAAGACGCCAGAACGTGGATGGAAGAAACGGGTTTGTGCCCCTTTGCACCCCGCAGGCAGTTTTCTACCTTCACTGCCCCCTCCTTTGTTGAAGCCGTAGCAGGCCATCACAACCAGAATCCCGACGCCAAACACATGGCTCTCGCTGAAGATCTCCTCGTAAGGCTGGAGCGCGAGGACGTAGCGGTGCGGCTCAACCTGCTGGGCCAGCCCGGCGAGCAGGTTGATTACGTGGTGGCAAGCTGGGTTCTGCCTTACGTTTACGCTCTGCGCGGCGACCGCGACTGGCGGCGCAACCCCCAATTGACCGGTTCGCGCCAGGTTTCGCCCCTGGCAGTCGAAGCTTACAAGCTCCTCGAAGCGGGCGACGCCACCATTCCCACCCTGAAGCACGCACTGGGCCGGGAAGTCAGTGAAGCAGCCGTAGTCCGCGCCATCACCGAGCTCTGGCAACAGCTTCGCATCATTCCCGTCATCAAGGCGCCGGGTGAACCGGTTTCCTGGCAGTTGCTCCGCGTACGATTCCAGAAAGCGATCGCTGAAGGAGCATCCACCTCGCAGGTCACCGCGATCTCGGTGCTCGCTTCCATCTACCTTCAGGCCGTCATCGCAGCCAGCATGGAAGAGGTCGAGCTCTTCCTCTCGCCTCTGACCGCGCGCAGCAAGATCCGCGAGGTGCTGCGCGGATTGCTTGCGACACGCCAGGTCCACACCATCCAGCTTGGCCACGCGCCGCATTTCTACGTAGCCGGCACGCTGCCGGAGTTCGCTCCCGCTGCCACCGCCTACGCAAGCGCCGCCATGGCGTCGTCCTCTTATTTCTCGCAGTCTTACGATCACCACGATCATTACGACCGCTACGGACACTTCGAGCGCCCGGAACGCACTCCGGAGCCGCCTACGCCTCCGGCCCCGGCCGCCGAGCGCAAGGACCATCATCAGTCCACAAACGGGCACCAGGCCGCAAACGGACACCAGGCTACAAACGGAAAACCGGCCTCGAACGGCAAATCTCCCGCCGCGCGTTCCCATCACAGCCGTCCGGCAGCTCGTTCCCGTGACCGCAAACCGGCGCAGAGCTCTTCCAGCAGCAGCCGCCCCGCACGGCGTCCGGCATCTGAAACCCGCAAACCGGCATCGCGGCAGACTGCAACCCGTACCGCCTCCAAGAAGACCGGCACGCGCTGGGCCTCCGGCGCCAAGACCGAGCACGGCAAGCGCAACGGTGTGCACAAGACCAACGGCGTGCACAAAACCAATGGAACCGGAAATCGCGCGCAAAGCAACGGGAATGGCGCACACGCCACCCGGTCAGCCAACGGCAAGTCCGTCTCCCACGACAGGAACTCGTCTCACTCCACGTGGAGCAAGCACAACAGCCGTAACGGTCACAGCACCAAGTCCACAACCAGTTCCAAAGCGGTTTCACGGACCGGCAGCAGCACCCGCAAAAGCGTCAAGACCGAAGCACGCAGCCGCAAGCCCGTCCTGACCGCCGGCGCCAAGGCCGGAAACAGCAGGCGCTATGGCTTTACAGCTCCCGCAAAGTCGCGGACCAAGAAACGCGGATGAGCCCGGGCGATAGTTTAAGAGCCGGCGTCTCTCCGGAAAAATCCATCATCGCCATTGACGGGCCTGCCGGCGCAGGCAAAAGTACCATTGCGCGCCATCTCGCGCGGCATTTCGGCCTGCTCAACCTTGAAACCGGTGCCATGTACCGCGCCTTCGCGCTCAAAGCGCTTCGCACCAAGCTGCCTTTGGACCGCAGCGATGCCCTGGAAGCGCTGGCCGCTGAAACCAGCATCCGCCTCGAGCCCGGAGACGACGAAAACCGCGTCCTGCTCGACGACGAGGATGTCACCGGCCAGATCCGCAATCCAACCGTCACTGATGCCGCCTCGCGCGTAAGCGTCTTTCCCGCCATTCGCGCCTGGATGGTCCGCCTCCAGCAGCAGATGGGCGCAAACGGCGGTGTCGTCATGGAGGGCCGCGACATCGGCACCGTGGTCTTTCCCCACGCCGACGTGAAGATCTTCCTAGACGCCGCACCCGAAGTGCGTGGCCAGCGCCGCTTCGATCAGCTCGGCAGCAAAACCACCGTCCAGCCTGAAGAAGTGATTCGCGAAATGCGCGCCCGCGATGAGCGCGACCGCAACCGCGCCGACTCCCCGCTCAAGCCCGCCCCTGACGCCGTCCTGCTCGATTCCACCAGCATGACGCTCGAGCAGGTAGTAGCCGCGGCCCAGGCGATCGTTATGGAAAGACTGGGCCTTGCCGCCAGGTAGATTTAGCCCTTTTGCGAAGAATTCTCTTGACATCGATCATGTTTCACGCTTTCCTGTAGGCCAATCTGGAAAAGTCACGGACCCCCGTCTATGTTGAGCCAGGCTGAGGTCAATCGAAGTATCGGGCCCGGGAAAACACGTGCAACGCGCCTTCCCCTGTTCCATCGTTCCCCGCTGGGGTTTCTTCGAGGGCCGGCAGGTTCCTCAACATGCTGTGTTGCACGTGTTCGTCCAGGATCCTGCTTCGCATTCGCTCTCATGGCGCGCTTCCCCAGGCTGAAGATGAGGGACGGCCGGTCCGGAATAAGCATCGCAAGGAGGAATCATGTCAGATCCCATGCAACCCGCTGCTTCCCAATCCGGCCTCTCTGACAACGCCGCCGGCGGACTCGCCTACATCACGATCATTCCGGCGATCATCTTCCTGATCGTCGCGCCCTACAACAGAAACTCCTACATCCGTTTCCACTCCTGGCAGTGCATCTTCCTGGCCATTGCCTGGGTCGTCATCGACGTAGGACTCATCGCCGTGGGCAGAATCCCAGGCATTGGCATGATGGAGCTTTTTCTCGCGCCTCTGATCGGCCTGGCGTTTTTCATCCTCTGGCTCATCGTCATGATCCAGGCATTTAACGGCAAGCGGTTCAAGCTGCCCGTCATCGGTGACTTCGCGGAGAAACAGGCCAACGCGTAACAGCGCCGCTGCTTCAGCGGCCAAAGCTTCACCGCGCGGTTCACCGGTTTCGGTTTTGCGCAGCAGAGAAATGCGCAATATGCCCAGGCTCCAGAATTCAATGCCGAAAGGAGACATCGTGTCCGATTCGCCGCAGTATCAACCTGCCTCGCAGCCTGCACAATCCGGGTTATCTGACAATGCCGCCGGAGCTCTTGCCTATGTCACCATCATCCCGGCGATCATCTTCCTGATCGTCGAGCCTTATAACAAGAGTTCCTACGTCCGCTTCCATTCCTGGCAATCCATCTTTCTGGGCATCGCGTGCTTCGCACTCAGCTTTATCAATATGGTCCCCATTCTTGGACAGATCGTCTTTCTGCTTGGCATGCTCGTGCTCTTTGTGGGATGGCTCATTGCATTGCTCAAGGCGTTGAAGGGCGAACGCTACAAGCTGCCCCTCATCGGCAAGTTTGCAGAACAGCAGGCCGGAGCCTGAAGCTCCCAGAAAACACGAATCGTGGCGCTGAGGCCTTTCAAGGCCTCACCGCCGTTTGCGCTTGCCCGTAAACCGCTTCTTCGGCTTGGATCCCGAAGGATCCTTCCCCTTCTTGCGGTCTTTCTTCGCCTTGGAGGCAGCCTTGACGGCTTTCTTCTTCCCCGCAAGCTGAATCCCTTCCTCCACAATCGAGAATTGCAGCTTCCGCTCCTGCGCCAGCACCCGGTCCAGAATCACCTGCACGCGGTCGCCGGCCTTGAAGCGCCGTCCCCACCGCTCGCCCACAACCTCGTGCGTGTTTTCGCGCCACGTGTAGCGGTCGCCGGCCAGAGTATCAATCGGCACCAGCCCCTCTACAAAAAGATCGGTCAACTCCACAAACAGCCCGTACTTCGTAGGATTCAGCACCAGCGCGGCAAACTCCTCGCCCAGCCGATCCTGCATGAACCGCACCTTCTTCCACTCCACCAGTTCCCGCTCCGCGTCGGCAGCACGCCGTTCCGTCAGGCTGCACTCATCCGCAATCTCCGCCAGCTCCGCCTCGGAAACCGGCGCCTCGCTTTCGAATCTACCGGGTGCCCCAGAGCCCCCCCTGAGCCTGTCGAAGGGTCTCGATTTTGAGCCCCGGGAAGCGAAGCCTTCATGTGTATGCCTCCACGGCGAATCCAGCCTTCCCTTTCCCACCACGCCCTTCCCCGGCACACCCGCCCCCAGCAGCGCCTTCGCAATCCGGTGCACAATCAGGTCCGGATACCGCCGGATCGGCGAAGTAAAGTGCGTATACGTGGGCGCCGCCAGTGCAAAATGCCCCTCGTTGCTCTCCGAGTACCGCGCCTGCTTCAGCGAGCGCAGCATCAGATAGCTCACAATGCGCTCCTCCGGCTTGCCCTCGATGCGCGCGGCCAGCTTCTGATACATCCGCGGCGTCACGGCAATATCCTCCGGCACCTCATGCGTCCGCGCCTGCCTCCCCATGCCGCGCACCTCGCGCCGTTCGCCTTTCGTCTGGATGCGCTTCACCGGCAGCGCGCCCAGCCCCAGCGTGTAGCCAAAACCCGCCGCCAGCTCCTCGAACTGGACCACGCGGTGCGGATCCGGCCTTTCGTGAATGCGGTAAATCGACGGCACGCCCAGGTCTTCCAGCCACGTAGCCACGCACTCATTGGCCGCCAGCATGAACTCCTCAATCAGCCGATTGGCCCAGGTGCGCTCGGCCCGCGTCACCCCGCGCATCTGCCCCTGCTCGTCAAACTCAATCACCGGCTCCGGCAGGTCGAAGTCGATGCTGCCCCGCTCTTCGCGCCGCTTGTTCATCAGCATGGCAAGCTTGTGCATGCGCTCAAAGTTGGCCACCAGCTCCGCATAGTACGCGCGGGTTGCGGCGTCGCCCTCCAGAATCGAGTGCACCGCCGTGTAAGTCATGCGCGCGGCAGAGCGAATCACGCCTTCCACAACCTCGTAGCTCTCGATATTCCCGGCCGCGTCAATCTGCATAATGCAGCTCAGCACCAGCCGGTCTTCACCCGGCCGCAAACTGCAGATATCCGTTGAAAGCTCCTGCGGCAGCATGGGAATGGCTCGGTCGGGAAAGTACACACTGGTTCCACGCAGCCGCGCTTCAATATCCAGGTCCGTCCCCTCGCGCACGTACTGCGAGACATCCGCAATGTGCACCTGCAGCTCATAACCGCCGGCCACCTCGGTCACCAGCACCGCATCGTCAAAGTCGCGTGCGGTTTCGCCGTCGATGGTGACAATCGGCAGCTTGCGAAAATCCCGTCGCCGCCCGGCTTCCGCCTTGTCGAGATGAGCCACCTCGCGCGCCTCCGCCAGCACGCCTTCAGGAAAAACCCGCGGCAACTGGTGCTTGCGGATCATCATCTCCACGTCCACGCCAAAGTCGTCCGGAGAACCCAGCACCTCAATCACGCGGCCCACCGGCGGCCGCAGAGGCGTGGGCCAGCTCGTGATCTCCACATCCACCACCAGCCCCTCCAGATCGGCGTGCCCCGCGGCTGCGGCTTCCTTCCCCAGCACCCGATGCGGCGTCCCATCCACTCCGGTTTTAGGCGTCTCCTGCCCAAACGGAATCACAATCGGCTGGCTCATGCGCTCGTCGAACGGCACCACCGAATTCCCCTGCTCCCGCCCCACCTGCGCGTAGTGAAACACCCCCACCACCGTGGGATTCCGCCGCTCCAGCACCCGCACAATGCGGCCCAGCCGCCTCCCATCGGCGCGCGGCGCATCCAGTTGCACCAGCACCTGGTCGCCCTGCATGGCGCCGCTTATCTCGTTCGGAGGAATAAAGATGTCTTCCAGTACCGCCCGCGCCGCCCCGGCCGGCCGGTTGGGCCGCACAAAGCCGTAACCGTCGCGATGCAGATCCAGACGCCCGGCCGTCAGTTCGCCCGCTGTCACCGCAGGCCGCGGAATGCTCCACTGCTCGCGATCGAGCTTCATCAGCGCGCCGCGCGCAGTAAGCCGCGCCAGTTGCTCAAGCAGCAGGCGCCGCTCGCGTCCGCCGCCCAGGCCCAGCTCGCGGACAAGTTGTTTATATCCGGCCTTGCCGCCGGGCGAGCGGGCAATGCGCGACACCAGTTCGCGGTCAGTCATACGCTAAGAGTAGGCTATCCCGGCCCATTTCGGGCGCGAACCCGGCCGCACGATCACCGTAATGGGCTGCTGGCCTTTATCATCGATGCACCCTCTCGTTCAATCGCCGTCCTTCGGCATAGAATAGTCGGGACGGAGCATTTTAGCGGACCACGAAAGACTAGCATCTAAATGTCCTCCGGTTCAGAACGCATCGAGCCGGCGGTCTACACTTTGGTTCGGGTCTAGGCAAGTGCCCTCGCCTTGGCAAACCCCCGTCCTCGTAAGGACAGAAAAGGAATAGTCTCTTGAGCGCAATGTGGAAGCCCAGCCAGACTGGCACATCGACACCAACTCCCTCCCCGGAACCACCTTCCCGTCCCGCACCGGTCAGTCCGGCGGTGGAGACGGTTAACCGCGCGCCGGTTGCATCCACTGCAGACCAGGCCACCATCGGTAAAGGTCTTTTCGTCAAAGGCGATATCACCGGTTCCGAGTCCCTGTTCATCGACGGCAAAGTCGAAGGCAGCGTCAATCTTCCCGGCAACCGCGTCACCGTGGGACGCAACGGCCAGGTGACGGCCAACGTCACTGCGCGTGAAGTCGTCATCCTCGGCAAGATCCGCGGAAACGTCAAGGCCTCTGACCGCGTAGACATCCGCGCTGAAGGTTCGCTTGCCGGCGATGTGACCGCGGCGCGCATCAGCATTGAAGACGGCGCTTACTTCAAGGGCGGCATCGACATCCAGAAAGCCGACGCAGCCAAGCCGGTTGCGGCAGCTCCGGCAGCGGCCCCGGCAACATCCAGTTCATCATCGTCATCTTCATCGTCATCGGAAACCGCAAAAGCAGCGGCCCGCTCGTAGCGGCAAACCCAGCTCTGGCTCAACCGGCAAGCGCCCCTGCGCACGCAGTGGCGCTTGTGCTTTTTCACCCCATCCGCAACCGCTTCATCGCCACCCGTGGCAGCGCTGAGCCGGTCTTTTCCAGCACCCACCTGGCCGCCACCAGCCACACCACCCCTCCCCCGGCCACGATGACCAGGTCCGCGAGGCGTTGATGCGTGGCCAGCGCACTCCCCGGCAGATGCGCAAGCAGGGTGTGGAACATGAAGATCCCCAGCCACACCATGGCGCCGCCCACCAGGCCTGCCAGCAGACACCGTCCCATCTCCGTGAAATCCAGGCTCGCAATGGAAACCATGCGCCGCCTGTGCAGCAACACGGCAATGGTTCCCGCCTGCATTGCAATCCCCAGATCCGACGCCACCGCCAGCCCCATCACTCCCAGTGAAGCGTGCAGCGAAGCATAGATGAAGATTGAAACCGCGGTCACAATCGTGCTCGCAACCATGGGTACAAAGGTGTTGCCGGCCGCATAAAACGCGCGCGCGTAAATGGCCTGCGCTGACCAGAGAAACAGCGCGATGGAGAAGACCGCAAAGTACGCCGCGCACTGGTTCGAATCGGCTGAAGTAAATCGCCCGCCAATAAAGATCAGATCAATGACCGGCTTACCCAGCGCAATCATGCCTGAGGCGGCCAGCAGCCCCAGTGCAGCCACGCGCGAAACCGAGTCGGCTACGTTGGTCGCAAATTCGTAGCGCCGCTCCTGCATCCACAGGCTGGCAAAGAAAGGCATCGAGGCCGCGCCAGCAGCCTGCGCCAGCATGGCCATAGGCGCGGTGAAAAGCTGCTTCGCGTAAGTCATCAGCGAAACCGCACCGCTGGTCGTCGAAGCAAAGTAGTCGATGATCCAGTTGTCGGCCGTCACCAGCGAAACGCCGGCGATAAGCGGTAGCGACAGCCGCACCCACTCGCGCAGCCCCTCGTCGTGCCAGTCGAGAATGAAGCGGTAGCGCGTACCGGCGCGTCGCGCGAAAAACCAGTTCAACATGAAAGGCCCCAGCAGAGCGCCGCCCACATAACCCAGGGCCAGCGACGAGACGCCGATGCGTTTCACCAGCAGCAGGCCGCCTATGATCGGGCCTGCGCCATAAATCAGCGGCGCCACCGCCTGCACGCTGAATTGTTTGCGCACCAGCAGCACCGCCGCAAAGACGCCGCCGGCAAAGAAGAACACCTGCGCCGGCAGCAGAATGCGCGTGAGCATCACCGTGAGCGCGGCCTTCTGCGGATCGTACCCGTGGAACCACCAGTGCACATACCACGGCGCAATAATTTCGGCGAACGCGATGGCCACGCCCAGCACCAGGTACATGGTGCTCAGGATGACTGACAGCGAGCGGTCGCCCTCGGCCTCTCGCCCCGTTTCGCGATAGCGCGTCAGAATGGTGACAAAGGTGATGGAAGCCGCGCCGCCCACCAGAAAATACGAAATCTTGTCCGGCAGCACAAAAGCGGCATTCAGCGCATCGGCCTGCATGCCGCTGCCAAACAGCCACACGATGTACTTCAGGCGCACCAGCCCGATCACGCGCGACAGCAGCGCGGACACCATCAGGATCGCGGTGGCCGAAAAAACATTGTGCGCGTGCGAAGGGTGCAGCATGCCCAGGCCGCGAGACCACCAGGAACGCGGACGTTGCGAAGGCTGAATTGAAGGCGGTCCTTCCACTTGTGTTGATTCTATCGTTGGCCGGGTTGCCGCGATCTCCGCGTTTTGAATCCCCCGCGTATCCTGTACACAGGAGGGCACTCCATGCGCCGGCGTTTCGGATGGTGCGTCACAATCAGCATGCTACTGGCGGCCTTTGCGGCCGCGCAAACCATTCACGGACGCGGCGGCATTAAGCTCCCTCCGCCCCCCGAAGTCAAAAAGATCCCCGTCACTGACGACTACTTCGGCACCAAAATCACCGACGACTACCGCTGGCTTGAAAACGCCAACAGCCCCGAAACAAAGCAATTCATCAGCCAGGAAAACACCTACACGCAGCGCTACATGCAGCAGGCGCGCATCCGCCCGCAGATCGCCGGCGGCCTCGATGGATTGATGCAGGTTTCCAGTTGGAGCCGGCCCATCCAGCGCGGAGACGACTACTTCTTCCTCAAGCGGCTGGCCGGCGAAGGCCAGGCAGCCATTTACATGCGCCACGGCTGGACCGGCCCAGCCTCGACGGGTCCAGCCTCGACGGGTAAAGACAAGCGCCTGGTCGACCCCGCCCAGCTCAGCCGCAACCCCAACACTTCCGTCACACTCATGGATGTCTCCCGCGACGGCACGCTGGTAGCCTACGGCGTGCGCCAGGGCGGCGCCGATGAAACCACCATCCACGTCTACAACGTCAAGACCGGCAAAACGCTGCCCGATACGCTGCGCCTTGGCATCTACTGGTCGGTCAACTTCGCGCCTGACGGCAAAGGCATCTACTACACGCGCACCAACAGCAAGGGATCGCTCGTCTTTCTGCACGTCCTTGGCACCTTCAACGACCGGCATGACCAGCTCGTCTTCGGCAACCAGTTTCGCGGTGAAGATCTCGGCCCCAACGATCTCATCGAGTCCACCGTCACTGACGACGGACACTACCTCGTCATCAAAGTCGAACGCGGCGTCCCGCCCAAACGCGTCGACATCGTCTATCGCGACCTCACCAAGCCTCATTCCTTTTTCGAAGTCCTCACCTGGGGCATCGAAGCCCGCTTCTCAACCATTGAAGACCATGGCCAATGGTACGTCCTGACTGACTACAAAGCGCCCAACGGCTGCATCTACCGCGCCTATCCCGGCATCATGCCCGAGGCCTGGGACGTAGTCGTCCCCCAGGGTCCTGATCCCATCCAGGACTTCACCATCGTGGGCGGAAAGCTCTACGTCCAGCGCCTCAAAGACGTCAAGCAGGAAACCTCCTTCTTCTCGCTCGCCGGCAAGCTCCTGGGCACCGTCCCAATGGACGGCATCGGCTCCGTCTCCACCATCAAAGGGCTTACCAGCGGCCGCTACGGTTTCTACCGCTTCCAGTCCTTCATCTCGCCGCCCGCCATCTACCGCCTTGACACGCTCACCGGCAAACGCGAGCTCTTCGGCCAGACCAGGGCCACCTTCGATACCAGCAAATACGAGCTCAAGCAGGTCTTCTATAAGTCAAAAGACGGCACCCGCATTCCCATGTTCATCGCCGGCAAAAAAGGCCTCAAGCAGGACGGCACTGCGCGCCTTCTCATGACCGGCTACGGCGGCTTCAACGTCAGTGAGCTGCCCGTCTGGAACCCGATGTTCGCGTGGTGGATGCAGCAGGGCGGCTGGTTCGCGCTGCCCAATCTGCGCGGCGGTGGCGAATACGGCGAAAAATGGCACCGGGCCGGCATGTTCGGCAAAAAGCAAAATGTCTTCGACGACTTCTACGCGGCGGCCGAGTACCTCATCGCCAACAAGTACACCTCGTCCGAGCACTTCGCCATCTTCGGCCGCTCCAACGGCGGCCTGCTGATGGGCGCGGCCATGACCCAGCGTCCGCATCTGTTCTCCGCCATCGTCTGCGGCTATCCGCTCCTCGACATGCTGCGCTACCAGAAGTTTGAGCAAGGCTCGCACTGGATCACCGAATACGGCTCCTCTGACAAGGAAGCGCAGTTCAAGTACCTGCTCAAATACTCGCCTTACCAGAACGTCAAGCCCGGCACCGCCTATCCCGCCGTGCTCTTCTTCACCGGCCAGGACGACACCCGCGTCGATCCCATGAACGCGCGCAAAATGACCGCCCTCATGCAGGCGGATTCCACCAGCGGCCGTCCCATCCTGCTCCATTACGGCATGAGCGCCGGCCACTCCGCCGGCGTGGGCGTGCAGCAGCAGATTCAAAACTACACAGACATGCTCACCTTCCTGTGGACAGAAACAGGACAGCCCACCCCGAAAAAGTGATCCGTATCCGCACATTGCCCTTGCATTTCATCGAAGGGAACAGCCCTTTCGTAACCTGAAGCCTCGCTTTAGCGCTTCCGATAAACAGAGCACGGTGCCCTTGCGGCTTGCCGGTGCTGGCCGTTCCCGCATGATCGATCGCGGAACGGCTGGAATTGCTGTCTCTGCGCCGATCGATCACTTCAAACAAAGCTGTGGCCGACTCCCCGCTCAAACAGCACTACCTCGCGGATCCCAGGGCCCAGGAGTAGAAATGCCACAAGCGGAGTTGGAAACCAGTCACTGCGAATTGGAACACGAAGCCGCCCGGCTGGCGGCGCTCGCATCCACTGCCATCCTCGATACCGAACCGGAATCCGGCTTCGACGCCATCACGCGTCTCGCCGCCCAGTACTTCCGCGCCGATACCGTCCTGCTCGGCTTCGCCGACGAAAGCCGCCTGTGGATCAAATCCTACTGGGGCGAGCCGGTCCGCGAACTGCCGCGCAACGACTCCATCTTCGAAATGGTCCTCGCCCGCAATGGCCCGGTGGTTGTCGCCGATATCGCGCGAAGCCTCGAAATGAAGAACCGCGCTCTTCCCCTGCGCAGACTCGATCCCGCATCTTTCGCCAGCGCTCCGGTCCGCTCCCACGACGGCCGAATCCTCGGAATCCTCACCGTCTTCGCCTGCCAGCCCCGCCGCAGCATGGCGCTCGACGAGTTGCGCATGCTTGAAAGCCTCGCTGAAATGGCGGCCACGCAGTTGGAGGTCCGCAGGCTGCGCCGCCACTCCCAAAGCCAGGCGCCGCGCCCGTATCCCTCCGCCACAACCGTTGGCCGAACCTGGCCGCGCCACGAGGATCTGCGCCATGCCTTCGAACAACGGCAATTCACACTCTATTACCAGCCAGAAATCGACCTCGCCACCCGCCGCATCGTCGGCGTCGAGGCGCTGATCCGCTGGCTCCATCCCCAGCGCGGCGTCATTCCACCCATGGACTTCATTCCCCTCGCCGAAGAGAGCGGCCTCATTCTTCCCATCGGCGACTGGGGACTGGCCGAGGCCTGCAGCCAGATTCAGAGATGGTCCCGCGAAGATCCCAGGCACCACTCCTTACGTGTCTGCGTCAATCTCTCCGCGCGCCAGTTCGCTCGCGAAGGACTCACAGACCACGTCGAAGCCCTGCTGCAGCGATCCGGCGTATCCAGCCGCCAGCTTGGCCTTGAAATGACAGAATCCAGCCTCATCCCCAACACCAAAACCGCCGTCTCTGTCCTGGGCAAACTCCGCCGCCTCGGTGTCTCCCTCCTCATGGACGACTTCGGCACCGGCTACAGCTCGCTCAACCACCTCCACTCCTTTCCCTTTGACGTCCTCAAGATCGACCGCTCGTTTGTCTCCCGCATGACTGAAGGCGATCAGCCTCTGCAGATCGTCCGCACCATCATTGAACTGGCGCGCGTCCTCGGTATGGACGTAGTCGCCGAAGGCATCGAAACACGCGAGCAGTACGCGCTGCTGCGCAAACTCGGCTGCCGCAACGGTCAGGGTTTCCTCTTCGCACCGCCCCTCCCCGCCGAGCGCATGACTGAACTGCTCCGCCTCCCCGGCCGCATCCTCCCCGAACCCACAACCGACGCCGCCCTCCCAAACTGATCCGGTGCTCCATCCAAGCCTTTCCTTCGCCAGTCCATCCACCACCAAGGGTGCCCCCGGTCTCGATTCTGAGACCGGGGATGGACGCGTCGGATTCTGCGGAAAGCGTGGCAAACCTCACAAGCCAGACACACCGTCTTTCGAACGGCTCGTGCCCCACCCAAAATAGAAAAGGGGTGCCCCACCCTCGGCGCGTCTTTGTTTTTGCGCCTAGGGTGGGAGGTCTCACAACCCGGATACCACCTTTCGAACGGCCATAACGACACGTTTCATTTCGGGATCGTCCTCCCAAGCGTCCCCCTTCGGGAACCCCTAGCCTCGCAATCCCAAAAATTCCGTATGCCCGCCTCACCCGCCGCATTATGCTTCATCCCATGCAGCAAGCGGCTCAAACCCACGGGACCTCCGGCAGCCGAACTCCGTTGCCGGGGTGGGAAGCCGAGCCCTCCCCCACCTCCTCCACCTTTGCCGGCCTCCTCGCCGCGCTGGCCGAACCGGAAGAGAAGCCCTTGCCCGCCTGGAACGACGAGGGTCTCGCCGACAACGTCGCCACTCTCAGCTACGAACGCGCACTCCGCGCCCACGCCCGTTACCGGCCCGCCCAGCCTGATCCTGAGCCGCCGGTCGCAGCCCCGGCGCCATCTGCCCAGCGCAAAAACCCCGAGACACGCCCAGCCAAAGACAGATCCGCGGATGCAAACCGCAGTCCCAAATCCGCCAGCGTCACCCTCCGCATGAGCCAGGCCGAATGCACGCAGTTACGCGAGCGCGCCGCTGAAGCCGGCCTCACCGTCTCCGCCTATCTCCGCTCCTGCGCCTTTGAAGTCGAATCCCTGCGCACCCAGGTCAAAGAAGCCCTCGCGCAGATGCGCCCGCCGGCAGTCACCCATAAAGTGTCTGAAGAAACCACAGCGTCTGCGCCCATCCGCACCTCGTGGCTTCGCCGCCTCTGGAACCGCTAACCCCACGCCATCGAGCCTTTCATCTTCGCCCGGCATAACAACTGACAATGCGTTGTAAGAAGCAACGGCCTCACTCCCTGCACCAGGCTGAATAATTCGAAATTGGCAAGGTCTCGTGACAGGACATGACTCGCAGGTCAGGACCGCCGGGAATCGGCCTGTACCTTTTCAGAGCAGAAATACTTAACTGCACCTTGCAGCGCCGTCGTAATAAAATCGCCTCTTGAGCGTTGTTCTTGCTACGCAGCTGAACCTCAATTCAAGGCCTTCGATGCGAGTGGACCTCCAGGTCATCTGCGTTGATACACAGTTCACCAATTCTGGAGGCGGCGACGCCTGGCGCACGATCCACTCGAATCAGATATCGCCAATTGTGTAAGGCCGAACCGGCGATATCGCGTCATCGCCAGCCAAACTATTCTGAAAGGAAGACCGATGCGGAATCGCTATTCACTTTCCCGCCGCCGCTTCGTTCAGCTTGGCACCGGGGTCGTGGCGACACTGGCTACCCACTCGCTTGCAGCTGAATCTGCGTCACCATCCTCAATTCCAATTCCGGATGATGGCTGGCGCTTGTGGCCGGATGCTGAAGCTTCGTGGGAAGACGACGAACTCTATCTTCCGGATGAAGTCGACCTCGGCCAGCTTCCTCACCATCCTCCCACGGGCGGATGGGCAGCGCTCCATTCACAGCAGGGAATTCCTGTAACCTTGCCCGCTTCGGCTGAACAATATTATTGGGGGCATTTCGGCACACGACCCTACACAACCAATGAGTACGAGTACACAGATGAGGACTCCGAAGTCGTCAACGGCGCCTATCGCGGTGTCTCCTGGTACTGGAGGAACTTCGATTTGCCCGCGGCGGCCCACGGCAAACAGGTCACTCTCCATATTCGCAGTTATCGCCAGCGCCTCGAGGTCTTCATCAACCAGAAGCTGGCGGGCTACGACTTCATCGCCGAAACCTCATACGATTGCAACATCACGCCGATGCTTCGGCCCGGCTCCAATCAAATTGCTCTGCGGATCACCAATCCCGGCGGTGTTTACGACTGGCGCGATTTCAACAAGCTGCGTTGGGGCAAGCGCGAATTCCATGCCGGCCGAGGTTTCGGCGGCCTGGATCGCGCCATTGCGCTGCATGTCCACGACAATGTCTTTTTGAGCGATCTATGGGTACTCAACAGACCCGATGTCATTTCCGTACAGGCCTGGGCAGAGGTGCACAATCGTCTCGCGAGTACGGCAAAGGTGCGAATCCGGTTCACCGTTCTGGAACGCGACACGGAAAGCGTGGTTGCGTCAACCGAGGTTGAATCCCAGATTCCCGCCGGCGCCAATGCCAACGTGCCAGCTATGTTGAAATATCCAGGTGCAAAGCCGTGGTCGCCGGAATCCCCGTCACTCTACCGTTTGCGAGCGGAACTCGTCTCCTTGACCCCGAATGACTCTTCAAATGACACGCGGGAACGAACCTTCGGCTTCCGCTGGTTCGAGCCTGTCGGTATCGGTTCCAACGCAATGCTCATGCTCAACGGCAAACGCACACGCTTGGTTTCGGCAATCGATTTCGGCACCTGGGGTTTCAATGGCCTCTGGCCCACACCGCAATTGGCGCACAAGGCTGTTCAGGCAGCAAAGGGACTTGGGCTCAACGCGCTGCAATTCCACCGCAATCTCGGCAAGCACGAAGAACTGGAGCAGGACGACGAAGTGGGTCTCTTGCGTTATATGGAGCCGGGTGGTGGCGTACTCTCCTTCGTGGACGACGGCTTACATTACGCCAAACATCCGGCCATGCCCACCCCGTCTCCCATCGACACCTCAGGGAACGGTGGTGAACCGAAGGACTGGAGCCAGCGATACATGGAGTTTCGTGTGCTGCGCATGATTCGCGATCACCGCAGCCATCCAGCCCTGGTGATCTATAACCTGCAGAACGAGTGCAATCCTGACCTGCGCAATCCGCGTATCTTTCACGTGCTCCGCGCTATGCGCAAAGCTGACCCCAGCCGCACGATCGTACTCCATTCGGGAATCCGGGTAGACAATGAGGTCTTTTTTCTGCCTTGGAACGACCGCATCCACACTGAGGATGGCACTGGCTACTCCGGCTGGGCAGACAAGCATACTGTCGGCGGCGCCGGTGTCTGGACAGACCGCCTTTATGCAGCCCCACGGAGTTTCACTCAGTACAGCAGCAATCGCCGCGAAATCAGCATGCAGGGCGAGATGCTGGGCTGGGCTGCTCCGGACAACCACGCCCAGATCCTCGAGTCGATCCGTCAGGGAGGCGGGCAAAGTTACGACCGCGCTGACCACGAACGCGTTCTGGCCGCTTACGAGCACTTTCTCGACAAATGGAGTTTCCGCTCTGCTTTTCCCACCGCCTCAGCGCTTTTTGCCGGCGTAGGAAACAAGCTCTACGACAGCTGGGGCCGCATTCTGCAAGTCATCCGCACCAATGACGCCAGCGACTACCTGGTCATTAACGGTTGGGGAAGCCAGCCCATCGATAGCCACAGCGGTCTGGTGGATAATCAGCGCAACTTCAAGGGCGATCCGCAGTTGATCCGCAGCGCGCTTGAGCCGCTCCGTCCCGTAGTGCAACCTCACGGGGTGGTTCACAAACCGAAGGACAACATCCTGGTTGACTTGTTTCTGCTGAACGAAACGCATCGCCCCGTCGACGGCAAGCTCACTGTTTCTGTTACTGATCCAGCCGGCAAGACTATCGAGTTCGGACACTATCCTGTGCCGCGATTTGCGCGCAACAAGTTTTCCTATTCCATCGCCGAAGGAGTGCCCGTTCCCCCACTCGCCGCAGAGGGATATTACACTCTCCGCTTTACGCTGGAAGGCAATCGACGCGCCGAGGGCAGCACGCGGATCTTTCTCGTTGATCCGGCGCCGCGCCACGGCGATGTCCCCCACGTAGGCCTGCTGGGAGATACAGCGGCTTTCGCGGCTCTTGCTCCCCATGGCGCGCTTTCCGCAGAGCAGTTCCACCCCGAGGGCAAATACGACCTTGCTATCTGGCTGGCCTCAGGTCAGGAAACGGCCACTCCCCTCCTGCAAAGAGTCCGAGACGGTCTTCCGTTGCTGGTATTAGCCCGGGACGCCGTCGGTGCGGATGCAGCCGCAAAGACGCTGGCCGGCGCAGGTGCGTTTACTTATGCCGGGCTCGCGGGCGAAAGCAGAGGTTGCTGGATGGGCTCATGGGTTTTTCTCAAGGATCACGCGGCCTATGCAGGCCTGCCTTCAAACCAGGTGATGAATTGGGAGTACCAGGTTGACTTCAAGAATGCCTCCGGTCCCATAGTGGACGGCCCGGGAGTCGAGTTGATAGCCGGCTATGGACGCGATCACGACGCGCGCCTCGGTGCTGCTACCTTTAGTGCGCGGCTGCAAAAAGGCCGCATCCTCTTCCAGGCAGTGCGCGGCATGCAACCGCTGGTCTACGAGCGCTTCATCGTCAACGCCGCTTATCTTCTCGCTCCCCATGGAAGGATTCCGGCGTAATTCGGAAAAACAGTGGAGCGACGTCAGCAAGACAGGACTCTGCGTCTGTTCTTTCTGTGAGAGGACATGATTAGGCCACCTGAATAGGTGAAACCCGGCCGCACTTTGCGCGTTTCAACACCCTGTTCCCTGCCTCTCCACCACCAGGCACTTCAGATACTCCGTCTCCGGCAAATTCAGCACCACGGGATGATCCAGCGCAGCCCCGCGCCGCTCGAGCAACCGCACGCGGCACGGCGCATCGGCCGCGGCTGACGCCACCGCCCCCTCTAGATCGGCCCAGCTCACATGATGCGAACACGAACAGGTAACCAGCAGCCCGCCGGGCCGCAGCATACGCAGGGCTCGCAGATTCAACTCCTTGTAGCCGCGCAGCGCGCCCTCCACCGCGCGCTTTGTTTTCGCAAAGGCCGGAGGATCGAGCACGATCGCATCGAAGCGCTCGCCCGCATCGCTCCAGTCGCGCAGCAATGTAAAGGCATCGGCCTCCACCCAGTCCACTTCGGCGGAGATGCGCCAGCGATTCACCTCAAGATTCCGTTCCGCCACCTCCAGTGAAGCCCGCGAAGCATCCACGCCCGTCACCGCCCCGCAAACCTGCGCCAGGTGCAAAGCAAAGCCGCCCTGGTAGCAGCAAACGTCCAGCGCCCGCCCGCCGGCGGCGAGCTTCCCGGCCCACTCGCGCGCGGCGGCGTAGTTCATCCTCTGATCCAGAAAGGCGCCGGTCTTCTGCCCGGCATTGGCATCGTAGTGAAACACCAGGCCATTCAGGTGAAACCGCGTTGCCGCCAGCTCCGCGCCTGCACCGTGCGGCCAAAGCGGCTCCGTACCCGGCGCGGCCAGCCCCTCCAGCTCGCGAATGCGCGGGTCGGGCCGCTCAAAAATCGCCGCTGGCTCCAGCTCCTCGCGCAGCACGCGCACACACGTCTCCCTCACACCCGCCGAGTCCAGCCCTTTGGCCAGCAATTGTAGAATCACCAGGTTGCCATATTTGTCTGCGACCACCCCGGGCAGCTCATCCGCCTCGCTGAAGCAAAGCCGGCATGCGTCGTTGTCGCTGCCGAGCAGCGGCTTCCGCCGGGCAACAGCGCGCCGCAGCCGCTCCGCGAGCAGTTCCAACCATTCCGCCTCGCCAATCGCCTCTGGCGAAACCATCCGCAGCGCAATCTGCGATGAAGGGCTGTAAAGCCCCGTCCCCAACAGCAGCCCGCGCTGATCCGCCACCGGCAGCAGCGCCGGCGCATTTTCCGCACCGCCCTCCGGCAAAACAATCGCTTCAACGTCCGAGGCATACACCCACAAGTGCCCGTGTCGCAGCCTCTCGGCGGCACGGCGATTCACCGTAGCCCCTTCCGCAACCCCAGCCACTGGAGCAGCCGGCGTCCCCTCCGGCGCGCCCCCTGGCGCACCCTGACGCGGTCCTTGACGTGGTCCCTCAAACGGCCCTTGACGCGATCCATCCCGCGCCTTCCGCTTCCGTTCCGGCTGCTGTTTGTGCGGCTTCGCCATACGCTTCCTGCGTGCTCCCCAGCCATCCGCTCAAGTCACTGATTCTGAGCGCATTGCCCCAAGGATCAAACCTGTCCATCTTAGCAAAGATCCAACTCTCGCACAGGCGTGGGCGGTGGTGCTGTTTCCAGATTGCCGACCACACGGGCGCGCCGACGCCTATGGAGGACTAACCTCAGATTTTCCAAGTGCATGGACAGATTGTGGACGCTCGCCGACGACACGCCAGCGATACCGCTAAAGGTAGTCCCGCTAGAATCATGCCATGCGTTCTGAGATCATTCACATCTCTTTGTTGGGCGGCGGCACTTCGTCGGCGGATTGTGGATTCGTGGCAGGCGGCGCGTCTCGGAGAATGCATCCCATTCTGCCTGCTTCGGTGACTGGCTTGCTCGACGCATTCGCCTCCAGGTGGTGCATTGTTGCCAATCGGCATCTGGCGAATCCGGCCTGCCACTGACCCGGCAAAGGGTGTATTCTAGTAGCACCTTATAAGGTGCTTTAATTCGAGGTGCTTATGCTCGACATCACGAGAGACATTCAATCTCTAACAACGTTTCGCCGATCGTCCGGCGACTTTATGAAGCTTCTCAAGAAGAGCAAACGCCCGGTGGTCCTCACAGTGAACGGGAAAGCAGCAGCCGTTGTCCAAGACGCGGAAGCTTATCAGCGACTGCTAGACATCGCCGCCAGAGCGGATGCTGAGGAAGGCATTCGCCAAGGTTTGGACGATGTGGCGCGTGCGCGCACCCGTCCGGCGAGAGAGGCATTTGATGAAATCCGCCGCAAACATGGCATACCACGTTGAGTTAACCGCTCGCGCCGTCCGCGATCTTGAAGCCCTGTATCTTGAAAAGAATGCAGCGGAATCGCCCGATGCCGCGCGCTGGTACAACGGGCTTGAACAAGCGGTGTACACCCTTGAGACGCACCCTCGCCGATGCCCGAGCGCTCCTGAAGCGCGAAAAGTTAAACGGCAACTGCGGCATCTCCTTTTCGGCGCAAAACCCCACGTCTACCGAGTTATTTTTGAAGTAGATGAGCGGCGGCATATTGTCTGGGTGCTCACGATTCGCCACGGGGCCAGAAAGCCACTGAAGTCTCGGGATTTGGTCTGATTTTTTAAAGTTGAAATCCAGGATTGTCGTCTCGCGGGAGGATCACCGCCAAACCGGAAATTCCACCATTACCCAGGCGTGCCCAAAGCGCCACACGCCGCCGTAGCCGCCCCAAACCGCTCGCCCGCTCACCACTCCCGCAGCCCGTCTCCGCCCGCCGGTCTCTGCCGCACTCCCCCCGGCGCTACCGCCTGAAACACAACTATTTACCGCCAATCTCAAGCATCAGTAACAACCAGCCTATAATGAAGTATGGTGACCCTCCGGAATCGAGCGCAGGCTGAACTTCCGGCCGCGCCCGTGTCTCATTCCCCTGACACGCATTCCTTTTTGCGCCATTCCCGGGAACAGCCCATCGCCCAGCGCTTTGACGCCATGCTCAAGCGCGTCCGCTCCAACCGGCCCCATGAAGACATCGCTCTGATCCGCAAAGCCTGGGAATTCACCATCAAGCACCACGAGGGCCAAACCCGCGCCTCCGGCGAGCCCTACATCATCCACCCCCTCGAGGTCGCCGAAGTCCTCGCGGAGATGAAGCTCGACTCCACCGCCATCGCCGCCGCCCTGCTCCACGACTCCGTCGAAGACACCAACGCCACCAGCGAAGACATCGAGGCCCAATTCGGCGAGCAGGTTGCCCACATCGTTGACGGCGTCACCAAAATCGAGAAAATCCAGTTCGCCAACCGCGAAGACCGCCAGGCTGAAAACGTCCGCAAGATGCTGCTCGCCATGGTCTCAGACGTGCGCGTCGTGCTCATCAAGCTCGCTGACCGCCTCAACAACATGCGCACGCTCGAGCACCTCAAGCCCGACCGCCAGGAGGCCATCGCCCGCGAAACCCTCGACATCTACGCCCCACTCGCCCACCGCCTCGGCATGGGCAAAGTCCGCGGCGAACTGGAAGACCTCGCCTTCCGTTACACCGATCCCGTCAGCTACGAGCGCGTATCGGAAGCCGTCGAGGCCCGCCGCCTCGAAGGCGAGCAGTTCCTCCGCGGCGTAGAAGAGCTCCTCGTCGAGCAGCTCCGCGAAAACGGCATTCACGCGCGCGTCGAGTGGCGCATCAAGCGCATGTACTCCATCTTCCAGAAAATCCTGCGCCAGAAAATCTCCTTTGACCAGGTCTACGACCTCCTTGCCGTCCGCGTCATCACCCAGGATGTAGCCTCCTGCTACGCCGTCTTCGGCCTCATTCACACCCTCTGGCGCCCCGTGCCCGGCCGCATCAAAGACTTCATCGCCATGCCCCGCGCCAACCGTTACCAGTCGCTGCACACCACCGTCATCGGCGAAGGCGGACACCAGTTCGAGGTGCAGATCCGCACTGAAGAAATGCACCGCATCGCTGAAGAAGGCATCGCCGCCCACTGGAAGTACAAGGCCGGCGAAAGCGCCATCAACACTCGCGACGAGGAGCGCCTCAACTGGATCCGCCAGCTGGTCGAGTGGCAAAAGGAGATGACCGACCCCAACGAGTTCCTCTCCAGCCTCAAAATGGACCTCTACCCCGACGAGGTCTACACCTTCACGCCCAAGGGCAAGGTCGTCGTCGTTCCCGCCGGCGGCACGCCCGTCGATTTCGCTTACACCATCCACACTGAAGTCGGTCACACCTGCGTCGGCGCCAAAGTCAACGGCCGCATGGTGCCTCTGCGCACCAAGCTCCTCACCGGCGACATCGTTGAAATCGTCACCCAGAAAGACCACCGCCCCAGCCGCGACTGGCTCTCCTTCGTCAAAAGCCCCCGCGCCCGCAACAAAATCAAGCACTGGCTCAATGAAGACCAGCGCCGCCGCGCTGTCGAAATCGGCCGCAAGCTCCTCGAGAAAGAAGCCCGCCGCTACAAGGTCCCCATGGCCCAGATCAACGACCAGGATCTCGGCCGCCTCGCCGGCGACTACGGCGTAGCCACGGCCGCCGACCTGCTCGCCACCCTCGGCCAGGGCAAGCACTCCGCCCACCAGGTCCTCAACAAGCTCGCGCCCGGCTATGTCACGCAGCCCGGCGCTGAACCGGGCGCCGAAGCCAAGCCCGGCGTTGAAGCCGCCATGTCTGACGCCGTGCGCAAGCTCCATCTCACCGGCTCTGACTCACTCCAGGTTGAAGGCCAGAACGATCTGCTCGTCTACCGCGCGCGCTGCTGCAACCCCATCCGCGGCGAAGAGATCGTCGGCTACGTCACCCGCGGCAAAGGCGTCGCCGTCCACGCCCGCAGTTGCCCCAACGTGCAGAACCTCCTCTACGAAAGCGATCGCCGCATCTCCGTCGAGTGGGCCCGCGCCGGCATGGAAGCAGGCGCCCCGCAGCGCTACCCCGTCAAAATCACCGTCTTCTGCGACGACCGCACCGGCATGCTCAAAGAGCTCACCGCCGTCATCTCTGACGAAAACACCAACATCCGCGGCGTTGAGGTCCACCACGACGAACGCGGCGAAGCCATCATCGACTTCGTCGTCGAAGCCGAAGACCTCCCCCACCTCAATCGCATCGTCCTCGGCCTCCGCCGTGTCCCCGGCGTCCGCACCGTGCAACGAACCCAGAAGGCATAACCACCCCACCGCAAAAATCCAGCCGCGGTAACAAGAGTGGGTACCCCCGATCTCGCTTCTGACACCGGGAGATCACGAACTCGCACGGCAAAAACACAACCCCCATTTATCCCCCCGGTGCCCAAACAATCACATTACAGAAGTACGCAATTCCATCCCGCACCCCGGCCCCCGGGCGTATACTTTTCGCGTCCGCGAATCGTTGAAAGGATATCCGTCATGTCTGATGAGGTGTTCACTCCCAGCCCCACGCTGGTAAACGAAGCCTGCGAGCGGTTCAATCGTGAAAATCAGGTCGTCGAAACCGCGCTCGCCAATCTCTTCACGCAATATCCAACCAACAACGACCCCAGCCAGGTCCTGCTCAAGGTCGTCGCGCTCAACACCCTCTATTCCACGCGCATCCTCGCCGTCCTCAAGGTCGCCCGCCACATTCACGAGCTCGGCGCAAAGCTCGACGAAGCCCTCGCCGCCGGCAACCCTGAAGCCGTCGACTGGATCGCCAACGTCGAAATCGACGAGAAAACTCTCTACTACTACGCCTTCGCTTCCATGTACTGCAACTGGCACAAACCCGATCTCTACCCCGCATACGAGTTACGCGTCGACAAGTATCTCTGCTTCCTCAAGAAGCGCGATATCTTCCACTCCGATGCATTCACCACGCGCGAAGACCTATGGAGTTACCCAACCTTCTGCAACGTAGTAGCTGCCTTCCGCGATGAATTCGGACTCGGCGCCTTCAACTTCAAGCAGATCGATAAGTTCTTCTGGGCACAGGCTCAAGACATCACCACCACTGAGAGCGAAACCTATCACCAATTTCTCGACACTGTTCCTCAAGTCATGCTCGAGCCCACCCACGAACAACCCGCAGCCGCAGAGCAGCAGCAGGAACAAAGCGCACCAACCACCTGACGGGATAGTCCACCCAACCACGAGACCGGGTGCCCCACCCTCGCGACGTTCCGCCGCGGCGGATTTTTGTGGCTAGGGTGGGATAACTCCACAACCACCACCGCTCAGGCCTCCACATGCAAAGCTGAAAGCTGACGGCTAAAAGCTGAAAGCTGATCCCGGGGTGGGATAACTCCACACCCAATGCGCCTCAGTCTCCACCACAAGCGTGGAATACCACCACAGCCCAAGCGCCTCAATCTCCACCACAAGGGGTGCCCCATCCTTCGAGCGTTCTGTGCTCGAAGGGTGGGATACCACCACAGCCGAGGAGCCCCGGTCCCCACCAAACTGGGTGCCCCACCCTCGCCGCGTTTTTGTTTTTGCGGCTAGGGTGGGATAACTCCACAGCCAACGCGCCCCAGTCCCCACCACAAGCGTGGAATACCACCCATTCCAGGCGCCTCAGTCTCCACCACAAGGGGTGCCCCATCCTTCGAGCGTTCTGTGCTCGAAGGGTGGGATACCACCACAGCCGAGGAGCCCCGGTCCCCACCAAACTGGGTGCCCCACCCTCGCCGCGTTTTTGTTCTTGCGGCTAGGGTGGGATAACTCCACAGCCCACTCACCACCGTCCCCGCCAACTCGCTAACTCGCTATGCCGCGAAGCGGCGCTAACCCGCTAAAAAACCAACACCAGAACACCGGAGACCCCCACTTCCTCACGCCGATAGCGATTCTCCATCAGGTGCGAACTAAGACCGCACCACCACTCCCGCAGCCAACCCCGCACAGCCAGGCCCGCGCAGCGGGCAAAAGACGGTAGCCCCAGGCGCAAGCCTGGGGACGGAGTTTCGTTTCGCACAATCAGCCCCCACCGGGGGCGCAAGACCCAGTCTCTTCCCACTCCCCGAACATCAAACCGCCCACACCCGAAAGAGAACGACTCTAGCATTGTGTCCGGGAGATTTCGTAATTGAATTCACAAATCTGGGTGCCCCACCCTCGCCACGTTCCGCCGCGGCGGATTTTTGTCGCTAGGGTGGGATAACTCCACAGCCAATGCGCCCCAGTCCCCACCACAAGCGCGGAATACCACCCATCCCGAGCACCTCAATCTCCACCACAAGGGGTGCCCCATCCTTCGAGCGTCTTCTGCTCGAAGGGTGGGATAACTCCACAGCCCACTCACCACCGTCCCCGCCAACTCGCTAACTCGCTACGCCGCGAAGCGGCGCTAACCCGCTAAAAAATCCCCTCCAGAACACCGGAGACCCCCACTTCCTCACGCCGATAGCGATTCTCCTTCACGTGCGAACTAAGACCGCACCACCACTCCCGCAGCCAACCCCGCACAGCCAGGCCCGCGCAGCGGGCAAAAGACGGTAGCCCCAGGCGCAAGCCTGGGGACGGAGTTTCGTTTCGCACAATCAGCCCGCAACGGGGGCGCAAGACCCAGTCTCTTCCCACTCCTCGAACATCAAACCGCCCACACCCGAAAGAGAACGACTCGAGTATTGTGTCCGGGTGATTTCGTAATTGATTTCACAAATCTGGGTGCCCCAGGTCTTGGGGGCTGGCCCATGCATTACAGCGTCGGCTTATTTCAAGGCGAATTTATCTGCTTGAAGGCTTAGACCAGCGTTCGCGTAGCAAGGTCGGAGTCAACGGCGTCGTACCCATGCGGTCCATCGCGGCTGAAGACCGCATGGATGGAGTACCCAGGATGGCGATTAGGCCGGCGAAGATAAACACGTGTCGGCCGCCCGCCAAATTCCATTTCAGTAGTCGAGGAGGATAATGTAGAGGCATCGTTGACAAACCGACAAGGAACGCTACAGAGAAATCCTCCCTGTCGAGAACTGCGTCCCGGGTTGCCTGAAATGTCACCAAACTCGCTTCTCCGTGTAGTTGCTGGTGCCGCCGGATTTCTGATGCTCTACCTGACTTTCTTCCTTCATGAGGACGAGGAAGGAGCGATAAGGAATCGGCTTGCGGACCTATGGGTCACAATTGATGATCTCCGAAAGAATGCACTTACATTGAATTCCGCGTTCCTCCGCGTGACCTCGCGACTCGCTTTAAGGGCGCTCGACACTCTGTTTGGAGAACGGCTGATATCGCTTAAGAGTCTAAGATCCTGTTCATTGTTTTCTATTGCTTCTGCATTACTCTCCTTTACCTTCATGTTTTCTCTCGGCTATCGTTACGGCCTCTTACATGACCCCTACGCGACCCTAAACGCAGCCGCTCTGGGTCTAGTCATTCTTCTCGTTGGTGTTCTCGCCGCCTTTGCAGATGGCTGGAGAAGTCGCGCACAGTGCGGCTTCGCGGACTTTCTTGGTGCTCGGAACGCCGAATATCCAATGAGCCGACGAGCCATTGAGTATTCGATTGCAATTCAGTTATTTGCCGGCTGCCTAGCTGTTGTCATGCCTGTCCAAATGCTGATTCAGTGGATTCTGGATAATGCAACACCGATCTGGACCATTCTCGTATTTTGCGCGGTCCTTCTGTCCGATCTCTTGTTCATTGCATTCACCCGATGGATTTTGCGCAGGATAGTGTCCGCGAATGATTCAGCAACGATGCTTGCTGCACTCGTACTTAACATTGCGGGTGCAGTGTTACTGAATGGCCCGTTTTGGTCCTGTATGACGTTCTATAGTGCTATTGATCGTTGGGAACGCTTTGGGGCATTCCCGCCGGATTGGCAAAGAAGAATCGCGGTAGCTACATATAGGGTCTTCGGGGCACGTGCAATTGCAGGCGAGGGCCCTGTTAACTACGTTCTCGCTGTTTCTGCCACTAATACGCTCGACAGCCTCCTAGCCGGATCATTCGTCGCACTTATAATCCTCACGCTATTGCACCGGCTAGTTTGGCCCCTGCTTGAGCGGCCTGTCTATGCTGCCCATCGCCACAATCTTCTCTCGAATAAGCGCGTGCTACCTGCTTTGGGAATCGGACTCCTCCTTTATGCCTTCAATTCTCAGCATCATTTCCTTCACGCGCTCAAGGCCATCAGAGACATATTTCGGTAGGGGGCTGGCCCATGCATGTTTTACCTTAGGCGGGTGGCCACAGTCCCGGCGACCATTCCAAACGAGGATGAGGGTGGCCACGGTCTCTCGTCCGCCGCGGCGGAGAGACCGGGGAGACGCGGAAGCCACGCCAGAACGATATTGCTCTCGATAACAGCCTTCGCGCAACGATTGCGACCGCCGTCGCCAGGCATTCACTTCACACCGCCAATCCCAGCCACCCCCGCCCCCAGGTCCCTATGTCCCTACGTCCCTATGTCCCTACGTCCCTGAGTCGCGGTTGGCCACGGTCCCGGTGACAATTCCAAACGAGAATGAAGGTGCTCCCGGTCTCTCGTCCGCCGCGGCGGAGAGACCGGGGAAACGCGAAAGCCAGGCCGGAATGATATGGCTCTCGACAACGCCCTTCGCGTGACGATTGCGACCGCCGCCGCCAGGCATTCACTTCCCGCCGCCGATCCCAGCCACCCCGCCCCCTGGTCCCTACGTCCCTATGTCCCTATGTCCCTATGTCCCTGATCCCTGATCCCTGATCCCTGATCCCTGGCGATTGTCCACGGTCCCGGCGGCCATTCCAAACGAGGACGAGGGTGGCCACGGTCTCTCGTCCGCCGCGGCGGAGAGACCGGGGAGACGCGGAAGCCAGACCGGAATGATATGGCTCTCGATACCACCCTTCGCGTGACGATTGCGACCGCCGTCGCCAGGCATTCACTTCCCGCCGCCGATCCCAGCCAATCCCGCCCCCTGGTCCCTACGTCCCTATGTCCCTATGTCCCTACGTCCGGTCAAGACCCTCCCCGCTTCGAACTCACGCCTGCTCAACCACATCCGCTTGCCGATAATTTCCCTCTCCCGGCGCACAATAGAAATGCGGACGGGAAAACCACCCCCGTCTCTGCCCGCAACCGGCAGGCCACACCAATGCGAACCGAACCGGGCCGAAAAACGCAAAAACTTCACCGAAATGTGCACTTTTCAGAGGCTGAAACATGAGTCAAATGATTGCAAACAAAAGAATTACGCATCAAAAACCCCATAATTTCACCATAAAAAAATGCAAAATCGCACTGGGAAACTGGTTTTTGGCTCTAACCCACTGAAAAATAAGAATCGCACCCCACCCAGAAACCCAGTCTCCCAGTTTCTGTGAGAATGGGGAAATGGGTCCCAGCATCCTCCACGGCATCCGCGTCATCGACGGCGGCCTGGCCTCCGAAATCGAGTACCAAGGCGCCAACATAGACGGCCCCCTCTGGTCCGCCCACGTCCTTGAAGACCATCCGCAAAAGGTAGCCGCCGTCCACCGCGCCTATATCCAGGCGGGTGCCCAATGCATCGCCACCTGCAGCTACCAGGTCTCCCGCATGGGCTACGCCGAGTGCAGCATGTCCCCCGCCCGCGCCGACGCCGCCCTCCTCAATTCCGTCACCCTGGCGCGCTCCGTAGTCGCCGAGTTCCCCAACCTCCGCATCCTCGTAGCCGGCTCCCTCGGCCCTTACGGCGCAGCCCTGCACAACGGCGCCGAGTACCACGGCAACTACGACTGCTCCTACACTGATCTCGTCCGCTTCCACCGCGAACGCATTGAAGTTCTGGCGCGCGCCACCGCCCCGCAACGCCCCGATCTTCTAGCTTTTGAAACCTTCCCCTCGCTCGAAGAAGTCCGCGCCGTCGGCGAAGCGCTCTCCCCCTGGCCCGAATTGCGCGCCTGGTTCAGCTTCTCCTGCCGCGACCAAACGCACATCTCCCACGGCGAGCCGCTCCGCGAATGCGCCGCGCTTGTCGCGCAATTTCCGCAAACAATCGCCATCGGCGCCAACTGCGTCCCACCCTCCTGGCTGCCTCCGCTCATCACCGAACTGCGCGCCGCATCGGAAAAGCCCATCCTCGTTTACCCCAACTCCGGCGAAGGATGGGACGCGGCCAATCGCTGCTGGATTGGCACCAGCGATCCAGCCGAGTTTGGAGCATCTGCTGCGCAATGGTTCGCTGCCGGCGCACAGATCGTCGGTGGCTGCTGCCGCACCCGCCCCGCGCATATCCGCGAAGTAGTGCACACAGCACAACAAGTTTCCTGAGGTGGCGCCCGTTCACAACGGGCATGAACTGAATCCGACGATCAAACCAGCTCGAGAGCCGCAATTCCCTTCCGGGGCGGCACAAACCGCTCTGCGCGCCAAACCACGGAGAGTGTTTCGCGGCCGAGCAGCTTGCGAATCTGCCCGCGCGCATGCTCAGCCCAGGGCCCGTGTCCGTCAATCTTCAGATACGCCTGCCAGTGACGGAACGCCGTACGATGTTTACCCATGCGCTCATAGGCCAGCGCCAGGTTGTAATGGGCATCGGCGTAGCGCGGCGCCAGCGCAACGGCCCTGTGATACGCGGCAATCGACTCGTCCAGCCGTTCCAGCTCATCCAGCACATTGCCAAGATCGAAAAATGCCAGCGCATACGCTGGATCAGCCTCGGTAGCGCAGCGGTAAAGCTCTTCGGCCCGTTCGAACCGGTGCAGATGAAATTGCATGGTCCCAAGATTGATGTATGCCGCCGCGTAATGCGGGTCGATAACCAGAATTTCTTCGTAAAGCGCGATCGCGCGCTCCTTTTCGCCCGATTCCTCAGCCTGCACGGCGGCAAAGAAGCGGTCTTGCACTCCATGAGGCGCCGTCTTTGCGGCTCGGCACGTTGCTGCGGGACCCAGTGCGGGCGTAGGCTGCTCCTCGCCGGCGGGGCGGTCAAAGTCGAACAGCAGTTGCCGCCGGATCGGATCCACCATGGCGCCGCGGTGACGAAATGCGATGCGCGTTCCGTTCCTCACCACGCATGCTTCCAGCAGCGGGTTGGTCATCCCAGCCACAGCTTTCATTGCGAGGATCGAGTGCCGGATCGACGCCGCCGAAACCGCTTCCTCGCGCAGCGCACGCAAAGTCCTCAGTTGCCCAAGGTCCTGGAAGCTGTAGGTTTCCTGGTGGGGAATAAGTCCGGCGCGTTCCCACCCCTGCAACTGGTGGATACTGATCTGCAAGATCCGCAGCGCGTCCTGACGGCTATAGCTGGCCACTCTCGAATGCCCCCTCCACTGGTTCAGTCCGGCCTCGGAGCCTGAAATATACATTCATTGAGGAACCGCTCTTGCTCACGATTATGCCAAGACTCCGCGTGGATAAGGCGTCCGGAATTACCCCTACTGCAAAAAAAGCCGTGGATAACAAGTGCACGACTTGATACCGGGGCTGTTTTCCTGCACAAAATTGAAATCGGAGGCGAATCGAATGGAGAGTGACGCTGGGGCTCCAGGAACTGGAGCCGACGGTCAGACTTGAACTGACGACCTGCTGATTACGAATCAGCTGCTCTACCAACTGAGCTACGTCGGCTTGCTCCTCAGATTGTATCGTCACGCCCATGGAAGGTAAAGTTGACGAGTGGCCTCTGCCCGTGAAGCATCGCTGGTATACCGCAAGGGAAACGATGACTGTTCTGGCCCAAACACTTCAGCTCGGATTCAAGATCGCATTTGTGTGGGCAGCCGGCTTCCTGATCGCAGTCGCAGTGCGCGCGGCGCTGCCTGAAAAAATGGAAATCCCGCTTGGTGACGGACGTGGCCCGCTGTTGCTCCCCTTCAGCCGTCTCGGCTTCTGGACGTGCATCCTGGCGGCTCTTACCGTCACCTGCATGGTGGTCATTCGCGCCATGATCGTGGATTTTCGTTCGATCCGGTAAAGCGTCTATACTGCGCCTCATGCAAATCGATCCCATGGAAAACTGGCGCCAGCTCACCGGGCATTATGCTCAGATGACTGACGGAGAGCTGCTGAACCTGGCAGGGGATTTCGACAATCTCACCGATATGGCCCGGCAGGTCCTGCGCGACGAGATGAAAAAGCGCGGCTTGGGTGATCCGCAATCGATAACGGCAAACGGAGCCGGCCTCATGCAAGACGCGGGGGCAGGCGATCCGCCCACCACGACCACATATGTCTGGAAGAATCTGCTCCGCGAATGCGAAGGCCAGGAACAGGCGCGGCAGATCGTTGAGGTCCTGCGGCGAGCCGGCATTGAGAGCTGGATCGATGGGTCGTCGTCCTATCTGCAATTGGACATGAGCAGTCCCCGGGTACGCGTGCTGGTCGCTTCCGACCAGCTTGAGGAGGCCCGGGCAATCGTTGCCCAACCCATTCCGCCGGACATCGTCCATCAATCCAATGCCGAGGAACGCGCTTACGAGTTGCCCGTATGCCCCTCCTGCGGCGCACCGGATCCTGTGCTTGAGGGAATCGATCCCGCCAACGCCTGGCGATGTGAGGTTTGCAGCCGGGAATGGACGGAATCCACCCAGGAAGCCGGGGATGCGACCACGCATTGAGCCCAGAAACGGGAAGAGCCGCCCGGCAACAGGGCAGCTCTTTCCTCAGGGAGAATAGTTCCAACGGAGGCAAAACCATCAGAACTTTCTGGCTGCATAGTAGGTGCGGGGGCGGGGAGTGTCAAGGAGAAAACGCGAAATAAATAAGCTGTTTATTTACAACATATTACGCGACTACCCTTTGACGTCAGGCACAGGTATTCTTCGCTTTATTTTCGCATTTCACCCTTGGTTATTTTACCGGTTTTTGCCGTGTTTTTTAGGGTTTATGTCCATTTTTCCACAGGCATAAATGCCCATTAACCCTTCGGATGCGCACCCTTTGTCTCCGGGTTCGGCTGGTCCCATTTTTCACGCAAGTCGAGGTGAATAAACTCCTCATCGTAGACTGACGAAATCGGTTTCCCTCGCCACTTCCGGTACAGTACCCGTCCACCACCCAGGAAGAAGCCCAGCAGGATCGCTGCACCCCCACCAATCAGCACCAGGCTTGCAATACCCATCAGCAATTCACTCGTCAGCGCGACCTGAGACTTGCCCGGTATGGGAATGGTGGTCAGGTTGGCCGAGTAGTGCACCATCTCGATGAGTCTGTGGCTCTCGTCGGGAATAGCGTCGCCGCTGACAACGGCAACCAGGGGACCGCTGCGGCGAACCTCGAGCGAAGCCTGATCGGAATTCTCGAGCGGTTTGGGAAACGGTGGCTGCGCCTTGTTGCCTTCTTTGAGGTAAGCGCGAATCTTCTGCTCCTGCGCAGCAGCCATCTGCGGTTCGGGATAATTGATGATCGTCAGCGTTGCCGGCCCCGAAGACAATGAGTACGTTGCTGTTACCGTCTCTGCCTCGCGGTCGAAGCCTACGAGTTCCGCAGGCAACACACCGCCTGATCCGGCATAACTGGCTGGGCCAAGCGCGTAATGAGTCGTTTGCGCCTCAAGTGACTTTTGCGGCAGAAAAGCCAGAACCGGCGGAAGCAGACCCTTGTTCCCTGACGGAATCGGCATACGGTTAGCAATCTCGCGCAGTTCTCCGACCGACATGGGGCCGATGTGCGAAAACTTCGCATCTACAACCGTCGTACCTTTCCAGAACAAGACCCGGTTGTTGTCTGAAGCGCCGCCGGTTCCAACATCCACTCTCGGCCAGCCGTTTTTCCGGAAGTAGGAATACGTGCCATATGCGCCGGTCACGTCGCCAAAGCGCAGCGCGCGCAGGGTAAGGGACTCACTACCGCGCTTGTAGTTCGCTTCCACACCCCTGACAAAGCCGTACTCCTTGAGCGCCGCGGCATTGGCGGCATCGGCCTGCTGAGGCTCAGTAGAGATCTGTGGCTTGCCCACCTCCACCCATCCGTCAAAAACATCGGGCAGCGAGAGCGGTGCGGGCGGCATCATAAGCCGCGTTGCATTTTTGGGAACAGGCGTGCCCTGCGCCGCCGAAAAAGCCGGAGAGGCCAACAACGCCGCTGAACAGACAAGTATGGCTAACCGTCGCATCGAAAAGACTCTATATCTAGCCTACACGTTGCCGGCATATTCCGTCGGTTCGAAACCCGCTGGAGTTCGGGGCATCGGATTGAATCTGAAATCCGTTATGGGCTCCATGAAAACAAGGTTCATGGATCGCACTTAACGACCGTGATCGAACTAGGCAGAGAGTGTACGTTCAGCATTGGCTGTGTGCGATGCCGCAGCGGTGAGACCGCAAGATGTCCGCCATGTTTCAAACACAGCCAGCGCCCGCTCGCACTGCATGCGATGCCGCTCCTTCTTGTCGCGCACCTTTCTGCGCACTTCCTCTTCCAGTGGCTCAAGCAAGTCGAAGGTGATATTCGCCGGCTGGAAGTTCTTCGCGTCGGCATGGGTAATGTAGTGCACCAGTGAACCCAATGCTGTGGCACGTGGAATCGGCGAGGGTTCTTGGCCAAGCGCAATCGCCGCGGCATAGATACCCGCCAGCATGCCTGTCGCAATTGACTCCGTGTATCCCTCGACGCCGGAAATTTGTCCGGCAAAGAAGAGCCACGGAGCCTGTCTAAGCCGCAGCGTCTCGTCAAGCAGCAACGGTGCGCAGATGTAAGTGTTGCGGTGAATCTGGCCGTAGCGCAGGAAGTGCGCATTCTCAAGCCCCGGAATCAGCCGCAGGACGCGTGCCTGCTCTCCGTATTTAAGGTGGTTCTGGAAGCCGACCAGGTTATAGCTATCGGCGCGCAGATTCTCCTTGCGCAACTGCACCACTGCCCACGGAGTTTTGCCGGTGCGCGGATCGCGCAACCCCACAGGCTTCATTGGCCCAAAGCGCAGTGTGTCGCGCCCGCGTCGCGCCAATACCTCGATAGGCAGGCAGCCTTCGAAGTACCTGGCCCCCGATGCTCCTGCTGTTGGCGCATGGGGTGAGCAGTATTCAAGCTTTTCCCACGCCTTGCTTTCGGCCGATTCGGCTGCAAGCAGCGCATCGTAAAAGCGATCGTATTCGGCGCGGTCCATCGGACAGTTAATGTAGTCGGCCGTACCTTTATCCCAGCGCGCGGCAAAGTACACCCGCTCCATGTCAATCGATTCGGCGTCAACGATAGGCGAAATCGAATCGTAAAAAGCCAGTCGGCCCGCGCCGGTGATGCGTTCAATCTCCCTGCTCAGCGCGTCGGAGGTAAGCGGACCGGTGGCAAGGATGGTCAAAGCGGCGTCACCCGGCTCTGGCGGCTCGAATTGCGTCACTTCTTCGCGGATGACGCGGATCTTCGGCTCTGCGGCAATGGACTCTGAGATGCGGCGCGAAAACTCAACGCGATCGACGGCAAGGGCATGGCCGGCAGGCACGGCGGTCTCATCCGCAATGCGCAGCAAAGCAGAGCCCCCACGGCGCATCTCCTGTTTGAGCAACCATGGCGCCGTGTTCGGCGATTCGCTCTTGAGCGAATTGGAGCAGACCAGCTCTCCGAAATCCGTTGTCTGGTGAGCCGGCGTGAGCAGAGGCTTTCCATCCACCGTCCGGCGCATCTCGTAGAGTTCCACCTGGCAGCCCAGGCGAGCCGCGGTCAGCGCGGCTTCAGGGCCGGCCAGACCGCCGCCAATCACGCGAATCCTCACTTCGCGGCCTCCGCCCCCGCAGCACTCTCAGCCATGGACGAGGTGGCCCCTTCCGCGCCTCGTGCCAGCCGCGCCAGCGCTTCGCCGGTCACCCGGACCGTGCGCCATTCGTCCATAAATTCGCTTCCCATGGCGCGGTAGAAATCAATAGCCGGCGTATTCCAGTCCAGGACCTCCCATTTGAGCCGTGCGCAGCCTTTTTCCACGGCCACGGCCGCAACGCGCTGCAACAGCGCCTTGCCAATCCCCGACCCGCGGAACTCGGGATATACGAAAATGTCTTCAACATAGATGCCGGGACGGCCGATCCAGGTCGAGTAGTCAAAGAAATAAAAGGCGAAACCTGCGGGCCGGCCATTGGCTTCGGCGATAAGGCATTGAAAATAGGGACTTGATCCGAATCCGTCCCGCATCAGGTCCGCTTCGGTAGCCTTCACCGCGTCCGGTGCCCGTTCGTAGGCCGCCAAAGCACGTATGAATTCAAGAATCTGCGGGACGTCCGCCTCGGTAGCATTGCGAATCGCCACTGTCATGCGTTTATTCTAGTGTGTGATACATGCCACACCGGGCTTGCGCCGGACACTCGTAGGATGATTTTGTGGAGTCATTGGCTCGGGTGGCTAAAACTGCGCGGAGTCATGCTCAGCGTAAAATTGATTTTCTACTCGACAATGTCGCGGTTCAGCCCGCCGGAAGCCAGGTTTTGTGCCTCTTGTGCGGGATAGTCGATTGGATTTAACTTGGGTCTGCCAACATATGGGCGCTGTACAGCGCCAGCTGTGAAGCAGTAAGGCAGATCCCACCCAGAACGGTAGGGCAAGCAGTGTCCCACTGCCGCATGCGTCTTTCGCCTGCAGGCCGTGTTTACAGGGATATCCGCCAAAAACCGGCGGGATTGGCAACTACGATTTTTTGAGTGCGCGAACCTGACGTTTCGCGACGCTCTCAAGGAGAGAATATGAAACGCAACTTTTCACTTTGGCTGAGCCTGCCCGCCGTGGTGGGTCTGCTGGCATTTGCCCTTATGCCCGCGCTTGCGCAGCAAAATGCCTCCGCGCCTCCCGCAGCCCAGGCGGCTGCCATGGGTAAGATTCACGGCCTCGTGACCAACCCCACCGGGCAGTCCCAGGGCGGCGGATTTATTGACCTTTCGACGGACGGTGGCACTCACATCCAGTACACCTTCCCGGTAGATCAGAACGGCGACTACTCAGGCCAGGCGGCTGCGGGAACCTACACCGTGATTTACCGCCAGAAGGATACGCCGAAAGGAAAGATGGTCGACGAGCTCCCGAATATAAAAATTGTTGCCGGTCAGGATACAGCTGCGGACATCGACATGTCGCGGGCGGCATATATCGCAAAGATGACCCCGGAGCAGCGGAAGCAGCTTGAGGAACTCAAGAAGCAGAATGCATCGGCGATTCAGGCAAACAAGGTCATCAACGACCTCAATAAGGACCTGCGCACTGTAAACCAGGACATCAAGGACGCCAGTGGTGCACGTACAGCGGCGATCCAGCAACTCGGGTCGAAAGCGACGGCCGCTAACGTCGCGGCCAAGACCGAGGAGATTCAGAAGGCCAAGTACACAGAAATCGTGAGCCTGATGGAGAAGGACACGAAGCTCAAGCCTGATGAGCCCCTCCTCTGGGCACAGTTGGCGACCGGGCAGAAAGGCCTGAAGCAGTACAGTGATGCCATAACGAACTATCAGAAGGCACTGACGCTGGAGCAGGCTGAGAAGAAGCAGAGTCCTGATGTTCTCGGCGCCGTATACTCGGGTTTGGGCGAAGCCTACGCGCGCTCGGGCAAGGTTGCCGAGGCGAATCAGGCCTTTGACAATGCGGTTAAGGCCGATCCACCTCACGCCAGCATGTATTACCTGAACCAGGCGGTGATCTTCTTCCAGGAGCACAACAGCAAGGCTCAGGTCGCTGCTGCCGATCTTGCTCTCAAACAGGATCCCAACATGCCCGACCAAACCAAGGCTCTGCTCAACTACATCAAGGGACAGGGATTGGTACAGAACGCTACCATCGATCCCAAAACGCAGCGCATCGTGCTGCCGCCCGAGTGCAAGGACGCGTACCAGAAATACCTGAAGCTCGCGCCCAACGGCCAGTTTGCCGCCGAGGTCAAGGGTATTCTGCAGCAGGCAGGAATTAAGTAAGCTCGGCTATTCATTCAAAGCCGGCCGGACAGCCCGGTCGATAAACGCTAACCGTCTCGCGCCTCATCCTCTTCGGCAATTCGCCGCGAGGATGAGGCGCTTTTCGCATCTTGGTGGCTCTCACGCGCCCCGCCTCACCCACTACAATCCATTGCATGAGTTCTGCCCTGCTCAGCTTCGAAGAAGCCGCCGCTCTGGTCGCTGACTACGCCGCCCGGCTGTACCGGATTCATCCGGCAATGGAGCGCGTCAAACTGGCTGAAGCAGTCGGCCGAACACTCGCGCGGCCCCTGCATGCAGATCGCGATCAACCTTCTTTTGCGCGATCCACACGCGATGGCTTTGCCTGCCGGGCTCGGGAGGCGTCAACGCATCCGCTCCTGCCGGTAGCTGGAGCCACACGAGCTGGCCAGCCGCCGGCGGGACCGCTGCCACCCGGTGCCGCATGGGAGATCATGACGGGCGCACCGCTCCCACACGGCGCTGACGCAGTCATGATGATTGAACACGTGGAAACCGGCGAAGGCAGTGTCCGGCTGTTGCCGCCGCGCAAGCTTGAAGCGGGCGAAAACGTTGTGACCCAGGGTGCGCAGGCGCGCGCAGGCGATGAGTTGCTTCCCGCGGGAACCCCGATCACTTTCGCGCAGATCGCACTTGCCGCCTCCTGCGGATGCGCAGCCCTCGACGTTTTTGCCCGGCCACGCGTGGCTATTCTTTCCACGGGCGACGAACTGGTCGCGGTAGAGTCTGAGCCTGGTCCGGGACAAATCCGCAATTCCAGCAGCCCCATGCTGGCGGCAATGGTGGCTGCTGCCGGCGGAGAACCGTGGCTTCTGGCCACCGCCGCCGACACCGACCAAGCCCTCGACGCCGCGCTTGCTGAAGCCGCAACTGCCGATCTGCTGCTCATCACCGGCGGTGTTTCCGCAGGCAAGTTCGACCTCGTTGAGCCGGCTCTTACGCGTGCCGGCGCCCGCTTTCATTTCACCGGAGTCCGTATTCAGCCGGGCAAGCCCTTAGTCTTTGGCGAAATGCCTCACAAAACAGGCAGGACCGGCGGCGCAAACAAAATAGAGGCAACACATCCCATTTTCGGGCTACCCGGTAATCCTGTTTCGTCGGCGGTTACCTTTCTGCTTTTTGCATCCCCCGTGCTGGCAGCCCTCGCGGGCCGACGCGACGCCGGCCCACGTTTCGCTATGGCGCGCCTTGGCTCATCCCCGGGGAAGCGCGCCAAAGCAGGACTGACGCGATTCCTGCCCGCACTCTGCACCTTTGGCGCGGGAGCTGACAAACTCCCCGAGGTTGTGCTGGTCCCATGGCAGGGGTCGGGCGACCTCGCCGCACTGGCACGCTCCAACTGCTTCCTCGTTCTTTCCGACGAAGATCACCAACCGCTCGATGCAGGCGATATCGTCCGCATCTTACTTTCTTGAGGAACCACATGCCCGAAGATCCGAAAGCGAAACTTTCCCATTTCGACTCGGCCGGCCAGGCGCAGATGGTCGACGTAAGCGCCAAGCAGCCCACCCGCCGCACCGCGGCCGCCTCAGCCTTCGTAGAGCTTTCCCCGGCCGTGCTGGAAGCCCTGCCGTCCAACCCTAAGGGCAATCCACTTGAAGTAGCGCGCATCGCCGGCATTCAGGCAGCCAAGCGCACCGCAGAGCTCATTCCGATGTGCCATCCGCTTCCGCTCACACATGTTGACGTGCGCGCGGAAATCGTTCCCGGCGGTGTCCGCATCGCGGCCGCCGCTGCCACCACAGGCCCCACCGGCGTAGAAATGGAGGCCCTCACCGCCGCCGCCGTGGCCGCCCTCACGGTCTACGACATGACCAAGGCGCTCGACAAGGCCATTGTCATTCGTAATGTGCAGCTTGAATCCAAATCCGGCGGCAAAAGCGGTGAGTATTCACGAGCTGGAGGCCGGGTATAATCCATTTCGCCGTCACTGAAGCTACCCAAGGAATGAATTAAGATTCTCATCCTGTTGTGAGAGGACTGCTCATGCTGCGCTCAAAGCTTGTCGTTGCCTGCCTGGCGTTGTTCGCTCTTTTTCCTGCCTTCGTCTCGGCTCAAAAAGTTCAGGCTTACCAGACTACTCCGGACTTGCTCGAGTCCATGATGCAGCTCCAGAAGATGCGCTTCCGCTCCCACCGCTTCCGTCATGCGGGTCCGCTCATTACCGTGGATGATTCACAGCGCTTTCAGAAAATTGACGGCTTCGGCGCTTCCCTCACTGATGCTGCCGCCTGGCTCTTCGCCAAAAAACTCTCGCCGGATTTGGCCGACTCGACCTTCGAAAAACTCTTCGACCGCAAGCACGGCATCGCCCTTAGTTTCTTGCGCCAACCCATCGGTTCGTCTGACTTGTCGGTCACCTTCTACTCCTACGACGATTTGTGCAAACAGACCACGACGGCCTGCACCACTCCCGCGGGTCTCTCCGACCCAGACCTCAAGCACCTCTCGCTGGCGCACGATCAGGAGTACATCCTGCCGCTGCTCAAGAAAGCGCTGGCGATCAACCCTGACATCCGTATCATGCTCTCGCCCTGGAGTCCTCCCGGCTGGATGAAGACCTCCGGCTCGATGCTGGGTCTGAATCCGGCCACCAAAAAGCCGTCAACACTGCTTCCCGAGTACTACACGGCCTACGCCAACTACCTTGTAAAAACCATCGCGGGCTACCAGGCCGCCGACGTGCCTGTCTACGCGCTCAGCGTGCAGAACGAGCCGCTCTACGCAGCGCCCACCTATAGCGGGATGCTTATGCCGGCTAAACAGCAGGCCGCCTTCCTCGGTAAGGCGCTTGCGCCCGCCATGGCCGCCGCGCACCTGACCACCAAGGTGATGGTCTATGACCACAACTGGGATCACCCCGAATATCCGCAAACGGTGCTCAAGGATCCCAAAGCGTACGCACTCGCCGCCGGAACCGCCTGGCACCATTACGCCGGCAGCCCCGACGTAATGACGAAGTTCCACGAAGAGTTTCCCAAGAAGGGCGAGTGGGTCACCGAGGCCAGCGGAGGCACATGGCAGAAGAACAATGTTGTAGTTCAGGAGGCCGGCGAGTTGATCGCCGTCATGCGCAACTGGTCAAAGAGCTACGTGCTTTGGGCACTGGCCACCGACCAGAACCATGGCCCGCATGTTGGCGGCTGCTCGGAATGCCGCGGCGTGGTGACGCTTAATCTCACTGACCCGCAACATCCCAGGGTCAAGTATGAACCCGACTATTACGTCCTCGGCCAGGCTAGCAAGTTCATCTATCCCGGCGCGGTTCGCATCGCGTCAAACGAGCCTGCCGGTACCAACCTGAAAGACGTTGCCTTCCAGAATCCTGACGGAACCATCGTGCTCTATACGCTCAATGCAGGAACCAAAAGCCAGGTCTTCCGCGTCGGCTTTCATGGCAAAACAATAGCCACCATCCTGCCGGCAGGATCGGTGGCTACGTTTATCTGGAAACCTTGACGCAGCAGCTCTCTACTGTCCCGACGCTGCTGGCGGCGCGGCAGCCGGCGGCCTTGGTCCGTGATGCTCCGGTGGCGGAATGTAGAGCGGCGGCTGAAGATGCCCGCGATGGCAGGTTCCGCAGCTCACCTTGATGCCGGAGTTCTTGATTTTGCCGACGTAGTTGCCGTTGATGTCCTCCACCATTTTGACCATCAGGCGCGCCGTCTTCTTCTCGGGCTTGATATCAAGAGCAAAGTCGGGGTGCGGGTGACCGTTCGGAGGGGGAGCCGCATTTGGATTAGGCGCATGGCACGTAGTGCAGTGTGTACCCAGCGAACGGGCCCACTTCTCCATGATCTGGTGGACCTGGTTGCCCGTCAGGTTCTTTGGCAGTACCTGCAGGTTGGTCGGAGCCGGAAAGTTGAAATGACGCCGGACGCCAGCCTCCTGTCGCGGCAATGGTGGCGCCGGCATCGACTGCGGGGTCTGCGCAACTGTTGTGACGGCAAAAACGGCTGCAGCAAACACGGCAACCGCGGCGGCTCGATAAGGGGAAGCTGTCTTCAACTCAGTAGTTTTCCTTGGGATGAGAGTATTTGCCGGTTGCGCAAATTCTATCGAAAGAGACGGATGTTATGACGACAAAGTTTTGGGCCCCGACACACATTTATGGCCCGCAAAAGAAAATCGCATAGGCCAGTCCACAGCCGCCTTAATGCCAATGCGCGTTGTAACCCGCACATCGGATGAAGGATAGCCATCGTCGCGCACCTGCAGCGGCGAACCTGGATCGAGCAGGTCAAGCCCGTTGTGGCTGGCGCGCACAAGTCCTAGTGCCTGGCAGAGCCGGCTCGGGCCGGAGGTAAGCATCCTGGCCGGCGCGTCCGGCGCCAGGCCGCGATTGCGTGCCATCAGCTCCACGCCGGCCACCGGTTCCAGAGCGCGCAACAGCACGCACCCGGCCCGGCCCGCCACCTCGCAGGAGATATTCATGCAGAAATAGCGGCCGTAGATCGCGTAAACGTAAGCATGGCCCGCCGGGCCAAAAAGAACAGCGTTTCGCGGCGTGGGTCCACGATGCGCATGCGCTGCGGGGTCAGGCGGGTCGTTGTGCGGCCCAAGATAGGCCTCGGCCTCCACGATGCGGCCGGCAATTACGCCGGCCCGCGTTCGATGCACCAGCAGTTTCCCCAGTAGCCGGGGAGCCACCTGATCCGGCGGCGCCTCAAAGAAGGCGCGCGGCGGCATCCGTCCCGCAAACTCCGAGCCCCGCCGTAGTTTGCGGGCTACTTGTGCGTCTTCTTCCATTCCTTAATCTTGGCCAGTACCTCTTCCGCATGTCCTTCGGGCGTAACCTTCGGAAAAACATGCACGAGCGTGCGGTCAGGGCCGATCAGGAAGGTCGTCCTCACAATGCCCATCACCTTCTTGCCGTACATGTTCTTTTCCTTGAGCACGCCAAACTGATTGCAGACTTTCTCGTCTACATCAGCAAGGAGGGTGTACGGCAGGTTGAACTTGGCGCGGAATTTGGCCTGATCTTTGGGCTTGTCGCGCGAGATGCCGAGCACCACCGCCCCGGCCGACGTCAGCTTGGTATACCAGTCGCGGAAGCCGCAAGCCTCGATTGTGCAGCCAGGTGTGTCCGCTTTGGGGTAAAAGAAGAGTACGACAGGTTTGCCGGCGAAGTCCGAGAGGCTCACCGTCTTGTCCTCGTCGGTTTGCAGCGTGAAGTCAGCGACTTTCTCGTTGATTTCCATGGGGAATCTTCCTCGCAGCGTGGATGGAGGGCCGAATAATGGCCATCAGTTTCGATTATTCCCGAGCCAGGCGCCCGATGTCACCGCGCGCGGCCGGATTTCCGCCATTCTGGTCCGCGCTGATCGCCGGAGCCTTGCTGGCCGCAGCGCTGCCCGCGGCGGCACAATACCAGGGACAGGTCAACGCACCCAAAAGGAAAGCGCACGAACTCCGCGCAGTCGGCGTGCTCGAGTGGACCGGCAAGGCGGGCCATCCCAAGGCCAGCCGGCTTGTTCCCATTACCATCTGGGATGGACAGCAGTTGCAGGACGCCTCAATCTACCTGGCGCGGCCCGCACCGCTCGCGCTCTACACAGACACGGAATACAAGCTCAAGCAAAATGGAAAGACCATAGGGCTCTATGACATAAAGACCGCCGGCCAGGTGCAGGACACATGGGTGGGCCACGGCGACTGGAAGCCCTTGCCCGTCGCCAAGCCGTCTTCAAAGCCCAAGCAATTGGCAATAAACGACTTTGACGACGACGAAAGCGGCCCGCCCATCCTGCATCGGAAACATCAGCCCGGAGACGCGAGCGCAAATTCCGGTCCCCCCGCCCCTCCGCCCGATCCCAACCGGCCCATCATGAAGGAACCGCCCAAGAAGACCGCCCCAGCCAACGCAGCGCAGCAGAATCAGGTCGCCTACTCCCAGGCGCTCAGCACGATCTCTGACCCCGACCGGCCCAGGCTCTTCCGCGGCAAGCCCAAAGATTCAGGTCCCAGCGTGCTGCCAACTCTGGTTGGTCTTCCCCAGGACATGCACCAGACCATCGCCGTCTCAGACGCGACCAACCACCCCGATCACGTGTGGACCTACTCCTGGACCAGCCCGGATGAAGAGGCTGAAATAAAAGCAGATCTCGAACAGATCGCCCGCAAAGAGCTGGGCCTGGTCCCTCCGCCGGCCCCTGCCAAACCTGCATCCAAACGGACTGCATCGCGCAAAAAGGCCAAGCCCGCCCCGGCGCCTCCTCCTCCGGCGCCGGCCACTCTTGAAGACGAAAAGCTCCGCACCTTCTCGCTGACATACGGATCGGGGCCGACAATCGTCTTTTCGGCGCACACGAAGGGCGCCGGAGCGCAGGAAAAGTTCATCACCCTGATCGCCCAGCCCGGTCTTTACGGCAACGTGGCCGTGCTGCTCAAGAACGTGACCGACGCGGCGCACCTGGACGACACGCCGGCCCTGCACCTCATCGACGCCGTCGACGCCATGGACGACAACCGCGGCGAGCTGCTCTTCGAGCAGCGCGGTGCAACCCAGCGCGAATTTGTACTTTATCGCGTGCTGCGCGGCCGGGTGCAGAAGCTGTTCACCAGTGCTCCGGAGGCAATCGTTGTTGCCCCCGAAGGCAAGTTGCCGGGATAACTGCGATGGATTGACAGTGCCCGCATCAGGGTGCAAACGCAGGCCGGCACGCTGTCATTGATGTATCGCTCGACCCGCATTTTGCTGAAAATAATGCCACACCGGTCTGAAGCGAGGCATCTATTCCTATAAAATCAGTGGAGGAGTGAGTTTCCCGCCACTCTTCTAAGGACGCACGATCGAATGAGTTTAGGAGCAACCAACGCTTCCCCCCAAACCTCAACCGCCGTTTCAACCGCGCCGATTGCAGAGGTTCCAGTCTCTTCGGCACCCGCCGGAATCCGCGCGGTTCCTGCTCGCAATCAGGTGCGTATGGGGCGTGCTGCCACCCTGCCGGATGGCCTGAACTGGCTTACCCTCTTCATGATCATCATCTTCCACGCTGGCGCTCTGGCGGCACTCTTCTTCTTCACCTGGCAACGGTTCGCGGTGATGGCGATCCTCTACGTCCTGGCCATCAATGTGGGCATCGGCATGTGCTACCACCGCCTGCTTACCCATCGCGGCTACCAGGTTCCCAAGTGGCTTGAATACCTCATGACCGTCTGCGCCACGCTTTCCATGGAAGGCGGGCCCATGTTCTGGGTGGGGACACATCGGGTTCATCACCAGCTCAGTGACCAGGAAGGCGATCCGCACACGCCGCGCGAAGGCGGATGGTGGGCACATGCAGGTTGGCTGCTCTTTGGCCAGGCGCTGCACGCGCAAACTGAAGCGCTTTCCCGCTACGCGCCCGACCTGGGCCGCGATCGCTTCCACGTCTGGATGAGCAAATACCATTGGATGCCCATCACCGTCAGCGGTATTCTGCTGCTGGGTGGAGGCTGGTACTTCGGTGGCTGGGTCAATGGCGTTGCCATGGTTCTTTGGGGCGTTCTGCTCCGCGTAACCTTGGGCCTGCACGCCACCTGGCTGGTCAATTCTGCTACGCATATGTGGGGCAACCGCCGCTTCGACACGCATGACGATTCGCGCAATAGCTGGTGGGTGGCTCTCCTCACCGGCGGTGAAGGCTGGCACAACAATCACCACGCCCACCCCGTTTCTGCCCGTCACGGCCTTACCTGGTACGAGATCGATCCCAACTTCTGGGGCATCTGGATCCTTTCCAAGCTCGGCTTGGCCCGCAAGGTCAAAGTCGCCCAGTTTGACCGCGCCAATCCCAAACCCGCGGGAAGCTAACCATTCCAGGCATCCGCTGAATTTGCCAACTTGCGTGCGATAGCTCGCGCTGTTGATAGCTGGTCCGGCTGGATGCCTTTGTCTTTTATGCCTGCCAGATGCCCGCACCCGCCGGGCAGCATAAGTCTCCTCCCACACTTCGCAGATTGCCGTATTTCAGACTCCCCTCGGCACCGCCGCGCGTCGTCGTCCCCGCCTGCTCAGTTGAACTTTTTTCGCCGCCGCGCGTAAATCTCTGCATCCCAGCATTCTTTCAGGTGCGGATAAGAGAGTAGAAGCGAACGCAATGGCCCACGAATGGCAGGCAGACTTCGAACAACTCGTGGACGAACACCAATCGATGGTGTTCTCGCTGGCCATGCGGATGACTGGTGACTATGGTCTGGCCGAGGAGATCGCGCAAGATGTTTTTCTCGAGCTGGACAGGCACCTGGGCAAGATTGAATCGCCGCTTCATGCGCGCTTCTGGTTGCGGCGAGTCACAATGAGCCGCGCAGCCGATGCACTGCGGCGCCGGCGGGTACGGGGCATGAATCTGTGGGTAGAGATCGAGGAGAAACACGCCGTGCAGCCGGAAGAGCCCACTTCGCCGCTGGGCGCACGGCTGGAAGGCTTATTGATGACGCTGCCTGAGCCGCAGCGCGCGGCACTGGTCTTGCGCTATCAGGAAGATCTGACGCCGGAAGAGATTGCAGCCACGCTGGATGCGCCGCTGGCCACGGTGAAGAGCCAGTTGCAGCGCGGATTGAAGCTGCTGCGCGCCAAAGCTGAGAGTCAGTTGAAGGAGTACGTTCGTGGGACATGAGCCGATGAACGGGTTGGAAAACGAACTGCGGCAGGCGCTGGAACGCAGACCCGCTCCACCCAGCCTGAAGCACAAAATCATGGAGCGCAGAGACGCGCTGCATCTTAAACGCCGGCATAGCCTTGTGGTCTGGTGGCAGCGGTTGGCAATTGCGGGAACGCTGGCGGGCGTGTTGGCAGGTGCGCTGGTGTGGCGCCACGCCGAGGAGCAGCGCCGGGGTGAAGAAGTCCGCCGCGAAGTGATGGTCGCCCTGCGCATCACCAGCCGCGCGCTGAACCAGATGCAGTCGCAGCTCCAGGCCCACAACCGTGACACACAGATTCAAAACAGAGATGCGCAGGAGTGAAGGAGAACGAGCGATGAAGAACCGAATGATTGTTTTCGTATTGGGATTAGCCGCGGCAGCCGCACCGTTGCTGGCACAAACCTCGCCGTTGCAACTGCCTTCGTCTGTTGAAAAGGAGCTTGCCGCGCGCGCCGCAAACGTAACCGAAGTGACGCTGGGCAAAAACATGCTGGCCTTTGCTGCCAAGTTCATGAACGACAAGAACAAGAATGATGAGGCGGCACGCCAGCTTATCGAGGGTCTCGACGGCATCTATGTTCGCGATTACGAGTTCGATAAGCCGGGCCAGTACTCGATGGTGGACATCGACAAGCTGCGCAGGTCTTTTGAAGGTCCTGAGTGGACACCCATTGTGCGTGCGCGTGACCGCAAGAGCGGCGAAACCACTGACGTGATGATGAAAATGGTCAACGGCCAATCGCGCGGCATGTTCGTTCTCTCAGCTGAGCCCAAGGAGCTGTCCATCGTGCTGATTCTCGGACCCATCCGCATGAACCAGCTTGGCCAGTTGAAGGGCCTGGGCGGATTGAGTGCGCTCGGCAATGTGGCTAACACCAAGCAAGGCAACGAAAAGAACAAGGATAAGAAGGGCGGTGTGCAATGAGACCGTGGCTGTGGGTTCCTCTCTGTTTCATCGCGCTGCTGATTCCGGTAGTTGTGCTGGCAGGTGGGGGCAGCGGCTTTAACGGCGTCGTCAACTCCATCGAGAGTCGATACCATGTGCGGGCTACACAAATTCCCTTCATGGGCCTTGCCAGTCTTATCGCAAACAGAGCCACTGAGGGCGGCGTAGACAACGTGCATGTGGCGGAATTCAAAGACTTCTCCAAGCCGGTGGATGGTGAAGAGTTGAATCGCATTGCCGAGAAAAAGCTTGGTCCTGGATGGGAGCGGATGATTCGCGAGACCAGCCGGACTGGCAGGGAACAGACGCTGATCTTTTCGCGTCCTGAAGGCAAGCGGATGGGGCTCTTCGTAATCGATCTGGATGGGCACGAACTGGATGTGGTGCAAGTCTCGGTCAACCCCAACCGCATGAACCAGACCATCGCCCAGTATTCGCATAACTCGCACCAGCAGGAAAAGTCAGACTGAATCATCTCGGATCATCGCGAACCGAACCCGGCCTATGCGGATCAAGTACGACTGACGAGGGTCTGTTCACACTACTGGGGTGGATGGCTCTGCAGTGTGAACAGGCCCTAAACTAGTCTGAGCATGGCCGGTACCTTTCCATCGCAAATCATGAGTTATCGGGGACGGCTTGCGCCTTCGCCCACGGGCTACCTGCATATTGGGCACGCACGTACCTTCTGGACTACAAGCGAAAGAGCGCGCGAGGCAGGCGGTACGCTGGTCATGCGCATGGAGGACCTGGACCCCGACCGCAGCCGCGCAGTCTATGCGGAAGCCGCACTTGAAGATCTGCGCTGGCTCGGCATCCACTGGCAGGAGGGCCCTGACATCGGCGGCCCATTTGCCCCTTACGTTCAGAGCCAGCGCCGGGCAACCTATCTGGCTGTGTGGCGCAGTCTTCTTGAGCGCGGCTGCATCTATCCCTGCCGTTGCTCCCGCAAAGATCTTCAGGCGGCGTTGAGTGCGCCCCACGAGCAGGGCGCCGCGGATCGCGAGGCTTTGGACGACGAACCGATCTACCCCGGCACCTGCCGGCCGTCTCCAGATCCTGCCTCTCCAGCACACCGGCCTGTGGCGCCCAACATCGATTCGCCGGACGGGATCAACTGGCGCTTCCGCGTTCCCGACGGCGAGGCCGTGGAATTTGCAGACGCCAACCTGGGTCCGCAGCGCTTTGTCGCCGGCGCAGACTTTGGCGATTTTGTCGTCTGGCGGCGCGACGGAGTGCCTAGCTACCAGCTTGCCTGCGTTGCCGACGACGCCGCCATGGCCATTACCGAAGTCGTGCGTGGAGCCGATCTGCTGAAATCCACCGCGCGGCAGATCCTGCTCTATCGCGCCCTGGGGTGGAAGCCGCCCGCATGGTTCCATTGCGGCCTCGTCCTAGACGAAAGCGGCCGCCGGCTGGCCAAGCGCCACGATGCTCTGAGCCTGCACGTCCTGCGCCAGCGGGGCCTTGCACCAAAGGATGTTCTGTTCGGCGACGTCAGCCGCCTGTTCGCAGACGGTTAACCATCTTCACTCACTGCCGCACGTCACCGGCCTCCACAACACCGCTTTCAAAACTCCCCCGGCAGTAGGACCGCGATCACAGATTCGATTCATCCCTGTGCCTATACTTCTTGGGTCGTCAAGTGGTAGGCTTTGACCCTTGATGCGCCACGGTCATAGGTCCAATGCAAGCCGGATCCAATGCGTGGGTAAAGCAATCGGCCTTTGCGGCCAGGGCGGTCGCCGTAGTCGTCGGATTGGCCGCGGTCACCGGCCAGATCACCCTCATGCGCGAGGTTATTGTCTTATTCAATGGCAATGAGCTTTCGCTCGGGGTCTTCCTCGCCGTCTGGCTCGCGTGGACCGCAGCCGGCAGCAGTCTTGCTGGCCGCCTGGCGCCGAAACGCGCTGTCCTTCCGAGGGTAATTGCAGCGGTGGAATGCCTCAGCGCCGTAAGCCTTCCTCTCGCCATCTGGATCCTTCGCGATTCCAGAGCCTGGCTGCAGGAAATACCGGGGGAGTTGCTTGGACCGGTGCCCCTGGCGCTGGCCTCTCTGCTGAGCCTGAGCGCATTTTGCATCGTCTCCGGAAGCCTGTTCGCACTCGCCGCCCGATTGGTTCATGAAGAGGCGGACATTCCGCGGCATCTGGCCACCAGCAATGCCTACCTGCTTGAAACCGCCGGCTTCGCCCTCGGCGGAATTCTCACAAGTCTTCTGCTGCTGCGCTTCTTCAACTCTTTCCAGATCGCATTCGTTGTAGCGCTGCTCAATTTGTGGGTAGCCTGCGGCCTGTGGTTCAGAACGCGCCGCACGCGGGCGGCGGCGGCGGCAACCGCAACGGCATTCATTCTTGTTCTACTGCTCAGCTTTGCTCCGCGCATCGAACAAACCACGCAACAACGCATCTGGCAGGATTTTCATATCGTCGACTCCGAAGAGTCGATTTACGGCAAACTCACGGTTCTCGAAGCGGGTGGGTTACGCAGCATCTACGAGAACGGCACCGTATTGGCCAATGTTCCCGACCCGGCTTCAGCAGAAGAAACCGTGCACTACGCGCTGCTGGAGCACCCTGCGCCCGCAAGCGTTCTGCTCATCGGCGGCGGCATCAACGGCAGCATTGCGGAAGTCCTCAAACATCCCACAATCACGCGCCTCGACTATGTCGAGCTGGATCCGGCGCTGATCGGAATCTACCGGCGATTCTTCCCCGCCGAGGCCGCACCCGCCTTCTCTGATCCACGCGTACACGTTCACTATGCCGACGGCCGCCGCTACCTGAAATCAACGCATCGCGCATTTGATGTGGTAATCCTCAGCCTGCCCAACCCTGAAAATGCGCAATTGAACCGCTTTTATACCACGGAGTTTTTCCAGTCCGTTCGTGAACATCTTGCTCCGGGCGGGCTACTTGCCCTCCAATTGCGCTCTTCTGAGGATTCCATCGGACCAGACCTTGCCGATTTTCTGCGCTGCATTCACCACACGCTTCAAAGCGTATTTCCACACGTGGCTGTCATTCCCGGCTCTACCCTCCACATGTTTGGCGCCATGCAGGCCGGAGTACTCACCGAAGATCCGCAGGTTTTGATGGCGAGGCTCAAAAGCCGTGACCTTCAAACCCAATATGTGCGCGAGTACTTCATCCCCTTCCGCATGATGCCCGACCGCATGGCGCAGATCCACGACCTCCTGCGTCCGCTCCCGGCCACACCCATCAATCGCGACTTCGAACCTGTCGCCTACTACTTCGCCGTCGTGTTATGGGGCGCTCAATTCAAGTCGGACTACGCGGCCCTGCTTCAAGACGCCACCAACATTCACCTTCCTGAGCTGCTGGCAATGCTTGTCGCGCTGTCGCTCTTGCTCGTACTGCTCTTTGCATTGGTGCCGAAAAAACGTACACGCTATGCGGCGGCATGGTCTGTCATTTCCACGGGCTATGCCCTCATGGCGCTCCAGATTCTCATTCTGCTTGCATTCCAGTCCATCTGCGGCTACCTCTACTACAACCTTGCATGGCTGATTGGCATGTTCATGGCGGGCATCGCATTGGGTAGCTTGCTTGGCATCATGCGGGTTCGCCACAGTCATCAAAGGCCCCTGCTGCGAGCCTCCGCGATCAATCAGCTTCTGCTGGCTGTCGCCGCTCCCCTGCTGTTGTTCTTCGTAGCCATATTGGCGCACAGTTCCACGCTGGGTGGCTCCATTCCGCTCACTCAGCTTGCGTTCTCAGTGCTGGCAGTCTTGTGCGGAATTCCCGGCGGCTTCCAGTTTCCGGTTGCCTCAGCCATTTACCAGGGCGACCCGTCTGCCCACATAAGCACGGGCACGCTTTACGCTCTAGACCTCATCGGCGGCTGCGCAGGCGCCCTGCTGCTCGCCGCATTCCTCATTCCCCTGTTTGGTTTCTGGAGCACCGCATGGATCACTGCGGCCGTATGCGTAGTACCGGCAATTGTCACGGCTTTGACCGGAATCAATTCTGCGCCGCGTTCTGCTTGACCTGCTCTTGATCGCCGAAGACGACGGCAGTGAACTGGAAGATATCGGTATCGTCATCTTTCCAGCAATCCGGATTGATGCCGGCCTTGATGCACGTCTGCTGCAAAAATGTCTTCCGGTCCCACTGCTGCTCCACCGGAACCTGCGGGAGCAGCAGTCCCTCATGTTCGCCGTTCTTCACCAGCAGCCCATGCTCGCCTACACGGATCTCGCGCAGATCGCGAGCCCGCCGCAATGGTGACAGCACGGAGATTTCATATTGCAGCTTAGCCAGCTCTGCGGCCGTAACCGGATGGAAGCGCGGATCGCGCAACGCCGCCAGGGTAGCCGTATCTCTCACCGTCATATAAAGAGGCTGCGTAGCAGCGGAATAGCCGATGCACCCGCGCAGTTTATCCGCTTCTCGCAAGGTGACGAATGCACCTCGATCCTGGTTGAGATGTTCGTCCCCTGACTTCTCTGGCGTGTACAGCTTATGCCGCTGCACAGCAGACTCCACAGACTTGCGCGCCACCTCGAGCAGTTCCGCCTTCTCCTCTTCATTCAGCGAGAATGGCGCATCCGCAGTCTTCCCACTCTCGGCTTTCACAAACACACCCGCGCCGTAGCCCACCACGCGCGAGCGATCCCCAATCACGTCGCCGCTATTCGCATACTTCAGCACCCGCGCCCGATTCGCACCCAGGCGCTCGGCCGCGATCATCGCAGCGACAATCGGCCCGCCGCCGCACGCCTCCCACACGCGAGACTGAAAGTTGCGCGACATGCTGAGGTAATCCCAGGATTCAAGCGCGTTGAGAGTTTTGTGGTCGATGCTCTCCGCCTCGTTATACGTGTGATAGTGCGAAAGGTCAGAACTGGCAACGATCAGCGTGTCACTCGCTGCGCCGTCAGAACCCGGCTGCTCCGAGGCACCGCTCTCATCCTCAATGAGCCTGGCCAGCGCCACTCCAAGGACGCGGCTGCCCGCGTAGCTTTGATCTCCCATGATGACGGGCACAAGCGTGAAGCTGCCCAGCACGCGCTGCAGCCACGGCAACTGCACCTCAAGCGCGTGCTCCGCTCCCTGCGCCGTTGCCTTGTGGCCGCGCTCAGAGAGCCGGATTGCCCCATTCATCTTGGCGAGCTTCCGGGCAAATTCCTTATCGACAGGCACCACACCCAGCGGCGTGACATAGCCGTCGCCGTCATACACTGACGTGAAGTTGAAGGCCTCGTAGTGCGAGGGCGCAATCACCACTACCCGCGCGTACTTGTGTCCTTTCAGCGCCGCATAGGTGTAAGCCGCCACGGGTCCCGAATATGGATACCCTGCGTGCGGCGCCACCGCGGCCAGAATCTTGCCGTCGATCGCCTGCATCGACACCTTCGCCAGCATCCCGTCCATCATGGCCGTCAATTTGCCGGGATCGCGCGGATAGAAACTGCCCGCCACTCCTGCCGGCCGCAGTTTCTTCTGCTCAGCAACCTTCTCCTGTCCTTCCGCCGTCGTAAACATGGAGCCGAGAAATAACGCCGTCATAATGCAACTTCCTAGTAGCGAATTCATGTGCAAATCCTGTTCTTCCGCACTCAGGCATGCCACACTCCTGGAATCGCCCGCTTGCATTTCGGGCAGGCACCCCCTTGGATGAGCATCTTCCGAATCGCAAATCCCGTGCGTTCCACCAGCAATTCCTTGCACTGCGGACAATACGTGTTCTCGGCCGGGTGGCCGGGAACATTTCCGATGTATACAAAGTGAAGTCCCTCGGCCATCGCGATCTGCCGCGCGCGCTCCAGCGTGCCCACGGGTGTGATGGGCAGGTTCTTCATCAGGTAATCGGGATGAAACTGCGTAAAGTGCACCGGGACATCCGCGCCCAGATTGCCTTTCACCCAGCGCACCAGCCCTTTGAACTCCGCATCGCTGTCATTCAGCGTGGGCACTACCAGGTACACAATCTCCGTCCACTTATCCATCTTGCGCAGTGTCACAAGCGTATCGAGCACGGGCTTCAGTTCTCCGGCCACCACCTTCTGGTAGTACGAGTCGGAGAAGGCCTTCAGGTCGATCTTGACCGCATCCATCTTTCCGTACGCGGCCCGCAGCGCTTCGTCCCCGATGTAGCCGTTCGACACCACAACGCTGCGAATACCGGCCGCATGCCCCGCGTCCGCCGCGTCCATCAGAAACTCGGCGAATATCACCGGCTCGCTGTAGGTATAGGCGATGGTTGGGCAATGCCACTGCGCCGCCAGTTGGGCCACACTCTTGGGCGGCATATACTGCGCGGGAATCTGTTCAGGGCGCGCCTGCGAGATATCCCAGTTCTGGCAGAACTTGCAGTTCACGTTGCAGCCGGCCGTGGCCAGTGAAAACGCCAGCGTGCCGGGCAGGTAATGAAACAGCGGCTTCTTCTCTACCGGATCAACGTGTGCCGCACACACCCGCGAATGCACCAGCGAATAGTAGACGCCGCCGCGGTTTTCGCGCACACCGCAGTAACCGCGCTCACGGTCACCCACCTTGCACTCGCGCGGGCACAGCTTGCATTGAATCTTCTTATCCGGCAGCTTCTCATAAAAGCGCGCTTCCACGGTAAACCGCTCTTCGTCCTGCCCGCTTGCGCTCTCCCGCGCCGGCACCGCCCGCAGGCTCTCAAACAGCCCATGCGTGCCGCCCGCCATGCTCGCCGATGCCGCACTAAACAAAAAGGACCGGCGATCCAGCGGTGCTGCCTTCATGCCATGCTCGTTCTCCGCCGCGGAACTCTTCCCGCCTTCCATCTCAGGAAGCATTCCCTTCAGCCCGCATGAAGAGTAATTGGAAATCATCGCGCACCTCCTTTACACCGCTTGTGTCTCCACAAGCCTGATGCGCCCTGGATCGTTGCTGCCCAGCCGGTGCTTCGCGTCGGCCGCCGTGGCAATGTAATTCGGCGCCCGGCCATCGGCGGCAAGCGTCTTCAATCCCTCCGCGGCCCGTTTGCGCTCGATCATCTGCCAGCCCGCATAGTCCAGTGCCACGGGATCCGTTGCCACAAGCAGCGCATTCGCGTGCCACGTAAACCGGGGCTTGAAGCCCGGTCCGCCTTCAAAGCATGCCGTCGTCGCATCGCATATATGCAGGCGCAACTTCCGCCTCACCTCCGGCAGTGCATTCACGTCGGCGATATAGGGATTGCAGCCGTCGGGGTGATACTTGTTCGGATTGTGGATCACACCGAACATATTCTTCAGCGCAATGGTCACGCCCGCACCATCGTGATCTTTGAGCACCGGCACATTAATCAGCACATCGCACTGCGAGGTCAGAATCTTCGACAACTGGCTCCCGACGCTCCCAAATGAAACCAGCCCTTCCTCGTAACCCACGCGATCGGTTCCGTAACACTGCACCTGGTTTCCGCCCGTCCGGATGCGGAATCCGGCGCGCTCCATCTCCGCGCTGTCGCGGTCCCAGACCACGATGTCCCTCGCGCGAATGCCCGCCGCCTGCAGCCGCTCGCAAATTGCCTCCACAAGCTGCACATTGGTTGAGAGGCCGCGCCCGCCCAGCGTGTTCACCTTCAACCCCACGCGCTGCCCCGGGCGCACCACCTTCCCCCACGCCTGGCGTGTATCGCTGGAGTGAAAGAGCCCGTCCATCGCCTGATCGAGCAGGCCGCGGATCCGCTTCGGATCGGCCCGGCTCCCACCTGTGTCTCTTCCCAGCCCTTCTGCTCCCTGCAACATGCCGCGCAGCAGTGGATCCCGAACGATTGACACAGTGGATGTGGCAGATTGACCGCCAGGCCGGGCGGCACTCATTGCAGTGGCATGGCCGGCAACGTCGAGTGCCACAACTCCGCCAAGGCAATTCCGCAGAAACTCTCTTCGGCTGGTGGCGCGCTCCTTGCACATCGCTTCCACCCCCTCGCAGGCGCGAGGATCGTGTGGCCTATCTCTCTAAATACCGCCGATTCCTTTATGGCTCAGTGATGAGCGGCACATGCTCTCGGGGCCGGAACAACTCCAGACCCGCTGCCCGGCACAGAAGCAGCCATACGAGAAACCTACTGAATTTCAATGAATTACAAAGATCGGCTGCGAATGATCGGAGAGGAATCTCCCGCAGGCCCGGGGAAACGCCCGCAGAATCCGAAACAAACCCGTCTCACGTGAAGGCAAATTGCAGCTACTGCCCCTGGGTTTTCAACACGGGCGCTCGCAGCGGCGTAGTCAGGATCTCGATGCGCGTGTCTTTTGGAAACACGACATCGCGTCCGCTACGCAGAAAATTGTCATAGAAGGACAAGCCGGCAGCATAAAAGCCAATGCCCGCGGCCAGATTGGGGCTGCCCGCGGCGACACCCACGATGCGGCCCACCAGGCCAAGGCCATTTGCAGCAACGCCCGCGTGGGCAGCGTTCGCGGCCAGGCCACCATCCTGATCCAAGCCCTTGCCGGCAAGCATGGTCAACAGGATGGGCCCAACCACGCTGGATTTGTTGCGCGGAGTCACCGTGCCTTCGGCGTCCAGTTGCAGATCCTGCGTCCTCTGCGCCGTTGCACCGGTCAACGATCCCTGAACAGACTGGCCAAACCCCTGCGGAAAGCGAATCTGCTGAAAACTGAAGCGCAGCTTACCATTGCGTCCAAACGACCGGGCGGCTCTGACCTCGGTCACGCGTCCGATCAGCGTAGCGCCCTCCGGAACCACAAGATGCCTGTCCTTGTTGTAGACCGGTTCCACCACCAACGCCTTCACCGGATCGCCCGGCCGCGCGCGGGCCGATGTCAGTTCCCGCGTGAGCAGCGCATTCACGGTCCAGGTTTCAGGCTTGCCGGCGGCAGACGCCACAGGCGCCGGGTTGGCGCCCGGCGACGGCGGACCAGGCAACGTAAGCGGCGCACTCAACTCAAACGACCATGCAGTATTCGCCGCAATCCGCTCCGGATGATAAGGCAATTGGTGATAGAGCATCTGCAATGCGCGGCCGCCCAGCCCCGGCTTGGTAAACCACACCAGGCGGTCATGAAACTGCCTCCTGGCCTGCGACCATTGGCGGCGGATGAAGGAATGCTTCGGCGCGGCGCCTGCTGCCGTGAGCTGCAACAGCGGAGCTCCATCCGCCGCGGCTGTGGCTGAAATCGGTACCGGCCCACTCGGCAGCATCAGCTCGTCAAACTGAACCTTTGCCGTGTGGAACGGCGTAAAGTCTCCCATCAGGCGTCCCCGACGGCGCAACTTCTTATCCGGCTTCAGCGCCAGCACCTTGCCCTCGAGAATCGTATGCGCAGGTACAGCCAACCGGCCTGCTTCATAGATTGGGTGCAGTAACTCCCCCTGGATCGACTCACCGGCCTTCATCGGGTATTGCCGCGTCACTTCTACCTGCAGGCTCGTGCCCTTCGGCAAGGTGAGATTCGATGGCGCCGGCTTTGCAGCCTTATAGGCTGGCGGGGCCGCGGTCTTCGCGTTCTGCAAACTCGCCGGAGGCCGGCGATGCAGTACTTGGCCCTGTGCGGAAGCAGTTACGCCCAGCACCACGCATGCAATGACGGAAAGTATGCGGTAGCGTGCGGAAAACATGGAGAAAACTCCTGCCCGATTAACCCTGAAGCTTGAGGCGGGGCCACCAGTTGAGGGGAAGCGTCCCAGCCCGATTACCATCTTCACACAACAATGCAACTACTACTTCTTCATATTTCGCCAGGTTGCATCAACATGAACGGGAATATCGTTGTTGATGGACATGCCGAAGAACGAGGGCCGTTGAAATTTGAAATCCGAACAGGTGGACGGCACTGTTCCTGTAATTCGAATTTCATTGCCCTGCGTCTTAACCTGGAACGCCACATGCGCGTACTGAGCGGTTTGTCCGGCAAACTGAACCTGAAGGCCGGCGTATATCGTGGACGACTTGATCTGTGCCTCAGGAAAATGGGCGCGAACAACCACCATAGGATTCTCCGCGCCGCGCGTGGCCTCAATCATGTGCAGATCGCGGTTGCTGTCGCCGGACTGGAAAGATTTGACCGGCGCGGCCACCAGAAAGTTGCATTGGCCGGCCCCGCAAATGCCTTTCCCTTTGGCCGCATGGCTCACCCCATCCACCTGGTGAATCGGAGATGACACGTGATAGGTGAGAGTGGATTGAACCAGGGCCCACTGCGAAGGGCTTTGGGGAAAGGCTGGCAGCGCGGCAAGCAGGAACGCGGCGGCCAGAATTTTCAGCTTCATCGCTTCTCCCAGAACTTCAAATGAATTGGCCACGCGACCGCGATAATAGCTGCGCCGTATGCAAGCGCGGTGGTGGCCGCAACCGCTCCGTGTGCTGAAGCGATGCCATGTACCTTTTCGCCATCCTGCTCCTGCTTGAAGGCCATAGCGCCCAGAATTGGCGTAAGAATCATGCCTGGCCCGTGAATCCAGGCCAGCGCCTCATGCATACGAATGGCTCCACGCTTCTTTACTCCCGGAATCCTGGGCGCAAACATGGCGTAGTAAGCCGTGGTGAAATAAAGCGCGGCGGTTGCGCTGCCCAGCGCTGCATGCATATCGATGTTGGCCGAGGTGGGCTCCCTGATGATCTGGCCGTCTCTGCCCTTTGCCTTGGCCATGGGTCCAGTGAATAGATCGGCAACCATGGGCGCAAGCGTGATTAAGCCCAGCCGCTGATGAATCTTCAGCATCCTCGTGCGCCGGTTAAGCCGGGCCTGCAACTTGGGATTGGCCTGCATCTGCTGCTGGCTGAAGCCCAGATCCTGCAGCGAGGGTTCCTGCGCTGCCGGCGTGGGAGCATTGGGAACACTCGACGATGATGCCGGGGTTTGCTTCGCTGAAGTCTTCTCGGGAGCCTTCGTCGAGGCCTGTGCCCGCGAAAATTGCGGGGCCAGCAATACGAGCACCATGCCTCCCGCTGCAACGGCGCGTCTCGCGCCCTTCAGAATCATGCAGTCTGCTCCTTGAATTAGCGAGGACGGTAGTTCTTTGCGGGGAATTGGCCCGTTTAACGTGCGTGCCCCACCGGCGTGGTTCCAACGCGCGTCCTTATGATCCGTAAGACGAACGCCACAATGTTTTGGAAAGCCTCCCGGCTAATCTGCCTTTATGACAATTCGTTCATTTTCGACAATAAGCCGCGAACATGACGAAAACCGAACGCCAGGATGACAATTCATTCATTCAAGCTCGCCGTGCGCGCCTGGAAAAAGGTAAGGCGACCTTAGGCCAGTTGTAACAGTCCAATACCAATGAACTAATATCCACTCATGCGCCTACTCCTGGTTGAAGATGAAATCGATATCCAGAGTTTCCTGCGGCGCTCGCTCGAGGAAGCAGGATACGAAGTGGAAGCCGCCTCGGATGGCAAGACCGCCGAACGGCTCGCCGTTGAGAACCCGTTCGACATATTGGTCGTCGATCTTGGGCTCCCCGATCAGGATGGAATCAACCTGATCCTTAGTCTGCGCCAGATGGGCGTCCGCGCTCCCGTGCTCATTCTTTCGGCGCGCCGTTCGGTCGACGATCGCGTCCGAGGGCTCGAACAGGGCGGTGACGACTACCTGACCAAGCCGTTCGCGCTCGCCGAGTTGCTGGCCCGGCTGCGCAATCTGCTCAAACGCAACAGTCCCCAGTCCGGCGAAGCCACCCGGCTGCGCGTGCAGGATCTCGAGTTGGACCTGCTGCGCCGGGAAGCGACGCGGGGCGGACATGTCCTGCAACTCACCCAACAGGAGTTCGTGCTACTCGAATACTTGTGCAGAAATGCCGGGCGTGTCGTCACCCGCTCCATGATTCTCGACGAAGTCTGGGGCATGCGCATTCAACCTGACACCAACGTCGTCGACGTCCACATTTACAGGCTGCGCGGCAAAGTAGACGGCGCCGGCCAGCAGCCGCTGATTCGCACCATGCGCGGGGTAGGTTATGTCCTCAAAGACAGGTAAACAGCGGATGCACAGCGCCGCATGGCGCATCTCGCTTTGGGCAACTTTTGCCTTCGCCTGCGGAACCCTCGTCCTGTTCGTCTTCCTACAGCGCTTCGTCGCCAACGACATTCAACAGCGCACCGATGCCTGGTTGTCCGGCGAAATTGAGACCCTCGGCGATGTGGCCGAGCACACTCCGAAAAACGCCCTGTATGACCGTGTCGTGGGAGAAGTAGCGGAACTGGCAACCCGCGAGATACCTAACAGAATCCCCGATGACGGCAATTTCAATAACTCGGTGTTTTTCCTCCAACAAGGAGCCAATGGCTCACTGAAGCTTTGGGTCGGCGTAGGCAATGGCGCCCCCGAATTGAAGGCCATTCAGTCAACCCGAATCATCTCAGACCACCCGACCGATCTGCACGTTGCCGGCATCGCCGTTCCTTTTCGCGTAGCTTCCATCCGCATGGCAGACGGCAGCCGCATTTATCTCGGCCTTTCGGAATGGAATGATCTGCGCGTCCTGACCAACCTCCGCCTGCGCTTCTTCCTCCTCTGGTTGATCCTGGTCATGCTCGGCTTCGCGATGGTCTTCTTCTCCACGCGGCGCATGTTGAGCCACGTACGAAAGATCACTGAGGCCGCGTCAAACATAGGCCATTCCGACCTGCACGCCAGGGTGCCGATTGCACCCCGCAACGATGAAGTCAGCCAACTTGCCCTGACGCTGAACAATATGCTCGACCGCATCGAGCGATCGATGCACCAGTTGCATACCATCACCGACTCGCTCGCTCACGATCTGCGTAGCCCGCTTACGGCCATTCGCGGAAAGCTCGAGTCGTCGCTCTCGCCTGCCATGGACGGAGATCAGGCTGAGCATATCGTCTCCGCCATTGACGAGCTCGACCGTCTCACGGACTCTTTGAACAAGTCTCTGGATGTAGCCGAAGCCAAGGCGGATGCGCTGCGCTTAACCAGGACTGAAGTCGACATGGATGAATTGCTGAGAGTCATGATCGATCTGTACGAACCGTCCATGTCGGAAAAGGGCTTGAAAGTGGGATTACGAAGCGCAGGTCCCGCCAAAGTCCATGCCGATGCTGCCTTGCTTCACCGCATGGTCGCCAATCTCCTCGACAACGAGCTAAAGCATCTTCCCGCCGCATGCACCATCTCTATAAGACTTGTCGCGGCAGAAGATTCCGTTTCGCTCGTTCTCGAAGACGACGGCCCCGGCTTTGACCCGGAAGTGCTGACCAACCTCTTCGAGCGTCGCGTCAAGGGGCGCCAATCCGACGGCCACGGACTCGGTCTGGCATTTGTCGCCGCTGTAGCTCACGCCCACGGCGGAACTGTCGCCGCCGCGAATCGCGATGGCGAAAAAGGCGCGCGCATCACCGTCACGCTGCCGTTCGCTGAAGAGCACCCCCGTCCATCCACCGTCACGCCGGCGTCAATCGGAAATTGATTTTCAGAAATGAGCACTGAGCCGGTACACGATCAGGTAGACAAGCGTTTTCGGCGTGCCGGCCTGCCCGTACCCCGGCCTGAGACTTGGAGCTTTTCCAGCACAAATTCCTTCAGTGCCACGGCATTGTTGTGCTCTGGCTCCTTCGAGCTGTAAAGCAGCGTCACATTGCCTCGTCGAGCCGACTCAACCAGCGGCTGCCATGACTCCGGATTCGTTTCCAGTTCGCTGAAATAGCGGCGGCGGAACTCATCCCATCGCGCAACGTCATGGTGATACCAGTTGCGAAGATCGTTGCTCGGAGCCGCCTCTTTCAACCACGCCTTGAGCGCAAGCGATGCCTTCTGCACGCCGCGAGGCCACAGGCGATCCACCAGGAATCGCTCCCCATCATCGTTCGCTGCCGGCTCGTATACGCGTTTGATCTGCAGCATCGCTATCCGGTCTGCCTCCATTGCGGCAACAATGGCTTCGCAAAGCTGTTCTGCATTCAAGCAGGAGCAGAACGCCGTATCCGGCGCCGCTGCCATAACAGCACCGTCAGAAAAACAAGAACCCTGACTTCAGGTTGGCAACCACTTTTGTCGCCGGATCAAGAACCGCCGGCGACCCTTTGGGGCTGGGCTCAAGCTGAACTTTCAGCGTTATTTTCTTCCCTGCCACAAACTTCGCGCTGACAACATTGGATGTCTTCTGCACTGAGCCTCCAGTCACCGTTACGCGAAACTTATGCTCTCCCGGTGGAACCAGCAAAGTTGAGTAGGCTGATTTGTCGCCGGCCTTTCCTTTGAAATAGGCCAGACCGTCCATATCGATGGAAAAGGTGAAAGCGGGATCGAAATGGTTCAGATCAATCTTCAGCCTTTCATTCTTATCAGGATCGAGAGTCTTGGGATTAAAGCTCACTGAGGCGATATGCGGAGGAGCCACGGATGAAGCAAGAGGTTTAGCCGCCACAGAAGCCGTTGTCTTAGCTGCCGGTGACCCAGTTGCAACCTGCTGCGAAGCTCCCTCCGCTGTATCCGTTTGAGCAGCCGCGGGCGCCGCTGTCCCAGCAGGTGTGGTTTGCTTTCCCTGCATGGACTGCGAAGACGACTGCTGAGCACCGGCTTGGGCTGCTGCTTTAGGAGCAGGAGCCTGGCCGCGATGCATCAAGGCGAACCAGCTACCCACACCGAGTGCGGCCGCCAGAACAACAACAACAGCAAACGCAAGCATAGTGCCCTTCCCGGCCGGCGTAGCCTCAGAAGGCGTGGCTGCCTGCGGAACAGAAGAAGAGGCAGACGATACGGAATCAAACTGAGATTTCACACTGGGTGTTGCATCAATCGTTTCTTCTGATTCGTCTCCGGCTGCCATAGCCTGCGGAGCCATGGTCTGCATGGCGGGTGTAACCGCGCCCGTGCGCACAGCCTCCAGATCGCGGGTAAGTTCCTCGCCTGTCTGGTATCGCTCGGCTGGGCTCTTTGCCAGGCACTTCAAAATCACGCTCTCCATGGCAGCTGAAATGGCCGGATTGAGCTTGCTGGGCGGAACGGGATCGACGTGGACCACTTTGTACGAGACCGTCGTCATGGTCTCGCCTGGAAAAGGCTGTTCACCCGTCGCCATCTGATAAAGAATCACTCCCAGCGAAAACAGGTCCGTGCGGCCGTCGATGGGCGCGCCCGTAAACTGCTCCGGTGGCATGAAGGCCGGCGTTCCCAAAAGCTGACCAGTGGTAGTCACCTCTCCAGCGGTAAGCTTGGCTACGCCGAAGTCGGTGATCCTGGGCCGCTCGCTCCCATATGCTTCCTGCGAAGTGAGCAAAATGTTCGCCGGCTTAATATCGCGGTGCACCACTCCCTTGCGATGGGCATAGCCGAGAGCCTCGGCAATCTGCTGGCCGATTTCGCAGACGCGTTCCAGGGTCAGCCGGTCGCCTTTTTTCATGGCGTCTGCCAATGTCTGACCGTTAACAAATTCCATCACCAAAAACGGCGCGCCATCGTGTTCGCCAACGTCAAAGACAGGGACGATTCCAGGATGAGCGAGAGCACCGGCGGCCCGCGCTTCGCGCTGGAAGCGCGTCAGGAACTCCTCGGCCTGCTCGCTTGCCAGGGCTGCGGTCAGGATCGTCTTGATCGCGACCACACGGCCCATTGCAGGATCGGTAGCGCGAAAGACGCTGCCCATGGCGCCGTGGCCAATCTCCTCGATAATCTCGTAACGCCCGATGTTCTTCGGTGGATTCATAGTCTTTTGCGCGCTCTCACTCTAGCAGGGTACTGGGGGAGTCTGAAATGCCGATTCTTCAGTTGACCTGTAAATCGCTCTGCTCCGGCGTCCGGTAACGGACCAGCAGCAGCGTCATGTCGTCAGCTTGGCCGGCTCCGTTGCAGAAGCTTCCGATTTCGTCAAAGATGTTCTTCTGCAATGACTCAACCGATGCCTTCCGACGGCCGGCAAGAACCTCGAGCAATCTGGGAGTTCCAAACAAATCGCGCTCCGGATTCTCCGCTTCTGTAATGCCGTCGCTAAAGAGAATGAGCGTGTCCTCGGGCTCCAGCTTGAGCCTGGCGGCAGTGAATTCCGCATCCGGCAGCAGCCCCACCGGAAACGATCCCCCCGTGTACAACTCGGTCACTTCGCCACGCCGCAGGAGTATGGGTGAAGGATGGCCGGCCGGAATGTATTCCAGCGTACCGTCGCGATCGATGAGGCCAAAAAACATGGTTGCGTAGCGGCCAACTTCGGCATGCTCGCAAAGAAACCGGTTGAGGTGATTGAAAACCCGCACCGGATCCGCGCCAAGGGTCATGCCGGAGAGTACGCCCTGCAGCATGGTCGTCAGCAAAGCAGCTCCAAGGCCTTTACCTGATACATCGGCAATCAGGAATGCCGTGCGGTCCTCGCTCACCGGGAAGACGTCGAAGTAGTCCCCACCAACGGCATGGCATGGGTAATGGACGCCGGTCACGGCAAGGTGAGGAAAGCCGCAAAGCCCCTGCGGCAAAAGCGCCTGCTGAATATGGCGCGCAATCGAAAGTTCCTGTTCCAGCCGCTGACGCTCGCGCTCGCGTTCCACCAGCCTTGCGTTGTCAAGGATACTGGCCGCTTCCACTCCAAGAGCATCCAGAATCTGGCGGTCAAGATCTGAGAAAGCCGCCGGCTTCCGTGAATCCAGATACAGTGCGCCGAGAAGTTCGCCTTTACTCACCACAACCGACTGATCGGAGTTGGCATTTGGCATCGTGTACAGCGGAATGGCAACCACGGAACGCAGGCGCTGTGCCATGATGCTCTGCGCATTTTGCAGGTTCTGGCCGGCCATGTTCAGGTCTTTGGTGACAACGCTCGATTGCTGCTCAATGGCCTGGCGCAGGGCGGTCTGGCTGGGCTTGATCATCTCCGGTGGAAGGCTTTTTCCCGCGGCGCCGCGGGCCAGGCGGGTTCTCATGGAACCGGAGACATCGGGTTCGAGGAGCAGACCGCGGTCGGCACCGGTGATAGAGATGGCGTAATCGAGCATCGAGCCCAGTACCGAATCAAGGGGCAGTTGCGAGTGCAGCAGCGAAGTTGCTTCAAGAAGGATATTCAGCTTGCCCAGACCGCTGGGAGCCAGCGTCCCTGAAAGCGAGGAGATGCTGCCGATGCGGGTCAGCATGCTCTCAACCTCGGTTTGCCCCGACGAAGATCGGAACACAATCTCGCAGCAGTCTTCGTAACCGAATTGGATTACATCGCCGTCGGCCAGGGTTCGGCGCTCGATTTTTTCGCCGTTCACAAAAATGCCATGGCGATGGCCTCGATCCTCGATGCTGTAGCTGCCGTTTTCTGAAACAATGGCAGCGCACCGGCGTGAGATGCGCCGGTCGTCAAGCTGCAGGTGGTTCCCGGTCTCACTGCCGCGGCCAATAAGAAACGGGGATTGATTGATAGGTACGCACTGAGGTGGGCGGCCGGGAGAAACGACCTCAAGCACCATCGTTGGTTTGTTCGGCTGTTCGGGCATGGCTCTGGAGCCGCGGGGGTGGCAACACTATAGCACAACGGATTCTCCGTCGGCCAAGGCCCCTCAACGCGATTAAGCCGCGCAAATCAGCGCACGCACGGCGGAAACTTCCGGCAAACGGCACAAAGCCATTCCGCAACAAGCGCTGCACTGACTCCTTCTCTCTACTGCAAAACGAACTTCGAACTCAGCGAAGCTAGCGACGAGTCGCCCACCCAGACAGTGAAAGGCCCAGGTTCAACCACCCATTTCCTGTCCTCATTCCACACGGCAAGCTGCTCGTAAGGAACCCGGAAGACCACTGTTCTTGTCTCGCCGGGCTTCAGGTGGATTCGCGAAAAGCCCTCGAGCGAACGGCGCGGAGTCTCCACGCTGGTCACGTCTTCCCGCATGTAAAGTTGGGCAACGGTGTCTCCTGCTTTGCTCCCGGTATTCGTCACATCCACGCTGATCTTGACATCCCCATGGCTACCCGGCGCCGGCGGCTTGGCCACAAGGTGGTCATATCGAAAGGTCGTGTAACTCAGACCCCACCCAAACGGAAACAGCGGCAGGCCGTCGCAATCGATGTACTTCAACACCCTCGAAGGATCGGAATTATAGTAGTCCGGCAGTTGCCCAACCGTCTGCGGAAAGCTGATGGTCAGGTGACCGCCGGGATTATTGCGGCCAAACAGCGTCTCCGCAATTGCTGTGCCGCCAAACTCTCCCGGGTACCATGCCTCCAGAATGGCCGGCACATGTTTCTTTGCCCAACCAATGGTCAGCGGCCTTCCGTTTTCGAGAACCAGAACCACCGGCTTCCCCGTCGCTACTACTGCTTCAAGCAACTGCTCCTGGTTGCCTGGAAGATCCAGATTCGACCGGTCGTGGCCTTCGCCGGATATACCCACGTGCTCTCCCAGGCCCATGATCACAACATCCGCAGCCTTGGCGACCGTAACAGCGGACGCAATGTTGTCACCGCGGTCGAACTGAATGCTGGCATGCGGAACCATGGCGCGGATGCCCTCCAGAATGCTGATGCGCTTTCCGTTTGTTTCCTTTTCGTAGTCCGCATAACGCGCAACGTTGGCGTTGGGACCAATCACGGCGATGCGCTTCAGAGAAGTGGAAAGCGGCAGCAGGTGATTATCGTTCTTGAGCAGCGTCATAGACTCGCGCGCCGACCGCAACGATACAGCCAGATGTGCCGGCGACCGGTAGACCTTTGCGTTCAGCGTGGGATCAACATAAGGATGATCGAAGAGTCCGAGTTCGAACTTGACGCGCAGAACAGAACGTACAGCTCGATCCAGGTCCGCCTCCGGCAATGAGCCGTCATGCACGCAGTGGATCAGGGCATTTTGAAACACATCGTGCGGAAAATCATAGAACTGCATGTCCACGCCGCTGCGGATCGCCATGCATGCGGCGTCCTGAGGTGTTGCCGCCACATGGTGCACGGTGTAAAGCCGGCGGATTGCGCCCAGATCGGAGAGCACAAATCCCTTGAAGCCCCACTCCTGGCGCAGAATATGCTTCAGCAGATACGGATCGTCCGTCACCGGAATCCCGTCTATCTCGTGATAGGCAGCCATCACGCCCATCGCGTGTCCTTGGCGCAGCGCCGGCTCAAACGACTTCAGCATCACGGTTCGTAACTCTCGCTCGCCAATATGCACCGGCGACGTATTGGTTCCGCCCTTCGGAGAACCATGTCCGGCAAAATGCTTCGGTTCAGCCACCACCGTATGATCGGTATCCAGGCTGTCGCCCTGCGCGCCGCGCACGTAAGCCAGCCCCATCTGCCCAGTCAGATACGGATCCTCACCGAAGTCCTCTTCCACGCGTCCCCAGCGCGGATCACGCGCTACGTCCAGCACAGGCGCCAGCAGCATGTCCACTCCCGTGGCGCGCATCTCTGAAGCAATCACGGCGCCGGTTTCCCGGGCCAACTTCGGGTCCCAGGTTGACGCCAGATTCAGAGGCGCCGGAAACACCGTGCCCGTATTGAAACCAAGCAATCCCTCTTCAATAAAGACCGCCGGAATGCCGAGCCGGTTGTGCGCGATCACCCATTTCTGTGTCGCGTTGGACTGCACCGGCGTGGGATAAAAATCGTGAATGCTGCCCACACCCAGATTCCCAAACAGCTTCTCCGCCTGCTCCGGCTGAAAAACTCCATTGGCCGCAGCGTGGTTCTTGTCCACCCGCTTATCCACCAGCGCCTGTGCCCCGGCATACATATCCAGTTGCCGCACCTTCTCTGCAAGCGTCATACGCCCCATAAGATCGTCAATCCGGCTCTCGATCGGTGCATTCGCCTGCTTGTACAAGGGAAGTGATTTCGCATCCTGTGCCTTGATCTGCGTTGCACTGAAAAACAAGGCGAAGAGGCACGCAAAGAAAGTGAGGCAGTGCTTCCAAGTGCATCTCAATCCCTTGACCGGGTTTGTCATTCCTTCTTGATCCCCCATTTCCTTCATCTCCGTATCCTCTCCCTCACGTGGCAAAACACGCCCTTCGGCGCGCAAATCGTCCAAGCTCCCTCGCTCTACACAAACAATCGAAGGTTACAGTCTGACGCGCCTGCAATAATAGAGTTTCTGAGGCGATCTCTACCATGTCCAACACGACCGCAACATCCCGCAGCTTTTCTGAGAATCTCGACCTGCTTGCCCAAGTAGCCGTAAAGGTGGGTCTTGGCCTCCAGGCCGGCCAGCAACTGGTCATGACGGCCTCGCTCGACTCACTCGAGCTTGCCCGCCGCATCACCGAGCACGCTTACCGTGCCGGAGCATCGCTGGTCACAACGCTCTACACTGACGACCAGGCCACGCTTGCCCGTTACCACTTCGCTCCTGACGAGAGCTTCGACCACGCTGCAAAGTGGCTCTACGACGGCATGGGAGAGGCCTTCAAAAGCGGGGCTGCCCGGCTCGCTATCTCCGGCACTGACCCGGCGCTGCTCGCCAACGAGGACCCCGACAAGGTGGGCCGCGCCAACCGCGCCGTCTCTAAGGCCTACCGCCCGGCGCTCGAACTCATCACCCGCCACGCCATCAACTGGACGATCGTGGCCAGCGCCACCCCGGCCTGGGCAGCCGCCATGTTCCCCGGCGAAGCTCCAGAAACCGCACTCGCAAAACTCTGGCAGGCAATCTTCTCTACCACCCGCGTTGATGCCGCCGACCCCGTGGCCGCATGGAAGACTCACGATGCCGGCCTGCAAAAGCGCGCCGCCATGTTGAACGAGAAGCGCTACGCGTGGCTCCAATACAAAGGCCCCGGCACCGACTTCCGACTTGGTCTGGCCGACGACCATCTTTGGCTCGGCGGCGGCACCACCGCCGGCAACGGCATCTACTGCATCCCCAACATGCCCACGGAAGAGGTCTTCAGCACCCCGCACAAAGACCGTGCCGAAGGCGTGGTCACGGCAACCAAGCCGCTCTCCCACCAGGGAACCATGATCGAAGGAATCCAGGTGCGCTTTGAGGCCGGCCGCATTGTGGAGGCCCGTGCCACTCGCGGCCAGGAAGTGCTCCAGAAGCTGATCGATACAGACGAAGGCGCGCGCCGGTTGGGAGAAGTGGCGCTGGTTCCACACTCGTCACCCATCGCCGCCAGCGGCCTTACCTTCTTCAACACGCTCTTCGACGAGAACGCCGCATCCCACATCGCACTCGGCCAGGCTTACTCCTCCTGCGTGCGCGAAGGCGACAACATGACTCCCGAAGAGCTGGCAGCGCACGGTGCCAATGAGAGTCTCATCCATGTGGACTGGATGATAGGCTCGGCCGAGTTGGACATCGACGGCATCACCGCAACCGGCACAGCCGAACCCCTGATGCGCAAAGGTGAGTGGGTCTGATTTTGCCCTCGTCCATGCACGACGGAGATCCAGAGCAGCCAATGAAGACAAAATGATCGTGCCGTCGGGCGGCTGACTGATCGCTTCCTCCAGGGCACGGTCAGTCGATGAGACAATGAGAAGGGAGAGAAAGTGCCCACATGCCAGCTCTGTCGGGCACACCCGCCCCAGAACCGGCACCGGGTAAAAAGGAACGAATCGAGCAACGCCTAGAGCTGATTTTAAATAAACTATAATCAGTAACATACAAAAGGGCCGGGCCCGTAGCTCAACGGTTAGAGCAGGGGACTCATAATCCCTTGGTTGGGGGTTCGAATCCCTCCGGGCCCACCATAGAATCAACAATTTACAGCTTGCTGTAATGCACCGTTTTCGGTGCATGTGACGTGATTGTGACGTACCAGAAATGGTCCCGGTTTTGGACCATCGGGCAGAGGATTTTCGTTCACCACAGCGCGCACCCTTTCCAGACTCGGATGCTGGTAAATCATGGCCGTCTGCGCATTGGTGTGGCCCAAGGCGCGCATGACAAGCGCAAGATCACCCGTTGCCCCCATGAGCTTCGTAGCGAACGTATGGCGGGCGCTATAAAGCTTGATCTCCTGGGGTAGCTTTGCTCCTTTACGCGCTTCCTCGAAGGCCTTTGCCACCGTGGTCAGGTGGCCAGGCTTCGAGTCGGAGGGAAAGATCCAGCCGCGTTCCTGGTCCTTCCGCCGCTCCTGAAGCGCTGTCATGACTCGATCACTCATAGGCAGGTAACGCCGGGAACGTGGAGTCTTGCCACGCGGAATAAAGATCGTCCCGCGCTCCCAATCGATGTCCTCCCAACACATGCGGAAGACTTCGCCTGGGCGCAATCCCGTATCGAGCATGATAGTCAGCACATCCCGGAGCGGCTGTTTGCTGGCTTCGAGAAGTCTGGCTTCGGTTTGGCTGTCGATGGTTGCGGAGCGTCCCTGTTCTTTCATCAGCTTGATGCGGGGTGCCGCCGCAATCACGCCCCACTCTGCTGCCTTGCCCATCATTCTCCTTAAGGTCCGCAGGGCCCGGTTCGCATTCGCAGGCGAATGTTCGAAGCGGAGCGCTTCAGCCTCGTCGGTAGTGATGTGGGCCAGTCGCATCGCAGCAATGGGGGTTTGGGAGAGCATTCTCCAACCTGATTCGTAATACTTCCTGGATTCGGGTTCCAGACGGGCCGTCTTCACCCATTCCAGAAAGCGCTTCGAGAAATCTGCCAGCGTTAGCGTCCTGCGTTGTACAGTCAGCTTCCGCTGCTTTGCCTCGTTCATCATGTGGGCTTCGATCAAGCGGGCTTTCGAGAGGACCTTCTCCTTTGTCGAGCCGCGGAATCGACGTCCGTCAATGGCGAAATCGTAGTGCCAGACTTCGCCCCGCTTATAGAGAGCCATCGTGCTCCTCCATGAATGCCCGCACGGAAGGAATTCGACGGTTCTTCTCTACGTACCGGAGTACGTCGCCCACATCATACCGGATGGACCCCTCCAGTTTGTGCCACACGGGGCCGAGTCCGACGGTACGCCAATAGCGGAGCGTACCCTCCGGAACGCTCAACATCCCTGCAACTTGCCTACTTGTCAGAAGCTGAACTTGCCTCATGGTCCGTTCCCCTGCGTACCGTGCGTACGCTCCCAATTCGTTCGTTGAATCCAGGAGGCGTACCGCGTTGTTTGGTTTCACTCGTGGCATTGGATGTCCGGTCTCAATGCCGAAAGACCACTGCGCGTACCTTCACGTACCACCCGCGCAGCGTGGACGCTACACATACTTCCCCGCGCCGCCAATTCATCGACCACATGCCGAGAGACTTTTACCCGAAACACACGCATACTTCGCCCCGAACGGACTACCGTTTGGTCGTCCCCTACGCACTCAACCTGAATCCGCCGGCCGCGGTCCCCAATCTGGAGCTTTTCGTTGATCTGGTACGTGCCCAGAAAAGAGGACAATTGCCCATCATCATCCTTGACCGTGTAGCGAAGTACGGGTTTCCCCCCCACGCGTATTCGCTCGATTCTGACGAGAACTCCCTCGACCACATCTCCGCTCTTAAAACGCACGAAACGCGGTCGCGTACGCTCTTCCCATTCGGTGGTGTCTTGATTGCCCAAGCTCAGAACTCCTCTACGACGACCGTGCGTGCTCGAAACGATGGACGAGGAACTGTACCGCTGCAGGTTTCCTGAAGCTGTTTCTTCAAATGCCAGCGACCCGAAGTGTCCATCTCCACATCGTCTCGATAGAACACACCCATGCGTTCCCAGTGATTACGCCCGCAGGTGCATTGCAGGCTGGACCAGTCATTCTCCATTTGTTCGGGATTGAATTCTGTCGCGGGATCGAGCTTCGCCCCGTACCACGTACCAAAGGTTTGAATGAGTCGAGCGCTCCGGACTGCTTTCATGAATGGCTCAACCGCTTCCGGGAGATCCGAGAAATTGGAGACCTTGGTCAGATACTTGAGGACTTCTTTCGCGGCTCCGTCCCGGTCTGTGACAGGACGCAGATCGATCACGCGTCGATTCTCCCGGTTCCAGGCTTCGCGTTCTGCACGTTCTGATTCGCTCAGTCCATCGACCTGTGCCATCTTACCGTTGCGCCATTCACGGAGACGCATCGCTTTCCCAGCGCGCACCCAATCTTCGAAGACTTCGATCTCCCCTCCCTTGCGCCGCGGGTCAGAATCTTTCCGCCGTTTCTTGCCCCATTTCGTGCTCGTGATCCGCAGCCAATCAAATTCGAGCGCGAGTTTGATCGCGGTAAAGGAGAACATTTGAACGCCAGCGACCGTGGTTCTGTCACTTTTTGAAGGCAATGGAGAGACAACGTCCGCGAGAATATGGCAGTGCATGTGCCAGGATTTGTCGCGACGATTGAATGTAGTCTCGATTGAGTAGAGACCACCCTTGATCCAAACATTTCCGGACGTCGAGTTTGTGGAACTGGTCCATTGATGCTGTTTCAGGAAGCGGCGTGTACAGCGGCGAAAATTCTTGAAATCGCTCCTCTGCAAGCTCTCCTGATTTGGTTTGGTCAACGTTATGAGGACCGGGTGCTCAAGCCTATCGAACATTATCCGAATGCGTTCCCGCGATTTGGATGCTCGCTGTGAGCAGCACATCGGACAAAGTCGATGTTTGCAGCCAATCGGCACCGCAATTGGGCGCGTGGCCCCCTTGCAGCAACTTGCACGGAAGCCGATCCACTGCGCTTGGCAATTTCTCAGTTGCTCATATTGTCGGAACCACCACCACGCATCCCCGTCCTTACCCTTCAACCTGTTTGCCTTTTTCCATTTCAAAACGCGCGACGATCTTTGCTCTTCGGTTTCACCAGGGCGAAGCTTCTCTTCTTCCTTCAGGCGATCAAACCAGCGGTGATGCGCCTCGCCGGCGGATGGCACCTTTTCCTGCCAGATGGCGTGAACCGTGGAGGTTAGTCCGCGCTTGAGCGTCCATTTCTCCATCCGGATTTCCTCTTCGGTGCGCTCCGAAGCCGCCCAAGCACGACACGTAATCGCTGGCTCTTTCGCATCTCTCGCTCTGAGATCACGAACAGATGTTTCTAGATATTTCTCTGTATCAAGTGAACAAGTTGCTCCGCCGCGGGCATCAACCGCCCGGCTGCTCGCTTTGGGCGTGCGCGGGCCCTTCCTCCTGACTCCCACGCGCGAAGGTCGAGGCCCAAGAACCCGCTCAACCATCTCCACTGAGTCTGGAGCAGGTGAACTCATACCTGCTCCTGAGCTAGATTGGCGTTATAACGAACAGAAATGGCGCGTGCGGGGCTTGAGGAACAGCCAGAGGGGGATCCGTAGCACACGCACCCGAGGCAAAGGGGAAAAGGCACGGGCGCTTCGCGCCCGATGAGGGCTCCGCCCTCAAACTCCCGGGGGAGCTTTTCATCCTTACCGGCAGGCAGGGGAGTGATGCCCCCGCCCGCCGTTTCGCAGGATACGACGTGCCGTATAAGTCGCGGGTCGGAGTTCCCCAGCAACCGTTGCCCGCTCTGATTCGCATCGCATCCAACGAACTCTAAATCCATCCTGTTGCCCCGGATCGAGATGATCTACAGGGAATACGATGTCACAATCGAAATTTTGCAAACAGAACGTACGAGAGAAATATTGACGCGAATTTAGTACGTACGAAAACCGCATAGGTTTTCGAGGGAAATCGTACGTACGATAAGGGACGATTTACTGCTGTTCAACGTACATCATCGACCAATCCATTCGAAATCTCAGAGATCCGTCGATTCTTGGTTCGCTTCGCCGTCGAATTGTTTCGCTACGGCTGAATTGAAAGCATGGATTAATGTCGGGAAAAATGAACAGGTGGGATTCAGTCGGCGCACTGTGCGAGTACGCCACACTCTATGGGCGGTTTCGTCGTAGTCGCGCTTTCCAAGGATTACACCCATTATCGCGGAGACCTCGCGATCATGGTATTTGCCCGTAATCAGCTTGACGGAAGCAGCGAACGAATACTTGGCGACCTCCTCTCCGGAATTAACGTCGAGTGCCTGTCGGAGTTGTTCGTATATAAACAAGAAATTCGCATAGAAATGAAGTGAGTCCGCGGTCAATTTGGGCGTGGAAAGAAGATGGGCGTTGGTGCCATTCCCTGCAATTTCATCCGCGCCCGCTGGAGTTAGCGCCGCAATCTCATCCATGACGCGTGCTGCGTCACGCAGGGCTTTTGCTTTACGCTTTCTTTCACGCGGTTCACCCAGGAAATTGCGCAATGTTAGATCGACGGAAGGAAACAAGCTAAAAAACAGAAGAATAGGAATGAGAGTCTCTTCTTGGACTCCGAGCTTAAGGAGGCGGTTGAAATGACCTTCCGTATAAGCGTCCTTCAGGGACTTGCGAAAGCCCGCAATCATGTACTGGCTGAGCGGTTTCAACTCCTGCAGGTTGAGATCTTGGAACGATTCCAACAGGGCAGAGTAAAGGTTTGCGTCTGTCGGACGCTCAACGCTGTCTTTACGAAAATGCTCGACAATAGCGCGCAGATCAAGATTTCGCAGCGTTTCGGATTCGATCATCGAGGCTCGTCTTTGCCTGGCTGTGCCGTTCGTCGATAGGCAATAGCCATCAGGCTATATTGGCATCGGCGTGTTCGCGCAGGCCAATCTTTGCGATAAATTCCAATTCCCGCTGGAGCAAGTTGGGGTTCCGGCAAACGTGCATCCCCCACCTGCCGAGCTTACCCCAATTGTTGACGGCGGAAATCCAACGCTTCGCCGCATCGTGTTTTGCCTTGTCCTTGTTGTCTTCCTGTCCTTTGATCTCTACCAGCAAGGTTTCACCGCCGGTAAGCTTCACCAAGAAATCCGGCTCATAGTTGTGCCCGATTTCGTAGTATTCGTATGGAATCATCAGCCCAAGATGATCGTTTTTCGCGTAACACTTTGCCAGCCCACGATGCACAACCGCTTCCAGGTGGAACGCAGCACTTTGTTCCCACTGAAAAGTGTCCGCCACGACTTGGTTTATATGACTCGCAAACGTCGGATAACACGGCTTAGTGGTTTTGAATTCCACATCGGCAGTAGTACCTTGCGGCTTATACCGATTCAGGATAGGCATCAGCGGCGGCTCACCCTGGCTCTTGTCAGGTTCTATTCGTGCCAGTAACCGCTCGATGATCCTTTTGGTATAGCGTTCGAGTCCTAATTCCGATGGATTTGCGCCTTGAAAGTCTACCTTACGTTCAACGTAACGGTTCACGATTGCGAGCACCTGCGGAAATAGTTGGTGCTTCGATTGCAGCCGAAATACCTTTGCTTTCTTCCCGTCTCCATCGTGCGAAGCCTGGGACAATTGCTCTACGATCACCTGTGCAATTCGGAATTTGATCGTTTGAATGTGGTTTTCCCGGTAGTACGTCTCGCGGTCATGGAGGTACAGGCCAACCGGCTGCCCGGCTGCTGCATGTCCTTCCCGGTAGCCTACCGTTGGCGAAAGGAATGTCCCAGTCGGTTCCTGGCTCGGCTCCACCTGAAGCGACTCCATCGCTTCCACGTCGCAATACACGAGATTCTTATTCAACGCAAAGGCAAAGCCTTCGACCACTGGGAATCGAATCTCTAGCCCGGCCCGCTCTGGTAGTGCGCGGATGTGATTGGTAGGCCTGTCTCCGGTCGGTGCGGCACTTGTCGGCTTGCCTTTAAATGGAATTACGCTGAAGGGAATTCCATAAACGTCAACGTACTCTTCCACTAGCAATCCGGTTTCTGGGTCCGGCCTGTAGTCCATCCGCCGAAGTCCGCGCCCAACCACTTGTTCGCACAAAAGCTGGCTACCAAAAGCGCGAATGCCAAGAATATTCGTGACGTTGTTTGCATCCCAACCCTCGGTCAACATGCCCACCGAAACGACGCAGCGTATGTGCTCCCCCGGCTGCCCCGCTTTCCCCACAGTCGAGACAATGATTCGCAAGTCTTCTTCCACTTCGTCCAGCCGCCTCGTATCGATTCGGATCGTGTGCTGGCGCGTCGCGGTATTGGCAAACTCTTCCAGCACTTCACTGGCTCCGTAGACGGTGTGCTTTTTCGGTTTCTTCCGGCTCTTGCGTCCTGTCTCTACCGTATTTTCACCGTCGCCTGCCTCCGCCGCTACTTCGTCCACGTCTTGCTGTGTCACTTCCTCTACTTCTGTTTCGCCGCTGATCTTGCGAAAGCAAACCTCCGCGATTTCCGTGTTATCGCATACCACGATCATTACCGGCGGAATGAACTCATGCCCGGGTTTCGCCTTCTGTATCTCTTCGTAACGGGCTTTCCACTGGCCGGCCAACTGCTTCAGCGCTCCGTCAATCTTGCCGTAGAGCGGCTCTGCTTTAGGCCGTCGCGCTTTGCCCGAATGGAACTCAGACGGCGAAAGCTCCCCCTTAACCCAATCCCAAAGTTTGAAATACTTCGGATCGGGCCGCCCAGTCGAGTCAATCACCGGAAGACGCGGAATCTTTACGATCCCGCTCTCGATGGCATCCACTAGGCCAAAGTCGCTGACTAGCCAGGGGAAGGGCCGCCCTTCGGGGTGCCCGCTGCCGCCGATGTAGAACGGAGTTGCAGAGAGGTCCACGCAAACCGCAATACCCGGCTTCTTCGCATCGCGCGGATTTGCATTATTGAGAGTGTCCAGCCCCTCAATCCAAACCGTCGCTTCCCTGATCTCCTCTTCGAGTTCCTTCCGTTCTTCGCCGGTAGTCGTATCCTCATGCCCGTTGCCGTTGTTTGGCCTTCGCCAGCAATGGTGTCCTTCGTCGTTCAGCACCATCAACGGCATGCGCTCGTACAATTCTCCCAGCAACCATCGGGCAAAGGTTTCCGGTGTGTCCGGTCCCTTATCAACAACGGCATACGTCTTCCCGCCTTCTTCGTGTTCTGAACGGGGATTGAACGCGTGCCAATTGGTCACCAGGACCTTGCCCTTTTGGAGAAATGAACGGTATTTGATCGGCACAATGTCGAATTCGGTGTAGTAGCTCCCCAGATGATCGGGGCGGAGCACTTGCAACCGTTCCTTTACCGTTAGATTCGGGCAGACTACGAGTGCCGCATTCGGAAATTCCGTACTCTCCGGGTTCATTCCCCGATTGCAGAATGCCCAAGCAATCAGCATCGACATCACTATGGTCTTACCGGAACCGGTCGCCATCTTGCAGCCCAACCGTTTAAGTGGCAATTGGCCCGTATTCGGTGAGGGGTCCACCAATCGGGGGAAATAATCGGTTGGCGTCGTATAAAAACCGGGCCGTTCACCCCGGAGCATCAGGGCAAGGTCTTCATCGGTGACCTGGAATTTCTGGAATCCCGTGCGCGATGTTCTGCCGGGAATCCGGATCTCACTCAGGTAAATGACCGTTTCAACTGCCTCCAACTGGCAAAAGAACAGCCTCCGTCCCCGATCTGATCGGGCCCAGTAGTTCAACAGTTCGCGGGTCACATTCGACGCACCCCGATACCCCGATTCTCTCCATCGGTCCACGTCCGATCGAAGTGCGTTGATTAACGGTAGGTCGTCCCGTTGCTCTTCGGCAAACAAGCTTTGCTGCACGCCTATTTTTTCGGTTTTGTACCAGTAACCGGCCTCGCGTCGGCCTGGATATTCGGTTGGCGCACCGGTTTTTTGGTCATACAGCCAATGTGCCGTTGGCTTCGCATAGGGGCTGCAAAGGATCGGTTTTGCAACCGGCTGCACCGGTAACGGTTCTTCCGTTCCAATCCGATTACCGGCCACGGTGTGCCTCCAGTTTGCTCACAGCCATCACTTCGTTTCCGCGCGGGTCGATCACCTTAACGGCAACGCAACGGTGTTTTCCGGCAGGGAACGGCAGCGAACGGGTACCGCTCAGCGCTTCAAAACGCTCCGGGTCTACCACCCCGGTAAGCGCCTTGCTCAACTTTCCCCATGCCGATCGGTCTGGGAAGAATGCCTGCGTCACGCAGAAACAGCGCCCATCGTAGTCGCCGTCCACAAACCACGCCGCAACCTTGTCTGCCCTTGTCGGAAAGGTTTCATTCTTCACCGGGTCGTAAATGTCTACGCCCTCCATCTCCACCACGTATTCACCGTCCGAGTTTGGTCCCTCCACACGCGTCCGCGGTAGACCGAAGACACTGAATAGCTGGCTGCCCGGTTGCTCCTTTAGCAGCCCCTCCATGCCCGGATTCACGTCGGGCCGGATGTGCGCTGCATGAACCTTCAACCGGGGATGAGAAGCGTCTGCAATTACAGCCTGCGCCGCGCCGTCGAAGCTGAATCCAGCAATCACCAGATGATCGTATCCGCGCCGGTTGGCCTGCCTTACCGCTTCTTCAACCTGGTATGCAGTCACCGGGCCATATTGCGGCCCGAACACCACGCCGACATTCGCCCGACCCTCCGGGTCTTTGTCCGCCTCGCCATTCGACCACCGGCCCTCGGCGTGAATCGTGCTGCCGTCAAGCATCGGTTCCAGCCGGCCAAAGTGCATTTCTTTGTTATTCGGGAACCGCACGCCGTCCAGCTTCAGATAGCGCATCATCTGGTCAAGGTACGCGTCCAGATTCTGCTCTTCCTGCTCCCGCCGTGTCTCCACCATACGCACGCTCACCGGCGGTATGAACGTTTCCAGTTCCTCTGGCGCGCCGCCAAACTCGGCTTCTTCGCTCCCCGTAACTGTGATGACCTGCTCTTCACCCAGCGACATCTCCGGTGGCTGCACGGCTTCCACTGTGAAGGGTCCGCTCACGCGCGTTATTCCTTTTACGACCTCGGGCTGATCTACAAGCTCTTCCTGGTCCACGTTGGCGGCAATACAGGCATTTACTTCGTCCATCTTGGAGCGCCACGCCTTGCGGTATTCCGTCACCGCATTCTGCAATTCCTGGGGCCAGTCCGGATCGGTATTGAAGGGAATTTGCCAATGTTCCCAGCCGTTGCCTGGCTTTGGCAAATCCCAGCGTCGGCGATCGTCATCGGTAATACTCTTGCGGCCTTCTTCCTTCTGCTTGCGGAGCAGCTTGGCGGCAAGATCGGCGCGCAATCGGTCCGGCACGCTTATCAAAGCGTCATTGCAACGCGCCAAGGCGGAATCGAGAATGGGCTGATACTTGGCGAATAGGGGATCGAGGTTTGGGTTCTGTGCGATGGATCTTAGACTAATGTGAGGAACGGCCTTGTAGACAAACTTCCCTGGAATGCCAGCTGATTCATCTCTGAGGCGATAGAAATCGAATCTGGCAGTCATCAAACGCTGGCGAGCAATGGCAACGGAGACGCGGCTTGTATCAGTCGTAATCCATCGGCGCCCCCATTGTTCCGAGATAAAGGCAGTCGTGCCGCTTCCGCACGTAGGATCAAACACCAAATCGCCTGGCTCAGTTGCCATGAGAAGACATCGTTCTACCACCTTCGCGCTCGTCTGCACGACATATCGTTTTGCGTCGATGTATCCCGGACGATTCGTATCGTCCCAAACGTTCGTAATCGGCTGGACGGGAAAATCGTCGAGAAACCGGACATATCGAATACTGTTCTCAGATGCCTCGATTCTGTTGGCGAGCGCCAGTCTTTTCATGCCCGCATTTGAGGTTTTCCAATGCGCGTTGGAAGGTAGCGCATACTCTCGCCCTTGGAATATAACTGGATCGCTACCAGTCTGTGTCGCACCTTGCGATGAAAGGCCGTCCTGAGAGTAGGGTCGAATCGGTTCCCCAGATTCGAGCAAAGCTTTTACTTGATCCACGCCGATGTTCTCCCTCACTCCACCCGGAAACTCAACTCGTGAATGTGCCCACCCTCCCCCCTCGCGAATACCCTTGCTGAAATACAGTTGGTTATATTTGGTTTTGGCTGCATCCCGGCCGTACCATAGCAGGTAGTTAAAGATGTTGCTCAGCTTTTCCGTCGATTGCCCGCCGGTTGTAGCGAAAGCGATCTGTCCCAAGAATTCCTGCTTCCCGAAAATCTCATCGAGCAGAGAGCGGACTACGTGGACATTCTCCTCACCCATTTGCACGAATATACTTCCAGATTCGGCAAGCAATTCTTTTGCGACAATTAGTCGGTCACGCAGATAGCTCAGGTAAGAATGAATGCCAAGGTGCCAAGTATCTCGGTAGGCCTTCACCATTTCCGGTTCGCGGGTGAGGTCTTGCTGCTTATCCTTTACGTCCCGTTTGCCCACTTCCGGCTGAAAATTGCTGCCAAATTTGATCCCATATGGCGGGTCCATATAGATCATCTGGACCTTACCCGCGAGGTCTTCGCGCTGGGCGAGCGAAGCCATCACCTGCAAGCTGTCGCCCAAGATGAGCCGGTTTGTCCATGGAACCTCGTGCTGGTAGAACTGCACTGCCTCGTTGTAGGTCTGCTCGGGATCGGCAAACAGCGAGCGCTCCACATCCTGCCGCGCCGCCACGCGGAGAATCGCCTGCGGACTCACCCGCTCATGGATGTGCAGCGCAACTGGGTCAACCTCGAAATGCCGCTTCTCGCGTTTGTTGGCCCATTCGAGCCACGGCTCCTGAATGCGCAGGGCATCGGCTAGCAAACGGGCCTCCTCCGGCGCTATAGCGCCCCTCTGCGCCTTCTGGAGCAGTTCCGGCAGGGCATCGGGCCCGCCCGTGGGATCGAAGCGCAGGACCGGGGCCAGCCGCGGGCTGTACTCATACCGAATCTTCGGCAGGACGGGGACCGTCCCCTCCGCCGCAATCTTCGCCGGGGGATTGTTCTTCCGCGTGGCTTCGTCATGTCGATAATCCATGACACTCTGAAGCGCAGCCTTCCCACCGGGCGCAGCCTTTCCATTCCCCGAGCGTTTACGCTTCGCCTTTGGCGGTGCTGTCTTTCTAGCAATCGGGGCAGGTGTCGTCTTACTGGCGCTCTTCGAAGGGGTTGACTTGCGCGTGCTCCTTAAGGGTTTCCTGGGCTTCGTTGGCATGGCTCCCACGCGCTCCTGAGAGGGATTTTCCTGTGAAGGGCCATTCTACGCCAAGAAGAATTAGGCGCTCCTTTTGTGTGAGAGCACTGCTCGCACTTCAACTTCATCATTGTCGCGAGCTTTGAACAGAATTGATCGAGCTACGAAACGATATTCGACACCGAAATCAAATCTCATTTGCTCTGAAGCTGGAATGGGACGATACGGGACAGCGGTTCCGGAGCCGGGATCGATAACGCAACCATCTAGACGAAATGAAGTCCCCAACGCTTTCGCGATGTCCGTAATTATCTTCACGGCAGGCGAGTTCTTCCCAAGCTCAATATTGCTAATGTGCTCTCTCTTAACGTATGTCATTTCAGCAAGTTGCAGCTGAGATAGCCCGGCGGCTTTTCGAGCCTTTCGGATTTGATCCCCAAGTTCTTCGCGCCAGTTCACGTAAGTATATTTGCATAAATACCCGTGTAAATGTAAAGATATTTACGCCATCTCATGGGTCTATGATGGATAGACTTGGGTGCGAGCTTGCGAACTGACTGGATGATTGAGCCACTTCCGGAATACGAGACACCTCCGGTGGTCGAGACGGCATTGGCCGTTGAATTCGCTCAACTGAAGGGGTGGAATGTTGTCCACTACGGAGTGCTTTGGGAGCGTTTCAAGGCCAAGTATCCGAATTGCGAAGTGCAGCCACTGCTATTCGCTCCAACACCTGCCGAGTTCAGCTTTCAAGATCCGCCGCTGAGGTGTTTTTTTTTAGACAGGGAAAGAACCCAACTGGTTCAGATACGGTCGGGTGGTTTTGTCCGAAATTGGAGAGCACTGCCGCAAAACCACAATTATCCACGCTACGCAACGATCCGGCCTTCTTTCGAGCAGGATTTTGAAATCTTCCATCAGTTCCTCGGGGAGTCTGGATTCTCTCCGATTGAGGCTTGGAAATGCGAAGTCACTTACATTAACCATTTTGTCCGCGGAAGGGAGTGGGACGACATTCTGTCCTTAAGCCGGATAATGCCGATTATCTCTCCTGAGAAGGTTGATGGACTTTTGAGCAATCTGGCCCACGCAAGATTCGCGTTCGGGTACGAACTTCCGGACGATACTGGGAGCCTTCAGGTGGAACTTGTGCCGGTTCTTTCACCAGAAGGAAAGCAGATTATGCAACTCGGGTTAACCGCTGTCGGAAAGCCTAGGGGTAGCGATCTCGCGAGTATTCTTGATTGGCTCGATAAAGGTCACTACGCGGTTGTGAAGGGTTTTTCGGAATTTACCTCTTTACAAGTTCAGCAGGAGCATTGGGGGCGCAAATGGCGTTAATGACACTGCCGCCGACCGTTGAAATTCGAGAGGACTTCAGACGGCCTGATTATGCCTCACCTTCGAGTCTTGTTTTTTGGGCGGGCCGAGGTGGCTTTCTCGAATCGAGCTTTGGAACGTGGAAGAGCGAAGTATTCACCCGAATTGCTAAGCTCGAACGCGGTCCGACTGTTCCGGGAATTGGAAATCTTCAGGCTTCCGAGCGTGCTGCCGGTGTACTTCGCCTCCAGCTTGCTGGTGTGACAATTCAATCCCTGCCTTTCCCATCAGTTGTGCCAATATCTGGTCAAGGCTTGCACGTAGATTGGCGAAGTGGAATGCGCGCTATTGAAATCACTTCATTTGCAGATGGGGAATTGGTAATTGTGGCGAAAGAGGCTGGACGTGACGTTCCATTCGAGGAAGACGAAAGCTTGGACTCTTACCTCAAGTGGCTTGTGAGCGTACCGCAGTCTCAGCACCAGCAACTCTATGCCGCGACACGATGACGCCAGCATTCCGCATGAAGCAGTACTGATCAGAGCTGTCCATCCCGACTGGGTTCGCGAGGATAACGGGGCCGAGAGGTTAACTTCGGCCACGTTCATTGACGGTCAACTGGAAACATCTTGTTTTGTCGCTAGCGAAGTGGGCGGAGAAGATGGTTTTTTCAGGGACATTCTGCCGCAGCTCTCTCAGATGCTCGGAAAAGAACTTGGAGCGGCAACTATCCCGCTTTCCATCGTGCGAGCAAGCGGCTTATGGGTATATCGGAAGCCAGCAGAATTCCAAAACAACCCAGCGCATGTCGTTATTTGTCCTCCAGATGGAATGTCCAAAAGTCAGTATGCGAAGCGCGCCGGAGGACTGGCCTCCTCTGCTGTCTTGATCGCTTCTCCTGAACAGGGCCAATACTAGGAATAGATTCGGCTAAATTCTTGTGACGTAAATTGTGACGTACAGACTCAGTCGAGCTCTGCTAAATCCAACGGGATCAACGACAGTGCATTTTCCTTCCGTGCGGGCGGTTTGCCGTACTTCGCCTCTGTTTTCAGTGGGTTAGGTACTGATTACCCCATATCCCGGGAAAAACTCATAATCCCTTGGTTGGGGGTTCGAATCCCTCCGGGCCCACCAGGAACTTCTGCAATCTCATCAGCTCGCCGGACTCAGTAGCGAAGCTCTTTTTGACCACGCCGGCGCAAACCGGGCAACGCTCGAAAATGCTGGTCGGGTCGCATTCCCCCCGATTATTCGCTGTTCTCGAGCAAACAAAATCGTAACGCTGCTGGCTGTTTATCTTGATCCCGCCGTACTGGAAAGCACCTCTGCCAATCCACCTTCCCTGCCCCGTAAACTGAAAACATGCCGCCGATCCTGATCGCACAGAACATCTCCAAACGCTTCGGCGCCACTCCACTCTTTGACAACATCTCCTTCGCTGTCCACGACGGTGACCGCATCGGCCTCATCGGCCCCAACGGCACAGGCAAATCCACCCTCCTCGCCATCCTCGGCGCCGAGCAGCAACCTGACTCCGGAGAAGTCTCCTTCCGCAAACGCGCCCGCATCGGCTACGTACATCAGATCTCCGGTTTCACTCCCGGCATCACCGTTCGCCAGGTCATTGAAGTCGCCATGGAACGCTCCGCCGTTCCCTCCACCGAACGCGAGCAGCTCCTGCGCGAAACCCTGGGCCGCGCCGGCTTCACTGAAGACGACACCCCCGGCAATCCCGGCATGGACCGGGAAGCCTCAAGCCTCAGCGGCGGCTGGCGCAAGCGCCTCGCCATCGCTGAAGCCCTCGTCACCCAGCCGGACGTTCTCCTCCTTGATGAGCCCACAAACCACCTCGATCTCGACGGCATCGAGTGGCTTGAAGACCTGCTTCGCGCCGCAAAATTCGCCCTCGTCGTCGTCACCCACGACCGCTACTTCCTTGAGAACGTCGCCTCCGATGTCGTCGAACTCAACCGCATCTATTCCGAAGGTCTTCTGCGCGTAAAGGGCGGATACTCGAAATTTCTCGAAAACCGCGAGGCCTACGTCGAGTGGCAGCAGCGCGCCCAGGAAAGCCTCCGCAACCGCGTTCGCACTGAGATGGAGTGGCTCCGCCGCGGTCCCAAAGCCCGCACCACCAAGGCCAAAGCCCGCATCGACAATGCCAATGCGCTCATTACCGAGTTGCGCGAAGCCGAATCCCGCACCCGCACCTCCACAACCGATATCAGCTTCGACGCCAGCGGCCGCCAAACCAAACGCCTCGTTGAAATTGAGAACGCCGCCGTCACCCTCGGCGATCGCGAAATCCTGCGCGGCGTCAGCATCAACCTGACCAACGGCCTCAAGCTCGGCCTCGCCGGCTCCAACGGCTCTGGCAAGACCACGCTACTCCGCGCCATCACCGGCGCAGTCCCCCTCAGCGCCGGCGAAATCCGCCGCGCCCCCGGCCTGCGCATCGTTTACTTCTCGCAGATGCGCGAGTTGGACACATCACTCACCCTCCGCCGCACGCTCGCACCCGACTCCGATTCCGTCATCTACCAGGACCGCGTGATCCACGTCGCCGGCTATGCCTCGCGCTTCCTCTTCACCAGCGAACAGCTCAATCAGCCTGTTGAGCGCCTCAGCGGCGGCGAGCGCGCCCGCGTCCTCATCGCCCGGCTCATGCTGCAACCCGCTGACGTGCTCATCCTCGACGAGCCCACCAACGACCTCGACATTCCCACACTCGAAATTCTCGAAGAGTCTCTCCTCGAATTTCCCGGGGCCCTGGTCCTCGTCACTCATGATCGCTATCTGCTCGACCGCGTGACCAACTCCGTTCTCGGCCTCGACGGCTTCGGCAACGCCGCTCTCTTTGCCGACTACTTGCAATGGGAAACCTGGCGCGACCAGCAGGCCCGCGCCGCATCGGGAGTGGCCGAAAAAGAAACACCCGAACCCGCAGCAACTGCACCCCCGGCAGCGCCTCCGCGCAAAAAACTCTCTTACCTGGAGCAGCGCGAGTACGACGGCATCGAAGCCCGCATCGAGGAAGCCGATGCCCGCCTCCGCGCCGCCGAGCAGCGCATCGAAACCCCTGAAGTCGTCACTGACCCCGAAGCCCTCACCGCCGCCCTCGCCGAACTCGAGCAGGCAAAGGCAGATCACCATACTGTATACGAACGCTGGGTCGAGTTGACTGAGAAGATCGGCGGCTGAAGCCGCGAAAGCCCAACTACGCCCTCTTCCGCAAAACCCATGTAGTCATCGCGCGCTGATTCTGAACGATCGTTGTCTTAATCGGATCTGCCAGTTCACCCATCCGCTCCGTAAACGAGGCGAGCAGCGCTTCATCCACCAGGTATCGCTCTGAATCATCGGGCGACTTGTAGCGGCGTCCCTCGATGTGTTCAATCTGGCTTTCCATCCCGATCGACGATCCCAGCCGGGAGAAGAAGAGCCCGCCCGGTTTCAGTACCCGCCAGATCTCCTTGAGCATCGCCTCAAAGTGCGCATCGTCCCGTGCAAAGTGGAGCACCGTATTGCAGATCACCACATCGGCGCAAGCATCCTCAAATGACATCTGCTCCACCGGCTCAACGCGAAAATTCGATGCCGGAAGTGATGGAGCCAGCTCACGAGCCATGCCGCGCACCTTCTCCACCTCCTCGGCATCGGCGTCCGCGGCATAAACTTCGTACCCCTCCCGAAGCAGGTACACAAGATTACGGCCCGAGCCGCATCCAGCATCGAGGATCCGCATTCCGGGCAGAATGCGGCCTTTCAAAAGCTGGTCGAAGAGGTAAATATCGATCTGGCCAAACTGTTCCTGAAGCGTAAGCACGGGCATGCTCCTAACCATAACATCGCGCTGCGCAGGTTGATGCTCCACACACGCACATTACACACGGCGCGCACAAGCCACCGCGCTCATCTGCCTCTTCAACTGCTCCAGCGATTCAAAGCCCCCAACTCAACTCCGCATCTCCGGCGCAACATCGTAAACGCTGCGAATCTGCAGCTTGCTGCGGAACTCGAAAGGAGTCATCGGCTTGTCCAGCCAGACCTCTATCTCAGCAGCCCGCTCGCGACGCACATCCAGGAAATTATCTGAGTACGTGGCATCTGTATTCTGCACATCGGCCCACACCCAGAGCGCCGGCGCATCCGTCTCGATCACCAAGCGATAGTGCATCTCGCCACCGCTGGTGCTCACCGTCAGATTCGGCTGCTTCAGCTTCAGCTCTTTCGGCCGTCCAAACAGCAGAGTATTTCGCGCCACCGTTCGTCCGTCGATCACCACCTCGGGCCAAACCAGAAGGTTCCCCGCACCGTGTGCCTGCACCAGATCAGAGAGATCCAGCACCTCCGCACGCCGGCTTGTTCGTGCCGGTATACCGATCTGCTTCGTCCCCTGCCGCAGCACCTCACCAGCAACGCTGGTCACGCTCCAAACCAATTCGCCTTGGGCGTCTTTCTGCAGATCGCTCGTAACGTAGATCTCTGCCTGCCCGCTCTTTGCATCCGGCACTCCGCTCACCAGAACAGGAGCAAAGAAGTGCTTCGACTGGTAGAGCAGCGGCTTCGCGCGCCGATAGTAATCAACCATCGACCAGCTTGAACACGGCCAGCAGTCGTTGTACTGCCAGATGGCAGCCGCCATCGAGCGCGGCATGTCGCGCCGCCAATGTTCCACGCCATAACGAATCGCCCAGGCCTGGTTGAGGTTGGTGAGCCACACGGTATCGTCAAAGTCCTTCGGCGCCTTGCCGAAGTTCTCCTCCGTGTAGTCCATGATGATCTTGAGACCGTGCCCGCTGCCATCCAACTCGTGATAGCGCATCACCGGCGAAAAGAAATCCTGGCGGTCCGCCGCATCGGTGAAAGCGCTCACCGTCATCGGCACCGGAGGCGACTGCATGCCGAACTCAGTTACGAACCCTTCAATCTGCCCGTAACTCTCCACGGGTTTGTTCCCATGCCACACCGCCCAGGAGTGAATGTCTCCGCTGCCGTGTGCGCCGCTGCCCACCTCATAAAACGCACCCGGCACAAGGCGATTCACAATCCCGCCGATGAAATCCTTGAAAAGCTGGTCGTACCCTTTGAAGTATTTGATCTCGTTGTTCCCGCTCCAGATCACAATCGAGGGATGGTTCCGGCATCTGCGCGTCTGCTGTTCGATCTCCTCGCGAAGATTATCCATCCACGCTTTGTCCTGCACCGGATAACTCGCGTTGGCAAACTTGAACTCGAACTGCAGCATCAGCCCTAACTCGTCACATAAGTCGAATAACTCGTCCTCTTCGTAATAGCCGCCGCCCCAAAGCCGGATGAAATTAAAATTGCATTCCGCCGCCTTTGACATATACCAGCGCAAAATCTCCGGCGTTACGCGTGTCGGCATGTTATCCGCAGGAATCCAATCCGCACCCTTCGCGAATACCGGCACACCATTCACCCGCACGTGCAGAGCCACGTCGCCATTGGGCGGCACCACTTCAATCTTTCGCAATCCAATGCGGCGCGTTGCCGTATCCAGAAGCTTCCCTTCCCCATCCTTCAATTGCACAGTCACGGTATAGAGAGGCTGGTTGCCCATACCGTTCGGCCACCAAAGCTGCGGCTTCGCGATGGCCGTTTGTAGCGTCGTCTCGCCTTCGCTTGCCGCGCCCTTCGCTGTCGCCGCCACCTCGCCGGCCAGCGATATCCGGGCCTCCAGGTGTGCTCCGGCAGTCCGCCCGGCCAACGTGGTATGCATCTCCAGTTGCACAGAACCATCCGCCTGATGGCTCTGCATGACACCCAGGTCTGCAATACGCGTGTCATAGCCCAGAACCTCAATCTTCTTCCAGATGCCCTGCGTGAGAATCGGACGGCACCAGTCCCATCCCCACATGTAAGGCCCCTTGCGAACCCACGAGCGCTGGTTGGGCAGGTCGATTCCGTACTTCTGCTCATAAGCTTCCCGTTGCTTCTTGACATAAGCAGTCAGCGGATCAAAGCGGATACGCAGGTGATTCGTTCCCCTCCGCAGGTGCCGCTTGATATCGAATGTCCACCTGCGGAACATGTTGTTGGTGCTGCCAACGCTGTGTCCGTTCAGCCAGATCGTCGCAAGCGTATCGAGCCCATGACAAACCAGATCCACATGCTGCTTTGCGTGCAATGCATCCGGAACATCGAACTCGCGCTCGAAGAACCACGCTTTCTCCGCGACCCATTGCACCTTTCCGTTGTTCTCTCCAAAAAACGGATCGGGAATTACGCCGGACTTAAGAAGATTCGTGTAAGTACTGCCGGGAATCAATGCCGGAGTCGAACCGCGCTTATCCTCCTCGCGCAAGGTCCACATGCTGCCGCCCAGATCAGCTGAAATCGGACCCGTCTCTCCGCCGCTCATTGCCAGGCCAGACTTATCCAGCCACAGTGCAACTCCCAGCCCCGCCGTCCCCTGAATGACTTTGCGCCTCGTCAGATGATGATGATTTTCTGAATATGAATTCTGTGACACAATTCTGCTCCTTCCCCAACCACGCCCATTGAAACACAGTCAGCCGCCATGTCACCCGCGCCCCGTACGCGGCCTCGTGATCATGAAGGATCATCACGCATCTTGAGGAGCCCGGACAAGTGGCGACGTCTCAATCTGGAAAACGGCTTCGTTGCATCATCTAAGGAACCTCTGAAGAACTCCCCGATCCACAACTGATGCAGGTAATGTGGAGTCAGGGAGATCGATCAGGCATGCGGCAAATGACATTGGCCCATCAAGCAGAGTTTCAACGTTACTCGAAGAAGACCCGGCGCGAACAGTTTCTGGAAGAAATGGATGCCGTCATGCCTTGGGCTGAGTTGTTGTCGCTGGTTGAGCCGCATTACTCAAAGGGGGAGATGGGCCGCAAGCCGGTAGGCCTCGACATCATGCTACGAGTCTATTTTCTGCAGCAGTGGTTCGCGCTCTCGGACCCTGCGGTCGAAGACGCGCTTTACGAATCGCCGGTGCTGCGGCGCTTTGCAGGCATCGATCTGGGCCGGGCTCCGGTGCCCGACGAGACCACCATTCTCAACTTCCGTCACATGCTCGAAGAACACGAACTGGGCGGCCAAATGCTGGATGCGGTGAATGGTTATCTGGCCACTCGCGGCATCCGCATCACGACCGGGACCATCGTGGACGCGACCATTATCCACGCGCCTTCGTCCACCAAGAACGAGAAGAAAGAGCGCGATCCGGAGATGCATCAGACGCGCAAGGGAAATCAGTGGTATTTCGGCGCCAAGGCGCACATCGGCGTCGATTCCAGGGAAGGGGTTGTGCATTCGGTGTGCACCTCGGCGGCGAGCGTTTCCGATGTTCACATGCTGCCCGACCTGTTGCACGGCGACGAGAGGAAGGTCTGGGGCGATGCCGGTTACCAGGGACAAACAGAGTCGATCCACAAAGCTGCGCCTGCCGCCCAGGACATGACCAGCCGCCGGGTGAAGACCAAGGCCGGTGTCGATGAAGTGCAGAAGCGCAAGAACCGGACCAAGGCCCGGGTGCGCTCCAAGGTGGAGTGGCCGTTTCGCATTCTCAAGCGCGTCTTCGGCTTTACCAAGGTGCGCTATCGCAGGTTGAAGAAAAACCACGAATGGCTGTGTGCGGCCTTTGCCTTGGTCAATATCTACCAGCACCGCAGGAGGCTGGCGAAGATCAATTTGCAGGTGTCCCCGCAAGGGGCGTAGTGTGTCCGCCGGGGCTCTATCGAGCCTCCGGCGGGCATAACGGCAAGATCGAAAACCGCGAAATCGACAAGTTTCTGAGGAAATGCGGCGAAACAAGGGTCTAGCAGCTTCATAACTCGGCGATTTTCAGAGGTTCCCTAAGGAACTCAATGAACGGCTTCAATCGACGGCACTCGGAGATGAACATCTGGCATTGATCCGAATAAGGCAGTGACCAGAACGGATCATCAGACTTGAATGTACGGACTAGTCTAAGGGCGACATTGGGCCGTCTGTTTGCCGCACGCATATGTGAAAGCTGCTTGGTGCTCAATTCCTTTCGGTGATCCGCGATTTGCGCGATCCATCTGCCTTTAACGGTGGGGTAGTCAGCCGTGATCTTATCGACAGCTTCGAGAAAAGTATCAGCGTTCCAGGATCCCGAATTCCTTGAGATGAGCGGAATCCAATGATAGAACCGCGGCTGATGTTCGATTTTCAGGATCGCTTGGAATTGAATGCCGCCATGTTCGCGGACAAGATCATCAAGAACCGCTGGCTCACGGCTGATTCGAGATTTCATGACCGCCTGGGACGACCGTAATTCCGCGTTGATAGCTAGATCGAATGACCATGGCATTGCCATCGCAGAGATATTCGGAAGATCATTCTTCGGCATCTCCTCGCATTCCCCAAACGCATAGGCCCACCACGCTCCACCACGCTTAAACGCAGGCAACTCGTCTGTACCGTCGGGGATGGCCTCGCAGATCATGTCCGGAGAATCCGCTCGGGCCATCTTAATTGGCCGCACCTCATATTCCGCGAAGATTTCCCGAATTTCCGCTAATGAGTCTCTAAGCAGCCGATGGGATATGGCCAGCGACTCTCGAGTAACCTCCATCACAAGGGATTCATACCGGATTGAAGTCAAGTCCGGCAAGTATTTCTGCAGATCTCGCTCTAGACTTTCCTCCTTCCGATGAATTGAAGCTTCCCTCTGGAGCCGTTCCTTCTCCGGCTGTGTGATGGGTGCATTAGGGATTTCTACGCAACGAATTCCCAGCTCTTCAAGAAGCACCTTTCTGAACGGAGGAATGGAAGGAGCTACCAGAATCATCCTGAGTACACCGTCTCGGCTGTGAGGCCTCATCAAGCCGTAGTATTCGATGACCTGACCGATATGCTCCCGGGTCAAAGGAACTGCTTTCAGCTCGACGATGTACTGGCAATCATCTGTGCGGAGCAGGAGATCGATCCGCTTCCCTTCAATAAAGAACTCACGAGATCTCTCCAGAACTGTCTCGCCTGGCAGGAGAACCTCAGGATGGTTAAATAAGTATTCCTGCAAATCCCGTTCTAACAAAGTAGTCCCTAGAGTTCCAGCGCGTCCGCGTGATGCTTTGCTTTTGAAGAATCAGAAACAGTGCCAGAATATGCTGCGGAACCCGTAGCGTCAATGAATGAAATTCCAACAATTGGAACGCCTTCGGAGTCTCTGAAGAGATCTACAAAGGATGCTGCTCAATGCGGATGCTCACAGCCGCAGTATCTCCACTCGCCGCCAGCCCCACAAGCTTCGTAGCCACACCCGGCAGCGAAGCCGGCGTAAAAGTCACCGTCCCGTCAACCGCCGATACAGCCGTAGATTGCTGCGCCGCCAGCAATTGCCCGGGCGCGCAAACCCCATGCGGCGCGCAGGGCGGCGTCCAGGCATTGAGCGCCTGGTAAAGCGTAACCGTGCCGCCGGCCATTGGGTTGCCATCCGTATCGAGCAGCCGCAGCACAATCTGATTCGGCGTGCCTGAGATGGAAAGATTCTGCGCCGTCCCTGAAACAGGCTTCAGCAGCGCATACTCCGGCCGCGCCCCGAACGCCGTAAAGGCAACGCACTGGCTGGTGCCGTTCAGGCATGCGTTGATTGAGGCGGACTGCCCCTCCGCCAGCGGCCCCACGGTAAGCGTGTTCGTAGCGATGCCTGACGAGGTAGTAATCGCCGTGGTGCTTCCCTGTGTCGAAATCCCGCTGGATGCGGTTTGCCATGTAACAGACTGCCCGCTCAACGGCACGCCGTTCTCGAGCACCAGCGCCCGCACGGTCCACGTAAAAGTGGCCCTGGCCGAGAGCGATAACCGCGGTGTCAGCGAGGTAAGCACAGGCGGCGTGCCTCCGGTAAAGTGCGCCTGCAAACTCGATCCGTTGCTGAGCGATGCCGTGACCACTGAAGGCGTGCTGTCGACGGCGGTGATAGGTATCGTGGCCATCCCGTCGCCTGAAGCCGTGACCGAACATGCAGGCTGGCCGCAGCCGAGAGTAGCCGAGCCACTGGTGACCGCGTAGGTTACGGCGACTCCACCGGCAGGCGAAAGATTGGGGCCGAGCGCAGTCACCGTGAAGGGTAGCGGCGTGGCAATCGGAACGGTATTTGCCGGCGCGGTGTCGAGAGTGAGCGCATCGCCCGTGCCGGAATCGTAGCTGACACCGCCGCCTATAATGGCGCTCGCGTAGAACACCGGCAGGTCGTCCACTTCCACGTCCACTGAGCCGGAAACACCGCTCGCAGCCGGCGGGGCGACAGCCGTAATCTCGTTGGGCGAGATGCTGGTGATGGTCGCCGCCTGGCCTCCAACCAGCACCGTGTCATTGGGCCGGAAGCCCATGCCGTAGATGACGATGGGGCCTCCCGATGCGGGCAGCCGCGCAGGCTGAACCGTGTCGGCGTAGAGCAGCCATCCCTTGTAGGCGTAGTCAGGCCGGCCGTCGCCGCGCTGGTCGGCAATACCAATGCGAACCACATCGTCGGAAGAGGCCATCGCCTGCAGCCACGTTTCGCCTGTTGCCAGCCCATTCAAACTGGGCGCATAGCCCACGGGAGCCGCGCCGATGGCGTCAAAGGCGTCCCATGCGCCGATAGCCGGCATGGCCTTGGTTTCCGTGGGCGCTCCGGTTTCATCCAGAGCCTGCGTGACCACGGTAAAGGTGCGGCCCGCGCGCACCGGGAAGGTGAACCAGTCGGTCTGGCCAATCTGGCTGAGACGCCCCAGCCAGAAACCGCTGGCCGGCATCAGCCGCGGCGTCGATTCGGAGCCGATCGCGTCCTGGTAGTTTCCGGCGGCCGAATTGTCTGCTGTAACGTCGACCGTTTGCGTGCTGCCATCCGTAAGGCCGCGGAGCGTAACGGCGTTCAGCGACCCGGAGGGCGTCACCTGCCCGTCGATGTACGGCCCCACAGAATCGCCAAGGATGTAAAGCGGATCGACGGCCTCGAAGGTGATCTGGTAGTCGGCTCGGCTCACGCCCGGCGGCAGCGGAATGCCGCTCAGATCGAAGTAGCCCTGGAGAGATGGATCATTGGAACCCCACATGTCCAGCGCGTTGCCGTCCGCATCGGTGTAGCCGGTGATGGGATTGCCGTGGTTGCCGTTGAAGTAGGCGCCGGAAACAAAGGTGACCGTGTACTGCGGCATGGGGTTGCCGTTTGCGTCGAGCGGCTGCGCCACCACGTTCACGCCCTGCATCCCGTACCCGGTGCGGAAGCTTATGGTGCCCTGGATGGAGACGGTGTTGGCTGCGGTAATCTCTTTGCCGGGAAAGGCGTCGAGATTCGCGGCGGTGATCGGGTAAATGCGGTTAAGGGTGGCAATATCGTCGTAGCTCAGGGTCGTCGGATTGGGAATGCACTTGCCGCCAGTGGAGCCGCAGGCACCGCTCAGGGGCTGCATGATCGGCCAGGCCTCGGCCGCCTCGGGATTGCCGTCCGTCAGCGCGTTGGGGTTCACCTGCGAGAAGTCAAGGCCGAGAATGCGGCCGAAGGCGCGCTCCACCTGAAAGCTCATCATCTCGAGCAGGCCACTGCTGGTAGCGCAGAGGCCGTTGAGAATGATGATCCCGTGGGCGATGGCGGCATCCGGGGTGACGTTGTCGATCCAGACCCAGACGCCGCTGTTCTCGCAGGCGTCCGGCTGGCTGGCGCCGCTGCCGAAGAGAGCGTCGATCACCGAACCGTCAGCATCGTAGATGACACCCACCGGGTAGTCCGTGGCCGAAGACGCCACGTCGGCCGGCTGGGCAATCTGGTTGTCGGCCGCGGCAACAATATTGGAGCCGCTCACATCTTCATTAAGCTGGCCCTTGTCCGTCAGAGTCACACCGGCGGTGGGAACGGCGCTCCAGAGTGCGGCGGCGGCATCCACCACGGCCGTGGCCTGCTGATTGCTGACGGTGGCATTCAGCGGGCCCTGATCCACGTAATAATTCACCTGACCCTGCGCCCAGCGGACCGGCTGCCCCACCATGCTTGCGTTAAAGTAGCTGACCCCGGCGACATATTTTGGCCCGCCCGCAAAAGCGGCTGCGGGAACGAGCACAAACAGCAGAAGGGCGGTTAGGCAGGAAGCCGATTGGATGTGGCGGCGCGATAAGACGAGGCTGAGCACGGCAAGCCCTCCGGACAGAGGGATTACCGCATCCTTGGGTCCAAAGTGTGCCGGTGCTCATGAGAAGTTTCTAGGAATTGCGGAGGTTCAGATTGGAGATTTCTTAAAGGCTCTGCATGCGGCTGCCGAGCTCCCTCAAGCTGGCTGCCCGCCGCAGCGGAAAAACAACAAACGTCGGCGAGGACGGCGCGTTCCAGCCGCCGACCGGGAAGCACCCGGTCAGATCTCCGGATAGAAGTCGAAGAAAGCGTCGAGGCTGCGCTTGAGCTGGGCCTCGATCTGCTGACGCGTCCCTTCAAGCACATGCATTGCCACATGGGCCTCGTGGCCGTTGGCAAGCTTGAGAATAGCGTCTTGAATTTCAGTCACTTCGCCGGCAGGCAGCAGCCTGAGTCCGTAGACAAGAGTCAGATGGGCCATCGCGATCATCATATCGTGGAAGAGTCCGCTGCAACCGCACCTCGTCTCGAAACTGCGGCGAGGACGACGATTCCGCCGCTATGGGCCTCACAGGTGCGGGCGGCTACAATCGAAACGGGAAAGGAATTATGAGCGAAATTCACGACACGGTGATACTTGGTTCGGGGTGCGCGGGGCTTACCGCGGCAATCTACACGGGGCGCGCGGGATTGAACCCGCTGGTTTTGGAAGGACATGAGCCCGGTGGGCAACTTTCGATTACCACGCTGGTAGAGAATTTTCCGGGCTGGCCGGAGGGCATCCAGGGCCCGGAACTAATCGCCAACATGAAGAAGCAGGCGGAGCGTTTCGGCGCCAGCTTCCAGCTCACGCACCTGCACAAAGTGGATCTGAGCGTATCTCCGTTCCGGCTACAGACCGGGACCGGCGAGCTGCAGGCGAATACCCTGATCGTCGCTTCCGGCGCCAGTGCCCGCTGGCTGGGGATCGAGAGCGAGCAGGCGCTGATCGGGCACGGCGTATCGAGCTGCGCCACCTGCGACGGCTTCTTCTTCCGCGGCAAGGAGATCGCGGTGGTCGGCGGCGGCGATTCGGCGATGGAAGAGGCGCTGTTCTTGACCCGCTTTGCCTCCAAGGTCACGCTGCTGCACCGGCGCGAGCAGTTCCGCGCCTCCAAGATCATGCTGGAGCGCGCCATCGCGCATCCGCACATCGAGCTGCGCACCAATGTGGTCGTGGACGAGGTGCTGGGCGTTGACGAAAAGGAAGTGAAGGGCCTGCGCCTGCGCGACGTGAAGACCGACGAGCTCAGCGAACTGCCGGTGAGCGGACTCTTCCTCGGGATCGGGCACGAGCCCAACGCGAAGATGTTTGCCGGGCAGCTCGATCTGGACGAATCCGGTTACATCAAGACCACGGGCAATGTGCTCACAACGCACAACGAAGTGGTGGTCCCCGGCGTCTTTGCCTGCGGCGACGTGCAGGACCGGCGCTACCGGCAGGCGATCACGGCGGCCGGATCGGGATGCATGGCCGCTCTGGAGGCGGAGAAGTTTCTCGAAGCGCGCGGGCACTGAGCGATTGAGAGGCTGGCTGAAAGTGCAAGCCTCTGCGCGACGGGCTTTTCCCAATCACCACCCCAATTCAGCAAAATTGAAGTGTGCCCGGCAAAGCAGCAATGCTTTGCCGGGCACGCAGATTCTGTGTCTTGCAGACATTGCCGGATCAGTACGCAGGTGGCTGGGAGCGATCGCGGAAGACCGAGTTGGAGCGGCGCAGGTCGCCTACCGCTCCAAAGTTGGCAAAAGTGAAGCCATAGAGCCACTGGGTTTCGTCGCGGTTCGCGGTACCCGCCGAACCCAGCTCGAAACGGCGGTAGCCGAGGGTGATGCCGCAGCAGTTCCAGTTGTAGACCGCCTGCACCCCCGCATACTGCACCTGGTGCAGGACAAAGTCATAACCGCCGTTCGCGGCCAGGTTGAAACCCTCGCCCGTGGGCTTGCCGAAGGAAAGATAGGGACGAACAATCTGGCTCTTGAGCGTGGTCGAAGAGGTCCCCGTGTTCTCGTCCACCGCATTGAGCAGGGCGTGGCTCACGCCAATGGTGGTGCGTCCGAAACTGTAGCCGGCAAACAGGTTGTCGGAGTCGAGTTGGCCGGCTCGGGGATCGTAATCCAGATCCCACTCGACCCTCAGGTTGGGGATAGCGTTGAAGCGCAGCCGCGAAACGATGGGCGAAATGTTGCGCGGCGAGGTAAGAAAGGCGATGGGATCCAGATCGAGCGTCGAAGCAAACACGTTGCGGCGGCCGGGGATCACCGCGCCACCGAAATTGGGATTCACATAGAAGTCCTGGGCGATCTGCCAGGTTGCCCACTCGCGCGAACGGGCACAGCCGGAAGACGTGCCTTCGCCGCCCCCCGCATCGGTACCATCGGGCTGGTCTTCCGCGGTGGTGCAGGGCCGGGCGTTGGTGGGCCGCAGGTAGAAGTGCTGTGTAAGCGAGAAGCCGGCCTGGCTGGTGTCGGTGGCGATGTCCGTCGTGTCGAAGAGCAGCACGTTGCGAGCCTTGGCGCCGATACCGCCAACGTACCGGTAGGTAATCTCCGGCTCGATGACGTGGCGCAGCTCGCGATGCCACAAAGGAAACTGGAAATCGCGCTCGAGAGCCGGCGGGCGTATATCGATGGAAGCTTCGATATCGGCACGGTTGAGCGGATCGTGGCTGATTGTGGGAACGCCGTTGTTGGCGCCCGTCAAATCGGGGTGCTGGCTGATGGTGTAGAAGGTGTCGCGCAACGCGGCTTCGGGCACAAAGTGCCACCCGCCGGCGCTGAGCGGCAGAGAGATGTGCGGGTAGAAGTCGAAGCGGCCCACGTTGCGGGAGTGAAAATCCGGCTCGGAGCGGTTGAGAAAACCACCGGATGAGCCCAGCCACCAGTAAAACGGTGAGCGGCCCAGCGGACGCGTCAGCACGTCATAGCGCACACTCGGCAGGTGCAGAATCTTGGCCTCGTCGCCTTTGGCGGTGCTGGCAAAGGTCTGGAAGCGTTGCAGCGACGCCGAGGGAACAAAGCCGCGCGAGTTGTGCGTGATGGAAACGACGCTGGATACCTCGGAGCTGGTGGCCTGATTGTAGTTTTCATTAAAGATCAGCCGGTACACGTAGCTTGACAGGTACTCGGCGACTCCGGCGATACGGGTGTTGGGCGAAAGGTCTTTGCGCCCTTCGGCAGAAACATCCACGCCGCCCTGATTGACGCGCACCATGCTGACCGTGGGCGCAGCGCCTGGGGTTGAGGACGGAGTGGTTTCCGCCTGATCGATGCCGCGATCGAAGAGCGCGTTCCAGTGCACCGTCAAATGGTCCAGGCCGAATCCCTTGTAGCGAAAATCGCCGTTGGGGGCCCAGCCGCGCTTGCTGAAGTACTCTGAGCCGACAATGGCGTCCATGCTGCGGTTAATGGCCCAGTAAACCTGCTCGCCAAAGGTGAACCCGCGAATGGAAGACCCTGTGCTCAGTACGGGGATGAGCAGACCGCTCTCGCGGCCGTTGCGCGAGATGGGATGGCGTAGGTAGGGCAGGTAAAAGACGGGAATGCCGAGAAGATCGAAGCGCGCGTGAGATGTGGAGGCAACACCGTTTTCAAGGCGTATGGACTTCGCGACAACCCGCCAGTCGGGATGAGGCAGCCGGCAGTTGGTAATGGAGCCGTCCACAACGCGGTAGTTGCCCTCGCCGTTTTCAATCAGAATGCGGCCGGAGAAGAGCAGCGGATTGGGCGTGGAGTACACCACGTGGCTCCCCATGCTGCGGACGCCCTCGGAGCCGGTGACGTTGTAGAACCGCGCGGTGTGCGCGTTGAGCTGCATTTCCCCGTGCGAGGCCCGGATGAGCACATCGTACGGGCCGCCGGTAACCTGCAGATGTCCATTGGCCTGAACCTCGGAGGTGGCCTGGTTGTAGACGATCTTGTCGGCGCGGATCACATACCCGCGATAGTGGATCACGACGTTGCCGGAGAGAGTCCAGATATTGCCGACACGCGTCTGCTGAAGCGCCTCAATCTGCACGGGGATTCCGGTGGTGGGCGGCGGCTCGGGCGTGGCAACGGGGATCTGCTCGTGATTCAAGTGCGGCGGAATGGCGCTTGCAGGCAGTTTGCTTGCCGCGGACGCGGCCTGTGCAGTACTTGCATGAACTTTCTTTGCAGGATGTGCCGTGTTGGTCAACACCTGTGCGCCCTGCGCGCGAAGTTGCAGGTGACAGAGAATCAACAGCGTGATACATAAAAAGTAGCGCAAGCGTATTCCGAAGCCAAGAACGGCGTAAGGCCCAGCATAGCAAACGCCGGACACATGGATTGGGACGCGCGAAGCTCGGCTCTGGCAGCATGCAAAACCCGGATTTACCCGATCCACGATCGGTCGCCCCTGTTTCGGATGCAAGAATCCGCAAGGGGATGGGTTTTCTCCGTGACCTTCCTCCTCCAATTGAGAACAGAGTTTGCGAGCACCCGGTACATACGGGGCGACGTGAACCGCAATGGAGCCGCCTGGCATGCGCGTGCCGCCGGGCGTCTCAGGAGGGACAACAGATTTGAGCACATCCCAGGTCAGCCTTCCATTCGCGTGGAAAGAAGAAGTGAACCGGCGTGTAGCAGAACACCGCAACCGCAAAGGTTCGCAGAGCGACGCGGCGGAAGCAAGGTCCTCGACGCCGCGGCGCAGCGCCAGCCGACGCGGAGCTGAGGCCGCGGCACGCGTAGCGGAACGATTTGCCCACGCACCCAGTTACAGTGACATGCTGGCGGAAGAGCCGCCCGCCGAGCAATCCGCGCTTGCCTTGCAGGCGGCGGATCAGCCCATGTTTGCAGGCCTTGAGACGGCACAAGAGTCCCAGCCGGCGGAGATGGCGGCACATGAGAGGCACGAAGCCGCCACGGTGCTGGCGTGGGAGACTGCGCAGGAGCCGCAGGCGGTGAGCACAGCGCCGGTTGAGGAAGCGCCGGCCGCGGACCCGATTCCGATACGGCTTGCCGATGAGACGCAGGCAGAGGAAGTACTTTCGTTTTCTGAAGCGGAGCCGAATACATTCGAGATGCAGCCGGACGAACTGAGCGAGGCGGCGCCGGAAGAAGCGATGCAGGCCGCCGAGCCGGCCCAGCCTCTTCACGCCAACCTGATCGAGTTTCCGCGCGAGCTCGTGGCAACACGGAAAATCCGTCCCCGGCTGGCGGAAGGACCGTATGCCGCGGCGTACAACGCGCAGTTGAGCATCTTCGAAGTGGACCCCGAAACCATTTCAACCGAGCCCGCGGCAGAAGCTGCGCCTGCGGCGCCGTCGTCGTGGACCCAGCCTGAGTGGTCCGGCATGGAACTGGATGCCCAGCCGGCTGAAGAGCTCGCCGTGGCAGAGATTCCCGACGCAGTTGAAGCCTCGGAAGCACCCGAGATTGAACTGGCGCCGCTGAGCCAGCGGGTACTCGCGCTGGTGGTCGATGCCGCGTTGATCGGTGCGGCGCTCATAGGAGCCGCCGCCGCATTTGCCGCCAATGTTGCGAGCCTCCCGGAGCCCCGTGCCCTGGCAATCAGCGCGGGCATTGCACTTATCGCAATCACGGCGCTGTATATGGCGCTCTTCTTCACGCTGGCACAGGCCACGCCGGGCATGAAGTATGCGCGCCTGCAGCTTTCAACCTTCGGCGGCGAGCCCCCAACACGGGCACAGCGCCTGAGGCGGTTGGCAACCATCACGCTCTCCGTGCTTTCACTGGGACTGGGATTCCTCTGGTCCCTGTTCGACGAGGAGCGGCTCTGCTGGCACGACCGGCTCTCGCAGACGTATGTGAGAAGTAGTTTCTAGCTGCCAACTCTCAACTTTCCGGAAAACGAGTAAGGCTTCTTCCCATGCGAAGAAGCCTTACTCATCTCTATTCATTCGTTGGGCAATCATTGAAATCTGCGCCGGCCTGTGACTGCTGCGATGCGCAAGATCTTTCGCAGCTCCGGCCTCTGATTCCGAACTGCTGTCCTTCACTGCGCCATCGCCCGCACAGCGCTAACCCCCGCCCCAATGAGCTGAGTTTCGTCGTCGGAGGGCAGAATCTCCAGCGAAAAGCTTTGCAGCGGGCTCATGCGCACCATGGACTCCAGATGGCCGCGTAGCAACGGCAGCTCAAGAAACCGGACATTGTGGCCGGTAAAGTAGAAACGCCCGGGTCCAGCCAGATGAATAAAAGAAGCGGTTGCCGCCGCCAGGGCGCGGTGCCACAGATCGACAAACTCGCGGCAGCGCCCGTCGCCTTTCTTAGCCTGGGCAAACACTTCCTCAGGCTCCATGTCGAGAAAGCGCATACGCATGGCGCGGTAGCCAACAATGCCTTCAAGGTGGCCCACACCGCCGCATCCGCAGTAGCGCTCTTTGGGGTCGAGAGTGACCGTCACGTGGCCGCCCTCCCACACGCCCTCCACATAAGGCCAGCGCCCGTACCCGATACCATTGCCGATGGTCCAGACACGCACAAGCTTGTCGAGCTGGCCGCGCGTGGCAGCCACACCGGCGGCGATAGCGTCGGCGTCATTGGTGGCGTGAACCGGAGCGGTGATTCCCCGCTCCTTGAGCGCGCGCGTAAGATCCTCCGCAATGCGCATGCCTTTGATCTGGGGAAGATTGGGCGAGTCTTCCACGATTCCGTGGCGAATAATACCGGGAACGGCAACACCGATAGCGTCAGCCGGCCCCTGGGCGGCGAGCGAGGCAATCAGACCGGCGAGGATTTCCACGAGTTCGCTGACGGGAACGGCAGACAGGGCGTCCAGTTCGGCGCGGTCTTCGGGATAGTGCAGAACCGTTCCTGTAAGGTGCTTATCCTCAAGCCTGCCGGCTACGATGCGTTCGGTCACGACAACGCCGATGGCGGTGGTCATTCTCGCCCTCCTTGTGTGGGAGAGATCGTGCGCTTGCGGCCGCGGTTTGCGCTCTCCCCTGCAACGCGGTTCGTGATTCTACTCGGCCTGGTAGCGATGGAGCCGCCCCAGCCCGTTGAACGCCGCTACCTTGTAACACTCCGCCAGTGTGGGGTAGTTGAAAACGGCGTCAATGAAATAGTCGACGGTTCCGTCCAGGACCATCACGGCCTGGCCAATGTGAACCAGTTCGCTGGCGCCCTCGCCGATAATGTGCACACCCAGCACCTTGCGCGTGTCGCGGTGGAAGATGAGCTTGAGCCGGCCTGTCGTGTCCCCGCGAATCTGGCCGCGCGCCACTTCGCGGTAGTAGGCCATGCCCACCTCGTAGGGCACATCCTCGTCGGTCAGTTGCTCTTCCGTTTTCCCAATAAAGCTGATTTCCGGAATCGTGTAGATACCGTATGGATAAAAGCTGGGATTGGTCTGCGTGGCGTGATCGCCAATGGCGCGTTCGGCGGCGATGCGGCCCTGCTCCATAGAAACCGAGGCGAGCGATGGAAAGCCGACAACATCACCGACAGCGTAGATATGCTCCACCTTGGTCTGGTAGTGCTCGTCGACGGGGATGCGGCCGCGCGAGTCGGCTTCAAGTCCGGCTGCGGCCAGGTTCAGCTCGTCGATGTTGCCCTGGCGCCCTACAGCGTACAGCAGCGCGTCACCGGAGACCTTCTTCTTGCTCATGAGGTTGGCGACGACAGTGCCCGCGGAGGGCTCCTCCACGTTGTCCACCTCTTCGCCCAGGCGCAGCGTCACGCGGCTGTCGCGCAGGTGATAGCTCAGAGCCTCAATAATCTCCTGATCGGCGAACTCGAGCAGGCGTCCGCGCTTTTCAATGAGTGTGACGCGCACGCCGAGCACGGCGAACATACAGGCGTACTCTACGCCGATGACGCCGCCACCGACCACGATGAGCGAGCGTGGCAGATCTTCGAGACCCAGAATCTGGTCGCTGCTGATGATGGTGCGGCCGTTGATGGGTACCTTGGGCGAGCAGGCAGGCCTGGTGCCGACGCCGATGATGATGTTGTCGGCGGCGAGTGTGGTCTCGGTCTGCGGGCCTTCCACGTGAATGGTATGCGGATCTACGAAGCGGGCTACGCCGCGGACAACGTCGATGCCGTTGCGCGATAGCTGGGCCTCGGTTACGTCCACCTCGGTTTTGATGACGGCCTGGACGCGGAAGGCCAGATCGGCCATCGTGATTTTTTCCTTCACCCGGTAGCTGACGCCGTAGACTGAGCGGTAGTTGTAGCCGGAGAGATGCAGTACCGCCTCGCGCATGGTCTTGGAAGGAATGGTCCCGGTGTTGATGCAGACACCGCCCACTACGGAGCGCGCCTCAACCACCGCAACGTGCTTATTACGTTTGGCGGCGGCCACGGCGGCACGCTGGCCCGACGGACCGGAACCAATGACGATCAGGTCGTATTTGACGGCGCTCATGCAGGTCTCCTCAAAGGAGTGGATCGGGTTGCGTTGCGGGTTCAGGCCCGGTTCAGTTTCGTGCCGTTCTTATGCGGAGGTGGAAGCTCGTGCAGATCAAACCGTGGCCGTTTCACAGAATGAGAAGACCACGGATTTCCGATCGTTCGCTGCGTGCGCCATGGCTACAACCATGGCGCATAACAAATCCGCACAAGCCGCTACCCCGTTGAAAAGAATGCTTTTGACAACGTCCTCCGCAGATCTTCACGGGGATGCGGCGACGATACCCCTCGGTGCCTACCATACCACCCTGCGGCTCAGAATTCGATAAAGCGGGTGGGAGCAGCAAGCGAATGACCTGAATTCGATGAAAAGGGGAACTAAACGATTCTCGGGTCGCGGAGCCAAAGTTGGTGCGGCTTCACGCGCAGAGGAAGTCCTTCATTTTTTCCGCCCATTTGGCGTCGCCAACGGCCACAGCGAAGCGGTCGAAACTCTGAATTTCACTGGTTTCGTTCGGAAGAGCAACCTCCTTGAAAAACCAGCAGGCTTTGCGCAAAGATTCATCATCATGCCAGGTAGTCATAATCACAAGATCTGACTCTCCTGTGATCTCTGTCCGTTCGATATCGCATTGATCGACTGCATCATGAACTACTTCGCATCCTCTACCCCAGGCACAAAAATAGACCAGCCCCTGATCGACCAGCGGCCGCATCCATTCCCGAAGCTGCGCTTGGTCCTCTGTTGGCGCATCCCAAGCCAGAAGTAGAGTGAAATGCTTCCGGCGATGTTGTATCCGCTGCGGAAGTTGTTCGATTGTTTCTACAGACAGAACCTCGATGCCAGGCAGCCGAGTGGTCTTTGCCATGATGCTTTACACGCCCACCGGGAACGGCTTCGGACTGGACTCCTCGCTGACCGGGGCACCGCCGGAGCGCCAGCGCTCGAAGCGCCCCTGCAGCAGGCTCATCAGGCCGGTATACCAGAAGCCCACAACAAACAGAATCAGGAACGGCGCGGTGAAGTAGTTCTGGTTTGAGAACGTATAGAGGATGGCCAGCAAGAAGTAGAGGCCCAGCAGCAGCTCGATCCACGGCGCCAGCAGGAGGCGCTTGCGGTACTTCTTTGCCCCATGAGACCTTTCGCCCTTCTTGGCGACGCGGTATTTCGGCGTGCGGGCAAAGGGACTCTTGATACCCAGCAGCGCTTCCATCACGGCCTTGGTGTTGGTTACGGTGAGCCCAATGCCGATAGCCATCAGGAAGGGCAGATAGAAAAACGTCTTCTTCCAGGTCTTGGGAAAGAGGACCCGCTGGCTCTCCACGTAAAACGCCGCAATGGAAAAAGACGACGCGGCGAAGATCGGGAAGTCGATGAACAGCATCTGGAACCAGCCCTGGTAAAAGCGGCAGATCATGGCCGGCATAAGGAAGGCCGCCATGACCATCATGAGCGGGTAGCTCATGTTGCAGGTCAGGTGATAGAAGGCCTCGTATTTGTTGCGCCAGTCGGTTTTGGAGCGCAGAACGTCAGGAAGAACTTTGATGCTCACCTGAATGAGGCCCTTGGCCCAGCGCGCCTGCTGGGTTTTGAAGGCCGTCATCTCGATGGGCAGTTCCGCGGGGCATTCGACGTCAGGCAGATATTTAAACTTCCAGCCGGCCATCTGCGCGCGGTAGCTCAGGTCGGTGTCTTCCGTGAGAGTGTCGTGCTGCCAGCCGCCCGCATCGGCAATCGTCTTCACGCGCCACATGCCGGCGGTGCCGTTGAAGTTGAAGTATTCGCCGGAGCGCGAGCGGGCGCCGTGCTCGAGAACAAAGTGGCCGTCCAGCAGGATGGCCTCGATCTCGGTAAGCATGCTGTAGTCGCGGTTAAGATGAGTCCAGCGCGTCTGCACCATGCCGATTCCGGGCTCGGCGAAGTGGTGAATCACCCTCATCAGCCAGTCGGTCGGCGGAACAAAATCGGCGTCGAAAACCGCAACGAACTCGCCCGTGGCTACCTTGAGCCCCTCGCCCAGCGCGCCGGCTTTAAAACCCGTGCGGTCGGTGCGGTGAATGTAGAAGATGTTGTGACCGAGGGCGGCGTAGCGCGCAACGATACCCTGGGCCACCTCCTGCGTCTCGTCGGTCGAATCGTCGAGGACCTGGATTTCCAGCTTCTCGCGCGGGTACTCGATGGCGCACACGGCGTCGATCAGGCGGTCAATAACAAACTGCTCATTGAAGATGGGCAGTTGAATGGTGACGCTGGGCAGCTCATCGAAATGGCACGGCGGATGGGGATTATAGTTCTTGCGGAACTTGTGATACCGATAGCAGAGAATGTAGCGATGCAGGCCGTACACCGACAGCATGATCATCACTGCAAAATAGGGAATCAGGATCGAAGCGTCGAAAAGATTCCAGTGGTAAAGCCCCTTGAAGGTCTGATCGGTGGCTTCCATGGTCCTGAAGTAGTGGACGATGCCATTTTGCGGAGCAAAGGCAATTGCAGCCAGCCATGACGGCAGTGCGCCGAGCAGGCTGGCAGCGGGATGCAATCCGATCACAGGAGAGGCAGACAGGGTAAAGTCTCCGAGGCCAGTATTCATCGTCATTGTACGCGATTTCGAGACCCTTTTTGTTGAAGTTGCAATAGTTTCGGGCTTTGCTGTAGGCGTGTTGTGGCAGGGTATGACAACCCTGCAGAATTGGCTGGCCGGGGTGGATCAACGGCTACAGGGTGGGTATGTTCAGCTTCGGGCTTGAGGCCTGTTGGGAGCAGTCTACCGGGCTGCGCGAACGGCTGACAGGCTACAGCCCCGCCGTATGCCGGCAGATTGAAGCCGCCAGCGCCCATGTTGTCCATTTGGGCATGATCGGCTCGCCTGAAAAGGCAGTGGCGGCGGGGCACGCATTCCGGTAGGCAAACGTGGATCTGCTGTTTCTGCATGTTTCTATGTATGTGCTTTCGTCGGCGGTGCTGCCCGTGGTGCGGCGGCTGCGCGGGCCATTTTGCTCAATCTGAGCCCCTGAGGCGGCAATCCATTACGCGACATTTAAGTTAGATGCGCAATCGGACATCCATGACCGGCAAGTGGCTGGCATTTTGTCAGGCCGGCGCGGTCCGGGAGATCGCCAACATCTCACGCCCGGCCGGAATTCGCTTTCACCAGGTCACGGCCGTGCTGCGCTACTACGACATTCCCGACCTGGCGCATGTGCTGGGCGCGCGCCTCACAGAAACGGACGCCCTGCCGGGAACGGCAGATCTCAGTCAGACCTTCAATCCGCCGGCAACCCTGGAGAAGCCGCACTTGGAAGCAAGGTATTTCGAAAGCCGTGCCAGGGCCAACACGGGAACCGCGCTAAAACTGCACGCTGCTGAGCATCCTCTCGAAGGTAGGCCTCAACCGGTCGAAATCACGCTCCGGAGCAACAAAGACCATATAGATCACTGCGCCGTCCTGGCGCGGAATCGTAATCAAATGGTCCCTTTCCTTCTGCGATTGTCCATTCGCATCCGAAATCGGCGACGTCGATTCCATATTGACCGATCGTCCGCGCACGCCCGCGACCGTCACCGCCGTGGTCCTGCCCACCGTCCGCAAGCCGCTCCCGCCGCTCTGCAAGCTGCGCACGATCTCATTCGTCACCTGATCGATGCTCATGGATTTGTCTTTGGGAGTTACCGCATTCACCACCACGCCGTAGCCAATCCCACCGCTCACAACTCCCGCCCGGGGAGCGATGGTCACCGATTGGCCCTGTTGTTGTGGCGCCATGACGGACCAGTTCTCAGGCCTGACCATCTTCACGAGGCCCAGATCAACCAGACTGAAGTAACGGCTTGGCGCCACCGCGCTCCATGCAACGGAGCCTCCTGCGCCGCTGCTGGAAGCGGATTGCGTAGTCTGCGAGGTCGTCTGCGAGACGGTCACGCCTGGTGGCGGTTTCAGCACCGCGCCATTTCTCTTGTTCAGAGAATTCCATTCTCCTGTCTTCGCTCCCTGCGCGATCTGGGCCGCCGTATAAACCTTCACTTTCGTCGCCTGCCGATGCGCCGTCCTGAAAGCAGCGCTATCGCTCCGGTAATTCTTCGGCGGCCATTCCTGAGTCTCTCTTTGTATCGCCACCTCCCGGTTACCCGGGTTCGGGTGATCGCTCAGGAACTGCGGGCCTGAACCTCCCTGCGCCTCAAGCTTCTTGAAGAAATCTGCCATCGCCTCCGGGTTATATCCGGCGCGATACAGAATCATTGCCCCGACCTCGTCGGCCTGAGACTCATCGCTGCGCGAGTACTTGAGCATCACCATGCCCGCCGTTATCTGCACGCCCGTTTGTCCAAGTGTTCCCAGCACGCCTCCCGCATTTCCCAGGATGGCGCCCGCCAAACCGGCGAGCCCCTGCGTAATCTGGGCCTTTTGCATCTGCTTAGCAGAGTGCTGCATGTAGACGTGCGCCATCTCATGCGCCATCACGCCTGCCAGCTCGGCCTCGTTCTCAGCGGAGGTTATGGTGCCCACATTGATGAACATTTCGCCGCCCGGAAGCGCAAAGGCATTGATCTCCTTTTGCGCCACCACGTGAAATTGGAAAGGCCACGAATTCGCCTTGGGAATGACGGCAACCAGCCGCTTTCCAATCTGGCGAACGTATCGCGTCTCCGGACTGCTGTCGGGCAGAATCGGCATCTGCTTGTAGACTTCCGTCGCTGCCTGATATCCAATCTGCTGCTGCTGCTGGCGGCTGAGCATCGTGTTCCCGGGGTTCGGAAGCGTCGGCACCTCCGTCTGCGCCCAACCCGGAAATGTCAGCGTGAGCGAGAAAGACACGATAACTACAATTCTCAGAAACCCATTCGCTAGCCGATTTGCTGGAAGTCTCATCGATCCTCTCCCAAGGCGGGGGAGCAGCCCACACACCGTTCCCCTCTGGACAAGTATTTTGCCGCATTTATTGCTACTCCGGGCAAATTACTGAGCCACGCCTCCGCTCCTCACTCGCCGCGCGTGCAGGCTCACCCGCTTTCGAACTCCCTGAGCCCCAAAAAGCACAATCCGCCTCACAGGATACAGTCGCGAATCGTGCATCTGTTAGATGCCCTGGCAGGCGGGTCGGCATCGTTTTCTTAATGCACCCTCCACTGCATCCAGGCGTGTCGCCCCGCCTTGCGCAGGGTATGTTACGCAGTTATCCGCCCAGTCCAAAAACGTGCGCGTAGGGCACTACGCCCTCTTTCTCCTTTCTCCCCGGCGCGGGATTGTTCGAATGAGCGCCGCTCCGTAGCCGCCGTACGCGCACGGTCCCTGCGCGTCACCGGTTAGCTGGCTTTCCTGGTGAACTTCTCACTCACGCTGTGAGCCATTTCCTTCACCTTTTCTCCGAGCCCATGGCCAGCGGGAAGAGACAAAGCCGTGTTCAGCTGTTCGCCTACGGATCTGGGTAGCCGCTCCTTCAAAAAGCCGATGACGGTCTCAGCCGCCACCCGCGCTTTGTCATCCGGCAACCCGGTTTTCTCGGTCAGCATTTTGATCAGTTCGTCCATGACATCCTCCTCAGACGAGTTCAGTTTGTCGTAACCGGCCTGGTTGCATGGTTTCCGAGTTCAGCAGAAGGCCACGGATTCCTCCGCCTTCGCAACTTGTCTCAACAATGGGCCTTTCTGCTATCCAACCGTCTCCCGTTCCGCCGTCTCGGCAGCAGGCACCACGGTAACGGGAGCCTTCAGTTGGAATTCCAAAAGCGTTTCCGCCGGCAGTTTGATCTGCTCTCCCTTGGATAGCGCCTGCACTCCGGTACCGGCTCCGGCGCCGGCCGCGGCTCCAATAGCTGCGCCTTTACCGCCGCCGGCAAGGGCCCCAATCAAGGCGCCGGCTGCCGCGGTGCCTCCAATCACCGCTGCGCTCTTGCGCCCGCGAGACGCTGCCTGTTTGGTAAATTCACCCGTCTCCACTTCGTAGGTCTTTCCGCCAATCTTCACCGTGGAGAGCACCAGCACAACAGAAGAACTCCCCGCAAAGCGTCCTGCGCTCTTCGCGGAAACCAGCCGCGCAGTCACATTTGCGTGTCTCGGAATCACGGTTTTGTTTTCGATGACCACCGGCTCGTCCAGCGAGGCGCGAAACGTATCGCCTTCCTTGTTCTTCGCGGTGTCCACCGCCTCAATCAGCCGCACCGTAAAGCGGGTACCCGCCGGGATCGTGATGTGAGCCGGAGCGCGCTTCGCCGGCGGAGGCGCTGCCGCCTGTGCCGGAGACGGTGAGGGCTCTGCAGCCGCCACTGGAGCAGGTGCGGGTGCCGCAGGCGCCTTCTTCGTCTTCGGCGGCGTCACCTCGCTCCTCGTCGATTTCTGCGCTGGCGCTTCCTCAATCACCGGCGCAGGAAGCGGTACGGTCTCGGCAGTCACCACCTGCAGGTTGTTGATTACATCTTTCACTCCTTCAATCTGCCGTGCGGCGTTCTCGGCGGTAATGCGTGCCATATCGCTCGGGACGTTGCCGGATAGAACGACCACTCCACCGCTCGATTGAACTGTAACGGGTGCTGCCGCGAGCGCCGTTTCCTGATGAATTTTCGTCTGTACGTCGGCGGTGATTGCCGCATCGGTACGCTTGTGTGAGCAGGAGACCAATACGGAAAATGCCAGCAGCACTGACGTGATGATGCTCAGATTCTTGGTATTCATAGGAACTCCATTACGGGAAGCCGCTCTGACGGCTGCTCCGTCAAGATTGTTGATTGTGGGGGATGGACAACCAGAAAGGCTGCGCTTGCCTCTTGCGGAGATCGCCTCTTCACATCGGCGGGGGCACACACGTAGATAGAAGCAACGGGGAAGGCCCGCTGGCAGACGTAATGCAGCGGCGCTTGACCGAGGACGGCCAACGACTCACCTTCGCGCGTTCCAGATTCCTTGAACGCTAACCCATTATAGGAGCAATTCGCTTGCCTGCGGTCAGTGACTTTCAACATCGGGTGCGCCAACGAAAATTCCCGAAAATAGCAAGAATTGGAAGTCAAAATTGCTTGACAAAATTCACTCTATAACATAGAGTACTCCGTAATAAGAAATACTCTATCCAGGAAGAAAACCGGAAGGAGACGAGAACGCCATGACTGCAAATTCAGAGAGCCGGGAGCTGCGAGACAGGCTGGATCTGATTGAAAGCATGATTGCCGAGGGGCGGCGCTCCACGGAAAGGTGGGGGTGGGTCTTTGTCCTGTGGGGTGTGGCCTACTATGTCGCGATCCTCTGGACTTCGATGGCTCACAGCCGCCTGGCATGGCCCGTCACCATGATCGCAGCAGTGCTGCTGACGTGGGGCATGCTGGTACGCAAAGGAACCAGGCGGCCGGCGACCACGATGAGCCGCGCCATTGGCGCTGTGTGGACTGCAATGGGCGCCTCAACGTTCATTCTTCTCATGTCGCTCGGACTCAGCGGCAGAATTGACGAGCATATCGAGGTAGCGGCGATTGCGGCCATGCTGGCCGTGGCCAATGCGGCGTCCAGCCTGATCCTGCGGTGGAAGCTCCAGTTTGCATGTGCGGTCGTGTGGTGGGTGGCCACCGTGTATGGCTGCTTTGGAAGCGGCCACCTGGTTGGGATCTCGTTTCTGGCCGCCATCTTTGTCTGTCAGATCGCCTTTGGCGCTTACATGATGATTTGCGAGTCGCGCGGGCACAGGCGGGGTGCGGTCCATGCCTGAGTTGCCGGAGTTGAATCCCGTCATTCACGGAAAGCTGCGCTTGGCGCTGCTCTCGCTGCTTGCGGGGGTTGATGAGGCGGAGTTTACCTGGCTGCGGGCAAAGACCGGCTCCACAGACGGAAACTTGGGCGCGCAACTGCAGAAGCTCGAAGAAGCCGGCTACGTGAAGGTCAAAAAGCGCTTCGTGCAGCGCAAGCCGCAGACGCTCTATCGCATGACGGAGGCCGGTCGCGCGGCGTTGGCCGAGTACGTGCGCGCGCTGAAGCAGTTGCTGGGAGCGTCACTCGAAGCTGAATAAGCCCACCCCGGAGATCCAGAGTCAGGGAAGATCGGCACGAATGCTGAGAGATTCTGCCACCTTGCCCAGGCGTGCATCGGTCGTCCAGATCAGGGTGCCGGGCGCGGTCAGACAGGATGCAATCAGATGGGCGTCGGTAAGACCAATGCCCATGGAGAACAGGCCGCGAGCCTCAATCATTTGCCGCACATCGGGAAGGCTGACCATCCGCAGCTGAGGCATGTTGTCGAGTCCTGCCAGAGTCTGAAGGCGATCGTGCACGGAGCCCAGGGCCAGTTCCGCAACGATACACGGGTGCATCACAACCTGGTTCTTTTCGAGCAGTCTTCGCAACTCCGGCTGTCCTTCGCGGAAGAAATCAATCCAGACCGCGGTGTCGGCAAGGATCACAGATCGTCCACCCTCAGACGGCGAACATATTCCAGATCGGGCATGGTGCCTTCCAGCGCGGCGAGGCTCCGCGAAGCCTCCCGTTCGATCAACGCCTTCAGAGCTTCCCGCAGCAGCGCTGTCCGTTCAGAAAGACCGCTGTACTGCTGTGCCCGGCGCAGCAATTCATCATCGAGCGAGACGGTTGCCCTCATAATTCTTACCCTCTGAACCAATTTTATCACCTTTCTGGTGAAAAATTTGGTGCGATCTCCGTACGCCTGACTCGCTTCTCGCCGATTTCCCCTCTGCAGATGGTTGCATAAATCGAAATTTTGCTAACGCCCGACGGCAGTAGACAGGTTGGCGTCCCTCAACTGCGATTCGATCAGCGTTGGATCGACGGTATTCGGGTCGGGACGCACCGGCTTGCCGCTCTTCAGGCTCTCCATCTCCGTGCTGGCCAGCAGAAAGGCGCCGAGGCCCTTGGGGTCGTTGACCCTGGTTTTTACGCCCACGTAGTAGGCATAGCTGCCATCGCGGTAAGGATGACCGCCGAGCCCGGCTCCAATAGCGGTGCCGCTCAGCGAAACATCGCCGTTCGGCCCCACATGCACAAAGTGGCTCAGGATGCCCGCGTAGCCGCGCCGCGCAATGGCCAGATCGCTGGCAGGGAGATAGCCCAACCGCACTCCGCGCACAATGGCATAAACAAACATGCAGGAAGCTGAAGCCTCGAGGTAGTTTCCTTTTTCGCCGCCCTTGTTCAGCACCTCCCACCACAGCCCGGATTTCGGGTCCTGTACGCGCGCAAGCGCGGGCACGAGCTGCTGGAGTTGATGCAGGAGCTCTTTGCGGCCGGGGTCTTCAGCCGGATAGTTAGGGATGGTGTCGACCAGCGCCATCATGTACCAGCCCATGGCGCGGCCCCAGAACTCGGCGGAGTCGCCGGTCTTCTTGTTGGCCCAGCGCTGATTCTTTGACTGGTCCCAGCCGTGATAAAGCAGCCCGGTCTTGGGATCGCGGGCGTGCTCGTACATCAGGTGAAACTGCAGAGTAATGTCCTTGAAGGCTTCCGGATACGAGAATGAGGCCGCGTACTCGGCATAAAAAGGCTCAGCCATGTAGAAGCCGTCCAGCCACATTTGGTTGGGGTAAATCTCCTTGTGCCAGAAGCCCCCATCGGCGTTGCGCGGCTGCTGCTGAAGCTGGTGATAGAGAAAAGTGGCAGCCTTGGCGTACTTCGGGTTCAGGGTCACGCGGTAAAGCAGGAGCAACTGGCGCCCCATGAGAATATTGTCCAACTGGTGCTCGGAGGCAACGTAAGTCGCGATGGTGCCGTCGGGGCGGACAAACTGGTCAACCGACTTCTTGATGTAGGCCAGATAACGCGGATTTTCGGTTTCGGACCAGACGGCGTCCATGCCTTCCAGATATATGCCCAGATCGTAGTTCCAATGCCAGCGGGCGCCCGCAGGAACGAGACGGCCATCGGGCCACCGCGCAATGGCGGAGTTGGCCATGCGCTGCGACCACGGCAGCGGCTTCGGTTTGGTTTGAGCAAACGCAGTGGCGGCCAAGCCGGCACACAGGAAGGCGGAGATGAGACGAAAGCGAATTTTCAATGTATGCTCCGGAAATCTCCGGCCCGGCGTCTCATTCCCTTGGCTGGTCCGGTGATGAACTCACTCTAGCGGCTGAACCGCGCACGTACAAATATTCTGCCTCGTGCCCAACCCATAAATGAGCGCACGCAGCAGTCTGCACATGTGGATTTATGGGTGCGGAATGTGGATTTTGAGGGTCAAAAAATGCGGAGACGAACGCACAAGAGCTCATCGCCGGCAGGAAAGTCGAGAGAAGAATCCACTTTCTTCGATTTATGCACCAACCCTTGTGAAATCCACAAATTAAATTGAGTTTTGCACTTGCATTCACAGATTGAACGGGCCTAACCTCTCTTTCCAGTTGATGAACCTGTAGGGAATTGAGATCGTAATTCCCGCCCGGCAGTAAGGTGCAGGTTCGGTGGCATTGCGCCCCTTCACAGGCTGGCTTCGCCGGTCGGTGAAAGGACGAAGTGAGATCGGATCGGCATCCAGAGCAGGGGGGAGTGAAGGTCGCCTGATTAGACACGAAGATTCATCCGGCGGCTCCGCCGAAGGATGCAAAGTTCGAGTAAAGTTGGGATTCATCATCACCCAGCCGTGGATGCAGGAGCCGGGGAAACCCGGAAACGCATCGGCGGCGACGCCGGAGGGCAAACTTCGGGGCGCGACCCGAAATGAGTCAGCCGGTAGAGCCGAAAGGCACGATAGCCGGGGAAACTTGGAGATCGGCCAATCGGCGGCGCAGACGGAGCGAAGGTTCGAGGCGACTCGAAGATTCACCGTCGGCGCAGCCGGAAGGTGCGGCAATCGGGGTAACTCGAGGACGCACTGGGAGGCATTCACCGGAGCGGGAATTCGGGGCAACCTGAAAACTCGCGGCGATGAACGCCAAAGAACGCGAGAGGCGAGGCAACTCAATTCTCGGTCGCCGGCAACAGCAAATGCGGATGCTGGAGGCGGGGAAACTCGCAGCCCCATCCAAAGGCTGACGGGCGATGACGATGCAGTTTTCGACAAGGACATCCGGAAGACGCCAGGGACGCAAGTCTCTGGCGTTTTCGCTTTTCCGGCCTTCCATCGAACCTCGCACCTGTCGTGGGCCGTCGCTCTCCTGTAGTCCGCCACTCCCCCAAAACGTATAGACTGATTGCGGAGCTTCCACGATGAGATTGAATTTTGTTGGCAGAATCGGTGCGATGGCCGCATTGGCAATCGCGTTTGTGCTCGCGGGGCCGCCTCAGGCGCTTGGGCAGTCTGGAACTGCACCGCAAATACCCGCTTCGGCGCTGATACAGCCGCAGGCATTGAACCAGATGTTGCGGGCAAAGGGAACGGCAAAGCCGCTGATTTTTCAGGTGGGCTTTCAAATGATGTACCGCGAGGCGCATATTGTGGGCGCCCGGTATGCCGGGCCGGCAGTGCGTGAATCGGGACTGAACATGCTGCGGTCGGCGGTGGAGAAGCTGAACCGGAGCACGCCGATTGTGATCTACTGCGGCTGCTGCCCGTGGAACCATTGCCCGAATATGTGGCCGGCTTACAATCTGCTGCACCAGATGGGCTTTACCCACCTGAAGGCGCTTTACCTGCCAGACAACTTCGGAACCGACTGGGTCAACAAGGGGTATCCGGTTGCGCGTTAGCCGTAATAAGTGGAACCGCGCGGCCTGCGGACTGCTGGCCGCGTTACTGCTGACGTGCGGTTTGGGCGCGGCAGCGCGCCCAGCACAGGCTGCGGATACCCTCCTGAACCACAAGGCCCCGGTGTTTACCCGTCATGATCTGAAGGGCCAGACAATCAGCCTTGCACAGCTGCGGGGCAAGGTGGTGCTGCTCAACTTCTGGGCAACCTGGTGCGCGCCCTGCCAGGCAGAGATGCCGAAGTTTTCCGCATGGCAGAAACAGTATGGCCCGCGCGGGTTTCAGGTAATCGGCGTTTCCATGGATGACAGCAAAGCCCCAGTGCAGAAGCTGGTGGCACGCCTCAAGCTGGACTACCCGATCACGATGGGCGACGTGAAGCTGGGCAACATGTACGGCAAAGTACTGGGCCTGCCCCTGACTTTCCTGATCGATCGCCACGGCGTTGTGCGCGGGGAATTCCAGGGCGGATCGGATCTGAAGATGATGGAGTCGATGGTCCGGGAATTGCTGGAAAGAAAATAAATAAAAGCAAAGTGCTTTCGCAGCGCTGGAGCAAAACCGCAACGCACCGCGCAGGCGATTTCGCTCTGCAGCTCCGCGAGAGCAATTTATTGGTGCCACTCCAGATCCTCGCGCACGCTCCGTGCCCGGGAATCACCATTACCCGATAAACACAGCACATTGTGAGCAACGGAGAGAAGATGGGAACACTCATCCTGCGCCGCAGCCGCAGCCACGGCCGAGCGGCGCAAGAAGGCAATTACTTGGCGGGAGTTCCCGTCGCAGCAGCCTGCGGCTTGGAAAATCCACGAATGTAATGAATGAGGTTCCAGACCTCATTGTCCTTGGCGCGGCCCTTCTGCTCAGACGGCATCTTGCCCTCGCCACTGCGGATGATGTCAAACAATTCACCATCCTGCATGTTGGCGAGCGTATTAGGATCGGTCCAGTTCGGCATCGTAAGTCCCATGCCGGTTGCGATATCGGTCTTGCCGTTCCCGTTTTCGCCATGACAGAGGGCGCAGTCGCGGTTGTACACGGTCTTCGCCTCAGCCAGAGACTTGGCGGTGGGCTTGACGGGATTCTTGGTGTCGGGTGGAATCGGCCCTTTGACAGGTGCGGGAGCTTGCGTCGCGGGAGCGGCAGCTTGCGCCGGTGCGGCCTCCTGCATAGTGCTTCCGGAAACAGATGCGGGAGCGATCGCTAAAATGATCGCTGCACAAAGAAGCATGAGCGGCTTCAACAACATGGCAACCTCCTCGGTTGCAGATGTCGGGAAATGGCATCTTAGAAATTCTGACGCCATTATAAGCCTATGAAACGGCAAAGCGTGATTAAGAATCTGCAGGACGGCGTTAGGATGCAGATTCTCGGCGCACGAAACATCCCTTGGCGCATGCCTCGGGAACCTGTGCCGCCGAACCTGCCGGGCCTCGCGAGCCGGCATCTTCCGCGGTTCAAAATCGCTGCTAGTCGTAGCGCTCGAAAACAATCTGCTTACGGTGCCAGCCGTACTTGTTGGCAAGCAGATCGCGAACCGCGGAGACCATGAAATTGAGACCGCAGATATAGGCGTAGATGTCGAAGCGCAGCTCGCCTGCAGGAATGGACGGATCAACCGGAGGTTGAGGCAGGGGTTGGCCCAGGCGTGCCGCACGCTCTTCGATGATCCGGGAAACGTGCTCCTGCACATGGCCGCGCAGACCGGTCCAGTCTGCCTGCGCGCGGCTCAGCGTGGGCAGGTAGTGGAAGTTGGGCTTGCGTGCTGCTAGCGCCTCAAACTCCTCGTGATAGTACATGTCGCTTTCGTAGCGCGTACCGTAGACCAGCCAGATCTCCTTGCCTTCGCTGCGGTCCGGACCGTCCTTTGGAAACAGCCACTGCGTATAGCCGCGCATCGGCGCCACGCCCGTGCCGGTAGCGATAAAAATCGAGTCGGTGATGGGACTCTGCAGGACGAAGTGGCCGTGCGGTCCATGGATTTGAATGGTGCCGCCGACAGGTAGATCGGGCAGATCGGCAAGGTGGTTCGAAAAGAAGCCGTTCTCTACCCGATTCACGCACAGATCGAACCGGTTGCCCTCGGCTGCCGAAGCAATGGAGTAGGCACGGGTCTGCTGTTTGTCGTTTTCGTCCTTGGCCACGGCCGAAACAAACTGACCGGCACTGAACGGAAAGCTCTCCATGCCTTCGACTGCGAATTCAAAATGAAAGCACTGCGCCTCCTCGGAAATGCACTCCTTCCGATTCAGCCGCGCTGTATAAATCTCACGTGCCACATGAGTTCTCGCTTTGCGGGGAAGATCGGGCCGCTTCAGGGCTCACACCTCTATTATAAGTCGCCACTGCAAAATGGCAGAGGACGGCGCGGCGCGAGCGCACGAAAGAACGGGTGCCGGATCAGGAAAACGCCCTGCATATCGTAGTTCCGTGGCCTCGTGCGCCGCACAGGCGCAGCCCTCTTTTTCATCCCTGCGGGCTTGCGGCGCGCGCGGAATCGTCCCAGAATAATGGGAACATGGGCTCGACGCATTCGCCAGGCGTGTTTTCCGACGGTGAATTGCCAGCCCGGAGGGCGAAACAGTCGCCGTAGCGAAGTCTCCGGGCATTTTGCGTCTTGATCACGCGGCCGGGTGCGTTGCTCCACTGAGGCTGGGAGTCGGTAATGAGTGCCAGAAAGAGATGGCCCGACCACGCGCCAGAAAAAGACGGCGACCCGATTGTCGCACAAGCGATCCTCTCCTGGATGCAGTCGCAGGGGAGCCCGGAGGATTCTGCGCCCTCTCAGGGTCCCGAATCGGACGCGCCTGAGCGCTCCGAATCCGCGCCCGACGGTGCCGAAGAGCACGACGATACCTTCGTCACGCTGCTGTGCGCTATCCAGGAAACTGACATTGCCAAACGTCTGCGCGGCGAAGCGCTGCCAGGCAACGGAAAGCCTCGCACGCCTGCGGCTGCCGAACCGGCAAACGCCGATGCAATCACTCCCACTCTCGAGCCGCCGGTTGAGAAACCGCCGCCCCCCGTATCCACGCAGCCGACTCTGCCCACTGCGGCGCCGCCGCCGGAGCAGTCCGCGCCGGAGGACACCCCTGAGAACAAAGAAATCCTCGCCACTCTGCGGCGCGCCATCGAGAGCACAGAGTCTGCCGCGTCATTGAAAGGCGCCGCGCCACCCGGCGAAGCGCAGCCTGATGCTGGCGAAGCGCCGCCTGATGCGCCACGCACTGCCGAACCCGCAAAGGCTGTTGCAGACCACAAAGCCACCCTCGAATCGCCGGTCGCCAGTCCCCTGCCCGCTGCATCCACCCAACCGGAGTTCTCGGAACCGGAGCCGCCCCCCATCGCACCGCCATCCCCACCCGCGCCCGACGAGCCGCCAGAAGCCTCCGAACCGCTCCCCATCGTTGTGGCCCCGGAACCTCCAGAACCGGCAGACACCGCCGAAGAGGCCCCGGCCGTCACTCCTCGCCGCCAGCCACGATCCGTCAACGGTGGCCTCTTGAAGGCTCCCCTCCTCATCATGCTCAGCGTTGAAATAGGCCGGCTTTGCGCAAAAATCGGCATGACGACCGACTATCTGGACCGGATCGAGTTGCAGCTCGAAAAATGGTTCCAGATCTGGTTTGCGCCGGATCCGCGTCACACCCCGCGTGTGGTCGACCCGCCTCTGGTTGCCTATCACTGGATCGTGGACACACCGCAGGCGCTCAAAATCGCCAACATCAGTTCAGGCGGTCTTCACCTGCTCACCTCCGAGCGCTGGCCCCACGGCAATATCATCTCCATGACCCTGCAGAGAACTGACCTGCCGAAAGAAGCCCCCGATAGCTGGATTGCCGTCGATTTCGTGGTCGTTCGCTGGTGCAAAGATGGCCTTGCCGGTGCCTTCCTTCCATCGTGGCCCGGACTCTCCTACGTCGACGTGGGCCGCGCAGAAAACTGCGCCGACAAGAAGATGCTGGAGCACTTCGTAAAGCAACTCGCCCCTCCCGAGCAAAACCAGAGCGGTTCCCCTTCAGGTGTGAACTAGATCGCGTGACCACTGGCGCAGCCAGACCCGCGCAGCGGGTCAAGGGCGGCAGGCCATCGCCAGATTCAGGAATCCTCGTTCCAGCTCAGTTCGACGGATACTCTTTCCGAAGCAGTGCAATGGCAGCCTTCGGATCGATCAGGTGCAGACGTCCGTCGCTGCTGGTCGTGGCCGATTGCCTCATCAGGGCAATCGTCTGCTCGGGCGTCAGCTTCGGGTCGAGAGCAATCAGCTTCGCCGCCAGGTTTGCCACGTTGGGCGAAGCCATGGAGGTTCCGGACAGCCGCAGTTGCTTTCCACCGGGCACATAGCTCTTTACCAGGTAGCCGTCCGCATCCAGGACAACGGTCTTGCCGTAGCTGGTAAATGAGGTCTCATCCCCGGCCTGATCCACCGCTCCCACGGCCACCAGATTAGGAAGCTGGAGCGAGGCCGGCGCGTCTCCGGCAAAGCTGGCGTTGTTGTCGGAGTTGCCGGCAGCACACACCCACAGCGTGTTGGGAGCCGCCTCGATGGCTCCCTGGATCGCTTCTCGCCACACGGCAAAAATCTGCGCGGCCAGTTGCTTGCGCTTCTGGGGATCCTTTTCCGTGCTGGTCTTGGTGAGCCACTGCTCGAACTCGGCCTGGTCGTCGCCCCAGCTCATATTGACCACCCGCACGTTGTGTGTGCGAAGGTAATTGCCGACCTCAAGAAAATCAGCCTTGAATTTTTCCGCCCACGTCACCGAAGGCGGAAAAGGGATTTCAGGCAGCTCGTCATAGAATTGCACCACCACCAGACGCGCCGCGGGATTGCCGCGCGCCGCGATGCCGGCCACATGCGTGCCGTGCAGGTACTGCCCCAGAAAACCAAGCTGCTTGAAAAACAATGCAGCCTTATCGGGAGGCATGCTCGAAAGCTCTTTGCGCGCCTTGGCGGCATCCGGGGAATCGATCCCGTTTTGCATGTCATCCAGGCCTTGGAACACTGAGAGCACCTTCGGATACGCAGCCTTCTCTTCCGGAGTCAGCGGTTGCAGAACGCGATCGCGCAAATCGCCGTGCATGCCGAAGGCGAGCCCATGGGGGCTGTGCTTTCCTGGGTGCGGGTCGACGTAGACCCGGCCTGGATAGAGCGATGTGTCTACGCCGGAATCGAAGATGGCGATGCGGACGGGAGTAAGCTTGTCGGCAGCCGTGAGGGTCACGTCGCGCGCCGCCCAGATATCGGCCTTCTTCACCTCATGCGAGGCAATGTAAGGCGAGAGCACGGCCAGCGCGTGCTTGACCAGCGGCAGGTCAAGCTTCTCAACCACGCGCATGTCGATTTCACTTTCCGCTCCGGCAAGGTCGAGGCCGCCGTTCTTCGCCACTGCCACGTCGAGGCTTGCCTTGGCGCTGCCCACCAGCAGGCTGGGCGAAATGATTTCGAAGGTAGCCCTCATTTGCTTCAGGCTCTCTCCCGTGGTGGCCCAGGGCAGCGCATCGATCTCCTTGGCAAAGTGCTTCTGAAACGCCTTTTCGTAAGCAGGCCCCTTGGTTTTGCCGGTCTCCTGGTACGCCTTCACCATCGCCTCCGTCATCAGTCCGGTGGTGAGTTTCGCGGCGGGTTTCACCTGAAGATCGCGAATCTTCTCGACGGTTGCGAGCGCGCCGGTCATGTCGCGGCGAAGCAACTGCCCATCCAGCCGCGTCCCCAGAAGCTGGCGCAGGGTGGCCTTGTCTGAGATCGTGTAATCGGCGAGCACCGAGTTCACATCCGCTTCCACCTTGCGCACAAAGGCGTTGAAGGTGGCGTCATCGGCACGCAGAAACTGGCTGGCCGGCTCGCTCAGTGGATAGCTGAACCGCGGCAAATCGGCTGCGGAATGGACAACCTTTTTCGATTGCGCCGCAAGGGAAGGGGTGACGGCAACCAGCAGCAACGCAAAGAGGAGTGAAAGCACGGAAGAAATTCTGCGCATGGTGGGCTCCGGGAGTCTTTTCAAAATCACCGCGGGGGTCGGCCGGCTATAAGCAGAATCTTACCCCGTCGCGTTCTCCAAAGCCCATAGGTTTCACCGCCACAGGCTCCTCGAAGGTCGAGAGCAGGCTGCCCGCCGGCGGTTCCTGCCGGCGGAAGGTTCCACTCCCGCCGGCACAGAATCTGCTTTACTTACTTCTTCTCAAACCACTTCAGGTTGATGGCGTCGGCCATGGCCTTGTAGCCGGCGGGGTTGGGGTGCAGGTGATCTCCGGAATCGTACGCCGGCAGAAAGCGGTCAGGCTGTGAGGGATCGCGCGTCACCTTGTCGAAATCCACTACCCCGTCGAAATGCCCAGGCTGGCGGATCCAGGCATTCACCTTCTGGCGCGCGGCTTCAAACAGGGGGCCCTGCTTGGTGTAGTAGCTGCAGCCGCGGAAGGGCGTAAGCGTGGCGCCGATGATCTTGAGTCCGCTTGCGTGAGCCGCGTTGATGATCTGCTGGTAAGCCTCGGTCAGATGCGTCACAAGCGTGTCGATGTCGGCCTGCGAAGCGTGGCCCTCGCGCGCCAGGTGGCCGATGTCGTTGATGCCTTCGAGAAGAATCACGTACTTCACACCCGGCTCCGCGAGCACATCGCGGTTAAGCCGCGCCACCGCCGCGGGTCCGGTGCCGTCCAGCAGAACCCGGTTGCCGCTGATGCCTTCGTTCAGCACGCACACGGAGCGGGTCGCAGGATTCGCCTGCAAGCGATCGGCCAGGGCGTCAGGCCAGCGGTTGTTGCCGTTCACGGTGGACTGCCAGCCGTCCGTAATGGAGTCACCGAAAGCCACAACGCAGCGGTCGCGCTCGGGTTTCCCCACTTCCACGCCGGTGAGCCAGAACCAGTGTTTGATCTCCGTGGCGTCATTCAACTCCGGCGCGGACACCTGGTTGCCGTGAACTAGGTAGCTGGTCTCATTCGAGTTGTCGTGGAAGGTCTCCGGTGCGGGCGGCTGGTTGAAATGGAACGTAATGGCAAGGTTCGACAGGGGCTTGGCGTCGAACTTGATGGGGTCTGAAACGTAGGCCGCGCCGGAGGGAATCGTCGCGTCTGGCTTGCCGTTGAAGGTGACTACGGTATCGGTAGCGGTGTTGATCTGCGATGAGGCCGGATTAACCGCCTCGGCAATGTGTACGGAAGTGACGTGCAGCGGTCCTGCGCCAAACACGTTGGAGAGACGGATCCGAACGTACTCGCCGCCGGTGGAGAGATGCACGATCTGGCGCAGCGTGGCGTTCTGAAAGATCGATGTGGGAGGCACCTCGGGCGGCGTGGGCTGCATGGGCGAAGTCGCCCAGCTTCCCGCCCAATGCAGATTGGCGGGCACGCTCTGCGCCGCCGCAGTGAGGGTCAAACTCAAGAACAATACAGCCAGTCGCTTCATGGATAGGATTCTCCTGAATAGGTGGAGTGGTGGGAATTCGGCTGTCTCGCATCGCCGGTTCTGGCAACGTTATGGATGGTATCGCAGCGGACGGGGTGCGTGCATGCGCGGAGCGCGGGACAAACTCGTGCTCGTGCGATAGAAAATCATCGAAGCAGAGACGGAACCATAATGAAGATGAAGATCGGGTATAAAATGACTAAGGTAAGCGCTTTCGCTGAAACGTTTGGTATGCCTACAGTGTCTATTTAGTAGTCACCATCGATAGCCGGGATGAAAATCGGAAAACACAATCTCGTTTGGTTGGCATGCGGGCTGCTCGCCACCGTCACGTGCACCGCTGCGTTCGCGTGCGACCACGTCTCGGCGCCGGCCGCGGTCAGGGCTTCCGCAAACAGCGACGTCCTGGGTGCGTCGGGGTCCTCGGCAGGATCGGCAGCGTCGGGATTCAGCCTGGTTCGGCCGCATCCGGCGCCCATCGTCATTCCGCGGCTGACGGCCAAGCCGGCCCTCGGCGATTTTCTCGGGAGCAATCTGCGTTTTCCGGCTACGAAAATGCTGCGCGTCGCAAACTTCGTCCAGCGCTACCCGGACTACGGCAGCCGCCCCCAGGACAAGACGGCTGCGTTTCTGGGGTACACGCACAACTACCTGTTCGTCGCTTTCATCTGCCACGACAAGGATCCCAAGCTGGTGCGCGCGCATATGCTCCAGCGCGATTCGCTGCACGGCGAAGACCACGTCCGGGTCATGCTCGACACGTTTCACGATCAGCGCCACGCCTTTGTCTTTGAGAGCAATCCGCTCGGCATCCAGGCGGATGCTCTGTTCACCGAGCAGAACGGCATGGACTTCTCCTTCGATACGGTATGGTCCACATGGGGACGCCGTACGCCGTTCGGTTACGTTGTGCTCATGCGCATTCCCTTCGCAAGTCTGTATTTCTCCAAGGCCGCTCCGGGCGCGATGCGCACCTGGGGAATCATTCTGCAGCGGAGCATCGCGCACACTGACGAGTCGGACTTCTGGCCGCGCAGCGACCCCAATATTGCCGGCCAACTGACGCAGGACGCGGCGGTGGAGGGCTTTGAGAATATCGAGCACGGGCAGAACCTGCAGTTTGAGCCCTACGCGATCGCGCGCAGCCTGCGCCGGCTGAACACGGCCAATTCGGTCAACCCGTACTTTGAAAACAAGCATCTGCAGGGCTACTCCGGACTGGATGCGAAATTCATTCTGCACAACAGCCTGGTTCTTGACACAACCATCAATCCGGACTTCAGCCAGGTGGGCATCGACGATCCCGCCGCGCCAAACCAGCGTTTTCCTCCTTTTTTCCCTGAGGTGCGGCCGTTCTTTATTGAGAACAGCAGTTACTTCAGCACGCCCATCAGTCTTTACTACACGAATAAGATCATCAGGCCGCAATACGGAGCGCGGCTGACGGGCAAGCTGGGACCGTGGGCAATGGGCGTGCTCGACGTGGACGACCTCAGCCCGGGAAAGGCCGTTCCGCCAAGCGATCCGCTGGCCCATACGCGCGCGCATTTCTACATCGGGCGCCTTGACCGCGATATCGGTCCGCACTCCAATGCCGGCCTCATCTACGCGGATCGCGAATACCTGGGCTCCTTTAACAGGGCGGGAGGAGTCGACTACCGGGCGCGCGTGGGATCCCGCTGGACCTTTACAGGCCAGGCGATCACCTCGCAGACCAGGAACCTGAGCGACTCGCCGATCGGCGAACAGGGGTGCATGAATGGTGCGCTCACCTGCAGCGGGCAGGCCTTTCTCCAACGGATCAGCTACTCCGATCTGCACCGCGGCTGGTGGTTCGGTTACGAGGATACGTCGGCCGGATTCCTGACGGATACGGGATTCTTTACGCGGCCGGACGTGCGGATGCCGAGCACCGGATTCAGCTACACGTTTCTGCCCGACCACGGACCGGTCCTCTCCAACGGACCCAGCGTGTACCTGGAGCGCATCTGGGATCACCATGGGCTTCCGCTGGACTTCTTTGTCCATCCCGCATACAGAATCAACTTCAAGAACCGGACCTCGCTGTTCGCGTATCTAAGCCTGGGCCAGGACCGTCTGCGGCCGATTGACTATTCAGCGCTGACCAAGGATGTGGAGTATGACACCCACAGAGCCGGCTTGCACTTCCACACCTCCCCGGTGCCGTTCCTGTCCGCGGGCGCCGGCTTCTATGCCGGAAGGACCATCAATTTCTCACCGCCGGATGGGGAAGGGCCACAGCCGGTGGATGTGGCTTCGCCAGACGTAAACTTTGAGATAAAGCCCGTCGGCTCGATGGACCTCGATAACAGCTACGTGTACACGCACTTCACCAATCCCCAAACCGGGAATGTGGTCTACAACAACCACGAGCTGATCTCACGCTGGAATTACCAGTTCACCAAGGCCATATCGCTCAATCTGATCGGGCAGTACATCGCTACCCTGCCGCACACTGACGCCACCGATGCGTCGAACTCCAAAAACCTGTTTGCGGATGCGCTGCTCACCTACATGCCGCACCCGGGAACGGCTGTCTACCTTGGCTACATCGGGAATTTCGCGAACCTGAACCGCACCCTGTGCACGCGGATGCAGAACGGGCAGTGCAACAGCAGCTACCCCATCCTGCCCACGACCACTTCTACCCTGATGAACGACAGCAAGAATCTCTACCTTAAGGTCTCCTACCTGCTACGCTTCTGAAACTCGTGCAACCGCAAAAGACGGACCTCGCTCCTTAATCGAACACCACTGTCTTATTCCCATAGCAAAGGATGCGCCGGTCCAGGTGCCAGCGCACCGCCCTCGACAGCACCATGCGCTCCAGGTCCCGCCCCCGCGCCACCAGATCCTCAACCTGGTCGCGGTGGCTGATGCGCGCCACATCCTGCTCGATAATCGGCCCGTCGTCCAGCACCTCGGTCACATAGTGGCTCGTCGCTCCAATCAGCTTCACCCCGCGCTCATGCGCCGCGTGATACGGCCGCGCACCGGTAAACGCCGGCAGAAACGAGTGGTGCACGTTGATGATGCCCGCCGGATACTGCGCCACAAATGACGGCGACAGAATCTGCATGTAGCGCGCCAGCACGATGAGGTCGATGCGCTGCGCCGCGAGCATCTCAAGCTGGCGGCGCTCGGCTTCGGCGCGGGTGGCCGCCGTAACCGGTGTGTGCTCAAAGGGCACGCCGTAAAAGCTGGCCAGCTCCTCCACCGCACGGTGATTCGAAACAATCAGAGGAATCTCGCAGCGCAGCTCGCCGGTGCGCCAGCGGTAGAGCAGGTCGGCGACGCAGTGCAGGTAATGCGAGCAGAAGAGCGCCACGCGCGGCCGGCGGCCGCTTTCGCTCAGCGTCCAGCGCATACCCAGCTCGCGGGCCGGCGTCGCAAACGCGGCCTTGAAGGCCTCCAGGTCGAAACCGTCCAGCGCCCACTCCACGCGCATAAAAAACAGACCCGACTCGTGGTCGATGTGCTGGTCGGCGTGCAAAATGTTGGCGCCGCGCTCGTAGAGCAGTCCCGAGACGCGCGCCACCAGCCCCTTGCGGTCCGGACAATCAATGAGAAGTACAGCCGAATCGTTCATGTGCTTCTTCAGATTACAGCGGCGCTGTCGAGACAGCCATAAAATGGCCAAACGGCCCGGTCATAGCCCGATTCCAAAAGTGTAATGGGGTCACGGCCCGATTCGAGGAGTGCGCTAAGGGCGAGCGTCTGCTAATCGCGTTTATTATTCCGGAATCTCCGTACAGCCGGTCATACAGGCTTGCTGGGCTTTGTAACAAGGGCACGGCTTCAGCCGGGCCGAAAACGCTCGCAACAAATAATTCGGGCTTTAGCCCCTGCTACCTGCTTTGGGGTAATCTCCGGCAAAGGTCACCATTGCCGGTCAACCAGGATGCCCCCTTCTTTACTACCGGATTAGAGAGTGCCAGGCCAGGCGTTGCCATCACGCTCTAAATTAGCTAATATATTCTTAGCAGGTTGGAGGATGGGATGACTGAGGCGACGATGTTCGAGGCCAAGACCCAGCTTTCTGAGCTGGTAAAGCGGGCTCAACGGGGAGAGAAAGTCGTTCTGACTACTGGGCGGAAAAAGACACCCGTAGCCATGATTGTCGCTCTGAAACCGGTGAAGGAGCGGGTGTTCGACTTGTTTCATCATCCCGATTTCGATATTCCCGCCGATTTCGACGAACTTCCCGAGGCCGAGCAGAAGGCATGGAGCGGAGAAGGCGAGTGAGAATTCTCATCGACACGCACTACGTGCTTTGGGCGGCAATCAACTCGAAACGCATGGAAACCTGGGCCAGGAAACTGATGGCTGACCTCGACAATGAGATCCTGGTATCCGCCGCGTCCGTGTACGAGATCAGCCTGAAAGTGAGGCTTGGCAAGCTCCCGGAGGCAGTTGAATTCGAGAGCGACCTGACTGCAAATATAGAAAGCCGTCTTGGATATACACTCCTCCCCTTGGAACCGGAGTCGATGATGCGCGCCGCGCGTTTCGATGATCCTCATGCGGATCCGTTTGATCGCATGATTGCAGCGCAGGCTATCCAGAACAACCTGGCCCTTCTCAGCACAGATCCCAAGCTGGATGCCTTTGGCGTTCGACGCCTGAAGAAACCTAAACGGTAGCTGAATAGGCATCAGCACAAGTCAGCATTGTTCAGCAACAGTTACCGCTATTTCTGACAATTCTTCGGCGGCACTTTCCGCGCAATTTTCGGAGAACAAACCTATCAAATGATCTCATCGTCTTTCAGTCGCCCAAGAGATGCAAACAAATCCAGAAGAGATTTTCTCAGCGTCTCCAAGGAGCGTCTGTACTTAGGTTCCCAATCAATCTCATCGTTCATCATTGATCTCAAAGATCGCCTGGAGAATGGCGTTCTCGGTGAGCCATCCCCAAATGGCAATCTCAAGATGATTGGCAGCTGCCCAAGCGTTGCGCTCACCTGCGATCACTTCGCGAGCAATTTGCCTCGAAGCAATTAGTTTGGCTTCTGTCTCGGCAATGGGATATCGAACGCCAAGTTCACGAAACATCTGGTCCACAAGCGGCGCCACATCCGCTGATGACCTGACGTTAATCTCACCCGCAAGGCATATAAGCGCGGGCGTATCGTGACCAGCTTCCAACAGGTCGGCCGCAACTCGCGGCATATCCTCTCCATACAGATCATGAGACTGCCACCGGGACACCAGCAAATACGGCGAGAGTGCCGAATCGGGTGGCGGAACGTCCGGGTACTCCTGCGAATGCGAGATCGGTAGACTTGTGTACAGATCGGAGAAGTCTTCGTTTGCACCCATGACTGATCGAATGATAACGCTGCCTTTGCGCCGGCTCGGCATTCTGGACGGTTGATCGGCAAATCGGTAGTTACATCCTCCTAAACAGCAGCAGGATTCGGCTCCAGGTTCCGGAATCGAGCAGAGACACTCATCCGCGTCCTGATGCCAGCCAGGTTCTTGCCTGAATCCGGGTCGGCCAGCCACTCGATGGCAAGAATCCGAAAACCGTTAGATCCCATAGACCACTGCTTCCGCAACTGTTTCCACCGGCCCTTTCCGGCAAAGTGCGGTCGTCTATTGTGTGTTTTGACAGGCGCACTCGGTCGTTTCGTCCTGGGACGGAGAACGTACCAGACAAAAAAAGCCGGGGCAGCCTTCACCCCCGTCCGCCGCGGCGGACACATGCGACGCAACAAAAAATCCACCCACGGAGAATCTCGAAGACCGGCCTGGGATCAGGCGGCCGCACCGCCGCGCCCTTCCAGCGGCGTGCTCAACTGCTGGCGCAGACTCCCGGCCAGATCCGCCATCACGCGCAGCCTGTCGGCAACCGGCCCGGGAACCCCGCCGCCGGAAAGCGCCAGTTGCGATTGCAGCAGCAGCCCCGCGACAGTAGACTTCAGCTCCGTCTCCATGGCTGCCGCCGCCGCACGGTGCGCCAGCAACTGCTCGCGCTCGCGCCTGCGCAGCCCGGCGCGAATCTCCCTGATCAGACGCGCCGCGCCGGAGAGCGCAAAATTGATCTGCAGCGGAATCGCCAGGCCGGCGCGCTCCCAGATCGCCTCAGCCGCCGCCGGATCGCACTCCGTAAGAGTTTCATCCACCACAACCGCCGCGAACTCCCGCCGCCGCAACAATGCCAGCGCCGCTCTGCAGCCGTTTGCCACCTCGACTTCCGTTCCCAGTTGCGCGCTCACCGCGTCCGCGCAGTTCCGCGCGCCTTCAATCCCCGTCACCATCAAAACGCTCATCTCGCACCTCGTTAAAGAACCAGCTCTTAGCTTCTAGCTTCTAGCTTTCAGCTTTTGGCTTTTGGCTTTTGGCTTTTGGCTTTTGGCTTTTGGCCGCCGAATGCTGCTGTTTTTACCAACTGGCAGGGATCTCCTATGAAAGTGCATCCCACCACAGACAGGCTGGAAGCTAGAAGCCAGGAGCTGGAAGCTGCCTTTACTAGCTGATTCCGTACTCTTTCAATTTGCGGTAGAGTGTCGTCTTGCCGATGCCCAGCAGCTTCGCGGCCTGTATCTTGTCGCCGTTCAGGGTGCGAATGGCTCCCAGAATCGCCTCGCGCTCCAGATCGGCCAGCGTCCTCACCGCCGCTGCTCCGTCTGCTGCGCCGTTGCCCGCGTGCCGCGCGGCAAGATTCTCCTGGAGCCCCTGCTGCTGCAGTTGCGTAGGCAGGTCGCCCAGCCGTAGCACCGGCCCCGAGCTCATGGCGCAGGCCCGCTCCACGGCGTTCTCCAGCTCGCGTACATTACCCGGCCAGTCGTGGCGCATCATGGTCCGCAGCACCTCGTCGCTCAGCGTAAACTTGCGCCCGTGCTCGCGGCTGATGTGGTCAAGAAAGTGCGCCGCCAGCAAAGGAATGTCTTCGCGCCGGTCGCGCAGCGCCGGCAGGCGCAGGTTCACCACGTTGAGCCGGTAAAAGAGATCCTTGCGGAAGGTTCCCTTCTCCACCATCGCCGGCAGGTCGCGGTTCGTCGCCGCCACAATCCGCGCCTTGATGGGCATGCGGTGCGTAGCGCCCACCGGCCGCACCTCTCTCTCCTGCAGCGCGCGCAACAGCTTGGCCTGCAGGTCCATCGACAGCTCGCCGATCTCGTCGAGAAAGACCGTGCCGTCTTCGGCAGAAACCAGCAGCCCATCCTTCGAGCGGTTCGCCCCCGTAAACGCGCCCTTGACGTAGCCAAACAGCTCGCTCTCAATCAGCGTCGGCACCAGCGATCCGCAATCGACGGGCAGAAACGGCTTTTGCGCGTTGGGTCCGTAGGCGTGAATGGTGCGCGCCACCAGCTCCTTGCCGGTTCCGCTCTCGCCCAGGATGAGGACCGGGTGCGAGCTCTGCGCCACTTTGGAGAGGATACGGTAGAGTTTCTCCATCTCCGCCGAGCGGCCGATCATGGCGCCCAGCCCGTGCGAGAGCCGCAACCTCTCGCGCAGTTGGCGCGTGGCGCTGCTGGTGGTATGGTTCGCGGCCGCACGGTCCAGCACCGTAGACAGCTCGTCCATGGCAAAGGGCTTGGTCAGGTAGTCGGAGGCGCCGCAGCGCATGGCCTCCACCGCCGAGTTCACTGAGCTGGAGGCAGTCATCACGATCACGGTCATGTCCGGATAGAGCGTCTTGACCTCGTCCACCAGCTCCAGTCCCTGGCTGCTGCCGTAGGGAAGATTGACAAGCAGAATGTCAGCCGCGCGCCCGCGCAGCAGGTTGCGCGCCTGCCCCATTTCGCCGCTGCTGCCGACGGCATAGCCCAGCCCGGCCGCGATCTCCGCACAGGCCGACCGCACCGCCGGATCCGGGTCGACCACCAGCAGGTGCAACGGCGGCGCCGTCGCATGATGGGGGATAGAATCCATGGCCCTGATGTCAAAAGCTGTTTCCAGCATTGTAGTACCCTCGCCCGTCTTTCGAACAACAGTTATTGGTTTTTCCGTTTTCAGTGGTAAATAGTCAGCTCTGAATTCGCACGTCATTCCACTCAATCCCTCAGCCCCAAATCCCTACGTCCCCAGTCCCTAGGTCCCTGTTCCCTACTCCCTGTTCCCTACTCCCTATTCCCCGCCCTTATCACGTAACCACGAACGCGAATCTCCGGAGGACCTGTTGTGCGGAGCTCTCCCGCCTCACCGGCAGTTCAATCTCGAAGCAGGCCCCCGGCTCTTCGCATCGCACAGCGCGCAGAGTTCCGCCTGCCGCTTCAATCAGGGCGCGGCTGACCGCCAGCCCCAGGCCTCGCTGCCATACCCATCCACCGTTGCCGGCTTCGGCCTTAAGGCCTCCACGTGTTGTGTAGCCCTGCGCGAAGATCGCTTCGAAATCGCTTTCCGGAATTCCCGGCCCGTCGTCCTTCACGGCAATCACCAGCCGCGCTGCGTCATGCAACTCCGCCTTCCGCTCACTCAGCCGGATATGGATGCGCCCACCCCGGGGCATGGCCTCGGCTGCATTCTTCACCAGGTTCACCAGCACGCGCGTCAGGTCCTCGCAGGTGATCGGCGCCGGTTGCGCACCGTCTTCCGCCTCCATATTCACTGAAATCGCCGGGCCGGCAAGCGCAGCCAAAAGGTTGCGGTTCACCAGCAGCTCTTCCGCCAGATTGGCAATGGGAACCGCCTCGAGATCGTCCGCGGCCGGCTCCTGCTGCGGCGCGCCCAGAGCCACCAGCTTCTCCAGCAGCCGCCGGCTGGCTGCGGTCACCATCCTCAGGTCGCTGCCGTAGTGTGTAAATGGATGGGTCAACACGCCTGGCTCCTCCAGCAGGTCGCAATAGAGAGCCAGCGCGGTCACCATGTTCCGGGCATCGTGCGCCACCTCCTCCAGACTCTCGCCCGCAGCGCGCCTCCCGCCCAAACCGGCTGCCATCGCATCCACCGGAACGCACCCACCTGAGGAAGTCATCGTATCTTCAAAATTTTCCACAATTTGCCGCATTTTTCGGCTCCTTAAGCAGGAATCGGATCTCAGTCCTCGGCTCTTACGTCCTTGCTGTTCAGTCCCGAGTCGCTATGTCCCTCGTCCCTGATCCCTGTTCCCTCTCTTCTTCTTCCCATTTCCGTTTCCGGGCTTGGGAACTGTCCTCTTCTAATACACGTTCCGTGCCAAACCGGGATTTGTCCTCTAAGTGATTGAAAAATTTATAGATAAATGAAAACCCACCAGAAAGCAGCCGCGTCCGCAGCATCGGTCTCAATCCCAAAATGGAACTGCACAACCGCCTCATGTAGATATAAGCTTCATTATTTCTGTTACTTATGAAGATATTCCCACCTTGAACCACCTTCGTCCCAATTTCCCAAACTGAAACCGAAATGGGAAAACCAGTTCCTACATCTCTATCTCCCCATTCCCCAGTCCCTGTTCCCTGTTCCCTGTTCCCTGTTCCCTGTTCCCTGTTCCCTGCCTTCTAATCCCGTACAATCCCTCTATGCACGCCACCACGTCTTTCTTCCGCCCCGGCGACCGCGCCCCGAATCAGCTTCGGCCCCTCACCCTGACCCCCAGCTTCGTCCAGACGGCGGAAGGCTCGGTGCTCGTCTCCCTGGGCAACACCCGCGTGCTGGTCTGCGCCACGGTGGAGCAGAGCGTCCCCGGCTGGCTGCGCAACGCCGGCCGCGGCTGGGTTACGGCGGAATACGCCATGCTGCCCCGCTCCACGGTCACCCGCACCCCCCGCGAGAGCGAGCGCGGACGCATCGGCGGACGCACCCACGAGATTCAGCGGCTCATCGGCCGCAGCCTGCGCGCCGTGGTCGACCTGCAGGCGCTCGGCGAGCGCACCATCATCCTCGACTGCGACGTCATCCAGGCCGACGGAGGCACGCGCACCGCGGCCATCACCGGCGCTGCCGTGGCGCTCTCCCTGGCCCTCAACGCCCTAATGGCCGCCGGCACCCTCAAGCAGTCGCCCCTCAAGCAGCTGGTCGCCGCCACGTCAGTCGGCATCGTCGACGGCACGCCCCTGCTCGATCTCTGCTACGAAGAGGACTCGCAGGCCGAAGTGGACATGAATGTCGTGATGACCGCCGACGGAGGCCTGGTGGAGACGCAGGCCACGGCAGAGAAAGGCAACTACTCCCGTACCCAGCTCAACGAGCTCCTCGACCTTGCGGAGACGGGCTTGAAGGAAATCTTCGCCGCCCAGCAAGCGGTGCTGGCTAAGTGAAAAGCGGTCAGGGATTAGGGGTCAGTTAAGCGGGCTCCCGCCGTGCCATGCCTGGGGGTAATCTCCGGTTAGCCGACCAACCGCTCCGAGTGAGAGCTAAACTACTTGGAAAGACAAGATGCTGCCTATGTCACGCTTTTCAGAATGTCGCATCATTCCTGCGGTTGGCTTGTTCATTCTGATGCTCGTAACGCCCCGTGTCGAAGCGCAAGCAAGTCGGCACGACAAAGCCCGAGCGGCAGCCGAACACCGATTCCTCAACGCCGTCGCATCCGTGGCAGAGAAGACAAATCGGTCGGTGATCATCGAGTACAAGACCTCAGGACAATTCATGTTGCCTGACCCCATCCAGTTCACGAAGGTCAAGTCCAATGCTGATACCGCACAGACGATCACGTCAATGCTGGCTTCGGACAAGCGTTTCCAAGTCATTGCTGATCCGGACGGAACAATCATGGTCATCCAGCACGGAATGCCTCAAGATGTCCTCGACCTGCGATTCAATCATGTAAAACTTTCCGAGGTGCAAAGGTTTAATCCTGATCTTGCCATGAGCGCAGTCCTTGAGGCACCGGAGGTAAAGGCCTACTTCAAAGTGCACGATATCCGTCTGCCCGTGGATCTCGGCGGATTTATCAACCCAGTTCGTCCCGATCTGCCGCACCTCCCGAACGTGATCGAGAACATGACCCTTCTGGATGCAATGAAGCACATTATTGCCGTCTTTCATCAAACGGGAACTTACAAAGAAGAAACGGATTCGAGAGGCCGTCGGGTTGTCGCGTTCGGATTTATCGATGCGGATTAGCCACCAAGAATCGTAATTGGCGGTTGACCGCCGATGGTGACCTATGCCCATTTCCCCCGGAGTGATTGTTGCCCTCCCGCATACCTCTGAGACACCCCCGATCCTTCTCGCAGCCGCTGAGTGCATCGGAGCGCCCCTGACCCCTGTTCCCTATTCCCTATTCCCTGCCCCCTGACTTGCCACCGCACCAGTGCTACCATAATGATGACTATTACTGCCTCCGAAGCCAGGCCGCGCGAGTTGCATACCTGCGCAGATTGATGAACGCCGCCGGTGCCGGAGCCAACTCAAAGGAGAATTTCCATGCCCCTCGTATCCATGCGGCAACTCCTCGACGAGGCCGCCAAGGGCGGCTACGGCGTCGGCGCATTCAACGTCAACGATATGGAACAGATCCAGGCCATCATGGGCGCGGCGGTTGAGACCAAATCGCCCGTCATCATCCAGGCCAGCCGCGGCGCGCGCTCGTTTGCGCAGGACCGCTACCTCTTCCATCTCATCCTGGCAGCCAGCGAGCTGCACCCTGAGATTCCCATCGCCATGCACCAGGACCACGGCAACAGCTTTGAGACCTGCAAGAGCGCCATCGAGCTGGGCTTCACCTCGGTCATGATGGACGGCTCGCTCAAGGAAGACGGCAAGACCCCGGCGAGCTTTGAAGAAAATGTCGAAGTCACCCGCCGCGTCGTCGAGTACGCGCATCCCCGCGGCGTCACCGTTGAAGGCGAAATCGGTGTCCTCGGCGGAGTGGAAGACGGCCACGGCGCCGGCGGCTCGGGCCTCGATCACGTCACCGACCCCGACCAGGCCGTCGAATTCGCCGAGCGTACCGGCGTGGACGCGCTGGCCATCGCCATCGGCACCAGCCACGGCGCATACAAGTTCACCAAGAAGCCCGACGGCTCCGTCCTCAAGATGGACATCCTCATCGAGATCCACAAGCGCCTTCCGCACACCCACCTGGTGATGCACGGCAGCTCGTCGGTGCCCAAGGATCTGCAGGACATTATCAATCAGTACGGCGGCAAGCTCAAGGAAACCTGGGGCGTGCCCGTCGAAGAGATCCAGCTCGGCATCCGCAACGGCGTGCGCAAAATCAACGTCGATACCGACAACCGCCTCGCCATCACCGGCGCCATCCGCAAGGTCTTCGCCGAATCGCCTGAGAAGTTCGACCCGCGCGACTACCTCAAGCCGGCCCGCGAGGCCATGAAGAAGGTTGTCGCCCTGCGCATGACGCAGTTCGGCCAGGCCGGCCACGCTGGCGACTACACGCCCCTCTCCATCGAGGAGATGGCCAAGGGCTACGCAAGCGGCAAGCTCGACCCGCGCCCCTCGCTGGCCGCCAGCCGCTAACCACCGATCCGGTCATCCCATGATCCTTTGGGTGCCCAGGTCCCTCCGCCACGGCGGATCGGGACCTGGGCCCTCGGCCGCCCCCTACCGCCATCCTCACAAGCAGACCCTCATCCGCGTCGCACACCCCAGGCGCGTCCGAATCGCTGCGCCCACCCGCGCGCTCATCTATCGGCGATATCATGTTTTCGTAGCTCAGCATGCCTTCGCGAGCTGGCAATCTGCCGCAGCCGGCAGTGCCATGCCCACAGTCGTTGCTGTCGCTCCATTGCGGTAAACGCCATTGTGAACCCTCAAACCGAATTCTTCTGAAAGAGGTCTTATGTCAAGCAAAGTACCCGAATCGCAGCAGCGGCGCGAGTTTCTCAAGCTGGCCGCGTTTACCGGAGCAGCGGCGCTCGCGGGCAAGACCACCCCAGCCGCGGCGGAACCACCCGCCACCCCACTGGCAGCCCCTGCCCCTGCCGCCGGCAACAAAATGGAGTTCCTTCACGTCCGCGGCCCTCACATCCTCGACTCCAAAGGGAACAAGGTTCGCCTCCGCGGGACCTGTCCCGGCGGCTGGATGAACATGGAAGATTTCATCAACGGCCACCCCGGCGCGGAGCACACTCTACGCGCTCAAATGGCCCAGGTGCTCGGCCCCTCCAAAGCGCACTTCTTCTTCGATCGCCTGCTCGACTACTTCTTCAATGAAGACGACGTGATCTTTCTCCGCAAAACAGGCGCCACCGTCGTCAGGATTCCCCTCAATTACCGCCACTTCGAAGACGATGACGCTCCTTTCAAATACAAAGAGGCCGGCTTCGCCCGTCTCGACAAGGTCTTGCGCTACTGCGAGAATCACGGTCTCTACGTCATCCTCGATCTCCATGCCGCACAGGGATGGCAGAACGTCCACTGGCACTCTGACAACGCATCGCGCATCAGCCTCCTTTGGACAACCTCGTCCTATCAAGATCGCTACGTCGCCCTCTGGCAGGAGTTCGCTCGCCGCTATGCCAACCGGGCCGTCATCGCCGGCTACGACATCCTCAACGAGCCCTGTTCCAACAACGAAATCGGCGACTACCCCTGGAACATCTACTCCAACTACATGCCCCGCTGGGATCGCATGAATTCCCTCTTCCGCCGCGTGGTATCGGCAATTCGCAAAATCGATACCCGCCACATCATCTTTCTTGAAGGCGATAACTACGCAAAAGCGTTCATGGGATTCGACAAGCCCTTCGACGACAATCTCACTTACAGCTCCCATAACTACACCGCGCCCGGCTTCGGGCCCGGCCAATATCCCGGCACCATCCATCCCCGCTCCGCCGCCTCGGGCAGTGCTCAGCACTGGGACCGCGCAAAGCAGGAGCAATTCTTCCTCGATGCCGAGGGCACCCGGTTTACCCAGCAGCATGACCTCCCGTTGTGGGTCGGCGAGTTCGGTTCTGTCTACAACGGGCCGCACGACGAAATCCCTGACCGCCTTCGCGCTCTCGACGATCAGATCGGCATCTTTGAACAGCACGGTGCGCACTGGACAACCTGGAATTACAAAGACATCGGCGTCATGGGCATGCTCACGCTCAACCCCGAATCGCCATACATACAGCACATCAGCGGCCTTCTCCGCAAAAAGCGCGCTCTCGGCACTGACGATTGGATGAAGTGGCTGCCGCCAACGCCCATCAAGGACGCCACCGCGCACCTCGCCGGCCAGATACTTCAGGAAGTAGGCGATCCGCAGCTCAGTCAGGCGCTCAATGCGCGGTGCGTAAGCCAAACCCTGTTGTGCTTCTACACAGGAACACTCATGCAGCCGCTCTACGCCAGCCTCTTCAAGGGACTGTCAGAGAACGAACTGGATCACATCCTGTCTTCCTTCTCGGCCAAACAATGTGTTCCCGACCAGGGCCTGGTCAACGTTCTAAGCAAATACATGGCCATGCCGGCTTAACCGCCTCGCCCAAAAACTGCGGCCCGTCAAAGCGATTTTCATTCGCTTTCGCGGGCCGCAGCTGGTTGCCCCACCCGCCGGTTGCGCACTTCCAGCCCTCCTCAATTTTCCAGGCCCCTCGCGTGAGCCAGGGCAGTATAATTCCTTCACAATCCAGGACATCGTTTCCGGGGCGCCAAATGAACATGGAAGACGCTGTGCATTGGGTCCGCCGTCTCATCCAGAGACTTGGCGGAGCACGGCGCGCAACCCAGAAGTTCAAGAGCCCGCCCCGGGAGCTTTTTTGGAGAAGGGCTATTCAGCGCCGGTGAGGACTGGGTCCCATGGCCTTCGTGCGAAGTCGGAGCTGATTTGGCTTGGCACGGGCCAGCAGGCGATGCTGGGTTGCCAGCGAGGGCTAAAGAGCAATGAGGAATCGATTTTTTTCTCGTTTTTTGTTTGCTGCGGGAATCCTGCTCGTGACCGTTTCGTCGGTCGCGGCATTCGGCGCAGACGTCAAAATGCAGGTGGTCAAAAACGACTACCTCAGCACCCAGGGCTTCGACGTAATGCTCTACGACAGCACCTATCATCCCGTCTTCGTAGACCAGAAAAACACGGCGATGCAGATGATTCTCCACGGCCAGCGCATCGCCACCAACGGTGACGTGCGCCTGATGCCAACGCCCGAGCAGTGGGATCTGGTGGCAACCCTCAAGGGCCGCCACGCTGACAAGGCAAACAACCGGCTCACCGCCAGGCTCGCTTTCCCGACCTTCGGTCTCAGCTACACCCTCGAAGTCGCAGCCGAACCAGGCGGCGTGAGAGTCAGCGTCAACCTCGACAAGCCGCTACCGCAGAAGCTGGCCGGACGTGCGGGCTTCAACCTGGAGTTCCTGCCCTCGATCTACATGGGCAAGGCTTACCTGGTCGACGGAACCAAAGCCGGCATCTTCCCGCGAACGCCTAACGATCCGATGATCAAAGTGCTGCCGCTTCCTGATGAACCGAAGAAGGCGTACTACCTCGAAGACTGGGACAAGGCCAAGGGATACACTCAGCCGCTGCCCTTCGCCGAGGGCAAAAGCATCACATTAGGCGTCGACGACGACTTGGCCCGGGTCAACGTTACCTCGGATACAGCCAACCTCATGCTCTTCGATGGACGCGACCGCGCGCAGAACGGCTGGTTCGTATTGCGTTCGCTCATCCCTTCCGGCAAAACCACCGGCGCCATCGTGTGGCACATCCATCCAGACGTCATTCCAAACTGGGTGCGGCCGCCAGTGATCGCGCACAGCCAGGTCGGTTATGCTCCGGGCTTCTCCAAGGTGGCCGTCCTCGAACTCGACCCGAAGTATAACGGCCCGAAGACCGCCAAAGTCCTGCGCCTGATGGGCGACGGATCGTACAAGCAGGTGTTCGAGGGACCCATCACACCATCAACGCCCTGGCTGCGCTACGTCTATTCGAAATTTGACTTCACCCCCGTCAGGGCCCCCGGCCTTTATGTCATCCAGTACGCTGACCAACGTACGGCGCCCTTCCCCATCTCCACCAGCGCTTACGCGAACATCTGGCAAGACAGCCTCGACCATCACCTCGCCGAGCAGATGGATCACGTCTCCGTTCGCGAAGGCTATCGCATGTGGCACGGCGCTTCGCACCTTGACGATGGCCGCATGGCGCCCGTAGTTGGAGAGCAATTCGACGGCTGGTATCAGGCCACGGCAACAGACGGCAAGTACAAAGGCGGCGATCACATTCCTGGGATGAACGTGGGCGGCTGGTATGATGCCGGCGACTTCGACCTGGAAGAGCCTGCGCAGCTAAGCGTAATTCAGAGCCTGGCACTCGCCTATCGTGAATTCCATCTCAAGTACGACGAACTTACAGTCAATGAAGCCGCGCGCGAGGTCGAGATGCACCGTCCCGATGGCGTGCCGGATACGGTGCAGCAGGTAGAGCACGGCGCACTGCTCATCCTGGCGCAGTTCCATAACATCGGCCACGCAATCCGCGGCACGCACGAACCAGATCTGCGCCAGTACACGCAGTTGGGCGACGGAGCGTCGAAAACCGACGGCCGCATTTATGACCCCAAGCTCGGTCCCAATGAAGTGAAGGGCAACTACTCCGGCAAGCCTGACGATCGCTGGATCTTCACCACCAACAACCCGTACTTCCAGTGGAACGCCATCGCGGCGCTGGCTGCGGCGGCCGATACGCTGAAAGGCTGGGACGACGCATTAGCCAAAGACTGCCTCGATACCGCCATCAAAGCATGGAACGAGGAGAAGGCTCACCCAACGCAGAATCAGGCAGACCGCCGTTCCGCTCCGGGAGCCGGCGTGCTGGCTGCGTCTCAGGGTGTGGTGTCTGGCGCTCAAGGCGCTCACAACAGACAGGGCGCCTCCGGTACTCCAACACATGCCGGCGCAACCGGCGCGCAAGCCGCTCCTCCGGCCGGCTTCCGCCGTCGCCGCTTCGGCGCCGGATTGGAGTGGGCTGCGGCTCTGGAATTGACCATCGCCACGCATGGTGCCGAGCCCTACAAGTCCCGTCTGAAAGAGTTGTTCCCTCAAATGATCACGCCGCAGCAGATTGGTCTCAATGGCTGGACGGCAGTCCGGGCATTGCCTTATCTCGACGCGAGCGCCAAAGATCAGATGCGGGAAGCGGTGAAAACATACATGGCGGGTCTTGACAAGAAGTTGGACGCCACGCCGTTCGGTGTGCCCCCAAGCCTGGGCACCTGGGGCGGGTCCGGCGCCGTGGTAGACATGGCCATACGAATGTACTTCCTGCACAAGGCGTTTCCTGATCTTGTCGGCCCCGAATATACGCTGCGCGCGGTCAACTATATTCTCGGCACGCACCCCGTATCCAGCACCTCGTATGTGGCTGGCGTCGGTACGGTTTCGAAAACCATGACTTACAGCAACAACCGCGCCGACAACTCCTACATTCCGGGCGCAGTGATTCCGGGATACATCATCATCAAGCCCGATTTTCCGGAATGCATCGACAATTTCGGATACCTCTGGTTCGAGGATGAAGCCGTGGTGGCCGGGTCGGCAAGATGGGTCGTGGCCGGCAACGCTGCGGACGCAATCACGAAGGAATTGAAGTAGGTCCAGCATTTGAAGCGCCCGGCGGCCCCGAGCGGCTGCCGGGCGCTTTTTGTTCCAGAGAGATCCCATTGCGGGCGGCTTCAGCACGTTTGCGAGAAGGACCTCATACAAACGGCCGAATCCCGGGCGCAGGTACACGCGGGTTTTGCGAACCACCGCAAGCGCATGCGTCCCGGGGGTTGGTGCTGTAATAAACCTTTGGAGGTCGGCCAGCCAAGGCCCTGCGCCCGGCGCATCCTTCCGGAAAACTGGCGCAAAGCCGACTTGGCAGGACTAATTCATGAACGCCCCCCAAAGTGCCCTCCACGCTATCCGCGCGCTTTCACTCGTCTGGTCCTCATGTATGAATCGCTTCTGCCGATATGACGTGTAGAATTGCACTCTGAGCGCATTATGCCCGAATTAGTCACCATACCGGTTGCTGTTGTCGAAATGACCATCGAGTACGAGTCCCCGAGCATGAAACTTGTGATGGACCGCGCAAACGTCGTCGATCAGCTCTTCAAGTCCTTTAAGCAATGGGACTTACGCGTTGATGACGTTGAGGTGGTTAATGAGGGCAAGCCCTCTGAACAAGGCATTCGTTTCAAATTGCCGCTCAAGCGCACGTCCTTCTTCTTCGGTGCTGCCGGATGCAAGCTAGTCCGCGATGACGCCAGTTGGGAAACAGCCGAAGAGACGCTAGCCATTCTCGATGCTGGATGGAGCGTTCTCCTTGAATTAGGTGGGGTTCGCGCAGGTGCATATCACACGAACATCGCCCTTCATATGCAGTTGAAAGGCAAGCCCTTTGTGGAGTTGCTCAAGCCATTCGCGCCCTCGCCTTTCGTGAAATTGGCAAATTCGCCGATAACCGCCGTCGCTTCGATCATTCGTTGGGCAGGGCGAAGGATTACCATCGATGGCTCGGGACAACTGGCGAACGGCATTTTTCTACGCTTAGAACGCGACTTCCCGGGTGACCTAAGTTTCTCCGATGTTGCGAAGCAATTGCACGCAGATGAGCAAGAGGTTCTCGACATCATCGGTGTAAAGGAAGAGCTATGAACTCTGTACAAAGCATGGATCAGGCTGCTGGGAATAACTGGGGCCATCCTACCCATCCGATGCTGCATGAGATCATGTCGGTCGATCCTACACGCGAAATCGACTTCACGTACGCCAATTCCATGTTCGACGACCTAGAGCGGCAGATGCGCGACAGTGATGCCGCGTTTCATAGCAGCGTCGAGCTGTTACGTGAAAGATACGTCTTCAACAATCCCGAAGCCGTCGAATACTTTCTTAGAACTCGTCGCGTGGTTGCCCCAATCTTACTAGAGGCGGCCCCCCCGTTTGCTGGAGCCTTCGATAACCAGGCTATCCTCGCCCTCGAGATCATGGCCGAAGATGGAGATCCCGATTCCATTTACGCTCTTGCGATATGGGACCGTGACGTCGCCGAGGCGCGCGCTGCGCTCCTCACCTTTGATGAAGGTTGGCTTGCAGGAAACGTCCAAGCCCTCAATGTAGGGATCGTTTTCGATTACGAGCTTGTCTGAATGCCGTTCGACTGGAATGAATTTCTCACCTTAGCGAAGGCGCTCTCAAGGGCCGTCTCCGACGAAGCATCCCTGCGGTCTGCTGTCAGCAGATCGTATTATTCAGCATTCAAGCTTGCGATGGAACGGGCCGAGCTAAACGGCTATCGCGATAAGTTCGACGAGACCGGTAGTAGTCACCAGCTTTTATGGGACCTGTACAGCCGCAACTCCAGAAACGACGAATGCCGGCGCCTAGGCTTGCTTGGGCCACGCATGAAGCGGCGCCGCGTGAAAGCCGACTATAGGCCTGAGTACCCAAAGCTGGCAGACGAAGTTCGCTTTGCGATCGAAGATGCCGAAAAATGCGTGGAACTTTTAGCTCGACTTCCGGAAGGCGTACCTGAAGACATTCCGCGCACGTGGAGAGTTTGAACCCGTCGATAAGTCCTGGCAAACGGCCATCTGACAGATTTCCTCGGGGGGTACCACGGTTGTGGTTTCCTGGCGCAGAGCCGACATATGAGGAGTCATCTCCTGGTGTCAAGAGCGAGACCTAAGACATCTATCCCCCCGGTCCCCAACCGCAAGGGAACGGGAGCACCCTCGGTTGAAAAATCATTCCCCCCGAGAACGTGGCCACCTGCCTCGTTCGAAGGCTCGGCGATTCGATTTGCTCAGTATCCATTGAATCGAAGGAATCCCAGTATTCTTTCACCGAAAACCTCAGTGTTGGCATAGATATTTGGGTAGGCTTCCTTCAAATCGCGCATTTTATCCAAGGCAACGAGAAATGTATGCGCCTCTCTTCCCCTGCGGATCTCATCTTCCGCAGAAGCGTAGAGAGTATTCGCATTGCTCACTTCATCGTTTGAGAAAGTATCCAAAGATACACTCATCTTCGCTATGTCCACCGTAACAACGGCTGTCGTATGGCCTGGGCGATTTCCGATTTGATCAAAACCCCTTAACGCAGCTTTCCATCCCTCCATTTTGCGGAAAGGATCCAAATCGCGGGAAAGTGTCAAAATTTCAGCAGCAACCTGCTCCTCATTTCCAGAAGTGCCCGGAACAATTGGCGTGTGTTCTTCAAGTGCAAAGACCGTAGAGCAAAGTGCGAAAAATCTTCTCCACTTCGAGTCACCTCCTCCAATCTTTAGGTTTTGACCATAGAACATATCTACAGTTTCAACAGCTGTAGCCCACGTATGCTGGAGTTGGGTTCTGATTTGAATTTCAACTCGACGTGCATTCCACGGCGCATATTTCGGATTCTTGAATCCGGGATGCACGATAAGGTGTACTCCCCTGTATCCATCCGGCTTGGGAGATTTGATATAGTCCGACGAATCTATGTAGGTATCCATTTTCTTAATCTGAATTTCTCTCAATCCCCGGAATGAATTGAGACTCTTGAGATCCGAGAAGATCGCTCTACACCCCCCGATGTCCTGCATTCTGCTCAGTTTCATGTGCCGCATTTCAGGACGCTGGAGCTTTGCGACGATTGACTCCATTCTCTTCAGGCGTCGCGAACAAATGACACCTCTCTGGACCCTACGGGTTGAAGTTCTCATCTGATTGAAAACCAACCTGAGAGGGAGGGTGAACGAAGCTCGCCAATCATTGACAAGATTCTGTGCACGCGCACGCTCGGCCTCGGAAACTGAAGGGGAGAGCAGCGTTTCTGCCGCCTTGTCGATGCTATTGTTACTTGGAAGTTTTAGAGGTGTCATTTCAGTTTCGCTTGGTCCGCAAGCACACCCATTATCACGCCTCTCGGGTGCGATTTACCTCATAGGGGCCCCAGACGAGCCGGTGTACAGGCGAAAGTCCTAAGTAAGTTATTGATTCTGTTGGCGCCCCCGGCGGGATTTTGAACCCGTGCTATCGCCGTGAAGGGTAGATAGGTGCTGGCAAACGGGCTTCGGGTGATGAGTGCACGATCATCGGTGGCTGACGGCTACCCTTCAGTCAGAACCATGGGAACACAAACCCAGCCTTCAGCGGCGAGGATACCGAATCAACACCCGCACCGGCAGTGCCAACCCTCCATCGCATCCGCAATCGCCCCGCCATCCGCCCCATGAGCCCCATGAGCCTTTAATAAATCCTCACTCCCCGCCGCCGATCCCAGCCCCCAGTCCCTACGTCCCTACGTCCCTACGTCCCTATGTCCCTGTCCCCTGCTCCCTGTTCCCTGTTTTGCAGATAATTTCCCCCTTCTGGCGCACAATAAGAACAGTAGAGGAAAAGCCCTCACCGGCCCTCCGCCCGTGAGCCGCAGTCACTTGTCCAACGCACTCCCAAACAGAGCGCAAAAACACGAAAATCGCCCGTAAATGTGCCGATTGCAGAGGTTGAAAAATGAGTCAAATGCTTGCAAACACAAGAATTACGCAACATAAAACTCAAATTTCACCAAAAAAAACTGCAAAATCGCACTGGGAAACTGGGTTTTGGCTCTAACCCACTGAAACAAAAAGATCGCAACCCACCCAGAAACCCAGTCTCCCAGTTTCTGGGTTTCTGGGAAAATGGGTGTCATCGCACTCTCAACCGGATTGCCCGGCGAATTATATTTGCCATGAAGGAGCGGTAGCTTGCGCTGGAGACAACTGATACGCCCGCAGCTCGATGAACCGCTGCCAATGTGGATGGTCTTTCCAGTCATCTTCGCTGCGCTCTACGTCACCCACATTACGCTGCTCCGCCTGCCCTACTACTGGGATGAGGCTGGCTACTACATCCCCGCCGCATGGGACTTCTTTCGCACCGGCTCGCTGATTCCCTTCAGCACTCTCAATAACGCGCACCCACCCCTGCCCAGCATCTACCTCGCGCTGTGGTGGAAGGCATCTGGCTTTCATCCCGCAGTCACCCGCGAAGCTGTACTCTTCGTGGCCTCCCTTGGCCTGCTCGCTGTCTGGCGGCTCGCAAAATGCGTGGCAGGCAACTCCGCCGTCGCTTTCTGGACCGCGGTACTCACCGGCATCTATCCCATCTGGTTTGCGCAAAGCACGCTGGCGCAGGCTGACATCTTTGCAGCCGCATGCACGCTCTGGGGACTGGTCTACGCGCTCCCTCTTCGCGACCGCAAACCCGCAGCAGCGGCCCTGTGGTTCTCCGCCGCGGCGCTATGCAAAGAAACGGCCATAGCCATTCCGCTCACGCTGGCCGCAATCAACTTTTTCGAATTCCTGCGGCAGAAACCCGCGCGAAAGCGACTCTGGCGCGAAACTGCGTGGCTGACGGCATGCGTTGTCCCGCTGGCCGCATGGTACGGCTGGCACTACGCCAAAACAGGCTACCTTTTGGGAAATGCCGATTACGTGCGCTACAACGCCGAGGCCACTCTCGCTCCACAGCGCATTCTCGCCGCATTCGGGCATCGCGTTCTGCACCTAACGGCGCACATGAATCTGTTCGTGCCGGTCATGATCGCGCTCGCCGCCCTGCTGCTCGACCCGCGCCCCGACGCCGAAGGCCACGAGCGCGCATCCATTGCGCCGCCGGTGCGGCTGCGCATCTTTGCATTGCTCCTGGCCAACGCCCTGCTCTTCAGCGTGCTCGGCGGGGCGCTGCTCACGCGCTATCTGCTGCCCATGTATCCCCTGGTGCTTCTACTCGCCGTTACCACGCTTTACCGGCGCGCACGCTACTGGCAGGGCGTTGCGCTCTTTTCCGCGGCGGCGTTTGTCACCGCACTGTTCATCAATCCGCCTTACGGCATCGCTCCGGAAGACAACCTTCTCTACGCGCACGTAATCCGCATGCAACAGGCCGGCATCGCCGAGCTCGGCAAGCTCGCCCCCGGCGCCACCGTGCTTACTGCCTGGCCCGCAACCGACGAGCTGACCCGCCCGGAGCTGGGCTACGTAAGGCATCCCTGGCGCGTGTGGCCCATTGACGATTTCACCTCGGCGCAGATTAATCGCGCCGCCGCGGAAGAAAGTAAGTACTCTGCTGCGCTGGTTTTCGCTACCAAATATGATCCGCCGCCAATTCTCAATATCTGGCCCTTCACTGTTGGTATGGACGAGCGTTACTTCGGTCTCCACAAAGACCTGCAACCCCAGGCGATCGCCCGGCGCCTCGGCGGAACCGTGGCGTGGCGTATGAACGACGATGACATGTGGATTGCTGTGATTGAGTTCCCCAGGCCGCGGGTGGCAAGCTTACAACCAAAATGACCAAGATCCCGGGTACCCAGAAAACCATTCTCACAGAAACTGGGAGACTGGGTTTCTGGGTGGGTTGCGATCTTTATTTTTCAGTGGGTTAGAGCCAAAACCCAGTTTCCCAGTGGCTTTTTGCATTTTTTTCTTCAGGAACTGTACCAATTCCCTCTATAACGCTTTTCATTGCAACTACTTGTATTGTTTTTAAAGCTTGAAATCTGTGCATAAATCTGATCTTTCTGCATTTTGCCGCGACGGGATGGATCGCGGGGTGATGCGCTGCCTTTCGTATGGTTCCGGGATGGGAGCCCGGGGGCGGTTTCTGTTCTACCTGTCTTATTGTGCTCCGGATGGGGGAAATTATCGGCACGCGGGTGGCTTACGTAAGCTGTTGGAGACAGGGGAGATGGGGTGAGATCTGGCTTGAGCTTGACGACTCAGTGGGCTTGGCGGAGCTAGCGGAGTTAGTGGGGCTGGTCTGCGGCGGCGGATTTTCGATGGACAGCACAGCGGCGATTGCGGCTTCCAGTTTGGCGGTGATCCGTCCGCAGCGTCTGCGCGTCTCCCCGGTCTCCAAAAGCGAGAAACCGGGGATACACTCATCTTCGTTTGGAATTGTCACCGGGACCGTGACCACCCGCCTCCTACTCGGCCATGGTGGCTGCTTCGTCCGGGTGCACCTCTTCTTTTGAGGGCGGACCCTTCAGCTGGCTGGTCAGCCAATGGTCGATTTCCTGCAGGCGACTCAAATCCTGAACGGGTAATACAACCGAAGCGGAAGCGTGAGCAACGAGTTTGCGTTTTTCGTTTACATAGTCGAGCCAATCGAGCTTTTTGTCTTTTCCGCCTTTGCCGAAGCCGAGCGTCGTTTCGAAGAGAGACCAGTTTTGGGGATACGCAACTATGTGTCTGTAGTCAATGAGATCGAAATAAAATTCCTTTCCGCCGCGTTTGTTATCGTCGTCCTCGCATCGTTGGGACACCTTTAGTCGAACGTTCTTCGGAATCCCTACCATCCACCATTGGTTCTCGCCGGGGCCACACTCTCTTTTTAGCTCCTCTAGAATGGCGGATTGCAGCATCATCTCAATGTTGTCGATCACTTGTTTAGCTCGTCGCGTTGTTTGAGCCTTCTCACCCTCGATGTACTGGACGAGGCCGTCCGGATTGAATGTCGGAAACTTCGCCCTGATCGCTTTTTCGTATTGGCGTCGCCTCCACGTTTGGCCCTGGATACCTCTCTTGTCCCTGAACGCCTTTCGTTCATCGTCGCTCAGTGTCGCGAGATACTGTCCGATGGTTTCCCCGTAGGGTTTCAAGATCTCTATCAACTCCTCGGTATCGAGGTCACGCAGACGTATCCTGCCAGATTCCAAATGCTCAATTACACTCCGGAGGGCAACAACGCAGGCAATGATGGGGTCGTTCATGGCCAATCCTCCGCCTTCGCCGGACCCCTTCTCCCACCAGTCCCAGGCAGGTTTGCTTATAAAAGAAAACCATTCTCTAAGGACCAGCACCGTCCGTTTGAAAGACTTCTCATTTGTGCCTGCCCAAAGCGGCCCATACTCAAGAACCTCCTCTCCCTTGATCTTTGCCAAGAAGAGGTCACTCCGATCGAGAGCGCCGAAAAGTCCTGTAATCGAGACACAGCGAAGTTCGTTCTTGGAATCATCGGCTGTCTGGATGCGGCCACATAACGGGGACTTCTTGTCCGCTCCGAGCTCTTGGACCGCTTTCGAAATGACTGCGCTAACCCTCTCTGCGATCTTGTCTGAGTCCCAATGGAGCTCAGCGTATAGCTCAAGCAGAAGAGATTGTTTGACGTGTTTCTGCTTCGCGTTGATGTCGATAAAGAGCTGTGCTTGCCTGCTTGGTGCGAGCCCTTCGAAAGCAAGCACTGCGACCCTCGACTTGGAGGCGCGTTCTAGGCCTGAGTACGCGTAGAGCCTATGCTGTCCGTCAATAATCCACGCAGATTTGTACGCTGGCCTGACCTTAAGCCATCCCAAAATTCCAACATCCAGATTGTTGTTCTCACGATCTTCCTGGTGTGCTCTATCAAAGTTGACTGTATTCTTTTCGAGATTGATCACGATATTGGTCGGGAAGATACCGTCTTGATTGATATACTCGCGGATCTTATTTAGGCGAGACTTCGTCATCATCCGCTGGTAGGTATCCACATCAGAAGCTCTTCCCTTCAGGCGGTGCGAAACGTATGAGATCTTGAGCAGGTAATCGGGCGAGACGGAAAACGTGTAGCAGTTATGTCCTCCCATCTTCGCTTTTACCGCAGGCACGTTGATTCCCAATCCTGATATAGGCTTGCCGGGTAAGCAGTCCGCCAAGAACTGATACTTCGCTGCTGGCCCCAAGTGGCTCACCAAGCCCTCATAATAGGCAAGGTCATTTTCATCAAAGAGCACAACTTTGGCGTCTTTAGCACGGATCTGATCGTTGTCGGAGAGGTCGGCGTTATGGAGAAACATTGCAAGGACTGGTTGCCGACTCACTTCCGCAGGGAGGTCAGCGCGGACAGCCGCAGCGAACCGAGCTCGATTCTGACCGTGCTTCGCAAGCTCCTCACTGAAGGCGGAGCGCTTGCTAAAGGCGGTGGAGGCTTTGCACTCGATCGCTACCGCCACATCTTCATCTACCGCAACAACATCAATTTGGCTTTTTGGGCTTTCCTTATCCTTTGGGTTCAGTACGAGTTGCGCCCCGCGCTCGCCAGACAGGTATCTGAAGCCGAGCTTATACATCAGGGTCCAGACTCTGTGCTCAAGGAGTAGGCCTAGAGCCTTTGGGCGCGTCAGCCTCACCGACCGAAGGTTATGCTTCTCCTCCACCCAGCCTTTTGGAAGATAATCGTCAAGCGTATTCGGGTGTACAGTCTTTGACTCGGAACCTCGCGCATTGCTGCGCGCCAGACTCGAGAGCTTGTCGCGCTCATGGATGTTTAGCAGTTGCTCCACGACTCACCTCGGCATTGAAGAACAGGCATTCAGTAATTGGTTTTCGAAAGGAGCTCGACGCCGCAATCCTTGAGTGACGTTCAAACACCTTGAACTGAAATCCCTTGTACAGAGATCGAATCGACTGGTGGTCTGCATTGCTAATGAAAACGAAACATCCCCGTTCACAAAGCATCGCAGCGGTCTTTGCAAGTCGAACTTGATCTTCCCAGCTAAATATTTTCGCGTTGTATTTTACAAAGCCGTTGTTCCCGTGGGCGACCGTGTAGGGCGGATCGAAGTATATGAGATCGCCTCTCTTGGCGGTTGCGGTCACCTTCTCGAAATCTCGGCATGTGATATTTGCCCCTCGCAAGGCTTCGCTCGCAGCCATAATTCTTGTCCTGTCGGCAGGATCCAGATGTGTCTTTCTTCCGTATGGAACATTGAATATGCCGTCCAGATTTTGGCGAAAGATTCCATTGAACGACAGGGTTGTCAAGAAAACTAAACGGGCTGCTCGGGCCGCTCGGCCGGTGGGCATCTGGCTTCGAACCCTGTAGTACTCCGCCTCCGTGTTGCGGAATTTGCGCAGCGCTCGGAGCACGCCCTCGGGATTATCCCTAATCTGGAGGTAACAGTTGACGAGTTCTGGGTTCGAGTCGGAAAGAGCAGCTTGCGCGGGGCGAAGGGCAAAAAACACCGCTGCCCCGCCCAGGAATGGCTCGTAGTAACGCTTTACCCGCTTTGGGAAGGTCTCAATAAGGGCGCTCGCAAGCCACCGCTTCCCGCCTGGCCATTTAAGAAGCGGTGGCAATGGGGCAGCGATCTTTGGAAAGTTAGGAATGGCCCGCATTAAGGATTCAGATGGTGCTTTAGAGAGTTCTATCACGGTTGACGGCAACCGGGAAGTAATTACCTGAAGACCCCGCTAAGGTCGAGGGACCGGATCATTTGTTGGTATGAGGCGCATCAAGTCCCGGTGTTTCGGCTCATTCGGGGTAATTTGCCATTGCTTACCTATCGAACGGGATTGTTGGGTCGGGTTGTTCTTTCTGGCCGCACAAATCTACCGCTGTGGATTCAGGTCACACTGGATGACACTCTGGGTTAGGGTGGGGAGTTGGTGAGGCGGGGATCTCGTCCCTCATCAGCCTTGTGGACACGCGGCGGATGCAATGAGGCTTTTCGGGGCTTGTTCTTTGGCGGGTTAGCGCCGCTTTGCGGCGTAGCGGGCTGGCGGGATTTTGGCTGTTGCGGCCCGGTTGAAGCTGTGCCCTGACACGGCACGCTGCCGGTATCGAGGTTTTCCGCGTCCTGAATACCCCACCCTAGCCGCAAGAACAAAGACGCGGCGAGGGTGGGGCACCCACGGTGGTGGTTGGACCGGCGAAAAACATGCATGGGCCAGCCCCCAAGACTTGCGCCGCCTCCGGAGAGCAGCTTGCCGGCCCTGTCTCGTGTCCCGCACCAGAATCCAGACGAATACTTCGTTCCAGAGTTCAACCCATTACAATTTCGTGTTTAGCCAAATCGTTCGCCAGGGGGACGCAGCAATGGGTGATGGAAGAGTTCGGGTCGGGCGCAGGGATTTCGTGAAAGCAGCGAGTGGAGCAATTGTGGGCTCGTGGGTGGCTGAACATATGGCGCCGATACTCAATGCTTCTGCCGAAGAACCGCGGCCTGCCATCGCCAATATCTCTCTCGACCTTCACCGCCTCCACAAGTGGGACGGCTCCAACGGCGACACCTGGGATCCGTTCTGGGCAGATGACAATTCGCTGTATGCGTTCAATTGCGACGGCCGCGGATTCGGCCCGAATCCGATGAATCTCGCCTTCAACAAGCTCTCCGGGGAGACTCCTGATGGCATGATCGGATCACAGGTCAACCCCATGGCCGAGTATGGCAAGGCAATCCAGAAGGAATCCGACAATGCGACGTGGAAGGCCTGTGGCCAGGAGTGCATTGATGGCGTCTTCTATGCATTCGTCTCACGAAACATCTATGGGAGCGATAGCCACGACCCGCTGATGAGACAGTTGGCCATCAATTCCAGCCTCATCAAGTCCACCGACCGTGGGCGCACCTGGATGCGCAGCGCGAGAGAAAACTATGACGATCCCATGTGGCCCGGGAAACATTTCGGTGCGCCATTCTTTGTGCACTATGGCCAAAACGGGGGCCGGGTGGAGCAGGACAGCGCAAAAGAGTATGTCTATGCCTGTTCAACCAATGGCTTCTGGAATGATGGCGACAGCCTGATTCTCGCCCGTGTGAAGCGCTCGCTTATTCCCCGCCTTAACAGCAACGATTGGGAATATCTATCCGGCCGCGACGGAAGCTCAGCTTCAAATTGGAGCCGGGACATCATGCGGGCTGTTCCAATTCTCCAACGGCCCGCAAAGTGCGGCCAGACTCCGATCACCTTTGTTTCTGAACTCGGCCTCTATCTGCTCATCTCCTGGTACAACACGGAAACCATGACGAAGTGGTTCAAGCCAAACAGGATGCGCTACGACTTCTACCAGGCGCCGCATCCCTGGGGACCATGGACCCCGGCCGGGAGTCACGACGACAGCTTTCTTGGGCCGGAGTGGCACATGTATGGCCCCAGCATCTGCGCCCGGTTTCAGAGGCCCAGCGGTGACGATGTCGAATTGTCTCTCTTCACCGCCGGATGCCCGTTTGAAGACGTTCCCATCTCGCCGTACAAGATGTGGCGCATTCCCATCATTCTCAGGAAAAGACCGCTGCCGCCCAGCCGATGGATTCCCGCCTCCGATCCAGAAATCCATTACAAAGGGGCATGGTTCCCATGGACTACCGTCAAAGAAGCTCAAGGCGATCGTCTGCCGCGGGCCGCACAGTCAAAAGGCGCATGGGCTGAGCTTTCGTTTACCGGAACGGGAATCGAATTCATCGCCGAAAAGACGGCAGGCCTCGGAGACGTGGATATCTTGATTGACAGCGAGCACCGGGCCACAACCTCCCTGGCGATCGAAGACTTTCCGGTTCTCCTTGGCGTCAGTGTCTTTTCCGTGCAGCAACTTCCCGGCGGGAGCCACACCATCAGAATCGTGAGCCGTACAGACCTCCGTATCAACGTGGAGGGATTCAGGGTGTATGCATGAGCGCCAGGTCGGGATCCGAATGTGCCCTCACGGCCCATCCGCCCAAACCACTCACTATCAGGACGCCGGATGGTTTGTCGCCTGCTCTCTCGTAACCAGTTGAAACATCCGGCCCGCCCGCGGCGGGGACGATTTTTTTCACCCTCCCACTCCGCAGCCGGCAGCATTTCGCCTGAATGTGTGGCAGCATGGATCTGGAACGGCCGGCAGAATTCCACCGGGATGCGTGGCGGCGTGGTTCTGAAGCAGCCGGCAGGATTCGGCTGAACGTTGAGGCCATTGCCCCGGCGCCGGCGCGTGACGGTACCCGGCAACCCCACCTGAGCCTATAATCAGGCTGTTGTGTTCAATTTTTTCCCATCGCGTTTTGGCCGCGCGGGCCGCTTTGCCGCCAGCGCAGGGCTATGCCTTACTCTTTTGTTCACCGCAGTTGCCCGCGGGCAGAGCGAAACCGCCGCGAAGACGGCCGTCAACGAGACTGCGCGTGCCGGCCATGGACGGATTTTGCTGGTGCTGCCCTTTGAAAACCACACCGGGCAGCTCAGCCTGGACTGGATGCGGGAGGCGGCGTCTGAGCTGCTCAACAGCCGCTTCAGCTCCGCCGGCTTTGCCCCGCTCAGCCGCGAAGACCGCGTGTATGCCTTCGATCATTTGGGGCTTCCGCAGGGCTTTGACCCATCGCGGGCCAGCGCCATCAGGCTGGCGCAAACGCTCGATGCGAACGAGATTGTCGTGGGCAGCTTCCGCAAGGACGGCAAGGACCTGGTGGCCGAAGCCCAGCTTGTGGACGTGCCGCACCTGCGCATGACCAAGCCCGTAACCTCGCGCGGCAAGATGGTAGACATGATCGCCATCTTCGACTCGCTGGCCTGGAAGCTGACCAAGGAGCTCGATCCCAACTTCAGTGTTGCGGAGAAGACCTTTGTTGCCGCCGGAGCGGGGTTGCGCCTGGATGCTTTCGAGCAGTACATCCGCGGCATTTCCGGGCCCGAGCAGTCAGAGCGGTTGGAGCATCTTGAGGCGGCGGTGAAGCTGAGCCCCAATTTAAGCCCCGCGTGGATGGCGCTGGGGCGCGAGGAGTACGACACCGAGGAATACGGCAAGGCCGCCGCAGCCTTTGCCAAAGTGGACCACAGCGGCCCGGACGGCCTGGAAGCGGACTTCTACCGCGGCCTTTCGCTGCTTTTTTCAGGCAAATATGCGGGAGCCGAGAAGTCATTTGCCGCAGTAGCGCGGGTGCTCCCGCTGGCTGAAGTTCTGAACAATGAAGGAGTGGCGGTGAGCAGGCAGGGGCATGACGCCACCTCGTTGTTTGTGCGCGCCGCAGCCGCCGATCCCAACACGGCCGACTATCACTTCAACCTGGCCGTGAGCCTGAAGCACCATGGCAACGCCACCGCGGCCATCAGCCAGATGGCCGAATGCCTGAAGCTGCATCCCGGCGATAGCGAGGCGCAGAGTGTGCTGGCTGCCTGGAAGGCTCAGTCCAGCCACGCGGGGGGTTCGTCAGCCGCCACGCCCAGCGGCCCCAAGCCGCTTGAGCGCATTGTCCGCACCTTCGATGCGACCGCCTTTCGTCAGGCAGCAGCGGTGCTGAACAAGGTGGATGCAGCGCGCCTGGCCGCCCTGCCGGCACAGGAGCGGGCAAAGAAGCTTTGCACCGAGGCGAAAGGGTATCTGGATCGCGGCCTGGTGCTGGAGGCCGAACGCCTGTATCAATCCGCCCTGGTGGCCAACAAGAACCTAGCTGAGGCCCATGCCGGCCTGGCAGAAGTTCGCCTGCGCACCGGCGACATGGAAGCGGCCAGTAAGCAGGCGAATGAAGCGTTGAAACTGGATCCGTCGGCGGATGCGTATATGGTCTTGAGCCGCGTGGACCTGGCCGGCGGGAAGTTTGCGGAGGCCACCGATAACAATAGCCAGGCCCTGAAGCTGGACCCTGGCAGCCAGGCTGCGCAGCAATTACAGAAGCAGATCGAGGCCAGGAAGAGTCAAAAGAAGAAGGAGTAGCGCGGGAAGGTTCTGAAGGAGCACGCCATGCTTCAGCGCTTATGCAGGTTTTTGATCGGGACTGCCTTGGTTTCCGCCGCAATGCTGGCGGCCGGCAGCGTGCCTCAACCAGCTTCGGCTCAACAGCCGGTGGTCGACAAATTCATTCTTGATTCCACCATCCAGCCGGTAAGCGCGGGCGAGCTCAAGCGGGCCATTGCTGTGGCCAGCAAGGACGGCGCCCAGGCCTTGCTGATCCAGATGGACACCCCCGGCGGTCTGGTGGATTCCATGCGCAGCATGGTGAAGGCAATTCTCGCCTCGCGCGTTCCGGTAATCATCTACGTATCGCCCTCCGGTGCGCGTGCGGGTTCAGCCGGCTTCTTCATTCTGGAATCGGCTGACATTGCGGCTATGGCGCCCGGCACGGAGGCCGGCGCTTCGCACGTGGTGTTTGAAGGCATGAAGCCGGGCTCGGTTGAGGTGCAGAAGTTGCAGAACGACGCCGCGGCATTTCTGCGTTCATACGTGACCCGGCGCGGCCGGAATGCCAAGGCTGCGGAGAAAGCAGTCCGGTCGTCGCACTCTTACACCGCGGAAGAAGCGCTCAAAGATAATCTGATCGACCTGATAGCGAACAACGATCAGCAACTGCTCAACGATTTGGACGGGCGCCAGATCACGCGCTTTGACGGTTCAAAGATGACGCTTCACCTGGCCGGAGCAAGCATTCATGTACTCCGTACTTCGTTGCGCGATGAGTTGCTGGGCTGGCTGGTGAATCCCAACATTGCGCTGCTGCTGCTGGTGGCGGGGGCGCTGTTGATCTATCTCGAATTCAATGCTCCGGGGAGCATCGTTCCCGGCGCCCTGGGCACGCTGCTGGTCCTTTTGGGCATCTTTGGGCTGAATCTCTTACCGATTCGCTTTACCGCTGTGCTGCTGCTTCTTGCCGGGCTGGGATTCCTGGTGCTCGAGGCCAAATTCGGTGCGCACGGAGCCCTGGCTACCGCCGGAATTCTCTGCCTCACCTTCGGCACTCTGACGCTGGTTGCGGCGCCCATTCCACAGATGGATGTAAGTCCGCTGGTGGCGATTGCCGTCAGCCTTGGTTTCGGATTGATTACGGTCTTTCTCTTACGCCTGGTGATACGCGCGCAACGAAGAAAGGCGCGCATTGGCGCCGATGCGATGGTGGGCAGCCGCGCCACCGCCATGGAGGCGCTTGCTCCCGAAGGCCACGTGCTGGTCGAGGGCGAAATCTGGCAGGCGGTTGCGGCGCAACCCGTCGCCGCCGGCGCCGATCTGCGGGTGGTGGGCGTCGACCAGATGATCCTTCAGGTGGAGCCGGCTCAGCCGCCTGAGTCAATTGAGTCGCATGATTGACAAGAATCTGGGGTAAAATGCCTGCTCAGTGAGGAAAGTCCATGACCGCAGGCGATCTACCCCTTCCGACCCTGATTTTCATCGTCATAATCCTTCTCTACCTACTCAACTCCATCAAGATTCTGCGCGAGTACGAGCGCGCGGTGATCTTCAGGCTGGGCCGCGCGCTGCCGGGGCCGAAGGGGCCGGGGATCATTCTGGTATTTCGGCCGATCGACCAGATGGTGCGTATCTCGCTACGGCAGGAAGTGCTTGAGGTACCCCCCCAGGATGTAATCACGAAGGACAACGTGACCATCAAGGTGAATGCGGTGGTCACGCTTTATGTGGTCAATCCCAACGACGCGGCCATCAAGGTGGTGAACTACATCTACCAGACCTCGCAGTTCGCGCAGACCACGCTGCGCTCGGTGCTGGGCGAGGTGGAACTGGACGAGGTGCTCAGCCACCGCGACAAGCTGAATCTGCGCATTCAAACCATCATCGACCAGCGTACGGAACCGTTCGGCGTCAAGGTGATCTCAGTGGAAGTGAAGCAGGTGGACCTGCCGGAGCAGATGCTCCGCGCCATCGCCAAGCAGGCCGAGGCGGAACGCGACAAGCGCTCGAAGATCATCCATGCGGAAGGCGAATACAACGCGGCGCAAAAGCTTGTGGATGCGGCGGCGCTGATGGCCACGCAGCCGATGACTCTGCAACTGCGCTACCTGCAGACGCTGGCCGACATCGGCGTGGAAAAGAACACGACCATCGTCTTCCCGCTGCCGCTGGAGATGCTGACGATTCTCAACAAGCTCGGCGGACTGAGCCCCTCGATGCCCGAAGGCGCCCCTGAGGACGAACCACCTCATACGGTGTAATCAAACGGGTTAGCTGGTGGCACGTGGCAAGATCAGGCCGGGACCGGTATTCTGTGAAGTGTCAGAAAACCGAAGGCGGTTTATGAGGGGAATTTTTGACGACGAGGAACGGAAGCCGTCCCGTGCCAAGGGCGATACCGAACTGACATTAGGCTTGTGGACACTGCTGGGCATCTTTTTCGGGCTGGTGGTGGTGTGTGGTCTTTGCTTTGGCATGGGCTATGCCCTGGGCAGCCGCAGCGATTCCAAGGGACCAGTCTTCCAGAGCCAGCCACCAGCGGCGGGACCTGCGACGCAGACGCCTGCGAACACGCCCCAGAACAAGCCGTCTGCGGAAGCACAGCCACCGCAGGCGCCTCAGGCGACGGATGGAACTCAGCAGGTGACCGGCACGGTTGCCGGCGCGGCGCCGGGTACGGTGCCGGGTACGGCTTCTGGAGCAGCAGCCGGCGGGGTTCCCGGGACAGCGCCAGGAGCAGTTGCAGGAACAACAACTGCCAGTAATGCAGCACCCGGATCGTCGATCATGGGCACAGGCACATCGACTTTCACGCCCAATAACTCCGGCTGGCAGCGAGTGCCGAATACAGGTCAGCCCAACACCACGGGCCCTGCGCAAACCACACTGCCTGCCACTGCAGCCAGCGTTCGGCCGGCAATGTCCAGAACGGGCACGATTATGGTGCAGATCGCCGCGGTGTCCAATCAAGCGGACGCCAATGTGTTGCTGAGTGCGCTGCGGAGGCGCGGTTACGCGGCCTCGGCGATTCACTTTCCCGCCGACAACCTCATTCACGTCTGCATCGGTCCCTTCAATAACCGGAACGATGCCGACTCCATGCGCGAGAAACTGCTCGGCGACGGTTACAACGCAATCGTGCTGCAGTGAGCGCGGAACTGCCTACAACACACCCTTCCAAAGTTGCAGTTCGGCTTCCTGCGGCTGCGATTCCACGTGATTCCGCGTATTGAAGATCATGGTGCGCCGGTCTGGCAGGGTGTACTGTGGCCACTCGGGTACCCCGGCAGCCGCGGGAGCGTGTCCCCGGAGAAACGCGCACCAGGACTCATGCATCTGGGTGGCAAGTTTCGCCTCGGCGGAGGCATTGGCGACTGTGCGTAAGGGGTGATCCCAGACGAGACGCAGTTCCAGCGAGTGGAAGGCAAAGGCTCCAAGGCGGCCGCTGCCCTCATGAAAATCGAGGCGGTACATCCAGGCATCGCCGCCGCCTTTGACGTGCGCCTGGGCCGCGCGCACGGAAGGCACCCAGTACTCCTCTGCCGTGAGGGCGCGGATGCGGCGATCCTCGACAGTCATTTTGGGATAGATTTTTGCGTACTCGCGGTAGACCTGTAGGAATCGGGACGGTTGCATATTGCCGAGATTGGCGGCATCCGCGTTGTGTTCCGGATGAGGGCCGATGAAGGCTGCGCTCTCGTCGCGGTTGGTACCGATGAGCTGGCGTTTGCCGCGGGATGAGCCAGCGGCGATGGTTTCAACGGGGAGACGCGGCAGGAGTGAGCCGCCAATTTCCATGCGCAGCGGGAAGTGATGCGGCCAGTGACGGGTGAACTGCCGCTGCACGGCGATAAGCTCGGCTGGCGGCGCGGTGGCCAGCGCGGAGAGCGGCTTACCCGTATTGGCGCGCCACAGCCTGCCATACCCTTCAGAGACGGCGCGGCTCTGTGCGAGAGTCGAGACACGCTCGGCGCCACCGCTCTCGGAGATCATCTGGTGGAAGAGAGGGCGTGCGGATGGGACGCCCATGAGCACATCCGTGAGCTTGGCACCGGCGGATTGGCCGCCTATGGTGACGAGGGAAGGGTTGCCGCCGAAGGCCTCGATGTTTTGCCGTACCCACTCGAGCGCCGTGATGAGGTCGCGAAGGGCGTTGTTGGCGCTGTCATCGTACTCAGAGCCAAGCAGGGGTCCAAGGTCGAGGAAACCGAAAACGCCCAGACGATAGGCCACAGTGACGCAGACGATGCCCTGGCGCGCGAGCTCGGTGCCGTCGAAGATGGGTGCGAAGGAGTATCCGCCGGTGAAGCCTCCGCCGTGAATCCAGAGATAGACAGGGTGCGGGCCTTTGGCGGCAGGCGCCCAGACGTTGAGGTAGAGGCAGTCTTCGCTGTGGGGAATGGTGGACGCGCCGGGCTGCATGGCAGCCGCCGCAAAACGGGTGGCGTCGCGGGGCTTCGTCCATGGCTTGACGCCGACGGTGGGGCGGAAGCGGAGCGAGCCGATGGGTGGCTCTGCAAAGGGAACGCCGCGGAAGACACGCACGCCGCCGGATTCTTCGCCCTGGAGCGGGCCCAGAGGAGTATGGAGCGTAAACGGCGAGACGGGCGCGAGCGCGTGCAATGGGCTGGTGCGAACCGCAAGGGCGGCCAGAGCCGCACTTGAGAGGAAGGCGCGGCGCGAGAGAACCGTTGACTGCATGACGATTGTTCCTGTGGAGCGGAGAATTCTTCTCCGCAACTATATGCGAACGGCGGGCAGATTGGCGATTGAATTATGCCGGAATCAGGCGCGCATCCGCTCCGGCAGCCCACCGGCAATCGATTCTCGCACTGCCTCCATCAGCTCCTCGCGCGAAGCATAGTGGCTGGGATAGAGCGGCGGATGAAACGTAATGTTCGCCGTGCCGCGCCGGATGCGCGCACTGCCCTTCGCCATCATGTTTTCTGTGCCGTGGATGGACACCGGGACGCAGGGCGCGCCGGTCTCCATTGCCAGATAGAACGGCCCTTTCTTGAACGGCAGCATCTTGCCGTCAGGCGAGCGCGTGCCCTCCACAAAAATTGTGATGTGAAGCCCTTTTTCGAGGACACGGCACGCTGCCGCCGCGCTTTCCTGTGCGCTTTCAACGCGGCCATCACGGTCGACAGGGACAAGCTCACCCAGCTTGAAGCCGTAGCCGAGAATGGGAATCTTCATGAGCGAGCGCTTCAAGAAGACAGAGGTGCGGCCGGGAATGCGGGGAAGCAGCGCGGGCGGATCGAGGTTGGAGACGTGGTTCGACATGAAGATACACGCGACGCCGGCGGGGACATGTTCCTGGCCGGTGACGTTGACGCGAATGCCCGCCAGCACAAAGCCCGCGCGCGTGATCCGCTGCGCGATGTTGTAAAGAGGCGTGGCGTTGCCGGTGACGATGGCAAGGGGAAAGAAGACCAGCGCAGCCGGTACGCCGAGGAGGATGTACGTGCCCACAAGGATGAACGTGGAGATCATGCCCCTCCGCTTCCGTTCTGGCGGAAGCGCTCTTTCAGCCGCGCGGGCAGCTTTTCGTAGATGCCGTCGAAACCGCCGTTGGAGAGGATCGCGACCACGTCGCCCGGAGCAAGCCGCGGCGCAATGCCGGCGACGATCGCATCGGCATTGGAGAGTACTTCAGCCCTGGTGCCGCACTCGTTCAGCGTGCGCACTACGTCGTCAGGGTGCAGGCGCTCGTCTTCAGGAATGCGCTCCTGCTGATAGACACCGGCCAGGGCTACGCAATCTGCCAGGCGCAGGCTATCGACCAGATCGCCGGCAAGTACTTTGCGCCGCAGCGTGTTGGAGCGCGGCTCAAGCACTGCCCACAAACGCGACTGCGGATAGACTGCGCGCAGGGTGCGAAGCGTCTCCCGAATGGCCGTCGGATGGTGAGCGAAATCCTCGATGATCGTGACCCCGCCGACTTCGTCGCGGACTTGCAGGCGGCGCTTGACGCTCTTGAAGCTGGCGAGAGCGCGACGGATCACGTCTGCGCCGATGCCCTGACCGGCGGCCAGCGCCGCGGCAGCAGTGGCGTTCAGCGCGTTGTGTTCGCCGGCCATGCGCATCTCAAGCTCGGCCCACACAGCACCGCTGTGCCAGATCTCCCAGCGCATTATGCCGCCGTCATAGCGCAAATTGCGGATTTGCCAGAGGGCCTGCTGGCTGAAGCCGTAGCGTTCTACGCGGCAGAGCGCGTGTTCTACGCATTCCGTTACGTTCTGGCTTTCGTCATAGGCAACGATCAACCCGCGCCGGGGTACCAGGTTGACGAGGCGTTTGAACGCTGTTTTTACCGCGTCGAGATTGGCGTAGATGTCAGCGTGATCGAACTCGACGTGGGTGAGAATCATTGCGTCAGGGAAGTAGTGCAGAAACTTCGGTCCCTTATCGAAGAAGGCCGTGTCGTACTCGTCGCCCTCCAGAATAAAGTTTTGCGTGGAGCGCAACTGGAAGCTGGAGCCAAAGTTCTCTGCCACGCCGCCGATGAGAAACGACGGCTCCCATGCCGGATCTGTGCCCGCCGCAACCTGGTAGATCCACGCGAGCATGCTGGTTGTGGTTGTTTTGCCGTGCGTGCCGGCAACTACAAGCGAGGTGCGGCCCTTCAGGAATTCGTCACGCAGGAGCGCGGCCATGGAGGTGAAGGGAATCCGTTGGTCGAGCACGCGCTCCACTTCAGGATTGCCGCGCGAAAGCGCATTGCCGATGACGACGAGGTCGGGCGAGGGATCGAGATTCGACTCCGCATACGGCTCCATCACCGGAATGCCGAGGCCACGCAGCAAGTCGCTCATGGGTGGATAGGCAGCCTTGTCAGAACCAGTGATGTGGTGACCCTGCAACTGCAACAGGCCGGCGAGTGACGCCATGGCCGTGCCGCAGATGCCGCTGAGATGAATGTGGCGGGGCGAAGGGCTCATGAAGCTACCGCCGCTTCAAGAAGATGGAGTTGGGTGGTTTCGCCGGCCGTCAGCTCGGATTCAACGCCAAAGGTGAGGGTGACGTTCTGCCGCGAAACATGCCCGCTGCGCAGGCCAAAGGCTATGGGGCCGGGAAAGTCGTCGAGGACGCGCAGAATGGTTTCCTCAAGCAGCTCGGCCGGCGCACCGTTTGAGGCGCAGTCGAGCATTTCGCCGAACACGATACCGCGCACGCCAGCGAATTTGCCCGCCTGGCGCAGTTGCCACAGCAGCCGGTCAACCTGGTAGGGCTTGACGCCGGTGTCTTCAAGAAAAAGAATTTTGCCTTCCGTGCTGGGCTCAAAGGGCGTGCTCAAAAGCGAGGCGAGGATGCTGAGACAGCCGCCGTAAAGGGTGCCGCGTGCGGTGCCTGGCTTGAGCATGCGCAGTCCTTCGGTCTGGCCCAGGGCATACGGCTCGCCGGCCAGCGCCGCGCGAAAGCTGGGCAGGTGCACGCCGTCTTCAAGATAGAAATCCGCCGCCACCATGGGGCCGTGAAAGGCAGGCAGCCCGAGCTTGTCGAGCAAGTGAAGCTGTACGCCGGTCAGGTCACTGTAAGCGAAGAAGGGCTTGGGGTGGCCAGCGATCCGGTCCAGATCGAGGCTGCTAAGGAGATAGTTTGAACCGTAGCCGCCGCGAAGCGCCGCGATCGCGCTGGTGTGGTTGTCTGCGAATGCCGCGTGCAGATCGGCAAGACGCTCCTCCGTGGTTCCGGCAAAGTAGTGCGGGCCGCGCACGAGCGTGTTTTCACCGGTGTGCAGCGCAAAGCCCAGCTTGCGCAAAGCCTCCATCCCGCCCTCGATCCGTTCAGGGAACGCGAAAGAGGCCGGCGAAATCACGCTTATACCGGCTCCTGGCGCAACCGCGGCCGGCTTGACCAGCCTCGTCATACCGGCCACGCCTCGCCGCGCGCAAGCAGCGCAGCCGGGCCGGTAAGCTGCAGTTCCTTGCCTTCGCCGCGCCATGCCACGGTCTGCGGGCCGCCGGGCGCCACGACCTTGAGCGGCGAAGTGCAGCCGTGAAGCGTCAGGACTGCGGCCGCCGAAGCCGAGGTACCGGTTCCGGAGGAGAGTGTGGGCCCGACGCCGCGCTCGAAGATGCGGATCTCGACTTCTTCCGGACTGATGATGTGGACAAACTCGATGTTTGTCTGGTTGGGAAAATCGGGATGGGTGCAGATCTCGGCGCCAATGACGCGCCAGTCCCGGCCAGCCACCTCAAACTGCGCATTTTCTACGTGGATGACGAAGTGGGGATTGCCGGTTGAGACCTCGGCGCCCTCAATCTGTGTGCCGTCTGCCAGCACAACCGTGCGCGGGGCGACGATGGGCACACCCATTCCAGTGGTCACCTCAACGACGAATCCGTGGGTGCGGGTTACGCTGTTTACGCGGCATACACGCATGCCGGCGTCGGTGGCAATCTCCAGCGTGTCACCCGGGGGCGAGACGAGCGCTTCAGCCATCCAGGCGGCCACGCAACGCGTGCCGTTGCCGCTGATCTCAGCCAGTGAACCGTCAGCGTTGTAGAGGCGAATGCGGCCGGAGCGGGGGCCGGTCCAGGCGAAAAACTCGATGCCGTCAGCGCCCACGCCGGTGTTGCGCGCGCAGAGGCGGCGGGTCAATTCGGCGTGGTCGTACTTTGCCGCGGCGTCTTCCGTGACGATCAGAAAATCGTTGCCGCAGGCGTGAGCCTTGGTGAAGGGAATCAATCTTCCTCCGAGGTTTGGAATTGTGAAGCACGCGTCATGGCGCGTGGATGCTTAGGCATCCTTTGCTTCGTGAGGCAGGTTCGAAGAACATGCTCCTGCCCGATGCTAACACCGGTCACGCCGGCTTGTTGAGCGTGCGCGGAGCCGCACGGGGCGGGCCGCCCGAGACGCCGCCGGAGACATAAATGGTTGCCGCGGGCTGGCCTTTGGCAGTGAAGCGGTAGACCTCCGTCAATCCCTGCGGATGCGCCTTCACCGCGCGGTCCACCTGGTCGCCGGCAAAGGCCAGCACAATGGCCGCATGGGCGGCCGGTGCAGCCAGGGCGGCCTTGAAATACTGCTTGTCGCTGTCATTCAGCGTTTGCCGCAGCGGGATGCCGGTGAGCGACACGATCTCAGGATAGCGGGATGCGTTCATCAAAATTATGCCTCCGGGCCGCGATGCCAGGAGCGAGCGCAGCACGGGCGGAATCTGGAGATCGTAAGGCCGGCGCGCCTGAACGTTTTTTGTACTTTCCACGTAGACAAGCGGGCTTGCGTCAATCATTTCTGCAAAGTTGAAACCGACGAGTGCGAAAAGGAAGGCGATTGCCGCTGTGCGCCAGCGGAAGCCGGCTCGGCCAGGCTTGAATTCGCGCACAAGACCGAAGACAAACCGGGCGGCAAACCCCAGCCCCAGCGCGAAGGCGGGCAGCAGTTCCATGCCGTAGCGCGTGTTGTAGTAAGAGTGCGGCCACCAAGGCGGGATGAAGATGGGCACCGAGCCGTAAGCAACGGCATAGGCATAGAACGGAACGGGCAGCCACAAGAGCAGAACCCAGGCGAAGCCGCGGCGGCGCGCAAGGAGCCAGCCGAAGGCTGTTCCCAGGACGCTCAGCACAAGCACCATGTTGCCCCAGGCTGCCACGGCGGCGTCCATCTCAGAGACTTTGAGGAAGTAAAGCAGTGAAACCCAGGGATTGTGCCAGCCCGGATGGGGCGGCCAACCCGGCGCCTCGGTGCGCAACTCAATTGCCTTGGCCGAGTACGGGCCGCGGGCAAAATAAAGCCAGTCGCCGAAGAAAGCAGCGTTGTAAGCAAACCACGCCGCCGGCGCTGCGGCCAGCAACACGCTCGCCAACCAGAACGAGCGGGAGCGGAGCCGGCCGCGACGGGCCAGCGTGATCGCCATTGCTACCCAGGCGAGGAATGCAAAGACCCAGCCATCATAGCGGGTGAAGACAGCCGCTATAAGTGCTGCAGTGAGGCACCACAGGAGGCGGTTGGCTTTTGAGGCATCTTCGTCGAGAGCAGCGCGCCACTCTACCAGCCATACGACGATCCAGATTGCCTCGCATAGGAAGAGCGGCTCGCTCATGGCCGTGGTTTGCAGGTAAAGCAGGTTGGGATTAAGGGCAAAAAAAGCAAGTGCCAGCGCTGCCGGAGCGGCCGGCAGCCAATGGCGCGCCAAGCGGTAGATGCCCATGCACGCGGCCAGATAGGCCAAGGCGGATGGAATGGCGCCCGCAATGCCGTTGGCCCACCAGGCGTAGACCTGCACGAAGGGGAACATGAGCAGATGCGGCAACGGTAGCCACACGGAACCAAGCTGCGTAAGACCTGGACGGTGGGAGTCAAGAATGCGGCGCGCGATGTGGAGGTGTGCCACCGCGTCGCCGTAGTTGAGCATGGCGTGGTGCTGCCAGCTCCATAACTGCGCGGCCAGCGACGCCGCAGCACATGAGAAAAGAACAGCCAGTTGCTCCACGCGAGTTGGAGCATCTGCGGGCACGGCTTTGGTCTTGAATACCGGTTTTGTGCCGCGCCGCAGGATGGAACTTTCAGTCAAGGTGAGTCAGCTCGCGAAATACATTGAAGCGGTCGTCGATTTCATTGCGCGAGAGTTGTTGCAGGCGCTCCGTGCCGAAACGCTCGACCGCGAATGACCCCATGGTACTGCCGTAAAACATAGCACGGCGAAAGGCGGCGGGCGTGAGCTGGGGCTGCGAGGCCAGATAGCCGAAGAAGCCGCCGGCAAAGCTGTCGCCTGCGCCGGTGGGGTCTACGACTTCGTCGAGTGGGAGTGCGGGTGCTTTGAAGGTTCTCGATCCCACACCGTCAACGGCACCGTGGAAGAGGCTCGCTCCGTATTCGCCGTGCTTGATGACGAGCGCACGGGGGCCGAGGGCCATGACAGCGCGGGCGGCGCGCACCAGATTGTTGTCGCCGGCCAGCATGCGGGCTTCGGTGTCGTTGATCAGCAACAGATCAAGCCCCTTCAGGACTTCAAGCAGGGCAGGGCGATGATCCTTGATCCAGAAATTCATCGTGTCACCGGCAACGAGCTTCACATCCGGCATGGCTTCGCGGACGCGGCGCTGCAGTACGGGATCGATGTTGGCGAGGAAGAGAAATTCGGAGTCGCGATAGGCGTCGGGGATCTTGGGCTGGAAGGAAGCGAAGACATTGAGTTCGGTGTTATGGGTCCTGGCTTCATTCAGGTTTTCGAGATAGGAGCCTTCCCAGAAGAAGCTTTTGCCAGGGGCACGCTCAATGCCACGGGTGTCGATTTTGCGCGCGTCGAAGACGGATTCCTGTTCGGGGCCGAAGTCTTCGCCGACGACGGCGATCACGCGGACGTCAGTAAAGAAGCTGGCAGCGAGGGAGAAGTACGTGGCTGCGCCGCCGAGGCAGCGGTCTCTGCGGCCGGCGGGGGTTTCAATGGAGTCATACGCTACGCTGCCTACTACGGTAATGGACATTTGATTCTATTTCTCTCCAGATTGAGATGAGCTAGCGGGGCTAGCGGAGTTAGCGGTGTTAGCGGAGCTAGTCTTGATGAAGTGCTCTCTGCCAGAGGCGCCAGCTCCACTCGCAACGCCAGCTCCGCTCTTGGTTTACCACCCGTGATACTTGCTGAACAGCAGCTTCAGTCTTTCCTTGGCCGCCTGGGGAATGGCGTCGGGTTGCGTGAGCACGGCGTATTTCGCTGCTGAAGCACAGGCACAGGTCCGCTCGCGGGGCATGGCCGCGACTGCGGCTTTCACCACCTTGCAGGCGTTGTCTGCGTTCTGATGCAACACGGCAACAATCTCTTCGATGGTCACAGAGTCGTGGCCCTCGCGCCAGCAATCGTAATCGGTCACCATGGCCACGGTGGAGTAGCAGATCTCTGCCTCGCGTGCCAGCTTCGCCTCCTGCAGATTCGTCATGCCAATCACATCCGCTCCCCAACTGCGATAAAGATGCGACTCGGCCTTGGTGGAGAATTGCGGACCTTCCATGCACACATACGTGCCGCCCTGCTTGCCCACTACGCCCACCGCGGCGCAGGCGTCAGCAGCAGCTTTGGCTACCGTGGCGCAAACGGGATCGCCAAAAGCCACGTGGCCTACGACGCCATCGCCGAAGAATGTGGACACGCGATGAAAGGTGCGGTCAATGAACTGATCGGGAATAACAAAATCCGTGGGTTTGTGCTCTTCCTTCAATGAGCCTACGGCGGAGACCGAGACGATGCGTTCTACACCGAGCTTCTTGAAGGCGTAGATGTTGGCGCGGAAGTTCAGCTCCGAGGGCAGAATGCGATGTCCACGCCCGTGGCGCGCCAGAAAGGCGACCTTGCGGCCCTCCAGTTCGCCCAGCACGAATGGATCAGACGGCTCACCGAATGGCGTCTCCACCCGCTCTTCATGCACATTGCTGAACCCAGGCATGGCATAAAGCCCGCTGCCCCCGATAATGCCGATTTCCGCTTCTGCCACAGTCCCCTCCTCTTACCCGCCCACGTCATTGCGTTCACCGCAAAGAACGGTGGACAAGCTCAATTGCTTACGGACGATTTTTTAGCCCGCCGCTTCTTCCTTTTTCTTCTTGCGCCCGGGATGTACCCACCAGGCAACGCCGATTCCGATCATATAAAGCGCCAGCATGGGAATGGCGTAGATACACATCGTCCATGGATCGGGACTTGGGGTGATGATTGCCGCCACGATGAACACCGCAAGGATTGCATAGCGAATGTTCTTCCACAGAAATTTGGGACTGACGATGCCAAACATCGCCAGGAAGAAAATGAGAACAGGCAGCTCAAAGCTGATGCCCAACCCGAGGATTACCGACAGGAAGAAACCGGTGTAATCCTCGATGGTAACCATGGGCGTAAAGTTGGCGCCGAAATCCACCACCAGGATCTTGATCGCCGCCGGCAGCACCCAGAAGTATCCGAAGGCAGCGCCGGAGAGAAAAAGGCCCACCGTCGCCGCCATGAACGGGATTACAAACTTCTGCTCTTTCTGGTAAAGCCCCGGCGCGATGAACAGCCAGACCTCATAAAGGATGAACGGCGAAGCCATGATGGCCCCGGCCAGCAACGAGGCCTGCAGATAGAGGTTCAGCGCATCCATGGGATGCGTGAATACCAGCGACTTGCCGATATGAATGAGCGGCTCCTGAAACATCTCCACGATGCGATCGTGAAAGGCCCAGGCAACAAAGAAGCCAATGACGAGATAGATAGCCGAGTGGACGATGCGCTTGCGCAACTCCTCAAGGTGCTCCATCAGGGACATGCCTGGGAGGTCGGCGCGTTCTGCCACTGCCGCTCGCGCCTTGCCGATTGGGTCAGCGGAATCAGCCATGGTGTGCCGCGGGCTCCGTTTCCGCGCCGGACTGGTTCGCGCGAGGTTGTTCAGGCGGCGGATTCTCCGCGCTTGTAGCTACTGAATGGGAAGCTGTCTGCTCATCATCCGATGGCGCCTCTTCAGCAACACCCGGCTCCTCGCCTGCCTCGGCCGCATCAGGCTGAACCGCTGCACGGCTGCCAGGCGCCTCCGCCGGAACCGGTGCGCCGGTTTCGGGCGGCTGAACATGGAGTTCGTCCGATTCGGCTTCCGCCTCCGGAGACTGCTCGTATTCCTCTTCAGGCGGATGCTCGCCAAACACCGCCGCGTCATAGGAGTCAGGGCCTTCAGGTTCACTGTAGCTGTAAGGGTCGGAACCATGCTCTGCCGTCTCCGTCGCGGCAGCTTCATTGGACGCTTCAATTTGCTGAGTAGCTGGCGCTGCCGCGAGCGCACGCTGGCGCTCCGCTTCTTCCTGCCGGCGACGGTCAGCTTCCTCGGCGTTTCGCAGCTCTTCTTCCATCTGATACCGGAAGTCATTCGACGCCTTGCGGAACTCGTACATGAGCTTGCCAAGCTGGCGGCCGATCTTGGGCAGCCGGCGCGGCCCAAAGACGACGAGCGCCATGATCATCACGATCATGGTGTCCCACATGCCCAGAGTAGCGGCCTGGATTGTCGGATGAACTACCATTAAACTCCATGATACCTGTCTGCGCAGTACGCTCACAATGGCGCCCGAGTCCCGCACCTCCGGGGGCAACTCCCGCCCTGGGACGGAATGCGGAAAGAGGCCGCGAATTGAAAGCGCGCCGAACCGCCGCGAGCCAGGCGATACCGAGCATACTCACTATTAAAGGTACGTTACAATGAAGCTGACGGATGCGCGATGGACGGGAGTGGGATACTCCTGGACTCGAGATGAAATGGCGCTTCCGTGAAGAGAAAGGGCTGCAACATCCCCGTGGATGGGACGTTGCCGTAATCGGCATCCAAGCCGTGTGTAGACAACGTAAGCGCATTCACTGCAGCCATGCTAGCTTTCAACATCCCCGTCCCGAAAGGGACTGAAGGCGGAGTATTGTGAACCTTGCGATTGACGAATTGACGGCGGCCTCGCCGGAGGCCGAAGGTATTTGCAGCCTTGAAAACTACCTTGCCCAGCCCGACCATTCCATGGACGAGCGCATTGCCGAGGCTCGCGCGAAGCTGGGAAAAACTACTGTGCTCCTCGGCCATCACTACCAGCGCGACGAGGTCGTCCGCTTTGCGGACTACACGGGTGACAGCTACAAGCTGTCGAAGATTGCCGCTGGAACCGATGCTAACTACATTGTTTTCTGCGGCGTACATTTTATGGCGGAGAGCGCGGACGTGCTCGGCAGCGCCGGGCAGCAGGTTATCCTGCCCGATCTGAACGCTGGGTGTTCCATGGCCGATATGGCTGAAATCACGCAGGTTGAAGACTGCTGGGATACGCTTGAGCGCCTGGGCCTTGCCGGCGACACCATCCCCCTCACCTACATGAACTCCACTGCGGCCATCAAAGCCTTCTGCGGTGAGCGCGGCGGCCTGGTATGCACTTCATCCAACGCCGATGCCGCCTTCCGCTGGGCGTTCGCGCGGGGCAAGCGCATTCTGTTTCTTCCCGACCAGCACCTGGGCCGCAACACCGGCTATTCCATGGAAATTCCGCTGGAAGAGATGGTTGTTTGGGATCCGTGGACGGTCCAGGGCGGCCAGACCACGGAAAAGCTTGCTGCCAGCCGGGTGTTGCTCTGGAAAGGGCATTGCTCCGTGCATCAACGCTTTCTCCCCAGTCATGTGGACCAGGTTCGCGCCAAATATCCCGGCATCCGCGTGATCGTGCACCCCGAGTGCCGCTTTGAGGTCTGCCAGAAGGCTGACGCGCTGGGCTCCACGGAGCGGCTCATCGCTCTGGTTGAGCAGGCGCCTTCAGGAACCATGTTTGCGGTGGGGACTGAAATTCACCTGGTCAATCGGATGGCGCGCCGTTTTGCAGCGGAGGGTAAGCGCGTTATCACGCTGGACGATACGGGGTGCCTGTGCACCACTATGTATCGCATCAGCCCGCAGCATCTGGCCTGGGCGCTGGAAAACCTGGTGGAAGGCCGCGTGGTGAACCGAATTCAAGTTCGACCGGAAGTGAAGCACTGGGCGCGCGTGGCGCTGGACCGAATGCTCGAAGTGGCATAAGAGCAGGGAATTGAAAATCGGCTGGCTCGATCAGCCTCAATGTCTCACGGGCTGCCGTTCCGTTCACAGCGTTTTCCGCAGGTTTGCGCAAAAGTGTGCAGGCAAGAATCCGGAGAACATGAGATCAAATCCAACGAGGATATGCGGAATTGAGCGCCGCTCGCGGTTCCCTGATATCTGCTTTTCCCGTATCCTAAAAATGGGAATTATCGATGAAGACCTTCACGCTCGATGAAGCACAATCATTACTCCCCGTGCTTGAATCGCTGCTGAAGCGCGCCATCGAAGGCAAGCGGGCAGCAGAGACAGTTGAGTCCGATTTGTCGGATTTGGCACGGCAAATCTATCTCTCCGGCGGCATGCGCGTGGACACGACAAAGGTGGCGGCGAAGCGTGCGGAGATGGACACGCATCTTCAGCGCGTGCGCGAGAGCATCACTGAAATCGATGCCATTGGCGTGCAGGTGAAGGACATCGAAACCGGCCTGCTCGATTTCCCATTTCGCCTCGATGACGATGTTGTGCTCTTGTGCTGGCGCCTGGGCGAGCCTTCGATTGAGCATTGGCACACCACCGATGCAGGATTCAAAGGCCGTCAGCCAGTCGATGACCGCTTCCGGCGCCGTTCTGCTTCCGGCGGACGGCCCAACTGAGAGCAAGACGCGAAGACCCACCCGCAATACAACGATTTCAATGCCGGCGTTTTAAATGAGCCAGGCAATCGTGCGTCGTGCCTTATAACTTGATTGACGCCTTCAGCTTCCACGCAAACAGGTGCAGGCAGACGGATGTTTCGCGAGTGAGCGAACCGGTAGATTCGCGAGTCAGGTGGCGAATATTATGCCCCACGCGCAACGAAATGCGGAGGGAGTGCATCTATAAGGACTCGCCACGCCAGGCATTCGATCAGGAATTAAATCATGGAGAGTCACGTAAAGCCACTTAGTCAACAAGAAACCCTCTACAATGCAATGAATAATAGTCATTTCTGCCAATATGTTCATGAAAGCTATCTTGATTGAATCAATTTAGGAAGGAACCCGTCTATTGAAAAGGTAACCAATCGTTGTTGTAAAGCGTCCAAGTGAATGTAAGTAACCCGCGCGCGGAAAGGGGCAATCGCGAGACGCGGGAATTCGACTTACAGGAGATCCCCGACATGAAGCATCAAGGCGTTCTTTCGTTGTCGCTCGCGGCAGCGTGCATGATTTTTCTGGGTCCGAATTTAGCCCACGCCCGGAGTGCGGTGAGCAGCACCGCTTCTGCAACTTACAGCTCGCCGCATGCGGGCCAGCACGAAGCCATGTTGATGGTAGCAGCGCGAGCCGATCTTCTGAGACCGCTCGACTCCAGAAAAGTCAAGGTGGGCCAGCACTTTGAAGCTCGACTGAGCAAGACAGTTCACCTCAAGAACGGACCCAAACTCGCTCGCGGCACAGAACTCATCGGCAAGGTTGTAAAGGATAAGATGAGCGCTGACGGCAAAACCTCAACGATGGCCCTGAAATTTACCAAGGCAGAGCTGAAAGGCGGCCGGATCATTCCCATCAAAGCAACTGTAATTGGAATTTATCCGCCCTCAGACGGCTATGGAAGCTATGAATTCCGTGGCGCAGTACCTAATGACTGGACACCCTCGACGTTACAGGTTGACCAGATCAATGCTCTCAGAGGGATCAATCTTCACAGCAAAATTGCCGCCAATGACTCCTGCGTGCTCGTATCGAATAAGAAGGACAACATGAAATTAAATACAGGCAGTGAGTTTGCGCTTGCAATCGCGCAGCAGGGAGCAGCTGGGCACGGAATGAAGGGAATGAAGGAAAAAAGCGGCGCATAACTCATGGTTCAATCATGAGGAACAACGCAATACCTTATAACCCTTAAATTATGACTATAGATATTAAATAGGTAAAGTAGAAGTTGGCTTTTTATTTCTTACGGCGCGACTTGTTTGCTTGCTCCCTGCCTGTTCGCTGGAGCCGAAGGCTCAGGTGATACGAGTTAGGGATGGGTGCTAAGTCTCTATAAGACCCAAGTAGCACTGCAAACAAGAATTATAACGGGGGCATGGCTTGAGTCATGCCCCCAACCTCAAAACGATGCTTTGAATTACCGCCGGATTCCGGATCGATCGCGTCAATATCGCCGCCTGCCGCGCTGAGATATCGGCTCGCGGGACCGCATTCATGCCCTTTTGCCTCACGCTGACGGCACTTCCCGATTTTCATGCTTCGCCATCCACGGTTCGCTAAAGGGACGGCCTTGAGCGAAATCGGCGCGGCCCGCGTCTTCCCACTGCACAGACTCACCGACTCGCATAGCCTCAGCACCGACCTTTCCGACAGAAGACAGCGTGGGCTCGGAAGCGATAGGCTGGTGTTGATTTGTGTGTCATCTGTATCCCGCGGCACAGGCGATAGTCGAGGAGAGGCGATGAAGACCGGAAAGTGGTTGGCGGTGATGGCGGCGGCGTTTCTGCTGGCAGGATGCAACAACTTCTGGCAGGCTCCCAGCGGCGGGGGTTCGACGCCTGTTTCGGATCTTTCAAGCGGCGTATTCTACGTGGCAAATCAGGCTACGAACCAGGTGGCAGCCTTTTCGATCGTCTCCGGTGTGCTGACCAAGGTTTCGGGCAGTCCCTACACGCTTACCAGTTCCCCGTTCGCCATTGCCATCGCTCCCAACGGTAACTTCCTCTACGTTTCCACGGCGCAGGGTATCTTTCTTTACACCATTTCCTCGGACGGCGCACTGACGCTGGCAAACAATGGCGACGTCATCTCCTCTGACCTGGCTAACACCATGCAAGTTGACAGCACCAACTCCTGGCTGGTGGAGGCAGGGCCGAACCTTGCCCAGGTAGCGGCGATCCCCGTCAACCAGAGCACCGGCGTGCCCATCTCCACCATTGAACAGAAGGCTGTTCTGCCGGCCGCCACCATTCAGCAGCTCACCATCGCACCGGATAATGCGCACGTCTTTGTGGCGATGGGCGCCGGAGGCACAGAGGAGGTGACGTTCTCCTCAGGCGGCAGCAATCCATTTGGGACCGAACAGAACTTCCCCGTGGTGAACTCCGCGGGCGCAGCCGTTTCCGTTGCCGTGGCCCCTGACAACAGCCTTGTCTACATCGGCGAAACCGCGGCGATTTCCGGATCAAAAGACACGGGCGGAGTGCGTGCCTTCAACTACAGCACCATGACGGAGATCTCGGGCTCGCCTTATGCGAGCGGAGGGCTCGGCCCGTATTCGATACTCCCCCTGTCAAACGGCTCCGTGTATGTGGCCAACCGCACCGTAAGCGGCAGCTCCAATGGCAACATTACCGGATTTTCAGTGGTAACAGACGGTTCCACCTACACGCTAAGCCCCTTGAGCACCACGGCTTCGGCGGGTGTGCAGCCAGTCGGTATCGCCGTGGATTCCGAGGGCAATTACCTGCTCGCGGTGAACTTTGGCGGGAGCCCCGATCTGGATGCCTATACGCTGGATACCACGACTGCAGGCAAGCTGGATCTGGCGCTGACCGACGCGACCGGGAGCAGCGATCCCGCGCAAGCGGCGGCGATCGCCGCATTGCAGTAAGTTTGCAATTAATTGATAGCTAGCCGCGGTGGGTGATCCAGCGGACAGCCATTCCCAAAAGCGCAAGCACTGTTGCTCCCCAGAAGGCGGGGAAGAAGCCGCGCACGTCAAAGCCTTTCACGATGCTCGACGCCAACAGGATGATCAGGCCATTGATGACCAGCAGGAAGATGCCCAGCGTGAGGATGCTCAGCGGGAAGGTGACGATCTTCAGAAAGAACCCGAGTGTCGCGTTCAAGAAGCCGATGACCAGCGCGGCGATCATGGCCGGCCAAAGCCCTCGGACGTAGAACCCGGGGACGATTTTGGACACGATCAGGATTGCGACGCCGTAGAGCAGCCATTGAAATAACAGTCCGAGCATATCCTGGCCTCCCCTTCCGCAAGCGGCAAACAGTTTAGAGTAAATCCATGTTCGCACGGTTGCTCTTCATTGCGCGAATTGACACAGAAGGTGTGCACCACGCTTGCCCGGTCAAGTGGATCGACTCGTTTGCCATGCGCAACTTTACCAACGACGCCATCTTCGACGACACGCTTCCCGTCAGCGACGGCCTGCTGGAAGCCGGCTACCACGTTCCCCTGGACCGCCTGCACGATGCAATGGAAGACTGGTTCAGTCGCAAGGGCTACCTCAAGCGTGGGGAGCGCCTGCAAGTTGCAGAGAAAACCCGCGCCTCAGAGTAAGAAACTCCAAAATACTGCGGGGCAAGCGCTAGCCGCGCCATCAGACCTCTGTTGCAATAGCGATACGAATACCTCTAGACTTGGGATACCTGACGTGGGAAAGTGCGGCGGAATCGCCTTTAAGACTACGGGGCAAGCACGTTGAGGGCACCGCGGGCAGCCAGGCGTTCAGCAAGTGCGGAAGTGGTGAAATGGCAAACACACTAGCCTTAGGAGCTAGCGCCCAAAAGGCTTGCGGGTTCGAGTCCCGCCTTCCGCACCATTCCTGCCGGACCGAAAGCCGGCCTCAGTGCGTGGCCGCCCACACCTGGTAGCTGTTCAGCAGAAAATCTCCTCCCAGAATCAGCAGCCATACCCAAAGCGCAAAGCGCAGCGGCCTGCGCGGAACCCGGGTACTCATCAGCGTGCCGGCGACGGCTCCCACCACGCCGCCCGCAATCAGATGCAGAAGAAGATCGGGGTTTGTAGCGTGCGAGAACCAGTGCGCGCCGCTGCCGATGAGCGACACGGTGAAGCCGAAAAGAATATCGGTGCCCACCACCTGCGCGGGTTCCAACGGTGTAAGGCTCAGCAGCGCAGCACTGCCAAGGGCTCCGGCGCCCGCTGAAGAGAATCCCACCTCGGCGCCCACCGGAAACATCAGCCACGAGAGCAGCGGGCTGCGATCGCGTGTGCCGCGGTTTTCTTTCATGGGCCGGAACGAATAGAAGATCTGCCAGCTCGCCGTGCTCACGAGGATGACACCCAGAATTGCGTTCAGCACATTTGCCGATCCCGCCGTGACCAAGTGCCGCAGCAGCAGCGAACCGAGCAGCACACCCGGCACGCCACCGAGCAGCATGAATCCCAGCGTGCGCCATGCGACATTGCCCCGCGCAATCTGCGCCGGCGCCAGAATGGCCTTGACAGCCGCGGCAAACGTGAGTCCGATGCCCACCGCCGTTGCTGCCGGCACGCCGAGAAACAGCACGAGGATGGGCACCGTAATGGTACCGGCGCCCACCCCGGTCAGCGCGATAAAAAGCGCGATGACAAACCCGATTGCGTATTGCACCCCTGCCTCCGCTTGTTAGTCAGTGCGTTCTCAGCTTGCCGGCGCAGCTTGAATATGAATGCCGCACTCCACCTTTTGCCCGCCCCAGCGTCCTGAACGCGGATCGTTGGGATCCGTCGGCAGCGTTGTGCACGGCTCGCACCCGATCGATGTATAGCCCTTCTCGTAAAGAGGAAGCGGAGGAATCGCAAACTGCTCGCAGGCATACCAGACGTCGCGCGTCGTCCACTCAGCCAGGGGCGCCAGCTTGAGCACCTGATTGCCGCCAGGCAGCGTAAACATCGACCGCTCTTCGAGCGCCGTACGGCTCCGCGCCTGCTCGCGGCGCAGCCCCGTAATCCAAACGCGGTAGCCGGCCACAGCTTTGAACAGCGGCTGCACCTTGCGCAGCTTGCAGCACTGGTCGGGAGCAGAGCGATACAGCAGCCCGTGCTCGGCTTCCTGCTCTGCCACGGTTTTCTCCGGCAGCAGGTTAATCAGGTTCAGATTCCACTCGCGCGCAATGCGGTCGCGGTATTCATAGGTCTCGGCAAAGTGATAGCCGGTTTCAAGAAACAGCACCGGGATACCTGGATCGAATTCCAGCGCAAGCTTGGTCAGCAGCACGTCCTCGGCCTGAAAGCTGCAGGTGAGGCACACATCGCCCTTCCCGGTAATCTCCTGTGCAAGCGCTACGCGTACCTGGTCCAGTTTTGCGTTTACTTCCGTTGCGATCTCAGTAATGCTCATTACAAACCCGCCTTTTCTGAGGGAATGAAGACCCCCGTGCTATGCAACAACTGATGAACCGCCGTGACGGCGTGTATCGGTTCCTGTGCGTCAAGCTTCAGCTCTTCGCCTTCCACGCGTGCGGTGAGGGCGCCGTCATCGCCGGTACGAACTACCAGCGCGAGGATCCCCGATCTTCTTTCCACTGCCGTTACGATCTCGAGCAGTTGCGGATGAAGCAGGAACGCATCGTCGTCTGCTTCAATGCGGCTGGATACAACACCCACCGAAAAGAGCGAGCGCTCCACGGCATCGATCAGCTCCGCCGAGCCGCTCAGCTCAAGCACGGCGCCACGATGTCCCCACCGCGCCTGGCGTTCGCCGGCGGTCACCGGGCCCCACGCCTCCGCGTCGTCTTCGCTGCTTTTGGTTGCGTGGCCCAATGCACCCGTTACCATGCCCGCAGCCACAGTCGCGTTGCTCTCGGGATCAATGAGGATGAACGCACCGCATGCGCGATTTTCGCCGTAGAGATCGAGCGCGATCGGCCGCAGCAGATCCAGCGAAATTACGCCGATGTCGTTCATCTGAAGGCTCACCGCAGATTCATGCGCAAGCGTTGCCAGGTCAGAACGATGCTCAACGGCCTGCACAAACGCGGGCACTGTCTGGCTGGTGTGTTTGAGCAGGTATCGCCGATGGAGTTGCAGCGGATGCTGATCCATCCACACCGCAGAAGCCTTGAGACGCCGCGCCACGGTTGCCGGCGCCACGGCGCCGACAATGAGATCGCCGCGGCTGATGTCTACCTCGCGATCCAACGCCAACGTGACTGAAAGCGGTGCGCCGGCCTCCTGGAGATCGCCGTCCCAGGTAACAATGCGCGCCACCTTGGCGGTGCGTCCGGATGGCTGCACCGTGATTGCATCGCCAACGCGAATGGTTCCGGAAGCAATCTTCCCGGCAAAGCCGCGAAACGTGTGATCGGGGCGCAGCACGCGCTGAACGGGAAAACGAAATGCCGCCGCGGTCGCATCCTGTGACGGCGGCAGTGCCTCCAGCAGATCCAGCAGCGACGGACCTGTGTACCACGGCATCGCCTCCGACTGCCGCACCACGTTGTCACCAGCCAATGCGCTTACCGGAATGAAGATGGCTTCAACGGGGTTTCCCGTGTCTGCCGCAATCTGCTGCAGTACAGTCTTGAAATCAGCTTCGATCGCGCGGAACTTCTGCTCGTCGTAGCCGATCAGGTCCATTTTGTTGACGGCGACAATTACGTGCCGGACGCGAAGAAGGGAAGCAATGTAGGCGTGCCGGCGCGACTGAATCAGCACACCTTTGCTGGCGTCGATCAGCACCACTGCCGCGTCTGCCGTGGAAGCGCCCGTAGCCATGTTGCGCGTGTACTGCTCGTGTCCCGGCGTATCCGCGATGATGAATTTGCGCCGTGCGGTCGAGAAGTAGCGGTAAGCCACATCGATGGTGATGCCCTGCTCACGTTCAGCGCGCAACCCGTCAGTAAGCAATGCAAAATCGATCTGTCCAGGCGCCGTGGTTCCCTTGCCTTCGATGGAGCGCACCTGGTCTTCATAGACCGATTGGGTATCGTAGAGCAGCCGGCCTATCAGCGTGGACTTTCCGTCATCCACACTGCCGGCGGTGGAAAAGCGCAGCAGATCCTTCTTGCCTTCGCGCTCAAGAAATTCGTCAACAGAAAAAACAGGGGCCGTAGCTGCGGACATTTAGAAGTAGCCCTCCCGCTTCTTGATCTCCATGGAACCTTCCTGGTCGTGGTCAATGACGCGATTGGCGCGCTCCGACGAACGGAACGAAATCAGCTCCGCGATAATCGCCGGAATCGAGTCCGCATCGGAACGTATGGCTCCCGTGCAGGGGCTGCATCCCAGCGAGCGCAGACGGCTCTTCACCATTTGCGGCTGCTCGCCCGGCCGAGCCACAAACGCCTGCTCAATGGGCAGCAGCGCGTCGCCGCGCACATACATCGGCCGCTCCCTGGCAAAGTAGAGGTCCACGACTGGGATCTTTTCCTCGTGGATGTACTGCCAGACGTCCATCTCCGTCCAGTTCGAGAGCGGAAAGACGCGGATGCTCTCGCCGGGATGAATGCGCGCGTTGTAGAGATTCCAGAGCTCCGGCCGCTGATTCTTGGGATCCCACTGACCCGCGTGATCGCGGAAAGAGTAGATCCGTTCCTTGGCGCGGGACTTCTCTTCGTCGCGCCGCGCTCCGCCGAAGGCTGCGTCGAAGTTGTAGTGCCGCAGCGCGTCAAGCAGCGCCTGCGTCTTCAGGAGGCCGCAGCAGCGCTTGGTATCGAGCGCGATCGGATTGGTGCCTGCCGCGATTGCCGGCTCATTGCGCCAGACGAGCAGCTCCGCACCGACCTCGCGCGCCATCGCGTCGCGAAAGTCCAGCATTTCCTTAAACTTGAATCCAGTGTCGATGTGCAGCAGAGGGAACGGAATGGGTGCGGGATAGAAGGCCTTCTGCGCCAGGCGCAGCATGACAGACGAGTCCTTCCCGATGGAATAGAGCATTACGGGCCGCTCAAACTCCGAGGCGACCTCGCGCAAAATATGGATGCTTTCGGCTTCGAGCTGGCGCAGATGGCTCAGGCGGCGCGGCGAGTGAGAAACTTCGCGCCGCAATTGTGTACTTGTTTCAGATTCAGCGACCGGCATGGCAGACCTCACGGTTTGGTTGGTGCGTGCCGAAGGCCGGTTTAAAGCAAAGACAAACCCGGCTCTTCAGCAACGGGTGCGTCTTTCAAAATGATTGCTAGGGGAAGATTGCAGACTAGCGGGGACACCCGTCGAAGATGTTCGACAGGCAACAACACGAGCGACGTTGGGATGCGCGAATCATGTCTCGGTAGAGTGTAACAAAGCGTCGCATGGCGCGCAATGGAAACTTCGCGATGCTCAGACTCACCGGCCGAAATTGCCGGTGGCGCGTTGGTCCCAGATTTGCTTTGAAGCAAGGAATGCTCAGCCCGCTTCGCGTCAGAAGTGGTACCGGCTCGTCTGTCCTGATGATGGAAACGCGCCGCTAACAAAGGGCGCAGCAGCGTCTCAATTTATGGAGGGAAGTCAGGCCCGCGGTGGACCACAGCAAACATCCATGTGGTTGATGCGCAGTTACACCTTGATGGAGGTTCGCCGTAATGTGCGTCGTGTGGTCACTTGCACAGAGCGTAACCCAGGGCAAATAAGGATTCCATGAGGGAACTTATATGAGTGGAAACTCTGCCTGCATCGCCCGACTCAAGATCGGCAATGCCCGTTCGGCTGCTAGAACTTCCGCAGCCGATCGCAGGCTTCATCCAGTTCCGCATCCTTCTTGGCAAAACAGAAACGCAGCAAATCTTCGCCGCGACCTGGCCGGAAGAAGGCCGATCCCGCCACCGAGGCCACGCCCGTGGCCGCCATCAGGCTCCGCGCCTTCTCTGCTGCCGTTTTGCCGGGCAGCCGCGACGCGCGCGCCAGAATGTAGTAGGCTCCAGACGGCACGGAGGGTTCCATGCCGATATCTTTGAGCGCACTCAGCAGCTTCTCGCGTTTCGTCTGGTAATCGGCCGCGAGCTGCGTGTAAAAGCTCGGCGGTAACTGCTCAAGCCCAACGGCCGCCGCAACCTGAAATGCCGAGGGCGCGCAGACGTAAATCAAATCGTGAAAATGGCCCATCGCCGGCATCCATCGTGCATCTCCCGTCGCAAAGCCCAGGCGCCAACCGGTCACCGAGAATGTCTTGCTGAAACCCGAGACTACAATCGTGCGCTCCCGCATCCCTTCAAGCGTGGCTGGGCAAATGTGCTGGGCGCCGTCATAGACGAAGTACTCGTAAATTTCATCGGTGATCAGAAACAGGTCATGCTCGATCGTCAGTTGGGCAACGGCTTCTATTTCAGAGCGCGTGAAGATTTTGCCGCTGGGATTCGTTGGCGTATTGAGCAGGATGGCGCGCGTTCGGGGCGTTATGGCTGCCTTCAGTGCATCGACGTCCAGCACCCAGTCCGGCTCTGCCAGCGCTACCAGCACGGGCGTTACCCGCGCCGACGCCAGCGCATTCACGTGGTAGCCGTAAAACGGCTCGAACACGACCACCTCATCGCCGGGATTCAGCAGCGCCAGAATTGCCGCGTGCAATCCGGCTGTGGCGCCGGAAGCGACCATGACTTCGCGTTCGGCGTCGTACTCCAAGCCATAATCGCGCTGCTGCTTGGCGGCGATTGCCTCGCGAAGGCGGGCGATGCCGTCGCAGCGGGTATAGATGTTGTAGCCGTCGCGAATGGCCTGGTGCGCCGCTTCTTCGACCACGGCGGGAATCGGCGTGTCGCAGACTCCCTGCGCCAGGTTGATTCCACCGATGCGGTCGCATTCGGTGGTCATGGCGCGAATCTCAGATTGGAAGGTGGCCGGCGCCAGTTCGCTGAGGGAAAGGCGTGAAGGCGTGGCGACTGCTGCGGTGTTTGTGGTCGTAGTTGGTTGCGTCATGCGGGGAACCCTTGTCACTCATCTTACAATTCAGCCCGCGGCGTGGGAGGGGGAAGTGATGGCGGCATGGCGCCCAGAATCCCAGTTGCACAGAAACTGGGAGACTGGGTTTCTGGGTGGGTTGCCGTCTTTATTTTTCAGTTGGTTAGAGCCAAAACCCAGTTTCCCAGTGGCAAAATGCGCTTTTTTTTTGCGGCTAAACAGGATGTTTTTTGCGTAACTCCATTGATTTCAATCGTATGAGGCGTTTTTGATCTGCGAAACCTGTGCATTTCTGTGCAATTTTTGCGTTTTTCCGCGGCGGTATTGACCGGGGCGCGGTGCGCTGGCCTTTCTTAGGATTCCGGGACGGGAACCGGGGGGCGGGTTTTATCCTGCCCGGTTTATATTGTGCGCCGGGAGGGGGAAATTATCGGCAAAGGGGCGGGGGAAGTAAGGTGTTGAAGACAGAGGAGATGCGCTTGCGCGGAGGTGGACTGGTCTTGACGAATGCATGAGGTGTGGGGACCGGCCGTGGTGAGCAGTCATTTCTGGTTCTCCGCTGTGGCGGACCGTGGCGGGAGGATCTTTGGACAGGCGCGGGGGCTGGGAGCCAAGCACGATTCCAATTACGTTGCATCCCGATAGGCGACCAACCGCTCAGAATCCCTCGATGAGTGCTTTGGCCTGTTACCGACAAGGGACGTCCACACGCACTTGTCAGGCTAGCCCGTTTTACGGACAAGTGATTCCATCAGAGATCGGTGTTCGTGCTCAGTAGCGTGCTTTGCTGCCACCCCATATGGTGGAAACGTGCCACCGCCGGAACGGTGCGAAGGGGCAGAAATATCCGCGAGCTCACCGAACCAGACATCCCACTCAGAGGTATTTACCACTTCGTAATATTTTGCTCCAGCAACTACGGGTTCGAGCTGCAATCCTGCCACGAGTGAACTCCCAAAATGCCACACATTCGGTGCAAAATGACGAAATCCCGGGCGAAAATCTTTCATAGGTCAGCATGGCCGACAAACATCCCGCGTCGCCGCATACGGGATGTAACTCTTTCTTTTCGAAGTACTTGAGCGAGATTATGAATACTTGCCTACTAACCTGCCGGAACGTCATGGGGGCAGGTTTCTAACGCCCCGAGATCGCGAACGGGAGACTCGCGAGCCTTTTACCGTCTGGAAGGAGGACAACCACAAACCGGAATATTCCGGGTCCTGAAAAGGTATTCTGCATACAGGACTCTTCGCACTGCCCTCCGCACTGAAATCCGTCCCAAGGGTAAACGGCAAGCGAGCTATGTGCGGAGAGGCTAATCGGCGACTTCCAATTCTGTTGGTAGCCGCGATTCTTGCATGTGGCCACGGCCCGGATGGCCGTCGCCTGTTTCCAGCCCTTCGGCGTTTTCCTTTCGACCGCAATCCCGCGCTGGATCGCAACTGGGCTGCCGCTCAAGTTGGTAATCGTAAGGCCATACGATTTTGCTGTCTTAAATTCGTGAGGCATATTCCTCCGTTCTTTCACCTCAAGGAGCAGCGGACCGTTAGCTTCAGGAGCGTGATCGAACAGAAGCGCGGTATTGGCAAGGTCGGCGTCGGCACCCTTTGAGTGAGCCATGCTAATGAGCCGCTGACGTGCCTCGGAAGTATTTATGCTGCGCATGTACAAAATCATTTCGCGCTGAGGATCCGCCTGACCTGCATCTGCAACGGCTTCGGCGGCATCCAGCACTTCATTGTCGGCTTGGGCGATGAGTTTCGGATCGGTTGGAACCTGATGCTTGCCGTGGACATTGAACATCACCATTTCGATTGCAGCCGCGGCTTTCCAAGGGTCTGAAGAGCGGAGATAGCTGAAGCATGTTCGTGTCATCGCTGCTCGCTGGTTCGGATCGGCATAAAGCCCAAACGTGTTCCACGAAACAAGGTGGGCAAGAAAGTCTGTCGGACCTCGTTTCTGGATCAAATCGAATATCGTGGTCCGCACTTGGTCCTCAGGAAAGAATGCGAGCGCCTCGGCCGCCATTCCCGCAACTTGGTCAGACGAGTAGAGCCGGGTTGCGATCGCATGCAGCGCACGCTTATCGGGCGCGGCGGCAACAAGCGCGGGAATGTAGTTACTGAGAAGGTCAACGGTGCTTTGATCTGGGTGGGCAAGAAGACTTCGAAGCCACTTTTCACGGTCTTCTGCGCTCGATGCTTGAACCGTGAATGTGGTCCACGCTGAACTGACCTGGTTCGTCTCGCGCTTGCCGTCTTTGAATTCGGTCCACACATAAGTCCAACGCAAGGAGTATCGCCCCGGGTTTTGGATGTGGAACCAGATGTGTAGCGGAAGACGCTTGCCGGGCGACGGATAGTAGAGTTCTGTCCGCACACAGCCGGAAGCAAGCTCGCTCACGATGGACCGGGAACCGACGCTTACATTACCCAAAAATACTGGCTTCACTGGCCTGCGCGGTACGGGCTTCCCATCGTAAAGAAGGTCCAACCGTATGCAGTCACCCCCCAAATATGGATAGCGGGTTGGTTGAGTTCTTTCGTTCACCCAGATGGGCTCGCCAATGAACGCCGGCTGATCGACGGTGATCAAGAACGGCTTCGGCGCCCTGTGAGATTCCGGGGGCTGCGCGGCACTCAACGATTGGCAGAACAAAAGCAGAAATGGCAGTGCGGCTCGAATAGCGCGCCCCATAACGTTCTGAGCAAAAGCAACACAAATCAGCTTCACTGTGCTACCTCCCAGGAATACGAATAACGATAAATTGCAAACATGCCCCCGGGCAGGATTATAAGAAGCCCTACCGGTGGGAAAGCCACCCGCAGGCGCAAGCATAAGGGACTCATATTTTTATATGACACTTAAAGGAAAGAAATTGTTCCATGTCGTAATCTCGATTAGGAGTCGCTCCTCAAGATTCGGAGGGGTAAACCGCCCGTCGGGAATGAGGCACAGGCCTGGTTTACCGCCCAACCGGAGATGACGAGTTGGTTAACAAATCGCCTCGGAAATGGGTCCGGCGCGGGCGCGCCTCGCATCGGAGACATTGTCCAGATAGCCGACGATACACTCAAAACTCCATCGCTGGTATAGAGTGATCGGGAACGAGGCTGCATGAAACGATCTAGTGCGAAGCGAGTGTTCCTCGGATTAACACTGGCCCTCGTTGGGCTTATCGGACTGGCGCTTGGCGTGTTTTTCTTCTTGGCCATGGCTGGGATCACAACAGTTACCTCGGTGTTCTATGCGGTTCTGTGGTGGGTAGTTGCTCTGTCAGGTCCATTCATGCTGCTAATTGGAGGTGCGCTCCTTGCTTTGAATCTTAAGCCACGAGTTTCCGCCACGGTCGGGTTTGTCGGGGCGATAATGGTCTCGCTCTGGGTAGGGGGGATAATCGGCTCAGCTGTGATCGATGCTATGTACCCTTCGGCGAATCCCGCAATCGATAGCACCATTCATCCGCACGACGCAATATTTTACGGCGTCTTGGCGATTGCCTGCGGAATCGTTGATTGGGCTGGATACAGCGCCTTACGTCTACCTCGCTGAAAGGCTCCAGTGCTGCGCATGTGGCCTCCCAGGCGTCTACTGGGCGTTTAACCGCCAACTCTTCATTTTGAAGCTGGTAAACAACCTCGCCTGCGTGCCAGAAGGCCGCCGGTGGAAGATCCGGGCCTAACGGAGGCGTTTTTGGGCGCCGCCCAGATGGCAGACATACAGCCTGGGCTTTTACTGAATACACTGAACTGTCAACAATCTTGGTGAAAGATGGCCGAGAAGTGGCGTAAATTTGTAAACCATGCATAGACGATCGCTGTTTGTCTTAATTGGTGTCATCGTCGCCGTATTAATAGCCGCATTTTTGCTTGGTTTCGTTCTCGAAAACGGCAGTAAACGAAGCGTGCATGCATCTAGCACCTGCCTCCACGACAAGGAGCTTAGAACGTATGATCAGTGGCGGCAATCCGTAACGTTCCCCTACATTGCGCCGGAAGGAAGGCTTGAGCGAGTGAAGGATAACTACAGCCGTGTCGAAATTGGTTCGTCAAAGGAAGAAGTGCTCAAGGCATTCGGCCCCCCAGATTTCGAGGAGGAGATGTATCCAAAGGAACCGAACCGCCCATGCCTTGGATATGAATTCATGTACTACTTCGAGAAACCCGAGGAGACCGTCAACGGGTTCAAAGACAAGAGAATTGAAGTGTTCTTTACGCGCGGCGGCACAGTGAAATGGCTTGTCGGCAACGTTGGGCTCGCTGAAAAGGGCGGGTATGCTAATCGTCCTTAGCCCAGAGCATTTTGGAGCTTTTCAACAAACCGCCAAGGCGCTAATCAAGCCCAGAATCGAGTTCAGGGCGGGTAACCGGCGACTCTTACCTTTGCGGATGTTGACCAGGTTGGCAACTCTGGGGCATTGTTTCCATCGCCACACGTCCGCGACAACTCCCGGATTTCTACTGTGCTTCACTCCTCGAACATGCAATGAAGGGCGACCGCAGCAGAACTAGTCGTTATGGTTTTGGCGCAAAAGACCTTGTTGCTCTCGCGCCCGCGTCAATCAGCAGTTGCTTTGATTTCCGATAATCGTCAACATCCAGAGCATTGCATATGGAATACCCCAGGGTCATCCATTGAGGGTCTTTGGCCTGTACGATTGGGCGTCCGCAATTCGCCGCGTTCAGATAGTCCAAGGCCGTCCGCCCCGCGGCATCCTTTTTTCGTGCATTGGCACCGGCCTTTAGCAAAGCCTTGATTTCGTCCGGCTCCCCGCGCTGGGCCAGCAGCATAAGCGCGGTCATTCCAACGTCGTTGGCCGCATTCACGTCAGCTCCTGCTTTCAGAAGGTCCTCGTCCGCCATGCCCGTAGCCGCCGAAGCCATCAGCGCGGTTTCGCCTCGCGTGGAGCGCGCGTTGACGTTTACACCGGCTTTAAGCAATTCGGATTCCATCGAATTGCCATAGGAACCGGCAGCATACATTAAGGGTGTCCAGCCGCTCGCGTCCACATCCGTCAGCTTATTGCCAGCTGCTAATGCGGCTTGGAACTCCTCCTTGTCTCCGCTTTGTGCCGCATCCATCAGCTTTGTCTTCCCTGGTTTGGGCAGATACTCGTGGCTGATCTCTATAATGCTCTCGGTCTTCGGATCGCCATGTCTCCATTGGTGCGTATTGGCGGCTGCATCGACAGCGAGTTCAACTTCCCTGAAGACCGGAGGTGCGACATCGCCGTATTCGCTTACACTTTTCTCCCGCCCTCCGATGCGCACTTTGAAGGAACTCCAGCCGCCATCCAGCAATCCTGCCTGGTAGTAGTTACCACACAGACCCCAAACAGCTTGAGTACGAAACTGCTCCAAGAGCGACCTGGCTTCAGCGGGGGTGATATGCCCAGTCCGCGAAATTTTCCCCTGTTTCCAAACAACCGAGCCATCGGCGCCGACTCTCGCATCTTCATTCCAGCGATCCAACTCCACAAAATCACCGCTTATCACGGCTGGTGGCACTTTGCGCTCAGCAGTTGAGGGACATTGAGAGCGTTCAAGCCCTGTTGTAAAAATCGAAAGTACGCGAACTCCATCGGGGCCATCTAATTCCACCTTGGTTGCTGGCGGACTATCGTAGCCATCGTCAGGAGGATCAAGTTGGAAGTGGAATGTGACCGTGTAAACCTGCCCGGCAGGCTTCGCCACGGTAGCAAAGTGCCAGGCCTTCACGTTTTCAACCGCGACACCCTCTAGCAACCGAGGGCCTGAGATTGCCCTCACATCTGCAGTGCCGCCTTCTGGTGTTTGCCGGAAGCTGACAACCACGTCACCCTGAACACGAGCAACTCTCGCAATCGGCGGGTACTTCAGTTCAGGGAGACGATCAGGAATCACCGACTGTCCCTGGCAGACACTGCAAGACAGAGCGAACGATGCCACCAGAAACCATGCCGACACTCGTACCATCTCTGGCCCTACCAATCCCTATTTGACTCCATCTTACTCGCATCGCTTCTGACAGCTTGAGAAATAGTGTTTGTGCAAGTTTCCTGATTCCGGACGGATCACCGCCCATCGTCGCGTTACGAAGTAAGCAACATCCGCAGAAAGAATAACAGAGCAGGATTCCGCGATCCACCTTGCCGCATAGTCGCCATCTCGGACAACTGACTTTCCCGAGTTCAATAAGCGCATCATCGCCAATGCACTTGTTGAACCTTCAAGGCGGGATCTGGCTGGTTGAGCGGGTAATCGGAAGTCACACGATTTTTGGCTGACGAGGCACTTGAAGTGGAGGGAAAAGCAGATCCTTCGCTCCGCTTACCCCACTTGCGTGGGGCCCCAAGCGTGCTCCGCGCAGGATGACACAGCCGACGGACTTCAGATTTATGCGGGGGTTAAAACCCCCGCCTCCCTCCAGAAGGAGCTTTCCGCGGCCTGTATAGAGGTGCGTTAAGTCACTACGCCTCGCCGTGCGCAAGCGTACCATCTTATATAGGCAGGGGCTTTATGCACGAGCTTTCCATCGCTGCGAACATCGTTGAGACCGTCACGGAGTCGGCTGCCGCCTACGCCGGCGCGCGCGTTCTGAAGGTGCGGCTGCGGATTGGTGCGCTCGCTGCTGTGATTGAAGATTCGCTGCAGTTCTGCTGGGGACTGGTAACCGAGGGCACTCCGCTTGCAGGCTCGAGCCTTGTGGTGCGCACGTTGCCCGTGATTCTGCACTGCGACGGCTGCGGCGCCGACTCAGAACTTGCAGGGGTGCAGAGCTTCCGCTGCCCGCGCTGCGGCGAGCTGGGCTACGATCTGCGGCAGGGCCGCGAGCTTGAGATTGAATCGATTGAGCTGGAAGAGCCGGAGAGCGCCAAGCGGAGAGAGTGGAGGAGCAACGGATATGACCACCCGAATTGTGGAACTGCGCCGCGGAATCCTGAAGAAGAACGACGAGCTGGCCGCAGGGCTGCGTTTGCGGTTTACGTCGTCCGGCGTACTGGTGCTCAACCTTGTTTCCAGCCCCGGGACCGGCAAGACCATGCTGCTGGAGCGCACCCTGAGCGAGCTGCGCGGGCGCGGGGCGCGGGTTGCCGCGCTGGTTGGCGATTTGGAAACCGACAACGATGCACGGCGGCTGGCTTTGAGCGGCGCGCCGGTGCGCCAGATCAACACGCACGGGATTTGCCACCTGGACGCCGAGATGGTGGGCAAGCATATTGACGAGTGGCAATCGCTCGAGCTTGGCGCGCTCGATTATTTCTTTATTGAAAATGTGGGCAACCTGGTTTGCCCGTCGAGCTACGATCTGGGCGAAGCGATCCGCGTGGTTCTGCTGAGCGTGACAGAAGGGGAAGACAAGCCGCTGAAGTATCCGGGGCTGTTCAACTCCGCCGATGCCGCCGTGCTGACCAAGATCGACATTGCCGAGGCGTGCGGCTTTGACCGCGAACTGGCCATGAGGAACATCAACGAGATTCGCCCCGGCATGCGCGTGTTTGAAACCAGCGCCAAAACTGGCGAGGGTATAGGTGCGTGGCTGGATTACCTCGATTACCGGAAGACCGCTATTCCGCAGGCTGCCAAAGAATTGTCTTGACGTGTGAATGATTTCGTCGCAAGATGGCCGGTGAGTAACTGGGGCATCCGAATACGTCTTTGATCGGTGGTCCGCTCACATTTCCCCTCAGGCCTTCATCGCGAACGTTTCGCGGCCTGCAATCCATATCCATTCCGTACCGGCCTGTCACCAGCGCGAAAGAGCGGTGGTGGTGAAAAGCGTGGAAGAGGTTTTCCTGTTCCGCCGTGACTGAGTTTTCTGCATAACGGACGCGGTTATCCGGATTCATTTTCCCCTGGATCATCTGGCTGAACGCGAAAGACACAAGGAGGTTCATACGATGGCTATTCGTCATCTTCTGTGGGGTGCTGCTCTGGGAGCGGTGCTCTCTGCGACGGTTGTCGCTCAACAATCGCCTGGTTTTTTCAGCACTTCATGCGTCAAGGTAAAACCCGGCAAGGATGCGGAATTCAACGCCCTGGCAAACGGAGACATTCGCAAATTCGAGCAGTCGCGAGTGGACTCGGGAGCGATTGCCGGCGCGGAGGAACTGCGCACCATCAGGCCGGCAGGTTCGGAAGCAGAGTGCGATTATGTATTCGTAACGTTCTACTCCGGCCTGCCCAACGCGCCGATGGGCGAGGATGAAACAGCGGCAGCCCTGAAGAAAGCCGGCATCAGCGACTCACTTGAGGAGGTGCGGCAAAAGGAGGATGCCGTTGGCTATCTCGTCCGCAACAGCATCGACCGGTCGGCCGTGAGGGTCGGCGCGGCCAAAGAGGGGGACTACATCGTCGTCAACGAGATGAAGGTCCCTGACGAAGACGCCTGGATTGCCAATGAAAAGAAGCTATGGCAGCCCCTCTTCGAGGATGGACAGAAGGATGGCGCGATTGACGGCTGGGCCGTGGTGGTGAGGTTCATGCCGCGGGGCGCCCAAGACCCATACGCGACCTACACGGCCGACATCTATCCTAATTGGCAATCGCTCTTTACGTTCTTTGGACCTACTTTCCCGGACCGCTGGAAGAAGGTTCATCCCGACGTTCCCATGGCGGAAGGAATGGCGCAGGAACGGAAGATGGACACGATCGAACACACGGTTCTGTACAAAGTGGTATCCGAAATTCAGGCTGCGAAATAACCTGGATGAGTTGGGAAGACTGAGAAGGCCGCGCAAACAACTGCGCGGCTTTCCTGTTTTTCCATATGGTTATAAGCGCCGCAGCTTGTTCAGACTTCAAGGGGACTGAAGAGCACAAAAGAGGCCGAACCGGGATTGAGATTTTCGCTCCCGGTTCCCGCCTGCTACTGCATTATTTGACGATCACCGTAATGGTACCGGAACTGGTGACCTGGTGCGTTTGCGGCGGCGGCTGAGAGCTGGAGCCTCCACCGCCACCTCCGCCGCCACAGCCACCGGCAAATCCAAGAGCTGCGATTGCCAAAGTGATGGCGAGCAGCCGGATCAGCTTTTGCTTTTTGAGACGCTCCCGGCGAAACGGCGCCAAGAGGAAGGGGAAGAAAAGGAACGCAAGAGCGGCGCCTGGCAACGTCTCAGTGAAGATCACGGTGACGGTATACGTGCCTTTGGGCGTGGAAGCGCTGGTGGTGATGGTCAGTTTTCCGGTGCTGGACGAGTAGCTGCACGAGGCGCCAGCGGGCAAATTGAGACATTTTGCGGAGACACCGGTGGCGGACGAAGGGAGCGTCACACTGGAGGTGGCAGTTCCACCCGCAGTGACCGTGACGGATGTGGGCGAGAACGACGGGGGCGTGACGGAACCGGCGGTGTCAATCTCAAACTGGAGCGTATTCGACGTACTTGCGCCCTGAGTTTGCACCGTAATGGAGACAATGCCGGGAGATGCGATGTCAGTTGCCGGAACCGTTGCCGTGACCTTTGTGGAACTGACCAAGGTTGTGGTGAGAGCGGTAGAGCCCCAATAGACGGTTGATCCGGAAGTGAAGTTCGATCCATTGACGGTGAGAGTAAACTGCGAGCCCGCTGCCGAGGTGTAAGCCGGCGAGAGGCTGGTGAGCGATGATGGCGCTGCTGCACCGTTGATGACGTAGGCCGCGCTGGCGACGGCGCTCGCCTGGAGGCCGGCTGCAAACGCCACGGCCTTGATGGTTTCAGAAGAGGCGACGGTGATGGGCCCCGCGTACAGGTTCGAGGTGTTGGAGGGCGTGGAACCGTCCGTGGTGTAGTAGATGGTTGCGCCAGGAGTTGCGTCAGTGATGGAGACGCTTTGCGCTGCTGCATAGGTTCCCGCAACGGGGTTGAAAGCTGGAGTATCCGCGGTCTGGACAGCGAGAGCTACTTTGCGAATGCGGCCACTGCCATCGGCTAGGTAGAGATTTCCGGCGGCATCAAATGCGACCTGGTTGGGGTAATAGATTTGAGCGACGGCCGCGACTCCGCCATCGCCGCTGAATCCCGGATAACCGATACCTGCGACGCGCGAGATCACGCCGGTCGACATATTGATCTTGCGAACCTCACCCGCGCTGGAGATGTATAGATTACCGGCTGCATCGAATGCGAGCGACCGTACCGACACCTCCGCACTTGTTGCCGGACCACCGTCTCCCGTGTCTCCGGGAATGTCTTTGTAGCCGGCGATGGTTTGGATGATCCCCGTCGCCGCCACCACCTCACGGATTCTGGGACCGTTGAAGGTTCCCAAAAAGATGTTGCCTGCGCTGTCGACGGCGAGTCCAGTGGGCGCCTGCAGCCCCGCACTGGTGGCTGGGCCTCCGTCGCCGCTTTGCGCGTAGGACCCATCGCCGGCAACGGTTGTAATGATTCCGGTGGCTGCGGATACTTTCCGGATGCGATAGTTATAGCTGTCTGCGATGTAGAGGTTGCCGCTCTTATCGAAGGCTACTGCAATGGGACCGTCCAAGTAGGCTGAAGTAGCAGGGCCTCCATCACCAAGACTGCCGTAAGGGCCGGGTCCCTGGCCGGCCACTGTTGAAATGATTCCGGTTTTTGCGGCCACTTCACGAATCACGCTATTGGAAAAGTCGGCGATATAGAGATTGCCGGAGCTGTCGATTGCGAGCCCGTCCGGGTAGTGCAACGTGGCATCGATTGCCGGGCCGCCATCTCCGGAATAGCCCTGAACTCCGGTACCGGCGTAAATCGACGCCGTTCCGGTAGACGCGGAGATTTTCCAAACCACTGAAAGCTGCGGGTCGGAAACATAGAGATTGCCTGCGCTGTCGATGGCCAGGCCCATTGGCGAATCCAATCCAAGGTTCAGCGCTGGTCCGCCGGCTGCATTGAAATTCGTGGTGCCGTTGCCTGCTACGGTTGTGATGAGCGGTGCGGAGGCGCTGATGTTGTAGGTTGCTGTGGCCACAGGACTGGCCAGGTAACCCGGCGCTGCGGCGATAGCTTTGAGCGTAACCGTTCCGGCGACGGGGACCGGCAGGCTATAACCGGGTGAACTGCCGGTTGTGGGAGTGGATCCATCGACAGTGACATAGATGGAGGCGCCTGGAGTGGTGTCCGCGATGGTGACCATTTGCGGGTTGGCATAATTGCCGGTCGGCACGCTGAATGTGGGCGTGGCTGCCGGCTGTGAGGGTGGCGTACCCGTTGCAACGATCTCCCGAATCCGGTAGCTTGCATCACCTACGAGAACGTTGCCACTCGAATCGACCATGATCGAACCGGGGTAGCAGAAAGAGGCGCTGGTTGCGGGACCGGCATCACCGGAGAGATTGCCGCACTGCACACCGTTACCGGCGAAGGTTGAGATGTAGCCATTCGATGCGGTGACCTCGCGAACAACGCCGTTGTAGTAGTCGGTGATGAACAGGTTGCCGGCACTGTCGACGGCGACACCCTGCGGACGGTTCAGCTCAGCAGCAGTCGCGGGGCCGCCGTCTCCGGTATATCCGGTGCTCGGGAAGCCATTCTGGGTGGGATCCACGCCCGCAACCGTAGTGATGATGCTCGACGTGCCGATTACCCCATTGGTAGCGGTGATTTTGCGGACCAGGCTGTTTTGAAAATCGGCAATGTACAGGTCTCCGCTGGCATCAAAAGCCAGTCCCTGAGGGGAACGAAATTGAGCGTCGATGGCCGGTCCGCCGTCGCCTCCATATCCCTGGTAGCCTGTTCCAGCAATGGTGGAGATCACGCCGGTTGCAGCGTTTACGACCCGTATCGTCGCCAGGGTTTCACTCGAAATGTACAGATTGTTCGAGGCGTCGACCGCGAGGCCCTCGACAAAGCCGAGTTCCGCCGAAGTGGCGGGCCCGCCGTCACCCGGGGAGGTAGCGCTGGGATCCCCGGCGTAAGTGCTGATGATGCCGGTACTCAGATTCACCTTGCGAATGGTGAAGCTCCCGTTGTCGGCGATGTACAGGTTCCCGGCGCTGTCGAGTGCCAAGCTGTCTGGATACCCGAGTTCGGCGGAGGTTGCGCTGCCTCCATCGCCGCTATAGCCGTTGTAGCCGTTGCCAGCCACCACGGAGATGATGCCGGTTCCAGCAGCGATCTTGCGCACCATGTGGTTGCTATCGTCGCCGAAGTAAATGTTGCCAGACGAGTCTTCCACGATCGAAGACGCATAGCCCGTTTGCGCAAGCGTGGCGGGGCCACCATCACCGGTGTATCCAGCCATACCGGTGCCGGAGATGGAGTAGATCATAGGCACCGAGGACGATCCAATGACATATTGCCCCGAAATGAGAGGACTGAATGAGTACCCTGCCGAGATGGCGCGAGCCGCAATCGTTTCAGAGGAGGCAACGGTAATGGGGCCGTTATATTGCGTCGAAGCCAGGTTAGGATCCTGGGCGTTCGTCGTGTAGAAAATCTTCGCGGAGGTGTCGGAGTCCGTGAGCGTGACGGACTGCGCACCGGCATAATATCCGGGGGCGGGAGAGAAGGTTGGCGCTGCTTCTTGCGGGAACGGGAGCGTGTAGGCACGCCCCGCAGTGGAGCTGTCCACATACCCGGTCTCAGTAGCGTAAGCCAATATAGATTCGTGTCCGCCATAGTTGAGCGGAATGGGACCTGTGTACGGAACGTAGCCGTTTGTGTTTACCGTTCCCGACTCCTGGTAGTAGATGGTTGAACCGGGGATCGATTCGGTGATGGTGACGGACTGCACGGTGGAGTATGTGCCGGTGGCGGGGGTGATCGTGAGCGGCGCAAGTCCCGCGGTAAGCGGAATGGTGCCGGAAGAAGCTGCGGCGTAATTGCTGTCTCCCGGGTAGTCCATTTCTACGTTGTGCGTACCGGCCCCAATCGGGGCAATTCCATTCACGGTTGCTGTGGCTGTTTCGGTAGGCTCCGTCAAGAGGATCAGGGCGTTGTCAAGAGCCCCGGACAGCACGGTGAAATCGGTGGTGCCGTTTCCATCAAAATCGCCCGAAACCATACCTAGAAGCGTATTGGGGTGAAGCTGGTTGAACTGCGGGATTGTCGTGGTTTCAGTAAATGTGCCATCCCCGGCGCCGAGGAAGAGATCCACGTAGCCACCGTTGGCACCGGCGTCAGAGATCCCCGCGAGATCTACCTTTCCATCATGATTGAAGTCACCTGCAACAAGGCTATTGCCTGCACCACTGAGAGGACTACCCGGAGCCTGCGCAAAGGTGCCGTCGCCCTTGCCCAGATACACGTCAATAGCGTAGTTCTCACCGAAAGCGAGGTCGATCTTCCCGTCGCCGTTGAAGTCGCCTACCGCAATGGAGTTCGGGAATGTGCCGATAGTCAGGGTTGCACCGGGTGTGAAGGTTCCGTCGCCCTTGCCAAGGAGCACGATGGCACTGCCAGGCGAGGTGTAATTTATTGCGACGAGGTCGGGAATGCCGTCGCCATTAAAGTCACCCGTCGCTATAAGGTTGAATCCCTGGTTCGACACATAATTGCTGGGGACCGCTGTGAAGGTTCCGTCGCCATTTCCAAGAAGAACGGTGACTCCGTTGGGACTGACGGAGTCGCCGAGAATCGCGACATCTATTTTCCCATCGCCGTTGAAATCCGCAGCCACGATGCGGCCGGTTATGAAATTACCGCCTACTGAAATTTGGCTATTGGCAAGACTCGTCTGCGGTGTTGCAAACGTACCGTCGCCGTTGCCAAGCATTGCGGTGACTTGGCTCGACGAACTGGTGAAATTCCAGCTTAGGATTGCCAAATCCGTCTTGCCGTCTCCGTTCAGATCGGCGGCAACCATTTGTCGAGGCGAAGATTGAACTCCGGTTGCCGCAGTCGTCGGTCCGGCGGTAAATGTCCCATCGCCGTTACCGAACAGAATGGTGACCGAATATGTCCCGCTGCTACTTGCGGTGTTGTTCCAGAGTAAAGCGATATCTGTCTTGCCATCTCCGTTGAAATCTCCGGTTACTTCGGATACGGGGGATTGTGCCATAGCGGCTGTTTGTGACACGCGGAATCCCAGGCCGGAAGTACCCGATCCGAGTGAAGCGGTGCCAAGCACGGTGTTTCCAAAACTCGTATCGACAAACGACACGGTGCCGGTTGGAACTGCAGTCCCGCCAAAGCCCTCCACGGTCCCGGTCAACTGGTAATCGCCCACCTGTCCGTTTGAGGCGATCGAAGCCGTATCTGTATACACCGGAGCTGGAGCAGGTCCAACGTTCAAGGCAGCGGTGTTCGACGTGCTGCTGGCACCGAATCCGTCTTCAACAAACACCGCCTTGTAGCTGTGCTGTCCGGCGCCGGGGATGAATTTGAAGGTAGCCACTCCATTGCTGGAGAGCTGCGCCGTTCCAAGGAGGTGAATGTCAGTGCAGTAGGTTGCAGTAGCGTCACAGAAGTCGACTTGGCCGGATGTGACCGGTGTGGCTCCGGCTGTGACGGTGGCCGTGAGAGTAACAGCGGTGCCGGGGGTGACGGAGGTCACGGGGCTCCCGGCCGAGGTTACCGTAAGAGCGGTAGTTGTGGCGGGAGGCACGCCCCAGAGCGAAAGAGTGCCGGAGGTGCTGGCGTTGTAGTTCGAGTCTCCGCTGTAACTGGCGTCGACAAGATGCTGGCCTGAAGCGGGGAGCGCGATGCTGGCCGTTGCGGTGGCTGTTTCTGTCGGTTCGGTCACGAAGACTGAAACGGTTGTAATGGAGCCGTTTCCAAGCACAAGGTCGGTTCTGCCATCACCGTTCATGTCACCGGCTGCGATTTCGAACGAAGGGTAAATAGACGCAGGAGGACTCTGCGAGAATGCTGTGAACGTGCCGCCTGCGCTGCCGAGGAAAATGGTGAAAGTGCCTGAGCTTGAATTCGCCACGGCCACGTCTGGGATGCCGTCGCTGTTGAAATCACCCGTCGCGATCGCGGTGATCGCTGTTGAACTTGTACCCTGGGTGGTCTGCGGCGAACTGAACGTTCCGTCTCCATTGCCCCTAAGAATGGTGACCGAGTCGGGGCTTCCTGAGACGCCTGCGACGCCGACTGCGAGATCGAGTTTCCCGTCCCCATTGAAGTCGGCCGCAACAATCGCTGCGCCGTTACTGCCCGAATGCACACTGGTAGCGGGGGCGAAGGTCCCATCGCCGTTGCCCAGCAGGATTGAAATCGTATCGCTGTACACGTCACTGACTGCCAGATCCGCCTTGCCGTCTCCATTGAAGTCGCCGGCAACTATGGCACTTGGGCTGCTGCTTGCCGCCGCTGGACTGGAGGCAACAGGCGTAAAGGTGCCGTCGCCGTTGCCCAGGAAAATGTTGAGCGAATTCGACGATAGGTTAGACACGGCAAGGTCAGGAATGCCGTCTCCATTGAAATCCGCAACCACCAGATGCTTGGAGTTTGCCGCTGTTGCTGGACTGGATGGGGCCACGGTGAACGTTCCATCGCCGTTGCCGAGCAGAATGGTGACGGTGTTGTTGTCTCCGTCGAGGATGGCAAGATCCTGTTTACCATCTCCATTGAAGTCAGCCACAACCATGGGACCGAAGGTGTAAGCAGAGAATGCCGTCTGAGTTGCAGCGGTGAAGGTGCCGTTGGCGTTTCCTAGCAGAATCACCAGCGGGGCAGAAGGCCCGCCGGCAACAGTAGCTATATCTGGAATCCCGTCGCCGTTGAAATCTCCTACCGCTACAGCCTGGCTGTCCACATTCATCGTCAGTCCCAGTGGGTTCGGCCAATCGATTCCTGCCGTTGCCGGCCCGAGTGGTTGTGTGGAGAGCACTGCATTCGCGTTCGAAGTATCTACGAACGAAACAGAGCCGATCGGAGCCGGGGTACCGCCTGATTCAGTCACGGTTGCGGTGAGGTTGTAGGCGCCCCAACCGCCGGTTTCAGCGATTGCGGTGGTGCTCGCCCATGGGCCTTGTGTCCCTGTCACGGTGAGCGTAGCTGTGGACGAGGAGCTTGCCGCAGCGGTGCTGGTTCCTAAAAAGACAGCTTTGTAGCTGTGACTGCCGATACCAGGACGCAGCTTGAGCGTGGCTGTTCCCGCGCTGGTTAACTGAGCCGTGCCCAGCAGGTGAACGTCAGTGCAGGAGGGCGCCGATGCGTCACAAAAGTTTACCTGCCCAATTTGTATTGCGCCCGATCCTGACGTCACGCTGGCCGTAAACGTGACAACTGTACCGGCGGAAACCGTTGAGACGGACCCGGAACCCGATGTCAGCGCGAGCGAAGTGGTGGTGCTTACTTGTCCCTGCGCAAATGCGCCCACGCAAGCGCCAAGCAGCAGCGCAAAGATTACACGCTTGGAAACGATGTATCTGCAAGAAGTTGAGAACCAGGCAGCCACTCTGAAAAATTGCGCACGAATAGGTGTATCAGGGCACAGCATAATCTATACCTCGACAAGGCCCCTGGTTTTTCTGCGTTCAACTTACGACGAGATCCGCGGAGTCTGGACTTTTGGCGAAAGTGTAACACCCTCAATTCACTCGCGCACTTTAAAATTCCATCGCCCGGAAGTCTCCTCGCAGCCTTCGCAGTCAACGTTCAGGCAGCTATCCATTGTCATCGCATTATTGATGGGTTTTTCTGGCAACTTTACCGCTAATGCAATGCTGAGCGAATACTCCATTTCTTACTTTGGGTCGCGGAGGCGCCATAGATTTTCCTTGACGCACTTCCGATTTGGGTCGACCATTACCGTGCAGCGTAAAGGGCGCTAGAAGATTCGCCGAACTGGCGAGCCGCTCACCTCTTATCTAATAGTCTTTTTTATCCGCAAGTAATTCGCAGTCTTTATCTCGGCAAAATCGGACCCGCATTTCCCTAAGTGCAATCAAGCGGCCGTGAATTTGCCGACCTCATTCCTTTTCCCAACCTTTCAGAGTTTTCTGGATCGCGGATTCTGTCTTTTGAGTTTGCCTCCCCCGAAAGAGCCAATGGAACGCACATGAAACGGGAGGATCGTACGATGACGGCTATTCGTCGTTTAGCGTGGGGCGCTGCGCTTGCAGTGGCGCTCTCAGTGACGCTTGTTGCTCAACAAGCGCCGTCTGGATACCACCAGGACTACTGCGCGAAGGTGAAACCTGGCAGAGGCGCAGCGTTTGATGCCGTGCTTAACGGAGACGCACACAAGCTGGCGCAGGCCGACATCGACTCAGGAAGGATATCAGGATGGATTGTGCTGCAAGCCGTCGAGCCGCAGGGAAAAGAAGCGCACTGCGATATTGTGGCCGTTCTCTTCTTCCCCGGCGTGCCTCCTGAACCCAGGGCGCCGGCCGCAAACACTGCCTTTATGCAAAAGACCATTGGCAAAACGCCGGCGGAATATATTGGCGAGCTGCAAGCCAACAGCACACTTGTCTCCAGCGACATCAGCCAGCAAGTCGCGATGGTAGGCGAGGCAAAAAAGGGAGACTACGTCGGCATCCTCTCCATAAACGCTACTAACGCCGGCGCGTGGATGAATGACGAAACAACACTGATTGAGCCCGTCATGAAGCAACTCTTGCAGGACGGTGCTATAAGCGGCTGGGCGACGAACAGGCAGATATATCCTACGGGGGGTGAGGTAGCCAACATAACATCGGCCAACATATTCCCCACGGTTGGAAAAGCCGTAACTGCGGGAGAGAAGTATGTTGAAGCCTGGAAGAAAGTTCATCCGGATATCGGAGGAGGAGAAGGACGCGACATGTTCGCAAAGGCGGGCCGCGTGGAATACACTGCCCTCTACAAAATCGAAGACTTGATTCTCCCGCCGAAGAAATAGGCTGCAGGTTTTGCCCAAACAGGAGGAAGGCCGCGCAAACAAGAGCGCGGCCTTCTTGCTTTGAGAACTTGCGATTGATATGTCATCCGACCGGATGACTTGCCGACTTGCTGGTCCGCTAGCCTCCCATGAGGCCCATGCCCATGAGGACTCCGATACCGTAAGTGACCGCGCCTTCGAGGGCGCCCACAATCGTCATCTCCATGCCGGACGACCACCACGAGCGTACCGTGATGAGCGACTTTGCCGCGCCGACGGCGAAGTGCGCCACGAGCGAAACAATGGCCGCCGTAATAACCGCGGGAATGCCCTGCATGAAGAAGAAGGGAATGACCGGAATGATGGCGCCGATTGCCGTTGAAAGCGCGCCGGAGCTGGCCGAGACCATGGGATTGGAGAGCGCTTCCTCAGACGAGCCGAGGCGCTCGCTGGCCAGCGCCCGCAGCAGTTGCTCCGGGTCGTTGGCGATGTGGTTGACCATGTTCTGCGCGTCTTCTTCCGGCAGGCCTTTGACCTGGTAGTAGAGCGACAGAAGCTCGCGCGCTTCGGGGCCGTTCATTTTGATGGCTTCGCGCTCGCGCTCCACCTCTGCCATGTAGATTTCGCGCTCGCTCTTGGCTGCCAGGTAAGCGCCCGAGCCCATGGAGAGGGCCGAGGCGATCATGCCCGACAGGCCGGCGAGCAGCACATAATGACTGGTCTGCGCCGGATCGCCCAGCGTTGCGCCGGAGACGCCCGACACAATGCCGAAGATCGCTCCCAGTCCGTCGTTCACGCCGTAGATGGCGTCGCCGATCCACGCGCCGGGTTGCTTTCGCCCTTTGTTCCGCTTTGCCAGTAGTTCCTCCAGCACCGCCTTGGCGTCAATCTTAGGCGCACTTGCCGGCGCCTGGTAGTGGCCCCGCAATAGCGACCCAAGTTCGCGATAGTGTTCCTTTTCATCCTCAATGACATGATCGAGAATGGCAATCGATCCTTCGTCGCCCAGGGCCTTGAGCTGTTCACCGTAGTTGGCAATGTGGCGGCTTTCTTCAATCTCAAGCCGGCGGAGCGCCATGCGGATGCCGCCGGCGCGGTTGGCCAGCGAGTCGGCATCGCCACCGGGGCTGCCCGTGTAGACGGGCTGCGGTCCGCGCAGTTCTTCGATCCGGCTGGCCCAGAGCGCGGCGTGCTCGAGCTCAGCCTGAGCCAGATGGCGCAGCACCTGCGCGCGTACCGGATCCGTATCGCGATCGGCGAGGGTCTGGTAGGTGTGGTACCCCTCCATCTCCGCCTGCCAGTTGCCTTCAAGAGCTGCCAGAACCTTCTTGAGCCTGACGCCGCTCAACATTGACGTAGCCACGATATTCTCCTTGCATCCTTACGCGAACGAGGCTATTCGCACCTTAGAGGATACGGCATCGCCGCCTTCTTTCGCATCCTGCCCGTGCGTGTGGCTGCTTCTCGTATTATGGTTGCGCGGGAAACAGCACCGAAACCGGGCGGCTTCCGCTGATTGGAGAAGACTCGCTTATGGCTACGCAAGAAAAGTCTGGATCCGCGTTGACCTCACCGGGCTACCTGGCCCCGTTCATCATTGTCACTGCGCTGTTTTTCGCTTTCGGGTTCATCACCACGCTGAACATGGCGCTGGTGCCACATCTGCGCTCAGTGTTCAATCTGGATTACGCATGGGCCATGCTGGCCGAGACGGCTTTTTTTCTGGCTTATTTTGTCTTCTCCGCGCCCTCAGCCAAGGTGATCGACTGGATTGGCTACAAGAAGACGATGGTGCTGTCTCTGTTTGTTCAGGTGGTGGGCTGCCTGCTCTTCATCCCTGCGGCGAGGTTGGTCAATTTTCCGCTGTTCCTGGCGGCGATCTTTATTGTTGGCGCCGGCATTACGGCGCTGCAAACGGCTGCCAACCCGTACGTCATTATTCTTGGCCCCGAGCACAGCGCTCCCATTCGTCTGACACTGTCGCAGGCCTTCAACTCCATTGGAGCGCTTCTGGCTCCTCTGGTCGGCGGCGCACTGATTCTCGCGGCCAGCCCCGGCGCCCAATCACAGGCCGCGCTCGCCGATACTGTGCGCGTGCCTTACCTGGTGATTGCCGGCGCGCTGCTGCTGCTGGGGATAGCGGTGGCGTTTTCACGCCTGCCTCATATTGAGCACTCGCAGGAATCGCATCTTTCGACGGAAGACGACCCCATCCACAAGCGCAGCATCTGGAGCTTCCGGCACACGGTGCTGGGCGCGCTCGGAATCTTCCTATACGTTGGCGTAGAGGTGGGTCTTGCCTCGATTGCGGTGAACTACTTCAAGTCGCAGGGCATGAGCTCGCTGAAGACCGCGTCGTACCTGGTTTCGCTTTACTGGGGCGGCGCGATGGTGGGCCGCCTGCTGGGCTCGTGGATGCTGAGCAAGATTCAGGCCGGGCGGCTGGTGGGCATCTTCGCCACTTCCGGCGCCGTGCTGCTGATCATCTCCATGACCACCCACGGGCCGGTGGCGATCTGGACCCTTGTGCTGTGTGGGTTCTTCAACTCCATCCAGTTCCCGAACGTGTTTGCGCTGGGCGTGGCGGGGCTTGGTCCGCTGACCAGCAAGGGCTCGGGGCTGATCATGACCGCGGTCGTGGGCGGCGCCGTGATTCCGTACTTCATCGGCGCGCTGGCGGACACGATCGGCATTCAGGGCTCGTTCCTGCTGCCCATGGCCTGCTATCTCTACATTGCCTGGTACGGGATGTGGGGATCGAAGCCAGTGAAGCGAGTGATGGCGTAAGAGGCGGCATTGCCGAAATCAGGCAAGCGCGGACAGAGGCCGGCGAAGCGAAACCATATCGCGCTGATTGTGGCCTTTGTGGTTGTGGTGCTGCTGCTGTTGTTTCTGCGGCTTGTGGTGTTTGTTCACGGAGGGCGGGGCCATCCCATTCGATAAACATGGGGCGGCTACGGCCTTTAATCGAGCCGAGTGAGAAACGCTACGCCCTGGCTTGGGTGCAGATGCCGGGTCATGTAGACGGCTGTTGCGCGGTCCCCTTTGTGCGGGCGGATGCGCACCCAGTAATGGTGGCGCTCGCCGGGAAACTCGATGACGCTTGCCCGCGGATACTTGCGCATCAGTTGCTTCTTGAGGCGGATGGCCTTGCGGTGGCTGGTGAAGGGACCTATCTGCACGCACCAGCGGCCGCCCGACCAGATGGGCTTGGGAGTTTTGTAGACATCCATGCGGACGCGGTCAATGCCGTCGCGATAGATGCCGATGGCTTTCGCAGAGGCCCTGGAGAGATCGAGGATCCGCCCGGCGATGAAGGGGCCGCGGTCTGTGATGTGCATGGCTCCGGACTGGCCGGTTTTGAGGTTTGTTACTACGACCAGCGAGCCCATGGGCAGTGTGCGGTTTGCCGCCGTCATCGCTTCACCGTCGAAGATGCGTCCGTTGGCTGCTCTGCGCCCCTTGTAGGGCGCATCGTACCAGCTTGCCACGCCAATTTCTGTGAGAACCGGCTTGTGCGTGTCGATGAACTCGAGATCGGCGCGGCTGACTTCACCGGGGCGCTGAGCCCTGTGCGGCTGCTGCGCGGGCGGCAATGACTGGGGCGGCGGCTGGTAGACAGGCTGCTTGTGCCCACAGCCGGTTATGGCTGCGAGAACCAGCGCGAGCACGGAGAGGCGCGCCCAGTCTTTCCCTTCCACTGCACCTGTTTCAGCACTCAAGGCTGAGGATCCTTTGGTTGCGTCGGGGGCTGCGATGCGCCCCGCTCACAGCGGTCCGCCAAGCTGGTGAGAGATTCAGCCATCTTGCGCATGGCTAAGATCGACTCACGCCGCACTTGCGGGACGACGGTGTCATTCACATAGCCGATTGCCTGCTTCAGCTCCGCTTCAATCTTGTCGATGGCTTCTTCAAATCGCCGGCCAACGCCGGGGCCCGGAGGGGGATTGGTGCTCATCGCCACACTCCTCTCGTGGAGAACTTCAACAAAATGGCTCTTCCCCAGTCTGCGATTCGCATAACTGGGCGTCAATAACCTGGGATGTGAAGCGTGCCGCAATGGTCAACACAGCCCGCGGTGAACGGCACCATTCCCACCCCCGTGCATCAAGGCATAAGAAGCAACGCAGGCTTAAGACTGCAAACTGGAGCGAATCACCTGGTTCGCTCTTAGTCCATGCGTTCAAGCCATGTCCGGACGCCTGCGGGCTTACCTCCCGGCGGCGTCTAACTTCTTTAAACCTCGACCCTTCGCCGGCCCGGGACGACCTTTCCCGCGAAATTCGCGTCTGACTTTAGTAGAGAGACGCGCGCGGTGGGCGCTCCGGGCATAAGTATGGATACGCAGGTTGCACCGGATGGTTCCTCTTTTCGAAGTCCGCCGCATAATCAGCAGCCAGCGAGGACAGGCTGCCTGGTGAGAAGTTGCGAGAGGCGCACTATTCCAAACTTTTTCGGCGCAAGAGAGCTTGAACAAGCATCACCTGCAGGAGGGCGTTCGACAGGAGCGCATCGCATCCGGGTGGAGCGCATTCGCCCGGCGCCGATTCTTTTTTTGTGGCTGACCTACGCGGCTTGTTTTGCGGGTGGATGCTTTGCGCAATCTCCGGCTATCACTGCGCAGGCACAGACACAGGCAGCCGCGAACCGGTCGAAAACATCGAAGGCTTCAAAGTCCGGCACACAGCAGCCGCTCGGCCCATGCCAGTTACGCAGAGCGGGAGCCGCGGTTGGCTCCGCCGCATCGATTCGCGCACTCGAAGCCGCGGGCTTTACGCAGGCGTCAAAGCAGGCGGTCAAACAGGCGCCTTGTCCGCCGTATCTTCCTGTTATCGACTGGTATGCGCGGTTTCTTAACGGACCGCAGGTGAAGCCACTTACGCCTAAGGAAAAGGCCTGGCTCGCCGTCCGCAATGTTGCCGACCCGTTTAACATTCTCACCATCGCGGGCGATTCGGCTATCGCCGTGGCGTCATCGCCCCACTCACCTTACGGTCCGGGCTTCCCTGGCTTTGGCCGCAACGTGGGCGTGAGCTTTTCGCAGGACGTTACGAGCGAGTTCTTTGGGACGTTTCTTATTCCGTCTATCACTCGCGAGGATCCGCACTACCACCGCATGCCTGACGCTTCCATTCCGCGCCGCGTTCTGCATACGATCACCCAGGTGGTTTGGACGCAGGGCGATAAAGGGCGCGGCATGATTAACTACAGCAACCTGGTCGGCTTTGCCATCGACAATGAGATCGGGAACCTGTATGTACCCGGCGTGCAGACCGATCTGCCTGCCAGCGCCACGCGCTACGCCATTGGTTTGGGTCTGGCGCCGGTCGACAATCTTATTACGGAATTTCTGCCTGACGTTGCCAGCCACATTCACGTCCGCGTCGTTCTGATCCAGCGGATCATCAACCAGGTTGCGAAATCGAACTCGACTCAATGAGAGCGGACGCGCTTGGGACCGTGACCGCGCTCAAAGAAAAATACGTCTCGCGGTGAGCGCGGGCGTTGCGGTTTGGAGGTCTCCCAGGTGCCCAAATGCGAGGCACCTGGGGCACCCGAGGTCAGTGGGTAAACACACTTCCCCTGGCACCCGAACCTCCCGCGTCACTTGCGCATTTCGTCTTCGCGAGACATCGAGAGTTGGACTAAGTCCTACATTGGCGAATGGGCGCCACCGTTACTTCACTTGCTTTGCCTTTCCATTCTTCAGGCTCTGGCTGATGATTGACGCGATCTTTCCGTGGTTTTCCGCGGCCATGCGAGCGATCTCGCCGCCCAGACGGCCTTGCTCGGCGCCAAGCTTGCCCATCTGCCCGCCGAGCTTGCCCATGGAGGCGCTCCACTGCTCGTTGGGCACGTAGAAGCTGCGCTGGAGGCCGGCGAGCCGACGCTGAAGCTCCGCCATCTTGAGTTGGAGCTGCATCAACTGCTGCTGGGTGATGGTGTTTCCCTGGCTCTCCTTCAGCTTGGCGGCAGCCGCGTTGAGCTCTGCCATGGCCTTGGAGAGATCGGGCTTGGGAACCTTTACTTGTACCTGCTTCCGCTGGTGAGCCAGTTCCCGCATCTTTTGCCCCAAGGCGCGCTGCTGTTTGCCGAGGGCACGCATCTGGCTGCGCACATTCTCCATGGGTTTTTCCATGGCCTGAACCTGGGCAACGATTGACGGGTCATCAACGAAATAGGACTTTCCATTGTGCTGGAACCAGAGGAATGGACCATGCGCCATTTTGCGGGCCGCGTCGATTTGTGTGCGAGCGCCGCTATAGGCGAGCGACTGCTGCGAGTGCGGGACATGCATCCTGGGTGCGCCGGGTCCGGTCACCAGGGCCCAAGGATCTCCGCTGTCTGAGTCGAAGTACAGGCGATTGCTCAGCATCTGGGTCCGCATCGCGTCCATCTGCGCTCTCATCACATCCGCATTGAGCTTTGGCATGGGCGCTACATGCACATGCACCGGAGGAACGGGCGGGACTACCACGTGCGTGGGGGGATTTCCCGGCACCTGGATGTGCATGGGCGGGATGGATGGAGTGACGATGGTCTGTGGTGCTCCGGGTGCGGCAGAGGGCGCGGGCGCAGCCTGCGGAGCCGGCGCTGGGGCCGGCAGTGCATTGGGTGCGGGAGCCGGCGCGGGAGCGGCAGCCGGCGGCGGAGGCGGAGGCGCCTGGTCGGTGATGATCTGATTGGGCGGATGGGAGACTCCGGTTTCTGCCTGCGCGGGAGCAGCCTGAGCGGGCGCAGCCAACTGCGGCTGAGCGATTCTCTGCCCGGCCGCCTGCACGCGGACGAGCGCGGCGGATGCGAACAGTACCGCGGGCGCAAGCAGCACGGCAATCAGAGCGCGGCGGCGGCCGGCTGCAAAGGCCTGGCTGAAGATGGAATCGTTGAGCAGGCGCTCAATGCGGGAAGCGAGTTTTCCTTCGCGTGCCATGGCAACTCCTGTGAGAGTGGGGCGCGGCAGTGCCGCAAATTCAAGCAGCATGCGGGCATAGGATGAGGGGCTGTGGGCAGCCTGAAGACCGGCACGGTCACCAATGGCCTCGCCCAGATCAGAAAGTTTGCGCTTGAGCCACCAGCCCAGCGGACTGAACCAGAAGAGCGCTGCGTAGAAGCCCGCCAGCAACTGCAGATAGAAGTCTCTCTGGCGGACGTGCGAACGCTCATGCGCGAGGACGACGCGGAGTTTCTCGGTGCTCCAGGCGCGGAAATCCGCAGGCAGCACAACGCCGGAGGCAACATTCACCGGCGAGCTGACGCGCCGGCTCCAGCGCACTTCTGCACCGGGTGCGATGTCTTCCAGCTCGTTCGGATCCACGCGCTGCGCGGTGAACCAGAGGCGGAGAGCGACGGCCAACCCGGCAATCAAGCGAAGGAGCAGAAGAACGGCAACGGCTAGATAGAGTGCCCAGGCCAAATCCAGCGGGGTGGGTGACCAGGTTTGCTGTGGCGCTGGGACGACTTGTGGGGCGGCTACGGGATTTGCGGCAGTGCCTGATGCGTTGGGATTGGCGCCGGCGGGTACGGGCAGGCTTGCGCTATTCGCAGCGGACGCTTCGCGTTCCAGCTCGGCGATGACCAGTGCGGCCGATTGCTCCGCGGCGCTTGCGTCTGACTGGGACATTTGAGTTGGTCCGGCTGCAGGCGCGGATTGCGCAACAGGTAATTTAGCCTGGCCCCACGCGATTGCCGGCAGGTGGATTGTGCCGATGGCGGGGAGCCAATTCCAGCGCATGGCGAAGGGCATGGCGAGAGCTGCCACCAACACAAGGGTCCATGCGGTCTTTTGCGCCGGGACGTTGTGCACGCGAAGCAGGCGCATTGCGGCCCAAACTACGAGCGCAGCCGCGAGCGCGCGTACTGCAGCTTCTACGATCACAGGAAGAACAGCGGAGTTCATCGCTTTCCCTCCTTCTTGCGGGTTTTGGCCTCAGGCGGTGCATCGCTCTGCTGCGCGGCGGCAATGCGCTTTGCCAGCCTCTGGAGTTCGGCGCGATCGACCATTTTGGAATCGACCATGCCCACCAGCAGCGCCTCGACGCTGCCCTCGCAGAACCAGTCGACGATGCGCTTGGCGGCGCGGCCAGCCACGCGTTGGCGCGTCTCCGCCGGCTGGTAGAGGAAGGTGCGGTTGTCAAGAGTGTGCGCCAGATAGCCCTTTTCCTCAAGGCGGCGCAGCACGGTGCGGATGGTCGAGTCCTTGAGCGGACGGCCCAGCTCCTCGCGGACCTGCTCGGCGGTTGCCGTGCCCAGGCGCCACACGATGGAAAGGATGCTACGCTCCAGCTCTCCCAGCTCGGCCGGATCGTGCCCGAAGTGAGTGTTACTGTCCATAGTGTTACTGACTGTAGCACATAAAATAGGTGAGCAGTCAAGCGCGGAAAAATTTCCGCGCCGGTTCCGCGCTGGAGGGAAATCGCAGGCCGGGAGTTTTACGCCTGATTTTGCGCCGGTTTACGCGGCGTTCTCAAGCCAGCTTTTCATGGTGTTGGCGTCAACCAGACCCGCCTGCTGAAGCTGGAGGTCGCCGCGCGCGAAGACGGCAAAGTTGGGGATGCCCTGCACGTTGAAGCGCGCCGCCAGTTGCGGATGCTCTTCTGTATCCACCTTGAGGACGACAGCCTTGCCCGCCATGTCGCCGGCTACCTGCGCCACATGCGGCGCCGCCATGCGGCAGGGGCCGCACCATGCCGCCCAGAAGTCCACGAGGACGGGCACCTTGCTCTCGCGAACAATTTCATCGAACTCCTCAGGCCCCACTGCGATGGGCTCAGCCATGGCGGCAATGGGCGCCTTGCACGCCCCGCACCGGCCCTCATCGGCAAGATGCTTCGCTGGAATCCGATTCGGCTTTCCGCAGGATGAACAGTTCCGGACTATTCCCATCAATCATTACTCCCTTACGTCGTGACTCTAAGAGCATTATCGCGCGTGAGATTGCCGGGGCGGCGCCGGGCAGGAATCGGCTACGACCCGATGGATTAGAATCGAGCCCGAAAAGCCACCGGGCGCCGGATTCTCATGAAAATTTATCTGCTTTCGATCCCTCTCCTCGCGATGCCTCTGGCTGTTGCCCAAGTGGTTGGGCAGGCTCAGGCGGCCGCACCCGGCCGGACGAGCGACGCGATTACTATTGCCAACCGCCATGCACAGCTCAGCTTGTCGGCTGCGGGCCCGCGGAGTTTGCGCATCACGCTGTTGCCTGAAAACGACTCCGCAGCCGCGGCGCGCCTGGCCGCCAGTCCGGGCATTCATCTGCAGCATGCGGCCCCTCCGGCGCTGCAGATCACGACGTTCAGCCACGCGCGCATGTTGCGCGTTGCCGGGCTACGCGTCCGGGTGTCCAGCCATCCGCTGCGCATTGCTGTGAGTACCGCTGCGGGGAAGCCTGTCGAGACGCTCAAGTTCGACGCCGCCACTGGCGCTGTGACTTTTCCGCTGGGCACGGGACCGCTGCTTGGGCTGGGTGAGGGCGGACCGCAATTCAACCGCCGCGGGAGCGACTTCCCTATGCGCACCAGCCAGGACGCCTACGACAAGCCGCACTTCGGCGGACGTCTGCCCATTCCGTGGATTCTTGGCAATGGCTGGGCGCTCTTTCTTCACGATCCGGTGGGTGCAGTGAATCTGACCGGCGCGGAAGGCAGATTCACACCCAAGACTTCCGATCCGCTGCCTATCGATATTTTTATTGTGGCCGCAAAGCAGCCCGCAGAGGCGCTGACCGCTTATGCCCGGATTACCGGGTACCCTTCGATGCCGCCTGTATGGGCGCTCGGGTACCAGCAGTCGCACCGCACGGTGGACAACTGGAAAATGCTCTACGGCATTGCGCGCACTTTCCGCGAGAAGCACCTGCCTTGCGACGTTCTGATTTATCTGGGCACGGGGTTTGCCCCATCCGGCTGGAACACCGGCCCTCGATCGTTCACCTTCAATCCCGTCGTTTTCCCTCATCCGCCTGAGGACATCAGCGAGTTGCACGATATGCACTTCCGTGTCGTGCTACATGTTATGGGTCCACCGAAAAAGCTCGCGGGCAGCGTCGATGACAAGCGCGAACCCGGCAACCTTAACTCTGTGGCCACTTACTGGGGCCTGCACGCACCCGTGGAAAAGCTTGGCGTGGATGGCTGGTGGCCCGACGAAGGCGAAGAACTCAGCCGCGACTCCCGCCTGGCCCGCATTCGCATGTACTGGCAGGGTCCCCAGCTTGTTCGGCCCAATCTGCGCCCTTACACGCTGAACCGTACGGGGTTTTCCGGGATGCAGCGCATGGGCGGCTGGCTGTGGTCGGGCGACACCAACTCGACGTGGCAGACTCTGGCCGACCAGATCCCGGTGGGCCTTAACGCAAGCCTGTCGGGCGTACCTTACTGGGGCACGGATATCGGCGGGTTCTTTTCAACGCATGAGCTGACCGGCGAGCTTTTTGCGCGCTGGTTTGAGTATGCGGCTTTCACGCCGCTCTTTCGCGCACACGGCCGGCCTTCCGCTACGCGCTATCCATGGAGCTGGAACTCCGGCACCATTGGCAACCCTGAGCTGAGTCCTAATGTGAAAGGCAGTGCGCCGCCAAGCCTCTCTGAGATGCACAATCCGGCCATTGAGCCGGTGTGCCGGAAGTATCTCGAACTGCGTTATCGACTGATGCCGTATCTTTATGCGGCTGCCTGGCAGACGCACGAAACCGGCATGCCCATCATGCGCGCGCTGTGGCTTTATTACCCCAACGATCCGCGGGCGGCCACGCGCGGCGACGAATACCTGTGGGGCCGCGACCTGCTGATTGCGCCTGTGACAACGAAGGCTGCGACCAGCCGCAGCCTCTATTTGCCGCACGGGCTCTGGTATGACTACTGGACTGGAAAGCGCATGGAGGGCGGACGTGAGGTGACCCGGCGCGTCGATCTGGCCACCATTCCGATCTACGCTCGCGCCGGCGCTATTATTCCCACCGGGCCGGTGAAGGAGTACACAACGGAGAAGGTGGCCGGGGCGCTCACCTTGACTATCTACCCGGGTCACAACGGCCACATTTTGCTTTACGACGATGATGGTGTGAGCTTCAACTTCCGACGCGGCGATTACACGACCATCTCAGTGAATTGGAATGACCAGACTCGCCGGTTGACCATCACTCCCGAGCACGGCGGCCAGGTGTGGCATGAGCTGACCCGCAAGATTGAGGTCAGAGAGGCTACGGGTGGACCGGCACACGAGATCGTCCTGGGAGCGAAGTCCCAGACCATCCAGTTCTAAAGTCAGCCACGACGCGGCGGCCGAATGGGGAGGGCGCGGGATTGTGGCCGGCATTCCCGGGTCACAGCGTGGCACGGCCAAGTTGCAAATTGCAGCCGGCAATGGTTCAATCGAGTTATTGAAACAGGGGTGCTCCACGAGGTGTGGGGCTGAGAAATACCCTCGAACCCGATCCGGATAATACCGGCGTGGGAAGCTTTCGAATCCGAGCGGCGAGCCGCCACGAATTGAGCTGAGTTCCCTTGTTTCGTTTGGTAACTAGCAAGGGGATTTTGTGGACGCAGCCGCAATCATCGTCATTCTTCGTAGACCTTCCGCTTCGCGCGCCGTATCGTTCGGTGCGCTGGTGCTGGCTTGTCTGCTGGCTTTGCCAGCCGGCGTGCTGGCTCAGAACGCGAAGCAGCAGCGGGCAGAGCCCACTCCGTCAACGTCACAGCAGCCGGCCAGCGCAGGCGAGCAGAAAAAGCTGGAGGGAAGCACGACGACGGTCGTGGTCCGCGGCAAGGCAGAGCAGAGCTATTTGCCCCAGAACTTTACGCTGGGCACGCTGGGCTCGGAACCGCTGAAGAATGCTCCGGTGTCAGCGACGATCATCACGCGCGGCGTGCTGAACGACCAGGTGGCGCGGCTGCTTTCTGACGTGGTGAAGAACGACGCCTCAGTGCAGGACGATTATGTGCCTGTGGGCTACTACGGCGATTACTCGATTCGCGGATTCCCGATTGACCTGGCCACAGGCATCGAGATCAATGGCATGACCGTGGCCGGCGAGCAGGACGTGCCGCTTGAGAACAAGGAGAGCGTGCAGATTCTGCAGGGGCTGGCGGGGATTGAGAGCGGAGTGTCCTCAGGCGGCGGAGTGATCAATTACATTACGCGGCCGCCGGCGGAGGTGAAAGCCATCGATCTTGCCACAGACCAGCGAGGCACGGCTTACGCGGCGGCGGACCTGGGCCGCTTCTTCGGCGGCCGTCAGCAGTTGGGCGTGCGGCTTGATGTGGCCGCGGAAAAAATCATGAGTTACCTGAACGGCGCCGACGGCTGGCGCGGCGTGGGTGCGGGCGCAGCCGACTGGAAGATTTCGCCACGGACGATTCTGAAAACGAACTTCGAGTACCAGCACAAGCGGCAGCGCGACGGCAGCGGATATCAACTGCTGGGTGGGACCACGATCCCCGATATTCATCGCATCTATGCTTCAACTTTGCTGGGATTGCAGCCGTGGGTGAAGCCGGACATTTACGACGTGTTCAACACCGGCGCGAGGCTGGACTATACGCTGCCGCATAACTGGACGGCGTCAGTGGAGGGCAGTCTGAGCCACTCGCTGATTCAGGACAACGTGATCTTTGCTTACGGCGTTTCGTATGACGCAGACTGGAACGTCAGTTGCCCGGGTGCGCCCGATGCGCCGGCGTACTTTTTTTGCCCCGACGGAACTTATGGGATTTATGACTACCGCAATCCGGCCGAGCTGCGGATTGATGCAGTGACTGAGGGGCTGCTTTCAGGTCACGTGCAAACCGGCGCGGTGACGCATGACCTGACCTTCGGCGGCGAGATGTTTGTGCGCACGGTGCATATGCCGGGCTTTCATACCAAGTCCGATCCGTATTCACCGGACGGCGTGATTCAGGACGGGGCGGTGTACAGCTATATCGGATCGGAGAATATCTATAAGCCGACCACTTTGTATGCAGCGCCTGGAAGCGCGGACTCGGCGGAGGATCCGCTGCAGCAGGCCGGACCCAGGCGGCTGTGGCAGAACAGCCGTCAGGCGTCGGCGATTGTGCAGGACAGTATGCATCTTCCGGGGCGCATCCGGTTGATTGCGGGCGGGCGCGTGGTTTCGCTGCGCGACCATAACTATTCACTCTATGCATCGTGCGCAGATTTTACGGAGCCGAACGGTTGCGCGCCTGTGTTCACTGACAAGACGATCTGGCTGCCGCGTTATGCCGTCACGTTCAATCCTGTGCAGAACCTGACGCTCTACTCGAATTACTCCGTGATGTTGTCACTGGGGCCGGAAGCGCCGTGGTGGACGGACAATGGAAGCCAGTTTCTTGCGCCCTTCTATACGCGGCAGGCTGAAGTGGGCGCCAAGTATGAGCTTGGGCAGCGCATTCTGTTTTCAGGCGATGTGTTTCATATGCGCGCGCCGTTCTTTTATCCGCGGGTGATTCAGGCGCCGGACAGCTTTTGCACGGCGAACGAATTTTACGGGGCAGGCGACCTTTGCTTTGAGTCCGACGGGCGCGAGACGCACAACGGTCTGGAGCTGAGCGCGCAGGGGAACGCCACAAGCTGGTTGCGGCTGACAGCTTCCGCGGCGGCGATTCGCGCGGTTTCAACGGAGACGGGCACGCCGGCATTCAATCACAAGCAGGTGATCGATGTTCCTCGCCTGCGCACGACGGTGTTCGCCGATTTTGCAGTACCTTATATTGCCGGCCTGCATGTGATGCCGGGGTGGATCTATTCGAGCCGCAACGAGGCTACGCGCGACAATACGGTCAGCGTGCCGGCATGGAATATCTTCAATCTGGGAGCAAGTTACAGGCCCGGCGGCGAGGAGGGTCATGTGACCTTCCACATTTACGCGAATAACATTACGAACAAGCGCTACTGGAGCGATACCGGCTCGAGTTATGGGGATACGTTCTTGTGGCTGGGGGCGCCGACTACGGTGAGGCTGGCGGCGAAGTACAGCTTTTAGCTATCAGCTTTCAGCTTTTGATGATTCGATTTGATGCAATGACGTGCGCATAGAAGCCGACGGAGTGGAATGCAGGATGAAACAACAGTGACGGAGACAGCCAAAGCGCACGGCATGGATGGCTCGCTGGTGGAGCCGGACTGGCCGCCGTTGCGTGCGGATGAGGTTCGCGGGCTCCTGCGGCGGTTTCCCGATTTCGATGGTCCGGTCGAGATTCTTTCTTCGAGTCCGCGGCCGTTTTCGGCGGCGGGCGTTGTGTCTACGCGTGCGGGACGCATCTTTGTGAAGCGGCATGCCCGCACGGTACGCGACAGCGAAGGGCTGCTTGAGGAGCATGGCTTTCTTGCCCACCTTGCCGATGCGGGAGGGCAGGTGCCGCGTGTGCTGGCTGCAGCCTCCGGCGAAACGGCCATTGAGATTGGCGAGTGGACTTACGAAGTGCACGAGGTTCCTGCGGGCATGGACCTGTATGAGGAGGCGATTTCGTGGACGCCGTTCCGCTGCACGGAGCACGCGCAGGCAGCAGGCGAGGCACTGGCGCGGCTGCATCTTGCGGCTGAGGGATACGGCGCGCCACGGCGCAGGCCGCGCCCACTGGTGGCAAGCTTTACGATCTTTGCCGCGGACGATGCTGCCGCGGAGTTGGATGGTTATCTGAGCGACCGGCCATCGCTTGCCGATCATGCCGGTGTGCGAAGGTGCGCGCTGGAAGCGCTGGATCTGCTGGCGCCATTTCACGCGGAGCTGTTGCCGCTGCTACCAAGGCTTGCGGCGCTGTGGACGCACAACGATCTGCATTGCTCGAATCTGTTCTGGAGCGACGAAAGCGATACGGCGCGGGCCACGGCGATCATCGATTTTGGCCTTGCGGATTGCACGAATGCGGTGCACGATCTGGCTCACGCGATTGAGCGCAATATTGTGGAGTGGCTTGTGCTGGTACAGAAGCCAGCGGAACCCGATGCGGTGCCGGTTCATCTGGATCATTTGCTGGCGCTGCTTGTCGGCTATGAGCGGGTACGGCCGCTGTCAGCGGAAGAGGCTGCGGCGCTGGCGCCGATGACTGCGCTTTGCCACGCGGAGTTTGCGCTTTCGGAGTCTGACTACTTTCTGGGCGCGTTGCACGCGGAGGAGAGCGCACGCATGGCTTACGATGGATGGCTCGTGGGACATGCGCGGTGGTTTCACAGCCGCAAGGGACAAGAGCTGCTGGGTGCGTTGCGCCGCTGGGCTGAAGCGCGCACGCCTCAGGTGCAAGGAGCGCAGCGGTGATGAGCTGGGTTGCAACTGCGTCGCTGCACTACCTCGCCGAACACTGGCTTGAGATTTCCGGTGTTGTCACGACGGTGCTGGGCATCTGGCTTACAACGCGGCGACTGCTTATCTGCTGGCCTATTACGCTGGCCGCCGACATCATTTATCTGATTGTCTTCTACCGCGCGCGGCTTTTCTCCGATGCGCTGTTGCAGGTGTTCTTCATCGTGTTCACGCTCTACGGCTGGTGGCACTGGTGGCGCGGCGTGGTTCACGAGGGCGAGGTGCGCGTTGAGCCGCTGAGTTGGCGCGGCTGGGTTGGCGGCCTGGCTGCGGGCGCTTTGGGTGCAGTGCTGCTGGGTGGGCTGATGGTACGTGTGGGAGCGGCGCTGCCGCATCTGGACGCGACACTGGCCAGTTACAGCCTGGTGGCGAGTTGGTGGCAGGCGCGCAAAAACATCGCCAACTGGTGGTTGTGGATCGTGGTGGACGCGGTGTACATCGGCGAGTACATCTACAAAGATTTGCGGCTGACGGCTTTGCTCTACCTGGGCCTGGTGGCGCTGGCCGTGCTGGGGTTGCGTGACTGGCAGCGCGCGGAGGAAAAGCAGAAAGAAGTTGCGCGTGATGCGGCTGTCCGCAGTGCTTCCTGAAGTGAACTCAGGCCAAGGGAAAGAAAGAGCAGCGAATCAGGTCGCCGGGCGCACGACGTTGTGCAGCGGTTCGCCACGCATATAGCGGCGCAGCTCGTCGGCTGCGGTCTTGAGTGCGCGCGGAGCGAACTGCGGCGTGGCGCCGCCGATGTGGGGCGTGAGCAGGAGGTTGGGACAGCTCCAGAGCGGATGCCCTTCGGGCAACGGTTCGGGGTCGGTTACATCGAGGGCAGCGCGGATGCGGCCGCTCTGTAGTGCCGCGACCAGCGCGTCTGTGTCTACTACCGGACCACGCGCAGCGTTCACCAGCAACGTACCTTGCTGCATTAGTGCGAGGCGCGGGGCGTTGATGAGATGGCGTGTGTCTGCTGTAGATGGCACGATGAGGATGACCACGTGCGCCCTGGGCAATAGCGCGTCCAGCTCGCTGACCGGGTGGACCTCGGGGTCGGTGCGCGGGGTACGCGCTACGCGATGAAGTTCTACGTGGAACGGCTCGAGCATGCGCTCGATCTCTTTGCCGATGGCGCCATAGCCTACGAGCAGCACGGTTTTGCCTGTCAGCTCTTCATGCAGCACCGGCGGATACATGGGCCGCTCATCGCCGCTTATCGACGCGTAGAGTTTGCTGGCTTCGAAGCGCCGCGTCCACTTTTGCGATTGCTGAATATCGAAGTAAAGAGGGAAGTATCGGAGCGATGCGAGGATTGCGGTCAGCGTCCACTCTGCCGTGGAGATGTTGTGTGCGCCGCGCGCGTTGCAGATGGTGACGTGCGGCCCGACGACTCCAGGGACCCACTCCGTACCGGCCATCAGTGCCAGCACCAGCTTGACGCCGCGCAGGTGCGGCCAGGCACGCCTGGCGCGCGACGAATACGGGTCCGGAATCCAGACGTCGATTTCGACATCGTGATCCATCTTGTCAGACACCGGAACCAACTCAATATCCGGAGGGAAGACGTTCAACATCTCCGGCAGGATGGTTGTGGGGAAGCCTACTCGCAACATGGGCATTGGGTCCTATCGGCTTGCAAGCTGGGTCTATGCTATCGCAGGCACATACCATCGGAGGGTCCATCCTTCGTACGTGATTGCGAAGGGAATCCGATAGCAAAGATCAGACTGCCATGGCCTCAGTGTAGATTGCCATACCCACGACGGCGTCAGCGCCGAGTGCGTCAAGCGCGTCCACTTCCTCGCGGCTGCGGATTCCGCCGGCGACGATGAGCTGCCGCTTTGTGAGCTTGCGCAGGCGCGCGGCGGTCTCGATGGGAAAGCCCTGCATCATACCTTCACCATCGACGTGCGTGTAGAGAAACGCGGCGACGTGTGGCTCGAGCTGCGGAATAGCCTGGTCGGGGGTGAGCTCGACCTGCGCCTTCCAGCCTTTCACTGCGATGCGGCCGTTTTTGGTGTCGATGCCGGCAACGACGTGCTCTGCGCCGACGCTCGCGGCCATCTCAGCGGCAAATTCGGTGTTGACTTTGCCCTCTGCAGAAAACAGCGCGGAGCCGACGATGACGCGGCGAGCGCCGGCATCAAGCACTCTCTTTGCGCGCTCGATGGTGTGAATGCCGCCGCCGGCCTGGCAGGGCAGACGCTTGGCGAGCTGCTCCACGAGCTCGGAGTTGTCGCCCTGGCGCATCGCTGCGTCAAGGTCAATCAACTGGACAAGCGGGTAGCGCGAGAACTTTTCGATCCAGTATTCAAAGTCGTCAAAGGCGAGGCGGAGTTTTTCGCCCTGCACAAGCTGGACGATGCGACCACCCAATAAATCAATAGAAGGAATCAGCATGGAAGCCTCACAGAAACGCCGGCTGTGGCCAGCTCTTGTTTGAGCGAGCGTGCGCTCGATACGCCGAAGTGGAAGATGCTTGCCGCGAGCGCCGCATCGGCTTTGCCGCGAGCAAAGACGTCAGCAAAGTGTTCCACGGTGCCCGCGCCGCCCGATGCGATGACGGGGATGCTGACGGCTTGACTGACTGCGGCGGTGAGTTCGCAATCGAAGCCGGCGCGTGTGCCGTCGGCGTCCATGGAGGTGAGCAGGATTTCTCCGGCGCCGCGTTGCTCGGCCTCGCGTGCCCACTCGACTACGCGACGGCCGGCGGGTTTGCGTCCGCCGCTGACGAAGACTTGTGCGTCGCGAACGGGATCGGCGGCCTGAGGATCGCGGCGCGCATCAATGGCGACGACCACGGCCTGCGCGCCGAAGCTGCTGCCGATGGCGGTGATGAGCGTGGGGTCGGCGAGCGCGGCGGAGTTGATGCTGACCTTGTCCGCGCCGGCATCGAAGACCTGCTCGGCGTCACGCGCGGTGCGAATGCCGCCGCCGACGCAGAAGGGCACGAAGAGATCGTGGGCGGTGCGGCGCACGGTGTCAAGCAGCGTGGCGCGGCCTTCGTGGGTTGCGGTGATGTCGAGGAGGACGATTTCGTCCGCGCCTTCGCGGGCGTGGCGCACGGCCTGCGTGGCGGGGTCGCCGGCATCGACGAGATCGACGAACTGTACGCCTTTGACGACGCGGCCGGCGTGGACGTCAAGGCAGGCGATGATGCGTTTGGTCAGCATAGTTATCTCTTTGTTATGTGGCGGGCGACAATTGCTTTGAGCTCTTTGCCCTGTTCTGGAGTCATTGCGCTCGTTGGAAAAAACAGGAAGGAGCATTTGCTTCTATAGAAGAGCGTAACGTTCTTGTCTTGCGCAAATCCCGTAATTCCTTTCCATGAATAGTTAAGTTCGAACACTCCCTCAGCTCCGGTAACCACGTGTTCGTCGTCGACCACGGCAAAGTACCGTTGGTCAAGTGACCCCTTTGGAACAATGTTTCGAAACGAGCGACGTACATTGATCAGGCGCGTAATGGGTAAGCCTACTGAGAGACAGAGACAAAACACTCCGAATGCAAGTGTCTGGGCATACAGTTCGGATTTCGAATCTGACGCCAAGGCAACGCCAAAGCAGACGACAGTAAGAATCGGCCAGATAAACGTGTTTAGCCGGCCGATGGTGGTCTGGCGTCTGTGCAAACGGAAGGCAGCCTTGAATTCTGATACCGTGAGGGTGAATTCCAGCTTCATGCTTAGATCTCCAGGAAATTACGCAGGATCTTGAGACCGGTCTCGCCGGATTTTTCGGGATGAAACTGCACACCCATGACGTGGGCGCGTTCGACGGCTGCGGCGAAGGGCTCAATGTATTGCGTTACGGCCGCGGTGTCTGCGGTGACGGGGCCTTTGTAAGAGTGCGTGAAGTAAACATACTCGCCGGGCTCTACGCCTGCGAGCAGACGCGAGCCGTTGCGGACTTCCAGCGAGTTCCAGCCGACGTGCGGAACTTTTTCGTGGCCTTCAGGGAAGCGCGTGCATTGCTCGGGGAAGTGGCCGAGGCCCGGTTGATTCGGCGCTTCAGTTGAGCCGGCATAGAGCCACTGCATGCCGACGCAGATGCCAAGGAACGGGACGCCGCGTGCAATCGCTGCGCGAATCGCGAGCGTGAGGCCGGTTGCGTCGAGGCGCTCGGTAGCCTGGAAGTGGCCGACGCCGGGAAGCACGATGCGCTCGGCGGACTCGACCGGCACGAGATCACCGTCAGTGACCTGGGGCTCCGCGCCCAGATGGCGCAGCGCCTTGAGCACCGAGGTGAGGTTGCCGGCTTTGTAGTCGATGACGGTTACGCGCATCAGAGCAGTCCCTTCGTGGAAGGCAGCATGTCGCCCAGTTGCTTGTCGCGCGAACAGGCTACGCGCAGCGCACGCGCGAAGGCTTTGAAGATGGCCTCGATCTTGTGATGGTTGGAGCGGCCGTACATGGTCTTGACGTGGACGTTGGCGCGGGCTCCGCGGGCGAAGCCCTCAAAGAAGTCCGTGACGAGCTCGGTTTGCAGATCGCCGACCAGGCGGGTGCGTACCTGAGTGTCAACGGCGAAGGCCGTGCGGCCACTCATATCGACGGCGGCGACGGCCAGGGTTTCGTCCATGGGCATTACGAAATAGCCCGCGCGCAGAATGCCGCGCTTGTCGCCGAGGGCGCGGTCAAAGGCTTCGCCGAGAGCGATGCCCACGTCTTCGACGGTGTGGTGCTGGTCGACATCGAGGTCGCCGTCGCAGTTGAGCTCGAGATCGAATGCGCCGTGACGCGTGAAGAGCTCAAGCATGTGATCGAAGAAGCGGATGCCGGTGGAGACTTTGTAGCGGCCCTTGCCTTCGATGGTCAGGGTTAAATCGATGCGGGTTTCAGCGGTGTGGCGCACGATGGTTGCCCTGCGCGCGGCCTTCGGGATATCCCGGGTCCCAGAAACGGGACCCGGGGCACGCCATTGTCGATTTAGCGCCAATTTTCTTTTTCGTTGTCATTGTGCTTCCTCCGCGGCCCGGAGCGTGGCCATGGCGTTGTTCAGCGCCGCGACTGCCTGCTGCATTTGCTGGCGCGTGCCGATGGTGATGCGGACGCGTCCGTCGCAACCGGGATCGCTGGAGCGGTCGCGCACGAGCACGCCGGCAGCGCGCATGAGGCGCACAAACTCCGCGTGGCGTGTGCCGATTTCGACGAGGATGAAGTTGGCGCGGCTGGGCCAGCGGCGCAAGCCTACCGCATCGAGTGCGGCTTCAAATTCAGTGCGAGCTGCGAGCACTTCGCTCACGTACCAGTCGAGATACGCGGTGTCTTCGATTGCCGGAGGCAGGCAGGCGAGGGCGAGCGAGTTCACGCTGTAAGGCGAGAGGACGCGGCGGACCCAGCGCATGAGATCGGCGGGCGCAGCGAGCAGGCCGATGCGCAATCCGGCGAGGCCGTAGGCTTTGGAAAACGTGCGTGCGACGACGAGATTGGGAATGGAGCCGACAAGATCCATTACGGTTTCGCCGCAGAAGTGGTAGTAGGCTTCATCGACGAGGAGCACAGCCTGTGGGGCGCGGCGGGCAAGCTCAAGCAACTGCTCGCGCGTGGCCATGGTGCCCGACGGGCTGTTGGGGTTGGCGATGGCGATGATCCTGGTGCGCGGCGTGATGGCGGCGAGCAGGCGCTCGAAGGGGAACTGCAGATCGTCGGCGGCCTGCACCGTGACTACACGTGCGTCGGTGGCCGAGGCGTAGACCTCGTACATGGTGTAAGTGGGCACGGGCAGCAGCAGCTCATCGCCGTCATCAAGAAAGGTTTCAAAGAGCACGTGAATGGCTTCATCGACGCCATTGGTGAGGGCTACCTGTTCGGCGGCCAGGCCGAGATGTGCGGCGACGATGGCCTCTACCGGCTCGCGCTCAGGATAACGCGTGAGCGCGCCGGCGGCGATGCTGCCCAGGACCTCGCGCACCTTGGGCGAGCAGTCGAGCGTGTTCTCGTTGAAGTCAAGGCGCAGCGCGTCGCGGCTGCCGAGCGGAGGATGATACTCCTTCATTGCCTGGACGCGGGCGCGTGGTGCGGGTGACAACGTTGTTGCAGTTTCAGCCACGAGACCCTCCTGGACGCAAGCGTGTGCGAATGGCTTCGGCGTGGCCGGTGAGGCCTTCCGCCTCGGCAAGCAGAGCCGCTTTGGGTCCGAGCGCGCGCATGCCTTTTGCGGAGTACTCCTGCACGGTGATGAGCTTGACGAAGTCGTTGACGCTGAGGCCGCCGCGCACGCGCGCCATGCCGCCGGTGGGCAGCGTGTGGTTGGGGCCGGAGATGTAGTCGCCCATGGGCTGCGCGGACCAGCGGCCAACGAAGACCGAGCCCGCGTTCTGCACCCAGGCAAGATCGGCGTCGGTATCGACGGTGAGATGCTCGGGCGCGAGGCGATTGGTGATGGCGTGTGCCTCTTCAGACGTGGCGGCAACGATAACGAGGCCGTTGCGATTGAGCGATTGGCGCGCGACGGCATTGCTGCGGCTGCGCTGTTTGGTTTCCGCGATGACTTCTTTGGCGAGATCGGCGCGCGTGGTGACGAAGATGGCAAGCGCTTCAGGATCGTGCTCGGCCTGTGCGACCAGATCGGATGCAATGTCTGCCGCGCGGCCGCGCTCGCTGGTGACTACGATTTCCGTGGGGCCGGCGAGCATGTCAATGGCGCAGTCGAAGGCGACGAGGCGTTTGGCGGCGGTGACGTAAAGATTGCCGGGGCCGGCGATCTTGTCGACGCGGGCAATGCTTGCGGTTCCGTAAGCCAGCGCGGCGATGCCGTGGGCGCCGCCGACGCGATAGAACTCTGCGATGCCGAGCAGGTGTGCGGCTGCGAGCGTTTCAGGCGCGGGCCGGGGCGAGACGACAACGATGCGTGCGACGCCGGCAACCTGCGCCGGAATCGCAGTCATGAGGAGTGTGGAAGGAAGGGGATGGCGGCCGCTGGGAACGTAGCAGCCGACGGAGGCGAGCGGGCGCACAAGCTGGCCGGTGATGAGGCCGGCTTCGGCAGAGGCATTCCACGAGTGGGGAAGCTGCTGCTGGGCGAAGGCGCGAATCTGCGCAGCGGCGGTTGAAAGCGCGTCGCGCAGCGCAGGGTTGAGGGCTTCCCACGCCGCGGCCATCTCTGCCTGCGTGACGCGCAGAGCGTCGGCCCCGGGCAGATTGTCGAATTGCGCTGCGTAGTTGAGCAGGGCGCGGTCGCCACGCCTGCGCACGTCAGTGACAATGCGCTTGACGGTGGGCATCACGGTGTCGAGCGCGGCGCCGCCGCGGCGTTCGAGCGCGGCAAGCGCCTCTTCCGTTGCCTGAGCACCTCGTCCTTTGGTGCGGATCAGCTTCATTCGTTCCCTCAGCGGCTAAAGCCGTGCCCTTTCAAAACATCGTGCTTCAAAAAATGCCAGGCAAAATGGCCTGAAGCGCCTGTAAAAAAGCGGGACGCTTCAGAGCACAACCTTGTTCAGTGAGTATTCGACAATGCCCGTTGCGCGCGCTGCCTTGAGACGCGGAATCACGTCGCGCGCTACACGCTCTTCCACAATGGTATTGACCGCGACCCACTCAGAGTTGCTCAACTGCGAGACGGTGGGTGAATTGAGCGCGGGCAGAACGGAGAGCACGGTCTCGAGGTCTTCGCGCTTGACGTTGAGCATGAGGCCCACCTGCGCCTGCGAGTCGATGGCGCCGCGCAGCATCATTGCGATCTGGTCAATCTTCTGGCGTTTCCAGGAGTCTGCAACCGCGGACTTGCTGGCGATCAGATGCGTTTCGCTTTCGAGCACGGTGTCAATGATCTTGAGATGGTTGGCTCGGAGCGAGCTGCCGGTTTCAGTGACTTCGACGATGGCGTCGGCCAGCATGGGCGGTTTGACTTCCGTGGCGCCCCAACTGAATTCGACCTTGACGTTGACGCCCTTGGAGGCGAAGTAGCGCTTGGTTACTTCAACCAATTCGGTGGCGATGATCTTGCCTTCGAGGTCTTCAGCTTTCTCGAATCCGCTGGATTCAGGCACGGCGAGCACCCAACGGACTTTGCGGCGGCTCTGCTTGGCATACGTGAGCGTGGTGACGCTGTCCACGTCGAGACCACTTTCGACGACCCAGTCGATGCCGGTGAGGCCGGCGTCGAGGACGCCATGATCGACGTAGCGGGCCATCTCCTGCGCACGAATGAGCATGCACTCGATTTCGGCGTCGTCGATGGTGGGAAAGTAAGAGCGGCCGTTGGCGTAGATGTTCCAGCCGGCGCGCTTGAAGAGGGCGATGGTTGCTTCCTGCAGGCTGCCTTTGGGGATGCCAAGACGAAGTATGTTAGCCACGGGCGGCCTCCGTCTTCTGCTCTTCTACGGTGATGGGACGGGTGAAGCAGCTCACTGTGCCTTCGTGGCAAACCAGGCCGTCGCCTTCCACTTCCACGCGAAAGAGCAGCGTGTCATTGTCGCAGTCAGTTGAGGCGGAGACGACGCGAAGCCGGTTGCCGCTGGTTTCGCCCTTCATCCACAGCTTCTGGCGCGTGCGGCTCCAGAAGGTTACGTAGCCGGTCTCGAGGGTCTTGGCATAGCTGGTGGGATTGAGAAAGCCCAGCATCAGCATCTGGCCGGTGCGGGCATCCTGCACGATGCCGGGGACGAGACCGTCCATTTTTTCAAAGTCGATTGCCGTTTCGTTACTCATGATTCCTTTGTGCATCCTTTCAGAAATTCTGTGCGCGAACATGAAAAAACCCACCAGCGTCTGGCGCCGGCGGGCTTGGGTGTTTCTTTGATCTCTCTGGCCAATCAGATCAGGCCATGGCAGTCCGCCGGCATGGTGTGTCCATGATGGTGGTGACCGTGATGGCGGAGGCTCTGCATCTGTTTAAAAGCTAAAGGCAAACCCTTCGGGGTGTCAACCGGAAGTTTTGCTTCCCTGGTTGCTAACGCAGATCGAGCGCCGCGCGCCGAATCGAATATGACTCACTTCACGCCCGCCTCTTCCGGCTCGGGGGGAAGCATTCTTTCGCGGTTAGCGGGCCGTGGCGGCGGGAGAAGATGCTTTTCCTTGAGCAGCCGGATGACATGGCGGTAGAGGCGGTCACGCACCTCGTAACGGCCGATGGCGCGAGTTACGTAGCGCACCTGAATATCGATGCCGGAGCCGATGTCGATGCCGGGGGGCGAGGGGCGCACCATGACAATGGGACGCGCGCTGAGACCGGTGAGGCGCGTGCCGCGGGCATTGTGCTTCCACTCTTCCTCGGCAAGCCGGGCGCTTTCTGACGTCTGTTCGATGGCTGCCGCTTCCACGCTGCTGGCGATGGCAAAGATGTCTTCGCCGGCAGGGACGCTGATGGTGATTTCATCCCAGAGCCATTGGCCTTCACTGGAAAAGTTGAAGCATTTGCCGCGGATTGCGAAGCTGTTCATGAAAGAGATGCGGCGGCCGGTTGGCTCGCCTTTCTCCGCCATGCCCGTGGTCTCGATCAGCGTGGTGCTCATGAGGCCAACCTCAGCGACTTCGCCGCAGACGCCGTCGATTTCAACCATGTCACCGACGCGGATGCCGTTTTTTCCGGCCAGGAAAAACCATCCGAGAAATGCCAGGATGTAATCCTGGAGCGAGATGGCAAGCGCGGCCGTGGCCAGACCGATCATGGTTGAGGTCTGGTGCGGGAGGCCGAAGAGAACAAGGACGATCAGCAAGACGCCGACGACCTGAACGCCAACTTCCAGAATGGTGCGCAGCGTGGCTGTCTGCCGGCGGTCGAGCGAAGGGTGCGAGAGCAGCTTCCGAACCAGGGCATCGCCCAGGATCATGCAGATGGCGATGCAGACGATCAGCGCGAGCGACTGCACGATGAGGTGCATGAGAATGCGATGCTGCAGAAGCACCTGGTTGGCCCACTTGCCGTATACCGAGGCAAGCTGCTGGTCGGTCTGAATGCGGTCGTCGTTGATGAAAAGGATCTCGCGTTCGGTGCTGCGATCCTGAAGCTGCCGGAGCGTCAGGCCGCTCTTTGTTCCCGTGGTCTCCGTGTTGGTCTTGGCCTCGAGAGCATTGTGCTCGGCGGTAATGCGGTGCATATCGCCCAGCGTCTCCTGCTTCGCCTGCGCGATGAGCGCATAACGGCCGCGCTGGTTGAACCATGCGCGCAGCCGGCCGACGAGCGTGCTATGGCGGCTGACCGAGACAACAGCAATCTGCCCGCCGCCGCTCTGCTGCTGACTGTCGTACTTGCGCATGGTGGCTTCATGCGCGGCCAGTTCGTCTTGAATGCGGACGCTCAAGTCGCCGGTGGCGCGTTCCAGGTCACGCTTTGTGTCGGTGAGTTCGTCCTTGTCAAGCGCAAGCTGTGCCTGGGCAACCTGAAGATCTTCAGTACCCACCGCAGAACGGGCCACGCCCTTTGGGGAGGCAGCCGGCGAAGAGCTCACCGCCTTCAGCTTTTGGACAATGACGCGATCCTCGCCAATCTCCTTCTGGAGCTGCGCGGCTCTCTGGGAAAGGGCCAGCGCCTGGCCCGTCAGCACCCGATGCCGGTCCTGCAGTTCGGCGGATCGGAGCGCTGCGGCGAAGGCCTGGTCTACTTCATGATCCGCCAGGCGCTCAGCCTCGCGCGCGTATTCGTTCTCCTCGGCGGTGACGGCAAGCGAGGCCAGCGCCTGCGCCGTTTGCCAGGGGCGCACACTCACCAGCGAATGGCTGCCTGCAGGGCCTTGGCCCCTGAGAAAAGTGAGATCCGTCATCACGCCGCGGGTGGTCCAGGAAAAGAGAACGCATAGCGCGAGTATGGCGAGAAGGGTAGCAAGGAGGATGGTCCGCGTTTTTCCAAAGACGTGAAAGCGGCGCGGCGGAGGCGGTAGGCTTGGGGAAGTCGCCATCGGACTGTGTTCATTGTACGCAAAACCCGGGCAATGCGGCGCGGGGGCGGGCGGCTTGCGTTGGCGCCAGCCAGAGCTGAGAATGAACGCGTGCGAGTTGGAGCCATCTTCGCTGTATTCGGCATGGCGGCGCTCGGCGTGGTCCTGCTGGGGACGCCGCCCCTGCAGGCTGCCGGCCGGACAACGCATTCGACGAGACACGCTATTCCCCCGCCTGAGGCGCGTGTCGATATTAACCACGCCAGCGTGGCTGAGTTGATGAAGGTTCCCGGCATGACGCACACTTGGGCGGGGCGCATTGTGCGCTTCAGGCCCTACCACGCCAAAAATGACCTGCTTTTGCGCGGAGTGCTTCCCGACGGGGTGTACGACCGCATCAAGGACTACATCATTGCGCACCGGGAAAAGAAGTGAATGGAGCGTGCGCGGCAGCGGATTCCCAGCGACTCTTAGAGACGCGGCGGGGGCGGTTTGCGCGTGAGGTGCCAGATGCCGAGCGCCCCGGCCAGGACAGCCAATCCGTAAGCCAGGAGCGCATAGCGGCCGTGGTGAATCTGCCAGCCGCGCCAGAGCGCAACGGCTGCCGCCAGCAGCATCACCACTCCGCGAAGGGGATTTGCGCCCGCACCGTACCTGAATCGCCGCCTATGCAATCTGTTCATCGGTATCTTTTCAATGCTAATGCCGGGCAGCAGGTTTGACCGCGTGGCTCTCGGCTGCCTATGTTGGGTATGAGCCAAACTGGCGCAAAGGAATTGCCATGACCACGCCTGCTGATTCTGTAGCAACTCCGTTGAAGAAGACCGCCCTCAACGCCACCCACCGCGCCCTGAAAGCCAAAATGGTGGACTTTGGCGGCTGGGACATGCCTGTCGAGTATCCGGGAGCAGGCGGTGGCCTTATAGCTGAGCACATGGCGGTGCGCACCGGGGTGGGCCTGTTTGACGTAAGCCACATGGGCGAGATTCAGTTTCGCGGGCCCGGTGCACTGGCTGCGGTACAGCAGATCACCATGAACGACGCATCGCGACTGCAGGACGGACAGGCGCAGTACTCTGCGCTGCTCACACCGCAGGGCACATTTGTGGACGACATCCTGGTGCATCGCCTGAGCCCCAATGACTATCTGCTGGTGGTGAACGCAGGCACCACGGAGAAAGATTTTGCCTGGATCCGCAAGCAGGTGGGGGCCTGGCCCGGTATACACCTGAGCAACTACTCGCCTTATTACTCGCAATTGGCGCTGCAGGGACCGCGCGCGCTCGACACGCTTAAAAAGGTCACGAAGACCGATCTGGCCGCGATCCGCAACTACTGGTTCACGTGGGGCACGGTGGCGGGCATTCCCAATGTGCTGATTGCGCGCACCGGCTACTCCGGCGAGGACGGCTTTGAAGTTTACATCCCCTCGGATGAGGCAACCAGCGTGAAGATGTGGAACGCGCTGCTCGAAGCCGGCGCGGAGTTCGGCATTCGGCCGTGCGGTCTGGGTGCGCGCAACACGCTGCGTTTGGAAGCCGGCATGAGCCTCTACGGGAATGAAATTTCAGAAGAGGTGAACGTCTTTGAAGCCGGGCTCGACCGCTGGCTGAAGCTGGATAAGGGCGAGTTCCTGGGGCGCGAGGCATTGCAGGCCGTGCAGGCGGCCGGCGGTGCGAAACGCAGAATTGTGGGCCTGGAGATGGTGGAGCGCGGCATTGCGCGGGATGGGTACTCCGTGCTGTCGCTGAACGGCGACGTCATCGGTCACGTGACGTCGGGTTCGCCGGCTCCATTCCTGAAGAAGAACATCGCCCTGGCACTCGTAACTGCTGAAGCGGCTGCGGGCGAGAGCGATGTTCTGGTGGATGTGCGCGGGAATCGCGTGAAGGCACGGCAGACTCCGCTGCCGTTTTACAGGCGGGCGAAGAAGTAGCCTGCCGGTTCCACTACGACTGCAGGAAGTATGTACTCACGGCCCGCATCAACGATGGACGGTCGAGACGCGCGTCTTTGCCTTCAAAGGTAGCTTTCCAGCAAACCTGGTTGATCAAGTCCCGCGGATAGCACGACCGCAAATCCTCCTTGAGCGTATTGCGAATGACAATGATCAACTCCTCCAGCACACGCTCATCCACTTGGAGCGCACGGTCCATGGCGACCCGCCGGAAGATTTCGCGGAATTGATCGTCAGTAGCCGCGCCCATCTTGATCTTGGTTTGAATGCGGCGCATGAATGCAGGATCGAGAATGGTCGCTGGATCTTTATTGGTGGCAAAGACCACCAGCATTTCAAACGGAACCTCGATCTTTCTTCCGCCGGCGAGGGTAAGGAACTCGATTTTTCGATCGAGAGGAACAACCCAGCGATTCAGCAGCTCCTCCGGCGCAACCCTCTGGCGTCCGAAATCGTCGATGACCAGCACACCGTTGTTGGCCTTCATCTGCGGCGGACCATCGTAATACTTGGTGGAGGGATTGAATTGCAGGTCGAGCATTTCGATAGTCAGCTCGCCGCCCACCATAACCATGGGACGCTTGCAGTTAATCCACCTTCGATCGTGCGTATCGGAGACCGATTCCTGCACCGGCCCGTGAATCACCGGATCGTACACGGTGATCATCTGCCCGCCGACTTCCACGGCATACGGCAGCCAGATCTTTTCCTCGGAAAGGACGCGCGACAGGGTTTCGGCTGTTGACGTTTTGCCGGTGCCCGGCGGTCCATAGAGGAAAATGGCTTCGCCGGAATTGAGCGCCATGCCAAACTGCGAAAGCGTCTCGGCGTCAAAGACAAGATTACTGAAGGCGCGTTGCACGTCGGGCGGCCGCACTCTCACGTGCCGCACACTCTGTTTCTTGACCTGCGCCACGTAACTTTCAAGGGAAATAGGCGCGGCTCCGGTGTATTGATTCTGCGACAGCAATTCCAGCGCCCGGTTTCTGCCCTGATTCGAGATGGAGATGTTGGGAACATTGCCGGTCATGCCTGATACTTCGCAGAGCATCTTTGAGCGCAGCTTGGAGAAGACCTCCTCAGCCACCTCGAAACTGACCTTAGCGTGTTCGGCAAGATCGAGCAGCGAAAACGGGCCGGACTCGTAGAGGATCTTAAGCGCAAGATCTTCAAGCAGGGCGGAGCGAATTCCGAGTTCCGCGATGGAACGGGGCCTTTCCTCCGGATCAGAGATACGGCTCGTCTTGAATAGGTCGATGTCTTGTTTTTTGAGCTGGGGGATCATCGCGCTTCCTCAATCGTTTTCCAATATGCCGCAAAACACGCTTCAAAGTCACGCATTTAGCCCACTACATGGCGAAATGGTGCTTCTTTGATATACCCCAAAAGCAGTAGTGAATCATTGCCCTCCGTGATCGCCTTCGCGCAAAACAGAGAGCGGGAGCTTTCCTGCACAGTATAGTCTGCCGCGATGGCAGGAATTAAAGCATGGGTGTTTTTGGCCAATCTACCGAGCGTGGAGATGACAGAATAACACCGGATCCGGCAGGTTTCCTTTGGGGAATGCGGATGGTACACTCCGGCAACAAGGAGTGGTTCATGCGCGCAAGTGCCGTCGAGTTTCGCCTGCGGATGCTGATCAACGCGGGCATTATCGTTTTGGGATTCTGGGCGCCATGGGCGCGGACGTGGGGTCCCACGATGGTGTTTGCCCCACGGGTGTCACTGCTGGAAACGCTGGCACTCGACCTGAGCCGCATGGGGCTTGTGAGCTTTGCTGCCGCCGCTCCTGTAGTCATTGTCTGCGCTGCGTTCCTGGCGGGCGTGGGCGCGGTTCTGCGCATCTGGGGCGCAGCTTACCTGGGAACGGGTACCGTGCACAGCCTGAACATGCAGGCCGGCGCCGTGATGGCTGACGGCCCTTACCGTTATGTTCGCAATCCTCTCTACATTGGCCTGTGGTGCATGACGGCCGCGTTGGCATTTCTGATGCCGCCCTCGGGCGCAATGGTGACCATGGTCCTGCTTACTATTTTTCAGCTTCGCCTGATTCTTGGTGAGGAGGCGTTTCTCACCGAGCGGCTGGGCGAATCCTACCGAGATTACTGCCATGCGGTGCCACGGCTTTTTCCGCGTCTTCGCGGCGCGCCGCAACGCGGCGGACAAGAGCCGCACTGGCTCCGCTCCGTGCTGACGGAGCTGACGTCGATCGGCGTGTTTGTGGCGCTGGCGTTTTTCTCGTGGGGTTACGACAATCGCCTGATGATCCGGGCGATCCTGATCAGCTTTGGGCTTTCGCTGGTGACACGCGCCTTCCTGCCTGGGGTTCCGGCAAAGCAGGTATCTGAGGGATAGGCTCAGGATGCGTTTCCAGTGATTTTGGGTCCTATATGCGGCGCAGGCCCCGCCCTTGCGGATGGGGCCTGCGGACATGGAACAGCGACCAGCCTGGACGCTTAGAAGCTGGCCGTAGTTGTTCCGGTGTTGTTGCCAATGGTCAGCGTTATGGTTGCCGGATTGGGACCCGAAGTAATATCAGTCCCGGTTTCCTCAAATTGCAGCTCGTAGGTGGTTGTGGTCGGCTGCGAGACGCGAACTTCAAGCGACGTATTGTTGATGGTGGTTTCAGTGACCCACCATCCTTTTGGCACCTGTTTGAACACCGAGGCCGGAATGGTCACCGTGTAGTTGCCGACGGTGAGTGTCAGGCCATAGGTATCCACATCAATGGGGTCGCCGCCGGAGCCGGCCGTGAAATACGCCTGCAGGTCGAAGCCCGCCGGCGGGCCAGCAGTTGCGTCGAGCTTGGCGCTGGTGAAGGTGAGGGGCACGGATGTCGCGGGCAATACAATCTTGAATACCGTTCCGTTGTAACTGGGATCGGTGCCGCCGTATCGGGTGGTGCCCCAAAGAACATTCGACGAATCCAGCATCAGGGAACCCTGGGGTAACGCTCCGTCAGTCCCATTAAAGCTATGCAGTGTGGTCTTTGTGCCGGAGGAGCTGATTTCGAAGACAGTGCCGACGCCTGAGTCGCCGCCCCACCAGGTGGTGCCGTATAAATTCCCCGCCGAATCCATGACCACGCCGCCTTCCGGATAGGCACCATCGTTGGTGCCGCCGGTGAAGGGGCCGCCGGAAAAGTTGTAGAGCACGGTTTCATTGCCGCTGGTGTCAATCTTGAAAACTGTGCCGAGACCGTAAGTACCACCGGTTTGAGTGGTGCCGTAAAGGTTGCCCGTCGAATCCCTGACCAGTTCGCCGTACGGGTCAGAACCGTCAGCACTGCCATTGGTACCGAAGCTGTAAAGCACGCTCTCATTACCGCTGGTATCAATCTTGAAGACAGTACCGTAGCCGTAAGTACCACCCTTTTCTGTGGTGCCATAAAGGTTGCCGCTTTGATCGCCGATCAGTCCTGCATGGGGATTCGTTCCGTCACCGGACGTCGCCTGGAATTGGTAGAAGTACGTCTCGGCACCGCTGGCAGGGTCGACAGCAAACACGGTTCCGTAGGTTACGAAGCTGTTGCCAAGGCCGCCAGCATGAGTGGTGCCGTAGAGATAGCCGGAAGGACCGAGGGTCAGACCAGACGCGGGATTAGCTCCGTCTGGAGAGATGGTTCCGAAACTATGGAGGACCGAATCCGATCCGCAGGAAGTGGGAACCTTGAATACAGTTCCCTTGCCTAAGCTACCGGAAGTGGTAGTTCCATAAAGGTAGCCACCGCTCAGCAGCAACCCTCCTGCTGGAAATGCCCCGTCGGCACTTCCACCCTGGAAGCTATAGCAAACGGATTCCCCCGACGAGCCGATCTTGAATACGGTCCCGGCGCCCACACCGCCGTTGTAGGTTGTTCCGTAGATGTTGCCCGACGAGTCTTCTACCACACCGCCGTAAGGGTTCGCCCCATCGGCACCACTGAAGCTATAGACGGACGTGAACTGTGGTGTGGACGTCTGCGCCTGAGCCGGTTGGCCGGCGGCTGCGGTCAAAAGGAACAGTAAGGTTGCGGCTGCTGTTCCCAACCCAGCCTGCCGACGTGACCAGCCTTGGACGATAACTGCCGGGACCCGGGATCGGCCAGTCGACGCTTTCAATTTCAGCGTTACGCCGCATTGTCTCGAACTTGAAGCCATAATTCTCCCTCCTCGCACTTGCGAACGTGCTCCCCAGCACACACTCGTAGGTTGGCCTGCTGCGCTTCACTCTCTTCTGGTGGTTATCAGCAGCGCATAAATCTGGATTGTCTTCTGAAGCTTGTTTCTACTGCGTGTCTATGCAGGATCTAGAGGAATGGAAATTATTGCCAGGAGGGCCAGAATCCCACTTTCCGGTCAGCATGTCAACTCAAATTTCAATAAGGTGACTGAAGTAACCCTATTCTTTTGTTGCGCTTGACCTGGCAGGCTGGATTTCGGCTGCTGGAGCTTCTCCGTGCTGTTTACAATCGCACTTAAATTTTCCGACGAGCGGGGACGATACGCACGCCACCTGAAGCGCGCGTGAGAAAGAGATCTCAGGAGAGGCCGGAACGGTTGCTGCAGCAGGAATCCATAGAGAGAGGGAGAGCTTGTGGCTCTCCCTTTCCTGTGGAGGATCCCTGACGATCGATGCTGCAGGAACTACTTCTTCGGCGGCGCGATGACGTCCTTAGCGGACTTGGCCACGCGGAACTTCACCACGGTCTTGGCCTTGATCTTGATGGCCTGGCCGGTCTGCGGGTTGCGGCCCATACGAGCCTTGCGCTCCGCTTTCACCAGACGGCCGATGCCGGGGATCACGAAGACGCCGTTCTTCTTGGTTTCCTTGATGGCGGTCTCTGCCAGAAGGTCAAGGAAGGCTGCTGCTTGCTTGTTGGTCAATTCCAGCTTCTCGGCCATATGCCGGGTCAATGCGGTCTTGGTCATTCCAGTTGCCATTCGGTGTTCTCCTTGTGGCCCTCTCGGGGCTGCTCGTGTTGCCGGGGTTCCACTGCAAGACGTGTTCCGCATGGAGGGAGTGCGACCGAGGCAACGCTTGCACGAAACCCCTTTATTCATGCGGGTTCCTAGAACCCTGTCGTTGGTAACAATGCGACTTTTGGCCGGGCAAAGTCAACCGAAAATACCCGATTTCCACAGGTTTATTTGGATTTTTTGCTAAAAATGCCCATTTTTGCCTGTTTTTTCCGGTTTTTCTGGATTTGGACGTATCATTCGGCGCCAGAATGCAGGTTGCAGCGGGTGATGCAAGCCGGCTTCGGAAGCCCGTTATCGCAGGCCGAAAAGCACCTTTTTGCGCGGCGCCTTTGCGGCGATGGGCGAGTTTAGTGCATTCACGACAGGCGCGGCGATCTTGAAGTGGCGGATCACGGTGGCGGCAAGATTCGGCTTGAGTGCCTGGGCGGCGGGCAGCGTGGCAGCCAGTCCCCATTGGCGGCATTGGATCAGGTCGAGTGCCGGGTGATCTTTGGGAAAGCCCTTGGGCGGCCGCGTGAGTGCGTTGCCCTCAAACTCCTGATAGGTTCTGCGGACAGCCGGGCTCTTGAGCAGCTTGCGGAACTCGGCGTGGTGGTCAAGCAGCCAGTGACGGATGGCGGCGAGCTGATCCTTCTCTGGCATGTAAGCGCCGGCGGCGACGATCACTTCCTTGGGATCGACGTGGAAGTAGTAGCCCGCGCCCGAGGTCTTATCCAACCCGTCGTGGCGCCACCACGCAGCGACGTGGGTTTTGTATGGACGCTTGTCGTTGCTGAAGCGCGTATCGCGATAGATGCGAAAGAGGCACTTTTCAGCGGGACGGATGTGGGTGGGCGCAAAGTCCATCATGGCGTCGTTGATTTTGCGGATGACGGCCAGCATGGGCTCTTTGAGCAGCGCCTCAAACTCCGCCTTGCGCGGCGTGAACCACTCGCGGTCATTGTGGCGGGCCAGGTTGCGGAGGAAGGTGAGGGCTTCAGGGCGGAAGTAGGGAAGAACGGGAGACGATGTGAGCTTTGATCGAATGGCCATGGCAAGAGGAGTGTATCGCGAAAGCCCGGCGAGTTCGACGTCTCAGGCGCCGTAGCCATTCGAGAGGGAGTCTCAACGCGCGATGCCGCAGACCCGGCTTATCCAATCGAGGCTCAGCGGAGCAAACGCATCGAAGAGGTCATTGTGGCCTAAGCCGGGGAAGGAATGGAACTCCCGGGGTTTGTTCGCCAATTCATAGAGCTTTTTACCCTGCGACGGCGGAACGATGTGATCCTGCGAACCATTGGCAACGAGGAGCGGCGAGTGAATGTTCCGGATCTTGAGTTGATTGTTGAAGCGGTCGAGGACGAGAAAGGACGCAGGGAAGATGGGCAGATGCGTCTGCGCAACGCTGGGAAGGGACAAGTACGGTGCAAGCAGCATGACTCCGGCAACAGGAAACTCCTCGGCCATCTGGACCGCGACTCCCGTCCCCAGCGAATGTCCAAAGAGAATGATGCGCCGGGTCTCTACGCCGTGCGTTTGCAGATAGTGCATGTAAGCGCGCCCGTCGGAATAGAGACCCTTTTCAGTAGGTGTGCCCGGCAATCCGCTGTATCCCCGGTACTCCGCAAGGAGGAAACCATAACCAGCCGCGATGTAGGGATCGGCGACAGGCGCGGCGGTGTATAAACGATCCGCGTTGCCGTGAAAGAAGACGATGGTGAATGGCCGGGTGGTGGCTTGGGCATACCAGGCTTTGAGGTGAAGCCCGTCTTCGGTTCTAACCGAGATCTCTTTGAAAGCGCGGTTTGCGTGTGCTTGACTCAGCGGCACATAAGAATGGCTCGGGAAGTAGATCAGCCTACGCTGCGTGACAAAGAGAACGGCAACAAGAACCAGATACGAGACAACCACAACGCCAATGGAGATGGTGAGGAGTTTCACGTGGTCACCATGAGAACCGGCGCCAGGATCTGCCGCGCTGATCCTTAGACTGCTGCGAAGTGCACTACTTTCTTGAGCCGATTGTACGCGCGCGCGAGGCTTCGCCCGCATCGTTTCAAACGATAACTTCTGGCGAGGCTCTTCCGGATGTCCGAAGTGCATAGCCAATCGTTTTATTTCGTGGAACCCTAATAGTTTGACACCCCAATTTTTCCTTGCCAATCCTCACGACGCCTCAGTATAAGTATCTGCGACGCCCTTTGCGCGGATAAGCTGCACGCGAATGAGCCGCCGCGACGCTTTACCCTTCAACCTTACCCGTCAACCTTATTTTTAAGGAGAACCATGTTTAGCCGCAGAGATCTGATGGCCGCTCTACCTGCCCTTGCCGTTATGGGCACAGCCCTTGCCACCGCTGAAGACAAACCTGTCATGGGATCGCGGGTCTTTAACCTGGATTCGTTTCCCGCAAAGAAAACCAGCTGGGGCTCGATGCGCTCGCTCTGCAACGCGCCTACGCCTACTCTGGAAAATCTGGAGATGCACGTAAGCACGCTCAACCCGGGGATGGCGTCGCACAAGCCGCACAGACATCCGAACGAGGAGTTGATTATTATCGCCCAGGGCACGGTGGAGACGCTTTCCAACGGCGTGTGGAAGCGCGTCGGCCCAGGGGACGTCGTCTTCAATGCTTCCAACCATCTGCACGGATTCAGGAACGTCGGCAAGGAGCCGGCCATCTATCACGTGATCAACTGGAAGACCGCGGCGACGCCGTCCGCGTAACCATGCAGCACACCGAAGGCTCCCTTCGGACGTGTCGACAGTTTTTCTCACAGGCAATTGTCCTGGGCAGTGCTCAATGCATCGAGGCACGCTGCCCGAGAGAAGCCTAGAGGCGCGTTAACCGTCAACCTTATTTTTAAGGAGAACCATGTTTAGCCGCAGAGATCTGATGGCCGCTCTACCCGCCCTTGCCGTCATGGGCACCGCATTTGCAACCGCTGAAAACAAACCTGTCATGGGATCGCGGGTCTTTGACCTGGATTCGTTCCCTGCCAAGAAAACCTCGTTTGGCATGGTTCGCTCGCTTTGCAGTTCGCCCACGGCCACACTCGAGAACCTGGAGATGCACGTCACCACGCTCAATCCGGGCCAGCAGCCTCATAAGCCACACCGGCATCCCAACGAGGAGTTGATTATCATCGCCCAGGGCACGGTGAAGACGCTTTCCAACGGCAAGTGGAAGCGCGTCGGCCCAGGCGGCGTCATCTTCAATGCCTCAAACCATTTGCACGGATTGGAGAACATCGGCAAGGAGCCGGCCATCTATCACGTGATCAACTGGAAGACGGCGGCGACACCGTCGTCGTGAACATCCAGTAGGCTGACGTCTCCCGCCGGATTTATCAGGCTGTTGCCCTGGGCAGCGTTGAAAGCATTGAGCCGTGCTGCCCGGGAGCAGCCTACTGTCCCGATATCACTTCTTCTTCTTTGGGCATGAACTCGCGGAGCGACTCGCTGGTGAGTTCGTCAGCATTGCGCAGGCCGGGGAAGAGCACCACCCAGAGCCCGGATACCACCAGCGCCAGAACGCCGCCGGCAACGGTGGCGCGCACCGCGCCCCACCACTGCGCCGTTACTCCGCTCTCAAACTCTCCCAGTTCGTTCGATGCACCGATAAAGAGACGGTTGATGGCACTCACGCGTCCCCGCATCTGCGGCGGCGTGGCGAGTTGGAGCATGGAGCCGCGGATGATGACGCTGATGGTGTCTGCCGCGCCGGCAATGGCAAGCGACACCAGCGACAGCCACAGCGAATGCGACAGGCCGAAGACGATGGTAAAGATGCCGAAGATGGTGACGGATACAAACAACCAGATGCCGGCACGGCGACGCAGTGGGAATCGGGCCATCACCAGGGACATGAGCACCGCGCCTACGGCGGGCGCCGCGCGCAACATGCCCAGGCCGCGCGGTCCCTGGTGGAGGATATCGTGCGCGAAGATGGGCATCAGCGCCACGGCTCCGCCGAGCAGCACAACGAAGAGATCGAGCGAGAACGAGCCCAGCAGCAGCGGCGCACGACGCACATATTGGAAACCGGCGAGCACAACCTTCAGCGAAACATCGCGATGCTCCATGCGGCCGGGGCGGACATGGAGCGTGCCGGCCAGCGCCAGGAACCACAACATTGTGCCCAGCGTGAAGACGTAGACAATGCCGGCGCCTTGGAGCCGCGTATGCGGAAAAAAGTGCACGAGCGGAAATGTGAACAGAAGGCCACCCAGCGCCGGTCCGGTGATGTTGGCAAGCTGAAAGATGGCTCCGCCCCAGGTCACAGCGTTGACAAAATGCTCCTCCGGAACGAGGTGAGGAATGAGTGCGGCCGAGGCCGGACCGGAGAATGCGCGCCCCGTGCCGACGAGAAACAGCACCGCATAAATTTCCAGGACATTCCGCGTGTTGTTGCGCGCCAGCATGACCAGCATGGCGGTACAGAAGACCTGCAATGCGTAGCAGATCAGAATTACATGACGGCGGTCGTACCGGTCGGCTGCGTGGCCAGCGGGCAGCAGAAAGAGCAACCCGGGTAAGAAGAGCGCCAGGCCGGTGTATCCAAGATCAATGGCACGATGGGTGATGGAATAAACCTGCCAGGCAACCGCGACCGCCTGCGCCTCGGCGCCCAGAACGGCGGCCACTCGAGCCAGTTGGTATCGTCTGAAGTCGCGGGAGGCAAAAGCCTCCATGCCGCGCGCCGGCGGCTTTGGGGAAGCGGGCTGCATAGCCTGTGCCTCAGTTATATCGTCCGGTGCGCAAAAGCGGAAGTGCCAAGCCGCTGGGCGGTAACGGTGGGTATCGCGCTGCCCTTCTACCGTATCAATCTGGTTGACGCGGGGCGGCTGGATGCGATTTTCCTGAGCTTGAGAAGACTACTACTGCCTGTGGCTTCAAGGCAGTGCTCCTTCTCCCTACGCCGCTCTTTTGTCTACGTATTTAAGAAACCACGAATATCTGCGAGCGCTAACTCGGCGAGAGCTGCCTGAAAGATTCGACTTGGTACCGGACATAATTTCGTACCATTTATGCCATTTATTCATCTAATGAGAGTGTGTAGGGGCGGATGCGCCGCGGGCGCGAGCCTCGCGGTGTCCGCCTTGAGAGGAGAGGTTGAAATGAGAACCGCGAAGCTTCGTTTTGTTGCTTTTGCCGCGGCCGTTGCTTTGCTCGCGGCGGTCCCTGTATTTTCGCAAGGCGACCTTAACCAGGGGCAGGGCAAGGCCGTGGTTACCGTAATGTCCACCGAGAAAGGGGCTGCTCCGCCTAGCGTTTCCGCGAACCAACTGGCTCTGAAGATCAACGGCAAGCCTACCAATATCACTTCATGGAAGCGCCTGCACAATGACAATGCACCCATTCAACTGGTGGTGATGATCGACGATGGGGCGAGCAGCTCGGTCGCAACGCAGCTACCTGAAATTTCACAGTTCATCAAGGCACTGCCAAGCAGCGCACAGGTGGCCGTGGCTTACATGGAAAACGGCCGCGCACAGTTGGCCGGGCCGCTCTCTACCGATCATGACGCTGTAGCGCGCGAGCTTCGCTTGCCGAGCGGCATGCCCGGCATCAGTGGCAGTCCGTACTTTTGCCTGTCGGACCTGGCGCACCATTGGCCTTCGCATGACAGCACGGCGCGCCGCGTCGTGGTTATGGTGACCAACGGAATCGATTACTACGAGGTGCGCTACAATCCAAACGACCCGTATCTGCAGGCCGCTATTCACGATGCTCTGCGCTCCAAGATTGCTGTTTACTCAATCTACTGGGGCAGTGGCAACTATCTCAGCGGCACGGAGTATGGCGCCAGTGACGGCCAGAGCCTGCTGGCGCAGTTGACTCAGGCCACCGGCGGCTACAGCTACTGGCAGGGGATGGGCAATCCCGTGTCGTTCCAGCCCTACTTGAAGGACCTCGACCGCCGCCTCGACCACCAGTACGAGATGGGATTCACGGTGCCGTTACCGCACGGGCCAGGCGTACACAACCTGAAGCTGCAGGCAAAAATTGCGTCTGCCAAAGTGACTGCTCCGCAACGGGTCTACGTAGGCCATCCGGTTATTGCGAGACCTGTGGGCGGAGAGTAATAACCCCGGTCATTCGAAGCCGGTGGCTGCGGTCACCGGCTTTGACCTTTTTTGGCGAAATCTCATCTTTTTGCATCTTTCGGCAACGGATGTACATAACCGCGCAGGACGTAGCGGCAGAGCGTGCGTTTCCCATCTTCTGCTGCCGCGCCGGTAATCCATGAACCCAGAGGGCCGGGATGCGAATCTATTCATAGGTATGCACTCAGTGAAAGAAACCTGACGACGCGCCCGCGCCGGACAGCGGGTCCCTACTCTGCACTTCCCCGGTCCGTAAAGAGTTGAGAGAACGCAGGAGAAAGTATTGTCAGATTTGGAGCCAGTGAAGCCGTCGCCGGCCGGCGCAGAGATCCTCGCGCCACCGGCGACGGCAGCAGAAATTGAGGCCTACGAACAGGCGCATTGGAAGCCGCGCGTGAATCCATGGCTGATTGCCGTGACGGTTGCTCTTGCGGCGTTCATGGAGGTGCTGGATACCTCCATTGCGAACGTGGCTCTGCCGCACATTGCAGGCAGCCTGGGCGCCAGCGAAAACGAAAGCACCTGGGTGCTGACCAGCTACCTGGTGTCGAACGCCATCGTGCTGCCGTTGGGCGGCTGGCTCTCAAACGTGATGGGGCGGCGCAATTTCTTCGTCCTCTGCATCACGATTTTTACCGTCTCCAGCTTTTTGTGCGGCGCCGCGCCCACGCTATCGCTGCTGCTTGTCTTCCGCGTGCTGCAGGGGGCGGGCGGAGGCGGACTGCAGCCCATGGCCCAAGCCATCATGGCCGACTCATTTGAGCCGCAAAAGCGCGGTCAGGCCTTTGCGCTCTACGGCCTGGTGGCCGTGCTTGCGCCCTCTATCGGTCCCACGCTAGGCGGCTGGATTACCGACAACTCTTCCTGGCGCTGGATCTTTTTCATCAACATTCCTGTGGGCATTATGGCCTTCATTCTGGTGACGCGGCTCATCGACGATCCGCCGTGGATCAAGCCCAACCGCGGACTGCTGCGCAACATCGATTACCTGGGCCTGAGCTTCCTGACGCTGGCTATGGGCGGCATGCAGATCATGCTCGACAAGGGCGAAGAGAATGACTGGTTTGCCTCCGGCTTCATTCGTTTTTTTGCGGCGATGTTCATTATCGGCATGATCGGGCTGATTGTGTGGGAGTGGAAGCGGAAAGAGCCGCTCATGAATTTGAAGCTCTTCCGCTTTAAAAACTTCGCCATCTGCTGCTTTCTGATGATGCTGGTGGGCGGCGTGCTGAATGCCAACACCGTGCTGCAGCCGCAGTTCATGCAGCTTTTGCTGGGGTATACGGCAACCACCGCGGGGCTGGCACTGACCGCCGGCGGGCTGGCGCTGGTGGCCGTGATGCCGCTGGCGGGCCTTGCCACGAGCAAGATTTCAGCGCGCACGCTGGCTGCCTGCGGATTTGTCATGTTCGTCGTCACGTTTCGTTATGCCGCCGACATATCCACGCTGCAGATGAGCTTTGCGCAGGCATCATGGCTGCGCGTGGTGCAGATGCTGCCACTGCCGTTCTGCTTCATCTCCATTACCAATGCGGCTTACATTGGGATGCCGAAGAAGGAGAGCAACCAAGTGGCGGGGCTGATCAACTTTGCGCGCAATATTGGCGGGAGCATTCTGATTGCCGTTACCAACGCGCAGGTGACTACACGGGCCATGTGGCATCAGCAGCATTTGCAGACGGATATGCAGGCGGGGAATCCGGCGTTTCAGCAGCATACGCAGGCGCTGAGCGGGTTTTTCGGCAGCCTGTTTGGCGCGGCCAACGGGCACAGCATGGCGCTGGCCAGCATCTATAACCAGCTCAACCGGCAGGCGCAGATGCAGGGCTACCAGGACGTGTATATGGAACTGTCGTGGATGTCGATGATTCTGATTGTGCTGGCGTTTTTGCTGAGCACGAAAAAGCCGGGCGAGGATGAAGGCGGGGAGCCGCGGGCAGTCCATTGAGGGGGCGCGGCGGAGGCGGAAGAGTTGCCAGAACGGCCCGAGCGCTGCCAGGTCCCAGAGACGGGAACTGGCAGCGTTTTTTTGTGGTTGTTCAGCCTGGCAAGGGCTCGGGGGTTTGCGCGCCCGATCCTCTGCCTCGGGCGCGCTTCATTTTTACTTCTTGTAGTAGTGGTTGGGCGCGCCGGGTGTGGCGAGGCTGCCGGTAACCTGCGCGTGGTTGTCGTGCTCATGCTTTAACGGAGCGGTGAAGGTGATGCCGGTACCTGCCACCAGGGCTCCGGCGGTGTGCGCGTTGGCGAGCGGCGCGGTGAGGGTGATTGTGTTTTCGCGCCGGTTGGTGTGGCCGACTACCGCCATTTCATGGCCAGCGCCGGTGCCGATGGTGATGGTCTGGCCGTTGGTGAAGCCCCGGATACTGTCGACGTCGAGGACGAGGGCGCCGGCGGCGGAGGCGGTCTTGAGCGTGGTGCCTCCTGCCGTGCCTACCACGGCGACAACGCCGGTTTCACCGCTTGCGCCCAAGCCGATGTGGACGGTCTGGCCGGCGCTGAAGCCTCCAACGTCAGCGACCTTGATATTGACTGCGCCGGTGGCGGAGGGAGCCGCAAGGACGGTGGAAGGCGAAGTGATGAAGTCAGCGCAGTTGCTGCCGGTGTTGCGCCCGTCAGGGAAGCGGCCCGCGCTGGTATCGGACGCGGAGTCAGCACGAGGACCGAACAGTCCGGCGCCGCCGATGGAGCCGGGCGCGGTGACGAAGCAGCCGCCCTCGCCGGTTCCGGAGACGGCCTGGTAACCCTGGGCTGCCCACGGGTCAGTGAGACCACCGTAGTTGAGGCTGTCAACCACGAGGCCGTTGGCGTTCCGCAGGATCATGCTGCCTTCGCGGATGGTGATGTGCATGGTGAAGAAGGGAACGCTGGCGGAGAGCTCCGGTCCGCCGAACCACTGGTTGGGGGCGGGAGTTCCCTGGTAGCCAGCATCAGTGACCGCGGCGTCGCGGACAACGGCGTTGACGGCGTGGCTGCCGGTGAGTGCGCTGGCGAGCGTGATGCCGGTGCCGAGCGGCTGGACGGGCTCATTGCTGGAGTGAGCAAAAGCCGTTGCCGGTGTGAAGGTGATGCCGGTGCCGCGATTGCTGAAGGGCATGTTGGCGGCATGGTTGAACTTGAGCGGGGCAGCGAGGTCGAGGCCGGTGCCCGGCTGGACTACATCCTCGGCATTGATATGTTCATTGCTGAGAGCCGGCTTGAAGCTGATGCCGGTGCCCTTCCGGCCCGGGGTGCCAACGGCGGTGATGGTGACCGTTTGATTGTTGGCGGGAGTGCCGATGGTGATCTGTTTGCCCACGGTGAAGCCGCGTACGCTGCGGACCTTGATGCTGGTGGCGCCGGCGGAGACATCGGAGGCGAGCCCGGTGCGGCTGGCCGCCGTGCCGACATGGGTGACAGTGACAGTCTCAATGCCGTGGTGGAGGCTGTCGATGTCGAGCCGGATCTTGTCGCCGACAGAGATGTTTTCGACGGAGGTCACTTTGATATTGGTGTCGCCGGCGTGCGCGTCGGCCGCCAGGTATTCTTGCGAGCCAGGCTTGCCGACGGCGGTGACGGTTACTACCTCATACTTCTCCTGGAATGCAGGGACGGTGGGGTAGGTGGCGCCGTAGCCGAGGGCGATCTTTTCACCGACCTTGAAACCGGCCGTGCTGGTAACGGGCACGTTGGTTGAGCCGGCGGGGATGGTGATGATGGGGCCGTCAGGTAGGGGCTGCCAGAGGGTGGTGTTGGTGGCGGCAGGGGTGCCGACGCTGGCGATCTTGTGGGTCTCCGCGTTGGCGCCGGAGCCGATGGTGACGGTGTCGCCGGCTTTCATGCCGGTGGTGCTGCGAACGTAGATGTTCGTATCGCCGGCCTTCGCAGCGGCTGCCAGGCCAGAGTTGGAGAGACCGAACAGATAGAAGCCGTGCGCAGCGATTTTGGTTCCGGCAGGTATTTTGACGGTGGAGAAGATGGCATGCTGGGCCGGGTGCTCAGTGAGGGACCAGTTGGAGATGTCGACACTGTGGGAGCCGGCGTTGTAGAGCTCGATGAAAGAGTTGGTGGGGTTGGCGGGGGGACCGGCGCTGATGCGGAATTCGTTGATCCTGATGGGGCTGACATTGCGCACCCGCTCGGCGATGGTTTCAGATTGCTCTCTGCCGGTGGTGGCGTTTGTCCACGAGGCGTTGCCGATGAGGTTGCCGTTGAAGGCGTCCCGACTGGAGGTGACTTTGAAGGTGGCGCTGACGCCGGAACCGGGTGCAATCGGGCCGACGAAGATCTTCGAGGAATGGCCGGTCTCGGGGTCGACGGATTTCCAATGCCTGCTGGGCAGGACGATGCTCAATTTGAGGTCTTTGACGGGAGCACCGGTGGTGTTGGTGAAGTTGACGGTGGTGTCCTGCGAGGAGTGCGGCGAGAAGGTCTGGATGCCCGGCGGGTGGGTGGTTGCCGAGGCCGGCGCAATGCTGACCGGCAGTACGCCGTACCGGGCGGCCACGACGTTGGCCTGGACGAGCTGCTCAGTGGCTTCAGACGGGAAGGTGCCTGCAGCCGTCATGGCGCCTTCATAGAAGGTGCCCTGGGAGCGGTTGCTGTTGTCGCCGCCGTTGCCGAGGAGGATGGCTCCCTGTTTTCGCATGGGGTCATAGGTGGCGTTGACGCGGGGTCCGCTGAACATGACGGAGAGTTTGCCCTTCTGCGCGTCGCCACCCATGGAGGTCCAGTGGTGGGGTTCGCCGTTGGCTATGGCGGTGACGAATCGCCAGTCGATAGTGGGCAGGTTTGGGCATTCTCTGGAGCCATCGACGTTGACGCAACCGACGAGGTTATTCTCCTGATCGGTCATGATCCAGGGGCCGGGGCCGCTGCCGTGATACCAGGCGCCGGCATTGCCGTAGTACGTGGCTTCCATGGTGCCGTTGTTGTCGTCGCGGCTGTCGGTCTCGGCGTTGCCGTAGTCAAAGCAGCAACCGTTGTTGAAGTGCAGGCCGTTAATGACCCAGTACTGGCCTTCTGCCTGGTCATCGACCGCGGTGCCCTTGGGGTCGTCATTGCGCATGCCCATGCCGGGCGCGATGAAGACTCCGTAGACCTTGTGGCCCATGACAGTGACGGGCGCCATGTCAGCAATGGGGACGTTGTTGAAGCCACCCATGGCCGGGCCGCTGAATCCGCCGCGGGGCGCCTGGGTAAGGTCGTTGTGCTTGGGAGACTGGTCGTAGATTTTGGTGATCCAGCAGACGGTGTTGGCGCAGAACTTGTCCTGCGCAGCAGCGTCGGCGTAACCACCGGGATCGGGAGCCGGCGATGCGGAGGGCTGGACGACGCCGATGTCGAGGGTTTTTCCGTCGGACTGGCGTTTGACCTGGTAGAGCGGGCCGTTATAGGAGGCGTAGAGAGCGCGCGTGGTGCTGTGGGCGGCAACACAGGGGTCGCCGGCGGCGGCGTAGATGTCACACGGGCCCTTGGGCCTGGACAGAGCAGCATTGGATTGTGCCGAGGCCTGTTGAGGCATGGTCAAAGCGGCGCCAACCAGCGTGAGCGCCATTGCAAGCATCAGTGCAACATTGATTTTCGTTTTCATGTTCATCCCATCTGCCTTGCCGAATTAATTTGTTCAGGAATCCAGGGTGTTCGCGGTTTTAGAGAATGGAGCGTGGGTAAGTCAAAGCGGAGAGGCCATATTGAAGCCAGGACCGCCGATGGTGGCTGGCATTACCCGCAACTTCCATATCGAAATTCCCAGGACGGGCCAGTATACATTTACTCGGCACGTTTCGGCTCGCAGAACGGCAATTCTTTTTTGCCGGCAATGATTTAGCCCTGCGGGAAAACGCGGGGTGGAACCTGCTCGAAAGGCGGCAGAATCGGCGAAACAGAGCGACTTACCGCAAGGCATTACCCCACTTGCGCCTACTGACTGCCAGATTGCCAGAGAAAGCGTATACCGAGTGCGGTCTGGCTTCCGATGGCCCGCACTTGCGGAGACAGTGGGGAAGGACAGGGATTCAGGGGACAGGAAGGAGCGGTAGTGGTGGATTGGATGGTGCAGGGGTTGTGCAAAGTTGGGTGGCGGGCTGTTGAGGGCGTGTTGATCGATTCGAAGGTCGGGGTCCGGTGATCCGATCAGATCAGTCGGGCTATCAACGGCGAACGAGAACAACAGGGTTGTGCCCGGACGCGGAGGCGGTGCGCGGGAGGCACCGCCTGCGTTCGAGGTAAGCTTCTGAAGGTCCTGCCGCAACGGGACCGGCTATTTGGCTTCGCTGCTGGGACGCGGGACGTTGGGGTCGAGCCGGCTGGCGCCCTGGAAGGGAAGCATCCAGCCAGGGTATTCCGGAGGCAGTTGGCTGACCTGGTTGAGTTGCTGAAGTTCCTCGGGGCTGAGCTTCACGTCTACCGCAGCGAGGTTGTCCCGAAGCTGATCAGTGCGTTTGGCGCCCACAATCACCGACGTGACGACCGGTTGATGCAGCAGCCATGCGAGCGCGATACGGGCGGGCGAGCAGCCGTGGGCCTGGGCGATGGGCCGCATGACGTCGAGGATGCGCCAGACGCGCTCCTTGTCCACGATGGGGAAGTCAAACTCGGAGCGACGGGCACCTTCGGGTTTCTGGTTCTCGCGGGTGAACTTGCCGGAGAGCAACCCGCCGGCGAGGGGGCTCCAGACGAGCAGGCCGGTTTTGGTGTGCCGGAACATGGGTACGAACTCCCGCTCCAGGTCGCGGCCGGCAATGGTGTAGTAGGCCTGCAAGGTGTCAAAGCGGGCGTAGCCTTTGAGTTCGGAGATGGTGATGGCGCGGGAAAGTTTCCAGGCCTCCCAATTACTGGCGCCAATGTAACGAACCTTGCCCTGCTGGACGAGGGTGTCAAGGGCGCGGAGGGTCTCTTCAATGGGCGTGACGGCGTCGTTGCCATGGATCTGGTAGAGATCGATGTAATCGGTGCCGAGTCGCCTGAGACTGGCCTCGACGGCGTCCATGATGTGGCCGCGGGAGGCGCCGACATCGTTGCGGCCAGGGCCGGTGCGACCGAAGACTTTGGTGGCGATGACAACGTCTTTGCGGGCGATGCCCAGGTTCTTGAGCGATTGGCCGAGGGTCTTTTCGCTTTCGCCTTCGGAGTAGACATCTGCGGTGTCAAAGAAATTCACGCCGGCGTCGATGGAGTCCTTCACGAGGCCGTCAGCGCCTGCCTGATCCACCTTGCCGATACTGCTCCAGATGCCGGGGCTGCCGTGAAACGTCATGCAGCCGAAACAGATGGTTGAGACAAGGAGACCGGTGTCGCCTAGTGTCTTGTATTGCATGCGGGAGATCCTTTACCGATGGATTCGGTTCCGGTAGTTGGATGCGGCGCCAACGGCAGACGATGTGGGAAGATTCGTGGACAGCACCAGTGCCTGTGGCGATAGCAATCCTTCGCATGTGTGGCTGCGACCCGGCGAAGAGGATAACCGGCTACACCGGCTGGGGCAACGCGGAAGAAGGGTTAGAACTGCAGCACGATTTTGCCTGGCTTTTTGGGGTGGACGCCGGCCAGCATCTGGTGGGCAAGACGAGCCTGCGAGAGGGGCAGAACGGATCCGACGCGAGCTGAGATTTTTCCGCCCTCGAAGAGAGTGGTGAGCTTGCGCAGGCGTTCGGTGGTGACTTCTGCGTAAAAGAAGACGAATTTGACGTCATTTCTTTGCGGCGGAGGCTGCATGGACGCGACGGAGATAAGCTTGCCGCCGGGCTTGATGGCGGCGCCGCATTGCTGCATGGTGCTGCCGCCCACGGTGTCGAGGACAGTGTCGACGGCAGGCAGGGTCGCGGTCGTGTCGGGATCGACGATGGTCTCTGCACCGAGGGTGCGCAGCAGGATCTCATGATCGGGACGGGCAACTGCCACGACATGGATGCCGGCCTGAACGGCCAACTGCACGGCGTAGGCGCCGACGTTGCCGGCGGCTCCGGTGATCATGACCGTCTCACCGCTTTTGGCCTGCGCGTACTCGAAGAGCATCTGCCAGGCAGTAACGGCAATGACCGGGGCCGACGCCGCTTCAAGGAGACTGAGGGAGTGCGGCCGGGGCGCGAGCATGGCAGCCGATGCGACCGCGTATTCGGCCTGCGCACCAACGAATTGGGGGTTGGTGACACCGTAGACCTCGTCGCCGATGGCGAATTCGGCCACGTCAGGACCAACCTGCTCGATGACACCGGAAAGATCGGAGCCGAGGATGAGTGGGGGCTGCGGACTTACCTTGCTGCGGCCTTCGCGGATGATGGCGTCCCAGGGCGCGACACCCGTGGCGGCAACAAGCACGAGCACTTCGCCCTTGCCCGGCGCGGTTACCGGGACGTCGTCAATGACGACGACTTCAGGCGGCCCGAAGCGATGGATGCGGACGGCTTTCATGTCAACCCCCATGCCAAGTTTGATTAGTGTAGCGAGATTCCGCGGGATTGGGGGAGTAAATTTTGCTGCAATTGCCCGCGGGGTGGCGGGGAGGGTGGGCCTGGCCCATTGCGCTACGCCGCTACGCCATGATTCCTACTGGGATTCCTGCGCGTCAGACCAGTTCCACTTCCGGTCGCGGAGCGAAGAGCCAGCGGCGCAGTGCGATGCTGAGCAGGATGCATGCGGTGATGCCGCATCCGGCATCGACGGTGAAACAGCCGGCAAGACCTCCGACGTCGTAACCCCAGCCGTCTACGAAGGCCATGTAGGAGATAGGCACGACCATGACGGACATGAGCAGGGTGAAAGTGGTAGCGGCCAGAGGGTTATCGCGGCCGATGATCTCAAAGATGATGCCGGTGGCGACGGTGATGGCCAGGGCCTGAAAGATAAGCTCGCCGGTGAATACCACTGCAAAAGCGAAGGGCGTACGAGGCAGCATGAGGGTGCTGAGCGTGAAGAGCGCGCCGACGACTCCAATGCCGAGGTAGAGAGGACGCAGGGGAAGTTTCTTTGCCAGCCGCGGAACGAGCAGCATGCCTACGCCACCGGCGATGATGTAGCCCCCGCCGGTAAGGAAGCTGACCATGTCGAGGCTTGCGTGGTAGTCATTGCCGATGCCGGCGAGCACGTTAGTGAGCGAGAAGGATGCCGAGGGGAGCACAAAGAGGAGCATGCCGATGAGAACTTCGCTGCGCCTGAAGAGGGAAAACACTTCGCGCCAGAAGCGGCCGAAGCTTTCGCCGGCCAGGAGCTTGTCCGGTTCAGGCGCGGGAATGACGAGAAAGAAGGCCATGGGCGAAGCGACAACAAGAAACAGGAATACCGCTGCGAGAGTCGGGGGAAGGTGCAGAATGACGGGCTCGCCAGAGACGGCCATGACGCCACCCGCGGCGATGCATGCCGCTATAAACCACGAGCTTAGAGCATTTCTAATTTAAGTATCTACATTTATGCGATAATCATCCTGTCCCTTGAAGGGAGGGTCCGGATGCAGTCGTATTCGCAGGATTTGCGTGATCGTGTGCTTCGAGCGCTGTCCCGTGGGGATCGCCCCTCGGCAGTGGCGCGGCGCTTTGAGGTCAGCCGCTTCTACGTTTATCAAGTGCGGGACCGGGAGCACGAGACCGGTGTGCGGAGCAGCTTTCAGATCGGCGGCCATCGCCGGTCTCGGTTAGAGGAGGCGGAACCCGTTTTGCGCCGCTGGATCGCAGCCGAGCCTGGGCTGACTCTGGAGGAGTTGCGAGAGCGGTTGGCGTTGCAGGGTATTGCGACCAAAATTGGTGCTCTTTGGCACCAGTTGAACAAGTGGAATCTGACCTTCAAAAAAAACGCTGCACGCCAGCAAGCAAGAGCGCGAGGACGTGCAGGCGGCGCGGCGCGCATGGAGTGAAGCGCAGCCGGCGATGGACGTCGAGAAGCTTGTATTCATTGACGAGACCTGGGCCACGACCAACATGACGCGAAGCCATGGCCGTGCTCCCAGAGGCACTCGATGCATCGGTTCGGCACCCCTCGGCGATTGGCAAACGACGACCTTTGTCGCCGGCCTGCGCCGCCATCAACTGACCGCTCCCATGGTGGTGGACGGACCCATGGACGGTGAGTTGTTCGTGGCTTGGGTGGAGCAGTTTTTGTGCCCCACACTTCACAGCGGCGACATCGTCATCCTCGATAATCTGAGCAGTCATAAAGTGGACGGGGTTCAGGAAGCCATCGCCGTGGCCGGTGCCACCGTGCTCTATCTGCCGCCCTATTCGCCCGATCTGAACCCCATAGAAAAGTTCTTCTCCAAACTCAAAACACTGCTCCGAAAAGCGGCAAGACGATCCACCGAAGAACTATGGGCGCAGATCGGCCAACTCCTCCTTACAGTCTCCCCAGGCGAGTGCGCCAACTACTTCGCTTCCTCAGGATATGTCAGCACTTAAATTAGAAACGCTCTAGTAACCCGTCCTGCTCCTTTTCAATGAGGCTGCCCATCCAGCCGCCTACGGCGCCCTGATAGAGGGCAGCCGCCACAGAGCTGGTGAAGGCGGCAATTTCAACCGCAAGCACGTTGTGGTGGTTGAAGGCGATGAAAGCGGTAATGGCAGCAATATGACCGCCCGGAACGCCTTGATCCGCGAGAATTTGCGGGACGGTGGTGACCGTAAAGGTGGCCACCATGCCGAAGGTGACATTGGTAAGGCCCATCATCCAGACGGGAGGGATGCTTCGTTGTGCGGGCATGCGTGACCTCCGGGGAGGGAGAGCCATAGTCTACACCGGGAGGAGAAAGCGGCGCGGGAAAAGACGCTAGAGGTTGAAGAGGTCGCGAAGGCGGCGGGTTTGGGCGCGGCTTACGGGGATCTCAGTGCGCTGCTTGTCGTTCATACGCAACTGGTAGCTGGATTTGAACCAGGGGACGACTTCGCGGATCTGGTCGATGTTGACGAGGAAGCCGCGATGCGCGCGCCAGAAGTGGGCGGGATCGAGCATCTCCTGCAGCTCTTCAAGGGTGCGGCACTTGGAGTGACCCTCGAAGGTCTGCGTGACGACGCGGATGATGCCTTCATCGATGGCGGCGAAGCAGACCTCAGACTGATCGACCAGCAGCAGGCGGCTTTGTGCCTGGACGATTAACTTGGCCGGGGGATGCGCACGCTCGGCGCCGCGTGGATGGCTGAGAAGGCGCAGAACCTCGCCGAGCTGCGACTCCATTTGCGTGCCGCCGGCGTTGCCGGCGATGCGATTGCGGGCACGCTCGACAGTCTGCTGTACCCGGGCAAGGTCAAAGGGCTTGAGCAGATAATCGACGGCGTTCACGTCAAAGGCGCGGACGGCATAGTGATCGTAAGCCGTGGCAAAGACGATTTGCGGGAGAACAAAGCGGTCGCGGCCGGCCTGACTGGTGATCCTGGCTCGCTCCATCAGGCGCTCAATGACCGCAAAACCGTCGAGGCCGGGCATTTGCACGTCGAGGAAGACAAGGTCGGGGCGATGCTGCTCGATGAGGTTTACGGCTTCAATGCCGTTGGCACCCTGAGCCACGACGTCGACATCGCCCACGGAATCAAGCAGATACTTCAACTCTTCGCGGGCAAGTTGTTCGTCGTCGATAATAAGCGCGGAGATGGGCATACGGAGCAGGCTGGGATGATTGTAGGAAGCGCGGCGAGCGCGGTCAACGCCAGCGCAGCGAAGGGTTTGCGCGGGCGTGGGAGTGTGAACAGGCCCCTAGTCGCCCAGCACCCGCAGGCGGGACGGCATGTGATCGACAGAAAGCTCGTGTCCACAGCGGGTGCAGTACTGGTCAGTGGCGCGAACAGTGCGGAAGCAGTTACCGCAACTGGCCGTGAGCTGATAGTTGCACTGCGGGCAGAAGTGGAAGTCGCTGAGGATGTGCGTGCCGCAGGCGGGGCAGCGCGAAACAATGGGCTGGCGCAACAGAAAGTAGAGCACAGCACCGATGCCGGCCGGCGCCACAAAGCAGATGAGCATCCAGAACCGGGTACTCATGGCTCGGCGTGGGGCGTCTTTGCTGACGTAGCCGATCATCAGGAAGTAGAGCGCGGCCAACGTTCCCCAGGAAAGATTGAAATAAAGGCGAAGACCGAATGCCGAAGTGTGGTGGCGCCGGTGTGCCGGAAATACCATCCAGAAGTAGTACTCGACCAGCAAAAAAGCCAAAGTAGCGGCAATGATCGACCATATCGGGATCATCCGCTCGTCTTCGTCGACTTGGATCGTCTGTGGTTCGTCCATGGTCTTTCCCTTAAGAAAGCTTATGCTTTGCTGAAGGCTTATACAAAAATGGACGGGCGAGGAATGAAGGAAGTTGCCTGAAATGGCAGATCTGGGGGAATTTTGGGAAGGATTTTGCGCCGGTCAGGACCTACGGCGTGCCCAGCCGGCCACCACGACTGCCCCCACGAGCGCCAGGCAAAGGAAGCAGAACCAGAGGCTGAACTGGGTGGTGACGTCGCTGAAGTGGTCACCGCCGATAAGGTCTTCAGCGACATGCCAGATGGCGGGAGCCAGCAGAAGCAAAGCGATCAAGATTGAGGCGACGGCGACCGAGCGCGAGCGCTTGCGGCCGGCCTTCTGCTGCTGCATTACCCCGAGCGAGGCCATGACCACGCGGCGCGTGCGCTGAGCAATTGCACCATCGCGGTCAGCCTGGCGGCCAGTGAGAGCTGCGATCAGATCGCGGTTGACCTCTCTCCCGGTTTTCACGTTGCCAGCGGCCCTGCTGGCCAGCTCCATGCTTTTCACACCGCCTCCTCGGGCCGCGCTATTCTGCGTTCGAGCCTGGGCTTGAGCATGGCCAATCCTCTGTAAAGTCTTGATTTTACAGTCGAAATTGGTGCACGTGTGACCTTGGCGATCTCTTCGAGCGACATTTCTTCATGGAAACGAAGCGTCAGCACCTCGCGGTGGAGTGTATCCATTTCCAGCATTGATGCCGCAATCATCTCGCGGTCTTCGAGGCTTGAGAAGCGCTCGAAGGGGGTCGGTTCCCCGTCGGCAACTTCGAAGCTCATGGGCCGATCGTCGCTGTGTCCGGACTCGACCAACTCGTCAAGGCTGCTCAGAGTGCGCTTGCGCCGCTGATCGATTACCAGGTTTCGGGCGATGGTAAAGAGCCACGTTTCAAACCGGGCCTGACCATTGAACTGCGCGCCGCGCACCAGCACGCGCATCCAGACGTCCTGAAACATGTCTTCTGCGAGTTCGCGGTTGCCGGTGAGAAAGAGCAGATACCGCATCAGCCGGTGCTGATAACGGACAATCAACTCGTCGAGCAGACCGGCTTCCTGCCGCTTGAGCCCGCGCGCTACGGCAAGGCTCTCGCGCCTCGCCTGCTCGTCGGCCGTGACGGATGCTGCCGCCCTGCCGAACAACGGCTGAATAGAAATGGCCCTCATACTTGTTCAATTAGACGACAAACCTGGCTGGGAAGACCAGAAAAAAGCTCTTGAAAGAGAAAAAGTGGGTGATTGAACCTCAGGAATCACCAGAAATGCCGCATCAGGAGTCCGGCGGATGCGTGCCTCTGGCCTGCTTGCGAGCGGCGCGCAGGGCGTCTTCCACTGCTTTGGCAGCCCGCCGCTCGCGCGCCTCGCCGCTCTCGTAGTAAAAGATTCCGAACAGGTGGTTACGCTTTTGCGCGGGCGTCAGGGCATTCCAGCCCTTTTCTGCCAGCGGCTGGCGCAGGAACGCTACACGCAGTACCGGAGGCGGTTCAACTTCGCCCTCCATGGTGAGCATAAGCCGCTCCGCTATTTTTTCGCTGCGCCTTTGCCTGGCCTCAGCGCTCTTTGGTTCGTTCACCCACTTGCAGATCTCCCTCTGCATCGAATCGCTCAAACGGCTGAACCATTGCCGCAACCGATGTTCCGCTTTGAAAGCACGGGCGAGTTCGCCGGGAATGGTTACGGTGCGTTCCTCGAGATCGGGTTCAAGCCAGATGTGCACGCGTGTTCCCGGCCCGGCCTTCGCCGCCGCCTGCATCTTCTTGTTTACCAGCAGGACATATCCCTTTCCACGGGGATCGGGGAACAACGAAGTTCGAAACGCGAAGCCGGCGATCTGACCCCGCACGCGCAGCCTGTTGCGCACCGGCCACGCCTTATCTATGGAGAACGGCACGCGCGCAACCACCCACCGCAATCGCGTTCCATCCGGTTCAAGCAATGCGGAAAAGGACTTTCTGGCGCCTGCACTCATTACTTTTCTTTATACAGTTATTCGACCTAAGGACAATGCTGATCGACGTCATAGAAATTCTTAATATCCGTTCAAGTTGCGCTCGTGCTGTCCTACAGTCATCTCAGGTTTCCTCAACTATCAGGTATCAGGTTCTCGTAAGATCCCTAACTCATCTGGAGCAATTTCTCACAGGAGGTCCACTCTTGCACCCGATTCGCATACTCTCTCTGATCCTGGCCTGCGCTATGGCTGCAACTCTATGCGCGCAGACCAACACGACCGGCCTGAGCGGGTCCATCGTCGATCCATCGGGAGCGCTTATCCCCGGCGCGACCATCACGCTGGCGAATACCGCGACCAACCTGAAGAAGACGACGAAGAGCGGCAGCGCGGGCGAATATTCCTTTGACCAGATTCTGCCCGGCAACTACGTGGTTACGGCGCAGGCAACCGGGTTTGCCGTCACCGTGCGTAGAGTGCAGCTGTTGGTAGCTTCTCCCATGACGCTGAACATCAAGATGACCATGGGAGTTACGCAGGTGGTGAACGTGGACGCCACGAGTTCCACCATGAATATCTCCGATGCGTCGCTGGGCACGCCGCTCAGCTCGCAGAAGGTGCAGACGCTGCCTTATCAGGCGAACAATGTGCTCTCGCTGTTATCGCTGCAGGCCGGCGTGCTCTCGCTCGATCCGGGCGCGCAATCGGGCGGAGTGAACACCACCGACTACCGTACCGGCGCGATTGACGGCGCGCGCCAGGACCAAAGGAACGTAACGCTGGACGGCGTGGACAATAACGACCAGAACAACGGCTATGCATTCAGCGGCGTGCTGCGCTCCACGCGCGACTCGGTACAGGAGTTTCGCGTTACCACCACCAACGCCAACGCCGACTCCAGCCGCTCCTCCGGCGCGCAGGTTGCACTGGTGACGCGCAGCGGATCGAATAGCTTCCACGACAGCGCCTACTACCTCTACCGCGGGCCGGCTACGGCATCGAACTCGTGGTTCCTCAAGCAGTCGCAGCTGGTGCAGGGCAAATCAAACACCTCGGCCAAAGTGCTACAGGATACTTTTGGCGCTGCTCTGGGCGGTCCCATCATCAAGAACAAGCTGTTCTTCTTCGGCGCCTATGAAGGCTTCAAGCCGGCCAGCGTAATAACTTCCGCGCCGACGGCTACTTCGACATGGACAGCGGCCTTGCGAAGACTTTCAAGACCTTTGAAGGGCAGTCGATGCGTATCTCGGTGGAAGCCTTCAACGTACTCAACTCCGTGCGCTTCAACAAGCTGACAACAAACTTCACCTCGGCGAGCTTCGGCAAATACCAGTCGCTGCTTGTTAATCCATGCCAGATGCAGTTTACGGCGAAGTACTCGTTCTAACTGCGACGGCCAACGCGCCGTAAAACAGGCGGGCGCTTCGGTCCCTGGGAGGGATGGGAGCGCCCGCTTTGTTGTTGCCCCGATTATGCGGAGCGGTCTTCTAAACTATCCCTTATGGAAGTTCTTTACGGCCTGCACCCGGTGGAAGAGGCATTGCGTGCCGGCAAGCGCCGCTTTGACCACGTGCTGCTGGCGCGGGAGCGTCAGGACGCCCGCCTGGAACGCCTGGCGGACGAGTGCCGCAAGGCGGGGGTTCGCGTTCGCCGCGAGGCCCGCGAGCAGTTGACGCTTGCCGCAAAGACCTCTGCGCATCAGGGTGTTGTGGCCATGGTGCGGGCGCAGGAGTTCCTTTCTATAGAAGACCTATTTGAGCCGGATCCGGCACGGGCCAAAAATGCCGCGCGGCTGCTGCTGGCGCTTGACGGCGTGGAAGATCCGCAGAACCTGGGCGCGCTGCTGCGCGTGGCCGACGGGGCCGGAGTGGACGGCGTGATTCTCACCGAGCGGCGCTCTGCGCCACTCAGCCCCGCTGCCGTGAAGGCAAGCGCCGGTGCGGCTGAGCACATGCGCATTGCGCGCGTTGTGAACCTGGTGCGGACCCTGGAAGAGCTGAAGCGCCACGGTTTGTGGATCGTGGGTTTGGACGAGCGCGGCGCTACGGATTACGACCGCTTCGACCTGACCGGCGACTGCGTGCTGGTGCTGGGGCGCGAAGGCGCCGGCCTGCACGATCTGGTGCGGCGCACCTGCGACCATCTGCTGCGCATTCCCATGGCCGGCGGCGTCAGTTCGCTGAACGTTTCAGCCGCCGGCGCCGTGGTTCTTTATGAGGCGGCTCGCCAGCGCCGCGTTGCCGCTCGCCCCGCGCCTGCCGCCGCGTCAAAACCTGCAAAGCAGAAAGGTCTTGGTTCATGAAGTTTTTACTTGCCGGAGTTGTGGCTTTGGCCGCCGGCATCGCAGTTTTGCCCTCCGCGGCGCAATCTTCCCAATCCCCGCAACCCGCTCAACAGCCGGCTCAAACCACTCCCAAGCTGCCGGGGCAGGTGATCTTCTCGCGCTCTGAGGGCCAGACCGCCACCACAGCGGGCCCTGCGGCGCCGCAGACTACCGTCAAGGCGGAAGCCAAGCCTGTTGCCACGGATACGGAGCGTGAGGCTATCCGCTTTTCTGCGTACGATATGGACGTCCACGTGGAAACGGCCGAGCGCCACATTGGCGTGCGTGCGCTGATGACAGTGCGCAATGCCGGATCTGCGCCGCTCAAGCGCATTCCGCTGCAGATTTCTTCTTCGCTTACGTGGGATCGCATTCGCGCCGACGGGCAGGACGTGAAATTCCCGGTGGCTACGATCAACTCGGACGCCGACCATACGGGGCAGTTGCATGAGGCCGCGGTGCCGCTTGCTACGCCACTGGCTCCCGGCCAGAGCGTGAAGCTGGATGTAACCTACTCCGGCGACATTGTGCCCAACGCCAAGCGGCTGCTTGCCATTGGCACGCCGAGCCGGGATGCGCTCCGGGCTGACTGGGACGGTATCGGCATTGATTTCACGGGCTTGCGCGGCTTTGGGGATGTGGTCTGGTACCCGGTATCGAGCGTACCAGCTTTGCTGGGCAACGGCGCGCAGCTCTTTAACGAGATCGGCAGGCAGAAGCTGCACCTGACCGGCACGAGCTTCAGCCTGCGCCTTACGGTGGAGTTTCCTTCGGGGAAAGCTCCGACGGTGGCGGTTATCGACGGGCACGCTATTCCGCTGAAGGTTACCGATCGCGGGACTTACAACCTGCCCGGCGTGGCAACGGCCAGCCTGGATCATTCCACGCTGGGATTTGAGGCACCCAGCCTCTTTCTTGCCATTCGTAACCATCATGCTTTGAACAACATCAACCTGTGGACCGTGCCGGCGGACGACCCGGCGGTTTCTTCCTGGTCGGCTGCCGACACGATGGTAATGCCCTTCCTGAAGGGCTGGCTCGGCGACAAACCAAGTAGGCAGCTCACAATTCTCGATCTGCCCGACGTGGATGACACGCCGTATGAAGACGGGCCGTTTCTGGCCACGGGGGTTATGCCCGGCGCCGCCAGCCGGATTGCCAATATACTGGCGCACGCGCTGACGCATGCGTATCTGCAGTCTCCGCAGGCATGGCTGAACGAGGGCGTGGCCGACTTTATGAGCACGCTGTGGATTGAACGGCAGCAGGGAAGAGCGAAGGCTTTGGGCTCGCTGGAAGCGGCGCGGCCGGCCCTGGCACTGGTAGAGCCTTCAAGCCCCGGTATCAGCTCGGGCGAGCCGCTGACGCAGGCTTACACGCCTGCCTATTACCGCACCAAGGCGGCCTATGTGTTTTGGATGCTTCGCAATCTGACCAGCGAACAGACGCTATCGAAGGCACTGCGGGCGTACATCGCCGCGCAAGATGCCACGGCCGCGTCAGGCAAGGCGACCGATCCCTCATTCCAGGAGCTTCTCAAAGAGGCCGGCAGCCAGCGCGATCTCTCCTGGTTCTTTAACCAGTGGGTGAATGCCGACTACGGCCTGCCCGATCTGAGAATTGACCACGTTTATCCCAGCGCCGTGGATGCCGGTAACTGGCTGGTGGCCATTGACATGTCGAACTCCGGCTATGCCGCCGCGGAGGTTCCGCTTACCGTCACCTCGACGGCTACCTCCCTCACGCGGCGAGTGATGATTCCCGCGCAAGGCAAGATCGTGAAGCGGATTCTGATCCAGGGCAAACCGACGCAGGTGCAGCTCAATGACGGCTCCGTGCCGGAGGTGGCGGCTAGCGTTCACGTGACGCATCTCGACAGCGGAGGAAGCAGTTCTTCGTCGGCGAAGCAGGCGGGACAACCGCAGTAGTGGCCGCAAGGTCGGGTGAGCTTGAGTCTGCTCCCGGGACGCGCGGCAGACTCATCCCAGTGGACGAGTCTGCCGCGCGTCAATACTTTGCCACGGAAACAACGGACGGCTGACTGGATCGCATTGGCCGTGACCGGTGATGCTTTTACACAGCGCTACCGTTTCTGCGGCGTTATTTCCGATTCGTTCACCGGCGTTGTTCCCTGCACGTCGCTGGCGAAGTTAGCGCCCGCGGGTACAAGGTAGTTCGCGGCCGATTGCTCGTCGGCTGTGCCGGTCACCGTACTGATGCGCGAAGCATCGATGCCCTGATCGGTAACCAGATAGTTCTTGGCGTTGACCGCGCGCTGGGCGGCAAAGTGTTCAACCCTCACCCGCCGATTGCGGGCTGCCCGCTCCTGCTGCCGTGCCTCGATGGTCTTTTCCCTGGCGTCGGAGTCGCCAACGATAACCAGCTTGGCATCGGCCTCCTGCTTCAGGGTCATAGCCACCTGATCGAGACAGGCCTTGGCTTCGTTATCCACGCGGGTAGGCCGTCTTCTATCAGTGGAGAAGCTAACGGAGCAGAGAGCCTGAGTATGCGGCGGAGGTGGCGGCGGCGGCGGAGCCAGAATGGTGACATTGGTGCTGGCCGTCTCCGTGTGGTCCTTGTCGTCCGAGACCTTGCAGGTGATGCCGACTTCGCCCGTGGGCGCTCCGGCGGAGTTGAAGGTGGCGGTGGTTCCGGTACCCTCAATGCTGCCGGCAGAAGCCGAGTAGCTGTAAGTGAGCGGGCGGTTCTGCGGGCTCACACCCTGCGCGGTGACGGTGGATGTTCCGCCGGGCTTGATGGTGGTAGGGTCGGCGGAGCAGGAGATCGTCGGGGGCTCGAAGGGCTTGACGGTGAAACCGGCCTCGCAGTTGGCGGTCTGTCCCGGCTTCAGGCCTTCCTTGCCTTTCTTTCCTTCTTTTACTTCGCCCTTCACCGTGTAATTGCCCGGTTGCAGCGAAGCCGTATCTACCGTGGCGGTATTGTCCGTGCCAGTAACACCAGGGCCGCTCCAACTGTAGATCACGTTGTTGTTCTTTTTGGTGCTTACCGAACCGGCGGTGCCGGTTACAGTGAGAGGCTCACCGGCGTAGAGTGTAGGCGCGCTTGCGTTGCAGGACAGGGTGATGGGCGGAGCCTTCTTGCAACCATTCGAGAAGAAGACCAGACAAGTTGACGTCAAAATCAGGCAGGCAGCTTTCAATGTTCGTTCATACATACACTCGCCCTCCAGAATCACGATACTAGCACTATACGGAATCTTTATTGAGCTGAGTTACTAACTTGCGACTTAGGTAACGTGCTAGATGAGCATTGGCCTTGCCGGCGAGAAGGCCGGTGGTGATTGGGGTCACATTTGCCTTTGCCTGCAGAGCCCGAATCATTTTCTTAAAGCCGCAAAGACGAGATTTGGAGTTTGACCAATGGATGGCCGTGTCGCGCGATACTGATCAAGAATTCCCGAAAAGCAGAGGGTTCTTGCTTGGGCAACTGGGTTACGTCCCAGCCGCCGCCTACGGCACGGACAAGACCTACGCTGGCGGCGAAGCGGCGAGTTTCTATGTCGATGGCGGTGCGCTGGTTCTGGAGTAACGCCGCTTCAGTGGTGAGGACTTCAAGGTAGCTGGTTACGCCGCCTTTGTAGCGCTGGTTGGAGATGTTGAAGGAGCTTTCCGCTGCCGCTACCGCGCGCTGCTCGACGCCGGATTCCTGTTCCAGAATGCGCAACGTGGAAAGCTGGTTTTCGACGTCGTTGAAGGCCTGGAAGACGGTGTTGCGGAAGGCGGCCGCCTGCGCCAGATAGGCATGACGGGCCGCACTGGTGAGCGCGTGGCGCTGGCCGGCGTCGAAGAGCAACTCCGTGGCCTGCGCACCGAGGCTCCAGATCGCGCTGGGGCCCTGAATCCAGGTGCCGGGATGAGCGCTTTCAAAGCCGGCCCCTCCACCCAGCGAGATGGTGGGATAAAAGGCGCTGACCGCGATGCCGATCCGGGCGTTGGCGGCATCGGTGAGGCGCTCAGCCGTGGCAATGTCAGGCCGGCGCTCGAGCAGTTGCGAGGGCACTCCGATGGGGACCCTGGGCAGGGCGAGATTCAAGGGCGAAGGCGGAATGCTGAAGGTGGAGAGATCGTAATTGCCGAGGGTGCCGATGGCGTGCTCGAACTGCGCGCGTGCCACGCCGACATCCACAAGCTGCGCGCGCGTGGATTCAAGCTGGGTGCGCGCCAGCGCCACATCCGCTTCGGTGGCGACGCCTCCTTTGAGGCGCTGCTCGGTGAGGTCGAGCTGGTGCGTCATGTCGGCTACGGTTTTGGTGAGCAACTGCTTTTGCGCGTCCAGGCCGCGCAGCTCAAAGTAGTCGGTGGCCATCTCGGCGTGCAGGCTGAGGTCCACGTTGGCCATGTCCGCGGCGCTGGCCTGCGCGGTGGCATGCGCGGCTGCGTTGGGTGAGGTGATGGGCAGGTTCCGCAACGCCGCCAACGAGTCGAGCCGGTACTGCGGAGTCTGGGTTTCCACGTTGTAAGAAACGCCGTTACCGGGGTTGAGATAGAACGTGGGTTGGGTCTGGAAGCTGCCGCTCAAGGCAATCAACATGCTCTGCGCCACGTCATGCTGCGTGAGGCCTACCTCTTCAGCGCGTGTGCGGTCTACATCCACGGTCCAGTTGGGATAGTTGAAGGGCTGCTGGATACGCGCATCGGCCACGCCCGGCACATAGCGAATCCGGTTCAGCATGCGTTCCGCGAGGGCGCGATCCTGGTAGAGTTTGGGGCCGAGAATCTGAATATCGATGGGCGCGGCGAGCCCGAAATCGAGAATCTGCGTGACGATGTCGACGGGCAGCGCATAAAACTCCACGCCGGGGTATTTTTCGGCGAGGACTTTGCGCAACTCCTCTACATATTCCTTTGTGGGGCGGTGGTTGGCGGCAAGCTGCACCTGGATGTCGGCATCGGAAGGGCCGACCGGCGCGGAGGTGGAGTAAGAAAGATTCAACGACGAATAGGGCAGGCCGATATTGTCAATGATGGTTACGAGCTGGTCGCGTGGAATCACGCTGCGGATGGTCGAGTCGATGTGATCGCAGAGCGCGGCGGTATCTTCAATGCACATGCCGGTGTGGGCGCGAACGTGAATCTTGAACTGGCCGGAGTCGACCGAGGGGAAGAGATCTTCGCCGAGCCACGGCGATAGAACGGCCACCGACGCCACCATGAAAGCGAAAAAGGCGACGAGGAAGACGGGCGCGTGATCCATGCAGAGAGTGAGCAGGCGCAGGTAGAAGCGGCGCATACGTTGGAAGCCGGCCTCGAACGCCGTCTGAAACTTCACGAAGGGATTGCGGCTGACCCGCTTGCGCTCGGCCTGTGAATCGAAAGGTGTCACCTACGGCACGGGTCCGGAATAGACCGGTTTATCAGGCCTCAGTGTGGGGAAGCATGATTAGCCGGTACCCGACACGGCGTGCGTTGAGAGTGTTCCAATGGTAATTGAAAAGTGCTGAAAATAGCCCCGTGTTTATATGACGGACGGGACCGCCCAAAAGACATATATTTGCGGAGCGAATCCGCGATATGAGCCGGCCTAAAGCCAAATCCCCGGCAGGACCAAAGCTCTCGATTGTCAATCCCATATGCTACGCACCGCCGAGTGGACAAAATGCGCGCGCTATTGTCGGCTCAAGAGCCGCACTTGCCGTCGCCATTTTGGACCCTTACGGATAGATCTGCTGGAAGGTACTGACGCCGTCGCCGGGTCGACCGGGGTTATTCTGCTGTCCAAAGAGATGCCAGTTTCCGCCCACCTTGACGGCGATAAAGTAGGCATTTCCTTCGGTAGCCACATACCCGTGCATACGGACATTGTTCGGCCCTACCGCTCGCAGACCCGTATCCCCCAGGTCATTCACCATGCCGAATATGCCGAAAGTGCCGCCCATCAGGGCATTGCCGAGTGCCCCCTGGTGAGCCAGGCGCAGGGCCAGAATCACTCCTGCGGGGAGTCCGGCCTGGTCCACCAGCGCACCAGGCAAATTGCTTCGGACCGGCGCCGCTTGATTGGGCCAAACGTGCGCAGCAACCAGATTGCCGCCATTCACGCTGTAGAGGATGGAGCAGCCGCTCAACTGAGTTGTGATGCCGATGTTCCCTGTAACTACGGCGCCGGTAATCTGTCCCAAATTGGCAATGTCCGTAAACTTGGTCACCGCGATATTGAAGCCCGGAAACTGGACGTGCAGGTTTTGGTGAAACACAACGGGCGGTTCCATCAAGTAAAACTGGCCACGCGCATCCCAGGAGAATTCGTATTGACTGGCGATCGAGGTGGTCAATCCGCCATTCCCCGTCTTAATCCGGTTGGCCGCCAAAAATGCGGCAGGCGTCGCCAGCAGTTGTTGCTTGGGCGGATCGAGGCGTCGGGGCACACAGATTCTCGCCACGTCGAGCAGCATCGTGCCCAAGGCCGACTGCAGATTGGGATCCCTATACTGCGCCACCATCTGCTGGGCTCTGGCTACAGGGACATTGTTGAGCGCGCACAGAATGAGGATCATCGCCCGGCGATATTTGCGGGTCAGCTCGGTGCCGGCTGTTCCCTGCGACATGCCTTGATCGATGGCAGGGGAGATGGGGATTTCCTCGAGCCATTCCGAAATTGGTTGCCGCAATGGGTCCGCAGTGTTGGGTTGCACAACGGCGGTACGGAGAAACTGGATGGTGTCGTTCACACGGCCTTGTTTGGGCATGTTCGTGATCCTCAGCGGAAATTTTCGTTATTGGCTCAGGGTCTCCTGTAGTGAGTCCTCTGCTCCCTCGAAGCCAAGTTCTGGCGTGAAAGGCGGTAAATCCATCACCTGCGCCGAAGATGACATCGGGCCAGAATTCGAAAGCTCAGTTCTGGATTTGTCCTACCGGCTGACTGCCGAGATCGGCAGCCGGGGATGGCCGTCCCAGGAATGATTGCGACGCAATTCTATCGCACTCACTCGGAAGGCCCTCAAACTTTGTCACATCCCCCTTCCCGCTGCCGACCTTTGTATCTGGAGTAACGCCTTGAATGGGCATTGCCTTGTCCTGCATCAGGCTCAGCTTGAAATGGCATTGTTTGGTGCCAAAGGATGGAGTCGAAGGCCTAGCTTCCGTCAAGCAGGCGCTCGATCGCTGGAACCAGCGCCCTGGGAGCCGTAGAGGAGCCAAAGCGCGCCACCACGTTCCCCTGGCGCGCGACGAGGAACTTGGTGAAGTTCCACTTGATGCCGCTCAAGCCCAGAATTCCCAGGATCCCCGGCTTCTGGTGTTTCAGAAACTGGTAAAGTGGATGGGCGCCGGGGCCATTCACGTCGATTTTGGCGAAGATGGGGAAGCTGACGCCGTAATTCTGCCGGCAGAATGCGCCGATTTCCTCGGCCGACCCAGGTTCCTGCTGCCCGAACTGGTTCGACGGAAAGCCCAGAACTTCAAGACCGCGCCCATTGTAAGCGCGATATAGCGCCTCAAGGCCAGCGTATTGCGGCGTAAAGCCGCACTTGCTGGCGGTATTCACAATGAGAAGTACCCGTCCGCGAAAGCGGTCGAGGCCGATTTCAGTGCCATCCAGAAGCCTGGCGGAGAAATCGAAAACCGTTCTCGCCGGGTCCGCCATGCCCACAAAACCTCTCAATAACCTTTCTGCGCGGCGGTGTCCTGTGCGCCCGGCTCGCGTCTAAGAAGAATGCCGCACCATGCCAGGCAGATGCAAGGAAGGCTTACCCCGCCTTGTTCCGATAGACTGTGGAGTGAGCAGCCTTCATGCCAGCGTGCGGAGGCCAGTTCTGGGGAAGACACGGTTTCCAGGCCGAGAGCGGTTCCCTCCGTTTGGGTGGGGTGGCTGCGGTCCAATATAATCATCTTTCCTTGAGGCAGGACCAGATTTTAAGCAGTGAGGGTGTGCATATTCTTCCCGTGAAGCCGAACCTTGGATCGCACCAGTACTTGTGCTCGCCGCAGGGCTCCGGCCCGGTGAAGATCAAGCACACTTCGATCGCCCGCCTGGTCCGCGGCGCGAGCGCGTTAATCCTTGTCTTTTTACTCGCTCCTTTCTTCGCCGCGCGCCCTGCCCAGGCGCAGCAGCAGGCCGCGCAGACCAGCGCTCAGGCACCAGCGACCGCACCGAACACCATTTATCAGATACGCGTGATCGGCAACCGGCGAATTCCGCGCGAAACCATCCTGGCGCGGCTGTTCACGCATGTGGGCGACACGTGGGATCCGATCCAGATCGAGCGCGACTTCAACTCGCTCTGGAACACGGGCTACTTCCAGAATCTCTACTTCACCCGCGAAAACACGGTGAAGGGGATCATTCTGAATATTTTCGTCAAGGAAAATCCCACCATCCGCGACATCACCTACAAGGGCCTGAACTCCGTCACCCAGTCAGACCTGCTGGCGCAGTACAAGAAGGAGCACGTGGATCTGACGGCCGAGAGCCAGTACAGCCCCACCAAGATTGCGCACGCCGAAACGGTGATCAAGCAGATGGAGGCGGCACACGGCCGCCAGTTCGCCACCATCAAAGCCGACGTTAAGAATATTCCTCCCGCCTCAGTGCAGATCATCTTCAACATCAAGGAAGGTCCGGTGGTGAAGGTGGGCAAGATCAGGTTCACGGGGAACAGGCACATCAGCTCGCGCACCCTGCGCCGCGCCATGAAGGGGCTGAAGCCTATCGGCATTCCCTATTCGCTGATCTTTGAAAACCTCTTCCCGGTAACCTACGACTCCTCGAAGCTGGAGATGGATACGGAACTGGTTCGCCAGGTCTATCGCGACAAGGGCTATGCCAACGCCGCGGTGGAGCAGCCCAAGACGCAGATTCGCGATGAAGGCGGCCTCAACTGGTTCACCTTCAGGCCGCGGACCGGCAAGCGCATCGACATTCTGCTTCCCATCGAGGAAGGCAGCCGCTACCGGCTGGGCAAGATCACCTTTTCCGGCGTGAATCCGCGCTTCAACGCCAAGGCTCTGCGCGCCACCTTCCCCATCAAGGACGGTGACTGGTTCAACGCCACGGAGATCGGCAAAGGCCTCAAGAATCTGAAGAATGCTTACGGCGCGGACGGCTACATCAACTTTGGCGCCATTCCCAAGGTGTCGTACGACGATAAGAACCACACGGTTTCGCTCGATATCGACATCGACGAGGGCAAACAGTTCTATGTGTCGCGCATCGAGTTTCAGGGCAACACGATCACCCGCGACCGCGTGATCCGCCGCGAGCTGCTGCTGCAGGAAGGCCAGATCTACAACTCGCAGCTGTGGAAGTACAGCCTGATGCGGCTCAATCAGCTGGAGTACTTCGAGCCCCTCAAGGTGGATCAGGATACCGAGGCCATTCAGAACGCCGACAACGGCACCGTACGCCTGCTGCTGAAGGTGAAGGAGAAGGGCAAGAACTCGATCGGCATGAACGGCGGCGTAAGCGGGCAGACCGGCGCCTTCCTGGGCATCAATTACCAGACCAACAACTTCCTGGGCCTGGGCGAGACGTTGAGCCTGCAGGCGAACCTGGGCAACCTGAGCCGGCAGTTCCTCTTCGGCTTTACGCAGCCGTACGTTCGCAACCGGCCCATCCAGCTCGGCTTCCAGATCTTTAACCAGAAAACGGACTACAACGCCGCCAAGAACTACCAGGCCACGACGGGCACGTCACTGAACCTGAGCTCGGCGCAGCAGTCTCTGATCCAGAACTACAACCAGGGTTCCGACGGCTTCAACTTCTCCGTCAGCTACCCGCTGCGCCGCCACTCTTTCCAGCGCGTAGGCTTCACGTACTCGTGGACCAACTCCAACATCACGGCCTTCAGTTCGGCGTCGCAGTCGTTCTTCCAGACGATCGCTTTCCGTTCCGGTGTACAGGGCAACAATCCGCTGTCGGGCATCAAGAACAGCAAGGTGATGCTCAGCTACATGTACAACACCGTGAGCAATCCGCTGCGCCCGCGCACCGGGCAGCAGTTCACGGCGGAGTTCCAGGCATCCGGCATCTGGGGCAATGTACGCTACATCGAGCCCCTGATTGCTTACAAGCGCTACCAGCCGATTCGTTACTTCCACTTCACGCCCAACGGCCACAACGTGCTGGCCTTCCGCGCGCAGTTGGGATACGTTCAGGGCTACGGCGGCGACGTAGCGCCTCCGCAGAACCGCTTCTACTCAGGCGGCGAGAACGACCTGCGCGGATTCGATATCCGCGGCGCCACGCCTTACGGCTATGTGCCCACCCGCACTTTTGTGCAGCTCACCAATCCCGATGGCAGCTGCGTTCCTCGCGATCCCACCCAGCCGGAGTTGGGCCAGTGCATCGAGGTGCCGATCCCGATCTACGGTGTGGCGTCCATTGGCGGCGACACCAACCTGACGACGAACCTCGAGTACCGCATTCCCGTAGTCGGTCCGTTCACCTTCTCGTTCTTCGACGACTTCGGCATCGACTCGGCGTTGAACAAGGGCCAGTTGAAGCAGAGCCCCGAAGGCTTTGCCTCTCTTGAAGCGCCGCTTTACGGCTGCCCGGTGTACAACAACGGAGCCTGCCAGGGCGGAATTCCGGGGTCGAAAGTCGGCTTCAAGCGCGACATCCGGCCCATCTCGGGCACCAACTTTGTGCCGCGCATGTCGCTGGGCGCTGAGCTGTCGGTCGTGGTTCCGATTATCAATGCGCCCTTACGGCTGTACTACGCGTACAACCCGCTGCGCCTCTACGAGACTCCCTACTGCAACGACAGCGCCATCGGGAGCCACCAGGGAAGCTGCTCAGCCGAGCTGATCAAGCGCGATATGTTCCCGCCCGGAGGCGCCGGCGACTTCACCTATAACGAGGCGATTCAGGCTTACGGTTCGCGCTATCAGTTCCACGAACCGCGCAAGACCTTCCGCCTGACCATTTCCACCACGTTCTAGATCTGGATTTCTACAGATTTATCCCGGCCTCCCGCAATGGGAGGCCGGCCTGTTTTTCGGGCAAGGAAATCCGCCGTTACGGTGGGAAAGCTATTTGCTTGACACCTCTGTGTTTCGGAGACAATCTTGCTGCCATGCAAACACTTGGATTGTCTGGGGAGAGCAAACGCTCCGATGGCCACCTGAAAAGCATCTTCTGGCCTACCGTCGAGAACGCGTGGGATGTGAACTATCTGGGCGAGCAGGGCTTTTGGGTTTGCGTCTTGGTGGGTGTCCTTCAGCTTGCGATAGCAGCGCTCTCCCTGAGTTTTTCAGGAAGCCTGATCGCATTCTTTACCGGGGCAATGGCCTGCCTGGTGTTTCTCCTGGGCGGCATGGGGGTCCGCGAGGCGAACTGGCCCGCCGCAGCGATGGTCTTCAGCGTGTACTTTACGGGAATGCTGGGTTCTCTGGCATCGGGACGGTTGCCGGGGGTTTTGACAGTGATTGTGGCGGCAGTGCTTCTCTCCAACGTCCGTGCAGCTTTTCTGGCTTCAGAATGGAGGCCGGCTGCGGAAGGCGAGGATAGACCAACCCGGTTCAACGAGACCCTCAGCGATAAGATCGCCGACCAGTTGCCGGCGAAGCTGTGGCCGGTTGTCCAAGTTCCCTTCTTCGCGCTAGCCGCCGTTCTTCTGGTGCTGGAATTGGCCGGTTCCGGCATCATTCTGGCACAGCGTATGGGAATCCTTTCCAAGGCGATGCATGGGCATCCCTGATCCGCTGAAGGGTATCGATGTCGAGGTGGCGGGTAGAGGACGCCTCCGGGCGGTTTGACGCTGTCACCCCGCACCCTTATATAATCCGTGTAGTTCCTGGAGATGTCTCCGTTCGCGCCGCCATATGCTTTGTTCTCCACGGCGCCGAACGTTCAGGAAGTGGCCGTGAGGTCTATCGGGAGACGCAAGTTCCTTAGCGGGCCGAGAAAGAAACAGCCGCACAGGTGATTCGAAGGAGTTTTTCCATCCATATGAAGCGCACGTTTGTACTTGCAGTCCCATTAGCTTTGGTGTCTGTCGCGGGAATATATGCTCAGCCGGCAGCTGCTCCAGCAACCGCAGCCCCCAAGGTAGCCGTCATCGAGTTCCAATACGCTGTCAGTCAGACCAACGAGTTCCAGCGAGACTACGCCGACCTGCAGAAAAAGTACGATCCCAAGCGGACCGAGCTCAAGAATCTCGACGACCAGGTCAAAGCTCTCACCCAGCAGCTTCAGGCCAAGAACTCTACGCTCTCCGCATCTGAGCGCCAGGCCAAGCTGGATAGCCTCAACGACAAAAAGCGCCAGGAACAGAACATGGCGCAGGACGACCAGAGCGATTACCAGTCTGACATGCGGCAGATGGTGAACGGGGTGGCCCAGAAGGTGGGCGCCGTGCTGACCGCCTATGCACACGAGCACGGCTACACGGTGGTGCTGGACGCCTCGCAGACGCGAGCGAATACAGCCCCGGTAGTGTTGTACGCGAATCCGTCGATTGACATCACCAAGGCGGTGATCGCGGATTACAATGCGAAGTCGGGTATTCCTGCTCCGCCGCCGCCTGCGCCCACGCCAGCCGCGCACAAGCCGGCCGCGAAATAGAACTTGGGCAATCCTGCGAAGGCCCCGCGAAAAAGGCGGGGCCTTCGCAGCTTTCCGCCGGATTGACGCTGCCCTCAGGCATCCCTATAATCCCACTAGTTCCTGCTGAAGTCTCCATTCGTAGCTTTTCCTGTCTCTGGGCCGTCCGGCACGGAGTTCCCGAAAAATAGGATGGCGATGATTCTCAGGAGACAGAGGCTCGTTCGCGTGCGGCCCCTCTCTCGCGGTGGATGCGTTTGGATACGGAAGGTGACCCGCAGCGCAAGCTGAGCGGCCTCATCAGCCAGACGCTGATAAGCTGCGAAGATGCGTCTATACGAAGAGCCGCATGGGAATGTACAAGGAGTTTTGGATTCAAATGAAGCATGTGTTAGCCATCTCAGCATTGCTGGCCGCGGGCCTCATCCCGGTGGCACAGGCCCAGGCGCCGGCCGCAACCAGCGCCACCGCCGCTCCGCACACCAAGATCGCAGTTATCGCCTTTCAGGCGGCTGTGGCCAAAACCAATGAGGGTCAGCGCAACTTCTCAGAACTGGAGAAGAAGTACCAACCCAAGCAGGAAGCGATCACTGCCCTCAAAAAGCAGGTCGATACCCTTACCAAGCAACTGCAGACCGACGGCGCCAAGCTCAGCAACAGCGAGCGCGCCGCCCGCGCCAAGGTGATTGACGACAAAACCAAGCAGTTGAACCGCTCGACCCAGGACGCCCGAAGCGACTTCTCCCAAGACATAAACCGGGCTTATACGGCGCTGGCCGCCAAGGTCTACGATGTGATGAAGACCTACGCGGAGCAGCACGGCTACACGCTGGTGCTCGATGTTTCCAACCAGGAGTCTCCAGTGCTCTTCGCCGGCCGGTCCACAGATATTACCCAGGCGGTGATCGACGCCTACAATACCAAGTCAGGAGTTCCAGCCCCCGCCGCCTCGGCGCAGGCTGTTCCCGATGCCCCGGCTCCGGCCTCTAAGCCGGCTGCCGCCCACTGAGTGACAACACCAAAAGCCCCGGGCAAGCCTGGGGCTTTTGGCATTTAAGTGGGAAGAAAATTGGCAGACAAATTGCTCGGAAAAAGGTCGCTCGCCTCTCTGTGGAAGCCACTCCTGCTCGCCTGCGTGTCTGTGGAAAAAAATGTGGATTACTCCTGCAAAGGCAGCAGCAAAAACTGATTTTTTGCTCTTGCCAAGCGGCAATCCTTTCTGATAAAAACCATAAATCATTCATTTTCAAATAGAAGGGGCGGCTAGCCACCCGTCTGCGGCGTGTCTTCAGCGAGGGTGTGGCTCACACCTCTTGTGACCAGGTTTCCACAGTTCTACATAAAAATTTGATGACTAAAGTCATCTGCTGAGACCGATTTGGTCCGTTATTTCTGCTGTTCTTCGCCCACGCGCAGCACCGCAAGGAAGGCCTCCTGGGGGATATCCACCTTGCCGATGCGCTTCATGCGCTTTTTGCCTTCCTTCTGCTTTTCCAGCAACTTACGTTTACGCGTGATGTCGCCGCCGTAGCACTTGGCCAGCACATTCTTGCGCAGCGCGCTCACTGTCTCGCGGGCAATGACTTTGGCACCGATGGCGGCCTGGATGGCTACCTCGAATTGCTGCCGCGGAATCACCTCGCGCATTTTCGACACCAGCGCACGACCGCGTTCGTAGGCCCAATCGCGGTGCACGATGATAGAAAGCGCGTCCACCGGTTCGCCGGAGACGAGGATGTCCATCTTCACCATGGGCGACTCCCACTCCCCGGCAAGCTGGTAGTCCAGCGATGCGTAGCCCCGCGAGATGGACTTGAGCCGGTCGTAGAAATCCAGCACGATTTCATTCAGCGGCAGCTCATAGGTGAGCATTACGCGCGTCGGCGTCAGGTACTCGAAGTTGATCTGCTTGCCGCGTTTTTCCTCTACCAGCTTCAAAATGCCGCCGACGTACTCTTCATTGGTGATGATCTTGGCTGAGATAACCGGCTCGCGGATGCTGGTGATGCTCTGCGGATCGGGCCAGCGGGAGGGATTATCCACTTCGATTTCGGAGCCGTCGGTGAGCTTGATCTGGTAGCGCACGCTGGGCGCAGTGGTAATCAGGTCCAGCTCGTATTCGCGCTCCAGGCGCTCCTGGATGATTTCCATGTGCAGCAGCCCGAGAAAGCCGCAACGGAAGCCAAAGCCCAGAGCCACAGAGCTTTCCGGCTCAAAGAAGAATGAGGCGTCGTTGAGCCGCAGCTTTTCCAGCGCATCGCGCAGCAGCGTGTGCTCGTGGGCGTCCACGGTGTAAAGGCCGCTAAAGACCATCGGCTTGATATCTTCAAACCCGGGCAGGGCCTCCGGGGCCGGATGCGCATCGTCGGTCACGGTGTCACCGATTTTGGTGTCGCCGACGTTCTTGATGGTCGCGGCAAAGAAGCCTACCTCACCCGCCGAAAGCTCGCCGATCTCCAACGGCTTGGGGCTCAACACGCCCATCGAATCGATCTCGTAGGATTTCCCGTTTGACATCAGGCGGATGCGCTGACCCTTGTGCATGGTTCCCTGCATCACCCGCACCAGCACAATCACGCCGCGATAGGCGTCAAACCAGGAGTCGAAGATCAGCGCCCGCAGCGGCGCGCTGGGGTCGCCTTTGGGCGGCGGCAGGCGATGCACGATGGCTTCCAGCACATCATCCACACCGAGGCCCGTTTTTGCGCTCACAGGAATGGCGTCGGTTGCGTCCAAACCCACAGCCTGCTCAATAGCCTCCTGCGTACGCAAGATATCGGCGGAGGGCAGGTCAATCTTGTTGATAACGGGAATGATCTCCAGACCGTGACTAATGGCCAGATAAGCGTTCGCCAGTGTCTGTGCCTCCACGCCCTGGCTGGCGTCCACGACCAGGAGCGCACCCTCACACGAGGCCAGCGACCGCGAGACTTCGTAACTGAAGTCCACGTGGCCCGGGGTGTCGATGAGGTTGAGCTGATAGATGTTGCCGTCATGCGCCTTGTACATCATGCGAACGGCATGGGCCTTGATGGTGATGCCGCGCTCCCGCTCCAGATCCATATCATCAAGAATCTGCGCCTGCATCTCGCGCCCCGTCACTGCGCCGGTGAGTTCAAGCAGACGGTCGCTGAGCGTCGACTTGCCGTGGTCGATGTGGGCGATGATGGCGAAATTGCGAAGGAATCGGACTTCCATGGGAGGCTCAGTGATAAGGAGGAATTGCGCTGTTTCTGCGTCCGCCGAGGCAGACCTCCATGGCATAGCTTATCATCGAGAATAGTGTTCTACCCGATTCGTCATAGGCGCTCAACGCACCGCGCGCCCTGTACACTGCTTGCGAAAGCCCCGGGCTGCCAAGCAAACCGTGCCTTATCGACGGGGAAGCCACCCAATACTCCGGGGAGCAGTTGCGACGTTACATGAACATGAGCGGTAAATGGATTCTTTTGTCGGCCTGCGCACTGCTGTCGCTGGCGCTTGCTGGTTGCGGTCCGTCGCAGGAGGCTGCATCGCCGGTGAAGGCCAGCCCTCAAGCCACTGCTCCGCCGCTGCAGCCTCCTGCACCGCAGCAGAAGGCCGAGGCACCCGCGGCCACTCAATCGTCTGCCGTTGAAAACCAGCGCATCAACAATCTGATTCAAGAAGTGAACGCCGCGTACGCCGCGGGCGATGCCGACTACAAGAGGGGCGATCTGCCCGCCGCCAAGGTGAAGTTCGATCACGCAGTGGATCTGATGCTCATGAGCGGCATCGATATCAATTCCAATGTGCGCCTCCACGACGAGTTCGAGCACATTGTGGACAAGGTCAACGGTCTTGAGATGCAGGCCATCAAAGAGGGCAACGGATTTGTCGCGAACGTGGAGCCTTCACCCTCCGACGTTGCCAACGACGTAACCTTCAAAGTCGATCCTAACTTTGAGGCCAAAGCGCGGGCCGATCTTGCCACCACCAAGTCCGATCTTCCGCTGGTGATGAACGACTATGTGGCCAGCTTCATCAACTTCTTCGCCAACACCAGGAAGGGCCACAATACGCTGCTGCATGCATTTCAGCGTGCCGGCCTTTACAAGAAGATGATTGAGCACGTATTGGCCAAGGAGGGTGTACCGCAGGACCTGATTTATCTGGCCGTAGCTGAGTCGGGCTTTCAGCCGCGCGCCGTCAACTGGCGTTCGCGCGCCGGTGGCATGTGGCAGTTCATGCCGCGCGGCAACTATGGCCTCACCCGCAACCGGTATGTGGACGAGCGATTCGATCCGGAGAAATCGACCGTCGCATACGCGCGCTACATGAAGTATCTCTACGATCAGCTTGGCGACTGGTATCTGGCGATGGCCGCTTACGACTGGGGAGCCGGCAACGTGCAGCGCGCCGTGGCAAGAACCGGCTATGCAAGTTTCTGGCAACTGTACAAGCGCGGCGAACTGCCTGCCGAGACGAGAAATTACGTTCCTGAAATTCTTGCCGCCATCATCATCGCCAACCATCCCAAGCAATATGGATTCGACGACATCACGCTCGATCCCCCAATAGTAACCGACGACGTGACTGTTAATTATTGTCTGAATCTGCGTCTGGTCTCAGATATCGTGAATGCGCCCGTGGGTGAACTGAGGGCGCTCAATCCCAGCCTTCTGGGAAACCTGACACCGCCTCATGGTTCGTTCGACCTGCATCTGCCTGCCGGCACCGCTTCGATTTTCGAGCGGCGCATTGCGGAGATTCCTGTAGCCAAGCGCGATTCATGGCGCTACCACGTTGTGACCGAGGGCGACACGCTGGCTTCCGTGGCGCACGAATATCACATTTCCGCTGCAAACCTCGCGGCAGCCAATGAGGTGGGCGAGGGGGACAGTATTGACGGCATGGAAGCGCTGTTGGTGCCTGTGCCGTTCCATCCCGAGCGCGCCGAAGGCGGCACCTATTATCTGGTGCGACGCGGCGATACGCTGGGCGGCATTGCCCGGCGCTTTGGCGTTTCGATCGGCGCACTTCGCAGCTGGAATCACATTCGCGGAAACCTCATCCGGGCAGGTCATCGTCTTCGCGTGGCCGAACCCATCGTGATGCGGCGCTCATACTCGAGCAATCGCAGTAGAAGAAGCCGCGCAACGAGAGAAGGCGATACGCCGCAGCATGCCACCTGGTACCGCGTGCGGCGCGGCGACACGCTGGGCGGCATTGCCAACCGTTTTGGTATTTCTGTCAGCGATCTTCGCAGCTGGAACCATATTCGCGGGAACATAATCAAAGCGGGTCACACTCTACGCGTGGCCACACCCGTAGCCGTGCACCGCACTGAAGCGAGCAATCGCAGTACAAGAAGCCGCGCAACAAGCAAAGGCGATCCGCCACAGCATGCCACCCGTTACCGCGTGCGGCGCGGCGATACGCTCATCAGCATTGCCGATCGTTTTGGTATTTCTGTCAGCGATCTTCGCCGCTGGAATCACATTCGCGGAAACATAATCAAAGCGGGTCACACTCTGCGTGTGGCTGCACCTTAAACGACACCTCGCACACCAAAACCAGACATCGGCATGAGAACGCGCAAGACGCGCAGCGGCACTCTATCACTCGCCAAAAAAATCAACCACCCTATCGCACCATCACGCTACATCGTCGGCGGTGCATGGCGATGCATTATGCGCGCACCTGCAGAGTCTACTTTGCATGCAAAGAGCAAACATCGTGCTCAAACATCGCTCCGAAGTGGAAAATTGAGTCGAAAAAGGTAGAAAATTTTCGCCGCACCTCATTACGTACTTGTGTTTTGATGGTCATTGCGTGCAAGCTATTGCTACAATACTTTCCGCAAGCGGAACAGATACATCCGCTGCGCGAAATGAAAATCCATTTACGCAGCGCTGAGTCGCTGGAGGCAATGGGATGGATGATGTGATCAGGATGTACGCCATGAGTGACGGCGATCCCGAAGGAGAGCCGAAGGAATTGGACCCGGATCAAGTTGATGACTTTGAGGACGAAGAAGACGAAATTGGTGCCGTAGGTATTCTCACCACATCAGATGATGACGAGGCAGTTATTGAAGAAGCCGTGATCATCATCGAAGAGCCTGCTCCCGTAGCGCCTCCGGTGATTGCAAAGCCTCCGGCCAAGAAAGCTCCCGCAAAGAAAGCTGCCAAGAAGGCTCCCGCCAAAAAGGCTGCAGCAAAGAAAGCTGCGGCCAAGAAGGCGCCGGCGAAAAAGGCAGCCGCGAAAAAAGCTGCGGCAAAGAAGGCCACCGCGAAAAAAGCGGTAGCGAAGAAAGCCGCTAAGAAGTCCGCCGCCAAGAAGTCCACTGGCGCTAAAGGCGGAAGGACTGCTGCCAAAAAAGCAGCGGCCAGAAAAGGCGCCAGCAAACCAACCAAAAGAGGTAAAACGTTGGCAGTTAAGAAAGCAGCAAAGAAGGCGCCGGCCAAGAAGGCGGCCAAGAAGGCCGTAAAGAAGGCTCCGGCAAAGAAGGCCGCAAAAAAGGCCGTTAAGAAGGCCGTCAAGAAGGCCACAAAGAAGGCAGCAGTCAAGAAAACCGCGAAGAAGGCGGCAAAGAAGGCTACTGCAAAGAAGAAGTAACAACCCAACAACCTGGCAACACAAGGCAAGCAAAAGAGCCCGGCTTCACGCCGGGCTTTTTTGCGTCTGCTTATGGGTTGTATCCGGAGTACTGCGCCGGCGGCTTGAAGTGATCTTTGGGGTGCGCGGGAATCACGGTCAATCTAGTTTCTCAACCCCTGATCCTTCTTTCGTGATCCTTGTTCCGTGCTTACGTTGCGTACCCACTATCGCGATTCCGGCCTCGCCGGCGCGGTGGAGGACCGCCTCGCGATCAAAGAGCAACGTGCGGCCGGCTTCGACGGAGAGGCACGAGGCGCCGGCGCGGATCATGGTTTCGATGGTTGCCGTGCCGATCACCGGGACATCGAAGCGCATGTCCTGATTCGGCTTGGCAACTTTGACTATAGTGAGGTGCCGCTCAAGCGTAGACGCGCCGCCCTCGAGCGACTGCATCAGCCGACCAGCGCGTTCGATGGTTGCGTCAGTGCCCTCCATGGCTTCAACTGCCACGCACGCCTGCGCCGCCACGACTACGGTTTGCCCAATGTCGAAGCCAGCCAGCGCACTCGCCACCTGCAGGCCGTACTCGATATTTTTCTGTTCGTCCTCGTCCGGCGCACGCTCGGTCAGCGGACCCTCTTTAGCAAGCAGCGGTTCAAGAAACGCGGTCGAACTTATCAGCTCGATTCCCTCATCGCCGAGCACCTTTGCCACCGCGCCCAGCAGCACATCAGTGGAACGCGTGCGCAGATTCAGGAGCAGCTTGGCAAGGCGCCAGTCCGGCCGGATGCTTGAGAAAATTTGTTTGTGCTTCACCTGGCCGGCCATCACGGCCTTGTGTACGTCTGCATTGCGAAAGGTTTCGATTAGACGCGAGAGTTCGCCGAGCGAGAGCCAGTGCACAGTGATGCCGCTGTCGGCTGCGGCGCGGCGATCCATCTCCGGGTCGGTCTCTTCGCGGATGGCCGCGACGACAACGGATAGGCCTTGTGCGCGGGCCGCGTCGAGCAGGAGAAACGGGAAGCGGCCGTTGCCGGCGATTAGGCCGAGCTTCATAACTACTTGATCACCCCGCGTTCGCTGCGCTCCAGGAATGCAATCAATTCCGCCACATCGTCGCCCTGCATGGCGCGCAGCTCTTCGAGCGCCTGCGTGGTGTTCCGCCTGGACGACAGCAGCACGCGGAAGGCCTTCTGCAGCGTCTTCAATCGCTCCGGCGCAAAGCCGCGGCGCTCCAGGCCGATTTTGTTTATGCCGAATGCCTTGTTTTCACGGTGCGCCGAGGTGAGCGAGAACGGCAGCACATCCTGCGTGACGATGGTGCCACCGCCGATGAATGCATAGCGGCCCACGACGCAATGCTGATGCACCGGACAGAAGGCGCCGAGCGTTACGTAATCCTCAATGGTGACGTGACCAGCCAGCGTAGCTGCATTGGCCAGGATGCAATGACTGCCGATATGGCTGTCATGGCCAACGTGCGCGCAGGTCATCAGCAGGCAATGCGAGCCGATCTGCGTCAGGCCGCCGCCGCCCGCCGTTCCGCGGCTGATGGTTACACTCTCACGAATCGTATTGTCGTCGCCGAGGATGGTTTCAGTGGGCTCGCCACGATACTTTAGATCCTGCGGCGCTACGCCCACTGAGCAGAAGGGATAGAACACGTTCCGCGCGCCGATGCGCGTGCGCCCGTCGATAACGACATGCGAGATGAGGTTGCAGTCCTCACCCAGCACCACCTCAGGACCGATGGTGCAAAACGGACCTATGTTGCATGACTCGGGAATCTGAGCACCGGGAGCAATTACGGCGCTGGCGTGCACACTCACCCGGTAATCTCCGCTTCCGTTGCAGGCGCGGCGGCTTCAGCCTGCCCGGTGTTGCTTTCCGCTTTGCGCTCGCGCACCCGCGGCACCACCTGGCAGGTGAGCGTGGCTTCGCAGGCCAGCTTGCCGTCAACGAAAGCCCGGCCCGCGATGCGCCCGGCGCGCGTACGGAACGACAGCACGTCAACTTCAATGCGCAACTGGTCGCCCGGCGTTATCGGCCGGCGAAACTTGGCGCGCTCAATGCCCGTGAAAACTACGAGCTTGGTGGCACGATCGGGCAGTTCATGCATGAGGATGATGCCTCCGGCCTGCGCCATTGCCTCAACCACCAGCACGCCGGGCATGATCGGGTAACCCGGAAAATGTCCCTGAAAAAACGGTTCGTTGATGGTCACGTTCTTGATGGCCACCAACCGCTTGGCCCGTTCGAACTCCACCACCCGGTCAACGAGCAGAAACGGATAGCGGTGAGGTAGTAGATCCAGGATCTCCTGGATATCAAGCGTCATTTCGAGAACTCCAGCAAGACAGCGGGCATGGCCGCCCGCGCTCCCTAGGATTATATCCAAGCGGTTCGCCGGATCCGGTATGGATGCTGGGTACCCATGTTCCGCCGCGACATGGCAAGGGACGATCGCTTATCGCTTGATTCTGCGCGACGCGGCATCGGGATCCCAGAAATCCGGCGGCAGCGTCTGGTTGTATTTCACGTTATCGATGTACCGCTGCTGCGTGGTCTCGCCGTTTTTGATCCTCGTGATGCGGAATGCCGTGGGGAATCCGTCAACGATGTGGTAGTTGTTGTACTCCACGGCTTCGGTGTCCAGATCGTGGTAGACCGGGTCGCGATACTTGAACTCGACACGCAGCGGCAGGTGTGTATCCGAGGACATGATGATGGTAATCGCCTCGTTGGTCGGCGAGATGAGCGAAACCTCAATGCCCAAATGCCGCTCCACAAGACGTGGGCCCTCATAGATCAGAATCGTCTTCGGATTCTTCATCCACACCTTCACCGCCATCTCAATTGAGTGGTTGCGGGCGCGAATATGTTCCTGCACCTGGTCTTTGGGCAGCGGATGCTTGCCCTTGTATGTGACCTCCCATCCCTGGTCACCGATGTAGAACTGCACCACGTCGCGATGCTTGGTGTACTCGATACGATCGTGATCGGGCCACTGGTGGAAGAGGTAGTAGCGCGTTGTGCCCAGGTCAGGATTGCCATGGAAGAACACGGCAAAGTGCCCATCGCGCTCCACGTTCTTGATGTTCAGCCAAGCCTGCCCACCCAGCGCCTGCACCATGGCATTCAATGCGGCGCGCGCCTGGTCAGCATTCTTGGTAGCCACCTGATCGCCGCTGCCGCTCGATTGGCTTCTGGTAATTGCCGGCGCGGCCAGCAACAGCCCCGCGAGCGCCCAAGGCAAAACTTTACGCATAGCGTTCTCCCACCCTGTTGCCCCACAGTTTACCCGAAAGCCGCGGGGGCCGGTGGGTCAGGCAGTCTTCACATATAAGAGACTGATTGGCGTGCGCTTTGGTCACGCGGGGGCTTGTCTCGCCTGTTTCTAAATGGCAACAGAAAAGCTGGTAGAAAGCATGTTAGTCCCGCCGGAAACGGTTCGCCCGCTCGAACTCTTCGCGCAGTGCCGGCGTGCGCAGGTTCTCGCGCAGGTAAGCCAAACGCTGCTCCAGCGCCAGCAGCGCGCGCTCCACGGCCTCGGTGTTGGTGTGGGCAATGTCGCGCCACATGGAGAAGGGGCTGGCGCCGAGGCGCGTCATCTCGCGCAGCGCGCGGCCGCCCACGTCTTTCAGCTCCGGCGCGGCTCCCACTTCTTCTTCGAGCAGCGCACTTAGAGCGGTGGCCGTGAACTGCGGCAAGTGGCTCACCCAGGCCACCAGCTCGTCATGCCGCGCGGGGTCGAGGTCGAGGATGCGGGAGCCCATGGACTGAACCCACTGGCGCCACTCTGCCACCAGCTCTGCGCCCACGGGCGTCCGCTGCGGGTTGGGATCGTCTGTAAAGAGCCACACCGCGCCGCGAAAGAGATTCGCATCGGCCAGCGCCGCACCGCCGCGTTCTTTTCCGGCCATGGGATGGCCGGGCAGGAACGCCGCCCGCTCCGGTGTGTTGAAGAGCCGCGCCGCAGCTTCGGAGATCATGCCCTTGGTGCTGCCCACATCGGTGACGAGTTGCTGCGGCCCGAGTACCGGGGCCAGCTTCTCCATGAAATCAAGCGTGGCATAGATGGGCATGCAGAGCAGCGTCACCTGGCTTGTTTGCGCTGCCTCAATGGCATCGGCGGCAACCTCGTCGATTGCGCCCATCTCGTGCGCCAGGCGGCCTTGCTCGGCGCTACGATTCCAGCCGGTGATCTTGCCGTCGAAGCCGGATGCGCGCAGCGCCAGACCGGCGGAAGCGCCTAGCAGGCCGGTGCCGAGAATAGCGATGCGTTGGATCATGGATGCCTTTCAGTAGCGGAGCCAGTACCATGTCCACGTAATTTCGTGGTCTCCCAGGTCTCAAAAGCGAGACCTGGGGCACCCAAATTTGTGAATTCAATTACGAAATCATCCGGACACAATACTGGCGGTACTAGCCCCGCTTCATCTTACAGCTTCTTACAGCTTCCGCTTCACGGCCGTGGCAATCAGGCGCAGGTCGCTCATCAGCGCTTCAAACTGCTCCAGGTAGAGTGTCTGCGCGGCGTCGGAGACGGCCTTATCGGCGTTGGGATGAATCTCCATGAGCAGCGCGTCGGCGCCGGCGGCTACGGCGGCCCTGGCCATGGGTGCCACCATGTCACGCAGTCCTGTTCCGTGCGAGGGATCGGCGACCACCGGCAGATGCGAGAGCTTCTTCAGCACCGGAATCGCCGAGATGTCCATGGTGTTGCGTGTCGCGGTCTCGTAAGTGCGGATGCCGCGCTCGCACACGATGACCTGGTAGTTGCCTCCAGACATGATGTACTCGCTCGACAGCAGCAGCTCTTCGACCGTGGCTGCGATGCCGCGCTTGAGCAGCACCGGCTTGCGAATCTGGCCCAGCTCGCGCAGCAGGTTGAAGTTCTGCATGTTGCGCGCGCCCACCTGGAAGCAGTCCACGTAAGGCAGCATGGGCTCGATCTGGGAGATCTCCATCACCTCGCTCACGGTGAGCAAGCCGTGTGCATCGGCGGCTTCGCGCATCAGCTCCAGGCCGGGGATGCCGAGGCCCTGGAATGAGTACGGCGAGCTGCGCGGTTTGAAGGCTCCGCCGCGCAAAAAGTGCGCGCCCGTGCCCTTCACGCATTTGGCGATGGTGAAGATCTGTTCCTTGCTTTCGATGGCGCATGGGCCGGCAATCACCTGCACCTCGGTTCCGCCGAGCTTTACGCCCTTGGGGAACTCAACGACAGTGCCCTCTGGCCGGAAGGCCCGCCCGGCGAGCTTATACGGCGAACTGATGCGGTGCACGTGCATCACGCCGGGCAACACTTCAAATGTGCTCAGGTCCAGCCCCGCCGTGGGACCCACGGCGGCCAGTATGGTTTGCATTTTTCCGGTGGTGCGGTGGACATCCACCCCGGTTTCCATCATCGCTTCGATTACCGCGTCAATCTGGTCTTCGGTGGCGTTCTCCAACATGGCTACAATCATTGCTTTTTCCCTGTCTCGGGTGTCTCCGCACCCGCGGCATGGCCCGCTGCTTGCGCCCGGGCGTTCCTTTCCGATGCCAACTCATCCCGCTGGATGGACCGCATCACGTCGATGATGCGCTCGTAGATATGCGTGAGCTCGCTGTCGGGCAGCGGTCCCTTGTTGGCCGCGCAGATGTTCTGGTAGATCACCTTTTCGCGGTTCGGCTCGTAGACCGGCAACGACGTCTCCGCTTTCAGATGGCCTATCATCAGCGCGGCCTTTGCCCGCTCGCTGAGCAATTCCACAAGCTGGCGGTCCAGCACGTCGATGCGCTTACGCAGTTCTTCGATTGTCATTCCATCCTCTTATCGCGTTCCGCGCGGCAGAGGCGCGGAGCGCATGGGGAGCCTGAGTTGATACGAATGCACGGCGTTCGAGCGCCGCCTGCGGGGCTTACCGGGCCAACGCCTCATGGGGAAGGCGCAGGCCCTTGATAAATCGGGCCACCGCTGCTGGCGCCTCCTCCGGAGCCGAGCGTTCAATCAACTCCACAATTGCGCTGCCGACCACCGCGGCGTCTGCAAACTCACCCACCTGTGCAAAGTGCGCTGCGTTCGAGATGCCGAACCCCACGGCCACCGGCAGCTGAGTCCATCGACGGATGCGCCCAACAAGCGCCTTCGCATCGGCCGCAACGCTCTGCTGCGTACCCGTAATGCCCACGCGCGAAATGGCGTACACAAAACCCCTGGAGTGCTCGGCGATCGCCTGCAACCGCTCATCGGGACTGGTGGGGGCGGCAAGAAAAACGGGAGCCAGCCCAACGCGGGTCAGTTCCGCGAGATATTCCCCGGCCTCTTCCACGATCAGATCTATGGCCAGTACGCCGTCGGCTCCGGCGGCTTTGGCATCGTCGGCAAAGCGCGCCAGGCCATAGCGCAGGATGGGGTTCAGATAGCTGAAAATGATCAACCCAGCGTCAGGCCGCGCGGCGCGAATCTCCCGCGCCACCGCAAGCACATCATGCAGCTTCGTATGCCGCGCCAGTGCCCGCTCGCTGGCCCGCTGGATGATGGGGCCGTCGCCTAGAGGGTCGCTGAAAGGCACGCCCAACTCGATCACATCGGCGCCTGCATCGATGGCCGCAAGCGCAATCTCGCGCGATGCGTCGAGCGAAGGGTCGCCCGCTGTCAGATAAGCCACCAGACCCGGTTTGTGATCGAAACGTATCGGCATGGCTACACGCTGGGATTGGGGAAGCAACCCCGAAGCATTTCTATAGTTTCAGCTCCCGCGCCAGAATCCCCATATCCTTGTCGCCGCGTCCTGAAAGGTTCACCACCAGTATGTCATGCGGCCCATACGTGCCCGCCACTTTCAGCGCTTCGGCCACGGCGTGCGCGCTTTCAAGAGCCGGCAGAATCCCTTCCGTCCGAGACAGCTTGACGACCGCATCAAGCGCCGCCGCGTCGTCCTGCGAGGTGTACTCCGCGCGCCCCGAGTCATGCAGTGCCGCATGCTCCGGCCCGATCGAAGCGTAATCCAGTCCCGCCGAGACTGAATGCGTCATGGCGATCTGACCATCGTCGTCCTGCAGCACATAGGAGAAGGTTCCCTGCAGCACGCCCGGAACGCCGCCGCTGAACCGCGCCGCATGCTGGCCCAGCTCGCTGCCGCAGCCGCCGGCCTCCACGCCGATCAACCGCACCTGCCGCTCGGGAATGAACTCGTAGAACGCCCCAATCGCATTCGAGCCGCCGCCCACGCAGGCGATCACGGCGGTAGGCAGCCGGCCTTCTTTCTGCTGTAACTGCTCTTTGATTTCCCTGCTGATCACGTGCTGAAAATCCCGCACCATCGTGGGGTAAGGATGCGCACCAAGCGCGCTGCCCAGCAGGTAGTAAGTGGTGCGGACGTTGGTCACCCAGTCGCGCATGGCTTCGCTGATGGCGTCCTTCAGCGTTTTGGAGCCGGACGACACGCCGCGCACCTCGGCGCCCAGCAGCCGCATGCGCTTCACATTCAGATCCTGGCGCTCCATGTCCACTTCACCCATGTAGACCACGCACTCCAGGCCCAGCAGCGCGCAAACGGTCGCCGTGGCCACGCCGTGCTGGCCGGCGCCGGTCTCAGCAATCACACGCTTTTTGCCCATGCGTTTCGCCAGCAGCCCCTGGCCCAGGGCGTTGTTGATCTTGTGTGCGCCGGTGTGCAGCAGGTCTTCGCGCTTCAGGTAGATTTTGGCTCCGCCCAGTTCCTCGGTGAGCCGTTTGGCAAAGTAGAGCGGAGTAGGCCGGCCCGCATAGTCATGCAGCAGGGCGGCGAGCTCCGCCTGAAAGGCTGCATCAGCCTTCGCGGTCTCGTACTCGCGCTCCAGTTCGGTAAGCGCCGCCATCAGCGTCTCCGGCACGTAGCGGCCGCCGTAGACGCCAAACCGTCCGGGGCGCGACTCGGAAGGACTAGCTGGAAGAATCACCGACGCCATAACGCTCTCCTGCTCTTTCACCCGGGGAATGGGGACCACTTCAGTTTACTAGGAGGGGCGTTGCAGCGCGCTACGGCAGCCGGATTCGGCAGTCCTGCCGCGAAGGAGGTCTTTCGCACCCGCACCTGCAAAATCCAGATCAGGCGAGCCCCAAATGCGAATCGGACGGAGCTGCGAATCCGGACAAATCTATGTTTCGGTATTCCTTACGCTGCCGATCTATTTATCCCTGTGTTGTAGTCATATGCAATCTTTTTCCTGCTCAAATCGCACAGCATGTCGGAGTGAATATTTAGCCCTATATTTGTGACGTTATAAAAGTGCTCGCTCGCCACCAGCCACACAATCTCGCAGATTGCGCGCTCGGAGTAGTATCTCGCCAGCCGTGCAAAGGTTTCCGGTTTCACGCGCCGGTTGAGCGTCAGCTCTGTCACGTAATCCAGCGCTGCCCGCTCCTCTGCGCTGAACAGCGGATGCGTCGGGTACTCCTCCAGCGCGTCAAACTTTGTCTCGTCCATCCGCGCCTTGATTACGAACGACCGCCCGATGTCGATGCAGAACTCGCAGACATTCAATCGCGCCACCCGCTCGCGCACCAGTATCTGTGTAGCCGCCGGTAGCTCCAGCTTTTTGTCCAGTTTGCTGATTTTGTTGTAGAACATCCCGAAGGCCAGCGGCATGCGTGCCACAAAAACCTTCAGCGGAGTCATCACCTTGCCGAACTGCCGCCGCGTCATGCGGTAGACCATCCGCAGCATCGGCGACGAGGGATGTTCAACAGGTGCCAGAAAGGGGCTCATGCAACACCTCCAGTGCTTGGTTGGATGCCTGGAAACGCCGCTTGGAAACTTGCAGGCGAAACAAAGGTCAGCTTCGTCCGGCCGCCCGCGCTCTGGCCACGAAAACCCGTACCTTTTCCGGATCTTTCCGTCCCGGCACCGCCTCCACGCCGGAAACGGCATCTACGCCCCAGGGCCGCATCGTGATAATCGCCTCAGCCACATTGTCCGGCGTAAGTCCCCCGGCTGCAATGCGTTTCAGCGCCTTTGCGTCCTGGAAGGCCGTCTTCGCGGCCGTTTCCCAATCGAAGGCCAGCCCGGTGCCCCCGGCCGCCGTCGCCGTACGCGAATCCACCAGCACACCGTCCACATTCGGGTCGCCGTCGTAGGCGGCCAGCTTCGCGCCCCAATCGGAGCCAGCCTCAAAGTGCATGACCCGCAGAATCCGGACGTCGGGCCCCAGGCGATCGCGGAGACGCGCCGGCAAATCCGCCGCCGCGTCAAAGTGGAGCTGCACTCCTGTCAGGCCGCAGGCGCGCACAGCAGCCGTCATATCCTCAGCTGTTGAGTGCACGAAAACTCCAATTTTTTCAATAGAATACTGTAAATTATGTGCAATTTTCGCCACCTCGGCCGCGGTTACCTGCCGGGGGCTGGGCGCAAAGACGAAGCCTACCGCATCCGCTCCCGCCTCGGCAGCCAGTTGGGCGTCAGCCAGAGAGGTATTGCCGCAGATTTTGATCCATAGGCTCATCGCGCCACCGAGGCTTCGCCCAGAAGCTCCGCCAGCGCCGCTCCCGGATCTGCCTGCCGCATCAAGCTTTCGCCAATCAAGAAGGCGTCGAATCCGGCCTTGTGTAGACGGGCGATGTCTTCGGCGGTGGCAATGCCGCTTTCAGTGACCCGCACCGGTCCCTCGGGGATGCGATCCACCAATGCAAGCGACGTTTCCTGCGACACCTCGAAGGTCCGCAGGTCGCGGTTGTTCACCCCGATGGCGTTGGCGCCAGCGGCTCCCAGCGTAGCCAGCACGCGGTCAAGTTCCTCACCCGTATGGACTTCCACCAGAACATCCAGGGAGAAACCGTTCGCCACCTCGGCAAAATGCCGCATCTCGGCGTCACTCAAAGCTGCCGCAATCAGCAGGATGGCGTCTGCCCGGTGCGCCCGCGCCTCGACGATTTGGTACTCGTCCACGATGAAATCTTTGCGCAGACAGGGCAGCGGAGTTGCGTCTGAAGCAAGCTCCAGGTTGCGCAGGCTGCCTTGAAAATACGGCTCGTCCGTCAGCACCGACAGCGCCGCGGCGCCGCCTGCCCGGTATCGCCGCGCCAGCCACTCCACGTCGAAGTCTTCGCGAATCAGCCCTTTAGACGGAGAAGCCTTTTTGATCTCAGCGATGACAGCCGGGCCTTTTTCAGCCTGGCGATGCAAAGCGGCAGCCCATCCCCGCGGCCGGTGCAGCGCGGCGCGCCGCTCCAGCTCAGCCAGGGAGACACGCGTCTTGCTCACGGCCACGGTGGCGCGCGTCGCGTTCAGAATGGTGTCAAGCCGGCTACTCATGCTCTGCGTTGAGTATACGGGCTATCGGACCCTCGCGTGCCGCGTGCAGCCAACATCTCGGAGCTGAGGACGGTTCCGCCATGGCTGTGTGGACACCATTGTCTTGGATCGCCTTGAGCGGCCTTCACCGAATTAATACCTGTCAGCAAGTACCGCAAAAGCAATTCGCACGGCGCTTCTGATATAGTTTCTCGACGCCTTTTTAACCGGTTTTCGTTAGCGCTAACGGAGAAGGCCGGCCGGCATCGATTCACCCAGCATTTATAAGGAGAAATTCCATGGACTGGACGGAAAGCACGCGACGCACGTTTTTGAAGCAGTTTGGCGCAGCCGGCGCAATGGCGCTGGCCGCGGCCAATGGCGAAGCGCTGGCCATGCCCGCCGCGCAGGCAACGGAAACGCCGGCGGAGATTGCCACCGACAAGAAGCAGGCGGCCACACGTGCCGAGCGCATGAAGTGGTGGCACGAAGCCAAGTTTGGCATGTTCATCCACTGGGGACTTTACAGCGTGATCGGGCAGCACGAGTGGGCCAAAGAGATAGAGGGCGTTCCGATTCCGCAGTACGAGATCTTGGCCAAGCACTTCAAGCCCAAGCCGAACGCCGCGCGCGCATGGGCGCGCCTGGCTAAAGCCGCCGGCCAAAAGTACATGGTGATGACCACCAAGCACCACGAGGGCTTTTGTAACTTTGACACCAAGCTTACCGACTACAACGCCGTGCAGCAGGGGCCGGGCCGCGACCTGGTTCGTGAATACGTGGAGGCCGCGCGGGCCGAGGGCCTGCACGTGGGCTTCTACTACTCGCTGATGGACTGGCATCACCCGGATGGCGCCAAGTGCAAGACCGACGAGGCGGCGCGCCGGCGCTTTGTTGATTACACCCACGGGCTCATCCGCGAGCTGATGACCAACTACGGCAAGATCGACGTGCTCTGGTACGACGTGGACTGGCCGCTGACGCCAGAAGGCTGGGAATCAGAAAAGATGAACCAGATGGTCTTTGAGCTGCAGCCCGAGATCATTGTGAACAATCGCAATGGCCTGCCGGGCGATTTTTCGACGCCCGAGCAGCACATCAGGGCATCCGAGGCCGGCCGCGCCTGGGAAACCTGCATGACGCTGAACGATAGCTGGGGCTTCAATCGCTATGACAATGCGTGGAAGACACCCGAGACGATTGTGGACAATCTGGCTACGGTGGCAAAGGGCGGCGGCAATTATCTGCTCAACATTGGCCCCGAGCCGGACGGCTCCATTCCGCCGAAAACCCTTGAGGTGCTGGAAGCCGTGGGCAAGTGGCTGGACACCAACGGCACGGCTTTCTACGGAACCGACCGCTGCAGCGCCGATTTCAACGTAAATGCCAACTACACGCGCCGCGGCAACACACTCTATATCCACCAGCACTTCTGGCCCGGTCACACACCAGCTGCCGATTGGCTCAGCTTCTATCAGCCCGAGGCGGTGATTGCAATCGGCGGACTCAAGCCCAAGGTGCTTTCGGCAAAGGTGCTCAAGACTGGCCAGGCACTCAAGTTCAAGCAGGACGAGTTCAGCCTGCAGTTGACCGGCCTGCCCGTTGAGCCGCCTGACTCACCGGCCACCGTGATTGAAGTAGAGTGCGATGGCGAGCCCGTAATCAACCACCAGGCCATGCGGTCTCTGTGGCCGCGGTACAAGGTGGGAATCAGCATCTGAAAAACAGTGGACAGTGAACAGTCAAGAAGCTGAGTGCCCCATCCTTTTCGCAGGTTCATTGTGAAAAGGGTGGGGCACTGCTAATGAAGCCGGCGTGCAGCGCTGATCGCATCGGCGATCGGCGCCGCTTTTAAATTTGTGCGCCGGGAAGGAGAAATGCGGTGACACTTAGCGGTTTGGAGCCCACGCGGCGCGACGTGTTGAAGGGGATGGCCGTGCTGGCCGCGGCTGCCCGCGCGGGCGCGCAAACCGGCGGTTATGTGCAGGCCGACGCAAACTGGCTGGCCAACTGCAGCTTTGGCGTCTCCACCCACTGGACGGCGCAATCGAAGCCGGTGAACGCCGACGACTGGGTGCCCTTCGAGGAGGCAGTGAACCGCTTCAGCCCAGAACGCTATGCCGATGAGATTGCCGAGGCAGGCGCCCAGTATGTGATTTTTACGGGCACGCATGCCCTGCAGATGCTGGCTGCGCCCTGCGCCGCCATCGATCGCATCGCGTCCGGCCGTACCACAAAGCGCGACCTCATTGGCGAGCTGGCCGATGCCTGCCATGCTCGCGGGCTGCACTTCATCCTTTACTACAACCACTCCTGCAACAGCGGCGATGACTCCGATTGGGAGTATGCGGTGGGCTACCACGAGCCGGACAAATCCCGGCTTGTCGCCAATCTGATGAGCATTGTGCGCGAATTGGGCGCGCGTTATGGATCGCACATTGCGGCCTGGTGGTTCGACAGTTGCTACTCGCTCGATCCGCGTGGCCTGTACAACAGCGTTACCACCGAGATGCACGGTTTTCAGTTTCCCTGGGCCGAGTGGGCAGCGAACGCCAAAGCGGGGTTCGCGGAGAGGTTGGTGGCGCTCAATCCCGGCGTGATGATTCACTATCTCTACTCAACGCATCAGGACTACGAGGCGGGCGAGGCAAACGCCATGATTGCCGTGCCCGCGGCGCAGTATACGCAGGAACATCTGCAGGCCCATCGCTGGGTCTGCCTCGATAATCCGGACTGGGTGCACAGCAAGGTGATGACTCCGCTGGCCGCGCCGCGCTACCGCGCGGACCAGGTGGAAAGTTACGTGGGCGCGTGCAACCGGGTCAAGGCGCCAGTCACCTTCAATGTGGATATCGATCGCACCGGACTGCTGAGCCCGGGGTCGCTGGCGCTGCTGAAGAAGGTGAAGGCTCAACTGGCCTGAGCCAGAACTGCATCCGCGATGCGCGCCGCCTCTACCGCCTGGCGCACGGTATGTACCCGCACAATCGAAGCTCCATGCAGGATGGCAGCAACCATTGCCGCGAGGCTCGCCGTCTCGCGCGCGGTGATGGGCGCGTCACTATGCGCGCCGGGACCGCCAAAGAGCGGCGCCAGCGTGTGACCGAGAAACGACTTGCGGCTTAGCCCGGCCAGCAGCGGCCTGCCCAGGTTCAACAGTTCGTGCTGGCGCGCCAGCAGCGTGTAATTCTCGTCGAAGCGCTTGCCGAAACCGTAGCCGGGATCGAGCACGATGGCCTCCGGCGCAATGCCGGCTGCGGCGGCAACATTCATGCTGGTGGTGAGTCCATCGCGGACCATCGCCAGCAGCGCGTCGGGATCGAGTTGCGGCTGGCTGCGCCACTCGTCGGGCCGGCCGCGGGTGTGCATCAGGATCACGCCCGCGCCTGACTCCGCGCACACGGCGGGCATTGCCGCATCCCAGGCAAATCCGCTCACGTCGTTGACGATCTCCGCACCAGCGGCCAGTGCCGCGCGTGCCGTCTCTGCTTTGTACGTATCCACGGAGATGATTGCATCGGGCCGCGCACGCAGGATGCCTTTGAGGACCGGCAGCAGGCGCGCCTGCTCTTCCTCGGCGCTGACAGCGGGAGCTTCGGCTGATTTGTCCGCACCTCCGGCGCGCGAGCCGGGGCGGGTGCTCTCGGCGCCCAGGTCGAGCAGGTCCGCGCCTTCGTCCAGAAGCTGCAAGCCGTGTTGTACAGCCGTTGCAGGATCGAGAAAGAGGCCGCCATCGCTGAAGGAATCGGGCGTGATGTTGACCACGCCGCAGACCAAGGTGCGCGCTCCGAGATTGAGCGTGCGCGTGCGCAGCTTCCATGTGGAGATTGACCGATTGCAGGCGGTGGTCACGGAGTCAACTGGACCTCAGTTTCGCCGCCACACGGCGATTGACACGAACCGCGGCGGCTTCAGGCTTTTTCTTTTTGCGTCGCGCGCCTTTGCGTGGAGTAGCTGCAGTTCCCACCAACAGATCCACCGGAATATGCAGACTCGCGTGCAGGCGGCGAATCATGGGCAGCGTCAGGGAGCGCTTTCCACTCATCACCTCGGAGACACGTCCGCGGCTACCGATCATGAGTTCGAGATCCTTGCGCGTGAGTCCCTGTTGCTCCATTTGAAACTTGATGACAGCAATCGGGTCAGGCGTAGCGATGGGGAAATGTTTCGCTTCATAGGCGTCAACCAGGGTGGCGAGGACGTCGAGTTCGTCGCCTGCCGCTGTTCCCGGTTTGGCGCCCATCAGCTCTGCGATCCGCGCCACTGCCGCATCGTATTCCGCTTCAGTTCGAACCGGTCGGATCTGCATAACGCTCCTTTTCAAACTTCACTGTGGTTACGTCGATTCGGTCGTACTCGCGATGTGTGCCCAACCAGTGGATCAGAACGATTCCGTGCTCGTAATCCACTGCGGTGACCAGGCGAAACTCATTGCCTTTGATATTGAACACCACGCGCACAGAGGAGACGATACTCGCCGTTCGATGCTGCTGCTTGAGCTCCGCCGAATTCTTCCACTCAGCACGCGAGACCACGGCATACCAGGCATCCAGCTTCTCTTGAACCACCCGTCGGAGCCTCGGTTCCACCCAGTTGCGGACAAACGCGCTTAGAGTGCTCCGCGCAATGATCCTCACCGCTTCAGATTACACTGCTCCCATTTTGGGAGCAAGAGAATTCGCCTGCGGCCGGTGCGGCTCTCGATGTACCCGGCACAAATGCCTTACACTCCGACCATGAAGAGTTTTGGCCGAATGCTCGCATGTGCGCTCGCAGGTGCTCTGCTGCTGCCCATTGCTCCATCAGCCCAGGTCCGGCGACCGCGACCGCAACCGCCACGGCGCGCCCTGACGTTTGAGCAGACCGGCCCGCTCGCTAACCGCATCCGGGCCATTTTGCGCGAGCCGGCGCTGCGCCATTCCGACTTCGGCATCAGCGTGACCGCGCTGGACGGCAAATCCATCTATTCCCTCAATGACAACCGCCTCTTCATCCCCGCTTCCAACGCCAAGCTGATCACCACCGCCGCGGCCTTTGCACTGCTGCCCGTAAACACGCTGACGTGGACAACCGCTGTGGTGGCCGACGGCAAAGTGGACGCTGCGGGAACGCTGCATGGCAACCTGATCCTGCTGGGCTGCGGCGACCCCACACTGAGCGCGCGCGAGTACCCCTACAAGCCGCCATCGGCAGCCCCGACCGCACCGCCGGCGGGCCAGGGGCCTCCGCCGAAACCGCCAACTCCCATGAGCGTGCTGGATGTGCTGGCTCAGGGAGTGTTACAGGAGGGCGTGCGCACCGTGGATGGGAACGTGGTGGGCGACGACAGCTACTTCCTCTACCAGCCTTACGGCCAGGGATGGGCCTGGAACGATCTGCAGTGGGGTTACGGCGCTCCGGTGTCTGCGCTTACCTTCAACGACAACACACAGCAACTCACCGTTATGCCGAGCAAGTCTGCCTATCACCCAACCGAGGCGGAATGGAGTCCGGATATTCCGTATTACGCGCTGGAAAACAACATGACCGTTGCACCGGCGGGCGCGGAGGCACATCCCGGTCTGGCCCGCAAGCCCGGCTCCATGCTGGTACGTGCCTGGGGGACGATTCCAACGAGAGGCCTTCGCCTGGAACTCGCCGTCGATGATCCTGCTGAATTCACGGCGCAGGCCTTTCAGGTAGCGCTGCTCGGCCGCGGCATCCAGGTGACGGGTTCGTCGGTGGCAGCACACGAGTTTCCTGAAGGCACCGGAAATTTCATCGGAGAGCGCGAAAAGCCCATCAAGCTGAGCCCCGTGAATCTGACCACTGTAGAGGCTCCGCTGAGAGGCCGCAGGCTGCTTGCCCACCGCGTCTCAGTGCCCATAGCCGAAGACATCAAGGTGATCAACAAGACCAGCCAGAACCTGCATGCCGAGCTGCTGCTGCGCCTGCTGGGCAAACTGGAAGGCAATGCCGGAAGTCTGGGAGAGGGCGCGCGCGTGGTGCGCCAGTTCCTGGTGAATGCCGGTGTGGATGACGGCGAGTTCTTTCTTTACGACGGCTCCGGCATGAGTCCAGACGACCGGGTGGCGCCGCGCGCTTTCACCACGCTGCTCGATTACGCTGCACGGCAGCCGTGGGGCAAGGAGTGGCGAGAGACTCTACCCATCGGCGGCGTGGACGGAACCCTCGAAGACCGCTTCAGGCACGCGCCGCTCAAAGGCCACGTATGGGCCAAGACCGGCACGCTGGATGAAGTGAACGCGCTCTCAGGATACGTAGAGACGAAGAGTGGCCGGATGCTTTCCTTTTCCATCCTCGTCGACGGACGGCGGCCGGGAAGTGCGGCAGAGGCTAAAGCCATTGACCACATCGTGGAAGCCATCGCCGCAAGCGAGTGAACCTGTATCATCGAAGGCAGATGCGCTCCCGGTTGTTTGCCGTATTATCCGCTCTCGTTCTAAGTGGTGTGGCCCTCGTCAGCCTGGCTGGCTGCCGCAAGCTGCCGCCCTCTATGCCTCCGTCGCAGTGGAACGCGCAGGAGGCCCGAGGCGCCGTGGTTTTCAAGCGATACTGTGCCCGCTGCCACTACGCCACCAGCACTCGCTCGTTGCACGGCCCCGGCCTGCAGGCGCTCACCAAGCTCAAGTCCATGCCATCGGGCGCGCCGCCCACCAACGACCGCATGACCGACGTGATCCTGCACGGCCACGGCATGATGCCCGCAACCGCACTCACTGACAGTCAGCTTCGTGACTTGCTGGCCTATTTGCACACGCTATGAGCGATGAAGATCTTAACGCTGCCGGCACTGGTGGCTCCGGACAGGAGCCCGCGGGCGACGAGCGTCCGCGTGGCATTCCACCGCCGCGCCGCGGGACGATGCCGTTGCCGGGATTGGCCGCCATCAGCCTTTATATGCTGCTGCTTTCAGGCATCAACATCCTGGGCGTCGTAGGAGGTCATGAGCCGCGGTTTTACGTGATTTTTTCTGCGATTTTCATCGCAGCCGGCCTGGGCCTTCTGCTGATGCTGCGCTGGGCCTGGGCGCTGACGCTGGCGGCCGTGATGCTTCTGGCCGCGATGTTTCTCTGGAAATTCGCCGGGCATTACGGACTTCCATTTCTGGTGCAGGGCCTGCTGAACCTGGTCTTCTTTCTCTATCTCATTCGCACTGAAGTGCGCGAAAAACTAAGGTAGCGCGGCGTGCAGGAGCACTTGCAGGCCTTCTGCCTTTCTGCTTCATTTCGCATTCGGCCTGCAGCGCCACACAGTACCTTTGCTACGACGCCCGTTTGTGTTCCGAGGCCGATGTCTGGTTAAACTGCGAACCCTCCGGTTGCACCGGCTGAGGCCGACCGGCCAGTTTTTCCCTGGCGTGCTCTCCTCCTGCAACTACGCTCCCCACCCAGGCAAGCGCTCCCAGAATGGCCCAGATAAGGAACAACACGCCGATGACGGTAAGCACCACGCCGCCGATGGCAGCCGGCCCATCCACCACTAGGTTCAGGTGAAAGTGGGAGTCCGACCAGGGAATTGCCGCGCTGAGACCACTGCCGGCAGTGCCGTAGTAAAAGAGGGTCGTAAGTCCGGCTGCGAGGAATGCCGCGGAGGCAAGCAATGGACGTTCTGCTCTCATGGTTGACTCCTTTCCCGGCCGCGACCGATACACCATTAACGCTTTGCCAGAAGTGGATCCCAAGGGACCGCACCCCAGCTACGCGGCCTATATTCATGATGCTCCCAAAAGGGGGAAAGTTTTGGATTTTGGACGGTAAATCGACTGAGCCAGTGTGTTCGGCCGAATGGCGTCAAGATGCCAGTTTCGCAATAAAATAAGGAAAATAAACACCTTAAGTCGAATTGCAGCGCGGCGTAACTGCGCTCGATGTTACTGGCACAGGCTGTTGAGCTTTTGCACCGGCTCGGGCCTGAACGCAGGATACTTCAGGTGGCGCACATCCATGAATTGATCGGGGAGCGTGCCGCCGCCGGGATCACCGAAATTGGGATTTATGGCGTAAACGCGATTGCGCTCGATCTTGGCAAGCGGAGCAAAGCGGAAGCCCTCACTGCGCAACAGCTTGATGAGGCTGGGCAGCATGAGGGTAGTGAAGTCCGTTTCGTGCAGCAAAAGCACATTCGGAACCTCATGGCCTAAGGCGATCTTCTCTTCTTCGCGGCCCACGCGGATAAACTCCACGGCATTTTCCATGTAGCTCTGCTTGAGCCACGCAATGCCGGCTTCATCGTGCTTTGCCAGGCAGCGGCCATAGGGATCGTCCCAGTCGTCATCCTGAAAGTTCAGCGTGACCTGGGCAATGCGATAGCTGTGATCGAAGAGCCAGTTGCGGACGGTATCTCGCTTGGAGAGCGTGTTGCCTTCCTCAAGATACGGATACCGAAACCAGTGCCAATTGCTGAAGGGCTCGTATTCCTGCAGAGTGGGCTCATTGATGGCGATGTTGTGGATGTAGCTTTCCGCGGTGCTCTGGTCGAGCGCAGGATGCGACCAGGTGTGATTGCCGATCTCCATGCCTGCGTTGAGCCAGATATGCAGCGCGGCTTGCAGATCGGGATCTTCGGCGACGCCCGTGCCATTCACGAAGCCGTAGACGCCTTTGAGATGGGCGGCTTTCAGCTCGTTCACCAGTCGCTTGGCAATCGCCGCGCGCGTCTCGCCTACGTGCAAGTCACCTCCGGCGGGCAGATCGTCAAATGTAAGAGCCACCACAGGATGCCGCTTGAGATGCAGTTGCGCCGGCGCCTTCTTTCGCTTACTGAATGCATGCTTTGCCGCAAATGGCAGCCGTAGACTCGCCGCCGAGGCACAGGCCGCGGTCAACGCAAACAAAATTCCCCACACCCCCAGACGACGCATTATGCGGGACTCTCCCTCACTCCTTCTCGCAGTTCAGCAATGGTGCTTTTATTAGACTGGCTCAGACCTCTTTTCGCTGCAATTAGAATGTAAGCGTGCCTGAACTCGTCCAGATTGAGCCGCTGCGCCGCGCCCCGGCACCCAAACCGGAGTGGTTGAAGGCGCGCGCGCCGGTGGGAGAGAACTACCACAGCCTTAAGCGGCTGGCCCGCTCACTGGGCCTGCACACGGTTTGCGAGAGCGCGCAGTGCCCCAATATCGGCGAGTGCTGGCACCATAAAACAGCCACCTTCATGATGCTCGGCAATTTGTGCACGCGCCGCTGTGGCTTCTGCGCCGTGCCCAAGGGCCGCCCCGAGCCGCTCGACTACGACGAGCCGCGCCGCGTGGCTGAAGCCGTGGCCGCGCTTGGTCTTGAGCATGCCGTGGTAACCAGCGTGAATCGCGACGACGACCTGCTCGGCGGCGCCCGCATCTTTGCCATGGTTATCGAAGAGATCCGCCGCCAGGCCCCCGGCTGTCGCATTGAGGTCCTCATCCCCGACTTCCAGGGCGACCGCGAAGCCATCCGCACCGTCGTCGAAGCGCGCCCTGAAGTGCTCAACCACAACACGGAGTCGGTTCCGCGCCTCTATCGCGTGGTCCGCTCGGGCGCACGCTATGAGCGCACGCTGGAACTTCTGCGATACGCGAAGGCGTTGCGGCCTGATGGCTTGACCAAGTCTGGCGTGATGGTGGGCATCGGCGAGGAAACGCTAGAACTGCTCGAAGTCTTCCGCGACCTAGCCGCAGTGGGCTGTGACATTCTTACCATCGGCCAATATCTGCGCCCCTCGCGCAATCACCTGCCCATGACGCGGCTCTACACACCGCGCGAATTCGCCGAGCTGAAAACCGAAGCTCTCAAGATGGGTTTCCGCCACGTTGAATCCGGGCCGCTGGTGCGGTCGAGCTATCATGCTCATGAGCAGGCTGCGGCAACGACAACCGCTCCGGCATAGCCGACTGTGGCTATCGTTATGGTGACTCGGAGCGATGGCTTTGAAGTTGTAGAATAACCGTTGGCAAGTTGGCCCTAACGAGGACAAATCAGATGGCAGCTTCGATCATGGCCGGTATTCCGGCGCTTAAAGACCTCAGCAACGACCTCAAGCGGCGCATGGACAGTGCGGTGACCGATTTCCAGTCCGGCCTGGCCTCAACGCGCACCGGCCGTGCCAGCGTGCACATGCTTGACCAGGTCAAGGTGGACTACTACGGCACGCCCACTCCTATCAGCCAGGTGGCACAGCTCTCAGCACCCGAGCCACAGCTGATTGTCGTCTCTCCCTGGGATCCGACCGTTCTCAAGGATATCGAGAAGGCTATTCAGGCCTCCGACCTCGGCTTCAATCCCATGTCGGACGGCAAGATCATCCGCGTTCCCGTGCCGCCTATGACCGAGGAGCGCCGCCGCGAAATCTGCAAGCACCTGAACAAGGTCCTTGAAGAGCACCGCACAGCCGTCCGCAACGTGCGCCGCGACGGCAACGAAGTCCTGAAGAAGATGGCCAAGGAAAAGAAGATCAGCGAGGATGAAGAGAAGCGCGCACTCGAAGAAGTTCAGAAGATGACCGACGAAGAGATCCGCCGCATGGAAGAGCTCGCCCAGAAGAAAGAAGCCGAAGTGATGCAGGTGTGAGGGCGAGCCGAAATGATCGTTCGCAGAGAACAAGGATCTCTACGACTTGAGGCTGATAAGTCCGATGCCCCGGGAAAAAGCGATCCTACCACCCCTGAAGCTCTGAGCCACAGTTTCACCCGGTTCTGCATATCGGCAGGACCGGCCGGAAATGCCGCATCGGCCAATCAGGACACTCGGTCCCCCAGCAGCCTTTCCATCAGCGCATCGAAGTCCTCCAAACGTGCATACTCGATGATCACTTTGCCGCGGCCGTTGCGATCCTCAACAGTGACCTTGAGACCAATGGCACGCTGCAGTTGATCCTGCGCCTCGCGGACATTGGGGTCGACAGGCGGCTTGGGCTTGGCTTCCTTGGCGGCTTTGCGCTCTGGATGCAATACCCCCTGCACGTAGTTCTCGGTTTGGCGAACAGAAAGCGAAAGTGCGGTGATTCGCTGCGCGGCTTTCTCGATCTCTTCAGCATGTTCGAAGGCAAGCAGGGTACGAGCGTGGCCAAAGCTCAGCTCACCTGACTCGACGCGTGTCTGCACGGTTTGCGGTAAGCGCAACAAACGCAAGAAGTTAGAAACCGTGGCACGGTCCTTGCCGGTACGATGGGCCATCTGCTCCTGGGTCATGTGAAATTCGCGCGAGAGCCGCTCGAAGGCGCGCGCCTGCTCCATGGGGTTCAGGTCGGCACGCTGCAGATTCTCAACGATGGTGATCTCCATCGCCTGCTCGTCGGAGACTTGGCGCAGGATGGCCGGAATCGTCTCCTTGCCGGCGATGCGGGAAGCACGCCACCGTCGTTCGCCAGCGATAAGTTGATAGCGTCCGCTCATCTGGGGGCGCACCAGGATCGGTTGCACGACACCGTTGGCAGTAATCGAGGCGGCCAGCTCTGCCAACTGCTCTTCGCCTACATGCGAGCGCGTCTGAAACGGGTTGGGGTCGATCTGGTCGACAGGGATCTCGCGGGGTTTTCCGCCTTCCGTGTCGGGCGTGGCTGCATTTACCCGCGGTAGCAGCGAGTCAAGACCCTTGCCCAAGGCGCGTCGTTTTGTGTCAGTCGCAACGGCATTCATGATTCCGGATCCTTTGGTTTGCGGCCAAATTCGCCGCAGATTCTTGTTCTGGTGCTGTCGCTCAACTGGCCGCCCCGGGGGTTTAGGAGGCACAGCGAATCAAAAACTCAGGCGTAAGGCCAGAAGCGCACCTTGGTCTCTCTCTTAGCCGCGACGGTAGCAGCTGCCTTGCGTTTGGCTCCACGCGGACTTTGCATCTGGTTGCGGGTCAGAAACTCGGTTGCCAAGTCGAAATAGGCTTCGGCCCCTCGGGAACGCGGATCGTACAGCGCGACGGGCTTGCCATGGCTTGGCGCCTCCGCCAGACGCACATTGCGCGGAATGACGGTTTTGTAGAGCCGATCCCGGAAGTGTTCGCGGAGGGTATCTGTAACTTGTTGGGCAAGGTTGGTGCGGTCGTCGTACATGGTGAGCAGGACGCCCTCAATCGTGAGCTCGGGATTGACGTTGGCGCGAACGCGTTCGAGGGTTGAGATCAGTTCGGAGACCCCTTCCAGAGCAAAATATTCGGCCTGCATAGGGACGATCAGCATGTCTGCAGCGACAAGAACATTCAGCGTGAGCAGATTGAGCGCAGGCGGGCAGTCGAGAATAATCAGGTCGAGGTTGTCGCGCACACTTTGAAGCGCATTGCGGAGGCGAACGGCGCGGTCCTCGGCCTGAGCCAGCTCGATATTGACACCCGTAAGGTGGTTTGCGCCAGGTAGCAGCCAGAGATTTTCGAGCGCAGTGGGCAGGACTACCTGGTCGACGGGGCAATCACCCATCAGGAGATCGTAAACGGAGCGGCGGTTGTCGTCGCGCTGGAAGCCGAGGCCGGAAGAGGCGTTGGCCTGCGGATCGCAGTCCACGAGTAGTATCCTGAGCCCTTCGATAGCGAGGCTGGCGGCAAGGTTAATCGCCGTGGTGGTCTTGCCCACACCCCCTTTTTGATTGACAACGCCGAGAATCTTGCCCATGGCAATCCAGAGTAAAGGGAAGGGCCGGTTCAGTGCAGGGAATTGAGCTGTGGAGAAAAGGGCAAACCTGTGGAAAGTCGCTAGGGACATCGGGGTTAACTATACGGTAAATGATTCATTGGAAATGGGTTCGCCAGGGATGAACCGGGGTCGTTCAGACCGTGTAGCAGGAGGGTTATCGGTGGAAAACTCCTGCTTGTGTAGCGGCCTAACTTGGGTTTCTGGGGAGTGCCCAACAGGATGTTCCACGTGGAACATCGCCCTCATTTCGACCCACAATGTTCCACGTGGAACACTGTGACTGGCAGATGGAATCGTCTGTGAGGTTCCAGATTCATCGCTCCCTGGAATCCCTGCCGCATGAGCATGTGGAGATTCTTCTCAGAAAAGCGGTGCGCATAACCGATAGAGCGAACAGTGGCGACATCCCTGCGCATCCCCTCTCCAGGTGATCGAATCTGCATTTGACTGCGTGTTGGACAGAGCCAACGGCATCAACATCTGCGATGGCGGAAACCAGGCTGGGTGAACGGCCTTTGCCGATTTGCAGAACTGCATTGCGGATTCGGCCACTTTGCCGGCATTCACCCAGTTGAGCCCTGACCCGAAGTACCGGACGCTGCACGCCCACTTCCGCGTTACTATCGAGGGTGCAGAAACAGGCTAGTATGGAGCTCGTCTGAGCGTCAGCGCCGTACACGCTCGACACGCGTGACGGCAACTCAAATACCATGTGCCGGCAGTGACGCGGCGTTGATTTACGTCACGGAATGCATGAAAGACAGGCAAGAAGATGGACTTCACGAATGCGTTCATTGGCAAGGCTGCACAACCTACGGAAAAGGAACTCTATACCGCCCTTGGGCCAGCCTTCTCCGCATGGAATGAACTGCTCGACTGGTTCAACAAGGAGCAGGGCGTCAACATCCACGAATGGACTTCCTATTTGCCCAAGTACGGATGGACGCTTCGGCTGAAGCTCAAGAAGCGGACCATCGTCTATCTGGGTCCGGGCGAAGGACGATTCCAGGTCATGTTCATCCTTGGCGCCAAGGCAGTGGCAGCTGCGCAGACGAGCAACTTACCCAAGGCCGTGCTCGTGACTCTCGATGAGGCCCCACGATACCCGGAGGGAACCGGCCTGCGGCTTCTGGTCTCGAAGTCCCGGGATCTGCCGGCAATACGTAAGCTTGCACTTATCAAGTTGGCTAACTGAGGTTCCTTTTGCCCAAGGCCAGGATCCGCTCATCGCTGCCTGGGAGCGGAATCGCGTCAGACCACGAAAACACCGCGCCGGCAGCGGCCTTGAGGTTTTCCAACTCGCCGTGAGTGGTCATTAGCGCCAGCCAGCCGGCGGGCGCAACCAGGCGAGAGGCTGTCTTCACTGCAAGCGCCATACGGTCCACGGCACGCAGGGTGACGCAATCGAAGGACTGAGTGAGCAACTCCGCGCGGCCCGCATGCACCACTGCCTCAACTCCCAGGGTACGAATTGCTTCCCGAAGGAATGCCGCCTTCTTGCCTTGCGACTCGGCCAGAGTCACAGAGACTTCAGGCCTGCAGAGCACGATGGGGATCCCAGGCAGCCCAGCGCCTGAGCCGAAATCCAGCAGGGTGGCGATCCCTGCGGGTAAAGCGCGCGCACAGGCTATCGACTCAACAAAATGGCGGCGCAGAATGCCTTCTTCATCGCGCACGGCACTTAGATTCAGGCGCGCATTCCAGCGAATAAAAAGCGAACAATAATCTTCGAAACTCTGGCCTGTTGCCTCGTCCAACGGCGCCAAACCGGCGTTGGCCAGCAGCGCGTTGAGCCGAAGATGCACATGCTCCCCACTCATGCCGGGGCGACCGATTCGCTGATCGAGCGCGGCGTCCAGGTGGCGGCCGCCTGGCTGAAGGCCGCAAAGATGGCCCGGGAGAAGGCGCAATGCGCGTAGGTGCGCTCGGGATGCCACTGCACAGCAACGACAAAGTGACCGGGGGCGTCCAGCTCCACGGCTTCAATCACGCCGTCACGCGGCGAGACGGCGCTAATCAGCAGGTTGTCGCCTGGGACGCGGATAGCCTGATGGTGGCTGGAGTTGACCTGGATCTCCGTCTGACCCTCAGGCATGAGCGCCGCAAGCCGGGAACCAGGGGATATCTGCACCGGATGCGCCTCTACGACCTGGCGGCCAGGCCGGTGGTTGACCTCGGTCTTGAGATCCTGAATGAGCGGACCATTGCACCACACGTTCAGGCTCTGACTGCCGTGACAGATGGCAAGAACCGGCTTGTGCAGATTGAACGCGTCCTGCAGCAGCAGCTCGTCGACCGCGGTGCGCGGCGGATCGGCCTCGCCACACTCGGGGATCCGCGCTTCTCCGAAGCGCTGCGGATCCACGTCATAGCGGCTGCCCGGCAGCAAAACTCCCTGCACTCCGGCAAGCAGCTTCGCTACGCGCTCCTGCGGTTCAGTGAGCGGAACCACTACAGGCATCAAGCCAGCAGCTCTCAATGCGTCGAGATAGGGCGGGAGCGACCGCTCGTTGTATTCAGGATCGCTACTGGGCACGGGGATGGCGACATGCACGCTCATGGAGTCCAGTGTAAGCCGGAGTGCGCCGACGAGGATACGGTTTCGCTCAGGCTGTTTGCGGACTCCTATGTTTACTAAGTAGTTATCATTGGTTAAGAGGTCGCGGCCCTAATGACCGGAAGTGGAGCGCAGAGTTTTCAATTCCCGCGATATGAGTTCATCAGCGTGAACTCATTTTGCCACGGATTCGAAATGCACCGTTTTGATTATCGAGAGCAGCGGAAATTCGCCGTCATGCGGCGGTGGATCATTGTCGGCGAATCCATCCCCAGTCACCATCGGAAGGATTCGGCATTCGTACGGCTGCAAAGTGACGATGCCGTAGTGGCAGGCTGCTCGCCCGCATCCACAGCTAACAATCGCTTCGTGACCATCAATCTGCATTGCGCCGATCGCACCATTGGCGACGCTCCCGCCAGGGGTACTCTCGGGACGAGTCTTTAGAAGCGCGCGTGCCTTGCCGGCTGCCATTTCCGGTGTCTTTCGGCCCGCCGCGCATATGAAACGCATTACCGTGACGTTGGGATTGTTCGGCTCATTGCCCTTCAGGTCCACGATCACCTCGGGCGCGACATCGAAGTGAAATGTCGCGGGATTTCGTTCCTCGACCCGCATCGACGGCGGATAAAGGAAGGCAAGGCCGTTTATTGGATTTCGATAGCTGAGCCAGTCAGCTTCAGCTGCATCTCCCTGCAATGCGGAAAGGCTTAGATTCCGGGATACGCAGCGGTTCTGCGCTAGAGCATTCGACGGGGTCCAACATAGACTCATCACGCCAAACACAAGGCCAATTATTACGCCGGAATGTAAAGGGCCCGCCATCTGCTGACGCGCGAAGTTTAGCAAAGCTGCAGGGCTGAAACAACCGTTGCAAAGAATAGCGTCCCGACGGTGTCCATGCTGCGGTCTATACCCCTTCCACGATTCTTGCGCAAGCAACCAATGCGGAGATTACCTGAAAACGGGGCCACGGCTGCGCGTTACTGCAGCGTCAGCGTTCCTCTTCCAAAATCGTTGCGGCAGCTTCCGCCAATAACGGCATAGGTGGTTTTCAGCGTCTGGCCGCCCTGCGCAACTGTGCCGGTGAGGCCCAGCATGGCTCCGCCTGCTGAAGATTTCATCGTGACCTTGAAGGCATTCCCGAGAAGCCCTGAGTTATGGTCGAGCGGTGTGGCAATCCTCGCGGAACTCAGGCATGAATACCCTTGAAGCCTGACGCCGCCGCTCACGTTGAACGATCCTTTCGGATTGAGGGTCTTGCTCTGGTCGAGCGTTACCAGGATGTTGAAGTTCTCCCCGGTTGTTTCGGAGGTAAGCGTGCCTGCATAAGTGCCGTGCAGCGCCGGGATCCTGGTACCCGTGATGGTTCCCTGGGCGGGGCATGAGCCAGACAGCGTAAAGTTGCCCTGCGCCATTGAGCCGTGGCTTGTGTAACCGGTCATGGAAAAGACCGGGCCACCGCCCGGCACCACGGATCGCAGCGTGACGTTGCCGCTGCCATCGACGCTCCCTGTCACCAAGCGATCGAATTCGGAAAAGGGACCTCCACAGCAGCCGTTCGCATCGCAGCCGCCGGAGAATCTCTTCTGCACCTGCGCCACGCCGCTGATCGAGCCGCCCGATATGGTGAGATAGGCGCCGATGGGAACCTTCGAGTCCTTGCCATAGGTGGCAGTGAACTGCCAGTTGCCTGCCACGCCGGCGGAACTGGAAGTTGAAGCCCGATTTGAGGCGCTGTGGCAACCGGCAGGACCGCCGACAATAAGGACGAAGGTGAAGAGTAAGTTTATCCCCGCCGCGCGCGCCCAGGAAGTCATAAGTTGTCCTCCCGAGTTACGGCACTTACAGGACTAGACGGCGTTTTTGCGTCGAAGGTTATCTCTCCGCCGCTGCCTGTGCTTCCGGCTCCGTCGCCGGCATCCCCAGCAGATTCTCAATTGCCGTTCGCAGCTTTGCCGTCAGCTCGTCCGCCTGCCGCATAGTCATTCCTTTGGTCTCAATGGGCTCGCCCGCGCTGATGGTGAGCGGAACGGGGTAGAAATGGCGCGAGTGAATGGGGAGCAGGTCGTAGCCGCCGGTAAGCGCAATGGGGATGAGCGGTACCTGCGCGCGGATAGCAAGAAAAGCCGCGCCGGAGAGGAAGGGATTCAAGTTTCCCGTGTCGGTGCGGCGGCCCTCAGGGAAGACAAACAGCGGCATGCCGGAGCGCAGCGCCTTGACGCCCGTGCCCAGGCTGGAAAGCGTGCTGTGAGCGTTGGTGGTGTCAATCGATATCTGCCCGGAGCGGTTGAGGTACCAGCCAATGAAGGGCAGTTGCCAGAGCTCCTTCTTGGCCAGGATCCGGAACTGGAAAGGCAGCGAGGCAAAGATAACCGGCGTATCGATGTAGGAAGTGTGGTTGGCAGCGTAGACGGCTACGGGATGCTTGCGCAGAATCTCCTCACCGTGCACGGTGACCTTTGCGCCGGTGGCCCAGACGCTGGCGCGGGCCCAAAGGCGTGCTACGCGGTGCTGCGCTCGACCGCTTTTGTCCACGAGCGACAGAAGAAGCGCGATGGTGCCGAAGAAGCCCGTGGCGAAGAAGAAGAGCGGCGCCTTAATAAGATTGGAGCGCCAGCGAACCGGCCAGGGAAGCGGGTTGGGACGTACGTTCATGGCTGTGCCTCGCCTGAGGCCAGCAGCAACGCGCGCGCCTCGCCCACCAGGTAGACTGAACCTGAAATGACCGTCACGCCGCCGTCGGTGAGTTCGACAGCGCGGTTGAGCGCCTCGTTTATCGAGGCGGTTATGGTTGCCGGCGTACCGGTGGCCTGGGCCGCAGACAGTAGATCCGCCGGAGCCGCACCGCGTGAGGTGTGAATGGGTGGCAGGATCACGTGGTCGAAGAGAGGAAAGAGAATCTGCGCCAACTCGGTTAGCGGCTTGTCACGCAGGCAACTGAAGACCAGCGTCCTGGGCTTCCGCAGTTCCAGAATGCCGCGCAGGCTCGACCGTAGCGCCCAGCCGCCGGCGGGATTGTGCGCCACATCGAGGATCCACTCCACGCCGCGCGCCACGATACGCTCAAGCCGGCCCGGCCAGCTCGTCTCCCGAATCCCCGCGGAAAGAGCCTGAGGAGTGATCGGAAGTCCGTGATACGCACGCAACTCCACAGCCGTCGCGATGGCCAGCGCCACGTTGCGCTGCTGGTGCGCACCCTGGAGCGGCGAATCCACCTGGATGGACCCGCCAAGAGCGTCAACATCATATGGGCCAGCCACGTTGAAGCTTGGCGGCATATAGGGAACGGCGCTTACCGCGCGCATATCCAGCTTCATCGCGATTTCACCGAGAACACGATTCGCGTCAGGATGCTGCGGCAGCGTGACCAGCGTGCCATGCTCCCTGAGGATACCGGCTTTCTCCCGCGCAATGGTCTCGATAGTTGGGCCGAGCCACTCCATGTGGTCGAGCGAGATGTCTGTAATCACAGAAACGAGCGGATCGACGACATTCGTGGCGTCAAGGCGGCCGCCCATACCTACTTCAAGAACGGCAACGTCCACGTGGCGCTCTGCGAAGTGGAGAAAGCCCAGCGCGGTGAGCATCTCAAAGTAGCTGGGCGCCTGCGGGAGCCGGCCCTCCAGCAGAAGCTGCCGGGCCACGTCGTCCACGCGGAAATAAAGGCGGGCAAAGTCATCGTCCGAGATCTCGTCGCGCTGTACCCGGATGCGCTCGTTAGGCCTGATGAGATGCGGCGAGGTATACAGGCCGGCACGCAGGCCCGAGGCGGTCAGAATCGATGCCAACGTGGCGGCCGTCGAGCCCTTTCCATTGGTCCCGGCAATAAGCACTGATTGAAAGCTGCGCTGCGGATTGCCCAGGGCGCCAAGAAGTGTACGCACCTCGTCAAGCGAGAACTTGCGCCGCGGCTGGCCGGGCTGCGGGGCAAGCTCCGGCGCCAGTGCACTGAGTTGGTCGATGGCCGCAGTGTAGGACATGGAAATTAAAGTATAAGAAAGCTGCGCGGAGTATGCATCGTGCCAGACAAGAAGCTCAGCCAGGAGGTCCCCTATTCTCAAGTTCTTTCATGACTTCGGCAATCTTTACCACTATCGCGATGCCAACGCGGCGCTGGGGGCGCCGGCGCCGGGCGAGCGGCGGATTGTGTTTTTCGGCGACTCCATTACCGAGTTCTGGAACCTAGACGCATCGTTCCCCGGGCGAGGTTACATCAACCGGGGAATTCGCGCGCAAACGACCGCGCAGTTACTGCTGCGCTTCAGGCCGGATGTGATCGACCTGCGGCCGGCAGTGGTGCTGATCCTGGCCGGTACAAACGATATTGCCGGCAATACCGGACCGGCGACGACGGAAGAGATTACCGGCAATTACGCCACCTTGGCCGAGTTGGCGCGTGCGCATGGCATTCGCGTGGTCTTCGGATCGGTGACGCCGGTGCATCGCGGTACGTTGGCGACAGTGAGATTCTATGTGCTTCGTCCGCTGCCAAGAATTCTGGCGCTCAACGATTGGCTCAGACAGTACTCCGCCGCGGAGGGCCACGGTTACGTCGACTATTTCTCAGCGATGGCGGATGAGCAAGGCAAAATGCGGAGGCAACTGGCCGATGATGGGTTGCATCCGAACGCCGCCGGCTATGCTGTGATGGCGCCGCTGGCGCAGGCTGCGATTGCAGCGGCAGTGGGAGATCCCACGCATGCCTAGTATACTGAGTCTTAAATAAATAGCATAAGTATGGACATGTGACGCATCGGATAGAGTGGGAGGAACTCCGATGCGCACTGGTCGTCCGTTGGCTCCAGTTTCGATTTCCGAACAAGACCGGCTTCAGCTCGTAGCCTGGACCAGGCGGGCGAAGACCGGCCAGGCGCTGGCCATGCGGTCGCGGATCATTTTGTTGGCAGCCGAAGGCATCAACAACAAGGTCATTGCCACCCGCTTGAACACCATCCCCCATACGGTAGGTAAATGGCGGAGGCGATATTTGGAGTTGGGCCTGGATGGTTTGCTCGACGAACCGCGCCCGGGCACCTCACGCAAACTGCGTGACGAACAAATCGAACAGGTGTTGACGCGAACTCTGGAAAGTCAGTCAGAGGCTGCCACGCATTGGTCCACCCGCGACATGGCCAGGGCATGTGGCTTAAGTCAGTCCTCGATCAGCCGCATCTGGCGCGCCTTTTCGCTGGCGCCGCACCGCTCCGAGACGTTCAAGTTATCGAAGGACCCGCTGTTCATTGAAAAGGTTCGTGACATTGTGGGACTGTATATGGCTCCGCCAGAACGCGCCCTGGTGCTGTGCGTCGATGAAAAGAGCCAGATTCAGGCACTGGACAGAACCGCTCCGCTGTTGCCCATGCGTCCCGGCCAGATCGAACGCCGCACGCACGATTATGCGCGCCACGGAACCACCACCTTGTTTGCCGCCCTCGACACCAAGAGCGGCGAGCTGATCGGGCAGACACAGCGGCGGCATCGCTCGCTGGAGTTCCGCAACTTCCTCGATACCATCGAGCAGAACGTGCCCGCGAAACTGGACGTGCATCTGATCCTGGACAACTACGGCACCCATAAAACCCAACTGATTCGTGACTGGCTGGTGAAAAGACCTCGCTTCCATCTGCATTTCACGCCCACCTCGGCCAGCTGGCTCAACCTGGTCGAGCGCTGGTTCGCTCTGCTGACGGAAAAACAGCTCCGCCGCGGCGTGCATCGCTCAACCAAAGAGTTGGAGAAGGCCATCCGCACCTACATCCAACACCACAACAAAGATCCAAAACCGTTCATCTGGCACAAAAACGCAGACCAGATCCTCGATTCCGTCGCCAGATTTTGTGCAAGAACTTCAGACTCAGGACACTAGGGTAAGCGCATCTTAATCTGTTGAGGTGCGTGGCTGATGAAACTTCTTAACCGAGCACAGCCCGCCGCTTTCGAAACCGCGACGGCTGTCTTTTTGCTTCTTGCCCTGCTTGCATACGCGTCGGCGCAGGCACGTGCGGCCGCTACTCAGACAGAGAACCCGCAGAAAATCTACTTCGTAGCCGCTACTCCCGTTGGCCTGCAGGCGATCCACTCTTACCCGGCTTCGCTCTACACCCTGGGCCGCAACCACACGCTGCGACTGGTTCAGCAATTCTTCAAGACAGGCGAGCACTTCAGCGATTTCGCCGACGACCTGCACGGCACCATTTACCTGGCGGGACGAAAGGGAGTTTACGTACTTCACGAGAACCATCCGGAGAGCGCCGACTTTGTGCCACTCACAAACTTTGACGGTTCCTTCTGCTGGGGTGCGGTCTTCGGCCGCGGCGTTCGGCCGGCGGTGCAATACTGCCCCAGCGAACGAGTGACACGAGTTGACGCCAACCCTAGCAGCGTTCGGCCGCGGGTGGGAACGGGAAGCTGGGCTGCATTCAAAGATCTTCAGTATGGCGGAGAAAACGGCGGACCCTTCCAGCTTGGTCCTCCTGTGGCGCAGCTCCGCGGCGTAGATCTGGTCATGCCGCATGTTTCTCCTCCCAACGCGGTTCTGGCAACACTCCCGGCAAAGGACGGGAGCAATCCAAAACTCCGTCGCCACGTTTGGATCCTTGCATCGACAGATCGTTATCTTGTCCTCTGGATTGTGCCCAGGTCGATGGGAGCTTACGGCCCAACCCATACGGTTGGCGCAGCGCAGCAACCGTTCCATGCCGATCCCTTGCATATGCTCGTTCTCGACAAGCAGACGCATCACTGGCGGAGCCTTGAATTACCCACAACCGTTTCCACGCTGACCTACGCCCCGGTGCGTTTGTTTGGCAATTGGCTGGTGACAACAGTGATGGACTGGAGTCCTCCCACGGGGAAAATCAGCGCCGCGAGCCTGAAGCGAGCCAATGAGCAAAGGCCGCCCATGTACACCGCAAGCCCCAGCATCAGCGTGGCATACGAAACACACTTTCTTCATATCCGGATTCCAGGTCAGCTCGCCATCTGGAATCTGGCTGACGGCCGCAAGCTGACGCTAAACACGGGACAGCAGGACAGCGAGGTTCTGCTGATCGAGAAGAATGGAACCATGCTCTACCGTGTCAACGACGCCATCTATTCAACAAAGATCGAAGGTGACCGTGTAGGAAAACCAACGTTGCTGACGAAAACGCCCGATGCTACCGGCATTCACTGGGCATTTCCTGGCAAGAATCGCAAAGGGGTTACGAAATCGAAATAGTCTCAAGAGCCTTCGCTGAAGCGGGGTGGAAGCATAATGAGCTTCTGAGACTGACTGGTCAGCTCAGCAGCAGCTTAAGAGCGGAACGGGTATTCTGCAGGCACTCACGCGCGTCGTTTTCTGAGATAACGCCCTGGTGCACGGCTTTCCTGCCGGCATCGTTCACCTTGTTGGCAACTCGTGGAAAGCCCTCGTGAATGCCCGTGAGTTTAAGGTTGTTATTCACCTCGTGCAGCAGATTGCCCAGGGTTGCGGCGTTGCGATATCGCGTACGGATAAGGCGGCCGAGCACAGGAGCAACCTTCTCCCGCGTCGCCTCTTCCAGCACCGATCGGCACATCACGGCGCAGGCCGTAAACATGCCATAGAAGTAGCAGCGGGTTGCCTCATCAAGATAGCGATCGGCATCTGTTGAGCTCAGCGTATTCACCACGCACTCGCGGAGCTGCGTTGCGCGCTGCACCGCAGGTTCCACCATCTCCAGCAGCTCCAGCGCAAAAGCGGTTCGCAGCAAGTCGTTCCGGTTTGCGTCCAGAGCGCGCTGTATCTCCTGCCATGCCGGAGTACCGGCACCGTCGACGGCTTGCTGCAGGCACGCAAGCGATGTGAGCCTCTGGCGCGCGTGCTGCACAAAGCCCTGTTGCATCTCCTGCGCCAGCTTGCTCCACCCCGCTACAAACGCGGATGGATCGCTTTTGTAGCGTGCCCAAAGCTCCTCATAGACGACGCCCGGCAACACATTGCGCAATTGTGCGAAGCGTCCCGTCCTCGCGAGTTCCGAGATTGCCTGGCAAAATTCGCGTCCCGGTGCTCCATCCAGCGACATCCGCAACAACTGATCTTCAAGATGGCTGACGTCGATGCCCACCGGTGCAGCTCTCCTTTCCATCCTCAAGTGTAGGATCGCGTCACAGCGCAAAACGATGATGCTGAATGGATTCACCAAGCCGAATTCCTGCTATGGGAAGACGTTGCCCACTTTGCCATGAATGGGAATGGCTCCTTCTTCTGAACCTGGATTCGTGATCCGGCAGAGCATGTGCAAACTGTGGATGTTGCGTCCGCTGTGGATGCCAGGGTGCACCCAAGTGATTGGAGTCAGCCGGGTTGGTCTTTTCCTCCACATAACGCGGCTGCAATCCACAGGGCTTTCTGCAGTGCATGTGGGAGACGTGGGAAACCGAACCCTATCCGGGGTCCTGTTGCACAAGATTTCCCAGGTTTCCAATTTGCGCGACCCGGATTTCAAAAACTTGGCACATTTCAAGCCTTTCTTCTCAAAGCGCTTTGGCTAGATTCCCACTTTTCCTCTGCGAACTATTGCTTCTACTTGGATTTTTAAATTTCTTAAAGCTCCTAACACTTCGTAGTGGCGGCTCGCGGGATCTGCCGCCAGCGTACTCCGGCGACCATGGTGTACCAGGAATGATCGGACCTCGATTTTGCTGGGATGTAGTAGGGACAGGATTTCCCAAATGCGTACCAGCTTTTCCACGCTCACAGATTTGCAAGGATGACTACAATCAAGGGGTAGAAAAGACAGCAGTTTCCGCCACTAAGCCGAGTATTGTAGAGTGTGGCAAGGGCTGCGACTCGACTTCAAGAGCGAAGGTGAGCTATGCCAGCAGCGGAATCCGAAGTGGAAAAGCCGGTCGCACAGGGGGCAGCGATGGAGATTACCGTAAGCCGCCAGGATCTAGTGAGAGAACTGACCGCTACGCAGAGTGTGGTTGAGCGCAAGACCACGATACCGATTCTGTCGAACTTTCTTCTGGAAGCCGAAGACGACCGGTTGAACATTACCGCAACCGATCTCGATCAGGCTATCCGGACCAGCGCCGCGGTGAAGGTAAAGAAAGCGGGAGCATGCACCATCCCAGCCCGGAAGCTGTACGACTACATCAAACTGCTTCCTGAGAGCGAAATCTCCATCAAGCTGCTGGAAAACCATTGGGTCCAGATTCGCAGCGGCCGCTCGAACACAAAGATGGTCGGCATGGCGCGGGCCAACTATCCACAAGTCCCCGAGTTCCCAGCTGTCGCCTCCACATCCATCTCATTGCCGGCGCTCAAAACGCTCATTGCGCGCACGGTCTTCGCTATCTCCAATGAGGAGTCGCGCTATACGCTGAACGGCGCACTGTTGGTGATGAAGGCGGAGTCGTTGGCGATGGTAGCCACCGACGGCCATCGCCTGGCATTCGTTGAGAAGCCAAATGAGACGCTCGAAGGCATCAGCGGAGAAAAGCGAATCCTGATTCCGCGCAAGGCACTGCAGGAGCTGCAACAACTCCTTTCCTCGACAGACGCAGAGAAGGTGGAGTTTGCTGACGACGAACACACGCTGTTCTTCCGCGTTGGACATCGCACGCTCAGCTCCCGCAAGCTCAACGGCCAGTTTCCAAACTATGAGGCTGTTATGCCGCGCGACAACTCCAAGTTTGTCGTGGTGCGCTCGAGTGAGCTGTCTGCTGCCATTCAGCGCGTCTCCCAGTTTGCCGACGAGCGCTCCGGCGCCATCCGCCTGCGCCTGGAGAGCAATGAGCTGAGGATCAGCGCCAACTCGACCGAATCGGGCGAGAGCGAAGACACGATCGACACGCCATATGCGGGCGATCCCATCGCTGTGGGCTTCAACTCGTCATACATTCTCGACTTTCTGAAGGCGATGGAGAACCAGGGCGAGGTACGCCTGGAGTTCAAAGATGCACAGTCTGCCGGCCAGATGCGCCCCGAAGATCCGGAGGCCGAGTACAAGTACCGCTACGTTTTGATGCCGATGCGGATCTGATTTGCGGCGACTTCCTATGGTGGGTTGTGATGTAGCGGAAGTACCTTCGATTATTTCGGAGAGTCGTTCGTTCTATGCTCTCTGCCCGCCAGCGCCCGCAGAAATTGGCGCCCATCCATGTGATACTTGAACGCCTTGCTTCCATCGATGAAGACGACAGGCACCTCTTCGTTGTACTTCTGCCGCAGTTCGGGGTCGGCATCTATGTCCACCTCGCGCCACTGGAAGCTGGCCTCGCCCTGCATTTGTCTGAGCGTCTCTTTTACTACGTCGCAGAGATGACATCCCTCGCGTGAATACACCACCACATCGTGCATAGGACGATTGTAATTACCAAGATTGTTTGTATGCTGTCCGAGCTTGTTTCCGCGACTCAAGCTGGATAGATGTCTCTATTCCGCTGGTGCTTTCAGAAACTCCAGTGCGCGGATGAGGTAGTTTTTCATCTCGTTCCGCGGTACTACGGCGTCAAGGAAGCCCTTTTCCAGCAGAAACTCCGAGCGCTGGAAGCCTTCGGGAAGCTTCTGGCGAATGGTCTGCTCAATGACGCGAGGGCCGGCGAAGCCAATCAGCGCGCCCGGCTCGGCAATATTCAAATCGCCCAGCATGGCAAAGCTCGCCGTGACACCGCCGGTGGTTGGATCGGTAAGCACGCAGATGTAAGGCACGCGGGCATCGTCCAACTGCGCCAGGGCGGTGGAGATTTTGGCCATCTGCATCAGGCTGACCACGCCTTCCATCATGCGCGCACCGCCTGAAGCGGCCACCACGATGAGCGGCTTGCGTTCGAGCCGGGCACGATCCACGGCGCGGGCAATGGTTTCGCCCACCACAGCGCCCATGGAACCGCCGATGAAGCTGTATTCCATGACGCTCAGAACCACTTCATGCGGTCCGAGCCGGCCCACCGCGTTGATGATGGCGTCGTTCAGCCCGGTAGTCTCCTGCGCCTTGCGCAGGCGTTGCTTATAGGGTTTTACATCGACGAAGTTCAGTGGATCAGTGGAGCGCAGGCCACCGTCAACCAGCTCGTAGCCGGGTTCAAGCAGCATCTCAATGCGCTGGCGCGCGCCGAGCTTGAAGTGGTGCTGACATTTCGTGCAGATATTGAGGTTTGCCTCGAGGTCGGCTTTCCAGATGGTCTGCCGGCAGCCGAGACACTTGACCCACAGGCCCTCCGTACGCACCGTCTTTTCGGCGGCATCGGAACCGTTCCCCGGAGCGGGGCCCCGTTCATACTCGACTTCTTCGCGCTTAAACCACGACATAGCACCACCCATTGTAAATGGAAGCCGCGAAACAGTCTGCATCAAAGCGGTTTATTGTCCGGCGGGGTCAGGAGTCTGGGCGCGCAAATAGGCGTCGTCGCCCTGTATCCAGTCCTCGCGGGGAGGATTGAAGATGTCGAGCGCAACCGAGTCCTCCAGAGCCCAGACTTCGTGCGGCATATGCGGAGGAATGCAAAGAATTTCGCCCGCTCGCACCGTTATCCGGTTTCCTTCCATCAGAAAATCCAGTGCGCCTTCAACAACATGGCTGATCTGCTCGTGCCTGTGTCTATGCTCCGGCACGTGAGCGCCTTTGCCGAGGACAATGCGCGCCAGCATGGTGTTGGAGCCGACCACGTACTGCCGCGTGACGAGCGGGTTCATCTGTTCCGGCTCAATGTCCTTCCAGCGATGATGGGTGCTTGCGGGCATGGATTCCTCCCTGGTTCTCTGAAAAAGTGCACGGCCAGGCCGGCGCTTCAGCCTCGAGTTCGTTTCAATATTCAATGCCGCGCTGCGCCAGGATGCCTTTCTGGTAGGCGTGCTTCACCTCGCGCATTTCGGTCACCGTGTCGGCCAGCTCTACCAGCAGCGGGTGGGCGTTGCGGCCGGTCAGGATGACGTGAACCATAGGCGGCCGGTCGCGCAGCGCCTCAGCCACAATGGCCGGGTCGAGCATTTTGTAATTGATGGCGTAGTTGATCTCATCCAGCACCACCATGTCCCACTCGCCAGAGTAGATGGCTTCGCGCGCTTCATTCCAGGCCTCTTCGACAAGGCGAACATCTTCCGGATCGGTTTCTGCGCCGCCTACCTTCACAAAGCCACGGCCCATCTGCTTGAGCACGAAGTCCGTGCCCAGCAACCCGGCGGCATCCAACTCGCCGTAGTGCCACGATCCTTTGAGGAACTGAAGGATGAGAACGCGCATGCCATTGCCCACAGCGCGCAAAGCGGTGCCAAGAGCAGCGGTGGTTTTGCCCTTGCCGGGGCCGGTGTTGATGAGCAGCAGTCCTTTGCGGGAGTCAGTCATGGCAGAGATCCGTAGTCAGTGACTGGAAAACAGTGAACGGTGATCCGTAAACGAGGATACTTCTTTCATTGCGATTGAGGTATCGGCCGAACGGAGGAAATCGCCTCACTCGTAGCGTAACGCCTCGATGGGATCGAGATTGGCGGCCTTCCATGCCGGATAGATACCAAACAGCAGGCCAATGGCGCCGGAGACGAAGAAAGAAATGAGAACCCAGGCAAGCGACAACGCCGCGTGCAGAAAGGTTACGGCGAAATGCAGAATAAGGGTGAAAATAGCGCCGGCGCCGATGCCGATAAGCCCGCCGACCGCGCAGAGAGTCACCGCTTCTACCGTAAATTGCAGCAGGATATTCTTTCGGGTTGCGCCGATGGCTTTGCGAACGCCGATTTCGCGCGTGCGTTCTGTGACTGAAACCAGCATGATGTTCATCACGCCGACGCCGCCCACCATCAGGCCCACAGAAGACACCGCGACCATAAACAGGAAAAGCCCTCCGGTGAGCTGATTCCACAGGCGAGTGAGCGAATCGGGGCTGAAGATGGCGAAGTTGTCGTTCTGTTGCACGAGGACCTTGCGGCGAATGCGAAGAAGCTCGCGAATTTCTTCGGTCACCAGCGCCTTGTTTTTCTGGCTATCGTATCTGACTGCAATCCAGTAATCCTTAATTTCGGGATGAATGTTGTGAAATGTGCCAAGGGGAAAATAGGCGGAGTTGTCGGCAGTATTGCGTCCGGTGCCGAAAGGCTGCGGCTGTTTATCGAGCACGCCGATGACAGTAAAGACATCGCCACTGCACTCGATTTGCTTGCCGATCGGATCTTCATGAGGGAAAAGATCCTGAGCTGAATCGTGTCCGAGTACCACAACGCTGGCATGGCGCTCTTCTTCGGTCAGGGACCACATGCGGCCTTCAAGGAGGTTGATTTCGTGAGTCTCTGCATACTGTGTGGTGACGCCGTAAAGGATCGAGTTATAAACCTGGTACTTCCCGTGCTTGAGGGACACACCGCCGATTCTAAGCTGGAAATTCCGGTCGGTCAGCTCGGGATCGGCTGCGACCACATGCGGCAGGCTGCGTATGGCGATGGCATCTTCATAGGTAAGCTGCTTTCGGTTCAACTCCTCGGTGGTTGGACGCTTCCCGAATGGCTCAAAGCGGTAGACCCATAGTTCGTTGGTCCCGAGGGAACTGACGAAGTTGTCGATGCTGGTATTGAGTCCGTTGATTGCGGAGGAAATGAGAATCACCGTGGCGATGCCGATGGAGATTCCCAGTATCGTGAGGCCCGAGCGCGTCTTGTTCTTTCGCAGCGTGTCGAGAGCGAGCTTTACGGATTCTTTGACATCAAGGAAGCTCATGACTTACAACTCCGCTCTCAGAGCAACAATGGGGTCGAGCTGCGCTGCGCGGCTCGCTGGATAAACGCCGAAGAAGACACCCACGCCCGTGGCTACGACCAGCCCCACCAGCACGGACCACAACTGCACCGACGATGGAAATGCCACGATGGCGGTTATGATTTTGGCCACTCCGATACCGACAAACACACCGATGAGACCACCGACAAGTGAAAGAGTGGCCGACTCAATCAGGAACTGCATCAGGATGTCCTGGCGGCGCGCGCCCAGGGCTTTGCGCACGCCAATCTCGCGAGTGCGCTCGGTGACTGAGACCAGCATGATGTTCATGATGACGATGCCGCCGACAACCAGGGAGATGGCGGCAATGGCGGCCACGACAGCTCCAAAGTTGTTCAGGATGCTGCCGAGGATGTTCTGGAATGTGTCGCTGCTCTCGACGGTGAAGGTATCCTTCGCGCCGGGAGCCAGATGCCTCCGCACGCGCATGATTGTGCGCAGTTCATCAATCGTTTCCTCAAGCACCGAACCGCTGCCCGGGGCCTCAGCGTAAATGTCCAGACTGGTGTACAGGCCGTATCTGTCAAGGTATGCGGGAAGTGGGATTGCCACCCAATTGTCCAGACTCTGGCCGAACATGGTTCCCTTGGGCTCGGCTACGCCAATTACCGTGTAGGGAACGCCGTTGACGCGAATTTCTTTCCTCAGTGGATCGCCAGGTCCGAGCGTGTTGTTCGCGATATCGGCGCCGATGACGGCCACGTGGGCATCGTGGGTTTCTTCCACTTCAGTAAAAGTGCGCCCGACTGCGATGTCGAGATTGGACATTGCGGGCATGGTCCACGTCCATCCGCGCACCTGAGTGTCTGTGGTGGACTGGGTGCCGTAGACCACGGAGCCGGTAGTGGCGGCGCTGGCGCCGACGGAAACGCAGAGGATGCAATTGGCTTTGACCGCCTTGTAATCGTTGATGTCGATGTTTCTTCGCTTCTGGAAGTTCAGATATTCCTCCAGAGTGAGGAAGGTCTGCGGCATCTTGCTGATTGTGATTACATTTGCGCCGAAAGTATTGATTTTCGTGGTCACGAACCGCTTGGCGCCATTTGTCAGGGTCACAACCATGATTACGGACGCAACGCCAATCACCACTCCCAGAAGCGTGAGGATGGAGCGCATCTTGTTGGCCCAGAGCGACTGGAGCGCGAGTTTGAAGGCCTCACCGAATTTCATTCTGTGGATCCACCCTTATCCTACGCTGGTTGCCGGGACCGGGTTCCAGCAGGGAGCAAAAAGGCCGCTTTCATCGCCCCGAGCTGCCGAATCCCTTTGCCGTGCGCGCAGAATCTTCCAGGCTTTCTACTTGATGGACGTGGCCGGTGAGCACGGGGACGGGAATCATCTGCGCAATTTTTTCACCAGCCTGCAATTCCTGCGCTGCGTGGCCCAGATTGGTCATCACCACCAGAACTTCGCCGCGGTAGCCGGCGTCAATAACGCCGGCGGTCGTCGCCAGGCCGCGCGCGGCCATCGACGAACGATCCCGCACCAGCAGCCCCAGCGGAGCGCCCGATTCCGGGTGGCGTGCCTCGACAGCGATGCCGGTGCGGACACGAATCGTGGCCCGTGGCTCCAGCGTCACAGTTTCAAGCGCGAAGATATCGTAGCCCAGGTCTTCGCCGTGGTGGGCAACTACGGGCAACCGGGCGCCCGGCTCAAGCAGTTTTACGCGTAACATGCTATTGATGTTAGCTGAGCAGCCTGAAAATGGTCAGCGCCGGCGGGCTGTATGCCTGCCGGCGCTCATCAGCATTCGGCAAAAGGACCTGTAAGCCGAATTCTGTCTTGTGCGGTCATTCGTCTAGGCGTCGCGTTACCGCGGACGCTCATCAGCGACCTACCCGGAGGTTTCGGTACTTGCTCGAACCACCTTGGCGCGCCGGGCCGGCACGCGGCGCAAGCCGGGTTCTTCGGCTTGCTGCTTCCCTCCCTATTTGGTCTTGCTCCGTGTGGGGTTTACCCTGCCTCCTGCCTTACGGCCGGAGCGGTGCGCTCTTACCGCACCATTTCACCCTTACCCCGGCGCCGCAGTCGCGGCCGAACTGAATCGGCCAACGGCTTCGGGGCCGCCCGCGCCATAGCGCGGGGTAGCCGAGGCGGTATCTTTTCTGTGGCACTAGCCGTCCACGGACCTTGAAGTCCGCGTCCCGGACGTTATCCGGCACACTGCCCTGCGGAGTTCGGACTTTCCTCTCCCGGCAGAAACCGCCGGCAGCGACCGCCCGGTCCTCCTGCCGTGCTTAGTTTACCGCAGGTTGAGGTCTGAGCGACGACGGCGGAAGTCGCTGACCAAGGCCCACTTGCTCGGGTCCAGCAGAGCGTCTAGGATGGGCAGTGGAGAGCTCAGTTCAAGAATGACAACGACTTTGGCGCACCCGCAGACGCGCATCCTCGTGCAGGCCGCAGCAGCGGTCTGTGAAGAAAAGAAGGGCGAAGACACACGGATCCTCGAACTGGACCCTGTGGACTCCGGTCTTGCCGACTTTTTCCTGGTCACCTCGGCCGCCAACGACCGACAGGCCATTGCCATTGCCGACGAAATCGAGCTGCGCCTGAAGCGCAAGTTCGGCGCGCGGCCCAACTCTGTGGAAGGCCGTCGGCAGGGCGAGTGGATTCTGCTCGACTACGTGGATTTCGTGGTGCACGTCTTCCTGGCCGAGCGCCGCGCCTTCTACGACATCGAGAGGCTGCGCAAATCGGCGCGCCCGCTCACCCCGGCCGAGTTTGAAGCCGAGCTGCTGAAGGCGGCACTGGCGGCAAAGACGCGAGCCGTGCGTGGCAAGGCTGCGCCAAAAACGAAGGCTGCAACCAAGGTGGCGCCAAAGCCAGCCAAGAAAGCGGCGAAGAAGGCCGTGAAAAAGGCAGTGAAAAAGGCTGCGAAGAAAGTGGCAAAGAAAGCGGCAAGCGGATCGAAGTCCGCTGCTGCAAAGAAGAAGCCAGCCAAAGCCAAATCGGCAAAAAAGAAGCCGGCGCGTTAAGACGCTTCCGGGGCCAACGGAAAAAACACGAAGGCGCCTTGGGAAACTGCATCATGAAGCAGGTCTGGCAAAGCCCAGGTATACAAAGGTGCAGAAAGTAAGAGGGGATCCGGCTGACCGGATCCCCTCGCTGTTTTGGTATGAAGTTGCTCGCAGTTAGAAGGTGTAGCGGAGCGCAAGCCGGACGGCGTGCTGGCTAAGCGCGTTGGTGGCACTTACTTCAAACAACATGCTTCTGCTCTCACTATCTAGACGAATGCTCAAGTTGCAGACAAACGTGTTTCTACCGGGAGCCGGGTGCGGGAGTCTGGCGAGGGAGGACTCGGGATTCGGGCGAAGGGGAGGGGAATTGCGACGAACCCCGGGTCAGTCGCCTCAGTGAAAAGGCCACTAACCCAGGGTCGGGTAGTACGGAGAGAAGCAGGGCAAAGAGCTAGAACGTAAATCTTCCAGCCAATTGCACGACACGGCCGGGGGTGGGATCGCCATTGTAATCGGCCGATTGGACGACGCTGCTTATGGTTCCAAAGTACGGGCCGTCGGTGTAATTGCCGTCGGGCTCCGCAAAGTTGGCATGGTTGAAGGCGTTGGAGGCCTGGAGCATGAGCTGCACCGAACGCGTGCCCTCGCCACCCAGCGGAATCGTCTTGTAAAGGCTCAGGTTGGTGTAGTTGTAGCCGGGGCCGTGGATCATGCCGCGGCTGACGTTGCCGAAACCTCCCAGCGGCTCCTGTGAAAACGTGCTGTTGCTGAACCAGGTCGCCGTCCCGGTGTTCTGGTAGGTGCTGCGGATATTTTGTGTCTTGATGTTGAACGAGGAGGTGGACGGAGTATCAGGACAGGCGTAATAGCTGTACTGATCGCAATACCCTGACAGGAAGGCGCCGAAGTCGGTAATCACTACCGGGAACCCGGTTTGCAGCACCGTCATGCCAGAAACATGCCAGTCGCCCAGCGCTTCCTTGATTACGGGCTGCGCATTCATCGAAGCCAGGAGCGGCACCCGGTAGTCATATGCGGCTACGAAGCGATGGCGCGCGTCGAAATCCGAGCTGCCATAGCTCAGGTGTTTGTATCCGGGATATTGATTCAACCCGCCTCCGTTAAAGCCTGCACTCTCCAAACCAGAGGAGTTGTCGAGCGCGTGGCTATAGGTGTAGGCCATGGTGAAGTACAGGCCATGAGTGGTGTTCTGGCTCAGTTGAATCTGCAATGCGTTGTAATTCGAGGATCCAGTGGTGCCGATCGTCCCCATGCTTAGGTAGGCAGGGGAGCCATCGAATACCGTGGGCTGTGCAGTGTATTGCGGGAAGAAGAGGTGTACAGACTGAATGTTGGCTACGCACTGCGGGTTGGCAAGGCAGGCTGCGTGGCCGGCCTGGGTCACGGGGTCGCCCTCCCAGGCAGTTGCAAGCTTACGTCCGAGCGAGCCCACGTAGCCGATCTGCAGGATCATGTTGTTTGTGAGTTGCCTCTGAATGTTGAGGTTGAAGTTGTAGGTATAGGGCACGGTATAGTTCAGAGCGATGGCGCTGGTGTCCTGATAAGTGTAGAGCGACCAGTCGAGCGGAGCGCCCGGCGCTGGCGGAGTGTACGGGAAAGGGTTTTTTATCGACAGCGATGGATTTCCGGTTACATCCTCAAAGGGGTTCAGGAAGCCGGGACTCCCTCCGGCTGCTGCCGCTCCGATGGAGTACAGGAAGTTGGGTGTATCGCCCAGGTTTTGGAGTTGTCCTTCTTCGGCGTCGCGGTTGTAGTAGACGCCAAAGCCGCCGCGCAGTGCGAACTTGTGAGAGCCTGGGGCACCAATGAGCACTGCTGGCCCGCTGCTGGGCGACCAGTCAAACCCAAAGCGCGGTCCGAAGTGGTTCCACTTGGTCGTGGCGCCACCTGCTTTGTTGCACCCAGGGTCGCCGGGGAAGAGCAAGCCGGGAAATCCTCCCGGAAAGACCTTCGATACCTGGTCGCCGAGGACGAAGCAGGTAATGCCCTTGCCGTTGAATTGGTCGTTGATGTTGGGTGTCTCGACGTCCCAGGCGACACCATAGTTGACGGTCAACGAGGGAGTCGCGCGCCAACTATCCTGCGCGTAGGCGTAGTATTCCCATGCCCTGGTGTCGGTGAATCCGTTGGAGCTCTGCGCATACTGATCGGGAATGCCCAGCAGAAAATCGATTCCGGGATCGCCCGAGCTATAAGTTCCGGCTCCCTGGTAGTAGAAGGCACCGTTGTTGTCGGCCGAGTAGGGGTTCTTGACCAGAAACTGTTCGACCAAACCCCCGATCTTCAGCGAGTGGCGGCCGAAGATCCATGTGTAGTTGTCGGCGGCGGTCAAGTTGGTGTCGGTACGCGGCTGCGGGCCTTCGCGCGTAAAGCCGAGATTAAACAAGCCCGTCAGGCTCATATAGGGAACACCGGACTGCGGGTTATTCGGAAAGATATTGAAGCCCAGGCTGCTGGGAGCCACAACATGAGCCGGTTCCACTGCCGCGAAATTGAAGCGATAGTAACCGGCACGGAACACGTTCAAATGGTTCGCGTCGAAGGCGTGCGTCTCCTGTGCTGAAAAGAGCTTGAAGTGCTCGGCCTGGACGGTGCCGAAGCCCGGAAGGTTGGAACCGCCAAAGCCCAGAGTCGAGGCCGAAGGACTGGATTGGAAGATACCCGATCCGTTGAGCTTGTCCTTGGCGCTGATCTGGTAATCGGCGTTGATAATGCCCTGGTCCATGGCGCCGGTGTCAGCAGTGTTGAAGTTGTAGTAGGGCGCCAGCGCGGTCCCGGAGTTGCCGGCGGGCACGTACTTCTGTGCCAGACCCAACGCGACCTGGTTGAAACTGGAAGGGGCGATGTCGACGGGTGTGCCGGTGGGGAAGCAATCCGACCAGGTGAGAAAGTCTGTTCCCGGACCACAGACGGTTCCCGCTCCTACTTGTGCGCCGGGGCCGGTGGTGATGGGGAAGGGGATCGGGTTGTCGCTCAGGCCGGCTGTACCGTCCGCGCCCCCAGTGACCACGTTGTTTTCGTTACTGAAGGCTCCACCTGGAGCACCGCTGCTCGGCAGGATGCCGCTCTGGAAAACCGGCGTCTGCGTAGTTGTTCCGGTGCGATTGCGAAATCCCTGATAAGCCAGAAAGTAAAAGAGCTTGTTCTTGAGCACGGGGCCACCGAGTGTGCCGCCGTAAAGATTCTGGTGGAAGGGAGGCCGAGTCTTTGAAAAGTAGTTCCCATTGTTCAGGAACGTGTCGCGGTAATACTCGAAGGCGCTGCCGTGAATTTTGTTGGTGCCCGATTTGAGCACCTGGTTGACGACCGAGCCGCCGTTGCGGGCAAACTCCGGATTCAGCGTGCTGGTGACAATGTTCTCTTCTGCAATGGCGTTCAAATTCACAACGAGACCCTCATTCTGCAGGGGGCCGTCGTTATTGTCGATGCCATTCACCATGTAGGAATTGTCCGTGGTCTGGCTGCCATTGGCGGAATACGAGCCGAAGCGGTCGGACGACTCCACCACGCCGGGCTGAAGTCTTTCCAGGGAGGCTGCGTCGCCGCCGAGCATGGGGAGATTGGCGATCAGCTTGTCGGGGACCGTCTGTTGCAACTGTGTGTTGGAAGTTTCCACCTGCACGGCTGAGGCATTGACAGTAACCGTCTGCTGCTCGGCTCCCATGCTCAGTTTCGCGTTCACCTCGCGGTTGGCGTTGGCCGTCAGCATGACACCCGTCGACTGAAACCGCTTGAAGCCGGTGGCTTGGATGTGGATCGAATACGGACCACCAATCTGCAGCGAGGGAAACGTGTAATAGCCGCTCTGATTGGAAGTAGTGACGGTCTTGATGCCGGTTTGGGCGTCGAAAGCAGTGATCTTGGCGCCGGGCACAACGGCTCCGCTTGGGTCGGTGACTGTGCCGTGAATAGCCGCTGAAGTCACTTGGCCAAAGGCTGTTGGGTTGCCGATCGAAAATACGAGGCTGGCAACCAAGAGGACGCTGAAGACTGGAAAGAGGGTACACAGCTCTCCCCGACAGATTCGCATAGAAATCCTCCGAAAACAGAATTCACGACCCCGAGGTCTCAAAAAAAGAGACATCACGGCCTGATTAATTTGTTTGGCTCTCAGATCTTGAGAAGAGCCCGATCCAAGGCTGAAAGAGCAAAAGAACGCATGCTCCAAGTGAGAAATCAAGCACGTTCGTAGGCGTTCACTTGCGTCTTTGCCGATAGGCCCGAATGAGGAATATAGCTAAAACTTTCAATTAACTAGCGGAACCGGGGGCATTCCTCTTCAAGAAGCATTGCACGAAGCGTACCATTCGGCCGAAGTGCGAAGCGTCGATGGCTTTTCCGCATAGATTGAATGAGTTAAAAGACATTTCTCGCTCTAATACGGATCGATCTGTCGCGACCGATCTATGAAACTTGGAATAATTTATGGAAAACTTATACCGATAACTGCGATAACGATTGCGCAAAGGGCCGGTCTCTGCGGCAGGTCTGGAGGCGTCCGACTGCAAAACGCAGAAAAAGCCCCGGACTTGCCGGGGCTCCTTTCTGGGTTTGTGCCGGGAGGCGGGTTAGAACTCGAGCCGCAGGGCGAGCTGCAGTACACGAGAGGACAAGTCGGAGCCCGGAGGAACCACCGTCCTTGTAATGGTTCCGAAGGGAACGCCGTTGGCCTGCGTGATGTCCACGCTCGGCAGGTCGAAGTTCGGGTGATTGAGAGCGTTGAACGCATCGCACCGGAACTTCAGGTTGACCCGTTCCGCAACCACCGGGAATGTCTTACCCAGACCAAGATCCAGGTTGAAGAATCCCGGCCCGCGCAGACTGTTGCGGCTTCCCATGTTGAGCCCGACTGGACCCTTGAAAGCTGCGCGTGCCGCCTTGGGGTCTGTGAAGGCATTCACAGGCTGACCTTCGCCACCGTGCACGTTCGCCTTCAGCAGTGCCTGCGAGCCCGTGAGAATGACCGGCGCGTTGTTAGCAAAGCCAGCTATGTAGGCGTTTCCGATTGCGTTATACGGCAGGCCGGTATGCCATGTGGGGATGCCGCTGAGCGTCCATCCACCAATGACTTCATCGCCCCACTTCGGAATCGTTGCCGCAAAGGTTCTTCCCCGGCCGAAGGGGAGCTGATAGATGAAGTTGCCGTTCAGGTAGTTGGTGACGTCGAAGTCGGAGTTCCCTCGGCACTCGCGCGGCCGGGTAACGTCGCAGAGAAAGCCATAGCCGTCGCTTGCGGCGATGGAGTTTGCAATGGTGGAGGTGTTGTCGATGGAGTGCGACCAGGTGTAATTCAGGTCGAATTGCAGACCGAAGCCCGCGTTCTTGTGCAAGGTAACCAGCAGGCCGTTGTAGCTGGAAAAGCCCTTGTTCGTCCAGACTGTGTTCGATGCGTACTGCGAGGGCATTCCGACGTTTGGCCCCAGGAATCCGTACGCCGCAAGCAGGTACATCATGTCTGAGAAGTCGCCCCGCTGCGGATAGGGGTACGCAATGTAGTCGATTGCCTGCGTATTATTCGCAAAGTAATTGCCGCCGAAATAGGAGTTCCAGAAATCCGCGAACCCCGGAACCATGTCTTCGAACCACGGCTGCGGGGACAGGCTGGCGGCCGCGCCATATTGCCCCAGATCTTGATACTGCCGAACTTGGTTGACCAAAGCTGATTCGGCCTGAACCATGGTTTGGTTGGATTGCCCGGTGTTATCGGGGAAATCCACTAACTGGCTGGCGTCGGCTTCTGCCAGCAGGCGGCGGCCCAGCCTGCTGTCATAGTTCATCTTGAGGATGAAGCCATGCGGAAACTGGTGCTGAAAACCGAGGTTGTACTCGATGCTGTAAGGAGTCTTCAGCTTGGGATTGATCATCAGGTTGAACTGGCCAGCGGGAAGTCCATATGGATAACCGTTGTCGACATAGGGAGTGTACGGCGTAGTGATGGTTGGCGGAGCCGGCGCCGCAGGAGGAGAGTCGATACTGGTGAACCTGGGCGCTGACAATAGAGTTGCGACAGGATCGCCATTTTGGGGACCGAAGTTATTGACGCTCGAGGCTTCAAAGAGCCCGGAGGTCTGCAGTTGCTGGAACTGCAGGGCGTTGACGATGCTGTGATCGTAGACCAGGTTGGCGGAAGCACTGATCACCGTGTTCTTGTCGAAGCCGGGGTTCCACGCAAAAGCTACATGGGGAGCAAAGTCCTTTTTGTTCGGTTGGTAATAGCCCGGCGCATTGTTTGCTTTGCCGCCGTAAATGTATTGCAGGAAGGGTAGCGAGTCGTTCGTTGAGATTCCCTGCGCGCTCTGCTGCACGCGGTCGGCCCAGTACTTATCGAAGGAATAACCGGAGGTCGTGCTCCCGGAAAGCATTTGCGGGACCGCCTCGTTTCCGTGCGTCTCATAGGGAACGGTGTAGTTCTGGTAGCGCACGCCGTAGGTCATCGTCAGATTCGGCGTAATCTTCCAGGTGTCGTTGAAGTAGATCTCCGTTTGGTAGTTGCGGTAGATGAAGCTTTGGCCGGAACCCTGTTTCAGCACTGCGCCCTTGTTGTTGTAGTCGTAGTTACTGCTCACCTGAGAGAAGGCGCCAAGCGCGGTGGAGAATGCGTCATCGTAGATCGCAGTAGCGTAGTCGCTTGTGTCGATGTTGGAAGGCCGCAATTGGGGATTCAGGGCAGTAAAGTTCGAGAGTCCGTTTACACCGACCGACGGGAAATTGTAATTTTCGGCGGCGAAATCGTCGGGGGTCTCCCATTTGAATACGCCGCCAATGCTGAGAGTATGCCTGCCCTTGAGCCAGGTGAAATCGTCGCGCACCAGGGGGATGGGATAAACGCGCGCCTGGGCATTGCTGCCGTCGTTGTAAGGGCCGCTGAGGCCCGCAAAGCTGTATTGGTTATTGCCCTGCGGATTGTAGGTTACCGGGAAGTTGAGATCTTGGTGTGTTTCGCCAATCTGGGCCTGGTTCACCATGTCCTGGTTAATCGTCCAGGTATTTCCCACCGTCCAGGTATAGCTTCGGTTATAGCGGCCGTAAGTGTAGGTTGGGTCACCCGGGAACTGAACATGGGCGTAGAGATCAGTCCTTCTTTGCACCGAGGACTTGGCGAAGAACTTCATCTTGTCGTTCATCGTGTAGTCGATTCTGCTCACGTAAACATCCTCGGTAAAAGGATCGGGCGCGTTAAAGCGGTAGCCGGCCGTATTCACCAAATCGCCATAGTCGCCGGTAAAATCATTTGCCTTCGGAAAGCGCTTCTGGAACAACTGGAGTTCTGCCTGGTCCCAGCCGATTCCCTGTGGATCGAGTGCGGCAACCTGCTGCGGGCTGAGGGTTTCCACCGCGCCTTCCGTGTTGATGTAAGAAACTTCTCCGCCGCGGAATCCCGTGCTGTCGGTTCCCATGGGAACGGTGCGGGTAATCGGGGTGTGGCGTGCATCGCGGCGGCCGTCGTAATCGAAGAAGAAGAAGGCCTTGTTTCTCCAGATGGGCCCGCCGATGTTGCCGCCGAACTGGTTGCGTACCAGCGGCGGCCTTCCCACGCCGGCGTTGTTGTTGAACCAGTCATTCGCTTCGGTGTCGGTGTCGCGGTGGTATTCGTTGAGCAGGCCGTGAAAGTGGTTGGTGCCGCTCCTGGTAACCAGCTCAAACTGGCCGCCGCCGCCCTGGCCTCCGGTGGCGGTCGGGTTACCGACCACGCCGCGAAATTCCTGAACTGAATCTACGGGTGCCGAACCAACGATTACGCCAAACTGGCCGGTTGCGTTGTCATTCATTTCAAGGCCGTCGAGCGTAACGTTCGATTGATCGGTGCGCGCGCCGGTAACCGCACCCTGGAGAGTTACGCCCGGCTGCTGGTAGAAGAGCGCGGCTGGGCTGTCGCGGTTTTCCACGGGCAGATCATTGAGCATCGACACCTGGAAGTTGTTTCCGATGGTCGCATCCGTGGTGTTGAGGGTCTCGATTTCTGTCTCGGCCGACACCTGGACAGTTTGCGTCGTGGCGCCTACACGCAGCTTTGCATTCTGCGTACGCGTCTTATTCACGTTCAGGTACATGCCGGTGATCACAAAAGGACTGAACCCGCTGTGCGAGAACCTAATCTGGTATCCCGGACCTGGCGCTACATTGGAGATCGTGTACGATCCCTGGGCATCTGTGACTGCTTGATAGGTGACCCCTGTCGACACTTTTTCAAGGGTTACCTTCACGCCGGGAACAACGGCGCCTGTAGCGTCCGTGACATTACCGGTGATTGCGGCTACAGCCTGGGCATTTGCCACCGTGCTGACGGTCAGGACAAAAGCGGCCAAACTTACAAAAAACAAGACTTTCCGGCAGATTAAGGAAAATCGCATCGAACTCCTCCAGATTCAGCAAGATACAAAGTTCATACTCAACACTTCACAACACATGAAGCTTGCCTCTGCTTCGTAGGGAAGAAGCCCATCCAAATTCAAACCGCTAACGAAAATGGATGACCACGAAAACCAGACCTTAACGGGACTGCACCGCAACAGCCAGTGCTTCCTGGGCCCGGTGGATTACCGATTGCATCGGCAACCCACAAAAAATACATTTCTTGCCTGAGTTGAATGTTTCTCTTGCAAGATGCATGCCGTAACGGCTGTTTCTCTGCAAAATCTCATAACATGCTGCAAAATAATAAGTTGCCGCCTACCATGATGAAGGCATGAATGACTGGGTCTATGGAAATTTGTATAACGGTACCATGAATTTCCAGTTTCTGAACAAAGTATCCGGATTTTGGAGCCACACTATCCACTTCATTCGAAGTCTCAGCCGATGCCAGACCATGCGCGTATTCTCTTTTTCATGATCAAGATCACGCTGGCGCATATCAGCGGCCGGGCAGGCGCAAAAGACGCTTATGAAGCTTTGGTCCACGAGTATCTGGAGCGTTGCTCAGCCTATGCGCCTGCTACGGCCGAAGGTTTCCGCAGCGAAGCGGCCCTGCTGGAGCGGCTGGACCGGCAGCGCGGCCGGGCTCCGGCTGTGGTCGTGCTCCTCGACAGCTGCGGCCGCCAGATGACCTCGGAGGCCTTCGCGGCGTGGCTCGGCGCGCGGCGCGACGAAGGCGTGCAGCAGGTGGTCTTTGCCGTGGGACCGGCAGATGGGTGGTCGGACGCGGCTCGCAGCCGGGCTCACCTTGTTCTTTCACTGGGGCAGATGACTATGGCGCACGCCCTGGCGCGGCTGGTCGTGGCCGAGCAGATCTACCGTGCTTTGACGATTCTCGCTGGGCATCCCTACCACACCGGCCATTAAGAGGCACCAGGGAACATCGGGCTCCGAGACCAGGCATCTCCAGCCAATAGTCCGTGCCCTGACGACCACGAACAGGGGATTGACAACTGAGTTACCCTGCTCCGGTAGACTAGCGCAAGGATGCCGTTGATGATGCATGATTTGGCGTGGGCCGTGGAACTGCTGACCACGGCGATGACGCTTGCCGGAATGGGCTACATGCTCGCAGCCATGGTTGCAGCGTGGATACACCTGCTGAACCGCCGCAGGCAGGGTGCTGCCTTTGCCCCGGGTGTAAGCATCCTCAAATCGCTCAAGGGTCTTGACCCCGGCATGATGGATGCCTTCCGCAGCCATTGTCGCCAGAATTACGCGGGCGAGTATGAACTGATTTTCGGTGTTTCCTCGGCGGACGATCCCGCTGGGGCAGCAGTTGAGGAACTCCGCCGCGAATTTCCCGACCTCGATATCCAACTGATTGAGTGCCCCGAGCGGCTGGGCAGCAACGGTAAGATCAGCACACTGGTGCAACTGGCGAGACATGCGCGCTACGACTATCTGCTCATCAACGACTCGGACATCACTGTATCGCCGCGCTATCTGGAGCGAGTGATGGCGTGCTTCGTCTCCACGGCAAAGGAACAGAAAGCTGGCGAAACGCCGGTTGGGCTTGTGACGACGCTTTATCGCGGACGAGCGCATGAAACGCCGGCTTCGCTCTTTGAAGAACTCGGCATTGCCACAGAGTTCATGCCTGGAGTGCTGCTCTCAAAGTTGGTGGAAGGCGGGCTTCACTTCGGACTGGGCGCCACGCTGGCAGTAAGCCGCCAGGCGCTGGATGCGTCCGGAGGCCTGATGGCGCTGGTTGACTATCTGGCCGATGATTACGAGCTGGGTGCGCGGGTCGATCGCGCCGGCTATCGCGTGGCGCTAAGCGCGGAAGTGGTGGAGACGGCGGTACCGCCGTACAGCGTGCGCGAATTTTTCGATCACCAGTTGCGCTGGTTGCGCACGGTGCGGGCCGCGCGGCCCGCTGGATATGTAGGCCTCATCTTTACCCACGGGCTGGCTTGGGCCATGCTGAACCTGATTGCCAGCGGCGTGAGCCTGCTGAGCGTCTGGCTGCTTGTACTCAGCTTCTTTCTTCGTCTCGCCCAGGCTATGGTGGTGGGCACAGAGGTGCTTGGCGATCGCCAGGTGCTGTCCGCGCTCTGGCTGTTGCCGCTGCGCGATCTGTTGGGGATGGGGGTATGGGTGGCGGGCTTCGCCGGTGATTCCGTCGTGTGGCGGGGCGAGCGCTTTGTGCTGGAAGGCGGCAGGTTGCGCAAGGCGGTCAGTTCCTGAGCCGCGGCGGGCAATATGCTCCGCCGTCTGCCATCTTCTGAATCAGGCCATCGGCATGCTCATCGCTCTGTGCCATGATCCGCGAAGCTACTTGCGATCGTAATTCTCCGTCTACCCCGTCACATTTGCCCATCAAGCCTTATCGAGAATCGACTCCTGCCAGTTGGGTGGCGTTAAGTCTGTGCGTGTGGGGTAGAAGGGCGGACAGTTGCGCGAATCCTTGTCGAAGGGAGCGATTCCGGTTGTGTTCACATAGTGCTCCAGCAATTTCTGCTGAAGTTCGGCCTGCACCCCCGCCGCGCTGCTGTCACCGTACAAATTATTGCGTTCCTGCGGGTCGGTGTCGTAGCTGTACAGCTCGCTCTGGCCTTGCGGGCGCACAATGAGCTTGTGGGTTCGGGTCCGGATCATCGTACTGCGGGAAACTGTCTGCGGCCGTTCATTCTGAAGCAGCACCTTGTCGACATACGGCCCTCCTCCGGAGCCAGGCGGCTCAAAGCATTGCGGCTCGTAAACGTTGTATCCGCCCTCACAAAATGCGGCGCGATTGGGATCGCCCTTTTCACCGCTCAGTTGAGGCATCAGGCTCCTGGCAAAATGCGTGTGATGTGCTTTCGTGTCTGCCAGATCCAGCGCAGTCTGCATCACGTCATAAAGCTCGACCATCTCCTCTGACACGCCCCCCGGTTTTCCCCCGGGCACCCGCGCCATCAGCGGAACATGCGTCAGGCAGTCTTCGAGACCGCTCGGCCACTTCTCAATCAGGCCAAAGTCGCCTGTGTAGTCGCCATGATCCGATAGCAGGAAAAGTGCGGTGTCTTTATCCTTTCCTGTTCTTTCCAGCGCGGACATCAGCTCCCCAAGCAGCCAGTCACTGTAGCTCACCTGCCCGTAATACACCGCGCGAATCTTGCGGAAGATGGAATCATTCAGTTTCTTCAGGTTATACATCTCCCGCATTCCTTCGTGAAACGAAGGCTTCTTCTTCAACCCCGGAGGAATTGGGGCGGGAACCTCGGCCGGAGAATACATGCTGTAAAAGTCCTCAGGCACTGTATACGGGGGATGCGGATTCAAAAGCGGCAGGTAGATGCAGAATGGCCGATCGGTTTCTTTGCGTTCCAGAATCTTGATGGCGCTTTGAAGATGCATGTAATCCTGCGTGTGCCTTCTATCCCCGCCGGCCGAGAACAACATGGACATCGATCCCGGCGTGAGGTTGTGGATCGACCGATGCCGGACGGCTCCATAATTCATGTCTTCCCAGCGGGTAACGCTGTCGGCAAAACTCGCAGCGGCCAGGGCGTCGTTCTTTCCGAACCAGAAGACGTCGTATCCCGCCCGCCGAAGATACCGAAAGAGATTTGGCTCATCCGGGCGCAGGAAGTAGTACAGGCTGCGGTGTCCGCGCACACTGGTCGGCCAGCCGGTCAGCAGACTGCAGCGCGAGGCGCCACACACGGGGTACTGAACATGGCAGTTGGAAAACCTCGTCCCCTCTTTCGCCAGACGGTCGAAATTCGGAGTCTTCGTTACAGGGTTTCCATAGCAGGCCAGGCTGTCAGCCCGCATTTCGTCCGGGAAGAAGAAAACAAGGTTCGGAAGCTTCGCGATTTTTGATTTCTCTGTTTTCGTTTCCGAACTGTCCGCTTCATTGCCGGCGGTCGCGGCCTGGGAGAGTCCCGATGCTGCTTGCGCTCCCATCATGCCGGTCACCATCGATGCACCTGAGATCCCGAGAAATTTACGCCTGTTCAGTTCAGACGGCATAACTGCTCCTCGTATTCAAGATCCAGTGGCCCGTATCGACAGCGTTGCCGTTGTCGTTACGAATCCTGGCGCCGTGACCTCATGGCGGCACACTGCACGCGAACATGAATCACTCAAGACCAGATGCAATGAATGAAGATGTGCAATCACCTGCGGTATCACGCCGAGTGCATGCGGAGGTATCCACGGTTGCGGCCAAGGCTAGCAGGGCGAAAGAGCGGGAGTCAAATTCAACGCTATAACAGGAGCGGCGTGCCGCAATTAATCATCGCTCGCCTGGCTGCGCTTCGCTCCTGTCGCGTTCACAGGCAGTGACTCATCGTTGCTCACCGAGGCATATTCAATCGAGAGGCACGAGCCCAGCTCGTTGAAACTCTCCTGCCAGGCCAGGCGGTCCTCGGCCGCGAGGGCTGTAAGAACCTGGCTCGACGTGCGCAGAATCTCGTACCAGATGTTCTGCGCCTGCCAAAGGTTCAAGTCGAAGGGCAACTCCTCGAGGTTGCGAGCCAGCGCCAGCGCACTCTCCAGCACCTCCAGCGATCCTGAAGACGTCTGCAGTTCAACCATGGCGCGTTTCATGCGCTGATCGGCAATGTAAGAAAGCGTGGGAGTCTCCAGCGAGACCTGGTCGGCGTTGGCCAGCAACAGGAAAGAGCGTAACTGGGCCAGATCAACGGGATCGTTTTCAAGCACGCGGCGCAGGCCGGCATTAATGGCAAAGCTGGCGGCGAGCGTAAGCGCCGGCGGCTTGGGCAAACCCGCCTTGGAAAGATAGTGAAGCAGGCTCGCGTGATCCTGGTAGATGGAAGAGAGCGAGTTTTCGATGTCCAGGAGCGTGGACTCGAGGATGAGGTTCACAATGCGCCGCTGTTCGTCGCTGAAGAGTGAAGTGAGCGAGTAAGCAGCGCGCCCAAAGTAGCCGTCGATCTGGCGAATCGCCTCAGGGAAGTTCGCGGCCTCCACGCTTTGCGAAACCTCGGCGACGAAAGCATCGAACCCATCGGCATCAGCCTCTCTGTAAGTCTTCACGGCGGCCGTAATATTCTGGTCGCCAAAGTGGAGCACAGCAAAGGAAAAGCTCTCGTGGTTGCCGGTGATCGAGCTGGCAATATGCGCGCGGCCGAGCGCCAGGCGCGCGCGACCTGAGGCGTGGATCTCTAACGAAATGCGCTGCACGCGGAAGCAGAACAGCTCACTTTCGTCGGCATAGGAAGAAAAGATGGAACTGATGGCGTAGTGCGCCGCCACCTGCTCCAGACGTAGTTGCTCTGTGTCCACGCAGCGCCTGTAAATGGTCGCGCCGTCGCCCATCGCCGGCAAGTTGGAGCGAGCCTCTGCCAGGCGCGCCAGAAATGCGGGCTCCAACGGCTCGGCCTGCTTGCCAAAGACATGGCCCGCCAGTTGCAGCACGCGCGCAGCATAGGCGATGATCTGCACCGTCTCAATGCCGGATATATCGTCAAAGAACCATCCGCAACTCGTGTACATAAGCTGCGCGTGACGCTGGATCTCCATCAGCTCCAGTGCGCGGATACGCTCGGCTTCTGAGAGTTCGTGGCTGGCATGCGCCGCCAGGTACCGGTCAATGGACTCCTCGTTGCGATCGAGAATCACGTCGATATATGCATCGCGCGCGGCCCACACTTCTTTGAAGAGCTCTGCGCCGGCCTGCTCCGTGAGCGGAACCAGTGCGTCGCGCAGCTCATCGAGAGCTTGCCGCAGGGGCGTACGCCACTTCTGATTCCAGCCCGGCTTGCCTCCGTTGCAGCCGCAGTTCGAGCGCCATCGTTCGATGCCGTGCACGCAGCTCCACGACGTGCCTTCGACGATCTCGCACTCGTACTCAGGCGGAAACTGCTTGAGATAACCGGCGTAGTTGGTCAGCGTAATGTTTTTGTCTGAGTCGAGCAGGTGCAGCGCGTAAGCCAGCGCCATCTCGCCATAGGTGTGATGGTGCCCGTACGATTCGCCGTCCGTCGCAACGCTCACCAGTTGCGGCCGTGCGCCGTCTTTAAATCCACTCTTCAGTCGCGCAGCCAGGGCCTCGCCGGAATTCAGCAACCCCTCAAAAGCAATGGCGCGCGAGATCGGCCCGTTGTAAAAGAAGACCGCGATGGAGGCGCCTGACTCGAAGCGGACAAGATATGGCCGTGTGGTGTCGACTGTTGCATCGGGCGTATCGGCCCACGCTGCGCCTTCCTTCAGCGGACGGATGCGTTTGCACTGATGCGATGCCAGCAGAGTGAACCGGATACCGTTCTCCGCGAGCAGCCGCAGCGATTCGCTATCGACGGCTGTTTCTGCGAGCCACATACCCTCGGGCTGAATGCCGTAGTGGCTCACGTAATCGGCAATGCCCCAGCGAATCTGCGTCAAGCGGTCACGGCTTGAGGCAAGCGGAAGAATGATGTGGTTGTAAACCTGCGCCACGGCCGACGAATGGCCGCCGAAGGCCTCGCGGCCGCGGCGCTCGCCGTCCAGAATCATGCGGTAGGTGCGCGGTGCGTTGTCTTTGAGCCAGCTCAGCAGCGTGGGGCCAAAGTTAAAGCTGATGTGCGCAAAGTTATTGATGATGCGCGTAATGCGATTCTTGGTGTTGACGATGCGCGCCGCTCCGTTCGGAGCGTAGCACTCGGCGCAGATGCGCTCGTTCCAGTCGTGATACGGGGCGGCCGAGTCCTGGGTTTCGACGGTTTCAAGCCAGGGATTTTCGCGAGGTGGCTGGTAAAAGTGGCCGTGAATGCAGATAAAACGCTTGCTTGGCGGCATCGGGATCCTGTTGCGGCGCGGACGCGGGTCCGCTGCTGCTTTGGCTATTCTACGGCGATTTCGGCGATTGCGGTGGCGTACTAACGCCCCAGACGCCCCGTAGGCTCCGTTCCTTTAGCCAGATCGCAGGCTCGCCACAAGTACCAGCTGGCCACTGAACGGTACGGGGCCCATCGCTGCCCGCGCCGGAAGACCACGTCCGGCTTCGGTAGATCATTGGATGCTAGAGGGCGCGATTTGGGCGCACGCATGAAGGTAAGCGCATAGCCCTTGCGTACGCCGTAGTCGGTCACCGGCAGCACATCGGGCCGGCCCAGGCGAAAAATAAGCAGCATTTCCACAGTCCACGATCCGATACCGCGCACTTCCGTGAGCCGCTCCACAATGTCCGCGTCTGACATCTTGAGAATGGTTTTGTGCGAGGGTACGGTGCCATCAAGCGTGCGGGCGGCCAGATCGCGCAGCGCCTTGATCTTGTTGGCAGAAACACCTGCGGCGCGCAGGCGCTCGTCCGGCGTGTCCAGCAACGCCTGAGGCGCAGGGTCGCCATGGTAAATCTCCTTCACTCGCCGGTGAATCGTGGCGGCCGCCTTGCCGTGCAGTTGCTGATAAAGAATCGACTCGAGCAGCGACTCAAAAGGCGAGGCTGACGAGTCGAGCCGAAGGGTAAAAGGGCCGACGCGGTCCATTAAATCGCCAAGTTTGGCATCGCTGGCGCGCAGGTGAGTCAGCGCCTCGGCAGGGTCGAAAGGGAGTTTGCGGCTTCGGCCGTCGTGGATCATGCCAGGAGTCTATCGCACCCAATATGAGTCTGGCCGCGCATCTTTTTCTCCATTCACGGGTAGTATTAGGACGAAGCCGAATAGATAGAGGAGGTCCACATGAAAATGCTCCGCCGATTTACCGTTTGTTCATTTGCGCTCGTGCTTGCAACCACAGGGCTGGGTGTAGCCAGAGCTAACGCCGCGCCTCAGGACGGCCAGTACGGCTACGGCCAGAACCGCGGCGATTGGGATACGCCTCCGCGGGGATTAACCGAGATACAGCGGCGGGGCTTTCACGATGGCATCGAAGGCGCGCGCAAGGATTTTGGCAATCACCGCAGCCCCAATCCCAACAACCGCGATGAATACCGGCATCCTAACGTTCCACGCGATCGGTGGGAGGCCTATCGCTACGGTTTTCGCATGGGATACCAGCGCGGCATGAATCACCTGATGGGCAGATCGCAGCAGCCGTATCAGGGACCAGCCTACCAGGGGTCTGGTCAACAGGGACCGGGCTATCAACGTCCGGGGTATCAGGGGCCCGGCTCAATGGGCATGCCGGGGCGCATGGATCGCGGCCAGGGCCGTGGTCCGGTCAGCGGGATCGAACTGCGGGGCGTTCAGGATGGAATGGAGGGTGCGCTCAAAGATCTTGGCAATCACCGCCGCCCGGACGTCGAAAACCGCGATGAGTACCGTCATCCTCATGTTCCCGCTCAGGAGCGCAATGCTTACCGCTACGGCTTTCGGCGCGGCTATCGGTGGTGTGTCGCGGCGCTGACCGGTGAAATGGGTGGCCGCCGAGGCATGGGACCAGGAGCCGAAATCCGCCGCCGCGGTTTTGAGGACGGCGTGGAAGGTGCGGTCAAGGATTTCGCCAATCGCCGCCGTCCCGACGTCAACAACCGCGACGAGTACCGTCATCCTCATGTCCCCTCTCCGGGGCGTGATGCTTACCGCGAAAGCTTCCGGCACGGCTACAATCGCGCAATGGATGAACTAACGGGCGACGCAGGCCGGCGGTGACTCAGCTCCGGCGCTTTGCAGATTAATTTTGACGGGCCGTCTCAGCTATTTACCATCGAATAACGTGATTATTCACACGATGGGAGCGGCACACAATGAAAATGCGGCCGGGAACACAGACGGGATTTCTGCTCTGCGGTAAGGAATGGGATGACGGCGAAGCGCTGGAAGTGCGCTCGCCCTGGGATCAGGGACTGGTGGGGCGCGTGACCGTGGCAACACGCGCCGACGCGCGCCAGGCCGTGAACCACGCATCGGCAAGCCTGCGCCGTACGCGCGCGCTGCCGCGCTGGAAGCGCCGCGAGATTCTTGAAGATGTTGCCGCCGCGCTCATCGAGCAAAAGGAACGGTTCGCCCAACTGATTGTGGCCGAGGCGGGCAAGCCGGTGCGGCTGGCGCGGGTTGAAGTGGACCGCGCCGTGCTCACCTTCAAGACGGCAGCAGAAGAGGCGGCGCGCCTGGGTGCGTGGCGATCAGACAGCGGCTTCGGGAGCATCCTCCAGCACCTTGTAAGTGAAGGCACTGCGGCCGCGTTTTCCTGAGACGCGGCCGGATATCCAGATGGCGGCGATCACAACCGCAATTCCCCCGAACATGTCGATGAGGTAATGCCATTCGAGCAGAAGAATGGCAGGTATTAGGAGGATGGTATCAAAGGCCAACACTATGGCAGCGATCCGCTTCCAGGGAAGCAGAAACCAGAACGACGCGAGCGCCAGCGCAATATGCATACAAGGGAAACTGATGTAATAACCGCCGATCGTATCGGTACCTGCGGGTATCTTGTGTGACCACAGCATCTTCGCGCTGTCTCCGAGCGATTGCTGTGTGTGATAGCTCATTAAGAAATGGGTATAGTTCACCTCGTGATCTGGGGAGATGAAATAGGGGCCTTTTGCGGGAAGCACAAAGTAGATGGCGAGCGCAAGGGTGTAACAGATCAGCAGAGTACGAACGTAGCGCGTGGCGTGGCGCTGGCCACCGAGAAGAGCGGTAAGGAAGAGAGCAGCGCCAAGCTGCGAAAACATGCCGAAGTAGGAGAGATCAAGGAGCTTCGAAAGCCAGTGAGGGAAATGGATCAACGCCCAATGGGATAAGTTCGCCACACTTACGTGGAAGAGCACCCAATCGAGGTGATTGAAGAACTGATCATAGGCGGCGAAATAGCGGATTCCCACGATTGCGGAATTGAGCGCGAAGACCACGATCAAAGAAAGGAAGAGATATAGCCCTGGCCAGAAAAAGTCGACAAGGGAGCGTGCAAAAGCATCCCTTCTATGTTCCATTAGTTCCAACAGCGCCAAAGCATCGACGGCGAGCATCAAGCCTGTGGAGAGACCGCATGCGAATGCAAGTTCAACTGTAACCACCAGGGCGATGGCGATACGTAACTTCTGGTTCCAAAAGCGGCGCAGGATGGGTAGTAGTATTTGCGAAAAGGGAAGTCCGAGGATCGCCAGCAGAATGGCGACGAAAGCGCTGCGAATCGAAGACAGGACCCAGAAAAAACCGGCAAAGGCGGCAAAGGGAAACCGGAACGGTAGACGGGCTGCGATGAACGCCGGAATCATCAGGAAAGCAAGGATGCCGAGGAGCCAATAATCGAATGCGGCCATCTTGCACCGATAGGGGTTTTGCCGACGAGATGGCAACTTGCGATCCAGACTCTGACTGAAATCACTTTCAGATTGCACGGGCGTTTCGAGCACGAGATCTCCTTTTGCCGTCTTCTCATTCTCATTAAGATGATCGCCGCGTAAGAGTCTCCGGGCTCAACGGCAATTGCGCATCTTAGACCGTACGAGGAAGGCCGAAGTCCCCGCAATTATTGCCTGGTCCTTCCTGCCTCGTCGATACAACTTATGATCCAGGGCCTATTGCCCCGGAACGCAGATTTACCATTGACTCAATGGTTCCGAGAAGGGAGCGGCAACGCCATGAAAATGCGGCCCGGCACACAGACAGGATTTTTACTCTGCGGCAAGGAATGGGATGACGGCGAAGCGCTGGAAGTGCGCTCGCCATGGGACCAGGGACTGGTGGGGCGCGTGACCGTGGCTACCCGTGCCGACGCGCGGCAGGCCGTAAATCACGCAGTGGCCAGTCTGCGCCGTACGCGCGCGCTCCCGCGCTGGAAGCGCCGGGAGATCCTCGAGGATGTTGCCGCCGCGCTCATCGAGCAAAAAGAACGATTCGCCAAACTGATTGTGGCCGAGGCAGGCAAACCAGTGCGGCTGGCGCGCGTTGAGGTAGACCGCGCCGTACTTACCTTCAAGACGGCAGCAGAAGAGGCGGCACGAGTGGGCGGGGAAACTCTGCCCCTCGATTTGACCGAGGGCAACGAAGGGCGCTGGGGACTGGTGCAGCGTTTCCCGCTGGGACCGGTTTTGGCCATCACTCCCTTCAACTTTCCGCTGAACCTGGTGGCGCACAAAGTGGCGCCGGCCATGGCTGCGGGCTGCCCCGTGATCGTGAAGCCCGCGCCACAGACGCCTTTCACCGCGCTGGCGCTGGGTGAAGTGATCCTGAAAGCCGGCTGGCCTGAAGAAGCGCTGGCCGTGCTGCCGCTCGAAAACGCCGACACGGCGTGGCTGGCAGAGAAGGAAGACCGCATCAAACTGGTGAGCTTTACCGGCTCTGCCAAAGTGGGCTGGGGACTGAAGGCGCACTCCGGCCGCAAGCGTGTCCTGCTCGAGCTTGGTGGTAACGCCGCGCTTATCGTCCACAGCGATTGGCCTGACATGGACGGAGCCGCACTGAAGACCGCGCACGCAGCTTTCGGCTTTGCCGGCCAATCCTGCATCAGCGTGCAGCGCATCTTTGTGGAGCACCGTGTCTTTCACACGTTCTTGTGGAAGCTGGCCGAATACGCGGGGAAGCTCGTGGTTGGCGATCCTTTGAGCGAGGCGACAGAGGTGGGTCCGCTGATCCGGCCAAGTGACGCGGATCGCGTCGAGGCTTGGGTGAATGAAGCAGTGGAAGGCGGAGCCAAAGTGGTAGCCGGAGGTGAGCGCAAAAAATCCGTCATCGCACCGGCCATTCTTACCGGAACCAAGTCAGGAATGAAGGTGCGGGACGAAGAGGTCTTTGGGCCGGTTGTAGTGGTTGAGCCGTATGACGATTTCGAGCAGGCGCTGGCCGATGTGAACCACTCCAAGTATGGACTGCAGGCCGGCTTGCTCACGCGCGATGCAGGACGCATCCTCACGGCCTATCGCGAACTCGAGGTGGGCGCGCTGATCGTAGGTGACACGCCAACCTGGCGCCTCGACCCGATGCCCTACGGCGGCGTGAAGGATTCAGGATTGGGACGCGAAGGAATCCGCTGGGCGATTGAAGAAATGACCGAGCCGCGCATGCTGGTGATGTCGGGCATAGGACAGCTCTAGGGTCGTTTCATAGAAGACCCTCGTGAAATTTGGAAAATAGAGCTGGTCTATCTCCTTGCCCTTCAGCACGATCTTAGGCAAAGGCCGCAGAGAAAATGTAAATACAGGAAACGTGTGCGGTTCCGCTTCGGAATAGATACACGCCAACTCCCTGCGCGGATGAAAAGATCCCGCGCCGGAGAGTGTGTGGGATTACCCGATTCACATCGTGCGATCCGCTCTAGGCTTTATTGCAAATTTCGGGCAGTGAACGGATAGAACCTTACGCTACGCTGATTTCCTGGCCTTGGCTTTCTGCGCGGCCCAGCGTTTACGCTGCGCGTCGGCAATCCGCTTGCGCGCTTCCGCACTCAAAACGCGCTTCCTTCCTGGCTTGGCCTTGGCGGGCGCCTTCTTGGCCTTTCCGTTGTTTACCGTGACGGCAACTTTGCCGGCATCCGAGAGCAGTGAGCGTACTTGAGTTAGCCTATCAATTTCGGCATCAATTTGTGCGATAACTGATTCAATAGCCATAGGTCAAGCATAACTCAAAGAATTGCGGGCGCACAAACTGGCAGCGTGTAGGTCAAGGTGACTTACCCGCACAGAAAAGCAAAGGGAACAAACCTTGCGGCCTGTTCCCTTTCTATGCATCCAAATCTCAAAAAGCCAGCTCATTTACTTTTTCTGGTGCATCCCGTGTTCATCTGCCGGCAGGCTTACATTGCCGTTCGCACTTAACTCGAAACAGAAAATGCCCAGGTTACGCGCTTACCGCTTCCGGTGTGCGGAGCCAGCCGTAGAGCGGGAACTTGGCGGCCAGGTCGGCAACTTCGCCGCGAATGCGCTCCAGCACGGCATCGTCGTTGCGATGCTCGAGCGCCTTGGCGATCCAGGCCGCGATCTGGCGCATCTCAGGTTCCTTCATGCCGCGCGTAGTAAGTGCCGGTGTGCCCACGCGAATGCCCGAAGCCTTGAGCGGTGGGTTGGTGTCGTACGGAATCGTGTTCTTGTTCACCGTGATGCCTGCCTTGCCCAAAGCATTTTCGGCTTCCGATCCCAGAATGCCTTTCTCGAAGACATCCACGAGCATCAGGTGATTATCCGTGCCACCGGAGACAAGGCGGAAACCGGCATGCTGCAACGCTTCGGCAAGCGCTTTGGCGTTGGAGACAATCTGTGCGGAGTAGGTCCGGAACTCGGGGCGAAGCGCTTCGCCCAAGGCAACGGCCTTGGCGGCAACAATGTGCATGAGTGGGCCGCCCTGCTGCCCGGGAAAGACTGACTTATCCACGGCGGCGGCAAGCTCCTGTCCGCAGATGATCAGGCCGGCGCGCGGGCCGCGCAGCGTTTTGTGCGTAGTGGTGGTGGTAATGTGCGCATGAGGCACCGGTGAAGGATGCACACCGCCGGCAACCAGGCCGGCTATATGGGCCATGTCGAAGATATAAGTTGCGCCCACCTTGTCGGCAATTTGGCGCATGCGTGCAAAATCCCAGAGCCGCGGATAAGCGCTGGCGCCGCCGATGATGACCTTGGGCTTTTCCGCGACGGCGATCGATTCCAGCTCGTCGTAGTCGATGGTCTCCGTATCGCGGCGGACGTGATAGAACGTGGTGCGGTAAAGCTTGCCGCTGAAGCTCAGGCGATGGCCGTGGGTAAGATGCCCGCCGTGAGCCAGATCCAGGCCGAGGATCGCGTCGCCGGGCTGCAGAACCGCCGCATAGGCTGAGGCGTTGGCCTGCGAGCCGGAGTGCGGCTGCACATTGATATGCTCGCCACCGAAGAGCTGGCGCGCGCGTTCGCGAGCCAGATTCTCCACCACGTCGGCATACTCGCATCCACCGTAATAACGGCGGCCGGGATAGCCCTCGGCATACTTATTGGTAAAGGTAGAACCGGCCGCTTCCAGCACAGCTTCAGAGACAAAGTTCTCGCTGGCAATCATTTCAAGGCCCTCGTGCTGGCGAACGGTTTCGCGGTCAAGGGCTGCGGCTACTTCAGGGTCTGCCTGGGCAAGCGGAAGAGACATACGGTCGGTCATAAGTCCATTTTAACGTCTTTCCCGATTGGGAAGGCCGGTAGATTCAAAAGACCAGGACTCCCGGCTGAAGCGCGGCACTTAGGCCTGAACCACCGTCAAATCGATACACTGATGGCAGGAAGATAGAAAAGAATAGAGGCGCTTGTGAAGACTTGTTGGATCCGGCCTGCTCCGATGGTAGTTTGTGTTTCTGCCCTGGCTACCGCCCTTGCGCAGACCGCGGGTATCGATGCGGCGCTGCTGGCCAAAGCCAGGGCCGGGGACGCAGCGGCCCAGGTCCAGGTGGGCGAGTGCTACGCGCAGGGCAAAGGGGTTCCGCAGAGTTACAAGCAGGCCGCCACCTGGTATCTGAAGGCCGCTGGCCAGGGCAACACTGGCGCGCAGGGCACCATGGGAATGCTGTACTCACTTGGTCTCGGTGTACCGAAGAGCTACACGGACGCCTACTTCTGGCTCGATCTTGCCGCGCAGGCCCCGGGGCCGAACCAGGCGCGGTATATCGCCAACCGCCAGAATATGGGCACGCACCTCACCACCGATCAGCTCGCTGCCATCCATGAGCGCGAGGCCAGGTGGAAGGCTGCGCATCCGCAGAAGAAGTGATCGAACGCCGTTATAGCCGCGGCCGGTATCCTGAATACATGAGAGCAGTTTCCAGGTATCGGCTGGCAATGCTTGCCGTCATCATCACCTGCACAGCCGTCGCGCAGCAGACCCCACCGGTCGTGAGCCTCACCCCCGCCAAAGTCGTGGCTGGTTCACCGGAGCTGATTCGTGTACGCGAACCCGCGGCTGACAAGCTCACCGGCGAGTGGCTGGGCCAGAAGCTCGAATTTTTCCGCGGCCAGGGTGAAAGCGGCTGGTTTGCGCTGGCCGGCGTCGATGTCCAGGCGCCCACCGGTGCTTCCACTCTTGCCATTCACGCGCATCTGCCTGACGGCTCAGCTCGCGACCTGAGCCGCACCGTAAACATTCTGCCTGCCCACTACCGCACGGAGTCGCTTTCGGTAGCGCCGCGATTCCTTGAGCCAACGCCGGCACAGCTGAAACTGATCGAATACGAAGTGGCGTTGAAGAAGACACTCTTCACAAAAAGCGCGCCAAGGCCGTTGTGGCGCGGCGATTTTCGCGTGCCGGTACACGCCGCGCCCACTGACAGCTTCGGTACGCGGCGTACGTTCAACGGCAAACTGGCCAGCGTGCACAAGGGCATGGATTTCCGTGCGCGCGTGGGAACGCCTGTTCATGCCAGCAACAGCGGAGTAGTCATACTGGCGCAAAAGCTTTACTTCGAGGGTAATTGCGTGGTCATTGACCACGGCCTGGGCCTCTTCACCATCGCTATGCACCTGAGCCGCATCAATGCCCACAAGGGAGAGCGCGTGACGAAAGGCCAACTGCTGGGCTTGAGCGGCGCCACCGGCCGAGTCACTGGCCCGCACCTGCACTGGGCCGTGCGCTGGGACAATGCGTATCTCGATCCGGCCAAGATGTTGCGCATGAACCTGACGCGCGTGCGTTAGCGAGTCAGGGTTTCCTGTTCCACGGCGCGCGGCTTGGCAGTTTTCGTGCTCTGCGTCGCGGCCTTCTCTTCGCGCAGCGCCTTGAACGCGCGATAGACAAAATATCCCAGATGCCACCCATCCATGTACTTGAAGGGTGTTTCGCCCGTGGTGTAATGCCCGCAAGGCAGCACGCGCGGCTCAAAGTTGATACCGTGTGCACGGAAAGCCTTCACCACCTGCAGCGAGTACTCACGCGGAAACGTCAGGTCATATTCCGCGTAGATAAGTAGCACGCGCTTTAGCGGTCCTGCTGCCTCGGAGCCAGCGAATTTTTCCCAGTAACTTACCGGGCTGATCGCGCTCCACAGCGCCCGCAGCCGTTCCTGCGTCAGCCCCGCCTGCTCCACGGCCTTGCGAATGTGCCGCGTGCTCTGGCCCGTCCAGACCACGTCTCCAAACGAGGTAGACGCATGATTAAATGCGTTCACGCGGATGCGCGCGTCATGCGCGCTGGCAAGAAAGGCGTAGCACGAGCCAAGGCTGGTTCCCAGCACGCCAAAGTGCTCGTAGCCCTGCTCTTCCAGCCAGTCCAGGCAGCAGCGAATGTCCACCACCGCCTGCCGGCAGGCTGAAAGCGTCATGCCGATGTTGGCGCTCACGGAGTAGTCGGAACGCTCCAGTTCTTCGGGCCGGCGAATGTCGTGATACGGCATCGAGAGCCGCAGCGCGGAGACGCCCATGCGATTGAAGGCTGCGCAAAGCGCATTATGGCTGAAGCCGTCGGCGTTCCACTGCGGCAGCACCACGATGGCCTGCTTAGGCCGCGCCGGGTCGCGGTGTTCGGGTGCCGGATACCAGCGCGCATTCACGAGGTCGTTGCCGGGGAATGGCGTGCGCTCTGGCGAAGTAAAGCGCAAAAACGTCGCCGGTTCCAGATCGCCGTCTTCGGCTTGGCGGCGAAGCTCCGCGTCGCGCGCCAGTGTCTCGGGGCGTACGTTGGTGGGGAAAAGCTGCGGATGGCGTTCTTCCAGGCGAAAATCCGTTGGGCGCTCGTAGCCGAAGAACTCGCTGCTGTGCGCAACCAGCAGCTCATTGATCCGCGCCATGGCGGCCTCGGCGTCTGGTCGCCGCGGCGACTCGCGGGCGGCATCCGGATCGGGCAGCGCGTCGCCCAGACCATGCGCCTCAAGAAAGGGCGCAATGGAGTCGAAACCCCATTCCAGCGGGCGCACCACGCGGTTCTCATCGCGCGTGGTCAGCCGCGTTTCCCAGTTGTACATCCAGCGCGCGTACCAGTTCCGAAGCATCTTTTCTGTTTGATTCTATCAGCGGGCGCAGAGTGACCCTGCGGTTGTTTGAAGCAGGCTTGCAGGTAAATGAGACGCGCTCACGCAGCGGGGCTGCTTTTCCTCAGACGCATGTAATCTGCCGAGAACCACCCCACGCTGAGCAGCAGCAACAGCGCAATGATGCCCTGAGAGATCACACAGTAGAGGCACCAGACCCCGAGCCCGAACTCCTCGATAAAGCTGAGCCGCAGGGCAAAGCAGAAGCCTGCAAAGACAGTGAGCATCAAAATGTAGCGCTTGCGGAAGAAGCCCAGCAGCCCGATCAGCAGATAGCCGGCAATACCGATCGCCGCCACAGGTACGTGATACATCACGGCGAACCGGCTATGGTTCACAATGCCGCAATCCCAGCGCGCGTTGATGGAGCAGGGTTCTGTGCCGGTTGAATAGTGAACCTGCAACGCAAGGCTGGAGACGATGATGCCCGCGACGGCGAGAGCTGCAATCAGATAGCGCATAACCAAATAGAATACAGGGCGATGATACACCCCCGCCCCGGCGTTGTCTGTGCAGCGGGCGCGATAGGATGAAGCCGCGGTAGGATGAATCCATGACCCATCCAATCGCCGGCAGCCCCCGCGTGGCTTCCTCCTGTGGTCGTCGCGTAGCCTACTTCGGGGGAAGTTTCGATCCGCCGCATCTGGGCCATCTTGCCGTGGCGCGTGCCGCGCGCCGGGCGCTGGCGTTGGATACCGTTCTGTTTGCGCCCGTGGGCGCGCAGCCGCTCAAACCGCAGGGGTCTACGGCGAGCTTTGAAGACCGCGTAGCCATGACGCGTCTTGCCATCGATGGCGAGCCGGGCTTCAGCCTTTCCATGGCCGACGCGCCCAAACCGGCCGGCATGCCCAACTACACGCTGGAGACGCTGGAAACGTTGCGTGCCGAGTTGCCCGCCGCCTCCATGCTCTTTTGCCTCATGGGCGCCGATTCGTTCTTCGGTCTGCACCGCTGGTATCGCGCGGCAGAGATTCCCTTTGCGGCGCCGCTCATTGTGGCGTCGCGCCCCGGCCAGCCCTTGGACGACCTGCATGCGGCACTGCCGGCCGGTCTTACCATGGAGGCAGCGCCTGCGCCGGTAGCAGCTCCAACCGGCATCGAAGTCCGCACTTACGCGGTTACAAATTCCGCAGGGGAACGCACGCCATTCTATCTCCTGCCGGGGCTCGACGTGGAGATCAGCGCCTCAGAGATTCGCGCCCAAATACGTGTCCAGATTCATGCCGCGGCTGCGGAGGAATCCGCAGGCGGAAAGCTGCTTCCAACGGTCGTAGCGGACTACGTGCGATCGCACGGCCTCTATCGCTAACTTTCTATCCGTATACCTGACCGGCGGTACACCGCGTCTATCTGCGGCCAAAACCGCGCGGCCTCACCGGCGCGGAGAAGGGCAGGTCCGTCTTGCCTTCGGGATAGATCACCAGGAAGCGGTCGCGCCCGTCGCCGCTGCTGGCGGTTTCAACGCCTTCCAGAGAGCGGCAGGCCAGGTGCAGCAGACGCCGCTCGCGCGAGTTCATCGGCGGAAACGCATACGGCACTCCCGTCTTGCGCACTTTCTCCGCGGCGGTCTCGGCAGACATGCGCAGTTCCTGGGCGCGCAAGGCCTTGAAATTTCCGGCATCGAAACTCACCAGGTCATGCTCGCGCGGGTCCAGGCGGAGCATCTGCGCGGTGATGGTTTCAAAGGCGCGCAGTAGTTCGCCGTTGTGCTGCGTGACCAGTGGCGCATCGGGCCCCGCCAGTTCCACGTAAATCTGGCGTGCTTCCATGCCCTCGGGGTCCCGCGCGCCGTCTCCCGCCGTGATGCGGTACTTCAGGCGCATTCCCCCAAGTTGATTCAAGTTTGTCAGGAACCCGGCAATTTTCTGGGCGGCTTGCTGCAGGTCGTCGATGGGCATCACAAACCAGTATCGCAGAGCCGGGTGGGGTGGCGGGACGATCGGACCGGAAAATGAGGTTCCGATGAACAAATTGCCAGCGTTGCCGCACAGAATTTTGCATGCCCGCTGCCGCCAGTGTTGGTCCCAAAGCTCATCATCTTGAGCGCAGATTCAGCTTGGGCGCAGTTTTAGGCGGCAATCCATGCATCCCAGTAGATAGGTTCTTTTTTATCATGATCTCAGGCGAGATTAAGGTTCGGATTGTATGCTTCACACTGTGAATACGTGGCAAGGCTCCGGACGCGGCGGCAAGTGGCTACGCACTTCGCTCCACGCCGGCTTAATCCTCTTTCTGATGTTGACCTCCGCAAGCACGCTTCGGGCACAAAGCCAGACTGCGGGCAATCCGGCGGGTGCGTCCGCGGCCGGTGCATCGGCCACCAGCCAGCCCGTTGTCATCACCCTCAATGAGGCCATCAAGCGTGCGGAGAAGAGCGAACCGGCTTTCGCGGCGGCGAGGGCCGCCAGCCAATCCGCCGCCCTCGACCGCTCCATCGCCCGCGCAGGCCTGCTGCCCAACGCGCGCTATCTCAGCCAGGGCATCTACACACAACCCAACGGAATACCGGCCGATACAGGAGAAGGTGTTGTCGCGTCGAACCCCAAATTCGTCGCCAACGACTCCAGACCTAGGGAATACTTCGCCCAGGGCATTGTGGACGAAACGCTTAGCCTCACGGGACTGGCGGCCGTGCACCGGGCTGACGCCACGGCAGCCATGGCGCGGGCGCAACTGGAGATTTCGCGCCGCGGCCTGGTGGCGACCGTGACAGCACTTTTCTACGGATCGCTGGCCGCGGACCACAAGGTGGCTATTGCGCAACGTGCTTACAAAGACGCGGAGAACTTTACCGCGATCACCTCAAAACGGGAGAAGCTGGGCGAAGCGGCGCACGCCGACGTGGTCAAGGCGCAGCTTACGGAGCAACAGCAATGGCGCGGCCTTCAGAACGCCAAGCTGGCCGCGGAAACCGCGCGCCTCGATCTGGCCGTTCTGCTCTTTCGCAATCCCATGACACCGTACAAGCTGAAAGTGCAATCGGCCGCGCCTCCGCCGGCCTCGTTTGCTGACGTGGAACAGGCAGCCGCCAAAAACAACCCGGATCTGAAGAGCGCACTCGCGGCGCTGGACGTGAGCAATGCCGACGTACTGGCGGCGCGCGCCGCCTATCTGCCCACCTTAGGGCTCAACGTCACTTACGGCATCGACGCCAACGAATTTGCCGTCAATGGCCCCTTGACCCCCAGCGGCATAAAGGCGCGTAACCTGGGCTATTCCACCACCTGGACGGTCACCTTTCCCATATGGGATTGGCTTTCTACCCAGCACAAGGTCAAGCAAAGCGAGATACGGCGCCAGGCCACGCGCGTTGCCCTCAACGCAACGCAGCGGCAACTCATTGCGCAGTTGCAGGTGGACTACTCCACCGCGCAAGTGGCATGGAAAGAACTTGCCTCGCTCGATGCCAGCGTAAAGACGGCGGCTGACAGCCTGCGCCTCAGCGAGCTGCGCTATCAGGGTGGCGAGGCATTGGTGATCGAGGTCGTGGATGCGCAAAACGCATACGTGACCGCGGAAAATGCGCGCGAAGACGGCCGGGTGCGCTATGAGAACGCGCTGGCGCAACTGCAAACGCTCACGGGGACGATGTAAACAGATGACAACGAAAATTGCGTATTTAGCTCCTCAATGCAGAGGAACATTGCAGCAAAATAAGCTGCAGCCGCGCCTGCTCCTGGCGTGCGCGCTGGCGTTGCCCGTCTTGCTCACCTCCGGCTGCAAGCAGGCAGCCGCTCCAGAGACTGTAGTGTCCGTGCAGGCCGTCCATCCGGAGCGTGCTCCCATCGCCGAACAGATCCAGGCCGACGCGGTTCTCGCGCCGGTGGCACAGGCCGCAATTGTCCCCAAGATTACGGCACCTGTCGCGAAGTTCTACGTGCAGCGCGGATCGAAGGTGCATGCCGGCCAATTGCTTGCGGTGCTCCAAAACAGCGATCTGAAAGCCGCGGCGCTCGACAACAAAGGCGCTTATCAGGCCGCGCAGGGAGCCTACGCCACAGCTACCAAAGCGCAGATTCCCCAACAGGTCCAGGCAGCCGAGGTAGCGGTGGCACAGGCCAGAGCCAATCTCAAGCTCGATGAGGAAATCGTGAAGAGCCGCACCAGGCTGCTCGCCGAGGGCGCAATTCCCGCCCGCGATCTGGATTCCTCCAAAGCAACGCTGGTGCAGGCGCAGGGTGCTTATCAGACCGCCGTCAAAAATCTGCATGCGGTGCAACACGTAAACACCAAAGCCGCCATGGAGCAGGCTGAGGGCCAGTTGACCTCAGCCAAGGGTAGATATGAAGGCGCTGAAGCTCAGGTGGCTTACTCGGAAATTCGCAGTCCCATCGATGGCATAGTTACGGAGCGTCCCCTGTTTGTCGGCGAAACCGCATCCGCCGGTACGCCGCTGCTCACCGTCATGGACACCGCAACGCTGATTGCCAAGGCGCACATCGCGCAGAGCCAGGCACAGCAGTTGAAGGTGGGCGACAAGGTCACCATCACGGCGCCCGGCGTCGCCAAGCCGGTTCCAGCCACGGTTTCTCTCGTGAGCCCTGCTCTCGACCCGGGCAGCACCACAGTGGAGATCTGGCTGAAGGTGAATAACAGAGACGGCGTTCTCAAGGTGGGCACGCCAGTCAAGGCATCCATTACTGGCACCACCGTGAACAATGCCCTGCAGGTTCCCGCCGACGCCATTCAAACCGCTGACGGCGGTGGCAAATACGTCATGGTCGTAGGAAGCGACAGCAAGGCGAAGCGCGTGCCGGTCAAGCTTGGCATTGTCGGCCAGAAGGCGGTGCAGATCACCAGTGGACTCACCACAGCGGACCAGGTGATCACGGTGGGCTCCTACGCGCTCGATGCAGGGACCAAGGTCTCGGTGACGCCATCCGACGCGGATGCGCCCAACACCAGCATGGGTGGAGGAGATAACTGATGTCCGCCTCAGACCCCGGTTCCCAGAAACCCTTCTGGCTGGCCCGCGCCACACACACCATCTTTTTCTTCGCGGCCGTGCTGACCATAGCCGGAGTCTATCTGGGCTTCAAGGTTCCGATTGCCGTTTTTCCCTCGACCAACTTCCCCCGCGTCGTTATTGGCGTTGACAACGGCGTGATGCCCATCGAGCAAATGCAGGTGACCATCACCCGGCCCATCGAGGAAGCCGTGAACTCCGTCCCGGGGCTTGTCAGCGTCAACTCCATCACCAGCCGGGGATCGGCAGAGATCGACCTGTTCTTCGGGTGGAATACAGACATGATCCAGGCTCTGCTACTGGTGAACAAAGAGCTGGCCCAGGTGCAGCAGGAGCTTCCGCCCACGGCGCACATCACCACGCACCGTCTGACGTTTGCCACATTTCCCATTCTCGGTTACAGCCTTACCTCTGATACCGTGCCGCAAACGCGCCTCTGGGAGATTGCAACCTACGACCTCAAGCCGCCGCTGAATCGCGTAACCGGCGTCAGCACAGTACTGGTACAGGGTGGCCAGGTGCCGGAGTTTCACGTGACTCCCAACATGGCGCTCATGCGCAATGCCGGAGTCACCATCACTGACCTGTCGAACGCCATCGAGGCGGCCAACATCGTTGAATCGCCCGGCCTGTACGAAGCCAATCACCAGCTCATTCTGGGCCTCGTGGGCTCGCAGGTGCACAACATCAACGAACTGCGCCAGCTCGTGGTGAAAACCACGCCCAACGGAGCCCCGGTGAGCGTAGACGACGTGGCCACGGTAGAGAACTCCGTCGAGCCCGTTTACACCACCGTCACCGCCGACGGTAAGCCGGCTGTGCTCCTGAATATCGCCCGCCAACCCGAGAGCAACACGGTCTCTGTTGCCGACGGCGTGGCGAAGGAGATCGGCTACCTCAGAACCACACTGCCGCCGGGAGTAAAGCTGGAACCGTTCTATGACCAGTCGGAGCTGGTGCGTGACAGCATCAAGAGTGTGCGCGACGCCATCGTCATCGGTTTGATCCTGGCCTGCGCCGTGCTCTTCCTCTTCCTGCGCGACTGGACCTCGTCACTCATTGCCGGCCTGGTGATCCCCGTAACCGTATCGGTCACCGTCCTTGTCCTATGGACGATCGGCGAGAGCTTCAACCTGATGACCCTTGGCGGACTTGCCGCGGCCATCGGCCTTGTGATCGACGACGCCATCGTAATGGTGGAGAACATCGTTCTGCATCGCGACTCAGGCGAGTCCCGCGTCAACGCGGTGCGCAATGCGCTCCATGAGCTCACCAAGCCCCTGCTCGGTTCCACTCTTACGCCGGTGGTGGTCTTTCTCCCGCTGGTCTCGGTTATCGGTGTCACCGGCAGCTTCTTCCGCGCCCTGGCCATCACCATGACGGCTGCGTTGCTCACCTCGCTCGCGCTCGCACTCACCTGGACACCAGGCCTTAGCTTCATACTCCTGCGTGAGCACACAAACCATAGCGGGCACGGCGACCACTCCGCCGGCCGCATGCTCAAGCGCGTACTCCGCTTCCACCGTCGCGTGCTCGACTGGTGCCTGGCCAAGCCACTGTGGATGGGAGGAGTCTGCGTGCTCTTGGTGATTGCCACCTGGGCCGGGTACAAGGGGCTGGGCACCAATCTGCTGCCCCGGATGGATGAAGGCGGCTTTATCCTCGACTACGTCATGCCTCCCGGCACATCTTTGCGAGAAACCAATCGCGTTCTCGAACACGTGGAGCGCATCCTCAAGTCCATTCCCGAGGTCCAGGACACCTCTCGCCGCACCGGCCTGCAAATGGGTCTGGCCGCCGTAACTGAGGCCAACACCGGCGACTTTACTGTCAAGCTCAAGTCCAAACGCAGCCGCTCGGTGTGGCAGGTGATGGACGAGGCACGCCAGCGCATCAAAGCCGCCGAGCCCGAACTCGATATCGATCTGACCCAGGTGCTGCAGGATAATATCAACGATCTGTCCAACGCTCCGCAGCCCATCCAGATCCAGATCTTTTCCCACAATCAGGCGCAACTTCTGCAACTGGCCCCCAAGGTGGCTGATGCCATCTCCAAAGTTCCCGGTGTGGTCGATATCGACAACGGCGTTGACAGCACCACCAGCGGTCCCGCAACCAACTTCCAGGTCGACTCGCAAGTTGCAGCTCGGCTCGGCTTCACACCCACTGAAGTTGCTGACGACGCCACCTCCATTCTCGATGGAATTCCCATTGCGAATTCAGCCATCGTCGGTGGCCGGCCTTACACCATCCGCGTGCGCCTGGGGCCTGAATACCGCACTTCGCTCAACGCCATCCAAAATACGGTCTTCAACAGTGCCTCCGGCAGAACGGCCAGCCTCGGGTCTCTGGCCACCATCCAGCAACTGCCGCCGCAGACTGAGATTCTGCAACACAACCTGCAACAGATGATCGTGGTAACCGCCAACCTCGACACCTCAGATCTGGGCGGAACCATGGTCAAGGTGCAGCAGGCCGTCGCCGTTCTGCATCTGCCTCCCAACGTGCGTATCAACTACGCCGGAACCTACAAGGTTCAGCAACAGTCCTTCCACGATCTGCTGCAGGTGCTGCTGCTGGCTCTGGCCCTTGTCTTCGGCGTGCTGCTCACGGAGTTCCGCAACTTCCCCGCCCCGCTGGCCATTCTGGCTTCGTCGGTACTCTCCATCTCCGGCGTCATCTTTGCGCTGCTTATCACCGGAACCACCTTCAACGTGGCTTCCTTCATGGGCCTCATCATGGTCATCGGCATCGTGGCCAAGAACGGCATTCTGCTGCTTGACGCCGATGAAAAGTACCGCTCTGAAGGAGCTTCAGCCAGAGAGGCCATGCTGAACGCGGCGCAGCGCCGCTTGCGGCCCATTGTCATGACCGCGCTGGCTGCCGTCTGCGGCATGCTGCCTCTGGCCTTCGCCATCGGCGCCGGCTCACAGATGCTCAAGCCGCTGGCCATCGCCGTTATCGGTGGCCTCTGCATCTCCATGGTGCTGAGCCTTGTCGTCACGCCGGTGGTCTACTACCTGCTTACCCGCGGCCGGGCAGAGGATGGCGGGACTCTTCCCGATGGCCGCGACATGAGAAGCGAGGCTATAGTCTCCGCTGCAATCAAACCCTGAATTGCCATTGGCCTGAATGCAAGCCCATATAATTTGGAAGTCGTTTGAAAGGTATGTGCGGATGGCGATTCGGTGGTCTGTTGTGATCACAACACGAAACAGATCAGCGATGCTGCGCCGCGCAATCGAGAGCTGCATCGGGCAGACCATTCCCTGCGAGATTGTGGTCATCGATGAGGGATCCGAGGATGATACCCCAAACGTGGTCAAGGGCATTCCGCGCCTGAAGTATGTCCGCCACGACCGTCCGTTGGGACACTCGACAGCAGCCAACAGGGGCATCAAAGAAGCAGATGCTGAGTGGATTAAGCCCTTGGACGACGATGATTGGCTGGCCCCCGATTGCCTGGAAAAAATGAGCGCCGTGATCGAGATGGCCCGTACAAAGGGTTTCAATCCGGTGATTATCTCTGGACGTGCAACTAACGTGGATGAAGCCGGTCGTGAACTGAGCTACTCTCGCTCCTTGGCTGACTTTCCCGTCAGCATCAAATCAAAAGACCAGTTGCGCCTCATGCTGCTCGATCTATCTCCGATCGGAACCCCGGTCCAGGTTGGACACGATCGTGAAGCCGCATTGCGGGTCGGTGGCTGGAACGAGCGCCGCAGTTTCGATCACCAGCACGGAGACGAACTCGAGCTTTGGATCAAACTTGCAGGGCAGGGTGACTGTCTGTTCATTCCTTCGCCGGTTGCCTATCGCACGATTTGGAGTGGCGCCAGTCAGAGCCGGATTTCCCCGGATGAGCGCTATCGATCCAACCTCTCCGTAAAAGAATTGATCGCCGCTGAACTTGGCGAACGAGTTCCGGCGAGCGTCAAAAACTATCTCGCTCTTCACTGGGCGCTAGTGGCCACTAAGAGCGGAATGTACAGGCAGGCTCTGCCGCTCGGGTTGATCTGGCTTAAGCGGCCTGATTCCATCTTCCACCTGTTCGAGATGCGATCTCCGAAAAAAGCGCTGAAGGTTGCCACTCGACTTGACCAGAATTGAAACGACACAACTGCCGTCAGTTCTGCGGTCATCCGGTTCCGACACCATTTACGCTCGTGATACCATTCGCGCGAGTACAGGCAGCAGGACCTCTCTCAAAAGCGCAGCACAACACCAGTCTGATACGTCCAGTTTTCGTTAGTAAGAAACGTTACGTGCGAGAGCCAGTTGAAATAAGGCGGCTTGCCAACGCCCGGCGCGCCCACATACGGCTCACGGTAACGGACCGGCGTGTTGCCCACAACGGCGCGCAACGCAAAACGCCGGCTCACGTCATAGTCCGCGTTGATCGCCAGCGCCGTGACGAAATGCGTAATGCGCCCGATGTCCGGTGTCGGTCCACCCGTTACCGGGCTTGTTTCATAGGCGTGGCTGTAAGAAAGGAATCCCGGCCGGAGCGCGACCTTCAACGCATAGTGCGTATATTGAAGCCCGGTGCGAAGTCCGAAGGTCCCCATGATGATGCTGCCTCCGGCACGGTCTGAAGGCAGCGGGCTGGCATTTGGCTGGTAATCCACGTCTGAGTCGAAATCCACCCATCTGGCCATCCGCGCCGCAAACCCCACCCCGTACCCTGGAATCATGCGGCGGCAGTACGTGCAAGTGGATGTGTTCACCGGCAGCGATATCGCATTGTAGTGAAGAAAGAGTTCGTAGCGCGGTGCGTGGCGAAGCGCATATTCGTCGCTCGGTATGAAATGGATCCCCGGCGTGATGTGTCGATTCACAGGATAGTGCGCCCAATCGCGGTACCAGGGCGTTCGCCATCGCATCAGGTTGGCCATGGTGCGGCTCGGGTTAAGTGAGGCGCGCAGGATATTGTCAAAGACCATATGGCGGGGAAAACGTTCCTGAACGCGGTCGCTTATTTCACGATCCAGGAAGTCCTCCATCACCGCCCAGGCGGTGCCTCCCACCGGCGTCATGATGAAGTCGGTCCAGCCCGTATTGTTTGTGTATTTGGTCACTCCTGGGATGTAGCTCTTGCAGGGAAATTGACAATTCTGGACGTAGGTATAGCCTCCGGCGGAACCCAGCGCGGCCTCACCCAGCGGACCAATTTTCTGCTGGGTACTGAAGACCGTAGCCCACAGCATCGCCTTGAACCGGCTGTCCCAGTACGCTTTTGTCTTGCTGATGCGTAGTACGCGCTGGCTGGGGCTGTTCTGAATCTCGATAAAAGCAGAGACAGCGCCCTGCATGGGGTGGCCAATGTCGTCAACGAGGATGCTGTCGCCATCGTTCCAGCGATTCATATGCCACTGCCCCATCGATGCAAAGTAGTTGTGCCAGTAGGGGCCGTCGGCAATCAAATGGCGCATGTAGGAATCGGTAAAGAGGCGATAGGTGTCTTCTACGCCGGTGAAAGCCAGCGATTGCCATAGCAGACCTTTTACGTTGTATCGCTGCGGCCCGTACTCTGAATCGCCCCCTCCGGAAGTGCCTGGCCTGTTCATCGCGGCAACGAGTGAATAAAGGTTCACATGGAAGCTGAATGCTCTCTCGTTGAAACCCGCAATGGCCGGATCGGCCGGGGATAGCGCAAACTCAAAATTCCGGCTGCCGGCTGCGGGCTCGCTGGCCGAAGGCTCATGGAATGTGGGCAGAAAGGTAAAGCGTCTGTGATCCGCGCGCGCCACTTCGCCGGAGAGGTTCTTCCATGGCATTGCCGCTGAGAAATGCGGCACGCGACGAACATGGAAGGCCGGTTGCGGTGCGTTTGGCTGCGGCCCTTGCAACTGCGCCTGAACCGCGGCTGGTGTGAACGACAGAATTGCAGACAGCAAAAACCCGGTCAAGTGCGGGAGTCTCAAGACCTACCTCCGGTCAGTGTCGGCGGCTCGCCAGCCACTCATTGCATCCGTTTCCGGAACGAGAGGTCTCCAAACTTATCCACGTGCGCCAGGGCTTGGGGGAACGGCGGAGACAACCTGCCGTGGCGCTTTAGCGTTAGCCAGACGTGCAAATACATCCTAATTTGTCTAATCTGTGTTTCAATAGCCGAAAAGGGGCACAGGAACCCGAATAGGAATAAACGCACGAATGGCTCGGCGCAAGGCAGCGCAGCGCCGGCCAGACGAAGTCTTTGCTCTACTTGAAGCGAAGGCTATATCAACAGCTCAGAGCAACTCGCAGCCCGCAAACCAGTAGCCGATCTCGAAGGCCGCAGTCTCTTCCCCGTCGGAGCCGTGGATTGCGTTCTCCTGGATCGAGGCCGCGAACTTCTTGCGGATGGTGCCTTCTTCGGCGTTAGCGGGGTTGGTGGCGCCCATCAGCTTGCGTAGATCCGCGATGGCGTCGTCCTTCTCCAGAACCATGAGAAAGAGCGGCCCGGACGACATGAATTCACACAGGCCGTCGAAGAACGGCTTGCCGCTATGAACGTAGTAGAAGCCCTCGGCCTGCTCTTTTGAAATGGACTGCTTCTTGATGGCCACCAGGCGGAACCCGGCCTTTTCAATTTCAGCCAGGATGGCTCCGGTGTAGCCGTTGCGAACCGCGTCGGGCTTGATGATACTGAACGTGCGCTGCGCCACTGAAAATATGCTCCTGTGCAGAGATTTATCTGCGCTTTTATTGTAATGGCTGGGCTTAGGCCGTCGTTCCGTGCCAATGTATCGGGCTCATTCTGATTCCAACACAAAAGCCCACCGTTCAGGTGGGCTTTTGGCACTTGAGCTAGAAGCTAGGAGCTAAAAGTTAGAAGCTGCTTTTCAAGCTTTTCCAATCACCTTGGCCAGCGTCTCGCCGATCTCGGCTGGCGACACAACCACGTGAATGCCGGCCGCCGTCATGGCCTTCATCTTGTCGGCCGCTGTCCCCTGCCCGCCTGAGATGATCGCTCCCGCGTGGCCCATGCGGCGTCCCGGAGGTGCCGTCTGCCCGGCGATGAAGCCCACGACAGGCTTCTTCACATTTTGCTTCACAAACTCCGCAGCGGCCTCTTCAGCCGATCCGCCAATCTCACCGATCATGATGATGGCATCGGTGCCAGGATCGTCGTTGAGCAGCCGCAGCGCGTCAATGTGCGTGGTGCCGATGATCGGATCGCCGCCAATGCCGATTGCCGTTGACTGCCCGATGCCGCGCTGCGTCAACTGATGCACAGCCTCGTAAGTCAGCGTGCCCGAGCGCGAGACGATGCCCACCGAGCCCTGCTTGTGAATGCGGCCGGGCATGATGCCGATCTTTGCCATCCCAGGCGAAATCACGCCGGGGCAGTTGGGGCCGATCAGCCGCGACTTCGAAGTCTTGAGCTTCGCCCACACCTTCACCATGTCCAGCGTAGGAATGCCCTCGGTGATGCAAACGATGAGGGGAATGCCCGAATCCTCGGCTTCCAGAATGGCGTCAGCCGCGAACGGCGGTGGCACAAAGATCATGGTTGCGTTGGCGCCGGTCTTCTCCACAGCTTCTGACACCGTGTTGAAAACAGGCCAGCCCTCGTGCGTGGTGCCGCCCTTACCCGGCGTCACGCCGCCCACAACGTTGGTGCCGTACTCGGCGCAGCCTTTGGCGTGGAAGGTGCCTTCCTTGCCCGTAATTCCCTGAACGATCAAACGTGTGTTGTTATCGACTAAAACTGCCATGAAAAACAGCTCCTAGCTTATAGCTCCTAGCCACTAGCTCTTCAACGACTGGATGAATGCCCCCAACATCTTTGAGGTCTCGATGCACAGCACTTCAGCCCTTTGTAGCAGCGCATCATTTCCAATCTTGAGCCGTTTGGCCAAGAGAAGCTGTGTTTGTACTTCGTACGTTGAACCTTGTGCGATATTCAGAAACTGTCTGAATTCGCCATCCGAACCTCTGCCGCGCCCTTCCGCAATATTGCTGGCGATTGAAACGCTTGCCCGCCTCAACTGCGACGTCAACCCATAAAGCTCATCGGCTGGAAAAGTTTTCGTCAATCCGTACACAGTTGTCGTCAACTCCATGGCTCTCTGCCAAACGGTGAGATCTTGAAAGTCTTGCGCCAACTGAATGCCTCTTCTGCTTCGTAAAGCTAGTGGCTAGAAGCTAGGAGCTAGAAGCTGCCTTTACGACGAGTTCTGCTGCCTCCTTCATCGTTGCGCCGACTTGGAAATTCAGACCCGATTCCTTCAGAATCTTGCGTCCCTCTTCCACGTTCGTCCCTTCCAGCCGAAGCACGATGGGCACTTTCACATTCAGGTTTTGAGCCGCGGCCACCACGCCCGTGGCCAGCCGGTCCACGCGCAGAATGCCGCCAAAGATATTGATGAAGATCGCCTTCACGTGCGAGTCGGAGAGCAGAATCTCAAACGCGTGCTCAATCTGCTCCTGTGTCGCGCCGCCGCCCACATCCAGGAAGTTCGCAGGGCTGCCGCCGGCGTACTGAATGATGTCCATCGTCGCCATCGCCAGGCCGGCGCCGTTCACCATGCAGGCAATCGTGCCGTCGAGCTTGATGTAGTTCAGCGCGTACTTGCTGGCCTCCACCTCAAGCGGAGCTTCCTCCGCAACGTCGCGCAGCGCCTTGATATTCGGGTGCCGGAACAGCGCGTTGTCGTCAAAGTTGATCTTGGCGTCCAGCGCAAAGAGCTTGTCGTCCTTCGTGGTGATGAAAGGATTGATCTCGGCCAGCGAAGCATCGGTTTCCACAAAGGCCTTATAGAGGCTCTGGAAGAACGCGACGGCCTGGTTGATCTGCGTCGGTTTCAATCCCAGCGCAAAGGCCAGCTTACGTGCCTGCCAGGCGCCGAATCCCACTGCCGGGTCGATCGTTTCCTTGAAGATCGCCTCCGGAGTTTTCGCGGCAACCTCTTCAATCTCCATGCCGCCGGCCTGCGAAGCCATAAAGACCATCTTGCCCACGGCGCGGTCCAGCACAATGCCCAGATAAAGCTCGCGGTCAATCGCCGCGGTCTCTTCAATCAGCAGCCGCTGCACCTTCTGGCCCTGCGGCCCGGTCTGGTGCGTCACCAACTGCATGCCAAGAATGTTCTTGACGTGCTGCTCGGCCTCTTCGCGGGTGCGTGCAACCTTCACGCCGCCGCCCTTGCCGCGGCCACCGGCATGAATCTGTGCCTTGACGACGACGCCCGATGCGCCCCCGGCAAACAGTTCGCGGGCCACCGCCGAAGCTTCCTCGGGCGTATTGGCCACCTCACCCCTGGGTACGGGAACTCCGTACTTCGCCAGGATTTCCTTTGCCTGATATTCGTGAATTTTCATCTTGGGTATTTACCGCCCCGTCCGCTGCTTGAAAGGAGGATTCGGCGACGGGTCCAGAGTTCATTGGGCCTGCTAAACCGTAACAGCGGCAAATCCCATACTATCTTGGCGCCCGAGGGTGCAGCAAACAAGCCGCGAGCGCAATGCCCCTTTACCATAGAGAGATATGGCTTCCCTGAAAGAATTGCTGAAGCTGCTGGCTGAAGACGGAGCCGCCCTCACTCGCGAACAGGCATCCGGAGTGCTCGAGCAGATCCTCGCCGGCGAAGCACCTGACGTCGAGACCGCGGCCTTGCTGGCCGTCATGGCCACGCGCGGCGAGCAGGCTCCCGAACTGGCCGGCTTCGTTGACGTTATGCGCGCGCACGTTACGCCCGTTCCGCTCTCAGCCGAAGAACGCGACCAGCTCGTCGACGTAGTCGGAACCGGCGGCGGAGGGCCGCTGACATTCAACATCTCGTCGGGCGCCGCACTCGTGGCTGCCGCGGCCGGCGCCAAGGTCGCCAAGCATGGCAACCGCGCCATCACCTCCCGCTGCGGCGCGGCAGACGTGCTTGAGGCCCTCGGCGTGCCCATCGATCTCAGTCCCGAACTTGCCGTCGAGTGCCTGCGCGAAACCGGATTCATGTTCCTTTTCGCGCCCATGTATCATCTGGCCATGAAGGCGGTAAACCCGCTGCGCAAGGCGCTCGGCTTCCGCACCATCTTCAACCTCTGCGGTCCGCTCACCAATCCCGCCGGGGCGCGCACTCAGGTCATCGGCGTCTTGGCGCCCAGCAAGGTCCTCCTCGTCGGCCGTACCCTGGCAACCCTTGACGCCAAGCGGGCCTTCGTCGTCCACGGTACTGACGGCATTGACGAGCTCACCACAACCGGCGAATCCGTAGTCGCCCGAATTGAGGGGTCCGCCGACGGCCAGCCCACCATGAAGGCCGCCCGTGTCACGCCGGAAATGGCCGGCCTCCAGCGCGCCAGGCTTGAGGAGTTCATAGGCGGCGACGTGACCACCAACCGCGATCTGCTCTATGACGTCATCACCGGTCTGCCCGGCGCGCGCCGCGACATCGTCCTGCTTAATGCCGCCGGAGCGCTCGTGGCCGCTGGACTGGCCAACGACCTCAAAGAAGGTGTGGCCATGGGCGCCGAAGCCATTGACTCCGGCCAGGCCGCCGCAACACTCGAAAAGCTGCGCCAGTTCGGCAGCAAACATGCCGCAAAGCAGTCCTGAACCGGTTGCACGAATTTGCTAATTCGTGCGTCCATCATTGCGTCACGTCTAATGCATGTAAGGAGTCCAAAATGAACACCTTCCGGATTCTTGCCGCTTCAGCCGCCCTCGCCGTCGCCGTTTGCGCCGGTGCCCAGCAGGCCAGCCAGCCGCAGCTGAAGATCGATTCAGCCAACCGCACCCTCGCGCTCACGGCCAACGGAAGCGTCAGCGTGGAGCCTGACGAAGCCATCCTCCACATCGGCTTCCAGACCATGCCGGCCACCGCCAAGGCCGCCTATGCCGAGGGCGCGCGCACCTCCAACGCCATCATCAGCGCGCTGGAGCAGGCCGGCGTCGCCAAGACCGCCATCCACAGCGAATCGCAGTTTCTGGCGCCCGACTACACCGAGCCTAAGTCCCATAAATTCAAGCTGGTCCAGCACTGGACGGTGAAAACCACCCCCCAGCGTGCCGCCGAAATCCTCGACGTAGCCGTCACTGCCGGCGCCAACACCAGCGGCCAGATCCAGTGGACCGTCAAGGACGAGCGCGCCCTTGAAGACCAGGCCCTCAAAAAAGCCGCCGCGCGCGTCCAGCAGGACGCAGCCGCTCTGGCCAAAGCCATGGGCGTGCGCATCGCCGCACTCATCTATGTCAGCAACCAGACCTCCGGCCCGATCCTGCCCCGTCCCGTCATGTACAGTGCGCTCGCCAGGGCAAAGAGCGCGGAACAAGCGCCGCCCCTGTCCATCGAGCCGCAAAAGGTCACGCGCAGCGCCAGCGTTTATGCGGTTTATGCCATTCAGTAGCATCTCTTCGGTTCAGAGGAGTGCCAGAAGTTCCCGACATCCGCTGAGCAGAGAGAACAGCAGGAATTGAATCAAAGGCGCAGGGCAATCATCCAAATTGTTGTTGTTCAAACAACTATTCCCCTCGCAAAATGCGGAGGAGAATAAGCGAATGCCCGCAAATCCAAAGCGCCAGCCCGCCATCTTCCTGCCCCACGGCGGCGGCCCCTGTTTCTTCATGGACTGGACCTGGGGTCCCGCCGATACCTGGGACGCCACGCAGCACTTTCTTGAGGGCCTCGCCGCCACGCTGCCCGAGCCGCCCAAAGCCATCGTGGTCATCAGCGGCCACTGGGAAGAGCCGGCCTTTACCGCAAGCGCCGCGCCCGCGCCCCGGCTCATCTTTGACTACACTGGATTTCCGGAACACACCTACCGGCTCACCTGGCCGGCCCCCGGCGATCACGAGCTTGCCTCACGCATAGCCGGCCTGCTGCGCCAGGCCAAACTGCCCACCGCCACCAGCCCCAACCGGGGCTTCGACCACGGCGTCTTCGTACCCATGAAGGTGGCATTCCCCGATGCGAACATATCGGTAGTCCCCCTGTCCCTCGTCTCCTCGCTCGATCCCGCTCTCCACCTCGCCGCAGGCCGCGCCCTCGCGCTCCTGCGTGAAGAAGGCATCCTGCTCGTCGCCAGCGGCATGAGCTTCCACAACCTGCGCGCCTATCTCCGCCCCGAGACTTTGCTGCGATCCCGCGACTTCGATGCCTGGCTCACCCGTGCCGTCGAATCGCCTGCGCCGGAGCGCGATGCATGGCTCAAAGCCTGGCGCAGCGCACCCTACGCCGTCTTCGCCCATCCCCGCGAAGAGCAACCTTGCGCCGCTCTTCGTAGCCGCCGGAGCCGGCGGAAGCGCGCCGGGCAAGCGCATCTTCAACGACGAGCCCATGGGCGCAGCCATCAGCGCCTACCGTTTCGACGGCTGACCGTATCGAGACACGGAACAAGGTGGCCAAACGGCCACGGAATGGCTGCATTTCAAACCACGGCTGACCGACTTTTCCAGCCATCGTGACTCAGTCGTCCCTGGTTCCCTGCCCGGTCAGGGAAGCACGCATGGAGCGAGCCGCATCCGTTACTGTGAGCAAGAACTCCTGCATCTGCGGAGTGAACTCCCGACGCGGAGCCACCTCATGGACGAAGCTGTAAATCCAGTAGAAATAGTCAAACACCATGGTAGCTACGACGATTTGGCTGAGAAGGGAATAGACCGGCCCCGCGGGTTGCCTGGCTTGAAGAATAGCCGCGATCAGGCTGACTAGCGAATATAGTCCCAGCCCGGTGGCAATTTGAAGTTCGCGGTCGCGCCAATTGATCGACAGGAGCTGACTGCATCCTGCGAGAACCAGAAAGAAAAGTATCTTCATTACAGAAGAAGTCTGTTGCAGATGAATGAGCAGCTGACTAAATGGACCATAATGCATGGAAGCTGCGGAGTGCGCAAAAGGCCAGATCGCCGCCCCGATAACGCCAACCAGAATCCCCACTATGGCGATCGCTCCACGTGGCAGGGACGATCTGAAAGGACGCAATACAGACCATGCCAGCTCAACGAGTACCGCGAATACAAAAACCGAGTCTATCGCCAGGGCGGCCAGGTAGCTTCGAAAATAGAACGCCGGATAGAAATGAGAAACCCAGACGAGCGCAAGATTATCGGCGAGATCCCAGACAAGGTAGGCACAGAAAACAGGGAAGGTCTTGTAGACGCGCTTGTACAGAACCAGCACGACAAGCACAAGTTCTGCTGCGATCCCGACGAACTGGAGCCCCCTAAACAGATTCACTGGTAATCCTCGTCTAAACCAGCTGGCCCCTGGCGCGTGCGGAATTCACTCGACAGTTAATCCACGTTGCTATGGCCACAGTATCTCTTCCGCGCATAATCCGAACCCACGATTCATTCCTAAGACTCAAATCAATTAACCGTTCGCCCTGAAGGGCAATGCACGCATGAATTTGGACTCGGGCAGTAGGTCGCCAATGGCGACAATGCCTTGGATGCCGATTCCGAGACCCGGGAGTCTCAATCTCCGTGCCACTCTCGTCTGAGAAAGACGCCCTGGCCTTTGCAGATCATTTCGCCATTTCCTTCACAATGGTCTTTAAGAGCAAACACAAACACCCTCGCAGATAGAGACCGCGAAAACAGGCCCGAGTGAATCCCTGATACCTGACAGGAACAGAATGGACCACACTCCGCAGGAGCGCTGCGAAACACCGCCGCTTATGACCAATTCAACCAATCCGCAAGCAACGGCCCGCACGGCCCAACCACCGCACCGGAATCCTCGCTACTTATCAGACCTAAACATGCTCCGACGCAAAAAAATCCATTAAATCTGCACCTAAAGCAGTGCAAATTCCCTTCTGTTTTCTGAATCATCAAATAAATTCAACAACTTAACTATTTACCATAGTATAAGTGATTTATATCACATTACATTATGGTAACTATCCCTCTCCCTCTATCTCTCGGCCGCTTCAACTCGAACCCAGTCCAAAATCGACCGGGCTTATAATCGGTTGCATGGCCGCCGGCACTCACATCAAGTCACCGGAAGCGGAAGCGACGCCGAAAGAAGCCGCAAAGGCCCCGGCTCCCAGCCAGGAAACCGCCGCCAAGCTGCGCTCGCTGGAAGATCGGCTGGCGCAATTAGGCAATCTGATGGTGGCCTATTCCGGCGGCGTGGACTCGGCCTTCCTCGCGGCCACGGCGCATCGTGTCCTCGGCGACCGTATGCTGGCCGTCCTCGCCGACTCGCCCAGCCTCGCCCGCCGCGACATGGAGCAGGCCTGCGACTTTGCCCGCTCGCTCAATATGCCGCTCCGCGTGGTTGAAACCGAGGAACTCGACCGCCCCGAGTACGCGCGCAACGACGCTGACCGCTGCTTCCACTGCAAAGACGAGCTCTTTGAGGTCATGGAATCGCTCGCCTCCCAACTCGGCTTCACCAGCATCGCCTACGGCATGAACGCCGACGATACGCGCGACTTTCGTCCCGGCCAGCGCGCCGCAAAGCAGCACGCCGTCCTCGCCCCGCTGGCTGAAGCCGGCCTCACCAAGGCGGAGATTCGCATCCTCGCCCAGGCTGCCAGCTATCCGCTGTGGGACCGCCCCGCGGCTCCCTGCCTCTCTTCGCGCGTCGAGTATGGCCGCAAAGTAACCCGCGAAGTCCTCGAACAGGTGGAGAAAGCCGAAGAGAGCATGCGTCAGTTGGGCTTCCGCGAGTTCCGCGTTCGCCACCACGGCAAGCTGGCACGCGTTGAGATCGCACGCACTGAGATGCCCCGCGCCCTCACCATGGAAACGCTCGCCGCCATCGACGCCGCTCTCCACCAGGCAGGCTTTCAATACGTCACGCTCGACTGCGCCGGCTTCCGCTCCGGCTCGCTCAACGCCATCCTGCCCGCCGATGTCCTGGCCCGCCGCGGCGCCTGACGCCTGCTCCGGTCTCCGCCCGCCAACGCTATGGAAGTGAAAACGCGGCATCCGGCGGTTTAGAATCACAAAACAATGCGTATTGGTTATCTCGAGTGTTTTTCCGGCATTAGCGGCGACATGCTGCTGGGCGCACTGGTCGATGCAGGCGTTCCCTTCAGCCTTCTTGAGGAAACTACCGCGGCGCTCAACGTAGGCGCGCGCCTTGAGATGCGCAAGGTGATGCGCGGCGGCCTCATCGCCACAAAGGTAGACGTCCTCACGCCGGAGACGGCCGCAGTCGGGCACGAGCATCATCACGACGAACACGCGCCCCACAGCCACGATCACGAGCACAGCCACAAGCACGATCATGAGCACGAGCACCACACGCACGAGGCTCATCACGAAGCGCACTCCCACCAGGAACACAAGCACTCGCACTCCGAGCCGCACACCCACGCGGAGCATCGCTCGCTCTCGTCGATTCTCGCCATCATCCGCGCCGCGCCCCTCAGCGATACCGTGAAGCAGCGCGCCGGCCGCGCCTTTCAGCTCCTGGGTGAGGCTGAAGCCGCTATCCACTCCATCCCCGTCGAGAAGGTGCACTTCCATGAAGTTGGCGCAGTCGACACCATCGCCGATATCGTCTGCTCAGCCGCCGGATGCGAAGCCCTCGGCGTGGAGCGCTGGTTTGCTTCGTCCTTGAACGTAGGCAGCGGCACAGTCCGCTGCGCACACGGCACGCTGCCCGTGCCCGCACCGGCCACGCTGGCCCTGATTGGCGATGCACCCGTCTATTCCGCCGGCGAACCCATGGAGCGCGTCACGCCCACAGGCGCCGCAATCCTGCGCATGCTCGATGTGCACTACGTCCCGCTTCCAGCCATGCGCGTGCAGTCCCGCGGCTACGGCGCCGGCGGACGTGACACCCCCGGCGAGCCAAACCTGCTGCGCATCCTGGTCGGCGATGCAGCAGAAGAGAGGAATGAATCCGCCGCCGGCGAACCCATCGCTGTCATCGAAGCCACCATCGACGACGCCAACCCGCAGATCCTAGGCTACGCCTGCGATCAACTGCTTGCAGCTGGCGCCTGGGACGTCTTCCGCCAGCCGGTGCAGATGAAGAAAGGCCGCACCGGCGTGCAGATGACCGTGCTCTGCCGCCCCGATCTCGTCCCCGCCCTGCGCGATCTCCTTCTTCGCGAGACCACAACCATCGGCCTGCGCTGGCGCTTCGAAAACAAAATGGCGCTCGCCCGCGAATTTTCTGAAGTCGAAACCCCATGGGGCAAAGTGCGAATCAAAATCGCGCGCTTCGCTTCAGGCGAAGTCGCCAACGCCGCACCCGAGTACGAAGACTGCCGCGCACTAGCCGCGCAGCACGCGATTCCCATCAAGCAGGTCATGCAGCAGGCGATGCAAATCTATGCAAGCACCCATCCCGCAACAACGGAGACGCACGCATGAACCGGTTGCAGATTGAAGCGCTGCTCAATGAAGTCCGCGAAGGCCACACCGATGTCGCCCAGGCCCTCGAACGTCTCCGCGATCTTCCCTTCGAGGACATGGGCTTTGCCAAGCTTGATCACCACCGTTCCCTGCGCACCGGTATGCCTGAGGTAATCTTCGCTTCAGGCAAAACCACTGAGCAGGTGACAGCTATCTTTGGCCGCATGGCAAAGGCAGGCGGGAACGTGCTTGCCACGCGCGTGACGCACGAGATGTTTGAGGCAATTCACGCCACTGAGCCGCGGGCCGAATATCACGAGTCCGCGCGCGCCATCACGCTCTCTCAGGCTCCCACCAAGCCGGGCAAAGGCACAGTCGGCGTCGTTTGCGCCGGCACCAGCGACCTGCCGGTTGCGGAAGAAGCCGCCATAACAGCGCGCCTCATGGGCAATACGGTGGAGTTGATCGCCGACGTCGGCGTAGCCGGAATCCATCGCCTTCTGGCACGCAAAGACTCCATCCAATCCGCCCGCGTGCTCATCGTCTGTGCCGGCATGGAAGGTGCTTTGCCCACAGTCGTAGGCGGTCTGGTGAACGCGCCGGTCATTGCCGTGCCCACCAGCGTCGGTTACGGCGCCTCGCTCGGCGGCGTAGCTGCCCTGCTGGGCATGTTGAACACCTGCACGCCCAACATCTCCGTCGTCAATATCGACAACGGCTTCGGCGCCGCCTGCATCGCCTCGCTTATCAATCACCTGTAGATCTGGTGCCGTATGGAATGTCGTATATGGGCATCAAGCAACCAACAGGTCGCGTAAAGCAGGAAAGATTATGCAGCCGCATAGTTGCATAACGCGGTGTGAGGACACCCATGCCGCGTGTCTCACTGAAACCGCGGCCAGTCAACTCAGGCCAGCTCAGTTCCCGTAACCGCAGGCGTCGCCGCAGCACGCATCCTGCCCGCAGCACCCGCCACCCATTCCGCAGGCGCTGGGCGCAGCGGCGTAGCTGTCTCCGCCCTTTGAGATGATGCCCGCGCCACCGCTAATCAGCCGCTTTACATGCCCGCCACACTTCGGGCAAGACTCCACCTCAGGGTCCGACATCTTCTGCCGCTGCTCAAAGCGGTCCGAACACGACTCACACTGATACTCATAAGCGGGCATTTCACCCCTCCACAATGCATTGGATGACTAAATCGATTATACGGGAGCGGAAAATTGCGGTCAGCCCAAGGCGCTAACCCTCCACGATTTGACAGCCTGCTAAAAGCTCCGTGTCAAAAGGGAAACCATGGAATTTCTCTACTGCCTGACGTGAGATGATCCAGGCTTTCACTCGATGAATTTGAATCGGCTATTGCCTACGCTCGCTTCGGCTTGCGTCCCACTTATGGCTCAATGAGTTCCAGGCGTCTGCTTCCTCTTCCCATTGTTGCGCACGATCCCTGCTCAATTCGCACCACTCCTGCGCTTCCTCCCGCCATCGCGCAGCCGAGGTGAGCAGATCCTCCGAACCGGCGAGGGTGTCTCAGCTGTAGTTGAAAGTTGCACGGCGGTTCAGCCCGGTTCTGCGAGAATCGGGTTGCCAAACCTTCGAAAAGGAGAACCGCCGTGAAGAAAAGCTACCACACCATCGGCAAGCAGGGGAAAACCAACGAGCGGGAGCTGACGGAGTTCCTGTCCAGGCACGGGCAGTTTGTTTTGCCCATGGTGGATCTAATTGAGCAGTGTCAGTTGGCCTGCGATGAGTTGATCGACGTTACCGGACGAGCCGCCATCCAGGCGGTGTTGCAGTTGTCTGCGGCGCAGGCCGCGGGTGGCGAGCCGCAGCAAGGCAAGCGGCGCTCGGGCGAAGTGGTTTTCTATGGCCACCAAGCGGGCCAGGTGTTTCTGCGCGACCGCAAGCTGGGCGTGGAACGGCCACGGCTGCGCAGCAGGGGGCCGAAGAGCCAGGAAGTGGAGGTTCCAGCTTATGCGGCCATGCAGAACCGCACAGCGATGGGTGCACGCATGCTGGACATCCTGCTGCATGGAGTTTCCACGCGCAAGTACAAGGAAGTCGTCCCGGCCATGGCCGAGACGGCGGGCGTGTCGCGCTCGGCGGTGAGCCGGCAGATCGTCGAGGCATCCGAGGCCGAGGTGGAAGCGCTGCTCTCGCGACGTTTCGAGGATGTGAGTCTGCTGGTCATCTACATCGACGGACTGATTTTCGGCGACTACACCATGGTCGGCGTGGTGGGCGTGGACAGCAAGGGATACAAGCATGTGCTGGGCATCCGCGAGGGCGCTACAGAAAATGCCGCCGTGGTCACCGCGCTGTTGGAAGACATCGTGGCCCGCGGCGTTGATCCCAAGCGCAAGATGCTGTTCGTCATCGACGGCTCCAAAGCGCTGCGCGCCGCCATCAACGCGGTCTTCGGGGCCGATCAGCCGGTGCAACGCTGCCGCGCTCACAAGCTGCGCAACGTGTTGGGCTATCTGCCCAAGGACGATCAGGCGCAGGTAAAAAGCATGCTGCGCGCGGCCTGGAAACTGCCGGCCCAGGAAGGCATGGCCCGGATCAAAAAGCTGGCGCAATGGCTGGACGAGAAATATCCTTCCGCAGCCGCCAGTTTGCTGGAAGGACTGGAGGAGTGCTTCACCATCAACCGGCTGGATATTCCGCCCTCATTGCATCGCTGCCTGGCCACCACCAACATCATCGAGAGCCCGCATGCCGGAGTGCGCATCCAGACCCGCCGTGTTACGCACTGGCAGAATGGCAAGATGGTGCAGCGATGGATGGCTTCAGCCTTCCTCAGAACAGAGAAGCGATTTAATCGCATCATGGGCCATCGCGATCTCTGGGCCCTGGAAGCGATCCTCAACGCCTCTGCGGCCGCCAGCCAGAAGGCGGCGTAGTAACATCAACCCAACCGCCGTTCAGGAACTTTCAACTGATTGCGGGACATGCTCGAACCGGCTCGTAATGTGTCGGCTATCGATAACAAAATTTCCGATCTGGTTCGGAGTTTGAATTCTTGTTTACGGAGCCGAATATCTGTACTTTTCAACGCTTTCGACTTTAGCTTCTGAAGCCTCTTCAGTTCTTCTTTGTTGTCGGACTCGAGACTTTCATTCATTAAGGGTGGATATAAAAGAAATGCCTTAACGATCAGCTCGTCCGAATAGATCTGTAAGTTTTCCTTCAGAACGGTCCGAGTGATTCTGGAATTTTTGAGGGTGTGCTCGAAATAGCGCTCCCAGGTTGCCGCTTCGTCTCCTTTAGGGTGGACAGCCAGTACGATCTCAAAAACATTCAGTTTCATATATGCGAATGCTCTTAGCTTGCGGCACTCATCGCCATTTTCAGGGCAGCCATTCTTGCACGGAGGAGGTTGTTCGGGGCAATTCGCCTTCTCACCCTTCTTTGTAAGCCCGCTATCGAAAATTGAGAAAAGTCTTGGAGAGACGACCAATGCCTTGTTGACTTCGAGGAGGAGTTTCTGAGCTTCGATACGAACGGTACGGTTGGCAATATTTCTGGTTCTGAAAAGCGCAATGATCGAAACAGAAATCGCTACGAACGAAACTATCGCAGTAATCAGGCTCGGATAGCTTTTGAGCCACGCTGACAATTCGCTTGACGATAACGTCACGAAACAACCAGCGATCCAGCGATGAATTGGCCACGCGACCATGGCTGGAAGCCTCCACCCTCCCGGGTGTGGGACCAATAAGCCAGGAATCTTATCTGTACTCTCAGACACAAGTATGGTCAGAGAGCTGCTTGCGGCATGAGGGAGGTGCAGGGTATCCATCCGGGCAACTACACGGTTGACGGCTTGGACGCTGAGCTGAGAAGTTAGTTTGCCATCCTGGCGGCGTAGGCGGTGGGGGTGAGTTCAGCGAGGGACTGGATCGAGCGGTTGGCCAGGCCTGGAAGGATATCAGCGAGATACTTTCGGATGGGGATGTTGAGCCGACGGCAGCTTTCCACCACCGAAAAGATGGCGGCGATCTTCGGCCCGGCTTCCTTGCTGCCCAGATGCAGCCAGTTTTTCCTTCCGATCGCTATAGAGCGCATCGCATTCTCGGCCAGGTTCGTACTCAGCTCGAGTTCCGGATGCTTCAGGAAAACCGTCAGCTTGTTCCAGAACGATAGCGTGTAATTGGCCGCCTGTCCGGCTGCGCTCTTAGGCAGCGCGGTCTTTTGCAAGGCCAGCGCCGCAGTGCGCAACAGTTCCAGCAGTTTGGGCGCACGCTCCTGCCGGAGCGCATCCCGTTGTGCGTGATCCAGGTTCTGTTCGCGAGCTTCGCGGTCGATGGCGAACAACTCGTCTATCAGGGCAACGATGCATGCCGATTCCTGATCGTTGGCATTGATCTTGACGGCATCAACGTACTTGCGCCGCGCATGCGCGAGGCAGCAGGCGTGAACCATCTTCGGACCGCCGACGTGGTTGTATCCTTTATAGCCGTCGGTCTGCAAAAGGCCATTGAAATTGCCCAGGAACTGCTTCGGCCCCTCGCCTTCACGGCCCATGCGGAAGTCGAACACCACGCCTTTGCCCGGCGAGCCATACTGCCACATGTAAGCCTGGTGATTGCGGCCGCGCTTGTCATGCGTCTGAACACCGATGGGAGTTTCGTCGGCCTGGATATAAGCTTCGGCCAGCACCTCACGCTTCATCGCCGCCGAGATCGGTATCAGTAACTCGCCGACCCGCAGCACCCCATCGTTGAGTGTCGATAGCGCGATCTGGACGCCGGCATCGCGCTTGATGATGGCCTGCTGACGATAGAGCGGAAGCGACGCGCAGTACTTGGCGACCACCGCTTCGATGATCATCTGGTCGGAGAGAACCGACTTGGCAACGATGCGCTCCGGCACAGGCGCGGTCTGTACTCCCTGCTCTTCGCAATCGCGGCAGGCACGCTTTTCCCGCCGGATCACCTTTACGTAATACTCGGCTGGGCGGACGTCGAGCACTTCCGTCTCTTCATAACCGATCACGGTGGTTTGCTCGCCGCACCTGCCGCAGTTGCATTGCTCGGGCGTGCAGGCGACGATCTCTTCGACACGTTCGAGATGAGCGGGCAGTTCCTGCCGGCCGGGATGTTTGCGACGGGGCTTGCTCGCGGGCTTGTCTTGCGGCGTCTTTGGCTGGAGCGGTTCGCGCTCACCCTCAGCCTCGACTTCCTCACTCGACACGCCCGGCTCCAGATCCAGCAACTGGAGCTGCAAATCGCTCAGCGTCTCGCTGCGCTTGCCGTACCGGGCGATGCGGTCCAGCCGCAAGCGCTCTTCGAGAACCCTGATCTTCACCTCGGCCAGGGCCAGTGCTTGATCCTTGCGCGTCAACTGCTGATCTCGGGCCGCGATCTGTTGATCTCTTTCCGCAAGCTGCGCCTGAAGCTGCGCGACGATCTCGGCGAGCAGCGGATCAGGTTGCAGGCTGGACTGTGCGGGAAGGCTCAAGATGTCTTATGAATAGCAGACATCGCTGTGGATAAGATCACTAATCGCCAGTGTTTATACGGCCTTACGTGACTCTTCTGATTCCTCGCCCACGGCCCGGCGATACCACTTCCGCTGCCGCGTCTGAACCAGATCGATGCCTCCGATAAGCAGCGCAAAATGCTCCCGGCTCAGCTGCACTCGCTTCTCGTTGCCTGCGGGCGCAGGCCAGTATAGGCGGCCGCCTTCCATACGCTTGGAGCAGACCCAGAGCCCCGAACCATCGAAAAACACCAGCTTCAAACGATTCCGACGCGAATTCGCGAAAAGGAAAATGTGACCGCTCGCCGGATCGCACTCCAGCACGTCGCGGATCTTGCCATACAGGCCGTCGAACCCGATCCGCATGTCCGTGTTTCCGGTGGCAACGTAAACGCGCGTTGCCGCGCCCAAGGCGAACATCGCCTCAGCTTTCCAGAACCGCAATCAGCCGCTTCAAATGACTGACATCGAACCCGGCTTCCACAACGATGCGCCGCCCGTTGACAAGTTCCACGCGCAGTCCGCCGCTCACCGGCGATGCGCTGATCAGATCGACAGGCAACAGCTCTTGTGCCGTATGCGTTGCTCGGCGGGTTCGATTCCGAGCACGGTAGTAATCCAGCGTGTGCAGCGCAATACTGTGCGCACTGCAAAATCCCTTGCGGCTCAAACCGCTCTGCTCAAAATCCCGTACCAGGCTTTCGGCCTCTGCCTGGCTCCGACGACGTCTCTCAACAACCGTTCTCGCATCTCCCATGCTTCAACTTCATCATGCGATCAAGTCTGCGAAAAGAGTGGCTTTGCCCGGATGGATACGGTGCAGGAGAGAAACCACGATGCTCCATCTTGCCTTCTGACGGGAGCAAAAATCAATCACATTTGCTGGTGGGGGCTCATGCACAAAGGCCGTCCGCAATCGCGGACGGCCTTTGTGGAGCGAACCAAGGCAGGGCGAATCAATCCCCGGCAACTGGCTCCGGTTCCTTCTGTTCGGCAGGCTTGGCCGGTGCAATGGCGTCCAGACGAACCAGACCCTCGACCGGCTTTTCGCCCAGAATATGCTCGCGATAGAGGCGCGCCATCTGGGCGTTCTCGGCATCCTGCTTCAGCTTGGCTTCGTTGGCCTTGCTGTCGCGGGCGCGCATGCGCTCTTCGCGGGCGTTCTTGGCAATGCCCAGGGTGTCGAGCGTGTGGTTGGCCTCGGCGTTCACGTGCTCCATGTTGAGCTGCAGCTCGTGACCCACTTCGGTCATGCCCACCTTCTTGCCGCCGGCAAAGATCTCATGCCGGCCGTGCTCGTCATACCACTTGGTCAGGGTGGCCGTCATGTGCATCTTCTCAATGATGTTGCGCCATCCAATGCCGGTGTTGTACGCGCAGAAGCTGATCTCGCCCTCCTGCGTGGCATACGGAATGATGCACTGTTCGGTGCGGCGGAAGTCGTAGTTGAACAGGTCCTGGAACCACATGCCCGCGATGAACAGGAAGTTCCAGCGGTCCTGGCGGCGCTTCTGAATGTCTTCCAGCGTCCGGTCGCCCTTCACGCTGCCGTAGTTCTTGCCGGTGGCGTTAAAGGTCTTGTCCATCTTCTTGAGCATGTCGGTGATCTTGAAGTGGGTAGGCGACTGGAAGGGATCGTAGTTGCGCAGCAGCGCCAGGCCGAAGCCTATGACTGACATCCACTTGCCGCGGGCCGCGTCGTTCACCTTGGCCAGATCCTTGGCCACCTGGTCCATGTGCAGGAAGGCGGTAACCGGCGCCGCTTCCTTGGTCTCCTTGTCGATCATCATCGCCATGCCGATGCCGCAGTTGGGGTGGCACCCGCAGGAGAGCTGGCCCCACTCCGCATGAGGTCCGTGAATCAGATCGGCCCAATCGGAGAAGGTCGACATAAAGGAGATCGGGAACCAGTCGCGCTCCGGTTCGCCAAAGCCGCACTGATTCTTGATGTCGTGCGCCATGTGGCTCAGGGTGTAGCGCTGGGCCACGCGCCGCTCGTCGGTGATGTCCTCATCGCGGCCGGTAAAGCTCACCGGCTGGAAGCTCAGGAAGCTGATCGTCTTGGGGTTATCCAGCGCGAACTCGATGATGCGGCCCACCTGCTCGTTGTTGATGCCGTTCACGATCGTCGTCACCGGGACGATCTCCACGCCGGCTTCGTGCAGGTTATGGATCGCCTGCAGCTTCACGTCAAACAGGTTACCCACCTTGCGGTGCGAGTTGGCGGCGTTGCCGATGCCGTCGAACTGGAGGTAGACATAACGCAGACCGGCTTCGGCGGCCGCACGGCAAAGCTCCTTGCTCTTGGCAAACTCAATGCCGTTTGAGGCGGCCTGAACGCTGTTGTAGCCCACCTTGCGGGAGTAAGCCACAGCGTCAAGGAAGTAAGGCGACAGCGTAGGCTCGCCGCCGGAGAACTGCACGCTCATCTGCCGCTTCGGCTTCACGGTGATGGCGTTGTCGAGCATGGTCTTGATTTCGTCCCACGTAAGCTCATGCACAAAGCCCACCTGGTTGGCGTCCATAAAGCACGGATCGCACATCATGTTGCAGCGGTTGGTCAGGTCAATCGTCAGAACCGAACCGCGGCCGTGGGTCACGGTGCTGGTGCCGTGCTTGTGCAGCTTTTCGTCGTTGTGGGCGCGGATGTCGCGGCCCGGAAAGCTCTCTTCCAGGTGCTTGAAGAAGGCCGGATCGATCGACATGACGTCTTCAAAGTGCCCGTGCTTGGGGCAGTCCTTGACCATCAGGATCTTGCCGTCGCGCTCGATGACCTGGGCCTTGATTTCGCCAACCTTCTCATTCAGAAGGATTTCGTGCGGAAGCTTGCCGTCCAGAATCTGCTTGCGGATCTCCGGAACGCACTTGGGACAAAGCGAGTCCGTGGTGCGCGGCCAGCCGAGCGGCGGCTTCTCCTTCTGCCAGCTCTTCAGCAGCGGCTTGTCGCTCCACTTGGGAGTGAAGGACGGGTTGGGGCTGATGCGGTTCAGACGCTCATAAACTACCCAGGCGCCCTTGGCCGCATAAACGGCGGCTTTCTCGGCATATTTGGTCGCTTTAGACATGAAACTCAATGCTCCTCAATGTGGAGTGGCCGAAATTGCAGGAATCCGTCCGGCCGAGGCCTCGTCACGCTCAACCGGGAGCGCGCAGGCAGAAATCGCATCTTTAGCGTAGCCCGTATGGGGCAGTTAAACCCAAGCCATGTGCAGCGAGCGGTCCGCCGCGGCGGACGAACGGGGAATTGCGGCCAGCGAACGGGAGCGGCAGGCGGACGCAGGAATTCGCCTAGGCTCGCGATTTCAATCAGTTGCGGGCAGATGAAGGCCAGGGCTTCGCGGCGGAAATGGAGAAGGGATGGGACGGGGGGGCTTGTTGGATCTTCGCAGGCATCAGAGGAAGTTTAGCTCGAAGACCTGCATTTAAGACTCGATTCGCAGTTCCACAGGGCATCCGTTGGACCGTAACCTATCAATGAGCACGGCAAGCGCGGAAAGAAAGCTGGCGAATTTTACATTTGCCCGTTGGGTGTTTCTTAAAATCAGCCGGTAAGGAACTTCAATCTTATTGATTGCTCCAGAGCCGATGCTGTCATCGAGGGCATCAAGACTCTTACCGTGCCACTCTGGGGCACCAACTGCACAAAAGAACGCTTTGTAGAAATCCTCCTCTGATTTCCAGCCCGCCACGTTCATTTCAATGTTTGGTATATCTTCAATTCGGTTCAGTGGTTTAGCGAAGCCGAGCCCTTCCCAAGTGGTTCCGGAAACAGGATAGAAATCTATTGCTGCAAGCTCTCTCTCCAATTGCGTTGATCGCTCAATTCCGAATAGGCGGAATGCACAAGTGCGTGGGTGATGCTCCTGAATTGTGCCCAGCAAATCCGAAATACCGACAATAGGTTCCTGCGCGAGAGTGGGATTCACCAGAGTCAGAGCGGGTTCAGGGTGCCAGCAGTTGTCCCATTGTGCGCGCAGTTCCGCCGCGCTGGGAACGCGCTGGAGGTTTGCCACAACCCAAACGGGCATTTGTCCCAGAAGAATGAACAGGTTTGCGTGGAGCGTGCTTTCGCTTTGACCCTCATCGAAGACAACTGCTACTTGCCAGGCCATTGGAGTCCCTCCTATCGGATCACCTTCAGCGCCCCGCGGAACAGCCCATCGAAATCTCCTGCCAGTGCCTTGTCCTTGCCCACGGTTTGCTCGATGGCTTTTTCCGCCGCCACCCTCTGGTAGCCCAGATTCACCAGCGCAGAAAGCACGTCCTCAACCGCCGCGCCCCGCACCGCCGCAGCCACCGGCGCCACGGCAAAGTCTTCCATCTTGTCTTTCAGCTCCACCACCAGCCGTTCCGCCAGCTTTTTACCCACGCCGGGAATGCGTACCAGTTGCGCATGATCCTGCCCCCGGATGGCCTGCACGGTACGTTCCACGGAGAGGCCGCTGAGAATCTTGATGGCCAGCTTCGGCCCCACGGCGCTTACCGTGATCAGCCGCTCGAAGAGCCGCTTCTCTTCGCTTTCAAGAAAGCCGAAGAGCGCAATCTGGTCCTCACTCACCTGGGTGTGGATGTGCAGCGCCGCCTCCGCGCCGGCCGAGGGCAGCGCCGTAAACGTCGGCACGGAGATGGTGACGTCGTAACCAACCCCGCCGGCCTCGACGATGGCCTGGCCGGGCTGCTTGTAAATGAGCTTGCCGCGCAGGTGAGCGATCATTGCAGGCTATTTTAGAACCCCCATCCGCTTCGCCACACGCTCCAGCGTCTCCAGCGCGCGGTCCAGTTGTTCGCGCGTGTGCTCGCTGGTCAGAATCAGCCGAATCCGCGCCTTGCCCTCTGGCACCGTGGGAAATGCGATCCCCGTTCCCATAATCCCTTCGTCGAAGAGCGCCCGGCTGAACTCCATGGCCGCGCCGCCCTCGCCCACAATTACCGGCGTGATTGGCGTCTCCGTCGCCGGAGTGTTCACGCCACCGAGGTTAAAGCCGGCCCGCCGCAGCTCGCCCTGAAAGTAGCGCGTGTTCGCCCACAGCCGCTCGATGCGCTCCGGCTCGCGCTCCAGAATGTCGAAGGCCGCAATGCACGTCGCCGCCACCGACGGCGGATGCGACGTGGAGAAGAGAAACGGCCGCGCGCGGTGATAGAGATAGTCGATCAGATCTTTCGAGCCGCAAACGTAGCCGCCCAGCGCGCCGATGGCCTTGGACAGCGTGCCCACCTGCACATCCACCTTGCCGTGCATCCCGAAGTGATCCACTGACCCGCGCCCGTTGCGCCCCAGCACGCCTGAGGCGTGGGCATCGTCGACCATCATGATGGCCCCGTACTTTTCCGCCAGCGCGGCCAGCTTGTCCACCGGGCCAATATCGCCGTCCATTGAGAAGACGCCGTCTGTGATGATCAGCTTGTGTCCCGGCTCGCCAGCCACTTCCTTGAGCAGCTCTTCGCAGTGCGCCGCGTCTTTGTGGCGAAAGACCTTGATCTTGGCTCGTGAAAGCCGTGCGCCGTCAATAATGCTGGCGTGGTTCAGCTCGTCGCTGAGAATGAAGTCTTCCTTGCCCAGAATTGCGCTCACCGTGCCCGCGTTGGCCGCGAATCCGCTCTGGAAAACCACTGCGGCCTCGGCATTCTTAAAGCGCGCAATCTTTTCCTCCAGCTCCATGTGGATGCGCATGGTGCCGGCGATAGTGCGCACGGCGCCTGAGCCCACGCCGAACTTGCGCGTGGCCTCCACCGCCGCCTCAATCAGTCGCGGATCGTTGGCCAGGCCCAGGTAATTGTTGCTGGCCAGGTTGATCACCTCGCGGCCGTCGTAGCGGCACACCGGGGCCTGCTGGCCGTCGAGAATGCGCAGGCTGAAGTGCGTGCCCTTGGCGCGCAGTTCGTCAAGCGTGGCTGTCAGATAGGCAAGTTGCGGACGAGCGGCTGACTGAGTCATTGCGATGTACCTCAAGGAAAAAGCATAGCGCGGAGGAGGGACCGCCGGCGCTCCTTGTTTCTATCCAGCGAACCCGCACTGCCTCAAAGTGCCTGAAAAATAATGTAGAACCTCCTGGCCTGAACTGCACATCCGATAGCGAGGAGGTTCCCTTATGCCCTTGCCCCAGGATGAGCGCATTGTTGCGCTCGCGAACGACTTACTGAAGGAATTCGATCTTCTCTTTGGCCTGCATCCCGGGTTCCGGGCGGCGCACGCCAAGGGTTTGATGTTTGCTGGTAGATTCACTCCATCGCCCGCCGCGCAAAAGCTGACCCGCGCGCCTCATATCGTGCGGGAAAGCACCCCGGTAACGGTGCGCTTTTCCAATTCCACGGGTCTGCCGCAGATTCCCGACTCCTCAGCCGACGCCAACCCGCGAGGGCTGGCGATACGCTTCAACCTCGCGGAGCACCTTCACACTGACATCGTGGCGCATTCAATCGACGCCTTTCCGACGCGCGATGGCTATGAATTTCTCGAGTTCCTGAAAGCGGTGGCGGCCAGCGGGTCTGACGCGCCTTCACCCAAGCCCATTGAGAAATTTCTGGCATCGCATCCGGCGGCACTCAAGTTTGTGCAGGCTCCCAAGCCGTTTCCCACCAGCCTGGCGCGGGAAAACTACTTTGGAGTAACCGCCTTTGCGTTTACGAATGCTGAAGACGAAAAGAAATTCGGCCGCTACCGCATCCTTCCCGAGCAAGGCACAGAGTATCTGGCCGATGCGGATGCAGCCGCGCTTGAGCCCAACTACCACTTCGAGGAATTGCTGAAGCGCGTTGCCAGGGGTCCCATTCGATTCAGGATCGTAGTCCAGGTGGCCGATGCGGGAGACACCACCGACGACGCCACCGTTCATTGGCCGGAAACCCGCGAGCTGGTTGAGCTGGGCACGGTGGAGCTTACTGAGGCGGTGAAAGACAATTCCGCCGAGCAAAAACACATCATCTTCGATCCCATTCCGCGCGTAGACGGCATTGGCCCGTCAGCAGATCCTCTGCTGGAACTGCGGGCTGCCATTTATCTGTTGAGTGGCCGGCGCCGGCGCGCGGCAACGCTGGAAGAGACGGCATAGTGATTGCGGCCTGCGCCTGAGTCGGCGGGGTTTCCGGGCGCAGGTATGGTCCATACTCTCGAATTCGTGCTTCGCCCGTCCAACCCTTAGTCCAATTGCCATTGACGGGGTTGGCCCCGGTGCGCCTCTGCCGGATACAATGGGGTTTACGCTGAGGGAACCTGCGACACGCTATTTACTTGAGCTCTGGAGCATCTGCACGTGAGAAGGATGATTTGCCGCTGTTTGCGGCTTGATTTGGTTGCGGGATTGGGGATCGCACTGGCGATGCTCGTTCTGCCGGGAACTGCAGCAAGTGCGCAGAGCGTGCCCACGCAAACCACGCTGCTGGTCAGGACCAGCGAACACGCCGGGCAAACGCAGGCCCATGCCACCGTGACGGTCACTGACCAGACCGGCGCGCCGGCCAGCGGCATTGTGGCCTTTCAAGACGGCAGCCGGCAGCTTGGCAGCGCGGTGCTCAACAGCTTCGGACAGGCGACCCTGAACATCCATCTGGCAGGCGGGCAGCATACTCTGACCGCGGTCTACCAGGGCGATGCAACCTCGCAGAGTTCGGTTTCCACGCCGCAGGCAACCTCTGCAACCAGCGGCGGCACACCCGATTTCCAGGTTTCGGTTTCCTCGCTTCAGCCCAGCAGCACGTTGACAGCGGGCACCGCGGGAACAGCCACCGTGACCATTACGCCGGTGGACAACGCCGCGTTGACCACGCCGATGTTTATCACGGTCTCCTGCTCGGGGCTGCCCGATCAGGCCTCCTGCGCATTTACGCCCAAGACCGTTGAGATTCAGCCCACCACCCCCACAAGCTGCCCGAGCGGATCGCCGGCTTCGGCCTGTCCGCCCACCAGTTCCATGGTGATTCAAACCGTCGGACCGGGAACGGCAGCTAAAGTTGTGACGCCGTCCCAGCCGGGTCACAGCCCCAGCCCCATGGAGTGGGCGTTTCTCTTTCCCGGCGTTCTGGGCCTCGGCGGACTTGCCTGGGGCACGCGCCGCCGCCGCTGGCTGAGCCGCATGATGCTGCTGGCTGCGCTGGCTGTAGTCACCACGCTGGGCACAACGGCCTGCAATCCGCAGTACTACTACTACAACCACGGACAGCCCACCAACCCGCCCACGCCCGCAGGCAATTACACGGTGACGGTAACCGCGCAGTCGAGCAATGGCATCACCGCCATTACTCACTCCACCACGTTGGCCATGACCGTGAAGTAGCTTGCAACGGCTTCGCGCATGAACCGCCGGCATTCCCTTCCCGCGGAGATCTACGCTCTTGTGGAGCGGACGCCGGCGACGGTTCTGCTGGAGAGTTCGGCGCCCGGCGCTGCGGATTCGCCAACGGACTCCGTGAGCCGGCTTTTTGTCGCCCCGCTGCGCATATGCCAGGCCAGCGAGCCGTCACAGATCCCCGCGCTCTTTGCTGAAATTGAGTCCGCCGTTGCCTCCGGCCACTACGCTGCCGGCTTCTTCAGTTACGAATGTGGCCAATGCTTTGAGCCCACCGCTGCCATCGGGCCGCCCAGGTCCGGCCAGCCACTCGCCTGGTTCGGAATCTATGAGCGGAGTTATTCCTTCGACCACCGTACCGGAACCTTTCCCGAAGGCGAGCCGCCCGGCCTGGCGCAATTCCGCAGCAGCAACTCGGCCGACGCGCCCCCCAACAGGGAACTTCCGCTCGAAGCCGAGTTTGCGCTGACAGAAGCTGATTATTCCCAGCGCATAGCCGCCATTCACGAGTGGATTCGTGCCGGCGACATCTATCAGCTCAACTTCACCGCGCCCTTCCGCCTGCGTGTGCCGGGCAGCTCCGCGGCACTCTATGCGCGTCTGCGCAACCGGCAGCCCGTCCCTTACGGCGCGTTTCTTCACTGGCGGCCCGGGCAGCACATCCTCTCCTTATCGCCCGAGCTTTTCTTCCGCGTTGAGAGCGGCAGTGAAGTGCGCCGCATCGTCTCGCGCCCCATGAAGGGAACCGCGCCGCGTGGCCGAACCACCACCGAAGACCGCGAGCGAGCGCACTGGCTGCATAACGACCTGAAGAACCGCAGCGAAAACGTCATGATCGTCGACCTGGTGCGCAACGATTTCGGCCGCCTGTGCAGCTTCGGCAGCGTGCGCGTGCGCGATCTTTTCGCCGTCGAACGTTATCCCACTGTCTGGCAGATGACCTCGACGGTAACCGGCGAGCTCCGCCCTGAAGTCGGCTTCCAGGAAATCTTCCGCGCGCTCTTCCCCTGCGGCTCCATCACCGGAGCGCCCAAGGTGCGCGCCATGCAGCTGGCGGCCAGGATCGAGGAAGCGCCACGCGGCGTCTATACAGGCGCCATCGGCTTTTTCTCGCCGCGGCAAACCGTCTTCAATGTCGCCATCCGCACGCTTGAGCTCGACGGCGAAAATGGCACGATGGGCGTCGGCAGCGGCATCGTTATTGACTCCAGGGCACACGAGGAATTTCGCGAGTGCCTGCTCAAAGCCGAGTTCCTCACTGCGCCCGCGGCCCGCTGGCCGGAGAGATTCTCGCTGCTTGAAAGCCTGCTCTGGCAGGGCGGCTACCCGCTTATCGAGCTGCATCTCGACCGGCTGCAAGATTCGGCAGATTACTACGGCTTCGCCTGCCATCGCGAAGCCGTAAAGGTCGCACTCCTGAACCACGCGCGAGATTTTTCCGGTACAAACGCGCGCAAGGTGCGCCTGCTGCTCGACGCCGAAGGCGCATTGCAGATAACCAGCGAACTTCTACCTGAGCCGTCAGGCCAACAGCGTCCCGCCCGCATCCGCATTGCCGCGCAGCGCACCGATCCGCATGACCGGACGCTCTTTCACAAGACCACGCACAGAGCCCTGTACAACGAGACCTTCAAAGCCGCCACAGACGCGGGCTTCGACGAGGTCTTGTTCCTGAACCTCCGCGGCGAAGTCACTGAAGGCGCCATCAGCAACGTTTTTGTCGAGAAAGACGGCCGCTGGCTCACGCCGCCCATCGAGTGCGGTGTGCTGGCCGGTGTTTACCGGCGGCATCTCCTCGAATCGAAGCCGGAGATACAGGAACAAGTGTTGTCAATCAACGATCTGCGCAGCGCCGACGCGGTCTACATCTGCAACGCTGTGCGCGGCCTGCGCCACGCTCAGATCGACTGGCAGGAATAACAGCGCCTGCCCGCAGCACTGTTTTACTTACTGCTCACCAGGCGTGACGCGCGCCCGTAAGAGCCAATGTTGAAGGCATTCGCGTAACCAATTGAGTTCAGCTTCCTCACCGCGATGCCGCTGCGCATGCCGCTCTGGCAGTGCAGCAACAGCACCTGGTCTTTATCCTTCACACGGCGTGGCAGGGTGCTTTCAATCCCGTCGAGAGGCAGGTTGATGGCGCCCCGCAAATGGCCTGAGCTGAATTCGCCCGGCGAGCGAACGTCAACCACCAGGGCGCCGTTTTTCAGGTGCTCGTGTGCCTCTTCCTCACCAATCTGGCCAGAGCGCTTGATAAATATGAAAGAAATCACGAGGGCCGCGATGACGAGAAGGGCAATCCAATCCATAACTTTAAGCTTACAGCTACGGCTCTTTCTTTGGTATCTACACCCGGGCTCTCAAGCCCTCGCTACCTCGACCAGCGTGGAATAGAATGTGGCCCCGCCGCCCAGGTCGGTAAGCCGCTCGCTGGTCAGGGCATTCACGTTGGCGCTGTCGGGGTGCAGCTTGGCCCAGTCGAGCCGCGCGGCCACCACGCCTGCCGGCAGGCTGCCGTTCACGTGGGCTGTCAGTTGCAGCGATCCGCGATCGTTGAAGACACGCACTGCGTCGCCCTCGGCGATGCCGCGCCGCTTCGCGTCTTCGGCATGCATCTCCAGAAAGCCGTTGGTGCGTGCCTCCATTTTGCGGTGGCCTTCAAGATGCGCAAAGGTCGAGTTCATGTAGTTATCGGCCTTGCGGCTCAAAAACTCCAGCGGATAGCGGGCAGCGGCCTCGCCCCACCGCGATTCGGCTGGCGGCGTAAACGCCGGCAGCGGATCGAGACCTTCCGCGGCCAGCTCCTCGGAGTAAAACTCGATTTTGCCGGTTGGCGTAGGAACCCTCCCGGAAGCATTCGGCTGGAAGGGATGCTTCTCGGGATCGCGATGGAAGTCGAGCGGAACGCGGCCATGCTCTTCCAGTTCCTCGAACGTAATGTGGTGCATGCCCACATTTTTCGAGCGCCCACACCCTCTCATGCCCAGCGCCTGCCGCATCATTTCCTCCGGCGTATCGCGGAAGCAATCTTCCGTGAAACCCATGCGCTGCGCTAGCTGGCTGAAGAGCCATACATTCGGCCTCGCCTCTCCCAACGGCTCAATAGCCTGCTTTGAGAGCTGCACAAAGTAGTGCCCGTAAGCTCCCTGCACGTCGGAGTGCTCAAGAAACGTAGTTGCGGGCAAAACATAGTCGGCGTAGTCCGTCGTGTCGGTAAAGAAAAGCTCGTGAACAACGGTAAACAAATCCTGCCGCGCCAGTCCGCGGCGCACCGCATTCTGGTTGGGAGCCACCGCGCCGGGATTCGAGTTATACACAAACAACGCGTGTACCCGCGGCCCGTCTTCCGCATCCGTTCCCAGTTCGGTGAGCGCGTGGCCCAGCGTAGACATATTCACCAGCCGTGCACGCCGGCCCAGCGGAGACGCCTTCTGCAAATCGGGCCGCTCCAGATCCTGCTTGTTCCATGCAAAGCCGCCCGATGTCGAAAGCTGCGCTCCGCCGCCGCGATGTTTCCACGCGCCGGTGAGTGCCGGCAGCATGGCAATGGCGCGCGCGGCCGTTCCGCCGTTTTCTGAGCGCTGCACGCCGTAATTCATGCGCAGTGCGGCGGGTTGTGTGGTGGCGTACTCGCGCGCCAGCTGCTCCACTTCAGACGCCGTCATCCCCGTCCACGCCGCCACGCGCTCCGGCGTGTAGTCGCCAACCCGCTCCGCGAGCTGCTCTACTCCGTGCGTCATCCTCGCAATGTAAGCGCGGTCTTCCAGTCCGTCGCGCAGAATCACGTGCATCATGCCCAGCGCCAGCGCCGCATCGGTCCCGGGCCGGATGGCGATGTGCCAGTCAGCCAGCGCCGCCGTGCGCGTGCGATAGGGGTCGATCACGATAAGCCGCGCGCCGTTACGCCGCGCCTGCTCGATCATGGGCCACAGGTGCACGTTGTTGCCGTGAATGTTGGCGCCCCAGGCCACAATCAGCTTCGCCAGGCGAAAGTCCTCGGGCGTCATGCCCAGCTTTTTGCCGTAAACCAGATTCCACGCCATACCGCCCGCCTCGGAGCAGATGGTGCGGTCAAGCCGGCTGGCGCCCATCCGGTGAAAGAACCGGCGATCCATCGATCCATAGCCGAGCACGCCGATTGTCCCAGCGTAGCTGTAAGGCAGAATCGACTCGGGGCCATACTCATCGCTGACCGTTTTGAGCCGTGCTGTAATGGCATCGAGCGCTTCGTCCCAGCTCACCCGCTCAAAGGCCTCGTGCTCGCGCCCTCGCGTCAGCGTGCCTTTCGGCACTCCAGGCTTTCGCCGCAGGGGGTAAAGAATACGCTCCGGCGCATAAACGCGATCGAGATACTTCGCCACCTTGCCGCACAAAAAGCCCTGCGTTACAGGATGCGTGGGATCGCCCTGCACCTTGACCGCACGGCCCTCTGCGTTCACCGTCACCAGCACGGCGCAGGAGTCCGGGCAGTCATGCGAGCAGACGGCATGGATCACGCGAAGCGGGGAAGTGGCACCCATGCCGTCATTGTAAGCTGGATAGGGAGTTTCGTACTTATGTTGAAGACCGGCATTCTGAATCCGCACATTCTTTCGCTGCTCGCCCGCGTGCGCCACACCAACACCCTGGTGATCTCTGACCGCGGATTCCCTTTCTGGCCGCAAATCGAAACCGTAGACATCTCGCTGGTGGATGACGTGCCCAGTGTGCTCGACGTGCTCAGGGCCTTGCGCGGTAACTTCAACGTCGGCCGTGCCTTCATGGCGGAAGAGTTCCGCGCAGCCAACACCATGGAAACTCGCAATGCCTTCGAAGCAGCGCTCAACGGCGTCCCGCTCGTCTTCGAGTCACATGTCGACCTCAAGAAGCGCGTCCCGCACGCCATCGGTCTCATTCGTACCGGAGACACGGTGCAGTACGCCAACATGATCCTGGAATCAGCCTGAGCGCAGCCGCGTCTTTCGCGCCCTGAAAAGCGCCCATGTAAACTGGTCACGCTATGAGCTGCCCATTCTGCAAAATTGCGGAGGGAAGCATTCCCTCCACACCTGTATTTCAAGACGATCGCGTTTACGCGTTTGCTGACATTAACCCCAAGGCGCCCACCCACATACTCATCATTCCCCGCGAGCACATCGCTTCGCTCCACGACACCGACGAGACTCATCGCGCCCTGTTAGGCCACCTGATGGGCACGGCCGCGGAGATCGCGAAGCAGAAGGGCCTCAACGAAGGCTATCGCGTTGTGGTGAACATCGGCGGCCATGGTGGGCAGACGGTCGATCATCTGCACCTGCACCTGCTCGCTGGCCGTCCCATGACCTGGCCGCCGGGATAGCAACGGCAGGGAATAAGGAGTAGGGAGCAGGGAATAAGTGCAGAAACGAGGTTTCGGGTTTATTACTGATCCCTACTCCCTGTTCCCTATTCCCTGCCTTCCTCACATCGGCTGCTGAGCGTACTCTTCTTCCTCTTCGACCCCGTAGCGCCGCAGCATGTTCGGCAGACTCTGTGAAAAGGCCGAGCGCGGCATCACCGTGTCGCAGCCCGCTTCCAGCGCCTTCATCTTCAGGTCGCCCTGCAAATGATGCAGGAAGCCGACGATCGAGGTCGCCTTCTTGAGCTTGGTCTTGAACTTGGGAATCAGGGTGAGAGGCTTGGCGTTCAGGTTGTTCAGGTCGAAGACCAGCAACGCGGGTCGCTCGTTCTCCGGCACATCCGTGAGGCGCGCAATAACTTCCTTGTCGCCCTTGACGAACTCCACCTTCACGCCCAGCTTCCGCGACGTCTCCTGAATCTTGGCCTGCAGGAAAAGATCCTCGATGAAGCAGAAGATGCGCGTCGGAGCGTCTTCGCGAACCACGGCAGGCTGCGCCACGTAACCGTCGGCATAATTGCCGCCATAGCCGTTCCCCATCAGCGGGATGGTCGAAGGCGGGCCGTCCGCTACGTTGCCGTTTGCCACACGGTAGCTGTGGTCCATGGGCCCCACAAACTCCCGCGGACCCTTCTGCCTGCCCTTGCGCTTGCCCTGCTGGGAGTGGCCAATACTGTTGCCGGGCTGCGCCGGCTGTGCCTGTGCCTTTTGGAAGAACTTCTTCTTCTTCCGTCCCTGGTGTTGTGCGGGCTGCTTGGGCTGCGGCGGCTGGGCGGGCTGCTGCATCTGGGGTTGCTGAGGCTGCGCGCCCTGCTGGCTTGACTTGTTCTTGCGCCGCCGCCGCCGCCGGCGATGCCCTTGCGATTGCCCCTGACCGTTATCAGGAGTCGGCCCCACTTCGGGCTGGGGCTGTGTCAGTTCTGTCGTCATGCTTTTGTACTTCCTGGTGTGTTGCTCTCAAATACATTAGGTTCGTTTCATTCCGCCGCTTTTCAACTCGGGCCGGGCCTGAGAAAAACGGCTGTTACCGGCCTGAACGAGCGGTCGGCTCTGACTCAAAGATCGCCTTCCAGATTCCGGGCAGAAAGCTGGAAAGCTACGTGCTGAGGGCCCATTCCTGTCGATTCCGGGTATCGTAAGTGCTGCTGAAATTCGCGTTTCGCACAGCGTATTTGTGGCCGCCAGTTATCAAGGTCTCCGCTTGAAATGCACGTTGCTGCCGGTTACCGTTTCCGGTTCCGCAACCACATTCAATCCCCGGTTCCGGAAAGCATGGATTGAATACCGCAACCGGCACCCGCCGCCAAAGCAAGCTCGAAGTGCAGGTCAAACCGGGTCTGCTTTTACACCCCGGCGCTTGGAAATTTGCTTTCGTGCCGCGGCCACCCGTTTTGCAGGAGCCTTCCGCAAGCTTCCTCTGCCGGCTGGGATCAATATGCCGCGGTCTATGCTTTCCTCAGGTGATGCCCTTCCTCAAATGGGCTTTCGCCGCATGCAGCCTGTATGGATTGAACTGTTCGGCGATCATTGTCTGCTCGGCGGCGAGCTTGCTCATCCCGAATCCGGGGGCTCGCGTCAGCCGCGTGATAGGCAAACTTGATACTACAGCGAAGCGCCACGGCTGGCAAGTGGGCTTTTCATGCCGTGACTTTATCTCGAAGGTTCCCAAAGTAATTTGAACCAGGTCAGCGGCGGAAGGAGCGCATGGCTAAAACGCCCCAAAACGCGGGAAGCGCCACCCTCATTGGAGTGGCGCTTCTTTAAGCATCCCGCCCTGTCACTGGCCTCCCGTGCATCACTGGCCGGCGGACTAACGCCACCGTGCCTCCACAGACTGTCCCAGCCGGTTGTTTTTCTCTTTGCATGCCGCTTCGTTGGCGGTTACTGCCGGGTGTCTGTTGTTGTTCTTCGGGCTGACAGGTATTTTTCCGCAGCCTCTATCGTCACTGGCACTTACTTAAGTAGCAATCGGTATGCCGTTCATACTTTCGTGTATTTTCAACCACTTGCAGCCAATGAGTATCAAAGGATGTTTTGAATCACATAATCCTGGATCGCAATGTTTCAAAAAACCATAGATGCGCGTCTATCGCTGGCAACTTGGGCAGTAATGTGTACCCCGTCCTGCCACCAGAATTCGCCGCACAGGCGTCTCGCAAACGTGGCACGCGAGCCCCGTCCGCTGGTACACGCAGTGCTCAAGCTGGAAGAATCCACGCACCCCCTCGGCATCCACATAATCCGATACCGACGACCCACCCAGCCGGATCGCATCTATGAGAACTGTCCGCAAGGCCAGCCTGAGCCGTTCCAATTCGGCTCTCGTCAGGCGGCCTGCCCTCCGGCGCGGCCGGATGCCCGCGCGAAATAGGCCTTCGTCGGCGTAAATATTGCCCACACCCGCCAGCAGCGACTGATTCAGCAGCGCGGCCTTGATTGGCAGCTTCCGCCCGCGAAAAAGCGCGGCAAACTCCTCCGCGCTAATCACGAGCGGATCGGCTCCGGGACTGAGAAACTCCGGCCCGTGCCCCAGATCCCGGTAAGCGAGCCGACCAAACCGCCGCGGATCCACAAAACGCAGTTCCCGGCCGCTCGCCAGGCTCACCCGCGCATGGGTATGTGCGGCCACCGGCGCATCGGGCGCGGTCACAAGCAGCCGTCCCGTCATCCCCAGATGCACGATCCATTGCGCTTCGGCTTCCATCACCGCCCGGTCGCCCGTATCGGACTTCTTCACTCCGGCCTGCGCCTCGCGTTTTGTCTCAGGCGATGGACCCAGTTCGCAGACAATGTGCTTTCCGGTTCGGTGTACCGCAAGAAAGACTCGCCCCGTCAACCCCTTTGCCTGCGCAGCCGGCGGCGTCTTGAACGGTTCGCGATGCGACCCGAACCACACATCCACAATGCGGTCACCGCGCACCCGCGCGTGAACCCCACGGGCCACAGTTTCCACTTCGGGCAGTTCGGGCATCGCTCGATTATAGAGGAGCCCTACACGGCTTGTGTTCCCGCTTCAAAACGCATCAGGCCACCGGCGGAACAGGACACGAACCCGCAATCGGGAACTCGTGTTCTGCTGAAATTGGATGGTGGGATGGACTTCCGTGAAGAATCAATGAAATTCTGAATCCCTGTCGCTGCGGCCGTGGTGAATCCGGCTGGCTTCAAAGCTCACAATCTTCCATTTGCCGTGCCGATCCTTCACGTATACGCGCGTGTATCGAAAGCTGCCGGAGACCCGCCCGTCGCCAGTGGTGCCCAACACCCGGGCTCGCGAAGTGACGATTGCCGTATTGCCATAAAAGCGTACCTTGCGGTCGGAGACGTTAAGCGTGGTGAAATGCATGCGTCCGGAGCGCAGATTGGCAAGCGTGTCGTCCTTGGTTTGCAGTGTGCCGTTGGGAGTGATGGCCGTATAGTCGTCGGCCAGCAGGGTGTTCATCTCCGCCGTATTCGCTTGCAGAATCGCGTCGCGCCAGGCTTCTTCGAGGCGGTCGATCTCCTGGTGCGAGTTCGCATGCTTTTGTGCCTTGGCGGCCTTTGCATAAACGGGCGCCACGCACATGGCCGCGGCAAGCAGCGTTATATACGCAAGCCGCAACACCGGCGACCAACTCGCGCCCATGGGAGAATGGTTGGATTTCGAGCCGCTCATCAGCGTCTCGGATGGTAGTCCGGCAGATGCGCCGCGGTCAACGCAATTTATCCAATTTAAAAATCTAGGATAGTGCGCCTGCGCGATCATCCCGCCTTCCCTTCGAGGAGTCGACGATGGCTTCAGTGCGTCTCCTGTCAGTTGGACGGCACGCACGCCTTAAACGAGAGCGACCAGATTTTCCAGGCTCCTCTCGCGCATCTTCTGAAAGATGCCTCCCACCGCATACTTCTTGAAGTGTTCCGTCTCCCGATGCTCGGTCAGGGACTGCTCGTCACGGTACTGCTCATATATCAGCACGGTATCCGGATCCCCTTCAATCTGGTGCGGAATATAGCTGATACAGCCCGGCTCGTTTCGGGAGGCAGCCGCCAGCAGCCGCATCATTTGGGCAACTTCGGCACGGTCCTCCGGCGCAAATTTAAAGCGGACAATAAAACTTACCATTCTCTGTTCCTTCCCGCCTCAGCCTCCATCCCGGCCGGGCGCCTTTCAAGCATACGTGTGCATCCCGTCCAGCGCCTGTGCAAACTCCGGCAGCATCATGCTCTGGTCCCGGTCAGGTCCAGTGGAGATCATGCCGACCCGCGCCCCGCTCTCGCGCTCCTGGAAGCGCAGGTACTCGCGCGCCGCCTTGGGCAGCCGATCGAACTCGTTGATTCCAATGGTCGATTCCTGCCAGCCCTTCAGCGTCGTATAACGCGGCTTGATAGACTCCAGCCCGCTCACGTCCGGCGGGATCTCGTCCGTCACCTTGCCGTTGATCTCATAGCCCACGCAGACGGGAATCTCGGCCAGCTCATCCAGCACATCAAGCTTGGTCACCACCAGCCATTCCGAGCCGTTCACCTGGTTCGAATAGCGCAGCAGCGGAATGTCGAGCCACCCGCAGCGCCGCGGCCGTCCCGTCACCGCGCCGTACTCGTTGCCGCGCGCGCGCAGTTGATCGCCGACCGGCTCGTGAATCTCGGTGGGGAACGGTCCTTCGCCCACCCGTGTTACATAGGCCTTGGTCACCGCGACCACCGTGCCGATATTCGTAGGTCCAACACCGGTGCCCGTGGATGCGCCGCCCGCGGTTGCCGACGACGAGGTCACAAACGGATAGGTCCCGTGATCAATGTCCAGCATTGTGCCCTGCGCACCCTCGAACATCAAACTCCCGCCCTTGGCCAGAATGCCGTGCAGCAGGCGCGCCGTATCCGTCACGAATGGCCGGATCCGTTCGGCCGCGGCCGCGTACTCGTCGAACATCTTGCCCGGATCCAGCGGCGCGGCGCCGAAAAGGGCGCGCGCGATGGCATTCTTCTCAGCGCATGCGGCCTGAATGTGTGTCTTCAGCAGGTCGGGGTGTATCAGGTCGATGATGCGCAACCCACTGCGCGCCATCTTGTCCTCGTACGCGGGGCCAATGCCCTTGCTCGTGGTGCCGATCTTCAGCCGCCCCGGCGCGTGCTCCGCCGCCAGCTCGATCATGCGGTGGTAAGGCAGAATCACCTGTGCGCGATTTGAAACAAAGAGCTGCCCGTCCACATCCACGCCTAGCTTGCGCAGGCGGTCAACCTCGTCCAGAAAGGCCAGCGGATCCAGCACCACGCCGTTGCCAATCACGCCCTTGCATCCCTTGCGCAGCACGCCGCAGGGAACCAGTTGCAGCACAAACTTCTGCCCTGCGGCAATCACGGTGTGGCCTGCGTTGTGCCCGCCCGAATAGCGTGCCACGGCGGAAAACCGCTCGCTCAGTACGTCAACAATCTTGCCCTTGCCCTCGTCGCCCCATTGGGCGCCCAACACCACCGCCGTCTTCGCTCGCATCTCGATCCTCTTTGTCCCGTTTTGCCGTTTGCCGCCGGGCGCTCACCGCAAAGCGCGCAACGCCTGCATGTGCGTACACCACGCGGGATTGGCAAAACAAAGGCGCGGCCTTGCCGGCTCCGCACCCTCTCCGATCATAAACCAGCGTGATTCCCCCGCCCGGGGAGAGACCGTCCGCCAAGGCCCCCGGAGGTAATCCCGGGAAAGGAAAGTACAGGAATGGGTCTTCGCCGGCGCATGGCCACGGGAAGGTCTTTGGCGCAGGCCCCTGTATCCAGAACCGTATAATCGAGGGGGTTTTTACGCCGGGACGCCCCGGGGGAATCGAAGCACGTCGCCGGAGATGGATTTCGATGCTCAGAAAATGCCTTTGCCTTGCTGCGCTGGCCGTGGGCCTGTCTGCCGGCGCCATTGCCCAGGATCCCCTCCCCATCACCGTCCGGCACAACGTGCCCATGAAGACCCGCGACGGGGTCACACTCTACGCTGACGTCTACGCACCCAAAGCCACCGGCAAATACCCCGTCCTGCTTGCCCGCACGCCTTACGGCAAGAGCGGTCCTTACAGCGTGATCTTCGGCCGTGAGGCAGCCTCTGACGGATTCATCGTTGTCATCCAGGACGTGCGTGGCCGCTATGCCTCCGGCGGCAAATGGTATCCCTTCCGGCATGAAATCCAGGACGGCTACGACACCGTGGAATGGGCTGCTCGCCTGCCTCACTCCGACGGCCGCGTGGGCATGTTCGGAGCCTCCTACGTCGGTGTCACCCAACTGCTCGCCGCCGTCGGCCGCCCGCCCCACCTGGCCGGCATCTGCCCCGTGGTCACCGCCAGCAACTACTTTGAAAACTGGACCTACCAGGGCGGCGAGTTTGAGCAGTGGTTTGACGAGTCCTGGACCGCGGAGCTGGCGCAGGACACAGCCAACCGCGCCCTCCGCAAGGCCGCCAACGCCCGCATCGGCGCCGACGTCCTGCCGCTTGACCACTTTCCCGTCTTCAACATTCCCGCCGGCCTCGACGGCGCCGCGCTCACCCGCTCGCTGGCTCCCTACTTCCTCGACTGGCTCGCGCGCCCCACCTATGACAGCTACTGGAAGCAATGGTCCATCGAGGAGCGGTACTCCCAGATCGACGTGCCCGCGCTCACCATCGCCGCCTGGTACGACCCATTCCTCGGCGGCTCGCTGCGCAATTACATGGGACTCAAGGCACACGCAGCCACGGCGGCCGCCCGCGCCGGCCAGCGCCTCGTCATCGCCGTCGGCGGTCACTCCGGTTGGGGCCGCAAGGTGGGCGACGTCGACTTCGGTCCCGCCGCCGACTTTGACGACAGCGCCACCACGCTGGATTGGTATGAGTATCTCTTCAAAGGCGTCAAGAACCGGTTCGCCGGCCCTGACCCCGTACGCATCTTCGTCATGGGCATCGACAAATGGCGTAACGAGCCAGGCTGGCCGCCGCCCGGCATGAAGCAGGTTCCCTACTACCTGCACTCAGCCGGCAAGGCCAATACCGCCGCCGGTGACGGCACGCTTTCCACCCGCCCCGCCGCCGCGGAGCCGCCTGACCGCTACGTCTACAACCCCGCTAATCCCGTTCCAACCATCGGCGGGCCGCTCTGCTGCGATCCCGAGCACCTCGAACCCGGAGCGCGCGATCAGCGCCCCGCCGAGTCGCGGCCCGATGTGCTGGTCTACACCACGCCGCCGCTCACTGAGAACCTCCGCGTCATCGGTCCCGTCACGCTGCGTCTCTATGCCAGCTCCTCGGCCGTCGATACCGACTTCACCGGCAAGCTTGTCGACGTAAGCCCCGACGGCTTTGCGCGCAACGTCACCGAGGGCATCCTGCGTGCCGGCTTCCGCAACTCCATGAGCGCGCCCACGCCCATCCGGCCCGGCAAAATCTACCGCTATACGATCGATCTCTGGGCTACCGGCAATGTCTTCCTCAAAGGCCACCGCATCCGCCTTGAAGTCTCCAGCAGCAACTTTCCGCGCTTTGCGCGCAACCTGAATACCGGCAAGAACGCCGGCTCAAGCGCCAAGTATGTGAAAGCGGAAAATGGGGTCTATCACGACACCCTGCATCCCAGCGCGCTGATTCTGCCTGTGGTTTCGCACCAGGTTTCTGGTCGGTGATTTCTCAACCAACCTGGGTGCCCTGGGATAGACGATCGCTGATTCTGAAATTGCGCCTGGGAACGCTAGCGCGTGCCCTCAATGGTAATCACGCTCTGCTTCGACTTCCGGTAGACATTCGCCACGGCCAGCGTCCACAGCGGAACAACATCGGCTCCAGGCACCAGCTTGCCCAGAAACGACGGTGCAAACTCCCAGTGCCAGCCCAGCAGATAAGTAAGGACGCCACCAACGCCAAGATCCAGCAGGTCGTCGGCCGGCGAGCCAAAGCCCTCCACGAACAGAGGCAGCACGATCATTTCCAGCACATCCGCAGCAATCGCCACAGTCATGGCTGTCTTTAGCCGCGAGCCCGGTGTGATGGAGACGTCGCGCTGTTTCATAGCAACCTGCTGGTTTTTGCGTTCGTGCCTGGCTCGGCCGAGCCTGATCCGCCTATTGTACGGCGGCCAGGCGTCCATGATCATCCCTATCCGATTTTGAAGGACTTAGAGCCGCTTGCTTCTCAGGTCTTTTGGATGAACGCGGCCTACCTCATCTGCGAAGCCGAAGGCACCTTTGCCGGGAGCGCCGCCAACTCCCTCGCCGCCTGCCGCCCCAGCCGGATGCAGTCCGGCACCCCAATGCCGTCATACGCGTTGCCCACCAGCCTTACCCCGGGCAGCGCGGCCACGTGCGCATTGATTCGCTCAATGCGCTCCTTGTGGCCCACGGCGTACTGCGCCATGGCCTGCTGCCAGCGCGACACCTGCGTGTGCTCCGGCTCGCCGGCGCGGCCCATGATCTTTTCGCCCAGAATCTCGCGCAGCTCACGCCGTACGATCGCCACCAGCGCGGCATCGGTCTCGCTCAGCAGCGCTTCGTTCTTCATACCACCCAGGAAGGCGCGAAAGACAGCTTTCCCCGGCGGCGTCCGCCCCAGGAACTTGCGGTGCACAAACGTACACGCCAGCATCGAGCGTCCCTCGCTCGGCGGCACCAGGAAACCGAAACCCTCCGGCAGCGCGCCGAGTTCCTGTTCGTCGTAAATCAGGTTCACGGTGATCGACGACGAGTAGGGAATCGCGCTCAGTTCCTCGGCCAGCGCCGGATCCACGGGGCGGAGTAGCACACCCGTAGCCCAGGCCGGCGAAGCTACAATCAGCGCGTCGTAAATCCCGATGAATCCTCCCGCCTCCACGCGCCAGCCGTCGCTGTCCTTCTCAATCGCACTCACCGGCGTGGACACATGTACGCTTGCCGGGTCGAGCCGCGCCGTAATGGCGTCAACCAACTGCTGCATGCCGCCGCGTAGCGCCGTAAACAGTGCTCGCGCCGCGCGCCGCCCACTGCCTGCCGCCTGCCCGCCTGCCCGTGCCCGCATCTGGCGGTGCGCAGCCAGCATGCCGCGCGTCAGCGACCCGTATTTGTTCTCCATCTCCACCAGCCGCGGCAACACCGTGCGCGCGCTCAGTTGCGCCGCATCGCCTCCGTAGATGCCTGAAAGCAGCGGATCGGCCAGCCGGTCCACGGTTTCCGCGCCATAGTGTCTCTCCACCAGCGCGGCCACGGATTCATCCACGCGCCCATTGTTCGAAGGCGGATGCAGCAGCTCCATCGCCATGCGCGCCTTGGTTGAAAGGCTGAACAACGGAGTCAGCGCCGTAGGCAGCAGCTTGGTCGGTACCAGGAACATGAGCCCATCGGGCAGGGCCACCAGCCGGTTGTGCACCACCACATAGGTTTTGCGCGCAACGTCATTGGAGGGAATCAGCTCGTCGCCAAGCCCCAGCTCGCGGCACAGCTCCGCAGCCGCCGGCTTTTCCGTCAGGAAGGAGTCGGGACCGCGCTCCAGTACCGCCCCATCCACCATCTCTGAAGCCAGCGAACCGCCCAGCCGCTCGCGCGCCTCAAAGAGCGCGTACTCAACCTCGGTACCAGTCCCGCGGGCCTTTTCCAGTTCAAAGGCGGCTGCCAGCCCCGCAATGCCGCCCCCGATAATCGCAATCCGCATCCTTTGACATCATCCCATGTTTTGCAGCGGTTCCCCGTCACCCAACCTGTTTCCAATCTCATCCAGGGTCGTTTTCGCCGCATCGCCGCATTGGCTTGCATGCTGCGGTTCAAAACACAGTAATTCCAGAACCGTATTGCACTGGTTGAACTGCGCGGCGCATGCATGGAAGGGGGAAATCATGCGCCCTCACCGGGAATGAGCCCTTACAGCGTTAGAATCGAGGCAGCGGCGTTGCGTTGCATGTGACCTAAGTCACATGCAATCTATGATCGGGCTTTTATTCTGAGCCTACGGTTAGCGCCGGATTGGCCTTTGCTTTGAACCGGACATCGGATGCCCATCTGCCGGTTGTGACCCCAGGGCGGCCAACGATCTGAACTCGCGCGCACGCCGTCCCAGGAGACGCATCATCATGATGAGCGCTGAGCTTATTCATCGCCTGCAGTTTGCCTTCACGGTTACCTATCATTACCTCTTTCCCCAACTCACCATGGGTCTGGCTCTGCTCGTCGTCGTACTCAAGACGATAGCCCTCAAAACCAACGACGAGCACTGGGATCGCGCCGCCCGTTTCTGGGGCCGCATCTTCGCCATCAACTTCGTCTTCGGCGTGGTCACCGGCATCCCCATGGAGTTCGAGTTCGGTACCAACTGGGCGCGCTTCTCAAATCTTTCCGGCGGCGTCATCGGCCAGCCTCTGGCCATGGAAGGCGTCTTCAGCTTTTTCCTTGAATCGGCCTTCCTCGGCCTCTTCCTCTACGGCGAGCACCGCCTCTCCAAGGTCATGCACTGGTTCTCGGCGGTGATGGTCTTCCTGGGTTCCTGGATCTCCGGCTTCTTCATCATCATGACCGACGCCTGGATGCAGCATCCCGTGGCTTACAGAATTCTGCCCAACGGCCGCTTTGAAGTCACCAGCTTCTGGGGCCTGCTCACCAATCCCTGGGGCCTGCTGCAGTACATGCACAACATGACCGGCGCCGTCATCACCGGAGCCTTTGTCATGGCCGCCGTGGGAGCTTATTACCTCCTTGACAACCGCTTCCACCAGTACGGCCGCATCTTCCTCAAGGTCGGCGTCATCGCGGGTCTTATCTCCACCATCGTCGTCATCTTTCCCACCGGTGACATGGCCGGCAAGTACGTCGCGCGCAACCAGCCCGTGGCCATCGCCGCCATGGAGGGCCTCTTTAAGTCCGCCACCGGCGCGCCCATCGTGCTCCTCGGTCAGCCCAACGAGCAGACCGGCGAAATCGACAATCCCATCGCCGTCAACGACGTGCTCAGCTTCCTCATCTACGGAACCACCAAGGCTGAAGTCAAAGGCCTCGACCAGTTCCCGCGCAGCGACTGGCCCAGCACCCTGCCGCTGCTCTTCTACGCCTACCACATCATGGCCGGCCTCGGAACCTGGTTCGTTTTCCTCATGGTGGTGTGTGCAATCCTGCTTTGGCGCGACCACCTCTACCACTCGCGCTGGGCGCTTTGGGCGCTGCTGCTCAGCTTCCCGCTGCCTTACATCGCCAACACCGCCGGCTGGCTCACCGCTGAAATCGGCCGTCAACCCTGGCTTATCTACGGCCTGCTCCGCACCAGCCAGGGTGACTCCAATCTGGTTTCCGCCGGCAACGGGCTCTTCACTCTGCTTGGATTCATGGGACTCTACGCTTTGCTCAGTGTCCTCTTCACGGTGCTTATGTACCGCGAAATCAGCCACGGCCCTGAAGGCGTGGCGCACCCGGCGGTAACGGCCGCACATTGATGCCTGCCGCCCTTCAACAATCTATGTCAGCGGGGATTGAAGTACCTCCCAATGCAGCGATCCCCAAACCGTGGTTCGAACGAAGTTTTTGAAAACGCTCAGGAGACACTTCGGGGGTCTGTAGATGCTTCTTTGGGAAAGTGCGGATGTACTGAGCCGGATACTGTTCCTCCTGTTCGGTTTGATCATTTGGGCGCTTTACTACCTGAATGCTCGATACACCTACAGACTTCAAATGGGACCGGGCAAGACGAAAACGCAATTGGTTCTGCTGCTCAGTTCGGTGGGTATTTTCATTTTGCAGGTGAGCCTGCTGGGCCGCCTGGTGCCTGGCAACGTCTACGGTGACAAGTTGAAAGGTCTTGTCCTGATCGATGCCGGCGGTGCCTTGGTGGTCGGTCTCACCACGCTTCTCTGGGAACGGGCGAGGAGCATGAAGGCGTCGGCCATGGAAGACGACGGCGACGACGTCGAGTTGTAAAGGTGAAAGAAGGGATTTCATCATGATGGGTTTTATCTGGTTCTGGCTGGTTGCCGCCATGATCGTGGTTTATGTCGTGCTCGACGGCTTCGACCTCGGCGTGGGCGTGTTGCACATCTTTCTGGCGCACACTGAGTCGGAGCGCCGCGGCACTCTGCGCAGCATCGGTCCGGTCTGGGACGGCAATGAGGTCTGGCTGCTGGCCGGTGGCGGCACGCTTTACTTCGCCTTCCCGCTGCTCTACGCCTCAGCCTTCAGCGGCTTTTATCTGCCGCTCATGATCGTTCTCTGGCTGCTGGTTCTGCGCGGCGTCAGCCTGGAGCTGCGCAACCACCTCGACCTCGGCGTCTGGCGCTCGCTGCTCGACGGCGTCTTCGGCTTCGCCAGTGCCATGCTCTGTATCTTCTTCGGCGCCGCATTTGCCAACGTGCTCCGCGGCGTGCCGCTCAGGCCCGACGGCTTCTTCTTCCTGCCCCTCTGGACCAACTGGAACATCGGTGTTCATCCCGGCATCCTTGATTGGTACACCGTCATCGGCGGCCTGGTGGCTCTCGTCGCGCTCACCATGCACGGAGCCCTCTGGCTCACCATCAAGACCGGCGGCGATCTGGAGCGCCGTGCCCGCACCATCGTCACCCCGCTCTGGGGCCTGCTCCTCGTGCTCACCCTGGTCAGCCTCTTCGCCACCATGTATGTGCGCCCGGACAGCCTCGACAATTACTTCCGCTATCCGGTCACCTTCATCATTCCCGGCGGCGTGGTCGCCTGTCTCGCCGGCATCTTCGTCTGGAACCGCAGCTACAAACCCCTGCCGGCCTTCCTGGCATCCTGCTTCTATCTCTTCTTCATGCTTGCCGGCGGTGTCTGGGCGCTTTATCCCACCCTGCTGCCGGCCACCACCGGCGCAGCCAACAACATCACCATCAGCCGCGCCATCTCCGGCCCTCACACTCTGGCGGTCGGCCTGGTCTGGTGGAGCTTCGGCATGGCCCTCGCCGTCGGATACGTCGTCTTCGTTTACAGCCGTTTCCGTGGCAAGGCCCACAGCGGCACGCACAGTCACCATGGCATCATCGGCGAACCGTAGGCTTTTGCCCGATGTGCCCAAAACAAAATGGGTGCTTCGGGTCCCCGGGCTCCCCGGCGAGCCGCTTCTGCTCGCTGGGGCGGAGGTTCCGTTTCTGGGACCCGGGATCCGCGCATAACGCGTCCGGGCCCCGGTACGATATAGTCAAGAAGGAATGGCAACTACGCCGATCAAGAGCACTGCTACCGGCAAAGAGCCGGAACAGGGCTTTGTCTATCTCCCTCTTATCGTCGGATGGCTGGTCCCGGGCGCCGGGCACTTTCTGCTGCGCAAATGGATCCGCGGCGCACTGCTCTTTGCCGCCATTGTCTGCATGTTCGCCCTGGGCATGGCCATGGGCGGAAAACTCTACCACGGCGCGGACAACATCCTCGATATGCTCGGGTTCGTCGGCGACCTTGGCAACGGCCTTATGTTCTTTGTTTCCAAGTTATTCAGTCTCGGCGCCGAGCATGTCCGCATCACCACCGCCGACTACGGCACCAAGTTCATAGTCGTTTCCGGCCTGCTCAACGTCATCGCTGCCGTTGATGCCCACAACATCCGCACCGGGAGGAAACCATAGTGCTTCAACTCTCCCATTTCGCCTCGGTGCTGTTGTTTGCCCTCTTTGCCTCCACGGTCTTCGGTATTACCCTGCGCGACACCCCGCGCCGCATGTTCCGCTACGGAATCTACTGCTTCAGCCTCTTCATCGGCTCGGTCATCGTCTTCAGTTGGGTGATGTACTTCATTAAGAAATAAGCCGCAGGCGTCACCGTCAAGACCGCCGCTTTCCCGCACAACGCACTGTAACAACGGCCCGGCTTCAGCCGGGCCGTTGTTACAGCCAATCAGATCAACGTGGGCTTCAGCCCCTGAGAGCCCTCTTTCGTCACCAGCTCGTTACGGCCTCACAACCATCTTCCCCACGCCATCGCGATACTCGCTCGCTATCGCAAACGCCTCGTCGATCTGCTCCAGCTTCCGGCTGTGCGTCAGCACCGGCGCAAACCAGCCGGCGTGCGCCTCCAGCATCTTCACGGCCTCATCCGTCTCGTGGTTTGATCGCCGCACGTTGAAGATGGTCAGCTCCTTGCGCCGCATCGCCGATCCCTCCATCGACACAGAGGCGGTTGAATGAATCCCCGTAATCGCCACGCGCCCCGCGTTGCGGGCAAGCAGAACAGCCTGGTTGGTCGTATCTTCTCCGGCGGCGCAGTCAATGGCGCAGTCCACGCCGCGCTGCCCCGTGCCGCGCAGAATCTCCTCAATCGCCTCTCCTGGTTCCAGCACCACATCGGCGCCGATCCCCCGCGCCAGCTCGCGCCGGTGCGCCAGCGGTTCCACGGCCCAGATGCGTCCCACGCCCGCCGCCCGCAGCGATGCAATCGTCAGCAGCCCGATCGGTCCCGCGCCGATCACCGCCACCGTCTCGCCCAGTCGGATTGACGCCAGCCGCAGCGAATGCACCGCAATCGCCAGCGGCTCTGCCAAGGCCGCCTCGTCATACGACATCCGCTCTGGAATGGGCCGAAAGTTGGACACCGGCAGGTTCACCAGTTCCCGGAAAAACCCCGGATGCGTCGGCGTGCTCAGAAAGCGAATATTGGCGCACACGTTGTGGTGCCCGCTCAAACAGTACTCGCAGTGATAGCAGTAAAGCGCCGGTTCCAGCGCCCCGCGGTCGCCCACGGTCAGCCCGGTCACGCCCGCGCCCGTCTTCACAATGGTTCCCGCCGGCTCATGCCCCAGCAGCATCGGGTACACATTGGGTGTGTTGCCCACCCCGCCTTCGCTGTAAGCATGCAGGTCAGATCCGCAGACACCGACAGACTCGATTCGTACCTGCACTTCGCCCGGTCCGGGATCTTCAATCGGCATCTCAATCAGCCGGAATGTATGAGGAGAGATAAGTTCCGCAGCTCGCATGGTTTGCTCGTCTTCAGCAACCATATCGCATCGGCGCGGGAGAACAAAAGGCCGGCGGATGGCTCCCCGTGCAGCTCGTCTTCAAGGCAGTATCCGCGTTACCGGTCAGTCGGCCAGAATGGATCGAGATTCAATTTCGTAGCCTGCACTCAATGGGGTCGCAGCACGAGCCTGTCATACAAGCCGCCCACAATGGCTCCCACGACAAGCGTAGCCACAACCGCGTAACTCACTTCAATCAGCAGCAATTCATGAGGCAGCTTTGCAATGCCATACCAGCTCCCTGCCACCAGCGCCCCGCAAAGCAGCACTGACATCAGGACACCTGGAAGCACGCCTTTGCGATGACTCACGACAAGCAGCGCCGCCACTCCGTAGGCAAACAGAAGGCAGACAGCGGCGGTGAGCAGTTGCGGCGATATCCACCACACAATCTCCTTCACTTGCGTGGGAGTGAGCCCCACGGCGTTCGTCCATTCCGCGCGGAACATGTAGTGCGAATGCCAGATGATTCCCAGGCACCAGGCGACAAACGCAGCCAGAAGAATCGGCAGGTGATAGATCTGTTTCCTTCGCCCCGTCGCTTTCCCTGGTGCAGGCTGTTCTGCCTGAACCGCCTGGGACAGGCACTCCTGCCCGCAATCGGCGCGTTCAGGCCAGCGCGTACACTCTGACAAACGCAAATCCGGACATCCGTCGATTCCCGAGTCCGCGGCATGCCGGGCATCGATGTGGACGACGGCTGTTTTTTGGTTTTCCGGGCATGCCACCAGCCGACTGCCGAAGTAGCGCTTGAGAACCTCTCGTCGCCAGAGTATGAGGGGAAGCAGAATCAACGTACCGGCAGCAACACAGAGTACGAGCCACATGAGTAAAAGCATGGCCAACCTCCCTTTTGCCTGGAGTCTGATCCCTTGTAGAGGCTCATTCAGTGATCTGCGTCACATTTGCAGGACGACGAACCGTCGTGCCACAACCAGACCGCCGCATCGGACGGGATGGCACTCCGCGCCTTCAGCCTGAGGCCGAGGCGCGGCGAGCTTACGGTACCAGCGCCTTACCCACGGCCACGCCGCTGCCGTTCGGCCAGAATTCATCCAGGAGAAATCCGCATTGCCGGGGAACCGCAACGGTACTCACAGCTCCTTGTTTATCCGTCACGCGGTACATGTAGAAGACGACCGCGCGCTGCTGGTAGAAGAAGCGCCACGTCGTGTTCTGCTTCCAGCCAAACACTGTTCCATAAGGCTTATACAGCGCCTGGTCGAACCTTACGGTCTTGGCGCCATTGATCATGGTTCGTGCCCGCTGTGCGTATGCGTACCTGTCGAGCTCCGTCGTCAGCCCCGGCAGGTGGGCTTCGGTCACATCCATGTAGTTCATGGCATGTACGCCTTTGGCGCCCGGTAGCGCGGGCAACCCTGGATGCAACGCATGGTTGCGCACTTCCTTGGGACTGCGCGCGTTCTGAAAACGGCCCTCCATCGTGGCCTGTTTCGGATTCCAGTAGTTTTGCTGCGTAAGCAGGTTCGGTTGAGGGGGAGGGTTTCCACCTCCGCCAGCGTCGTTCAAGTGATACACAGTTGGGTTGGTCGCCGATCCTTCAACGATCACCGAGCAGCCATCGACGGTAGACGTAACGAAGATGCGCGGCTCCTCCAGGAACCCGCCTGAATGCTAAAGGGTAATGCGATAGGTCTGCTGAGCCTGCCACGGAAGGTAGTAGCAGGGGAACCACTCACCCGCTCGCTTGCCATAGTCGCCAGGATTGGGCGGGTTCTTTTTTACTTCCGCCACAACAGCGCCCGTCCCGGCGCCTATGGTCACTTGCTGCATTTGCTGGCCGATGCTTACGTTCTGTGCGATGCGGCAGTAGGAAACCCGATCCACTTTCGCCACACTGGAATATCCATTCTTCGCATTCGGCGTCACCTGATCGCGCTCGGCCACAATCAGAATTTGTCCTCTTCCGCCGGCAGTTCGCTGCCTGCAGAAGATTACGGGATCCTGGAGAAACTCATCCGAAAGAGACATACTTCCTCCTCATAATATTGGGTTGGACGGTGACCGTTTGGATGGAGAGTCGCGGCTGATGGCTACTGGAAGACGGTGCACCTGTGCTCCGTCTTTCGCTCAGAGTTCTTGTGACTCATCTGCAAAAAAGCAACCGGCCGCCTGCAGCCCCACAACTCTTAATTGGTTTGGGCCCACCGCACATGCGTATTTGTTCTGATCAGGGAAGATTAAGACTCTTGGCTAAAGTAGCACGCGCGCAACGATACCGACAAAGAGCATTCGTGAACGTGTCAAGAAAGAGAGTGTGAGGAATCAAAGCAGAACGAAGGACCACAGCAACCGGATCGGCCGTTTCCGCGCTTTGTCCCTGCAGCGTGTTTCGCAAGCCACTGGTTTCCAGCCACGGCGGGCTGCACGGCATAGAAACAACTACTCAGCCGCTGCTCGTGCAATCTTGTTTCGTGCCCACACCGCCGCATCGAACACATGCGCGCACTCATACCCCTCGTCCTCATACAGATCGATGGCGTTGGCATTCTCTCCGGTCACCGTCAGCGATATCTCCGTCGCTCCCTGCCGCATAAAGCTGAACGCCGCCATGGCCAGCAGCAACCGCGCCAGCCCCTGCCGCCGGTAATGCGGATGCACGCACACCTGCGTAATATGTCCGCTCTGCGGGCTTACCCGCGAGCCCAGGATCAGTGCGATCAGCTCGCGGCTGGGCCGGTGCACCACCACATGCGAAGCCGGAGTCGAAAACTGCCCGCACCCCGAGTAGCGCACAATGTTGTGCAGAAACCGCAGCGACCCGTGCACCGTGCAGTACTGGTCGTTGATCAGGCTGTCGGGATGATTGCGGTAGGCCTCGGCAATCAGCCGTGCCGCCGAGCCCAGATCTTCCTCGCGCCAGGTGCGTAGCTCCAGATCCGGCGGCAGCTTCACTTCCGGCGCGGTCCATCTGCCCTTCAACTGCTGCACCATGAACAGCCGCCGGAAAACCTCGAATCCGTTGGCGTGAAAGATGTCCGCATGCGAACCCGTGGGATGCAGCAGTAGTTGCGACTCGACGCGGTTCACCTGCGGCGAGCTCAGCAGCGTCTCAAACAGATGCTTCAGCAGTGTGCATTCAATCTCCGGCGCTGAGCACGGCGCCTCGGGCAGCCGCGAAAACTTCTCATTCAGCGCAAACGCATCTCCCACAATCGCCTTCGTCTCCTCGTAGACGCAAAAGGCGTACCCCACCACACGCTCGCTCTCCAGCGCCACATAGCCCGGCAGCGCCCGGCTGTCCACATACTGCATCAGCAGCTTGGCGGAGTTGCGGTAATCCCAGTGCAGCCGCTGCTTCCATAGCTCGCCCTCGGCCTCAATCACAGGCCGCAGCAGCGGCGCCGCAAAGTGCCGCAGGTCGAGAATTTCGATGGAAGCGATCGAAGCCATCCTTTAGGCCCTCAATACGTGTCTTTCGAAATATGCATGACCCGAATACGAATACCCCGCGCCCCCATCCTTTCCGCGTTCTTGGCGGAAAGAGTGGGATGCCTCGGTATCTGGGCGCAACTCTTCCGAAATCGCCCTAACTGTACGCGCTCAGAATGCAACTGCCCCTGCGGCATCCTGCAAGTCGTGGTTCGTAAATCCTATCCGCCCACTTTGCCACGAGTTGCAGCCAAGTGCAATTTGAATTATGGCAGCCGGAATTATCGGGCCCCAACAAGATAGACGATTAATCCCTGATCCGGCCAACTGAAGAGCTGCTCATAGTGCCGCCCCTGCAGATATTCTCCCAGCGCCGCCTGCGTATGCAGGTCAACGCCGTGGCGGCCTGTTACCCGCGCCACCAGCAGGTGCTGCTCGTTGGGCACGCCGCTCTCTTCGTAGTTCACCACATGGTGCTTACGATAGAACGAAAGCCCGTAGATCGTCTCGCGCCGCACCCGGAACACCGCCACCGTCTCATTCGGCGGAGCCACCGTGTCCAGCTTCTCCGCCAGCGGCCGCGAAGAGTAAGTGTCGTCCACCAGTTGAATCACATGCTTGGTGGCCTTCACCCCGGGGATGCCAAAGAACGGACCCACGCCATAAATAAACAGCATCAGCACCATCAGCACACAGCTCGTTACCAGCCGCAGGTGCTTGATACCGAAAACCGAGACCACAATCAGGATCAGCAGTGCCGCGCCGGTTGACGCCAGCAGCGCCGCCGCCAGCCCCCGTCCCGGCGGCATCTTGGCTCCGTGCGCCACAAACCACGGCATCAGCAGCACTGTGGCCGTCAACAGTCCACAAACCAGCGCATGACCCACCAGCAGCCACCGGCTCACCCCTTGCCGTCGCCTGCGGAACAGGTAGTCGCCCGTAAGAATCGCAATGGGCGGAATCGACGGCAGAATGTAGCCCGGCAGCTTTGACTTCGAGAACGAGAAGAACGCGATCGGAATCAGCGCCCACAGCACCAGAAACTCCGGAAACGCGTCGCCCACCGGGCTCGGCCCCGGCTTTTCCTGCCGCGAGTGCCGCAGCCGCCACTCAGTCACTGAGGTCTTGATCCCGTCAATCAGCGCCCGGATCGCCGGCACCGTCCACGGCATCATCGCCAGTACCACCACCACCAGGTAGTACCAGAAGGGCTGCTCGTGGTGGTAGCGGTTAGAGGAGAAGCGCTGCAGGTTCTGTTGTAAGAAGAATTCTCTGAAAAATGTTGGGTTCTGATGCTGCACCGCAATAAACCACGGCAGCACCATGGCAAAGTAGAGCGCCACTCCCGGCCACCACAGTGACTTGGGAATAATCGACCACTCCCGCCGCACCAGCGCAAACGCTCCCACGATCAGAAGCGCGAGAAACGGCGCCACCGGTCCCTTGGCCAGCGTCGCCAGCCCGGTAAAGAAGTAGATGTCGTACAGCCAGAACTTCGAGCCCGTCTCATACCACGCGTACCAGCCCAGCAGCCCGATCGAAAGCGGCGCCGCCAGCTGCATGTCGGTCGATGCGCCTCGCGCAAACCCGATAATTGCCGCGCAGGTCACCGTGATCAGCGCCGCGTCCAGGTGCCCGCCCGGCCGGAACCGCCGCATGTGCAGGTAGATCAGCGCCACCAGGATGAACGCGAACGTGGTCGAAGGCAGGCGCGCGCTCCAGTCGTGCACGCCAAAGTCCTTGAACAGGAACATCGCCCGCCAGTAGTACAGTGCCGGCTTCTCCAGCCACGGATGTCCGTAAAGATAAGGAGTAACGCAGGCGCTCAGCTTTCCCAGCAACGTATGCGCCGCGTCGAACCGTCCCAGCATCTCCCGCGCGATCTCGGCATAGCGCGGCTCGTCGGCGCCCACCAGTCCCAGTCCGTCCCCGCCCAGGAACGGCGTCAGCCCATATGCCAGAAAAAAGACTGAGAAGAAGAGAAACTCCAGGACTTCTTCGACGGTAGCTCCATAGGGCAGAAGCTTGCGCCAGCCTGCGGGCTTAACCGCAGTGAGTGGTTCCTGGTTCATTTCCACTTCCGCCATATCTCCAAATGCGGGTTGCTGAACCTCGCGCAAGGAATCTCGATTACGGTTGTGCTGAAACGGCGTGCGTGAGCAGGCACGGCCCTCTATCTATTCCCCGCCACAATCCGGCGCGGAGGTGGCGTTTCCATTGCAACACGGTCAAGGCTAACAGATTTGCCCGGTCCTCACGCTTGCTGCGCCTCCGGGCGCGTTTCCGGGGCAAAACCGGCCACGCCATCCCGCAGCTCTGTCAGAATCTCTTCCAGTGCGTTTGCTATCGGTCCCTCCAGCGTGCATCCGGCCGCGGTCTCGTGTCCTCCGCCGCCCAGTCGCTCGGCCATTTCAGCCACGTTGATCTTCCCCTTGCTGCGCAGGCTCAGCCGGATGCGCCGGTCAGGCAGCTCGCGCAGGAACACGGCCGCTTCCACACCGCTGATGCACAGGGCAAAGTTCACAATTCCTTCGCAGTCTTCCTCTGCGGCGCAGGTCCGCACCATGTCCTGGTGCGTCACCCACAGCCACGCCAGCCGCCCCTCACGCTTCAGGTTGTTCAAGGCCGAGCCCAGCAGCAGAATCTTCGCGGTGGAAGTGGAAAAGCACACCTCCTGCGCAATCTCAATCGGGTTCGCTCCCGCCACCACCAGCTCACGCGCCAGCTCAAAGGTTGAGGCTTTGGTTGCCCCATAGCAAAACCCGCCCGTATCGGTCAGCACCGTGGTGTAAAGGCATGTCGCCATCTCCGGCGTCACCTCGGCCCCGGCCGCCTTCACCAGCCGGTACACCAGCTCGCCCACGCTCGCCGCGCTGCAATCAATCCAGTTCAGGTCGGCATACGGCCGCCCGCTCACGTGGTGATCGATGTTGATCAGGAAAAACGAATGCAGCCCGCGCAGCCGGGCGCGCTCAATCCCGTCGCACTCCAGCAGAATCACAGCGTCATATGGCCCGTGCACGCGCAGCGCCGTGCGGATGGCCTCCGCTCCCGGCAGCCCGCGATAAATCGTCGGAATCCGGTCCGCCGTCACCAGGTCCGCGCGCTTGCCCATCTGCGCCAGCAGAATGCCCATCGCCAGCACGCTGCCCACCGCATCCCCGTCCGGCCGCGAGTGCGAGCACACCAGAAACTTCTCGCCCTTGCGCAGCACTTCCAGGATCGCCGCCACCGGATCTTCCGGCATCGTCTCGGCAGATCCGCGGTGCGCCCTGGCTTCGGCCTTTCTGGCCGCGTCTGCCAGTGCATCAAACTCCGTATTGGGAAGGGGTTGGCTCATGCCGCCTATTCAGGCCGTGCCTCCGGTTCCGCCGCCGGATTGCCCTTCACGGGCGGCTTCTGCCGCTTGCGAGATCTTTGCATAAGTTCTTCGATGCGCGCCTGGACGCGCCCGGAGCGGTCCGCCAGAAAACTTAATTCGGGCACGTGCCGCACTCCCATCCGCTCCTTCAGCTCGTGCCGGATGTAGCCCTTCGCAGCCTCCAGCCCGGCCACCGTCTCCGTCTCGGCCATGGCAATATCCTTCGCCGAGCTTTCCACAACCACGTACACCCGCGCTGACTTGCCGCCCGGGTTCAGCGTCACCTCGCTTATGTGGCACAGGCCGATCCGCGGGTCTGAAAGCTCGCCTTCGATCATGGTTCCGATCTCCACGCGCAGCGTCTCAGCCACCCGCTCCTGGTGATGTTGCCTTCCGCGATGCTCCGGCATAATGACCTCCCGCCCTGGGGTAAACGAATCAGAATATCAGAGGGCGCGGAATTCTTCAGAGGCGGTATCGCGTAGACAACACTGTCGATACATTGTTGCAACATGGGTCACAAAGCATGTACTGTTGATTGGTAAGGAGTTGAAGGCCAATGCGGGTGCGAGTGAAAAAGTGGGGCAACAGCGCGTCGGTGCGAATTCCTGCGGCGATCATGAAATCGGCCCACCTGAATCTCGACGATGACGTTGAAATCCGCGAAGAGCGCGGCAAGATCGTTATCGATCCAGTGCAGCGGCAGGAACACGATCTCGACCGGCTTGTCGCCGGGATAACACCGGCGAACCGGCACGACGAGATTTCCTTCGGTCCACCAGCAGGCCGGGAGCTTCTCTGATGCTTGGCTACGTGCCGGAAGCTGGAGACATCGTCTGGCTCGATTTCAACCCGCAGGCGGGACACGAGCAAGCCGGTCATCGCCCGGCGGTGGTTCTCAGCCCACACAGTTACAATCTCGCGGCCGGCCTGCTCCTCTGTTGCCCGCTGACAACGCAGATCAAAGGCTATCCATTCGAGGTGAAGATTGCAGGCGAACCTCCCAGCGTAGTTCTGGCCGATCAGGTCAAGAGTCTCGACTATACAGTTCGCGGAGTGCGCTTGAAAGGCAGAGTCTCCACGCGCGAGCTCTCTGCGATACGCAGCAAAGCAATCGCACTCGTAGGCGCGCCATAGAAATCACTGAGTACCGGGTGCCGCGAGGGCTGCGTCAACTATTCCTCGCCGGGAAAATCCCCCGCCTCCAGCCGAATCGTGATCCGCTCCTCGGATGCATCGTCTGCCGCCGCACCGTCCGTGGACGCGACCGCCGTCGATGCAGCGTTCTCCGATTCCCCGGCAACCGGCTGTGTCCCGCCACCCCGCATGATCTGCTTGTATTCCTCGCGAACATGCTCCAGAAACTGAATCTGGATCTTGCGATGAAACTCGTCCATCAGGAGCGGCAGATCCTCAATCTCGATATGCGCAAAGGTGTGGCAGTCCAGGTCCAGCACGAAGAGCCCTCCACCGTTCCCGGGCCGCCGAACCAGCTCGTCGCGGATCGTCATCTTGTGCTCATCCAACGCAAGCCGCATCTCCGTCGAAAGCTGCTCGATGCTGGCCGGGTCAAACCGGTCAAAATCGACAGGCAGATTCACGTACCGCTTCAGATCCTCGACGCCCTGCTCCGGGCCAAGCTCAATGTGGTTCACATAGCGCAGCCCCACCCGGTGAAACGTCTGGATGCCGAACTTCTCCGCAAAAGCGTCCGTCCGCCGCAGCGCTTCGTCCTTGAACTCCTCAAAGCTGTCGTATTGATGAAAGACAACCGCGAAGCTCTCCTGCGAGACCCTGATGCTGCTCCCCGTTCCCGGATTGCCGAAGACATAAGCCTGAACCTGGTGTTCGTCCAGCGCCTGCATCTCCTGGCTCACCGCGGGATACGACTCGGCCAGGCTGTCCTGGATCCTCCATACCTCTGAGGTAATGCGCAGCCGGGGTGCAAAACGAACCTCAAAGGCAACCTCCCGCACGCTGGGATGGGGGAAAATTTCAAGCATTTCCTTTTCGCTGATCACGCCATTCGCCTTTCTCAGTGCATTTCCATCGTCGGCAAGCGCGCTGTTCCCGTTGCGCACTTTCCACACGCGGTCCGCACAAAGCAGGGGAGTCGTGAAAAATTGTACTCTGAGTTTCCGTTCAGAAAGCCAATCATGCCCGCATACGGTGGTTCGAAGGTAAGTTACTTCCCTCGAGCCCAGGCTGCCGCACTCAATGGCACATAGCGAAAGTCTGGCTTTGAAAGGGCATGGCTTCAGCCATGCCGAAAGCGCAAAAAAAGAAAGACCGGGCTTTAGCCCCTGCGGGAAGCATCGATCTCAAGGAACGCCACTCTCCGGTCCGCTCACGGCTTCTGCGTCGGGCGCATCTGCACTTCGCTGATGAAGCTCTGCTTCGACTGTGTCACCAGCATCGCCACCACCTCGGCGATGTCGCCGGGCTGCAGCTTCTTCTTCGGATCCTTGCCTGATGCGGCGCCTCTGCCCGAATGGTCGTTGAACCCCGTATTGATTGACCCCGGCGCAATCACGCTCACGCGGATGTTGTGCTGCCGCAGCTCTTCGGCCACCGAGTAAGTCAGCCCGTTCAATCCCCACTTTGATGCGGCATACGCAGCGCCTTTCGGCAGCGGATTGCGCCCGGCCAGCGAAGAAATGTTGATGATGTGCCCCGCACCTGCGGCAATCATCACCGGCGCAAACGCCCGCATCATCAGGAAAGGGCCGCGCAGATTGGTATTGAAAACCAGGTCCCACTCCTCGGGAGTCACCTCGTGCAGAAACTTTCCATCGAGCCCAACCGCCGCATTGTTCACCAGAATGTCGCAGCGCTGATGCTCCCGCGCCACCGCCTCACCCAGCCGCGCCACGGCCGCCGCATCCATCAAATCGCAAGTCATGGCAGACGCAGCCCCGCCGGCCGCCACAATCTGCTCGCGCACCTGGTTCAGCTTCTCTGCGCCGCGCGCCACCAGCACCACGTGAGCTCCCATCCCGGCAAGTCGGCGCGCAATCGCCTCACCCGCCCCCTGCGAAGCTCCACTCACCACCGCAACCTGCGATTCCAATGCACTCATAAAGTCTCTCTCCCTATAGCAACCGCTCCAGCGTCTCTCCCACACCATAGCATCTGCGGTCCGCGGTGGTTTGGAGTGCATTCCTGATCGCGTAATGCAAATACTTACGCACTTCGCATATTCAAAATCCGAGTCAGCAGCGGCGCCGGATTCTCCGGATTCTCCAGCCGCAGCAGCTTCTCCGTCCGCAGCCGCACCACCTCCATCCACTCGGCATGCGTAAGAATGTAAAACTGCTCCTTCCGGATCGCCTCAAACACCATCTCCGCTACCTCGTGAGGAGGCATAGCTTTGGCAACCAGCGCCTCAAACGCAGCCCGCCCCGCCTGCATCTCCGGTGAAAGCGCCACCGGCTCGTTTCCGAGCTCCGCAGGCCTGTGGCGCTCGGTGTGGGCAATATCGGTATGCACCAGCCCGGGGCACAACACTGACACCTTCACCAGCGATTTCCGTTGTTGCAGCGTAAAGTAGAGGCTCTCTGACAGCGCCACCACCGCATGTTTGCTCGCTGAGTAAGGCGCCGAGAAGCCTCCCGCAACCAGTCCCGCGCCCGACGAGGTATTCACGATATGGCATTCCGTGTTCTGCGCCATCATGAGCGGTGTAAACACCTTCACCCCGTGAATCACGCCCCACAGGTTCACGCCCAGCACCCACTCCCAGTCGTTCCACGTCGCCTCCCACGGCGCCCCACCCGCTGCTACCCCGGCATTATTAAAAAGCAGATGCACCGCGCCGAATGCATCGAACGCCTGCCGCGCCAGCGCCTCCACATCGTCCCGCTTTGACACATCCGTCCGCACGCAAACCACGTCACCGCCCCGTGCTTTCAGTTCCTCCCCTGCCTTGCTCAACGCCTCTTCCTCGATATCGGCGAGCACCACCTTCACGCCGGCGCGCACACACCACTCGGCAATCCCGCGCCCAATGCCGCTCGCCCCGCCCGTAATCACCGCCACTTTTCCCGCAAAATCCTTCATCGGTCCCCTCCAGCCTGTCTCTCGTCCATCCCGGATTAGCTGATTAAAAGTAGCCCAACTGGAGAAAACTTGCAGCCTGCTTCTATATCTCTGAGAGGGTTATTCTGAAGATAGAAGGACCACCGCCGCTCCGCGAGCCTCGCCGGCCTGCTAGCTCCGCCAGCCCCGCTTTCTTCCTCAGCTCTCCAGATACTCCCAGAACGAGTCCGCCAGGTCGGCGCCCAGCTCATTCGCCATGCGCCGCGCGGCCCGCTCCACCTCTTCAATCAGCCCGTGCAGATAATCGCGCGAGCGCGACACCGCCACCACTCCCACGGTGGCCGACTGCCACGTTACGGCCTCGTCCATCTCCGCTACAGACACGTTGAAGCTCTGCCGCAACTGATCCTTTATCGAGCGCACCACCTGCCGCCGGTCCTTCAGGGACTGGGCGTGTTCAATGCGCAGTTCAAGCGTAAGGTGAGCAACTGGCATAACGGCTCCGGATTTCTCCCGCCAGTGTAAAGCCAATCTCACCTGTCGAATAGATTTTTTCCCGTGCCTACCACCCGCGCTCACCTGAATCGGGTGCCTCGGGGGCCCGTCCGCCGCGGCTCACCTGACAGAAAAATGGGTGCCCCTGGTCCCGCTTTTAGGACCAGGGATCAGACCGCTCAATCCCCAAACTGCGCCAGTTGCTCCGGCCTCGGCTTCGGCGTAAACGCGCTCACCACCACCATCGCCGCCACCGCCGCAATCAGCGCCGGAAAGATCGCATCCCGCTGCGCCAGCACCGGCGGCAGATGCATCATCGCCTTGATGCGCGGCGTGTCCCAGGCCAGCGTCACCACCGTCCCCACGCCGATGCACGACACCGCTCCCCACGCCGTCGTGCGCTTTGAATAGAACGCCGCCAGCACCACCGGCGTCAGCGCCGCTGAGTAAATCGTGTACGCATACAGCATCTTCTCCAGAATGCTCTGCGCATACACCGCCTGGTACAGCGCCCAGCAGCCCAGCAGCACCACCGCCAGCCGCGACACAATCAGCACGCGCTTGTTCGACGCATCCGGCGCCAGGTAGCGCACAAAGATGTCGTTCACCAGGTTCGTCGCCGGCGAGAAGAGAAAATTCGAGGCCGTCGAGAAGACCTTGGCGAAGATGGCGCCCAGCAGCAGCGCGCCCATCAGCGCCGGCAGCGCGTGCCGCGCCGTGTAAGGAATAATCTCCGCCGGCGCCCGGCTCACCTCGCCCGTGGCATACAGCGCGCGTCCAAACACGGCGATGGCGATAATCAGCGTCTCCAGCACCAGCGTACCCAGCGTCCATCCCACCACGCTGATGCGTGCATCCTTCTCGCTGCGCGCTGAGAAGAACTTCTGGTACATCACCTGGTTGCCCAGCATCAGCAGCAGCGTCGGCACCAGGAACTCCATGGCTCGCACAAAGCCCATCGCCATCGGCTGTTCCACGTGGTTCGGTCCCAGCCGGTAGTTGCCAAACACCTCAAAGTACTGGTGTGGCAGCGCCGCGTGCAGCCCCGCCCATCCGCCCACCTTCATGTAGAGCATGGGCACGGCGATAATGCAGATCACCGTCACCATCGACCCAATGGCCACGTCCATATACGCCACAGACGACATGCCCGCCATCGCCGTCGACACAATCACAAACGCGGCAATAATAAACGTGCCCATGTCCGACGAAACCGTATGCGGAAAGATCAGGTGCAGCACATCGCCGCCGCCGCGAAACTGGTAGCTGGTAATCGCCGTAAACGCAAACAGAATCGCAATCGTCCCCAGCACGCGCGCCGCCTGGTTATAGCGCGCCTCCAGCAGATCCGGCAGCGTAAACTGCGCAAACTTCCGCGCCCGTGGCGCAATAAAGTAGATCAGCAGCAGCCCCAGCCATCCGCCTGCCGGCTGCCACAGCGCCGCAAAGCCGTTCAGGTACGCGTTCTCCGCCCCCGCAAACAGTGACCCCGCGCCAATCCACGAAGTCAGCAGCGTCAGCACCAGCACAATAGCCGGCAATGACCGTCCCGCCACCAGGTAGTCGGCCTTGGTCTTGACGAAATAAGTCCGGTGCAGCGCCACCGCCATCAGCGCAACCACAATCGCAACCAGAACGGCGACGTAAAGATGAGCCATCCGCGCAGATCCTCGCAGGCATTAGAAGCGGTAACCGCAGTGTAAAGGATGGAGCAGCCGCGCCTCGTGCGCCCCGCAATCTCGCATTTGGCAGAAGCGATGTATTCCAGCCCGTTATCCGACAACCCACTTTTCGGTGCGGATCATATCGAGGAGGTTCTTGCACTCCACTCCCAAGGCAGCGCACACGTCCGGGATGTGGGGCTTGCGGTCGCTTCCCGTACGCTTCTCCTCGGTGAGGACCGGCACGCCCTGGACGAGCGCGAGGGCGATCACGAAGGGGTCCGCTGATGTGTTCAACTTCTTATCTCCGACCAAGCGCGGGAACCTTGCTAGGACGTTGGCGGCCTCAGTCTGCACGGCGTCATCCAACTCGAGAAATACAGCGGACTTACGCGCTTTCAGCCACGTATGCAGCTCATCGGAGCGCTTCTTGGTCTCAAGGAAAACCTCGACAGGCGAAACCAGCCTGTTCTCCTGAATGAGGCCGTCAACGCGATCCCAGAATTTGGGGAAATTCTCGATTGGGTAGCGTTCCTGCCATGCCGCGATCAACGAACTTGTATCGACACAGTAGATCATCGTGAGCGGAACTATTCTGCTTTCTGAAACGCGGCCCTTTCTAGCGCAGGAATATGCTTTACCTTTGCGCCGAGATAGCTAGACACATCGTTGAGCGTGATGCGCTGATCGTAATAACTGCGCAGCACAAGGCGTGTGAAACCTCTTCCGTTCCAGCTCATCAGCAGGATCGAGCGCTTGATCTTGATTTCCTTTCTGGGAGCCAATGCCTTCGCTGCCGCAGCCGCTTCGTAGTCGTCTTGAAACTCCTTCCGGCGGCCCATATAGAAATTCCACGATGCCCGTCGCATGGTGACAAGCCGAAGCAAAAACGCCTCACGGCTTACGCCAATCGCATTCGCCATCGTCTGCAACTCGTCGTCGCTCCACTTCCGCTCGCCGGCCGGCTTCACTTGTGCGAATGAAAGCATGAGATCCCGCGGCATCAGCGTAGCCGCAGCGACCGCATTGCAAAAGCGTTCAATCCTTTGCTCCTCGGCGGTCCCGCCATCGCCATTCGTCAGGGCGCTTTCTCCGAGCAGAACGTGGGCCAGCTCATGCAAAAGGGTGTAGCACTTGCCGCCCTGACTATAGTCCCGGCTGTTAATGACGATAACGGGGATTTCATTGCGGGCGATGGCGAAGCCGCGCATTTCGTTTGTTTCGACTCCGTTATGCGGACCGCCGATGGCAAAAACTAGAATGTCTCTTTCTTCAAGTCTCCGCCGCCAGAAGTCGAACGCGCGACCCTCTCTCGCGGCCTTGCGCTGATCGGCATCCGTCACGCCGAAAAATCTACGAACCTTTTCTCCTACCGCCTCGGGCGAATCGCTGAGAGCGGCTCTAAGCCGAAACGGCCGTACCGGCTCGCCAAGGTCATCGTGCAGCTCTAAGGCCAGCTCCCGCCTTTGGTGGGCGTTGCGAATGTGCAAGGCTAATTCTGCGCTGATCGTGCGGTCGGTTAGATTTGGCAACCGGCGAAAGTCTCGCAAAGGTGCGAAGTCTGTCGGAGGTTTCGGAAGGTAGAAAACGGCCAGCGGAAAATGATATTTCCCCGCGAGGATCCTTAATTGGCTAACGGTTGGGGCGCCGTTTCCCGCTTCCCATCCTTTCAGCGTCTCAGGCTCGACGCTCGCCAACTTTGCGGCATCCTCTACCGTGACCCTTGCGCGGTTGCGTGCCCAGCCAAGTAACTCGGGTTTTATCAATGCTTTTGGGCTAGCCACGAAAATTGTCAGGCGTCAGAACGCCCGCCTCGGAATTCCCAACTAGCGTAATGCAACAGGCTATTTGGCGCAATGTCACCGGAGATGCCACCCCACCACAGAGGAGGCACAACAATCTGCCCGACGACCTTCAATGAAATTGTTGTCGGTTGCTCGCCTACACGAAGATTACCTAGGGAACGACGCAGCGAATCTCCCTCCACTCGCCCAAAAGCAACCACGCATGCTTCAACTTTCCGCCGCGGCAGACTGGCGCAACCATCGCCAAGCAACGCATTCATCCACGCCCCGCAAGAATCCACCCGCGCGCGTCTCAAACCCCTCTTGACCTGTCTATAACTATAGGGTTCACAGTGGAGATGGACGATGTTGACCGTAACCAAACTCGCCCGGCGCTGCGGCGTCAGCCGTACCGCCCTGCTGTACTACGAATCGATCGGTTTAATGCCCCCGCCGCAGCGCAGTAGCGGGAACTATCGATGTTATTCCGAGTCGGATGCCGAGCGGCTCAGCGCCATTCGCGCTTACCGCAACGCCGGCCTCACTCTCGATGACATCCGTGCCATCCTCAAAACGCGTCTCCGCCGCGGCGGCGATGCGTCGCAGGTACTCAAGCGGCGTCTCGTTGAACTCGACGCCCAGATCAACGCGCTGCGCGCCCATCAGCAAGCAATTCTCAAACTGCTGGGCAGCAAAGCGCTCAGAAAGGCAGACATGATCACCAAAGACAAGTGGGTTTCCATCATGCAGGCATGCGGATTCACCAAAGATCAGATGCATCGCTGGCACGCTGAATTTGAACGCTCCGCTCCCGAAGAACACCAGGAGTTCCTCGAATTCCTCCACATCCCGGCCGCGGAAATCAAAACCATCCGCGAAAACAGCCGCAAAGGCGCCTGACGCCTGACAGCCCAACAACCGGGGAGGGTGCTCCGCACGCTCGTTGCGTCACCCTCCGCTTCTCCCGGCCCGCCTCCAAACGCCTGATCGTGCGCCCTCTCCAATTTCGAGTATTCAAAGCTTGTCCGGATCGGATATCGTATCTGCGGAACTTCCGCTCTGGAGAACTGGGCCCCGCATTTCCGCCTCATCCCGGCCATCGGACCTCCCCAAAGGACCTCCTTTTGCCCGGGTCGACTCTGGATGATCCTCTGCCTTTGCTCCCTCGGCATGGGTCGGCTGCGCCACAGCGTTTCTTCCAGTGTGGATCTGGATGCGGAGAGCCATTCCATCTGCGCAAAGCAGTGTGCCCGCAGGTGGATTCGCCTTCTTGTCATCCCGCAGGCCCGCGCGGCTACCATATCGCACCAGGAGCAGGTCCATGTCACGTTTCGCCATTGCCCGAACCGCTGTTCTCGCCCTTTTCGCCATGGCGCTATGGCCACAGTTGGCCAACGCTCTGGGAGAGAAAAAGTATGTCAGCAACTCTCCCGCGCAAGGCGATTTCATGCTCGAAGCCAACGGCCAGGCGGCTCAGCTCGTAGTCAGTGACAAGGACTGGTGGGGCGTGGTCCGGGCCGTAGGCGACCTCAGCCAGGACGTAGGCCGCGTCACGGGCCACGATGCTCCAGTCATAAAAACCGGCGTCCCCACCGCGAAAGAAGTGGTGCTCATCGGCACCATCGGCAAAAGCCCGTTGATCGACGCCCTCATTCGCCGCAATAAGCTCGATGTAAGCGGCATTGCCGGCAAGTGGGAATCGGCCGTCACCACTATCGTGGACCACCCCATGCGCGGAGTGCGGCGCGCCCTGGTCATCGCCGGCGCAGACAAGCGCGGCACCATCTACGGCATCTACGACCTCTCTGAGCAGATTGGCGTTTCGCCCTGGTACTGGTGGGCAGACGTCCGGGTGCCGCACGCTGACGCGCTCTACGTCGAGCCGGGACGCCATGTGCAGCCCGTGCCTGCGGTCAAGTATCGCGGCATCTTTTTCAACGATGAGGCGCCGTGCCTTTCCGGTTGGACAAAAGAAAAATTCGGCGGCATGAACCACCAGTTCTACACCAAGGTCTTCGAGCTGCTTCTGCGCCTGAAGGCCAACTTCCTCTGGCCGGCCATGTGGAACAACGCCTTCGCCGCCGACGATCCGCTGAACCCAAAGCTCGCTGATGCCTACGGCATCGTCATGGGCACGTCGCACGAGGAACCCATGATGCGCGCGGAGAAGGAGTGGAACATAAGCCGTGACGGCCCGTGGAACTACCAGACCAATCAGAAGAGGATCGACCAGTTCTGGCGCGAGGGCATGGAGCGCGACAAGAACTACGAAGAGGTTGTCACCATGGGCATGCGCGGCCACGGCGATACACCCATGTCCGCGACTGACAATATCCAGTTACTTGAGAAGATCATTGCCGACCAGCGCCAGATTCTGAAGGAGACGGTAAACCCCGACCTCGACAAAATTCCCCAGGTGTGGGCGCTCTACAAAGAGGTACAGAGCTATTACGAAAAAGGCATGCGCGTCCCCGACGATGTCACGCTCCTCTGGTCCGATGACAACTGGGGCGACCTGCGCCGCCTGCCCACGCCCGCTGAGCGCAAACGTTCCGGTGGCGCCGGCATCTACTACCACTTCGACTATGTCGGCGGGCCAAGATCGTACAAGTGGCTCAACACCAATCCCATCACCAAGGTGCAGGAGCAGATGCACCTCGCGGTAAAGTACGGAGCCACCCGCCTCTGGGTTGTGAACGTCGGCGATCTCAAGCCCATGGAGTTTCCCATCGAGTTCTTCCTCGATTACGCGCGGACGCCGCAGCGCTGGGGCAGAAACCACCTCGACGAGTTCACAAAGCTCTGGGCCACGCGCGAGTTCGGTCCCGAACATGCCGATGAAATTGCCACCGCGATGGAGCAGTACACCCGGTACAACGGTCGGCGCAAGCCTGAGCTGCTCTCTCCATCTACCTTCAGCCTCACTGACTATCACGAAGCCAATCGAGTTGAGACCCAGTGGCGCTCGCTTGCCGATCGCGTAGACAAGCTCGCCAAAGTGCTGCCTGAAAACGAGCGCGCCTCTTACTTTGAGCTGATCCAATACCCCGTCGATGCCTGCGCCAACCTGAATGAAATGTATATCGAGGCGGCACGCAACGCTGCCCATGCGCGCATGGGAAATCCCCGCGCCAATGCCGAGGCCCAGGAAGTCCGCAAACTCTTCGCCAAAGACGCAGCGCTGAGCTCCTACTACAACCACAAGCTCCTCAACGGCAAATGGGACCACATGATGGACCAGACGCACATCGGCTACACACTCTGGAACGACCCGCCGGCGAATGTGATGCCCGCAGTGAGCTGGATCCAGGTGCCGGAACAGGGATCGCTCGGCATCAGTGCGGAAGATGCCACCTTCATGCGCAGAGAAGGACGCTTCGGCTTCTCGCTCGGTACCATTGACTCCGTCTCCAACGAAACCCGCACCCTCACGCTCTTCGATCGTGGCAAAACCCCCGTCAAGTACACCGTGCAAACCAGTGCCCCGTGGCTCGTCGCATCGCAAACCTCCGGAACAGTCGGCGCAACAGAGCAGAAGGTTGTACTTCACGTGGACTGGAGCAAGGTGCCCTCGAACTCAACCACTGCGGAGGGATCCGTCATGGTGAGGTCGGGTGAGGGGCGGCCCATGCGCTACATCCTGCAAACGCGGAGTTTGCCCATCACCCGCGCCAACGCGCAGGGCTTTGTTGAGAGCGACGGCTACGTGGCCATCGAGGCGGCCGACACCGCGCAGCGCACGGCAGACGGCGCCACGCACTGGGTGCTGCTGCCCGGCTACGGCGAGACCCGTTCCGCAATGACCATCTACCCGGTCACCGCCGCCAGCAACACTGACTCCACGGCATCGCTCCAGTACCGCATGTACCTCTACGATTCCGGCAACTTCCAGTTGCACGCGATCCTCTCGCCGACGCTGAACTTCGTCCCCGGCCGCGGCCTGCGCTTTGCCGTCTCAGTCGATGGTGGACCGCGGACAATCGTCGACGAGCTGGCGCACAACACCCAGAAGGATTGGGCCAAGGCCGTGAGCGATGGAGAACGCCGCGTCACAATTCCCTTGACCATCGCCAAACCGGGTTACCACACGTTGAAGATATGGGCAGTCGATCCGGGCGTCGTGCTTGAGCGCGTCGTCCTCAGCCACGGCCCGCTGCGTCCCAGTTATCTCGGCCCGCCGGAGAGCCTGCACTTTCCCAAACGGGCAGACGTCGCACCCGCCACGCACTCCCGTCAAACCGTCGCGGAATGATACCCTCGGCAACAAGCAATGCGAATCGGAATTGATCTCGGCGGCACCAAAATTGAAGCTCTGGCCCTTGGCGCGGATGGCGAGGAACTCGGCCGCATCCGTGTGGCGACCCCGCGTGATGACTACGCAGGGACGGTGAACACCATCGCCCGGCTTGTGCACTCGCTGGAGACAGATCTTGCGCAGCAGGCCACCGTCGGCGTGGGCATTCCAGGCACCGTCATGCGTCCCTCGGGTCTGGTCAAGAACGCCAACTCCACGTGGATCATCGGGCAGCCGCTGGAGCTCGACCTCACCGCCGCCCTCGCCCGCGAAGTCCGCTGTGAAAACGACGCCAACTGCCTCGCTCTTTCTGAGGCAACCGATGGCAGCGGCGCAGGCTATCGGGTGGTCTTCGCCGTCATTCTCGGAACCGGCTGCGGCGGAGGCCTTGCCATCGATGGCCGCGTCCACGAGGGCCTTCACAGCGTTGCCGGCGAGTGGGGCCATAACAGTCTTCCCTGGCCGCGCGCCGATGAAGTTCCCGGCCCGGCCTGCTACTGCGGTAAATCCGGCTGCATTGAAACCTGGATCTCAGGCACCGGCCTGGCCAGGGATTACGAACGCGCCACCGGCACGCCGCTTTCAGGCCGGCAAGTTGCAGAAGCCGCCGACCGCGGCGACGCCCAGGCCACAGCCGCCATCCAGCGGCTCGAAGATCGCATCGCGCGCGGTTTTGCCTCGCTGGTCAACGTCATCGATCCCGATGTCATCGTGGTCGCTGGCGGACTCTCTCAACTCGACAGCATCTACCGCAATGTTCCACCGCTACTTGAAAACTACGGCTTCGGCGGCGGAATCCACACGCCCATCGTCCCCGCCAAACACGGAGACTCAAGCGGCGTCCGCGGAGCAGCCTGGCTCTGGCCCAAAAAATAGCCGCATCTGCAGCCTTCGCTGGCGTTGTCTGCTTTCCTGCCAAACAAATCTCCGCAATGCGTCCAATACCACTGCGCCGTATCCGCCTTCGTCGGCTCCGTGCGGCGGCGGTAGCACTCTTTCAGGCCAAAGGTGTATAAAGTACGAGCGTGAAATTAAAGCCGCAATCCTGAGCCAAAAGATGCTTTGAAAATCCCCGGGCCTCTCCATGAGCAACGGATCTTGAACGACAAATTTCATTTCAGATGAAAGGGAGGTGTGCCGTATGGCATTCCCCAAAGCTATTGGTCGTGCCGCAACGTTCTGTGCTCTTCTCATCCTCTTTCCCGTCTCCTTTACCTTTGCGCAGAGTCAGACGGTGTTGACTTCCCAAAGCGGCGTGTCGGCACATCTTGACGCCGCCACCGGCAATTACCGCATCATGGCCACCAACCCCCACTGGATCTTCAGCGGCACTCTCACCAGCGCCGCAACTGCCGTCAGCAAGACAAACGGCCAGGACCGCATCGGCGCCTATCAGCAAGTTGCGTTTTCATGGCAGGATGGCCAAACCCCGCTCCAGGGAACCATTCGCCTTTACCAGCAGCATCCCGTGGTTCTCTTTTCATACAAGTATCTGAAGGCGGCCAACCCGGCATCGGTCTCCTTTCCCAGCTTCACCGGCATTCCCAACCGCCTGCATCACTTCAGCTACAAGAACGACGCCTTTGCCGCGCCCCAATTCGATTTGGGGCAGTACGGCACACCGTGGCTGCTCTTTGACAACAAGGCCAACGCAGCCGTCATCTCTCCCGCTTCGCACTTCATCATCGCGGCCATGCAGGGCGACGGCGATCATCTCATTGAGAGCGGGCTGAACAAGCAGCTCTCGGGAGTCCCGGCCGGCTTTACGCAGCAGACCTTGATGGCCATCTCGCCCGGCATCCGCCACACCTTCGACACCTGGGGATCGGCCCTGATTGCTCTCGGCGGCAAAAAGCGCCCGGGCAACGAGAGTGACACCACGCTGAAGTATTACGGCTACTGGACTGACAACGGCGCCGCCTACTACTACCGCTTCGATAAAAAACTCGGATACGCCGGCACACTTCAGGCCGTCATCAATCGTTACCGCAAAGAAAAGATCCCCGTCCGCTATCTGCAGCTCGATAGCTGGTGGTACGACAAGTCCTATCCCGGCATGAGCTCCAGTGACCACACGGGAAGCTGGAAATCCTACGGCGGCATCATGCGCTACCGCGCCGATGCTTCGCTCTTCCCGCAGGGTCTTGAAGCTTTTGACAAGTCAATCGGCGGCCTTCCGCTGGTCGTGCACAGCCGCTGGATCAGCCAGCAAAGCCCGTATCACAAGAACTTCAAGATCTCCGGCATCGCGCCCGTCGGCGCCAACTGGTGGAACGACACCGCCCAGTATCTCAAGCAAAACGGCGTCATCACCTACGAGCAGGACTGGAACAGCCGTATTACCGAGCAGACGCCCGCCTTCAGCAGCACCATCCACACGGGCGACGATTTCTACAACAACATGGCCAACTCCTGCCAGACCCATCACCTCACCATGCAATACTGCATGGCGCTGCCCAGCGATTTCCTCGAGGGCAGCCGCTACAGCAATCTCACCACCATCCGCTCCAGCGACGATCGCTTCTCTCGGCCGCGCTGGCGGAACTTCATTTATACTTCGCAGCTCGCCTATGCCATCGGCTCATGGCCGTGGGTTGACGTCTTCTTCAGCCGCGAAACGAGCAACATGATCGTTGACGCGCTTTCAGCCGGCCCCGTGGGAACCGGCGATGCTCTGGGCGCTGAAGACAAGAAGAACATCATGATGGCGGTGCGCGGCGATGGCGTTATCGTCAAGCCCGATGTTCCGCTCATGCCGCTCGACCGCATGTACGTTGAAGACGCTGAACGAGTGGCGCCGGCAGGAGTGGCATTTGAAAGGCCAAGCCGGGGAGCAACGCCCTTCGTCGCCAGTACCTGGACCGGCGATGGCGCCATCCGCACCGCCTACGTCTTCGCCTTCAGCCGCTCGCCCTCGGTCTATCAAACCGTGCACTTCACCCCGAAAGAAACCGGTACCGCCGGGCCCGCATGCGTTTACAGCTTTTTCGCGCACCTCGCAAGCTGTGTCGCCAAGGGAGAGGATTTCAAGGCCTTTGTCGGTCCCCGCGAAACCGGCTATTACATCGTTGCGCCCAAGGGCCCCAGCGGCATCGCGCTCTTCGGTGACAAGGGCGAGTTCGCTTCCATGGGCAAAGAGCGCATCGCCTCGCTCAAGGAAGATGCGCATTCCGTAACCGCTCAGGTGCTGTTTGCCGACGGCGACAAATCTGTCACGCTCTTCGGTGACGCTGCCTCCGCTCCTTCGGTCGCGGTTCACGGCGGAACCGCCGGCCAGGTCATGTACCACCAGAACGACGGCTCATTCTACGTGCGCGTCACGCCCGACTCCAGCACCCCGGCCGTCCAGGTCAACGGCGAACCGGTGCGCCGCGTGAGCGTTGAATTCACGCTCCCGGCAAAGTGAATAGAGCCCGCTAAACACCTTCGTCCACCTGGTCACGTCAAGTGATCAGGTGGACGATCTTCAAAGGAATACTCCACGGAAATGTGCAATCACCCATCGCCGGGAGACAGTCCAACTTACAGCGAAACCACCACTCCTGACTGCTCCGGCTGGCAAACCGCTGCCGGCTCACCCTCCGCGCGCGGCTTCCAGTTCCGCGGCTGGTAAATGCAGCACGGCTCCTGCGCCAGCGGATCGCCGGTCAGCGCGTAAGCCCGCGCCCGCGAACCGCCGCCAGCATCTCGCGGCGCAGGATGGCGTTGATTCTCGATTGGTAGCCTTTTCCCTGGCTCTTGAGCCACTCCAGCACATCGGCATCTACGCGGGCCGTGATCTGCTGCTTCACGGGGCGATAGAAATGCCCGCGCTCGGCTTTCTTCCATTGCTCGTCCGTCCACTCCGGGGCGTCGCTGAAGTCAATCTTGCTGTCGGGCCGCGTCCGCAGCGCCTTCAGATTCGCCCGCTGTGCCTCGGTCAGAGGAGGCAGCGTTTCCGGCGTAAACTCAACCGTTTTCTTCTTCATAGCGTTGTCTCTCCTTTCGCGATGCCTGCCGGGCCGAGATGAGGCGAATCACCTCGATTGTTCCGCTGTGCTCGTCCTTCTCCTGAACAGTGTGTGCCACCATCAGCAGGACGATACCTTCAACCTTTCCATAGGTTCGCCAGCGCTGTTCTCCGTGCTCGATGCGATCTTTCATGGAGACGGAGAGCGGGTCTAGGAAAACCCGGCTGGCCACCTCGAAACTGATGCCGTGCTTGCGCTGGTTAAGAAGGTTCTTGGTCTCGTCCCACTCGAACCGGAGTCTTGTCACTACAATATTATAATTACAAATATGGCATTATACAATCTGTTCTAACTAGGGATCGGCCGCGCGGCCCGGCGGGAGAGACTTCTGTCATAACAGTCCGCAGTGACAGTGAGTTTTGTGAAAGAGCAGGACTCGTAGGTCATGGCTTCAGCCCTGACTGCCGTAAGATCCATAGAATCAGCGTAGATTTTAGCCCCTGAGGGCCGCTTTCTTCGCAAGTTCGACCTTTGAAGAAAGCAGCTCTCACAGCGTAACCACAACCCCCGACTGCTCCGGCTGGCACATCGCCGCCGGCTCGCCCTCCGCGCGCGGCTTCCAGTTCCGCGGCTGGTAGATGCAGCACGGCTCCTGCGCCAGTGGATCGCCGGTCAGCGCGTAAGCCCGCGCCCGAGAGCCGCCGCAGATCTCCTTGTACTCGCACGCGCCACACTTGCCCTCAAGCTGTTTGGTGTCGCGCAATGCCTTGAAGATGGGCGCATCCCGGTAAATCTCGGCCAACGGCTTCTCGCGCACATTGCCCGCATGGATCGGCAAAAACCCGCTTGGGTACACATGTCCCACATGCGAGATGAACATAAAGCCCTTGCCGTCGTTCACGCGCCGCGTAGCCCAGCCCATGGTGCGCGTCTTGGCGTCGGCCGTCGGCGCGCCCGGCTCGTAGGCAGCCGCTTTGCCGTGCGGATGTCCGTGTCCGTGCCCCATCTTCCGCTCTTCCAGGTTGTGCTGCAGCAGATAGCGCCGGTAGTGCATCGCCTCGGTGGTCTTGATCTGGAAGCTCACCCGCTGCGACAACTCATAAATCTTCCCAAACACCTGCTCGAACTCCTCGCCGCTCAGCAAGTCGGCAAGCTGCCCGCGCCCCACCGGAACCAGGAAGAACACATTCCACATCACAATGTTGAGTTTCTCGAACAGGTTGCACAGGTTGTCCAGGTCGTGTGCATTGTGCCGGCTGATCGTCGAGTGCACCTGGATCGGAATCCCTGCCTCATTCGCCCACTTGATCGCCTGAATCGTCCGCTCCCAGGCGCCCGGCAGTCCGCGAAAGGCGTCGTGAATCTCCGGCGTCGAGCCATCCAGCGAAATCCCCAGCCGCACCAGGCCCGCTTCCTTCATCTTGAAGATTGCCTCGCGCGTCAGCAGCGGCGTAGCGCTGGGCGTAACCGCCACGTGCACGCCCTTGTCAGACGCATACCGAATCAGCTCAAACACATCCTTGCGCTTCAGCGGATCGCCGCCGGTGAAAACAAAAATCGGGATGTGCATGTCGGCGATCTGGTCGATGAGCGCCTTGCCCTCGGCGTTCGTCAGCTCATCGGGATGTGGAATCGGCTGAGCGGCGGCGCGGCAATGTTTGCAGGCCAGGTCACAGGACTGCGTGACCTCCCAGATGGCAAGGAACGGTGTTTCGTCGTAGTCCAACCCGCCACGGGCGGGAATGTTATGCATCGGTCGCATGAGACCTCCTCCAGAATCGCGGCGGGCCGGCCCGGAAATCAAGGGTCCTGCGCCGGGGATGATGCGGTTGCCAGGGCTCAAAATTCATCCGCTGCGCTGCCGGACTTGCTAACGTGCTTTCGAAAGCGATTCCGAAAGCCTGCGGCACAGCTCGATGCGCTCTGGAGACCGCTTGCGCGAGCCACGATCCGCTACCAGAAAAGCAGGTTTTGTCATGAAAAGGCTGTGATTGAGATCACTTCATTTCGCCCGGCCCCCCGTCTAACTCCTCAGGAGAGAACGTGCGGCCTTCTCGTTGAGTCCGATACCCGCCGGCGAAACACGAAATCGGCCGCTGGACAAAGAACCCAAAAGGGGCACACAATCATTGTTTCGGCAAACCCGCAAGAAAGGACAGGTATTGCCGTTTACGGCGTTGGGACTTGGTTCTCTTAAAAAGTGAGTTAAATCACATCTTAGTGTATGGCGGGGCACTGTAACACTATCTAAGCTCTGCGATATTACTCACGCAAGTTAAGGAGGTTACCATGGCAACCACCATGAAGCCGGGTTGGAGCAAACTTTCCACGATTCTCTTCGCCTCCGAGATTCCTGCCAACGAAAAGGCCTTTATGTTTGCGCTGGCGCAGGCCAAGGAGTTCGGCGCCAGTCTGATTATCTTTCACGCCTACGACACTTTGGTCGTAGCGGCCTCGGAGCAATCGGGCATCCGTTATTACGACTACGCCGCCGCGGCACGCACTGAGAAGAACCACCTTGAGCCGCTGGCCAAACGCGTCCGCGCAGCCGGCGTGCACTGCGAAGTCGTAGTTCGTCCCGGCCTGCCCGCCGACCAGATCCTCACCTTCGCCTGCGACCGCGCCATCGACCGCATCGTGATGGGCACGCACTCTCCCGGCCCCATCGGCAAGCTCCTTGTAGGTTCGGTTGCCGAGGCCGTCGTGCGCAGCGCCCACATTCCCGTGTTCGTGGTCGGCCCTGACGTCGTCGAGGGTAGCTACCGCGACTATGCCACCCGCTCCGTGTTGGCCGCCTTGAGCCTGCATGAAACCAGTCCGGTCGTCGCTGCATTTGCCGCGGAAGTGGCCTTGCAGCACAACGCCCGCCTGATTCTGCAGCATGTGATCCGGCCCCAGGAGCGCGCTGAGGTCCTTGCCGGCCGTTCCATTGACCAGATTGAGGCTGACATGCTCGCCATGGTTCCAGCCGAGCTCACAGGCAAGGTCACCGCGCAGGCCATTGTTGTTCCCGGCGACCCCACTGAAGAGCTGCTTTACCAGGCGCGGGCACAACAGGTCGATCTCATCATCCTGGGTGCGCAGGGGGCTTCCGCATTCGCCGCAGTCGCTCGTCAGGGCGTGGTTTACAGGGTCCTGGCCCACTCGCAGTGCCCGGTCATCACGTTGTCGCCGCGGGTGCTTGAAGGGTGCGGCTCCAAGTCGAACCCTGACGCGAACTCGTCGGAAAAGTACATGGCGGGCGTCTTTTAACATTCGCTGGCAGCCGCTCCAGTGGCTTGTTCTGCGGCACGCGGGTATACTTGTGTCAAGGTAGCGCGATCCGCCACGCCGCCCGCGAATCGAGGTGTATCTTCAGCAGCGATTCCGGTTCTCTCGTGTTGCACCTCCCGCCGTCGGGAGCTTCCCGCTGGCGTGCCGTGGTTCGCGTGCTCCGAAGTCCAGTTGACGCCCTGAGCAGTACCCTCCTTCCTGCCTCCTGTTTTCTCTGCGGATCTCCATTGCCGCGGCTCTCTTACGCGCCAATTTGCGATTGTTGCTGGTCGGAATTTCCCGTCGTCGGCGGTTCTGCGTGCCTTCGCTGCGGCGATTCGCTCGTTGCCCCCGGCAGTCAGCCCGCTTCCGGCCTTTGCCGCGCCTGCCGGCTCGCGCCGCCGCCATTTGAGCGCGCCGCTGCCGCCGGGCTCTATCGCGGCCGCATGCGCGACGCCATCCACGCTCTCAAGTACGGCCGCCTCTACCCGGCCGCCCGCCCTCTGGGCCGAATGCTGGCCCAGGCCATTGTCCAGCTCGGCCAACCGGCTCCCGATCAGCCCGCCGCGCCCCGCGAAATGCTCGTCATTCCCGTTCCGCTGCACCGCTCCAGGCACGCGCAGCGCGGTTTCAACCAGGCGCGCCTGCTCGCCCGGCAGGCCCTCAGCGTCCTGCGCAAAACCCATTCCGGCTGGCGGCTCACCCTGGCGCCGGGCACGCTCATGCGCCTCCGCGCCACGGAAAGTCAGGCCGGCCTCACCCCGCGCCAGCGCCGTCTCAACCTCCGCGGAGCATTCTCGGTCTCCAACCCCGCCGCCGTCGCCGGCCGTCACGTCCTCGTCGTTGACGACATCATGACTACCGGCGCCACCGCCCGCGCCGCCGCCCAGGCACTGCTCCGCGCCAACGCGGCCTCCGTCTGGGTAGCCACGCTGGCCCGTGCCCGCCGCGCCAATGCATTTCCAACCGGCGCTTCCTTTGAAGACGCCGATGACCTCAATCTCCAAACCGGCGGCGCGCCGTTCGCGCCCATGCACGGAGCACGCTCTTATCCAGGGGATCCCTCGGAAGGCCAAATGTCTTTTAACGAGAGGAAGTGACATGTCGCTGGGAAAGGCCATGATCCACGCGCGCAAGCAAAAATCGGCAGTCAAAGCCGCCGCTGCGGCGGCCGCCGCCGAACACGCCTCCGGGCACCACACCGTGCACACCCTGCACATTCTGCAGATGCCCGTGCTGGTGCTCAACGCCTCCTATGAGCCCATCAACATCTGCGGCGCCCGCCGCGCCCTGGTGCTGGTGCTCAAGGGCATTGCCCGCACTGAAGAAGAGCACGGCCTCATCCTCCACGCCCAGCGCAACCGCGTCCCCATGCCCTCCGTCATCCGCCTGCTCGAATACCGCCGCATCCCCCACCAGACCCGCGCCCTCTCCCGCAAAAACATCCTGCTCCGCGACCGCAACACCTGCCAGTACTGCGGTGAAGCCATGCCCCCCGGCGAGCTCACCCTCGACCACGTCGTCCCCCGTTCCCGCGGCGGCAGCTCCACATGGGAAAACCTCGTCGCCTGCTGCCACTCCTGCAACCGCCGCAAGGGCAACCGCCTCCTCAGCGAAATCGACGACATGGTCCTGCTCCGCGAGCCGCGCGCCTTCTCCCTCCACACCAGCCGCCAGATCATGCGCATGCTGGGCCACGGCGACGACCGCTGGCGCAAGTACCTCTTCTATTGAGTGTCTCGGTCTCGGAGAGAGGCTGCGAACTGCGGACAAGTGGTAAGATAATAGGTGTGACAGCTCAGGCGACAATCCGTAAGGTCAAGCGCAGCTTCACGCTCACCCCGGAGTCGCTTGCCTTCGTTCATGAAACGCGAAAGCGACGCCGGATAGGTTCCGACTCGGAAGCCCTCGACCTTCTCCTCAAGGATCTGATGCTCGAGGCTAGGCGCCGGGAGATCGACGCGGCCTTCACGGCATACTACGACGCAGCCCCGGACGAAGACCTCCGTGAGCAGCGCGAGTGGGCTGAAGGTACCTCCGGCAACATGTTTGCAGGCATTCGCGAATGACCAACCCGGAGCGCCCTTACCCTCTGCGTGGCGAAATCTGGTGGATCCATTTTTCCTTCGATGCGCCCGAAAAGAACCGCCCCGCAATCATCGTTTCCGTAAACGGACGCAACGCGCACCCGCGCGCAAATACTGTGCTCGCCATTCCGCTTTCCACCTCCATTCACAAGCAAAACCCGGCCCACATGCTTCTGCGCGCCGGCGAAACGGGATTAGCGCAAGACTCTGTTGCATGGGCGGAGAACATCGGCGTAGTGGCCAAAGATCAACTCAGGGGCCCGGTCGCAGGACATCGCCCGCTTACCCACACACAAATCTGCAAACTGGCGGCACTCGTAAACCTCGCGATGGGATGCGTGGACTGAGTAGACGAATCTCCACTCATCCCCCGCCTCTCCCCGGCACCTCGTAAGGCCGCCCCGCTTGTCTCTGCGCAGACCGGCGTGATATGAACTCATACTTGTTCGCGTTTTTTCACTCCGCGGACCACTCTCGCTCGAAAATCGGAGGCAGATGTGACGAGATTCCAGCTCACGCGCCGCAAGTTTGTACTGGCTGGTGCGGGCGCGGCGGCTGTGGGAGCCGCTCCAAACCTTTTCGCAGCCGGCAAAAACACCGCTGACCCGCAAACCGTGCATCTCTGGGAAAAGCACGAACTCTCCTTCTCGTCGCAGACATCCTTCTCCAATCCCTACACCGAGGCCACCATCTGGGTCGATCTTGAAGGTCCCGGATTTCGCAAGCGTGTCTACGGCTTCTGGAATGGTGACAAGGAATTCTGTGTCCGCGTCGTGGCCACCGCTCCCGGAACCTGGCACTGGAAGAGCGGATCGGAGCCCTTCGACGCGGGCCTCGCAGGCAAAGAAGGTTCGTTTGTCGCCGTTAAATGGACTGAAGAGGAGAAGCAGCAGAACCCGCTCCGCCGCGGTTTTCTCCAGTCCACGCCCAACCTCCACGCGCTGCAGACTGCAGACGGCACACCCTTCTTCGTCCTCGGCGACACATGGTACGCAGCCGGCACCAACCGCTTTCGCTGGTACGACGACGATCGCCACCGCCCCATCGGTCCTGAAGCCGGCTTCAAAGATTACGTGCGCCTCCGCAAGGCGCAGGGCTACAACTGGGTCAACATCATCGCCGCCTTTCCCAATTGGGAAACCGACGGCCTCCCCTGGCACATCGTCATGAACGATGCCGATAAAACCACCATCCGCTCGGCGTGGGAGGAGTATGGAACCGGCAGCGCTAAAAACATGGACAACGAGGGCGGCCGCCCCTTCCTGTTTCCGGGCAAGGTCCCCGGATACGAGAACGTATTCGCTGACGTCGATCGCATCAACCCCGAGTACTTCAAATACATCGATCGCAAAATCGACTACCTCAACGCCAACGGCTTCGTGCCTTTCATTGAGCCGGCGCGCCGTGACACCAGCGAAGTCTGGAAGAAGTACTACTCCTGGCCTGACTCCTATGCCCGTTATATCCAGTACGTATGGTCGCGCTGGCAGGCCAACAGCACCGTACTCAGCCCCATCCACCTCGACATCATTCAGGAAAGCCTGCCCGTTTCCGATTTTCTCCAGGCCATCCACCTCGTCCTCAAAAAATACGGACCGCCGCCATTCGGCACACTGCTTTCCGCCAACTCCAATCCCTCCACGCTGGTGAACTGGGGAGAGGATTCCTGGGTCACGCTCCACCAGACAGGCAACAAGCGCGAGCACGAGTATTACTGGTACCTCACTGAAATCTATCGCGACCCGCATCCGCGCCCCGCGCTCGACGGCGAGCCGTACTACGCCGGCTATTACGACGCGCGCGTCAAGAACGGCGCATACAAGTATGGAGCGCCCGGCGGCACGCCGCTCGACGATCAGTACGTGCGCTCGTCCATGTACGGAAACGTGCTCTCCGGCGGTCTGGCCGGCCATGTCTATGGTGCTGAAGGCATCTGGGGCGCCGATCGCGAGCCCGCCGCGCACACGAAGATGTGGGACGCCTTCAAGTGGACCTCCGGCGCCCAGATGCAGTATCTCCGCACCTTCATCTTCTCCATCGGCAAGCGCTATCAGGAACTGGTCCCCGACCGCGGCTGGGTGGTTCCCAACGCCACCCACGACCTCAAGGCATACGTAGGCTGGGCCTACGCCGCGCGCACCCCTGACAAGAAGATCTTCCTTGCCTACTTCGAAAAAGGCTGCCCGCGCAGCCTGGTGCGCGGCGCCAAGGTCATGGGCCGTTATCGTGCCCGCTGGTTCAACCCGCGCAAGGGAACCTGGCTCGACGTCGGCGACGGAGTCATCACTTCAAACAACATCGGCGAAATCCATCTCCCCGATTTCCCCTCCGATATCGACTGGGGCCTGAGCCTCGTATACGAAAACCGTGCTCCCATCCCCAGCCATTTCTAACCGCAGAGGATTCTCTGCGCCACAGGGATCGGGCATTTCGATGCAGAGTGGTTCGGATCACGCGCATCCCTTCGGAGCAGGCATCAACGGCCCTATCGCCGCAGGAAAAGAATCCTGTCTGTCCAGTCCCAAGCGCGTGTCTGCTTCACCAGCACGGCGAGCGCTTTCACCAGCCCCCCAATATCTGCGGGAGAAATCGTCTTTTCATCCACGAAGATCACGCCGGCATGGGAACGGCCCTCTTCTGCCCATCGCTTCAGTAAAGGAGGAATCGTTCGCCGGTCGTATGTAACCAGAGTCAGTCCCTGAACAAAAGCCTCATGCAAACACACAGAATCTTCCTGTCCAAGAAAGTTTCCGCCTTCCCAATCGCCCATGCTCCGGATCGCGAGCCCAGGGATACGCTGCCGCAGGCCCGCCGCAACAACCGGCGAAACATGCTCATCCAGAAGAAGCTTCAACATGTCAGCGTCTCGCCGCTTTTCCGGCAACGAATTCGACGGCCTGGGGCAACATGCGCTTGATAGAAGTGAAGCCGGCAGCCTCATTTTCCGCCAGTGCCTCGTTTATCTCCTCACCAAATGCCTCCGCATAGTGGACTGCCGCCTGCACCTTGGCCAGTGGCCACCGCAGGTGCTTTGCCACTGTCTGCAAATCGTTCTTATAGCCGCGACACAGCAGTATCACTTCCCAAACGGCAAGGCTGCTGCCCTGAATGTACGCCTGCCGCCCGATGGCCGAGTCCCGAAAGTCGATGAACGCGAATTCCGAGCGCCGCAGACCCTCCTCAACCAAACGCGCGCTGGCATCGCTGGCGGTCCACCCATGACGCTTCGCCAACCGTTTGAGCCGCCTTCCGCTGGCCGCCGGCAGACGCATGCTGATAACCGTGGATTGGGTTGCCTTCATGGCACGAACCTCCATTGTAACTTCTGTAAGCATTGTAGCGCGCCCGTGAATTGTCTCGCTCGCGTATGGTCGGCGATGGAAGCTTGACCCTGCTTCGGCGGAGTTCCAGTAAAGGTCATCGCAGCCGGTGATACAACAACTGCCCCTGCCTTGTAACAGGGTATGAGTTCGGTCGTGCCGAAAATGAGCGCAAAAGGTTTCGGGCTTCAGCCCCTGTGGTTCGCTTTGGGGTAGTCTCCGGTTTGGCGGTCGCCCTGGACCCCCACGCGCCTCACAAAGGGTAGCCAGACCGCCAAGGAGCTCGGAACTCGGTGTAGACCACCCCAAACCTACCGCAGCAGCCGCCCACCTTCTCGCTCCTCCCGTTCGTAACTCCCCCTCCTGTTTAGGCTTCTCAAACTTTTGCCGAACACCCGCCCCCCACCGCCGCGTCTAACCCGCAAGAGGTCTGCGATGGGCAAGGTCGTGTGCATCTGGCTCTTTGTCTGCTCCGCGCTGGCGGCCCAGTGGCCTCCCGGTCCCATCCCCACCCAGTCCTCCGGCAATCCGTTCTTCATTAAAAACACCTGGTACATCGGCGGAGCCGGCGCGTGGGACATGATGACCCTGGACCCCGCTGCCGGCCGGCTCTACATCGCCCACGGCCCCGTCGTTCAGGTGGTTGACGTCTCCACCGGCGCTCTCGTCGGTGAAATCCGCGGCTTCGGCCGCGCCCGCGCCATCGCTCTCGATACCTCCGGCCAGCTCGGCTACATCACCGATGGCTCCGCTGGCCGCGTCGTTGTCTTCAACCGCAGCTCCCTCGATACGATTGCTGAAATCCCCACAAAGCCCAGCCCTCGAGCCCTTGTCTATGAGCCCCGTACGCGCCTGCTCTTCGCCGTGGAAGCCGCGTCGGGCGCTCAACCCGCCGCGTCGCCCCAAGGCCGCCGCGCGGAACAGCGCAACGCCCCCACCGTTCCTTACCGGGCGTCTTACATCACCGTCATCGACACGCAAACCAACAAGGTGCTGGGCCAGGTCCTGGTTGCGGGCGTGCTCGGCTATGCGCATGCCGACGGCGCCGGCCAGGTCTACATCGGCTATACCGACCGCGACGCCATCCTCCACTTCAACGCCGCAGTAGTCGAGAACCAACTAAAACAAATGCAACCGGCGAAGGAGGAAGAAGAAGCCACGGCGCCGTCCACCGGCCGTTCCGAGCCGGCTCCCCAGGACCCGTCCCAACCCGCATCCGCAAATCCCGCACCAGCCAAACCTGTTGAATGGGTGCCGCCCACCCTCGACTGGACCATGCCGCCCAATTCAAGCGCCGCCGCTGCCGCCGGACTCAACCTTCTTTCCCTTGGCCGCTCCTGCGGAGTTCCCCACGGCTTTGCCCTCGACGGTCCTGACGACCGCCTCTTTGCCGCATGCGAAAACCAGACGCTCGAAGTGCTCAACACCAATACCGGCCAGCCGGTCACCACCGTCCCCATCGGCTGGGGCGTCAACCAGATTGGCTACGATCCCGTCCGCGGCTTCATTTATGCAGCCACCGGAGCCGGCGACGGCGAACTCACCATCATTCGCCGCAACAACACGGACACCTATGCTGTCATTCAGGATCTGCCCACCCGCCGGCGCGCCTACGTCATGGCGGTAGACTCTGCCACTGGCAATGTCTACCTGGTCACAAATCTCATGGGAGTCGATCTGACAAAACCCGGCGGCATCGGCACCCTGCGCATGACGCCCATCCAGGGCAGCTTCGCTGTGCTTGAGATAGGGCGCTGAAAGGCGCGCGGCGTTTGTGGTTACCGCGGCTCGCTAGTCCCTACTTCTGCGGCTTCCCCGTCTGCTGATTCGGCGTCTGGTTCGTCTGCTTCCCGTTCTTGCTGATGTCCTGCCCGTCGTAAATGATCGTCGTTGACGTGCCGAACCGCTTGTAATTCTCGTACTTCACCACCTCGCGGATATGCACATCCTGATCCATATACCCGCCTCCGCCGGTGAAGTGCAGAACCCCCTCGCCCTTTGAGTACACCGGGAACCAGTACTTGCCGTCGATCTGCTGCCGCCACGTCATGAACGGAGGATGCAGATCCTCATGTCCCGGCTTGGTGTCGTCCGGCAGCATCCAGCCGTCGCTCACCACAATCTGCAGCGCGTCCTTATCCACCCACACGCGCCCCTTGAAGTACCGCTTCTTCTTCTCCATCTGCTTCGGAGTCACATCGAACACGTAACAGTGAATCTGGTCGATCCGCTGTTCTCCCACATACTTCACGTCATATTCGGGAATATTCTCCGGCGTCAGCACAAACTGGTAGTTATGCTGAATATCCTGAAAGTCTGACGGCGACATCATCACCCGTGTCAGCGTGCTCGGCGGCGCATATACCACCTTCTCCCACCGCCCGCCGCTCGGCCTGAAGGTCACATCGTCCACCTCGTAGTACTCGCCGTCCACCTTGTGCGTGTCGTCGTTGATGGTGTCCACGCGCGCAATGCGCCGATAAGTATAGTGCTGCAGCGCCGTGCGATACTCCGCTTCCTTCGCCGTAAAGTCCTTGATAATCTGCGCCACCGGAATCTTCGGCTGCGTAAACTCCAGATGCCCAAAGCCCGAGTCCAGCGGCATCGGCGTAAAGCTGTCCTGGTTCACGTTGGTGTCAACGTCTTTCTTGTGTTTGTGTCCCCACGCCAGGGCGCTCATCGGAATCGCGGCAGAAATCACCGCCACCAACAGCATCGTCATCCATCGGGTTCTCACCTGAGATTCCCCCTTCTTTCCGTCTGCCTGAATGCGGGATCGGGAAACCGGCCTTCGAGTACTTCTCTAAGTCTCTCACCGTCTGCATTCTTAGACGCAAAAATACGGTGCTTAGGCGCTCCAGCTCCGGTCTTCACCTCGCTGGGTGCCCCATCCTTCGAGCGTTTTGTGCTCGAAGGGTGGGAACCCTCCCCAGCCCAGGCGCATCCATATCCACCACACCGGGTGCCCCACCCTCGCGACGTTTTTGTTCTTGTCGCTAGGGTGGGGTCGGTCCCCCGGTCGCCCCAGATCCCGCTTTTGGACCCCAGGATATCCCGCCAACTCCGCTAGCTCCGCTAACCCCTCCCCCAGCGCATCCGTACAATAAAACTTGCATGCCTTTTACCGAACAATACGACGTGGTAGTAGTAGGCGCGGGCCACGCCGGCTGCGAAGCGGCCATGGCCGCCGCCCGCATGGGCCTCAAAACCGCCCTCATCACCATGAATCTCGACCTCATCGCCCAGATGAGCTGCAACCCCGCCATCGGCGGCGTCGCCAAGGGCCACCTCGTCCGCGAAGTCGACGCTCTCGGCGGCATCATGGGCCAGGTCGCTGACGCCGTCGGCATCCAGTTCCGCCTCCTCAACACCTCCCGCGGCCCCGCCGTCTGGAGCCCCCGCGCCCAGTGCGACAAGCAGCAGTACCGCGTCCAGATGCGCCAGGTCCTCGAAGCCCAGCCCGGCCTCCACATCCGCCAGGCTGAAGTCATCGACCTCGTCCTCGAAGAATCCGACTCCCCCACCGGCCAACCCAACGAACCGGGTGCCCAAGATCTCGATTCTGAGACCTGGGAAGGGAATTCGGGGCTGAACCCACCCGAACTCCCCCGTCCCACCCGTCCCCACCGCCGTGTTCTCGGCCTCAAGCTCCGCGACGGCCGCCAGCTCATGGCCGGAGCCACCATCATCACCACCGGCACCTTCCTCAACGGCCTCATCCATTGCGGAGAAGAGCGTTACCCCGCCGGCCGCAGCGGCGAGCCCGCCAGTGTTCTCCTCGGTGAAGCCCTCCGCCGCCTCGGCCTCCGCACCTGCCGCCTCAAAACCGGTACCCCGCCCCGTCTTGACGGCCGCACCATCCGCTGGGACGCCTTCGAGGAGCAGCCCGGCGACGCCGACCCCACCCCCTTCAGCTTCCGCACCAAAAAGATCGTGCAGCCTCAGGTAAGCTGCCACATCGCCTTCACCACGCCTGAGACCCTGCGCCTCATCCGCGAAAACGTCCACCGCTCGGCCATGTACTCCGGCCGCATTGAGGGCGTCGGCCCGCGTTACTGCCCCTCGATCGAAGACAAAATCGTCAAGTTTCCTGACAAGACCCAGCACCAGTTCTTCCTCGAGCCCGAAGGCCTCAACACCCACGAGGTCTACATAAACGGCATGTCCACCTCGCTGCCCATGGAAGTTCAGTGGCAGATGGTCCACTCCATCCCCGGCCTCGAAAAGGCTGAAATGCTGCGCCCCGGCTACGCCATCGAGTACGACAGCGTCGACGCCACCGAACTCGACCGCACCCTCCGCGTCAAGTGCATGGAAGGCCTCTACCTCGCCGGCCAGATCAACGGCACCAGTGGCTATGAAGAAGCCGCCTGCCAGGGCATCATGGCCGGCATCAACGCCGCCCTCTGGCTCAAAGGCCAGCCGCCCTTCACCCTTGACCGCACAGAAGGCTACACCGGCATCCTCATCGATGACCTCATCTCCCGCGGCATCAACGAGCCCTACCGCATGTTCACCTCGCGCGCCGAGTTCCGCCTCCACCTGCGCATTGACAACGCCGACCGCCGCCTCACCCCCCACGGCCGCCGCCTCGGCCTCGTCGACGATGCAGCCTGGGCCGACTACCAGCAGAAGCAGGCGCGCATGGCCGCCCTCAGTGCTCTCCTCACCACCGGCAAGCCCGGCCCGGAAAAGCTCCGCGCCGCCGGCCTCGGCGATCTCCCCATCGGCCAAACCTGGGCCCAGCTCCTCAAGCGCCCTGAAGTCGGCATCGATGCCGTCTTCGCCGCCATCCGCGACGATCTCGAGCGCCACCCCGAGCTCGCCGGCCGCTTCACTTCAGTCTCTGACGACCCCGTAGCCCGCGCCGCCATGCGCAATGAGGCCCGCGCCGTCGAAACTGAAATCAAGTTTGCCGGCTACCTCGAGCAGCAGCGCAAATCCATTGAGAAGCTGAAAGCCGCCGAGGCCGTCGTCATCCCCCAGTGGCTCGACTACGCCGCCATCAGCGGCCTCTCCCGCGAGATGCGCGAGACACTGGAGCGCGTCCGCCCCAACACCATAGGCCAGGCCAGCCGCATCCCCGGCGTAACCCCGGCGGCCCTGAGCCTCGTCCACGTGTCCATAAAGGTCCAGCAATCCAAACGCCTCGCCTCCTGAAGCGAACCCCCGAGCCCGCCGAAGGGGGATCTGCGGTTACCCCGTGCCCGAGTCTCCACTTCCTGCTTCGCATATTCTGTGGAGTACAGTCTTAAGTGAGATATGGTCGGTCTTTTTTTGAGTAGCGCAAGACCACATGGGGAATTGAATGGATCTTCAAATCAAAGGGCAAACTGCATTTGTTACTGCCGGCGCGCACGGCATCGGAGAGGCAATTGCCAATCTCTTGACTCAAGAGGGCGCCAAAGTCATCGTGGCAGACCGTGACGAGGCGGCGCTTCAAGAGAAAGCGTCCCGCTGGGCAGGAGTGGTGGCGGCGGATCTGGCCACTGCTGCCGGCGTGGATAACGCAATTTCCGCTGTGCTGAAAGCATTTGGAGAAGCGCCCGATATTGTCGTCAACAATCTCGGCGTCGGCAATGCGGCGGCCTTTGAAGACATTTCCGACGAGCAATGGTACAGCAGCTTTGCGGTCAATCTGATGGGGACCATTCGAACCTGCCGTTCGCTCATGCCCGCCATGTTGAAGCGAGGTTCGGGAGCGGTGGTGAACATTGGCTCCGACCTTGCCAAGCAACCCGAGCAAACCATGATGGATTATGGAGTTTTCAAAGCCGGGTTGCTTTATCTCACCAAAGCTTTGGCCAAACAATATGTGCCCCATGTTCGTGTGAATGCAGTGCTGCCCGGCCCTGTCTGGTCGCAGATGTGGACACGTCCCGGTGGATTGGTTGATCAAATTATGGCCAGCTATGGCGCAGATCGCGATGAGTCGATAAAGCGCTTTCTCGAAGAAAGATACATGCCACTCGGCATCGGTATGCCGGACGATATCGCACATGCGGTAGTCTTTCTCGCTTCGCCGCTCGCTAAGTTCATTACAGGAGCAAACATTGATATTGGCGGAACCTTGCGCGGAATAATCTGATGTGGCGCGGCACGCTCCACGGCGCGAGGCAGAACTACGAGGAATTTTAAGAGAGTGGCAGTTATATCCAGCTGGTTATATCTAGCTGATGGATACGTTGATACGCGCATTTCCACGAGATCGGAGCACTTATGACACGAACATTCTTTGCCGCAGGTCTTCTTATCGCTTTGCTGCTGACTGACGTCGCCGCGCACGCCCAGAAGCAGGTAGTTCTTAAGCGTGACAACGCCACGGTGACGCTCGAGTCTTACGCGCCCAACATCGTGCGCATCACCATGAGCCTTGACAAGCCGGCCGCCCTGGCGCCCCCGGGATACGGCATAAGCGCCCAGCCCAAAGATGCCGGCTGGAAGTACTCCCACACCGCCACCACTGACACCTACCAATCCGGGCAGATGAAAGTGGAGATGCCGGTGCCGCATTACAGCCACGGCGCTCCGCCGCCCGACTGCGACACCTGCAACTACTTCCTTGGCTCCACGCCGTACATTCCGCTCACGGTGCTCGGCCCCGGCGGCAAAACGCTCCTGCGCATGGAAGGCTGGACGATGTCCGTGCCCAACCACAAAGACGGCAACGCCGGCATCCTCAACGACGTCAAGCCCTCCATTGCCTACAACCGTTATGACCCGCGCAATCCTGACAAGGTCTACGACGCGGTCGGCGCAACCTTCTTCTCGCCCAGCAACGAGCACTACTACGGCCTCGGCGAAAATCAGCAGGGCTATCTCGATCACCGCGACCACCCCATCCACTGCTGGAACAACTACACCGCCCCCGCCGCCCCCACCTTCTGCGTGCCCTTCCTCGTCACCAACCACCACTACGCCGTCCTCTGGGATAACCCGTCGAAGACGACCATCGTTCCCGGCTTCAACCAGCAGACCAAGTGGGAATCCCAGGTCGGCGACCGCATATCGTTCTTCGTCATCTACGGGCAGCAGACTGACAAGCTCTACTCCGGCTACGCGCTCCTCACCGGCAGCACCCCCATGCTCCCCAAAGCGGCTTACGGATACATCCAGTGCAAGCAGCGATACCGCAGCCAGGCTGAAGTCATGGGCGTCGCAAACGGCTACCGCGACCGCCATCTGCCCCTCGACATGATCGTCGTCGACTGGTTCTACTACACCAACATGGGCCAGATGGACTTCAACGCCAGGTACTGGCCTGACCCATCCAAAATGAATGCCGAGTTGCACAAGATGGGCATCACCACCATGATCAGCGTCTGGCCGCGCTTTGTGCCCACTGATCGCTATTACGAGATGCTCCAGGACAAAGGCTGGTTTATGCACCTCGCCGACGGCACGCCCACCAGCGGCCTCCCTTACGACCACGCCGGCTCTGACATTGACACCACCAACCCGGCCGCGGCCGCCTGGTTCTGGCACATCATCAAGACCAACATCCTAAGCAAGGGCTTCAATTACCTCTGGGCTGACGAGACGGAACCCGACCTGCCCCCCAACGGCAGCTACTTCCACATCGGCCCCGGCATCGAGTACTTCAACGTCTACCCGCTCTTCCACACCGCCGCGCTCTACAAGGGCTACCGCTCCTCAGGCGACACCCGCGGGCTCATCCTCTCCCGCGACGGCTACCTGGGCGTCCAGCACAACAGCACCATCGTCTGGTCGTCAGACATTTCCCCCACCTGGGACACGCTGCGCCGTCAGATTCCCACCGGCCTCAACGTCGCGGCTTCCGGCCTCAACTACTGGAGCAACGACACCGGCGGCTGGCAGCCGCTGCCGCGCACCCACATCCCCGCGCATACGCCGCTGCTCAATCCTGCCACCGCGCGCGACAACGTCGGCGGAGACCTCGACTATCCCGAGCTCTACACGCGCTGGTTTGAGTACGCCGCCTTCCTGCCCATCTTCCGCACTCACGGCACCCGCAAGTACAACGAGGTCTGGTCTTACGGCAAACCGGCCCAGCCCATTCTCGAAAAGTACCTGCGCCTGCGTTACACCCTCATGCCTTACATCTACTCGCTGGGCTGGTACACCCACAAAACCGGCGCGCCCTTCATGCGCGCGCTCTTCATGGACTTCCCCAACGACCCCAAGGTCGACCGCATCGGCGATGAGTACATGTTCGGCCCAGCCTTCCTCGTCGCTCCGGTTACCTCGCAGGGCCAGACGCGCAAGCAGGTCTATCTGCCCGCCGGCGCTGACTGGTATGACTACTGGACGCACACCCGCTACCACGGAGGACAAACCGTCACCGTGGCTGCACCCATTGACCGTCTGCCGCTCTTCGTCCGCGCTGGATCCATCATTCCCATGGGCAGCCAGGTCGCCAGCACGCAAGATCACCAGGCCATCACCAAAGTCGAGGTCTGGCCCGGCCGCGACGCCAGCTTCACCCTCTACCGCGACGACGGCACGACCTACGCGTACGAGCACGGCGACTACAAAGTCACCCACCTCCACTGGGATCAGCAAACCCAGAAGCTAACCCACACCGGCGCGCCCGCATGGACCGCCCCCGACAGCCAGGTAGTGGATGTAATCCACTAGCACCGTGCCCTGATGATTTCGTAATGAAGTCCACGGATTCGGGTGCCCCATCCTTCGAGCGTTTTGTGCTCGAAGGGTGGGATAACCAAAAGCCGAGACGCCTCAGTCGCCACCAAACTGGGTGCCCCACCCTCGCCGCGCCTTTGTTTTTACGGCTAGGGTGGGATAACTCCACAGCCCACTCACCACCGTTCCAGCCAACTCGCTAACTCGCTATCGCCGCGAAGCGGCGCTAACCCGCCAAAGAACAAAACCCGCAAACGCTCATTTCACCCGCCGCCTTACCCACCGAAGCACTCAGAGGGCAATACGCGGAAACGAACGCCGCAGGACACTCCTAAACTGATGCCCGCATGAAACGGCAACCACCCTCTATGGGGTGAGTCCGCTGGTATGATGGTCGCCGGGGTTTTTGAATGCAAAGTGCGAGCGTGGTAATCGAGGAGCGAGAGGTGAAAAGATTTCGACTGAGTGCGGTTGCGGCGAGAGTGGCTGCTGTAGTTCTTTCTTTTAGTTTTGCGTTCGTGGCCGTGGTTGCGGCTCAGACCGGGTTGAAGCCCGTGTCCATTCCTCCGCCCCCGATGGGCTGGTCCTCCTGGAACAGCTTTTCGAACACAGTGGATGCGCGCATCGTGATGAGACAGGCTCGCGCCATGGCCGCCAATGGCATGCGGAAAGCCGGCTATACCTACATCAATATTGACGAAGGCTGGTGGACTGGCAAGCGCGATGCTCAAGGGAATATTGTCGTCGATTCACAGCAATGGCCGTCATTGGCCCCCGGTGAGCATGCCGGAGATATGTCCAACATTGTCCGTTTCATCCACGGACTCGGGTTAAAAGCCGGAATTTACACCGACGCCGGTACTGCCGGTTGCAGCATGTTTCCTGATCTCGGGCCAAAATACTTCCACGCCGGCAGCGAAGGTCACTACAACCAGGATTTCCTGCAGTTCGCCAAATGGGGATTCGATTACGTAAAGGTCGACTGGTGCGGCGGGAACAAGGAAAAGCTCGATCCCGCGGTGCAGTACGCGCAAATCGCCCACGCAATCGCCAGGGCCGAGGCGATCACCGGGCATCATCTTTACTTCTCGATCTGTGAATGGGGGAAGAACAGCCCCTGGACGTGGGCCCCGAATATCGGAGGATCGCCGGCCGACATCTGGCGGACCAGCGGCGATATCGTCGCTCCCATTGTTGCCGGCCATGAACATGCGGACCGCAAGGCCAGTTTTGCTAAGGTACTCTCAAACTTCGATCAGGGCATTCATCCCCAGGCGGAGCACACCGGTTATTACAACGATCCTGACATGATGGTGCTGGGCATGCCCGGCCTCACCGGGGAAGAGAATCGCCTCCACATGGCGCTGTGGGCCATCTCCGGGGCGCCGCTGATCGTCGGAGCGGATTTGGCCAAGCTTACCCCCTCTCAACTCGCCGATCTGACCAACCCCAGAGTGCTGGCAATCGATCAGGATCCAGCCGGCCTGCAGGCGGTGAAGGTATCGGAACCCGGCCAGGGATTGCAGGTATGGTCCAAGCCGCTGGCGCAGAGCGGCAAGCGAGCTGTACTCCTTCTCAACCGCACGCACACTGCCGCGTCCATCTCGGTTAACTGGGCGCAACTGGGACTGGCGAATTCAGCAGCCGTTGTTACGGACGCGTGGACCGGCAAGCGTCTACAAGCCGCGGGGGATGCATTCAGTGCAACGGTGGCGCCAGGCGGCGGAGAGCTTCTCCTCATCGCGGGTGCGGAGCTTCCCATGAATCACTATGAGCCCGGCAGAGCAGCAGCACATGGGTCCCAGGTCCCGGGAAGCGTTCTTCGGGAGCATCCAGTCCGATTTGCCAACGTGCATGCGCGAGAACCGATCACCCGCATTCGAATCGCATACAGCAATCCGGATTCAAAGCCGCGTTTCGCCCAGTTGCAGGTCGACGGAAAAGTCGTTACCCGCATCGCGTTTCCTCCCACCGGAAGCAATGGAGCCGGATATGTCTGGATCCAGTCCAGGCTCAACTCCGGTAACTCCGGAAACGTCCTAACCTTCTCCACGGCCTGCGATCCTGGCCCGGTGATCCGGTCGATCTCCGTTCAATAACTGAACTCCAACAAAACGAGGGGCTGGCCCGGGAATGTCCTTCCGTCGCCGGCCCAACCATCGGCGTGGGCGCCGCACCCTCGCGATCCGCCGCGGCGGATTTTTGTCGCTAGGGTGAGATAAGCGCGAGCCCACTCACCACCGTCCCCGCCAACTCGCTAACTCGTTACGTCGCGAAGCGGTGCTAGCCCGCGAAAGAACAGAACTCACAAAGCGTCGTTGCATCCGCCGCGGGTCCAGAAAACCGGCAGCCTCCTAGCTCACGTCGAAGGCCAGGTGCCGCTGTCCCTTAAGATCCCCGGCGGCAAACCGCACCGTCTGCCCTGCCACCGTTCCCGCACTCGACCGCCGCAGCGCCTTCCCATCCGGCGGATGAATATGCACAACCAGATCCCCACTGAACTCCGATTCAAAGTCGACGCTAACCCGCCATGCGCGGTCCCCTTTCGCCACCGTGCTCCAACTCAGCCGCCCAAAGCGCGTCGGGCATTTCCCCGCGCGAATCTTCTCCCCCGCAGCAAACCAGTGTTTCGGCGCGGCCTTCTGCAGGTGGCACACCTCCGCGTGGTTATCCTCGTAGCACAGCATCCATCGCAGTCCCATCGTGGGTTGCAGCACGCTGTTCACCACGGCCGACCATCCATAGCGGCTGCCCTCGAGCGGCTTCCCACCCGGAATCCACGCATCCTCCGGCGAGTAGAAATTCCCGCAGTCCCCGGCGTAGCAGGTCAGCGCATACAGGTTGAGCAGGAACGGCCGGTAGTCCTCCTGCCGGATGCGCACGGAAAGCGTCCCATGCGCCATGAAGTTCGAGGTGCGTTGTTCAGCGCCGTCCGTGCTCAGGCCCATAATCTGCATTCCGGCCATCTCGCGATGGCGCAGATGACCAACGTCAAGCGCCTGATCGCCCCAGTCGGAGGTAAACCAGTCCATCATGAACCGGTGATTCTCGTAGCTGGAAAGCTGCCGTGGATCGTGATGGACGTCCTCCGGCGTAAATGGCGTGATGCCGCTCTCCTTCATCGCAGGTGAGCAGCGGGAGAGCGTGATTTGAAGCGAACGCTGAATCAATCCGCGCATCTCTTCCGCGATGGCGGCGTAGTGGTCCCCGAGTTTCTGATATTCGGTATGGCTGTGCTCGCGCGCGATGCGGCGCAGGCAGCGTGCGTGTTCGGCGACTCCGCGCCAGGTCCATGTTGAGTTCTGAAAGTAGTAGGGATGTGCTTGCGGGTAATCGTCGCGCGGATCGCCAAGATCCGCTTCCGGTGAGCCCCAGATGAGGCCGTGCCGGGCATCGCTGGCAGGGAACTGCTTCTTGCTGTACTCATAGCGGCTGAGCACGTAGGCAAGCATGCGTTCCAGCACAGGCAGCCGCGCGGCAAAGGCATCGGCATCGCCGTTGTAGTCGTAGGCGCGCGCCGAGTTGGCAAGAAATACCCCAGCGTTCAGCGGCGCCTCCACCTGATCCTGCGTGTTGTAGAGGAAGTTGCCGTCCGGCAGGATGTAATGGTCAAGATAGTACTGGAAGTAAGGCTCGACTTCGCCGGTGAGGTTCCACATCTGCTGCGCCCACACAAACTCATAATGGGCCACCGGGAACAGCGCATGGCTGCGTTCGGGAATCTTGGTGTAAGCGCCTTCGCCAATCTGATACGTCGGCTTCAGGCCGCTGTAACTGCAGCGGGAGAGTGTGATGCCGGCGCGAGCCGTATTGAGCAGCCACTCGTCGGGGATCTCCACCGGCATGGCGATCTCGTAGAAGTTGTGCCAGTGGTTCCAGATGCCGGCCAGCACGGTATAGAACTCGCGGGGCGAGGTGTTGATGTAATGCTCCCGCTCTTCGGCGCCGTGCTCCCCGTCGGCAGAGGTGCAGCGGACGCGGCCTACGGCGCGGCCGTTTTCGCCGGGCGTCACCAGCACGATGCACTCGTAGCCTGCCTTGTAGTGCGGGTTCCAGACGCCCACATTGGCAACGGGCAGATAGCCGCCCAGCAGCGTGCGTTTGCTGTAGCCGTGCTGGTAGGCGTAGACCTCTGGGTTGCCACGGGGCACAACCGAAGTGGGGTCGAAGACGAGGCCTTTTGTATCCGGCGCCCAGGTGGACTGGTTGTCGGCAATCAGTTCGCGGCTCTTACCATCCGCTTCCAGGAAGATAGACTTTTCCGGCCCGTCGGCTTCATTGCCCGCGTAGGTCCAGCCGATGTACTCCGCGCCGAGCGCGGCGACGTTTTCGTAACAGGGGTCTTCGCTGGAGCGAAGGATGTAGTTGCCGGGCTCGTCCGGACCGGGTGTGTAGCGCGCGGTGCGTTCAAAACGCACGTCGGGCGTATTCGTGGGCCGCGGACGAATGCTCGAGAGGCGTCCGATCATTTTCGGGATGTTGGCGATGACGCCCTGCTCGGCGGTGACGTAGGCAATAGCTCCGCGATGGGTGACATGTTTTTCGAAAATGGCAGTGGTGGCGCCGTTGAAGCGGGCAATGGAGACCAGCTTCCAGCCGTCGGCAGACTCGCCAATCTTCAGTGCGCCTCCAGAAGATTTGAGAGTGATCTGCCGGCTCTGAATTGCAGACACCAGCGGCGGCGAGCTGAGAGCTTCGCGTTCTCCGGGCAGAAACAGGCTGTATTCGTTGGGGACGCGGCCCGGCTTGTAACCGGACTTCGTCGCTTTTCCTGTTGCCAGCGCCTGTGCGTACGGCGTCAGCCGCGTGCACTCCAACGCCCCTGCTGCCGCCAGTCCCTGCAAAAATCTACGTCGATTCATTTCCAGCTCCACGCCGGTTCTCCTTTCTTGCTCCTGCCATGAAACTCTGGTTGTGCCGCCGCCGATCGCCCCCAGGTCGGCGCCAGCCATCGGCCGTCGGATCACACTGGCTAAAATGCCTGGCCGATGTCTTACGATAATTCCCCTAACCCGCGACTCGCCAGCCCGCCAAAGAACAAACCCCCGCCGGGTGCCCCAAGTCTCGTCCGCCGCGGCGGATGAGACCTGGGATTCGTATTCGCCAGCCACCACCGTCCACACTTCCACATACAAAGCTGAAAGCTGACGGCTGAAAGCTGAGAGCTGATCCCCGGGTGGGATAACTCTCCAGCCAACGCGCCCCAGTTTCCACCACAAGGGGTGCCCCATCCTTCGAGCGTTTTGTGCTCGAAGGGTGGGATACTTCCACAGTCGAGGAGCCTCAGTGTCCACAAAAGGGTGCCCCATCCTCGCCGCGTCCGCCGCGGCGGATTTTTGCGGCTAGGGTGGGATAACTCCACAGCCCACTCACCACCGTCCCCGCCAACCCGCTAACTCGCTATCGCCGCCAAGCGGCGCGAACCCGCCAAAGAACAACCCCCCGGAAACCCTCATTGCATCCACCGCGGATCCACAAAGCCGATGAGAGACGAACTCCCCCACTCACCAACTCCCCACCCTCACCCCAAGTGTCATCCCGAGCGACCGGACGCGGAGCGAAGCGAAGAGGGAGGGAGTCGAGGGATCGGCGGTTGCCGTTGGGAAGCCTGCCAACCATACACAACCCGTCAGCGGATTTCGTCCTCACCACCGCCCAAACGCAACTGCTTTGGATGAGGCAGCACCTCGTACACCTTCCTGATGGTATTTCTCTGGATCAGTTTGTGCTTTCTCTCTATAGCCCAGGCAATCCTCACCCTCAATCGGTCACCTTCGCCGAACCTGAGATTATGCTCATGCACCTTCTGCCAGAACTCCTCGTCCTCAATTCTGGCAGTTACCGTCGCTCCGCGCTCAAAGAATGTCCACGTGCTTCTCTCTGTGAATGAGAGCCTCGAGACGATTAAAACTGTTTCACGTTCTCCGGATGTCGCCTCTTCTTCCATATTCAACGCTGGCTCATGGTTCTCAAAGTAGCTAGGGCGTGTTCACACTATTTCTGATAAAATCGTAATAGATGGTAATCACACCTGCGCAATACGAAAAGATCAAAGATAGCCTGCCGGTACAGCGCGGCAACGTGCGATTGAGCAATTTGACCGTGCTCAACGCGCTGCTTTACGTGGCCGAAAATGGCTGCAAATGGCGCGGTCTTCCCAAGCATTTTGGCAACTGGCACAGCATCTACGTGCGGATGAATCGCTGGGCTAAGAATGGCGTCCTCGACCGCGTCTTCGAGAAGCTACAGCTGGAGCAGATCGTGCGCATCAAGATCGAAGCTTTTTCATTGGACTCAACCATCGTGAAGGTGCATCCGGACGGAACTGGGGCATTAAAAAAAACGGACCCCAAGCCATCGGCAAGTCGCGCGGCGGATGGACCACCAAGATTCATATGGTTGCCGCGAATGCTCGAACGGCCATAATCTTTGCGCTGTCGCCGGGTAACGCACACGATGCACCTTGCGGACGACAGCTGTTGTTGGATCTCGGCCCGATGCCCGAAGGCCTGCCGCTATTGATGGACAAGGCTTACGAGGGCGACGAAACACGGCAGCAAGTTCTGGACTTGCAGATGGAGCCCGTGGTTCCGCCCAAATCGAATCGGGTCGATCCATGGGAGTACAACCAGGAACTCTATAAGAAACGCAACGAGATTGAGCGGCTATTCCGCAGGCTGAAAGGCTTCCGGCGCATCTTCTCGCGTTTCGAGAAACTGGATATAGTCTTTCTGGCATTCCTCTACTTCGCACTCATCGTCGAAGCGCTACGTGTAGTGTGAACACGCCCTAGCTTCCTCCTGCTCAATCGACAGACGCTCCACTCCATCCTCTCGAACCGAGATTCTGTCCACGGCGGCACTGCGCATTGGGCCGGTAAGTCGCGCGAGTCCTTCGCGGATAGCGGAATCGCCATAGAGGTTATAGACGACATTTGAAACAGTCTTCTTATTTTGGCCGCACGTTATCTCAATATTCTCACCAACTCGCACTGCTCTTTCAGGACTTCCGCCCCTCAGCCACTTGTACAGTCCAATAAGCGACTCTTTGAGCGTATCTCTAGCGATGAACCCTATGACTGACGCCAAGCCGCCAGCATCCACAAACGGATGAGAAGTAATAAACTGCGATGCAGCATCAGCGATTGTCTGCACAAGCCGGACGCTTGCGATAAAGGATCCCTGCTTAAAGTCTGCTCGCACCAAGACAGTCGCGGTGCTCATTTCCCCATTTGTGACCTCGTTCGTGCGGGTAAATACCGCACTGTATCCAGTAAGCGACTCCGCCAATAGCCGCGCGTCTATAGTTCCAGCCTCGGTAGCCTCCCCGTGAAACTCGACTTCTAAATCGACAGTGCTCAAAACAAACTCGGACCCCGTATTTGCGATTTCTCGGTGAAATGCGGATTATATCAGGGCTACAGGCCGAACCTCCGCACCAACGACGCTTGCAGCACCGAGACAGGTGCATTACAAGCATGTCGCCCGAGCCGTCGCATTAATTAATCCTTCTACCAATCAGCAAGAACCAAGATCGAATCCGTCTTACGACGAATTCCGATGGGCGTAGGCCGAGAAATTGATCTGACTTCAAAGAACAAAGCCAACCGCCGATCCTGTGTCCTTAGTGCCGCGGAGACTGCTAGCGGACGGGCCCGACTAGCCTCGAGTGTCATGCCGTCGGAGCCCTTCGGGAAAGAATTCCTGCGCTGCGGATAAGCCGCTTTTACCTCCCCGTGATGAGGACTTAGTGCAGGTCTCATCTTGGGCTGCTAAAATCTCGCCGAAAGGGGAAGGCAGGATGGCAGTAGCAGCTGGCGAAGTCGCCGTCGAGATTGTTGTGACCTTGCTAAAGGAGGCCGACAAGCAAGGGCTATTGGACCGAGTCCGGAATGCCCTTAAGAAGAAGCCCCGCATCCTCTTGTTGGGCTGCTCTGGGGTTGGCAAAACCAACATGCTCCAATCGCTCTCAAATCCCTATCCCGCCGCAATTCGACGGGAGGATCGGACAATGTATACCGAAGCACGGAAGCTCGTCGTTAAAGGGAAGTATTACCATTTTATCGACACTCCCGGCGACACGTACTTTGGCCGCGACGCGCGCAAGCAAACCATGCGCGAGGCGATGGCTGCCAAAGGCGGAATAGCGGGCCTCCTAAACGTGGTCTGTTTCGGCTACCACGAATACCATATAAGAAGGGCAAGGGTGTTTACAGGAGATTCAACAGTAAGCCCGGACTATCTTGTTCGCCATCGGGAGGCGGAGATCAATCAATTGCATGAATGGACGCAAGTGCTGGGTGACGTTCTGACATCACATTGGCTAATTACGGTCGTGACGAAGGCCGACTTGTGGTGGAATCGCAGGTCCGAGGTCATTGACTACTACCAAAAGGGAGCGTACTTCGATGCCCTCGGCGATGCGAAGTCATTGCATCAGCGTGTGCTTCCGTACTCGTCGGTCTTCCGAAAGTTCTACGGGCAGGGCCCGATGTGTGGCACATTTGATCAAGAGAGCCGAAATATCGCCCGCGAAAGGCTTTTGGATTCCCTTATCAAGGCCCTACTAAAGAATCAAGGAGCGTGATGACCGTCAAGTCAGCCAATTTTTCTCCGGATAGCCAAGATCCCTCAGAGATCGAACATGCCCTGGAACGACTGCGGAAGTTGACCAGGAGGCTAAGAATTAACGGCCAGATTGTGGTCCTCGCAACGCTTGCGACAATCGCAGGAAGTATCTCTCTCAACCTCTATAGGGCTTTGGCTGCCGATTACATCACCCGCACTACGATAACCGCGGCACTTGGCCTGATCGGATTGGTTGCAGTTTATTCAATTGTCTTTAGTATCACCTTTGAAAATACAAGGAAGTACGGCGACGTACTTTTTAAGGAAATCAGCGATGAACTCCAGTGGTACATAAGGTTCCGGCGCAGAGATGAGGGAGAGACCGACATTTCAGAAGCCACAGCTAAGCGTCCAGATCTGGAGGCCCGGCTCGCCCTACGTTCATTCGCTCAAACTTCCGACTTACCCCTGATACCAGGGGCGTACGGTCCTCTCTTCTACGTTCTAATAAATGTTGTTAGCGCAATAGTTGCGACAATCCCATTCCTCCTTGTCTGGAAGCGATGACCGACTACGAAAGCTGAGTCGGGCATTCTTATGAATGTCCATTCGATTCCTCCGAAGACTCTAGTTGCTCGTCACAACCAGCTTCTCCGGTCAAAATCGAATGGACAACCTATTGAAAGATCACAGGTGCCCCAGGTGCCGGGGAAATGAATTGATTCCTCTCACCAACGATGGGTGCCCCAGGTGCCTCGCCTTTGGGCACCTGGGAGACCACGAAACCCAGCCAGCCTCGGTCACTCCCCGCAAACGGGCTTCGCATGATCAACGCAATGTCATCAGCGACGAACTGGCTGCCCATCAGTTAGGACTTTGAGGACACAAACCCTGCCTTCGACGACGATGAGACCAAATCAACACCCTCACCGCAGCCGCAATCGCCCACCATCCGCAGATGGTCGCAATTCACTTCGCGCAGGTGATTCCAGCCACCCCCGCCCCCTAAGTCCCTGGTCCCTATGTCCCTATGCCCCTTTTTTTGGCAGATAATTTCCCCCTCCCGGCGCACAATAGAAATGGATCACCTTCAATCCATCGCTTCCCGCCGGAGCAGGAAGCACAGGCCCAAAACGGAGCGCAACCGTGCACCCGTGCGCACGAACAAACGCGGAATTTTCACATAGATGTATAGATTTGAGAGGCAAGAATGCAGATAAAATACTTCCAATCAACAGCTTGCGAAAAAATCAACCTGAATTGCGCCCAAAAAATCGCAAAAAGCCACTGGGAAACTGGGTTTTGGCTCTAACCTACTGAAAAATAAAGACAGCAAATCGCCCAGAAACCCATTTCCCCAGTTTCTGTGAAACTGGGAAAATGGGTTCCGCAAGTCCCTTCTACTTCCCGCCCTTACCAAAGAATGGAATATGGAAGGAGGAATCCTTGGCCGAAGACTTTCTGTTCTTCTCTTTCTTTTTGGAGTTCAACGATTCGCTCACCAGTGTGCGCTGCGCGTTGATGCACTTCCACCCTCCGCGCTGCTGCTGAAACACATGTGTGAACACGCCCTTGTCCAGCACCACCTTCCCCGAATCCTTCCGATGGCGCAGCGTGTAGGTGCCGTTCACCACCGCCACATCCCCCAGCATGCGCACCGCAACCACCTTCTGGGCCAGGTAGAACATCTTGTCGTCATTCGAAATTGCCTTTACGATCTGCTGATCGTGCGTCGTGATGTCGCCGGTTTCGCCCACATTCACCAGCAGCGGAGACAGCACCAGGTCCAGCCCATACTGGTCGTGCTTGTTCTCCGCCGTCGACCACTTATTCTCAATCTCCTGAAACTGATGGATATCGGCCGGCTTCGTCGATGTCGCAGCAGGATGGGCTGAAACCGTAGCGGGCGCAGCACCCTGGGCAACAGTAATTGAGCAGGCAAACAGAACTACAGAAACAGCCGCAAAAATACGCCTCATACGCAAAATAAAACTCCTGTTTCTAGAATAGGACACCAGAAAGCACAGTTCTTTGACTCCCGCAGCGACGCGGAAGAGAGCGTAGATCGCAACTAATTGTTAAAGAAGGGCTTGCAGCTTGTCTGGTTGATAAATCGTAACCAGACCGTCTTCGATCGAAATCCACCCGTCCTTGCGGAACTGCCCCAGCGTTCGGGTTACTGTTTCGCGTGTCGTGCAGGTCATCGAAGCCATCTCTTCGTGCGTCAGCAGCAGCGGGAAGCGGAATACGCCGCTCTCAAGATGCTCGCCAATCTGATGTGCGAGCTCCAGCAGAAGCCGCCCCAGCCGTGCCGCCACCGTCTCTGAAAGCGCAATGCGGCATGCATCCTGCAGGGCGAACCGGTACTCCTGGCAGATGCACTGTACCGCCCGCAACTGGGCTTCCTTGTGGTTGCGCAGGAAATTGAGGAAGCGCTCCCGCTCCACGGGCCGAAGCTGGGCCGCAGTCAGTGACTCAGCCGAAACCTCGTAGACTCCATGTGAGAGGACGGCATAGAGCCCAAGCATAGAGCCGGGTCCTGCAACGCGGACAATCATCTCTTTCTCATCGGGCCGGCCGGCGGTGAGCTTGAGATAGCCACCACATATAAGGTAGAGACACCGGGCATCCTCGCCCTGCGTGAAAAGCGATGCCTGTGCGGGTAAAGAGATCGTACTGGTGGCCAATTCGAGATCGGCCAGTACCGCACTGCCTAGAGAACAGAACCAGCCGGGGCGGCGATTCGAACAAGCCGCACAACCAGCCGGGACCGGCCGCGTCAAATTCCTGTGTCGCGTCTGGCCATCCACCGGAGTTTCTAATTCCGCCATGGTCTTGCCTGCCCGATGCCGATGCAGCGTCTGACTTTTTTGCCGCGTCCCTGGGGCTCCGTGGTCTCGCCCCAAGGGCCACAGCTGTTGATACTGCAGGGCGTCTTTCTGTAAAAATGGCCCTTGGTCTCTGTGTAGCTTGCCCCGCCTAAAAAAAAAATGATGTGATGGGCCACACACTTGGTATAGCCCAGTTTTCTGTGTGATTCACCCCCTCACAACTCCTACCTTTCGCCATAACTAAGTGGCTCAAGCTGCGCAAAATCACGTCCGCATCATCTTTCTCCGGGCTCTGTGATGAACATCACCGCTGAGCTGCATGACAAAACCGTAATCTTTGCGCAGGTAGTGATGCTCCGCACAGGAGATAACCTCCTCAAGCCGCTTCCAGGGCTTTGATGTTGTTCTAACTCACTCGTAAGTGATCCGGCCGATGTAAGACCCGGACGGTCGAGCGGCTTCTGAACGATGCGGCGGCAGTTTTTTAAAGGCGGGTTTTTTCATGCATGAAGATGTGCCGGTAACGCGATTGTCGATTGGTGCGGCCCCGGGCAGATGGCCGGGACTGCGAGCTCTACTGATGTTACTGCTGGGCGCAAGCATGGTATGCGCCACGGCGCTGGCCGGTCCACCGGCAAAGAAGCCAGCCGGGGCACAAGCCAAAGCAGCCGTGCCTGCTTCTTCCAATTATGTCGGCGCCCAAGTATGCGCCGCCTGCCACCAGAAGGAAGCAAACGGTTTTGCCAACAATCCTCACACCAAGATGGTTTTGATGCATGGCGACAAAGGCATCACCTGCGAGAACTGCCACGGACCGGGCAAGGCGCACGTTGAGGCTGGCGGTGACAAGACCAAGATCTTCAACTTTGCCAACGCTACGCCGAAGCAGATCGATGCCAAGTGCCTCACCTGCCACGCGGGTACGCATCCCAATTTCCTGCGTTCTCCGCACGGCAAGGCCGGTGTCAGTTGCGCAAGCTGTCACAGCATTCACGACAGCAAGGCGCCGGCGCACTTGCTCAAGGCCTCGCAGCCTACGCTCTGCTATCAGTGCCACGGTGACGTGAAGCCGTCGTTCAGCATGCCGTTCCATCACCGGGTGAATGAGGGGCTGGTCAAGTGCAGCGACTGCCACGACGTGCACGGTACCTTCGGGAACAATAACCTGAGGTCCACGGCCGATCAGAACAAGGTCTGCACCAAGTGCCACACGGATGTGCGCGGGCCGTTCGTTTACGAGCATGCCCCGGTTAAGGCGGAAGGATGCACGGCGTGCCACAGCCCGCACGGCTCGCAGAATGCGCGCTTGCTGAACATGCCGAACATCGACGTGCTGTGCAACCAGTGTCATAGCCCGGTTGCCTCCCACACGATTAAGGGCATGGGACAGGGATCGCAGACATCGGCGACCTGCATCCAGTGCCACACGATGATTCATGGATCGAACATCAGTCAGGCATTCGTTCGATAGCAATCATGGAGTTCGGCCGCGTCCGCCAGGACCGGGCGCGGCCCGAACCCCCGAAAATTTCGCAGATGAGTGCAAGGTTTCGCCTTGAGCAAAGTTTTCCAAGTGAGGCTTCATATGAAGAAGATAGGATGGTTTTCCAGGTTGTCGGGTCGACAGCCCTCTCACGTACTGGCCCAGCGCGTCGCTGGGGGCGTAGGAGCTGCAATTTTACTGATGATGACGGGCGTCGCTTCCGCCCAAATACCAATGATCAACACTTCTGCACCGACTGTCCCGGCCGGATATTCCGTTCATCAATCCGTGGACCTCGGTGGGCACATGGTGAAGCTCAGCGGAAGCGGCTCCATGTACGACTCCATGGTCAACATGCAGTCGGGACCACGCATGCTCGGCGAGACCTTCGTCATGCATGCTCTCAAGTCCAATAAGCATCCCCTTTTCGATGACCTCGAGATCTTCAGCAACGGGTACGGCGGCGATCCGAATAACTTCACCCGGATGAGCGTCTCGAAGGGCAAATACTACGAGCTTGACGGTCTGTTCCGGCGCGATCGCCAGTATTTTGACTACGATCTGCTTGCCAATCCGAATCTCCTCCCGGGATTGTCGATGCCCATCGGGCCGTCTGATTCGCCCACCGGCTCCGTTGCCTGGCCGCAGTTGCTCAACTCGCCGGTCATGTTCAACACGGTGCGCCGAATGACTGATGTGGATCTCACCATTCTTCCGTTGTCGAAGATTACCCTCCGGTTTGCGTACTCCAAGAACACGATGGAGGGGCCAACTCTGAGCCCAAGTGGTTACGGCGTCGGCAGCTTCTCCTATGCGCTGCTCCGGCAGTATGAGCGCAATGGCACTGACGATTACCGGGCCGGAATCGACTGGAAGCCTATAAAGGGCACCAAATTGACTTTCGAAGAAGAGATCAACCGCTACAAGGCTGATACCTTCTTTACTCTTAATCCTGACGGATTCCTGGTACAGGAAGCCGACGGAACACCAGCCTATCTGGGTAACTATGACAGTCAGAGGCCATATAGTATCTCTTCCTGCAACCAGGACAGCCTCGCCAACTCGAACACCTTTCTTTATGCGCCGCAGACGCCCGGAGGTTTGCCGGTCATCGATCCTGCCTGCTCGGTCATAACGAGCTATATGCGCTCGCAGCCAACCCGGATCACTCTCCCCACAGAGATCTTCCGGCTGCAAATCTCGAGCATCAAGAACGTGGAAATGAACGGCAATTTCCGCTACACCCTGGGAAACATGAACCTTCCCAACTTCATTGAGAATCTCCAGGGCCTGAGCGGAACCATCCGCTCCATTAACTACCATGGCTATGCCAATGCGCATCGCGCGGTAGTGGCTGCTGATTATGGAATCGTATGGCAGCTTAGCAATGCGTTCAGCCTGGCCGACCAGATTAATTACTCCAGCGTGCAGCAGCCGGGCATTGCGGATCTTCCCAAGGCAACCACGTATTCCACGCCGGACGTAGCGGGCGAGCAGACCATTACCTACTCCGGTCCGCTGACAGAGGGAAATGCTCAAAGCCTTCCTCACGGCATCGAAGGCGAGCCCTGGCCGGGTTACTTCGGTCAGTCCTTTGTGACCAATAACTTCACGCTGAGTTGGAATGCGACCTCGCGTGCCACCTTCTCGCTTACCTACCGCGCCAGCCAGCATAAAATCGGCCAGGGTGTACCGCACACCGGCCCGATTAATGAAAGTACCGATCCAGTCAGCGGACTGGTCACAATTAATGAAAATGGCGGCATCTTTACCGCCGCCCTGCGTCCCACTGCCAAATGGAATGTCGAGGGTTCGGTTGGACTTCTCTTCAACGACAACGCATTGACCCCGATCGGTTTCCGCCGGTCAGAGCACTACAGAATCCACTCCATGTACAGGCCAAAGTCCTGGGCGACCGTTTCAATGGCCTTTAACGACCGGGAACGCAGCAACAATACCAACAACACGGGTGAAGAGCCTCTCACTGGTCCCATCGACCACGTCGATCACAGCCGCGTGGTGAGCATCGGCACGCAGCTCTTCCCGAACGCCCACTATGGCGTCAACCTCAACTACGCGTATAACGATGTGTATACAGCAACGAACATCTGCTACACACCGCTATCCACCCCGACCGTGCCAGGCGCGGCAACAGAAAGTGGAACAGCCTGCCCCGGCGCGACCGTCAGAGGACGTCCCTACCTGGAGTTCGGCCCGGCCAGGGACTTCATGAGCGCACCCACGCAGTCCGGCTCCTTGGCTTTCACCGTTTCTCCTGTCAAATCGATTCACTCCAACATTGGCTATAACATCAGCTCGGTTAACGGCAGCCGCTTCTACAACGATGCGCGCGATGTCGCTGGTTCGCTGGTGTCTACCTATCAGTCTCCCTTCGTGGATTTCGCGTGGACCTCGCGCCCCGGATTGACCTGGAAGGCTGAGTACAACTTCTACGGCTATGGTGAAGGCGGCCCTTCCGGCGCAGAATACTGCAGCACCGGCAATCCGACCGCTTCGACACCGGCCACCGTGGTTCCCTGCAGCACGCTGCCCAATACGGCGCAATCCGGACCGGCCTGGGGTTACACGGCACCGCGGAACTTCCACACCAATATGGTGACCTTGGGAGTCCATTACGAGTTCTAACCCGCTGGGCGACCAGCATGCGTGACCGGGGGTGGCCTGGAATCGGGGATTTCACCGGACCACCTCCACTTTTTTGAAATGGCTGGCAGAGAGGTTTGCTGCTGCTCAAACATCAATTGAGGATTGACAAAGGCCGGCTTTCTCAACTTCTTCACGCTGACATGAATTTTGTCGCGTACACTGGTCCTGGCAATCCTCACAAACACAGCAAGGTACGACCAATGAGCAAGACGATTCGGAACTACGTTGTGCTGGCGCTGGCCCTTTCCATGGCTGGCGCTGTGAGCTTCGCTCAATCGGGAGCAGCGGTTTACAAGGCCAAGTGCCAGAGCTGTCATGGCGCCAAGGGAATGGCCGATACGCCCGTGGCCAAGGTGATGAAAATCAGGCCGGTCACAAATCCGGTGGTAATGAAGATGAGTGAAGCCGAGATGATCAAGGTCACTGCGGACGGTAGGGGTAAGATGCCGGCGTTCAAGGGCAAGATCAGCGATGCCCAGATCAAGGAGGCTGTGGCCCACTTCCGCTCTTTCCTGAAGAAGTAGAAACGGAAAGCTGGAGAACGGGACCGCACTTGGAAAGCTCCACAACTCCCCACCGGCATGTGGGTTTACGATAGTGTGCGAGATGGTCGTTTCTGCCATCTCCACAAACGTCAAAACGGCCAGTAAGCTCCGGCCGGCAGACATGTAAGCAGAAAGTGAATTTACCCGGCAAAGCCGGCCGGGAGAAACACAAGGAGAATTGTAATGACTAAGTCGGTTCGTTCCGCAGTGGTGCTGGTCGCCACATTTGTTGTGGCCGGTGCCATGTGCTTTGCCCAGTCCGGTGAGGCTTTGTACAAGGCTCACTGCCAAAGCTGTCATGGCCCTGATGGCCATCCTAATCCGGGGATTGCCAAGTTTCTCGGCGTCATGCCTGCCAATAGTCCCGCGATGAAGAAACTCACTATTGCGCAGATGGAAGCTGCTGTGAAAAACGGCAAGGGCAAGATGAAGCCGGTCCATGGCTTGAGCAATGCGCAGGTTAAGGAAGTGGTGGAGTATTTCCACACTTTGACGAAGAAGTAACATCCGAACCAACTTGCAGGACCAGTACCAAACCGGAAAACACCAGTTGGCCCGCCGCTTCCGGCGGGCCAACAATGTATGGGAGAAAGATCCAAGGTGTCACTAATCCAAAGATTCCGTGAGCACTGGGTGCGGCCGGCGCTTTTTTTTGGCAACAATCCCATCAGCCTGGCCGGTGGCGCCATCACCACTGCTTCCGGCGTCACCGTAATCGCATACTGGATCGTCACGTTGCTCGGTGTTCGATCCCCCAATCCTTATCTCGGCATCATCTTCTTTCTGATTTTGCCGGCCCTCTTCATCACGGGATTGATCCTCATTCCCATCGGCCTGTTCGTGCGGCGCAAGAGGCTGCAAGTCGCCGGTCAAATTCCCGCCGAATTTCCCCGCGTCGATCTCAATGATCACGCCTTTCGGCACGGCCTTGACATCGTTCTCGTGGCCACCATCGCCAATCTGCTCGTGGTTTCCGTCGCCAGTTACCGCGGCGCCACTTACATGGACTCCCCGGAGTTTTGCGGCAAATCCTGCCACGTCATGATTCCGGAGTACACGGCTTATCAAATCGGACCCCACTCTCACGTCCAGTGTGTGGAATGCCACATAGGCCCCGGCCTCGAGTCGTATTTCGCCGCCAAGGTAAACGGCACCAAGCAGGTCCTGGAAGTTACCTTCCATCCCTTCGCGCATTTAGCTCCCAAGCTCATTCCCAACTATCCCACTCCCATTCCGTCTCCGGTTACCAATCTGCGCCCCGCGCGGGTTATCTGCGAAAGCTGCCACACGCCTACGCGTTTCGATGGAGACAAGCTGCTGGTCCTCTCGCACTTTGCCAACGACGAGCAGAACACTGAAACTCAGACGGTGCTCATCCTCCACCTCGGTGGTGAAGACTCCTTCTCACATCGGAGCGGCATCCACGGCGTCCATCTTGGCCACATTGAGTACATCGCTACTGACCCCAAGTTGACCAACATTCCGTGGGTCGAGCGTACCAACCCCGATGGCTCGAAAACCGTCTTCAGTTCTCTGCCGCCCGGCAGCCCCATCCCAAAAGGCCAGCGGCGCGTCATGGACTGCATCGACTGCCACAACCGCGCAGCGCATCAGTTTGTTACCGCTGAGCAGGCGATCAATCGCGCCATGGTTGACGGCGTCATCAGCCCCAGCCTGCCCTGGGTCCATAAAGAGGGCCTGCAACTCATCAAGGCCAAATACTCCAGCCAGGCTGAAGCGCGCGTAAAGATTCCTGAGGGACTGACGGCTTACTATCGCAAAACCGACCCCAATGTCCTCGCCACCAAGGCGGCACTGGTCAAGTCTGCGGGCACGGCACTCGCGACCCTCTACTCTGAGAACGTCTTCCCGTTCATGAAAGTGACGTGGGGAACGCACCCCAACCATATCGGCCACATGGACTATCCGGGTTGCTTCCGTTGCCACGACGGCAGCCATGTCGCTAAAGACGGCTCTGCTATTCCGCAGGATTGTGCAGTTTGCCACAACCTGCTGGCCGTGGACGAGCCCAAGCCCAAGGTTCTTTCCGACCTCGGCATTCAGTAAAAGCGTCGCACGCAACACGGCTCCACGGCGGCATTGACCGCCGCGGAACCGTGCTGCGGCACAACACAGCATCAATCGCGGCTGGAATGGTAGGCTTGCTCTTTGCTGTTGAGGAGCGTGACCGTTCATGCATTCCGGCCATCCATTTCACTTCAATCTCGTTGCCGCGGCCCACGCGGCCATGGTGGAGCACGGCTTCCAGCCCGACTTTCCCGCCGGCACTGACGCTGAACTGGCCGCCATTCAGGCCGATTCCCATCTGCCGGCAAAGCACGGCATCCAGGACCTGCGCCATCTCCTCTGGTCGTCCATTGACAATGACACATCCAAAGACCTCGACCAGATCGAATGGGCCGAGCAGTTGCCCGACGGCCGTATCCGTATCCTTGTCGGCGTGGCAGACGTCGACGCCCGCGTCCACGAGGGCAGCGTCATCGACAACCACGCCCGCAGTGAGACCACCTCCGTCTACACCGGCGTCAAGGTCTTTCCCATGCTGCCGTCTCAGCTCTCTGAGGGCATAACTTCGCTGAACGAGAATGAGGACCGCGTCGCCATCGTCATCGAAATCTGCGTCGGCGATCGGGGCTTCTGCTCAAACGGCAAGGTATACCGCGCCCTGGTCCACAACCGCGCGCAACTGGCATACAACAGTGTTGGCGCATGGCTTGAAGGCAAGGCCGAGCCCCCGGCCAAGGTGGCTGCCAGCCCCAAACTCGCTGCGCAGCTCAAGCTTCAGGACGCGGCCGCCCAGCGCATGTTGGGCATGCGCTTCCAGCACGGCGCGCTCGACCTTGAAACCGTCGAGACGCGCCCCGTCATGCTTGAGGAACAGGTCGTCGACCTCGTGCATCTGGAAAAGAACCGCGCCACGTCGCTCATTGAAGAGTTTATGGTTGCGGCCAACGGTGTTGTAGCCCGCACCCTGCAGGACGCCGGCGTTGCCTCCATCCGCCGCGTGGTCCGCACGCCCAAACGGTGGGATCGCATTGTCGATCTGGCCACCCGGCTGGGCACCACGCTCCCCGCTGAGCCGGACTCCAAGGCCCTCAACGACTTTCTCCTCCTCGAAAAGCACCGCGACCCCGATCACTTCCCCGATCTTTCCCTGGCCGTCGTCAAGCTCATGGGCCCCGGCGAATACGTGCTCGTCAAGGCCAACGAGACGTCTCCCGGCCATTTCGGCCTTGCCGTGCAGGACTACACCCACTCGACGGCGCCCAACCGCCGTTTCCCTGATGTCGTCACGCAGCGCCTCCTCAAAGCCGGGTTCGCCGGCCATGAGCAGCCTTACAGCGACGACCAGCTTCAGGTCATCGCCGCGCGTTGCACCCAGATGGAAGACGCCGCCCGCAAAGTCGAGCGCGAAATGCAGAAGCGCATCGCCGCTGTGGTCCTGCACCCGCACATCGGCCAAAGCTACCGCGCAGTCGTCACCGGCGTAAACCGCTACGGCACCTTCGTACGCACCTTCAATCCGCATGTGGAAGGCATGCTGGTGCACGGCGGTAAAGATCTGGACGTGGGCGATCGCCTGACCGTCCGGCTCGTGGCCACTGACCCAGCGCGCGGCTTTATTGACTTTGCCGCCTGACAACATAGCGATTTACCAGCAAATAAGGGGGCGGGCGCGCCCAGCCACCATTCTCTGCCGCATCCCCGTGGAACCGGTTTTACCCCTTTTGCGCGAACATCGCTTATCCTGTTAACTACATCTTCTTGCTGTGGCAGGCCGAGCAAATTCCTCATGAATCCAATGGTTTTGGCAGTCGACGATCTAAGGGAGCAGTATCTACGGGAGATGGCGCTTGTCCGTCAGACCTGTGAGCGCACCGGAGACGGCACGGCCGCCATCCGTCGCCGCTCTGCCGTAGTCGATCGTGTGATCGTGGAAATGTGGAAGCGCGCCTTCACCGGCCTGCCTCCGCAAAACGTTGCACTGCTCGCCATCGGCGGCTACGGCCGCAAAGATCTCTTTCCTTACTCTGACATCGATCTGCTCTTTGCCTTTGCCGACGACCGCACCGAAGAGCGTGCCCAGGAGGCCGTGCGCGCCGTCATTCAGGGCATGTGGGATGTGGGTCTCCGCGCCAGCCCCGCCTCGCGCACGGTCAAGGAGGCTGGCCGCTTCGACCCTGACAACCTTGAGTTCACCCTAGCCACCCTCGACCGCCGTTTCCTCGCCGGCCAGTTCCCTCTCTATCAGCAGATCCACCAGAATGTGCTGCCCGGCCTGGTTCTCAGCGAGTGGAACGCCATTACGCAAAAGCTCGGCGAGCTGGCCCGCGTCCGCCATGCCAAGTACGGCAACACCATCTTCCACCTGGAACCCAATCTCAAGGAGTGTCCCGGAGGCCTGCGCGACTTCCACCTCGCTGTCTGGTTTGCGCTGCTCTACCAGCTCAAGGAAACCCGCGAGTGGCCCCGCCAGCGCAGCGGCGTCTTTCAAAGCGCCCGCGGTGACGCCGAGGCCGCATTTGACTTCCTCGCCGCCGCACGATGTTTCCTTCACTTCCGTCACGGCCGCGACGACAATATCCTCGACTGGCAGTCACAGGACGAAGCCGCATCCCAGTCCATCGGTCTTGAAACCCGAGGCACTGCGGATCCCTCTTACTGGATGCGCACCTACTTTCGCCATGCGCGCGTCATTTACCGCCGCGCTGCGTTGCTGATGGAGAACCTGCCGGCGCCGGTCAGCTTCTACCGCCAGTTCCGCCGCCGTCGCACGCCCATCGCCGGCACTGACTTCCTCCTCGACCAGGGACGCATCGACATTCAGCCCGGCGCGGAGTTCACCGATACCGCAGCCATTTTGCGCGTCTTCTCGCTCATGGCCACGCACGGCTACAAGCTTTCGCAGGCCGCTGAAGACCGCATTACCGACGCGCTCCCCGTCCTCGCCATCCATGTTCCCGAAGGTCCATACCTCTGGAACGCGCTGCGCGAAGTCCTGCTCGGCCCTCATGCCGCGCACGCTCTCCGCACTATGCACGCCCTCGGCATCCTTGAGATGCTGATTCCGGAGTTTCACGGCATCGATGCGCTGGTCATCCGCGACAGCTACCACCGCTACACGGTGGATGAACATACCTTCCTCGCCATCGACAACGTCCACTCGCTCCGCCAGCCCGCCCACGAATACGAAAAGCGCCTGGCCCAGCTTCTACCGGAGATCGACCGTCTCGATCTTTTCCTGCTGGCCCTCCTGCTTCACGACACCGGAAAAGCCCGCCGCACCGGCGAGCACGCCAGCCAAAGCGTCGAACTGGCAGACAGCTTTCTCGCCCGTCTCGATCTCGATCCCGAAGAGCGGGAGGCGGTTCTCAAGCCCATCCGCCTCCACCTCGATATGTCGAACGCGGTACGCCGCGACATCTTCGATCTTGACAACATCCGGGGCTTTGCCGAGAAGGTTGGCAACCCGGAGATGCTCAAGATGCTCACCATCATGACCTTTGCCGACATCAAGGCGGTCAACCCCGACGCGCTCACCCCCTGGAAAGCGGAAAACCTCTGGCAGTTCTACATGTCCACGGCCAACTTCATGGACCGCTCTGTCGATGAGGTGCGTTATCACTCGGCTATCGATCCCACACTTCTCAACCGCATCCGCTCCATGGTGCCTGTGGCGCAGTACGACGAACTCAGGCATTTCCTTGAAGGCCTTCCGCAGCGCTACCTGCAAACCCGCCTTCCCGAGCAGATTCGCCACCACTTCCAGATGGCGCTCAATCTTGACAAGGATCCGGTGCAGCTTGACCTGCGGCCCTCACGCCAACTCTTTGATCTGACGGTGATTACCCGCGACCGCACCCGCCTGTTTTCTGACGTCTCCGGCGTTCTGGTCGCCTGGGGCATGAACATCGTCCGTGCCGGCGCTTACTCCAACGATGCCGGAGTCATTGTAGACAGCTTCCACTTCAGTGACGCCTTCCGCACTATCGAGCTGAACCCCAGTGAGAAAGACCGATTCCTCCGCAACATCCGCGACGTGATTTCGCAAAGGATCTCTGTTCAGCAGCTTCTTGAAAGCCGCAGCCACCGCAATCACAATGGCAACATCCGGGTCGAGGTGCACACTCGACTCGATTTCGACTCCGAATCCTCCACCCACGCCACCTTGTTGCAGGTCATCGCCCAGGATCATCCCGGCCTCCTGCGCCAGATTGCCCTTACCTTCTTCGCTCACGGGTGCAATATCAAGATCGCCCTCATCGATACTGAAGGCGAAACTGCCATCGATGTCTTCTATCTCACCCGCAAGGGGAAAAAGCTTTCTGCGGACGAGCAGGCGGCACTTGCAAAAGACCTCACAGCCACAATCGACGCCATGCGCGTTCCCGCTCGCGCATAGCCATCCTCGGGCGGAGCACCAAGCTCATTCGATAGCAAAAACAAGATTCCGCTTGCGTCCCGGCGATAACGCCCGGACCTGCGGCTGGCGCATCAGGGCTTCTTTTTCTGGCTGGATTTGGTGCGCGGATAAGCGTGGTCCACGGCGCGCCTGAACTGTTGGAACAAGGGCACGTCGGGGCTCTCCAACCCGTGCGGTTCTTTACGGGCCCACAGCGGGCTGCTGAGCTTGCCGTCCGGTTGAACCATGCATACCCATAGCAGATCGTCGCGGGGACCAACCTCGCCTCCCGCTCCGATCGCGGTTCCGGGCTGCTGCCGCCCCGGAATCTGCCCCCCTTGGGTTACCGGAATGTTCCCGATTCCCACGCGTCCTCTTACGCTGGCCAATCGCCCCCTGCGCACCACAAAAACCAGTTCCGCCTGCGAGCGATCGATGGTCAGGGTGTAGCGGTGCCAGTCTTGAATGGCACGTTCCACATCCGATATTGCCTGGCGGTCCTCCGGGTAGAGGTTCGGATTGAATATCGTCCCGTCCATCGCCTCTACATAAACATACCGGGCGTGATCGAGCACGGCGGGAAGGGCAGGTTTCTTGGGCTTGTTACGGGCGGCAGCCAGTGTCGGAAATAAAACCAGTAAAACCAGAATGAGAACGGTTGCTCGATGCCATCTCATGCCACACCCCCATGCACGAAAGTGCGAGCTGCCGCGGAAACCGGTGACGCAGCAAGAGTACACCCTTTGCGCCATCTTTGCCGCAGCGTAGAGCTTGCCATGACTTTTCGTGCACTCCGCGTGAGGTATACAATGTATACCTGAGGTGAAGTGATGGCTACCGGCATGGTGCATATCCGCGTGGACCAGAAAGTAAAGGCAAAGGCCGCCAAAAACCTGGCCGCCATGGGCCTGACCGTCTCTGATGCCGTGCGCCTCCTGCTCACGCGCGTCGCAACGGAGCAGGCCATGCCGTTTGAGGTCCGGGTTCCCAACCGGGCCACCCGCGCTGCTATGGAAGCCGGGGAACGGGGCCAAGTGAAGCGCGCAGCCAGCGTCGCCGCGATGATGGAAGACCTGAATGCGGACGATTGAGTGGACCTCAGCCTTCAAGCGTGACTATAAGCGCATCAGGGCAACGCCACGGCACAGAGATATCGAAACGCTCCTGTCGGAGATCGCCGGTCAATTGGCGAAGAATCAACCACTTCCTGCAAAACACCGCGATCATGTTCTTGGTGGCAACTGGAAGGACCATCGGGAATGTCATCTCAAACCCGATCTGTTGCTGATCTACAAATTACCGGATGACCAGACCCTTCGGTTCGTCCGCATGGGTTCGCACGGCGATTTATTTGCGAAATAGAACGCAACTGCAACTGGAGCACTTTCAGGAATCAGCATACCCTTCGTATCACATCGCCGGCGCAATCGAGGGTTCCTGCGCCCGCGCCGCGCCAATCTCCTGATCCTTGTACTGCAACTGGTAGAGCCTCCAGTAGATCCCGCGCGCAGCCAGCAGCTCCTGATGATTGCCCATCTCGCGCAACTGCCCCTTGTGCATCACCAGGATCGTATCGGCACGCTGCACCGTTGAAAGCCGGTGCGCAATCAGCACGCTGGTGCGGTTCTCCACCATCCGCTCCAGCGCGCCGCGAATGCGCAGCTCCGTGTCGGTATCCACGCTCGAGGTGGCCTCGTCCAGAATCAGAATCCGCGGATTGAACGCCAGCGCCCGTGCAAAATTGATGAGCTGCTTCTGCCCGGTCGAAAGCGATCCGCCGCGTTCGCGCACCCGCTGGTTCATGCCTTCCGGAAGGCTCTCAATAAAGTCCAGCACGTTCACGTCCCGCGCCGCCTGGCGCAGCGTATCGTCGTTGATGGCCTCGTTGCCGAAGCGGATATTCTCGGCAATCGTCCCCGAAAACAGGAACGGATCCTGCAGCACCACGGCAAAGTGCTGCCGCAGCTCCCTCAGGTCGTGCTCGCGCAGGTCCACGCCGTCCACAAGAATCTGTCCCGCCGTCACGTCGTAGAAGCGCATCATCAGGCTGGTCAGCGTGGTCTTGCCCGCGCCCGTGTGCCCCACCATCGCCACCGTTTGTCCCGGCTCAATGGTGAACGAAACATCTTTCAGAATCCACTCAATGCCGTCGATGGCGGCCAATCCGCTGCCGGCGCGTGCCGCTGCTTCTACCGCGGCCTGCTGCTCCTCGGTCAGCCTCTGATAGGTGAACCACACATGCCGGAACTCCACCCGGTTCGACCCGTTGCCGGCCACCGGATGCGCCGGCGACACAATCTCCGCCTTTGTGTCGAGCAGTTTGAAGATGCGCTCGCAGGCGGCCATTGCAGCCTGCAGAATGTTGTACTTGTCGCTCAAATCCTGTATCGGCCGCCAGAACCGCATCGAGTACTGGATGAACATCGTCAACACGCCGATCGTTACCACGCCGTGTGCCAGTACGCTGAATCCGCCGCGCCACACCACCAGCGCAATCGCCACTGCTGAAAGCAGTTCCACGGCCGGGTAGTAGAGCGCGTAAGCAAAGATCGTGTCGATGAAGGCAACCATGTACTGCCGGTTCACCGTCTCAAATTCCTTGAACGCCCGGTCTTCGCGGTTAAACAGTTGCACCACGCTGATGCCTGAGATGTGTTCCTGCGTAAAGCTGTTGATGCGGGCAATCGCCGCGCGCACCCGCCGGTAGCTCTCGCGCACGTAATTACGGAAGATCCGCGTCACGATCCAGATCACCGGCAGCACGGCAAATGCCAGCAGCGCCAGCCACCAGTTGATCGCCAGCATCACCACGGCCATGATGGAGAGATTGAAGAAGTCATCCACGATAGCCAGAACGCCGGCCGTGAACATGTCGTTGATGGCGTCCACGTCTGAAGTCAGCCGCGTCACCAGCCGCCCCACCGGATGCTTGTCGAAGAAGCCCACATGCATGCCCTGCATGTGGCGGAAGATATCCCGCCGCAGATCGAACATGATCTTCTGTCCGGTCCACTGCATCAGGTAGGTCTGAACGAACTCGAAGAAGTAGGCGATGACCAGAATGACGAGGTAAAACTCAGCGAGCCGGGTGATGCCCGCTACGGCACTCTCCGGCAGCACCGACGCGAGCGGACTTTTGAAGGCCACCCAGTGAGACACCGCGCTGGACGACCCCTGGCCGTTGACCGCCGGAGCCAGATAGCGGTCCACTGCCACCATCACCAGAATCGGTCCCAGAATGTCGCATAACGACTTGAATGTAACCGCGAGAGAAGAGATGCACGCTTCAAACCAGTACGGTCGCAGATAGCGGCCTAGCCGACGCACCAGATGCCAGTCGTAGACACTTCCGACTGTGTCTTCGTCGAGCTTACGAGCTGATTGTTGCGCGTCAGGCCTCCGGGGCTTGTGGTCGTGATCTGCCATCGGTGGGTAAGTCGGCCTTTCTCTCATCCATTGTACGGGTAAGGTGGTTGGCGTCCAGCCCTGGGCCGGTAAAGCCAACAGTCTGGAATGATTACAATCTCCGAGCAAAGATGCAAATTTTCACCCTCCGGCCGGCGCCGGAATTGGGACTACCGCAAAACCAGTGTGGGCATATCCCGCAGCCGCAAGACTCTCCAGTCGACGCGACCAGCAGGGAGCGGCGATCCTGAAGTCAACAAACAGCACACCGTGACTCTGGTTTTGCCATAAACTGAAGCCGAGGCGAGTCCCATGGCTTCCTTCCCGTCTCGCGCCCCTTCGCATGCCCCTTCACGGATCCCTTCGCGTGCTTCATTCCGCTTCTATGCCGAACTGAACGACCATCTCCCGCCTGCTCAGCGATATACAACTGTCGAGAAGGTGTTCCTTCTGCCCGCCTCGGTCAAAGACATGATCGAGAGCCTCGGCGTTCCCCACACTGAAGTCGATCTGGTCCTCGTCAACGGTGAGTCCTCTGATTTCTCGCGCCTCATCCAGAACGGCGATCGCGTCTCCGTCTACCCCGTCTTTGAATCCATGGACATTACGCCCGTCCTGCGCCTGCGCCCGGAACCCCTGCGCGACCCGAAGTTTGTGCTCGATGTCCACCTCGGCCGCCTTGCGGGCTATCTGCGCATGCTCGGCTTCGACACGCTGTACGCCAACCGCGCCGATGACCACGAACTGGTGCAAATTGCCGCGCAACAGCGGCGCATCCTGCTCACGCGAGATCGCGGCATCCTCAAGTACTCCGCCGTAACCCATGGCTATTGGCTACGCGAAACGGACAGCCGCCGCCAGGCCGAGGAGGTCGTGCGCCGCTTCGATCTGGCCCGCTTCCTGCGCCCGCTCACCCGCTGCATGGTCTGCAACGAACTGCTCCGCGCTGTACCCAAAGCCGAGGTCGCCGGCCGAGTCCCGCCGCGAATTCTTGAGTGGTGCTGCGACTTCCGCGAGTGCCCAGCCTGCAGCCGCGTCTACTGGGAGGGTTCGCACAGCCGCCGCATGCGGCACTGGATTGAGCAACTGGCCGCCACACCGCAAATGCAATGACTCAGCTCAGGGCGTGCTGTCCGCCCGGACCCGGACCCCAATCGGTTTTCGCGAGCAAAACAGGATCACCACCACGGTGAGACCGCTGACCAGAACAGGGAACCAGACCTGTGCGATCCACGGTACAGGGATTAGGAACAACAGGTCGGGGTTGATCAGCGAGTTGGGCCAGCCAATCACCACGCAAAGCCACAGATAGTACGCCAGATCCCAGAAAGCGAAGGTCCACAGGAACGCGACAATCCTTTCCCGGATACCCCGTGCCGCCAGCATGGCAACGGCCACCAGCATCACCATGGTCGCTGCCTCCCGGAAGACTTCAATCCGTAACAGGTGCCCCGGGAAGCCATTGGCAGCCAAACCCTGTTGCCCGGGCAGCAACCCGGCTGAGGCTCGCAGATACACCACAACAGCGGCTTCCACAAACCCGAATGCAACACCGAAGACCGCCAACACCAGAAGCCGCCTGTTGCCCAGCAGCACCTTGCCCCTCTTCGACAACAGGTAGGGAACGATTGGCGTCAGGATCAGTAAGTTCACCCACCAGGGCGTGGCAAGCAGAGAGTCGTGAACCATATTCCGGGTCTCCGCGGGGAAAGGGATGTAATTAGGAGTTTGGCGAATTGCCGGATTTCTGGGTGTGATGAACATCACTGAACGGCAATTGTTTTCGCGCAGAATGTTTGTGTCGCCTTTTGAGAGGCAGCGTGAAAGATGGCTGTGCTCTGGCGGCGGAGATGTGTGTTCCATGGGATCGTTTGCCACCACGGAATGGGAAAGATGTTCGGCGGCAAACGGGACGACGCATCGGAAATCCCGGAGAAGGCTATGGTTACGGCATCCGAGTTGAAAGAAGGGATGGCGCTCCGGATCGATCACCAGATCTTCAAGGTCCTGGAAGTGGAAGCTCGCGCCGGCGCCGCCAAAATGGGAGGCACGGTGCGCACCAGGCTCTCTAACGTGCGCAGCGGACGCCTCTGGGATCAGCACTTCAGGCCGCTCGAAAAACTGGAAGACGTGGAGCTGGAGAAACGCACGCTCGAGTTCCTTTACAGCGACGGATCCAATTGCGTCTTTCAGCGGCTCGACAACTTCGAGCAGATCGAGTTTCCCTCCCAGAGCCTCGGCATGGCTGAAAAGTTCCTGCAGTCCGGCGCCGAGGTCCCCGCCGAGTTCTTTGAGGGCGAACCGGTCAATGTCGCGATGCCCGATACGGTAGAGGCCCGCGTAGAAATCACCGCGCCGCCCGCACGCTCCCAGCAGGATTCCGGCCGCAAAGAAGCCACGCTCGAGAACGGCCTCACCATCCAGGTCCCGCTCTTTGTCGCCCCCGGTGAAATTGTCAGCGTTGACCTCAAGACTGGCCGCTACGTCGAACGCGTCAGAACGCAACATAAGAAAGGCATATAAGCGGATTTCTGAAACCCCAGGAGTAACCATGCTCGACCTGCTCGCTGTACCCATGGAAATTCCGGCTGAAGCCAACATCGTCATCGGCCAGTCCCACTTCATCAAGACCGTCGAAGACATCTACGAAGTTCTTGCAACCACCACGCCTCAGGCAAAATTCGGTCTCGCCTTCAATGAGAGCTCCGGAGCCTGTCTCATCCGCACTGAAGGCAACGATCCGGCCCTTCGCGAGGCTGCCATTCGCAACGCTCAGGCACTGGCCGCGGGTCATGTCTTTGTCCTGCTGGTCCAGAACGCCTATCCCATCAATTTCCTCAATGCTCTTCGCAATGTTCCTGAGGTGTGCTCCATCTTTTGCGCCACGGCCAATCCGGTCCAGGTCGTGCTGGCGCAGAGTGAACAGGGCCGGGGCGTGCTTGGCGCCATCGACGGCAGCCCGCCCAAAGGAGTGGAAACAGAAGGCGACGTGGCATGGCGTCATGAGCTGCTCCGCAAAATCGGCTACAAACGCTAGGCCTCTGGTCGCCGCACTTGCATCTTCCGGGCATTGCGCGCATCATTCAACTCGCCCCAGGGATTCGACCGGACAAGGAGGTGCTTTATGGCACTCGCTAGCTTGACCGAATATCTCGACAAACAGAACGTCAAATATGTTGTCATCACTCACTCGCCCGCCTACACGGCCCAGGGCATTGCAGGGCTGGCGCATATTCCTGGCAGGGAGCTCGCCAAGACGGTAATCGTCAAGCTGGATGGCTCTCTGGTGATGGCGGTCGTTCCTGCCAAATACCACGTGGACCTCGTGTCGCTCAGAAGGGCAGCAGACGCAAAGACTGCCGCACTTGCGACGGAAGACGAGTTCCGGGATCGTTTTCCTCAGTGCGAAACCGGCGCCATGCCCCCCTTCGGCAACCTTTACGGCCTCGCCGTCTTTGCTGACGAGAGCCTGGAAGAGGACAAGGAGATTGCCTTCAACGCCGGAACCCACCGGGAACTGATCCGGATGGCATGGGAGGATTTCAAGCGGCTGGTCGAGCCCAAGGTGATCCGATTCGCCGCGGGCCGGTCTGCTGAAGCAGCGTAGATTGCGCAAATCTTACGCTGAAAGGCAAGTCACGCCTCCCCGGGGGAGTGTGGCGAAGTATTTCACCGCAGCAGGTGAAGGAAGCGTTTTGTGTGCGAAGGAGGAATGTGCAATGTCTGTTGCCTTGAAGTCCACTGCATTTTCCGAGGGTGGCGAAATTCCAAGAAAACACACCTGTGACGGCGCCGATCTGTCGCCCGAGCTGACCTGGGGTGGCGTCTCGCCTGCGGCCCACGCGCTTGCGCTCATCGTCGATGATCCGGATGCCCCCAAAGGCGCGTGGACACACTGGCTCATCTGGAACATTCCCCCGCACCACACCTCGTTGCCTGAGGGAGTGCCCACAAGCGAAGTCCTCGAGAGCGGGGCCGCGCAGGGCAAGAACGATTTCAATCGCATCGGCTACGGCGGCCCGTGCCCGCCTCCCGGAAAACCGCATCGCTATTTCTTCAAGCTGTACGCCCTCAATACCACGCTGGCGCTGCCGCCGGGCGCAACCCGCAAAGAAGTCGACCGCGCCATCAAAGGTCACATTCTGGCTGAGGCAGAGTGGATGGGCACTTACAAACGCTAAACATCATCTGTTTCGCGCTCGCTTGTCGAACAAAGCTCCGCTTGGCTCACCATCTCTTCAAGAGATGGTGATGCCTTTCTTTTCGTGCGCCTTGCCTGCAAGAAAGAGTCTGAAGCGTTCCCTGGCCACCTCGATTTTGTTATCGAGGCTGGAATACTCTGACTCCAGCCGTTTATAAGCGTCGATAGCGTCCGTTCCTTCGTGATGCATCCAGGTATCGAGGTACCGCGAAAACGACAACAACGCCTGCTGGTGATTCGTCACCGAGGGCGAATCGTTCGGAACCTTCACATAAGCCTGCTGGCTGGGCTCGACCGTCATCGGCACATCGGCGCGAAGCGGTCCTGTCATATCCAGCGCTGAGCCGATGGAGTTCGCGCCTGCAGAGCGCTTTGTTAGCGGCCGCAGGTCCCATTTGTCGCTTACATATCGCAGAATGCTCGTGTGATCGAAGACCGTATCGACAAAGGTCTTGGGCGCGCGCGGTGAAATCAGCAGCGCCGGCACTCGCGGCCCGAATTGCGTGAAAGAAAACTCCTCCGTATGGCCGTCCGGCGGAATTGCCGTGTTTGGCGGAACCACATGATCGTAGAATCCGCCATGTTCGTCATACGTCACCACCAGCAGGCACTTATTCCAGACCGGCGAGTTCCGCACCGCATTGTACACATTCGCGATCAGGATTTCGCCATTCATTACGTCGGCCGGAGGATGCTGATCGTTCTCGTCGGGACCGCGATAATCCGGCTCGATGAAGCAGTATTGCGGCAGTGGGGCATCTGCGTTGTCGGGATCTTTGCATATCGCATAAAAGTGATCCATCTCGTGAAAGTGGAACGGGTGATCCCAGAGCTTCCGCAACACCAGAGAGATCGGCAACCCATGATGAAAAATACCCCACGAGATTTCCTTCTCCTGAAGGCGGTTGAAAATCGTGTCCTGAGGCTGATCCATCGAAGGCAGATTCGGATGAAAGAAGCCTTCGGGCATGGCCACATGGCCGTTGCACGTGCCGCTTTCCGCAAAGAATCGGTTCGGCCACGTGGGTCCCGGAAGCGATGAAAACCAGTGGTCGCAGATAGTGAAATTCCTGGCCAGCGTGTGCAGCACGGGCAGAAAGTCCATCGGGTAATAGCCCATCACCGCCTGATAATTGGCCGGTTTTGAGCCGGGCACAGTCGCATAATCGTCGATAAAGCCGCTCATCCGGTTCGCGATCTGGCGCATCACGTCGCGATGCTCGTGGAAGGGGCTGGGATCGAGCCGGCGCTCTTCGTTTGGCAGCTGTTGATACCTGGTTCCGGTGTTGGAATCGGTGTCGTAGCGATCCGACCCTTGCGGAGGAATGCCTTCCAGCTTCGGGTAGATCGACTGAAGCACACCAAGCATGTGATCGAACGAGCGGTTTTCCAGCATGAGCACAATCACGTGCTCGATTGGATCGGCAGGCATTTGGTTTCCTCCCCTGAAGGCGCAAGTGAGTTAAAGCTCGCAAGAGCGGCTTGAATTCAGGAAAACAGCTTGATGATTTCCTTCAGACCAACGTGTTCCAGATCCAGCGCGATGATCAGGCCTAATCCCCCAATGGAGGCCATCGTCTTGCGGTTCACGAGAATCCCATATCGGGCAAAGGGATAGATCAGCCTTCCGAGTACCGGCCAGATAAGTCTATGGAGCAGAACCACAATCAGCATGATGACAGGAATCAGGCAATAGAGCGCCGTGGTTGCATTGAGCAGTCCAACCCAGACAACTCCGGCCCCGAACACATCTTGCAGATTGCTGTTGGAAATCGTCGAAGAGAATGCCGCCAGCCCGAAGTACAGGCAGGGCTCGATCGCCAGAAGAACTGCGATCAGCAATCCGGCCAGCCTCAGAATGTGTCCGAATGACAGGCTTTTCGCCATCGAGGCAAAGAGTTTTCTGATCGCTACAACGGCCAAAGCATCTGACAGCAGCGAGAAAACAAGGGCGAACGGAAGCGACTCGGCAAGAATCTGGATGGTGTCTATTTCAATACCTGAAGAGGGTCCGGACAGCACTGACTTTGCTCCGCCGCCTGCAACCGCTACCAGCACCAGGCAAAGAGCAAACCAGAAAGGGACGCAGGCGGCAGCAGCTACCCAACGCCGCGGGAAGCGAATTACAGCGACTGCAATGGCCAGGAATGCAAGGGAACCAAGGAACATGGTCAAGACATCTCGGTCCAGGAACATCCCGCGAAACAAGGTCAGGCAAAGGATAGTTCCCGTCAGTCCCGCGCCCGCCAGCGAAAGATTCGTCGAAACAGCGAACATGCGGATCGAAACGAGTGCCTCGCCGAAGATGGCGACAGAGGCAGAAACCAGATTCTGCGCGATTTTGTTGAAGAGCGCGGTGGAGTGGCTGTTCGTTACTTTTGCTCTCTCGTCAACAGCAATCCACAAATCGTCAATCCGATTCCGCAATGCCCCTTCTTCGTTCTCATAGAGGAAGAACGCTAGATAGAACGAGATGCACGCGACAGCAAACGCCAGGCTCCTGCCGACAAGAACCCCGGCATCCAGAACCATCCTGTTCATACCGCCTATCCTACCGGCACAAACAGTGTTCCGGTAGTACCTTCTTTGCACACAAACAGATCCGAAATTGTCCAATGCAAACGGGATGCCTGCCAGTGAATGACAGAACGCGCGAGCCGGCGCGCTACGGGCGAGGCTCAGGCTTTGGTGCAGGCTTCGGGGCTGGCTTCTTCTTTGCCGCATCCGGGCTGGAGACACCCATGCTCAACAGCACGTAGCCAAACCCCTTGCGCAACAGGCTGAATACGCCCATGGTTTCACCCTCAGCCAGAGGATACTGATCTACTCAGTAAATCCGCAAGCGAATTGAGCCGAGGCCTGCGGAAAAGACTGCGGGCCAATCCAGCCTTTTCGCAACCCTCGCGGATACGAATAAAGCTGGACTGGCCCGTGCTTTTTAAACAGATTCGACAATTACTTTCGCAGCCGGCTACTTCTTCTTTGCCGGAGTGGCTGCGGGCGGCGTCGTTGGCACCGGTGGACTCACCATGACGATGGCTGCCGGTGGCAACGGCTTGTTGGCATGGGCCAGCAGCAGGCTTACTTGCCACATCTGCGTATTGGTCAGGAGTTGCTTGAAGGCCGGCATCCCGGTCAGCCGAATGCCGTTCTCCACCTTCCATTCGGTTGCGCCGGGTGGATCGTCGCTGACGCCAACCACATTCCTGCCTGGATGCTTGCGCCACAGTTGCGGCGCCGGCGGATACATGTGCGGTGCCATGGGCGACGGCTTTCCATAGAATCCATGACACTCAGCGCAGTGGTCGCTGTAAATCTGGGCGCCGGCTACAAGGTTGTCTTCCGTAGGCTGGATGGGCGGATTATGCACCATCTGGCGGTCAATGCGCGCGTGCAGGGGAACGTGGACGATCATCTTCTCAAAAGGTAGCGGGTGATCTGCTACGGCTACAGGGGGATTGCCCCAGCGAAACCACGCCAGCACGACGAGTGGCACAATTACCACCCCCACGATGACGCCAAGAATAAAACGACCCATCTGGTAACCTCCGTTGCCTTCCCATCGTAAGACATCAGACTACTGTCTTGTTTGAATGACGAAATTCCGCCACGGGATGTCCCATGAGAAATGCGGTAAAAGTCGACTCCCCTCTTCAACCCCGGCGAACCTTCAGCCGCACATCGTTCTGGCAGCCATTCAGAAAAACAGCGGATCCAGAAAACAGCGCCAGACAACGGGAGTCGATCCTGGGCAAGATGACGTTTTGTTCAGAGCCACTCCGGCATTTCCGGGCGTCTTCTGAAGCCGCGAAGCCCGGTTTCCGCAGCCTTTCGCGCCAGGCCGCGTCTAAACAACACCGGTACAGCCACAAAGCCTCCCTCCAGATGATTTAATACCTATTGGGGGGAGCGCGCATGAAGCCGTGGCGTGCTTCCGCACTCCCGTGGAGGAATCCCGACCAAAATGCGTTTTTTTCTCCGTGTAGTTCTTTTGCTGGCGCTGGCATTTCCCGCGGCGCTGACCGTTCCGGCCCAAACTCCAAGCAGCAGCTCACAAACCGCAGCGCAGGGCCAGAGTCAGGCGCAGCAGTCGCCCAGCCTTACCCAGCAGGAGATGACGGTGCAGGAGCGCATCCGCAAGAGGCGCCAGCAGCGCCGCGAGCAGGCCATCCGCGACACCTACCTCCACCGCTATGAGATCTTCACCGGCATGGGGTATCTGCGCTTTCAGCCAGGGCCGTCGCTCCAGCGCGTCACGCAATATGCCTGGGATACGGAGCTGACCCGCTACTTCAACCTGCGCCTGGGCCTCACCGGCGACGTGCGTGGTTACTACGGCACGCCCTTCGTGGGACTAAACGAAGTATCCAACAGTGCCATCACACGCCCCGCGATCAGCCATTACGACTTTCTCGTCGGCCCCACCTACCGGCTCTACCTGACTCCGAAGTACTCCCTCTCCGCCCGCGCCTTGGGCGGCTACGCCATGGGCAACTTCTCCGGTGACACGCGAGGTTTCGGTGGCACCACGCTGGGCATGTGGCCTGACGGCGGCACCTACGCAATGTCTGGTGCGCTCCTGGGCGAGTACAACCTCACCCCCAACTTCGCCATGCGCCTCGGTGCCAACGACCTCGTCACAGGCTTCGGATCCACCACGCAAAACGGAGTAGGTTTCACCGGCGGCTTCGTTGTCCGCTTCGGCAAGCAGTAAAAAGCAGGAAATAGGGAACAGGGAACAGGGAACAGGGAACAGAAAAAAGTTTGGGGCGCAATCGCTGCTTGCGATTGCGCCCCAAATTCTTTTTCCTACGTCCCTACGTCCCTAGTCCCTTTGTCGCTGCCTTACTGCAGTATCGGCACGCCCGCAATCCGTTGCTGCCACTCCGCGGGTCCGGTCTGGTGCACGCTGGTCCCCTTGGAATCCACGGCCACGGTCACCGGCATATCCTTCACGTCAAACTCGTAGATGGCTTCCATGCCCAGGTCGCCGAAGGCCACCAGTCGCGAGCCGTGAATTGCCTTCGAAACCAGGTATGCCGCGCCGCCCACGGCCATCAGATACACCGCGCCAAACTCGCGAATGGCTTCAATGGCAACCGGTCCGCGCTCAGCCTTGCCCACCATGCCCAGCAGCCCGGTTTCGGCCAGCATCTGCCGCGTGAACTTGTCCATGCGCGTCGCGGTCGTTGGCCCTGCCGGCCCCACCACCTCCTCGCGCACTGGATCCACCGGCCCCACGTAGTAAATAAACCGGTTGCGGAAGTCCACCGGCAGCTTCTCACCGTGGTTCAGCATGTCCGTGATGCGTTTGTGCGCCGCGTCGCGTCCGGTCAGCAGCTTGCCGGTCAGCAGCAGCACCTCGCCGGGCTTCCACGTCGCGGCCTCTTCGCGGGTCACGGCGTCCAGATTCACCCGCCGCGCGCCTGAAACGTCGTAGGTCAGCTTCGGCCAGTCGTCCAGGCTCGGCGGATCAAGATACACCGCCCCCGACCCGTCCAGCACAATATGCGCGTGCCGTGTGGCCGCGCAGTTGGGAATCATGGCCACCGGAAGATTCGCCGCATGCGTCGGATAATCGCGCACCTTCACGTCCAGCACCGTCGTCAGTCCGCCCAGCCCCTGTGCGCCGATTCCCAGCCGGTTCACCTTCTCAAAAAGCTCGACGCGCAGCTCTTCGGCCCGCGTCTTGGGCCCGCGCGCCATCAAATCCTGAATATCGATCGGGTCCATCAGCGATTCCTTGGCCAGTGACATCGCCTTGTCCGCCGTCCCGCCAATGCCGATGCCCAGCATCCCCGGCGGGCACCAGCCGGCGCCCATCGTCGGCACTGTCTTCAGCACCCAGTCCACAATCGAGTCAGACGGGTTTAGCATCGCGAACTTCGACTTCGCCTCTGACCCGCCACCCTTGGCCGCCAGCGTAATGTCCACCTTATCGCCCTTCACCAGCTCCACGGTGATGCACGAGGGCGTATTGTCCTTCGTATTCTTCCGCGTGCCCGCCGGGTCGGCCAGGATCGAAGCGCGCAGCTTGTTGTCTGGATCGAGATACGCACGCCGAACGCCTTCGTCCACCATCTGCTGCAGGTCCTTGCGCTCCTCGCCGCGCGCGGCCTCAAAGTGCGCATCCATGCCTACCTTGATGAACGCCGTAACAATGCCCGTGTCCTGGCAGATGGGCCGGTGCCCCTCGGCGCACATGCGGCTGTTGATCAGAATCTGTGCAATCGCGTCCTTTGCCGCGGGCGACTGCTCCCGCTCATAAGCCTTGGCCAGGCTGGTAATGTAGTCCACCGGGTGGTAGTAGCTGATGTACTGCAACGCGCCCGCAACGCTGGCAATAAAATCTTCCTGCCGAATGACGGTCATAGTATGACTCCTGGATTCTTACTCTCTAGAGTACTCCAGAGCATTGGATGTAGCGGAGCATTGGCACAGGCACACAATGCTTTCTCATTGAATTGCCGCTCGCAAATCCGTGTGCCCAAAATCGTCACCCTTAAAGAGAATCGGCTCCCGCTTCACGCGCGCCAGCGCATAGCTGAAGCAATCTCCAAAGTTCAAATTCGCCGCATGCCCGCTGCCCCGCCCGTAATCACGATAAGCCTGCCGCGCAACGAGCGCCTGTTCAACGGTTACCGGTTCCATGCGAATGTTGAACCTGTCGATCAGGTCATCGATATCGTGATTCAGTGTCGGGTCCTTTAGCCTTTCCAGCACAACTGAGACCTCCACATAGGTTGCAGCCGAAATCTCAGAGTGGCTCGCCATGTTCAGTCTTTCCGCATAGCTCCGCCAATCGGGCTCCTTTTTCACAATCGCGATCAGCGCAGATGAGTCGACAATCATAAGGGCAGTCCCGTTTCTTTGTCATAAAGCAGATCGCCAATCTTGTCAGAAGGTGGCAAATTCTTCAGTTTCGGAGCCGTTCGTTCCACCAGCTGCTCCAGCCATTCCATACGTCCTTCCCGCTTCTCGGCTTCTTTCTGCCGCTCCAACCTCTCCCTCAGAGCGACCGTCACTGCCATCGTCATCGTCTCGCCGTTTTGCCGAGCCACCTCACGCGCCAGCCGCAGCGTCTCGGGATTTTTAATGTTCAGGCTCATCGAATTCTACCTTTCTACCCTGTATATCTACCATTCTACCACTAGTCCGTCTGCCCCTGCTCCGATCCGTCCAAATGTCCTAATCTAAAGCCATGAGCGACAAGAGTCTGCAAACGAGCCCGGTTACGACACCGGACATGACCCCGGAGATCAGCCAAGACACGCCGGCCAACGAAGACACCCTCTTCGACCTCCTCGTCATCGGCGCCGGCCCCACTGGCCTGGCCTGTGCTATCGAGGCGCAGAAGGTCGGTCTTCGCGCGGTACTGGTTGATAAGGGTTGCGTCTGCAACTCCATCTATCACTACCCCTCCCACATGACCTTTTTCACCACCTCCGAGCTGCTCGAGATCGGTGGCATCCCTTTTCCCAGCACCAACGCCAAGCCCACGCGCAATGAGGCCCTTGAGTACTATCGCCAGGTGGCCGCTTTCTACAAGCTCGACATCCGTCAGTACCACCTCGTCGAAGAGGTAAACGGCGCCGACGGCGACTTCACCGCGCACATCGCTGACCGCTTTGGCCGCAAGAGCCTGCTCCACGCGCGTAAGCTCGCCATTGCCACCGGCTACTACGACCTGCCCAACATGATGGGCATCCCCGGCGAAGAGCTGAGCAAAGTCCACCACTACTACGACGACCCTCACCCCTACTACGGCTCCGACGTCCTGGTCATCGGCGGCAAAAACTCCGCAGCCATCGCTGCGCTCGAGCTCTGGCGCCACGGCGCCCGCGTTACGCTTGTCCACCGCGGCTCTGAAATGCACCGCCACGTCAAATACTGGATCAAGCCCGACATTGAAAACCGCATCAAGCACGGCGAAATCAACGCCTACTTCGGCGCCCGTGTCCTTGAAATCATGCCCGACAAAGTGCTGCTTGAAACGCGCCAGGGTCGCGAGACCATCAAGAATGACTTTGTCTTCGCTCTCACCGGCTACCATCCCGACTTCGAGTTTCTTGAGCGTATGGGCATTGTCTTTGAGGGTCCTGACCGCCTTCCCGTCTGCAATCGCGAAACCCTCGAGAGCAACGTCCCCGGCATTTATCTGGCGGGGGTCATCGTAGCCGGCTCGCGTACCAACGAGATCTTTATTGAGAACGGCCGCTTTCACGGTCACCAGATCGCCGCCGCCCTCGCTGCAAAGCCAGAACGCTCTAGTTGAGAAACAATCGGGTACACTGAGGAAACCAGTTACCCGGAGGATAATTTTTTGCCCATGCGCTGGTGGCCGCGATCGATCCGCTGGCAAATGCTTGCAGGCCTGTTGATGCTCGAAGCACTTTCCCTCAGCCTGTTCGCATTCGTCCTCGTGCGCCAGCAAACGCGGAGAGTCTACGCGCAAGCCCGGCTCCGCCTTCAGTACGACTCCACTTTTCTGGCAATGCAGGCATCGGAAGCTCTTGCTCAACAGCGGCCCGGGCTGCTGGCTTCCTCCGTGAGCATGACCATTCACTCGCCCACCGTAGAAAAAGCCATGGTCACCGACGCGGCGGGCAACGTCCTCTTCATCAGCCGGGAATACCCGGGCAATGTGCTGCTGCCCGCCGAACGCGCCCAGATTCCTCTCGTAAAGCCTCAGCAAGCCAGAGTCTTTACCTTCGGTGACAACCATTGGGAAGGCGTCCATGCCGTCTACGTTGGCTCCACTCTGCGTGGCTACGCCTGGGTGGAGTTTGACCGCAGCGCTGCCCGCCGCCAGATCAATGGGCTTCTCAGCGATCTTTCCGTCTTCGGCATCATCTGGGTGGTGGCGTCCGTTATCCTCGTCCTGATCATGTGGCGCGCCATCGCTCGGCCGCTCGCCGTTCTGCACGGCGGCACACGCTCTCTCATGGCTTCGCCTGAAAGCAGTGGCGGCTTCCCCTTGCCGGTTACAGTCCGCAACGAGTTCGGCGACCTCATTGAAGCCTTCAACGGCATGGTCGCGTCCATCGTCGAGCAGCGTGCCGGACTCAACGACACGCTTTCCCTCCTCGATTCCATGCTCGCCAACGCTCCCATCGGCCTGGCGTTTTTTGACCGCCGCCGTCGCTTTGTGCGCGTCAATCAGGTCTTTGCGGGCATGACCGGCGTTGCCCTCAGCCGTCACCTGGGCCGCACGCTCCCTGAACTCCTTCCGCAGCCGGTGGCGCAGGAGCTGGAAGACACCGTCGAGCATGTCTTCCTCGAAGAACAGCCGGTTCGCGACCTGGAATTGACCGGCCCCAGCGGCAAACCCAGCCAGCAATGGACATGGCTGGCCAGCGCCTACCCTGTCTGGACCAATCCCCGGCAGGTGCGGTGGGTGGGCGTCATCGTGCTTGATGCCAGTGAGCGCAAGCGCAATGAAGAAGCCCTGCGCAAGACTGAAAAGCTGGCTGCCACCGGCCGTCTCGCCGCCTCCATCGCCCACGAGATCAACAATCCCCTTGAGGCCATCACCAACCTGCTCTTCCTGCTTCGCAACTTCTGCCAGTTGCAGAATCCTGCGCTGGAATACGTGACCATGGCCGAGCATGAAGCGCGGCGCATCTCTGAGATTACGCAGCAGACCCTCCGTTTCTACCGCCAGCCCACCATGCCCTCGCGCGCCAACATGGTGGAGCTGCTCGATTCCGTGCTCACGCTCTATCAGGGCCGCCTCAACTCGCTCAATATCCAGGTAGAGCGCAATTACAACCAGCAGATGGACCTGTTCTGCTTCTCCGGCGAACTGCGCCAGGTCTTTGCCAACCTCATCGGCAATGCCATTGACGCCACCAGCGGCGGCGGCCGCCTCATCCTCCGCGCCCGTCCTTCGAGAAACTGGAAAGATCCCGAACAAACCGGCATCCGCTTTATCGTGGCCGATACAGGAACAGGAATGAGCGCCGAAGTGCTCGAGCATGCGTTTGAACCCTTCTTCACCACCAAGGAATCAATCGGCACGGGCCTCGGCTTGTGGGTCAGCCACGAGATCATCGTCAAGCACAATGGCCTCATTCATCTGCGCAGCCGGGCGGCTGCCTCCGGAAAGTCATCCGGCACCGTGTTTCAGCTCTTTATTCCCGACAATCAAAGCCTGAAAGGCACAGAACGGCAGACTCTCGCTGAGGCCGCAAAGACTGTAAATTAGCCGCGATTCTTCGTCCCGCCTCGTGCAAACCGCGCCAAAAGTCCTAATATAGAGGCGAAGCTGAATAGGACAATGAGGGCCTGGTTCCGGAAGTTGAGGGGAATTGCTGCGAACGATGCAGGCGGTCGCGCCACCCGTTGGTTGCCGATCGGCATGATCTGTCTCTGCGCTCTCGCCCTTGCGCAAACGGGGCCGGCCACGCCCCCGCTCAATGAATCGGGCCACATCGACATCGGCGGTCGCTCCACCCCATATATCATCCGCCACCTTCCCATCAACTCGTTTCCGCAGCTCCCCGTCGCCGTGCAGAACCAGTTGCATCGCCGCGGCTGCCTCATCCCGCAAACCTACGCAGCACACCGGCCTGAGAACGTGGTGCACGGCAGCTTTGAGCGTCCCGGCTCATCCGATTGGGCGGTTCTTTGTTCGGAGCGTGGAATCTCGTCGCTCCTGGTCTTCTTCGGCTCCAACCCCAGCCACCCCTTCACACTGGCCACAGAGCCTGAGACCGAGCGGCTTCAGCCGCATCCGCCAAGTGCCAATCTTGGCTTCAACTGGGGTATCGACGCCGCCTCGCCTCGGCAGGTCCACGATGCCCAGGCAGGCATGCGCCCGCGTCCCCCGTTTCTCAGTCATGATGCCGTGGCCGATTCGGTCGTCGAGCACACCACCAACTACCATTACTATGCCAATGGCGCCTGGACTCTCGTGCCCACTCCGTACTGAGCCCACATGGTCTGGCGCACCCTGAAAATCAGCATCTATCCTCGAAGCATCTATCTTCGATAGGAGGAGCCAATCCCATGCCGGAAGCCGTCCTCGTCAGCGCCGTTCGTACCCCCGTCGGCCGCGCCCCCAAAGGCGCCCTCTCCACCACGCGCCCTGACGATCTCGCCGCCCTTGCCATCACCGGCGCCCTCCAGCGGGTTCCCGCCCTCAACAAATCTGAAATCGACGACGTCATCCTCGGCTGCGCCCAGCCCGAGGGCGAACAGGGCTACAACATCGCCCGCATGGCCGCCCTCCGTGCCGGCCTGCCCGTTGAAATCCCCGGCGTCACCGTCAATCGCCTCTGCTCCTCCGGCCTTGAAGCCATCGCCCTCGCCGATCTCCGCATCCGCGCGGGCGGCGTCCGCACCGTCATCGCCGGCGGGGCTGAGTCCATGAGCCTCATCCCCATGGGTGGCGCCAAGCCCAGCCCCAATCCCTGGCTCGCCGAGCACTACCCCGCCTCGCTGCTCACCATGGGCCTCACCGCCGAGCGCGTCGCCCGCCATTACAACGTCACCCGCGAAGACCAGGACGCTTTCGCCCTCTCCAGCCACCACAAAGCCCTTGCCGCCCAGGCTGAAGGCCGCTTCGCCGATGAGCTGATCCCCGTCCCCGTCACCATCGCCGTCCCCGGCGACAAAGCTGGCAAACCAAGAGTCACAGAAAGAGTCTTTGCCGCCGACGAAGGCCCGCGCGCCGACACCTCCGCCGAAGCCCTGGCCAAACTCAAGCCCGTCTTCCACGCACACGGCACGGTCACCGCCGGCAACGCCTCGCAAACCTCCGACGGAGCCGCCGCTGCGGTCCTCATGGAAGCCGGCCGCGCCCGCGAGCTTGGCCTTCAGCCGCTTGCTCGCCTCGTCGCCTACGCAGCCGTAGGCTGCCTGCCTGAAGAGATGGGAATGGGACCGGTCACCGCCGTCCCCAAAGCTCTGCGCATGGCCGGCCTGTCGCTGAACGACATCGGCGTCATCGAACTCAACGAAGCCTTCGCCGCGCAATCCTTCGCCGTCATCCGCGAGCTGGGCCTCAATCCCGCCCGCGTCAACGTCAACGGCGGCGCCATCGCCCTCGGCCATCCCCTCGGCTGCACCGGCGCCAAGCTCGCCGCCACGCTTCTCGCTGAAATGCGCCGCCGCCAATCCCGCTACGGCATGGTCACCATGTGCGTAGGTGGCGGCATGGGCGCCGCGGGCATTTTCGAGTTGCTGAACTGAAAACAGCCGCCAGGTTGGCGACAGCAAAAACAAAGGCAGCCGGGATTGCTCCCGGCTGCCTTTAGTCTTCAATTTCCTTGTGATCCTGCGGCAACAGCCGCGGCACTTACGCCTGTGCCAGCGCCTTCAGCCGCTTATTCAGGCGGCTCTTGTACCGCGACGCGGTGTTGTCGTGCAGAACGCCCTTCTGCACGCTCTTGTCCAGCGCGGAAACGGTCTGCTTGTACTGGGCCTGGGCAGCACTGGTGTCGCCCTTGGCCAGCGCCTCGCGCATGGCGCGCAGGCTGCCGCGAACGCGGCTGCGGTTGGCGCGATTCACTTCGGTGCGGGTCTCGGTCTGCCGGGCGCGCTTCAGCGACGATACATGATTTGCCATGATGCTTCCTTAATTTCTCTCAGGATGATGCGGTTTAGAATGCAACTCGAGCCGCATCCCTCGCAATTTCTTAGTCTATGGGAAACCCGCCCCACGGTCAATGCTGAGGCCGCCGTATGCTGAAGCCGCTGTATAGGCTGCGGAAAACTCGCTAGAGGCAGGGCTTTGTAACAAGGGCACGGCTTCAGCCGGGCCGTAATAGCCAATCAAATGAACGTCGGGCTTCAGCCCCTGCCGGGCTTCGGGTTCACTTTGCTCCCCACCTCCTTTTCTTTAGCCGCCATAACCGGCCAAAAATCGGCATGCGTTCCTGCCATTCAGCTCTCGTTTCCAGTGCTAGAATGCCCGCGTGAGTACCTATGCGTGGATGCGGATTCTGGAATCGGCGCCGCGGAGGTACGATTTCGGGGTCCGGCTGCTCTCGCTGGGCCATATTGAGCGCGTCTACGGCCAGGTGGCGCAGCTCGCGCGCGGGCCCAATGTGCTTGACCTCGGCTGCGGCACCGGCAATATGACGAAGCGCCTGACGCATCTCGGCTTTTGTGTCACCGGCGTCGATGCCTCGCCTGAGATGCTGGCCGTCGCCAGAAAAAAAGTGCTCGACGGCCCCTCCCCGCACTGGCTTGAAGCCGGCGCTGTTGAGCTAATTGATCACTTCCCGCCGGACTCCTTCGATTCGATTGTGAGCGTCCTCCTCTTCAGCGAACTCAGCCCCGCGGAGCAGCAACTGGCCCTCCGCCAGTGCCACACTCTCTTGCGCCCCGGCGGCCGGCTCATCCTTGCCGATGAAGTCCGCCCCGAAAAATGGACCCGCCGCGTCCTTCACTCTCTCCTCCGCCTGCCGCTCATCGCCATCACCTATGCGCTCACGCAAACCGGCACCACCCCGGTGCGCGGCTTGAAGCAGATGCTGACCCAGGCAGGCTTCCACGCTGTCACGGAAGCGAGAAACCGGCTGGGCAATTTCGCCGTCATTGCCGCCGAGAAACGCGAGGCGTGACCATGTCCGCCGTCGTGGACCTTGCTCTCGATTTCGCGCAATTACTCACGCGCAGCCTTCCCTGGCCCGCCAGGCCTGGGCTCATTCCGGTGGGCCGTCCCGGTCCGGATTCTCCTGTGCTGCTCACCTGCAACTACAGCCTCACCGTGCGCCGGGTGCTGAGAGCCATGCGCGGCCTCGATGCCTGGCTGCTGGTCGCGCCTACCCGGGGCATCAACGTCTGGTGCGCCGCTGCCGGCGGGCACTTCACCGCCCATCAGGTCATCTCCATCCTGCGCACCAGCGGCATCGAGGAGCGCGTCAACCATCGGCGCCTCATCCTGCCGCAGTTGAGCGCAACGGGCGTCGAGCGCAAGCTGGTCGAGCAGCGCACCGGGTGGCGCGTGGTCTTCGGTCCCGTCTATGCCCGGGATATCCCCGCGTACCTGGCCCAGGGCAAAAAGTCTGAAGCCATGAGGCGCGCCCGCTTCCCGCTTCCCGATCGTCTGGAGATGGCCGCCGTCTGGGCACTTCCGTTTTCTGTCATCGGTAGCGCAATCCTCGCCATCGCATGGCGTCACCTGGTCCTGCCGTTCGTCGCCATGACGTGGCTTCTCACCCTGGCCCTCTATATCTTCTTCCCATGGTTATCCGGAACGGTCGATTCCACGCATCAACCACCCTCTTCCTGGCTTCGCTACCTGGTCTTCTTCGATCCCCGCGTCCGCCGGAACTCGCTGATCTGGGTCCTGTTCGTGGCTGGTTTGTGGGGCATCGCATATCTTCGCGGCACATGGAGTATTCCCACCTTAGTGGGCTGGTCATTGGCCTCGTTCATTCTCATGCTCCTCATCAGCACCGATCTGGCCGGCAGCACGCCGCTTTACAAAAGTGGCTTGCACGAGGACAGGTACCTTCACGTGGATCTGGATGTGGAGGCGTGTAAAGGCCGGGCGATGTGCCGCGAAGTCTGCCCTAAGAATTGTTTCGTCGTCGATGCGGCTGCGCACAAGGCCACCATCGCGGAACCGGACGAATGCGTCCAATGCGGAGCGTGCATCGTGCAATGCCCTGAGGATGCGCTTGCATTCGTCACGCCTGCCGGAGAACGTGTGCCACCGGAACAGATCCGAAAATACAAGCTCAACATGCTCGGCACACGCACCGCCGCCATCACGCCTGATCGAGAGAACTAAGCCGCGCGTGTCCTCGCCGCGAACGCCCAGTTGTCTCCCAGGCAGAAATTCACAATCGAGCAGCAAAGAATCGCAATGCTGTCCGCAACCAGCACCGGCAGGTGCGCGTTCTCCACCAGCAAGCGCATCAGCGCCACATTCCCCACCAGCGAAACCATCCCGTTCGCCAGGTGAAACCGCACAAACTGCCCCGCCATCGCCGAGCTCCCGCGCCGGTCCGGCCAGGTGAAATGCAGGTGCCAAACAAAGTTGTGCACCACCGCAAACTCCACCGCCACGGCCGACGCAAACAGATAGTGCCCACCGGTCCAACGGTTCAGCAGCGCCAGCGTCACAAGCTGCACCGCCATCCCCATGGCGCCCACCATGTTGAACTTCATCCAACGGACGAAGGTGCTCATGGCCGTTTTCACGGCAGTGGCTCCTGGCGGTAAAGCTGCGCAGTGTGCTGCGCGGTTGTCCCCACCGCCATGGCGAACATCATCGCCGCTGCGATCACGCCGCCCACGTCAAACAGCAAAAACCTGTGGCCCAGCACCGTGCAGTAAGGGTTGTGCAGCAGCGCCAGGTTTCCCGCCACCAGCACAAGCCGAATCTCCGTAGGCCCAAATAGCCCCTGCGAAAGCTGGAAGCGCGACAGCGTGTAAGTGGCCAGGTAGCTCTCGCCTGAAAGCAGCAGAAACGCCACCAGCATGGCGACCGCTGTCTGCCAATGTAAAAAGCCTGAAAAGCCTAGCCCGCACATCAGCGCCGTCGCGCCAAAGATGTCCACCATGTGATCCACATAGAACCCGTAGCGAGGCCGCTGCTTGCCACGCACGCGCGCCAGCGTGCCGTCCAGACTGTCTCCCAACCAGTTCAGCGCCAGGCACACAATCACCAGCAGCAGCGCCATGCGATTCCAGCGCGCCCACGCATAGCAAAGCCCCGCGCCAATCTGCGCGCTCAGCCCAAGAATGGTCAGTTGATCTGAGGTCACCCAGCGCGGAGCCCGTTCCGCCATCCAATGCAGCACGCGCTTTTCAACCCGTGCCGTCAGCGCCTGGTTCACGCGCCGTGCCGCGGCAAATTGCGGCTGCTCGGTCGTAGTCGTCAATTCCGCATTCATGGCCGTCTCTTTTCCGCCCTACCGCATCCTCTCTGGGAATTGGGTGCCCCTGGTCCCGTTCTTGGGACCAGGGATGGGAAATTGGTGCTACAGATTACTTCTGCAGTGCATTGCGCGTAGCCCGCAGCGTGAACTCCAGCGAATCGCGCGGAATGCTCTTCACAAACGGTCCCACCACCCAGCCCAGCCCCGTCGGAATCGACCGCGTCAGCGTGACCGACTCCACCTGGATGTAGAGCCCACCGTCCCGCTGCTCATAACTCCAGTAGGTATTCATCCGCCACAAAAACCCGTGCGCCTGCGCCGGGCTCAGCGCATGTTCCTTTGCCGTGCCGGGCGAAGCGATCTCCGCAATGTGCGTGCTGTGCGAGAGGCTGTAGCCATGATCCGCGTCCAGCCGGCCAAAGGCGATCTCGTAGGTCGTGTCCATCACCACTGTGATCACATGCCGCTGCCGCACCCGCATCCGCACCTGAAAGTGCTCGCCCTGGTGCGAAAGCACCCTTGCCCTCACCACCTGTGGCGCATATCGCTGCGGATAGTCGCTGTAGTCCTGCATCACCCGCTGGAACTCGGCAGCGCTCGCGCCGGGCACAAAGGCCGTGCCGCGCCAATCATGCAGCAGCGCCCCCGGCAGCGCTTCGCCCTCCGATGGCGTAAGCTGCTCGATGATCAGCTCGCCCCGTCGCAGCCGCTCCATGTCTTCCGGCGCAAGAAAGCCGGTACGCGAGCTGTGCTCCTGCGCAAGCCGAGCCTCCACAGTCGCCACATAAGAATGGAAATCGGCAACCGCGGCCGGTGCGGGTTCGCAAACCGCGTGGCCCGCGGCGCCGGCAGCGATCGCCAGCACGCAGCCTGCAATGAAGCGTTTCAATCCGAAGTGCGAAATCCGTTTCATGTCTCCTCACTCTGGCGCACCCCGGCATCGGGGTCAATGCACGGCGCCTCACCCGCTCACGTTTGTTTCTCACGGTGCAAATCATTGTAGCCGCGCGGGTTGCGCAAAGATGTACATTGAGAACAAGCTTGGGTTTCCATCCGCACGGATTTACACTGGATCATCAACCTGCATGAATGACCCACGCTCAGCCCGGCGCTACCGCTTTGGTGTATTTGAAGCAGACGCGTCCACGGGCGAACTGCGCAAGCAGGGCGTTCGCATCAAGCTCAATACCCAGCCCTTCCAGGTGCTCGCCATGCTGCTCGAACGGCCCGGCGAGCTGCTCACCCGCGACGAGATCGCGCGCCAGCTCTGGCCTGACGGCACCTTCGTCGACTACGAGCATGGCGTCAACTCCGCCATCAATCGCATCCGCGAAGCCCTCGGAGACACCGCCGCCAATCCGCGATTCGTTGAAACCCTCGCTCGCCGCGGCTATCGCTTCGTAGCTCCCGTTGAGCAAATTTCCATGGATTTGGTCGCGAACCACAACGGCGAAAATGCCGCTCCGCCCGCGCCAGAGCCCGCAGCTGCAGTGCCGCCCGAACTTCCGCCGGCGCAACCGGAAGAACCCAGACCCGGTTTTGCAGGCCGCATTCTCGCCACACCGCAGGATCTGCCCAAGGCGCCGCACCGCGTTGTGCTCACGCTCTTCGTGCTCTTTCAATTGATGTATCTCGGATTCTATGTAGGAGCGCTCGCCAATCTCGGTGAAATCAACGATCTGCTCTCGGTGTTTCCCAAAGCAATCCTCGCCGTCGGCCTGCTCATTGTCTCCGCCGCGATTCTGATCCCCGTCCGCGCCTTCGTCCTGTGCCTGGTGGTCTTCCGCGCGCCGGGCGCGCGGAAAAAGTTCCTCAAAATCTGGCCGCTTCTCGTTGTCCTTGACGAACTATGGGCGCTCTCACCGTTTCTGCTGATGCATCACATCCCCTTCGGGCTCGCGCTCGCCTGCATGGCGCTGCTCGCCTACTCGCCCTTTGCCCAGCGCTCGCTCGTCCTCATGGGTGCCGGCGTCCCCGCAAACGCCCCTTAACAGGCCGCGGCGAAAAATCTGGCTTTGAAAGGGCACGACTTCAGTCGTGCCGTAAGTGGCCTGATATGAGAGCGGCTTTAGCCGCTGAGGGAAAGATTTTCTGGGATTTCGACTCTTGCCGCGGGCTGTTAGGCTTCCACGCGCCTGAGCGACTCCAGCCCAAGATTCTTCCAAAGCCGCGTAGTCGCTTCAGCCTGGTTGATTGTATAGAAGTGAAGCCCCGGCGCGCCATTGCGCAGCAGCGTCTCGCACAGCCGCGTCACCACCTCCACGCCGAAGCCAACCATCGCCGCCTTGTCGTCCTGCAACTCCTCCAGCCGCAGCCGCACCCACCGCGGCAAATCTGCGCCGCATCCGTTGCAGAAGCGCACCGTGTTGGCATAGCCCGTAATCGGCATAATGCCGGGCACAATGGGAATGCGAATCCCCGCCTTCTCGCAGCGCTCCATGAAGTCGAAATACGCATCCGCGTTATAGAAGAGCTGCGTCAGCGCCGCGTCCGCTCCCGCCTCCACCTTGCGGCAAAAGTGCTCAAAGTCCGCGCTCGGGCTTGCCGCCTGCGGATGCATCTCGGGATACGCCGCCACCTCAATCCGGAACGCATCTCCATGCCGCTCGCGGATGAACCGTACCAGCTCAATCGCGTAATGAAAGTCTCCCGGAGCCTCCGGGCTCATCGCCGTAGCCGGCAAATCCCCGCGCAACGCCACAATCCGCCTGATCCCGGCTTCGCGGTAGCGGTCCAGCAGCTCCGCCACATGCTCGCGCGTCGATCCCACGCAGGTCAGATGCGGAGCCGCCTCCATGCCCGCGTGCTCCACCACCTTCATCAGCGTCTGGTAGGTCCCTTCCTGCGTTGACCCGCCCGCCCCATACGTCACAGAAAAATAATCCGGCCGCAGCGCCGCAAGCCGTTCAATCACAGCCGGCAGCTTCGCCACCCCTTCAGGAGTGCGCGGCGGAAAAAGCTCGAAAGAAAAACTAAGCGCCATCTCGAAGTACCGTCTCCGCAACAGTAACTTGAAACCAAGACATCAGGCGCCCAGACCACCAATCGGCCTAGGCGCCCTAAGAGCTGGCAGCTAGGAGCTAGAAGCTGCTTTTTAGTACCTGTAGTGCTCCGCCTTGAACGGCCCATCCACCGGCACGCCGATATAGTCCGCCTGCTTCTGCGACAGCTTCGTCAGCTTCACGCCGATCTTCTCCAGGTGCAGCCGTGCCACTTCCTCGTCCAGCTTTTTCGGCAGCACGTACACCTTCTTTTCGTAGCTGTCGCGGTTCTTCCACAAGTCAATCTGCGCCAGCGTCTGGTTGGCAAAGCTGTTGCTCATCACAAAGCTCGGATGCCCCGTCGCGCAGCCCAGGTTCACCAGCCGTCCCTCCGCCAGGATGAAGATTCCATGCCCGTCCGGGAACTTGTAGAAGTCCACCTGCGGCTTGATGTTGATCTTTTCCACGCCCGGCTCCGCGTTCAGCCGGTCCATCTGGATCTCGTTGTCGAAGTGCCCGATGTTGCACACGATCGCCTGGTCCTTCATCTTCTTCATGTGCTCCAGCGTGATAATGTCCACGTTGCCAGTGGTTGTCACGTAGATGTCGCCGCGGCCCAGCGTGTCTTCCGCGGTCGTCACCTCAAAGCCTTCCATCGCCGCCTGCAGCGCATTGATCGGGTCAATCTCCGTCACAATCACCCGGGCGCCCATGCCGCGCAGCGAGTGTGCGCAGCCCTTGCCCACATCACCATAGCCGCAGATCACCGCCACCTTGCCCGCCACCATCACGTCCGTTCCGCGCTTGATGCCGTCGGCCAGGCTCTCCCGGCATCCATACAGGTTGTCGAACTTGCTCTTGGTCACCGAGTCGTTCACGTTGATCGCCGGAACCAGCAACTTCCCCGTCTCCATCATCTTGTAGAGCCGGTGCACGCCCGTGGTCGTCTCTTCGCTCACGCCGCGCCACTCCTTCACCACCTTGTGCCAGTGCTGGGGATCCTCGGCATACACCTTCTTCAGCAGGTCCTTGATCACCTGCTCCTCCTGGCTCCCGCTCGCCGACTCCACCCACTTGTCGCCGTCTTCCAGCTCATAGCCCTTGTGGATCAGCAGCGTCGCATCTCCGCCGTCGTCCACAATCAGCTGCGGACCCTTGCCATCCTTGTGCGTCAGCGCCTGGTAGGTGCACCACCAGTACTCCTCCAGCGTCTCGCCCTTCCACGCAAACACCGGCACGCCCGTCGCCGCAATCGCCGCCGCCGCGTGGTCCTGTGTTGAAAAGATATTGCAGCTTGCCCAGCGCACCTCCGCGCCCAGGCTCACCAGCGTCTCAATCAGCACCGCCGTCTGAATCGTCATGTGCAGCGATCCGGTGATGCGCACCCCCGCCAGCGGCTTCTCCGCCGCATACTTGTTGCGGATCGCCATCAGCCCCGGCATCTCCTGCTCGGCGATGACAATCTCCTTCCGGCCCCATTCGGCCAGATTCATATCGGCCACCTTGTAGGCCAGTCCTGTTGCTTCCAGCGTCGAGCTTGCCATGTCAATTCTCCTTATATCGTGCTATCGTGATATGTTGATGTGTAACAGAATCACCCGGACCAGTCAACCGCTTTTCCAGCCCCGATGGTGAACCCGGCGAATGAATTGGGGTGCCCCACCCTCGGGGTCCCCGCAGACAGGTCTTCGTCTGTGGGATAGAGCCTCGCCGCGTCTTTGTTTTTGCGGCTAGGGTGGGTGGGAAGCCTGAATACTCACCTCACCGGGTGCCCCACCCTCGCGACGTCTCTGTTTTTGTCGCTAGGGTGGGATGGCTGACGGCTGGATGAACGCGGGCTTTAGCCCCTGGGGAACGCAAACATGCCTTCGATCGTCAAAATCCTCCGCGTAGCCGCCGACCCCAACCGGCTGCGCATTCTCATGCTACTCCGCGCCGAGCCCCTCTCCGTCGCCGAGTTGCAGGAAATCCTCGGCATGGGCCAGAGCACCATCTCCACCCACCTCTCCCAGCTCAAGCAGGCCGGCCTCGTTGAAGACCGCCGCTCCGGCAAAAGCAGCCTTTACCGCCTCGCCGCGGAGATGGACGCATCCACCCCCTCCGGCGACGGCCTGCTCGAAGACCTCCTCAACCGCGCCGCCGCTGAAATCCCCGAAGCCGCCGACGACCTCGCCGCCATGCGCCGCGTCCTCCGCAAGCGCCAGGACAAGATGCGCGCCTTCTTTGACTCCGTAGCCGGCCGCCTCGGCCGCGACCACGTCCCCGGCAAATCCTGGAAGAGCCTCGCCGAAGCCCTCCTGCGCCTCATGCCGCCCATGACCGTCGCCGACCTCGGCTCCGGCGAGGGCGCCTTCGCCCTGCTCCTCGCCCAGCGCGCCCGCAAGGTCATCGCCGTTGACAGCTCCGCCCGCATGATCGACGTAGGCCGCGACCAGGCCGCCCGCAACGGCGTCCAGAACATCGACTTCCGCCTCGGCGACATGGAAGAGATCCCCATCAACTCCGGCGAAGTCGATCTCGTCTTTTTCTCGCAGTCGCTCCACCACGCCCTTCACCCCGCGCGCGCCCTCGCAGAGGCATGGCGCATCCTCGCCCCCGGCGGCCGCATCGCCATCCTCGACCTCCTCAAGCACCGCTTTGAAGAAGCCCGCGAGCTCTACGCCGACGAGTGGCTGGGCTTTAGCGAAGCCGAGTTGGAAACCATGCTGGAAAAAGCCGGCTTCACCCAGGTAACCGCCAGCGTAGTAGACAAGGAACCCGAAACCCCGCAGTTCCAGACCCTCCTCGCCGTCGGCAACAAACCCAGCTAGCACCCTAACCACAACGCCCTCCGGTCAGCCAGACCATCCACAACCGCATCCGTGCCCTACCCTTGCGCCTTCTTTCTGGCGCGAGGGTGGGAACTACCTCAGCTCGCAGCAAAAGTTCCCGGTCAGCCAGACCATCCACAACCGCATCCGTGCCCTACCCTTGCGCCTTCTTACCGTCGCGAGGGTGGGAACCACCTCAGCTCGCAGCAAAAGATCCCGGGCAGCCAGACCATCCACAACCGCATCCGTGTCCCATCCTCGCGCCTTTTTACCGTCGCGAGGGTGGGAACCACCGCAGTTCGCAGCGAAAGATCCCGGGCAGCCAGATCATCCACAACCGCATCCGTGCCCCATCCTCGCGCCTTCTTTCCGTCGCGAGGGTGGGAAACCACCTCAGCCCGCAGCAAAAGATCCCGGGCAGCCAGACCACCCACAACCGCATCCGTGTCCTACTCTCGCGCCTTCTTTCTGGCGCGAGGGTGGGAACCACCTCAGCTCGCAGCAAAAGATCCCGGGCAGCCAGACCATCCACAACCGCGTCCGTGCCCTACCCTCGCGACTTTTTTCCGTCGCGAGGGTGGGAACCACCTCAGTTCGCAGCAAAAGATCCCGGGCAGCCAGACCATTCACAACTGCGTCCGTGCCCTACCCTCGCGCCTTCTTTCTGGCGCGAGGGTGGGATAACTCCCCCCGCGCTAAAATATCCCCAATCATCCTTCGCACAGAGGCAAGCCATTATGCCCCAAGGGCTCAGGCGTCTACATCACTCCGGACAGGCTCATTTCCTCACCTTCAGTTGTTATCACCGCCGGCCTTTTCTGGCGCAGATGCACATGGAAGAAGCGTTCCTCCACGCTCTTGAACAAGTACGTCGCCGCTTTGAGATGCGAGTCTTCGGTTACGTAGTCATGCCGGAACACGTACACCTTTTACTGAGCGAACCGGCCGCCGGCAAGCTCCCGGTGGCTGTGCAGCTTTTAAAGACCAAGGTCTCCGTCCAGGCCAGAAAAGAGAACAAGCGAATCGAGGGAGGATCCCCCTTCTGGCAACGCCGCTATTTCGACCACAACGTGCGCAACCACCAGGGTTTTGTCACGCAACTCCGCTACATCCATCGCAACCCAGTCAAACGGGGCCTCTGCACCGCGCCCGAAGACTGGCCTTGGTCGAGCTTTCGTGCCTGGGCATTAGGCGAGAACGGATTGGTTGAAGTCGAATCGGAAATGATTGCGAACCGGCGCGCGGCAAGGGTGGCTGCTGCGCAACCCCTCGGGAAGCTTCAATAGAGACAACCCCTCCGTGCCCCATCCTCGCGACTTTTTTCCGTCGCGAGGGTGGGAACCACCTCAGTTCGCAGCATAAGATCCCGGGCAGCCAGACCATCCACAACCGCATCCGTGCCCCATCCTCGCGACTTTTTTCCGTCGCGAGGGTGGGAAACGACCTCAGTTCGCAGCGAAAGATCCCGGGCAGCCAAACCATCCACAACCGCCCCCGTGCCCTACCCTCGCGCCTTCTTTCTGGCGCGAGGGTGGGAACCACCGTAGTCCGCAGCGAAAGATCGCGGGCAGCCAGATCATCCACAAGCGCGTCCGTGCCCTACCCTCGCGCCTTCTTTCCGTCGCGAGGGTGGGAACCACCGCAGTTCGCAGCGAAAGATCCCGGGCAGCCAGACCATCCACAACCGCCCCCGTGCCCTACCCGCGCGCCTTCTTTCTGGCGCGAGGGTGGGAACCACCTCAGTTCGCAGCATAAGATCCCGGGCAGCCAGACCATCCACAACCGCGTCCGTGCCCTACCCTCGCGCCTTCTTTCTGGCGCGAGGGTGGGAAACCACCTTAGTTCGCAGCATAAGTTCCCGGGCAGCCAGACCATCCACAACCGCATCCGTGCCCTACCCTTGCGCCTTGTTTCCGGCGCGAGGGCGGGAACCACCTCAGTTCGCAGCGAAAGATCGCGGGCAGCCAGACCATCCACAACCGCCCCCGTGCCCTACCCTCGCGCCTTCCTTCCGTCGCGAGGGTGGGAACCACCTCAGTTCGCAGCAAAAGATCCCAGACAGCCAGACCATCCACAACCGCCCCCGTGCCCTACTCTCGCGCCTTCTTTCTGGCGCGAGGGTGGGAACCACCTCAGTTCGCAGCATAAGATCCCGGGCAGCCAGACCATCCACAACCGCGTCCGTGCCCTACCCTCGCGACTTTTTTCCGTCGCGAGGGCGGGAACCACCGTAGTTCGCAGCAAAGGATCCTGGGCAGCCAGACCATCCACAACCGCGTCCGTGCCCTACCCTCGCGCCTTCTTTCTGGCGCGAGGGTGGGAAACGACCGCAGTCCGCAGCGAAAGATCCCGGGAATCCCAAATCAACCGCAACCGCCCCCATTCGCCCTCCCCGATCTCCTCAAGCACCGTTTTGAAGAAGCCCGCGAGCCCTATGCCGGCGAGTGGCTGGGCTTCAGCGAAGCCGAGTTAGAGTCGATGTTAGAAAAAGCCGGCTTCACAGAAGTAACCGCCAGCGTAGTAGACAAAGAACTCGAGACACCGCAGTTTCAGACGCTGCTGGGGGGCTGGCCCACCCATGTTTTTCCTTCGCCAGCCCAACCACCATCGTGGGTGCCCCATTCTTTCCGCGCTTTATGCGGAAAGGGTGGGATGGCCCACAGCTCCAGTTCCCACCATCCCGCTAACCCGCAGTCAAGACCAACCCGCCGCAGATCCACCCTATCTCATGTTCCTTCAGTAACTTGCCTCCAATGCCACGTTGCCGATAATTTCCCCCATCCGGCGCACAATATATCCAGGTAGGGCAATACCCACCCCCGGGCTCCCATCCCGGAACCATACGAAAGGCAGCGCATCACCCCGCGATCAATAACGTCACGGCAAAATGCAGAAAGATCAGATTCATGCACAGATTTCAAGCTTTAAAAACAATCCAAGTAGTTGCAATAAAAAGCGTTATAGAGGAAATCGGCACAGTTCTTGAAGAAAAAAATGCAAAAAGCCACTGGGAAACTGGGTTTTGGCTCTAACCCACTGAAAAATAAAGATCGCAACCCACCCAGAAACCCAGTCTCCCAGTTTCTGTGAGAATGGTTTTCTGGGTGTCATTCCCATCTCACCAGAAGGCGGTACAATTCCAGCGAACCTCTCCACGCGGGGAGAAACCCGGCAAACATCGCCCATCATTCCCCGCCGCATCAGCAAACCGAGAGCGGCACAATCCGATCTCCATCCACAAGGAGTCCCCGTGCAAAAGCGTTGGGTTCGAATCGCAATCGCGGTCGCAGTCCTCATCGTCCTCGTCGTGGTGCTGGTCCCCTTCTTCGTCAATGCCGACACCTTCCGCCCCACCATCGAGGAAGAGCTCTCCGAATCCCTCGGCCGCCAGGTCTCCTTCGGCCACCTCAGCTTTTCCCTGTTCCGCGGCAGCCTTGAGGCCAACAACATCGCCATCGCCGACGATCCCAACTTCAGCACCGCACCCTTTCTCCAGGCCAAAGTCTTCCGCATCGGTGTAGAAGTCGTTCCGCTGCTCTTCCATCACCAGGCGCACATCACCAGCCTCGTCGTAGACTCGCCTTCCATCCACCTCATCCACGCACAAAACGGCAAATGGAACTTTTCCAGCCTTGGCGGCGCGTCCAGGTCAACCACGCGCGGCACCAGGCAGATTCCCACCCTCACCGTCAGCCAGTTGACCATCAGCAACGGCTCTGCCACAGTCTCCTCGCTCCCTGCCGTCGGCAAGCCGTTCGACTACAGCGGCGTCAATCTCTCCGTTCGCAATTTCTCCTTCCGCAGCTCGTTCCCCTTCCAGCTTTCCGCCAAACTGCCCGGCTCCGGCACGCTTGCGCTTAACGGCAACGCCGGCCCGCTTTCTCAAACCGACGCCTCTGACACGCCCTTCCACGCCACGCTCAAGCTCACGCACTTTGATCCCGTGGCCGCCGGCCTTGTAGCGCCCAATAAGGGCATCGCCATGGTCGTCGATCTCGATTCGCAGCTTGCGTCCAACGGAACCACCGTCACCAGCAGCGGAAAAATCCAGGCTGCCCACCTGCAACTGGCGCGCACCGGTTCGCCCGCGCCCCAGCCGGTCAACATCGACTATTCCGTTGCGCAGAATCTCGCCACGCGCACCGGCCGCGTCACCAATATGGCAATCCATCTAGGCTCCGCCGCAGCGCATGTCACCGGCAACTATCAGCTCACGCCCAAGGCCGTGGTCCTCAGTCTTCGCCTGGCCGCGCCCAATCTCCCCATCGATCAGTTGCAGCAACTCCTGCCGGCCTTCGGCGTAACCCTGCCCAGCGGCTCGCAGCTCAAGGGCGGCACGCTCACGGCCAATCTCACCATTACCGGCCCGGCCACAGCCACCACCATTGCAGGATCCGCGGAGATCGACAATACCAACCTTGCCGGCTTCGATCTCGGCTCGAAGATTCAGGGCATGAACCCGATCGGGGGCACCGGTGGCGGAACTAAGATTCAAACCCTTCGCGCCAACGTCAATTCCAACCCGCAGCTCACCCAGATCAACAACATTTACGCCAACCTGCCGCAGATCGGCACCGCTACCGGCAAGGGCACGATTACGCCTGCCGGCGCGCTCGACTTCAACATGGTAGCCACTTTCACCTCTGCCAACGCCGTTGGCGCCCTTGCCAATCAGGCCGTAAACGCCGCTACCAACTTCCTCGGCGGCTTTCTTCACCCCAACCGAAAGCCCACTACCGGCAACCACGGCATCCCCCTAATCGTTACTGGGACCACAAAGAATCCATCGATCCGTGCAAACGTGGCTTCCATGCTGAAATGACTTAAGCTGCCGGATGCTTCAGGGCGGGCGTTTCAGGCCAAGGCATCCGGCATTTATCTTTCTGCCTCGCCGTCCGGCATTTCTCCCAGCCGCTCCACGAGCCGATCAAGAAATGCTGCTTGCCCTGCTACGATCTTTGTTCGCGCCTCCACCAGCGAGAACCACCCGGCGCGATCCACTTCCGGAAACTCCTGCTTGCGCCCCGACTTCGGTGGCCATTCCATCTCAAACATATTGCTCCGAATCTCCTCCGCAACGCATTGGCCCTCCGCGGCCCATGCCGTAACCACCTTCCCGCCCGCTTGCCGGATCTCCCCGAGCGGAATCCATTCGCCGCCCGGCGCCTCAAACCCCGTCTCTTCCCGGAACTCGCGCCTGGCCGCATCCAGCGCATCTTCACCCGGCTGGTACTCTCCTTTCGGCAGCGACCATGCTCCGACGTCCTTGTTCTTCCAGAAAGGTCCGCCTGGATGCACCAGGAAAACCTCAAGCCGCCTGCTTTTGCGCTGGTAGAGCAGGATGCCCGCGCTCAACTTTGCCACAACCGCACCCTCCAATTCCGTTTCAATGTAGCGCGTTGCGGGTGGTTTCCGTCCTGAGTACGGCGAATCTGCTTTGCAATCACGGTGCTTCCGATCTTTTCTGCGGTGCCGGAGCGCCTTGTTTGCCGCCGCGCTCCAGCTTACCCAGGGTTCTGGGTGGTCGTGTGAATTTTGGGACGAAAAGAGCGATTCGGACGGGAAATTTCGGGTTTCTTGGAGTGTTTTTGACCGAATTTCGAAATTTCATTTAGTAATTGGTTAACATTTAACCTGTTGATTCTATTGTATTATCCCAAAAATGGTAGGAAATTTGCACCATAAGCGATGCAAATTTGCGACGGAATTTTTTTGCGCAGGTGCGCTGCTCTCCAGTCTGCTGGACGGCGGCTTTGGAGACGGATCTGGCGGTGGAGGTCATGGAGGCGATTCCTTGCGGACTCCTGCAGGTGCGCAGTTTGTGGAGCTAAATCCATCATGCATGAAACGGCAAAATAATCTGCAAATGCTGTGGATCTTTCCGGGGCGCTTGGCAAGGCCCAAAACCGAAGCCTTCTGAAGGAGGCGTCAATTCGTTCACACTCGCGCATGGTTTCTGCGAATATTTCTTCACGCGCAGGTGCAGATTTGCATTTTGCGCCGATCCGGGCGATAACACGGATTTCAAATGGGTGCTACCATCGAATTTGTTGCAGCGAATTGCTGAACCGCCAGCCCAGTTCCGCTACACGGGATGACGGAAGGGCGATTGCGAGAGGGTATCCATGTTGTTCTGTGAATCCCGGCCAGCGCAGCCGCGAATCTTCACGATTCTTCAGCCATTCCCATTGCCGTCGGTCGCGCTCGCGCATCTCCCAAACCAATCTGTTGGCGGCACCCTGCCACGCCTGCTGACCAGCTTTACCCGCTGAAGGAGCGTTGTCTGTGCAAGATCCCGTCGCTGCTCCGGAGATGAAGTCAACCAAAATCAGCAGTGTCCGCGGCAGCATACTGCACATCTTCGACGACCGATCCAGCAACATGCGCGCCAAGGTGATTGGCATTTACAGCCTTCTTTTCGTTTTCAATGCGGGCGCGTGGTGCTGGGCGGTGGTTGCCTTTCGTCATTATCCGTTGCTGCTGGGAACGGCACTTCTGGCTTACAGTCTGGGGCTGCGGCACGCGGTGGATGCCGACCACATTGCGGCCATCGATAATGTGACGCGCAAGCTGATGCAGGAAGGCAAGCATCCGGCAGCGGTGGGCCTGATGTTTTCCCTGGGTCACTCCACGATTGTCTTGTTTGGCTCGGCCGCTATCGCCGTGACTGCGCTTGCGTTGCAGCACCGCATGGACGCGGCCCGCGCGATTGGCGGCGTGATCGGCACGCTGGTGTCGAGTCTGTTCCTGCTGGGCATAGCGATCATCAATCTGGTTGTATTGCGTGCCATTTATCGCGCGTTTGTGCGCGTCCGCAATGGTGAGCCGTATGTGGAGGAAGACTTCGACCTATTGCTCGCGGGGCGCGGATTTCTGGCACGGCTATTCCGGCCCATGTTCGCCATGATCCGGCGCAGCTGGCACATGTATCCGCTCGGCGTGCTCTTCGGCCTCGGCTTTGACACGGCAACCGAGATAGGTGTCCTGGGCATCTCCGCGGCAGAAGCATCCAAGGGACTTCCCATTTGGTCGATCCTGGCGTTCCCCTTGCTCTTTGCGGCCGGCATGTCGCTGATAGACACCACTGACAACATCCTCATGCTCGGGGCCTATGGATGGGCCTTTATCAAGCCGGTGCGCAAGCTCTACTACAACATGACCATTACGTTCGTTTCGGCTGCTGTTGCCCTCGTGATTGGAGGCATCGAGGCGCTTGGTCTGCTGGCCGGCCATCTGGGATTGACAGGAACATTCTGGGAGTTTGTCCGCAAACTGAATGGTGACTTTGGCGCGCTTGGCTATTTGATCGTCGGCATTTTTGCCCTGAGCTGGATTGTGTCCATTGCCATCTACAAAGGGCGGCGGTTTGACGAACTCGAGATAGGCGACTGAGGCCGAGCCGCGCGCGAATTCTCTGCTTCTTTGTGTCTGTTTCTGAACTCACCGAATACCAGAGCCAAATTTCCCGGAGATGAAAGGATAGCTGTCAGTGCTTGTGGCCGCGCAGCGCGGCGCCGGAATTGGTGAGTACCAACTTGCCGAGTTCTACGCCGCGCAGGGCCAGCATGCGGTCGGCAATCTCGCTGATCTCATTGCTTCGCCCTTTCATGATGATCACCTCGAGGCAATAGTTGTGATCGAGGTGCACGTGCGTGGCGGCCAAAACAAGCGCGCCGCCGTGATGCTGCACTTCAGTGAGCTTTTGCGAGAGATTGGGTACGTGATGGTCGTACACCAGCGTCAGCGTGCCTACCACGGGCTTGTTTGAATCCACGGATTCGACCACCAGGGCCTCGCGGATCAGATCGCGGATGGCCTCCGAGCGGTTCTCATAGCCGCGTCTTTCAAGCAGGCGGTCGAATTCCCGTAGCAGATCGTCTTCGAGGGATACTCCGATGCGGCTCACCCGTGACATATGCACTCTCCGCTCCGCCTATCATTGTGACGCATCGGCAACAGCATGTCCTTCAAAATACTCTTCAATCTCCTCAAGCGTCTTGCCTTTCGTCTCGGGCAGGAAGAAGACGGCTACCAGGAAATAGATCACGGTGAAGCCGGCAAAGAGGAAGAACATGGACGAGTAGCCGTACTTGCTCACAAAGGGCAGAAAGATGGCTGCCAGAGTGGTGGAGACAAGCTGATTGATGACCAGCGCGATGCTCATGCCGTTGGAGCGGATGCGTGTGGGCATCAGCTCAGAGAGCGCCAGCCAAACCACGACGCCAGGCCCGATGGCATAGCAGGCCATGAAGAGATAAAGACCGAAAGCCACCATCCAGCCGTGGCCGGAGTTGGGAATGCGGCCGATGATTGCCTTCTGGATGTGGAGCGGTGCGGTGCGCGCGGCCTTGAGATTGCCGAAGGGATTCTTGAAGAACGCTTCAACGGCGCTGGATGGGACACAACTGGCGCGCGTCATTTCGATGGGCGCAGAGGCGGTATCGTCGGAGCGCACGTAACTGGTGGCGGCAGTGAAGTCCCCATAGGAGTAAATGATGGCGAGCGATGCGTGATTGCTCTGGATTTCGCTGCCGGTGTAGCCCTGAGCGGCGAGCAGTTTTGCGGCGGTGGCTTGATCAAAGTGAAGGGTGAAGTTCTGGTGGCCGTCCACCATGGCCTGCACGGGGCCACGGCAATCCACGGTATAGCGCTCGGTGCGCAGGAACAGGAAGCCCACGGTAAGCAACGCGATGGCGGCACCGGCCGTACCCATCACCAGCAGAAAGCGGCGGCCCTTGCGATCGACGAGCATCATGCCCATGGAGGTCACAACAAAGTTGACGATGGTAAAGACCACGTAGCCCCAGTGCGCATGCAGATCGCTCAGGCCGCTTTGGATGAGGATGCCCGCGTTGTAACCGATGATCGAGTTGATGCCCGTGGCCGTGTTGCAGAAAAGAATTACGCACGCGAGCAGGAAGGGGATGACGTATTTGCGGCGCAGCAGAGAATCTTTAACCTGTACGCCCGAAGCAGACTCGACTTTGGCGCGCGCCGTGGCCCTCATCTCTTCCATTTCGATGGCGGTCTGCTGGGGTGTGCGCGAGCGAAGAAGAGCGGCGTGAGAGTGCTCCGTGCGGCCACGGCGGAAGAGCCAGCGCGGCGATTCGGTAACGAAGAAGCTGCCCAGCACAAAGAGCACGCCGGGAGGAAGCGAGACCCAGAAGATGCGCCGCCAGGCCTGATCTTTGAAGGCGAACAACGCAGCCGCACCCGCGGCTTTGGCCACTTCTTCAACGCGATAGCTGTAGTAGATGCCCACAATCGCGGCCACGACGATGCCCAGCGTCAGCATCCACTGAAATACCGCGGTGCCTTTTCCCCGGCTGGATGCGGCGAGGCATTCTGCGAGGTAGAGCGGAACGACGACGCCAACGAATCCGGCGCTCATGCCTTGCAGGAGACGGCCAAAGAACAGCGGCGCATAGCCGTGGGAAAGCGCGATGATGGGGATGCTGAGGACGAAGGCAAGGCCGCTGAGAATCATCAGCGGCTTGCGTCCCATGGCGTCAGCCAGGATGCCCGCAAACAGCGTGGACAGCACGCTGCCCAGAAGTACCGCCGCTACCACCACCGAAAGCTGGCCGGCTGTCAGGCCCGACGTGGCTTCCAGATAAGGCAACGCCCCGCCGATGATGCCCACATCGATGCCGTACAGCAAACCGCCGAGTCCCGCAACCAGCAGAAGAAAGGCGTTGTACCTGTGGTTGGCCGGGGAGCCAGTTGACGCAGGCACTGTTGCGGAGCCGTTGCCGGCAGTGGTGATCATGACAGGTCCTTTCAGGTCGTCCATTCGTGGCGGATGTGGCGGTCGCGGATTTCCATGCTGCGCCCAAAAACAGGTCTCGGGTCGTGAAATCCCAGTCTACAATGATCAAAACAAATTCAAATGCTCAATTTATTGAGCTGAAGGCTGTAAGAATGTCGCGATCTAATCTTGTACGGCCCGTGACGGTTCTGCGAGCGGCGATTGGTTTGGCCGTTTCCCTGTTGCTGGCCTGCTCCACTGTTGCCGCGGCCCCGGTTTCAGTTCATCTGCTGCCCGCGCCGCGCGAAGCGCATTTCACCGGGCAAGCTACTCTGCCGGGTCGGATAGCGGTCAGCGTGCCAGGCCATAATGCCGACGACGAGTTTGCCGCACATGATCTGGAGGAGGCGGTAAAGGAAATTGCCCCACCAGGCGAGCAGCACGGCAGGGCTTATCGCGTTACTCTTCTTCGCGCGGATTCGCGCGAGGCAAAGGAATTACTGACGCGACATTCTCTGGCCTTCGACGCGCCGATGCAGGCCGAGGGATATGTACTGGTGATCGAGCCGCGCGAGGCATTTGTAATTGGGGCTTCAGGCGCCGGCGTATTTTACGGCGTGCAGACATTCAAGCAGTTGCTGCCGCTTCCCGGGACTCCGCGCGTGTTGCCCACAGGTACGGTGCGCGACTGGCCGGCGATGCGTTATCGCGGCATCGACGACGATCTGTCGCGCGGGCCGTTCCCGACGCTCAAGTTTCAGGAGCACCAGATTCGCGTCTTTGCCTCATTCAAGATCAACATTTATTCCCCGTATTTCGAGCACACGTTACTCTATCCCGACCAGCCATTGCCTGCGCCACCGGGAAGTGCGCTTACGCCGGAAGAAGCCAAAAAGCTGGTAGCTTTTGCGCGACAGTATCACGTGACCATCGTGCCGGAGCAGGAGTCCTTCGGGCATCTTCACCAGGTGCTCAAGTACGACATTTACCAGGACGTGGCCGAAACGCCGCATGGCTTTGTGCTGGCGCCGGGGCAGCCAGGTACGATTCCGCTGATCAAGTCGTGGTTTACGCAGATTGCGCAGGAGTTTCCGTCACCGTTTCTTCACATCGGCGCCGATGAGACTTTCGACCTCGGCATCGGTCGCACGATGGCGCAGGTGCAGAAGCAGGGCTACGGGCCGGTGTATGTTGACTTTCTCAAGCAGATTCACGATGCGTTGGAGCCGCTCCATCGGAAGCTGCTCTTCTGGGGCGACATCGGCGACGAGAATCCGACGGCGGTTCCGGGCCTGCCCAAGGACATGATTGCAGTGCCGTGGAATTACTCGCCAACTACGGACTTCGACAAGCTTATAGAGCCTTTTGCAGAAGCAGGGATGGAGACGTGGGTAGCGCCGGGCGACTCGAACTGGAATCAGGTTTACCCGGTGGAGAAGGCGGCGCTGGTGAATATTCAGAGATTTATCAGTGCCGGCCAGCGTCTTGGTTCCACAGGTGCGCTGACCACGGTGTGGAATGACGACGGCGAGGGCCTGTTCAACATGGACTGGTACGGAGTGCTCTTCGGCGCCGTGGCTGCGTGGCAGCCGGGAGAAAGTCCCATCGCCGCATATCAGGATGCCTACGGAGAAGTATTTCACCATGACGCAAGCGGCAAGGTTGACCAGGCCGAAAAGGAGCTGACGGTTGCACAAGAGGTGCTGGGCAGTGCCAAAACGGGAATGAACAGTGACACGCTTTTCTGGCTTGATCCGTGGAGTGCCGAGGGCCAGGCAGCGGAAGCCGAAATTTTGCCGGTGGCAAAGGAACTGCGCCTGCATGCCGAACACGCCATCATTCTGCTGGACGAAGCGCGGCGCGCCAATCCGGCGCTGCTGGAACCGGATGCCCTGGAGGCGATGGATTTGGGTGCGCGACGCCTCGATCTGATCGGAATGAAGTTCGAGTGGAGCCAGGAGATCAAGCAAATGTATGCCCATGCCCTGGCGCAACAGAACAACAAGGCGCAGGCCAGGGAGACACGCAATATGCTCAGCGAAATCAGCAGCACCAACGGCCGCTGCCAGGATCTGCGCGACGCATATTCGGCTCTGAAAGATGAATATCGTGAGGTGTGGCTCAGTGAAAACCGGCCCTACTGGCTGGGCAACGTGACCGTTCGCTACGATCTTGCCGTCGAGCGCTGGCAGCGGCGAGGCAATCGGTTCGCGGTGGCAATTCGCGATTGGGAAAACGGCCAGAGCCTGCCGCGAGCCGCATCTCTTGGTATGCCGGCCGCGGTTCAGCAGACATCGGCCACGGATTGAAGAGCAGGAGCGTGTCAAAACCCCGATCAAACCCCCGGTCAGCGAGGTCAGACCGGCGTGGCCGGATCAAAAGGACCAAAGACAGGTAACATCCGGAGGTAATTTTCTTGTTCCGTTTCCGCGTGAGGGATGCAAACTAGACGTATGCTCGGAATCGTGTCAGAGGGCAAGATGCCCACGGTGCTGCTGATCGACGACGACATGGTGAGCCGGGAAGTGGCGGCGACCGTGTTGACGTTGAGCGGTTACACGGTTCACACCGCGGTTGATGGAACCAAGGCGCTTGAATCCGTTGCAGGCGGAAGCTGTGCGCCGGACGTAATCCTGATGGACGCGCAAATGCCGGGATTGGGCGGCGCCACCCTGATCGACGAACTTCGGCAACGCACCAGCGCCGCGGTGATCGCCATCAGCGGCAGCCAGGCACCGGCTGAAGTGACAAGCGCGGCAGACGGATTCCTGCTGAAGCCGTTCGATGCCGAAGCATTGCGGAACGTGCTCGGAGATCGGCTAGCTTCGCCCGCACCAAATACCGCACGTACTCCTGAGGACGGCGATCCGGTGGTGAGCGCGGAAAAGCTGGCTCAATTTCGCCGCATGATGCCGGAAGACGCCGTACGAGAAATCTACCTGGCCGTGGCGGCAGATCTTGCGCAGCGGCTCACAGAGCTTGAAGCCGCGGTTGCGCGCCGGGATTCCGCCGAAGTACGCCGCATTGGGCACGCCATCAAAGGTGGATGCGGAATGGCTGGCGCGGTTCAGGCTGCCCGTTTAGGTGCGATGCTCGAAAAACTCCCGGCGGATTCACCTGATAAGCTTATCGGTGATAGCGTCAGGCTGCTGAGCAATTTACGTGCCGCTGCACGGAATCTGGAGAGTATTCTTGCTTCAGAGCTTCCTGTTTGACCAACCCCCAGTTAACGGAGGCGAAGGGCGTACGTGGAGAGACTGATTCGCATTGTCATTGCCGATGATCACCCTGTGGTGCGCATTGGTGTTCGCAATATGCTTACGCAAAAGGATGGGTTTGACGTGGTGGGTGACGCCAACGACGGCGACGAAGCCATCACGCAGACGCTGGAGTTAGAGCCCGACATTCTTTTGCTCGATGTGCAGATGCCGAAGTTGCCGGGTCTGGAAGCCATGCGCGCCATCATGAATGGCACCGCTTCGGTGAAGATCCTGCTTCTGACCTCGACAATCACCACACAACAGGTGATTGAGGCGCTGCAGATTGGTGCGCGCGGCATTGTGCTCAAAGACGCACTGGCTGACCACCTGCAGGTTGCCATCAAGACGGTTGCCGCCGGCGACTACTGGATTGGCGGCAAGCGGGTGGTAAACCTGGTCTCAGCGCTGCACGAGCTGATGGAAAAGGCGGCGGTGCCGCAGCGCAAGACCTACGGTCTCACTCCTCGTGAGCTGGAAGTGGTGGGTTGTATTGTGGAGGGCTGCAGCAATCGGGATATAGCCAAGCAGTTCAGCCTGAGCGAAGAAACCGTCAAGCGGCATCTGTCGAACATCTTCGATAAAACAGGCGTATCCACGCGGCTGGAACTGGCGTTGTTCGCCATTGCGCATCATCTGGTAACGCCGGAGTAAATCGCGAGACATTCCTGCTGCATGCAATGTAAGAGGCCGCCCTTTGGCGGCCTCTTCTCATTCGCGAAGAAAATTTGTGCTCTTACTGTGCCTGCGCAGGCGGCGCCTGCGGCGGGGCTGGAGGCGCAGGCGGCTTGGGCTTGGGCGGTTCCTGCTTTTTCGACGGCGCCAGAATGGCGTGCAGGGTCGTTCCTTCCATGCGCGGCATAAACTCCACCACGCCGACGTCGCCGATGTCCTGGATGAGCCGGTTGATGATGTTGTAGCCGAGGTCGCGGTGCGTCATCTGGCGGCCGCGGAAACGCAGGCTCGCCTTGACCTTGTCGCCTTCATGCAGAAAACGCACGGCCCTGTTTTTCTTGGTCTGGTAATCGTGCTCGTCCACGGTCACGGAGAATTTGACCTCCTTGATCGTGATGATCTTCTGCTTCTTGCGCGCGGCCCGCTCGCTCTTGTCTTTCTCATAAAGGTAGCGCCCGTAGTCCTGGATGCGGCAGACGGGAGGCGCCGCGTTAGGCGACACCTCTACCAGGTCCAGGCTACGTTCGCGAGCGATCTTCAGCGCCTCAAAGGGCGGCAGAATTCCAAGCTGCTCACCATTTTCGTCAATGACACGGATTTCTCGTGCGCGGATGCGCTCGTTGATGCGAGTAAAGGACTTAGACGAACGTTTGTCGAATGCGATGGCACTCCTCCGAGGGTCTTCTATGCGTCCGCTAACGGACTCTGCCCTGCCGGACCGTACGTGCGAACGCACCCTGAGTATAGCATCGGCCTGGTTTTCGCTGAACCGGGAATCAGCTCCCGAACCGAAATTACCGCCCGGGGTTGCTCAACACGCCCGCGTCTGCCGGATGGCATTCGAGTACCGCATCCGCATTGATTCCATGTACCCGCACGCGCACAAGCTGGTTGGCCGGCAGCCGGCCGTCAAGCTCGACGGGCAGAAAATTCTCGGTCAGCGCGGTTGTGCAGCCTTCCGCAGCGGGATGCAGCGTGATGGCTTCGAACTCACGCCCAATGAAGCGCTCGCGGTGCGTGCGGATCTTCTCACCGGCGAGCACGCGCAGCGCAGCCATGCGTTCGTCTACAGCTTTAGGTGCAACCGGGTTCTCGGCGTGTAATTGCCAGCCCCGTGTCCCCGGCCGCGGCGAAAATGGAAACAGGTGCAGATAGCCGAAGGGCAGCGCGCGGATGAAATTCAGTGTCTCCTCGAACTCGGCCTCGGTCTCACCGGGAAATCCGGCCATCACGTCGGCGCCCAGCGTCAGGTCCGGGCCGACGGCGTCGAGCAACGCATCCACCTTCTCCGCGTAGTGCCAAGGACGGTAGCGGCGATGCATGCGGCGCAGAACGGCGTCCGATCCGGATTGCAGTGGAAGATGTGCATGCCGTGCCAACCGTGCGCCGCCAAACTCGCGCATCAGCGCTATCAGATCTGCATCCCAATCCATGGGCTCGATTGAACTGAGCCGCAGTCGAGGCAGCAATGTGACGTCCAGAATCTCTCGCACCAGGCCGGCAAGCGTAGGGCGCACCGCACCGTTTTCGGCTGCAAGATCACGCCCCCAGCGGCCCAGGTTGATGCCGGAGAGCACCAACTCATTGCCGCCGCCGGCAACGAATTCCTGAACTTGCCTGAGGATGGCTGCGCTGGCCAGACTGCGCGATGGCCCGCGCGTCTGTGGAATCACGCAGAAGGTGCAGCGGTTGCCGCATCCCTCCTGAATCTTCAGGTTGGGTCGTGTGTGATCACTCTGAACCTGAGGCGCCTCTTCAATGAAGGAATGGGCAAAACGATCGTCGACCCACACCGGGGCATTGGCTGCTGTGGAAAGCAGCGATTGCACGGAGACCAGATCCGGCTGTGGGCTGAGACGATTCTCTACTCCGCTTCCGGCCATGCCCATAGCGATCTCCGGCGCCAGCGCCTTGTGGCTGTTGCCCACCACCGCAGCCACACCGTCCAGTCCGGCCAGTTCCTCGGGTGCGCGCTGCGCATAGCAGCCGGTCACCAGGATGCGCGCCTCGGGATTGAGCCGGTGCGCGCGGCGAATGTAGGCACGCGCGGAGCGGTCGGCCTCTGCCGTCACGCTGCAGGTATTCACCACAATCACGTCGGCTTGGGCAGGCTGCTGCGCGTTGTGCCCCGCGGCACGCAGGCGGCCGCTGAGCGCCTCGCCATCTGCGCGCGCCGCTCTGCATCCGAAGTGCTCCACGTGAAATCCCGGCATGAATTCAGTGTAGAGCCTGTCGCGTTCTTGCGGTACCCAACCGGCGCATTGGGATCGACTCTGCTGGCGGCAAGCACGCAAATGCATTAGCCTCAGTACGTGCTCCTGAACAACCCAGCCGCGACGGCTTTTACTGAGTTGAGCCAGGCGCCCATTGTGCGCTTTTCCGTATTGGCGCTCAGTTCCATCTTCTTTCTCGTCGATCCCTTCGCGGCGATCCCGTCGTTTCTGGCCATTACAGAAAGCGCCGATCTGGCGCGCCGCCGGAGCATGGCGCGCAAAGGTGCGCTCACTTGCTTCATTGTGCTCACCACCTTTGCTGTGGCGGGGCAGCTCATCTTTCGGATGTTCGGCATCACGCTGCCCGCGTTCGAGATTGCCGGCGGGATGATCCTGCTTCTCATCGGACTGGACATGCTGGAGGCGCGCCGCTCGCCCACGCAGGAGACCACCGGTGATGCAGAAGAAGCCGTGGCAAAGGAAGACGCGGGCATCGTGCCGCTGGGCATTCCCATGCTGGCCGGGCCCGGCGCCATCTCGTCGGTAATGGTGCTGGTGGGCCAGGCGCCCGGCTTCTGGGACTGGCAGATGGGTGCAATTCTCGGCTCCATCGCGTTTACTGCACTGGTGAGCTACTGGGTGCTTGCCGGCGCCAGCCGCGTGCGCAGAGTTCTTGGCGAAACCGGTATCCGCATCCTGGTCCGCATCATGGGTCTGTTGCTGGTGGCGCTGGCCATGCAATATTTTGTCAACGGCCTGACGGACCTGGGCATCATCCCCCGGCACGGCTAAAGCGCTGGAAACCCAATGCTGAGCGTCGCCGCGAGGCACCCTGACCCCTAACGCCTAATCTCAGCCCTCTGTTTTCCCACTTTTCCACAGCCTTCCACAGGCAAACCGAGCTTGCTTTCAAACCGGCTCGTTGGTATTCTCAGCAAGTCGCAATCGGGCGGAAACGGTTCAACCGACTGCCAGTTGCACGGAAGGGTGGCGTGTGCTACTCTTTGGAAGTTGTAAAGGAGCAGTGGAGCCTCCCGGTGGCCGTGGGCCTGCCCGAACAGGGAAAAGGGAAGCTGGTTCGCTGGGTCGGGTAGGAGATAAACCCTAGACCCCTGTAGGGAATCCCACAGAGAACAAACCATTGCAGGACCCGGGAGTTCATCTCTCGTGGGCCTCGTCGGCCCAGGTGAATGGTGTTCGCACTTCACCGGCGGTTCTTTGAGAGTTTGCGCAGTGCGAATCGTCGGATTCGGTTTGACAAAGTGCCCGAAGTTCGATATGATTAAAAGGTTCGCGCAAAAAAGGTTGGTGTGCGCTCTAGACGAGCAAAATCACCGCCAAGCGCAGCAAGTTCGAGGACAACCTCAACGCTGAGTTGAGGCCTCGATCCAAACGGGTACCGCTCAGGCGGAGCACTCGGAAGGATCTTTGACAACAGGTTGAACGTGCCAGTCGTGAGAGGAGATCGGGTTTGGCTCGATTAATCTCACAAGGTAAGGTGTCTCGACCCGAGAGGGTCCGGACACGGTCCCGCGCAGCAGACCTCCGTCGGCTGGCGCGAGACAATCAGGCTTCAAACGAGAGTTTGATCCTGGCTCAGAATCAACGCTGGCGGCGTGCCTAACACATGCAAGTCGAACGAGAAAGTCCGCTTCGGTGGATGAGTAAAGTGGCGCACGGGTGAGTAACACGTGACTAACCTACCCTCGAGTGGGGAATAACTTCGGGAAACCGAGGCTAATACCGCATAATACCTACGGGTCAAAGGAGTAATCCGCTTGGGGAGGGGGTCGCGGCCGATTAGTTAGTTGGCGGGGTAATGGCCCACCAAGACGATGATCGGTATCCGGCCTGAGAGGGCGCACGGACACACTGGAACTGAAACACGGTCCAGACTCCTACGGGAGGCAGCAGTGGGGAATTTTGCGCAATGGGGGAAACCCTGACGCAGCAACGCCGCGTGGAGGATGAAGTCCTTCGGGACGTAAACTCCTTTCGATCGGGACGATTATGACGGTACCGGAAGAAGAAGCCCCGGCTAACTTCGTGCCAGCAGCCGCGGTAATACGAGGGGGGCGAGCGTTGTTCGGAATTATTGGGCGTAAAGGGTGCGTAGGCGGTTTGGTAAGTCTCGTGTGAAATCTACAGGCTCAACTTGTAGTCTGCACGAGAAACTGCCGGGCTTGAGTGTGGGAGAGGTGAGTGGAATTCCTGGTGTAGCGGTGAAATGCGTAGATATCAGGAGGAACACCTGTGGCGAAAGCGGCTCACTGGACCATAACTGACGCTGATGCACGAAAGCTAGGGGAGCAAACAGGATTAGATACCCTGGTAGTCCTAGCCCTAAACGATGACTGCTTGGTGTGACGGGTACCCAATCCCGCCGTGCCGTAGCTAACGCGTTAAGCAGTCCGCCTGGGGAGTACGGTCGCAAGGCTGAAACTCAAAGGAATTGACGGGGGCCCGCACAAGCGGTGGAGCATGTGGTTTAATTCGACGCAACGCGAAGAACCTTACCTGGGCTCGAAATGTTATGGACCGGGGTAGAAATATCCCTTCCCAGCAATGGGCTGTAATATAGGTGCTGCATGGCTGTCGTCAGCTCGTGTCGTGAGATGTTGGGTTAAGTCCCGCAACGAGCGCAACCCTTATCCCCAGTTGCCATCATTTAGTTGGGCACTCTGGTGAAACCGCCTCGGATAACGGGGAGGAAGGTGGGGATGACGTCAAGTCCTCATGGCCTTTATGTCCAGGGCTACACACGTGCTACAATGGCCGGTACAAACCGTCGCAAACCCGCGAGGGGGAGCTAATCGGAAAAAGCCGTCCTCAGTTCGGATTGCAGTCTGCAACTCGACTGCATGAAGCTGGAATCGCTAGTAATCGCGGATCAGAATGCCGCGGTGAATACGTTCCCGGGCCTTGTACACACCGCCCGTCACATCACGAAAGTGGGTTGTACTAGAAGCCGGTGAGCTAACCGCAAGGAAGCAGCCGTCCAAGGTGTAATTCATGATTGGGGTGAAGTCGTAACAAGGTAGCCGTAGGAGAACCTGCGGCTGGATCACCTCCTTTCTAAAAGAGAAGCAGATGGGCACACATTCCTTCCGCGATTGCGGATCCGCCTCGGCGGACGAATGTCTGTTCATCTACCCTGTAATCGCCGTTCCTGACGGCAGGTTATGGGAGTTATGATCGATGCCTTCTTTGCTCGATCTTTCCATCGCACGATGGTCGCGGGTGGCTTAGCCGCCCAGCACGTTCAACCTTGTCCTCGAAACCCTTTAAGCACTGAATGAGGTTATTGAGAGCCGCCGGGCTCCTGGCTATGCTGAATAGGCCGGCGGGGGAGCGGCTAACATGGGCCTGTAGCTCAGTTGGTTAGAGCGCACCCCTGATAAGGGTGAGGTCGGTAGTTCGACTCTACCCAGGCCCACCATCTTCAAGCTGGTAGCTGTTAGCAATTTGCCTAAAGCTGAAAGCTCGATACGGGGCTGTAGCTCAGCTGGGAGAGCACCTGCTTTGCAAGCAGGGGGTCACCGGTTCGATCCCGGTCAGCTCCACCAAATCTCATTCGCTGTTTTCCGATCGCAACCATTGTGGTGGCTGCGATCAGGAAGCAGGCTGGACGCATGAATCAAGCGTTCCGGCGGGTTTCAACCGCCTTAGGGCGGGCCGCGGCGGCAAAAAGGCCGAGCGGAATGATGTTCGACAACGAAATAGATTGGGTAACGTGTTTGGATAGCTTGCGATTCGCCGTGAGGCGCACTCGGCAAGCGAAAGTATCCAGGCGCGTTTGAATACAAGGCCGAGCACATGTTGTAAGTTAGTGAAATTTACTAGCCCAAGCAAGTGTTCAAGTAAGAAGAGTGTCTTTAGGAGTCATGATTTGAGGCGCGTGAGCGCCGCGAGTCATACTCAGAGGCGGAGAATAGGTTAACTCCCGTCGGGACCCGAAGCGATTCGGCTCCCTTGCTCGGAGTTAATTCTATGGTCAAGCTACTAAGGGCGCACGGTGGATGCCTTGGCAGAGACAGGCGATGAAGGACGTGGCAAGCTGCGATAAGCTTCGGTAAGCCGCACACAGGCGCTATAACCGGAGATCTCCGAATGGGGAAACCCTCCCGGGCAAACCCCGGGAACTACCCGCTGAATACATAGGCGGGTTAGAGCGAACTCAGGGAAGTGAACCATCTCAGTACCTGAAGGAAAAGAAAGAAACCTCGATTCCGAAAGTAGTGGCGAGCGAAATCGGAAGAGCCCAAACCCGTAGCATTTCGGTGCTTCGGGGGTTGTAGGGTCCGCAACAGTAGAGTTACCAATCTGGCTGTTAGCTGAATCCTCTGGAAAGTGGAGCCATAGAGCGTGACAGGCGCGTAGGCGAAAATAGTCCAGACTCGAAGCGGATACCTGAGTAAGGCGGGGCACGTGGAACCCTGCTTGAATCTACGGGGACCATCCCGTAAGGCTAAATACTAGTCTCTGACCGATAGTGAACAAGTACCGTGAGGGAAAGGTGAAAAGAACCCCGTCGAGGGGAGTGTAAAGTACCTGAAACCGTGTGCCTACAAGCAGTGGGAGGGCTATGCCCGCAAGGGAATGCCTGACCGCGTGCCTATTGCATAATGAGCCGGCTAGTTATTCTTGTCAGCAAGGTTAAGCGTAAGCGAGCCGCAGCGAAAGCGAGTCTGAATAGGGCGATTCAGTTGGCAGGAATAGACGCGAAGCGGGATGATCTACCCATGGCCAGGATGAAGGTGAGGTAACACTCACTGGAGGTCCGAACCGGTGTTTGTTGAAAAAAGCTCGGATGAGCTGTGGGTAGGGGTGAAAGGCTAATCAAATTCCGTGATAGCTCGTTCTCTCCGAAATAGCTTTAGGGCTAGCCTCGGATGATTTGCGCTGGTGGTAGAGAGCTGGATGGACTAGGGGGCTTTCCGGCTTACTGAATCCAACCAAACTGCGAATGCCAGCGACAACCAGTCCGGGAGTCAGACGGCGGGGGCTAAGCCTCGTCGTCGAGAGGGAAACAGCCCAGACCGCCTGCTAAGGTCCCCAAGTTACGGTTAAGTGGGAAAGGAAGTCGGAACGCTCAGACAGCCAGGAGGTTGGCTTAGAAGCAGCCATCCTTTAAAGAAAGCGTAATAGCTCACTGGTCAAGCGGTCCGGTGCCGACAATACAACGGGGCTCAAACCGTACACCGAAGCAGCGGATGCGTACCTTAGGGTGCGCGTGGTAGGAGAGCATTCTCAACAGCTGCGAAGCCAGACCGAGAGGACTGGTGGAGCGTTGCGAAGTGACCCTGCCGGCATAAGTAGCGATAACGGAGGTGAGAACCCTCCGCGCCGAAAGTCTAAGGTTTCCTGAGGAAGGTTAATCCGCTCAGGGTTAGTCGGTCCCTAAGGCGAGGCCGAAAGGCGTAGCTGATGGACAGACGGTTAATATTCCGTCCCTCCCAATGTTCGTTTGACGATGGGGTGACGCAGAAGGATAAGCATGCCGCTCTATGGCTATAGCGGTCGGTGCGCGTAAGCCGGTCCTGGCAGGTAAATCCACCAGGGCTCAACGGTGAGGCGTATCGCAGTCCCGAATGGGGCAAGGATGCTGAGTTCACGCTGCCGAGAAAATCCTCTAAGGAGAACAAAGGGAACCGTACCCCAAACCGACACAGGTAGACGAGGAGAATATCCAAAGGCGCTCGAGTGAAAGCTCGTTAAGGAACTCGGCAAATTAGCTCCGTAACTTCGGGAGAAGGAGCGCCCACGCAAGTGGGCCGCAGTGAAGCGCGTACGGCGACTGTTTAACAAAAACACAGGTCTCTGCAAAGTCGAAAACGACGTATAGGGGCTGACGCCTGCCCGGTGCCGGAAGGTTAAAAGGAGAGGTTAGCGCAAGCGAAGCTTTGAATTGAAGCCCCGGTGAACGGCGGCCGTAACTATAACGGTCCTAAGGTAGCGAAATTCCTTGTCGGGTAAGTTCCGACCTGCACGAATGGCGTAACGATCGTACGACTGTCTTAACGAGTTGCTCGGCGAACTTGTAGTACCGGTGAAGATGCCGGTTACCCGCAGCTAGACGGAAAGACCCCGTGCACCTTTACTACACCTTAACCATGAGTTATGGCTCTCGTCTGCGCAGGATAGGTGGGAGGCTTTGATGCCAGGCTTTTGGGCTTGGCGGAGCCAACGGTGAGATACCACCCTGCGAGTGCTGTGATTCTAACCTCCTCCCGTTATCCGGGAGAGGGACATAGCTAGGCGGGTAGTTTGACTGGGGCGGTCGCCTCCTAAAATGTAACGGAGGCGCGCGAAGCTAGTCTCAGGCTGTTTGGAAATCAGCCGTCGAGTGTAAAGGCATAAGCAGTGGTTGACTGCGAGACCAACAAGTCGAGCAGGTGCGAAAGCAGGCCTTAGTGATCCGGTGGTTCTGTATGGAAGGGCCATCGCTCAACGGATAAAAGGTACGCCGGGGATAACAGGCTGATCGATGCCAAGAGTTCATATCGACGCATGCGGTTTGGCACCTCGATGTCGGCTCATCGCATCCTGGAGCTGTAGAAGGTTCCAAGGGTTAGGCTGTTCGCCTATTAAAGCGGTACGTGAGCTGGGTTCAGAACGTCGCGAGACAGTTCGGTCCCTATCTGCTGTGGGCGTAGGAGATTTGAGGGGGGCTGTCCTTAGTACGAGAGGACCGGGATGGACGAACCTCTTGTGTTCCAGTTGTCCTGCCAGGGGCACGGCTGGGTAGCGAAGTTCGGTTGTGATAACCGCTGAATGCATATAAGCGGGAAGCACGCCCCAAGATGAGATCTCCCTGAAGGGCCCAGGAAGACGACCTGGTTGATAGGCTGGGTGTGGAAGCACAGTAATGCGTGTAGCTTACCAGTACTAATCGCCCGTTCGGCTTGACCATAGAATTAACTCCGCGCAGTTCAAAGCGGACATTCTTCAAGCCTTGTACGACCCAATCGATTTCGTTGGTATTTTGTGGCGCCAGATTGTTGGCTGCGTCCTTGTGAGTTTCCGGAAGCCCCGGATAACGCAGACGCACGGCCGACTGCGGGCAACCACCCGCCAAGCGCCTTCAAGTTTGCCGGTGACCATACTGCGAGGGATCACCCGTTCCCATCCCGAACACGGAAGTTAAGCCTCGCTGGGCCGATGGTACTGCACGGGCGACCGTGTGGGAGATTAGGTGATCGCCGGCAATAAATTCCTAACAAAAAGGCCATCCCGTATGGGATGGCCTTTTTGCGTATACGGCTGTTTTCGGCTAAAGATTGAGCAGGCGGAGTACTTCGTCCAGCGTCAGGCGGTGATGCGCTGCGATATGCTTGAGAATGCCGGAGAGAGTCCCCACTTTGAGCGGCGAGTGGCATGGGATGACCTCGTGGTTTTCGCCATTCTGCTGCGTAGTAGCGCGTATATGGGAACCTTTCTGTCGCGTAATCTCGTAGCCGAGAACATGGAGAGCCTTCACCAGCTTCGTCCCGTCGATGTCGCGCGGCAGCTTCATGCGGCGATCACTTCGTCGTGAACGAAGTGAAGGCGGATCAATTTGGGTGCTTCCTCGGCGTTCTCGAAGTAGCACTCGACGGCCTCGCGCGCCATGGCGCGCAGTTCTTCACGGCTTTCCGCCTGCGTGTGGATGCCGTAGCCGAGCGCCGAAGCGATAAACCCGCCGTCAGCCTCGTCCTCGCGCACCTCAAAGATGATCTCGTTCATTGCTCGACTCCTCTGTCGGCTGTCACGTTTCCATTTATCGTACCATCGGCTGAAACCGCTCGATCCAATCGCCACATCGGCAGGAAGCTTTCCGGAGAAAGTTCTGCCAATTGGGCCGATGGTACTGCACGGGCGACCGTGTGGGAGATTAGGTGATCGCCGGCAATAAATTCTGCAAAAGGCCATCCCGAAAGGGGTGGCCTTTTGCGTCTTAAGGATTGAAATCTTGACGGTTTGCGTTTTCGACCATGCGCCTCACAGCATTCACAAGATGCGAATGGACTTTCACGTCTCCTGCCTTCAAGGGCTTTTCGAACGAGAGTCCTTCGATGGATTTTGCGCGTGACAGCGCTACGTAAGTCTGACCTTCGGTGAAAGACCCGCTACCAAGATCAATTCTGACATCAGAAAGAGTCAGCCCCTGGGCCTTATGGATAGTCATAGCCCATGCCAGGGTCAGCGGGATTTGGCTATATCTTCCGATTACCTTTGCCTTGACGCGGTTTTCCATATGGTCCCATTCGTATTTGATGTTCTCCCAAGTTTCAGTTGCTACTTCATGCTCGAAGCCGTTTTCATCAAGGCGAACCCAAGCACTGTTCGGACCGAGTTTAGTAACAGTTGCTAGCGAGCCATTTACCCACCGTTTCTCCGGATCATTCTTGACAAGCATAGCTCGCGCGCCAATTCTAAGGTCAAGAAATTCAGGTGCCCGTAATCGCTCATCCTTCGGAAATACTCCATCAATTCTTCCTTCATAGGTGCTTGTATCGCCTGGCAATGACTGGAGACCGCGTGCGTTGTGTAATTCCGCATCGTCATTTCGTGCCGTGAGCAACACTGGAACATTTGAGGTGCGATGGGCACGGTGGCAAAGACGATTCAATGCCGCAATGGTGCCGTGGACGTCTTCTCCGATTCGAATTTTGCCCAGAAGCTCGATGAATTCCGCGTCAGATTGCCGATGGACGGTAGTTAATTCAATTACCTTCGGAACAATGTTTTGCAAGCATTTTGAGGCGAATGCAAATCTGGAATGATAACCGAGATTCTTGAGTATGGGGATTTCGAAAGGCTTAACAATTGGAGGAAGTTGCAGAAAATCGCCTACGATCAACAATGGGACTCCCCCGAACGGGGAATCCTGCCCCCGATGAATTCGGAGAGTGTGATCAACTGAGTCCAGAAGATCGGCACGAACCATTGAAATCTCATCTATAACGATGAAGTCCAATCGACGAACAATCGATCTCAGCCGATCCTTGAGATTGATCTGATCCAAATTGATGATTCCGGGCCGTAGACCAAAAAATGAATGGATTGTTTGACCACCAGCGTTAAGGGCTGCGGGTCCTGTAAAGGCAAGAATCACGTGGTTAAGCTCGGCTTCCTCGACGATCTTGCGGATGAGAGTTGTCTTCCCGGTCCCCGCACGCCCATGGATCAACGTAACTGGAACTCGCTGTCTCAATGCAGAAGAGACACGCTCGATTTCTGGACGAAGAGCATCGAATTCCACGGTGACGGGGATAATCTTCCGAGGGATGTCTGTTTTGGCAACAGTCGGAGCAACATTGGCTCGGCTCTCCTGTACTGGAGCGGGCCGCGGATTCGGACCGGTCAATGCGCGAAATATGCTTGAGAAGATGCTCATAAGGCCAGATTGAGCATAGCCTAGAACGCTGCGCCGCTGAAGATGCGTAGTGACAAACAATTATACTGGGTATCCTGTGCTCCCGATTCTGAGACTCGGGAATGCAAAGAGCCGATGCAGCTACAGAATCGCCTCGATTCCCATCCGCCGAATCACGTTGAGGAGAACCAGTGCGGTACCTTTCGGTTGGCTTAATTCGCGTTCCCATTGCGAGATATAACTTGGCGTTAAATTGAAACGACTGGCAAATGAGGCTTGGCTCATCTTCTCGTGGCATCCCTACGGGATCCTTTTCTTGCGCCCGCTAGCAAGATCGGCTACTTCACCACCGTCGCCTTCCCTACCTCCATCGCCTTCGCTGTGTACAGGTGGCAGTCGCCGGTCGTCTCCTTGAAGCGGAAATACGGATGAAAGAAGAGCGCGGCCCGGGCGTTGCCGCTGCCTTCCGCCAGATCGTTGAGCCACACGCCGTCGGGTTCGGCGTGGTTGTGGATGTGCAGCCAGAAGCCTTTATGGAGGCTGGCAAGTAAGCCGCCGGCGATCCTCAGATCGGCGACTGATTTGATATTGAGGTCGATCATTTCGCCGCTTTGTTCGTCGATGGAGATTGTGCCCTGCATAACCCTGGCAAAACGCTGGGTGAGGTTTCTGGCATGGAATTTGGGGTTGGGGACAATGTCGTAATAGAGGACGCTGCGCCTGTTCACGATCTTGCGACGGCCATGGGTTAGCATCATGGCTTCGATAAGATCCTGAATCTGCCGGTTCTGCTTATCGGTTTTCTTCTTCGCCGTGGTTGCGTTGCTGTACTTGAGCGTCTCTTTCATGACTCGCTCGTCCTGCTTCTTCACCTGCTCAGGCGACAAATCCCTGCCGTTTCTGGAGATCGTACGCTCGATGGGGATGCCGTTAACGAAGAATTGCTCTTGCACCACGGTTGAGGTCTTTTTCACATTCCCGTGCTTGTCGGTTTGGACGTTTGTGTCGGTTACGCGGCACTCGTAGCGCTCCTGTTCGGCTGCCCGCTTTTTCTCATTGGCGAGTGCGCGCTTCAGCAGCTCTTTGGGATTGGGAAGCGGAGCGTTGAGTGCAGGTACAGTTTGCGCGCCGGAAGAAACGCCGGCAAAGAACGCAACGATGAGAAGGATAGCTCGACGAAAGGGAGCGCCTCGACGCCTGCGGATACGAGGAGAAAGCGTCATAGATTCACGGCCGGAGCCTGGCAGCTGCGGCTATCGCGGCACAATGGGAAATGACTATCCCGTCGCTTCCACGCCAACCGGAAGTGATGGCAACCCACCCTGCGCTTTGGCCTCGGCCACCACGGCATCCAGGTGCTGCAGCACCTCAGCCACGGTCATGGTGTACACCTCGCGGCGGGCGTCATAGCCTTGCTCGATGATCTGCTTCAGATAGCGGCCGGCAACCTGGGCAGCAAGCCGGTCGGTGATCACCTTGCCGGCGCGCTTCTTCTGTTCCACCCACGCCGTGCAGGGCAGCGCGATCCACATGGGGCGTTCGTTCACATCAAAGCGTATGTCCACCGCGTCGGCATGCCGAGTGGCAATGGCCACAATATTGGCCTTCCAGCGGCAATGGAGCTCTTCCCCGCTCCACCGCTCTTTCACGTCAAATTCTTCGTACATATAATCAGCGTACCGTTCCGGGGTCACGAGAGCAAGCGTGGCCACGAGGAGACGGATTCTCAGGCATGTCAAGTCTGGTGGACTCCCGACTTGGCACACTGATAAACTAAATAAGTTGCAGTTGCTGCGCCTCCACCTGTGTTGAGACCCGCCTGCAAGTCTACCGACGAAGGACTCGAAAAACCCCGTGGATACTCAAACCCGTCGCGTTCTCAAAGGGGATAAGTTTGCGCAGGCTGCAGCAAGCGGCGTAACTTGGTTCAGCGGTCACCGGTCTGGCGTAAAGCGCTGGGCCATTACGGCAGGCGTGGTAGTTGTTCTCTGCCTGGGCGCGTTCGTTTACTGGACCGTTGAAAACTCCGCTGCCTCTTCGGCGCTGGGTTCGGCGCTGGACATTTACACGGCTCCTCTGACAGAGCCGGGAGTGCCCGCCGAGGCCCAGAGTGGAAGCTATGCCACCGCCGCAGACCGTTCCAAGGCTGCCCAAAAGGAATTTCAGGCCGTAGTGCAAAAATACGGCTGGCTGCCCGAAGGCACCAAGGCGCGCTACTTTCTCGGCATCACCAACGAGGAACTTGGGAATAATTCTGCCGCTGAGAATGAATTGAAGGCCGCCGCCGGCGCGTGGAATCGCAACACCGCCAATCTGGCCAAGCTGGCCCTCGCCGGACTTTACCGTCAAACCGGGCGCGATTCGCAAGCGATCAACCTCTACAATGAGATCATCGCCAAGCCCTCTGAGACCGTTTCGGCATCCGTGGCCCAGCTTGATTTGGCCGATCTCTATGCCGCTCAGGGCAAGCAGGAACAGGCGCGCGCGCTGTGGGCTAAAGTCAAGGATTCTGACAAACAGGGCGCTGCCGGTGCCATCGCAGGAGAAAAGCTGAGCGGCCAGCAGCAGTAGAAACGTCCAGCCTCCGCCGCGGCGAGAACCGCGCCATTTGTATCGGAATTTCGAAGAGCAGCAATCTGGTTTCCGAGCACTTTTCCCATTGCCTGCGTCTGGTCGGCTATGAGCAGTACCAGCCAGGCAATTTACGCAGGATGGATGGAGATTCCTAACAGCGCGGCAAAGGAGCGCCTCCGCACTCAGGCAGAAGAAGACGCGCTTGCTGCCTTGGTGAGTGAGTATGCTTCCACACTTTACCGCGTAGCCTTTTCCGTTCTGCGCAATCCCGCGGATGCTGAAGATGCGGTGCAGGAGACATTTCTGCGCGTCCTGCGCCACCGCGAAACGCTCGCTGAAGTGCGCGACCATCGCGTTTGGCTCATCCGCATCGTGTGGAACATCGTGCTCGATCGCAAGCGGCGCGCCAAAACCCGCCCTGAAACCGACGATGTGGCGGAGCTGGCGCGAGTGCTTCCCTCGAAAGGGCTTTCTGCCGAGCAGATAACCGCTGCCGCCCAGCACCATGCCCATGTACTGGCGTGCGTGGAGCGCCTTCCAGCCAAAGAGCGCGAGGTACTTCTGCTTTCAGCGTTCGAAGAACTTTCAAGCGTGGAAATTGCAGAGGTGCTGGGAATTACCGAATCCAGCGTTCGCTCCCGCCTCTTCCGCGCCCGCAACCTGATGGCTGGCCTGCTAAACCATGTAAGGAGTCAGCGATGAATTCCCCCAGTGAATTTCCGTCTGCCAAGAGTCCCGTTTCCTCTACTCCTGACGGTGGGGCGCCAGATGGAGAAGTTGACGCCACGCTGCGCCTGGTCGCCAAACTGCCTCCCCCCGCGGGCCTTGAAGATCGCGTCTTTTCCGGTGTGCTGGCTGCGCCCCGCAGCGCGCGAATTCTGACCTGGCCGCAACCGTTGCACGCGCGCGACTGGATGCGCAGCGCAGCGGCTGCCGCCATCGTCCTTGTCGTGGGCGGCGGCGGATGGGGCATCTATTCGCATGTGCAAAAGAGTGAGACGGCGCGGGCAATCGCGGCGCCGCGAGTCGTGATGCAGCAGGGGGGATTTTCAAGCGCCGGCGTTATCCGGCGGCCGCAGACCCTCAACGGTCCGGTGCTCAACAAGCAGGCGGAATCGAGCCAGCCGAAAAGGAATCTGCAGCCAAAATCCAAAGAAAAAGAAACGGGGAAATCTTCGGCAACGTCTGTCGCCGGTCACGTGCATTCGAATGCCAAGGTCAAGCCGATGGCTCAACAAACCCCGAAGACACCAAAATAGCCAATTGATCGCCTGGACTTAAAGCCAAATTGAGTGTCCGGGCTCCGTGTGCCGCGGCAAATGGGACCCGGAACTTGCAGGAGTTAGTTCAGGAATCGATCCGCCGAAGCCTTCATCCAGTATTTTCACTTGTTGTTATTGCCTCAGCCGTTCAGGACGATGCCACGTTTGTCAGACTCGACGGCTCACTTACTTCAGTCTCCATCCTTTTCCGCCTATTCTTATAACTCGCCGTCACAAACTCACGGAACAATGGGTGCGGCTCGAGTGGTTTCGACTTGAATTCCGGATGGAACTGGCATCCGAGGAAATAAGGATGGTCGGGTATCTCAACAATCTCCACATAGGTCGCATCGGGCGTTGTGCCGCTGAGTCGCAGTCCGCCACCCGTGAGCAATGCCTCATACTCGCGGTTGAATTCATACCGGTGGCGATGGCGCTCGCTGATCTCTGACATCCCATATGCCTTCGCTGCCAGCGAATCCTCCTGCAATATGCACGTCCACGCGCCCAGCCGCATTGTCCCGCCCATCTCTTCCACGCCCAGCAACTCACGCAGCTTGTAAATCACGCGATGCGGGCTCGCCGGGTCAAACTCGCTTGAGTTGGCATCTTTCAGGCCGCAGACGTTGCGGGCAAACTCGATGCATGCCGTTTGCATGCCAAGGCAGATGCCAAAGTACGGCACCTTTTTCTCGCGGGCGTAGCGGATGGCATTCAGCATTCCCTCAATGCCGCGCTTGCCAAAGCCTCCCGGAACCAGGATGCCATCGAATCCTTCCAGCTGCGACTCATAACTGCGGTCGCCGGGTGTTTCGGACTCCAGGCCTTCAGCCTCAATCCAGGTGATGGTCAGTTTGAGGTTTTGCGATATAGCCCCGTGAGTCAAAGCCTCTTTGAGAGACTTATAACTATCCTCGTATTCCACATACTTGCCAACTATGGCGATGGAAACGTCGTCTTTCGGATGGTATGCCCGGTCGACCAAGTCTTTCCACTTACTCAAATCGGCTTCGGGCGCTTCTTTATGCAGATACTTCAGGATGAGAGCGTCCACGCCCTCCTGCGCAAAACCCAGCGGTACTTCGTAAATCGAGGACACGGTGCGGGCGCCGATCACGGCTTTTTCTTCCACGTTGCAGAACGCGGCGATCTTCTGCTTGATCTCGCGGCTGAGCTGCCGGTCAGAGCGGCAAAGCAGCACGTCTGCCTGGATGCCAATTGAGAGCAGCTCCTTCACTGAGTGCTGCGTCGGTTTGGTCTTCAACTCCTGCGCAGCGGCGATCCACGGTACCAGTGTTAGGTGCACGAACACGGTGTTTTCTCGCCCTACCTCCTGCCGCATCTGGCGAATGGCTTCAAGAAACGGCAGCGATTCGATGTCGCCTACCGTGCCGCCAATCTCGACGATGGTCACATCGGCGCCATTGGCAGCCACTTTTCGCATCGCATTCTTGATCTCGTTGGTCACATGAGGGATAACTTGGACGGTCTTCCCCAGGTAGTCGCCGCGACGTTCCTTCAGGATGATCTGCTCGTAGATGCGGCCGGTGGTCAGGTTGTTGTCGCGCGAGAGCGGCGCATGGGTGAAGCGCTCGTAGTGGCCCAGGTCCAGATCGGTCTCGGCGCCATCGTCGGTTACGAAGACTTCGCCATGCTGGAAGGGCGACATCGTTCCCGGATCGACGTTGAGGTACGGGTCGAACTTCATGATATTCACGCGGAGACCGCGGCTCTCAAGGAGGCAGCCGATGGAAGCAGCCGCCAGACCCTTACCTAGACTCGATACAACTCCGCCCGTCACAAAGACATACTTTGCCGACATTAATTCGACCCCTTGCTTAGATGTATGGAATGGCCGTACTTGGGAGGCACAATCAAGTATGGCAGAGTTGTGGTGAGAATGAAAACAGGAAATTGGCGGGCGCTGAGGATAAGGCGTCTAGCAGTGCGTGTAAATCTCATGAAGTCAGAAAATTACAGTGCCGGAAAGCACAAACTGACAGGACCCCCCTCGGCGAGCCCGCGAGATTCCCGGCGATAGCAGTCGCCTTGCCGCCTCGCAATTGCGAGTCTACGATTCTCTTTTGACAAGGGGCATGCGATGACCACACCAAGAAATTCGCGCCGAAAGCTCGGCGCCAGCGGCCCAGAGGTTTTTCCCATGGCGCTGGGCTGCATGGGGATGAGCGGCATGTACGGACCAAGCGACAACGCAGAGTCCATTGCAACCATCCATGCGGCGCTTGATGCCGGCGTCAACCTACTGGATACAGGTGACTTTTACGGCATGGGACACAACGAAATGCTCATCGGGCGTGCGCTGGAATCGCGGCGCGATGGAGTGTTGCTTTCCGTGAAATTTGGCGCCCAACGCGGGCCGGACGGCGCATGGCTGGGATACGATGCGCGTCCAGTGGCGGTGAAGACCGCCCTTGCCTATTCCCTTAAGCGGCTGGGAGTCGATCACGTGGACATTTACCGCCCCGCCCGGCTCGACCCCAAGGTTCCCATTGAGGAGACGATAGGGGCCATAGCCGAACTGGTAGAAGCCGGGTATGTGCGCTATATCGGCCTTTCGGAGGTGGGGGCTGAGACCATCCGGCGGGCAGCGGCCGTGCACCCCATCGTGGACCTGCAGATTGAGTATTCCCTGGTGAGCCGTGCTGCGGAGGCGCGAATCTTTCCTGTGCTCAACGAGTTGGGTATTGCGGCCACTACTTACGGTGCGCTGTCGCGGGGACTGCTATCAGGCTCGCAGCCCGGTGGAGGGGCAGACATTCGAAACCGCTTTCCGCGCTTTGCCGCCGGCAACCTAGAGCAGAATCAACGGCTTGTGGCGAGGCTCAAAGAAATCGCTGCTGACAAGGGGATTACGCAGGTGCAGGTGGCCATAGCGTGGGTGCTGGCCAAGGGCAACTCCGTTGTTCCCGTTATTGGATCGCGCACGCGTGCCCAACTAGCAGAGAGTCTGGGCGCTCTGGATGTGACGCTGACGGCGGATGAGATTGCAGCAATCGAGACGGCGGTTCCGGCTGACTCCGTAGCTGGAACGCGCTACGACGCCCGGCAGATGGAAGTGCTGGACAGCGAGCGGTAGCGGCCTGCCAAGTGTATGCTTTCATGCATACCTGCGGCAGCAGCAATTTGAGGCGCGCATCGCATGGAGCTTTACAAACAGCTTCCACCGGAAGCGGTGAAGATCGTCCTGGTTCTCTTCCTTTCGTTCCTCATTGGGCTGGAGCGCGAGGAGCACAAGGCCGGCGGCGGCTATTCCTTCGGCGGCGTGCGCACTTTCCCGCTGGTTGGGCTCATCGGCTACTCGCTGGCGATGTTGTCGGGAGCGCAACTGTGGCCGCTTACCGTTGGCTTCCTCGTGGTGGCTGGATTCCTGTTGCTCTCATACTGGCACAAGCTGACAGGGACTGAGCCGGCCGGCGTCACCACGGAGATGTCGGGGCTGGCGACGTTTCTCGTGGGCGCACTCGTCTACTACAACCATCTCTGGATCGCCACGACGCTCGCTGTCGCCAGTCTGCTCCTGCTTGATCTGAAATCGGCGCTTGAAAAGCTCGCCGCGCGCATCGGCCCGACCGAGATTCTCACCTTCGCCAAATTCCTGCTGCTCTCCGGCGTGATTTTGCCGGTGTTGCCCAACAAGGAGTTCGGGCCGTTCCACATCAACCCGTTCAAGACCTGGTTGGTGGTGGTGGCCATCAGCGCCATCTCTTATGGCAGCTATGTGCTGCAAAAGCTTACGAAGGGCCAGGGTGGCATTGTGCTGGCTGCGCTGCTGGGTGGCGCCTACTCGTCTACGGTGACTACCTTGGTGATGGCGAAGCAGGGGAAGTCGGAAGACCACCCGCACCTGTTTTCAGGCGGGATTCTGATGGCTTCAGGCGTGATGTACTTGCGGCTTACGGTGCTGCTGGCGCTGTTTAACCGGCAACTGATGATGTTGCTGGCGGTGCCGTTTCTGGTGCTGGCGGCGGCGGGATGCGGTGGGGGGTGGCTGTGGACGCGCCGCGCCGATGCGGAGGCGGCGCGCACGGTGCAGCAGGAGCAGCAGCCACGCAATCCGCTGGAACTGACCACGGCTTTTCTGTTTGCGGGGCTGTTTCTGGCCATGCTGGTGATTACGCAGCTTGCGGTGCAGTACCTGGGCCGTGCGGGCGTGGATACGCTGGCGGCGGTCATGGGCGTGACGGATGTGGATCCGTTCATTATGGGGTTGACGCAGGCGGCGGGGACGGTGACGGCGGTGAAGGTTGCGGCGGGGGCGATTTTGATTGCGGCGGCGAGCAACAACATCATCAAGGGCTTCTATGCCTATGGGCTGGGCGACCGGCGGACGGGGAAGCAGAGCCTGGCGCTGCTGCTGGCGCTGGCGGTGGCGGGGCTGGCGCCGCTGTTGTGGATCTAGCGGAAGCCCATTTCCCCATTCTCACAGAAACTGGGAGACTGGGTTTCTGGGTGGGTTGCGATCTTTTTGTTTCAGTGGGTTAGAGCCAAAACCCAGTTTCCCAGTGCGATTTTGCAGTTTTTTTTGGTGAAATTTGAGTTTTATGTTGCGTAATTCTTTTGGCTGCAAGCATTTGACTCATTTTTCAACCTCTGCAATCGGCACATTTACGGGCGATTTTCGTGTTTTTGCGCTCTGTTTGGGAGTGCGTTGGATCTGTGACTGCGGCCCGCGGGCGGAGGCCCGTTGAGGGCTTTTCCTCTACTGTTCTTATTGTGCGCCAGAAGGGGGAAATTATCGGCAAAATAGGGACTAGGGATCTGACATAAACCTCGCTCACGTTGAGTTTTTCCGCAGTTGCCGGCTCTTTTCCTGGTCTTGTGGTTGTGTAAACTGACCGGTCGGTCTAGACTGAGTAGTCAGTTTAGAAAAACCATGGCAAAACGTCACGAACTCTCCGAAGACCGTCAAAACGAAATCCTCGATGCGGCCCTCCAGGTGTTCAGCGAGTCTGGGCTGCAGGAGGCCAGCGTGGACGACGTGGTTCAGCGCGCCGGCCTGAGCAAAGGAACTCTTTACTGGTACTTCAAGAGCAAGGACCGCCTTATCGGCGCCCTGATGAAGCGCTTCTTCGTCCAGGAGCTGGACAAGATCCGCAAACTGCATCAGGGGCAGGGCACGATCCGCGAAAGGCTGCTGCGGTATAGCCGCGAGGTGGAGAGCGTTGTGAAATACATGCCCCGCGCTCTGACCCTCGAGTTCTACGCTGTCGCGGTACGCCAAAAATCCGTTCGCGAACATCTCGGCAAGCTCTACGTGGACTACTGCGGCGAACTCGCCCAGCTTCTGCAACAGGGCATCGAGCACGGCGAGTTCGCGGCTCACGATACCAATCAGACGGCAGCCGCCATCACCGGCTTGTGCGAAGGCCTCGTCCTTCTGTGGGCGCTCGAACCCAACGCCTTTCCTTTCGAAAAGTTCTTTGAGGCTTCGCTGCGCACGCTGCTGGACGGCATTGCTCCAAAGGAAAGTGAGATGTCTTCATGACTCCACCGCAGTCGACTGCTGCGCGCACTGCCCATCGGCTTGCGCGCGGCCTGTTCCTCCTCGTGATTGTCCTCTTTGCTTCGCGGGCCGTACCGGGCCAGCGGGTGAACGGCCAGCGAGTGAACGTTGACCAACTCGTCCAGCGCAGTGAGGACTCGCTCCGCGGCCGCACCGAGCAGGGCAAGGTCTCCATGACCGTTCATACCCCGGACTGGCAGCGCACCCTCAAGATGAATTACTGGGCCGTGAATCCCGACAAGACCTTTATCCGCGTGACCGCCCCGGCGCGCGATGCGGGCACCGCCACGCTCCGCATCCAGACGAACATGTGGAACTACCTGCCCTCAGTGGAGCGGGTCATCAAAATTCCACCTTCGCTGATGCTTCAGGCCTGGCTCGGCAGCGACTTTACCAACGACGACCTGGTCCGCGAGAGCAGCCTGGTGAAGGACTACACGCATAAGCTCGACGGCGAAAAGACCATCGCCGGCGACCCTTGCTACCGCATTGTGTCCACGCCGAAGCCCGATGCTCCCGTGGTGTGGGGCCGCGTTGTGCTGTTCGTCCGCAAGAAGGACGCGCTGCCTCGCCGCCAGGAGTATTACGACGACAGAGGCACCCTCAAGAAGGTTCTCGCTTATGAGGACTTCCGCGTCACCGGAGGCCGCCTCTATCCCATGCGCTGGATCATGACGTCGGTTACACGGCCCGGCCACCGGACCACGCTTGTGTTTGCCAACCTTGTCTTCAACCGCAAGATTCCGGCGTCAACCTTTACGCGGGAAAACCTGCAGCAAGCATTTTGACGGGAGGCATTTTCAATGCTGTTTTTCGCCATCGCCTGGCGCAACGTGTGGCGCAACCGCCGCCGCTCATTGCTCACCGTCTCCGCCATCGCGCTGGGTCTCGCCTTCAACATCTTCATGCGCAGTGTGGGTGACGGCTTCCACGAACAGATGATCGACAACTCCGTGCGCTCGGAGATTGGCCACATCCAGATTCACCACGCCGGCTATCACGACAATCCGGGGCTGAACAAGACCCTTCCCGATCCGCAAGCCGTCGCCCACGCCATCCAGTCTCTGCCGGGACTTCGCGGCTACTCCCTGCGCGTGCTGGGTGACGGACTGGCGAGCACCGCCGACAACTCCGGGGGCGTGCAGATTCTCGGCGTCAATCCCGCGCAGGAACGCACTGTGACCACAATCCAGCGCGCGATCATCAAGGGCTCGTACCTCTCGGCCTCGGTGCAGCGGCCCATCCTGATTGGGGACCGGCTGGCCGCGCACCTGAAAGCCGGCCTTGGCGACAAGATTGTCATCATGGTGCAGGCGGCCGATGGCTCGATGGGGGCGCAGCTCTTCCGCGTTCAGGGCATCTTCCGCTCCGGCTCACCGGAGATGGATAACGGCGTGGTTTTCATCCTCCGCTCGGATGCCCAGGACCTCTTTGTTCTCCACCACCGGGTCTCCGAGGCCGCCATCCTGCTGGGCAACTCCCGGCAAGTGGCACCCGCCGTTGCCTCTCTGCGCGCGGCACTTGCTCATCAACCTGTCGAAATCCTGCCCTGGTGGAAGGTGGAGCCTTTCCTGCAGCAATTTATCCAGCTCGACGACGGCTTTTTCTACATCATTGTGCTCATTCTCTTTGTGGTCATCTCGATCGGCATCCTCAACACGATCATGATGTCGATCTTTGAGCGCGTGCGCGAGTTTGGCGTGATGATGGCCCTCGGCGTGAAGCCTCGCCAGGTGGTCCGCCTCGTCGTCTTCGAGGCGCTTGCTCTAGGGCTTATCGGGATTGCCGCCGGAACCCTCATTGGCTCGGCTGCCTCCCTCTACTTTGCCCACAACGGCATCGATCTTACTTCGTTCGCCGCCGGAGCCGCCGCGCTGGGTATCACCTCAAGCCGCGTCTACTCGGTTCTGACGGTTGCCAACGTTGTTTACTCGAATCTCGCCATACTCGCCGTCGTCCTGCTTGTCTCGCTCTATCCCGCGGTGCACGCATCTCATCTCCGCCCCGTGGAGGCCATTCGCCATGTCTGATTCCGCTCTTGCCCGCGTACAACACGTCTCGCGCACGTATTCGAACCACGTTGCCGTGTATGCCCTTCGCGACGTTAGTCTTGACCTGGAACGCGGCGCCTTTGCGGCCGTCGTGGGGCCCTCCGGGTCAGGCAAAAGCACACTGCTCAACCTCATCGGCGCTCTCGACCGTCCCGACGAAGGCAGCATTGTGATTGACGGCATCGACCTGACGGTCACTCCCGCCGACCAGCTCGCCGATTTCCGGCTCCGGCGAATCGGCTTTGTCTTTCAGGCCTTCAACCTGCTTCCGGTTCTCAGCGTTCTGGAAAATCTTGAATTCGTTCCTGCTCTTCAGGGCGTGGCTCCGGCCCAGCGCCGCGACCGCGCCCGTCAGCTGCTGCGCGATGTCGGCCTCGACGATATCCGCAACAAGCGCCCCAACGAGCTGAGCGGCGGGCAGCAGCAGCGTGTTGCTGTTCTCCGCGCCATCCTTCCCGAGCCTGCCATTATTCTTGCCGATGAGCCTACCGCCAACCTCGACTCGTCCAACGCCTTTCACCTGCTGGATATGATGGAGCAGCTCAACAGCGAGAAGTCCATCACCTTTCTGTTCTCCACCCATGACCCTCAGGTTATGGAGCGCGCTCACCGCCTCATCCGGCTCCACGACGGCGCCATTGTTGCCGATGAGAACACGCAGCGAGCCAGCCTCACATGAAGCTGACCTTTCTTGTGCTCTTGCTGTGTTTTGCCGCCGGCGCGTCTGCGCAATCGAGCGCGCCGCCTTTTCACGCGCGTTTCAGTGGCTACTACCGCTCCCTCGTCACCAGTTCCCACTCCTGGATTACCGGCGACGCTTATGGCGACAGCCTCAACCGTCTCCGCCTCACGTTCGATGCCCGCTACCGCCGCGTTGCCGCTCTCCACATTGACTACGACAACGAGTTGCACTTCGGCAATTTCATTACCCAGCCCGACTTCATCGAGGTCCGCGACCGCCAGGATCTCGCTTATCTCGACCTGATCCACGCGATTGTCAACAGACGCCACGCCTACTGGGACACATCTCTCTACCGCGGCTATATGACCGTGCGCCATGGCCGCGCCGAGCTGACCGCAGGCCGCCAGCGCATCGCCTGGGGTACCGCGCATTTCTGGAGCCCCGCCGACCTCTTCAATCCCATCAGTCCTCTGCAGGTGGAAGGAGACGAGCGCCAGGGCGTCGACGCAGGCCAGCTCGCGCTGCGCCTGCCGCACTCCCTCCGCTGGTCTCTGGTCTACGCTCCCCAGGCGGGCATTGACCGGTCTACGGAGGCCTCCCGTCTGGCCACCACCGTGCGTAACTTCGATGTCGCTCTTCTGGGCGGCCGCTTCCAGACGAACTGGGTGGCCGGCGGCGACTTCGCAGGCCAGTGGGGTGGCGCGGGCCTGCGCGGTGAGCTGACGTACACCGCCCGCTCCACTACCCAGCCCGACGCTCTCCGCCTTACCTTCGGTTCCGACTATGCACTCGGCCAGAAGTGGTACTTCCTGGCTGAATACTTTTACAACCAGGCGCAGCCTTCCGGCTACGTCCCCGGTAAGCCTTTCGATCCCGTCTCTCTCCTGAAGCCCACTACCGAGCTTTACACCCTGCAGCGCCACTTCCTCTCAGCGGGGGCACGCTACTCCCTTACTCCGCTGATTGACCTGCAGACGTACACGGTGACCGACCTGGTTGGTCCCGGGCTGCTCGTTCTCCCGTCTCTGGCCTGGAACGTCACGCCGAACACCGACCTCACCGCAGGTGGCCAGCTCTTCGCCGCCTCACGTTCCAGCGACTTTACCGGCGCACCCGACCTCTTCTACCTCCAACTCACTGTTCACTTTTAGGAGCAGTTCTCTTTCGGTTGTAGGCCGTTTGATGTTCAGTGAGTCGAAAGAGGCCGGATCTTGCGCCCCCTGCGGGGGCTGACCACGCGAAACGAGACTTCGTCCCCAGGCTTGCGCCTGGGGCTATCGTCTTTTGCCCGCTGCGCGGGCCTGGCTGCGCGAATGATCACGCGATCCAGTTCACACCTGAAGGAGAACCGCTATAGGAGCGTTTCTGTTTGCGCTGTATGCAACGGAGCCAGAGCCGGAGCCTGAGCATCCGCGGGTGCGACGTGCGGCTTTACTTTGGGCGGGTTACTGCGCGGGCTGCCAGCGGCGCAGGCGCAGGCTGTTGCTGACGACGCAGACCGAGCTCATGGCCATGGCTGCCGCGGCTACCCACGGCGTGAGCAGGATATGGAAGGCGGGATAGAGCGCGCCGGCGGCAAGAGGGATGCCGAGGATGTTATAGCCGACCGCCCAGCCGAGGTTCTGGCGCATGATGCGCAATGTGGAACGCGAGAGACCGAGGGCCGCCGGTATGGATTTGGGCTGGGTGCGCAGCAGGAGCACGTCGCCGGCTTCCTGCGCGAGATCGGCGCCACTGCCCATGGCGATTCCCGCATCAGCCTGGGCGAGAGCGGCGGCGTCGTTGATGCCATCGCCGACCATAGCGATGCGCAGGCCGGACTTTTGCAACTCGCGAATGCGGGCCAGCTTGCCTGCCGGGTCGAGGCCTGCTTCCACCTCGTCGATGCCGGCCTGCTTGGCGATGGGAGCGGCCGCGGCGGGGGAGTCGCCGGTGAGCATGATGACGCGCAATCCGCTGCGGTGCAGCTCGGCTACCGCTTCAGCGGCATCGGGGCGCAGGGCGTCGCGGGCGTCAAAGTAGCCGACGGGCTGGCGGTCGAGTGTCATCCACAGGCGGGTTACGCCGGGTTCGGGCGGGGCGATGTCTTGCGGCAGCTTGACGAAGAACTCCGCGAAGAGCGCTTCATTACCGAGCAGGCAGTCATGGCCTTCGACGCGGGCGCTCAAGCCGCGGCCGGGCAGGATCTGTACGTCTTCAGCCTGCTTCCAGGTCAGGTTGCGCTGGTGCGCGTGGTCCACGACGGCGTGGGCGAGGGGATGGTTGGAGCGCTCCTCGGCGGCTGCGGCCATGCGGAGGAGGTCGTCTTCGCCGTTGCCGTTGGAGACGGCGGCAGCTTTTGCGGGCGGAGCGGCGGATGAGCCGGAGTCGGCTGCGGTCTGGACGACTGCATCGCCGGTGGGCGCGGCAAGGACGTGGATGGCCTGGAGGACAGGGCGGCCGACGGTGAGGGTGCCGGTTTTGTCGAGGACAACGGCGTCAAGCTTGCCCAGGCGCTCCAGCGCTTCGCCGCCTTTGAGCAGAACGCCAAGCTGTGCGCCGCGGCCTACGGCCACGGTGAGTGCGGCGGGGACGGCGAGTCCCATGGCGCAGGGGCAGGCGATTACCAGCACGGCGACGGTGTTGGCGAGCGCCAGTTCGAGGGAGCCGGAGGCGATGATCCAGCCAGCGAAGGTGACGGCAGCGAGGGCGAGGACACTGGGGACGAAGATGGCGCTGGCACGGTCGGCGAGGCGCTCCATGGGCGCGCGGGAGCCCTGCGCCTGCTCGACCATACGGGTGATTTGCGAGAGAACGGTGGCCTCGCCCAGCGACTCGGCCTTGCAGGTGATGGCGCCGTCGTAGTTGAGGGAGCCGGCCAGGACACGGCCACCGACTTCGCGCTCAAGGGGCGTGGATTCGCCGGTGAGCATGGACTCGTCTACTGTGGTGCGGCCTTCGACGATGGTGGCATCTACGGGGAAGCGCTCGCCGGGGAGGACGAGGATGTCGTCGCCGGGACGGATCTCTTCGAGCGGCACGACGGTCTGTACGCCGTCAATAACGCGGCGGGCGGTGACCGGGCGCAGGCGGCTGAGGGAATCGAGCGCGGCCAGAGCGCGGCGTTTGGCGCGGGCTTCAAGGGCTTTGCCGAGAAGCAGGAAGCCCACAATGAGCAGAACCGCATCAAAGTAAACGTTGCGGCCCGGGGCCGGCCGAATGGTGGCGAACGCCGAGTAAGCGTAAGCCACGGTTGTGCCCAGGCTCACCAGCGTATTCATGTTGGTTGAGCCGTGCCGCAGCGCGCGGATGGCGCTGATATAGATGCCACGGCCCGCCCATACGGCCACGATGGTCGTCATCACCAGCAGCATCCAGCGCAGCAGGTTGGGATCGATCGAATACAGCCAGGGCAGAAGATGCATTTCCGCACGATCCAACGCGCCCATTTCACTTCCCAGCGGCATGGCCAGAAGCATGGCCGCGGCGCCGGCGATGAGTGTGACCCAGGCCTTGCGCGCCGATTCGGCGACGGTGTCGCGCTCGCGCTGTGTGCCCTCTTCGCCGGGACGCGGAAGCACGGCGTCGTAACCGGCACCGCGGATGGCCTGCACGAAGGCTTCAGGTGCGGATTTTGCTGGATCGAAGACCACCGTGGCGCGGTGGCCCATGAGGTCCACGCGAGCGGACTCCACACCTTCGGTGGAGCGCAGAGCTTCCTCTACGTGGTGCTGGCACGAGGCGCAGGTCATGCCCAGGACGGGCATGGTGAGCGATTCTGTTTCGGGTTCAGGCACTTCAAGTCCCCGGAGTTTTTGTCAGGCTTCAAGACGCGCGTTGTAGCCGGCCTTGGCGAGCGCGGCAATCGCGGCATCCACAGGCGCGGGCTCCTGGCTGGAGCTAAGCTGCGCCGATCCGATGTTGACGTCTTTAACCTCAACACCTTCAGTGGCAGTAAGGGCCTGAGTCACGCGTTTCACGCAAGATCCGCAGTGCATTCCATCAATTTGCAGCTTGAATTCCGCCATGGTTTCTCCTGTCTCTACATTTTGATGATAGTCCCGCGGACGGGATTCATACCTGTTGCGCCTGCGAGTTCATGTGTCAACGTGCTGTGGCGGAAAGAATTACGATGGAACGAGATGCGCAGAGAGTTTCCAACGGCGCCGATTGTGGCGGTGGGTGCGGTGATTGTGGACGCCGGGCGGGTACTGCTGGTGCGGCGCGGGACCGAGCCTCTGAAAGGCCAATGGTCACTGCCTGGAGGCGCTCTGGAACTGGGTGAATCGCTTACCGGCGGGCTGGCGCGCGAGGTTCGCGAGGAGACGGGCCTGGTGGTGGAACCGGTGGAGCTGATCGAACTGCTGGACCGCATTCACCGCGACGGCGAGCGCGTCCGCTACCACTACGTGATTGCCGACTACCTTTGCCGCGTGACGGGCGGGGAGCTCTGCGCGGCCTCTGACGCCGACGAGGTGCGCTGGACCGAGCGCGCAGAGTGGAACAGCCACAGTGCATTGGCGCTGGATCCTATTACGGCGCGCGTGATCGAGCTTGGGTGGCAGCGCGCTGCGAAGCTGTGGCCGCCAGAGGAGGATGCGCCGTGAGCCCGTCTCGCCGCAAACGCTGGATGGTTCTTTCCGGCCTTGGGGTTGTGGCTGCCGCCGTGGGCGCCGGCTTCTGGGAGTGGCCTGTCACGTACTACGACGGCTTCACGGGCGCGTGGATCTGGCTGCGCGGCTTCCGTGGACGCTGGATTGCCGTGAACGGCTACCGGCTGCATTACCTTGTGGATGGGCCTGAGGAGGGTCCACCGGTTGTCCTTCTGCATGGGCTGGGCGGCCGCGCGCAGAACTGGCGTAACTTTGCTCCTTATCTGGCCAAAGCCGGCTTCCGCGTCTACATGCCGGACCTGCTGGGTTATGGCCGCAGCGACCAGCCGGAAGACTTCTCTTACTCGGTTGGCGACGAAGCCTCTGTGGTTCTCGCGTTCATCCGTGCACTGGGACTCAGGAGCATCGATCTGGGCGGGTGGTCGATGGGGGGATGGGTTGCCCAGCTTGTCGCGGCGCAGGCGCCGGACCTCGTCCGCCGTCTGATGCTCTTCGACTCCGCGGGTCTGCACGTCTATCCCAAGTGGAAAGCCGAGATCTTTACCCCCACGACGCCGGAGCAGCTCGAGAGCCTCAACGCGATCATGAATCCGAAGCCGTCGACGATCCCCGGCTTTATTGCCCGCGGTATCATCCGTGCCTACGAGCCGTACAACTGGGTGATCCGCCGCTCCCTGGGAGCCATGTTCAGCGGCCGCGACGTTACGGAGAAGATTCTGCCGACGTTGAAGATGCCGGTTTTGCTGGGCTGGGGAGGCAGCGACAAATGCATACCGGCTGACCAGGCAGAGCGGATGCACGGGCTCATCCCTGACTCCGAGCTGCATGTGGTTCCCGGCTGCGGGCACCTTGCTCCGCTGGATGGCGCCCGCCATCTTGGGCCCAGGGCTGTGGCGTTTCTCAAACAGGGACGGGAGCTGGAGCCGGAGGCGGGAGCGTCAGCGGAGAACACCGCGGGCGCCACCTCGGTTTGAGATGGCGCCCGGTGAGCTCCCCCCTGCGTTGAAGGATTATCCCTTCTCAATCGGATGGTTGGCATAGTGCAGCAGCACGGCGACGGCGCAGCTTGTGAGCCGCGTGGCAGCCGAGTCTGCACGGCTGGTGAGGATGGCCGGAACACGTGCGCCGAGTACGATGCCTGCCAACTGTGCGCCGCCCAGGTACTCAAGCTGCTTGGCGAGCATGTTGCCGCTCTCGAGGTCCGGGACTACCAGGATGTCAGCCTGGCCGGTTACAGGCGAAACCAGCTTCTTGATGCTGGCGGCTTTCTGGCTCACCGCCGTGTCAAAGGCGAGGGGGCCGTCGAGGATGCCACCGGTAATCTGCCCGCGGTCTGCCATCTTGCAGAGAGCGGCGGCGTCGAGCGTGGACTTGATCTTGGGATTGACGGTTTCTACCGCCGAGAGCAGCGCGACCTTCGGCTCAGGAATTCCCAGCGCGTGAGCCAGGTCGATGGAGTTCTGCACAATGTGGATTTTGTCTTCGAGTTCAGGCGTGATGTTGATGGCGGCGTCGGTAATCAGCAGCGTCCGCGCGTAGGCCGGGGTGTCCATGATGAAGACATGGGAGATGCGCCGCGAGGTGCGCAGGCCGTTTTCGCGCTGCATGGCCGCTTTCATCATCTCGTCAGTGTGCAGGCTGCCCTTCATCATGGCCTGCGCAGCACCCGAGCGGCAGATGGAGACGCCTAACTGCGCGGCCTGGGTTTCTGTTTCGGCATGCAAAATGGGGTACGAGCCGATGTCGAGGCCTGCCTTGCCGGCCAGAGCCTTCATCTCTTCTTCCGGCCCGATCAGCGTGGGCTCGATAAGCCCTTCGTTGGCCGCCTCTACAGCGCCGCACATGGCGACCTCAGTCATGGGCCAGACCACCGCAGTGGTAATCGCCGGGAGCCCTTTGCAGCGCTGAATGAACTTGTGAAAGACGTGGTAGTCCGCCGGGTGCTGTAAGAGTGGGTCGACGGCGACTGATTCAGTGAGTTGGGCGAGATCGCTCATTAACAAATTCTCCTGATAAGCGCGCGATAAACACCGCGGGCTTCACAAGATCATTGTCACTCCATGCCGGCGAAGAGCATGTGCTTTTGGTCACTGTACGGGCGGTCGTCTCTTAATGTGAGATTTGCATTTCTGTTGGAACTAGCGCAGGCGGCATGTTCACTGCGTCTCCGTGTGTTGACGCAGCCGGCATTGCGCCACAGCAAAAACAACCAGGCCGCCCGTTACTCCGCCCGCAGCGCATGAGCCGGATTGACTGCGGCTGCCCGTCGCGAAGGCAGATAACAGGCCAGCCAGGCGACGCCAACCAAAGCTGCGGAAACAAGTATGTAGGTGCCCGGATCCATGGGGCTTACGCCGAACAGCAAAGACGACATCAGGCGCATGCTCAGGAATGCCGCAGCCAGGCCAAACACGATGCCGATGCCGGTCAGCCACAGGCCCTGGCGGACAAACAACGCAGTGAGCGCCTCACGTTGAGCGCCCAACGCCATGCGGATGCCGATCTCCCGCGTGCGCTGCGACACTGCATAGGAGATGACGCCATAAATGCCGATGATTCCCAGCAACAGCGCCATCGCTCCGGCAACGCAGAGCATCACCAGAGTGAACGAGGTTCGGGCCATCGACTTCGTGTAGAGTGTGCCGACCGTCGTGGGTTCAGCGAGGGGAAGATCGGAGTCCACCGACCAGACTGCCGTCCGCACTTCCTTCATGAACTCTGCGGAGCCCGCCCGCTGCGAGCGAATGGCGAAGGCGACGCTGCGGCGCACCACCTCCGACTGGCCCTCGAAATGGTCTTGCAGCAGCGGCCAGTAGACTGACTTGGGCGCAGGCTTGCCTACGCCGTCGTCGTGGATGTCGCCGGCGACGCCCACAATCCGGCGCCAAGTGTCGGTCGTGCCCACGCGAATCTCCTTACCCAGCGCGTTGGCCGGGCTTCCCCAGTATTCCCTGGCAAAGTTCTGAGAAATGATAGCCACAGGCCTCTTCTGGTAGGTGTCGGTCCAGGTAAAATCGCGGCCGGCGGCCAGAGGCGTACCGAGAGTTGCGAAGAATCCCGGCGAGACGTATTTGAATCGGCGGATGGGCGGGAGTTCGCCATCTTTATAAACCCGATCCCGCGCGAAGATGGGGTCGTTCGAACTGCGATGGTCCAGCGGGATCGCTGTAGAGATGGCCACGGAAGAGACCCCGGGAAGAGCCCGCAGCTTGTCTGCAATTGCCTGTTCCAAGCGGACCACGCCGGCGCGCCGCGTGTCGGGCACGCGCGTTTCGGGAACGAAGATACGGAATGTCTGCAGCGTATCCGGCGAAGTGAAGCCGGGATCGACATGCGTGAGCGCAACGAAAGTGCGGATCATGAGCCCAGAACAGACGAGCAGAACCAGCGCAAGCGCCACCTGCACCACGACCAGAGTTTTGCGTGCCCGATGCCGCTCGCGGCCCTGACTCTGCGCGCGTCCGCCCTCATGCAGCCCGCGGTACAAGGTTCCGCCTGCGTACTTGAATGCCGGGATTGCGCCGATGACCAGGCCTACGAAGAGCGCCAGCCCCACTGTAAACAGCAGTACTGGAACGTCGATTCCGATCTCGTGCAATCGCGGCAGGCCAGCGGGCGCTGCTGCGACCAGCGTGCGCAATGCGCCCCATGCCAGCCCAAGGCCGAGCAGGCTACCGGCAAATCCGAGAAAGACGCTCTCAAACAGCAGTCCCGCCACAATCCGTCCCCGCCCCGCGCCCAGGGCCATGCGGATCGCCAGTTCCTGGCGGCGCCCCTCCACGCGCACCAGCAGCAGGTTAGCCACGTTGGCGCAGGCCACCAGAAGCACCACGGCGAGGGAACCCATCAGGACCCACAAAACATTGCCCACATTTCCGACCACGTCCTGTTTCAGCGGGTTCAAAGCGGGCACGATGTGCGCATTTTCAAAGAGGCTCAGGCTTGCTCCATCTGGCGGCGGAAAGCTCCGCAGTACCACCGGCATCAGACGAGCCAAATCCGCATTTGCCTGCGCAATCGTCACGCCGGGCTTCAAGCGGGCGAGAGCCTCGTAACTGAAGTTGCCCAGCTTGATCTTGCTTCGGTCCCATTGCATGGGCAGGATCACCGCGGCGTCCGGCCAATCCAGGAAATGGAAGCTTTTGGGCAGCACGCCGATGATCTCGCGTGCTTTGCCGTCAGCGACGATGCTGCGGCCGATGACAGACGAGCTTCCGCCGAACCGGCGCTGCCAGTATTCATAGGAGATGACGGCTGTCTGCGGCGCGCCGGCTGAATCATCGTGCCGCGTGAACAGCCGGCCCAACAGCGGTTTCACGCCGAGGATGGGAAGCGTGCCATCGGTTACGTTGAGCCCGCGCACCTGCACCGGCTGGCCATCGCCCGTAATGCTCAGCGAATCGCCGTGGTACATGCCGATGTCCTGGAGTGTTTTGTTTTGCTCGCGATCGATGAAGTAGATAGAAGGCGCCATGTTCAGTTTGTCGAAGCCGATTGCCGCCGCGTTATGCCATACGCCGATCAGCTGCTCCGGGTGCGGGTAGGCGAGCGGTTTTAACAGCACGCCCTCCACGACGCTGAAGATCGCCGTGTTCGCGCCGATCCCCACCGCCAGCGTCAGCAACGTGATTGCTGTAAACACCGGCGCCTGGCGGAGCCTTCTGAACATCTGTTTGAACAGTCCGAGGAACGTCTCCATGCGCAGACTCCCTCAGCGCATGTCTCCACGCTCGGGATTGGCGGAAAACGGTCTTCCCCGCCTTGACATGGGCGCTGCACTGACGGTTACGCAGCAGAGCGGCGAAAAGTTCGCATGGCGTCGCGCCGGGCTGCCAAGATGGCAACCCGGCGCGGCTTGATGCTACTGAACTGCTTGAATTCCCTGGATTACTTGATGCCTACAACCATGGAGTCGGGGCCGACGAGGTGTTCGACGCGCGCTTCGCGGAAGCCGGCGTCCTTCATCCAGCCGATGCAGTCGGCACCTGTATAGTCGAAGCCGCCCTTGGTTTCGATGAGCATGTTGAGGCTCATCAGCAGCCCGAAGCTGTTCTTGGAGCGGTCGTCGTCGATTACGGCGTCGTAGGCGAGGAACGCACCGCCTTCAGGAAGCGCCTCCCAGGCCTTACGAATGAGTGCGCGCTTCTCGTCGAGGTTCCAGTCATGCAGGATGTGGCCCATCATGATGACGTCTGCCTGGGGCAGCGGATCGGTGAAGAAACTGCCGCCCTGGAAGACAAGCCGCTCCGAAAGACCGTGATCGGAGACATACTCCTCAAAGATGGGACCGACTTCAGGCAGGTCGAAACCGATGCCCATGAGGTGCTGATTGTGCAGCGCCACCTGCACGAGCAGGTCACCCTGCGCGGGACCAGCGTCAGTTACAGTGCGGTACCTGGACCAGGGGAATTTTGATGCGATGGCCAAGTTGGCTCCGCGGCTGACTCCGCTCATGGCGCGCAGGAAACCCTTGAGCCGGTCGGGATCAGCGTAGAGCGCGGCGAAGGTATTGTTTCCGTCAGGTCCGGCTTCGCCTTGCGGCTGACCGGTTCTGAGTGCTGTGGTGAGCTTGTCCCAGTGGGGATAGAGGCGGCGATTGGCCATTTCAAGCACGCCGCCGATGTAGGACGGCTTGCGCTTGTCGAGATAGAGATCGGCTGCCGGCGCATTCGTGTAGACGCCGTCTTCGCGCTCCAGGAACCCCAGGGCGACGAGGGCATCGAAGAAGTCGTGAGCGGAGCGGGGATGCAGGCCGAGGCGTCCGCCGAGCGTTTTCAGGTCCTCGGGGCGCTTTGCCAGCTCGGTGAAGACTTCCATCTCCACGGCGCTCAGCAGGGTTTTCGAGGCCCAGAAGGAAAGGCCTATTTGCAGGATGTGATCGGGTGTGGGCATGGGCAAGCTGGATGCATGCCCGGCAGATGCTGGCGCTGTGGTTGCAGACATAAGGGATCGACCTCCATGTGGGACTGTGATGGTCCGGGGGAAGGACAGCGGCCCATTGCGCGCTGCCTGCGGCAAAGGTGCCCGGCGGGGAAGAAGTGCTCGGCAGCGGACTGGATGAGTGTACACCCGGTTCCTGTAGGTTTGGAAGCAAGATAGATTCCAGAAGTGCGCAAAAATGCCGGTAACTGTGAGTAAAATTGCACTGTTCGAAAGAGGAACGCTGCCATGAAGACTTATCGCATTGCTCTTGTGCCCGGTGACGGTATCGGGAAGGAAGTGATTCCGGCGGGACGCCAGGCGCTTGAGGCCCTGGCTGCTTCGGAAACCGAATTCAACTTCGACTTTGAAACCTTCGACTGGGGCGCCGATTACTTCCACCGGTACCACGAGATGATGCCGCCCGACGGCCTCAACTCCCTGCGTGACAAAGACGCCATTCTGTTTGGTTCCGCCGGCGATCCGCACATTCCCGATCACATGACGCTTTGGGGACTGCGCCTGAAGATCTGCCAGGGGTTGGACCAGTACGCCAACGTGCGGCCGACGCGGATCCTGCCGGGGATTGACGCGCCTTTGAAGCGCTGCCAGCCGGAGGATTTGAACTGGGTGATTGTGCGCGAGAATACCGAGGGCGAGTACTCCGGCGCCGGAGGGCGCGTGCACCAGGGACTGCCGATCGAGGTGGCAACCGACATGTCTGTGATGACTCGCGTGGGCGTGGAACGCATTCAGCGGTTCGCCTTTAAGCTGGCGCAGTCGCGGCCGCGAAAACTGCTTACCGTGGTGACGAAAAGCAACGCCCAGCGCCACGCCATGGTGATGTGGGACGAAGTGGCGCGGGAAGTGGCCAGGGACTTTCCGGATGTGACGTGGGACAAGGAGATGGTGGACGCAACCACCGCGCGCATGGTCAACCGGCCCGCTTCGCTGGATACCATTGTTGCCACCAATCTGCATGCCGATATTCTGAGCGACCTGGCCGCGGCGCTTGCGGGGAGTCTCGGAATCGGGCCGACGGCCAACATCAACCCGGAGCGGACGACGCCGTCGATGTTCGAGCCCATTCACGGATCGGCCTTCGACATTATGGGTAAGGGCATCGCTAACCCCATCGGCACCTTCTGGACGGCGTCAATGATGCTGGAGCATCTGGGTGAAGCCGAGGCCGGGCGGCGCCTGATGACTGCCATCGAACACGTGACCGCCGATCCGGCGCTGCATACACGCGATCTGGGAGGCACGGCGACGACAGCGCAAGTGACTGAAGCGGTTTGCGCTGAGATTGCCGCCAACCCCAAGCCTCTGGCGACGGCGTGATCCGCATTTGAGCGGGCTGGAGTCGGTTATGGCGGCTGGAGCATTTCTGAGGGCGCGGCCGGGCGTCTTCTGAGCTTCACAGGCTTGCTGCTGGGATTTCTTTGCCCGTCTTCTGAGCGGGGCTACTACGACGCGGATGTGACTTACTTCTATGGTCAGGAATTTTTGCACAGAATTAGCTTGCATTTTGCAAGGGAAATCGGCAAGAATCGGTCTGCGGCACTTCCCTGCCCCCGGATGCCAGTCCGAGGAGGCCGTGGCCGTTAACAGCGAGGAGGTCGGAAATATGAGCGGTGTGCGTGTGCTGGTGGGAACGCGGAAGGGCGCGTTTATCCTGAGCGCCGATGGCAAGCGCAAGGATTGGACGGTGAGCGGGCCGTTCTTTGCGGGGTGGGAAATCTACCACATGAAGGGTTCGCCGGTGGATCCGGAGCGGATTTATGTGTCGCAGACGAGCGGATGGTTTGGACAGATTCTGCAGCGGTCGACGGACGGCGGGAAGAGCTGGCACCAGCCCGGGCTGAAGTCCGGCGAGCAGGAAGCGCCTTCATTCCCCAACAAGGCTCCGAACCGCTTCCTGTATGACACCTCGGATGAGACGGGCAAGCCGCTGACCACGCATCAGTGGTATGACGGGACGCAGCATCCGTGGGAGTTCAAGCGCGTATGGCACCTGGAGCCGTCGCTTACCGATCCCAACACCGTTTATGCGGGCGTGGAGGATGCGGCTCTGTTCCGCTCGACCGACGGCGGCGAGAGCTGGCAGGAAATGCCTGGGCTGCGTGGGCACGGGACGGGGCCGAAGTGGCAGCCCGGCGCGGGCGGCATGTGTCTGCATACGATTCTTCTCGATCCTTCGAACCCGGGCCGCATCTACATTGCTATTTCAGCGGCGGGCGCCTTCAGGACGGATGACGGGGGCAAGACGTGGAAGCCGATTAACAGGGGGCTTCGCTCGCCGTACATTCCCGATCCCAACGCGGAAACCGGCCACTGCGTGCATCACGTTGCGATGCATCCCGAGCGCCCCAACGTGCTGTTTATGCAAAAGCATTGGGACGTGATGCGCTCTGACGACGCCGGGGACAACTGGCACGAGGTCAGCGGCGACTTGCCCACGGACTTCGGCTTTGCCATCGACGTGCACGCGCACGAGCCCGAAACCATCTATGTGGTGCCGATCAAGAGTGACTCGGAGCACTTCCCTCTCGACGGGAAGCTTGCGGTGTATCGGAGCCGCACGGGCGGCAACGAGTGGGAGGCGATGACGCGGGGATTGCCGCAACAGAACTGCTACGTGAATGTGCTGCGCGATGCCATGGCCGTGGACAAGCTGGACGATTGCGGAATCTACTTTGGCACCACCGGCGGGCAGGTTTACGCTTCAGCCGACGCGGGCGAAAGCTGGGCGCCGATTGTGCACGATCTGCCCGCGGTGCTCTCAGTGGAAGTGCAGACGCTGCCATGATTCGCGTGCTTCTGCCTTATCATCTGCGCAACCTTGCCGGCATCAAGGACGAAGTGCAGCTCGAGGTGGCGGCGCCGGCGACGATTCGCGCGGTGCTGGACGCGCTGGAAGGCCAGTACCCCATGCTTCGCGGCACGATTCGCGACCACGGGACGCTCAAGCGCCGCCCGTTTCTTCGCTTTTTTGCGTGCGAGCAGGATTGGTCACACGAATCGCCAGATGCGGAGTTGCCGGAAGCGGTGGCTGCGGGCCGCGAGCCACTGCTGATCCTTGGCGCGATTGCGGGAGGCTGAGCGGGGGCCGGACTCCAGGGAAAACGCCACGCGCCGGTCAATGGCAGAGAACAAATGCGCTTGAAATCACGATGAGCTGATTTCAATCGCTACAAGAACGGTGGCCAGGACGGCGAGAATGAGAGAAATAACCGTCCGAAGGCGAATATGTATATCCCGCGCTCTTGAAACGTTCTTCCGTAAAGCGAGCGTCCGCGAGTCTGAGATCTCCGCACCATTAAGGTTCACGGCAAGCCTCCAAAACCCCGCCTTTCAGACACACCGGAAGGTTTTGAGGTAACGGGAAACTTGCGGTGATGGGACGGTTTGCCGGTTGTGCTTCCACGCTGCGGAGGCGGTATTGAATGAGCAGCCGGATGGTGCGGCAGCCGGGCGGGTCGGGCCGTCGGTTGCTTTGGCGAGCCGGCTGACTGCGGCCGTTCCGCAGGCGCATCTGGAGACGTCTCAAGTGGTAGCATCGAGATTGAACGATGAAATCAAAAAAGCTGAAAATTATTCCTCTCGGAGGGCTGGGCGAGTTCGGCATGAACTGCCTTGCCATTCGCTGGGAGGACGACATTATCGTCATCGATGCGGGCTTGATGTTTCCCGAGTCGGAGCTGCTTGGCGTCGACATTGTGGTGCCCGATATCACCTACCTGATTGAAAACAAGCAGCTCGTGCGCGGCATCGTCCTTACCCACGGCCATGAGGACCACATCGGCGGCCTGCCGTGGTTCCTGAGCGAGCTCAAGGTTCCTGTTTATGCCACGGAGTTCACGCTGGCTTACGTGGAAGGCAAGCTGGAAGAGCATCAGCAACTGGATGAAACCGAACTGATCGAGATTACACCGCGGGAAAAGTTCTCCGTTGGCCCATTCACCATCGAACCGATTCGTGTGACGCATTCGCTGGTGGATTGCGTGGCGCTGGCGATCGAGACGCCGGTTGGGGTGATCATTCATACCGGCGACTTCAAGATCGATCTTTCGCCGCTGGACGAGAAGCCCTTTGACCTGCATTCCTTTGCCGAGTACGGCAAGCGCGGGGTTCTGGCGCTTCTGCAGGATTCTACAAACGTGGAGCGACACGGCTACACGCCCAGCGAATCAGCCGTGCGCCCGAGGCTGGACGAACTCTTCTCACAGACCAAGAAGAAGCTTTTCTTCGCTTGCTTCTCGTCGTCCATCTACCGTATCCGTATCGCGATGGAACTGGCGCGCGCGCATGGCCGCAAGGTCGCGGTCGTCGGCCGATCAATGATGGAGAGCACGGAGATTGCGCAGGACCTTGGCTACATCGATATTCCGCCGGGGCTGGTGATCAATCCCGGCCAGTTGCGCGATTTTCCGCCGGACCAGGTGATGATCCTGATCAGCGGCACGCAGGGCGAGCCGATGAGCGCCCTGAGCCGCGCGGCCGTGGACAATCACAAGCATGCGCGGATTGAGCCCGGTGACACCGTGGTGCTCAGCTCGCGCATTATTCCGGGGAACGAGAAAGGCATCTTCCGCGTGATCGACCACCTAGCCCGGCGCGAGGCCAACGTGGTTTACGACGACGGCTCGCATGGGCTGATCCACGTGAGCGGCCATGGCAGCCAGGAGGAGATGCGCCTGCTCATCAATCTGGTCCGGCCCAAGTTCTTCGTCCCCGTCCACGGGGATTACCGCTACCTGCGCCGGCACGCGCAGATTGCCATGGAAACCGGCGCCGTGGAACATGCCATCGTGATTGAGGACGGCGACGTGCTTGAGCTGGATCACGACGATGCGCGGAAGCACGATAAGGTCACGGCGGGCCGTGTGTTGATCGATTCAGGCTCATCTATTGACGTTGTCGAGGATTTGATTATCCGCGACCGGCGCATTCTGTCTGAGGACGGAATTGTGCTGGCTGTGCTGGCCATCAACAAACGCACCGGAAAGGTGGAACGGCCGCCGGAGCTGATCATGCGCGGTTTTGGCGGCTCGGATATCTCAGACCAGGCGCGCGAAGTGATGCTGAAGACGCTGGATGGCCTGAGCAGCGAGCAAAAGAGCGACTACGGCATGGTGAACGAAAGAGTGCGTGTGGATCTGAAGCGGCTCATCCAGAAGAGCACCGGCCGGCGGCCCATGATCATGCCCGTGATTCTGGAAATCTGAATCCTGAAAAGATGGAACCGCGCTCTATCCGGAATGCAAATTCTGCGAACGGATGGAGCGCGGCAGACTGTTGCGCGCGGCCCGATCTACGCGCAGCCCAGAGCTTCTGCTCCGCAGGCGCCGGCCGGAGCCGCTGCACGCGCTGGAGGGAACTTGCGGGACGAAATATCGATTGCGCCATTTGGAGATGAGGAGACCGATTGCGGATGGCGGGGATTCAGCGAGCGCTTGCTGATGAATACCTCACCCAGATTCAGGCGCACCAGATCTTCGTCGAGGCCCAGGAAGCCGGCTTTGCATTCGGCGCAGACCGATTGTGCTTCAGGGGGAAGATAGGGCGCGATGCACACCGGCGTAACCCGCCCGGGGAGATGCGCGGCATCGTTCCGCAGTTTGAGCAGAGCCTTCCGCACGGACTGCGGCTCGCCGGTGGCCATCACCTTGCAGGCGAGCGTGTGGTCCTGGCCGAGAACGACGATGCGCGCCAGAATGCCGATTCGCTGGCCGGCTTCTCGTGCTTTCAGCTTCACGTCCTTCAGTTGAATTGTGGACACTTGCATGAGTGCGGCCTTGAGCGCTTCGGCTGCGCGGGTCTCAAGCTCATGGGCGGTGTTGATAGCATGGGTCGCCTTCATGGGACAATCTCCTCCTTCGCCTTGCTCGATTCGGCCCTGCCGAACCCGGGTAGGGAGTTGAGTCACGTACCAGCCAGCGTGCAGGAGAACGATGCGAACAATCCAAGCCAAAACGGCTTTAGATTTGAACGGCCTCGGAGATATGGGTTACTCCAGATGGCCGGCGCCTTGCAGGTAAAAGTATGGCGTGCCTTGCGCGAGCTGCATGGGCAATTGCCCTGGGATCATGGTGCCGGACCGCTGTCTTCTTCATCTTTCGCAGGTTCGGTCCATTGGACGAAATCGACGGCAGCGGGAAGGGCAAAAGCTTGAATGGACCCCGGCTGGATTTGACCATTGTTAATGGCAGTGGAGTGTGGCGCGATCGTTCGCGGTAGAGCTTGAACTCCAGCCACTCACAGAGCCGCGGATCGCAGATTTGTGGCTGTCCCTGCCAAAAGCCTGGTTTTAATTGGCAACCAATACGCAGGTGCCCCAGCTCGAACTCGACTGCTGCGGTATCTCTTGGGAAGTTACGCCGAACGTTTGTTGCACCGATGTAGAGTCCGCTGACCCTGCAGCCCTTGCACTGAGTTCTGACCAACATTCCGCGCCTCCTTACCATTCGTCACAGGTGGAGAACGGAGCGCGACATCAAAAATGATGGAGCCGCCTCCCGCTAGTTGTAATCTTGAACTCCGATTTCCTCACCGGACGTGAGATCGATCTGCCAGCATGTTGACGCTGTTCCCAGCGGCTTGTCAAGCGGATTTGCGCAAAGCCGCGCAGGGCGCGGCGATCGCTCTACTGGTGGAGGGATTGACGAAAATCGTTCTGGAATTTCAATCATCCTCTTTCAACCGGGCAAGATGCTCTTGCCTTTTGGGGGCTCGTGCATGTGTCTCTTGCGACTGCCCCGGGGCCTCATGTAAACCGCCGGTCAAGTCTTGCATCGAGCAAGTGACGTTAGATCAACGAGTTCTATTTGCAGGTAATTTTCCGCGCCCGGCTCACAATGGGAATGAGGCGGACAGGCGCGAGATGGCGGACGTTGAATGCAGGAATCAGGGCCTGCAGAACCTCGATACAACAGGAATCGCCCTGGGGGGAAAACGTATGCAAGTGAGCGAAGCCGGTCTTGAACTGATCAAGCGATCGGAGGGGTTCCGGAGTGCCGTCTACCGTGATGCGGCCGGAGTCCCGACGATTGGCTACGGCCACCGGATCCTTCGCGGCGAATCGTATCCGGGCGGCATTGACGAAGCGCAGGGCGACCGGTTGCTTGCTGCCGACGTGCAGTTGGCCGAAGAAGCTGTCGAGCGCCTGGTGAAGGTTCCGCTGACTCAGGGGCAGTTCGATGTCCTTGTCGATTTCTGCTTTAACCTTGGCACCGCACGCCTGGCGGCCTCAACGCTTTTGCAGGAGTTGAATGCCGGCGACTATGAGGGAGCGCGGCGGCAGTTGCTCTTGTGGGACCACGCCGGCAGGACGATCGTCGCCGGGTTAAAGGCGCGGCGGGAAGCTGAGTTCAGACTTTGGGGCGGCGATTCCAGGGAGGCCCCTGTCCACTCCCAGAGCGAACCGCTGATTGCCTGAGTTCAAGCGGCTTCAAAGGATCTGGTGTTTCGGGATTGTGCAGCGGCGCATTGCCTATGCAGGCAGACTTACGTTTTGGCGACGGAAATATCGCTCAATGCTGTGATCATTTCTATATACAATGATCAATGGTTAGAGAATGCAATAAGCCGAGAATGAGGCGTATCAGAATCTCGACAACAGGACCGTAACGATGCCCGCCTTTGCCCACGAAATGTTGCGCGAAATTTATGAGCAGCCTGAGGCTCTGCGGCGCACTTTGGCTCTGTATCTGGCTGACGGGCGACTCCGGGCGGAGATTGCGGAGCGGCTGGTGGTGTGGCCGAATCCAGCGGGCGAGATTCTGATTGCCGCCAGCGGTTCGAGCCGCCACAGCGGGCTTTACGGCGAGATTCTTCTGGAGGACTTGTGTGGGCTGGCAGTGGATGTGGAGTATGCCAGCGAATACAGTTGCCGAGGTGGTAGCGGCGATCGGCGGCATCCCAGCGTGCTGGTGCTGTCGCAGTCGGGCGAGACCAGCGACACGCTCGCCAGCCTAGAGGAAGCGCGCAGGCGAGGACAGAAGACGCTGGCTATCACCAATGTTCCGGCATCGACGATGGCGACGGAGGCGGATGTCTCGATGCCGCTGGCCGCCGGCGTGGAAAAGGCCGTTCCGGCTACGAAGAGCTTTACCTGCCAGTTGGCCGTGCTCTACCTGATGGCGCTTTACGAGGGCGCGCGGCTGAAGCACATGGATGCTGCCGCGCTGGCGGCGAATATCGAACAGTTGCTTGCTGTGCCGGAAAGCGTGGAGGCACAACTCGACGGCTGGCGAGAGCAGACGGCGGCTCTGGCAGAGAAATACAAAAATGCTTCGACGTTTCTTTACCTTGGGCGCGGAATTCACTACGCCATTGCGCGCGAGGGCGCACTGAAGCTGAAGGAAGCTTCGTATGTGCATGCGGAGGGGTATCCTGCGGGGGAATTGAAGCACGGGCCGAATGCTCTGGTGAGCGAAAGCGTTCCGCTGGTGGTGCTGGCGACGGTGGATCGCGGGCTGGAAGAGTCTGTGATGCGCTATGAAAAGACTGTGCAACTGCTGCGCGAGTTGAAAGCGCAGGGGGCGCGCGTGATTGCCGTGGCCAACGCGGACGATGCGGCGGTGGGCGAATTGGCGAGCGACTGCATCAGGGTGCGGGAAGCTTCAGAGTATCTGCTGCCCATTTGCGAGGTGGTTCCGCTGCAATTCTTTGCATACTTCATGGCGGTGGAGCATGGGGTGGATGTGGACCGGCCGAGGAATCTTTCGAAGGCGGTGGTGGAGAGCAGTGCAGGCGGAATCTTGCTGTAGGCAATGGGTCAGCGGGCTTTGCGCCGCGGGCTCTCCGCTTCGAGCAGTTGGCGCTTACGTTCGATACCCCATCGATAGCCGGTGAGCGAACCGCCGGCGCCGACGACGCGGTGGCACGGAACCAGAAGCGCCACGCGATTAGAGGCGCAGGCCCGTGCTACGGCGCGTGTGGAGTTGGGTGCTCCCAGGTCGCGCGCCAGTTGGCTGTAGCTCCGTGTTTGACCGCGCGGGATTTGCCGCAGCGCCTGCCACACGCGAAGCTGGAAGGCCGTGCCTCGGAGGTCGAGATTGGCGCCGGCGTTTGGAGTGGGTTCCGCTTTGCTGCACACGCTGTTTATTGCAGCCTGGACCCAGCGTGCGAGCGAGGGGTCACGGCGTAAATTGGCGGCGGGAAACTCGGTGTGGAGGGTGGACTCGGCTTCGGATTTGGTTCCGGCGAGCGAGAGCCAGCAGAGGCCACGCGCGGTGGCTGCAATAAGTATCCAGCCGAAGGGCGAACGTTCCGTGGTGTAGGCAATCTGTTCGCCGCTGCCGCCTTTGGCGAAGCGCGAGGGCGTCATGCCGAGGGGTGTATTTTCATATGCCCGACTCGATGAGCTGAAGCCTGCTCCATAGATTGCATCGATGACGCTGGAGCCCTGCCTGAGCTGGGTACGCATGGAGCTTGCCCGCAAGGCGCGCTGGTAGGCGAGCGGGCTGACGCCCATGGCGCGTTTGAAGAGCCGCTGCACGGTGAAGGGGCTGAGATTGACCAGGCGGCCCAGTTCGGAGAGGCGAAGGGGCCGGTCGAGATTGGATTCGATATGCGCGCGGAGAGTGTCTAGCGGGTTGCGCTGCGTATTGGCAGGAGTGCAGAGACGGCAGGGACGGAAGCCGGCGGCGATGGCGGCTTGTGCCGTGGGGAAGAAGCGGACATTTGCGCGCAGCGGACGGCGGCTGCTGCAACCCGGACGGCAGAAGACGCCGGTCGTTTTGACTGCGTAAAAAAACGTGGCGGCTGCATCGCGGGCGAGGACTTGCTTCCAGGCTGCTTCCGTGTCGATGGGTGGGGCTGACGGGACGGAGGATGAGTCGGTGCGCGCCGTTTGGGTTCTACTGCTCATGGAAACCATGGTCGCCGATCGATGCGCTTTTGCGCTATCCGATTCTTGCGCGCAATTCGGAGTTTTGTTGCGCTGCGACTCGTCCTGTAGTGGTTAACGGATGATGTTGAAGTTGGAGGGGCCCGGTGTGGGGGCGGCGAAGTCGGAGTCGAATCCAAGTTGCAGCTTGGCTGCTTCCGACATCATGCCTGGGTTCCAAGGAGGATCGAAAACAACATCTACGTGAACCTGGCTGACGCCGGGGAGGGAGGCCAGCTTGCGCTCGACTTCCGCTTTGATCACGTCGCTCATGGCGCATCCCGGCGCGGTGAGCGACATGCGCACTTCAACACGCCGGCCGCTCTCTGCGGGTGTGGACTGTGCGGAGTAGATCAGGCCGAGGTCCACGATGTTGACGGGAATCTCGGGGTCGCGCACGGTTCGCAGTTGCTCCCAGATCGACTCTTCGCGGAACGAGGAGGAAGCGGAGGAGTCCTGCTGGGTTGTTTCGGGATTCCGATTCGAATTGGCTGCATTTTCCAGAGGCATAAGAAACTCGGGAGTTGTTGTTTTTTCGCGCTACTCGTCTTCCGTTGAAACAACGGGCTGCTGTTCGCCTGCGAGCGCGGACTGCAACGTGTGCCACGCAAGCGTGGCGCATTTGACACGCGCCGGGAACCTGGAGACTCCGGAGAAGACTGCGAGCTTGCCCAGTTCAGAGCCATTGCCGGATGCGCCCTGCTCGCCGGTGACGAGGCGATGAAACTGTTCGAAGAGGTGCTCGGCCTCGGCCCTGGTTTTGCCTTTCAGGGTCTGCGTCATCATGGACGCCGATGCCTTGGAGATGGCGCAACCGGAGCCTTGAAAGCCAATGTCGCGGATGGAATCGCCATCCATGTTGAGATACACGGTGAAGTGATCGCCGCAGAGCGGGTTGTAGCCCTCGGCTGTTCGGTTTGCCTCAGCAGGGCGGCGATAGTTGCGCGGCGCCTTGCTGTGCTCCAGGATTACCTCCTGATAAAGCTCGTTGAGTTCGCTCATCGACCGAAGACCTCTCTCGCTTTTTGGATGCCCGCGGCGAGTACATCGATTTCTTCACGGGTGTTGTAGACGGCGAACGATGCGCGCGCGGTGGCAGGAATACAGAAACGCTGCATGACCGGCTGCGCGCAGTGATGGCCGGCGCGGATGGCGACTCCTTCGTCATCGAGGATGGTACCCAGGTCGTGCGGGTGCACGTCATCGAGCAGGAATGAGAGAACGCCGGCGCGACGACTGGCCGTGCCGATGAGCCGGACGCCGGGAATGGCGGCGACGGATTCGGTGGCGTATGCAAGCAGATCGTCCTCGTGTGCTGCGATGCGGTCCATGCCAAGATCCATGATGTAGTCGAGCGCCACGCCGAGGGCGATTGCACCGCCGATGTCAGGCGTGCCAGCCTCAAATCTTGCAGGCGGCTTTCTGTAGGTGGTCTTCTCGAAGGTCACAGTCGTGATCATGTCGCCGCCGCCCTGGTAGGGAGGCATTGCATCGAGGAGCGCGGCTTTGCCATAGAGAACGCCGATGCCGGTGGGCCCGTAAACCTTGTGACCGGAAAAGACATAGAAGTCGCAATCGAGGTCCTGCACATCGGTGCGCATGTGTGGCGCCGACTGCGCACCATCGACGAGGACGGGGACGCCGCGGCTGTGCGCCATGGCGATCATCTCGCGTACCGGATTGACGGTGCCCAGCGCATTGGAGACGTGCGTTACTGCGACGATGCGCGTGCGCGGGCCGATGAGTTTCTGGAACTCGTCGAGCAACAGCTCGCCGCGGTCATCGATGGGCGCGACTTTGAGGTGCGCACCTTTTTCTTCACAGAGGATTTGCCAGGGAACGATGTTGGAGTGGTGCTCCATGGCGGTGATGAGAACTTCATCACCGGCTGAGACATGGGTGCGGCCGTAGGTTTGGGCTACGAGATTGATGGCCTCAGTGGCGCCGCGGACGAAGACGATTTCATTGTCGTGGGCGGCGTTGAGGAAGCGCCGCACGGTGCGCCGCGCCGCGTCGTGCGCATCCGTGGCCTGGACGGAGAGCCAGTGAACGCCGCGATGGATGTTGGCGTTGTCGTGCTCATAGTAGTGCGTGAGGGCCTGGATGACGGCGCGCGGTTTTTGCGAGGTGGCCGCGTTGTCAAGGTAGACGAGCTTGCGGCCGTTCACCTGGCGCGAAAGGATGGGGAACTCCGCGCGTATGGCGGCTATGTCGAGACTCTCTGCCGCTGCAGGAGCAGCGGGGAGAGCCGCATTTTGGGGGTCGAGCTGCGGACGGTCGGCTAATGTGGTCATGCGTCCTCCTCGGCACCGGGAGCGCTTTGTGCTGGTTCCGAGGGCACCGGCTGCGCTGCGGATGCGATCTCAAGCAGACGCTGCTGAATAAGCTTTTCGGCAAAATTGCGTGAGGGCTGTTCTTTCATGCGGTCGAGACACTCGGAGGCAAAGGCATAAAGCAGGAGGTTGCGGGCCGAGGTTTCGTCAAGGCCGCGCGAGCGCAGATAAAAGAGCGGCTCATCTTCAATGCGGCCGATGGTTGCGCCGTGCATGCACTTGACGTCGTCGGCGCGAATCTCCAACTGCGGCTTGGTATCGATGCGCGCATCGTCAGAGAGAAGCAGATTGCGATTGGTCTGCTTGGCGTCGGTTTTCTGTGCATCCTTGTGCACGACGATGCGGCCGTGGAAGACTCCGTGCGCATGCTGGTCGAGGATTCCGTTGTAGAACTGCCGGCTGCTGCAGTTGGGACTGGCGTGCTCCACGAGCATGTAGTTGTCGAGATGCTGGCGGCCGGCACCAACGAAGAGGCCGTTGATGAGGCAGTCGGCGCCCGGGCCGTTGAGCAGGGGATGCACGTTGTTGCGCACAAGGCCGCCGCCCAGCAGAAGGGAGTGCGACGAGACATGGGCGCCGCGAGCCTGTTCAAGGCGCAGCGTGGAAACGTTGAAGGAGTTGTAGTTTTCGCGTTCCACGAGATAGTGCGAGACGTTGGAATCATCGCCGGCGACGAGCTCAGTGACGGAGTTTGAGAATGCCGCGCCATCACCGGTGGAGACATAGTCTTCAATGATGGCTGCCTGGCTTGCCTGCCCGGCAACGATCAGCGAGCGCGGGTGCGTCATGGTTGGTGTTTCGCCGGTAACCGAGAGAAACAGAAGATGAATGGGCTGCTCGATATGAGCGCCGCGGGCGATGCGGATGTATGCGCCGTCTTCCCAGAGGGCGGTGTTCAGGGAAGAGAATGCGTCGCGGCGACTGTCGACGTAACGACCGAGATGCTGCTCGACGCCTTCAGCCTTTTCTTTGAGCGCATGGGCAAGGCTGCTGATTTCAAGGCCCGCGGGAAGGGGGCTCGCGTCAGAAAGCGCGGGCGCAAAGCGGCCGTCGATGAAGACAAGCCGGCAGGCTGCGCCGTCGAAACGATAGGGGCCGATATCGGCGGTCTCGTTGGCGGCTGCGCGGCGGAACGCGGTGCGCGTGAGCGGCGCGAGGCTGGTGAAGCGCCAGTCTTCGTCACGGGTGGTGGGAAAGCCGTTTGACGAAAAGACGGACCATGCTTCATTGCGAAGCTGGCGCAGCCACAGGGGCTCGCTCGCCTGGCGCTGCGGCTCCATATCGTTAAATGCTTCGAGATAGTTTTTTGATTGGATCGCGGTAGCCATTCCCATCAGCCTCATGCAGGCAGTGCCTGCTGTGTTTCCGACTCAGCCCATCCGTAGCCGGTCTCTTCCAGTTCCTGCGCCAGTTCCGGTCCGCCGGAGCGCGCGATTTGCCCGTCGACAAGAACGTGAATGAAGTCGGGAACTATGTAATTCAACAACCGTTGATAATGCGTGATGACGAGCATGGAGCGCTCAGGACTGCGCAGTGCGTTGACGCCGTTGGCGACGATGCGCAGCGCGTCGATGTCGAGACCGGAGTCAGTTTCATCGAGGATGGCGAGTTTGGGCTGCAGCATCGCCAGCTGCAGAATCTCGTTGCGCTTCTTTTCGCCGCCGGAAAACCCTTCGTTGACCGAACGGTTCATGAGCTTCTCATCCATCTCAAGCAGCTTGAGGTTCTCGCGGAAGAGGGGGAGAAAATCCATGGCGTCCATCTCATCTTCGCCGCGGTATTTGCGGACGGCGTTGATGGCCGAGCGCAGGAAGTAAGCGTTGCTGATGCCAGGGATCTCAACCGGATACTGGAAGGCCATGAAGATGCCCTCGCAGGCGGCTTCTTCCGGCTTCATTTCCAGCAGGTTTTTGCCCTGGTATAGAATTTTGCCACCGGTTACCTCGTATGTATCGCGGCGCGCGAGTACCTGTGCCAAAGTGCTCTTTCCCGATCCGTTTGGCCCCATGATGGAGTGCACTTCACCGGGGTTGATGGTGAGGTTCACGCCTTTCAGGATTTCGTGACCCTCTACCGAAGCGTGCAGGTCCTTGATTTCAAGCAAACTCATCTGTATTCCTCTCTTTTTCTTTCGCCAATGCAATCCCCGGGAAGACCGTCAACCGACGCTGCCTTCCAGGCTCACTCCGAGGAGCTTTTGCGCTTCGACTGCAAATTCCATGGGCAGCTCGCGAAACACCGTCTTGCAGAAGCCGTTGACGATCATGGAGACAGCATCCTCGGTGGTGAGGCCGCGCTGGCGCAGGTAGAAGAGCTGGTTCTCTCCGATGCGCGAGGTGGATGCCTCGTGCTCCATGCGCGCCGAGGAGTTGCGGACGTCGATGTATGGAAAGGTGTGCGCACCGCAGCGGTCGCCGATCAGCAGCGAGTCGCATTGCGTGAAATTGCGGGCGCCCGTGGCTCCCTTCATGATCTTTACCAGACCGCGATAGGTGTTCTGGCCGTAGCCGGCAGAGATGCCCTTGGAGACGATGGTGCTGCGGGTGTTCTTGCCGATGTGGATCATCTTGGTGCCCGTGTCGGCCTGCTGGCGGTTGTTGGTGAGAGCCACCGAATAGAATTCGCCGACGGAGTTATCGCCCTGCAGAATGCAGCCGGGGTACTTCCAGGTGATTGCGGAGCCGGTTTCGACCTGGGTCCACGAAATCTTGGAGTTAACGCCTGCGCACTTGCCGCGCTTGGTGACGAAGTTGTAGATGCCTCCGCGGCCTTCCTTATCGCCTGGATACCAGTTCTGCACGGTGGAGTACTTGATCTGTGCATTGTCGAGCGCCACCAGTTCAACCACCGCGGCGTGCAACTGATTCCGGTCGCGAATCGGCGCCGTGCAGCCCTCGAGGTAGCTTACGTAGGAGCCTTCGTCCGCCACGATGAGGGTGCGCTCGAACTGGCCGGTTTCCGCGGCGTTGATGCGGAAGTACGTGGACAGCTCAAGCGGACAGCGTACGCCTTTGGGGACGTAGACGAACGATCCGTCAGTAAACACTGCGGCATTCAATGCGGCGAAGAAGTTGTCCGTGTAAGGAACCACGGTTCCCAGATACTTTTTCACCAGGTCAGGGTGGTTTTTGACCGCCTCAGAGAACGAGCAGAAGATGACGCCCATCTCAGCCAGCTTCGCCTTAAAGGTGGTAGCGACGGAGACGCTGTCGAAGACCGCATCTACAGCGACACCAGCCAAGCGCTTCTGCTCATCGAGGGGAATTCCGAGCTTCTCGTAGGTGCGCAGAATTTCGGGATCGATGCTGTCAAGGCTTTCAATCACGGGCTTCTGCTTTGGCGCCGAGTAGTAGGTGATGTCCTGGTAATCGATGGGATCGTAAGTGACGTTGGCCCACTTGGGCTCGCCTTTTTCACGCTCGAGCGAGAACCAGTGGCGAAGCGCGCGCAGGCGCCACTCAAGCATGAACTCCGGCTCGCCCTTGCGCGCCGAAATGAGGCGAATAATCTCTTCACTCAGGCCTTTGGGAGCACGATCCTCATCAATGGTTGTGATGAAGCCCCATTTGTAGTCCTGTTCGGTCAGTCCGCGAATTGTGGTATCAACCTGGCTGCTCATTGCACCTCCCGGAACTCGCTGCCGATGAGATCTGCCCGCGAAAGCCCGGGTTTCATGATCCCTGGGAAGTGCCGCAAAGGAGCTGTTCTTTTGCGGCTGCATCGGTCTGCGATTCCGACAATATAGGACTCTTTTAGTCCTATATCTCAAATATACTCTGGTACGCTACGCTATTTCAAGCGCCCAACTGGGTTTTTCCGTCGTTGTGGGGAAATGCCTCAACCTTTGGTAACAGATTGTGCGCACAGGCGATAGCTTGGCCCGGACTCGGGGCGAGGCAAGGCATCTTGCGAAGCCCAAGGCGCGCCATTCCCGATCTTTGAAGAGATGAGTCATCGCGGGTGTTGGATGCAGGTATTCCAACGTGCAGATTCCAGCAGACGGCCGGAAGCCGTCCGCCTCATACGCAGGAGGGGTGTCCTTGACGTTGGCTCTGCCGACGTTTGAAGATGGCTGACGTGCCAGCTTTGGTCAGACCACTTGGTTTCTGAATTGCGGTGTGTTTGCCTGCCACCTGTATGCGCAATTCATGGGGCAACAATGGAAGAACGATCAAAAGACAGATTTTAAGGGGACAGATTTCAAGGGGACAGATTTCATGAGCAAATCAATGGGGCGGAGGGGCTTTTTGAAGAGCGCGGCCCAAGGCGCGCTGGCGGCGCCAGTGCTGGCTGCGCTTCCTGAACTGGGCCTGGCGCAGGCTGGCCATAAACGCGGTAGCGGGAGTCATTTGTCAACGGATGGATCTGGGGCGGCATCCGCGGGACCGAAGGTGACGCTGAATGTGCGCGACCTGGGCGCCACGGGCGACGGAAAGACCAACGACACGGTGGCCCTGCAGCAGACCATCGAGCGCTGCTCGGTTCTGGGCGGCGGAGAAGTGGTGGTTCCAGCCGGCGACTATTCGACGGGCGCACTGGTGTTGTACAGCGATGTGACGCTGCGCCTGGAAGAAGGCGCGAGCCTGCTGGGGACCGCCGACCTGACCGATTTTCTGCTGGCGCAGGTGCGCTGGGAGGGACATTGGATCAAGGGATACAGCGCGCTGATTTCAGCGATGGACAGCGACAATATCGGGATTGTGGGGCCCGGCAAAATTGTGGGGAACCCGGCAATCAGGGGACGCATCGAGCGCTCGACAGGTTACCGGCTTCCTGCGCTGCTGGAGTTTACGAATTGCCGCAATGTGAACGTGGAGAACTGTTCGACCAGCAATGGCGGGATGTGGTCTATTCACCCTACCTATTGCGAGCACGTGGCTTTCAAGAATGTTGTGGTGGACAGCGGCGCCGATGGCATTGATGTGGATTCATGCAGGCATGTAACCATCGACGGCTGCAAGTTTTCGACACGCGACGACTGCATCTCACTCAAATCGGGGCGGGGCGAAGAAGGCAATACGATCAACCGACCGACCGAAAATGTAATGATCTCGAACTGTACGTTTTCCGATGCGTACTGGGCTTGCATCGGGATCGGCAGCGAGACTTCGGCCGGGATTCGCAACGTTCACGTCAGCAATTGTAAGTGCGTGGGAGCGCGTACGTACGCGATCTACATCAAGACACGGATCGGGCGCGGCGCGTTTATTGAAGACATCTACATGAATGGTCTGGATGTATCCGGCGCGAAACAGGGCTTCCTGCGAATCAATCTGCTTAGCAGCGGCAAGCGGGATCAGGCGCCTGTGCCGGGTGTGGCGGGAATTCCCACGGTCCGGAATCTTCACTTTTCGAATATCCATGTGCACGACGAGGCAGTGCTGGTTGACGCCACGGAAATCGATCCCAGGAAGCCGCTCGTCGGATTCACCCTTTCGAACGTAACGGGGACATGCAAAGAGGGAATTTTTCTGGCAAACATTCGGAATGCGGCGCTGCGCAATATTCATGTGACGGGTTACACGGGGCCACTGCTGAGTATCCACAACGTAACCGGGTCAGGGCTGGAAGGCGCGGCGAAGCTGAAGCCGGAGAGAATGCACAAGGCGCCGGAACCCGTTCCCGCGCCAGAAACGCCGTATAAGTTGCACTGATTCTATCGATTGCCCGCCGGGAGTTTTTTCGCCTGCGTCCGTTAAATTGACGGCATGGGGATGATAGCATCGCAAACACTTGATCATCGCTGGCTAAGAGCCAGGTTTTCGACTGAGGAGAATGATATGAAACTCGAAATCCATCGGGCTCTTGTGCTCGCAGCCAGCGCGAGTCTTCTGACGATTGTTGCCGGGGCTGCATCCGAGATCCCGGTGCGGGCGCAAACCAAGCCTGCGGCTCCGCCCAGGCATCAGGTAGTGAAGTTTCACGAGCCGGCACCGCTTCAGTTTTCAAACCACAAGGGATTTACGCAGATTTTCGATGGCAAGAGCCTGGCCGACTGGGAGGGCGATCCCAGTGTGTGGCACGTTGTGGATGGAGCGATTGTGGGGGAATCGAGTAAGGAACATCCGGTCTTCAACACTTACATCTGGCGCAAGGGACTTGTGGTGAAGGATTTTGATCTGAAGCTCGAGATCAAGTGCGAAATCGCCGGGGGAAGCGGAATTCAGTATCGCAGCCACACGGGGATTCCCTGGATCCGGCCGATGCGTCGGGGAGAGAAACCACGCAATTTGAACTGGATGATGACCGGACCGCAGGCGGATATCTGGTATCCGGTGAGCCCGAAGGCTGCCGACTACACGGGGCAGTTTTACTCAGAGAATACGCCGCTTGGCATCGTGGCCTGGCGCGGAGAAGTGGTTGAGTCAGAGCCGGGCAAGCCTGCGCGACTCATCGGCACGCTTGGCAATCGCGAAGCGCTGGGCGGATACGTAAAGATCAATGACTGGAACCAGTACGAGATTATCGCGCGCGGCGGCGTGATGATGCATATTGTGAACGGCCACGTGATGGCAGTGCTGATCGACGACGATCCCCATTCTTCCAACAATCAGCCGGGAAAGATCGGGATCGAGTTGGAAGGCACTCCGGCGAAGGTATCGGTGCGCGACATCTGGATACGGAAACTGCCGTAGGCAGGTCCTCCGCACCGCGATAGACGAGTGGGACGAGAAGATGGCATCTTTGCCGTGGGATCCTGCGAGAGTGTGGAGTTTTCTCCAGCTGGGACGCGGGTCCGAGGCAGCCTTGCGCCGATATTGGCCGTGTACTAGCCTAAGAGCAATCTTATGCAGACGGCGCGGAAGATCATTTAGCCGCTCTCCGAAGTTGGTAAGGCGCAGGGCCCATTCCCGATCTTGTTATTACCTGACACATAAGAGAACGCCAGAGTGTCCCTTATTATGACGCGATGCTTTCAGATCGCAGCTTCGGATAACATTGCTACGCTGCTGACCGACGCGGAGCCAGGCGTCGTCACGGTCTGTGGGGAAGCTGAGACAGACGAGGTTCGTCTTACGCAATCTGTCAGGATGGGGCACAAGGTAGCGCTTTGCGCGATTGAAGAGGGATCTCTGGTGATCAAGTACGGCGTGCCCATTGGCGTGGCCACGCAGCCTATTGCCGCGGGGGAATGGGTGCACCTGCACAACTGCCGAAGCCTCTACGACGAGCGATCGTCGGATTTGAATGTGGAGACTGGTGCGCGTGAGGAGACGCCGTATGTCTGATGGCTCTGCTGTGCTTCCGGCGTCGTCGTGGCAAGGCTATCTGCGTTCAGACGGACGCAAGGGAATTCGAAATCTACTGCTGGTTGTTTACACCGTGCAATGTGCGGAGTTTGTGGCGCAGGAGGTTGCGCGCGGCGAGCCGGATGCGCATGTGATTGGATTCCCGGGTTGCTATGACAACGCTTATGCCATTCGCTTGATGCTGGCTCTCGCGCGCCATCCGAATGTGGGCGGCGTGCTAGCGATTGGCCTGGGCTGCGAGTACACACAGCCGGCGCGGATTGCAGAGACGGTGCGCGCGTCGGGGCGTCCGGCACACTCGTTTTTTATTCAAGAGCATGGCGGGACGCGCGCCAGTATCGACTATGGGAAAGAACTGCTTGCGGCGCTGCGCCGGGATGTGGCGGATGTGCCTCGTGTACCCATGGATTGGAGCGATCTGGTGATTGGCTGCGAGTGCGGCGGCTCAGATGCCACCTCGGGACTCGCCGGAAATCCTGTTGTGGGGCGCTTTTATGACCTGCTTGTGGATGGTGGCGGCACGGCGATTTTTGAAGAGACCGTGGAGTTGATTGGCTTGAAGGAGGTGCTGGCGGGGCGCGGCAGAACCGCCGAAGCGCAGCAGGCATTGCGCGCGACCTACGACAAGGCAGAGCGGTATTGCCTCTCGGTGCGCCAGTACTCGATCTCTCCGGGCAACTTTGCCGGAGGACTTACGACCATCGAAGAAAAGAGCATGGGAGCATTTGCAAAGAGCGGGTCGCGTCCCATCGAGGGTGTGGTTCGCGTGGCTGAGCGGCCGCAGCGTCCTGGGCTTTGGCTGATGGATTCAGTGCCTGACGAGAACTTTATGCAGTTCGGCTACACGAACCCGAACGACACCGAAGGACTCATGGATCTGATATCAGCCGGCGCGCAGATCATTCTGTTTGTGACCGGCCGTGGAAGCGTGATTGGCTCGCCCATTGCGCCGCTTATCAAGATCACCGGGAACTCGGAGACTTTCCGTAATATGGAGCCGGATATCGACTTCAATGCAGGGTGCGTTCTTGAAGGGGCAATGAGCATGAATCAAGGCGCAGCGGCGCTTGCGGAACTGGTGCGCACTGTGGCTGGTGGCGCCACAACCAAGCCGGAACACCTGGGCCACCGGGAATACTTCATCATGTACAAGCACCAGGAGACACCATCACTTGAAGCGGGCTGCCGCGCCTTTGGAACCTCTGAAGAACTCCCCGATCCACAACTGATGCAGGTAATGTGGAGTCAGGGAGATCGATCAGGCATGCGGCAAATGACATTGGCCCATCAAGCAGAGTTTCAACGTTACTCGAAGAAGACCCGGCGCGAACAGTTTCTGGAAGAAATGGATGCCGTCATGCCTTGGGCTGAGTTGTTGTCGCTGGTTGAGCCGCATTACTCAAAGGGGGAGATGGGCCGCAAGCCGGTAGGCCTCGACATCATGCTGCGAGTCTATTTTCTGCAGCAGTGGTTCGCGCTCTCGGACCCTGCGGTCGAAGACGCGCTTTACGAATCGCCGGTGCTGCGGCGCTTTGCCGGCATTGATCTGGGCCGGGCCCCGGTGCCGGACGAGACCACCATTCTCAACTTCCGTCACATGCTCGAAGAACACGAACTGGGCGGCCAAATGCTGGATGCGGTGAATTTGTATCTGGCCACTCGCGGCATCCGGATCACCACCGGGACCATTGTGGATGCGACCATCATCCACGCACCTTCGTCCACCAAGAACGAGAAGAAGGAGCGCGATCCGGAGATGCATCAGACCCGCAAAGGGAATCAGTGGTATTTCGGCGCCAAAGCGCACATCGGCGTCGATTCCAGGGAAGGGGTTGTGCATTCGGTGTGCACCTCGGCGGCGAGCGTTTCCGATGTTCACATGCTGCCCGACCTGTTGCACGGCGACGAGAGGAAGGTCTGGGGCGATGCCGGTTACCAGGGAAAGACCGAGGCGATTCGTGAAGCTGCGCCTGCCGCCCAGGACATGACCAGCCGCCGGGTGAAGACCAAGGCCGGTGTCGATGAAGTGCAGAAGCGCAAGAACCGGACCAAGGCCCGGGTGCGCTCCAAGGTGGAGTGGCCGTTTCGCATTCTCAAGCGCGTCTTCGGCTTTACCAAGGTGCGCTATCGCGGGTTGAAGAAAAACCACGAATGGCTGTGTGCGGCCTTTGCCTTGGTCAATATCTACCAGCACCGCAGGAGGCTGGCGAAGATCAATTTGCAGGTGTCCCCGCAAGGGGCGTAGTGTGTCCGCCGGGGCTCTATCGAGCCTCCGGCGGGCATAACGGCAAGATCGAAAACCGCGAATTGACCAGCTTTGAGTGGATACGGCCAAAGAAAAGCCGTGCACCCTTATAACTCGACGATTTTCAGAGGTTCCCTAGAACGTAGTGGCCACAACAGACCACTACTTCGCCGAATGACCGGGCTCGAGCCCGAGTCTGGTTTTCAGTGCTCTTGCAGTTGCTTTCGCCGGTCTTTCGCGAGACGAATTATCGCGTTTGTTTGACTGCTCCGTTGGTTTGCTCCATGTCTTCCAGCTTAAGTGGAACCCCGTCACGGGCATGCACCGTGACGTTTTGAATTGTCCACGCCTGAGTGTGACGAATGCTGCCCGCATGATGGGCGTCAATGGTTATGTTTTTCAGCGTGAAGCGCTGTAACGGCGCATCGGTGGCGGCATTGACTGAGAAGGCTGTGCCCACGCCGACGGCGTGAATATCCGCCAGAGTGATATCGCGAAAATGCGGGATGCCCTTTGCCGGTGGGACAGGGGCGGACAGAATGTGCCAGTACGGCGGAATGGCATGGAGGTTGGGAGGCAGATTCTTCTGGATGCCGGGAGGGATTTTGGGTGTGCTGAATGCGGGAAAGTAATCCAAATCAATCTTGATTGCCGTCTTGACGCCACGCATTGCGAGGTGGCTCATCTTTACGTTGTCTGTCCAGCCGCCGCGCGTGTGCGTGGACTTGATATAGATGCCGTAACGAACGCCGCCGAGGATCGTAATTCCGTAGACTCTGATGTTCTTGAATCCGCCTGCCGTGTCGCTTCCGATGGCAATGCCCGAGATTCCCTGGCGGATGATGGAGTCGCGAATCACGACATCTTCTGTGGGGCGGTTTACGCGCAGGCCATCGGCATTCATGCCGGCCTTGAGGCAAATGCCGTCGTCGTTGTTCTCGATGTCGACCTTCTCCACCAGAACATGACTCGATGAGTCGATATCCACGCCATCGGTGCTTGGGCCTCGTATGCCGCTGTTGTCGTTATCGCGGATGGTCACGCCATCGACGACCACGTGTGTCGAATAGCAGATGTGGACCGTCCAGAATGCAGAACGTCTGAGCATCAGGCCATTTCCGATTCGGACCGAGCTAGATTTGTAGATTCGGAGAAGCTCCGGACGCTGCACATCGTAATCCACGGCCCATCGCAGGCCGCGAGCCTTATAGGCCGGTACGAGGCTCCAGAATTCCTTCCACCACGGGTCTCCGTGACCGTCGATTGTGCCTTCGCCCTCAATGGAAACATCTGTCTGGCCGGCGATATTGATCAGGGCAGCAGGCCATTTCATGTTGATTCCAGCGGCGCGAGTTTCCACCAGCGGATAAGCATCCTTTCGGGTTGTCCCCAGGATGATTGCGCCTTTATCGAGAACCAGGTGGGTGTGCGATTTGAGAAACAGCGATCCGGTGAGGTAGATGCCGGGTTTCAGCTCGAGTTCTCCTCCTCCTGCCGTGGACACGGCATTCAGCGCTGCTTGCAGCTTTGCAGTTACCAGCGTTTTGCCGTTGCCAACCGCGCCGAAGTCAGCGGGACTGAAGACGCGCCGTTGTGGGGCGCCGTAGATGAGAGCCGGTGCGAGCAGGAGAGTTGCCAGTGCGGCAGCGCGATAGCGGGCGCGCTTGCAAGAGATCGGCAGATTTGGAATTTTCGTCATGCGAGATCAGGTATCCATGAAACCTTGGTGAACGGAAAGCACGGTGAACGCAAAGCATGGTGAACGCGACCGACAGTGCGGACAACATTAGATAATGTCATAGAGCGGCATGGCTCATGGATGTTTCGCCGGGCAAATTTGGTTTGGTGCGATCGGAATTCTGCAAGCCCGCATTCAGAAGGCATCGGTCGCAGCTTTGCCTGATTCTCTAATTTTCACAGATCAAGATCGGGAGAAACGCGATGTACGCCAGACAATTCAGCGAAGGGGAGCCTTTTCGGTGCGCGGGGAATGAGTTTGTGATGCTCTTGCCGCGTGACGAAACCAAGGCCTGCGAGGCCGTGCTGCAAATGGTGCGCCCGGGAGGAACGACTCCGTCGAACAGCCACGAGACATTTATGCAGATCTACCTGATCTGGAGCGGCGAAGCAGAGATTTATATCGGCGAGGAATCGAAGTGCCTGACCGCGCCGGCTGTTGCCTTTGTGCCACCGCGAACGGAGCATTGGGTCCGGAATTTGCTGCCCGACCGGGAGCTGCATTACCTCTACATCAGCGTGTGGCCTGACCGCATTCCACCGGAAGAGTTTGATGGCGGCTGGAAGAAGGTTTATGCCGGGATCATCGACAGTTATGTGAGCCGCGGATATCCGGTTGATCCGCAAAAGTAGAGACGGGAGATTGAGCGTGAAGATTACCGACGTTGCGATCAGCGTAATTGCAAACCCTCACAGCGAAATGGTTACTGCCGGCGTGAAGGGCGGGAGGGCTGCGCACGATATCGTCTTCATTGAAATCAAAACGGACGAAGGACTGGAGGGCAATGCATTTGCTTGGGGTGGGCGCAGCGGGCAGGCCACCGCGCACCTGATCGGCAGCATTATCCGCCCGCTGCTGATTGGTGAGGACCCACTTAATCGCGAGGCGCTGTGGCAGCAGGTGCGGCGTATGGACCGCTGGTGGGGTTTTCTTCCCATCTACGCGCATGGTCCGGTCGACGTTGCGCTGTGGGATCTGGGCGCGAAGGCTGCCGGGTTGCCGTTGTATCGCTTGCTGGGCGCCTACCGTACGAAGCTGCCCGCATATGCCAGTTCGCTGATTCTGCCGACTGCCGAGGCTTTTGTGCAGCAGGCAAAGCAATACAGGAAAGAGGGCTACCGGGCGTACAAGATTCATCCCTGGGGTGAGCCGGGACGCGACGTGGAAGCGTATCGCGCATTGCGGTCGGAGCTGGGCGATGAGATGGTGCTGATGTCTGACCCGGTTGCCGGTTACACGCAGCAACAGGCGCTGAAGATTGGGCGCGAACTGGAGCGGTTGAACTACTACTGGTTTGAGGAGCCGCTTTCTGACTACGACATCTACGGATACCAGGAGTTGTGCCGCGCGCTGGAGATTCCGATTGCAGGTGTGGAGTCGACGCCGGGCGGGTTGTTTGGCACCACGCAGTATCTGTCGCAACGCGCCGTGGATATCGTTCGCAGCGATGTTTCGTGGAAAGGCGGTGTGACGGGCCTGATGAAGACGGCTGCGCTGTGCGAGGCGTTCGGAGTGAATTGCGAGGTTCATACCACGACCAACGCGCTGCTCGATCTGGCCAATCTGCATGTGAGCTGTGCCATTCGCAACTGCGAGTACTTTGAGGTGCTCATTCCGCAGGAGCCATTCTCGTTTGGTGTGAAGAATCCCATCCGGGTGGATGCGGAGGGTTACGTTCATGTGCCGCAGGGGCCGGGGCTGGGCGCAGAAATCGACCGCGATTTGCTGGAGAATCATTTGATCTGCCGAGTTTAAGTACTTGCGCGGCAGGCGCAGATGCCTGCAATCACGGTTTCAATTTGCACGCGAATGATACATTCAAACTGGCGATATGAGCATAAATTCCGATTCTGAACTCTTTGAAGTGCTACGCGAGAGATTGTTTACCGCGGTTTTGGGCGACATCCTCGACCGCGAAGGTTATTATCACCAGTTTCTGCCACAGCCGATCAAGCCGCTTAAAGAGGCATATCGTGTTGTGGGGCGCGCGTTTCCGGTGCGCATTGAGGACGTGACAGGTCCGCAGAGCCGGCCGTTTGGGCGTTTGACGGAAGCTCTGGATGCGATTGAGGCTGGCGAAGTCTACCTGGCAACTGGCGGTTCAATGAACTGCGCGGCGTGGGGCGAGATTCTTACTGCGACAGCTCGAACACGCGGTGGGGCCGGCGCGGTGATTGACGGTTTTCATCGTGATACGCCGCGCGTGCTGGATCAAAACTGGCCGGTCTTCAGCCGGGGCAGTTTTGCGCAGGATGCCGGAGTGCGATCGAGTGTCGTGGATTTTCGATGTGCTGTTGAGATTGGAGGAGTTGCCGTTGAGCCGGGCGACCTGATCTTTGGCGACATCGATGGGGTCGTAGTGATTCCACGGGCAGCGGAGCAAAGGGTGATTGAACTGGCTCTTGAAAAGGTTGCGGGCGAAAAGGTGGTGCGCCGTGAAATCGAAGCGGGGTCCAGCAGCACCGATGTTTTCAATCGCTATGGAATTCTGTGAGGTTTGTGAGGAGGGTTGCAGTGTCTGAAAGCAAGAGTGCGTCTGAGGCGTTTTCTCTTAAGGGAGAGTTGGCCCTTGTTACAGGTGGTGGTACCGGCCTTGGATTTGCAATGGCGTCATGCCTTTCAGCGGCGGGAGCTCGGGTAGTTATTACGGGGCGCAGAAAGGAAGTGCTGGCGGAGGCAGCCAGGAGCCTTGGCCCCAACGTCTTTCCAGAGCAATTTGATGTAACGGATCTTGGTGGCGCGCAAACTTTCATGGCAGGAATTGAAGAGCGCTATGGGGCGCTGGATATTTTGGTCAATAACGCCGGCATCCACGTGAAGAAATCCGTTGAGGACCATACGATTGAGGATTTTCATAGCGTACTGGCCACGCACGTGGAAGGCGCATTTGCGATCACGCGCGCGGCAGTGCCGACCATGAAGCGCGCGGGCCGCGGCAGCATCATCTTTATTGCCTCTATGAGTTCGCTGCTGGGTCTTCCTTATATTGTTGCGTACTCGGCCGCGAAGTCGGCCTACGTGGGCATGGTGCGGTCGCTTTCGGCGGAACTTGGGGGCGGCAATATTCGCGTGAATGCCATTGCGCCGGGCTGGATTGAGACGCCTATGCTGCATCGAGCGCTTGACGGCGATCCGAAACGCCAGCAGAAGATTCTTGACCGCACACCGCAGCATCGTTTTGGGTCGCCGGAGGATATTGGATGGGCAGCGGTGTTTCTTTGTTCGCCCGCGGCTTCGTTTATCAATGGCGTTGTGTTGCCGGTGGACGGTGGGGCCAGCATTGGATTTTGAGCAGCCGCGTTTGTCTGGGAGCGCTTACGTGGTTTCATGCACGGCACGTTTTCTGAGCCGGGCTTCGATTTCTTCGAGAGATTGCCCCTTGGTTTCAGGTAGAGAAACAGCCAGATACACCAGGCCGACGAGGCAAATCAGCGCGTAGACCCAGAACGTTCCAGAGGCCTTCAGGGCTGCGTTCATCAGCGGAAACGCGTAGGTGAGTGTAAAGCTTCCCGTCCAAAGCGCCGTCACCGCGATCGACATGGCACTGCCGCGGATGCGCGTGGGGAAGATCTCAGCGATGATGACCCAGGTGACCGGCGCCAGCGAAACCGAATAGCATGCGATGGCTCCAAGCACGAGCGCCAGCATCGGTTTTCCGTGCACGTGCATGTGATAGAGCGTGCCGAGCACTGCGTAGATGATGACCAATCCCGAAATGCCGGTGAGAAGCAGAACGCGCCTGCCAAGGCGATCGATGGTAAAGAGGGCTACGAAAGTAAATGCGAGGTTGACGGCTCCGGTGAACACGATTTCAAAGAGGAGATCGGAGACGTGGTAACCGGCGGCAGCGAAGATTTCCTGCGCGTAGTTGAAGATCACGTTGATGCCGCACCATTGCTGGAGCACGGCCAGGGCAACGCCCAGAAGGAGTATTTTGCCCATGCCATCGGCAAACAGATCAGCGAATCGAAAGCCGTGTGTCTGTTCCGGGCTGGTGGCGGAGAAGTCATCAAGCACCTGTTGTGCGTAGGCGCTGCCGCCGAGGCGGTTGAGTACCTGGAATGCCTGGTGGGTTCTGCCCTTTGTGGCCAGCCAGCGCGGGCTCTCAGGAACCAGGAACGAAGCAATCAGGAAGCAGGCCGCGGGAATCGCGGTGACGCCAAACATCCAGCGCCATCCCCACTGGCCATTCCATGAGACGAGAATGTCGTGTGCCGTGAATCCGGGCGGCACCGGACGCGCGATGAGCCAGTTAACGATCTGCGCGAGGAGGATTCCGGAGACGATTGCCAGTTGATTGAGTGAAACCAGCCGGCCGCGCAAATGTGCCGGAGAGATTTCTGCGATATACATGGGCGAGATGCCAGAGGCCAGGCCGATGGCGTAGCCGCCGGTGATTCTCCAGGCTACGAAGGCGGGGAAGACCGTGGCCAGACCTGTGCCCAGCGAGGAAACGACAAAGACGAACGCGGCCAGAATGAGCAGACGTTTTCTCCCAAAGTGGTTGCTCAGGGTGCCGGAAGAGAGCGCTCCGACGAGGCATCCAACGAGGGCGCAACTCATTGCCCATCCGATAAGCTCGGGCGAATTCAGGTGGAAGTAGCGTTCATAGAACGGCTTCGCGCCCCCGATGACTACCCAGTCATAGCCGAAAAGGAGTCCGCCCAATGCGCCGGCTATTGCAACGAGCCAAACGTAAACGGAGTGGCCGGCCTCGATGTGTGGCTGGTGCGCTTCGGGTGTGTGCGGGGGTGTAATCATGAATGTTGGCGTCATGTAAGGGCTTGCATATGCCGAGTGATCATGGCGCTGAAGCCAGCATAATATGTCTTACCGCGGCTCTTCGTGCGGAATGGTATTTTGAGTGCAGTGGGGACCTGGAGGGACATCTGTCATTGCGTCTGGAGCAAGTTGACAATGTCTTCCGCGGTCTTTTACTTTCAAACAACTCCACCGAGGAGGTCAAATGCGCCCGCCCGAGCGCAGTGTTGAACTTACCCAAGTGACAGAGTGGAGCAACGGCGCCGTTCACTCGGTCCAGGATTCCCTTGCAGCCGAGGAACCCATGGAGATTCGCGTCGACGGATCTCCCTTGACGGTGACCATGCGGACGCCCGGGCACGACCTTGAACTGGCGGCAGGTTTTCTGCTGACCGAAGGAATTATCGATTCGAGTGATCAGCTTGCTGGAATTCGCGAGTTGAGGTCCGATTCCATGGCAAGGAGCAACGTTGTTGAAGCGCAGCTCAGCGGTGGGAGCTTCGAGACGGAGGAGCACAAGCGGAATTTTGCAGCCGGCTCAGGTTGCGGCATCTGCGGCAAGACGTCAATTGAAGCGGTTCGGCGCCGCGGCCTGCGCGTACTGCATGCGGGATTCCGAATCGATCCGGAGATGCTTTGCCGGCTTCCGGAGAGTTTGCGGGCGGAACAGGCAGTCTTTGAACGCACTGGCGGTCTTCATGCGGCCGCGTTTTTCGACGCACACGGCAACCTTGTGGCGCTGCGCGAAGATATCGGGCGGCACAACGCAGTGGACAAATTGATTGGCTGGGCTTTGCTTCACGATCGCTTTCCGCTCAGTCATCTCGTTTTGCTGGTGAGCGGCAGGGGTGGGTTCGAGATTGTTCAGAAGGCGCTTGCCGCAGGAGTTCCGATTGTCGGATGTGTTTCGGCGCCTTCCGCACTGGCGGTCAAGCTGGCCCGTGAATTCGGATTGACACTGATCGGCTTCCTGCGTGGGCAGCGGTTTGTTGTTTATTCGGGAAGCTTCCGGTGCTTGCCCAGCGAGCATTAACAGCAATGTCCCAAAGAATTGCGCGTTTTCTTCGCGCACACGAATCAATCAAGAGGTCGCTGTTTCTATGCAAATCATCCTCAATAACAAGCCGCAGGAGATCAAGCCGGGAGAGCGCCTGATTGACGCGATGAATCGCATCGGAATCAGTATTTCGCAGGTGTGCTATCACTCGCAGCTTGGACCGATCCAGACCTGCGACACGTGCATGGTTGAGATGGACGGAAAACTGGTGAGGGCCTGCGGGACGCAAGCCGTCGACGGTGCTTGTGTTGAGACCGCATCCGCACGGGCGGAGGCGGCGCGGCGCGAGGCTTTCGACCGGATTCTTGGCAATCACCTGCTTTACTGCACGGTCTGCGACAACAACAACGGCAACTGCACGGTTCACAACACCACGCGGCAGCTTGGCGTGGAACATCAGGAGACTCCGTACAAGCCGAAGCCGTACGAGGTTGACTCCACCAATCCCTTCTATCGCTACGATCCGCAGCAATGCATCCTTTGCGGACGCTGTGTGGAAGCCTGCCAGAATCTGCAGGTGAATGAGACCCTGAGCATCAACTGGGAAGATCCGCATCCGCGTGTGCAGTGGGATGGCGGCGCGTCGATCGGCGAATCGAGCTGCGTTTCGTGCGGGCATTGCGTGACTGTGTGCCCCTGCAATGCACTGATGGAAAAGTCGATGCTCGGGCAGGCGGGATGCTTTACCGCGATTCCACAACGCACGATGGACGGCATGATCGACATTGTGAAAGGCGTGGAAAAGGAAGCCGGTTATGGCGCCATCATGCAGCTTTCTGAAGTGGAAGCAGCCATGCGCGAGTCGCTGATTAAGCGCACCAAGACGGTATGTACCTACTGCGGCGTGGGCTGTTCCTTTGAGATATGGACCAAGGATCGTCATATTCTCAAGGTCGAACCCGGCGAGGGACCGGCCAACGGTGTTTCGACGTGCGTGAAGGGAAAGTTTGGGTGGGACTATGTAAACAGCCCCGATCGATTGACCAGGCCGCTGATACGCGAGGGCAACCGTTTTCGCGAAGCATCGTGGGACGAGGCGCTTGATTTGATTGCGCGCCGGTTTTCCGAGATCAAAGCTGCGAGTGGTCCTGACTCACTTGCGTTTATTTCCTCTTCGAAGTGTACGAATGAAGAGAGCTATCTGATGCAGAAGCTCGCTCGCGCCGTGATTGGCACCAATAATATGGATAACTGCTCGCGGTATTGCCAGGCACCGGCTACTACCGGCCTTTTCCGCACCGTGGGCTACGGCGGGGATTCTGGTTCCATTGCCGATATCGAGCAGGCCGGCCTGGTTGTCATTATTGGCAGCAACACGGCGGAGAGTCATCCGGTGTTGGCGACCCGCGTGAAGCGCGCGCACAAGCTGCGCGGCCAGAAGCTGATTGTCAGCGACCTGCGCGAGCATGAGATGGCGAGCCGCGCCGACGTGTTTCTGCATCCGCGGCCCGGTACCGATCTGATCTGGTTGTCGGCTGTCACGCGATACCTCCTCGATAGAGGGCTGGCGAAGCAATCTTTTATCGACAAGTGGGTGAATAAGGCTGACGAGTATCGCAGAAGTCTTGAACCGTTCACGCTGGAAATGGCCAGTGAACGGTGCGGCCTGTCGATTGAGACGCTCACGAAAGTGGCGCATATGATTGCCGAGGCAGATGGAGTGTGCGTGCTGTGGGCGATGGGCGTGACGCAGCATGTGATGGGCTCCGATACTTCGACGGCGATCTCTAATTTGCTGCTGGCGACGGGTAATTACATGCGGACTGGTACTGGCGCTTATCCGCTGCGCGGTCACAATAACGTGCAAGGCGCAAGCGATCACGGAGCCATGCCGAACTTCCTGCCCGGCTATCAGAATGTCGCCGATCCGGATATTCGCTCGAAATTTGAAGCAGCGTGGAACGTGACATTACCGGCGAAGCCAGGGTTGGATAATCACCAGATGATTGACGCTATCCACGACGGCCGTCTCAAGGGGATGTATGTGTTCGGCGAGGAAATGAGTGTGGTGGATTCCAACGCGGGCTATGTGGCGGCGGCGCTGGCGAAGCTCGACTTCTTTGTGATGCAGGAGATTTTCTTTTCGGAGACATGCCGCTTTGCGGACGTGATTCTGCCGGCCAGCCCGAGCCTTGAGAAAGAGGGCACTTTTACCAATACCGAGCGGCGCATTCAGCGTATCTATCAAGCCATGGAGCCGCTCGGCGACAGCCGGCAGGATTGGCGGATTGTGATGGATATTGCCAATCGTCTTGGCGCCCAATGGAGCTATAAACATCCCGCGGAGATTTACGAGGAGATTGCGGCGATTACGCCGCTGATGGCGGGCGTCACCTATGAGCGGCTGGAGGGGTTCCGGTCACTGCATTGGCCGGTTGCGCCGGATGGAAGTGACGAGCCCCTTTTGTACACGAAGCAATTCAAGACGGCGGACGGCAAGGCGGTGTTTTTCCCCGTGACGTGGACCGAGCCGGAAAGCCAGCCCGATGCGACCTACGATTTGCATCTCAACAATGGGCGCCTGCTGGAGCATTTCCACGAAGGCAACATGACTTATCGCACGGAAGGAATCCGCGAGAAGGTTCCATGTACCTTTGTGGAGGTTTCACCTGAACTGGCCTCCGCACGCGGTATTCAAACGGGCAATTGGGTGCGCCTTGCTTCACCGTACGGCGCAGTAAAAGCGCAGGCGCTGGTGACCGAACGCGTTACAGGCAATGAGCTTTATATGCCGATGAACTCGGTTGATGAACCGGTGAACCGCCTGACTGGAAGCTACACAGACAAAGTGACGCACACGCCGGCATACAAGGAGACTGCTGTATCTCTTACTGTGCTAGATCAAGGCGGCGACAGCCCATTGCCGCGCACAAATTCGCGTTTTGGACATCCGACACCGCAGAAGGGCGTGGAAGTGGAGCGCAAGTGGGCGCGCAGCGATTATCGTCAGCCAGGCGACGGATTGGTCCGGATTGAATCCGGCGTGACCGCGTCCGCGCGCGAGGAGAAGTAAGAATGGCACAGCCTATCGATCTGGAAGTATCGCCGCGGGATCCGCGGGAAGAGTTGTATCAGCGGCTTGAGCAGGCGCCGGCGCAACACGCGGAAGCATTGCTTGATTCTTATGAGCTGTTGCAGGAACTGCATGACTCCGGCGTGCTGAAGTTGCTGCGCGGAGCGCTGGGGTCGGCTGACAAGATTCTGGAAACCGCGGTTGACGGAGCAAAATCCGAGGAAGCGATTCGCGGCATGCGGAATGCCATGATTCTTGCCAAAATGCTGGGATCCATCAATCCCGATCTACTGCAGTGCTACGCCAACGCCGTGAGTGATACACTTGGCAGCCGCAAGCCGGTCGTAGAGCCGCCTGGCCTGTTCACGCTGCTTGCCGAGTTTCGGCATCCTGAGCTGCGCCGCAGCATGATGCTCATCAACAGATTTCTGGAGGCTTTTGGCAACCAACTCAAAACGCGCGGAGATGGCCATTGATCGAATTGCTCTTATGGCAAAACGCTGGAGTTGTTCCTGCGAATCCGGTGCGGACACTTTTTCCTTGACATGGAAGCGCGTTTCGAGTTTCACTTTGTAATGCAAAGTGAAGAGCGATTCCCATGCACGATCTAAACAAAGCACTCGGGGATATCGGCAGCATCCGCCGACAGATGGCGCGCAGCACGCAGTTCCGCGGCTACGGTCCGGTGACGCTTGCGGCCACGGGTGTTCTTGCAGTCGCTGCCGCGGGGGCGCAGATGTACTGGCTTCCCGATCCTGCTCATCACATTGCAGCGTATCTGACTACGTGGATTTCAACCGCAATCGTCTCCGCCGCGTTGATTGGCTCGCATATGTTGACGCGCACACGGCGAGTTCACTCCGGACTGGCCGACGAAATGATTCACATGGCTGTGGAGCAATTTCTTCCGGCAGTTGCCGCCGGGGCGCTGGTGACCTTCGTTCTCCTGCGGTTTGCTCCTTCTGCCCTGTGGATGTTGCCGGGGCTCTGGCAGGTGATCTTCAGCCTTGGCGTTTTCTCCTCATGCCGATTCCTGCCGAGGGCCATGCACGCAGCCGGCGCGTGGTATCTGCTGACGGGTCTTTTCTGCCTCAGCCTGGGAGGAGCGCGCGCCTTCTCGCCCTGGACTATGGGCATATCTTTCGGCTGCGGCCAGGTGCTGGTGGCAGGAGTTCTTTTCTTCAACCGGTCAGAGGATGGCGATGAAATCTAAGAGCAGATCGAACGAAGGGCGCTACGCCTACGAGGGCCTCGACCGGGTGATTCACGAGCGGGCGCGACTCAGCGTGCTTACGTCTCTGATTACGCATCCGCGAGGGCTTACCTTTGCCGATCTGAAAGAGTTGTGTGCATTGACGGACGGCAACCTGAGCCGCCATTTGCGCGTGCTGGAACAGGCGAAGCTTGTCGAGATCGAGAAGGGTCAGGAGCACAATCGGCCGCTTACCGTTTGCCGCATTACTTCGATGGGCCGCAAACGTTACGCCGATTATCTTTCAATCCTCGAACAAGTGGTGCGCGATGCTGCGCGGGCAGGCAATGAGGAATCGGCGCGAGAGTTCATTGGCGATCTGATTCCGTCGAGGAGTTAGATTTTTTTTGCGTATTCACTTTGCAATGCAAAGTAACGAAGGAGAGAGGAGAGACGATGGGCGACAATTCAACTCTGCAATCGAGTTTTCAGCTCCGCTTCAACTCCCGCTCCATGGGCCTCAAGCTGATTGAGGTCTGCGGACTGGCCCTGCTGATGATCATTCCTGCCGTTATGGTCTACGGCGTGATCCACGAACGGAAACAGCGCGCCGCAAACGTGGTTAAGGAGATCAGCGCGCAGGTGGGCGGCCGGCAGACCTTTCTCGGTCCCACGCTTGCCATTCCCTACAGTATTCCGGGGGAGACTGCGGCCGACCCGACGAAGCACGGCGTATACCTGGTGTTTCCATCCCAGGCAACGGCCAATCTTAAAACAGAAACGAAGGAGCGGCACCGCTCGCTCTTCAAGGTGCCTGTGTTTCAGGCCGATATGAACCTGGTGGGAAACTTCGATCTGAGCGGAGTGCCAGCCGCAGCACCGCAGGGCGCCACTCTGGACTGGTCACGTGCCGAGATCGTGGTGGGTGTGAGCGATGCACGCGGGGCGCTGGCAGACGCTACGGTTACGACCGCAGGAAAGACGATGACGCTCGCTCCCGCTGAGATTGCCCCGAGTCTCTCTTTCGGCCCGGATCAGAATCAACAGCTCCTGAATCTCACGCTTTTCGGCGCCCCGGCGGCCGGACTGGCAAAGCCCGGAGCACAATTCAACGTGAACACTGCGCTACAGTTTTCCGGCGCACAGCGGATTGCCTTGCTTGCCTATGGCAAAACCACTCACGTCACCGTGCAGGGCGATTGGCCCGATCCTGGCTTTGATGGCGGATTTTTGCCGGTGAGCCGCACCATTTCGCCCAGCGGCTTTCGGGCGGAGTGGTCTGTGCCGTTCATGGCGCGCGGAGTACGCGCGGAAGGGCCGAGCGACACCGTGACCGGTCTCGACGCAACGGGGCTTGGAGTTTCGTTCATTGAAGTTGCCGATCCCTATCAGTCAGTCAACCGCTCGCTGAAGTATGCGCCTCTCTTTCTGGGACTGGTCTTCCTTTCGTACTTCATCTTTGAGGTCACTGCGCGCAAGCGCGTCCACCCTGCTCAATACGTGCTGGTGGGCATGGCGCAGATTATCTTTTACCTGCTTTTGCTCGCGTTTGCCGAGCATGTGGGGTTCGATCTCGGCTTTCTCATTGCGGGCGTCGCCACCGTTGCTCTGCTTTCAGCAAATGCGGCATGGATTTTCGCCAGCCGCATGCAGGGAATAAAGGCGCTGGCTATCTTTGCGCCGCTTTATGGGCTCATTTATGTGCTGCTGCGGTTGGAAGACAATGCTCTGCTTGTGGGCGCAGTTGCCAGCTTTCTTGCTGTTGCGGCGGTCATGTATGTTACGCGGCGCATCGACTGGTACAGTTCGCTGCCGGGCGGCGGCGCGTCAGAGCCTGAAGCCATTTCCCTCTCGTCCGGCAGTCCGGTGCAACCGCAGTCGTGAAGGGCTGATGCATATGAGGTCAAGCAGATATGGATACTGAGTTCGGCCAGGGAATTCACGTGGCCATCATCATGGATGGAAATGGCCGCTGGGCTACGCGGCGCGGCTTGCCCCGCGTGGCAGGCCATCGCGCCGGGATGGCCGCCGCGCGGCGCATCGTGGAGCACGCGCCGGATGTGGGTATTCGCCGGCTTACGCTCTATGCGTTCTCCTCTGACAACTGGCGCCGTCCGCCGGCGGAGGTGGAAAGCATCTTCTGGCTGCTGCGCGCGTTTCTGCGGCTTGAAACACAGCGGCTCAAAGAGCAGGGGGTGCGCCTGCAGGCAATTGGACGACGGGACCGTTTGCCGCGGCCGGTTTTGCGCGCGATTGAAAAAGCTGAGGCAGCTACGGCCCGGTGCCGCCGGCTCGATCTGCGCGTTGCCATCGACTATTCGTCTCGCGAAGTCATTGCGCGCGCGGCAGTTCAGGCGGCGTTGTGCTCAAAAGCTTCAGCATCGACGCAAGAGGCACTCGGTTCATCCCTGACGCGGGCATTGAATGCGGAAGGCGGGGATGTGGATTTGCTCATCCGCACGGGCGGCGAGAAGCGCCTTTCCGATTTTCTCCTTTGGGAGTCGGCCTATGCTGAACTGCTCTTCAGCGATTGCATGTGGCCGGACTTCGATGCGGCAGATCTGGATGCTGCGCTCGACGAATTCCGGCGCCGCGAGCGCCGCTTCGGCGCTGTCCCGGAAAGCGCTGCGCGCATCACTCCCAATTCCATTGCCTTTGATCGGCCTCGGTGATCAGGTTAAATCCGGCCATACGTGATCAGGTCAAAACCGGCCATAGGGATTGGCCGAAGACGTGATTGTTTTACCTTGTCACGCTGCAAGTGCGCAAGGCGTGGAGTGACGCGTTGATGTTCAGGAGCGGTGGCAGCGTGTTACGGTAGTATTCGCTCCGCCGGGGTCGCGCCTTGCGGAGTGATCCAGGGCCGAGAACACGGGGCTGGCTCCGCAGGAATCGGCATTCGAGACCCTCTGCTGTTTGGCTTGTGGGCTGGACGGCGGAGGGTTTCGTGTTTTTGCCAGTATTCCTATGGTGAGGCTCCGTCGTGGGAGGCCGCTGGATCCGAGTTTGCGACGCCGCCGGGCGTTCTTTGCCCGGCCTCCTTATGGCTTTTGTTCTTGTCATTGGTTTTCCTCACGGCTGGTGGTCTTGGTGCGCCAACTGCGCGGCCCGCACTGCAGCAGATGTCCGTGGTGCAGTAGTCGATCGAGCATGGCGGTGACGGCGGCGCTGTCGCCGAGCAGTTTGCCCCAGTCATCAACGGGTCTATTGCTGGTGATCAGGGTGCTGGCGCGTTCATAGCGGCGCATGATGATCTCCAGCAGCTCCTCGGCCGCAGTCAGAGGCAGCTTGCGCATTCCTAAATCGTCGATGATCAGCAGAGGGACCGTGGCGAGCTGTTCCATGTATTCCTTGCGATCGCCATCGAGCGTGGCGTCGGCGAGTTCTTCCAGCAAGATGTGCATCTCCCTATAAAGGACGCGATATCCCTGCTGGATGACAGCATGGCCGATAGCTTGCGCCAAGTGACTTTTCCCCGTACCGGGTGGACCTTTGAACAAGGCATCTTCTCGCCGTTCCACCCAGCCGGCAGTGGCCAGATCGAAGATGAGATTGCGGTTCATCTTGGGGTTGAACTGGAAGTCGAAGTTGTCCAGGCGCTTGTCCGGATTGCGGAAGCGGGCCTGTTTCTGGCGCCGCTCCAGCAGCCGCTTACTGCGGCAGGCGATTTCGTCTGAAACCAGCGTGGAGAGCAAGTCGATGGGCGCCATGTTTTCTGTCTGCGCCTGGAGCAGACGGGTTTCCAGGACGGCCACCATGCCGCCCAGCCGCAGTTGATGCAGGGCACGACTAAGTTCGATCAGGTTCATGATTGGTTTCCTCGAATTGGATTCGTTGTTGGATCAGGTCGCGATACTGGGTCAGCTCGCGGATGAGGGGATCGACCTGGCGCAGAGTGAGCGGGGCTTGCGTGCTGCGCTCCAGATAGCGGCGCACGAAGCGGTACTCGGCAACGCCCAACTCCAGCGCCGCCGCACAAGCCTGATCGGCAACGGCGCAGCCGTATTTCTTGGCCAGTGCGAGCACGCCCATAATGCGACGTAGCCCGGCTTCGCCCTGACGATGATGAATCGCGTCGCACACGGCACCTATGCTCGCGCCCGCCTTATGTGCCCGCGCCAGCAGGCGCAGTGTGTGGTGTGGCGTGCGCCGCGGTTTGTCCTCGTCGCGGATGCGATGCCGACCGCGCTTCTGTTGCAGGTGTTCGCGCAATAACGTCCCGGTGCGCGGATCGAGCAGGCGCACCCACATCACATCCCACTGCACTTGAACCTGACGACCGATCCAGCCCGGCGGAGCACCATAGTAGGCCGCGTCAACTTCCACGCAACCATCTATATGTACTGTTCTCTTCCCGTACTGGTAGTAGCGGAACGGCTCCAGCGGCAGCGGCTGCAGGAACGGCTTCTCTTCCGAGAACATGGCCGCCACCTGCCGCTTGGTGCGGCCGTGGATGCGCGTGTCTGCCCAGTGCTCTTCCCAGTGGTCCAGATATGCCTGCGCCTCCTCCAGGCTCTCGAAGCGCTTGCCCTTCAGCGGCGTTTTCTGTGCATGGGCGACACCGGATTCGACTTTTCCTTTTCGATCAGGATCCCGCACTTTGCAGGGCAACGCGGTCACGCCGTAATGCGCCAGCACATCGCGGTAGAGAGGATTCAACTGCGGGTCGTAGATGTCAGCCGACAAGACGCCTTCGCGGAGATTATCGAGAACCACGATTCGCGTGGTTCCGCCCAGCCGACGGAAGGCCTTCTCATGCAGCTCGGCCCAGATGCGGGTGCTGGATCGGAAGCTGAGAAGACGCACCGACTTGCGACTGTACCCCAGCGTCAGCACGAACAGCCGCGTACGCCGGTACTTGCCCGTCATCGGATCGCGCACCATCGGCCCGGTGCCGTAGTCAACCTGGCACTCTTCTCCGGGCGGCGTTTCGATGATCGCCCGCGCTTCCGGCGCCGTGGCTGCGCGAAGTTTCCGCGTGTAGCGCAGCACACTCTGGTAGCCACCGTTGAACCCGTGACGGTCGACCAGGTCTTGCCAGATTCCCATCGAGTTGCGGCCGTGGTCCAACTCCTGCGCGATCAGTTCACCGTACGCCTCGCAGAGGCTCGCCGGTCCGCAGCCCGGTTTCCTGGCCGTAAAGTCGGTGATCACCTCTATGGCCGGTTTTGAATCCCCGCCCTCAGAGTCGGTGATCAGGTTGATGGCCGGTTTTGGATTTTCGCCCCCGGAGTCGGTGATCGGGTTGATGGCCGCTTTTGCCGGACCATGACGTCCCCACCCGCCAGGACGGCGAAGCGCAATCCCGGCACCTCGAAGATACTCGCCGGCCGTCTCTCGACGCACCCCCGTCGCCTGCTCGATGCGCCGCAATGACCACCCAAGCCGGCCCAGGGCAATGACTTGTTCTCGTTTCTCTCTGCTCAAGACATTACTCATGACCACAGAGGCTAACTGCCTCCGCAGCGGCTATGTCTTAAGCCATCTCTCTATGGCCGCTTTTAACCCGATCATCTATGGCCGGTTTTGGGTGATCACCAAGGTGATCGGCACGGTTCCGCTGCTTGTTTGTGACGGATCCAGTTCCTGGAGCGCTACCGATGGCTGCTACGAATCCTCTTTGACGCATCCGCATCTGGCTTGCAATTTTCATCGTCGGGCTGGTCCTGAGCGGAATCACTGCCTTTCCGCTGGAAGCCGAACTTCACTGGCTCTCGTCATTGCCCCGTTTGTGCCTCGCGCAGCCAATCGCACGATTACTCGTTCCTGCTCGGTCTCTGCCAACGGGAGGAGGCGATGTCCGTTACTGCCGACACCGAGTTCCTGGCCCTTCAACGACGCCAGTTCCGGTCAACTCCACTGGTACTGAATTTGCCGGGAACTCCAGTAAGCAAGATGTGTCTTTTATCGGTCACTAGCCAAACCTCAAGCTGGGAAACGTACAGCCTAGATAGACATCCCGGACTATGCTTGCAGCCTTAGTCCACGTATATTTCTGGATCCTTTCAAGTCCTCTTTCAATAAGGCATGTTCTAAGATCGTTTTGATCATTAACCGCTAAGATTGAATCCCTGATAGCGAGAGTATCCTCAGGATTAACCAAAAGAGCAGCGTCTCCACAGACCTCACCTAAAGCTGTATTCGACGACGAGATTACGGGGATACCAGATGCCATTGCTTCCAGTACCGGCATGCCAAAACCCTCAGCCCAACTGCAATAAACAAATGCCTTTGCATGCCGGAAGTAGGCAGGCAGTTGTTCATCGGGGACGTCATCAAACAGCATCACGTCTGCTTCAAGGCCAAGATTTTGCCTGAGCCGAAGAGCTTCATCGAAACCAAAATGTTTTTGCCCGACGATTGCCAGCTGCGGTCTCGGACAGGGGAGTGCGGCCCAGGCCTTCAGAAGGCCAGCGTGATTTTTTCGGGGTTCGAGCCGACCGACTGTCAGGAAGTACTCGCCGGGAATGAGCCCGGCTATGCGGATCACTTCCTGGCCCTTGATTCCTGGGAAGAATCGCTTTTCGTCCACGCCATTGAAGATGGTATGAATTCGATCACGGCTGATTCCATAACGACTCGCGATCTGGTCTTTTGAAAAATCACTTACCGTGAAAATCTCTGCACTCTTGCGAACTGAGCGGCGCACAAGAAAGCGCGACCTTGCAACAAACAGCTTATCGAAATACTCGGGATGCGATTCGAAGAGGATGTCGTGGACGGTAACGACCGTCTGGCACCGAGAGAGCGGAGGACTAATGTATTGAGTATGGAGGAGTTCGATTTGCTCGCGTCGTGTTAACTGCGGCAACTGAACGAGGAGTCGCTTCGCAGGAGACGCATGAGCCATCCTCACAATGCGGACGTTCGGGAGCGAGAAGCTCTCTGAAAACTGTCGAATCGCCGACGGTTGATCCAGAAAAAGAACGAAATCACATTCGGGCGTAAGCTGAATGACGCGAGAGAAAAGTTCCAGGCAATGAGTTCTGGAGCCTTGGTAGAGGCCGTCGACCACATGGAGATCAATACCGATGCGGGGGCGTGGTACTGGCTCGGTCCTAACTTTCGCTCTGTGTTGCTCGTGCATTTATGTTGTTCCAAGGCGCTTTCGATCCATTTCCGGGAAAAAAGGACCGAACGCAAGACACCACATTAGACCTTCCTGCACATTGTCTAGATAACTTCCGGAAAGCTGGAAACCAAAGACTGCGATGAATATTGCAAGTCTGAAGGGGTTTGTATAGACACGGGTCTTGAAATAGAGTGTGATTTCCACTGCAAAACGCACGATCATACCGACGATACCGAGTTCTGCAAAAGTACCGGCGACCGCATTAGGGATGATGCCCACATTGAAACCAAGCCCGAGATTAGAGACATCGATGGTCTTGCTCTGGCCCAGCCCCGCACCCCACCAAATACTTTTGCTCGCAGCGACCGCATAGGCGACGATGAAGGAAAAGATAGTTCTTGAATGTGAAGAGGAATCGTTGCCAGTGATGACCTGCAGCAGTCTCTCCGAGATCGGATTAGGAGTTAAAAAGAGCAGGGTTAGGAAGATCGCCAGAGCCACGAGGAGGATCAACGATTTTTTTCGTCGCAGCAAGTGACGAAATGACACAATGATTGCTGCGCCTATGCCGACTGTGACACCACAGATGCCCCCGAATGACTGACAGAGCAGGAAGGGCATAGTGATCATCAGCGTGTAGTTGAGATTGTGTTTGCTCGGTGCTCTCATGAGGCGCAAGATCGCAAAGATCATCAAGGGAACCATCAGACTGGAGTACACCGACGGCTCCGAAGCGAGGAGTTTCAGCCGATAGTCATGACCTGTTCCGGCAACGCCTCCAACGTTGTCCCAGACAATGTTACGTATCGGAGTGATGATCAAGGGGATCGCTACAAGGGAAACCGCGAAGTTGGCAACGATCAGTTCGTCAAACAGGCGCTCAAGATTAGAATCATGCAGGAGTGCCCAGAAGAGCGCATAGACTGTCACGTAGGCGGTCCAAAGCAGTGCAGTCGATCGAATATAAAAATAAATCGAATTAACACCCAGGAAGAAATGGGCGATAACAAAAGGAGACAGGCAAAGCAGGAACCACGTGGTAACCCATCGCTGTCCCTTGCAGTAAAGCCATATAAATAAGAAGGGGCTGAGTATCGTGGTGAAGAACAATCCAGTTGGCAGACCCACGGAATTCAGGAAGAAATAGAGGATCGCAATCGGAAGATATTTATGGATCGTGAGCGGCCGGGGCCGTCCTTCCGTTCTGACCTCGACCAAGCCAAGTGGGTGAACAGTAGTGCTCATTAAAGCCGCACTCCATATTCATGGACGTTTGCCCGATTGGCTTGAGGAAGCAGACTCCGCAAAGCCTGCCGGCACGCGCGCTCAAGGACCTTACTTTGTTCGTCGCGGGTAGCAACTGCTCGCAGACTATACCAGACAACACGGGCTGTGCACCCCAGAAGCAGGACAACCTTCGAGGCTATTCGTGGCAGTCCTTTCATGTGCTGGTCGACGTACAAAGCCAAGTTAGCAACCTGAGCGGGAAACCGCGCCGGGCAAAATCCCCCGAAGTGCGTGTACTGCATCTGCGGCAGGAATGCGCACTTTTTCCCTTGCTCATAAGCTCGCCTGCAGAGATCGACATCCTCCACATACATGAAGTAGCGGCCATCCAGGCCGTTTAACTCCTGCCACAGATGTCTCCGAATCAGCAAAAAAGACCCCTGCACCCAATCGACCTCGCACGATAGGCGTCCCTTGTATTCATCCGGGGCAATCAGCATTCTGCGAAAGAGCGCAAGCCGTGCGGGTGAGGGAAAACGCCCGGTGCATGCACGCAAAACACCCTCACTATCGGCCATCCCGATGGAGAGTATTCCGTACTCCGCATTCTTATCGAGCCACTTCATGGCTGGAGCAAGCGGTTCCAGCAGCATGGTGTCGGTGTTGAGCAGGAGCAGGAATCTGCCCTTCGCGTGGGCTGCCGCCAGATTGTTTCCTCCCGCAAATCCCAGGTTACTCACGCTTCGCATCAACTGCACCCAAGGGTATTCGCGCTCCACAAAGTCGGCTGAGCCGTCCTGTGAGGCATTGTCGACGAGGATTACTTCGGACTCCGGGGGAGAAAACCGCCTGATCGAATCGAGGCAACCGGGCAAATGCGGCAAGCCGTTGTAATTCACCAAGATGATCGACAGTTCCAAAACTGCCTCCACAACACTGAATAGGAGAAGTCAACAATATCGCCCGTTTCCGTAGCGTCATTATACGCGATGGTGTGCTTCCGCAAAATGCGGGAAGAACGACCAGAATTTTCCAGATGTCGCAGACGGAATCCTGCTAGCTTTGGGTTTCGTGTCCGTGTTCCAGGAACAACTCCTGCCAGTCAACGCAGGGCGACAACCGGGATGACTCCATATGAGTTGCCAGGGTGGGCAACGGCGCCCACAGTCGGTAACGCTTGCCGAGTAGCACCTCACGATAGCCCCAAAACCAGGTTTTCAGCCATGTTTTGATCCGAAACCAGTCGGATCCATGCACTCGGAAATCGGCAAGTTCGTATTTCTGGGTCAGCGACAGCCAAATGGGGCAATCCATGTTGCCGCGGCAGTATGTTCTGAAGATTGATTCGGTGCGTGTGAGATTCTGCGTCGATGTAAGAAACGTAAGACAGGTTGAACTGGCAGTTCGCCAATACCGGCCAGCAAAGGGACGGACAAAATGACGCTCCAGACGGGAAGCAGTCTCGTAGCTATCAGGGTGATCGTAGGGCGTCACGAAATCGGCATCCGGATTTTCTCGGATGAAAGTAACCATCATTTCCAGAGCATTGGGAAGGTAGAAATAGTCATCTTCCGCAAAGTACACGTATTTCGCTTCGGTTTGCTTCGTGAGCAGGTCGAGTTGCAGCCCAAACGTGCCTTCATTGCCGATCTTGTCCAGGTTCAGGATTTCCAGAGCCTGATTTTGAAGGACATCCTTGACGAGGGATTCGTATTCCTTCGGGCAGTTGTCCAATAGTACCCATATCCGCGCCTTCAGCCCACCTAGCGCCCGGTTGAATGACCGAAGGCACATGTCAGATAGCCTGAACTTATCCGTGGGGTGGAAAGCGGGTATCTTGGAGATACCGGGATAAATGCGATACGCAACAGCAAGGTCCTTCATACCTATTCACCCAAAATTCTGCGACTCTTTAGCTGGTTGAAACAAAACAGACTCCAGTTGGTCTACGGACTTCTCCCAGGTAAATTGCTGAATGTACTCATGACCGTTCCTGGCAATTCTGTTTCGAAGAGACCCGTCTCGAATCAGGCGCAGAATGTTGGCTGCCAATTCTTCAGGAGCCTTTGGCGGAGAAAGAAGTGCCGACTATTCATGGATTGCGAAGGTCCGATGACCTCCATTGACGATTGCCACGACGATAACGCTACACATCATCTCCTCGTGCGTAGGCTCCACTCAATATCGATCCAGTCTAGAACCAGTCCCATCCCTTCCAGATCGATGCAGCCACGAAAATCGGTTCAGAGGGATAGTGGACTTTCTATGATTGTGGCACAACGATACACGAAGCGCAGAAAATCATTTTTGGCCTTGCCTCCAGCGAACAGTCATATATTTTAGTTGCCGCAATGACGTGGTGATGTTCAACGCCGTCCTCCATTCATCAGATGTCAGGATTTCAAGAATCGCCCGTCTTATTTCCGCAGCAGATGTGTAGTTGCGAGCGTCACGAGGCATAATCGGCTTGCCTGCGAGGCGCCGGGCCAACCGGCATGCGAACAGAGCCTTGCCGGTTTTGGAACTTAGCAAATCCGTCAATACTGCCCGAGGGTCCGATTCAATTCGGGCTGCAATTCCACCTGCTATGGGGGGGAGTTCAGATTTGCCGCCAGGTTCGCGATTGAGTCTCCAATGCCGCGTGGCTGAACGTGCATGTACCTGATAGTAGATTTCCTCTTTGTCTGGATTTGCACTATCGATGTACCACGGAGTATGACGCGCTTCATATAAGCCTCGGGTTCGCATTGCAGGTCCGGCAGTAGGAGCTGCGTGTGGACGATATAATGCGAAAGTAGTGTCGATATCTGCTTGAAATACTCCAGGCGCAAGCTCACGCCCATACAGTCCTGACTCCCACTGAAGGACTTTCTGTTTTTGATGGTATTGATCCGGGAGATCATGGAGGCACAATCCAAAGCCCGCTTTCAAGTAGTTCGGGAATCTCTGCAATAAATGGTAGAAGTAAACCACCGCATCCAGAGGGCATGTCTCCGTTGGGACGACATCCGAATCAGTGTAAACAAACCACTCCGTATCTATAGTTTGTCTGAAAGTCGAGATCCTCCACAAAGCATATTTCCCAAGATTTCTCTTTAGATTTACGACGCGATACGGACAGGTATCCAAAAATTTCAAAAGCGGTGGATAAGATGACGCAACGTTTACTAAAATCACGTTCTCGTGCCCTGCCCTATTCAACCAATCCAGCAGCTTTATGAGTGGCTGCAGTCGATCACGAACATTAATGAAGATAGGCACCGATCTTACAGAAAACCCCTCATGCTCCGTAGTTGTTAGCGGGGCTTGAATAACCTGTTTCAGGATTACTCGGCATAATAGCGGGAATTTCCTTTCGCGGAAGCAGATTTGAAAACTAGAACCAGCCTCATAAACAGTCGGGCGGTTGTTTTAGCTTGAGTTTCCGCGCTGATAGCGGCAGGAAGGAAGTAGCTTCGGCGAATCCATGGACTACGAATACGAGCACTGGACGAGGAGCCAGATGCAGATTGGACAGTTCTGAAGACTCTGCTGCGGCTTCTCCGGTGCGCTCGTCCACCGACAGATACACGGACTGTGTTGAACGGCGCACTTTGTATTCTGCACACCGGAGCGCAATGGCAGGTGTTGTCAAGGGTGTATCTGCCAAACCAGATCAACCATCGGCGGCTCCAACAATGGGTGCGTAGGGGGTAGTTGGATAGGGCATTGCAGGTGCCGGCCGGCCGGCTACCACCTGAAGAGAAATGTAACCACGGCAAAGGCTTCACCGACGGCAGCTTCGCGGCAGCGAAAAAAAAGGCCATGCAGCGGACAAGTTGAAGCGAGGCAAAGGGGCCAAGTTCCTGGCCATCGCCGCAGATAACAGCTCTCCACTGGTTTTCACGATCGAATCGCCCCCGTCGCGCCAGTTGAAACTTGTCGATGAAGCATTTGCCGACAGCTTCCATGACGAGTTGCACGCGACGTTGATCGGAGACAAGGCGTATAACTTGAACCCGCTTGATCGGCACCTGAACGAAGAATACCGAATCGAGGTGATTGCGCCCAACCCCGAAAACCGGATCCGGACCCAGGACGGCAGAGCCTTGTGCCACTTTTTGTGCTGTTAGGTCATAGGGCGGCTGTTCGCTCGGCTGCACTGGTTCCGCCGACTGGTTGTGGGTTACAAATTTCATACTGAAAAACTTCCTTGGCATGGTCCGCCTCGGTTGCATGAAGACCATCCTAAGACATTAGAGACTGCTTCTAATCCGCGCTGCAAAAGACGTCAAACATCCCGCCAGCCCCCGGTGAATGATTCAGAATCAGTTCACCGTTACTTGTCGAAACGTACACTCCAGTCAGTGATGCGGCTACTGCATTCCTCGCCGTAACTAGACAATGAGCGGATCCAGTGATGCCGGGGACCGAGACCTGATCGGATGGAGAAGCGGTAGTCACCACGGTTGTCATGTAGCGGGCCTGATTCGTAATATCGCCTTCAATTGGCCGCCACGTGACGCCGTCATAGTACAGCATTATGCTCTCGCCTGCATTCAAAACTCTGCTCATTCCATCAGGGAACAGAATCTGGCCCTTACCGCCAGTTCCATTAGTGAGGACATGTCCGCTTGCGTTGAGGGCCGACAAGTAGAGAATTTGGCCGACATGGCCACCGGTGATTGTATTGATCGTATAAGGGCCGTTGTACAGTATGAGCGCGTTGGAAGAACTCGCGTCGATGGAGTTATTGCTCACAGAGGAAATCGGCTTATAGTCGAGCCCGAAGGGCGACAGTGTCCGAACGTGGGTAACACCATTTCCGTCGGGCACGATAGTCGGAACAGAATTGAAGTTTTCACCTACAACGATGTGGCTCTGTGGGTGGCTTGTAGCAATGTAAATAGTGAAATTATGAGTAGTGGTAGTAAATTTATTGCCATCATAGGTGCCTGTTGTTTGAACAGCGTCATTGTATATCCCACCCTCTCCATATTGGAGATTAAATACGGTGCCGGTTATGTTCACAGCCTGCGCATATGTTCCGGTGATGCGTATCTCCGCCGCAGTACCATCCGCGGTGTTTCCCTTGCAGTTACCTTCAAAGTAGGAATTTTGAATGTTTGCCTGAGACACACCTGTCAAATAAATGCCTGCACAATTGTTAAGACCGGTATTCTGTCCGTTATATTCGGCATTGACGACGTCGAAATCAATGCCATTGACTAGGTTAGTCTGCGTATTATTCAAGTAGATACCGTAGCCATAATTATTCGCCGTGCGTATGTTGCGAAACGTTAATTCATTAACTGTTCCGCTTCCCACAATATTGATACCATTGCCTCGAGCCCACTCAACTTCGATATTCTCGAATGTGGTCCATATTGTTCTTCCAGTTATATCGATGCCATTCTGAAATGGCCCATAGATACCAAGACGCGAGAACTTATGAAAATCATTCCGCTGCTGAATATCCGTGCGACCAGTAATGCGGAGTCCATCGCTGCAGGCTTCCCCTGCAGGACACAGAATGGTGAGGTTGCTAACCTCATTAAATGCTATTCCGGAGGTATTTGTTGAGTTAATATCAATCACAGGCAAGGCCGGATTAGCAGGTTCGATTTGAACGCATCCGCGCTCATCTCCGACGATTCGAACGTCGGAAGTTGAAATGACGATGTTTTCTTTATAGACACCGCAGGGAAGGTCTATGAGTACGGGTCCTACAGGCTGGGAGTCTATTGCCGCCTGGATGCTTCCATAGGCATTGGGCTCGGCTAGGTTGGGGGTTATTCGTTTCTCCGCCGGCGAAGGATTTTTCAGGACAACTTCATGGTGATTCTGCGAAAGCGCCTGACCGAAGCCCGCAGGACAGAGAGCCGATCCCAGCGATATAACTGCAACAAGGACCTTCAGCATTTTCATGACGTTATGATTATAGACGTAAGACCGAGTATTCTGGACCCAAATCATGGTGTGCAATGGCCGCGCTTGCGGCGAGGCATCTGATTATCTCCCGCAGGTCCCCAGAGAAGCGCGTTGGGGCGGGCGATAATGTGTATGAGAAGGAGTCGGCTAGTTAGGCGGCGTCGGCACAGTCTGAGTGAATTGCAGAGGGGAAGCTACGGAAGATGTGTGTTTCGTGTGGGTTGGAACAGCCAGTCCCATTGGCTTTGTGTGGGCAGGGTATCCGGGCTCTAGCTTTGGACGTCCGTATGTGGAGTCTATCTTCATACGCTGCCGCCGAGCCGATTGAAGTGGCCGGTTTACGCCTCATGATTATATTGACTGATTCGATCAAATCGTTAATTATGCGGATTGCCAATTCCAGGCTGGCGGATTTTTTATGGAGATGTTGGAGAGACGTGACGTGGTGAATATCAAATGCCTCCGGGACGGTTGTCCCGTGAGGTTAGCGATCCTTGGCAGTCGTGGGATTCCTGCCCGTTACGGCGGTTATGAAACCTTCGCGGAGCAGCTTGGCAGGCGACTAGCTTGCCACGGAGTCGAAGTGACGGTGGTGTGCCCAACGGATTTCCCAAAGGCGGAGATGCAATATCACGGCGTCAGGCTAAAGTACATAAAAGTTCCCCAAAGCGGCCCGTTTACCCAGATATTATGGGATGCAAAGTGCTTTTATCTCACCAAGCGCGATTTTGATGTTATCTATATGTTGGGCGTGGGAGCTTCTTTTGCTGCCTGGATCCCAAGAGTCTGCGGCGCGGAAGTCTGGATCAATTCCGATGGTTTGGAGTGGAAGCGGTCGAAGTGGAGTCTTCCTCAGCGAGCGTATTTGTGGCTAGCAGAAGCGCTGGCGGTTGCATTTGCATCGCGTGTCATTGCTGATTCATCCTCGATTGAGAGTTCGCTTCGCCGACGGTATCCTTACAAGAAACAAATCACGACGATTGCATACGGCGCCAATCTTCCTGCTGAGAACCCAAATGTAGAGCTTCTTAAACAGTGGGCGCTGCGACCTGACGGCTATTACATCGTTGTCTGCCGATTAGAGCCGGAGAACCATGTCCTGGAGATCATCGAAGGCTTTCGACACTCGAAATCGGAGGTGCCACTAATTGTACTTGGCAATGTCCGGAATCCAAACCGCTACGTCCGATCACTGCTGAAGCAAGGTTCTTCGCAGATTCGTTTTATAGGGACGATCTATGATGCGGGGCGACTCGCTGCTCTCCGCTTCTACGCGCGAGGGTACTTTCATGGGCACAGTGTCGGGGGCACAAATCCTTCCCTTCTGGAAGCGATGGCATGTGGAAATCTGATCATTGCGCACGACAACTGCTTCAACCGCGAGGTGCTCGGCGACTCGGGGTTGTACTTTCGTAGTGCCTCAGATATTTGTTCGATTGTGAATGCAGTTGATAGTGGCCAGGTCGCCAGTGCAGAAGCAAGAAGGTCTGCTGTTGAACGCATTCAAGAGCGGTATCGGTGGGATCAGATTGCCGACAAGTACTTAGAATTATTAAGCCGATGACCTCTGACTTTGCATTTTTGAGAACAATAAATAGAACTGTACGAATGGTGGTCGTGCCCTCCACTTATGATTAGGATGTCATCTGAAGCATTGACCTGAGATCTTACGGCATGCAAACGGTTTCTCAATACAGCAGATCGAAATCCTTCACCTATGAAGTGGCGGGGTCGCGACTAGAATCAGTCTCATAAATAAATGAAGTGCGAATCGGTGTCATTCTGGAAGTGTTCTGGCATGCCTGCAAGCGTCGATAACGGGACGCTGGGAACTGAACGACGAATACTAGAGTCTGTTTCATAAACACCGCCTGAGTGTAATCCAGAGGCAGGCGAGGTAGAAGAAGGCGCGGTAGGTGGCAAGCAGATGCTCATGCCTAACCAAGAGTCGTCGGAACTGACCGAACCACGCGTTGGTTCGCTCGATGATCCAGCGGCGCTTGTAGCGACGCAGTTTCCGTCCGTCTTCGTGACGCCTCTGCCTGTTGTTCTTTCGATAGGGTGCGATCAGTTCGATGCCTCGCTTCTTCAATCGCTCGCGCAGTGGATCCGAGTCGTAGGCACGGTCGGCGATCACCCGTTTCGGCTTTTGCCGCGGGCGGCCTTTGGCCCTGGGGATACGGACTTCTTTGAGCGTGGCTTCCGCAAGCGTAGCTTCTCCCGGAGAGGCACTTTCCAGCCGAACTCCCAACGGAAGACCTTGACCGTCGACCAGTACCATCCACTTCGTTCCCTTGCCGCGCTTGGTTTTGCCGACTGCAGCGCCCCCTTTTTGGCTGGCGCAAAACTGCCATCCAGAAATGCCTCGTCCCATCGCAGCAGTCCTTCTCCATCCAAGGCGCCGAGCAACGTTCGCCAGGCGTCGAGCCAAACATCTTGCTCTTCCCACTGCTTCAAGCGCCGCCAGCAGGTCGCCGGTGAGGGATACTTGTCGGGCAGAAACCGCCAGGCTGCTCCGGTCCAAAGCACCCAGAGAATGCCTTCCAGGCAGTCGCGGTTCGATGCCCAGGGACGACCGCGATTATCCCGGCGGCGCTTGGGCTCTGGCAACAGCGGCTCAATCAGCGACCACTGCGCATCCGTCAACAGCTCGAATCGACGCTTGCTCACCCTTCCAGTGAGCCAAACTCAGCCCCGCCTCAAAAAGTACCTGTCTTGAGGCCGAACCTATTTATGAAACAGACTCTAAGCAGTAGTGGAGCCGGAATTGCGTCCGCAGCGGCGTGCGGACAACTGCAGGCGGACCCTGGTATAACACCTGCTCTGTGCTCAGCGGCGTGCTTTGGGTGTTGGGAACGGACGCCCAGTAGCATGAGTTGCCGGACAAGTACTCTCCCTTCTAGACCTGCCACCGCTAATTCCAGAATTGGGTGCGAAGCGGGAAGCTGCGAAAGGCACGCCGGTTGTTGGCTGCCCATCTCCATGCGCTGGTAAGCTCAATTTGAAAGAAGCGTTCGCGGAGACCACCATCGCGAGCGCCACAAAGGGGGGGGCTTGACTCTCCACCCCACCCGCCGTGGCAAGGGAGCGTAAATCGTTGCTGTCGCCACTGATAACAGTCTTTTTCTCGCTGTGTCTATTGAAAGCGCTTCGCCTTCGGAGTGCCAGCTTGTGGAAACGGTCCTCGCCGGAAGCTTTCCGGGGGAACTCCTGGTCTGCCGCATCGGCGACAAAGCCTATCACTCAGGCCCGCTCGACGGAAAGCTCGCTGCCAAATACAGAAAAGAAATGATTGCGTCGAATCGTCGGCGCCAAAGCAAGAATCAGAATGGCCGAAAGCGCTGCCGTTACCTGCGAAGCTGGAAAGTGAAACGGTCCTTCGTCTCGAAGCGTAACTTCCGCAGGCTAGTCACCCTTTAGAAATATCGCATTGACGATTTCCTCGGGTTTGTCCATCTCGCCTGTCTCCACATGCTGCTCAGATATTTACGAGACCGCTTCTACTTTCTGAATATCAATTGTCGCATGGCCAAAAGCCAAGACCGGTTAACAACAAGGCTTACCACGAGATAAGCTGGTATTCCCACCAACGCCATTCCCGCCAGGCGATAAATAGGTGCGCTCCAATGCGCTACTGCCAGATAGCCGACGATCACCGCAAACAAAGCGGCTACCAACGGGCTCAGCAGCGCAAGAAAATATTCACCTATTCGCGCGCCGCAGCTGGGGCGGACAAGAAAATACCACATCGGGACGAGGACTCCTCCCATCATAACGACCTGTCCGGCCGCGAGGCCTTTGATACCGAAATGAGCGGCAATCCACAGAATTGGGAATATGATGCAAAGCTGAGCCGAATTCCACCAAAAGGCGAGGTCCGCCTTGCCAACAGCCAGCAGAAGGCTGCCCACCGGGTTTCCGCAGGAGCGAAACATTCCCCCAAATTGCCAGAAAGGCGAGCAAAGGCGCCGAACTGAGCCATTTCGCCCCGAAAACAACCAGAACCACGTCACGCGAGAAAACAGCCATGGCGAGGTACACCGGAAAATTCACTGAAGCCGTCATGCGCATCGTCTTCAGGTAAATCGACTTCAGAAGAGTTTTGTTTTCCTGCGTTTTTGCCATCACCGGCAGCCCAACGCGCGTGACTATGGGGTTGGTTACCAGCGCAAGATTCATGGACAGGTTCCGTGGCAGACTATAGGTGCCAAGGATCGATGCCGGGAAAAACCTGCCGCCCACAAGAATATCGGCTTGCCGATTGAGGCTGTTGACAAAATCTCCGCCCATGATGTACGCGCCGAACCTCAGGAATCGGCCAATCTCTCCCACATGCACCCGAAACGCGGGTTTCCATCCGTCCGATGCCAGAAGCCATAACAGGAGCGCCTGAAGCAGTCCGTTGACCAAGACACCTGCCACAAGGGCGTAGACACTTGGGGAATACCAGGCCCAGACGACCGCTGTCACGGTTCCGCCCACAGCGGCCAGTATTTCCACCTTGGCTAGCACGCCAAAGCGCAGAGTTTTCTCTGCTACTACGCGCAGTTGCTGTCCCACGGCGAGAAAAATGAAATTGACGCTGATCAGAGCCAAAATGGGCGTCAGTCGGGGCTCATGGAAGATGATCCGACTGATCCATGGGCTGGCCGCAAGCAGCAAAAGCGTCAACGTAGCCCCAACCAGAACATTCAGCCAGTAGAGGCTGGAAAGCTCGTTCTGAGAAGCATCCTGGTAGTGGATGATAGCCGTACTCACTCCCAGGTCAGTAAATACTTGCATGAACGCGATAACGGCAACCACGACAGCCATCATGCCGAAGTCTGCCGGCACCAGCAGCCGCGCTAGAATCATCATCTGGCCAAATCGCAGCAAGGCTGCCCCTACCATGGCGACGGTAGTCCAGCGGATAGCGGAAAAAGCTTCCGCTCGTAAGCTCATGAATTTTGTACCTCAAGCCAAGTCTCAGGGCAGATCAACGTTGCGAGTGCCCATTTTTTGCTGCAGATTTTCGAATACCAACTCTCTGTTCCGGCGAGGGCTCCGGAGCTATGGCCGATCGTTGTTCCACTCGTGAACGTAGCGCGTTGGTTGAAAGTTGCCGGCATTGTCACAAGGTGATGCGCTGCCCCTTCGATTCCAAGAACGCTAGCGACTTTATCCATGCCAAGTCATTCCGTGAAATTGGAATCCCCAGATAATCTTTCGTCCTTGTAATCACCCTCACGACCTCTCGTTTAAACAGGTTTGGCACCGGAATTGGTCTGTGAAGGTTTAGCTTTTCCAGACCCATGGAATGTAGGATGTAGGAGCTCCCGTAGTCCATTCCCGGATCGACATATACATCAACATTTCTCCGGAGAGATGCCAGTCTGAACCAAATGTCGTCCGAGGTAGGAGCACAGTCTTTATATGCACAGTCAAAAATAAAACCCAAGTCCAGCAGGTTTTTCCTGTACGCAACACCTGAACACCCGATAGGGAGAAGAGCCTTCCCTAAGGCACTTCTCGAAACGAGTGGCCAATTTGAATAATTCTGGAAACGCCCCATTGCGTTTTTCCGAATTTGGCGTGCTCGGGCGCAAACGATATGTTCTGGATGCGATGCCGCTCCTTGAACGATCTTTTCGAGCCAGTTACTAGCATACAGAACATCGTCATCAGCTGTTACGATAAGGTCCTCTTCCGCAGCATCTGCCATGGCCGGCAGGAGTTTTCTGTACGGGCCGGAGTTATTCACAAAACTGACTTGCACGCGTTCGCGATTTATCCAGCCGGGAACATTTTCAATCCCTTCATCGAGCAAATAGGGGTCGCGGGAAAGGTAAACGGAAAGATCGTAGTCTTTGAATGTTTGCCTTTTCAGGGACTGGAAAGCATAAAAGAATATTTCGAGTCTTGCTTTCGTCGTCGTTACACTAACGATTGTTTTCATTTAAAAAATCCTTCGCGCCCGGTGGGAAAGGCCCTGATTTGGTGTAGTAACATAGGCCACTTATTGGTATTCATTGTCATGAATACATTCATTCGCTCCGGTCGGAATCGTTTCTCAAAGATGTAAAATCAGAAAACGACTGTTTGTTCGGGGTCCGAAGTTCCGAAGTGTCGTAAGGAATTCGACGATAGAGATTACCTGATGGTAATCCATAAACCTGCTCAGGAAATTCGCCTCGAACTCTGCCAGGAGATTGTAATTCCCCGACCCAGAATTGCTGCCGTCCTTGTAGCGTCCGTCGCAGTATTCGGAGGTGCTCCTAAATCTTGCTCTGTGCTCCCAAAACCGAGCCCAAGCGGTGCCAATTATCGGTGTGTTCCTGAGAACGCCTTTCATGCGATTCCATATCTTCATGAATTAGTCCTGTGCGTAAAAACACGTTGATGAAGAGGTTGCTCGATCTGAATACCTGCGAAGTTCCTTTCTGACAACACTCCCGCCCAGTCGCAGCATTCAATGGCGCCACTAAGGTGACCCTGGCGCCGCTGCGGAGGCCAGCCTCGAAATGCGCGACCGGAATGTGCAATTTCTTGGCGACAATCGAGCAATCGAGAGTGGAGTAGACGTCGCCGACCAGGAGCACGCAGTTGGGGCTTTTTCGCTGGCAGATGTGTTCAAATGCCACCGCGATCTTCGCGGTCTGCTCAGTATGGCTGTCGTCGCCGCAGTTCCGATATTGATCTGGGCGAGAGATTCCAAGTTCCTTAAAGAAAACGTCACTCATCTCCAGGTCGCAATGCTGGGCTGTACGGATGATCTCATACCGGAAGCAATCTCTCGCCCAATGCAACGCCCGCACAAGAGGGGCGATCTTCATAAGGCTGGGCTGGGCGTTGGCTACCAGATAGAAAGTCTTAGACATCAGGATCACTGCCAGTCATAATGCCTGAATGGATCAGCGTAGCACAACTCTCAAGCGCCTGCGGTAGAAGCCGCTTCCAAATGGTGAACGATGATAAGCGACAGAACACCCGGTTTTCAGATACAGAGAAATCAGGAACGGCCAGCATTGGAGAGTAGACAGCCTGCGCAGCATTGCAGGTGTTAATATCCAACTGGGATTTGCGGACGACACACGGATAGCCACGTTGTGCCAGCGGGTTGACCTTTGCTGTGCCTTCAAAATGATAACTGCTGGTTACGTCATAGAGCAGCAAGTAGTAATCCCGGCCAAACAGCTTGCCGAACCTATGGCGCAGTTGATTTTCCAGTTTCGCAATATTGGCTACGACGCTTCCAAAGCCTGCTGTAGCCGGTCCTCGCTGAACTTACTGGCTGTCCGCGCGACACCTCCGACCGGGCATTGTGTTCAAGGTTTCCCCTGAAATCCTAGCCCATACTACAGCATGAAGCGCAGGTCGATTGGGCAATTTGACGAGATTTCCCAAATCTTTTCGAGGAGTCTCGAAGGCGAAATTATTTTCCGATGCAGAAGGTGGAGAAGATGAGGTTGAGGATGTCGTCCGGCGCGGTTTGGCCCGTCAGCGTGTCGAGGGCCCAGAGGGCGCGGTAGAGGTCGAGCAGAATCATCTCGTGCGGAATGCGATTTGCATTTGCCTGTGCGGCATCGCCCAGGGCGGCGAGCGCGGTTGACACGGCCTGATGATGCCGCAGGGTGGTCAGCATGCCCGGTTCCGGCGCGGCACCGCCCGTGGCCAGCGCCACAATCCGTTCCCGCAACTCCGCAATGCCCTCGCCTGTCAGCGCCGAGGTCGCCAGCGCGGCTACGCCGGCAATTTCATGTGCGGAAGGATGTTCCGCGGCGAGATCGCTCTTGTTTATAGCCACCAGGGCCGCCCGTCCTTCCACGGCCGTCAGCAGGTCGCGTTCTTCCTCGTTCAGGGCCTGCGTGGCGTCCAGTACCACCAGAACCAATGCCGCATCCGCCAGTGCCTCGCGGCTGCGGGCTATGCCCATCTGTTCCGCTTCTTCATGGCCATCGCGCAAACCCGCCGTGTCAACAAGCTCCAGCGGTATGCCCTCAAGCGAGATGCGTTCCGAGACCAGGTCGCGCGTAGTGCCGGGTGTTGCGGTTACGATGGCTCGGTCGCGCTCCACAAGGCGATTGAAGAGAGAACTCTTGCCAACATTCGGCCGGCCCACAATGGCCATTGTCAGCCCGTCGTGCACAATGCGCCCGCGCGCAAACGAAGCGTCCAGCGCGGTCAGGGGAGGAGTCAGATCTCCAATGCGCCGTGCAATCTCTGCCTCCGCAGTCACCTCTATGTCGTCCTCGGCAAAGTCGATGCCGGCTTCAAGCAGGGCAATCAGCTCCATTAGGGCCTGCTTCACCGGACTGACACGCCGGCTCAATGCACCACCCATCTGGCTGGCGGCCAGCCGCGCCTGGGTCAGCGTCCGTGCATCGATCAGGTCGCGCACTGCCTCGGCCTGGGTGAGGTCCATCTTGCCGGACAAAAAGGCTCGCTCTGTAAACTCACCCGGCTCTGCCAGCCGAGCGCCCAGGTCAATCGCGCGCCGGAGCAGCAGCTCCAGCACCACAGGCGAGCCATGCGCGGCAATCTCTACTACATCCTCGGCGGTATAGGAATGCGGCGAGGCGAAAAACATCACCACGGCTTCATCAATAGGGACTGCTTCGTTGCGTGAAGAGTCATTTTCGCGCTCATCCAGCACATCGGCCAGCCGCGCACGCGCATGCTCCAGTGGCTGGCGCAGGCGCACCAGTTGTGCGGCAATCGAGGCGGCATGCAGCCCGCTGAGCCGCACGATCCCGATTCCGCCGCGCCCCGGAGGCGTGGAGATGGCGACGATGGTGTCACTGACTGGGTTAGTGCTCGATGGGTTGTCGTTCGGTGTCGTCATGCCGTTGCATCTATTGTAGGGACATCAGGTGGGAACAGGTGTGGGCGTCAGCCGGCCAGTTACATCTGTAGTACCAGCGCGCACGGAAACATCAACGGCACGGGCGGTGAAGGCGTGTTTACGGATAGCGACGGCGCCATCCTCGTCTATTATCACTACGACGGCCATCGTAATGGAGAACCTGTGCCAGGCTCGGAGTGAGGCAGCGCTGGTGGGCTCCTGGAGGATTTAGATAAACTCTGGGAGTCAGGACGAGAGCAGTTCTGGATAGCCTGGAAGCGTTTTCAAATTTTGGGAATTTTGAGGAGTTGACAACACCGTGTCCATCTCACGCAGGCGACTGCTGCAAGGAATTTCTCTCGCATCCTCTTATGCCGCTCTCAACGGTTTACAGATATTACCCTCGGCAGCAGCAGCTGAATCGATCACTCTGCATCAGCCCGGCGGGGCGCCCACGTTTCCGAAGCCGGACATCATTCGCTATGATGCGCAGTGCTTTACCATTCATGGCCGGGACACATTTCTCTACAGCGCCTGCTTTCATTACCCCCGTGTTCCTCAAGAGCTTTGGCGGGACCGGCTCACCAAACTGAAGCAGGCGGGCTTCAACACCATCGAGACTTATGTGTTCTGGAACTACCATGAACCCGTTGAAGGCCAGGTAGACATGACGGAATTGGAGGCCTTCGCCAAGCAGGTGCATGAAATGGGCCTTTGGCTCATTGTCCGTGTTGGCCCCTATGTTTGCGCAGAATGGGACTCCGGGGGCTTTCCACAGTGGGTTATCGAAAAGCAATTCCCTTTGCGCAGCGACAACCCTGAAAGCGTTCGGACGTCAGAGAACTGGTACAGCCACGTGCTGCCGGTTGTGCGCGAGAACATGATTACTCGGGGCGGGCCAATCATCCTCGTCCAAATTGAAAACGAGTACGACCTCTGGAAGCTGCCGAACCACAATAAACTGCCTAACCAAAATAAGCTGAATTACATCACGGTGCTGGCAAAGACCGCATGGAAGGCCGGCATTGATGTTCCGCTCATCACGAACCTGGTTAAGCAGGCCAGGGAAAATTCCGATCCCGTGATGGCGCAGATCATGGATACCTGCGATTTCTATCCGCGATGGGACATCGTGCCTGGAGTTGTGCCCCGACTGGCAAAGCTGAGGAAAGAGGAGCCGATGTCACCGGTCAGCATTGCAGAGCTTCAGGGCGGATGGTTCAGTGAATTCGGTGGCCTTCTCTCTGTTAACCAGGTGGGCGTGAGCGGTACGCAATTCAATGCACTTGCCAAGACGGTCATCGAACACGCCACCACCTTCTTCAGCGTATACATGGGTCATGGGGGCACCAACTTCGATTGGGCTGCGCGCAGCCTGACCACAACCTATGACTATGCGGCGCCGCTCAGGGAGCCTGGCGGTCTGTGGGACAAATATTATGCGGCTCACAGACTGGGCGCATTCCTCGAGATGTTTGGTCCCCTCATTGCGCGTTCAAAAGACGTGCCCGAAGCAATCAGCTCGGACAATCACAATGTTTCCGCAAGCCTTCGGACCAATGGGGAGTTTGGCCTGCTTTTCGTGCGGGAAAATGCCGATGCCCCTCAGACCTTTGGTCTGAAACTGAGCGGCGCCGGCACTCAGGGCCAGAGCGCACAAATTCCGCACCAGGGCAAGCTGGCGATTTCCCGTCGCGGCATGAAGGTGCTGGCAGTAAACGTGACGTTACCCACCGCCAAAATCCACTACTGCACGGCGGAAATTCTCACCTTTGGAAAGCTTGCTCAGCGTTCCTATATGGTTGTTTACGACGATCCCGGCAGTCTGGTTGAAGTCGCATTGCATTCCGGGCAAGCGCCCAGCGTTGAAGGTGAATTGCTCTACCAGCACTATGACGCCGCCAATCAGCGCGCCGTGCTGGGCTTCCGGATGGAAACGGCCCAAAAGCACCTGCTGGTCAACGGCAACCTGCAGATCATCGCTTTGCCACGCAGCCTTGCCGACCGTACCTGGAGTGCGCAATTTCCAGTAAACCGCGCTTCGAGCGCTGATGGCGAGGCGTTTGTCGAAGGCCCGGTTATTACCGATTGCGTGCTGATGCGCAGCTACGAGCGAAACGCAGCCGGTACAACCCTGACGCTGGAATATGCCCCAGGTGCGCATGATGTCACTGTCCTGGAGCACGCGCCTCTCAGTCGGTGCACCGTCGATGGAAAGCCCGCGCAGATCCAGCGGGATCAGCGGTCAGGCACCGCATCTATTGCAATCCAGACGCCTCGGCTACCGGCCAAGCCCGTCGTCATCAAAGATGGGGAATACTGGGTCGAGTCATTCGATCTGTCAAAAGGCAAGTGGGTCACGACCAGCGCGGTCCCGCTGGAAAGGCTCGGCCAGCTTCCGTACAGCTACGTCAAATACCGCAGCAACTTTGAGTGGCATGGGGAACCGAATCTCTCAATCGAGACATTGACCGAAGACCAGAAGCAGGTGTTTCTGAACGGAACTCGCCTTGTCGATCTGTCGCAGCCCGACCGATCGCTTACCTGCGCGCTCAAGGGACGCGCAAAAGAGGGATCCAATCTTCTGGAGATCTCCTACGAGTGTTTTGGGAGCCCCAACTTTGGCCCGACGATAGCCGAACTGAAAGGAATCAGCAATATTCGCATCGGCGACGATCAGAAGAAGGCCGATATCGCCCCCGTGCATGTCCAGATGACATCTGCCGCCATGGCTGGAAGAGAAATCAATCCGGAATACTCCTCTGCTCCCTGGCGCAAGGCTATGGTCGGAGCGGCGCCGCGGGCCGCCGATTTTGTTCCGGCGTACACATGGTTCCGCGCCAAATTTTCCATGAACGCCGATCCTCAGTGGTTCTGTCCGTGGAAGCTTGCCATTACGTCTGAGCGCGATGCACTGATTTACGTAAACGGCAAATTCGTTGGCTTTTACCGCACAATTGGTCCGCAAGACGAGTTCTATCTTCCTGAGCCCTATCTACATATGGACGGCAAGCAGGAAAACCTGGTGACTGTCCGGCTTGCATACACTGCGAATCCTGAATCGCTGAAGCAACTTGTGATTGCGCCCTACGCGGAGTTCGCATCCCGAAAAACAGAGGTCGAATTCCAGTGGTAATCGGGCCCGTTACGGAGTAGACGACTTTCAGCATCCAATTGGCGGTCGAGTCTGGGAGATCACTCGGCTCACGACCGGCGATGTGGTTCTGAACGGTCGCGCTGGGGATCTGTTCCAGCCTGAACTTCGTCAATTCATGCACGCAGGCTTCATTTTGCATCTCTGGTCGCATCAGAGTGAGGAGGAAGTATATGGCCGGCAGAAGGGCGGCGCTTATGAGCGACTGCAGTGCACATTTTTCAATCCACAATGGCTTGAGACAGGGCTGATCGTGCCTGACAGGCAAGGAAATTCTTTGTAGGACACAGCTGCCAGTTGTGCCGGCTACTCGGGGGGCAGCCATAATTTATAGATGCTTAAACAAACAAATCACATTCGTTCTGTTGCTCCTCGGCGCAGGAGCGTTCTCTGGAACTTCTGCCTACGGATCTTCGCGGGCAGATGCAGCAGCTGCAAGTCATACCGTGGCCGATAAGGCGCTCAGGATTGTGTCGGGAATTCATGGCTCGTGGCAGCAAATGCCGGGCAATATCGTCACCGGAGGGATGACCGGCGGAGCGCTGATCGGAAATGGAAGCGTTGGTGTGGCGATTGGTGGAACCGCGGACAAACAGGAATTCTATGTGGGCCGGGATGATTTCTGGAGCATCCTGCGCGGGCGCATTATGCCAGTGGGGCGGTTGCAGCTGACGATTCCCAACCTGCAAGGCGCGTCCTCGGCACTTCAGGAGAACATCGGTCCGGCGGATGTTACCGCGAATTTTTCAGAGGGCTCTTACCGGCTCAAGTCCCGGTCATGGGTTGCTGACGGAAAGAATTTCTTTGTCGTTGGGCTGCAGAATTCCGGGGAGAAGGTGTTGACTGTAGGCGCTGAAATGTTCGATGCCTTCGGGCACAAGGATCTGGCAACGCTGAGCGGAACATCGGGAGATGTTCAGTGGCTCAAGGTTTCACCGGAGGTAGTGCGTGCGACTATCGGGGGTCCGCTGCGCGCGAACGCTACAGCATCGGGCGCTCGCGTCCGGTCCGTTGCGATTTTTGCAGGCTACGCTGCGAGCATGTCCGCGGCTCCTACAGGCAAGCCTGTATATGCCTGGAAGCGGCAGAACGGATTGGCTGGGAAGATTGAAACGGCTGGTGGAAAAACGCCGCCCGCATTTTCATGCGGCGATATCATCATGCCGCAGCGCCGATTCAGTGTACGCGCATCCATCCAAGCTGACCGTGCGAATGGCGACGGGGTTATCTTCTCTTCGCTTGTTCGGCATCGCTGGTTGAGGCACGCTGTACAGACTTCCGATCCATTTGGAAGCGTCCACGGTCATGATGTTCCCCGGGCTCAAGGAGCAGCAGCAGGGCTCGTCGTTTATCTGTCGCATGGGCGCTTGGCTGCCAATTTGAACGGGACGGTTGTTACGGCGAATCGCCCAGTTCCGCTGCATCAGTGGGTTGACGTTGCAGTTGGCTATAACGGCAGCAAAATGATTCTGCTGCTGAATGGCGCGGAGGTGGGAGAAACGAGCGATTTTCCGACTGCTGCGGAGGTGATGGGGCCGAAGTGGGAATGGGCAGCGACGCATCCGGGTGATTCGCAGATTCCGTTTGATGGGATTGCGCCTGAAGGAATTTTGGCCATGCGCATTGTGGGTGCGCAGGTGTCGACCCATAAGGGGAAGGTGCAGTTCACAATACCTGCCGGGGGACGCGTTTTCGCGGTGATTGCCGTTATGGATAACCGCGACTCCGCGGAGTATTTCCGTGAGGCAATCTCGGATCTGCAACGTGCAGATCCGAACTCTGTGGCTGCAGCCTGGTCACGTCACGTGGCGTGGTGGCGGAAGTTCTGGTCCAGGTCGTTTGTCGAGATACCGGACAAGACTGTTCAGTCCTGGTGGTACGGATCGCTTTATGTCCTGGCATCCTGCAGCAGACCCGATAACGTTGCGCCGGGACTGTGGGGCAACTGGATCACTTCTACAAAACAGTGGTGGCGGGGCGATTACACGCTGGATTACAACTACGAGGCGCCGTTCTGGGCTGCGTTTCCCACAAACCATGTAAGCCTCGCCGATCCTTACGACGCACCGATTCTGGCCTGGGTTCAGCGCGGACGCGGGCTTGCGAAGAAGCTGCATGACCATGGACTGGTCTTTTATGCCCATCTTGCTCCGTCGCCCGGCTGGAGCTCAGACAACATGCGGTCGCTGGATCAGAAGAGCGATGCTCTGTTTGCGGCGGTGAACTGCATACAGCGCTGGCGCTATACAGGAGATGCCGCTTACGCGCGGAAGATGTGGCCCTTCCTGACTGGCGTGGCGGATTTTTGGGATCACGATCTGAAGCTGGTGGACGGGTGGTATGTTGATTTCAACGATGCCGCCGATGAGCACATGTGGGGCCCGGCCAGCGATGTGAATCCGGCCACTACGATTGGTTTCTTGAAGATGCTGTACCCGGCGCTGATCGACATGAGCCATCAACTGCATACAGGGCAGGACATGCGTCCAACCTGGCGCCACATCTTCTCGCATCTGAGCAGTTTGCCCATCGCCCCGGCTGACAGTGTGGCGGCGATTCGACAGGCGGTTGGGAATGATATTCCCACCGGCGCAAAGGCGATCCTACAGAGCCAGCGCGGCACGCAGTGGGTGAGTCTCCGCAAAGGTGATCGCTTTGTAGCCAATCCGCCGGTTGTACCCTCGGGCACGTCCGCCGGCATGAATTCGTTGCAAGCTGTGTTCCCGGCCTGGAATATCGGCCTCGAAAGCAGCCCGGCTCTCCGCAAGGCAGCCCAAAACACCGTGAATTACATGCGCCTCTGGTACGACAAGAACGACACATCCAGTTTCTATCCGGCCGCGGCTGATGCAGGCTACAATCCCAATTCAATTCTCAAGCATCTTCACTTGCTGGTTTCGCATATAGGGTATCCGAATTTTGCGTACAACATTCACAACGGAGGGGTGGAGAACGAAGCGACGGTTCCCACAACGATCTCCGCGATGCTGCTGCAGAGCTATCAGAAGGACATTCATGTGTTCGCAGACTGGCCGAAGAATCAGGATGCCTCGTTCGGGGACCTGTTAGCGGTGGGAGACTTCCTGGTCTCAGGCAAGATTTCCAATGGACGCGTGTCGTATGTGCGGATTACCAGCCGGCGTGGCGGTGAGTGCAGGCTGGCGAATCCCTGGGGGGCGGACCGCGCTGTGCAATTGCGCATTGCAGGAAAGCAAACCACAGTACTGCATGGAGCGGTATTGAAAGTGCCGACTCAAGTTGACGAACGGCTGCTGTTTACACCTTCGCCGTCGTAATAGTCGTGCTTTCGCTGGAAAGTCTTTTTATTCCTAAGGAGCTGTCGTGATGCGGAAATTTTCTTCGTTCTGGTTGTTTGCTGCTTTTGCTTCAGCCGTCTGTTTGCTTTTCTTTGCACCAATGCCTGCCTTTGCTGCAACCGGCGCGAACATCTGCAACCCACGTTCTTATGGCGCCAAGGGAAACGGCGTTGCGAAAGATACCACTGCCATCCAGCAGGCGATTAACGCATGCGAAGCCAAAGGTGGTGGGACTGTAGTGCTCTCTCCCGGTACCTACCTGAGCGGCCCCATCGTGCTCAAGAGCCATATCACGCTCGACCTTAAGAAGGGCGCCACGCTCCTCGGCTCTCCAGATTTCAAGGATTACCCGAAAATCAGCGAATTTCGTGCTCCCGGCCGCCAGGCGCTCGTCAGCGCCAAAGATGCGAGCCATGTCAGCATCATAGGCAGCGGCACCATCAACGGTAACGGCTCCGGCTGGTGGAGGGCCTTTCTGAAGCACCTGGTCGCCGAGGGCAGAAACACTCATTTCACACGCCCGCGCCTGATCGTCTTCGATCACTGTGAGCACGTGCTCATCGAAGGCATCACGGCAGAAAACTCGCCCATGTGGCAGATCGTTCCCTACTACTCCGACTACGTGACCATCCGCAATATTCGCGTTCTTGCGCCACCTCACTCTGTGAATACAGATGCCATTGATCCGTTTGCTTCCCAGCATGTGCTCATCGAGCACGTCTACGCGAACGTTGGCGATGACGACGTGGCCATCAAGTCAGGCATGCCGAATTCGACGAACAACAGGGCCAGCCGCTACATCACCATCAAGGACTGCACTTTCATGCGCGGGCACGGACTCTCCATCGGCAGCGAGATCGCCGGCGGCGCGCAGCACATTTATGCAGACAACATCACGTTTGATGGAACCGGCAATGGTATTCGCATCAAGGCCAACCGCGATCGCGGAAACGATGTGAGCGATATCGTGTTCAAGAACATTCACATGAAGAACGTTCCGAATGCGCTGATTATCAGCGAGTTCTATCCGCACAAATTTCCGCCCGCGCCGGATTTGCCCGCGCCGGTCACACGGCTGACGCCCCATTTCCATAACATCACTATCGAGAACATGACTGCGGTCAACAGCCGGAATGCGGGAGTCATTGCGGGCTTGCCTGAAGCTCCCATCCGTGACCTGGTGTTCGATCACGTTACGATCAACGCTCAAAAGGGGATGTTTATCAGCAATGCCCAGGTCGAGGACAAAGATCTTGTGGTACACGCCAGCGAAGGTAAAGACATCACGACTTTGGCCGGAGCAAAGCTGGTATCCATGCACTGATCGCGGCCGGTGATGATAAGCACGCATCTTTGCCAGTCGAATCACAGCCTGGCAGCGGATGGGAATCATGCAGATGTTGGGATAGAAGCTCGCTAAGGAACAGTGCAGATTTGAAAAGGTGCGCATCGCGGCTCGTTTCGCTTATGCTAATGCACATGGTCAGACCTCGTGTCCTTTCTGCCGTATTTGCTCTTGGCTTTCTGGGTTGCGCGCTTTCTGCCCAGGCCGCCAACGTCACTGTGCTGGTGCGTCACGGAGCTCCCCTCTTTCAACCTGGGGAAAAGACTCCGTCCGGCATACTGATGTTTCCCACCATTCAGAACGCGCTGGATCATGCGCCGCAGCCGACCGATGGTGGGCGTGTCATTATCCGCATTATGCCGGGTGTTTACCACGAGCGGATCTGGGTGGCGCAGAATCGCCCGAACGTGGAGCTATTGGGACTGGGCAAGACTCCGGCCGATACCGTGATTGTTTCCAATCATTACGCGAAAGAGTCCGGGGGGACGTTTTTCACCGAGACGGCCGAAATTGCCGGCAACGGGTTCATCGCCGACAACTTGACCTTTGAGAACAGTGCCGGACCGGTGGGACAGGCGCTGGCCGCCTCCGTGCTGGCCGATCGCGTGATCTTCAAGCATTGCCGTTTTCTGGGCTACCAGGACACGTTGTTTGCGAATTATGGCAGGCAGTATTACGTGGACGACTATATTTCAGGAGCGGTGGATTTCATCTTCGGGAACGCAACGGCCGTCTTCGATCACAACGTGATTCATGCCGTTGGTCATCGTGGAGGGCAAATCACTGCGCAGAGCAGGCTGAGCCCGACTTCGACAACCGGATATGTGATTCGCGACAGCAAGATTACACTGTCGCCCGAACTTCTGAAAAGCGGCCACCATGAAGGGTTGGGGCGTCCATGGCGGTACTACGCGCGCGTGATTTACCTCAACACCTATTTGCCCAAAGGGATTCTGCCGCAGGGATTTGGAGATTGGGGCTACGCTCCCAATCAGAAGACCGCGTTCTATGCAGAAGCCGGTTCGAAGGGGCCGGGAGCGGATCCTTCGGCGAGGGTGTCATGGGAGCGCAAGCTGACCCCGGCTGAGATTGAATCATTCCAGCCGCAGAACTTCCTGCGCGGCACGGATGACTGGAATCCTGTTGCCGAAGCTGCAAAATTGCCGTAGGCTGCGGATCGTGAACGCATGGCGCTCTTGAAGGCCGAGGATGGTCACGTTTCCAGGGCTCCTGGACCGCATGGCAGGATCGCAATCCGAAGACGCTAGCGAAGTGGAGGATGTAGTGCAGCGGAGAAATTTTCTGAAGTGGAGTGCGGCGGCAGGAGCCATTTCATTCATGAGTGCGGGCGGCTGGTTGCGCAGTGAGGCGGCCGATGATTCTGGACGGCAGGTGGAGGGCTTTGGGGAACGGTCGAAGTTCAGGAGCGACAATCCCGCTCTGGCTACGACATGGAAAGCCGCCGTTACGGCACTGGCCGGCAACGTGATGAAGCTGCCCGACTACAGCAAGCCGGTACTGACGGAAGGCAGCGTGTATCACGGCGTATGGCTGGAGTGCGCGCCGCAGGAGGGGTTGGTTTACAGCCGCTTTCGGCCAGAGATTGCGCGCAATAACCATACGGTCTTCTTTGATCTGCAACGTGCGGATGGTTATTTGCCCTGCGCAGTAAAGACGAACGGCGTGGAGCATAGCCAGTTGCAGCTTGTGGTTCCGATTGCGGCAACCGCGTATGAGTTGGCGCAGAAGACCGGTGACGAAGAGTTGCTGGAGATGGCCTACAAAGCCTGGAGCCGCTACGACGCCTTTCTGATGAAGTATCGGAATACCCGCGGAACGGGATTGATTGAGGCGTTCTGCACGTACGACACCGGACAGGACAACAGCCCGCGTTGGAAGGGAATTCCGAGGCAGGGCCGTGACAAGGATGCGCGGTGGTGCGCAAAGGCTCCGGGGATGCCGCGCTTGTGCCCGGATCTTTCCGCATCGGTGTATGGCGGGCGCATGGCGAATGCGGCGATTGCGCGGGCGCTTGGCAAGGACAGTGAAGCTGCGAAGTGGGAGGAGTCGGCGCATCACATGGGACGGCTCATCATGGAGCGGCTGTATTCCGAAAAGGATGGCGCCTTCTACGGCGTGGATACAGAGAATCACTTTGTGAAGATTCTCAGCGTAGCCATTCCACGCGTGTTGAGCGAGCATGTGGTGGATCAGAAGACCTTCGAGCATGTGTATGCGCAGCAGATGCATAATACCAAGGCGTTCTGGGCGCCGTATCCGCTGCCGTCGATTGCACTGGATGATCCAGCGTTCGTACGGCCGATTCCGCGCAATTCCTGGGGTGGCGCTGCGCAGGCTTTGACGGCGCTCCGGGCGCCGCGGTGGATGGAATACTATGGCAAGCCTGCCGATCTGGCATGGATGATGAGCCGGTGGATCGAGGCGATTACGCGGCACACCGAGTTTCGCCAGCAGATAGATCCACGAACCGGCGATTTTACAGAGGGCACACCGGGAGGGTACTCGCCAGCGGCACTAGTGTTCGTTGACTATCTTTGGAGGCTGCACGGTGTGCGGCAGACTGGTGAAACGGTGGAGTGGAATCTTCGGGCTCCGCAGGGAGCGCACACTAAGTTCTCCACGAAGGTGGGGCGTGGCACGGCGCAACTGGAGTATCGCAAGGGTGTTTCGGAATTGGCTCTCAATGGCAAGACGGTGGCCACGGTACGCGGAGCCGGACGCTTGATCTCTGACCGGCAGGGGCGGTTGCTGACGGCTGTGGGGACGGCGGAGAAACCGGTGGAAATGATAGTCAATTTGCCCGGAAGAGAAGGCAGAACGATACAATTGTCGCCGAATGAGAAAGTGGATATATAGAGGTGCGGCATAAACTCGGAGGGGACGATAGCCTCTTTTATCATTGACTATTTTTTGGCAGGTATCCTCCTCCGGGCATCAGATCACTTTTTCAGAATTCAGGAAAATGTAGTGCGAAGTGAAGACGAATCCTGAATGGCGATGAAAGCAGTTGCCACGAATGATCTGTGTGCGCAGTCACTTGACACCTTTCAGAATTCCGTTATCTACTGAGGTGTTGTTGAGGTGAAGGAGTTCACCTTTAACTGCTGTCCCATTCGATAGGCCGGACAGATGATGACTCCTGACAGGGAATCCTGTTACGGGGTTATGTCTGTGGCTCGATTCCCAATTACAAATTGAAGTGAGATTCCATGGTAATTCCCTGGTGTCTTTCGGCTTTGCGTATCGGCTTTGCTCCACAATCGAGGTCGAATGAGGAGCGCATTGAACGGATGCTCGAAGCGATCCAAAAAGCCGGCTACAAGCCGGTCAAGAGACGGACGACACCAGCATCGCCGGCCCGCGAGTGGAGACGAGCGAGATGCAACCGACAAGCCAGTTGAACGCCGCTCAACAGCGGCGATTGGGCATAACCTGCCAGTACATCGACAAGCTGCTTGGCGATGTGGAGCTGATTCTGCACGAGGCTGCATCGAAATCACCGTTCCCGCGCCACGTTGTGAATGTGACACCGGCACAAACCAGGGTGCTGGAGGATTACATTGGCCGGATTCGAGAGCGGCTCATACGCGCCTTAGCGTGGCAGGACCTGCATCCGGACCCGCCCGATATTCCGGCCACGCGCGCCATTCTTTCACATCTGGCGTTTGTCGATATTGCCATCGAAGAGCTCAAGCCCAACTACATGCGCGGGTCTGGGACTGTTCAGGAAAATGCGGCGCAAGAATTGAACGGTGTGGTACATGAGTTGCGCTCGGCCGTCCAGGCCATGGAGCGTTACGTCCGTCAGGAATTTGGAGCAAACCTTGAAACGCGCCTCAAACAACTGGAAGAGGCGGGGCACGACGTAAGGCTGCTACGAAGGATTGAGGAGATCGTTACCCGGCACGGATTGGTCGAGTTCCGGCCGCGCATTGCCTCGCTTGCGTCACGTCTTGCTGAAAACAATCTGGAAGTGGCGCTCTTCGGACGGGTGAACAGCGGAAAGTCTTCGCTACTGAACACGCTGCTTGGCACAGATGTTCTTCCAGTGGGCGTAAATCCGATTACTGCTGTTCCCACCAAGCTTCGCTATGGAGCGGAGCTTGGCGCGACAGTGGCCTTTAGCAGCGGCAGAGGTGAGAAGGTTGCTATCGAGGAGTTTCGGAGCCTGATTACGGAGGATGGTAATCCGGGTAACCAGCTCAATGTGGTGCGCGCGGTTGTTGAAGTACCATCGCCGCGGCTCCGGCAGGGCATCATGCTTGTGGATACGCCAGGTCTCGGTTCACTGGCCCGGCGAGGAGCTGCTGAAACGATGGCGTATCTGCCGGCCTGCGATCTGGCGCTGGTGCTGATCGATGCGGGCGCGGCACTCAACGAGGAAGATTTGGGCACATTACGCCTGCTGTACGAAGCCGGAATCCCTGCGCTGCTGCTGCTCAGCAAAGCCGACCTGTTGCGCGATCAGGATTGTAATCGCGTAGCCGCATATATTGAGAGCCAGGTTGAGCAGAATCTGGGGTTGAAGGTTGCGGTGCATCCGGTGAGCGCTTTACCGGAGCGAGTCGCTCTTCTCGACCACTTTTTTGAACGTGAATTGCTTCCTCGGTTCAACCATGCGCGCAGTCTTCGCGAATCCTCCGTCGCCCGCAAGGTCGGGGTTCTTCGCGAATCGGTGATCTCTGCTCTTCAGACTTCGCTCGATCAGGCGCATCGAAGAGCGACAGCCATAACCGAAAAAGATGCGGACGGCATCGAAGCATGCCTCCGTGAGATCAGCGGCCGCATTGGGGAACAACGGACCATTCTGGATCGCGGCTTTGTGGAGCTTGCCGAACGTCCTGACCTTATCGTGCAGGCTTTGGCGGATGTGATTACAGAACGGAGTTATTCGAATACGGACGGCCGAACTGAGCCGGCCAGGTTTGTTCAATGGGCCAATGAAACAGTGCAGACGCATGTCGACCGGCTCCTCGCAGATGCTCGCTCGGCGGCCAGGAGCGCGGTTGAGACGTTGCAGAAGATAGGCCGGGAAATGGCGCGATCCGATGTGCCCGCTCTGGAGGATGTCGAGAGCTTCTTTCGCGATGCACCGCGTTTTGAGCTTGGCGATCCATCCGATGAGATACATCCGGAACGTTGGAAATGGATAGGGCGCAAGATGCTGCATGCGACGGTGAAGGGTGCGCTGGGTCAGTGGATCGGTCCACTGCTCACGGAGAGACTGCATCGTTATGGACAGGCCCTGCGGCTGTGGAACGAGCAGGTGTCCCGCAAGCTCGCGACAATGATCAATTCGTATGCCGATGATTACCGCGCGCAGCTCAACCGGATTCGCGGAGCAGCAGGGAACCCCATCGCGTCTGCCGAAATCGAACGCGACATCGAGAATCTGATGCGCTGGCACGCGACAGAACCTCTCGACGAAGTTCAGCAGAGCGCCTGAAAGAAAGCGCATTGCAGAATTACCTACACATCGCTATCGGTGGCAAGATAAGCTGGAGAGCGCTGCGCCGCGCGGCGGAATTTCTGGTGGCCCAGCGCGGGCTCAGAAGATAAGGGAGGAAGAAATGTTGAAAGCGGGGAAAGCCCTCAAGGTTTCCATCTACGTCAGCGAGGGTGCGACACACCACGGAGTTCCTACCTATTCGAGCATTCTGGATTTTCTGCTCTACCGCGGGGTTGCGGGCGCAACGGTATTGAAAGGCGTTGCCGGGTTCGGAGCCGACCATCATATGCATACGGCAAGCGGTGTGGAGATCTCCGACCGAATGCCCGTCAAAATCGAGTTCATCGAGACTGCTGAAAAAGTGAATGAGCTTCTTGGAAAGCTGGAAGATCTGGCCGGCACCGGGATGATTGAGGTGCAGGAAACCACAGTGGCCAAGCCTGCTCAAACGTCGAAGCCGAAGAAGATGAAACCGCCGTCGCATCTCAAGATTGAAGGCAAGGCGCGGATCATGCGGATTTATATCGGAGAATCGGACCGCTGGCGCGACAAGCCGCTCCATACTGCTCTTGTCGAAGCCATGCGGGCCAACGACATCGCTGGAGTCACCGTATATCGCGGGATACTCGGCTATGGGGCACATCGCCGGGTGCACAGAGACAGAACGCTGCATCTCTCGCACGACTGCTCCATCATGCTGTCAGCGATTGACAGCGAAGAAAAACTCCAGGCCTTCCTTCCGATAGTGGAACAGATGGTGGAAGAAGGACTCGTTGTGTTATCGGATGTGGACATCATCAAGTATTCGTATCGCCCAATACTGGCAGAGGAGGGCGAGGGGCAGAGTTCTACTACGGACCAGTCGGCGTGAATGGAGGCTGAACGATGAAAGAGCAGTTTCAGGCAAGTATGCTGCGCATTCATTTTGGTGAAGCAGACAAGTGGCACGGAGCGCCGCTGTACGAGGCAATCCTAGCCAGGTGCCAGGAATTGGGCATGGCCGGAGCCATCGTTTACAGAGGTATCGAAGGCTACGGAACCAGCACGCGGATCAGGCACGCGAGCCACTGGAAGTTTTCAAGAGATGCACCCATCATGCTGAGCATCATCGACAAAGAAGAACAGATCGCAAAGCTCATTCCGCATCTGGACGAGATGATCGAAGAAGGCCTGGTTGCGACGTCGCGAGTCGAAGTGATTCGCTACTCGAGAACAGCCGGGAGCGACCAGCAGACCTCTTCAGGGGAGCGTAGTGAGCACTGATTTGGAAATTTGCGAAATGGGCGAATCGGCGCAGGATCGCAACCGCCTTTCTACTGAGACATCCGTGTTTCCGGATGGCGCCTCCCGTCTGTTGCGGCTTGGCAGACTGGCCCAGGAACTTGGGGCTGAGCCTGTCGCCGAAGAAGCGCATGAGCTTGCAGCGCGAGTTTCCGAAGGGCGTTTCTATGTAGCCTGTGTCGGCCAGTTTAAGCGCGGTAAATCCACGTTGCTCAATGCTCTCGTCGGTTGCGAAGTTGTCCCGACTGGCTTTGTCCCAGTGACTGCAGTGCCTACCGTGATTCGCTTTGGGGACGAACTTCATGCGCGCGTACGTATGCGGGACGGTTCCTGGCGCGACGTTGCCATGCCGGACCTGAAGGAATACGTCACTGAAGAACGGAACCCTGAAAACAAAAGGGCCGTAGATGGCGCGGAAGTATTCGTGCCTAGCCCCCTGTTGTCGTCCGGTATGTGCTTTGTAGATACACCGGGTTTGGGCTCGGTCTTCACCGGAAATACGGCAACCACGCAGGCATTCATTCCTCACATCGATGCAGCGCTGGTTGTGGTCGGAGCCGATCCGCCGATTGCCGGCGAAGAGTTGGCGCTGGTGGAAGCAGTTGGCAAGCAGGTTCAGGACTTGATTCTGGTAATCAACAAGGCCGATCGCACCACCGATGCGGAACGTGCCGCAGCAGTCAAGTTCACGCGCGAGATTCTGGAAAAGCGCCTGCAACGCCCGATGGGCGAGGTCTTTGAAGTTAGCGCTGCCGAACGGATGGAAAATCGCGGTCCTTTGCGGGATTGGAAGAGACTGCTGGCGAGTTTGTATCGCCTCGTTGATGACTCAGGCAGAAATCTCGTTCGTGCTGCTTGCGACCGAGGCCTCCAGCGCTTAAGCGAACAAGTGCTGGCCATCATTAAAGAAGACCGCGACGCGCTTCAACGACCACTCGAAGAATCCGAACGGCGTATCGGGTTGATGAAGGAAACGATCAGCGGAGCTGAGCGTTCCATGCGCGAGTTGGACTTCCTGTTTATGGCGGAACAGCAGCGGATTTCGGACCTCTTCCTTGAAAGGCGCCAGCGCTTCTTCCTTTCCGCGTGGTCAGAATCGCAAACAGAATTTAGCGAGGTGCTACGGACGGTACCGCTCGGCTTTGGCCCGCATTATCGGCGCCGCGTCATGCGCCTCGCGCAGGAGGTTTCGCGCCGCAAGGTTATGCCCTGGCTGAAACCTGAACAGGAAGAGGGCGAACGCCAATATCGCGCGGTGGCCACCCGCTTTGTGGAGATGGGAAACAGCTTTCTCAAGAAGCTCGCGGATGCCGGCTTGAGCGAACTAACGCGGATGCCCCATGCGCTCGATCCGGAGAAGGGCTTCCGCGTACGTTCCAGGTTCCTATTCGAAGATTTCATCGGAACGGCACAACCCCCATCGCCATTGCGCTGGCTCGCCGATGTCTTTTTGCCGATTGTGGGTGGACGCAATGGGATCACGAATCAGGCTCGCGAGTTTTTGCGGTATCTCCTTGAGGTTAACAGCGCGCGCATACAAAACGACATCTTCAATCGAATTCAGGAAAGCAGAGGCCACCTGGAAGTAGAGATTCGCAGGTTGCTGCACGAAATCAGCCGCATTGCAGAACAGGCTCTTGACCGGGCGCGAAGAGTCAAAGAGGAAGGAACTCCCGCCGTGCAGTCGGCAGTGGAACGGCTCAACCGATTGGAGCACGATGTTTCGGCACTCGTCTAATCCCGTCGATGCGGCTCTGGCGAGGAAGACACCGTTTTGCCGGCCGGATACATTTCATCGCCGCAGGCAGTGGTCTTCATCCTGTACTCCATTGCAATGATTATCTTCTGCACACACTGCTGGGAAGAGATCGACGCTTCACTCGAGCTATGTCCCATTTGCGGCGCTTCATCGGAAGTAGACGTGCGCTCATATCAGGAAAAGCTCATTGGTGCCCTGAGCCATCCACTTGTATCAACCCGGGCTCGTATCTGCTGGCTCCTGGGCGAGAACAAGGTGAAGGAGGCGGTTCCAGCGCTCATGCAGGTTGCTGAGTCCGATCCGGACATCTATGTGCAGAAGGCAGCATTGGAGGCGCTCGGAACCCTCCATGACGGCCGCGCTGTTCCGTTGCTGGCGCAGGTCGGAAACGGCTCGAACCGATTTCTCGCGGCTGCCGCGCAAAAGAGCCTCGAATCTTACATCACGCGATAAAGCAGCAGCACAAGCAGGAGAAACGCGAGCACGTATGTAACATACGCGTTCAGCCGGCCGTCATACCTGCGTCATAACTCGGCGCCATTCACCTTCTGGCGTCGCGGAACCCTCCGTTGCGGCGGAATTGGAACTATGCTAACTTCAACTTGGCGAAGGAATCCGCCATGAAACGCCACCCGAAACGGGCTGGCTGATGACTCCTGTGGTGCGCAGGGGTCTTTTCTTTTGCTCCCGCACCGCAGCCGCGGAAGGAGTACCATGGACAACTATCTCGATCTACCCATCGGCGACAAGGCGCCGGAAATTGTTACTGCCGTGATCGAAGTTCCCCAGGACAGCGTAAACAAATACGAATACGATCCCAGCCTCAAGGTCTTCGTGCTCGACCGTTGTTTACACTCGCCTGTTCATTTCCCCGGCGACTATGGCTTTATCCCTCAGACCACTGCCCAGGACGGCGATCCTCTCGACATCCTAGTGCTCGGCGATACGCCGGTGTTCCCCGGCTGCGTGTACAACGCCCGCCCCATTGGCCTCTTCGTCATGCTCGACCAGGGTGTTTGCGACGAGAAGATACTCGCCTACTCCACGGCCAATCCGCGATTCCGCGAAATCGGAGATTATACCCAGGTGCAACAGCACATCCTGCTTGAGGTGGAGCACTTCTTTTCTGTATATAAGGACCTCGAAGGGAAGCAAACCAAAGTGATTGGGTGGAAAGGTCGCGAAGAAGCCTTTGAGGTGATTCGCTCAAGCCACGAAAGGTTTATGCACAACACCATCGCAGCGTGAGGAAAGAATATGCCCGGAACCGGCATCAATAGCGCCGTCGATTCGCAGCAGTACCTCGCCGCCGTGGAGCGTTCCGAGGAGATGAACCGGTTGCATGCGCAGGCGCAGAGGCGTAAGTCGATGCTTGTCTTCGGGCCGGAAGGCGTAGGCAAGACGCGGTTGCTCGAATGCTTCGTAAAGACGCAACCGCTCATGCTGCATGTGCCCAGGGCGCAATCGCCGCGTCACATCCTCCTGGCGCTCGTCGCGGAGCTTCGTCGCCTCGCAACGCCAGGCCTCAGTTTGCCGGTCGGTGCCGAATCTTTGAATACAGGTTCCCTCAAAGGAATTGTGCAACGCGCGCTGGAACAGGCACCGTTTCTCATCGCGCTCGATCATCTGGTCGGCCCTTCGCGAGTGGTTACCGGTCTGATCAAGGATTTGAATTACTTCGACCGCACACCGGTGATCTTTGTAGCGCGCACGCCCCACATGGAAGACATCGGCGCCCTGCAACCCATGTGCGCCGGCCGCTCGGAACGGCTAGAGTTGAAGGATTTCTCTCCGCCTGTGGCCCTGGAGTTTGCGCGGAGCGAAGTGCGGAAAACCGGCCTCCAAGCCGCAAATCTCCAGGACGTTCTGCGTTCAACCGTCGAGTGGAGCAACGGCAACCCGGGCAGCATCTTGCAAATGATTAAGATGGCGCATCTGCCCAGGTACTATGCTGGCGATCAGATTAAAGTCCACGTCTTGTATCTCGATTACCGGATGGGTCGCCGCGACTAGTGTGTTCTCCAGCAGATGTTACCCGTCGTGCACTTCACAGCCTCTCGCTCCGCATGGTTGCGTATGCAGCAGACACTGGCTGGCCTAGAAGGCAAAAACGGGATCTAAGATGATCTGTTTCAGCCACTTGCGGACGAATTCGGGCTTCGAATGAATGATTGGGGCCGATTATGGAAGGGTCTTGGTGGCGGAGGGCGGGATCGAACCATTTTACTAGACTGATTCTAAATAAGTTATTGAAAAATCAACACGCTCAAAACGCAGAGCACGCGCGATACGCGGTTTCTGGGTACACCACAGGTACAGCAATTATTTCTCTTCAAAGCCTGCCACTTCACGCGCATAAAGGCCGGGCCGAATAGCCTTGACCTGATAAACAACTTTCTTGCCTTGGTATCCCTGAATTTTCAAAAAGACGCTCTCTGACGTACCCCGGATCTTTCCAAATTTCCTAGCGCCCCATATTTTCAGGAAGTAAATTAGAAGCTCGAATCCGACGGTATTGCCAATTCCCTCCCCATCGCCTTCGAGGTGTACCACCATTCCAGACGTGTGCACCGGAAACTTGTGATCGGATAGGAAATCGCGATCGCGCGTGATTAAAACCATTCCCCGCTTCACAGCCTCGCGAAGAAGCTGATCATCCGGTAACCGGTGGAGGCCCAGTTCCTGTGCCGTACGGACTTCGATGCTACCTTTGCGCAGAGTCTCAACAAGCTGGTAAGGAAAATTCGCGTCAGCGATCAGTCGCAGCTTGCGAGGCTTCTCTCCCGGTTCGAGCCACATGTCTGGTTAGATTTCAAACCAACCATCCTCGAATCGCGCATCCTCTCGCAGTCGTTCTCTTCTCCTAGTCGGCACCTAGTCCTCCCCACCTACAACGGGAAAGGCGGCTTGCGCCGCCCTTCCCTTACATCATATTGCGCCGGATGAACCGCAGCACTTCCGAATACGCAATCCGCAAGCACTCGTACACTCGCCGACGCTTTGAGCTGTTCGTCGGAAGCCGCAACGCCTTCAATTCTCCCCGCCGGACAAGCCGCCGGATGGTATCGCAAGAGAACCCCAGGATAGCTGAAACTTCCTTAACTGACAGCCAACGCTCCTCAAGAGGAGCAACGCTCACTGTGGAATCCATACATCGTCTCCGACTTTGAATTCCTCCACCCTTTCGGGTGGAACAGTGAGTTATCGCCGCCCCAGTATCCCCAGGAACACTTCAAGAAGTATCCCGGCGACCCCGGACCGCCGATACCCCCAACCCTTTCGGGTTGGAGGTGTGCAAAAAATTGTACTACAAATCGGCGTACAGATTGCTTACTATTAAGTCCGATAGGGGTATCCCCGAAATGTGCTATCGCCTAGATTCTGCTTATCAAACTGGTGAGCCGCCCAGTCCCTCGTCTATCGACGGGCATCCTTCGCTTGTTCGTCCTTCCCTATCGGTCTCTCCTCACAACCGTATCCGGCTAGCGGCGAAGGATGCCCGTCGCTCTCGCTCGCCCTATCGGGTACGCCTAGCGGCTAGGACTGGGCGGCGCTGATGAGAACTGAAAATCCCTCTCCACAACGTATCGAGGAAGCACGCCAGGCGCAGCGGAAGATCATCCGCTTCTCAATTATCGCGCTCATTAGCATCGCCTTTATCGTTTTCTTCGGCGGCATTCTTCTCTTGGTTGTTGCTGGCCGAAACCAATCGCAAGTCCTGTTCGGCGTTGCAATCGGTGTCATTTTGTCCGCTATCCCATTTTTCGCCGTTGTGGCGATCAATTTTTTGACGGACCATTGGTTGATTCGATTCCTCTATCGCGACGCTTTCAAAGAGCTTCTGCGCCCGTACAAATTGCCGCCGCTCGACCAGGAGTTCCAAACATTCCTCAAGAACGGTCAGGCAATCATCATTCATATGATTCTCTTTATCCCCGAAGGATGGCAGACCGAACACAATATCCAGTCCGTCAAATCCATCATTCTTGCCGCTATCGGGAACGGATGTTCCACGCTCAACGAATTGCCATCGTTCGATGCCATTTACCAAATGATTGACAAGCCGATAACCGATTATTCCGAAGAACAGCAGATTCCGGTTCTCTACGCGAGAGTTGCATCCTGTGCGGACGCTGACCAGGTGCTTTCGCCATCTTCACGGGGGACACCTCCTGAACTATGGACTTAATCTCCATCCCTTACCCTATACGTTTCCAGCATTTCTATATCCCCGGAAGCACAGGGGTCGGGAAGACGACCCAACTTCTCAATTTCATCGTTCAAGATATTGCCAATGGTTGTGGTATCACCCTTATTGATCCCAAAGGGAAACTCGCCGAGCGAGTCCTTGACTACATCCCACAAAAACGCATCAACGATGTCTTTTATCTCACCCTCAAGACCCCTATTCCGTTCGATTTTCTCAGTTTTAAGGGGCCGCACCAAAAAGACGAGATGGTGGAAGACATCATCTATCTACTTTTAGGCGATGCCGGAAACGCGCCCCGCGCAAAAGATATCTTGAGCAATACTCTCTATACACTTTTCTCATCAGAAGAACCGATATGCTTCCTCGATATTGTCCGATTCCTTACCGAGAGCGATCGCCGAACGCAAATACTATCAAAGGTCACGGATGCAGAACTCGCGTCCCTTTGGAAATCAGGCGTTCCCAAAGACGACAGACTGGAGCCTATTCTTTCCCGGCTGAATAAATATCGTCGCAATTCCGTCTTGCGCCAGACGTTCGGAGTTCCACATCCTCCGCTCAATATCCGAGAGGTCATGAACAACAGGAAGATTCTTCTCGTGAACCTGGGCGGTGCGTCCCGTGCGGCAATCGACTATGGTTCGCTCCTATTTATGAAAATCAAACAGGAAGCGTTCCGGCGTTACGAAGACCCGCGCCCGATTCCCCACTTCGTCTTTATCGACGAGTTTCAAAAGTTCGCACGGGTTGAAGATTTTGTGGATGTGCTGGAAATGGCGCGCGAATACAAGATCGCGATGATGCTTGCCAATCCTCTTTACAAAAAACTTCCCGAACATGTGAAAGACGGCCTCTCAATCGTCGGTAGCCGCATCATCTTTCGGCTCGGCCATCCCGATGTGTCCTACTTCAAGCACATCGTGCCGCTCGATTTCGAGGGAGAACCAATTATTTCCCTCGACGATATACCGGATTACCACGCCCTTTATGACATCCTCAAATACTCTCCCACTTACAAGCAATCTCCGCCCCCCCCGCGCAGACCGAAGATAAGTTACCGAAAACAAATTCTCGATAGGATGGCAGAACTCGCACAAAGCGGCACGAATCGCACTGTGGACAAATCCTCTTCACAAACTAAGCCCAATATGTCTGACTTAGGGGAGGATGACGGAGCCAACTCTTCTACCCGACAAAACTTAAACTCCAGATCCTTGAACATCTTGCCCGCTTTGAGGTTCTCACCGCGCGCGACATTTCCCTTCTCATATACGGCGACGACAAGCATTCCCACATCACGACGATCAACAAGACGCTGGAGATCCTAGATAAGCGCCACCGACTCGTTAACCGCATCTATTTCCGACCGGAAGAATATATGGGCCGCGGGAACCTTCCCAATGCCTCAGGGTTGTCAGAAGATGGCGTAACAATAGCAGAGGATCGCTGGCCCGCGACCTACCCCAAGGAATTCCGCCTCACCCATTCCCCGCACACCATCGAGCATGATCTGCGCCGCGCCCGGACGCATATCAAGATTCACGCGCTCGCCGGAGAAAAGGGATGGAGTATCGGCTGGAAGAAAGGCGGCAACCATCTCGTCAAACCGGACGACACCTTCGAATTGACCCTCACAAAGACCGCACATTTCTTCCTTGAAGAGGAATACAAGCGCAAGGACTTCGACGCGCTGTACCAGAAATTCAAGCCGTATGTAGATCTTCACGGTTCAGGCCAGATGAAAGGGACATGGGGATTCCGCTATTACACCGTAATCGTGCCGATGCGCGACGCGCAGGCGCGGGACAATTTGCTGGCGCATTTCAAGGGCTCGTGCAATTGCATAGACCCAAAGCTCAGGAAGATGCACGCCGGCGCGCCCTACCAGCTCGTGACCGATATCCTCGCGTTCACTACCCACAAGGACATCACCGAACGCACCAGCGAAAAGATACTCCACACCTCTGCCGGAAACACTCTTTCACTCCTTGAAATCGTCCGGTAAAAGGTCATACTGAAGAGCAATCGCGCGAAAGCGCGGGATGCCCATCATTCTTTTCGCCTCCGTTGCACGTTCACGTCTTCGGGAGAGCGATGAGGACGATGGGATGGATGCTCATGACCCAAGGCTGGCGGACAGGATTCAGAATCCCGTCGGGCAGGTCCGATTCCTGCAGCATCCGCCATGCAAGTCCCACTCGGCTATTTCCAAACATTCGGCGGTGAGCAGCCATTCACCATCGATCTTGACCGCGGACAATTTCGCCACGGGTGGATTTTGGGCAAGTCAGGAACCGGCAAATCGACACTTCTTCGCAATATTATCGTTGCCGCGATCCGCAGTGGCATGGGCGTCGCCGTTATTGACCCGCATGGCGACCTTGTCTACGACATTTTCATTTACGTCCCTCACAGCAGGCTCAAGGACATCGTCTATATTGACCCAGAGAGCGACCGCACGCCCGACCTCGGTATATTCGACCACCCGGACAAAGAAAAGGCCGTACAGGCGTTTATGTCGCTCATGGAGGCGCATTCCGGCAGTGGATGGGGGCCGGAAACAGCGCACATCCTCCGCGGCGCCACCGACGCGGTACTGGAGCTCGAAAAGCGCCCCAGTGTTTTGCATATCTACAAGATCCTTGCGCGCGGCGAATACGCCAAAGAACTCATGGGGCGAAGCAAGAACCCCCTCGTGCAGGATTTCTATAAGCAGTATTTCGAGGACCTGAAGCCGCAGGAACGAGCCCGCAATTTCTCCCATCCGCTTAACAAGATCGAAGAAATGCTCCGGCCTGGACTTCGGGAATTCCTTGTCCAACATAGGCATTTGAGCTTCAACGGCATCATGGACCGGCAGAAGATCCTGCTGTGCCGGATTCCCAAAGGGCTGATCGGCGAGCGTCCTGCGAAGGTATTGGGCTCGCTCATCCTCTCAAAGATCAATCTTGCCTCGTTCCGGCGAAAGAAGCGCAACCGGCAATTCCTCGTAGTTGTGGACGAGGTGCACAACTTCACAGACGGAATAGATTTTGAGTCCATGCTCGCCGAGGGCAGGAAATTCGGCATCCATTATCTATTTGCCACGCAGACTACGCAGCAGATGCGCGACGAAGCGCGGAGGATTTTCAACGACCGCATCGCCTTCGGGAACACCTCGCACATCTTTTCGTTCAGGGTGTCAGGCGACGACTCCGAAAAGATTGCCCTCAATTTTGGCGACCAGGACATCGCCGAATCGCTCGTCACGCTGCAAAATTACCGCTTTGTTTCCTTCAGCATTCATGAAAATGCGCCGATACTGAGCGCACCGGTGGAGCTGATAGAGAAGCCCGGGCTGATTGGCGACGAAGTCCCGGCGCGGAAAGCGATTGCCTGGGCGATGGAAAACACCGGGACGCCCAAGCAGGAGATTGAGAAGCAGATCGCAAAGGCACTGCGTGTCTAGCGTAATAAGCGTCTATACCCGGCTGTTTCGAGAACGCGCAGCCAGGAAATGCGGGCCATAATCAGTTTGTGGCGTTTCCTCACCAGCAACGAGCACCCCTGATGGGAATCACGATATGCCACCGCGTGCGGAGGGACATTCGCGAGGCCGCGAGAGACATCCCGCGCCGCTCTTTGATGGCAATGATGCGCTGCAACCGCCTGAACAGGGAAGAGTTCATAACTAAATCAACAATGAACACACAACTACGAGAAAGGATGCTTCAGCCTTTCTACAGAGAAACTGAATCTGGTGGACTGCGTTACTTTTCTGGTCTTTCGCTGGATGTCCTCGAAGCCCTGATACACGAAGGCTTCGTTGAAATGGAACCGTGGAACACCTGTGATGGAGTCGAAGAGCTGTTTCTTCCGTTCATGCGCAGAAACCCAAAGTTCACCGCTCATGGGTACGCTGTGATGCCGGGAAGGCCGGATCTTCGAGTCACCATCGAGGGTGTCGAACGGGATGGCCTCTTGACGGTAGACGAGATTATCGACTTCGCGCTCACCTTTCGGGGCGCCGATGAAATGGACCTGGACGCTGATTGGGCTCACTGTTGGTATGACTGAAAGAGACACTCACGTTACGGTCATGTAGATAAGAAAAAATCCTCTTCCCTGCGAGGTGGTATCGAGCATCAACCGAGGATTTGATGTTGTCGCCTGGCAATCATCAAATGCTGCCGCTCGCTCTTCTTGGCGGGACAAGCAGTCTGCTGGCGGCACTCGTGAGAACCAGTATTGACACCTCGAACCGTCAATAAAGGCAAGAATTCCGTATCCATCGATCTCCTTTCACGTCCGTGCGTTTTGTGCGAAACAGGCGGGGATGAATGGTCATTTCTTGGGCCTCAAAGAGGCGAAGTTAAGGTCATACTTATGGAGTGGCGTTTCCTCACCAACAACGAGCACCCCTTATGGGAATCACGATATGCCACCGCGTGCGGAGGGACATTCGCGAGGCCGCGAGAGACATCTCACGCCGCTTTTTGATGGACTCGAAGCGCCGCCGTTGCCAACGCAGGGAAAAGGCAAAATTAATTCACACACCATGGAACACTGCAGTATTTGCCACCGTGAAGTTCACGGCGGATTTGAAGTGCGTTCGAAAGAATCAACCGGACCAGACCAGCCTTTTATGGTCGTCATTGATGGAACGCCTGACCGCGACTTCAACGTCTGCGATCTCTGCAACGTCACAATTTGCTTCGATTGCTCGATCGATAAAGACTCGGGATATTGCAACGCCTGCCACGCAAAGGTCTATGGGAACAGCGCCCACTAGCCATGCAGCGACAGGCGGAGCGGATATTCCAGGCCTTCTACATCGACGCATTCGAAAAGAGTTGCCTGTTGTTCGTTGCGGACGAAGATTGCGACCGGGAAGCCGAATTCAGGAAAGCCTATATGGGTCACTACGGAACGGAACCGGAAGACGCCGAACTTCTCAGTGTCTCGCTGGTAACCCGTCTGTACCACAACGGAGTCGATAAAGACTATCGAATCCAGGTCGTCGAAAAATAACCGCCTTATCCCTGCCGGGCAACAGAAAGGAATGCATGACTACATTTGAACGGGTCGCCCAGCTCAAGCAGCAGGCAATCGAATTGCTCCTCAACGAGCGGGAGCGGATCGATTCAGAATTAAGCCAGCTCGGATACGGCCAAGAAAAAGCCCCGTCCGGAAAGCGGCGGGGCAGACGCCCGAAGAATCTTACTGAACCGGAAGCCCCTGAGCCTGACGCTTCCCGTTCCGAAACGATTCAATGAGCCGGGCCTTCACGCCGTTGCGGGTGCGCTTCCAAAAATCCACATCCGTCTCCTTGTCCCGGCGTTTGAAAAGCTCGTCAAACCATGCGTCCACGTCGGCCATGTAGCCCTTGACGCTAACGCTGGACTGGTTATGATCTGAAGAGTCCTTTTGGGTTGTTCCCTTTGGGGACTTCTCAGGCGCCCGGTGCTCGATAGGAGTGCCGGGCTTTTCATTTGCGTCCAGGTGGAACCATTCGGCGAGCTTCTGGGCGGCCTTGTACTCCGAGCAGTTGTCGAGCAGGGCGACGAGGTTGATCACATCGCCGCCCTTCTTGCCGCCGTTTTTGGCGTTGCAGGTCTCGCTCCAGCACTTCCAATAATTGCCGTTGACGTTCACCTGGAATGTCTTGTCTTTGTCCCCGTCCTTGTGCGTAGGCAGGGGACATTTCGCGCTTGCCCAGTCACCGCGGAAGCGCAACTGGATCCCGTATCGGGCGCACACATCCGTGATCTTGACGCGTTGTTTAATCGCTTCGAAGTTGACCATTGCAGCCTCGCAAGGATTTGGGTTGGGGTTATTGCTCAGGCGCTTCCGGAGGCTCGAAACTGGTGTCGTCTTCCTGGGCGTTATCGACGAGCACCAGCTTGGTGTGAGGGTGGAGGATGAGCGGCAAGCCGATGTTCACTTCAATGCCGACGCTGTTGGATTCGGTGTTCTTCCAGGCAGCGCCAACCTTGAACCACGTCTTGCGACCCTTCCCGTTATCTTCCACAAACATGACCCGGTAATCGGGCTTTCGTCCGGCCATAATTAGCTGTCCTTTCAAGCAGCTACCGCTAAGCATAGGAGTCTCTCGGAATTTGGCAAGGGCTGCCGTTGCCGGGCGAAATCTAACCCCTTGAGCGGGAAAAAATGAAAAGGCTGGCCCAACAGGCGCGCGAGCAAGCACAGATTGCACGAGAACGAGCCCTCACGTCTGAGCGTCAAGCTGTTGAGCAGATGCGACAATACGAGCTCATTCGTGCTCAGACTCGGCGGCGAGACTTCATGCTCGATGAAGGTGAAACTGATCGGTGGATTGTCCACGCTCTCGCCGGGCAATCATCATCTTCACCACCGTCCCCGTCTCCCTCTGCCAACCGAATTCCTGGATTCAGCACGATTTATTGGGATAACAGTCCACCCCAAATAATTCCGAACCCCGCTCCTAACTAGACAATAAGACATCAATAATGCGGCATGATGCAATCATCGCATCGGTCGCTTTTTGTGGGTGGATTATGCACAGGCTGCTGATCGCAGATGCGGAGGTACTGCGAGTCGCTCTGCAGGAGGAAATTCCCCGCAGTGAGGAAGCGTGTCACGATCCTCGCTCGCGTTGACTGTTGCTGACAGCCACGTTCATACCTCACGGGGTTTCAAGCTCTCAGAGCCCTTGCGCTTTCCGCTCAGTTCGCTACAGTGATGGAAGCTCGCAATGTGACGATTGCCAAATTCGGAGCCATTACTGATGTGCCCTTGAATAGCAATCGGATTGTGCCTCTGGAAATCTGTATTGTTCTAGCCTAACCGACTGCCCACTCCGTGCTGAGCTGCCCGGTCACTTCTGTGCCAGACCCGCCAAGACCGACCAGGGCGCTTAAGAGCGTCCTGCCCCGCCTTATCGACCGAAAGACATCTGCGCCTTTCAGGCTTGCATTTCCCTGATGTTTAGTTATAGTTACGGGAATTCCACATCGGAAATCCAATAAGAGATGCCAATAAAGAGGGAAGAAAATAGCCAGCCAGCTGTTTCCATACAGACGGTGAGTCACGAGCATTACGCGTATATTCCAATACGCGATGATGCCGCCGCAAATGTACTGGCAGTAGCTAGTTTTCATCTCCCGTTTCTTTATGTTTGCGAGTGGGCCGGATGTGGATTGATCAGCGTGAGAAGCGGTCGGTTGTGCGAGGACCACGCCAAGTTGGCGAGATTGCTCTTGCGCCGTCGACTGAAGGCAGTGCGAATGCGCAAATCGCTTCGGCGAATCCGCAATCGGTAAAAGTGAACGTCCTGGCCGCGTCTTCTTTCTTTGGAGACGCGGCCAGGGCGGTCACACACCACCCTGCTAGCACATTTCCAATCAAGGAGAACTGCCATGGAGCAACTGCTCGCCCATGCGGGAACGTCGAAGCTCTCGCGCGATCAACTTGTCACCATCCTGCCTCCAGAAGCGACGGACACCTTCAAACCCATCGCCCACGCCGAACTCATCCACAACCTGCTGGACGGGCTCTCGTACCGGCACATCAACGTCGTGCGCGACGAATATGCCGTCTCCGATGACGGCATGAAGCTCTTCGGCGTGCTCGATCTGGAAACCACCTTCGACGAGGCGCGCTTCTCGCTCGGCATTCGCAACGCAAACGACAAGTCCATGCGGCTTGCGCTGACCGTTGGCTATCGCGTTTTCGTCTGCGACAACATGGCTTTCCTGGCGACTTTACGCCAGTATTGGCTAAGCACTCGAAGCACTTCAACCTGCAGGATGCGCTGGCTGTCGGCATTGACCGCATCCAGCGCAACTTCGAGCCTATGCGGCGGCAGGTTGAGTCCTGGCGCAGCCTTCAACTTAGCGACGAACGCGCCAAACTCACCATCTACCGGGCCTTCATCGAGGGCGACCTGGAGGTGCCGAAACACCTTGCCCGGCTCGTCCATTCGCACTACTTCGAACCGAAGTACCCGGAGTTCTCACCTCGCACCTTTTGGAGCCTCTCGAATGCCTTTACTTCGGCATTCAAGGAACTGGACCCGGTCCCGCAATTCCGCGCGACGGCCAAGCTGGGCGGATTTCTGGCAGCGGCGGCGTAGCCCCAGGGGCGCGCCGCCCCTAACCTCACCGATGCCCAGCCAACCTTTCCCACAACTTCCTCGCGAAAGGAGGACATGAGATGACCGTTCAATCCGAATACCGCGATCTTCCACTGGAATGCGTTGGCGGAATCCTCATTCAACCCGCGCCGCCATTTTGACGAGGCTGCGCTTGCTGAGCTGGCCGAAAGCATCAGGGCGCAGGGAATTCTTGCGCCGCTGGTGGTCCGGCCGGTGAACCAGCACTTCGAGATCGTCGCCGGCGCCCGGCGTTTCCGCGCCGCGCAGATGGCCGGCCTTGCAGCCGCGCCTGTGCGTATCGTGGAGATGACGGACGCCGAGGCTCTGGAGGCCAGCATCGTTGAGAATCTCCAGCGCCGCGACGTGCACCCGCTCGATGAAGCGCAGGGCTTTGCCGCCCTGATGCGGATCGGCGAGCCGCCGCTCACCATCGAGCAGATCGCCGCCAAGTGCGGTAAAAGCCCCGCGTACGTTGCGGGACGCATCCGCTTGACAGAGCTTGTTGCCGAAGCCGCCGAAGCCTTCGCCAAGGACGAAATCGGCGTCGGCCACGCCCTGCTATTGGCTAAGCTGCAACCGGAACAGCAGAAGGAAGCTCTTGCCGCCTGCTATCAGGAGCAGTACACCAACGGCAGCCGGTCCAAGTCCATCCTGCTGCCAGTTCGGCACCTGCAACAGTGGATCGAACGCAACATCCTTCTGGAGTTGGCTTCCGCGCCATTCTCCCGCAAGGACGCACAACTCCTGCCCGAGGCTGGGGCCTGTACGGACTGCCCCAAGCGCACCGGGCACAACACTCTGCTCTTTGAGGGCATTGGGGCTCTGAGCGATTCGTGCTCCGACCCTAAGTGCTACGCGGCGAAGGTCGATGCGCACGTGCGTCAGACTCTCGCCGCGAAACCGAAATTGCTCCAGATCAGCACTGCCTACGGCGTCCCGAAGCAGGGGAGCGAGATCGTCCCCCGCAACCGGTACGTTGAAATCCGGCAGGAAAAACCGACCAAGAAAGAACAGCAGAACTGGCCGGAGTACAAATCCTGCAAGTCCACCACCGAAGCGATTGTGGCCGAGGGCAATGAAAAGGGCGAGTTGCGGCGCGTTTGCGCCAATCCCGAATGTCCGATTCACCACGCCCGTAAGCCGAAATCCACAAACAATGCCGCATTCAAAGCAGAGGAGGAAAAGCGGCGGCGCGAGGAAGCCATTGCCCAGTTCACTGGGATGCGCGTGCTTGAAGCCGTCGCGAATGCCGTCCCGGTTCGACTCATGAAACGGGATTTGCTCTTTGTGGTTGAGCGGCTTGCCTTGACCCTCGACGAACGCCGCCTAAGCATCGTCTTCAAACAGCATAAGCTTGGAAAAGTGAACGGTGGGACGGAATCAGCGTCCAAACTGTTATCCACGTTCCTTCACAAGGCGGACGAAAGCACCTTGGGCCGCCTGCTGGTCGAATTGACCATCCTCCAGCCGGCCGGATCGGCCGGCGATGCCAGCAAAGCCCTTCGCGAAGCCGCGGATTTCTACAAGGTGGACGTGGCCGCGATCACTGCCAAGGTCAATCAGGAGCTCAAGGCGAAAGATACGGCAAAGTCCAAGAAACCAGCCCAGAAACAAAAAGCCGCCCAGAGCAAGGCGGGAGCATAAACACGTTTGGTCCTTCCAGGAGCCCGCGCATTGCAGGCTCCCCTTTTGTTTGCCGTCGCGAGGCCCGTATAGGCGCAATTGACGCTGTAGTAGAGCCGGCGGCCCAAGCGCTCCGGGTGCAGAAATCCCTCGCGGGCCAGTTGGGTCATCTCGCGGAAGAGGTTGGTTGAGTCGGAGTCCAGTTGGCGCAGCTAGACGCGCCCCTGCTTGTTCATGTGGAAGAAGGTCACACCATACGCTGCTGCTCGGAGAGTAGGGAGATCATTGCAGTAAGAGTAAACTGCAAATGCAGTAAGAGACGACTGTACGTGCTGGCGTTTGTCGTGCCGTGTGATCGCTGATGATCACGGGTTCCGCCAGAACGCATAAACGCGCGCGGACTGTGCCGGTTGTGCTTTTTCGATGTCTCTGTATTCGCAGGTATCTCTTGTCAGTCTGCTTGGTGCCATTGTCTTTAGCAGCGTAGGCTTGCCTGGCTCCGAACAGTCATAGGCGCGTACCCAACCCGGCGGTGGTCCGAGGAAGATCAGACGCACTTCCCAATAAGGGATACTGTCCTGAGCAAACGAGAGCGTGGAAGTGTAATATCCGAAGCCAGCCTTCAGGCAGTGCGGCAGAGTGCAGTGCAGCAAGACGGAGAAGGCATCATAGGCCTTCAAGCGTTCAAGGAAGGGGATAGTCACTTTTCGGGAAATTCCCTCAGCACCGGAGAGAAGCGGGTGAATCGGGCGGACCATCTTGGGGTCGCACACAAGGTCATACGCGACGCATTTCAGGTCACTGTAGGAGGTGCTGTCGTCCGAGTCCACGCTGAACTCGATTGCCGTCTCCTGCGCCGCTTTGCAGTAGCCAGAGTATTTCCAGGCGATCTCTAAATCCTCGCCCTCGATCTGCACAGTGTGCAGTGCTTCCTGAATAATGAGGGTCTGGTTCACGCGCCGACGCAGATTAGCGAGGTTGAGCGAGTCAATGCTGTGCCCTTCGATCACGATTGAAGCAGCATTCAGGGTGCCGATGTCGATTAGCGGAATCATCGATCGATGTGCAAATGCTTCAAACTCGCTTCCTCCGATCCACGAAACTACGTACCCGGGGAGGATTTCGCAGCCCTGAACAAGACAGGTTGCTTGTTGCTATGGCAGTGCGGCGGTTTGGCGCCTGTCTATTTCGTAATGAGAGACAGATGCTATTCAGCTGCTTTACATTTTTTCATTGACCTTTCACCTGTCTGTGCTAAAGTGAGGTTGTTAGTTTAGTGAAGCACCCCACATCCCCCGTTATCCTGATGTGTTTGGATCTCGGCCCATCGATAAGTAATTCGCCGATTCGCTTCTGCGGAGCCTAATCGGCGTGTAGGTTCCAGCCCCATGGGACTGAGGGGGCGGAGCTATACCCTCAGCACAGAAAATCCAACCTGTGCTCATTCATTGACCTGCCATGAAGGTGTTGAAGCCGCGCTCGCGGATGATCAGTATCCGGCTATCGGAAGCCGAGTACGACGAGCTGTGCCGCTTCTCGGCAACCACTGGGGCTCGCAGCCTCTCGGATCTTGCCCGCGAGGCGATGCGCCAGTTATTGAGAACAGCGACTGATGAGCGGCTCTCGAGCGAAACGGCAGGCGGCTTTCAGGCGCAGATGGACCGGCTCAGTCGGCGAATTGACGAATTGCAAGATAGGCTCATTTCTCCCCAACCGCGCCCTGAAGAGAAATCGTCGTGAGCGCGCATATAGGGCTGAACCCTGACGAGGTCTGCCGGAAGAAACACGTTCCGGTGCCTGGACACACCTCGGAGTCCCTATGAAAAAGACAGCATTCATACTCTTTGTGCTTGCCGCGGCGGCTACAGTCACGGCTCAGCAGCAGCCTGTCCTACCAGCTGCGCAAGGGGGAACGACAACGCTGAGCGCTGCTCCAAACCTCCCCGCGGGCCTGAGCGGTACTGCAAACCTTCCCGAGGGCAAAATCGGAGATAACGACTTGCTCGGGGTCACGGTCTACGATGCTCCACCGCTGACAGGGTCCGTTCGCGTCAGTCAGGAGGGCAATATCAGGCTCCCGATGGTGAAACAGCCGATCCGCGCAGCGGGACTTTATCCCAAGGATCTGGAGAAGAAAATTGCTGCCGTCCTAGTCAAAGATCACCTGCTTGTCGATCCAATCGTCACGGTAACGATCATGGAATACGACAGCAGGCCTATTACCGTAGTAGGGGCTGTGAATTCGCCTGTGACGTTTCAAGCCATGGGGACGGTGTCATTGTTGGAAGCGATATCGCAGGCGCATGGGCTGGCCGCTAACGCCGGCTCGGAGATTTTGATCAGTAGTCAGGCGCCAGATGCAAATGGCAAAAAAGCCACCCTGATTCAGCGTGTGCCGGTAAGTGATCTATTCGACAACGCAAGTCCGGCCATGAACATCGATCTGCATGGGGGTGAGGTGGTTCGGGTGCCGGAGGCGGGCCGCGTGTTTGTCGTGGGAGATGTAAAGAAGCCTGGCTCTTACTTCATCACCAACGGCTCTCAGAGCAGCATTATGAAGGCAATGGCTTTTTCCGGAGGGCTAGGCGACCACGCTAGGCACACAGCCTATATCTATCGCGAAGAAGCCGGGGCCTCAGGGCGGACCGAGGTTCCGGTTCCCTTGAAGAAGATCCTGGATCGAAAGTCGCCGGACGTGGCCTTGAAAGCAAACGATATTCTGTACGTCCCCGACGCAAATGGGCGGCGTATCAGCGCGAAGGTATTGCAAGTCATGGTTGGTGTGGGCACGGCCGCCGCAGTGACGCTGATCTACCTTGCCTACCGATGAGGTTCGAGAAAGACATGTCAACTCGACCACGAGTCCCAAACCGAACTCCTTCCGATGAGCCGTTGATCTGGAGTGTTCCGCCCCAATACACAACTTCCTCTTTCAATGAAGGAGTCGAGCCCCATACCCCTGCGGTCCCGCTTTCCCATTATCTCTGGATTCTTCGGCGGCATCTATGGAAAATGGCCGCATTTGTTGCCATATGTGTTCTCGCAACATTTATCGTTTCATCCAGGCTGAAACCCATTTACGAATCGACGGCGACGGTGGATGTGGATCGTCAGGCTCCGTCGGAGGTCGTGGGGGCGGGCTCCAATCAGGCTGCATCTCAAAGCAACGAAGACGATTTCCTTGCGACACAGATACGACTCATTCAATCGGATTCTGTCTTACGGCCTGTGGCGGAGCAGTTTCATCTTCTCGCTGCGGACGGGAAGGCCGGACATAAAACAACCGCGAAGGAACAGCTCAGAGCTGCTGCCGCGGTTTCCCTCCCGGGCTTGAAGGTAACCCGCCCACCCAGCACCTATCTGCTGCTCATCAGCTATCGTTCTCCAGACCCGCGGCGAGCAGCAGACATGGCCAATGCAGTCGCCAAATCCTACCTGCTCCAAACCTATGATCTCCGCATACGCTCCTCGGCGGATTTGTCGTCGTTCATGAAAAGGCAACTCGACGCATTGAGAGCGAAGATGGAACGCTCCAGCCAGGCGCTCGCAAAGTTTGAAAGAGATCTATACGTTGTTAACCCTGAGGCGAGGACCGACATTCTGTCCGCGCGCCTTCTTCAGCTCAATAATGCATATACGACTGCCGAGGCGCATCGCATACAGGCAGAAGCCGTTTGGGACGCAATCAAGTCGGGGTCTTTGACGGACGCCGTGGCGCTGTCAGGAAGTAATGAGTTGGCAAAACTGAATGACGCTCTGAATCAGGCTCAGCAGCAGTTTGCATTGGCGAAGGTCACCTACAGCACAAGTTACCCCGAATACCGCAAGGCAGCCTCCCAGGTAGCTGAAGTCCAGAAGGAGATAGAGGCGACCCGACAGAGAATTGCCAATCAGGCTGAGGAGCAGTACAAAGAGAGCCGCGGCCATGAGCAATTGCTCGAAGCGGCAGTTGCGAAGACCAAAGCAGAATGGGACCAGGTCAACGCACGTTCCTTTCAGTATCAGCAGTTGAAGCAGGAAGCCGATGCGGACAAAGCGCTCTACAACCAATTAATCACGAAGATACGAGAAGCCACCATCAATCAGGGCTTCCAGAACAACAACATCCGCATCGCAGATTATGCTCGTCCGTCTACGGTTCCCGTCTACCCAAATATCCGACACAATGTGGAGATGGCGTTTCTCCTTTCGATGCTGCTTGCCATCGGGGCGGCGATTCTGTGGGATAGGCTCGATACCACGCTCCGCGATCCCACGGAGGCCAGCCGCTTCCTTCAGACCGACGTCATCGCCACGATGCCCATCGACAAGGTTGCGGCGCAACTTCCGCGACCGAAGCTGTCTGCGGTTACACCACCGATTGTTCTCCCGAATGGCGCCAAGGAAAAGCGGAAAGAACCTTACTACGGAGCATCCAATTTTGACGAGGCCATACGGACGCTGCGCAACACCATCCTCCTCTCCGACCTTGAAGGCCGGCTGCATTCCATGGTGCTGACAAGTGCGAAACCCGGCGAAGGTAAGACAACGATCGCTGCTCACCTCGCGATTGCGAATGCCGATCGCGGCAAAAAGACTCTCCTGGTGGACGGGGACCTTCGTCGCCCAAGCCTGCATACAAAGTTTGCGCTGACTCCGAACACGGGCCTTGCGAATGTCCTCACCGGCGAACTCCATTGGCAGGATGCTGTGATCCCAATTGAAGATATAGCGAATCTGAGCCTGCTTCCAGCCGGCCTCGGATCGCACCGCGCAGCAGACCTGATCGGACCGCGCCTTTCCACATTGCTCGACGAGTTCGACAAGCAGTACGACATGGTGATTCTGGACTCGCCACCGCTGCTTGGATTCGCAGAATGCCTCCAGATGGCTTCCGCCGCAGATGGCGTCCTCATCGTCAGCCAGGCCGCGGAGACAAAGCGCAGGGCGGTCGCCGAGGTCATCGGGGCCCTTCATCGCGTCCACGCAAACATCGTCGGCGTAATTCTCAATCAGGTCAGTCACAATACTTCGTCACATGCGCACTCGTACTACGGATACGAGCACTACAGCAATTATCGCTATCGAGACGCTAAGCAAACAGAAGAGCGCTCGCAGGCATAACTAATGGCGCTTGTCACGATTGAGGGAGACTCAACAAAACGAAAGTGCTCTTTCAAGCGACTCACGCCTTGGCTAGATCAGTGAGTATGCGCGGTGCTAGATCAGTGAGTATGCGCGGTGCTAGATCAGTGAGTATGCGCGGTGCTAGATCAGTGAGTATGCGCGGTGCCAGATCATCACACTCAGCTATGCCACAGATTAAAGAATTCAGCGAGGCAGGGCCGGTTTCTGTAGGGGTAGATCCGGGTTCGCCTGACGCGCAAAGCGGCACTTTGACCGCTAAGCAAACTCGCAGAATTCACATTGAAGGCATCGATAGTTTGCGCATCATTTGCGCAGTGTGGGTTGTGTTCAGTCATGAAGGAGGGCTTCCACTTGCGGATCTGCTAGCACATCTCGGGACCCCGGAACCAATCCTTCGCTTGGCATCTTCGTTGAATGGTGTCGCCTTCAACGGCGTTGCGGCGGTGATGGTGTTCTTTGTGATATCTGGCCTGTGTATTCACCTCCCGGTCACGAGTACGAACCAACTCGATCCAGTGAAATTTTGGATCAGGCGCGGGTTACGCGTGGGTGGCCCCTTGGTGGGCGCGGTTGTCTTGTCCAAGATTCTGTTGGGTCGAAGCTCAATATTGGACCCCGTCTTATGGTCGCTTTACTGCGAGCTGATCTACTACGCAATTTATCCTGGCCTATTAAAGCTCGCGTCAGCCGTGGGATGGTACCTTGTTTTCTTGGGTTCTGTCGTCGCGTCCACACTGACAGTTCTTCTTGTGAATAACGCTCACGGGTTCGTGCAGGGCTATGGAGTTCCATTAACCTGGCTTTATGGTTTACCGATTTGGATTCTCGGTGTTCTCTTGGCAGAAATCGTCCGCAAGCCAGCGACTGCGCTCAGCCGCTTCCGCCTAGCAGGTTTGCGCTTGGTCGTTTGGATAACTTCAAGCGTGGCCACCGTATTACATTTCCATTCATCGGTGCACTACGATCTCTCCATGTTGGCTTTTTCGCCTCTGGCATTCTATTGGGTGTTGCAAGAAATTCGAGCTGCCCGAGAAAGAGGGACTTCAAGGGTCCTCGAGCTTTGCGGAAAGGCCAGCTACTCTGTGTATGTATGCCATATGATTGTGTTAGCAGCTTTCACCTTGACGCCACACATCGAGATAAGCCAGTTTGTTGAGGTCTTGCCGGCTTGCGCTGTGTTGTGTTCGGCATTCTATTTTTCTATAGAGCGCCCATCGCACGACGTTGCGCGGATGCTAGCTCGGAGATTTCCTGCGCTACTTATTGTTACATCGTAAGCTGGCCCTTTGACTAAGCAATCCCAATTTACTCGATTACCTGAACTCAGAGTGATCCAACAGTCTCTCCTAGGCTAAGGCGGCGTGCATCTATGACCAATGTCCTTGTTACCGGTGGCGCTGGTTATATCGGCTCGCACACATGCAAAGCTCTGTCGCGCGCTGGCTTCACGCCGGTAACCTACGACAATCTCGTTTACGGACATGATTGGGCAGTCAAATGGGGGGCGTTCGAAATGGGCGATCTCCTCGATACGCCCCGCCTGTCGCGTGTCATCGCAGCCTATAAGCCGGTCGCGGTAATCCATTTCGCAGCCTTTGCCTATGTCGGCGAGTCAGTGGAAAACCCTGCCAAGTATTATCGCAATAACGTCGCAGGAACGCTGAGCCTGCTGGAAGCCATGCAAAACAACGGCGTTGATAAGATTGTGTTCTCGAGCACCTGCGCCACCTATGGCATCCCGGAAAAAGCCCCCATTACTGAAGACACCCCGCAACGGCCCATCAATCCCTATGGCCGCTCCAAATTGATGATCGAACAGATTCTCGCGGATTACGGGACGCCTATGGTCTGAAGAGCGTTGCACTTCGGTATTTCAACGCTGCGGGCGCTGATCCCGAAGGCGAGCTCGGCGAATGCCATGATCCCGAAACGCACTTGATCCCCCTAGTTCTCGATACTGCGGCGGGCCGCCGGCCCGACATCACCATTTATGGTGATGACTACGATACACCCGACGGCACGTGCATTCGCGATTACATCCATGTCAGCGACCTCGCCGAGGCGCATGTCTGCGCGATGACCGGTTTGGGTGAACGCAAACTTGAACGCGCCTATAATCTCGGCACCGGAAATGGCTATTCCGTCATGGAAGTAATTGAGGCCGGGCGCCGCCTCACGAACCGAAACTTCAGGGTAATGAAGGGCGCCCGCCGCCCTGGCGATCTCCGCATCCCTCGTCGCTGACGTGAGCCGCGACAATCGCGATTTGGGCTGGTTGCCCAAATATACGAAGATCGACAACATGATTGAGACTGCCTGGGCGTGGTCAAACAACGGTGTAAAAGCGGCTTCTACGCTCGCCTAATTGCTATGTGTGGCATCAACGGCATTTACGCGTTTCACGCGGCAGCTAATCCGCCAACGGAAGTTGAGTTGACCGCCACTCGCGATCATATGCGTGCGCGTGGGCCGGATGGCGCCGGCCTTTGGTGGAGCGAAGACCGCCGCTGCGGCATCGCTCATCGCCGCCTTTCGATCATCGATCTCTCTGAGCGGGCTAGCCAGCCGATGGCGAGCGCCGATGGACGCTTCATCATCGTCTTCAATGGCGAGATTTACAATTACCCGGCTTTGCGGACCGAGCTCGAGACGGAAGGCGCGCGATTTCGCACTACTTCTGATACCGAAGTGCTTCTTCATCTCTATACCCGCGACGGCGAGGCAATGGTTCATCAGCTCCGCGGCATGTATGCGTTCGCAATCTGGGACAATAACAAACGCGCCTTGTTTCTTGCGCGCGACCCCTACGGCATTAAGCCCCTCTACACTGCGAATGACGGCTGGACATTCCGCTTTGCTTCGCAGGTAAAGGCGCTGCTTGCCGGCAGTCAGGTATCACGCGATCCGGAACCTGCCGGCATGGTTGGCTATCATCTCTTCGGTAGCGTACCGGAGCCCTTTACACTTTATCGTGAGATCCGCGCGTTGCCGGCTGGTCACTTTCAATGGATTGATGAGGCTGGCCCGCGGGAGCCGCAGCGTTTTGCCAATCTTGCTGCCGTGTTGGCAGAAGGTGCCCGGCACCGTGTCGCCCCATCCGAACTAAATGCGCGTGTCCGGCAAGCTGCACTCGATAGCGTTAGCGCACACCTTTTAGCCGACGTCGAGGTCGGAGTATTCCTTTCCGCGGGCATTGACTCTGGCGCTCTTTTAGGCATGATGCGCGATGCGGGCCAGCAGAAGGTCCGTGCGATCACCCTGGGCTTCGATGAGTTCGTAGACACCGCCGATGACGAGGTGCCGCTCGCTGCCCAGGTGGCGCACCACTATGGCGCCGAACACATCGTCCGCCGCGTCGGAGAGCGGGAATTCCAAGACGATTTGCCGGCGATCTTAGAAGCCATGGATCAGCCTTCCATCGATGGTGTGAACACGTGGTTCGTATCCAAGGCGGCAAGGGAGGCTGGCCTCAAGGTGGCGTTGTCCGGCCTGGGCGGTGACGAGTTCCTTGCAGGTTACCCCAGCTTTCACGATATCCCGCGTTGGCGCAGACGGTACGGCGTTCTGGCACGCATCCCGTTCTGGGGCCGTATGGCACGGTTGGTCGCGGCAACGCTCATGCCGGAGTTCGTGCGGCGCAACCCAAAGGCTGTGGCCATGTTCGAACATGCCGGAAACTGGTCTGGATGCTATCTGCTCCGCCGCGGCCTCTATCTGCCGCATGAGCTGCCAAGCCTGCTAGGCGATGAGGTGACTCACGAAGGTCTTCGCCGCCTGAATCTTGTGCGCAAATACAAGGAGCAGTTGCGGCCCGACCCCGGCTGCAATACCACCCGAATCTGTGTCCTGGAATCTTCAAATTACATGCGGAATCAGATTTTGCGCGACGCCGATTGGGCCGCGATGGCTCACAGCCTTGAAATCCGTGTCCCGCTGGTCGACTGGCAGCTCACCAAGACACTCTCTCCGTCACTCGCAACCCTCGTTCCAGGAGCGGGAAAGGCCGCACTTGCACTTTCACCCTCCTTGCCGCTCCCGAAGACGATCCGAATGCGCGCCAAGAGTGGCTTTGGCGTACCAACGGGCAATTGGATGACCCATGCGACCGGCACGGCAGATCTACCCACCAAGGGCCAGGCCTCCCGCGCATGGTTGAGACGCGTCCTCGAAGAGCCAGCCATACAACCCATAGCCTGCGTTGCCTAATGCCAAAAGTACTCGCACTCGTGACTGATGCCTTTGGTGGACGCGGCGGCATCGCGCAATACAATCGTGACTTTCTTACAGCCCTTGCTTCAGCGGAATCCAAAGTGGTCGTCCTTCCACGCCATGCGCCGGATTTGGAGAAGCCGCCAAACGGGATTGAACAGCGCCCGGCAAGATTTGGAAGGCTTGCTTATTCATGGTCTGCAATCGCCGAGGCGCTGCGCATGAAGCCAGACATTGTCTTTTGTGGGCATATCTACATGGCGCCCCTCGCCTGGCTTGCAGCAAGACTCGCCGGCGCGAAGCTGGTGATACAGACGCATGGCATCGATGCCTGGCCTCATCCATCAAGATTAGTGCGCGCAGCTTGCGAACAAGCAGCAATGATTCTTACGGTCTCGCGCTATACACGCGCACGTGTTCTCGATTGGGCAGCTATAACGCCCGAGCGCATCGTGGTGATACCCAAATACCGTCTCTGATTGCTTCACGCCCGGCGACGGCTCGGCCCTACGTCGTAGATGGAGACTGCAAGGCAAGAAGGTTCTTCTTACCGTCGGCCGCATGTCTTCGAGTGAGCGTTACAAAGGACACGATCTAGTGATGGAGGCGCTTCCCGGTCTAATCGCTGCGGGACACGACGTTGTATATGTCATCGCCGGCGAAGGCGATGACCGGCCGCGCTTGGAAGGGCTCGCGTACGACACTGGCATCGGCGACCTGGTACGCTTTGTTGGCGCCTTGCCCCGCGCGACACTAATTGATGCATATCGCATGGCTGATCTGTTTGTAATGCCGTCTACAGGCGAGGGCTTCGGAATAGCATTTCTTGAAGCAATGGCCTGTGGTACGCCGGCGCTGGGGCTCGATGCGGGAGGTGCGCGCGATGCGCTCTGCGACGGCGAGCTAGGCCAAATGGCAGAGAAAGAGAAGTTCAGTTCGGCATTGGTAAACATCATCGCGAATACCGGTCCCGATCCACACAAATTGGCGGACTCGGCTCGGCAGCGTTTCGGCAGGGAGCGCTTTGCGAGCACCGTCCGTTCCGCAATGCTGAGGCCGCTGGAGGCGTAAGACAGAGATGGGAACAATTGTTGCTGGCGAACCCCGAGAGCTGATTCTCGAACCCGGCCGCGCCGAGAAGCACTACTGGCGCGATATCTGGGCCTATCGTGAGCTCTTCGCCATACTGGCCTGGCGGGATGTTTCCGTCCGCTATAAGCAGACCGCGCTCGGTATCGCCTGGGCGGTGGTGCAGCCCTTCCTCACCATGATCGTCTTCACGGTCGTATTCGGTCGAGTTGCCAAACTGCCCACCGAGGGCACTGCACCGTATCCCATCATGGTTTACGCAGGCATGCTGCCATGGTACTCTGTTCTCTTCGCTCTTGAGCGGAGCATCCAGCAGCCTGGTCAAAGACGCCAATCTGATCGGGAAAGTCTACTTCCCACGCATCCTTGTGCCCGTGGCCGCAGGCGGGGTGGCATTGGTGGATTTCGCCATCAGCTTTGGCTTGCTCTGCGTGCTGATGATCTGGTTTCGCTTTCTGCCCAGTTGGCACCTGATTTTTCTGCCGGTTCTTCATCGTTCTTGCCTTGTTGGCCGCCCTTGGACCGGCTCTGCTCATGACGGCAATGAATGTAAAGTACCGCGATTTCCGTTACATCATCCCGTTCATCGTGCAGTTCGGCGTCTATGTATCGCCGGTGGGATTTTCCAGTTCGGTGGTCCCGGCAAAATGGCGCTTCTGGTACAGCCTCAACCCTCTGGTGGGCGCCATCGACGGATTTCGCTGGTGCGTGCTGGGCGGAAAGAGCACGCTCTACATGCCCGGCTTTCTGCTCAGTCTCGGAATCGTGGCTCTCTTCCTTTGGCTGGGCGTCGCGTATTTTCGCCGTACCGAAAAAACCTTCGCGGATTTGATTTGAATGACTGACGACATTGTTATCCGGGCCGAAGGGCTCGGCAAGAAATACCTGATCGGCCACGAGGCCGAGCGCGGGCGCTATGTGGCACTGCGCGACGTAATCGCACGCAATGCCAGGAACGCCTTGCGCATGGCCGCCGACATGGCCAGGGGCCGCATCGTCGTCCCCGGAGACACGGTCGAAGAGGTCTGGGCGCTTAAGGACATTAGCTTTGAGGTTAAGCGCGGCGAGGTGCTGGGCATCATCGGGCGCAACGGAGCCGGCAAGTCAACGCTGCTCAAAGTTCTCTCGCGCATTACTGAGCCCAGTGAAGGCCGGGTTACCATCAAGGGCCGCGTGGCCAGCCTGCTCGAAGTTGGCACCGGATTCCACCCCGAGCTCACCGGCCGCGAGAACATCTATCTCAACGGCGCCATTCTCGGCATGACTCGCGCCGAGATCAAGCGCAAATTCGACGAGATCGTCGCCTTCGCCGAGGTCGAGAAATTCCTCGATACTCCGGTGAAGCGCTACTCCTCCGGTATGTACGTCCGGTTGGCCTTCGCCGTCGCCGCACACCTGGAGCCAGAGATTCTCGTGGTCGACGAGGTGCTCTCTGTCGGTGATGCCGAATTCCAGAAGAAGAGCCTGGGCAAGATGAACGAAGTCGCCGGCCACGGACGGACGGTCTTGTTCGTCAGCCATAACCTGCCCGCGGTAACGGCGCTCTGTAGTAGCGCCATGCTGCTGAAGAGCGGAGGCCTCATTTTCCGTGGCGCGAGCGACGATGTCGTCACGAAATACCTCGGGGAAGCAGACATCTCGAATACGGTTAGAGGTCGAAGAATCGATTTAGCAGCGCGTGCGTTGCCAACTCCTTCCGACGCACCACTTGGTATCTCTCTCGAGTTTCAGATTGCACTCCGCGGTCCGCTCAACACTCCCCGGGTCGGAATCGGCGTTAACGATACACACGGAAACCGCATCGCAACCGTGTTTACTGAAACCTGCTCGACTCTTCCTTCGGTAGATGCGGGTTGCTCCTATACCTGCACGGCGGTCACTGAGCCAATTAGTCTGGCCCCAGGCACACTTGCACTGAAGGTCAGCCTGGCCGACCATGGGGTCGACATCGAGGTACACGAAGACGAGATTCAAGTCATCATTCCGGAATATTCACCGTTTAAAAAGGCTCCCTATGGGAGACCGCGCGGGCCTCTGCTCGTGCCGTTAAAAAGGATCACAGAACAACATGAAGAAGCAGTTGCGGTCACTGCTTGACCGGTATTTTGGTCAATTCGCACATCGCAGTGATATCGACAATTTACGCCGCCAGATGGCATGCATCGCAGAGCTTCAGGCGACGATCCCGGCCCCTATCCCATTTGGGAAGCTTGGCGGCTGGGCCATTTCGGCTGACGCGCTCGCGGTGGTAGTTCGCGATATCCGGTCGCGTCAGGCGCCCAGTATCGTTGAATTCGGCTCTGGAGTATCCACACTTGCTATTGCCGGACTGCTGAAAACATTCGGTAAGGGTAGGCTCGTGACGATCGAACATGATTTAACGTACCTGAAGGTGGTCGAACGTGATTTGTTGGCGTGCGGTCTCAACGAATTTGTGGACTTGCGCCATTCGGGAATTGTGGACTTCCCTGGAATGCCGCCATTGGCGGCTTGCAGATCATACAATCTCAGCCGACTGGACATTTCCTTTGATGTCGCCCTCGTCGATGGGCCGATCACTGCGGAATTTGGCGCAGCCACGCGTATGGTGCCGCTGGAATGGTGCGTAGGTCGATTGCATTGCGGCGGTTCGATCTACCTCGACGACGCGCGAAGGAACGAGGAAAGTCAACTTATTACAGCGTTGCACGCGCGACATCCTGAAATTGCCGTCGAATTCTTGGATGCAGAAAAGGGGCTGGCTCGGCTCAAGCGGCTTTCTACCGATGGACTCGACTCTGCTAATTCAGTGACGCACCAATGCCAGCAACATTCGAATTGCTGTATTGCCAAAGAACCAACGCCCTGATTGTCCGCGTCGTCGATTAGGCGAAACTCGGGCTGCAGTACGCGGAAGCCCCGTTGGCAGCATAGACGAAGCTGGCCCGCTATCTCTCCGTCAAATGAAACTTATGAATTCGTCATCGATGGTTTCTATTGTGATGCCGGCGTTGAATGCTCAGTGTTGGATACGGGAAGCGATCGAATCGTGTCTACGACAGACGTGGCCAAACCTCGAAATTATAGTTATCGACAATGGCTCCGCCGATCAAACAGTAGACATTGCGCTCAGCTTTAAGTCGCCGAGGGTGCGTGTCCTCGAATGCGCGCGGGCCGGAGCGAGCGCGGCACGTAACGAAGGGGTTGCCGCCAGTCGCGGTGATTTTATCCAGTTTCTTGATGCCGACGACGTGCTTGCCCCGGACAAGATCTCTAACCAGATCCAACTCCTGGCCCGTTCTCCAGATTGCAGCATCGCAAGCGGGTTGTGGAGTCGCTTCGTAACACATCCAGGCGAGCAGGCCCTTAAGCCGGAACCGGTATGGAAAGACTGTGCTCCTGAAGAATTTCTGATGACGTCATGGATGGGCGGTGGAATGATGCCCGTATTTGGCTGGCTCACACCGAAACAACTGATTGAGGCGGCTGGTCCATGGAACGAAGAACTCAGAATTAATCAAGATGGTGAGTTTTTCACGCGCGTTGTTTTGGCCTCTGCAGGGATTGTGTTCTGCGCAGATGCAACTGGATATTATCGTACAGTCGAAAACGCGTCGATTAGTAAAGGAAAGAGCCGCGAAGCAATGGTCTCTGCGCTGAGGGCAATCGATCTATCCTGCAGCCACCTGCTCAGCCGTGTAGCATCGAGCGAAGCGCGACGTGCCTGCGCAAACCAATATCAGCGATTCTCATATGGTTGCTACCCGGCACATCGTGATTTAGTTTCCGTAGCTGAGCGGCGTGTACATGCTCTCGGCGGCAGCAGTCTGGAATGTTCAGGGGGAACGGCTTTCAAGGTGGCTTCCGTTTTACTAGGCTGGAAAGCTGCGCGGCGCATGCAGGTCTTAGCTCGGCGCTCGCAGCAATCTGTCGCGCGATAAGCGCGGAACGACAAGCGCGGACAATACGAAAAGCACTTGCAGAAGCTGATGGCGCGAAGCCGCAGCAGAGGACAATCGCAGGCACATCCGAGCCACTCCCCGGAGAGGCGGCTCACCGGCCGCGCTGGACCTCTTTCGCGGTAGCAGGATGCCGGATCGTGCCGTCTGTAGGCCTTTTGCGAACGCCCCATTTCGGGATGTTAAGACTCTTTTATCAAGAACCTGATGATGATCGCTGGTTTCCTCGCGACCGTTATCCGCGAGCAGTAATCAGGAGATTGGTTCGCGGGCCGCGGCGTCCTGGGGGCCAAACCCGTGTCTTCCTCAACTTGTGTGAAGGGCTAAGGCGAATTGGCGTACCGTTCCTCGTCAACAATTTCGCGAGCGCCAAGCGTGATCCCTCGGCGCTCGCCTGCATCGTAGGTAAGCCTTTCCTCCTGGACAAGATCAAGTGGAAGAACCCGATCTTGTTTGGAGCCGCCGTCTATTCCCATCCGAGTGACGACCCGGATCTTTTACGGCGGTTACCTGTGAGGAAGGTGCTCGTTCCCGGTCCATGGATGCGCGAGATGTGCGATCCGCATTGGGGCGACGCGGTACTAGACTGGCCGGTGGGCATCGATACGGAATTGTGGGCGCCTGCCAAGCCGACTGACAAGTCATTTGACGTATTGCTGTATGACAAGGTGCGATGGGAGCACCAGCGATACGAGGAGACACTGCTGGAGCCGATACGCAACACTTTGCGCCAGTTCGGCATCTCCTTTCACGAAATCCGCTACGGCTACTACCGCGAAGAAGACTTCCACGCGGCGCTGTCCAACTGCAGGTCAATGATTTTTCTTTGTGAGCATGAGACCCAGGGAATTGCCTATCAACAGGCGCTATCGTGCGGCGTGCCCATCTTCGCCTGGGACCGTGGAGGGCCATGGCGTGATCCTTCTTACTATCCCCACAAGATTATCTTCGCGCCCGTCACATCGGTTCCATATTGGGACGATCGCTGTGGAATGAGGTTCAAAGACGCAAACGAGTTTGTCGCTCATTGGAAGGATTTCTGGATGCGTGTGAAGGCTAATTACTTTGCCCCCCGCAACTACATTCTAGAGAACCTGACTCTCGAAAAATGTGCGCGCCGTTACGTCGAGATTGCCCAAAGCGTGAGCTGACGAGTACTTGCATCAACCCACCACTTATCACCTTTGCCGCATGCGCGTCGCGTTAACAGCTGATCCTGAACTTCCGGTACCGCCGAAGCATTACGGTGGAATCGAGCGGATCGTCGATATGTTGGCCCGCGGCCTCGAATCCCGTGGCCACCAAGTGACCCTGTTCGCTCATCCGGCTAGTGCGAGCGCGGGGCGCCTGGTTCCATGGTCGGGTTTTTCCAGCCTGTCCGCTGCCGATACATTGCGTAATGCTGCGACTCTCAGGCGCACCATCGCATGCAATCAATTCGACCTGGTGCATTCGTTTTCGCGCATTGCATATCTCACGCCGATTCTGCCGTTGGGATTGCCAAAGCTCATGACCTATCAGCGTGCCATTAGTCCGCGCACAGTTCGGCTTGGCCATACGCTCTCGCACGGAACACTGGCATTCACTGCCATCAGCGAATGGATGATGCAGCATGTGAAACACATCGGACGCTGGAGCATGATACCGAATGGCGTACCGCTCGATGCCTACACTTTTCGTGCTACCGTGACGCCCGACGCGCCATTGGTCTTTCTCGGGCGGATCGAAGAAATCAAGGGCCCGCATCTGGCAATCGAAATCGCCCGGCGTGCGGGCCGACGGCTGATCATTGCCGGCAACATTCCTGAAGAGAAGCGAGCCTGGGTTGAAACCTACGTCCTGCCCCATGTCGATGGAGACAGGGTGCGCTATATCGGTCCCGTTGACGACGCGCAGAAGAACACGCTGTTGGGTAAAGCCGCCGCGTTTCTTATGCCCATTCTTTGGGAGGAGCCCTTCGGTATAGTCATGGCAGAAGCGATGGCCTGCGGCACACCAGTTTTGGGGCTATCGCGCGGTGCAGTACCGGAAGTTGTGCAGCATGGCGTTACCGGTTTTGTGGAGCGCGATGTCGATGGCCTTGTGTCGGCGGTCGGCCGCCTGGCATCGCTTGACAGAGGCGCCTGCCGTGCAAGGGTCGAATCGCTATATAGTGATGAGGCGGTTGTCACTTCCTATGAATCACTCTATCGAACACAAGTTACTCAACGGAAGACAACGGTGTGACGCCACAATATGCGCGTGTGCCTAATCTCACCTGGACATCTGTCGACAAATCCGCGGCTAGTAAAAGAGGCGCACGCGCTGCAAACTGCGGGTCACACTGTTCATGTGGTATGCGGCCGGTTTAAAGCGTGGGGCACAGCGAATGACGGGCCTCTCGCCGCTGAAATAGGATCTGTCACGTCCGTTCCTTTCGGTCCAGTCGAAGCATCGAGACGAACCTATCTCCGCCAGAGCATCACCCGGCATGTCGCTCGCAGTATGGTGGGGTTTGGGCTTGATTCGCAGAGCCTTGTCGAGGCAGCGCATAGCCCGGTAGTTCGAGATCTTGCAGTGGCGGCGCGGACGGTGCACGCTGATTTATACATTGCTCACTATGTCGCAGCGTTGCCGGCCGCTGCGCATGCGGCGGCGCGCCACGGTGCCGCGTATGCCTTCGATGCGGAGGATTTCCACCTTGGCGATCTTCCCGATGCGCCGGAGCATGCGCTGGAAAAGCGCATCATCCACGCAATAGAATCACGTTACCTGCCCGGAACAGCCCACATAACCGCTGCTTCTCCGCTGATTGCGGAGGCATATGCCGAAACCTATGGTATCCCGCATCCCACTGTGATCTTGAATGTCTTTCCAAAAGCCAACGCACCGGCAGCGCCTACTCCACGAGGCACAGCTGAGCCGGGTCCAAGCATGTACTGGTTCTCGCAGACCATCGGCCCCGGCCGCGGCCTCGAAACTGCTGTGGAGGCCATCGCTCGGGCCGAGAGCAGGCCGCATCTTTATCTGCGCGGCACCCCGGCGGCTGGCTACGCCGCACATTTGCTCAGCTTCGCCGCGCGCGCGGGCGCTGCCGATAGGCTGCATTTCCTCGATCCCGCACCGCCGGACCAACTCGAACGACTGGGAGCATCCTACGATCTCGGTTACATAGGAGAAGCTGACGTTACGCAAAGCAGGCTCCGAGCCCTGACAAACAAACTCTTTAGTTATCTCCTTGGTGGTGTGCCGAGCCTTGCGACAGATATTCCAGCTCATCGTCAGCTCGCTCCTCAGCTTGGCGAAGCGATGACACTCTTCTCAATTGGCGACGCTGCCGCATTGGCCGTTGCAATTGACCAGCTTCTTCTTGATCCTCAACGCCTTGCCAGCGCGCGTGCGCAAGCCTGGTCCCTCGGCCAGACACGATTCAATTGGGATGTTGAACAGGTCAAAGTGAAATCAATCGTCAACGTTGCTACCATGCGACTCAATCAATCGGATGTTTGGACCGATTAATGGCTCTCGTCGAAATCCGCGTACCGACGTTTAGACGCCCGAATCTCTTACGAAGAGCCCTTGAAAGCCTCAAGGCGCAGGTACATAGTCACTGGGTGTGTCGAGTGCTGGACGATGATCCCGATTGTAGTGCTAGAACAGTCTGTGGGGCCGTCGATGACTCACGAATCCATTACGAGCCCAACGGGAAGAATCTCGGGATTTGCAGGAATCTGGATCAAGCATTCTCGCTTCCCCCATTGCAAGGAACCGATTTTCTCTGCGTGTTGGAGGATGACAATTACTACATGTCATCCAATCTCCAGCAAAATATCGTCACGCTTGATCGGGTTGGTCTCGATGTGTTACTCCGCAATCAGCGAATTGAGCATATGCACAATACAGACAGTCCTGGCGAGCTCTCCGCAGGGACTTCCTTTGATGGGCAGTATTGCGATGGCATTCTCCCGCATGACGGATTGTTCGCGACTTTCTTCTATTCCACTGGTGCCAATAATTCATCGCTCTTTTGGCGCGCGAACACAGGTCTCAACTTTTCGACGATCCATTATTTGGACGATCCAGTATCGCAAGAGCGCCTGCGCACCTTGTGTATCGATCGGGATGTCGTTATCGGTTTAGAACCCTTAATTGTGTGGCGTGACAATGGTGTAGAGTCGCTACGTCCCAAACTCAACGGCTGGATCAACTGGCGACTGGCCCAGATCAAAGCATCTGCTCATGAGCGCGCCATCTATCGCGCGCTCGACACCTATCTTGCTGAAGTAGGCGCATGGAACCTCGCATTCGCTCCAGATGCAGGTGACTTCACAGCTGCAAGGGAACGCGTCTTTGTGCGCTGTGGACTTCCGGTTCCTATCTCTGCGCGTCGCTTAGCCCTCACTGATCGGATGTCGTTGCATGCTAAGCGGATACTGGCCGAGTCCACTTGGATGGCAATCGGTGTCACGCCTCGGTTGTCTATAGATGCAAATAAGAGAAGGCTGAAATGAAACCTTTTGCCTCTTTTCTCAAGACGGTTGCCCTATCGATCCTGGACCAGTCAAAACACCGTGGGCATGATTTGTGGCGGGATATGCGATTCTTTCGTCGTCAGATATTGGGCAGCTCTGCTCCTGTACTGTTTGACGTCGGCGCGAATGTTGGGCAGACAGCGATCGCTATGGCGCAGGCGTTTCCTGATGCGCAGATTTATAGCTTTGAACCATGTTCGAATGCCTTCGAGCAGCTCAAGGGAAATACCGTAAAGTTTCCGAAGGTTGAGGCAGTCAGAAACGCTCTTGGTAATCAAATACAAACGCGCCGAATCCAGATCCAAGAAGCCAGCACCACAAACTCCCTGGTCCGACCAATTGAGGATGATCAGAGGGCCGAGACCATAGAGATAATAACTGTTGACAGCTTCGCTGCAGAACGAGAGGTGAGCCGCCTCTTTTTGCTGAAGACCGACACCGAGGGATTCGACATCGAGGTCCTGTCTGGCGCAAAGAACCTTCTGGCCACCAAAGCTATTGACTACATCCTCTGCGAAACATGCTTCTACCGGAAGATGGATTTGCCACAGACGGATTTTGGCCAGGTATCCCTAATTCTCTCCGAATTTGACTACCATCTATGCCACCTGTACGAGACTGTATATGCAACAAGAGGCGGATCCGCACTCTGGAGCAACGCACTATACACATGGCACTGAGGTTACCACTTCAGTTGTACCTTCGCGATGCCGACCGTCTATTTTGTGGGGCTACAGACGGCCTGCCATGAAACGTTCGCTCAGTCTACGCGGAACGCCTGTTTTCGCTTGAAGGCAGTTGCCCTAAGCTCAAGCGATGAATTTATCGATCTCGCAATTGATCCTGCTGGCGTGACGGGGGGAGCGCATATCCGGCCTGATGCTAATTCGCAGAACAGTGCTGGGTGCGTGCGGGTACCGGTTGCCCGACTCGACACGCTGCTTGCGGCAGAGACCGCCAAGGAAGACCGGTGTCTTCTGAAGCTCGATCTTCAAGGCTAGGAACTGGGCCTCGTCAGCAAAATCTGTGGGTAGTTTCAGGTTCTGGCAGTCGACCAAGCGTGTGATACAGAGCGACTTCGATGCCGTTGTAGGTGCGAAATCCGTAGGATCGTCTGGTGATGACTCGGACTTTGTTGTTGAGGCCTTCAACGGCGGCGCTGGAAAGCTCTCCTCGCGCGCGAAACCAGTTCATTAACAACTCCTCGTGGGCCCGCAGCATGCGCGCCACCTTCTTCATCGGCTCCAGCCGGCTGCGCATGGCTCGTTCGCACCAGGCATCCAGGAAGCCTCCCGCCCACAGAACCGACTTGTACTTCCAGAACTGGCCGAAGGCTTCCTTCAGTTCCCAGGCCCGCGCCGTCGCCAGTTTGCTGGCCAGAAGCGCATTCAGCCTACGCCGGGCTTTGCCCCGCACCCGGCTGCCCTTGCGCAGCAGCGGCCAGCGCATGTGCTTCAACCGCTGCGCCTCTTGCTGGCTGTGCCCACGCAATCGGCTGCTCTCGGCCCGGCGCACCTCATCCACCGCCTGGTTCATGTGCTGGGTGATGTGAGACCGGTCCAACACGTTCAACGCCTGGCTGGCTTCCTCGGCCAGCACCTTCAGGTACGGCTTCCACATATCACTACAAACAAAGCGCAGTCCTTGAACAAACTCCGGCCCCAGTACTTTCAGCCCCTCGCGCAGCGTCTTCTCTGTGCGCCGCTTGCCGATCCATAGCAGCCGCCGGCAGCCCTGATCGATCTGGTAGATCACAGTTAGGAAGTTGTCCGCTTTCAGACCATGGCCCCAGTGAATCTCATCCACCCCGATCGCTTCCACTCCGCTCACCTGGCGATGCTCCAGGCCCCACTCCACAATCCACTCCACCGAGCGGTACACCGATTCCCAACTGGTCTGGAACACCTCGGCTGTCTCTCGCCAACTCAGCCGCCGCGCCCAGCGCGCCAGGAAACCCATCATCGCCGTCGTCAGCGGGCGCTTTCCATCGCTCCAGGGAATATGCTCGACCACTACGCCGTGCTCGGCACACTCAACCCGCCGCGGCGCGTAGAGAAAGAACACCGGAATCCCCCACAGCGGCACGAACTGCCAGCGCCGCTCCGGCAGACGATCATAGCCCGGCGTCAGCCGCAAACACTGCGAACACCGCCCTCGCCGGCCGGCATGAGATTCGACTCGGACTTCGATGGCGGACTCCAACATCCGTACCTCGCGGTATACGAAGCCGGCAAAGCGTTGCACCCGGTTGAGGATGGTCTTAACCTGAAGTTGAATAGCTGGTCGCTACCTTTCGATTTTTTGTTCTCGCAAACAAAGACTATCGAAAGCACGATCGGCTATTCTCTCTTCTGGCCGGTGAAGCGGACGCGGGCTCCGGTGGAGACCGACCCGCAAAGGAATAATCGGCTGCGACTCATCCTTACCGATGAGGACCGGGAACAGGCTCGAGACTTGTTCCCGGTATCTGTTGACAACATCGGAGGGATAGATCGCCCATCCCTCGAAAACTCATGCAATTTGACGCGGCGAAGCCGCCTCCATATCAACTGCTACCACTCGTCCTACCCACAAATTCTGCTGTAGAGCCGGAACTGGAAGCCTTGAAAGACGCCGCCGGAATTCTCGACCGGATAGAACTGATCCTGTGTGAGGTATCCGTCTATGCGCAAGCCTATGAACCATCGATTGAGACGTTCATGAACTTTCTCGACAAGCGCGATTTTGCGCTTCACGACATCGCAGCGCTTGCGGCGCGTCGCCGGGATAACCGGGCGCATCAGGCGGATTTTCTCTTCGTTCGCCGTAACAGTCCATTAATGGCAGATACCGCGTGGAGCTGAACTTGTCGATAGCAGCGGAGGAGGCAAATCAGGATGAGCGTGGAAAGCGCTGCCTGATCGTCTCTCCCCATTTCCCACCTTCAACGCTTGCGGGCGTGCATCGCGCGCGGCACCTGGCCAAGCATCTCCCCTCGCATGGATGGCGGCCTACGGTTCTATGTGTTGATCCGCAGCATCATATCGAAAAGCTCGATCCCGAACTAGCCCGCCTGGTACCATCTGACGTTCAGATCGTTCGAACCGGAGCCATCCCGGTTCGCTTGACGCGTCCATTCGGTATTGCGGGCGACATCGGATTACGAGGCTATTTCCATTTGCGCGCCGCCGTCGCCAGGGAAATGAGGCGCATGGCGACCGATGCAATCTTGATTACCGGATCTCCCTATTACCCGATGCTGCTGGCAGGCTGGATCCGACGGCGTTGGAATGTTCCGGTTGTGCTCGATTTCCAGGATCCATGGGTTTCGCGTGTCCGTTCTGAGGCGCCGCTTCGGTCTAAGGCAGGCTGTTCGCATCGTCTTGCAATTGGCTTGGAACCACAAGCGGTCCGGAATGCAGCGTTCATCACGTCAGTCTCCAGACGACAGAATGATGAAATGGCAGCCCGCTATCCATGGCTTGATCGAAACTGCATGGCCGACATTCCGATCGGTGGTGATCCGGAGGATTTCGAGGCACTACGGGGCACTGCGGCATATGATCAACTTGAAACGCATCGAGTGACTTTCTCCTACGTTGGAACCGCGTTGCCGCGCTCAGGCTCATTGGTTCGCGCCCTATTTCGTGGACTATTTAAACTGCGCGTCCAGAACCCCAACCTGGTTGAACGCATCCGCCTCCGCTTTGTTGGAACGAGCAACCAACCAAATGACTCGTCAACATTTCGGATCCGCCCTCTGGCCGAGTCCGAAGGGGTGGCAGACCTCGTGACCGAAGAGCCCGCGCGGGTGCCTTTTCTTGATGCTCTGAGGGTTCTTGCCACAACAGATGTGGTTATGATGATCGGCTCTGATGAGCCACACTATACTGCTTCGAAGATCTATCCGGGATTGATGTCCGGTCGGCCTTATCTCTCCATCTTTCATCGAATGAGCAGTTCCCACGAAATCCTGACAAACGCGGGCGGAGGCTTGGCGCTTGCCTTCGAAACCACAAACGAACTCGAGACATCGGTTCTCACGATCGCGGAGGGGCTGGAGCACCTTGCCTTAAATCCCGGCGCGTTTGGCCAGGCCAACCCCGCGGCCTATGCACCGTTCACGGCGCATGCAGTCGCGGGCCGGTTCGCGGAAGTCTTTGAACGCGCAACCCAACGGCATCACTCGATCGGTTGACACGCTGTGCGCCTCGCCATTGTTGCATCCCACCCGGTGCAGTATTACACTCCGCTTTTTCGCGAATTGGCCAAGCGGCTGGACCTCGCGGTCCTCTACGGCTACCGCGCAACGCCGCACGATCAAGCGCAGGCCGGATTTGGTGTTGGCTTTGAATGGGATATCGATTTGCTCTCCGGTTATACCCATGAATTCCTACGCAATGTCTCCGCCACGCCATCTCTGGATCGCTTTGCGGGCGTCGACACGCCGGAAATCGGCAGGCGGCTGCGCGCTGGGCGCTTCGACGCTGTCCTCCTTATGGGCTGGCGGTTCAAGTGCTTTCATCAAGCGCTTTGGGCGGCGAAGCGTATGCGTATTCCGGTCCTAGTCCGTGGCGATTCTCAATTGGATACGCCGCGAGCCGCTTGGAAGCGGTGGGTCAAAACGATTACTTATCCAATGTTTCTTCGTAGTTTCGATGGGGCTCTGATCGTTGGCGTGCGCAATCGCGCCTACTGGCGGCATTACGGATATCCCGAGACGCGGATGTTCGATTCGCCCCACTGCGTCGACAATGACTGGTTTGCGGCCCGTGCAACACCGGAAGCACGCTCCGAGTTGCGTGAGCGCTTTGGCGTTGCCCTGGAGACGAAGCTTGTTCTGTTTGCTGGCAAGCTCCTGCCATTCAAGCGCCCACTCGATTTAATCGAAGCTGCTGCCTTGGCGCGCAATAGTGGCAAGGCAGTGGAAGTCTTGGTGGCGGGAGCGGGACCTTTGGAGTCCGAATTGCGCACCCGCGCAATGGCCCTCGGTGTGCCGGCTCATTTTCTGGGTTTCTGCAATCAAACAGAAATGCCGGCAATCTATGCCGCCTCCGACCTGCTCGTCTTGCCCTCAGACAGCGAGACATGGGGACTGGTCGTAAATGAGGCGTTGGCCTGCGGGCGGCCGGTTCTCGTCTCGGATGCGGTCGGCTGCGCGCCGGATATGGCGGCACATTTTGGCTATCACGTTGTTTTTCCAACGGGCGATGTCCGTGCGCTGGCGGACCGATTGCATGAGGCATTGAGTAGTCCATTAAACGTGGGCAAAGTCGCCGCAACTGCGACGGCTTTCTCACTCACCATGGCAGCCGACGGCATTATTGCCGCAGCCAGTTCGCTAACTTGAAGCCATGAAACTCTTGTTTATGCTCTGCAGCCACAATTCCACCCAATGACCGTTCTACTCGCAATATTGGGAGTGATGTCGTTTGTCGGTCCCAACACTTCATTGGCACTCTACGCTTGCTTTGTGCTTGGCGTTGGCGTTGCACTTCTTCGGCGTCCTGGCGAGCCGCCAATCCTGATGTTTATCTTCCTCTACCAGTGGATTCAGGCCGCGATCGGGCCCTTTTACGGCAATCTGCGAGGTGTTTCTCTTGACACGCTTGTACCCTTCCGTGGACAGAACAATTTGGCGGATTTTCTTCAGCTGACTTCGCTTCTGGTCCTGGCGGTCGCAATCCGCTTTGCGGCTGGGCGTTCATTTCCTGGGCTTTTCCTGAGGGTGCAGGCTTTCGTCGCCGCGCGCCCGCTTCGCTTCTGGCTCCGGATATTCATTGGGGCCTGGATATTCAGCGCGGCCTGCGAATCACTGGCCTGGAGGTCAGGTGGACTCGAACAAGTGCTGCTGGTCTTCGCCCAGGTCAAATGGGCAGCATTTGTGCTCCTGACGATGGCGACCTTCGCCGTTCCCGGACGGAAAAAGACGATTTGGACCGCGATCTTTCTCATCCAATTCGCGCTATCGATCGGCGGGTTCTTTTCCAACTTCAAGGACGTCTTTTTCTATGCCTTGATCGGCCTTGCGGCAAGCAACGTGCGCTTGAAAGCGCGAGTGATTCTTCCTGGCGCGCTTTTGGCTGTCGTTCTGCTGTTTTTGGGAATTGTCTGGACGGCAATCAAGGGCGAATATCGCGCTTTTGTCAATGAAGGGACCAGGCAGCAGGTCGTTCTTGTCGACTACTCCGCTCGCGTCGCTGAACTTGGCCGTCTCGCAACTGGCGTAGATGCACATGGCCTCGCCAAAGGGGCTGATGGCTTAGTTCGCCGCCTCATGTATTTCAACTTTTTCGGCGTGGTATTGAATCGCGTGCCCAATGTTCTGCCTTACGCAGATGGCCGACTTTGGGGCGACGCAGTGCTCCGGTTCCTGATGCCGCGGCTTCTCTTCCCGAACAAGAGTGCAGTCAACGACTCGACACTCACCAATCGTTATACCGGGCTCGGGGTGGCAACTGCCCGGCAAGGTGTATCTATAAGCATCGGGTATATGGCAGAAGCGTATATCGACTTTGGCCCAATCCTGATGTTCGTTCCGATTGCCATGTTGGGTCTTTTCCTCGGCTATTTCTATCGCTGGCTTATAGTGCGTCCTGGGGCGGAAGCAGTTCTTGGCGCGGCCCTCGCTCCCTTTGCGTTTATGCCGGCATTCGATCTGGGGACTTCCGTATTGAAGCTCGTCCCCGCGCTGATCCTGTCCATCATTCCCTGCTGGGCTATCCTCAAGATGCTGGGCCCGCGATTGTTCGGGCTACGTCGTATAGAAAGAGCATATCCAGGCATCAGGCCGGTAGGACCTTCTGGTGTATGACCTTGCGTGCAATTCATGTTGTGGCTGGCCTCGATCCCCGTCACGGCGGGCCGTCCTATTCAGTGCCGCGGCTTTGTGACGCGCTGCGCGCTCGTGGTACCGACGTACGCATCCTTACTGTGCGGGAAGCGAATACGCCACTGGATATCTCAATAACTGCTTACACGCAAGATTTCGCGGACATTCCCTTTCTTCGGTCTCTGCGCTTTTCTTCAGGTCTTGCTAAAGCCACACGGATTGCGGCACAGGCTTATGACGTTGTCCACGTCCACGGACTCTGGCTTATGCCAAATGTGTACGCCGGAAATACAGCCGCGGCCAGTGGGCGCCCCTTGGTCGTTACTCCACGCGGCATGCTGGCACGCGAAGCTCTTGCGTTCTCCGCGCGAAAGAAGCGTCTCTTCTGGCGCTTTCTGCAGAAACCCGCTTATGCGCGCGCTGCGGCCTGGCATGCAACGAGCCAGGCGGAGGCAGAAGAGATTCGCGCCTTCGGCGTGCGAGCACCAATCGCCATCATCCCAAACGGAATTGACATTCCCCACAGCCCTGAAAGGTCTCTGCCCAGGCGAACCAGGATGCACACACTCCTCTATCTTGGCCGTCTTCACCCGATAAAGCGACTACCGGACCTGGTTGCGGCATGGAGCCGTCTTGCGCAGGAACGTCCCGACTGGGTACTCCGTGTTGTCGGACCTGACGAGGGTGGGCATCGCGCGGAATTGGAGAAGATGGTCAGGCAAGGCGGCATGCCGCGCGTCGTTTTCGATGGTCCTGTGCATGGCGCAGAGAAGGAACGGATACTACAGGAAGCAGATCTCTTTGTCCTGCCCACCCAGAACGAGAACTTCGGCCTTGTCGTGGCCGAGACGCTTGCCGCAGGCGTTCCTGCCATCGTTAGCCGTGGTGCACCATGGTCCAACCTCGAAACGGAACGCTGCGGGTGGTGGATAGAGCATGGCGCCGAACCGCTTCTTGAGGTACTACGTGAAGCAACTGCGCTGCCCGACACAGAGCGCCATGCGATGGGTTTGCGCGGGCGGGCGTGGATGGCGCGAGATTTTGGATGGGAGACGGTAGGGGCCAAAATGTCGCTTGTTTACCAGTGGGTTGCGGGGCACGGCGTGCGTCCCGATTTTGTTACTACATGCTGAACCAAGCCACAGGAAAGTTGCTTTCAGAAGCTGTGACGCCCGTCATCCTCACATTGAATGAAGCGCCGAACATCGGCAGATGTCTGGAGCGGCTGAACTGGGCGCGGCGCGTTGTGGTGCTGGACAGCGGCAGCGATGATGCCACTCGCGATCTGTGTGCGCGCGCCGGAAACGTTAATTTCCTAACCCGCCGTTTTGACGGGCATGCGAGTCAGTGGAATTATGCGATTGCAGAGACGGAAATCCGGACAGAGTGGATCCTTGCGTTGGATGCAGATTACATCCTGTCGGACGCATTCATCCAGGAAGCGGAGACTGCAATACGCGATCCGAACATTGCTGGCTATCGTTGTCATTTTCGATATGTGGTGGGAGGACGTGTCCTGCAGGGCAGCCTATATCCCCCCGTCATCGCTTTGTTTCGGCGAGGCGTCGGCAGATATGCCCAAGACGGTCACACACAGCGTCTCGTCCTCGACGGTTTGGTTGGTGACCTCCGCAGCGTGATATATCACGACGATAGGAAACCTCTCGCACGTTGGTTCCGGTCCCAGACCAACTATGCTGCGCTTGAGGCCAAGCATCTTCTGGCGGCAGATTCACGAGCTTTGTCGCGCGCAGACCGGATCCGCCAAATGGCTTGGCCGGCTCCGATTCTTGTCTTTGCTTACGTGCTCTTTGCAAAGAGATGCCTTTTTGACGGATGGGCAGGCTGGTTCTACGCGCTACAGCGCCTGCTCGCCGAATCCATGCTCACTCTCGAACTAATCGACCGGCGCCTGTCATCTGCCGTGCGCCCACAAGGGGAGGACTCGATCTGATGCTGATTCTAGGTCTCAACGCTTTTCACGGCGACAGTTCCGCCTGCCTTGTCCGCGATGGCGTTCTGATCGCTGCCGCGGAAGAAGAGCGATTCCGCCGTCTCAAGCATTGGGCCGGTTTTCCATCCCAGGCCATCGCCTATTGCCTGAAGGAAGGTGCTGTGACGCTGGCCGATATCGATCATATCGCCGTCAATCAGGACAGTGGCGCCCATCTGGGACGCAAGATCGCCTATCTGGCACGGCAACTGCCAGATCCCGCGCTCGTCCTGCAACGCATCCGAACACGCCGTCACCGGGAAGGTGTCCCGGAGCGGCTCGCTCGCGAACTGCCGGGGCCGGCCTTCAAGGGCTCGTTCCATAATGTCGAGCATCATCTTTGCCACCTCTATTCCGCCTACTATGTCTCGCCGTTTCAAGATGCGGCGATCGTGTCGGTGGACGGATTCGGGGACTTTTCGAGCTCCGCCTGGGGTGCGGGCCGGAACGGCAAGATCTCCTTAGAGGGACGGGTGTTCTTTCCCTACTCATTGGGTGTGTTCTATCAGGCGCTGACACAGTACCTGGGCTTTCCCTATTACGGCGATGAATACAAGGTGATGGGATTGGCGCCCTACGGCCGGCCCGGGTATCTCAACGAAATGCGGAAAATTGTGCGCCTGAACGGCGGCGGTGGTTTCCAACTGGATCTGTCTTTCTTTCGCCACCACAAAGAGGAAGTACCCTACACCTGGACGGACGGTTTGCCGGATGTCGGCGAACTGTTTTCCCCGGCTTTGGAAGAACTTCTGGGCCCGCGCAGGCGACCAGGCGAGCCGCTCGAAGACAGGCACCGCGATATCGCCCGCTCCGTGCAGGCAATGTACGAGGAAGCGTTCTTCAACCTGATCGAACCATTGCAGCGCAAGACTGGAGCGACCGACTTGGCGCTGGCCGGCGGATGTGCCGCCAACTCCGTCGCTAATGGCAAAGTCCGCCGGATGACTCCGTTCAAGCGCGTCTATGTGCAATCGGCGGCAGGAGATGCGGGTGGCGCAATCGGCGCGGCCTTCGCCGTGTGGGACAAATCGGGTGGCAGCCGCAACTTTGTGATGGATCATGCCTATTGGGGCCCGCAATTTCTCCTCCGGCGATATTGACGAGCTGGTCCAGGCGCATAAGCCCGACATCGAAGCGTCTGGATGCATCATGGAGCGTCATGCTGACGAGTGCGAGCTGTGCCGCATCACGGCTCAGGCCATCGCAGACGGAAAGGTTGTTGGCTGGTTCCAGGGCCGGATGGAATGGGGTCCACGCGCTTTGGGAAACCGCTCTATCGTCTGCGATCCGCGCCGCGCCGATATGAAGGCCATCCTCAATGCCAAGATCAAGCGCCGCGAATCCTTCCGGCCATTTGCGCCGTCGGTTCTCGACACGGCTGTTGCGGAGTGGTTCGAGGAGGATGATGACGTGCCTTTCATGATGCAGGTATTCCAAATCCGCGAGGGAAAACGGCCACAGATCCCGGCAGTCACCCATGTAGACGGATCGGGACGTCTGCAGACCGTCTACCGGCACACAAATCCGCTCTATTATCGTCTCATCGAATCCTTCCGCGATGTCACCGGTGTGCCGATGGTGCTCAACACGTCGTTCAATGAAAATGAGCCTGTGGTTTGCGAGCCAAAGGAAGCGCTTGAGTGTTTCCTGCGGACGAAAATGGACGTCCTTGTTCTAGGCAACATCTATATTCGACGGCGCGAGAACTCTGCGGCATAGCGATCTTTCCTATTGGGCGTGCTTCGCTGTATAGCCCACACGCAAAGACAGCGGTAACAGGGTCCCTGAAGCACACCGAGTAAGGAAGCGCACTTACATTTAGTAACGCTCCCTGGAAGTGGCGATTTAGAAACAAGGCCTGATCCGTCTGGGGAATTCTTCCTTCGCCACCGAAACGTGGCTCACAGTCGGACGAGGAATCAAATGCAAATAACGTTCCTCAATCAATTCTTCTGGCCGGATACGGCTGCAACAGGTCAGCTGCTGGCGGACGTATGCCGGGCTATCGGAGCTGAACAAGGGGAAGTCACAGCTATCTGCGGGGGATCCAATTACGGGATCCAGGATAAAACGGTGCAGCCTCCAGGACGCATACTCCGCACAAGTCTGGTTCCCTTCTCCAGAAACCCAATCTTTCGCCTCCTCTCCTACGGCTCATTCTTTGCTGGAGCGGTCTGGAATAGTTATCGCACCAAGCGTCCGGACGTCGTGCTTACCTTGACGACTCCGCCACTGATCTCCGTGCTGGGTCGCATGATTAAGCTGATGCGCGGCTGCCGGCACTACATCTGGGAGATGGACGTCTACCCCGACGTTGCCGTTGACCTGGAAGTTCTTGGCCGTCATTCCACACTTACCAGCGTCATCGGCCTCCTCGCCGATTGGTCCCGCCGCAATGCCGACGGCATCATCGCTCTCGGCGACGACATGAAAACCCGTTTGATCGCGCGGGGCATTCCTGAAGACCGGATTTTTGTGGCCGAAAACTGGGCCGATGGAAAGGAGATCACTCCACAGCCACTGCCGGAAGGACCGTTTGTTGTGCACTATTCGGGCACGCTCGGTCTCGCGCATGATGTTGATACCATTGCCGGAGCCATGGATCGTCTGCGCAATGATTCGCGCTTCCACTTTATCTTTTCCGGTGGCGGCGCTCGCAGTAATTACATCAAGAACTACTGTCAGGAACGTGGTATCGAAAACGTGACGTTCCATGCTTACTGTTCGCGGAGCGAACTCGGAGCGAGTCTCGCCGAGGGGCACGTCGGACTGGTCACGCAACTTCCGCAAACAAGCGGCTCCCTCGTTCCGAGCAAGACGTACGGAATCATGGCTGCTGGTCGTCCGATTCTGTACGTAGGTCCGCATGACACCACTCCAGCTCAAAACATCAAGCGCTACGACTGCGGCTGGCGTGTCGATCCCGGAGACATTGAGGGGTTGATTCACCTGCTGGAATGGCTTGACGCCGACCGTGAGGCCGTGCGCGACGCAGGTAGAAGAAGCCGGGAGGCATTCGAACAACATTATGACCTCCCAATCGGAGTTCAACGCATTATCAATATCCTCGGTCTGGGTGACTCCAATGTATACCCTTATCTTCCTCGGCGCGACAACATTCCTGCTTTCGCTGATTCTGACGCCACTCGTTAGAAATAGGTTTCGTCTGAAGACGGCGGACGCTGTCCCACGCTTCGGCGGCATACCAATCGTACTGGCGTGTCTTCTTGGCTGTGCCGTTGTGATGGCGACAGATCCGAAAGTCAGCCAAGCGCTTCGGGCATCAACGGGCTTCCTTTTGTACTTGCTCGGCGCCGTGCTTCTCGTCTTTGCCGTCGGCCTGGTTGACGACCTGAAACGAATAGAGCCATGGCACAAAGCCATCGGCCTGACGATCGCCGCCTGTCTCGCTTACCAGGGCGGAGTGCATATTGAGGCAATTGCCGGGTTTTCCATCGGTGGCTGGAGTCTGCCGCTCTCCGTTATATGGATATTAGTCTGCTCTTACGCTGTCAATTTGATTAAAGGCATTGACGGTCTACCAGCTGGAGTCGGACTGATCGCGGCCTGTGCAATATTCGTCCTTGCGCTGCTGCATAACAACTTCGTCCTCGCTGTTGCAACCATCCCCTTCATTGGCAGCATCCTGGGATTCCTTCCGTATAACCTCAATCCTCCCACGATTCTCCTCGGTGAATCCGGCAGCCTGCTCATCGGTTTTCTGCTTGGCTGCTACAGCATTCTCTGGATTGAGAGATCCGGAACGGTCCTCGGTATGACGGTGACGCTGCTGGTCCTTTCCGTTCCGTTGCTCGACGCGATGCTCATTGTTATGCGCCGCTTCCTGCGGCGCCAGCCTCTCGGGGCAGCGGACACGTCTCACCTCTACCACCGCTTGCTGCATCGCGGCCTCGCGCCGCGCAAAGCTACGTTGGTTCTCTATGTGTGTTCCGGAATCGGCGCGATCGCTGCCGTGCTCATCCTCAACAATCGAAGCCCATGGATAGCGATCATCGTGTTCTACTGGGTCGCCTGGATCTGGATCCGGCATCTCGGTATCCACGAGTTCAGTGTCGCGGGGCGGATGTTTATGGAAGGAGCTTTCTTCCGCCAACTGCAAGCGGAAATCACTCTCCATTCCTATGAAAGCCGTCTTAAAGCGGCTTCCACCCCTGAAGAGTATTGGGCCGTTGTCGAACAGGGGTTGCACGAATTCGGATTCCACGAAGCACAACTTTCCATAGCCGGCTCGACATTCGAGTGGTGCCACAACACACCATCATTCGGTTCCTGGGAGGTCAGCGTTCCCCTTGCTGAGGTTGACTGCATACGTCTCAGCCGTCCATTTGGCACGGGGGCTGATGCCAACGGCTTCGCGCCCTTTGTCGATCTTCTTCGTAGAAGCCTTAAAGCGAAGCGCGGCATCTTCCTCTCGTACCGCCGCGCGCCGGAGGCGTCCACATTACCAGACGCGTCTCACATTCATGTTGTCGCGCACTAATTAAGGAGGGTAATTGTGTATTCCCTGGCATTCCTAGCCGCCGTTTCCTTCCTGCTGACCTTGCTGATCACGCCAGTCGTGCGGAATACTTTCCGCCGTCTCGGTATAGTCGATCATCCAAATAATCGCAAGCTGCACCGGCACCCCATTCCACGAGTCGGAGGCATAGCAATCGTCCTGGCCTATGCCGCGGCGTACGCCTGCGTACTGCTCTTGCATTTCCACGCCAGCGCAAAGATCCTGCATGGGCTTGACTTCGTGATGCGGCTCGGGCCTGCCGCTCTCTTGATTTTCGTCACTGGCCTCATCGATGACATATGGGGGCTCAAACCCTGGCAGAAGCTCATCGGCGAAGTAGGTGCGGCGCTTATGGCGTATTGGGCCGGGATCCGCGTGCAGGATTTCGCAGGATTTCATCTCGGCATCTGGCTCCAGCTGCCTTTGACAGCCCTATGGCTGGTTGCCTGTACCAACGCCGTCAACCTGATCGATGGCGTTGACGGACTGGCGACAGGTGTCGGTTTGTTCGCTGTCTCCACAACGCTGTTTGCGGCCCTTTTGCAGAACAACATCGCGCTCGCGTTAGCGACAGCTCCGCTGGTTGGATGCCTGCTTGGCTTCCTGCGCTACAACTTCAACCCCGCCACAATCTTTCTCGGAGATTGTGGCAGTTTGTTCATCGGATTCCTCCTGGGCTGTTATGGAGTTCTCTGGAGCGAGAAAGCCGCAACGATCCTCGGGATGACCGCGCCGTTGATGGCTCTCTCCATCCCTCTGCTAGACACCTCATTGGCAATCGTGAGACGGTTTCTGCGACGGCAGCCGGTTTTCACCGCCGACCGCGGCCACATCCATCACCGCCTGCTCGACCGCGGGCTGACCCCGCGCAGAGTTGCTCTGATCCTGTACGCATTCAGTGCGCTCGGCGCCATGTGCTCCTTGTTGATGATGGATCAGCACGTGTCCGGCCTGGTGATCATCATCTTTTGTGCCGTTACCTGGATTGGCGTGCAGCATCTCGGGTATGTCGAGTTCGGCACCGCCGGCCGGATGTTCCTTGACGGTGCGTTTCGTCGCATGTTGAACTCCCAGGTTTCCTTGCAGGTCTTCCATGAACAACTTACCGCAGCACCAACTCCGGAGCGCTGTTGGGAGATCATTTTGGGCGCATGCAAAGATGCTGGATTTCACCAGGTCCAAATGGTTCTCGCTGGGCAAACGTTTGAATGGCAGGATGGCATCAACCCTCTGAATACCTGGGACATTACAATACCGATTTCCGACTCCGATCACGTCCGGCTTACACGATCCTTTGGAGGCGGAACACAACCGAATATCATTGCACCATTCGCCGACCTGCTGCGACAAGCCCTTGTCCCAAAGCTTCCTGTGTTTGCCGCCATGTCCGCGCGGCTGCCTGAGAGAGAACGCATCGACGGCGGCCTCACGGACGAAATGATGTTCGAGCCTTCAGTCCGCGGTGACTGAAGCGGACTAGGCCCATTTCTCGGTAAGTCTTCCTTGCCTCGTAGCCCCTGATCCGACCGGCCACGGAAAGCTGCACGAAAGCAGCGGCACGCTCCACGGATAACGGCTCATGAGGTGCTCCCAGAGGAAAAGGGAGGAAGCAGACCGGCCGGACTTGCGGAGCGCCGCGCCCGTCTTCGACTCTAGCCGCGCCATCCCCTTTCAGTCTTGCAGTTACCGACCAGAGTGACGACGCGGATAGCCAAGCGGGGAGCCTCCCAAGGATTTCTCTTTGAACGCTATTACAACGGAAATTTCCTATTATGTTATGCTTCTATTTCAAACCACTTATAAAATTTAGAAGAAAGTTCCTCCCTTGACACCTCCCGACAGTGTCCTATGCTTAATGCTATCCAGCAATGGATAGCCGGAGGATGCGCCGAACATATTTAAGAGCCCTTTAGCGGCGGCATTCACGGTATTCCGTGTGTGCTCCGGCTAAAGGGCTTTTCTCGTAAAGAGTCGCTCCTGCCAGCCTGTAAAGAATCTTTACACCCACCGGAAAAGAATCTTGCCAGGTGGCTGTCAAAAAACTTTACACAAACAAGAAGAATGGAATCAGAAAAATGGAATAAGAGGAATTTATTGAAGAAATACACCCGGAATTCACCCATGAAATGGAAGACGGGATTCTCCATCATTCCCACTCAAATCCTCATGGACGAGCGCTTGTCGCGTTCCTGCCTGATCGTCTTTTGGGTTCTGACTGTTCACATCTTTCGAGGAAAGCGCTTCTGTTTTCCATCAACAGCAACGATTGCGAAGGAAGCGCATTCTTCCCGCCCGACGGTCATCAAGGCGATCAGAGAACTGGAGCAATTTGGCTATTTGGAAGTCGAGCGATCACCGGGCGGGGTGAGCAAATATTATCTCAAGGCTCTAGTCTAAAAGCTCATCACCAATTCCCTGGCAAACAAATTCACAATCTATTACCACATTGCCTTCACCGCGGCATTCAACGCCTCTTGACGTCCCTGAATCCACTGGTTGTATGCCCGCTCAATCACCCGCGGAGTATTGCCGGCGATCGCCGCGACCTCAGAGACCGGGATTCCGTTCGAGAGCAATTGCACGATGAGCGTGTGCCGGAACCGATGGGAAGTTACATGGATGTTCGCCACTTTTGAGAGCCTTTTGAGTGTCCGGCACCAGTCGGCGACGGCCGATTTGACCGTCGATTCACCCGACCAGAAAAAATAATCCCCACCATTTTTGACCTTTTCGAGCGCGGCGCCGGCGTCCGGATGAAGCGGAATTGAGACCCGCTTTCCGTTCTTTTGGGTCCGCAGGATCACCTGCCCATCGACGATCTTCTCACCTGAGAATTGCACGGCGTCGCTGATCCGCATCCCAGTCCAGCGGAGAACCGAAACGAACGCCCGCACCCGATCGACATTCTTTTCTCCGTAAATACCCCACTTCGGAAACCGCTCGACCGCCTGCATAATTTGCAGCAACTCGTCAGGCTCATACGGCTTGCGCTCGATTTCTTCGACTTTTGGCAGCTTCAACGGCTTCGCCGGATTCTTTTCGATCCAGTCGCGCTCCACGCAGAACTTGAAGAACGACCGGAGCCGTTCGATCCGGTTCTTCGCGGTCGTGGGACCAACCTTCCAGGACTCCCGGAACCGCGCCACATCATCCACCGAGATCGAGCGCAGCGGCACGTCTCCGAAAAAATCTACCGTCTCACGCTTGAGCTGGCGCTGTTTGTCGATCGTCACCTTCGCGTGATCGTTCACTTTATGCTGCGCCAGGAACCGGTCGTACGCGTCCGGAAGCGACATGACGGCTTTTATGCCGTGGATCTCCCAATCGCGGACTTTCTTTTGCGCCGCTTCCCAATTCGTCAGATCGAGCGACTGCCGGATCTTTTCCCCCTGCAAAATCCCCTGAACCCAGATCGGACAGGAGCATTTCGCGCGCCGGGCCGTATACTTGCATTTCGCCCGATGGCGCCGATAGAGCGTAAGCATGGCATATCTCCGAGTACATTTCGAGGACGCCATTGTCTCATTCTTTGGAAGTGATTGTAAACAGGAAACTTATTTTGGTGGCGGAGGGCGGGATCGAACCGCCGACCTACGGGTTATGAATCCGTCGCTCTAACCGTCTGAGCTACTCCGCCGGGGTGCTACGCTTGTGAAAGCTATACCAGATTTGATGATACGGGGCGGCTTAAGACGAGGTCAAACTGGCTTTTCACGAGCCGGTTCGGCGGCGATTTCGTTCCAGAGGGGATTTCAGCGCTCACTCGTGAGACGACTACTGGGACAGTGGATAAGGAATTGCCGGACACACCGCCGTAGGCCGCTCTTCGCCAGGCTTTTCAAGCTCCGGAGACTTGCCGATGCCTACGCTTCTGCATATCGACTCCAGTCCGCGACCGGCTTCGGTTTCCAGCCGACTCGCCGGCAGATTCGCCGAGGAATGGAGGCGCCAAAACCCGGCGGGACACGTGATTTACCACCATACTTCCCGCGAAAGGATTCCTTATGTCGACGAGGAGATGATCGAGGCGTACTCGACGCCGGCCGGCTCACTGACAGAGAAGCAGAGGGGCGTTCTCGCTTACTCTGATTCGCTCGTTGACGAACTGCTCGCTGCCGACGTGGTCGTGCTGGGTGTGCCGATGTGGAACCTGGGTGTGCCGGCGTCTCTCAAAGCCTGGATTGATATGGTCGTACGCGAAGGGCGTACTTTTGCTTTCACTCCGCAGGGCGTGCAGGGGCTGCTTTCGCCAGACACGAAGGTCTATATCTTCTCAGCGTGCGGTGGAGTCTATCCGGAGGAGAGCCCTGCAAAGACACTGGATTTGCTTGAGCCCTATCTGCGCGCAATCCTCGGCGCGATCGGATTGATCGACGTCACGTTTATCCGTGCCGAAAATCAGAGCAGCACACCGGAAGCTGCCGCGGAGGGCCTGGCCCGGGCCGAAGCCGCGCTGGATGAGCTCTTCGCCTGAACTGCCTTTGGGCGGCGACCAACTGGAGCATTTACACTCGACTGCATGAGTCCCACCCGCATCGCCGGAGTGATTCCGGCACGCCTGAGCTCAACGCGGCTAAGCCGCAAGGTATTGCGTACCGTTGCCGGGCGTCCCATGGTGGAATGGGTATGGCGCGCCGCGGCGGCCAGCGGCCTGATGGATCCTGTGGTTGTTGCCACGGACTCCGATGAGGTTGCGGCTGTATGCCGGGAGCGCAGCATCCCGGTAGTGATGACATCGCCGAGTTGCCCCAGCGGCTCAGACCGGGTGAGAGAAGCAGCGCAGCAGATCGATGCGGATATCTACGTCAATATCCAGGGCGACGAGCCGACACTGACGCCGGACTTCTTTTCTCCCCTGCTGCGGCTGTTTCAGAGGCCGGAGGTCGAGGTTTCCACGCTCGCGGTGCGCTGCCAGCCGGAGGAATTTGCCAATCCAAATGCCGTGAAGGTGGTAACGGCGCTTGATGGCCGCGCTCTTTACTTTTCGCGAGCCACGATTCCCTTTGACCGTGACGGCACCGGCTTTACCGGTTTTCGCAAACACCTGGGCATATATGCCTACCGCAAAGCTGCGTTGGAGAGGTTTGCGGCGCTGAAACCGTCGCCGCTGGAGATGCTTGAACGCCTGGAGCAGTTGCGGCTGCTTGAAAATGGCATCTCGATCTATGTGGCAGATGCGCCTCGCGACACGATCGGCGTGGATACCGAAGAGGATCTGCAGCGAGCTGAAGAGCTTCTGCGCGGTTCCGCGGCCAGCTAGTGACAATTGCGTGGAACGCGCCGGCGCTTCGATCCCAGCAGACTATCAATTTTTGTTTCTCGTGCCGATCAGCCGGATGCGGGCAGTAATGGCGCGACCCTGAAAACTGCTGAAGTTCAGGTACTGTGGAGAGTCCACAACGTTGTTGACGATTGCGGGATTGGAGTTGTCCAGAGCGTTCTCCATCACACCGCGCAGTTCCCAGTACTGGCCGCGAAAATGAAAGCGCCATGCAAGGCCGGGGCTGAAGTCCGTGAAGTTCGGAAAACGGTGCGATCCGACTGCGCCTACCACCTGTTGGGCCGAGTTAACGGATGTGATGGGGTAGCCGTTGTGCCACTCATAGGTGTAAACGAATCTCCAGTTCTTCTTGAACCACGGCACATCGAACGGCAGCCAGCCCCAGGAGAGAACGCGGTTCGGCGTATCCCATGCCACCGGACCGCTCTGTTGGTGACCCAGCGGCGAAGGAGTAGGCAAGTACTCGAGCGCAGCGTTGGTGTGCGCTGAGGAGTGCGTGTACGCGCCGAACAGCGTAAATCCGCCTGCGAATGTGTGACGTGCCTGGACCTCGAACTGGTTATAGCGGTCCTTGCGCGCGTTCGTCAGCAGGTAATCGCCCGAGAGGGCGGACGGACCGCTCTGGTTTATATAAGTGAAAATGTTCGACGTCCGCTTCTGCATGAAGCTGACACCCGCGTAAATGGCTCTGGGGAGCTTCTGATCCAGCGATATGCTCCAGTTCACCGCATGTGGATTGCGCAGCGAGCTATCGATCGCGGTGAACTCTGTCTGTTGCGACGGACCTGCGGGAGTTGAGCCGTTGGACTCGTAGTAAGTGTCCGTCCGTAGTCCGGCAAGCGCACTGGTCAGGTACGCAAGCTGTGTGCGGTCGTAATAAACGCCTACGCCAGCCGAGATCTTGGTCGAGCCTGCGAGACCGGGGGGTGAGTAAACAGCGGCGATCCGTGGCGAAAACTCCGGTCGCCGCACAATCTCGTTCCAGTCGAAGCGAATTCCCGGCTCAAGAAGCAGACCGTTCTTCATGCTCCACCTGTCTTCCAAGTATGAGCCCACCGACAGATTATGAAGCGTGAAAGGCGCAATCGGCGTAAAGACGCTCTTGCGCAGCAGCGTTCCATCTTCGCGCAGATAAGTTACTGGCGTACGGCTGACGTTCTCATTAACGCCGGTGTGATACAGATTGATGCCGGCTTGTATTTCGTGAACGCCGGCCCAGTGGCGCGGAGGCAGATAAAGAGTTGCGGTGCCCTCTGTGCGGTGTGAGCGCCGGGTCCGATCCTCGAAATAGCTGCCTTCAGCCTTTTCCGGTGTGATCATGTACGGCGTATTTCCGTGCGGCTCGTTCCCCCGGCGGTAGCGCATATCCGCAACTCCCACGTCGAGCAGCGCACCCCCATCAAAGGTCCACTGATCGCGCACGTAAGGCAGCCACGCAATGATGTCCTGATTGGTAGTGCTGACTCGCGGAGTTATAAGAGAAAGCCCATTGTACGGAGAGTGAGAGTCGTTGAAGAGCAGCCCCGTTGTGAGAATGTTAGCCGGGGTCAGGTTCGTCTGCACCTTGAAGAGGTTGCTTCCACGAACCAACCGGTTGGTCGCCGCATTGGAGGGAAGTCCGGAGATATAGATATTTGAATAGTTGAAGTCGAATCCGTCATAAAACCATGCGTGGTTGCGAACCAGCGGCCCTGAAAAGTTGAAGCGGGGCACGATTTTGTCAAAGCGCAGTCCGTTAACCTGGTGGAACGAGGGAAGAAAGTTGGTGGCGTTGAAGCGGAATTTGTTATCGCCCATGCCCGTGTAAAGCGCCACGATACCACCCGTAGTCCCACCGTACTGGACCGGATAACGGGTTGACTCCACATCGATACTGCGAATCGCATCAGCACTGACGCGCAAGTTCAGATGGCCGCTTACCGGCGAGCGGATATTGAATCCGTCCAGAGTATAGAGAGTCTGCCAACTGTTCGAGCCAGCTACGTGGACCTGTTTGTTCGCGGTTTGAACTACGCCGGGATTGTACGGGAGCAGGTAACGAATATCGCGCGAAGTCTGATAGGGAATATTCACGATCTCCGGCGTATTCATGATTTGTGCGTTCGACACCTGCTGGGTGTTGATGCCCGGCGGTGAGGCCGTTACATTTACCTCTTCCTTTACCATCTGCTCGTGGGCTAGCGCCACACGCACGCGGGTCTGGCCGGGTTCGACGCCGGTCTGGGTGGCCTGGTAGAAACCTGGTTTCTGGATGCTGAATTTGTAAGGTTCGCTTTTCCGGGGAGTGAATCTGCAATGGCCGGCGTAGTTGGTCCAGAGATGGAGAGTGGTGACTCCAGGCTCGGTGACAGTGACCTGAGCTCCGGAAACAGCGACACCATTTTCGTCCACCACGGTAATTACCACTGGCGCGTGGGAGGGCTGCGTCTGGCTGCACGCGAAGGCTGCACCAGAGAGAAGAAGCGCAAGAGAAATGAACACTGGGGCTTTGGCGACGCTGAGGCAGTAAAGACGCGGCTTGGAAACGATTGGAATCTCCATCCTTGGGTCTCGCCTACGCGCCAGTATAGTGCCGTTGCTCTTGCCAGGATCGGCGGTATAGAAGTCTAATCGCCCGGACACTAAAAGATGGACGCGCGGCGGTAGCAGGTAGTGAGCGAGGACTGCTCCCCGGGTTTATCTGTTATGTTGTGTTCGCCTGCATATGAAACAGGCCGGTCTTGCCTCTAAGATGTGCAGGCTGTCTTGTCGGGTTGTCCTAACAAATCGACGTCTTTCGGGTCAGGAGAAGGAGGCACGGAGACTTATCTGGCAGCTTGCGACAAGGCATATTTGCATGCGCCAGGCGATCTTAACGACGTTTTCGCGTGAGAGGGCTACGATTCGGAACGGGACCAGTGCCGGAAGGTGTCATGTGGCTGGGGTTGCGGCTGCCGCTGGCGTATTTACGGTCTTTTCCTCGTCCAGCAAGCCAGACTGGCTTGGTGTGTAACGCATAAAGGCCCATAGATAGAAGCACCCCATGGCCAGGAGGATCAGCGGTGTTGGCCGTAGCAGGAACACGGTAGTCAACTTGCCAGCCAGGGAGGTTGCTGAGAGAGACAGTTCTTTCGCGCAGAGGCCCAGGAGCGCAAGCGGGATATCGCTGGCAAAGAAAATGCCTGCCGAAGTGAGGACAAGTGCAGGCATTTGCATGGGTCCTTTTCCAGCCCAGAGCATCGCGCAGGCGGGAATCGCGAGCAGAAGAAGAATGGCATCGTCAGGCCGGTGGTAGACAGGAAGAAGTGTGAGAACCGAGATTGCTGCAAGTGCCAGGCGTGTGCGCTCCGGTGATGGAGGTGCGCCGCGGACTTTGATGATCCACAGCAGGATCAGCAAGCCAGCAATGAGATAACTGACCAGGTTAAAGAAACGCGGGTTCTCCCAAAGCACGCTGAACATTGCCTGCAGGCTAATGATCGGTCCAGGGCTCTTCATGCTGGCTCCGGACAGCCCCGGGTAATTTACAGCACCGGGGGCAGAGGCCACCGCAATGTTCCTTTGTAACTCATGTATCCAGTGCGGTGAAGATGGCGCGATCCATACTGCTGCGCAAAGCCCGAGAATTACAGCAACAGCCAATGTCTGCAGTGCCCGCTTGCGCAGTGCGCCTCCTGCCAGAAGGAAATAAAGCCATATAAAGCCAGCGTCGTGCGGTTTCATTACCAGGCTCATAGCTAGCAGCACCACGCCTGCCCACACGTAGCGCTCCTGGAGAAAACACCAGACCGCCACAATGCAAAAGCTCACCGCAATCCCCGCAAGATTACCAATGACCAAGGGCAATTCCCAGTTGAGAAGCAGAAAGCCGGCCAGGCAGACCCACACGACCGGCGATCGATCTGCCCCGAGATCCCAAATCAGTGACGCCGCCAACGCCAGAAGCCCGGCAATGAGAAACATCCACAGGTTTTGCGCAACTCCCCACGGCAACAGTGCAAAGGGCACCATAAGGAAGAGCGAGGTAGGCAAATTGATGCAAACTGTCACGATGGTCTGGTCTGCTTTACTGTTAAAGGCCAGGGCAGACTGTCCTTTGTGACTCGCCTCATACTCCCGGAGGAACGCATCCGGGTCATAGGGATCCTGGTGGTGCATTACGCTGCGCGCGCCATAGTAGATGGCGGCGAGATCGACCATCCGCATCTTGCCCTGCGCTTCGGACTTTTCGCGGATCGAATAGCTCCACAGTGCGGAGAGGCCAACGCACAGCAAGAGAATTGCGGTACCCTTCCGTCTACTTCCGCTCATCCCTCATTCTCCTTTGTGTGGAGGGATGCATCGTGCCACGAAGTCACGATTCCACGATTCGCCGGCTCATCATTGCACTGCCTTGGCTGACTGATCATTGTATGGAATTACTGTTGGTGGCGTCGTATCCGGTTCCACAAGCCAGGCTTTGCGGTTGTGGTAGTAGTGCAACAATTTCAGATTGTCAGCCGGATTTTCGTCTCGTGCCCATATCACTTTGGAGGCGTTGATGTCGGCACGGTTGTAGACCCATTCGTCAAGGGGATTGTGGTCTGGCTCATATCGCACAATAGCCAATTGCGGACCGGGCAGCTTTTTCAGAAGGGCTTCCACCTTTGCGCGTGCGGTTCCATAGTGTCCGGGGCCGAACCACATGATTTCCCAATTGCCGAATGGCCATTCGGAGGGGACAAGCCGAAGCGGAGCCGCAAACAACTGAATACCACCGAGGAGAATGCAGACCGTCACGCTTAACCGCACCAGCGTTACACCCACGGGCTTTCCTTCCGGCTTCCAGACTCGCAAATGGCGCATAGCCTGCAAGCCGAGTGCGTAAAACACAGCGGTAAAAGCCGCCAAATAGTGGGGATGGATGAAAATCTCAATCGCCATGCCACCCATGAGAGCAAACATGCATAGAACCAGAAATCGCGTGCGGTGGTCGAGTAGAACACGGCGCGCCATCAACAGAGGCGGCAGCAACGCAAAGCCGGCAAAGAAGAGGACTGCCTCCAAGATCTTGAGCGAAGTCTGAATCAGGAATCCAGTAGGGCTATGGATGTTCCGGTAAACGTACATCTCGTATTGGGTGTAGAAGCGACGCATAACCGCATAGCGGTAATGTGGGGTGGGTCGTGGATGCTGCCAAACAAAATACGGAGCCACAGCATATTCGGCTCGGTCCACCGTATATGGCAGAGTCGCGGGGTTGCCGAAGGCACAATAATCGTAGTATCCGAGCCAGGTGAGCGTGGCGACCAGCAGCGCAAGTGGGACTATTGCGCGCTTGATAAGCACGGCAGCGCTGGGGCGATTCTTTCCCCGCCATGTCCAATACGCAAGCATGATTGCTACCGGTAGGCAAAGGAGGAGGCCCTCGTACGGCCGAGTGAGCGCAAGAATAGCAATACCAAGCGCCATCAACAGGCCGTACCGAACGCGTACAGTTCGCATCAGGCGCGGCAGGGCACCCAGCACCAGCGCGCCGCCCAAGGCTGCCAGCAACCCTGCACCGCCGGAGATCGTATTGATCCAATAGTTGAATAGACCAAGGCGCAGCACTGCGAGCATTCCTCCCAGCAGCGCCCAACCTGGAGGAAGCCAGGCTTGCAGCATCCAGCAGAGTGCGGCGCACATCAGCGCATCAACGCATAGGCTGGCAAACCATGGATTGCCAAAAAGAACCTGCCCTGCCGCCAAAACGAGCCCCCATCCCGGGAAGTACATGGACATATAAGTGGGCTGCATGGTTATGTGGAAGCTCTCGAAATGCGTCCACATGGTGGGTGTGGGGTTCGTCAAGTGTCCGTGAGCAAAGGTATCGGCGGCGAGCAGGAAGCTGAAATCGTCATGGATAAACGGAAGCGGGACGGGAAAAAGAGGGAGCAGTGCCAGCCGCAGCAAGAGTGCTGTAGCGCCGACCGAGACAACAGCGAGGCCCTGCCGGCGAGCCAAATGCATAAAAGCACGCTCAATGCGTCTGATCCACTCTGAAGCCAACCGAGGAAAGACGAAGGCCAGAGCCACACCGATCACTGTTAATCCGCACCCGATCATCGGCAGGCTTGATCCATGACCGTGCGGTGAGGATAAGAGCATAGCATTAGCTCCCGGATCTCGGTGTGGCTCGGCGTAAAGTCGACTTATCGCCGTGCGCTGGGTAAGGTATGAGTGCCACCGGCTTCGTATCGGGTTCAACGAGCCATGCTTTTCGGTTCCGGTAATGGTTCAGCAATTTCGAGTTACTAGCTGGCCCCATATCCCATGCCCATATTACTTTGGAACCATTGATATCAGCACGGTTATAAACCCATTGGTCGACGGGATTGTGGCCCATGCGGTAGCGAACGAGTACCAGTTGCTTGCCCGAGATTTTGCCTAGGCGAAATTCAATTCGTGCTCGCTCGGTGGAGAAATGGTTCGGAGCGGGGTGTAATTCGGTCAAGGAACGAAAAGACTGTCCGAACGTCTCGATGGGAGGAGCCGCGGCGAGGAGTGTGACTATGCCCATTACAAGGCAGAGTAGGATGCTGAGCCGCACCATGGTCTTGCCAACGGGTACACGATTGGGCGACCAGACGCGCAGATGGCGCATAGCTTGCAGACCGAGTGCATAGAAGAGGGCGGTGGCCAAACCCAGGTAATACGGTGTCAGGAGGACCTCAACGGCCAACCCTGCCATGAGGACGAACATGCACAAGACCAGGAATCGGACACGACGATCAAGCAAGACCCGACGGATCATGATGAGCGGCGGAAGCAGAGCAAAGCCAGCGAAGATGAGAATCGCGATCAAGGGCTTGACAATGGTTAACGGTATTAGGCGCGGGAGATTGTGAATGTTTGTGAAACCCTGCAACTCCAATTCATAGAAGCGCTGCATCATCGTGTGCCGGTAGTGTGGCTCCGGGCGAGCCGACTGCCAGATGAAAAAGGGCCTCATGGCGTACTGGGTGCGATTGAGGGTGTAAGGTAAAGTGGTGGGGTTGCCGAAGGCACAGTAATCGTAGTAGCCGAGCCAAGCCAGCGACGCCGCAAGTATCGCGAGCGGAATCACCGCCCGCCTCAACAGCACGGCAGGATTAGGGCGATTCTTCCCGCGCCATGCCCAGTGGCACAAAGCAACCAAAACGGGAAAGCAAAGGAAGAGGCCCTCATAAGGCCGCGTGAGAGCAAGAATCACAATGCCGATCGCCATCAGCACGCCGTAACGGAGCCGCACGGTCTTCATCAGGCGTGGCAGCGAGCCCAACATGAGCGCACCACCCAGGGCGGTTAACAACGCGCTGCCTGCGGAGATGGTATTGATCCAATTACTGAAGAGACCGATTCGCAGCACCGCGACAAAACCACCCAGCAGCGCCCAACTGGGCGGCAGCCAGCCCTGCAGCATCCAGCAAAGAGCGGCGCACATCAGGGCGTCTACGCAGATATTGACGAACCAGGGGTTACCAAAGAGAATTTGACCGGCGGCCAGAATGAGCCCATACCCCGGGAAGTACATCGACATATAGGTGGGCTTCATAGAAATGTAGACGCTCTCGAAGTGCGTCCACATGGCAGGCGTGGGGTTGGCTAGGCGGCCGTTAGCGAAGGTATCCGCAGCGAGCAGGAAGCTGAAGTCGTTGGGGTCGGTTGGCTGTGGGGGAGGAAAAAAAGGCAGAATAGCGGAGCGCAGCAGTAGGGCGGAAAGACCTACCGAAACTATGGTCAGCCCCTTTTTCCGAGCCAGGCGCGCGAACGACCGTTCGATGCGCGCGAACCAGGGAGAGGCAAGCCGCGGGAAGACGAAAGACAACCCGATGAAGATTGCGGTGAGGCCGCATTCAATAAGGAGCAGAGGCAGTCCGTGTTCAGACGATGGCATAGTCAATCAATTCGGGCTTAGTTTTGCGTTGGCAGAATAGCCGTGCAGGAAATCCGGCTTTGCCGTCCAGCATACACTGCAATCCACGCGGGCTCGACGTGCATGCAACCGTGGCGCATTTCTTTAAGGCGACGAATGGGTCACGGGACTTTCAGTCTGGCCCAAAGGTTTGGAAACGGAGGCGGGAACGGGTGAAATTTCAAGCATGTCGCCCCGCACGGTCATTGTATTGCGGACCACACCTGCGGGAAGTTCGAGAACGGAGTGGGCCGAAAAACAAACCGATATCCGCCACGGCGCGACTTGACTACGCACCTTCCGAACACGCTTCTTGCTGTCGATATAGACCAGATCGATGGGGAAGCGCATGAAAAACATATGTATAGCTTGGCAGGGAACAATCCACAGACCTTCACCCGCCGAGAGACTTTCGCGATCGAGCAGGCCCTTGTTCCGGGTCTTTGCGGTATCGGCTACGGCCATGCGCGTAGCCAGAACAGTCCCCCGCGTGAGATTCACGGCCTGAAATTGGATTTCAGGCCGTGATGGGTTGAACTGGCGCAGGAGCACAACAAGACGTTTCCACAGATTCATCCGTTAGCCTCGGGCAATCCACGCCAGTTGGTAAACGCGCGCTAATGAGTTGAAGCACCGCCGGAGACACCTGCGCCCATGCCTCCCCCTGATCCCATACCTCCCATGCTGCCCGTTGAAGCTCCACCCGACAGGGCCTTCTCCGGTTTCATGCTTTCGATCAGCTGCTCAACCGGAATCGTGGCCGGCGCCTTAGGGAGCGTGTTTGCTGGTGTCTTGGCGTCAGGTTGATGCATGGGAATCGTGGATGGATGCGGCAGGAATTGCTTCGGATAGTTCAACTTTGGTAGGGGTTTGCCAGCCGGGATCGGAGCAACAATCTCTGGGGTGACGATTACGATCAGCTCCGTGTCGCTTTTCGAAGTTTCAATCGACTGGAAGAACTTGCCCAGGATGGGAATATCGCCAATCCATGGGATCTTCTGGAATGTCTGGGAAACATTCTTATTAAGTAGACCGCCAATAAGGAAGCTTTCACCATCCGCGAGATTTACCTCCGTCTTGACACTTCGCTCCGTTAGTCCGGGAACGGAAAAACCAGAGATCTGAACCTGGTTTGTGTAATCGAGAGCACTAACCGTCGGATTGACCTGAAGACGGATCGTATTCTGCGGAGTAATCGTGGGGATAAAGTCCAGGGAGACGCCATAGTTTTTGAACTGAATAGTAACCGTGGCGGGGCTTCCGACACCGCCTCCCTGTATTACAGGATAGGGAAACTGTCCGCCGGCAAGGAAGCTTGCTTCCTTGCCGTCTTCCGTGACCAGGTTAGGCTGGGCGAGTACCTGAACCAGACCCTTGTTGATCATCGCCTGAATCGTAGCGCCTGCACCAAGTCCGGGGAAATAAGCGAGCAAATTGAGCTCGTTGGAAAATTGTGCACCGGCATTTGTACCGCTAATGCCGCCACCGGCACCGCCACTGGTGCTCCCTCCGGTGACTACAGGTGGACTGAACTGCCCCGTTGAAATTCCCCCAATCGTGTTTCCTAGGCCAAGATTGAAGAGATTGATTCCCAGTGTACGGGCTCGGCTGAGGTCGATACTTGCGAATTGAACCTTGAGAAGGATCTGCGGTTTGGAACTCGGCAAATCCACATTAAGCAGGTTCACGACCTTTCCGGCTGTTGATGCGATATCAACCGCGCGCTGCGAACTGCCAAGATCCCTTACGGTACCACGCAGAAATACACTGCCGTTGGCCATGCTTACATTCACATGCTGTCCCGGCAATGCCTGCCGCAGTTCGCGGCGAACCGCGGCAATTTTGTTTTGCTGCACCATTTCATTAGCCCGGACGGTTACATTGAAGAACTGGCGCCCACCGCGGCTGTCCCAGATGATGAGGCTTGTCTGGCCGGGAGTTTCGCCGTTAACCATAACTTCGGTTGAACTTACCGCACTCGCAACGGCAACTTTGCCGAGACCCGTCGCAACACGAATGATCGGATATTGCGTATCGACCAGAACGGTCTTGCCTACGGCAAGATACAGGTCGTTGGTGGAATCGTGAAAGGTGACCGGGGCAGAACCTGGGATCGCCTCTGCAGTTCCCCCCTGAGCGCCTCCAGTGGAGGGTGCACCCGATGGGAGGCCCGGAATCCGCGGGTGAACGGCAGGCACGGTGGTAGATACGCCGCCTGTGATTATCGCTCCCTCTGTAGCCGCCTGAGGGTAAGCTCCGGCACAGAGGATGAATGACAACGCGCTGCAGGTTGCAAAAGTAACGACGACCTTGGCTCTCAACTCATTCCCCCGGAGGATTGACTTTTTGTTCTGTGCGCTGTGCACCGTTGTAGATCACGATCGAATAGCTCTTGGGACGAGCCGGACGAACGCGCCTTGGACCTGACGACCTTTCCCGTTTTGGCGCAGGAGCGCGCTCGCCGAAGATGCTCCCTATAGCGCTGGTCGGGATCTTGTCGACTTTTGTGTCCAGCGGATTGCGCAACACCAACTGGATTCTGGTCTGCGGACCAGTGGCAAGAGTGAGGGTTTGAGCCTGCTCCGGGGTAACCAGCAGGTTGACGACCTGGACCTGATGAGGCTTGCCTTCCGCATCCCGCTGGATGTCAGTACCCGCCGAGAGGACGCGAATGTTCTGAAGGACCGTGTGGGAAACGGTGGCGTCAGCAGCTTGCGAGGCACCGGGCGGAGTACCGGTGACAATTACGTCGACGCGCATACCCGGTGTCACGAATCCAGCTACACCTACCACCTGATCCACGCGGACCGCGATGGCTCTCATGCCCTGCGGGATGGTTGGCGCCAGACCGCCTCCTGCACCGACTGCGGATAATCGAGCATCCACAATCGGTTCTCCCTGATAGAGATCGGTGAGAGCTCCCCTGCCGATGGCTTGTTTCTCCTGGAGGATAGAGCCTTGGGGAACCGATCCCGAAATCTCGACCGTGGTCAGGTCAGCGGGAGTCAGGATCGTACCAAGCTTGATGTCTTTGGCCGCGGCAACAACTCGGGTGGTTCGCACGGTTCGCACCGCCGTGAGATGGGTGCCCACCATCCGATAAACAAGGAAGCCGCATATGGCAGCGATTACGAATGCGATAGACAGGGTCGTAAGCAGTCTTCTGTTCATATAGAGAAAACTCGGGAGTGACCAAACAACCCAGATTGCGGTATTCTAGTGATCACCCGCAGTCTAACGCCCCTGAGAAGCTGGTAAATACCAGTTCCTGGACCGTCAAATCGGGGGGGATCACTTGGATGACCAAGCTGGACTGCAGGAACATTGTACCCTCATATTGCCCCAGACACACACGGAAAATAATTTCCACCTTTGACCTTAGGTATCAAAAGAGCTATGAGTCAAAGGTGACTAAATGAGCGATGCTGGATTAGGCACGAACGGGCTTCCGTAAAGCATCTCAGGGCCGTATTCGTTTTTTGGGCCGTCATAAGACGCGCTCACCAAATTCTCGGTCGGCCCCGTGAAGCTTGGCCCGGTTCGGCGAGAGGAGTACATCCGCAATGGGATCTTCCCCCACGATCACGCTCTTTTCGGTGCAGATGGAAGAGAGGCGGCGCCTGTCCTCGATTGTGCTCTCGGTTGTTGTGCACATCGCCACAATCGTCCTTATCACGTTGGGGCTCATGTATCAGGCATCGCTTCCCCGGCCTATTCCGCCTCCCCGATACATGGTGCGCCAACTCGATCTGGAGACGCCAAGAGATGTTCTCCGGGCGTCCAGGAAGGCACTCCACTTCCCTGGTGCAAGGCGCAGGACAAGCGCGACTTCACCTGGGGGCAAACCGGTTGTGCATCCTCCTGTGTTGAGGCAAGTTGCACATGCGCCCCGTGCACCGCAGACTCTGGTGCAGCCGGATGTCAAAAAGCCAGTCGTACTGAAGCAGAAAATCCCGGTGCCGGCCGTCGCCATATGGACGCCCGAGAAGATTCAGGTCAAGAAGATTGTTGCGCCCTTGCCCCAGCCGCCTGTGACCATGGACATCACCCCCTCCCTGGAAGCGCCTAACGAAGCAATTAACGTGGACAGCGTAGCGATTGCACCTACGCAATTCAATCTCCAGAAGTTGAATCTTGCTGCAACAACGACTACACCGATCGTCATGAGGGACTTCAACAAGAAGTCGGTCATTCCGGCCACAGCCTGGCAACGCTCGTCGCAGCCATCGCCGGCATCCGTGGTGTCGATGTCCGATCTGGCGATGATGAAGGGAACAGCTCTTTTGCCGCCGGTAAACGAGTCTGGTTCGCATGTCTCGCCGGGATTGCTGGTTGCGGGACCAAGCAAAGATAACTCAACAGGCGGAAAGGGCAACAAGACAGGTGCCGGCAGCGGGTCCGGATCAGGGGCGAATGCCGGAAAGAGCGGAGGATTGCACGAAGGCTCAGGCTCCTTAAGCGCCGAGAACGGTCAGTCTGGACGTCTTCAAAACGTCCAAGGTTCGGAAAACGGTTCCGTTGCGGGCACCATGCTGAGCGTGAACCGCATTCAGTTGCCTGAAGGCGGCCAGTTCGGTGCTGTTGTGGTGGGAGATTCCCTTGGGGGCGAATTTCCTGAGGCGGGCGCGGTGTGGAAGGGCAGGGTAGCCTACACCGTGTACCTCCATGTAGGGTTGGAGCGGAGCTGGATTCTCCAATATGCGCTTCCTCGAGCAGCCGATGCTCATTCGGCGGGACAAGTGGCCCACCTGGAAGCCCCGTGGCCGTACAACATCGTACGGCCCAATTTGCCTCCGGGTTCAATCAACTCTGACGCGCTGCTCGTGCATGGGTACGTGAACCGGTCCGGGCGTTTCGAAGCGCTCTCGATTGCGTTCCCGCCAGACTTTCCGCAGGCAAAATTTGTGCTGAAGTCTCTTGAGCAATGGCAATTCCGGCCAGCCACTGAAAACGGACAGGTTGCAAAGGTCGAAGTGCTGCTTATCATTCCTGCCGATATCTCTTCGGGCTCGGTAAAGCCTATGCAGACAGGGAAATCGGGATTGATCAGTACCACGGCGCTGATTGCACCAACCGTTTCAGGCGCGAGAGAACACTAATGGGTTCATGGTGTTCGCCCGCGCTGGGAGTTGTGCCACTGCGATGCAAACAGAACATGGAAAAATGTCCACCAAGACTGAAGCAGGGATTCATCGTAAAGCGAAGAAAGCTCTTCGGAGCCGATTTGATCGATCTCGCCGATTCCCTTGCATGGCGAGTTCCATTTCGGCGTTCCCTATTGCTCTTCAGCGATTTAGCCATCGTTACTCGAAAGAAACGCTCTATGTATTCGTCACATCAGTTCGATCAGCTTCTGTTATTCTCATCGCACGAGGATTTTTCTGTGTCTTTCGGCGCGCTTTGGCGTGCGATAGAGGATGTGTTTTGTGTTGCATCCAGCCAGGGAACATTGCCTTGGTCTGAAAGTGTGCAGAAGAGAGTTACTATTGGGGCCATTTTGTGAAACGAGTTGGGGATTGGCATTAGGTGAACTTTTGACGAACATCGTAATAGGCACTGAGCGTGTTCCGGGGCAGTAACGATGTGCGACGCGGAAGTGCGGTAAAAGGTTGATCTACGGATGATTAAGGTTGGGCTATATTCGGAGGACCACTCGCTGTCACTGTTTCTGTCTTCCGCCATCGGAAAGGAATACCAGGTTCTTCTGGCATCCGATTGGGAAGATATGAGCCGTCTTGTGGCCGACCGAGAGTGCGACGTCGCCATCCTGGATCTAAACTCAACTCACGATTCTCCTGAGCTGCGCAAGGCGTTTCAACAGCGTCTGAACGCCGCCGGTGTTCCGTCGGTGGTGCTGGCCGATGACGACCTTCGCTCGAGCGCCCTCGAATTGGTGGGGGTGGGTGCATTCGGCTACAGCCCCAGACCGCTCTCGCTTTCGGATCTGGAAGCGAAACTCGTCGGAGCCTATCAGAGTTCTTTTATCAAGCGTCCGCTGCGGAACGCGCAACCTCAGCAAGAGAAGCAGAAGGTTGCCACCACAGGCTGCGACGGTTTGATCGGCTCGAGCCCGCATATGCAGCGGGCATACAAGCTGATTCGCAGTGTGGCCAACCTCAATGCTGCTGTGCTGGTGACCGGGGAAAGCGGCACGGGAAAAGAATTGATAGCCCGCGCCATCCACAATCTGGGCCGGCGTTCCGACCGCCCATTTGTTGCTGTCTCCTGCGGCGCCATTCCCGAGACTCTGATTGAAGCCGAGTTGTTTGGCCACGAAAAGGGAGCTTTTACCGGCAGCGTGGGGGCACGTGAGGGATATTTCGAACAGGCCGGAGACGGTACGCTTTTCCTGGATGAGATTGGGGATCTGAGCCTGTTTACACAGGTCAAGCTCTTGCGGGTCTTGCAGGAGATGGAATTCAGCCGTCTGGGCAGCACAAGGGTTGTTCCGCTGCGGGCGCGGCTTATCTTCGCCACGCACCGTGACTTGGCAAAGCTGGTGACAGAAGGCAAGTTCCGCCAGGACCTTTTTTACCGCATCAACGTCATGCGCATAGAGTCTCCGCGGCTTCGTGACCATTCCGAGGACGTGCCGGAAATTGCCTGGCATTTTCTGCGTCACTACTCGCGTGTTTTTCAAAAGCCAATGGAGGGCATCGAGGACGATGCAATGGAGCTCCTGCAGAACCATTCCTGGCCCGGAAATGTGCGTGAGCTTGAAAATGTGATGCAACGGGCCATCATTCTTTCACCGGGCACCATGGTTCGCGTGGAAGAATTGGCCTTCAACGTCCAGGAAGACGATGTTGCGGGCTTTGCGGACACGGATGTGGTGGATATTGGCGACTTCCAGCCCGCCGGATCGTTTGAGCGTCAGCTTCGCGACTACAAGATAAAGCTGGCTGTCAACGCAGTTCGCGAACACAATGGGAACAAGACCCTGGCCGCGCGCAGCCTGTGCATCTCGCGGTCATATTTGCATCGCCTCCTCCGACTTGCGGAACACGACCCGAACTTCGATCAGAACTTCGAGGAAAGCGCGACTGCCTGAGCGCCGGCTCGTCCTGTTTCACTCTCGGCCAACTAGGTATGCAGGTTGTAGTTGTGCGGCCCTGCGGGCACGAATCCGCTGTTTTGATGCCCGTGGATGTACCAGAAGCACCAGTCGGACTGATGAACCTGTTCGTCTTTTGGTGAGAGCAGATCGTGATAAGTCACTCTGCCATAAAGAAAAATCTTCTCCTCCCAGCTTTCAACGCGTTTGAATCTCTCCGCAGATCCACAGAGATCTTTGACATCTTCACGGTAAAACGTGGTGATGTGCGCTGAATCACCCGGAAGCAGAATGATGGGTACAAAAGGGGCTCCGCTGCTCGCGTCCTGGTATTGGGGGACCTCAGGCAGGTTGGATTCATCTTCAGCAAATTCGATCTTGTGAGGAATGGAAACAATGCGGGCCGGGGTGCGTCCGCGATTTCTGGCCATTACAGCAAAACCATTCTTTGTGCCCCGGGAAGGTTCGACCGTGACCAGAATCCATGGCCTCTCTGCGCTGACGATGGCTTCGGCATGCAGCAGCGCTGCCCGGGCATTATCGGCCGCAGCAGAAGCGGCCTCTTCTGCAAATTTGGTCTGGCGTTCGATTTTCCTCAGCGTCGATAGCGCCAGCATGATTCCCACGTAACCCAGAACCACCAGTACCAGGCTTGCGGCCCAGGTGATTCGTTCGTGCAATGGCCAGGGTGGATCGACAGGAGGCGCATTGGCAACCTTGATGTGAGTAGGCCATTCATCGCAGTTCCCGCCGGGGCAGGAGGATGTATCGGCTTGCGACCTGGCAGTGTTTGGTGAGCCGGGTAACGCGGTTTGGGGCGTTTGATTTCGAGGGGGGACACTGGGCGACCGGGTTGCCTGGCCACCGGTACCAAACGGTGCTTGCGCAAAGGCCATAAGCAGCGCGGCAATCGCCAGATTCTTGAAGATCATGGCGCCAATGTACCACAGCGCACGCCTGGCTCCGTACTGTAGCTGAACAGGCAGTGTGCTTTTCCCGCAAGTTTACTGGTTTGTCAGATGAGCAATGGCATTGCCGAGTCAGCACAATTGCAGCGGATTGTTGAACGCGGGCGCGCGCTGAACAAGCGCCGCTGTATTACCCACCCGGCACAGGAAACTGGCCGCGCCAATTTTGCACGCATGATCGCGGCTCGTGCCTATGATGGCTTCAGGATCTGGAGCGCCGCTTGATCAATCCATCCATTCCATCTGCGCCTAGGGTACAGATACCGATAGCGTTCTGAATGCGCGCTGTGTCAAAGGAGCGTTACTCCCTGGCTGAGATGATTCCGTAGACAGCCGCGATGCGTGCCTTGAACGTGACGCAAGGAGCCGGCAAGAAGACGCATATTGTGAACCCCAATTCTCGCGGCAGAAACTGCCTTCCGGCGTGCGAATATCCCTTCGTGAGGACTGACCACCGGTTGAGTCCAATGTAAAATATGCAAGGCTAAACACGTCAAGCCGTACACTAGGCCCAAATTTCGAGCGTATTTGGTCGCAGCTAACAGTGCATCGGAGGCATGACCACTCCGCTCTGGCAGTGTATGATAGGCGGGCAGGAATTTTGCACGCGAGGAACCACCATCATGCAACGGAGACATTCGCTCAGGCAGAGAGTTTTCGCCTTTGTAACTTCTACTGTGTTTCTGGCGACATCCGCCGGAATGGTTCACGCCGCAGCCGTCTGCAATGTGCGGGACTATGGCGCCAAGGGCAACGGTACGGCCAAGGATACCGCGGCTATTCAGGCAGCAATCAACGCATGTGAACAGAAGGGCGGCGGAACGGTTGTGCTCCCCACGGGTACCTATCTGAGCGCTCCCATTGTGCTGAAGAGCAACATCACCTTCCATCTGGACAAGGGCGCCACGCTGCTCGGATCTCCTGACCATGCGGATTATCCGAGCATCACGGAGTTTCGGGCTCCCGGGTTACAGGCCCTGGTAAGCGCTACAAACGCCTCAAACGTAACGATTAACGGCGAAGGTACAATCAACGGAAACGGCGAATCGTGGTGGCAGATGGCGCGGAAGATCCGCGGATCGGGGATTCTGGGAACTCACCATCCCCGGCCGCGTCTAGTGGTCTTCGATCACTGCGATCATGTCCTTATCGAGGGAGTTACGATTGAGAATTCGCCCATGTGGCAGGTGGTTCCCTACTATTCCAACGACGTGACCATCCGCAACGTCAGAATTCTGGCGCCGCATCATTCCCCCAACACCGATGCCATCGATCCCTTCTCGTCTTCCAATGTGCTGATCGAAGATGTTTACGCGGATGTGGGCGATGACAACGTTGCGATCAAATCGGGCATGATCAATTCTCCGGGCCCGGATTCGCCAAGCCACAACATCGTAGTTCGGAATTGCACATTTATGCACGGTCACGGGGTGTCTGTAGGCAGCGAACTAGCCGGCGGGGCACACAACATCCTGGTTGAGAATATCGAATTCAACGGCACAGATAACGGCATCCGCATAAAGGCCAACCGCGATCGCGGCCATCCGGTATACAACCTCATCTTCCGCAATATTACGATGAAGAACGTGAAAAACGCCTTGATCGTCAGCGAGTACTATCCGCGGGTGATGCCTCCCAATGGTGTATCGGCTGCGCCGATAACACGGCTCACGCCGCACTTCAGCAACATCGTATTGCAGAACGTAACGGCTACCGATAGCAGAAATGCGGGAGCGATCGTCGGGTTGCCCGAATCACCTGTAAAGGACGTTGTATTGGACAACGTCAAGATCAGCGCGCAGAAGGGCATGGCGATTGGCTACGCTAATGTTTCCGGCCAGAACGTGGAGGTGAAAGCGGCAAACGGTCCGGCAATCACAAAGCTGGCTGGAGCGATGGTTTCGTTCAAGTAGCCGGAAAATTGCAAGACCGGCGCGTGCACCGTATGTAGCGTTGGTATTTTTGCTGACGGTGGCACATATGTTCCCGCGCCATTTTTGTCGTATTTCCTCTACTTCATGGTTTGCGGTGTAATCTGCCGCGGATTTTCTTCTTGACGGACTTTCTTCTTCAAAGAGAATCTCGCAGCCTGACATTTTCATTTGGTTGTCCGCATTGGGGACAACAGCGCCGGCCGCGAGGAGCGCGCTGCGTCACACGCACGAAGGGCCTTCTCAAGAGAAGGCCCTTCGTGTCGAATTGCGTACGCTATTTAGCCCTAGGTGTCCGAGAAAGACGGGAGCGATGTGCCGGTTATAGAGATTTTGGGTTACATTGCGGGCAATCACCGCTTCGTTGGCTTCCAGCAGGTCAAGATAGCGCCGGCCCATCTTGGCCGCGATCTTGAAGCCCACGTGCAGCAACTGCCGAAAGCTGCTGTTGTAGGCCGGAGAGGCCTCCACGTGGCGCAAGGCTGAGGTATATTGTTCAGACGACCATACGCGGACTTCATCCGGAGATGGCAATTTGGCAGGGTCGATATCGATTACCGTAGCATATGGTACGCAAAGTTCCTCGCTGTGCCCATACGCTTCGACATAGATCTCCTTAGCCAGTGCCAGGGCGTCACCGCCGGCTTCTGCAAGGCCAATCAACTCTTCGAGCCAGGTAGTGCCGGCAGTCTTCAGGTGAACGCCCGCATTGAACCGCTTCATGGATGCATGGATGGCCGGGTAGATCGAGAACTTGTCGCTGCCGGAGTGCACGCTCAGCTTCAAGTCATGCGGCAAGCCGAAATGCTCAACGGCGTAGGCGATGGCGGCCATGTCGAGTGCGAACTCACGCTCGAATTGAGCAACGTTGCCGACATAGTCGACACCCTTGTTGAAGCGTCCGCTGAACTTAGGTGCAATGGTACGCACTGGGATACCCTCGTTGGCGATGGCCGCGAGGATGATAAGCAGTTCAGCGGGGCTCTGCGCGTTGTCAGTTTCGTCCATCGAGATTTCAGGGATGAAGCGCCCCTTGCCCTTGGAGCTCTCAACCACACGATAAACTTCGCCGGCCTTTTTCACGGCGGCCAGGAATTTCTGCGCAGTTTGGGTCAGGTTCTCTTCCGTGATCGCGAAGGTCTCGTCCACCCCGGCAAGTTGAATGGTGCCCAGCAGACTCTTGTGCCGTCTGACGAAGTCTTCGATGTCGGAGGCGGATGCCGGTTCGCCAATGAAGTCTGCCACATCGATGGTGAAGAAGTCGCAGGCATCCATAAAGCGGCTTACTGTCGCAATGGTGATGTGGTCTGCGTCGCAAAAGTACGGATGATTCCACTGAAGCGCCTTTACCGCGGCATCTGCCGCTTGCCGCACAGAGACTGGCTCGGACCCAATAATCGTATGCTCGCGGTTCGATTTATTCCAGACCGGAACCACCTGAACGCCCGCGTTCAGAGCCTGAATGCAGGCCTGCAATTGGGCCTTGGCCTGATGGGCAAAGCGGTCGCCAGTCCCAACGGAATACTTTCCCAGCGTCAAAACTCCATTTTCCATATTCGCTCCTATATCAGAAACGGCCGAGGTGCGTCCAAGGGATGTATTGAGGGCTGGAGGTTGCGATTGCAGCCCGGGGCCGGTGCCACACGGAGATGGCGTGGACTTTCCCCCTGGTTTGATGTTGCGGCCGGTTAGATCTATCAACAGGTCAGACCACAAGTATATCGTTTTCAGCCGTAGGTTGTCTCGGTGCTGAGACGGAAATCCTTGCAAAGCTCTTGGCGTTGATGGGAACTATTGTGGCTTCGGTGTTAATCTCGATATATACCAAGCCTTGGGACTCGACTCCCGGAAAGCGTTTACAATGTCGCGGGCAAAAGAGGATCTACCCGAAACATACAGGGCCATGCAAGTGGTAAACCACGTGCGATCCCTGATTGAGAAAGGCACACTGCAGCCTGGAGACCAAATCCCACCCGAGCGCGAGTTCGCCCGCTCCTTGAAGATCAGCCGCGCCAGCCTGCGCACTGGCATTGGTTACCTGGCGGCAATGGGAGTCATGAAGGTGCGGCATGGAGTAGGCACCTTTGTTGCCGACGGTCCGCCTGAGATCGGAAAAGGGTCGCTGAGCTTTATGGGCGCGCTGCATGGTTTTCAGTCCTGGCAGATGTTTGAGGCGCGCATCCTTCTTGAAAGCAACCTCGCGGCGTTGGCCGCCGAGCGCGGCAAAGAAGAGCATCACGCGGCGATGGCCGAAGAGGTTGCCGAAATGTTTGCCGCTGTGCACGACCCCTCCGATTACCTCATTCACGACGTTCTTTTCCACCGCATCATTGCACAGGCCTCAGGCAATCCGATTCTGGCGGCAGTGATGGAAACGATTACGTCGTCAATGTACGACAAACGCCGTAAGACGGTGGAGCACGCCATTGACTTGCGCGAGTCTGCAGAGATGCATCGTGCCATCTATCGCGCCATTCGGGCTCGCAATGCAGGGGAGGCGCGCAAGCTGATGGAGAAGCACCTTCAAATGGCGCAGACTGCGCAAGGGATGGAACGTCCCGCTGACCGCAAATCAGGTGGTACTGCGAAGAGGAACGGTCACCCGAAACACAAGACGGCCACATCGTAGGCGGGTAAGGGCGAGAAGCGGTGGCCGTACACCCAAGAGTCTTTGCGACACATTCGCTCTGTGACCGTCGATGCTCTACGATGGCTTCATGAGCTTGCTGCTCGAGATCGAAAATCTCTGCGTCTACTTCGGAAACACGAATGCCGTGAGCGGTGTCAATCTGCGCATCGCAGAGGGCGAGGTCGTGGGTCTCGTTGGAGAGTCGGGATCTGGCAAAAGCGCCACAGCGCTGGCCATCATGGGATTGCTGGGGCCGGCAGCGGGCGTATCGGGGCAGATCCTCTGGAGCACTGGCCGTTTGGAAAACAAGAAGCGTTTGCCGGTCGGAGTGAGCAGGGAAGAGGAACGGATCGACTTGTTGCAGCAGCCGGTCCGAGCTTTGCGCAGGCTGCGCGGGCGCGAAATCGCCATGATTTTTCAGGAGCCGATGACCGCATTGAATCCTGTGATGAGTGTCGGCAGGCAGGTGGCAGAAGCGGCTTCAGCGCACTCCACTTCCTGGACGGACAGGGAGGCGAAAAGAAAAGCTATCGCTGCATTGGAGGCCGTAGCGATTCCCAATCCCGCAGAGCGCTATGGCGACTATCCGCACCAGTTCTCAGGTGGCCAGCGTCAGCGCATTCTCATCGCCATGGCGCTCATCAACCGGCCCCGGCTGCTCATCGCCGACGAGCCGACGACAGCCCTGGATGTTACGGTCCAGGCGCAGGTCGTGGATCTGTTGCGCAACCTTCAGCAGCAACATGGGCTGGCCATGCTGTTTATCTCGCATGATCTGGCAGTGGTGGGGCAGATTGCCGGTCGGGTTGCGGTAATGCGTTCCGGTCTGGTGGTTGAGACGGGCACGAGCGCCCGTCTGCTTACCGCACCTTCACACCCTTACACGCGCGAATTGCTGGCTGCGGTGCCAACGCTGCGAACAAGCCGCCAAACGCCTTTGGCAAGCGTGAAGACTTTCCTTTAACTAACAAGGACGCATCTTGCTCGTGCGGAGCTGGTGTGAGGCAGAAGATTACCGCCTCTCGCCGGAGCAAGAGGCGGTATGAATACTAAAGGCTACTCGGCCGCAGCTTCTTCTACAGCCGGTTCTTCGGTGGCAGCAGGCGCCTCGGTTTCGGTTTCTTCTGCAGCTTCTGCCAAAACCTTCACCTTCACGCGAGCGGTCACCTCACGGTAGAGCTTGATGGGCACAACAAAGTCGCCCAGACTCTTCAGCGGTTCGTTGAGCTGGATCTTGCGGCGATCGACCTCGAAGCCCTGCGTGGCCAGCTCGGCGGCGATATCGGCCGAGGTGACCGAGCCAAAGAGATGGCCCTGCTCGCCCGCTTTGCGTGTGAAGCTCAGCACGAGTGGTTCGATCCTCGTCACCTGTTCCTCGGCCTGCGCTTTTTCTGTCGCGGCGCGGCGAGCAGCAGAGGCCTTCATCTGCTCAATGACGGCTATGTTGGTTTCAGTGGCCTGCAGCGCCAGCTTCCGGGGCAGCAGATAATTGCGGCCATAGCCGTCTGCAACCTTGACCACGTCTCCGCGATGGCCCAGATTGACTATGTCTTCCTTCAGAATCACTTCCATGTTGGTTCTCCAATAGCGAAAGGGGGCGCAGGCTCTCCGGCCGTCCGTTTACCCTGGACACAGACCAGTACCGCGCCGCTCAAAAAGATCTCTTCACACCACCTGCAACAGCCGACGACTAGTGCCGCGTGGCAAAAGGCAGCAGGGCGATGTTCCGAGCCTGCTTGATGGCGCGGGTAAGCCGCCGCTGGTGCGTTGTGCACACTCCGGTCAACCGCCGCGGAACGATTTTGCCGCGCTCAGCCACGAAGCCCTGCAGCAGGCGGACATCGCGGTATGGAATCGCATCGATCTTCTCGGTACAGAATTTACACACCTTCTTGCGACGGAAGAACTTGCCGCGTCCGCCGGAGGACCGGGTACGGACAGGCGCGGGGGTAGGGGTGCTGGATGTCGATCCAGAAGCAGCTGGTGCAGCCGCAGGTGCGTCCGTCGAGGCGGGCGCCTTTGCTTGTGTCTCTTCAGGCATATTGTTTCCTCTTCACTCTCTTCAGTCCGTTCAGCGTCAAAACGCCTCGGAACCTGGATAAAGCCGGACCGGTCATTCACTGCTCGTGCCGGCCACGGCAATTCTGCAATCTCTTTCAGGCGTTGGTATGAGCCGGCTCCGCTGCTGGAGCTGCCGGAGCCGCCGGAGTTTCAGCATGAGCCGCGGGTTCGGCGCTCATCTTGCGGCGCGAGTTGCGCAACGCCTTTACCTTCGCTAGACGCTTCTCTTCCTCGTCCATACGCACGGTAATGAACTTGATCACCTGCTCGGTGACGCGCAAGCGGCGTTCCAACTCCAGCACCACCGTGCCGTCGGCCTCTATGACCAGCAGGACATAGTTGCCGTCGCTGAACTTGCGCACCAGATAGGCAAGCTTCCGCCGCCCCATCTTTTCTGCTGTCTTGACCACCCCGCCGCCGGAAGTGACGGTGTTGGTGAAACCGGCAATCAACTTGTCAAGGTCTTCGTCCACCACATCGGGCCGGACGATGAACATCACTTCATAAGTACGGGACATCAGCATTCCTTTTCTGCCGGAACCGCTCGGCTCCGGCTACCAATTCACAATCTTCAGTTCACAGTTTTCAGTTCGCGATTCCTAATCCCTCGTCTCTGATTCCTGCTCCCTGTCTTTCCGGTTGAACTCATTCATTGCCGTTGCCGGGTCTGCCTCCAAGATGCGCCGTACGGCCGTTGCCGTGCGGTCCAGCACTTCGTCTAGCACGGCCAGATCCGTCTTGCGCATCGGCGAGAGCAGATAATCCCTGCCTGGCCGCTTGCCACCGGCTGCGATTGCCTCCGAGGGAAGGTTCGGCCCTACGCCGATACGCAGGCGCAACCATTCTTGCGTTCCCAGGGCGGCGGTCACGCTGCGGGCTCCGTTGTGCCCGGCCGGTGAACCCCGTTCCCTGATCTTGAGCTTTCCCAGCGTCAGGTCCAGCTCGTCGTAAATGACGAGCAAGTCCTGCATCGGGTCCGCTTCAAACTCCCGAACCAGAGCGGCCACTGCTGCACCGCTCAGATTCATATAGGTCTCCGGCTTGGCCAGGATCACTTTGCGGCCTGCCAGATGGAAGGTGGCGGTAAGTGCCCGGCATCGCCGGTTTTGAACCACAACGCCCTCTTGTTCAGCGATGCGGTCAATTGCCATGAACCCGGCATTGTGCGGGGTCCACAGGTATTCCAGACCAGGGTTGCCAAGCCCCACCACGATGTAAGGGCCGTGCCGGTCTGACTCGGCATTCCGGACTAGCACTGTTTGCCGGCCGGGACCGAGAGGTTCGTTTTCTGCAGCCAAGGCTTACTTCTTCGCCTCGGCTTCGGGAACACCCAGCGCTGCACCTTCAGTAGCCGCAGCCTCTTCGGCCGTAGCAGCTGCTTCCTCGCGAATCGCCAACACGTGTGCCACCGTGGCATCGGATGCGCTGATAAACTTCACCTTTTCGGAGTGCGGCAAATCGCTCACGCGCAGCACTCCATGCAAACCCAGTCCCGTTACATCCACATCGATGTGGCTGGGAATGTCAGCCGGAAGACACTCAATCTCGACCTCACGCAACACCTGGTCGAGGATGCCGCCGTAGGTCTTGACGCCCACCGGCGTGCCCAGCAGCTTCACGCGTACATTGACCCGCAAAGGCTTATCGAGCGCGATTCGCTTCAGGTCAATGTGAATCAGATCGTCTTTGATTGGCTCACGTTGCCAATCGACGATCATCGCTTTGGTCGTCGGCTGGCCCGCGATCTCAACTTCGAAGATGGTGTTGTGACCGCTGTCGGAAGTAAGAATCCGGGAAATCTGCTTGGGGTCAACCTCCACGGCAACCGGGTCATACCCGGGGCCGTAAAGCACGGCAGGGATATTGCCCGCGGCGCGCACACGGCGTGCAGCATTCTTGTTGAACTTGCCCAAACGGGGTTTGGCTATAACAACTTCTGGCATCTCTCGATTTTTCCTGTCTCGGGCACGGAAATGCAGCTCATATCTGTTAGCGATTAGCTTCTTGCTAGACCACTACATTGCGGGCTGAATTGATCCGCTCCCTTTGTCAAATGCAGCTCTTCGCTATTCGCTTCCAGCTGCCTGTTACTGTTGCGTCCGGAACCGACTCAAAAATGCGATACCGAACATTGATCCAGACCATCGCTGGATCATAAAAGCCCTTGTTTAAACTTCACCAGCTGAAAGCTAAGAGCTAAAAGCTAGCTGAACAGCGTGCTTACGCTGGTCTCCATGTGAATGCTTTCGATGGCCGCACCCAGCAGGCCAGCGATCGAAAGCACCTTGATCTTTTCTACTTTCTGCGCCGCTTCGCGCAGAGGGATGGTGTCAGTTACCACCAGTTGCTCCAACCGCGAGTTGGAAATGCGTTCAATGGCGGGACCGGAAAGTACCGCGTGACTGGCACAGGCATAAACGCTTGCCGCACCGTTTGCATAAAGTGCATCCACCGTCTTCATCAGTGTGCCCGCGGTGTCGATGATGTCGTCGATGATCAGGCAGGTCTGGCCGCTTACGTCGCCGATCACGTGCATCACCTCGGCCACATTCATGTCAGTACGCCGCTTATCCACGATGGCCAGCGGAGCACCGATCTTCTGCGCAAAGAAGCGCGCGCGCTCCACGCCGCCCGCATCCGGCGAGACAATCGTCAAATTGGGAAGACTCAACTCGCGGAAGTAGCTCACCAGCACCGGGCTGGCAAAAAGATGATCGACAGGGATATTGAAGAATCCCTGAATCTGCGCTGCATGCAGGTCAACAAACAGTGCGCGATTTGCACCCGCCGTGGTGAGCAGATCGGCAATGAGTTTGGCGCTGATTGCCACGCGCGGGCGGTCTTTGCGATCCTGGCGGGCGTAGCCGTAGTACGGCACCACCACCGTGATCCGGGCCGCCGAGGCCCGCTTTAGCGCGTCAATCATCACCAATAACTCCACCAAGTGCTGGTCCACCGGATAGCAGGTGGGCTGCACCACAAACACGTCTATGCCCCGGACGTTCTCAAGTAGTTGGAAATAAACCTCGCCGTCAGCAAAGCGCTGCAGCTTGGCCTCGCCCACCGGCACACCAATATGCTTGCCGATCGCTTCGGCCAGCCTGGGATTCGCCGTTCCGGTGAACAACTTGAAGCGCTTGTCTTCGCTCAAGCGCGAGCGCTTGCGCTCCGACGCGGCAGGCTTGACCTCTCTGGTCTTGCCAGTTTCGGTCGCCGTGCCGTCCTTTGCTGCGGGCGTATTGTTCTCCCGCTGCGTGCTCTCTGCAATTGCCGCGACAGTTCCCACCTGCATCTCCGACTACCTCCAAGCTGGTTGGCTTTGGCTGTTATCCGGAACTTCTACTTGCAAACTCTGGCTGGGCGACCAGGATTCGAACCTGGACTGAGTGCTCCAAAGGCACTTGACCTACCATTAGTCGATCGCCCAGCATGCCCGACAGCCGGAGGCGAGTCTCTCTCGCCCGGCGGCAGTCTGTCAACGTTCTTTATCACACAAGCATGTGGCGCCAGTATTCCGTGCGCGACAGGGTGCGGGTGATCATGCTCCGCACCTCAACTCCCTGAATCTGCTGCTGCAGCCGATTTTCAGCTGCTTCAGCATCTCCCCGGCTCTTGTATAAGCCGAAAAGTGCTGAACCGGACCCGGACAGCGAGGCATGGAGAGCTGCTTCCGGCGTTCCTGTGGCCGCAAGAGTCTGCTTGATCGCACGTAAGGAGGGATGCTGGGGGAAAACGACTCTTTCAAAGTCGTTCTGAATCCAGCTCAGGATCCCGGTGCGGACAAGCACGGACTCACTCGGTCCGGCCAGGTCCTCTCCCCTGGAGAGGACACCGGAAGAGCTTGCTTCCTGCCTGGCCTCGGGGCTCTTATCCCCAAAGGCGCTGGCGTAGGCACAACTCAACTCCCTAAGTTTATCGGTACTTGCCGCGGCGGTCAAACTTTCGGTTGCGCAGAGAGCGTCCCAGTCGCGAAACGCCTGTGGCGTGGAGACTCCGATTTCGGGTGCTGCCAGAACGCACCATGTCGGCTCGATATCGGGCAGGGCCGAGACCTGCTGTCCGCGGTCGAGGCCGAGAATGGTGCCGCCGATGAGGAAAAGCGGGACATCGGAACCGACCTGGGCGGCGAGTTGGAGGTTTCTGGTGAGCCAGCCGGAGGTTTCTGTTGGAGTGCCTTCCGGGGCGCGTAGTTTGATGGGGAGGCCGAGTTCGGTTTCAAGGCCGATTAATGCCGCTACCGCGTTGGCGGAGCCGGCGCCGAGGCCGCCTTGTACGGGGAGGCGTTTTTCAATGTGGATTTCGACTTCCGCTGGGATCTGAAGCGCTTCGAGGGTCAGCGCTGCCATCTTCCATGCGGTGTTGCGCTCATCTGTGGGGACGCGGGTGTCGTTGCTGGTGAGACGTATGGAAGTTGCTACTGCGGGGCGTGCGGTTACTGTGACTACGTCGTGGATTTCAAGCGTCTGGTAGACGGTGACGAGCGAGTGGAAGCCGTCGCTGCGCGGCGCGCCGATGTAGAGGCCCAGATTGATCTTTGCGTGCGAGCGGACGGCTGTGGGCATAGCACCCTTATTGTAGGGCGGCGCTGCGGGTGGGCGGTGCGGGGGGATGGAGTGTACTGGCACCCAGTTTCCCATTCTCACAGAAACTGGGAGACTGGGTTTTTGGGTGGGGTGCGATTCTTATTTTTCAGTGGGTTAGAGCCAAAACCCAGTTTCCCAGTGCGATTTTGCATTTTTTTTCTTCAATCACAGCGCCGATTTCTTCTATAACGCTTTTCATTGCAATTACTTGACTGGTTCTTAAAGCTCGAAATTTATGCATATTTGTAGGATTTCTGCATTTTGCCGCGACGTAGTTGACCGCGGCGCAATGCGATGCCTTTCGTGTGGTTCCGGGATGGGAGCCGGAGGCGGGTTTCTTCCTGCCTGTATATATTGTGCGCCGGGAGGGGGAAATTATATGCAACAGGGATCAGGGAAAAGGGAAAAGGGAAAAGGGAACAGGGATCAGGGAGCAGGGAGCAGGGACTAGGGACTAGGGACATAGGGACGTAGGGACATAGGGACGTAGGGGCGCATGGGTTTGTTCCGGTTGGCGGGGCGGCCCGCGCGGCAAGCCAGATCATCGGGTTGATTGGAGTGCTATTCTGCACACGCCATGTGGTCTGCGCCGCCGATTCAGCCTTCCACGCCGCCGTCGAAGTTCTGCGCGAAATGCGGGTGCGAAGTGAATCCAGTTGCATGGAATTGCCCCAGGTGCGATGCGGCGCTTCACGAGCCGGGAGCGATCACCTCCGCGGCTCCAAAACTTCCGGGAGTCTTTCCGGATCCGGCGTCTGCCGCGGGAAAGAGCCGCGCGAGGGAGATCAACAACTTTGCCGGCGGGGTTGCCGTATTCCTGTTGGCGCTTGTGGTGGTGCGCTACTTGTGGCCCGATGCATTCTTTCAAGGCAATCCGTGGTAGCGGTACCTGCTGCGATGGCTACCTTCGGGAATCGACGGTCATCCGGGATTGCTGCGCTGGATCGCGCCTGGCGCTGGGATTCCTCTGCTGCTGTGGGTGGGGGGTATTTTCGATCGCCGGTAGATTGCTGTGTGTGGGGATGCATTGGAAGGCGATTGGCGCCGGCCGTCGAGAGTGCCGACGGAGGAGACTCGAGGTGAGCTGGGTTTCTCCAGGTTGCTACTTAGCGACGATGCGCCCTGAGTGTTGCGTTGGCTGGCCGGTGGGCGCTGGCTGACTTGTCGTGAGTAATCAGCCTTGATGAGTGCATTGGCGATGATGCGCTCATGGAACCGGCGGCGAAGGTCACGGGGGTGACGCCCGTTTTCGGGGACTGACGCCAAGGAGTGTATGCCACTCCCGCCCTAGCGAAGCTAGGACGGGGCACCCCCGGTTGGTGGGGTAACTCGCATCCCAGGGGTTAGGGTGGGCCACGCAATATAAAAGGGCGCCCCTTTCTTGTAAGCTGCGGTTGCTGTGCTAAAGCAGACAACCAAAGCCATCAAGGAGGAACACCCAGATGAATAGTGTGAGATATATCGGGCTGGATGTCCATCGAGACACGATCTCGGCGGCAGTACTCAACGAGAGGGGCCGGCTGATTCAGCAGTCGGTACTGATGACGCGGGCAGCGGCGATTCTGGATTTCATTGGCGGAGTGCGGGGCACTGTGAAGGTGACCTTTGAAGAAGGCACGCATTCGGCCTGGCTCTACGATCTTTTGTCTCGGCGGGTGGACAAGCTGGTGGTGTGCAATCCGCGCAAGAACGCGCTGTTGAAGTCGGGCAACAAGGGGGACGCAATCGATGCACGCAAGCTGGCCGAGTTGTTGCGCGCGGATATGTTGTCGGCGGTCTATCACGGTGAGAGCAGCGCGTTGGAGGTACAACACCTGGCGCGTAGTTATCTGATGCTCACCGAAGACACCACGCGTGTCATGGGACGATTGAAGGCGGTGTTTCGGAGCCAGGCGATCGGCTGCGCGGGCAAGAAATTGTATGGGCTCAAGCACCGTGGCGAGTATCTGGCGGCCCTCGGCACTTGCGCTTTGCGGCGCCGCGCCGAGTGCCTTTACCAGCAGTTGGATGCCCTGCAGCAACTGCGCCGCCAGGCACGGCATGATCTGCTTGTCGAGTGCCGGAAACATGCGGCGGCCAAGTGGTTGCAGACGGTCCCGTTCCTGGGTCCACTGCGTACAGCGGTGCTGATTGGGCGCGTGCAAACGCCGCACCGGTTCCGCACCAAGCGGCAGTTCTGGACTTACTGCGGACTGGCTCTGGAGATCCGCGACAGCGCCGAATACCGGGTGGTCGACGGGCAGGTGGAGCGCAGGAAGAGACCGGCACTGATTCGCGGGCTGAACTGGAATCATAACCACGAGTTAAAAAACGTGTTCAAGGCAGCAGCGACTACGGCCAGCATCTGCGAAGGAGTATTTCGCGATTTTTATCTCGGACTGCTCCAGAAGGGGATGCGGCCGGAGATGGCGCGGCTGACGCTGGCGCGCAAGATCGCTGCCGTCACGCTGAAGATCTGGAAGAAAGGAGAATCGTTCGACGCCGAACATTTGAGGTCACAAGCAGCTTGAGCGCGCAGCGCCCGTCGAAATGCGGATGGATCGCGTGCGATGCGTCGGCACTGAGCGCTCGGGTTCGAGGGTGAGTATCCTTGGCGGGTTTAGGCAAACAGTCTCAAGGGCCACCGTATGCCCCCTCGGACAACCCGAAAAAGCCATAGGCCACGAGTCTCAGATAGAACCATGGTTGGCAACTGCCACCACGCTGCTTGAGGGCGCTTGAGAAACCCGGCGAAAGAACGCGAGAAACCATGTCTCCGCAATGGTCCGATATAGTCGGCAAGCAATGCCCCGCTCCGGCCAAGATCCGTGCAGCTGCGGACGGGGGCTGGATGTCAGAAAAACATCCCCTCCCCGCGGAAAAGGAAAGGTGTTTTTACTTGACATCCCCTTTTATAGAACCCGCCGTCGCCTCAAGTATGGTGATTGGAACATTTGACGACAAACTTGACAGCATCTCGAACGGAAAGAGATAAGGGCAAGAGCCTTGGCTAAAGCGAGAGAGCCGCTCCGTCCCTACAGCCCCGGGGAAAGCCTAAGCCCTGCCCCCTGCATTCAAACCGCTTAAATCCATCCCCCGACACGCGGCCCCGGCTAACTCGCCTACTCTACACTGACGTTATGACAACCGTACTCGCCAAGCCAAAGGACTACCGGCTGTTGGTTGGTGCCCGTTATTTGGACGCCAGTGACCGGCTGCTCAAAGGGATGAGGGCTCTCCATCGAGACAACCCGTTCCACTTCCTCGTAAGCCTTCGAAGCTTCATTGAATACACGCGACGAGGCATCTGGTTCCTCGTGTGGGCGAGCAACGACCAATTGAGTACGGCTGAGCAGCTGACGTTCAAGCAAGCTGGTAGTCCGCCGCTGACCAAGATGGACGCCATGATTAACAAGGCCGTCGGAGCCGGGAATGTGTCCCATCTCACGGACATCGTGGGTGGGGTCAACGAGCCGTTCATTGACTGCCTGCACGCCCTGACGCACGGGAATCCGGTTTCCGTTCGCTTCATAGCGATGGAACTGAACAAGGTATTCGACACACCAAAGTTTCTGGCACGTGCTGAGCATGAACTGAACATCTTCCGGTTGCTGCTCTATCGACGGGTAGCCAAGATGCCTCAAAGAGACATCTGGAATCTGCTGAAGCCCATTCATGACAAGCCTCAGTTGCTGTATGAGGAGGTATTGAAGGCTGCTGCGGATGTCAAGGAGCAGGGGGGCATGAAAATCGAATGGAGGCCGGTCGGCATTCCAACTGCGTGACAGGTTAAGTCCTCGGATGTCGGCCAGTGTCCACTGATCTTTCCGAGTGTGATACTCGGTTGACGCCAACAGGCCAATGCGCTCATTGACTGCGATTTCGGCATTGATATCGGAAGAGGTCCCCCGCAAACAGCTTTGTGTCAGGATTCGGGTTGGCGGTTGGGTTGGCGGCGGAGATGATTCCTGGGGCAGTTCTCAGGGGCTGCGGGCGGCGTCCCTTTTTGCGGCGTTTTCGGTTGTCGGGGTTGAAGAGGGTGCGGAAGAAGGGGGGATGGGGAGCGAAGGTGGGTCCGAGGCTTGGCAGGGGCTAAAGCCCGCGTCGATTTGATTGGCTGTTGCGGCCCGGCTGAAGCCGTGCCCTGGTTACAGAGCCTTGCGAGTGTGGAGTCTTTCGGCGGTCTTTATAGCCCAGATTATTTGTTGCGGCGTTTTCGGCTATCCGGTTGAAGGGGGTGCGGAAAAAATCTTCGATCTTAAAGAATCCCGGAAAGGCATTCCTCCGGGCCTGAAGGCCCGATGGTTCGGCGCGATTCATGCGGGGGTTGAAACCCCCGCCTCCCTCCGACGAGGAGTTTTTTTTGCTCGCCGCGGTGAGTAAGGTCGTGCCTTGACACAAAACGCTGCTCGCATCGAGTTATTCCGATCGCTGTGGTGAGTGAAGCCCTGACCTACCGATAGCCGCGACGCCACCCTAGCCGCAAGAATCCGCCGCGGCGGAACGCGGCGAGGGTGGGGCACCCCCTTTCTGATAAGAAACAAAGATGGCGGGGAGCCTGCGTGCCCGAATCGATTTTGCTGGCGTTTCCGGCAGGGTTGAAAGCGACGATGTTCGCCGCGGCCCTACGGGGCGCGACGGATCAGGATGGCCTATTCCCAGGGCTGCGTCCGCTGCGGCGGACTTGCCCCGGGCTATTCTCGCGTTCCCCCTCCGGGGGAAGATACGGCCGAGGCGCATCGGTCTTAATCTGCATTCACGGGCCAAAGGCCCTAGCTAAGACACGGCTGAAGAGGGTGCGGAAGAAGGGGATGGGGGAAGGTGAGTTCGAGGCTCGGCAGGGGCTGAAGCCCACGTTGATTTGATTGGCCGTTGCGGCCCGGCTGAAGCCGTGCCCTTGTTACAGAGCATTGTGCTTGCCCTTATTTTTCTGCTCGCTGCGGCGAGTAAAGTCTTGACCTGCCAGTGGCTCCTAATAAAAAGCAAAGGTGGCAGGGAGCCTGCGCGATCCCACCCTAGGCGCAAAAACAAAGACGCGCCGAGGGTGGGGCACCCCCTTTCACATTTTTGGGTGGGGTATCCCGTTTCATGTTTTGGGTAGCGTATCCCGTTTCATGTGTTGGGTGGGGTGGCTGCGATCTTTCAAGGTCCTGGCTTTTTTGCTCGCCGCGGCGAGCGAGGCCGGGCGTGTGTGGCGGGATGATGGGTGCGTGCCGATGCGTCTCTGGCTGTGAATTAGACTGATTCTGGAAGGTATTCCGCATCATAACGAGCGCTGCTTTTCACCTGTGCGATGGCGGATTCCGCTCCGGGAGAGGTGTCGTTTGATGCGCGCAGCCGCCCTTTTTTTGCCGGCCTTTCTGGTTCTTCCTTTCGCAGCCAAATGCACTGCCGCCACGCAGCAGAAGCCACTCACGGTGGAAGCGCTTTATGCGCACGGCCCGCTGATTGGCACTCCGCCGGCGCAGCTTAGCTGGTCGCCCAACGGCAAGTACCTGACCTACCTGGACAGCGGACAGCTCATTGCGATCGATGCGGCGACGGGAAGGACCCGTATCCTGATCGGCAGGCAAAAGCTTGCGCCGCTGATGCGGGAGCCCCGCAGCGAGGTGGCGATTGCGGACCGGGCGCGCTACGGCGTGAACAGCTATTTCTGGGCGCCGGACAGCAAACACCTGATGTTCGACAGCAACGGCGCGTTGTGGATCTACAACCTGGGGAATGGAACGGGCGTGCAGGTGGCGTTTACCGGTTCCGCGTTCGGAGACGATCCGAAGTTTTCGCCGGACGGCACCATGGTTTCGTTTGTTCGCGATCACAGCCTGGTTGTGGTCCGGTTGCGCGAACGAGGCACTCCGATAAGCGTGGTGGCGCCGTCGGAAAAGCCTTACATCCTTAATGGCCAGGTGGACTGGGTGTATGAAGAAGAGCTGGATGCGCGCAGCAATTACTTCTGGTCTCCTGACGGGAAGCACCTTGCCTTTCTGCAGATGAATGAAGAGCGGGTGCCGGAGTATCCGCTGGAAGATTGGCTTCCGGTACACGCGGCGGTGTTGTTGCAGCGATACCCGCAGCCCGGGGATCACAACCCGAGTGTGCGCCTGGGCGTGGTGCGTACGAAGGGCGGGCGGGTGACGTGGGTGAAGGTGCCCCTGGAGGAGGGAGACGATTACATTCCCCGCTTTGGATGGATCGACTCAGATACGTTGTGGGTGGAGACGCTGACCCGGGACCAGAAACACCGGACCATTTATTTTGCCAATGCCGACGGCGGCAGCTCGCAAAAGATGCTGGAGATCAACGACGATAAGTTTCTTGACGATAACTACGATGTATCGGTGGGCGACGGACATATTGTTCTGACGGACTGGAGTAGCGGTCACAACCAGCTTTATCTCTACAGCTACGACAAGGGGCATCCGCTTTCAGGGCCGGCCCAACTCGAGCGGCAGCTTACAAAGGGCGACTTTGAAGTGGGCGATGTGTATAACGTGGACGACCAGGCGGGCGTGGTGGACTATGCGGCCAACGAGGGCAATCCGCTGGGGCAGCAGTTGTGGGAGGTGACGTTCAAAGGCAAGAGGCGCCGGCTCACGACCAGCCCGGGATTCCACACGGGCAACTTTGCCCCCGCGGGCGGCAGCTTTGTGGATAAGCACTCGACGCGGATGAGTCCTCCTACGTTTCGCATCTGCCGCGGGAAGGGCGTGTGCAACGTCTTCTGGAAGACGGACATGCTGGAGTCTTATGGGCTGGTTGCGCCGCGGCAGCTTGAGGTGAAGGCCAAGGACGGCACTACGCTGTATGCCACGCTGCTGTTGCCGAAGGGCGAGCAGGCAAAGGGGAGTGTGCCTCTGATTGTGAATCCCTATGGAGGGCCGGGTTCGCAGGGCGTTCGGAATACCTGGTCGAACAGCCTGCTCTTTGACGAATTATTGGCGCAGCACGGCATGGCCGTGTTGCACGCCGACAATCGCGGGATGGCAGGACGCGGACGCGCCTTTGCGCAGGCTGCCTATCATAACTTTGGGCCGGTGCAGTTTGAAGATCAGCTTACCGTGCTGGATGACGTGCTGAAGCAGTTTCCTGAGCTGGATGGCAAGCGGCTGGGATGGTGGGGCTGGAGCTGGGGCGGCACATTCACGCTGTATGCCATGACGCATTCGGACCGCTTTCGCGCCGGCGTGGCCGTGGCGCCGGTGACCGACTGGCGCAATTACGACTCGGTATATACGGAGCGCTACCTGGGGGAACCGAATCAGTTTCGTGCCGACTATCAGAAATTTGCGGTGGTCAACTCAGCGGCGAATCTTAAGGGGCATTTGCTGCTGGTACACGGAACCGGGGACACCAATGTGCATTTTGGAAATACGGTGCAGTTTGTGCAAGCTTTGATTACGGCTGGGAAGTCTTACGATCTGGAGATCTTTCCGCGAAAAACACATGATCTCCTCGGCGCGGATGTGCAAACACATCTTTACAAGAGCATTCTGGCGTACTTTGAGCGAAACTTACTGCCCCCAATCACCGGAAGCGTGCAATAATTCATCCTCCGTTCGCCCGGTTATAACTCGTGGCGGTTGAAGATATCGTCCTTTTCTTTCTTGGGGCACTTTGTGCACTCCAGGCAGCAGACGAGGAAGATAGCCACAGCCGCGGTGATTACCAGGGCGATGATCGTCGCGCCAGTCGAAAACCACTGAGCCAGACCATGCATACTCATTACTTACTGCCGGTACCGTTCTCCGGTAGCAAGCCTCCCAAACTTCTCTATATCAATTATGACGCAATCTTAATCTCCGGAGTTTGCACAGAATTGAATTTCGTCTTTAGCCTTGCTTAATAGCAAAGAAAAGGCGAAAATAGTTCCGAAATGGGATCCACTGCCTCCAGTTCGGCGTGGGACTCGACTCCCGAGGAATGGCCGGAAGAACTGCAGTTCGCCGCGGGGGGAGCGGCGCGCCCGGCGCCGGAGGCCGGGAGCGAGGCGGAGGCGGGCGCCAGCAGGGGCCCGGCGCTGAACTGGCTGTTTGTGGATCTGAACTCCTATTTTGCATCGGTGGAACAGCAGGCGCGCCCGGAACTGCGCGGGCGGCCGGTGGCGGTCGTGCCCATGATGGCGGAGACAACTGTTTGTATCGCAGCGAGTTACGAGGCGAAAGCTTTTGGGGTGAAGACGGGAACGGTGGTGGCCGATGCCAGGCGGATGTGTCCGGACGTGGTGTTTGTGGAGGGCCGCCACGAGCTTTACACCGAGTATCATCACCGCGTGGTTGAGGCGGTGGAGAGCTGTGTGCCGGTTACGGCGGTGCTTTCAATCGACGAGATGGCCTGCCGGCTGATGGGCCGGGAGCGGCCTCTGCTGGCCGCGCTGGAACTGGGGCGCAAGGTGAAGGCCTGCATTCGCGAGCAGGTGGGGACGGTGCTGCGCAGCTCGGTGGGTTTGGCGACGAACCGCTACCTGGCGAAAGTGGCCAGCGACATGGAGAAGCCGGACGGGCTGGTGGCGCTGCCGCTGGATGTTCTGCCGGAGGCGCTGAAGCGGCTGGAACTGCGGGACCTGCCTGGCATTGGAGCGCGCACGGAAAAGCGGCTCAACGAGCGCGGATTGCGCAGCATGGACGACCTGCTGGCGCTCGACTGCGAGCAGGCGGGCGAGCTTTGGGGCTCAGTGTGGGGCGAACGGTTGTGGCACTGGCTGCGCGGCGAAGACTTTGAGATGGCTGAGACTGAGCACTTGAAGTCGATCAGCCACCAGCATGTGCTGGCCCCGGAGATGCGCACCGAGGAAAAGGCCTGGGCGGTGGCGCACAAGCTGCTGCACAAGGCGGCGATGCGGCTGCGGGCGGCGGGGCTGTGGGCGAGCAGCATCGGCCTGGCGATTGGTTTTGCGGTGCCGCGCAGCGAGGGCACGCCGGTGAGCCGCTTTGGGGTGCCGGCGCGCGGGTGGCGCGAAGAGCTGAAACTGAGCGAATGCCAGGACAATCCCATGCTGATCGCGGCGCTGCGGCGGCTGTGGGAGTCGCGGCCGCGGGGCGCGCAGTACGAGCACCCGTACTTTATCGGGGTGGTGCTTGGTGGGCTGGTGCCCGACCGGCTGCATACGCTGAATCTGTTCGAGGGGCTTGGTGACGAGCAAAGCCGGGCGCGCCTGCTCAAGACGATGGATGCCCTCAATAACAAATACGGGCTGAGTACGTTGGCACCGGCGACCATGCTTGCAGCCTTCAAGGCCGCGCCCACGCGCATTGCATTCCATTCGGTGCCGGATGTGTTTTGAGAGAGCGGCGGCAGCGCGGGGCATTCCAGTTGCGGTGCTTTGTTGCCAGCCGATACTGCGGAATGCCGGCGCCAGCCATGGCCATGGAGGTGAGAAGGGCAGGTGAGTGCCGGGTGATCAGGCGCTGGCGGTGTTTACCAGTTGTACATATTTTGTTTTGGCGATTTGGCTCTAATTCGCAAATCAGCCATCGCCGAGCGTGGAAGAATGTCACGGAACCGGTGCAAAGGAGCGAAATCGAGGGCAAAAAACCTCAAAGGTAAGAGTGGCCGACCACTCGGGAGCACGACCGCCGGTTGGCATCTAACTTGATATTTTCGAAGTATATACGGGGATTTATGGACACTCGCCGTCATAAGACATATCGGGAGCTATTCCAGATCTCGCGCTCTGGCGGCAAAGGGTACGGCCATTTGCCGCGGTCTGCTCCTCTGGCAACTGCCAAAGGAAGACCGGCAGATTCTTTAAGCGGCCAGAGGCTTGATCTTTGGGCGCTTCTTCTGTGCGGCATGCCAGTGGTCGTACTGCACCTGGGCGCGAGTAAAGAACTCGGGCGAGAGGCCCAGAGCGTCGCCCAGCCGAATGCTCATGTCAACAGTGATCGCGGTGCGGCCGTTGAGGATGCGAGAGACCGTGGCCCGCGCCACGCCAATATGAGCAGCCAGTTCGCTTACCGACCGGTTGCCCAAAAACTCGCGCAATAGCTCGCCGGGGCTTGCCGGGTTGTGCATCGTTGCCATATGGATACCCCTCAGTGATAATCCTGATAGTCGACCAAAATCGCGTCCTCGCCTTCGAAGGTAAAGGTCAGCCGCCAGTTGCCGTTGACCGTTACCGCCCAATGCCCGGCCAGGTCGCCCTTGAGCCGGTGCCAGTCCCAGCCGCTGCGGTTCATGTCCTCCGGGCGCGAGGCCAAGTGCAGGGTGGTCAACTGCAGCCGGAGTCGGGCGGCATGTTTCGGCTGGATGCCGGCCTTCGAGCCGGTCAGAAAGAACCGCTCGATGCCCCGGTGGCGGAAGCTCTTGATCACTAGACCGAGTGTAACACGAACTGTTACGGAGATTTTCAAATAAACGTCGGGCCGGTATCGCGCCACTTGATTCCGCTACCGGTGGGCCCAGCGTTCAGAAGCCGGCAAACGCCCGTACGACCGCCAACCCTTCCTTGTCGAAATGGTTAACATCCTCCGATGCAAAGCTTGGGCCTACACCCGGGCGGTGCCTCGGAGCGTTTGGTGGCGTCTCCCATTGCCGACGATACGCCCGGGGCCGAGAGTACTAGAATTGTCCAGCAAAAGGAGACCGGATGAAAGTTCGAGCCTGGTTGCTTTTATGGATAGTTATTGCGGCCCCATTGCTTCCTGCCAAGACGCTCAAGGAGTTGTTGCTCGAAGAGCACATTCCATCTGGCTCTTTCAGCTCAGGAGAGCTTGGCCAGACTGTCGGCGGCACCATTGTATTGGGAGGCAAAGACGTACTGGAGGTTGCCTACGATGTCCTCGGTGCGAACTCAGCTATCGTTTCCGCGCATGTTGTGAAGTACGACAGGCAGAGTGGAGTCTTACAAAGGGCCAAGCTTCAAATGGGCAAATTTGATGCTTGTCTTGGAGCTTTCACCGGCATATTGAAGGTCGGAGAGTTCACTCTCGTGTCCACTCATATTTCTCCATCGGCTGGCTGCATCATCGTGCTTGACGACCAATTAGCGCAAAGGACGACACTCTATGGCTTCGGACCGATGCCAGTTGCGCCTGACCAGATCCTCCTGATCGAAGACATGATCCATTTCTCTCCTGTACAGGCGGAGCGCTTGCAACTCGCCGATCTGAAACGAGGCACCACCACCGAGTTGTACCCGCCTGAAGGAGACGCAATGCGGGCGAAACTGGCACGTGAAAATGCTGCGCATATGCCAACGCGGCAAACTTGCATGAAGATGAATGATCCCTGTAATCCGCATCTGTTTGACGAAGATATCCTCGGTATCACGACGGGTACTGGGGGCCGCTTTGCGATTATCGTCAACCAGTCTGCCAGCCACGCTACTGTTCAGGGAGAGCCTCCCGCTACGGTCGCTTCACAGTCAGTGCTTTATATTTATTTGCCGAGCGATCATGGGTGGAAGTATTGTGAAGCTGCAATAAGTAATGAAGAAGCAATGATGCTGACGCAGGACTCCCGGGCACGACCATGGAAATTTGGCGATACCGCAGGACGTTGCACGCCGAATTTGCCAGTTGTGCCCGATATGACGACTAGCGTCATGAATCCTTTTTCAAAGAAAGCCAACTGATTTAGCTTGACCGCTTGAAACCTTGCCTTCCGGGCGAGTAACCGGCCGTCGTAAATTGGGGCACGTGCATGGTTAACCGGCCAACCGGAGATGACGAGTTGGTTAACAAATCTCTTCGGAAATGGGTCCGACGCGGCGCACCTTGCATCGGAGACGTTGTCCAGATAGCCGACTTCCATGAAGTCGAAAGTCAAGAGGAAGAACACGAGGCCTGATGGCGCGCGAAATCACGGAGGAATTGTTGAAACTGATTACAGCTCCGCGGCGACAGTTGCAGGCGCATTTCACATCAGGAGAAAAGGAGCGGGATGTCTGATCCGCGGTATATTTTGTTGACCATCGGGATGGTCGCTCTTTTTCTGGCGGTCCTCTATACGTGCCTCGGAAAAGCCTGGAACCGCTCTAACGCCTGGATTTACCGTGCTAAGGAGCCGGTACAGTATTGGTTAGTAGTTGGAGCTTATTATCTAGGTGGTGTGGCTTCGATCATAGGCTTTTTGTTGTTGACATTCGATCGTTTTTCGAAGTGAGCCATGCCGGGATTTTCTAGCTGCCAATCTCAAGTTCTGAGCCAATCACCGCCTATCGTCGCGTTAGGAAGTAAGCAACATCCGCTTCTCCGCATCTCGGGACACTGGCCGATTTAGAACCACCATGATGGACGCGTCATTTAACTCGCTTCGTCAGGATTCGGAATTGCGAGATCTCGCAGTTTTCAACGGCTACCCTGATTCGATTTCCGCCGTGAGCCTACTCATGCAATGAGAATCCGGATGGCAAAGCTGCCTCAAGATGGATTTGTACTCCGGTGATGGGGTGTGGGAATTTCAGGAATTGGGCGTGCAGGAAGTATCCTCCATCGCCGGGGAGGCCGGGATCCTTTTCAAGAGGCTGGCCAGTTAAGCCGTACAGAGGATCGCCCACCAGGGGATGTCCGATGGATGCCAGATGGATTCTGATCTGATGAGGGCGGCCCGAATACAGGCTCACCGCAAATGTCGTGGTGCCAGTGGTGCGTGAGATCACCTTGGCCACTGACTTTGACGGCTTGCCATTGGGACTGGCGGCCCACACGGAACCGATGCGCGGGTGCGGTACCAAGCCGATGGGTGTAAGGATTTCATAGCTGTCCTGCAGTGCAATCTGTTGAGCCAGTGCCCGATAGCATTTTTGAATATCGGGCGTGTTCCAGTTTGCCGCCAGATTCGAGGCGGCCTGCGCTGTTTTCGCGAAGAGGACGATGCCGCTGGTGGCTCGGCCCAACCTGTGGACAGGGTTTGCATTGGGGTAATGCTTCTGCACCAGGTGCAGGAGCGTGTTTTCCATGAAGCCGCTGCCGGGGAGGGTGGGCAGCCCGCTGGGTTTGTTGACGGCCAACAGATGGGGGTCTTCAAACAGAACTTCGAAGTGCCGAGGAGCGTCTGGTTCGATCCAGGGTGGACGGCTCCAGACAAGGGTTTGGCCTGCAGTGACCGATTCGCTTCCGGTGGCGGTGACACCGTTGAGGGTGACTTCGCCGTGGTTCAGTTTTTCTTGCCAAGCTTCTGGGGTTGAGTGGGAGTAAAGGCATGCCAAGTGGGAGAGCAGAGTTTGTCCATGATATTTGCTGCTGATGATTGTGGTGTAGGCATAGCCTCGGTTGAGCATTTGGTTTGAGTGTAAACGGCGGCACCTGCGGCGGGTGTTGCTGGGGTTCGAGCGACACTGGATTTAGACAGCAAGAGCTCCCAATGCGTCGATTTTGGGGAGCCAGATTCGGAGCGGATCGGGTAATCCGGAAGTCATGCCGTTGGCATCAGTACCGAGTACGGGATCAAATCCAGGGGCTCGCCCGGCTATGTCTGCCACCTGAAAGCTGACAAAGAGCCGACTTGCGAGAATGGTATAGGTAACTCGTCAGTGGCGATTTGGTAAACATCATCCTCGCTTCCGGCGGGGATGGTGTTGAGTCCTGGCTGAAAACATCGATGGCGGGTTTCGGCCAGGGAAGGTGGCTGTAGAGGGGTGTACTTGCCGGTGGGGTTGGGTTATGGGACCTGGCAGAATTGGGTGGAATCAGACGGGAATAGGGCTTGCCGGATGTGGAAAAGATTTGCGAGAATGATGCCCCGGCAGGTTTGGCCTCCCAAACCGCTGAGAAAGCTCAGGCCAGTGACAAGGCTCCTGGCTTCCGCAAGCAAATAACCCGCAGGCTTGTGGAAGCAACGTTGATTTGGGAGGCGACACCTGAAGAGCCAGAAAAGGTCAATAACCGGGGCGGTCATTATTCTTCATAGATGATTTGCGGGACGGGCAAACACTCTGTTTGCTCTTAGCCGACCCGCATGGCGGTTTCCCGGGACTGCCCAGGGGTGGTACCGCCTAATGGGTTCTTCCACAAGTCAGTAGGTCCAAATGTAGATCGAAAGGGGCATTTGCAATGAGCCTCTCTTTTCGCTCTCTCGCTGCGTTGGCCGTTGGCGCCGCATTGTGCCTCGGGGCCAGCATTCCGGCCGAAGGCGCCGCCCCGGCGCGGGCGCGGTATTCGCCTGAATCGCGAACAGCAACAATTCCCGGTCCGCTTCGCTCCTTCCTGCGCATGGCCGGCATCAGCCAGGAGGTGACTGCTCCCGAGGTGCTGCCGATGCTGGCGCGCAATGTCTCCGTCTGGGGATATGAAAATGGGCGGGAGACGGAGTTCCTGCGCCTCATCATCCGCTATGTGCACATGGCGCGCGAGCTGCGGCGCATGACCGGCCCGGATGGCAAAATCCACGTGGCCAACTGCAGCGAATCGCTTCGCCTGGTTCACACTCTCGGCTACAAGTTCGAAAAGCCTTGCGGGCAGAAAGACGCCTATCTTCAGACGGCCGACGCGGGGCGGGCGTTTCTGACGGCAGACTCCGGTTTTCCGCTGACGCGGTTTGAGGAGGATCTGCAAAAGGGCGTCCCGTTCAGCTATGAGTTCCCCGCAACCGAAGTGCCTGTGCTGGCGACGAGGGGGCAGTGGGCGGCAGTGAGCGCACGCGGCAGGCGCGCCGGTGGCAACATGCTGGACCTTCTGCTTTACGACCCGGAGGTTGACCGCCTGTATTCGGCGCTGGCAAGGGTCGATGCTCAAACGCGGGCTGCGCTTCTGCATGGGCCGGGGATTGCGAGGCTGATTTCCCATGCGGACGTCATTGACTTTTACGGCAGCCAGCTCTGCATCCGCTCCGGGACGGTCGAAGTTCCGGGTGGAGCGAAGGCCGATGCGGCCTGGCGTCAACTGGTGGGAGCCAGTCCCAGTTCTGCGAGCGCCTTTGTTGAGCATTTGCTCGACCGCGATCGCGGATGGCTTGCGGCATACTTCGATGCGCTGCAGCGTGTGAATCCCAGCCAGCAGGCTCACGTTACACAGTGGCCGCGGCTCAAGCAAGTGTACGAAGCGTGGCGCTCAACGGGAGTGAAGGCTGGCGCGGCCAACAGCGTCTTTCCGCACAATGCCAATTTGCTGCTGCTGCTTACGCGCATGGAGTGGCAGGCAAACGGCGATCCCCGGATTCCGGGCGATACCGCGTACTGGAGAGATATTTTTGCGCACCAGGATAAGTCGACCGGTCTTCGCAGTTGGGGAAAGCACAAAGATACCCTGGACAGTCCCGACCGGCTGCTTGCGGGACTTGCAGCGGCCGCAAACGTGGAGACAAACACGGGGCCGTTGCAGATATATCTGACACTGAGCGCGATTGACCGCGGACGAGCGCCGGGACACCGGATGTCGGAGGCGACGGTCCATCTGATTGGTTCGCGGTTTGACCGGTACAACGCCTGGTACCAGCTATTTGCCGAGTTTCCGGAGCTTGACGATAGTTCGATCGCGCGCTTTATTGAAGCGGGGGACGAGGTAAACGGGATTTCAAACTCCGCGCTGCGGGCCAATGCGCTGGGGGCCTTTCAGGCCGATGTGGGCATATGGGAGATCTTTGCGCGGCAGGGTCAGATTCCGGCCAGGGCATTGAATGCGTCGTGGCAGAAGACGGTCGATCCTTTCCGGAAGGTAGGGTCAGAGAACGAACTCTTCGATGCGGCGCGGAGTTCGCTGAAGTCGGCGGTGGTGGCTGCCGGGGGCAGTCCCGAGGTAAGTGAGGACGAGGTTGTGAATCTGCTGGCCGGCCCTGCTCAGAGCACGAAAGTTGGCAGGAGGATCCACGATCAACTGGCTGACAGAATTCGCGGTGTGCTGGACGACCAGCGGCTGGTTTCGCTCAACACGCTTTTCGGGCTTTTCGACGGTCTCAACCGGCTGGCTCATGGGCAGTCTGCGACCGGTTCGCTGCTGCAGATGGCGGGTGACCTGCGGGAGTTCGAGTTGCCGCAGCCGATCTTTACGGGATCCGAAAGAGCCACGTGGTCGCCGGTGGTTTACAGCAGCCGCCATGCCGAGTTGCAGGTGCGTACGGACCTGGCCAAGGTGATCCGGGAGCGGGCGTCAGCCTCGAAGCTGGAAGCGGCGCGCGGGCGGCTGGCCCCGTTCCTGAGGGACACGCTGGTGGGTTTGAACTACGCCTACTATGAGCCGCCGGGTGCTCAGGTGCTGCGGAACAATCCGCTGTTTGTGCGGGCGCATGACTTTACCGCGGCTTCAGTGCAGGGCGTAGAGAACATCTGGAGCGCGCCCGTGTCAGTGGGCATAGGAGTGACGGCCGGCGGCGGCGCGTTTCTGATGGGGTCGCTGGCGGATCTGCCTTATGCGCTGGCTTCGATGGAAGACGACTTTATTGCGCCGTCGCATGTGCAGGCGCTCATCTGGAGAGAGACGGTACCGGTGCTGCTGTCGGACGCCGTGGTGCCGCGCTGGTGGGGCGTGAGCCGGGACCAGCTTCACGCCGTGGACCTTTATCAACGTACCGGGGAAGAATTGCTTACCGCTGCAGCAACCGATGCGCAACTGCGCGGGGAAGTGACCGGCATTCTTGCCGATTGCATGACGACGAACCGGCTGGTTCAGGTGGAAGACGCTCTTCAAAGCAAGAAGAGCATCACCGCATTTCTTCCGAAGATGCTGCCCACAGAGACGTTCTACCTGGGCGCGGAATTTCACAGGAAGTTTCCCGGTCGGGAGTCTGAGTATGGTGAAGCGGGCCGCGCACTGGCCGAGCTGGCGCGAAGAGATCCTTCTTCTATCAACATGGCGAAACTCAAGAGACTCTTTGGCGTGCCGCACCCCGAAATAGCGCGGAATGAGGCTCCGTCACTGCTGTTTACGGGGATGTTTCCCGTCTCTGCGGGATGGGCCAACCGATACTTCGGCGAATCGTGGGAGTCCACGAATCTTTACTGGGCCCGGCTGGCGGATGAGAAGGGTTACTCTCCCGCGATGCTCAATCTTCTGGTGCCGAAGCTGACACGGAATATGGTGGCGAACATTTTTGGCACTAGCATGGATGACTGGCCGGCGCTGCTGCGCGCCATGCGGCAGACCGGGCGGGAATTCCGCGAGGGCAAGATCGGCATCGGCGGCGGGAATCAGCGGCTGATAGCCGCGCGGTAAGAGGTTTTGACGGAGCAGTGACGCACAAGGGGGCGTTAAGGAGCGCAGGAGACCGAGAGGGCCGGGGATGACCGGAATGCTCATCTTGAAAGACGCCGCGAAATGCAAGGGAAGAGGAGTGCGGATTGTGAAGACTTCGGCAAAAGGAACGATTGTTTGCCTCGCCATCGCTTCGGGGCTGCTTTTCATCTTTGGAACAGAACCGCGCCCCGTGGCCCAGGAAAGCTCGGCGCGGCTGCATCTCAACGTGAATCTGGTTCAGCTCAACGTGGCCGTCACCGACCGCAAGGGGCGTTACATCTCCGGGCTGCGCCCTCAGGACTTTCGCATCACCGAAGACAAGATTCCCGAGAAGATTGCGAGCTTTGAGGAAGGTAACCAGATTGTGGACGAAGTGAACCAAACGCCTCTGGAGCCGGTGAGCAGCCCGGGAGCGGCGGGACTAGCCGGTTCAGGCAAAGGCGCGGCGGTGATGCACGATGTACCGGCCGCGAAACCCTCGGGGGCCAACGTCTTCATCCTTTTCGATACCAGCAACTACATGTATCACGGCTTTGTTTTCGCGCAGGACGCCATTACCGACTTCATCCGTTCCATGGCCAAGGAGGACAAGATCGCGTTCTATTCTTACAGCCGCGATTTGTCGCGTGCCGCGACGCTTACGCTCAACCGCTTCAAAATTATCCGGGGGGTGCGCAGCACAGTGGCCGGAGACGACGCGGCGCTTTACAACTGCCTGCTGCTGACCGTGGAAGACGCCGCACCGCTCAGGGGACGCAAGGCGATCGTGGTCTTTTCCAACGGGCCGGACAACGCCAGCTCTGTTCCGCCGGAGGATGTGGCGGAGCTTGCGCAGTCGACCGGGACGATCATTTACATTATCAGCACTCAGGCGGCGCATAAGCAGTCAGTTTCTACGGCGGCCTTTGAACGCGTGAGCCGGGCTACGGGCGGCAAAGCCTACTTTGCCCACAACTGGCGCGACGAACAAAAGGCCTTCTCTTCCATAAAGGAAGACCTGGCGCACCTCTATACGCTGAGCTACTATCCCGCGCCCAACCCGAACCGTGGCTGGCGCTCCATCACAGTGAAGCTTGTGGGCAAGAATCTGAGGAGATACCGCATTCGCACGCGCGACGGCTACAGCCTGCAACAGGCTTCAGGGAACTAGAGCAGTTTGCAGGCCGTTTGATGTTCAGCGAATGGAAAGAGAGCGGATCTTGCGCCCCTTGTGGGGGCTGAACACACGAAACGAGATTTCGTCCCCAGGCTTGCGCCTGGGGCTACCGTCTTTTGCCCGCTGCGCGGGCTTGGCTGCGTGTGTGGTCACGCGAACCAGGACCCAGTTCCCATCTGAAGGAGAACCGCTATAAGGCGCGTGTTCCGCGGCGCAACCGATTACCGATCCGCAGTAGTCCGGAGCGGGCGATTTGTCATTCAGAGCTTTGGAGGCGAAACGCTGGGTGCACTGCCGGCTTTAATCGCGGGACTTCTTCAACCGAGCCCTTACCCACAACGTGCCGAAAACGGGCAGAGCTATTGCCAGCATTACCAATCCGGCAGGGAGGCCGACGTAGAGATAGGAGTCTGCGTAGTCGACACTGTGGCCCAGAATCTGATTCCAGACGAGCAGGTAAAAGATGGCCAGAAAAGTACTTGCGAAGAAGGTGAAGAACGCCGCCGCAAAGGCCAGCAGCAGGCTGGTGAAGAATCCAAAGCCTTCAAGGGGAAAACCGAGAAACTTTGCACCGTCGTGGGACATGGTTGACTGGGATTCCATCGTTTTCGCGGCCTCCTTGATCTAGAATACAGACTCATGGCCAGTCCAGCACAAATTGAATTGTGGCACGCGGAAAAAGTGGCTACCCAGGTCACGATTCTGCAAGCTCCCAACGGCGTGCACTACGCCGCATGGGGCGAGACCCGTATCTCCGATGCCGATCTGGAGCGCCTGGTGGGAGCCGTGCCGGCGACGCTTTCCGCGGCGCTCAGCCAGCGCGCCTACTACTTTGTACCCCTGGCGATTTCAGACACCGGGGAGATTATGATTGCCCCGGCCTATAGCGTCGACCTGGGCGACCGCGCCGTTTGCCACCGCAATGCCACCTTCGGCGCCACGCAGGCTGTGTTTCTTTCCACGCGGCTGGTCGAGGACCGCTTTGGCCTGGCCTTCGAGTTTTTCATCAACGTGGCCCACAATTTCGTGGAGGCCGCAGGTGTTCCCGAGAGCTTTTCTTCGCTGGTCTGGTCGCAGGCCGAATCGCAGGTGCGGGGCGAGACCAGCCAGGATGCCTGGGAGACCCGCCGCCGCGCCGAGGACAGCCGCAACGGGCAGAAGATCATCGACGAGCGCGCGCGCAACAGCTACTTCGAATCGACGTTCTCCGATGCGCTGGCGGTCTACATGCTGTCACTGGCCGTGGACTTCGACTACCACGACTTGCGCGAGCGCGAGTATCCCCTGCTGGCCGCGCCTGCCCTGGCGGAGCGTTTGCGGCACGTGGCGAGTCTGTTTCCTGCGAACGCGGGGTACGAGTTCCAGGTTCACTACCGGCGGAAGGGCTAGCAGTCTGCGGCAAAAGTCAGGATTCCAAAATAGCTTTCCCTCGGCGGCTAAAGCCACGCTCACTTTTAGGCCACTGGCGGCACGACTAAAGTCGTGCCCTTTCAAAACCAGACTTTTGCCACTGGCTGCTAGTATACTGAGTCTTAAATAAATAGCATAAGTATGGACATGTGACGCATCGGATAGAGTGGGAGGAACTCCGATGCGCACTGGTCGTCCGTTGGCTCCAGTTTCGATTTCCGAACAAGACCGGCTTCAGCTCGTAGCCTGGACCAGGCGGGCGAAGACCGGCCAGGCGCTGGCCATGCGGTCGCGGATCATTTTGTTGGCAGCCGAAGGCATCAACAACAAGGTCATTGCCACCCGCTTGAACACCATCCCCCATACGGTAGGTAAATGGCGGAGGCGATATTTGGAGTTGGGCCTGGATGGTTTGCTCGACGAACCGCGCCCGGGCACCTCACGCAAACTGCGTGACGAACAAATCGAACAGGTGTTGACGCGAACTCTGGAAAGTCAGTCAGAGGCTGCCACGCATTGGTCCACCCGCGACATGGCCAGGGCATGTGGCTTAAGTCAGTCCTCGATCAGCCGCATCTGGCGCGCCTTTTCGCTGGCGCCGCACCGCTCCGAGACGTTCAAGTTATCGAAGGACCCGCTGTTCATTGAAAAGGTTCGTGACATTGTGGGACTGTATATGGCTCCGCCAGAACGCGCCCTGGTGCTGTGCGTCGATGAAAAGAGCCAGATTCAGGCACTGGACAGAACCGCTCCGCTGTTGCCCATGCGTCCCGGCCAGATCGAACGCCGCACGCACGATTATGCGCGCCACGGAACCACCACCTTGTTTGCCGCCCTCGACACCAAGAGCGGCGAGCTGATCGGGCAGACACAGCGGCGGCATCGCTCGCTGGAGTTCCGCAACTTCCTCGATACCATCGAGCAGAACGTGCCCGCGAAACTGGACGTGCATCTGATCCTGGACAACTACGGCACCCATAAAACCCAACTGATTCGTGACTGGCTGGTGAAAAGACCTCGCTTCCATCTGCATTTCACGCCCACCTCGGCCAGCTGGCTCAACCTGGTCGAGCGCTGGTTCGCTCTGCTGACGGAAAAACAGCTCCGCCGCGGCGTGCATCGCTCAACCAAAGAGTTGGAGAAGGCCATCCGCACCTACATCCAACACCACAACAAAGATCCAAAACCGTTCATCTGGCACAAAAACGCAGACCAGATCCTCGATTCCGTCGCCAGATTTTGTGCAAGAACTTCAGACTCAGGACACTAGACGAAGAGCGTGACCGTTCTGGCCAGCACTTCTTCCAGAATATCCGGTGGAATCGCTTCGGCCCTTCTTCCTTTGCGGGCCTTGAGATCAAGTACGCGCGGCTGATCGCACCGCACTACTCCTGTGGTTCGAGTGCCGGACAGAGGCACGGCGAAGCCGATATTCCGGGCAAACCCGCCGCCACCTGTTATGGGCAAAACCACAGGCAACTGCGTAACTTCGTTGAATTCTGTGGGAGAAATGACAAGCACAGGCCGACGTCCGCGTTGCTCATGCCCGAGAGTGGGATCGAGCGAAACCAGGTAGATGTCGCCGCGCTTCATAGCAGTTCGCGGCCAACGGGCGGCGCCTCCAGCCACTCGCGGTCTTTGGCCTTTCGGGAAGTTGCATAATCGGATTCGGCCAGCAACTGAGCCAGTGTATAGTGCGGTTTGACCGTAGGCTCAATCACCAGCCGCTCCCCGTCTACTGCAATGCCGACGGTTGAACCGGCTCGAAGACGAAGCAGTTCAAGAATGGCCGGCGGAACTGCCAGCATTACGGAACCGCCGACTTTGCGCAGGTTGGTAGTGTGCATTGCTCGTACTCCTTAAATTATATAAAAGTATAACACGTAATCCGGAAGCTTCTATGCCGGCAGCAGTGCGAATCGCCCGCCGCCGGTGCACAAAATCACCAAGTTCATTGCTATGAACAGCAGGTCGTAGTGCCAGCCGGAGGATTTCTCTCCCCAGAAGCCGGTATGCCACTTTACGGCTTTCATCCAGATGGCTCCCAGTGAGACGGCGATGAGTCCCAGCGCGGCCCATTGCGTAAAGACGCCAAGGGTGAGCCCAATGGCTGCGGCCAACTCCGCCGCGCCGAGGAAGCCGGTGAAACCCACGCTGAGTCCGAGGCTTTCAGCCCGTTGTTGCGGTGATTTCAGGTGGTAAAAGCCGCTTGTTCCGAAGACAAGCGCCACCACCAGGCGCAGGAAAAGCAGGCTCAGGCCGGTACATTGTGCGGCGCCGGGGATCGAGAACATCGCAGGTTCCTCCAAGGCATCCAGAGTTCCCCTGGGGCAACAGATGCGCTCCGTGCGGCGAGCTGCCATGTGCCGCAGGGTTGCCACAGTTTACACCGCTGGTTCTGTCGGGCTTTTCGTCTTTGGGGAGTTGCCAATCGTGTGTATGCTCAAAGAAGATGGTCGAATTTTCGGCCCAAAACTTCCTTGGAGGAAACTCAATGGCAGAGAAAGTCAAGAAAACCAAGGCAGAGACCGTCAAGAAGACACAAGCTGCCAAGGCACCGTCGAAACCCCGCAAGAGCCCCGCCAAGAAAGCCGCTATTTTAACCATGTCATCGCCGAAGCCGGTAGCTCATGAAGATGTGGCGAAGCTCGCTCACCAGTTCTGGTCAGAGCGCGGTTTCCAGCACGGGCATCATGAAGAAGACTGGCTCCGTGCCGAAGAGATGCTTCGCGGCAAGGCATCCTGAGCTAGACCCTATTTTTCTGCGCTGTAAGCTGCAAGTGTTAGATCTTCCGTTCCTCGAAGTTCCGGGGCACGGAATGCGATTCTGACCTGAAGGGAACAATCAGCTTCGATCCGAGTACGCCACCCGTCCTTCGCAGATGGTCCAGTGGACTTTACCCTGCATGGTCCATCCGTCAAACGGGGTGTTTCTCGATTTCGACCTGGACTCGTGGGCGTCGAAATTCCATTCGGCCGCAGGGTCGAAGACCACCACGTCTGCAAAGCTTCCCACGGCCAGCGTGCCGCGGCCTTTCAGGCCGAGGAGAGCTGCGGGCTGGGCACTGAGCAGGCTGAGCACGCGTCCCAGCGGCATCCTCCACTCGCGGTGCAGCCAGCGGAGGGCGAGGCCCAGTGCGGTCTCAAGGCCGGTGATTCCGTTGGGCGCTTTTTCGAACTCGACCTCTTTCTCGTGCGTGGCGTGCGGGGCGTGGTCGGTGGCGATTGCGTCGACGACTCCGTCCATAAGCGCCTCCACCATGGCATCGCGGTCAGCGGCCGAACGCAGCGGCGGATTCATTTTGGCGTGGGTGTTGTAGAAGCCGACATGCCCTTCAGTCAGCAGGAAATGGTGCGGCGCCACTTCGCAGGTGACGCGCAGTCCATTCTTACGCGCCTGGCGCACGGCGGACAGCGCACCGGCGGTGGAAGTGTGCGCTACGTGCAGGTGAACGCGCGGATCGCGCAGTTCGCTCACGAGGCGAATGTCGCGCTCGACGATGGAGGTTTCGGCTTCCGGCGGCATGCCGCGCAGTCCCAGCTTGAATGCGGCCGGGCCAAGGTTCATGGAGGCGCCGTGCGTCATACGGGTATCTTCGGCGTGCTGGATTACGCTTAAGCCCGCGCGCGCCGCAGAGGTCAGCGTCTCGCGCATTACGCCGTCTTTGAGGATTGGCCGTCCATCGTCAGTGACGGCTACCGCACCGGCCGATTTGAGGGCCGCGAAGTCGTTCAGCGCTTCGCCTTTGGAGCCGCGCGTGGCGGCTACGATGGGGAAGACGCGGACGACGGCGCCGCGCTCCGGCGCCAGCATCCAGCGCGTGATCTCGGGCGAGTCGTTGACCGGGGTGGTGTTGGGCATGGCGGCCACGGCGGTGAATCCTCCCGCGGCGGCGGCAGCCGTACCGGTGGCAATCGTCTCCTTGTATCCCTGCCCCGGCTCGCGCAGGTGCACGTGCATGTCTACGAGGCCGGGAGCCACGATGAGGCCTTTGGCGTCCAGCTTTTCGACGTCGGACGCGCCGTTACCCAGCTTGAGTTTGCCCGGCCCAGCGATTTCAGCTACGCGGCCGTCCCTGAGCAGAATGTCTTTGGCTGCATCGACCCCGGATGCGGGATCGACCAGCCTGCCTCCGCAAATTGCAAGCGCCGTCATGCGCGGCCTCCTTGCTGAACTGCTGTCAGTGCCCGCTCCACAACCGCCATGCGAATCGCCACTCCGTTACGTACCTGTTCCAGAATCGCCGACTGCGGCCCGTCGGCCACGCCGGCCGTTACTTCCATGCCGCGGATGATGGGCCCCGGATGCAGCACCACGGCCTGCGGTGCGTGCGCCGCCAGCCGCTGCCCGGTGAGCTGATAATTGGCGCGGTACTCGTCCAGATCCAACTGGAGCCCGGACAGCCGCTCGGCCTGAATGCGCAGCATCATGATCACCTGTGACTGGCGAAGCGCCGCATCGAAGTCCCGCTCAATCTCAACGCCCGGTCCGGTTTGAGCGGCAAGATCGGGGAGCAGTTCTTTGGGGCCGCAGAGCAGGACCCGCGCTCCCAGGCGGGGCAGCAGCATCATGTTCGAGCGCGCCACGCGGCTGTGCAGAACGTCGCCCACGACGGCCACGGTTACGCCCGCCAGCGTCTCGGCGTTTACGGCTTCAGCGCCGTTGCGCAGATGCGCCAGGATGGTGCGGAGGTCAAGCAGCGCCTGCGTGGGATGCTCGTGCATGCCGTCGCCCGCGTTGAGCACCGGCAGCCGCGTTGCTTCCTCAAGCAGCCATGCCGCGCCCGAGGAGTTGTGGCGCAGGATGATGCCTTCAGCGCCCAATGCGCGCAGCGTCAGGCCGGTGTCCTTCAGCGACTCGCCCTTTTCAATGCTGGAGCTGAGGTTCGACACCAGCGTGGTATCGGCCCCCAGGGACTTGGAGGCCAGCTCAAAGCTGGTGCGCGTGCGCGTGGACGCCTCATAGAACAAGAGCGCCAGCCGGCGCTTGGCCAGGATTCGGTTGCGGACCAGAGGATCCTGGTTTTCGAGAGCCGTGGCGCGAGCGAGAAGCCGGCTCACGTCCTCCAGACTCAGGTCCATGACGGAGAGCAACGATCCGGGGTGGTAAGGAAATGGCGAAGCGGGCACAGGAGGTGTGGCCAGTTGGCGGCGAACGGGCGTAGCAGTGGGACTCATTGTTCTCAGCTTCTAGCTTCTAGCTTCTAGCCTCTAGCTTGTGAATTCGCATTTCGGCTGGAAGCTGGAAGCTGATTCATTTTTCAATTCGCGCGCTCAACCAGCAGCACCTGCTCGTCGTCGTCGACTTCGCGAAACTTCACTTCGATAATTTCGCGGCTGCTGGTGGGCACATATCTTCCGACATAAGAAGCTTCGATAGGCAGTTCGCGGTGGCCCCTGTCAATGAGAACTGCCAGTTGCACGCGCCGCGGCCGGCCGTAGTCAAAGAGCGCGTCGAGCGCGGCCCGGACGGTGCGGCCGGTGTATAGAACGTCGTCGCAGAGCACTACGTCGCGGCCTGCCACGTCAAAGCCGATTGCGCCCGGCGTGACTACGGGGCGTGACCCGGCGGTGGACAGGTCGTCGCGGTAGAACTGGATGTCGAGGGTGCCGGTATCGACGTGGCGCTTCTCGATATTCGAGATCAGCGCGCCCAGCCGTTCCGCCAGCGGAATTCCCCGGCGCTTGATGCCGACCAGCGCAAGGTTTTCGCTGCCGTTGCTCTTCTCTACAATCTCATGCGCCAGCCGCACCAGGGTACGCTCGATCTCCGAAGCCGACATCAGCCGGCCCTTTACGCGCAGATTTAACTCGCTCATGGCTTCGCTCATGAATGCACTCGTCGCTTGTCTCTCGACGGATCATACGAGGGGTTGCCACCTGAGGGCAAGCTGTGGAGAAGTGGAACCGAATGAAAATTCAGTTGGAACAGCTCTCAAGGGCCCGTCTTTTGATCCGGGGGATTACCGGCACGCCGGAAAATCCGCCTAAAACTGAGGGCCCCGGGGACGCCCCAGAATGCGCGCGCCTAATGCGCCGCCAGCCACAGCAAAGAGCATCAGTACGGCGGACAGCAGGCTGACCGTGCCGAGCACCCATCCCGCTCTGCCGGCTGGAGACAGCATCCACGCCTTGGTCATCGCGATGGTATGCTCGTCAATTCCCATCGACGCCCATTGCTGGCTCAATTGCTGATTCACCAGCTTCTGCCACAGATCGTCAAAGGAATTGCCCTGATGGAGGAAAAATCGCATGGCGAACAGGGTTACCCCGGTGGCGCAAGCGGCCATCCAACTGCCCAAAAGTCCTGTGACGAGGCCAATGCGCGCCCCCGCTCCAATCGTGATCCATGCGGGCTGGGTTTTGCGCAGGTAAATGGCTACTGCCCAGACCCCCGTTCCCCCCATCAACAGCAATCCGAAGATGCTTACGGGCGAGAGCATTGAGCAAAGAATTCCCGCCGGAATGGCTAAAGCCAGCGCCGTGCGCATTGCCGGCTTCCAGTCCACACTGGCCGCGTCGCGAACCGGCATTGCACCAAGTTCGCCCAGGTTCTGCTCACTGTTTTCTTCCGCGGAATAAACCAGTTGCGGCAGGCCGCAGGAAGGGCAGTAGCAGATTCCGGGTTCGACTGCCTGATGGCAGCGGGTGCAGGTAATCTCCATACACTTATGAGCCTATCGCATCCCGGCGCGGACTGGACAGATCCCGCTCGACCGGCTGCCGGGCAGCCAGCAACACCGCCCGGGCGCGGAGACACACTGATCCTCTGGCGATTGCTGCATCGGAAGGGGAGGCCAAGGCAGAAAGAGCCACTCTCAATTCAGTTCAAGCTTACGTCCCAGTTCAAAATTACGTTCGGCGTATTCTTCTATCGAGGGAGTTTTTGACACCTTACTTGGCGTCTTTCTTTTGCTAATCATGGCGATGGCACGCCAGATTGGGGTGAACGTACGGTAGAGGCAAGTTTCGCAGCGCACGGGGTATTGAAGCATGAGCAAGTGCATGAGATCGTGGCTGCGGATGCGCGAAAGGCGGAAATTTCCCCTCCCGCACATGATGCAACCGGCTGGAACGACATTGTTTAGCGTTTCCCCGGATGATCCCAATGCTGCATTTGCCCCTACTGCCACCAGAAGGGCACTAAGCAACGAGGCGTAACAGCGATGGGAGCAAACCCGGCAACCTACGGGATACTTGAGCATTACCAGGCGTTTGAGGTCGAAAGGCTTGATGCGAGAGAGACGAAAGTCTTTCCGTCCGCACTTGCGGCAGGTTACGTACACGGGGATCTCCTGTCTTATGGGGTGCGCACGGGGGAGGTAAGTGACCTTTCGGTCTGGCGATCTTCTGCCATTTAACTTTGATGCCATTTTACTTTAGAACGTAATATTTCTTAGGTTACAAAGGTGTCGTCTCTGCGCAAATGTGGGCACACTTTACCCCTTCCTTTCCGATACTCCGGCAGCCGCGAAAGAGCCTCAGCTTTCAGAAGCCGGTTCCAGAAGCGAAGGATCGTTGTTGCGGACGTTTCCTACGCGTTCGCTGACGCGCCACGCAATCATCTTTTCTGCCCCAAGGGGACGGAGCAGGTCCACTGGCGGCCGCGCCGGATTATGAGCTGGCGCCACGTTATGGCTGGGCGCAAACGGGGGCATCTCCTCAGGGTTTACGCCGAACCACTCGGTCAGGGCCTAATGGGTTAACCGTCGCGCGAATCGGCCGCACATGATGAGCTAAGGATAGCCGGTGTCGTGCCTGCGCGCCAATTTCGCAATCATTCTGCAATATCATGATGCGCGGGCCTCCATCGGTCCATCCAATACAATGAATTCTGGGAGAGCTATTGCTTATGGCACACATGGTTTTTTGCGTGCGCAACAAGCGCGAGATGGAAGGGCTCGACGAGCCGCCGTTCGATTCGGAGTTTGGGCAGAAGATTTACAAAAACGTCTCAAAGGCGGCGTGGGAAGAGTGGCTGAATCACCAGAAGATGCTGCTCAATGAGTACCGTCTGCAGCCGTGGACCCCGCAGGCTCAGCAGTTTCTGGTGGAGCAGATGGAGCAGTTCTTCTTCGGCGCCGGATCGGCTCTGCCTTCAGAATATGTGCCTCCATCGCAGTGACGGTGGGACGGATTTCGCGCATCAGGCCGCTTGCGGTGTAAACTGGTAACGACCCCAAAGCCGGTTCGCCGCGGCGGACCGGCTGCATTGTGTCGGGACGTGGCTCAGCCTGGTAGAGCACTCGCTTGGGGTGCGAGGGGTCGGCAGTTCAAATCTGCCCGTCCCGACCATTTCACTTTTTCCTGAATACATCCAATTCCATTTCCTGCGAAACTCCCGGCGGGAGTTTCCTTATGTCCCGGTATGGTTCTTCGTTATCGGGGCACGGTTTCAATTGACGCGTGGTTTGGGCTTTGCGCTGCTGGAGCTTCCTGACGGGAGGTGTACCGCGTGTAGACCCACAGGTAGAAGATCGCCATGAGGAGCAGGACGATGGGCACCGGGAAGATAAGTAGCATCTTGGATGTTTGTTCCGTCGCAGCGGTTGAATTCCCCACAAAGTATCGAATCAGGTGGTTATAGATTGCTCTGAAAATATCTCCTGTGACCACAAACGCTGTTGTGTGAACCGCGAGTGCAGCCCACTTGACGAGTCCGCCCTCTAGCCAAAGAATGCCGAGGGCCGGGATGGTGAGAAGCAGCAGCTTGGTGCAGTAGAGCTGGTGATAGATCGGGAGCATCGAGAGAGGGATAATCGCCGCGATCGCCATCATGACTTTTTCATGCGAAGAGCGTGTTCGCAAGGTGACCGATACCCAGAGAAGCAGCGGAATCGCAAATATTAGATAGCTTGCGGAGTTATAGAAGCGTGGGTCGTCGCGCAACCAACTGAGCACGACTTGCAGGTTAATCATGGTGTGTGGACCGGTTCCCGCCGGACCCGGATCGGTATATCCGCCGGGAACTGCAAAATAAAGCAGATTGGAATGCAACTCCCCGATCCAGTGCGGAGCAACGCGCCAGACCCATATTACGATGGGGAGACTGATCGCAGCCGTCACAAACAGGATGTTGAGAGCGCGTTTGCGGTAAATTCCTCCTGCCAGGAGGAAATAGAGCCATATCCATCCCGGATCAGGTGGCTTGATTGCGAGGCTCAGTGCAAAACAGAGAATGCCGACGGGAACAAGTTGCTCACGCAAATAGCACCAAACGGCAATAACACAAAGGCTGATATCGATTGCCGTGGGGTTGCAGAGGGCAGTGATCACCATGCTATTGGCGAGAAGGAAGCCGATGAGTGCTCCGGACAGGATGGGCGCATGGTCAGCTCCGAGGTCCCAGGCTAACACTGAAGCGAGAAGGAAGCCTCCGGTACTAAAGATCAGCCAGAATACGCGAGCGATCTTCCAAGGCATCATCGCGAAAGGAACCATCAGCGCGAGAGTCGATGGCGGATACATATAGTGCGCTACAATTTCGCGACCTAATTCATTTCCAATAGGAGGTGCCCCATTGTCCGTCTGATACACGCGAAGTACTTCACTTGCCTTATAAGGATCGCAGCCTTGCGTGAGGCGTCGGGCCGCAAAGTACGACGGTTCAAAGTCCCAATATGCAATGGAATTTGGGGTTATCAGAGAGTAGTACACCAAAAGCAACAAGACGCTTGCGCCCAGAAATACCAGGCACAGACCGTTCCGCCGAGCCTTTGTTGCGTTGATCCTCATCGTCCCCTGGCTGGAAACCTCGGAAGCTGATAGAAATGGCAGGCTTCATTCTTGCATTTCCCGGTAGCGATCATAAAGGTATGTGCGTCTTGTGTGCCGGGGAGCGCAACAACGATCCTGCTCTTTTTGCCGGAGTATGGGAGCCCGCAGCGGCCACGCCGAAATGAGGCCAACCGAATCTGCCCATTCAGACCCGCTGCCCAGTTGTTGCGAAATTACTTCTTATGACGGCGTAACCGCCATCGTGACCGGGCGCGGGGTTAGGGCCGGCCGCAACAACTCTGCCGGCCATATATAGACCGCCATCCTGCGCGAGTAGTGCAGCACCGGCTTCTCGTGGGGCAACTCGATGCCGATTACGGCGGCCAGGTCATTCTGCTCGAACTCCGCTTCCGCTTCTTCAAGCGGGGACAGAATGTGATGGAAATTTGCCCTCACGGGCTGACCGTTGCGGTCGCAGGAAAAGAGGCAGTAGCGCTCGGTGAGGAAATATTCAAGGGATCCGCTGGGCATCTCGGCCGTCTTCCGCGTCGGTCCCAGACCCCGGTAGCGGACCTTGAACACCACTGGCCTGGAAGTAAGCCGGCGGCGGCTGTAAAACGAGAACTCCCGTTCCGTGCGCTGTTCGAGCCGCATCTCAGCCCAGTGGTAGGGCAGGTTGAAGCAGGCTCTTGCCGCCGCGACAACAAAGGGGTTGCTGGCATCGAGCGAGAAGCAATAGATACCCTGCGTGCCGGTATTCCGGTCGCGGACATAGGTGCGCATGTTGAGGTCAGGAAAGCCGTGCATTGCGGGAAGGGAAGGCACGCCGCGCAGCTTGATGCGGTCGAGCCAGAAAGGGACCATTCCCACCCAGGCGGAACCATCGAAAGTGTCCGCCTCAAGCGCCGGCGGCAATAATGCCGTAATTGCCGACGCCGGAACCGGCCAGTGCGCCAGCAAGAGATCGTTCCAACGCTGCGATGCCGCCCAGCGGCCACCCGGCAAAGGCCGGGGCCGGTGCGATGTGCGTACCAGGTATTCGAGCATGGCCTACTCCTGCGTCCAAGGCCACTTAAAAAGCTGCAGAAAAATTCAGGCCGGCGGTTGTTTTCCAATCCAAAGATCGGCGACCGCTTCTCTATGCCGTATTCTGGTCGCGAGACCTCGACCATGTCCAGTGAAACTTTTGTTGCTCCCGCCGCCCAGAACCAAACTGATGTCTACGCCGTCCACGGCGCGGACCCCGAAGTGCTGGCCTATGCGATGGCCAAGTACTCGCGCTCAGCACTCTCGATGCGCGAGTCGCTGGCAGAAATCAGCTCCCAGCGCGCCGAGCAGTTCCTGAATACATTCTATTTCCAATACGGCCACCGCTCGATTGCCGACCTGGCCCACGTGGCCTTTGCCGTGGAGCGGTTGAGCCTGCTGGCTGCCATTGTCCTGGTGGACGAGCAGCGGTGGGACGGTCAGGAGCGCTCAACCCGCTACCAGAATTTCCTCAAATCCGGATGGTATCTACCTGATTTTGGACAGGATACAGCATCCGCCCAACTCTACTCGGCCACGGTCGAAAATCTGTTTGGCGCTTATCAGCGCACCTCGGCGGCCGTGCTGGATCTTCTTCGCAGCCGCGTTCCCTGCCCTGAGGGCCTGAAGCCCGAGAGCTACGAGCGCACCCTGAAAGCCCGCGCCTTCGACGTGGCCCGCTACCTGTTGCCGTTGGCTACGAATACCTCGCTGGGCCAGATTGTGAATGCACGCACGCTCGAGACCCAGATCTCGCGCCTGTTGTCGCACCCGGTTGCCGAAGTGCGCGAGCTGGGCATAAAGCTGCGCGAAGCCGCGGCAGGCCCGGCCTGGAACGTGAATGCCAGGGCCGGCGAAGCTTTCATCGACATGCTCAACACGCTCGGCGGCGAAGCCTCTGCGAGTCTCTCTGCGGAGGCTGCGCACCTGCTTACGCGCGAGGTTCGCACCACGCCTACTCTGGTGAAATACGCGCAGCCTAATGAATACCTCACGCGGACCAGCGCGGAACTGGCTCAGGCTGCGGCGGAAGTCCTTGGGGAAATTTCGTCTGAAAAGTCACCCCAACCGGTGGTCGATCTGGTTGAGCGCACGGAAAGCCTTGAAGTGGAGCTGGCTGCGACGCTGCTTTACTCTGCCAGCCACCATTCCTACCGGCAGATTCGCGATCTGGTTGCCGGGCTTCCGGCGGCCCGCGTCGGGGAAATCATTGAGCTAGGGCTGCGTCATCGCGGCAAGCACGACGAAGCTCTTCGCGCCCTCCACGCCGGCGCCGCGCTCCGCTTCGACATTCTGATGGATATCGGCGGCTTCCGCGACATGCATCGGCATCGCCGCTGCGTACAGATCATCCAGACATTCACCGCGCAGCACGGCTATGAGACACCTGGCGCCGGGGATCTGGGCGGCGGGGTCGATGTCCTTGCCGAAGCGGGCATTCTCAGCGATTACCGCGCTGCCGTGGAGGGAGCGCACCAGGCCAGCGTGCAGATCGCCTCCGGCCCGGCGCCCGAGGCTGGCCAGTCTGCGCTTTACCTGCTGCCGCTGGCTACGCGCATCCGCTCGCTCTTCAAGATGGATTTTGCTGAAGCGCAATATATCTCCGAGCTACGGTCAGGCCCCGCCGGCCACTTCAGCTACCGGCGCGTGGCGTGGGAGATGTATCTGGCGGTCGCGCGGCAGCACCCGTCGCTGGCCAAGTACATTCGCGTCACGGATTTCACCCAGCCGATTGATTTGCTAAAGCGGTGAAATGCAAGTGTGGTAAGGGGATCGAGGCGCACCTGATCCGTTCAACGCTGGTGAAGTTGAGGCCGTGCCCTGTGCGAAAATCAAAGCTTGCATAAGCAGTCCAACTTTCGCCTGCTCGTGGTGCGGCTGGGCGCCATGGGCGACATTTTGCACGCGCTGCCGGCAGTGACGGCGCTGCGGCAGGCGCATCCTGACTGGACGATTGACTGGGTGGTGGATCCGCGCTGGCAGGCGCTGCTGAAAGCAGGGAACAGGGATGAGGGAACAGGGACCAGGGATGAGGGGGTGTGTGCCGGCGGAGAACGTGGACCGGCCCAGCCGCTCGTTGACCGCATCCACTTTGCCCCGGCAAAGGAGTGGGGACGCAGGCCATTCAGTATGGAAACCTTGCGCGAAATCAGGACATTGCGCCGCGGCCTACGCGCCGGCGGCTATGACGCGGTGCTGGATGTGCAGGGCGCCATCCGCTCCGCCGTCATCTCGCGTTTTGCTGGGAGCCGGCGCGTGATTGGGGAATCGGACCCGCGCGAGCATGCCGCCCGCTGGCTCTTCACCGAGCGGGTCGCGACGCAGGGCGCCCATGTGATTGAGCAGGATGTGGAGCTGGCTTCGGCTGTGGCCGGCGACGCGCTGGCCCCGGAAGCGCCGCTGCTGCCTGTCGATCCCGACTGCGAAGCATGGTGCGACCAGGTGCTTCCTGCTGCTTCACCTGCCGTGCTGATGAATCCAGGCGCGGGATGGGGCGCGAAGCGCTGGCCGCCGGAGCGCTATGCCGTTGTGGCGCAGGGGCTTGTGGAACGAGGTCTTACCGTGCTGATCAATGCGGGGCCGGGCGAAGAGCCGCTGGCGCAGGTTATTGTTAGCGCAACCGGCGGCGCGGCGCGGCAGCTTGCGCCCACGCTGGGCCAGCTTATTGCTCTCACACGCCGTGTTGCTCTCTGCATCTCCGGCGACAGCGGGCCGCTGCACCTGGCCTGTGCGCTGGGCAAGCCGGTGGTGGGGATTTACGGCCCCACCGATCCCCGCCGCAACGGGCCTTTTGGCACGCGCTTCAAGGTGCTGCGCAACCCTCTCAGCCGGCGCGATCATACCCGCCGCGCCGAACCGGAAGCCGGCCTGCTGACGATTCAGCCGGACGAGGTTCTACGCGCGGCCGATGAACTGCTAGCCGAGGAGACCGTCTAATGGCTGCTCACGACACTCCACCACAAAACCGCATGATGCAACGGTGGCAACGGGTGGCTCGCCGCATCCGTGTGCCGCTCGGATTTGTGACCGCCGCTCTCTACCTGTTTGAGCTTTGGCGCCGCGCCCCGCGCCCGGAGGCGATTGCCTGGAGCCTGGCGCTGGTGCTTCCCGGCTTGTGGCTGCGCGGCTACGCTTCGGGGTATGTGAAGAAAAACCGCGAGCTGACCATGACCGGCCCATACGCTTACACGCGCAATCCGCTTTATCTGGGGTCGATGCTGATCGCGGCCGGATTTGCGGTGGCGCTGCTCAGCTGGCTTGTGGCCGCGGTGCTCGCCGCCGGATTTGCCATCATTTATATCCCCGTGATTGCGTCGGAGGAACGCTTCCTGCGCGCAACTTTTCCGGGCTTCGACGGCTACTGCCGCGGCGTGCCACGCATTGTGCCGCGGCTCACTCCGTTTCGCGGCGACGGCCGTACCGCCGGCCCGGAGGATGGCTCATCGGGCGAGTTTTCCTTCGCTCTCTACCTCAGACACCGCGAGTACAATGCAGTCATAGGGGCCACACTTCTTTATATGAGTCTGCTTTTTCTTAGACCTTTGCTGCAATCGATTCTGCCTGGGGCGCGGTGAGCGTTTTCCGCGGGAATGAGTCAAACCAAAAGGAGCCACGCCCGATTTTGAGGACGCCGAGACTTTTTCTACTCACCTTTTGTGTTTTCGCCCTGGTGTCTGTGGCCCGCTCGCAGAAGGTGGACCCGCTGGCGCCTCCGCAGTCCGGCTTTGCTTTTCCGCAGAATCGGACCCTCGTCTACTCGGTGGACTGGCGCGTCTTTCCGGCCGGAACGGCCGTCATCCACTTCAATGCCGACGGGAACCGCGAGCACATCTCAGCCAACGCCTACACGATTGGCGCCATCAATCTTCTCTTCCACGTGAACGACCACTTCCAGTCGATCTTCGACCGCGAGAAAGGGTGCTCTTACGAGTTCAATAAGCAGACGGTCGAGGGCCACCGCCAGGTCGATTCCACGCTGCAGCTTGACTACACCCGATCGAAATCCATTCTTAACCTGAAGAATCTGGTCAACGGGCAGACCAAGCACGCTGAAACGCCCATTCCCAGTTGCCTGACCGATCTGCTCAGCGGTATCTTCTACGCTGCATCGCAGCCTCTCGTTGTGGGTCATAATTTTGTGATGCCCGTGGCCGATGCCCAACGCACCGTGCCCGTCACCATGAAAGTGGAGGGCTATGAGCAGGTCCGCACCTCGCTGGGGACCTTCAAGACCATCCGCGTGCAGCCGACTGCCGACGCCGGCGTAGTGAAGAATCGCGGCAACATCTGGATCTGGTACACCGCCGACGCCCGGCATCTGCCCGTGCAGATGCGCGCGCGTCTGTTCTGGGGCACCATTACGTTTCGGCTCACCAGCGATCAGAACAACTAGCTTGCGCTTTTCGGAACCCGATACGAGAACGCGATTCTATCGAAAATTCACGTTGCGGAAAAATAGTTGTTGCAACGAATATCATCCTCATGCATCGAAGAACTGTGAACGAAAAATCCCCCGAAAGGAAAAAGCCAATGACACAAACCACCACCTCTCCGGCAACCACCACCTGGAAGATCGACCCTGCCCACAGCGCGGCCGAGTTCAAGGTGAAGCACATGATGATTTCAAACGTGAAGGGGAAGTTCGGCAATATCAGCGGCTTACTGACGCTGGACGAAGGCGATCCCGCGCAGTCTTCCGTCGAGGCCACCATTCCCATTGCCAGCGTCAATACGGGAGACGACCAGCGCGACGCCCACCTGAAGAGCGGCGATTTCTTCGACGCCGAGAAGTTCCCCGAGATGAGCTTCAAGTCAACGCAGGTGAAGAGCACCGAGCCGGGCGAAATGGCCGTTACCGGGGATCTGACGCTGCATGGCGTCACCAAGCCAGTTACTTTTGCCGTCGAAGGGCCGAGCGAGCCGGCCAAGGATCCGTGGGGCAATATGCGCGTCGGCCTGTCTGCCACCGCGAAGATCAGCCGCAAGGACTTCGGCCTGACGTGGAATGCCGCGCTGGAGACCGGCGGGGTGCTGGTGGGCGACGATGTGGCCATCACGCTGGACGTACAATTCATCAAGGCCTGAACCCACAAGGGCTTGAACCCGTCTGGGTGTGAAGAGCCAGTTTCCCCGTGGCCGGCGAATTACCTGTTGCAACGAATAATTTGCTGGATCATCCAATAAGAAGGGCAAAGGAGGTCAACCATGTCCCTTCGCGCAGTGAAAGAGATTTATCAGACCAAACCCACCATCGAAGGCGCGGGCGTCAAGCTGCAGCGCGCCTTCGGTTTCGGCAAGACCAAAGAGTTCGACCCGTTCCTGCTGCTCGATGACTTCCGCAATGAAAACCCTGCGGACTACCTCGCCGGTTTCCCCTGGCACCCGCACCGCGGCATTGAGACCATTACCTATGTGCTGGCGGGCGAAGTGCAGCATGGCGACAGCCTGGGTAACAAGGGACGCATGACTGCGGGTGACGTGCAGTGGATGACCGCCGGCAGCGGCATTCTGCACCAGGAGATGCCCAAAGGGGATACCAACGGGCGCATGCACGGCTTCCAGCTCTGGGCGAACCTGCCCGCGTCGCTCAAGATGACGGATCCGCGGTACCAGGACATACCGTCGAATGCGATTCCTGAAGTTACCGAGGACGACGGCACGCGAGCGCGGATTATCTGCGGCACGTTCTGGGGCAAAACCGGCCCCGTTGAAGGCGTCGCCGCCGACCCGAGCTACGTGGACATCTCGGTTCCGCCGAACAAACGCAGGCGGATCAAGATTGAGACCACGCGCAACGCCTTCGCGTATGTCTTTGCGGGAGAAGGGACCTTCCGCGACGCGTCTGAGCCGCAGGCGGTGCTCACCGAGTCGGCGATCAACCCGAACGCCGAACCGGTGTACGACGCGAAGAACCACTCGCTGGTGCTCTTCGACCGCGGGGATGAGCTTGTGGTGCAGGCTGGGCCGGAGGGGATCCGGTTCCTGCTGGTTTCCGGCAAGCCGCTCGAGGAGCCGGTGGCGTGGTACGGTCCCATCGTGATGAACACACAGTCCGAACTGCACCAGGCCATGAACGAGCTGCAGAAGGGCACGTTTATCAAGCACGCGTAAGCAAAAAGCCGCCGCGGCGCATTGGATTTCAGCGCCGCGGCGGCCTGCGTAGAGCTTCTTTAAGCTTTCACAATCAGGCGGATTCCAGAACCGTGCGGAACGGTGAGTCTGTACCTTCCGTTCTTCAGCGCTCCGGCCGCGGCAGGCTGCGTAATGTGCGCCTCGCGGCTATCGAGAGCGGGAGCGTGCAGAGTTTCTTTCTCCACGGCGCCTGTTTTTCCCGTGCCGAAGTCCAGGGTCAGGTGCAGATTTTTCGTCGCGTCCTTGTTGAGGATCACGACGGAGGTTTCTCCACCGTCGAGCTTCGCCGCGTAGGCAGAGCCGTCCACTCCCGCAGCCTGGATTCGCGAGGTAAGATCCGCCTTGAAGAACTTGCTGCCGCTCATCACTCCGGCAAACTTCAAGCCATAGGCTACGGGCTCCAGCACGTATTTGGAACCGACGATCGCAATCGGTGTGTAGAACGGGTGCGGATGCGATGCGATCTGCTCCGGCGTTGCGCCCTCCTTTTTGAGCAGCACGTCGCCCGGCAGGAAGCCTCCCAGCCCGTTTGCAATCGATCTTCTGGTTCCTCCGTGCAAGTTGATTCCGGTGTAGTTGTTGCTGGCCAGGAGCATGGAGTAGTCGGCTGCCCACAGTGCCGCTGCAAACACGTCAGAGACGCCAGGCTTGCCGCCCCGGAAACAGGTGTTGCCTTCGGTCATGCGCACGCGCGCGCCCATCTTGTCAGCGGCAGCGGTGGCAATATCCGCATCTTTCTGAACTTTAGCCATCTCCCGGGGAGAGAGCAGGTTGTGAATATTCATCTCGGGGTTGGACGGCGGGCCGCCAACGTAGTGGTGGTGAGTCAGCGTGGTTACGTTGGGAGGATTCTTGACGGAGGGCCACATTGCGGCGATCTCGGTCAGCCAATGCACATCCGACGCCACGTCAGGCATGCCTAACCTGGCTCCCGGGACACGCGCGACGACCGCGCGAGCCAGCGCCAGCCACTGCTCCAGGTAGGGCTTTACGCCCCATGTTTTGGGATTGCGCAGATGGCGTCCGAACAGATCTACCTCGTTGCCGATCTGGAAGTATTGCAGCCTGGACCCCAGCGTCTTCGCGACGAATTCGCCTTCTGCGCCTGCGCGTTCCGGCGTATTGGTGCCCATTCCGATGCCATAGATGCACGTCCATCCCGTCGCCTCAAGAAACCCCAACAGGTTGCGGACTGCTTCTGGTGTGACCGGGTAGTATTTCGGCTGGGGCCAGCCGACGACGAAGGGCAGTTTGGGATGTTTTGGTTCCGGGGAACTGGGAGTCGGCTTCCAATAGCCGAACTCGCTGGTGTTGCCGCCAAGCCGTAACACGGCGCGCGGCGCGATCGCCTTGAACTGCCGAATGAGGCCGGTGTTCTTAACCGAGAAGAAGCTTGGGTCCTTAAGCTCTTCGACTTCATATGAGAGTCCAACAAAATCTACCGGCATAAGGGGGCCCTCGGCCTCAGCGGGCAGGGCCAGCGATACGTGGGCTTCCTCATGGTTTTGTGCGCTCAGGCGGGTTGCTGCCACGGTACAGGCTGCGGCAGCCAGGAATTTGCGTCGCGTGATTGGATTCATCGTTGTCCTTTGAGTACAGAACCGGGAAGCGGTCCGGATTTGGTCCCTAGCAAGTATAGGGTCTTGCACGGCGGAGATGGCGAGTGGAATCCCAAGTCTCCTTTGACAACGAGAGGCAAGCCGCAGCCCGGGCATTGAATGGCTGACTACGTGGCGAGCGGGAAGGAGCTTGGCGCGCCGGTTGCTCAAGTGTCTCCATAATGAACTGATTCCAAAGCGCATAGGGAAAATGGCGCGGGCACGGGTCTTCCCGGGATCAGCTTTTCGGAAGCCGACAAGAAGAGCCATTACTCTCTAGGCCAGGTGGGGGTAAGTGTGCATGACCGCACCGCTTCATTCGTGCTATAAGTGAGGTTTCGGCGCAAATGAGACGAATTCCCGTGGAGGACGAATCATGACTGCATCCGATTTTCGGGGCTCTCTGGGCCGGCTTTTGCTGCGGCTGATGGTGGGCTGGGTATTTCTTTCCGAAGGGATTCAGAAGTTCCTATACCCTGCCGCTCTCGGCGCAGGCCGTTTCCACAGGATTGGTATTCCGCTTCCGCACTTCACCGGGCCGTTCGTCGGCGTGGTCGAAATTGTGTGCGGCGCGCTGGTGATTGCCGGCGTGGCCACCACCTTCGCCGTCGCTGCGCTGCTCATCAATATTTCCGTGGCCATCGCCACGACCAAGATCCCCTTCTACATGAAGCATGGATTCTGGGCGGCGATGCACGAGTCACGCACGGATTTCTGCATGTTTGTGGGTCTGCTTGCCATCGCCCTGCTTGGCGCCGGAGGTTTTTCGCTGAGTGGCAGCAGACACTGAGAAAAAGGCCCATACCGCTTGCAACTTTTTGGGAATGCTCAATTTTCAGTATCGGCTTATGCTGGAAACGCAGGACTAGCGTGCAGAAATCGCTACAGAATTGACGCTGAGGAGTTCCTGGGGCTATGGCAACCAAAGCGACCAATCACGAGGCGTACGAGCTACCCGACTACTACGAACTGCTTCAAATCAGTCCGTATGCCGGCAGCGAGACCATTCACCGCATCTACCGGTATCTTGCCTCTCGCTACCATCCCGATAACCCCGACACGGGCAATGCCGAGATGTTTCAGCAGGTGAAGACCGCTTATGACGTCCTGTCCGATCCGGAGAGCCGTTTGCAGTACGATGCGGCACGTGACGGAGCGGCTATTCCGCCGGTAACTCCGCTTTCTTCGACGATTGATTTCATGGACGACATCGAGGGAGAGATGAATCGGCGGCTGGCACTGTTGGCGGTTCTCTATACGCGGCGCCGCACCAACCCGCGGTATCCCGAAGTCTCCCTGATGGAGATCGAAGCCTGCATGGGTTTCCCGCGCGACTACCTCGACTTCACCACGTGGTACCTGACGAAGAAGGGCTACGTCACCCGCGCCGATAACTCCGATTTCACTCTCACAGTGGCCGGCGTGGATTATATCGAGACGCAGCGCGCACGCTTCCCCATTCTCAACCGATTGCTCACCAGCGGCCAGGTTCGCGTATCCGTCTACCCCATGGAACGGAGAACGGGCGCGGGAGACCGGCGCAGGAATTCGCCTGACCTGCGCGAGGTCAAGATTGAGCGGAGAAAAAGCAGGAGAGACCGGCGCGTGAATCCCACCGATATCCGTTCGGCCAAGTCGGGCCTGCACGCGCTCGACTAAAGGGTGCGCCCGGCGCTACTCGCGCACGCCAATACCCAGCGCCTTCATCTTGCGGTAGAGATGGCTGCGTTCCAGCCCCAGCAGCTCTGCGGCATGACTGATGTTGTTGCGGGCTTCTTCAATCTTTTTGAGGATGAACTCGCGCTCGTAGGCGTCGCGTGCCTGTTGCAGAGTGGAGAATTCCTCTACCACGCGCGCCGCGGTCTTCTGCGTGAGCGGCGGCAGATGCTTGCGCTCGATGCGCAGTACGCGGGGATTGAGAATCAGCACGCGTTCAATGACATTCTTGAGCTCGCGGACATTGCCCGGCCAGTGATAATGGCCGAGTGCTCCGAGAGCATCTTCGCTAATCTCCATCCGCGGCCGCCCGTACTGCCGACCGAAGTCGGAGAGAAACTCGCGCACCAGCGGCGGAATATCCTGTCTACGTTCGCGCAGCGGAGGTACAAAAAACGGCACCACATTAAGGCGATAAAAGAGATCTTCGCGGAAATTGCCCTTGGCGATCTCCTCTTCCAGATCCTTGTTGGTGGAGGCAATGAGACGGACATCTACGCGCAGCGGCTGCGTGCCGCCCACGGGAGTGAACATCTGGTCGTCGAGCGCACTGAGCATCTTCGACTGTGTCTTCAGGCTCATGTCGCCTACTTCGTCCAGGAAGAGCGTTCCGCCGTCAGCACGCTCTAGGGTTCCGCGCTGCTCCGGCGGCCCGCCTGGCTGCGCCCCGTGCCGGTAGCCAAACAACTCGGCCTCAATGTGCGCCTCGGGGATGGCCGCGCAATTCAGCTCTACGAAGACGCGGTCGCGGCGGAGGCTTTCGGCGTGAATGGAGCGGGCAATCAGCTCCTTGCCTGTGCCGCTTTCACCATAGATGAGCACGCGGCCGTTGGTGGGCGCCATCAGCCGGATCTGCTGGCGCAGCGCCTTTACAGGCACGCTTTCGCCGGTGAGCACTGAGCTGGCGCTGAACTGGCGCTTGAACTCCTGGTTTTCCGCGCGCAGCCGCTGTGCCTCGACGGCGTTCTTGATGACGATCAGGGTGCGGTCGAGGGAGAGCGGCTTTTCAAGGAAATCGTAGGCGCCCAGCTTGGTGGCCTTTACCGCCGTCTCAATGGTGCCGTGTCCGCTCACGATTACCACTTCGGGACGCGATTCTGGATCGATCTGGCGAATGTCGGCCAGTACCTCGAGACCGTCGCGATCAGGCAACCAGATATCGAGCAAAACCACGTCGAAGGGAACATCCTGCAGCAACACCAGCGCCTCGGCCGCGGTGCCCGCTCCGGTTACGCTGTAGCCCTCTTCGCACAGAATTTCTTCGAGCGAGCTGCGAATCTCTGCTTCGTCGTCTACGACGAGAATATGGTTCATGAATGGATTTCCTTGAGAGGCGCGGATTCCTCGCCCGGCGCGGCGTGCGCAGCCGATTCCATCAGCGGCAGACGCAACAGGAAGCGCGCACCCTTGGGCGTGTTCGACTCAGCGCGGATCGAGCCTCCGTGTTCCTGCACAATTTTAGCTGCGATGGAAAGGCCGAGACCCGTGCCGCGATGCTTTGTGGAGTAAAAGGGCAGGAACAGCCGCTCGCGGATTTCATCGGTGAGTCCGTGGCCGGTGTCGGAGATGGTGATTTCGACCGCCTCGCCATCTTCACTTACGGCGCTGCGCACCCCCAGTACGCGCAGCAGACTGCCCTGCATGGCTTCAGCCGCATTGTCGATGAGGTTGGCGAGCGCCCGCCGGATGGCATCGCGGTCGGCAAGCACCGTGGGCAGTTTCTGGTCGAGATCGAGCCTGACGGTGGTGCCGTCAAGCCGGCCGGAAAACAGCGCCAGCGCGTCGCGAACGACCTGATTCATGTCGCACGGCCGCGGTTGCGGCGCGGGGAACTGCGCCAGCGCGGAGAACTGGTCCACCAGTGTGCGCAGCGTTCCTACGCAACCCAGAATAATCTCACTGCATTTGCGGATTATGCCTGGCGATCCAGGCTGCGCGCGGTCAAGGTGCCTGCCTATGCGCTCCGCATTCAGGGCGATGGGCGTGAGCGGATTCTTAATCTCATGCGCCACGCGCTGCGCCACTTCCTTCCAGGCCAACTGGCGCTGCGCACGCAAAAGATCGGTCGTGTCCTCAACCACGAGCACTGTTCCGGGCCGATCGCGTCCCAGTTCCAGGCGCGCGCTGGTTATCGCCATGTGCATGGCGCGCCCGCGCGCATGGAACTCGATCTCGGTTGATGCCGCGCCCATGCGCAGGCCCCGGCGGATCACTTCGGCGAAGTCTTCCGCGCACTCGGCAGGCAGCAGCGATTCAAGCTTGGTGCCCACCAGGATGGCTTCTGCCGGCCGCCCCATTAACTGCGCAAATGCGCGATTCGACTGCAGCACCACGCCCGTCTCATCGAGCGTTACCACGCCGCTGGGAATGGTCTCGACGATGGTTTCCAGTTCGCGGCGGCGCGCCTCAACGGACTGGTTTGCCGCGGTCAACTGTGCCTGGCTGGATTCAGCCAACTGCCGGCTGGTCTCAAGATCGGCGGCCATGTGATTGAAGGAGCGCACCAGGTCTGCCATCTCTCCGGTGGCGATTTCACCTACGCGCTGCTCATACTTGCCCGCCGCAATTTCGTCCATGGCGTCTGCCAGCGCCTCTACGGGCCGCGTGATCTGCTTGGAGAGAAACATGGCGAGCCAGACGCTGGCGAAGAAGATGAAGACCGTGATCAGCAACAGCATCAGGAAGAACGGGGTGCGAATGCTGTTGCGCGAGCGGAACAGTTGCCAATACTCTTCCACCCCGGCGCGGATGCGTGCCGTGGTCTGGCTCAGCCCCTGGGGCATGGGCAGAGCCGCGACCACGGTTTGGCCAGCTTCCGTGGGCGCCATGCCCAGTGCGTAATCCCGGCCAGCGACCTCCACGAGCGGATAGTCGTGGCGCTGCGCGGCGGCAAGCAGAACCTCCGAAAGCGGTCCCTCGAGCGGCGGCCCGGTGTTCTCACCTTCGTCGAGCCAATAGATTACGTTGGCGCTGCTAGACGCGGGCGGCGCCTGAAAGCTGGTGAGGAAGTGCGAGTCTTTACCGTAGACCACCAGAAAGCCGCCCTGCAGGGTAGTGCGGCGTGAGTCGAGTGCCTCTTTCACGGCCGTCAGACTGCGGTCTGCCGCGACGCTCTGGCTTACGGCTACTGCCTCGCCGCGTGCGTTGCTGGCCACATATTGCACGAGCTCGCGCACCACGGTTCTGGAGTCGTCGTGCAGCTCCGATGTGTTGGGAGAAAACCAGCGGTCGATGGAGCGGTTCATCAGCTCGAAGCTGAAAAGGAACATGAAGGCCGCGGGCATCAGTGCAATCAGCGCGGCTCCAATCACCATGCGTGTCCGCAACCGCGCGCCGAGAGCGCTGCTTGCCTGCCCTGCGTAGAGCTTGAAGATATTCCTCAGAAGCAGCATCAGCAGGACGATCAGCAGCAGGAAGATCACCAACGTGAGCCCGGTGAACACCAGCGTTTCGCCGGAGGTATCGGGATTCAGAAAGCTCACATTGGATGTATTGAAGGCCTGCAGTGCGCCCAGCACGGCGAAGAACACCACCACCCCGCCCGCAAGCCAGGCTACCAAGCGCCGCCGTGGATCGCCGAGGAACGGCATGGGCCGATTATAGAGCGACCTGTCCTTCCGCGGTACCCGGCTCCGTTTCCGGAGCCCGCTTCGCCCGGTTCAGATTTGCGAGCAATCGAGCGGGCTCAGGATCAGATTGCTGATGTTCGATATGATCTGGTCGAAGCCGAACCGTTTGCTTGTCTTCAGCTTGATCCACTCCGGATCGCTGGTGAAGATCTTCCACTTGGCTTCCAGTTCAGCCATGTCCTTGTAGCTCATCATGTAAGTGAGCTTGGGCAGGCGCGGTCCCGCAAGGACGTCGCCGAAGAAGACGGGGTGAAAGCCAGCTCTGAGGAAGACATCCAACTCGCCCGCATGGAACATTTCCACCTTGCGCACGTGCTCTCCGTTGCTCGGGCTCTCGTAGGTGCGCATTTGGAAGATGCGTGTGCCCCTGGTGGCCGCGGCAGCGGGAGGGGTAACCTTTGGCCAGTTCGTGAAGGCAGCCATCAGTTCGATTTCAACGCGATGAAAGGGTGGCGCCGTCGAGGTAGCATTCCAGAACGGCGCGGCGGCTTTCAGGAACTCCTTGTCTTCGGCAAGCCGCAGGTCCAGCTCAGTGAGCGCCGCGGCGGACCGGCCCGGAATCAGCACGTAATAGGCCGGCGTCTCCTGCCCGAAATTGAGTTTGAACGCGCCGATTGGACCGAGCCCCATGCGCGTTGCCGCAGGAATGAGCGCATCGCGGATGAAATCCTCAGTCAGTTTTAACTGTGGTCCGCTGATCATGTGATAGCGGCGGAGCTGGTAAAACTCGCGCTCAGCCGAGGCAGCAGGCTGCGCCACGGTGTCGCCCGCCATAGCCAGGGTTGAAGCAGCAATTGAAGCAGCAAGAAATTGGCGGCGTTCCATCCGTGTCCTCCGAGTCGTGAAGGACTATTCTACGGGAACGGGCGAGAACGCCCGTCAGGCAATGAGGCTGGCCGCCGCTGTCCACGGCCGTTGCTGGCTTTGCGCCACGCCGCGATGTGTCAGCGTGCCCTGCCAGGTGTTTAGCCCCTCAGCCAGTCCCGGGTCTTGCTTGAGCGCCTCGCGGGGCCCATGATGGGCAAGCCGGAGCACATAAGGAAAGGTTGCGTTGGTGAGCGCCAGAGTGGAGGTGTGCGGCACCGCTCCCGGCATATTCGTGACGCAGTAGTGAACCACGTCATCTACCACGTAACTGGGCGCGGAAAACGTTGTGGGATGCGCCGTTTCGACGCAGCCGCCCTGGTCAATGGCTACATCGACGATCACTGCTCCCTTCTTCATCTGGGCCACCATGGCACGCGTTACCAGCTTGGGTGCGGTTGCTCCGGGAATCAGCACGCCGCCAATAATGAGATCCGATTCGCGGGTTACGTGCTCCAGGTTGTAGCTGTTCGAGGCCAGCGTGTAGAGCCGCCCGTTGAAGATGTCATCGAGTTCGCGCAGCCGGTTCAGATTCACGTCAATGAGAGTGGTTTTGGCGCCCAGACCCAGGGCGATGCGCGCCGCGTTTGTGCCAACGATGCCGCCGCCGAGGATGGCGACGTGCGCGGGAGGCACGCCCGGTACCCCGCCGAGCAGGATTCCGCGTCCGCCACGTTCCCGCTCCAGATAGTTTGCACCTACCTGTACGCTCATGCGCCCGGCAATCTCGCTCATCGGCGTAAGGAGGGGCAGAGTGCCGCGCTCGTCGCGTACCGTCTCATAGGCGATGCAGATCATCTTTGCCTCAAGCAGTTTGTCAGTGAGCTCTGGCAACGGCGCCAGGTGCAGGTATGTGAACAGCACCAGCCCCTCGCGGAAGTAGGCATACTCGGGCTCGATGGGCTCCTTGACCTTGACCACCATCCCGGATTTGCCCCAGACGTAACCTGCATCGCCCACGATCTCCGCGCCGGCATCCTGATAGGTTTCGTCAGGGAACCCCGACTCTTCGCCAGCCTGCGTCTCTACCAGGACGGTGTGTCCTGCCTCGCAAAGCGCTTTGACGCCCGCGGGCGTTATGCCTACCCGCGACTCATGATCCTTGATTTCTCTGGGAACTCCGACGATCATTATTCCCCTCCCTCTCTCCACAATTGGATGCCCTGTGCGGCGAGGTTGGCGCATGCCCCAAAGCACCAGCCTATTGCCAGTCAGGGAAGAAGGTACTTCCTTGACTGGGCTTACTCACACTAAAGTAACTACATGGGCAACCGCTTGGAATCGTAACCCGTAAATAGCTTTCAAAGCATGCAAAATTCATGGTATAAGTGCCACGTGGGACTGAAACATGATATAAACGTTGTTTCAACGCAGGTTTCGTCCCCAGAGTTTTTTCCAGATCTGACACAAACGAGGTGGTTCGAGGAATCGGCGGATCTTAACGAGTTTGATACCGTCACTCTGTGCTACCTTGACAACCATGACCGCGCCGCCTGCTTCAAGGTGACCGAGGCGGTGAGATTGTCGGCTTCGGCGGTGTCGCGACGCATTCGAGTGCTGGAAAACACCGGGGCCACCCAAGGCTATCGTGCTCTAAGCGACGATTGGCTGCCGGGCAGGGGGACGACCGTGTTTGTCCGTGTCGCCCTTGATAATGAATCCGCTGCGGTTGTTGGTGCTTTTGAAGCTGCAGTTCACCGTTGCCGCGAGATTGTCAGCTGTTATCTCATGGCTGGTGAGCCTGACTATATGCTCGTGGCTCGCGTGGCGAGCATTGACGACTATTGGCGGTTCCACCAGAGTCAGCTTTCCAGGCTTCCGGGTGTCAGCCGTCTTGAAACCAGTTTCGTGCCGAGGAATGTGCTTGAGACTCGTTCCAGTGAAGTGCACGGAACAGCAGCGTTGATTATGGGCCCAGAGTTTGTAGGTCGACTGCGGAAATACTCCGATTTTGCGCGGGATACAAGAATGGACCGCGCGTTGCGTTGTCTTGCAGATGTCCAGATTTGAAGGAGAGCAAAGGAGTGCTCGGAAATGGCAAGCTCCCCCCAGGAGAAGTGGAATAGCGAGACAGAAAGCTGGCACCGGGCAGCGGAGAGTGCCCCGCCTTTTGGCGGTTTTGAAGAAACCAGCGGGGGGGTGCCTCTTGACGCCCAGCAACTGCTGGCTCAAGAGCTTCAGCCGGCTCCAAAGCGCAACGTGCGCCCGTTGGTTTTGTTGCTTGTGGCTGCCGTGGTTTTCGGCTTGATCTACTTTGGGGTAACTGCGCTCACCGGCCCCAAAGGGCCACCGCCTTTCCAGAATCTGGGTGCGGGCATTTCCAATGCCGCAGGGCTTCGCGGAGAACTTTCTACGCGCTGGGTGGGACGCGCGGAATACCAACTGAAATTCCAGGCTCTCAATCCTTATCGGGATTGGGCATTCTCCTATGTGGTAGCTCATCCTCCGCGGCGGCTTTTGTTTCACATCCGACTGCTGGATTCAACCGGCTTTGTTCTGTGCAGCAAGGAAATTGCTTTCCCGATGGATCCTGCGCGGGTTGAGGTGAGTGCGGTCCCATTCCCCGAGCTCATTCCCAAACCTTCCGGATCGAGTACCGCTGCGCAGGCCGGCGAGGGCATGCAACGACCGCTCAGTAAGGCAAGGGACTCCTTCCAGGATCAGGTTGGAAACAACGGAGAGATCACGGCGTTTACTGCTCAGGGCGTTCTCCCCTGCACGGTAGCGCAATACAGGCAGTTCAGTTACTGGGATTTCTCCAGTAATTTCCCCACTCTCTCTCAGCAGTCCGCGATCGCCAATGCGCCGCGGATAGCAGCCGAACGGAAGGCCGCCGCAGAACGCGAGGCTTTGAAGCGTAAATTGGCGCGCGAGTATCACTCCTCGTTCTTCCTGAATGGCGATTCAACTGTCAGCGACTACGACTCGACCGCAAGCGTGCTGCAGGTTGCATCCGGCCAGCGTTTTCGCCTATTGAATAAGAGTAATGCGGGGGTTGCACATTCGTGGGCGACCAATGGCGCTCAGATCCACTACAAGTGCGACCAGTATGCCACCTGCCTACTTAGCGCCGGCAGCTCTTCAGGAATCATCCAGGCCAAGTCGATACCATAGAGGTCAAATCTCTTCTTGTAACTCCGGCCGGGACCGCTGAAGCGGTCCCGGCTGGTTGTTTGCGCTCAATCCATCTGCTCGCGTGCGTGCTTCCACAAATCGACTGAGGCTTCACGCGCGTAACGGTCGATTTCCTTCAGCTCCGTTTTGCTGAATGCAAGTTTTTCCAGCGCATCCAGCGAGTTATCCAGTTGCTCCACGTTTCGCGCCCCGATTAACGCGGAGGTTACACGCCGATCGCGCAGTACCCAGGCAATCGCCATCTGCGCCAGCGTCTGGCCGCGGCCTTCGGCAATCTCATGAAGGGCGCGGACGCGTTTCAGGTTTTCTTCACTCAGGAATTCCTTCAGAAGCGAAGAGTTTTGCGCAGTGGCGCGCGAGTTCTTGGGCACGCCGCGCAGATACTTCTGCGTCAGCAGCCCCTGCGCAAGCGGAGAGAATGCGATGCAGCCCACGCCCAACTCGTCGAGCGTAGCCAGCAGTCCCTTCTCTATCCAGCGGTTGAGCATGGAGTACGAAGGTTGATGAATGAGCAGCGGCACGCCCATGCTCTTCAGGATTTTTGCAGCTTCGCGCGTACGCTCCGGGCTATAAGATGAGATACCCACATAGAGCGCCTTGCCCTGCTGCACCGCGCTGACGAGTGCACCCATAGTCTCTTCCAGCGGGCAATTATTCCACGGGCGATGGGCATAGAAGATATCGACGTAATCCAGGCCCATGCGCTTCAGGCTGTCATCGAGCGAGTTAAGGAGATACTTCCGTGAGCCGCCGATGCCGTAAGGGCCGGGCCACATGTCCCAGCCGGCCTTGGTGGAGATTACTAACTCATTGCGAAGACTGCGAAAATCCTTGCGCATGATCTCGCCGAAGTTCTCTTCAGCCGAGCCGTAGGGTGGACCGTAGTTATTCGCAAGGTCAAAGTGAGTTACTCCGCGGTCAAAGGCGCGGCGAAGCATTGCGCGGCCGGTTTCAAAGACATCGGCGCCGCCAAAGTTCTGCCAGAGCCCGAGCGAGATGGGCGGCAGAACAAGGCCGGACTGGCCGCAGCGGCGGAAGGTAGCGGTGTCATAACGTGTGGGATTGGGGATGTATGGCTTTTCCATGGCTCTCCTATTATTGCTTGGGGCGTTTTGCCCAATAGCTCGGGCGGCGTTTGGCGTGGGCTACAGCGATGATTTGAATATCGTGCAGGCGCTCGCGGAAGACGATAGAGAAAGGATAACGGTTAAGGATCGGGCGGGGGGTTGACTAGGGCTCGAATTTTGACGGCCAGCGGCGCGCACCGTGATAAACGCGAAGAACACGAATGCCGTCTGGATCGCGCTGGTAGACGAGGATGTAAGGGGTTCGGAGCGCTACCAACTCGCGAGTACCGGCTACACGTCCCGGGCGGCCCGCATCTGGAATCAGCAGCAACAATTGGGCGGTCTTGTGAATCCGCTCCTCAACCAGTTGCGCTGCCTGCTCGCTGTCCTGAGCAATGTAGGATGCAATCTCTTCCAAGTCGCGCGCGGCTGCTCTGCTCCAGCTTAGCTTCACGCCGTTTTCTTTAGCTTTCTTGCTCTGGCAATCGCTTCACGAAACTGCTTCATCATTTCTTCGTGCGGAATGCCCTCGGAGGTGTCCGCCAGCGCCTCTTCCACGCCGGCGCGGAACCATTCGTCGTATCCGGGTTCCGGTTCGCCGAGTTCCTTCTGCCAGGCAACATACGCCTCATCCGAAGTTTCAACCTTCTCGGCCAGGAGGTTTTCGAGCAGCCAGTCGCGTTCGCCGCGTGGCAGTTTGCGGGCTTCTTCGAGGAGTTTTTGCGCTGCGAGGCTCATGGCAAGATTGTAGCGCGAAACTTCCGAGATGGCACGAGCAGCTACACATCCAATGTGATGACCACCTGCCGCGAATCTGAAACAATCAAATCATAGCGCGCTACAAAGTCGAGGAACCTACCTCGGTCCTTGTTGTAGCTCCCCACCCACCTCGAGATTGCCTCTGCTATTGCAGCCAGAAGTCGTTTAAAGTCGAGCCTTTTCCAAGATGCGTTTCCCAGAGCGGGAGCACGATCCAAATCCCCAACCGACAATATGAGGCTCATCGTTTTACCGTTTCTAACGGCCCTCGAATTCAGATTGGTCATGTGGAGGATGCCGTTTCGGAATTCCCATAGTTCATCTGGTGTGATCCCGAGGGGATCTAGGCATGCGTATTTTTCCAGCCACTTTATGAAGTTTCCGGGTATATCACCGGATTCAATGAATGCGATCGAGTCGATGCAGGACATCAGTAGCTTGGCGGCGGAGACATAAAGCCGTTCGTTGTAGAGCAACTTGATTGCGCGGAAGAAGTCGTCGTTGATGAGCCTTGGTATGTCGAATCCTCCGTCTTTGACGTACTCTTCCAGGTAGTCGATCATTGCCCCCTGCTCCTCCAAAGGGGTTCCTTTTAATCGCGAAGAGGTTGTTGGCCCGTGCTCCAGCGAAGCAGAGATTTTGGGCATTCCGTCTTGTATGGCCGTGACCACGCAAAGAGGTCGTCTCGATGCAATGCGTTCCTTGAAGATGCCCTCGAAGATCTCTAGGTGGCGTCCGAGGCGCAACCTTGCTTCATATTCGTCGATGGTTAAGGAGGTCGTCGGCGCATAGCGCTTGGCGGAGGCATGATCCCGGTCCACACGGGACTGAAGGAACGCAATCTTCTGGTCATCTGTCCCCTCCAATTCATACACGGTGGCACCGAGACCTGTGATTTCGTTCCCCTCCATAAAAACGAAGAGGTTATATATATCTTCCGTCGGCATTGGTCTCACCTCGGGCTTAGCGCTCTAATCTTAGGCTCACTACTCCGCATTATCAATCTGTGCGCGCTGCAATTTGTCTGAATAATCCACGTACACTGCCTTCCAGGTGGTGAAAAACTCAAGCGCGCCCAGGCCTTCGCGGTGGCCGTTCCCAGTGTGCTTCACTCCACCAAAGGGAAGGTGTACTTCCGCGCCGATGGTCGGCGCGTTGATGTACGTAATTCCCGACTCAAGGTCGCGGATCGCTGCGAAGGCGCGGTTCAAGTCCCGGGTGTACAGCGAGGTCGAAAGGCCGTAGTCGATGGAATTGGCGATCGCGATAGCTTCTTCAAACGTTTCGAATTCGATGAGCGAGACCATCGGTCCGAAAATCTCCTCGCGCGCCACGCGCATCTGGGGCTTCACGCCGGCCAGCACCGTTGGCTCAAAGAAAGTTCCGTGCGCATAACTCCCTGAAGTTAGCGCATGGCCGCCAGTTAGTATCTCGGCTCCCTCGGTTTTGGCAATTTCCATGTATTTGGTTGACGTTTCTATCTGCGCGGCATTTACCTGAGGACCTACCTCCACTGACTCATCCAGACCGTCGCCGACCTTCAACTTACTTGCGCGCTCCACGAACTTAGCGGTGAATTCGGCGACGATGCCTTTCTGCAACAGGATGCGGCTGGTGGCCGTGCAGCGCTGGCCGGTGGTGCCGAAGGCTCCCCAGAGCGCGCCGTCCAATGCCAGATCGAGGTTGGCGTCGTTCATTACGATCTGCGCGTTCTTGCCACCCATCTCCAGCGAAACAGCCTTGAACGTGGCCGCCGCGCGCTGCCCCACCAGCGAGCCAACCGTGCTTGATCCGGTGAAGCTGATGGCGCGCACCTGCGGATGTTCTATGAGCGCCGCACCTACGGCCGGACCGGTTCCGCAAACAATGTTCACCACGCCCGGCGGCAGTCCCGCGTCCACGAGCGTTTGCACCAGGTTGTAAGTGGAGAGCGGCGTGTCGATGGCCGGCTTAATGACGCAGGTATTCCCGGCCACGAGCGCGGGGAAGAGCTTCCAACTTGGTATAGCCATGGGGAAGTTCCACGGTGTAATCAGGCCCACGACACCAACGGGCATGCGCACGCTCATGGCGAATTTGTTGCCCAGTTCCGAAGGCGTGGTGACCCCGAACAGCCGGCGCCCTTCGCCAGCCACATAGAAAGCTTCGTCGATTGCCTCCTGCACATCGCCGCGGGTTTCGGCCAGGACCTTGCCCATTTCGCGCGTCATATCGCGAGCGAACTGCTCTTTGCGCTGCTGCAAGAGGGTTCCGGCGCGCAGCAGGATCTCCGCGCGCCTGGGCGCCGGCACCAGGCGCCATGCGGCAAAGGCCTTTTGCGCCGCGGCCACCGCCAGGTCCACGTCTTCGGCGTGCGAGGAGGGAAAGGCTCCCACCACGTCGGCATGGTTGGAGGGGTTCAGGTTGAGGATGGTCTTGCCACTGCGGGCGGGGATCCATTCCCCGCCGATCAGGTTGTGGTATGTCGTGTCAGTCATCGCAAACCTCCGGCAAGCAGGAATCAGGGGCAAATCGGGGTTGGGGATGGGTAAAAACCGGCGCCAACGCCCGCGGCCCTGTCCCGCGCGGACTAATGAGTTTACCGCAGACCGCGATGCTCCGGGAGGGCGGTATTGCAGGGCTTGCAACCCTTCGTCGCGCTGGAGCCCCGCTGGCCTTACAATAGCTTTTGGAGAAAAAACAAGCCCCCCATGTCTGTGAACGGCTATCCTTCGCGCTCATCGCGCTCGCACGGTCTCCGCTCGCTCTTCAGCATGTTTTCGAGCGATCTGGCCATCGACCTCGGCACCGCCAACACGCTGGTCTACGCGGCCGGCAAGGGGATCGTTGTCAACGAGCCCTCCATTGTGGCCATTAACAAAAGTACCGGTGAAGTGGAAGCTGTGGGCAAGGACGCCAAGGAGATGCTTGGCCGCACGCCCGGAAACATCGTGGCCATCAAGCCCATGAAAGACGGCGTGATCGCCGACTTCAAAGTCACCGAAAAAATGCTTAATTACTTTATCCAGAAGGCGCACAACCGCAAGATGCTGGTGCATCCGCGCATCGTGATCGGTGTGCCCTCTGAGATTACGCAGGTGGAAAAGCGCGCCGTGGAAGATTCGGCCTATCGCGCGAAAGCCAGCGAAGTCTACCTGGTGGAGCAGGCGATGGTGGCAGCGATCGGCGCCGGGCTGCCGATTACCGAGCCATCGGGCAACATGGTCGTGGATATCGGCGGCGGCACAACCGATATCGCCGTTATTTCGCTTTCCGGTATTGTGTATGCGCGCTCAGTGCGCATGGCCGGCAACCAGATGGACGAGGCCATTACCAATTATCTGAAGCGGAAGTACAATCTGCTCATCGGCGAGCGCACCGCCGAGCAGATCAAGATCGAAGTCGGCTCGGCCTTCCCGCTCGACAAGCCGTTGACGATGGAGATCAAGGGGCGCAACCTGATTGAAGGCGTGCCCAAGACCATCACCATCGACGACAGCGAGATTCGCGAGTCGCTCGGTGAGTGCATCGCGGTCATCATGAACGCCATCCGCGTTGCCCTGGAACGGACGCCGCCGGAGCTTTCCGCCGACATCAGCGACCGCGGCATCGTGCTCACGGGCGGCGGGGCGCTCATCAAGAATCTTGACAAGCGCATCCGCGAGGAGACGGGCCTGCCCGTCTCGGTCGCCGACGATCCGCTGGCTTCGGTCGTGCTCGGCACCGGCAAGATGCTGTCCGACTTCCGCCTGTTGCGCAAGATCAAGATCGACTGACGAAAGACACGGAACAGGGAGTAGGGAACAGGGAACAGCAAGACGGTGGAAGGGACCGGACTACTTTCGCCACCAGCGCCGCCGAGCAGGTCAAAGCGGTCAATATTTTTCCTGATTCCCGTTCTCTGATTCCTGATCTCTGCTGTTATGGAATCGATTTTCGTCCGCTACCGAAACCTCCTGGTGCTGCTGGCCGTGCTGGTAGCACAGATGGTGGGGCTCGCCATGCAGGTGCGGCACGACAGTTCGGGACAGAACAGCTTCAATCCCCAGGACCAGTCGGGCGTGCGGCTGATCCGGCTATGGGCCAACGCCGTGGTTTCCCCGCCGGAAAAGGCTGTTCACGGTGTGAAAGAAGGCATTGTGGGGATCTGGACGAACTACTTTGACCTGCGCGGGGTGAAGAAGCAGAACGAGGAACTGAAGCAAACGGTCGGCCGGCTGCGCCTGGAGCAGGCGGAACTGCTTGAGGATGCGCGCCAGGGCCAGCGCCTGGAGGCGCTTCTCGGTTTTCAGGAGCACTACATCTACAAGACGGTGCCCGCGCAGGTCTACGGTTCCGGCGGAAGCATTGGTTCCCACGTGTTCTATATCGACAAGGGCAGCGACGACGGTCTCAAGCGCGACATGGCGGTGATCACGCCCGATGGCATCGTGGGCAAAGTCCGTGACGCGTTTCCTCACTCTTCGCAGGTACTGGCCATCAACGACCAGACCAGCGGGGCCGGCGTGATTCTCGCCGCCACGCGTATCCGCGGCATCCTCCGGGGCAACGCCGGCGGTCAGTTGGAAGTTGTGGGTATTCTGGCCGATGAGCGCATCAAGCCGGGCGAGAAGGTGTTCACTGCCGGCGGCGATATGGTCTTTCCCCGCGGATTGCCTGTTGGCGAAGTGACCAAGATCGTACGCGACCCGGATCGCGACGGTTTTATCGACGTGATTCTGAAGCCCGCGGCGCATCTCAACCGCCTCGACGAGGTTCTGGTCATCACCTCCATGCAGCCGCGCTTCCCCGAGCGGGATAAGCAGGACATGGCCACCAGCGAGAAGCTCGATGGCGCCAAGGCGGCGGCCATCCAGAATCAGATTCAGGCCCAGCACAGGGCAGCACAGATTACGGCGGAGCGTCTGCCAACTCTGATTGAGCCGAACGTGCCGGCCGACCAGCAGCCGCTGAACGAAAGCGCCCCGCCTGTTCCCATGAAGCAGCCTCCGCAACCGCTGCATCCGGACCGGTTTTCGCCCGTGGCAGCGGACGGCGACATGCCGGCCCAGTCCACATCAGCGGCTCAGGCGCCTGCCGGAAAGAAGTCCACCTCCTCCGATAGCAGTCAATCCAGACGTGGCAAGCAGGCCGCGCCGCGGAGGCATCCATAACTATGTCCGTGCTGGGCACGAGCTTTCGCCGCGATATCGAGATTCGCCGGTACCCCGTACTGGTTTATGTGCTGGTGCCGCTGGCTTCGCTGGTGCTGCAGGCGTGGCTGCCGCGCGTGGTGGGCCGCTACGCCTGGTTCGATCTGCCTCTGATCATCACGGTTTACTTTGCGCTGGGCCGGCGCAGTCCCATTCAGGGCACGTTGATGGGCGCCATCATCGGGCTCTTTGAGGATGCGCTCTCGCACCGCGCCATCGGCGTCAACGGCATCGCCAAGACGATGGTGGGCTATCTGGCTGCATCCGTGGGGGTCCGCATCGACGTGGAAAACCACGCCATCCGCCTGATTCTCACTTTTCTACTCTCTTTGCTTTCCAGCGCCGTCTGTATCTTTGTGTACACCGTGCTGCTGGGCTTGAACTACCAGTGGCAGTGGCTCACAGAGATATTCATCGCCACCGGCAATTCAGTGATTGCGGTGGTGTTGTTTCCCATGCTCGACAGGCTGGAATCGCGGGATTAGCAGACAGGCTGCGGCGCAACAAGAGTGGCTGTATTCTAGAAGTGCATCGGATGTATTCCAGTTTTGGCAACCGCGATGAAAAACTTTCCGGCATCAAGCTGGCTGTGGTGCAGTATGGCATCCTGGCCATCATGTTGGTGCTGGTGGCGGGGTTGTGGCGTCTGCAGGTTCTCAACGTTGAAAATTTCAAGCAGTTAGCTCAGCAGAACCGCATTCGCCAGGTGCCCATCATGGCGCCTCGCGGCAAGCTGTTCGATCGTAACGGGCGTCTGCTGGTCGACAACTACCCGTCTGTCTCCTGTTTCCTGGTTCGCGATCCGCACCACAATGTGGAGGCCGATTTGCCCATGATCGCGAAGGGGCTCAACCTGGATCTCGGCGATTTGCGCACCACCGTGCGCAAGTACCACTCAGGGCCCAGCTATCGCCCCATTCTCATCAAGCAGGACATTACCCCCGACGAGCAGGCGTTTGTTGCCGCGCACCAGAACGAGTTCCCCGAGCTGGAAACCATTGAAGTGGAACGCAGACTTTATCCGCCCAACGGCTTCGCCGCGCACCTTATCGGCTACGTAGGCGAGCTGAGCGAAAACGACCTCAATACCCCGCAGTACGCCTTCTATCAGCCGGGCGACGTGGTGGGCAAAGCAGGGGTTGAGAAGGCGTACGATCAGGTGCTGCGCGGGCAGGACGGTTCGCGCGATGTGATTGTGGACAGCCACGGAAGGGAAGTTGGCTACCTCGGTACCGAGCATGCCATTCCCGGTCACGACCTGAAACTCACCATCGACATCGACCTTCAGCGCGCGGCGGAGCTGGCCCTGGGCGATCGGGAAGGCGCGGTGGTCGCCATGGACCCGCGCAACGGCCAGATTCTGGCCATGGTTTCGCATCCCAGCTACGATCCCAACCAGTTTTCCGTTCGTATCGACCGCAAGCAATGGAACAAGCTCATCACCGATCCCCTGCATCCGCTGATGAACAAGGCGATTCAGGCGCAGCTTGCGCCGGGTTCCACATTTAAGATCCTGATGTCAGTGGCTGGTCTGCAGACCGGTGTCGCCCAGAACCTGCACGTTTTCTGCAGAGGCGGGGCCGATTTTTACGGGCACTTCTTCCACTGCGACCGGCATCACGGGTACGAGGTGATTTCGACCGCCATTCCCGACTCGTGCGATACCTTCTTCTACACGCTCGCAGACAAGCTGGGCATTGACACAATCGACAAGTACGCCAAGGAGTTCGGGCTGGGCCAGAAGACCGGCATCGACCTTCCGAACGAGAAACCGGGTCTGATGCCGTCGGCGAAGTGGGTCCTGCACACCCTCCACCACAAGTGGTACGCGGGTGAAACCATCTCCGTGGGCATTGGGCAGGGAGCCATTGAGGCCACCCCCATTCAATTAGCCCGGTACATCGGCGGCGTCGCCTCAGACGGCCACCTGGTGCGGCCTCACGTGGTCTTCCCCAGTGAACTGACCCCGGCGTTCCGCAAGGAGATCCGGCAGAATTACCCCGGCTCCGGCAACAAGAATGTGCACATCAGCCAGCAGACGTGGATGACCATCACCAATGCCATGGCGCAGGTCACTGAGCCGGGTCCGTTCCACACCGCCGTCTCGGCGCATCTGGACGGCATCGATCTGGCCGGCAAGACCGGCACGGCCCAGACGATCAGCAATTCGACCATCCATCGTCTGGGGTTGAAAGGCAGAGCCACCATTCCCAATGTGTGGTTTGTGGGCGTGGTGCCGCGGCGCAATCCGCACCTGGTGGTGGCCGTGCTCCTGATGCATGGCGAATTCAGTTTCTACGCCGCGCGCATCTGTTCGCGTGTGGTGGCCGCGTACGTCGACAAGGAGCGGCGCCTCGATCACAATCTTCCGCCTCTGGAGCAGGCCAAACAGCCACAGGCTCCGGTGGAGGTGGGCGCGGTCTGGTCGGCTCCGGGGCCTCACGGCACCAATCCCATCCAGGCCGGGCACCTCGTTGTGGATCCGGATTCAGGCGCCAAAGAGCTGTCGCAAAACAATCGCGGCAGCCGCGCCGCGCATGTTCCCACGCGTTCCGCTGGAAGATTGCATCGGAAGCCGGTTGCCGGGCCGGAGACGCTGGGGGCCATCCTGTCAAAACCATCCTGGTCCAGAGCCGCTTTTAAGGAACCGTGAGTCCCATGCGCAGAATGATGAGCTTCAGGGACTTCGACTGGTTGCTGCTGGGCCTTGTGCTTCTGCTCTCCGTCCTCTCGGTCCTGGAAATCTACTCCACCACGGTGCACACCCGCTTTGCCGGTTTTGCCAGCAAACAGGTGGTTTACATCGCGCTGGGCGTTGTGGGGATGTTTGTCGTCTCCAGGATCGACTATCACCGGCTGCTGAACTGGGCGCCATGGGGGTACGGCCTGGGCATTCTGGCCCTGTTGGCCGTTCTCTCCCCGCTCGGCCATAAAGCTCTGGGCGGCCGGCGCTGGATCGAGCTTGGCCCCGTGCTGGTGCAGCCCTCGGAGTTCATCAAATTCATCCTGATTCTGATGGTCGCTCGCTACTTTGCCAACCTGGGCGGCCGCAGCCTCACCTGGGGCGATATCTTCAAAGCCTTCGCCCTGGTGGGTATTCCCATGCTTCTGGTCATGAAGCAGCCCGACCTGGGAACCACACTCACTTACGCCCCGATCCTGGTGGTCGGGTTGTTTCTGGGCGGCATCGGCTTTCGCCAGGCGGCCATACTCATTGTTTGCGGTATCTCGCTCATTGCCGGCATCTGGACCAGCGGCAAATTTCTGAAGCCATACCAGAAAGCCCGCCTTACCAGCTTCGTCCATCCCCAGGACGACCCGCGTGGCTCGGGCTACCAGGTGCTGCAGTCAAAGATCGCTGTCGGCTCCGGTGGAATCTGGGGTGAAGGTACAGAAAAGGGGACCCAAACCCAGGGTTACTTCCTGCCTGTTCCCTACACCGACTTCATCTTTGCCGCGTTCGGCGAGGAGCACGGCTTCGTGGGCGCGATCTTCGTCCTGCTGCTATACTTCTTCATATTGATGCGTTTGATTCAAAACGCTCAAACAGCCGCCGACTTGCCCGGTTCCCTGCTTATTATGGGGATTGTGGCTGTATTGACCTTCCAGATAATGGTCAATGTAGGCATGGTCATCGGCTTTATGCCGGTCACCGGAATTCCTTTACCGTTAATGAGTTACGGAGGATCTTCGGTGTTGTTTACCTTCCTGGCGCTGGGCGCGGCCATGAATGTCCGCATGCGCCGGTTCGTTAACTGAAGTTCCCAGGGAGGGCCCTGGGCGTGAATTCACGGCTTTACCTCTCGCAGATTCGGAGTGGTCCGGTTCGCGAGAAAGATTTTTGAATATTCGCCGGCCGGGTCCCGATGGGTCGCAGCCTGGCAGGATTGGGTTTATGAGCACGCAGAGACGGGAGGAAAGCCGTCCGCGGCGCACAAAGTGCATACATAGTGCAGTGCTCCCGGCGTGGTTCCACAACGGCAACGAAGACTCGTGGCCGGAAGGGTTGGAACGTCGCTCTGAAAAGTCTCTGCGAGCGGATTACCGCACAAAAAAGGTTCGTTTGGGAAGTTCGTCCGGCCTGCGCGTCAGGAGACGCATCACGGCTTGCCGCCCCCTTTGGACTGGCTCCCGCACGGTCAATCTCCGGTCATTCAACCCAGCATTCCCCGCTCCTGCCGTATTTCTGCGTCTCCATCCGTCCTCGCCGCTGATCCCGGCACGTTTGCTCTGCCGGGCGGAAAGGTACGATGGCAAAAGAGATTTGTATTTCCAGCACGCCGCACGAAACGCGGCTTGCGATTCTTGAAGACGATCAGCTCGCGGAAATCTACTACGAGCGCGAAAACGAGTACACCCTGGCGGGGTCCATATACAACGGGCGCGTTACGCGGGTGCTGCCCGGAATGCAATCGGCGTTTGTGGATCTGGGCCTGGAGCGCGACGCCTTCCTTTACGTAACCGACTTTATTGAACTGGAAGACCAGGCGGAAGCCGACGAGCTGGAGCAGGCGGCTGCCAGCGGCGCCAATCAGCCCCCGCGCGAAGTGCGCCATGGCAACGGTCATCGCGAACGCGGCCGCCGCTCATCCCGCAAGGGCGAGCAGCAGGAAGAACGTCAAGCCGCCGAGTCAGGTCAAGAGGCTGAGCCTGCCGCAGAAACGACCGAAACCACGGCGCTCACGGAAGAACCCGGATCCGCTGCGGAGTCATCCGCGGCGCCGGCCGAGGAATCGCGTGCAGAGGGCGGCCGCCGCTGGCGTGGACGCCGCCACCGCCGTGGCCGCGGTGGGTCCGCAGCTGCTGCCTCTGCAGACGAATCGGCAGAGCAAACCCCCGAAGCCCAGGAGCAGGAAGCGGCTGTTGTTGAAGTGTCGCTGGAGCCGGAGATCGCTCCGGACATCCACGCTGCCGCGCATGCCGGCGAAGCTGCCGAGCAGCAAGCTGTCTCTGAGCCGGTTCACCGCACCCGTCGAGCGCACGCTGCTTCGCCTGCGTTTGTGCTGCCCGGCGAATCCCTCTCGAAGTATGGCGGAATGCCTGCTCCCGAGTCGTCCAAAGCGGATATGGAGCCCGCTGCGTCCGCCGCCTCCTCGAAACCGTCGACGCTGATTGAAGCTCCGCTGGAGTGGGACGGCAGCGGTCTGTTGCCCGGTGAATCGATTTCGCGTCATCGCTCCCGGCAGGCCGAGCCCGAAGCCGCTGAGCCGGAGGTGGAAGAACTGGCTGCCGAGCCGGTGCAAGAGCCTATCGCCGAATCCGAGATGGAGGAACAGGCCGCGGCGTCAGCCTTCGAAGAGAGGGTTGAGTTTGTGCATGAACCCGGTGCGGAAGCCGAGGTCGAGGAAAATGAACTCGAGGCACGCGTTGCCGAGCCGGCCTTTGAAGAGACCGACGAATTTGTGCACGAGTCCACGGAGGAGACCGAATGGCACGCCGCCCAACCGGTCGCAGCCGAGCCAGAAGCTGCACCGGAGCATGCAGGGCCGGCTCCCCTGCCCGGGCCGTCGCTTGCTGAAGAGGAAGCTGCGGAAGAGATTGCGAGGAGGGAGCACTTCCGCGAGCTTGACGAAGATCTGGCCACGGAATCTGAGCCCGAGTTCGAACCGGAGCCCGAGACCGAACTGGCAGCCACTTCAACTCCGCTACCGGCGGAGACTGCTGCCGTGCCGGCTAAAGATGAGCAGCACGCTGAGCCGGAGGCCGATGCATCGGCGTCGCACCGCGTCGATCCCATCCCGCCAAGCACCTTCCGTCTTTTCGGTCTTGGCGGCAAGAAGAAGCAGGATCAAACGTCGGCGGCGTCCTCCGCGGAATCGTCAGGGCAGGCCGGCGTAGCCACAGTTTCGGCGTTCGCTCCGGGCGCAGGGGTAGTGGAAGAAGAGGTGATTGACGGTCCGGAGTATGAAGCCGCGCCCCGCCATCGGCAAAAGGCTGAGGCCGGCGATCTCGACGACTACGTAGAAGAGACATTGGGTTCGGAAGTCCGCAACGGCGGCCTGGGTGAAATGTTCCAGGAAGCCCACCTCGATCACCGTATCGACGTAAGCTTTGGTGGTGGCGGTGGTGAGGAAGAAACAATCGAGGAAGAAGAAGAGGAGCCGACGGAAGCGACGTCCACTGCTGATCAACCGCGCCGCGAGCGTGGTGGCCGTACCCGCCGCAGCCGCACCGGCCAGGGACGCTCCACCCAGGGACGCACTGAGCGCCGCGGGCCCTCGCGCCGCTCCGCGCAAACCACCGACCTGCCCGTCATCAGCGATCTGCTGAAGCCGGGCCAGGAGATTCTGGTTCAGATTGCCAAGGAGCCTATCGCCAAGAAGGGGGCGCGCATCACCAGCCACATCGCGCTGCCGGGCCGGTTCCTCGTATACATGCCTACCGTCACCCACGTGGGCGTCAGCCGCAAGATCGCCTCCGACGAAGAGCGTCACCGTCTCAAGCGGATCCTTGTCCACGAGCGCGGCGAAGCGCCCGGAGGATTCATCGTCCGTACGGCTGCCGAGGGCGCCTCGGAAGAAGAGCTTCGTGCCGATTTGCGCTTCCTTATTCACCTGTGGGAAGAGATCAAGCAGCGCTCCGACGCTTCCAAGTCGCCGGCGCTCATCTACCACGATCTGTCGCTTATCGAGCGCATTCTTCGTGACCAGGTCAGCGCCGACTTTACCAACATCTGGGTCGACTCCGAAGCCGATTACGAGCGCATTGTCCGTTTCCTCAATCGCTTCTCGCCTTCGCTGGTGCGGCGCGTCAAGCTCTACACCAAGGCGACTCCGCTCTTCGAGCACTTCGGTGTTCAGGATGAAATCTCGAAGGCCCTGCGCTCCAAGGTGTGGCTCAAGTCGGGCGGCTCCATTGTGATCAACCAGACCGAAGCCCTGGTCGCAATCGACATCAACACCGGCAAGTATGTGGGCAAGTCGGCGCGGCTTGAAGACACCATCCTCAAGACCAACCTCGACGCCGTGCCGGAGATTGTCCGCCAGATGCGCCTCCGCGACCTGGGCGGCATTATCGTCATCGACTTCATCGACATGGACGAGCGCAAGAACCGCTACAAGGTAATGGCCGCGCTGGAAGAAGCTCTCAAGAGCGATCGCGCACCCACCAAGGTGCTGCAGTTTAATGACTTTGGCCTTGTCGCCATCACCCGCAAGCGCGTCAAGCAATCTTTGGAGCGCACGTTGAGCGTGCCCTGCCCAACCTGCCAGGCCACCGGCATGGTCAAAAGTCCCACTACGGTGTGCAATGAGGTCTGGATCGAGATGCGCAAGATGCGCAAGCACTTCGAGGGCTCGGACGTCATGCTGCGCGTCAACCCGGAAACGGTGAAGGTGCTCAAATCGAATGGCGGCCGCTGGCTGAGCGAGCTTGAAGAGCTGATCGGCAAAAACATCCTCGTCAAGAGCGATCCCACGCTGCATCCCGAGCAGTTCGACATCCAGGGCTGAGCGCGGGGCTTGCCGCAAGCATTCCAGGGCCGGAGCGATGCTCCGGCCCTGACTGTTCCAGACAAAGAAAAAGAGCTCCCGCGCCAGTCATGTCCGTGGCGGTGGCCGGAATTGCCAACGGGCCGCGGCAGGCTGTTCACTCTGAAATCGCGTCCTTAGTGCAACCTGCCGCCGTAATTCGTGTCTAAACTATGTGCAGTGTTTGTGCTCAAGACGTGTGTTTTCAGGAAGACGAAACAAAGAATCCCGATTCTTGAGGTTAAGACATGTCAGGTTCCAATTGGATGCTGCGGGTGCGACGCGCCGGTCTCTTTTGTGTTGCGATAATGCTTTCAACCGTTGCTGCAAGTGCGCAATCCACCTCCGCTAACGCCACGCCGAAAGCGGAAACTTTTTCGTCCAGTCAAGGGAGTCAGAGTGCTTCCGCCTCTTCTTCTTCGGCTCAGCTGAATGAACTCTCGATGTCTGCCGCTCCGGACGCGCTGCCTTCGGCTCCGGCTCCCTCCGCTTCGGCTGCCGGGCAGTACGGCAATAACGGCATGTGGCAACGCGCCAAGAGCCGCTTTGCCTTCGAGGCCGGAGGCGGCTTCAGCGCTCCCGAATCGAGCTCAGTCAAGTGGGGCGGCAACTTCACTATTGGCGCGGGTTTGCACTTCAATCCCCACTTTGCCACGCTTATCGAGTACCAGTTCATCCGCACCGGCATCTCAGATCAGCTAATCGCTCAAGCTGGCTCGGAGGGCGGCTATGCGCACATCTGGTCGTTCACTCTCGATCCGGTCGTCGATTTCTTTCCCAACTCTACCAACGATTTCTACGTGACCGGCGGCGGTGGCTTCTACCGTAAGGTGACTAACTTCACCAATCCTCAGGCGGGTTACTACTGCGACTACTACGGTTTTTGCTACGGCGTGACTCAAAATGTTGTGGTGGGTCATTTCTCGTCCAACCAGGGCGGCTGGAACATTGGCGGCGGTTTCACGCACCGCTTCGGCGGCATCTACGGCACCGGCAAACTGAGGTTCTTCGCTGAAGCCCGCTACCTGGATGTGTTGACGCCGGCTGTCACGGGTACAAACCCCACGACTGGCGGTGCAGTTACCTCTGTCCCCGCAGATACCAAGCTGATTCCGGTCACATTCGGTTTCCGCTGGTAAGCAGCTTACGGGACGCGGCGCGCGGCTGACGCTCACGCGCCGCGTTACCAGGGCTTGCGCTCGCCTTCGCCGCCGGTTCCTACTTCGCCGCGCTCAATGCGTTCAAGGAATGCGCGTGCCAGCTTTCGCTCGCCCGGATGGCTCTCGCCATGAATCGAGCACAGGTCAAGGAATTCGCCGGCCAGGGCATTTTGGCTGCCCGTCTGCGACTGGGCTCCCTGCAGGGCGAGAGCAAGCTGGCGCAGTTGCGCCGCCTCAGGCCAAGCGGCCTCTCCGTCGCCGCTTTCGTTTTCGTAATCTGAGAACAAGCCCTTGCGCCCGCGCGCACACTCGTCGAGGCAGGCAATGAGTTGCTCCGCGAAGACCTGCGCCGCCGCGTCAAGCGCGTCAAGATTTGATTCGGGATCCATTCTGCCACCTGAGTCCATCGTTCCTCTTGAGTTCCTCGTCACGGATTCCACTTCACTATACAGCTTGAAGAAAACGGGCGGGAACGGGGCATCAAGGCCGCTGCCGGAGAGTTGACAACTTGCGTGGCTTTGGCGGCAGGTCGTTCCATCGCTTTGCCCGACCGCAGACGGAACAGCCAACGCGCCGGTGCGGATCTGGCAAGAATAGCGCAGGTTTTCGGCGTCGTCCGCCGTCTTACTCTGGTTCCCGCAAGTAGATTGCCCCGGGGAGACTCTGCGAGCCTCGCCGGGGCAACGTTAGAGGTTCCGGATGGATGGGGATTTCCGTGGCGGAGAGACAAGCCAGACCGTTTGTGAAATCCCGGCGCTATGAGATTCAGGCTTCCTGGATGTCGCTCACCTGAATCGTCCCGGCTTCCTCATTGAGTTCGCCGGTCACCGTGACGTTCTTGTCAACAAAGCTCTCCATGTTGTTGGCGCCTTCCAGCTTGTAAGCATTGCCGGAAGTGGTGTGCAGAACATACGACTCTCCGTCCTTCTTGATGGTGCCGGTAAAAGTCGAGCTTGCTTTTTGCTGTTGCATCTGACCGGGTTGCTGTGGTTCGTCGGGCGTCTGCTGTTGCGCATTCGAACTTACTGCAGTCGCCTGAGAAGCAGAGCCATACGTGGTGAAGGGCGTTCCCCACGCAAGGGCGCCGGTGAATACGAGCGCACTTATCGCGAGGCACAGAAGAAGTTCACGCCTGATGACTTTCATGGAAATACCTCCAGGCTTAGTTTTGGTGCTGTGAGATATAGCAAACTGGTGGCCAAACCTGGCACTGTTGAAAGCACTGCACTTGTCTCGCAGTCCGGATCGAGCGAGAGTAAAACTTGCTTTTTGGCAGCCGAAAAAACTACATGGGTGGAAAAAAAGTAATAGCTGTTTACGTGGAATTTTTTGACGAATGGTGTTGTTTTTTCCGGATGCATTTGAAGGTAGACTCTTCACGGCAAAATTTTGAGACAAAGACCCTGCCGGAGCCGCTTTACGCAAACGGCAGCCGCTGCTCGCCAATCCAGAAGCGGTTGCTCCATCCGGTCAGCAGACCCACGGGCCGACCTGTCAGCCGCGCCTGTGCCTCGCGCCATGGACCGGCAAACCGCACCGCAGCCGGCAGCCTGCGATAGACACGCGGCAGCAGGCGCAGGGCCTGCGCGGCGGCGCTTTGATCCTCTGCGCCGAATTCAAGCGCAAACTCGTCTCGAAAGCGCGGCGGCATCCAGGCCGCAGTCAACGCCCTGTACCAGTGCGGCGGATGAATCCACGATCCCGCCCCGGCAAGCAGATTGTGCGCGATTGCCTGCGCGCCCGGGCTCACTCCCAGGGCATCCGAGCCATGCATCGTACGGTTGTACTCCGCAAATGTGTCCCAGCTTTGCGGCAGCGCTTCCTCGGGAATACCGAAAAGCCCGGCAAGTGTCCGGCTCTCCGCGTAGTACTGCTCGCGCTGGGCGGACGTCAGCGGCGGCATTACGCTCTCATAGGCAATCACGGCGCTTTCCAAGAGTGTTGCGTAAACCCAGCGCAGTGCGGCCACTTCATTGGCCTCATAGTGCGAGCCGCGTGCGTAGGCGGCCACGGGTTCCGGCATCTCCCCGCGAATCCTGGTATGCAACACATAGAGATGGCGAGCCGCGGCCGTTGCCTGTGCCAGCGTGCCGAAGATCATGGTGAAGACGATGCGGAAGGTGTTGTGAAAGCGAGCGATGGGCCGGTTCAGCACGGTTGAGTGCTCCGCCAGCGCCGCCGCCACCCAGGGGTGCGCCAGTTGCAGCAGGGCCGCCCGTGCCGCGCCCAGAAACAGGGCCGATTCGCGGTTGATCAGCCAGGTCACGGAGTCCGGCCCAAAGATCCCCGCATCAGCGCCGGCGGCACGGCGCATGACTGCCCCGATCCGCAGCTCACTGTCGTGCTGCGTGACGAATTCGGCTGGATTCGAGTCCAGAGAAGGCTGTCTCTCCACATCTACCAGTTTGCACCCCTGCAGCCGGGCCACTCGATGACTACAATCGAAAGAGGCGATGATTCACTATCTCTATCTCGGACGGGTGGCCTACGACGAGGCACTCCGCATTCAGGCCGAACTGGTTGAACTGCGCCAGCAGGGCCGCATAGGCAATGTCCTGCTGCTGCTCGAGCATCCTCCGGTGCTCACACTGGGACGCAACGCCAGCCGCGCGAATGTGCTGGCGTCCGACGAGTTGCTTGCCCGCCGCGGCGTCACCATTCACGAGATCAACCGCGGCGGCGACGTGACCTACCACGGCCCCGGCCAGCTCATCGGCTACCCTATTTTCGATTTGCGGAGCCTGCGCAACGCGAGCGGCACCCGCCTGGGTCCCGTAGATTTTGTGCGCCTCATGGAAGAAGCGCTGATCAGGCTGTGCGGTGTCTACGGTGTGCGCGCCGGGCGAATCTGCGGCCTCACCGGCGTCTGGTGCGGGCTGGAAGATGCGGACTCCTGCATTCCTCCTGCGGCTGTCAAGACTCCGCCGCCCGAGGCCCGCAAGGTCGCCTCGATCGGCATTCACGTTTCGCGCGGGGTTACTTCGCACGGCTTCGCCTTCAACGTCACTACGGATCTCGGCGACTTTAACCTGATCAATCCCTGCGGGCTTACCGGCTGCCAGATGACGACGCTGGAACTGGAGGCCGGCGAGCAGTCCAAGCCTCTGCCTGATCTGGAAGCCGTTGCCAACCAGGCTGTGCGGCAGTTCGGCCTCGTCTTCGGTGTGGAGGTTCTGGCGGTTGAAAGCCTTGCCGCACTGCGCGCCCAGGCACAGGGTGAAAATGACGAAAAGCCATCCTTTCCCGCACAGGACACGCCGCTTCAGGTCCCGCCTGAAGTGGAACGCCTGCGCCACGGCAGCGTCAAGGATCGGCCTGTGCGTGCCTGACCGAAAACAAGATTTCTTGTGCCGCGATTTATAATCCGGCAGGAGCCGCGCTTGGCGCAGTTTTCGCGCCCTGAGCCGCAAATCGCTGAAAGAGGAACGCATGCCAACCGACGTCGTGATGCCACAGATGGGCGAATCCATTACCGAAGGCACCATCGCCAAGTGGCTCAAAAAGGTGGGTGACACTGTGGCGGAAGACGAGCCGCTGCTCGAGATTTCGACCGACAAAGTCGACGCCGAGATTCCCGCGCCTGTTGCCGGCATTCTTAGCGAGATCAAGTTTTCTGAAGGCGAAACCGTCGAAGTCAACACCGTTATCGCCGTGATTGGCGGAGAAGTGGCCTCGGAAGCGAAGCCTGCTGCAAAGGCTGCAACTGCAGCCGCTGCCGCTCCTGCCCAGCCAGCGCAGGCGCCACAAGCCGCCCCGCTGCCGGAACCTGAGCCGGGCCGCCGCATCCGTTCTTCGCCGCTCGTGCGCCGCATTGCGCGGGAAAACAACCTGGATCTCAACCGCGTTCCCGGAACCGGCACCGCAGGCCGCATCACCAAGGAAGACATCCTGGCCTACCTGAAGGCATACGGGCCGGGCGGCGCCGCGACGGCGCCGCAGGCTGCTGTGCCGCTTGGCGAACTCGTCCCCATGACGCGGATGCGCGCCATCATTGCCGAGCGCATGGTGGAGAGCAAGCGCATCGCGCCGCACGTTCATTCGGTCTACAAGATCGACATGACGCGCATTGTGCGCCTTCGCGCCCGCGCGCGCGAGCAGTTTGAAAAGCGTCACGGCGTCAAGCTCACGTACATGCCCTTTATCGCCGCGGCCGCCGTCCAGGCGCTCGAGCGCTACCCAATCGTCAACGCTTCGCTTGAAGGCTCGTCAATCCACTACCACGCGAATATCAATCTGGGCATTGCCGTTGCGCTCGAATGGGGACTGATCGTGCCCGTCATCCGTCAGGCCGAGCAGCGCAGCTTCGTCGATCTTGCGCGCATGATCGCCGATCTGGCCGGCCGCGCCCGCGCCAAAAAGTTGCAGCCCGACGAGACCGGCGGCTCGACGTTTACGCTTACCAACTCCGGCGTCTTCGGCGACGAATTCGGCACGCCGATTATCAACCAGCCCGAATCGGCGATCCTGGCGATTGGCGCGCTCAGGAAAGAGCCTGTAGTGCTGACCGACGCCGAAGGCAACGACACGATTGCGATCCGTTCGATGCAGCACTACTGCATGGGCTTCGATCACCGCTTGATCGACGGAGCCGACGCTGGCAAGTTCCTGAGCGTCTTCAAGAAGACGCTGGAGGGTTGGGACCGGGAGATTGGTTAGCGCATTGGAGGACTGGCCTGAGTGAAGGCAAGTGCAGGTGACATTCAACGCTTCAGGTGTTCGAACGCTTTCATCCAGGCATAAGACGGTTTGTCGCAAGACAGGGAAGTTCGGGGAAAATTGCGGGCCTTTCTCTGAAGATGTGCCGAGATACAGCTATCTTGCCCATCCCAACCCGTCCGTATCCCGCCCCGTGGCGATCATTCGCGCCGTCTTCCACGTTGCCAGATCGATCTCTGCCACCTGGTTGCTATGCTCGCACGAAACATAAGCGGCCTTGCCGTCGGGCCGCATCAGCACTTCCTGCGGATAGGCCCCAACCGCAATCGAACGCGCCACCTTCATCGTGTGCAGATCGACTACATCCACTGCGTTTTTGTCTGGTATCGCCACCAGCAGCCAGCGGCCGTCGAGCGTGGGCGCGGAGCCGTAGCCGACACCGTCGAGCGGAACCCAGGTGCTCACCTTGTCAGTGCGTGTATTGATCACGGCCAATCGCGGGGTGGTCTGGTCCGCGGTGAAGGCCCAATGGTCGTCCATCGAGACGGAGATCCGTTGCGTATTTCCGGAAACATGGATAACTGCCAGTGTTTTGCGCGCTTTCATATCGAGCACCGACACTGTACCGGGGCCCACGTTGGCTGTGTAGCCGCGCAGGCCGTCATGCGAGATGGCCAGCATATGACTCTCAGGCTGGCCGGTCGGGATGGATCCCACGATCTTGAGTGATTTCGGGTCGATGACGGTCACCGAGTGGTCAAGCTCGGTTGTGACGTAGAGCAGCCCATCTTTGGGACCGAAGACCGCGCAGTGGGGCCGCACGCCGTGGCTGAACGGGATGTTACCCACCACCTTGTGTTCGGCCACATTGATCACCACGATATTGCTCCCGTCTGTGCCCGGACTACCCACACCCGAGTTGCCGTAGATGGGTACGAAGGCCAGCTTTCCATCTGGCGAGGCGGCGACCTCGTGTCCGGTTACACCACCTTCTGCCACGTCTGCAATTACCTTGCCTGCAATCGGATCGACGATGGCCAGGCTGCGGTTGCCTTTTTGGGCGACGAGTAACCGTGCTTGTTGGGAAGCGGCAGAGGAAACCATAAGCAGTAAGAGCGCCAGGGAGCCAAGCAATCGAATAGCGCGCACGCGGACCTCACTGGAAGTACGCACTGACTATACGCTACGACCGAAGGCCATTGGAAGATCGTAACAGCCGGAATGACTCAGAACATGGCCGCGATGCGAGAGTTTTCTTCACCAAATGCCGTAAACTGGCTCTTGGAAGCCCCAATGCAAACGCGTCCCTGCCGGGTTGAGATTCGCACCGAATCTTTTGAGCACAACTATCGTTTTCTGCAAAGCCTTGCCGCGCCCGATGCCGAGTTACTGGCTATCGTCAAGGCCGATGCCTACGGCCACTCGCTTGCGCTTTGCGCCCCCGCCGCCGTGCGCGCGGGCGCACAATGGCTTGGCGTTACCAGCGTGGAAGAAGGCATTGCCGCGCGCGCCTTCTGTCCTGATGCCCGCGTGCTGGTCATTGGCGGAGTCTTCCCCGGCCAGGGTGCAGCCGCCGTCGCGCATCATCTCACCGCGGTGGCCTGGGAGCCATGGCAACTCGACGAGCTAAAGGCTGCCGCGTGCGCTGCAGGCGCATTGCCGGGCTCCGTCCCCGTGCATCTGGAGATTGATACCGGGATGAGCCGCCAGGGCGTAAGCCCCGAGTCGCTCTCTGCTATCTTCATGCGGTTTGCACCTTCTTCGCCGCTGCGGCTTGAAGGCGTGATGACGCATCTTTTTGCTGCCGACGAAGCCGGCGGCGAAGTGACTGCCGACCAGCTCAAAAGCCTCGATGAGATACTCAGCCGCATCGCCGGTGCAGGCCTTTTTGGCGAATGGCTTAACGTGGGCAACTCCGCCGCGCTCGTGGCCGGCCAGGCCCGTCCTATCGCCGAGCTTGCCGCCACGCACGGCATGAAGGCCATGCTTCGCCCCGGCCTGGCGCTTTACGGTCTGGTGCCGCGCTTCGATCCTGACTTCGACGAAGAACCGGAAACCCTAAAAGCCGCTCGCGCCGCCCTGCAGCCCGTGCTCAGTTGGAAATCCTCCGTGGTCGGCGTCCGCGCTGTTCCCGCAGGCACTGTTGTGGGTTATAACGGAACCTTCGTTGCCACTGAGCCGATGCGCCTTGCCCTGGTGGCCGCCGGATACGGTGACGGCCTCGACCGCGACCTGGGCAACCGCTTCAACCTGCTGGTTCGTGGTGAGCGCGCTCCCATTGTGGGCCGCATCAGCATGGACCAGACGGTAATTGACGTAACGGAGATTCTCGGAGTCGAACCGGGCGATGAGGTGGTGTTGATCGGATCGCAGGGCAGCAAGACCATCACCGCCTTCGACCACGCCGATGCAACCGGAACCATTCCCTGGGAAGTCTTTACGCGCATTGCGGCGCGCGTTCCGCGGGTGGCGGTTTAGAGCTTCGATCTTGCAGGCTATTTCGGAGGCTCTGCCTGGGCTAGCTCGGGTACAGGCGGGCAAATCCCTGCCGCGCACTCCACCGCGGAGATCATGGCTTCTGTGCCGATGCATGAGTTGAGCATCATGTGGTACAGGCTCCGCGAGCACCACTCCTGCTGGTAAAATTTGCGGATTACCGCGGCGCGCCGCCGGTCATAAGCAACCAGGTGCTGCTCGGCGTGTTGCGCCTGCTCAGGGAAGGCGCGCATGAACCAGTCCTTTTTGGCGCTGGGTGTGGCGTAAACAAAGATATGGAAGCATCCCGGATGGCCGGCCAGAGCGCAGGCCGAACCGCGGCCCACCAGCACGCAATGGCCTTCGTTTGCAGCCTCCAGAATCTCCTGCCGGATCAGTGTAAGCATGCGCTCGGAATCGAAGAACTGTTCGTTGGGCGGCCCCGCGGTGAAATACGAGGTATCCTGCCAGAAGATTTTGCCGTATCGGTAGTACCAGGGGTCGAGACGCTCGTCGTATTTGGCGGCAACCTCCGGATCCACGCCCGCAATGTGGGCCGCGCCCTCCACCAGTTCCGAGTCAAGCAGCCGCCAGCCGAGATGCTGCGCCAAATCGTGCGCAAACTGGCCACCACGCGATCCATACTCCCGCTCTACTGTAATCACCTGTATGGGCCGATGCACCATGTCTACATTCCCCCCGCGAGTGGAGCATACAACGGAAACGGAGTAAATGTTAAGCCAGAATGCAGGCCGATGCAGGGATATCGCCGTCACCAGCGGCCATCTGCTTTGCCGGTTTGTCTTACTGCGTCACCGGTTCCACGGGCCCGGATTTGGGCATCTTCAGGTGTGGAACCTGCTTCGATGTCTGCGAGCCGGAGACCGGCGGTGTGGCCGGAAAAGCTGGCCCTTTCTTGATACGCAAATTGCCATCCACCGAGTTGAGCTCAATCTTGTGACTACCTGATCCAATCTGCCCGGTCACTGTCTTGTTTTCATTGCCGCTCACCGTCAGCGGATAGTCCGACTCCACATCGCCGTTGCGTGTGTGCCCATTCACAATGCCTGAGGCATTGGGCGGCAGTGTCACTCTTACGCCGCCCTTGGTGTTTGTCACATCCACGTCATAGGCGCCGGCCGGCGCTACGGATACGCTGCCCGTTTTGTCTTCCACATAGATGTCACCGTAAATCTGGGTCAGGGTCACATCCTTGTCGTGGGTGGTCACGCGCACCGCGCCTCTGGCTGCGATCACGCGCAGGTCGTCGGAGTCGAGCATCAGCTGCCCTGGCAGGCTCGCAATCTGAATATCGGTGATCGAGGTATGCAGGCTGATCGGCTGGGAGATGTTCTGCATGTGCACCTCGCCCATGATCTCTCCGTTGGTTGTGATGCGTCCCGTGATATCGGAGAAGGTGAGATTGTTGCAGTTGCCGTCGAGCGTGATGTCGCCCTTGATCTCATGCGCTGAAAAATCGTGTCTGCCGCCTGCGAAATGTACCTCTACAGGGCCGGTAATCGCGCTCAAGCGGGTATCTCCACGCGGCACGGTGATGATGATGCCCGAGGCCATTCCCGTTGCGCTCACGTCGCCATGGCCTGCTCTTACCTTCACTTTCACGGACTTGGGAACCGAGATGGTCAGGTTCAGCCGCCCGTTATCGTGCCCCTGCGAGTGGATGGTGACGGAATTTTCGCTCACCGTCGCCTTCGGCGCCACGGCGTCAAAGATCTTCTTCGCATCCTCATCCGTCGAGGCGTAGGCCACTTCGTGCGCCTCAACCTGCAGGTTCGGTCCATCACCGGCGGCAATGCTGATGTCGCCGCGAGGATCTTCAATGTCGAGCGTAGCGTTGGCCGGAATCGCCTGGTTCAGTACCTGCTTATCGAAGGTGTGTTCCGGCAGGCCGAAGTGATTCCAAAATTCGTTGCCGCCGAAGTTCACACGCATCCAATTCCACGATCCGGTCACTCCCGCGGCGCCAATGCCCACAATTGCCAGCAGGATAAGAATGCCGACGAAACCGCCGCCGCGCCGCACCGGTGTCTGGCGGCGCAAATCAATCATCCACTCTGCCAGCATCGCCAGTCCCGCGGCAATCAGCAGCAGCGGCCACCAGCGGCCATACCAATGCCAGAATGCGAAGGCCGGGATATAACCCATGATCACGATCAGGGCCACAATACCCGCGAGGATGAGGATCACCGGCCCCACCAGCGAGGGAACGCGGGGACCGTAGGTTCCGCGGTAGGCATATTTCCAGGCGTGCTGCTGAGCCCGCCAGGCATCACGTTGCGCGCGCCACGCGGCCCGCTGTTGCTCGCGATAGATCCGCCATTGCGTCTTCGGATCGTAAGGCGGCGGTGAGCCGCCAGGCGGCGTGTTTGGAGGCACGGAACTCATGATTGTCCTCCCCCTGTATCGTCCCGATAGTCATGAATGGATAAAGAGTTCGTATTCGTTTCGGCTGCCGGTGGATTGGGGCTTCCGGCCTCGGGGGCCGGAGGATTTGGCGCACCCGGATAGGTACCCCAGGGATACGGTGGCGGCGGATAGCCCTCGGACGCCAGCGCCGCCCGCTCGGCCAGCTTGAGCACCCCGATAAGAATCAGCAGCAGCGGTACAAACAGGGACCAATGGACAATGTGCGCCTGATGCAGCAGTGCAATAATCCCCAGCAACAACAGGATGCACGGACCCGTCAGCCGTCGAATGAAGAGATAGCGATTCATTTCGTCCCTCCCTGCGAATCTCCGAGCCGGCGGACCAGAAGCCACACTCCCAGACCGATGAGCAGCAGCGGCCACAGGTACGCAAAGACGCGGCCGGAAAAGACATTCAACTGGGCCAGCAGGAACAGCACCCCGAGGGCGATCAGGACTATCGCTCCGATGGGCTCTCTGCGCCGCCAGTAAACCTGCGGAGGAGGTGGGGAACCGGCATCGGGGGATCCTGCTTCTGGCGGCGTGTATCCCTGATACGGCTGCTGATACGGCGCCTGGTAAGGAGCCTGATACTGCCCCTGCTGCGCTGCCTGCGGCTGTCCTTCCGGGCCGGGCGGCGGCGGTGGCTGCCCCGGCATGTGCGGGTGCCCGCTCATGTTGAACCATCTGCCCACGTCATTCAGCCCCAGCGGATCGGGTAACGGCTCGCCGTCGCGCCGCGCCTTGGCGGTGTGATAGGCCTCAAACGACTGATAGGCAATCCAGGCAGCGATCAGAAGGCCGAATATGCCAAAAACATGCGCCGCGCTGACCAGTGCCGCAAAGATGACTACATGAATGAGACCCTTGACGAACTGCCCGTTGTACATGGCGCCCACGCCGGGAATCAGGCCCAGTATGGCTGCTACTGCAGGGCTTGGCGTGCCCGGCGGCGGCGCGGCCACAAACGGCGCCTGGTAGCCCTGCCACGCTTTCAGGCAAGGCTCGCAGAGAACCTGTCCTCCGACCGCATTGCGCGTGCACTCCGCGCACAGCGCCTTGCCGCAGTTCTGGCAATAGGCGGTGGCATTCACGCCAGTGTGATTTACGCAGTCCATAAAATGCTCCTTTCCCCTACTCTCCGTACAGAACCGGGGTCCCCAGCGGCGGATGGCTCAGAGAGCCGGGGCCGTTGGGGTTGCGAGCCGCCGGAATGCGCGGGCCGGAACCCGTGGCGGTTGAGTTGCATCGCCGGGGTTGAGGGCCGGTCCTTCACTACGAATGCAGCTTCCACGTAATCGCTCCATACGCCGCTGGTTGGTCCCGTGTCATGGCCGGCCGACCGTTGCGGAGGGTCCACTCGCGATCCTCCGTTTTTGCCGCCGTCATTGTCCTTCGACTCGCCCGGTGCAGACGGCCGAGCCTTTGGGGTCTGACTTTCACTTTCGCTCGGGCCGCCCCGCACTTGCCGCATTGACGACTCGACCTCATACATGAAGCGCAGATGGTCGTAGTAGCGAATGAGCGGGATGGACGCCGTAACAATGTGCCGCGTCACTACGGCCCGTATCGAGCTGGGGCGGAGATCCGACAGGCGTACCTCGTTCAGCTTTACGCCGGTCAAATACAACGTAAGCGCGATGGAGAAGAAAGCCATCGCTGCCGTCATCAGCAGCCTGGGCTCGGCATAGCGGCGCATGCGCCCCATAAAACCGGGCTGCCATGCCGGAACGGCCGGCTGAGGCATTGCCGCCACGCCCGCCGCTTCCGCGATCAGCCCAAAGCCTGCCACCTGTCCCGGACCAGTCTGAGCCAGAATTCTATCCAGCAGCCCTTCCGGGACCTCCGGTTCCGGGGAGAGATACTCCAGCCACTCACGGCCCCGGCGCGCCTCCTCGAACAGCGCCGTGCATGCCGGGCACGCGGCCATGTGCTCGTGGAACAGCGCCGCGTCCTCGGGCCGGAGCTGCCCGTCCAGCGCCTCGGCCAACAGCGTTTCCCACTGCCCGCAGGCTGGAGAGCTCGGAATGTATCCACGATCCGCCATGATTACATCACCTCCCGTTTATTACGTTCCAGCAGCCGCGCCAGTTCCGCGCGTCCTCTGCTGATGCGGGACTTCACGGTCCCTTCGGGGATGCCAAGCACCTGGGCAATCTCTCTGTAATCAAGGTCTTGAAGGTCGCGCAGAATCACTGCTTCGCGCAGGTCGACGCTCACCCGGGCGAGCGCCTGTTGCACCATTTTGGCCAGCTCCTTCTGAGCCGCCGCCTCGTGAGGAGAGGCGCCGCCGGAAACCAGCCGGTCAATTGGCTTCAACTCCTCGGCCACGTCCCAGCCGTCGTCGAGCGAAGAGGTAGCGCGCAGGTTGCGGCTGCGCCGGAAGTGGTCCACGAGGTGATTCCGCGTCATGGTGGTGATCCACACCAGCAGGCTGCCACGCGCCATGTCAAAACTGGCTAAATTCGAATAGATTTTCAGAAATACGTCCTGGGTAAGGTCTTCCGCGTCTGCCGGATTGCCGGTAAAGCGGTAGCACAGGCTATAGACGCGCCGGTGATGGGCACGCACCATTTCCGTCCATGCGGCGGAATCCCCATCCATGCAGCGGCGTACGATTTGGGACCAGTCGATCTCCAGCGGACCCTCCACGCGCGCTGGCCGGGGCGCCACCGCGCCGATCCCACCTCCCGTGCTCATTGGCTGGAGCCGGTTGCCTCCCCGTTTCGCGGGTGTTTTGGCTTCTGGAGCATCATAACGCCGTTTGGCGCGCCTGAACGCTATCTGCGGCCCCAGCATGCTCCAGCTTAATGTGTCTGCGCACTGCATGGAGGGTGGATACGAAAGATTTTCGACATTAGTTCCAATGGAGTGATGTGAACCACATGCGGGTGGCTGCCAGATCCAAAACTGAACCGCCGTAAGGAGAAAAGGGAAACGGCAAAGTGACGTTTGGCGGCATCGGGTCTGGTGACTTTGCAGGCCTGACCGGCGTCAGATTCCTTCGCCCATGGAAACAAACTGCTGCATCTCATTAAGCTCAGCGCGGTAGGCGGTGCGCTCCGCTTCTTCGGCGGCAAATGGCGCCACCCAGTGCTCATGCGCGCCGAGCCGCGACTCCAACTCATCTACCCGCGCGGAAAGCGCAATCAGCGCATCGGAAAGCGGGTCCTTGATGTCGTGTGGGTCGGTAATGAGCACCCGCTGTCCGTTGCGGTAGACGATGTGCGCCGGAACGCCCACAACAGTCGAGTTGGGAGGCACATCGGTCAACACCACGGACCCCGCACCCACGCGCGAGTTCTCGCCCACTGTCACATTTCCCAGCACATTGGCGTTGTTGCCGATGAAGACGTTATTGCAGATGGTCGGATGGCGCTTGCCATGTTCCTTGCCCGTGCCGCCCAGTGTCACGCCCTGATACATGGTCACGTCGTTGCCCACGATGGCCGTCTCACCGATCACCACACCGGTGGCGTGGTCGATAAACAGCCGCCGGCCGAGCCGCGCCCCGGGATGAATATCGACGCCGGTAAGGAAGCGGCCCAATTGCGAAAGCATGCGAGCGCACAGGCGCAGCCGCCTACCCCACATTGCGTGGCTCACGCGGTGAAACCACACCGCCCAGAGCCCCGGATAGCAGAGCATGATTTCCAGTGTTGAGCGAGCGGCCGGATCGCGTTCCTTGACGGAAGCGATATCTTCCCGAATTCGGTAGAACAGGGACATAGGGACGCAGGGACCAGGGACGCAGGGATCGGAGCTGAGGAGCCAAAAGGGAATCGCGGGCTCGCGCCTCAACGACCTTTTCACCTATGTTCCTGGTCCCTACGTCCCGCCTTTCTTACGCCGTCACCGCAATCGGTTCCGGCTGCAGGGCCAGCGCCTGCTGACGCAGCGAGTCGAACAGCACGCTCGACAGGTAGCGCTCGCCGAAGCTGGGCAGAACCGCAACAATCAGTTTACCGGCGTTTTCAGGCCGCGCCGCCACTTTGAGTGCCGCCGCAACCGCCGCGCCTGACGAGATGCCCACAAAGAGCCCCTCTTCGCGCGGAAGCCGGCGCGCCATATCCAGCGACTCTTCGTTGGTCACCTGCACCACCTCGTCGATCAGGTGCGTATCCAGTACGCCCGGCACAAAGCCTGCGCCGATGCCCTGAATCTTGTGCGGTCCGGGCTTGCCGCCTGAGAGCACCGGACTATCGGTGGGCTCCACGGCAATGGCCTTGAACTCGGGCTTGCGCTCCTTCATGTACTTGGCCACGCCGGTAAGCGTGCCGCCCGTGCCCACGCCGGAGATGAGGATGTCTGCCTTGCCGTCTGTATCATCCCAGATTTCGGGGCCGGTGGTCTTTACATGGATCGCGGGGTTCGCCGGGTTGTCGAATTGCTGCAGGATGTAGCCGTTCGGCGTCTTTGCCCGGATTTCTTCCGCCTTCTGGATTGCGCCCTTCATGCCGTTGGGGCCCGGCGTGAGCACAATCTCCGCTCCAAAGGCCATCAGCGTCACGCGGCGTTCCACGCTCATGGTCTCCGGCATGGTGAGGATGATCCGGTAACCCTTGACCGCCGCCACAAACGCGAGCGCGATGCCCGTGTTGCCGCTGGTTGGTTCAATCAACACAGTCTTTCCCGGCGATATTTTGCCGGCCTTTTCGGCGTCGTCGATCATGGCAAAGCCGATGCGGTCTTTCACGCTGGCCAGCGGGTTCTGTCCTTCGAGCTTAACTAGGACGGTGGCGGGCAGGCCGGCCGATACGCGGTTCAGCCGCACCAGCGGGGTCCGTCCGATAATGTCTGTCACGTTCGCGGCAATGCGCGCCATAATGATCTCCTTTTTCGGGGCCGTTCGCCCCGCTCTTGCCTGGTTTGTAGGGAAGTTATGGTGTCAAGCGGAGAAATGCGCGCTCAATTTGGGCGCACAACTACGTCGGGGCTTGCACCAGGACGGTGTTAGCGACATCGACGCATGTCAACAATCTAGACCCAGGGCGCCGGGTATGGCAAGCGGAAGTGAAAGAAAATTCACTGCAATGAGTAGAATAGATAGAGGAGAGCATCGCCATGGGCACTCCTGAAATTGCCACCAAAGCCGTTGGAAGCGCGCTCTCTACTGCTCTTCCACCACTGCCCGAGCAGGCTGCGGCATGCCTGCGGCGCCTCGCTTGCCGCTACGTCTGGTGGAAGACCCCCGACGAGGCCATGCAATACCCTCACCGCGTGGCGGCACAGGTCATGGACCTGGGCACCTGGGAAGACCTCACCGCGATGGTTGAAGCCACCGGAGAAGAGTATCTGCGCGAAGTGCTGCGGCACGCCGAAGCCGGCCAGTTGGATGCGCGTTCCTGGCACTACTGGCACTACCGTCTGGGCCTGGCCGAATTCCCAAGCAGGCCGGTGCCTCGGATGCCGGAAAGAGGGACCGCATGAGCGAATTCCAATCGCATTGGGGAGTACTTCCGCCGGCGCAGCGCGCGATTTGGCCCCAACTGGCGGCCACCGTCGAATTGGGATTGGTTTTGTATGGCGGCACGGCAACAGCTTTGCGATTGGGGCATAGAAGTTCACTCGACTTTGATTTCTTTACCGAAACGAAACTTGACCGCACGACCATGAAGAAAAGATTCCCATTCCTTGCACAATCCACGATTATTCAGGATCGCCCCGATACGCTGACAGTTCTTGCGCCAGCAGGGGACGGAACCGTGAAAATTTCCTTTTTTGGAGAAATCAATATCGGGCGTGTAGGTTTTCCGGACCTCACGACAGACGGTGTGGCAGAAGTTGCTTCTCTGCTCGATTTGCTTGCAACCAAGCTGAAGGTTATGCAGCAAAGAATCGAAGCGAAGGATTATCTTGACGCAGCTGCAATTCTGCGCGCCGGAGTCGGCCTGGAAAGCGGATTGGCGGCCGCCGCAGCGCTGTACAATCCAGATTTCCAACCCAGCGAAGCAATGAAAACCCTCACGTATTTTGAAGGCGGCGACTTAGCGAGCCTTCCACCCGGCGACAAAGAAACGCTAATTCGCGCGGTCTCGCATTTGCGTCATATACCGGCCGTGGCAATAAGCTCCCGCGCGCTCTCCGCGCGATCCTGAACGCAAGTCTCGGGGCGTTCAGGCGCTCATCCCGTATTCCGCAGCCCTGCTGCAATCCCGCTGATCGTTGCCGCAATCGCCCGATTTACCTCCGGCGTGTTTTCGCCGGCACGCTTGCGCCGCAGCATGTCTACCTGGATCAAGTGCATCGGGTCCACATACGGATTGCGCAGCCTGATGGAGTGCGCCAGCACGCGGTTGGTCTCGAGCAGTTCTTTCTGCTGCGTAATCATCAGCACTGCACGCACGCTGCGGCGGAACTCCGCCTCGAACATGTCATACACCCGCTCGCGCAGACTGGTGTCCTCCACCAGCGTGGAATAGAGCCGGGCCGTGGTCAGGTCCGCCTTGCCCAGCGCCATCTCCACGTTGCGCAGCAGGTCAATGAAGAGCGGGAACTCGTGCGCCATGGTTTGCAGCAGCTCCAGTGCGCCGGGCTTGGCCATGTACTGATCGATCGCATAGCCGACGCCGAACCACGCCGGAACAAGGAGCCGCGACTGCGTCCATCCGAAGACCCACGGAATCGCCCGCAGATCGCTTAGCTTTGGCGACGAATTCCGCCGAGCCGGCCGCGAGCCGATCTTGGCGTTTTCCAGCTCGCCCACCGGTGTGGACTGCTCAAAGTACTTGACCACGCCCGGATCGTCCAGGATGTGCTTGCGGTAATACGCGAAGGCGATCTCCGAAAGATCGTTGAGCGCCTGCTCCCATTTGGGCTTCAGCACGCCGGTGAAGTGGCCTTCGGGGTCGCGCGCATTGGGCCGCGCCAGCGCATCGAGCGAAGCCGCAATCATCAGCTCCAGGTTGCGCTCGGCTAGCACCTCGTCAGCATATTTGAAATTGAGCACCTCGCCCTGCTCAGTGATGCGCAATTGGCCGTCGAAGGCGTCGATGGGCTGCGCGAAGATGGCGCGATGCGTCGGGCCTCCGCCGCGGCCCACGGTGCCGCCGCGCCCGTGGAAGAGCCGCAGCTTGATGCCGGCCTCGTGCGCCACCACATGCAGAGCGCGATGCGCGCGGAAGATCTCCCACGTCGATGTCAGCATGCCGCCGTCTTTGTTCGAATCGGAGTAGCCCAGCATCACCTCCTGCCAGTTGCCCCAACTGGCAAGCAGCTTGCGATAGTCCTCACGGCTCCACAACTCGCGGCACACCTCGGGCGCGTTGCGCAGATCCTCAATGGACTCGAAGAGAGGCACGGGCATCAGTCCCGGATCGCCGCTTTGCCCGCTTTTGCATCCGTCCGCCGGTCCGCCGCGGCGGACGTCCGATCCCTCCACACGCACACCACCGAGCCGCGCCAGCCGCACCACCGCCAGCACATCGTTCACCGTGGACGCGCCGCTGATCACATACTGGCGAATCGCCTCTGGCGAACAGCCTTCTTTCGCCTCTGCCACCGCGCGGAAGGTATCCAGCACGGATGATGTCTGTGGCGTAAGCTCACTGGGCAACATCGGCGCCATGGTGTCGTTGATGGCCTCTTTCAGCGCCGCGTTCAGGACCCGCGCATGCTGCCGGATATCCAGCGTGTGAAGATGCAGCCCGAAGGTGCGTACCTGCAGCAGCAGCGGATCTACCAGTGTGCGCGCAATGCGCAATCCGCGATTCGCCGCCAGCGAAGTCCGCAGCGTCTCCAGGTCGTCGATGAATTCCTCTACGGAGCAGTAAGGCGGCAGCACCTGCGCCAACTCGTCCTGCCCCTGCGCCAGCGTATACGGCATCACCGGCAACGGCGCGCCATGCCGCCCGGGTGGATGCAGCATGGTTCGCTGGATGCGCGCCTTCAGGCAGATTACGAACCGCCGGTAATACTCAAACTCGTACTGCTCGCCAAAGACCTGCGCCTCTGGCGTGCGCACCTGCGCCACGTAAGCCTGCAGCCGCTTGAGCAGCTCATCGCTCACTGGCCGCTGCTGGGCACTGGTCGTCAGCAGGTCAATGATCTCCTGCAGGCGTGCCTGGTAATAAACCAGCAGATGGCCGCGCGCCAGTTGAATGGCATCGCGAGTGACCTGCGGCGTTACAAACGGGTTTCCGTCGCGGTCACCACCGATCCACGAGCCGAAGCGCAGCACCAGCGGCAGCTCGTTCGGTTCCATTTCCACTCCGTAGGTGGCCCGCAGCGCCGCGCAAATCTCTCGGTAAAGCACCGGCAGCGTTTCAAAGATGGAGACGTCGTAGTAGTCCAGCCCCATCTTGATCTCGTCATATACGGTAGGCCGCCGCGAACGTACTTCATCCGTCTGCCAAAGGCTGGTGATCTCCGCCAGCACCATCTCCTCAAGCAGCGTCATCTCCTGCGGAGGAATGGGAATGTGGTCCAGCATGGCCAGAAACTCGCCGATGCGCCGCCGCTTGAACATGACCGAGCGCCGCGCTGCCTCAGTGGGATGCGCGGTGAACACCGGCACAATCAGCACGCGCTGCAGGTATTCCAGCGCTTCATCCACGCCGATGCCCACGCGCCGCATTTCGGCCAAAGTCCCCTCGAGTGACCCGCGCTGACGGCCCGCTCCGCCGCTCAGCCGCAGCGCCATGCGCCGCCGCTTGCGGTGATTCGTCTCTGCCAGGTTGATCAGCTCAAAGTAGAAGGCGAAGGCGCGCGTAAGCAGAGTGGCGCGATCGGGCGCCATGGTGTGGATCAAGTCCAGCGCCGCATCGCCGTTGGCCGCGGCCTCTGCGCCCTGCCCGCGAGCCTCGGCGTCGCGACGGCGGATGGTGCCCTGCCGCAGCGCTTCCACCTGCGCAAACACTTCTTCGCCGGCCTGCTCGCGCAGCACCTCGCCCAGCAGCATGCCCAGCGAACGCACGTCGCGCCGCAGCGGAGCTTCCTTCAGCTCGCCGGACTGCGCTTCAAGTTCCGCCAGACGCTGTGACCAGTTTTCGGGGTTCCAGAGTGGTGCCATCTTCTCTTGATTATGCACGACCAAAACGAAGCAATGGGCAGAACCGCGGCGTCAAGCTTCAAGCTGCACAATCAGCTCTTCCCACTCCGCCGTAAGAGTAGACAACTGCCTGCGCAGCTCTTCAGCCAGGTCCGTCAGCCGCTGCGTTTCCGCTGCCGAAACATATACACCCAACTGTTGCTCGGTATGCGCAAGCGAAGCCTCTACGCGCGGGACTTCTTCCTCTAAAAACGCGCAGCGGTCCTCCATCTGCTTCTGCTTGATCGGATTCAAGCGCCGCGTGCGTTCCTTCGCCGCGCCTGCTTTCTCTGTGCCGTTGCCCGTGCCGTTATTTGATACCGGTGCAGCATCCGTTGCAGGCGTTGCTGACTCTTCCGCAGGTGCGGCCGCAACTTCCGGTTCAGGCGCAGCCTGCGCCGCAGCTGCGAGCGCTTCTTTGCGGCGCATGTAATCCTCGTAGCCGCCCTCGTACATCGTCACCGCGCCGTTCTCCACTTCCAGCACTCGCGTGGCCAGCCCATCGATGAAGTAGCGGTCGTGCGAGACGAAGATCACTGTGCCGTTGAAAGCCTCCAGCGCTTCGAGCAGGACATCCTTCGCACGCAGATCCAGGTGGTTCGTGGGCTCGTCGAGCAGCAGAAAGTTCGACGGCGACACCAATATCCGCGCCAGCGCAAAGCGGTTGCGCTCGCCGCCCGAGAGCACGCCCAGCCGCTTGAAGACATCGTCGCCGGAGAAAAGAAAGCACCCCAGCAGCGACCGCAGCTCCGCTTCAGGCACCTTGCGCGCCACGCTGCCGATGTCGTCGAGCATGCGCGCATCGGGGTCGAGCACCTTGTACTGGTCCTGCGCAAAGTACTCCGTGACCACGTTGTGCCCCAGCTTCACCGCGCCCGACGTCGGCGCTTCCACTCCCGTAAGCAGCTTGATCATGGTGGATTTGCCCGCACCGTTCACGCCGACCAACGCTACGCGATCGCCGCGCATGATGGAAAAGCGCGCGTCTTCAAAAACCTTCTTCGGTCCGTAGCTCTTTCCCAGCCCCTCGGCCTCGACCACCACACGCCCCGAAGGCGCCGGCTGCGGAAACTTGAAGTGAATGACCGGCTCTTCTTCCGGCACCTCGATGCGCTCGATCTTTTCCAGTTCCTTGATGCGGCTCTGCACCTGTTTGGCCTTTGTGGCCTGGTAGCGGAACCGGCTGATGAATGCCTCAAGATGCTCGATTTGGTCCTTCTGATTGCGATAAGCGGCCAATAACTGTGCGCGCCGCTCTTCCTTTTCCTTGAGATATTTCGTGTAGTTACCGTGATAGATCGTCAGCCGCTTATTCCATATTTCCACCGTGCGGTCGATCGTCACATCGAGAAAATACCGGTCGTGCGAGATAAGGATGTAGCCGAAGGGATAACTCTTCAGATAATCCTCAAGCCAGTTACGAGTCTCAAGGTCCAGGTGATTCGTGGGCTCATCCAGCAACAATAAATTTGGCCGCGCCAAAAGCAACTTTGCGAGCGCAATTCGCATCTGCCACCCGCCGGAAAACTCATCGGTCAGCCGCGTCCAGTCTTCCTTGGCAAAGCCCAGCCCGGTGAGAACACTGCCCACCTGCGCATCCAGCGCATAGCCGTCGAGCGTTTGAAAGCGCTCCTGCAAATGAGAGAATCGTTCCGCCGCGGCCTCATACTCATCACTGCCGTGGTCGAGCTCGGCCAGTTGCCCGGCAAGATGTTCGGTCTCGCGTTCCATCTTGCGCAGATCGTCGAAAACCGTCAGGCACTCATCGAAGACCGTGCGGCCCGTCAGCCGCAAACCTTCCTGCGGCAGATAGCCAATACTCATGCCGCGCGTTGTCTGGAGCGTACCGTAGTCCAGTGTTTCCAGCCCTGCGAGCACCTTCATCAGCGTGGACTTGCCTGTGCCGTTGGCGCCCACCAGAGCTGTTTTTTCATTGCTTCGGATGAGCCAGTTGGCTTCAAGAAATAACGTCCGCGGTCCGAACCGCTTGCCGGCATTTTGCAGTGAAAGCATCGCTTCCATTTTCGCAGAGTGGGGGTGGGGGTATAAGATGTGTGTGTCCGATTCGCGCACCGGAGCTTGTAAGTCGAGCCGCCCGGTTTGATGACGTTCCCCTTACGCGCAAGTCCAACCCACTGCCAGAACATGATTACTGTCAAAGACCTTACACGCAAATACGCCCGTACGACTGCAGTGAATCAGATTTCCTTCTCCGTGGACAAAGGTCAGATTGTAGGTTTTCTCGGTCCCAACGGAGCGGGCAAAACCACAACCATGCGCATGTTGACCTGCTTTCTGCCGCCTACGTCGGGAACCGCAACGGTAGCTGGATTCGACATACTCGATCAATCACTCGAAGTGAGAAAGCGCATCGGCTATTTGCCTGAGTCGCCGCCGATTTATCCCGAGATGGACACGGTCGAGTACCTCCGCTTTGTGGGCCGGCTCAAGGGCCTGCGCGGCGCTGAGCTGGAAAAGCGCGTGGACTATGTCATGGGCCGCTGCGCCGTCGCCGACGTGAAGAAGAAGCTGCTCGGCAAGCTCTCCAAAGGCTATCGCCAGCGCGTGGGACTTGCACAGGCCATCATTCACAATCCCGACGTGCTCATTCTCGACGAGCCCACCGCGGGTCTCGATCCCAAGCAGATCAACGAAACGCGCGATCTGATCAAGGATCTTGCCGGCGAGCACACCATTATTCTCAGCACGCACATCCTGCCTGAAGTGGAGCAGACCTGCGAGCAGGTCATCATCATCAACAAGGGCAAGGTGGTGGCCACCGATTCTGTGAGCAATCTGCAGGCGCGCGCGCGCAACGCTGAGACTATGCTGCTTGAAGTGGCGCCGCGCGGCGGCACACTCGAGCCGGCGCAGGTGCAGCAAACGCTGGAGAAGGTTGCCGGCGTAAGCAGCGTGCAGGTCAAGAACCCGCGCAACGGGGCTTTTCTCTTCGAGACGGAAAGCCGCAGAGGCGAGCTGGTGCGCGGCGATCTGGCCCGCGCCGTCATCGCGGGCGGCTGGGATCTGAACGAAATGCGCCCCGCGGCCATGAGCCTGGAAGAGATCTTCCTGCAGCTCACCGGCAGCGAACCGGCGGTCGAACAGACGGCACAAGCTACCGAGACGGAAACACCGGAGGAAACCCCGCTGGAGGAAGCAACACCCGAGGCAGAAACATCCGCATCGGCTGAAAGCGAAACGCCAAACGCCGAGGAGCCGCACGCATGAGAAATATCTGGATCATTTTCCGCAAGGAGATGAAGAGCTACTTTGCATCGCCTGTGGCCTATCTGCTGCTCACCATGTTCGCCCTGATTTTCGGGTTCTTCTTCTGGAATGCGCTCGGATACTTCGTGGTCCAGGGTATGGAGATGCAGGCCAGCGGCCGGAACTTTCCCATGAGTATCAACCAGCAGATCATCCGCCCGCTGCTCTCTAACACCAGCGTGCTTGGCCTGTTCTTTATCCCCATGATCACCATGCGCCTCTTTGCTGAAGAGAAGCGCACCGGCACCATTGAACTGCTGGCCACTTCGCCGGTGCGTGACTTCCAGATCATTCTTGGCAAGTGGCTCGCCGCCGTGGGTCTCTATGCGTGCCTGTTGTTCTTTACGGCGATCAACTTCGCGTTTCTGTTCCGCTATGGCAATCCTGACTGGAAGCCGCTCGCTGTGGGATATCTGGGGTTGCTGTTGCAGGCCGGGGCGCTGCTGGCGCTGGGCACGTTTATCTCCACGCTCACGCGCAACCAGATCATCGCCGGCGCGGCCACATTCGGAGTTTGCCTGTTGTTATGGGTCTTCGCATGGGTCAGCGGCTACAACACGGCAACCTGGGCCTCTGTGCTGGCATATCTCTCCATCGTCACTCATTTCGGTTCCTTCGGTAAGGGAGTCATCGAGTCGAAGGACACAATTTACTACCTCACTGTGATTTTCGTGGGGCTTTTCTTTACGGCGCGCTCGCTTGAATCCATGCGCTGGAGGTCATAGGACTAAAGAATGGCAGGTCAGTGGTTAAAAGCACGGCAGACCCGGTATGCGGCTTACTCGGCTGTTTACATCCTGGTGGTACTGGTGGCCGTGGTGGTGGCGAATGTGCTCGCCAATCGATACGACAAATCCTGGGATGCGACCAAGAACAAGCAGTTCAGCCTCTCACAGGAGACAACGAAGATTGTGCGGGAGCTCAAGGAGCCTCTCACCATTACCTACTTCAACCAGAGCACGCGCTTCGCTGAGGGCAAGGACCTCCTCAACGAGTACAAGAATCTCTCGCCCCATGTCCACATCAAGTACGTCGATCCGGACAAGAATCCGCAACTGGCGCGCGAATACGGCGTGAAGAACCTGGGCACCGCGGTGGTGCAGGTAGGCAGCAAGAAGGTAGCGGCAAGCAACTTTACTGAGACCGGCATTACCGGCGCCATCATCCGCGACATCAAAACCAGCACGCGCACTGTGTGCTTTGTGAGCGGCAGCGGTGAGCACCAGATTAACGACAGCGGCCGCGACGGCATGTCAAGGCTGAAGAGCCTGCTCAATCAGGAAAGCTACACGACGCAAACCGTAGATCTCATCACGAAAGCTGCGGTGCCTTCCGACTGCACCGCGCTTGTGGTCGCCGGCCCTACTCACAATTACGACCAGCCAGAAGTGGCCGCGATCAAGAAATACGTTGAAAACGGTGGCCGCGCGATGTTCCTGCTTGACCCGCCGCTGCAACTGGGCACTCACGACATCGCCGACAACAATGCGCTCACCTCAATACTTGCCGGCTGGGGAGTCACCGTCGAAAAGGATCTGATTCTCGATCTGAATCCGATTGGCCAACTCATGGGCATGGGTCCATCGGTGGCGCTGGTTACCAGCTACCAGACGCAGCCGATCGTGGCCGATATGAACGGCACGGCGACGGGTTTCCCTCTGGCCCGTTCTCTTGAGGTGCACGACACCGCCAACACCAAAGTGGAAACGCTCTTCGACTCATCCCGTTCGAGCCTGGCCACCACCAATCTCAATTCGCCTGAGATCAACGCGAACGACCCGAACAACAAGAAGGGTCCGATGGTTCTGGCCGCCGCCGGCACGTACTCGACAGGCAAGTCCACCTCGCAGGGACGCTTTGTGGTCGTAGGCAGCTCCACGTGGGCCGCCAATCGCTTCATCAATTTCAACGGCAACAGCGACCTCGCCCTGAACTCGATCAACTGGCTTGCCTCCGATGAAGATCTGATATCGATTCGCCCCAAGCCACCAGCCGATCAGCACATCACCATGACCAAGGCGCAGTTGAGCCTGGTGCGCCTCTCCAGCCAGTTTGTGCTGCCGATCATTGTGATCATCCTCGGACTGTTTGTGTGGTGGAAGAGGCGTTAAGCCTGGAACCGTTATAACCGGGCACATGCCTGCCCATGGGAGTTATGAATAGCGCAATGAGATTCCGCGGTCTGGCGGTCGCGAGCGCCGTACTGCTTGCGCTCTCCGGCGTTCTTTACTGGTCCATGCACCATAAGCCGTCGAAGAAGGCTTCTGCGGCTAGTTCCACACCGGTCATCCTCAACGTCAAACCGGCATCAGTGGTGATGCTGGGCATTCATCCTGCGGGCAAGTTGGCCGTGGTGCTGTCCAGGCAATCGTCGGGTAACTGGCAAATCCTCACACCCAGGACGCTGCCTGCGAACCAGCAGACGGTTCACCAACTGCTCTCTGCCCTCTCGCCGCTGAAGGCCCAGCGCGTGATTGAAACCAGCGCAACGGACCTGAAGCCTTTCGGTCTCAACCACCCGTCTGTTGAGATCGACGTCACCGAGAAGGATCACGCCGAGAAGAAATTGCTCTTCGGTGACAACACGCCCACCGGCGACTCGGCATATGTCATGGTGGCCGGCGACCCGCGTGTCTTTACCACTTACGCTTTTCACAAGACCGATCTCAACAAGGGACTCGATGACCTGCGCGACACGCGACTGATTACCGCCAACCCTGACAAGATGAGCCGCATCGAGTTGACCCGCGGCGGCCAGCAGATTGTGTTCGACCGTAACAGCCAAGGCAACTGGCAAATTGAAAAGCCCGGTCCTTACCGTGCCGACGCCATGGCCGTCGACAGCCTGGCCGATGACCTCTCCGCTGCGCGCATGGACCTGACCGGCACAGGCAGCAGCGATGCGGACGCAGACTTTGCGCAGGGCATACCGGTGGCCACGGTTAAAGTGACCGCTCCCGCCGGCAGCCAGACTCTCGAAGTCCGCCAGAACAACGGCAGCTACTACGCGAAATCCAGCCTGGCGAACGGCGCGTATCTTGTTGATTCTTCGATCGCGGATCCGTTGAACAAAAAGCTCAACAGCTACCGCAACAAGACGGTCTTCGACTTCAGCTACAACGAGCCGAACGAGGTCGATCTGCACTTTGCCGCCGGCAAGAACGGTGCGGCACAATCCTGGTACTTGAAGCGCTCCGGCGAGAACTGGTGGCTCGATGGAAAGAAGATGGATGCCGACAGCGTGGAGAATGTCATCTCAAGTCTCCGCGACCTCACGGCCACCAAATTCGCCACCACCGGCTTTACCAAGCCGATCATCCAGGCCACCGTTACATCCAAAGGCGGCAGCGTCGTAGAGAGGGTCTCCATTGCGAAGTCCGGCAATGAGTATGTGGCCAAGCGCGCCAACGAGCCCACGCTCTACGTGATTGACGGCGGCGCAATAGAGGGCCTGCGCAGCGCGGCGAAATCTGTTCATCCGGCCAAGAAGAAATAAGTAGAGCAGGCACGGCACAGGCAGAAGCGGAAATAGATTTGTGCCGGCGATGGGCGTTCACCGCTGGCTTGCTTCTCCCTTGGCTACCTTGCGATTGAACTCCGCCGACTTGTTCTTTGGCACGGTGAGCGACTCCCAACGCTCCCCGGCATAATGCTTGGCCAGCAGCACAATCTGCCCCACGTGACACGAGTAGTGCGCTACCTGCCGGTTGATCGCCTGCATTACGGAGTGAGCTTCGCCGCGGATCTTGATTGTGCGCCCCATGTCGGCGTCGGTTAGTGGTTCCAGCGCGCCGAACAGGCACTCCCAACCGCTCTCCCAAAGGGCCATCAGTTCCGCGCGCGTTGTGGGCGGGTCAACAAACTCGCTGTCGCGGTTGCGGCTCGGCTTTTCGCCGTCCGTGGTCAGGAACTCCGTCCAGCGCGAGCGCATGTTCCCCGCCAAATGCTTCACGATGATCGCAATCGAATTGGCTTCGTCGTCAAGAAGCGCGAACAGATCCTGCTCGCTCACTTGCTCCATCGCCCGATCGGCCAGCTTTTTGTAGTAGCGGAACAGTTCGAGAGAGTCTTCGAGATACGATGTGGTGAACTTCAGCGCCATGAGGCCAGTCTACGCCGTTTGAAGTCAACCGCTGCGTAACGATGCTACTTCGGCGGCGCGTAAGGCTCTACGCGCAACAGATTAGTCAGGATCCCGCGCTCTTCCGGCGAGAACATGTGCTGGTACCGTTGCGAATTCAGTACCGTTTGCCGCTGGTCGAGCGGAACCGAACGCAACTCCTGGAAAGCCTGCTTCACCAGCGCTGCGCGGTTCGATGGCAGTTGACGCAGTTGCATGGCAGAGCGGTTGACTTGCATCTGCTGCTCCGGAGACAGCCGTTCCAGCATCTCATTGCGCGCCAGCCGGCGTTGGCGCTGCGCGGGCGGCATGCGATCCACCTTCCGCAACTGCTGCATCAGCCGCTGCTGGTCGCCGCGCGGCAGCGACCGGAAGCCGGGATCTCTGCGCAGTACCCGCTCCTGCTGCTGTACGGAAAGCCCGCGATGCTGGTTGAGCCACTCTTGCAGGCGCCCAGCTCTTCCCCGGCCGGGATAGATGGTGGGCTGGCGTGGCTGGTTCCCGGAACCCGCGTTCGGATATCGGCCGCCTTCGCCTTGATAAGGAGGCCGGGCCGGCGACCGGTATTCGGGCCGCTGGCCTGCTCCTGGATACCGCTGTGTTCCGCGCCGGGCTCCGGCGCCTGAATTGCCCTGTGGCGCTCGCCGCTCACCAGCGCCGGGATAGCCCCGAGGCGCCCGCCGCACGCCCGGATACTCCGGCCGGTTCTGCTGCCGTCCACCATTTCTTTGCGCGTTGCGCCGGGCATTGCGTTCTGCATTGCGTTCTGCGCGCTGCACAGCCGGGCTGCGGGCCCATCTCTCAAAGCTCGGGTTCTCCCGCCCGCGGTTCTCTTCTCTCTGGTTCTGGTATTGCCCTTGATTCTCCCGGCCGCGATTCTGGTACTGTCCGCGGCCTTCCGGTCTACGGTTTTGATATTGTCCCCGGTTCTCCTGCCTCCGGTTCTGGTACTGGCCGCGGTTTTGTTCGCGCCCGCGGTCCTGGTAGTTTCGGTTCGCAGAGTTCCGGTATTCGTTCCGGCGGTTCAGTTCACGCTGGGGCGCCTCACGCCGGGGCGGCGAATACCGCCGCGCCTGCGCCTCATGCCCGCGGCCTCCATGCTGGGCCAGCGCCACGGTTCCGGGAAGACACAGAAACAGCGCTGCGGCAGCCAAAGCCGCCACACGCGCTTTTCCCGCTTTGGATACGCAGGTCACAAATCTTACTCACGATTTCCGGCCAGGGCCGCGTGCCTCGCTAATTGCCTGTCACGGTGCCAGTGGTATTGCTTGAAAGCGCTTCCAGCTGGTCCAGCAGTTGGGCGTTGTTCTCCAGACTCTGCAGATCGCGCACGACAGCCGTCCGCGGTGCCGGTGTAGGAGCCTGGTCCCAGTTTGTAATGCCCAGGTATGTCCCCCCTCCCAGAAGAAGCAAAATTGTCAGCGCCATCGCCGCCAGCGGACGCACATGGGTATGAGGTCCGTAGGTCAGCCCGGCACGCATCGCAGCTAATTTCCGCTTCAGCCATCCTCCCTGCACGGCCTCGCGCTCTTCCCGCATCCGTGCCTCAAGACGCGTCAAGAAGTAGGGGCTCGGCTCCGGACTCTCCCACGAGTCCAGCAGCGCCATTGTGGTCTTCAGCTCGTCGAGCTCACCCCGGCAAACGTCGCACTCCTCAACATGCGCTTGAACCTTGGCAGGCGCCGCGTCCGGATCGAGCAGCAGTCCAGCCAGCTTCGCATCCATTCCAGCGCAATTTGTGCTTGTCCGCTTCATTGATTCCCCCAATCCTTGCCGGTGCAATCCGGCTTTAATTCGCAACCACAAAACCCTTCAACTTATCCCGCAGTGTCTGGTAGGCCCTGAAGAGCAGCGACTTGGTCGCCGATTCGCTGAGCTTCAGCACTTCTCCGATTTGGCGGTAGTCCAACCCCTGATATTTGTGCATAAGCACCGCCGCCCGTTGCCGCTCCGGCAGCGCCATCACGTGAGCCCGAATCGCTGCCATGCGCTCGTCGCGCATCAGATTCTGCTCCACGTTTGGCCTGCCGTCGGCCACGTCCGGCGTCACGCCGCTCTCTTCGTCCGGCGCGTCCAGGTAGACCGTTTGCGCTCCACGCTCCCTCCGCGTATCGCGCGCGTAGTTCACGGCCAGGTTCGTTGCAATCCGGTAAAGCCAGGTGGTGAACTTGGCTTCGGCCCGATAGCTCCCCCTGGACCGATAGACACGTAAGAACACCTCCTGCGCCAGTTCCTCGGCAACCGCCTGGTTACGCACCATGCGGAACAGGAAGTGAATCATCGCCCGGTGGTACTTCTCCACCAGGATGTTGAAGCAACCCTCCTCACCGGCGGCCAGGCGCAGCATCAACGCCGCGTCGCTCTCCGGATCCACTGCCGCATGCGCTCCCACCCCAGGGTGCGCGTCCATTTCAGGCCTCAGCGCCAGTGTCGCTCCCAGGGCCGAGTTGTCCAGGACCATGGTCGCCATACTCTTTCCAACACCGGAGGCGTCAGAAGGTTGCGCTTCCTGAGGTGGATCGGGTTCCGATTTTCTGCCCGTGCCGCTGCCCTTTCCGGCGGCGCCTCCACCTGCTCCGGCAGCTTTGTCCATGGCGAATACCAGCCCGGGTCCGGTGCCCGGCCAAGCCCCGCCGGCCGCGGCAAATGCCGGCTCACCCAGCGCGTGCCGGAGACACATGCCCCATGCCCCGGTCAGGGGAGTTTTGCCTGCGCGGCGGACCGGTCTGAAGCTCCAGCGCATAGGTAAGTTTGAGCGCGATAGGCCGAAATCCGCAATACCGCCATTGGTTTGGCCCTAAAGCCCCGCTGGTGTTACTCTAACCCACGGGACGCCCCACTCCATCCTCCTTCCCGCACGGGCGCTTAACTCAGCGGTAGAGTGCCACCTTCACACGGTGGAAGTCGTAGGTTCGAATCCTACAGCGCCCACCATAAATCGCTTAAAATCAGGCAAAACAGGCAAGTCTGCGGCCAGGACGGCACTACCGCATCAAAACAGCAGTCAGTCGTTAATTTGCACCCGTATCACCACATCCGATGACCACCCAAACCGACTCTATCGCCGATTTCATTCGCCGCCTGCCCAAGGCCGAGCTGCACCTTCACCTCGAGGGCACCATCCTTCCCAGCACCTTGGTTGAGCTCAGTACCCGCCACGACGAGCGCCCCATTACCCTCCGCGAAGCCGAAGCCCTCTACCGGTTCACTGACTTTACCGGCTTCATTGAGGCCTTCCGGGCGGTTACACGCCTGCTCACCACGCCGGAAGACTACGAACTGGCCGCCTGGCGCATGATGCAGCATCTGGCTGCCCAGGGTGTCGTCCACGCCGAGGTCTACATCTCCGTCGGCGTCATCTATATGTGGCGCAACCACGATCCTGCTGCCTTCGAGCCCGTTTTCACCGGTCTGGAGCGCGCCCGGCAGCGCGCCCTCAGCGAGTTGGGCCTTTCCATCTACTGGATCTTCGACGCCGTTCGCCACTTCACCATCTCTGAGGCCGAGCGCGTCTTCCTCAAAGCCGCGGAAATGCGCTCCGCCTGCCCCGCCGTCATCGGCATCGGACTCGGCGGAGACGAGCGCCGCTGCGGCTCCGAGCCCTTCCGCACTCTCTATGCCCAGGCGCGCCAGGCCGGCCTGCGCCTCACCAACCACGCCGGCGAGACCACCGGTCCCGAAGCCATCTGGGAGGCGCTCTCCATCGGCTCCGAGCGCATTGGTCACGCCCTCTCCGCCATCGACGACTCCACGCTCCTCGAAGAACTGAAGGCCCGGAACATCGCCCTCGAACTCAATCCCACCTCCAATGTCCGTACGCGCGTCTGCCCATCATTTGCTGCTCATCCCCTGCGTCACTACTTCGACCGGGGCCTGCTCGTCACCCTCAACTCTGACGATCCCGCTTTCTTCGGTTCCGACGTGGCCAATGAATATCTGCTCGCGCACACTCAGCAGGCCTTTACCCGCGACGAGCTTCAGACGCTCGCTGCGAATTCTTTCCGCGCCAGTTTCCTTCCCGAAGCGGAAAAATCTCAGTGGCTCTCTCGGATTGACACTTTAGGGTAATCACCTCTGTAACTTCGAGTCCCTCTCGTTCGTCCAATGAAATGGAAACTGGGTTATCATTTTTATAGGAGGCTTTACCCGATGTCCACCGATCCACTCCCCCTCGCGCCCGGTGCGGAAAGCACCGAGTTCGCGAAAAGGCTGTCCAACCCGCTGCAGCTAATTGGCTGGTTTTCAGTGGGTTTGGCGGTGGCTGCCGTCGGTGTCTACGTGGGGGTGGAATTGCGTAGCCGTTATCTTTTCAAGAAGCGCACTCCTTACGATTTTTACTCCAACGTGAGCGAGCAGCCCGCCAGCGAGTTTGGCGTCGGCATCTGAGTCCAGCGCATCGCCGGAGTTTCAAGCTGAAAAAAGACCCACCCTTTCGGGTGGGTCTTGGTGTATCGGGCATTGTCTCCGCCCGCGCCCAGCCGTTCTTCAACCTCGAGCGGCCGGGCGCCAATCAGAATGAATAAGAGACCGTGCCGTAGACCGAGCGTGGCGCTCCCGGATATGCGTTGATGTAGCCGCTTGGCGGATTATTTGGATCCGGGGCCAGCGGTGCAAAGTAGCCGCCGCTCGAGATGTATTCCCACTGGTTGTACTGCGAATTTGCGAGATTCATGATATTGACTTTGAAGTTAAAAGTTCGCTTTTCCCAGCTGATGGGAGCAGTGACTGACAGGTTTGCCGTGGTGAAAGACGGCATGGTCTGCTTGGTTGGCGCACCGGTGTTATTCGACCACAGGTGTTGGGAACCGGTCGACTCCACCCAGAAGCGCGGCTCTAGCAGTTCGTGATGGTTGCGCTGGATTCCGTAGTAGATACCCGTATTCAGCGTGTAGTTTGGGACATAAGAAACGGGCAGGTTGTTGAAGTACTGGCACTGGGAGGGGTCCGCATTACAGGCCGCGATCGTGTTGCCCAGAACGTAGCTGTTGAAGTTGGCCGATTCCCCCGAGAAGTTCAGGAAGAAGTGGGCGTTGCTTGCCGGATCGGCGTCGAAGAACAGATCCACGCCGTGGTAGGTGGAGTCGCCGCCGGAGGTGCCTTGTACGCCGGTAGCGGTCTCGTAATCGAGTTCCTGATTTGTGTAGTCCAGATGGTAGTAGTCGATGCCGGCGATAAAGTTCCGAAGGCCCGGCGCGTTCGTGAAGTGGACCTTGCCTCCGAACTGACCGTACTTGCCTTCCGCCAATATGTAGTAGGCCGGACTGACGCCCTGGAACATTCCGCCGCCGCCGCCGAGTGCAGGCGGACGGTAGGTCACGTCATACCCGCCATAGATTGTCAGCCAGTCGGTGGGCATCACCGCGGCGTCAATCGAGGGTTCGAAGGCGGAGCTGCTTGCGTGCTCGCCGCACAGAGATCCCTGGTCCGTTGCATTGGTGGTGGGGTTCGGGTTCGGCGTACCGTCCGCGTTAAAACGGTCGGGACTGAAGGCGTCATAAAACGGATCGGTCCCAGCCCAACCATTATCCGAGTACAACGCGCAGTGGGTCGAGGGGATTACGCCCGAGGCCAGAGTAAAGTCGCGGTAGGCCTGATTACTATAACCGGTGGAGAACCCATTCACGCGCAATCCTGGAATGATGTGAACCCGCGGAAGCGGATGAATATCGTCCTGGGCGTAGAAGGCCACATTGTCGAAATTGAAGTAGCCCGAGCGGAACTTTGACCCCGTACTGACAATTTGCAGCTTGCCGCTGGCCCCATCTGCGGGGTTAAAGAAGAGATTGCGCGAGTTATACAACTCATGCACCAGGAAACCGCCGATATTAATTGTGTTGAAGGGCGCGACTATCGACATTCCTACCTGGTCGCCGAAGATGTTGCTGTGCGGGTTGTTCCACTCGTTCACGTGGGGACCGCCGTCGAGAATATCCGTGGTGCGGTGGTGGAAGCGGCGGATGTGGTTGAACCAGGTAGTGTTCTGCAGCGTGCTGCTCTTGCTCAGGAAGAGGTTCTCACGCCCGTAGGCCAGGAACATCTCGTTGGTGTCGTATTTGTTGTAGGCCGCGTAGGGCAGCACGTTATAGAAGCCGGTGGTTGCCTGGCTGAAGTGCGAGCCGTTCGGTTCTACCAGACCTACGTCCGTGAGGGGAATGGTGGTGGGACGATAGCCACCCGACTTGGCATAAAAAACACCCAGCGCGATGCTGCCCGCCGAGAACGTCTTCAGGGTTTTGCCGAACACCGAACCGTTCTTCGCGGGGTTTCCGAAGCCATCTGGACCCTGCAGGTAGTCGTTGCCGCGCCCCAGGCCGCCGCCCAGCACGGTTGACCACCCGTGCAAGTTGCCTGTATTGCCCACGAACGCGAAATTCTGCTGGCCGTAGGGGCCCTGCGTCAGGGCGATGCTCAGGTGGTGGCCCACGGTTGGCTGAACCGGCGTGAATTCCACCGATCCGCCCACGGCGTTGTACCAACGGTTCATCGGCTGGCCGGGACCATACGTGACTGCCAGATTCTGCATGACCAGGTTCTGCGGCATGGTTGCAGACTGCCAAAGGCCGGTTGCCGGATCTCCCACCGGGACGTCGTCAAAGGTAACGCCCAGCGAACCCGGCGCCGTGAAGCCCGTCGCTTCACCGGCCCAGCCCTGCTGGATTCCGTTCAGCATGACCGTATATTTCGTTCCGCCGGTTTCTCCATAACCCACCACGCTCGCTCCCGGGGTGGACTGAATCATCTGTGCGCCACCGGCAATCGGGCCGCCTGCATCCAACTGCTTCCGGTCCAGGACTCGAAGCGTATCCGGCGTCAGCATCACGTCTTCGCGGCTGGGAACAGGCTTGGCTTCAGGGTTCACGGTGCCGCGAACCACCACGCTTTCCGCCAGGCTGGCTACGTTCAGAACCGCTTCAATCTTGGTCGAGCCTGTTGCTTCCGGCGAGACGCGCTGCGTGAATGCCTCGAATCCAGTTTTCTTGATGGTCACAAGCTGCGGGTCGGAAGGCAGGTTCATCAGAACAAACTGGCCTTGCGCGCTCGTCGTCGCGCGAATCACTTTGTTGGTCGTCAAGTCAGTCAATGAAACAGTCGCGCCCGGAACGGCAGCTCCAGAGGCATCTACCACTTTTCCTTGAACTTGAGAGCCGGCGGCAAACGAGACACAACAACAAAACAGCGTCATACAGACGCACACGCACCATTTGCGTATCATGTGGCACACTCCTTTTAAATTGGCTTGCAGAATCGACTTCTTGCTTGGGGAAACTTTTGTCTTGCGTGCGAAAACGATCACCCCTGTCGAACGCGGGGCAAGGAAAGCTCGTCGCCATCGCGGGCGACGGTCAAGACCTACATTGCTGGATGGGCGTTAAAGAGAAATCAAAGAATCTTGAATGAACAATGAATGTTGTGTTGCAGTACTTCACTCAAACGCAATTCGCCAGTTGCCGCAGCACTTTCTACGTAAATGCAGTGTGAATTTAAAGGGCGTTTATATTCAGCTAACTTTGCCGCATAAGTAGGAAATAAATCCAGGAAGTGAATCAGAGAGAAGTCATACGTTCCGGTGCGCTGCACGGAACACATCGTGCAATTGACCTCGTGAAACAAAGCAACTTTGCAGCTTGATGAAAGTGCCGATTCCAAAGCTGATTTGTAACAGGGCAAAAGATCTCGAATCCGTCCCGCATTGCAGGCACAATCGTGTATTCTGCAGGCGGGATTGTTGCCTGCCGTTATCTATGTCAGCACCCAGATCACTGTTCACTGATCACTGCCCATGACCTACTTCCTCTTCAAGACCGAGCCGCAGGCCTACAGCTTCGACGACTTTCTGCGTGACAAAGAGACCATCTGGGACGGCGTCACCAATCCCGCCGCCGTCAAGAACCTGCGCGAGATGAAACCGGGCACGAAGTGGATCTTTTACCACACCGGCGACGAGCGCACCGCCGTCGGCACCGGCACGGTGCTCAGTGTGGACGCCACCGATCCCAAAGTTCCCATCGTCAGGGTGAAAGCAGGCAAGCGCCTTAAGCAGCCAAAGACTCTGACCGCCATCAAGGCTGAAACGCTCTTCGCCGACTCCCCGCTCGTGAAAATCGGCCGCCTTTCCGTTGTCCCGCTAACTGAGGCACAGTGGAACTGGTTTGTTACGTAGTCTGTAATGGAATGGGTAAGCGCCGGAATTCGACGCTGGTTCACTGCTCCTCGTCTTCTTCCCCCAGCCACTTTTTCGTATTCAGCAACTGCCGGTTATCCAGCGACCATACTTTATTCGTCAGTTCGTCGGGTCCCTTGCCCTCCCGTTCTGAGCGCTCGAACTCGCTTATCACCGCCTGCATCTTCGCGTCCAGGTCGTCAATAAAGCTGAGCGCCAGCGCTTCGGGAGTCATCGGCAGCTTGGGCGAGCCAAACTCCAGTTTCCCGTGGTGGCTCAGGATCAGGTGCACCACCAGGGTCCGCAGCCGGTCAGGGAAATCCGGTAATCCGGCGATGGCCTTTTCCACCATGTCCACGCCCATCTGAATATGTCCGAGCAGAATGCCTTCCACGCAGTATTCGAAGCCCATGGCCCACGTCAACTCGCGCGTTTTTCCAATGTCGTGCAGAATCACGCCCGTCAAAAGCAGGTCGTGATCGAGCATTGGATAATGCGCCGCCACGCGGTCGGCCAGACCCAGCAGGCTCACCACGTGCTCCAGCAATCCGCCCAGCCAGGCGTGATGAAGCTGCCGGGCCGCCGGCGCCTCGCGATATGCCGCAGCCATTGCAGGATCGTCGAGCAGTGCTTTCAGCAGCCGCTTCAAGTCGGCGTTGGTCATGCTTTCGATGCTCGCCTGCAGCCGTTCCCACAACTCGCCCACGTCACAGCTTGTCGCGGGCAGCATGTCCATCTTGTCTACTTCGCTGGCCTGCGCCTTGCGCAGTTGGTCAATCTTTACCTGCTGGCGGCCGTCGTACGGGGAAACAACTCCCCGCACCTTGACAATGTCGCCGTGGTCAAAGTCTCTGGCAATCCGCGGGTCGCCCGGATCCCACACGCGGCCTTCGATCTGCCCCGTTTTGTCGCCCAGCGTCAGCACCAGGTACGGCTTGTTGCTTTTGGTTGTGCGCTGCTGTTTGGTTAAGACAAGAAAAAAACCGTCGAATCCCCGTCCCTCTTCGAATGCAGCCAGATCGGCAATATAGATGTCTTTCATCAAGGCGTCCTTTTAGGAATAACAAAGCTCAGACAGCGGGCAGGCCGCATCCTGCCGGACAAACGCCCGCGCCCGAAAACGCCGCTGCGATGGCCGGAATGCGCGTCAAGAATATCACGCCTCTCAAGGCGCCTATGCTGCGCCGCCGGCATCCGCCGCAGTCTGCCCAACCGCCTTTGCAGGCAAAAACCTTTGTGCCGCCGCAGCCACGGCGATCCCTCCCCAGGCAAACAAGATCGGGAAGAACTCCAGCGTATACCGGTCCTCAGGCGCTCCGATATTCAGTAGGAGCAGGCACCGCAGGACCAGGTAAGCGAGCAACGGCTTCCATAGGCGCGGCCGCAGGCAAAGTCCCGCGATTGCCAGCAACAGATAAAGTATGTTCAGCGCTCCATAGGCCCAACTGAAACTGGTCTCGAAGGGGTGATGCGAGTAGTTCCACCAGTCGGGATCTATGGGCAAGTTTTCAATCCTCGGGCGCAGGATCATATCCGCCAACCGTCCCAGCGGCAGCCATAGGTAGTAGCGCACAGGATGCGACCGGATGCGCTCCGCCGCCAGGCGGCCAAACTGTGCATCCAGAGTTGGAGTCAGATTCTTATCAGCGTCTTGGTATGCGGCAAACAAGGCCGCGGTCGTTCTGCGTTGTGCAGGCGAATCAAACGCCCGGTCCGGCAAGTCATCCATATTCAATGGATCATCGGGAACGTTCCAATAAACCTGGTCTGTCGAGATCCAGTCCAGGCTCCATGTCTTAACCCACCGGTTCCACCCCGGATAGGTTGGCTCCCAGGGATCGTTCGCATAGCGCGGCGCCAGGGGTTGAAAGACGTGGAATATGCTCCAGTTTCGACACGTCCAGGCCGCGAAGGGCAGCAGCGCCAGCAGGAGGCAGGTCGCCCCAAGGCGGGTCAGCCGCGTGCGGGAAACCATCCCGGCCGGCAGCCCCAGCAACAGAGCGGGTGCAAAGGTCACTGCCACCAGTGCGCCGTCCGGCCGCAGCATGGCGGCAAAAACCACCGCAAAGGTAAACCACAATCCGCACGCCCAGCCCGGCTTTTCCCTGAAGCGCGCCATGGTCCACATGGCCAGTGCAATCGCAAACAGTGTGGGTGTTTCTGTGAGCACCGCGGTGGAGTAGTCCGCGGTGAACGGGCAAAGGGCTGCCAGCCAGAGAGTTGCCATGGCCGCCCGGTTGGCAATTCCGGATGGAGCAATGCGGCGCACAAAGTCCGCCAGCAACAGGCAACTCGCCAGATCCAGGGCAATCTGCACAAAGATCACCGGGGCATAGCGATCCATCCCAAACAGCCTGAAGCAGGCCGCGACAAAAATTGGATAGCCCGGCAGCCGGATAAGTGTCGGAGTTAGAAGGCCATTACTCCGCCGAATGGCATAAGCGCCATGCAGCAGCAGGTTCTTCGCCAACCCGCCATATATATAGGAGTCGCCGCTTACGTGAAAGAGCCTGGTGAGCATCCACAGGCGCAACGCCAGCCCTGCCGCCAGCGCCGGTCCGTACCGTAGAACGGCGCGCGCGTTTCGGCCCATTCCTGCGTCTTTCGTCTGGAGCCTTGTCAGTCGGTTCTCGGGAGCACCATCCATACGATTCGTACTGTATAGCGTAGACTGTAAAAGTGGATATTTGCGCGTGTCCAGCAGACGTAAGTGCGCTCAGGTGGCTACGCAAAGCGGGCGAAATTCGCTCTCTACGCTATTCCAGATCCCAGGTTCAGGCCCCCGGTGGGGTGTCCCGGAATTCCCAGCTTCGAACCTTTGCGGCGGCAGCGTAAGATAAGTTCACACTCCGTGCAAATCAGCCCCTCTCCAGGTGACCTCAGAATTAAGTGCGGTAAATGAAACAGAAGCCCGACCAGCAGATTTTCTTTGATCCCCATCGGAAGCGATGGAAGCGCCTCCGTCGCACTTTCGACGCCGTTGCCGTGCTCTTCACACTGGTCATGGTTGGCTTCATCGTGAACATCCTCCACACCCAGCATCTGCCGGAGCTCCTGCTTCCCGTTCCCAAGCACAATTACAAGGCCCTGCCCGACCGTTCACCGCTGCGACGTTCTCCTTTGCTGCGTGTCAGGAACAGGCGTTTCGAGCACCGCAAGACTTCTCTCAAGCCTTCTGAAATTACCCTGAATGCCGGTGAGGGGCTGCGTGCCGCCTATTATGTGCAGGACGACGCAGCCAGCTTCTCCTCACTCAAGGAGCACATCCACCAGATCGACATGCTCTTCCCCCAGTGGCTTCATGTCGATTCGCCCGACGGCACGCTCATGGCCATGAGTGCCGACAACCTGCGCGAATACCCGGTGATCGAAGGCAACGCCGTCCACGATCCCGACTACCGCAACAAGATCAAGAACCTCATCCAGGCGGCACGCGAAGACACGGAAATCTTCCCCCTCGTCAACAACTACAACCCCCACACGCAAAGCTGGGACTCCGGCATTGGCGCCGTGCTCGCAGATGGCGACAAGAGCGCCGCCATGGTCAACCAGCTCATGCGCTTCCTCACCGCCATTCCTGCCTATCGTGGCCTCTCGCTCGACTTTGAAAGTCTTCCCGACGAAGACGATCAGGCCTACCTGGACTTCATCCAGGCGCTCTATACCCAGATGCACGCGCACAATCTGCGCCTCTACGTCAACGTCCCCGTCTCCGCCAGCACCGGCGATCTTAAGTCCATCGCCGCCAACTCCGACGGCATCATCCTGATGAACTACGATGAGCACCAGGATGACAGCACCCCGGGCCCCATCGCTGCGCAGGACTGGTTTGTCCAGAACCTGATGCGCGTGCTCAAAATCGTTCCCAAGCAGAAGCTCATCTGCGCCATCGGCAACTACGGCTATGATTGGACACTGACTATTCCCAATCCCAAAGACCGCAGGCATCGCAAGCCTGAAGTCGTGGATACTGAGGATCTATCCGTCTCTCAGGCCTGGCAGGAGGCCGCCGACGCCAACGCCGATCTTGACCTGGACGAAGAGTCCCTCAATCCCCACTTTGAGTACATCGACGAAGACAACAACCAGCGCCACGTTGTCTGGTTCCTTGACGGCGTCACCGTGCTCAATGAGATGCGCGCTGCCCGCGAGCTTGGCCTCCAGACCTTTGCTCTCTGGCGCCTCGGCGAAGAAGACAGCTCGCTCTGGAATATCTGGGATCGGCCCATGTCGCCGAACGCCGACAATCAGCTGGGCAAGGTGCAGCCCGGCCATGACGTTGACACCCAGGGTGTGGGCGACATTCTCCGCGTCGTTGGCCTGCCCCACACCGGCAAGCGCACCGTAACCGTGGATACGGAAGACACCGACCCGCGCTCACGCCTCATTGTCAATGAGCACATGGTCGTCTATCCGCAGTCTTACACCGTCCAGGAGTACGGCTATCACCCCCGCGAAGTCGCTATCTCCTTTGACGATGGTCCCGATCCGCGCTGGACGCCAAAGATCCTCGACATTCTCCAGCGCAAGCACGCCACAGCCACATTCATGGAGATCGGCAGCGAGGCCGCACAGAACGTCGGCCTCATGCAGCGCGTTTACCGCGACGGCAACGAGATCGGCAACCACACCTGGTCCCATCCCGACATCAGCGAAATCTCCAGGCGCCAGCTCGAGCTTGAGGTCAAGCTTACCGAGCGCCTCTTTGAAGCTAAGCTTGGCGTCCAGCCGCTCTACTTCCGCCCGCCCTACGACATCGACGAGGAGCCCGACACCGACGACGAGGCCGCTCCCGTTGTCCTGGTGCAGCATATGGGCCTCACCATCATCGGCAACAAGATTGACACCGACGACTGGAACGAGCACCCGCGCAAGACCACGCCGGAGATCATCGATTCCGTCTTCAGCCAACTGCGGAACATGAGAACCAAACCGCAGTTTCAGGGCTCCATTATCCTCATGCACGACGGCGGCGGTGACCGCTCCGTCACCGTAGCCGCACTTGGGCCGCTCATTGACGCTCTCCGGGCTCATGGCTACAAGATCGTTCCCGTTTCCGCTCTCATGGGCAAGACCAGGGCGCAGGTCATGCCGAAGCTCACCTTCCGTGAGTGGCTGCACACCATTCCTGACTCCATCGCCTTCTCCAGCGTGGCTATCGTCGAGAAGTTCATCTTCTGGGTCTTCTTCCTCGGCGATATCCTGATGAGCGCCCGCTTCCTCATCATCGGCGTCCTGGCCATCATTGATCGCATGCGCAAGCCCATGCGCCAGGCCGAGGCCGGCTACAATCCGCGCGTCGCCGTTCTCATTCCCGCCTATAACGAGGAAGCGGTCATCGTCCGTACGATCCGCTCCGTCCTCAACTCTGACTACACGAATCTCCACGTTATCGTCATCGACGACGGCTCATTGGACCGCACCGCGGAAGTGGCGCGCGAAGCCTACGCGGAAGAGATCAGTACCGGCCGGCTCATGGTGCTGCGCAAGCAGAATGCAGGCAAGGCTGCCGCCCTCAACTATGGCCTCACCTTCGTGAAGGAAGAGATCTACGTGGGCATCGATGCCGATACCGTCATTGCCCACGACGCCATCTCCAAGCTCATTCCCCATTTTCAGGATCCCAAGGTCGGCGCCATGGCCGGCAACGCCAAGGTGGGCAACCGCGTTAACTTCTGGACACGCTGGCAGGCCCTCGAATACATCACCAGCCAGAACTTCGAGCGCCGCGCCCTCGATCTCTTCCACATCGTCACCGTTGTTCCTGGAGCCATCGGCGCCTGGCGCACCGAGCCCGTCAAGACCGTCGGCGGCTATCCACCTGAAACCGTGGCGGAAGACGCCGACCTTACCATGCACCTGATTGAAGAGGGCTATAAGGTCGATTACGAAGATCGTGCTCTGGCTTTCACTGAGGCGCCGATCGACATGAAGGGCCTCATGCGTCAGCGCTTCCGCTGGTCCTTCGGAACGCTGCAGGCCGTCTGGAAGCACCGTGCCGCCTTCGTCCGCAACCGGGCTATGGGCCTCTTCGCGCTGCCCAACATCATCATCTTCCAGATGCTTCTGCCGTTGGTCTCGCCGTTCATCGACGTCATGTTCGTCGCCGGCGTCGGCAACTACTTCGTCGACCGCTACTACCACCCCGAGGCCGCCTCCGTGTCCAGCCTCGAAAAGCTCGTTGCTTACTTCCTGGCCTTCCTGCTGATTGACTTCTTTACCTCGTCGGTGGCCTTCAGCCTCGAGCGCCGGCATCCGGCAAACAAGGGCGACGGCTGGTTGCTCTTCCATATCTGGCTGCAGCGCTTCGCTTATCGCCAGGTCTTCTCGCTGGTGCTCGCCAAGACGCTGCTTCGCGCTCTCGACGGTAAGCCCTTCAACTGGGACAAGCTCGACCGCACCGCCAAAATGAGCAAGAAGACCGACGTCCTCACCGAGACACCGCAATAACAAGCTTCAGCGCGGAGCCTGCTTCAGTTCCACAGCCGCAGCAGTGGGCCTGCCGCGCCCGATACCGGATCGCTGTGCGGGTAGGGCAGCTTCTCCATCCGCCGTTGCGCTGTTGCATCCGGTGCGGTTCGGCAGATATCCCAATCTTGATCAGGCGGATAAGCACCCACTACAAGAAAATCGGCACTGGCGGAGATACGGCAGTGTCCTGTGCCGGTGGGCAGCACGGCAATATCCCCGGCGCGGACCGTCACCAGATGACCGCCTTCCCCACCCAGCATGATCTGGGCTGAGCCGGTGACAAATCCCAGCACCTCATGGGCGGTGGAATGGTAATGATGAAAGGGATAAACTCCGTTGCGCCACTGCGGAGGCCACCCGTTGCGGGCAAACAGCGCCTCAAACGCCGCCGCCGGGTCAACTCCTTGCGGCATCAATGCTTCGCGGTAAAGCAGAACCGGCAGATGCGGATTGTTGGGCATCCAGCCGTTCCGCGAGAGCCGCAGAATTTCGGGCTCTCCTCCGCCCTTTCCTGACGCGTACGATCCCCCGTCGGAACCAAAGGCAGCCAGCGCCGGCGATATGCCCAGTGCCGTAACAATCTTGCTGAAGTGACGGCGGCTCAGCTCCATCGGCGGTCTCCTTCTCTGGCTTACTGGTAATACTCGTCCCCGTGCCCGGGTGGGGCAAACTTCACGTTCACAACAATCGCCGCCGGCACCGGTTCCAGGTTGTCCTTGATGGCCGGGAAGAATCGGTACAGGTCCACGGCCAGCAAGGCGCTGTGGTCCAGGCCCGGGTCAAGCGACTTCAACACGTGCTCATCACGCGGCAACCCATGCTCATCCACAATCAACGAGATTTGGCAGACTCCCTTGATCGACGCATTTTTATGCGACGGCGTGTACTTTGCATTTGTGGAATACAGAAGCACCGGCGCTGAAACGTTGCCTCCGAAGAAGTCCGGCCGCGTGACTTTGTGTGTGATTTTCTTGTGATCGGTATCGAGCGGCGTAAGTATCGCCTCAAGCGGCGGATTCTTCGGCCTTTTGAGCTTCTGGTGCGGTTGCGATCGCAGCACCCGCTCTGCCGTCACCTTGCCTGCGTTATCCTTGAGCCCCACGACACAGGTTTGAAGCTTGATTCGCAGCGTCTCGGCCACAACCACCGGCTTTCCATTCAGGGTCCCGGGTTGAAAGCGATCGAGCTTTGCAACGAAAATTGCAAACCGGTCCACTGGCGACCCGGCGGGACGCAGGAACATGATGTTGCGCGGCCTCCCTTGTGTGTCGACCAGCAGGGAAAGCTCCGTTTCGCCGTCCCATCTGGCTTTGCAATTCTTAAAGACGGTCAGTGCGGGGCCCATCGGCAGTAACCGTGGCTTGGTGACTCCGTGGCGCGCAACATATACCTTCACAGTTTTAGATTTAAGCGCCGCAGCTTTCTGCGCGGCCGGCAGGGTTTTTGATGGCGCGGTCTTCTTTGCCCCCGGCTTGGGAGCTTTTGTCTGCTGCCCGCACGCAGAGCCCAATCCCAACGCGACAAGCGCCGCGATCAGCCAAACCCGCCGCATACGCTTCGCACGACTCCGAGGAAAGATTCCCGCTGACAATTCAGGCTCCTGCAGAAAAAACCATCATACCGCGCGCGTCAACACCGCTGCCCCTTCACCAGGCCAGTAATTGCACTGCAGCAACTAATCTCCAGTCAACCCCGCTGACTCGCTATCCCACGATCCCCAATTCCCGCAACAAAAACGCATAATCCAGCGCGATCTCTTTTAGATAGTCATACCGCCCGCTGGCACCGCCATGCCCCGCCTTCATATTCGTCACCAGCAGCAGCCGCCTGTCATCTGCCTTCAGCGTCCGCAGCTTCGCCACATACTTGGCCGGTTCCCAGTACATGACCTGGCTGTCGTGCAGGCTCGTTTTGACCAGCATCGCGGGATAGTTGCCGGGCTTCAAATTATCGTATGGCGAGTAGCTCAGCATGTAATGGAAGTAATTCTCCTGATTTGGGTCGCCCCACTCCTCGTACTCCGGCACTGTAAGGGGCAGGGAAGAGTCAAGCATCGTGTTCATCACGTCTACAAACGGCACATGGGAAACCACCGCCCGGAACAGCTCCGGCCGCATATTCGTCACCGCGCCCATCAGCAGTCCGCCTGCCGATCCGCCCTCAATCGCCACGCGCGCCGGGTCGCCGAAGCCGGCCGCGGTCAAATGCTCCACCGCCGCAATAAAGTCCGTGAAGGTATTGCGCTTCGTCAGCATTTTTCCCGCGTCGTGCCAGGGCTTGCCAAGGTCGCCGCCCCCGCGGATATGCGCATACGCCATCACCACGCCGCGGTCCAGCAGACTCAGCCGGTTTGAACTGAACCCCAGCGGCAGTGAGTAGCCATACGACCCATACCCGTATACATAGAGCGGATTCTTCCCCGCTTCCCGCTTGTTTGCCGCGGCGAACTTGTCCCTGCGGTAAACAATCGAGACGGGGACCTGCACCCCGTCCGGCGCGGTTGCATGAAGGCGCTCGCTCGCATACAGCGTGCGGTCGAACCCGCCGGGGATCTCCACTTGCTTGAGCAGCGTTGACGTCCTGCGTTCCAAGTCATACTCAAACACCGAGCTTGGCGTTACCAGCGATTGATATCCGTACCGGTAACTCTTCGTGTCGAAAATCCGGTTAATGTGCGGATGCGCGTCATAAGCCGGCTCAGGAAACTCAATCTCCCCTGCTGGTGCAGCTTCAGCGCCCTCGCCCGCAAAGCGCCACAGCCGCAACCGCGGCAGCCCGTCCTCACGCTCGCAGGCCACAAAGAACCCAGCGAACAAGTCCACATCTTCCAGCATCACGTCCTCGCGATGCGGAATCAGCTCTTCCCAGTTCTCCTGCCCGGGCGCATCCTCCGGCGCTGTCACCAGCCTGAAGTTCCGTCCCCGGTCATTCGTGCGGATATACCATCGTCCCATGCGATGGTCCACGGTATACTCGTGTTCGTCCTCGCGCGCCGCAATCACCGCAAATGTGCCGTCCGGCTGGTCCGCACGCAACACCTGACACTCGGAGGTAATATGGCTGGCCGACTCCAGCACAATGTACTTCCCGTCGCGCGTCCGCCCAGCCCCCAGGTTGAACCGCTCGTCGTCATCCTGGTAAACCAGCACATCCGCTGACTGTTTCTCGCCGAGCTTATGTTTCCACAACTGGTACTGCCGCTTCTGTTCCTCGTCCTCCACGCTGTAGAACAGCGTCCGGCAATCCGCCGCCCAAACCACCGACCCCACGCGCTCCGCCACCTCCGGCAGCGTCTCGCCCGTCTCCAGATCCTTGATGTGCAGCGTGTACTGCCGAAATCCCGTCGTATCTGTCGTGTAAGCCAGCCAGCGCCCGTCGTCGGTGATGTCGAATGCGCCTATCGCAAAGAAAGCGTGTCCCTCGGCCAGCTTGTTGCCATCCAGAATCATGTTTTCCGCCGCATCTTCTGACGGCCTCAGCTCAGCGCCAGGCTCGCTCGCCGCGCGCTTGCCCGCCGCGGCGGACTTGCGGCAGTGGATCGCATACTGCAGCCCCTCCTCAGTGCGTGCGTAATACCACCAGCCATGGTCCAGATACGGTACTGAAACATCTGTTTGCTTGATATGGCTCAGCATCTCCTGGTAAAGCTCTTCACGCAGCCCGGCCAGCGGAGCCATCTCGGCCTCGGCGTAGGCATTTTCGGCCTCAAGGAAGGCCGTTACTTCGGGGTTCTCTTTATCGCGGAGCCAGCCGTAGTCGTCAACCAGCGTTGCGCCGTGCAAGACAGTCTCTTTGTGTTCCTTATGTGCCGCAGGGGGAGTGGAAATTGCGTTCTGATTCATACTGTTTCCAGTTTATTCGAGGCGCAGCCTCGCCCCACCTGCCGCTGCCGGTAAAGCCCCGGCTCACGATGTCTGAAAATCCCCGATTTCCGCCGCCCCGCACCACGCTTGACCCATCCCGGGAAGTAACCATCTAAAATCAGTGGAAAGTAATACGCACGAAACCGTTGAAAATATGGGAGTTACTTGCGATGGAAGCTGCGCTGACTGCATCCTTTTCCCAAAATTTGAGACGTCTTCCCGCGCTCCGCTCCGTAATTCCGAACCATTCCAATTCCCCTCCCAAGTCGCAATTCGAACCCCCTTGGGTTATCATTGCGTCTATATAAGGTGCGCAGCGGGTTTTCCCCTTTCAGGCTGCGACGGTGGTGTTTGTGTCTCAACTCGTCAAGCGTTTAGTTTTTGTACTTTCCCTCAGTATTTTTGCCGCGCTCGGCCTCGGCTTTGCCCTCGGCCAGTTCGGCATCATCGGCGTTCACGCCAGCGGTGAGCAGGATGGCGCGTACAAGCAAATGCGCGTCTACGCGGAAGTTCTGCAGAAGATCCAGAACGACTACGTCACTCCACCCGATCTGAACACCGTGACCACTGGAGCCCTGCACGGCCTGCTCGACTCGCTCGATGCCGACTCCAGCTACCTGACGCCCTCTGAGTACAAGATCTACAAAGAGCATCCCGGCAACGCCCAGGTTGGCATCGTCGTCTCCAAGCGCTACGGTTACGGAACCGTCGTGAGCGTCCTGCCCGGTTCGCCTGCATCCACTGAGCACGTCGCTGACGGCGACATCATCGAGGCCATTGAAGGCCACTCCACGCGCCAGCTTTCGCTGGCCGTGATCCGTCTCATGCTCGAGGGCAAGCCCGGATCGTCGCTTACCATCTCCATCGTTCGCCCCGGCAAACCCGATCCCGAAAAGATCACCATGACCCGCGAGATGCTGGCGCCGCCGCCCCTTGGCGAGCAGCAGTATGACCAGGGCGCCATTCTCTATCTCAAGCCGGGCGAGCTTACCGAGAAGCGCGTTAACCAGATTGCCCAACAGATCAAGACAGCGGGCAAAGGCAAGAAGATCGTTCTCGACCTCCGCAACTGCTTCGGCCGCGATCCTCAACAGGGCATTCGCCTTGCCAACTTCTTCATCAAGCAGGGAACGCTGGCCAAGCTCGTCGGCCAAAAATATCCCACGCAGACCTTCAACGCCGATCCCAGCAAATTTCTCACCGATGCTCCGGTCGCTGTCCTCGTCAATGGAGGCACCTTCGGTGCGCCTGAGCTGACCGCGGCGGCCATTAAAGACCTGAATCGCGGCCAGGTAGTTGGCGCCCAGACTTTCGGCGAGGGCTCGGTGCAAAAAACCATCGACCTCCCCGGCGGCGGCGCGCTGCTGCTCACGGTTGCCAAGTATGAGGGGCCCAACGGCAAGAAGATTCAGGACGACGCCGTTTCACCCACTGTGGCCGTCACCCAGCCCAGCGTGGTTGACCAGTTCCAGCCCGCACCCAGCAACGGCGACCAGACCCTCCAGACCGCCCTGAGTCTGCTCAGTGGCAAGAGCAGTTAACCAGTTCTGGATTCAATTGCGGCGCGGCGCCCTCCGGGCTCCGCGCCGTTTTGCTTTGCGAATCCCCCGTCTCGGCGTACAAGACCATTTCCGCCCTTGCACGCGCTGGTTCGCCTTCGCATCCGGCGTGCGTTTTCTCCACTGCGAAAGTGCTAGCCTGACTCAGAGGCATTCTCTCCCGGGATTTTCAAAAAGTGCCTAGAAGGCATAATCCTCTGTCTATCTCCCCCCGCCGGACGCCCGATCCGCGTGATCGCGGCCGGTCACTCGCGTCCTATCGCGTCGATGCTGTTCGTCCAGCCTCGCAGCGCCGCCGCCGCAAGCTCGTCGGCCGCGTGGCCTTCGCCGTCCTCATCCTGTTGGCTGCCGTCACCGGTTCGCTCTCCGGCCTCATACTCGTCTACTCCGCCAATCTGCCGCAAATCAGCGACCTCGAGCATTACCGCCCCTCCACCACCACCAACCTTTACGACCGCAACGGCCAGCTTGTCGGCACTATCGCCCTCGAGCGCCGCGACGTTGTCGGCTACAACGGCTTTTCGCCCGTCCTCCGCAAAGCCGTTATCGCCATTGAAGACAAGGACTTCGAATCTCACTGGGGCGTCAACGTGATCCGCGTGGTGGAGGCCGCCATCCACGACATCCGCACCCATAGCCGCGGTCAGGGCGCTTCCACGCTCACCATGCAGCTCGCCCGCAACCTCTTTCTATCCGACAACCGCACCTTCCGGCGCAAAATCGAGGAAGCCTACCTCGCCATTCAGATCGAGCGCGCCTTCACCAAGCAGCAGATCTTCACTCTCTACGCCAACCAGATCTACCTCGGCAGCGGTATGTACGGTTTTGAGGCTGCATCGCAGTACTACTTCTCCCGGCACGCCAACGACCTCACGCTCACCCAGGCCGCCCTGCTCGCCGCCCTGCCCAAAGGCCCGGTCGCCTTCTCGCCGGTCCTCTATCCCAAGCGCGCTCTCCAACGCCGCAACCTCGTCCTCACGGAGATGGAGGAGGACAAGGTGATCACCCACGCCCAGGCTGAAGCCGCGCGCGCCGCGCCCCTCGGCCTCCACATCAAGCCGCCTGTGGGCTCCGTCGCCCCTTGGTTCCAGGACGAAGTCCGCGAAGAGCTCGACAAGCGCTTCGGCAGCGAAAGGGTCCACCAGGACGGCCTTCGTGTCGACACCACCCTCGATCTCGGCCTCCAGAAGGTCGCCAACCGAGCCGTCCTCGATGGCCTTGCCGCCTACGAGCGCAGCCGTGGGTGGGCCGGTCATCTCGACAACGTCATCGCCGCCGGCGGCAATCTCGACACCTACAAGCACCCTGATTGGGTTGTCGATTACTTCCCCGGTGATTACGTCCACGCTCTCGTCATGCGCGTCCTGCCGCTTGAGATCGACGCCCGCGTCGGCAAGAAGCGCATCATCCTCCTGCCCGACGACTGGAAGTGGACCGGCCGGCATGATGCCGACAGCCTCGTCAAGGCCGGCGACATCATCTACGTCCAGCTTTCCAGCACCAAGACCGACGGCATCCGCCGCGCCACCCTCCAGCAGGACTCCGGCGCGCAGGCTGCGCTTCTAGCCATCAACAACACCACCGGGGACATCCTCGCCATGGTCGGCGGCCGCGACTACGCGCTGAGCCAGTTCAACCGCGCCACACAGGCGCAGCGGCAGGTCGGCTCCAGCTTCAAGCCATACGTCTATACCACCGCTATTGAAGACGGCATCAAGCCCAATGACATCATCCGCGATACTCCTGTAAGCTTTGGCAGCTATCGTCCGCACGACTACGAGTACAATTTCCTCGGCCCCATCACCATTACCAAGGCCTTTGCCGACTCGCGAAACATCCCTGCATTGAAGCTCGCCAATCGCGTCGGCATCAACAACGTCATCGACACTGCGCACCGCTTCGGCGTCACCTCTTACATTCCGCCTTTTCTTCCCATTGCCCTGGGCGCTGTCGGCATCACGCTGCAGCAGCAGGTGGCCTCATATGCCGTCTTCCCCAATGACGGCATCCGCGTCGCCCCGCGCATCATACGCAGCGTGCAAAACGCTGATGGCATTACCCTCTGGCGCGATCCTTCAGCCGTCCGCCAGGTCATCGATCAGAAAACTGCGCGCAGCATGATGACGCTGCTTGAAGCCGTCATTCGCAACGGCACCGGCGCCTCCGCCGCGCAGTTGGATCACCCCCTTGGCGGCAAAACCGGCACCACCAGCGACTTCACCAACGCCTGGTTTGTGGGTTTTTCGCCTTCGGTCACCTGCGGCGTCTGGGTTGGCTACGACGACAACCAGTCTCTCGGCAACCACGAATCCGGCGCCCGCGTCGCCCTGCCTATCTGGATAAATTTCATGCGCGCCGCCATCGCCAACCACCCCACCGAGCAGTTTCCCGGCTATCAGCCGCCGGCCGTCGCCACACAACAGGCTTCTGTGTCCGCGAAACCCGAACTGGGTACCGCAGGCGTCAGTCGTCATGCGATGAAGCCGGTCAGCAAAGCGAATGGTAATGGTTCAATCGCTCAGTGATTGTTCTTCCGGACGTCGGCAGCAATTTTCCTTAGCTCAGGCAGCACTGCGCCCAGCGGCAGAGCCGCCGCGTCGCGCGTGCCCAGCGCAAAGTACGCATCGCGGTAGAGCGGATAAAGCCGCTCGTAAACCGCCGCCTCCTTCGCGTCTGGCTCTACTGTGCGGAACTTGAGGCAAACGGCAGCCTGCGCCTCCTCGATGGTCTTGTAAGCTCCGGCCGCCAACAGCGCGAAGATGCCCGAGCCAAGACTCGTGGGAATGCCGGCCGGCACGAGCACCGGCTTGTTCAGCACGTTGGCGTAGATACGGTTCAGTACTTCGTTCTTCTGCGGAATGCCGCCGGCATTGATCACGCGGTCGATGCGCACACCATGCTCCGCCATGCGCTCCAAAATGATGCGCGTGTGGAAGGCCGTGCCTTCGATGGCCGCGAAGAGCTCATCCTGCGCCGTATGCACCAGGTTCCACCCCAGCGTTACGCCGCCCAATTCGGGATTTACCAGCACCGTGCGATCGCCGTTGTCCCAGCTCATCCGGAGGAGGCCTGTCTGTCCAGCCTTGTAGTCGTCGAGTCCCTGGCTGAGGTCGCCCACGGTACTTCCCGCGCGTTTGGCGATGGCTTCGAAGATATCGCCAACGGCCGACAGGCCCGCTTCAATTCCGGTGTACTGCGGGTGCACGCTGCCGGGTACCACGCCGCACACACCCGGAACCAATTGCGCCTCGCGCGCGATGCCGATGATGCAGGTGGAAGTGCCCACCACGTTCACCGCATCGCCTTCGCGGATATGCGACCCGATCGCGTCCCAGTGTGCGTCAAACGCGCCGACCGGAACGGGAATGCCCGCACGCAGGCCAAGCGCTTCAGCCCACTTGGGCGCCAGGTGCCCGGCCAGATGGTCGCTGGTGAGATACTCGCCACCCATCTTGGCACGCACGCCCTTGAGCAGCGGATCGACCGCTACCAGAAAATCCTCCGGCGGCAGCCCGCCCCACTTGGGATTCCACATCCACTTGTGGCCCATGGCGCAGACGCTGCGTTTGAGCCCGTCTACCGAGGTAATGCCGCACAGCGTTGCCGCGGCCATGTCGCAGTGTTCCAGCGCCGTAACCATGCGCGAGCGCTTGTCGGAATTGTTCCGTAGCCAATGCAGCAGCTTGGCGAAGCCCCACTCATGCGAGTAGACGCCGCCGCACCATTCGATGCCTTCGAAGCCGAGCGCGTGCGCCTTTTCGGTAATCTCCTGCGCTTCGGCAAAGGCGCGATGATCGCACCAGAGGTAGTACTCGTCGAGCGGCTCCAACCCTTCGCCGACAGGAATGACGCTGGATCCGGTGGTGTCTACTGCGATGGCCGCCACATCGGCGCCGTTCACACCGGTGGTTTTGAGCACGTCGCGTGTGGCCGCGGCCAGGGCCTTCATCTGATCGTCGTGCGACTGCGTGGCATAGTTCGGGTCTTCGCGCTTGCGGTGCAGCGGGTACTCTGCCGAGGCTGTGCCGATCGGCCCCTTGACGCTATCCACCAAAGTTACGCGAACACTGAGCGTGCCAAAATCAACCCCTGCGACAACAGCCATAAATAGTCCTCCCGGTAAACGCTTTCCAGCTCGTTCATCAGACTACACCATCAGCCAAGCGGCGCGCTTCGCTTATTTCTTCTCGATTTCCGCCGCGCGGGCCAGCATGTAGCGCACAGCCGTGTCCAGCTCCGCTGCCGTAACGTCTTCCACAACTGTGACATCGCCGATTCCCACGGGCAGGACGAACCGGCGCACGCCGCCGATGTTCTTTTTGTCGCCGGCCGTTGCCGCGACAAGGTTAGGCGCGCGCAGCTTCATTGGCGGCAAGGGCCCGTAGGCATAGACGAGATTTTCAAGCCGTGCCATCTGCGCGGGGCTGATGGTGCCGCGCATCCGTGCCAGCTCGAGGGCCGCCACCATGCCCCAGCCGATGGCCTCGCCGTGGAGCATGGCCCGGTAGCGCGTTACCCGCTCAATGGCGTGGCCCACTGTGTGGCCAAAGTTCAGGATCATGCGCAATCCGCTCTCGCGCTCGTCTTTGTTTACGACGCCGGCTTTCATGCGGATCGATGCGGCGATGACGCGCTCAAGCGCCTTGGGGTTGCGCGCGAGCACTTCGGCGGCGTGGTCCTCCATGTAGCGCACCAGCAGCCGGTCGCGAATGATGCCGGCCTTCACGCTCTCCATCAGGCCGGCGCGCAGCTCGCGGTCAGGCAGCGTGCCGAGTACGCCGATATCGGCGAAGACTGCTCGCGGCTGGTGGAAGCTGCCGACCATATTCTTGCCCTCGGGCAGGTTGACGCCGGTCTTGCCGCCTACGCTTGAATCCACCTGCGCCAGGAACGTGGTGGGAACCTGCACGTAGGAAATGCCGCGCATGTATACGGCGGCCACGAAGCCGCCGACATCGCCCACGATGCCACCGCCAAAGGCAATGAGCAGGCTGCCGCGGTCGGCACCGGCCACGGCCATCTGCCGCGCCAGCCGTTCCACGCTGACAAGAGTCTTGTGCCGCTCGCCGGGCGGAAGAAACAGCGCCACCGGCGGCTCGGCAAACGAGGCGCAGAAGGCTTGGCCCCAAAGCGCCCAGATCGGCTCCGATGTGAGCACAAAGACGCGCCGTGGCAACCTGCCCACCACGCGCGCAATTCGCGGGGCGAGCGTCTGCAACAGCCCGCTGCCCGTTACCACCTCATACCTGGCTGACGATGTGTTTACCCGTATCTTTTGCACAGTGCTTTTATCTTAGAAGGTCGGCGTGGGAAACGGCCGGTTGCCGGCTAAGGCAGGATCTGTGGGTGATCTTCGTGCTTCCGGCGCGCTATAGTTGGAGCGCCAGCCTGGAGGCGGTCATGGGCTCCCGGTGCGGGCCGAAGACGGCTGTCTTTGGTGAAATGCGACGGTCCAGGGTGCTGCTTTCAAACGAGTTGAGGTGCTTGAATTTGCTTACCGCCGATCACATTACCGAACTGCGTGCCGCTGTGGGCGCCGACGGCCTGATCACCGGGCAAAGCCAGTTGCAGACTTATGAGTGCGACGGCCTCACGAACTTCCGCGTACTTCCGGGCGCCGTGGTGCTGCCGCGGACAGCCGAGCAGGTGCAAGCTGTGGTCAGGATGTGCGCGCGGCACAAGATTCCGTTTGTGAGCCGTGGCGCCGGCACAGGACTGAGCGGAGGCGCTCTGCCGGCTGCCGGCGGTATCGTGATCAGCCTGGCGCGTATGAACCGCATTCTGGAAGTGGATATTGCCAACCGGTTTGTCGTGGTCGAGCCGGGGGTGATCAACGCGCAGGTGACGCAGCGCGTCGCTCCGCACGGGTACTTTTATGCGCCCGATCCCTCGTCGCAATCGGTGTGTACCATCGGCGGCAACGTGGCGGAAAACTCGGGCGGCGCACACTGCCTGAAATACGGCTTTACTGTCACTCACGTGCTGGCGCTTGAGGTGGTGTTACCTTCAGGCGAATTGGTGCAGCTTGGCTCGCCCGCTCTTGATGCGCCCGGCTACGACCTGCCCGGAGTTTTCGTCGGCTCAGAAGGCACTCTGGGCGTGGCAACCAAGGTTACGCTGCGCATCGTGAAACGACCCGAAGTTGTGCAGACGTTGCTGGCCGCGTTCGATTCTGTCCAGGCCGCGGGGCAGACCGTAAGCGACATTATCGCCGCCGGGATGCTGCCTTCCGCGATGGAGATCATGGATACACTTGCGATCCAGGCTGCAGAAGCTGCAGTTCACGCGCATTATCCCGTCTGCAACGGGTTACTGCTGGTGGAACTGGACGGGCCGCGCAGCGAAGTGGAAACGCTCATGGGCCAGGTGCGCACGATTTGCGGTAACAACGGCGCGTGGGAGATTCGTGTGGCGCAATCTGAGCAGGAGCGCGCGCTGGTCTGGAAGGGGCGCAAGGCCGCTTTTGCGGCTATGGGCCGTATTTCGCCCAACTACATCGTGCAGGATGGAGTGATTCCACGGACCGCGCTGCCGCATCTGCTCACGGAAATTGACCGCATGGCATCTGCCGAGGGGCTGCGTGTTGCCAACGTCTTTCACGCCGGCGATGGCAACCTGCATCCACTGGTGCTCTACGACCGCGCCATCCCCGGCCAGGAGGAGAAGGCGCTGGATCTTTCCTATCGCATCCTGCATCTTTGCGTTGACAACGGCGGCTCCATTACCGGTGAGCACGGAGTGGGCAGAGAAAAGCAGGAGGCGCTCGGTTACATGTTCTCCGAGCCCGATCTCCAGACGATGCAACTGGTGCGTTGCGCTTTCGATCCAGAAAGCATTGCGAACCCCGACAAAGTCTTCCCGCGCCCGCGTCTCTGTGCAGAGAAGCCGGGTCCCTACACGCCGCATCCACTGGAGACGGCCGGCATCGCGGAGTTTTTCTGATGAACGTGGCAGCCGCATTGACGCCGGAACAAACCTTGGCGAATCTCCAGACGATCGTAGGTCAGGAGCACGCGCATCTGCGGGGCAATGCGGTCGTCGCTGCTCCCGCTGATGCGAATCAGATTGCGGAGGTGCTGCGCGCGGCCCAGGCAAACGGGCTTGCGGTGACGCCCACCGGCGGCGGGACGAAGCTCAATTGGGGTAACCCGGTTGCGCCCGATATCTTTTTGAGCCTCGAACGGCTGCGCGCGCTGCGCGAACATGCATGGCAGGACATGACCTGCACCGTTGAGGCAGGCTGCACCTGGGCGGCCATGCAGGCTGCACTGGCGAAGCACGGACAGATGGTTGCGCTCGATCCGCTGTGGCCTGATCGCGCCACTGTGGGAGGCATCGTTGCGTCCAATGACGGCGGGGCGCTCCGCCTGAAATTCGGCGGCCTTCGCGATCTCATCATCGGCATGACCGTTGTGCTCGCTGACGGCACCGTAGCCAGGACCGGTGGCAAGGTGGTCAAGAACGTGGCCGGTTACGATCTGCACAAGCTTATGACCGGCAGCTTCGGCACGCTGGGCGTGATTACCGAGGTCAACTTCCGTCTGCACCCCATGGGGCATCACGAGCAGACCTGGACGATCACCGCGCACGACGCGGCGATTTCCGATGCCATGGTTTTCGCCGAGCCGCTGATGGCTTTGATGGATTCACGGATGACACCATCGTGCGTGCAGCTTCGCTCGTCGAAGCGGGAATGCGCGCTCGACATTCGCATCGCCGCGGTTCCGGAATGCCTGCGGGAACATGCGGCGCGCATCCAGGAAATCTTCGCGCGGTTCGCGGTCGAAGAGCGAAACAACACAGTCTGGCAGGCACGCCAGCAACTGTTTGACGGCGATGATGCCTTTCTTTTGAAGGTTTCTCTGCTGCCCGCCGTACAATGCGCAGTTATCGCCGGGTTGCAGCAACGGGCAGCGGCGAAGGCAATAGAGGTTACTATCGTGGGCCAGGCAACAGGGCTCATGGCGGTTGCTGTTAATGGATCGCCCGACACGATGACTGCCCTGATCAAAGATCTGCGCGCCAGAGTAGCGGACTTCGGCGGCAGCGTGGTTGTTTTGCGGCTGCCTGATTCCCTACGAGACAACTTCGATATGTGGGGCCCGAACTCCGGCGCTCTTCCGTTGATGCGTGAGATCAAGCGCCGCTTTGATCCTGGCCGCACGCTGAACCCAGGCCGCTTTGTGGGGGGAATCTGACGCCAATGCCGCATACCGTAGTGGAGCAGGAAAAGTTTCCCTCCAGCTTTGACGCACATCATCCGCCTGAGAAGAAGTACATTGACGACTGCGTGCACTGCGGCTTTTGCCTGCCCGCATGCCCCACTTACGTGCTCTGGGGCGAAGAGATGGACTCGCCGCGCGGGCGCATTTACATGATCAAGAAAGCCGCTGACGGCGAGGCTTCGCTCGACGATCGTTTCCGGCGGCACATGGATAACTGTCTGGGGTGCATGGCCTGTATGACGGCCTGTCCTTCCGGCGTGCAGTACGACAAACTCATCGAACCAACACGCGCGCAGATTGAGCGGCGGCTGCCGCGCACGTGGAGCGAGTCGCTCTTTCGCAAACTCGTCTTTGCTACATTTCCTCATCCCAGGCGGCTGCGCTGGCTAGCAATGCCGCTGCTTGTTTATCAAAAGAGCGGTCTGCGTTCGCTGTTACGCGCAGCGGGAATGCAAAAGCTGCTGCCGAAGCGATTTGCGGCCATGGAGGCTCTGCTTCCCGACGCGCCAACGGATGTCTTCAGCAGCCTGCCCAAAGTCATCCATCCGCGCAGCGCCCTGCGACGCCGCGTGGGTATGTTGAGCGGATGCGTGCAGCAGGTTTTTTTCTCGCATGTGAACGCCGCCACGGCGCGGGTGCTGGCCGCCGAAGGTTGCGAGGTGGTGATTCCCGCCAACCAGCCATGCTGCGGTGCGCTGATGCTTCATTCTGGGTTGGAAGACGAAGCCGCCGTCTCAGCGAAGAAGATGATTGCCGCGTTTGAAGCCGCGAACGTGGACACCGTTGTTATCAATTCAGCTGGCTGCGGATCCACGATGAAGGAGTACGGTCATCTGTTGCGCGGCGATCCCGCCTGGGCCGAACGTGCCGCCGCCTTCTCTGCAAAATGCAAGGACATCTCCGAGATCCTTTGTGAACTGGAGCCGCAGACTCAGCGTCATCCGCTCAAACTGCGCATCGCCTATCACGATGCCTGCCACCTGCAGCATGCGCAGGGTGTTCGCGAGCAGCCGCGTGAACTTCTGGCAGCGATACCCGGGCTCGAAGTGGCCGAGATTCCGGAAGCGAGTCTCTGCTGCGGATCAGCGGGCATCTATAACCTGCTGCAGCCGGATACCGCCAACGAACTCGGAAGCCGCAAGGTAGACAACCTGCTTTCGACCGGCGCGCAGGCTGTCATCTCCGCGAATCCCGGCTGCCTGCTGCAACTGATGAACGGGCTTCGCCGGCGCGGTCTCAAAGCCATGCCTGCATTCCACATGGTTGAGCTGCTGGATGCGTCGATGCGCGGTATTACGGCCGCGGAAATGCTTGCGGGTTCAAGGGATGCGCACGTTCACACAGGTTGAGAGAGTTCGCGAGGCGGTCCGTGCCGAAGCAGGTCTTCAACAATCGCGGCAGATTTCTTCTTACACAGGTTTGCGGAGGCTTGAGGCACGCACGGCAATATGCGGTGTGACGAGCGACTTTTTGGGACGGCCCGCAGCCTTCTGGTCAGCAAGCTTCAGCGCCAGAGCGGCCGCGATCTTGCCTATCTTATCGCTGTTCTGGTCCACTGACGAGAGTGGCACGCGCAGAAAATCGGAATACGAAAGATTGCCGCAACCCACCACCGCTACGTCTTCCGGCACGCGCAGCCCGGCATCGAGAATGGCGCGCATGGTTCCCAGCGCAACAGGATCGTTGAAGCAGAAGATGCCGTCGGGCCGGCTCTTGTTGGCCAGCAGCTTTGCGGCCGCCGCATAGCCGCCCTTTTCGCCTACATGGTCTCCGGAAGGACCACTCGACGCAACAAAGTCGGGCAGAGGCGCGGTCTTGTGCTCGGCCAGTGCCTGCTTGTATCCCTCCAAACGCCCAACCGCCGTGCTGATCTCCGGCCCGCGTATGTGTGCAATGCGCTTGCATCCCTGTTCGATCAGGTGCGAAGTGGCCAGGTAACCGACCGCCGTGTCGTCCACTCCTACAAAGTTTGCCTCGAATCCGGGGAATTGACGGTCCAGAAGAATCAATGGAATCTTCTGCTCCTCGATGCGCCGAAAACTCTCCACTGTCCACTGCGAGGAGGCAATGATCATCACGTCGACGCGCCGCGCAATCAAATGAGCGATTTCTTCCTGCTCCAGCTCAGGCTCTTCGTCGGAAGAGGAGATGAAAAGGCTGTAGCCTTTGCGCCGGACCTCGCTAGAGATGACATTGGCGACCTGCGCAAAGAATGGATGCAGAAGATCCGGTACGACTAGTCCGATGGTCCAGGTCTTGCCGGTAATCAAGGAACGTGCAGCAAAGTTCGGCTGGTAATTCAGTTCCTTCATACGTTTCAGGACACGTTTACGTGTTGCCTCAGAGATGTCAGGATGATTGCGCAGCACCTTGGAGACGGTGACGACCGAGAGTCCCAGGTCCAGGGCAATATCCTTCAATCGAGCGGCCATTTACCGAGCCCTCCCAATTTCTACAGATCCCGTCTCATGGCGAGAAAATCCGTGAACCCAGTGTACATGAGCGTATATAGCGGTCCGACTGCCGGCCGCTGGATTGCAGGTTCTGTCAGCCCTCCGAATTCAGCCGCGAACTCTCTCAGAAAGCGTGGCATGCTGGCCAGGAAATGTTCGAGTTTTCCATCCGTGCCAGCGATTTACTGAATCGTTAAGGCTATCGATTACATGGCAGTGGCGCAGTCTTGTTGCGAAGGGTTTTCTGAAAGGCCCGGGCGGGAGCTAATTTCGATTGCCGGGGGCTATCGCCGTCATCGTTAAGTTCTCTCGTTTGAAACGCCAAAAGGCTCCTATACTAGTTCCGCGAGTGAATTGCGGGTCATAGAGGAGACATCATGGCGACTGAATCAAAGTGCCCGTTTTCGGGCGGAATGCTACAGCACACAATGGCAGGGGGAAAGGGCAACCGGGACTGGTGGCCCAACCAGTTGAATCTGGGGATCTTGAATCAGAATTCCCCCTTGACCAATCCGATGGATGAGGATTTCAACTACGCTGAGGAGTTCAAGAGCCTTGATCTGGATGCCGTAATCAAGGATCTCCGCGCGCTCATGACGGATTCGCAGGAGTGGTGGCCGGCCGACTTTGGCCATTACGGGCCACTGCTCATCCGCATGGCCTGGCACGCCGCGGGCACGTATCGTATCTACGATGGACGCGGCGGCGCGGGCAGGGGCGCGCAGCGGTTCGCGCCGCTCAACAGTTGGCCGGACAACGTCAGCCTGGACAAGGCGCGCCGGCTGCTCTGGCCAATCAAGCAGAAGTACGGCCGCAAGATCTCCTGGGGAGACTTGATGATCCTCTCTGGGAATGTGGCATTGGAGTCGATGGGCTTCAAGACCTTCGGATTCGGCGGCGGCCGCGTTGATACCTGGGAGCCGGAGGACATCGACTGGGGTCCGGAGAGCACCTGGCTGGGCGATGAGCGTTACAGCGGTGACCGTGAACTGGCGAATCCGCTGGCAAATGTGCAGATGGGCTTAATCTACGTAAACCCTGAGGGTCCGAACGGCAACCCCGATCCAGTTGCCGCGGTGAAGGACATTCGGGAGACCTTTGCCCGCATGGCCATGAACGACGAAGAGACGGTGGCGCTCATTGCCGGCGGTCACACCTTCGGCAAGACCCACGGCGCCTGTCCCATCAGCCATGTGGGTCCGGAGCCCGAGGCCGCATCTGTTGAGGAGCAGGGGCTGGGCTGGAAAAACGACTTTGGCACCGGCAAGGGCAATGACACTTTTACCAGCGGCCTGGAGGTTATCTGGACGCAGACGCCGACACAATGGAGCAACAACTTCTTCAAGAACCTATTCGAGTTTGAATGGGAATTGACCAAGAGCCCGGCCGGCGCAAATCAGTGGAAGCCAAAGGGCAACGCCGGCGCCGATTCTGTACCGGATCCACACGACCCGTCGAAACGCCGCACACCGTCGATGCTGACTACGGATCTTTCGCTGAAGATGGATCCGTCTTATGAGAAGATCTCGCGGCGTTTCATGGAACATCCGGATGAGTTTGCGGATGCGTTTGCACGCGCCTGGTTCAAGCTGACGCACCGCGACATGGGGCCCATTGCTCGCTACCTCGGGCCGCTTGTGCCCAAGGAGCAGCTGATCTGGCAGGACCCGATCCCCGCTGTGGATCACAAGCTGATCGATGACAAGGATGTGGAAGCGCTGAAGGCCAAGGTGCTGGCGTCCGGACTGTCGATCTCGCAACTCGTCAGCACCGCGTGGGCTTCGGCGGTCACCTTCCGCGGCAGTGACAAGCGCGGCGGCGCTAATGGCGCTCGCATTCGGCTTGCGCCGCAGAAGGACTGGGAAGTGAATCAGCCGGCGGAATTGGCAAAGGTTCTCTCGAAGCTGGAAGCCATCCAGAAGGAGTTCAATGGATCGCAATCGGACGGCAAGAAGATCTCGCTGGCCGATCTGATCGTGCTTGCGGGGGGTGCGGCCGTTGAGGCTGCCGCCAAGAAGGCCGGATCCACTGTGAAGATTCCCTTTGCGCCGGGCCGCACAGATGCTTCGCAGGACCAGACCGATGCGGAGTCGTTCGCAGTGCTGGAGCCGAAGGCTGACGGCTTCCGGAATTATGTCCGCAAGGGACTGGAAGACTGCGCTCCCAACATGCTGCTGGACAAGGCAGCGCTGCTCAACCTCACCGCTCCGGAGATGACGGCGCTGGTGGGTGGTATGCGCGCCCTGGGGGCGAATTTTGGGCAGTCCCAACACGGTGTCTTTACCAGGCAGCCCGAGACCCTGACCAATGATTTCTTCGTGAACCTGCTGGACATGGGCACGAAGTGGCAGAAGTCAGAGAAGGCTGAAGGCGTATTGGAAGGACGCGATCGGAAGACGGACCAGGTCAAGTGGACAGCTACTGTGGTTGACCTGATCTTCGGTTCAAACTCGCAGCTGCGTGCCCTTGCCGAGGTCTACGCAAGCAGCGACGGCCAGCAGGCCTTTGTGGAGGACTTCGCGGCAGCGTGGGCGAAGGTGATGAACCTGGATCGCTTCGACCTCGCGTGATTCTTAGGCCGTTCATCCGTTTCTGATCGCAGGCGCAGGAGTGTCAAAGCCCCCGTGCCCAGGTCAGGAGAACGGATGAGCGGCCGCCCTCCCCTGTATCTTTACCTCTTCGAGCGGTTGATCTCCCTAGTGACCACGATTTGCACGTGGATGGAGTCTTGGTGGGGCGCGGGCTCTGGGCACAGCAATCGTGAAACCGCCATGTCCGTTGATTGGCGAATTCTCGGCAGGAATCGAATAGACCGCAGATGTGGAGGGACGGGAGCGGCCGACGATCCAGAGGCCAAAGCTGATATCTTGGCAATGCCATGGCCTTGCGCGGCATTTCCCGGCTTACCATTGCCGTTGACACCGGCGGGACCTTTACTGACTGCGTCTACCGTGCAGGCGGTCGGCTGGAGGTGGTCAAGCTGCCTTCCACGCCGGCAGATCCGGGCCGCGCGATTCTCGATGTCATTGCGAGAATCGCAAAGGATGAGTGTGCGATCGACGTGCGCCATGGCACAACGGTCGGCACAAACACATTGCTTGAGCGCAAAGGTGCGCGGGTGGCTTTCGTGGCAACGGCGGGTTTTGAAGATACGCTGGCCATCGGTCGCCAGGCACGGCCGGCCCTTTACGACTGGAACCTGCATCGGCCGGCTCCGATTGCCGAGGAAGGTTGCTGCTTCGGCCTCGCTGAGCGGGTTGGGCCAGACGGGGCGGTGTTGCGCGCGCCGGGCAACGACGCGCTCACGAAACTGCGCCAGAGCATTCAGGCCTCGGGAGCGGAGTCGGTAGCCGTATCGCTGCTCTTCTCCTTTGCCAACCCGGAACACGAACAGGCGGTAGCGGCGGCATTGGCTGAGCTGGGCCTGCCGGTTTCGCTCTCGCACCAGATTTTGCCGGAGTTTCGCGAGTACGAGCGGGCGGCCACAGTGGCGCTGAACGCCTATCTTGCACCGCGCATGCAAGGCTATATTGATGCCCTTGAAGCAGACCTGTCGCGAAGGCAAGCACGGCTCAGCATTATGCAGTCGTCGGGAGGAATTCTCTCTGCACGGGCGGCAGCCCGCGAGCCGGTGCGCACAATTCTGTCTGGCCCGGCCGGCGGTGTGATGGGCGCGCTCAGTGTGGCGCGTACGACGGGAATCGACCAGGTGATCAGCTTCGATATGGGTGGCACCTCCACTGACGTTGCTCTTCTTGACGCCACGCGAGAACCAATTACTAGCATCGAGAGCCAGGTGGCCGGCCTGCCGGTTTGTGTTCCCATGCTTGACATTCATACGGCAGGCGCGGGCGGCGGTTCACTGGCCTGGATGGATGCGGCAGGCGCATTGCAGGTGGGGCCGCAGTCTGCCGGCGCCGATCCCGGCCCCGCCTGCTACGGCCGTGGCGACGGAGCCACCGTGACCGACGCGAACCTTTTGTTGGGGCGGTTGCATGCAGAACACTTCCTTGGCGGCGCGATGCGCCTGGACGAAGCGCGGTCGCGCTACGCGTTGAGCTGCGTAAGTGGGGCGTCAGGCTTTGCCAGTATTGAAGATTTGGCCGAGGGCATTGTTCGAGTGGTGAATGCCGGAATGGAGAGTGCTTTGCGGCGGGTTTCCGTGGAGCGCGGAAATGACCCGCGCGGTTTCACGCTGCTGGCCTTTGGTGGAGCAGGGCCTGTGCATGCGTGTGCGCTGGCATCCGCACTGGGCATACGGCGAGTTCTTGTCCCTTCGGCGCCGGGGGCACTTTCTGCACTTGGGATTCTCGATGCCGACCTACGCCGCGAGTTCTCGCGCACGGTGATGCTTGCGCCAGGCAGCTCTGAGATTGCGCGGGTTTTCCGCGAACTGGAATCCGAGGCACGCGAGACCTTCCGCGAGGAGGGCACGAAGCCCAGGTTGTCGCGCTCGGCTGACCTGCGCTATCGGGGCCAGGGCTTCGAGCTGCGCGTCGACTGGGGTGCGGACGCAGTGACCCGCTTTCACAGCCTGCATGCGCGCACTTACGGCTACGCCGATCCTGACCGTGCGGTGGAGATCGTCACTCTTCGCGTGCACGCTGTTGCCAGAACGCGCAGGCCGGGACACAAGCCGCAATCCTTGATTCGCGGCGATGGCCGCCAGGCTCGCATCGGCGCGCATCGGGTGTTCGAAGAAGGCCGTTGGCGGCGCGCCACGCTTTACAGCCGCCCGCGTTTTCGACCCGGCGATCGCATCGCGGGGCCCGCTGTTGTGGCGGAATTGAGCGCCACTACCTATGTACCGAGCGGATGGGCGGCAACGGTAGACGCCTTCGGCAATCTGGTTCTGACACCTGGAACGCAGCGTGGAGGCCGCAAATGAAGCAGCGTGCGCTCAATCCCGCCGAGATTGCCGTGATCGGTCACGCGCTCCACTCGATCGCGGTGGAGATGGGCGCAGCTCTGCGCCGCACAGCCTTTTCGCCCAACATCAAGGAGCGGCGCGATTATTCTTCCGCTGTGTTTTCCGCCGAAGGCGAGTTGATCGCCATGGGTGACGACATGCCGGTTCACCTGGGCTCCATGCCGATGTCAGTGAGCGCGGTGCTTGCGGCGCTTCCACTTGGGCGCGGAGATGTAGCCGTGCTCAACGATCCTTATCGCGGCGGAACACACCTGCCCGACATCACCATGGTTGCGCCGGTGTTTCTGCCGGGGTGTGCGCGGCCGGCGTTCTATGTGGCCAATCGCGCCCATCATGCGGACGTGGGCGGAACGTTTCCGGGCTCCATGGGGCCGTGCCGCGAGATTGTGCAGGAGGGCATTCGCATCCCGCCTGTCAAGCTGATGCACGCCGGCAGGATGGATACGCAAGTGCTCGCGATTCTGCTGGCCAACGTGCGCACCCCCACTGAACGCGAAGGCGATCTGACCGCGCAAATGGGAGCGTGCCGCGTGGGTGCTGCGCGCATGATGGAACTGGTGCGGCGTTTTGGTCATGTTCGTCTGTTGCGCGGAGTGCGCGCTATGATCGAGGGCTCTGAACGGCAGATGCAGCAAGTGCTGGCGGGCCTCCCGAAAGGCGAGTGGCGGGCTGAGGACTTCCTTGACGACGACGGCGAGACGCCCGGCCCAATCGGCATTCGTGTAACTGTTCGCAACGATCCTGTTCGCCGATACGCGGTGGTGGACTTTACGGGCACGGACGCGCAGGTTGCGGGAAATCTGAACGCCGTGTATGCAATCACCTGGTCGGCCGTTTTCTACGTCCTTCGTTGCCTGATGCCCGCAGGCGCGATTGCCACTGCCGGACTGATGCGGCCGGTCCAGGTGATTGCTCCTGAAGGAACCGTGGTAAATGCTGTGAGTCCGGCGGCGGTTGCGGGTGGGAACGTGGAGACCTCGCAGCGAATTGTCGACACGCTTTTGAAGGCGCTGTCACGGGCGCTGCCCGGCCGCATCCCTGCCGCAAGTTCCGGAACCATGAACAACCTTGCCATCGGCGGCCTCGACTCTCGCACGGGATCGCCGTACGCCTATTACGAGACCATCGCAGGCGGGCTGGGTGGATCGCCCCAAGGGCCCGGCGCGAGCGGTCATCACGCACACATGACAAACTCCCTCAACACTCCAGTTGAAGCCCTCGAATACGCCTATCCTTTCCGAGTTGTGCGCTATGCTCTGCGCCGCGGATCGGGAGGAGCGGGACTGAAACGCGGCGGAGACGGCCTGGTGCGCGAGATCGAGTTGCTCAGCGATGCCCAGGTTACGCTGCTCTCAGACCGTCGCCAGACCTCGCCCTGGGGATTGGTTGGAGGAGGAGACGGAGCGCCAGGCAAGGCGACCGTCATCCTGAATGGAGCGGAGCAAGTTCTTCCCGGCAAGTGCACGCGCAAACTGCCTGCCGGAAGCCGACTACGGATTGAGTCGCCCGGCGGCGGCGGTTGGGGAAAACCGTAGCTGCGATCCTCGGCGCCATAAGCGTTAAGTTTGAACGTCCTCCGGCCCTCCGTCTGGCTGCGGCGAGCCAATGTGGCAAACGAGAACGGTCACCAGGAAATTCAAGGCCATCGCTACAAAACCTGCGTTCAGTCCCATGAAAGGATCGCGCCCGGTGAGAATGAGAAACGAAACCGTGGCGATTCCGGTGATGAGACCGCAGGAGACACCGCGAAGATTTGCCCGCCGCCAGAAAAGACCCAGCACCACGCCGGGAAAAAACTGCGCAATGCCTGCATAGCCGAGCAGCAGCAGCGCCACAATTGTTTTGGAACTCGTAAACGCAAAAAACAGGGCCACAGCCATGAACACGATGGCTGTTATCCGCGCCAATTTCGCCACCTGGCTGTCACTCATTTTGGGCGCGAAGAGCGGGCGATAGAGATTCTTCGCGAAGAGTGTTGCCGCCGTCAGTGTCAGAATGGCGGACGGCACCATGGCAGTAAGCGCGCCCGCTCCGCCCACTACTCCCAGAAACCATGCTGGAAAAGTTTTGTGCACCAGTGTCAGCAGCGACAGGTCGCCGTCGGCCAGTCCGGGAACCACCATGACGGCGGCATAACCGGCAAAAACGACAAAAGGCAGCAATATGCCGTACAAGGGCATCACCACGGCATTGCGGCGAAGCGTATCCGCACTCTTTGCGGTGAAGCTTGTGCCGAAGGCGTGGGGCCACATAAAAGCTCCAAGGGCCGTGAGTAGGACGGTGGAGATATACCAGGCATGGCCCATTGTTTTGGAGGCGCCGGGCATGGTGAGATGCGTCGGGTGCGTATGAATCAGCGTTGTGAACATGGGGCCGATGCCACCGAACCAGTGCCAGGGCACCACGATCCCGATGGTCACAACTACGCCGAGCAGCAGCAAATCCTTGAGCACGCTCACCCATGCAACGGCGCGCACGCCGCTTGTAAATACGAAGCCGGCAACCAGTACCGCTCCGATCGCCATGGCTTCAGTGGGCTTGATTCCGCCGTTGCTTGCCACTTCCACAATGATGCCCATCCCTGTGAGCTGCAACTGCAAATAAGGAATCAGCGATACCACTCCCACCAGCGCGACCAGTGCAGCCAGCCAGCGGCTGCCGTAACACTCCCTGAAGAAGTCCGGTTGCGTCTGCAAACCGCGTGAACGCGCTACCTCCCAAAGCGGTGGCAAAACGTAAAAGGAAATGACGTAAGCCAGCGTCATGTACGCCAGGATGTAGAGCGTTGGGCCGCCGCGCGAGTACGCCCATCCGCTGGCGCCAAGCAGGGAAAAGGTGGTGTAGATCTCACCCGCCATCAGCAGCCAGACCAGCACCAGCCCAAAGCCCCGGCCAGCAACCGTCCACTGCTCCAGATCCATTTGCCGGCGCCTGCCGGCCAGAAAACCGACCAGCGCCCCGGCGCCGACGATCAGGAGGATGATCAGCAATACACCGAAAGAATCGCTCATTGCGGATCCTCGCGGCGTGCGTTGGCGTCTCTTTCAACGCCGCGTTGCTCGTGCCGGTACGCCACCCACATGCAGAGCGGCGTGAGCAGGGTCCACAGTAACAGCCAGAAGATATTGAACGGCAAGCCCGCCACTCGTGGATCGATACGATCCCACAGGCTCACTGTGAAGCAGATGGCGATGAACGGAATCACGCCCATGAGCAAAGCCAGCCTCGAGGGCTTCCCTGCTCTTGCGGTGGAAGCTGCATGATTTTGTGGCCGGCTTTCCCTATCCATGGTCATCCATCGTTGCGGGCATTCCTTTCGCGGGTTGCTGGAACCGGGGTTGCAGATCAATTCTCGACGGCCATGCTTCGATCAACTAATGAGAGGGTGCCTTCCTTGCCTGGGATTTTTCCATGCAAGGCATATAGAGATCAATCTGCAATCCACAGCTGAACTCGCTCTGCACAGACACGACTTTCTGGAATGAATCTGGGAAACCGCCCCGGAGACTATCTGCCCATGAGAGGAAACAGCCGAAGAAGTACGAGCGTCTCAGTTTGATCGAATGAATCAGCCCCGCCTTTCTTGAGCCCCTTCGGATGTTAGTCTTCGGCAGATTTTAAGGACTTTATGGCGGAGGGCCGAGTCTGATGCGAACCCGTCTTTGCAGCTGAATTCTCGTGAACGCAGAAGGTGGCCGAAGATGGCTTTACGACTACGGCGAAATATCCTATTGACAATAGCAAACCGATTCTATACGCTTTGCGTCCTCCAATAAGCTTTGCCGAACGATCACTCCTATTTTAGCGGTCACGTGGAGTAGAAGACGGTGGTTCGCTGTACTCGGTAGAGAAGTAAATCGAAGGAGGGTTCCAGGAAATATGGCTCAATTCTCAAGAAGGTCTCTGCTGAAGAGCGCCGCGCTTCCGGCAGTAGGATCCGCATCTTTCTTTTCGCTGCCCGCGTTGGCGAAAGCCGTCCAGACCAACAGCACACCCTATCAAAGGATCAAGATCAAAATCACCGACGTGCGAACAGCGCAAGTCCGTGTGCACGGACCGCAAACGCACATCAGAATCTACTCCGATCAAGGTATTTATGGGGAGGGTGAATGCACAGACGCTGCAGTGGGAGCGGCGTCGTTGATCCACGGATGGCGGCGCTTCCTCATTGGACAGGATCCGCTCAACGTGGAACCGATATGGGAGAGAATTCGCACCGGCGGAATCTTCGCAGGAGCGCAGGCCGGACAGTACGTCACCGCTCTCTCGGGTGTCGAAATCGCGTTATGGGATCTTGCCGGAAAAGCTCTGGGATTGCCCATCTACCAGCTCCTTGGCGGAAAATTTCGTGACAAAGTTCGCATCTATTGCGACTCGGACATGGAGGATCCAATCGGGCCGGAATCAGACAGGAAGATTCCGTGGATTAAAGCTCAGGGCTTTTCATTTATGAAGATCGACCTCGACGATGCCAGGGATCCCGCGCGCTGGGACACTTACAACTGGACTGCAACCAACGGGGAAATCGATCGCATGGTGAAGTGGGTTTCGAGCGTGCGCGAAAGGATGCCAGCCGACATGGCCCTTGCTTGCGATATGCACGGCCGATACGATGCTCCGACCGGCAAGAAAGTTGCGAAAGCGCTGGAGCCGTTCAAGCTAACCTGGCTGGAAGAACCGTGTCCAGCTGAAGACATCGATGCGATGGCAGACATCCGGCATTCGACCTCTACGCCGATTGCCTGCGGCGAGAACTTATACATGCGATGGGGGTACAGAGAACTGCTTCAGAAAGAGGCTGTCGACATCATCGAGCCCGACTTTGAGAAGGTTGGTGGGCTGGCCGAAGCTCAGAAAGTTGCCAACCTGGCGCAGACCTACTATATCCCGGTAGCGCCGCACTGCGTGGTTTCTCCAATTGGGCAAATGGCGACTGCTCACGCATGCACGAGTTTTCCGAACTTCCTGGCATGCGAGTGGCATTGGATCAATTTTCCCGATTACTGGAAGAACTGGGTGAAGGAAGGCCAAATCATTGTGAACGGCTTCATTACTCCGTCAGACCGGCCCGGCATTGGTGTGGAGATGAATGAGGAAGTGGCAAGAAAGGCTCAGATCCCCGGAACTCGCTGGTTTGAACCTGAGACCTAGGTAAGTCACGAGGGCACCAATTCATGGGAGCAGAGAAGATGCAGAAAATTCTCACAGGTGTACTGGCCGGGACAGTTTTCCTGGCACTCATTCCATGCCTGGCAGCGCAGCAGGGAATCGCTGCGGAGGAGCATACAGCCATATCCACAACCCAATGGCATGGGGAGTTCTTCACGCGGGAGGATGTGATCAAATACACCTCCTATTGGCATGGCGCAAGGTTTCCTGACGGACGGCCCAAGGTACCTGACGACATTCTGGACCGGATGAAGAACGTAACTCTGGAAGAGGCCTGGGCGACCCTGCGCGCGGCGGGTTTTGAGCACCAGTATGAAGATGGCTGGTATGTGATTCATCCCAACCAGGTACTGGTGGGCAGGGCGCTGACGTCGACGTGGATGCCCGGAAGACCCGATATTCAAAAGGAGATTGAAGCGCAAGGGAAAAGAGACCATCGAATTGGAGGCACGAACGCCTGGCCGGTCGATATGCTGCAGCCTCGCGACGTGTATGTGTCCGACCACTTCCGGCTCAAGGTCGACGGACCGTCCATCGGCGATAACGTCGGGAACGCCATTTATGCGAGAACGGGCAACGGAATCGTCTACAACGGCGCCGTCCGCGATATCAATGGGCTGGAAGCGTTGCCGAACTTCACTTCCTTTGTTCGCTACTACGATCCCTCCCACCACTTCGGAATGCTTGTTGCAGGTGGAAGACTGCTCAACTCAACCATGGTAAGCATCAACGGGCCCACCCGCATTGGACATGTTCTGGTAATGCCGGGAGATGTGGTTCTGGGACGGAATGGGGGAGTTATCTTCATCCCACCGCAACTCGCCGAGCGGGTCGTTCAATACTCCGAGCGCACGCATCTCGAGGATATGTTCGGCCACCAGCGATTGAGGGAGAAGAAATATACCGCTGGGCAGATTGACGGCAGGTGGACACCCGCAATCGAGCAAGACTATCACAATTGGCTTCGGAAGAATGAGGACCATCTTCCCGTACCGAAATCAACTGTCGAAGAGATTTTGAAAGGAGAGAAGCCTTCCAATTGAAAGACCTGCAAGAAGCCTGCATTCAAGGAATGCAGGTGCCGCATCGGGATTATCGATGCGCGCAAATCGGAAAATTCAACTATTCAATATCACGTTATCGCAGGTGCGACGCGGCCATTTAAAGGGATGACCATTGAGTCGAATAGGCCAAATGACTGAACCATCAATAGCTTGGAATTCAAGAGATTTGAATGGAACTGCTTTCAACAACGGAGGAGTAGGGATCATGATGAAAAACCGAATCAGTGACGCATCAAGGAGAGGGTGTCTCAGCTGTAGTTGAAAGTTGCACGGCGGTTCAGCCCGGTTCTGCGAGAATCGGGTTGCCAAACCTTCGAAAAGGAGAACCGCCGTGAAGAAAAGCTACCACACCATCGGCAAGCAGGGGAAAACCAACGAGCGGGAGCTGACGGAGTTCCTGTCCAGGCACGGGCAGTTTGTTTTGCCCATGGTGGATCTAATTGAGCAGTGTCAGTTGGCCTGCGATGAGTTGATCGACGTTACCGGACGAGCCGCCATCCAGGCGGTGTTGCAGTTGTCTGCGGCGCAGGCCGCGGGTGGCGAGCCGCAGCAAGGCAAGCGGCGCTCGGGCGAAGTGGTTTTCTATGGCCACCAAGCGGGCCAGGTGTTTCTGCGCGACCGCAAGCTGGGCGTGGAACGGCCACGGCTGCGCAGCAGGGGGCCGAAGAGCCAGGAAGTGGAGGTTCCAGCTTATGCGGCCATGCAGAACCGCACAGCGATGGGTGCACGCATGCTGGACATCCTGCTGCATGGAGTTTCCACGCGCAAGTACAAGGAAGTCGTCCCGGCCATGGCCGAGACGGCGGGCGTGTCGCGCTCGGCGGTGAGCCGGCAGATCGTCGAGGCATCCGAGGCCGAGGTGGAAGCGCTGCTCTCGCGACGTTTCGAGGATGTGAGTCTGCTGGTCATCTACATCGACGGACTGATTTTCGGCGACTACACCATGGTCGGCGTGGTGGGCGTGGACAGCAAGGGATACAAGCATGTGCTGGGCATCCGCGAGGGCGCTACAGAAAATGCCGCCGTGGTCACCGCGCTGTTGGAAGACATCGTGGCCCGCGGCGTTGATCCCAAGCGCAAGATGCTGTTCGTCATCGACGGCTCCAAAGCGCTGCGCGCCGCCATCAACGCGGTCTTCGGGGCCGATCAGCCGGTGCAACGCTGCCGCGCTCACAAGCTGCGCAACGTGTTGGGCTATCTGCCCAAGGACGATCAGGCGCAGGTAAAAAGCATGCTGCGCGCGGCCTGGAAACTGCCGGCCCAGGAAGGCATGGCCCGGATCAAAAAGCTGGCGCAATGGCTGGACGAGAAATATCCTTCCGCAGCCGCCAGTTTGCTGGAAGGACTGGAGGAGTGCTTCACCATCAACCGGCTGGATATTCCGCCCTCATTGCATCGCTGCCTGGCCACCACCAACATCATCGAGAGCCCGCATGCCGGAGTGCGCATCCAGACCCGCCGTGTTACGCACTGGCAGAATGGCAAGATGGTGCAGCGATGGATGGCTTCAGCCTTCCTCAGAACAGAGAAGCGATTTAATCGCATCATGGGCCATCGCGATCTCTGGGCCCTGGAAGCGATCCTCAACGCCTCTGCGGCCGCCAGCCAGAAGGCGGCGTAGTAACATCAACCCAACCGCCGTTCAGGAACTTTCAACTGATTGCGGGACATGCTCGGGACTTGTCTCCTGAACCTTTTCCACTCGAAGATTCAGAGATTAGGCCAAAAATGCGAGCCGGCTTGGAATGTCTCGATAAATAGTTTATTTTAAGTAGCTTATGGCGGAGGGAGAGGGATTCGAACCCCCGGTACCCTTTCGAGCACAACGGTTTTCAAGACCGCCGGTTTCAACCACTCACCCATCCCTCCGCTTGAGGGATACCTCACTATTTCATTAGATTACAGCAACCGCTATGTTCGTTCTGGTGGGCCCGGTTGCGCACTGATCGCACATTGCCGTGTTTTCGACCAGGGATCGTAGCAAGGTACGCGCTTTGGTGCCTGGCCTGCATGAAAAGCTTACTTGAATTTCGGCTTTTGCCACAACGGCTCAATCGGCAATTCTCCCTGGCAAAGCTTGGCGAAGTGTTGCATAAGAAATATCAAATCTCTCCTGGATGCCTCTGAGTTTCGATTTCACTGTATTCCGCATCGACAGCGCAGTCCGGCGTGGCGTGGGATGGCGCGGGAGAAAGCAGGTACACAAAAAATGCCCCGTATCGTTCAATCAGGCGCTACACTGTCGTCCTAACAGTTACAGCCATAAATACCGCAGCCATTTTTCAGGATGGCTGTGGTGTTTTTGCGGCGATAGTTCACTGCGCCTAAGGAGATGCCATGAAGTCACGCAGAGAGTTCATTCAAGCAGGTCTTTATGCCGGGGCCGGCGCCATGCTTCCATTTGCCGCGCGGCAAGCGCGGGCCGAACGCGCCGCCACAGATCAAAGACCGAATATCATCTTCATCCTTGCCGACGATATGGGATTCTCTGACTTGGGCTGCTATGGTTCGGAGATCGACACCCCGAATATCGACGCCCTTGCCCGCGGCGGACTGCGCTTCAGCGATTTTCACAACAGCCCGCGCTGCTGCCCTTCGCGAGCCGCGCTGATGACGGGGCTCTACTCGCACCAGGCAGGAATGGGGATGATGGTTTCCGATTACGGAAGATACCCTTACCCTGCGTATGCCGGCGATTTGAGCAAGGGCTGCGTGACCATTGCTGAAGCGCTCAAGGCCGGTGGCTACACAACGCTGATGACCGGCAAGTGGCACCTTACGCCGTATGCGCTGGGCCCGCAAAACTTCCCCCTGCAGCGCGGATTCGACCGCTACTACGGCATCATCAATGGCGCCGCCAGTTACTACGATCCGCAGTCGCTGACCCTTGGTAATGACCCGGTCGCGCTTACCAAAGACGACAAGGATTACTACCTCACTGACGCCATCGGTGACTACTCGGCGCGATTCATTGAAGACGCCGCGCAAAAGCACAAGCCGTTCTTTCTCTATGCGGCATTTACGGCGGGTCACTGGCCACTGATGGCTCCGGAAGAGACGATCGCGAAGTACAAGGGCAGGTACGCGGGCGGATGGGATGCGCTGCGCACATCGCGCCACGCCAGGCAACTTGCCATGGGCATGGTGCAGTCGGAGTGGGGAATCACGCCGCGCGATCCGCGCGTGCCCGGATGGGAACTGGCTTCATTCCATCCGTGGGAGCAGCGCCGTATGGAGGTCTATGCCGCGCAGATCGACAAGCTCGATCAGAACATCGGCAAGATCGTCAGCAAACTCCGCCAGCTCGGGATACTCGAAAATACGATGATCTGCTTCATGTCAGACAATGGCGGAAATTTCGAGGAACTGGGCCGCGTTGGCGCCGGCAAGACGCGGTACCCGTTCGTGCCATATCAAACCAAGGAAGGGCAGGCCATTGTTCCCGGCAACGATCCTTCCATCATGCCAGGGCCGGCCACCACATATGCGAGTTACGGCATCCCTTGGGGAAATGTCAGTAACACGCCCTTCCGTCTTTACAAGCACTATGCGCACGAGGGCGGCATCTCCACTCCATTCATCGTGCATTGGCCGAGCGGCCTCAAGCAGGGCGGCATCACGCCCGTCATCGGGCACGAAATTGATGTGATGCCCACCTGCCTTGACGTGGCAGGCGTGTCTTACCCTGCGGTGAGCAAGGCAGGAACGCCGCCTCCACCCATGGAAGGCAAGAGCCTGATGCCGGTCTTCCAGGGTGGCAAACTTGCTGAGCGGTCGCTGTTCTGGGAGCACGAAGGCAACAGTGCGGTGCGAGAGGGCGCATGGAAGCTGGTTTCGCGTTTCCCTGACTATTGGGAACTCTACGATATGGAACACGATCGCACGGAGATGCACGATCTCGCGGACCGGCATCCGGATCGCGTGAGGAAGATGGTCGCCGATTATGCTGCCTGGGCCAAACGCGTGGGCGTGCAGCCGTGGCCCATGCCGCAGACGCCTCCCGGCAGTGTCCGCATGGGAGCCATGACCTCACCACCTTATCTTCTGCACGATCGTTTGTAGGTCCGGGCAAAGTCGGTTCTGCATGGCGTGGGAGCAGGATTTTTGTCGATTGATACAGTGGTTGACACAGCGAGGGGCCAAGCATCTCCATCCCGTGGCGGGGTGGTCTTCAGACAATTCATTTTGAACAGGTGGAGTGAATTGCCAAAAGCGCGGTATATTGCTTGAAATGCAAATTCAATGTGGGTAGCTGCTTTCCGGCGTGCCTGCACGATCGCCCGACAGGAGGCACAACATGCGGACTATCACTGCTGCTCTTGCAGCCTGCGTACTTCTTTTCACTGGTGCAGAACTGGCTGCACCGCAATCAACAAAGCCACTTCCTTACCTTGATCCGTCACTGCCGGTTCAGCAGCGTGCCGCAGATCTCGTCTCGCGTATGACCCTCAAGGAGAAGGTCAGCGAAATGATGAACAGTTCGGCGGCAGTTCCACGCCTTGACGTGCCGGCCTATGACTGGTGGAACGAGGGCCTGCACGGCGTCGCGCGCGCCGGCTATGCCACCATGTTTCCGCAGGCCATCGGCATGGCCGCCACGTGGGACGCACCGCTGATCAAAAATATCGGAACGGTCATCTCAACCGAGGCCCGCGCCAAGAACAATGAAGCGCTGCGGCACAATAATCGCTCCATCTACTACGGCCTCACCTTCTGGTCGCCGAACATCAACATATTCCGCGATCCACGCTGGGGCCGCGGCCAGGAGACCTACGGCGAAGATCCGTACCTGACTTCGGTACTGGGCGTGGACTTTGTTGAAGGTATGCAGGGTGATAATCCCAAATACTATCGGGTCATTGCCACGCCGAAGCACTTTGCTGTCCACTCCGGGCCGGAGAGCGAACGTCACCGCTTCAATGTCGATCCCTCGCCCCACGACCTGTGGGATACCTACATGCCGGCGTTTCGCGCCACCATCGTCGATGCCAAAGCGGATTCGACCATGTGTTCCTACAACGCTGTTTACGGGCAGCCGGCCTGCGGCTCCGATCTGTTGATGCAAACCATCCTGCGCGGTTATTGGAATTTCAAGGGTTATGTGACTTCCGATTGTGGCGCAATCAGCGACTTCTGGCGCCCTGACGCGCATCATACCTCTCCCGACGCGGCGCATGCTGCAGCCGATGCGGTCCTGCATGGCACCGACACAAACTGCGGCCGTACCTATGAAGCGCTCGCCGATGCGGTCCATAACGGAATTATCAGCGAAGCGGATATCGACGTTTCGCTGCGGCGTCTCTTTGTTGCGCGCATGAAGTTGGGGCTCTTCGATCCACCCAGCATGGTGCCTTACACCTCCATTCCCTTCAGCAACGTGAACTCGCCCGCTCACCAGGAACTGGCGCTTGAAGCTGCGGACAAGGCGATGGTGCTGCTCAAAAACGACGGCATTCTTCCGATTAGCCAGGCAAAGTACAAGACCATTGCCGTGATCGGTCCCAATGCCGCCACCCTGGCCACGCTGGAGGGCAACTACAACGGTGTGGCGCGCGATCCGCAGATGCCGGTGGATGCTGTCACAGCAGCGTTCCCTCAGGCACACGTGGTCTATGAGCAGGGTTCGCCTTATGTCGGCGGCATCGATCTGCCGGTGCCTCGCACCATGTTCCGGCCATCGGCGGATTCGAAGGTTGAAGGGCTCAAAGCCGAGTACTTCTCCGGCGATGAGTTTGCCGGCACGCCGGTGATTTCGCGCATCGATCATCAGCTTGACTTTGACTGGACCTCGGCCAGTCCTCTCCCCGGCAATGCGAGAACGGGCTTTTCCGTGCGCTGGACTGGCGTGATGGTGCCTCCGGCGCCGGGCAAGTACGATTTCACGCTGCGTATTGGGCGCTGCCGTCTCTGCGGCGGTAGGGATCACGTCTCGGTTACCGTCGACGGCAAGCAAGTTGCGGCGGTGACGAATGGCGCACCGGCAGACACCATGGGCTCTGCGCACGCCGGTGGCGCAGTGGCGCATCCCCGTCCCAGCGGTCCGCAGCACTTCAGCCTTGACTTTACGAATGGTCGGCCCAAATCCATTCGGGTTGAAGTGACTCGCTCCTCCGCAATCATGGGCAGCGGCATTGCGCTGGACTGGCAGCCGCCTGCCGACGTGCTCCTCAAGCGTGCTGTTGACGCGGCAAAGAACGCCGACCTGGTGATTGCCATGGTTGGTCTCTCGCCTCGTCTTGAAGGCGAGGAGATGCCTATCCACGTCGAGGGCTTTTCCGGTGGAGATCGTACTGACATCCGGCTCCCCGGCCCGCAGGAGCAGATGCTTCAGCAGGTGGCGGCAACCGGCAAGCCCATGGTCGTGGTTCTGCTCAACGGCTCCGCGCTTGCCGTCAACTGGGCACAGGAGCACGCCAACGCAATTCTTGAGGCGTGGTATCCGGGCGAGGCTGGCGGCAAGGCCATCGCCGACACGCTGACCGGGAAAAACAATCCCGCAGGCCGCCTGCCCATCACGTTTTACAGGTCTCTCGATGAGCTTCCTCCGTTCACTGACTATTCCATGAAGGACCGCACTTACCGGTACTTCACGGGCAAGACGCTCTATGACTTCGGCTACGGCCTCAGCTACACAAAGTTCAGCTACTCGAACCTGAAACTGTCGAGCGATGTGGTTCACGCAGGCGACACGCTCACGGCGCAGGCTGAGGTGCGGAACACGGGCAGCGTTGCCGGCGACGAAGTGGCAGAGCTTTACCTGATTCCGCCGCAGAGCGGTAATGCTGGCCTCTCGCCGCATCTGCAACTGGAAGGGTTTCAGCGGATTCACCTGGAGCCTGGCCAGATGAAGCAGGTTACCTTCAAGCTGGATCCACGCCAGCTCTCTGAAGTGGACGCCAAGGGTGTGATCTCAGTGCAGCCCGGCAGCTACATGCTTTCGGTCGGCGGTTCGCAACCCAACGATCCACTCGCCCCGGCACACGCGCAGACCGCACACTTCACCATCACCGGCTCTCAGGAACTGCCGCACTGAGCGCCGTCAAAACCCTCTACACAACAGGTATCCCAGGTCCGTCCGCCGCGGCGGATTCGGGCCTGGGATACCTTCACAGTCCAGGCGCCCGAATCCCCCACACACTTCCGTGCCCTACCCTTGCGATTTTTTCTATCGCAAGGGTGGGAAACCGCAACCTCATCCGCCCCCGTAGGGGGCCGTCGAAAATAGCCCAGGGTGAAACCCTGGGCAAAAGCCGAGAAAAGATCGGCGTCCCGTAGGGCCGCCGCGAAACATTCGAGCGGTTGTTTTCAACCGAGGCAGGTAGCCCACTCAACAACCTGAAAAGTCCGCACAGACACATAAGCAGCCGTGCATGGCTGCCCCAGCCCTCAACCCACCACACCCGAGCTGATAGCTGAGGGCTGAAAGCTGAACGCTAAAAGCCGCCTTTTGCAGATTATTTCGCGCTTTCGTGCACCATAGATCTATGCCCGAATTACTCCAGCGCAATCGCCCCGGCCGGTGACCGGACCTCCACCTCGCATCACCCATTTCGAACGAAAAATGCCCCAAAAGCGCCCCAATTCGAGTGCAATTTTCAGGGATGATCTAATAGAATCAACATGTTACGCATCCATTTGCAAAAAATGCTCCAAAAACGCCTCAATTCTGGTGCAATTTTTCAGATTTTTTTCGCATAGACTAAATAGAATCAATAAGTTAAATATTGCTTTGTTGGTAACTACGCCGAATGTATAACTACTTAATAAATAACGAATAAGTAAAATTCGATGGCTAATGAGCAACTACCCTTCAGGTGCGCGCAGGCCCCAGTCCGTGCCACCCCCGCTCACAACGGGCACGCTCTGCCTCTGCGGATCAGACCAGATCGAGCGCCGCAATGCCCTTACACCGCGGCTCCCGGCCAAATTCAGCGAGAATGATGTCAGCCATGCTGCACGTCTCGCCCCAGTTCGAAGAAGCCCTGCGGATCCTCCTGGCTCTGCGCGAGGCCGGCTATGAAGCTTACCTCGCCGGCGGCTGCGTGCGCGATCTCGTGCTCGGCCGCGAGCCCGCGGACTACGACGTAGCTACCAGCGCCACGCCGGATGCCGTGCTCGCGATGTTCGACCGTACCTTCGCCGTAGGCGCGCACTTCGGAGTCGTGCTGGTGGCGCCCGCCGACGAAAATGCCCGTTTCGTCACCGAGGTGGCCACCTTCCGTTCCGACGGCATCTACTCCGATGGCCGCCATCCCGATGTGGTTGAGTACACGCGCCACGCAGAGGACGACGTCCGCCGCCGAGACTTCACCATCAACGGCCTGCTCCTTGACCCCCTGCGCGAAACCGACAATCCCCGCGCAGCCGTAATCGACCATGTGGGCGGACTGGCCGACCTCGACGCCGGTGTGGTGCGAGCCATCGGCCGCCCTGAGCAGCGCTTTGAAGAAGACCGCCTGCGCATGCTTCGCGCCGTTCGCTTTGCAGCCCGCTTCGGCTTTGAAATCGATCCTGCCACACTGCAAGCTATCCGCGCCCTCGCCTCCCGCATCCACGCCGTCAGCCGCGAGCGCATCCGTGATGAACTGACCAAAATGCTCACCGAAGGACGCGCCCGCCGCGCCTTCGAGCTGCTCGATGACACCGGCCTGCTTTCCCATGTGCTGCCGGAGGTCACGCGCATGAAGGGTGTTGAGCAGCCGCCCCAGTTTCATCCCGAGGGCGACGTCTGGATTCACACTCTCATGCTGCTTGAGCAACTGGAACCCAACTGCTCCATGACGCTGGCCTGGGGCGCCCTGCTGCATGACGTTGGCAAGCCGGCCACCTTCCGCCGCGCGCCAGACCGTGTCCGTTTCGATGGCCACGTCGAAGTGGGCATGGCCATCGCGCGCGATATCTGCCGTCGCCTGCGCTTCTCCAACGACGAAACGCACCAGATTCTCGCGCTCATCGAACACCACATGCGCTTCATGAATGCGCCGCAGATGAAGACCTCCACCCTCAAGCGCTTCTTCCGCCTGCACAATTTCGCCGAGCATCTCGCCCTGCACCGCATGGATTGCCTCGCTGCCAGCGGCAATCTGGAGCATTGGGAGTACGTGCGCGGCCGCTGGCAGGCTATGCCTGAGGAAGTGGTGCGGCCGCCCAGGCTGATCACGGGAAGGGAACTGATCGCTGCCGGTTATCCTCCCGGAGAGCGGTTCCGCGAAATGCTGCAGGCCGTTGAAGACGCGCAATTAGAGGGCGCAATTACCACGCAGGATGAAGCGCTCCAGTGGGTACGCGGCAAATTTCCGTTGGCCTGAAGCCAGGATCGCCCCACTCCGGACCACTTCAGTTAATGCTCCAAGAATCAGAATTCTCATTTCCCCGGTTCCAATCAGGGCACTGCGTCTGGTATGGTCGCTCGCAAATGAATGCGACGGCCCCGGAGCCGGGGCCTCTATTACACGAGGTGACCCATGCCCTGCGATCCCGAAGAGTTGCGACACGTTCCCCTATTCGAGCTTCTTGACGATGATGAAGCACAAGTTCTCGCCGCGCAGATTGAGGTCAAGCGATTCGCACAGCGGCAGCGCATCTTCAAGGCAGGCGATGCCGGAAGTCACGGCTACGTGGTGATGTCCGGCGCGGTGCGCGTTACCACAACCGACGAAGACCAGCAGGAGGTTGTCGTGGACGAACCCGTACACGGAGAATTCTTCGGTTTTGCCTCCATGCTGCAGCAAATAGAACACCAGACCTCGGCGATGGCGATGGAAGAGTCCGTTTGCCTTGAGGTCGGCCGCGACGACCTTACCAATCTCCTGGCGCGGCGGCCCATGGCGGGCATGGACATGCTCACCATGCAGGCGCGCCAGTTCCACGCCGCGCAAAAGTTGGTAAGAATGAGGGCCCACCGCAACCCCAATGAAGTCATCGAGGAACGGGAGACCTTTGGCGAACGCATCGCGGACTCGGTTGCCCACTTCGGCGGTTCGTGGGCCTTCATTATCCTGTTTGCCGTCATTTTGATTGTCTATACATCCGCTAATATCGGGTTGGGCAGGCGGGCCTGGGACCCGTATCCGTTCATCCTGCTCAACTTGTTCCTATCCATGCTGGCTGCCATTCAGGCTCCGGTCATCATGATGAGCCAGAACCGCCAGGACTCGAAGGATCGCCTGCGCAGTGAGCTCGATTTCGACGTCAACCGGCGCGCGGAGTCGGAAATTCAGGCCTTATCGCATCGCCTGGGCCTGCTGATGGAAAAAGTTGAGGATGTGGAGGATGCCGTCCGGCAAACGCGAAGCGCCTGATAAACGCCTGAATTTCTTCCCGGCGTAACAATCCTCCGCCCGGCGTCCTCAGCGAGACAACCGGCTGTCGCACAGATCCTGCCGGATGAGACAGAGATGCCGCGGGCCGTCCAGATTATTTACCCTTGCAATAGGATCGGCGCGGATCGGTGGCCAGATCGGATTGTACGCGCCACGCACCGAGTCGGTCATTTGGATGTGACCGCGCGCACTGGCATGTGTGACACGGGATGCGATAAATAAATTGTGCTGTCCCTGAGTTAGGGCGGGATTTCAGCGCTTACCGTTCCCCTTAGAAAGCGAGAAAAAATCAGATGATCACCGCCTCTATGGGCTCCAGTATTGTTGACTTTCAAGCCGGCTGGAGTGAGCTTGAGCTGCCTGCGGCCGTTCGCGAGGTGCTTGCCGGTGCGCCTTTGGTGCAGACGCCGGAAACTCGCCAGGAGCTACTGGACTGGGCTTTAGGACGTCCGTCGGGAGCCACAGACTGGACCCTCGGCAATCGTGACGACCACGGCGTGCATGAAGTGCTCTTCAAAGCGCCGGGTGTGGGCCGCATCATTGAAGCCGTCATTACCAAGGCCAGAAACGGCGTTGCCGTCAACTATCCTGACCCCGCAATGCGCCGCCGCGATCCTGACGCCATGGTTATCGGCGACAATTTACCTACGGATAAACCCACCTACGAAGAGCGCTTCGGAGAAAGCTTCCAGAATACCCGGCAACAGACCCTCGACTGGCTCAAGACCCAGGAACTGGTTGTCGTGCCCTTCTATGCCGGCGCGGATACGCTCGGCTACGGAAGCCTGCTCATCGCGCCGCTTCAGGCATCCTTCTTCGCCGCCGCCCTGGCTGATCTTCAGGGTATGATCCCGCGCAGCCGTGTGCCGGCAGACTTCCGCATCAGCGGCGGTGTACTCTTCGTTGCGCCACCTTTCCGCCACACTCATTTCGGTGGCCGGCAAGTCGTAGTTCATGAACGCCTGGGCACGCACCAGGAGGTCTATGCTTACAACCTCTATCCCGGCCCCAGCGCGAAAAAAGGCGTCTACTCCATGCTGCTCGACAAGGGCGAGCGTGAAGGCTGGACCACCAACCATTGCGCCGCTGTCGCCGTCGTCACGCCTTATGAGAACCGGCTGATCCTTATGCACGAAGGTGCCAGTGGTGGCGGCAAAAGCGAGATGACTGAGCACATGCACCGCATGGAAGACGGCCGTCTGCTGCTTGGCCGCAACGTGGTCACGCTCGAAGAACGCACGCTGAACCTGCCCGAAGCCTGCCATCTGCGTCCCATCGCCGACGACATGGCCTGCGCGCATCCGCAATACCAGAAGACCAATGGCGGTACCAGCGGCCGGCTCACCATCGCCGATGCCGAAAACGCCTGGTTCGTGCGCGTCGACCACATCCACGCCTACGGCACGGCGCCCAACCTTGAGCGCCTCTGCATAGAGCCGCCCGAACCGCTTATCTTCCTCAACCACTACATCGTGCCCGGTGGAACCTGCCTCACCTGGGAGCACGTGGAAGATGCGCCCGGTAAGCGCTGCCCCAATCCGCGCGTCATCCTCCCGCGCCGCATGCTTGAAGATGTTCTGGACGGCCCTCAGCGCGTCGACGTGCGCAGTTTCGGCGTGCGCTGCCCGCCCACGCACCGCGACAGCCAGCTCTACGGCATCCTCGGAATGCTGCACGTGCTCAGTCCTGCTCTGGCGTGGCTCTGGCGTCTTGTCGCCCCGCGCGGGCACGCCAATCCCAGTATTCAGAACCGCAAAACCAAAGGCGAAATGGAGTCTGAAGGCGTCGGTTCCTACTGGGCCTTCGCCACCGGCCGCCGTGTCGATCAGGCCAACCTGCTGCTTCGCCAGATTGTCGAGACGCCCGAAACCCGCTACGTCCTGCTGCCTAATCAGCACATCGGTGCCTGGAAGGTCGGCTTCATGGGCGAGTGGCTCGCTCGCGAGTATCTCGCCCGCCGCGGCAGCGCCCGCTTCGCCCGCGACCAGGTGAGTGAAGCGCCATGTCCATTGCTGGGCTACGTCCCCAACCAGTTGCGTATTGAGGGATCCATGCTTCCGCGCGTCTTTCTGCAGGTGGAAGAGCAGCTGCAAGGCGGCATGGACGTGTATCAGGAGGGCGCCCGGCAGTGGCGGGAGTTCTTTGCGCGTGAGCTAAAGCGTTTCTTGGTGCCCGATCTGGACCCGCTGGGCAAGCGGATCATTGAAGCGTGTTTGGACGGTGCCCATCAGGAAGACTATCGCCGGCTCATTCCGCATCCCATGTTCCGCGACGACGCATAAACCCTGGTGTCTGGCATCGGAGCCAACCAGCCGCTTGGCCACGCCTATGCCCCATCCTTTTCGCGTTCTTTGCGAAAAGGATGGGAAACCTGCTCTACGCGTATTCCCGCAACTTCTCAGTCAGCGTACTATGCAGGCGCGCATCCGCTGATTCAAAGGGTACGGCCAGCGTGCTCTTGCAGAGGCCCATCACTTCCATCCCCAGCTTCAGCCCGCGCAGGTAGCTCGACTCTGGTTCGCCAATTCCGTAAAGCAGTTCGCCCACTTCCCGTGCCCTCTGCTGAAGGGCCCTGGCCTTCGATAGATCCCCGTCGCTCGCAGCCTCGTACAGAGAAACGTACAGCTTTGGAAACAGATTCGCGCCCCCGCACACGCCGCCGTGCACGCCCATCCGTAGGCTTTCCACCAGCAACTCCTCGGGTCCCACAAGCACTGCAAAGTCAGGCCGATCCAGCATCTGCATCGTAATGGTGCGCAAGTAGCCAATCTCGCCCGAGCTGTCCTTCAGCCCCCAGACGTTCGGCAACTCGGCGGCCCGCATCACCGTCTCCGGCTCAAAGCTGCACTTCGTCAGCCGCGGCATGTTGTAGAGGTAGAGTGGCAGCTCAACCCGCGCAGCCAGCATTTGTACCAGCCGCAACAGATCCTTCTGGCTCAATGCAAAATAGAACGGCGGTGCTGTCACAACCGCGTCCGCGCCGCACGCTTTGGCGTGTGCCGCCAGCGTGCACGATTCCTCATAAGAGGCATCGCTGATTCCTACCAGCACGGGGATGCGTTTTGCCACCTGCGCGCAGGTGCGCTCAATCAGCTCACGGCGCAGCCGGTAACTCAGCGCCGGCCCTTCGCCAGTGGTGCCCAGAATGAACAGGCCATGAACTCCTCCGCCGATCAAGTGCTCAATCAGACGTTCCAGTCCTGCGCGGTCGAGCGAGTCTTCGCCGTCGAGTGGAGTAACCATCGGTGGAATGATGCCTTTAAGAGGGCGGGCAAGTGATTGTGAAGTCATCGGCGAATTTCAGTATATCGGTAACTGCTCGAGGGCATAAAGCAAATGCTGGAAAATGAAACTTGCACGCCGCATTCTTTCATTTGCGGCCTGGATGCCATAGACAACCATAGCCCCCGGCTGTTTTCATGCTGCAAGAAGCCCTGTGCCACTATGCCGGAGTCTCGCGTTCCCTCTGCCCGCCCTCAATCCGCGCCTCTTGTCCCCTATCGCTGGCAGCTTGTCGGCATGCTTTGGGTCGTCGGCTTCCTTAACTACGCCGATCGTCAGGCCATCTTTTCCGTCTATCCGCTTCTGCAGTCGAAGCTTCATCTAAGCCTTGCCGAACTGGGCCTGCTTGGCTCCGCCTTTGCGTGGACCTACGGTCTGGCTGCGCCTTTCGCCGGGTACATCGTCGATCGCATCCGCCGTACCACCGCCATCCTCGGCGGCCTCCAGTTCTGGAGCTGGATCTGCGCCGCCACGGCGCTCGCCAGCCGCCTCTGGAGTCTCACTGTGCTGCGCTGCGCCATGGGACTGGGAGAAAGCCTCTACTTTCCTGCCTCGCTCTCCATGATGAGCGACTACCACGGCTCCCGAACCCGCTCCCGCGCCCTCGGACTCCATCAGACCAGTGTCTACGCCGGCACTATCGTCGGCGGCTTTTTCGCCGGCTGGATCGCCGAGCGCTACAATTGGCGCCTGCCCTTTGTCTTCTTTGGCGCCGCTGGTGCGCTCTTCGGAATTGCCCTTTATCGCTTCCTCATCGAGCCGGCCCGCGGTGCCGCCAAAGACGAAGTCGCTCCAGCGTCAACCGGCAAAGCCGCCCTGCCGCCTGGCATCGCCGAGTTTGTCCGCTTCGCACTGCGCACTCCCGCGGTTTGGCTGCTCATGGGCGCCTTTGCCTGCGCTAACTTTGTGGCCGTTGTGCTGCTCGTCTGGATGCCGTCATACCTCTACGACAGCTTTCACATGGATCTCGCCATGGCCGGCCTCACCGCTACGGCGCTGGCGCAAACCGGCTCCATGGTCGGAACCGCCGTCGGTGGCTGGCTCGCCGACCGCTTCACGCGTCGCAACAAGAGTGGCCGCGTTCTCGTGCAGGCCGCCGGGGTCTTCTGCGGCGCGCCCTTCATGCTGCTTTGCTTCATTACACGATCAATCCCCTTGCTTCTCATCGGTCTCGCCGGCTGGGGATTCTTCAAGGGCCTCTACGATGCCAACATCTTTGCCTCGCTCTTCGATGTTGTGCCCGCCACGGCTCGCGGCGCTGCCACAGGCTGGATGAACACTGTGGGCTGGATGGGCGGTGGTGGTCTCGCGCCGCTTCTCGTCGGCATCATGGCCGGCAGTCACGGTCTGGGCCCGGCCATGGCGCTCGCCTCCGTTGTCTATGTCATCGCCGGCATCATTCTCCTTACCGTCGCCTTCTACGCACTTCCCAGACAGCTTGCCAAAATGACGACGGCCAGCTAGAACCAGCCGCCACCGCATTTATTCCATGCATCTCTGCAGATCATCTGCATTTCTCCGCAACGGAAAAGATGAACAGAAAGTCATGAACGAAACGTCATGAAGAACGGCCCTGTTTCTCGCTTTCCAATGCGCTCTGCACTCGTCTCACCGATACATTGGAACCTTCCGAGCGGTGGCTGTTCCCCGGCGCGCGCCCCGGGAAGGAAGGTGATCCGAACCCAACAAAACTCAAGGATCAAGAGTGCAAGCGGCAAACGGAATGAGTCCATTGGATACGCATTTTTTCAGCGATTCTTTTACCAATTCACTGTCATTGCCCGCGGCCCTCGATCCCAGTTTCGAGGATGCGCTTCACCATGTGCTCCGCAACCCCGGCAGTCTTGTTCGTCCGCGACTCATTTTTCAGATGGCCACGGCATACGGGCTGAATCCCACGAACGCCGAGCAGCTTGCCGTGGCACTTGAGTACTTCCACACCGCCTCGCTCCTCTTCGACGATCTCCCCTGCATGGACGATGCTCTGGAAAGACGTGGTGTTCCATGCACGCATCTTGTCTTTGGTGAAGAAGGCGCGATCCTCACCGCGCTTGCCCTTATCAATCGTGCCTATGCGCTCACCTGGCGCGCGGTTGCTGGTTCACCGCATGACAGCCGGCAGCGGGCGCTTGATTTTGTCGAGCAATGCCTGGGCGTAGAGGGTCTGCTCAACGGCCAGAGCCTCGACCTGCACTTTTTTGCGCTGCCGCGCACGCGCGAAACCACTGAGTACATCGCCCACGGCAAAACCGTCTCGCTCGTGCGCCTTACGCTTGTGCTGCCTGCCATGCTGGGCGGCGCTTCCGCGCGCGAACTGCAGCTCCTTGAGCGAATCTCCAACTTCTGGGGCCTCAGCTATCAAATCGTGGACGATCTCAAAGATGTGCTGCAGAGTCCCGCGCAAACCGGCAAGACCAGCGCGCGCGACACCATGCTCGGTCGTCCCAACATCGCGGCCGTCATCGGAATCCCTGCAGCCGCCGAGCGCCTCACCCGCTACATCGCGCTCGGAGACCGCGTGCTTCGCCGCCTTCTCGCCGCTTGCCCTGAACTCGAATTCCTTGAGACCCTGCGCGCCCGGCTCGAAGAGGAACTTTCGCAGGTCATGGACGATTCCTGCGCGCTGGTGGGGGCCGCCGAACTGTGATCTTCCTTAAGCTGATCGTCACCAATCTTCGCCGCCATCGCATCCGCTCGCTCATCAGTGTGGCGGGCATTGCCTTCAGTGTCGCCGCCATGCTCACCGTGGTCACCATTTTGCAGGGCGCCGTCGGCATGTTCTCCCACATCCTCTCCAACAACAGTGAGATCATCGTCTTCGAGCGCAACGTCTCTGATCTTTTCTTCAGCAACGTCCCTCAGGATGCGGTTCGCCAGATCGCCGGCTGGTCCATGGTGCAGCATGCAAATCCGGTGCTCTTCGGCATCGTGCCCGGCGCCGGCCATCCCATCATCACTTGCTTCGGAGTCACGCCCTCTGACGCGCGCATGAAAGACGCCAAGTGGCTTGCCGGCAATCGCAAGAGCTTCGGCCAGAATGCCGATGGAGTCGTCCTCGGCGATCGCGCCGCGCATTTTCTCTCCGCTTCTCTTGGCAGCCGCGTTCAACTCGGCAATCAGGTCTTCCGCGTAACCGGCATCGTGAAAACAGCCAACGGCTTTGAAGACGGCGGTGTTTTCATGCCGCTGGCTACCGCGCAGTCGTTCTTTCACAAGTCGGGAATGTCCTCGGTCATCACCGTCAAACTACGCAGCAAAGAGGACGCCGCGCAATTCAAAGCGATGGTCAGAGAAAAATACCCTGACCTGATTGCGCTTGAAGACACCGAGTTCACCCGCACCTACTCTCAGTTCAAGATCCTCAAGGCCACCGCGTGGGCAGTCGGCGGTTGCGGTCTTCTGCTCGGTGGTCTCGGCGTGGCCAACACCATGATCATGTCGGTCTTCACGCGCATTCGCGAGATCGCCATTCTTCGAGTCAACGGTTTCTCCAATACGCAAATTGGCGGAGTGATCTTCGGTGAATCCGCGCTTGTCTCCATCCTCGGCGCGGTCGTAGGCTTGCTCGTCGGAATCGTCTCGCTCTACACGCTCAAGAAGATTCCCGCACTCGACGGCTACGTCGACCCCACCGTTCATCCGCTTCTTCTGTTTGTTGTTCTCCTGCTGGCATTGCTTACCGGCGTTGCCGGCGCACTCTATCCGGCTTTCTATGCCATGCGTGTCCGCGCGGTGGAGGCGCTTCGCTTCGAATGATCGTCCCGGCGCACAGCAATGGCAATCGGCGCATCGTGCTGCATGCGGAGAACGCCTGGAAAAGCTACGACGAGGGAGCCGTCCCTGTCCTCAAAGGCGTCGATCTCACAGTCTTCGAGGGCCAGACCGTCGCTCTCTGCGGCCCATCCGGCTGCGGAAAGAGCACGCTTCTGCACCTATTTGGTGGCCTCGACACGCCCGACATTGGCCGTATCTCCGTCAACGGCGCCGAGGTTGATCGACGCAATCTCCTGCGCCTCCTCCGCCATGAAGTTGGCTTCGTCTTTCAGCTTCACAACCTCATCCCCGATCTCACGCTCGGGGAAAACTGTCTCATTCCCTCGGTTGCCGCCGGCATTCCGCGCCACACGGCAGTTGCGCGCCTCGGCGAACTTGCTGACCGCACCGGACTGCGCCACCGGCTCAATCACCGCATTCAGAAACTCTCCGGCGGCGAACGCCAGCGTACCGCGCTCTGCCGAGCGCTGATGAACCGCCCCAAAATCCTGCTTGCCGACGAGCCCACCGGATCGCTCGACGAGCAAACCAGCCACGTAGTCTTCGATCTTCTCCTTGAGTTGGCCGCCACGGAAGGCATCACACTCCTGATGGCCACGCACGATCGTCAGCTTGCCGCACGCTGCGATCGCACCCTGGAGATGCGCGATGGAATGGTCTGTGAGCATGCCCATGCCCGCTGAACTCGATACGTCGCGGCGCCACCCACGAGCCGTCGCCGTCGCCACCTGGCACGGTCTCTTCTGGCTTGTCTTCGCCAATGCCGTCGGCGTGATGCTCGCAATTCTGCTGCTCGTTCCCGCACTCAACAAGCCGCTGGGCGAGTGGACCTACGGCCGCTGGATGATGGTCCACATGAATCTGGAACTCTACGGCTGGACCAGCCTCCCCATGGTCGGTTTCCTTTTCTATGTCTACGGTGCTCACCGCAGCCCGCTGGCAAAGTGGTGCCGTCCCGTGCTTTGGGTCTGGTCTGCCGCGCTCGCCGTTGGCGCTCTTTCGTGGCTTTCCGGTCACTCCAGTGGGAAGCTCTTTCTCGACTGGAGCGGATACGCGCGCGTTCTCTTTCCCGCCGCGCTTCTCGCCCTCTGGCTGCTTCTTCTCATCGCTCTGGTCAATAACTGGCGCCAGCCGCAAAACGCCGCATCGCGACTCGGCAAAATTGCCGGTCTTGTCATTCTTCTCGCAGTTCCGTTCATCCTCTACATCGCGTCCAATCCCAACATCTATCCGCCTATCAATCCAGCCTCAGGCGGACCCACGGGTGAAAGCCAGTTGGAGTCTTCGCTGGCCATCGTCGCCATTTTGCTCATACTCCCCTTCGGCATCGCGCGCCGCAAAGAAGGTCACCGGCGCATCTTCGCCGTCAGTTGGCTCATCCTGCTTGCTGAATCCATCTTGTGCGCCTCCATGGGCCGCGCTGACGTCAGCAATCAACTTCCGTCGCAGTATCTGAGCCTGGCCAGCATTCTCGTCTGGCTGCCACTTACGCCCGCGTACTACGCGGCTTTCCGCTGGAACGAAAACACGCGCCGATGGCGATTGGCCTTTCTCGGGTGGTGGTCCGCGCTGCTCATCACCGGATGGATCTTCTTCCTCCCTCCCGTCCTAGATCACTTCAAATTCACTGACGGTCTCGTAGGTCACTCCTTTGTCGCCATGGCCGGGTTCACGTCGTCGCTGATCATCTTCGTCACCGTGCAACTCCTTGGCGAAGGTGGTTGGATCTTCAATCGCCCGCGTTCCTTCTGGCTCTGGCATGGCAGCGTCGTCGCCTATGTGGTGCTGATGACCATCGCAGGTTGGCGCGAGGGCTTCGATCCTGCATTCACTATCGTTCCCGGCATGGAACGCAACATCATCTACGTCCTCCGCCTCCTGTCCGGGATCCTTATGCTCATTGCTTCGTTTGACTGGCTCGCCGACGCGTCAGCACTGCTTCGCGAGCAAGCTCCCGCAACCAGCAAAGTTCTTCAGGAGAAGACAGCATGAATCGATCCATGGTCTTCGCTTATCAGTTGCTGACCGGAATCTCCGATAGCTCAACCGGCGTGCTCCTCGTCGTCGCGCCGGCTCTCACGCTCCATATGCTCGACCTGCGCGCCAGTCCCGGTGCGTTCGTCTATCTCTCCTTTGTCGGTGCATTTGTTTTCTCTGTCGGCCTTGCCTGTCTCTACGGTGCGCTTCTTGCCCATCGTGGCGACAACAAGGCTCGGCTTGAGATGGTCTGGCTGCTCACGGCATTCACGCGCGCCAGCGTCGCCCTCTTCCTCATCGAACAAATCGCCGTCGGCCACCTCGCCATCGAATGGTTCACTATCGCCGCCTTCGATGGCGCTTGCGTTGTGATCCAGGCCATTGGCCTGCACGAAGATTGGCTGGCCTATGCGGCGGGTTAGTCGCAATCGTTTCGGCTGGCGCGGTGCAAGCCTTGTTGCCGTCACGTATGTCTACTTCCTGATCTTCGCCCAGTTCGCCTTTCTCAGGCGGCTGGCCGATCTGGGAGACGCTGGGGCGCACCTCAAAGCGGTAATGGCCGCCATGGCCGCTGGCGGAATCCTCCTCAGTCTCCTCGCTCCGCGCCTCAAGCTATGGCCCTCTGCCGGCTTCCGGTTGCGGGTTGGTCTCTGCACTTTGGCCGTGGCCGCATTTCTCTCGCTGTTCCCTCTCCTCTTCATGGCAGCGATTGCCACGGCCTTTTTTGTTGGTGCCGGGCTCGGCATTCTCACCGTCACCCTCGTTACCCACCTGCGCCAATGGACCGGAGACCGTAACCCGTTCCTCGCCGTTGGCGTGGGCACGGGCATCGGTTATTTCATCTGCAACCTTCCGCCGCTCTTCACCGCCTCGCCTCAAGTGCAGGCAACAACCGCGGGCGCACTTTGCCTGCTTGGCGCCGGCATCACGCTTCTGCCCTCCCCCGCACCGCTTGAAGCCTGCAACCCCGCGCCGCGCCGCACTGTTCCAGCTTTTTTGGTGCTAAGCGGTTTCACCGCGCTCGTCTGGCTTGACTCCGCAGCATTCTTCATCATCCAGAACACGCCAGCTTTGAAAGCCGGAACCTGGCAGGGCTCAATTCACCTGTGGGCCGACGGCTCGCTGCACCTAGCCGCCGCCCTAGCTGCTGCTGTTTTCTTAAGCCGCCGCGGCCTTTCTCCTGTACTCACCGCCGCATTCGTCGCGCTCGGTGCCGCGTGCCTGCTCCTCCACAATCCCGCCTCCGTATCGCTCGCGTCCATCTTCTATCCCATCGGCGTATCGCTTTACTCCGTCGCGCTCGTGGCGTATCCGTCGCTCCTCGCGCCCGCCGCCTCCGCGGCAGAGCGGGGAAGAATCGCTGGCTGGCTCTACGCCATCGCTGGCTGGATCGGTTCAGCCATGGGCATCGGCATGGCCCAGCATCTCGGCCGTGTCCCTGTCGCTTTCGTCGTCGCAGCAGGCGTGGTTGTCCTGCTGCCGGTTATCGTGGTTCTCCTTCGCCGGCGTCCACGCGAACTCGCGCTCACCGCCGTCGTTCTTCTTGTCGCCGGCGGCGTCAATCACCTCTTGTTCGCATCCCGTCCCTCTCCCAAACTCACCGCAGTTGAACGCGGCCGCCAGGTCTACATCTCAGAGGGCTGCATCAATTGCCACTCGCAGTACGTTCGCCCCAACACGCCGGACGTACTTATGTGGGGTCCGGCCGAACCCGTCTCCATGTTGAGCTCCGATCATCCACCGCTGATCGGCAACCGGCGCCAGGGCCCCGATCTCTCTCAGGTAGGCTCGCGCCGTTCGCCCCTCTGGCTCAAAGCGCACTTCTTTAACCCCGCTCAGGTCAGCGGAGCTTCCATCATGCCGTCTTACGGCTTTCTCTTTCGCGATCGGCGCGGCAACGACCTCATTGCCTATCTCGAAAGCCTGCGCGGCCCCGGCACTGCCCAACACCTTGCCGCCGAAAGACGCTGGCGCCCCACGCCCCAGGCCAGCGCGCAGGCCAGCGCAGCCACGGGCGCCCGGCTTTACCGCCAGGACTGTGCCACCTGCCACGACGCCAACGGCCGCACGCGCCGCAACTGGCACGCGAGCTTCAAAAAGCTCCCCACCAATCTGGCGACGGGACCGTTTCACTATCTGCCACCTTCTGACACGCCCCAAATGCGCGCAACGCGCCTGGCGCAGATCGTCAAGTTCGGAATCCCTGGAACCGCCATGGCAGGCCACGAATATCTGTCCGATAAGGACATCGCCTCCATCACGCTTTGGTTGTCGCATATCAACGCGGCGCCCATCCAAAACGGCAAAACACCGTTGCACTCAGGAGAATGAATATGAAGTACTACGTCCTCGCATTTTTTCTTGCCACTTCGCTGTCGTTCGCACACGCTGCGAACGCGCCGCATGAAGCCTTTACCATCAATCCCAGCACCAGCAAAATAGCCTTTCTGCTAGGCGGTAACTTGCACCACGTCGAAGGCACATTCAAGGTGCAGAATGGAAAGGTCGAGTTTGGCCCCGGCCCCGGCGCCGTCTCTGGATCAATCGTGGTTTCAGCAGCCAGCGGCAACAGCGGCGATAAAGGCCGCGACCGCAACATGGACAAGAAAGTCCTGCAGATCAAGAAATTTCCTGAAGTCACCTTCGCACCCAAGAGCTATCAGGGAACACTTGCACCCACCGGTGACTCCACGATTCAGGTCTCCGGCATCTTTACACTGCACGGTACGCCGCACAACTTGACGGTACCCATGCACATTCACGCCGCAGGCTCCAGCATGACGGCCACAGGCAGCTTCAACGTGCCTTACGTCAAGTGGGGCCTCAAAAACCCGAGCATTCTCTTTCTGAAAGTTGCCAAGGTTGTTGGCATCAACCTCACGCTTGTCGGGCAGGTTGCTCCGTCTCACTGACCCGCACATCGGCAACTGGAAAAGAAAACCGGCGATCCCGTGGTCTATATGGATCGCCGGTTCGTTGTTTCTGCTGCTGCCGCCGCTTATGCGTGGGGGAAAATGGGCATAGCTTCAGCGGCGCTGGCTATCAGGTGTCTCTCCTCTTGCGGCGTGATGGGTTGGAAGTTCTGCGCCACATACATGGCCAGCGGGAAAAACCGCTCATCGCCCGGCGGAATGGCGGCGGTAACACGCTGCGAAAGGGTCCAGCGCAGGGCCAGCGCGGCCTGCTCCGGTACCGAGCAGGGCTCGTACCACTCCTTCGGATTAGGCTTCTGCGTCTTCGTCATCCCCTCGGGCCATTTCGATTTGGCCATGGCTTTGATGGCCAGCATGCCGGCGCCTTTTTCGTGTACGCGGGCAATTACCCGCGGCCCAAAGTTCTTCTTTGATGTGAGAACAAAATTGACGGGGAACAACACCGTATCGAAATCGAAGTGATCCAGTAGCGCCAGGGCGGCCTCTTCAGAGTGAGCTGAAAAGCCAAGATAGCGGATCTTGCCGGCCTTTCGCCCGGCCTCGAAGGCCTCCTGTGCGCCGCCTGGGCCCATGATGCGGTTCACGTCCTCCATCGTCGTCACGGCGTGATGCTGGTAGAGATCCAGGTGATCCGTTTCGAGCAGCTTGAGTGAATTATCCAGCGCCTCCGCCGCGCCTGCCTTGTCGCGCTTACCGGTCTTGCAGGCCAGGAAAAACTTGTCGCGGTAGGGCTTCAGCGCGGGACCCAGAAGCTGCTGTGCGTCACCATAGCTGGGCGCCACATCCACGTAGTTGATCCCCGCTTCGTGTGCCTGCGCCACGGTGTTGTTGGCCACCGCCTGATCCTCGTTCATGATCACAATGCCGCCCAGGCCAATGATTGAAAGACTCTGGCCGGTCTTGCCCAGCGGCCGCTTCGGAATGGGTTTGAAGCCTTCGTCCGACGGCGAGGGCCACGCCTTTGCAGCGGATAATCCCGGCGAGGCCGCTAATCCTGCCGCCAGTGCTCCGGTCTTAAAAAAGCTTCTTCGATCCATCGGATCCTCCTTTGGTCCAAGAATTTACATTAGCCCACCCCGGTCGCGTCTGACGGAATGGCGGGCTCTCAAATCCAGAGAAAGCAGGCCCATCAACTGTCCTGGGTCTCGGCCCTCGATCCTGAGAAGCGGGAGAGTGCAGACCCCAGTAGTCCCTCTGAGTATAGTCCTCTTGAGGATATCCGATCATCGGGATTCAGCGACAATTTTGGGAATCGAAAGAATGGTGGCCAGGGACGGGATTGAACCGCCGACGCCGGCCTTTTCAGGGCCGCGCTCTACCACTGAGCTACCTGGCCTCAGTGCAAATACTTAGGTTGCAATTTCCTGCGCGGAGTCCGGCGATGCCGGCTGAGAGGTGGGTACTTCCACGAGCAGTGCGCTGCAACAGGGTTCAGTATAACAATTCCCATTCATCTCGGCCAATGCACCAGCCCTGCCGCAAGCCGGTCTTCCCACGGCATTTCAGTCCCGATTTCCTTTCCCATCTGCCGCATACGGTGCGACAATCATCGGGTCGGTCATTCCGTCGGTACGTTTCACCAAAACAAGGGTTTCGCCCAAAGGAGAAACTTCCCATGAAACGACTCTTCATCCTCACCTGTGTTCTGGCCTTTGCCGCCACTGTCTCAGCGCAGCAGAGCAAGCCCATGTCTGGTCACATGCCCATGAGCGGCCAAATGCCCATGGGCAAAAAACCGCCGGCCAGTCCGCCCGCCAAGGCGACTGTCACCATCAGCGGCAAAACCATCAGCATTGCCTACAGCTCGCCTCGCGTCCGCGGCCGCGAAGGGCACATCTTCAACAAAGGCGGCCTCATCGAGAAGACCCATAAGTCGTACCCGGTTTGGCGTGCCGGCGCCAATGCTGCCACCACGCTGCACACCACGGGCGACCTGACCATCGGCACCCTGCATGTGCCCGCCGGAACTTACACCCTCTTCGTCGACATTGCCAATCCCGACCAATGGAGCCTGATCGTAAACAAGGCAACCGGCGAATGGGGCCTCGGCTACAACCCCAAAATGGACCTGGGCCGTACTGAAATGCACATGAGCAAGCCGCCCTCTATGGTTGAAGACCTCAAATACACCCTCACCAATGACGGCGGTAACAAAGGCACCCTTACCCTTGCCTGGGAAAACCACGTAGCGTCGGTGCCCATCACGGTGCAGTGACGCGGGCTGCTCTCTTCTGTTGCTGTCGCCCACGCGTCTAATCTGTGAAGCCGGTCACTTTTCGGTGCGCGCTCCGCTCTCAAGGCGGTGGCGCGCTCCGGATTCCCAACACTCCTGCACGCCGGCAACCCGCAAAAGTCAATCTCCAGCTACAATAGTTGCAGGATGTTACGTCTTCCCTAAGGGGGAAACAGACTTGCCGCTGTATGAATATCGCTGCACCCAGTGTGGCCACCGCTTCGAGAAAATTCAGAGTTTCAACGCCGAGCCCGAGCTGGAATGCCCCAAGTGCCAGGGCGCGCTCATCCGCCCGCTCACCGCTCCCGCTTTTCAGTTCAAAGGCGCGGGCTGGTACGTGAATGACTACGCTGCAAAGAGCAGTGCGAAGCCTTCCGAATCCGCATCCGCGGCCCCGACCGCCCCATCCGATGGAGCCTCAAAGCCTGCCCCCGCAACCGAAAGCAAGTCTGCCGCGCCCTCCGCGCCGTCGCCGGCATCCGGCTCCGCTGCGTAGGGCTTCGCTTCTCCGGCAGCGGCTAAGATAGATCGTGGAAATGCCGCTGCTCGATCCCATTCCGTCGCCCGTAGCGAACGCCGATTTTGCCGCCCTCGAATGGGAGCCGCTCCTCCATTTGGTCTCCGGCTTTGCCTCATCGCCCGTCGGCCGCGAGGCCATCCTCGCCCTTCGTCCCTCCATCGATGAACCGTGGATCACCCATCAGCACCAGCTCACCGGCGAGGTGCGCCTGCTGCTCGAGGAGCAAGTCTCCATCCCCCTCGGTGGACTGATCGACCCCACGCAGCTTGCCGCAAAATCGCATATTGAAGGTGTAGCCCTCGAAGCTGCCGAGCTTCAGTCCATTGCCCGTCTTGCCAACGACGTCGCTGCCTGGCAAGCCCTGCTCCGCGAACCACCCTCGCGCCTCCATGACAAACTCCCTGGCCTGCGCGAAGCCTCGTCGAAGCTAACGGCGAACCTCCGTCCTTTAGCCGAATCCATCGAGCGCAAGATCCTCCCCGACGGCTCGCTCGCCGACGACGCTTCGCCCGAGCTCCACCGCATCCGCCGCGAACAGGAGCGCCAGCAACGCCTCATCCAGGAAAGCCTGCGCGCCACCCTCCGTAAGCTCTCCAGTGAAGGCTCCGCGCAAGACGATCTCATCACCATCCGCGGCGAGCGCTTTGTCATCCCCGTGCGCAGCGAGCTCAAGCGCCGCGTCTCCGGCGTCATTCACGGCGCCAGTTCCTCGGGCCAGACGGTTTACGTCGAGCCCCTCGAAACCATCGAGCAGAACAACGAACTCGTCCGCCTCATTGAAGAAGAGCAGGCCGAAATCCATCGCATCTTCGTCGCGCTCACCCGCCAGGTTGGTGCCTGCGCGCAAAGCCTTGTTGAAGGCGCCCGCGTCCTCGTCCTTGTCGACAGCCTCCAGGCCCGCGCCCGCTTCGCGCGCAGTTACAACTGCGTGGGGCCAACCTTCGCGCCTGATCGCCTGCATCTCGAATCTGCCCGCCATCCGCTGCTCGAAAAGCATCTTCGCACCACCGGCGGCCATGTCGTTCCGCTCACGCTCGAGCTCACTTCTGACACGCGCCAGCTCATCGTCAGTGGACCCAACACCGGCGGCAAAACCGTTACGCTCAAAACCACGGCCCTGCTCGCCATAATGGCTCAGGCCGGCCTGCCCGTTCCTGCGGATGCCGCGGTATTTCCCGTCTTTACCGCATTCCTCGCCGATATCGGCGACGCGCAATCCATCGAAGCGGAACTCTCCACCTTCTCCGCCCACATCGTCAACCTCGACCGCCTTGCGCGCCTTGCCGACGCCCGTTCGCTTGTCCTCCTCGACGAACTCGGCTCGTCCACCGACCCTGAAGAAGGCTCCGCCCTGGCCGTCGCCGTTGCTGCCCACTTCCTTTCCGCCGGCGCCTGGACGCTCATCTCCACCCACCACACCTCGCTCAAGGTCTACGGCGCCAACACCCCCGGTGTCCTCAACGCTGCCGCTGGAGTCGATGAAGTCACGCTCATCCCCAATTACCGCCTCCAGCTTGGCGTCCCCGGCGCCTCAGCCGGCATTCAAACCGCCGCGCGCCTCGGCCTCAACCCCTCCATCATCGCCGCTGCCCGCCAGCGCCTTGGCTCGCAGCATGCCGATATCGGGCGTTTCCTCGATCGCATGCACAAGGAGCTCGCACAGCTCGAAGCCGACCGCAAAGCCGCGCGCGAGCAGCAGTACGCGCTCAACCAGGAGCGCGCCCGCCTCCAGCGCGAAGGCGACACCGAGATGCGCAATCGTACCCGCGAGCTCGAACGCAAGCTCGACTCCTTACTCAAGGACTTCGCATTCCAGATGCGCGAGAACGTCCGTGCCATCGAAGACCGCGCCGCGCAGCAAAAGCTCAGCAAGGAGGCCGAGCGCCGCATCCAGCGCCTGCGCCGCGAGTTTCAGGAGAGCTTCAACCAAACCGTCGTCGCCCACCGCACCGGAGCCGATCAGGACGATGCCAACGCCCAGCCCCATGTAGTCCGCCACGTCGCCGCCGGCGATCAGGTCCGCCTCAAATCCATGGGCCGCATCGCCACCATCCAGCGCGAAGTCGAAAAGGACGTCTTTGAAGCATCGCTGGGCCCCATCAAAATGCGTGTAAAGCGCGACGACATTGCTGAAATCGTCAAGTCGGCAACACCGTCTACCGAGCGCCCCGACCCGCTGGCCGCCGCCCGCCGGCAAAAAGGCGTGCACGTCTCCGTCACTAGCGCCCCCTCTGACGACATGCGCATGGAAATCAACCTCATCGGCCGCACCGTAGACGAAGCGACCGAGCAACTAGAGAAGTATCTCGACCGCGCTTTTCTTGCCGGCCTTCCGCGAGTCCGGGTCATCCACGGCCACGGCGCCGGCATCCTCCGCCGCGGTGTCCGCGAATTCCTGAAAAGCCACCCGCACGTAGCCGGCATCGCAGAAGCCCCCCAAAACGAAGGCGGCCAAGGCGCCACCTTGGTTGAACTCCGGCAGTAGCAAGCTAGTCCGCTAACAGAAAAAGTCCAGTATCGCTGGGCGTTTCCGCTAACCCAACTTCCGCAGCATTGGCCGATACAGAGGAACTTTTGACTACTTTGATTCGCTTATTCGAAGGAGCGTGAGCTGGAGAGTCTTTGTTTGCAAGGCGGCATTGTGGGAAGGGGTTCTTGAAGAGGGCAGAAGTGGCGTGTAGTGAAGACCTGCCCTCTTGCAAGCGAGGAATAAATCGGTAGGATGAACGCCATGTATGTGCGGCGCTGCTACCGAGCGAAGAACGGGAAGCGACACGCCTATTGGGCGTTGGTGGAGTCGTATCGCACGGCCCGTGGTCCTCGACAGCGGGTGGTGGCCTACCTTGGGGAACTGGACGAGCGCGGCCGGATGGGCGTCGCACAAGCCGCCCAGCCCGCCTCCCCATTGCAGGCGCATCTTTTCCAGAAGCCGCGCAGCCCGGAGTGGGTAGAAGTCGACATCCACGGTGTGCGGGTGGAACGGAGTCGTCCGTTTGGCGGCTGCTGGTTGGGCTTAACGCTGCTTTGTCAACTGGGCCTTCCGCAACTGCTCGATACGCTGTTGCCGTCAGGTCGGGAAGGGATTAGCTGGAGCGTGATGGCCCAGGTTCTGGTGCTGGGGCGCATGGTGGATGCCTCCAGTGAGTTACGGCTGGCGGAACACACCTATGAAGCCAGTGCGTTGGCGGAGTTATTGGGAGTACCGGCGGAGAAGGTCAACGAGGATCGTCTCTATCGGACGCTGGATCGTATATTGCCGCACAAGACGGTCTTGGAAAAGCATCTTCAGCAGCGTTTGGGCGAGTTGTTTCAGCTCGACTACGACTTGCTGCTCTACGACGTCACCAGCACCTATTTCGAGGGCGAAGCCGCGGCCAACCCGCAGGCGCAGCGCGGCTACTCGCGCGATCACCGTCCTGATTGCAAACAGGTCAACATCGCCCTGGTGGTCAGCCGCTGTGGGCTGCCCCTGGGATACGAAGTGTTCGCCGGCAACCGCAGCGATGTGACTACGGTGGAAGAGATAGTCGCGGCGATGGAGCAGAAGTACGGTCGGGCCAACCGCATCTGGGTGATGGATCGCGGCATGGTCTCGACCGAGAACATTGAGTTTCTCAAGAAGGGCGGACGGCGCTACATCCTGGGCACGGCCAAGAGCATGCTGCGCAAATTCGAGCAGCAGCTATTGGATGAAAGCTGGAAGGAAGTCCACGCCGGCCTGGAAGTGAAGCTGTGTCCGGCCCCGGAAGGGCAGGAGGTTTTCATCCTTTGCCGCAGTGCCCAGCGGCGCCTGAAGGAGCGTGCCATGCACGATCGCTTCGAGCAGCGCATCGAACAGAAGCTGGTCGCGATGGCCGCCGCTTGTCGGCAACGCAAGCAGGACCCGCTGCTGGTGGCCCAGAGATTGGGCAAGTTACTTGGTCGCAATAGCCGCGCTGCCGGCCTGTTCCGCGTGCACATCCAGACCGCCGCCGCCGGCGGCGCCCATCTGGAGTGGAGCAAACGAGAAGATTGGCGCGATTGGGCCCGGCTGAGCGAAGGCTGTTATCTGCTGCGCAGCAACGTCACCGATTGGAGCGGCGAAGAGCTTTGGCGCGCCTATATGCAACTGACCGAGGCGGAGGCGGCCTTTCGCATCCATAAAAGCGATCTGGCTCTACGCCCGGTCTGGCACCATCTTGAACGCCGCGTGCAGGCGCATATTCTGGTTTGCTTTCTCACCTATGTGCTCTGGAAAACCTTCGCCCGCTGGTGCCATGACGCCGGGCTCGGAGACGAACCAAGAAAGATCTTCGCCGAACTGGAGCAGATCGCCTTGGTCGACGTGGTCTTGCCCACGCGCACCGGCATTTCCATTCGCAAGCGCTGCGTGAGTCGGCCCACAGAACATCAGGCGATCCTGCTCCAACGGCTCGGCCTGGAACTTCCAACTTCGATCGAATGCACGGATTTGTAGTGAAGACTTCACTATGCCCGCGCTACAAACAAAAGACTTACCGCCGCAACTGCGGAAGTTGGGCTAACTCGCGAACAGAACAGGCTCCGCAAAGCGGAGCCTGTTCGCTAGAGCGTTTCTAATTTAAGTGCTGACATATCCTGAGGAAGCGAAGTAGTTGGCGCACTCGCCTGGGGAGACTGTAAGGAGGAGTTGGCCGATCTGCGCCCATAGTTCTTCGGTGGATCGTCTTGCCGCTTTTCGGAGCAGTGTTTTGAGTTTGGAGAAGAACTTTTCTATGGGGTTCAGATCGGGCGAATAGGGCGGCAGATAGAGCACGGTGGCACCGGCCACGGCGATGGCTTCCTGAACCCCGTCCACTTTATGACTGCTCAGATTATCGAGGATGACGATGTCGCCGCTGTGAAGTGTGGGGCACAAAAACTGCTCCACCCAAGCCACGAACAACTCACCGTCCATGGGTCCGTCCACCACCATGGGAGCGGTCAGTTGATGGCGGCGCAGGCCGGCGACAAAGGTCGTCGTTTGCCAATCGCCGAGGGGTGCCGAACCGATGCATCGAGTGCCTCTGGGAGCACGGCCATGGCTTCGCGTCATGTTGGTCGTGGCCCAGGTCTCGTCAATGAATACAAGCTTCTCGACGTCCATCGCCGGCTGCGCTTCACTCCATGCGCGCCGCGCCGCCTGCACGTCCTCGCGCTCTTGCTCGCTGGCGTGCAGCGTTTTTTTTGAAGGTCAGATTCCACTTGTTCAACTGGTGCCAAAGAGCACCAATTTTGGTCGCAATACCCTGCAACGCCAACCGCTCTCGCAACTCCTCCAGAGTCAGCCCAGGCTCGGCTGCGATCCAGCGGCGCAAAACGGGTTCCGCCTCCTCTAACCGAGACCGGCGATGGCCGCCGATCTGAAAGCTGCTCCGCACACCGGTCTCGTGCTCCCGGTCCCGCACTTGATAAACGTAGAAGCGGCTGACCTCAAAGCGCCGCGCCACTGCCGAGGGGCGATCCCCACGGGACAGCGCTCGAAGCACACGATCACGCAAATCCTGCGAATACGACTGCATCCGGACCCTCCCTTCAAGGGACAGGATGATTATCGCATAAATGTAGATACTTAAATTAGAAATGCTCTAGTGCTGGCTCTGAACGGGTTTGGTGAAATGGAGGATGCAGTTGACCTCGTGCGTGGCAGGGTTGGTACTAGTGTCAGAGGTAGTGATGACTGCTCGCATCCATTTGGCCAGATGGCGGTCCTTCTTTTTTGCCAGCGCCGCAAAGTTTGAGCAGTAGCTTTCGTCAAATATGGCTCCGGGCGCCATCTTCCAGACGGCATGGAGTCTGGCTGCCATCGCGTCCGGAGCTCCGTCGAATTGGACCGCGGCCAGCCGGTACTGTGGGCCAGCGGTGATTTCGAGGTTGTAATTCACGACGTGAGCAGCCTGGTTAAAGACGGGGTACGGAACGACGGAGCAATCGAGATAGCCATTCGTACGGTATGCGCTGCAGACGGCCAGTAGAAATAGATCAAGCGGTCGTCCGGAAGCATGTTCTTTGGACAGGATTTTTTTGACCTCTTTGCGGGTGACCAGTGCGCCGGCCGGAAGGTTGATGCTTCCGAGCTTGTAGATTCCACCTTCTTTGATGGTTACCGTATAGGGAACCTGGATGGACTGATCCGAGACGTTGAGGGGATTCACCCGGGCAACATCGACTTTTACTGCCACATAACCCTCTCCCTGGTAGAGGTCCTGGAAAACGTGCTGAAGACCGATGGCTGTGTTCTCTGTGTCGAAGCTGATTCCGGTTTGGCGGCTGGCCAGCAGGTCGGCTTTGGCTTGCATGGCAGGCGAGACGCCGACAAGCTGGATGCGCCCGATACGCACCGCCGGCGATACGATTGCGAAGTCCACAGCCGTGAGCTTTTGCGGGCCCAGGCCACTGGTGAGAGCAGCCTTTACCTTGATACCTTTGACGCCCAGCATCTGCTGGAACGCATGGCAGATTCCATCGTCCACGGAGCCGCTGGCCGGCAAGAGGCCGTGATAGAGCGGGAAGCGCTGATGAAGTTTGGCGTCGAGTTCTTTACCTGGCGTGAGAGGCACATTCTCAAGGTGCATGGGGAAAAGATGACTGGAAGGCGTCAAGGTGAAGAGCATCGTCCTCCAATTGGATTTGAACCTGACTTCGTTGAAGAAGCCTGTGTCCATGAGCCGCCTGGCGTGGGCTCTCACTTCTCTGCGGTTCAGACGCACGCCCGGCTTCAAGCCGGCGGCGGCGAGCAGTTCCTGTTGTGTGTATTGTGGCGCGCCTTGAAAGCGGATCTCCGGGCGCCGAACCCTTCTTCGCGCCTGCAGGGGAAGAACGCAAATCAGAAGCAGGGCCACTCCGACTGCGCCAGACTTTTTGGTCATGTTAAGGCAAGGTTAGCAAATGGAGGCTGGTGCGGCCAGAGGGTTCTCCGGCACATCATTCTGGCTAGGGCCTGTTAACACTACTGGAATGGCGGCGACGGGAGCCGATTTTTCGAGTTCAAGGAGTGAGGAGTGACGCATACCGGGTGTCTGCTAGCGACGATCGAGGCAGAAATCGGGAAAATCGGCCCCGTCCCTTCGGGTTGCGGCGAAAATCGGCTCATCCTTGTCGCCGCGGCGACTCGTCCTCGCCTTGGAATCACCAAAGTCTGCTTCCTCCGCCTCGGCTGAGACGATTTTCGCTCGCAACGCCATCCATCCCAGTAGTGTTAACAGGCCCTAACGACCACAGGTAAGGACATTGCTCCCTATTCCAGGTCGGTCCTGAAGAACGGGTTTTGGCCGGGATCTCCCGATTTCGAGTGTCTGAGTTACGGGCTCTTTTGTGGTGTTCGCTCGGGGCGGTGATGGGGTGGATGCCTGGGGGCGAGGCCTTCTCCGCGTGACTTGAGGAGTTCGGAGTTGAGCTCTGCGCCGAGGATGATGGCGAGGGCGCTGACATAGAGCCAGAGCATGAGGGCGGCTACGGCTCCGAGTGCGCCGAAGGTGCGGTTGTATAGAGCGAAGCTGCGCAGGTACCAGTTGAGTGCCCAGGAAGCGCTAACCCAACTGAAGACGGCGAGGGCCGCGCCGGGGATCTGGGCGAGGAACCGTTGGCGGACGTTGGGGGCTACGAAGTAGATGATTTCAACGGACAGGACGGTGATGAGGGTGATGAGCAGCCATCGCAGGTAAGGCCATGAAACGGCAAAGGCCGAGCCCGTGTGCAGGTGGGAGGTGAGCCAGATGCCAAAGCGGGGTCCGAGAGCGATGGAGAGGAGAGCGACGATGGTTCCGAGGCCGGTGAGGAGCGTGAGGCCGACTGAGAGCAGGGCTTTTTTCCAGAAGGCGCGGTCCTCCGGCACCTCGTAAGCAATGTTGATGGCGGTGATCATGGCGGAGAAGCCGCCGGATGCGGAGACGACCGCTCCGGCGATGCCGATGGAGAGCAGCTCGGCGGGGCGCCTGCCGGTGTCGCGGAGCACGGCGCGGACGACACCCATGGCGTTGGGAGGCACGACGACGGCCAGCAGGTTGAGAATGCGATCGAAGAGGTGCGGAACAGGGATGTAAGCCAGGGTGGCGGCGAGGAACATGAGCAGGGGAAAGAGGGCGAGGAAGAAGAAGAAGGCGAGCGCGGCGGCGTGGGTGAGGTAGTCGTTGCGGACGAAGTCGCGGGCCGTGCCGGCCAGGGCGCGGGCGGTTGCGGCGACGGGGCGGAAACGGAGGAGGGCCGAGAGGCGGCGCAGCAGGCGCGCAGGTGAGCGCCGGAGGTTGTGAAGGGTTCTCTGGTTGGCGTGCTGCCGATGCTGCATGATTCCCTCCGCCGGGCGGTTTGCCGCTCGCGGGTGGTGCGGAGGCGAGAGGCAAGGGCCGGCAATCTGCATGCACAGCGATACTTGTGCAGTATGAGCCGGTTTGCGGGATGGCTCAACTGGGGGTGGGACCTAGAACGAAGGCGCGGGGGGTGACGGATCCCACCCTAGCGGCAAAAATCCGCCGCGGCGGAACGCCGCGAGGGTGGGGCACCGGGGGCGTCTGGATGCATCGGCGTGCTTGATCTGATCATCAAACTTAGACACGACGGGTGATGGAGCGGCACCTTTTGGTGCTACCTGGCGGGTCTAGGGAGCTGTGGCGGAAATCACTGAAATCGTGCTAAGTTTGCGCTCATGATGCCAGCGCAAAGGAGGATCGGGCTTATGCCAACGAGCGTATTCGACAAAACGGCAATGGTTGAGGACGCGCTTCGTGAGGCCTCCAAATTCAGGTCCACGGTTACCGATGTGGTGAAGGATGGAGTGCGGACAGCGAATCAGCAGATCCGGCGGGGACGGTATGCCGCCGAGGATATGTTTGAGGAAGCCAAACACACGGTGAAGCGAAGGCCGGTGGAGTCTGTGGCTCTTATGTTCGCTGCCGGAGTGCTGGTCGGCGGGCTGCTGGCGTGTCTGGCGCTGCCTCGGCGACGGTGAGGAGGGGCGGTTCGACGCGGCTGCCGGATGTGGGATGATTTGGTGGACGCGGTAGGAATCGAACCTACAACCTGTCGATTAAGAGTCGAATGCTCTGCCAGTTGAGCTACGCGTCCAGTAGCGCGGGAGGATGCGGAACCAAAGGCTTTACGGGGGCTCCGCTGCGCGCGAAGACCGTTCGCGCACCTTGAAAATATAGCATAGTGGCGGCGTCGCCTACAAAGGCGGCGCCTGCGTGCGTATGGGCTTTGAGGGGCTCGGCGGTCAGGCGGGGACGTGACCTGGTGCGAGCTCGATGGCAAGGCGCATGGCTTCAAGCATGCTGCGCTCATCGGCTTTGCCGGTTCCGGCGATGTCGAATGCGGTGCCGTGATCGACCGAGGTGCGGATGACGGGCAGGCCGATGGTGATGTTGACGCCAGACTCGAGGCCGAGGGCTTTGACGGGACCGTGGCCCTGGTCGTGATACATGGCAACGACAAGGTCGAAGTCGCCACGCTGTGCGCGGAAGAAGAGTGTGTCAGCGGGGAGCGGGCCTTCGACCTTCCAGCCTTTGGCGCGGCAGGCGGCGATGGCGGGCTCGATTTTGGTTTCCTCTTCGCCGTGTCCGAAGAGACCGTGCTCGCCGGCGTGGGGGTTGATGCCGCAGACGGCGATGCGGGGATTGGGGATGCCGGCTTTGGCGAGGGCGGCGTGGCCGCGCGCGATGGTGCGCTCGACGAGGCCCGGCTCGATCTTGTTGATGGCATCAATGAGGCCGATGTGCGTGGTGACGTGGAGGACACGCATCTTGGGCGTGCTGAGCATCATGGAGACTTCTTTCGTGCCGGTGAGGTGGGCGAGGAGCTCAGTGTGGCCGGGGAAGATGTGGCCGCCGAGGTGAAGGGCTTCCTTGTTGAGCGGTGCGGTGCAGATGGCGGCAACTTTGCCGGCGACGGCCAGGCGCGCGGCGACTTCGATGTAGCGGTAGGCGGCGTCGCCTGCGACGGCGGAGAGCTTGCCCCAGGGGAGATCGGGCGGGATGAGCTTGAGGTCGATGCAGTCGACGGCGCCGGGCTGGTAGGCGGCGCTGTCGAGCTGGTCTTGAGCGAGGCTGCGGACGGTGAGGGCGGAGGCGACGATTCGGCCGGCTTGGCGCAGGCGCTGGGCATCGCCGATGACGAGCGGGCGGCACTGCTGGTAGAGCTCGGCGTGGGCCAGGCTCTTCATGATTACTTCAGGGCCGACGCCGGCGGCGTCTCCCATGGTCATTGCGATGATTGGCCGATCCATTAAGAAAAGGGTATCTCAGTGGCCTGCGGTGGAAGCGGGTGGCGCGGCGCCGGTGCGGTTGAGTGTGCGGAGGAAGTGGCGGCAGTTGAGGAGGGTTTCCGGCTTGCCGAAGCCGCCGGCCTTGGTGAGTACAGGCAAGGGACGGCGCCAGGCCGCGGCGACGGAGAAGGGCAGGCCGGGTTCGACTTCGCCCACGACGCGGAGGCTGTTGATGCTCCACGCGTGGAAGATGGCGCGGGCCGTTGTGCCGCCGGTGACGACGAGTGCGCCGACTGCGTCGGCGAAGGGGCGGACGATTTGGGCAATGGCGGAGGCGAGGTGCGGGTCTTGTGCGCTTTGGCTGATTTCGTCCGCGCCTACGGTTACGAGGGCGTCTACGCCGGCTCGGAGAGCCCGCTCCAGCGCGGCCTGGTGCGAGCGCCATTCGGGTGCCTGGTCGCCGGCGCGGAGTACGGCAGGCGCGATGCGCACGGAGATGACGTCAGGCCAGGATTCTAGGAGCTGCGCCTGCTGCTTTGACGCGGTGGCGCCGCTGCCTACCAGAAATAGCGTGGGACCTGCGGCCAGGGATTCGTGGGCGGGTGCGGCTGCGGCGGGGGTGAGGCCGGCGGCGGGAGGCAGATGATGGGCGAGGCCAGCGGAGCCGGCCCAGAGGGTTTGGCGGCCGAGCGCGATGGAGGCGCCGGCGATGGCGCGGAGATCGGCGTCGGTTTCGGCGTCGCAGACGAGGATGTCAGCGTCTTGCGCGAGGGTACGCATGGTCTCGCTTAAGGCGGCGCCGCGGATTGCGCTGAGGGGGACGACGGAGGAGCGCAGGTGCGTCTCGGCGAACATGGCGGGGATGCTGGGCGGAGGGCTGCTGCGCTCGTGTTGCCACAGATCTGTTTCTTCAAGCGGCGTGCCGTGGACGAGGAGGCGGCCGTTGACGGTGGTGCGGCCGGCGGCGGGGAATGCGGGAGCGAGGACGGCGACGATGCGCTGGTCTTTGATGGCCATTGCGCGGCGTGCTTCGAGGGCGGAGGCGAGCTCGGCGGCGACGTTGCCGCGCAGGGTGGAATCGAGCTTTTTGTAGACGAGGAGCTGGGCGCTGGTGGCGTGCTTGTGCATGAGGCGCGCGGTGGTGATGGCGGCTGCTTCGGGCTGGGCGGCGCGGGTGTCAGCGTCGATGGCGAGGACATCGGCGTCGGTGTGTCCGGCGTCGTCGAGAGCTACGAGGGTGCGCAGGCCGTGGGCGGCACAGGCTACGGCGCAGTCGGCGGCGCCGGTGAGATCGTCGGCGAGGACCAGCAATTGGGTCACTGCGCGGATCCTTCGTGTTGACTCACGTCTGGGGGCGAAGAATTTTTTGTGCGTGAGCGGCGATCGATCCATGCGGTGAGGAAGGGCGCGAGAAATGCGGTGACCACTACGCTGGAGGCGACGAGCGCCGTGGCGGGGCCGGCGGCCGCGGCGTATTTGTGGTCGGCCGCGGCGACGAGGGCGGGGACTGCCGTGGCATTGCCGGCGGTGGTAGCCGCGGCCATTCCGGCTACGCCGGTGCCCCCGGTGAGGCGGTCAGCAACGACCAGGAAGAAGCCGGAGATGGCGATGACTGCGATGCCGAGCAGGAAGCCTATGAGTCCGGCGGACCAGATGTGCTCGAGGTTGAGGCCTGCTCCCAGGGCGAAGGCGAAGAAGGGAACCAGTGCTGGAGCCGCATTGCCGAGGAAGTCGCGCATGTCAGCGTCGAGATTGCCGAGCGCCATGCCGATGAAGAGCGGAAGGATGGCGCCGACGAGGGTTTGCCAGGGAAAGCTGGCGAGGCCGGCCACGCCCAGGGTGATCATGGTGAAAAAAGGGCCGGACTCAATCGACATGACGCAGTAGGCGCCGGCATCTTCAGGACGGCCGAAGTACTCCATGAGCGCCATGTAGAGGCCACCGTTGGTGTCATTGAAGGCGGCGACGACGGCAAGGGTTGAGACGCCGGCGAGCCATCCACCCTGGATGGGCATGAAGCCGATCATGTGGCCGAGCGCGAAGCCGGCGGCTACTCCGAGGCCGATTTTGACGGCAAAGAATGCGCCGCCGCGCTTGATCATTTTGGGCAGGGCGCGGACGGAGATGGAACTGCCGAGGCAGACGAAGAAGACGGCGAGGATGGGAACGGCGCCGGTGAAGAGCGCGCCGGTGAACGAACCGAAGAAGCTGGCGGTGCCCGGCGCGAAGGTGGTGAGGATCGCCCCGCAGATAAGCGGGACGACCATCATTCCGCCGGGGATTTTCTCGATCGTGCGCTTGATCCTGATGGCTGCTTCTCCACTGCTCGATCGCGTCCCCGCGGGGAGGACATCGCTCCGGCGTTTGTGGCGTTCACCCCAGCGCTGCGGCTATGAAGATCTGTTATCTCCCCGGTCTCATCCGCCGCGGCGGACGAGACCGGGGCACCCAAATCGATGGATAAAACTCTGAAATCACTGCACTAGACAGTGCTGAAAGTGAACGTCGTGGTCGAGTGGAAGTTTTCGCCCGGGCGCAAAAGCGTGCTCGGGAAATCCGGGTGATTGGGCGAGTCAGGAAAGTGCTGCGTCTCAAGGCAGAAGCCAGTGCGTTTCTCGATCTTTGCGCCGTGGCGGCCGGTGAACAGGCCGTCGAGGAAGTTTCCGGAGTAGAACTGGACAGCCGGCTGGGTGGTTTCCACGGTCAGCTTGCGCCCGCTCACGGGGTCAGTGGCGATGGCGGCGAGGCGGAGCGTTCCCGGCTGGCCGTTCAGTACGAAGTTGTGGTCGTATCCGATGCCGAGCTTGAGTTGCTCGAAGTCGTCGTCGATGCGCGCACCGATTACTTCAGGCTTGCGGAAGTCGAGCGGGGTTCCGGCGACGGGCTGCAGGACGCCGGTGGGGATCAGGTCGGAATTGACGGGGGTGAAGTGGTCGGCGTTGAGTTGCATCTGCTGGTCGAGGATGTTGCCCTGGTCGTCGCCGTGGAGGTTGAAGTAAGAGTGGTTGGTCACGTTGAGGACCGTGGGCTTGTCAGTGGTGGCGGAGTAGTCAAGGCGCAGCGTGTTGTTGGTGAGGGTGTAGCGCAACTTGACCGTCAACGTTCCCGGGTAGCCCATATCGCCATCGGGGCTCACCAGCGTAAATTCCACTCCATTGGGAACTTCCTGCGACTGCCATACATGTTTGTCGAAGCCCTTGGTGCCGCCGTGGAGCGAGTTGGCGCCGTTGTTGACGGGCACCTGGTAGTTGTTGCCGTCAATGGAAAACCTGCCCTGGGCAATGCGGTTGCCGAAGCGGCCCACGACGGCGCCGAGGTACGGCTCATTACCGTCGAGGTAGTTGTCGAGCGAGTCGAATCCGAGCACAATGTCTGCCACTTTGCCGGCGCTGTCTGGTGTGCGCACGCTCACCAGCCTGGCTCCGTACGCGGTCAGGCGAACTTCAACCTGTCCGCTGGTCAGGGTGTAAATTGGAACGGCCGTGCCGTCTGCCGTATGACCCCATGTCGCCATTTTCATCTCTCCTCACATAGCGGAGGTGAGCACCGCCGCCAGAAATCTGTTTCTTTGAATGAAAGCGATCGCTTCCCGTCCGCTATCCTGCCCCGGACGCCTGCGGATGCGCAGGTTCGAATCCTCTCCGGGGAGGAAATAGCACCATAGCATGCGACTCTTGCCTGCGTAAAATTGTTTGCCCGATAAGGCTATGAATTCCCTTACACTGTTAAGAAGAAAATCACACTTTCTGTTAACGAATACACTTCCACCCGGTCTAAAACCGGAACCATAGATGCACCTTCAGCGTGCAAAATAAGTGGAAGGAACAGACAGAAGGGGGGAAGCTCCTCAGTTCCCCTGCGCAAAGGCAGCTCATGACCACGAAGCTGAGGCTCGCGGGCCTCCTCCTGTTGCTATTGCTATGTCTCGGCGATCCGCCTTGGGCGGCGGCGCAGGCGGGAGGGCTTCAGGGGGACGTGGTCGATCCCAGCGGCGCAATGGTGCCGGGAGCTGCAGTTACGGTCACGCAAGGGAGCCGAAGGAGGGAGACACAATCCAGCAAGACCGGGCGCTATGCCTTTCCGGATCTCGTTCCTGGTTTGTATTCCGTCTCAGTTAGCGCAAAAGGGTTTGCGCCACTTACGATTTCGAACGTAAGAGTCATTGCCGGCCGGATGAGGGAGTTGAAGCTTTCTCTCGCGATCGGTGTGCAAAAGCAGCGAGTCACGGTGGAGGGACAAGGCGAGACGGTGGGGCTGGGTCCAGAGCAGAATGCCGGGACTACGGTGATTCAAGGCGGTGCGCTGGATGCGCTTTCCGACGATCCCGACGAGTTGAAGAATGAGCTGCAGGCGCTGGCGGGGCCGGCCGCGGGACCTAACGGCGGACAAATCTATATTGATGGGTTCGAGGGCGGGCAGATTCCGCCGAAGTCGGACATCCTGGAGATTCGCGTCAATCAGAATCCGTTCTCCGCGGAGTTCGACCGAATTGGCTACGGCCGCGTTGAGATCATCACCAGGCCGGGGACGCAAAAGCTGCATGGCAGTGTGTCTACTTACGGCAACAGTTCCGCGATGAATACCGCCAACCCGCTTATTCCGCAACAGCCCAGTTACTACTCGTGGGGCGGGTTGGGAAATATCAGCGGGCCGCTTGGGAAGTCGGCCACGTGGTTCTTTCACTTGAGCCGCCTCGATCGCGAGGACCAGACGATTATCAACGCGCTGAACTCAGAGGACACGACACAGCGTTTTGCGGAAGCCTTTCCCACACCGTCCACTTACTTATCGCTTGGGCCGCGGATTGATTTTGAGCTGGGCAAGAACAACATGATCACGCTGCGCGAGGTGTTTTACCGCTACGAGCAGTCGGGAACGGGAGTGGGCGGCCTGAGCCTGCCGGACCAGGCGAGCAACAGCCGGACGACGTTCAACGAGCTTCAAGCCGGCGATACGTATGTTGTGAATCCCAACTTTTTGAATGAGACGCACTTTGTGTGGGAGCGGACGAGAAACGACCGGACGGCAGTTTCCGCAGCTCCCGCGATCGTGGTGCAGGGAGCGTTCACGACCGGAGGTAACACGGCGGGCGTGTTCAGGGACCATCAGGACCAGTTTGTGCTGCAGAACTACTCCACCGTTTCAGCCGGCCGGCACGCGCTTTACCTGGGTGTACGTCTGCGCGCCTACCACGACACGAATTACTCCACTGCCGGCTCCAACGGGAGTTACTTTTTTAACAGTGTTGCGGCGTATGAGGCGAAAACTCCGGCACAGTATTCGGCCACGGTGATTGCGAATCCGGTGGCGCGGGCGACCCTGTTTGACGGGGCGCTGTTTGTGCAGGACGACTGGCGGGTGAGGCCCGACTTTGAACTGGGACTGGGGTTGCGATTTGAAACGCAGAACCGGATCAACGACCACGCGGACTGGGCGCCGCGCGTTTCGCTGGCATGGAGTCCGCACCACAAAGGCGGTGCGGCGAAGACGGTGATCCGTGCTGGTTATGGCTGGTTTTACGACCGATTTACCGTGCCTTCCGGTTTTAACTCCATCACGGGTGCGCCATATATCATGCAGGTGATTCACGACAATGGGATCAATGAGAAGAGCTATGTGGTGAGCAATCCAAAGTTCTTCGATCCGAGCAGCGCCGTGCCGGCGTCGGAGATCACGGGGCTGTCTTCGGCGATTCCAAGCTATCGGACGATCGACCCGCACTTTCATGCGGCGCTCGACATGCAGGGAGGGGTCGGGGTAGATCGGCAGCTTACCAAAAATATTACCGCGAACATCACTTACCTATTTACGCAGGGAGTGCATCAATATCTGACCAACAATGTGACTGCGCCGGCCTTCGATGCGGCGAGTTACACAGTGACTGGACAGGCACCCGCGGCGTATAACTACCAGTTTCAGTCAGGCGGCATTTATAAACAGCAGCAGCTTATTGCCACGATCAGCGCCAGGACAAAGCACCTGGTGCTGAATGGCACTTATACCTTTAACCATGCGCGGAGCGATACGCAGGGGGTTGGATATTTTCCGTCCGATCCGGCGGATCCTGGATTGGATTATGGGCGCGCGGCATTCGATATTCGCCACCGGTTTACGCTTCTGGACAGTTATACCGGTCCGTGGGGCATTGTGGTTGCATCGCTGCTGGATGTGCAGAGCGGTACTCCTTATAACCTGACGATTGGCAACGATCTTACGGGGAATAACCAGTTTAACGCTCGGCCCACTTATGGGGTTTGCGGCGCTTCGGGAGTTATCTCAACGCAATATGGATGTCTGGATACCGAGCCGGCAGGTAAGAACGAGCGTATTGTACCGTTCAACGTGGGGACGGGGCCTGTGAACGCGGTTATGCATTTCAGGCTGAGCAAGGTTGTGGGCGTGGGGCCGAGGATGGAGAAGGCGGGCGCCGGGCTGACTTACAGGAGCGGTGGCAGCAGTGTGAGCGGGCGCGGGTTGAGCGGGGGAGGAGATGCCATCCGACTGAATGCCGGCGCGCCGCGGCGTTATAACCTGGTGTTCGCAGTGGGCGTGGATAATCTATTCAATATCGTGAATCTGGGACCTCCAAACGGGGTGCTGCTGTCACCGCTGTTTAATCAATCGCTGTCGCTTGCCGGTTCTCAATTCTCCAGTCCTACGCCGGGCAACCGCTCAATTACGCTTCAAACTACGTTCAGCTTTTAGTCTCTCGCCTGTGTTGCCGGCCTGCGATGCAAGAAGCGCATCTTTCTTTCCGGTGGAGCAAGTTAGCGCCGCTTTGCGGCGATAGCGAGTCGGCAGGCTAGCTGGTTCGGTGGCGACTCCAGCTGCTTTTTTTCCTTGGCTGCCCATCCTCTTTGTTTTGTCAACAAAGAGGATGGGCGACCTGCCGGCCAGTTAACCTCCGTTGTTCACCAACTCACCGGCTCCGCCAGATTCAGCGGCTTGCTGCGTTTGTTCCTCTTCCTCTGCTTTCCACTGGGGTTCCGCGGACAACATTTGTGCCAAGGTCAGGCCCTGGGGTTTCTTCTGTGGAACCTTTCTCGGCTTCTTGCGTTCCGCCAGCATGATGAGGACCCTGGCGGCAGACTCATGGCCTTCCATCGCTCTATCTACCAGCTTCTCTGGAAGCACCTGGCATTTTTCGGCCAAGAGCTTGTCCGCCGCATTGGTCAGGAGTTCGAGTCCAGATTCGCCGGTTTCGCTATTTCCGGTTTGGGCGGCTGCATCGTTGCCGGGGTGGTGGTCTGTGTCTGGGGAATGGTTTGAGGCGTCGTTTGCCTGCGCCCCCGCCGCCTTCTGCGCCTGCGACGCCGTCCTCCGTGTGCTGCGCCGTTTTTGGGGGATCCTTCCACTTGTGCTTCTTCTGGTTTGTCGGTTTTCATGGTTTTTTGTCTCTTCTTTCGTTGTCAACGTTTCGTCAAGTACTTCAGCCATCGTTCCGCCATTCCCGGCCACACTCCGCGGCCGAACCGCCGCGAAAAGGGACCCTCAGGCGGCTATCGATTGCAGCTGCCGAGAACGCATGGTCAAGCAACCTCCGGGGGATACCGGTCCTCATCCAATTCCGCGCCGGTCAAAACCCGCAAAGATGGCCATGTAAAAAAATAGGAGAGCCCGTTTGGCTCTCCCTTCGTTCTCTATGCCCCGGGCAGCGTCTCTTTATCCTGCCCAGGTAACTATCATTTCGGTATAAGTGACTTCATCGTAGCGCAAACCCACATAATTATCTGCAAACGATTTTGGAGGAGATTTCCGGGCCGGGCAGGGGATGAATTTGTGTGCCGGATTGGCTAATAGCCCTGCTCGGTTTGCGGCGTGGGGGCGTAATAGCCCTTGCGGGTTTGGACCTTCATGCCTTTGCCGCAGTCGACTTTGATGCGGCGGAAGGTGCCGTCGAGCTTGGCATCACTGGGCGTGTAGGTGGCGATGTATTCGCTTCGCAGCTCGTCTTCGATCTGCTTGAAGGCCGCCGCTAGTTTCCTGCCGTTGTTGCCAACGTCAATGAGGCGTCCGCCCGTCTCCGTGGCAATCTTCTTGGCCGCCGAGTAGCCGTAGTAGCCCATGCCCGCATTCCAATAGCCGCGCACATCGGCAATGAGGATGACATAGACCATGACGTTGGATCGCTGCGCTGCGGCGATGGCCTGACCAATTTTGTGGACACTGCCCATGTCTTCGCCGTCGGTGAGGACGATGATCGCCTTACGGCCGGTTTGCTCGCTGAGCTTGTCAGTTGCCGTCTGGTAAATGGCGTCGTAAAGGAGCGTGCCCTTGGGGTCGCCGACGGTGGGAAACGGCCCGCCGCCCAGCCCGGGGACACCGCCCGCACCGTTGCCCCCGGCAGTGTTGATCTGCGCCTTATCGAGGGCGCGAGCCAGCAGGGGAACGCTGCTGGTAAAGTCCTGGAGCAGATCGACATTTACGTCGAAGGAAGCCAGAAATGCCTCATCCTTGGGGCGGAGGACATCGCGCAGGAACTGGACGCCGGCCTGCTGCTCCAGAGGCAGCACCTCGGACTGGCTGCCCGAGGTGTCAAGGAGAATGCCCAGCGTCAGGGGCAGGTCGGTTTCAGCCTGGAAGCTTTTGAGCTTCTGCGTAACGCCATCTTCCGCGATGGAGCAATCGCTGCGGGTGAGATGGGGAATCAGTTCGTCGTGCTTGTTTCTGACGGTAAACAGGACGTCTACGAGATTGACGTTGACCTTGAAGGTGGCGATCGACTGCTGGGGCGGCGCAGCCGGTGCAGTACTGACGGGCGGCGCGTCGGCAGATGGCGTAAGCTGCGCCCATCCCGGCACAGACAGACTGCCCAGGGCCAGCACTAACGCGGCAACTCCAACGCGAACTTGCATTCTGTAAAGTTGGACGAAAATTTGACTCCGAAGAAAGCATATCTGAATCTTGCGGAGCCCGGGATGCGGAAGCCGGGGATTGCGAAGACTGGCAGGAAATGGGCTGCCATCCCGGTGCACAGAGGACGCCTGCCGAGGAACCTTCCGGGGGACGAATTGCCCTATCCGGGGCCTTCAGGAAAAGCACGACGTACGGCGGAATGATGGCATCAAAACGAATAGGCGAAGATGAGCCTGAATGGGACATTTCGGACGCAACCAGTGGCGTTCTGGCGCGTCTGATACTCTGTCAGGTGCAGGTTCATGCGCCGGCGAATCGGTGCGCGGATGCCCTGCGGAGACAGGTTGGCAGCGTATGCGGCACCACGGAAGGATGATAGCTGTGAAGACTGGATTGAGGGCGTTTTTGCTGACAGCGGTTATGACCACGGGCGCGGTGTTTTCGGCTGCCGTTCTGGCCCAGCAACCCCAGCCACAGTCGCCCATTCCCAACGCTCCGACGCCACAGAAGGCACCTCCGTTGTCGAAGGTTAATGGCCCGATCACGCCCGGCGAGGGCGCCGCGGCTCCGACGCCGTCATCTGCCAGTGCTCCAGCCCCGGCTCCGGCTCCCGCTCCTGCTCCGCAGAAGCCGGTTCCGGCGGCAACTCCGGCTAAGACGCAGACGGGGCCGGCAGGCAACTCCCAATCAGAGGGCCAAGCGCCGGCGAGCAGCGATGCGGCTCTTGCAACCCTGGTGATGAACGTGAATTACGTCCAGGTGCCGACCCTTGTGAAGGACTCCAAAGGGAACCAGGTGGCCGGCCTTACCTGGAGAAATTTCGAGATTTACGAGAACGGCGTCAAGCAGAACCTGGCCTTTTTCAGCACGGATCCGCAGCCGCTTTCGATTGCCTATGTGATCGATCAGAGCCTGCCGTCGAATGTGATGGATAAGGTCAATGAGTCACTGGGCGCCATTCAGGGTTCGCTTGCACCTTACGATTCGGCGGCGGTCTTTACCTACAGCAATGGATCGAAGGAGTGGACCGGATTTACCGGAGCTCAGAGCCAGAGATTGCCGGCGGTGCTGTCGCTGGCCAAGGCTGTGGGCAGTGACGCCATGGTGCCGGTGAACAGCGGCCCGATGGCCGGCTGCCCTATCCGGCAGAACGGCATGTGCGTGGATCCCAATATCCAGCCCGGGCGTTCGGCCGGCAGCGGCTCATTCATTACCATCCCCAAAGAAATTCACACTCTGAACGACGCCATTCTGGCCGCGGCCCGGCAACTGTCTGTGCTGCCCAAGGGCCGGCGCCGCATTATCTACGTCATCTCAGATGGCAAGGAGTACGGCAGCAAGGCGACCACGCGCGAGGTGATTCGCTACCTGCAGACCAACAACATCGCCGTCTACGGGACGCTGGTGGGCCAATCGGCTGAGTGGGGCATCGGCTTCATCAGCCGGCTGCACCTGCCGTTCACCATGTACGACAACGTGCTGTACAAGTACACCGCGGCGACTGGCGGTGACCTTGACACGCAACTGAGCGTGAACGGCATTGAAAACAGCTACGCGAAGATTGCAGCCGAGGCGCGCAACCAGTACACGCTGGGCTACTACAGCCACGAATCGATCTACGACACACGGTACCGGAAGATCGATGTGCGCGTGAACAGGCCGAATCTTGAGGTGATTGCGAAGCCGGGTTACTATCCGTCAGCGCAAGAGTACAAGTAAGGACTGGCGCCGCGCTGAATTTACGGACTTTAGGGTAGTCAGGGCTGAAGCCATGACTACCAGCCGTACCCTTTCAAAACTGCGAGTTTTTCCGGAGCCTGTTCAGGGAACGGGTGCGCGGGGCGACTGAGGAGGGGAACTGCGCAGCAGGCGCTCGAAAACACTGCCAAAACACTGAGACCTGTGCGTTCGGCACAGGTCTCTCGTTCCATCTACCTCTCAGATGCTGTACGACCTGCCGTCTCAGGACTTGTGTTCGGTCGTCGTGGTGGTGTTCTGCGCCGCAGGAGCCGCATTCTGCGGTGTATTATTTTGCGGCGTATTATTCTGCTGCGTATTATTCTGCGCCTCGGTGCTGTTCGTCGGGGGCGGATCGCCGATGCCGCGGATACCTTCCCTGAATCCCTTCAGTCCTTCTCCCAGTCCTTTACCCAACTCCGGCAGCCGCTTGGCGCCGAAGAGCAGAAACGCCACGATGGCAAGCACGATCAGATGCCATGGCTGAAGCATATCGCCCATTGCTGTATCCTCCGCGCGCCTCACTTGACCGGTGCGCTTTTGCTTACGAATTCATTGTCGCACATAAGCAGCAAGCTTGTGCAGACTCCGCGTAGAAGCGGATTCAGTGTTGCTAATCATGCGGATTCCGGCGTTGTGGCTTCAGTTTACGCGCGCCGGGTTCCCCAGCCGCTCCGTCACCATGGTGAAAAAGGAGTGCAGATCTTCCTCTTCGCCCTCAGTGAGTCTGCGGTAGACCTTCATCAACGGAAACAGCCGCGAGCCACGTACTTCCACGGCCGGAACCGCCATTTCACCGCCGGGATAGCGCGTCATCTCCCAGTTGCCGGCATAGCGCCTGCGCAGCACCTCACCAAAGTAACTGCCCCAGAGCCGAACCTCGAAGTCGATGTCGAACTCCGGGCTCTCGCCCACCAGGACGAGGACATCGTCGAGGGCGTCGATGGAATCCGAGCTGAAGTCGAGCTTTCGTTTGAACTGGCGGCGGGCCTGATCCACCGCCGCATGGGCATAGCCTTGCATCATCGCTTCCAGGTTCTGAAACGAGGTCGACTCCAGTCTTTTGCGCAGTTCGTTTGCCACCGTCAAAAAGTATATTCCCGACATGCGGTCAGACCCAAAAAATGACTCCGCTTTGCAGTATGTGTCAGACTGGAAAAACAACCGCAGGAGGCTTTCGGGTGCGATGAAAACTTTGCGATTTCTTGGTTTTGGCGCCGTGTTACTTTTCGCCACCACCGCCGCTCATCCTGCCGGGAAAAACATTTATCCCGCTCCTGAACGGGCCCATGCCGACATCGCCGCTGCTCTGCACACGGCCGCAGCCACGCACAAGAACGTGTTGATCGACTTCGGCGGAGACTGGTGTATTGACTGCATGGTGTTGGACCACTATTTTCACGACGCCCGCAACCTTCCTATCTTGAAGGCCAACTACGTTCTCGTTCATGTGAACGTGGGCCGGCTGGACAAGAACGTGAAGGTTGCCGAGAGCTACGGGATTCCGCTGAATAAGGGTGTGCCCGCGCTGGCGGTGCTCAACAGCAAGGGCAAGCTGCTCTACAGCCAGTCGTCTGGGCAGTTCGAAAATATGAGCCACATGGAGTCTTCGTCGGTGACGAAGTTCCTGATCCGATGGAAACCGGTGAAGCCCGGCTGTTCGGTGGTGGCGGTGGACTGCTAACCCAACTGCACCGGTTCTCAAACAGTTGTTTCTCAGCCAGACTTCAATTTTGCAGTGGCGCCAGGTGTTTTGTGTTCTGGTAGGTGTAAACGATGCGGTGCGCCACGGTGATGGTGGAAAGCGCCGCCAGCACCCACAGCACCGGCGCCATTACGCCCCAGTGATTGAAGAGTGCGCCGAGGATTACCAGCACAACACGCTCGGGGCGTTCCATGAAGCCCACCTTGCACTTGCCAATCAGGGCCTCAGCGCGGGCGCGTGTGTAGCTGACCATCAGCGAGGTGACCATGACAAAGGCCACCAGCACCACATAGCGGAAACGGTTGATGCGCCCGTAGTAGACGAGAAGCCCGAAGAAGAGGACGACGTCGGAGTAGCGGTCGATTACCGAATCGAAGAAGGAGCCGAAGACCGTGACCTGGTTGGTTTTGCGCGCCACGCGGCCGTCGACCATGTCAAAGAGGCCGGCGCCGACGATTACCAGGCCGGCGTAGACAAACATGCGGTCGCCGTTGGTGGCGTTGGCATTGCCGAAGAGCACAGCGGCAATAATGTTGATGATCAGCCCGATGAATGTGAGTGCATTCGGAGAGATGCGGCTGAGCGCCAGCCCGCGCACGATGCGATCTAAGAGCCAGCCGCAAGCGCGGCCAAAAGCACTGGTCCAGGAAGTCATGTTGGTCGTCCTTGCTACTACTGTTTGCCGGCAGCTCCGTTGTCCTGGTCCCCGTTGCCGGCAACATCGTGAATCGTGATCAACTTCAGAACCTCGAGTTCGCGCTTTCCGTTGGGGGTCGTGATGGTGGCTACGTCGCCTACGCGTTTGCCTACCAGTCCGCGCCCGATTGGCGAGGTGGTGGAAATGAGGCCCTTGGCCACGTCCGACTCCTCACTGGTAACCAGCCGGTATTCGATTTCCTCGTCTTTGGTGACGTCATACACCACGACCGTAGAACCAAAACCGGCCTTGTCTCTGGGTATATTTGCCAAGTTTACCAAGGAAAGCTCAGCCATGCGCTTTTTCAACTGGCCCAGGCGCGCATTGACGAAGTCCTGTCGCTGCTTGGCCATGTGATATTCGGCATTCTCAGACAAGTCACCGAGCGCGACAGCTTTCTTGATCTCGGCGGGAAGTTCGTGAGCGAGCTCATGCTCCAACTGGCCGATCTCAGCCAGGAGCTGCTTTTTGATGTGATCCGGCATTTATGTTCCGTGGCGGGAGCGGGGTTGCCCAATCCGCGAGAGATGAATGAATCTGACTTTCCAATTATACGCGGGTACGAAAAGGGCTGGAGCCGCCTTCTGAACATTGCCGTAGCCGATGCCCGGCCATGCTGTCCGGCGAGAGGAGAAATCCGGACGCAAGCTCTTGCGACGAGGGCGGTTAGCCACCTTTTCACTGGAAGAATTTGCACGGTTTGGGAAGAAAATTCCCACCAGGGCGGGAGAACGAGAACGCGCGCGGCAAGCCAGGGTTGTTTATCAAGTTAAAAAGAATCTGTGGTTTGCGGGAGTTTTTCGGCAGAGCGGCAAGATTGGCATGGCACTTGCGAAAAAATGGACGGTGGGCCGCAAGGTCCATGCCGGTGCTTCCCCTGGCGTAAAGCCGGCGAACCAACCACGATGGAGGGTAATGTGATGAATACCGCCAAATTGCTCGCGGTGACCGTGATCACCCTTGCGAGTGTTTCGCTGATGGCGCAGCAAGTGAACGCTACCGCGCAACAGAATGCTTCCGGCTCGGCTGCGGGCATGCACGCGAATGAGTCTACCCATGCCGCCGCCAACGCCAATGTGAGGCGCGGACATGCCCAGGCAAACGGCGCAGCAGCCAGCTCAACCGCCATGCAGGGCCGGCACGGCAGAGCTGACGCCAACGCGAACGGCTCCGCTGCCAGCTATGCTGCAATGCGGCCGGTGAAAGGGAGACTGGAGCACAAGCTGGACTCGAAGTCTGCGAAGGTGGGCGAGCCGGTTGTGCTGAAGACCACCCAGAAGACAAAGACTGCCGATGGGATGGTGATTCCCAAGGGATCGCGCCTGCTGGGTCAGGTGACCGAAGTGCAGGCACATGCTCATGGGCACCAGCAATCCAGCCTGGGCATTGTCTTCGACCGTGTTGAGCTGAAGCACGGGCAGAGCTTTGCCGTTCGCTCGATGATCGAGCAGGTGCAACCCAGCGCGGCAGCTCTTGAAGCAAAGGCAATGGAGAACGAAAACGCCTTTGCCGAGCCCCCTGGCCCTCCGGCCGGTACCCGCATGGGCGGCGGAGGCCAGATGATGGGTGGCGGTCACGTCGGTGGAGGTCTGATCGGTGGCGGCGCGGGAGTAGTGGGCGGCACGACTTCAGCGGTCGGTGGCGCAGTGGGTCCGGTTGGCTCCGGCGTGAACTCTGCTGCCGGCGGAGCATTGAATGCCGGCCGTGGCGCTATCCACACCACGGGCAATCTGGCCGGGAACGCAGCTGCCGGCATGCGGCATGGAGTTGATGGCTCAGCTGGAGCAGCTGGCGCGCTAGGCACGCACGCCACGGCGATTCCGGGTGTCATGCTCAATAGCAACGCGGCGGGCGGCGCCTCAGGCACGTTAACCGCGGCGAAAAGGAATGTTCACCTCGATAGCGGAACGCAGATGGTGGTGGGCGTGGCTGCGGCTCGCTAGGCGTGCGACTGAGAAGGAAACTGGACCGGGAAAAACAAAGCAAGAAAGGCAGGGGCGAACTTGGAATCGCCCCTGTTTTATTTGGGACTCATGCTGTCGCGTTTCGGTACACACATATGACCGAAGTTTGACGTGCGCGTAATCTGGTGCGTGCAATTGCTGTTTAGTAGGATCGGCTGAGCTGGGAAAAACTTGAGGCTGGAACAAAGATTTTTCTGGAAAGTTCCGAAGTCTCTTTTTCCCCGGGGAGGGCCGTATGGCAATCGCCTGTGCCGCGCAGGATGGCTTTGAGATCAGCCCGCGATTTCGCCGCAGGGTGGAAGAGAGGATTGCCCGCCTTGAAAGAGACGCCGTATACGACGAATCCCAGTTAGAATTCCTCGAAGACATCGATCATATTCGCCGCCAGATGCGGCTGGTGGCTGCCGAACGCACCGAGGCTTTGCGTATGCGGCTCTTTCTCGACCGGTCCAAGACCCGCCTCCCCAGGCCCATAGTCGCGCTGTAGAGAGCAGAGAATAGCGATTTCATTTCGGCGGTCCGATGGACCCGACAGACCGCCAGTGTGTCCGACCTGCAGCTAACCCTTCGTAATCCTTTCCGAGATTTTTACTGCCCGTTGCTGTGCGCGCCACAATGGGCATGGGCTACGGCACCCCGCACCGTAGACTGGAAGCTAACCGGAGGGAGATCAAACATTGCCTGAGCTCGAGTACTTTGTCGTAGACGTGTTTGCGGAGGCGTCTCTCAAGGGCAATCCGCTGGCGGTGGTGATGAATACCTGCAATCTGGGGACGGAGCAAATGCAGGCGATCGCGCGGGAATTCAATCTGTCGGAGACGACGTTTGTCGAGCGCCGCGCGGCTGAGGTCGAGCAGGCTGAAGGGGTGCGGGTGCGCATCTTTACCCCGTCAGAGGAACTGGATTTTGCCGGTCATCCCACCTTGGGTACGGCCAGCGTGCTCAAGCTGCACGCGCCGGAGACGATGCGGGGTGACGGAATCACCCTGGCGCTGAATCTCTGCCCGATTCCGGTGCGTTTCACGGGTGAGGGTCTCTATGGCGAGATGACGCAGCGGGATCCGGAGTTCGGCGCGGAGCTGGACCCGGTGGGGGTTGCACGGCTGACGGGGCTGGCTGTCGAAGACCTGGATCCGGCGTTGCCACCGCAGGTTGTTTCCACGGGTACCCCCTTCGGCATCGTGGTGCTGCGCTCGGCAGAGCCGTTGGCTCGCTTGCGAGTGAAGGTGGAGGAAGCGGAAGCATGGCTGGACGGGCGCGGCGCGAAGTGGTTCTACGTGCTTGCTCCCGCGAGGAGCCAAGGGGAAGGCCAGCGAGATGCGTGGCGCGCGCGGATGCAGTTCCCTGAAGGCGAGGATCCGGGCACCGGGTCTGCGGCTGGATGCGCGATCAGCTACCTGGTGGCGCGCGGCGCCGTGGCGAGTGACGTGCGCATTCACCTGAGCCAGGGTGTCGAGGTCGGGAGGCCGAGCGACATTTTTCTTTCTGCGCATCTCGATTCGGCGAGGGTCACGGATGTCCGCGTTGCAGGCAGCACCGTTTCTGTAGCAAAAGGACGGCTTTTCCTGTCGTGATGCACATGCTTTCAACAGGAATTCATCATCGCAAGTCGAGAAATGTGTTAGTCCTAGCCGCTTTCTGTTTATTTCATCGTTATTTTCAGCCGCATTTTCGCTTGAATTTCTCTCTTCCCACGATGTTCCGCGGAACGTAGTCTTGCCATTCGTTGAACAAAACAACACCGGCGGAAACGCCGGGCCGCTTTTAAGCATTCAATCACGCAATTGACCGTGAGCGAACGCCGGCCTACTGGGTGAAGTGCAGTGCCGGCTGCCTGTTTACGTGTTCGCCGCGCACCCGAGGGTGTGTTTGTGCGAAACGCAGATGTGGTTTGCCGGTATGTGCGGAGGGCACAGACCGATTCGCTTGCGGCCGTTGGGTTAAACCCGACAATGTGCAACCTTGTCCCCACAAGGGAAGGGAGCACTATTGCCAGGCGACACCCCAGAACAGAAGGAAAAGGAGTAGAACCCGTCATTATGAGGCCCAAAAAAGTAATTCTCTGCGTAGACGACAACGAACAGGATCTCTCTGTCCTCAGTTTCATGCTGGCGACGAATGGTTACCGCGTGCTTTCTGCCTTGAGCTCTCAGGAGGCGATTGGCATCTTCACAAAATCGCAGGTGGACCTTGTCCTGGCGGACTTTTCCATGCCGCAGATGAATGGGACTCAACTGGTGAGACGGTTAAAACAGATTGCCGGGCATGTGCCCATGATTCTGCTCGGCGACCCGAAAACCATAGGCAACGAGATTCATGCCGCCGACGCAATGCTGGCCAAGAAGAACTGCTCGGCGCTGGAGCTGCTGGAGCGCATCAAGGTGATGAGCGCCCGCAAGCGCGGCCCACGCAAGGGCTCCCACCGCATCGTGCGCGTGGAAGAGCTGGCGGCGGCATCGTAGGAAAGGCAGGGAGTAGGGAACAGGGAGTAGGGAACAGGGAGTAGGGAACAGGGAACAGAGATAAGCGGGTAGGCGGAAATGTTTTTCACGTTCCCTGTACTTTCGTTTGTGGTTTCCGGTCAGATGAGGTGGACCGGCTCCAATCTATGAGCCCCTCATTCCTGACGTCTGTTTTCTACTCCCTGTTTCTTATTCCCTTTTTTCCAGTTCCTTATTCCATTCCCGTTTTTTCCTTGACGATGGCGCAGGGTAGTGGGCATACTCGCCACTTACTTGATTTTGCGCATTTTCATCGTTTCCAGTAAGAGCTTCCCCTATGGATTTGGTTTTCATTCGTATTCTGTTTGTTCTTGTGCTTGCCGCGGTCTGCTATGTGCTGCATCCGTTCGGCATTCAGCAGGGTTGGCTGGCGGGGCTGGTTGGAGCCGCGGCGGCCGGCGCGGTTATTGTGTTCGAAGTGCGTGTCCGCGCGCTCACCCTGCGGCGGCTGATCGGGGCTGTAGCGGGCAGTGTGCTGGGAATCTTCGGCGCGGCGCTGTTCTGCCTGGTACTGCGCTCGGCGCCGTTGCCCGAATCGACTTCGGCCGTGCTGCAGATATTCGTGCTGATGCTGATGACTTATGTTGGATTGCTGGTGGGCACCAGCAAGGGCGATCTGCTTAACCCCGCTGCATTGGGAGTCATCTTTTCAGGCGACAAGCCCGTGCGCCGCAGTGCCAAGGTGCTGGATACAAGCGTTGTTATCGATGGCCGGATTGCCGACATTGCGGAAGCCGGTTTTATTGACGGCACCCTTGTGGTTCCGGAATTTGTGCTACGCGAGCTGCAGGTTGTGGCCGATTCCACCGATGGCTCCAAGCGGCAGCGGGGGCGCCGCGGCCTGGATATGCTGCAGAGGATGCAGGCCAACGCCAACATCCAGGTGCAGATTGTGCCCGACGATTTTCCGTCGATCCGAGAAGTGGACTTGAAGCTGCTGGAGCTGGCCAAGAAGTGGGAGGCCAAGGTGGTGACCAACGACTTCAACCTGAACAAAGTGGCCCAACTGCATCATGTGGATGTGCTGAACATCAACGACCTGGCCAACGCACTCAAGCCCGTAGTTCTTCCCGGCGAGCGCATGGGCGTGCTCATCCTGAAAGAGGGCAAGGAGTACAACCAGGGCGTGGGCTATCTGGACGACGGCACCATGGTGGTGGTGGACCACGCGCGGCGGCTGATCGGGAAGAGCGTAGATATCTCCGTTACCAGCGTTCTGCAGACCGCCAGCGGCAAGATGATCTTCGGCAAGATCGACGAGAACGGCAGGGCCGCCGAAGTGCAGTAAGCTCCCCTACGAGAGCCGGTACGCCGGGCGGTGAGAATCTTCAAGATAGATTGGATGGTGCTCAGTACTTCGGTACTGAGGGGTCGACATGCTCGCTCCAGGCACGGATGCCGCCGGCCAGGTTCGAGACTTTCTCGTACCCTGCCTGCTTCAGGAACTCCGCGACCCGCTGGCTGCGGCCGCCGCTGAGACACTGCACAACCACATCGCGGTGGCGCTCGATCTCATCCATGCGCCGGGGCACGTCATTCATGGGGATCAGTGTTCCGCCGATGTTGGCAATCCGATATTCGTAGGGCTCACGAACGTCAAGAATAAGCAGGTCTTCGCCGGCGTCCATGCGCTGTTTCAGCTCGTGTACGGTGACCTGCGGAATACCATTCATCAATCTTGTCTCCTGTTGTGTGGGCGGCTGGATGCCGCAAAACTGCTGGTAGTCGATCAGTTTGGTGACGGTTGGGTTGGGCCCGCAAACCGGGCACTCGGGATTCTTGCGCAGCTTGAGTTCGCGGAAGCGCATAGCGAGGGAATCGACCAGGAGCAGGCGGCCGATGAGCGGCTCGCCGTTGCCCAGGATGAGCTTGATGGCCTCAGTAGCCTGGATTACGCCGACCAGCCCCGGCAGGATGCCCAGTACGCCACCTTCAGCGCAGCTCGGCACCAGTCCCGGCGGCGGCGGTTCGGGATAGAGGCAGCGGTAGCAGGGGCCGTCCTCGGTGGCAAAGACGCTGGCCTGGCCCTCAAAGCGAAAGATGGAGCCGTAGACGTTGGGCTTGCCCAGCAGCACGCAGGCATCGTTGACAAGATAGCGGGTGGGAAAGTTGTCAGTGCCGTCCGCGACGATGTCGTAGTCCTTGAGGATGTCGAGTGCATTGGCGCTCGAGAGCATGGTCTCGTGCTTGACCACGTTAAGCGCGGGGTTGAGCGCCTGGAGCTTTTCAGCGGCCGAGTCCAGCTTTTTGCGCCCGATGTCGTTGGTCGAGTGGATGATTTGGCGCTGCAGATTGCTGGCGTCCACTACGTCAAAGTCGACCAGTCCCAGCGTGCCGATGCCTGCCGCGGCAAGATAAAAGGCCAGCGGCGAACCCAGACCTCCGGTGCCCACGCAGAGCACACGCGCGGCCTTGAGTTTGCGCTGCCCTTCAGTACCCACCTCAGGCAGGCTGAGGTGGCGTGCATAGCGCGAGAGTTCTTCAGTGCTGAGTTCGGGAAGTTGGGCGGATTCGATGACGGTTGCCATGGTGATTTCTCGTGACCGGGAAGCGGAGTTCAGCCCCGCACCCGGCGCATGCTCCCGGTGCGGTTGCCCGCAGTTGCTGTGCCTCCGGCGATGGAGGGAATAATCGACAGCGTGTCGCTCGAAGATACGGCGGTGGCTTCTTTGGCCGGCAGGTAGCGCACGTCCTCATCGTTCAAGTAGAGGTTGACAAAGGCTCTCAGCTTACCTTCGGCGTTAAACAGATGGTTGCGGAGTGCCGGATGGGCACTGGTCAGACTGTCGAGCGCGGCGGCCACGCTGGAGGCTTGGACCTCGACAGTTTTGCTGCCGCCGGCGAAGGCGCGCAGGGGCGTCGGAATGAAGATAGTCATGGGGAAGATACCTCGCCGGGTAAATCCCGGCCTTTGTGTCTCTATATATGATGAGGCAAACCTGCGGTTAGTTGAAAGTAAATGTTCCAGCACGTGGAACAAAGAAATTTCCTGAAAGTGAAAGCCGGAGGGGTTCCAGCCCCGCCGGAGCCGGTCTGCGAGCCATCAGAGCAGCGCCAAAATCTACCAGTTTTTCCCGTTCCGATGAGTGGTTGTCACAGCGCTATTTTTGAGTTTTTGCTAACATCCTCCGGCAGGAGGTGAACGACTATGCCTTCCACACGTACAGTCTCGATGAAGGAAATCTCGCAGGAGAATCGTCCCGATCATCCTGTGGTGCAGCACCTGCAGCGGCAGGTGGCAAACTCCTTCGTCCTCTATGCCAACTACAAGCACTATCACTGGCGGACGTTTGGGCCGCTGTTCCGGGATCTTCATCTGATGTTCGACGAATTTGCGAAGGCCGTGCTGGAGACGGCCGACGAGTTTGCCGAGCGCATTCGCATGATCGGCCCGGATATCAAGCACGTGCAGTTGCGGCAGATACAGGATGCGGCCAGCATTCACTCCACGGCAGCCGGCCAGACCCTGCGCGAAATGCTTGAGGAAGCCGATGCCAATCTGCTTGTACTGATCCGGGAGATGCGCGAGGCCGCCAGAGCTGCGGGTGAGAGCAACGATCCGGGCACCGCGGATGTGTTTACGAAAGCCGTCCAGATCCACGAAAAGCACGAGTGGTTCGTGCGGGAGATCCTGAAGAGGAAAGACAACCTGGTTGCCTGAAAACGAAACGATTGAAGCGGCGCTGAGCTGCGGTCGCGCAGGATAGCTGCGAGGCGAAATTAGGGTCTGTTAACACTACCAGAACGGATGGCGTTGCGAGCGAAAATCGGGCAAGACTAGGCGGAGTCCGAAGGCTGTGGCGGGCCCACAGTTGAGGACGACAACGAAGTATGGCTCGATTTTCGCCGCAACCCTCCGGGACGGGGCCAATTCCCCTCATTTCTTCGTCGGTCGTCGCTAGCAGACACCCGGTATGCGTCGCTCCTCGCTCCTCGAACTGAGAAAAATTGGCTCCTGTCGCCACCGTCCTGGTAGTGTTAACAGACCCTAGTGAAGTAGGTGGATTTCTTGCGCCTCAAAGTACCTGTTCTCTTCCCTTGTCCCGGCGAGGAGGAAGCCGTTGGTTGCGGCGGCCTTTCCACGGCCAACTTCAGTGATTACGTAGGAGCAACCGATGCGATGGGCCTCGGCGAAGTCTCCAGGTGACCACTGGGCGGACTGATCGGGATGAGAGTGATAGAAGCCTGCAATGTGAAGGCCGAGGTTCTGCGCCAGCCGCTCAATCTTATTCATCTCGGTTTCAGAGATGGTGTAGGTGGCGTTGTGTCCATTGCCGTTTTGGCCAGCGCCGCCATGCCCATTTCCGTTGTGCGTATCGCAGCCCCGGATTGCCAGCTCGATGGTCCAGCCCTCGGGCGCCGGAGACCCCAGCAGAGCGCCGCAGCACTCGCGGGGGTAAGTCTCCTCACCGTGGGCGCGGATTGCGTTATAGACCGTACGGGGCAGCGATAGAACACTCATAGTTCCTCCCACTGGGGTTATCGGCCCAATCTTAAGAACAATCCGGTAAAAAGGCGGTCCATGGCAGGAGACAAGAGAAAAAATCCAGGCTGACTCCTCTGAGGCGCCATTTAGTAAGAAATGAGCATGCCTCTCGATTTGCCTGGGAGCTTCTTTGGGGATAGAAACCCATAGGAGGCGCAGGCCATCTGAGGTGGTGCCATTATTCGTTCCACGCCGGAGAGGTGTAAAGAGATTTTGCTGCTTTGGGCTCGCCGGATCTAATCCAAAGTTTTATCTTTTGTGGGAGTTAGTTTCATCTTTTGTGGGAGTCCGATGCGAGATCGAAGATATGGATTTCCTGCAGTTCGAACCGCTTGTCTTCCTCGGTGACTCCGGCAAGCAAAAAGGCGTTGGTGACAGCGGCCTTGCCGCCGCCCACCTCAGTGATGACGTAAGAGCAGCCAAGCCAGTGCGCCTCGGCAAAGTCCGTGGCAGACCATTGCGCCGGATGGTCAGGATGCGAGTGATAGAAGCCGGCGATCTCAAGGCCGAGGCTGCGCGCCTGGCGCTCGATTTTGACCAGCTCGGCAGGCGCGATGTGGTAGCGGTTGTGCGCGGAGTCGGTTCGCGTGTTGCCGGCCGGCATGGACGTCTCCACCAGCCAGCCCTCGCCGACAGGATGACCGAGCAGGGCGCCGCAACACTCGTGCGGATAGGTCTCTTCACCGTGGCTGCGGATGGCCTCGTAGACCGCGCGGGAAAGGCGCAGGGTACTCATGTTTCCTCCCAGAATCGCTCGCTCAGGTACTTGTCGGCCGCATCGGGGAGCACGACCACAATCACCGCCTCGCGGCCCGCGGCAGCCTCTTCCCCGGCAATCTGTACGCCGGCCACCACGGCAGCGGCTGCGGAAATGCCTACCAGCAGGCCCTCTTCGCGCGCCAGCCGGCGAGCCATATCGTAGGCGGCTTCCGTCTCGATCCCCATTTCGCGGTCGGCCAGCTTCGGATCGTAGATGGCCGGCACGAGCGACGAGCCCAGATGCTTGAGTCCTTCCAACCCGTGGAAGGGCGAATCGGGCTGCAGGCTCACAGCCTGGAGGGCAGGCTTGAGCTCCTTCAGCCGCCGGGTTGTGCCGGTAAAGGTGCCCGTGGTGCCCAACCCGGCTACAAAGTGGGTGATCCGCCCGACGGTCTGATCCCAGATTTCCGGGGCGGTGGTTCGGTAGTGGGCAAGCCAATTGGCGTCGTTGGAGTACTGATCGACATAGCAGAAGTGCTCCGGATCATTGGCAACCAGCTCGCGCGCATGGCGGATGGCGCCGTCGGAGCTCTGATCGGGGTCAGTCCAGTCCACAGTGGCCCCGTAAGCCCGCAGGATCCGCTTGCGCTCTGGCGAGACGTTGGCGGGCATGGCGAGCCGGACGGGAAAGCCCTGCGCCGCGCCCAGCATCGCCAACGCGATGCCCGTATTGCCGCTGCTGGCGTCCAGAATGGTTTTGCCGGGTGTCAGCTCTCCGCGGGCGCGCGCGTCCTCGATCATGGCAGCAGCCGCGCGATCTTTTACGCTGCCGCCGGGATTGGTCCACTCGGCCTTGCCGAGGAGCGTAACGCCGTGCAGGTGGTGCAGGATGCGATCAAGGCGCACGAGGGGTGTGTTGCCGATGAGGCTGGTCAATGATGAGCCCAGCATCGGGGTCGAGCCCAGCATCGGGGTCGAGCCCAGCGACGAGTTCAGCGCCGATGGGAGCATTCTTTCCAAGCCATTTGTACCCTTGGGAAATTGCCGAGGATCCTTCCAGTATGCGAGATTGGTACCAGGGAAACCCGCTTTGGGAACCTCACCCTCTATCTTCTCAGATGGAAAGGCAGTTATGGCACAGAAATTGCGTAAGCCCAACTTGAATCAGGCCCTGGAAATCCTTCGCACTCATTCCTTTGAAGTGCAGCCGTATGGCGGCATTCCGGGCGGCATGCTGGTGACGAAGAACGGAGCCGGTGCGGTGCTGGCGGAGGGAGCCGACAAGGATCGGCCGGTTGTGGTGCTGGTGAGTCCGGGGATCATGGTGCGGGGTGAGATAGCCAGGCTGCTGGACCGCGGCTACCAGAAATTCATTAAGTCGCTCCAATATGAGCTTCCCGCCTCGGCAAGCCAATTGCATGCCATCCATGCGTTTGGCGAAGAGCTGAGAAAACTGACGGGCGTGGTGAGCCTGTACAACGAGGGGCTGGGTACGGTCAGCGACGTGTATCTGTACGACAGGCTCTCCGGGCGCGAGGCGGCGGACTCCGACGCAGGGCAGCCGGAGAAGCTTGCCGCAGAGCACTGAGTCCTGCTGGCCGGCACAGGCTGGTCTGGGATGTACTTTTGTCCCCTGCACAGCAGAGGGACGGCCGCAACGCCCCGGGCGCGAGGTTTCCACCTGAAGGCTCAAGCCAGGGGGAGCGGGAAGATGGGGGCAGAAGCAGCGGAACCTCAACATGCGGCTTTGCCGGCTGAACGCCGTGCCCATCCGCGGTATGCGGTTGACGAAGATGCGGTGCTGCTGTTCGTGACCAGCGGCGCCCGGATGCGATGCCGCATTCTCGACCTGAGCTTTTCCGGCTGCCGTCTTAAGACGCCCGAACGCTTTCCCTTAGGAATCTACACCCGTATTGAGACCGAGTTTCGCCTGGCCGGAATCGCCTTTCGCTTGGGCGGCGTGATTCAGGCCATCCATAAGAAGCGCGAAATCGGCATCCGCTTCCTGGATATGAGCGAGCGCAAGCGGCAGCAGGTGAGGGAACTGGTGGAAGAGATCCGGCAGATGCGCAATTCCCGCGAGCCGGTGCACTGAGCTTCCCCGGCGATTATCTTTGATTTTTCTTACCGTCGGCGGGCGCGCTCGCGCTGGAGTTCCCGGTAGACTTCGCTCTTGGACTGGCCAAGTTCGCGAGCGAGGCGTTTGAGAGCTTCCTTTTCGTCGGCTCCGGTTTCGGCTTGAATGTGCTCGAGACGAGCCAGAACGCCTTCCTGCTTTACCGCCTGCCGGGTCTCAGAGCCATCGTGCGGCAATGCTTCAGCCAGCAGCACGATTTCTCCGCGGATATGTGGCCGGCCGGTCAGTTCGCGGCGCACCTCCGCTACGGTTCCGCGCAGGAACTCCTCGTGAATCTTGGTCAGTTCGCGGGCCAGTACCACGCGCGCCTCGGCACCCCATGTGGCTTCAAGGTCGCCCAGGGTCTCCAGGATGCGATGCGGGGCCTCGTAGAAGACCAGGGTTTGCGGCGATCCGGCCTTGCCGGCCAGAGCGGCCAACTCTTCGAGGCGCGTTCGCCGTGCTCCGACCCGCTCGGGCAGAAAGCCGATAAAGTGAAATTCTCCCGCGGGGAGTCCTGAGGCGACCAGCGCCGTCAACGCTGCGTTAGCGCCGGGTATGGGAACTACGGGTACGCCTGCTGCAATGGCCGCGGCCACCAGGACAGCGCCGGGGTCGCTGATGCCGGGCATGCCGGCGTCAGAAACCACGGCAATCCGCGAGCCGGTCTGGATCGCCTCTACAAGCTCGGTCGCGCGCTGGCGCTCATTGTGTTGGTGGCAACTGACGGTGGGCGTGGCGATCTGGAAATGATTGAGAAGCTTCTGCGTCTGGCGGGTATCTTCGCAGGCGATGCGGTCTGCGCGGCGCAGCACGTCGAGGGCACGCAGGGTGATGTCGCCGAGATTGCCGATGGGAGTCGCTACCAGGTAAAGGCCGGGTGCGAGCGGAGCTTGGTCTTCACCTGCCATAGGCGGGCTATTCCTGAGCTTCAAGCCGTTCCATGCGGCGCTGTTCGGCCAGCAGCGACATGGAACTCATCAGATTCTGCACGCTGACGATGCCCACGACGCGTCCGCTTTCGGTGACCGGAATGAGCGCCAGTCCCCGACCGGCCGAGAGGCGGCGAATCGTAGTGCCCAGCGTGTCCTCAGGCCCTGCCACCTGAAAGGCACGCGACATAACCGACTGCACGTAGCCATTTCCGTCGTTGCGCAGGGCATCCACAATGCGCTGGCGGCTGACGATGCCCACGAGTTCCGGGCCACGCACGACGGGAAAATCTTCCTGCAGCGAGTGCACACACCGCACCAGCGCGTCAGCCAGAGTATCAGAGGGCGACAACGTGGAGAAATCGGTGAGCATCACTTCACGCATGCGTACCGTATCCACCACGGACTGGAAAAACACGCCCTGATCCTCAATCTGAGCGCCGATCATGATGAACAGGCCGGCGATGCTGATCCAGTAGTCCTTGAGCAGCATGCCCGCAAGGATGGCCGCCAGTGCCAGACCCTGGCCCAGCCCTGACGCCACACGAGCCGCCGGAGTATATCCATGCTTGTGCGCGAACTTATTGCGCACGATCCGTCCGCAGTCGAGCGGATACGCCGGGATCAAATGCAGCACGCCGAGGAAAAACTGCATCCACACCATGCTTCGCAACAGATAAGCCGAGGAGATAAGAGGCTCCTGGAAGAGCATAATCTCGCCGCTGGCTCCCAGAATGACGGCTGCCAGCATGACCGCTGTGGCACAGTTGGCAAGCGGGCCGGAAGCCGCCAGAATCAACTGGCTGGAGCCGGCATTGGCTTTATCCTGGCTCTCAGGATTGGCGTATGCGAACAGGCCTCCGATGGGCAGCAGGAGAATGGCACGGAGTCGCAGCCCCAGCCACGCGGCCACGATGAGGCGCGCTGTTTCGCGTACCGCGACCGCGGCCACGAGCATGAGAAACAGCGTCATGGGCTTACCCCAGCCTTTAGAACTGCTGAAGGCCAGAAATACAAACGCCAGCAGCGGGAAAAAGGCGTGAACGCGTACCTCGACGCCTATCCATCGGCCCAGGGGGATTGACCAACCTCGCATACAGAAGATTGTAGTTGGTCAGAAGCAATTGCGCTGCCACTTACGCGACAGATTATTCTGGGGGAAGATGCGGGTTATTGCGGGAAAGTACCGATCACGCAGGCTCCAGGCTCCCTCTGGCGAGGCTACGCGCCCCACCAGCGACCGCCTGCGCGAGACCCTGTTCAACGTGCTGGCGCCGCGATTGGAGGGAGCGACGTTTCTTGACCTGTACGCAGGCTCCGGCGCCGTCGGCATTGAGGCGCTGAGCCGCGGCGCAGCCAGCGCGGTTTTTGTGGAGCGCGCCCCGGCGGCGCTCACTGAGCTTCGCGGCAACCTGACCAGCCTTGGCATCACCACGGGATTTCGAATCCACCCCGGCAGCGCCACCGCGTTCCTGCGCCGGGTGCGCGAAAGCCGGCCGGGCGCCTTCGATGTGGTCTTTCTCGATCCTCCGTATAGTGCCGCGGATGAGTATGTGGCCACGCTGGAACTGCTGGGCGGAGCGGCGGCGAAGCTTCTGGCTGCCGAAGCGCTTGTGATTGCCGAACACCGCCGCAAGCAGCAGCTTGAGGATGCCTATGGATCGCTGCATCGCGTGCGGCTGCTGGAGCAGGGCGACGCGGCTCTGAGCTTTTATGCGGCGGGAACCGGCGACGCGACGGAATAAGAGGCGCCGGCAGCCACGCAGCACGGACAGCTTACCGCAATGCGGGATCGCCACCGCTTCTGCGCACCGATACAATGTGGGGCATGAAGAATCTTCTTTGGCCGGCTGCGCTTGCCGCGATCTTGCTGACTGCGGTGTCCCTGCCCGGAGCACACGCACAAGCAGCTGCCCCATCCGAGGTTTCCGCCAAACCCCAACTGGTCATCATCGACACCGACATCGGAGACGATATTGACGACGCCTTTGCGCTGGCGCTGGCCCTCCGCAGCCCCGGACTGCGGATTCTGGGTGTCACCACTGCTTTTGGCGACACGCCGCTGCGGGCACGGCTGGTGGACCGTTACCTGAGCGCCGTGGGCCGCACGGATATTCCGGTGGCCGTGGGGATTCAAACACCGGACTCGCATTTCACGCAGGGCGCTTATGCCCGCCAGGAACCGGCGCGGCACCATCCCGATGCGGTCCCGTTTCTGCTCCGCCAGATTCGGGCGCATCCGGGGCAGATCACCCTGATCGCTATCGGCCCACTCTTCAACATCCAGGCCGAGATCGCGCGCGATCCGGCGACTTTTCGCAAGCTGAAGCGCGTGATCATGATGGGCGGCAGTATCTATCGCGGTTACGACAAGGCAAAGACCGGAGCCCACACACCACCGGATCCGGAGTGGAACGTCCGCTGCGACCCTGCGGGAGCCAGGGCGCTGCTGGCCTCGGGTGTGCCGGTTTTCATGATGCCCCTGGACTCAACCCAGATCCACCTGGAGCAGCCTGAGCAGGCGCAGATTTTCTCTCACGGTTCGCCGCTTACGGACCAACTGACGCTGCTCTATCACGAGTGGTCCGGCGTGAAGGCATGGGGCACGCCCACGCTCTACGACCCGGTGACTGTGGCGTATGCCGTTCACCCGGAGCTGTGTCCGGTAAAGCCAATGCGCATTGAGGTGGATAGCAAAGGCTACACGCGTCCCGTGGCCGGCGCGCCGAACGTGAACGTCTGTCTGCAATCGGATCAGTCGGGGATTCTGAAGCTGATTCTCAGCCGTATTATCGGTGCGCCTGCCGCTGAGCCAGGGCTCCAGTGAATGCCGGAAGGTGTTGCCGGCTGCCCGATGCACAGCCGGTAACTTATCAGGTGTGAGCCCCGTCACTGTGGACTCCATTGACAGAGGCCGACTGCAGGTTGAAAAATGTCGAACGAAGAGATTCTATTTACTCTTGTTCGTTTCAACCGAGGGGGGAACGTGAGAAATGCAATGAAGTTGTATGCCTTGAGCGCGGCGGTCGTTCTGGTTGCCGGTTTGTTGGTCACCGGCTGCAAATCGGCTCCGCCTCTTACTGCGCAGCAGGCGCAGCAGATGATCCAGGCCAAATACGACCAGGGGGCTCCGGTGAGCCTCAGCATTAACGTCAACGATCTGGGCATGAGGCAGGGCATCACGGCCGGATACTGGAAGCGCACCTTGAAGTATCCCAATAACTACTGGGCCGATTTCACATTGACGCCCGAAGGCAAGAAGCTGGTCACGCTGCAAGGCGGTGGCGATGTCATCCAATGGCGACCGATGAGTATAAACGACGCCAAGTATTCAGTCACCGTCTCCACAGTGCACAAGACTCACCTGAAAGCCATGAATGTGAGGAATATTGCGAGCGAAGAACTGCCGGGCGTGAGCAAGGCCATGGGCGCCGACTATGACGAGGTGGAAAACTTCGAAGGCATTCCCGCTCCGCTGGCACAGATTGGCCACAACCCAGGTAACCAGGTGAGCACCACGCGCCACGCGGATTTTGCGCTGGTGGATGGGGCCTGGAAGCTGCACGGGATCGGAGACTAAGGAAGCTGGCGACTATCCGCCGGGTGCCAAGGCCCGGCGGTGTCGATCTGCGCTCTTGACGCGTGGCTGCCCCGGGCGATACGGTGTGCTTACACGGGAAAGGAGGTTGATCCAGCCTATGAATGATTGTTCTAGTAGTTACCTACGTGAGGTGACTGAGGCCTGAGGCCTTTGCGCCCCAGCCCCGGATAAGACCAGCCGGAATCCGCCTAGGTGGATTCTTTGTCATGGCTCTGGCAGTCGCGGATGCGCGAAGGCCCCAGTCCAATCCCAACAGACTCACCGACAAGATAACCCCTTGATTATCAAGGGGTTTTCTTGTGCCCTTAGAATTTTGTGCTAATTTTGTGCTACCGAAATTTTCCAGACGAGAGGAAAAGCGAGCGTGAGCGCGCCCGTCATCACCATTTTTTGTCCGGCATTTGAATGGCTGTAAGTACGCCGGGGATGAGTTTTCCCGCCGCTGCAGTTGCCGGAAACATCTGCGCTGGACTCAGAACGGGACTCAATATCGCCGCAAGGCCGGGACCCGTTCCTGGGAGGCGGCAGAGGAAATCAAGCGGCAGCTCCAGGACCAGTTGGCCGGGCGCACACCTGAGACGAGGCCGGAGGGTATCCGGATACTCTTCGGGATTGACTCTTTTGAGTTCCGGATGCAGAGCGGCATATCCTGCTCCGGGCATGGTTTTGCTTGTCCGCCCGGCTGTCATCGTGGTCCTGGCCGTGCTGCTCTATGCTGTCGGTCGGAACTATATCGCAGCGCTGACCGGCATCGCCGAGCTTCGTGCGACCGCCGCCCGGATCCTCGCCGATACCCAGAACATCGACCTGTCCCTGCGCCAGCAGCGCCGCGTACTTTATGACACCCACAAGCGGATCAGCGCTGTTACAAAAGGGTCGGAAAAACCCGCCGCCTAAATCCCCTTAAATCAACGGGCGAATCTCCCCAATCCGGCCGTTCCAAAATTTATACCTTCGGTAACAACAGGCCGTTTAGGCGGCATCGTCAGCATCAGGCGCAGGCATTCCCTATTCAGAGTCTGATGTCAGGCAGGACCGGTCAAAAGGAAAGCTTCCCAACTGATACTGCGAAGTCCGTAGCGCCGAGCTGTCTCTTCGTTTCCGGGTGCAGTCACCACCAGCGGAGTAAACGCGGGATAACGACGACAGAACTCTGTCAATCCCCGCAAATCCTGGCTGCTGAACCTGCCGGTTTTGACCTCAATGGCCCAGTTTCCCCAGCTTCCTTCAAACACTGCATCGACTTCCAGCGGTTCTTCCCGCCAGTAAGTAACGCGCTGCCCTTGATTGACGCCGAACGCGAGACAGGCATTCTTGACCCAGTTGCTGAATCGCTCTGGCTCTTGTTTCCGGTCTGGAGCGCCATCAGGATGCATCGCCGAAAGAAGGCCATTGTTGAGCGTCATAAGTTTGGGAGGGGAGGCGCGACGCCGGGAGGCCTCAGGGGAGTACTTTTCAATTGGCGCAACAAGATAGGCATTCTGTAACAGCGCCAGATAATGTGCCACCGTTTCCAGTGCGCCGCTGTCCTGCAGTTGACCTTGTATCTTCTGAAGGGAAACAATCCTGGCCGGTGAGCCGACAGCCACTGCGAAGACCTGCCGCAGCAGAGCCGGGCGGCGAACGGCGCCCAGCGCCAGTACGTCGTGGCCAATTGCAGGTTCGATGATGGCATCACGCACATAGGCGCGCCATCGCGCGGGATTTCTTTCGAACTCCACAGCGCCAGGATACGAACCAAAGCGGACAAGACTTACAGTAGCCTCTGCAGGGGAACGATGAAAAGCTTCGGCAAGGGAAGCAGCCGGCCAGTGGCTTAGCGTCAGTCGCTCGAATCGCCCGGCCAGACTTTCTCGCGATCCACTGGCAACATGCAGCGCCGACGAGCCTGTAGCAACGACGTGGATGGGAATGCGTTTGCGGCGAAGGCGGTCCCACTGCCCTTGAGTTTCGCTGCCCAATCGGGCAGGCGGTGGATCTCATCGAGTATGAGAACGACGGGCCCACGTTGTACCCGTGCTTCCGCATCGATCCAGCACCGTTCCCAAAAACCCGGAACGGCCGCACAGGGATCATCACCCGCAGTATAGACAGTCTGATCCCCAAACTGCTCGGCGAGCTCCAGCAGAAGTGTTGTTTTGCCGACCTGCCGCGGTCCAGTGAGGATCTGGATCCGGTCTGGAGCAGTTTCACGAAGCCTTTCCTTCAATACCTGTCGGCAGTAGTCGTATGTATTCTCTAATGCAACCATAGTCGAATAATTATTCAGATATACTGATGGCATAGTCAAGAGGACGTTCCAGTTCATCATTCCCGAGTTTTTGACTCTTCGTGCCCAGACCGGGCCACGCAAAGGCTGGTAACGAGAAGCTTTTCACGAATCGCTCTCGCAGAAGCGGTTCGAGCGTGTAGAATTTTCGCGACCAAGGAACCACAGCGGAGATTCTGGTGAATTCCCACTCGGCAGGTGTATCTCTGTGGTGCGATGCACGACCAGGATCTTCCTGACATTCCCATGATTTCCTCCTTTCTGAGACTCGGTGCCTACGCATGGATTTGTGCGCGGGCATAGGTTGAGCCGGATGCGAAGGCAGGCGACGGGGCAGTGTTGGCTTCAAGGGTTGTGGCACGCCGCGATCATACCTATGGTTATGCGTCTCGCAAGTAAGACTTCCAAGCAACGCAATGAATCCTCTAGAGGAGCTGGAAAAATGGATAGCCATCGAGAAAAACAAGAACAGATGCACAAGCTGAACCGCCGGGAGTTCTTTGTGGAGGTCGCCAAGGTTACGGGGGCCGTGGGGTTAGCAGGCACCTTGCCGACTCAGGTGCTGGGGCAAACCGGACATCTCGCTTCTCCGGAGAACGCAGCAGCGTTTTCCAGTCTTTCCTCAGAACTGATCGCTGGTTGGCTCAATCCAGCGCATACTTACCGGCCGCATACACGCTGGTGGTGGCCGGGAAATGCAGTAACCCGCGATGGCCTTGCCTGGGAATTGGAGCAGATGCACCAGCAAGGCATGGGCGGCGTCGAAATCATGAGTCCGTGGAGGATGTACGCCAAGGGAAATATTCCGTACCTCTCGAAAGAATTCCTTGAGATGGTGAAATTCGCAATTGATAAAGCGGAACGGCAGGACATGGAGGCTGCGATTACTTTCAGTCCGGGGTGGAGCTTTGGAGGCTTCTGGGTACCAGAGACTCAGCGCAGTAAGGTGTTAACGCGGGCGTGGATGGATGTCAGCGGCCCAACGGAGTTCAATCAGCCATTGCCTGAATACACGCCTCCTGCCAAATCTGGACCTCTTAACTCTGACTTTCACTCCAATGCGCCGGACGAGGGCCAAATTGTTGCTGTAGTTGCAGGGAAGATTTCAGACGATCAGCTCGATGGGTCCTCGCTGACAGATCTGACCAGCCAGATTGAAAAGGATCGACTGCATTGGGAAATTCCCTCAGGCCAGTGGCGGTTAATGGTCTTCCGCCTGAAGTACACCGGACAACAATGTCAAACAACGGATAATTTTCCACGTCAACAATGGGTGTTAGACCACTTCAGTAAAGAGGCAGTACGGAATTACTGCGAGTATCTGGGAGAGACCTATTATCAGGCTTTTGGTGAGCAGTTCGGTAAGGCGCTGGACACCTTTTTCTGCGATAGCTTCGAAATCATGGTATTTCCCGGCACGATCCACTGGAGTAATGCTGCACTGGACAAATTCAAGGCCTTCAAGGGTTACGATCTTACACGCTACCTGCCGGCCGTGTGGTGGGATATTGGAGAACTTACACCGAAGATCCGCTACGACGTGAATGACTTTCTTGGCTGGCTGGGGCTGGATGCGACATTTCTGACCTTTATCGACTGGTGCGGCAAACACAACGTGGAGGCACGGATTCAACCGCATTATCGCTTCACCGAGGAAATTATTCAGGGAGCGGGATTGGCCCCGCGGCCAGAAATGGAAGTGACTACCGACCGCTTTGCAGTGGTCATGAATCCGCGCAAGCAAGTGGCTGCTGGCGGGCATCTATACGGTCGCAGGATTATCTCAGCCGAGTCATACACTTTTCTTCATACAGAGAGATACCGAACAACGCTGGAACAAATGAAGGGCGCCACAGATGCCTTTCTGCGAGACGGCGTGACCCAATTCTATAACCACGGTTATATCTATTCTCCGGAAATGCATGTAGCTCCCTCGCGTGATATGCCCTGGGCTAATCGGATCAGCCATTGGAACGTGTGGTGGAAGTATTACCACCATCTGACAAAGTATGTGAGCCGGTGTTGCTTTCTGCTGCGGCAGGGTGAGTTTGCCGGCGATGTTTTGATTTACTCGCCGCAATCGACGGTCTGGACGGAAACGGTGCTCTTTGACAATAACCAGAGGGTTATGCCGTTTGGAGATTTGGGGAAGACTCTGGTGGCCAACGGATACGATTTTGACCCGGTCAACGATGACGTTCTTCAGCACCGTGCCCAGGTAGAGAAGGGGCAAATCAAGGTGCGTGATCTTCGGTACCGTTTTCTGATCATGCCACGAACAACGGCTGTTCCGGTGGCTACCATGGAGTTTGTTCGGGAGTTTGTGCTGGATGGTGGTGTGGTTATTGCTCTGGATGAGCTTCCGGCGGCGTCGGTGGGGTTCGACAATGCCACGCAGAATGACGCACGCGTGAAGCAGATTGTCACAGAACTATTCGGTCCCGTCGGCCAGGGGAAGGCTCATCCGGGCGGCGGCCATACTTACTTCTTCACCGAATATAAGATTCCGAGTTACAAGGTCGAGAGACAACACTTCACCCCTTTTCCACAGCCCGACGAGCCCACATCGCCCCTCACGGTTCCGCAACGGGCACTGCTCGCCGCGCTGAGAGACCGTCTGGCGCCGGATTTCGAGCTGGCAGGAGGGGAACAAAGCAACGGGCTGACGTTTCTGCATCGCCGGTTGGGTCCGGATGAGATCTATTTCGTGACCAACCTGCAGCCGAAGGAAATCCGCACCGGCGTGACCTTCCGTGTTCCGGGAAAGACGCCTGAGGAGTGGGATCCGATGACTGGCCGGATCCGTCCGGTCTTCGTCTACCAGGCACATGCCGAAGGAATCGAGATTCCCATTCGTCTGGGACCTTTCGCTTCGACGATTTTTATCTTTCGTTCCGGCCAACCGTCTCTGCGCATCAGCGAGACCAACATGGAAGAGGTCCGTGAGTTGGATCGTCAGATCGTACAGGGGATTGTGGACCAAAACGGCGAGATACAAGTGACCGTAATCGAAGAGGGGCAGAGCCGGAAGGGGCGGGCCACGGTTTCCGGATTGCCGGAACCGCTGCCGGTCAGCGGTACCTGGAAGATGGTTTTGGAAGGCTATTTTTTCCAGACACTTGAAAAGCAGATATCGCTCTTGCAGTCGTGGACAGAAGATGCAGAAACGAAGCACTTTTCAGGAACGGGGAGCTACGTGCTGGATTTCCAGGTGCCTGTTGACTATGTGAACAAGGAACTGGAAACCGTCCTCGATCTGGGGATAGTTGGCAATATCGCAGAGGTGATATTGAACGGTAAGTCGGTTGGTGTGGCATGGATGCAGCCTTACCGACTGGATGTGACTGACGCGCTAAAGAGCGGCAGCAATCATCTTGAGATCCTGGTGACCAACACGCTGATCAATTACGTTGCGGGGATGAAAGAGTTGCCGCAGGTACCGGTAGAGTTGATTCCTCACTATGGTTCCACGGTTGACATCTATCACGAGGGAAAAGCCGAATGGGAACGCCGGGAGAAAGATTTTCATCCCCTGCCCACTTCGGGACTGGTCGGCCCGGTACGGATTATCGCTCGACGCAGGGTAACCGTCCATTTTTGATTTACTGATACGGCCCATAATATATGCAACGAATATAGATCTTTCTCCGTATCCATCCGGGCAAAGCCACTCTTTTCGCAGACTTGATCGCATGATGAAGTTGAAGCATGGGAGATGCGAGAACGGTTGTTGAGAGACGTCGTCGGAGCCAGGCAGAGGCCGAAAGCCTGGTACGGGATTTTGAGCAGAGCGGTTTGAGCCGCAAGGGATTTTGCAGTGCGCACAGTATTGCGCTGCACACGCTGGATTACTACCGTGCTCGGAATCGAACCCGCCGAGCAACGCATACGGCACAAGAGCTGTTGCCTGTCGATCTGATCAGCGCATCGCCGGTGAGCGGCGGACTGCGCGTGGAACTTGTCAACGGGCGGCGCATCGTTGTGGAAGCCGGGTTCGATGTCAGTCATTTGAAGCGGCTGATTGCGGTTCTGGAAAGCTGAGGCGATGTTCGCCTTGGGCGCGGCAACGCGCGTTTACGTTGCCACCGGAAACACGGACATGCGGATCGGGTTCGACGGCCTGTATGGCAAGATCCGCGACGTGCTGGAGTGCGATCCGGCGAGCGGTCACATTTTCCTTTTCGCGAATTCGCGTCGGAATCGTTTGAAGCTGGTGTTTTTCGATGGTTCGGGGCTCTGGGTCTGCTCCAAGCGTATGGAAGGCGGCCGCCTATACTGGCCTGCGCCCGCAGGCAACGAGAAGCGAGTGCAGCTGAGCCGGGAGCATTTTGCGCTGCTTATCGGAGGCATCGATCTGGTTCAGACGCGGCAGCGGAAGTGGTATCGCCGGGCCGTGGGCGAGGAATCAGAAGAGTCACGTAAGGCCGTATAAACACTGGCGATTAGTGATCTTATCCACAGCGATGTCTGCTATTCATAAGACATCTTGAGCCTTCCCGCACAGTCCAGCCTGCAACCTGATCCGCTGCTCGCCGAGATCGTCGCGCAGCTTCAGGCGCAGCTTGCGGAAAGAGATCAACAGATCGCGGCCCGAGATCAGCAGTTGACGCGCAAGGATCAAGCACTGGCCCTGGCCGAGGTGAAGATCAGGGTTCTCGAAGAGCGCTTGCGGCTGGACCGCATCGCCCGGTACGGCAAGCGCAGCGAGACGCTGAGCGATTTGCAGCTCCAGTTGCTGGATCTGGAGCCGGGCGTGTCGAGTGAGGAAGTCGAGGCTGAGGGTGAGCGCGAACCGCTCCAGCCAAAGACGCCGCAAGACAAGCCCGCGAGCAAGCCCCGTCGCAAACATCCCGGCCGGCAGGAACTGCCCGCTCATCTCGAACGTGTCGAAGAGATCGTCGCCTGCACGCCCGAGCAATGCAACTGCGGCAGGTGCGGCAAGCAAACCACCGTGATCGGTTATGAAGAGACGGAAGTGCTCGACGTCCGCCCAGCCGAGTATTACGTAAAGGTGATCCGGCGGGAAAAGCGTGCCTGCCGCGATTGCGAAGAGCAGGGAGTACAGACCGCGCCTGTGCCGGAGCGCATCGTTGCCAAGTCGGTTCTCTCCGACCAGATGATCATCGAAGCGGTGGTCGCCAAGTACTGCGCGTCGCTTCCGCTCTATCGTCAGCAGGCCATCATCAAGCGCGATGCCGGCGTCCAGATCGCGCTATCGACACTCAACGATGGGGTGCTGCGGGTCGGCGAGTTACTGATACCGATCTCGGCGGCGATGAAGCGTGAGGTGCTGGCCGAAGCTTATATCCAGGCCGACGAAACTCCCATCGGTGTTCAGACGCATGACAAGCGCGGCCGCAATCACCAGGCTTACATGTGGCAGTATGGCTCGCCGGGCAAAGGCGTGGTGTTCGACTTCCGCATGGGCCGTGAAGGCGAGGGGCCGAAGCAGTTCCTGGGCAATTTCAATGGCCTTTTGCAGACCGACGGCTATAAAGGATACAACCACGTCGGCGGTCCGAAGATGGTTCACGCCTGCTGCCTCGCGCATGCGCGGCGCAAGTACGTTGATGCCGTCAAGATCAATGCCAACGATCAGGAATCGGCATGCATCGTTGCCCTGATAGACGAGTTGTTCGCCATCGACCGCGAAGCTCGCGAACAGAACCTGGATCACGCACAACGGGATGCGCTCCGGCAGGAGCGTGCGCCCAAACTGCTGGAACTGTTGCGCACTGCGGCGCTGGCCTTGCAAAAGACCGCGCTGCCTAAGAGCGCAGCCGGACAGGCGGCCAATTACACGCTATCGTTCTGGAACAAGCTGACGGTTTTCCTGAAGCATCCGGAACTCGAGCTGAGTACGAACCTGGCCGAGAATGCGATGCGCTCTATAGCGATCGGAAGGAAAAACTGGCTGCATCTGGGCAGCAAGGAAGCCGGGCCGAAGATCGCCGCCATCTTTTCGGTGGTGGAAAGCTGCCGTCGGCTCAACATCCCCATCCGAAAGTATCTCGCTGATATCCTTCCAGGCCTGGCCAACCGCTCGATCCAGTCCCTCGCTGAACTCACCCCCACCGCCTACGCCGCCAGGATGGCAAACTAACTTCTCAGCTCAGCGTCCAAGCCGTCAACCGTGTAGTTGCCCGGATGGATACCTTTCTCCGTCTAAATGAGCATGGAGAAGATCGATTCACGCGGCTTACCTGATGCGGTTCTGAACGAGCGGCGACGTCGGGCCGTAAAGTTGCGCGAGGCAGGTATAGCGGTACGGCAAGTCGCCGAGCAGTGCGAACTATCGACGCACACGGTGGTGGAGGCGCACAAGGCTTTTCGCAGGGGTGGTTGGAGTGCGGTGAAGGTCAAGCGTGGCGGCCGCCCGGTCGGCAGCGGTCGGCAGTTGACCGCCGAGCAAGAAGAGAGGATTCAGCAACTCATTCAGGACCGCACGCCGGACCAGTTGAAGCTGGCTTATGCGCTGTGGACGCGCCAAGCGGTGAGCGAGTTGATCGAGGCCGTGTACAACGTTCGGCTCACAGTGCGTAACATGGGCAAGTATCTGAAGCGCTGGGGATTCACGCCGCAACGGCCACTGAAGAAAGCTTACGAACAGTCGCCCGAAGCGGTTGCGAAATGGGTCAACGAGGAGTATCCAAAGATCGCTGCGCAAGCCAAGCAAGAGGGCGCTGAGATTCAGTGGGGTGACGAGACAGGCCTTCGTTCCGATGATGTGCGTGGCCGCAGTTATGCGCCGAAGGGAAAGACTCCCGTCGTGCTGGCCAACGCCAATCGCGCGAAGCTGAGCGTGATTTCGACGGTGACCAACAAGGGCCAGATGCGCTGGAAGGTCTTCTCGGGCGCTTTGAACGCCACGGTTCTGATCGGCTTTATGAAGCGGATCGTGCATGGACGGGAGAAGAGAGTCTTCCTGATTCTCGACAACCTGCGGGTGCATCATTCGAAGGCTGTGAAGAAATGGCTCGCGGAAAACGAAGAGAAGATCCAGGTTTTTTACTTGCCCAGCTACTCGCCGGAACTGAACCCGGACGAGATGCTCAACGCTGACTTGAAGCAGCATGTGACCAAAGCTGCTCCTGCCAGAAACAAGATCGCCCTGACCCGCACTGCCATCGGCGCTCTGCGCAGCATCCAGAAACAGCCAGACCGGGTCGAAAACTACTTCGGACAGAAAGACGTATGTTATGCCGCCGCGTAGCAATACTTCAGGGCCGGATCAATAATCGGGAGGCTCAAGGACCGTGCCAGCGACAAACCGAGAAAATGGCCGAGGGCACTGAAAAACATCCGTACAACGTTGACACGGAGGCGGGAGTCCCTGCCGTGATGACCTGAGAAGGAGTACACAGCTGCATCCCTAACTCATCGCGTGCAGCATCCGCGATGATTAAAGGAAAAGACATAATGGATCGCGTCCTGCGGCGCGTCCAGGCTCAACAGACGCAGCATCAACATCGATGTGTCTTGGACAGCGGGGGCATCGAGATTATTCAACCTTTCGAGATGCCCACCGGCAAGGTTCGGATATGTCGATTCTTCTACATCAGATTATCTGGAGATCATGTATATTTGTCGGAATTTCATAGATCGCCACTTATCGCTGGCGACAGTCGGCCGCCAAAACGGCCTGTTGTTACCGAAGGTATACCTTCGGTAACAAGCCATCTCAGATAAGTCAATGACACCTATGCCCCACAATCCACCTCAACTGCTGCACATTGACTCGTCCTCCGGCCGCGCATTCAACCGGCGCTACGAACAACCATAGACTATGCCTGCCTACTGAAAGGAAGCACACGAACCACGATGTGTCCTTGCGCATTCTCCCCGTTCCAATCAGCCCTCTTGACAACCATGCAAATGTAATTGATTGTGACTCAATAGACCTCTTGACGGCTTATGGGCTGCAGGTGAAAGGGATGGATGCTCAGTGAAACAGAGAAAGACAAATTCAAAAGGGACTGACGCCTCTACGGTGGGCGAATCCCTGCGCCCGTATGCGATTGCCGACAAGCTGCGCACATTGCGTCTGCGTCGCAGCATGGGGCTCGCAGAACTTGCCGCACATACAGGCTTATCTGCGGCCATGTTGTCGCGCCTTGAGAACGGACGGCTGGTGCCCACGCTGCCAACGCTCACGCGGATCGCCATGGTCTTCAATGTCGGGCTCGACTACTTCTTCAGCGACCCGCGGAAGCGGCATGTGGTGGCAGTGGTAAGGCGCAAGGATCGCCAGGTCTTCCCATCGGATCCGAAGTCGACCGTTGTGCCGTGGCATTTCGAAAGCCTCGACTTCCGCGTGAATGAGCGGAAATTGAATGGGTACCTGGCGCATTTCCATTCTCTGCCGGTGGAGAAGCTTACCCCCCATTATCATCCGGGCGTGGAACTGCTCTACCTGGTCCAGGGCAAGCTGGAGATCGCAGTGGGTGTGGACAAGTACCAGCTCGTCGCCGGCGACGCCATCTATTTCGACTCGATGCAGAAGCATTCCTACCGTAGCCTGGTTAAGACACGTTGTACAGCGGTCGTCGTCACCGAGGGTTTCTCTGCGTAGTCCAAGCCAGCGTGAATGGCCGGGCCAAAAGCGCGTACTTTACTGATGCGCAAAATATTTTACATTCTTTGCATCGAGAGCAAGTGATTCGACTCTTTGCTTTCCGTTGATCTTGTTGAAGGGCAAATTCCGCCTATTGTGAGTTCATGAGAGTTCATTCAGGCGGCAAGAAGAAGCGCATCGCGATTGTGGGAGCCGGGCCAGGAGGCCTTGCGTCCGCAATGCTCCTGGCGCAACGTGGCTTTGAAGTTCAAGTTTTCGAGAAGCAGGATGTGATAGGTGGCCGTAATGCAGAAGTCCGCCTCGGCGACTACCGCTTTGATCTTGGTCCCACCTTTCTCATGATGAAGTTCCTGCTCGACGAACTTTTCGCCGAGGGTGGAAGAAGATCGAGCGACTATTTGCAGTTCCGTAAACTTGATCCAATGTACGAGCTGAAGTTTCACGACAAGGCTATGCTCGTTCATTCTGATCCGCAGGCAATGAAGGCGGAAATCGAAAAGCACTTTCCGGGCGAAGGTGCTAATCTCGATCGTTTCCTGGAGCGCGAAAGCCGGCGGTTTGAAGAACTCTACCCCTGCCTGCAAATGCCTTACGGAACACTCAGCAGCATGATCAGCCCCACCTTGCTCGCTGCGGTACCACACATTGCTCCGGGAAGATCACTCTTCGGCGTGTTGGGAGATTACTTCGGCTCGGAAGAGCTTCGGCTGGCATTTACCTTCCAGTCCAAGTATCTGGGCATGTCGCCGTGGGATTGTCCCGGGCTTTTCACCATGATTCCTTACACTGAGCATGCGCACGGCGTCTATCACGTGATGGGCGGTCTCAGCCGCATCAGTGCCGCCTTTGCCCAGGTAGCACGGGAAGAAGGTGCTGAGATTCACACCTTCGCCCCTGTAAAAAGAGTGCTTGTGGATGGCCGTCGAGCTTGCGGGCTCGAACTGGAGAGTGGCGAAAAGATCTTCTGTGACAACGTGGTAATTAATGCCGACTTCGGCCATGCCATGAACACCCTCTTCGATGCCAGGGAGCTTCATCGCCACAAGCCCTCTGCCCTTCGCAAGCGCAGGTTCTCCTGCTCGACCTTCATGATGTATCTCGGCCTTGATCGCACCTGGGAGGCACAGCACCACATGATTGTGTTTGCCGAGAACTACAGGAAGAACATTCAGTCAATCACTCGCGGCGAAGCCTCCCCGGAAGATGTGTCGCTTTACATCCGCAATGCCCAAAAGACAGACCCTTACGGGGCGCCGGCAGGTCATTCTGCCCTTTACATTCTGGTTCCCGTGGCAAACAACAAGAGCGGTATCCCTTGGCAGGAATACAAACAACGCTATCGCGAGACAGTTCTGCGTCTGCTCAGGGAGCGCACTCCATACGGCGACGTAACGCCCCACATCCGACAGGAACTCATCATCACGCCAGAAGACTGGGAAAAGAAGCATTCAGTCTTTTTAGGAGCAACGTTCAATATGGCGCACAGCTGGAATCAAATGCTCTATCTGCGCCCACACAACCAGTTTGGAGAATTTGAGAACTGTTATCTGGTGGGCGGAGGCACTCATCCCGGCAGCGGACTTCCCACCATCTTCGAATCTGCTCGAATCTCCGCCAATCTCATCTGCCAGAAGTACGAAGTTCCCTATCCCGTGGCAAAACCCCTGGAGCTGGCTCTCGCGTGAGTTCACTGAGTCCACATCAGATTATGGCGCGTGCCCATGTCGCGCAACATGCGTGGGCAGCATTGCGTATCTCTGAGCGATGCGATGTTCTTGCGCGATTGCGGCATCAGATTGCACGGCAATGCGACTCCATCGCTGCTACCATCGCACGCGAAACAAACAAGCCGCTACTCGACGCACTGGCTGGCGATGTGCTCGTGTCACTGGAGCAAATGCGCTATTACGAAAAGCGTGCGGCACGTATCCTCCGTCCGCGCCGAATCGGCAAACCAGCCTTCCTTTTCTCAGGCGCTCGATTCGAGAGTCATTTCGAGCCTCACGGGGTAGCGTTGATCTGCAGTCCCGCGAATTACCCGTTCCAGCTCTCCATCATTCCGCTCATTACAGCACTCGCCGCAGGAAATGCAGTGATCCTGAAGTGCTCTGAACGCACTCCGGAGACCGCTGAGCGGATTGCCAGGCTGTGCACGCAGGCCGGCCTTCCTCCCGCTCTTGTGCAAGTTCTCCATGATGAGCCAGAACAGGCAGAAGCCCTTATTGAAGCGGGTCCAGACATGATCTTCTTTACGGGGAGCAGCCGGCACGGTCGTCAGGTGGCGCAGCGCGCTGCCAATTACCTGATTCCTGCGATCCTTGAGCTCGGCGGTAAGGATGCGAGCCTGATCTTCGCGGACTGCCATCTTCAGCGCGCGGTAGAAGGGATCGCCTATGGAGCATTCTCAAATGCCGGTCGCGTGTGCGTGGCTGTCAAGCGTGCCTACATAGAAGAATCCATCTACGACGCCTTTGTGCACAGGCTGACGCAACGTATCGCACAGCTGCACGTCAGGAACGATCCGGAAACTGATCTGTGTCCCCTCTCCGGCTCCGCGCTTTCTTTTCACCTTACCCTGGTTCGCGATGCCCTTTCACGCGGGGCCAAGCTGCGCTTCCCGCAGCAGGACGCGCTGAGTGCGGGCGGCCCGGTAATCCTGGCCGATGTCCCAGCCGAAGCACGCATCCTCACGGAAGAGTCCTTCGGGCCGGCCTTATGTGTCGCGCCATTCCGCAGCGAGAATGAGGCGGTGGCGCTTGCGAACGCGGGTGAATTTGCGCTCAGCAGCAGCGTCTGGACTCGAAACCGCGCTCGCGCCAAACGTATTACAGCACAAATATGCGCCGGGAGCTGTGCCGTGAACGATGTGATCAGAACCATTGCAAATCCCAATGCAGCTTTTGGAGGCAATCGCCACAGCGGCTACGGGCGATATCACGGTCCTGAAGGCCTCCGATCCTTTTCACGCTTAAAGACCGTTATGCGGGCCAGGGATAGCCGCGCAAGTCAGATCAACTGGTTTCCATTCACGAGCCGCACCCGAGAGCAACTCGCGAAGTTAATTCGCCTCCGGCACAGCGGGGCGGCAGCCTTTGCGCCTGTCAGCCGATTTCTGGTTTGCATTCTGGCAATGGTCCTGCTTCCTCTCAGGCCGGCCGCACAAACCGCAAAGGAAGATCATCTCTCCATCGATGTTCATCTGACCGCGCAAGCGCATGGTGAGCTTGCCTATCTGATCTTCGCCTCGCCTTCCGGCTTTCCGGGAGAAGTAGGCAAGGCCCTTCGTCACGGTTTTCTGCCGATCGTTCCGGGCGTCAGCCAAATGCAAATCCATGTCGAGTTGCCACCGGGAACATATGCCGTGTCAGTTTATGAAGACCTGAACAGCAATCGCAAACTCGACCGTAACTTCATCGGAATTCCACGCGAGCCTGTTGGGGTATCGAACAATCCACGGCCGCACTTTGGTCCACCACGCTTTTCAGAGTGCTCGTTTCACCTGGAGAAAAGCACCACAATCACCATCGATGTCGTGAAGGGAATATGAAGCAGAATGAAACCACAAAAAGCGTGGTGGTAATCGGAGCCGGACTGGGAGGCATGACCGCGGCAATCATGCTTGCCCGCAAAGGCTTTCACGTCACGCTGCTGGAAAAGAATACTCATGTCGGCGGCAAGCTGAATCAACTCCAAACGGGTGGATTCAGTTTCGACCTCGGACCATCGATCTTCACTCTGCCGCAGATCTTCCGCCCAGTCTTCGAAGAAGACGGCAAGCGCCTCGAAGATTACATCTCCCTGCAGCGCCTCGATCCCCAGTGGCGTAATTTCTTTGAGGACGGCACCGTTGTGGACCTTTGGGAAGACCCGGACACGATGCGTTCCGAACTGGCGCGTTTTGGTCCGGAGTCATTCCGAGACTACAGCAACTTTCTTGCTTATTCGCGCAGGCAATACGAGATTGTGGAGAAAGGCTACCTCCGTCACGGCCTTGACACTTTCGGCGAGTTCATCCGCTTCTATGGCTGGAAGGACGCGCGCGATCTCGATTACCTGCGGTCGATGTCGGGCAGCATCAAAAAGAGAATCGGCAACCGGTATCTGCGAGACATCTTTGAATACTTCATAAAATATGTCGGCTCAAGTGCCATTGACTCACCCGCTTTCATGAACCTGATGCCAAATATCCAGATGGAATTTGGTCTTTGGTATGTTCAGGGTGGCCTTTATCAGCTTGCCCACGCCTTCCGGAAACGACTACACGAGACAGGTGTTGACCTTCAACTGGGACAAGAGGTCGTGGAGATCGAACGCAACGGAAAGGCAGTAACCGGCGTAAAGACTCGCGACCTGAACGGCGTGATGCGTACGCTCCCATCGGATTACGTAGTCTCCAATATGGAAGTGATACCTGCCATGCGGAAGCTTTTGGGCGCTCCGCAGCCAGCGATGAAGAAATTGCGCCGCTTCCAACCGTCTTGCTCCGGAATCGTAGTCCATCTCGGGCTTGATCGCGTCTATCCGCAACTGGCCCATCATAATTTCTTCTACTCCGCAGATCTGCATGGACATTTTCATCGCGTCTTTCGAGAAAAGAAGCTTCCGGACGATCCGACTCTCTACGTCGTAGCTCCGACGCGGACGGATGCATCTCAGGCGCCGGTGGGTTGCGACAACATCAAGATATTGCCACATATTCCCGCTATCGATGAGCAGCGAGCGTATACACAGGATGACTACGTTGCTCTCAAGGAGGTGTGTCTCGACAAGTTGGAGCGCATGGGACTGAAGGACCTGCGCCGGCATATCATCATCGAGGACTTCTGGACGCCATATGACATTGAAGCTCGATACGCCTCGAACCGCGGCTCCATTTATGGAGTCATCTGCGATCGCCGCAGTAACTTCGCGTTCAAGGCGCCTAGGCAAAGCACGCAATTCCGCAATCTGTTCTTCGTTGGAGGTAGCGTAAATCCAGGCGCCGGAATGCCCATGGTCACGCTCAGTGGCCAGCACGTTGCACGCATGATCGCGGAGCAGGCTGGAGCTGAGGCTGAGGCGCGATGATCCTTGCTGCGCTTCTTTGTGTCACGGGACTTTGCGCGGGCTTTCTTCTGCTCTGGCATATCCCCATTTGTCCGGATGCTCAGGCAGGCGACGAGATCAGCGTATCCATCGTCATCCCTGCGCGGAATGAAGAGCGCAATCTTCCTCGCCTGCTGCAGTCCATATTCACTTCTTATCTGCGAAAGATAGAAGTCCTTGTGGTCGACGATGCATCCACTGACCAGACTGCAAGCGTTGCGCGCAAATCGGGAGCGGCTGTCATCGCATCCAGCCCATTGCCTGCGGGATGGACGGGAAAAGCCTGGGCCTGCTACCAAGGCGCTCAACATGCTGCGGGTGAGGTGCTGATCTTCCTCGATGCCGATACATATTTTGTACCTGGAGGTCTGGAGCGCCTCCTGGCGCGCTGGCTTCGCGAAGGTGATCCGGATTTGGCGCTTTCACTGCTCCCCTATCACGTCATGCAGTCTCCTTATGAGCAGTTGTCGTTGATGTTCATCGTTCTTATGGCTGCGGGCACGGGTGGTTTTGGAACCATTTCTCGTCCGAAGCTTTTTGGCCAATCGCTTCTCATTTCTAAGGAAACTTATTTTGCAGTCGACGGCCATGCTGCTGTCCACGACCGGGTGTTGGAGAACCTGTATCTGGCTCGCCTGCTTCGCCGGGCAGGCAAGCGGATACTCTGCCTGAGCGGGCGCGACACTCTGCATATGCGCATGTTCCCTGACGGGCTTCGCCAGATGTCTGATAGTTGGCGAAAGGCGTTCCTTGACGGTGCCTCGGAGTCAGGCAGCTTCGTTCTTGCCTGTTCGGTTGTGTGGATCTCTGCACTCTGGACGGCTGCATTGCTGTTCCTTGGGGCATCCGGCCCGGCACAACTCGCCTTCGGCATTGCTTATCTTGTGCTAAGCGCGCAACTGGCCTGGATTAGCAGACAACTCGGGACATACAGCTTCCTGACCTGCCTCCTTTACCCAATCCCCCTGGCCTACTATTTGACTCTCTTTTGCTTCTCAGCCGTAAGTCGCGCACTGGGCCAGAAAATCGTTTGGCGAGGCCGAGAGGTGTAACCATGCTTGTCTGGATGCTAAACATACTCGGCTGGCCGGTGTTGCATCTCATTATCGGCTTTACGTCAGTGCGTCTTCCATCGGAACTGTTTGTGCGCGATAACTGGTTGACGTCTCCGCACCGCTGGGAAGCAGATGGCCGGCTGTATCGTAACTTGTTTGCCATTCAAAAGTGGAAATCTCTGCTTCCTGATGGAGCGCCCTGGTTTGGAGGCTTCGCCAAAGACAGGCTCTCATCTCGTGATCCTGTTTACCTTGCGCAGTTCATCCTCGAAACCCGACGCGCTGAGATCGCCCATTGGTGCATGATTGCAGTCCTCCCGGTCTTCTTTTTGTGGAATCCACCATGGGCATGCTGGGTGATGACCGCTTACGCCTTCGCCGCAAATCTTCCCTGCATCCTCGCGCAGCGCTATAACCGCATCGCACTCAACCGGGTGGCGCGTCATCGGCGTCCCGCAATGTCGCAGCCATGAGCAAACCAAGCCGGCTGCGCGGCCGGACCACACGCCGGCGCCGCTACCTGATCCATCTCTCCTGTGTCCGGCCAGGAGAAGGGAATCTGTGCTCGTACAAAGCCCACATCCATCCATGGCCAAGCCGCAAGAGGCATTTCGCGGAAGCTCATGAGCGTGTCTTTGCCGACGAATATGAGCTCATTGAAGTCTTCAATCCTCTTCTGCCCAGCGGTTCTGACGTTCGCAACGTGTTGAGCCATATAGAGAGTGTTGAAGGCTTCTTTTATCTCCTCCCGTTGATCATTGACCAGGCAGGACAACTCGGTTGGAGCGAATAACGTCCCAGATAGAAAGCATCTGAATATCAACGTCGGCTAAACCTTTCTCGAGAGCACCCGATTGGGCAATGCGCATAGGCGACCTCTAGGGAACCTCTGAAAATCGTCGAGTTATAAGGGTGCACGGCTTTTCTTTGGCCGTATCCACTCAAAGCTGGTCAATTCGCGGTTTTCGATCTTGCCGTTATGCCCGCCGGAGGCTCGATAGAGCCCCGGCGGACACACTACGCCCCTTGCGGGGACACCTGCAAATTGATCTTCGCCAGCCTCCTGCGGTGCTGGTAGATATTGACCAAGGCAAAGGCCGCACACAGCCATTCGTGGTTTTTCTTCAACCCGCGATAGCGCACCTTGGTAAAGCCGAAGACGCGCTTGAGAATGCGAAACGGCCACTCCACCTTGGAGCGCACCCGGGCCTTGGTCCGGTTCTTGCGCTTCTGCACTTCATCGACACCGGCCTTGGTCTTCACCCGGCGGCTGGTCATGTCCTGGGCGGCAGGCGCAGCTTCACGAATCGCCTCGGTCTTTCCCTGGTAACCGGCATCGCCCCAGACCTTCCTCTCGTCGCCGTGCAACAGATCCGGCAACATGTGAACATCGGAAACGCTCGCCGCCGAGGTGCACACCGAATGCACAACCCCTTCCCTGGAATCGACGCCGATGTGCGCTTTGGCGCCGAAATACCACTGATTCCCTTTGCGGGTCTGATGCATCTCCGGATCGCGCTCCTTCTTCTCGTTCTTGGTGGACGAAGGTGCGTGGATGATGGTCGCATCCACAATGGTCCCGGTGGTGATCCGGATGCCGCGAGTGGCCAGATACAAATTCACCGCATCCAGCATTTGGCCGCCCAGTTCGTGTTCTTCGAGCATGTGACGGAAGTTGAGAATGGTGGTCTCGTCGGGCACCGGAGCCCGGCCCAGATCGATGCCTGCAAAGCGCCGCAGCACCGGCGATTCGTAAAGCGCGTCTTCGACCGCAGGGTCCGAGAGCGCGAACCACTGCTGCAGAAAATAGACTCGTAGCATGATGTCGAGGCCTACCGGCTTGCGGCCCATCTCCCCCTTTGAGTAATGCGGCTCAACCAGCGACAACAACTCAGCCCAAGGCATGACGGCATCCATTTCTTCCAGAAACTGTTCGCGCCGGGTCTTCTTCGAGTAACGTTGAAACTCTGCTTGATGGGCCAATGTCATTTGCCGCATGCCTGATCGATCTCCCTGACTCCACATTACCTGCATCAGTTGTGGATCGGGGAGTTCTTCAGAGGTTCCCTAGTGTACTGAGTCATTAATTCATTACACATTTATCGACAAGCAGCGTCTAACATGACATGAGCGAGGTCATGAGACGAGGACGCCGTTTGCCGAAGTTGGAACTGAGCGAGGAGCAGCGCAGTACCTTGCAGGGTTGGACGCGGAGGAGGAAGACCGCGCAGGCGCTTTCGATGCGAGCACGGATCATATTGCGCGCCTCCGAGGGACTGACCGCTACGGCCATCGCTACAGAAACGCATGCGTGTATTCAAACGGTCAGTAAATGGTGGCGCAGGTTTGATGAGCGGGGATTGGATGGACTGCTCGATGAGCCGCGTCCCGGACAGCCACGCAAACTGAGCGATGCTCAGATCGAAGAAGTCATCGTGCGCACGCTGGAGAGCAAGCCGCCCGCTGCCACCCATTGGTCAACCCGTACGATGGCACAGGCTACAGGCATCAACCAGACCGCGATCAGCCGCATCTGGCGCGCCTTTTCTCTGGCCCCGCATCGCTCCGAGACGTTCAAGTTATCCAAAGACCCGCTGTTTATCGACAAGGTGCGCGACATCGTGGGGCTTTACATGAACCCTCCGGAGCGCGCGCTGGTCTTATGCGTGGATGAAAAGTCGCAGATACAAGCTCTGGATCGAACCGCGCCGCTGTTGCCCATGGGACCTGGGCAGGTCGAACGCCGCACCCACGACTATGCGCGGCACGGCACCACCAGCCTGTTTGCCGCGCTGGACACCAAAACTGGCAAGATCATAGGCCAGAACCAGCAACGCCATCGTTCCGAAGAGTTCCGCAGCTTCCTCGACACCATCGAGAAGAACGTGCCCGAAGAACTGGACGTCCACCTCATCATGGACAACTACGGAACGCATAAAACCAAGCTGATTCAGAATTGGCTGCTGAAACGGCCCCGCTTCCATGTTCACTTCACGCCCACCTCTGCCTCATGGTTGAACCTGGTGGAACGCTGGTTCGCCCTGCTCACAGAACGCCGGCTTCGACGCGGCGTCCATCGCTCGACCAAAGAACTAAAAGCCGCCATCAACGACTTCATCGAACACCACAACCGCGACCCAAAACCCTTTATCTGGCATAAAACAGCAGACCAGATTCTCGATTCCGTCACTCGCTTTTGTAAGCGAATTAATGACTCAGGACACTAGGGAACCTCTGAAAATCGCCGAGTTATGAAGCTGCTAGACCCTTGTTTCGCCGCATTTCCTCAGAAACTTGTCGATTTCGCGGTTTTCCGCCTTGGTCTTTTGCCCGCCGGAGGCTCGATAGAGCCCCGGCGGACACACTACGCCCCTTGCGGGGACACCTGCAAATTGATCTTCGCCAGCCTCCTGCGGTGCTGGTAGATATTGACCAAGGCAAAGGCCGCACACAGCCATTCGTGGTTTTTCTTCAACCCGCGATAGCGCACCTTGGTAAAGCCGAAGACGCGCTTGAGAATACGAAACGGCCATTCCACCTTGGAGCGCACCCGGGCTTTGGTGCGGTTCTTGCGCTTCTGCTCTTCATCGACGCCGGCCTTGGTCTTCACGCGGCGGCTGGTCATGTCCTGGGCGGCAGGCGCAGCTTCACGAATCGCCTCGGTCTGTCCCTGGTAACCGGCATCGCCCCAGACCTTCTTCTCGCCACCGTGCAACAGATCCGGCAACATGTGAACATCGGAAACGCTCGCCGCCGAGGTGCACACCGAATGCACAACCCCTTCCCTGGAATCGACGCCGATGTGCGCTTTGGCGCCGAAATACCACTGATTCCCTTTGCGGGTCTGATGCATCTCCGGATCGCGCTCCTTCTTCTCGTTCTTGGTGGACGAAGGTGCGTGGATGATGGTCGCGTCCACGATGGTCCCGGTCGTGATGCGGATGCCGCGAGTGGCCAAATACAGATTTACTGCATCCAGCATCTGGCCGCCCAAGTCGTGCTCTTCAAGCAAGTGGCGAAAGTTGAGAATGGTGGTCTCGTCCGGCACCGGGGCCCGGCCCAGATCGATGCCTGCAAAGCGCCGCAGCACCGGCGATTCGTAAAGCGCGTCTTCGACCGCAGGGTCCGAGAGCGCGAACCACTGCTGCAGAAAATAGACTCGCAGCATGATGTCGAGGCCTACCGGCTTGCGGCCCATCTCCCCCTTTGAGTAATGCGGCTCAACCAGCGACAACAACTCAGCCCAAGGCATGACGGCATCCATTTCTTCCAGAAACTGTTCGCGCCGGGTCTTCTTCGAGTAACGTTGAAACTCTGCTTGATGGGCCAATGTCATTTGCCGCATGCCTGATCGATCTCCCTGACTCCACATTACCTGCATCAGTTGTGGATCGGGGAGTTCTTCAGAGCCTGCTATTAACTTCACGCGAAAGTTCTGACGAGGCTGGCCAGCATGAGGATGGCGAAGGCCAGGTAGTGTAGGCCGGCCAAGGTTGCGGCCAGTCGTTCGTAGTCTCTGGCCAGGCGGCGGAACCGCGCGGCCCAGGCAAAGTCTCGTTCGACGACCCAACGGCGCGGTAGCAGCACGAAGCCGCGTTTGGCTTCGGTGTGCTTGACGACCTCCAGTTGGATCCCGTGCTTTTCTGCGGCCTGCGCGGCGTTTTCTCCGGTATAGCCCTGGTCAACGTAGGCCAGTTCCACATGTTCGCCGGTGATCTGTTGCACGGCCTCGGCCAGTACGCTGACTTGGGCACGATCCTGCTCGTCGGCCGCAGTGACGTGCAGCGCCAGCAGATGGCCCAGCGTGTCGACTGCCGCATGCACCTTTGAGCCCTTGCGCCGCTTGGCCCCATCATAACCGGCACGCGCACCGGACTCGGGCGTCGATTGCAACGTACGGCTGTCAAGAATCATCGCCGTGGGTTGCGCCTTGCGGTCCGCGTACTCGCGCAGCAGCTTGCGCAGATCGTCGACCATCGTCTCGAAGCAGCGGGTGGCCATCCAGCGGCGCATTTGCTGATAGACCACGGTCCAAGGCGGCAAGTCGTGCGGCATCAGCCGCCATTGGTTGCCGGTCTTAACGATGTAGCGAAGCCCGTTGAAGACCTCGCGCAACGGGTAGTCGCGCTGCGCGGCGTCCTCGCGGCACAGCGCCAAATAGGGCGCTACAAACGCCCACTCCTCATCCGTCACATCCGTCTGATAGCCCGGCCGATTCGGAGCATCCATGACTCCATCGTCTGCTCCAACCCACAGCTGCGCCTACCGCAAAGCAAATAAAGGGATAAAGTTAATAACAGCCTCTCAGAGGTTCCCTAGGGAACCTCTGAAGAACTCCCCGATCCACAACTGATGCAGGTAATGTGGAGTCAGGGAGATCGATCAGGCATGCGGCAAATGACATTGGCCCATCAAGCAGAGTTTCAACGTTACTCGAAGAAGACCCGGCGCGAACAGTTTCTGGAAGAAATGGATGCCGTCATGCCTTGGGCTGAGTTGTTGTCGCTGGTTGAGCCGCATTACTCAAAGGGGGAGATGGGCCGCAAGCCGGTAGGCCTCGACATCATGCTACGAGTCTATTTTCTGCAGCAGTGGTTCGCGCTCTCGGACCCTGCGGTCGAAGACGCGCTTTACGAATCGCCGGTGCTGCGGCGCTTTGCAGGCATCGATCTGGGCCGGGCTCCGGTGCCCGACGAGACCACCATTCTCAACTTCCGTCACATGCTCGAAGAACACGAACTGGGCGGCCAAATGCTGGATGCGGTGAATTTGTATCTGGCCACTCGCGGCATCCGGATCACCACCGGGACCATTGTGGATGCGACCATCATCCACGCACCTTCGTCCACCAAGAACGAGAAGAAGGAGCGCGATCCGGAGATGCATCAGACCCGCAAAGGGAATCAGTGGTATTTCGGCGCCAAAGCGCACATCGGCGTCGATTCCAGGGAAGGGGTTGTGCATTCGGTGTGCACCTCGGCGGCGAGCGTTTCCGATGTTCACATGCTGCCCGACCTGTTGCACGGCGACGAGAGGAAGGTCTGGGGCGATGCCGGTTACCAGGGAAAGACCGAGGCGATTCGTGAAGCTGCGCCTGCCGCCCAGGACATGACCAGCCGCCGGGTGAAGACCAAGGCCGGTGTCGATGAAGTGCAGAAGCGCAAGAACCGGACCAAGGCCCGGGTGCGCTCCAAGGTGGAGTGGCCGTTTCGCATTCTCAAGCGCGTCTTCGGCTTTACCAAGGTGCGCTATCGCGGGTTGAAGAAAAACCACGAATGGCTGTGTGCGGCCTTTGCCTTGGTCAATATCTACCAGCACCGCAGGAGGCTGGCGAAGATCAATTTGCAGGTGTCCCCGCAAGGGGCGTAGTGTGTCCGCCGGGGCTCTATCGAGCCTCCGGCGGGCATAACGGCAAGATCGAAAACCGCGAATTGACCAGTTTTGAGTGGATACGGCCAAAGAAAAGCCGTGCACCCTTATAACTCGACGATTTTCAGAGGTTCCCTAGGGAGCATAGGTGTCATTGACTTATCTGAGATGGCTTTTTACCGAAGGTATAGATTTTGGAACGGCCGGATTGGGGAGATCCGGCCGTTGATTTAAGGGGATTTAGGCGGCGGGTTTTTCCGAGCCTTTTGTAACAGCGCTGATCCGCTTGTGGGTGTCATAGAGTACGCGGCGCTGCTGGCGCAGGGACAGGTCGATGTTCTGGGTATCGGCGAGGATCCGGGCGACGGTCGCACGAAGCTCGGCGATGCCGGTCAGCGCTGCGATATAGTTCCGGCCGACAGCATAGAGCAGCACGGCCAGGACCACGATGACAGCCAGGCACTCGTTACGCGTGATCGGATCGCCTGTGCTAGTTTCCTGCATGAATGCCAAGGTAGTTGCCGTATCCGACTACCATGGTTGATCCGACAAGGGTAAGCAGCGTGAGGAAGACCAGGATTTTGGTGCGGCGGCTCACTCCGCGCCACTCTTTCAAAGCAATTCCCCACAGCAGGCTGAAGATCATGATGCTGGCCATGTGCAAGGTCCAGCTTGAGAACTTGTAGCGGCCCATCTGCGTTTCGCCCATGGTATAGAAGAAGAACTGCATGTACCAGATGGTGCCTGCCATCGCGGAGAAAAAGTAGTTCCAGAAAAGTGATGGCTCGCCTTGCGGATGAGGCGTGATTTCCAGAGCCATTTCAGCTGCTGCGGCATCCGTAATATTTTCGATTGGTGGATGTTCGCTCCTGGGAGTAGTTAGAGCTTCTTTTGGAATGCGAAGATACTCGCCATAACTCCCGTTGCGGAGATTGAGGATGAGACACCAAATGAAGTTCGTCGTGAATCCGCCAATCAGCACGACAACAAGCACGGGTAATCCCTGCCACATGGTGCTTGTGCCATAGCGCAGGGTAAGTGCCTTGATGGGATTGCCGGCATCGAGGCCAAAGGCGAAACAGGAACTCATGATACCGCAGAATGTGGCGACGCCCAGTCCGAGCTTCAGGTTGAATTCCTCAATACTCGCCAGCTTCTGTTCGCTGGAGAGTTCTCTTTCTTTTGAGATGCCCGCCGCTCCTGCGAAGAAGATTCCCAGCACGCAGACCCCAACGCCAACAAGAATGATGACGCCTGAGCGATGGGCGAGCAACTGCATGAACTGCCCGTGAAAGATGGGCGGAACGAGAGTGCCGAAGACGGCCGTGTAGCCGAGGGCAACTGCCATGCCAAGCGAAAGCCCCAAGTAACGCATGGTCAGGCCGAAGGTAAGGCCGCCCAGTCCCCAGAGGACTCCGAAGAAATAGCACCAGAAGATGGCTGACTTAGGCGCATGAAAGAGTACCGGAATCAGGTTGTGCGTCAACAATCCGGCAATCAGCCATGGAGCGATGATCCAGCTTGCCACGCCTCCGGTCAGCCAGTAGGTTTCCCACGACCAGCCGCGCACCCGCCGAAATGGGACATAAAAGCTGGCGGAGGCGAGGCCTCCCAGCCAGTGCAGAAATACTCCCAACAGCGGATTCGCACTCAAAGATTTTGCCCTTTCGCTCTGGAATGTTGGCTAGACCATCAGCTATTTCTTGCGGTCCTCCCTTTGCCGTCCTTCTCCGCCACGGGATCGATCCTGTCGGGATCGCGTCATTTTTGGATGTGTTGAATCAACCGCGCAGGCCACATCATCCGGTTTGCGCATCAAATTGGCTGATCGAATTCCGACGCAGCCAGAAGCCCTCCGTCTACCACATGCAATACGCCCGTGATGCCTGCCGAATCTTCCGAGACGAGATAAAGCGCAGCGCGCGCCACGTCTTCAGGATGGAGAATTTCACCGAGTGGAACCCGGGAGAGTCGAGCGCGAATCCGCGCCTCCCCTTCGTCTCCGTGCCCAAGATGCTCGCGAAGCATGGGCGTATCGGTGATACCCGGGCAGATGCAGTTCACGCGAATCCTGTCGCGGCCCAGGTCCAGTGCAAGCGACTTTGTCAGCAGGGCAATTGCTCCCTTCGATGCGGAATACGCCGGTGTGCCCACCTGCCCCGTGAAGCTGGCAATCGAGCCGGTGTTCAGGATTGCGCCGCCCCCGTTGCGTCGCATGACTGGCGCCACATGCTTAGTGGCCAGGAAAGCGGCTTTCACATTGATGGACATTACACGGTCCCACTCTTCTTCCGTCATCTGTTCAACTGACCTGACCAGGACCACGCCGGCGTTATTGAAGAGAATGTCAATGGTGCCCCACCGGGCGACAGTGGCATCCACCATCTCTTGAATATCTTTCTCCTTCGCGACGTCGACGTGCGCAAAGTGGGCGGCTCCTCCCGCGCTCAGGATTTCTGCAACGGTTTCTTTGCCGGCCTGGCTGCAATCGGCCACCACCACTTTCGCACCTTCGCGAGCGAAGACAATGGCGCTTGCGCGTCCAATTCCGCTGGCTGCTCCTGTAACAATCGCGACCTTTCCCGCAAGCTTCATCTCTGGTTCGTTTCGGTTGCACTGGCCTGGGTCAGCAACAAGCGCTTGATTTCAAGTAAACTTCGCCTGGACTTTGATGCCCGCGTTGCCTTCGATTCTCGGTCAATGCCGCTGCATGTAGACCACGTGGGTCTGCATGAATTCGTAGAGCCCATGCTTTCCGTCGGCGCCTCCAATGCCGCTCTTACGCCAACCCGCATGAAATCCCTGCATGGCTTCAAAGTTCTCGCGGTTGATATATGTCTCGCCGAAGCGGATCTCCTGGCATGCGCGCAATGCGACATTCAAGTTGTCGGTATAAATGGATGACGTCAATCCGTACTCGCAATCGTTGGCATACGCAATCCCTTCATCCAGATCTTCAAATTCCACCACCGGAATGACAGGCCCAAAGACTTCCTTGCGCACAATCTCCATTTCCTGTTTGCATCCGGTGAGCACGGTCGGCTCATAGTAGTAGCCACCGGTTCCCTCACCGCGCTTGCCGCCGGTTCGCAGAGTTGCCCCCTGCTTCAAGGCACCTTCCACGAGGCGCTCCACCTTGCGAAAGCCTGCCTCGTTGATCAGCGGGCCGTATTCAACAGTCTGGTCTTGCATGGGATCTCCGTAATGCGTTTCACGCATGGCGGCGCTCAACTTGTCTGTAAACTCCTCGGCAATAGAGCGCTGCACATAGACACGCTCAGCGCAGTTACACACCTGGCCGCTGTTGATAACGCGCGATGCCTTGATTGCCTTCACTGACAAATCCAGATTGGCATCTGCCATGACGATGGCCGGCGCCTTGCCTCCCAGTTCGAGATTTACCTTGGTGATGTTCTTTGCGGCAGACGACATGATTGCGGAACCGGTGTCCACGCTTCCGGTAAAGGTGATCATCCCGATGCCGGCCGACGAGGCCAGTGCACGCCCCGCAACAGGCCCGCGTCCGTGCACGATATTGATGAGGCCAGGCGGAAAATCCAGCTCCGCGAGCAGTTCACAAAACTTGACGGCGTTGTGGGGTGTTTCTTCGCTTGGCTTTATCACAATGGTGTTGCCGGTGATAAGCGCGGGGGCCGCTTTGCGCGCAATCAGGAAGAACGGGAAATTCCACGGCAGAATTCCGCCGATCACACCAATGGGCCGGCGGAAGAGAAAGATGGTTTCTCCGGCGCGATCGCTCTCAATGATTTCGCCTTCGATGCGCCGGCCCCACTCGGCCATGTAGTCCAGGTAGTCCGCTGTAAATTCCACTTCAACCCGCGCAAGACCCAGCGTCTTGCCCTGTTCCTCGGTGATCACCTGGGCAATGGGTTCCACATTTGCCCGGATCTTTGCCGCAAGGGCTCTCAGGAGTTTGGCGCGGCCGGCTGCGGGCTGCTTTTCCCACGAACGCTGCGCCGCGTCGGCTGCCTTAATGGCGGCATCGACATCGTCTTCCGTGCTTTCCGGCACCGTGCAAATCACTGCCCCCGTTGCGGGATTTGTGACCTCCATTCGCTCGCCACCGCTGGGCTCTACGAACTGGCCATTGACGAAATTCTCAAAATTCCTCATAGTTCCCCTTCACTGTGCAGTATGATGCAGACGCTGACCTAAGCTCATTACGGGTGGATCTGTGCAAACTCTGTTGCGCGCCATTCAAGCTTACCGGAACAGAATCCCGGGTCCACGAGCATTCTGTCCGGCTCATTGCCGGCGTAGACCCAGAGCATGGCCATGTCTGAGCCAGACTGATTCATAAACCGATGCGGTATGTTTTTGGGAATAAATGCGGTGTCATATCCGCTTAGTTCATAACTTCTGCCTTGCACATAGCAGACTGCGGAGCCTTCGACAATCGTGATGGACTCATCGAAGTCATGGATATGACAAGGGAGTGATGCCCCCGGGTGAAAGCGGCCATATCCTCCGCATATACCCTGCGAACCGAACCGCTTCGCAAAGAGATCGGAGAAGATAGCATCCTTTGAAAGCTCATAGACGGGGCACTGATCAAAACGGGTAATGTGCTCCGGATCATCTTTTGCAGGAGTTCCAAATCCTCTATCGTCCAATGAAAAGCTCTTCTCCACCAGGGTCCGCGAAGGAATCGCGCTTGCAAAGGCCCAATGCGCGACCATTCGGCCATTGGGGTCGGCGTTTTCCACCTGATGCGCCGTGCCGGCTGGTACATGGACGCAGTCGCGCCGGTTCAGGAGGTACGCTCTGCCTTCCAGCAAGATGCGCGCTTGCCCTTCGAGAATCGTGATGGCTTCGCTGAATGCGTGGAAGTGACAGGGCAGGCAGGCACCGGGCGCAAACGTGGCGGTGCCCGTGCTGAAGCCCACCGCCCCGCAGTCTTCCGATGCAAATGTCCGCAACTCAACGCCTGCCGCCGTAATGACGTCAACGCGAGCGATGCGCGCCGAGATGATGGTCTCTGTCAGCATGTCATAGCGGGGAATTGGATGGGCTTGTGCCTGATTTCTGTTTCGCAGACAACAGGCATCAGACCATCCGACCTCCTGGACTTAGAAGAGGACGTTAATTCGATTATTGAACGCTTGTCAAGCGGATTCAGCGATTCCCTGCGGAGTCGCTGAATCCGCGATTCCACACGAATTGCTGACAAAATCTGTTGACATGAGCTTTGCCGATGAGGAATGATCTGATGGCCTGACAGGTCAGTTCCCCGCAAGACTCCAAACCCAAACAGGAGGTCCACAAGTGCCAGATGGAATATCCAGACGTTCGTTTTTCAAGACGCTAGCCGTGGGTTCGGTGGCCGGCGCCGCCGCTGCTCACGGATTTGCAGAAGGCAGAGTTGCCACATCGGGCGTCCCCACCGAGTGGGCGTATGTCAGTGGAAAGCGCTATGCGGATCCGTTCAATCACGTCGACGTGGATGTGATTGTGACTACTCCGGCGGGCGTGGAAGAGCGAGTCCCCGCATTCTGGGGAGGCGGTTCCACATGGCGCGTGCGCTATGCGCCGCCGGCTCCGGGCATGTACAAGATTCGCTCCGTTTGCTCGGACGCATCCAACGGCGACCTGCACAACAAAAGCATGACTCTCGACGTGCACCCCTATGACGGCGATAACCCGCACTACAAACACGGCGTTCTGCAGATTCGTCCGGACAAGCGGCACTTTCAGCATGCGGATGGCACGCCGTTCTTCTGGTTGGGCGACACCTGGTGGATGGGACTTTGCAAGCGGCTCACGTGGCCCGATGGTTTTGAGACACTTACCGCAGACCGCGTGCAAAAGGGCTTTAGCATGGTGCAGATTGTGGCAGGTCTTTACCCTGACATGCCACCGTTTGACGAACGCGGCGCCAATGAAGCGGGCTTCCCGTGGGAGCGCGACTTTTCCCGCATCAATCCTGCTTACTTCGATATGGCCGACGTCCGCATCCAGCACTTGGCAGACAATGGCCTGGCGGCCTGCATCGTCGGCTTTTGGGGGTACTTCATACCGTTCATGGGCCTGGCAAAAGCAAAACAGCATTGGCGCTATCTGATTGCGCGCTGGAGTGCATATCCCGTGGTGTGGTGTCTGGCTGGTGAGGGCATCATGCCCTTCTACCTTTCCAAGACGCCCAAAAAGGATGCCGAAATGCAGAAGCAGGGATTGACGGAACTTGCCCGTTACGTTCGCGCCACCGATCCTCACCGGCATCCCATCACGATTCATCCGCCCAGTACTTCGCGCCAATGTGTCGCTGATCCCTCCTTGCTTGATTTCGATATGCTGCAAACCGGACACAACGATCGTGACAGCGTTCCGAATACGATCCAGACGGTGAATCGATCGCTGGCTGCCTCACCCAAAATGCCTGTCCTCATCGGCGAAGTCTGTTACGAAGGCATCATGCAAGCGAGCCGACAACAGATTGAGCGGTTCATGTTCTGGTCGAGCCTGCTGAGTGGGACCGCCGGGCACACCTACGGCGCGAATGGAATCTGGCAGGTGAATCAACGCAAGAAGCCCTACGGCCTTTCGCCGCACGGTCACTCCTGGGGCGGACCTCCATGGGAAGTGGCCGCGCAACTGCCTGGCTCCGGCCAACTCGGACTCGCCAAGAAACTGCTCACACGCTATTCGTGGTGGAAACTCGAAGCCGATCCGGATCTCATGGATCCGCGATGGAGCGAGGATAACTATTGGATGCCTTTTGCGGCCCGGATCCCCGGAGAGGCAATCTTTACTTACATGCCGCCGGCGTACAAGGGAGCCACGTTTCGCAACCTGCCGCAGGGGTCTTATCGGGCATACTTCTTCAATCCCGCCAGTGGGAAAGAAACTGAGATTGGAAAAATCACACCATATGCCACCGGGTCCTGGGTCATCGCGAAAGTTCCCATTTTTCAGGACTGGGTGGTCGTACTCGAGAACATTGCATGAATCTCTCTCAACAAGCCGTTTCTCAACCCGAGCCTGCGAAGTTTCGCGTGGGTTTTTCCGCGGATTTCTGTGGCGAAGATGGCCGCCTTGTGTTTCCCGACATCGGATTGTCGATCCTTGCGGACGTGCCCGGTATCTCCCATGAGTTCCTGGGCAAGTATCGCTCCGAGTACGCTCCCGAACAGCTTGCGCCGTATGACGTTGTCATCTCGCTCAAGCCAAAGGTCACTGCACAGTCGCTTGAAGGCGTTACTCGGCTGTGCGCCGTGGGGCGATGCGGAGTGGGATATGACAACGTCGACCTGAACGCCTGCACCGAGCATGGAGTAGCCGTCTACATCACGCCAGGCGGAGTGATGCGCCCTGTCGCAGAATCCATTCTCTTGCTGATTCTGGCCTTGTCGCATCGCCTGGTCGAAAGAGACAGAATGGTCCGCCAAGGACAATGGGCGGAAAGCAAACATCGGCTTGGCCGTGAGCCGCGCGAGCGCGTGGTGGGAACAATCGGTCTGGGGAACATTGCCGGTGAGGCAGTCCGCCTGCTGCGCGTTCTCGACGTGAGCCGCTTTCTTGCCTTCGATCCCTATGCTTCAGCCGAGCGTGCGGTGGAGCTTGGAGTTGAGTTGGTGAGTCTCGATGAGCTTCTCCGCAACTCAGATTATGTGCTGGTGAATTGTCCACTTACTGCGCAAACGCGCGGGTTACTGGGCAAAGCTCAATTTGCTTTGATGAAGCCGGATGCTGTCCTCATCAACACCGCGCGTGGCCCCATTGTGAACGAGAGCGCGCTGATTGAGGCTTTGAAGAACCAGCAGATTGCAGGGGCTGCTCTGGATGTTTTTGAAGAGGAGCCGCTTTCAACCAAGTCTCCTTTGGTTGGCATGGACAACGTCATCCTCACTTCGCATTCCATCGCCTGGACAGAGGAACTCTTCCGAGATATGGGCAAAATTGACTGCCGAGGCGCGCTGTCCATCTATCGTGGAGAGGTTCCGGCGAATGTCGTCAATCCTGAGGTCCTCACCAACCCTCTGTTCATTGAGAAGCTCGAGAGGCTCAAAGCGCTCTCAGCTTCACGGGAGGAGAAATGACGAATCTTCGGCAGCGGCTGCAGCAGGGAGAAGTTCTGTTGGGCCAGTTGCTACTGGAATTCTTCACTCCGGGCATTGGACCCATGCTGGACGCATGCGGCCTTGACTTTGTCATCTATGACATGGAGCACGGCCGATGCGACATCACCCTGCTGGAGCAGATGGTTGGATCGTGCCGGGGCAGCGGCATTGTGCCTATGGCGCGCGTCCCCGATCTGAACTTTGCGCCGCTTTCCCGCGTTCTGGATATCGGCGCGCGTGGAGTGATGGTGCCTCGCGTGGAAACCAGGCAGCAGACTGAAGAGATTGTGCACCAGCTCAAATACGCCCCGGAGGGCAAACGAGGCGTGGCGCTCGGCGTGGCGCATGATCTTTACCGGCCAGCGGGCCCGGAATTCTTTGCGCGCGCCAACGAAGAGACGATGGTCATCATCCAATTGGAGTCGGTGCGAGCTTTTGAAAACCTCGAATCCATTGTCTCAGTACCCGGAGTGGATGTTGCTTGGGTTGGTCACTATGACCTGACTCTCTCGATGGGTTTGCCTGGCCAGTTTGATCATCCACGATTTTTGCAGGCGATGGACGATCTGGTGGTGGCTTGCCGGCGCCACGGTGTTGCCCCAGGATTCTTGCCGCCCACACAGGAATCGACCGTGCACTGGATTGGCAAGGGCTTCAGGATGCTCAGCCTGGGAAGCGACATCGGCGTCTTTCTCGACGGCATGAAGAAATTCAAAACTCACGTCAGCCAGGAGAGCGAAGGAAAATGAAGTATTCAGTCCAGGCGTTTAATGGTGGCACATTCTGGGTTCCCGGCCCAGAGGTGTACTGGATGGAGGCGTGGAATCAACGCGAGGAGATGAACGCCATCCTTTATCTCATTCGCGGCGGCGGTCAGAATATTCTTATCAATACCGGTCCTCCCCAAGACCTCACCGTGATTAACAAGGCGTGGCTCAATTTCTTTGGCTATCCTGAGGCACAGATCGTTCGCTCTGAAGCGCAGTTACCGCAGAACATACTGGCTTCGCAGGGTCTTACCCCTGGCGATATTTCCATGGTCCTGGTAACTCCGTTGCAGGCTTACGCCACCGCGAATATCCACATGTTTCGAAACGCCACGATCGGCATTTCGCGGCGCGGCTGGATTGAAGATTTCCAGGCCCCTTATTATCACCTTCATGTCCCACGCCACTTACGCATTCCGCCCGAGGTGAATCACTATCTTCAGAATGAAGGTTGGGACAAAGTGCGTCTGCTGGCCGATGAAGAAGAGGTTCAACCCGGGCTCCGCGTGTTCTGGGCGGGCGTGCATCATCGCTCCTCGATGGCGATCGCAATCGATACGGACAAGGGGACGATTATCATCACCGACTCATTTTTCAAGTACGGAAACATTGAGTCAAACCGCTATCTTGGCGTCATGGAAAGCATGATGGAGGCGGATGCCACCTGGGCACGCATTCGCAGAGAGGCCGATCTCTTTGCCTCCATCTATGATCCGGAAGTGTTCGTCCGCCACCCCAATGGCATTCTGGCTTGAGGGCCGCAAACGGCGATACGCGCGCTGATTCTCGCGCCGACGTGTTCGCCTGAGTTCTCTGAATCGCATTTACCGCAGGGGCGAATTGGAGACTCTTTGAGAGATGATATAGAGAGTCAGTAACAGTTTTGGAAGTGAGGCCGTGCATGGCAAAGGAAGTTCTGACACCTATCACAAGGACAACTCGAACCGCCGATATTTGCCGGCAGATGGTCAACCATCTGATTCGTGGGGTCTGGAGCGAAGGCGAGAAGCTTCCTGCTGAACGCGACCTGTGCCAAAAGCTTGGCGTGGGGCGAGCTTCCTTGCGAGAAGCGCTGAAGGCTCTTGAGATTATGGGCATGATTGAGACTCGCCTGGGTGATGGGACCTATGTCTGCAATCGGTCTGAATTTTTTTCGCGCCCCCTCTTGTGGGCCATCGCAAGCGGGTCCGAAGCCGATGTCCGCGAGCTCGTGGAGGCGCGTGTGCTGATTGAGGTAGAACTAGCCGGGATGGCCGCGGAACGGGCAAAGGCAACGGATATTCGTCAGCTTACGGAACTGCTCGAACAAATGGAAGAATCCAGGGAGAATCCGCAGAAATTCGTGCAGGCGGATGTGAATTTCCATCTGGCAATTGCGCGCGCAGCGTCAAACGGGATTCTGATGAATGCGTTGCACCTCATCCGGAACCTTCTTCAGCAATGGATCTTGCGAGCTGTGGCCATCAAGGGTGTCCCGGAAAAGGCCTGTGCGCACCATAAGCGTCTGTTACTTGCCATCAAGAGCCGCGACGGGGCGGCTGCTCGCGACGAGATGCGGAACCACCTGCGCGATATGGCCAGCTATGCTCCCAGACGGCGCAGGCCAGCACTGAATTGAAAGATCCCAATATTCCCCGCTCTCTGACGCTGTCTGCCTCCCCTCCTGGCGATCTCCGCAATCTACCTATTCCCCCGTCCTGTCATTCTCCCTGCGACCGTACGTGGAAATTGCCCAAGCGAGTTTCTCTTCTTGCGGGGCGCATCGTGTCCCCTGAAGGGCGTATTCAACCTTACTGGCGGTTTTGGGATGGGTTTTGGGATGGAAGTTCCGCTTTCAAAAAAGTGGAGTGCCCGGCAAATTCTGTACCAGAGGATCTGATAGAGACTGGTATGGAAGGAGCATGGAATGGGCAGAGTCAGGAAGTATAGTCTGGAGTCCGCCGCGGCGGATGACGCTGCTACGGCAGATTGAAGTGGGGATCGCAAACGGCAAGACGCCCCCGGTGGCATGCCGGGAAGTGGGTATTACTGAGCAGACCTACTACCGCTGGCGCAAGGAGTACGGCGGTCTCAAGGTGGACCAAGCCAAGCGGCTGAAGGAACTGGAACAGGAGAACTCCAAGCTGAAGCGTCTGGTGGCTGAGCTGAGCCTGGATAAGCAAATCCTTCAGGACATCGCGCGGGGAAACTTCTAAGCCCGGAGCGGCGGCGCATCGCTGTGGAATATGCAAAACAGCAAGGGGCGAGTGAGCGTCATGCGTGCCAACTGGTTGATAAGCCACGCGGCACGCAGCGCTACCAGCCCACGCAGCGGAACGACGAAGACGCGCTGACCCGGGCCATCATCGCGCTGGCCAGCCAGTATGGCCGGTATGGATATCGACGCATCACCATCAAGCTGCAGGAAGCCGGTTGGCAAGTGGGCAAAGACCGAGTGGAGCGGATCTGGCGCCGCGAGGGGCTGAAGGTGCCGCAGAAACAGAAGCCTCGGGGACGACTGTGGCTTACTGATACGGCCCATAATATATGCAACGAATATAGATCTTTCTCCGTCTAAATGAGCATGGAGAAGATCGATTCACGCGGCTTACCTGATGCGGTTCTGAACGAGCGGCGACGTCGGGCCGTAAAGTTGCGCGAGGCAGGTATAGCGGTACGGCAAGTCGCCGAGCAGTGCGAACTATCGACGCACACGGTGGTGGAGGCGCACAAGGCTTTTCGCAGGGGTGGTTGGAGTGCGGTGAAGGTCAAGCGTGGCGGCCGCCCGGTCGGCAGCGGTCGGCAGTTGACCGCCGAGCAAGAAGAGAGGATTCAGCAACTCATTCAGGACCGCACGCCGGACCAGTTGAAGCTGGCTTATGCGCTGTGGACGCGCCAAGCGGTGAGCGAGTTGATCGAGGCCGTGTACAACGTTCGGCTCACAGTGCGTAACATGGGCAAGTATCTGAAGCGCTGGGGATTCACGCCGCAACGGCCACTGAAGAAAGCTTACGAACAGTCGCCCGAAGCGGTTGCGAAATGGGTCAACGAGGAGTATCCAAAGATCGCTGCGCAAGCCAAGCAAGAGGGCGCTGAGATTCAGTGGGGTGACGAGACAGGCCTTCGTTCCGATGATGTGCGTGGCCGCAGTTATGCGCCGAAGGGAAAGACTCCCGTCGTGCTGGCCAACGCCAATCGCGCGAAGCTGAGCGTGATTTCGACGGTGACCAACAAGGGCCAGATGCGCTGGAAGGTCTTCTCGGGCGCTTTGAACGCCACGGTTCTGATCGGCTTTATGAAGCGGATCGTGCATGGACGGGAGAAGAGAGTCTTCCTGATTCTCGACAACCTGCGGGTGCATCATTCGAAGGCTGTGAAGAAATGGCTCGCGGAAAACGAAGAGAAGATCCAGGTTTTTTACTTGCCCAGCTACTCGCCGGAACTGAACCCGGACGAGATGCTCAACGCTGACTTGAAGCAGCATGTGACCAAAGCTGCTCCTGCCAGAAACAAGATCGCCCTGACCCGCACTGCCATCGGCGCTCTGCGCAGCATCCAGAAACAGCCAGACCGGGTCGAAAACTACTTCGGACAGAAAGACGTATGTTATGCCGCCGCGTAGCAATACTTCAGGGCCGGATCAATAACGACGGCTCCTGCGGCCGGAGCGGCGCAACCATGTCTGGTCCTACGATTTCGTGAGCGCGTTCACCCACGATGGAAGGACGGTACGTCTGTTGAACCTGATTGACGAACACACGCGGGAATGTCTGACGATCCACGTTGGGCGCCGGATCAACAGCCGTCATCTGATCGAGATACTGGCTGACGCCATGATCGAGCATGGCATTCCTGAGTATATTAGTTCCGACAATGGCCCGGAATTCGTTGCCAGCGAACTACGCAAGTGGCTGGCGAAGACTGGGGCCAGGACCCTGTACATCGAACCCGGCTCTCCGTGGGAGAACGGCTACTGCGAGAGCTTCAACTCCAAGCTGCGCGATGAGTTCTTGAACGGCACGAAGCCTTGCAAAGACCGAGATCTGAGACGATTCAGGATCCTGGGCCCGTTTGTTGGTGGGTCGGAGTGAGGTTGGCAGCATGGAGAACAAGCCGATGGTGCCGAACCCCGATCTTCGTGGCAGGCTCTTTTCTATAATGACTTAGTGCGCTCAGTATCTTCCATGTCGGTGTGGCCTGCACTCGCAAGCGAGTGGACCCCTTTCCGATCAGAGGCGCTTCCGATTTTTGTGCTAATTTGTGCTAACGACCGGCGGAACTGGCGTTTTCGCCGGATTTGCAGGTTTTTAGAATCAATAACTTGCGTGTTTTCAATTTTCAGGAGAAGTACAATCCCAACAGATCACCGGCAGTGGCCTGAGAGCAGGGGTTCTCAGGCCGTTGTTGCCTGTACAGAAAAACACCGTGGAGCAGGGCGCAAAGGCCCTGGTACCGATCTCCGGCCAGTCATCGAGCCATGTTTTTGGGCAAACGGTGGCGTTATCTGCCGCATCTTTTAGAAAAGAATAGAAAAAGGGGTGCAATGATCCAATACTTCGTGCACAACTGGCGCGACCTGCTTTGGTCGGGAGTGAGCCTGGGCGGAGCCGTCGGGCTTGGATTTATTGCGCGGGCCGTTGTCTTCTGGATGCTGCATGAATTCGACCGGCGCAAGGGTGATGTGATCGGGCATTCCCTGACCAAGCATGGACGGCGTTCGACGCGCTGGATCTTTCCGCTGCTTGTCGTGCTTTGCGTTCTGCCCGGCCTTCCGCTGCCTCCCGCCGTCATGTCGGCGCTCGAGCATATCACCGGAATTGGCCTGATTGCCGCCATTGCCTGGCTCATCATTCTGCTGGTCGACGTCAGCTCCGACATCATGTCCGTGCGCTACCGCGTGGATGTTGCCGACAACCTAATGGCACGGCGGATTCAAACCCAGTTCCAGATGCTGCACCACATCGTGGTGGTGCTGGTTTCAGTGGTATCGCTGTCGATCATGCTCATGACGTTTCCGGCCATCCGGCACATTGGAATGAGCATTCTGGCGTCGGCGGGGCTGGCCAGCCTGGTGGTTGGCCTGGCCATGAAGGGGACTTTGGAAAACATCATTGCCGGCGTGCAGATCGCTTTTGCGCAGCCCTTCAGGATGGGCGACGCGGTGGTGATCCAAGGCGAGTGGGGATGGATTGAGGAGATCGGCACCATGTACGTGGTGGTGCGCATCTGGGACCTGCGCCGGCTGGTTATCCCGCTTTCCTACTTTTTGCAGAACTCGTTCCAGAACTGGACCCGCACCAGCGCGGAGCTTCTGGGCTACTCGTATATCTACACGGACTACACCGTGTCAGTGGATGCGGTGCGCGAAGAGCTGAAACGGATCTGCGAATCCACACCGCTCTGGGGCGGCAAAGTCTGCGGCGTGCAGGTTTCGGATTCGGACCGCTACACCATGGAGTTGCGCGCCCTGATGGACGCCCGCAATTCCGGCGAGGCGTGGGACCTGCGCTGCCTGGTGCGTGAAAAGCTCATCGATTTTCTGCAGAAGAACTATCCGGGTTGCCTGCCGCGCTACCGCGGGGAGTTTGAGACGAAAGGGCGCGATGGGGTCATGAAGATGAAGGAAGATGGTCCGAAGGGAATCCGCGGCCGGGCAACTCTTCCCCAGACGCCCGCGAGCTAACCTCTTTCCAATCCAGTGCAAGTGGAGCTATTCTGAGCGCCCATGTTCCCTTACGATTCCGAACTTCTTGCCGCCGTTGCAACGATGCCGCAAAGTGTTGCGGACGTGGTCAGGATGCTCGAAGCGATTCAGGCCGTGTGCGCCGATGACGACGGGCTGAAGTGGTTCAACGGGCTGTATCTTGAGGTGACGAAGGCGGTGCGGGCGCGGACGCAATTGACGGGGACCACGCCGGGAGCCTTTGCCGATCCGGCGTGGATTGAGGCGCTGGACGTGCAGTTTGCCGGCTTCTACTTTGCGGCGCTGAAGGATGCGTTGTCGGGAGTGAAGACTCCGGGCTGCTGGCAGGCGATGTTTGCGGTGCGCAACCAGCCGGCGATTGCCCGCATTCAATTTGCGCTGGCCGGCATGAACGCACACATTAATCATGATCTTCCGGAGGCGGTGGCCGCTACTTGCCGGGCCACGGACAATGCGCCGCATCACGGGACTGCGCAGTACAACGACTTCACGGGGCTGAATACAACGCTCGACAGCCTGATTGAGGCGGCGAAGAAGAAGCTGCGCGTGCGCCTGCCGGGGGATGCACTGCCGGATGTGAGCCATCTGGAAGATACGCTGGCGGCATGGAGCGTTACGGCTGCGCGCGAGTCGGCGTGGAACAATGCCGAGTTGCTGTGGAGCCTGGCGAATCTGCCGCTGGTTTCAGCGACGTTCCTCGATACGCTGGACGGATTGACGGCGGTTGCGGGCAAAGCGCTGCTGGTTCCGGTTCCCTGAGCGGAGAAGTGTGGGTGGCGGCGTTCTGCCCACAGCCCATGCATGCCTTAGAATCAAGCTGAAATGAAGTGTCCTTATTGTGGTTATCTGCAGGATCGGGTGGTGGACTCGCGGGAGAGCAAGGAAGCGGACGCGATCCGGCGTCGGCGGGAGTGCGAGAAGTGCGGCCGGCGGTTTACGACTTACGAGCGAATCGACGAGATTCCCTACATGGTGGTGAAGAAGGACGGGCGGCGCGAGCGCTTCGACCGGCAGAAGATACTCAGCGGCCTGTTGCGCGCGTGTGAAAAGCGGCCAGTGTCGTCGAGCCAGCTCGAAAAGATTGTGGATGCGGCGGAGAGCTTTTTGATCGATGCCCCAGAGCGCGAACGTACAGCTGCTGAAGTTGGCGAGTTGATTATGGATCGCCTGAAGGCGCTGGATACGGTGGCTTATATCCGGTTTGCGTCAGTGTATCGGGATTTCAAGGATGTGCGGGAGTTTAAGGAAGAGCTGGAGGACCTGCTGGAGGGGCATCGAAGCAGCAAGGGTAAAAAGTAAAGTAGCAGTCTCTGGCCTTTAGCTCTTAGCCTTCAGCTTTTTAGGTCAAGGATGAGCTTCAGGTTGGAACACGATTGTGCGCGGGAGATTTCGGCGCAACGAGAGATAGAAGAAAAAGGGTCGTCAAGAACGAGCCAGGAGCTAGAAGCTATGTCAGAGACAAAGACGCACCAGGTAACACTGATCCCCGGCGACGGCATTGGGCCTGAGGTCACGCAGGCTGTCATTCGCATTCTTGAAGCTACCGGAGTGAAGTTTGAGTGGGAGCGCTATGCCGCGGGCGCCGAGGCCTTCGAGATTCACGGCGAGTACATCCCGGCCGCGCTTTATGAGTCAATTGAGCGGAATCGCGTGGCGCTCAAGGGACCGGTGACAACGCCGATCGGCGGCGGCTTCAAGAGCATCAACGTGACGCTACGGAAGAAGTTTGATTTGTTTGCCAATTTCCGTCCCGTCCGCACGCTGCCCGGGCTGGAGACGAAGTGGCCCGGCGTGGACCTGATCGTGGTGCGCGAAAACACCGAGGGCGAGTACGTTGGGCTGGAGCACGAGGTTGTCCCCGGTGTGGTGGAAAGCATCAAGGTGGTGAGTGAGAAAGGCTCGACGCGCATTGCCCGCTTTGCCTTTGACTACGCACGCAAGCACGGGCGCAAGAAGATCCACTCCATCCACAAAGCCAACATCATGAAGCTCTCTGACGGGCTTTTTCTGCGCTGCGCACGCAAGGTGTCGGAGGAATTTCACGAGATTTTCTACGGCGAGCAGTTGATCGATAACACCTGCATGCAACTGGTTATGAATCCCTACCAGTACGACATGCTGCTGCTGGAAAACCTCTACGGCGATATTGTGAGCGACCTCTGCGCAGGGCTTGTTGGCGGGCTGGGGCTGGTTCCCGGAGCAAACCTGGGAGCGGAATGCGCCATCTTCGAGGCGGTGCACGGGTCGGCGCCCGATATCGCGGGCAAAGATGTGGCGAATCCCACGGCGCTGCTGCAGTCGGCTGTGCTGATGCTGCGGCATCTGGACGAGTCGGATGCCGCGGACAAGGTGCAGAAGGCGCTGGAAACGGTGTATGCCGAGCGCAAGACTCTGACGCGCGATGTGGGCGGTACGGCGGGGACTACCCAGTTTGCCGATGCGGTTCTGGCGGCGATGGCTGGGTAGGGCCTGGTAGTGTTAACGGGCCCTAGATTCGGCGCGCCGCCTCATCCTCCTGTACACTGAAAGGTTCAGATCGTTTCTCGATTTCACCACGATCCGCGCAGGCAAAGCGCTTCTTTATGAAGAGAAACGCGGGCCCGGGCGGATCAATCTGCAAGCGTGCCGGGAAACGCGGGAAGACCATGAAAATCAAGCAACCTGTAGGCATCCTGGGCGCGACCGGCATGGTCGGCCAGCGTTATATTCAGCTTCTCGAAAACCATCCGTGGTTTGAAGTGACCTGGCTTGCGGCCAGCGACCGCTCCAGCGGCAAGCCTTACGGCGAGGCCGCCAAATGGCGGCTGGATTCTCCGCTGCCGGAGCGCATTGCGAAGATGACGGTTTCGCCGGCGGAGCCCAAGGGCGCCCCGAAGATCATTTTTGCCAGCGTGGATGCGGCCATTGCCCGCGAGATGGAGCCGAAGTTCGCGGGGGCCGGTTGTGCCGTGATTTCGAACTCGAGCGCGTTCCGCATGGCGCCGAATGTGCCGCTGGTGCTGCCCGAGGTGAATGCCGGTCATCTGGAGATGATTGAAGAGCAGCCCTGGCGTAAGGAGTCGGGCGGCTTTATTGTGACTAACTCGAACTGCTCGGCGATGGGGCTGGTGTTGGCGTTGAAGCCGATTGAGGAACGGTTCGGGATTGAGAAGATCTTTGTGACCACGATGCAGGCGGTTTCGGGAGCCGGATATCCCGGCGTGGCGTCGATGGACATTCTGGACAACGTGATTCCGTACATCGGCGGCGAAGAAGAAAAGATGGAAAGCGAGACTTTGAAGCTGCTGGGCAGCATCGAGGGTTCCGCCGTGAAGCCGCTGGGCGCGAAGATGACGGCGCACTGCAATCGCGTGGCGGTTGTGGATGGGCACACGGAGTGCGTGTCACTGAAGCTGGGAAACAAGCTGGGACGCGAGGCGAAACGCGAAGACATTCTGGCTGCGTGGGCGGAGTTCAAACCGCTTACCGGCCGCGAATTGCCTTTTGCGCCCGAGCAGCCGATTGAATGGCGCGGTGAGAACGACCGGCCGCAGCCGCGTCTGGACCGCAATCGCGGCAAGGGAATGACGGTGACCGTTGGCCGCCTGCGTCCCTGCAACGTGCTGGACTGGAAGTTTGTGCTGCTCTCGCATAACACGGTGCGCGGCGCTGCGGGCGCCACGATTCTGAACGCGGAGATGCTGGCGAGCCTGGGCAAATTTGAACCTGTCGCCGCGGCATCGGCCAGCGCTTAAGGCGTACGACAGTGAGTCCTGATCCGTCAACAAACGATGGGAACGCACGCATGAATCTGGTGGTAATGAAGTTTGGCGGCACGTCTGTGGAAGACGCTGTGGCCATTGATCGCACGGCAAAGATTGTGGCCGGCCGCGTAGCCGCGGGCAAAAGCCCGGTGGTGGTGGTGAGCGCCATGGCCAAGGTCACGGACCAGTTGCTGCGTGCTGCTGCCGCGGCTTCGCAGGGAGACCGCGCGGGAGCGTTGGCCATCAGCGCACGGCTGCGGGCGCGGCACCGCGACACGACGGCTGACCTGGTAAAGAACACGGCTGACTGCGCCAGACTCACCAACTGGGTTGATGAGAAGTTCGATGCGCTGGACGAGGTTCTGCGCGGCCTGGCTGCCATTCTCGAGCTGACCCCGCGCATCAGCGACCTGATTGTGAGCTACGGCGAGCGTATCTCAAGCCGCATGGTTGCAGCCGCCTTCTGCGAGCGCGGTGTTGACGCGGCGCATGTGGATGCACGCGACGTCATTGTCACCGATTCGCAGTTTCAGAAGGCTGTACCGCAAGACGACATCATCGAGAAGCGTGCAGAGGAGAAGCTGAGGCCACTTGCGGAGCAGGGCAAAGTTCCCGTGATGGGCGGCTTCATTGCCTCAAACGAAGCGGGCATTACCACTACGCTGGGCCGCGGCGGCTCCGATTTTACCGGCGCGCTGGTTGGCGGTGCGCTCTCCGCTGAAGCCATTGAAATCTGGACCGACGTAGACGGTATTATGACTACCGATCCGCGCGTGTGTCCCGATGCGCTGCGCGTACGAGTGATCAGCTTTGAAGAGGCTGCCGAGCTGGCCTACTTTGGCGCCAAGGTGCTGCACCCGGCCACGATTCTGCCAGCGGTGAAAAAGAATATTCCCGTGCTGGTGCTGAACAGCCGCAATCCGGGTTGCGAAGGCACGCGCATCATCTCGCTGGCGCCGCACTGCAACAGCCCTTTCAAGTGCATCGCGGTGAAGAAGAAGCTGAGCATAATTGACGTGGTTGCCAGCCGCATGCTGATGACGCACGGCTACCTGCGGCAGATCTTTGAAGTCTTCGACAAGCACAAGTGTCCGGTGGACATGGTTTCAACCAGCGAAGTTTCTGTGTCGCTCACGGTGGATTCAAACCAACAACTGCCGGCGATTGCCGCCGATCTGAAGGCGTTGGCCGACGTGAAATACGAGGGCAAGAAGGCACTAGTGTGCATGGTGGGCGAAGATATCCGCGGTCAGAACGGCATTGCCGCGCAGGTTTTTTCGGCGATCCGCCACATTAACGTGCGCATGATCTCGCAGGGCGCCAGTGAAATCAATATGAGCTTTATGATTGACGAAGACGACGCAGACGAAGCGCTGCGTTCGCTGCATGCGGCGTTCTTCAAGGATCCCGATCCGGCGATCTTCGATGTGGAAGCGAGAAAGGCAGCTATCAGCTCCTAGCTTCTAGCTGCCAGCCGAAAGCATCGCAAACCTGGGTGGAATGCCACATTGGCTTTCCGCAGATTGTCTTTGAGCTATGAGCCAAAAGCTAGTGGCTAGGAGCTAAGAATGCTTATCCTCGTACTTGGCAAAGGAAAGACCGGCAGCCTGGTGGCGCAGGTTGCGCGCGAGCGTGGCCACAGTGTGCGCGCACTCGACGTTGACGAGAACCTGCACGCTTCCGCGCTGACCGCGCCGAATCTGGCCGGCATTGATGCCGTCATCGATTTCACCGCTCCCGAAGCCGCGGTGGAGAATATGCGTGCTGTGCTGTCGGTGGGCGGGCGCATTGTGGTCGGCACCACGGGCTGGTATGCGCATCTGGACGAGATGAAAGCGCTGGCTGCCAAGCGCAATGCCGGGCTTCTCTATGGGACGAATTTTTCCATCGGCGTGCAAAAGCTCTTCCGTTTGACGGCCGACCTGGCAAAACTCGAAGGCTATAGCTTCTCAATCGACGAGACGCATCACACGTCAAAGCTGGATGCGCCTTCTGGAACGGCGCTTACGCTCAAGGAGATTATTCTGGGCGTGCGGCCGGGGATTGAGGTGCCAGTTGAATCACACCGCATCGGCGACGCCAAGGGCGAGCACATTGTGACTGCGAAGAGCGAGCATGACACGCTGGAACTGCGGCACGACGCGCACAGCCGGCGCGGCTTTGCCATTGGCGCAGTGCGCGGTGCGGAGTGGGTGGCCGGAAAATCGGGCGCCTGGGAGTTCCGGGAGATCTTCGATCAGCTGTAAATCCCAGAGTCTTGACCCGAACGCCGGCGGTGCTGCTTACTTGCCGGCCGTGCCGCTCATCTTTGGTGGCAGCTTCCAGAATTGGCCTGGGGGCAGTGCGCGAGGGACCATGCGCGCTGCCAGAATTGCGCCTTTGAAGAAGTATTTGTGGTTGATGCGCATGCCTACCGAGGAGCGGCCTGCTAGCTGCGGCTTCAGGTCCAGCGACCCCTCCCCCTGTAACTGGCCGTCGACGTAATTCCGCAGTATTTTGCCGTCGTACACCGCTGTCACCACGTACCACTTGCCCAGCGGATGCAGCAGCTTGCAGCTCAGCAGCGCGCGGTGATTCGTTCCGGATGAGGCAAAGCTGTCGAGGCACCACTTGCCGTGCATTACGCGAATCTCGAAGAGCATCCTGTTGCCCGTGCCCTGGTGAGTTGCCGGGTTCTGCTCCTGCAGATGAAAGAACCGCTGTGCAAACGCTCCGCCATCGGGGCGGAAGATGACTTCCCATGTGTAGGTTGAAGCGCCGGCCAGCGGGTGTTCGGGCACAATCAGCGCGTCGTTGGTGCCGTTGAAATGAACCGCTTTGCCGTAAGGTGTTTCAATCACGCGCGGATGCCCGAAGACCTGCGTTGTGAGTCCGTCAATCTTGTGGATGTTGTCGAATCGCCAGATTTTTGCGCCCGGAATGGCTGCGGCAGCGCCGCGCGCGACCTTCGCGTTTGCGGCCTGTGCTGTTGCGCCGCTGGCTCCCATGGCCGACACGCATGCCAACAGCAAGACAATGGATTTCAGGCAATTCCGTTTCAAATGATGCATTCTGTTCTCCCGGTCCGCAGCCCAGATTCTCATGCTACAGTACGATTCGCGCGCTTAAGTCCTGCATAGTCCGCACGCCCGCGGCGGCCTTGGGAATCCACACCCCCTTCGTTATAAACTCATCTGTTATGGAAACGACAGGTTGCGGCACTGCGATCGTTACGCCGTTCCGGGCGGATGGGTCGATCGACGAGCCGGCGCTGTGGGCGCTGGCAAACTGGCAAATTGAGTCGGGTATTGACTTTCTGGTGGCCTGCGGGTCAACGGGCGAAGCGGCCACGCTCGATGAAGAGGAATGGCTGCGCGCCGTTCGCATTGTGGTGGAGGCGGCTGCCGGGCGCGTTCCGGTGTGGGCCGGCTGCACGCACAACAATACGCGTACGCTGGTGCGCCAGGCGGCGGCGCTGCGGAGCATTTCTGGCGTTGACGCCGTGCTCTCCGCCAATCCGTATTACAACAAGCCCACGCAGGAAGGCCAGTTTCAGCACTTCATGGCGCTTGCTAAGGCCGTGAATCCGCTGCCTGTTTGCGTTTACAACGTGCCGGGGCGCACGGGGGCAAACCTGGAGCCGGCGACGGTGGCGCGGCTGGCTGCCGAGGCCAAGAATATCCAGGCCATCAAGGAAGCCAGCGGCCGGGTAACGCAGATTGCCGAACTGGTGCACCTCCTTCCCCGCGGCTTCAAAGTTTTTTCCGGTGACGACAACCTGGCGCTGGCCGCCATCGGTGTGGGCGCGCACGGGTTGATAAGCGTCGCGTCGAACGAGGCGCCGGCCGAGGTTGGCCGCATGATTCGCGCCGCACTGTTCAATGACTGGACGCTGGCGCGTGAGATCGAGCGCAAATACTCGCGGCTGTTTGAAGCCAATTTCTGGGAGTCGAATCCCGGACCGGTGAAGACAGTGCTCAACCTGATGGGCAAATGCAGTGACCACGTGCGCCTGCCGCTGGTTCCTCCAACTGAGAGCACGCGCGGGCGGCTCGAACGGTTGGCCGGCGAACTGGGGCTGCTGAAGTACGTTCCGCAGGCCGAGGGAGCGCGCGGCCTCTTTTAAGCCGAAGCCCATTCTTCCGCGTTCTGATTTTCGTCCGGTGCGTTCGCAATTTTGCGTTCGCGCTGCGCGGATTATTGAAATCCGTTGTTGATTGCCGGTTTCTGTAACCAGGCGGTGCCGAGGGCGGGTTTCGACCCTTTCTTTCCACCCCACGTCCAGTACATGGCCACGTAGGCATAGTTTTCTGTTTGGCCCGCGACAGAGTGGCCGTAGGCGAACAGGAACTGCTCACCGGGATGGTGCTTGAAGTGGTAGTAGCCACCCAGGTCAACCATGGTGGAAGACTGGGACTGCGGAGGGGGCGGGCCGGCTCCCCCGTGCGCAAAGACCTCACCGCCGAACTCCAGCCGGTCGCCGGGGAAGGTGTACTTGAGCAGGAATCCGCCGTAGGGGAAGTTGTGAAAGCCAGTTTGCGGCACCACCTGGTACCCGCCACCGCCGTCGAGAAGCCAGGGGCCAATGTTCTTTTGCAGCCATACGGGAAGCCGGTACCAGACTTTTCCGACACCGAGACCCTTGTCGGAGTCGCCCGTGGGCATCTCAAACATGGTGAAGGTGCCGATCTGCGGGATATATTTACCCTCCTTGATGTAGGCAATCTTCGCACCCAGTTCCATGTCTGTGAGCCCAAAGTGTGTGGGTCCGGCGCCGGCCGGGTAATACGCGGGATGATTCAGGGGCGCGGCGACGCCGAAGGGCAGGACGGCATGAAGTTGTACGCGGGGAATGGCGCCCCAGTTGAACTCGAATGCAGGGCCGTTCGTGTCCATCTCCACCGGAGTGCCGTCAGCGAGGCCGAAGATGTAGAACTCATAGTGATGCAGATCCACCGGTACCGGGTCGTCGGTCTGGAAGGGGGGTCCCTGCGCCCAGAGCCGCGAACCGGCCAGGACAAAGAGGGAGAACAGGACTGCCTTCAAGCAGGTACCACTAATCCTCATCAACGATTCCTTTTGGGTGAATTGACCTGATGCCGGGGAAGGTCATCTATTGCAGAGAGTATATCGAATTTCGATAATTATCAAAAACGACGGACTTATTGAAGATATATTGGTCTTTGTGACGAATCTGAAGCGGGAAATCTTCTTTGGCCTGATTCGAATCCATGTCCTGCTGCATGCTGCCCAGGAGCCGATCTTTGGACTGGCGATGATGGAGGAGCTTGCCCATCACGGTTATCGGATCGGCCCCGGGACGCTCTATCCGTTGCTGCACGGCATGGAGAGCGCTGGCCTGCTGAAGTCAGTTGTGGCGCGCGGTGGTGGAGGGAAGAGACGGCTTTACCGGATTACGCCCGCGGGCAAGAAAGCGCTGGAGAAGGCAAGAGAGAAAGTGGATGAGCTGCACCACGAATTGCATGAGGAGCATCCGCGAGAGGTTGGAGGCAGTCCAGAAGCCGGCCACAGCCGAAAATGAGTTGCGGAATGATTCTTTTTCTCACGGTTGTGAGCGATGAAAGAGGAACGAGGGGATATCTCTCGCGCCTTGAGTCACCGCCACGATTTCAATGAATTCCTTCTGGACGCGATAGACGATGAGGTATCCACCAACCGGCCAGAATAAGACCGGATGGTCCGTCAGGTCCGTACGTCTGTGTCCGATTCCGGGATTCCGCGCAAGCGTTGCGCACGCATCGAAGAGCTTTTCGATCCAGTGGTCGGCGGCATCAACATCGTCCTGAGCGATGTACTCCCAAATTTCGTCAAGGTCGCCGTCAGCCCCTTTGCTCAGTACATACTTTCTCAACTGCGCGCCCGCCTGCGTTCGCGCGACTTTTGCTGCAGCCGCTTGCGCGCCGCCGCCGGCTCAATGTGATCTCCGCGGTCCAGCGCCGCAAGTCTTGACCCAATCTCGTGATGGAAGGCCTTGATCTGCTCGCTGCGCACCTGTTCGTGCTCCTGCAGTAACCGCAACGCCTCGCGCACCACTTCGCTTGCGGATGTATATCGGCCTGAGTCCACTTTCCCGGCAACAAACCTGTCCAGTTCTGGTGTAAGCGAGACGTTCATGGAGACTCTCCTTCGTCTCATCGTGGACGCGATAACAAACTTTGTCAAATTTGGTTATCAGCGCGATTCGAACCTCCTCAATGCATTCCCCTAAACCGTGCATTGCCGCCTTTGCTATCGTTTGTGTTCACATTGCGGAAGAAGAGCAGGAACGGCAGACAAACCAGGCTCAACAAGCCTAGAAGGCGGAAATCGTCGATGTAGGCTGCCAGCGTGGCCTGCCGATGCAGGTTCTGATAAATGACACCCAGAGCCTGAGAGTGCGCCGCGGCGTGGCCGCTGTGAATGGCCAGGAAGTCCGTGAGCCGTTGCAGCGTGCTGCGGTAAACAGGATCGCTGCCGTTCAGGTGCGCTACGAGGTAATTCTGGTGTGCCTGTTCGCCACGGATGAGGAACGTGGTGACCATGGAGATTCCCAGAGCCGCGCCCAGGTTGCGTACCAGGTTATAGAGTCCGGTTCCGGCCCCCATCAATTCGTTGGGCAGTGTTTTCACGGTCATTGTGGTGAGCGGCACAAAGAGAAAGCCATTGGCGAAACCGTTCACGATGTTGGGCCACACCACGCTGCCCATGCTCATCGTCAGGTTCAAGTCGCCCAGCATAAAGAGTGACGCGGCACGAATCACAATGCCGATAGCCATTAGGAGCCGCTCGTCTACTCGGCCGATGAGGCGGCCAGCGATGATCATGGAAAGAATCGCACCAATGCCGCGCGGCGCCACCGCATAGCCGCTGTTGAAGGCCGAATAGCCGATCAGCTCCTGCAAGAAGAGCGGCAGCAGGGCCGTGGTTCCGTAGATGATGACACCGAGCAGTCCGATCAGAAACGTTCCGGTGGCCAGATTTCTGTCGACAAAGATGCGGAGGTTCACGATGGGCGAGCGTATTCGCAACTCGCGAACGATGAAGGCAAGGAGCGATATGGCGGCTATGGCGACGAACCAGCGCACCCATGCGGCGGAAAACCAGTCGGCTTCCTGGCCTTTGTCGAGCACCACCTGGATTGCCGTGAAGGCGATGGTCATGAATCCGAAGCCGATGTAGTCGATGGTCAGGTCTTTCGGCCTGCGGATGTATGGAGGATCTTCGACAAAGGTATGGATCATGAGCAACGCCAGGATCCCAACCGGCACATTGATGTAAAAGATCCATCGCCAGGTGTAGTTGTCAGTGATCCATCCGCCCAGCAGCGGCCCCAGCAGCGGCGCCACAATAATGCCCATGCCGTAGGCCGCCATGGCCTGGCCGCGTTTTTCAATGGGGAAGCTCTCAAGAAGCACGGCTTGTGAAACCGGTTGCAACCCGCCGCCGGCCGCGCCTTGCAGAACGCGCGCCACAATGAGCATGCCCAGGCTGGTGGCTGCGCCGCACCACATGGACGCCAGCGTAAACAGCGCCACAGAAAGAAGCTGATAGCGCTTGCGGCCAAGCCGGTTACTCAACCAGCCTGACGAAGGAAGAATGATGGCGTTGGAAATGAGGTAGCTGGTGAGTACCCAGGTGGATTCATCTGTTGTGGCGGAAAGGGAACCGGCGATGTGCGGCAGCGAAACCGTGGCCACGGAAGTATCGAGCACCTCCATGAAGGTGGCCAGCATAACGGACATTGCAATCAGCCAGACATTATGACTGGGCCGCCATGTACTGTCGCTGGATTTGCTTCCTGTCCTTGTTGTTGCCAACCCGGAACACACCCTTTCCGCACTGCTGCCTGACCACTTCGCTATCCGATCAGCCGTTTAAGCCGAAACAACACGCGCGCCCGGCGCGGCGGCTATCTTCTCAGTACTGCGCTGATCAAGAGAAAGCTCGTGCAGCGTTTTCGCTTCTTTCTACAAGTGCGTACAAAACACCGCGTGCCTCGCCGCTTCGGGAAGGCGGATGGCTGTGACGTGGCAACTTAGAACACTCTGAACACTCTTATTTCTGGCGCACAGAACTACATGCAAGTTGAGTTCTTCAACCCGCCAGAGACTTCTTTACCAGATCGCTTACCGTGCGTCCTTCGGCACGCAGCCCCGCGGATTGCAGCCTGGTCTGCACAGCCTTCATCACCGGTCCCATCTCTTTGGGACCGGGCTTGTGGCCGGCGGAGGCTTCAACCTCGGCTACTGCCTCATTGACTACGGCAGCCAGTGCGGCTTCATCGGCCGCCTTGGGCAGGAACTCCTCGATAATCGCGATTTCAGCGCTTTCTTTGGCTGCCAGCTCCGGCCGGTTGCCCCGGGTGAAGTGCTCAATCGAATCGCGCCGCTGCTTGATCATCGATGCCAACACCTGTTCCGACTCAGCCTGAGTCAGGGGCGCGCGTTTCTCAATGGCTTTGTTCATGAGCGCTGTCTTGATCAGGCGCAGCGCGCCGGTGCGCTCCGCATTGCGGGCCTTCATCGATGCCACAATCTGCTCGCCGATCAGCGTTTCCATTGCGCCTTTTTCGTTCATCGTTCTGTTCCTCAACTCTTGATTTTAATTGAGGATGAAGACCGCATCGCTTTGCCGTCCCGCGATGCGCATGTGGGCTGCAAAGATTCGCAAAGAGACTGGCTTTTGACACCGTGCAATCAATCTTTGCGCTTCGGCTGCCGATGCGGAACTTTCTCTTTCCTTCGCGCATTTAGAAAAGTGAGGTCGATATATTATGAGAATCCGGAACAAGACATTGCGATTCGCGCTGCTCGGCATGGCGAGCCTATGCCTGTCGGCACTGCCAGCCATGGGCGATATCCCGGCCGCATCAGGTAATCTTAGCTATCCCCAACCTGGCACATTGAACTATATAGAGGGCTCAGCAAATCTTGCGGGCCAAAAACTCAATAACCACGATCTGCGCGGCACTGAGATGAGCGCTGGCCAGGTGCTGCACACTCGCCACGGCAAGGCTGAGGTCCTGCTCACGCCGGGCGTATTTCTCCGCGTTGACGACAACAGCGCAGTGAAGATGATCTCTCCAGACATTGCCAACACTAAAGTTGCGCTGCTTAAGGGCGAAATTGGCGTGGAAGTGGATCAGATCCACACACAGAATGATCTGCAGATTGTGGATAACGGCGTTACCACGAGACTCGTGAAGGACGGTTTCTACGAGTTCGTAACCAACCGTCCGGCGGTTCTCGTCTTCTCTGGCGAAGCCCAGGTGGAAACGGGGAACGGCAGATACCGGAAGGTAAAGAAGCATCACGACATGGCCCTTGTGAGTGGCGCGGAGGCAAGGCCGCACCACTTCAATCCTAAGAACGCGAAAGATAACCTCTACAACTGGAGCAAGCTGCGCTCACAATACCTGGCTGAGGCAAATCAGCGGTACGGCCGCGAATACGGCTGGCGCGACGCTTATCGCGGCTGGTACTGGAATCCCTGGGCGCTGAATTGGGATTGGGCCTGGGGTGACGATTGGGGACCCGGCTGGGCATTCGGCTGGGGACCGGCCTGGGGCTGGGGTCCCGGGTGGGGTTACGGCTACTGGGGCGATTACGATGCGCCGCTCTATTACCGGCACTACGATTTCGACAATCATGCCGGAATGCACGAACACTTTGGCGATCATGACGGTGGTTTCCACGGCGGTGGCCACGAGGGGGGATTCCACGAAGGAGGCGGCTCCCATGGTGGTGGCAGAGGTCGCTGATTGATGGCTGCGGAACTCCGGTCGCGTGTGTCGGCTGGGGTTCCGGCGCCTTCTCGCACGAAGAGATCGCCGGACAGTTGGAATATATCCGTTAATATGTTGATAATAAATACTTTATTTTATAGTCAATGTGGGGTTATCGAGTGTATCTGGAGTTTTTCCACAGAATTTGTAATCACATAATTCACAAGAATGTGTATTATGTGAATGTCGAGTGCGCCCGGAGTTCTATCAATTTCAGCGCCAGGAGATGCTCCCATGATTCGCAAAATCCGTCTTTTTACGCCCGGTCCCACCCCGTTGCTTCCTGCAGCTCAGTTCGCCATGGCAGCGGCTGACATGCATCACCGCACGCCTGAGTTTCGCGCCCTCTTTCAGAGGGTGCTTGCCCAGCTCAAGGTCTTCATAGGCACCCAGAACGACGTGCTGCTGCTCTCCTGCTCCGGCACCGGCGCCATGGAGGCTTCGGTCTCCAACCTGACTTCGCCTGGCGACCGGGTGATGGTGCTCAGCGCCGGCAAGTTCGGCGAGCGCTGGGCAGATCTCACCAAGGCCTTTGGGTGCCAGGTGGATCTTATCAAGGCATCGTATGGCGAGACGTTTGATCTTGCCGCTGTTCGCGCCGCGCTGAAGCCTGACACGAAAGTCGTGTATATGCAGGCAACCGAAACCTCGACCGCAGTGCGCCATGACGTTGAGGCTGTTGCGGAGCTGCTGAAGGAAGCCGCTCCCGAGACGCTTCTGGTGGTGGATGGAATCACCGGCCTGGGCACGACGCATTTCGACGTGGATGGCTGGGGTATCGACATTCTCATCGGCGGTTCGCAGAAGGCGGTCATGATTCCGCCGGGTCTGGCTTACTTGAGCGTGAGCGAACGCGCCTTTGCGGCCATGGAGAAGACGAAGAATCCGCGCTACTATTTTGACCTGCGCAAGGAACGCAAGAACGCCGCCAAGGGCGAGAGCGCCTATACGCCTGCCGTGGCCCTGATTGCCGGGCTGGGCGCTGCACTGGACTATATCGCAGGCCAGGCGGGCGGCGATATGGAGAAAGGGCGCATTGCGCTGGTCGATAACGCGCAGGTGAACGCCGCGGCCACGCGTGCCGGCCTGGTGGCTCTGGGCTTCACGCTGTTTGCTCCGACGGCCCCGGCGGCAGCAGCAACTGCCGTTGCCGTCCCCGAGGGGATGGTTTCGGACGAGGTGGTAAAGGCTCTTAAAACGCGGTTTGCTTCGGTTGTTGCCAATGGCCAGGGCGAGATGAAGGGCAAGATCTTCCGCGTCGCGCACCTGGGCTTCTTTGACTATCTGGACACGGTTGCGCTGCTCGGAGCCATGGAGCACATTGCCAAGGACACGCTGAAGCTGCCGGTGGAATACGGGCAGGGTGTGGCTGCGGCGCAGAAGGTATATGCAGAAGCAGCGAAGCAGTAACGGAGCTAGCGTTGCTAGCGGCGTTAGTGGAGCTAGTCAAACAGCGGTGGCGCCTTTCTATCTCCGCTACCCACGCTCACGTCGCTGGTACCGCCTTTAACGCCGAGAGGAAGAAATGGCTGAGCTGACGTTTGGAGAGAAGCTGCTGATCGCGCGCAAGCAGCTCGATCTCTATCAATATCAAATGGCCGAGCGGCTGGGCGTGCATCCCAACTCGATATGGAAGTACGAGCGGGGCGAGGGCAAGCCGCATGCGGCCGTCGTGCGGATGTTCGATTTGCTGTGCGAGAAGCACGGCATTCGGTTCGATGAATATCAATCTGCGCGCAACAGCGAAGGAGATGCGATGAAGATCGTTCTGGCGGAGAAGGTTTCTCCGGCGACGCTGGCCGTGTTTGCGGCCGAGCCGGGATGGGAAGTTCTGACGCACGATCAGCTGAAGGATGGACTGGCGGCCGCGCTGGCAGACGCCGATGCGCTGGTGGTGCGTTCGGCTGTGCAGGTGGACGACGCGCTTATGGAGCAGGCGCCCAGGCTGCGCGTCATCGGCCGCGCCGGTGTGGGCGTGGATAACATCGATGCCGAAGCAGCCACACGGCGCGGCATTGTGGTGATGAATACGCCAGGCGCCAATGCCGTGGCTGTGGCCGAGCTTGCGCTGTGCCTGATGATTGCGCTGGCCCGCAAGGTGCCCGCAGCCAACACGGGCATGCACGCGGGCAAGTGGGAGAAGAAGAGCCTGCAGGGTCTTGAGCTGCGAGGCAAGACGCTCGGCATTCTGGGATTGGGCCGGGTTGGTCTTGAAGTGGCGAAGCGTGCGCGAGGATTCGGCCTGGAGATTCTGGGCAGCGATCCTTTTGTTTCCGCCGCTGTGGCGCGCGAGAACGGGATCAAGCTGGTGACGCTCGACGAGATGATTGCCGGCTCCGATTACATCACGCTGCACGTGGGACTCACGCCGCAGACCGCCGGCGTCATCAACGCCAAGTCGATTGCGGCCATGAAGAAGGGGGTGCGTATCATCAACTGTGCACGCGGCGAGCTGGTAGATGACGCGGCGCTGATTGACGCGCTCAAGAGCGGGCAGGTGGCCGGTGCGGCCCTCGACGTGTTTACGGTCGAGCCGCCTAAGGATTCGCCTTACAACGAGCTGGAGAACGTCATTCTCACTCCGCACATTGCCGGTTCCACGGCTGAGGCGCAGGAAGCCGTCGGCGTGCAGATTGCCCGCCAGGTACGCGAGTATCTCAAGCTGGGCGTTGTGCAGAACGCGATCAATGTGCCGTCGCTGAGCCACGAAGAGTATGTGCATCTTGCGCCGTACATCGATCTGGCCGGACGCCTGGGCGCATTTCTTGCGCAGGCTGGTGTTCGCGGCATTGATGCCGTAGACCTGGAGTATGGTGGCACACTGGCCGATGCGAAAACGGAGCTGGTGCGCAACGCCGCCATTGCCGGTTTGCTGCAGGGCTCTGAGAACGTGAACCGCATCAACGCTGCGGCGGTCGCCGAAGAGCGCGGCATCCGCATCCACGAAAAGAAGCAGGAGACCCCAAATGGCGGCAGGGGAAGCACCCTGGCCATCGAATTGCACTCTGCCAATGGAGGCAGCCGCGCCGCTGCCACGGTGCTGCACGGCGAGCAGCCGCGACTGCTTGGTTTTGACGGCATCGACATTGAAACGCCGCTCGAAGGCAATTTGCTGGTTTGCCGCAACTGGGACGTGCCGGGCGTCATTGGCAAGATCGGCACCATCCTGGGTGAGCACGGTGTCAACATTGGCAACTTTGCCCTGGGCCGCGAGCGTACCGGAACCAAACCGGTGAAAGCGCTTGCCGTGGTTCAGGTGGATGCACCGGTTCCTGCCGAAGTTCTGGAAGCCCTGCAAACCATCGAGGCGCTTCTGGAAGCCAAACCGGTGGAGTTGCCTGCGGCAGGGGCCTGAGGCGGTTGATTGAATGTGCGCCAGGGCGGCAAATCCCCGGTGAGGAGGATTTGCCGCCCCGGTGCCGGTTGTGGCCGCCTGCTGAGCCGCACGCATCCTGTTTCTCGTAAATCTTTTCTTTCTCAGCTTTCGCGCGGTCTCAGGTATCGAATCAGATACAAAATTCATTAAAAAATCAGGGATGGTGTGACGAGGGCAATTGACTCTCCGGTTCGCTTCGCGCTACTCTCACCCCAGATACCGGATTTGGTCGCTAATACCAACCCGCCGATCCGCCAGGACGCCCAGGACCTAGGCTTCCTCGTGATTTACGCGCGCCGGTTCCCTTTGCAACCGACACAGAAGCAAGAGCTTTTGAGCCTTCACGTACGGCGCTCGCGCCTGCGTATTGGGACCGCGCAAAGCGATCCTGTATCCGCAAAATACCTGCCTGTGGCGGCCTTCAACGGCTGCGCCAGGCCCACCTCAACCGCATCACCCCGTTGTGGAGGACAACAAATCCATTGAAGATCGCTCTGGAGATCACGCCCCACCTCGAGCCCCTGTTCGGGACCCGCGATGAAAACCTGAGACTAATGGAAGATTCGCTCGGCGTACGCATCGATCTTCGCTCCGACGCCGTGCGTGTGGAAGGCCCCGACGAAGGGGTCACCAAGGTTCAGCGCATCTTTCAGGACTTCGAGACGCTGCGCCGTCAGGGCGTCAATCCGCACAATGGCGAACTGAACGGCATGTTGCGTCTGGTAGTTGCCGATTCTGCCACTACGCTCCGCTCCCTTGCCGATTCAGGCAAGCAGCGCTCGGTAGGCATCAAGCGCACGGTACACCCGCGCTCCCTCAACCAGCGCCGCTATATTGAAGCCATTGAGCAGAACGATATGGTCTTTGGCGTAGGTCCTGCCGGCACCGGGAAAACCTACCTTGCGGTGGCCATGGCCGTAGCCGCCATTAACGCCAAGAAGGTGAGCCGCATTATTCTCGTACGCCCGGCGGTGGAAGCCGGTGAGCGCCTGGGCTTTTTGCCCGGCACGCTCCAGGAGAAGGTGGACCCCTATCTTCGCCCGCTTTATGACGCTCTCTTTGATCTGCTCGATATGGAGCGCGTGGACAAGATGATCGAAAAGAACGTCATCGAGATTGCGCCACTTGCTTTCATGCGCGGCCGCACCCTCAACGACGCCTTCATCATCATGGACGAAGCCCAGAACACGACCGTGGAGCAGATGAAGATGTTCCTCACGCGCATGGGCTACAACTCCAAGGCCGTTATTACCGGTGACATTACGCAGATCGACCTGCCTAACCCGCGCAAATCGGGCCTGGTGGATGCGATCAATGTTCTGGACGGCGTGGAGGGTGTCGACTTCTGCCATTTCGAAGACGCGGACGTGGTGCGTCATCCGCTGGTTCAGCGCATTGTGCGCGCCTACGAGTCTGCCAAGCCGCAGCAGCAGGATCTGCCGCTGGCTATGGACGAGCACATGGCGGTTGGCGACGAAGCCCGCGAAGGACGGCAGCAGGCGCAGACCATGCAGTCAGCAAAACCGCAGTAAGTTTTGTTGTGGCATAGAATTGAATACAGGCGAGGCCTTGTCCGCCACGGCGGACGGCCACGCGAACGATGATCCTTATCGACCCAGGCCTGACCCCAGATACGGTGCCGGATTCGCTTTCGGCGCGGCGCTCGACTGTCGCTGGTTCCGCTGCAGATTCGCGGAATCTTCGACTGCCTTCCACGCGCACGCTCGCCCGCTTTTTTACTGCGGCGCAGACGGCTGTGCGTCTTCGCGGGCAGGTGAATGTGCTCCTCACCACCGATGCTGCGGTGCGGCGGCTCAACCGCAGTTTTCGCGGCATCGATCGCACCACCGACGTGCTCTCGTTTCCGGCGGCGGCTTCGCCCGTGGCGTCAGAGCAGATTGCCGGCGATCTGGCTATCAGCGTACCCACCGCGCGCCGCCAGGCTGTGGAGCAAGGCCACTCGCTTTCGATGGAGATCAAGGTTCTGATTCTTCACGGGCTGCTTCATCTTGCCGGCTACGATCATGAGTCGGATAGCGGCCAGATGGCTCGCCGGGAAAGGCGGCTGCGTGCCCGGCTGAGGTTACCACAGGGGCTGATTGAGCGCGCCGGAAGTGATTCCACACTTTCGCCAAAGAGCCGGCGAAACGATGAGGCACCCGGAAGGCAAAAGACTACGGCCGCGGCGAAGGCACGCAAACCTGCCGGGAGGCGGCGGCCATGAACATGAATATGACCGTCATTATTGTGGTTCTCGTGCTGGCCGTTGTGGACATACTGGCTTCCTACATGGGCCTCATCTACTCCGAGTTCGGCAAGATTCATTCTCGCGAAGAACAGGAGACACTGGACGCGTGGGAGGAACGGGTTGAGCCGCGTCTGGGACTGAGCCGCGAATATGCGGCCACCAGTGCGGCGGTGCTGCAACTGCTCGCTCTGAGCATCATCGCGCTTGCATTCGGCGCGGTTCTGTTTGACCGTGCGCCGCACCTTGCCCGCCCCACGTATGCCGAGATCGGCCAGGCCGTGCTGGGCGTGGTGCTGGTGGTGGTTTTCTGCAACCAGCTTCTTCCGTCGCTGATTTTTAACCGCACACGGGGACGCTGGCCGAGGCGACTCATTTGGCCCATCCGGCTGCTGCTTTGGACGGTTACGCCCATCACGTTTTGCATCCGCATGTTCTTCTCAGTGGCGGCGCTTGCCCAGCAGTCTACCGGCCCTGAAGAAGAGCTGGCCGCCGATGTGGATGCGCTGATTGAAGCGGGCGAGGAAGAAGGCATTCTGGAGCAAAGCGACCGCGAACTGGTCCGCTCCGCCGTTGAGTTCGGCGACAAGCTTGTCCGCGAAATCATGACTCCGCGCCCCGAGGTCTTTGCCGTACTTCAGGCCACTACTCTCGAGCAATTCCTCGAACTGCTGCGCGAGCACAACTTCTCGCGCGTGCCCGTCTACGCGGAATCACTGGACAACGTCACAGGCATTGCGTTCGCCCATGACCTGCTGCAAATCTCCGATGAGGAGGCGCGTACCCGCACCGTTGCCAGCATTCAGCGCCCGGCGGTGTTCGTTCCTGAAACCAAGCGCGGCTATGAGCTGCTGCGCGAGATGCAGCGAGAAAAGCAGCATATGTGCATCGTGGTGGATGAATACGGCGGCATGTCAGGCCTGGTGACCATTGAGGATTTGCTGGAGCAGATTGTGGGCAACATCCGCGACGAGCACGAAGAGGACCTGCCGGTGGAAGAGCCGCAGCTCGAACCGGGCGGCGCATGGTTGGTGCCTGGCGGTTTTCCCGTGGATCAACTCGGCGATCTCTTTGGCGAAGAGCTTGAGCAGGACGATCACTATGAAGCTACAACTTTGGGCGGCCTGGTAAGCGAGGTGGAAGGCCGCATTCCGCATGCCGGCGAAGTGGCCGTACTGGAGCCCATCGGCCTGCGCGTGGAAGTGGTGGCCTCTACCGACCGGCTGGTGGAGCGAGTGAGGGTGTTTCCGCCAGCCGCGCATGCCTCGTCCGCGCAGCGCGAATGAACGGCAGGTGTGCAGAACGAAGATGCCGTACACTCATTCAGGGGTGTGAACCTTCTTGAAATCAGGATTTGTTGCCATTCTGGGCCGGCCCAACGTGGGCAAAAGCACGCTGCTCAACGCCCTTACCGGCGAAAAAGTAGCCATTGTCACGGCCAAGCCGCAGACCACGCGCAACCGCATCGCCGGTGTGGTCGAGGTTCCCGCGCGCAAGGGCGCTCATCCGCCGGCGCAGATTGTTTTTGTGGATACGCCCGGCGTGCACAAGCCCGCCTCGCAGCTTGATCGCCGCATGTTGCAGGAGGTTCACGAAGCGCTTGAGTCGCGCGACCTGGTGCTGGTGCTCGTGGACGCCACACGCCGCGTCCAACTGGAATCGGATTCGCCGGCGGGGCAGAAATCGTCTGTCTGGGCCAGCGAAGACCGGTTTCTCTTCAGCCTGGTCCACAACCTCGACTGCCCAGTCTTTCTGATTCTCACAAAGATCGACCTCATCCGCAAGGATCAGCTCCTGCCGCTCATCGAAAGGCTAACGAAGGAGTTCAACTTCACTGAGGTTATTCCCGTCAGCGCCCGCAAACGCGACGGCCTCGATCTGCTTGTGCGCAAGATTGTTGGGGCGCTGCCAGCCGGCGAACGCTACTACCCCAAAGACCAATACACGGATCAACCCCTGCGCTTCATGGTGGCCGAGCTCATCCGCGAGAGCATTCTTATCGAGACTGGGGAAGAGGTTCCCTATGCCTCGGCTGTTGTGATCGAGTACTTTGAAGAACCCGAATCCGATCAGCCTCCGTCAAAGAGTGGCAAGCTGCCGCTCACACGTATCGGTGCTGTCATTTACTGCGAACGCAGCGGCCAGAAGGCGATCCTCATCGGAAAGCGCGGCTCCAAACTGAAGGAGATCGGCGCCGGCGCGCGCCGCAAGATCGAGTCTTTGCTCGGTACGCGCGTCTACCTTGAGTTGCACATCATCGTCGAACCCGGCTGGCGCGAGTCGAGGACTTTTGTCGAGTCCCTCGACTGGCGCAATCAGTTGGACAGGCTAGCAGGTGAGCAGGCCCGCGAGTTCGAAAAGGAAGAGGAAGAATAATCTTCGGCTGAGAAGCCGAAGACGGCGTGTGCCTGCGAAGAGGACCTGCAGTGATGGATGTGTGAAAGCTCGTTAAGAATTGATGTCCGATGGGGTACCAGGCCCGGCCGGCGCAGACTATTGCTGCGCCGGCCGATTGCCTGCTGTCTCGGTATTTTGCACGGATGCCAGCACGTCGGTTTCCGCGGGCATATCGGTTGTGATGGGCGCAGGCAGCGGGCTTTCGAGGGCCAGGGTCAATACCTCGTCCATTGTGTCCACAAAGTGCAGCTTCATGGAATTCTTGATGTTATCCGGAAGCTCGCCTACGTCCTTCTCGTTGCCTCGCGGCAGGATGGCTTCAAAGATGCCCGCCCGCAGCGCGGCCAGCAGCTTCTCCTTGAGTCCTCCGATGGGCAGCACCTTGCCGCGCAGCGTGATCTCGCCGGTCATGGCAACATCGCGTCGTACGGGGATCCTGGCAAGGGCGCTGGCAAGGGCTGTCGCCATGGTGATGCCGGCCGAGGGACCGTCTTTGGGGATTGCGCCCTCAGGTACGTGCAAGTGGATGTCTAGATTGCGGTAAAACTCGCGGCTCAAACCCAGCGCGTGCGCTCGGCCACGCACATAGCTCAGTGCAGCTTGCGCCGATTCCTGCATGACGTCACCCAACTGGCCTGTGACGGTCAATTTGCCCTTGCCGTCGAGCACCTGGACTTCCGTGGTCAAAATGCTGCCGCCAACCTCAGTCCACGCCAGACCGGTTACCAGGCCGACCTCACTCTTTTCGTGCGCCTCGGAGTCGCGGAATTTGGGCACACCAAGGAAATCGAGCACATTGGCGGCTGTGATTTCTTCCTTGTGCTTGGTGCCATGTCTTATGACTTTGCGGGCTACCTTGCGGCAGACGTTGCCGATTTCGCGTTCCAGATTGCGAACGCCCGCTTCACGCGTGTAAAAGCGGATGATTTCGAGAACGGCGTCGTCTTTGAAGACGATGTTTTTCTCGCTGAGGCCGGTTTGCTCGCGCTGTTTCTTGATCAGGTATTGCTTGGCAATCTCCAGTTTTTCCTGCTCAGTGTAGCCCTGCAGACGCAGGATCTCCATGCGGTCCTGGAGGGCCGGTGGAATGGTATGGAGGACGTTGGCCGTGGCCACGAAAAGTACCTGCGAGAGGTCATAATCGACGTCGAGGTAGTGATCCTGAAACGTCGTATTCTGTTCCGGATCAAGGACTTCGAGGAGGGCCGAGGCCGGGTCTCCGCGGAAGTCGGATGAGATCTTGTCGACTTCGTCGAGCAGGAAAACGGGGTTCTTGGTGCCGGCGCGCTTCATGTGCTGGATGATCTGGCCAGGCATGGCGCCGATATACGTGCGGCGATGGCCGCGAATCTCAGCCTCGTCACGCACGCCGCCGAGCGAGAGGCGCACGAACTTGCGCCCGGTGGACTTGGCGATGGACATTCCGAGCGAGGTTTTGCCCACGCCCGGAGGTCCGACAAAGCAGAGGATCGATCCCTTGGGATTCTTCACAAGCTGGCGCACGGCGAGGAACTCGAGGATGCGTTCCTTGATCTTTTCCAGGCCGTAGTGGTCGGTATTGAGCACCTTCTCCGCGTAATCGATGGAGCGCGTTTCCTTGGACTTCTTTTTCCACGGGACGGCCAGCAGCCAGTCAATGTAGTTCCGGCTGACGGTGGACTCGGCCGACATTGGCGGCATGGCTTCGAGCTTTTTGAGCTCCTGGACAGCCTTTTCGAGCACATCCTTGGGCATGCCGGCGGCTTCAATCTTCTTGCGCAGCTCGTCGAACTCGCTCTTTTCGCCGCGGCCCAGCTCCTTCTGGATGGCCTTGATCTTTTCGTTGAGGTAGTACTCTTTCTGGGCGCGCTCCATCTGGCGCTTCACGCGCGACTGAATGTTGCGGTCCAGGTCGAGCTTTTCGATTTCGATGTCGAGTACATCGGCTATGCGGCCCAGACGCGAGGCAGGATCGAAGATGGCCAGCAGCTCCTGCTTTTCCTCAATGCCGATCTGCAGATTGGCGGCGATGGTATCGGAGAGCTTGGCCGGCTCGTCCATGCGCACGGTGGCGATGATGGTCTCGTAATTGAGCGACTGCTGGAGCTTGACGTACTGCTCAAACAGCGAAGTAACGCGCTGCATGAGCTGCTCGACGGCAGGGGTCATCTCGAAATCGGATTTGCCGGTGCGCACAGTGGCGACAAAGAAGCCATCGCGATCGCTGACGTCAACGGACTTGGCGCGCTCAACACCCTCGACGAGGACTTTGATATTGCCATCAGGCATTTTGACGCTCTGCACAATGTTGCAGATGGCGCCGACCTGGTAGATGTCCTTGGCGCGCGGCTCGTCGATGGAGGCGTCATGCTGCGTGGCGAGAAAGATCTTGCGATCGCCGGTGAGGGCTTCTTCGAGGGCGCGAACGCTGGATTCGCGGCCAACTACGAAGGGCGTCATCATGTAGGGGAAGATGACCATATCGCGGATGGGCATCATGGGCAGCTTGCGCGGCTCGGGTTTTTCGCGGTGTTGGGTCATAAGAACATCCTGAGCTTTGGACGCGCAAAAACAGCTTGGGGAACCGTACCTATCACAAAGCCCTTGTTGGGATTGTATCGCGGATGAGGATTTGAGGCCCGTTATAGGAAATCGATGCGCGAACAGGGCGGGCTGGTGCTTGTTTTTACGCGTGAGCGTGATGAAATTTCGTGCGCAGGTCAGTGAGTTCCAGAATGTGCACTCTAATGAAAAAACAGGGAGCAGGGAAGATGGCTGGTGAAAATTTGAGGGCGGCGTAACTCTTTGGTATCACGCCGCTATGATGTGTTTCTGTGGGAGCAGATTGTCAGGCATTTTTCTGAGCAAAGATCTGGCGCAGTTCGTCGCCAGCGGGAACGGGGTTGCTTTTTACTCTTGCCCGGCGACGTTTGGAAAGGCAATTCCGGCGAGAACGGAAGTGTCTTTCTGTGCGTTCACCGGGCTGACGAGGTGCTCGTTCTCGCCTTATGTCTTCTGTGCAAACTTCCCGCTGACGTAATCCCAGTTCACGACGTGGAAGAATGCCTGCAGATACTCGGCGCGCCGGTTCTGGTATTTCAGGTAATAGGCGTGCTCCCACACATCGACGCCGAGGACCGGTTTGTGCCCTGTGGGCAAGGTGGTGTCCTGGTTGGGGGTGGTCTCAATGGAAAGCGTGCCGTCCGGGTGCTTTACCAGCCAGGCCCAGCCACTGCCAAAGACACCCCCGGCCGCAGCGGTGAATTTCTGCTGAAAAGCGGAAAATGAACCAAAGTTTGTGTCAATGGCTTTGGCCAGCTCGCCTGCCGGTTGCGAGCCACCCTTACCCAGCGTGGGCCACCAGAAGGAGTGGTTGAAGTGGCCTCCACCGCTGTTGCGGATCGCTGTGCGGGCTGAGTCCGGTAAATCATCGAGGTTGGAGAGCAGTTGCTCGAGTGTCTTGCCTGCCAGCTCAGGGTGAGCCGCGACTGCTGCGTTGAGTTTGTTCACATAGCCCTGATGATGCTTCTCGTGGTGCAGGTGCATGGTGGCTGCGTCGAAGTACGGTTCGAGCGCGTCATAGGCGTAGGGCAGAGGCGGCAGTTTGAACGGCGCGCTGGATGCCGCGGCGGATTGTGATTCGGGGGCCTGGGCCAGGGAAGGGATCTCGAACGAAGTTCCTGCAGCAGCGAGTCCAGCCGACAACCCAAGGGCTTTCAAGACAAGACGTCGGTTCATCATTTTCTCATCTCCGTTGGGACTGCCGCTCTATACGGCAGCTGCTTCGGTGGTTTGCCGGATCATCGGCATTCGCGCGATCCGGCCTGACGCAGGTAGACATGATCCCTCTATTTGACTGGCGGCTGCAAGTAGATTTTGATGAATCGTTCGTGCGCGAGCAGGGGTATGCTCTAACGAGGGAAACCTTGAGGCTTTCCGGCAAGGCGGGGGAGAGCCATGAAGTACGTTTTCGGGCCTGTCCCTTCAAGGCGCCTGGGCCAATCGCTGGGCGTCGATCCGATCCCTTTCAAGACCTGCAATTGGAATTGTGTCTACTGCCAATTGGGCAGAACAACTCCTGTGACCAACGTGCGGCGCGACTATTTTCCACCAGAGGCAATAGTCGCCGAGGTGAGCGATGCGCTCAAGTCGCATGTGCCCGGAGAGATTGACTGGGTGACCTTTGTCGGTTCGGGCGAGCCTACATTGCACGCAAGCCTGGGATGGATGATCCGCCAGGTGAAGGCGCTGACGTCGATTCCTGTCGCAGTGATTACGAATGGATCATTGCTTTATGAGGCGGAGGTTCGGGAGGAGTTGATTGCGGCCGATGCGGTTCTGCCTACTCTGGATGCGGGAAACGAAAGGCTGTACCGCGCGATCAATCGTCCTCATCCTTTGCTGACGTTTGAGAGCCTGCTGGAAGGCCTTGTTGCTTTCCGAGCGGCTTACACGGGCAAGTTCTGGCTGGAAGTGATGCTTGTGCGAGGCGTGAATGACAGCGAGGAGGCTCTTGCGGAAATTGCCGCGCAGTTGAAGCGACTGAGGCCCGACGAGGTTCATATCAACCTGCCGACCAGGCCACCGGCGGAGGCGTGGGTGAGTCCTCCGGAGCAGGATGGCCTGATGCGGGCTACGGCTCTGCTGGGCGATGTGGCCCACGTTGTGCACCCGGCGGAGGGGACGTTTGATCTTTCGGGCTGCACGAATCTTGCTGATGCGGTGGTGGGAGTGATTGCGCGGCATCCCATGTGCGAAGAAGAACTGCTGCATGCGCTGGACCGCTGGCCGGCTGCTGAAGTTCAGAAGGCTTTGACAGAGTTGGAGGCGCATGGCGGCGCGCGCCGCATTGTGCGCTACGGCAGTTGCTTCTGGACTGCGACGGCAGGACGGTATGGCGAAACGCAGACGACGACCCACTGAAACCAGCGCGGTGGCTGCTGCTGAGACTGCGGCGACGGTCCGGTAACATGGACTGTGCTTCAAGCCATGAGTAACGGTGATGGCGCCGTAATGAGGATTGGATATTTCTTATGCCAAAGGAACTGAATTTCAAGCAGGAACTGACGGGATGTTTTGGGTTTCCCGTGGCGGAGAACCCGACGCAGGCGATGGTGGAACCGGCTTATCGCGCGATGGGGCTGGACTGGCGGTATCTCACGCTCGAAGTGCGGCCGGAGAACCTTGCCGCGGCGGTGGCGGGAGCCAGAGCCTTTGGGTTTCGCGGATTCAACTGCACCATTCCGCACAAGGTGGCGGTGATCGAGCACCTGGATGGGCTGGGTGAATCGGCGTCGTTGATGGGGGCGGTGAACTGCGTGGTGAATCGCGAGGGGCGGTTCATTGGCGAGAACACCGACGGGAAGGGATTCGTTGCGAGCTTTCGCGAGCTGGGCGATGCGCGCGGGAAACGGATGGTGCTGCTGGGTGCGGGCGGCGCGGCGCGGGCAATCGGGGTGGAGATGGCGCTGGCGGGCTGCGCGCAGATTACGGTGGTGAATCGCGATGAAAAGCGCGGGCGCGAGCTGGAGGCGCTCTTCAGCGGCAAGCTGCGCGAGGCGGTGAAGGCGATGGGGCATGATCTCAGCGTGACGTATGTGCCGTGGCGGGGCGATTTCCGCGTGCCGGAAGGGACGGAGATCGTGGTGAACGCGACTTCAATCGGGCTGTTCCCGGATGTGGATGCGCGGGTGCCGGTGGCGATGGAGAGTGTGACCGCGGAGATGATTGTTGCCGATGTGATTCCGAACCCGCCGGTGACGCGGCTGGTGCGCGAGGCGCGGGAAAAGGGATGCCGCGTGATTGACGGGCTGGGGATGCTGGTGGGGCAGGGCGTGATCGGGATTGAGTATTGGACGGAGAAGACGCCGGATGCGGGGGTGATGCGGCGGGGGCTGGAGGAGGTGTTTGGGTAGGGGGAGTTTGCCGCCGCCCGTTCATCGCAAAGTACGCGATGAACGGGACACAGCCCTTCGTGGTTCAGGGTGATTCTTTAGGAGTATGACCGGGCTACCTGCGATTTGCTCATTCGTCATCGAATTTTACTCATTCGTTATTTATTAAGTAGTTATACATTCGGCATAGTTACCAACAAAGTAATACTCAACTAATTGATTCTATTGACTCGATGCGGAAGAATCCTGAAAATTGCACCAAAATTGAGGCGCTTTGGGGCATTTTTTTGCGAACGGATGCGTAACATGTTGATTCTGGTGGATGATGCCTGGAATTTGCACTGGAATTGGGGCGCTTTTGGGGCCATTTTTCGTGCGAAATGGGTGATGCGAGGTGGAAGTCCGGGCACCGGCCGGGGTGATTGCGCTGGAGTAATTCGGGCATAGATCTATGGTGCACGAAAGCGCGAAATAATCTGCAAAAAGCTGGCTTCAGCTTTCAGCCCTCAGCTCTCAGCTTTCAGCTCGGGTGTGGAGGGGCCCGGGGGGTGACCGGATGGGCTGGGGAGGTTTCCCAGGTCTCAGAATCGAGACCTGGGGCACCCGGCGTCCGGTCGCTCTATTGAAGGGGCAACCTCTCAGGCGTTTCGCGGCGGCCCTCCGGGGCGCGCCTCTTTTCTGTGCCTTTTACCCAGGGTTTTACCCTGGGCTATTTTCGACGGCCCCCTCCGGGGGCGGGTAAGGCTGCCGTTCGTTGAGGGTTTGTAGCTAAGGTCGAAGTTCAAGGAGAACCCGTCCCTCAGCGGCTAAAGCCGCACTCATCTTGCGGCCTTTGCGACACGGATAAATCCGTGCCCTTTCAAAACCGGGAGTTTTCAGCGCGCTGTAAGGTTGTGCCCTTTCAAAACCGAGAGTCCTCCGTGCGCTATTTCGGTGGCCCTTGCCGGGGGCGAATGAGGCAGCGGTTTACTAACAGGCTGTGGCAGAGTGTGAAGTTCAGGGGAAACCTGTCCCTCAGCGGCTGAAGCCGCACTCATCATGCGGCTTTTTCGTATGGGCTGAGGCCCGTACCCTTCACGCTGAAGCAACGCACAGGGGCTGAAGCCCTGATCGTTTTTGCGAACTTTCTCGGCACGACTGAAAGTCGTGCCCTGTTACAGGGCGTTTCAGGTGTCCGGCTTTGTTTTGTCCTGTGGGTGGGGAGTTGGGGCGAGCGCTTATCCCCGAGCTCAGAATCGGGACCCTTCGACAGGCTCAGGGCGGGCTCGGGGGCACCCATTGTGGTGGTGCTTGGGATACCCGGCATACCCCACCCTAGCCGCAAAAGCAAAGACGCGGCGAGGGTGGGGCACCCAGTTTTGGTAAATTCATGCGGGATTCGGAGGCGACCTGGGCTGGAACCCCACCCTAGCCGCAAAAACAAAGACGCGGCGAGGGTGGGGCACCCAGATTTGTTTCGTCCGCTGTTTAAGCTCACGTTGATTTGGTTGGCTGTTGCGGCAGTCAGGGCTGAAGTCCTGACCTACCAGCCGTGCCCTGTTACAAAGCACGGTGGCAGCGTGTCGCCGCCAAGCATGACCGCAAGCAGTTGGAGCAGCATCAGGAGGCCGGGATGGCGTTCTTTTCCCAGCGCTTGGGGCGGCGGTTGGCCTGGAGGATTTTCTTGCGCAGGCGGAGGGATTTAGGCGTGACTTCCACGAATTCGTCGTCGGCGATGAACTCGATGGCTTGCTCAAGATTCAGGTTGGTGTGGGGGACCAGGCGGATGGCTTCGTCGGCGGTGGAGGCGCGCATGTTGGTCATCTTCTTTTCGCGGACGATGTTGACGTCGAGGTCGTTGTCGCGGGAGTGCTCGCCTACGATCATGCCTTCATAGACTTCGACACCGGGGCCGACGAAGAGGATGCCGCGCTCCTGCAGGCCGTTGAGGGCGTAGGTGGTGGTGAGGCCCTGTCGGTCGGAGATGAGTGCGCCGGTGGGGCGCTGCGGGATTTCGCCCTGGTAAGGGATGTAGCCGTCAAAGAGGGAATTCATCACAATCGTTCCGCGGGTTTCCGTGAGCATCTCACTGCGCAGGCCGATGAGGCCACGGCTGGGGACGCGGAATTCAAGGCGCACGCGGCCTGAGCCGTGGTTGTGCATCTTGGTCATTTCGCCTTTGCGGGGGCCGAGCTTTTCAATGACGACGCCCGTGTATTCCTCGGGGATGTCGATGGTGATGTGCTCGACGGGCTCCATGCGCACGCCGTCGACGAGTTTGGTGACGATCTCAGGACGGCCGGCCATGAGCTCGTAGCCTTCACGGCGCATCATCTCAATGAGGATGGCGAGCTGCAGTTCGCCGCGGCCAAGGACTTTGAAGGCGTCAGGCGAACCGGTCTCCTCCACGCGGATGGAGACGTTGGTGAGGAGTTCCTTATCGAGGCGTTCGCGCAGGTTGCGGCTGGTGACGTACTGGCCGTCGCGGCCGGCGAAGGGCGAGGTGTTGACGCTGAACTGGATGGCGATGGTGGGCTCGTCAATGATGATGAGCGGCAGAGGCGCTGGGTTCTCGACGCCGGTGATGGTTTCGCCGATAGTGATGCCTTCAACGCCGGCGACGGCTACGATGTCGCCCATGACGGTTTCTTCAATCTCAGTGCGCTTGAGGCCGGAGAAGGTGAAGAGCTTGGTGATGCGGGTTTTCTGCATGGAGCCGTCGCGCTTGGAGATGTTGACTTCGTCGCCGGCGTGGAGCGTGCCCTGGAAGACGCGGCAGATGGCGATGCGGCCGAAGTAATCGGAGTAGTCGAGGTTGGTGACGAGGATCTGGAGCGCGGCTTCAGCATCACCGGTGGCCGGGGGGATGGTGCTGACGATGGCCTCAAAGAGCGGCTGCAGATCGGCGCCGGGCGCGTCGGGGTCAGTGGTGGCGGTGCCGGCTTTGGCCACGGCATAGAGGACGGGGAACTCGAGCTGCGATTCGTCGGCGTCGAGATCGATGAAGAGATCGTAGATTTCGTTGAGGACTTCCTGCGGGCGCGCGTCGGGGCGGTCGATTTTGTTGATGACGACGATGGGCGGCAGCTTGGCTTCGAGCGCTTTGGCGAGGACGTAGCGCGTTTGCGGCAGCGGGCCCTCGGCTGCGTCGACGAGGAGCATGACGCCATCGACCATTTTAAGGGCGCGCTCGACTTCACCGCCGAAGTCGGCGTGGCCGGGCGTGTCAACAATGTTGATTTTGCCCCCGGCGTAGTTGACGGCGGTGTTCTTGGCCAGGATGGTGATGCCGCGCTCGCGCTCGAGCTCGTTGGAGTCCATGACCCGCTCGGCCACCTGCTCATTGGCGCGGAAGGTGCCGGATTGGCGCAGCATGGCGTCAACCAGGGTGGTCTTTCCGTGGTCAACATGGGCAATGATGGCGATATTGCGTATCGTCTGGGTCACTGGTAGAGCATTCCTTTTCGCGGGATCGGCCGTGCGGGCCGCCGGGATAGATCAGAGAAATTCGAGCAAAATGCCGCAAATTGCGGCGAGTCTAGTTTATCAGTCTCGCCCCGCCATTGCTTGGTGACAGGATCGGTTATGGGGCAATAAGCTCTTTGAAGTCAAATTGGTTTAAGCTACGGCTCATTTGGCGATTGTGCAGAGGTGGAAGTCGTCGCTTGAGCGTACTTGGCTTCAAGGATCAGATACTTTTCTTGGATGTTTTGCTCGGAAAAGCGATCACTGATTTTCATAGCGGAGATGCGGATCTCCTCGAGCCGCTTCCGGAAGAAATTCATGACAGTCCCAATGCCGACGAGGAAGACGAGCGCGAAGTGTAGGCCACCAGCCAATCGCAGTGCAAAGACGTGCGGCAGATCGGTCACATAGGCGGGGATAAAAATCGATGTGACTAGGGCATCTGGCCATGCCAGTTTTAGCCCGCTCACGCTCGCGATCCCAAAATAGACAAATGAAAAAATGATCGCAATGTAAACGTACAAGCTACCAAACGTGACCACTGCAAGCACTCTGCCCCAGTTTGATATTAAGTTTGTGTCGCTGAGGAAAGTGAATGTCTTCTTCCATACCCTCATTTGGTTCCATAGATTTTCGAGCTCTTTCGTCCGGGTAGCCTCAGCCGATACGGTTGCGAGCGCTGCAAGCCCGGTTTCGACTGCGGAAGAAATCGATTGCCAGAACTTCTTCAGCCAAACATCGAAGAAGAATACGCTGCGGAGTATGACTATAATCTTCCGTCCTAGCTGCAGAGAAATCACTATGAGACAGACCCAAATTACGTATTTGTGGCTTGCGACGAGCAGGAGAATGCACCACAATATCGTGAATCTTCGGAGAGGCCGCGTCACGAATTGCAGGATATTCGGGGATTTCTTCTGTTTCTTGTTGTCTTCTGCAGAACCTATTTTCGCGGTGCTAGCCTCAATGGCTTTGCTTTGGCCGGAAAGTGTCTGAGGTACCAGTTTGGGCTCTTTGCCTTGAAACCAGTTGTTCAATGAGCGCAGAAGGAGGAAGAGAAGATATAGACCATATGCGAGCACGATAAAAGGGAAAAAGTAGATATATGCAAAGCTCTTGACCATTCCCCAAAGGCCCGAGGCAGCAAGGAGGGAGAAAAGAAGCAATAAAACAAGCAGCACAACCTCGGAGAAATTTAGATGCAGGAAATTATCTATCCCCGAAAGTCTTCTTGAATTGAGGTTTAGGAAAAGGAGTACGTGCGCCCAGAGAAGTCCTGCAAGCAGAAACGTCGTGAGTCTTCGGACAACCTCATTGAAGGTCTGCATGGGACGCGTTGATGCTGCGGGAATGATATCACCTTAAATCAGCAAATCCTTACCGGTGGTTCGCAGCCCTTTGAACCCCGATGGAAGCGTATGGGGCGGTTGTAGTGGATTGGATTCGCGTCAGCCCGCCGGGGCGGAGGACTCGGTGGGATTGCTTTCCCAGGACGCCGTCTGCAATTGCGGACGGCGTCCTGGGCTATTTTCGATTCGTCTATCCGGGATGACAGTCTATGCCGGTGCTGCTTCGTGGTGGACGTGGCGGTGGTGGCGACGGCGTGCGCCGTCGACGGGCTGCAACTCGAAGGCGGCGTTGACCAGGGCGATGTGGGAGAAGGCCTGGGGGAAGTTGCCGACCTGGCGCTTGTGGACGACGTCGTATTCCTCGGCGAGGAGGCCGGCACTGTTGCGGAGTTCTAGGAGCTTTTCGAAGAGGGCGCGGCCATCTTCTTCTCGGCCGATGGCTTTGAGTGCGCCGACCATCCAGAAGCTGCAGGCGAGGAAGACGCCCTCGCCGGGAGGCAGGCCGTCAGGGGACTTGGACGTGTCGTAGCGGAGGACAAGGCCGTCCGGCATGAGCTCGCGCTCGATGGCTTCGACGGTGCCGCGCACGCGGGAATCGGTGCCGGGCAGGAAGCCGACGGAGGGCATGAGCAGCAGGGCCGCGTCGAGCTGATCGGAGCCGTAGGACTGCACGAAGGCGTTCTTTTCGACGTTGAAGGCGTCTGTGCAGACCTGCTCGTGGATCTGGTCGCGGAGGGCGCGCCAGCGATCGAGCGGAGCGTCGTAGCCCAACTGTTCGCCGAGGAGGACGGCGCGATCGAAGGCGACCCAGGCCATCATTTTGGAGTAAGTGAATTGCTGCGGGCCGCCGCGGGTTTCCCAGATGCCGGAGTCGGGTTCGTGCCAGATGGTTTCAAGGTGGGTGAGCAGGAGGCTGAGCACGCGGAAGTCGTATTCGCTGTGGCGGAACATGCTGTGCTGCGCGTGGAAAAAGGTGTCGAGCATTTCACCGTAGATATCGAGCTGGACCTGAAGAGACGCGGCGTTGCCGATGCGCACGGGGCGCGAGTTTTCATAGCCTTTGAGCCAGTCCGCCTCCCACTCAGTGAGCTGGCGCTCACCTTTGAGGCCGTACATGATCTGGACTTGATCAGGGCTGCCGGCGAGAGCGCGAAGGAGCCAGTCCTGCCAGGTAGCAGCTTCGTCGTGGTAGCCGCCGTTGGTGAGGGCGAGGAGAGTGAAGGTGGTGTCGCGGAGCCAGCAGTAGCGGTAGTCCCAGTTGCGCGGGCCGCCGATGGCTTCAGGCAGCGAGGTGGTGGGCGCGGCGACGATGCCGCCGGTGGGCTTGAAGGTGAGGGCCTTGAGGGTGATGAGGGAGCGTTCGACAGCGTCGCGGTATTTGCCGTGGTACTTGAGCTGGCCGCTCCAGCGGAGCCAGAAGTGCTCAGTGTCTTCGAGGGCACGGAAGACATCGATGCGCTGCGGATCGACGAGGTAGGAGGCACCGTAGGTGAGCGAGAAATGGGCGCGCTCGCCTTCGCTGATGGTGAAATTCGAGACGGTTTTGAGGTTTTCGCCGCGCAAGGGAACGGAGGCGTGAAGGACAGTGAGGTTGGGGCCAGCGACGGCGCGGACACCGTCTTCAATGCGGGTGACCCAGGGTACGGTGCGGCCGTAGTCGAAGCGCAGGGCCATCTCCATGCGCATGGGGAGCTTGCCACGGATGCCTTCGACGATGCGTACTACGTCGGAGTTGAGGCCACGTATAGGCATGAAGTCGATGAGGCGGGCGGCGCCGCTGTCATTCTCGAAGATGGTTTCGAGAATGAGGGTATGGTCACGGTAAGAGCGCGACACGGTGTAGTGGCCGTTTGAAGGAGCGATCTTCCAGTGGCCGTTCTTTCCGTTTCCGAGCAGGGCGGCGAAGCAGGCTTCAGAGGAGAAGTCGGGCCAGCAGAGCCAGTCGATGGAGCCGTGCATGTCAACCAGGGCCGCGGTTTCGCAATCGCCGATGAGTGCGTAGTCTTCAATCTTTGCAGGCATAGTGTCTCTGTCTTTGCTGTTTACTGTTCACGGTAGTTACGGATCAGGCCGCCGTCCACAAAGAAGGTCGATCCGGTTACGTAAGCCGCGTCGTCTGACGCGAGGAACGCTACCAGACCAGCCACATCTTCAGGAGTGCCGAGGCGGCCCAGGGGAATCTTGCCGAGCAAGGCGTTGAGCTTAGGCTTGTCATCAAGCAGCGCCTTATTGATGGGCGTAATGATAGCGCCTGGAGCTACGTTGTTGACAGTGATGCCGAGCGGGCCGAGTTCGACGGCGAGGTTGCGCATGAACATGCGCATGCCGCCTTTGCTGCAGCAGTAGGTGGTGAAACCGGGGAAGACCATGTCTTCATGGACGGAGCTGATGTTGACGATGCGGCCGGGTTTTTTGGCGTCGCGCAGGCGGCGGACGAAGGCCTGGGTGAGGAAGAAAGGGCCGCGGAGATTGACGGCCATCACTTTGTCGTATTCGGATTCTTCGGTGTCCCAGAAGTCGGATTTGTGCTCGACACCGGCGTTGTTGACGAGGATGTCGGCGGCGCCGAAGCGTTTGTATGCTTCATCGACGAGGGCGGTGACATCGGCCATGTTGGTCACGTCGGCGGAAACGATTTCGGCCTGGCTGCCGGCTTTTTCGACGGCGCTCTCTGTTGCGTTTGCGCCGGATGGATCACCAACATAATCGACGATGACCTTTGCGCCTTCAGCGCCGAGCCGCTTCGCGATCCCCTGGCCTATGCCGGTGCCGGCTCCGGTGACGATCGCGACTTTTCCAGCCAAACCACTCATCCTGAATCTCCCTACTGTGAATTGATTGCTGCCATGTCTCTTCTAGGTAGGATGCAAAAGTGGCGCGATGCGGGGCGGATGTTGTTTGAAATCTTGCGTAAAAACGGTGTAGAGGCTGGTTTCGCGCGGCGGGCTGAGTCAATTACACTGCTCAGACAAATGCGAATTCAGGTTGATCGTTGGCGATTCTTTTCAGGCGGTGTTCGCTCCGTGCTTGTATCCACTGTGATGCTGGCATTTGCCGCGCCGTGCGTGCTGCAGGCCGCGCCACACAAAGCCGCCGCGAACAAAAGAGTGAAGCAACTGCTCATCTACTCGATTGATGTGGAGGGCGGGCAGTCCACGCTGCTGGTGACGCCGTCAGGCGATTCGCTGCTGGTGGATGCGGGGTGGCCGGATCATAATGGGCGCGACGCCAAGCGCATTCAGGCGGCGATGCATGACGCGGGGATCAAGAGCATCGACAAGCTGCTGGTCACGCACTATCACACAGATCACGTGGGCGGTGTGCCCAACCTGGTGGCGCGCGTTTCAGTGAGCCAGTTTCTGGATCACGGGCCGAATCGCGAGGATTCGAATGCGACGCGCATCAACCATGCCAATTATCTCGCGGCGATCGGCAACAAGCTGCATCGCGTGATGCGGCCGGGCGACACGATTGCGGTGCAGGGGCTGAAGGTAGAGGTGCTGACCGCGGATGGGAAGCACATTGCGAAGGTGCCGGGGATCAAGCGGCGGCCCAATCCCTATTGCGCGAACGAGAAGCAGTGGCCGGCGGACCCGACGGAGAATGCGCGCTCGGTGGGGATCCTGGTGCGGTTCGGGCGATTCAGTTTTCTCGATATGGGCGACCTGACCGGGGCGAAAGAGGTGGCACTGATGTGCCCGGACAATCCGATAGGGATGGTGGATCTGTTTCTGGTTTCGCACCACGGCATGGATCTCTCAAATTCGCGCGCGCTTGTGGATGCAATTCATCCGCTGGCAGCGATCATGAACAACGGGGCGCACAAGGGAGACAAGCCGGCGGCGTGGGAGACGGTGCATAGCAGTCCGGGGCTTGAGGATCTGTGGCAGCTTCACACGGGGGAGGATGCGGGCGCGCACAACGTGGCGGATGCCTATATTGCAAATGTGAAGGGCGGCGCGGACGGGGCATACATCAAAGTGGTGGCGTCGCGGGACGGCAGATTTTCTGTTACGAATTCGCGGACCGGATTTACGAAAGACTATTGGCGGAAATAGGCAGGCGATCGGGCGGGTTGCCGCCTCCGTGGACCGGCGGACTATAATTCGGGACGCAATCTAAACGCCAATCCACCCTGTACTGAAAAAGACGAGAAGGAGAAAGTTTATGTCCACATCGCGCCGGGAGTTTCTTGCCGGTATGGGAGCCACGGGGGCGCTGGCTGCCGCTTCACGCAAAGCTCGTGCCCTTGCCGGCTGTCCGTTCCGTTTGGCTGTGATCAACGACGAGATCACGCAAGACTTCGATCATGCCTGCTATGTGGCGTCGCATGATTTCGGGCTCAACTGGATTGAGCTGCGCGGGATGTGGCATAAGAACGTGACCGCTTTGAACTCGGACGAGATCGCCGAGTCGCGCAAGATACTGGCCAAGTACAAGTTACGCGTAACGGATATTGCCAGCCCGCTGTACAAGGTGGCCTGGCCGGGGGCGCCGCTCCCTGCGAACCGCCGCAAGGACAGGACGTTCAATGCGGACTACACCTTCAAGCAGCAGAGTGAGCTGCTGGAGCGGTGCGTTGACCTGTGCAAGGAGTTCCAGACGGACCGCATACGATGCTTCGATTTCTGGCGGCTGGAAGACGTAAAGCCGTATCGGGCGGCCATCAATGACAAGCTGCGCGAGGCGGCGCAGGTATGTGCCAAGCATAACCTTATCTTGTTGCTGGAAAACGAGATGGAGTGCAATACAGGGAGCGGGAAAGAGGCTGCGGAGACGCTGAAGGAAGTGACCGAACCGAATTTCATGCTCAACTGGGACCCCGGTAATTCGGCGACGTTTCCGGGTGATGTGCCATACCCGACGGACTACGATTTGTTGCCCAAACACCGTATCGGCCACTGCCACTGCAAGGACACGATCCGGAAACCGGACGGGAAGTGGGCGTGGGCGCCGGTGGGTGGCGGGATCATTGACTGGGTGGGGCAATTCCGGGCCTTTATGCGGGACGGTTACCACTATGCGGTGAGTTTGGAGACTCATTGGCATGGTGGAGGCACCCCGGAGGCCTCAAGCCGCATCAGCATGAAAGGGTTGAAAGAAGACCTGGCCAAGGCCGGAGCCAGTTGCTAAGGGTCGGTTCCGGCTCAAACTGGGAAAAATTGGTTGAATTTTCATCCGCGGGCGAGCGTGCAGCAGGAGGCGGTGGATTGCGCGCTCGGCGCGGCTACATGTGCTTGGGTGTGCTCGCTGGCAGCGTGCTCGTAACATAACGGCAACATGGGGCGTGTATGGTAAGGGTAAGTCATTCGCCGTCTTGCATTTCCCCGGAAAGAATGCCCGCAGGGCTAAATTGAAAAACCAGAAGATATTGGAGAAGAAACTAATCAATGAGAGTGCTCGTTGTTGGTGGTGACGGATATTGCGGATGGGCGACGGCTCTGTACCTGTCCGAGCGTGGACACGAAGTTGGCATTGTGGACAGCCTGGTGCGCCGGCACTGGGACCTGAGCCTGGGCGTGGAGACACTGACGCCCATTGCGCCTATCGGAAAACGCATTGCGCGGTGGAAGGAACTGACAGGCCGGACGATTGACCTGTTCATCGGGGATATCTGCGAGTATCCGTTTCTGGAGGACACAATCCGCCGCTTCGGTCCGGAGGCGATTGTGCACTTTGGCGAGCAGCGGTCGGCGCCGTATTCGATGATTGACCGCGAGCACGCGGTGATGACGCAGGTGAACAACATTGTGGGTACGCTGAACCTGCTGTACGCCATTCGCGAACTTTGTCCCGACTGCCACCTGGTGAAGCTGGGCACGATGGGTGAGTACGGTACGCCGAATATCGACATTGAAGAGGGATATATCACGATCCAGCACAACGGACGCGAGGATCGGTTGCCGTATCCCAAGCAGCCGGGGTCGTTCTACCACCTGAGCAAGGTGCACGACAGCCACAATATTCACTTTGCGTGCAAAATCTGGGGCACACGCGCGACAGACCTGAACCAGGGCGTGGTGTATGGCGTTCTTACGGACCAGACGGCGCTGGACGAGATGCTGATCAACCGGCTGGATTACGACGGGGTGTTTGGGACGGCGCTGAACCGCTTCTGTATTCAGGCGGCAATCGGGCATCCGCTGACGGTCTACGGCAAGGGCGGACAGCGGCGCAGCTTCCTGGATATCCGCGACACGGTACGGTGCATCGAGATCGCGATTGCCAATCCGGCGGAGAAGGGCGAGTTCAGGGTGTTCAACCAATTCACCGAGCAGTTCAACATTGTGGAACTGGCGGAGATGGTGAAGCGCGTGGGCTGCGTGGCGGGGCTCAAGGTGGAGATACGCCATATTGAGAATCCGCGCGTCGAACGGGAGGAGCACTACTACAACGCCAAGAACACGCAACTGCGCGATCTGGGGTTGGAACCGCACTTTCTGTCGAACTCGCTTCTGGATTCGCTGGTGCACTTTGCCATTCGCTATAAGGACCGCGTGGATACATCGCAGATTCTTCCGCAAGTGACATGGAGGTAAAGCCTGGTGAAATATGAGCAGATTGCGCCTTCCGCGGCCAAGACAGATCGTCCGCTGCGCATTGCTTTGATCACTGAGACGTTTCTGCCGAAGATCGACGGCATTGTTACGCGGCTTTGCCATACGCTGCGGCACCTGCGGGCGATGGGCCATGAGGTGCTGGTAGTGGCTCCGCGGGGCGTGACGGAGTTTGAGGGAACACCGGTACACGGCGTGCCGGGGTTTCCCTTTCCGCTTTATCCTGAGCTGAAGATGGCGCTGCCGCGTCCTTCCGTGGGGCGGGCGCTGAAGACATTCAAACCGGATATTATTCACGCCGTAAATCCGGCGGTGCTGGGAGTGTCGGCGTTTTTCTCGAGCACTTACGATCGCAAGCCACTGGTGGTTTCCTACCATACGCATCTGCCCAAGTACCTCCGCTACTACAAACTGGGATGGCTTGAGGGAGTGATGTGGGCGTCTATGCGTGCCACGTATAATCGGGCCGACTTGACGCTGGCTACTTCACAGGCCATGCAGAGCGAGCTTGAGGCGAAGGGAATTCAGCGTGTGCATTTGTGGCGGCGCGGCGTGGATACAGAGCTCTTTCATCCGAGCCGGGCGACGCGGGAGATGCGGGAGCGGCTGACGCAGGGGCACGGGGAAGACAAGCTGTTTGTGTACATCGGTCGGCTTTCAGCCGAGAAAGAAATTGAACAGTGCCGCACGATGCTGGAGGCACTGCCGGGAACGCGGTTGGCGCTGGTGGGCGACGGTCCGTACCGGCAGAAGCTGGAGGAATACTTCGCCGGGACGCGCACGCACTTTGCAGGATTCATTCAGGGTGAGGATCTGGGGGCGGCATTTGCTTCGGCGGATGCATTCATTCTGCCTTCGCGTACGGAGACGCTGGGGCTGGTGCTGCTGGAGGCGATGGCCGCCGGCTGCCCGGTGGTTACGCCACGGGCCGGGGGAACCTCAGATATTGTGCAGGACGGCGTGACGGGGTATCTCTACGATCCGGATGTGCCGGCAAGCGCAGTGGAAGCGCTGCGGAAGCTTCTGTTCGACGCGGAGCATCGCGCGGAGATGGGCCGGAGGGCGCGCGCGGATGCCGAGCAGTGGGGCTGGGGCGCGGCTACGTTCCAACTTGCACAGTATTACCGCAAGGTGCTGGCGCAGGAGGCGCGGTTGCCGCTGCAGATTGCGGAGCGCCGGACGTCGGGAGCTTCAACCGACGCCATCTGTAACGAGCTGCTGATTTCAAAGGCGACATTCCGGCGGCATGCGGGTGGGCTGGCTTACCGGACTGTTCAGCAGTAATACCGCTCTCAGCTATCAGCTTTCAGCAGCGGGGTCACGGGGCCTGGATTTATGCGTCATAGAGGGGCCTATTACGGAGTGAGCGACTGGCTGCGGCACCGGCACTTGTCTTGTTCAGTCTATTGGCTTGATACTTTGGAGAATAATGATGCTGCGTTTCGCGAGTGCGTGAGGAGCAGTGTACGGAGGTGTGCGTATGTCACCGATGGATCGGCGTGAGTTTGCGAAGACGGCCGGCGCAGTTGCCGGAGCCATGGCTGCACAACAGTGGTTGAGCCCGATATTGCAGGCCCAAACCACGGAGAAGAACGGGATGATCTACCGGCCGCTGGGGCGCACGGGAGAGCGCGTGTCGGCGATCGGGCTGGGTGGCTACCATATCGGGAAGCCGCTAATAGGGGAGCAGGAGGCGATTCAACTGATGCGGCAGGCGATCGACCGCGGCATCACGTTTATGGACAACTGCTACGACTACAACAACGGCGTAAGCGAGTTGCGGATGGGCAAGGCGCTGGCCGGCGGATACCGCGACAAAGTATTCCTGATGACGAAGATCGACGGGCGCACGAAGGATTCGGCTGCACAACAGATCAATGACTCGTTGATGCGTCTGCGCACGGATCATGTGGATCTGATGCAGTTTCATGAGGTGATCCGGCTGGAGGATCCGGACCGGATTTTTGCCGAGGGCGGTGCGATGGAGGCGATGCTGGCGGCGAAGAAAGCCGGCAAGGTGCGCTTCATCGGGTTTACCGGGCACAAGGATCCCTATGTGCATTTGCGCATGCTGCATGAGGCGAAACAGCATGATTTTCATTTCGATGCGGTGCAGATGCCGCTGAACGTGATGGATGCGCACTTCCGCAGCTTTGAGCACGAGGTGCTGCCGGTATTGACGCGCGAGGGGATTGCGCCGCTGGGGATGAAGTGCTTTGGGGATCACTACATCTTGCAGAGCAACACGGTGAAGCCGGTTGAGGCGTTGCACTACTGCTTGAATCTGCCCATCTCAGTGCAGATTACGGGGATTGACAGCCCGAAGATTCTGGATCAGGCGCTGGAGGCGGTGCGGACGTTCAAGCCGATGACTGCGAGTGAAGTGGCGGGGATTTTGGCGCAGACCAAGGTGGCGGCGGAGAACGGAAAGTACGAGCTGTATAAGACGACGGCGAATTTTGACGGGACGGCACATAATCCGCAGTTGCTGGGGTGAATGAGGCTTGGCGTCTGAAATCCTCACCGTGATTGCTGCACTTTCGTTTGCAGCGTGGGTCTATCTGATTGCGTTTCGCGGGGGATTCTGGCGGTCGCGGCCGGTGCTCGGTGCGACTGAGCCATCAGGTACAGCTAAGGTGGCCGTCGTTGTGCCTGCGCGTAATGAGGCGGAACACATCGCGCGGAGCGTGGGATCGCTGCTCAGGCAGGATTACAGGGGCGAACTCGCAATCATCCTGGTGGACGACAACAGCACGGATGGAACAGCGGAAATTGCCGCGGTATCTGCGGCGCTTAACGGCGTGGGCGAGCGGCTGACGATTCTTGCCGGTAAGCCACTGCCGCAGGGCTGGAGCGGGAAGCTCTGGGCGGTGCAGCAGGGGCTTGCTCATACAAAAGCTATGGGCGCGGATTATGTCCTGCTAACGGATGCGGACATTGAACATGCATCGGGGCACGTGGCTGGGCTGGTGGCCAAGGCCGAGGCGGATGGGCTGGACCTGGTTTCCGAGATGGTTCGGTTGCATTGCGCGACTTGGGCGGAACGGGCGCTGATTCCGGCTTTCGTTTTCTCTTTTCAGATGCTGTATCCGTTTGCGTGGGCTGCGGACCCGCGGAAGAAACTGGCCGGGGCCGCGGGCGGAACGATGCTGCTGAGGCGCGCGGCTCTGGATCGCGCGGAGGGCGTCGAGCGCATCCGGAGGCGATTGATTGACGACTGCGCGCTGGCCGGCGAGATCAAGCGGACGGGTGGCCGGATCTGGCTGGGGCATGCGCAGGGTGCGGTTTCACAGCGCGTCTACCGCGAGTGGCGCGATGTGTGGAACATGATTGCGCGCACAGCGTATGCGCAGCTTGGGTACTCGCCGGCGATGTTGGCAGGGTGCGTTGCGGGAATGTGCCTGGTTTATCTGGCGCCACCGTTGTTGACGGTGCTGGCGCTCGGGCCGGCGCGTGTGCTCGCTGCGCTGGCGTGGGCGGCGCTGGCGCTGGCGTTTCAACCGACTCTGCGGCGGTATGGGAGCTCGCCGCTGTGGGGACTGGCGCTGCCGGGGATTGCGTTGTTCTACCTGGGGGCGACGGTGGCTTCGGCTGTGCGGCAACACTCGGGGCGCGGAGGTGGGTGGAAAGAGCGTGTCTATCCCGAGGGGACGGTGGGGTGAGATGTGATCGTAGGTTCCAGAGGCCTGACCTCTACCCCACGGACCAAGACCTGTCCGTGGGGGCCGGGTAACTCCAACCATTTGATAAGTGGGCTGGTTGTTCTTAAATGACCTGGTTAGTTGCTTTGGCCAAGTTCATGTCTTTGGCGGCTCGGGACCAGAGAATTCGCAGGTCGGAGACGTCGTGGAGTGAGAAATTTTGCTGGGGCGGGGCAGTGATGGCGAAGAAGTCTGCACGGTGCACTGCTTCCAGCCAGAATGCCGGTCGCGGATCGGGTTGCGACGGTGCCACTTCTACATGCGACATTTCCAGGTTGCGCAGGTGCCGGATGAAGAAACCGCCGGTGGGCGTGGGACCCCAGCGCAGGAGCTCGGGGTAAGAGTTGACCATGGCTGGGACGTGGATGGTGTGCCAGTCGGGCATGGGTCGTGATTCTTCTCCCCAGTGGGTAGGAATGGTTTTGGGCAGGCCGCGCGTGCCGATGTAGCAGTTGTCGATCTTCACGTCCTCAATCAGGTTGCCCGGGATACCGACCAGCAGTGACGCTGTGGATGCGTTGGTGTTGTGGCAATCAAGATTCGAGATGAGGACGCGGCGGAGCGTGCCGGGGCGCGTTACATTTTTAGGGTTGCGGTTGCGCGCGTTGAGGCAGAGGAAGAGAGGTGCGTCGACGATGTCGCGCAGGGTGTTGCCGGTGATGGCGATGTCTTCAAGATACGCGCCGTCGGAGCTTTCGAGCGCCAGGCCCTTGCAGCCCTCAATGACGTTGCCGGTGATGGTGATGTTGCGGAAGCCGCCGTTGGATTCGGTGCCGCACTTGATGCGGCCGTTGCGCGAGACGTGCGCATCGTCAGCGAACTTCTTCCAGGTGCCGTTGACCACGGTGCCCAGCTCATAAGTGCCGGTGACGTAGTTGTTGGAGATGGTTACGTTGTCAGTGGAGCGGCGGTAGCCGAGGGCGTAGCTGGACTTGGGGCAGATGGCGTCATCCCAGGGCGAGTTGACGGTGCAATTGGAGACGCGCACGTTGCGGCAGCAGTCGATGTCGAAGCCATCGCGGTCGGTGTCAATGAGCAGATTGTCGAGGGTGAGGTTGTCAACGCCGGTGGCAAGGAGGGCGAAGTGACCGCCTTTGAGGATGCTGAAGTCGCGCAGGATGACGTTGTGGCAGTTCTTGAGGCCGAAGGTCTTGTTGCCGACGCCGCGCTGTTCGGCGACGTATGGAAAGTAGCCGCCGCGTGACCCGCGCGAACCGTGCGAGAGGCCCTTGCCGTAGATGAGGCCGGGGCCGGTAACGGAAAAGTCGTGTTGGTTTTCGGCATAGAAGAGGGAGTTGCGCCAGTGGTTGTGGCCGTAGTCCTGGTAGGGAGTCCAGGGATCGTTGGGCTCGGCGATGTCGTAGGTGCCGCCGTTGTAGCCGGTGGTTTCGCCGGGCTGGGGCGAATCAGCAGCGAGGATGGTGCAGCCGCGGGAGAGGTAGAGTTCGACGTTGGACTTGAGGCGGATAGTGAAGCACATATAGGTTCCGGCGGGGAAGACGAGAGTACCTCCGCCGGCGGCGGCTACGGCTTCAATGGCCTTGTTGATGGCGGGGGTGTCGACGGTCTTGCCATCTCCGGTGGCGCCGTAGGTGCGGACGTCGTAGATGGCTTTTGCTGAATGGGTTGGGGCTTGGGCTTCGGCAACGGAGACGTGGCCGACCGCAGCGGTGGCGGCAAGGGCTAATGGAGAGAGTTTGAGAATGTCGCGGCGTTGCATTGCGGAAGAATAACAGGCTAGACCCAGGTCTGACCTCTTATATTTTTTGTTGTGGGCGACCCAGAAACCCATTTTCCCAGAAACTGGGTTTCTGGGTTTCTGGGTGGGGTGCGATCTTTCTATTGCAGTGGGTTAGAGCCAAAACCCAGTTTCCCAGTGGCAAAATCGCATTTTTTTGGGTGCGAAAGAGCATGTTTTCTGCGTAATCCTATTTATTTCAACTGTATAGACCGTTATGGATGTCTGAAATCCGTGCATTTTTGCGCTCTTTTGCGTGCTTCTGAAGCGGTGGTGACCGCGGCTGTGGGCGCGCATTGCTCCTTTTCTGTGGCTTGCGAATGAAGGCCGGAGGAGTTCCTGTCCGTCCACTTTCTATTGTGCGCCGAAAGGGCAAAATTATCTGCAAAAACGGCGCGGACGATTTCAGTGGTTCGACCGGTCATGGATTTCTGCGTGGAATGCCCGGTGGTGCTGGACAAGAAGGTGTTGGAGTGAGGCGGAGTGCGGGCCGGCCCACGCCGGGCAACGAATGCGAAGAATGGAGCAGCCCGGTGCAGGACGAACCGGCTGGGGGAAAGATCGGTGGGCCAGACAGCGAATGAACTAGGGTCTGTTAACACTACTGGAATGGCGGCGACGGGAGCCGATTTTTTCGAGTTCAAGGAGTGAGGAGTGACGCATACCGGGTGTCTGCTAACGACGATCGAGGCAGAAATCGGGAAAATCGGCCCCGTCCCTTCGGGTTGCGGCGAAAATCGGCTCATCCTTCGTTGTCGTCCTCGCCTTGGAATCACCAAAGTCTGCGTCCTCCGCCTCGGCTGAGACGATTTTCGCTCGCAACGCCATCCATCCCAGTAGTGTTAACAGGCCCTACAGAAGACGGGTCTCTGCGAGCCGTCTTTACCGGACTGGCCGGATAGCCGAGGAGAATTCTGTCACGAGAAGTCTGGGTGATAACTCCGTGCCGGTGATAACTCCGTGCCATATTTTGATGCCCGGAGATAGTTTGGAAATCCAGCAAGTTAGACGCGGAGACAACCGCTGATGCCATATCTGCATCGGGTGTCTTCTTCGAGATTTTGCGACCAAAGGAGCATGGCTTCGTCTAAGTAGGTGGTTGCCAGGAAATGTAATGGTGATCCTGGCAAGAGAAAATTCGAGCAAATTCAGAAGGAGGTACGATGGAGAGACATATTACTTGGTCTCCTGTGTCAGCCGTTCTGATGCTGGGAGTATTTTTACTGAGTTTCGGCCTGGTTGCACCGCGTGCCTGGGCCGTTGCAAATAATGTAGACAATGCCAACGCAGGAAGATTGCTCAACCAGGCCAACTACCAGGCGCATCGGCTGAACAAAGATGCGAATCACATGACTGCGCTGATCAACTCTAACGTCGGGTGGCATGGGCGTGTAGACGACCTGGTGCGTGTGAAGCAGCGTGTGAACAAACTGGGCAAGGTTATCTACGAGTTACAATCGTCGCGGGCCGATGCTTCCCAATGGCAAAAGAAATCCATCGATCATGTGGTTCCCCTGCTGCAATATATGGCGGTGAACACGACCGACGAGATCAACTATTTGAACAATCATCACAGTTTCCCCAATTCGCCGGAGTACAACCATCTGGCGGACCAAAGCGCACAGATCGCGAGAGAACTGTCTGGAAGGATTTCAGACATCGTTCGGTACAGCAAGGACAAGAGTCAGCTAGCGCGTCTGTCCAATACACTCAATCTTCCGACGCGCGCAACACGTGCAAACGGGTAAGTCGTTTATAGGAAGGGAAACCTTGGGCGACTATAAGGATAGAGCGCCCAAGGTGGCGGTTAGATAGATAAGAAATAAAATGATCAGTTAACTTCCCTAAAGAGCAGATCGTAAGTCTGGCGTCAAGTAAGTTAGAGTGTGCGGGTAGGTCTTATCGTGGCGGTCCGATGCAGCGGACCGCCACAAACGTTGGCCTGAGTCGGAAAGAGCCTGAGTCGGAAAGAGGCAGGTGGCATGCCCGCGCGGGTTAAAACCCGAAATCTTTTTGCCTGCTTTTCGGGTGCGACTCAAGTCATGCCCTGTTACAAGACCCTGCCGATCAGGATCGAGGTGTTGTGAATTGCATCCATGTCCCTTTGAGCGGCTGCGAAGGGGCGAAATTATCTGCAAAAATGTAGGAGATGGATTCAGCGGTTTATGCGGCGCGTATTCCTGTCTGTAATGCTCCGGTAGTGTTGGGAAGGAAGAAGCTGGAGTCTCGCGGAGTGGAGGCTCGCTCACCCTTCGCGGTAATCTTCGAGGATCAACTGAATGGCAGCGCTGAGACTCTCGCCGCACTTTTTTTAGCGTGCAGCCCCGACCGTTCACACCGGCAATTTCAGGCGACCAGGCGAGGTGCCAGTTGCCGTCACGCTCGATGACTGCTGTGAATTCGTTGCGCAGGAAGTGAGGATAAATACAACCTGTTTCCAGCGGGTACAGAATAAAATCGGGATCAGGAGTTTACGGAGACGGGCCCGATGAAGCTGCCAAACGGCGAGGCTGCGATTGTTGATATCCGAAAGATTCGTGAGTATTGCCTGAGCAAAGGGCATCCACGTGGGAAGCATAAGGCGCAGGTATTTGAAGTTGCTTTAGGAATGACGGCGGAGCATTCAGAAGAACTGCGGGATTCATTGAAGAAAGCTGCCGTGCAGGGGGACGCTTCAACTGGCATTTCCGATCAGTACGGCAGCCGGTACATAATAGATTTTGAATTGGAACGGAGCGGCAGGAAGGCTACAATTCGAAGTTGCTGGATTGTTCGCAGTGACGAGAATCTGCCGCGCTTTGTGACGAGCTTTGTGCTATAGCGAGGGGGTTATGGCAAATCTTGAACTGCTTTCGGAAGTGGCGCTGCTGCGGGATCTGCCGGAGCGCGGGCTTGTGCGCGGGCAGGTGGGAACCGTGGTGGAGATGCTTGCCGGCGGTGCGGTGGAGGTGGAGTTCTGCGACGACCAGGGACGCACTTATGCTACTGCCGCTCTGCAGTCGGAAGACCTAGTTCGCCTTCATCACGGGCCGCTGGAGCAGGTCGCCTGACCTTCCCGGGTCACTTTCTGTGGAGGACGGGAACTCAGATCCCAGCCTATTGGTCCATGGGAGATCCCCGGTTTGCCAGGGTGGCAGTGGAAGTTTGACATTTGCGGGAGTCGCCCGTTGGTTTTTTCAGCGTGGTTGCGGCACGACGAGTATCCCGCAGGGGTTAAAACCCGCGATCCTTTTGCCTGCTTTTCGGCACGACTGAAGTCGTGCCCTGTTACAAAACTCTGCCCCGCAATGAGTTTTTCAGCAAGCCGTCAAGTTATGCCCTGTTACAAGACATGCAGGATGTGACTTATGGCGGACCACGGAAGACACTTGCCGACTTTCGGATACCGATCTTTTTCCTCACAGGATGCCCTGTATTGGATTCGTGGTCTCCCGCCCAAGCGGAGCTTGGACGGGGCACCCTGATTTGTGGGGAATGGGGTCCGCGCGTGTTCAGTTCGGGTCACCTGCCCGTCGCGCTCGATGACCGGTGTGAATTCATTGCGCATGAATTGGGTACAGATCAGGCCAGTTCTGGACGAGCGCGGAATGAGGTGAAGTTTGTGGGGCGGTCCCACCCTAGCGGCAAAAACAAAGACGCCGCGAGGGTGGGGCACCCATTTGGGTGAGAGGAAAAGACAAAAGGCCCGAGTTACTTCGAAGCCAGTTGCCGCAGGACGTAATTGAGGATGCCGCCGTGGCGGAAGTACTCGATTTCCTGCGGGGTGTCGATGCGGATACGGGCTTCGAAGGTTTTCTTTTTGCCGTCAGCGCCGGTGGCATCTACCTGGACGGTGCGGCCGGATTTGAATTTGGAGTCGATGCGGTCGCGGAAGCCTACGATGTCGTAGGTTTCTTCGCCGGTGAGTCCGAGGGATTCCGCGTTCTGGCCGGACTCGAACTGGAGGGGCAGGATGCCCATGCCGACCAAGTTCGAACGGTGGATGCGTTCGTAGCTTTCCGCAATGACGGCGCTGACCCCGAGGAGTTTGGGACCCTTGGCGGCCCAGTCGCGCGAGGAGCCTGAGCCGTACTCCTTGCCGGCGAGGATGAGCAGCGGCGTGCCGCGCTGGGCGTATTTGACGCTGGCATCGAAGATGGACATTTGCTCGCCTTCAGGAAGCAGGCGAGTAACTCCGCCTTCTGTGCCGGGGGCGAGCTTGTTGCGCAGGCGGACGTTGGCGAAGGTGCCGCGAACCATGACTTCATGATTGCCGCGGCGCGAGCCGTAGGAATTGAAGTCGGCGGTTTTGACGCCGTTGTCGGCGAGGTATTTCCCGGCAGGGCCGTTGGCTTTGATGGCGCCGGCGGGTGAGATGTGATCGGTGGTCACGGAGTCGCCGAGGACAGCGAGGACGCGGGCGCCGGCGATGTCTTTGACGTCTGGAGGCGTCATGGTCATGCCGTCGAAGTAAGGCGCCTGGCGGATGTAAGTGGAATCGGGCTCCCACTGGTAGACGTTGCCGGTGGGGAACTTGAGGCCCTGCCAGTTGGTGTCGCCCTGGGAGACGGTGGCGTACTCTTTGCGGAAGCCTTCGCTGCTGATGCCTTTCGCGATGGACTCGGCAACTTCTTTCTGCGTGGGCCAGATGTCTTTGAGGTAGACGGGCTGGCCGGAGGGGTCGGTGCCGAGGGGATCAGTGTCAAAGTTGTGGCCGATGCGGCCGGCGAGGGCGTACGCAACGACGAGCGGCGGGCTCATGAGGTAATTGGCGCGGACGTCGACGTTGACGCGGCCCTCGAAGTTGCGGTTGCCGCTGAGAACGCTGACGGCGACGAGGCCATGCTCATCGATGGACTTGGAGACGTCAGCGGGCAGCGGGCCGGAGTTGCCGATGCAGGTGGTGCAGCCGTAGCCGACGACGTTGAAACGGAGCTTTTCAAGGTAGGGGAGCAGGCCGGACTTCTGGTAGTAGTCAGTGACTACGCGGGAGCCGGGTGCGAGCGATGTCTTGACCCAGGGCGGAACGGTGAGGCCCTTTTCGACGGCCTTTTTGGCGAGGAGGCCAGCGGCGATCATGACCGAGGGGTTGGAGGTGTTGGTGCAACTGGTGATGGCGGCGATGACGACCGAGCCGTGGTCGAGATACTGGTCGGGGTCGACGTTGAAGCGCTCTTTTACGGTGGTGGTGACGTGGACCGGGGCGTCCTCAGCTAGGGCTGTGTCAGCCACGGTTTCACGCTGCCAGACGGCGGCGGTGCGGGTGCCGAGGGGCTTGGCCGTGGGCGCGAGCAGGTTGGGGAGCTGCTGAGCGAAGCTGGTGGCGGCGTCCTTGAGCAGGACGCGGTCCTGCGGGCGCTTGGGGCCGGCGAGGCTGGGCTCGACGGTGGCGAGATCGAGCTCGAGGGTCTGGCTGTACTCGGCCTCAGGCGAATCCGCGGTGTGGAAGAGGCCCTGCTCCTTGTAGTAGGCCTCGGCGAGGGCGATCTGCTCCTCTGGGCGGCCGGTGAGGCGGAGGTAGCGGAGGGTTTCCGCGTCGACGGGGAAGATGCCGCAGGTGGCGCCGTACTCGGGGGACATGTTGCTGATGGTGGCGCGGTCGGCGAGGGGCAGCTCGGCGACGCCGGGACCGTAGAACTCGACGAATTTGCCGACGACGCCGAGCTTGCGAAGGTTCTGAGTGACGGTGAGAACGAGGTCAGTGGCGGTGGCGCCTTCGCGCAGCTTGCCGGTGAGCTTGTAGCCGACGACCTGCGGGACCAGCATGGAGATGGCCTGTCCGAGCATGGCCGCCTCAGCCTCAATGCCGCCGACGCCCCAGCCGAGCACGCCGAGGCCGTTGATCATGGTGGTGTGGGAGTCAGTGCCGACGAGGGTGTCAGGGTAGGCGAAGGGCTGACCGTCGATTTCTGTGGTGAAGACGACGCGGGCGAGGTACTCGAGGTTGACCTGGTGGCAGATGCCCATGCCCGGCGGGACGGCGGAGAAGTTGCGGAAGGCGGACTGGCCCCACTTGAGGAAGGCGTAGCGCTCGCGGTTGCGCTGGAACTCGAGGATGGAGTTGGCGTCGTAGGCGCGGGGGGTGCCGAACTCGTCGACCTGGACGGAGTGGTCAATGACCAGCTCGGCGGGGACGAGGGGGTTGACGCGCTCGGGGTCGCCGCCGAGGGCTTTGATGGCGTCGCGCATGGCGGCGAGATCGACTACGGCGGGGACGCCGGTGAAGTCCTGCATGAGGACGCGGGCGGGCATGTAGGCGATTTCGCGGCTGGGCTCGGCTTTGGGATCCCACTTGGCGAGGAATTCGATGTCAGCGGCGGTGACGTTGGCGCCGTCTTTGCGGCGGAGGAGGTTCTCAAGGAGGATCTTGAGGCTGAAGGGCAGGCGGCTGAGGTTGAAGCCGCGCGCTTCAAGGGTGGGCAGGCGATGGATGGTGTAAGAGCGGCTACCGGACTTCAACACGGCGCGGCTTTCGAAGCTGTTCATTAGCGAGGTCCCTTTCTATCCGCGCGGGGCGGATGCGGTGTGTAAGGTCGATTCCTGGGTTCCCGGGGCCGATTGTGGGCCCGCAGAGATGCGGCCGGACGCAGGGAACCCGCCGTAGCGGACTTGCGGCGCGGCGACCCGCCGCAGCGGGCAACAGGATAGATTACTCAGCGAGAGAGGCTGCGTCCACGGTCGTGGTGTCCGCGGCGGAAGCGCTTGAGGACGGGTGCGACGGATATGGCAGCTTGCACGGACATGGGTTACAAGGAAATTTTATCGTTTTCAGCGGGGCGCTGGAAAGGGAACGGACGCGGGATATGGGCCGCCAGTTTCCGGTGAGCGGGCGGGCGATCGCGAAGGATGTACCGGCCGCAGGGAGGGATCGCGAGAAAATTTCCTGTGGCATTGCCACAGGAATGGTGGCATACTTATGTGGCAATCCCACATGGAGCTGATATGGCGTCTTCGAAGCTGGATCTTTTGCAGGGCACACTCGATGTGATGGTTCTTCAAACCCTTGCCACGATGGGTTCGCTGCACGGATATGGCATTGCGCGGCGCATTGAGCTGGTGAGCGGGAATGAGGTGCTGCTGAACCAGGGCACCATCTATGCTTCGCTGGTGCGCCTGGAACAGCGGGGATGGATCAAGTCGAGCTGGGGCGTTTCAGAGAACAATCGCAAGGCCAGGTTTTACGCGATAACGCGGAGCGGGCGCCGCCAGCTTGCGACCGACACCGACTACTGGCGCCGCCTGGCCGGCGTGATGGATCGTGTGCTGGCGCTGAGCCAGACTGCCGATGAGGAGGCCGGGTCCGCATGAACCTGCGACTACTCCGCCGTGTGCAGGCCTTCTTTCGCAAGGAGCCGCTCGATGCGCGACTGGACGCCGAGCTGGCGGCGCATGTGGAACTTGCCACGGAGGACTACATGAAGCGCGGCCTGCCGCCGGCGGAGGCACGGCGGGCGGCGCTGGTCAGCCTGGGGGGACTGCAACAGGCCAGAGAACGACAAAGGGAGGCGCGAGGTCTTATGTCAGTTGAGATTCTGCTTCAGGACGTGAAGTACACGTTCCGCACGCTGCGCCGCGACCGCGGCTTCGCGACGGTCGCCATCCTGATTCTGGCGCTTGCGATTGGCGCCAACATCGCCGTCTTCAGCGTGGTGGACACGCTGATGCTGCGCCCGCTGCCCTTTCCTAACGCGCAGCAGCTTTTGTGGATTGCGCCACCGCCGCAGAAGTGCGGCCTCTCCTGCGCTACGTATTCGACGGACGCGTACGACGAGTTCAGGGAGTACAGCCGGTCTTACCAAGACGTGACCGGCTACTTTGCCTTTTCGAAGCCCGGGAATCTGAGTCTTGCGCTGGGCGGCGCGCCGATTCCCGCTACGGGCATCGATGTCATTGACAACTTCTTTCAGGTTCTGGGCGTGAAGCCGGCGATGGGGCGACTGTTCAACGCAGACGATGCGCGCCATGGTGCGCCGCCTGTGATTCTGCTGACCAACGCATGGTGGCGCAGCCAGTTCAACGCCGACCCAAATATCGTGGGCAAGTCTTTCGATATTAACGGGCACCAGACAACCGTGATCGGTGTGCTGCCTGCATCGTTCGATTTCGGAGCGGTGTTTGCGCCCGGCTCGAAGGTGGACGCGATTACGCCGCTCGACTTGTACGGTCCAGCGCGCGACTCAGGCAACATTGTCACCATGATCGGCCGCCTCAAACCGGGGGTGACGCTGGCGCAGGCGCATGAAGACGCGAAGCTGGCTGTGCCGCACATGTGCTGGAACAACAAGTATCCCCGGTCATGCGGTTCCTACGCGCGGGCCGGCATTGTTCCAGTCTCGCTTAAGAGCTATGTCAGCGGTCATCTGCACGAGTCGCTCATTGTTCTGTGGGCCGCGGTTGGCGCCATTTTGCTGATTGCCTGCGTGAACCTCTCAAATCTGCTGCTGGCGCGGGCATCGGCGCGGGCCAAGGAGTTCGCCGTGCGCGGAGCGCTGGGCGCGAGCCGCATGCGGATCGTGCGCCAGCTTTTGACCGAGAGCCTGGTGCTCTCCGGCGCCGGTGCTTTGCTCGGTCTGGGGCTTGCCTTCGTTCTGGTCCACTGGCTTGCTCACCAGGGGGCCATTGCGCTTCCTCTGCTCAGCACGCTGCACATCGACGGCGCCGCGCTTGCGTGGACGGTGCTCGTCGCTGTGGTTGCCGCCGTTCTTTTCGGGCTTGTGCCGGGCTTGCGCATCGCCGGCGGCGAGTTGCACGAAGCGCTGAAGGATTCGGGTCCCGGCGCTGGGCAGAGCCGCAAGCACGAGCGTGTTCGCTCGATCCTGGTGGTGACGGAGGTTGCGCTTGCCTGCGCGCTGCTGGCGGGCGCGGGGTTGCTGTTGCGCAGCTTCATGCGGGTACTCGATGTAGACCTAGGCTTCCAGCCGGAGCGCGCCGCCGCCGTCAAGGTGCAATACGATGACAGCGCTCCGACGCGGGATGCCAGGGCGCAGAAGCGCAGGGCGATTTTTCAGCAGATACTCACACGCGTCGATGCCGTTCCCGGTGTGGAGGCGGCGGGTATCACGGACTACCTTCCTCTTGGTGGGAACCGCTCGTGGGGAACGCCGTTCCCGAAGGGCGTCCAGCCCCCAAAGACAATTCCAGCCGGGCCGCTGGTGTACGTGGTGACGCCGGGATATCTGCGCGCCATGGGCACGCCGCTGCGCGGGCGCGACTTTACGTGGGACGACGGGCCCAAGAGCCAGGAGGTTGTCGTCATCAGCCAGTCGTTTGCGCACTATCTTGCGAATTATGCGCATTGGCCCGACGGGAATGCGGTGGGCCATATCCTGACAAATGGCCGTGGTGACCTGCGCATCATTGGCGTGGCCGACGACGTGCATGCCGAGAGCGTGGAGGGCCAGGCGGGCTGGCAGATTTACTACTCTGCGATGCAGCAGAACCCCATGAGCGCCGAGCTTGTGGTGCGGACAACTCTGCCGCCAGCTGCGCTGGCCTCGAGCGTGATGAGGGTGCTGCGCGAGCTGAATCCCGCTCAGCCCGCCGCCGAGTTCGTGCCCATCCAGACGCTGGTGGACAATGCCAACTCGCCGCGCCAGTTCTTCATGCTGCTGGTGGCGGCTTTCGCCGGGCTAGGGCTTTTGCTGGCCGCGCTGGGCATCTACGGGGTGATTTCGTACTCGGTGACGCGGCAGACGCAGGAGATCGGTATCCGCATGGCGCTGGGCGCCGGGGCGGGGCGCGTGCAGGGGCTGGTGCTGGGCAAAACACTGCGGCTCACGCTGGTGGGTGTGGTGCTGGGCACGGCGGCCTCGCTTGCGGTTGCGCGGCTCATCGCGTCGCTGCTGTTCGACACTTCGCCGTGGGATGTGGCCACTTACATTGCGGTGGCTGTGGCGATGATTGGCATTGCGGCCCTTTCGGGATACCTGCCGGCGCGCCGCGCGTCGCAGATCAACCCCATGTCTGCGCTGCGATCGAATTGAAGGGGTGGGCGCCGGCATTCAGTGAAGCGATGTGTGCATGAGAGGCGACGCACGGATCTCGATTCGTCACCGCGGTGACGCACCACCTTTGCGTAACGCACTACTTCGGCAGCCTGAAGCGGTGCGCCGAGGGCTCGACGCGGTCATGCGGAATAGCGCGCAATGGATACGGAATGTGGCGGCAGTTCCACGTATGGAGCATTGGCGTTCACTTGGGTTGTGTGGGGAACCACTCGATTGGGATGCGCGATGTCGTTATACGCATCGGGCGAGTCGCCGCTGAGGATGGTCAACTCGACGGCTTTTCGTGGGCTGAAGTTGTGGAGGTTCAACTTCCAGCGCACCGATGCTGAGGGATGACGGTTCACCAGCGCGATGGCCAATTGCTTGCCGTCCTGGCTCCGGGTAACGACGGCATCGAGGGCCGCGACGGTCTTTTCGTCTGCCTTCAAAGGCGGCGCGGCGATCAGGCATTCCACGACATTGGGCTGGAGAAGGTCGGAGTACATCTTGAGCACATGGAAGGTGGTGCGTTTCACAATACCTTTGGGGTGAACGAAGAGCGGCCCGCGCACGTTGACGACCGGAGACATGCAGGCCATGTGAACGTATTTGGCCTGGCGAAGGCATCCGTTGAGGAATGAAGCAGAGAAGACGGCGTCAGCCATCGTATAGGTCTGGTTGCGGTCGGCCTCGTCGCGCTCCCGGATTTCTTCGGGATGGTTTGCTCCGCCGCCGGGAAAGCCGGGGTGATGCCAACTGCGCAGGTTCCACTCATCGAAGGCGATCCGGATGCGATCGCTGAAGCCGGCCTGGTTGAGCAGATCGATGGCCTTGCGGATCTGCTGCTCAGGAGCTTCAGAGAAGGACATGCAACGGATGTAGCTGGAAGGATGCGTTCCCCGCGCCCATAGATGGTCCCAGTAGCCGTGAATGGAGATGAAATTGAGATAGTGTCCGGCATGCTCGAGCATGGGTGGCGTCCAGTTGCCATCTACGGTTGCCGCAGCCAGGATGTTGATATCGCTGATGACGGCGCGCATCATCTTTGCGGACTCACGAACCAGCGGTCCCCACTGTTCGACTGTCTTGGCGCCGATTTCTCCACCCAGATAATTTTCGTTTCCTATGCTCCAATAGCGGACGTTGTGAGGCTCTTCATATCCATTGGATTGGCGCATCCTTGCATATCGCCCCTGATGCCTGAGGTTGCAGTACTCGACCCAGTTGCTCATTTCCTCTGAGGTGCCCGTTCCGGCGTTGGTGCAGATGTAGGGCTCAGCGCCGATGAGGCGGCACCATTTCACAAACTCGTCGGTTCCGAAGGTGTTCGGGTCCTCTACACCCCATGCCTTATCGAAGCTTGGGAGGCGGTTTCTGCCCACTCCGTCGCGCCAGTGGTAGGCGGAGGCGAAGCAGCCGCCCGGCCAGCGCACGATGGGCACTTTCAGCTCGCGAAGAGCAGCGATCACATCGGTGCGATACCCATCCGCATCGGCCAGAGGCGATCCGGGATCGAAGACTCCGCCGTAGACCTGGCGCTGAAAATGCTCGAGGAATTGCCCGAAGATCATGCGGTTAAAGGGCATGGGTGTTACCGCGAGATCGGTGGTCAGGTCACCGGAGAGAGCCGGATGCGCGTCAAGCGCCGACAGGCTCTTTGCCAACGCGCCTGAACCGATGAGTGCCGCGGTTGTTCCCTGTGCAAACTGCCGACGTGTTACGGTGTGCTCGCCATCTTTCATTGGGGTCGTGTCCTCGCATGGGTATTGAATCGCTACGGATTCTAGAGGCTCACAAGCACTTCGGCAAATTTTCCTTCTTGTTATGGGCTCTAGTGCCCGGGCGGGCGCATGTTGTAGAGGAAGTTGGCGCGCAACTCGATAGGGGCCGGTGAAGGCGCTGGGCAGCGGCGGAAGCGCTTGAGGAGACGTGCGGCGCAGATGCCCGTGGACCGATCGGAATCCGTTAGGGTATGACTTATTCATACCTGTGCTAATCTATGCCCGAGGGATTTGCGATGCCCATTACTGCTTGCGAAAAGCGGACATTCAGCCTTTCGGGCGAGCAAGGACGCTACATCGACCGGCTGGTGAAAACGGGAAAATACGCTTCGGCGAGCGAGGTGGTTCGCGCTGGTCTGCGGGCGCTGGAAGAGCGGGATGCTGCCGTGGAGCGCTGGCTGCGCAACGAGGTTGTTGCCGCCTACGACGCGCTGGAGGCTAATCCCGAACGGGCGATTTCAGCGAATGAGGTGTTTGCGGCTGCTGCAAAGCGACACCGGCGGCGCGAGGCGCGCAAGGCGTGAACCACGCTGGGGTTTTTACACCCGAAGCGCAGGACGATCTTTTCGGTCTTTACGACTACATCGCCGATCACAGTAGCCCGGAACGGGCGGTGCGGTATATCCGGCGCATTGAGAAGATTTGTATGAGCCTGAAGACTATGCCCGAACGGGGAACTGTGCGGGACGATCTGCGTCCAGGGCTGCGCGTTATGGGATTCGAAAGACGCGTCACGAACGCCTTTCGGGTGAAGGCCGATTCCGTGGCGATCTTGCGCATTCTTTACGGCGGCCGGAGTCTGGAAGGCGCGTTCCGATCCTCTGCACGTTGACCTATTGCCCGGGCGGGCGCATGTTGTAGAGGAAGTTGGCGCGCAACTCGATATAGGGGCCGGTGAAGGCGCTGGGCAGCGGCGGATAGCTGGAGCCGGTGATAGCGCCCCAGGCAGCGCGGTCGAGGGCGGCGTCGCCGGAGGAGCCTTCAAGCACCATGCTGCCCGGGAGGACGCGTCCGTTGCGGCCAACCTTGAAGCGGATGAGGACCTGGCCGGACTTGCTGATGGGCGGATTGACTTCGTCAGGGATGAGCGGATCCCAGGTGTGCTCGGTGTCGTAGTACCAGGCACGGAGCCAGTAGCTGAAGTCGACCCCCTGGGTGGGGGAGAGGATTTGCACGCCGCCACCGCTGGCGCCGGGGTGCCTGGCCAGGCCGCCGGGGACGGGCGCGTTGATTTGGCCGGAGCCGCGGCCCTGCATGGCGTGGCGCATGGCCTTCTGCAATTGCTGAGAGGGATCTCCCTGGGTCATGGCGAGGAAGTTGGGCTTGGCCGGAACCGGGGCAGGCTTCGGCGCCTCAACCTGCGCCCTGGGACTGGGCGGAACGGGCTGCGTGGGTTGCGGCTTGACCTCGGGGGCCTTCTGGACCGGCGGCGGGGCCGGGGCAGGGACCGGGGCCTTTTCGACCGGCGCCGGCGGCGGATGGTTCAGCGCCTCAAGCGTCTTTTTATCTACGGGCGGCAGGGGCTTGGGCTTGACCTTGGGCGGCGTCTTCATGGCCGGTGGAGCATTGAGGTAGGTGAGGTCCTTTTGCTTGATGACATCAAAAGGGTTAATGACAGGAGGCTGCTTGAAGACGTAGCGGGGGATCCAGGTGATGGCCGAGAGCAGGAGGAAATGGATAAGGATGGCGAGCCAGATGCCCTCGCGAAGGCGGGACCACCGGCGCTCATCCTCGAGCTCGCTGATCATTTCGAGCAGTTCGTGGGTATCGTAGTCGACCCAGCGGGAGCTCTGGCCTGCAGGCGCAGACTCCTCAGCCTCAGCGGGCGCCTGCTCGAGGGCAAGCGCTACCTCTTCGGGGCTGCCCGATTCCTGGTCTGGACCCCTGGGATCGTTCAGATTGGTTGGTGCTTCACTAATGGGCATTCCTTGCCGGGGAGCCTATCCGGACGCAACCTCCGACCCGGCCCCACTTCAGATCCTTCCTATCTATTTTCTCTCATTCCCCCGAAAGGGCAACCGGAGGCTGCCGCACGCCCCAGGGCGGCGTAACTCCGGATACCGTACACGGCTCGGCGGCCGGTGTAAACGGCCCGTACAATAATCCTTTGACTATGGACGAATGAGCAGCCGGAAAGGGACAGCGATTGAAGCACTTTTTTGCAGGAATTTTGGGCGAGTGGAAGCACGTGATCATGCCAGCGCTGGTAAAGCTGGGGTTTGTGGGAGCTGGCGTGATCGGGTTTGCGGATTCCGCTGCCATTCCTGTTCCGATTGATGCGATTCTGGCGCTCTATGTGTGGGAGGACAAGACCCATTTCTGGGTGTATTGTCTGCTGGCCGCGGCGGGGTCGGCGATCGGAGGGCTGGTGCCTTACTGGATCGGGCGGGGCGGTGGCGAGATTTATTTGCACAGGCACGTGAATCACCAGAAGTTTGACCGGTTGCGCCAGCGGTTTGAGAACAAGGAGTTTGCGGCGGTGATGATTCCTTCCATGCTGCCTCCGCCGACGCCATGGAAGATTTTTGTGTTTGCGGCGGGCGTGTTCGAGATGCCGGTGCGGTCGTTTTTGCTGGCGGTGTTTCTGGGGAGAGTGGTTCGCTGGATGACGCTGGCGCTGCTGGTGCTGGAGCTGGGGCCGGGAGTGGTGAGCGTGGTGCAGCATCATGCGCCGGCGGTGCTGGCGGTGGCCGGCGGGCTGGTGCTGGTGGGTGCAGGGTGGTGGTGGATGCGGATAAGGCGGGGGAAGAAGCGGGGTGGCGAAGTGCGCGAAGCTGGGGAGGGTTGAGTAACAGGCTGGTGATGATGGGAGCTGAAGGTTGCAGTAGAGACATTTGCGGGCGCTGCGATTGCCGCTGCAGAGACGCGGTTTTTTCGGCAAGTTGGGAGACGGTGGCACTTTAGAGGGCCGTTGCCCGGAGCCGTTCTACGGAGAGATTTCAAAAGGGTTGATTTTGGTGGAGTTGCGGCTGAATTGAAACTCGAGGAGCCAGAGGCTCTGGACAGGACGGCCATGTTCGAACGCGGGCTTGAAGCTCCATTTCTCTGCTGTTTGCCGGGCCAGACTCGCAAGATCCGGGCTTGGTCCCGGCACGTTCAGGATGGCATCGACTATCTTTCCGCCACCATCGACTGTGACCAGTACTTTGACCGTAATGGTGCCGGAAATCTTTGCGCTGTCGGATGGAGGCACGTCAGGCGACACTTTGTCGACGATCTGGCCGGACACGATTCCGGGGTTGCTGGCCTGAGCGCTGGGGGCAGAGGATGACGGCTGATTGCCGGCTGGAGAGGCTGACAGATGGTGATGAAATACCAGGGCCACAAGAACAAACATGGCCAGCATGCCGAGCAGAATGATATTCGACGAACTGATGCGGGAACGGGGAAGCGGCGGTTCCGGAATCGTGACGGGTAGCGGCACGAATTCCGGTATGGGTTCGGCTGGGATTTCTGTTTCGGCTGCGGGCTCCGTTGCGGTTTCCGCTGCTGGTTCTGCTGGAGTTTCTGTAACTGATTCGGTGGCGGTTTCTGCGGGCGATTCTGTTGCGATTTCTGCGATGGGCTCTGCTGCGGGTTCTACTACGGATTCGGCTGGATGTTCCTTTACCGGTTCTGCGGCCTGCGCGAATGGTTCCGTGGTGACTTTCGCCGCTGTTTCCGGTTCGGCTTTTGTTGCTGGTTCGGTAGCGGCTCCGGGTACGGTTTCAGCTGCCGCTTCCGTTGAGGTTTCTCCTATTGTCTCCGGCGCAGCCTCCGGTGTGGTTTCCGCAACTGTTTCTGCTATGGGTTCTGCTGCCGGCTCGGTTGCTGCTTCAGCAATTGCTTCCGGCGCGGCGGCTGCGGCTGGTTCGATTTGCGCAGGCGGCTCGGGGGTAAGGCGAGCCTTAATTTCGCTGAGTGTGCACCGATCAGTAGGCCTTCGCCGCAGGCATTCCCTGGCAATGGCAGCGTAGGGTTCGGGAACCGCTTTCGGAACACTGGGGGCGCGGGTCATGGAGGGCTTCCAGCCTGGCGGGTGCTGGACGAGCGCTTCAATGAGGGTGACGCCGAGAGACCAGACATCCGCGGCGGGAGAAAGGGTCTTGCGGCCGCGCTCCGGTGCGTCATATACATTGGCCGGTTTGTGGTGGGCCCCGGAGGCGCCGACGGCTTCAAGGCGGTCAGAGGAAAGCCTCAACCGATCGCCGACGACCATCAGGTTCGTAGGTTTGAGGTGGCCGTGCACGAAGCCATTGCCGTGGAGGTAAGAGAGCGCGTCAATGACCGGTTTGAGCATCTCCTCAGCTTCAGCAGGTTGCAGAGGCCGTTGGGCAAGAATCTGCGAAAGCAATTCGTCGGAGTAGAGCGTAACCGAGTAAATCAGGCTGGTGTCGCCGGCCTGGCAGCGTCCGCAGTCGAAGACAGGCAACAGGTGCGGATGCGAGAGGGTTGTTGCCGTCCTCCAGCCGGCGAGAAGGGCTCCGGCGCTGGAGTTGCCGGCCGGCAGGAGCTTGATCGCCAATCGTTCCGGTGATGTTTTCTTGTTCTCGGTAAGAAAGACACTACCCGAGTCGGAGCTGCCCAGCCATTGGAGGAGAGTGTACTTGCCGTCGATGAGGCGGTCGACCCACTCGCTGCCGATTGCTTCCTTGTCCATGGTCGGGATCATTCTACCGGAGCCCGAGTGAAAACGGCTCGATTTATCGCAGGGAGGTGTTGTATTGTCCAATCCGTATGGAATCTACACATCATGTTGCGCGCCCCACGCCGGAGGCGGAGGAGGTTTTCCGCCGCTGGATTCAGTTTCTGGACGATGAGTTTGTGCGGCACAGCTCACCGGAGCGCCGCGCAGAGATTGTGCGCGACCAGTTGCACCAGCTCTACCTGGGGCGGCCGCATGGGGGAAAGCTGAATCTGGCGCTTACTTCAGAACTGCCGGGGAGCGTGCTGGAGCTGTCACTGGATCCGGAGAATGTGACGCTGGAGGCGGAGCATTATCCCGAGGTGGACGGCGAACGCTATAACCGGCGCAAGCCGCTGCTGTGGTTCTGGCAGATGTTCGACCGGTCGCCGATTGGGTTGAATCACTGGCTGGGGCTGCGCTTCCGGTGCATGCTGGGGCGGCACATTTTTGAGCATGTGGGCACGGGCGTGAAGATTTATCACGGTGTGGATCTGAGATACGGGTACAACCTGTGGATTGGGGACGGCGCGACCATCCGGCAGGGGGCGCTGCTGAACGACCGTGGAGGGATTCGCATTGGCAAGGGCGCGGTGGTGGGCTCGTTTGCGCGCATCTATTCGCATGCGCACGACCCGGCCAGCTATGAGAAGGTGCGGCTGACGCCGACGTTTATCGGAGATGGAGCGCGGATTGCGAGCCACGCGATTGTGCCGGCGGGGCAGCATGTGGGCGATGGCGAGGCGGTGGGGAGTGTTCCAGCGGACCGGATCTGAGGTCCACGGATGCGCGTGCTAACCTGAGCTTTCGGGCAAAGGGAGAGATCGGTTGCAGTCTACGCGCTTTTTGATCGCCGTTTTCGAATTTGTACTTGTGTTGTTTTCGTTGAGCTTTCACGAGTGCGCACACGCCTGGATGGCGTCGATGCTGGGCGATCAGACGGCGCGGATGCAGGGGCGGATCACGCTCAATCCCATGTATCACGCCGATATGATCGGCACGTTTCTGATTCCTGCACTGATTATCTTTGGACCCTTCTTTGGATTTACGCTGCTGAGCGGCGTTCTGATTGGCTGGGCGAAGCCTACGCCGGTGATTACACGGAACTTTCGCAAGATTAAACGCGATGACAACCTGACCACGCTGGCCGGGCCGGTGTCAAACCTGGTGCTGGTGGCGGCGGCGTTCGTGATTCTGGCGCTGGTCTGCCTGGTTGTTCCTCATGGGCGGGCGATGGTGCTCTCGAGCTTTGCCGGCGCGCTGATGCCTGGGGCGGCAGCTCCGCTGCAGGCGATTGTGCTGCTGTCGTCGCTGGCGATTCTGGTGAACCTGTCGCTGTTCTTCTTTAACCTGCTGCCCATTCCGCCGCTGGACGGCAGCCACCTTCTGCGCAATATTCTGCCTTACAAGGCTGTGCAGACCTACGATCGGATCCCGATCTGGGTGAGCTACCTGCTGATGATCTTTGTGGGCGGGTACGTTCTGATGGCGCTGCTGACTCCGACGCTCGGGCTGGTGTATTTCGGGCTGGCGCATATATAGTCGGCGCGCGGCACTGCCGGTACAATAGAACGAGCCTCTGCGGCAAATTTGAACGCGGCCCGCCACGGCGGGGCTCACCGCATCCCGAAACCAGAAGAAATCCATGGCTGAATCCGCAACTCCTTTGACACGGCCGCGCGTTTTGAGCGGTATGCGCCCTACGGGCAAGCTGCACCTTGGCAACTACATGGGCGCGCTGGCTAACTGGGTGAAGCTGCAGGACGAGTACGAGTGCTACTTTTTTATTGCCGATCTGCATGCGCTGACCACCGATTATGCCGACACCTCGCAGATTGCGGCGAACACGCTGGAGGTGGCGCTGGATTTTCTGGGCGCGGGGCTGGACCCGGAGCGGTGCACGATTTTTGTGCAGAGCGAGGTGAAACAGCACTACGAGCTGCCGCTGCTGCTGGGGATGATTACTCCGCTGGGTTGGCTGGAGCGCGTACCGAGCTACAAGGAGATGCAGGAGAATCTGACGAACAAGGATCTGACGACGTTCGGGTTTCTCGGGTATCCGGTGCTGATGGCGTCAGACATCCTGCTGTATCAGCCGCAGTTTGTGCCGGTGGGTCAGGATCAGCAGGCACACGTCGAGCTGACGCGGGAGATTGCACGGCGGTTTAACCAGTTTTACAAGCCTGCCGGGGCGGGCGACCGCGAGGTTCTGCCGGAGCCGAAGGTGCTGCTGACGCCTTCTCCGAAGCTGCCGGGGACCGACGGGCGCAAGATGTCAAAGAGCTACGGAAATACGATCCAGATTACGGATCCCGAGCCTGTGGTACGGCAGAAGCTGAAGACGATGGTGACCGATCCGGCGCGGATTCGGCGGATTGATCCGGGCGATCCGGACAAGTGCCCGGTGGGAGATTTGCACAAGGTCTTTTCCACGCCGGAGACAATGGCTAAAGTGTACGAAGGCTGCCGGAGCGCAGGGATTGGATGCATTGAGTGCAAGAGCTGGGCGGCCGATGCGCTGGTGCAGATTCTGAATCCGATTCAGGAGCGGCGGGCGACGTTTACCGAGCCGCAGGTGAAGGAGATTCTGAAGGCCGGCTCAGAGCGGGCCAGCACGCGGGCAGCGCAGACTATGGATGAGGTCTACGGCGCGATGAAGATGAGCCTGACGGCAGAGGTTAAGCCGTAGGGCGGCGCAGGCTCGGGCTGTTGAGGTATCCCACCCATGCGGCAAAAGACGCCGCATGGATGGGGCACCCAGTGTGGTAGATATTGAAGCGCCTTCGCTGTTGAGGTATTCCACCCTTGCAGCACGAGACGCCACAAAGATGGGGCAACCAGCTTGGGTGTAGCGACTCTGGAACGGATCTAGAGCGAATAGTAAGTTTGAGTGAAGTGATTCCAGTGAGTTCTGAACTTTCCAATTCGAACGAGACGCCCGAAGCTCAAGGTGAGGCTGTTACCGAGCAGGCGGCGAGCGCTGCCGCTGCGGAACCGGAAACGGCTCCCGAAGCGGGTGCTGCGGCGGCTCCGGTGAGTGAGCCGGCTGTTGCTGCACCAGCCTCTGCTGATAAGCCTGCTGCGCCGGGCAAGCAGCCTGCGAAGTCGAAGGCGCGCGAGGATGACGAGCAGTCGCCGTTTTCAGTGATTGTGGGGCAGGTTTACGATGGGCCGCTGGATCTGCTGCTGGATTTGATCCGCAAGCAGGACATCGATATTTACGATATTCCGATTGCGAAGATTACGGCGCAGTTTCTGGCGTATGTGGACCGGCTGAAGGCGAGCGACGTGGACGTGGCCGGCGAGTTTATCTACACGGCGGCGCTGCTGATCCACATCAAGAGCAAGATGCTGCTGCCACGCACGCCGGTGGGGCAGGAAGATGCGGCGGAGGATCCGCGGCGTGAGCTGGTGGAGCGGCTGCTGGAGCACGAGCGCTTCAAGAATGCCGCGCAGATGCTGCACGAGAAGCAACTGGTTGAGTCGGCTACGTGGAGCAATCCGGGGATGCGCGAGTTCCGGGATGACGTGGAGGCCGAGCCGGAGATTGCCGCCGATACGGTGGACCTGGTGAGGATCTTCAGCAACATTCTGGAGCGGGCGCGCAACCGGCCGGTGCTGGACGTGAGCGAGGACTCGGTGACGGTGGGGCAGATGATCCAGTTCCTGACACGGCGGCTGACGATGGAAGACAAGCCGGTGGGGCTGCGCAAGCTGCTGCGGCATACGCACTCGGAGCGGGCGTTGATTGCGATGTTCCTGGCGCTGCTGGAGCTGGTGCGGCTGCAGGCGATTCTGCTGCGGCAGGACAAGCACTTCAGCGAGATCTTCATCAAGAAGGGCGATAGCTTCGATGCGCTGATGAATGAAGGGCTGGCGCAGGCGCGGGATGATTGGCGGTAGGGTGCGGCTATGCCCCGTTTCTGATTGAGGCCAGCCGAAGAAATGCTGTTTCTGCCGGATGGTGCCACGCTTTCCAGACGAATGAGTGCCGCCTGTTCATCCAATCCCGATTGAAGCCAGCGAGGCTGGATTAGAATGTCCGGTGATCGTACTCCGGGGTTTGTCCCGTAACAGAGAAAGCCGGCTTCACGATGAAAAGGCCTCTTGCCTTTCTGCTCTGTGTCCCTGTGTTTGCCGTGGTTCCCGCTTTGGCTCAGCAGTCCCGTCCGCAGAGACCGCCTGAAGTGGATCAGTGGCATCTCAAACACTACCCCTTCGACAATCCCAAGCTACCCACGGCGCAGCGCATCGACAATCTTCTGTCGCTGATGACCACCGACGAGAAGATCGACTGCCTGGGTACTAATACCGGTGTTCCACGCCTCGGGGTTCCCAACATCGGGGGTTCCGAGGGCATTCACGGAGTTGTGCAGCGCCAGGCACGCCACGGCCGCGAACCCATTACGACGACTCAGTTTCCTCAGCCGCCGGGCATGGGAGCTAGCTGGGATCCCAATCTCGTTCGCGAAGCCGCCAGCGTGGAAGGCTACGAGGCCCGCTTCATCACCCAGACGGCGAAGTACAACCGCCAGATTCTCATGCTCTGGGGACCCCAGGCCGATCTTGGCCGCGATCCCCGCTGGGGCCGAAGCGAAGAAGTCTACGGCGAAGATCCGTTCCTCAACGGGACCATGGCTACCGCCTTTGTTCATGGTTTGCAGGGCGACAATCCGAAGTACTGGCAGGCCGCTGCCCTTCTGAAGCATTTTTTGGCGAATGAGAACGAAAACGGCCGCAACATCAGTTCCTCCAATTTCGATGAGCGCTTGTTCTGGGAGTACTACTCGGTTCCTTTCCGCATGGCTTTTCTTGACGGTGGCGCCAAAGCGGTGATGGCCTCGTACAACGCCTGGAACGGCACGCCCATGGCCGTGAATCCTGTTCTGCGCAAGATCGTCATGGATAAGTGGGGTGTTGACGTGATTTCCAGCGACGGGGGCGCGGTGACGCTGCTCGTCAACCCACGCCACGCCTTTCCCAACCAGGAAGCCGCGGTGGTTGCCTGCATCAAGGCCGGCATCAATCAGTTTCTCGACCGCTACAAGGACGAGGTGAAAGCGGCGTTGAAAGACGGGTCGCTTACCGAAGCCGACATCGACAACGCACTGCGCCGCAAGTTCCGCATTGAAATCAAGCTCGGGCTGCTCGATCCGCCGGAGATGGTGCCGTACACCCGCATCAAAGACTCGCCCCTGCCCTGGGATACCAGCCGCGACCGCTCGGTGTCACAGAAAATGGCGCTCGAATCTGTGGTGCTGCTCAAGAACAAAGACAACTTCCTGCCGCTGGACAAGAAGAAGATCAAATCCATCGCCGTGATTGGGCCGCTCGCCGATGTTGTGCATTGGGACTGGTACGGGGGGACGCCGCCTTATGCCATCACGCCCCTTGAGGGGATTCGCAAAGAGGTGGGCCCTAACGTTAAGGTGAACTTCGCCGCCTACGACACCCCGGATGGGGAAGACGCCGCGCTCAAGGCTGCCAGCGAATCCGACATTGCCGTGGTTGTCATCGGCAACAACCCCACCTGCGGTGACGAGGGCCACGCATGGTACAGCACGCCCACAGAGGGCGGCGGCATTACGCTGCCTTGCACTGTGCCCAGCGACGGGCGGGAAGGCCGCGACCGCGAGATCATGAGCCTGGCTCAGGAGCAGATCGTGAAGCAGGTCTTCATCAAGAACCCGAAGACCGTGGTCATGCTCATCGCCAGCTTTCCGTTTACCATCAACTGGAGCGAGGCAAATGTTCCGGCGATCCTCACCATGGCTCATGCCTCGCAGGATGAAGGCACCGCACTCGCCAAGGTTCTCTTCGGCGACTATGACCCCGGCGGCCATCTTGTCCGCACCTGGCCCAAATCTGCCGATCAGCTTCCGCCGCGCATGGATTACAACATTCGCGACGGTTACACCTATATGTACTTCAAGGGCCAGCCGCTCTATCCCTTCGGATTCGGTCTGAGCTACACGACATTCAAATTTTCGAATCTCCACACCAGTTCAGAACGCCTGGCCACGGACGGCACGATGACGGTGAGCGTGGATGTGACCAATACAGGCAGCCGCGCCGGAGACCAGGTTGTTCAGCTTTATGTGAAGCACCTGCACTCCGCTGTACCGCGTCCCGGTGAAGAGCTTGAAGGCTTCCAGCGCGTCTCGCTCGATGCCGGCCAGACAAAGACGGTTTCGATTGAACTGCCGGCTTCACGGCTCGCTTACTGGGATGTGGATAGCCATGCATTCCGCGTGGAGCACGAACCGGTGAGCCTGATGATCGGAGACTCTTCCGCAGACATCGCGCTCAGGAAGACGATCGAGGTTGAGTAAAGCAGTCCGGGTTGCTTCATCGAAGGTGGGCGCCGGGTCGGCGGCTCGATCGGAAATTGCCAAGAAGTCGCCAATTGGCAATGATGCGGGGTTTCGGCCTTGATTTCCACCACCCGCGGGGCAGATCACACGGCTTTTGGGGCTATCTCGTGTAGAATCATCTGTGCGGCAGCCATTCCCCGGCTTGCTGCATAGACGACTGCATGGTCGGGCAGTTGCCGGGGTGTTATGGACGCGTACTTATCCGGCTGCGCTTTCTACCGCTTCCAGTCTTCTCTTTTCCATTCCCATTTCTATTCCCATTTTCATTGCGGCGTCGTTGTGGAGTGCAATCGCCGCACGCGCGCGTGCGGCTTCACAGGTTCCGGCAGTTGGGGAGAGATCTGAATGGCCGGTACAGCAACGATTACCCATCCATTTCCCGAGGGCACTTCGCTACTGGACCAGCGGACGCGCGGGCGGCGGAGCCGGCTGGGCGCGGTGCTGTTTCTGCTGGCGCTGGCGGCGGGTGTTGGGTACATCGCATTTGAGATTAAGAGAGACATGGATACCGTGCCGTCGCACGGGTTCTGGCCTCTGTTTGTGCTGGGCGCGGCGCTGCTGATCGCGCTGGGCTTTGAGTTTGTGAACGGCTTTCACGATACGGCCAACGCCGTGGCTACGGTGATCTATACGCACTCGCTGGAACCGGACGTGGCCGTGGTTTGGTCGGGGCTGTGCAATCTGGCAGGGGTGCTGGTTTCTTCAGGGACGGTTGCCTTTGCGGTGGTGATGCTGCTGCCGGTGGAACTCATCCTGAAAGTGAGCTCGGGCGGCGGGTATGCCATGGTTTTTGCGCTGCTGATTGCAGCGATTCTGTGGAACCTGGGGACCTGGTGGTTGGGGCTGCCGGCGTCGAGCTCGCACACCATGGTGGGATCGATTATCGGCGTGGGGCTGGCGAATCAGTTGCTGAACTGGGGCAGCGGTGCCTCAGGCGTGGACTGGACGCAGGCGCTGAAGGTGCTGGAGGTGCTGCTGGTTTCGCCGGTGATCGGGTTTGTGTTTGCGGGGTTGCTGGTGTGGATGTCAAAGCGGCTGGTGCGGGTGCCGTCGCTTTATGAGGCGCCGAAGAACGATGACCCCCCACCGTGGCCGATCAGGATGCTGCTGGTGCTGACGTGCACGGGGGTGAGCTTCTGCCATGGGTCGAATGACGGGCAGAAGGGGATGGGACTGATTGTGCTTATCCTGATCGGCACGGTGCCCACGGCTTATGCGCTGAATCACGCACTGGGACCGACGGAAGTGCAGCAGTTTATCGTGGCGTCGCAGCAGGCGGGGAGGGTTCTGGAGAACCATGTGGCACCGGGCAGTGTGCTGAATGGCAGCGCGAAGGAGGAGGCGCTGCGCTATATCCGCACACGGCGAATGGAGGCGGCAACGGTGCCGGCGGTGCGGGACCTGGTGGAGGACGCGCGCAGGGAAGTGGCGGCTTATGGATCATTCCAGGCGGTTCCTACGGAGGAGCAGACCCGGGTGCGGAACGATATGTACGTGGCCGGCGAGGCGCTGCGGGTGATGAGGAACAGCCACGCACCGGCGCTTACCGCGCAGGAGACCGCTGCACTGAAGAAGTACGACGGCTTTGCGGACAAGGCTACGAAGTTCATCCCGGACTGGGTGAAGGTGGCCGTGGCGCTGGCGCTGGGGCTGGGCACGATGATTGGCTGGAAACGGGTTGTGGTGACGATCGGCGAGCGGATTGGCAAGGAGCATTTGACCTACGCGCAGGGAGCGAGCGCGCAACTGGTGGCGATGGGCACAATTTTTGCCGCCGACGCGTGGGGGCTGCCGGTTTCAACGACGCACATTCTGAGCTCTGGCGTGGCGGGAACGATGGCGGCCAATGGCAGCGGGCTGCACCTGGGGACGGTGCGGAATATCGCGGCGGGGTGGGTGTTTACGCTGCCGGCGGCGGCGCTGCTGAGCGGGCTGCTCTACTGCGTTTTCCGGCTGTTTGCGTGATTTTGCGCGATGCTGGACCCGGGATGCGCCTCTCCACCGTCCTGCTGGTTGAGACTGCCGATCCACAGCAGGTTTGCGCCCTTTCTTTCACAGGCATGGTTTGCGCTGCTTCCGGTACCATACTGAAGGTGCCTGAAGAAGAATGAGCCTGAAAGCAAAGCTGGAAGCCGTTATCTACGCCGCCGAGGAGCCGGTTACGCTGGGTCAACTTGCGCTCCTTTTCACCGCCGACGCCCTGGAATGGAAGGCGGAGCAGGAAGCCGCCGCCGCGGAGGCCGCCGAGGCCGCGCGTTCCGAGGAGAGCGCCGATTCACTGCCGCTGCTCGAGGAGGGGGATGAGTCTCCGGAAGTAAGCGCGAATGAGCCGGTTGCGGGTGCGGCCGAGGAAGCGCCGCAAGAGACTGCGGCGACTGAAACTGCCCGGGAACCGGAGACGGCTGCTGGAGCGGAGAGCGGAGAGGCTCCTGCGGTTGAGGGTGGCGCCGAGCCTGCTGCTGCGGCTGCTCCGGCTGAAGACGCGGCTGCGGCGGCTGAGTCGGAACTGAAGCGCGAGGCCCGGCAACGCGACCGGGAAGTTCGCAATGTGCTGCGCGAACTGCTGGATGAGCTGATTGCCGAATATGCAGCCGACGAGCGCGGGATTGAGATTCGCGAGGTGGCCGGGGGCTACCGGATGGCGACCAAGCCGGAGTGTCACGACGCCGTGCGCGGGTTTATCAAGAGCCAGAAGCCGCCGCTGAAGCTGTCGCTGCCGGCGCTTGAGACGCTGGCGGTGATTGCCTACAAGCAGCCGGTGACCGCGCCGGAGGTGAACGAGATTCGCGGCGTGGACTCGTCTGGCGTGTTTGGGTCGCTGTTGAGCCGGAAGCTGATTGCCACGGCCGGCAGGAAGCAGGTGGTGGGGCGGCCGATTCTCTACAAGACCACGCGGGAGTTTCTGCTGCGTTTTGGGTTGAAGGATGTCTCCGAGCTGCCGTCGATGGAGGAGTTTGAGAAGCTGGCGGCAAGCGAACTGGAAGAGCCGGAGCCCGCGGGCGAGGCGGAGGCTGCAGCGCAGCAGCCGGAGTTCGACGAAACGGCAAGTGAAGAGGATGTGCCGGAGGCAGCCGGTGAGACGTCCAATGCAACGGAGCAGGTTGCAGAGGAGCCGGAGGCTGCGGCAGAGGAGTCTGACGCTGCGGTGCAAGAGCCGGAGCCTGCTGCAGAGGAGCCGGAAGCTGTAGCGAAGGAGCCGGAAGCTGTTGTGCAAGAGCCGGAACCTGCTGCAAAGGGAGCGGATGCACCCGAAGCCGGCGAGCCGGCAGAAACTGAGCAAACACACCATGAGTGACAATTTCGAGTCCGGACGGCCGGAAGCAGCGCCAGAAGCTGAGCCAAAGCCCAAGAAGACGAGGGCGAAGAAGGCGGCGGCCGGCACGGAACCAGCAAAGCCCAAAAAGGCTGTGCGGAAGACGAAGGCGGAGACGGCAACCAAGACGGTGGCCAAGACTGCGCGAAAGACGAAGAAGTCTGCCGAAACCTCTGCCGAAAAAGTAGAGACCAAGACCCCGGCAAAGAAGAAAGCCAAGGCTCCGGCCAAAAAAGTTGCAGTCAAAAAGGCTGCAATCAAAAAAGCTGCAATCAAAAAGGCTCCGGCCAGGAAGAAAGCTGCGGCGAAGGCTGCTCCATACAAGTTGGGAGAGCCGGTGGAAGACCCGATCGGCGACTTGAGCGATGGGGAGGGCCGGACTTACTCCGGCGTGGGGCTTGAGACGGAAGCCGACGCCGAGATTGAGGCGTACCGGGTCGAGGTAGAGATCGACGCTGTGAATGGAACGCTGGAACTGGCTGGCGGAGCGGCTTTGGCGGGTGAGGCTGAGGTTGCGACCCCGGAGGAGCCTCCGGCGGCCGAGGGTTTGCAGATTGAGGAAGTGCCGGCGGACGACGAACTGGAGCCGGGAGCGAAAGAGCGGCCGCCGGCGCATCTGGAGCGGCTGCAGAAGGTTCTGTCGCAGGCGGGAATTGCGAGCCGGCGCCGAGCCGAGGAGATGATTGTTGCGGGCCGGGTGATGGTGAACGGCCAGGTGGTGACGGCGCTGGGGACGAAGGCCGATCCGGAGCGCGACCACATCCGCGTGGACGGCAAGCTGCTGCACGGGGCGGAGCGGCACCGGTATTTTGTGCTGAACAAGCCCAGGGGCTACGTGACTACGGTGAGCGATCCCGAGGGGCGGCCGACGGTGATGGACTTTGTCACCAAGCTGGGCGAGCGGGTTTATCCGGTGGGGCGGCTGGACTTCCAAAGCGAGGGCCTGCTGCTGATGACCAACGATGGCGAGCTGGCCAACCGGCTGACGCGCGCTTCATCTGGCGTGGAGAAGACCTACCTGGTGAAGGTGGCGGGGCAGCCGAGCGAAGAGGATCTGGAAAAGCTGCGCAGCGGCGTGGCGATTGACCGGGGACACCCGGGGGCGGGGAGAGTGCGGACGGCGCCGGCGCGCGTGCGGCAAGTGCGGCGAGGCGAAAATCCGTGGTACGAGGTGGTACTGACGGAGGGACGCAACCGCGAGCTGCGCAAGATGTTTGGGGCCGTGGGGCATTTTGTGGAGAAGATTCGCCGCGTGGCCTATGGGCCGCTGGTTCTGGACCTGGAGCCGGGGAAGTTGCGGGAGCTTTCAGCGGATGAGGTTGCGGTGCTGCGGCTGACGGCTGAAGGGAAATTGAGGCCTCGCCGGGTGAAGACTGAGGTGATGCTGCCGAAGGAGGCCGGGCGGACGGTGGTGACGCGGCCCGGGAAGCCATTCGCCAGGCGCGGACGGCAGCGAGATGAGGCCCGGGAGTTTCGTCCGCGCGGCGAGAAGCCGTTTCAGACAAAAGAGAGACCGCAAAGAGAGTTTCGAGAGAGACCGCAGCGAGAGTTTCGCGGTGAAAGGCCGCGATTTGAACGGCAGGAGCTCCCTGCACGGCCCAGACGCGAGCGCGAAGAGGGCCGTTTTGAGGAGAGGCCACGCGGAGGTTTCCGCCCGCGCGGCGAACGGCCGGGGCCCGGTGGATTCGAGAAGCCAAGATCGTTCGACAGGCCGAAGCAGTTCGATCGACCAAAACAGTTCGATCGACCAAAACAGTTTGATCGGCCAAAGCAGTCTGATCGAGCGGGGCAATTTGATCGGCCAAAGGAATGGACTGGGCGGCGGCCGGACGAGGGAGCGGGCAGGGGGCTGGGCAGTGGTCCGGGCAGGGGCTTTGGCAAAGGGCCGGGTACGGGACCGGGTAAGGGGCCTGGCAAAGGCTGGGACAAGCGTTCCGGCGGACGGCCGTTCCGCAAAGAGAGCGGCGGGCCGGGGTTCCGTGGAAAAGCCAACGCCGGCGAGAGCAGGGGCGGTGGGTTTCCAAAGTCCGGGTTCAAAGGCAAGCCAGCCGCGGCGGGCAAGCGCCCCGCGACGGGCAAATTCGGCGGAGCAAACAAGCCGGGCGGCGGGCGGCACGGCTCGCAACGGACGTTCGGCAAGGGTTCCGGCGGAAGGCGGCGGGGCTGAGGCAGATTTTCTTTTCTTATTCTCCGGCTACCGGGGCGCTCATGACCGTACAGCCGGAGTAGTTCATCGCCATTGTGTAGGCTCCGATTACATCGAAGGAGACGTTCCTGGGTACGAAGTAGGTGTCCAGCGGCTGATAGTCGACGGTGAGAGAGACTTTCCTCGCCGAGGAGCCGATGTGCTCGTCTACATCGATACCGGAGATGCGGCGGAGGTCGCCGGGAACCGGGTGCGGAGCGGGCATGTAATGGACGTCGATGGTGCCGCTCATTTTAGCGCCGTCAAAGGTGTACTGGGTCGGGAGTCCGTCGTTGTTAACCGTTACTACGGTATGGGTATTCGGATCGACAGCATAGACTTTTACCGATCCGTCAGGCTGCGGTTCGACTTTGTCGATCTCATTGGCGCTGCGAATGGGGGGCGAGGCAAACATGGACCAGTACATCTGAAAGAATCCATCGATTGACTGCCGAAGCCCGACTTCGACCTGATCGGCCGTGGCAATGCGATCCTCGGACCAGTTGAAGGAGATTTCGGGCGGTTCTCCGCGGAGGGCGGTGACGTGGATTTTCAGCGTCTGGAGAGCCTGCATGCGATTGGGCGAAACAACGAGCTTTGCCGAGGTAATGAATGCCGGCCAATCCATGGAGACGTCGCAGTCGAGGCCGGGCAGGTTGTCGGGGTGATAGTAACTGCCGAGGATTTTGGCGGTGAGAATTGCCGGATCGACAGGAAGCTTGCGGAGCGGAATTGCGGGAGCTGCGTTGATCGGCGGCGGTGCTGCGGGCTGCTGCGCGGCGAGCATGGCTGAGCCCAGCGCAACGCAGGACAGAACAAGCTTGGCAAGCATGGAGAAAGTCTGCACGGGCGAAGTGTGGTTGTCGAGGAAAAAGTGCGGCGCTTTCGGATTTGCGCTGCCTGCGGTTTGTGGCCGGCCTGAACGGCTTTTCTGGCAGGTTTCCTGTTTTTCTTCTTCCAGCGCTGCTTTTCCTGTAACGCGGAGTCTCTTCGATCCACTTCTCTGTATGAGACGCATACCTGCGGCACGGGGCTATGCGCGGCCCAATACAGAAGAGAGAGGATCGCCAAATGATTACCAACGAAGCTGCAGGGACCCGTATCGACGAAGTTCAGAGCGGAATTTACCGGATCAACACGCCAATGGACGTGATTCCCGGCGGATTTTCTTTCAACTCCTACCTGATTGACGGCGAAGAGCCGTTGCTTTTCCACGCTGGCTACCGGAAGCTGTTTCCCCTGACCGTGGAGGCGGTGAAGGCCGTGATGCCGGTGGAGAAGCTGCGCTGGGCGGGCGGATCGCATTTCGAGGGCGACGAGTTCGGAGCGCTGAACGAGATTCTGGCTGTGGCTCCGGAGGCGACTCCATTTGGCAGCGAAGTGGGTGTGCTGACGTCGATTAGCGACTTTGCCTCGCGGGATGCAAGGGGGTTGAAGGACGGCGAGGAGTTTTCACTGGGGAGCCGCCGGCTGCGGTGGATCTATACGCCGCATATTCCCCACGGATGGGACTGCGGGGTGCTGTTCGATGAGTTGACCGGCACGCTATTTTGCGGGGATCTTTTCACGCAGCCGGGCGCAAATACGCCGGCGGTGACCGAGACGGAGGTGCTGACTTCAAGCGAGACCATGCGCGGCATGATGGATTACTATGCGCACGCCATCAGCACCGCGGCGGTGCTGGAGCGTTTGGCGAAGCTGCAGCCGGCGATGCTGGCCTGCCAGCATGGGAGCGCGTATCGCGGAGACGGCGCGGCGCTGCTGCGGGAGCTTTCTGCCACGCTGGAAAGGGAACATCAGAAGGTGACGGCGTAAGACCCGGATGCCGGGCTGAAAAGATGTTACGAAACGGCCCCGGAGTGCATCTCTATTGCCATGAGCATTGAGAAAGCAACTTTCGGGGCCGGGTGTTTCTGGGGCGTGGAGGCGGCGTTTGCGCGCATCCCGGGCGTGACGGCGACGGCTGTGGGATACGAGGGCGGGACGCTGGACCGGCCTAGTTACCGCGATGTGTGCACCGACCAGACGGGGCATGCGGAGGTCGTTGAGCTGGACTTCGATCCGGAGAAGACGAGCTACGAGACGCTGCTGGATGCGTTCTTTGAGCTGCACGACCCGACGACGATGAACCGGCAGGGGCCGGACTGGGGGACGCAGTACCGGTCGGCGATCTTCTTTCACTCGCCCGAGCAGGAGGCGGCGGCTCGGGCGAAGATTGAGCAGTTGACGGCGGCTGGGCGGTACAAACCGAAGCGGATTGTGACGCAGGTGGTGCCGGCCGAGACCTTCTGGCGGGCGGAGGAGTATCACCAGCGGTATCTGGAGAAGCGGGGAGCGGCTAGCTGTCATATTTAGGTGTCAGCTATCAGCTTTCAGCCCTTAGCTACAGGCTTCAGTTTCCGGCAGTTCGCTGTTTCCTTTGGAGCGGCGGAGGATTTTGCGCCGGATAAGATCGAGCAGCGCGCGGGGCTGGTCGATTTTTTTCGCAGTGTTACCGCGCAGATCGCATGGCCCATTCCTAAAAGGAGTAAGCTGGACTTCCGAAAGCGAAAGAATCAAGGAGGTTCTTCTCATGCCGAATCCAGTCAAGCCCATTCCTGAGGGGCATCACTCGGTTACGCCTTACCTGGTCATTTCCGGCGGCAGGGCGGGCGAAGCACTTGACTTCTATGCCCGCGCCTTCAATGCGCGGGAGTTGGCGCGGCTGCCGCGGCCCGATGGCGGCATCGCTCATGCCGAAATGCAGTTAGGTGATTCGAGAATCATGCTGGCTGACGAGGCACCCAAGATCGACGCCTATGGCCCGGATCATTACGGCGGTTCACCAGTCACCTTTCACGTCTATGTGCCCGACGTAGATGCTACGACCGAGCAGGCTACAGCCGCCGGCGCCAAGGTGATTCGTCCGCCGGCCGACCAGTTTTACGGCGACCGCACCGCCGGCGTCGAGGATCCTTTTGGGCATAAGTGGTATCTCGCCACGCATGTTCGCGACGTGTCCATGGAAGAGATGCAGGAGCATATGAAAGCCATGGCGGCTGGGTGAACGGGGGCGTGCGAGGTTCAGCTTTGAGCTGTCAGCTTTCAGCTTCCGGCTGGCGTCTGGTCTTGCGGCTTCGATGGTGAGAAAACCCGAATCCTATGCGCCGCGGCGAACGGGATCGGGCGCCCGTTTCAATTCACTCCCATTCACCATGCAGATGTATGCGGTCGGCTGCGTCTTAACTTTGTTTCGGCGCCAGGGGCATTTGGCGCAGGCGGACGCCGGTGGCGGCGAAGTAGGCGTTGGCGACCGCGGGGGCGAGGCCGATGAGGCCGATTTCGCCAGCGCCGGCTGAGGGCAGGTCTTTGCGGTCGAGGATGACTATCTCGATTTTTGGCGCGTCGCTGAAGCGCGGGACGCGGTACTGGGCGAAGTAGGGGTTGAGGATTTTGCCGTTGGCGAAAAGGATCTGCTCAAAGAGCGCGCCGCCGATGGCTTGCACGATGGCGCCCTGCATCTGGTTGCGCACGCCGTCAGGGTTGATGATGGCGCCGGATTCCCAGGCCTGCGTGACGCGAACAATATGCAACTTTTTGGTTGTGGGATCGATTGCGATCTCGGTGCAGGTGGCTACGTAGCCGCCTTTGTCGGTTCCGCAGGCGAGGCCGTAGCCGCGCTCGGAGGTGGACTTCGCGCTGCTCCAGTGGAAGCTCTTGGTGGCGGCGGCGAGGACGGCGCGGAGGCGCGGGTTACTGAGGTTCTTCAGGCGAAATTCCAGCGGGTCGAGGTTGGCCTCGTGGGCCAGTGCGTCCATATGCGACTCGCGGGCAAAGTTGTTGGCTGCGCCAGCGAGGGAGCGGTAAGAGCCCTGGCGGAGCGGCGAATCGGCGGGGTGGTACTGGACGAGCTGGTTGGGCACGTCGTAGGGCGTGCCGAGAGCAGCGCCGCCGGAGTTGTAGTTGTGGTGCTCCCAGGCGGTGAGCTTGCCGTGGTGGTCGACGCCGGCGCGGATGTCGATGACACCGGCGGGGCGGAAGTAGGCCCAGGTGAACTCTTCCTCTCGTCTCCAGATGAGCTTGACGGGCTTGCCGGCGGCTTTGGCCAGGCGCGCGGCTTCAATGGCGCATTCGCCGGTGTGCTTGCCGCCGTAGCCCGAGCCCATGTCGGGCTGGATGACGCGGACTTGATCGGGCTTGAGGCTGAAGACTTCGACGAGCTGATCTTTGACGCCGAAGGGGCGTTGCGTGCCGGTCCATACAGTGAGGTGGGAGCCGTTCCACTCGGCTACGGCGGCGCGGGGCTCGAGCGGCGCGTGCTGGATGTACTGGACGGTGTATTCCTTTTCGAGCTTGATGGGCGCGGCAGGGAAAGCCTGAGAGACGGAGCCGGAGACGTGCTCGGGACCGCGGTTTTCGCCATTGCCTTTTTTGAGGATGGCGAAGAGGTCGGCGTTGGAGGGCTGCGGCGGGACGTTCCACTTGGCCTTGACAGCGGCAGCGGCGTTTTCAGCGGTGTAGTAGTCGGGCGCGACCACGCCGACGAAGTCGCCGTCGTGGACGATCTGGACGCCGGGGAGCTTTTCCGCGGCGGAGGTGTCGAGCGAGGCAAGCGTGGCGTGGTAACCGGCGGGGCGGGCGATGGCGCCGAAGAGCATGCCGGGGCGCGTGATGTCGGAAGGAAAGCGATGCTTGCCGGTGACGAAGTCGCGGATGCCGACTTTGGGGACGGCGGTGCCGGCGATCTTCCACTGAGTAGCGGGCGTGAGGGGCTCTTCGCCGTTGACGACTTTGACGATGTCTTTGCCGTCGGTCAGTTCGCCGTAAGTGAGCGAGCGCGAGTGGGCGGGATCGGTGACTTTGCCGTCGGCGGCGTGGAGGGTTGAGGCCTCGGTGCTCCAGCGCTCGGCGGCCATCTGGACGAGGGTCTGGCGGGCGGCGACGGACATTTTGCGCAGCTCGGGACCCATGGTGGGGGTGGTGCGGCTGCCGAAGGTGCCCATGTCCCATGGAGTGCGGGCGGTGTCGCCCATGACCATGGTGATGGAATCGAAGGGCGTGCGCAGTTCTACGGCGACCTGCTGGGCGAGCGAGGTGCGGATGTTCTGGCCGACTTCGACTTTGCCGGTGAAGACGGTGACGCGGTTGTCCGCGGCGATGTGGAGCCAGGCGCTGACGTTTTTGGGCAGTTGGTGGCGGCCGAAGCGGCCGCCGGATTCCTGGGCCCAGTCAGGCGTGGGCGCGAGGGCAACGAGGAGACCGCTGCCGAAGACCTTGAGGAAGTCGCGGCGTCCGAATTGGAGATGGAGGGGATCGAAGGCGCCGCCCTCGATCATTTCGACTTCATATGCGTTGCGAGCGGTCATCAGGCTGCCTCTCCATTGTCCGCCACGGCGGATTTGCTCGCCGCGGCGAGTTTGCCCGCCGCGCGGCGGATAGCGGCCATAATCCGCGGGTATGTACCGCAGCGGCAGATGTTGCCTTCCATGGCGGTGACGATCTGCTGGTCAGTGGGGTGCGGCGTTTTCTGTAGCAGCGAGGTGGCATTCATGATCATGCCGGTGGTGCAGTAGCCGCACTGCATGGCGTCTTCGTCAATGAAGGCCTGCTGAACGGGGGTGAGCTCGCCGTTGTGCTCGATGCCTTCAATGGTGACGATTTTCAGCTTTTCAGCCGCCGACACGGGGACGAGGCAGGAGCGCATGGCGCGACCGTTGAGCAGCACCGTGCAGGCGCCGCACTGGCCTTCGCCGCAGCCGTATTTTGTGCCGGTGAGATTGAGCTTGTTGCGGAGGACGAAGAGCAGGGACTCATCATCCGGGGCGTCGACGCTCATTTGCGCGCCGTTGACGTTCAGAACGTAGTGACCCATTCAAAAACTCCTTTTGCCGACGGGGAAGGAGCCGCGCACGGCCAACAGGATAACGCTGGGTGTGGGAAGTTGTCGCGAGGATTCGAGATTTTTGGGGTGCGGATGGAAGGGAATTTACAGCCTCAGCCATCACAAGGGACTGTGATTCGAGGCACATCGCCGGGATGAAGTCAGGATCAAAGTCTTCTCAGGAGCGAGGGTGCGAGAAGCGGCGCGTCAGGCGCCTGCGTGCCTGCTTACGGGCAAAGACGGATTGGCACGCGGGGCGCCGCGCGCCGCAAAAATTTGGGCCACTGGCCGCGTGGGTTGGCGGTGAACTGGAGCCATCCCAGGTCTCAAAGGCGAGACCTGGGGCACCCAAGCCATCCGCTACCTCCCAAGTCCCGGAAGGGACCTCCACCCCGGCGAGCACAAATCGCCCGCCGGGGACCCCGGAGACCTGGGCAGCCAATATAAAGGCGGGGACACGCGGTTCGAGAGGTTTTAGGGAGGGGTTATGCGGAATGGCGCCGCCAAGCTCCCTGATGCTCGAGAGAAGCTGGTCATAGACCAGGCAGTGGAATCGTATGGGAACCGGCCCGGCGCACTGCTGGGCATCCTGGAAGACGTGCAGGCGGCTAACCCGCAGAAGTTCCTTTCTGCCGAGGTGCTGGCGTACATCGCAGAAAAGACGGGGATTCCGCCGGCGCGTGTGTATAGCGCCGCGACGTTCTATTCACTCTTTAATCTGACGCCGCAGGGCGAGAACGAGATCTGCGTATGCCGCGGGACAGCGTGCCACACGCGCGGGTCGCGCGATCTGCTGGAAAAAGTGAGCCTTGATCTGGGGCTGGACTGGGACGCGATGAGCGGGACCGGCGAGGCCGACAAACTGGCGCTGGCAACGCCCGACCGCAGGTTCACGCTGCGCACGGTGGCGTGCTTTGGGCAGTGCGCTCTGGCACCGGTGGTGGAGGTGAACCACCGGGTTCTGGCTCACGTGAACGAGCGCACGCTGCAGCGGGGAGTGAGGGCCCAGACGCGTGAGAGGCAATGATGGCGCGCATTCAGGACATCGGCGGGTTGAATGCGGTGCGCGAGGCCGGGGTGGCGAAGTTGTTGCCGGCGGTGCCGCGCATCACGGTGGGCATGAGCACATGCGGGCGCGGCAGCGGGGCGGAAGAGATTTTTCACGCGCTCAATGAGGCCATTCAGGGCAGCGGGCAGGATGTTCTGCTGAAGGGCGTGGGCTGTTTTGGCTCGTGCTTTCAGGAGCCGATGGTGGGCGTGCGGCTTCCCGGGCTTCCGCTGGTGCTGCTGGGGCACGTGCGTGTCAATGACGCGGAGCGCATTCTGGAGAGCATTGCGACGGAGGCGATGCCGCCCGACCTGGCCTACTGCAAGATCGAAGAGTGGGACCACATTACCGAATTTGTTCGCTATGGACAGGGATATCCGAAGATAGCGCCGTGGAACGCGACTCCTTTCTTCAAGAGCCAGAAGAAAATTGTGTTGCGGAATTGCGGATTGATCAATCCGTCGGACATCGAGGAGTACATCGCGGTGGGCGGCTACCGGGCGCTCTTTGACGTGCTCGCCGAAGGGAACAGGAATGGCGTGATTGAGCAGATCAAGGTGGCGCGGCTGCGCGGACGGGGAGGCGCGGGTTTCCTGACCGGCAACAAATGGGATTTTCTGGCCAAAGCCCGGGGGGATACGAAGTACCTGATCTGCAACGCGGATGAGGGCGACCCCGGAATCTACATGAACCGCAATGAAATCGAAGGCGATCCTCATGCGCTGCTGGAGGGTATGATCATTGGCGGTTTCGCGACCGGCGCCGCCGAAGGCATTGTGTACGTGCGCGCCGACTATCCGCTGGCGGTGCGGCGCCTCAACCGAGCCATCGAGCAGGCGCGAGAGTACGGTTTGCTGGGGAAGAGCATTCTGGGCCACAACTTCGATTTCAATATCGAGATTGTGCAGGGTGCGGGGGCGTTTGTGTGCGGCGAAGAAACGGCCATGATCGCTTCGCTGGAGGGCTTTGCAGGCCGGCCGCATCCACGCCCGCCGTATCCGGCGGAATGTGGGGTGCATGGAAAGCCCACCAACATCAACAATGTTGAGACCTGGTACAACATCGCTCCAATCGTAGTCCGCGGTCCGGCGTGGTTTGCCGAAACGGGCAGCGTGAAGAGCGCGGGGACCAAGGTGTTCTCGCTTGTAGGTAAGGTGCGGAACACGGGGCTGGTGGAAGTGCCTCTGGGCACTCCGCTCAACACATTCGTTTACGAGATTGGGGAGTGCGGATTCACAGGCCGGCGCGTGAAGGCGGTGCAGACGGGTGGACCTTCAGGGGGCTGCATTCCTGCCGAGATGTTCGATACACCCGTCGATTACGAGAACCTGGCGCAGCTTGGGTCGATTATGGGTTCCGGCGGCATGGTGGTGCTGGACGAAGACAACTGCATGGTTGATATCGCGCGCTACTTCATTGAGTTCACGCATTCGGAGTCCTGCGGCAAGTGCGTTCCATGCCGGGTGGGACTGGACAAGGCGATGCGGATTCTAAATGCGATTACGGAAGGCAACGGAACTCCGGAGCATGTGGCGTTGCTGGACGAACTGGGGCGGATGATTCGCGAATGCTCGCTTTGCGGCCTGGGGCAGATGGCTCCCAATCCTGTGTTGACCACCATCCGTCACTTCCGCGACGAATACGAAGACCATATTCTGGCTCACCGCTGCCGGGCGGGCGTGTGCCACGATCTGGCTCTTTCGCCTTGCGAAAACAGCTGCCCGCTGCACATGAACATTCCGCGGTTCCTGGACCTGTACCAGGAGGGCAGGCTGGAAGACGCTTTTGAGTCAGTGATCCTCGACAATCCGCTGCCGGCGTCGACGGGACGGGTGTGTCAGCATCCCTGCGACGCCCGCTGCCGTCGGCAATCGTTCGACGAGTCAGTGAACATGCGCGAAGTGCACCGCTTTATTGCCGATGCGATTTACGGGTCAGACCGCTTTGAGGCAATGCTGGAGCGAGTTTGTGCGCACAAGTTGCCGGCGACGGGATTCAAGGTGGCGGTGACGGGCGCGGGGCCTACGGGATTGACGGCGGCGTTCTACCTGGCGCTGCTGGGACACGACGTGACTGTGTTTGAAGAGCGGCACGAGGCGGGCGGGATGCTGCGCTTCGCGATTCCCGAGTACCGGCTGCCGAAGACTGTGCTGCAACGCGAGCTGGATTTGATTGAAGGCGTGGGCGTGAAGTTCGTCTTCAACACGCGGGTGGGGTTCGATCTGTCGTTGAATGATCTGGCGAACAGCTACGATGCGGTTTTTCTCTCAGTGGGAACGTGGAAGGAATCGTGGCTTTATCTGCCGGGAACGGAGATGAAGACTGTGCATCCGGCGCTGCCGTTTCTGGAGTCGGTGGCGCGGCGGGAACCGATGCCGATCGGAAGGTGCCTGGCGGTGATCGGTGGCGGGAATGCGGCGATCGATTCGGCGCGGACGGCGCTGCGCATGGGCTCGCGGGTAACCATCTTCTACCGGCGGGACCGTGGCGATATGCCGGCGATCGACGAAGAGATTCAAGCGGCCGAGGAAGAGGGAGTGAGATTTGTGTTTCTGGCGGCGCCGCATCGGATTCTGGGCGATGCAGACGGGAATGTGAAGGCGCTGGAGATTGTGAAGACGCGGCTGGGCGAGTACGACAGGTCAGGGCGCAGGCGGCCGTTTGCGACCGACGAAGTGCAGCGCTTTGAGTGCGACAGCGTGATTCTGGCGGTGGGCGAGATGTTCGACCAGGATTTTTGCCGCGCCTCAGGTCTGGAGTTGAAAGAAGACGGAACGATTGTGGTGGATCGCTTCAGCATGGAAACGAGCCGGCCGGGGTTTTATGCAGGAGGCGATACGATCACCGGCGCCTCAAATGTGTCGAATGCAATGAGCGGGGGCAAGCAGGCGGCGCGCAACATCGATGAGCGGTTGATGAGCGCCGCGTCGGACGTGGAGGATCGCTGGGCACGGCTGTTCCCGGCGTTCGAGTACAGCCACCAGGCTCCAGGCGAGCCGAGCTTGACGCGCCGGCACACGGCGAACCCACTGCCGGCGGCGGCTAGGCTGCATGGGGCGCAGGAGGTGGTTCCCGGGCTCTCAGCGCAAGAGGCGCTTGAAGAGTGCCGGCGGTGTTTGCGCTGCGATTTGAGGAACACAGGCAGCGCGGGGTGAGGTGACGCAACCAGGTTTGGGCCGTTCCCACCCTGGCCGCAAAAATCCGCCGCGGCGGAACGCGGCGAGGGTGGGGCACCCATCGTACTCCGTGGAGGCAAGGATACCGCGGGGATTCAGGGTGGGGTGAGAAAGGGGTGAGCCGTTGCCGAACAGAGTCATTTCAGTGCGCATTGACGGTGAGCTGGTGACGGCGCGTGAGGGCGAGACCATCCTGGAAGTGGTGCGCGCCAACGGGAAAGAGATCCCGACACTCTGCTATCTGAAGGGACTGAGCGCGGTGGGCGCCTGCCGGGTGTGCGTCGTGGAGCTGACTGGTACGGGGCGGCTGCTGCCGGCTTGCAGCACGCCGGTGCAGGAGGGCATGTCGATCCGGACGCAATCGGCAAAGCTGACGCTTTACCGGCGCATGGCAGTGGAGCTGTTGCTGGCCGAGCGCAACCATGTCTGCTCGTCGTGCGTGAGCAATGGGCATTGCGAGCTGCAGTCGATGGCGCAGCAGCTGGGTGTGACGCATGTGCGGTATGCGTACAACAATCCGCGGCTGGCGGTGGACATGTCGCATCCGCGCTTCGTGCTGGACCACAACCGCTGCATCTTGTGTACGCGGTGCGTGCGGGTATGCGCGGAGATCGAAGGGGCGAATGTGTGGGCGGTGGCTTCGCGGGGGATTCACTCACACATTGTGAGCGACCTGAACGCGGAGTGGGGCGAGTCATCGAATTGCACGGCGTGCGGAAAGTGCGTGCAGGCGTGTCCTACAGGAGCGCTGGCGGAGCGGGGCTTTGCAGTGCACGAGATGGTGAAGCAGAGCGAAGCGGTGACGCGTCTGGCGACGCAGCGGATGAGCCGTGGCCGCAATGCCGGATAAGCTCGGCCTGCGCCTTGTATAAAGCGATTTTCTTCAAAGACGCCGGCTTGACAGTGGTTTCTCTGGCACATTAGAGTGACTTCGCTAGAAGAAAATGGGTTCTTTGTGCCGTGAAAGCGTTGCGCGGCCATACATTGACTGTGAGGAACACAATGAAAACATATGGATTACGAGGGGCCGCGGTGACGCTGGCCTGCTTAGGAATGGTGTGCGCGGCGGGCGCCCAGCAGGCGCAGAAGCCGGCTTATCTTAACCCCGCACTGCCCGCGGCGCAGCGTGCGGCCGATCTTGTGTCGCGGATGACTTTGCAGGAGAAGGCCAGCCAGATGGTCAACCACGCCCGGGCCATTCCCCGGCTGCATGTGCCTGCTTACGACTGGTGGAGCGAGGCACTGCATGGCGTGTTGCTGGACGGAACGACGGAGTATCCCGAGCCGATTGGCCTGGGTGCTGCGTTCGATCCGGCGGGTGTCCACAAGATGGCGGTGTACATCGGTATTGAAGGCCGCATCAAGCATGAAGAAGCTGTGCGCGAAGGGAAGGGCACGTTCCATACGGGGCTGGACTTCTGGTCTCCCAACGTCAATATCTTTCGCGATCCACGGTGGGGGCGCGGGCAGGAGACCTACGGCGAAGACCCGTTCCTGACCGGACGGATGGCGGTGGCTTATGTGACCGGATTGCAGGGAAATAATCCGCGCTACTTCAGGGTGATTGCCACACCCAAGCACTTCGACGTACACAGCGGGCCGGAGCTGACGCGGCATATGGCCAATGTGGAAGTGAGCAAGCACGACGAGGTAGATACCTATCTGCCGGCGTTCCGCGCGGCGATTGTCAACGGCCACGCCGATTCGGTGATGTGCGCCTACAACGCGATCAACGGGCAACCGGCGTGCGCGAACCAGTTTCTGCTGCAGCAGATGCTGCGCGTGAACTGGGACTTTCGGGGCTACGTGGTGTCAGACTGCGATGCGGTGCGCGACATCTACCGCGGACATCACTACACACCCACATTGCCGCAGGCGATGGCTGTAAGCGTCGAGCGGGGAATGGACAACGAGTGCGCCGACTTTGGAAACAACGTGAAGGGCGACAGCGATTACGAGCCGTATATCACCGCGGTGAAGAAAGGCTATCTGAAGGAGAAAGATCTTAACCGGGCTCTGGTGAAGCTGTTTACAGCGCGGATCAAGCTGGGCATGTTCGATCCTCCGTCGATGGTGCCGTATACGAAGTATCCCGAGAGCGATTTGAACAGCCCCGCGCACAAGGCGCTGGCGTTGAAGCTGGCGGATGAGTCGATGGTGCTGCTGAAGAACGATGGCGTGCTGCCGCTGAAGAAGTCGGGCATCAAGATTGCCGTGGTGGGTCCGCTGGCGAATGAGACAAAGGTTCTGCTGGGTAACTACACGGGAACGCCGTTGCACACCGTTACCATTCTGGACGGGCTCCGCAAGGAGTTTGCCGGCGACACGATTACTTATGTGCCGGGCACGGATTTCCTGATGAAGGTGCATCCGAAGCCGCGGCCGAACGGGTGGTCTAAGGCGGATCTGACGCCCGATCCGAAAGCGATTGCGGCGGCGAAGAATGCCGATGTGGTGATCGCGGTAGTGGGCATCACCAGCCATCTTGAAAGCGAGGAACAGAGGCACGAACAGGAGCCTGGCTTCAAAGGCGGCGACCGGACGAACCTGCAGATGCCGGAGCCGGAAGAGAACCTGGTTCGCGCGGTGGCCGCGACCGGCAAGCCGCTGGTGGTGGTGCTGACCAACGGAAGCGCGCTGGCAGTGAACTGGGAGAATGAGCATGCGAATGCAATTCTCGACGCATGGTATCCGGGCGAACAGGGCGGAACTGCGGTTGCGGATACGCTCTCAGGGAAGAACGATCCCGGCGGCCACTTGCCGGTGACGTTCTATAAGAGCGTGAAGCAGCTGCCTCCGTTCGCGGACTACGCCATGAAGGACCGCACCTACCGGTACTTTACGGGCAAGCCGCTTTATCCCTTTGGATACGGCCTGAGCTACACGAAGTTCTCCTTCAGCGGGCTGACGATTCCGAAGGAGACGATCAAGGCCGGCCAGCCGCTGATGGTGGACGCGACCGTGACCAACACCGGCAAGGTGGCCGGAGACGAAGTGGCGCAGCTTTACCTGAAGTTCCCGGATGTGGCGGGGAGGCCGAATCTTGCCCTGCGCGGGTTCAAGCGCGTGCATCTGGAGCCGGGCCAGTCGCAGAAAGTGTGGTTCAAGCTGAAGCGGCGTGACATGAGCATGGTGACGGAAGCCGGGGAACCGATTGTGGCTGCCGGCAAGTACACGGTGTCAGTGGGCGGCGGACAGCCGAACACGGGCGTGCAGGTGCTGACCGGAAGCTTCAATGTGGACGGGACAATGACACTGCCGCAATAAGGGACGAGTAGAGATCCGCAGCGAAAGCTGACGGAAAAAAGGGACATGGGCCTGATGGCCCCTGTCCCTTTTTGTTTCTTGATTAGAAGTAACCCGCTGCAATCCGGTCAGGCTGTTTCGGCCTGGTGGGCGTTGTTCAGCCGCGGCGGCCGCGGACGGCTTCCTTGGCTTCCGCTGGGCCGCTGGACGGGACTTCAGGGACGTCGACCTTGGCGCCGCCGATGTTCAGCTTCTTGCGCAGCTCGGTATCCATTTTTGCGAAGACGTCGCGGTTTGTCTTGAGGAAGTTACGGGTGTTCTCGCGGCCCTGGCCAATGCGATCGCCGTCGTAGCTGTACCAGGCGCCGGACTTGTCGACAATGCCGTTCGCCACGGCCATGTCGAGCACGTCGCCTTCGCGGCTGATGCCTTCGCCGTAGAGGATGTCGAACTCGGCTTCACGGAAGGGCGCGGCCACCTTGTTCTTGACGATCTTGACCTTGGTGCGGTTGCCGACCACCTGATCGCCTTCCTTGACGGCGGCGATGCGGCGAATGTCGATGCGGACCGAGGAGTAGAACTTGAGGGCCCGGCCGCCGGTGGTGGTTTCAGGATTGCCGAACATGACGCCGATTTTTTCGCGAATCTGATTGATGAAAATGAGGGCGGTGCGCGACTTGGAAACCGTGCCGGTGAGCTTGCGCAGGGCCTGCGACATGAGGCGGGCCTGAAGGCCGACGTGCGAGTCGCCCATTTCGCCGTCGAGCTCAGCCCTGGGGACGAGTGCGGCTACGGAGTCGACGACAAGGACGTCGATGGCGCCGGAGCGGACGAGGGCTTCAGTGATCTCGAGGGCTTGCTCGCCGCTGTCGGGCTGGGAGACGAGGAGGTTGTCGGTGTCGACGCCAAGCTTGCGGGCGTAGTTGGGGTCGAGGGCGTGCTCGGCGTCAACGAAGGCCGCCATGCCGCCCTGCCGCTGCGCCTCGGCGATGACCTGGAGGGTGATGGTGGTCTTGCCGGAGGACTCGGGGCCATAGACTTCAGTAACCCGGCCACGGGGAATGCCGCCGACGCCCAGTGCGGCGTCGAAACTGATGGCGCCGGTGGAGATAACCGCGATGGGCAGGATGGCTTCACGGGAGCCGAGGCGGACGATGGAGCCTTTGCCGAATTGTTTTTCGATCTGGGCAAGGGCGAGTTCTACAGCTTTGGCGCGGTCGTCGGCGATGGCCATGGGAGGCTCCTAAAGAATGACCCGGCGCATCTCTAGTTTTCGATTTTCGCAACAGGAAACGGCGCAGGCTTGAATTGGATATCGAGTGGGATTGTAGCAGGAGGGGACACGGGATGAATAGAGAAAAGCGAAAAAAAAGAGAATAAATTGGGTAGTAAGCGGCAAAATCTAGTGGCGGGTATTACATCATTAATTCTGAATGCATCATTTCTATAGTTGATGTAGAATTTACTTATGCGCACCAGTATTACGCTTGATGATGATGTGCACGAGTTCGCTTCAATCTATGCTCGTGCCAAGGGGATTACGTTGAGCGCGGCGATCAGCGAGCTGATTCGGAAGGCTGAGGCTGCTCCGGTGCCTGAGCCGGAAATTCGATTCTCAGAAAGCGGATTGCCGATGTTTCCTCCGACCGGGAGAGTGATTACGGCTGAAATGGTCAAGAAGCTGGAGGAGGAAGAGTTTGATCCGAAAGCACTTACTTGATCTGAACGTATTGATCGCACTTACTGAACCAGGGCATGATCATCACCGAAAGGCGCAAGAATGGTTCATTGCCTCGGGAAAGGACAGCTGGGGGATCTGCCCGCTTACAGAGGCTGGATTCATACGCGTGACAACAAATCCCGCATTTCGGCCTGGACCACGTACTTTGGAGCTGGCTACGGCGATTCTCCAAATGCTCAAGGTTCGACCCGGATTTTGGTATCGGAAGATCGACGAAAGCTGGGTTGCAGTCACCGCTCCGTTCGCAAAGCGAATCATCGGACATCAACAGATAACCGATGCCTATTTGCTCGGACTCGCAATCAAAGATGACGACATCTTAGTGACGTTCGATCGCGGGCTCAAATACATGGCAGGTGCCGAATACGCCCGCAACCTTCTTGTCCTCGAATAGCTGCGGCGTTGGACTTCCGAGGCTGTGTCTTAAACGGTGCCTCGTTACACCGTATAAGCCCCAATGCGGGTTTCGCGGGCGGTCAGGTCGTCGCAGGAGCGGTCAATGGTCTCATATTCCTGGTCGTGTTCTTTGCGGAAGGCGCGGAAATCTTCTTCGCTGGACCAGCGGTCGATGGTGAGATAGGCGCCGGGGACGTAGGCGTCGCGGAGCAGCTCGGTGCCCAGGTATTTGGGCGACGTGCGGAAGAGCTGCGCCCAGGAGCCATCGGGGCCGTAGGCGGCCTCGAAAGCAGCAATCTTTTCCTCGGCAATTTCAAACTGCCAGACAACGATAAACATAGGCTGATCCGACCTTTATGTTCATGGTAGCGCAGTGAGGCACGGGTACGAAGGCGGGGTTAAAAGAGCGCATGGAGTTGATTCGAATTTGGGCATGTTTGCGGCGTAAAATGGGCATTTTGGTGCGGTATTCGGTGGGCTGCATCGGCTCAGTTTAGGTCCCATCTCATGGGATGGCGTCTCCCTTGGCGGGTGCATACTTGTAATTGGACCGTTCCCTTTACGGGCGATTTTTCCCCTTGGTTGCCCGCTCACCGGTTTCGGCCACTTGGACATTGATGCGCAGTCGCGGAGGGCGCTTGAAAGCGCCGCAGGCGTGCGGACCAGAACCGCGGCTGACGCATGAAAAAACAACTTCGCCTGAAGGGGCCGGAAGCCCACCGCGCTGAGCGAAGATAGACAGAGAGATATAAACGATCAAGCACCGTACCCACGGGAGGGATTTATGAAAGAAGCCGCTCGTTTTCCCGGCATTCGCCTAACCGCCAATGGAAACCAGCTTGTCTCGTATTACACGGAGACGCGGGTTGCCGATGCAGGCGTGTTTTACCCCATTACGCCATCCACGGAGGGCGGCGAGCTTTTCCAGCAAGCCTATGCTGAAGGTCACCTGAACGTCTTTGGAGGCAACACGCTTGCCATTGAAGCCGAAGGTGAACACGCGGCCCAGGGTGGCGCCATTGCGCACTCGGTCTGCGGCAAGCGCGTGGTGAACTTTACTTCCGGACAGGGTGTGGTGTACGGCGTGGAGCAGTACTATCACGCGCCGGGCAAAGGCTCGACCATGGTGCTGGAAGTGGGCGCTCGCGCGCTGACCAAGCATGCGCTGAACGTGCACTGCGGCCACGACGATATTTATGGCGCGCTGGATACAGGCTGGATCATGGTCATCGGCAAAGATGCGCAGCAGGCTGCCGACCAGGCGCTGATTTTGCGCCGGGTGACAGAGCTGAGCCTTACGCCGGGCATGAACATCATGGACGGCTTTCTGACAACGCACCTGGAGCGCACCTTCTACAAGCACGAGTCAGAGTTGATTCGCGAATTTCTGGGCGCGCCCGACGATATTATTGAGTGCCCCACCGAAGCGCAGCGCACGTTGTTCGGTCCTACGCGGCGGCGCGTGCCTAAGATGGTGGACTTGGCGAATCCCGTGCTTCTGGGGCCGGTGCAGAACCAGGAACACTACATGCAGGGCGTGGTGGCGCGGCGCAATAACTTTGCCGAGCCGATTTTGAAGTTTCTGGAAGAGTCCTATGAAAAGTTTGCCGAGCTGACCGGCCGTCATTACGGGCTGATCACGAAGTACAAGACGGATGATACCGACACGGTGTTTGTCGCGCTCGGGTCGGCCGCGGAGAACATTGAGGCCGCAGTGGATTACCTGCGTGAGACGCGCGGCGTGAAGGTGGGTTCGATTCACCTGAACGTGATTCGTCCCTTCCCCGAGGCTGCCGTGATTGAGGCACTGAAGGGCAAGAAGAATGTGATCATTCTGGAGCGTACGGACGAGGCGATGGCGGGCGACAATCCCATGGGTCGCGACATTCGCACTGCGCTCTCGAAGGCTGTTCAATATGAGGGCCACCCGGCGGCTGCCGGGCTGCCGGCGATTGCGCCGAACGAGTTGCCGCGGATCTTCAATGGCAGCTACGGGCTGGGCTCTCGCGACTTCCGTCCGGAGCACATTATCGGCGCGTATGAGTTTGCCACGGCCGGTCGCGCGCGCAAGGACGGCAAGACGGCGGCAGACGGCACGAACTTCTTCGTGCTGGGCGTCGATCATCCTTACAGCGTTATCGCCGACGAGACGCCGTCGCTGCTGCCTGAGGGCGCGGTAGCCGTGCGCTTCCATTCCGTTGGCGGCTGGGGCGCCATTACCACGGGCAAGAACCTGGGCGCGATTATCGGCGACCTCAACGACCTGCTCTACGAGCGCGACGGGCTGAAGGACGAGCTGGGTAATCCCAAGGAAGTGATTCACGTCAGCGCCAATCCGAAGTATGGTTCGGAGAAGAAAGGCGCGCCGACCGCGTACTTCATGGTGGCGGCCAAGGATCGCATCCGCGTGAACTGCGACCTGCGCCACGTGACCGTGGTGCTGTGCTGCGACCCGAAGGCGTTTACGCACACCAATCCGCTGAACGGCATGCAGGAGGGTGGCGCGCTGATCTGGGAGTCGGACCACGAAGGCGAGGAAGCGTGGGAGCGGCTGCCGCTTTGGGCGCGGGCCGAGATTATCGATAAGAAGATTCGCGTGTTTACGCTGCCCGGCTTCGACATCGCCAAGAAGGCCACTGACCGCGCCGATTTGCAGCTTCGTATGCAGGGCAATGCTTTTCTCGGCGCCTTTTTTGCCGTGAGCCCCATGCTGCAGGAGTTCGGTATCACACAGGAGCAGTTCCGCGAGGTAGTGCACAAGCAGTATGTGAAGAAGTTCGGCAAGTTCGGTGATGCGGTTGTGCAGTCGAACATGGAAGTGATGCTGCAGGGCTTTGAGCGCGTGAAAGAGATCACGGTGCGCGAGCTTTCCGCGGCCGATCACTCCACGCTGCGCGGACAGGCTCTGTTGCCGATTCTCAACCGCGAGACCGAACTCGTGGAGGTGGGAGCAGGCGCAGTAAGCGGGATGCGCCGTAGCACGCCTCACCCGGCGAATCAGGCGCCGCGGCCGCCGGTTGCATCCATTAATGCGTTCGACGCGGAGTTCCGCTCGAAATTTGGCTACAACCAGCCGGCGACGCCGCTTTCAGCCCTGGGCGTGATTGCAGCGGCTACGGGCGATACGGCCTCGAAGTATGTGGCGCGCCGCGAGACGCCGATGTACATTCCCGAGAACTGCACGCAGTGCATGGAGTGCATCTCAGTTTGCCCTGACACCGCGCTGCCGAATTGCTCGCAGGATTTGACCACCATGCTTTCCACGGCGGTTTCAAACTACGTGAGTGACGCCGCAGAGCGGACCAAGATGCTGCACGCGCTGCCCGAGATTGAGAAGCGTACGCGCGAGCGGATGGTTGCTGAATATAAGTCAGGCACGCCGCTGCCGACGATTCTGCGCGAAGTGACGGAGTCGGTTGACGGATTCTCTGCCGAGTCGAAGAAGCAGTTCTTCGACATTCTGGAAAAGGTGCCGATGGCGTATCAGAAGGTGAATGCCATCTTCTCGTCGCCGGAGCGTAAGAACCCCGGTTCGGGTGGCGTCTTCTCCATCTTTGTGAGCGATCTGTGCAAGGGTTGCGCGGCCTGCGTGACGGCCTGCGGCGATCACGAGGCGCTGAAGATGGTTCCGGAGACGGAAGACGTGAACGCCGAGCACGAGACGGGCACGGCCTTCCTGAACATGCTGCCGGATACAGCGCAGAAGTACCTGGGTCTGTTTAATGCGGAAAATCCGGCGGATTCAAAGACGGCCACGCTGCGCAACATGCTGATGGTGCGCACGAATTACGACGCGCTGGTTTCAGGCGACGGCGCCTGCGCGGGTTGCGGCGAAAAGAGCGTGCTGCGGTCGATTGCGGCGGTGACCGAGGCGTATATGCGGCCGGTTTTCCACGCCAAGAGCGATCGCTTTGTGGCCAAGGCCAGCGAGCTCGAGAAGACGGGCGCGGCCAAGCTGTCGGCGCTCAAGGAGAGCAATCCGGAAGAGTACGCGCGGCTGCGGCAGGCGATTATGCATCTGGTGATGGGCCTGGGCGGCGAGACCGAGAAGGACACCAAGGCGCGCATTGCAGCCTATGAGGCCAAACACGGCGAGATTACCGATGCGCAGCTTGTGGAGGCGATTGCCGCGGTGCTGCTGACCGAGGCCTTCAACCACAAGAACCTGCAGCCCATCGACGGACGGCTTGCCAACGGCATGAGCGTGATGGCCATGGCCGCGCACACGGGCTGCAACACGGTGTATGGATCCACTTCGCCGAACAATCCGCATCCGTATCCCTGGATGAACTCTCTGTTCCAGGACGGCATTACCGTGGGCTGGCTGATGGGCGAGAGCTTCATGGTGGATCATGGGCGGCGCTCGGTGATTCCGGAGCGGCTGGCGGACATTCTGCTGACGCGGGAATCGAACTTCCTGAGCGAGCAGGAGTACTACCACTTCACGCACTTTACGGATGCGCTGATGACCGACCAGGAGATCATGGAGCTGCCCAAGGTTTGGGTTGTGGGCGGCGACGGCGGTATGGGCGACATCGGCTACCAGAACATGTCGAAGGTGGTGTTGCAGAACCGGCCCAATGTGAAGGCGCTGATGCTCGACACGCAGGTCTACTCGAACACCGGCGGGCAGAATTCGGATTCAACGCCGATGCTGGGCGGTAACGACATGAACGTCTTCGGTTCCGCGACACAGGGCAAGAACACGGAGAAGAAGACGGTGGCGGAGACCTTCCTGGCCGGTCATGGATCGCCGTTTGTGGCGCAGTGCTCGATGGCCAACGCGCCGAAGCTGTACCGCGCGATTCTGGATGGACTGGAGTATCGCGGCACGATGTTCCTGCAGGCGTTTACCACCTGCCAGCCGGAGCACGGCGTGGCGGACGACATGGCGCTCTTCCAGGCGCAGCGCGTGCGCGACTCGCGCGGCGTGCCGGAGTTTGTTTTCGATCCGCGCAAGGGCGAGAGCTACCAGGAAGCGCTGGACGTCAAGGGCAATCCGTCGATCGATCTTGACTGGTACGAGACGAAGGATAAGAAGACCGGCGAGACGCGGCGCTACACTGTGGCGCACTGGTGCACGACGGAAGCGCGCTTTCGCAACCACCTGCGCAAGATCAAGCCTGAAGCTGCGGAGAAGCTGATTCCGCTGGATAACATGCTGGTACGCATCACGCAGCAGGATGTGGTCTACCGGCGGTATCTGCATCCCGAGCATCGCGCGTTCATTCCGGATTTTGGCGTGTACATTCAGTACGAAGCCGATGGCAAGATGGAGTATCGGGCGGTCTCGCGGCAGCTGGTGCTGTTCTGCGTGGAGCGGCGGAAAGCGTGGCGGATGCTGCAGTCGAAGGCAGGGATCAAGAACCGCGAGTACGAAGCGCAGAAGGCGATCCTGAAGGACGTGGATGCGGGGAAGATCTCGAAGGAGGAGTTCTTTGCGCATGCGCAGGAGATGGTGGCCGAGCGGCTGGGCAATGAGGTGCTGGCCAAGGCATAACCGGCAACAACAATCAGAGGTAAAGACGAATGCGGACCTTCGGGTCCGCGTTCGTTGTTTCGAGCAGAAGAAGTGCGTCAATTATTGGTACAGAGTATGTCGTCGTAATAGTTGATCATCTCCCGCTTGATTGGCGAGGGCAGCCTGGGCAGTTGTATCGTCTTATCCAACGAGCTTGATCCGGTGATATTGATGGCGCCGAGGCGGAATACTTTTCCATTTGCCAATTCAAGATAGAGGGGAACGAGATTCTTGAAGTTCTTGCCGACGCCGGATTGAACCAGCTTGATGTGCAGGCTCCATCCATTGGCGTCTTGCGTGGCCTGGCTTTCAAAGTGGTAGGTGGGCAGGGCCGTACCGTAGACGTATTCGCTGAAGAACCAATTCATCGTGTGGTTGTGGTCCAGGTCCATTTCAGGGGTCATGTACTTCTCGACCTCCGCTTTGAAATTCTCGGTGGTGATGGCCTTCAGGCTGTAAGTCTTGACGAGGTCGTGCATCATGGCGATGAAACGCTGGTCGCCGGTTTTGGGCGACCACATCATCATGCGGATCATGTGAAGGATGTATGCGCCCTTGGGATAGACGAGATTCTGGTAGACATTCCAGCCGGTCTTCTCAGTGCTGAGCCGGAAGCCCATGGTGACAGGACCGACGTCGATGGGGCGGAAGCCCATTGAGTTCTTTTGCGTAATGAGATTGAGCTGCTGCTTCCAGAAATTCAGATAGTCGTTGGGCTTTTTGCGCGTAGCGAGCAGAAAGAGAGCGGCTGACTCATCGGCGAAGCCCTCGCTCATCCACTGGTCGCGATAACTGCGGAATCCGACGGTCTGGCCCCACCACTGGTGTGCCACTTCGTGCGGAGTTACAACCTTCCAATACATATCGTCGGGACGGAGGCCGAAAGCGTGCTGCTGCGTGGTGTCGAGAAAGCCGCAGATGGGCAGATAAACGAGCATGGGCCAGCTTTGGCCATAGTTACAGGCGAATTGCTGCGTCAGTGCGATTCTTGAAAAGGGCAAGGGGCCAAAGTAATGCCAATAAAGTTCGGCGGCCACTTCTCCCTGGCTGAGTTCCACAGGCAGCATGGAAGCGGTGTTGATGTTGCCTACCGGAGGCCTGGCGCCCTGCGTCATAGCACCTATGTTCTGCACCGGCAACTCATTGTCCAGATTGGATAACGCACCTGGTGGAGAGGTATTGGCATAGGCGTCGACGGTTAATTTGTCACCTTGCTTGTTGCGGATCTTTGCCTCCTTCATTTTGAACTTGCCGAGGTTGAAGCCCACTACCGCCAGCGGCACGTCAGTCTTCCACTCAGTTGTGGTGATTTTTCCCTTGGTGCTTTCGCTCACCTTGGTTCCTGTAGCGATAAGCTGCAATCCCTTGGGAACGTGAAAGAGCATGTGATACGTGGTGTAGTCGCCAAGGCCCTGCGACGCGTTGGGATACCAGCTTTGCCGCGCAATGGGGTAGTAATTTGCGTTGCCTTCGTCCATGACAACTTTCTTGCCGGCATAAGTGATGCGAAGGGTGGTAGATTCGCTCTTTTTGAGCGGCTTGGCGAGCACCACGCCGAAGTCGGCATCCTGATCTTTCTTTTCCTGCACAAAGTCCAGCGAGGCGCCTTCCTTTGTGTCGACGCGGCTGACCCGCAGCGTGGGATAGAGCGCAAAGGGCACGACGGCAAGGTTGTCATCGAGGGCAACGAGGTGAACGGTTGCGACGCCGGACAGAAAACCGTTGTGCTCGATGGTTGTGTCCAGATCTTCGTGGTCGATGCGGTAGGTCTCGTTCTGCTCGTCGCTGCCGGCACCACGAGTCGCAGCGGCGACGGAATGAAATGTTGCGAGATATGTCTCGCCCCAGGTTGTCCATTTCATCAGCGATACTTCTTCCGGCTCGACATCGGGCGCGCCGTGCGGATCGATAGTGAAGAACAAATCATGATCTTTATTGCCGTGGATGGCAGCAAAGAAATAGCCGCCCTGCGCGGGACTCAGCACATCTTCAAGCAGCCGGAGGTCGATGTTTTCAAGTAGCTTGGTGTGCTGAAAGTTTTGCAGATCGCGCGCGGCCTGTGCGTAGCCGGGGTTGGCTGCGCCCGCGCCGGCTGAACCTTTGTGCAGGTCCGCTGCCGTTCCATCTGTAAAACGAAGAACCACCTGGTCAAAGTCTTCGTCGAACACTTGGCTATGGGTGAAGATGGAGAGATTGTGGCGCTCCTCCGTGGTGGGCGGCGTAAGGTGAAAGTGTCCCTGACCTATAAAGACCGCACCCGTGACTTTGCCGTCTACCTGGTTATAAAAGGCGATGTTGCCAGACTGAAACGTGAAAGTGGCGGCATCGCGCTTGAGGACGAGATTCTTGACGGCAATTACGTCTCTACCAGGCAGCTGCGTGCGCAGCTGCTGGTAAAAAGGATTCGAGTTGGCGGGGCGCTGTGCGCTTGCTGTTACTGCGCAATTTGGAAGAGTGAGGACCAAGGCATAGATAAGGAAACGAATACGGGCCGACACAGAAGTGCTCCTTCAAAGAAGCTGTGTATTGCAAGGATTATGCGCACTTACTATAGTTCACCGAACCGGCAATGTAAAAGGAAGAGATCCGGTTGCCGCGAAAGGATCCACGAGGTGCGCAACGCTGCCTGCAAGTTACTGCAGATGCTTTACTCTTACAATATGAAGCGAATGCCGTTGTTCGTCGCTCTGTTTTTGTGTGCGCTGGGTGCGGTGGCGCAGGCGCGGCTGCCTATCACCGAAAAGATTGAATGGACGTGGAGCGACCGGCCGGTGAAGCCTGTGCCGGGATTGCCCAATGTGCTGCTGGAGGGCGACTCGATTACGCGCGGGTACTATCCGGCGGTGGAGAAGGATTTGCACGGGGTGGCGAACGTGTATTTGTTCGCGACGTCGGCTTGCAGCGGCGATCCCCGGCTGCCCGGGCAGTTGCGCGACTACTTCAGCATGATGGGAGTGCACTTTGCGGTGGTGCACTTCAACAACGGGATGCACGGCTGGGGTTACACCGAGGCGCAGTATGCGGCGGGGCTGCCGAAGATGATTGCGGCGCTGAAGGCAGGGGCGCCGGGAGCAAAGCTGATCTGGGCCACGACGACTCCGCTGCAACATGGCCCAGCCACGCCGGGCGGGCCGGGAGCGCCGCAGGCGACGAATGCGCGGATTAACGCGCGCAACCGGCTGGCGGCGGAGGTGATGCGGCGTGCGGGGATTCCCACGGACGCTGTGCATGCGCTGATGTTGAAGCACCAGGACCTGCACAGCGGCGATGTGCACTATACGAACGCCGGCTACGCGGTGGCGGCGGAGCAGGTGGCGGCGAGCATCAGGAAGGCACTGAAAGGCAGCTTCTAGCTTTTAGCTCCCAGCTTTTAGCTTGAACCGGACGGAGCTGCGCCGGGGCCGTGGTTCGACTTGCGGCAACAGTGCGGCTTGCGCGGAAGTGTAAACCATCTCCGGAGACAACATGTAAACCATGTCTTCGAACTTGACAGCGAGACCTGGGGCACCCGGGCGGATCTTCGGGTCCGCGCTCGTTTTGTGTGCGTGGAACCCAGCGCAGCCATTTCGGCATCTCTATGCGCCAGTGGAGTTTAAAGGGAGGGCCACAACCAGGCTGGAAATTAGTAATCTCGACAAGTTACTAATGTGTTATATTCTGGCATGGCTTCTGGCGGGAATTATTTCGAAGAGAAGAGCGAAGAACCCAATTATGCGGCACTCGCCAAGTGGCTGGTAGCAATTGCAGCAACAGTTCTTGCGTGCTACCTGGCGTGGTACTTTACCAAGCCGGCACCGACGGCGCCACCTCCGCCACTGCTGGCCGTGAGCACGTTTGAGGGCATGGTGTACTCGGGGAGCGTCCCGGTGCCGAATGCGATGGTTGCGGTGAACCTGACGGGGACCGCCAGCGCCAACGGGCCGGTTTACGACATGACCGACAAAAACGGCGCGTACCGCATCGATTTCAACGGGCTGCCGCGGGGGGCGGGCGCGACGCTGAGTGTGTCCGCGAACGGATATGAGGATGCTACCCCGCTCGTGGTGACCGGCCCACTGCAGGCGGATTCTCGCATGAACTTCTCACTGGCTCCGCTGCCGGGGGCCGGCCCGGGATCGGTGGCGCCTTCGGTTCCGCAGAAGATCGGCAAGATTCCCGAGTATGTACGGAAGAGCGCTGCAGAGGCGATCGAGGTGAAGATACCGGCGATTGCGGCGAAGAAGCAGTGACGGGGCGGATTCCCGGTTGATTCGGAAGCACTGAAGCCAGCCTCTCGGGGCTGGCTTCGCTTCCTGCCCACCAAGGAGCAGGGGTGGCTAGTTCGTTCATCCAGACACGAGAATCCGGCGCCGCGGGGCATCTTGACAAACAGAAGATGACAGTCAGCAGTGAACCAGAACGGGGGACCGGAGGGTCCGGCTTCTGTTAGCATTCCTGCAATCTGAAAACTGGGGTTTCAAGAGGAGTTGAGGATGGGTTCAATTGTCAGGAGACTCTGGAGATCATCGTGTTTACGGGTAGTTGTTGTCCTGATTCTGGGGCTGTCGACTGCGAATGCTCAAAAGTCCGGTTCCACCTTGCCCGGACGCGCCGGAAATCAGACATTTCGAGTTGGGGGGAAATCGATTGCGATTCCGTCGCCGGCGAAGGACCTGGTTGAAATCGGTTCGGATTATCGAGTGCTTTTGCAGCCGCTGGCTCCGGACACGAACCGGCTGATCGCCGCATTCGTGCCTCCAGACTACGTACAAGAGGTTCGATCGGGGCACCCGCCCCGCCTTTCCTTTTACGCATTGGCCGAGGTTGTGCGCCGCGCAGAATTTCTAGATCTGAGCCCCAAAACCTTTAAACAAATTACAAGCAGGATGAGTCAGCAATTCGGCTCTGCCATTAATGGGTCACTCAAGAGCCAGGAAGCGGACTTCAACCGCCGAATGAAAGACCTGAACTCACATGCTGCGTCGGTTACATTCGACAAACCTGTACCGCTGGGCACACTGTTTTCCAAGCAGAATTCCTGGGCGTACGGAATGATTGTGCCGATTTCGGCAAAGGGAGTTAAGGTGACAAGGGCGATGGGAGCGATTGTTCTGCGGGTACAAGATCGCTTGCTCATCGTTTATCTCTATCGAAGATACCAGGACGCAAGTACGGCTCGATGGTTGCGTACAGCGTGCGAGAAATGGGCAGGCGCAATTTTGAGCGCGAACCAATAGAAGCAGATACGGCGGTTCTTGCGGGCCGTGATGATGAGGATTGTTTTTTCATCGCACTTCCAAACTAGTGTCCTGAGTCATTAATTCGCTTACAAAAGCGAGTGACGGAATCGAGAATCTGGTCTGCTGTTTTATGCCAGATAAAGGGTTTTGGGTCGCGGTTGTGGTGTTCGATGAAGTCGTTGATGGCGGCTTTTAGTTCTTTGGTCGAGCGATGGACGCCGCGTCGAAGCCGGCGTTCTGTGAGCAGGGCGAACCAGCGTTCCACCAGGTTCAACCATGAGGCAGAGGTGGGCGTGAAGTGAACATGGAAGCGGGGCCGTTTCAGCAGCCAATTCTGAATCAGCTTGGTTTTATGCGTTCCGTAGTTGTCCATGATGAGGTGGACGTCCAGTTCTTCGGGCACGTTCTTCTCGATGGTGTCGAGGAAGCTGCGGAACTCTTCGGAACGATGGCGTTGCTGGTTCTGGCCTATGATCTTGCCAGTTTTGGTGTCCAGCGCGGCAAACAGGCTGGTGGTGCCGTGCCGCGCATAGTCGTGGGTGCGGCGTTCGACCTGCCCAGGTCCCATGGGCAACAGCGGCGCGGTTCGATCCAGAGCTTGTATCTGCGACTTTTCATCCACGCATAAGACCAGCGCGCGCTCCGGAGGGTTCATGTAAAGCCCCACGATGTCGCGCACCTTGTCGATAAACAGCGGGTCTTTGGATAACTTGAACGTCTCGGAGCGATGCGGGGCCAGAGAAAAGGCGCGCCAGATGCGGCTGATCGCGGTCTGGTTGATGCCTGTAGCCTGTGCCATCGTACGGGTTGACCAATGGGTGGCAGCGGGCGGCTTGCTCTCCAGCGTGCGCACGATGACTTCTTCGATCTGAGCATCGCTCAGTTTGCGTGGCTGTCCGGGACGCGGCTCATCGAGCAGTCCATCCAATCCCCGCTCATCAAACCTGCGCCACCATTTACTGACCGTTTGAATACACGCATGCGTTTCTGTAGCGATGGCCGTAGCGGTCAGTCCCTCGGAGGCGCGCAATATGATCCGTGCTCGCATCGAAAGCGCCTGCGCGGTCTTCCTCCTCCGCGTCCAACCCTGCAAGGTACTGCGCTGCTCCTCGCTCAGTTCCAACTTCGGCAAACGGCGTCCTCGTCTCATGACCTCGCTCATGTCATGTTAGACGCTGCTTGTCGATAAATGTGTAATGAATTAATGACTCAGTACACTAGATCTGAGCTGCATTGCAGCATTCGTGCGGTGCAAACCGCGGATCCTATGGCTGTGCCGCCCACCAGGGCTGGCGTGCTCCGCTCACGATGACAACGCGATTGGGAGCGGAGCAACGACGGAGCTTTACGCGGGTACAACCCCTTTGGCCAGCATTTGTCTTATGCCGCGGAGCGCCTGGCGGGTGCGTTCTTCGTTTTCGATTAATGCGAAGCGGACGTGGTTGTCGCCGTATTCGCCGAAGCCGACGCCGGGGGAGACGGCTACTTTGGCTTCAGTGAGCAGGAGCTTGGAGAACTCGAGTGAGCCCATGGCGCGGTAGGGTTCGGGGATCTGGGCCCAGACGAACATGGTCGCCTTGGGCGACGCCACCTGCCAGCCGGCTTTGTTGAGTCCTTCAACGAGGACGTTGCGGCGGCTGCGATAGGTTTCGCAGATTTCTGCGACGCACTGCTGCGGGCCTTCAAGCGCATGGATGGAGGCGACCTGGATGGGCGTGAAGGTGCCGTAGTCAAAGTAGCTCTTGAGGCGGGCGAGGGCGGAGACCAATACCGGGTTGCCGACCATGAAGCCGACGCGCCAGCCGGGCATGTTGTAGCTCTTGGAGAGAGTGAAGAACTCGACGGCGACGTCTTTGGCGCCGGGGACCTGGAGGACGCTGGGCGGCTTGTAGCCGTCAAAGGCGATGTCAGCGTAGGCGAGGTCGTGGATAAGATGGAAGCCGTACTCGCGCGCCAACTCGACGAGGCGGGTGAGGAAAGGCAGCTCGACGCAGGCGGTGGTGGGGTTGGACGGGAAGTTGACGATGAGGGCTTTGGGGCGCGGGGTCATGCGCGGAATGATGCTCTCAAGCTCGGAGAGGAACTGGTCCTGATTGTGGACGGGGACGCTGACGATGTGGGCACCGGCGATGACGGGGCCGTAGATATGAATGGGGTAGCTGGGATTGGGAACGAGCACGGTGTCGCGCGAGTCGAGGATGGCGAGACAGAGGTGGGCGATGCCCTCCTTGGAGCCGATGGTGACGATGGCTTCGGACTCGGGGTCGAGATCGACGTCGTAGCGAGACTTGTACCACATGCAAATGGACTTGCGCAGGCGCGGGAGGCCGCGGGAGACCGAGTAGCGATGCGTGGGCGGCTTCATGGCCGCTTCGACGAGCTTGTCGACGATGTGCTTTGGCGTGGCGCCGTCAGGATTGCCCATGCCGAAGTCGATGATGTCTTCACCGCGGCGGCGCGCGGCGACCTTCATCTCGCCGGTGATGTTGAAGACGTAGGGCGGGAGGCGCTGAATACGGCTGAACTCTTCCATGGTAGCTCCAGTGTACTAGGGACTTAGGGACTAGGGACGTAGGGACATAGGCCCGATTGAGCTTTCAGCTTTCAGCCTGATACGGCTGCGCTTGAAGCTTACCGATCTGGATTTTGGGATGAGGTGAGGCGGGTGTCTAGGCGGCCGCAGCCGCCGCAGCCGCAGCACGGGCCGCGCGGGCGATAACAAGGGCGCGATGGTGGGCGGGCTGCTGCATTGAGGTGATTATAGCGTGAAAGAGCGATGGGGGCTGAGGCGCTTTTGGTTTAAGACGGGATGAAGGGGGTTCATCCCGTCGATGGGGTGGTGCGTGGGAACAGGGCTGGCGTTATTGCGCTGTACCGGCGGCGTGGGCGAGGACGATGGCGGAGTGCGCCGCCTCCTGCTCGTAGTAATGGACGAAGGTTTGCGATTCCTTGGCCTTGTAAGCCGCGAGATTGTGGGCCCAGCGGTAGCCGATGGGCTGGTAGATGAGTTGGGCCGTGATGTGGAAGGGGCCGGCGGCGCCGGCGGTGGAGACGTCGTAGCGCGTGGTGCTTGAGCCACCTATGAAGCCAGGGTCGGTGGCGGCTTTGCCGTGGACGGCGATGTCGGCGGGCGCTGTCTTCTTGTCAAAACCGTCGGGGAGGATGCGGTTGTCTTTGAGGTACTGCGTGGCGGAGAGCACGCCGGTGGTGACGTGGCTCTGCGCGTCGCCGAGGATGGGCTCGAAGATTTCGACCTCACTGGGCTTGGTGATCTGCGTGTAGTGCGGCGAGTAGCGGGCGGCATTGGCGTCGTTGGCGTTGCCGGCGATGGAGCCGTCGGGGTTGAGCTTGCCGGACTCGAAGACGGTGTGGCCGTTGGCGGCGGTGACGGTGACATGGAGCCAGGCGCGTCGCGAAGGGAAGGCCGTGGGCAGCTTGTGGCCGGTGAGGTTTTCTACTTTGACGGCGAAGGAAAGCTGGCCTCCGGCGAGCTTTGCGGGGCTGACGGTGACGTGCGCAGCCTTCGATTGCAGGTATGCGGTGGTCTCTTTGATGGCGGCGGTGAGGGCGGCGGGCTGCGCGGTGACGGCCAGGTCACTGTGATGCGTGTTGAGCATGCCGAGCATGAAGGCGTTGGCGCCGACGAAGGTGTGGTGGCGCATGCCACTGCGCGGCTGGGCCAGGATTGAGGCGACGGCTACCTGTCCGTTGACCGCGGGCATGTGGCATTGCTGGCAGGTCTGCTTGTCGTGGTAACTGCTGTGCAGCCACTCGATGTAAGTCATCTGCTCAGGGAAGTGGCCGACGGGTTTGCCGCCGGGTCCGTAGGAAGTGGTGTAGAGCGTGTGGCAGGTGCCGCAGAGGGCCGCTTGCTGCATATGCGTGGAATGGACGAGCGAGTAGCCGCCGGCGAGGATGTGTACCTGGAGGACCGAGGCGGGCTGCGGAACGAAAGGACCGAAGAGAGGCCGCGGATTCGTGCCGAGCGGGGCGACGGCGATGTTGCCGTCGTAAGTGGCGCTCGTGCCCAGGCCGGTGGGCTGGATCTGGTGGCAAACGGTGCAGGTGACGCCGTCGGCCGCGGCGGCGTCATTGGCGTTTTGACTGCTGAGGGGGAAGCGTTTGAGGACCGCGGTTTGGTGGTGCTGAGCCTTGTCCTGCAGGTGCTGGAGGGGCATGTGGCAGGTGGCGCACTCGTCCTGAATGGCGGCGCTTGCCTCGGGGTGGTCGAGGATTTCGCGGTGCACGCTGCCCTGCCAGTAGGGGTCGCGCGCGGCGTTGGCCATGACGCTGGCGCTCCAGTCACCGACGATGGAATAGCTTTCGCCCTTGGAGGTTTTGGTATTGCTGTGGCAGGAGGCGCAGTGGTCGGCAGTGCGGAAGCTGGAGGAGAGGTTGTTCTGCTGCGCGGCGAGCAGGCTGGCGTTACCGGGCAGAACGCTGGTGACCAGGAGTGCTGCAGAAGCGAATGCGAGGAACCGCAGGCGAGGTGTCATCTTTCATCTCTCCAGAACCGGCTGACGGCCCGGTGGCACAAACTGCAAGATTAAAAAGACAGTGACTCGGGGAAAGCCAACGATATGAGTGAACGACAATCGCAAGCAGGATAGCACGGATTTTTTGGGCGAGAAGGGTTGGTGGCTCGCGGGGCTGACTCCGCCGATAAGCCGGCTATGTGCGCCACTTTATACTGAGAGACGGTATGAGCGAGTTTTTACCTGTAGACGAGCAAATGGATCTGCTGCAGAAGGGTGCGGCGGAGATTATTCGCGTGAGCGATTTGAGAGAGCGCCTGGAAGAGAGCCGCAAGACGGGCACGCCGCTGCGCGTGAAGGCGGGGTTCGACCCGACGGCACCGGATCTGCACCTGGGACATACGGTACTGATGCGCAAGCTACGGCACTTTCAGCAGCTTGGGCACACGGTGATTTTTCTGGTGGGCGACTTTACCTCGCTGATCGGCGATCCGACGGGGCGCAACGTGACGCGGAAGCCGCTGACGCGCGAGCAGATTGACGCGAATGCGGAGACCTATAAGGAGCAGGTGTTCCGGATTCTGGATGCCGAGAAGACCGAGGTCCGTTACAACTCGGAATGGCTGGGGAAGCTTGATTACGAGGGCACGATCCGGCTGACAGCGCACTTTACGGTTTCGCAGATGCTGGAGCGCGACGAGTTTCACAGGCGGTTCCAGGCGGAGCAGCCAATCAGCTTGCATGAGCTGCTGTATCCGGTGATGCAGGGGTACGACTCAGTGGCGCTGAAGTGCGACGTGGAGCTGGGCGGGACAGATCAGCGCTTTAACCTGGGCTGCGGGCGCGAGCTGCAGCGGCATTACGGGCAGAAGCCACAGATCATTCTGATGACGCCGATTCTGGAAGGGCTGGACGGCGTTCAGAAGATGTCGAAGTCGCTGAATAATGCGATTGGGATCAACGAGCCGGCAGGCGAGATGTATGGCAAGCTGATGAGCGTCAGCGATGAGCTGATGTGGAAGTACTGGGCATTGTTGACGGACCTGAAGCAGAGCGAGGTGGACGACCTGCAGAAAGCGGTGGCCGCGGGAGCGCAGCATCCGATGGATGTGAAGAAGCGGCTGGCGCGGACGATTGTGGCTGGGTTCCAGGGCGAGGCTGCGGCTGCGAGCGCGGACGAGAACTGGGCGCGGATGTTTCAGCAGAAGGAGACGGCGGAGGATCTGGAAGAGGTCAGCGTGGTGTTTGCCGATGTGGCCGGGCCGGATGGGACTTCGCAGATTCGCCTGCCGAAACTGCTGGTGCAGATGGGGCTGGCGGCGAGCGGTGCGGAGGCGAATCGCAAGATTGCCGAGAAGGCTGTGAAGCTGGACGGAGAGGCGGCTCCGGGAGTTTTGGTTCCGGTTGGCTCGCTGCCGGCACGAGTTGTGGTGCGGCTGGGGAAGCGGGCCAAGGTGGCGGTGATTGCCTAATTCTCCGGGTACTCCGTGCAGAGCAGGCGCGTGGGCGTTTCGTCTTCGTCGATGGCCGGGTAGCGTGGAAGCGGGTCTTTGAAGTAGTTGTCGGTTGCGTCGTCGTTGAGGGACGAGACTTCGCCGACCAGGCAATCGCCCTCGACGGCGTAAAAGGTGTGGTAGAGCCGGGGAGTCAGCGTGATGGATTCGCCGGGGCCCAGAGTGATGGTTGCTCCAGCGTCCAGGCGGCGTTGGATGCCGTCGCAGACGACGATGACCGGTGTTTGGGCGAAGCCGCCCTGCTCGTCGGAGTTGTAAAGCTCGAGCGCCAGGCGGCCTGTTTCCGGGCCTCCGCGGTTGATGATGTCCTCGGTTTTGCCGACGTGGTAATGGAACGGCGTGACCTGCCCGTTGCGGACGTACATGATTTTTTCAGCGTAGGTCTTTGCTGGTTTTTCAGCGGCGGCCGATCCGTTGCGCAGCGTGAAGAGCGTGAGACCGACAGCGTTGAAACGGCCGGAGTTGAAATCCGTGACATCCCAGCCCAGGCGGGCGGCGCGCAGTTCGCCGGCTTCGGCGCCGCGATGTTGCCAGTCTTGCGGCGTCCAGGCAGCAAATGGCGGAAGGAGAAAGCCATTCTGCCGGAAAAATGCATCTGCTTCGGCGATGTAACGATTAATTTCGGACCGCTTCATGACGTGTGCCTTTCTGCAGAAACTTTAAACTCTCACTCTGCGAGTGCGAAAGCGCGCGCGGGATTCGAGTAGCTTCGCTACGGATTCATTGGAACACGGCCCGGTGTAAATGCGCAGTAGTGGTTGGGCGTGGCAGGGGAAGCAGGCCAAGGTGGCGGTGATTGCCGAATGTGAAGGTGTGAAGAGCGGTTGCGGGTATCAGGCCGTCTTTTTGCGACGCTTCCTGATATCTTCCATGATGTCTTGAACGGTGATGTCCCGTTGCCATTTACGACGATCACGGGTGTAGTCTCCGGTTCCAGGGCGGTAAACGCGGAGGAAGCGGGCAAAGCCGTCCACGCCCAGCTCGCGCTGAAGAATTTCGAGCGCGTGCTGCCGGAATTGCTCGTCCGTCATCTCGTCAACGACTGTAGATTCCCGGTGACTCATCACTTAAACTCCGTAATCCAGTTTACCGGATTTTGGACTTTTACTGAGGGCTTTCCCAAGCCTCGCCTGGCTCGATTTATAAACCGATCGTCGGTTGTGAGCAGCGAATCTGCTTTCCCCTGCTCCGCGCAGGCCAAATGTAAGGCATCGTAGGCGCCGTAGCCCAGATGTTCAAGATCATCTGCACGTTGGAATGTGGCATCAGTTACGACTATTCGTATGGGGGCAAGCGAGATGAGCTTGAGTGCTTCGCGACGCATGTTTGAGGCTGGGTTATTGAGTACTTTCGCCTCCAGGACTTCACTGGCGAGCCAGCCCACTTTTTTCTGGAGAAGGAGATTGAAGAATCGCTCCACGGCCTCCGATTCCTTCCGCACTCTGGGTTGTGTCCTGTCGTCGAACAGGCGATTCAGCGCACATGCGTCAAGATATACTTGCACCTTCCGGCCCCTTCTCCTGCCTAATTCTCCGCAATGGCGAAAGCGCGCGCGGATTCAAGCAGCTTTGCCACGGACTCTTTGGAGCACGATTCGGTGTAGATGCGCAGCAGCGGCTCAGTGCCGCTGGCACGCAGCAGGAGCCAGGTTTCGGCGGCGTTGGGCTTGGTTTTGGCCTCGGGGTTGTCGAGGTAGAACTTTACGCCGTCCATGGTTTCAGTGCGCAGGACGGGCATGGCAGCGAAGACTGGGTCGCCTTGCTTGAGGGCCTTGGCCCGGGCGATGGCAGACTTCTTGGCGGCGTCGGGGATGTGGAGGTCGACCCGGCCGTATTGGTGTTCACCGTATTCGGATTGCAGATCGGCGACGAGCTGGCCGAGGGTTTTGCCTTCTTCAGCCATGACGTTGGCGAGAAGCAGCGCGTTGAGCAGGCCGTCGCGCTCAGGCAGGTGGCGCTGGAAGCCGATGCCGCCGGATTCCTCGCCGCCCATGACGATTTCGCGCTCGAGCATGTAGTCACAGACAAACTTGAAGCCGATGCCGTGCTCGATGAGTTCGCGGCCGTGTTTGGCGCAGATGCGGTCGAGCATTTTGGTGGTGTTGAAGGCGCGGGTGACGGCGCCGGGCCAGCCTTTGCGGCGCAGGACCCAGCTGAGCAGCACCGAGTAGATCTTGTGCGGGTCAACGAAGTTGCCGTGCTCGTCGGTGGCGCCGATGCGGTCGGCGTCGCCGTCAGTGCAGAGGCCGGCCTGGCAGTGGTTGGCGACGGTGGCTTCTCCGAGGGCGCGGATGTGCGGCTCGATGGGCTCGGGGTTGATGCCGGGGAAGAGCGGGTCAGGGTTGGAGCGGATCTGGACGTGATCGACACCGAGCGAGGAGAAGATGTCGCTGAGGATAGTGGATCCGGCGCCGTACATGGAGTCAATGCAGAATTTCATGCCGGACCTGGCAATGAGGTCGAGGTCGGCGAAGCTCTTGATGGCATGGAGGTAGGTGGGAAGGAAATCGACTTCAGTGATGGCCGCCGGCTGCGCAGGGCGCCGGGCGGGCTTGCCGAGGTGAGACTCGATTTCCGCCATAATGGAGGGCTTGCCCGAGCCGCCGTACCACGCCTTGTATTTAACGCCGTTCCACTGCGGCGGATTGTGCGACGAGGTGATCATGATGCCGCCGGCGGCGCCGCGCTGGCGCACGCCGAAGCTGAGCGCGGGCGTGGGCGTGACAGCGTGGGCGAGCATGACGGGAATGCCGGTGGCCGCGACGACTTCAGCGCAGGCGCGAGCGAAGGCTTTGGAGCCGAAGCGCGTGTCGTAGGCGATGCAGAGGCCCTTGGCGGGGTCTTCTTTGGCGTGGACGTAAGATGCGATGGCTTCAGCGGCGGTGCGCACGTTGGCGAAGGTGAAGTCGTCGGCGATGACGCCGCGCCAGCCGTCGGTGCCGAACTTGATGACGGGATGAGACATGTATGGCCCCTCAAAGTTCCTGATGATGAGTGTAATCAATGGTAGCGGTGCGGGAGGACGGGCTGGGTGACGTGGCGGGTGTCCTGAGCGGTGAGGGTGGGAACAATCAAGAGGGAAGCGAGAAGCGGAAGGACGAGGCGGAGATTCATTTGGGGCCCGCACTCCGACGAGATCTGTGGTCAGACCAGTTTTAGCGTATTGAGCAAGGCGGGCGCGACCTGAAGGAGGCAGCTTTGAAGGGGGCACTCGAGAAGCCAATACAATACCGCCTGTTGAGGGGGCTTAAAAAGTCCTCTCGACAGGCGGTATTGGATGCTGCGTGCTAGAGCGCGGTTTCGCCGCGTTCGTCGTTGCGGATGCGGATGGCTTCGTCGATGCGGCTGATGAAGATTTTGCCGTCGCCGATGCGGCCGGTGCGTGCTGCGCCCACGATGGCCTCGATGGCCTTTTCTTTCATGTCGTCGTGGATGACCATTTCAAGCTTGATCTTGGGCAGCAGGTCAACGGTGTATTCGCGGCCGCGGTAGAACTCGGTATGGCCCTTCTGCCGACCGTGGCCGCGGGCTTCGAGAATTGTCATGCCCTCGATGCCAGCTTCAAGGAGGGCATCCTTGACGGCGTCGAGCTTCGAGGGCTGAAGAATGGCTTCAATTTTGAGCATATGCAAAAAGCCTCGTCTGACAGCGTAACAGGCGGAAGGGGATTTTTTTTCCACCTCCCGCCGAAAGTTTTTTCAAGCTTTCAATCTCTCAGCTTTCATCCTTCCACTTTTTGGCTGGTACCGATTTTCCGGCTGCCTGGTCTGAAGCCGGCAGTTGGAATCGGCGAGCTGAAAGCTGAGAGCCGAAGGCTGACAGCTGGTTCAGGAGTTGAAGTCGTAGCCTTCTTCGCCGTGCTGCGAGAGATCGAGGCCGGCGTGCTCCTGTTCAGGAGTGACGCGGAGGCCGATGACCTTGTCAACGACGAAGAGCAAGACCAGTGTACCCACAATGGAGATGCCCCAGGAAATGCCGACGGCTGCGAACTGGTTGAAGATCTGGCTCCAGTGCCCGTCCATCCAGCCGGTGGGCACGCCCTTGCCGAAGATAGGGTTGATTGCCTGGGTGGCAAAGATGCCGGTAAGCAGGGCGCCGATGGTTCCACCGGCTCCATGCACGCCGAAGGCGTCAAGGGAGTCGTCGTAGCCGAACTTGGACTTGACGATGAAGACCATGAAGGAGCAGAAGAAACCGGCGATGAGACCGATGGCGAGAGCCGAGAACGGCTGAACGAATCCCGAAGCCGGGGTGATGGCAACGAGGCCGGCGACTGCGCCCGAGATGGCTCCCAGAGCGGTGGGCTTGCCGTTGTGGAACCACTCAAAGATGGTCCAGCCGAGGGCCGCGGTGGCGGTGGCAAAGTGGGTGTTGACAAAGGCGCTGGTGGCCAGCGGGCCGGCGCCAAGGGCGCTGCCGGCGTTGAAGCCGAACCAGCCCACCCAGAGCAGGCAGGCGCCGATGAAGCTGAGCACCATGGAGTGCGGGGGCATGGCGGTTTTGGGGTAGCCGATGCGCTTGCCGATATAAAGGGCTGCCACCAGCGCCGAAACGCCGCTGGTGATATGGACGACGGTGCCGCCGGCGAAGTCGAGGCTGGGAATGTGGTGGCCGGTGGCGTTGAGCAGGCCACCGACGCCCCAGACCATGTGGGCCATGGGGCAGTAGACAAAGATGGACCAGAGCGAGAGGAAGACGGCCATGGCGCTGAACTTCATGCGCTCAGCGAAGGCGCCGGTGATGAGCGCCGGGGTGATGATGGCGAACATGAGCTGGTAGATCATGTACGTCTGTTCAGGAATGGTGGCGGCGTAGTTGGGATTGGGGGCCAGGCCGACGCCGCGCAGGAATGCGTGCTGGAGGCCGCCGACGAAGAGATTGCCGTGGCTGAAGGCGAGCGAGTAGCCGACGATGGCCCAGATGATGGTGACCAGTCCCATCATGGCAAAGCTTTGCATCATGGTGCCGAGGATGTTCTTTTTGCGGACCAGGCCGCCGTAAAAGAGGGCCAGGCCGGGCCCGGTCATGAGAAGAACCAGGGCGGCTGAGACCAGCATCCAGGAGTTGTCACCGGCCATCTGGGCGGAGGCGCTGGCAGCCTGGACGCGCTGGACGGCCTGTTGAAGGGCGGCGATTTGAGCTTGCGTGGCCGGAGCCTGCGCAGCGGCGGAGCCTTGAGCGAGAGCCATGGCCGGGAAGCCGAGCAGGGCAGAGATAACCGGCAGTTTAAGAGCGCGACTAAGCATGAATACCACTCCGGGAGTGAGGTGCAGGCAGGACCGGCCTGCGATATGGCGGAAGAGCGGCCGCCGAACCGGTTGAGGGGCACAGGGATGGCCGGAAGCGTGAATCCGGATGAGATTCAACGGCTACCGGAGGAGAGCCGGCGACACCGATAGCTTACGGTCTCAGTCGCCCGCCCGGTGAAGGGTGTTGCTTGAAGGATTTTTTCATCGGGGACATAAGGATCTCATAAGGAAATAGAAAATCCCCATGGCAATCTTATGGATTGTGTGCATGGAAAATTGTGCGAATTTGCGGGATGCGGATGTGGAGGGAGTTGGGAGTGGCGGCGGTGAGGATTGGAGGTTTGACGGCTAAGTGAAATGGAATGAGGCGATTGGATGGGGATTCGGCCCGGATGCGGAGTCCGGGCCGGACCGGAATCAGAGGGCGGCTTCGCCTCGCTCGTCGTTGCGGATGCGGATAGCTTCTTCGATGCGGCTTATGAAGATTTTGCCGTCGCCGATGCGACCGGTGCGGGCGGCGCTGAGGATGGTTTGAACCACCTTGTCCTTGATCTCATCGCGGACCACGATTTCAAGCTTGGTTTTGGGGATGAGATCAATGGTGTATTCGCGGCCGCGATAGAACTCGGTGTGGCCCTTCTGGCGGCCGTGACCGCGGGCCTCGAGAATGGTGATGCCTTCAATGCCGGCCTCAAGGAGCGCGGCTTTGACGTCATCGAGCTTGAGAGGTTGGATAATCGCTTCAACTTTGAGCATCGGATTTACCTCGTGGTGCAACGTGCGGGCGGAAGGGCCGGTTAGGGCGGATCCGCCGGATGTTCCAAGGATGTTGCAATTTTCCCTCCGTTCCGCGATGAAGCAATGGAACAGAGGGAAAACTGCCCAAATGTGATCCTGACCGGCCTGGGACCTGAATCAAGCCACGAATTCGTAGCCTTCCTCGCCGTGCTGCGTGACGTCGAGACCGGCAGCTTCATCGGCTGGCGAGAGGCGTAAGCCTATCGTCTTGTCGACGGCGAAGAGTAACACCAAAGTGCCCACAATGGCCAGCGCCCAGCCGATACCCATGGCGACGGCCTGGTTGAGGACCTGGTGCCAGTCGCCACCAATGGCGCCGTCAGGCCGGGCATGACCGGAGGCGTTCATGCCGAAGACGGCGTTGATGGGACCCGAGGCCAGCAGGCCGGTGAGCAGGGCGCCAATGGTTCCGCCGATGCCGTGGACGCCGAAGGCGTCAAGAGAGTCGTCGTAGCCGAAGAGCTTTTTGACCTTGAAGACCATGAAGGCGCAGACCAGGCCGGCGACGGCTCCGATAAGCAGCGCGGACATGGGCTGGACAAAGCCGGAGGCCTGGGTGATGGTGGCCAGGCCGGCCACTGCGCCGGAGATGGCGCCCAGAGCCGTGGGCTTGCCGTTGATCACCCACTCGGCCAGGGTCCAGGTGAGGGCGGCCGCAGCCGCGGCAAACTGGGTGTTGATGAATGCGCTAGTGGCCAGCGGGCTGGCGGAGAGTGCGCTGCCGGCGTTAAATCCGAACCAGCCGACCCAGAGCAGGCTGGCTCCGATGAAACTGAGGACCATGGAGTGGGGCGGCATGTCCTGATGAGGATATCCGGCGCGTTTTCCTATATATAAGGCGGCGACCAGGGCGGAGACACCACTGGTGACGTGGACTACGGTGCCGCCGGCGAAGTCGAGGCAGGGAAAGCTGCCGCCGTGGATGTTGAGGAAGCCGCCGACGCCCCAGATCATGTGGGCCATGGGGCAGTAGACCAGCAGCGACCACAGCGAGAGGAAGACTGCCAGGGCGCCGAACTTGACGCGCTCGGCAATGGCGCCGGTGATGAGCGCCGGGGTGATGATGGCGAACATGAGCTGGTAGACCATGAAGGTCTGCGCGGGGATGGTGGGGGCGTAATTGGGATTGGGAGTGAGCCCCACGCCGCGGAGGAAGACGTGCTCGAAGCCGCCGATGAAGCCGTTGCCGTGGCCAAAGGCAAGCGAGTAACCCACGATGGCCCAAAGGATGGTGATGAGGCCCATCATGGCGAAACTTTGCATCATAGTTCCAAGGATGTTTTTGCGGCGAACCAAGCCGCCGTAGAAAAGGGTCAGGCCCGGGGCCGTCATGAGCAAGACCAGCGCGGCGGAGATCAGCACCCAGGCGTTGTCGCCGGCGGAGCGGGCGCTTTGGACGGCTTGTTGAAGGGCGGCGATTTGCGCCTGTGTGGCGGGCGCCGATGCGGGGGATTGGGCGATGGCGGGCAGGCCCGCAAAGAGGCACAAGAACGACAAGGGGGCGATGAGTTTACGCATTCCAGTTCGGCTCCGGAGGTTCCATGTATCCAGGAGAAGGCGGTGTATTTACACAGCAGTTTCAGTTCGCGGCACACAGCGCACGAGCTGATTCCGGTCGCACGCGAATGCCAAAGGCCGGACCGGAAGAGCTGGTCCTGGGAAGTGGGGAATCTTCATGATATTTTTATACCTTTTGTGCTACGAAGCGGAATCCCCGAGGCAATAAACCAATCATTTGTATGGGATTGCCTTTGCTGTGAAGTGGAAATCTGCTGTGGCGTTCGCGGGAAACCAGGAAGGTGAAAAGCCGCTGTGGACAGGGAGCACCGCGTTGGAGGACTTATGACACGGGTTTCAAATTTTGGGATGAACAGGAAGAGGCTGGGCGGTCGAGTGATATAGATCACCGCATGAGGGGGAAATTTACACCAGACTGAGAGGCGCAATTGAGCGGAGAAACTGGTTCGTCCGGAAAATATCCGGTGCTCTCGGCGCAAGCTTTTCCCGCCCGATCCGTTGAGGACGGCTCCAAGAGGAGAACTGGAGGGAATCGATGATGACTTTTGCTACGGTTGAAAATGCTTCGCTTGGTCTTTCTGTGCCTCATCGGCCGGAAAGGCAGGAACAGACGCTTGACGGCGCTGTGGAAGAGCTGACGCACCTTCGGTTTGCGATTATTCTGACGGTGCGCTGGGAGGCGGAGGAGAAGGAAAACCTGGAGCGCCGGCGAGAGCTACGTGACGAACTGGAGCACCTGCGCATGTTGTATTACGACCAGATCGATGAAATCGCGATGTCGTTTGGCGTGCAGGATGCGATGAATGCGCAGCGGGACGTGGAGCGCAATGTAATTGTTCCTGTGGGCGCGAGACTGCCGACGGCGGACGAGGTCGATCCGATCTTTTGAGGCCCCGGCGGAAAGGCGGACGCCGGGCGGCAGTTCCATTGAGTGAGTTTATATTTTTAGCGCGTGGGCGCGGGAGTCGTCCTGGTACGAACCGGGCGCATCGCTGACATTTTGAATCGAGGTCATATAAAAGCTCCGGAAGCGGTCTCCTATATATGAGTAGCGTGTGGAGACCGGCGAGATGGACAGACCCCACGAAATTGTCGATGTGATATTCCTATTTTCAAAAGTGCTGGCGCGTCGTGCCGACAAGCGCGAAGTGGCACCTCATGGGATGTATCAATTCCGCAAATCTGGTCGAGCTATTGTATGGGTACTAAATATGTCCCACGGTGGACAGTGTAGACATCTGCGCACAATCCCCCTATCCATGAAATCCAGAGCAGTGTTGGTAAAGTGACTGATTCTAATAGATTCGGATTTATGCAAAAGCTTGGCACGTGAATTGCATAAGAAGTGTAGGTGGATCGCGCGATAGTGGCAGCATGAGGACACAAAGCGTTGTCCCTTGTACGTGGGTGAGTCAGGTCGCTCCGGCGGACAAGCAGACAGTCTAAGTGTGGGTCGAGCAAGCGAACGGCCTAGGTGTGAATCTGCGGGGAATCAGTAACACAGAAAAGTTTTCAATAACGCAGATTCTCAGCATCTCGAGGGGATTTGACGTGTTGACAGGGAGGGTATGCCAACATGGGGCACCTGCTCGCGAAAGTTGGACTGTGGGAGCGACGCCGGGACAAACGAATTTCTATGCGAGGCTGGGCGTGCCGTACTTGCAGTGGGCCAGAAGAGCAATGGGTTGGGATTGGCGATATAAGCCAAACGGGCATCTATCTGATCACCGATGATCGCTGGCCGCTAGGGACGAGTATCCAAATTATTCTTCAGGGACGCTCCCATCCCAGCAGAGATTTTCAACCTTCGGTGCGTTTATCGGCCAGGTGTGTTCGCCTGGGCGAAAATGGCGCCGGACTGGCATTTACACATCAATATGGCGACCGCGTCGCATGGTCAAGCCTGATGACCAAGGCAGCAGCCCTCCCCGGACCTAACGACGCGGTTCGCCTGTTCTGTGCCACCAGAGCCCTTGCCTTTCTGCATCGCGTTTCTCCTGCAGGCAAGGGCCAGATACTGGACTTTTTTTCTGGCGCCCTCAGCTTCGACAGGATAGACAATGCGATCGCAATCGCACTCAAGTCGGAGGAACTTCTGGCATCCCGGAACGGCACCGCCAAAACCAAAACCAACCTGTACCCGGCCGCCGTTCTGCATATTTTGAAAGAGGGATCAAAAGCTCACGAAGAGCTGGTGCAGCAATGCTGGGCGGGGTTGCTCATTACATGCTCGTGTGCGAGACCGGAAGACAACGGCGGGCCCGACTTCGCATCTTTGCTTTCAGCGCTGGAGCAGGTTCAAATTCGCATCCTGGCTGCCGCGTGGAGCAGTGCAACGAAAGCCGGATGGGAGCCTGGATTCATCTTTCCCAAGAGTTTCTTGTGTTCGGCGGAGGAGATCAGGATTATCACAGGCAAAAAAGACCTTATTGAGATTGAGCGGTATCTGAATAACCTCTATCAACTTGGTCTGCTGGAACGGACGGGAAAGGTCAATCTGATCGGTCAAATCGAGCGCGCCAATCTCACACCCACCGTGCTGGGTCTGAGATTTTTCGCGCGATGCATCGGGCAGGGAAGGGTTCCTGACACGTTTAGTCCCAGTGAGCCGGTTAGTTCCGGATCTACCTCACCGAGGTGCGGTGAAGTTGAGGTGGCGTGATCGGCCGACTGGTCATTGCATGCGCGACGCGTCCAATGGAGATCTGACGTGGAGCGTCTGCAGCAGCGGAGGACCTGATGCGATGCTTGCCCAGTGGCGCAACCAACACATGATTGGAGAGCAGAATGAGATCGCTACGCGAGGAAGACGGACAAGTTCTGGTGCTCGCTGTTCTGTGCATGGCCGTCATTCTGGGATTCGTGGCGTTGGCGATTGACGTGGGTCAACTCCTCCTTACGAAGAGGCAACTACAGACTGCGGCCGACGCCGCTGCGCTCGCGGGGGCCCTGGAAATCCAGAAGTGCGGCTCGACAGCCAACTGCACTGCCATGCAGAATGCAGCAACTTCAGCCCTTGCTGAAAATGGGCTCAAGAACCCGACCCTGGTGATGCAATGCGCGAGTAACAGCGGGACCGGTTTGACTTTGACGCTCAACAATGGGCCCTGTCTGCTTGGATATAGCGATCCGAATGCCGGCGACACGTCGTATGTGGAAGCTGTTGTGACGCAGCAACAGCCGATGCTATTTGCCAAGGTGCTGGGTATCAAACCCATGACCATCTCGGCTCGCTCGGAAGCGGGTACGGCGAATTCCAGCTTTTGTATCTACATTTCCGCCGACTCAAAATACTGGGGAACCAGTACGGGCACGACGTGGTACATGAATTCAGGCGCCCATCTTACCTCGGCATGCGGCGTAGTGAACGACTCGGGCGCCAGTTCTTCGATCTGGTTCAACCACGGTTCCCACACTACCGCGACGAAAATCTACGCTCACGGAAACTACTCGTCGAATAACGGCTCGCACTTCTCGCCGGATCCTACGACAGGAACGCTTCCCATACCGGACCCCCTGAGCTGGGTGCCCAAACCAACGGCGGGAGGCTGTACTTCTGTTGGTCCGTTCAGCGGCAAGTCGAATACGCTGGAGCCGGGGACCTATTGCGGTTTCAATATCAATTCCGGAGGGTCTGTCACGCTGGACCCGGGCAGTACTGGCCTCTATATTTTTACCGGCCCCGTTAACGTGGGCAGCGGCGGCACCCTGGTGGCAAACGGAGATACATTGTATTTCAGCTCGGGATCGCTGCAACCGAACAGTGGGTCAGAGGTGGACGTGATTGCGCCAACATCCGGCCCATACACCGGCATCGCCCTGGTAGAGGGCCCGGGCAATACTACGCAGATGACCGTTGACGACGGCGCCAAGATCACGCTGCAAGGCGCTGTTTACCTGCCAGATGCTCAGCTCACGCTCAACAGCGGCGGAAATCTGGGAGCGTACACGATTCTCGACGTGCAATCGCTGATCGTCAACTCAGGCGCCAAACTTAACGTCGGGAACGATTATTCCTCCCTTCATGGAAAGAGTCCAGCGCGAGTTACCAAGTTAATGGAGTAAACCATGAATCCTTTCCAGAGACTAAGAAGGCTGTTCTCCGGCGAGCAGGGCAGTAGTCTTGCTGAGTTGGCTCTCTTGACGCCCTTTCTGATGTTCCTGTTGCTCGGGGTCTTCGATTTCGGAAGAGCCTATTATCTGGCGATGGAGGTTGCCGGTGCTGCGCAGGCAGGGGCGGAATACGGAATCCATAATCCGACGGACATTACCGGCATAGAAGCCGCGGCGCAGGCCGATGCGCCGGATGTGCCGAATCTGACGGTGGGGACGCCAACCTATGGTTGTGAATGCTCTGACGGAACCTCCTATTCGGAGCACTGTTCTACCGTGCCGGCCTGCACCTCAAACACAAACCTTGTGTATGCGGTCAAGGTAACTACATCCACGAATTATTCCTTGTGGTTCCACTTACCTGGAATTCCTTTATCGATAAATATCTCCAAGTCGGCGATGATGCGGAGTGGCGGAACCTAAGGCAGGAGTTTCATGAGGGAATATACAGGAAGAAGACATCGTGCGTACCAGGCAACGCATACGGTGGCGAAAACTCCGGGTGACTCTGCCGGAAAGGTTGGGCAATCGATGACGGGAAGCATTGTGCTGACGCGACTCATTCGTTTGTTTCGGGAAGAGCGTGGCAGTGAACTGGTGGAATTTGCGCTTACGATTCCGATCCTTCTGGCGCTCTTTTTCGGGATTATGGATTTCAGCCGAGTAATGTATTGTTACCACTATGTCACTTACGCGGCGCAGGAAGGCGCGCGCTATGCCATCGTGCGCGGTGCGGATTGGTCGAACTCCTGTTCGACCACTGCTCCTCCGAAGTTCACCGAGACCTACGCATGCGAGGCCGCATCGAGCGACGTACAAAACTACGTGAGCAGCCGCATGCCCCCGCTCATCGATCCAAAAGCAGTAACGGTTACGACCACCTGGCCCGGCACAACTCCAACCTGCACAAGCAAGTGCACTGCCTGCTCTCCCGCAAACAGCCAGGGTTGTGTAGTCCATGTCCAGGTCAGCTATGCATTCCGGTTTCTTTTGCCCTTTCTGCCCCGGTCTGCCGCTCTACACTTTTCCGGCACCTCCGAGAAGGTAATTCAGGAATAGGTGTCTCCAGACCGAATTCTCGATTTTTGAAAAGAAGCGAGCAATTGCGGCGTCGTGACAGTCGGCGAATGAGGATTGCGAAGGAAGACACTGTCTGGAGGCTGGATAAGCGGCGGCGCAGGTATGGCCTCTTAACGCGTGAAGTTTGTTGGGTAACGCCAGATTCGGGTTTTGCAGCTTCCAGATGTGTTTTCGCTACGGCCTCACTCTGGAAGAGCAATTGAATACTCTGTAGTTTTTCTAAAGCATATCTAGTGTAGCCAGTGGAGGATCTCCACAGCATCAACCGAGTCGCTGTGAAACCCGGGCGGCTCGAGTGCCTTTCTGTGTAGCGCTTCGTTCTTCGCTCTCACCTCTGCTTTCTCGTGGCCCCGCTCCTCGGGACAGGCGATGGCGTTCGAGGTTGTCTAAGGCTGTGATCAGCATCACATACGACCCGGAAGAGATGTTTTACTCCTAGCAAAGAAAGAGCGAGTCGCATTGAACGAAAAGTTCCCCAACTCCTAGCGAGAAGAACGGATTTTTAGAGACTAGAAGCTGGACTAATATTCGCGCTACTTTGAGGCCCCGAGCAGGGGCCTTCCACAGCAAGATCATGCGGCGCCGCCGCTTTGTGGCTCGTTTTACAACTTCAGTGAGTTGTTCCCGGCTTCCTTTTGGGTGGTCGTGCCGCTCGGGTCTGCCTGCTGCCGTCCTGGGCGGAGGTGCCGCATGGTTTTTCAGAGTGCGGCGTAGAACTCAAAAGGTGACGGGGCGATGTGTGTGGACACATGCAACGTCCAGCGCTCTATCCCTGGGCTGCGTGGATCCATTGATCTGCGATTGGATCGCCTGCAGATTGAGCGTGGGCTGTTTTACTCCAATCTCGTTTATGGGGGTTAGGTTTTTTTGGGGCGACTGCGGTCTATTCTCGTTATCATTCCCTTCCTCATTCTTGGATTTGGATTTGGCGTACTGAAAACTCTCTTGGCCAAGCCGCAAGGGAACGGACCGAACCGGCTGCCTGCGATCGTATTTGTTGAAACGCCCAGGGCCGTGCCGGGCCGATTGACGGGACGCTTCCCCGAGGGAAGCCGACTGGTTCGTTATGTGCCGGGAGAGCCTGCCGCTTCCGCCGCCAACCTGACACCAAATCTCTTTGCCGTCGCCGATCCTCGCGTTTCCTCTGACTCTACAACTATTCTTTTCTCCGGCCAGAAAAGCCGCCGGGCGCATTGGCAAATCTGGAAGATGAAAGTGGATGGCGGGGGCCTTGAGCAAGTCACGCACTGCTCCGGGGACTGTTTCCAACCTGCCTTTCTTCCCCGCAACCAGATTGTGTACACGGTGATTGCCGGAAGGGGACTCAAACAAAGTTCAGCCATTTATGTTTCTCAATCGAATGGCGCCGATCCTCACCGGATTACCTTCGGTCCTGGAGACTTTCAGGTTGAGACGGTTCTGCGAAATGGGCGGCTCCTCGTCTCTGCCGAGTCTTCTTTGATTGCCGGCGGCAAGGATAAAGACTCGCGTGTGTTCTATACGTTGCGGCCGGACGGTTCCGGGTTGAGCCTGTTTCGCTGGAACAATGCACCGAGCTATCTCCGAACCGATGCAACCGAACTCGGGGATGGCGCCGTGCTGTTTGTGAAGCGTCACGATCCGGCAGGAAGGCCGGCAGGCGGCAGGCTTGCCTGGATACGGCCGGGAGCCTTGCACAATTCTGTGATCACGCATGCGGCTTCCGTTTATTGGTCGGCCCACGTTCTCGATGGGAATGAATTGCTCGTAGCTAGAAGAGATTCGGGATCGACCGCCAAGACGGGCAAGTTTGGGCTCTACGCTTTTAATCTTACGAACCATTCGCTGGGCAAGGAGATTTATGACAACCCGAAGTTTTCAAGCGTAGAGGCCGTACCGGTGGAGCCGCATGCGATCCCGCTGTATTACCCGAGCATTCTTCATCCGGATCGAAACTTCGGCCGGATTGTCTGTTTGAATTCCTACCTCTCCTCGGGTGTTCCTAATGATCGCCTGACACGGCATATCGCAAAGGTGCGGGTGATCGCGCTGCAACCTGACCATCGCACGGAGCGCGCGCTTGGGGAAGCTCGGGTGGAAAGCGATGGTTCCTTCTATATCAAGGTTCCTGCCGACCGTCCCATCCGATTCGAATTGCTCGGCACGAACGGTTCTGTGATTCGTGCCCAAAAGAGCTGGATCTGGGCACGAAACGGTGAAGATGTTGCGTGCCTGGGATGCCATGAAAGCAATGCAATGGTTCCTCGAGACCATTTCCCACTTGCACTGAAGAGTTTCAATACACCAATTTCCATAGGGCTGCCTGCGCATACGCAGCCACAACGACACTGAGGAGTACATGAGGATTTCCAGACGCAAGTTTGTAACACTGGCTGCAGCCGCAGGACCATTTTGGTCGGCTCGTGGACTTCTGGCTCGAGGATTGCCTGCACAGGCCCATGCCGGTGTCGCGCTTCCCCAATTTGTGGACGTCACCGCAACATCCGGCATCCACTACCGGCATTCGTTTGGCGAAAAGGAGTTGAGTTCGATTCTTGAAGGCACGGGATCCGGTTGTGCCTGGATCGATTACAACAATGACGGCCTGCTCGATCTTTACGTTGTAAATGGCCGGTACGTTGAAGGTCTGACGAACCATTCTTCTCCGGATGGCATCGATTCCACCAATCACCTCTATCGCAACAATGGCGATGGAACCTTTACCGACGTGACGGTTGAGGCGGGAGTGCCGGGAAGAGGTATGGGGACAGGTGTAACGGTGGGAGACTTTGACAACGATGGTTACCCCGACATTTATGTGACCGGTTACAAATTTTCAATCCTTTACCACAACAACGGCGACGGGACTTTTACCGATGTGACCGCGGATGCGGGCGTTGAAAATCCCTTTTTCGGAGTGGGAGCGGCGTTTCTCGATTACGACCGCGACGGACACCTCGATCTCTTTGTCGGCAACTATCTAAGGTTCGTCAACAGCTACAGGCAGTATTATCCCGGCAACCACTACCCGGGTCCTCTGGATTACGATCCCGAATTCAACCGGTTGTTTCATAACAACGGCGACGGAACCTTTACCGATGTGTCGCGCGAATCGGGAATTGCCGCAGCGCCGGGCCGAGCCATGGGCGTAACGGTTGGGGATTATGACAACGATGGCTGGCCGGACATTTACGTTGCCAACGACCACATGCCCAGCTTCCTATACCACAACAACCGCAACGGAACCTTCACCAACGTTGCCCTTGACGTGGACGTTGCCTATGGGCAGGACGGGGAGGCAACGACGGCGATGGGGCCCATCTTCGGCGACTACGACAACGATGGCTGGCAGGACATTTTTATATCCGATGCGCACTTCCATCGCCTCTTGCACAATTCCGGCAAACCCGGCGGCTTCTTTACAGACGTGACGAATCAATCCGGCATTGGCGAAGTCTCAGGACAGTATGTGGGCTGGGGTGACGGATTCTTCGACTTTGACAACGATGGCTGGAAAGACATTTTTGTTGTCAACGGTGGGCTGGCCTGGCTGATTCCCATGGAAAGCGCCTTGCTGCGAAACAACGGCAACGGCACTTTCTCCGATGTTTCCACCCAAGCCGGGCGTTTCTTTCAACAGCGCAACGTCAGCCGCTGCGCCGCTTTTGGCGACTACGACAATGACGGGTACATCGATGCCTTCATTACGACGCTGGGTTCCAACGGCATCCTGCTGCACAACACTCCACCAGATGGAAAGCGCAATCACTGGCTGACGATCAAGCTGGTTGGGACAAAGAGCAATCGTGACGGCTACGGAGCGAGTCTGGAAGCGGTTGCAGGGGGCTCACACCAGTACATCCAGGCGGTTTCAGAAAGCGGCTACCTTTCGCAGAGCGACCCACGGCCGCACTTTGGGTTGGGGCAACACACTGAAGTTGACGAACTCATCATCCGCTGGCCCAGCGGAATCGTGCAGAAACTCGAACACATCAAAGTGGACCAGATTCTGACAGTCAAGGAACCGGCCGAACCTCAGCAAACCGCAAGCGTGAAGAAGGGCAAATGAACATGTTCGCGGCAAACAGAAGAGCTGAAACAGGGACGAAATGGACTTTCCTCTGGATTTCCGCGGTTGTCTCTGGTCTGATTCTCTGCGGATTCTGCTGGCGTCAAACTCCCGTCCAGGCATCGACCTGGAAGACAACCTGGAACTCCCAGATTCGTTATCTTGACCCCGTAGCCCTTGCGCTCTCTCCTGGCGGTAAACGGCTCTATGTGGTTTGTGAAGGGCGCGATCATGTGCTGGCGGTCAACACCCGCAATCGGCAGGTTGCCGGCATGGTCAAGGTTGGCCGCAGACCTGAGGGCATCGCTGTATCTCCAGACGGCAAGACGCTGTACGTCACAGATGAGTGGAGCAATTCGGTCTCGGTGATCAACGCCCATTCTCTCAAGGTGACGCGGACGCTGAAGACGGGCTGGGGTCCGGTTGGAGTCACAACCGATCGTGCCGGGAAATTCCTCTATACCGCAAACACTCTCGGTGATGACATCTCAGTCATCGATCTTTCCACGGGCAAGGAAATCAAGCGCCTTGCAGCCGGGCATTTCCCCGAGTATGTTCACCTTTCCCAGAACGGCAAATCCATCTACGTTTCCAACTTACTGGCCAGGCTGGCGCCGCCCGATTCGCCTCCTACCTCCCAACTTACCGTGGTGAGCACGGCAAAACAGATTGTCACCAACCGGATCATGTTGCCCGGAGTTATTCAGCTCAGGCACATTGCACAACTGCCCGCCCGGGAAGGCGGTTATCTGCTGATTCCGTTTATGCAGCCGCACAATCTGGTTCCGCTGGTTCGGCTTCAGCAGGACTGGTACATGTCTCATGGGATGGCCGTCATTCAACCCTCTTCAAGCAGCGAGCAGAAATCCCGGGTCATGGAACTTCTGCTGGACAATGTCGATCATTCTTTTGCGGACGGATTTGGCGCGGCCAGCACGCCAGACGGACGGTTAGCTCTCATAACGGAGTCGGGCGCCAACACGGTTTCAATCATCAACGTTGCCAGACTCTATCAATTGCTGAAACAGTTGCCCGCGTCCGATTCCGAGGCGCTGTCACACCGCCTGGACTCTGCCCGGAAATTTGTGGTCCGCAGGCTGCGCACTGGCCGTAATCCAACCGCTGTGGTGGTCTCGCCCGATAGCCATTTTGCTTACATCGCAGATCGTACGGACGACAAAGTAACCGTCGTCGATCTGACGCAGTTGAAGGTTGCATCAACCATCGATCTGGGCGGGCCAAGGCAGATTACCGCCAACCGGCGTGGCCAGCAGCTCTTCTATGATGCCAGGTTCTGCTACCGGGGACAGATGGCGTGTGCCAGTTGCCATCCACATGAAGGGTTTGAGGACAGCCTGGTGTGGAGTCTGGAGACTCCAAAACTGGGCCGCGACGTTGTAGAGAATCGGACACTGCTCGACATTGCCGGAACTTCTCCGTTTGACTGGCCGGGCATCAATCCCAATCTTCAGACGCAGGATGGTCCGCGCACCGCCGCTCTCATTTTCCGTTCGCAGGGTTTCGGCCCCACGCAGGTCAGGGACCTGGTCACCTACATCCGGTCGCTCAAGCTGCCGCCGAATCCGCACCTTGCGCAGGATGGCCATCTGACTCATTCGCAGGAACTGGGGCGCCAGCTCTTTTTCCGGACGAAGACAAACTACGGGAAGATTATTCCCCTTCAAGACCGCTGCTACTATTGCCATTCTCCACTGACTCATTACACTTCGCGGGTCATGATGGACGTTGGGACCTCAACAAAATACGACACATCGCAGAGTTGGGATGTGCCCCAGCTTCAAGGCGTGTGGATGAGGGCTCCCTATTTACACAACGGCGATGCGATGACCCTTGAGGGGATCTGGACGAAGTTTAACCCTCACGACAAGCATGGTTATACATCTGACATGAACAAGAATCAGTTGAACGAATTGATTGACTATTTGAAGACGTTATAAGGCGAAATGGGATTCAGCTTTACTTTTCGCGAGGTCTGTTTCTGGAGGGAAGGATGAGAAATCTATTGCGTGTCTGTTTCTTACTAGCTGCCGGGTTGTTGCTTCTCATGCCTTCAAGTGCAGGAGCCCAGAATCCTCCGCTTTATACAAGATGGGTGAATTACACGGCGGCCAACGGTTTCCCGGAAGGTGAGGTCTACTCCGTGGCTGTAAACGGCAACCAGATTTGGGCAGGAACAACGCATGGTCTGGTGCTGATTGAGAACGGGAGCGTTAAGAAGATATTTACGCCAGCCGATGGCCTGGCAGGCAACGCGGTTTTATCGGTTGCCGTGGACAAGCAGACCGGCGATGTCTGGGCCGGAACCTTTGGCGGTCTCAGCCGGTATTCGGCGGGCCAGTTTACGAACTACACGAATCTCACCAGCGGTCTGGCGAACGATCTGGTCTACAGCGTGGCGGTTCAGGGAAATTACATTTGGGCCGCCACCACCGCAGGTGTGAGCCGGCTGAATACGGAAACCGGTGGTTGGAAAATTTTTAGCCAGCAGAACTCTCCGTTCAGTGAGCCCTGGGCCTATGCGGTGGCCGTCGGCACAAAGAAGATCTACATGGGCCTTTGGGGGGGAGGCGTTCTTGTCTACGATCTCGCACAGAAGCATTGGAGGCCCTACATGGATCCGGACGAATCCATGGAGATTGTTCTGTACCGGAACCAGGGTCTGATCCACAACATGGTGAGCAGCATTGCCTATGACCGGCAGACCAGGATGTTCTGGGCCGGCACCTACTTTGGCCTCAGCGGATATGACGGCCGGAACTGGCACAACTACCTGACTAAAGACAGCGGGCTGGCCTCGAACTTTATCAACGGAGTCGAGGCTGTCGGCAACATCGTGTGGGTGTGTACTCAGAAGGGCCTGAGTGAGTTCGATTACAAAACCAACACCTGGGTCACCTATCGCCCCGCGGATTGGCGCACGCTCGACACGGCAAAGCCGGGAAAGGCGCATCACGGTGAAATTCTGATCACCTTGCCCGACGGAAAGAAGCGCACGAAGGAAACCGCCACCTCTCTTCCGCACAATTACGTTCTGAGCATGGCTTACCAGGGCAACACGATCTGGGTGGCTACGGCTGACGGTCTTAGCCATGGCTTTCCCCAATCCACCAAGGAGAAAAGTCACGAACAGGCAGCCACAAACCGACATTGACGCGATCACGATGGAAGAAAAACCTATTCGCGTTCAGGCTGCACCGATGAAGGACAAGTTTCACATAAACGTTCAAGACTGCTGCGGTCTTCAGACTGGAAATCGTTCGTATCGATTCACTGATTGCACCGCGCGGAGGTGAGAGGAAATCGAGGAGAGTTTGTGGCTATGAAGATGAAGATCATCGCATTATTTCTATTTCTCCCGTTAGCCGTTTTTGCCTGGCCGCAGTCTGCTTCATCGAAGAACTCCGAACAGGAAGCTCCGGCTCACATGCCGTACGCAAACATGCCCGAGGCCGCGGTTCCTTTCGGCCGGTACCGCAAGCCTTACTACAAATGGTACGTAAGACCGAACACTCTGGAATACGACGGTGCGGCACGCAGCGCGCCTGACCCGAAGTTAAGCACGCTGAAGACAATCAACGTGGGTTTCCTTGGCCCCATCGGCAAAAACGATCCCAACGCAATCTACGGAATTCCGATGCTCCACGGCGCCCAGATGGCCATTGATGACGCAAACTCCCACGGCGGCTACCAGGGGAAGCCTTTTTCGCTCAAGGTGTACGATGACCTGCCCCTTTGGGGTGCGTCTTCCATGGACATCGTCAAGATGTATTACCAGCAGCACGTCTGGGCCATGCTCGGTTCCATCAATGGCGCCAACACCCACATTGAATTGCGGGCTGCTTTGAAGTTGCAGCTTCCGATTATCGACACCGGTACAACGGACCCGACCGTGACGGAAACCCGCATCCAGTGGTTGTTCCACAATTTTCCAGATGACCGCCAGCAAGGCTATGCTCTTGCGGATTACATCTTCAAGCAGTTGAAGCTGACGCACGTCGGCATCTTGCGCGTGAACGGCCGCTATGGCCGCCGTGGCTACGAGGAGTTTTTCAATGACGCCCGGCGGATGGGATTTCAGCCCGTGGTGGTGGTGAAATATCCTCCGGATGCCGAGAGCTTTACGGAGCAGTTGAATACGCTGAAGAGGCTCAAGATTGATGGCCTTGTAATCTGGGGCAACGCGCGGCAGGCGGGCCTGATCCTGAAGCAGATGCGGGCGATGGGAATGAAGCAGCCGGTGTTTGGAAGCAGCCGGGTGGCTTATCCGCAAGTGGTCAAGATTGCCGGTGCGGCAGCAAACGGTCTTATAGCCATTTCCGCCATTGATCCAGCAAGCAAGAATCCTAAGTGGCTGAAGTTTCGCGATGAGTACATGCAACGCTACCACGCGGAACCAGGCCCTTACGCTTCCTACGCTTATGACGGCATGACGATGCTGATTGCCGCCGTACGGAAAGCGGGACTCAACCGCGCGCTGATTATGGACGCCCTGCGCCAGTATGAGATGAAGCCCTACGACGGTGTGAGCGGCCCGGCGTTTTTCGATTACACCTTGAACAACATTGCTCCTCTCACTTTCGCCAAAGTAGTCAAGGGGCATTTTGTCTACTGGCCCGAACACCGGACGGACTGGAAAGGAAAGTCGATGGGCATTTCCGCGGTAAAGCCCTCTGTGCGTAATTCCCAGCAATCTGCCGCGCCGAAGAGTTGAATTGAAGATGAGGAAACCGTTTCAAAGTGGAGTGAGGCCATTGCTGGCCATGGCGTGTGTACTGGTGCTGCTGGATGCGGTTACGCTTCTCCGCGCGCAAGAGAAGAGCTCGCCGCCGGCTCCCTACGCTTCCATTGGCGCAAACGGCGTCAACTATGCAGGGCCGGAAAGAGAAGCCTCCTTTGACCTCTCGGGTTCAACCATTTACATCGGCATTCTTGCTCCCACACACGGCCCGCAAAAAGCTGATGGAGAAGCGATCGTCGCGGCGGCAAAGATCGCCATCCAGGACGCATCCAGAAAGCCTTTGCCCGGCGGGCGCCATCTTGCTCTTGCCATCGCGGATGAGAGCCTTCCACCGTGGGGGCTTTTCGGCGACCGCATTATTCAGCTCATCATGCAGGACAAAGCGGTGGCGATTGTGACCTGCGCTGACGGCGTGGCAGCGCACTTGAGCGAGCAGATAGGCAACAAGATCGGCGTCGCCACGTTGACCCTTTCGGGCGACGACACGGCGACCGAAATCAACATGCCATGGATTTTCAGGATGGGGCCGAGTGACGCTCAGCAGGCGCAAGCCATGGCCCGGAACATTTATCGGGTGCATGTCTACCAGCGAGTGCTGGTGGTCTCAGGGCGGGACCACGACGGCCATATCGCCAGCGAAGAATACATGAAGGAGGCGCACAAGCTTGGAGCCCCGGCTCCTGCTTCTCTGGCGATCAATCCGCTGCAGCCGGATGCAAATGCGCTGTTGTCATTCATCAAGGCCAAGGCCCCTCAGGCAATCGTCTTTTGGACACTGCCGGAAAATGCAGAGAAGTTGATCCACACAATTCGGGCTGCGGGCTACCGTACGCCAATCTATGTTTCACAGAAGACCGCTGAGAGAGGTTCCGGGCTCCGGTTCCCTCTGTTGAGCGAAGAAGGGTTGAAAGACTCCACCGGAACTGGTTTCTACGCAGTCGATTCCAGGCAGACGGAATCGTCGTTGCGCAAGAGCTTCATGCGCCGCTATCGGTCGGCCACTGGAACTTTGCCGAGTCCCGCGGCTGCAGAGGCTTACGATGCGGTTCGGTTGGTGGCCCGGGCGGTGCGCGAGGCGGGGCCGAATCGCGCTCGGGTGCGCGATCGGATCGCAACCGTCCGAAACCTCGCGGGGGTTTCAGGAACCATCACCTTTGACGATCAGGGAAACAACCGCGCGAAGGTTTCCGTTGTGCGGCTTCATTAAATTGCGTTGCAGGTGACCTGCCCGGCGCAAAGCACGCGTCTGTACCGGAAGGTCAAGGTTGAACTTGGGAGAAAATAATGCCGTATTCGATGCCCACTTCCAGTACGTATGACGCCATCATTGTCGGCTCTGGCGCTGGCGGTGGAATGGTCGCTTATAACCTGACCAAAGCTGGCGCCAAGTGCCTGATGCTTGAAGCGGGCGGCTGGTACGACGCCGCCAAAGATTCCAAGTGGCTCGAGTGGCAGTATGATGCTCCTCACCGCGGCGGTGGAGACTACACAAGCCCCGTGAACTACTTCCTGGCGGCCGATGGAGGCTGGCAGGTTCCCGGCGAACCCTACCTCAGCGCGCCCGGCAGCGACTGGATGTGGTTCCGGGCCCGCATGCTGGGCGGACGCACAAACTCCTGGGGGCGCATATCGCTGCGTAATGGGCCTTATGACTTCAAGCCCTATAGCCATTACGGAAATGGCTTTGACTGGCCCATTCGTTACGAGGAAATGGTGCCTTACTACGACAAGACCGAGGAACTGATTGGAGTGTTTGGTTCGAAGGAGGGTCTGGAGAATCTTCCCGACGGGAAATTTCTGCCTCCGCCCGCTCCGCGCTGTTACGAACTGCTCGTGCAGCAGGCCTGTCGCAAGCTTCATATTCCCTGCATTCCGTCTCGTCTTGCGATTCTCACTCGCCCGCTCCATGGCCGTCCCCAATGCCATTACGTTTCTCAATGCGGCCGCTGCTGCCGGCTGGGTTCCAACTTTTCTTCTCCTGTTGTTCTGTTGATGCCGGCGCGAGAAACGGGAAATCTGGAAATCCGGACCGACGCCATGGCGCGTGAAATTCTCACCGGCTCGGACGGCCGCGCCACGGGCGTTTCGTACATCGACAAGAAAACCCGGAAGGAAGTCCAGGTGCGCGGCAAGGTGGTTGTGCTGGCCGCGAGCTCTTGCGAGACGGCCCGGCTGCTCTTGAATTCCCGCAGCAGCCGATTTCCCGACGGCCTCGCGAACTCCAGCGGGATGGTGGGCAAATACGTGATGGACACCGTCATGTCGAACGTCAGCGGGTTTGTGCCGAAGATGATGGACCTGCCACCGCACAACTGCGACGGTGTTGGCGGAATGCATCTCTACATGCCGTGGTGGGGTTATCAGGAGTCGGCACGGCATAAACTGCCCTTCTCGCGCGGCTATCACATTGAGTTCTCCGGTGGCCGCCAGGGCATGCCTATGCCGGGCATCTTGAACGGCACTCAGAATCTTGTGGGTGGAGGCTACGGGGAAAAACTCAAGGAAAACTGCCGGAAGCTGTACGGTTCATTTATCGCACTTACTGGACGCGGAGAAATGATTCCCAACGAAGACAGCTACTGCGAAATAGACAACAATGTGGTGGATCAGTGGGGAATTCCTGTGCTGAAGTTCCACTTCAAATGGGGACAGGAAGAACTCCTCATGGCTCGCCACATGCAGGAAACGTTTCAGAACATCATCAAGACGGCCGGCGGCGAAGTGATCGAATCTTACGGAGCCGACCGGCGCTGGGGAATCTCAGAAGGCGGGCAGGGAATTCACGAAGTGGGCGGCGCGCGCATGGGCGACAACCCGAAAGATTCCGTTCTCAACTCGCATTGTCAGGCGTGGGACTGCAAGAACCTGTTTGTAGCTGACGGCGCGCCCTTCGTCGGCCTGGCAAATAAGAATCCGACTTTGACCATCATGGCTCTGGCCTGGCGGACGTCAGATTACATTGCGGAGCAGGTAAAGCAAGGGAACGTGTAAGGGGTAAGTGGCATGTGGCAGATGGGGAATGGGGAATAAACAGATTCGCCGCGGAGCCATTTTCCTGTTGTGAGCAGCGGGGTCTCAGGTGTTACACGGACCCCCATTTTTGGAGGAACCATGGAAAAGAAGTCAACGGGAAAGAGCACCGGCTTTGAGCGGCGCGACATCCTCAAGCTGATGACGGCGATTCCGGCGGCGGCCGTGGTGTCGATGACGCCGCTCGCTCCTGGCGTGGCAAGAGCCATGCCGCAGGAATCCGCCGCGCAAAGCGGCCGCACGGGCTACCAGCCCGCCGTGTTCAATCCGCACGAATGGCGGACTATTCGCATTCTTTCCGACTTGATTCTTCCTGCCGACGAACGTTCCTGCAGCGCCTCAGAAGCCGGCGTGCCGGAGTTCATCGATGACTGGCTGAACGTGAAAAGAGGGAACCTGCTTGACGTAATCCGCGGCGGGCTCACGTGGCTCGACATGGAGTCGAACCGCGCGTTCACATATGACTTTGCCGACTGTTCCATCACCCGCCAGAAGCAGCTCCTCGATCGCATTGCATATCCTGAAAAGGCTGCTCCGGAAGATGCCAGCGCCGCCGTTTTTTTCAACAAGCTTCGCGATCTTGTGGTCAGCGGATTTTTCACCAGCCGGCAGGGAGTTCGGGATCTTCCTTATGTAGGGAACCAGCCGCAGCAGCAGTGGAACGGTTGCCCCTCCCAGGTGCAGGCCAGATTAGGGCTTGGTATGAATGAGACACTGCGCTCTCAGCGGGATGACAGGACGTGACAATCAGCGCGGGCTGGAGCATGCTCTTCGTGCCCAGTGTGGCGGCGAGCCGCAAGGCTTGTCCGTAACTCGACCCCAGGTTGCGGCTGCGCGTTTACCACGACTACGGTAACAGGTTCTGGCTGCGCAAATCGATTTGCGCAGCCAGTGAGTGCGAAAGTGCCCGCACCCAACAAAATCAAGGTTGAGATCCTGCGCCTTCCGCTGCGGCGCATTGTTTTCATCCGCGGCAGCCACTCTCGAATCAAACGGCGCGCCTTGCAAGCCTGAATCAGATGAATAGCGAGGCTTTGCTGGTTCCCGCTTCTGCCAGGAAGGTGGCGACTCCGCAGAGCTTGCGCCCGGGATAGTCGATCATCTCCTGGCTGTGGAAGCCCATCAGCTCCATGCTCATCTGGCAGATGCAAATTTCAACGCCGGACTCGGCGGCGCGCTGCAGCAGTTCCTCGAGCCCCATCACGTTCTTCTTCTTCATGAGTCGCTTCATCATGCTTGTGCCCATGCCGCCCATATTCATTTTGGAAAGCTTGAGGGCAGGCGTTCCTTTGGGAAGCATCCATGAGAACATGCGGCTCAAAAAGTCTTTGGGCGGCGGAGCCTTTCTGGGATCGCGCAGAGCCGGAATGGCCCAAAAGGTAAAGAACATGCTCACTTTGTCATACATCGCCGCGGCGCCGGTGGCGATGATGAAGGCGGCCATAATGCGATCGAAATCGCCGCTCATCACCACCATGGAGAGCTTATCCTCCGGTGCATTCGCGGTCAGCGTGGCGAGTTCGCTCTCCAACGACTCAATTCTGCCTTCGAGGCTGGATAGATCAACCGTATTGGATATCAAGACTTACTCCTTTCAAGCATTCGTTCTTGCCGCAGCCGCTTCCTTGACGGAAACGAGATAGAGCGCCAGAGGCCGGTAGAGCAGGTGGGCCCACTTCCCGAAGGGGACTTCCACCACCAGCATGGGCACGGCAATCGCCAGATGAACTACATAGGTGATGTAGGTGGCGCGCGGAAGATCCTCGACGCGAAAGACATGCACAGCGATTCCGGTCAAAGCCGTAAGAAACAGCATGATCAGAAAGATCCAGTCGCTTGCCTCGCTGAAGCGGTGCATCGGGTCGGACCTCCGCCAGCGCGAGATCATGAAAACCGTAGTGGCGTACAGAAGCGCGGCAGTTGCGTAATACCCCCACAGCTGCAGCGGGTAATAGAAGGGATGGACCACATCGGTCTGAAACCACCGCAACAAAACCAGCACCAGGGCCAGCATGCTGAGATAGCCGCTGACCAGGATGATATGCGTCAGCCAGTGCCTGTTGCTGCGTTGGGAACCACAGCGGTGCCAGCGCTTCTGGGTGATGAGGTGGGCCAGAAATGTGGGGATCTGCCTGAGGTATGCCAGCGGGGATATCTTCGGCATCTCAGCGCTGTTCATCAAGCTCCGTGTCATGCGAAAAGCGTTGCTGAGCAGGAAGAAAGCAAGAAGCCCGGCCATGATCCAATCGCCCAGCTCCACCCAGCGAACAGGGGCGAAGGTGTTGAGTTCCACATGGCCTGTTACGACCGGACCATGCAAGAATCCGAACAGCGCGACAACGAAGAGCCCCACCATCACAATGGCGGCGATCTCGGCCGCCGCGGACTTATAGAAGAGCCCCGCCAGCCCTGTCCAGTCGTAGCGGGAGGTGAGGTAGCGGCGGGTGGCCATCATCGTTTCTGCCGGGTTGGCGTCGCGAGGGCAGTTTTCCGAGCAGTCTCCGCAGTAGTAGCACAACCACGGATCCACGGTCTGCATGAGCTTGTCTTCATGCCCCACCTGCAGCAGATGGATGATGCGTCGTGGGAAGGTGGAGCCTTCTTCGGGTGAGATCGAACAAGTAGCCGTGCAATTGCCGCAGTTCATGCAGAGATCGACATCGCCTCCGCCGAACTTGGCGATTTCACGGTGAAGATTGGGATTTACGACCGCACTCACGAACGCACCTCCTTGAGCGCATATGTGAAATAGCCTTCCGAGTTAGCTTTTCCCTGGGCCTCAGCCATGCCGTAGCGGAGCATGGCGGCAAGCCAGAGAAACACCTCGTGGCTGGGAGCCTGGAGCGCGCCGGCAAGTTCGGGAACAGTTTGCGGACGCTGGCGGAGCAGTGCCGCAATGCGATCCTGCATGGGATAGGCATCACGCAGGACTTCGCGATGGTTTCGTGTAATTTCAGGCATGTACCAGCTCCTCCTCTGCGGCGAGTGCGTCGATCATCGAGGTGATTTCATGATCGCTGTAGCCCACGAGGTCAATGGCGCCCTCGGGACAGGCAGGTACGCAAGCTCCTCCGCCTTTACACAGAGACGGCACCACGGTAACCGTCTGCCGATTGTCAGCATTGGCTACCTGCAGGGCCTCATAAGGGCAGGCGGCCAGACATTCGTTGCAGCCGGTGCAGCGAGAGGCGTCGACCTTGGCCACGAAAGGCTCAAGATCGACGTAGCCCTTAATCAGCAGAGCGGCGCTTTTGGTAACAGCGGCCAAAGAAGAAGCGACACTTTCTGAAATGGTCTTGGGTCCCTGCGCCGCACCTGCAATGAACACGCCGTTGACAACGGTCTCGACAGGACGAAGCTTGGGATGGATCTCGTTCAGGAAGCCGCTCTTTCCTACCGGCAGCTTGAGCGTGTCTACCAGAGTGTCACCGGATCTGGGAACCATGCCGGTGACCAACACCACCAGATCCACCGGAATATCCATGCGGTCTCCGCCGTCCAACAGGTCGGCCGCCGAAACTACAAGGTGTCCTCGCTCCGTGCGGATTTGCGGCGGCTCTTCGGGATCCCAGCGCACGAAAACCGATCCCCTGCGGCATGCTTCTTCGTATAGCAGCTCGTATTTGCCGTAGCTGCGCATGTCGCGGAAGAGATGATACTGGTTCACCGAGGAGTCGCGTTCATTCACCAGCAGGGCAGTTTGAAGGGTGGAAGTGCAGCAAAAGCGACTGCAGTGGGCGTGTGCTTCGTCCTCAGCCTGGCGGCTGCCGACACAATAAATGTAGCTAATGGTCTTGACCTTACGGCCGTTGAACTTGAGCGCTCCCTGCGACTCGTTGAGGAGACGGCGGAAATCGGGCAGCGTCACCACGCCGGGCAGACCGTATCCGAATTCGCCTTCGGACGGAGCGTAGGAGTCAAAGCCGGTGGCCACGATTACGGCGCCGGCCGCCACAGTAAGCGTATCGCCCGACGAGAGCCGCACCTTCACGCTGAAATTCCCTGCGCTTCCGCTTCGCTCAATCACCTCAGCGCCGGTGTATAGCGTAATGGTTTCGCGCTTGCGGATCTCCTGGAGAAGGGCATCGACCAACTCGGATCCCGGTTGGTTTTTGGGAAAGGTTGGACCCAGAGATGCAGTCCATCCTCCCGGTTGCGAGGCCTTTTCGACCAGGTGGACTGCCAGCCCGAGATCGGCGAGCGCCACTGCGGCGCGCATGCCGGCAACTCCGGCGCCGATTACCAGGACCGAGGGAAGCGTCTCGATGCGGAAATTTTCGAGCGATTGACTCGAAGCCGCCCTGGCTACGCCCGCGGACACCAGGGACGTGCCCTTTTCTGTAGCGGCTTTCATATCGTCGCGGTGGGCCCAGGAGCACTGCTCGCGCACATTCACCTGTACGTAGCGGTAGGGATTGAGTCCGGCGCGCTCCGCCATCCCGCGGAAGGTGTACAGGTGGAGTTTCGGCGAGCAGGAGGCGACGACAATTCCGTCGAGTCCCTCCTTTTGGATCGCTTCAGTCATCTCCTGTTGCGAGGCATCGGAGCAGGCGAACATAGTAGTTTTGGCGAGGGCTACGTCCGGTTCTTTCTCGATGGAAGCGCGGAGACTTTCCACGTCGACATAGTCAGAGATGTTGCCGCCGCAGTGGCAGATAAAAACACCTATCTTCCTTTGCTCGCTCATACGCGGCTCCTCATGGATTGGAGATATGCTGCGGTTTGAGCCGCTGCCGCTCCGGAGTGCAGGATTGTGTCGGGGATGTCCCGAATTCCGGCTGCTGTCCCGGCGACGAAGACGCCCGGGATATTCGTTCTGCCGGGCTCGAGGTCCTCTTCGGGCTCGCGTACGTAAGAGAAGGGATCTAACCCGAGCTGCCCTGACGCAAACAGGTTGGCCGAGACGGGGTTGGCGAGCAGGCCCACGGAAAGGACTACCAGGTCGTGGGATGCCTTCCGCCTTCCTCCTCCGCCTTCGATGTCTTCATAGGTGAGGGACAGGTTGCCGTTTTCTTCCTGGTCGATTTGGGCCACCTTGCCCTTTACGAACGAGACGCCCATGTCGCGCGCTTGCTGGTAAAACTCCTCATACCCTTTGCCAAAGGCGCGGATATCGATGAAGTAGACCGTAATGTCAGCCAGCGGAACGGCGCCCATGATCAACTGCGCCTGCTTGAGCGAATACATGCAGCAGACCCGCGAACAGAGCCGGTTATCGAGGGTGCAGTCGCGGGACCCGGTACACAAGACGTAGGCGATGTTGTCCGGGACCTTTCCGTCAGATGGCCGCAGAACAGAGTTGTAGGGACGGGTCGGCGCGATGATGCGATCCATCTGCATGGCATCGATCACATTCGGGAACCGGCCGTAGCCGAGGCTTTTCTTGGCGCGCGCGTTGAACAGTTTGAAACCGCTGGCCATCACCACGGCCCCTACATCGACCTCTATCTGGCGATCGCGGAGGCTGAGATCGATGGCCGAAGACGGGCAGGCGCGCACGCAGGCACTGCATTCGGAGCAAACTCCGCAATCGAGACAACGCGAGGCCTCGGCGCGAGCTTGTTCCTCTGTGAAGCCTTGTTCGACTTCGACGATTCCGCGCACCCGTTCGGCGGGCGCCATCTCATGCAACGAGGTCCGGGGACGCAGGGTAGCGCCCTGCTCCCGTGTTAGAACCTCCTCCTTGTTCACAGACGGCAAGCGATCATTGAAGACCTGGCTCGCCAAATCGTTGCCCTGAAGATAATGGTTGATGTAGAACGCCGCGCGGTGTCCCTGGCCGATGGCCTGGACAATCATCGACGGTCCGGTGACCGCGTCGCCGCCGGCGAAGATGCCGGAGACGGAGGTCTCGAGCGTCTGTTCGTTCACTTCAAGCCGGCCGTTCTTTTGGCAGGCAAGCTCAGCCGCGAAACCGGCCGTGCTCGGCTTCAGGCCGATGGAAACGATGGCGAGATCGGCCGGTATCGTCTCGATCGCGCCGTCCACAGGCACAGGCTTTCTGCGGCCGCTGGCATCGGGCTCACCGAGGCGCATCTGTTGCGCTTCAAGGCCCTGGAGCCAACCGCTTTCGCCGCGGAACTGCAAGGGTGAGCGCAGTTCCGCCAAATGAACGCCTTCTTCAAGCGCGGCCTGCACTTCCCAATCGTGGGCCGGCATTTCGCTGCGGGTGCGACGGTACAGAATGGTGACTTTGGCTGCTCCCAGCCGGAGGGCCAGACGCGCCGGATCGATGGCCGAGTTGCCGCCGCCGATCACGATGACCGATTTATCTTTCAGACTTGCGATCTTGCCCGCGTTCGCGGCGCTCAGAAATTCCATGCAGCCTATAACGCCCTCAAGATTTTCGCCCGGTACTCCCAGCTTTTGACTTTCGCGGGTGCCAACCGAGAGGAAGACGGAATCGAAGCCGCCCTGCAACAGAGTCTTTACCGACGCGACGCGCTGTTTCACCTGGATGGTGACGCCCAGGGCCGTGACGTTCTTGATGTCGCGGTCGAGCACTTCGCGCGGCAGGCGATAGGCCGGGATTCCGTAGCGAAGCATGCCGCCGGGTTCGGGCGCCGCTTCAAGGATGGTGACATCGTGGCCCTCTTTGGCCAGGAAATACGCTGCCGAAAGTCCTGCCGGACCGGAGCCGACAACTGCCACCTTCTTGCCCGACCGTTTCTCGGCGGGTCCGTACTCGGGCTCGGGATGGGCGGCGTAGTAGTTGTCCGCGAGAAAGCGCTTGACGCCGCGGATGGAGAGCGGCCCTTCCAGACCGCCGCGCGTGCAGTTGCCTTCGCAAGGCGCGTAGCAGGCCCGGCTGAGACTGCCCACCAGCGGAGCGTCTTCCATGTGCAGCGCAAAAGCTTCGTCGTAGCGCCCCGCGCGCACAAGGGCGATGTACCCGTGCGCCTTGACGCCGGCTGGACAAGCAAAGCTGCAGGGCGACGTGCCGGCGCGCTCGATGACAGCCTTCTTGGGGACCGCTTGCGGAAAGGGAATGTGCGCGGCGCGCTTCAGCACCAGATCGGCATTGTATTGGTCCGGCGAAGCTACCGTGCACGCCAGCGTGCATTCGCCGCAGCCGGTGCAGGCCGAGGGATTGACGTAGTTAGTATGTTCCCGGACCTTCACCTGAAAACGTCCATCCTCGCGCGGCACGATGGATTCCGGCTCACTGTGAACCATCATGGTGATGTTGGGATGGTGAGAGGTACCCGCCATCTTGGGGGTCGAGATGCAACTGGCGCAGTCGAGCGTGGGAAAGACCTTGCTTAACAAGATCATCTTTCCGCCGATGCTGGGCTCCTTTTCGACGAGTAGAACCTTGTACCCCATGTCGCCCAGGTTCAAGGCCGATTCCATTCCGGCGATGCCGCCCCCTACTACGAGAACGTCGTAATTCATGAGTTCAACCGCTCCAGATCGGTACTTAGTTTTTCCATATGCGACACGAACGACTCGGCGCAGACTGAGCAGATGGCCGCCATCTTAAGGCGCCGCGGATCGTGCCCGTGCTCTTTGAGAAGTTTCTGCGCCGCGTCCACTACGTTCCCCGTTCGCTTGGTGCAGTCCGGGACAAACGCACAGTCGGTCCCGTCCGCGGCAATGAAGACTCCGTCAAAGCCGGCTTCAATGGCGTGCAGCACCCAGTTCGGCCGGATGCCGCTTGAGCACGGCACGGGAATCGTAACGACGCCCGGTTGGTAATGCATATGGGCGCTCCCGGCTAAATCAATACCGGGATCACTTATGGAATTCGTAGAGAAGACCAGGATGCGCGGACCCGAACGCCCGCTATGCTCCTCAGACATGGCACTCCCTCACTATTTGGTTCTGCGGACATAAACGTGCCAGTAGCCTGCGTCGGCAACCGTACCGAGGTGTTCGTGTCCGGTTTTCTTGCACCACATGGGGATATCCGTATTGGTGCCTTCGTCGGAGGAGAGCACTTCCATGATTCCACCGCGTGTAATTTTGCCAATGCTGCGTTTTGCTTCAAGAAGCGGACCCGGGCAGGCAGTGCCGCGAGCGTCGATGACCTGATCGGCTTTGATGGTTTGGAGTTCTTCGGTTGTCATTTTGAATGATTCCTCTCTGGATGAGATTGGTTGTGAAAGTCAGATTGTTGGAGCCGTCTGTAGAACGGCACTGTTCTACCGCAAAGTGCGAGCCGGGATGCTGCGGGCCAGGACATTGGAGAAAGCCGGAACCGTTCTTTACTTTCCATGTAAGTCATAGCCTTTCCTGTTGGTTCACCCATCCTGGTGTCAGGCAGCGTGCTGTTAGACACCGGTAGCTTCCCCGCTACAGAACCGGGGTTCCCGAATACAATCTCCGCGCCGGAAGAGTCGTTACGAAGCTTGAAGGACCCTGTGTGCAATGCGCCGTGGGCTGCCTGCAGATGCCTGCTTCGCGTTTATGCGCAAACGTTCCGTGAGAGTCCAGCGGATCAACTGCATCGCTTCAATAATCCGCGGGTCAGCGATCCGGTAGTGGACATTCTGTGCCTGCTTTTCCGCAATCACCGCGCCCCTCTCCCGCATCATGCGCAGATGCTGGGATGCGTTCGGGATGGTGATGCCGGTGTGAGCGGCAATTTCCGTTACTGTCAAAGGGCCCTGCTGCAGCACGCACATAATGCGCATGCGCGTGGTGTGGGCAAGAGTGGCGAAGAATTCGCCCAGCAACCCACATGAGGCATCAGGAAACTCGTGACGCATCTTTGTTACCTCATTTGCTGTATTGCTTATTTACGCATTTCTGCAACTAATTAAAAGATCAAGCATGGCGAAAATACCGTCCGTGACTGCTGTCACTTCGATGTGTGTTCCAGATCGCAATTACAACTGGAGGCACTCTATTGAGGAGCAATTTACGGAGCGACTAAGTTCTTGTGCTCTCAATACGCTATAGGTCCTCTGCATTGAAATTCTGCGCAAGCCGGATAGAAAGATCGGATTGGAATCTACAGCGGAAGTTTCTTTCCGGAACACTGCAAAGTTCCGTAGCGCACTTTGCATCGGATTCTGTTTTCTGACCGGCAGTCAAAAAAAGAGGCCGTTCGGTTGAGAGAGGGAAATCCTGCGATCGACGGGCCGCATGGCCGCCTGAGGGGTGGTGCAGACTGCAGGGTAACCGGGCGTAAACTGAATACGAAGTAACTTGGAGACTTGCGCCATGGATCATTACGTGGAGAGGGTAGTTGACCTCACTGAACCCGAAGCGAATCAGATATTTAACGTCACCGTGGAAGAGGCGCGCGCGCGTCTGCATGCGGGCAAGCCGGATGCAGTGCGCGGAATTCATGGTTCATTTGCGCTCGTAGCGCGCGAGGGCAAGACGGTGAGAATGGCCCGGTCGCTCGACCGCCCGATGCGGTACTTCCTGGCCAAGCGGCAGGAGGGCCCCGTTTTGATTGTGGCGCCGCGGATCGACGCCATCTACAACTGGTTGAAGAGCGAGGGACTCGAGGGACAGTTTCATCCCAGCTACTCGCGCATGGTTCCGGCGCATTACATCGTGGAACTTCAGTTGATCGGGTGTCCGGACCCCGATCCGGCATACACGCGCTTCTTCACGCCGGTCTCCGGCTCCCTGTCCACCGATCTGGATGAGATCGGGAAAGCCTATATTGGCGCGCTGGCAGAGGAGATTTCGCAGTGGTTGCAACGTGTGCCGGACCAGGAGCCAATCGGGGTTTGTTTTTCCGGCGGCATCGACAGCGGCAGCGTGTTTTTGACTACGTATTTCGTAATGCAGCGGTTGGGCATAAGCCTGAGCCGGCTAAAGGCATTCGTTCTGGATCTGGGCCGGGGGCCGGACGTCGAGCAGGCGCGCGAGTTTTTGGATGCCTTGGGGCTGGGGCTGTTTCTGGAGCCGATTGAAGTGGATCCCGCGGCATTGAATACGGACGAGACGATCCGGATCGTGGAAGATTACAAATCGCTGGATGTGGAATCGGCCACCATGGCTGTGGCTTTGTGCCGCGGTATCCGCGAGCGGTATGCGGACTGGAAGTACCTGCTGGACGGAGATGGAGGCGACGAGAACCTGAAGGATTATCCGATTGAAGAGAATCCCGAACTGACGATACGCAGCGTGGTGAACAACCCCATGCTTTACCAGGAAGGCTGGGGCGTAGGCAAGATAAAGCACTCGCTGACGTACAGCGGCGGGTTGAGCCGGTCCTATACGCGAACCTACGCGCCGGCGCACTACTTCGGCTTTTCAGGTCTCAGTCCATACACGCGGCCGGATGTGATCGCCGTGGCGGAGGCAATTCCGTTCATCAAACTGACGGACTACAGCGTGGAGAAACTGTATGCGCTCAAAGGCGAAATTGTGTCGCGTGGGATTGCGGCGGTGACGGGTATGAAGATGCCTGTGTTTCCCAAGCGGCGCTTTCAGCATGGGGCGATCTCGAAGGACGCACTGAAGAGCCGGCTGCCGTGGCGCGAGGCAGAATATCGAAGGAAGTTCCTGTCGCTCTATCAATGAGGACATTGTGGCGTTGACCTATCCGACGAGTGCAGCGGAACGGGACAAGTGGATTTTGGCCCGGAGGCCATCGCGTGCACCGGTGAATGCCGGCACACCCTACGCCTACTTTGTGGAGGAAGAATGCGGAGCCGACAGCCAGGTAGAGCCGGTGGCTACAATTTTCCTGACCAACCGCGAGTGTCCATTCCGTTGTGCGATGTGCGATCTGTGGCGCAACACGCTTTCGGAATCGGTTGCTGCTGGAGCGATTCCTGAGCAGATCGACTTCGCCCTGAGGCGGCTCGGTCCTGCGAAGTCTGTGAAGCTCTACAACAGCGGAAGCTTTTTCGATCCACGCGCGATCCCGCCGGAGGATTACAGGGAGATTGCGGCGCGCCTCAGCGATTTTGAGCGCGTGATTGTGGAGTGCCATCCAGCATTCGTAGGCGAGCAATGCATTGCATTCCGCAACTTGCTGACTGCGCGGCTGGAAGTGGCGATGGGGCTGGAGACGGCAAACCCCGATGCGTTGGAGAAGCTGAACAAGCGCATGACGCTGGACCAGTTCGCCGCAGCCGCGAGCTTTTTGCGCCGCAACGGGATCGACCTGCGGGTTTTTATCCTGGTGCAGCCTCCGTTCATGAAAATAGATGACGCGTTGCACTGGGCACAGCGGTCGCTGGATTTTGCGTTTGAATGTGGCGCGAGTGCGGCCACGCTGATTCCGACACGCGGCGGGAATGGAGCCATGGAGGCATTGGCCGAAGGGGGAGAATTTGTGCCGCCGGCACTGAGCCTGCTGGAAGATGCGGCGGCTTATGGATTGGGCCTGCGGTGCGGACGAGTGTTCACTGACATGTGGGATGTGAAGCGGCGCACCGAATGCGCGTGCTGCTTTGAAGCGCGTGTGCAGCGGTTGCGGGATATGAATCTGCGGCAGTCGCTCGCCGGGGCGGTGAACTGCAGCGTATGTCAAGGCCAATCCGGGAGGGCGGATTGAGCGAACGCTTTGATATTGCGGTTGTCGGAGCAGGATTTGCCGGGTCGCTGCTGGCGATGATTGCCCAACGGCTGGGCTTGCGCGTGGTTCTGCTGGAGCGCGGGCGTCATCCTCGCATGGTGATCGGGGAATCGTCCACTCCCCTTTCGAATCTGCTGCTGGAGGAACTGGCGGAGCGTTACGGCTTCGCGAATCTTCGGCCGCTGAGCAAGTGGGGAAGCTGGCGCGAAAAGCATCCGGAGCTGGCATGCGGACTGAAGCGCGGCTTCAGCTTTTTTCATCATGCGCCGGGCCGTGAGGGAGCAATTGAGCGCGATCATCAGCTGCTGGTGGCAGCCAGCCCTCATGACCGGATATCGGATACGCACTGGTATCGTGCGGACTTTGACGCGTATCTGGCCGACGAAGCGCAGCACATGGGAGTGGTGTATCTGGATGAAGTGGAGCTAACTGCGTTCGCCGATGACGGACGCGAAGTGGAGCTGCGAGGCACGCGCGGTGGCCAGGATCTGCGAGTTGCTGCCCGGTTTGTAGTGGATGCGACGGGACCACGCGGTTTCTTGTATCGCACTCTCGGCCTGGGCGAGAGTGAGCTGCTTGGTACCGCCGCGACGTCCGCGCTGTACAGTCACTTCTCCGGGGTGCGACGGCTGGCCGACACGGGCGGCGTTGCGCTCGACGAAGCGCCACCGTATCCGGTGGACGATGCAGCGGTGCATCATTTGTTCGATGGCGGATGGATCTGGGTTCTGCACTTCTGCAATGGCGTAACCAGCGCGGGCATCGCGGCGACTGAGGCGCTTGCCGAAGATCTGCGGCTTGCGGAGGGTGAGGCTGCATGGAAGCGTATCCTGCAACGCTTTCCTGTCTTGCAGGAGCAGTTTCGCGGCGCACAGGCGGTGCAGCCTTTCCGGCACATTCCGCGGCTGGGATTTCGCAGCGCAAAGATAAGCGGCAAGAACTGGGCTCTGCTGCCGTCGGCTGCGGGCTTCGTCGATCCATTGTTGTCGATGGGATTCCCTTTGACCCTGCTGGGCGTTGCGCGGCTGGCAGAGATCTTTGAGCGAGATTGGGAGACTGAGCGTTTCGCCGCCAGGCTGGAGGAATATGCTGCACAAACTGACGCGGAACTGCTTGCTGCGGCGCGGCTGATTGGCGCACTGTATGCGAATCTTGGCAACTTTCGAGTGTTTTCCGCGATCTCACTGCTTTATTTTGCAGCGGTAAGTTATGCGGAGACGGCGCACCGGCTGGGGCGGCCGAAGCTCGCATCTTCATTCCTGCTCCTCGACCATCCGAAGTTTGGAGCACAATGCGCCCGTGCGTTGGAACGGGCGCGTGCCGTCGGAAGCGATCGGGATTCCGAGACCGTGATCGAAGAGATTCTGCGCGTCATTGAGCCGGTGGACGTTGCCGGGCTGGCTGACCGTACGCGGCGCAACTGGTATCCGGTGGGTGCCGAAGACCTGCTGCGCGCGGCCCACAAGGTGAATGCGAGCTGCGACGAGATATTGCAGATGCTGGAGCGGTGCGGCTTTAATGCATCTTCTGTTTCGCCGCATTGAGCACAAAGTGGATGGGCTGCGACGCGACGATCCCTGTGCCTTCCTTTACGGTGATGAACTGATCGGGATGGATATTGGGAATGGTGTCTTTGTGTCCACTCGGCCAGCGGATTTCCAATTGGATCCGTTTCTGAGGGTCGGGCTTGCCGAGGCCGAATGTGAGCGGCAGTTCACTTTGCGAGAGATAGCTCGATCCGCTCTTGACCATCTGGCTGATGCGCTGACCTGTTGAGGTGGTGAGCAGAACCCTGGCTCCGATGCCATCGCGATTGGAGCGCGTGCCGACCAGCTTTACACGCAGCATGTCATTCTGGTTGCCGCCGTCGTTGCGCAGCAGGCGCGCCGGGCCATTGCTGGTGGTGAGAACCAGGTCGAGATCGCCGTCGTTGTCGATGTCAGCGTACGCCGCGCCGCGCCCGACCTGCGGTTTACGAAAAGCGGGACCCACATCATTTGAGACATTCGTAAATCTTCCGTGACCGATGTTGCGGAACAGGAGCGGCGGTTCGGCATAGGAGAGCGAGGGATCGACGGAGGAGATGTCGTCGGCTACGTGGCCGTTGAGAGCGAAGATGTCGGGGAGTCCGTCGAGGTTGTAGTCAAAGAAGAATGCTCCAAACGTAAGAGGCTGCAATGAGGGCAATGCAATGCCGGCGCTTAACGCATCGTTGGTAAAGAGACCCTGGCCGTCATTGTGATAAAGCGCCATGCTCTCATTGCTGAAGTTGCCGATGAGAAGGCCCTGGCGGCCGGAGCCGTCGTAGTCGGCCGCATCGGTGCCCATGCCGGCCCGTGCTTTGCCTGCGTCACTGTAAGCTACTCCCGCTGCGACGCCGGATGCGGTGAAGGTTCCGTTGTGATTGTTGTGGTAGAGCCGATTGGGCTGCGTGTCGTTGGTGATGAAGAGATCGAGCCAGCCGTCGTTGTCGTAGTCAATCAGGGCGATGCCGAGGGCCTTGTCAGAAGTGTTGTACAACCCGGCCGCCTTCGTCACATCTTTGAATCGCCCGTGGCCCAGGTTGTGGTAAAGCGTAATGCTCTCGCCCTTGTACAACTCCGGCGTGCAATACGACTTGTGAGTGCCGTCGAGCGAACAGTACTTGTCAGTCGCGGGAGACCAGTCGACGTAGTGATCGACAACAAGATCGAGCTTGCCGTCGTTGTCGTAGTCAAACCAGGCAGCGCCGGTCGAAAAACCGGACGAGCCCACGCCGGCCTGCGCGGTCACGTCCTTAAATGTGCCGTTGCCCATATTCTTAAACAGGTAGTTGTGTCCGAGGGCAGTAATGTAGATGTCGTCATAGCCGTCATTGTTGTAGTCGCCAACGGCGCAACCCATTCCGTACATCTGAACGTCGAGGCCAGCCTGTTTGGTGACATCGGTAAAGGTTCCGTCGTGATTGTTGCGGTAAAGCGCCGGATAAGACTTGTGCTTGAAATGGCCGGGCCAGTCCATGGAATTGACGAAGAGGATGTCCTGCCAGCCGTCGTTGTTGTAATCAATAAAGCAGACGCCGCTGCCCATGGTTTCAGGAAGATATTTCTTGCCGAATGCGCCGCTGTTGCGGACGAAGTGGATTCCGGCCTGCGCGGTGATGTCAGTAAAGTGAATGGGACCCGAAGGACGACTGGGGGCCGCGGGAACAGGCAATACCTTACGTGACGCAGAAGATTGCTGCGGAGTGGACGGCTCCTCCTTGACCGGAGGTTTTGACTTGCAGCCGCCGATCAGCGCGACGGCCGCAAGCAGGAGGCAGGGAGCAGTTTTCTGAGACCGAGAAATCAAGCGCATTCCTTCAGGGGATGGATTGCTGCGACGCTGCCGGGGAAGCTGCGAGAGCAGGAGCTTCTACCAACGCCGGTTTGTTGCGGCGGGAATTGAGCCACATCTCGACGAGCAATGCGATCGGTCCAATCCAGAACAGAGCATATAACTCGGCGTAAACACTTTGATCGAGCCGGAAGAACATTTCGACAAGAGCGACGAGAAAGGCCACAATGGCCTGGCCTTTCTTCGAGCGCACCGTGGTTTTGGGATCGGTGATCATGAAGAAGATGAAGAGCTGGTACTCGGGGCCCGTGATGGGCGCAACCTCTGACAGCCACGGCTGGTGAATAATCATGGAGCGAATGACAGCCAGAACCAGAAACGAGACTGCGTACGTAACGCAGATGTGGAAACGGCGGTGTCGCCAGATGATGAGCGAGCCCAGCACCCAGATGACAATCATCGACCACATGTTGTTGCCCCACTGAATGCTGAGCATGGCCACAGTGGTGGGCAACAGAAAAAGAATGACGCTGATGCCGAAGTTGGATGGGTTAAAGAGATGACGGCCCTTGAAGCGCAGCACGTATTTTGAAGTGATGGCGAGCGCGGCGCCGACTGCGTAGGGCCAGAACGCAGGAGAGCGCACAAGAATCCCCACGCTGATGCCGGTGATGTATGCACTGGAGAGATTCAGCCACTTGCCGAGGAAAACACGTCCAAGGATCAACTCGGCTGCCATGGCGGTTGCGATGGCGAGCAGCGTTCTCTCGTAGCTTTCCAGGATTCCATAGGAGAGCTGACCGCCCAGCAGGATCAGGGTAATGAAGACCGGCGGCACGTAACGGTTTTCGAGCGAGAGCCAGCTCTTCCATAGCGGCTGAGGAGGCTTCAACGCGGAGCTGGCGATGGTGTGTTGGCTCATTGCGGCTCCTCGATGTGGTAGAGCTTATCAGGCTTGAGGTCTTTTACAGTCTGAACGGTTCCCGATGGCCAGTGGATGACAGCCTTCTCAATGTGCGGGTCCTTGCCCAGCCCGAAGTGCAGGCGGAGGTCGTTTTCCGCGGCGAAGCCGCAGCCGCCGCAAATCTCCTGAAGCTGCTTCTTGCCGTTCCAGTAGAGTGTGACCTCGGCGCCGATGGCTTCGCGGTTGCTCTTTGTGCCTTCAAGGCTGAACTCGATCCACTTCTCTGCCGGGTTTACGTGGTTCTTATAGATGAGCAGAGGCCCGTTCTGATTGGCGACGACGACATCGAGTGCGCCGTTGTTCCACAGATCGCCCACCGCAACAGCGCGTCCATCATGCCTGTCAGTTACGCCAACTGCGCGGGCAACATCTTCGAACTGCCCGGCTCCATCGTTGATCCAGACACGTTTTTCCTGGTACCCGGAGAGGCTGCGCCCGTCAAAGGCCGGCCAGTTCTTTGCGTCTCCAATAATGGTGCTGTTGCCGACGGCGACTTTGGCAAAGTCGTACCAGTAACTCCGATTGCGGCTTAGAGAGACGTATCCGTTGGTGAGGAAGATATCCTGATTGCCGTCGTTGTTCAGATCGCCGAACTGCGCACCAAAGCTCCAGCCGCCCAGTTCTACGCCGAGCGCATTGGCCATGTTGGCATACTGAAGCGATTTGCCTGGCGTCCGATCCTTGGGCACCCAGAGATTGTTGCCCTGAATCAGGATTCCCGGCTCCGAGATATTCGAGACGTAAATATCCAATTTATCTTGATTGAAAACGTCTCCGAAAGCCACGTTCATGCCGCTCTTGGGCGAGTAGCCGACACCGGTCTGTTTGCCTGCTTCGTGGAAGCGCTTACCGTCGTTGAGGTAAAGCTCTGCAACGCCGTAGTCGTTGGCGATGAACAGATCGGGATAGCCGTTTCCGGTAAGGTCGGCGGCGCCGGAGGCAAGCGCCCAGCGGCGGCTTTTGATACCCAGCTTCGCGCTCACTTCATCGAATTTGCCATTGCCGAGATTGTGGAAGAGATACTTGCGGCCCCCGTTGTTGGCATACTCGAAGCTGTTGGGCATGATCTTGGTGGTTTTCAGATGCCAGAGATCGATGTTTTCGTTGTAGTAGCCGCCAACAAACAGGTCGAGCTTGCCATCGTCGTCATAGTCAAACCATAGAGCTGTGTTGGCGTTCATCCACTTGGGCAGGCCCGCTTGCGCAGAGACATTGGTGAAGCCGTGGCCATGGTCATTATGGAAGAGCATGGGCTTGCCCCACTTGATGAGAAACAGATCGGGGTAGCCGTCGTTGTCGTAGTCGCCCCACACCGCGCCCATGGATACTCCGGTGCCCGGCTTATTCACGTTGGCAATGCCCAGTTCCGGCGCAACGTTGGTGAAGGTTCCATCGTGGTTGTTGCGGTAGAGAGCATTCATGCTGCCCTGGCGGCTGTTGGTCACGTAAATGTCAGGCCAGCCATCCTGGTTGTAGTCAACGATGGAGACTGACGCGCCCATGGACGCAACCTCAGGCATGATGGCCGCAAGTTTGGGGTCGAGTATGGGGGCCTCATGAATGAAGTGGATACCGGCCTTCGCGGAGTCTTGAGTGAAATAGAAGCCGTAGCGGGCGAGTGCGGATTTGGCATTGAATTGCGATTTCGCGCTCTTCTGTCCGGACTGTCTCCGGGTAAGGATGACCGGCACAGCAATCAGTGCGGCAAAGAACAGCCAGAGGATGGCACGTGCAATGGGAATGCGTTTCATTGGCCGGCTGAACTCCGCAGGGCGTTTTCAAAATCTCTTGGCGTGACGTACCGCGTCTGATAGGTCTGCCAGTCTTTGCGATGGTGACGGTAGACCCACTCATCCTGCAACGGCTTGGGCGGCGTGTCGTAGACTCGGCGGGCGTGGTAGGGCAGCGGGCGAACAGTTGCGGAGTCGACCGAGTTGTAGTCGCCGTCCTTGACCCAGCCGTCGCCGGCAATCACATAATCGCGCACCCAGCCCGCAGGTGGCGGCGGGAGTGCGGCAAAGCGCAGTGCAAGTTCGTCTCCAGCATTCATGATGACGTAGCGGTCATCGATCTTGTGCAACAGCGGGCGGACATCGCCGTACCGCGTGTAGTAACCGATGAGGTCGGGCCAGATCTGCGTGGTGGCCATCAGGTGATTGTAGTCAGGAATCGTCGGCGACGACACATTGGCCTTGTGAATGACGGAGTATCCGCGATAGTGCAGGTTCGCATACGTCGGCGCGAGGTGCGTGATCTTCAGGTGCGTGTTGGGCAGGCCCTTTGCCCACTCAATCTGGTCCCAGTAGATCTCCAGGTTGGTGCTGAGACGGATGCGCTTCGGCTGGCCCGGGTGAAAGAGCCCCGTGAGGTTGATAAGGCATGTTTTGTTGCGGCCCGCCGGGAATCCGAGATTGGGCCTGACAACGTGCCATTTGCCGTGCGCGTCCTCAATGGAGAGGCTGAGCGGTTTCGGCGCCTCGTGATGTCCCTGGCTCATCGCCACGTTGACGGTGGAGTCTGACGGGTGCAGCCAGCCTTTGGCAATGAGGTAAAGCGGGCCCGAGGTGGGAGCGTCCGGAGGGAGATCGATTTCGACGTAGTGGTCACGCGTGACTCCCTGGTACTGCCCCAGGCCGAAGTTGTCGAGGTATTTGCCATCGAGCGAGCTCACGATTGCCGTTACGTTCTGGCCATTGTCGTCGATGGCTCGAGCGATGGGATGCGGCGTTGCGGTTGGTATGACTGCCAGCTTGACCGGCGGAACGACGTAGCGTTCATCGGTGAAGACGGAGGTCCCTTTGGGGTGATCGACAACCATCAGCCCCAGGTAGTCGTAGTAGTAGGTCTCCCACAGTTCGCCGGTGATGCGCAGGTCATAGTATCCGTTTCGTGGAACAAGATCGCGGCCAGGAATCTTGTACCACTCCGTCGTAGCGGCGATGGCCGCGGTGCCGAGGTTGTTGATGCGCAGCCCGATGGCCGAACCCCACGGAACGGTGTCCATCACGAAGTTCATCTTCTTGCCGTTCCAGGCAAAGAGGAATGGGCAGGAGCCTTTGAGGCGCTGTTCCGTGAGCACCTCCTGATCGGCCTTGAGAGAAAATTCGGCGGTCACAGTTCCGTTGGGCCAGGTGATGCGGGCGACATCGGTCAGCGAATGGGTTCCTAGACCGAAGTGCAATTGGGGACCGGTGATGGGAAGCATCTGCGTAAGCAGCGCGGAACGGACCTGAATCTCGCCACCGATGCCGAAGGAATTCACGCGCTGATCTCCGGTTGCCTGCCTGGCGCGCGGACGGATGGTCTGCCAGTGGTAATTCTTTGTGCCGTGATTCAGGGCTTCCTGCGCCTGGCCGTCCGCTGTAAGACCGAGCAGCGCGAGCCGGCCATCGTCGCGAACATCGGCCAGGCTGAAAACCTGCGATGGACCCACGGGATGGCTGAGCAGATGAAACTTTTCCGATGGATCGGCAAGCCACACCAGAGCGCCTGCGCTGCGGCCTGCGGAGGGCGAGACCTGCCCGAGCACAAGATCGACGGCTCCGTTGTTGTCGACATCGGCGGCGTGCAGGCGAACATCTCCCGCCAGATTCACGGAAGGATTTGGAACGGTGGCGAGAGATGCGGAGGTCCATCCATGCCCGTTCCCGGTATAAGAAAGGCGCGCAATGGTGCCGTTGGGCAGAACGGCGACGAGGTCCAGAACAGCGTCGCGGTTCACATCGGCCGCGGCGATCGCCTTAGCTGAACGAAACTCGGCGGGGACGGCCATTTCTTCAAAGTGCCCGGCGCGCCGGTTGAAAAACACGTGCAGGTGACCTGAGCCGTCGAGCAGAGCCGCATCGGGGTTGCCGTCTCCGTTCAAATCGGTCCACACAAACTGGCGTATGCCTGAGATTCCTGTGAAGGGATGGATCGCCTTGAATGTGCCGTCTCCGTTGTTGCGCAAGACAGTGGGAAGTCCCGACTTCTGCCCCAAAACGATGTCAAGGTCGCCGTCAGCTTCGATATCGACAGCCCAGGCTCCGGTGTAAGCGGCGTTCAGAACGGATTTGGGCAGCCTGGTCTTCGCGGTCACATCGGTAAAGGCCGTGGGACTCTTCTGAAGCATCAGGCGGATGCCTCCCGCGCCTGCAAGCGCGAGATCGGTTTTGAAGTCGTAGTTGAAGTCGAGCGGTACGATGCCTTCCGGTGTTGGCGCGACAGCGGAACGTCCTCCGGGAAAGGGGAAGCTCGCTCCGGTTGCGAGCCGCACCTGGTGCGCATTGGCTACGAGCGTCGTGGGCGCGCCTTGTCCAGTGAGCGAAAGCGAGCCAATCCAGTTCCAGCGATCGCTTTTCTTTGCGCTCGGAATTCCCGCAACAGGCTGCGAATTGAAAGTGATGCCGGTATCGGCCGGCGCAGGCGTTGAGGTGGGCGCAGGAAGGCGCAGAGGCCGCGTGAATGGCTGTGCATCGTCGCCGGGCGGCAGCCTGATTTCTGCAAGGTCGGCGCGAAAGCTTGGGAGCTGCAGCAGCACGTTGCGCAGAAAGACGCTGCGCACAGCGGCTGCACCTGGGTCAGATCCCGCCGCCGTAGTTTGCAGCGACGTGAGCTCCTGCTTCACGGTAGGCGGCCATGTGGCGCTCTGCGCAGCGATGCGCTGAACCGTGGAGCGCAGCGTTGCCACGTCACCGCGCTTGGCGGAGACACGGCTTAACTCCAATAACGCGGCAAGATTGCCGGGCTCAACCGCCAGGATTTGCTGAATGAGCTTTTGAAATTGATCTTCACTGCCCGCGCCGCCCTGCCGCTCAATCGCAAGCGCAAGCGCATACGTGGCATGCAGGTCTTTGGGGTCCAGTCTCACTGCCTTGCGGTAGTTATCAATCGCGTCTTGAGTATCACCGCGGGCGCTGTTGAGCAGCCCCAGCAGGAAATAGAGTCTGCTGTTCTTCGGCACAAGTTTGAGGGCGCGGTTGAAGCGCTCCGTTGCCGGTTGAAAGTTGCGCTGGCGCAACGCCAGAATTCCCCAGTCGGCCCAGCCCGCGGGCTCCCCGGGAGCAATCTGCGTGGCCCGCTGCAGGCTGCTTTCTGCGAGCACATCGTTGCCCACCTGAAGTGCAGACAGCCCGACATAAAACCGCGAAACGAACTGTTGATACGCTTCCGATGAAGGGGCAGGAAGTCCGCTGTGCGAATGGCATCCGGAGAAAAGCAGACACAATACAGCGGAGAAGGAAATCACGGCCGTTGCGGCCGGAGTTCTACGGGTAAGGGCTCGATTCCTCATCATCAGCAGGCTTCTGTCAAAACATCTAGTCGGCGCACCGGAATTTGGCCCTTTCGGTGGCTTTCACCGAAGCGGAATTCGCTTGCAATGCGAGGATTTAAACCTCTGATCAAGCCAGGAGAAGACGCTTTGGGGAAACTGGGGCTGCCATATTCCAATCTAGCACCGCACCTGCCACTTTATGCAGCAGGATACAGAACCGTCTTCCATATGAAGTTGCAGATGGGAATCAACCATCTGGTGGACCCTGAAGCAGCGGAGGTTTTTTGCCGCTATGGCGAGGATTCGGCTGGGCGAACTCCATCGAAAGGTGGAGATTTTCGTCCATCGTTTGGGGATTGCGTGTGCCCGGGTCAGTCCGCAATGATTGCATGACTCATTCGGCAGCCGGAAATGCTTCCCCTAGATGCGTCAGCCGGTATCTGCCGAGAACCTGGTTCATTTGTCAGGGAAAATATCGCCTATTGGAATTTCGGCCTCTGCCTGATCCCAACGTTCTGAGCGGAGCGTGAGCCGAAGCGGGTTCCCTGTTTTAAGGAGAGGTTGTGACAAAGAAGGGATCTCTGTTTTCAGATTCAGCCCACGCACTAGCCTTCTGGGTTGGCTGCACCGCGGTGACAGTCGGTGTGCTGCTGCACGTTCACATGTTTCTGAAGGGTCGCTTCACGCATTGGAGGCTGGCCGGCATGCCGATGGGCATCCCCATGCTGATCGGCATGGGGCTCATCATTGCCGGAACTTGCGCAACGGCTTACGGGTTGTTGCCTCGCCGCGACTCCAAGAATCTGGAATTTGACGAAATTGCGCCCCCAGAAGATGCGCCCCTCACCAGGGCTCACTGGGGACAGATCATGATTGTCGCAGTGGCCTTGATCATCGACGTGATGAAGCCCGCCAGCCTGGGTTTTGTCATTCCAGGAATGCGTGTCGAATACGGGCTAAGTTTTGCCACCGTTGCGCTGCTGCCATTCTCCGGACTGCTCGGCACCATGCTCGGATCGTTTATGTGGGGCACGCTCGCAGATTTCTACGGGCGAAGGGCAACCCTTCTGCTGGCCGCGGTCACCTTCATGGGAACTTCCATCTGCGGAGCCATGCCGTCCTTCACCTGGAATGTGATCATGTGCTTCCTTATGGGTATCGGTGCCGGCGGCATGCTGCCGGTGGCCTACGCGCTGCTTGCCGAGATTATGCCCACCCGGCACCGCGGCTGGTGCCTGGTGCTGGTTGGTGGTGCCGGATCCATCGGAGGTTATTTTGCCACCAGTTTATTGTCGGCGCTGCTGCAACCTTACTTCGGCTGGCGCATTATGTGGCTCATTGGTCTCCCCACATCGCTTGTCATCCTTGGTGTCAGTCCCAAGTTGCAGGAGTCAGCCCGCTTTTTGCAGAGCATGGGCCGCCTGCAGGAAGCGCGCGAGACCATGGCGCGCTTTGGAATTTCCTTTGAGGCAACTGCAGCGAAGCCCAAGCCCACTCAGGCTGTTCCGGTAGCCTCTCCAGTCAACATTCGCAAATTGTTGGGTGTAACCTTCGCGCTGACCCTCACCGCATTGTCTGTGGGCTTTGTGAACTATGGCGTGTTGCTGTGGCTTCCCGGCAGCCTGATGCGTGAAGGGCGCAGCGTGGGCGCCGCCAGCGCGCTGATCGCTCGCTCTACGCTGATTGCCGCGCCCACCATCCTTCTGGTGTCGTGGTTGTACAGCGTCTGGAGCACCAAGCGCACCCTGATCACGGCCGTCGGAGTCACAACGCTGGGATTGATTGCAATTCTGCTGCGCGACGAAGTAGGTTTGAAGATCCTTTCCGACCCGGTGCTTCCGGTTGTCCTTTTAATTGTTGGTACCTGCGGGATTATCTCCATGCTTCTGCCTTACTCTGCCGAGAGTTATCCCATTCGCGTGCGCGGGCGTGCCACGGGCTGGGTGGCAGGCCTCAGCAAGGGCGGCGGAGTGTTCGCGCAGGCTCTCAGCACAATGGCGCTGGTTCCGGCCCTCGGTATCGCAGCGGGAATCATTGCAGTTCCGTGTACGTTCGCCATCCTGCTGCTTGCGCTTCTCGGCCGCGAAACGCATGGGAGCGACCTCCGCGAGTTGGAGGGTGCGAAGCTAAGAGAGGGAATCCCGGAAATCTCGGCCGTAGGGTTGGATTGAGGAACTGACTTTCGCACACGGCGAGTCGTGAGACGTCAGTTCATTGATCGCTGGCATCCGGACCGGTTTCTGGGCACGCAGCGGCGCCGCGGTGCAGCACGAAAGAACGGCCAGCGCTGGCAGTGTCATCGCGAGTTTACGGAGAACAATGTCGAAAGAGAACGGAAAGCGGCTTTCACTCGCGTAGGTAGCCTTCCTCCGCCATGCGCGCGCCAAAGCGGCGAAAAGCCTCGTCTGAGACTGGCCGGACACCGTTCGCGGAGACAAAGCGGTTGTAGAAATTGAAGAGCGCGCAGGCCGCAATGGCGTAGAAGATCGAAGTGTCGTCCCAGCCGGCGCCGTGCAGTTCTTCGATGTCGGCCGGGCTGACTGACGAGGACTCCAGCGCCACCTGGCGGACGAAGCGCAGCATGGCTTTCTCCGCTTCAGGCAATGCGGATTCATCGGGGTTGCGGATGGCGCTCCAGACCAGGGCTTCGTCGCCGTAAAGATGCGCTGCGACGGCGGCATGCGCCTTCATGCAGAACTCGCATTCATTCAGTGAGGACGTGTAGGCGGCGATGAGTTCACGCAGTGCGGAGGAGATAGGCGCATCCTCATGCATGATCTCCTGCGAGAAGCGCGCCAGATGCAGGGAGGCTTTTGGGCGGAAGGCCAGAAGGTTCCAGATGCGCCAGTACTCCGTTCCGGAGGCTTTGGCGGCGGCAATCAGATCGGCGTACGGGCTGGGCTGCGGGTTGTTCTCGACCTCTTCAAGAAAGAGCGCATCGGCTCCCTGGGCCACGGTCATGAGGCATCTCCTTTGCTGAGCGGATTGGCGGAAACTTCGGAGTCTGGCAGCCCGCCCAGAGATGCAAGCAGGCCCTGCGAGGGAAGGCCGAATGCGTTGGCGATGCGGTTGAAGGCCGCGAATAACGCAACGGTGTGGATGGTCTCGGCAATCTGCAGTTCGCTCCAGCCGGATTGCGCCACCTGCTGCACGTCGTCAGGGTGAACGGCGTCCGATGCGCGGTTGACTTTCTCTGCGAACTGAAGCAGCGACCGTTCCGCGTCAGTGATCGATGCGGTATCGAGGCGATTGTCTCTGAGAGCATAGAGCGCCGCGTCTGAGCCGCCCTGTTCGCGAAAGAAATATCCGTGACTGTCAGCGCAGTAGGGGCAGGAGTTCCTGAACGAAACGAAAGCCGAGATCATCTCTTTGTGGCGGCGGCTGAGTGCGCCATCGGTGAACAGCATATTTTTCGCCAGATCCATCATGGCCCGCAGCAGCGGGGGATGCGTGGCGAAGCAGCGCAGGATTCCGGGAACATCGGTACGCCCGAAGCCGGCGCGGTATTGCGCAAAAAGAGCGGCAACCTCGGCGGAGGCCCGGTCTTCTTCCACGAGCGGCAGATTGGTTTCAGTGGAGGAAGACCGGTTGAGGTGCGATTCATCAGGCGTTTGGTTTGCAGGCTGCATCGGCACGATCCTCAAAAAGCGATATGAGCGGCGAACTGGAAGGCACGTGGCCCGCCGGAGCCGAAGAATCCGCCGGCGGTGCTCACGGGCGAATAGAAGTTGGACTGCACCTCTTGCGCGGGCTGTCCGTTTTGCGCGGGCTGGTAGGGACTGATGGAAATGTTGCGTCCGGAAAAGTTGTTGTTCGATGTTCCGCGGATGTTTGTCTGATTCAGGATATTGAAGCTTTCTGCGATCAGGCTGAAGGTGGCGTGCTCGCCGAGTTTGAAGTCCTTGCGCAGTCGCAGGTCAAGCGAGCTGAAGGGGCTGAAGAAATCGATGCCCGCTGGAACATGCTGAAGCCTTCCGCCAGCCAGGCATGGATACGGCGCAGGACAGGCCGGAAGAGCGTTCCAGCGGTCGATGACCTGGTTGAGCTGATCGCTGTTTTTGATTTCGCGCCCCAAAGCATTGCGGGGAAGCAGCGGTAGACGCGAGCCGCTGGCGCCGTTGATGGCAGTGCCGGGCAGGAAGGTGTCCGCCGGGACACCGGAGCCGAAGGTGTAAAGCGGATCGAGCGAGATGTGCCAGGGGAACTGCAGGTCGCCGTAAACCGTGAGGCGATGGCGTTCATCGGTAACGGCATAGCCTTTTTCCATGCGGAGATTGTTGATGCCCTCGACGAGGTCAACCTGCTCGGCTGCATTGCCGTTTGTGAGCTGGTCGTCGTCGGAGTAGTCGAAGGTCTTCGACAAGGTGTAACCGATGTTGTACTGATAGTGCATGAAGCCCAGCCTGGCGGGGTGGTGCGCAACGCTGACGATGAGTCCGTCGTACCAGGATTTGGCCTGGGACTGGATGAGGGTGATGCTGTCAGAGATGCCGGTGAGGGGATCGGTAATGGTGCAGGGAACGTTGTTTCCTGGACAGGAGATGTAAGGCGAAGTGGAGTTGGTGCTGCGCAGCAGATGTCCGATGAGCTGATGCGTGGCGAAGACATGCAGGCCGTCGGCGGAGATGAGCCAGTTCTTTCCCACCTGTTGCTGCACGCCCAGAGAGGTCTGCTGCATCATGGGGTGATGCGCATCGGGTCCCAGGGAGAGAATGCCTACGCCCCCGGTTTGATGAGGACCACTGAAGGGCGCGGCCAGCGTGGGAGATCCGGGGGCAAAGCTGGCTCCCGGAGCAAAACACGCGCCCAGGCTGGGGCCGCCCGGAACGTATGGCGACGTGCACTGAGAGCCCGCGTACTGCGTGACGGTGAGGGCGCGGTCGTTCTGCACCAGATCTTCGGCGCCGGCTTCAAGAATGATGCGGTCATAGTAGATGCCGTAGCCGCCGCGCAGCACCGTCGTGCCATGGCCGAAGGGGGCCAGGACGAAGCCCACACGAGGCCCGAAGTCCCTCTTGTCCGGGGTTCGTTTCAGGTCGATGATGTTCGCCATCCAGGTGCATGGATGGGTGGGCACTTCGGTGAGACTGGGGCAGGGGCCGTGATTACTGGAGTTGCCGGTGAGGTTGGTGTCGTACTCCCAGCGCATGCCGAGATTCAGGGTGAGGCGCGGCGTGACGCGCCAGTCATCCTGCACAAAGCCTGCGATGTAGCTATTGAAGACGGTGGGGATGGGAACCGGCGTTACAGGAGCGCTGCTTTTGAGCCCCACAGCCAACGGGATATCGAGGTCATTGATCTTCCCGTCTCCATTCAGATCGGCAAAGCCGAAATCGGAGGTAAGGATCGCGGTACCGCTGCCGAAGACGTTGATTTCGCCGTGCGCCGCATAGTGTTGGAACTGTCCTCCGATATGCAGGGTGTGCTTGCCGAGCACCCATGCAAAGGAGTCGCGCACCTGAAAACGGTTGAGCGTTGTGGACTGGGGAAGGTTGAAGTTGGCGCCGTCGGCCAGGTCAGGGAAGATCAGTTCGTTGGTGAGGTTCAGCGATGGGTTGGTTGTGGGGGAATTCTGGGGGAAGGGCGGAATGAAATTGTAGAAGTTGTCGTAATGGACCATGAGATTGTTGACCTGGGTGGGGCTGACAACAGTAGTGAGAGCGGCAAGCACGGAGTTGAAGCGGTTGAGCGAGTTCTGGCGTTCGGCCGCGGTAAATGCGGGCGTTTTTTGCGATGGGGTCGCTTCTGCCGTGTCCGTAGAACGGTTGAAGGAGTAACGCGCCATGAGGCTGTTCTTCGGCGAAAGACGGAAGTCAAGTCGTGAGGACCAGAGAGCGTCGCGCAGAGGCGCGCTTGCCGAGGTGTGCAGGATGGTACGCGTCGTAAAGTTGCGCGCTCCGGTTTGGATGGCGGCGTTCTGGTCGCGAAATTCAAAGGAAGAGAACCACCAGGCACGGTCCTTCCGGAAGGGTCCTCCGATCGAGCCACCAAACTGTTCGCGATCGAAGCGGGGAGTGGGCAAACTGCGGTCGAAGGTGGCCGGGAGCGCCTGCAGGTGACGGTTTCGTTCGTAGAGGAAGACCGATCCGTGCAAGTGGTTGGTGCCGGACTCGGTGACGATGTTGATGATGCTGTTGCCGGAGCGGCCGACTTCAGCGGTGAAGCGGCCCGTGGCTATTTGGAATTCCTGGATGGAGTCTTCAGGGAAGTTGGCCAGGGTTCCGCCGACGATTTCGTCGTTGTTGTCGCCGCCGTCCACCGTGATGTTGCCGCCGCGTCCGAAGCTGCCGGCAGAACTCACCTCAAGGGTGTTGGTCTTGGTGGGGTCGAAGGTTGGAGCCGGGCGGTTTCCGGGAACGAGATAAGCCAGTTCAAGAAAATTGCGTCCGTTGAGGGGAATGCTGTTGATGGTCTTCGCGGTGATCTGGCCCTGGATCATGGACTGCGTCAGATTCACTCCCACCCTCGATGCATTCACCTGCACGGTGGTGCCTGCGACGGCCACCTTCAACTGAGCATCGACGGTCGTAATGCGTCCCGCCTGCACCGTGACACTCCGGATTTGACTGGCCGCGAAACCAGAGTGGTGGACGCTCACTTCGTAAACTCCAGCCGGCAGATCGACCAACGAATACAACCCTTGGCTGTTCGTGTCCGTTGTGCGGGAGACTCCCTGCTCGGTGCTCTGTGCTGTCACGCTCGCGCCGGCGACAACGGCATTTTCAGATTCGGTCACTCTGCCGTTGATGGTTCCGGTGGGGACCTGGGCGGTAGCAATGCAGGCAGACAAAGCGAAAAAGGCGTACAAGGCAGGCAGACGGACAGCGAGGTGCTGACTCATTGAGATGACTCCATCGTGATTTGCCGGAGGGGAACCGGTGCCAGGCAATCGCCGGATTTACAGAGACAGGGAAGACCGGCAAATTGCGTCATGGAACAATAGCCCCTGTGCCGCCGGACTGTCGTGGGCCAGCAGTTGGGGAATGAAGTCCATCTATCGATGGAGGCGCGCCCTGACAGGGCAGAAAGATAGCCCCCACCTTTCGATGGATACACAGCTTGAGGATGTGGAGGTTAGCATACTCAGCGTGACAGATGAGCGAAGACAGCTGGGCCTGGCGGCCACAGTCGCCGTCGTGACCGGCGAGTCGATTGCGCTGGGGATTTTTCTGACTCCGGCTGCCATGGCCAAGTCATTAGGCTCGCCGTTGCTCCTCGCGCTGGTATGGCTCGGCATGGCGCTCATGGCCACCTGCGGCGCACTCTGCTATTCCGAACTCGCCATTCGTTACCCGCACTCAGGCGGAGAGTATGTGTATCTGCGGGCGGTCTACGGAGAACGCACGGCATTCCTCTACGGCTGGATGAGTTGCAGCGTGATGTATCCCGGCGTGGCGGCTGCGCTCGCGGTTGGCTCCGTCGCGTACGTGCTGCAGCTCGCGCCGATGGGCAAGCTGGCGGCAACCATGTTTCCTGTCGCGCTGCTGTGCGCCTTTGCAGTACTCAACCTGGTGGGAACGCGATTGAGCGGCGCGGTCATGTCGTTTGTCAACTTCCTCAAGCTCGCTGTTCTCTTCGGACTGGTTGCCTGGGCAGCAGTCTCAGGGCATGCGCACCTGGACAACCTGTTGCCTCTGGCCCAGCGCCGTCCGGGCTCAGACGCGCTGCTGCCTGCCGTGGCCGGTGCCGCAATCAGTGCCTTCTTCAGCTTCGGCGGCTGGTGGGAGGCAGGCAAAGTGGCAGGCGCCGTGCGGAATCCAAGGCACACGCTTCCGCTGGCATTCCTGATGGGCGTGGCGCTGGTCACCACTGTCTATCTGCTCATCAGCGGTGTGTTTCTCGCCGTGCTGCCCATCTCGCAGGTCACCTCGAACACGGCGTTCGTTGCGCAATTCGGGCAAGTTCTATTTGGCGCCGCGGGTGCGCGCGTGCTTTCGGCATGTGTTCTGGTGTGCGTTTGCGGCGGGATTGCTGCGCTAATGATGGCGGCGCCGCGCGTCAGCTATGCGATGGCGCGCGATGGCTCCTTCTTTTCGTTTTTTGGAAAGCTGCACCCGCGCTTCGGCACTCCTGCGAATGCAATCGTGCTGCAGACCGTCCTGGCGCTGGGCGCACTGCTTTTCGGCGGCTTCAATCAGGTGCTGGCTTACATCATCTTTTCGTCTGTGATTTTTCTGGCCGTCACGGTATCGACACTCTTCCGCCAGCGTGAGCCGGTCAGTGCCTGGTGGTATCCTGCGGCGCCGATCCTTTTCATTGTCCTCTGCGTGCTGATTGCCCTGCTCATCCTTGCGCACGACCCCTTGCCCGCACTTGTGGGCGTGGCGATTGTGCTGTGTGGATTGCCGCTCCGCCGCCTGCTCAGTTGGAAAGCGGCAACCCTGCCGGATGCTCCGGAAGAAGGCTAAACGTCGGCCGATATCAGCGGGAAGGCTTGCGATAACCTTCTTCAGCCAGGTGCCGTCCCATCTCGGAATACATATTCGCGTCACGCGGCTGCCAGGTGCCGAGCCCGTCAACGTAGCGGTTGTACATGCAGAAGGCAGCCGCGATCAGTACCGTGTCGTGAATCTCGATGTCCGTTGCGCCCTCGGCGCGCGCCCGCGCAACGTCTTCTGCAGATACCAGCTTGCCGTCCTGCCGCACTTTGCCTGCAATGGCGAGCAATGCCTTGAGTTTCGGCGAAACCGGCGCGGCCTGGAAATCCGTCTTGACCTGCTGCACAACCTGATCTCCGCCAAGGTGGCACGCAGCCGCCGCGCCATGGCTGGAATGGCAGAAGTAGCAGTCATTCTGCGATGAAACGTAGGTGGCGATCAGTTCCCGTTCGCCGGGGGCAAGACTGTTCGGTTCGTGGAGCAGGATGTGCGCCAGCTCGCGCATGGGTTTGGCCGTTTCCGGGCGAAAGGCGAATCCGCTGCTGATGCCGGGGAGATCCTGCGGCAGTGCGATGTGAGGCATGTTATTTCTCCTTAGCGGGCTGCGGTTTCGGCGGGAAGATAGGTCTTGCTGATCGAGACGTACCCATCGCGCGCCACCAGCTTGCCGCGTTCGCGGTACATGGCTTCGTCACGGGGCTGCGTTGTTCCCAGGCCATCGACGTAGCGGTTGTACATGCAGAAGGCAGCGGCAATCAGCACCGTGTCATGGATCTCCACATCCGTTGCGCCCAGGCTCCGCGCGTGCTCCACGTCCGCGGCAGTTACATTTTTGCCGCCGCGCTGCACTTTGCCGGCAATCACCAGCAGGGCTTTCAGTTTGTCTGAAACATCGGCATGCCGGAAATCGGCCTTGATGCGTTTTACCAGGTCTTCGTCGCCGTCCAGATGCGCGGCGGCAATCGCTCCGTGAATGGTCTGGCAGTAATAACAGTCGTTGAGGGAAGAAACATAGGTGGCAATCAGCTCGCGTTCGCCGCGCGTGAGCGTGCTCGGCCCACGCAGCAGCACTTCAACCAGGTCATTCAGCGGTTTAGCGGTTTCCGGCCGGAAAGCCATCGCTCCGCGGATTCCCGGCTGGTCTTCGGGCAAGGAAATATAAGGCATCCTCTGGGGACCTCCAATCAGGATGCCAGCGATCTTACATGCCGGAACCTGCCTTGCGCTTCCACCGAAAGTTGGGAATGGACAAGTTCGCAATCAAACTGACGGACAGAATGGTTGGTCCCCGGAATCCATTGATGGATTGACCGGGGACCGTGGATGTTGCGTTGCGTCGCCTGAAACTGCCGGTTTGTTATTCCGGCAAGGCGAGTTGACCGTCGACATGGAAGTGTCCGGTGACACCGGGCGCGCCCGTATCCGGCTGGCCACCGCCAATGCTGATGGTATAGTCGCCGCCGGCGATGATCGGGTTGCCGAGGTTGGTCACCATGCCCAGATCGCGGTTTTCCAGGTCAAAGTGAACCTTTTGGCTTTGGCCCGGGTCGAGGTGGATGCGCTGGAATCCGCGGAGAGCGATATCCGGCGCGCCTGCCACCTGTGGGAACTTCAGGTAGAGCTGCACAACCTCGTCGCCTGCCACCTTGCCTGTGTTGGTTACGGTGACATCGGCAGCGACCGGATCACCGGCATTGACGGTCGCGTTCGGAAGCGCGAGATCGCTGTATTTGAATGTTGTGTAGCTCAGGCCATAACCAAAGGGATAGAGCGGCTTCCCTTTGAAGTAGCGGTAGGTGCGGTTCGCCATCGAGTAATCCTCGAAGTTCGGCAATTGGCTCACATCCTTGTAGAACGTGAGAGGCAGCCGGCCCGCTGGATTGTTTTTGCCGCTCAGCGTGTCTGCCACAGCGTTGCCGCCTTCTTCGCCGGGGTACCAGGCTTCGAGGACCGCGTTGGCATGCTGGTTGATCCAGTTGACCGCGAGCGCACTGCCGTTTGTCAGCACCACGACCAGCGGTTTGCCGGTTGCCGCCACTGCTTCGACAAGGTCCTCTTCAGGCTGAGGCATGTTGATGCTGGTGCGATCACCGCCGAGGAATCCCGGCTCGCTCACCGGCATTTCTTCGCCTTCGAGTTCGCTGGTGAGACCCACAACGGCGATGACAACATCGGCATTCCTTGCCGCGGCAATGGCCTCAGGTGAAGGCTTATTGTTGACCTTGGCCCAGATCAGTTGCGCGTGGGGCTGGCCGCCGCCCATCACGCCGTAAGTGACGCTCAGCGCAATTTTCTGGCCTTTTTCGAGGTGCACGCGGCCGAGCTTCGCCTCGTAACCGTGGGTGTTGAACACCTGCGCCACCGTCTTGCCATCGACCTCGACCCGGGCAAAGCCATCGGCCTTCACTCCGATGAGGTAGTCGCCGGAATCGGTTGGCGTCAGGAATCCCGACCATTGCGCACCGATCTGCTCCTTCTGCGCGGCGATTTCTGAGGGCAGGTTGCTTTCGGTGAGGTTGATGTTCGCTTCAGTGCGGCTGGCGAGGGGCTTGGGAGGAGCGCTGGACCCCAATACCATTCCCTGCCAGGCGAAGTACGAAGCATGGAGGCCGGGCTTGCCGTCGGGAGTTGTGAGCGCGCTGTCAGGCACCGGATCGCCTTCTTTGCTCAGGAACTGAATGCCCGGAACGTAGTTGATCTTCGCGTTCGGGAACGCAGCTTTGAGGCCTTCCATGATGGAAACAGTGTGCGTAGGAATCCCCGTGTAGTTGCCGAGCAGCACGCGCGTCTGGTCGGCCAGCGGGCCGACAACGGCAATGGTCTTCACGCTCGATTTGAGCGGAAGCGTGCCGTCGTTCTTCAGCAACACCATGGACTCATTCGCCAGCTTGCGGGCCAGGGCGCGGTGAGCCGAGCTGTTGAGCTCGCTTTCAGGGATGTTGGAGTAGGGATCCATGCCCGGCGGGTCGAACATGCCGAGCTTCATGCGCGCCGTGAAGAGACGAATCAGCGCGGTGTTCATGGCGCTTTCACTCAGATAGCCCTGCTGGACGGCTTCGATGTAAGGCCGGTAGTCGTGGTCGTCCGTTACCTTGGCAAAGAAGTCGGCGCACTCGTTGTCCATGCCGCGCTCGAGCGAAATGGCCGACGCCCGGGCCTGCGTAGGACGGTAGTGGTGGCCGTTGAAGATATCGATGACGGCGCCGCAATCGGAGACCACGTATCCCTCAAAGCCCCACTTGCCGCGAAGCTGATCCTGAAGCGTGAACTGGTTTGCGCAGGCCGGCTGGCCGTTGATGGCGTTGTATGCGCACATGACGGAACCGGCCTTGCCTTCAGTAACGGCGGCGCGGAAGGCGGGCTCGTAGGTGTCGAGTACGTCGTGCTTGCTAACGTCGACGTCAGCGAAGTGGCGCGTGGGCTCGGGGCCGCTGTGTACGACAAAGTGCTTGGGCGTGGCGATCACCCGGTAATACTTGGGATTGTTGCCCTGCATGCCGGTGACGTAGGCCACCCCCATGCGCCCGGTGAGGAACGGGTCCTCGCCGTAGGTTTCCTGCCCGCGGCCCCAGCGGGGATCGCGGAAGATATTGAGGTTCGGCGCCCAGAAATCGAGGCCATGGAAGATGTTCGAGTCGCCGGCCTTAACGGCTTTTTCATGCACCACGCGGCCCTCAGTGCCGATGGCGATGGCCATGGTATGAATGCCGGGAGCATCGAAGGTGGCGCCGAGCCCGATGGGCTCAGGAAACTCTGTTGTGCCGTCAACCGCGACGCCGTGCAGCGCCTCGCTCCACCAGTCGTAAGCGGTAACGCCTAACCGCGGAATGGCGCGCGCCTGGTTCACAAGCTGGCTGGCTTTTTCCTGCAGGGTCATGCGGTGCACCAGGTCGGCTGCACGCTGTTCGGGGGTAAGGTTTGTATTTCGATACGGCGGCTGCTGCGCCTGTTGCGCGCCCACCACGCAGGCTGCTGTGCAGCCCAAAAGTCCAACCATAAGAATTCGCGATGCCAAACTTCTCATACTCTCCCATCTGGCACTTGTCGTGCTCTGCGGCTTGCGGGACCGCACAAAAAACTACATTGAATGTTGCGCTCAAGATAACCGGCATGACGTAGCTTTATCAAGCGCTTCTGAGCCAGAAAAGCGATTTTCGGTCTGAACTGGTTCGGAAATCGTCCAATCTGCTCCGGCGATGGTGGGAGTCGCGGCAGAAGTGCGCAGGATTCCCTGGCACACCCAGGGGGCCGAAGTCCTTCAGGATCAGCAGAATCGGGAGATTTTTCTGGTGTCACTTCGATTTGCGGAATTCGGGCATGCAGTGTGATCCGGAGTGCTCAAAGTGAGCCTAAATATAGGAGCGCAGGAAGGTTATTCGTGTTTCTGAAAATGAACGGTTCCCGGTGCAAAAGAAATCAACAACAGTCATTGGGATTTTGTGGCAAAAAGGACGATGGACAGCCCTGTCTGCGACGAATCAGTTTGCGTCTTTCATCCCGCCAGGCCAATCCTTATTTGGCTTTGAAGACATGCGGACAAGGAGCTTTCCGCCCTGCATGATCTCAGCGTGCGTCAGCCAGAAGCGGTTCAGAGGTTTTCCATTCAAAGTCGCCGACTGGATGTACGGCGCCTGCGCTGTGTCGCGCTCGACAGCAATCTCAAAGGTTTTTCCGCCGGGCAGATGAATTGTGGCATCGCGAAAGAGCGGCGTTCCAAGCGCGTAGCGCGGAATGCCCGGTGTGACCGGATAGAACCCGAGCGCGCTGAAGATATACCAGGCCGACATTTGCCCCGCATCGTCGTTACCCGGAAGCCCGCCCGGCTTATCCTTGTATTCCGCGCGAATTTGAGCCACATGCTCCTGCGTCTTATATGCGGCGCCGGCGTAGTCGTACAAATAAGGTATGTGATGGCTCGGCTCGTTCCCCTGGTTATATAAACCTTTGGCGAATAACTCATCGAGCTTGGCGATAAAACCCGCATCGCCATGTTCCAGCTTGATAAGTCCGGGGATATCCTGCAGAACATAAAACGTAAACTGGAACGGGTTTCCTTCCGTAATATACGAAGCTGGTTTTGCCGGATCGAAGGGAGTTACCCAGGTTCCATTGGCGTGACGTCCCCGGGCGAACCCGTCTTGCGGATCGATGACATTGCGATAATTCTGTGCGCGCCGCATGAAGAGCGCTTCGTCAGCAGACTTACCCAGAGCCTTCGCCATCTCCGCCAGAACAAAGTCATCGTAGGCGTAATCGAGGGTGCGCGATACCTGTTCGTTCCGATGAAAAGCCGATTCGTCAACATGGTCTTCCAGTGGGATGTAGCCGTATTTCAAATAAGAGGCGAGCGCGCGGCGCCCTTCGCCATTCCGGTATTCGGCCGGCGGCGGTATTTCCAGTGCATTCTTGCGCATCAGGCGATACGCCTCCATCACATCAAAGCCGCGAATGCCCTTCAAATACGCATCGCCGATAATCGCTACACAGTGATCGCCATCCATCTCCGAGGTGTAACTGTTCCACGCCGGAAAGATGGGCAGAAAGCCGCCCTGCTCTCCTTTCACCACCAGAGACTGGAGCATATCCGGGACGCGTTCCGGATCGATGATCGTCATCAGCGGCTGCTCGGCACGGAACGTGTCCCAGGCCGAATAATCGCCGTAGTAGGTAAAGCCGCGCGCAGTTTCAATCGTCTTTCCGCCGTCGAATTGCGGGTAAGTCCCATCCACATCACTCATGATGCGAGGGAGCTGATACGCGTGATACATGGCGGTGTAAAAAATGCGCTTGTTGGTCTGGTCTCCGCTTACGTCAATCTTGCCGAGTGCGTGATTCCACGCGCTGCGGCTCGCCTGCTCCACTTTCTGAAAATCCCACTCCGGGATCTCCGCCCGCAGGTTCTTCCGTGCCTCATCGACACTCACGAAGGATGTTCCCACGCGCGCCAGAACAGCTTCACCCGGCTTCACGTCAAACGTAATGTAAATTCCGGAAGGACTCGCCTTCGACGCTTGCTGTACTGAACCGGGGTGAATCTCCGTTCCCGACCATGTTCCGCCGATGTGGAATGGATGATTGAATTCCACCACGATGTAGCCCTTGAATCCCGCCAGTTCCCCTTGCCCGGCATAGAGCCGCCGCACTGCGCTGGAACCTGTAATCTCATTGCGCGACGGGTCGAAATGTAATTCGCCATCGCCTGCGCGGGCATTGTTCTGAACATCGATCCATGCCGTTCCTCCGCGATGAAACACGAAGCGCAGCAGGCCGCAGCGGGCTGTACCAGTTACTGAAGTAGAGACATGCAGACTGGGGAGATCGACTTTGTAAAGATACGGCGAGGCATGTTCGGCGCTATGAGAGAAGCTTGTGGATGGCGCTTCGCCGTGCCAGTCGAACTTGCCGGAGCCCGCAAGCAGTTGGAAGCTGCCGTAATCCTGCGTCGCCGAACCGCTGAGAAAATGCGTGCCGCGAATGCCGCGAAAGGCATGGTCCTTGTAAAAGTAGGGAACCACACCTTTCTGTTCTGAGTCTCGCGTGGCAGGTGTCCACTGGGTCATGCCGAACGGCACGCCAACGCCGGGGAAGGTCTGTCCGCCCGCGGCAGTTCCTGCCATCGGATTCACCAGGTCAGCGAATGACTGCGAAAGGACGACGTTGGGAGAAAGTACGAGAGTAGTAACAACGAGGATCAAGAGACGAATTCGCATTGTATGTTTCTTTCGTGAGCCTGGAGGCAACGAAGATTGCAGAACCGGTTGAACAAAATACAGCCCGCATACTACGGGGCATCCCAGCAAATACGCAAGCCCAGCATTGCGGCTTCTCGCTCTAAACGGATGCCCCGCCATACACCTGGCGTTTGCGCGATCAGCTCATTCTCTTCCATGCATAACTGTTGTAGCGCTCGCGCGCGCCTTCCACCTTTCCCGCGCCGCCGCTCCACCGGAGCCGCAGCGTCTCTTTCCCTGTGCCGATTGCGAATGGCAATGAGCCATCGCCATAAACGCGCACGGTGAGGCGGCGAGTCTCCGGCGCGCCGGCGTAAAGGCCAACATCTGCCCAGGGCACAACGCTGCCGCCCTTCACATACACAGGAATGCGGTCTGTAGAGGCGGGCAGCGAAAATTCCGTGCCGCCTTGCACGCGTTCTCCCGTCCAGAAATCGTGCCACTCACCCTGCGGCATTACCACTTTGCGCGTGGGCTCACCGGCAAACAGTGGTGCAACCATCATGCGGTCGCCAACCATATACTGGTCATCGACTTTGTAAAGCCGCTGATCCTGCGGAGCATCGAGAACCAGCGCGCGAAAGGGCGGCGTACCATCGGCGGCGTATCGCTCGAACGCTGCCGTCAGATACGGCACCAGTTGCATGCGCCAGCCGATAATCTCGCGGCAATGGGCTTCCAGTGCCTGCCAGTTATCCAGCAGTTGGCCCTCGTTGTTCAGCTTGCGGTTGAGCTGCATCCATGGCGGATTCTTGATGTACCACCCGTTCACCATTGCGAGCGGCGAAAAGACCACGCTTTGCAGGCGGCGAATCAGGTCTTCCTGACTTACTGCATCGCGAACCTCGGGGCACCAGAGTAATCCGCTGAATCCGGAGTTAGTGAGTGCGCGAATAAACTCGCGATGCCCGTATAAGTCGCTGTAAAGCACAAATGGATAAGGAGCGGCCAGAGCGCCACTCGAGCGAACCAGGTTGTAAGTGGGCTGCCGGCGCTTGCGAAACTCGTTCCAGATGGTCATCTGGTAGCGAAGCCCGAAGACGGAGTGCATCTGCTCGCCGTCAATACCCGATGGAAATGCGCTGCACTCCGGAAACGACCATCCGCCTGTGTAATCGGAGTTATCGCATTCGTCCAGTTTGAATCCACTGATGCCTGCGTCGATAAAGGTCTTGCCGTGGTACGCGCCAAACGCCTCGCGCGCGGGTGTACCGGCAAAGTCCGGCACCAGGCCGCCCCACACGCCATAATTGCCTGAATGCGGCTCGATCTTGGTAAAAATCGGCGATGCCGGATGCGTGAACGCATGCTCCCAGAGGTTCACTTTGTAGTGCATCTCGCCGGTTGAATGCACAAACCCTTTTGGGTCGGGAAAGTGATCTTTGTTCCATGCAAACGTGCAGGAGTAGGCGTGGGTCTGCCAGCCGGGCTCAAGGCCAAGCACGTCGCAAGGAATCTTGTGGTCACGAAAATCCCGAGCCAGTGCGAGAGCGCCTTGCTGGTCGGCCTTCGCATCCATGCGGTACCAGAATCCAAGACCCCATTCCGGCGGGACGACTCCGCCGCCTGAAAAGACGTTATAACGTTTCACCGCATCCAACATCGCGGGGCCGCCAAACAGGTACACATCCACGCCCGCCGCGTGCGGAATATCGACAGTAATCCGGCCGGCGGCATGATTCTGCAGGCTCTGCGTGGAATTTGGAGCGGGATTTGTCTGCGAAACACTTTGGGCAGGATGAGTCGGCTTCGGCCTTGCATCGCCGAAGTAAAAATCCGCATAGCGAGCCGTGTCGATCAGGATTCCGATGCCTTCTGTTGTCACATAGAACGGAACCGGCGCGTGCGAATCGCCGGTATCCATCCTGGGATCGGCGTTGACACGCGCAACCTTCTTCTTGCCGCGCTGCGCGAATGACAGAAATTGCAGCCCGAAGCCGAAGACTTCTTCATTCGGACGCAGAGGCAACTCGACTACAAAACCGCGCGGAATGCGCCGGCCTGTGATAGACGATAGTGGCGCTGTCTCTACACGCGGCAGTTTTGCCAGGCCTTCTGAATCCGGCGCAATCATCCGGCTCGATACCGGAGTGTAGCGTTCAGGCGTACCCAGAGTTGCCCGCCATACTCCGGGATAAACTTCCTTCCACTCCGAGCGATGCGCCATACCTGCCGGCGTTTCCGCGTTCAAAATATTCTTGAGACCCGCAGCCGTTCCGGCCGCGGCGATCGATTTGGCAAGTGTGCGCCGAGTGATCTTTGTTTGCATGTTTCCCTTTCTGCCCTGAATACGACCGGCAATTCAGCGCGCGAAATGCTCACCGCTCTTGTGGGCTGCTGCCACCGGGTGCGCATCGCGCGTAATCCCACAACCCACCATACAGCGTGCATCGTCTAAAAGTCTTGCCGGCACGCAGGGTGCCGCGGCGTCCTTGCGGAGTATTCTGACTGGTCCGGCGTTTTGGACGTTAAGTCCCGCTTTACGAAAAGGAGCCTGTTCGTGCGACAAAAGCTTCTGCTGCTCACCGCCTTCCTGCTGATTCCCGCGGCGTCTCTTCTGTGCCAGAAACCCCATGCCTTGGTCCTGAGCGGCGACTATCCCTTTACCCACGATCCCTCAATCGCCCACGAGGGAAATACCTACTACGTTTTCTCCACAACCATGCGCGCGAAGAACGGACAATTGCCCATCCGCTGCTCCCACGATCTGCATGCGTGGAAGAGATGCGGCTACGTTTTTAAACAGCTTCCGGAGTGGATTCAGAAGATAAGCCCCGAGACAAAGGGCCTGTGGGCGCCTGACATTTCCTATTTTCATGGCGAATATCACCTCTACTACGCTTACTCGAGGTTCGGCGTAAATACCTCCGGCATCGCTTTAGCCACCAATGAGACGCTCGATCCCAAAAGTCCGAAATATCATTGGCAGGACCGCGGCCTGGTTCTGAAGTCGACGCGCGCGGACAATTACAACGCCATCGATCCAAACATCGTGCTCGACGCAAAGGGCCAGCCGTGGCTCTGTTTTGGCAGCTTCTGGGATGGCATCAAGATGCGCCGCATCGATGCGGCGACCGGCAAACCGTCCGCTGCGGACACCACGCTCTATTCGCTCGCCCGGCGCGTGAGGCCGGCAAACCCGGCTCCGGCCAAGCCTGGCTTGCCGGCAGACTGGCAGGCCATCGAAGCGCCGTTCATCGTGCATCATGGCCATTATTACTACTTGTTTGTTTCCTATGATCTGTGCTGCCGTGGCACCCGGAGCACCTATCGCACCATGGTGGGCCGATCGTCCAAGGTCACAGGCCCATACGTAGACGAAAGCGGCAAACCCATGTTGCAGGGCGGCGCCACGCAACTGCTGGCCGCCAACAGCCGCTGGATTGGCCCGGGCGGCGAGTCGATTCTGCAGCAGCCGGGAGGCGACTACATCGTCTTTCATGCTTATGACGCCATTACCGGGAAGCCCGCACTGCAGATCTCGACGCTGACGTGGAAAGATGGCTGGCCGCATGCCGCGCTGGGAACTACCGGCGCATCGAAGTAGCGCGGCCGGATGCGGTTCTTCCGCACTGGCGCGCCATTCCCAGCGCATTGCAGGGTGGCTCTTCCGTAGGACGACAGGCGGAACGTCAGGTTAACTGTCACGCGAACCGCAACGCGATGGAGCGCAGCGCTATATTGATCGATAGGCCTGCGGCAAGTGCTCATATAGGGCTGTTTCACGTTCGTGCGCTCAAGAAATATCGCAGTTTTGTCAACGTTCATCAAAAAGAAAGAGGAAGAGATGCGAGTCTGTTTTCTGTTGAAGGTCCGCGAGGGAAAGCTGGAGGAGTACAAGGCGCGCCACCGCGAGGTGTGGCCTGAGATGCTGGAAGCTCTGCGCGAAACGGGGTGGCGCAATTATTCTCTTTTCCTTCGTCCTGACGGCCTGCTCGTGGGTTACCTCGAAACGGACAACTTCGCCAAGTGCCTGGACGGCATGAAGCAGCGCCCCGTGAACGCAAAATGGCAGGCGGAGATGGCCCCTTTTTTCGAGTCAACCGGGGGTGGGGTTGCAGATGATAATATGTTTCCGCTTGAGGAAGTCTTCCACCTCGAGTGATCTAATTTTTATGCTCTCCAAACGAAATGCATATTTGCCTGATCGACATGTCGGGCGTGTAATGCAGCCTGAAGCGCCGCCCGGAAAAACTAACTACGAGCGATCAGAACAACAGAACATAAGGAGGAGTTGTTGTGAGAACATTCGATTCCTTGCGCCGTGATCTTTTGCGCACGGGTAGTCTTGGCTTGGCGGGTGCTGCGTTGCCGGCCGCTTCCTTTGCTGCTTCAAGGAAGAAGGGTAATACTCCGAAAGGTGAGGGCATCTTCAGCGTGCGCGACTATGGCGCCACGGGCGACGGCAAGACGCTTGACACCGATGCCGTGAATCGTACCATCGCGGCGGCCGCGGAAGCCGGCGGTGGTGTGGTGGTTTTTCCTGCGGGTACCTATCTCTGCTTTTCCATCCACCTGAAGAGTAATGTGCATCTGCATTTGCTGGAAGGCAGCATGATTGAGGCGGCGGCGTCACCTCTACCGGGCCAGAAGACCGGATACAACGGCGGCGTCTACGACGCGGCTGAGCCCAATCCGGCGGCAGGCCACTACGAGGATTACGGGCATCGGCACTGGCACAATTCGCTGATCTGGGGTGAAGATATCCACGACTTCAGCATCACCGGCACGGGGATCATCTACGGCAAAGGGCTCAGCTTCGGCGCCAACCGTGCACCCCGTGGCAACTATCCGGTCTACATTGCCGAGCAGTCCGGCGTGGGCAACAAGGCCATCGCACTCAAGAACTGCCACAACGTGCTGCTGCGCGACTTCTCCATCCTCAAGGGCGGCCACTTCGGTCTGCTGCTTACCGGCGCGGACAACATGACCATCGACAACCTGAGAATCGACACCGACCGCGACGGCATGGACATCGACTGCTGCCAGAACGTGCGCGTGTCGAACTGCACGGTGAACTCGCCGTGGGACGACGGCATCTGTCCCAAGTCCAGCTACGCCCTGGGCTACGCGCGCGCCACCAGGAACGTGACCATCTCCAACTGCCTCGTCACCGGCTACTACATGCTGGGCACGGTGCTCGACGGCACATTCAAGAAGTTCCCTGAAGGCGAACGGCGCGGCACGGGACGCATTAAGTGCGGTACCGAGTCGAACGGCGGATTCATCAACATCACCATCACCGGCTGCGTCTTTGAAGGCTGCCTGGGTTACGCGCTGGAAACGGTGGACGGCGCGCTGCTGGAAGACATCACCATCTCCAACACCACCATGCGCGACATCTTCTGCGGGCCGCTCTTCATGCGTCTCGGCGCGCGGCTGCGCGGGCCCAAAGAGTCGACCAGGGTGGGCAAGTTCCAGCGCGTCCTTATCAGCAACCTGGATTGTTACAACGCGCCGGCGCACCAGGCCTCCATCCTGAGCGGCATCCCCGGCTACACCATCGACGATGTGAAGCTGTCGAACATCTACATCGAGACGGTCGGCGGCGGCACAGCCGAACAGGCGCAGAGGCAGGTTCCGGAAGACATCCATGGTTATCCGGAGCCGGGCAGGTTCGGCGTTACGCCGTCATCGGGTTTCTTTATGCGCCACATGCGCAACGTGGAGATGAGCCACGTGGAGATTGCCAACGGCACGCCAGACGCGCGCCCCGCGTTCTACCTGGATGACGTGAACCGCGTGGACTTCTTCGCCATCACCGCGCCGCGCAACAACGGCCACGCCTTCGCACTGCACGACGTGAAGGACCTGCGCATTGGATGGAGCCGCGCGGCCGCGGATACAATGCTTGCCGAGGCGGATAACAAAACGGTGTAAGCAGCAAAATCAAAGGCTCTCCCGGTTCTTGTATTTCACGCCCCGGGAGAGCCTTTAATTTTTCATTCAGTGCTTTGGAAGAATTGCCTGCGCCTTATCCGCGCAGCCAGTCTTTCACCTTCTGAACAACCACTTCGCGGCCAATATCCGAGATGGCGTTGGTCAGCGGGAGCTGCTTGGGGCAGGCCTCCACGCAGTTTTGCGCGTAGCCGCACTCCTGGATGCCGCCGTCGCCCGTCAGCGCGCGCAAACGCTCTTCCTTGAAAACCTTGCCCGTGGGGTGGTTGTTGAAGAGCTTGACCTGCGCAATGGTGGCCGCACCCACAAAGCCCGTTGTCTCGTTGAACTGAGGGCAGACTTCCATGCAGCACGTGCAACTGATGCAGTTTGACAGCGGATAATTGACTTCCTGCTGCTGCGGGTAGACGCGCGGGCCGGAGCCCAGGTCGTAGGTGCCGTCGACGGGAACCCATGCCTTGACGCGCTTGAGGTTCTCGAAGAGCACTGAGCGGTCGACCTGCAGGTCGCGCACCAGCGGAAACTTCGAGAGCGGCTCGAGACGGATCGGCTGTTCGAGATTGTCGATAAGAGCCGAGCACGCCATACGCGCCTTGCCGTTGATGCGCATGGCGCACGAACCGCAGATCTCTTCAAGGCAATTCGAATCGTAGGTGACAGGCGTGGTGGGCTTGCCGTCGGCGGTCGTCGGGTTGGCGGCAATCTCCATCATGGCGGAGATGACGTTCATGCCGGGACGCCACTCCAGCTCAAACTTCTCCCACACCGCGGGCGCTTCGGGGCTTGCCTGACGCTTGATTTCGAGTTGAATGGTCTTGTTTGCCATGAATCAGTCTCCCTGCGTCTATTTGGCCGCGTCGTATCTGCGCGCGCGTGGCGGAATATACTGCGTATCCACTTCTTCGTACTCGAAGCGCGGACCCTCGACATTGCCCGTGAAACTCGCCTTGGTGGTCTTGAGGAACTTTTCGTCGTTGCGCTCCGGGAAATCGGGCTTGAAGTGCGCGCCTCGCGATTCGTCGCGTAGCAGCGCGCCCAGAACGACAGTCCGTGAAAGTTCCAGCATGTTGTAAAGCTGCCGCGCAAAAGCGAAGCTGGTGTTGGCCCACTGGCTCTTGTCGCTCAGGTTGATCTTCTTGTAGCGATCGAGCAGCTCCACGACCTTCTCATCGGCCTGCTTCAGACCCTTGTTGTAGCGGAGCACGGTGGCGTTCTCGGTGATGCTTTTTCCCAGCTCGCGCCACAGGCCGAAGGGATTCTCAGAGCCGTCGCTCTTCATCAGTTTTGCATTGATCTCTGCCTGGCGGGCCAGCTCCGCCGCGGCGCCGCCGTCACCTTCGGCAGCCGGTAGGCCGCTCGCATAGCGCATCGCGTTGGGGCCGGACTGGAATCCGTCCCAGATACAGCTCAACAGCGAGTTCGCGCCCAGACGGTTGGCTCCGTGGTGCTGGTACTCGCACTCGCCGGCGGCAAAGATGCCGGGAATGTTCGTCATCAGGTCGAAGTCTACCCACAGGCCGCCCATCGTATAGTGCATGCCCGGGAAGATCTTCATCGGTTCCACATGCGGATCGACGCCGACAAACTTCTCGTAAATCTCCAGGATGCCGCCCAGCTTGCGGTCGAGCGTCTCGCGATCGATGTGCGTAAGGTCGAGGTAGACCATGGGCTGACCATCGATGCCGAGTCCCAGCTCGTAGACCACCTTGTGAATGGCGCGCGTAGCCACATCGCGCGGAACCAGGTTGCCGTACTTCGGATACCACTCTTCAAGGAAGTAGAGGCGCTCCGCGTCGGGAATCTGCCGGGGCTGGCGCTTGTCGCTCGCATTGCGCGGCACCCACACGCGGCCGCCTTCGCCGCGCGCCGACTCTGACATCAGCCGCAGCTTGTCCTCGCCGGGGATCGACGTCGGATGCACCTGGATGAACTCGCCATTCGCGTAGTAAGCGCCCTGCTGGAAGATGGCCGACTGCGCGGAGCCCGTGCAAACCACGGAGTTGGTGCTCTTGCCGAAGATGGCGCCGATGCCGCCGGTCGCCAGAATGATGGCGTCGGCTGCGAAGCTGCGCAACTCCATGGTGCGCAGATCGAGCGCCGTAATGCCGCGGGCCACGCCCTTGGAGTCAAGGATTGCGGAGAGAAACTCCCAGCCCTCGAACTTGCGGACTTTGCCTTCTGACTCGTAGCGCCGTACCTGCTCGTCGAGCGCGTAGAGCAACTGCTGCCCGGTGGTGGCGCCGGCAAAGGCCGTGCGGTTGTAGAGCGTGCCGCCAAAACGGCGGAAATCGAGCAGACCCTCAGGCGTGCGGTTGAATGGTACGCCCATACGATCGAGAAGATCGATAATGGCCGGAGCCGCCTCGCACATGGCCTTCACCGGAGTCTGGTTGGCCAGAAAATCTCCGCCATAGATGGTGTCGTCAAAGTGCTTCCAGGTGGTGTCGCCTTCGCCCTTCAGGTTCTTTGCGGCGTTGATGCCGCCCTGGGCGCAGACTGAATGCGAGCGCTTCACCGGGACGATGGAGAACAAATCCACTGCCCCGCCGGCCTCGGCAATTTTGATAACGGCCGAAAGTCCGGCCAAGCCGCCGCCAACCACGATAATTTTGGGTGCCGCCATCAATCGTTCCTTTCAAAAAACAGCTATTAGCTCTCAGCTTTTAGCCTTCGGTTCATGCCGTCTGCCGGCAGGCTAAGAGCCAAGCGCTGCGCCGGCCGATATTCCCGGAGTCGCCGGCGCGGACATATAGGAGAGAGGCACGTTCTGCGGTGCATTGGCGTACTTCGGTCCCACAAAGGCCCAGATGCTTACCAGTCCCAGAATCGCCAGCAAAACGCCGGCTACCGCGCACACATAACCGAAGCGCTTGCGCGATCTTTCACCGGGCGTAATGCCCCACTTTGCCGCGAACAGCCACACGCCGTAAGCAAAGTGCCAGCAGACGGCGATCATGGCGATGATGTAAACCGCGAGGACCCACGGATGCATCAACTCCTGCTGCACTTTCCAGAAGGCCATGCCCGGATGCTCCGGCAGACTCACGCCCATAAACCGCTGCGTGGCCACGTGGTAGCCGATGTACACAAATGCAATGATGCCCGTATACCGCTGCACCACGTACATCCAGTTGCCCGACCACGGATAGTAGACAACGTTGGCCTTGCCGCGCAGCCAGATCCAGAGGCCGTAGAGGCCGTGGTAGAGCAGGGGCAGAAAGATGAAGACCCACTCCAGCACGCGCACCATGGGCAAGCTGTTGAGGAATCTCACCTGTCTGCCGTATGCGGCCGGCCCTCCAAGAGCCTCGAAGTTCGAAATCAGATGCTCAAGAAGGAAAGCGCCGATGGGGATGATGCCGAGCAGCGAGTGCAGCTTCCGCCAGATGAAGCTGTTTCCCTGGCCTGCGCGAAGCGGCTGCACCCCACGCTCAACAGTATGCGTGGCAGGTTGTTGAATTGTCGCCATGGAATTGATCAGCTCCCAAAAAGGCTGCGAGTCGTAAAAGTCCCAGATAGAGGGACCAGAAGGACTTGTCTTGACTTAAAAGCATTATTCGTAACCCACGTCACCTGCGTCAAGACGGATGAACCTTCAACTGTGATGGGCGACACAATTTCATCTCATCATGCGGAGAGAATGCGCAGCAGCGCGACCAGCGCTCGTCCGCGGTGACTCAGCGAGAGTTTGGTCTCCAGATCGATCTCGGCCATCGATCGGTCCAGCTCCGGCAGATAGAAGAGCGGATCGTAGCCAAAGCCGCCGGTGCCGCGGGGTGCGTCCAGAATTATGCCTTCCACGGAGCCGTCAGCCTTGTGGCAAAGCGCGCCGTCGCGCGCCGCGGCCAGCACGCAATGGTAACGTGCCGTGCGCTTGTCTGCGGGAACCTCAGCCATCCGCTGCAGCAGCAGCATGTTGTTCCACACATCGGTATTGTCGTTCGCGTCAGGCGAGTCCACCAGGCCGAAGTCGGCGGCATAGCGGGCCGAGCGCACGCCGGGAGCGCCTCCCAGCGCATCCACTTCCAGGCCCGAGTCGTCGGCCAGCACCAGTTCTCCCGGCGCAAAGCGCGAGTAGTAAAGCGCTTTCAGCGTGGCGTTCGCTTCGAACGTAGCTCCATCTTCCTCGGGCGCGGCGATGGAGTCGAGTCCCGGCAGCGGTTCAATGGCGACCGAAAAGGCGCGCGCCGCGGTGCGAAAGTCGCGGAGTTTCCCCTGGCTGCTGGTGGCAACGTAAAGGCGAAGGGCCATGATGAAAGTGTAACGGCCCGGGGGATGTGTCTACCTCGGCTGCCGCGCTTCCGGTCCCGTTATTCGCAAGCGGTGACTGAGGTATTGCGGATCAAACTCCCCCCAACCACCAGCCCGTGGCTGAAATGAAATGGGACACGGGGGGGTTCGGTGGCCCATTCGTGCGCGGTTTGGCCCGCATGGAAAGCTCTCAGTTTCTGGCGCCCAGATACGCAGTGTAACGGGAGAAACATCGAAGTTTGGCGGCAAATTGCCGTACACTTTAAGAGATATGAAATTGGAGGAGGGAACTGCCATGCCGGCCTCTGCAATGAAGAAGCGCACCATCAGGGACGCACGCCTGGAAGCTCGAGTTCCCCGCGAGACCAAAATTCTCTGGGAGCGAGCGGCTGCGGTTCAAGGAAGAAAAGTCACTGAGTTTGTGGTCAGTAGCGCTGTGGAGGCCGCTCAACGGGTTCTGCGTGAAAGCGAGCTGTCGAGTCTGACTCGCCGCGACAGAATCGCATTTGTGGAGGCCCTGCTTAATCCCCCAACTCCAAATGAAAGGCTGCGGAAAGCTGCCGCACGGCATGCAAAGGTGTTTGGGAGGTAAGCCATCTCTATCCCGAAGTTCAAAGACATCGAGCTGTTCGGAGACAAGCACAAGAAACTTCGGGCGGCCTTTTCATGCGGTTCGCCGGAACTGGACCGGTACCTGAAACAGCAGGCAACCCAGGACATTGAACGGCGGGCCTGCGCTGTCTATGTGCTTACGTCCAGGGATGATAAGTTGGCAGGCTTCTACACGCTCACGCAGGACAATATTGAAGTTGAAGATCTTCCTCTGGAATTGACTAAGCAATTGAATCTGCCGCGATACAAACGAATAGGCGCTACGCTCCTTGGCAGGCTTGCGCGTGATCTCACCTGCAAAGGAAAAGGCGTAGGGGAGTTGCTCCTGGTTGACGCCCTGAAACGATCTCTTGTCATGAGCCGGCAGATCGCATCCGCAGCGGTCGTAGTGGATGCCAAAGACGAGAAGGCCCCTAAGTTCTATCGGGATTTCGGGTTTATCCCTTTTCCTGAATCCCAAAAGCGGTTATTCCTGCCGATGGTGACAATCGAACACCTCTACCCGGAGATCTGAATCGCTTCAACAGGTCGTGCGGCCGGCCATGCTGACCGTTGGCAGATCCTCCAGGCCCAAGGTTCAGTCAAGCTGCATAAGCCGCCGCACATATCGGAGTTCATCCACGGTGACGCCCCACACCGTCTCGCTTCGGCGTACACCGTCGGAACGCCATCCATCCATTTGATAGAAATGCTCCGCTCGCGTGTTGCCGGTCAAAATCCACAGCAGCGCATCTTCCGGTACTGCCGGCCGGATTTCCATGCTTCAGTATTGCATCAGGTTGTCGAGCTTTTCTCCGATGAGAGCGATTCACTTCGGTACGCAGCCCGGCCATTGGGCCAGCTTGCAGGCAGACTACAGCGTCTGGCACGCTACCCAGACAAACCGCCCCAGAATTGAGTCTTTCGAGTGCGTGGCGTAGCCCAAATCCATCCGGATTTCTTTTGACAGCTGCACCTCTCAACGCGTACTTTTCTCCCGTGCTGAAATTTATCCCTGTCTGAAACACAGGGTGCAGTCCGACTCGTTGAAGCAGGCACAGTCCCGGAGCGAGACTGTGGGCTTTCAAATCGCTCACGGTGCGGTGTCAAGCTGTATAGCCTTTTCGATTGGATGGGATTCAAGACATGAAAAACAGATGGATTTGCCGCATGGTGTGTGGTCTCGTGCTTGGTTTTGCTGCAATGTCTGGGGCGGCGCAGAACTCCGCGAGCTTTACCGGTCCGGTGCACTTGCAGGTAGACAATCTCAAGACGCCGCTCGGCATCGACGACCCCGCGCCGCAATTCTCCTGGCAGCTCCAGGACCCCGCCCGCGGCGCGAAGCAGACCGCCTATGAGGTGTTTGTGGCCTCGCGGGAGTCGCTGCTCAAGCAGGGCAAGGCCGACGTCTGGACAAGCGGCCGCGTCGCCTCCAACGCATCCATCAATATTCATTACGACGGGCAGGTGCTCAAGCCCAGTACGCGCTACTTCTGGCGCGTGAAGGTGTGGGGCGCCTCGGGCCAGCCTTATGCTGAGAGCAACATTTCCTGGTGGGAGACCGGGTTGGGCGATGCATCCGGCGGGCAGAATGTGTGGCGCGCTGAGTGGATCGGCCACCAGACGCCGGAAGAAGCAACGCTGCGCCATGCGGGCGCGGTCTGGGTGGCAAGCCCGGATTGGAAGACTCTCGCCGAGGAAAGGAAAGCCGAAGAGCATTATGCTTTTCGCACCACCGTGAAGCTGGCCAAGCCGGTTCGGTTTGCGGCGCTTTACGCCACCGGTCAGGACACGGTTTCAGCATGGGTCAACGGCGCGCAGGTGCTTAACGCCGCCCCGCTGCCGCCCTATAAGCAAATGGGGTGGAAGAAATTCGCGCACGCTGACGTCACCGCAAAGCTTGCTTCCGGCGCCAACACCATTGCCGTCGAATCGGTGCATTACAACGTCAATCCCAACGGCATGACCACGGCGGAGGCGCCGCCGATGATCGCCACGCTGGTTGTGGAGTACAACGACGGCTCATGGACGAGCTTTTCCAGCGGAACCGGCTGGAAATCGGCAATTCACCCGCCTGCCGGCTGGCAGCAAAAGAGCTTTAACGACGCAAGCTGGAAGAATGCCGAAACCTGGGCGCAGGCCACAGGCTCAAAACCCGACGTCGAGCTTGGCCATCCGTGGCCGGCCCAGTCAGTGAAGGCGCTGCGCCACACCTTCTCCGTGGATTCGCCCATCAAGTCCGCGCGTCTTTACGCCACAGCGCTCGGCATGTACGAAATGTTCCTCAACGGCAAGCGCGTCGGCAATCAGGTGATGTCGCCCGGCTGGACGGACTACCGCCAGCACGTGGTCTACCAGACCTACGATGTGACGGCATTACTGAAGGAAGGCAAAAACGCCATTGGTGCGCTCCTGGCGCCCGGTTGGTATGAGGATCCGCTGGAGTGGATGCAGCGGCCCAACAACTATGGTGTGGCGCCGCCGGCATTGATGGCGGAGCTGCGTATTGAGCGTGCCGACGGCAAAGTGCAATGGGTGGCGACGGACCTGAACTGGCGTGCCCGCCGCTCCATGATTCGTCACTCCACCATTTACGACGGCGAGACGCAGGATGCGCGTCAGGCCGAGCCCGGCTGGGATACGGCGCAATTCTCCGCTTCGGGATGGAAGCCGGTGACGATGGTGAATATCCCGCCGATCGAGGTTTTTGCGCAGAACTTCCAACCCATCCGCGTCGATCGCGAACTCACCGCCAAATCCGTAACCGAGCCCAAACCCGGCGTCTATGTATATGACTTCGGCCAGAACATGGCTGGCGCGGAGCGGGTGCGCGTCGAAGGCCCCGCCGGAACTGACGTGACGCTGCGTTTCGGCGAGATATTGAATTCCGATGGCACGGTCTACACCGAAAATCTGCGCACCGCCAAAGCCACGGACCACTTCATCCTGAATGGCAAGGGCGGCGAAGATTTCACGCCGCAGTTCACGTATCACGGTTACCGCTACGCCGAACTCACCGGCCTCCCCACCGCGCCCGGAAAGGATGCGGTAAAGGCCATCGACTTCCATACGGACGCGCCGTTTACCGATACGCTGGAAACCGGCAACCCCATGATCAACAAGCTCTGGAGCAACATCCTCTGGGGCCAGCGTTCCAACTTTATGAGCGTGCCCACTGACTGCCCGCAGCGCGACGAGCGCCTGGGGTGGATGGCCGATGCGCAGGTCTTCTGGCGCACGGCCTCGTACAACATGTCGCTGGCAGCCTTCTCGCGCAAATACGCGCGCGACATGCGCGGCTCGCAAATCGGCACGCCCTTCTACGGTATCTATTCGCCGGGCACTTCAGTCCAGCACTCCGGCTCTGGCGCGGGTTGGAGCGATGCCGGCGTCATCATCCCGTGGACCTCGTGGCTGCAGTCCGGCGACACCAGCATCATCAACCAGAACTGGGCGGCAATGACGAAGTACCTTGACGCCATCCATGCCGCCAATCCCGATTACTTGTGGAAGAACGAAGGAGGAACGCCCTTCGGCGACTGGCTCTCGCCCGAAGGCCAGACCTATTACCCGCTGATCGCCACCGCGTACTGGGCTTATGACGCCTCGCTGATGCGCGAAATGGCACGCGCCACCGGCCGCACCGCCGACGAGCAGAAATATGCGCAACTCTTCGACAAGATTCGTGCCGCCTTCGAAAAGGCCTTTGTGCAGAGCAACGGCTTCGTAGCCGGCGCGTACAACGGCCCTTCATCCTTCGGAATCATCAACAACCCCAACGCCAGGAGCCACGGCGGCGACACCCAGACCGGCTACGTGCTGGCGCTGCACATGAACCTGCTGCCGCAGAACCTGCGTGCTGCGGCCGCCAAGCGCCTGGCTGACAAGATTGAAGCCAATCACGATTTGCTTGGCACGGGCTTCCTTGGCACGCCGTACCTGCTTGAGGTCCTGACCAAAGCGGGTTACCCGCAGCTCGCCTACCATCTGCTCTTCAACACCGCATATCCGTCGTGGGGCTACATGATTGAGCACGGCGCAACCACCACATGGGAACGCTGGAACGGCAACCAGATGCTCAACGATCCGGCCATGAACTCCTTCAACCACTACGCGTACGGCGCGGTGGGCGCATGGATCTATCGCTACGCGGCCGGCGTGGACGCTACACCGCTCGATGCGGGCTTCCACACCGTGGTGTTGCACCCCGTCTTTGACGCAAAGCTGGGCAAGCTCTCCTTCACGTATCACTCCGTCTATGGGCCAATCCGTTCTGACTGGACGGTGCAGGGAACCGCCGCCGCCTGGCACGTGACCATCCCCGCCAACACCACCGCCTGGCTGCCGTTGAGCACAAAGCAGGCGGCGAAGTATACCATCGATGGAGTTCCACTCGCCGCGAGCAAGCTGGCGAAAGTGGCCACGCGCGCGGGGAAGAGCGGTTACGAGCTTCCCGCAGGCAGCTACACATTGCATGTCGCGTTGTAGTGCACAGTTGTTTTTCGAGAATCGCTGACCGCGCAACGTGCAATCGGCCGGCAGTCTGAGACGAAAGGAACAGAAATCTGTGATCCTCGCTGGAATCGGATGGCATACTCTGGGCGCCAGTTGTGCGGCTTCCTTTTACGCGCCAATTGAAAAGGTGAAGAAGTGGTCGTGGGAAACGACGTGGGCTCTCGCCGGCTTCTTTTCCTGGGTGCTGTTTCCCATCGGCGTAAGCCTCATGCTGCTTCCTCACTTCGGCGCCTTTTACCTGTCGCTCAACCCCGGCCTGGTTTTGACTGTAGCCTTGTTCGGCGCCATGTGGGGCGTGGGCAACGTCAGCTACGGCCTCACCATGCGCTACCTCGGCATGTCACTGGGTATCGGCGTCGCCATCGGCGTCACACTCGTGGTAGGTACGCTGGTGCCGCCGCTGGTGCATGGGCAGGCGGCGGCGCTGATTACCACCCGCAGCGGCCTGCTCACCATGGCCGGAATCTTCGTGGCGCTCATCGGGATAGCCATCACCTCCTACGCCGGCCATCAGAAAGAACAGCAGATGGGCACCGGGGTCCAGGAATTCAACGTCAAGCTCGGACTCCTTCTGGCTGTCATGTGCGGCATCTTCTCGTCGGGCATGTCGTTTGCCATCGACGCCGCCACTCCCATCGCCAACAAGGCTCTCCATCTTGGCGTGAATCCGCTGTATGCGGCGCTGCCCACTTACGTAATCATCATGGGCGGTGGCGGCGTGGTGAATTTCATCTATTGCTTCGTCCGCCTTGGCTTCAAAAAAGATCTTTCGCTGCGCCGCGACCTGAGCCAATCCCGCGGAACGCTTTGGAAGAATGGCACGCTGGCCGCGGCAGGCGGTATCATGTGGTACTTTCAGTTCTTCTTTTACGCATGGGGAGCAGCCAACATCCCGCATCGGCTGGACTACGTGAACTGGATGCTCCACATGAGCATTTACGTTCTGTGCGGCGGCTTGGTTGGCCTGGCGCTGGGCGAGTGGAAGGGCGTAGGTTCGCGCCCGGTGCGGCTGTTGTGGGCCGGCATCCTTGTCATCGTCGTGGCGGCAAACCTCGTGGGCCTCGGCATGGCAGCATCGTGAGTTTCTTCGTGCGGCGGGTGCCGGCTGATCTGAGTGCCGCATTCCGCGCCAAGTTGTTCAGCGCAACCACGGTCGCCTTGTTCCTGATTGTGCCGGGATTGACGCATGCCCAGCAGCGTCCCACTCCCGCAAAGCAGCCACCCGCGTCTGAGCTTGTCATCGAGGGCGGCAGTTCCATCGGCAACATCCACGTCTTCGCCTATGCCGACGACCGCCGCATCAATCCCATCGGCATCGAGTACGACCGTCACTCCTGGGGAGGCTTTCTCGGTGCGCGCGTTGATTACGTCGCCGAATTTCTGCCCGTGGTTCTGCTCAACGAGCCGGCAGAGTACGGCTTGGACAGCCGACCTCTCACCACCGCCCGGCAGACCCATTACGGCGTAGGACTTTCGCCGATTGGCGTGCGCCTGCTCTGGCGCCGCAACAAAACCTTCAAGCCATACCTGATCGGCAAGGGCGGGCTGCTCTACTTCGCCGATCATGTGCTTTCGGCAAAGGCAAGCAAGCTCAATTTCAGCGCCCAATTTGGAGGCGGCGTAGAAACAACTTTGCCTTCCGGCATGGAATTTCGTCTCGGCTACAGCGACTTTCACTTTTCCAACGGTGACATCTCGTCACGAAACCCCGGCATCGATTTCATGTATCTGAACGCCGGGTTGGGCTGGCGGTTTGGCCGGCAATAGACCGGAAGCAACAGCTTCTCAGCCCGGCAGCGGCAATCCGGCGGCAAACTCCTGCGCTGCAAGATTGGTACGCAGCCGCTCCACGGTCGTAAATTTCAGGCTCTTCATGCCCAGCGCGCGGGCAGCCTCCACGTTCACCGCCTTATCGTCGATGAAAAGCGTCTCCGCGGCTGCGGTGCCGAGCTGCTCCAGCACATGCCGGTAGATCGCCGGGTCAGGCTTGGCTACGCCAAGCTGATAGCTCCACACCAGCACATCGAATTGCGAGAGCCACGCGAACTCGCGCTTCAGGCTCGCCAGAACCGCGTCGCCAATATTCGAGAGGATCGCCGTCAGCAGCCCGTGCGCCTTCAACTTCTGCTGCCAGGCCAGCATCACTGGATCGATGGTGGTCCACATGCGCGCGTCCCACCGGTTCAGCTCCTCAATCGCCGATGCGGGCAGATCGAGCCCGGCATCGCTCACCAGCTTCTGCCAGAAGCCAATCCCCGTCAACTTGCCTTCGTCGTAGGCGTGCCGGTCGGCCCAGTAGAGGCTCTCGAACCGCTCCTTCTCAAGCCCTGTGATACGCCGCATCTCGGCATGCGCCGCGGCATCCGGCGGACCGGTAAGAACCATCCCAAAGTCGAATACAACTGCGCGCAGACCCAACCCGCCTCCCGTTGGCCGTCCGTGTATGGTTGAAAAAGGACGCCTCTCTTCATTGTGCACGATGCCCCCTTGCGGGCTCGCACTGTCTGAGCCGTCCAGGTATCGAGCCGATGCGCTTTTCGCAGAGAACCAACTGGAACACGGAAGAAAGCGAGCTGGCCCGCGCGCACCGGCAGCGTGTCGAGGCCGGCATGCCCATCGCCGATCTCACCGCCTCCAATCCCACCCGCTGCGGCTTTCAATACCCGCCTGACCTGCTTGCAGCGCTGGACGACCCGCGCGCGCTCGACTACGATCCGCAGCCCAAAGGCATGCTCGTCGCGCGCCAGGCCGTCTGCCGCTACTACGCAGACCACGGCGTCATCCTTGACCCCGCGCAAATCGTGCTGGCCACCAGCACCAGCGAGGCGTACAGCTATCTCTTTCGCCTGCTTTGCGATTCGGGCAGCGAAATTCTGGTACTGCAGCCCGGCTATCCGCTCTTTGACTTTCTCGCCGCGCTCGACGATGTGCGCCTCAAACCCGCGCCGCTCGTCTATGACCACGGCTGGCAGATCCATCCAGAGGCAATCCGCCGCGCCATCACGCCCGCAACCCGCGCCATCGTCCTCGTGCACCCCAACAATCCCACTGGCCACTTCACCAAGCCCTGGGAAGCAGAGGAACTCGGCCGCCTCTGCCGCGAGTTCGATCTTTCACTGATCGTGGACGAAGTCTTCCTCGACTACGGAAACACCGGCGAAGCCCGCAGTTTTGCTGCCGGCCTCGACGGCGTCCCCGTCTTCGTCGTCAGCGGCCTCAGCAAAATCGCCGGCCTGCCCCAGATGAAGGCCGCGTGGATCGCCGCAACCGGCCCCGCCCAGGCTTCCGCGTTGGAACGGCTCGAAGTTATCGCCGACACCTTCCTGTCCATGAATGCGCCCGTGCAGTGCGCGCTATCGGCGTGGCTCGCGGGCCGCCATGCCATTGAAGATCAGGTTCGCGAGCGCACCGCGGCAAACCTCGCTGAGCTTGATCGCCAGCTCGAGCGCGTTCCCGCGGTGCAGAGGCTGATTGTGGAAGGCGGCTGGTATGCGGTGCTCCGGATTCCGGCGCTGGAGCCCGACGAAAAAACCGTGCTCGCTTTGCTGGAGCAGGGCGTCTGGCTGCACCCCGGCTATTTCTTCGGTATGCCGGAATCAGGCTGGCTGGTCATAAGCCTGCTGACTCCCGTGCAGGAATTCAGCACTGGAGTAACCAATCTGGTTGGTTATCTTGGAACGCATCAATCAAGTAACATTACGGGGCTTCGACCGTAAGCTTTTCTTGAGATATCCTTTTGTATCCAATTGAAAGGAAAGAGCAGGTCTTCTCCGGCGAAGGGACTTAGTGGATCTGAAGAAAGGGGTTACTTTTGCGTTCCCCACCGATGGTTGTCTCCGGTCCATGTCCAGGCAGAACCCGTGTTTCGTCGGGCAGCACCATCAGCCGGCTGTGAATGGAATCGATAATCTGCCCGTAATTGCCTCCGGGCAGATCCGTACGCCCGATGCTCCCGGCAAACAGCGTATCGCCGGCAATCACCATTTTGAGCGGTGCAAAATGCAGGCTCACTGACCCTTGCGTGTGCCCCGGCGTATGAATCACCGTTGCCGGATAGCGCCCCAGTCCCACGCTCATACCGTCCGCCAGGCTCTCATCGGGTGGCGCCGTCTCAGGTGTGTCTATGCCCAGCCATCCGGCCTGCATCGCCATCATCTTCAGCAGCGGAAGATCGTTTTCGTTCAGGAAAATCGGTGCGCCGGTCAGCTTCTTGAGCTTCAGCGCGCCGCCCACGTGGTCAATGTGAGCGTGTGTCACCAGGATTTGCTTGAGTTTCAGTCCCAGCTCATTGAGCCGCTGGTAGATCCGGCCCACCTCGTCACCGGGATCGATGACAATGGCCTCACCCGCGTCCTCGTCGCCCAGCACAGTACAGTTGCAGGCCAGCGGGCCGACGGGGAAGGTTTCCAGAATCATGGCAGAGTCGGCGTCACTTGCCCGACTTGGCAGGTGCGGAGGCGGGAGCCGATTGTGAGCCCTGAAGTACGGAGCGCTGCGCCGTAGAGCGCTCGTACAGAACCACCAGGGCCAGCGATGTGCACATAAAGATGATCGCCGCCCATGTCGTCAACTTGGTCAACACGTTGGCTGCCGCCCGCGGCCCAAACGCCGTCTGCGAGCCCTGCCCGCCGAAAGCACCGGCCAGATCAGCCGAACGGCCCTGCTGGATCAGCACAACGCCGATCAGGAAAAACGACACCAATACGTGGATGGTCACGACGACATAAAACAAAATCTGCATTGCTTTGAACAGCCTTCGGGATTCGCCCCGGTGGGCGAAAAGGATTTTGGTGCGGAAGGCGGGACTTGAACCCGCATGCCTGTTCGGCGCCACCCCCTCAAGATGGTGTGTCTGCCAATTTCACCACTTCCGCACTTGAGAAAACCGATTTCCTGCAGATGCTTCACCGGAACCGTCTTGAGGGCCGTTTCCAGCGCCGGCACACCCCGTCTTCAGGCGGGGCACACCAACCGCATCATCCTTCTCATGGTATCGTGACCGGCCCTCTACTGCAAAGCCGGCCGCATCAGCCGCGCCCCATCGCGCCGCAGCCCGCCGCAAATCTGGTCCTCAAACGCGGCTTTTTGTCGTATCATCCCACAGCCCGCATTTCGGACAGGCAGCTAATTCTCATAGTTTCTGGTTTGAATTTCAAGTAGACCATTTATATTGAGTACATTGCGCCATGGCTGTCCGACTTAAAGACATAGCAGATGAACTCGGTGTGTCCATCGTTACAGTGTCGAAGGCGCTGCGCGATCGCCCCGATATCGCCAAAGAGACCAAGGCGAAGGTCCTCGAATACGTAAAGCGCATGAACTACCGGCCGAACCTCACGGCCCGCAGTCTCGTCACAGGCCGCAGCTACCTCATCGGCCTCGTTGTGCCTGACCTGATTCATCCCTTCTTTTCAGAGATCGCCAAGGCGCTTTCCACCACGCTGCGCAAGAAAGATTACTTCCTCATCGTTTCGTCCTCTGAAAGCGATCCCACCCTCGAGCAGCAGGAGATCGAGCACATGCTGGCGCATCGTCTCGACTGCTACGTCGTGGCTTCCTGCCAGCACGACCCGGAGCCTCTTCGCATGGTAGGCGAAACCGGCGTCCCGCTTGTTCTTCTCGACCGGAACTTCCCCGGTCATGCCTTCCACTTCGTCGGCGTCAACGACTACCGCGTCGGCGAGCTGGCCACGGAGCATCTCATCAAACAGGGCCGCAAGCGTATCGCCCACATCCGCGGGCCGGCCACCAACGTGGGCAACCGCCGGGCCGATGCTTTCCTGAACACCATGCGGCGCCACGGTTTGTCCGTACCTGAGAGCTACATAGTCCCCGGCGGCGAGGGCGGAGGTTCCATCGGCGAGGAGCGTGGCAAGAAGGCCATGGATGCGGTGCTGGCGCTCAGGCCTCGCCCTGACGCCCTCTTCTGCTTCAATGACACCATCGCCGTGGGAGCCATGGTCAGGGCGTTTGAAGTCGGTCTGCGCATTCCCAAGGACATCGCCATTGTCGGCAGCGGAAACTACCACTACAGCAGCAAACTCCGCGTCCCCCTCACCAGCGTGGACCAGGGAGCGGCGGAGATCGGCGAGCGAACCGCCAAAATGATAATTAGCCTGCTGGAAAGGCCGGCTCCGGCCCGGCCGCGCAACACGGTGATTGAACCCAAACTGATCGTCCGCGCCTCTTCGCAACTCGACTCACGGTAACCCGCATCCTCGTCGGCTAGTCTCCCCAAAATGCGCTACCTCCCCTGTTTCCACAGCCCGGGAAATTTACCATTTACTAACCGCAGCATTCGTGTATACTCGGTTCACAACAGTCAAAATATAGCGGAAACCCAAGGGCCTTGGAGTTACGAATAGAATGCCACCGGCAAGGTTCTTCATTTGCGGCAATTCACCGTTTTATGTACTGGTCAGGTAACTGAACCGAGGGCCTCGAAATCGAGTCCGCCAGACCGGCAGAAAGCACGGATTCTGCTGGCGCAAGAGACGGAATTCGATAGAGCGTGAAAGATGGATCTCCCCGTACGAATTCTCTCTATTGGTGATGATGAGCACCTTTTGCTTTCTCGGGAGCTCATCCTGCGCAAACAGGGTTACGAAGTAACGTCGTATGCCAGCAACGACATCCTGAGGAGCGAGCCGTCAGGATTCTTCGATGTTGCTGTCATCAGCCAGTCCGTCACATCTCCGCGCGCCGCAAAGGTTGTCGAGTTCCTCAGGCGGCAGCATCCTGAAACTCGGATTCTCCGCATCCATCCCACACGCGAGCACGCTGAGAGGTACTACGACCTGGACTGCGAATCGGGCACAACTCCCAGTGCATTCCTCGCTGCGGTCAAAACGCTCTGCGAACGTGCACGGGTGGTGACCCAACTCAAGCAGGCGGCCGCGGTTCTTCCTACATGAGATCTGCGCGGCATCGGGCCTGCAACACTTTCCCCTTCCACTGCGCATGAGCCGCGCCGAGGGGATCCTCGGCGCGCGCCTCCTGACGTCACAGCGTCACGCCGCCACGTCGAATCGTTCGATTCTGGGCCGTTTCTTTCTGGACGCCTGCCACATGTCGTAACTCATCTGCAACTCGTACCATAGGCTGTCATGTGTCCCCAGGGCAGCGGAGAGACGCAATGACATATCGGCAGAAATACCTGCCGCGCCGTTGAGAATGCGCGAAAGCGTGGTACGCGAGACATGCAACTTCTTCGCAGCCGTAGTGACGCTCATATCACCCAGCGCATCGCGCAGAATCTTCCCGGGATGAGGTGGATTGAACATTCGCTGCATGATCGTCGCTCCTAGTGGTAATCCTGATAATCGACGAGAATTGCGTCTTCTCTTTCGAATGCAAAGGTCAGACGCCAGTTACCACTTACCTTTACAGCCCAATGACCCCTAAGATCACCGGCCAGTTTATGCAAATCCCATCCTGGCAAATTCATGTCTGCAGGCGACTTCGCAAAATCGAGCACCTGGAGGCGGTTCGCAAGCCTCACGGCATGAATGGGGAGAATTCCAGCTTTGCTTCCTGTCCTAAAAAATCGCTCGACACCAGCATGACGGAAGCTCTTGATCACCTGGTAAGTGTAGCGCATCACGCATCAGACCGGAAAACAAATCTTCCCGCCTGCCGTCGCTTCGCGGAGACGCATCGCTGGACAAAGAAGAGGGGTGGACGATGCATCTGTCGCCCACCCCAATGTTTTACTAGCTACGCTAACGCCGCTAGCTCCGCCTACTTCTTCTCATCCACGTCCACATACTCCGCGTCGATCACGCCTTCGTCCTTCTTCTGCTCGCCTGCGCCGGCGCCTTCGCCCGCAGCCGCACCGTCTGAAGGACCGCCGCCCTCGCCGCCGCCCTGCGCAGCCTGAGCCTGTTCGGCATTGGCCTTGTAAAGCGCCTCTGCCAGCTTGTGGCTTGCCTGCGTCAGTTTCTCCTGCGCAGCCTTCAAATCTGAAACTGAAGGCGAGCCTTCCAGTGTCTTCTTGGCGTCGGCCAGCGCGGTTTCCACCTCGCTCTTATCCGCCTCCTGCACCTTGTCGCCGCCCTCCCGCAGCATCTTTTCGATGTTGTAGACAAGTCCGTCCAGCGAATTGCGAGCTTCAATCTCCTCGCGCTTCGTCTTGTCCTCAGAGGCGTGTGCTTCGGCATCCTTCGCCATCCGCTCCACCTCTTCCTTGCTCAGGCCGGAGCTCGACGTGATAGTGATGCGCGTGTCCTTGCCCGTCGCGTTGTCCTTCGCCGTCACGTTCAAAATGCCGTTCGCATCGATGTCGAAGGTGACCTCGATCTGCGGCACGCCGCGCGGCGCCGGAGGAATGCCACCCAGCTTGAACTTGCCCAGCGTCCGGTTCTGTCCCGCCATGGGCCGCTCGCCCTGCAGCACGTGTACTTCGACTTCCGTCTGGCTGTCGGCCGCCGTTGAAAACGTCTCCGTCTTCTTCGTCGGGATCGTCGTATTGCGCGGAATCATCGGCGTAGCCACTCCGCCCAGCGTCTCAATCGACAGCGTCAGCGGCGTCACGTCCAGCAGCAGCAGGTCCTTCACCTCGCCCGCCAGCACGCCCGCCTGCACGGCCGCGCCCACGGCCACCACTTCGTCGGGATTCACACCACGGTGCGGTTCCTTGCCGAAGAGGTCCTTCACCAGGTCCTGGATCTTCGGCATACGCGTCTGGCCGCCAACCAGAACCACTTCATCAATCTGGCTCGTCGAAACGCCGGCGTCAGACAGCGCCTGCTTGCACGGCCCAACCGACCTCTGCAGCAGATCGTCCACCATCTGCTCCAGCTTGGCGCGCGTCAGCCTGCGCACCAGGTGCTTCGGTCCGGTCGCGTCCGCCGTAATAAACGGCAGATTAATCTCCGTCTCCAGCGTCGTCGAAAGCTCGATCTTGGCCTTTTCCGCGGCGTCCTTCAGACGCTGCAGCGCCATCTCGTTGCCCTTCGACGTCAGATCCAGACCCTCTTCCTGCTTGAACTCCGCAATCAGCCAGTCCACAATCCGCTGGTCAATGTTGTCGCCGCCCAGGTGGGTGTCGCCGTTGGTCGACTTCACTTCGATCACACCTTCGCCCACTTCCAGAATGGAAATATCGAAGGTGCCGCCGCCAAAGTCGTACACGGCAATCGTTTCGTCCTTCTTCTTGTCCAGCCCATAGGCCAGCGCGGCCGCCGTCGGCTCGTTCACAATGCGCTTCACGTCCAGACCGGCAATCCTGCCCGCATCCTTGGTCGCCTGGCGCTGCGCGTCGTTAAAGTACGCCGGCACGGTGATTACGGCTCCCGCCACCGCCTCGCCCAGGTATGCCTCGGCGCTCTTCTTCAGCTTCTGCAGGATCATGGCCGAAATCTCGGGCGGCGTATACTCCTTACCCTGCGCCACCACAGCCACGTGCTCGCCCTGCTGCACCACCTTGAAGGGCACCATCTTCATCTCGTCCGTCACTTCGTTAAAGCGGCGGCCCATAAAGCGCTTGATAGAGAAGATCGTGTTCTCCGGGTTGGTGATCGCCTGGCGCTTGGCCACCTGGCCCACCAGCCGCTCGCCGCTCTTTGAAAAGCCGACGATTGAGGGTGTCGTGCGCGCGCCCTCTTCGTTTGCAATTACTTTGGGTTCTCCGCCCTCAAGCACGGCCACACAAGAGTTGGTCGTTCCGAGGTCGATTCCGATGATTTTTGCCATGGTTGTCCTGCCTGTAAGAGGGAATTCGTGACCTTATTAAGATGCATGATTGAGTGAGATAGTGTCAAATTTATTTGATTCCAGCTCAATAAAAGTCGCGCAGGAACATCCAGCCTCCGTGCCCGGCAAGAGCCTGTCGTGAGTCTCCGATTTTTCCTTGAATGTGAAGTAAATAATAGAAAATAATAATTTTAGATCCGTATAAGTTCCCGCTGCACCTGCCCCGTAACCCACGCCTTCCCGGGCGCGGTCAGCATATTCACCTCGCTGCGTATCCCGAACTCGGGCAGGTACACACCTGGCTCCACTGAAAAGCATGTATGGGGCAGGATGCGCCGCTTGTCGTGGGTCTCCAGGTTGTCCAGGTGCGCTCCGGGTCCGTGCAGCTCATTACATATATTGTGGCCGGTGCGATGCGGAAAGTACTCGCCGAACCCCGCCTTGCGGATCGCGTTCCGGGCCGCATCATCGGCCTCAAACCCGCAAATCGACCGTCCACCGGCAAAGGCCCATTCGATTTCCGCAATGGCGGCATCGCGGGCCCCGGTCACCGCCGCAAACACCTGCTGCTCGCGCTCTGTCGGCTCGCGTCCCACCACACCCGTCCATGTAATGTCGTAGTAGACGCTGTTCGGCTGGTCCAGCCGCCCCCATATATCGATCAGCACAAAATCGCCCTCGTGGATCTCCGCCGCGTTTTCCGCTGTAGGCTCGTAATGCGAATCGGAGCTGTTGGCGTTCACGCTCACATTCGGCCCATTCTCCCAAACCAGGCCCTCGCGCCGCATGGCTTCGCTCAGCCATTGCACATGGTCGAACTCCGTAAGCCGCCCTGCACCACCGTCTGCCGGGCGCAGCCGCCGCCCCATTTCCAGCCAACCCTCCGCCAGTAGCGCGTCAATCGCCCGCTGCGCCGCGGCGTGCGTCTCCATCTGCTCCTCGCTCAGCACCGCCTCAAACTGGCTCACCAGGTCGGCCGAGCTCACAATCTCCTTGCCCAGCCCGCGCAAAAACTCAACGGTCCCGGCATCCACCATCGAGACATACATGATGTCGTTGTTGGGTGAGTACTGCATGGCCAGCCGCCGCACCCCGGCCAGCATCACTGCCAGCCCCTTGTGCAGCCCCTGCCAGCTCCAATACTGGCCTTTGGTCCCCGGCAGCGCGTCCAGCCGTCCCTGCTCAATGCGGTGCACCAGCTTGCGCGGCTCGCCCTTGGCAGGGATCAGGTAATACCAGCGCCGCGTCACGTGCGCCTTCTCGTCCAGCCCCAGGATGTGCGCAGCGATGGGATCGCGGTGGTGATGGTCGTAGAAAAGCCAGCCGTCGCAGCCGGCCTCGCGCAACGCCGCCTGAATCGCTTCGAGGTTCATGTGGGCCATTGTAAGCTCCATACCCGATTTATATGATGCACCTGAAAAAATGGCAGCCGCTGATCCCAACCCACTTCAATCCCTGAATTCGGCTGCACGGCGGAGTAGCTCTTCCATCGATCCGGGAGGGTCCCCGGCTTCGAGCATAGCGCGGAATACATGGTATGGGTCAGTCTTTGATCCCGACTTGCGCAACGTCGCCTCGTCATTGACCCAGGCATACACAATCACCCGTTCCTTGCTCGAAAAGCGGTAGAAGAGCCGATAGCGCTCGTGAAATTTCGCCCGGAACCAGTGCCGATTATCCGGGCCGAGCGTATTGCCCTGGCGAAACTCGGCGGCGCCGGGATCGCGAGGAATGATCTCCAGCGTGTAACGTCGAACGGTGGCCAGCAGCTTTGCTGCAGGCTGTTCACGGTAGCCTGCTGGGTTTCTCTGCGCCAGTGCCTCAACCTTATCTGAAAGCTGCCGTATCTGAGCGTCGAACAGAGGATGCGCATAAAGCTTCCATCCGTTTACGACCATCTAAAGAATCGCCTCGTCGCCCAGGTCTTCATTCGGATCCGCCGCCACGCCTTTTGTCAATTTGCCGATGCGTTTCATCAGCTTCTCATCGAGCGGTCTCACATTCTGCGGATTGCGGGCAACGTCCTGCCCCAGAAAAGCCAGAAACGACGCCATGACCGGGTCGGCTTTTTCCCTGGGCGCATGCTCAGCCGTCACCAGCATGCGGCCCGGCGCAATCACGCGGGCCTTTACCTCGCCATTGAACTCCGGATGGCTCTTGAACAAAGCGCCTTCAAATCGAAAGCCGGACGAGTTGCCGGTTCGCGTCTGCTTCCCCCGGTACTCGGTCACGGCAGAAGCGCTGTCTGCAGACGGCTTTTTGCTCTTTAGCGGCGGCATACACAACCTCTCAGGTCATGTTAGCACAATTGTATGCACGGGCCCCCGTGTGGCGATCTCCCCGGTCCCGCTACAGCGCCGCCAGCGCCTCAGCCTGCCCCGGGAACAGCCCCGCGTACTTGGTAATCCCCACCATCGTGAACACCTTGGTGAAATGCGCTGAAAGCCCAAACGCGTACACCTTCTGCTGCGCGTTCGACGCCTCAATCATCAGTTGAATCACCAGCGCTATACCGCTGGAATTGATGTAGTCCACCTTGGTGAAATCCAGCAGAACAATCCTCGTCTCTTTGTGAAGACTATGGTAGGTGCCCAGCACCGCATCCTTTGAGGTGCTGGCAATGTCTCCCTCGAAGCGCAGCACGGTGACCGCATGCCCTGCCGGGGATGTGAGCTGGTCAACATGGCTCTTGGTTTCGGTCTGCACGATCGATGGTCTCCCTGTTCTCCATTATCATTCCGCATCTTTGTCCAGCCGGATCACCAGCCGCACATAACTGCTCTTTCCATCCGAGCCGGCTACCCACTCGGCTTCATCCACCAGCGCCTGGATCAGGAACATGCCCATGCCCCGCGGATCTTCCTCGCCGTGCATCTTGCGGTCGATGTCCGGTTTGGCGGGCTTCTGCGTAATGCCCTTGCCGTCGTCAATTACCTTCACTTCCAGCGCTTCACTCCCCGCTGACAGAACCACTCCCACTGACAGCCGCTCGTTCAGCAGGTTTCCATGTTCGATGGCGTTGATGCAGGCCTCAGCGATGGCGGTTTTCAGGTCCTCGATCCGATCCTCTCTGAAACCCATCAGCTTGGCCACGGCAGAAGCTGTGCTCATGGCCACTTTTTCGTAGCCCATGCGCGACGGAAGCCGCACCTCCACGGTCGCGGATTTCTTCTCGCTCATTCCGCCGCCTCCGAGGAATCCGTCCTGCGGCAAAGCGCCAGCGCGGTCATATCGTCCCTCTGCGGGCTGCCGCCTGAAAATTCCTTGGTTGCTTCCCACAATGCATCGAGAATAGCATCGGCCTTGCCCTCCGGGCAGCCTGAAAATTCCTTCAGAAGTCTTTCTGTGCCAAACTCTTCATCCCCCCTGAAGATCTCCGTCAGGCCATCTGTATATAGGAGGAGGCGCGCACCCGGCGCAAATTCCCGCTGCTCGCTCGTGTAGCCCATGCCCGGCAACAGCCCCAGCGGCGTACCCGACGCCTCAATACTGTAAGGCTCCGCTCCCGGCGCCACCAGCAGTCCGGCATTATGGCCGGCGTTGACCATCTCAATCTCACCCGCCTCGGGATGCAGCCGCAGAAAGATGGCCGTCACATAGCGCCGGCGCGCCTCTTCACCCTCTGACCAGTGGTGCTGGTTCATGCGCTTTGCCAACTCGTCCAGCGGCAGCCCGGCCACCGCCATCGCCCTGAAGTCTGACCGGAAGCTGGTGGACACAATCGCCGAGGCCAGCCCCTTTCCGGCCACATCGGCCACCGCAATCAGCACGCTCCCGTCCGGCTCGGGCACAATGTCCAGATAATCGCCGCCCACCTCGTAGCAGGTGGACGAACGAAACGCCAGTGAATAGCCTGGTACCGCGGGCAGTGAGTGCGGCAGCAGCGACCGCTGAATCGTGCGCGCCGCCTCCAGATCCTGCTGCACCCGCGCATACTCCACGTTGCGTTTGTGGTTGCGAGCATTCTCCAGAGCCACCGCCGCTTGCAGCGCCAGGCCCTCGATAAAGTCGGCTTCGTAAAGCGTGAGCGCGCGCCCGTCCGGCGGCGCCACCACCAGGTCCGTCATGCGGCGGCCGTCGCGGTCCGTCAGCGGATACCGTGGCAGGGAAGCGCCCTCCGCATCCGCCCCGCCATCCGTTCCGGCGGTCACAGCCTCGCCGTAAACCAGCCCGGCGCCGGGAAACGCAGCCCCGGACATCTCCAGCTCCCGCACCACGATGCGCAGAACCGTTTTCAGAACCTCTTCTTCGTGAATGGTCGAATGCACCTGCCGCGAAGCCTCAAGCAGCGCCTGCAAGCGCGCCACCTGCTGCTGCAGTTCAATCGTCTCGGTGCCGGTCGGGAAGTGGATGTCCGCTCCCATGCTGCGCCTGTTCTCCGTGGATTCCAACTCTAACACGGCAGCACTTGGGGAGCGAAGCGCGGCAGAATGCCGTATTGTTTCACCCAGCGGGGTGCCCAGGTCCCTCCGCCGCGGCGAACTGGGACCTGGGATTGGGAATCGCTGATTCCGAATTTAAGGCTCAGAGAACCAGCCCCTCAACTATTTATATTGTGCGTCGAATGCAGCCGACTCACGATTCAACTCCGCCGGCGCAGCTCCATGCGTATAAATCGCCACGCGGTAGCGGAACACTGCCGTCTGCCCCTTCTCCAGCGTGTAATTGAACGCAGGCTGAGAACGGTCGAAGTTATCGCGCCCCAGCGGATTCGCCGCAAACAGCCCGTACCCGCGTGCATGCCAGTAGGTCGGATACCCGGGATTCGCCGGGAAATCGAAGATCGCAATGGTATCCGTATGATCGCCGGTATGTCCCGTCAGCGAGCACCACTTTCCCCGCGTTCCCCAGGCCGCATCGCCTTTCACGCCCCGGCTGGTCAGGTACACGCCCGACGCTCCCGCCGCCGCCGCGGCAACCTTGGTTACCGCTCCGCTTTCGTCGCGAAACTCGCCGCCCTTCGCTGTCGGCGACTCGAGCCAACTCGCCACGCGCAGCCCCAGCAGCCCGTCCTTGTCGTCGTGGAAGACCACCTTCGCCAGCGCGTGCAGCGTTGCCGTGCGGTCAATGATGCGCGTGCCATCCGCTCCGCGCTCAAAGACAAAATGCGTTGTCTCCTCGATCACCGGCTCGCCGGCGCCGGTTACCCAGGTTGACTCGGTCGTCAGCTCGCCGCGGTTTTCACCGCTCTTGGCTGACACGATCTTCTTGAACACAATCGATCCCATCTTCGGCCGGCGCGCCGCCGGAATCGCGTCTGAGTTGTTCCAGAAGTCGAATCCGTTCACGTTACTGTAGTTCAACCAAAGTCCCACGTGATGCGGGTGATCCGTTCTCTCCCCAGGCCGTGGGGCCAGCGGATACCCGCGCGTGATGGTCAGCCCGTTCGCATCGATAATCGGGAAAAGCACCGGCTTCTTCACCTCGGCAGGCCAGATATACGAGGTGAACGGCTTCCCGTCAATCGTGATCGTTACCCGCCGCTGCGCCGCGTCGGGCACAACCTGCACGCCCCTGCTCGCCGCGTGTGGCGCGGCAAAGGCGCCGCCCGCAAGCGCCATGCCCGCAGCCGAACACGCAAAAAAGGTCAGCTTAGACCTCATAAGGCTTCCCTCCTGCCAGCACCAGCGCAAGCATCTTCAAGAACGCTCTGCGGTCGTGCCGCTGAAAAGTCATTCCTGCACCTGGGATCTGAGAATTGCGCTCTTTTTGGGCGTGCTAACTCTATCACGCCGGCAGCGTCAGTGGCCAGACCTCTTTATCGACTCATTGCGCAACCTTTTCAGCCGTTCATTTGTCTAAAAACGCCGCACCCGCCCAGTTGCGGGCGGGTGCGGACTTTCGTGGTTGATATGCGGTCGGACCTCGCGATCCGCGAACACCGCGCTTTCAGTTTAGAAGATGAACTTCACAGCTCCCTGCCAGATGCGGGCAGCCCCGGAACCGGTGATCACACCAAAGTGGCTCTGGTTGAGGTTCGTGTGCGAAGGGGAGTCGAAGTTCGGATGGTTCAGTACATTGAAAGCCTCGATGCGGAGATCCATCTTCATCCTCTCGGTGATCGGGAAGTAGCGGCTGAGTTCCGCGTCCAGGTCAACGTATTTGGGTCCACGGAAGGTGTTTCTTCCCAGGTTGCCGTAGGTTCCGTCGGCCTGGTACGCAAATGGGCTTTGGTTGATGAACGTCTGGTTCTGCGCAATGTTGTTGTGCGTGTAGACATTCTTACTGACCTGATTGGGCCGGTCCCGTTTCACATCGGTGCCCGAGATATCGACGCCATCACCTACAGTGAATACCGAGCCGTCGGTGATGCGAAGCAGCGGGCCAATCTCCCAGTGGTTGACGACTGCCGCCACAGGCCCGTGCAGGCTGCTGAACCTGCTGGTCGCTACGCCATTCGCGTTGAACATGCTGCGGTGATCGAAGCCGCAGTTACCGCGGTCCAGTCTCGGGTTGTAGGGATCTTCGACGCTGCCCCCGCCGATATCACCCGACGCATCTGAAATGTCGAGGCAGTGCGACCAGGTGTAGTTGGCGAGGAAGGTGAAGTCGGCCGAGCGGTGCTGGACGGTTGCGATGAGGCCGTTGTAGCTCGCGGTGGCTGAGTCGGCGATGAGGGCCGTCGATCCGCCGCCGGTGAACATACCTCCCTGGCTGGGGTTTTCGAGATACAGCCGGAAGCGCGTGCTGTAGTTCGCGGTGGGCGAGCCGCTGGTGTACACCGCCGGATTCAGCGGGAATCCCCACGTCTGGTGCGCGGTTTCATTGCCCACGTAGTCGAGCTGCGCCATCCAGGAGTGCGGAAGCTCACGCTGGAAGCTTGCCGTCCACTGCGTCACATAGGGCACATGGAAGTGCTTTGGCAGGACGATGTATTGCGCCGTTGCCGGGAATACCACATCTTTTGACGGAATTTCAGGCTGTGGGAAGGGATTACCCGGTGCGCTGCCTCCCGACCATGGATCCGCAAAATCAAGCGGAGTTGTGGTCGGAATTGTAGAAGCCGCGGTCGCGAAAGGAGGGTTCTGCTGATCGCGGTTCGAGGTGAAGAAATTCGATTCATCGTAGATCAGGGCGACGCCCATACGCAATACTGTCTTGCCGACGCCATCCGGGTTATAGGTTATGCCGAAGCGGGGCGAGAACTGCCACGGTGAGTTCTGCGTGTAATTCTTCGGTACCCCTTTATCGCCGTAGTAGAAGACGCCCGCCGGTGCGCCGGGAAAGACGGAGCTGTGGATGTTATTCAGGAAGGCGGTCTCGTCGAACTGCGCACCACGGTGGAAGTAATCGGTCGGAAAGAACTCGGGCTGCCAGCGCACACCGGCAGTGATCACAAGCTTTCGCGTTGCCTGATAGGTGTCCTGAATATACAGGCTCGGAATGGGAGCACGCAGCGCGTTCTGCTGCGCTTTGCTCTGCTCAAAGCTGGACAGCGCTCCGGTCAGGAAGTCAAGATTGGCATCCGCTTTGGGCAACTTTGTCTGATCCTGGGCGGGGCCCTTCTGACTGAAGACGCCGCTGAAGCCGAAATTGCCATTCATCTCATAGTGGTTGCTGGCATTGAACTGCGAGCGCACAAGCTCGCCGCCAAAGATGACCTGGTGTTTGCCGTGAACCCAGTTCACATCGTCGGAGAGGCCATAGGTGTTCACGTTGAAATGCGACAGCGCACAGGTGCCGCAATACAGGCTGAATTTGGAACTGACGCTGAACCGGAAAAAGTTCGGGTCGATGTTATAGACGTTGATGCCGACCGCATCGGGACTGATTCCCTGCGCGGCAGGCACACGGTTGTCGCGGCGCCGGTCAGCAAAAATGTGCACCGAGTTGACTATGTGCGAATTGAAGGTGTAGGTGTCGCCAATCGTCAGCGATTGCACCCGCTCCAGATTGCCTGCGGTCGTGGTCACCAGCGCGTCGGTCGGGTCCCACGCCGCTGGTTTGCCATAGCCATCCAGAAGGTACCGCGCAAAGAGTATGTTTTTTGAGGAGAGATTCAAATCAACTCTGGTAATGAACTGGTTCTCCGTGGAGTTGCCCGGAAGCGAATAATGCACCTTTCCATCCGCTGCGGTTGTCTGGGGCAGGTACTTTTCAAGCGCGAGCGATACCGGACTGAAGTACTTCGGGTCAATTTGGTTGTTGGTCAGCAGGGCTCCAGTCAGTGGATTGTACAGGGGCGTGCTGTCGCTGGCTGAGAAGTCACCTTTGAGATTGGCCGCGCTCGGAACATAAGCGGTCTTGTCCGAGGACACTGAGTGGATGATCGTTCTCTGGTAGCCGGCAAAGAAGAAGAGCTTGTCACGCCGGATCGGACCGCCGATGGTGCCGCCGAACTGATTCTGATGGAGCTGGTCGGGCTTGCTGGAGAAGAAGTTCGTTGCATCAATGTAGTTGTTGCGGATGTACTCGAACGCATCCCCATGGAACTGATTGGTGCCCGACTTGGTGACCACGTTGACTTCACCACCAGGGTGCAGTCCGCTCTGCGCGCCCATTGCCGTGCTCTCCACGCTGAACTGATCCACTGCATCGGGGAACGGGAACGGCAGGTTGACGTTGGTCATGTAATCGTTATTGTCGGCGCCGTCCAGCCGGTAGTCTGTCTCGTTGCCCTGTCCGCCGGCGACAGAAATGGTGGTGGAACTGTGGAAATTCTTGCTGCCCACCATATCGCCGTGGGGGGTACTCGTGGCGCCGCCGGCAAGCACAACGAGATCCGTCATGTTACGGCCGTTCAGCGGTAACTCGTTGATTTCCTGCGCGTTGATGGTCTGCTTGAAATTGGAGTCCTGAGTTTGCAGAGCGATCCCGTTGGCCTCCACGGTGACCTGCTGGGTTGCTTCGCCTATGGCCATGGTCACATTGATGCCGACGTTGCTGCCAACATCGAGAACGATGCCGGTCCGGCTATAGGTTTTGAATCCGGATGCCTTGACCGAAAGGTTATAAGTGCCGATCGTCAGGTTCGGAAAGCTGAAAACACCTCCGCTGCTGCTGGCGGATGTATGTTTGACTCCCGTCGCCACGTTGGTGACGGTGACCTGTGCATGGGCAATAACGGCACCGCTCGGATCGGAGACGGTACCTTGGATGTTGGCTGTTCCTGCAATTTGAGCACTGGCTAGAGTTGTTAAGGCTAGGAAAAACAAACCTGCGATGCTGAGTAGAGCCCCCCATCGCACAGTTGTCCCCTGGGTTTTGAAACACTTTATGGTCATACAGCCTCCAGGAATAATCTTTTGATTGCGGATTAGGTCTAGCGCTAGAGCGGGATGTGGTCGGACCACCTCTAGCCCAGAAATGGTTTCAAATGGTCGAAACGATTGTCAAGGTTAAAATAAGAAACAAAACGCCCGATGAATGATAAGAAACAAAACGCCCGATGAATGATGGAAAGGATGTACAGATTCTGTGAAGGAAAGTCAATGGCCTAACCTGAGATTACATCCAAAATATCAAGGACTTTCACCGGTTTCGAGGCGGACGCACGAAGGGGACCCACGAAGGTATTCTCACCGTTATTGATTGCCATACTGCTATGTAAAGAGGGTTAAATTTCGGCTTTGCTTTTCTTAACTTCCGCCTTTGTTCCTTTGTTCACGGCCCTTCCCGCAAATGTCAATGTTCAGTCTCTCGATTTTCTGATTAAGGGTCGAAAGCGGGATGCGAAACTGCTCCGCCGCTTCCGGCGGATTCCAGTTGCAGCGTTCCAATTTTTGCGCAAGGATGCGCCGTTCCATCATTTCCAGGAAATCTAGAAAGAGAAGAATGGGGACCATGCCTCAAGTTTTTTTATTCTCTGCCCTTTTTCCGGATCTCGATGTTTAGCCTTTTGATCTTCTGGTTAAGAGTCGACAGCGGGATGCGGAACTGTTCGGCGGCTTCCGTCTGATTCCAGTTGCAGCGCTCCAGCTTTTCCACAATTATCCGCCGCTCAATCACTTCCAGGATATCGAACAGTGAAGAGTTGGGGTTATGTTCCAGCAGGGCGTCCTGAAAGCTGCGTCCGGTAATGTGACCGGGCAAAAGGTCTGACCCGATCACCGGTCCGTTGGAGAGCACGACGCCGCGCTCGATAGCGTTTTCCAGCTCGCGCACATTTCCGGGCCAGTCGTAATCCATCAGCGCGCGCAGCGCATCGGCTGAGAGTTTCCGTGGCGGCAAGCTGTTCTCATTGGCATAGAGGTCCAGGAAGTGCTGCGCCAGCAGCGGAACGTCCTCCCGGCGCGTGCGCAGCGGCGGAATATCCACCGTGATCACATTCAGCCGGTAAAAAAGGTCCTCGCGGAAGCGTCCATCCCGCACCGCCTGGCGCAAATCGATGTTCGTGGCGGCCAGAATGCGCACATCCACCTGGATCTCCTGCACGCCGCCCAGGTGCATGAACCGCTTATCTTGCAACACGCGCAGAATCTTGGCCTGCAAGTCGGTACCCATGGTGGCAATCTCATCCAGGAACAGCGTTCCGCCGTTCGCCACCTCAAACAGGCCTTTCTTCGAAGCAATCGCCGAAGTAAATGCGCCCTTTACGTGTCCAAAAAGCGTCGACTCCAGCAACTCCGGCGGCATCGCGCCTGTATTGATAGGCACAAAGGGCTTGTCTCGCCGCGGCGAGTTGGCGTGAATCGCTTTCGCCACCAGCTCTTTCCCCGTCCCGCTTTCGCCCTGAATCAGCACCGTGGACCGGCTGGGCGCCACCTGCGCTACCAGGTCGAAGACCTTCAGCATGATCTCGCTCTTGCCCACGATGTTTGAGAAGTTGTAGCGCTGCTTGAGCGTGCGCTTCAGTTGCAGGTTCTCTTCTTCGGCCTTGTGCCGCGCAATCGCCGAGCGGATGTCCGCCAGCAGCTTTTCGTTGTCCCACGGTTTCTGGACAAAATTTTCCGCGCCGGCACGGATCGCCTCAACCACGTTATCCACCGTGCCGTAGGCGGTGATCATGATGACCGGCAGTTCCGGTTGCCGCTCCCTGATCTCCGGCAGCAGTTCCAACCCGCTCTTGCCCGGCAGCGCCAGGTCCAGCAGCACCAGGTCGAAGTTCTCGTGCTCCAGCAGGTGCAGTCCCTCTTCGCCATCCGCGGCCATGCTCGGCGAATAGCCCTCCAGTGACAGCAGTACTTCCAGCGACTCGCGGATACCTGCTTCGTCGTCGATTACCAGAATGTTCGAAGGAGCGGATTCGCCGTTGGTAGCCGGCGCAGACACGGGAACGTTCAAGGGCAGTTCAACCTCAGGCATGTACTGAATTCCTCATCAGGGGAAACTCGAGATGAAATGTAGTTCCGGCGCCAATCGCGCTCTCTACGTGAATCTTTCCAGCGTGCTCCTGGATAATCCCGTAGGACACCGAAAGACCCAGGCCCGTGCCGCGCCGGTCGCCGGGCTTGGGAGTGGACTTGGTGGTAAAGAATGGATCGTAAATTCGCTTCAAATGCTCGGGTGCAATGCCGCTGCCGGAGTCCGAAATCACCGCTTCCACGTGGCCATTCACCAACGTTGCCACGCGCAGCCGGCCGCCGCCGGGCATGGCGTCCTTGGCGTTCAGCAGCAGATTCAGAAAGACCTGCTGCAGCTTGCCCGGGTTGCCGTGAATGCCGGGCAGATCTTCGGTCAGGTCCACGTCCACAAGGATTTCCGCCTTCTTGAACTGATGTTCCAGCAGCGAAAGTGTGTCTCGAATCACCTGGTTCAAATCCGTTTCGCGAAACTCCGTCGTTGAAGTGCGCGAGAAGTTGAGCAATCCGTTGGCAATCTCCGCTGCGCGGAAGCTCTGCTTCGTAATCTTGTCCATCACCGGCGCCAGGCGCGCATCCCCGCGCAGTTGCTTTGACAGCATCTGTGCATAAGACGAAATCACGGCCAATGGGGTATTGATCTCATGCGCCACGCCTGCGGCAAGCAGGCCAATCGAGCTCAGCTTGTCGGCCTGCGACAGTTGTGCCTCCAGCGTCACACGGTCCGTAATGTCATCCACCAGAACCGTGCGGCCCACTGAGACAAAATCGCGCGAGAGCAAAGGCGCAATCGAGATATTCACGCTGCGCTGTTCCCCGGCGCGTGTCGTGATGGGGAACTTATACAGATGATGGACGCCCGGCTCGTTGCTGAATCCTTCAATCGCCTCCGCCAGCTCCGCCGGAAATACCGCCCGCAGCGGCTGCCCCAGCGCCTCGCCGCGGCTCAAGGCATACATTGCCTCCATCTGCGCATTCCAGCTCTCAATGCGGTCTTCCAGATCCAGCGTGAAAATACCCACGTTGATTGATTCGACGATGTTCTCGTTGAACTCCTTCAGCCGCTCAAACTCGCCGATCTTTTCTTCCAGCCGCGCATACAGGCTGGCGTTCTGCAGAGCGATGCCGATATAGCTGGCCAGCGATCCCAGCAGTTCCACATCCTCGCTCGACAGAAAATCGCCGCCCAGCGTGCGGCCCAACCCGATCACGGCAATGGTCCTGCTCGGCGCAGCGCCGTTCTGTGACGGCTGCTCCGCTTGCGTTTGCGCCTTGGCCACCCGGCACGGCAAATAGTAGTTCAGGTCCAGCAGAGCCGCCGTCTGTTGCTCTGCCTCGGGCAGGTGAGGGGTCTGCTGCGCGTTCTCCAGAAAGATGTGCGACTGCTCCCTCGCGCGATCGAAGTCCAGAAAGCCGAGCGCAAGCCGATCCTTCGCCAAACTCACTTCGGCGGGCAAACCATGCGAAGCCGCCAGCCACAGCCGGCTCTCGTCGTCAGCCAGGAACACGGCCACGCGTGCCACCAGCAGCGTGCGCGGCAACTTGTCTACAATCGACTGCAGCAGCGCCTGAAGGTCGGTCTCCGAACTCAATCCGCGGCCAAACTCCACCAGCGCCTGCCGGTAATCGTAGCGATGGCGGTCAAACGCCTTGTCCACCCACCCCTGGATGCGGCGCTTGAGGGGCTCGAAAACCGCCGCTGCGGCAATAATCGATATCCCCAGTCCCCAGCCCTTTACTCCCTGGGGCATCCCGTTGTGAACCAGCACCGCCACGATGGCGATCACGCCGAAATAGCCCCCCACCAGCAGTGCGGTTGCCAGCGTGTAGGCCACACCGCGCTTGAAGATCAGGTCGGTGTCCATCAGCCGGTAGCGCACAATCGCCCACATGAAGGTCAGCGGCAGAATCACCAGCGAGATACCCGCCAGATCGCGCAGCAGCGTCGGCGGCTGTATCCCCAGCAGGAACGGAACGGCGTTAAACACCGTGTAAGGCCCAATCGCCAGCAGCGTACCGCGCGTCACCCACTTCAACTGCTGGCGCAGCAGCGGCGAGTCAGCGCGGCTGTAACTGTACAGGAACAGCAGCGCGGCCAGGATGAAAAATGCGGCGTCGTAGGCAGTCGAGGTCTGGTTCAGCCGGTCCAGCAGAAGCTTGGAAGGCTGGCGCGTCTGAATCGCCCATACCCAAAGGGTCATTACACCTGCGCCGGGTGCGTAAACCAGCGGCAGCAGCCACCTGCGCCCGTGCTTCTTGAACCGCTCTTCGGGAAAAGTTAGGGCAAAATGCACAAAGAGGGCGGGCTGCAGGGCTTCGGCCGCCACATTCGACCAGAAGACAGTCCAATCCAGGAAGCCGAATTGCCCGGTGTAATGCAGCGTATACAACGCGAATGACACCAGGCAGAACAGATAAAAGTGCGTCGAGCGAGGTGCGCCCCACCGTCGGAATAGAACGTAGATGCCAATCGCCAGATAGATCAGCCCAATCAGCCGTTCCGCCTGGTACAGGTTCCGGTTCATCGGAACAGGGATGACTTTGATCGGCGTGTCCAGACGGATGCCGTCGCGCGTAATGCTGTAGGAAAGCTGCGAATACGTTCCAACGCGGTAAAGCTGGCGCTCCAGGTCGGCCACGCTCTTTACCGGCACGCCATTCACCGCCGTCAGCAGATCGTTGACCTGAATACCGGCGCGTTCGCCAGGCATCCCCGGCAGCACCTTGTCGGCACGCAAACCCCCGGTCACCTCGTGCCACCAGACCCCGGTGTCCGGCTCCTGAACCTGCCTCTCCTGCCGCAGATTCATCACCGCCAACAGGAAGAGCGCTGCCGTCGCTATGGCCAGTAGCGTTGCCTGCAAGCGGTTAAGGACGTTGGTTTCCATGGGGAACGCTCTACCTTCGATGCCGATCTAATTCCAAGCACGTCGGTTGCCACGCGCAATGAACCCGCTGGTTACCAAAGGACAAATCGCCATCCGGTTGAGAATACGCAAGATATAGACTCTCCGTTCCCGGAAAAGTCACGGTTTGAGGAGGCGTCCCATTACGGGAATGTAAAAAACTGTATTCACGATCCGTGGAAGAGGATCAATCTACAAAATTCCGTAGGGACGCAAAAGCCGCTAAATCGTCCTTTTTCTGGCTCCTAAGCCCCCATCTCACCGCTGGCCGTAGGTCGCTTTGGGCCCATGTTTGCGCTGGTAATGGTGCTCTCCCACGTAGGTCGGAATCCCCGCCTCCGGTGCCCCCAGCAGCGTGCTCCGGAACGCCAGCCGCGCAATATACTCCAGCACATCGGCATGTTCCACGGCATCAGCTGCGGACTTGCCCCACGCAAACGGCGCATGACCGGCCACCAGCACCCCCGGAACCGCCACCGGATCCAGCCCACCTTCCCGGAACCGTCGCACAATCACCGCCCCGGTGTTCCGCACATAAGCCTCGGCCACTTCCTCCGCGCTCAGCGGCTCCGTCACCGGAACCGGCCCGTGAAAATAGTCGGCGTGCGTTGTGCCCAGGCAGGGAATCGCCCGGCACGCCTGCGCCCACGACGTCGCAAACTCCGAGTGCGTATGCACAATCCCGCCAATCGCCGGAAACTCCCGATAAAGGTAAGTATGTGTATCCAGATCGCTTGACGGACGCAGCTTGCCTTCCACGATATTGCCGTCCAGGTCGGTCACAACCAGGTCGGCAGGTGTCATCGTGGCATAATCCACACCGCTGGGCTTGATCACCACCAGCGGCGACGTGCCCGAGCGGTCAATCCCGCTGGCGTTGCCAAAGGTATGCGGCGCCAGCCCCCGGCGCGCAATCTCGCGGTTGGCGTGGAGCACCTCTTCGCGTAGCGATTCAAGCAACATGGCATTTCCTCGGGAAAAAGTGGAGGCCGCTGGAAAGCGTTTCCCCGGGGATAGTGTAGCAGCCGGACTGCGGAAAAAGCGGTGCCATTGGCAGTTCTCCGGCCGGCTTTTCATCGCCCTCGCTGAATGCCCATCGCAGTCCCGGTCAGCGCTTCATCCGGCCAGACAATGAATCTCATCCGTCCATTGCGCTCAACAGCCGCCCGGCATAGCATGAGGAGAACTGCACCACGGCAATCGCAGGCAAAGTCCGCAACGCGGCGTAAACCGGTCCCTGGTTTTGAGGAGCGGCGGCAGGCACACTTCCGTGAGGTATGGCGTTCATTGAAAGTTGAGGAATTTATGAAGAAGGCATATGCAATCGTTGCGGCCGCAGGGCTCGCTCTCGCGCCCTGGGCGCTCGCCCAGGCCCCGGCCGGCCAACCCGCCGCGGCAGATCAGCCGCAAGCCGCGGCACAGGCGGTCGTCCCCGCCGCCCAGCAGGCCACAAAACAGCAGTTGATCAAGCTCTTTGAAGTCATGCGTCTGCGCCAGCAGTTCACCTCCATGACCAAGATGATGCCGGCCATCGTGCAGCAGCAGGTTCACGAGGATATCTCGGAGACGGTAGCCGCCATTCACGGTGGCAATCAGCTCACAACCCAGCAGCAGGCAGCCCTCGAAAAGATCATGACCAAGTACATGGAGAAGGCGTCCAGTATCTACCCGGCCGACGAGATGGCAAATGACGCCATGGCCGTCTATCAGCGCCACATGAGCCGCTCCGATGTCGACGCCTACATCGCCTTCTACAGCTCGCCCCCGGGCCAGCGTCTTCTCGATGCCCAGCCCGTCATCATGCACGAGTACATGCCCATTGTCAGGGAGAAGGTGAAGGAGCGCACCCATAAGCTGTACGCAGAGATGGCCCAGGACCTGCACGAGTTTGTAAAAGCTCAGGCCCCGGCCAAGACGCCCGCACCAAAATCAGCGCAGGCGAAGTAGTTCAGCAGCGTGCGCCTGACAATCTGTGGCAAGAGTCAGGTTTTGAAAGGGCACGGCTTTAGCCGTGCCGCAACTACTGCAGAATCAACGGGGCTTTAGCCCCTGAGGTAGAGCGTCTCTACAATCACAATTCTTGTCACATTCCTTTAAACATCAGGTGCCCAGTTCTCCACGGCGTGCAATCCCTCCACGGCCGAAAAGGCTTTGTCATTGGTCACCAGCACGGCGCCCTCAGCAATAGCATGGGCGGCGATCAGCATATCCATCGCCGCCAGAGAAATGCCTTTGGTCTCGAGATCGGCGCGCAGGTCCCCATAGGCGGCAGCCTCTCCGCTTCCCCATGGCAACACGCGAAGCTTGAACAGCAGACCCTCCACCGCAGCGCGCAACGCGTGTGCTTCCGGGCGCTTTGCCATGCCATAGCGTATCTCCGCTTCTGTGATCGACGAAATACACACCGTATCCTCGGGCAAGAGCGCCTCTAGCCGCGCGCGGGCCACAGCCGATCTTCCCCTCGCGATGTAGCTGATGGTGTTGGTATCCAGCAGGTAGGTCGTACTCATGGCCGCACCTTGCGCGGCTTGGTCCCCTCGTCAAAGAGGTCGTCGAGCGCGCGACGGTCCGCAGGCGGCCGGCGATCGCGTTCATTTTCTGAGAGAAAATCCTCCGGAACTCCTGCCGCATCCAGCGCTCGAAAAACATCGCTCCACGAACCGGGGCCTTCCGACAAAATAATGTCGCCGGTCTGCGGATCGCGCCGGATCGAAACCTCCGGGCCGCGGAAGCGAAATTGGTAGGGAATCGTCACGTGCTGACTCCTGCCGCTCATAAAAACCCGCGCTTTTGCCCTCTCAGACATGTCTGCTCCCCATGCTGTACATCATGCTATACAGCATGGGGAGAGTCAAGCCGGGAGTGGCAGGAATTCGAAGCGGGCCCTACGCCCGCAGCCAGTACGGCTTCGGCGTTACCGCGCCCAGCTCCGCAAACTCCGCATCGCTCAACTGGAACCCAGCCGCGCTGATATTCTCCTCCAGATGCTTCACTGAAGAAGTCCCCGGAATCGGCAGCATCACCGGCGACCGCCGCAGCAGCCACGCCAGCGAAACCACTGCTGTCGAAACCCCGCGCGCCGCGGCAATCTTCTCCACCACCTCGTTCGCCTTCCGCGCCTGCGCCATCGGACCCCACGGCATAAACGCAATGCCGTTGGCCTCGCAGTGGTCCAGCAGATAGTCCCACTCGCGGTCTGAAAAGCTGTAGCGGTTCTGCACCGAAACAATGGGCACAATCTTCCGCGCCCGCTCCAGGTGCTCCAGCGTCACGTTTGACAGTGCCACATGCCGCACCTTGCCCTGCTCCTTCAGCCGCGCCAGCGTCTCCATTGACGCATCGAACGACGCAGCCGGATCCGGCACGTGCAGTTGATACACATCGATCCGCTCCAGCCGCAGCCGCTTCAGGCTTCCCTCAATCGCCTTCTCAATATGCTCAGGGCTCGCATTGTGTTGCCACACGCCGGGCCCGTGCCGCACCCAGCCCACCTTGGTCGTGATCACCAGTCCCGCCGGATACGGCCAGAGCGCCTCCGCAATCAGTTCCTCTGAAGTGCCCGGCCCATACGAATCCGCTGTGTCAATCAGGTTCACGCCCAGCTCCACCGCGCGTCGCAGCGTGGCCAGCGCGCCATCGCGGTCCGCCGGAGGTCCCCAGATTCCTTTGCCGGTTATGCGCATGGCTCCAAATCCCATGCGATTCACAGTCAAATCTCCGCCCAGCGTAAAACTCCCCGCCTGCGCGGCCGGCAACAATCCCGTAACGGCTCCCATCCGCATCTCTCCTCTATAAAAATTGTACGATTCACATTCCGCGCGGGTGCCCCGGATCCCAGCGTGCAGGTTCCAGTTCAGGACCCGGAAAAGCATAAAGTCGAAGGATAAACTTCTGTCCTCAAAAGCCAGGTCGGCAAGCCAGCGATTCAGCCCGCCGACTTGCCGACCCGCTAACCTGCTAACTCGTTAAACCGTTACTTCCCACCCCGGCTGATACGTCCGTCCCCACTGCTTCATCGCCTCGGGATCGTTGAGAACATGCGCATTCGTCGTATCCAGGTCCAGCTTGCGGTTCACAAAATAAGCAATATTCGACAGCAGCAACATCGTCACTGACACATTCGCCACCTCAATCGGCGAGTGCAGCTTCTCCTGCCCGTGAATCGCCGCAATAAAATTGGCAAAGTGCGCGTTGGTCATATTGTCTGCGCCAATCAGGTCTGCCGTCGTTTCGTGGCTCCCCGTCCGGAACTTGTCAATCTGCTTGCCCTTCCAGTCGTACACGTCATAGCCGCCGCGGTCGATCACCACGCTGCCCTTGGTTCCCATAATCGCCGAGCCGCGCCCGCGCCCGTAATCGAGCAATCCCTGGCAGCTTCTGCCCTCCCAGTAGATCGTCTTGTTCGCGTACCCGAAGCTCGTAATCAGCGTGTCGTAAAATTGCCAGTCGTCCTTGTACTGGTACCGCCCGCCCGTCGCATTCACCGTCTCGGGAATCTCCGCTCCCAGTGCCCACCGGCACACGTCCACTTCGTGTGTGCCGTTGTTCAGAGCCTCGCCTGTGCCGTAACGGCGCAGCCAGTGCCAGTTATAAGGATGGATATTGTCCTTGTACTCGCTGCGTGGCGCCGGACCCTGCCACAGGTCCCAGTCCAGCCACTCCGGCACCGGAACCACCTTGCCCGTGCCCATGGTGCCGCGCGAATTCGCGTACCACGACTTGGCCATGTAAGCCTCGCCGATATACCCGTTGTGAATCTTGTCGATCATCTTTCGCGTATACGCCGACGAACGCTGCTGATCGCCCACCTGCACCAGCTTGCCGTACTTCTTCTGAGCCTCCACCAGCAACTCGCCCTCGCGCGCGTTCTGGCTTGACGGCTTCTCCACATACACGTGCTTGCCGGCTTTCAATCCCAGCACCGCCATCGGCGTATGCCAGTGGTCCGGCGTGGCAACAGTGATGGCATCAACCTCCTTTGCGGCCAGCGCATGGCGAAAGTCCTGCTCGTCCTTGGGCGTGTAGCCCAGCACCTGCTTCGCCTTGGCCAGAAATTTCGCGCGGACGTGATTGTCCGGATCGCAGACATACGCAATGCGCGCCCTCTTGCTGTTGGCGCGCAACGCGGAAAGATGCGCGTGTCCCCGCCCGTTCAGGCCGTTGATTACAAAGTTCAGCCTGTCGTTCGAGCCCATGATCTGCCCGTAGCTCTTTGCTGAAGAAGCGAGGGCCGAGCCCGCCACGCCGGCAGCAAGGCCGTTCACAAAATCTCGCCGCGAAATTGTCGTCTTTTCCATTCGTCCGTCCTGTCCGGCGAGCCCACAGCTCCGCCGCCTTTCATCAAGCCTGGGTTGAAGATGGTTTTCCTGCGCCGATTTTCTTGAAATCGCGTCGAGAAGGCACGCGCAATCGAGTCGCCGGAATCCGCTATCCCTTATACACCACCCGCGCCAAGCCCCGCATTTCGCCGCTAAGTTACAATCAAAGATGAGCTAAACAGGCCACGGAAAAACCCTCTTCGGAGGGAGGCGGGGGTTTCAACCCCGCGCATAAGCGGGGCAAAATCAATGGGGCTTTAGCCCCGGAGACACGTTTCGGAGATCACCTTCATCTCCGGTCTCTCTCTTCCCGCGCAGCCTGCAAACGCCAGAATTTCCCCGCGCATTGTCCGCGGCAACAGTAAGGAGTAATGCTCTCATGGCGATTCCCGCCACCCAGCTTCGTCCCGGCATGATCATCAAGCACAACGACCAGCTTCACCTGGTCTTCAAGGTCGAGCACCGCACCCCCGGCAACCTGCGCGCCTTCATCCAGGCCAAGCTGCGCAACCTCAAGTCCGGCTCCATGTTCGAGCACCGCTTCCGCTCCGCTGACTCCATTGACAAAGTCGTCGTCGACGAGATCCCCATGGAGTTCCTCTACGCCGACGGCGAAGACTACTACTTCATGAACCCCGTCGACTTCGAGCAGACCATCCTCAAAAGCGCCACCCTCGGTGACGCCGTCGATTACCTCACCGCCAACCTCCAGATCAAGGTCAGCTACTTTGACGGCCAGCCCGTCGGCATCGACCTTCCCGGCACCGTCGAGCTTGAAGTGGTCGAGACCGAGCCGGGCCTCAAGTCCGCCACCGCCTCCAGCGTCACCAAGCCCGCCAAGCTTGAAACCGGCCTTGTCGTCCAGGTCCCGCCCTTCATCAACGAAGGCGAAAAGATCCGCGTCGACACCAGCGAAGGCGCCTACCTCAGCCGCGCGTAACGATTCAGAAATCGCACGACCTTCTCTACCCTGAGGCTATCTCCCAATCCGGGTGCCCCACCCTCGCCGCGTCTTTGTTCTTGCGGCTAGGGTGGGGTTAACCAACATCTCGTCCCAACCACCCCAACAAAACCCAAAATCCGCAGAAATCCAGCAGGAAATCCCCGTACCGACCGCCACAAAACGGCCGCCCCGCGCGTCTACACGTTCAGGAGGACCGCCATGAAGTCCCTGGCTTATCTCCTTCTTGGCATGCTTACCGGCCCGTCAGCCTTTGCCGCGCAGCCTCCGCATTCCACCGCCGCTGATCAGGCCGCCGCCGTCAAGGGCAGCAACGCCTTCGCCGTCAATCTCTACGGCCAGTTGCGCCACCAGCCCGGCAACCTCTTCTTCTCGCCTGAGAGCATCTCCACGGCCTTCGCCATGGCTTACGCCGGCGCGCGCGGCCAGACGGAAACCGAGATGGCCTCCGTCTTCCACTTCACGCTGCCCCAGAACCGCCTCCAGCCTGCCATGGGTGCACTGCTCGCCGGCATGAACGCCCCGCACAACGGCTACACACTCCGCGTCGCCGACGCCCTCTGGGCGCAGCAGGACGAAAACTTCCTCCCCACCTACCTCAGCCTCGTCCAGACCAACTACGGCGCCGCCTTCCACCCCGTCAACTTCAAAACCTCGCCCGAGTCCGTCCGCGGCCTCATCAACCAGTGGGTCGAGCAGCAGACCAACAACAAGATCCGCAACCTCATCGCCCCCGGCACACTCACGCCCGCAACCCGGCTCGTCCTCACCAACGCCATCTACTTCAAAGGCGACTGGCGCAACCAGTTTGAGAAGTCTGCAACCAAGGACGAAGACTTCCATCTCTCCGCCACTCACTCCATCAAGACGCCTATGATGCACCGCACCGGCAGCTACCCTTACTACGACGGCGGCACATTCCAGGCGCTTGAGCTCCCCTACGCCGGCGACGATCTTTCCATGGTCGTCCTCCTGCCCAAAGAGAAGACCGGCCTGCCCGCACTGGAGCAATCGTTCACCGCAGCCTCGCTCACCCCGTGGCTGCAGGGCCTCCAGCCCGCCGCCAAAGTCATCCTCACCCTGCCGCGCTTCACCATGACCCGCCAGTTCGAGCTCAGCCACGTCCTCGCCCGCATGGGCATGCCCCAGGCATTCACTCGTGCAGCCAACTTCTCCGGCATGAACGGCAAAGGCGGCATCACCATCTCCGCCGCCATTCACAAGGCTTTCATCGATGTCAACGAGCAGGGAACTGAAGCCGCCGCGGCCACCGCCACCGTCTTCCAGGCCACAGCCGCGCACCGCCCCATGCCCGAGCCGCCGCCCATCGTCTTCCGCGCAGACCACCCCTTCCTCTTCCTCATCCGCGACACGAAAACAGGCAGCATCCTCTTCATGGGCCGGGTATCAGACCCCGCCAAGTGAGTAGTGCCTGTCGGTGCCCCACCGTCGCCGATGTGCGAATTTCGCGCAGCAGCGACGGCGGGCCACCCGTATTTACGGACCTTTATCTTCCATTTCATCCGGCCGCGCAGCGATCGTCCCGAAGGTGTAAACGCCCCCGTAAAGCAAAGCCGCCTTCCATGCATTACCCTAATCCCTGCGGACACTTGCAGCCCCAGGGGAATCGCGCTTGCGCATCGTCTTATCGAACATAGGCACCTTAGGCGATATCCATCCGCTCGTCGCCATCGCGCTCGAGCTCAAGCGCCGTGGCCACACGCCCGTCATGGCGCTGCCCAACGTCTACCGCCCCAAAATCGAACCCCTCGGCCTCGAATTCCACGCCCTCCGCCCTGACATCGACCCCACCGACACGCGCCTCGTCGCCATGGTCTACGACGTCAAGAAGGGCACCGAGACCGGCCTGCGCGAATTCCTCTTCCCGTCGCTGCGCGAAACCTACCAGGATCTGCTCGACGCCGCCACAAAACCCGTCCGCGCCGACCTCATGCTCCTCGGCGAACTGAACTACGCCGGCCCGCTCGTTGCTGAAATCACCGGCATCCCCTGGGCCAGTTACGTGCTCGCGCCCTTCTCGTTCTTCTCCGCCTTCGATCCGCCGGTCTTGCCGCCATACCCGCGCCTCGCGCGAGCTGACAGCGCACTTCCCGGCATGGGCCGCGCCATACGCCGCGTCGCGCGTTTCGTTTCGCGCAAGTGGCCCGAGCCCATCTTCGAGCTGCGCCGCGAGCTCGGCCTGCCGCGCGGCGCTAATCCCATCTTTGACGCCAAGCACTCGCCCCACCTCGTCCTGGCGCTGTTCTCCCGCGTCCTCGGCACCGAGCAAAAAGACTGGCCGCCGAACAACCTCATCGCCGGCTTCTGCTTTTACGATTCCGACGCCGGCAACGCCGCGCTCCCCGCCGAACTCGAAGAATTCCTCGCCGCCGGTCCGCCGCCCGTCGTCTTCACCCTCGGCTCGGCCGCCGTCCTTGCCGCCGGCAATTTCTACGAGGTCTCCGCCCACGCGGCCACGCAAATCGGCATCCGCGCCGTTCTGCTCATCGGCGACGACCCGCGCAACCGCCCGCCGCAGCCGCTTCCCGCGTCCATCTGCGTCATGCAATACGCGCCTTACACGGCCCTCTTTCCGCGCGCCTCCATGGTCGTCCATCAGGGTGGAGTAGGCACGGTAGCGCAGTGTCTACGCGCCGGCAAACCCATGCTCATCATGCCTTACTCGCACGACCAGCCCGACAACGCTCGCCGCATGAAGCGCCTCGGCGTCGCCCGCGTCATCCAGCGCGACGACTACACTCCCGCCAGCGTCGCCGCCAAGGTCAAAGCCATGCTCGGCGACACGAGCTATCAGCAGCAAGCGCAATTTGCCATGCAACGTCTCAACCGCGAAGACGGCGTAAAAACCGCCTGCAACGCGCTGGAAGAACTCCACGCAAGATTGCGAAAAGCCGGCTCTACAGTTAAAGAGCTTCAAATTCCACCACACTGGGTGCCCCATCCTTGACGCGCTTTTTGCGTCAAGGGTGGGAAATCACAACAGCTCGCAGTGAAAGATCAGGGAAGTCGGGTGCCCCAGGTCCCGCTTTTGGGACCTGGGATGGGCTATCGCCAGATTCATGACCACTCGGTTAAAAACGAACTCCGCCAGCACCGCTAGCTCCGCTCTCCCGCTACCGCCGCCCCGAAACCTCCACATACTCCGCAGCCTCATTCCCCGCAATCCGCTTCACCTTGTACTCGCGCGCGAGATAACCCACAGCATCCTCTTCCACCAGCGCATCCAGCCACCCGCGGCACTGCATCAACCCCGCAAGCTCCTTTGCATCGGCCGGCACACTCAGCAGCACCGTCGGCCTTCCGCTGTAGAACACCGTCGTCGGAACCTCCAACTCCGGCTCCGCCGCGCTCCCTTTCACCAGATACAGCGGTCCCTTCTCGCCCGATCTCCCCGCCACCGTCGCCATCTGCGCAACCTGGTTCGTAATCGGATCACCCTGCCGCCTGGCCAGCGTGGTAAAAGCCGCAATCAGCCCCGCCGCCATCACCACTGCCGACGCGTACAGCACCATCCGCCACCTCCGCCCCGCCTCGGCCAGCAGCCTTCCCACTTCAATCGCCAATGCCGGAAAAACCGGCAGGATGTACCACCGATGCTTGGTCGGCAGCAGCGTATATCCCACCAAAAGAATCGCCACCAGCAACCACATCAGAGGTTGATCCCACTCCCGCCGCCAAACCCATTTCCCCGCCGCCGCCACGGCAACAACGCTCCACGGCAGCGCACCCAGCAACACCACGTTGGCATAATAGCCCGGCCCTCCGCCCGACCCCTGCAGCACCCGTGTCGCACGCTCTGCCAATTGCAGGCCAAAGTAATCGCTCAGGAACGGCCGCCCATACTGCATCGCCATCCATATATGCCACGGCGCCACCATCGCCACCATCAGCAGCCCGCCCGCGCCATACGCGCGCCAGCCCAGAGCCTTTTCCCGAGGCCTTCGCAGCATCCAATCCACGCCAATGGCCAGCGGAGCCACCAGCACCGCCGGCCCTTTGATCATCGCGCCCGCGCCAACCGCCGCGCACGCCACATAGAACCACCCAGGCTCCTCCGTCCGCAGCCGTATCCACGCATAAATCGCCACGTAAATGAACATGCACAGCAGCGTGTCGGTCATGCCTTGGCGCGCAACGCGGTCAAACTCGCTCGTCGTCATCAACACCAGCGCCGCAAGCAAACCCGCCGTCGCGCCGGCCATCTTTCGCGCAATGGCATACGTCAGCAGCACCAACGCAATGCCCGCCAGTGCTGAAGGCACTCTGGCCACGAACTCGTTTACGCCGAACCAGTGAAAGAAGGATCCTTGAATCCAGAAAGTGAGCGGCGGTTTCTCGAAGAACGGACGCCCCTGCCAGAACGGAGTCAGCCAGTTGCCGCCCCGTGCCATCTCCTTTGACACTTCGGCGTAGATCGCCTCGTCCCAGTTCAGCAGCGCGCCCGAACCCAATCTGAACAGAAAGAGAGGGCCGGCAATCGCCGCAAGCCCCAGCAGATGCATCCATGACGAAGAAAAACGCCCGCCTGATGCCGCCCCTTCAGCCCTCACTCCATGCGCCGCAGAAAGACGCGACGCCTGCAGTAGAGTTCTTCCGCGGCTCCTGGTCGGTGTCTTCTTCAGCATCGTTGTGCCCGGATTGTAGCACTCCAACCACCCAGATCCGTCTTCAACGCGCCGTGCCCAGCCGCCACCCGGCGCATCCCCAGCAGCCCCCTTTTATCTCCTTTAACAGGTCGCGTTTTATACTGTATCTGCAACAGCTTGCACCCCAGCCCGGGAGCGCGCTGCTGCACAGGTTGCCAATCTTCCCCAGCGAGGCCGGCTCGGATGTCAAACATCGCCATACGCCGCGCAGTCCGGCGTTACAATCGCCTCTACCGTGAAGTCCGCATGGTTGCGCTCGCGCTCAAGTCGCCGCGCCACCCCGTATTTGCGCACATGGTAGTCACGCGCCGCTGCAACCTGGCCTGCACATACTGCAGTGAGTTCGACACCTTCTCCAAGCCCGTTCCCATCGATGAAATGATTCGCCGCGTCGATCATCTCGCCGCGCTCGGCACCACCGCCATCACGCTCACTGGCGGCGAAACCCTCCTGCACCCCAACCTTGAAGACATCATCGCGCGCATCCGCAGCCACGGCATGATCGTCGTCATGATCACCAACGGCTATCTGCTCTCCGTCGAGCGCATCAAGCGCCTCAACCGCGCCGGCCTTGACCGCATGCAGATCAGCATTGACAACATCCAGCCTGACGACGTCTCCAAGAAGAGCCTCAAGGTTCTCGATCAAAAGCTGCGCTGGCTCTCCGAGCATGCCGAGTTTCCCGTCCACATCCATTCCGTAGTCGGCGCCGGCACCTCGCAGCCTGAAGACGCGCTCGTCATCGCCCGCCGCGCCAAGGAGCTGCGTCTCGGCTCCAGCGCCGGCATCGTGCACGACCCCACCGGCCGCATGCAGCAACTCGACGCTCGCTCGCTCAAAGTTCTCGAAGAAATCGAACGAATGTCCAGGCCGCTCTTCTCCTTCGCGCGCCACAATCCCTGGCGCCAGAACCTCATCGAGGGCCGGCCCAACAACTGGCATTGCTCCGCCGGAGGCCGCCACCTTTATATCTGCGAAGACGGCCTGGTTCACTACTGCATGGCGCAGCGTGGCTACCCGGCAATTCCGCTCGCCAACTACACCCAGGCTGACATCGATCGCGAATCGAAGACGCCCAAATCCTGCGCCCCATACTGCACCATCTTCTGTATCCACCGCGTGGCGCTGCTTGACCGCATCCGCGAGAACCCGCGCGAAGCGCTGGTGCAGTTGTTCCCCGCGCCGGAACCTGGCCAGGCCCGCCCGCCGCTGCCCGTCCGCGCCCTCACCGCGGTCTTCTCCTCATCGCGCAAAGGCCCCTCGCGCAGCACGGCATTATTCCGCAAAGCCGCCCTGCGCATCCTCAACATTCACTGACCGAAGTAAATTCTTTGTGAAGGATCTTCCGCGCGCTCCAGTCTCCACTACACTGGGTGCCATCAAGTGAGGGATGGCCAGGGGGCTGACCCGTGCATGCCCTTTCCCAGCCTACCCAACCACCACCGGGGGTGCCCCATCCATGACGCGTTCTTTGCGGCGTGGGTGGGACTAATCCACACTCCATTCTGACTCCGCACCGTCTTCTTCTGCCTCAGTCAAATCTCAACTGATCCTCTGGCGGGTAGCTCAGGTGTCCCACGAATGCTTCCGCCCCAAAACTGGGTGACCACAGACCTCAATCGACCCTTCCCAGATAACTCAGATATTCCGCCACCAGGTTTCTTGCTATCGGGGCTTTTCCAAATGCAGTTACCTCGCCCGAGCCCCAGGAGCAATATTCGAATACCAGTCAAGCAAACGAACCTCTATTCCAGAACCGCGCAGCGCATCCGCAAATTTGTGTATGTCCTGTCCACGGTAGTGATAAGGAATCGCAATCTTCGGCATAAAACACTTTGCCGCCGCAGCCGCTTCTTCCGGCGTCATCGTGTAAGGCAGATTCATGGGTAGAAAAGCCACGTCAATATTGCGCAAGGCGCACATCTCGGGCGTCTTTTCCGTGTCGCCCGCAAAGTAGAATTTCTTTCCTCCATAGGTAAGAACATAGCCATTCCCCCAGCCTTTCGGATGGTACGGTTTGCCATCCGGCCTCAGGTGATGGATGTTGTACATCGCCACTGCCGTAATCTTCCATTTGTGCCATTCGATGCTCTGGCCGTTCGACATCACCTTGGCCCTGGCCATCTTTTCTTTGACCGCCTCGGGACCAATGATCTCCGTATGGCTGTCGCTCAGCTTTGCAATGTATGCCGGGTCAAAATGGTCCCCATGCGTGTGCGTAATCAAAATCAGATCGCCCGGGTGCAGACCCGTGATATTGGCCGGGGCCGCGGGATCGATATAGATGGTATCGCCGCCAGCCTGTATCATCGCGCTTGCGTGGTAAATGGGCGTGATGTTTACGGGGCCTGCAGAAGTCTGAAACACCTGAACAGGAACCGGCGCTGCCATCGTTGCGGACGCTGCCGTCATTCCCACCGCAAGCGCCACTGCCTGCATGGCCACAACCACACGTTTCGGTAAACCGCACAACCGTCCCGTAGCGGGGAAACACCCACTTGCGGCATCGCATTCTCTTATCCCCGCTCCGCCAAAGAGTAAATGAGCAATACCACCAGACTCTCTTCTCAGTCTCATGAATGTCTCCTTTCAGTCTCATGGAAGGCGCGTGGCCACCCAACCACAACCGGGATATGGGGAATCGTTTCAGCACGAACCTTGAGCCCGATCCCCATGTCTCGCGCTTCTGCGCGGTCCCGTGGGCACGTCGATGGCCTCGTAACGGGAATGATACACGGTCTGTGGTTGGGGAAGTGTTGCGCGTCTGCCCAAACGGAGCTAAGGTCGCGTCACGCCGGCTGTGGAGGAATCCACATCGGAAGGGGTTAGGCCGGGTCACTCTCCTGGACCACCCGTCCTTCGTTGGAAGAACCCGCCGTGCTCCCCGGTACCTGAACCCGCCAAGTCCAAACTGAAGCATCTCCGGCCACCCACCCAGAACACGGCTTTCGTCCAGCCATCGAGTCAGCCGTTTTGCGGGAGTGGTAGGGCAGATACCCCATACGGGTGATGTATACAGCTCGCAGCAAGAATATGATTTGCCACAAGTTTCATCTTCGGGGCGCCTGTTCCGGCAAATGTTTCGTTCCGCGGTCAGCAGGCGCATAACTACCTGCACCGGCTTATACCGTGCGACGAAAGGTCAGTAATGAGTTTCGATCCTATTCCTGAAGTCTCAAGTACAAATGCGGATGAGATCTCTGAATCTCTGGTAGCAGGCTCGATGACCATTGTAGTGGTCGATCCGGACCCCAGTCGTCGCCAGCATGTCACGGAAATGCTGCAGAGTTCTCATGGCAGGTCTGTCCGGCAGATGGCCGAATATCTGCCCAGCGGTGACAACGGCACTTGGTTGGTTGAAAAGGGTTTTGACCTCATGCTCGTGGCATTGGACAGTGAGCCGGAAGCAGCCTTTGCCATGATAGAAACAATCTGTTGCCAGAGTTCCGCAACCGTCATCGCATATTCTGAACACACTGATAGCACCTATCTGATGCGCTCTATGAGAACTGGCGCGCGGGAGTATCTCAAGTATCCCCTGGATCTGCGCGATCTTGAACAGGCAATTAGCCGTACTTCGGCACGCATGCGCGCAAGCTCTGAAAGGAACAAGAATTACGGAAACTTGTTCGTTTTCTTCGGCGCCAAGGGCGGAGTCGGAGTTACCACGGTTGCATGCAACTTCGCGGTCAGCCTCGGCAAAGATACCGGCAAAAAGGTTTTGCTGGTGGATCTCCATCTCCCGCTGGGCGATGCGGCACTCGATCTCGGAATCATGCCTCAGTATTCGGTCCTGGACGCACTGGTGAATGCCGGCCGGCTGGACTCGGCATTTCTTGAGCGTCTGCTGGTCAAGCATTCTTCTGGAATCGATGTGCTGGCAGCGCCGGGAATCTACACCACTGTGGTACCTCCGGAGCAGGCAGTCCAGAAGCTGATGACGGTAACCCGCCAGGACTTTGACTATGTGGTAGTAGACGCAGGTTCGACAACGGGATTGGTTGAGTCGCTCCTCTTTCAGGTAGCCACAAAAGTCTACCTGGTTACACAAGTGGGCGTGCCTGAATTGCGAAACGCGAATCGGCTGCTTTCCGGGGGATTGTCTGAGTACGCATCAAAGGTCGAAATCGTCTTGAATCGATTCTCGGCGCGTTCTTTGGGCGTCGACGATGCAACCATCGAAAGGGCGCTCACCAGGCCCCCCGACTGGCGCGTCCCCAATGATTACCAGGAAGTGCGCAGAATGCAAAGTGGCGCGGAACCTTTGGTGTTGAACGACACCCAGATTGCACGCATGATTCGCAAAATGGCGGGGAACGCCTCCGGCGTGTCAGTAGAGCCTGCGCGGAACAAGAAATACAGGCTTTTCGGCTGACCTGGTGCTAGGTGGCTCAGGCGCCCCACGGGTGGTTCCACCCCAAGGCCGGGGCGCCCCAGGTGCCTCGGCCGCAGCGGCGGAGGCACCCGGGGCATTCTAACCACCACCGTGGACGCACCATCCATGACGCGTTCCCGCGGGTGGTTAGCGGCACAGGCGGGACTCATCCACACTCCCTCCTGACTCCATCCCCGTCTTCTTCTGGTTCGGTCGAATCGCAACTTCCTCTTCGCCACTTCACTCGACGCACGCGTCAATTTCCATTGCTGCTCTGCTTCCGAAGAATTCCGTCTCATTTCGTGGGGAAGGTCCATTGCGCGTTGAATCGGCCCTGCTTCCTGTCCTGGTTGTAATATTCTGAAGTCCCTTGTAAAACCCGGAGATACGGATACCGCTATGAGATCTTTCAGAGTACTGGCTGCTGCTGCGGCACGGCGAGCGCTTTCTCCAATCGTGCCGGAGCGCAAACGTCTGCCGTTCTCTTACTGGCTGGCCAGACTCTCTGGAAGCGGCGGAGAAGACTTTCTTCGCTTGGAAAGATTGTTCTGTAAAAGAAGAACGGCAATTGACGTTGGGGCAAACCAGGGTCTTTTTACTTATCTTCTTGCGAGGCGATTCGAGCATGTCTACGCGTTCGAGGCAAATCCTGAAGTCGCCATGCCAATCCGCAACTACAATGCAAAGAACGTAACTCTTTTCACATGCGGCCTGTCTTCTACCTCACACACCGCGAAATTTTATATCCCCAAAGTTGGAAAGCTGACTTTGGCCGGATGGGGCAGTTTCAATCCCGGCGACCTGCCGAATGCGGAACTGCTCATAGAGAAGGAAGTGCAGGCGAAACCGCTGGATGATTTTGAAATCGCGGGTGTCGATTTCATCAAGATCGATGTTGAGGGCCATGAAGTGGAAGTGTTGCATGGCGCAGCGAAGACGATCGCGCAATCGCGTCCAGTCGTACTGATTGAAGTGAAGAAAGAAAACTCGCAGTCGGTAGATGCATGGTTCCAAAGTCTCAACTTCCGACACTGGACTTTAAGCGACTTCTTCAACCTGCAACAACAGGACTCAAACCATATCTACATCCCCGAGGAGTTGATCGGTCAAATCGGACGAACCTTATAACCTTGCAAGAACCGTTGTCTCATACCCCTGATCTTTGGCCAGCGGGTGGTTAGGGCCTGTTAACACTACAGGGATGGATGGCGTTGCGAGCGAAAATGGTCTCAGCCGAGGCGGAGGACGCAGACTTTGGTGATTCCAAGGCGAGGACGAGTCGCCGCGGCGACAAGGATGAGCCGATTTTCGCCGCAACCCGAAGGGACGGGGCCGATTTTCCCGATTTCTGCGTCGATCGTCGCTAGCAGACACCCGGTATGCGTCACTCCTCACTCCTTGAACTCGAAAAAATCGGCTCCCGTCGCCCCCATTCCAGTAGTGTTAACAGGCCCTAGAGACAATCGAGAGGTTGTTCTGGTGTCGGAGCGGCTAATGGGCTACCATCCTTGACGCGCCCCCGGAGTGGTTGGCGTCAAGGATGGTAGCCCACAGGTCTACGCACACACGGCGCTTACTTCCGCTTTACCGCCGTCTTCGGTTTGGCTGCCACGCGCCGAGTCTTCGTCGGAGCCGGCCCGCCGTCACCTTCCTTGTTCTGCTCATACGCGGCAAGCGGCCGCGTCACGGCTGCCGCCTCTTCGCCCAGCGCGTGCAGGCGTAAAAAGTTTGTCGAGCCCGACTTCGTGCGCGTACCTGCCACAATTGCGATCACTTCCTTCGGCCGTACGAAGCCGTTCTGTTCCAGCAGCGTCTCCGCCGCCTCCACCATTGCCTCGGTCGTATAAAGCTTCGGGCACCGGATCGGCGTCGTACCCCACAGCATGTTCAGCCGGTTGATGGTCTTCGCATTCGGACTCAGGCCGAAGATCGGCGTCGAAGGATGATATTTCGAAAGCTGCCGCGCCGTCGTGCCTGACTCCGTGAACAGCGCAATCCCGCGCAGGTCCAGATCGTCGGCCGCATGTGCCGTCGCCTCGCAGATCGTCTCGGCAATCGAGAGCTGCGTATGCCGCCGCCGCATATTCCCAATCTGTCCTTCCTTCATGTGCCGCTCTGCTTCGGCCACAATCCGCGCCATCATGCCGATCGTTTCCACCGGATACTTGCCCACCGCCGACTCGCCCGACAGCATCACCGCATCCGTCCCGTCATACACGGCGTTGGCCACGTCAGAGACCTCCGCCCTCGTCGGGCGCGGATTCTCAATCATCGACTCCAGCATCTGCGTTGCCGTAATCACCGGCTTCCGGTACTCGGCCGCGCGCCGAATCATGTGCTTCTGGATCGCCGGCACCGTTTCCGGCGGCACCTCCACTCCCAGGTCGCCGCGCGCCACCATAATGCCGTCGGCCACCTGCAGAATGCTGTCCAGGTGCTCAATCGCCTGCGGCTTTTCCAGCTTGGCGATAATCCACGTCTCCCCGCCCAGCGCGGACACGCGGTTCCGTACCAGTTGCACATCCTCCGCGGTCCGCACAAACGAAACCGCAATCGCATCCACCCCGCTCTTCAGCGCAAATTCCAGGTCCTCGGCATCCTTCTCCGTCAGCGACGGAGTCCGCACCAGCACCCCCGGCAGATTGATCCCCTTGTGTTCGCCCAGCATGCCGCCGTTCACAATCTCGCAAACCACGTCCAGGCCGTTCACCTCGTGTACACGCAGCTCGATCAGGCCGTCTGAAAGCAGAATCCGCGACCCCTGCTCCACGTTCTCCGCCAGCGTTTTGAACGTCGATCCCACCAGTGACGCGGTCCCCTGCACCTCCCGCGGCGTAATCGTTAGCCGGTGACCTGCTTTCAGCAGCACCGGCTGGTGGTCCTTCAATATAGATGTCCGGATCTTCGGTCCCTGCAGATCTCCCAGAATGCAAAGCGGTTTATGCTCTTCCTGGCTTAGTTTGCGTACCTTTTTCATCACGGCCAGCTTGCTTTCGTGTGTACCGTGGGAAAAATTCAACCGCACCACATCCACGCCGGCTCGGATCATGTTCCGCAGGACAGGTTCGGTATTCGATGATGGCCCAAGCGTGGCTACAATCTTTGCGCGGCGTAGCAGTGGCGTCTCAGTAAGGCTCGAATCGGAAAAAGACATGAAAAATCGCTCCAATGGCACTTCAGTAAGGTGGGATTTGTGATATTGCGGGGAAATTGCACAGCGCTATCTTCATTCTAATAGACGGCTGAAAACCGCAGACCCCCTTATTAGGCTGCATGACCGGGCGCTGACCAGTCCGTGAGAGCCATCACATGCGAATCCCCGCCGGATGCCCAGTGCCTGCCCTGAGTTTGTCGAAGGGTCCCGATTTTGTGACCTGGCATGGAAGCCGGTCCAACCACCACCGTGGGTTAGCCCTCCCGAGCTTGTCCCCCCCGCTCCCGGTAGATCGCCCCGTTCAGCTCTGCCCCCAGCAGCACGCTGAACGATGTAATGTAAAGCCAAACCAGCGTCGCAATTCCCGCCGCAAACGACCCGTAAAACCGCGAATAATTCTCGTCCCGCGTCACGTACCACCCAAACAGCAGAGTCGCCGGAAACCAGATCAGCGTCGCGGCAATCGCCCCCGGAACCACCCCCACCCACTTCTCTGTGCGCTTGGTCCCAAAGTGATACAGCACCGCCAGCACCGCCACGCTCGTCGTTAGCGCAATGGACCAGCGCGCAATCCGCCAGAACAGCAGCACAAAGTGCCGTAGGTCGTGGGCCACGTACGCAATCATCCAATGCTCAATCTGGTGGCCGAACACGATCATCAGCGTCGCCGCTGTAAGCGGAATCATGATGATCGGCACCAGCAGCAGCGCCCGCCCCCGCCGGCTCCAGAAGCCCCAGTTCTCAAGGGGAATGTCGTACGCGCGCCGAAAACCCTCCATCAGCGACAGGATCACTCCCAGGCTGGCGAACAGGCTCAAACTGGCCGCCGTCAGAATCACCGGAAACGAGTGCATCGTATGTGTCAGCACTGCCGATTGCAGAAGGTTCATCGTGTCGGCCGGCAAAAACTGCTCGAACATCGCCCGCAGGTCGCCCATCAGCGTATTTCCCTCCTGCGCCTGTGACAGCAGCGTCGTCACCATCAGCAGTGCGGGAAACAGCATCAGCATCGCCGAGTAGGCCGCGGCCTTCGCCGTGTTGATCACGTCGTGGCCCAGCGCCTCCCTCAACGCCTGCCGCGCCTTCGCCAGAAATCTCTTCGTGCGCATTACAGCCCAGAGTAGAGCATTTTCGCGCCCCGCGGCGACCAGTATTTCCCCCTCCCGAACCCGCGAACCTCAGCTCTCACCACCCCGCCGGCACTTGGGGGCTGGCCCACCCATATTTTTTTCTTCGCCGGCCCAACCACCACGAGAGTGCCCCATGCATGCGGCGTCTTTTGCCGCATGCGTGGGACTCATCCATCGGCTCCGCGCGTTCCCCGCTCCGGCGGGAACAATCAAGACACCCCGCGCGTAAGAGCAGCCAGTTGATCGCGCAGTGCGGCAACCTCCTGGCGAAGCTGGGCCATTTCAGCTTCGATCTCAAGCAGCCGGTCGCGCTCCGCTGAGCCACAGGCGGCTTCGCTGGGCGACGCCGCCTGCAAAACCGGCCCACCGCAGAGCAGGTGCGTGTAACGAACTTCGCGCGCGCCGGGCTGCCGGGGAAGCGCGGCCACCAGCGCGGGCTCGCGCTGCATCAGGCGCTGCAGCACAGTCAGAACGTCAGAGACTTCTTCAAAGCGGTAGAGGCGTTCGGCACGGTTGCGCAGCTCGCCCGGCGTCTGCGGGCCGCGAAGCAGCAACTCGCAAATCACGGCGGTTTCGCCGCGGGTAAAGTTGAACACTTCCTGCAAACGATGCTCGTATTTTGTAACTCGGCCGTCAGCGCCGCGCGCAGGGCCGGCCAGCTGCTGGTCTTCGAGCGCACCCAGCGCCTCGCGGACCTCCTGCTCCTCAAGACGCATCACCGGCTCCCGGTTGCTCTTCTGGTTGCAGGCGTTCACCAGCGCGTTCAGTGAGAGTGGGTAGTACTCAGGGGTTGAGATTTCTTTTTCGACAAGCGAACCAAGGACACGGGCTTCTATGGGAGTCATAACGATAGGCATGGTGGTGAGTAGTGGAAAGTATGTCTACTTCCGATTCTAAAGGCAAAGGCCTGCCACCACCCATCGATAGGGACTTGATCACGTTACCCGCCCGCACCCTCCAAATCGAAATTGACGCATTTCGCCTTTCGAACTCGGAACACCGCATAGCCGTGGGCAGATAGGCAGCAGTTCAGAGATAGCGTTCCTGCGCGCGCCCCCCGCTCAGGCGCGTTTGTGCCTCGGGCGGGTTTTGGTAAGCGCAATCAGGCCCGCATTGAAGACCGTGATGGCGGCCAGCAAGTAAAGGCCGGCGCTCTGTGAGTGGAAATACTCGTCGGTCCACACTTTGAGGTTGGGGGCCAGAAATCCGCCCAGGTTTCCGGTGCCAATCAGAGCGATACCGCCGGCCTTGGCGCGGTCGGCCAGATACCCGGTAGGGAAGGTCCAGAAGATGGGCTGCACAGCAATGAAACCGGAAACGGCCAGGGATAAGGTAATCATGCCCTCGATGGGACCGGCCGTGGGGAAGGCGAAGCTGGCAAGGCCCGCGATCAGCATCGTGACTGCCGCCAGGGCGCGGTAATTGCCGCGGCGGTCAGCCAACTTGGGCAGCCAATAAACGGCGGCCAGGGCACAGATCCAGGGAATCGCGGAGACGGCGCCCACTTCCAGGCCCTCGGGTTTGTGGATGAGGGCCGAGATTTCGGCGGGCAGATAGAAGATGGCGCCGTAAACGCTCATCTGGATCAAGAAGTAGATAAAGACAAAGCGCAAAACGTGCAGGTCGCGGAGCATGGGCAGAACGCTCGTGGGACCCGTGGAGCGCCGCTCCTCTTCCTCGCGTGTCAGCACTTCCATGAGGGCCTGCTTTTCCGCAGGTGGAAGCCATTTGGCTTCGGGCGGCTTGTTCTCGAGGAACCAGAAGGCCGTGATCCCAAGAACAAACGCCATGAGCCCTTCGATCATAAACATCCACTGCCAGCCCTCAAGGCCGCCGCGGGAATGAAGCTCGAGCAGGAAGCCCGAGAGCGGCCCGCCGAAGATCAGCGAGATGGGCACGCCCAGATAGAAAAGGCCCACAATCTGGCCGCGCACCCGATTCGGAAACCAGTAAGTCAGGTAGAGAATCGTACCCGGGAAGAAACCCGCCTCTGTAATGCCCAGCAATAGGCGCAGCACGTAGAACGAGGTGGGCCCGGTCACGAACATCGTGGACATCGAGACCAGCCCCCAGCAGGTCAGCAGGAACGAGATCCAGAACTTGGCGCCCACTTTGTGCAGAATCAGATTGCTGGGAAACCCGCACAGCGAATAGCTGATGAAGAACAGGCCCGCGCCCATGGCGTAGGCGCTCTCTGAAATGCCTACCGAGGTTTGCAGGGCCTGCTTGGCAAAGCCAACATTGGCGCGGTCCAGAAATGACACCACGTAAAGCAGCATCAGGTAGGGCGCCAGACGCCACATCGCCCGTGAGATGGCGTGGTCAAGCACAGTCTGCGTCGTGCCGGCGGTCTCGGCCCCGGCAGACACCACTGCCCCTTGTGTCTCGGTTGTAGGATTCTCCTGCAATTCCGGCCTCGCACCAGAGGAAGTAAGCGGCCCCTCCATGTTGACGGGGGCGCTGGCTGGTTCAAATCTCGCCCTGCCATTCTACAGGCCTCAAGTGTCCGCGTGAGAGCGCCGTTGAGCCCGTTTCGAGCGGGCGGCTGGTACTGATCTCAACGGACAATTTTTTTCAGGATGAGGGTGCCCCCGATCCCTCGCATTTGGGGATCGGGGATGCCGAGGCGTCAGGCTCGCGATAGGCGGGTGACACCGATCTCAACGGACAATTTTTCAGGATAAAGATGCCCCCGATCCCTCGTCCGCCGCGGCGGAGGGATCGGGGATGGATGCCACGACCTCAGGGAAATCATGATTCAACCGCGATCGCGCATCCACTCGGGTACCTGCCAGCCTCTCAGCATGGCTGTCCACTCCGATTCGATCTCCACCGTTCCGCGCATGCCCGTCTGATAGTGGCGAAAGCTCGACCACTTCCAATCCTCCGGCTTCTGCACCAGTCCTCGCCCAAACGGGTTCCGATGGATATAGCGCAGCTTCTCCACGAACTTCTCGTGCGTGGAGACGTTGAAATCGTAGTAATGCGCCTGCCAAAAGGGCTTTTCCCGGCTTCGCAACGATACCGACAGTTTGAGAGCCTGGATAGCCTTCGATAAGAGCGCGCGCTTTGGCTCGTTGACCAGCAGATGCACGTGCTCGGGCATAACGACGTAGCTGGCAACCGCAAAGAGATAGCGGCGGCGGACGCGTTCCAGCGCATCTTCGAAGAGTTCCATGGCCGGGGCCGCCGATAAGTAGGCTGGCGGCGATAACAACTGAAGGTGAGAAAGTGAAACTCCCCCGTTTGCTGATAACGAGTGCGCTTGCCTTTCATGCACTGCAAGATTACTCCGCTCCGGGATGGGTTGGGGCGCGAAAAATGCATCTACCATCTCCGGCCCCTCCGCTGCGGCGGACGAGGGACCGGGCCACCGTCATCTTGATAAGATTGTCCGTTGAGATCGTGGCCACCCGGCGGGTGGCACCGATCTCAGCGGACAATTTTCTTTCAGGATGAGGGTGCCACCGGTCCCTCGCGTTTTGGGACCGGAGATGCTGAGCGATTGCCGCGTGGTCCACGCATATTTTTTTTGCTGGCACCATCACCTACGTGGGCGGGAAACTACCCCAGCCGAATCACCCCATGTCCACCGCAGCTCCGTGCTCTACCTTTTTGTGAGCGTTACGTGAACTACAGGTCGGATCAAGGGTGCGAAGTTTGACTTTGCAGAGTGGCCAGCCGTATTTTCTGTGCAGCTTTCCAGCGATCGGGTAGTTAGTCCCGCAGATAGGCGATTCGCATCACCGGCAGGTTAATGTTAGGGCTGAGTGAGACACAGCGGTGGGTTAGCGTGGTGGCGGAATTCCGAGGTCAGGCTGGTTGGGCACGGCTCTTCCTGCGCGTGACTGAGTATGCGGTTGTAACTACGCCGAGTGAGTATGGGCTTTCATGCTCTTGCACTCATCGTGGACTGTCCTTTGAATCAGGCAAATTGATACGAACAATATCCGGAGAGGTAATCGTTCGCGACTATCACATCTAACTGTGACCATCATCACAGACTCCGACTGCGCCTCGGCGTTGAATTTGTGGCGCCAAAAGAAAAAACATTCTTCTTCATTGTGGTAATTTCCCGAATCTGCGGAGCTTTCCTCTCCAGAAACGAGAGGTTCTTTGTCTTCGCCATGGGCCCCTTGCCGGAAGGCAGTTCTCATGACTTTTCGTATGGCGTTCTACCACCGAAAGGGGATATGAGAATGAATCCCATCGCAGTGCTCAGACGTAGAGTTCCGATGTCTCCACTACTGGGCTTATTGCTCTTGCTATGCGTTAGTACGCATCCGGCAATCGGCCAGCAAGTCCAGAGCCAACCTCACGCACCCGTCCAACTCAAGCCTGTAACTATCCTTCAAACGGCGGAGATTTCGAAGATCAACACATGACAGCTCAGGAATATAGCGAAACCATCTCGCAAAATGTGGGGTATAGCTGGAAATTGCAGTTTGGAATTGGCTCATTCGCTAGCGGAAGTTCCTGGCAATGGTCCAATTCTGAAAGCAGCGGTTCCATCAATGGACATTACAACGCGATGAGATACGCAATTCAAACAAACACATTGGATTGCAACGAAACTGTGAATGTTTTTTACGATACTGTTTACCACACCTACGTTTTCCAGGATGCGTCGGATAACGGACTATGCCAGTAGCAAGCAGTGTCCTGGAGCGGTCCGCAACTGGTAGCCATTCACTCCAGCTGCGGCCAATACCTGATCTCTGGCGCAGGTCGCAATGCGCCAGAGATCGCACATTCTGGAGGTTCTTTTGATCAATGTGACTCAGATGAGCACTCTCAAGAAGAGAAAGTTGAAATGGGCAATTGGAACAGTACTTGCGGGGCTCGCATTTCTGGTGTGCCTTAGCTCCATCCCTGCAAGATCTCAAGACGTGTGGTCACTTCCTGAGGTCGCTCGCGCTTGCGGGCTGCGGAGCGCCAAGTTGGACGTGCGAAGAATAGACGGAACACACCGTACAGTGCAGCAGCCACGCAGAGGAAGGGGGCTGCTTTATGTCATTCAGGACGTTCAAGAACAAGTTCCAGCCAACTCATCGCTGACAACAAGGTTTGGTGCTGACGGGCGATGGGTGGGGGCCAACCAGGGTCGCTCCTATTTCACTCTGGAGCTTCAACCCGGGATTCACCATCTCTGCGTAAGTGGACAGTGGACTAGGTTGCGCTCGACAAACTCCATCGCATTGCGCCGGATTGTTGTGCAGCCGGATCAGATTTATTTTCTGCGCGTGCGCCTTCTGTATCCGAATGCAGGCAGTATATCTCTCGCGTTGGAGACTGTGGATGGCGACGAGGGCAGACTCCTGATTGACACTTCGGCTTACAGCGAATCTCACACGAAATGAGGGCAGATGTGCCTGCACGCTGCAAAGATCTGGATGGAGTGGAGAACAGAATGTACTCATTGAATGTCTTTTGCTGTCTTGCAGCAACATGCATAGGAACCGTGCAAATTCTGGGATGCGGCTCGGGGGTCCAGCCCGCCCAGGATCCTAGCCCGGCGGCTGTTACCATCACCATGCAGCCTGCCAGCCAATCTGTTCCTCTAGAGCAGGCGGCAATATTCAATGTGACTGCCAGCGGTACTGCTCCGCTCTCATACCAGTGGAGCGAAAATGGTTCGATGATCGCGGGTGCAACGAAAGCGTCCTACACCACTCCCGATGTGGTCGCAAGCGACACTGGATTGAAGTTTACTGTGACTGTCAGCAACAGCGTTAACTCTGTAACAAGTAACACCGCAACACTCACCGTTGGTCCGCGCTCACCGAAAGCCGGCGATCTGCGGTTTCAAGAGGTCGGCTCGCCATCGGAGGCAGAGCAAAGTCTAAAGGGAACTACATCGAGTATTTTTAACACGCAAGCAAAATCGATTCATAGCGCAGTGGGGTCGCCGCTAACGATCGGCGATGATGGCAATTGCAGTCAACAGTCGAATTCGTTAATACACTGTCTTTGGAACTTCTTTGTGGCACCTTTACCTACGGGCCAATCGGGGCTGAATACTTACTATATGGGCGGAGAATACGCAAATTTCAGCTCGGACTTGACCTCCAACCCGATGATAGGCATGCCCTCAGCAGAAGCACCCGACAGCGTGATCACATCTCTCGATTTTCAGCCTGCATACAACGCCTATGCCATAGCTTGGATACAAGGCACAGAGCAGAAAGGCGCCTTCGACATGACACGCGAAGTTGTCTTGCCCGGTGCGGTCGAGTCGAAAGTTATTGCCGATGCGGCGGCGAGTCGGGTCGTAACTGCCGCCTCCTTCGACGCCAACGGTAAAGTCAATTTGCTGTCGTATGGCTGGAAGGGAGACACGACTACCGTATACGATGCTGCAGTGATGACCGCGACATCCGAGCCGGGAATCGAATCCGCTGCCCAAATCCTCGCCGGTCAGGGATACATTCTCACCGCGTTTGGCGGAGACCTGACGAATGGTTTCCTGCTGATTGGAACCAAAGTTCACGATGACACGATACCGCGCCCAATCGAAATTGGAGACCAGTCGACTTCAGGTTGCTACCACTGCTTCGTGGGCTATGCACCGGTGATCTGGTATCAGGCGCCAGCGGAATATTATTCGGTAATTTATGAGAAATAATAGAGAAATGCTTACTGCTCTGTGTCCTTGTATTCACTACGAACGCGGATTGCCTCTCTGTAACTTGGTTGCAAAAGAATGTTTTGGTATTTATCACTACGGCTGGTACTTTCAGAGATCGTTGAGCTCTGTTGTGGACGAATATCCCGGGCAGAAAACTGGCGGGTGGCACCGATCTCAACGGACAATTTTTTTCAGGATGAGGGTGCCCCCGATCCCTTGCATTTGGGGATCGGGGTTCACGGCAGCCTACCCCTCATCGCCCCTCTCCTTCGCACGGCTCCAATACTCCAGCACGTTTGGATCGCAGGTGTGGGTATGCTCCGCGCGATACAAATCCGCCTCCCGCCGGGCTGTGGCAACGGTGACAAAGCATTTCCTGCAGATCGAATCGATCGTGCCGTCCAGGTTCCGGCGGCGGCCATACGCAACGGGAGTGACCGGTAACAAGGAGACCTCCAGGGAGTGGACTACACCCGAAAACCGGTAGGTCTTTCCGGTGAGAGGAAGTAATTACACACCTGCTGGTTCGAAATGGGTATATTCACCCGCGTCTTGGCAAGTTTCCGGCACCCCATGAATGTCAGCTTGCATAAGAAAAACACGCAAACAAAAGGCGCTAGTCCCGCCGCATGATAAAGGATGCCCATAATGCCACCTCACTTTCGATCTCGCCGTCTATCTACCTGAGTGCAATTGGCTGGCCATTCAAGGACAGCTCCCACCACAGTCCAGGCCCCGGCCCCGCCGGGCGCCCATCCTCGCCGTCCGCCGCGGCGGATTCTTGCGGCTAGGGTGGGTATCACCACAGTCCAGGCCCCAGCCCCGCCGGGTGCCCCATCCTCGCCGCGTTTTTGTACTTGCGGCTAGGGTGGGAATCACCAAGGTCCAGGCCCTAGCACCGCTAACTCCGCTGTCAAGCCCAACCCGCCGCACCTCACTCCATCTACCCCACGCCCACCACGTCATTTCCCCCGCGTTGGAAACCAAAAAGTACTCTAGAAAAAGGCCTTATGCCCCAACGTCCCCGGTCTCTGCGTTCCTGTTCCCTGATCCCTTTTCCCTCATCCCTGTTGCATAGAATTTCCCCCATCCGGCGCACAATAAGACCAGGTAGGACAGAATCCGCCCCCGGGCTCCCGTCCCCGGACATAAGAAAGGAAGCACATCGCACCGCGATCAATTACGTCGTGGCAAGATGCAAAAACCTCACAAAGATGTACGAATTTCGAGCTTTAAGAACCAGTCAAGTAGTTGCAATGAAAAGCGTTACGAAAGAAAACAGTGCAGTTCTTGAAGAAAAAAGTGCAAAATCGCACTGGGAAACTGGGTTTTGGCTCTAACCCACTGAAAAATAAAGATCGCAACCCACCCAGAAACCCAGTCTCCCAGTTTCTGTGAGAATGGGAGACTGGGTGCAACACCCCGCCACCTCCAATCCCCGCTGTACCCTTGCATCCGGAACCAATCCCGCTTAAGATGCGTCAAACGAGTGCGATGCACCGCAATGACTCCAACTCGGCAGTTTTAGCCCCGGATCCGGCGCCCACAACCGCAGTTCCCCGCCGCCGCGTGGACAAGCTCTGCGTAGCCCTGCAGGGTCAAACCCCCGCCGAGCTCTTCGAGCGCGCCCATTCCGTTCTCGCCGACTGCAAATTCCTCGAGTTCCGCCTCGACAGCCTCTCCAAACCCCAGTCCGTCCTGCCCCGGCTCAAGTCATTTCTCGCCGCTCGTCGCGATGTCACCGCCATCGCCACCTGCCGGCGCAAGCAACACGGCGGCAACTTCACCGGCTCCCTGACCGCCGAGCTTGAGATACTCCACAAAGCCGCCGATTGCGGCTGCCACATCGTCGACCTCGAAGTCGAATCGGCTGAAGAAGCCCGACCCTCGCAGCTCGCCAAATTCCGCGCAGCGCTTCAAGCCACCGGCACGGCCCTCCTCATCAGTTTTCACGATTTCACACGCACCAAAAACCTCGATCACGCCGCTGACCGCATCCAGGCCTTTCAGCCCGATTTCGTCAAAGTCGTCTCCACCGCTCGCTCTCTGGCGGACAATCTCGCCGTGCTCCATCTGATTGAGGAGCGCTCTCTCGGCACGAATATCGTTGGCATCGCCATGGGCGAGGAGGGGCTCGTCAGCCGCGTGCTGGGCCCGCGTGCCGGCGCCGCGTTCACCTTTGCAGCCGCCGGCGACGGTCCCTATGCAATCGCTACAGCTCCCGGCCAGGTCTCCGCGCGCACCATGCTCGACCTCTACCGCCTCGATCAGCTCGATCAGGCCACGCGCATCTTCGGCGTAGCCGGCAATCCCATCGGCCACTCACTCTCGCCGCTCATGCACAACACGGCCTTCCGGCGCGAAATCGTCAATGCCGTCATGCTGCCGCTCAAGGTGCGCAACCTCGACGACCTACTTACCCTCGTGCGCGACCTGCCTCTCAGCGGAGTGGCCGTCACCATGCCCCTCAAGCAGGAGGTGCTGCCGCACCTGGCCAACATGGACTCACTCACCGCGCGCATCGGCGCCTGCAACACGCTGCGCACCGGTGCCGACGGCAAGCTTTACGGCTTCAATACCGACGTGGCCGGTGTCGTCAGGCCGCTTGAAAAGCGGATCAAGCTTCAGGGCGCCCGCATCGCCGTCATCGGCGCGGGCGGCGCAGCTCGTGCCGCCATCTTCGGACTCGTCGAGCAGGGCGCTGAGGTCTTTGTAGTCAACCGCACCCACGAAACTGCCGTCGCCCTGGCCCGCAAAGCTAAAGCCAAGTCCCTCAAGCAGGAACTGCTGGCGAAACACCATTTCGACGCTCTTATCAACACCACTCCATGCGGCATGGTAGGCGTCAAGCAGGCCATGCCCATTAAGGAGACCGAGCTCAATGCCGGTCTGGTTTTCGACATGGTCTACAACCCGCTTGAAACCCCGCTTATCAAGCTGGCCCAATCCCGCGGCATTCCCGTCATCGGTGGTCTGGAAATGTTCGTCCAGCAGGGCGCGCGCCAGTTTGAAATCTGGACCGGCAAGCCCGCCCCCGAAGCCGAAATGCAGCGTGTCGTAGAAATGGCGCTTCGAAGGCGCAGATCGTAAACGCGTCGGCAACACGACACAAGTCTGCGGAGCTATAGTTCAACAGAGACTGTTTCTTTCGAAGTAGTGAAATAGGCCTCTATCTCCTCCAACCGCTTGTTCTTGGTTTCAGGCAGGAAGAACATGGCGAAGAGTCCTTGTACCAGCGACATCAGCGCAAGAAATCCGAAGGTTGACGCCTTCCCTATCACATGAAAAGCAAAAGGGAAGAGAAGCACAACCATGGCGTTGGCAACCCACTGGATCAGCACGGGCACAATCATGGCTGCTCCGCGTATGTCATTGGGAAAGATCTCCGGTATCAGAGTCCAGAAAACCGGCCCTACGCACGAAGCAAAGAATGCCAGGTAGGCCAATATCACGATGAGGACGAAGTTGCCATGAAACTGTCCTTCCATCGCTCTGATTACCAGCAGAGCCAGCGTCACCGTCATTCCCAGCGAACCCACGATATAGAGCGGCTTCCGGCCAAACCGGTCGATCATCCAGAGCGAAATAACCGTAAAAACAAACTCCGTCAGCTAACTCAACCTGCTCTCGCGAAGTATCTTTGCTGCTAACTCGCAACGGAGAACCCATACGTCATAATGTCGTACTGCTGTTGCCCCGGGCGTAAAATAATATCTCCCAATTGCGGAGTATTTACTCCATCCGGATAACCTTCGCATTCCAGGCAAACACCTTCATAATGCACATACTGATACGGCCCATAATATATGCAACGAATATAGATCTTTCTCCGTCTAAATGAGCATGGAGAAGATCGATTCACGCGGCTTACCTGATGCGGTTCTGAACGAGCGGCGACGTCGGGCCGTAAAGTTGCGCGAGGCAGGTATAGCGGTACGGCAAGTCGCCGAGCAGTGCGAACTATCGACGCACACGGTGGTGGAGGCGCACAAGGCTTTTCGCAGGGGTGGTTGGAGTGCGGTGAAGGTCAAGCGTGGCGGCCGCCCGGTCGGCAGCGGTCGGCAGTTGACCGCCGAGCAAGAAGAGAGGATTCAGCAACTCATTCAGGACCGCACGCCGGACCAGTTGAAGCTGGCTTATGCGCTGTGGACGCGCCAAGCGGTGAGCGAGTTGATCGAGGCCGTGTACAACGTTCGGCTCACAGTGCGCAACATGGGCAAGTATCTGAAGCGCTGGGGATTCACGCCGCAACGGCCACTGAAGAAAGCTTACGAACAGTCGCCCGAAGCGGTTGCGAAATGGGTCAACGAGGAGTATCCAAAGATCGCTGCGCAAGCCAAGCAAGAGGGCGCTGAGATTCAGTGGGGTGACGAGACAGGCCTTCGTTCCGATGATGTGCGTGGCCGCAGTTATGCGCCGAAGGGAAAGACTCCCGTCGTGCTGGCCAACGCCAATCGCGCGAAGCTGAGCGTGATTTCGACGGTGACCAACAAGGGCCAGATGCGCTGGAAGGTCTTCTCGGGCGCTTTGAACGCCACGGTTCTGATCGGCTTTATGAAGCGGATCGTGCATGGACGGGAGAAGAGAGTCTTCCTGATTCTCGACAACCTGCGGGTGCATCATTCGAAGGCTGTGAAGAAATGGCTCGCGGAAAACGAAGAGAAGATCCAGGTTTTTTACTTGCCCAGCTACTCGCCGGAACTGAACCCGGACGAGATGCTCAACGCTGACTTGAAGCAGCATGTGACCAAAGCTGCTCCTGCCAGAAACAAGATCGCCCTGACCCGCACTGCCATCGGCGCTCTGCGCAGCATCCAGAAACAGCCAGACCGGGTCGAAAACTACTTCGGACAGAAAGACGTATGTTATGCCGCCGCGTAGCAATACTTCAGGGCCGGATCAATAAGACGCGCCGGACTTTCCAGTGAGCGATGCATCGAGCGCTGCACCCGTATATAACTGCAAATGCGTTGCTGTAGTGGCCACTTGCAGAACGCGCCCGCTCGCCGGATGCATAAGCCGAGCTGCCGGCTTCAGTTCCAGTTGGGGACTATGCCCTGCATCTTTGCGCAGCCGGTAAAGGTCGCCATGGTTCTGAAAAAGCAACGGGATTGCCTCTCCCAGCCGTCGAGGTGCGCGAAAGTCATTACCGCGGCCGGCAACAGGCTCCTCGCGGCCTAGAAACGTCATGTATTCGTCTGTAATAACGAACCGCTCTGCGAAAATCTGCAACTCATGATCGGCTACAGACCCGGAGCCTTCGCCCCTCAGATTGAAATACGGGTGGTGCGTCAGATTCAGCGGCGTTGCCTGATCCGTTGCTGATTCCGTTTCGACTGCGAGCACATCGTCATTCGTTACGGTATAAGTGACCGCCACATCCACCGTACCCGGATACCCTTCTTCTCCGTTGGGGCTGCGATAAGTCAGCCGCAGCGAGGGTGCACCGTCTTCGCGCCTCACCGGCTCCGCGCTCCAGACTTTCTTGTCGAACCCCTCAATGTCGCCGTGGAGATGATTCGGGCCGTTGTTGCATGCCAGTTTGTATGCCTGCCCGTCAAGGCAGAAGTGCGCTCCGGTAATGCGTCCTGCCACCCGTCCCGCCATCGCGCCAAAATAGGCGCCGTGAGTACGATATGAATCGAGATTGTCGAAGCCCAGCACGACATCGGCGAGCAGTCCGTGCCGATCCGGCGCCAGCAGCCGCGTCACCGTCGCGCCGTAAGTGATGATCTCGGCAACGAGGTCGCCCGCTCCGCTTAACGTCCAGGCTTCAACAGGTGCTCCACCAGGGAGATGACCGAAAGTTCGTACAGCCACGGAAGGGGCCATAGCTCACGACTCAACTCCACAGTACATTTCGCCTGCGTCGTTGTCTTCTCGACAGGTGATTGAAAGTTATCGTATATTGTCCGAGTGTTGGCAAATCTAAAGCTCGGCGGCAATTACGACGGCTTGCTGTACCTGGCGGAAGCCACGCGCAATCTGCAGCGCATCGAAAGCCACCACCATATTGAACTTGAGCTGAACCTGGTGGTGCAGGGAACCATCACTTACGTGATGAATGGCCGCCGCTTCACGTTTTCGCCCAGGACTCTGCTCTGGCTCTTTCCCCAGCAGGAGCATCAACTTGTCGCCCGGTCTGACGATGCCCGATTCTACGTCGTGGTGTTCAAACCGTCGTTGATTCGCCGGTCATGTCATGCGGCTGCCTATGAAGGTCTCAAGCACAAGCCCAAAGACGAAGACAACATCCTCAGCACCGTGCTCGATCCAAAGGCATTTGATCTGGTCTCCAGAATTATGGACTCACTGATGCAGGGAGCCATGGACTCTGATGTGCTCAATCGCGAGGCCGGCTTCGGGCCAGCCTCAGACTTCCATTTCGAGCATCATGATCCCGACGCACTGAACGCCGGACTGCACTACCTGCTCTTGTTGTGTTGGGATTTTCAAATCAAAGGAAACACAACGCGCAATGCGGTTGCACTGCATCCTGCCGTACATCGAGCACTGAAGCTCTTGAGCGAAGACAGTTCAGAAGAAGATTTGGGGAGGCTCGCCAAAGCCTGCGGCGTGAGTAAATCGTATCTGAGCAGAATGTTTCATCGGCAAATCGGCGTTGCGCTCAATGAATACCGCAACACACTGCGCCTTTCGCGCTTTTTCGAGGAATACCGACAGAAGGAGAAGACCATTGCGGGAGCAGTTTACGCAGCCGGCTTCGGAAGCTACGCGCAGTTCTACAAAGTCTTTACGCAGGCATATGGCCGCGGTCCCAGGGAATGTCTGACACGCACTTCCCGACCGCGGTGAATGCGCGCACCAGCGACGTGAGCTGATACGCAGATCCATTGTGAATCAACCTGAAGACGCGCTCGCGGTGTGACCGTGCTATCGCGCCAAAATTTGGTAGTGCCCCGCCTGCCCGATTTCGATACTGCGATATCCCGTGGTTGCAGTAGCGTGGCTCGCAACCCGAGCCCCGTTCACGAGAATTGCGGTCTTTCCTGAAGCCTTAATCAGCACCGTCGCGTCTACGCCGCCGGGAAGGTCCAGCACAGTTTTTCCGCTCTCTGCGCGCAGGCGAATCGGGCCATGCGGCGTAGGCACGCTCCCTTCGATCCACGGCAAACCGGCAAGTTGCGGCTCAATGGTTACTGTGCGGAAACCAGCGCCTGTAGCGCGCACACCCAGCACCTGCTCTGAAAGCCACGTAGTAGGTCCGGCCGACCATCCATGTGCCAGGCTTACGTAATAGCCGGTGAGCCCATCGGCCTGTAGTCCGGTGTGAAAGTGCCGCTTTGTCCATCGCGGATCATACGACTCCCAGAAGCTCGTAGCGCCCTCGGCAATCATTCCACCCCAAAAACTCCTGAGCCAATGCACCGCTTCTGCGCGATGCCCAAGCTGTGCCATCGCCTCCAAAATGTAGAAACCGTAATACGGCGTAAGGTGCGGGCTCTCCGGCGTCACAACGTCAATCTTCGCGAAAATGCGGCTCCACAGCTCCGGATAATCCGCCTCCGTCGCAACGCCCGAGAGCACTGCCATCGCATTGGTCTGCACTGTCGATCCGAATGTGTGTGTTGCGGCATTCATCAGGAGCGAGTGTGCTTTTGTGCGCAGTTCCTGGTAGCGCGCTTCATACCGCGTCGCTGCGCTGCGGTCTCCCATCTCTTCCAGAAGCCAGGCCGCATCTTTGTAAGCCAGCAGATACTCGAAGTCAGTCGCGCGCCGTGCCTCCTGCGTATTCGAGCTCAGCCCGGGCGACCAGTCGACAAATACATGTTCGTGGGGTGATGGCGTAAACAGCCCATCCGGTCCAATGTCGCGATCCATCGTGTGCAATAAGGCCAGCAGCCCGCTATGCATCCGCATGAGAAATTGGCGATCGCCCGTGTCCCGGTAGAAATCCGTCACGCCGTTAATCCACAGTGCAGAGTAGCCCGTAATGCCATTCACGTGCCTCGTGCCGCGCGTCTCATTTAGCAGCCGCGTGAACGTATCCTCCATCAGCGGGCGATTGGCAAACACGTCATCAATCACGCGCCCGGTCACATCCAGGTCGCCAGCCCAGCGAGCGCGGTCCCGTTTTACGCCATCCCAGATATCATCCTGCATGCAAAGATGCGCCGTGTACGCGCCTGTTTCCCAGATGCGATTCAGCAGCACATCCGGAGATTTGAACGCGCCTTTGTACTCTACCGGATACGCAATGCCGTCCAGATCAATTTCAGCAAGCCGCGCATCGGTCAAAAAGCGCATATGTACATAACGAAATCCGCTCTTGGGCCCATATGCATTGCCATCCGGCGGAACATAAATTGTTCGCCGGCCTAAGAATGGCTGGTGCAGCGCTTCGCCTTCGCTTTCGCCGTAAGAAGTGCTCACAAGAATCGGCTTATTCGACGCCGAGCGCAAATGAATCCGCCCCGCAACCCCTCTTCCGAAATCGAGCGTCAACGCGGGTGATAGCTCGCTGGCCGAGTGCGGCGAAAGCTTCACCGTAAATGCTTCTGCTCCGGGTGCCTTGCTTGTCAGTTCGTTGAGGTGGCTTACTTTGGCGCTGCCCGCGTAAACTTGCATGACCCGCACTGGCTTCAGCGTGTAGTGCCGCAGAAACGGTGACGCACCCACGTAGCCAGGCCATGCATACATCCCTGCATCGGCGTTCCACTGGTAAAACGCAATGTTGCTCTCAAGTCCGCCGAGCGACGCTGCCGCACGCCACGTTGAATTGCTGTAGCTCGCGGTTGAGACTTTCGCCAAATCGCTCGTATCGGAAGCGCCGCCCGCAAGCATTCGCGCTTCCCACTTTGTATCGCTTACGAGCAACGGCGCCGCTTCCACACCGTGCGCAGCCGGAACGATCTTTACAGCAATTGCCCGTCCGCCCACAAACTGCAGCGTCATGGGCTCAGTCGTGGTGTGGTGCGCGCCGTGCAAATGGGTTACGCAGATCGCCAGCGCATTGTCACCCGCATGCAACGTGGCCGCCACATCGAGAGCATGAACGGTATAACCCGGCCGCAGCGTCTGGTTGTCGAAATACGTGAGCAGCCGCGAGCCATTCAGCCACACCTCCACATCACCTGAAGCAGCGACATAGAGAGTAGCCTGCCGCGGAATTGCAGCCAGCAAAAAGACGCGCCGAAACTCCCACCGTCTGCTATCTGTCTTCGGTGCTCTTGGGGCAGGCGTTCGATCCACCTCGGTCCAGATGTATTGCGCGGTGAGTGGAACGGCGCGTACCGGAAGCATGAGCCGCGACGGATTGCGCGCAGGATCGAGTTGGTCCGCAGGAATTGTGCTTTGCTGCGCCAACAGCGGAACGCCAAACACAAGAGTCAAAATCAGAAGTGCGGAAAAACGGAGCGCAAAGCGCGCAGAAGCATGCACAGCAAAATCCCTCGTCATTAAGTTAGAAGCGGCGGACCCGTCTAAACCGCGTTTGTGGCACACGCCATACTCATGTTGGTCACGCGCATCAGGTTTGCCCCAGAACCTATTTTCTCCCGTTGAACTCGTGTACTGCATCGAGCATGGCCACGATATTTTCAACGGGTGTGCGAGCCTGCACGTTATGGATGGTGTTAAAGACGAACCCTCCGTCTGGCGCGAAGATCTCGCAACGGCGCAGCACCTGCTCGCGAACCTCTGCTGGCTTTTCGAAGGGCAGGACGTGCTGTGTATCCACGCCCCCGCCCCAGAAGACAACCCGGTCTCCGAAATTCGCCTTCAGTTGTTCCGGATCCATGCCCGAAGCGGAACACTGCACCGGGTTCAGAATGTCGATGCCGGCCTCAATAAACGATGGTATGAACTTTGAGACCGCGCCGCACGAGTGTTTGAAAATCTTCCACGGTGTATGGGTATGAATCCAGTCGCAGAGCAGCTTGTAATAAGGAAAATACAGACTATGAAATGTTTTTACCGAGCAGAAGGAAGAGGTCTGCGTCCCGAAATCCGTGCCGCACAAGAACACGGCCTGCACATTTGGGCCCATCGCGGCCGCCACTCGCTCAAGGTTTCCGATCGCAATCTCGCACTGCCGCTCGAACACCTTGTGGATGTAGTCCTGGCGGCTGCTTGTGGAGATGTACCACTCCGTCACATCGCGGATCCCCTTTGGATGCTTCAGCGACGGCCCAGGCACGAATGCAATATCGCCGAGCCCTGTACCGCCCAGGCTTGCAATCACACCCAGCCCCGTAGCGCCGGCTGCTTGCGTCGCATGCGCAAGATGATCGAGATCTTCCCGTGAGGCCGGCGCGTACTCTTCCAGGTTGTCCTCTGGATTCAGATTGTCTTCGTCCAACGGCTCCTGTCGAACAATGCAGTCAAAGAAGTATCCGCCCTGCGTCATGCGCCCGCTTGGCGGCACACTCGTATCGCCGTCGGGATAGATCAACGTATCGCCGTTCGTGTCGATAGTCACGTTGAATTTGCCCGGTACCAGCACCGCAAGCCCGTTGAATTCCCAGCTCTTCCATTCATTTGCCGGAAAGCCGAACATAGTGCCTCGCGGAAAGACGCCAATCACATCCAGCCCCATCGCCTCGCGCAGATCTTCTTCCACCATTCCCAGCATCTGGAACGGCTCGTGAATGCGAACAGGCCTCTTCTCCAGCCCGTAGTAATCTCGCAGCTCTGCAACGCAGCTCGCGTGGATGCCGGTCACGCCGGTACTTCCAAAATCGATCGGTATGCGGTCCGGCTGCTTGTGATTCAGTGTCGTTGCCAGCCGCTCGCGGCTCGTGATTGCTTCCGTTGCTGTAGACATATAATTCACTCCTTCCATCGCCTTTACTGTCTCGCCGCGTCTATATCCCACTGCCGGTCGGCGCCAGCATTGCACCATCACTGGTCGTCTCCGGAAATGTCATGCAGCGCACAAACTCACTTTCAAAATCGCGATCCTCGGCCAGACTCACGTGACGAATCTGCGGTAAACCAGGCTCTTCGGTAGACAGAAGCAGCATTTTTGCGCCGCGAAGCGCCGTGTTACCCGCGACACGGACCAAAGCGCGTGGTGCCTCAATCAGACCAATACGAATGGCACTCTCAATCCTCACGTAGTTGCCGAATGCCCCAGCCAGATAAATGCTTTTCAAACTCCGATAGTCCGCATTGATATGCCTCAGCAGCAATCGGAACCCCGCGGCAATCGCGCCCTTCGCCAGTTGCAGTTCCCGAATATCTCGCTGATGCAGAACTACCGGACCTGCAACCGGAAGCCTCTTTGATCCGTCGGCAATGCGTCCGGAACTCAGAATCGCTCCGCTGCGCAATCCCGCCGCCACCGCGTCTACCAGCCCACTGCCGCAGATGCCTTTCGGCTCGACCGCGCCAATAACTGTGGTACTCAGTGTGCCGTTATCCAGCGTCACGTGCGAAATCGCGCCCGTAGCCGCGCGCATGCCCATGCGGATCGTTCCTGCTTCAAAGGCCGGCCCCGCTGCTGTCGAAGCACACACCACACCATCCCGATTGCCGATTGCAATCTCGCCGTTAGTGCCCAGGTCAACCAGTGCAATCAGATCCTCACCCTGCGTCATTCCGGTGGCCACTATACCCGCCAGAATATCCGAGCCCACGAAGCCGCCCAGGCAATGCGCAAAGCGAATCGTGCAACTCGACGGTAGCGCCCAGCCCAGTTCCTGTGGCGTGAAGCTCTGGGCGCCAAGATTCGGCGACGCAAACGGTGTATGCGCCAGCGGCTCCACGCTACGACCTGAAAACAGATGGTGCATCACCGTATTGCCTGCCAGAATTACTTCAGCAATCTCATCGCTACGTCCGCCGGCAAGCCGCGCCACCGTCTTTCCCAGCGCCTCACGGATCACCGTGGTCAGGTCTGTGCCGTGCAGCGCGGCGCGAATTCTATTCATTACATCCGATCCGAAAGCCGCCTGCGGATTGACTTCCGTCTCGACCGCCAGTACGTCTCCCGAGGCCATGTCGATCATCTGTGCCGCAATGGTCGTCGTGCCGAGATCGATCGCGATGCCCAGCCCGCGCTTTCCCGTGCCCTGTAGTGCAGCTCTATCCGTCAGCACATCCATGTGCCACTGGACGCACTCCAGCACCAGCGTTGTTTCCGCGCGCGCCTGGCAGGCAAGCCGCCATCCCTGTTCAAGCTGTTCCGCCGTGAAAGCGTCGCGATCGGCATTCGTTGCCGGCAGCGATCCCGCCAGCACATGCACGCTGCAGCCTCCACAAGTCCCGGCACCTCCGCACGGAAACTCGACGCCGTGATCGGCCAGGCTTGCCGCCAGTGAAGCGCCGCGCGGCACGGCAATCTCCGCGGACAGTGGCTCCAGCCGGATTCGCACGTTCTCTGCGCTCATATCGCTTCCACAATCGAATCGTTCAGTGTTGCGTGCACCGTCGCTCCGGGAGGCACGATCAGGAAATCTGCCGCATCCCACTCGCCATTCACGAGCCGCTCGAGCAGTGCGATCGAACCTTGGATCTCGTCAAACGTCCATTCCTCTCGCGCTGCTTCTGCCCGTGCCTGTTCGCGAAAGCCGTTCTCTCCGCTAATGCCGCTGGAGATATACGTGAGACCCGAGTAATGCCGGCGATAAGCGTTGAATTGCTCAAAGAGATACTGCCCGTTCTCCTCGCCATATTGCGCCACCAACTCCTCAAGCGTACGCCGCTCGCCCAATACGCGCTGCGATGCCGCAAAGGCCGGCTCCAGCGACATGCCCGGTGTCTGAAACTCAACCCACCCCGGCGATCGGTAGTACACGCCCGGATGGTCGGCAAAATATGCTTCGTAGCGCTGTCTGCTCCCCATCAGCAATCCAATGCAGTCATGCGCACGCGGCAGCACAAGTTTTTTCTTTCCCGCCCGCAGTCCTTCGGTTCCCCGCCCGCAGAGCGCGTAACCAAGCACGATAGCGTCATAACTGCCCGCGTCCGCCGCGTTGATGCGCTCCTGCAGATGCGGCCGCATCTGCACTCCCAGGTCGTGCAGCCCCATCGTCACCATCTCCAGATCGACAGTCTGCGACGAGCGCGAACAAGCTTCCTTTATCTCGCGTGCGAAGACCTGGCAAACAATCGCTTTCAGATGCATGGCGTTTTCTGTCAGATCCTCCAATACATCATCAGTCCGTCTCACAGGCCATCATTACGTCGACCTTCTTGCCTATTGTCTCTTGAGCCCCAGGCACAAACAGCACATCGCACTCTGTGCCGGCAATATGCGGATGGCCGCTCTTACGCATACGCGCAATCAGATCACTGGTACGCCGGACTATCTCCTTCACAGGCATGGCGCCATCCGAGTAAAACGACTTCGAAGGCAAATTCCCATAAAGAACTACATCTTTAGGGATAAGCCGCGCATCCTCCCACAACTTGCGGGAGCTGCCCAGGCTCAGCACGACCGGATGCAGCCGCTGCGCAAACGCTTCCACCATCAAGTCGATCAGTTCGCCGCAATCATGGAAAATCAGATCGCAGCCGGCCTCGTCGAGTATCGCCTTCATTCGAAGATTTGGTTCCATCACCAGGCACTCGAACAAGTTCGATCCGCCTTTGAGCTGGCGTGGTGAAATGAATGCGGTGCAAGCCGCAGGTTCGCAAATCATGATCGCCTTGGCGCCGTGCGCCATCTGGCTTTGCAGTGAGCGATGCACTGCCGCCTCTGCCATGCTCAGGCACTGCCACAGCAGACGCACTTCGTTCGAGTCTTCTGGCGCCACGCCTGAGCCCACCATCGCCGCCACAGTAATGGGATCAGCTAGCAGCCGCGTGGCCAGCGAGAAAGGTCCAATCACCATACCCACTGCCACCAGATCATGCTTCTTAGCGATGTAAGCCAATGCTTCGTCGCGTGCGTGACTGTTCGCGCAGAACTGCGCTGCTCGCTCGTCGCAAAGCTTTGTCAGTGTGCTTTCATCGAGCGGTGTTGTGAAGTGATAACTCTCCGTCTCGGCCTCAGGAACGCCGGCCAGGGCCAGCAGATCCGTCTTCTCAAGGTGCAGATCCATCAGCGGAATCGCAAGCGGCGTGTGCCAGCGCCTCGCTGCGCGTTCAATCACTTTACCCAGTGCCGCGCCGTTGTTGCGAGCTTTCTCCGGCTCGCTCTCCTCGTGCAGGATCAGATCGGCGCCAATTGGCATTCGCAGCCCGCGAGCTGCCAGGTCGAGATAGAAGCGCCGGTTCGTCAGGATGCTCCTTGGCCAACCAGGCTTTTTACCAGACCCACCGCGCCATTTGCATTTTCGCTGTAGCCGTCGGCGCCAATCTCCTCGGCGTAATGGCTCGATACCGGAGCGCCGCCAACCAGAACCTTCACTTGCGTACGCAATCCCGCGGTCTTCAAAGCATCGATAGTGGTTTTCATCGCGGGCATGGTCACTGTAAGCAGTGCTGACATGCAGACAACCTGTGGCTTCCGCTCCTCCACGGCTCCCACAAACTGCTCCGGTGACACATTCGTGCCAAGATCAATCACATCAAAGCCGCCGCCTTCCAGCATCGAAGCTACGATATTCTTGCCGATATCGTGCAGGTCGCCCTTCACCGTCCCAATGACAACCCTCGTGGAAAGCTTGGTTCCCGACGCGACCATTATCGGCCGAAGTAATTCCATTGCGCTCTTCATCGCGCGTCCTGCCAGCAGCAGTTCCGGAACGAAATATTCTTCACACTCAAACAACCGGCCAACTTCGTTCATCGCCGGCACCATCGATTCGGAGATCAAAGCTATCGGCTCTGCGCCTGCTTCAATGGCCGCCTGTGTAGCCGCATGCGCATTCTTCGCATCGCCATTCAAAATAGCATCGTACAGTTCTTGTGACTGCGCCATAGTGCATTCACCTCAGCAAAAATGCCTTGCCAGCTTTCATGGGGAACTGTCCACATACTACTACCATGACAAAAAATAATAAATCCATCGGCTACCGCGCCATCACTCCAGATCGGGGAAATTGGACTCACCGAGTTGCAGCGCTCACGATATATTCATCCGCTCGGGTTCGGGGAATACGGATGGCAAACTGTTCCAAATTCAGCCCGCCTGTACCCGTCAGATGTTCAGACGTGACGGCATCCTGCTCTTCGCACACACACACTGTCGCGGCTCTGTACGCAACCACAACCATCTGTACAGCGAGGTTTCACATCATGCGATTTGTAGAAAAGGCCAAATTCCCGGGCAGGCAAAAGGAATTTCCTCAAGCTGTCCTGGCGAAACAGGGTGTACTTTTCCGGTTTTGCAGCGCAGGATTGCACCGGCAGTCAGCTATGCAACGTGACGCACCCGGAGAGAGAGTGCTTGTCGCAACACTGCGAGCTTCGAGGAGGCCTCAGGATCCTCCTTCAGGCGTTTCAACCCGGCCTGGAAGAACGCCCAGAAGATTCCAAAAAGGAATCCGACAAAGGTAGCCACAATCACGATGAGCGTGCGTTTGGGCGACGACCTCCTGTCCGGCGGAATGGCTGGATCGACGACCTGGATCAGGGCGCCTTCTTTGGCTTGGTCGAGCTTGGCCAACTCATACTGCTGAGCAAGAAGATTGAAGATCGTGTCGTAGTACTTCACATCGCGCAGAGCGCGCACATATTCCAGGCTGGCCGTGGGAACCTGGCCCTTGGGAACAAGGATTCCGCCGCCGGCGAGATCCCCAGCGCCACCGAGTTTGTCCAACTGTGCGCGCAAGCTGTCCAGTTCCTGCTCGGCCTGCACCAGTTGCGCATTCTGGCCTGTTGCATAGGTCTGCATTCCCTGGATCTGCATCTCTTTGGCTGCAATCTGGGCATTCAATGAGGCGGCCGATTCAATCAGGGCGCGCGCCTGGCTGTTTACCTCAATCAGGCCGGTCTTCTTTTCCGTCTTCACCAGTGCCTCTTCGGCTTTGGCGAGTTTCTCGCGTGTCTGGTCAAGCTGTTGCTGGAAAAACAGCGCACGCTGCCCCGCTTCAGAAATTGCCAGATGCTGCGAGAGATCCCGGAACTGGTCCACGTAGCCATTGGCAAGCTCCGCCGCTCGCTGCGGGCTGTCAGCCTCCACTGAAATATGAATCAGGCCATCCTTGCCGCTGCCATCCACGGTTGCAAAGTGCTCAAACATCTTTCTCGCATCAGATAGATACTTTGCGTGATACTCCTTCATTAGGCCGAAATGCTTGATCATCGCGTCTTCAACCGTCTGACTCTGGAACATCGCCACGTACATGTCGTTAGGGTTCTTGATCCCAAGGCTATTCCCGGCCAGTGCAGCCAGGCCACCCAGGCTGCCAAGCTGAGAGGCCAGCGCAGCACCCATCGACGAATTCTGCTGCGGTGGAAGCAGTGTTACGGTAGCGGTGTAACGTAGCGGCAAAAGCAGTGAGACCACGACTGCCAGAACGGCAAATGCCGTCGTAACCCAGAAAATCAACCTCTTGCGCTCGGCCAGCACGATCAACAGATCAAGCAGAGATATTTCGTCTTCCGCTTTTTGGGGTGGTCGTCCGGCATTCTGCGCGGCGGGCACAGTGCTCTCAGGCGCGATTGGCGCTGTTTCTCGCGGCTCTGTACTGAAGGGTTCGGATGCCATCGTTGCTTGCTAAATTGAAAAGCCGCGTCCCATCTCTGCCGGAACACCTTACAGAGACGACGCTGTCTCCTGTTATTTGATCACGTTCACTGCAGCTGCGCCCAATGCCAATTGCGAGAAGACCTGCGACCAATTCATTACACCGCGCAAGGCCGGGACCTTATAAGTTTTCTCCGGAACCACAATGGTATCGCCAGGGTGGATATGCAGTTTTGCGAATCCGTCTCCCCAGATTCCGCTCGCAGCCTGGCGGCTGACCACCTCACCATCGGCCCGGATTACGAACTCGTGCCTCCGGTCGGCGTCTTTCGTGGCTCCGCCCGCCTGGCGCAAATACGCTTCGGCTCTCATCCCATCCTTGTAGAGGAACGAATTCTGGTCGTAGACTGCTCCGACGACGTTTACAGTGGCCGGGATCGGCGGGACCACAAAACGGTCGCCGTTCTGCAATACAAAGTTGGGCAAACTGGCGATGCCTTTAGCCCCGGCTGTAAAGTGCAGAACAATGCGCCCCGTGGCGCGGACCTGTCGCAGATTGGCAAGAAGTGCACGCTCGCTGGTTTGCGCCGCGGTACTCGAGGCCAGATTCTGATTCGAACCAGCGGAAGCTGATATCAGGGCCAATTCGCTTTGCTGCATTGCCATACTAAGGTTCTGCACGTACTCGCTGATTCTGGCCTGTTGCACCCGGCGCGTCGATTCGCGAGTAAACTCCGATCCGTATAGGTAAGCATTCGGAGTCAGCCCTCCCGCGCGCTTCACCAACTGCTGCAATGTCTCGCCAGGTTCCACAGAATATACCCCGGCGTGCACAAACTCGCCTTCCAGCCGCACCAACTTGGTTTGCTGTGCCTCCGGCACCTGGATATCTCCATCAGAGAAGATGGTCACCACGTCGCCTGGCTGTAACTTAAGATTTTGAGAGGCATCGTGGTCAATCACCAGCTTGCCCAGATCGAAGGGAATCACAACTGTCTTCAGCGTCTTCGGGTCAAGCCGTTCAATCGCTGCATACCCCCAGTCAATCTCGGGAGCAAGCAGTTGAATATTGGTTTGCGGCGCTGGTTGCCCTGTCTGCCCGGCAAGAGAAGTCTGTGCCGCCGCCAGTGAGGTGCCGCCCGCGCGCTGCTGCGCGCTCAGATATTGATTCTGCAGGTATCCCTGCTGATTCTGCCCATTTCCATAATTCTGTCCATTCCCATAATTCTGCGCATTTCCATATGGGTTTAGCCCGTTTCCAGACTGATTCGTTTGATTGCCAGACTGATTCAGCCCGTTTCCGGACTGACTCCCCGCGTTAGCCATAGGACCTTGCTGAGATCCCTGTTGATCGCTGCCATTCAGTGTTGGCAGCGGCGAAGGCTGGATTCGCTCAGGATAGTTCTCCATCGGCTGGCGCATAGTCCGCAACGCCGGCATCGGTTCAAACTCCGGAGCGGGCAGCCCAAGCTGCGCCCGCCGCCACCAGTAGTTCCGCGTGATCAGCGACTCCTTGTCAGGAATCAGGTCGTTGATCCGCATGCCCGGATGCCACGCGAAAATTCCCGGATTGGCAATGTTCCCTCGCAGGATCACAGTTTTGCGGTACGCAGGCACAATAGGGAACACACGGATGATATCGCCGTCATCGAGCTTGGTGGCTAGCCCGGTTTTGTCATAGGACACTTCCATTGCACTACTGTAACTGTGGTTCTCAATACGCTGGATTGAGACCCTCGCCTGTGCCGCCACTGCCGACACGCCTCCGGCATCAGCCAGAAGACCTGCCAGCGATTCGTTCTGCCGCAGTTCGTAAATGCCGGGATTCCGCACGCTCCCGGTCAGCGCCACCTGCGGTCCCACCGGAGGGATAAAGATCACGTCGCCAGGCAGTAATTTCATGTCTTTCGATTTGTCGCCGTGAGCGATCAGATCGTAAAGATCGAAGTCCGTAATCACCTTGTTCTCGCGGCGTAGTTCGATATGCCGCATTGAGCCTCCCACCGACGGCCCTCCGCTGGCGAAGAGCGCATCGACCAAAGTGCTCAGAGAACTGACTGTATAAACCCCCGGGCGCCGCGCTTCACCGGCTACGTACACCTGAATGGCGCGAGTCTGTCCCACGTTGGCGGTCAGATCGAAGTTGCGGTACACGCGGCCAATGGCGGCCCGCAAGCGCCCGTCCAGCTTTGAAACAGGCACCCCCTCCACATGAACGGGACCAACCTGCGGCAGAAAGATCTCGCCCGATCGATCAACCTGCACGTTTGCCTGGAAGTTCACCTGTCCCCAGACCCGGATACGCAGCTCATCCCCCGGTCCCAGAACGTAATCAAGCGGCACCGGAGCCATGTTCAGCGGTGCAAACGTGGATGGCACATAACGGAAAAGATTTGCGCCATAAATAGGCAATACCCGGCCGGTTGTTGAAGCCACAAACTTCTGGAACTCAGTCAAAGGCTGCGGCGGAAGCTGAAGCTGCTGCGCCTGGTTACCCCCGGCTCCCTGCTGGCTCAGACCCGAAATATCGGAATAGTTGGTGGCGGGACCCTTCATTGGCGAGCCATATCCTGCACCGGTTGTGTAAGAAGGCTGCTGAAGCTGCGGTAGTGAAAGCGGCCGCTGGTTCTGACCCGTGCACTGTGCCGATGTCGCCATCAGAGGATCGGAGCAGTCTAAGTTGCTCGGAGTCTGTACTCCTGCGGAGATGCCGGGCTGGGTCACATTCTGCGCGTGAAGCGAAAGAGAAGATGCGACAGCCAAAAGTAAAATCGAAACTTGTGCAGCCCTGCCAATCCGGCGCGTAACCCCGCATCGCGTATAGCCAGTGCAGCGGCCCCCTGCACCCCGGCCCGGATGTAAAGAGTCCATATGTCCAGAGTCTAGCATGTTCGCAACCTCTGAAATGTCAGCCTCGTGCAAGGCCAGAACCAGCGCATGAATACCGTTTCTGCTTCGCATGCCGGTCCATCCTCTACTTTGACAATCAAGGGACCGCAATTTTTGCGGGTCGAAAGAGATAACGTTGGTCTTAATACCTTGGTTGATCGTCACTAAAATCCGGAGTAGATGTTCTTTCCAATGACGGGAAGGTCTTCGGGGTGCCAGAGTGCAAATAACTCATGGCGAACACCGAGCGAAGCGGCTGGAAAAAACGTTGAAGTGAGTTGGGACTCCCAGCATTCTTGCCGTACAACTTCCAGGCGCCATCCGAGGGCTGCAGGCATTTCGTAGTGATAGATTCCCAGTCCGCTTCTGCTGTTGCTAATGCAATGTGAGCTCCGGAATCAGGAGCCTAAAGCATTTGCCCGATTAGCAACTTATTAAACATAGGACCACTTTATTGACTCTTCATGTACTCGTAATCGGCCCAGTAACAGGTGGGGTAATTTCTTTTGAATCCATGTAAACTTTCGTCTCTTTTCGCCGACTATATATCTAGGTGAACATTTCGAACTTCTACGGCCTGAGAAGTACAGGCAAGGGATTCGGAGGAGCGCAAGAGTATTGCGGTCGTGATTGGCATGCAGCCATGTGAAAGTTCTGTGTTTCCGTTTCATCGATGTGAATTCTCGCTTGGAGAGCGTCGCAGGCATGGCATGCAGTACGCGCAGTAATGGATCGCTTTTTTAATTTGATACAAACGAGAGCAGCTTTTGCCGTAACGGATTTCCAATGCGCAGATGCGGCAGAAATCGAAAATCTCTCTTTGTGATCGTGAGAACCTTTGGTATAGTGATGCCAGTTTATAAGCAAGAGGTACGACTTACTTGGGGGGGGGCATGGCCCTCATCAAGTAGCTGAAAGGTAGTCATCATCGACTGCGCGGTCCGCAAGAGTTGGTGGCGGAAAGAGTAATTTTGTCTTCACCGGTTATGGACTCTGGGCCCAAGCACGAAGGAAGCTGATACTGGTGGAGTGTTTTTGATCGATCTCAAGATCACTTCTTGTTGAGGTCAGTGTGGGGTACGGGACTAGGGATCTGAATGTTGAACTCAAGGACATGGATCAGCGCGAGGTGCGCCCTATGCCCGATTGGGATGAAGACTGCTTGGTGAAAGGCTCAGAAGGCAGTACTCCCAAAGCCGTAAATTGCGTTGGACCGCGAAGCACTACGGCAACAGATGAGCCTCCTCTGCTTCACACCGGATGGAGCCGGATCAGTCCGTGGTCAGCTTCGGCCAGTAAGCGAGCTTTCGACTTCATCTGCGTTCTTCTTTTCCTTCCGCTACTGATTCCGATCATGGTACTCATCGGTCTGGCCGTACGTCTTACCTCGCGCGGACCGATCCTCTTTGTGCAACACCGCATGGGGCGTCACGGCAAAGCCTTTCGCATTCTCAAATTCCGCACCATGACGCACATCGCGGAGAAGAAGCATCATGCGGTCACGACGGCCGTCAACCAGCGATTCACACTCGTAGGCCCTTTTCTGCGCCGTTGGAAGCTGGATGAACTACCCCAGCTATGGAATGTCCTGGTCGGCCAAATGAGTCTGGTGGGCCCGCGCCCCAAGCTGCCCGAGCATGTCGTTGCCGACCTTCCCTGCCGTCCAGGAGTTACTGGCGCCGCCACGCTCGCCTTTGCCCGCGAAGAAGCAATGCTGGCAGGCATCCCGCAGCATCAGGTGAACGATTACTATCACATCCTCGTTCTTCCGGCTAAGCGCCATCTCGACGCCGTCTATATGGCCCGTGCGACTTTTCTTTCCGATCTGGATCTGATTAAGAGAACACTTCTTCGCCGTTGGGACGACTCGCATGTGAAAAATCTGCTCGCTCCGGAGAATTTCCAGAGACACGAGGCTATGCGGAAGTCCCAAGCCTATGCCGCCGCAGGGGATCGTGCAGAAGTCCCGGCCTTTGCAGTCGCTGTCGAGAGCGCCTCGGAGGGTATCGGAGCCCTCTGAAGGCAGTCCTCGCAACTTTCCTTCGAAGAGCAGCACATCCCTTGAAATTTTCCGCTCTCCCGATATGTCTAATCACCACCGGCATAGAATTTGCCGGGCCGCCCAGCTTCGATGAAGCCATCAGGCCGTTCCGGCCAGGGAGTATTGCCAACAAGCAGACACACCTGAATCGCCATGCGATGCGTAGGCGAACCTGTTACCGGGAAGTGGTACCGCCTTTTCCGGCAGACGCGCCCCCATCGCATGGTTTACCCCCGGGGCACATGGCTCCGGTAATTCCCTTACCTTCGGTGATGGTGTAGATGCGGTCGACTGCGGGCAGTTTCATCTTTTCTATCGTGCCGCTGGGCCAGTGGATTTCCACCTGATCCACCTTGTCTGTATTGCCCAGGCCGAAATGGACGCGCATGTCGTTTGAGGAGAGATAGCTTCCACCACTCAGGACGTCTTCGCGCTGGCGGATGCCGCCGGCGGTGAGATACACCGTAGCGCCCACGGCGTCGCGTGGGCTCTTGGGGCCGCCGATCAGCTTCATCTCCACCCAATGATGGTGATCCGGATTTACGTTGCGCAGCAATACCGGAACACCGTCCATGTTGTTGATGACCGCGTCGATTTTGCCGTCGTTGAAAAGATCGCCAAATGCAACGCCACGCCCCACACTCACAACAGCAAGACCTGTGCCTTCCACTGCGGGCACCAGTGCGAATTTTCCGTTCTTCAGGTTGTGGTAGAGCAGCGGCCGCTCGGCATAGCTTTCTCCCCACTCCGGATGCTGGTCCACCTGGGGATAGACATGGCCGTTCACGATCAGCAGATCCTTCCAACCGTCATTGTCGTAGTCGAGGAATCCATCGCCGAAGCTGACAAAGGGAATGGAAGACTGGGCGATGCCGGCCTGGTAGCTTACGTCGGTAAAATTCCCGTGACAGTCGTTTTGGAACAAAATGTTATAGTCGTCGGCAAAGTCGGTGTTGACGATGTCAAGACAGCCATTGTTCATGTAATCGCCGGCGGCGATGCCCATGTTCGCAACCTCGCGCCCGCTCTCGTTGAGCGCATAGCCGCTCATATAGCTGTCGTCCTCGAAGGTCCCATTGCCCTTGTTGATGTAGAGATAGTTGGGCGTGGAGTCATTAGCCACCAGCAGGTCGGGCTTGCCATCGTTATTCACGTCGGCAAAGAGTGCGCCGAGTGCATAGTATCCGTTGGGATCGTTTACCCCAAGTTTCTTGCTTACATCGGTGAAGGTTCCGTCGCCGTTGTTGTGGAATAGATGGTCAGGTTCTCCCTGCAGGCCGCGCGGGCCGCACATCACCTGCACACCCCGATACTGGCAGTAGGAATAGCCGACGGCTTTGGATCCGGAGATCGGAGGATTCTTCAGGTCGAAATGGATGTAGCCACCCACGAACAGATCCAGATAGCCGTCGCCGTCGTAGTCGCCAAAGGTAGCGCCAGAGGACCAATTCCCGAGCGTGACGCCCGCCTGCTCGGCCACATCGGTGAAGGTGCCATTGCCGTTGTTGCGATACAGGCGATTCTTGCCAAAGTTGGTCACGTAGATATCGGGCCAGCCGTCGTTGTTGTAATCGCCCACCGCACAGCCAAAGCCCCAGCGGTCATTGGTGACGCCTGCAAAATTTGCCACGTTCGTGAAAGTACCGTCGTGATTGTTGCGGAAGAGCGCGGCATGCGGCGGTGTGGCTTTGCCCTCCTCTGCCTTGTAGGTTGAGCCGTTTACCAGGTAGATGTCCAGCCATCCATCGTTGTTGTAGTCCAGAAGACACACGCCTGGCCCTTTGGCTTCCAGAATCAGCTTCTTTGCTGGAGTGCCGGCCTTGTGATGCCATACGGTGAGGCCGGCCTGTTTTGCAACATCCTGAAAGACGATGGGGCCAGTCTTCACAAAGCCGCCGGCCGTGATCGGCCGGTGCTGGCTATCGAAAACCGCCTGTTGAGGGCCGGCGCTGGCCATTCCTCCGCCTGTTGCCTGCCCACTTTGGCCGGTTGCGGCGCGCACCGGCGCCGGGGCTGGAGAGAACGCGTAAATCTCGAAAGCGACGAGTGCGAAAACCGCGGCAAGAACTAGAAGGCCGGCGTACCCAACGTCTCCAAGGCTTTTTTTGAGTTTGCTGCACAGCTTGCCAAAGAGCAGCCGGTTAATCCACAGCCGGTCGGATTGCAATGCTTTTTACCTCTACGGGACATAGTACAACGCTGCTTGGTCCGGCGTCGCGATAGCCTGCCAATATGCACATGCGCTACACTAACCGTCTCCGTGGAATCGATCGCCGGAGTCTCGTCTGGCGCATTCTTCTGTCGCCGGTTCTGAGATCACTGTGGGCAAATTTGCCGGGCGTGTGCATGGATCGGGTTTTTCGCCGGCTGGTAAAGATGCGTCAGTCCGCCGCGGCGCCCCGATTCAACCGGACCGAATACCGGAACGTATATTCGACACGCTCAGTGACCTCTATGCACGTCAACCCGAAAAACGTAAAAGCAAAGGGAGCCCTCCGTGGGCCGCGGGGGCCGCTTGGCGCGCAAGCCTGTACGGAGCGGCAGAAACGGGTCTTGAGCAAAGGGCTTTTTGTCCGCATCGTGTTGGGGATGTGTTGCGCTGCCGCACTGCTTTCGAGTGACGCCCCCGCCGGGGCAGTCGAGCGCTCCACACCGCTGGCTGAGTTGAGCAGCCAGGCCTGGGTTCTGGAGAATGGCCTGCCGCAAAACACCGTGCAAACGCTGGCCCAATCTGCCCAGGGATATGTGTGGGTAGGAACTGAAGCTGGACTGGCGCGCTTCGATGGCAGTGAATTCGAGGTTTTTGACCGCAGTTCCCACCCGTCGTTGCCGAGCGGAGATATCCGTTGTCTGCTTGCGGCGCGCGACGGCGCTCTTTGGATCGGTACCGCTGAGGGGTTGGCGAGATGGAAGAACGGAACGATGATGTTCTTTTCCAGGCATAGCGGGCTGCCGGGAGATGAGATCCGTGGATTGGTGCAAACGGACGACGGGGTTATTTGGGCGTGGACGGACGGAGGACTGGCGCGGCTCAGCGGCGACCATTTCGAAGCAGCAGGAAAGGAGGTGCCGGGTGAAACCACAAGGGTACTTGCTGATGGAAAAGGTGGGCTCTGGCTAGTAACAACGCGTGGAATGGCAGCATACGAGAATGGCCATTGGAAACCGGTACGGCGGCAAGGACTGTGGCCGCAGGGCAGTGTAGTCATGGCGCAGCGGCTGCCGGACGGCACCCTAGCATTGGCCAGCAACCGCCGCCTGTTGCTGATGCGTGGCGGACGTGCTGTGAAGAGCCTGACGGTCGGCAGAGAATTGCCGGGCACGCGCATTCAGACGCTGTTGGCAGATCGCGAAGGGAGCTTGTGGATCGGCACCAACGGGGGACTTGCACGGCTGGTTCGGGGCAAACTGCAATTGTTCGCGGCGTCAGAACCTCTGGCAACGGCTTCAGTGCTGGCTCTCATGGAGGACCGCGAAGGCAATCTGTGGGTGGGGACTGAGACTGTGGGTCTGCACATCCTGCGCGACCGGCGGTTCTTTACGTTTGGCATGCGGGAGGGCCTTGCTTCTGACGCCACGACTACCGTAGTAGAGGATCACGCGGGAACGCTCTGGGTAGGAACGATGGGGTGGGGCTTAAATGCGCTGCGCCTCCGGAAGACTGGTGAGGACAGCGAAACGTTTCCGGCTCACGGCGCCATTCGCACCTACACAGTGCGGGACGGTCTGGCGAGCAATGTAATCCTTTCGCTGGCCGCCGCACCCGACGGAGACCTGTGGGTGGGCACGCCGGACGGGCTCAACCGCATTCGCAAGGGCCACATTGACACCTATACTTCCGCCGATGGCCTGCCCGACGATTTCATCCGCTCGCTGCTGGTCGACTCCGACGGTTCGCTCTGGATAGGAACAAGGCACGGGCTGGTGCACTGGATGCATGAACCCGGCCCGCAGTCACAGATGAAGATCTATACGCGGGCAGACGGATTGGGTAGCGATCTGGTGGGCGCTATGGCGCGCGACGCGCGTGGTGACCTGTGGGTGGCGACATTGGCCGGGCTATCACGTCTGCACAAAGGCAGCATCGTCAATTTCACTACGGCCAACGGACTCGGGAGCAACGTGGCCACGGCGCTTTTGCCGCGCAGCGACGGAACTCTGCTGATCGGCACGGAAAATCATGGCCTGTATCAGTGGAATGGGCAGCGATTTTCCGCCGCGGTTCCCAGCGGGCTTGACCAGACAACCATCCACGCCATTCTCAACGATGGATTAGGGCACCTTTGGTTCGCAACCGGTAACGGTATTGCGCGCTGCGATTACACGCATCCGGCTACAGGAAACCACGCGGCGGGATGTTCGCACTGGATTGAGTTTGGAACCGCCGATGGGCTGCGTACCCGGCAGATGGCCACCAACAGCCACCCTTCGGCCTGGCGGTCGCGTGACGGCCATCTGTGGTTTGCCTCGCCCAAGGGGCTAGTGGAAGTGTCCCCGGCCCACTTCCGGCTGAACAAGCTGCCTCCTCCAGTGGTGCTGGAGCGATTCGCCGTAGACGATGTGGATCAACCCTTGCATGGCAACGGGACAAGTCTGAAGATCGCCGCGGGGCACGTGCATTTTCAGTTTGACTATGCAGGACTCAGCTTCGTGGCGCCGCAGAAAGTCCGCTACCGATACATGCTGCAGGGGTTCGACCGCAAGTGGACGGAAGCTGGCGCCCGGCGCTCGGCGTATTACACAAACATCCCTCCGGGAAACTACACCTTCCGTGTGGAAGCCGCCAACAACGATGGCGTATGGAACAACACGGGTGCGGAACTTTCCTTCGACCTGCAGCGGCACTTCTACCAGACTCTGTGGTTCTATGGGTTATTGCTACTGGCAATGGCCGGCAGTATCTTTCTGGTGATCAGGCGGCGGCTGCGCGCGGCCGAGCGGGAATTCAGTGTCGTGTTGGGCGAACGAAGCCGCATTGCGCGCGAGATTCACGATACGCTGGCACAAGGGTATGTGGGTGTCTCCGTTCAGTTGGAGCTTCTTGCCGAGCTGTTGCGTCTCAAGAAACTGGACGCTGCGGCAAAGCAATTGGATACTACGCGTGAGTACGTGCGCGAAGGGCTCGCGGATGCAAGGCAGTCCATCTGGGCGTTGCGCACGCAAGACTCGAGAGATGTGAGGTTTCCGGTGAAGCTGCGGCGTATGGCGGAGCATGCCGGCAGTGCGCATCTTGCCTCGGATTTCAGCGTTTTTGGAGCCTATCGTCCGCTTCCCCCCGCGAAGGAACGCGAAATGCTTCGCGTGGCACAAGAGGCGATTCACAACGTCAAGAAGCACGCCGAAGCGAGCGAACTCTTCGTCCGGCTGGAGTATGGTAGTGAAATGATTGTGCTGGAAGTGCGGGACAACGGCCGCGGCGGCGCGGTGGCACAGGAATCCGGGTTTGCCCCCGGGCATTTTGGAATGACCGGAATGCGCGAGCGCGCTGAAGCCATCGGGGGTACGCTGGAAGTTGAAAGCGAGCCCGGCAAGGGGACCACGGTACGTTTGCGCGTGCCTGCCACGGCAGCGACGCGAGAAAGTGACGGGAGACCGCAATGACGACAGAACCGATTCGCGTGCTGGTTGTTGAAGACCATAACGTAGTGCGCCAGGGGTTGGTGGCGTTGCTCAGTGTGACAGAAGGCCTGGAGGTTGTGGGCGAAGCTGCCGATGGCCTTGAGGCGATCGCGCAGTTCCGCAAATACCAGCCCACGGTCACGCTCATTGACTTGCGTTTGCCCAAGCTGGGCGGCGTGGATGCGATCATCCGTATTCGCAAGGACGCGCCGGACGCGCGGTTCATCGTATTAACAACCTACGATGGCGACGAAGACATTTACCGTGCGCTTAAGGCAGGAGCAAAGGCGTACCTGCTCAAGGGCATGACATCGGAAGAGCTGATTGCGGCAATTCGCGCAGTTCATGCCGGCAAATCGCATATTCCGCCGGTCATCGCGGAAAGGCTTGCCGAGCGCATGGGGGTTGAAGAGCTGACCCCCCGCGAGTCCGACGTGCTCGAGCAGATTGTGCAAGGCAAGAGTAACAAGGAGATTGCAACTGAACTGGAGATTTCAGAGGCCACGGTGAAGACGCACATCAACAGCCTGTTGTCTAAGCTGGGCGTGACTGACCGGACGCAGGCTGCCACGGCGGCAATCCGGAGAGGTCTAGTGCAACTGGAATCTCCCAAAAAACTAAAGTTGTGACGAGGATAACCATGAAAAGCGCGCTTTTGTGCGCAATTCTTGCACCGTTTCTCTTTGTGCAGGCGAATGCGCAAAAGACAACCTGGCGGCAGGCTACCGCTTCGGAACTGGCTTCGGTGCTGCCGTCGCGGGCGCAGGTGGTCAACGAGCACATCGAGACAGAGATGCGTACGGCGTCAGGCATTGTCAATGACCGTGGGCAGTTCATTGCCGGCGTGGTGCTGCTCACTGCCGGATACTCGGCGGACGGCAAGTATTCGCATTATCTGGTCGTGCAGGCGCCCATCCGCATCGCCAGGTTTACCATGCGGCCGGGAAATTACCTCCTTGGATGGACGCGCGCTGGAGAAGAAGACGCGCTCACAGTTCACTTCAACGCGGCCGCGACCGGGAAGCTGGTTGGCACCGTGAAGGCGAAGAGGATCCATGGACCGGGCCGCGTCGAGAGTATCCACATCTGGCCGCCGCAAGCCCACGGGCTCATTCAGATCGGGCGGTTCGGAATCCCCTTTGATCTGGTCAAGACCCATTGAGCGCAGCGGTGCACCACACAGTTTAGTCCGTGCCGCGTCACCCTTCGGTACCGATCGCTTCGCCCAAAGCCTCGGCCACCTCGTGCTGTTGGCTCGCTTGAATCCGGTTGAAGAAGGGAAGCGCCAGCATGCGGCGCGCCATTGCTTCCGTAATCGGCAGGTGCACGGCAGCGCTCGCATGTGCGCGCCACGCCGGCTGCAAGTGAATCGGCGGGAAATAGCGCCCCGTGGCGATGCCGCGATCTGCAAGTCTCAACTGCACCCGGTCGCGATCCACATGCTCCGGCAGCCGAACCGCATAGACGAACCAACTGATCACGCGGCGCGGAAGCGCAAGCGGCGGCCGCTCAAGCCCCGGAATCTCAGCAAGCAACTCGTCGTAGCACCTCGCGGCGGCTTCGCGCAGCGCGAGCATCTCGTCAAGCCGGCTCAACTGGACCAGCCCCAGGGCGCACGCCATCTCTGAGAGGCGGTAGTTGTAACCGAATTCCGCATGATCAAGCCAGCCGGAAACCTGTAAACCACCTTCCTCTAAGCCTGTCGGGGATTTGCTCTCAGAACTCCGCCCCTGGTTTCTCAAACTCCGCAACCGCCTTGCATGAGCCGCATCGCGGCAAAGCACAGCGCCACCTTCCCCGGTCGTGAATTGCTTATTTGGATAGAAGCCAAACACAGCAAGATCGCCGAAACTCCCCGCGCGGCGGGTTGTTGGCAGATCGCCGAAACGTGCGCCAACAGCTTCGCAGGCATCTTCAATCAGGGCCAGACCGTGCCGCCGCGCAATCTTCTGCAGCACATCGATTTCGGCCGGCACACCGAAGGTGTGAACCACCAGGATGGCGCGCGTGCGCGGCGTAATCGCCCGCTCCACACAGTCGGGATCAAGGTTCAGAGTGACAGGATCGATTTCGGCGAAGACCGGCGTAGCACGCACCTGAAGCACCGCATTGGCAACGGCCACAAAAGTGAACGAGGGAATGATCACCTCGTCGCCTTCGCCCACCCCCAGCACCATCAGCGCAAGATGCAGTCCGGCCGTACCGGAGCTGACCGCCACCGCGTGGTCCACGGAGTGGTATTCGGCTAGCGCGCGTTCAAAAGCTTCAAGTTCAGGGCCCAGGCTGAGGCGCGGTGTGCGCAGAACCGCAGTTACAGCTTCAATCTCTGCCTCAGTAATGTCGGGTGCGGAAAGCGGAATGGGCATCCTCATCAACCTTCCGCCTTATCGGGGATGGGGACAGGCTGCTTGATCAGCAGGCTTTCAAGCGAAACACGCGTGAGCACCTGGGCAATCGTAGTCGCGGCGGTTCCTTCGCCGTATGGATTCGTCATACCGGCAAGACCTTCGCGGAACTCGCGGCTCGAGGCCCGGTCAATTGCTGCGCGAATGGCGCCGGTTTCCGCGGCTGCGTCGATGACGTTGCGTGCGCGTTCGCGGCCCTGCTGGCGAATTCCAACATTCACCACCGGCAGAGCGAACGAAGCGGCTTCCATGATGCCGCTTGAGGAATTGCCGACTAAGGCATCGGCCTGGCCCAGCAAGCTCCAGTAGGTAACGGCGTCAAGATTCACAAAGATATGAGCGTGGGCACGTGCCTCTGCCAGGGCTCGTGTGCGCTCAATCAGCGCATAGCTGCCAGCATCCGCGTTAGGATACACGAAAATCAACTGCCCTGGAGCTTCCGCGAGCGCGGCAAACAGAGCATCGGCCTCTGCGTTGGTGTCACGCAGGATGGTGACCGGATGCCATGCGGTAATCAGTGTGGGCGACGTAAGTTCGAGGCCGAGCCGCTGCTCCAGCGCGGAGCGGGTGAGCAGTTTCGATCGGCGAAAATGATCCAGCGAAGGTGCGCCCGCGCGATGCACGCGCCAGGGCTCTTCGCCCATTGCAATCACGCGCCGCCGGGCGGTTTCCGTCGAAGTGAAATGGATATGCGCCAGTTTCGTAAGCGCGTTGCGCACGGCATCGTCGATGGCGCCCTGGCTGATCTCGCCGCCCTCGATATGCGCAATGGGAATGCGCAGCGCCAGCGCAGTTGAAGCGGGTGCCAGCATCTCGTAACGGTCGGCGATCAGCAACAGAAGATCGGGCCGCCACGCCGTCAGTGCGTCGGCAAGGCTCAGAATCGCCAGCCCGATCGTCTTCGCCATGCCCGTATCCGTGTCGGAGCTGAGCAGACACTCAATGCGAGCCTGGATCGGAAAGCCGTCCCGCTCGATCTCTTCGATGGTCGAGCCAAACTCGGGCGAGAGATGCGGCCCCAGCACAAAAACGCCAAGCTCCACATCGGGATGGTCCGCCAGTTCGCGCAGCGGCCAGTAAAGATGGCTGTAATCCGCACGCGAGGTGGTGACTACGCCAATCCGTCGCTTGCCGGCGCGTGCATTGTGCATACTCATGCGTTAACTCGCGGAGTGTTTTGACCGGCCAGCGACAACAGAGCTGGGCTCGGCGTGTAGTCGGGAACCAATGTCTGCAGGTGATTCAGTGCGGCAGCTATGTCGCGCGCACCAAGCGCGGCGTGCAGGTGTGCAAGCTCGCTTCGCAACTTGCCGCTTGCAGGCAGTGGCGATTCAATCGAGATCATGCTCGTGGTCTTTGCTGGCCGTGCTAGCTCCGTGTCAGACCAGAACTGCTCATTCTCTTTGTCGCCGGCGCGCGGGCCCGTGAGATCTATGGGAATTGCAGCGTCCGGAGCAAGTTCCCGTGCCATAAAACGCGCCAGATCCGTGATCAGGTGCGGCGCAGGCAGCGCGGGAGCCAGCAGGGCAGGGGACTCAGCCTCAAGCGCAGCGGAGAGTAGCAGGTTCACGGCCTCGTCAATCGTGAGAAAGTAGCGGCGTGCCGCCGGATCGGTGATGGTGAGCGGACCGCCTGCCGCGATTTGATTGGCAAAGACCTCTGCCACACTGCCCCGCGAGGCCAGCACGTTGCCCAGCCGCATCGCCGTGCCGCCCGCAGAGAGAACGATCTGCTCGGCGACGCGCTTTGTTGCGCCCATTACGGAAGCCGGTTCGACAGCTTTGTCGGTGGAGAGCAGAATGACGCGTGCCCGGGCCGCCGCCTCCATTAAAGCGAGCGTGCCGAAGACATTGTTCTCGATAGCCGCCAGAGGCTGTCCTTCCAGTAGAGGGACATGCTTGAAGGCAGCGGCGTGAAACACCAGTCCCGGTGCGTGTAAGGCAAAAATCTCTTCCAGCAGAGCGCGATTTTCTACGCTGCCCAACCGGAACACCGCTGGCACGGTCGCTTCTGCTGCTTCAACCCACTCACGTTGCAGCGCATAGAGATGGCTTTCTGACGCCTCCAGCAGTACCAGCTCAGGCGGCTCAAGTGCAGCCAGGCGAGCCGCGAGCGCAGAGCCGATCGATCCACCGGCGCCAACCACAAGAATCGGTGTCTTGCGCAGTCTTTCCAGCGCCTCACCAGCTGGCGGCGCCACACCTGGGCGAGCCAGAAATCCGCTCCAATCCAGATTCTTCGGGCAGGAAATCACACCTGCAGTATAAATTGACCGGGGGATGCGCAATTCCATGCGCCGGCAGGGGTTCGCACAGAAAGCAATGCAAACCTATCCGCTGTTCGCATACACTAGCTGGTGCTGCGGTTTTTCAGGTTGCGAATCTTCCGCCGCGCTGGAGAGAGTTTCGGAAAACGATGCGGGTGCGAATTCTAGGGTATCTATTGCTTATATTTTTTGCCGCAAGGTTTGCGAGTGCGGCGACGGAAACGCATTACAACCTGGAAGCGATACGGCTGAACAATCGCGGCGTGGCGCTCATGGGCCAGCAGTTCACACAGCGCGCTGCGACTACGTTTGCTGAAGCGTTCAAGAAGGATCCAAAGTTCGCACAGGCTGAAATTAACGAGGGCATCGCGCTGCTCACGCTGCAGAAGCTGAGCGCGGCCCGGCAGACGTTCCACAAGGCTATTGCCCTCGACCCGAACAGCGCACAAGCCTGGTACAACCTGGGTCTGGTCCAACATTCCGCAAATGATTTGCAGCAGGCGATCGCCAGCTTCCGGCGAGCGGCGACCCTCGACCCTCACGATGCCGATTCGCTGTACTTCGAAGGCGCCTGCCTTGCGGAGATGAAGCAATTCGACAAGGCGATTGAAGTCTTCAAAAAGGTGCTTGACATCAATCCGCTGCACGCCTCGGCTGAGTTTGGCCTGGCGCGCGCCTTGCAGCGCTCTGGCCACACGGCGCAGGCAAGGGAACACTTCAAGATCTTCCAGCATTTGACGAGCACCAAGATCGGCTCTCCCATCGGCCTGACGTACGGGGAGCAGGGGCACTACTCCACCGTGTCAACGGTCAGAGAACCGGAGACAGTCTCGCAGAAAATGATTCCGGTGCATCTCGCCGAGACCCCGATGATCTCGGCGAAGGCCGCATCCGATCTTACCCTGACCGGCGGCGCGTGCATGATGGACGCCACCGGTTCCGGCCAGATGGACCTTCTGCTGATGCAGTCCGGCACGCAGGCCATTCGCATCCTGCACCGTCGCAGCGACGGAAGCTATGAACAACTCAATGCGCAGGCCATGGGGCTCAAGGCCTCTGGTCATGCTGTTGCCTGTGCCGTTGGAGATTATGACCGCGACGGCTTGAATGATCTGGCTGTAGCGTTGGATAAAGGAGTTTTACTCTTCCACAACCTCGGTCACGGCAAGTTCCAGGACGTCACAACCAAGGTCGGACTCGCGCCGCGCAACCGTCCCACAGGGATCACATTTATCGATTACGACCACGACGGCGATCTGGATCTGCTGCTCACAGGTTCGCCTTTGAAGCCCGGCGGTGAATCCAATGTTCTCTGGCGGAATAACGGCGACGATACTTTCACCGAACAGACCGCAGAAACCGGCCTGGGCGGAAGCGGCAAGACCGCAGCGGCGATCCTCACGGACTTCAACAACGATCGTGCCGTCGATATGGCTATAACCGGAGATAGCGCCTCGCCGGTGCTGTATATCAACCCGCGTGAAGGCAAATATCCCACGCAACCGCTCTATCGGAACCAGAAGCTTCCGCCTACTGTTGGTGTCGCTGTGTTCGACTACAACAAGGACGGCTGGATGGACATTGCCGTCACGCACGCCGGAGCTCCAGGGCTTACTTTGTGGCGCAATGTTGCAGCTCCCAATCAGGTAAGCCGGCGCTTTGAGCGGGTGCAACTGCCCTTGCACGGCGCACTGCGCGGCTGGGGACTCACGCCAATCGATATTGACAACGACGGCTGGATCGATCTGGCCGCGATCGTGGATACAAAAGCTGGACCCGAGGTGCGCGTCTTCCGTAACCTCGGCAACGGCACGTTTGAGGACGTGAGCGATGCACTGGGGCTGAACAAGGTGAAGCTTCAGTCGCCTCGTGGTCTCATTGCGGCCGACGTGGACGGCGACGGCGCCACAGACTTGATCGTGACGCAGCGTCACGCCCCCCCAATCCTGCTGCACAACGTGGGCGCCAACAAGAACCACTTTGTGCGCCTCGACCTCACCGGCAATGCCGACAACAAGACCGGCCTGGGTATCAAGGTGCAGGTCTTCGCCAACGGCTACTGGCAAAAATGGGAACTGCCGGGCGCCTCAGGCTATCAGACACAGGGTCCGCCGCAGATTCTCGTGGGACTCGGTAAGGCCACGGGTATCAACCTGCTGCGCATCCTCTGGCCCACCGGTGTTCTGCAGGACGAAATCAATCTGCCGCACACTGAAACCATCGCCATGAAAGAGGTCGACCGGCGCGGTAGTTCCTGCCCGGTTCTGTTTGTGTGGAACGGGCACAAGTACAAGTTCGTTACCGATGTGATCGGCGCCGCCGTGGTTGGCCATTGGTTTACGCCCACGCGGCGCAACATCCCGCGCCCCAGCGAGTGGGTCAAAATCGACGGCGCAGACGTGGCTCCGGTAGACGGCAAGATCAGCGTGCGCTTTATGGAGCCGATGGAAGAGGTGAACTACATCGACCAGTTGAAGATGGTCGCCGTCGATCACCCCGCGAATGTCCAGGTGAATCCTGACGAGCGCTTCCTCGACTATCCTCCCTTCGCTTCAGGCCGCGTCATCGCCAGCATGGACACGCGGCTTCCCGTCGGCGCGTGGGACGGCGAAGGCCACAATGTACTCGGAAAGCTCAGCCGGCGCGATCACCAGTTTGCCAGCGGATTCAAGCTGCTGCCCTATGACGGCTTCGCCAACCTGCATGCGTTGACCCTTGACCTGGGCCACGTCACGCCGGGAGCGCCGCTGCGTCTGCTCATGACAGGCTATGTCAACTACTTCAGTGCAACTTCGCTCTATGCCGCGTGGCAGGGAGGCGTAAAGCCGATTGCGCCCTACGTCGAAGCGCAGCTCCCTGACGGCACATGGAAGCGCATTTCCGGCGAGGCCGGCTTCCCGGCCGGCTTGGAGCGCACCATCGTGGTCAATCTCACCGGCAAGCTGCCGCCGGGCACAAGGCGCATCCGCCTGATGACGAACCTGCAGATCTATTGGGACCAGGTGCTCATTGACAACCATCCAGCGGGCCAGTTCCGGGCTACTCAGCTACCTATGGCGTTCGCCACCGAGCAGTTCCGCGGCTATCCCAAGGAGGTTGACGGCGCAAGCCCAGGCGATCTGAGCTACAACTACAACCTCGTGAGCCTCACCGGCCCGTTCCAGCGGGAGCGCGGCAGTTACACGCGATTCGGCAATGTGACTCCGCTTCTCAAGAGCGTCGACAACCACTACGCGATCTTCGGCAGTGGCGAAGGCATCGCCGCGGAGTTCGACACCTCCAAGCTGCCTCCGCTGCCGCCGGGCTGGAAGCGCGATTACTTCTTCTACGCAAACGGATACGTCAAGGATATGGACTGGTGGGACGCTTCGCCATTCACCGTAGCGCAATTGCCATTCCACAAGATGACTGCCTATCCGTATCCCGTCAGCGAGAAGTTTCCGTCGGGCGCAGCCGCACTTGCATACCGGCTGGACTGGAACACCCGCTTCGTCTCCGGCAAGCCGGATCAGCAGTTGCACCGGTTCAACTATCAATGGATTCCGTCGACTCCACGCGACGATCGGTCAACCGGAGATCGGCAATGAACGCCCGGGCCTCACATTAGAACAGTGCCGGAAATACTGCGTCTTAGCATCGATAGGCTGGATAGCCACGAGGGCCGGGCGCTATACTTCATCGCAATTCCACAGCAGGGGGAGAGAATGATGCCAAGACAGTCGATTCTGAATATTGCAGCCAGCGGCATGCTGGCGCTGGCGATGACAGTTGTACCCGTGGCAATGCAGGGGCAAACCACCGCAAAAGTCATTGAACCGGCGGCGATGAAAAAGTTGATGCCGTCAGAGGTTTTCTATCGCGGCCAGATGGCTAGCACGCAGTTGCGTAATTCGAGCGGCATTCAGTGTGCCGGCGACCGCTATGTCCTCGCCAGCCTCGTGGACACCTCTGGATACTCAAGTGGAGTCGCGGCCAAATATCAGGCCTATTTCATTACCGAGATTCCCATTCAAGTGAACGGCGAGAAACTGGGTGCTGGCGTTTACGGCATAGGTTTCATCGCGGGCAACAAATTCGTAGTCACTGATGTGGGCGGACACGACGTTCTTACTGTCAGCTCTGCCACCGATAATGCCATCGCGCACCCACGGCCTCTGGAGATCATTGCGGAGTCTGGCGGGAAGTTTCGGCTCTACATCGGCCGCAAGTACGTCGTCCTGAACCGCTAGAGCCATTAGCGCGCGAGAGGAGTCTCGTCGATTTGCTTTTGCTGGAACAGGCAGCCGCTTTGACTCCGGGACCCCCTGGTAGTTTCCGGCCGGCGAGGATTTCGGAGTCAAAATCATGACCGGAGCCGATACAGGCATCGTTCTCACTTCCGCTGCGCAGCAACTTCAGTTGCTGCGCAGCGGGCAAGTCTCCATTGCCGAGTTGGCTGAAGCGCACATCCGGCAGATCGAACGCCTCAATCCAACCTTGAACGTATTCGCAGACTTCAACGCGGATCGTGTGCGCGCCGAAGCCTCCCGCATGGATGCATCTGGCGAGCCGCGAGGACCGCTCTACGGCCTGCCCGTTACTGTCAAATCTTCCATCGCCACTGCTGGCCTTCGCTGCGAGATTGGCAGCCTGCTGCATCGCGGCGACTTGCCGCGCGAAGACGCAGTTGTGGTGGCGCGGTTGCGTGCCGCCGGCGCGCTCATTCTGGGCACAACCAACTGCCCGGAGTTCCTCATGGCCTATGAATCAGCGAACCTGCTGCACGGGCGAACAGGTAATCCATGGGACCCAGAACGCACACCCGGCGGATCGAGCGGCGGCGAGTCGGCGGCCATTGCGGCAGGAATGTCGGCTGCCGGCCTGGGCAGTGACAGCGGCGGTTCCGTACGCGTCCCCGCGCACTTTACCGGCATCTGCTCGCTCAAGCCAACACCGGGACGCATTCCCGGCCGCGGCCATCTGCCCCCATGCGTGGGACCGTTCTCCATTCTCGGCGCGATTGGCCCCATGGCGCGCACCATCCAGGACATAGCCCTGCTTTTCCGGGTGCTGAGCGGCCAGGATCCTGACGATCCCGTCAGCCCTCCTGTGGAACTCACAGAATCTGATCCCAATGCACTGCGCGGCAATACGATTGGCTACTTCGAAGACGATGAACTGGTTCCTGTGACGCCCGAGACTCGTGCCGCTGTGCGCGCAGCCGCCGAGGCGCTGCGCCATGCAGGATTCCGTGTCGAACCCTTTCGTCCAGACACGCTGGAGTCATTGCGCAAGCTTTGGTGGAAGTTCTTTGTGCAGTGCGGCGCCATGTTCTATGAGCCCACTATTCGCGGCAAGAGGCAGCAACTGAGTCCCATCTTCCAGGAGTTTCTCGGCATTGCGGAATCGGTGCCGCCTCTCACCGCAACGGAACTGCTCGATGCCTGGGCGGAGCTCGATCTGTTGCGCGCCAGGACGCTCGCCGCCATGCGTGAGCATCCGGTACTTTTGTGTCCGGTTGCCTCCATTCCCGCCTTTCGCCATGGCGAGCGCAGTTGGACAATCGAAGGCCGCGCTGTTGGCTATCTTGATGCCGTGCGCCATACGCAGTGGTTCAACGCGTTGGCCGCTCCGGCTGCGGTGGTTCCTGTGGGCAAATCGCCCGACGGCTTGCCCATTGGCGTGCAAATTGTAGCCAGACCCTTCCACGATGAGGCCGCGCTCGGCATTGCGGCAGTTGTTGATGCAGCGTTTGGATACCGGCCGCCAACGGCTTGCTCATAGCTTCCGGCTTCCACCTCTGTATGTGATCTGCATCACCAATGTCCCACAAAACAAAGAAGTAATCCACACGAGAAATTCTTGCCAATTCCACCTTTTGATGGAGGCACGATGGGAACGATCGCGTTAGTCTGGCTCTTCCCCGGAATGGAGCGCGCAGCGTGCGCGAAACTTGGCAGGAACACTTCGCTGAATCTCCTGACGTTCTGAGAGGCCAGCGGTGGGAAAAGACGATTGTTCCAGTACTGGACGTCAGCATTGGCGCGGACCAGTTTGTCACCATGGCTGGTCCATGCTCGGTAGAGACCGAGTCCCAGCTCATGGCCACGGCGCGTCAGGTTCGCCGCTGCGGTGCGCGCATTCTGCGTGGGGGCGCATTCAAGCCGCGTAGCTCTCCGTACAGTTTTCAAGGTCTTGGACTCAAGGGCCTCCAACTCCTCGCCGCGGCTCGCCAGGAAACCGGCCTCGCCATTGTCACTGAGGTTATGTCAGAGTGCGACGTTCCCCTTGTGGCCGAATATGCTGACATCCTCCAGGTCGGCTCGCGCAACATGGAAAATTACTCGCTTCTTGAGGCTGTGGCGCGGTCGGGGCGTCCGGTGCTCCTCAAGCGCGGCATGGTGGCCACGGTTGCCGACCTCCTTCAGTCCGCGCAGGTCATCCTCGCCAACGGAAACCCGCACGTCATACTTTGCGAACGCGGCATCCGCACCTTCGAGACGTCGCTGCGGAATACCTTTGACGCCGCCACCATTGCACTCCTGAAGCACATCTCGCACCTGCCGGTGATTGCCGACCCCAGCCACGCTGCCGGTCACCGCGACCTGGTTCCCGCTCTCGCACGTATCGCGGTAGCTGCCGGTGCTGATGGCCTCCTGGTCGAGGTCCATCCTGACCCCGACACCGCCTGGAGCGACGGCGAACAGTCGCTTAACTTCGCTGAGTTCGAAGGCATGATGGCTTCGCTCGATCCGTACCTCGCGCTCAAAAAGCTCGCAGCCCACGAGCCGGTCGGCGCGCCGTTGATGGAGGCTGTTGGATGAGGGGTTGGGCGAAGATCTTTGTGGTCGCTGTATGCGCCGTAATGCTGGCGCCGCTGTGCGCGTTTGCGCCCTCCGTTACAAACAAAGTCGGAGCGGATTTCATCGTCACCGCCGCTCCCATCTACGCGCCTCTGGCGGAACTGCATGGCCGCGAGCGTTTTCCCCGGGGAGCGCAACTGCTGCTGGTGCACGATGGCAAGGCCGAGCCGTTGGTAACCGGTTTTGCAGATACCGCGGACGCTAATATCTCCTTCGATGCAAAGCGGGTGCTCTTTGCCGGTAAGCGGTCCGCCGCCGATCCATGGCAAATCTGGGAGCTCACGCTCAACGATGGTTCGGTCCGCAAAGTCTTTGAAACCAAAACCGACGCCGAGCGCCCATTCTATCTGCCCGGTGGCCGCATGGTCTGGGCCCAGCGCACTTCCACCGGGTTTCGCATTGAATCTGCACAGGACGGCCATCCGCCCAAGGTCCCGTTCCTGAACCCGACCGCGGGTCCGGGCATGCTTCCGCTCACGTATATTCGGGCCAGCGCTTTCCCCGCCGGCATTCTCTCCGACGGCCGCATTCTCTTCGAGTCCGGTTTCCCGCTTGGAGAGGGCGCTGTTCCTGAGTTGTACGTGGTTTACGCCGATGGCTCGGGTGTTGAAGAGTACCGCAGCGATCAGGGGCGTGCCCGCTGGGGTGGCTCGCAACTGGCTTCCGGCGACGTGGTGTTTACTCACGGCAAGTCGCTGGCGCGCTTCACCTCGTCGCTGGCGCATGAGGCGCCGGTTGCCGCACCCCGTGCCGAATACACCGGCGCCGTCGCGGAAACCACCTCCGGCATGTGGCTCATGAGCGCGCGCACAGTTTCGGAAGCGCACTATGCCATCCATTTGTGGAAGCCCGGTGCCAGATCGATGGAAACGGTATTAGCGCGACGCGGCGAAAATCTCGTCGAGCCGGCGCTGGTGGTACCGCGCGTCGAGCCCAGGCGCTTCCCCTCCGGCTTGCATCCCTGGAACTACGCCAATCTTATGTCCCTCGACTCGCGGATGTCGCTCGAAGGGAATCTGAAGCAGGCGCCCGCAAAGGTCCGGTTGGAGAGTCTCGATGCGAACGGCCATGTCAAAGTGAACGGTACGGCGCCGGTCGCGTCAGACGGTTCCTTCTATGTGAAAGTTCCTACGGAACGGCCGATTCGGTTCCTCCTGCTTGATAAGAAGGGGACTGTTCTGCGGCGCCAGCACGGATGGTTCTGGATTCGCAGTGGTGAACAGCGCATCTGCGTCGGCTGTCATACGGGACCGGCGTTCTCGCCCGAAAATCGTGTGCCCGGCATATTGAAGCTCACCACAACCCCCTTCGATTTGACCGGGACCTCGCTCCACGCATCCGCGCGGAACACTTCGCCGGGAGGCAGCTCGAGATGATGATTCGCTCTATTCTTTTTTTCTTTGGCGCCGTCTCGCTTGCCGCGGCGCAAAGTGCCGTACCGCCGGCGCAGCCTGTGACGGATGCCGGACAGGCACTGGGCCAGCCCACAATCCGCTTTGAAGACGCCACCCAGCAGTCCGGAATCCACTTCGTCCACAACATTGGTTCGGCCAAGCTCGGTTCGCTGCTTGAAGGCACCGGCGCCGGCTGTTTGTGGTTTGACTACAACAACTCCGGCCGCGAGTCCCTCTTCGTTGTCAATGGCCGCGTGCTTCCTCCTGACATGACCCCGCATCCTCTCAAGGTCAAGCCCGACCCGCCGCCCCGCGCCCATCTTTATCGCAATGACGGCAATGGCCATTTCACTGACGTGACCAAAGAGTCGGGTCTTGATCCGGATATGTACGACATGGCAGTCACTGCCGCCGATTTCGACAACGACGGCCACGAGGACCTGCTCGTGACCGGCTACGGAAAAGTCATTCTCTATCACAACAACGGCAACGGCACGTTTACTGATGTAACCAAACAGGCAGGTATCAACGTCAACGGCTGGGCCATCAGCTCCACCTGGCTTGACTACGACAGAGACGGTTGTGTCGATCTCTTCGTTGGCCGTTACGTCAAGTTCGATCCCAAGTACCGCGCCTTCTACGCCGCTGACAACTATCCCGGACCTCTCGATTACGCAGGCGAGACCAACAAACTGTTTCACAACAACTGCAACGGCACGTTTACTGATGTCTCGGATAAGTCCGGAATCAGTTCTTTTGTTGGCCGCACCATGGGCGTAACCGCGGCTGACCTCGACAACGATGGATGGGACGACATCTACGTCACCAACGACAGCATCCAGAACTTTCTTTTCCACAACGAGCACAATGGGACTTTCAAGGAGATTGCCAACGAAACCGGTTCGGCCTACGGTCAGAATGGGGAAGCCACTTCGTCCATGGGCCCGGTAGCAGCGGACTTCTGGGATCGGGGAGTGCTTGACCTGTGGGTGACTGATGGAAGCTACAACCGCTTCCTGAAGAACCTGGGCGCCCCGCAACTCGGATCCTCCTCTCCCACCACTGATTGGAAGGGCTTTGACGATGTCACCGCATTAGCCGGCATTTCCCAAACTGAAGCGCAATATGTGAGCTGGGGCAGCGGCGTTTACGACTTCGACAACGACGGCCTGCTTGACATTCTCGTCCTTCACGGCGGCCTCATCCACATGATCCCGCAGGAACACACCGTGTTTCGCGGGCTGGGCAACGGAAAGTTCACCGATGCTTCCCGCGAGGCTGGATCGGTACTCAACAACCGGACAGTGGCGCGCGGCGCCTGCTTCGCAGACTACGACAACGACGGCAAGGTCGATGCTTACGTAGTGAATCTCGGCTCAGAGGGAACGCTCATTCACAACGCTTCCACCAACAGCGGCCATTGGGTTGCAATCAAGCTCGTCGGCACAAAGAGTAACCGCGACGGCATCGGCGCGCGCATTGAGGTCTTCGCCGGAGGCAGGCGCCAGACCGCGGAGCGGGTGGCAAGCTCCGGCTATCTCTCGCAGAATGATGGCCGCGTTCACTTCGGCATCGGTGCGGCGACTGTCATCAGCAAACTCATCGTGCGCTGGCCCAGCGGGATTGTGCAGACGCTGGAGTCACAGCCGGTCGACCGCGTGCTCACCGTGCAGGAGCCGGGAGAAAGGAAGCCGCAATGAGCCGTGGTCTTCCCCTTCTTCGTCGCATGCATCCCGCCCGGATAACGGTTCTCGGTGTGCTTGTCGCGGCATTGTGCGGCATTATCTTGTGGAACGCCGGAAACGTCAGGGCAGCTACCGATGCCGGCAACAACCAGATCCTCAACTATGCGTCGCCAATCGAATTGCTCTTCTCGCACGATGGTTCGCGTCTCTACCTGCTCTGCCAGAGCGGCGAAGTTCGGGTCTTCAACGGTGCAACCTACGCCTGGATGAAAACCATCCCCGTAGGCCATGAGCCCCGCGGATTCTCGCTTTCTCCCGATGGCAGCCGTCTCTTTGTCGCCAATTCCTGGGACGACACCATCTCCGTAATCGACACGCGTGCGCTCGCGGTGGTTGCCGCCTGGCATGTGGGCATGGAGCCATCGAGCGTCGTTGAGGGGCCTGCGGGCAAGTACCTCTACGTTGCCAATCGAATCAGTAACGACATCGCCGTACTCAACGCCCAGACCGGGAGTGAAGTCAAGCGGCTGGCCGCCGGCCGCGGCGCAAGTTACATGGCGCTCTCACCTGACGGGCACCGGCTTTACGTCTCGCATGTCTATCCAGTCTCCTCGCCCCACCGCACGCCGCCGGAGTCGGAAATTACTGTCGTCAATACGCAAACGGCGGAAGTCGTCAATCGCATTCCCTTGCACAGCATTGCCGGAGTCTTTCATGTCGCCGTTTCTCCTGATGGACGGCTGGGAGTAGCGGCCGAGCTGCATCCCAAAAACCTGGTGCCGCTCACAGCAGTCGAGCACGGCTGGGTCTTTGAAGACACGCTTACCCTCTTCGGCGCTGACGTGGGCAACAACACAGTCGAGGTCCCGCTCGATTATCTTGACAGCTTTGCCGCGCGCCCCTTTGGTGTGGCCATTGCCCCGGATAACTCGCACCTCTATGTCACCTGCAGCGGCTCGGAACTCGTCACCGTAATCGACGTTCCGCATATGTTGCGTTATATCCATCTCCATCGCGCGCCCATCGCCTACAACCTCGCCGCCACCGGCAATTACGTGGTCAAGCGCATTAAGGTAGGCCACGATCCGCGCGGAGTAGCCGTTAGTCCCGATGGCCGCCGTCTGCTCGTTGCGAATCGCCTCGATGACACCATCAGCGTGATTGACACCCACACCAACAGCATCGTCTCCACAGTTCGTCTGGCTGGATCCACCAATCTCTGGTCTCTGAACCACGCCCTGAAAGTCTTCCATGATGTGAGCTACACTCCCGAAGGGCGCAAGCGTTGCGCCGACTGCCACATCGACGAGCAGCATCGCAAGGCTGCCAAAATGAACCTTAGCAGGATGAAGGAAGTCCTGGCCCTGCGCCGCGGAGAACAGATCTTTTACACCGCCGACTACTCCTTCCACGGCGGCATTGGTTGCGCCAACTGCCATGTCGACTCCACATTCGACGGTCTGAATTGGGATCTGGAACCGAACGGTTTTGGCCGCAATATCCTGGACAATCGCCTCATCGAAAACATCAAGGACACTGCGCCTTTCAAGTGGAGCGGAGGCAACCCCAACCTGCCCACCGAGTGCGGGCCGCGCACGGAAAAATACTTCTGGCGTTCGCAGAATTACAACGATAAGAAGCTTGCTGATCTAGCCGCTTACATCAACAGTCTGCCCGCCCGTCCCAATCGCTGGCGCCTGCCTGACGGCAAGCTTACACCGGCACAGGAGCGCGGCGAGGAAATCTTCTTCCGCAAGGTAGACAACTTCGGCAAGCCCATTCCGCTCGCCAACCGCTGCAACTACTGTCACAGCGGTCCGTTGGGAACCGACCGGAAGAAATTTGATGTGGGAACAAAAGGGCCGACTGACGATTCGGGAGTCTTTGATACGCCACAGTTGGACAACGTCGCAATCACCGGCCCGTACCTGCACGATGGTTTGGCAGCCACGCTCGAAGAGATCTGGACCGTGTACAACCCGCATGATCGGCACGGCCGCACCAACGACCTGACGAAAGACGAACTGAACGACCTGATCGAATATCTGAAGACTCGATGAAAGGACGGCGAGGATGAAGGGCGTATTTAACAAGCTTTGGCTGGGCGCGGCGCTGGGAATCGCGGCAACGCTGGCTGCTGCCGCCACGCCCCAACCGCCCAAAATGCCGCATTATCGCTTCGTCAACTACACCACCGCCAATGGCCTGCCCAACAATCACGTCTACTCCGTGCTGGTTGATGGAAACCGCATCTGGGCGGGCACGGACGATGGACTGGCGGAATACGAAAACGGAAAGTGGAAGACCTACACCACCAAAGACGGTCTCGCGCAGCAGGCTGTGCTCTCCCTCGCGCTCGACAAGCGCACCGGCGACGTGTGGGTGGGAACCATGGGCGGGCTCAACCGCATTTCGGGCGGGCGCATCATCGACACCTACACGCAACTGAACTCGGGCTTGAGCAACGATATCGTCTACGGCGTATCGGTGCAGGGAAATGATGTGTGGGTCGCCACCGCTGCGGGTGGCTGCCGCCTCAACCTGAACACCGGTGAATGGTCGCTTTACAACGCTCGCAATACGCCCATGAGGGAAATCTGGGTCTATGGCGTCTCTGCGCAATCGGACAAGGTCTATTACGCCGTCTGGGGCAGCGGCATCCTCGAGTACAACCAGAAGACCCGCGCCTGGGATATCTACGAGGACCCCGATCACGAGACCGAGATGGTGCTCTTCAAAAACCAGGGCCTCATCCATGACATCGTCTCCTCGGTCAGCTATGTAGACAAGATCGTTTGGGTTTCGACCTACTTTGGCGATAGCCGTTACGACGGCCGCTACTGGCATAACTTCCTTACCAAGGACAGCGGGTTACCCTCGAACTTCACCAACTACGTGAAGGGCGTAGACGCCAATCACGCATGGTTCTGTACTGACAAGGGCCTGGCCTACTACGACGGCACCAATTGGGCCGTATACACGCCGTCGCTCACCACCGGCAAACCGGAGATGCAGGTGCGCGACGCCAAGGGCAATATAACCCACGTGCCGGTCACCACCGCGCCGGCCAGCAACTACATGCTGGGCATCGACTTCCAGGGCCGCGATATCTGGGTCGCAACGGCCGGGGGGCTGAGCCACGGAATCTTCCAGCCGTAATTCATAAAGGAGCCATCATCATGAGTCCAATTGCCGAAATACTTGAAACCATCGCCCATGCGCCTATCGAGAAGCGTGCCGTTACCAATCACGGTGTGCTGAATGAGGCCTTTTGCTATGCCAAGCCGAGTTCCTTCTCGCGCGGCATGAGGATCGACCTCGGCAACGTGACTATCCTGCTTATCTCGGGCACAGCCTCTATCGACGAGAACGGCACGAGCGTCCACATCGGCGACTTCCGTGCTCAGATGCGCCGCACCCTCTCGAACATCACCGGGTTGCTTGAAAGCGAAGGCTGCACATGGCACGACATCGTGCGTACCACCTGCTACCTGCGTGACATCGAACGCGACTACGAAGCTTTCAACGAGGAGCGGACAGCGTTCTACAAGGAACAGGGGCTTGACCCGCTGCCTGCCTCCACCGGCATTCAGGCCATTCTCTGCCGGCCGGAACTGCTCATTGAGATCGAGGCCATTGCCATGTTCCGCACGGATAAGGCGGCAGCCAGCAAGGAGTAGCAGTCATGGGCAAAAGATGGTTGGCGGCCGCAGCCTGCCTTTGCGCTGCGGCCACGGCTTTGTGCCAAAAGCCGAAGCAGCACCCGGCCGTGCGTGCGAACCAGCATGCGGCTAAGTCCTGGTGTCAGTGTGGCGCGCATCCGCCGGGTCCGGAGCCGGTATGGACCGCCGAGCCGTATGCCAATGAACCAAAGGACATGAGTCCGTACGCCAAGTTTGTTAAGCCGTACTACTTCAACTATCTTCAGCCGACCATCTGGAACGGGCCCGGGAGGAACATCCCAGCTCCCAAAAATCTGACTGAAGTGCGCATCGGTTTCGTCGGACCCATCTCCCCGCGGGATCCCGACCACGTCTTTGGCATGCGCATGTTGCATGGCGCGCAGTTAGCCGTCGAACAGGCCAATGCACGAGGCGGTTACGGCGGCAAGCCCTTCCGGCTCATGCTCCACGACGACTACAACAACTGGCAGGCAAACGCAGTCGCCGGCAACATCCGCCCGACCAATCCGGAAATCTGGGGCTCCGCCGCAGATGTAACCGTGAAGATGATCTACAACGACAAGGACTGGGCCATCTTTGGCTCCATCAGTTCTGAAACCACCCACATCATGCTGCGTGTCGCCCTGAAGGCTGAAATCCCCATCGTCAATTCAGCCTCCACCGATCCCACCATTCCAGAAACGTCGGTCCCATGGTACTTCACTGACCTGCAGGATGACCGGGTGCAGTGCTACACCCTGGCGCGCCGCATCTATACCGAACTCGGCCTCAAGCGTGTCGCCATTTTGCGCATTAACAACCGTTACGGCCGCATGGGTGTCCCCAAGTTTCGCGATGCTTCGCGCCGCCTCGGCCACCCGGTCGTCATCGAACAGAAATTCATGGCCGGCGACACGGATTTTTCTCGGGAATTGAGAAACATCCAGGATTCGCGCGCCGACGCCATCGTCCTCTGGACCAACGAAGCTCCCGCGGCGATGATCCTCAAGCAGATGCGAGCCATGGGAATGAAGCAGCCCGTCTTCGGCTCCTATCGCACACTCGGTCCCGACCTGCTGGCGAAGGCAGGCCCGGCTGCCGAGGGTTTTGAAGCGGTTTTCCCTTACGATCCCACCCGCAAGGACCATCGCTGGCTCCAATTCAACCGCGATTTCGAAGCCCGTTTTCATGAGAAGCCAGAGCAGTTCGCCTCTCTCGCTTACGACGCCGTGAACCTGCTCCTCGACTCCATCTGCAAGGCTGGACTGAACCGCGTCCGCATTCAGGACGCTCTTGACCATATCCGCGAATACGATGGCGTCACCGGCCACATGGTCTTCGATCCCAACGCCAAGAACGTGGCGCCCATGTACATCGGCACGGTCCATGACGGCGCCATCACGTACAAACTCGCTCCCATGGCAAAGCAGCCTACGCCAGAGCCATCCACAGCCGCGCAAACCCCACCAAACCAGCACACGGCAAAGCCGTCCACAGCAGAGCAATCCACGGTCACGCCAAAACCTTATGCGCGTGTGGGCGAGGACGGCGTAAATTATCTCGGGCCGGCACAACCCAATTTGCCAAGAGGGGCCGTGCACGTTGTGCTCTTCGGTCCCCAGGCTGAAAAACTTGCGCAGTCAGCAGCCATAAAGGCACAACTGGCGCTGGCAACGCGAGAAGGCCGTCCGTGGATTCTCATTCCCATCGACAGCGGCCAGAACTGGGGTGTTGCTGCCACGCAGTTGGTACATGCTTTATGGAACGAGCACGCGCTTGCCATCATCGCCCTGGACCGCAAGGCCGGACATCTGTCGGAGCAACTCGCGCTCAAGACCTTCGTTCCAGTCATCGCCTTGAGTAACGACAAGACTCTTACCTCTGCGAATGTGCCCTGGATCTTTCGCCTGCCTTCCGGGACCGCCCCCGCAGCCGCCCTTGGCTTGCTTGAAAATGCGGAGAAGCGCGGTGGGCCAAATCCCCAGCAGGTCAGAAATATCCTCGCCTCAGGAACCTCCATCGACGGAGAAGCCTTCCTGCCCACCGGCGATCCCCGGGCTCGATAACCTCGCCTGGGAATTGTCTCCAACAAAGGTGGATGCCAGACCTGCAAAGAGACAGTTAGTATTTTGCTGCCGGATCGGATGAGAGGTCGCTGATCCACGCAGCGGTTCCAGCTACTTGTCCTCCAGCGAACTGGTGCTCACCATTGGTTTCGGCACTTCAACCAAAGCAAACGTAATTGAAGTTCACCTCAGGGCGGCTCCAGCGTTCCCGGAATCCATCACGTCTGTCCCGCCGCGGGAGTGTAGATTGGTAATCGACGATCATTCATGGAATTATCCACCTGCCGGCGCGTTTCTCCGTGCAGAGCATATCTTTCTCCAGGGGGCAGGATGAGCATATCTCGCCGCAAATTTCTTTCCAGTGCTGTCGCCGCCGGTGGTACAGCCCTTGCTTCTTCACGCGTCCCCGCTGCGCCTTACCAGGTCTCCATGCATGGCCGCTCGCACGGTGTCGCATCCGGCCCTCACACCCCGGCGGTTCCAGTCGCCATTCCAGCCACCATGCCCATGGGTTCCGGTGCGCCGCTGGGCGGCATCGGCACAGGCTTTGTCGAAATCCGTGCCGACGGCTGCTTTTACGAGTGGCAGATCTTCAACTCGGGCTCCTGGGCGAGGAACGCCCGCTCCACCACAGCGCCGCCCCCACCGGGTCCCGAATATCTGCGCTTTGTCGTACGCACGGCCAGTGCGGCTGGCGTTCCGCAAGTGCGGCGCCTCTATCTGCGATCGGACGAGAATGATCTCTACTCACTCCCGATGCTGAAGGATGTCGAGTCCATCGACTATTATGCGCAGTTCCCGCTCACTGACCTGCACTACAATGACGGCACTTTGCCCGTGAAGCTGTCGGCCCGCGTCTTTTCGCCCATGGTTCCCGGTAATGCACGCGAGTCTGCCACTCCCGGCTTTCACGTCGTCTACACCGTCGAAAACACCAGCAAAGAGAAGGCCGAAGTCACGCTCGCCGGCTTTCTTGACAACCCGCTAGCTTCCGCGCTCGCTGATCGCAAGCTCACTAACACGCTCTCGCGCGAAAATGGCGCCACTCGCATCCTGCTCAATACCGCCGCTCAAAGCGATTTTCCCTCTGGCATCGGCAACATGTCCTTCTCGGTCACAGGCGGCGAGCACTCCTTCATTACCGGCACTTTCCATGAGTACGCCTGGCCAGGTACTGCCCGTTGGAACACGCCCCGCGTCAGAATGATGATCATCAGTGTCATCGAAGAGTTGGTAGCCAATGGCAGCCTACCCAACACCAACGGCGAAACCGACCCGCGCATCGGCCTGCCCACCCTCGCGGCAATCGACTCGCTGTCTCCGGCCGCCATTCGCAGTCTCATGCAGAAGCTCAGCGCCGACGCTCTCCTTGCGCGCATCTTTGCCGATGCCCACGCCGCCAATCCCAGCGGCGGCATCGAAGCCGACCGGGCCTTATTGAAAGAGGTCGTGCAAAATCTCTCCGCTGAAGAGCGGCATTCGCACCTCTCGTGGGGCTCCTCCGCTCTCGCATCCAGCATTCATCTCGAGCCCGGCCAGAAGACCGAAATCCGTTTCACACTGAGCTGGTTCTTCCCCAATCATCTAACCGTCGACGGCCGCTTTATGGGGCATATGTACAGCAACTGGTTCCAGGATGCAGCCGCGGTCAACAGCTTCTTATGTTCCAATTACGTGAGCCATCGCGCGGCAACAGAAAAGTTTGCGCAAACCCTCTCTGACACCTCGCTTGGTGACGCACTGGCCTTCTGCTGGTCCAGCCAGCTTTCTTCCCTCGTTACCAACACCTGGTGGATCAAGGACGGAAGCTACGCAATCTGGGAGGGCCTAGGCTGCTGTGGTCTCTCCACCACCGATGTTGACTACGACGGCAGTTTCCCCATCGTCGCCCTGTTTCCTGAGCTCAAGCTTTCGCAGATGAAGCAAATTATCGCCTTCCAGAACAATCTCGGCCAGGTCCCGCATAACTACGCCTCTGACCTCCACCGTGTCGATCATGGCTTCATGCGCGTCGATATGAATCCGCAATTTGTCATGATGGTCTGCCGGGACTATTTATGGACAGGCGACCGCGATTACCTCATCTCGATGTGGCCTCACATCATCCGCGCCATGGCTTTTACGGATTCGCTCGACACCAACGGCGATGCACTTCCCGATCGCGACACCGGCCTGCAAACCTACGATCAGTGGCGTATGCGGGGAACCCCGTCTTACGTCGCCTCACTCTGGATAGGCGCTCTGCGCGCCGCCATCCACATCGCCAATGAGCTCAACAAAGAGGATGCGGCAAAGCAGTGGTCCGCTAAGTTGTCCCGCGCGTCCGCTAACTTTGATAAGTTGCTCTTCAACGGCGAGTATTATAGCCTCTGGGTCGACGGCCCAACGCGCGACGAGTTATGCATGACCGATCAGGTCTCCGGCGAATGGTTCTCCCACCTCATCGGCTTGCCCATCACCATCTCTTCGCAAAACTTCAGCCGCGCCATCGAAAATGTCTTCAAGTTCAACTTCAATCCGGAGTTCGGTCTGCACAACTGTACCGGCCCCAAGGGTGGACCATCCCTCCTCGCGTTGAACAACCTTCAGGCCGGCGGTCTCTGGACCGGCATCGAGTTTGCCTTCGCATCCATGTTGATGGACCACGGCCGCTTTGCCGACGGTGTCAAAATCGTCGAGACTATACACCGCCGTTATCTTCGCGCCGGCCAGCCATGGAACCACATCGAGTGCGGCGGCCACTACTCCCGCGCCATGAGCAGTTGGGCCACCATGCTCGCTGCCACCGGCTTCAAGCCCGATCTGCCTAACCGCACCCTGCAGGTTATCCCCAAAGTGCCAGGCGACTTCCACGCGCCCTGGGTCACCGCAGCCGCCTATGGCACAATCCACCGCACCGGTCGCAGAATCTCCATCCACTGCGTTAGCGGCAAGCTTGAGCTGAAACGGCTCAAGACAGTGCCAACTGCCAGATCCGTGTCCCTCAATAACCACGTGCTGCAGTCGCATATAACGAGAAGTGACAACGCAGCAGTGCTCGAGTTTCCATCGCTGATCGCGCTCGCGGAAGACAGCACAATCTCGATTTCCGAATCAGGCACGTAAAATTCCGCGCGATACTTGCGGCATATTCACCGTAATCTGACTGGTACCAGTCAGCATCCTTCCGGCTGTAGTTATAGTCGCGAGCGCGGCTTTCAGAACGTATTCGTCCTCCACTTCTTAGCCATTGTCTTGTCCGCCAGCATCTTGATGTACACGCCTCCCACCACAGAACGAGCCTGAAACGCCATCTGCTTGCCGCTGATTGTGTCATACCAGTCCGTCAACGGAACGCGGCTTGGCCCCTCATTCACCCAGTTGCCAATCCGAGCCATAAATGCTGCAAACGGGTCCGCATCATTACCCACCGGCTTGTTGACCAGCGTGGCCGTCCACAGCTCCCAGTCCAGTTTCGTGTAACTCTTGCGGCTATCCAGCGGCAGGCCGAACTTGTTCAGGTGCTTCAGGTAAAACGCCACCTCCGTTTGCCGCACCTTCGCCGGAAACAGATCAAACCCCAGAATCTGATCCCACACCAGGTTGTACTTCTGGCTCCAAGTCCCCGGCTTGTCAAAGGCCAGCTTGTAGTGGTCGCCGTCAATATCCATCGTCTGCCACTTCGCGGCCATCTCCTTCGCGGTGCGCGAGTAGTCCTCGGCAACGTCGTTCTTGCCCAGGCCACGAGCCATCAGCGCGTAAGCATCCAGCCCCTCAATGGCTTTGATCGAGAGGTTCGCATTATGCGCCAGGTGCCCCGCAAAGTCATCCGTCGAGAGCTGATTTGCCGGGTCCAGTCCCTTGGCGCGCAGGTATTCTGCCCACTGCGTGAACTGCGGCCAGTACTGCCGGATGAAATCCCAGTTGCCGATCTCGTTCGCCATGGCCGCGGCCATAATCAGCATGTTGCCGCTCTCTTCCACCGGCATCTGGTTTACTTCGCTCACCTCGCCGCCGCCATACACCTGCCCGTCGGCCAGCGGATAAGTGCCCAGGTCATGCGGCGCAAACGGCCACTTCCAGCGCGGCAGCGCAGCGTACTCCAGCACCGGCTTCAGTTGTGCCTCAATCAGCTTCGGATTGAAGAACAAGAAGAACGGCGACGAAGGATAGAGCACGTCCACGGTTGAAATGCACCCGTTCGAAAAATTCTCCTTGGGGAAGAGCATCGGCTTTCCGTCCACATCAGCAGAGAGTCCATGCGCCGCCAGCGTCTGGCGGTAGGCCAGAATCGCCAGTTGCGCGTATGCCGGCCCGCCTACCTTCTCCAGATCTGCCGTCAGTTCCTTGTCGAACGCCTCGCCGCGCCGCTCCAGGCTTGCGTACTGGTTCTCCGCTTCCTCGAGCATCTGCTGGACAGTCATATTGTTTCGCTGCCAGTAAGGGCGCAGCTTCCGCCCCAGAAACTCAATATTGAACTCCTCTGTGTATGCCAGCAGCACATGCCGAGTCACCGCTGTGGCGCTCACGGCGCCCAGCGGCAGCTCCACCGCCAGGTGCGCCGCTTCCGGCATCATGCTGTGCGCATGAGCCATTGCCGGCATGTCCATGTCGTCGGCGTCTGGCACCTTTCCCGTCGTCGCAAAGCTGTGTATCGCGTCGTTTGACGCTACTGCCTGTGCACCCTCTCCATCCGGCACGCCCAGGTGAAAATAGCCCCAGTCCACGCGCAAATTGTCGCCGGATCGGTCCAGTATCCGCTGATCCCGCGATCCCTCATTCAGCACCGTCATGCCCGGCACATGCGAGCGGCCCCAGGTCACCCAGTCGCTCGCCGTGTTCACCGCAATCATCGGGTCCACATCTACCAGCAACTCAACCGTGTGGCTGCCCTCGCCCGTCGCGCTCAGTGTCAAATACGTCACCGGCCGCGACAATACATCCAGGTCCCGCGGCAGCGCAGGCGTAAAAAAGCTTACCGTCAGCGTCACCCCGCCGGCCGTAAACGTATACACCGTGTGCGTCGGTGTCACCTTCAGCCCCGTCTGCTCCATCGCCGGCACGCCCCGCGGATCGGCTCCCATGAACCGGTACGTCTTGCCGTCGATGCGCGCCAGGCCGGCGATTGGCTGCGGTGATCCCGTCCACTGCTTTGTGTTCTCATCCGTCAGCTTGTTGGCCATGGACCACACGCTGAAGTAGGGATTGTGCGCTATCAGCGGCACCGCCGGCGGTCGCTCTTGCGCCCCGCACAAAGCCGTCGCAAACAAAAACAACGTGACGATCAGATTATTAGCATGGTTGCGCGGAAGCGCCTTCAATGAGGACACATTCATCTCAAACCTCTTTCCCCTCTATTCTTCACACCCGTTGGCTCTCTTACCGGAGAGATTTCACTTTGAATCAAGAGATAATCCACTTTAATGCAGGCGGCCGGCGAAGGACAGAGTGCCCGGGACCTTTCAACTGGATGCGGGAGATGGCGGCTGGGGGGGACCCAGTCTCCCAGTGTCACAGAAACTGGGAGACTGGGTTTCTGGGTAGTATGCGGTCTTTGTTTTTCAGTAGGTTAGAGCCAAAACCCAGTTTCCCAGTGGCTTTTTGCTCTTTTTTTTTCTCAAAACAGGGCAGATTCTCTGTAAATATTTCTATTGCAAGCGGTTGGCGAATTTTCGAAGCTCGAAATCTGTACATCTATGTGAAGTTACCGCATTTTGCCGCGGCGGTTTTGACCGCGGTGTTTTTGCGCTGCCTTTCATATGGTTCCGGGGCCGGGGCGGATTCTGTCCTGCCCATTCCTATTGTGCGCCGGGTGGGGGAAATTCTCTGCACAGCGGCAGGGGAAGTAAGGTGCTGGAGACACGGGAGATAGGATGCGACCGGTTCGGTCTGGGCTTGACAAATTTCTGGGGTGATTGAGGAGCATCGGCTCTTCCTGCGAAGAGAGCTCTGGGGTGCAAGCCCAGATTTCGACCCTGGAGGTCCCGAAAGGGCCGACTCCGTGGAACTTTGCATCGGTGCCTCAGGTTACCGTCTGAGTTTCGGAAGCTGCTTCACGTATATCGCCCTGCGGAATGGAGGCAGCCAGGCGCAGAAGTAAACGGGACCAAACTTTGAGGGGACGAGGCACGGCGACGGCTTAAACGCAACAAAATATTTCGGGTGAACGGCCGGCGTACTGGGTCGACAAAATCGTGCACCCATCGACGAGCCGCAGAACATGGGGCGCGGCTGGTATGCGCCGGGAGGGACCTTGATCCGTGGATCGTTGATATGCCCAGCACTTTCTATTTGGGTCCATCCGTCATACTCGAAACCACCTGCGATGGCGGTTCGTGGGATACCCTGGGCGCGAAGTTGGCGGATTGCGGCCAGACGGGCGCGCTGCCAGGCAAACCAGTCGTGTGTACCCGCGATCGCCAGCACTCCAAGTATGGCAACGGTGACTACGGAGATTGCAGGCAGACCTGGGGCGACGGTCCGCTGGTAGAGCCAGATGAAGACGATGATGGCAACCGGCAGGATGCCCAGTAAATATCTGTCGAGGATCCAAGTGCGCCGGTGGTAAAGAAGCAGGAGAAGCAAAGTGCAATAACTCAGGAAGAATGGCCCAAGGAGCCAAAAGATCCGGCGCCCGGGAGCGGGTTCGGCGGAATTGCCGCTGTAGCGGAGCTTGATCCGAATCGTGGTGGCAAAAGCGAGGAAGGCGGCGATAACCAGCAGCGACAGAACCGAGCATGCCGGTTTACCGAGAATGAAATGGCCCGGAGGCTGGCTGGTGTTGGCGGCTCTTGCCGAAGAGAACTCCGTTCTTATGACGTGCCCCACCCAGGGCAGCGTCCATTTGGTTTCCCATTGCAGGGCGGCGAAGAAGAGTAAAATGCACACGCTGAGGCCGAGCGTGGCACCGCGGGCCTTTCGAATTCGGGGGAGCCATGCGGCAAGGATGGGAAAAGCCAACATGATGAAGGCAAGGAACTCGCCCAGGATCGCGAAAAGGATGGATACGAACGAGGCCGGGGTTCCGATGGGTGCCACTTTGAAGATGTCGCCCGCAACTGCATAGGGTTGCGCCGCGAACCAGTGCAGGGAGTAGAACACGCCGACGACGGAAGCCGCCCAGCACAGTGACGCGGCCAGAAACACACCGCGCCGTTTGCGCAGCAGCCAGGCTGTGGATGGGACCATGACGAGAACTCCAAGCCAGGCAATCTGGCGGGCCGTTCCGCCTGCTACGTTGGAAGCGGCGGCGAAGCAGAGCCACGCAACGGCCGCGCGGTCAGTGCCAGCCGTGATGGCGCGCTGGCAACAATAGAGACAGAGCACAATGACGAATAATCCGGGAACGTCCGACATGAAGCTGGCGGCGAGCGGCATGAACAGCGGCGAGAGCCCCAAAGTGAGGGTCCCGACCATGGCGTTGCGCGAACTGATGCCAAAACGGACCTGGACAGCGTGAAAGAGAAGGAGAATGCCAATTGCGAGGGGAAAAGTAGAGAGCTTCACCGCGGTAAAAGAGAGAGCCGAACAGACGGACAAACAATGCACCCCAGAGCACCTGCCAACCCAGCATGGCCATCGCCCACCCGCTGTAGACTAGGTGGCCGGTCTGAGCGAACACCTGTGCGGACTTGATGTATGACCAATCGTCATTGAATCCCATTTCTGCAATGGGCCAAGCAGCCAGGAAGCAGGCGGTGAAGATCAGGGCGCAGATGAGCCCAATTCGAGTTATAGTGCGCCGCTCATCCATGCTTCCTCATCGGTTTCACTTAATTCTCTACCGCCGAAATTGCCCTGGGAAAAGATCTGAAACGGTATCGAATAATCATGAAGATCATGCGTAGCCCGAGTCGAAACGCCTTCTTAAAACTCCCGGTAATCTTGGAGTCGCCTGAGCGCGGGTGGTAGTGGACGGGGATCTCTACGCAGGTCAGTCTGGATCTGATCGCGAGCATCATGAGTTCCGGCGAGAAGTGGCTCCCGCCCACCGTAAAGAGTGGCTCAATCTGGCGGAGCGCACTGTGGCGAAATAGCTTGTAGGTGCATCCCACATCGGTGAGGCAAGGGCCATTGTGGAGGTATTCGAGCAGCTTAGCAACCGCCCAGTTCCCATAGCGAAGGAACGGTCCCATGTTCGAGCCGGCCCAGATGCATGTCTTGGAGGTTCGCGTACCGAATACGGCGTCGAACTCATCGGCGTAGGCCAGAAACTTACGAAGATCGGTGGGTCGGAATGTACCGTCGGGTTCGACGAGGATGATGAGGTCCCCAGTTGCTTCCCTCAGTCCAGCCCGGCAGGCGTGACCGTAGCCTTGGAGTTTTTCGGACACGACTCGAGCACCCGCGTTTTCAGCTAGCTCTGCCGTTCCGTCTGTACTATTGTTGTCCGCGACCAGCACCTCATCTACTTCGGGCAGCACCGAATATCCGCGGACGGCTTCGGCTATACCCGGTGCCTCATTGAATGCAGGCATGGCCACGCTTACCTTCAGGTTCTTGTACACAATTTCACCCAGCTTGGAGGCAGCCCCTCCTCCAACTCAATCTCGCCGAATTCGGACGACGACCGGGGCCCCGCCTTCAGAGCCCATTGCGCCATGTGTTCGAGACCTTTCTCAAGAGGCAGTGCTGCTTCCCCACCCAAAATCCGGCGCGCTTTGCTGTGGTCACTGAAAGCATGCTGAACTTCATTACGGGCGGGCAAAGATTCGATCCCCGTCTGCCTTCCCATCACGCGCTGCACAGCTTCTGCCAGTTCACGAACGGAGTAGTGATCGTCTGCGCCGACGTTGAATATCTGGTTTTGAGCTTCAGGGACTGACACCGACTTGGCAATCACTGGCGCCACGTCTGAAATGTGGGAGAATGCGCGGGTTTGATCCCCAGACCCGAAGATCGTGCACGGTAGACCTTTCATCACTTGATTCATGAAGATTCCGATGACGTTCCGATACTTGTCCCCGATATTCTGGCGTTCTCCATAAACATTGTGGGGCCTGAAAATGATGTAGTTGAGCCCAAAAAGCCGGTGCGCGGCCTCCAGGTCCATCTCAACGGCAAACTTTGCAACGCCGTAGGGATCCTCCGGATGAGGCGTCATTTCTTCGCTCATCGGCGTCTGTCCTGCACCGTAGACAGCAATGCTGGAGGTAAACACAAAGCACCGGCAGTGGTGGCGGACAGCCGCATTAATGAGGTTTACGCTCCCCAGCAAATTGTTCGTGTAATTGAAACGCCGGATGAAGTGGCTCAGCCCTTCGGCGGCATACGCCGCCAAGTGGAAGACATAATCGAAACGGTGGCGGTCAAACAGGGAATCAACAAGGGCTACGTTGGTGACTGACCCTTCGATGAATTGGACTTGAGGGCTGACATTATCGGCAAACCCACCAGAAAGGTCATCTAAAACAACAACCTCGTGTCCAGCGAGCAGCAGTTCATCCGCGACATGGCTCCCGATAAACCCCGCACCACCAGTCACGAGCGACCGGGGACTCATTAGGGCTCTTGACATTGCATTTTCTCCACGAGGCTTGACTCTGCAAAACGAAGTGCACGCCCAGTTTTTGAGCAGAAATGGGGGATTCCAGATGTCTTTGATTTTACGCTGCACCGCGAGCCCTCAGGCAAGTGTTATTTGACTGGTTATCTATTTGTTTAATACACCGCCTGCTTTCGAAATAAGGAAGCGAACTGGTCTGGATAAGGCGCATGGTGCCCGGTCAAATCATGCTCTCACTCCGTTGAAAGATATGAGCGATCTTACGGGATTAGCGGTTAATCAATGGGCAGGTTAGTGGCCGTTGATCCCAGCAGGTCCTTCCAACGGCTTTCTTCCGATCACCAAGAACTGCTTTCCAAAAACGGGCCAAATCAAGGGCATCGCGAGATAGAACCGCAGCATCCAGATCGGATATTGCTTTCCTTGCGACATGGTGTAGGGGAGAAAGCGGTCGATCCGCTTTTCAACTTCGAAATGGCAAGATGAGAGTGCCTCCGAAAGCGAGAGATCGGTCAGTTCTACATAATGATCAAAGAAATCCCAATAGGCGCCGGGAAGGTACTTGATGTTTGGCCCCATCGCTATGATCCGTCCCCCCGGTCTCAAGCAGCGATAGGCGTGTGACAACACGGTCTTGATAGCCCTCTTATCGGGCAGATGCTCCAGAAAGTTGCTGGTGAAGACGGCATCTAAATGACCATCGGGAAGTGGCCAGAGTTCTGAACAGTCCTGTTCCAGGACTGCGATTCCCTCAGCGGCTCGCTTGCGGACGTCGGGGTTCAGATCCATAGCGTACCGTATCTTTGCATGTGCGTTGTTAATGAATTCACAATAACCAGCTCCGAGGTCGAGGATCGTACCTGTTTCGGGATACCACTTGCAAAAAAATGGAGTTAGCACCTTCCAAACCTGAATCCGGTAGTCGTCTCTAGCGCCGAAGCGGGCGCTATACATTTTTTGTAATTCAGGCCCATCTGGAGTGAGTGGCATGGGTTTTCGATGTCCTCTTCCAACATTTTCACAGAGCTCGGCAAGCACCGCTCTCCGCTGACTCTCCCATCCGAATCGGCATGTACCAAGGACGGCAACAAAGAGAGGGTGCTCCAGAGCGGTTGTGCCATTGCTGGGACGGCGCGGCGGGCAATAATGGAGGGGACACGGCCATTCCGGTCACGTTGATTCTGCGTGATGAGTTCCTCTGCCAGCGAACGGCAGAGGCTGGCGGCATGGACGTAGAGACTTGCAAGGCGGAGAAACAAAGATGACCGGAAGCAGATGGAAACGAATTGCGCTGCTCCTGCTGTGCATCGGCTTCTCCGCCGCATTGACCTATCAGGTTCGCCAACGCGCCCACGGGACCATTGTGATGACTGACCTGGGCGAGCTCTACTATGGGGCTCGGTGTGCGATGCAGCACATTGACCCCTATGATCCGAGCGCGGTTTTGCGGGAGTTCACCGCGGCGGGAGGCAGGTTTCGAAGCGATGCGGTGGGGGAGGAAGCGAACCGGATCGGAGTGACGAATTGCATCAATCTGCCGACCGGGTTGTTTCTCGCCATTCCTTTTGCGTTGCTGCCTTGGGGATTGGCGCAGGGGCTGTGGGTAGTTCTTCTTGCCGGGCTTCTGGTGATGGCCGCATGGCTGACGTGGGACCTGGGAGGCAGCGCGTCGCCTGCCGTATGGGTGTGTCTGGCCGGGTTTGTGCTGGCCAACTGCGAACTGGCCTTGACGGGCGGCAATCACGGCCAGTATTGCCGTGAGCACCTGCGTGATTGCGGCGTGGTGTTTTCTCAAAGATCGCTTTGCGCCGGTGGGTGCTGTGCTGCTTGCCGTTGGGCTGGTGCTAAAACCGCAGGACGCAGGCTTTGTGTGGCTGTACTTTTTGTCTGGCAGGTGGCGTGCAGCGCAAACGCGCCCTGCAAACGCTGGCTGTGGCCGGCGATTCTTGGCGGTTTGCGCGGCCATCTGGATCGCACCCTCCTCACCGCACTGGGTGCAGGAGCTGCACAGGAACGTTAGCGTGGAGCTGGTCCACGGCGGCATCAGCGATCCCGGACCTTCCGGATTGCTCAGCAGGAATACCGGCGAGCTGATTGACCTGCAAACCGCAGTGAGCATTTTCAGGGATGATGCGGGTTTCTATAACCCGATCAGCTATGCGCTGGGCGGGTTGCTGATTCTGGCATGGGGTTTGGGGGTAGTGCGCAAGCGCTTCTCAACCGAGGACGCACCGCTTGCGCTGGCGGCGATCGCGGTGCTGACGCTGCTGCCCGTGTACCACCGAACCTATGACGCCAAGCTGCTGCTGCTGACAATTCCGGCATGCGCGCTGCTGTGGGCGGAAAAGGGAACGCGGCGGTGGATTGCGCTGGTTTTGACCTCGGCAGGGATTCTGGTGACCAGCGATATTCCGCTGGCGATACTGCTGAGACTCACGCGGGGCCTGCCCGATTATCCGACGACGGCGGCCGGTAAGATGATGAACATGGTTCTTCTTCGGCCGGCTCCGCTGGTTCTGCTGGCGCTGGGGGTGTTTTACCTGTGGGTGTATTTGCGCCGGGATGCATCGGCGTTGACACGGCCACCGCGGGAAAGCACAGAAGAAATGCCGGCGACGACAGAATCCGCATGATTGCGCCGATGCTTGTGACGAATTGGATTTCAGCGGGCAACGCGCCACGCGCCACGTGGAGGAGATACGAATGACCGGAAGCAGACGGAAGGGGATAGCTGTATTGCTGGTGTGTATCAGCCTCTCCGCCTGTTGGAGCGTTGCAATACGTCACAAAGCTCAGGTTAAGGGTCAGATACGCATGGTGGATTTCGCCGCGATCTACTATGGGGCGCGGTGTGTGATGCACGGCGAGAATCCGTACGATCCGGACGCATTTCTTCGCGAGTATGAGGCGAAGCGCGGAGGGCAATGGCCCGGCTCGTTTGAGAGCAAGACGGCCCAAAGCGTTGCCACGGTTTGCATTAATCTGCCGACGTCGCTTTTCCTGATGGTTCCGTTTGCCCTGCTGCCTTGGGTGGTGGCGCAAAACCTGTGGATGGTGCTGACTGCCGTACTTCTGGCTCTGGCCGCGGTTTTGATGTGGGATCTGGGCGGCTCGGCTGTGCCGGCAATCTGGATCTGCCTTGCGGGCTTCATGCTGCTCAACTGGGAACTGCCTCTGGTAGTGGGAAATTCGGCGGGGGTGGCCGTGAGCCTTTGCGTAATTGCCGTCTGGTGTTTTCTGAGAGAGCGGTATGTTTGGGGCGGGATTCTGCTGCTGGGCGTGAGCTTGGTGATCAAGCCGCACGACGCGGGGTTTGTATGGCTCTATTTCCTGCTGGCGGGCGGCGTGCAGCGCAAACGAGCACTCCAGACGTTGGCGGTTGCCGGAATTTTGGGCCTGTGTGCGGCACTTTGGATCGCACCGGTGTCGCCGCATTGGTTCCATGAGGTGCAGCGGAATATCGCTGCCGTTTCAGCTCCGGGTACCGTGAATTACCCGGGCCCATCGGGCGCGAGCATGAACAGTCCGGGCCCGATCATCGCTCTGCAAGCGATGTTCAGCGTACTCTGGGAAGATCCGCGGTTCTACAACTCAGCCAGTTATCTCGTTGCCGGGTTTCTGATCCTGGTGTGGATCCTTAAGGTGGCGCGCGTGCGTCCTTCGCTGGAAGAGTCGCGATTTGCTCTTGCAGCCATTTCGGTTCTGACCCTTCTGCCCGTCTACCACCGGCCAGACGATTCCGGCCTTCTCCTCTTGATGATCCCTGCCTGCGCGATGCTGTGGGCGGGTGGTGGACCGAGGCGGTGGCCCGCGCTTGTATTGACCTCGGCGGCCATCTTCTCTACCAGCGATATTCCGCTTGCGATTCTGGTCATGTGGGCCAAGAGACTATCCGTATCTGCATCCACGCTTGCCGGAAAACTAACGATGGTACTGGTCCTTCGCCCAACACCAATCATTCTGTTGGCCGCAGGATGTTTTTATCTTTGGATCCTCCTCCGCTACAACTCGTCGGCGCCGTTCAAACTCACGGCACACGACACCACGAGCAGATCGCCGGTTGAGACCACCTGAAATGTATCTGCGCCGATTGCTGCCTACGAAGTAAGTAAAATCCTACATGAAATATGGCGTATATCCTACATTCATTCCGGCAAACATCTTATAGTAGAGTCCCTGTCAAGCTCCGATGACTGGTGGTGAGACCTGAAAACCACTGGTGGATGCGCTTTGCGCCGGTCATCAAGTTACGGTCTTCGCCGTAGCATTCATTCGCAATTGGGGAAGCGCCGAGTCGTACCGGCCTTCGCGTCGGCGCACGATTTACTGACCGGAACCCTTCAAGGCGGAAGCGGCAGCGACGGAAGCAAATCTGAAAAACGCGGTCAGAGTGAGAGGTGAGGAGTCATATGCCAAGCGCAGTGATAGAAGAGGCGGGAGCCAGAGCCGCTGTCGCAGGGAGTAATCCGCAAATGCCGCAGCCGGGGATTGAAAGCAGGGAGGCTTCAGGGGGGCCCGCTGAAAGGCAGGGGCCGGGTGCAATTGACCGGCGCGTGGGAAAGTATCTTACCTTCCTGCTGGGTCGTGAGGAGTTCGCGATCCAGGTCTTGAAGGTCAAGGAAATCATGGGGATTCAAGACATCACCGCCGTGCCGCAGACACCCGCCTATGTCAAAGGAGTGATTAACCTGCGAGGGAAAGTGATCCCTGTGGTGGATTTGCGCCTGAAGTTCTGCCTGCCGGAGATGGAATACACACGACGAACCTGCATCATCGTGGTTCAAGTGCAGTCGGCGGCCGTCTCGCTGCAGACCGGAATTATCGTGGACGAGGTTTCCGAAGTGCTGAATCTGGCTGCCGGCGACATTGAAGACACACCGGATTTCGGAGAAGGTGCAGGCGCGGCCACTTCCTACCTGTTGGGTATGGCCAAGGTAAAGGGCAAGGTCAAGATCCTGCTAGACATCGATCAGGTGTTGAGCAGCCAGGAATTGCACGGCCTGGACGCACTGGCGCGGATTTGATTCGGGAACGACAAAAAGGAGAGTCGTGAAATGAAATCGCAAATGACAATTGGGAAGAAGCTATTTGGGGGCTTTGGCGCGGCTCTGCTGTTGACGATCGTCGTGGGCGTCACCGCGTTCTGGACTGTTGGCAGTCTGGGGACAAGCATCAACAAGCTGGTGAATGTGAATGCCCAGAAGCGCTACCTGGCCTCCCAGATCGACATGAATGAGTCAGACATGGTTGCTGCTGAACGCGGCATTCTGGCCCGGGCATACATGAAGGACAGCGCCGCGGTAAGCCAATATAACCAGGACTTCCAAAGCTCTTACGCCCAGTGGAAGAAAAGTATGGATGCATTCAGTCTCTTGGTTACCACGTCTGAGGCGCGGCAAGACCTGGACACGATGCAGACGGATTACCAGAAAATCGGTCGCCAACACGACAACTTTTACCAGTTGGTGACTGCCGGCAAAATCAACCCGGCCTCCGATTATCTGGAGAAGCAGTTGATGCCGTCCCTGCAGGATGCCAGCAGATTGGCCGCGAAAGCCGATCAGGAACAAGTCGGCCTTATGGCTACTGCGGTAAAAGCTACAGACGGACAGGTGGCGCTTGGCCGATGGGTGACAATCGCCATGCTCCTGCTGTCGTTCGTTGTGGGGTTCGCGATTGTTCTAGTAGTCCGGCAAATCAACAACTCCTTGCGAAATGCAATCGGCGAACTCAGTGAAGGCGCCGGGCAGGTGGCCAGCGCGGCTGGGCAAATTTCCTCCTCGAGCCAGTCCCTGGCGCAAGGCGCCTCCGAGCAGGCCGCGTCGCTTGAAGAGACCTCGGCCTCCAGTGAGGAAATCAACTCGATGGCCCGCAAGAACGCTGAAAACTCGCAAACGGCCAACGGGCTGGTGACGCAATCGCAGCAGAAGTTCAATGAGACCAACCACTCGCTGGAGGCGATGGTGGTGGCAATGAGCGACATCAAAGCCTCCAGCGACAAGGTGTCCAAGATCATCAAAGTGATCGACGAAATCGCTTTCCAGACCAACATTCTGGCGTTAAATGCAGCGGTGGAGGCGGCGCGCGCTGGTGAAGCCGGCATGGGGTTCGCCGTGGTGGCCGACGAGGTCCGCAATCTGGCGCAGCGCTGCGCGCAGGCCGCCAAGGATACGGCGGCCCTGATTGAAGAGTCGATTGAGAAGTCGAACGATGGAAAAAACAAGGTGGATCAAGTCGCAATCGCCATTCGCGCCATTACCGAGGAGTCGGCAAAGGTGAAGACTCTCGTGGACGAAGTCAGTCTGGGCAGCCAGGAACAGACGCGCGGCATTGAGCAAGTGGCCAAGGCCATAACCATGATGGAGCAGGTGACGCAGCAATCCGCGGCCAATGCCGAGGAGAGCGCCGCGGCGGCTGAGGAGCTCACGGCACAAGCTTCCACGCTCATGGAAGTGGTGCATCAGTTGAGTTCCATGGTTGGAGAGACTGCTGCCGCCAGAAGGAGTCATGTGACACGGCCTGCATGGCAAGATCACACCTCTCCGGAATCCTCGCACAAACCACTCTCCGTCACGCCCAAGGTTCATGTGCCAAAGCTTTCGGCCACAAAGACCGAATCGATTCCGCTGGAAGCGGATTTCAAGGCCATGGCGTAAACGGCAGAGAAGTGGCTGCGACTTTCCTTTTCTCTCCACGCGGTTTCGTGCAGCGCGTCTGTTGAATGAAACCGCGTGGAGCTTGACCGATGTTTAGCAGGAGAATGGGCATCCATGTCATCAGACGTAGATCGAATTGCGGCCGAGGGGGTCGGGATGCCGGATGCCGTGCACGACCGGGTGGAAGAACTGGCCACTCAGTTGGTGCTGGGCGGCACGGATAGCAAACAGTGGGCTGCGCTGCTTGAAAATATCTGCCGCGAAGCGGAAGAGGCAGGCTGGGCCGATGTGGCGCGGATTGCAGCCGAGTCGCTCCATGCTCTTTCCAATGCTTCAAGCGAGAGCGCGGCGGAGGTCGTCTGCTCAAGCGGCATCGCTCGTATGCAGCAGGCACTCGCAAACGGCAAAGCTGAGACCACTGAGCCGGCCGCGGCTCCGTTGTCCCTTGACGAAGACCCGGAGATCATTCGCGACTTCATCCTGGAATCGCGCGAGCATCTGGCACAGGTCGAGATCCAGATGATAACGCTCGAAAAAGAGCCGGAAGACAGTGAGTCGATCAACACCGTGTTCCGCGCCTTTCACACCATCAAAGGTCTGGCCGGCTTCATGGGCCTCGGCGATATCCAGGAAGTAGCCCACGAAACCGAGACGCTTCTGGACCTGGCGCGCAATCAAAAACTCTCGATTACACCGGCAGTCGTGGATGTCGTCCTGGCTGCGGCTGACTTCTTGAAAAGCTGGCTCGATCGTCTGGAAGCGGCTCTGGGCGGCAAAGACGCGGGACCGGCGCCAGAGAAATCGGCGTTGGTGGAGCGCATACGCCGCGGAGCGCTCGGTGAACCGAGCCCATCAGACCTTCCTGTACAGCAAGAGCAGGCCGCCGCGCTTGCAGCAGACCCCACCGAAAGGCGCAGCACAACTGCAGGCGAGTGGACCGGCCCTGAACGGCGTAGTGGCAAAGGCGACCGGAGGGTGCAGGAAAATGAGAGCCGCTCCGTCAAGGTGGACACGGCAAAACTGGACTTCCTGGTGGACATGGCGGGGGAGATGGTCATTGCCCAGTCGATGGTTCGTCACCACCCAGAACTGGCGGCATTGCGAAGTCCGGCTGTCCTCAGCAGTCTGGCGCAACTTGCGCGCATCACTGGCGACCTGCAAAAGGCGGCGATGTCCATGCGTATGGTTCCGGTAGGAGGCTTGTTTCAAAGAATGAGCCGGTTGGTCCGCGACCTGGCGCGAAAGACCGGGAAGCAGGCCGAACTGGAAGCCATTGGCGGGGAAACCGAGCTGGATCGTAACGTGGTGGAGGAATTGGCGGATCCGTTGATGCACATGGTCCGCAACGCTGCGGATCATGGGCTGGAGACTCCGGAAGAGCGGCGGGCCGCCGGCAAGGATCCAGTCGGACGAATCCGTCTCCGCGCCAGCCATCAGGCGGGGCATATCGTCATTGAGATCGCCGATGACGGACGCGGGCTGGACCGCGAAAAGATCCTGGAGAAGGCAAGACGGACGGGTCTCGTGGATGATGGCGCCGGCCTTTCCGACCGCGAGGTGTTCAATTGCATCTTCCATCCTGGATTTTCCACTGCGTCGCAGATCACGGATGTTTCCGGACGCGGTGTGGGCATGGACGTGGTGAAGAAGCAGATCCAGAAATTGCGCGGACACGTCGAGATCGAGTCCGTACCGGGCAAAGGCACGTCCTTCTTCCTGCGCCTGCCCTTGACGCTCGCCATCATCGACGGGTTGGTTGTGGGTGTGGGCAGCGAGCGGTATGTGGTTCCCATCTTTTCAGTGAGCGAAGTACTGCGCCCCTCCGCGGAGATGGTGTTCACGGTGGAAGATCGGCGGGAGATGGCTCTTGTACGCAATCATCTCTTGCCGGTGGTACGCCTCTATAAACGTTTCGCGGTGGCGCCGCGCTCGGAGTTGGCGTCGGAGAGCCTTCTGATTGTTGCAGAAATTGCGGGAAAATCCTTCTGTCTCATGGTGGACGAATTGATTGGCAAACAAGAGGTGGTGATCAAGAGCCTCGGTGAGAACCTGCAGAACATCTCCGGCATTGCCGGTGGAGCAATCCTCGGTGATGGCCGGGTAGGTCTGATCCTGGATCTGGAAGGAATCTTCCGTGCGGAGGGCAGATGATCGAGACCAGTTCCGAATCCACCCCCACGGAATCGCAACCACCCCTATTCGTCCGTCCGCTCGTGCTTACGGCCAGGGAGTTTGCAGCCATCTCCACCCTGGCGCGCGAGGAGTTCGGTCTGGAGCTTGGCAGGGGCAAGGAACAGTTGGTAGCTGCCCGGTTAGGGAAGCTGATGCGCCGTCTCGGTTTCACGGCATTCCCGGACTATTACCGGCATGTGCAAAGCGATCGCACCGGCGAAGCTCTCGTCGAACTCATCGATGTTCTCACCACAAATCACACCAGCTTCTTTCGTGAACAGGCGCATTTCGATTTCCTTGTGCAGCGGGTCTTTGCGGAACGCCGTGGTGGCGGTCCAATCCGTATCTGGAGCGCCGCCAGCTCGACCGGTGAAGAGCCGTACTCCATCGCGCTCACAGCGCGGGAGTTCCTGGGTCCGCAAAGCCCGGTCCTGCCCCGCATTCTGGCCACGGACATCTCCACTCGCGTGCTTGAAACCGCGCGCAAGGGCATCTATCCGGCAGAGCGCTTTCCGCATGGACCTGCCCCCTGGTTGAGGAAACATCTGCTGCGCGGGGAAGGCCGCAGGCAGGGTTGGTATCGAATGTGCCCGGAGATCCTCGGCATGGTCGAGTTCCGCCGAGTCAATCTGATTGAGCCATTGCCGGATGTAGGTCGCTTCGATGTGATCTTCTGCCGCAACGTATTGATCTATTTCAGCCGCACCACGCAGGAGCAGGTGGTCAATCGTCTGACCGTCTGTCTGGAGCCGGGTGGTTATCTGTTCGTCGGACATTCAGAGAGCCTGACTGGAATTCAACACGGCCTGCAGCATATACAACCGGCGATATATCGCAAGCGAGGCGGAAGGCGATGAGGCACCTGGTAATCGGAGTGGGAGATGGGGCAGTTAGCCAGGCTAGAGACACCGTGCTCGTGACGTATGCTCTCGGATCGTGCGTGGCGGTGATGATACATGACCCCGTAGCAGGGGTTGCTGGAATGGTGCATTACGTGCTCCCCGAATCGTCGATGTCCAGTGAGAAATCGGCTGCCCGCCCCTGGATTTTCGCTGATACCGGCATACCCCTCTTGCTGCGGATCGCTCTGGAGCAGGGGGCGAATAAGCGCCGTCTGAAAATCTTCGCGGCTGGCGGTGCGCAGGTAATGGACGACAACAGCATGTTCAATATCGGCAAACGCAACTGCCTGGCCCTGCGCAAGATTCTATGGAAGTTTGGCCTGGTCCCGCATGCTGAGGAAACTGGCGGAGACGTGGCCAGGACGGTTCGCATGGAAGTGGGTACTGGCCGTGTGTGGCTGCAGGCCGCGGGCCAGGAGCCGCGGGAAATGAGCGCTAGACTGCCTGCCGCCCAATGCGCGCCGGCGTAGGGAGACGAACGATGGCACTCAACATCATGATCGTGGATGATTCGCCGGTGATGCGATCCTTCATCCGAAAGGTTGTCGGCCTCACCGGACTCGATGTGGGAGAGTACTGCGAAGCCGGGGATGGTGAATTGGCGCTGAGGTTGTTGCGGGAGCGCTGGGTCGATCTGATATTGACTGACATCAACATGCCGAACATGAACGGGGAAGAACTCGTCTCCTGGCTGGAAAACGACGAGTTATTGCGGTCAATTCCGGTCATTGTGGTCTCTACCGATTCGAGCCAAAGCCGGGTACAACATATGCTCGCGCTTGGTGCGAAGGGTTACGTGTCAAAACCATTTCTTCCTGAAGCTCTGCGCGACGAAGTGGAGAAAGTTCTGAGCGTGCCTCATGCCTGAGCAGAATTTCAGCCAACTGATATCTGAAACGGTTTGCACCGTGCTGGAAACAATGTTCTTCACCGTACCACTCGGATACGCGGAGTCCAAAGCCCATCCCGGAGACATGGAAGCGCGTCTGGCGTTTCACGGACGCCCTTCCGGAGCCCTCGATGTACGCCTTTCCAGGTCTGGCGCGCGCATGTTGGCCGGCGGTTTTCTGGGCGAAGAAGATGAAACGTTGACTGACATCCAGTCAGGCCAGGTTACCTGTGAACTTGCAAACATGTTGTGTGGTTCGCTAGTCAGCAAGTTGGAACCGGAAGAGAGCTTTGATCTGGACCCTCCTGAGTTAGTGCCGGTGCGGACCAAAGATTCATCCGAACGGGAGTCATCCTTCACGTCGCGGCAAAGCTTCGAACTCGAGAGCGGAGTGCTCACCGTGACTTTGAGTCTTGAGGCGGAAACATGATCGGTCAGAGCAGAATCAAGGTTCTGATCGTGGACGATTCCGCAATCGTTCGCAAGGTGCTCACCGACGCCTTATCGGGTGAAGACGACATGGAAGTTGTGGGCACCGCCCCGGACCCTTTCATCGCGCGCGATAAGATCTTATCCCTGAATCCGGACGTATTGACCCTCGATATCGAGATGCCGCGCATGGATGGCATTACGTTTCTCAAGAGGTTGATGCACCACCATCCCATGCCGGTGATTGTCATCAGCTCACTCGGCCTCGCATCCAGCCGGGCTGCCCTCGACGCGCTGGAGGCCGGCGCCATTGATGTTCTGGCCAAGCCGGGCGGACCGCAATCCGTGGGCGAATTGCGTTTGAGCCTCGCCTCCAGGATACGCGCCGCAAAAGTGGCCAGATTGAGAACGTCCGTTCCAAAAGTGGTCTCCCACGCTGCGCCCCCGCCCATACGAAAAACGTTAAGTCACTCTTTCCCGGCGTCGGCTGTGATTGCAGTCGGCGCATCCACGGGTGGAACCGAAGCGATCCAGAGAGTGTTGGTCGAGCTTCCTGAAAATTGCCCCGGCATTGTAATCACTCAACACATTCCCGCTGTTTTCTCCAGGTCCTTTGCCGATCGGTTGAACGAACTCTGCGCGATCCAGGTCCGCGAGGCTCAGGATGGCGACTGCGTCGAACCGGGGCTGGCCTTGATTGCGCCGGGCAATTTTCACATGCTGCTCAGACGTGCGCCCATCGGCTACCGCGTAGAAGTCAAGGACGGCCCCATGGTCTGTTTTCAGCGCCCCGCGGTCGACGTGCTCTTTCATTCCGTCGCGCAGGTTGCCGGCGCAAACGCCACTGGAGTCATACTCACCGGCATGGGGTCTGATGGAGCTCAAGGGATGCTGGCGATGAAGAAGGCCGGCGCCCGCACCATTGCTCAGGATGAAGCAAGTTGTGTTGTCTACGGAATGCCGAAAGAAGCAATCCGGCATGGAGCAGTCGATCGGGTTCTGCCGCTCTCCGCGATTGCGAGCGCTATCCTGGCTGAGTCCCGCCGCTGAGGCGTGCTGTTGTCCTCACCATGGAACGGCTTGCTGGTGGCGAACCACTCCGCTACAAAGCAAAAGCATTTATCAAGTCCAGTCCGCCAAAGAAAAACGGCGGTCCTAGTTGTACAATTTTTCCCAAGTATTCCTTTTATCCGGCAGACATGAGCTTCATTGTTTTTTTGAAGCAGAGACGCAGGAGTCTGTGAGCAGCGGAGGCAATGCGCCTCGGCAGGAAAGGTCCCAGGTTGGTGCAGGATTTGGCGCAGGATATTGCTGGCATCGGGATCGTTGAACGCGGCTTGATCCGGGGCGGAAGAACCTGGTCTCCGCGAATGTGCGAGATTTTTGGCTTTGCCTCTAATTCTTCCCAATCTTCTGACGAAGAGATATACGATGAAGCTGCTCGTAGTTGACGACCATGCCGTTGTGCACCACGGGCTCAGAAGCATGCTCGGTCTTGAGTTCGAGGGTTTGACATTTGCGGGCGCGACTCATTCCCAGGAAGCCCTTGATCTGGTGTCCCAGGAAGACTGGGATGTCGTGATTCTCGATATCGAGCTTTCAGGCCTGGGAGGGCTGGAGGTACTGAGGCAAATCAAGCTCACACGCCCAAAGTTGCCCGTGATCATATTCAGCATGCATTCTGAAGAGCAGTTTGCCCTTCGGTCGTTGAAGGCCGGCGCGTCCGCATACATTGCAAAGGACAGCGACCCAGGGCAATTGATACAGGCTGTCCGGAATGCGATCGCAGGACGCAGATACGTGAGCCCGGCGCTGGGCGAAAGACTGGCGGCCTACCACGGCCAGGACCTGTCGCCAGTCCCGCTCGATATCCTCTCGGACCGGGAATTTGAAGTATTGCGGATGATCGCAGCGGGGAAAACCACGACGACGATCGCAGACGAATTGTCTCTGAGCGTGAAGACAATCAGTACTTACAGAACACGGATACTCGCCAAACTGCAGTTGAAGTCGACCCCGGAATTGATGCGCTTTGCTATCGATCAGGGACTTGACCGATAACCCCTTGCCAATCCCCCGAAGTCCTCAACTCAATCGACTCAGTTTGACGTCTGCCATTGGCGCCTCGTAGCATGACGAAGTCTGCTCCAGAAGGTGAATTATGTCGTCATTTTCTGTACCACGCCTGCTTTCTTTTGCGGGTGCTGCCTGCTTCGCGTTTGTGCTTGCTGCCTCTGCACAATCTTCCGTCCCGCCGCAAACGCCCGTGCACAACCGCCCCTGGATGAACAAGTCCCTTTCGCCAGACCAGCGTGCCGATCTCGTCATCCAGCAGATGACCCTCGACGAAAAGCTCAATTTCGTCCACGGTACCGGCTGGAACGGCCTCCGCAAAGACGCTGAAATCCCCAAGGGCTCGCTTGGCGGCGCCGGATATGTGCAGGGCGTCCCGCGTCTCGGTATTCCCGGCATCAACATGGCTGACTCGGCAGTCGGTGTCCGTCTCTCCTCGGCCGGCAGTCACTACGCCACCCTGCTCCCCTCCGTGCTCGGAGCCGCCGGCAGTTGGGATCCCAAAGCTCTCTTCCTCTTCGGCGATGTTCTCGGCCGCGAGCTGCGCGAGACCGGTTACAACATGTCCATCGGCGGCGGTGTCGATCTCGCCCGCGACCCTCGCAACGGCCGCAACTTCGAGTACGCAGGCGAGGATCCGCTGCTGGCCGGCACCATGGTGGGCAACATCGCCAAAGGCGTACAGTCGAACCAGGTGATGGGCGACATCAAGCACTACGCCTTCAACGACCAGGAAACCGGCCGCACCATCTACAACGCCGAAATCACGCAGCGCGCAGCGCGCGAAAGCGACTTGCTCGCTTTTCAGATTGCCATCCAGATGGCGCACCCCGCCGGGGTCATGTGCTCCTACAACAAGGACACCGTGACGCCGCCCGACACCAGCCCCGACTGGTCCTGCCAGAATGACTATCTCCTCAACCAGGTTCTGAAAAAGGATTGGGGCTTCCAGGGATTTGTGCTCTCTGACTGGGGTGGCACCCACTCCGCCGTACACGCTTTCATGTCCGGACTCGATCAGGAGCAGCCTGGCTCCAAATATCTTGGCGAGCCGCTCAAGAAGGCAATCCAGGATGGCCAGGTCCCCATGTCGCGCCTCAATGACGCGGTCCATCGTGTCCTGCGCAGTATGTTCGCAGACGGCGTTATCGACAATCCGCCGCAAACCGAGGAGGTTAATCCCTTTCTCGGCCGCCGCGATGCCAAGCACATCGCCGATGAAGGTATCGTGCTGCTGCGAAACGAAGACCACATTCTGCCGCTTTCTGCCGGCAATGTCCATTCCATCGCTCTTATCGGAGCCCATGCTGATGTGGCCGTCCTCTCCGGCGGTGGCTCCGCGCAGGTCGATGCCCCGGGCGGCGGTGCTGTCAATTCGCATCCCGGACCCGCACATTGGATGGAGCACGTCTGGTTTCCGTCCTCGCCGGAGCGTAACATCCGGCTGCACGACCCAGGCGCCGACATTCGGTTCAATGAAGGCACAGACGTTCAGTCCGCGGCTTCACTCGCCGCGAAGTCGCAAATCGCCATCGTCTTCGTCACGCAGTGGATGAGCGAAGGCATGGACCGTCCCACGCTCGAGCTGCCCGACAATCAGGATGCGCTCGTTGAAGCTATTGCCAAAGCCAACCCCCACACGATTGTCGTCATCGAAAGCGGCGGCCCTGTCGCCATGCCCTGGGTCAATAAAGTTCAGGCCGTCATCGAGGCCTGGTTCCCCGGCATCGGCGGCGCCCAGTCCCTCGCTGACATTCTCTTCGGCAGCGTCAACCCTTCCGGTCGCCTCGCCATTACATTCCCCAAAGACGACGCGCAGCTTCCACGTCCGCAGGTTCCCGGCCTGGCTGCCGAAAAAGAAGCCGGCGGCCTGCCGGAAGCTGCTCACCACAATAAACCGGTTCCCTTTAATGTCGACTACAACATTGAGGGTGCCCGCGTGGGTTACAAATGGTTTGAGTCGCAGCATGAAACCCCGCTCTTCCCGTTCGGCTACGGTCTCTCTTACACCACCTATGCCTTCTCTGATTTGAAAGTGGATGCCGCACAGCGCACGGCCACCTTCACCGTCCGCAACACTGGCTCGCGCGCCGGAACCGAAGTGGCGCAGGTTTACGCGGTCCTGCCCGCCTCAACCGGTGAAAACACCTACAAGCGTCTTGTCGGCTGGGATCGTGTGACGCTCGCTCCGGGCGAATCGAAGACCGTTACCATCGCCATGAATAAGCTCACGCTGTCCATCTTCAGCGTGCCCAAGAACGCCTTCGTCATGGTTCCCGGTAGTTACACCATTCTCGCCGGCTCTTCTTCGGCCAGCACACCGCTCCACGCGACGATACACGTGAAGTAAAGAAATGCTCTGGAAAACGCCATGACTGTTTGCTTGCACAGTGCATGAGTCAGGCGTTTGGACTCATCAAGGAGTGATCCGTAGGCGGGCTGCCGGCGATGCTTTCGCACGTGCATTTCAGGATAGTATGCTGGACCAATTCTTTACTCCGGGGGTTGGCGGGATGCGGAAATTTCTGCGTATGGCTGCTGTATGCGGAGCGGTACTTGCTTGCGGAATTCCAGGCGCAAGCAGAACGGCGTGGGGCGCGGCAACTGGCGCTCAAGGACCGGCGAAGGTTGTCACTCCAGCGGCGAACCGGAATTTCAAGGTGGCGGTGTACATCCCCGTAAGCATCGTGGAGAAGATGCGGGATCGTACTTACCTCGAGTCGAGTTGGAGGCAAATCTCGCGCGGCGTAAAGGTGGACAAAGTCTATATTGAAACCTACCGCAGCCGTGAGATGGCTGATGGCGCCTTGATCGAGAGCGTCAAGAAGTTCTTTGAGGATCGAGGTGTCGAGGTCGCTGGCGGCATCGCCTACAGCGACCGTTCACCGGGGCAATTCCGCTCCTTCGTCTACACCAATCCCTCAGACCGCGCGCATGTGCAGCATGTGGCCGAGTTCACGGCGCGGCACTTCAACGAAATTATTCTCGACGACTTCTTCTTCAACAACACGAAGGATGACTCTGACATCGCGGCGAAGGGCAACCAGGGATGGTCGCAGTTCCGGCTGAAGCTGATGGATGAGGTCTCGCGCAATCTGATCGTGGGCGCGGCGCGGAAGGTGAATCCGAAGGTGCGCATCATTATCAAGTTTCCAAACTGGTATCCATCGTTTCAGGGGAACGGGTATGACTTGGCGGTAGAGCCAAAGATTTTCAGCGGAATTTATACAGGGACGGAGACGCGCGATCCGGTGATCACGGATCAGCAACTGCAGCAATACGAGAGCTACGAGATTATCCGCTACTTCGACAACGTTGCACCGGGAAGGAATGGCGGCGGCTGGGTGGACACGTTCAGCATCCGCTATGTGGACCGCTACGCAGAGCAGCTTTGGGACACGATGCTGGCAAAGGCTCCGCAGATCATGCTGTTCGAGTGGTCGAATCTGCTCCAGCCGGCAAAAGCAGGGGACCGGACTGCATGGGCGGGGATGCACACAAGCTTCGACTATCGGTCGTGGTGGCCGGATTCGACGCCGGATTTCGCGGCGGTCGCGGGCAGGGCGCTCGGTGAAATCGATCCCGTCGTGGGCAAACTGGGGAATCCGCTGGGCGTAGCGGTCTATAGGCCCCTGAATTCAACAGGCGAGGACTTTCTGCCTATGTATCTGGGCGAAGCGGGGATCCCAGTAGAAATGTATCCGGAATTTCCCGCGCAGGCGAAGACGGTTCTGCTGACCGCAGCGGCGGCACATGATCCGGCGATACTGGCGGATATCAAGCAACACCTGATGGACGGCGGGAATGTGGTGATCACAACGGGACTGCTGAAAAAGATGCCGGATCAGATTGCACAGATTTGCGAACTGCGCATGCCCGGGCGGCAACTGCTGCCGACGCATTACTGGGGCGCATACGGCGCGGGCAACGGAGCCAACCTGGGAACGTCGGATCCGCTGATGGTACCTGAGGTGGACTTCTATACGAACGACGCATGGCCGCTGGTACGGGGAACGGCGAACGGGCACGGGGCTCCGCTGCTGCTGATGGACCGCTACGGCAAGGGCGTCCTGTATCTGCTGACGATTCCGGACAACTTCAACAATCTGTACAGGCTGCCGCAAGGCGTACTGACGGCGCTGCGGAACTATATTGGCGGCAATCTTCCTGAGACGCTTGACGCGCCCAGCCAGGTGAGCCTGATGGAATACGACAACAGCACGTTTGTGGTGCAGTCTTTCCGGGATGCTCCGGTGACGGTGACTGTGCGGGTGAAGGGCAAGGTCCGGGCTTTGCGAAATCTGCAGACGGGCGCAACAGTGGCGGCAAACGCGCGGCCAGGTTCGAGTTCACCGCGGCGGATGCGGCAGAGGATTCCTGGAGTGCCGCAAAGGACCAGCTTTACATTCCAGGTCCTGCCACACAGCTATGAAGCATTTGCAGTGGAGGGCGCGAGCGGAGCGAAGTAGAAAACACTCGATTCGCCTGGTCCGTTATGGGCCGCTCGTCGTCCCGACCAGGCCCGCACCAAGCCTGAAGTGCATCCGCAGATCACGAGAAGAACAGTAACCGCTCTGCCCCGTACCTGATCGAAACTCGTGAAACGCCAGCGCGGAGCCGCACCCGACCACTGGCAAGATCATATTTCTTGTGCATGGTTCATCTGACCTATTGCCGGTCATTGCAGGTATGAAGTAGCATCCCGGCAGCAAACAAATCGCTTAATCTCCACAAAGGGCGGGTGAGTCCAAATGGGGCCATCATAGAGGATAGGTTTGCCAGAGACCGCCAGAGATCAGCCGAGATCAAACGCCCCGAAGTGTAGTGCGTATCATCGGCTGGCAAACGTTTCTCTGGCATTCTTGGCGCCTGCCAAGCCCGGGCTTCCACCACTATTTGGTACTTGGAGTGTCTCCCATGAACAAGAAACGGTCCTCAGACTTTCCGAAGAATCTCGCAGCAGAATCGCACCAGAATGAACCCCAGAGTGAGCCCAACCGGCGCGAGTTCCTGACCGGGCTTGGCGGTGCCGCCGTTCTGACAGCAATCTCCGCAAAGGGCAGCTTTGCGCAAACACCGGAGCGGGCAGTCAATGTGGCCAGGGTGGCGGTTCCGTCGAGCCAGATCCTGATGAGTGAAAACAAAATCTCGGCCCTGAACGATGGAGTTGTGCCGGCAAGCTCGTATGACCGTTCTCACCCGCGCTATGCGCTGTGGGCTCGACGCTCATCGGGCAGCCGCGCGAGCTGGGTGCAATACGAGTGGAGCGAACCTGTTCTCGTTGATAAAGTCGAGATCTACTGGGCAGCAGACCATCCCCGTCCAGCGGCTATGCCGGGCGGTGGAAGGCCAGGAATCCTGCCTCCGGAGAGTTATCGAGTTCTTTACTGGAACGGAAGTGAATACGCACCGGTCCCACGGGCACGCGGCCTGGGCATGGCGCTGGACACCTTCAATGCGACGGCTTTTGAACCCGTGAAGACAACCAGGCTCCGGCTTGAGGTAGTTCCTCAACCTAAGAGACCGGCTGGCATTCTTGAATGGAGAGTCTTCAACTCTGGTCCTGTCCCCGAGCTCTCGCCCATGGTCGATGCGGGTGTGGACCGCTCCGTGGTGAGTGATGGAAAGACCTACCTTTCCGGCAAGGTGGCATGGCTTGAGGACTCCAGTCGGAACCGGGCGCATTGGGTGAAAACCGCCGGGCCGGGCACCGTGACGTTTGCCGCGGCGAGTGCACCGGTCACAACCGCAAGGTTTTCAAAGACAGGCGACTATGTTCTTGCTCTTGAAGCTTCGGGCAACAAAGATGCAGCCCCCTCCATCAACGTCCACGTGGAGCAGACCCCGCCGCCGGAGCGCCTCGATGTGGTTTATACCCGTAAGTATTCCATCGATAGCCCACTGTGGAGTCAGCGCGCAAAGGCTCTGATCGTAGACTGGATTCCGCATTGCATTGCGATGTGCGAGCGGACCGACATTCCGCCCGGGCGGGGAGACGGCGGAATCGACAACTTTATTGAGGCAGGCAAGGCAAACCGCGGCGAACCGCATGGCGAGCACAAGGGATATGTGTTTTCGAACGCCTGGGTTCACCAGACCGTGGAGTCGATGTGCATCGCGCTCATGGTCGATGCACAAGGAGATCCGGAAATTATCCAGGCGCACAAACTGATGCGCGCTACGCTTGAGCGTTGGATCCCCATCATTCTTGCCGCGCAAATGCCGGATGGTTACCTGCAGACGGCCTATACCCTGGCAGACCGCAAGGAGTGGCCGGAGCGCTGGTCGCCCGATCATCGTGGCAATCACGAAGGATATGTTGCCGGTTACTTCATCGAGTCGGCCATCAATCACTACACCCTCACCGAAGGGAAAGACCTGAGGCTCTATAACGGCGCCAAGAAGCTGGCGGATTGTTGGGTTGCGCATATCGGCCCCGGCAAGAAGGCATGGTTCGACGGACACCAGGAGATGGAGCAGGCGCTGGTGCGTTTTGGCCGCTTTGTCAATGACCAGGAAGGCAATCACCGCGGCGACGCTTATATTGCACTGGCCAAGTTCCTCCTTGATTCGCGCCGCGGTGGAAATGAATATGACCAAAGCCATCTGCCTCCTGGCCAGCAGTACGAGGCGGTGGGACACGCTGTGCGCGCGACCTATTTCTACTCCGGCATGGCGGATATTGCCGCGGAGACTCGCGATCGCGACTACCAGAGTGCCGTGATTTCGCTTTGGGACAACATGGTCAACAAGAAGTTCTACCTGACGGGTGGAATCGGAAGCGGTGAAACGTCGGAAGGATTCGGGCCGAATTATTCTCTTCGCAATGAGGCGTACTGTGAGACATGTTCAAGCTGCGGGTTGATCTTCTTCCAGTACAAGCTGAACCTTGCCTATCATGATGCGAGGTACGCTGACCTGTACGAACAGACCATGTACAACGCGTTGCTGGGCGGGGTTGCGCTCGACGGAAAGAGCTATTGCTACACCAATCCGCTGGTAAATACCCAGCGCGCCAAGTGGCATGTGTGCCCCTGCTGCGTCGGCAACTTGTCTCGCACGCTGCTCATGATTCCCACCTGGGCCTACGTGAAGGGCAAAGACGGGTTGTACGTGAATATGTTCGTGGGAAGCCGCATTCACGTTGGCCAGGTGGCAGGAACCAACGTCGAGGTTGTTCAGAAGACGGACTACCCTTGGAGTGGAGCGATCTCCATCACGGTGAGTCCGGAAGAGGCTAAGACGTTCTCAGTCTACGTGCGCATCCCCGATCGGCATACCAGCAAGCTTTACACGGGATCTCCGCGCATCCGGGGTGTAAAGCGGCTGGCGGTGAATGGGCAGGAACAGGCGCCTGTCATACACAAGGGCTACGCCGTCATCACCCGCGAGTGGCAACCAGGTGACCGCATCGAACTGGAGTTGCCGATGGAGCCACAGCGTGTGGACGCCGACCGCCGCATCAAGGCGGATCTGGGATTGGTCGCACTTCAATACGGACCCCTCGTCTACAACGTGGAGCATGCAGACAACAAGAACATCCACCGCCAACTGGGCGATGCACCTTTGCGCGCCGAGTGGCGTCCGGATTTGCTGGATGGCGTCATGGTAATCACGGGCGAATGGCAGGATGGCACGCCCATGCTGGCGGTTCCCAATTTCGCGCGCATGAATCGCGTCGGACCGCCGCCGGAATATCCAGACGAAGGCGGACCCACTCAAATGTCCAGGCCGAAGCGCTCCATCGATTCCAAGGTGTGGATCTAGATTGACGTTAACTGGGGTCCTCTGGACCCATCGACCGGATGCAGAGCGCATGATTCAGCCAGAATGAGAAACCCCCGGGCGCCAGCAACTCCTGGAAAGCAGGTGCCCGGATTCGGCGGCAAAGCCATCCTGAAGTGGTTCGGCATTTTCTGAATGTGCGAATCCTGCGGCTGTACTGTTGAGCAGCCCTGAATAGCGCATGAGGAGAATGAGCGCGAGCAGTTTTTTGGGTGTCTCTTCCGGCATTTTCGGATGGGCTTCTCTTATGGATTCCTCCGCCCAGAGTATTTTTTCCATTTCCTCATCCGAAAACGGCAACGTTGGCTCGAATTTTGCCGGACTCGTCTTCACCAGCTTTGCCGGATTGCGATCGATCCATTCCGAATCGGCGCAGAACTGGAAGAACTTTCAGTCGGGACCAATTGAAGAAGATTACGGCTGGTTCGAGTATCAAGCTTACGCATTTGGTGGCCTTGTGTTGGTTCCTGAAGAACCCCTCGCTACACTTCGAGCAATCGGGTGGGTAGTCGCTGGATTTGTCCAGTCGTTGAAATAGGCACCTCCCGCGCGGACGCGCACATGCGCGTACTGTTCTCAAAACCGGGTCTTTTGGGGCGCAAGGAAGCCGAAGTGATGCAGGTATGAGGGCTGCAGCGGTTCCAGAGCTCACGGATACACATCAGGCGCAAGCGCGGAGGGCTGTGCGCCCATCCGCGAATTTTCAATCGTTGTCGGAGTCGTTCGCCGCTGTGGACAATCCCCCTATCTTATAGGGGAATTCCCAGTGTCTTAAATGCCGCTTCGACGCTTTTGACCTGCTCTCCACCCGCTTCGATCATCGCTTCAAGTTGATCGAGATTGACTCGCAGATAAGCCGCCACCCGGTTCATCGTGGCCAATTCGTCGGGCCGGAAACTATGCGAGGGGCAGCTGGCCCAGACCGCACTGAGATCCATAGACGCGTCGGTCGATTTGGACGGCAGTGCAAGGATATTGCCGAAAATGGCCACAGCCAGCACCATTTCCAGCCCCTCCTCCGACACGTCGTCGTCCGGATCCATTTTCCCGCACTCATAATGCGTTCCGCGGACCATTCCACCCCAGCCTCTGACGTAAATCCGCAGAATGGTAGCCGTTCCACCCCCTTTAGCTTGCGCCGCCCACGTTTGTGGAATGCCATCGTACTTGCTTCCCACCATAAAGCCCCTGCCGCGGGCATTGGTGGTGCTTACATCCCGAACGGCCGTCAGAATCGAGGCCGCCGAAGTTGATCCGCATCCATGAAAGCCCACCAGTGTGAAGCCTGCACCTGTCGCAGCCATGTGGAGCTTATCGACGTCAGAGGGGCCGGCGCTCAGGAGCGAGTGGTTCACCGGCAAGCTGAGAAGTGGATAGGCGATCTTCGGCCTGGTGAATGGGACGGCCGCAATGCCTGTCCTCTCGGGTTGTCCCGGTCCCATGATCATCCTGCCTGCCTTTCCGCAGTTGGGACAAGGATGAACCGTGATCGCCATGGGGTTGATTACGTCCTGGTGATACTTGTGTTTGCACACGGTGCAAATTACCGCCTTGATCATTTGTCACTCTCCGGTTGTCATACGCATGATCGTGGGGCGGACGGCACGAGGCCAAAGGTCGCAGGATTCATCTCGTGCCAGTGGAGATTAAGGAGGGTCTCTCTTTTTTGTGGATTCCGGGGATCGGAAGCACCCCGATTCTAGCACGGAATCCAGGCACCCGGAGAGGACCTGATGGATGGATGCAGCTGGATGCAGTGAACTTTTCGGTGGACTCGTCCTGTTTTTTTCTGCTGGTTATCGCTGCGACGACGCTGGCCATAATTCCGGAGCTTCATCAAATCCGTGCAGCGATAGATTCGCTTAGGAAGGCATTGGAACAGCAGAGTAGAAGAGTAGATAGGAAACCCGGTACACGGGCCTGGTCTTCCACGATCTGCGCCGAACAGCGGCCCGGAATCTCCGGCGCTGGGATCGCAGAAATCGTAATTATGAAAATTGGCGGCTGGCGGACTCGCAGCGTCTTTGAGCGGTACGCGATTGTGAGCCGGAACGATATTGCGGACGCCATGCGGAAACTGCAAGCGAGTGAAGCACACCCGGAAATAAGTCACGAAATAAGTCACGCTGCGAACGCAGCCCCAACCGAAGCAACTTCACAGCGCGTAAATTAAATGTTTGGAATCGATAGATTAGATGGTGCCGGGAGGGGGGGTCGAACCCCCATGACCGCAAGGGTCGGCGGATTTTGAGTCCGCTGCGTCTGCCGATTCCGCCATCCCGGCTCTGCTCTTCAGCCCTTGGCAAACAACCACTTGGCAGATCATCTATGGAGCACACATTGCTTCGAGAAGCCGTGCGCCATCCAGTGTCTTACCTCTCCAAAGAGCATTTTCAGTATCGCATAGTCTTACGAAAGCGAGCCACCGCGCGTGCAGCGGTATGGGCAACCGCGTACGCGGCAAACGCCCGCCAAACTCATGCGCGAGCGTACAGGCCGAACATAGCTCAACACCTTCCGGCACTGCAATCGCAGCGCCCGGCCGCCCGTCTCCGGTCTACCACCTTCAGCCACGTCGCACCCGGCGGACAGTCTCCGCCACCACCGGCACCTTTACCGGGGCAGGGGAAAGGTTGAGCGCAAACATATGGATGGGCCTCAGCAATGCGATTACCGCCTGGTGCAGGCTCTCCTTGATTCGGCTTGCATATCGATTCATACTCCCTCCCACAAAAGCGAACCTTCCGGTACACCCTTCCACCTGCGTCAACTTCCAAAGCGTCCTGAGTGCTTGTCCGCCCGGTTCGCTACCGCCGGCCGCAGCGTCCGTCTTTCGCAATGGACTCACCTTTGCAAATGGGAGGCCACTTTGGCCTCGCCGTGCGCTCCGGTCCGAATGAGTCCCGATTCTGGTGCTCCGCGGCACCCCGGAATCAACCCCGCCCAGTGGAGCCGGTTTAGGAATCTGTCCAAATGTTTTGACAAACGGTCCAAACCCTAGGACCCCACCTGTCTCCTGCTGTATCCGGCAAGTGCTTTTTACCGTTAGCCAAGGCCATATCGCGCCATATCACATTGGCTCTTCACGTGCTCCATATATAGCGAACGCGGCATCCCCGGTTCGTTCGAGGAGGAATCAGATGTCCCGAATTCGATCTAACGTTCTGACGGGGCTCCGGTATTCAATCCTGCTGCTGATGGCCTGCACCTTGTGTGCCGTCGCTAGCGCTGCAACCACCCTGGAAAATCTTCAGGCAGCTTTTAATGGTGAAAGCAACGCGCATGCTCGCTACCTGGCCTTCGCGCATCAGGCTGACACCGAAGGATTCGGCGAAGTTGCCAGCCTCTTTCGCGCAGCCGCCCGTGCTGAAGAGATTCACGCCGCCAACCACGCCGAGATTATTTCGGAATTGGGGGGAGTCCCCCAGGCTCATATTGAGTCGCCCACGGTTAAGTCGACACGGGAAAACCTCGAAGCGGCCATCCAGGGCGAGTCCTATGAGCGCGACACCATGTATCCGGAATTCCTGAAACAGGCGAGGTCTGACCGTAACACGCACGCCGTACGGACCCTCAACCTTGCCCGAACCGCCGAGATCGAGCACGCCAGGCTCTTCACTGCGGCGCTCTCAAACCTCGAGCAATTGAAAGGAACAGGGGGTACCGTCTTCTATGTGTGCGGTGTCTGTGGTCTCACAACACGCGAAGTGGACTTCTCGAAATGTCCTTCCTGCTTCAGTTCGAAGGAGATATTTGAGAAGGTTTCCTGAGCGCGTACCTTACTCGCCGGCTGCAGCCGGCACTGGTGATTTGCTCCGATAGAGAGGCTCGAAATGCTTCAATTTCCGTCTATTCCGTCATGGGACTCGCTTCATCCGCTGATCATCCATTTTCCCATCGTGCTCCTGCTCTTGAGCCCGCTTTTCATTCTCATCAGCATGATCCTGGCGCCGCCCAAGGGCCGTCCATACATGACCGCTGCTCTCATCATTCTGGTCCTGGGAACTGGGAGTCTTTTTCTGGCGACGGAAACGGGTGAGGCGGGCGCTCAACTCGCCCAGCGTGGCGGCGGAATGGACGCTATTCTGGCCGCGCATCAAAGCCTCGCATCTGAGACCGAGATCGTATTCACCGTGCTCGCTGTCATTTTGCTGGGCATGGTTCTTCTTCCCAGGTTTCTGCGGCGCCGTGAAACTCGTCTCGCCACCACATTTCTTCCCCTTGCTTTCCTTGTTCTTTATTCCGTCGGTGTTCTTTTCCTTATCAACACCGCTGACGCCGGCGCACGGCTCGTCCATGAATTTGGCGTTCACGCCGTTATGCCTGCACAAAACACCCTCCCAAACTTCGCGCCGGCCGATGCCAAGACTGCATTAGGGGCCCGCGTGAAATGACCAATTGCCATTCGCCGGAGGATCGGTTTGCGGGTTATCATGAGTAACAACCGATCCTTAATCTCGGCGATGCGAAACACTCCTTCCATTGAAAGTGTCGAGGCGCATGCATTCAGAAGGCAGCAGACTGCCTTCTGTGTCCTCACGCTGTTCGTCATTGCCGTCCTGCTCCTCTTGCATGCCCTCTTTGCTCCTCTTCTCGGTGAGCCATCCCTTCCTGTGATCCTTATCCTCGGCGTCACCTTCCTCCTCAAGGTCTTTGAGATCATCTGGTTGCAGGACAAAGAAGACGGCATTCCCGAGAGAACCGCTCAAATTGAAACCGCCATCTCCAGCGTGGGCATCTTCGTCGTTGCAGGCTCCATCGCCTTTCTTACAAATCGCGACGACTCTCCCTACTTCGTCCTCCTCGCCATCCCCATTCTGCAGTGTGCCTATCATTGTGGCCTCATACCCACAATCGCTTCCGTGATTGCGGCCATCGGTATGATGTTCACCTGGATTACGCATTACTTCCTCATTCATCCTCCACCCCGGCTCAGCGAGTATCGCGAGACCGGCATGGTCGCCCTTATCTTCGCCATCACCGGGCCGCTCGTCTGGTACCTTGTCCAGCAACTCAAGCAGAGAGAAGTCAAGTTATATGAGAAGATGGCGGAACTGGATTCCGCGCGGGAGAAGCTCTTCGCCGAGGAGAAACTGGCCGCCGTCGGCCGCCTTGCCAGCGGAATCGCGCATGAGATTCGCAACCCGGTCGCCATGATCTCCAGTTCCCTGGCCACCGCCGCATATCCGGCCGCCGACACCGAAGAGCGGGAGGAGATGTTCGCCATCGCCGCGCGCGAAGCCGCGCGCCTTGAGAACCTTACCGGCGAATTCCTCATCTATGCGCGCCCTTCCAAGCCCCAGCGGTCCTCCACCTCCATCGACGAAATCGTCCGCCACATTGCCAATGTCACCCGCATGCGCGCCGCCGGGCGGTCCATCGAGGTCTTATACCTCTCAGGCGGTGAAATCTACGCTGAAATTGATGCCAACCAGGTCGAAAGCGCGCTCCTGAACCTCTCCCTGAACGCCCTCGATGCCACCCCCGACGGCGGACGCATCGAGCTGAGAAGCCGCGCCAACGGAACCCAACTATCTGTCGACGTCGAAAATTCCGGTAAGATGATTCCGAAGGCGCAGGTAGACCGGGTCTTTGAGCCATTTTTCACCACCAAGGTCAGCGGAACTGGACTTGGCCTGGCAATTGCTAAGAGAATTGCGGTCTCGCACGGTGGCGACCTTTGGCTGAGTTCAAACCAGGATGGTGCGGTCGTCTTTACGATGGCTGTGTCAAAGTACGCCCCCGGCGAAGGCTCGAAGGAGATGGACGATGGCGAAGGTGCTGATAGTTGACGATGAACCCGGCATGAGGCGGATCCTCGAGGTCAACCTCCGTCGGGATTCCCACGTGGTTGTGGAAGCCTCCGGCGCCGTCGAAGCCCAGGCGCTCATCAAAAGAGAAGACTTCGACGTCGTACTTACCGATCAGAAAATGCCCGACGGCAGCGGCCTCGACATCCTGCGCGCTGTGCAGGAAGACGATTCCACCACTTCCGTCATCTTTCTCACCGCTGTGGGCACGCTCGAACTGGCCGTCGAAAGCATGCGGCAGGGTGCTTTCGACTTCCTCACCAAGCCCTTTTCGCCTGAAGTCGTTCGTGCCGCCGTTCACCGTGCATCCGAGCGCACCGCCCTTATGCGTGAAAACGCCGTCCTCAAAACCGCGGTGCGAAAGCTCGAAGGCACTGACGAGATCCTCGGTGAAAGCGCCGCAATTCGCTCCGTTCGCGAATTCATCTCGCGTGTAGCGGCAATCAGCACTACCGTTCTCATTACCGGTGAAACCGGCACTGGCAAGGAACTGGTCGCGCGCGCCATTCACCGCAACAGCCTCCGCGCCAAGAAGCCGTTCATCGCCATTAACTGCGCGGCGGTGACCGAATCGCTGCTGGAAAGCGAGTTATTCGGCCACGAGCGCGGAGCTTACACCGGCGCCGACAAATCCCGCTCCGGCCTCTTTGAAGCGGCTCATGAAGGCACCATCTTTCTCGATGAAGTAGCCGAGATGTCGCCTGCTGCGCAGGCAAAGCTGCTGCGCGTGCTCGCCGACGGGGAAATCCAGCGTGTCGGCTCCACTGTCACCCGCCACGTCGATGTTCGCGTCCTCGCCGCCACACACCGCAATCTGGAAGAGCGCGTCCGCGGCGGCCTCTTTCGTGAGGACCTCTATTACCGTCTTGCCGTAGTCCCCATTCATCTTGTGCCCCTCCGCGAGCGGCGGGAAGACATAAGCGTGCTTTGCCAGGCGCTGTGCAGTCGCATTGCTGAGGAAATGAAAGTGCCGGCCCGGCCCATAAGCGCCGCCGCCCTGGCAAAACTCACCAATTACGCCTTCCCTGGCAACGTCCGCGAGTTGAAGAACCTTCTCGAGCGCGCCCTGATTCTCGGCCAGGATGATGAATTGCAGCCCGACGACTTTCCTTTTCGTGCCCCTCTTACGATCGCACCGCTCCCCGGTGTGGAACTTCCCGTGGAAGCGCTCGCCGAGCAGCTCCCCAAACATCTCGATCTCCGTGACACCATGAACCGGCTTGAAAAAGCACTCATCGTGCGCTCTCTGGAACTCGCCAAAGGCGTGCAGGCTGAAGCGGCCCGGCGCCTCGGTCTCTCGCGCAGCGATCTCGGCTATAAAGTCGGAAAGTACGGCTTGATCGGCGCTCCGGGAGAAGAGCGGCAGGTAACCTCGGTGAAATGAGCCCATCCGCGTAGCTCTTCGCCATCCTGCATGCGGCGCACGAATCCCAATCTGGCCGCACCCTCCAACTCCATTTCCGACAAGCTTTGGACATGCCGTCAAAATCTTTTGACGGCCTGCCTAATTTTCTCGGCAATGCGTCGTCGAAATCCTACAAAATCCGTAAAAAAAGCGCAGAAACAAATGGCCCGCTGCGTGCTCTAGGCAAAGGTGTTCCTGCACGACCGGATCGGAAGACCGGCTCCTCAGTTTTGCGGGCTGAGGAAGGCTAAGTCCGAGCCTGGACCCTGGATCCGCAGGGTTTGCCGATCCGGCCCGCAGGACAGAATACCTGGAGGTTTCTCCTTGGTGTCAACTGCAAACGCAGAACGGAGCTTGGCTCTCAACGGAAGCCTGCCTTTCACATCGTCAAAGGACCTGCGTCTCTGGTCCGCGCCGGGAACCATCCTGGCAGTTACCAATCTGCATGATGAGGAGACCCTGCTGCTCCACGCGGTCCAGCAGGCGCGGCAAAGCGCTGCAAAGATCGTTCTCCTCCATATCGCTCGTACCAATGCATCGTCTCCCGCTCGCGGCCGCAGATCGGCAGCGCCGGAAGGGGCGCTTTCGATTCGGGAAGCACGGTCTGAGCTTGAGCGCATGGCGCGCCAGCTCCGCTGGGTAGGAATACGCTCTGAGGCGGTCTTCCTCAAGGATCCGCGGGACGAGGAGATTCAGCAGCTTGCAAAGTCGCGTGGCGTGGACCGGGTCCTCGTGTCTTTGCAGGCTGCTGAAATTGAAGAGTCGATCGATATATCGGCGGTGAATGAAGATCTGTTTCCCGCCACGGGAGTTCCCGTCTGTGTTATCGGCAAGAACGCTCTACCGTTTTCTCAAAAGCAGAGACCCGCCGGCCGCATCACTCTGGCTCTGTCGCTTCGTTCTGACTGCGACATCCCTCTGAAATTCGCCAGCCGCCTGGCGCAGGAGCATCACGCACAGCTCACCGTCATGCATGTCTTCAGCGGCAGCGGCGGCAACGTCACCAGAATTAACGAGACAACGGCCTCGGTTGCTTCGCGCCTTCCAGCTGAAACGCTGAGAGAGGCTGAACTGCTCTGCCCGTTGGAAATCGCCGTTCGCGAAGGCGATGCCGCAGACGAGTTGTTGAAATACGCCGCCTCTACCAACCAGGATTTCATCATTCTCGGTTCACCCGCGTTGCCGGGCGAACACGCATCCCGTGGTGCCGCTATCACCCGCAAGATCGTAAGCGAGGCATTATGTCCGGTCTTCATCCTTTCGCAAATCGCCTCGTTCTCGGCGCTTTGCCCTGAAGACCTGGCCGCTTCGCCCATGCCGCCGCAGGGCGTCCGCACCTGATTGCGCAAGACAGGCGCAGACAGCGAGGGAGCGTCGTGATGCCACGGTTCCCTCGGACTCTGCAGCGCTCGTCACGAGAGGTGGGATATGAGCCTTCATTTTCATTTCCTTGCCAAAATGCTTTTCATCGGTACGGTTCTGCCGCTGTCCGTGCTCGCAGTTTCTGCGCCCTCCATCCAGGCGCAGGCGCAGTCCGCGCCCGCCGTCACAGAGTCCGGGCCTCCGCGGGTCAACGATCCCACCTACAAAATTGACGCCACCCTCGTAAATGTCGATGTCATGGTCACTGACGAAGACGGCCGCGTGCTCGCGGGCCTCAAACGTGGCAACTTCCGCATTCTCGACAACGGCACGCCCCGCCCCATCGTCGACTTCGCTCCCACTTCGGCGCCCATCACCATCGTCATGCTCATGGAGTATAGCGCCGCGTCTTACAACTACTTCGCTGGTAAGGCTGCCGATTGGGGAACGGGATTTGTAAGCCACCTCGATCCAGAGGATTGGATCGCACTCGTCACCTTCGACATGCGTTCCAAAGTCCAGGTCGACTTCACTCACCGGCAATACGACGTGCGCGACGCCATCGCGACCCTCGGTTTCCCCCAATTCAACGATACGAATCTTTATGACGCCCTCATTGACACGCTCGACAAGCTCGACGGCGTTCGCGGCAGAAAATCCATCCTCCTGCTCGCCACCGGCCTAAACAGTTTCAGTTCGCACACCTTCGACGATGTGCGTCGCCGTCTCCGCGAAACTGACACTGTCATCTTCTGCGTCGGCCTCGCTGAAGGCGAATACGTGCGCTCCGGCGGCACCAACATCACCTACGTGCAGAGCAAGAACGCGCTCAATACATTCGCAAAGCAGACCGGCGGCCTCGCTCTCTTCCCCCGTTTCGAGGGAGAACTCCCTGACATCTTTCGCAGCGTGGTCGGCTTCCTGCGCAGCGAATACACCCTCACATTCCGGCCGCCGCCTGAAAGCCGCGATGGCCAGTATCACCGCCTCAAAGTCGAGATCGTTGGCCCTGACGGCAAGCCGCTCAAAGTGACCAATGAAAAAGGAAAACGGCGCAAGATCGAAGTCTTCGCCCGTGAAGGCTACATTGCGCCGAAGGACAACACGCAATAAACCTCAAACGCATCGCATTTTCTCCCCTCGCCAATGCAAGGCTGCGGACGTTTGAAGAAACGGGGACCTAAGATGAACGAAGTAATTCGCAAGCTCATCGCATCGGGCCTGATTCTGTTTATGATCGTCTTGCCGAATCTGCCCACACGTGCGCAGGCTCAGGCGCCGCCTCAAGCCGCGCCCAAGGCTCAACAGCTCCCGCTCCACGAGTATCTGCACAAGCCCTATCAGGAACTCTTCGAGCTGGCTCCCTCGCTCTCCTTCAGTTCGTCGGAGATCGAGCAGCAACGCCAGGCTCTGAAGGGCGGAGAAAAGTCCTGCCGCGACAGGTTCAAAGATCACTCCAAACTCTACGGCAAGCAGTTGGACTCCGCCAGGAAAGAACTGAAGAAGGGCGGACCCAAGCTGCCTGACGACCGCCGCCACGTCCTCCACTGCCAGATCCAGAATCTGGAACTTCTGCGCAGTGAGGCAGACGTTCTCTCCGGCCAGGCCATTCCCAACGCCTATGACAACCTCAACGCCAAGCTCGACCTGCTTCTGCAGTGGCCCGCACAGTACGGAGCAGCTCAGGTCGCTCTCGACAACGGCTCGTACAACCAGCGCCGCTGGGCTGACGTAAAAGACATCGGATTCCGAGAAATCGCCTCCGGCCAGCGTGACGACATCAAGCGCGGCCAGGATGCCGTCAATGAACTCAAGCGCACCGGCCTCCTGCCTCCTGAAGTCAAAAGCGAGGCCGTCCAGCAATACGTAAAAAGGGTCGCGGACCGCATAGCGCAGCACTCTGATCTCAAGGTTCCGCTCCATATTACGGTGCTGCAATCGAAAGAGATCAACGCCTTCGCACTTCCTGGCGGTTACCTCTTCATCGAGCGTGGCCTGCTTGAAGCCGCTGACGACGAGGCGCAGTTGGCCGGCGTCATCGCCCATGAAATCGCTCACGACACCGCCCGTCATAGCGCCAAGATGATGAAGCGGGCCACCATCGCCGGCCTCTTCTACCAGGCCGCGCAGGTGGCTGCCATTGTTCTCACCGGCGGCGTCGCCGGAATCGGCCTCTATTACGCTCTCCAGTATGGTTTCTATGGCCTTGGCATGGTCCTGAGCCTCAAGCTGCTCGGCGTTAGCCGCGACTACGAGCTTGAAGCCGATCAGCTCGGCATCCAGTACGCCTGGAATGCCGGCTATGACACTACCGGCTTCATCCGATTCTTCGACAAGATGGCCACGAAAGTGGGCTACGTAAATGGTGTGAGCTGGTTTCGCACCCACCCACCCTTCTACGAGCGCATGATTGAAGCCCAGCGCGAAATCATGTTTCTTCCCTCGGGCAAAGAACAGATCGTGCAAACCACTGAGTTCCTCCAGATGAAGAAAGACCTGGCTCCCATCGTTGCTGAAGCCAACAAGGAAGAGAAGGAGAAGCCCAGTCTCCTGCTGCGCAAGGAGGAAGGTTGCGCCCCGCCGAAGAAACTCGAATACACCCCCGGTGATCCCATCGAAAAGCTGTGCACGGCTGAGCCGCGGAATCTTGTGTCCGAATCCGAAACCCCCTATGTCGGCAATCCCGGTGGCAATCAGGGAGCACTCAACCGTTTTGCGCTCTCGCAATGCGCCGTGAACACTCTCCCTTGACGACATCAGCTGGCAGGGCGGCGAAAGCCGCCCTGCCGATTACCCCTCGTATTTCTTGCCTTTAAGGTTCAAAATCTTTTGACGCTAGAGTCGCAATCCTTTGACGTGATTCATTTCAAATCGCGGCAGAGTTTGTTTCCAGCCGAAACTCGTGGCATTGCCCACTCAAAAAAGTGGCTACATGCGTGCAATGACTCCGTTATGAAACTCCTCCACCGGGCCTGGCGGGTGAATAGCTTTATGAGTGCTATGACTTCAATCTGCGGTCCGCAGAGTGGGGGTTTATGTCGGCGCTCCGGGTCTGCAGACCTTTTTCACCTCCCTCCCGGTAGGATCTGGAGAAAGGAAAAGCTATGCAGTGCGCAAATCCCAAATGCAGTCGAGTTGTGCAGGACCTCCAACAGGGAACCCTGGTGCTCCTCGAATTGGATGTCCCACCCGACGAAAGAATCGTGCGTAGCGATTCGGGGTTTCCCGTCTGCACAGTGCCTAGCAAATACTTCTGGCTGTGCTCTGAGTGCTCCCGTCTGTGGGTCATGAAGCGCTGGACTCCAACCGGCCTGGTCCTCGAACCCAGTCAGCCCGCTCAAGAACTCCAGGCAGTCCTCGAAAAGATCCGCTACGAGCCTGCCAGTGAGGTGTTGTCGCCGGGCCCGCAATCATCGTACGGCAGAGTAGCATGATGTAAATTGGGTGGAGCACCCATGAAACAGTTCTGGGCCCAGCTCTCCGCGAAGGCTAGCTATGCGTCGCACAGCGCAATCGCGGTGTTCATTCTCGTCGCCATGCTGGTCGCCGCAAGCGGTCCCGCTATCTTTGGCGATCGCAACTCCACCGCCGTCATCCTGGTAACCGCCGTCATCATCGCCGCCATACCCCTCTCCGTCGAACTCATCCGGGAGATTGTCGGCCGCAACTTCGGCGTCGATATCCTCGCCTTTCTCTCCATCGTCAGTGCTCTGGTCCTCAAAGAGAATTGGGTTGCCGCCATCGTTGTCCTCATGCTCTCCGGCGGCAAGGCGCTTGAGGAGTACGCCACCCGCCGCGCTTCCTCAGTCCTCGGCGCGCTCGCCCGCCGCATGCCCCAGATTGCCCACCGCGTTGAAGATGCCGGTTCTGTCGTCGATCTCCCCATTGAAGCCGTCGCCGTCGGCGAGAAGCTCATCGTTTATCCGCACGAGCTCTGTCCGGTAGACGGTGTCGTCACCGCCGGCCTCGGCGCCATGGACGAGTCGTACCTCACCGGCGAGCCATTCATCATCTCCAAGGCGCCCGGCTCCACCGTCCTTTCCGGCGCCATCAACGGCGACGTCGCACTCACCATTCAGGCCATCCGTCCCGCCAGCGATTCGCGTTACGCCAAGATTGTCGAAGTCCTGCACGCCTCTGAGGAGAATCGCCCCCGCATCCGCCGCCTCGGCGACCGTCTGGGAATCTGGTATGCGCCCATCGCCATCGCTATTGCTGTGCTTAGTTGGCTGCTGAGCAGCCAGCCCGAACGCTTCCTCGCTGTGCTCGTTGTTGCCACGCCGTGCCCCTTGCTCCTGGCCATTCCCGTTGCCATCATCGGAGCCATCTCGGTCGGCGCCAAACGCGGCATCGTCGTCAAAGATCCCTCGATCCTCGAGAAGCTCGACACATGCACCACGCTGATCGTCGACAAGACCGGCACGCTCACTTACGGCAAGCCCAGCCTCACTGAAGTCATTCCCACCGGCCAGTGGCCCCGGCAGGCTCTGCTGCGCCTCGCCGCCAGCCTTGAGCGCTACTCCAAGCATCCCCTCGGCACAGCCATCCTCACCGCCGCTGAAGAAGAAGGGGTTTTGCTGCAGACTCCGCGGGAGGTTTCCGAGTCCCCCGGCCACGGACTTACCGGCCAGATTGAAGGTCACAGCGTCACCCTCACCGGTCGGGGCAAGCTGATGCCCGCTGCCGCCGCACAGCTTCCCCAGGCCGTCACCGGTCTGGAATGCGTCATCCTCATCGACGGAAACCTCGCCGGCCTCATGCGCTTTCAGGACCAGCCCCGCCACGAAAGCAAACCTTTTCTCTCGCATGTCGAGTCCCGTCACGGCATCCGCAAAATCGTCCTCCTCTCCGGCGACCGCCCCTCTACAGTTGCGGACTTTGCCGCCGGCATGGGAATCTCTGAAGTCTACGGCGGCAAGAGCCCCGAAGAGAAAGTAGCAATCGTTCGCGAAATGACCGCGAACCAGCAAACGCTCTTCCTCGGTGACGGCATCAATGACGCCCCCGCCATGTTGACCGCCACTGTGGGAATCGCGCTGGGCGTCAACAGCGACATCACCTCTGAAGCGGCTGGCGCAGTCATCCTGCAGTCCTCCCTCGCCAGTGTCGATGAGCTCATACACATTGGCCGCCGCATGCGCCGCATCGCCATCACCAGCGCCGTTGGAGGAATGTTGTTAAGCATGATCGGAATGGCCGCCGGCGCTTTCGGCTATCTCAAGCCCATTGAGGGCGCCATCCTCCAGGAGGGAATTGACCTGCTTTCCATCCTCAACTCCCTTCGCATGATCCTGCCCACGGCGCCGCTGAGTGATTTCACCATGCCGGAATCTGCAACTTCGCAGTTGCATGCAGAACCCGATCGCGCTATCACTACAGACGGGTAATGCAATGACTCCAGATTGATAACGCTACAGCAACAGATTGGTAAGTGGATTGCACGCAGCCGGCGTGAGAGTTGCTTCCCGTTGAAGCTTGGTCTTCTCCGTTGAAGCAGAAACGGTGAACGGCACATGGAAGAGTTCAAAAAGCGGGCCACCTTCGTTGTGATGATCGTTGTTGTCTCCTCCGGGCTGCTTTTTCTCCTGTGGGAAGCACGCTACATGCTGCTTCTGCTCTTTGCCGGCCTCATCGGCGCCCTCATGCTCACCACTCTGACCACGTGGTTTCAGTCCTGGTTCCACATCCGCAGCCGCGGTCTGGCTTACACGCTGGTCCTCTGCACCAGCATTGCCGCTCTCACCATCGGCATTTGGCTTCGCGGTCCCGCTCTGGCCCAGCAGTTCGGCAAGTTTCACGCAGATATCACCGTCGCCGCGCATCAGTTGTCCGCCCGTCTTCAGCAGCAGAAGTGGACGCGCTGGATCATCCAGCAATCCACTGAATCCACCCAGGTCTCGCGCACGCTCTCCTTCGCGTTAACTGGAATCGGGGGCGCCATGTACCTCACCGCGTCCACTGTGGTGGGGCTCTTTCTCGTTGCAATGACCAGCCTCTATCTCGCCGCGGAGCCCGACTTCTACCTGCGTGGTATCCGCCGCATCCTGCCGGCATCGCATCGCGTCACCATCGAAACCTGTCTCGCCAGCGCCAAAAAGATGTTGCGCATCTGGCTCCTGGCAAAGTTCCTGTCCATGCTGATCATCGGTGTCTTTGTCACCATCGGCCTTTTTGCCCTGCGAATTCCGCTCGCCGGCACCCTCGGCATCATTGCCGGTCTGCTCACCTTCATCCCCAATCTTGGCCCCATACTCTCCGTCGTTCCTGCCGCGATGCTGGCTTTTGCCATCAGCCCTACCAAGGGTTTCCTCACCATCGCGCTGTTTGTCTTTGCGCACCTCCTCGAAGGCAACGTTGTCACACCCATCGCCGAACGCAAAATCGTCACCCTGCCACCGGCGCTCACCCTGGCCGTCCAACTTCTGCTGGTCACCGTAACGGGCGTTTTGGGCGTTGCATTGGCCGCGCCGCTCACGGCCGTCCTGCTCGGGGTCCTCGGAGTCTTCTACCCCACGGAACCCAAGATGCAGGCTACTTCAAAATGATTGCGCGCCCCTGGGGGCTCTTCTGTGGGTGGATGGAGACTGTGCACAGCCGGTGGGTGGCTGTTTCACCGGGAAAACAGCGAGCTTGAAACACGCTGGAAATGGCGTATGGTTGCGGCAGACTCTCCGCAACTCGCCCCTTGCACTGCTATGGCCGGCTGCTCCCGCAAAGCAACCGGCCACGGCAAGGTAGATCTGGAATGCAAGGCCCGGGGGGTGATCGGCTCTACTGACTCGGCTCGGTAGAAGCCGGCAACTCGAGTTTCTTCTCCAACTCATCGGCTCTGGCCTTTGCTTCCGAGTAATTGGCAAAGGTTGAGATAAGCTGGTGCGCATGGTCGATCAGTTTTTGATTGGCTACCACAAAATCGCGGTACGGCTTCATGTTAAGCCGGTTCCGGTTGTCATTGTAGTGGTCGATCGTGGCCGATAGATGCGCGGCCATGACGGGCAGCAGCGGATCGATGCGGTCGATAGCTTCCTGTTGCCAGGGTGATCCTTCCTCCCGCATCTCCATCATCTTGCTGGCATCCGCCAGCAAATTGTTCACATGGTCCCGCATTACAGTCAACTGGTCTGCATGCGACTCCCATGACAAGTCGGAGCGCGTAAAGCTCTCCAGCGTAGCGGCATCGTCGCTAGCCATAGCCGCGTGACTCTTTACCTGGTTCAGAAGCTTCGAAATCGCTTCCGAATCCGGATTTTGTGCTGCCAGTAGGCCTACCGGCAGCAGTAGCGCCAGAATCGCAATGCGAAGAACGATGTTTCCATTTCGGAGCGGTTTCATGATTCCTCCTTGGTTCGATATGAACCTGGTCCCGGCACTTCCGGCGTCCCCGTTCCGGTGGCCCTTACATTCCGGCCCGTCCTGAGATAACTCGGGACGGGCCGGATAGGGGGAGGCTCGGGTCACGCGCATTGGGCACGGGCCATTTCACGAGGAGCGAGCATAATTGGGCGGGATGCCACATCCCTCGTGCGTCATCCTATATTGCACGTTGCGTGCCACGGATCGGGACTCAAAAATAAGAAGTTAGCTTTCTCCGGCGCTTGCGCGTGAGATCCGTGTCAAGAAGCTTGAACGGGACGTCGAAATTTCCCTGATCGGGGCGGTTGCGGCTGCATCGCTGCAAGACTGTCGCGAAAAATTCTCGCCTTCAGCACGCCCGTTTTCCTGACTCGTCGCCATCTCTCTGATGCGTGTCCGGATTGGACCATCGCGTCTCTTTTCAGCCGCAAAATGCCGCGAGAGTTCGGTGCATTCCCTGGTGCGCGAGGCTTTCGGTAGGTTCCTACAGGAGCGCCAATTCTCGTTTTCCGACTGGCTCCGCAATTGCGCGTTCCCATCATCCCATCGGAGTCTTCTACCCCACGGGAACCGAAATGCATTCACTTCAACCTGATTCCGTGCTCCGGCGGCTCTCCTGCAAACGGAGATTCGGGCACAGTCGGAGGGCGGCTGCCTTACCAGGAAAAAGCAACCTTGAAAAAAGCTGGAAATGGCGAATCGTTGCGGGAGAACTTCCGCAACTCTCCCCCGCGCGGCTCTGGCCGGCTGCTTTCACAAAGCAGCCAGCCACGGTGCGGTAAGTCAGGAATTCAAGCCCTTGGGTGATCGGTTCTACAGACCCGGTTCGTTTGAAGCCTTCAACTCGAGGTTCTTTTCCAACTCATCCGCTTTGAATTTTGCTTCCGAGTAATCGGCAAAGGTGGAGATGAGCTTACTTGCGTCGGCGAGCATCCTTTCGTTGGCAGCCACGTAATCGCGGTACGGCTTCATTCTGACCGCCTTCCGGTTCTCGTTAAAGTGAGTGATCGTCGCCGTAAGATGCGCGGCCATCAACGGCAGCAGCGGTTCGATGCGGTCGATGGCTTCCTGCTGCCACGGAGATCCTTCATGCCGCATATCCTTCATCGCGCTGGCATCGCGAAGCAGATTGTTCACATGCTTCTTGATCAGGTTCAGTTGTTCTCCATGCGACTCCGGGGCTACGGCGGAACGCGTATAGCCTGTCAGCATAGCGGCATCGCTGCTGGCCAGAGCTGCATGGCTCTTCACCTGGTCCAGAAGATTTGAGATCGCTTTCGAATCCGGATTTTGTGCCGCCAGCAGACCTACCGGCAGCAACAGCGCCAGAATCGCAGTGCGAAGAACAATGTTTCCATATCGGAACGGTTTCATCGGTCCTCCTTGGTGCCATCCCACTCTTTCCCCGAGCGCCTAAGTGCGTTTCCCATGGCCTTTACGTGCCGGCCCGTTCCGATTCCTATCTTGACGGACCGGAACGGGGAAGGCACGGGTCACGCGTTGGGCACGGGCCATTTCACGAGGAGCGAGCATGATTTGGCGGGATGCCACATTCCCCGTGCAATGTTGTGATTGGCACGTTGCGTGCCGTAAACTGGCCACTCAAAAACAAGAACTTAGCCGCCCCTGACACTTGTGAGTGGGAGGACGCGTCCAAATCTTTGAACGCCCGTGTCGGAAAATCTTCTGTATGTCACGCTCCTCGGCCAGGCACTCCAACGCGAAACCAGACCCGGGTGCTCACCCCCGACAAATAGGTGCCCTCACAATCCGCCCGTCCCTCCTCTTTTCAGGCCCAGAGAATTCCAAAAGTGTGCTACATTCTTCGGTGCGCGAGGTCCGTGGCATACCCTCGAAGGGCTTCTATCTCGCGTTTCGGCCGGCTCCGCCATTGCGCGTCCCCCCACTCCCGTCGGCCATCCCCGGGGCCTTTTGTATTGAGGCTGGCGGGTTGAATCCTCACACGCAATCCGGCAAGTCGGCTGTTACAACGTCTCGCGCAGAGGAGGATTCAATGAAACCACAGGTGTTCGCAAAGGTCGTCATCAGGCTTGCAATGCTGTTCCTGTTATCGGCAGGCCTGCTGGTAGCTCAAAACAAGGATTCAGCCGCAATCTCAAAGCTTCTCACGCAGGTAAAGACCCATGCCGCCCTCGCTAACGATGATGCCTCCACCCTCGACAGCTTCACCCGCTCTGGTGTGGATTGGAGCACGCATGGAAGTCAACTGAACCTGATGCGGGAGCATGTCAACAATCTCATTACTGATGCCAATGAGATGATCGCTCTTCGTCACGAAGGATCTCCCTGGCAGCAGCAGGCTATTGATCGCATCCAGCCATTGCTGCCCGTTATCGCCGATCATCTCAGCAACACCATCAACCACCTCAACGAAAACCGCAGCCTCGTTCACCTGAAGCCCTATCGCGATTATGTCCGTGCGAACCAGGAGCTGATCGGAAACGCATATCAGGTAGTCAAGTCCTATGCATCCTACGCGCAGGCCATCGCGAAAGCCGACGCGCTTGAGAAGCAGCTTGAACTACCATCTGCGTCCACCGAATCGGCAGAAGTGGAGCAGTGATCGCTGAAATTGCCGTGGGAGAGCCCAGGGTTCTCCCGTCTGCTTGAAAAACCCGGCCTTGAAGGGCCGCAGCCCCAGCCGGGCTGGACGCGAGCGTGGGATCGTAGGCTATTTCCACGTCCCGGTCCGGCCCCGCCACAGCGCTTTTGCCGGCAAGCCGCTTTCCTGAGCTTGCCGTAGGGTATATTCGCCTCTCCCCGGAATGCCTCTCCCATGCGACAATGGAGGTATCGGCGATGACCCAATCTCCTACACCAGTTGCTCCCGAGCCGGTAGCCGTAACTCCCGAGTTGCTGGCGCAGCATGGCATTTCCACCGAGGAATACGAGCGCATCCTCGAAGCCCTCGGTCGCGTGCCCTCACTTACTGAACTGGGCATTTACAGCGTCATGTGGAGCGAGCATTGCTCCTACAAGTCCAGCCGCGTGCATCTCAAGCGCCTGCCCACCAAAAGTGACCGCGTCGTTCAGGGTCCCGGTGAAAACGCCGGCATCATCGACGTCGGTGAGGGCTGGGCCTGCGCTTTCAAAATTGAAAGCCACAACCACCCCAGCTACATCGAGCCCTACCAGGGCGCCGCTACCGGCGTAGGCGGCATTCTGCGCGACATCTTCACCATGGGCGCGCGTCCCCTGGCCGTCATGGACTCCCTCCGCTTCGGCCCCATCACCCCTGAAGATTTGGGCCCCGAAGAACAGGCGGGCGAGGAGAGCGAACAGCTCGTCCACAAAAACCACACCATCGTGGAAGGCGTGGTCAGCGGCATCGCCGGCTATGGCAACTGTTTCGGTGTTCCCAATCTCGGTGGCGAAACCAAATTCGAGCCCTGCTACAGCGGCAACCCGCTCGTCAACGCCTTTGCCCTCGGCCTGGTCCGCAAAGACGAAATCTTCTACGCCAAGGCCACCGGCACCGGCAATCCTGTCATATATGTAGGTGCCAAGACCGGCCGCGACGGCATTCACGGCGCCACCATGGCCAGTGAAGAATTCAAAGAGGGCTCCGAGCAGAAACGTCCCAACGTCCAGGTCGGCGACCCCTTCATGGAAAAGCTGCTCCTCGAAGCCTGCCTTGAAGCCATGAAGACCGGCGCCATCGTCGGCATTCAGGACATGGGCGCCGCCGGCCTCACCTGTTCCACCTGCGAAATGGGCGCCCGCGGCGGCGTCGGCCTCGACGTCGAACTCGACCTCGTCCCCCAGCGCGAAACCGGCATGAGCGCCTACGAGATCATGCTCTCTGAAAGCCAGGAGCGCATGTTGCTGGTGGCTGAAAAGGGCAGGGAAGAGGAAGTCATCCGCGTCTTCGCCAAGTGGGGCCTCGACGCCGTCATCGTTGGCAACGTCCAGCCTGAGCCGCGCCTGCGCATCCGCCATCACGGCAAGCTCGTCGCTGACATTCCCAACCAGTCGCTCACTGACGATGCTCCGCTCTACCATCGCCCCATCGGCACCTGGAAAGCTCCCGTCCCCGCCGATCCGCCCCAGGAAATCCTGGACAAACTCGACGAAGACCGCGACTACACCGCCGATCTCAGGAAGCTCATCGCCAGTCCCAACGTCTGCTGCAAGCGCTGGGTTCACGAGCAGTACGACTCCATGGTTCAGACCAACACCGTCCAGGGCCCCGGCGGCGAAGCCGGCGTCATGCGCATCAAGGGAACCGGAACCCCCGGTCACGAGCGCGGCCTCGCCATGGCTCTCGACGGCAATGGCCGCTGGAGCTATCTCGATCCCAAACTCGGTGCCATGCACGCCGTCGCTGAAGCTGCGCGCAAAGTTGCCTGCACCGGTGCCACGCCTGTCGCTGCCACCAACTGCCTCAACTTCGGCAACCCTGAAAAGCCTGAAATCATGGCGCAGTTCTCCGCCGCCATTGACGGCATTGCAGAAGCCTGCACGGCTCTCGGTACGCCCATCACCGGTGGCAACGTCTCCTTATATAACGAGACCAAAGGCGAAGGCATCTATCCCACGCCGGTACTCGGTGTCGTCGGCATTCTCGACGATGTCACCAAAGCCGTGCCCGCGCACTTCCGCAACTCCGGCGACCCCATCATCCTCCTCTGGCCTATCCCCAAGGCTGAAGAGCCAACTCCCAACGCCGCCGTTCCGCTCGAGCGTTTGCCCATCAGCCAATATCCCATGCCGATTTACGACCCCGAGCCTTACGTCAAGGCCAAGCCCGAAGCCACCGACGACGTAGCCGCCGCCGCCCTCACCAACTTCGGCTCCTCTGAATACGCCAAGGTTGTCCTCGGCGGCATCTGGGGCCAGCCGCCCTCGCTCGATCTCGAAGCCGAAGCCGAGTTGCACAACCTCCTCGACGAGCTCGCGCAGCGCAACCTGCTTCACTCCGCGCGCGATCTCTCCGACGGCGGCATCGCCGTAGCTCTCGCGCAGTCCACATTTTCGCTCGGCATCGGCGCCACCGTCGAACAGGATCCCTGGCTCCAGGCCTACCCCTGCTTCGGCCTCTTCGCCGAGCCTGCCTCCACGCTCATCATCACCACCGCTCACGGCCACGTCACAGCAATTGAAAAAGCGGCTCGGGACCACGGCTTCTTCGCCGCGCGCATCGGCACCACCGGCGGCAACCGCCTCGAGATCACCGTTGATCGCCAGCCCTTCATCTCCGCCTCGCTCGCCGAGTTGCGCAAGCCCTGGGCCGATGCCCTGGAAGCCAATCTCCACGGCGAGGTCCACGCATGACCCAGCTGCTCTACCAAGGCATCGAAGGCATAGCGGATCGAACACTAGAACTCCGCGCAGCCGCTTGCGGCGCGCAACTGATCCCTGATCCCTGTTCCCTGATCCCTGTCGGCGAAGCCGACGATCTCCACGAAGAATGCGGCGTAGTCGCCATCCATAACCACCCTGACGCCGCCCGCCAGGCTTATCTCAGCCTCTACGCCCTCCAGCACCGCGGCCAGGAATCCGCCGGCATTGCCACCGCTGACGGCCAGCGCCTGGCCAACATCAAGGGCATGGGTCTCGTCTCTGAGATCTTTACTGACGAAGTCCTCGCCAAGCTTCCCGGCCGCATGGCCATCGGCCACACGCGTTACTCCACCACCGGCGACTCGGCGCTCCTCAACGCGCAGCCCATTCGCGTCGACTCCACCAAGGGCCTCATCGCCATCGCCCACAACGGCAACCTGGTCAACCTCGGCACTCTCCGCACGCGCCTTGAGCGCGAGGGCGCTTACTTCCAGACCACCTCCGACTCCGAGATCATCGTCCAGCTCATCGCCCACTCTCAGGCCTCTTCGCTGGTCGATGCCATCGCCGGTTCGCTTGCGCAGGTTGAAGGCGCCTTCTCCATCGTCATGATGACGCGTGACCGCATCTTCGCCGCCCGCGATCCCCGAGGCTTCCGCCCGCTTTCCATGGGCCGCATGAAAAACCCCGACGGCGGTGACACCATCATCTTCGCCAGCGAATCCTGCGCCTTCGACCTCCTCCGCGCCGAGTTCATCCGCGACGTCCATCCCGGCGAGCTGGTCATGGTCTCTGAAGACGGTGTCACCAGCCGCCAGTTCGCCTCCGGCGTTCCCCAGGCCAGTTGCATCTTTGAGCATGTCTACTTTGCACGCCCTGACTCCCGCATCTTCGGCCGCTGGGTCCAGGAGAGCCGCGACCTGATGGGCCGCCAGCTTGCCCGCGAGTCTGGCGTTCCCGCCGACGTCGTCGTTCCCGTCCCCGACTCCGGCGTCACCGCCGCGCTCGGCTACGCTGAAGAAGCCGGCCTGCCCTTCCGCCTCGGCCTCATCCGCAACCACTATGTAGGCCGCACCTTCATTGAGCCTGAACAGCGCGTCCGCGACTTCGGCGTCCGCCTCAAGCTCAATCCCGTCCACAATCTGCTGGCCGGCAAGCGCGTCGTCCTCATTGACGACTCCATCATCCGCGGCACCACCAGCCGCAAAATCGTCCGCATGGTCCGCGGCGCCGGCGCCACTGAGGTTCATCTCCGCATCAGTTGCCCGCCCACCGTTTCGCCCTGCTTCTACGGCGTCGATACGCCCTCCAAGCGCGAGCTCATTGCCGCCAATCAGTCCATCGAAGAGATCCGCCGCTTCATCGAGGCTGACTCGCTCGCTTACCTCTCTCTCGAAGGTCTGCTCAAAAGTTGCGGCGACGGCGAAGGCAACCGCTACTGCACCGCCTGCTACACGGGCAACTATCCCACCCAGTGGGTCGACGTGGACGAGATCCTTCCCGCCGCAGCCACCCTCTGATCCTGATTTCCGTGCCTTCCGGCCGCAACATCAATCCCTCGTCTTTCAACATCGTTTTCAGTAGATGATTGGTTTGGGTCAGAAATTTTGGACGCTCGTCCAAGCTTTCCGACGAGTCTCTGTCCATCTCTCGACCGCCTCCCGTCATTTCCAGCCGCCGGACAACTCCTTTTCCGTCACGCACCCCGCTCTTTCAAGCTCCCGCATCACCCACCTCTGCAATAGGAATGTCATCGTAAGCCATTGACTCTATTAATTTTGCAGCCATGAAGCTGAGAGCCGGAGGATCCCGTCCCCGCAAGCCGTTTATCCGCCTCGCTTCCCGCTGGCCACAGTGAATGGCAATTGGCCCCAATCGTGCTCCATCTATGGCAGCGAGACGCCGCAAAGCCGCAGGGTGCGTACGCGGGCTTGGCAAGAGATGGTGGTATCCAGGAGTGGTGAGGCAGGTTGCCTGTCTCCGCAAGAGATTCCAGGACACGCCGGACATAAGCCTGGCAGCCACGGTGAAGCTAGACCGTGGCGTTTCGCTAGCTTTTTTGCGAGAAAGTCAGCGGCAGGCTATTTCATTACCAGAACCAAGAACGATCCACGTATCGCGCAATTTGCCTTGAACGTCACTTTCTAGTTTGCACGCACCCTAGACTGCATGGGGGAGCATCCACGTGGGCGCTCCCCACTTTTTGTCTCCGGCCCCAAGTCTGCTCCCTGCTCCCCGTTCCCTCTCCCTGTGCGCCAAGTCACAAGACGTTAACACTCCCGCTGTGATAGCATCCGCTACTTGAGAAACTGACGCCGCCGAACCTCTCTCCTGCGTTCGCCGGCGCCGGTCCCCAAACCTCGAAAATGGACGAGGAAGACGGCAGACCGGATCACGTGGCCCGTAATTCCGGCCACCCAGACGCCCCAACGGACGCCCACCGCCCGTCCCTGCGCCCCATCTCATCCGCTTCATTCTCTACCAGCTTTCCGTGCCCCATCCTTTTCGTGTCTTTTGCGAAAAGGGTGGGAAATCTGCCGTCCGGGTGCCCCACCCTCGCCGTTCCGCACCAGATCCAACCACCACCGGGGTGCCCCACCCTCGCGACGCCTCTGTTTTTGTCGCTAGGGTGGGGATCCTCACTCTGTCCAGCACCCAAGATTTCGCAACACAAGGAGAAGCCTCATGAAAACGTATCAGGGAAGTGAGATCCGCAACGTAGCTGTAGTGGGGCATGCACAAAGTGGCAAAACCACCTTGATCGCCGCTCTGCTGCATGCCGCCAAAATGACCCCAACCCAGGGCATGGTCGCCGATGGCTCCGCCGTCACCGCCTATGACGAAGAAGAAGTAGCCCGCGGCCTCACCATGCAGAACGCCGTCGCCTTCGCCAACTGGCATAACACCAAAATCAATTTCGTTGATACGCCCGGCTTCCACATGTTCACCCACGAAGCCCGCGCCGCGCTGCTCCCCGTCGAATCCGCCATCGTCCTTGTCAATGCCCAGAATGGCGTCGAGCCCATCACTGAGCGCGTCTGGCGCTATGCGGAAGAGGCTGAAATCCCCCGCATCGTCGTCATCAACCAGATGGACCACCCCAAAGCCGGCGGCACCGATGGCCTTTCCGCCCTCATTGACGACCTCCACAACCGCTGGGGCCGCACCTGCACTCCCGTTCAAATGCCCATCGCTGACGCCGACGGTTTCCACGGCGTAGTCGATCTCGTCACCATGACCACCTACTTCTACACCCCCGGTGGCGACGGCCGCGGCAAAACCGGTGAAATGCCCGGCAACCTGGCCGCACAGGCCAAGGCCGCGCACGAGGCTCTCGTCGAGCTGGTCGCCGAAGGCAAAGACGAGCTCATGGAAGAGTTCTTTGAGAAGGGAACCATCCCTGAAGACCATCTCATCGCCGCCCTCCATGAAGCCATCCGCGAAGACCGCATCTTTCCCGTCCTCTTTGCCAGCGGCGGCATGAATGTGGCCACTGACCACCTCCTCGACTTCCTCAAGGTCTACGCACCCGCCCCCGTTGAGCGCGCGCCCATCCCCGTTCATCCACCGGCCACTCCCGCCGCCAACGGCAACGGAAGCGCCGAAGCCGCCTCCACGCGCAAAGTCGATGACAGCGAGCCGCCCGCCGTCCTGGTTTTCAAAACCATGTCTGACCCCTTCGCCGGCCGCATCAGCTTCTTCAAAGTCGTCAGCGGTGTCATTTCCAATGACGCGGCGCTTGAAAACTACACCCGCGGCAGCTCTGAGAAGTTCTCGCACCTCAGCGTCATGCAGGGCCGCAAATCCATTGAGGTCCCAGAGCTTCATGCCGGCGACATCGGCGCCGTCGCCAAGCTTCGTGACACCTTCACCGGCGACACCCTCGGCGTCAAAGGCGCAGCCATCCAGGTCGATCTCCCCGTCATACCCGAGCCGTCCATGACCTACGCCATCGAGCCCAAAACCCGCGCTGACGAAGACAAACTCGCTCCCGCCATCCACAAGCTCATGGAAGAAGATCTGCTCATCCGTTTCTTCCGCGACCCGCAGACCAACGAGTTCCTCATCGCCGGCGCTGGCCAGCCGCACATTGAAGCCATCGTCAACCGCCTCAAAAAGCGCTACCACGCTGAGGTCACCCTCAAGGCCCCCAAGGTCCCCTACCGCGAAACCATCCGCGGCAAGGCCGATGCCCAGGGACGCCACAAAAAGCAGACCGGCGGTCACGGCCAGTTCGGCGACTGCAAAATCCGCATGGAGCCTCTGCCCCGCGGCGGCGGTTTCGAATTCGCCAATGAGATCTTCGGCGGCGCCATTCCCCGTCAGTTCGTCCCCGCGGTCGAAAAAGGCATCGTCGAGTCCGCAGCGCGCGGCTTCCTTGCCGGCTTCCCCGTCGTCGACTTCAAGGTCACTGTCTACGACGGCAGCTACCACGACGTGGACTCCAACGAAATGTCCTTCAAGATGGCCGGCCGCCTTGCCTTCCGCAAATGCATGGAGCAGGCCAAGCCCGTCCTTCTTGAACCCATCATGAAAGTGGAGATCGAGTCGCCGGACGACTTTGCCGGCACGCTCATGGGCGACCTCAACAGCCGCCGCGGCCGTGTGCAGGGCATGGAAACCAAAGGCCGCACCACCGTGATCACGGCCGAAGTCCCCATGTCTGAAATGCTCACTTACGGCACGCAACTAACATCCATGACGCAGGGAAAAGCAGGCTACCACATGGAAATGGACCACTACGACGTAGTCCCCCAGCAGGTAGCCGAGAAAATCCTCGCCGAAGCCAAACGCCCCGCGGAGGAAGAAGAAGAATAGTTACTCCGGGTACCCCACCCTCGCGACGTTTTTGTTTTCGTCGCTAGGGTGGGATATTCCCATACCCACCACTCCTCCGTGCCCCATCCTTGCGGCGTTTTTTGCCGCAAGGGTGGGAAACCTCCAAAGCCCAGGTGCCTCAATTTCCACCAGACCCGTTTCCCATCCTTTCTGCCGGGTGCCCCACCCTCGCGACGTTTTTGTTTTTGTCGCTAGGGTGGGATATTCCCATACCCACCACTCCTCCGTGCCCCATCCTTGCGGCGTTTTTTGCCGCAAGGGTGGGAAACCTCCAAAGCCCAGGTGCCTCAATTTCCACCAGACCCGTTTCCCATCCTTTCTGCGTTCCGCCGCGGCGGATTTTTGCGGCTGGGGTGGGATATTCAAATACCCACCACGATAATGTCGAGTACCCCACCCACGCCTTTCGCACCTGATCCAACCACCACCTTGGGTGGGTTAACCCCCACACCCGGTTCCCACAATATCCGGGAACTCGCCGGAGGCCACTCTCGCCGTCCCCCTCGGTGGATTTTGCGTCTATACAGGCCGCGACAAAACTCGGTAGGGACAGGGCTTTGTAACAAGGGCACGGCTTCAGCCGGGCCGCAACAGCCAACCAAAGGAACGTCGGGCTTCAGCCCCTGCTGCGCTTCGATCTCACCTTCGCCGGGTGACCAAGGCCTCGGTAACTTTTCCCGTTCCTGACGGGGGTGCCACCGGTCCCTCGCATTTGGGGACCGGTGATGACGGTACGATGAGGTAGATAGGTGCGGGTCCCCATCTATGTTTTCTTCGCCCCTCCAACCGCCACAACGGGTGCCCCACCCTCGCCGCGTCTTTGTCTTTGCGGCTAGGGTGGGGTCCATCCCCGGTTGTCTCCGCATAACAATCTGTCGTATCCATGCATCCACGTGAGCCCATTACAATCAATCTCGAAGTACGGATACCCCGGGCATGGCCTCTTTCTACCAATCCAACGTAGCCGATTTCCTCGCTCACTCCGAAGAACAAATCCTCGCCCGCCTCTCCATCGGTTATGCCAATCGCGGTTACACAAGCCAATACTCTGACCAGACCCTGACCTGGGAACGCGATATCCACTCGCTGCGAACCTGCTTGCAGGAATGCCTGCAAATAAATACAGGAGCCGCAGACTGGGGCATTCTGCTGGAGTTTTCCATCCCGCGTAAGGAATTGCGTATCGATGCGGTCCTGCTCGTCAACGGAGACATAGTCATTCTGGAAGCAAAATCAGGTGACGCATTTTCACAGGCCCGAAAGCAACTCGAAGAATATGCTCTCCTGCTTCATTACTTTCACAAAGCCTCTGCCAACAGAAGAATCATTCCGGTTTCCGTCTCCCCACAAGCTCCTGATCCTGATTTGGATTCTCTGAACCAGTACGAGATGTTTCCTCAGCTGGCAAACTACTGGGTAAACAAAGTTATCAGCACCCCGTGGTCCAGCCTGGCTATGGTCCTCGGCGTCATCGCAGCCCGGAGCGAAGACCCGCTTGAAATCAATCTTTGGAATGAAAGCCCATACAACCCGGTCCCCAGCATCATTGAAGCGGCCATAGCTCTCAGAAGCGGGCTGTCAATCCGCGAAATAGCACACTGCGAAGCCTCCGAGCATGAGATTGGCATGGTGCGGCAGACCATACAGAGTTATGTCGACGGCGCTCGGTCCAATGGCCAGCATCTGATCTGCTTCCTGACGGGAGTACCCGGATCAGGCAAGACCCTAGTCGGCCTGGGCCTCGCACACTCGCACGAAAATCAGGCCAACGCAATTCACTTCATGAGTGGCAATGGTCCGCTCGTCAAAGTCCTGCAGCACCTCTTCACGCAGGAAAGCAGAAGGCGCGGGACCGATGCTGCCAATGCGCGTATCGAAGCCCGAACCCTCATCGAGAACGTCCACGTCTTTGCTCGATATCACATGGACGACAATCATAGAGATCCGTCCAATCACGCCATCATCTTCGACGAAGCACAACGCGCATGGAACCGAGCTCAGAACAAGAGAAAGTTCAATCGCGATTACTCCGAACCGGAAATGCTGTTGGGCATCATGGAGCGCCACCCGGACTGGGCAGCCGTAATCGCGCTCGTCGGTGGCGGTCAGGAAATTAACGACGGTGAAGCCGGCTTGGAAGAGTGGGGAAGGGCACTTGCACAAAGCTCCAAACGCTGGGTGGTCTACGCCTCGCCTGAAGTTCTCGACGGCGGTCCATCAACAGCGGGGCATCGGCTCTTCGACGATGAAACAGCCCAGATTCAAGTCAACACAAACAGCGCACTCCATCTGCGCACCTCCAATCGCAGCCTGAGAGCCGAAAAACTGGCAACCTGGGTAAACCACGTCCTGGACGGCAACGCTACGAATGCTGAATCTCTGCACATAGCAGAGAGATTTCCGATCTTTCTTTCGCGAGACCTGAACGAGACACGGGCATTTCTACGCAAGCAGGGTATTGGGCCGGTTCGGTATGGTCTTGTAGGGTCGTCCGGCGCTGCAAGACTGCGGGCCGAAGGGTTGGAGCCAAGCTCAACCTTTCATGCGGATTATCCGTGGGAACATTGGTATCTCGCAAGCGACGGCGATCTTCGTTCGAGCTACCAATGTGAGGTTTTCGCTACGGAGTTCGAGATTCAGGGACTCGAACTTGACTGGATTGGTCTCTGCTGGGGCGGCGACTTCATCTGGGATGATCTGCGCGGCTGGCAATTGCGAGTCCTGCGTTCCGCATCAAACAGCAGGTGGCTTTCCATCAAGAGAGAAGACAAGCGCGTTTTCCGCAGAAATGCTTATCGAGTCTTGCTCACCAGGGCACGCCAGGGCATGGTGATTTTCGTTCCCAAAGGCGACCCCGAAGACCCGACTAACAGTCCGGAGGAATTTGAAGCCACCGCGAATTTCCTGATCAATTGTGGGATTACACCCTTGCAATGACAGTCGGGCGGCGCCTCCGAATGTCGAGCCAATTGCCGGCAGAATCCACGCTCGACGTTGTATCCTAAAAGTGGGATAATCATGGCGAGGCTGCAAGTACCCGGAGAAAAACCGCTTCATTGGATTGGTTCGGCGCTGAAGCAGCTTTTGGAATTTCCGCCGAATGTACAACGGAATATTGGAAATGCACTGAGTGCTGCACAGTTCGGCGGGAAGCACCCATCTGCCAAGCCGTGGAAGGGCGAGGGGCCGGGAGTTTTGGAAATCGTCAAGGACTTCGAAGGCGACACATACCGCGCAATCTACACGGTTCGCTTTGCACGTGCCGTTTATGTGTTGCACGCATTTCAAAAGAAATCACCACGCGGCGTCGAAACCAGAAGATCCGATATTGCTCTTGTCCGCGAACGGCTAAAGCAGGTGCAACGAGACTACGAGGAGAGGTATGGCTAAGAAGATCCACGAGAGAATAATTCCCAGTTCCGGCAACGTATTCGCCGATATGGGCCTCCCCGACGCCGACGAACTCGATACTAAAGTCCGGCTTGCAGCCACAATCATTCGCATCGTAGAGCGCCGTGGCCTGACGCAGGCACAAGTATCCGAAGCCCTCGATATCAATCAACCCAAGGTTTCGGCTCTCTTGCACTACAAACTCGAAGGGTTCTCAGTCGAGCGTCTCATGCGTTTTTTGACCGCTCTCGGACAGGACGTAGAGATCGTAATTAAAGCCAAGCCCCGTACCCGCTCCGCTCGCGTTGCCGTCCGCGCCGCCTGACCAGGACTGCACTCACCGCCTCTCCAGCCGCTCCAGATACTCCCCCGGCGAAACCACCGTCACCCCGTGCCGCGCCTTTTCAGGAAAGTGCTTCAGATTCCCCGTCACCAGCCACGCCCCCGCCATATGAGCCAGCGCCAGAAACGGCGCATCCTTGGCGTCGGGAATCGCATGCGGCCACGGCGCCGGATCGGGCAGTTGCAGGCTTACCTCGATCAAGTCCTCCAGCCAGTCAGGAGGAAAACCATGGCGGGTGAACTTCGGCCGGTGCCGCACCTCACGATACTCTGCGACGATGGTCCCGCAGGTCACAAGCTGCACCTGCCCGGCCAGAACCCAACCCATCACCAGCCGATAGGGCACTCCGCCCATCTTCCATCCAGCGGAGACGATCACGTTCGTATCGAACACCGCGAGCCGCATCAGCGCTTCCGCCCCGCCTCCCGAGCCACTCGCTCTGTTCGCACCGCATCAATCTCCTGCTCGATCTCCTCATCGCTGATAGGGTAAGCCGCCGCTGCTTTTGCGCATTCGCGCAAGCTGGCCCTTGCCATCGCCCGCCGCAGGTCCAACTCCTCCGCCGCAATATCCCCCATCACCGGAATCAGAAAATACGCCGCGCCCTTCTGTCCCGAAAGCAGTACCGTCTCCCCGCGCGGAACAGCTTCCAGAGCCTTCGCGCCCCGCGTCCGAAACTCCCGCAGTGAAACCTGACGCATCCTTCTATCCTCCTCCTCCAAGTGTAGCCATTGTGGCTACGGTAGGCAATCGTCACCCGGCAGTCTGCGTTCCCTCTCCATACTGCCGCCGCTCGTAAGGCGATTTTCAATCCCTTCCGTGCCAATAAGAGCGCGCCAAAGCCCGCCCCAAGAATTTTCTCGTCTGCATTTGCAGATAATTTCCCCCTTCCGGCGCACACTGAATATAGAGCGGGCACACACCCAGCCGGACCGGTTCCAAACCGTGTCCGGCGAATTTTTTGCGCCGCAGGAGAGCCACATGAAGCGAAATGTAACCATCAGCCTGCCCGAGGATACCTACCGCCGTGCGCGTGTTTGGGCTGCCAAGCGCGACACCACCGTGACCGCGGTCGTTTGTTACCTGGTCGAAAATCTTCCCGGGCTTCCCATCGCCAGAGAAGGAATTCCTATCCCCGCTAAGTTGGCCCGTAGCACATCCGTCCCGCGCGCCCAAGCCGTTTCCACCGTGCCTGCCACCTCGTCTTCGTCAGCTTCGCCAGACTCTCCTGCACGGGCGAAAGACCCGCAGAGGGCCCGGTGACCGGCGCGCAAAATTCAAAAAAATTTGCATTTTGCCACTGGGAAACTGGTTTTCGCCTCTAACTCACTCAAAACAAACAACCGCACCCCACCAATTTCCACAAAAACCCAGTTTCTGTGAGAATGGGGAACTGGGTTTTCGCGCCGGCCACTTCTCCACCGGCGCAATCAGGCAAAACCGCCATCCGCGCGCAAAAGATACTGCAGCATGCAAAGGGGGGTCCATGCCGCATCTACGCAGAAATCTAGGCCTGATAGAAGCCATCGGCCTATCCCTCTCCATCATCGCGCCCACTGGAGCCATGGCCTTCAACGTGGCGCTTGCCGCGGGTGCGGCAGGCCGCGCTGCGCCCCTCGCCTTTGTAGTAGGAACCGTTGCGCTCGCCATCGTAGGACTCTCGTTTGTAGTCTTCGCGCGCCGCGTTGCACACGCGGGTTCAGCGTATGCCTATATCGCCAAAGAGTTCGGTCCCCGTGCAGGCTTTCTCGCGGGATGGGCGCTGATGCTCACCTATATCTGCTTCTGTACCGGCACTGCCGTGCTCGCAGGCAACTTCATCCATGCCGCCCTCGCTAATTACAAAATTGTAGTCCCCGGCTTCTGGGTCGCAGTCAGCGTTGCAGCCATCGTGATTGCAACCTATCTCGCTTACCGCGATATGCGTCTTGCCGCGCGGCTCATGCTGGTGCTTGAGGCAATTTCGGTCCTGGCCATCGTAGTCCTTGGCGTCATCGTGCTCGAGAAAGTCTCAGCGCACGGCGGGCTAAGTGCCGCTCCTTTCGCGCCCTCTCCGGTTTACGGCTGGTCAGGCGTGGGCTACGGCATGGTATTTGCAGTGCTCTCCTTCGCAGGCTTTGAAGGCGCCGCGACGCTGGGAGAAGAGACCGGCGATCCCAACCGCGCGATACCCATCGCGGTGCTGGGCACGGTAATTCTTGCTGGCGTCTTCTATGTGTTTGCCTCTTACGTGCAGGTCATCGGTTTTGGCCTCGGCAACATGAAGGCGTTAGCCGCCGATAGCGCGCCACTCAATACGCTGGGGCTCAAATTTGGCTCGCGCGAATTCGCAACCTTGCTCGACGTTGCTGCCGCCGTTTCGATGTTCTCCTGCGTATTGGGTAGCCTGAGCGCCGCGGCGCGCATGCTCTTCGCACTGGGCCGTGCGGGCCTCGCGCCTGAAAGAATTGGTGCCGTGCACGAGCAGCATGGAACTCCGGGAGCCGCAGTCCTGACCATCGCAGCCGTTGCGCTGGCGGGCGTTATTTTTGGGGCTCCATTGGTTGGCGCAGCCAGCTACTTCGGTGCCGTAGGAACAATTGGAACGCTCGCACTCATCCTCGTATATACGGGCGTCACGGTCGCTGAGGCGGTGGATGCGATGAGATCGCGCAAGAAAATCTGGCTCGCGTTCGGCGTACTGGGAACCCTGATCCTGCTGTGGCCGCTCTACAATTCCATTTATCCAGCGCCCGCTTATCCCGGGAACCTCTGGCCCTATGTGGTGATTGTTTATCTCGCAGTGGGCCTTGGCCTGCTCGCGCTGCGCCCGGCCATCGGAAAGGCAATGCAGTATGAATCCACCTGGGACGTTCTCGTGCCGGACGAACAATTCGAGGAAGGGCAAGGATGAAGACCGAACCTCTGGTTTTTGCAGGCGTCTGTGACTGGGCCGGCATCGTGCGCGGCAAGGCATTTCCGCAAGCCGACGCTGAGAAGCGCCTGAAAAAAGGAGTAGGGCTTACCCACTCCAACATCATGATGTCCTGCTTTGGGCCAATCTACACTACGCCCTTCGGCACCGCGGGCGATCTCATCATTCGGCCCGATCCCCAGGTACACGTCGAAGTCCCCTTCGATGACGGCACTGCCGAGCGCTTCTACCTCGGCGACATTGTCAATACCGACGGCTCACCCTGGGATTACTGCCCGCGCACGTTTCTCTCGCGAGCCCTGGAGGCCCTGGCGAAGTTTGGTTTCACATTGCGTGCGAGCTTCGAGCACGAATTCGTGCTCACCGGAGTGGAAGACCGCCCGGGCGCAACTTACGCGCTAGACTCCTTCCGGCGACAGGGAAACTTCGGAGAGGCGCTGATTGCAGCCATCAGAACCGCGGGATTCGCTCCGGACAGTTTTCTACCCGAATACGGACCGCGCCAATATGAAGCCACCCTCGCACCAGAGCAGGGCGTGCGCGCCGCCGATGCTGCCGTTGTGGTGCGCGAGTTGGCGCGCACCATCGCCTGGCGTACGGGACAACGAGCCATTTTTGCGCCCATGTTGTTGTCAAGCGGTATCGGCAATGGGACTCACATCCATCTAAGTTTGTGGCAGGACGAGACCCCGGCGACGTACGACGCCGGCGCAGCTTACGGTATTTCAAAGCAAACCGCACCGTTCTTCGCCGGAGTCCTTGCGCATCTGCTCGCGATTAGCGCGTTTTCTGCGCCTTCGGTTGCGTCCTACCTGCGCCTCACGCCCAATCGCTGGGCGCCGGTCTTTGCCGATCTCGGCGTGCAGGATCGTGGCGTCGCAATGCGTGTGGCGCCAGTCTTCCCAACATCACCTGAAGAACCCGAGCGGCAGTTCAACGTCGAGTTTCGCGTGGCTGACGGCTCCAACTGCCCATACCTTGCGCTCGGCGCCATTGTCTGGTCAGGAGTCGATGGCCTTGTACGCAACCTCGCATTGCCAGCACCCGGTGCCGAAGCACCATTGTTGCCGCGTTCCCTTGAAGCGTCGCTCGCCGCGCTTGAGGCTGACCAGGCGGCTGCCTCGTGGTGGAGTGCCGATGCCATGTCGGCCTATCTCGCCTTCAAGCGTGCGGAGATCAAAGCGCTGGAGGGCGTGTCACCCGAGCAAATATGCGAGCGCTATGCAGCGGTCTATTGATCGCCGGCAACAGCGCATGCCGCAACGCACCTGGCTGGAGGAGAACGTGAAGGACTTCGGATTATCGCGCAACGTCCCGGTGAGGAGCGGAGCAACCGTCCTTCTCTTCGTCGATGTGCAGAACTACTCGGCGCCGGGCGGAGGCGAATACGCCGGCCCTGATCCCGAAGTGATCGAAACCCGCTACGGATACTTCTTCCGCGAACTGCGTGAACGAGTCGTTCCCAACATGCAGAGGCTCCAAAAGGCCTGCCGCCAGGCCGGCGTCGAAGTCATGTACACAGTCATTGAAAGCCTCACGCAGGACGGCCGCGACATGGGTCTGGATTACAAAATCTCCGGGCTATTCTGCCCCAAAGGCTCGCACGATGCGCGCGTCATCGATGCCATTGCGCCGCGGGGCGACGAAATTGTCATCCCCAAGACTTCTTCTTCCGTGTTCATTTCCACCAATATCCACTACGTCTTGGGAAACCTCAACGTAAAGCACCTCATCGTCTGTGGACTGCTGACCGATCAGTGCGTGGATTCCACGGTGCGCGATGCCTGCGACTACGGCTATCTGGTCACCCTTGTAACGGATGCATGCGCAACGTTGAGCGCAGAGCGTCACGCGTCATCAATTGCGAACAACCGGGGCTACTGCCGGCAACGCACCACCGAAGAAATGATTGCGGAACTGTCAGCTCTCAAGTGAGCACCGGTGCGCGAATCCAGGCGTTTTTTCCGCCCACAGCCCGAAGTTTCTTGCGTTAGCTCTAACGTTACGACCGACCCCCACGGACCTGCAGAACGACTTTGCAGTGGGAGCATGAATTACCCGAATCGCCCGGAAATGGCGTAAGCACAATCGAGGTGCGATCGAGCGATGGTTGACCTTACTCAGACACCATTGCTAAACTTGAAATGCGGGGTGGAGCAGCCCGGTAGCTCGTTGGGCTCATAACCCAAAGGTCGGCGGTTCAAATCCGCCCCCCGCAACCATTCAGCTCAAGAAGACAAAGAGCTTAGAAGAGGCCGCTGTGAGCGGCCTCTTCTAGTTTTGGCAGAATGCCTGCAAACTGTCCGCCTTTCGGGAAGAGCGATCCATTGGACAGCGTAGAACGCAGAAGACCACTTTGAACCCGGGCTATCGGTATTCCTTGCCGGAAATCTCTAGTTCACGGCATTCTGATGGGAACCATTAAGCCACGCGCGCAGATTTGCAGCTGCGGCTCCCAACAGGCGTGCCCGGGCTTCCTTTGTTGCCCATGCAATGTGGGGCGTGATGATGCAGTTCGGCGCAGCGATCAGCGGATTGGTGGAACTGGGAGGTTCTGCTGTGAGTACATCCACTGCTGCTCCCGCCAACTTGCCGCTGCCGAGTGCATTGGCCAGGTCTTCCTCCACAATCAGCGCTCCTCGCGCGGTATTCACCAGGAATGCCGAAGGTTTCATCCGTGAGATTCGCTCGGCGTTGATCATGCCGCGTGTCGATGGCTGCAGAGGGCAGTGAAGGGAAACAACATCGGCTTCCGCAAGCAGATCGTCGAGCGGTTCCCACCGCACTTCGGGAGGCAAGGCCTCCGGGCGGCGGCGTGATGTAACGATGACCTGCATCCCCAGAGCCAGAGCGATTTGTCCCACTACCTTACCAATGCGGCCATATCCGACAATTCCCATGACTTTGCCCATCAGTTCCACCGTTGGAGCCTTCCAGAAACACCAATCCAGACTCTTTGACCAAGCGCCCTGCCGCACTGCTTCCTCGTGGATACCCACCTTGTTGGTAAGCTCCAGCAGCAGCGCAAACACCATTTGCGCAACTGAATAGGTGCCGTATTCGGGGACATTTGTGACGACGATATTGCGCTGCGCGGCGTTCTCCACGTCTACAACGTCATAGCCGGTGGCCAGAACCCCGATGTAGCGAAGGCTCGGAAGTGAGGCCAGGGTGTCAGCACGCAGAGGAACTTTGTTGGTGAACAGAATCTCCGCGCCGCGCGCCCGTTCCAGAATCTCCGATTCTGCCGTTCGATCGTAGATTGTGCAATCGGCGAGCGCCTCGAGAGGTTCCCACGAGAGATCGCCCGGGTTCAAAGTGAATCCATCCAGCACCACAAGCTTCATTGCCGCTCCCTCTTTGAAGAAATTCCATTGTACGGTGCGGCCGGCATCGGCCTGGGAAATCTGAACTCAAACTCTCGTCATCGCGCAGGACTCAAGAAGTTTCTTCCGGAAGAGACGCTGCTGCTCGAAGTGGCAGGCCTTTCGCTCTCAGCCATTTAATATTCTCAATGATGCCAACTTGGGGTAGCCCATTGGACCCATCAGCCCCCTCGGCACGTACGGCAACCAGTGTAATGGCCCATGTCTGCAAGGCTCCTTTCGTGGTTAGCTTTCACTGGTAGAAGCTTGAGAACGGCACCAATCCTGGAACAAAAAAGGGGTACACGCTCATGAAACGCAGGAATTTTCTCCAGTTGGCTGCCGCAACCGCTCTGGCGCCTGAATTGCTCCACGCCCAATCGGGTACTGGCATCGATCTCCGCAAATGCATTGTGGTTGTTCCCGAAAGCATCAGCCGGGGCAAAAAGATCTCTCAGGCGCTCGTTGAGGAAGCGCAGCATCGATGCGGTATCCGGTGGCCGGTCCGGAACCAGCTTCCGGCCGGCGACGCAGCCGGAACTCGAGTGACGATCCACCTTGTCACGCGCGATACGGCGGCGGCTCTCGGCAAGAGAATCTCCACCGCGGGAATGCATGACCTGCCCGCCGAAGGGTATATCCTGCGCAGCGGTTCTGACGGGGAAGGATCGTGGATTGCGGTGCTTGGAGCCGATGAGCGCGGTCTTCTGTTCGGCGCCGGCCGCCTGCTGCGCCTCATCGATTTTGGACGCCAACAGGCGTGGCTGCCTTCCGCATCCCTCAATCTCACCAGCCATCCCGAGTACCGGTTGCGCGGGCATCAGCTTGGCTATCGGCCCAAAACCAATGCTTACGATGCATGGTCGGTTCCCATGTGGGACCGGTACATTCGCGAGCTGGCTATCTTCGGAATTAATGCAATTGAGTTGCTCCCGCCGCACACCGACGATCTTCCCAACAGTCCCCATTTCACGCTTCCGCCTCAACAGATGATGGTGGAGATGTCGAGAATTGCAGACGAGTACGGACTCGATGTGTGGATCTGGTATCCCGCAATGGCCAAAGACTATTCCGATCCGGCAACGGTGGAAGAATCGCTGAAGGACTGGAGCCGTGTATTTGAGGCTCTTCCTCGCGTCGACGCCGTCTTTGTGCCCGGTGGCGACCCCGGACACACACCGCCAAAGTCTCTGCTGGCTCTGCTTGAGAAGCAGAAAGCCAATCTTCGCCGCTCGCATCCCCATGCGCAGATGTGGGTCTCACCCCAGGGATTCGACAAAGAATGGGTACAGCAATTCCTGGATATTGTTCGCGAAGAGCGCACACAGACCTGGCTTGACGGTGTCGTATGGGGACCCGGGACGCGGTTTTCCATCGACGAGTTACGTGCCGCGCTTCCCCAAAAGTATCCGATTCGCTGCTACCCCGATATCACGCATAGTGTCCAGTGCCAGTATCCGGTTAAGAACTGGGATTTGGCCTACATGCTCACGGAAGGCCGCGAAGTAATCAACCCTCGGCCCCGCGCGGAATCAACCATTGCACGGCAGATCCTCCCCGGGGCGCTCGGCTTCATCTCCTATTCCGAAGGCTGCAACGACGACGTCAACAAATTCATCTGGAGCTCCCTGGCATGGGATTCTACGCAGTCCGTAACTGAGATTCTGCGCGACTACGCGCATTGTTTCATCGGCCGGGAACTGGCCCCCGGCTTCGCGCAGGGACTGATGAATCTTGAGCGCAACTGGATCGGTCCTCTCCTCACCAACGCGGGTGTCGAGATCACCCTCGAGCAGTTCAAGGACATGGAAAAGAGCTGCTCTCCCCAGGTGATGGAAAATTGGCGCTTCCAGGAAGCGCTCTATCGCGCCTATTACGACGCATTCGTGCGCCGTCGCCTCATTGCAGAGACAGCCGCGGATGTTCGCGCTCGTGACATTCTCGGCCGTACCCAGCAGATCGGCTGGGGCGGCGTTCCCCTGGGCATCGGAGCACCGCCGGCGGCATTGCCCCCCAATGGTCTGCGCCCTGACATCCCTCTTGCGGCAGCACAGGCGGTCCTGGAAGACGCCATCGAGCACCCCGCCGGAGCGGATCTCAGGGTTCGAATCAGAGAACTGGCGGCAGCCTTGTTTCAAAGCATTCGGATGCAGCTAGCCGTGGAGCGCTACGATGCCGAGGCCGTCGAGCGGGCAGCGAATCTGGACACGCTTGACACGCCCGTTAGCGACGCCATGTGGTTGCGGCGCCAGATCATCGAGATTCGCAAAGAGAGCGATCCCATGAAGCAGATCAAGGCGATTCATGGCCTGCTCTTCCGCACCGATCCCGGCCCGGGCGGATTCTACGATGCGCTCGGCGACCCGGAAAATCGCCCGCATCTGGTTATTCCTCATCTCAAAGCTCCGGATCCGGGCTTCCGCCATTCGCCGATGATTGGCTGCCATTATCCTGACAAGTTGCAGGACAAAGCGCCGCGAGCATGGAAGCACTGGGCAGGAACCCTATACGATGAGCCTCTGCAGATGCGCTACTCCAACCTGACCAACCGCAGCGGATATACGTTGCGCGTGGTGCATTCCGGCGATGGTCCGCATATGAAGCTTCGGCTTGTTGCAAACGACACTTTTGAAGTGCATCCACTTATGCTGCGAAGCTGGCCGCCTGCTCCGCAGGAATTTCATCTGCCGCCGGAATTGACTGCATCGGGCAGTCTCACACTTGCCTGGACGCGGGAACCCGGCCTTGGTGGCGGCGGCCGCGGTTGCCAGGTCGCAGAAGTCTGGCTTATTCCGAATGCTGCCGAAGGAGGTTCACTGAAATGACGTCAACAACAGGACAAACAGACGGTCCGGACCTGCGGCGGAACCCCATTCGTTCGCGTCTGGCTGCGGGCGAGGCGGTGGTGGGTCTCACCATCACCACCAACAATCTTGAAGCTGCAGCGCTCGGCACCAGGCTCGGGTTCCATTTTCTCTGGGTGGAGATGGAGCATTCGCCGGTCTCCCTCGAAACCCTGCGCGCCATCGTTCTGGCAACCAGCGGCAAGGAATGCGCCGTCTTTGCGCGAGTGCCCACGGCGGAGCTGTGGACGGCGAAGCGCGTACTCGATCAGGGAGTGAGTGGCGTTATGTTTCCTTTTGCATCCACTGCGGAAACAGCCCGGACTGCCGCTTTGGCCTGCCGTTACCCACCTGCCGGCCGTCGCGGCTCCGGCGCCAGGTTGGCGGCATCAACCTGGTTCGAGCCGGGCGTTTATTACGACTCCGCCGATGCGCAGATCCTGACCATCTGTGTGATTGAAGAAGAACGTGCGCTCGCCGAAATCGATGCCATCGCGGCAACACCCGGCGTCGATGTGCTTTTTATCGGCACCAGTGATCTTTCTTTTTCGCTCGGATTGCGCGGCCGCCAGGATGACCCACGTTTGCAAAGCGCCATCGACACTATCGCCGCGGCTGCACACAAGCACAACAAATATCTGGGCAGGCCTGCTGGAACACCCAGCCAGATCCAGTCGTACCGCGAACAGGGCTTCCAGTTCTTTCAGTCCGTTACCGAACTCGGATTGATGGAACGGGGTGCAGCCACCATTCTTGGTCCTCTCGGAATCGAATCGTCCAATCGGGGCAAGAGCTTTCTCTATTGACGGCTGGAAAAGCCCCCATTGCGGCGCCAGACGAGGGTAGCCAACCCCAGTCGAGTGGAATCCCAGCGAGCCTTTAGGCGAAAATCGAAAGAATGAGCTGCGATTCGCAGAACCATCAAGAAGCGGCTATTCCGCTGCTCGCATTCCGAGATGTAGTCAAGGAGTACGGGAACGACGGCGAGCGGGTGCACGCGCTTGACGGCATTTCGCTCACCGTTGCCGCCGGCCGTTTCCTCGCGCTCGTGGGCCGCAGCGGATGCGGCAAATCCACTCTCCTGCACCTGGCCGGTGCCCTCGACTTCCCGACCGCTGGCTGTGTGCTTCTGGAGAATGCTGCCACCGACAAGCTGAACGAGGCCGGCCTCACAAAGCTGCGTCGTGAAAGGGTAGGTTTTGTCTTTCAATCCTTTCAACTCATCAACACCCTCAGCGTGATTGAAAATGTGGAGGTTCCCCTGCTCCTGGCCGGAGTCACAAATCCCCGGCCCAGGGCGATGGAGCAGCTTGCGCTGGTGGAGATGGCAGAGTTGGCGCATCGCAAAACGCACCAGCTCTCAGGAGGGCAGATGCAGCGCGTGGCGATTGCGCGCGCCCTGGTACATGGCCCCCGCTTGCTTCTGGCCGATGAACCAACCGGCAATCTCGACACGGCGACGGGCAACTCCATTCTCGCGCTGCTTCGCAGCATTTGTTCTCAGCGTGGCGTGACCATCCTTATGGCAACCCACAGCGCAGAAGCGGCGGCAATTGCCAATGAGGTTATACGGTTGCGCGACGGCCGCATCGTTGAAGGGCCGCAGTCGTGAGCGGTTTCGTCCTGTTCTACCGGCTGATCCTGCGGCCGCTGTTCCGCCAACCCGGCCGCGCCTTGCTCATTCTCTTTGCAGTGGCTCTGGGCGTCGCTTCCGTAGTGGCAATCGACTTGGCAGGCAATGCCGCGGCGGGCTCGTTTCACTCCTCAATCGAAACGCTGGCCGGCAAGAGCACCTTTGAAGTGACGGCTGCGGGAGGCGTGCCGGATTCCGTTGTCGCGCGCCTCGCTAAACTCCCCTATGCCCTGCGGATTAGCCCGCGCATTGAAGATCACGCTATGGTTGTCGCAACCGGGCAGAACGTCCCTCTCATCGGGATCGATATGATCGGCGCGGCAAACGACGCGAACCTTTCCCGGATCGAACCAGCGCAAGTAAAGGAGGGACTGCGCCACATCAATGATCCCGACGCCATCTGGGTCACGCGCGGGCTGGCAAAAACCGTTGGCGTTCATCTCTCGCTCCTGATCGACGATCACACACGGACCTACGTTGTTCGAGGAATTCTTCCCGGCTCCGCCCAAGTGAACGGCGATGCCATCCTCATGGATATTGGCGCGGCGCAAGCGGCAACCGGCAAGCTAGGCCGCGTCGATCGAATTCTGATCAGGACACCCGCGCAGGGTGATTTCGCAACCTGGGAGAACCGGCTAAGGGCAGCGTTACCCGCCGGTGTGCTGTTGAATGCGCAGGGTGCGGAAACTGCTGCCAATCGCCGCATGCTCGCGGCATTTCGCTGGAATCTGCGCGTCCTGAGCTACATCGCACTGCTCGTCGGCGCGTTCCTTATCTATAGCTCTCTTTCCGTGTCCGTCGTGCGCAGGCGCCCGGACATCGGAACCATGCGTGCGCTGGGCGCAAGCCGTAACGCGGTGCTGCTTGCATTCCTCGCGGAAGCCGCCGCATTTGGTGCGCTTGGCTCGCTGCTTGCTTTGCCGTTGGGCCGCCTGCTTGCTGCCGGCGCCGTGCGGATGCTCTCCACCACCGTGAACGCTCTCTACGTCTCCAGCCGTCCCGGCCCCATGAGCATTACAGCGGGTTCCATCGCGCTTGCGCTCGTCGTTGGCATCGGCGCTTCGTGCCTCTCCGCGCTCGCTCCGGCGCGCGAGGCCAGCATGGTGCCGCCCACTGAAGCCATGGCGCGCGGGCGGCGTGAGTATGACGTCGAAGTGCAGCGCAAACGCGATGCACTTATTGCGCTTGCGCTTGCCGTGTGTGGCGTTGCCGCGACGCAGGCACCGGAGATCGGCGGCAAGCCGATGATGGGTTACCTGGCTGCGCTGCTTTTTGTGGCCGCATCGGCGCTGCTCACTCCGTTTGCGCTTCACGCTGCCATGTCCGCATGCTCGGGTTTGATGCGCAGGCTCATCGGCGTGGAGGGCTTGCTTGCTTCCCGCAGCCTCGGCGGGTCGCTGCGGAGAACTTCAGTGCTCGTCGCGGCACTGGCAACAGCGGTGGCCATGATGACCTCGGTCGGCATCATGGTGGGCAGCTTCCGTCAGACCGTGCTCACCTGGATGCAGAACGAGTTGCCGGCGGATTTGTATTTGCGTCCCGCCGGCTGGTCGGGCGGAGACCAGCACCCCACCATGTCACCGGCAATTCCAGATCGAATCGCGCAGGTGCCGGGCGTAGAGTCAGTCAGGCGCCTGCGAGCCTACAACATCCAGTACCAGGGACTCCCTGCCACTCTGGCAGGTGCACAGCCCAACCCGCCGGGACAACAGCAGAGCCTCCAGTTTCTCTCCGGCCTGCGCGCCGGAGATGTGATGCGCAAGCTCGCCTCCGGTAACTTCGCCGTCGTGAGCGAGCCCTTCGCCAACAAGCACCACGTCAAACCCGGAATGAGCATCACGCTGCCGCTGGGCCAACAGAAAGTTACCTTTCGCATCCTCGGCGTCTTCTACGACTACGGAGACGAGGCCGGCCTCATTCTTGTCAACTGGAATACCTTGCTGCGCTACCTGCCCAATCCCGCGCCTAGCAACCTAGCGGTCTATCTCGCTCCTGGCGCCAATTTGCAGCAGACGCGTGTAGCCATCCAGAAGGCAATCGGCAACAGCGATGTGCTTCTCTTCTCCAATCGCGAGATTCGGCGCCAGGGCATTCGCGTCTTCGACCAGACGTTTGCCATCACTTACGCATTGCAGGTCATTTCGATTCTCGTCGCAGTGGGAGGAATTGCGGGTTCACTGGTTTCCATCGTGATTGACCGCCGCCGCGAATTTGGTGTCCTGCGCTTTCTAGGCGCAACGGGCCGGCAGATTCGCGGCCTCATTCTCGTTGAGGCCGGCCTCATCGGCATTCTGGCCAGTGCCCTCGGGCTGGCGCTCGGTGTCGTGCTCTCGCTCGTGCTCGTCTTCGTCATCAACAAGCAGTCATTCGGATGGACCATCCAATTTCACTGGCCGGTTGCGGTGCTCTTATCGTCCATGGCAATTGTGTATGTAGCCACGGTTCTGGCGGGGCTCTATCCCGCGCGTCTCGCCGTCCTCACCAATCCCATTGAGGTGATCCATGAAGAGTAAGTGGATCGGCTTGTTGGTTCTTCTTGTTGCTACTGCATCGGCGCAGCAGTATAAGCTTGCCTTGCCCGGCTACAAATTTCAATTTCCGCGTGACTACTTCAATCACAAGCAGTACCAGACGGAGTGGTGGTACTACACCGGCAACCTGCGAGCACCGGACGGCCATCGATTTGGTTTTGAATTGACGTTCTTCCGCCAGGGAGTCTCGCGCGAGCCTAATTCAGATCCCTGGTATGTCCATGACTTGTGGATGGCGCACATGGCTCTGAGCGACATCAGTGGACAGCGCTTTTATCACGAAGAGCGACTCAACCGCTCCGGCCCCGGTATCGCCGGAGTCGATGCGAAGAGCGGTCTGATTTGGAATGGAAATTGGCAGGCGCACATTGCCCCACACGAGGAGGACCTGCGCGGCATCGGCCGGGATTTCAGCTTTACGTTGAAGCTTGTTCCCATGAAACCGCCGGATATCCAGGGACAGAACGGCGTAAGCCGCAAAGCAGCCGGAGTGGGCCACGCGTCGCATTACTATTCCATCACCCGCCTGCGCACAAGCGGATTGATCCATGTGAATGGCAAGGCTTATCAGGTAGAAGGAACCTCGTGGATGGATCACGAGTTTTTCACCGGCTCCATGGCCGCCGATGAAACAGGATGGGACTGGCTTAGCGTTCAGTTCAACGACGGCTCCGATCTGATGCTGTACCTCCTCCGCCAAAAGGATGGCAGCATCGATCCCAATTCATCGGGTAGCTACGTAGACGCGCATGGCCACAGCCGGTTCCTCTCCCTGCACGACTTCGTGATGACCCCCGAGGGCGATAACTGGACCAGCCCGGTCACCGGCGCAACGTATCCGCTGCGCTGGCATGTCTCCATCCCGATGCTTCACCTGGCCTTCGATGTGACCACGCCGCTTCGATCGCAGGAGATGACCGGCAAATTCGGGCCAAGCTATTGGGAAGGAGCCATCGATGCCGCCGGCACCCGCGCAAAGTCAACAGCGCGCGGTGTGGGATACCTGGAAATGACCGGCTACGCCGAGCCCGGCAAACAGGTACTTCCGCAGTGAGCCGACGCTTCTACTTCCGGCTTCGGATTCAATCGGCCGGAAGGGCAAGCAGCGCGTCCATCGCCCGTGACGTGTTAAACAAGAGTGTCTCCGGCGCATATTTATAGAAGGGAATCGGCGGAATCATCTCCGCAGTCAGCCAGCCATCGTAGCCGATGCCGCGCAAAGCGTCCATGACGGCGGGCCAGTTCACGTCGCCCGAGAGGATTTCCACGAAGCCATCCACCGACCCAACTGCCCGTCGATAGTCTTTCAGATGGACGCGCCCAATCTGACCGCCGAGTATCCGGATCCAGTGTTCCGGGTAGCCCAGCGCAAGCGTATTGCCCACGTCAAAATACGCACCCACCCATTCGCTGTCGAACTGGGCAATGAACTGCCGCATTTCCAGCGGGCTCAGCAGAAACTTGTTCCACACGTTCTCCACGCAAATCCGCACGCCGGCTTTCTCTGCCGCCGGCACGGCCGCGCGAATAAACTCGGTGGCGCGTTGCCAAGCCGTGTCGTAAGCAACAACCTCACAGTTGGAGATGAAATCCGCGCCCACCGTTCCCGGAACCACAAGAATGGCGTCCAGGCCCAAAGCCGCCGCAATTTCAATCTGCTTTTTCAATATGGCTTCGGCGCGCTGGCGAGCGGCGGCGTCGGCACTCGCAGCATTCGCACCCCAGTACATCCCCGTTGCCAGCCCGCTGAGCTTCATGCCGCTTCGCTCCACCAGTTCTCGCACTGCCGCGATATCCTCTGACGAACTCCCCAGCGTCAGAGGCCCATCGTCGCTCAAATCGATCTCAAAGCCCTCAAAGCCCGCTTCACGAGCCAACTTCAGCTTGTCGCTGAGTGAAAGGGCCCCAGGGAACGACCAGATGCTGATCGACTTTTTCATGCGTTGTCTCCTACGGCGATCGGGCGTAGTGCGCGCGCGGACTCAATCTCGGCAAACACTACTGCCAGTGAAGCGCGAGCGTCTTCCAGCGTGGCATCCACGGGCGGGTCGCCGCGCAAAATGCATTCCACAAATGCCTTTAGTTCGTTGAGGTAGCCGCCCAGGTTTGAGATGTTGCCCTCGCCGCTCCGGGACTCACCCGCCGTCGGCGCTTCGAATGCAAGCGGCTCCGTTGCCTTGTCGCTCCAGGTCACCGTGAGCGTAGGAGACTTGCCGGAGTCGTAATCGATGCACGCTTTCTCAAACACCGCCTGGAACGCCATCCGGAATCCCCACTTGGCCGGATAATTCCAGCCGCCTTCGGCACACACGGCAACATCCGGGTAATCGTAGAGCGTAAAGATGTGAGCAGGCCCGCTGTAGTCAAAGGTGGCGCGCGAGTCTACGGCGCGCGGCATTCCCAGCAGTGCAAGCACAAAGTCCGTATCGTGGATGTGCAGATCGAGTGCAGCGCCGCCTGAACGCTGTTCATGGTTGGCCCAATCGCCGATCGTATAATCCGGCCGCGAAGATTGCCGGGTCAAAGAAAGACTCAGGAGCCGTCCACCGCGCCCATCGCGCACAAACTGCCGCAGCGCCTGGTACTCCGGCCAGAACCGAATGCATTGGCCCACTTGTGTCCGCACTCCGGCCGCCTTAGCCGCTGCAATCATCCGATCTGCGGCGGCCAGCGTCGGCGCTAGAGGTTTTTCGCAGAACAGATGCCGTCCGCTCTTGAGAACCAGCAGCGCGTCAGCTTCATGCGCGTCCAGCGGCGTACAGACATCCACCATCGCGGTCTCCGGCCGCGCAGACAGCAGTTCCGCCAGCGAGCCATACACGGGAACATCCAGGCCAAGCTGTTGCAGCTTTGCCCGTGTTGTGTCTATGCGCGGATCCGCCACGCCCACCAGCCGCGCCCCTTCGAGCTGCGCATAAATCTGGGCGTGCATGGATCCCATAAAGCCAAAACCCACAATCGCAATGTTGAGAGTATTCATGATAGGGTTGATTCGCCTCTGTGCAAGGTAACAAACGTACTCCCGGACTTACAAGTATCCTCAAGGATTAAAGAGAGAGATCGCCAATGCTCCACATGAATTCGATGTTCCCGGTTGTGACCACAGTTCTTCTCGCTACAGCTACTGCCCGCATGCTCTCCGACCATAATGCAGGTCTGGCATCTATCGTTCAGCGGCGCAGAAAAGCTCTCTCGTATTCACTTTCAGTCTTTTGCCTTGCCTGCTCCTGTCTCGCTGCCCACGCCGCTCAGGCCCAGCCGCTCGCGGCCACGCCACCCATGGGCTGGAACGACTGGGCGCATTACCAGTGCAATTTCACTGCGCAAACCATCCTCGATAATGCGCGCGAGCTGGTGAAGACCGGCCTGGCAGCTCGTGGATATGACACCGTCACCATTGATGATTGCTGGATGCTGAAGACTCGCGACGCTGCCGGAAATCTGCAGTCTGACCCCGAGCGATTCCCTCACGGCATGAAGCCTGTCGTCGAGGCCGTTCATGCTCTTGGCCTCAAGTTTGGCATTTATGAAGACGCCGGCTACGCCACCTGCGGAGGATTCGCCGGCAGCGGCCAGCCGAAGGGCGGCGGCAAGGCGCATTTTCTTCAGGATGCCAGGCTGTTTGCATCCTGGGGCGTCGATTATCTCAAACTCGATGGATGCAACGTGGTCGTCGCCCCTGGAGAGACCAAGAATGAGGCGTACCGCAAAGTCTACGAGGCAGAGAGCGCGGCACTGAAGCGTGTCGGGCGCCCCATCGTATTTTCTGAATCGGCGCCGGCCTACTTTCAGGGCACCCCGGAATGGTATGACGTGCTCACCTGGGTTCGTCACTACGGCCAGCTCTGGCGTGAAGGCTCTGACATGGCCAACTACCACGCCAAAGATCCCAGCCATCCGCGTTTTCACAGCGTAATGTGGAACTACTCTTACAACCTGCCGCTGGGCCGCTTTCAAAAGCCCGGTAACTGGAACGACGCGGACTTCATCATTGGCGGCGACAGCGGCATGACCCTGCCGGAATCCCGCAGCCAGCTTGCTCTCTGGTCCATGATGTCTGCGCCGCTCATTCTCAGCTCTGACATTGGCAAATTGAGCCCTGCCGCGATCGCCATCCTCGGCAACAAAAATGTGCTGGCCATTGATCAGGACTCACTTGGGCGCATGGCGACACTGATTCGCCGCACGCCCTCGTCGGATGTGCTCCTGAAACAGCTACACGGCGGCAACTACGCCGTCGCCGTGTTAAATCGCAGTACTGCGCCGCTCCAGATCCAACTTCGTCCCACCGATCTCGGATTTTTCGGCTCGGGTTGCCACTTCGACGCACGCAATTTGTGGAGCGGCACAGAGCAGCAATCCACTCCGACGCTGCAGGCTCAGATAGCCTCACACGACACGGCCATCTGGAGCATTCACCCTTCGTCTGCCTGTGAAGCTCCGGCACGCTTCGGCGCCATCACCAGAATCGTTCCCCGAAGCCAACGCAACGCCGAAAGCTACACGCGTTGTCTGGCTGCACCCGGCAGCATCGAGACCTGCGCCGGCACCCAGGCCGAAGCCTGGACCGTAACCCCCACCAGTGCTCTGCAATCCAGCGGAAAGTGTCTGTCCGCGAGTGGAAAAAAAGCGATCGTAAAATCCTGCGGTTCCACCAATCGTCAGCGTTGGGACTACACGCTCGCGGGCAATCTCATCAATCGCAGCAGCCATCTCTGCCTCACGGGAAGCGAAACACAAGGCCTGACGCTTCAGGCGTGTGGGCACAACCTTCCCACGCAAATTTGGTCCTTGCCCAACTGAACTTTGCCATGCTCCATGAGACGGCATCTAAAACCATATGTGGCGATCTTCCATGAAGTCGCGAGTGTTCAGCTTCTGCTTCCTATTGCTTTCGGCATTCCTCGGAGTCTTCGTTGCCAGCACTGTGACCAGCGCCGCAGGCCAGTTTCGCCATCATCATCGAGCGCCGTGGTACAGCCCGGTCGCATCGTCGCAGACCATCCATGCCGGCGGCGCCACCATTCAAATCGATTTCGCCCCCGGCCCGCTCGACTTGACCCATGATTTCGTCATCCGATGGGTCCAAACCGCTGCCCGCGCCGTTTCGGAGTATTACGGCCGCTTTCCTGTTTCCCGCGCGCGTGTGCTTATCGTGCCCATCCCCAACCGGCGCGGCGTCCTGGCCGGAACAACCTGGGGCAGCGTCGACGGCTTTCCTGCATTCACCCGAATGCGCCTCGGCCAGCACACAACACAGCAGCAATTGACCGCTGACTGGACCATGACACACGAGTTTGTCCACACCGCTCTTCCGTCACTTTCCCGCGATCATCATTGGCTTGAAGAGGGTCTGGCTACATATGTCGAGCCCATCGCGCGTGCTCAAATCGGCACTCTCACTCCCGAATTCGTCTGGCAGGAAACAGTGCAGGGAATGCCACAGGGCGAGCCGCTTCCCGGCCAGCAGGGCCTGGACCACACGCACACCTGGGCCGCCACCTATTGGGGCGGCGCCCTCTTTTGTCTCAAGGCAGATATTGCCATCCGCGAAAAAACCGGCAATCGAAAAGGCCTGCAAGATGCTCTCCGCGGAATACTCGCAGCAGGCGGCTCCATCGCCGTCGATTGGCCCATATCCAAGGTGATCGCCGTGGCAGACCGCGCCACCGGAACCTCGGTCCTTGCCAATCTCTACGCAAAGATGGGAGAAGCCTCCTACACCCCGATCGATCTGAACGTGCTTTGGAAGCGTCTCGGCATTCGCCCTGAAAACGGCAAAGTAGTCTTCAATAACCAAGCTCCGCTCGCGCAGATACGAAAGGCAATGACAACTCCCTACCGCTATCGGACCGCTCTGTTGGCAAGCCCGTAATAGAATGCAGGGAACGGGCGCCGCATCTCCCTTTCTCACGCGCTCCAGGTCATAGGAGGATCCATGCACGCTCTTGCATTGGCTGCCGGCGTCATCTGCCTGTGGGTCGTGCTGCTCGATGCCTTCCAGACCATCATCCTGCCGCGCCGCGCATCCGGAAGATTCCGCCTCACGCGTATCTTTTATATCGTCACGTGGAATCCCTGGGCATTCCTCGCTCGGCGCCTCCACAATGTGCGCAAGCGCGAGACTGTCTTCAGTTACTACGGTCCTCTGTCATTGATCTTCCTGCTTGCCGTCTGGGCCGCCGTCATGGCCATCGGTTTCGGTCTGCTCTTTTATGCGCTTGGCAGTCCCTTCCACGATGCCTCGCACCTATCGGGCCTCTACTCTGATCTCTACGTGAGTGGAACCACCCTCTTCACGCTTGGCCTTGGCGACGTCACGCCGCTGACCCCGTGGGCCCGCGCGCTCGTCATCTTTGAAGCCGGTACTGGCTTGGGTTTTCTCGCAGCCGTCATGGGCTATTTCCCCGTGCTCTACAGCGCATTTTCACGCCGCGAGGTCAGCATCGCTCTGCTCGACGCGCGCGCAGGCTCACCGCCCACCGCCGCTGAGCTGCTTTACCGTCAATCCCAGCAGGGTGCTGAACAGTCGCTCACAGTTCTCTTGATCGAGTGGGAACGCTGGTCCGCGGAGCTGCTCGAGAGCCACATCTCTTATCCGCTGTTGTGCTACTTCCGCTCCCAGCACACGAATCAAAGCTGGTTAAGTGCGCTCACCGCCATCCTCGACACATCCGCGTTGATGATCTCCGGCATCCGCGGCCAGGAGGCTCGTCAGGCTCAGTTGACCTTTGCCATGGCCCGCCACGCATTGGTCGATCTTACCCAGATCCTCTGGCTCAAGCCCATCCACAATGCCCCTGACCGCCTTCCCCCCGAGCGCTACCAGAAGCTCCATGAGTTCCTGCGCCAGACCGGCATCGGTGTCTGCCGCGACGATTTCTCCAGCGATCGCCTCCGCGAACTGCGCGCACTTTACGAGGGCTATGCCGAGGCTCTCAGCCGCTATCTCTCCATGTCTCTGCCGCCTTGGAGCGCCGATAAGCCGCACAAGGACAACTGGCTCACTGTAGCCCGGGTCCGCGCCAAAACCGAGGCGGCGGATCCGTCCTCATCCGATCAAGAAGCGCAAGCAGACAACCTGCCCCGCGCAATCTCCTCGCTGATCGATCGTCATCACGACTTCTGAGTTTCGCCGCGTGGCACGGACACGAATCAAACGGAGCTAATATGGTTCTTTGAAGTGAGTCCGCCATGGAGCCATTCCGTTTTCATCTCTTCGTATGCACGCAGCAAAAGCCTGAGGGCGTTCCTTCCTGCGCAGCCAGCGGTTCGTTTGCAGTAATCAACGAGCTCGACCGGCAGATTGAAGCGCGCGGCTTGCGTGACACTGTCCAGCTCACCACCTGCGGTTGCATGGGTCTGTGCGACGAAGGTCCCGTCATGGTCGTCTACCCTGAAGGCACGTGGTACCGGCGCGTCCAACCCGCCGACGTTTCTGAAATCGTCGATCGCCACATGGCCCATGAACAACCAGTCCAGCGCCTCGTCTGGGATGACGCCGCAGCGATGAAGGCCATGGCCGTCGAGCACGGAGAAAAGTATCGCGCCGCCGTGGCAGCCCGCGACAGGGCCGGCATATTGCCCGATCACCTCAACCAGATGATTCGCGGCTACATGCCCAGCCGCTGCATTCTCACCGCGCTCGAACTTGATCTCTTTACCGCCGTTGGTGACGGTGCCTCCACGGAGCAAGCCGCCGCAAAGATCGGCGCCAACGCCCGTGCCGCGGCAATGCTGTTGAATGCCCTCGTCGCCCTGGGCCTGCTTGCAAAAAGCGGCGACACCTACACGAACACACCCGAATCGGCCCGCTTCTTCGAGCAGGGATCAAAAGACAACCAGCGCGATGGCCTGCTGCACACCGCCGATATCTGGCATCGCTGGAGCACTCTCACTGACGCCGTCGTCCGCGGCGAAAAGGTGCCCGCCGCTCGTGCCCGCACGGCCGAGCAGACAGAGCATTTCATCACCGGCATGCAGCGCAACGCCAAAGACCGCGCCCCACAAGTAGTCAAAGCCCTTGGCACGGCTGGCGTTCGCCGCATCCTCGACCTGGGTGGTGGCTCCGGCATATATTCCATCGCCTTCGCGCAAGCCAGTCCCGAAGTGAAATGCGAAATCCTCGACCTCCCCGAGGTTATTCCGCTCACCCAGGAATACGTCAACCGCGCCGGCGTGCAGGCGCAGGTTGCCATCCACCCTGGAAACATGCTCCACGACGATTTCGGTTCCGGCTACGATCTTGTCATGCTGAACGCCATCTGCCACATGTTTTCTGAAGTGCAAAACCGCGAAATCTTCCGTCGTGCTCGCCAGGCCCTTGCGCCGGGCGGCCGTCTCGTCGTCCAGGACTTCATCCTCAACGCCGAAAAGACAGCCCCGCTCCATGCCGCCCTCTTCGCGCTGAACATGCTCGTCGGCACCGATGCCGGCTCCAGCTACAGTGAGCCTGAATACACAGCCTGGATGAGAGACGCGGGCCTTTCCGGCGTGCAACGCGTCAAACTCCAGGGCCCCAGTGATTTGATTGTGGGCGTGGCAGAGTAGAGCGGCACTCGGCCAACTAGGAGCGGGAACGCCATTTCTACCGGGAAACCAAGCCCGCATCACCCGAGCCCCGGGGCCGAAGACCTCAAATTGACATGTCACGAAGCGGATCCAGGCACAAATAGCCCGCACCTGATGGCCTTGCCCGCGCAAAACGTATCCCATAACGAGAGGTGCTGTAATAGTGAAGTAGGAATAAAGCAGATGCTGGAAAAACGATGGAAAAGTTTTTCCACTCTTCCCACTTTGGAAATCGATCCAACCGATTTCCACATTCCCACCGCTACGACTACGACTACGAGGATCAATAATCCTCTTAAACAGGCATGTTAACGGATACGCATTCTGAGGGTAAGGTTACATAGCTCACAGATGGCTGCCATTTACTGGAAAGGAGGAGCTTCAATTGGAATTGCGCGTCCGGCACATTGCTCGAAACGCGTTTTTTAGCTGGTTTGGAACGATAGTCAATATGGCTGTCGGGTTCTTCCTCTCACCGTTCATCCTGCACAGGCTTGGAGATATCGCCTACGGCATCTGGGTGCTTGCTGTTTCCACTGTTGGCTACCTCACATTGCTCGACTTTGGCATGCAGGGGTCGATCCTGAGATTTGTGTCGCAGGGTCATACAAAAGGGGACCACGAATCTGCCTCGGAAGCCGCCTCTGCTGCCCTGTGGATGCGATTGCAGATCAGCGCAGCGGTAATCCTCTTAAGCGTGGGACTCGCAGCGCTCTTCCCGTTCATATTCAAGGTCCCGCCCGCTCTGACTAGCGATGCCCGAAAAGCCATCGTCTTGATTGGGCTTACAACCGCAGTCACGATGTCTTTCGGGGTTGTTGGAGGCATAATCTCCGCCCTTAACCGCTACGACCTTCAGAATTATGTTGGCATGTTCCAGACGTGCCTGCGCGCAGGGGGTATCGTATGGGTGCTGCGCAGCGGACACGGAATTGTTGCTATCGCGTTGTGCGAACTTGTATCCACAATCGTCGGAAGGCTCACTCAACTGTGGGTAGCGAAGAGGATCTATCCAGAACTCAGGCTACGGATCAAAACCCCAAAGCGAGAAACACTCAAGAAGATCTGGACGTACAGCATATACGCATTCTTTGCTACCGTTGCCGTCCAGTTGATATACCAATCAGACGCCTTGGTTGTGGGTGCGTTCATCTCGGCCACGGCCGTAACGTTCTACGCTATAGCCAATTCCCTTTGCCGCTATGCGAACCAGTTGATCAGTTCAATGAGTGGCTCGTTCATGCCCGCCGCAAGTACCTTCGAAGCGGCGGGAGACTCGGCTAAGCTGGTAGCGCTTTACAGAAACGGAACGCGAGCGTTGCTCATCATCTCGCTTCCTGTGATGCTCACTTTAATCCTGCGTGGATCGACATTTATTGGTTTGTGGATGGGGCAGAAATATGCGCATGTCTCTGGTGGTATTCTCATCATCCTGGCTGTTCCGCTATTCTTTTCTTTCGCGAACCAAACTGCTAGCTCCATCGCATTCGGCATTGAAAAACACCGCACTGTAGCGATCTGGTCCATGGGCGAAGGAGTCGCAAATCTGGCATTGAGCGTGATTCTGCTGCATTTCTTCGGAATTTACGGCGTCGCCATCGGAACGTTAATACCGAGCCTAATTACACAATTCGGCTTCTGGCCGCGCTACACTTCGAGCCTCACCGGTGTGCCACCGTCGCAAATCCTTTTGAAGGTCTGGAGCCCCGTCATTCTCGCCGGTATCCCTTTTGCCGCAGCTTCGTACGCCTGGGAACGCTTGTTGCCACCACACAGCCTGGGAATCTTCTTCGTTCAGGTTTTCGCGACCCTTCCGGTCTTTTTCCTGACGATTGCGCTGGTGTTCCGCGGTTTTATCAGCGCTCAGGTCGTCCCGAGGATTCGATCCTTGTTCTTTGCTCGGGCGGTGTAGGCTAGACAGTTTCCAGACAGTTAAGGAGAGATATGTTGCGTGTCGGTGTGTTGCTGGATTCCGGTGAATCCTTCGCGTGGATAGCGAAAGTCCTTGAACGTTTGAGGGAGAGCGAGTTTGCGCGATTAGAAGTTGCGCTGTTACTCTCTTCGAGCCAGGGCCAGAAATCAGGCGGCTCTCTAGACTCGGTTCTATTTCGACTGTACGAACGCTGGGATTATCGGCGACGTCAAGACGAAAACGATCCATTTGTCCCTGCAGACCTCTCTGCGTTCCTCAAAGAGACAAGGACGATCGTTCTTGATAATCCTGGTAACCTGCCAGCCGGACTGAACCTGGATGTGCTTCTCTTGTTGACGAAACAGAAACTCAGCATTGACCTTAGCGATTACGCCCTGTTTGGTAGCTGGACTGTCGAAATCGGTGATAGTGTGAATTATCTTCCCGGAGCATCGTGCTTTTGGTCAATGTATCGCCGGTCACCAACAACGGATTGCACGCTTTTGATACGAGGCAAAGAAACGGCTTGTACTTCCGTAGCTTATAGTAGTCCTTCCGGTACGGAGCCTTGGTCCCTTTATGGCAATCGACGCATGATCTACTGGAAAGCCGGAGAGATCATTTTGCGCTGCCTGCGAAAACTCCACACCCACGGTCTCGAATTCATTCGCTCTTTGGCCGTACAAGATCATGTCGGAAAGGACGGTCTAGGCAAGTCACTTCCTGGAAACCTGCAGATGTTGGCCTTTGGTGCACGGTACTTCCGGCACTGGTCGCATACAAAGATAGCTAGTCTCTCCCCGTGGCCCGAGTACAAGTGGAATCTCGCCCTGCGGCGTCGATTGCCCCACAGCCGCTTCGACGATCCCGGGGAATATGCACTTTTATCTTGTCCAAATGACCGGTTTTACGCAGACCCTTTTTTATTCGAAAAGGATGGCCAGACAATTCTCTTCTTTGAGGACTTCCGTTATGACGAAGGTCGTGCTCGCATTTCCTGCTGTGCAGTCAATCCCGACGGTTCCACCTCCGAACCCATCGACGTATTAACGCCTCCATTCCATCTTTCATACCCGTTCATATTTGAGGATGAGGGGATCATTTTTATGGTTCCCGAGAGTAGAAGTAGCCGGAACGTGGTTCTCTATCGTGCGACAGACTTTCCTGCGACGTGGGTTCAGGAATCCGTATTGTTGGAAGACGTCCACGCGGTAGATGCCACTATACACAAAGAGAACGGCAAATACTGGATGTTCGCCGGTGTATCGGATGGACGATATTCGAATTCTGATGAACTGAGCTTATTCTTTGCCGAGACCCTTAAAGGGCCATGGGAACCGCACCCGGGAAACCCTTTGATATCAGATGTTCGACGGGCGCGACCCGCCGGCGCTCTCTTTTGTCACGATGGACGGTTGATCCGGCCATCCCAGGATTGCAGCAAAGCGTATGGTTACGGTCTGGTATTTTCTGAGGTCATTAAGCTCACTGAGACGGAATATGAAGAGCGGCAGATCGCCTCCCTCTATCCTGAGTCCATACGCGGCTGTGCCGCTAACCATACATACAATCGTTCCAGTCGCTTTGAGGTTATTGACCGCTTTCTCTTGAGAAAAGCTCTTTGAATCTGGCGTAGACCCGGACTCCACATGCATTTAGGACGGAAGACTTTGGCGTGGCATTTGATGGGGAACGGTCAATATCCCAAACGAAGCAAGAAATGGAGCCGCGATCGGCGGTCGATCCCAATCGAAAGTTCGGCTTTGTCTCAAGACATGCCGGAAAAACATTGCGATTATGATCTCTGAGGGAGATGTGGTAGAAAACATCAGAACTTCCGGAGTCACAGTGAATCCCGGAACAATTATTCCAGCACGTCAAAGTTTTACCGGGCTTTCTGAAATTTTGAAGCGCGATAGTGGAGCTGCGTCCAAACAGCCTCCCGCTGTGGTTGCTTCGGTTTTTCAGACAGGCCTCAACCTCATGCGCGATCTCGAACAGAAGGGGATCCGGACCGTTGGTATCGACTGCAATCCTGAAAATCATGGATTTCGCTCCCGATACGGGCGTTCTTACTTATGCCCCAACCCCGACCGCGAGCCGGAGAAATGGGCCGAATATATGATTTCGCTATCGGAAGCAATGGGAGAAAAGCCCGTACTGATTGCTGCTTCTGATATTTTCGTAGCTGCTATCGGCCGTTATGCCTCCGATCTTAATAAGCACTTTATCTTTTCAAGTGAAGGCGCCATTCTTCAGGCATCCCTTGGGACCAAGCAAACGCAGTATGCGCTCGCTGCAAAATATGGACTTCCTTCCCCACGTGCTGCCTATGTCCAATCTCGGCAGGAATTAGAAGATTTTTGTAGCCTCGCCCGCTTTCCGGCCCTGCTTAAGCCGCGCCAACAGCGTGAATGGCTTGCGCTACCGCCGAACCATCCATTCCGGTTCTCAAAGACGGTCTCTGCCTCCAGCGCAGAAGAATTGTTATCGCATTACGACCAGGTGAGCGCATCAGTGCCTGAGGCAGTTGCGCAGGAAGAAATTGTCGGTCCCGATTCAGCGAAATATTGTTACCTTTCCGTCTATTCCAAACGCGGCCATCGGCTTGGGGCCTGTGTCGTTCAGGAACTGCGGGCGTATCCACTGCTATACGGATGCGCAACCCTCGTTCAACCGGTTCTGGATGATGAGATCGACAAAATCTGCAATGAATTCCTGCTCTCAATTGGCTTTAGGGGTCTGTGCGAGATCGAGCTCAAACGAGACATCCGTGACGGCCAGATCCGACTAATCGAGATGAACCCACGGTTCAGCGGCACCGGAGACGCGGCCAAGTATACCGGAGTGGAAACTGGCTATCTCCACTATCTCGATCTGATCGGCGAGAAACCCTCGCCCGTCACACCCACTAAATTCAACTTCCGGCATGTAATGCTTGTTGCTGACCTCACGGCTTTTCCGAATTACCTGGTAGAAGGGCAAATTGGCTGGCGAGAGTGGCTGGGATCCTATCGCGGCGCCATCAAGTATTTCGACTTCGATCCTTCTGATAGACTTCTCGCGCTCGCAACGGCAAGGAAGAGCGTGCGCGCGCTTGCTGCGGGTCTGTGGCACAATCTGCGCAGGCGGGAATGAGCGATAGGATACATGGGCACTCAGGTAACCATCCAGTCGACTCGCGTTGGAATTCGAATGCACTGCTTCCCATTCGCGCGGATATCTTCATAATCTTGGCAATGAATCCCGGCTGACGTTGGTTTGGGGATTATGCTTACCAGAGAACGTCCAGCCCGAAAAATCGCCCTCGTATTCTGGCACCATTACGTGCAAGGACGAGATTTAAGTGTGTAGGAGCTGGGGTTGGTAGTGTCTTTAAAAGTAAGATTCCTTTAGTGGCAGCTTTGGACTACTGCCAAATTCACCTAAACTGGAACTCCGATAGCAATGAACGCTTCCGTTGCCAAGATTCTACTCGCCGATCTCTATCGCTACCGAGGCCGTACCGGCGTGCGCGCTTTCCTTTCGGCCTTTCTGCGCGATCCAGGTTTCCGATTCACCTATTACCTTCGCAAAGTTGGATTCTACGGCACGCGTAAGAAGTCGCCCTGGATCCTTGCCTACATCTACTACCGGATTCTCTACCATCATTACCGCTTCAGGTACGGCTTCGATATTTCTCCGACGACCCGCATCGGTCCCGGTCTTTATATCGGTCATTTTGGGGGAGTTGTCATCAGCCCTTATGCCGTTCTGGGCTCCAATATCAATATCGCTCAGGGCGTTACGATAGGGGCGGCCAGCCGTGGCCGGCTGACCGGTGCGCCCACGCTGGAAGACCGTGTCTGGGTCGGAGTCAACGCCGTCATCGTCGGCAAAATCACTGTCGGGCACGACGCGCTCATAGCACCTGGTGCGTATGTCAACTTTGATGTGCCCCCCATGGCGGTGGTTTTGGGCAATCCCGGCAAAGTTGTCTCCGCCGCCGGTTCCGTTGGTTACGTCAACAACACACTCGAGCTTTCCGAAATGGGACTTCAACCTTAACAATCGCTTCCTGCTCTTTGACTGCCTCTTGAAATACCCTTGAATATGCAGCCCTGAAATACGGCATACTGTCTTTGAAGCAACAATTCCAAATGCCCATTAACTCCGCCCCATTTGAGAATGAGATTCGCCCCGCTCGCAGACTCCATCTTCTCTATCACGAGCTTCGCCGTTCCGCAGCTGCCTACTCCTACGTAACAGGCGACGGTCTTTTTCGCGAACACGCCGACCTCTACTCTGGCCTTCTCGCCGCTGCGTCGCCTGTCACTCCCGTCATCACCTTTGATGACGGTCATGAGTCCAATTTCACGCTCGCCGCTCCTGTGCTCGAGGCCCGCGGACTGACAGCACACTTCTTCATCACCGTTGGATGGACATCGACACGCCCCGGGTACATGGACTGGTCACAGATCCGCACACTTCAACAGGCTGGTCATAGCATCGGTGCCCATGGCTGGTCCCACATCTTCCTCACCCGCTGCACAGATGCCCAACTCCAGATTGAACTGAGCCGTGCGCGCCTCACACTTGAGGACCACCTCGGCGTGCCCGTCACCACTATGTCTCTTCCTGGGGGACGCGCCAACCGCCGCGTCTTCCAGGCTTGCCGCGCCGCTGGATATAACCGCGTGTTCACCTCGGCCCCACGCAGCGAACCCGTTCCACCCGGATTCACCGTAGGGCGGCTTAACATCCGCGGTGACATGCAGCCCGATTGGCTGGCCCGGATTTTCACGCCGTCAAGCCCGCTGCTCGCCCGTATCGTACTCAAGCATCGCTTCAAAACAGCCGCTCAGTCTGTTCTCGGCGACCGCCTCTACGCTCGCCTGTGGTCGGTCGTTAACCGCCAGGAGAATGGACGAGACTCCGACGCGCAACCCGGCCCCGATGGTGCTTTCCCCGCATCCCGCCAGGAACCGCACGCATGAAGATCCTGCATGTCATCAGCAGCAGCGGGATGTATGGCGCGGAAGCCGTCATTCTCAGTCTTATGCGCACTCTGTCGGCCGGCCCGCATGCCAGCGCACTCGGCGTCTTCGATAATGCCGCCGGTCCCAACCGCCAACTTTTCGATGCCGCCGTCAGCCAAGGGCTGGAGGCTTACCTGATTCCCTGTGCCGGCCAGGTCGACCGCGCCACAATCGCCGGAATCCGTGCGCTCGCTGCTTCGACAGATGCTGACGTCGTTCATGCCCATGGCTACAAGGCCGATGTCTACTCGTTTTTGGCTCTCCGCCGCCTGAAGCTTCCCCTGGTCTCTACATGCCACACCTGGTACGACACCAATCGCATTGTGACCCTGTACGGCAAACTTGACCGGTTCGTGCTGCGCCGGTTTGCACGCGTTGTCGCGGTCTCCGAAGATGTTCGCCGGCGCCTGCTTGGAGCGGGAGTCCAAGCAGGCCGCATTCGAATCGTGCGGAACGGCATCGACCTCCGTCCATTCGCCTCGGCGTCGCCTTCGCTCCGCACAAATCTGACGCCCGGTGCACCGCTTATTGGCCTTGTAGGCCGTCTTGCCTGGGAAAAAGGGGTTGACATCTTTCTTGATTCTGCCGCGCGGGTGCTGGCTGAATTTCCCACCGCACGCTTCGTCGTTGTTGGTGATGGCCCAGACCGGCCCGTCCTGGAACGGTCCTGCAGGGAACTTGGCCTGGACTACGCCTTGACATTTCTCGGTCGCCGCGATGACATGGCTTCGGTTTATGCCTCGCTCGACATAATGGTATCTGCCTCGCGCCAGGAAGGGCTTCCCATTGCTCTTCTTGAGGGTATGGCGAGCGGTCTTCCCATCGTCGCAACGGCGGTCGGCGAAGTCACCGGAATCGTCTGCGATGCCGTCACTGGCCTCCTTGTGCCACCCAAAGACCCCGCCGCACTCTCCGCCGCCATTCTTAAGGTGCTACGCGATACCGACAGAAGAACCCAATTCTCTCGCGCCGCCAGGGAACTCGTTGCTCGCGAATACTCTGCAGATCGCATGACCGCAGACTATCTTCGCATCTATGAGGATGCTCTTGCCGCTCGAGCTTCCGAGATCAATTCCTCCCGCTCCAGCACTCCCCAGGCACGTGCGGTCGACAGCCGCAACTGCTCCGCGAATCGGTCAGAATTAAGCTCTACTGGCGCGTCGAGCCTTCGGGCTTCGCTTGAAAAAGTGCGTCCGGCAGTAACGGAAAAGCCAAAGCGCCCACTCTGTTCCCCGCGCATATTCATGATGGATCTCTGGGCTACTCTTCCTTACTACACTTCCTATCTTTCTCGTGCACTCCTTGACCAGGGAGCAGCCCTGAGAGTTGGCTCCATCACCTATTACCTTGATCCTTCCTGCTATTCGAGCCGTGGCATCCGTCTCCAGCCTGGATTCCTCAATCTCGTTGGCCGCTTCCGCCTACCTCGCCTTTTGCGCCGGATCCTCAAAGTCCTGGAATCCGTGCTGAACCTGACCGCACTGACCCTTCGCTTTCTGATCCGGCCTCCAGAGATCGTACACGTCCAGTACCTGCCTATGCTCACTTCGCCGTTTCCGCTCGACCTCTGGTTCGTGCGGCTGTGGCAGCTTCGCGGCTCTCGAATCGTACTAACCGTTCACGATCTCCTGCCGCACGATTCTGGCCGGACCCACGAACCCACTTTCCGGGCGCTCTACTCCAGCATGGACGCGCTCATCTGCCATTCCGCCTCAGTCCGTGACCGTCTGGTCGCCGAGTTCGTCGTTCCAGCCTCCAAAGTCTCCGTTATTCCCCACGGTCCCTTCTTCTACGATCTACCTGCTTCCGGCGGGCGAGAAGGCCTCAGTTCGTTCAATCTGCCGCCTGGTCAACTCATTGTCCTATGGCAGGGGATCATTTTCCCGTACAAGGGCATAGACCTCCTCCTCGAAGCTTGGAAGCGCGTCGAAGAAAACACCACAGAGGTATGTCTGGTTATCGCCGGTACCGGGCAGCCGGCTATAGTTGAACAGATCCGTGCCCAGGTCGCCCGGCTAAAGCTCCGGCAGGTTCACCTTCACTTCCGGTTTATCTCTGCCGAAGAACTCACCGCTCTCTACCGCGCCGCCGATATCGTGATATATCCTTACCGCGCCATCACGACCAGCGGCGCGCTCGCAACCGGACTTGCCCTGGGTAAAGCCCTTGTTGCCACCGACCTTCAGGTTTTCCGCGAACTGCTCACAGATCGCCAAAACGCATTACTGGTACCGCCCCCCGGCGCCGAGGCCGGAAATTGCGGACCGACCGCCGAGGACCTCGCATGCATTGAAGGTCTGGCCGCGGGCATAATCGAGCTCGTCCACAATCCCGCCCTGCGCAATCAACTCGCCGGTCAGGTCAGAGCGATGAACTTTGGCGACGAGTCCTGGCGCTCCATTGCCCGCAAGACGATTGCGGCATATAGTTCCGCTCTCTGTCCGGAGAATCGATAAATAATGGTGCACGGCTGCCCGGAGCCGTTGGTGAATCCTCTTCCAGTTGAGATCCGCGAGCAGAGCGTTCTGGTTGCCGGTGCCAGTTTCAGCCCACTTCTTACGCGGACTCTGCAGTCGGGACCGCAAAGCACTGCAGTCGAGAGCCCTCTGCAGCGCCAAGCGAGACGACAGATCACATCCCGGGTTCCAAAGCGGTGGCTAACACCAAAAGACCTAGTGTCCTGAGTCATTAATTCGCTTACAAAAGCGAGTGACGGAATCGAGAATCTGGTCTGCTGTTTTATGCCAGATAAAGGGTTTTGGGTCGCGGTTGTGGTGTTCGATGAAGTCGTTGATGGCGGCTTTTAGTTCTTTGGTCGAGCGATGGACGCCGCGTCGAAGCCGGCGTTCTGTGAGCAGGGCGAACCAGCGTTCCACCAGGTTCAACCATGAGGCAGAGGTGGGCGTGAAGTGAACATGGAAGCGGGGCCGTTTCAGCGTATCCATCCGGGCAAAGCCACTCTTTTCGCAGACTTGATCGCATGATGAAGTTGAAGCATGGGAGATGCGAGAACGGTTGTTGAGAGACGTCGTCGGAGCCAGGCAGAGGCCGAAAGCCTGGTACGGGATTTTGAGCAGAGCGGTTTGAGCCGCAAGGGATTTTGCAGTGCGCACAGTATTGCGCTGCACACGCTGGATTACTACCGTGCTCGGAATCGAACCCGCCGAGCAACGCATACGGCACAAGAGCTGTTGCCTGTCGATCTGATCAGCGCATCGCCGGTGAGCGGCGGACTGCGCGTGGAACTTGTCAACGGGCGGCGCATCGTTGTGGAAGCCGGGTTCGATGTCAGTCATTTGAAGCGGCTGATTGCGGTTCTGGAAAGCTGAGGCGATGTTCGCCTTGGGCGCGGCAACGCGCGTTTACGTTGCCACCGGAAACACGGACATGCGGATCGGGTTCGACGGCCTGTATGGCAAGATCCGCGACGTGCTGGAGTGCGATCCGGCGAGCGGTCACATTTTCCTTTTCGCGAATTCGCGTCGGAATCGTTTGAAGCTGGTGTTTTTCGATGGTTCGGGGCTCTGGGTCTGCTCCAAGCGTATGGAAGGCGGCCGCCTATACTGGCCTGCGCCCGCAGGCAACGAGAAGCGAGTGCAGCTGAGCCGGGAGCATTTTGCGCTGCTTATCGGAGGCATCGATCTGGTTCAGACGCGGCAGCGGAAGTGGTATCGCCGGGCCGTGGGCGAGGAATCAGAAGAGTCACGTAAGGCCGTATAAACACTGGCGATTAGTGATCTTATCCACAGCGATGTCTGCTATTCATAAGACATCTTGAGCCTTCCCGCACAGTCCAGCCTGCAACCTGATCCGCTGCTCGCCGAGATCGTCGCGCAGCTTCAGGCGCAGCTTGCGGAAAGAGATCAACAGATCGCGGCCCGAGATCAGCAGTTGACGCGCAAGGATCAAGCACTGGCCCTGGCCGAGGTGAAGATCAGGGTTCTCGAAGAGCGCTTGCGGCTGGACCGCATCGCCCGGTACGGCAAGCGCAGCGAGACGCTGAGCGATTTGCAGCTCCAGTTGCTGGATCTGGAGCCGGGCGTGTCGAGTGAGGAAGTCGAGGCTGAGGGTGAGCGCGAACCGCTCCAGCCAAAGACGCCGCAAGACAAGCCCGCGAGCAAGCCCCGTCGCAAACATCCCGGCCGGCAGGAACTGCCCGCTCATCTCGAACGTGTCGAAGAGATCGTCGCCTGCACGCCCGAGCAATGCAACTGCGGCAGGTGCGGCAAGCAAACCACCGTGATCGGTTATGAAGAGACGGAAGTGCTCGACGTCCGCCCAGCCGAGTATTACGTAAAGGTGATCCGGCGGGAAAAGCGTGCCTGCCGCGATTGCGAAGAGCAGGGAGTACAGACCGCGCCTGTGCCGGAGCGCATCGTTGCCAAGTCGGTTCTCTCCGACCAGATGATCATCGAAGCGGTGGTCGCCAAGTACTGCGCGTCGCTTCCGCTCTATCGTCAGCAGGCCATCATCAAGCGCGATGCCGGCGTCCAGATCGCGCTATCGACACTCAACGATGGGGTGCTGCGGGTCGGCGAGTTACTGATACCGATCTCGGCGGCGATGAAGCGTGAGGTGCTGGCCGAAGCTTATATCCAGGCCGACGAAACTCCCATCGGTGTTCAGACGCATGACAAGCGCGGCCGCAATCACCAGGCTTACATGTGGCAGTATGGCTCGCCGGGCAAAGGCGTGGTGTTCGACTTCCGCATGGGCCGTGAAGGCGAGGGGCCGAAGCAGTTCCTGGGCAATTTCAATGGCCTTTTGCAGACCGACGGCTATAAAGGATACAACCACGTCGGCGGTCCGAAGATGGTTCACGCCTGCTGCCTCGCGCATGCGCGGCGCAAGTACGTTGATGCCGTCAAGATCAATGCCAACGATCAGGAATCGGCATGCATCGTTGCCCTGATAGACGAGTTGTTCGCCATCGACCGCGAAGCTCGCGAACAGAACCTGGATCACGCACAACGGGATGCGCTCCGGCAGGAGCGTGCGCCCAAACTGCTGGAACTGTTGCGCACTGCGGCGCTGGCCTTGCAAAAGACCGCGCTGCCTAAGAGCGCAGCCGGACAGGCGGCCAATTACACGCTATCGTTCTGGAACAAGCTGACGGTTTTCCTGAAGCATCCGGAACTCGAGCTGAGTACGAACCTGGCCGAGAATGCGATGCGCTCTATAGCGATCGGAAGGAAAAACTGGCTGCATCTGGGCAGCAAGGAAGCCGGGCCGAAGATCGCCGCCATCTTTTCGGTGGTGGAAAGCTGCCGTCGGCTCAACATCCCCATCCGAAAGTATCTCGCTGATATCCTTCCAGGCCTGGCCAACCGCTCGATCCAGTCCCTCGCTGAACTCACCCCCACCGCCTACGCCGCCAGGATGGCAAACTAACTTCTCAGCTCAGCGTCCAAGCCGTCAACCGTGTAGTTGCCCGGATGGATACGTTTCAGCAGCCAATTCTGAATCAGCTTGGTTTTATGCGTTCCGTAGTTGTCCATGATGAGGTGGACGTCCAGTTCTTCGGGCACGTTCTTCTCGATGGTGTCGAGGAAGCTGCGGAACTCTTCGGAACGATGGCGTTGCTGGTTCTGGCCTATGATCTTGCCAGTTTTGGTGTCCAGCGCGGCAAACAGGCTGGTGGTGCCGTGCCGCGCATAGTCGTGGGTGCGGCGTTCGACCTGCCCAGGTCCCATGGGCAACAGCGGCGCGGTTCGATCCAGAGCTTGTATCTGCGACTTTTCATCCACGCATAAGACCAGCGCGCGCTCCGGAGGGTTCATGTAAAGCCCCACGATGTCGCGCACCTTGTCGATAAACAGCGGGTCTTTGGATAACTTGAACGTCTCGGAGCGATGCGGGGCCAGAGAAAAGGCGCGCCAGATGCGGCTGATCGCGGTCTGGTTGATGCCTGTAGCCTGTGCCATCGTACGGGTTGACCAATGGGTGGCAGCGGGCGGCTTGCTCTCCAGCGTGCGCACGATGACTTCTTCGATCTGAGCATCGCTCAGTTTGCGTGGCTGTCCGGGACGCGGCTCATCGAGCAGTCCATCCAATCCCCGCTCATCAAACCTGCGCCACCATTTACTGACCGTTTGAATACACGCATGCGTTTCTGTAGCGATGGCCGTAGCGGTCAGTCCCTCGGAGGCGCGCAATATGATCCGTGCTCGCATCGAAAGCGCCTGCGCGGTCTTCCTCCTCCGCGTCCAACCCTGCAAGGTACTGCGCTGCTCCTCGCTCAGTTCCAACTTCGGCAAACGGCGTCCTCGTCTCATGACCTCGCTCATGTCATGTTAGACGCTGCTTGTCGATAAATGTGTAATGAATTAATGACTCAGTACACTAGCCTATTACCCGCAACTCCTTCTCCGCATCAGTGGCTGTTGGCGTTCCATGACCGAGAGCGACTGCCTTCTTCAGGTGAATCACCGCATCCTGAGTGTCGCGCAATTTCGAATACACCATGCCCAGGTGGTACTCCATGGTTGCGTTGTTGGGCTCGGCTTTGAGGGCGTCCTCGAGCAGGTCCCGGGCAAACTGGTAAGTGCCCTTCTTGTAGTAAGCCCAAGCCAGCGTGTCGGCGGTACTCGGGGAATTCGGCATAGCCTTACGTGCAATCTGAGCAAGTGACAAGGCCACGTCCGGGTCGCCGCCGTCCTGGAGCATCATGTAGGCTAAATTATTCGCGGCCAGTGGCTGCTGCGGTTGAGTATGCAACGAACGCTGGTAATCTGCCTGGGCAGCCTGTTTGTTTCCGCTCATCTCCTCGAGCGCGCCGAGGAGAGCCATTGCGTTCGCATCGTTTGGGTGAGCCGTGGTCCACTGGTGCCACGCATGGATGGCATTTGCGGTTTGGCCCTGCTGAACCGCAGTGCTGGCATACAGCATTACGGCTGTGGGATCCGACGGATTCAAATGCATCGCTGTCTGCGCTGTAGCTGCCGCCTGTTTAGGCTGTTTCTCGTGCATTTGCAGTTCGGCCAGCAGATCGAGCAAGCCGCTGTTCTTTGGGCTCTTCTGGATCTGCGCGTTCACAAGCGAGAAGGCGGCAGCCGTTTGCTTCCTATGAAGGTCGTAGCTGACAAGCAGGTGAACGGCCTCGATCAGATTCGGATCATACTGCAGCGACTTCTGCAGCAAAGCCTCTCCTTCTTTGAAGCGCTTCTGCACAAAGCGGAGCTCGCCCATTTTGAGGTAGGCTTCCGGATCTTGCGGCGCAAGTTTCATCGCAGTTTTTAAATCCGCTTCGGCTTTGTCGAATGTGCTCTGGTGCATCTCCACGATTGCACGCCACAGATAGCCACCTGCGAAGTTCGGCACGGCAGAAATGGCTTTGCCGGCAACACTGGACAGTAAATCCACGTTACCCTGACGTTCGGCAAGCTGGGCCAGCTGCCCCAGTGCGTCGATTGCAGTGGGTTTTATTGCGATGGCTCGCTGGAAGCTTTGCTGCGCGAGCGCAGGAGAGCCGTTGGCAAGAGCCGCCATGCCCAGCCAATACTGAATAAAGCCGTCGTGAGGATAGTTTTTCGCTCCGCTCTGAAGCGCATTCACGGCATCGTCGGCATCGCCCTTACTGAGCAGCACGATTCCGTTCAGGGCGACCACTTCAGGATCCCCCGAATCTTCCTTCATAAGCTTGGCCGCCACCGACTGCGCCGTTGCGTAGTCCTTTGTCTGGATGAGGACGCGAAGGTAGGCCTTTTGCAGATCAAGATTCTTGGGGTGTTGCGAAACCAGACTTGCGAATTCGCTACGGGCCTTAGTCAACTGGTTGGTGGCCACAAAGAAGTCTGCCAGAATACGTACGCCCTGCGGATCGGCAGAGAGATCATGCGATGCCTGACGGAGTACCTGTTCTGCTTTCGGTTCTTCGCCCTCTCTGAGATAGACCCCCGCAAGGTTCTTTCGCGCTGCGATGCTTTTCGGGTCTGCTGCCACGGCCTGCCAGCTTACCTTTTCCGCCTGGGCCATGCGATTGGTGCTCAGGTAATAGTTGCTGAGCGCGAGCTTGGCGTTGACGGACTTGGGGTCGAGAGAGATTGCTTTCTTGAGATTGCTTTCGGCTGCGGCGCGTTGAGCCGGATCTTGCATCTGTAACAATGCGAGGTTGTCATAGAAAGCTGATCGATTCGGCGCAAGCTGTACGGCACGTTTAATTTCGGAAAGCGCCCGAGCTTTGTCACCGCGCTTTAATGCAATGGCTGACATCAAAGCATGAACGTCGGCATTATTCGGCTGCGCTGCAAGCACGGTTTTGGCTTGCCGCTCGGCCTGATCGAGCTTGCCACCCGCGACCAGCAGATTTCCCAGATCGATACGGGCTTGGTAGTTCGAAGGCTGTAATTCCACGGTACGCGAAAATTCCCGAAACGCCGCTCCATATGCATCCATGTGCATGTAGGCGGTGGCCAGCGCAAAATGGGCGGCCGGAAAATTCTTGTCGGCTTTCAGTGAGTTTTCATACTGGATCGCCGCTTCGCGGTACTTGCCTTCTGCGTTATACCGATTTCCACTGGCGAGATACTTCTTTTTGCGGACGTTCGGATCCGTATGGCATGCCGTGAGCAAACCTACCACCAAGAACAGAGCTAAGACACTCAGAAGATAACGCTTTGTCATTTTGCACCACCTGTTTGCAGAAACCCAGTTGTGTTTCGCCATCGCTTTGGGCCGGTCTCGATGGCCGGCTCTGCATCGGAACTGCGCGAAATCCCGCCTTCCCCCCCCCGATGTAAAGCCATTGAATTCTTATTCGTCTTTCATGCGTGCTTCCATATTGCTGTCTAGTTCGGGATAAACCGCGGTAGCATCGGCATCAGGTCTTCGGCGAATCTCTCAGCTTTTGTCTTTGCCGGTCCGATTCCTGTCGCCGGATTGATTGGAGTAATCACGCGGATGAGCGAACCGTCGCTTCGATTCATCCGGATTGCATCCGCAATCAGGTAAAACTTCGCCATATACTCGTTAGCAACGCTGCGGCCGTGGGCGTAGTACCAATAGATCACGAACTGTCTTGTCTCGCCGTCGCTAATGACATATTCCCCGACGCGATTCGCTTTGCCTTTCGCGTCGGTCAATGGAACGTATTTCGAGGATTCGAAATACCATCCTGCCCCCGGCAGGCAGTGCTTGGGGGAGTGGATTGTGTCTCCTGTTTGCTGCGACGGGAAATAGGCGATGAAGAGGCTGATGGGGACAGCCCCCCCTGGCTGTTGGTAGACGCGGGAAAGGAATTCGCCCGGGCCCAGCACTTTAAGCGAGCTTGGATCGATAGCCAAATCGCGGCCGGTCCAGCCCCCAATGGCGTAAGGAACCTCCGACAATGGAGCTCCTTTGGGAATAATCTCGACGCTGTCGTGGGTGCGAAGGAGCAGTAAACCGCCAAACAAGAGCACCACAACAGACAGGTAGCGAAAACCGTTCATGAATTCACTCCCCTGGTCAGCAAGCCCATCGCGCGATGCAACAGGAACAGCGAAGCGAGCGACACCACAAACATGACCCAACCGGAAAATTCGTGGAAGAACCCGGCCGCCTTATCGGGGTTCCAGTACTGTACACAGAGTCCGGTGCCCAGGATGCGGAGCGCGTTGGCGGCAATCGCAATCGGGACGCTGGCGAGGACGAGCACCACCCTTTTCCAAGTGGATTTCTCCATGAAGTAACCGTAGAAGACCGCGAGCGTGCACAAGCTCATGAGAGAACGGATGCCGCTGCACGCCTCCGCCACCTCCAGACTCATCGTCGGGAGATTGATGATATTGCCTTCGCGAAAAACTGGGACGCCGAACAGGGGGAGCAATGCACTGGCCAGTTTCGAAGCCAGCATCTGCAACGGGAAGGTGATCTGGGTAAAGAGAATGGCGGGGATGGGGATGGCCAGCAGTAGCACCAGGAGAGCGAAGCGCAGCTCCTTGAGCAGATCGAAACCGCCAAAGGCCAGTACAAACCCGAAGAGCAGAACAACGAGGGAAATCCTGGAGAGAAAAAGTTCGGCGCCATAGGAGCCCGCCATCAGCAGCAGCAAGGCGACAAACACAACAGCAACGCCGCTCCAGGACGGAGCCAACCGAGTTTTTAGCAGAATCTTCCGTTTAGTCCAGACCAGATACGCCGCAAAGATCGGAACCAGAAACCCGTGCGAAAAATCGGGAATATTCCACCAATCGGATACGAGTTTCGCCAGCACCCGATAGTACAGGAGCGCAAGCAAGACTCCGAGCAGGAGGGCGCGCCACGCAAGGTTAACTTTCTGCGTGGACCAGAACCTCTTCGGGGCAGTCGAAATCTGAACGCTTTGAGTCATTGTTGCTGGCAACGCGGCGGCTGGTCGTGTCCCCCGCTTCCCCTTCTTTGCAATTCCAATGCCGAAGCGAGTTGTCCGTGTTTCAATGGCTTTCCATACCTATTTCTAGCCAGGAGAAAAGATTTGACCACTGAAAGTGGAAGTGATTTTCCACTCGCATTGGAATGAAATGTCACACTGATGCGACTTTTAGGGAACTTGGACGGTCCCAGGCTAAGCCCATTTCCTTCCCTCGGCATCGCCAGTTGGGGAATACTAGCGAAAATTCGCGATTTGCAACGCGTCGGGGAGTTTGGAAGCCGCATTGCTGAGGGAAATATTGAAAGGCTCGAAAAGTCCCATATGGCAACTATCGCAGCTGTGCAACCTGCAAAACGACAGGCAGAGGCACTGTTCCCAATGGAATCCCGATTTCGTCGCGCGATTGTGCGCCTGGCCGATTGCGGCTGTCCGGTTCTGATTGTTGGAGAGGTTGGCTCAGGAAAACGTTCCATTGCCGAGCGAATCCACGCCCAGTCGCATGGATCCCAGAGCGGATTCTGCGAGATTGTTGCGGCCGATTGTACGCCGGAGACTCTCCTCTCTGCGATCACTGCGCCTGGAACGACGATATACCTCAACGAAGTTTCCGGCCTGAGCTGTGCCATGCAGGAACTTATCGTTGAGAGTCACTTCCAGGCTAAGGGCGGGCAGAATGCCCGTTTACTGTGTGGAACGAGCCGCGAGCTAATCGAGGAAGTGAATTTCCTGCGGATGAGGGAAGATTTCTTCCACCTGGTCTCAGCCGTCACGTTTCGGATTCCTCCTTTGCGCTTCAGGAAAGACGAGTTGCTTACGATTGCCGACGAATTTCTGACGCAATACTCGAAGCAGTTCGATCGCCCTAAGCCAGTTCTGAGCGAGGAAATCGTCGAGTTCTTACTGAACCACAACTGGCCCGGTAACTTGACTGAGCTTCAGAAGGCAATTAAGACCTTTGTTGCAATAGAAGACCCATCCATCTCCCTGGCAGTTCTCAAAGCGTCCGCCCCGGCGGTCAAGAGGTCGAGGCTGTATGGGTCCTTTTCGTTGAAAGAGGCGACCCGCGCCGCTTGCATCCAGGTAGAGCGCCAGATGATTTCAGAGGTTCTGGCCGCAACCGGGGGAAACCGAAAGCGCGCCGCTGATGAGTTAGGAATCAGCTACAAGGCGCTCCTTTACAAGATCAAACAGGCAGCCACAATTTCGCGGCCGCCTTCCTGCGGCATCGGAGTAGGAAAATGAAATTTCGTACCATCCTGTTTTTGGCGGTCGCAATCTCGGCGATGGCATGCTGTGCGCAGGCCAGCACCGCAAGAAAGGCTTCGTCTGGATCCCATCCAGCGGCAGATCCCTCCACGGGCGCAGCCAAGGAGAAATACATTATTCAACCGTCTGATATGCTAACCGTCTCTGTATGGAAGCAGCCAAGCCTTTCCGGCGCTCTACTGGTGCGGCCAGACGGAAAGATCTCCATGCCGCTGCTTGGCGACATTAAGGCGTCGGGAACAACTCCGATGCAATTATCTGCTCAAATCTCCAGCAAGCTGCAGAAGTTTATCAGAGACCCGGAAGTGTCAGTCGTCGTCTCGCAGATTCATAAGAGCTTTGTGTATGTGCTGGGAGAGGTCGGGAAAAGGGGACCTGTTCAGATGACTCCGGGCATGACCATACTCCAGGCATTATCGAGCGCTGGCGGCCTAACTGAGTTCGCAAAGAAGAAGAAGATCTACATTCTGCGCGGAAAGGGACAGAGAATCCCGGTGAATTACAAGAAGGCGCTCAAGGGAGACGCAAGCTTTAACCTGACACTCCTTCCCGGGGATACGATCGTTGTCCCCTGAGGTGCACGAATTGAAATTCTCTATAAAATTCGGTGTTTTCCTTCTGATGCCGACTATAGCGGTCGGGGCGCAAGTTAAGCCGGCAGCCACGGGCCCCTGGGTGCCTGTCCCGCCGGGACAGCTCAAGTACGCGCTTCGCTACTCGCAGAGTGTCGAAAGCGGGAAAAGCCTGGGCACATGGCAAACCAGCACCATGTCTGGGTCGCTCGATTATTCGAACCAGAGTGAGCGGCTTCCTTTCAACATGATCTATGGCGGAGGCTACAACTGGATCATCAGCGGTCCAGACTACAACGCCGGCTTGTTTCAGCACCTGCTTATTTCGCAGGCGATTGCAGGGCGCAGGTGGAGCGTATCCGCGAGTGACAATGTGAGCTATACGCCGGAAGCGCCGACCTTCGGCTTTACAGGTATTCCGGGAGTAGGCGAGCCGATCACAGGGCAAAATCCTGCAGCTTCATCACCTGATCAGTCGATTTTGACGCTGAGTACGAATGTGCTTGACAACGCGGCAAGCGCCGACGCGATGCACAATCTAAGCCCTGCGACCGTTCTGAGCGCCGGCGGCAGCTACAATATCCTGCTCTTTCCCGACGGCAACGGCATAAACACTAACGATGCCGCTGTGAACGGCGGGTTGAACTGGCGCCTCGACGCGCGTGACTCCTTTTTCGGCAACTACGTCTTTTCCGAATTTGCATATCCCGATTATCACTTCTCGTTTCAGACTAATTCCGGGCTGGCAGGATTCAAGCGTGTCTGGAGCCGGAAGATTACCACGAATATATCCGCCGGGCCGGAATGGACGAGCAGTTCCAATACGATTGCCGTACCCTCTTCGCTCGGACTGACCGCCAATGCAGCACTCAGCTACAAATTTGGTTACAGCAGCGCTGGCTTGAACTATTCCCGGGGAATCAACGGCGGGGCAGGGTATCTGATAGGTGCAGAGACGGACTCAGCCTCGGCGAGCTATTCGCGGCAATTCGGCCGGGAGCTTGTCGTAGGAGCTACCGGTTCTTATATGCGCACGGCTGCACTTGCGAACCGTGGAAGCACGGCCGCGAAATACGGCGGGGCCCAGGCAGCGTGGCAACTGGGCAAGCACTGGACCGTATTCGGCAACTACACTGCCATGACGCAATCCACGAGCGCTTCGCTTCCGGGGAATGCGCTTGGCCAGCTGATTCAAACGTTCAGTTTCGGGATCGGCTTATCCTCGCCACAGATTAACCTGAGGCGTTAAGCCGTAAAGGAGCAGATCGGATGCTTGGGCATCGCGCTTTAAAGATTGATGAATACCTCGAGATATTGAAGAGGCGGTGGCTGGTGATTGTTGCCTGCACCGCGGTTCTGTTTCCCGCCGTCGTGTGGCTAAGCTACATCATCCCGCCAGTGTACGAGTCGCAGACCCTGGTTCTGGTTCAACAGCAGGTGGTTCCGCAAGACTACGTGAAACCTGTCGTGAACGAAGATCTCGACGCGCAGCTTGCTTCGATGAAGGAGCAAATCCTGAGCCGCTCGCGCCTGGAGCCCATCATCAGACGGTACAGTTTGTACGCGGGTAAGGGTCTGACGATGGACCAGCGCGTTGCGCTAACACGCAAAGCGATCAGTGTGAGCCAGATCCGATCCGATACAGGGCATGGCGGAACACCGGGCTTCTACGTGGCATTTGACGCCCACGATCCACGCACCGCGCAATTAGTCTGCAGTGAGATCACTTCGCTGTTCGTGACCGAGAATCTGAACGCAATGCAGCAGTCGGCGGAAGGTACTACCGACTTTCTGAAGCAGCAACTTAGCGACGCCAAGCGCACCCTGGACGCGCAGGATGCAAGGCTTGCAGCTTTTCAGGAGAAGTACCTTGGCAGATTGCCGGACGAACAGGCTTCAAATACGAATACGCTGCAGGCACTCACCACGCAGCTGGATTCCATCACGCAGTCTGTTTCTCAAATGCAACAAAATGTCACTTTTCTTCAGACGATGATTGCGCAGCAGAAACACGAGAAGCAGGCTGGAGGTTCGCCGGCCCAAGTCGAGCAAGACGAACGGGAGAAGGAACTGACGGCCCTGATTCAACAGAAAGCGGAGTTAGAGACACAGTACACCCCCGATTATCCGGATGTCGTGGCCGTAACGCACAAGATTGCCCAGCTGCGGGCCGAGATCAAAGAGGCTCCGTTCAAGCCTGCTCCGGCTGTAACAGTAGCCCAGGGGCAGAGTGATTCACCCGAGCTCCAGCGTCTGGAGACGCAATTGCATGCTGTGCAGCAATCGCTGATTCCGGCTAAGCAGCAGCAGAACCGGATTCAACAACAAATTCGCGTGTACGAATCGCGGATCGAGCAAAGCCCGAAAGTCGAGCAGGAGTACAAGCAGATCACCCGCGATCATGCCACTGCTCTTCAGTTCTATGACAGCTTGCTGAAGAAGATGAACGAGTCGTCGATGGCAACGGCGTTGCAGCACCGCCAACAGGGAGAGCAATTCAGTGTCATGGATCCTCCCAATCTTCCCGAGACACCGAAGTTTCCAAACCACAAGGTATTTGCGGTGGGCGGGCTTTTCGCCGGCTTGGCCATCGGCGTTTTGCTCTCTGCGCTACTCGAATTCCGGGATACTTCACTGCGCAATGAGGCTGATATTTGGGCGTTCACAAATTTGCCTACGTTGTGCGTGATTTCTCATACCAGCAAAGTACCCAGCAAGCGAGATCGGCAATCCCCCGGGGAGCCACATCGAACTCGGAAACTGCGGAGAGTGTGAGTAGCTAACTATGTACACATCATTCTTTGGGCTCCAAGCCCCCGCATTTCAAGCTACCCCTGATCCGCGCTTTCTTTATATGACGCCGGATGTCCGGGAGGCCCTTGCCTGTCTGTATTACGGAATCAAAGTCAGGAAGGGTTTTGTCGTTATGACCGGCGAAGTGGGAACAGGTAAGACAACGCTGCTCAAATCTGTGCTCCGATGCTTCCCCAAGGATCGCATTTTCATTTGTTACGTCTTCAATCCGCGGCTTAGCTCTTTGGATTTTTTGGAATTTGTTCTGGCCGATTTCGGCATTTCCGCGCCGGCGCGCACCAAGTCCGGCATGCTTTTGGCCCTAAGTCGCTGGTTGATCGAGCGCTACCGCGAGCACGCGTTGTGCGTGATCATGGTAGACGAAGCACAGAACCTGTCACAGGAAATGCTGGAAGAGATTCGCCTCCTGACGAATCTGGAAACGTCGTCGGAGAAACTACTTCAGATCGTACTTTCCGGACAGCCGGAATTGGAAGAAAAGCTCCGGGTGCAGAGCCTTCGGCAGCTACGGCAGCGGATTGCACTTTGGTGCCGGACCAGGCCTCTGAACGTCGACGAGACGCAAGATTACATTACACAGCGGCTCAGAATCGCGGGAAGTGAGGAACTGGTCTTTTCACCCGAAGCCGTGCAGTTAATCCATAAATACTCTCAAGGGATTCCCCGCTTGGTCAATTTGATCTGCGAAAACTCGATGATCAACGCCGTTGTAGAACAGATCAAGCCGATACCGGCGCCCATCGTGGAGTCTGTCGTGGCCGATTTCGAACTGCCGGGCCAGCCATTTCTGGTATCGCGTACAGGGGCTTTAGATTCGCAGGAAGTCCGGTGGAGTGATACCGGCCGCGACGATGACGATCCTGTTACAAACTTTGCACACCTCCAAAAGGAACAAAGCAAATGAGCCGTATTTACGAAGCCCTGCGAAAAGCCGATCTTGAAAAGAATATCGAGGTTGGGGCAAAACTGGAGGCTCCGACTGAATCGGCGCACCTCCTGGAATTTATTGGCGAGCCTTCGCCTGAGCCGGCAGCTCTCTCGCTCAAGGATGTAGCAAAACACCCGTGGGCGCCTTCTGCGGATGTGATCCCGTGTCTACTGGAGCGAGGATTGGTTGTCGAACAGTTTCGTGGTCTCCGAACCCGGCTGGTAGAGGCGCGCCAGGAATCGGCGATCAAAACGCTGCTGATTTCGAGCGGCATGCCTGCCGAAGGCAAGAGCTTCGTGGCGTCGAACTTTGCCGTCAGTCTGGCGCGGGACGGCGCAAGCCGCGTTCTTTTGATCGACGGCGATCTGAGACGCCCAACTCTGCATGAATCCCTGGCCGCACCCCGGCATCCCGGGCTTTCCGAATATCTCTCCGGCACAGCAGGGCTGATCGAAGTTATGCAGCAGAATGGATCTCAGGATCCTCTTCTCAACCGGATTTCTAATCTCACCTTTATTGCGGCTGGGGCTTCCATCGATACTTCTTCGGAGCTCGTGACCGGAACCCGCATGAAAGACCTGGTCACTTCGCTGTCGCCACACTTTGACTGGATCATCATCGATTCTCCACCTGTTCTCGCAGTCACGGACGCGGTTGATCTAGCGCGCGTCGCCGACGCCGTTCTGCTGGTGGCTCGTCAAGCACAGACGCCATTCAAGGTTGCGCAACGAGCTCAAGCAGCATTCAAGCACTCCCGGCTCCTTGGAATCGTGCTCAATGCGGCAGTGGGCGTGCACCGCAAGAGTTCTTATTATTACTCCTCCTATTACGGCTCATACTACGGAGAGAATGACCGGGAGAATCATGGCAAATCAAGTGGGAAAACGCGGAGCAAGCGATGATTCGGCTATTTAATGTTTACTATTCAACACGTACTATGGTGCTGCTTTTTTGCGAAGCTATTCTTATCTGTGTAGCTTTCTTTTTGGCGACCGCGTTCATGGTAGGCCCCAATACTTACATTGCGCTGGTTTATCAAAACGGGGTTCTGAAGATTTCCGCCATCTGCGCCTTTACGCTGATCCTATCCTATTACTTCGACCTCTACGAGCCGCAGCGGATCTCCGGAGGTTGGGAGGTCCCATTCCGGCTCCTGCTCGTACTCAGTGCGCTTTCGTTTGCCCTGGCAGGTCTCCTTTACTTGTTCCCTTCGGTTGACATCGGTCACGACGTGGCGGTAATGGGTACGGCATTTTTGGCCGCATTGCTTTTGGCGTGGAGGTACATTTATGAGCGACTTATCTATCTCCCGGTTTTTCGAGAACGGGTCTATGTATTGGGTGATGGAGAGCAGGCTCGCTCCACAGTCGAACTGATTCGCATGCGCCGCGATGTCGGGATGGAGGTACTGGAAAGAGAATCAACTTCTGACGGTACGAACAGGGAAGAGGCGTTCACAACCGAATTGCAGGCCTTGCTATCGGGAGAAATTGCCGTGGACCGGGTCATCGTGGCCTTTGAAGATCGACGTGGGGCGATGCCTGTCCAAGACCTGCTGGCTCTCCGGCTCAAGGGGGTCGTTGTGGAAGAGTCTGGCGCGCTTGTCGAGCGCATCTTGGGAATGGTTCCGCTTGACGGGCTGAATCCAAGCGCCTTGATCTTCTCCGACGGCTTTAAGATTCGTAATTCGCTTCGCGTCGCACGCCGAATCGTCTCCATCGCTGTTTCCTCAATAGCCCTTGCCGTATGCTTGCCGCTGATTCCTTTCATCATTCTGGCCATACGTCTTTCCTCGCCGGGCCCGATTTTTTTCCGTCAAATCCGAGTCGGTTTTGGAGGGCGCCCATTCACAATTTACAAGTTTCGCACAATGCGTCAGGACGCAGAAACGAATGGGGCGGTTTGGGCAACCCGCAACGATCCCCGAATCACCCCACTGGGCCGATTTATGCGCAAGACCCGTCTGGACGAAATTCCCCAACTCTGGAATGTCCTCAGAGGTGACATGGGATTTGTCGGCCCCCGGCCAGAACGTCCGGAATTCGTGCAGTGGCTGGTCAAAGAAATCCCCTATTACAACCTCAGACATATGATTCATCCGGGCATCACAGGATGGGCACAAGTGCGCTATCGATACGGGGCAAGCCTCGAAGAGACAAGACGCAAACTCGAATACGACCTTTACTACATGAAGCACATATCGCTAGGGCTGGACTTACTCATCCTTTTTGAGACGGTCAAGACCATCATCCTTCACAGGGGTGCACAGTGAGTGAGGTGATGGTTGAGGTCGTGGCTCCAGCAACTCGCATGCTTATGAAGTTGCCAGTTATAAGGAGGCAGGATCATATCCCGATTTCCCGCCGGGACCGGAGGTAGGGGATTGGCGTTCTTTCGGCGGATGCGAATTTGGATTTTGGACCCGATCGGGTTGTGGCTACGGCCGATTTTCAGCTTCCGCCATCGGGTCTAAATCTTCCGGCTTTCAGGCGGTAGTCGTTTAGACCTTATCCATTTTCGTTTTCGGTGAGATCACAGCCTGGCAGATGAAGGTGTTGCCGCGCACATGATTGCGGACGGCGCGCAAGGTAACAGCTCAACATCGGAATTTTGTGGAGGATATCGAGTGTCGCTGATGAGTGCTGCGAACCGATACCAGAAATACGGTTCCAAGAAGGAGGATGAAGCGCTTGTCCCTGAAGGGGGCCTTTCCTTGTTGCCAATGCGGGGGAAGCCGCAGCATTCTGCGTCGGCTCAAGAGATTGGCTCGGAGACTACTGAAGACTCCGAGGCCGCGGTGGGCGGAACTTCGGAGAGCGACGACGCCACGGCCGCTCTGCTACACATAATCGAGAGCAGCGCAATTGCCAAGAGCCTGGGCTCCGTGGTGCCGGACGACGGGCAGGCTGATGAGCCTGCTTTTTCGGAGCGTACAAAGCGCGTTGGGGCTACTTCTGCTTTCGAGCCGTCGGTTGCTGGCCCACCGCCCAAGGAATCCGTACAACCGGAATCGTCCTTGGCCGCTTCGCCGCGTCAACCCCTTCCAGACGAAACTCTAGAGAGTGATGAATCCATCGTCACTCTTCTGCGCGCAATTGAGAATACCGAAACTGCCAGGAGTTTGGGAGTGGTGGCGCATCGCGGCGACGGAACACCTCGAGCGCCGGTGGAAGCTGAGCCGAAAGAGACCGCAGCAGACGCCCGCGCTTTTGAGCCGGGAGTTTCAGTTTCGCTGGCCAAAGAACCGGCACGGCCGGAGGCGGAGCCGACAGGGGCTTCAGAAGCGATCACCGTTGTGGAATCGCCGGAGGCCAGTCCGCCTCCTTCTGAATTCACGCAGCAGGATCCAACTGCACTTACACCTCCGCTGCCAGCCATGGCGGCCGCCAGAACGGCAAATGACAACTCACATTCCACTTCGCTGCCCGCCGCCGGACAAGCACCAGCCGAAACTCCAACTCAGCGGTCCATCCCCGCCAATGACGCGGCCCCAAGGATCCCGAGCTTTACTTTGCTCGGCGCCGAAAAAGGCAGGCTGGCCGCGACATGCGATCGCATCGTCGACGGCCTGGACTACGCCGAGATGAAGCTCGAATCATGGTTCCTGAAGTGGTTCGCGCCACCGGATCCGCGCCGCAGTGTGCGTGTGATCGATCCGCTGTTGGTTGCCTATCACTGGCTCATGGATGTCCCGCAAGGTCTCAGGGTCGCCAACATCAGTGCTGGAGGCCTCTACCTGATCACCGAGGAACGCTGGCCCTCGGGCAATATCATTTCCATGACCCTGCAGAGGACAGACAGGGAAAAAGGATCACCCGACAGTTGGATTGCCGTTGATTTCGTTGTCGTTCGCTGGTGCAAAGATGGCATTGTCGGAGAGTTTCTTCCGTCCTGGCCCGATAAGTACTTTACCGTCGCTGGCAGGGCTGGAAACAGCGCCGATAAAAGAACACTGGAGAAGTTCGTACAGCAACTGGTCCCAGGCACCGAGCAATAGACTTTCTTGCGAACTCTGCCGAGTGGTCGCTTCTATTCTGCTTGTCACGAGTGGAGTGAATTTTCAGTCGACCCCGTTCAGAGACGCAGACTCGGGCAGAAGGGAAGTCAACCTGTTATGCGAGATTCAGTATTGTGCGTTGTGCTTTCTTTATAGAATATTTCAAAATTTCCGCCGCATAGCCAGTTAGATGTGAATTTCCTTTCTCTATCCGCTTCACTCGCCCGAGACACCATACCTGGCAGCAGGATGTCGTCGTAATCTCGGAAGGTAATTCGACAAAGAATTCGAAATTACCAGTTTTAGGGGGCGACTGTGCGGAGTCCAGGTAAAAGTAAACGCCACGGTTGCTCATGTCTCGCGTGAATCCTCCCAAGGCCTGGTCACCGAGAGGGATCGAAATTGGAGCATTCACTCTAAATCGTTGCCCCTTTCGCCGCTTCCTTCCAACTGCTGTTTTCTCTTGTCTCATGGTCCTACTCCCAAGATTGTGCGTTACCAGTCTTGGGTCAAGTGACCTCCGCTCTCGAAAAATAGCTTCATCTTTCGCCATCATTGCCAATCAATTACCGAACGTCAGAACTGGCCATGGTTATGCACAAACAGGCCAAAATCCTGAATGCAAACACACCACAACAGGGTCGGTACCGAGAAGCAAAAAAATCTCGATACGACGGGTACTCATCGCCTCCAGAGCATTCCGAGAGATTTTCAGGGTTTTGCGCTATGCGGCAGGCCCTGGGTGATTCCGCCGCATAACGCGATGAGGATATGGTTCACACTTGGTAGAGAGAGTTCCGAATGAATATTGCCGGGTGAAATAGCCGTTACACGCCGTCAGCCAGGAAGTCTTTGGTGGACGGCTTGACACCTTTCATGAAAAGCAAAAGCGCCAGTCCGAGGAACCCCGTCCCCAGCAGCAGCAGGGTGGAAGGTTCGGGGGTAACGCCGAAATCTGACGAACTTAACACCGCAGGGGATCCATTCACTTCGTCGTACCAAAGGCTGAAGCTGTACATGCCATCGCTACCGCCCCAGGTGAAGGTACTGTCATGAGCTGCGGTTGGAGCCCCGGAACTGATTACCTGGGTGCCATTGACGTACAGATACATGCCGTCGTCGTGAGTGATGTGATAAGTTTGGCCATTCTTCAGGAACGTTTGTCCCATGAAATTCATGACGTCGTTGTTGATACCGCAGGCGGTGTTTGAAGGTGAACTGCACGGACTGCCACTGACCTGATTGGTGCTGGCAGTGGCACTGGCTCCGCCCGCCGACAAAAATCCCAATAGATTTTCGTCGGTAGCGCTGGAGAAACCGAACGGAGCGGTTCCGTCGGGGACTGTCACTGTAATAGCGATGGCACTTCCAGAACTGTAGTCAGTTGGGTTCGTGGAAAAGCCGGTATTCCCGTTATTGGCGATACTCGTCCCGGTGAGGCCGCTGGAGCACGAATTACACGCCGCGTTCCCCCAGACGGTGCCGGTGATTGTGTCGGCCCGCGCAGTCCCTGCGAGATACAGGGAGGCTGCCAAAACGGCGACACAGCCCAAAACCTTACTAAATTTGAATCTCATTACTACCTCCTTGTTGGTTGTACCGCAGGGTTTTTGGTTGGCTCATCTTGTGGCGAATTTTTTGAGATGATGAGCCGCAGTCGGTCACTCCGATACGGCAAACGCTCTCCTTATTGCATGCGCCGGGCCAAATATTACTCTAATGAAATGAATAGCTTGCGCAGAAGAGAATGCGGGTATGTGCAATCGGTTGCACATGCACTGTGGAATCAATTGCAACCTGACGGCGATGTTTCTTCCACGTCGCAGCAGATGGCTCACATCTTCACAAGCTTTACTGCCGATTGTGTGCAAGCGCTTTTCCAGAAGAGCAGGAGTGATCTCAACTCAGGTGTAAGCCCCAGATCTTATGCGTATCGTTCCGCCAGCGCCCCGTCTTCTTCGGCGTACCAGAGGCGTCCCTCAGTACAGGAATTCATAATTTCTGGCTCCAGCCTTCGTAAAAACCAGGGCAATACTTAGCTGTACCTTTCGCCTTTTTGTCCGTCTTGGCCGCAATTTACCGCAGTATTTTTGCCTCTCGGAGTTCGTATCCGGGGTCCGCAAGGGCTAGGATACTATTGCAGACTTGTGGTGACACGTTGCTCGCTCTCGCCTCACGCCGGGGCCCATACGCCGTACAATCTAGCTCATGACTACGACTACGTCGGGCGGCCGACTGGCCCTGCTCAAGCAAAAGATGGAAACCCGCGAAGCCCGCATCGGCATTGTGGGCATGGGCTACGTGGGCCTGCCTCTGGCCCTGCTCTTCAGCGCCGAGCGCTTCCGCGTTACCGGCTTTGACATTGCACGCGACAAAGTGACCACCCTCAATGCCGGCAACTCTTACATTGTTCGTATCCTGCCTGAGGACATTCAGCAAGCGCAGAAGTCGGGCTTTCAAGCGACCACAGACTACTCGGCCATTGAGCAGATGGACGCCGTGATTATCTGCGTACCCACGCCGCTGGACGAGCACCATGAGCCCGACCTCAGCTACGTGCGGCAGACGGTTGAGTCCATTGCTCCGCACGTGTGCGAAGATCAGCTTATTGTGCTGGAAAGCACGACCTATCCCGGCACCACGGAGGAAATTGTGGTGCCCATTCTCGAATCGGGCAATGCGCATGGGTTGAAGGTGACGCGCGGCTTCGACGACAGCGGCATCCACGTAGTCTTTTCGCCGGAGCGCGAAAACCCCGGCGAAGATTCGGTCGCACGTCACGATATTCCCAAGGTGGTGGGCGGATGCAGTCCGGCCGCGGCCGAGCTTGCCGCCGCCATGTACGGCGCCATCTTCCGCCACGTGGTGCCGGTTACGAGCCCGTCGGTGGCGGAGATGACCAAGCTGCTTGAGAACATCTACCGCTGCGTCAACATTGCGCTGGTGAATGAGCTGAAGCAGTTGTGCATGAGGATGAACATCGACATCCACGAAGTGATCCAGGCCGCGAGCACCAAGCCCTTCGGCTTCCAGGCGTTTTATCCCGGGCCGGGGCTGGGCGGGCACTGCATTCCCATTGACCCGTTCTATCTCTCGTGGAAGGCGCGCGAATTTGACTTCAGCACCCGCTTTATCGAACTGGCCGGCGAAATCAATACACGCATGCCCTACTTCGTGATCGAGCAGGTCACCGCGGCGCTCAATGAGCGGTCAAAGGCGATCAAGGGATCGAAGATCCTCGTCCTCGGGCTGGCCTACAAGCGCGACGTCGACGACCTGCGCGAGTCGCCTTCGCTCACCATCATCGAGCTGCTGCGCGAGAAGGGCGCCGATGTGTCGTACAACGATCCATACTTTCCGACCGTGGGCCGTGGCCGCCACTATGCCCTGAACATGACGAATACGCCGCTCGATGACCTGGCGCAATTCGACGCGGTGGTTATTGTTACGGATCACACCGCGTACGACTACCACGCCATCGTTGAGCAATCGCAACTGGTGGTGGACACGCGCAATGCCACAAGGGGGATTGAGTCGCCGAAGATTGTGCGGAGCTGATCTCCAGACCGCGGGAAATGAAACAGCCGGACCACTTGTGTCCGGCTGTTTTGTCGCTTGAGTTGAAGGTGGCTTACTGGGACAGGTACACCAATCCCCGGGCAATCGCTGGTGTGCTACACGTTTGCGGTATTCGATCAAGCCGAACTAGACATAGAGCCCTAGAGCCTGCTATTAACTTCACGCGAAAGTTCTGACGAGGCTGGCCAGCATGAGGATGGCGAAGGCCAGGTAGTGTAGGCCGGCCAAGGTTGCGGCCAGTCGTTCGTAGTCTCTGGCCAGGCGGCGGAACCGCGCGGCCCAGGCAAAGTCTCGTTCGACGACCCAACGGCGCGGTAGCAGCACGAAGCCGCGTTTGGCTTCGGTGTGCTTGACGACCTCCAGTTGGATCCCGTGCTTTTCTGCGGCCTGCGCGGCGTTTTCTCCGGTATAGCCCTGGTCAACGTAGGCCAGTTCCACATGTTCGCCGGTGATCTGTTGCACGGCCTCGGCCAGTACGCTGACTTGGGCACGATCCTGCTCGTCGGCCGCAGTGACGTGCAGCGCCAGCAGATGGCCCAGCGTGTCGACTGCCGCATGCACCTTTGAGCCCTTGCGCCGCTTGGCCCCATCATAACCGGCACGCGCACCGGACTCGGGCGTCGATTGCAACGTACGGCTGTCAAGAATCATCGCCGTGGGTTGCGCCTTGCGGTCCGCGTACTCGCGCAGCAGCTTGCGCAGATCGTCGACCATCGTCTCGAAGCAGCGGGTGGCCATCCAGCGGCGCATTTGCTGATAGACCACGGTCCAAGGCGGCAAGTCGTGCGGCATCAGCCGCCATTGGTTGCCGGTCTTAACGATGTAGCGAAGCCCGTTGAAGACCTCGCGCAACGGGTAGTCGCGCTGCGCGGCGTCCTCGCGGCACAGCGCCAAATAGGGCGCTACAAACGCCCACTCCTCATCCGTCACATCCGTCTGATAGCCCGGCCGATTCGGAGCATCCATGACTCCATCGTCTGCTCCAACCCACAGCTGCGCCTACCGCAAAGCAAATAAAGGGATAAAGTTAATAACAGCCTCTAGAGATTCCGTAAACCCAGGACGCGATGGTCAACGATCCACTTTTTCAGAACGTAAACAAGTTTGTTGTTACTGGCGGGATCGGTTGGAAGCAAAAAGAAACCTGAATCGACCAGGTAACGTATCGAGTTATGTACGATTCCCTCCATTACTTCGCCGTCCAGAAATTCCAGCCGAATCCAGATGCCATAAACAATCGGCGTGCGTGTGTGGAAGTTGATTGCGGCGCGCGTCGGGTCACCCTCAAAACTATTCACGTAAAAGACTGCCTTTACGTCACTGATCGGGATTTCCTCGACAAAGTCGGAATCAGGACGGCGAATTCGAAGCTTTTCGACAGAGCTGAAAAGCGGCGTTTCAAGGATATCCTCAATCGTGTTCCATTCCCGCATTTCCAAATAGCCGTGGACCGACTTCCCGCCGGTTTGGATGACGACCTTTTCTAAACGAGATGAATTGGTCTCAATTTCCATTTGCAGTCTCCGAGCTTGGATCAGTGTAGCTTCAACCGAAAAGAGCACACAACTACGCACTTTAACGATACGGGAAAGTTATCTAGCTGAAAATCACCATTTCGTATCGGCAGGTATCAAGTTGTCTGTCCGATGCCGATGATTGCAGCAGAGGTCAGTCAAGCTAGTCACACACCGCTTGAGTGAGCAGAATCCGAATCACTTGAAGCGCGCGCTATCTGTTCGTAATATTCTATGCGCCGAAGATAATAGTAATATGTGTTTCCTATCACCCTTTTTCTGCAAAGAGAAAATCCGCTCCAGCGGTAGTTTGGTCTAAGTGCTCCACGACTGCAGTTCTTCCGCCTGTAAGTTAATCTCGACATCCCGCATGAAGTCGTTCTGTCGTTTCGTGTCTCTATAGCTGAACTGCTCGCCCTTCGGGCTAAGGTTGTATTGCTTGATTTTATACAATAAGGCTTTGTAGCTTATTTGTAGATCGATTGCTGCAGCTTTTCTGTTCCAGCCTTTCTCGTCCAAGGTCTGGGCGATGGCCGCTGCCTCGGCATTTCCTTTCAGGTTTTTTACCAGAGCCTTGAGACTGGTGTTCTCATCGGGCGGTTGCGAACCGCGAGGAAGTGACTTCCCAGCCTGTATAGGAGTCAGTTCTTCGAAAATGTCGTTTTCATTGCGCATCACAAGATAGCGCTTGATCGTGTTTTCTAACTCGCGTAAATTACCTGGCCAGGAATGGCGCGTCAAGGCCTGCATGAGTTCTGGCGAAATCGGCAGGGGATCGCACCCGAATTTCGCAACTGCTTTTCGCATAAAGTGTGCTGCCAAAAGCGGGATTTCCCCTTTGCGCTCGCGGAGCGGAGGCATCTTCACCGTGAATCCATTCAGCCGGTAATAAAGATCCTCTCGAAAGCTCTTGCGGGCGATCGCTTCCTTGATGTCAATGTTGGTTGCAGCGATTACACGCACGTCCACTTTGACGGTGGAACGGCTGCCGAGGCGGGAAAACGATCCATCCTGCAAAACCTGCAAGAGCTTGGCCTGAAGAGCGGCTGGCATCTCGCCAATTTCGTCAAGGAATATGGTGCCACCGTCGCAGAGCTCAAATTTCCCGGGTTTAGCCTTAACGGCGCCTGTGAACGCCCCTTGTTCATACCCAAAGAGTTCGCTTTCCAAAAGGTCCGCTGGCATTGCTGCGCAGTTCAACTTGAGAAAATTGCGTTGACTTCGCGCGGACATCTTGTGAATCAGCATTGCAGCAACTTCCTTACCCGTACCGCTTTCTCCAAGAAGAAGCACAGGGATGTCTGCGCGCGCTACCAGCGTACACTGCGATTCGATTTCGGCCATCCGCTTGGTGGCTCGAATAAAGGAAATATGCTCATTGAGGGGAATCTCTTTGACCTCCACCTCGCCTAATTGCCTGGAGGGGACATAGAGACAACGCTGAATGGCGTCCTCGATATCCTTTTTCCGGAAGGGCTTAAGGAGTATCTCGACTCCCCCGATTCGGGTTGCTGCAAGAAGCTGTTTGAGATCGGCGGAACAGGCAAGCACGATGATTGGCAGCCATGGTCTGACGGCACGCAGCCTGGAAAGGAGAGTCAGGGCGTTTTGTTCGGCGCCGCCGTTGCACGCGAGCCAGTCAACAATGAGCAGGTCCAGGGCAGCGCCTTCCGCCAACTTTTTCTGAAATTCTTTAGGTTCGGTAAACAAGCTCAATCTGAACCGGTCTGCAAGCACGCCACCGATATAGGCAACGATTGGTGCATCGGCGTCGAGCACCGCAACGTGTGGTGCCCCGCGCAATTTCAGATTCTTCATTCCTGCCCCCAGTTTTTTCAGATGGCGACACAGATATCTCCCCCTATTCCCCAGTGCGAGACTTAGCTCCCGTCCTGCGAGAATACGGCAACGCCACCAATGCATGGAGCTAGCGCAGGTGTGTTGGCGCAAGACATGGGGAGAGATGCGCCTTCGAATCTTGATTCTAGCACTGGGATGGAAAAGAAAGTCTACTCTTTGTGTAATTCTTTACACAGTCAGTAGTAACTAAATGGGCGTGACTTCTGTGCAGTCCGTGCTTTCTAAATTAATAGAAAGATTGGGGAAACCAGAGACTGCCTGAATTCCCAGTCTGTTTCCGGAATGTTGTCGGAGAATGGTCCGAAAGTTGCAATGGTCTGTCATGGCAAAGACCAAGGACCGACTCCCTCATGGCGCTCACTCGAAATCCCAACCTCGGAGCTGAAGACGAACAGCCGCCTTCTGATGTGATATTCGGGACAAGCGCAGCGATGAAAACAGCAAGGAGAAAGCTGGAAAGAACTGCGGAAACATCTGTTCCTGTGCTTATCCAGGGTGAAAGCGGAACGGGAAAAGAGATGTTCGTGCGGCTCCTCCATGCGCGTTCGAAGCGATCGAAGCGCTCGCTTGTAAAGGTCACCTGCCCGGCTATTCCTGAATCATTGATCGAATCGGAACTATTCGGATATGAAAAGGGCGCCTTCACGGGTGCTTGTGCAACCAAGCGAGGCCGCGTGGAACTCGCTCATATGGGTTCGCTTTTTCTTGATGAAGTAGGCAGCCTGGAACTTTCAGCGCAAGCAAAGCTTCTACAGGTTTTGCAGGACGGTACGTTCATGCGCGTAGGGGCGCAGGAGACCAGGAGCGTGGATACGCGGTTGATATGCGCAGCGAATGGGGATCTGCGCGAACAGACGGAGAATGGGAAATTTCGTCTCGATTTCTTCTTCCGCATCAGTGCCGTTGTCATCGATTTGCCGCCACTACGGGAGCGAAGTGAGGACTTATCCGGCCTGATTCAATACTTCCTCGATCGATTTGCTGCTGCCTACCGGACCAGGCCCAGGCCGCTGTCGCGGGAGATGATGAACCTCATGGCGCGGTACAGTTGGCCGGGGAACATCCGTCAACTAGAGAACATGATCCGCAGCTACGTGTTAATTGGGGACGAAGAGGCCCTCGTAGCGGAACTGGTTTCTCCAAGACGAAGCGGGATTATCCCGGAGATCGATCTGGCCAACCCAGTGTCTTTGAAAACGATCACAAAGGGAGTAACCCGCGATCTGGAAATGCAGATCATCCTCAAGGTGCTTCAGGCAAACGGATGGAGTCGGCAGAAGACTGCCAAATGGCTCAACATCAGCTATCGGTCCCTGCTGTACAAATTGCGAGATTCCGATTTCGGCGAGATGAGGCGTAGGAAATTCAATACCGCATCACCGGATCGGACTGCCGCTCCGTTGGAATCTGAAGCGGCCGATTGAGATTGATTCCGCAGGGTTGACGCGATCCTCTCATCGACAGCACCGGCGTAGCAGTCTTGCGGGTGTGAGTCTTGGCGTGTCAAGATGTCTACTGAACCGCGAGGAATCTGCACTACAAAATTCCCACAGACTGTTGATAAAGGTTGGGCCTCAGGAAGACTGTGCTAGTCTTCACGCCTTCAATGCAGTAATCAAAGCTGGCTGGTTTCGATTTTTTTCGATGCTTTCAGCAACTGCAAGAAGCTCTAATCACCTTGGGCGTGTTGATTTCGCTCTTTCTCTCTCTTTGGTTATCGTCCTTTTCTCCTCCTTGGTAACACACACAGAGAGTGTCATCCGTTCCTTTCGATGCCGTCCTTCCATTTCCTTGGTGACAGCCTAAAGCCTTTCGTGCGTCCCGACCCGGCTTTCGAGCTTATTCAGGAGTGTCTTCAAGCGGTTTGTCGTTCCCGACATCCGCAAGTTACTTAAGTATCAGGTTAGATCCGGATGAATTTAGCCAAACGGCTGTCGCAGGCGGCTCGTAGGTGAAGGAGATTCTGAGCATAATCTCTGTCACGGCGCGCTGAGTTCACTGAGAGGATTGCAATAAAAGCTAAAAAGTCATTGATTTACGTCGAAATGTAGGATCTCTGCGAATGCAAAAAATCACTGGTTCTGCGGTTATGAAAGAGTAAAACTTTGCATCCGAGTACTAGTTAAAAAATGACTGAAGTGTGCTATTTAAATGGATGCGTGGTGACCTGGGTCACATATAATTCTGTTACTAATGGTTATCTTGGACGAACTTGAACTACTTGGAAGGGTATCTCTTCAGTGCCTGGATGGGAGACGAAGGAAGATATGCGCTCAAGGAGGACCTGCGGGTCAGCAAGTCAGAGTTGGCTTAGATATCGAAGGATAATTTTCCTAACTTCGATAGCGGTGCTTCTAGCGGGTTGTGGAGCCGTCGTCCAGGAGGCCGGGCCCACCTCTATAAGCCTGATCGCATCAGCGGGAAGCGTGTCGCTACCAGCGGGAGGAAAGGCAACCAGCACAATCAATGTGGTGCCGTCGCAGGGATTCACCGGCAGCGTGGCCCTTTCTGCTTCGGGTCTCCCGGCCGGTATCAGCGCGACCTTCAGTCCCGCCAGCACCAGCACCGCAAGTACGCTGACGCTTACGGCCGGCCCTTCCGTGGCATCGGGGAAATACGCGATAACTGTCAGCGGCAGCTCCGGCAGTCTCTCCGCCAGCACCGCGATTGACCTGGACGTCGCAGCGGAGGATTTTACAGCGAAGAGTTTTACTTTGTCCGCATCCCCTGCCAGCCTCACGCTTCCCGCCAGCGCCACCACAACGAGCACGATCTCGGTAGCTGGAGCAGGCGGCTTCTCGAGCGCCGTATCGCTTTCCATTTCTGGACTCCCAGCCGGAGTCACCGCGACTTTCTCATCTCCGAGCACCAGCACCTCCAGCCTGGTGACTTTCAAGTCCGCCAGCAGCGTCGTGCCTGGAACGTACACAGCCACCATCACGGGTACCTCCGGCGTCTTGACCGCGTCCGCTCCCATCACGCTGCAAGTCCCGGTGCCGAGTTTCACCCTTTCTTCATCCGCAACTGCTCTGTCCGTGGTGTCCGGGGCCGCCACCAGCAACACCATCGCGGTTAGCGGTCAAAATGGCTTCAACGGTACTGTGAGCCTTTCCGCTTTGGGTCTCCCGGCCGGTATGAGCGCGGTCTTCAGTCCACCCAGCACCAGCACCACAAGTACGCTGACGCTTATGGCCGGTCCTTCCGTGGCGTCGGGGAAATATGCAATTACTGTCAGGGGCAGCTCCGGCAGTCTCTCCGCCAGCACCGCGATCGATCTGGATGTCGCAGTGGAGAACTTTAGTTTGTCCGCATCCCCTGCCAGCCTTACCCTCCCGGTAAGTTCCATTGAGACGAGCAAGGTCTCGATCATTGGAGCCGGCGGCTTTGCGGGCACCGTGTCCCTTTCCATCTCTGGACTACCGACAGGTATCAGTGCGTCATTCGCAACTCCGAGCACTACAACTTCCAGCGTGGTAACCTTCACGGCCGGCAGCACCGTCGTGCCTGGAACGTATACGGCCACGATCACCGGCACATCCGGCAGTCTCACCAATTCCGTTCTCGTCACGCTGCAAGTTCCGGCGCCGAGCTTCACTCTTTCTTCCTCTGCAGGCACGTTGACGGTGGCGTCAGGCTCCAGTGCGGACGGCACCCTCAGCGTAGTCGGCGCGAACGGGTTCAGCGGTACGGTCAGCCTTGTGGTTTCCGGACTGCCTGCCGGCATATCGGCGGCCTTCAACCCCGCCAGCACCAGCACCAGCAGCACGGTGACCTTTACGGCCGGCAGCACCGTTGCTTCCGGCACGTACACGGCCACGATCACGGGCACATCCGGATCGGTGACCGCCGACGTTCCTGTCACTATCAACGTGCCGCAGCCCGCCCAGCCTGTTTCATACACCACCTGGTATATCCGTCCGGACGGCGGGACGCGTTACGACGCCAATGTTCCCAGCGGCCAGTGCAACGGGAAGTACGATGCTCCCTATCCCGGTTCTGGAGTAGACCAGAACTGCGCATTCAACGATTTTCGCTATCTCTGGGACGATGGTACGCGGGGTAATTGGGGCTGGGTCATCGCCGGAGGTGACACTGTCGTCATCGAAGGATGCGCAGCCAGTCCAAATCAGATGAATCCCGATGCTCCCCATTGCCGCATCGGATGGGACAACAACCAGGGTAACAGCCCCACGAATATGTGGTGCGACTACGCGCCCGGTAATTACGGGGCGAACTTTGGCTGCTACAACCCGCCCATCCCGGCAGGGACGGCTTCACAGCCAACCAGAATTCTCGGCGCGTGCGCCGTCACGGGAACGTGCAACTCAGGCAACACAACGATCCGCAGCAACCTGATGCAACTCTTCGGAGGTTTCGGAGATCAAGTCGTCCTGAATCTTTCGGGCACCCAAAACGTAGATGTTGAGGGATTGGAGATAACCTCTCACAACGGTAAGTGCGTTCAATTCGGCATCCCGGCTTACCCGAAAAGCTGTAGCAACTCTATTCCCGGTGCCGACGACTACGCGAATAATGGCATTCTGACAGATGACCACACATCGAACATTCTTCTTCAGGATGTCTATATCCATGGTCTCACCGCCAGCGGCTTAACGGGTCCCATCGGCGGCCCCATCACCATGAGGCGCGTGTTCGTGGGATTTAATGGATTCGCCGGTTGGAATTTCGACGATGGAAATGATACGCCCGATGCAGCGGGGTCTTCCATCAGTGCCAGCTACGTAACCATGGAAGGGAATGGCTGTGATGAGCAGTACCCAATCGTAAACACAAAATTTCCGGCGATGGCTTGCTATGACGACGTTTCCAACGGTTTCGGTGATTCCTGGTCCGGACAGGATACCAAGCTCGCCTCCTTCACCTGCGACCACTGCCAGCAACTCTACAACACCAAGGACGGCTTCATCGGACCACATACTAGAATTGCCAATTTGAAGATCACCAACTCCAGATCCGTTGGCAATATGGGTGAACAATGGAAGTGGACAACCGGGGCCAACTCTACAACTGTTTTCGAAAATAACCTAACCGTAGGCAACTGCACACGAATGTCCCAACAACTTCCCGGCGCAGTCCAGAGCTTCAATGCAGCAACAGGTTTGCCCGGTTCCTATCTGAGCGATTTTTGTCGCGCTGCCGGAGACGCTTTCTCTCTATCCACGGACGCCAACTCATCAATTCTGATTGCGGGAAATACAGTAGTTGGCTACAATGCAACCGTCTTCGATTTGCACTGCAATACCGCCGGAAACTGCGGCACATCCCCGTACGTTTTCGAGGACAACATCATTCTCGGGTACACTACATCGACCAACTACTATCCATACAGTGGCGAATCGCCAGGATTATACTACTATAGCGACTCATCCAACGTGGCCCAGGGAAGTTACAACATTGAATACGGCATCAGGAATGGGGATAAGTGTGGATCAGGTGGGACTCTCTGCACAGACCCGCTGCTGGTTAATGAACCAGCTCAAGGGGCCTGGCCTCCTGAGAACATTTTCGACAATTTCGATTTTCATCCGAGCGTCGGCTCTCCGGTCATTGATGCAGGAATACCTCTTTCAGGGTTGACAGCTGACTATTATGGCGTAACAAGACCGGCGCAACCGACAATTGGAGCAGTCGAGCCGTGATGTTAAACTGTCGGTGCGAATGTTCAAGCCCGAGTATAGAATGGATCCATCGCAGAGAGGGAAAGGCAACTGGGATGATTTTACTTTTCCTCTCGATTCAATATATGAAGCCGCCTCGGTCTGGCGCGAGGCGCTGGCTGGCGTTGATAGGCCGTGGCTCTGCTGGCACGTGAGCGATCGCTGGTGCAAGCTCCAGCAGAGGCTCGTCCAGGAAATCGGCTGGACCCCGATCATCGGGTTCGATCCCCGCGGTGGACCGCCTAAGACGGTCCTTCCGGGTTCGATCGCGATTGACTTCAATGAGCGGTTCGGCTTTGAAGTGATGTGGCCGCACTTCCCGCTCGAGTTTGCATTCCTCTTTGCGGAACGCCTCGCATTTTGGCATTCGGATCTCCTCTGCCGTCTCGAAGTCATGCGCAAACTCAAAGGTATATTCGAGATGTTGCCTGACGGCGCCATGGCCGCCGTGCGCGATTTAGGAAGCCGAAGACGCATCTACAGATTTCGCCACCATAGGTATTGGGAACTCGTGGGTTGTACAACAAGATCGGCAAGCAAATCGCAATTCGAGTGCGGTGCTGGATGGTGGCGCTGCTTTGCCTCCCACCCAAATTGCACGGATGCAAAGGAGCGCCATCGTCGCAACAAGTATTACTACGATCACGGAGTGGGTATCATGTACTGGCAGCGCATTTGCCACGGTCGTGTGATCAACATTCCGCAAAAGCTGGTTGCGGAGGGCCATTGTACCTCAATCAACAGAAAGGATTACCGCCTGGTGCAGCCCGGCGGCCAGCGAAACCAACCTGCCGAAATCGACCTGAATTATGATATTGAAAAGGTCGCTTCCTTCCTTGGGATCGGTCATCTACTGTGATTGCAGTGACGGTAACGGCTGCGGTGATGACATTTGAGTTTCGCTGCTTTCGATATCTCAGAATCATTCGTGCTCAATTCTCACTTCCACTGGCCACGCCAGGATGTGTTGGAATCGCCCCGTCGGTAACCCGTTCACACTGCCCCAGGATCGCGCGATGAACCAGATCGGAGTGCTTGCGCAGTGACAATATCCCGTGGTGTTTTTTTCGTGCTCTTGTTGGTTATGGCTGCGCTACCCCTCTCGGCGGAAACCTGGTATATCCGTCCGGACGGCGGGACGCGTTACGACGCCAATGTTCCCAGCGGCCAGTGCAACGGGAAGTACGATGCTCCCTATCCCGGTTCTGGAGTAGACCAGAACTGCGCATTCAACGATTTTCGCTATCTCTGGGACGATGGTACGCGGGGTAATTGGGGCTGGGTCATCGCCGGAGGTGACACTGTCGTCATCGAAGGATGCGCAGCCAGTCCAAATCAGATGAATCCCGATGCTCCCCATTGCCGCATCGGATGGGACAACAACCAGGGTAACAGCCCCACGAATATGTGGTGCGACTACGCGCCCGGTAATTACGGGGCGAACTTTGGCTGCTACAACCCGCCCATCCCGGCAGGGACGGCTTCACAGCCAACCAGAATTCTCGGCGCGTGCGCCGTCACGGGAACGTGCAACTCAGGCAACACAACGATCCGCAGCAACCTGATGCAACTCTTCGGAGGTTTCGGAGATCAAGTCGTCCTGAATCTTTCGGGCACCCAAAACGTAGATGTTGAGGGATTGGAGATAACCTCTCACAACGGTAAGTGCGTTCAATTCGGCATCCCGGCTTACCCGAAAAGCTGTAGCAACTCTATTCCCGGTGCCGACGACTACGCGAATAATGGCATTCTGACAGATGACCACACATCGAACATTCTTCTTCAGGATGTCTATATCCATGGTCTCACCGCCAGCGGCTTAACGGGTCCCATCGGCGGCCCCATCACCATGAGGCGCGTGTTCGTGGGATTTAATGGATTCGCCGGTTGGAATTTCGACGATGGAAATGATACGCCCGATGCAGCGGGGTCTTCCATCAGTGCCAGCTACGTAACCATGGAAGGGAATGGCTGTGATGAGCAGTACCCAATCGTAAACACAAAATTTCCGGCGATGGCTTGCTATGACGACGTTTCCAACGGTTTCGGTGATTCCTGGTCCGGACAGGATACCAAGCTCGCCTCCTTCACCTGCGACCACTGCCAGCAACTCTACAACACCAAGGACGGCTTCATCGGACCACATACTAGAATTGCCAATTTGAAGATCACCAACTCCAGATCCGTTGGCAATATGGGTCAGCAGTGGAAATGGGGAGGAGCGCCAGACTCCACCATCACTTTTGAGAACAATTTGGCCGTCGGAAACTGCAACCGAATGTCGCAGCAACTTCCCGGCGCTTCGCAGAATTTCGCCTCAGTACAAATCACCGGCTATTCCATTTCCCACGGTATAGCTACATTTACAACGAACCCTCAGAACCCAATGCCCGCGTGGACTTCGGTTTATCTCTTCAACTTCTATCACTCTGGATCGGTGCTTAACAGGACCAGAGCAAAAGTGCTACCCGGTTCCACTTCAACACACTTCCAAGCCTACATGAAAGGCCATGATGGGTTAGCCACGGACTCGGGAAATGGCGGCGTGCGCGGGGCAGACCTTAGCAATTTTTGCCGTGCTGCGGGAGACGTCTTCTCGTTCTACGTTGGGCCCAATAGCACCGTGACTTTTGCAGACAATTCCGTCGTGGGCTACTCCGCTACCATGTTCGACTTCTCTTGCCAACCTGCAAATTCCTGCGGCTCCGCTCACTACACCTTTCGCAACAACATCGTTCTCGGATTTCTCAATCCCAAGTACCGTCCGCGCGATCCCGAAGTTCCCGCCCTGTTCTATTTCAGCGGCCACTCCATAAAGATAGAAACCGACCACGACGTTTTTCATAACCTCCGCAGCAGGCCGTGTCCCAAGTTCGGCCGCCCCGATCTCATTTGCTCAGATCCGGAGTTTGTCAATGAACCTCCACTTAGGCTCAGCAGCGAATCCCAGCTCGACGACTTCAATTTCCGCCCCAGCCGCAACAGCCCAGCCGTCGGACACGGAGTAGCGATCGGCAGTCTCACCACCGACTATTTCGGTACTCCCCGCAAGAATCCACCATCGATAGGGGCTGTTGAACCCTGACATTAAGGTTCGACCCGAACCTATGCTCCGAAGTCCCGCCTTCGGTGCATTCGCTCCAGAAATCAAATGCATGTATTGCGGCTGTGGTTTTTCAGTGCGATACGTCGCGTGGTGCACAGCGATTCCTGTTTCTGCGCGTTGGCTGCGGCGCGTTCGAGCCAATACTTGAGATTGCCGTTCTCCTGCTGAGACGAGGTGAATCCTCTGCGGCTTGCTTCTGACTCAGTGCGCCAGTAGTGGGCGTTCCTGAGCGCGATCAGCCGCTCTGCCGTGCGCTCCGCTGAGCCTCCGACAATCGCTTCTTTGAGTCCGTGCTTTCTCATATAGATCGCCGTCGCTGAATCGGAATGAATGGTCGCAACCACCGGCAATCCAACCGCAAGGTAATCAACAATCCGTGACGGAATAGAGAAGCGGCTGAAGTTGCATTCCCTCGGCGGTAGCAGCGGACCAGAAAGAAATCCAATGTGGCAGGTTGCCAGCGCCCGGTCGCGGTCTTCATCTGACCGGAGAAACCCTGTCATCTGGACTTTGTGAGACAAATAAGGCAATCCCCCGCGCATTTTATTTTTGGCGCCGACGTGAACAACTTCGGCTGGGATTTTCCGCTCTCTCAAAATCGAAAGCGCGTCTCTGAGAACACTCAATCCATCCCAGTAATTCTTCTGATTTCCTAACAGCGCGATTCGAAGGACCCCATTCTCGGGTGGTGCGCCGGAATGAGTCGATGGTTTCCTCATGAAGCGCAAGACCGTCGCATCAGAACGGAACGGATGCAAATAATCGATCATCGCCTCCGAGAGGCAGAAAACGTGCGCCGCATTCTCGAGTAACCAGCGGAACGCGGCGGAGTTAACTTGTTCCTTATCCTTTATGTCCCACAAATGAACCACGAAGGGTTTGCCAAGGGAAATAAGAATCGATTTCATTCGTTCGCATTCATGAATTGACAGCGGCGCGGCATAAATGACGGATACCTTGGCGGCATAGCGGTTGACTATGCGCGTTTCAAAGCGCGGCTTCAGGACAGAATTTCCCGCCCACCATGAGAATCCCATTTTGGGCAATCCGAGCGTCGGCACGGTTTGGCTGTCCTTAGTTGTCGACTGCGATGCATGATTCCATATACGCTTGCTGGCGAGTTTCAGTTTTAAGAGGGTGAACCAGGAATATAGGGCAGATTCGGCCCTTGTCGAGTGTGGCTCTGTAAATTTGAACTCGTCTTGCTCCCAGAAAAGATGCCTCGCATCAGGAAATTCTTCGAGAAAGAGTCTTGTCTGAACTCCAATTGGAGTCCTTGATGACAATGACGAACAGGTTATGAACAGAGGGAACATGTTTCTCTTTGCCAATATGAGTGGCAGTCCGCGATTCGACGATTTCTGCTCTAACTGCGATTTCGTTCGTTCGGTTCCTCCGGCCGGTTGACACGCTGACTTTTTCGCCATCATTAGGGGGAAGAATATTGGGTCGTATATATCCTCAAATCAACCTAAACGTATCACAATTTCACTGGTGCAGACAATTCCACCGAATGTGCGGAAGAGCTACTCCTGAGTTTTCATTGACCTGTAATTTTGATCTGTAATTCTGGTAGATCCAGGGCAATGCTTCTTGGGCGAAATTACATCCTCCGCACAAAGTGGGCTATAGACAGTGATTACGATAATTGCGCAGTGGCAGTCAAATCAGTCGGGGCGTGGAAAGCAATTTTCTATACACATGAGTGGTATGGTCCATCATCGCATGAACTGAAAACCTTTTTGCCGCAATCGCTTTCCCTGCACTTCCCATAGTCCTGGCCCGGGCCGGATCCGCCAGAAGCCCGGCAATTGCCTCGGCAAGGGCATCGGCATCTTCAGGGGGCACAATGACACCGCTTACGCCGTCTTCAACCGCCTCTGCATTTCCTCCCACGTCAGTCGCAATCACTGCCAGTCCTGCTGCCATCGCTTCGATGATCGCGTTGGAAAATCCTTCACTGCGCGATGGTAAGACGAAGATTTCCGCTGCCGCCAGGTGTTTCCGTAGGTCACTCACTGCTCCGGTGAATTGGAAACGGCCGGCGAGCCCCAGGTCGCTCACCAGACTTTCCAGTTTCGCAAAGTAATCCTTATCCAATACTCCGCCGGCAATGCTGAACGTTACTGCGGGAAACCGCGGGGCAAGTATTCCTGCTGCGCGAATCATCAGATCGTGCCCTTTTACCCGGCGGATGTTGCCCACCGTTGTCACCACCCTCTGGCCGGCCTTGACTGAACCAATTTCATCATCTGCATAATGTGCCAGATCTAAGCCGTTGTAGATCGTCTCTACACGCTCCGGATTGATTCTGTCCACCTCGATGCAATGCAGTCTCACGCGCTCTGATACCGCGAAGACTGCATCCGGCATTCTCGCCATCAATCGATAGGCAGCTGCGTGCTTTCGTCCTCGCAGGATTCCCATATCGCGGCGGCTCCAAACCAGCCGCGCGTCCGACATCGCTTTGACGACGAAACCAGCCCAAAGATCGGAGCTTTCGAAAAAGGTTTGTACTAACTGCACCCTTTGGGCGCGTAAGAACTGCCTCAGTGCATAGGCCGCACGGACTGCCTTCAACCCATAAGTTCGCTTAAGTGGCAACACGTAGATCGGGCAGGGTGGGCGGGCTAAACCTGTGCAATTCGGATGCACGAAGAAAGTCAGGATCGAAGCTCGAAATCCATACTTCGGAAGGTTTTCAGCCAGATTCAGTACTGCTCGCTCCCCACCGCCCAATGTCTTCGGAAATTGATCGAGTATGAGGAGCACATGAGGTGACGCCGAATGGGCTGCAGATTCAATATTCGGCCTTTCGCCTGGTAGCTCTTCAATCATGCTCTTTCCTGAAAGAATTTGGCTGTGTGTTATCGGTGAAGCCACGTTATCCGTCGAAAATTGTTCCACGCAACACTAGTGGTAGACAAGATACGGATTCGTGCCTTTTGCAGGTTCAGCCTCAACGGGCTGAAGAGTACTTTCCTCTGTCGACTGCTCAAGTGCGCGAATTGCCGCGGCAAATTGTACCCACAATAACCCCATGATCTCCAGATAGGTCCACCGGTCGCCAAAAATGTTGCTGATCAAACATGCACAGGTAGCAAGCAGAAGCCCTAATCCCAATCCGCGGTAGAGAGGATCTTTCGCGCGCTTATAGAGACTGTGTGATGTTGCCAGCATCTGCTGAAGCAGGTAGAAGAACATGGCGAGGCCGAGGAGGCCTGTCTCCACCATCACTTTGACGTAATAATTGTGGGTGTCTTCCAGGTTGTCTACATGTTCTCCCAACTGGAAAGTGGCGAAGCCTTGGCCGACGATGGGACTTCTGATAATCACCTTTTTGGCATTTTCCCATAGATCAATACGTTCCTGTGACGAAGCGTCGAGATGACCAGTATCATCTGTCATTTTCACGCGCTCGCGGACGGCGGTCGGCACAACTGTCTGCCAGGTCACCAGAAATACCGCCAGAACCAGAAGAAGCTTCCGGTCCTTCATCAGCCCCAGCACAAGTACCGCGAAGATCGTCGCGATATAGCCCGCTCGGGAAAATTCGTACATCATAGCAAACAATGTGGCCGCTACTATCGCATAGCCAGCTATCTTCAATTTGATCCGTGTGACAAATTGCAGCAGGCCCCAGAAAAGCATCGCAAATTGCACCAAAAATGCTGCCGTCTGGTTTGGTCCGTACGCGAGCGGCCCATCGAAGCGCTTACTCTCGCTGAATGAGCTCCATGTTCTGGTCATGCTCTCGAAAATGCAGCTTCGGTCAACGAGTAGAAGAGCAATCGCTGAAATCAAAATGGTTGTCCTGATTGCCTTACGATCCTCGATTACTAAGCCCGCCGCCACAAAGACCGTCGGGATGATCATGTATCCCTTCCATGTCGCAAAATTGACGGCGTTTTGCCATAGCGGAAGAGGGGCGCCTTTCAAGACGACACCAACCCACAGGGAAATATACGTATAAATCCCAAGTATCAGCCAAATCAGGTACATCTTTGATTTGGGTAGCCGCTTTCCGCGCAGAAGTGCGCCTGCGATCACGCAGAGTAACAGAATCGTGAGCATGTACGCGCCAAGCGGGTAAACCAGGATGCGATTTCGTAATGTGCGATAAGGCAGAAAGGGCAGCATGTAGTAGAAGCCCCAGCGGGGCTCTTTCACCAGGGAGACAATCGAAGCCACCCAGAAGCCCAGGTACACAACGATCGGAATGTAGTGTCCAAGTCCCGTTCCAAACATGCTGTACCTCGTGGGTCACGCATTTCTGCGCAGTTTCTAGACCCACACCTCGGTTCTACCCCGAACGAAATTGTAGAAAGCCACCACTGCCGCCAGATTCATCATCACGAAGGCGTTCGCTACAGAAGTCGGACGGAATCTTCGCAATTCGGGACTTGCCATGCCCAGCGCTGCGAGCCCGTAGAATGCGACCTGCGCCCAAAAGATGCCCCCGTAAATCGGACCCGGACTAGCTGCAGACGCTGCCAACATGACTGCAAGCAGGACCGGGAGCACCAGCCGCAGAAGCTTGTGGCTCACCAGTCGAAAAAGAAGCGGATTTGCGGAACTCAGCATCCACGGAGCCAGGCGCAACAACTGGTAATTTCCCGTGAGGGTGCGCACCTTCCGATTGAATTCCTTGCCTGTCTGACTGAAGATCCGATCGCGTGCGATGGCCGACGGTTGAAAGACAACTCGTTTCCCTCGGCGCGCGACATGCATCGGCACATAGACGTCGTCCAGAATGGTGCCCTTGGGCATCTCGGTATACAGTTCGCGCCGGATTGCGTAAATCGCTCCTGTGGCCCCTACCACCGATCCTGTCGCTGATTCCAGCTTTCGCACTGTTTTTTCCATAGTCCAGTAGAACCCAAGGCCTTCAGGTGACGGCTTGCCGTCAGCCGTCTCCAGAAGCAGTTCGCCGCTGACCGCACCCACATCGGGATCCGCGAAGCAACTCACCAACTCCTCCAGCGCATTCGGATCCACCTTTTGCCGCGCATCCTGAAAAAAGAGGATCTCTCCTGTGGCGTTCCGTACGGCCTCGTTCAGGGCTGCCGCCTTCCCGCACGGCTCTTCCATGATCACAGGAACAAGCGCTTCGCCTTGCGCTTTCAGGATTTCCACACTCCGGTCCGTAGAACCGTCCGAGGCGATCACGATTTGAAGGCGGTCCACAGGATAGTGCAAGAGTCTTAAGTTCTGCAGCTTAGCGAGGAGGTTTCCCTCCTCATTGTGTACGGCAATCACGATCGAAACAGTAGGCGCAATGGCTCCACGAGCAACCGGTCGCCGGCACATTCTCTTCTGCACCCAAAGCCACAATGCATAGCCGAAAACTGCATAAATTGCAAGAGCGAAGCTCGTCCAAAAGAGCACCTGCATCGCCCTAATCATACGTCAAACCCTTACCTCGAATGCGCCGCTTCCACAGGCCTTCGGTAACCCAAAAGTTGCAAGTTGTATGTGGAACGTTTTTCTTGGCAGTTACCGTTTTGACTTACAGTCCAGGTTTTCCCAACTGGTTGCGAACATGCTCAATCCTAAGGATGGATCTGGTCTTCACGATACCGAACGGCGTGCGTCAGTTGCTCGACGGTCTTCATGTTCTCCTGACTGGAAGATCGTCTCTTGAAAGTCGAAAATATCGCCGTGAGGGCAACAGTTGGGGTAGTAAGTCGGTTATTCGCCATGCTTCGCTCACCTCATAGCTTCTATCCGAACGGTTAGAAGTCATTGACTTGTTTTCTGAAAAGAAACAACCGATGGCAACTCCGTTCAGACAGGCTTTGTGAGCAGGATGGCTTTCTGGCCAGGTGCAGTTTCGCAGGCCATGGCTTCATGAATCTGACCGAGGTTGAACGTTTTCCCGATCCTCATTTTAAACAGCGGATTGCCGCACCACATGGCCGGAAGCGGAACCTCCCGTACTTCGAGGTCACGTCTCTCTGTCACGCAAACAGCTTTCATTTCCCCCTCCCTCGGGCCAGCAATCTTCCACTGCCCCGTAAACTCAATCAGGCCCCGTTGCTCGCTTTTGACGGTTCTATCTACAGCGCCGACACAGTTGTTCGCCGACGCGATGCGAGGTGCGATGCTATCTGTCCGTTACGATTTATGAATTCAGAACTGCCGACTTGAGGACTTCCTCGTACCTTGAACACCTCGCTCGCGCCGTACTTCACCAGTTACGGCTCAGGCTTCCGCGTCATGCCTGATCCAGAGTCCCGTGGGCTAGTTCCTCAATCCACGCCTCTTTAATTTTCTTCGGCTCTCCCATCGCGGCATTCGACACCTCTTCCCACGCTTCCCACGTTGCCAGGCGCTCTGCATAGGCGACGCGCGCCCGCGGCAGAATCGAGGTACCCAATCCGAGTCGCAGCGGCGGATCGTTCGAGTCCACAAGCTTCAGGACAGCTTCCGCAGTCGCATTGGGATCGTCACGTTCTACGTTTGCAAGATGTGTCAGAAACTCCTTCCGGAACGCCACGTATGGTTCGAGAACATTGGCGATCTTTGCGGACTTGCCGAAGTCGGTAGCGTAGGCTCCCGGCTCAACCAGCGTCACTTTAAGCCCGAATGGCCTGACTTCCTGAGCCAGCGCTTCGTGCATCGCTTCCACTGCCCATTTGGTGGCGCAGTAGTAGCCGATCATCGGCAACGCCGTAATCCCAAGACCGCTCGAAACGCCAAGAATGTGTCCGCTGCCCTGCTTCCGCAGCAGAGGCAAAGCGGCTCGTAACACCCGAATCATGCCGAAGTAGTTTGCGTCGAACAGGTCGCGGATCTGCTCGTCGCTGGCCTCCTCGGTAGCCGCCAATAGGCTCCCGTCGGCATTGTTGACCAGAACATCGAGCCAGCCGAAGTGCGCGTAGGCTTCCTGAACGACCTGCCGCACCTGCGCGGCGTCAGTCACGTCCAGTGCTAGGGGAAGGACTACATCGCCGAAGCGTTCCTTGAGATCGGAGACGTCGGCGAGTTTGCGAGCGGTGGCTGTGACCTGATCGCCGCGTTTAAGGGCAGCTTCAGCCCATATGCGGCCGAAACCGCGCGAGGCGCCCGTGATGAACCATGTCTTCTTCATAGTTGATTCCTCTGTAACTGTCTGTGTTGAATGTGGCTTGTCGCCAGTGTCTTCGTCTCTTTGATCAGGCTTGCGAAGAACGCATCTTCTCGAGATCGGCGATCAGTCCTGGCCCCGTCGGGTTCCACCCGAGCTGTTTCTGCGTTTTCGCGCTGGAACCCCGAAGGTCCATCCCCATGAACTGCGCGAGAAAGCCGAAATGCTCCTGGGCCTGTTCCTGAGAGATAGAAGTGACGGGCACCTTCAGACCGTGGCCTATAGCGGTAGCGATGTCTTTGAGCGTCACGCCCTCTTCGGCAACAGCGTGATATCGGGCTCCCGCTGTACCCTTTTCCACGGCGAGCCGGTAGAGATGTGCGGCATCGAGCACATGCACCGCGCCCCAGCGATTGTGCCCGTCGCCAATGTACGCCGAAACGCCCTTCTGGCGGGCCACAGCGATCAGGTAGGTGACAAGCCCCTGCTTCACCGTGTCGTGAACCTGCGGCAGCCGCGCCACGGCCGTGTTGACTCCTCGTGCTTCAAGTGCAGCGGCCGTTGCTTCTGAAGCGCGGAGATACGAGTCGGAGACGGGGATCGGAGGATCGTCCTCGGTTGCGGAGCGGCCCTGCGCCATTACTGCAAGTCCACCTGTAACGATCAGTGGGCGGTCAGAACCCTGGAGAACGGTGCCAAGCGCCTCAATTGCGCGCTTGTCCAGTTCGCAGTTTTCCGCGAACCTCGACCAATCGTGCCGGAAGGCTGTGTGAATGACGGCATCGGACGCAGTTGCGCCACTGCGCAGGCTGCCGAGATCTTCCAGGTCGCCGCGATGCACCTGAGCGCCGGTGGCAGCAAGAGACTGGGCGCCTGCGTCCGAGCGAGCAAGGCCCAGCACCTGATGGCCGGCATCAATGAGCTCTTTCACGATGGCAGAACCGATGAATCCGGTAGCGCCGGTAACGAAAACACGCATCGTAAGATTCCTCTCTGTAAAATTGAATGTTTGCTGAACGGGCAGGAACGCTTCACACTTACCCGAGACCACCGTCTACATCGATCTCGACACCGGGGATGTATGAAGCATCCTGCGACGCGAGAAACGCGACTGCACTGGCAACCTCTTCCGGCTGCCCGAAGCGCTTCATGGGCACTGCCGCTACTTTTCTTTCAAACTGCTTCATTTGTCTGATTTCTCCTGATTGAAGTTGACGTGCCGGTATTGCCTCGATAAATTGGAGGCTGTCTCCGGTTGAATAGATAACCGGAGACATCCTCCGGTTGCAAAAGTTGTGGGGATGGCGAGAAAGAATTCACAATCCGTTCAGCGCAGGCCACGCTCGGATGCACGGCGCAATCGTGAGCGCATTCTTGAAGTGGCGAAAGGAGCCTTTACTCGCCACGGCGCTGATGCCAGTCTGGACGAAATTGCGAAGCAGGCCGGGGTCGGAGCCGGCACCCTCTATCGCCATTTCCCTACGCGGGACGCGCTGATCGAAGCGGTCTACCGTACTGAGGTGGAAAAGCTGGCAGCGGCGGAGCGCAAGTTCGCCGAATCAATGCAGCCAATCGAAGCCCTGCGTGCCTGGATGCTGCTGTTTGTCGATCACATTGCAGCCAAGCACATTATTGCGCCGGCTCTCAACAGCGTCGTCGGAGGCCCTTCCAGGCTTTACGAAGGTTCTCGCGGCCTGATCCAGGGAGCAATGGATGAGTTGGTGAAACGCGCCAAAAAGAGCGGCGATCTGCGAAGGGACATTGATGGCTCCGATCTCCTTCGGGCGGTGATCGGTGTCTCGCACCTTGGCTCCGGACCCGAGTGGCAGCAAGGCGCCCGGCGGGTGGTTGACATCCTCATCGCTGGTTCGCGTAGAGCCTAATAAATCGGATGCCGCAAACTGGAATCCGACGCTCACTTCGCCACTTCGCAGTAAGCGTGATAGATCTGGACAGACTCCACCGATCTGCCAACTCTCCTTGCGGATGTCGTTCTACAGGGCAAGTCGCTTATCCAGCCGCGATGCTCGAATGGGCAACCAGTTGAATCATGGGTGACGGTGCGCTCATGGAGCTTCAGTGAACTCGAATCTTCAGGATTACCGTCCGGAGAGGGCATGCACTCCCGGAATTTCATTCGTGGTATTAGGCATGGATCGGAAGCTTGGACTCAGTTCGTGATGAAGTTGCAGAGTCGGGAAACGGCCGACTTGATCCACGACGAACCTCGGAAGTCGAGCACGGCTGCGGCAGAGACGAGCAAAATCGCGGCGAAACTGCGCAGGAAAAATTGGTGTTACTCCGTGCGGAAGAATGCAAATTGGTGCCGAAACGATTCCGGGCAGATATAAGGCGCGACTCGTAAATCTATGATTTATAGTGTTTTATTTGGTGGACCTGGTCGGGATCGAACCGACGACCTCTTCCATGCCATGGAAGCGCGCTCCCAACTGCGCCACAGGCCCACATTCGGAAGGAATGCAACTGTCTTATTGTCTCTGGTCGGAAACAATTCGTCAATCCAGGCGCGGCCCAGGGGCCCGTCCCGGGCTCGCCCGCCCGAACCTTGCCGTTCAGAGGCACTTTCGCCGCCTTCCCCCGTCCCGGTTATCTTCCGGATTAATAAGTGCAATCTGCTTGCCCCGGCGGCATTCCCCGTGCATCATGGTACGTAGTTGCGACTTCCCAAATCCCCGGAGGTTTAAGTGAAACGTGCCATTTCCCTGCTGATAGCTCTGTTCGCATTTTCCAGCGTAGCGGTTTACGCAGCCGGCGCCACCAAAGTTGATGGGTGGATTTCCGACTCCCAGTGCGGTGCCAAGCACATGGGAACCGGCGCCGAGTGCGTCCGCTCCTGCATCAAGCACGGCATGAAACCCGTGTTTGTCGATACCAAGAAACAGGTTTGGTCTATTGATAACCCTGAATCGGTGAAGAACTTCTACGGCGACCACGTGGCCATCAGTGCCACCCAGGATGCCGCCAAGAAGAGTGTCCACATCGAGTCGGTCGCGGAAATCAAGTAGGCCCCTCCTCAGAAACCGCAGCTCTGATTCGCCATGCCCCGCGGTTTTCTGCTAAGGTCATATCGGTCACGTTTGCCGTGCCGCAACCTGCGGCACGGCAAAGAGAACTGTCGTGTACACTAGGACCGATCATGGCGCGTGCAATCTGGAACGGTAAAGTGATCGCCGAGAGCGACCACACGGTAGAAGTCGAGGGAAATGTATACTTTCCCGAGTCCAGCCTCAAACGGGAGTACTTTCGCCCAAGCACCACCACGTCTACTGACCCTCAAAGGGGGCAGGCGCGCTACATGAACATCATTATCGACGGCCAGGACAATCAGGATGCCGCCTGGTACTACCCTGACCCCAAGCCAATTGCCCGCAAGATCAAGGGATACGTGGCCTTCTGGCGCGGCGTCGAAGTAGAAAAGTAGCCGGCTCCGCCTGCCATCGCGCCTCAGGTCAGGAAGCAGCCGATATAGCCCAGCGGCCGGGCAGGTATCAGTCAGCCCTCTGACCGCCTGCGCTCCAGAATCATCGTTATCGACTCCCCTGATACCCCAAAAATACGGCGCCAGAATCGGCGTCATCCGGTCAGCCTGGAAGCAGATGAAAGGCGGCCCGTCCGTCATCCGCATCACGGTAGCCGCCGCCATTTCGTTCTCAGCAGTTCGCCTTCTGCACCTTCGCTTCCGGAGTAGCCTTGCCGCTTCCCGCCTTGCGGAAAACCCGCTCTGGCATTGTCGAATTGGCCCGTTGCAGGCCTATATACTGTTAAGGCGCATGAATGAAAAAATACTCGCCTGGCTCGTCCAGTTCGTAACTCATGTAATTTCGATTGGCGGGTACGCCGGCGTAGCTGCGCTCATGGGGATTGAATCGGCGTGTATTCCACTACCCTCCGAAATCATCATGCCGTTTGCAGGGTATGTGGCATACCTCGGTCGCATGAATCTTTTTTGGGCGGCAACTGCCGGCGCTGTGGGCTGCAATCTCGGCTCCGCGGTCGCGTATTGGATCGGCGCAAAAGGTGGTCGTCCGCTCGTCGAGCGCTACGGCAGATGGGTCCTGATGAGTCATCGCGACCTCGAGCGCATGACAACGTATTTCGCAAAATATGGCTCCATTACGGTGCTCGTGGCGCGTTTGTTGCCTGTGGTGCGCACCTTCATTGCGTTTCCTGCGGGCATCGCCAAGATGCCGCAGATTCGTTTCCACATTTACACTTTCGTGGGGTCCTGGCCGTGGTGTTTCGGTCTCGCCTATGTAGGCATGAAACTTGGTCAGAAGTGGCATACAGACCCGCAGTTTCAGGAAATCTTCCACCGGTTTCATTTGGCGGTGGAGATCGCACTCGTCGCGGGAATCGTGTGGTTCATCCGCGCGCACATCAATCACAGGTCACGCGCCACCCAGGCATGACGGCGTTGCGCATGAAAGTACGGGGTTGCAGGGCTTAGACTGCTTCATCCCGGGAGATACAAATCTTGAACCGGTGGCAAGCCATCGGAAATACCAAAGGAAGGTTAGGAAAAGCGATGTCAACCGAGCAGCACGGCGGCGAACAGACCGCCGCACAAAAAGTAGCGCCTGCCACCGGCAAACTGGGCGTGATGGTGGTTGGCCTGGGTGCAGTGGCCACCACCATGATTGCAGGTGTCGAGGCTGTCCGCCGCGGACTGGCCAAGCCCATCGGCTCACTTACGCAGATGGGGACCATCCGCCTCGGCAAGCGTACTGACAGCAAGTCTCCTCTCATTAAGGACTTTGTCCCTCTCGCAGACCTCAATGACGTGGTCTTCACCGGTTGGGACATCTTTGAAGACAATGTCTACGAGTCGGCCACTCACGCCCAGGTCTTGGATAAGGAGACCCTCGCGCAACTCAAGCCCTACCTCGAAACCATCAAGCCGCTGCCTGCGGTCTTCGACCAGCACTACGTCAAGCGCCTGCATGGTACCCACGTCAAGAAGGGCAAGAACAAGCGCGACCTCGCCGATCAGGTCATCGCCGATATCCGCGCTTTCAGGAAGACCGTAGATCGTGTCGTCATGATTTGGGCTGGATCCACCGAAATCTTCCTCGAGCCCACCGCCGTCCATCAGAGCATTGAAGCCTTTGAGAAGGGCCTCGAAACCGACGACCCCGGCATCGCTCCTTCACAGATCTACGCCTACGCGGCGCTCAGCGAAGGCGTTCCCTTCGCCAACGGCGCGCCCAACCTCACCGTTGACGTCCCGGCCATGGTCGAGCTGTCCAAGAAGAACGCTGCGCCCGTCTGCGGCAAGGACTTCAAGACCGGCCAGACCTTCATGAAGACCGTTCTCGCGCCTGGCTTCAAGGCCCGCATGCTCGGTGTCTCCGGCTGGTTCTCTACCAACATCCTCGGCAACCGCGACGGTGAAGTCCTCGACGAGCCCAACTCCTTCAAGACCAAGGAAGAATCAAAACTCGGCTCGCTCGAATACATCTTCCAGCCCGAGCTTTATCCGGATCTCTACAATGACATCTACCACAAGATCCGCATCAACTATTACCCGCCCCGCGGCGATGAAAAGGAAGCCTGGGACAACATCGACATCTTCGGCTGGCTCGGCTACCCCATGCAGCTCAAGGTCAACTTCCTCTGCCGCGACTCCATCCTTGCCGCGCCCATCGCGCTCGACCTGGTCCTCTTCCTTGACCTCGCCAAGCGCACGCCCGAACTCCAGTCGCTTGGCATTCAGGAGTGGCTCAGCTTCTACCTCAAGTCACCCCAGACCGCGGACGGCCTCTACCCCGAGCACGATCTCTTTATCCAGTCCATGAAGCTCAAGAACACACTGCGCCACATCATGGGACAGGACCTGATTACTCACCTCGGCCTCGATTACTACGACTAACTCACGGTCCAGAATTCAGTCACCTGGGTAACACCGCGCCGGGACCCTTTGGGGTCCCGGTTTTTTCGGGTTTTTTATCCAGCGTCCGCGACGATTTGTCTCCAAAAGCTGCCGATGCGAGCTCCGAACGCGGCGAAAAATCTCAGGGTGCAGCTTTAGCCGTATCTCGTAACATACGTGAAATCAATAATCTATCCGTATTTCCAGTGAAGCGCTTGGCAAATTCTATCCGCCATTCTCTATTCCCATAAAAATTCTGTTCAACTTCATTCGTTCTTGACCGATAACCACTTTGGAACTCGTCCTGAAAGGGAATTCGTAATTCTCGTGCGTAACATGGATTTTCACTCTAATGGGCCACTCTTCGCACCAGCTATGACATCGTAAATCTCAGGCACGCAATGGAGGCCACAATGCTGAATATCAACCTTGAGTGGTTCTTCCCCTTTTTCCAAGGCATCTTCTTCGGCCTGATGGCAATGGCGCTGCATGAGATCGGCCATCTGCTTCTGGCGCAGGCTTTGGGACTAAAAGTAAAGAGAGTCGGAATCTGCTGGAAAGGAATCTACACGGTGCGCGAAGCTGGCCCGCCAGTCAGGAATGCGTGGGTTTCTTTCGCAGGTCCGCTGGTGAATCTCGTGCTGCTCCCGCTCTGGATCTGGTCGCCCATCTTCGGCCTCGCCAATCTGTGCTGCGCGGTTGTCAATCTGCTTCCAATCCCAGGTTCAGACGGCAAGCGCATCCTGAAATGCTTCCATGAGATGCATGAGGCGCACCTGGCCGCTCAGTAGCCGCACGCTGGCCGTAACAACAAAGCAAAAGCGGATCTCCTGCTTGCAGGAGACCCGCCACAAAGCGCAAGAACTGAAAGCGTGCAACGGGCACCTGACTCTGCGCTCCACTCTCACAGGCTTCCAGCTCTCAGCTGGTGTCGCCTTTCCCGATCTATCCGCAGCTACAACCGCCAGTGACCACGCGCGTCGAGCTGAAAGCTAATAGCTAAAAGCTGCTCTTTACATCGCCGGGAAGAACCCGTGAATCCACCCACCCAGCAGGGCAGGGAAGCAGCCCAGCACAATCACGCCCAGCGTCACCACCAGCAGCACTGCCATCGTCACTGAGGGAACCTCAATCGGCGATTCCTCCACCGCCTGCATCACGTAGGCGCGCTTCAGCACCTGCAGATAGTAGTAGAGTGACACGGCGCTGAAAGCCACCGCCAGCGCAACCAGCGTGAACGGAAGTACACCCTGCGAAACCTCCAGCACTGCGGCGAACAAATTGAACTTCGCCCAGAAGCCCACCAGAGGCGGAATGCCGGCCAGCGAGAGGAACAGCACCAGCAGCACCGCGGCCAGCATCGGATTACGCTTGTGCAGTCCCAGGAACGACTCCATCCGGTCGCTGCCCGTGGCGCGCTCCACCACGTCCACAACGGCGAAAGCCCCCACCGTCGTCAACCCGTAGGTCACAACGTAGTAGAGAATCGCCTCCGTGCTCCGCGGCGCATAAGAGAAGAACGCCAGCCCCAGCAGCACATATCCCGCGTGCGCAATCGCTGAGTAAGCTACCAGCCGCCGCACGCTCTGCTGCACCAGCGCGGCCAGGTTGCCCAGCACCATCGAACCCACGGCAAGAACGGTCAGGATCAGTACCCACGCCGGACCAAGCCCCAGGTACCTTGATGGCACTCCATCCAGGACGTGGCTGATGCGCACCACGTGCAGCCCGCCGAAGATGTGCGCCATGGCCGTGCCAATCCCGATCAGCAGTGCAAAACTCGCCACTTTCGAGACTGAAGCAATAAAGGCCGCGCCTGGTGCTGGCGCGCCCTCATACGTATCCGGCGCCCAAACATGGAAGGGAACCGCCGCCACCTTGAAGCCCAGCCCAGCCCCAATCATTACCAGCGCGACGTAGAGCAGGGGCGCCGCATTTGCGGCATTTGAAACCACCGCGGCCAACGCAATCTTGTGCAGATTGGTCGAGCCGGACACCCCGTAAAGATAGCTGAACCCGAACAGCAGAAACGCCGCCGACATTCCGCCGAAGAGGTAATACTTCAGCGCCGCCTCGGCGCTCCTGCCCGATGTCTTCGCAAACGCGGTCAGGATATACAGTCCCAGGCTCAGCAGCTCCAGCCCGATAAAGATCACGATCAGGTCCTGCGCCGCCGAAATCAGCAATCCGCCCGCCGCCGCCATCAGCACCACGGCCACGTACTCGCCCACATGCCGCGTAAACGTCGAATCCACGAACAGCATCAGCGTGAGCGCTGTCAAAACCAGAATCGCGATCTGCGCAACAGATGTGTAGCCCCCGGCGTTGAGCATCAGATCGCCGCCGTAGCCAAACCCGCCCATCGTCTGGAACCCAAGCGTGCCCAGCGCCACCGCGCATCCGGCCACGCCCACCAGCGCCGCCACCGCCGCCCGCGTCTTCACCGCGGACCGGCGCAGGAACACCAGGTCAATCACCAGCACCGCCAGCGCTGCCACTTCCAGCGCCGTCTCCGGCAACGTTACGCGAAAGAGATCAGCGTAGTTCATCGAATCCCTCCCGCGAGTATCGATCGAACCGCCGGCTCAATGGCCTGCAGCAAAACTCTTGGATAAAGGCCAACAATCAAACTGGCGCCAGCCAGCAGTGAAAACCCGGTGACCTCGGGCCACGTAATCGGAGCCAGTGCGTGTTCGTGTTCCTCTTCCAGCGCATGTACCGTCGGCAACTTGTCCGTGAAGAACGCCCGCTGCAGCGCGCGCCAGGTATACGCCACGCCCACCACGAGCCCCACGCCGATCGCAATCGTCCACCACGGATCGGTCTGCCACGTGCCCACAACGATCTGGAACTCCGCAACAAACCCTGAGAAGCCCGGCAACCCCATCGCAGCCATGCCCGCAATCACAAAGGCCCACGCCGCAAACGGTAATCGCTTCGAGAGGTGCATGCCTTCCAGTTCCTTCAGTTGCCGCGTATGCGTGCGCTCATACACAATGCGCCCTACAATGGCGAACAGCAGTCCAGCCAGAATGCCGTGTGAGAACATCTGCAGCACCGCGCCGGTCATGCCGATCTGGTTCAGCGTCATCAGGCCCAGCAGCACAAAGCCCATGTGGCTCACGCTGGAGTAGCCGATGACAAACTTGAAGTCGCTCTGTACCAGCGCCACCAGCGCGCCGTACACAATCCCAATCAGCGCCAGAATCGCAATCACATCGCGCCACGATCCAATCCCCATGAAGCTGAATCCCCACGGATCGAGCCCCTGCGGAAACAGGCCCATGGCTACCCGCAGGCAGCCGTAAGCGCCCAGCTTCATCACCACGCCGGCCAGCATCATGGATGCTGCGGTCGGCGCCGCGACGTGGCCCGTCGGCGCCCATGTGTGGAACGGCCAAATGCCCGCCAGAATCGCAAACCCGATAAACACCAGCGGGAAGCACCACATCTGGAAGTGCACCGGGAACCCTGCGTGCGCCAGTTGAATCAGCCCCGTCGAGTGGCTGCCGCTCGTCGTGTAAGCCGCCAGCAGCCCGATCAGCACCATCGCCGACCCCACAAAAGAGTAGAGCGCCAGCTTCATCGCGCCGTACTCGCGCCGCGTCGATCCCCAGATCGCGATCAGGAAGTACTTCGGAACAATGGCGATCTCGTAAAACACAAACAGCAGGAACAGATCGAAGCTCAGGAAGACGCCGAACACGCCGCCAATCAGCGCCAGGAAAAACGCGAAGAACTCGTTCGTCCGCTCTTCCACGTTCCAGCTGAACAGTACACCGGCCACCGCGGCCAGCCCTGTCAGCAGCACCAGCACCAGGCTGATGCCGTCGGCAGCCAATATGTAGTGAATGCCCAGCGACGGTACCCACGGCACATCCACAATCACCTGGCGGCCGTGGCCCACACCGGTGGCAAAGCCCACTACTGCCAGCACCAGCGTTGTCACGGCAACCGCCAGCGCCAGCCAGCGCGCCAGTGCCGCCTTGCCCTTGGGCAGCAGCGCCTCGGCAAGCGCTCCGGCAAACGAGAGATAGATCGTCCAAGCCAACATCTAGAATCTCCAGTGCGCCAGAAGGTTGACGACCGTTGGATTAACGCTGTTCAAAATCAATTGCGGGAAAAGTCCAAGCAGAATCATGAGTCCGATTACGGGCGCCAGCGCCAGCCGTTCGCTGTAGTGCAAATCCGGGAACTTCGCCCACTTCTCAGGCAGCGGCCCGCTGAATACCTTCTGAATCACAGTGAGCAGGAACGCCGCCGTCACCAGCAGTCCCAGCACGGCAATTGAAGCCGCCCACCACGACAGCGGAAACACGCCGCGGAAGATCAGGAACTCGCTCACAAAGCTGTTCAAGCCCGGCAGTCCCAGCGAGGAAAACATGGCAATGCCCATCAGCCCCGCGAACACCGGAGCGGCCTTGCGCAATCCTCCAAAGGCTTCCAGCCCGCGTTCCCCGCCGCTGCGCAGTTGAATCATCGCCACAAACCAGAACAGCGCAGCCGCCGTCAGTCCGTGGTTGAACATCTGGAAGATCACGCCGTTCAACGCTGCAGCCTGGTTGTTATGAGCCATCGTTCCCGCCGCCGGCACAGCCAGAGCAAAAATGGCCAGCAAACAATAGCCCAGGTGGTTTACTGACGAGTAGGCGAAGATCCGCTTCAAGTCCTTCTGCGCCGCCGCGGCCCACGCGCCCATCACGATCGTGATCACCGCCAGCACCAGCAGCGGAGTGCGCATCGCTGAAATCTGCGGCCCAAAGATCGGCAGCGCAATCCGCAGCAGGCCATAAATGCCCATCTTTGACATTGCGCCCGTCAGCAGCATCGTTACCGGCGAAGGTGCCTCGGCGTAAGCCGCCGGCAGCCATGTGTGGAAGGGCATCATCGGCACCTTCACCGCGAATCCCGCCAGCACTCCAATCGCCAGCCACGGCATCACCGGTCCCAGGTGCGCCGTCACCATCGCGGTCAGCGCTCCCGTTGAAGCCAGCGCCGTCAACTGCCCAAAGTCCATGCTCCCGGTTGAAAGAAAGACGGCCAGGAACGAGATCAGCAGTGCCGCCGATCCGGCCATCGTGTAAATGAAGAACTGCGTCGCCGCATGTCCGCGCCGCGGGCCGCCCCACAGCTTGATCAGGAAGAACGCCGGAATCAGCGTCAGTTCCCAGAACAAAAACCAGTGGAAGAAATTCAGCGCCGTGAACGATCCGAACAGCCCCGCTTCCAGCGCCAGCACCAACCCGTAGTAAAGTCCCGGCTGATGATGCACGCGGTGCGAAGCATCCACTGACATCAGCGTCACAATGGCTGAAAGCACCAGCATCAGCGCGCCCAGCGCATCCACGCCCAGGTGATACTCAATCCCCAGTGACGGAGCCCAGGCCACGCGTTCCACCAGCCCGATGCTTCCATTGGCCGGCAGCTGCATCCACACTGCCAGCGACCCGGCCAGCGAAATCAGCGCCGTAATCAGCGCTACGCCGCGCGCATGCTTGCCTGCAAAGAACGCAATCACCGCGCCCACCAGGGGCAGTACCGTCAACGCCGTAAGAATAGGAAATCCGTTCATGGCCGGCTGCTCCAGAAGAGAATCACGGCCAGCACCACGAACGCCAGCGCCAACAGCCGCAGGTAGGTCTGCACGCGGCCCGTTTGCACGCGCGCCAGCAGCCCACCGCCGGTAGACAGCTCTTCGCAACCCTTATCGAATCCGCCGTCCACCCAGTAAATATCGAAGAGCCGGTAAAGGTGCGCCAGGCCGCGGAAGCCCCACGTAACGGCGGCCACAATTCCGCCCCAAACCCGGCGGTCAAACCAGTCAGCCACCTTCGCCCACACGTAATAGAATGCAATCACCGTTACTCCGTAGATCTCATCCACATAAAACCGGTCGCGCATTCCAGCCCATACCGGTGGTGCTGCTTTTTCCAGCGCATCTGGCTCCTCGGCGGCCGGCGACTTGTCGCCATACATCCACCACGCCACGCCGATGCCCACCAGAACCACAACCGTCGCACTCAACAGCATCTTCAGGAAATCGAACCCGCCAAACACCCCCATATTCAGGTGCGTGGCCTGGTCGCTCAGAAATGCGTGGAACCACGGCCAAGCCGGCGTCCCGATCAATCCCAGCGCGACGCAGAAGAATGCCAGCATCCCCATGGGAACCAGCATCACCTTCGGGCTCTCGTGCGGATGTCCCTCCCCGCGCCACTTCCCGAAGAACGCATACGAAACCTGCCGCGTCATATAGAACGCCGTCAGCACCGCGCCGAAGAGCATCAGGTAATACGGAATCGCCGAAACGCTCCACGTGTGCGAGGCCTCGATGATCGCGTCCTTGCTCCAGAAGCCGGAGAAGAAGATTGGAACGCCGCACAGGGCCAGCGTCGCAATGGCATAGATCCCGAACGTAATCGGCATGGCTTTCCGCAGCCCGCCCATGCGCCGAACATCCTGCTCCTCGTGGCAGCCGTGAATCACACTGCCCGCGCCAAGGAACAGCAGCGATTTGAAGAATGCGTGCGTGATCAGGTGGAACATGCCCAGCGCCACGCCGCCAATGCCCAGCCCGGCCATCATGTAGCCAAGCTGTGAAACCGTCGAGTAGGCCAGAATCCGCTTGATGTCGTTCTGCCCAATCGCAATCAGCGCCGCAAAGAACGCCGTGAACGCGCCTACCCAGGTCACCACGATCAGCGCCGTCGTGGTTCCCATTCCCGTCGCTCCCGCATCCATCAGCGGAAACACGCGGGCCACAAGGTAAACGCCCGCGGCCACCATCGTCGCCGCGTGAATCAGCGCCGAGACCGGCGTCGGGCCTTCCATCGCATCCGGCAGCCAGACATGCAGCGGGAACTGCCCGCTCTTGCCCATTGCTCCGGCAAAGATCAGCAGCCCGATCGCGCCCGCCGCCGTCAAGCCAAGCCCCGCATGCTGTGCAAGCAATGTGTGCAGCGCTCCGCTCTCCATCGCGCCTGCGCCGTGGTTGTAGAACAGCAGCGTTCCCGTCTGCGCATACAGCCACACCATGCCCAGCAGGAAGAGCACGTCGCCCACGCGCGTCGTCATGAAGGCTTTCTTCGCCGCCGCGGCCGCCACAGGCTTGTGATACCAGAACCCGATCAGCAGATACGAAGTCAGTCCCACCAACTCCCAGCACATAAACAGCAGCAGGATGCTGTTGGAAATCACCAGCCCCAGCATCGCGCCCGCAAACAGCGCCAGGAAGCAGAAGAACCGCGTGAAGTTCTCGTCGTGGGCCATGTAGCCCACCGAGTAGATGAAGATCAGCAGCCCCACAAGCGCGACCATCACCGCCATGATGGACGAAAGCGGGTCCAGAACCCATCCCAGCGCCACGGCGTTCGTGCCCGCGTGGAACCACGCAAAATTCACTACCTCGCGCACGGCAACGCCGTGCATCCAGCCCGCCACCACGTGCGCAAAGGCGAAAAACGCCAGCAGCATCGACAAACTCAGCGAGCCGATAGCCAGTCCCGCGGACAGCTTGCGGCGCGGCTGCTTCAGCAGCGCAATTACGCCCGCGGCCACCATGGGCATGGCCGGAATAAGCCACAGCACTCGTGCCGCGGCTGACACAGATCCCGTAACCTGCGGATGAAAAGCGGCCGCCGCGCCTTCCTGAATCAGCATCCGTTCATCCTTTCATCCTGTTCATCTTGTCCACATCGGTGGTTTGCGCGTGGCGGTAGATTGCAATCACCAGCCCCAGTCCAACAGCGGCTTCAGCCGCGGCCACCGCAATTGAGAAGATGGCGAACATCATCCCCGTCAAAGCCTCCGGATGCGGCCCGTAACGCCAGAAGGCGATCAGGTTCAGATTGGCCGCATTCAGCATCAATTCAATGCCGATCAAAACCAGAATCGCGCTGCGCCGCGTCAGTGCTCCGCCCAACCCAATGGCGAACAATAGCGCGGCAACCAGCAGATAACTTGCGAGCGGCGTCATTTCGTCCTCGCTTTCTCGTGCATGGCCACAATCACCGCACCGATCGTCGCCGCCGTCAGCAGCAGCGCCACAATCTCCAGCGGCAGCACATAGCGCCCCATCAGGGCATTGCCAATCTCGTGGACATTCACGTCAGGCGCGGCCGTCTCATTCGGCAGCCCGTTAACACTTGCCAGTACCGCCCAGCCCAGCACCGCAAATACGCCCGCGGAAATAGCCAGCCCCGTGAACCACGTTCTGCTGTGCGAGCCTTCCTCGGGTGCCTCGGAACTGCGTGTCAACAGCACGGCAAAGACCACCAGGATCACCACCGCCCCGATATAAACCAGGATCTGCGCAAAACCGACAAACTGCGCATCCAGCCCCAGGAACAGAAGAGCCACCCCGGCAAAGGCCACAGTCAGCGCCAGCACGCAATGGATCGTATTCTTCAGCGTCATCGCGGCCAGCGCGCCGGCCACCGTCAACACTGAGATCACAAAAATGGGAATGCTCACTGGTCGATCCCCTTACTCCGCATAGCGATATTTCCGTGGGCCGATATTCTTCAACGTAAATGCGGTGCGTCCCATCACCACGTAAGCTGCCAGCAAAATGGCCGAGCAAATCACCCACTGCTCCCAGCCCGGTCCCAGGAAGCGCCACAACGCCACCACCACCAGGTTGAGAAGCGAGAAGGGCAGCACAAACTTCCACGCAAAATTCATCAGTTGATCCTGGCGAAGCCGCGGCAGCGTGCCGCGGAACCAGATGAATACGCAGATCCAGGTCAGGATCTTGGCGAAAAACCAGATCCACGTCGGAACCCAGCCCAGGAACGAAAACGGTGCTGTCCATCCGCCCAGAAACAGCGTTGTTCCCAGCGCGGCCACGGCAAACATCTCCACATACTCGCCCAGGAAGAACAGCGCGAACTTGAATCCCGAGTACTCCGTAAAGTAGCCCGCCACGATCTCCGATTCGCCTTCAGGCAAGTCGAAAGGCGAGCGGTTGGTCTCCGCCGTTGACGCCACCACAAAAATCAGGAAACCCGCCAGACCCCACGGCGTAAAAACATACCAGTGCGGAAAGATCCCGGTGTAGTGGTTCTGCGATTCCACAATCTTCACCAGCGAAAGCGATCCCGCGATCATCACCACCGCCACGCTCGATAGCAGCAGCACCACCTCGTAGCTGATCATCTGCGCAATCGCGCGCATCGCTCCCAGCAGCGAATACTTGTTGCGGCTCGACCATCCGGCCATGAACACCGCAAGCTCCGTCGAGGCGCCCATTGCGAAGAAGAACAGCAGTCCGGAATCCATGTTGACCAGCACCATGTGCCGGCCCATGGGCAGCACCGCAAAGCCCATGAACACGATCGGCACCAGCACCACCGGCGCCAGGAAGTGCACTACGCGGTCCGCCCGCAGCGGCACAATGTCTTCCTTCACCAGCGCTTTGATGCCGTCAGCTACTGGCTGAAAAAGACCGAACGGCCCCACACGGTTCGGCCCGTACCGGTTCTGCATGCGCCCCAGTCCCTTGCGCTCCAGCAGCACTGCAATTGCAAACAGCGCGGGATACACGGCGATGATGGCTATCACGCACAGCACCACGCCGGCCGCCACCTGCCACCCCGCAGGCAGAAATCCCACCAGCCAGTTCTTGAACAGAACGAAGATCTGGTCCAGAGTCTGGATCATCGCTTACTTCTCCCCTTCGGCTGGCTTGGCCGCTGCTGCTTTGGCTGCCGCTGCTTTGGCCGCTGCAGCTTCTGCCGCAGCCTTGGCCTTGGCTTCGAGCTTGGCCTTCTCTTCGGCCAGGCGCCCGTCCACTTCGGCTGCTTCGGTGGGATGAATCTGGTGATAATACTCGTTCGACTTCGCCAGTTGCTTGCGGTCCTGCAGCAGTCCGCCAAAGCGGTCGTCCGTGGCCAGTTCGAAAGCCGTATCCATCTTAATCGCCTCGAACGGGCACACTTCCACGCAGATCTGGCAGCTCATGCACACCGAAACATCGATATCGAACCGCGCCGGATAAAACTGCTGCTTGCCCACGTAGTCCGGCTTCTTGTCCTTGCTCTTCTCGATGTAAATGCATTTGGGCGGGCACTCTTTTTCGCAGATCTGGCAGGCCACGCAGCGCATCCCCGCATCCCACTCCGGCCCGTCATATACCAGGAACGGAAAGACGCGCGCATTCTCGACTGTCGGAATCCGCTGTTCCGGATACTGCACCGTCGTCAGCCGCTCTTTCGAGAAGTAGCTGCCGAAAAAATTCCTGGCCGTCTCGCCCAGACCCTTCAGTACGCCTACACCTAACAACTGCTGTTCCTCCGTGATGACTGACAGCCGAAAGCTATCTGTCCACCTCTCCCAGCACAATATCCACGCTGCCCAGGATCAACACCACATCGGCCACGTTGTGTCCCAGGCACATATCTTCCAGAATCGTCAAATTCACAAAGCTCGGCGGACGCACCCGGTAGCGATACGGGCTTCCGCTCCCATCGCTGATCAGATAAAAGCCAAGTTCGCCTTTGGGCGCTTCAATGCGCCCGTAAGCCTCGCCCGCCTTCGGCCTGAATCCGCGAATCCTCGTCTTCGGATCCATCACCGGCCCCTCGGGGATCTCCTTCAGCGCCTGCTCCAGAATCTTGATTGACTGCCGCAACTCCAGCAGCCGGATCATGAAGCGGTCGTAAACGTCCCAGTGATCGCCCAGCGGCACCTTGAAGTCGAAGCGATCGTAGATGCCGTAGTGATCCACCTTGCGAATGTCGTAGTTCACGCCCGAAGCCCGCAGCAGCGGCCCCGTCACGCCCGCGCTCATCGCCAGCTCCGGCCGCAGAATGCCTATTCCCTGTGTGCGCGACATCAGAATCTCGTTGGTGACCAGAAGATTCTCAAATTCGTCGGCAAACCGCGGCAAGCCCTGCACCACCTTGCGCGCCTCGTCCAGCCATGCGGGCGTTGCATCCACACGGCAGCCGCCAAAGCGCATGTAATTGCACATCATGCGCGAGCCGGTCAGCGTTTCAAACAGGTCCAGAATCTTCTCACGTTCGCGGAAGGCGTACATCAGCGGCGTGCCGCTGGCGCCCATATCCTGAATCAGAAATCCCACCGACGAAGCATGGTTCTGCACTCGCGTCAGTTCCGCCAGAATTACCCGCAGATACTCGGCGCGCTCGGGAACTGCCAGCCCCGCCAGCTTCTCCACTGCCAGCGCGTAAGCCCAGTTGTTGGTCAGCGAGCAGAAGTAATCCAGCCGGTCCGTGTAGGGCATTGACGCCAGATAGCTCTGACCCTCGCCCAGCTTTTCGTGGTTGCGGTGCAGATAGCCAAACACCGGCTTCAGCCGGATAATGCGCTCTCCGTCCAGTGTCACATCCATGCGGAAAACGCCGTGCGTCGAAGGATGGTGCGGCCCCATGGCCACTTCCAGCAGCTCGCCGTCGCCTTCAGGCTCAATTACTCGTGGCTGGTGCCAGCCTTCGTTTTTTCCCGTTTCCGTGTCCACCAAATTCATTGCGCGCCCATTTCCTGTCCTGCGCCTGTTGTTTCCTGATTCCTGCTCTTGTGCGCTTCGGCCCGCTTCAACACCTCATCGTGCGGGGTCGGCTCGTACTCAAAATCGTCCGGTTCCACGTAATCCTTTCGCATGGGATAGTCCTTGAACCCGTCCCACATCAGAATCCGCCGCAAATCCGGATGCCCCTTGAACACAATCCCGTACAGATCGAAGGCCTCACGCTCCTGAAACTCGGCCGAACGCCACACCGGCGTCATCGAGGGCAGCTCCACCTGGTCGGTCCGGTTCACCGTGCGCATCCGCAGCACCACGGGACCGTGCTTCCTGGTCATGGAATAGAGGTGATACACGGCCTCGAGATATCCCGGTTCCACGTGTTTGCGCACCTCGTCTACCGTCTCGTCCACGGTCTGTTCCACGCCGTCCACAGTCTTGGTCACCTGGCGCGTCACCTTCACTTTTTCGGAAATCTCTTTGTCCGGCCAATCCACGCCCGTAACATTCGACAGATAGTCCAGCGCCAGTTCCGCGTCATCGCGCAGAAACTTCGCCACCTCAACTGCATGCTCCGGCTTCAGCAGGAGCGAGTGCTGCTCGCTCGGCCCGGGATTCGGCACAATCTCCACCCCCGCGCCCGGCACAGCCGCCTCAATCGCTGCTTTAATTTCCTCGACCGTCTTCAATCTCGTCCCCTAACTTCTACTCGCCGCGCCTTTTGCGCCTCAGTCCCTAGGCCCTTATCGGATCGCCGGCGCCGGCCAAACAAGCTCGTTCACCGACGGCTCCAGATCGTGCTCACCCTGCTCAGGTATCGGAAACTCGCCCATCGCATCGGCGTCCAGGAAGCGCGGGCGGTCCTCGCCGGTCAAATGCTCTCCGTCGATCTTCTTTTGCAGGGTGATGAATGCCTGTAGCAGAGCCTCAGGCCGCGGCGGGCATCCCGGTATATGCACATCCACCGGAATGTACCGGTCGATCCCCTTCAGCACGTTGTAGCCCTGTTTGAACGGCCCGCCTGAGATGGCGCACGCGCCCATTGCAATCACATACCGCGGCTCGCCCATCTGGTTGTAGAGCCGCACCACCTGGGGCGCCATCTTCTTCGTAATCGTCCCTGAGATGATCATCAGGTCCGCCTGCCGCGGTGAGGCTCGAAACACCTCGGCTCCGAAGCGCGCCATATCGTAGCGCGCCATCGTCGTGGCAATCATCTCGATCGCGCAGCAAGCCAGGCCGAAATTCATGGGCCACACTGAGCTTCGCCGCCCCCAGTTGTACAACTCCTGGATGGTCGTCACGACAACGCCCTGCTTGCCCATCTCGATCTTTAATTCCTGATCAACAGCCATCTTCGGTCGCTTCGCTCCCTCAAGCTTTCAGCTTCTAGCTCCTAGCTATTAGCTCCTGCTTCCAATACATTTCTCTTAACTATCTCCTGCAAATCCATCGCTAGCCACCTCCGCTCGCTGTCGCCTCAGTCCAGCTAAGAGCTAGAAGCTAGCTGCTAGAAGCTGCCTTTCTCACTCCCACGTCAACACGCCCTTGGCCCAGGCCCACGCAAGCCCTTCCACCAGCAGCAGCACAAACACCAGCATTGCGAGAGTCTCTGAGACGCCGAGTCCCGTAAAGGCCACGGCAAACGGAAGCAGGAACACCGCTTCCACGTCAAAAATCAGAAAGATGATGCCGTAAAGATAATAGGCCGACCGGAATTGCACCCACGCGTCGCCCTTCGATACCAGTCCGCACTCATAAATGGCGTTCTTCAGCGTGTTCGGCTTGGCGGGTGAAAATATACGCGCCCACAGCCGCGCCAGCGCCAGCGGCGTGAGCCCAAAAGCCAGCGCAACCACAAAGAGAACTGTTAGCGAAAAATACGGACTTGAAGCCATCTCGAAATGTGGAACCTTTCCCTAATCAACCTAGCAGCTTCAGACGGGACATGGCGTAACAGGCCACGCCGTCCGCAGCCGTTCACCCTCGCAATCTTCCCGTTTAGTTCCTATTTTCTCCCATTCCGTGCAGCGCCATCCCATTTTGTGAACCACACGCAACATGGTGTGTTGCGCATCACATTGCTGGGCGCCCCGGAACCCCTGAGCCGCAAAGGGGGCCGGGGGTGCGCAAAAGAAATCGGCTTCGTGCTTGGCGCCCGGTCAGTCCCCGGCCCCATTCGAGGCTTGTCCACTTCTACCGGCCTCGTTATGCGCCCTTGCAGCATTTCCCTCCGCGATGTGGTATTTGCGGAGTAATGCCGCACGGTTGTGGCTGAGGTCGAGGCCAGTGGGGCCTTTCGGATACGGACGGTCGCCCATCAGCCCCTGCCAAAGGATGTGGTCATACTTGCTGAAGTTAAAATCGTCTTCCACCCTGAAATTCATGCCTTGTGTCGCTTGCGCCCAGTACGCGGCGCTGTGGGTGGGCTTGAGCGGCTTGAGCTTGGCGATGGAAGGAGGCAGCGGAATGCCCGTGCCAACCAGCATCCGGGAGGCCGTTGCCGTGTAGCTCCAGGTCTTCTGTTTCAGGTTGAAAACATCCGCCATCGGGACTGCAATCGCGTCGCTGATGTTGAGGGGCTTGAGCCCAAGGATCACTTCCATCGTGCGGATGAAATCCACCGTGTTGTATTCGGTAGTGACTACGGCATGATGCTTCACATAGGGTCCCACGATGAAGGCGATGCTGCGGTGCGAATCCACATGGTCCGGGCCATCTTGGGAATCGTCTTCGATGACAAAGATGAGCGTGTTTTTGGCATAGCGGCTGTGGGCGATCTTCTGCACCAGCAGTCCAACGGCGTAGTCGTCATCGGCCTGCTGCCGCTCCGGCGTATTGATGTGGTCAATAGCGGTCTTGAAGTCGCCGGTGTGGTCGTGCATAAAGCGAAGCAGGATTAGCGATGGCAATCCTCCGTGAGTGTATCGGGCGTCAAAGTCGCGCGCGAACTCCTTAAAGCGGAAGTAATCGGGAAACGAATTGTCAAAACCGCGGAAATAGATATCGGTTACCGGCGCCAGCGCGGCGTTCGCCGGAAATGCCACCTGCGTCCGGGTCTTGTAGGGGTCTGTAAGTTCCGGAATATCGTATTTCGCGTTGGGGCCCGTCAGGTTGTACCGCGAAAGGTCAAGGAAGAAGCCGTAATTGCGTACCAAGAGTCCCGCGCGCATGGCCTGGTTCCAGAGGTAGCCTGTGCCTCCGTCGTCGTCGGGTCCGTCGGGTGCAGCCACGTCTGTGGTGCCAGGCAGCACATCGGGGTCGTTTGGAGTCATGGGGTCCGCGGCCCTGCGTTTGGCCAGTGTCGCCAGCCCGACGTTAATGTTGCGATTGTTGCCTTCCGTTTCGTAAGAGAGTCCGCGGCCGGCGTAATTTACCGCCACTTCCTTTTCGACGACGTCGGGTGCTCGGGCGGACGTTGACCACGCCCAGCCATCGAAGCTCACTTCGCTGCGGTCGTAGAAGTTATCGAGATCCACAAAGTTGAGCGCAAGATTGTGAAGATTCGGGGTAATGGCCTTGCCAAACTCCGTGAGCGATGGATCGCCGTTCCCCTCCGGCAGGTCGCCGAGCACCTGATCGTAGGTGCGGTTCTCCTTAATGATGTAGATCACGTGCTTGATCTTTTTGCGCAGTCTCGCCATCGTCTGCCAGGCTTGCTTGCTCACCTTGCGTTGGTAGTTGTTGTTCTCTGCCACTTGATCTGTGAGTTGCTCAAGCTGAGCAGGCGTGGGAGCGGGGTAGCTTTGCAGGCCTGCCTTGATCAACTGCAGATCGTACTGGTTCACAGAATTGCATTGGGCTGAAGTCTGCCCCTTCACGCCCCGGCCATAACAATGGCCCGGATTCGGCCCTGTAGGTGATTTGGCGTTCGCCACGTACAGGAAACTGCCATCGCCGCTCACGCTCACCGAGTCGGGATACAGTCCCGTGGGGATCACGCCGAGAACCTGCTTTTTTTCCAGGCTCACCACGGCCAGGTCGTTCGCCGTGCCGTTGGTCACGTAGAGATATTTGCCGTCGGGAGCCAGTGCGACACTGTTGGTGTTGTTCCCAGTTTCTCCTGACGCGAAGAGTGAGAATTGCGGCGGGCCGCCCACGAAGATGTCTTCGAGCACCTTGTTGTTCGCTGTGTCAATGACTGCCACCGAATCGGATTCGTCCTGGGCGACATAGAGCCTTGTCCCATCCGCGTTCAGACACATCTTGTTCGGTTGGCCTTTCAGATGAATCCGGGTAATAATCTCGGGAGTTTGTGCGAGCTTTACGACGTCGATTTCGCGATCGCGCAGGCTGGAAATATAGGCTGTGTCATTGCCTTTGATCACCACCCAGTATGGATATTCACCTCCCGGAACGCCTGATTGTGCCGGATTGATCTTCCCTGGGCGCAGGTCAAGCTCGCCGGTTTTTGCCCAGCGGTTGTCGGGTCCTTTTCTGAGCACTGAGATGGAATCGTTGTAGTAATCGGTCACAACAATCTGGTCGCCATTGGCCGTGATTGCAATCCCGGCGGCCTGCGGCTTCACATCCAGTCCCACTCCCTTGCCGTGGTGTCCCAGGGCAACGGGGCTCTCTGCGCTCTCGACCCAGCCGTTCGGGCCCAGGTTGTAGATATGGACATTGTCATCGACGCCGCCGGAAACATAGAACGCTTTCCCGTCTGGGTCGAAGGCGATGCCGCTGTAAGTGTTGGGTACCCGGATTGCCTGCGTCTGAACCGGCGTTCTGTGCGAAATATCGAATACAAATACAAATTGAGTGGAATCCTGAGGAATGCGCTTGCCTGTGCTGCTGTTCAACCGGTTGTATCCGGAGGTAAGGACGAGAAGCGTCTTTTTGTCAGGACTCACGACCGTCGAGACCGCTCCTCCGGCCACATACTTGGGGAACTGTTTCAAGCCGGGGTTAAGAGTCTGAAAACTGCCCCCTGGAACCGCGGAAGGGGTAATCCGCACGCCCTGGTTGGGGATATTCATTTCCGGAGCCGTGATGTTGATCCGGTTCTGGGCGGCAAGTGATGCCGGAACAATCAGAAATGGCAGGATGACCATCCACACAACGCGCGTGATCCATTTACACGAATTCAATCTGCACCTCTACAATCCCCTGAGCATTCGGATAGGTAAGCGAACCAATGATGGAGAAGATGTGTCTGTAGGCGTGGCTGCAAGCGCGCCCGGAAATACAGCGGAAGAGATTCTTCATTCATTTCGCAGTCCGAAAAGCGAAGAAGGTCGCGCACGTTCACACTATCACGCGCGCGTTTATTTCATTTGAACCTGCGATCAATGACTAGCATTTTATGACAATTGGGCAAGATGTCGAATGCAAGATCGTTGAGCGGCTCGAGCCGCGCTCAATCCGGGGCCGCCTCCAGCAGCCAGGGCTGAGCCCTGAACTGCGAGTCGTACCCCGTTAATCGGGCTTTCACCTGCGTGCTGCCGAACAGTTGTTCACGCCGCCGGCTGCGCGTCCTTGCCGGAACCCGACACGCTCTTGTGGTGCCGCACATCCGCGCCCTGCACCCAGAAGATCACGTCCTCGGCAATATTGGTCGCATGATCCGCCACCCGCTCCAGGCTCCGGCAGATCATCAGCGCATTCAACGCCTGCGGAGCGATATGGCTCTGCTCTTCCATCACTTTTGTCAGCGCCTTGTACGCAGCCCGGTTCATGCTGTCCACCGCGTCATCCATCGTCAGCACGCCGCGCGCAATTTCCGCATCCGCCTCAATGAACGCCTGCAGGCTCTTGCGCACCATATCCGCGGCCAGGTGCGCCATCCGCGGAATATCCACCGGCAGATCCGCTGCCGCCATCTGCTCCATGTTGCGCACGCGGTCGCTGATGCTCTTTGCCGCGTCACCCACGCGCTCCAGGTCGGCATTGATCTTGATCACGCTCAGAACAAACCGCAGGTCCACCGCCATCGGCTGCTCCATCGCCAGCAAATCCAGCGCCGACTGGTCGATGTCCCGCTCCATCCGGTTGATGGCAATCTCGCTCCGGCTCACCAGGTCGCAGATCGACAGATCCCGCACCCGGTAGGCCTCAATCGCACGCTGAATCGCCTGCTCCGCCAGCCCCGCCATCACCAGCAGGTTTTCTTTCAAATCTTCCAGGCTTTGTTGAAAGCGTATGCGTGTCATCCGAACCTGCCTGTGATGTAGTCTTCCGTGCGCTTGTCGCTCGGATTGGTGAAGATCTTGTGGGTCGAGTCGAACTCCACCATTCGCCCGTTCAGGAAGAATCCCGTCTTCTCCGCCACGCGCGCTGCCTGCTGCATATTATGCGTCACAATCACAATCGTGTACTGCGACTTTAATTGAAAAATCAAATCCTCGATCTTCGACGTAGAAACCGGGTCCAGCGCCGAGGCCGGCTCGTCCATCAGCAGCACCTCCGGATCCACCGCCAGCGCCCGCGCAATGCAAAGCCGCTGCTGCTGTCCGCCGGAGAGACTCGCGCCCGATTTCTTCTTCAGGTCGTCCTTCACCTCGTCCCACAGCGCCGAGTTCTTCAGCGACTTCTCCACAATCTCATCCAGCGCCCGCCGGTTCCTGAAGCCGTTCAGCTTCAGCCCCGCCGCCACATTGTCATATATCGACATCGTCGGAAACGGATTTGGCCGCTGAAACACCATCCCCACACGCCGCCGGATCTGCACCGGCTTCGCCTCCCTGTATATGTCCAGGTCCCCAATCCGCACCGTTCCCGTCACCCGCCCCGTGGGATTGGTCTCGTGCATACGGTTCAGGCAGCGCACAAACGTGCTCTTCCCGCATCCTGAGGGCCCGATCAGCGCCGTCGCATGATTGGCCGGAATATTCAGGTTGATGTCCTGCAGCGTGTGATTGTTCCCATACCACGCGTTCAGGTTGATCACTTCAATGCCGACACCCACTTAGCTAGCTCCCTTCCATACGCCGCGGTCCACCCGCGTCTGACCACGGAACCCGCAGCGGCGCGGCATTTCTTCGCGGCTCCGGCCCAGATTCCCCGGCACGCCACCCGCTCAGCAGAAAATTCCGTCCCCATTTTCAAATGTATCGGAAAAACACAATCCTCAGCCCGGTTCACGACCGTCCTTCCAAGGCTAATCGGCCAGTATGAATAACAGGTTACAACCTTGCAAAATCAAATGCATACAGCACCCTTGAAATCCACACCTTGCCGTCTTGTCACCACCCATCCCCGCAGCGGGCTCCGCGGGACTTCCGGCCGTTTTGCCCGTCTTCGCCTCCGCTCTTGCCCCGCGCCGATCCGCGGAATGTCTCCATCTCTATGAAAAATCGATTTAACTACGTCCTCTGAAAACATTTACCTCCCTTCCCAAACGTGCTACAAATCCAACATGGCAAGAAAAACGGTTTCCGCGCCCTCTGGGCACGTAAACCTCAGAACGCTGGCCGATTATCTAGGGCTATCTCAAACTACAGTTTCTCTCGTCCTGAATAACTCGCCGGCCGCAAAGTCCATTCCGCAGGATACCCGCGACCGCGTCACTGAGGCTGCGCGCCGGCTCAACTATCGCCCCAACTACTTCGCCCGCTCCCTCCGTCAGAGCAAGTCCATGAGCGTTGGCGTTCTGGCGCCCGACCTCAGCGAAGGCTACTTCACCCGCGTTATGAGCGGAGTCGTCCAGGAACTCAACGCCGCCCACTACTTTTACTTCACCGCCTGCCACGATTGGAAGCGCGATCTCATCGAGAAATACCCCCGCATGCTTGTCGAGCGTGCCGTTGACGGCTTTCTCTTCCTCAATACGCACACTGAGGAGATCTCTGTCCCCGTTCCCGTCGTATCCATCTCCGGCCACTGCGCCGCCCCCAACGTCACCAACATCGTGCTCGACCACAACCTCTCCGCCCGTCTGGCGCTCGAGCATCTTTACAACCTCGGCCACCGTCGCATCGCCTTCATGCACGGCCCCCGCGTCATTCCTGACTCGGAATTCCGCTGGAAAGGCGTCGAGCAGGCGGCCTGCGACCTCTCCATCAAACTCGATCCGTCGCTCGTCGCCCGCATTGACTCCGCCGCCTGGTCCATGAAGACCGGCCAGCATCCCATGGCTCCCGAAATCGGCTACAAACCCATGCGGGCCCTGCTTGAAAAGACCCGCGATTTCACCGCCATCTTCTGCTTCAACGACATTGCCGCCATCGGCGCCATCCGCGCCCTCAAAGATGCCGGCCTCAGCGTCCCCGCTGACGTCTCCGTCGTGGGCTTTGACGACATCCTTTCTGCGGCCTTTTCCACTCCCTCGCTTACCACCGTCCGCCAGCCGCTCTTTGAGATGGGCAGGTGCGGCGCGCGTCTCCTTCTCGAACGCATCGCCGACCGCGAAAAGCCCCACCCCCAGGAGATCGTCATCACTCCCGAGTTGGTAGTCCGCGAGTCAACCGGCCCCGCGCGCACCCGCCGCCGGCCATAAAAACCACTTCTGGGCGCCCAGGGCTCCGATTCTGAGACCCGGAAGTGGAAGCATCAATACTCACCTCACTCACAACGCCGGGTGCCCCACCCTCGCCGCGTCTTTGTCTTTGCGGCTAGGGTGGGATGCGAAGCATCAATATCCACCACACCGCGTGGGAAACCACCCAACCCCGCTAACCGCGCAGAACTGTACTATGGAAGTCAATAACCATGACTCCAACTTCCACCCGCTGTCTCGTCCTAGCCTGTGGCAACCCCCTGCGCGGCGACGACGGCGCAGGTCCCCGCCTTGCAACATGGGCTCAAGACCGTTTTCGCGCCGAACCCGCGGTTCGCATCCTGGCCCGTCATCAATGGACGCCTGAACTCTCTGAAGACATCGCCCAAGCGGAATCGGTTCTCTTCATCGACTGCTCCGTCGAATCCTCGCCCGGCGCCGTCACCCTCACGCCCGTCCGGGCGGCTGCGGAAAACATCGTTCCCGCCACCCATCATCTCGGCGCCGCGGAACTCCTGGCCCTCACCCGCGATCTTTACCAGTCGCAACCCCGTCAGGCCCTCCTGCTCACCATCGGAGCCGGCTCTTTCGATCTGGGCGAAACCTTCAGCGCGCCCGTCCAGGCAGCCCTGCCTGAAGCAGCCGCCCTGCTCGAAAAAACCATTCTGCAATCGATCTCCTGAACCTCGCCACTCATCCAAAGCACGCATAACCACGACATTTGTCCTACTGAGCGACCGGACGCGAAGCGGAGAGGGGGAGTCGAAAGCCTGCCCTGAGCAGAGTCGAAGGGGACCTGCGGCCGTCTTTCGCTTCGGGAGCCTCACCAGTCGAAAATGATGTAACTTCCGGATAGGCGGTTATACAGGAGCTTGCCGGATTCCGAACCCGCTGGTTTGGCCGGTCAGCCACTCGCAATCCCTCTTATACTCTCGGTTCTGGCGAGGGGCTCCATCATCGTCCGATTTGAAAATAGTCGCCGGAATCGAAGCCCACAAACGTCGGCACCGGCGCTCCCAATCTAGCGATAGCTCCCTTGGCCAGCACCGTCGCAGCTCCTAAGAGGACTAAATACCCGAATACTTCTCGTTGCTCGGGTGTTTTGCGCCCCATGTTCCTGATGCGATCAAGCGTATCTAGGCGAAGCCGTCGCTTTGCTGGGAAATAGGATAGATCTCCATTCTCAAGGGCCTCCTCGCAGTTACGGTCAATCCCGCCTGCAAAATAGAAGCCCACCCGCGCTGAGTCAACAGGCGCTCCGTGTTCCAGACGTTCGTATAAACCGAAGTAAACAAATGCAAGATCATCGGGAAGTGGCTGCGTTGAGACGATTTCCTCCACTTGATCACTGACAAGTCGTGAACATAGTTCAAAATCGATTGCTGAAAGCTCTGGGTGCTTTGCCTGTCCGCAAACAGCGAGAACTCGTTGCCAGAGAATACCAGGATGAGCATCGGCTGGCGCCGCTATCATCATCATCTGCATCTCGCGTGCTCTCGCCGCAATTTCCTCGCTGGTCATCTCAGTTAATCACCGTCTGCTCGACACATTTAATCATTCCACACGCCAAACCGATCTTAAGAGGGTGGTTTGTCGGACCATCGGGACATTGCCCCGGCGCGGCTTCCGCCCGGCCGGAACCCGTTTCTTGGAGGGCTGTTAACCAACTCGTCATCTCCGCATTGGCGGTAAACCGGGCCCATAGAGAAAAGGCAATGAGGCGAACGGAACACAGCGGCCAAATCAAGATGAGAGTCAATTGACTAAATACAGAAAATAGCCAATCAAACCAATACCGCAGATAAAATACAGCGCGACCTCCCACCAAAACCACTTCGGTTGCTTGGCGCGGTAGACCCAACCATGAAACCGCACCCACACTTTACCCGTGTAGGCGAAAACCGCAGCTGCAAGAATTGAGATAGATCCGATTATCGAAAGAACATACGGCGGCAGCGGTGATCTGAAATCAGGCATTAGCGGCATCCCCATGATTCCTAATCGGTGATCTGGCGTCAGTTATAGAAGGATTATACGAGCCGACGTTTGGCGTATTGTTTGGCTATCTGGAAAATGCCCCCGATGCGACTTACATCCGTCCGGACCCATTTTGGGGGGTGAGCTGTTAACCAACTCGTCATCTCCGCATTGGCGGTCGTACGGGCGTTTGCCGGCTTCTGAACGCTGGGCCCACCGGTAGCGGAATCAAGTGGCGCGATACCGGCCCGACGTTTATTTGAAAATCTCCGTAACAGTTCGTGTTACACTCGGTCTAGTGATCAAGAGCTTCCGCCACCGGGGCATCGAGCGGTTCTTTCTGACCGGCTCGAAGGCCGGCATCCAGCCGAAACATGCCGCCCGACTCCGGCTGCAGTTGACCACCCTGCACTTGGCCTCGCGCCCGGAGGACATGAACCGCAGCGGCTGGGACTGGCACCGGCTCAAGGGCGACCTGGCCGGGCATTGGGCGGTAACGGTCAACGGCAACTGGCGGCTGACCTTTACCTTCGAAGGCGAGGACGCGATTTTGGTCGACTATCAGGATTATCACTGAGGGGTATCCATATGGCAACGATGCACAACCCGGCAAGCCCCGGCGAGCTATTGCGCGAGTTTTTGGGCAACCGGTCGGTAAGCGAACTGGCTGCTCATATTGGCGTGGCGCGGGCCACGGTCTCTCGCATCCTCAACGGCCGCACCGCGATCACTGTTGACATGAGCATTCGGCTGGGCGACGCTCTGGGCCTCTCGCCCGAGTTCTTTACTCGCGCCCAGGTGCAGTACGACCACTGGCATGCCGCACAGAAGAAGCGCCCAAAGATCAAGCCTCTGGCCGCTTAAAGAATCTGCCGGTCTTCCTTTGGCAGTTGCCAGAGGAGCAGACCGCGGCAAATGGCCGTACCCTTTGCCGCCAGAGCGCGAGATCTGGAATAGCTCCCGATATGTCTTATGACGGCGAGTGTCCATAAATCCCCGTATATACTTCGAAAATATCAAGTTAGATGCCAACCGGCGGTCGTGCTCCCGAGTGGTCGGCCACTCTTACCTTTGAGGCTTTTCGCCCTAAATCTTATGCTTTTGCACCGATGGTGTTGCATTCCTGGCTCCGTGCATAGCCCGAATCGACTTTGGAACCCACCATCGCAAGTACAAAAATGTACTGACTGATAAATATCTCCAGGGGGATACCTTGGCTCGGTGTGCCGGGGGAAACTCCCGTCTTTCAGCCCATTCCGGCAGTGGCAGCATTCGATTGGCGACAGCGGCAGCAAAGCGCTGTACTTCCCGGCAGGATGGGCTGGATGAACCGGCGGGTCTGAGCGTACTCAGCAGTCGCTGCGACCCCGGACGAATTCAGACTGAGCCGCGCAGTTGCCTCAGCACCTTGACCGTGGTCACCACCTGGCCCACATGCCGCTGCGTGTGGTCCGCCACGTGGATCAGCGTGCCGCCGGCTGAGGCGGGCAGCTTGTTGCGGCCGATGCTGCGAGGTGCTTCGAAATCGGTCCCGGCGAGGGCGCGGACGCGCTCCGCTGCGTTCTGAAGCGAGGTTTCGACTTCGGCTAGCAGTTGGGCCAGCGTCTCGTCGCCGCGCTCTTCGGTTCGCAGAGCCTTCAGTTGCTCCTCGCTGAGTTGCTTTCCTTCGGCGTAGGTCAGCAGGCGGTCGGTAGAGTGCGCCACGTGGCGCAACTGGCTGGCCACCGGCGTCAGCCCAAAGGGATGGCAATGGATCTCGGCGTCGGTAAGGCCCTCGGTCCATTTCTTCAGGTCGTCGAGAGCCAGTTCCAGCGCGTGCATCACGGCGCGGGCCACCGCGGGTACGTCGGTATGCGTCCCGCGCAGCCAGGGTTCCACATAGGCTTCAACTGACGGCTGATCGGAAGGGGGTATGCTCATAGAAAATCACCAGAAATTCCTTTTCGGGATTCGAGCGGCCCATGTGGTCGTGTTTCTCAGCTCGGGTTCTTCACCCGCACCACAGTGATCTTCGCGAATCCCTCTTCAAACGCGGGCGGCTTCAGCTTCTCCGCCATCTTGCGCATCACGTCTTCGCTTACGGAGCGGTCGCGCTTGCGGTTGCGCTCCAGGCACACTTCGAGCGGCACATCGAAGAAGACGGCGTGCACTTCATAGCCGAAGCTCTTGGCCATCTTGATCCACTGGCGCCGTTCATGAACGGAGAGATTGGTTGCGTCTACGTAATTCCAGGGCATGCGGGCGATGAGCCGCGCGCGGAGCATCGAGCGCAGGGTGGAAAAAACCAGCCCCTGGTAGCGCTGCTCTTCCACGTCGTCAAAGAGGATGCCGCGCAGCAGATCGCTGGAAAGCGGCGAGACACCGCGCCGGCCGAACCAGGTTGTCTTTCCGGAGCCGGGCAGCCCGATGGCGAGGACAACAACGCCCTTGGGAGCCTCCTGTGCACGCTCGCCGCCCTCGGCGCCGGTTGCCGGCGCTGTCGGTATGTCTGCCGGCTGCGTCTCGACCTCCAGGCGTCCCTGAGCCGCTGGGGCGCTCCAGTCTGACCGGGGCTTGCGTTCCTGCGTGCCTTGTCTCTTTTCAGACGGCTGCTGGGTGGCCGGGCTTGCCGCCTGCACGTCGTCTGGGTAAGAGGGCACCAGGGGGGCCGGTTGATTCGATGGGAGTTGCTGGCCGATTTTGCCTGTGGATTCCGAAATATTGGGAGCCCGTTTTGAGCGTCTTCTCATTCCGCCTTCTGCACCCTCGCGTGATACCCGAATAACACACTTGCGCGTAGCGCTGCAAATCGTGTGCAGACCATCACATACAGCCATCCATGTGAGGCTGCATCCTCCATAGGGCTGATTGCATACTTCTTAGCCGCGGTAGGGCAGGGCAATCGCAAGCTCTCCCGCTTCTGGCGGCGCGGGCTCCCGTTCCACTTCCCCAGCCAACGCGCTTCAACTTTCACAAAAAATTCGTCAAGACCAGCCCGCAACAGCGAAGCTCCATCTGCCCTGTTTCCAACAGCTTGCCCCCGCCATCCGGTTGCAGGTTATTTCCCGCTTCCAGCGCATAATAAGAACCGGGTAGGACAAAACCCGCCCCCGGCTCCCATCCCGGAACATAAGAAAGACAGCGCATCACACCGCGATCAATCACGCCGCGGCAAGATGCAAAAACTTCACAAACATGCGTGAATTTCGAGCTTTAAGAACAAGTCAAGTAATTGCAATTAAAATCTTTATGGAAGAAATCGACGTCAATCTTGAAGAAAAAAGTGCAAAAAGCCACTGGGAAACTGGTTTTTGGCTCTAACTTACTGAAATAAAAAGATCGCACCCCACCAAGAAACCCAGTCTCCCAGTTTCTGTGCAACTGGGAGACTGGGTGCCATCCCACCTCACCAGGTCCGCACCCCTTCTCCCGCCACCTCCCCTCCCGCAATCCCCACCAGCAATGCACAGGCATCACAGCGCGTTCTCAACAGGCAGTGTTACGATGAAAGGTTTGGTGGAATCGCCATTTACGACGTAAAAAAGCCCCCGAACGCCTCATTTTGCACACTCAGCTTCACAGATTTTTGAAGGAGAAATCACACATGGCAGTGAAGGTTGGTATCAACGGCTTCGGCCGCATTGGCCGCAATGTTTTGCGCGCCGCGCTTGGCAACAAGGAAATTGAATTTGTCGCCGTTAACGATTTGACCAGTCCCGCAACCCTTGCTCACCTTCTCAAGTACGACTCGATTCTGGGCAACCTGCCCCACGAGATCGCCGCCGGAGACGACTTCATCTCCATCGATGGCAAGAAGATCAAGGTTTATGCGGAGAGAGACCCCGCCAAGCTGCCCTGGGCCGATGTGGGTGCACAGATCGTGGTCGAGTCCACGGGCCGCTTCACAGACGCTACGGTAGCCAAGTCGCACCTTGGCTCGACGGTGAAGAAGGTCATCATCTCCGCTCCGGCGAAAAACGAAGATCTGACCATCGTGCTCGGAGTCAACCAGGACAAGTACGATCCGGCCAATCACCATGTTCTTTCCAACGCCAGCTGCACCACCAACTGCCTGGCCCCGATCGTCAAGGTGCTGCTTGAGAACTTCGGCATCGTCAACGGCATCATGACCACCATCCACAGCTACACCAACGACCAGGTCATCCTCGACTTCCCGCACAAGGACATGCGCCGCGCCCGTGCCGCCGCGCTGTCGATGATTCCCACTTCCACCGGCGCCGCCAAGGCTCTGAAGCTGGTTATCCCCGAGGTTGCCGGCAAGCTGGATGGCTTCGCTGTCCGCGTCCCAACACCCAATGTCTCGGTTGTCGACCTCACCATCGTTCCCGAGAAGCAGGTTACCGTTGAGGCCATCAATGACGCGATGAAGGCCGCATCCGAGGGCGCGCTCAAGGGCATCCTTGGCTACGAGACCAATGAGCTTGTTTCCAGTGACTTCAAGGGCGACCGTCGCAGCTCGATCTTCGATTCCAAGCTGACCAAGGTAGTCGGCAACACGGCGAAGGTCATCAGCTGGTACGACAACGAGTGGGGATACTCGAACCGCGTCGTCGATCTCGTCGGCTTCCTGGCTTCGAAGGGGCTGTAAACCAGGGATCAGGGTTCAGTGAACAGAGGTCAGACGTATTATGCTCTGACCTCTGTTCGCTGGCCATTTATCACTGATTTCTGACCGCTTCCAACGATCACGTTTTACACTTCAAGGAAGGCACAGTCACCATGTCCAAGCTCACCATTCGTGACATCGATCTGGCCAACAAGAGGCTGTTCATTCGCGTCGATTTCAACGTCCCACTCACCGAGGACAGCTTGACGATCACCGACGACACTCGTATTGTGGCCACGCTGCCCACCATCATTTATGCCTTGGAGCACAAAGCCAAGGTTATCCTTGGTTCGCACCTGGGCAGGCCCAAGGGTAAAGTCAATCCCAAGTATTCGCTGCGGCCCGTTGCCACGCGGCTGCGTGAACTGCTCGACAAGAAGCTCTCCCAAAGCGTCAATGTGGCCTTTTCGCCTGACTGTGTGGGCGAGATTGCCACCAAGATGGCACGTCAGCTCGAATCGGGCCAGGTGCTGCTGCTTGAAAATCTGCGGTTCCACGCTGAGGAGGAAGCCAACGACCCCGAGTTTTCCAAGGCGCTTGCCTCGCTGGCCGAAGTCTACGTGAATGACGCTTTCGGCAGCGCCCATCGCGCCCACGCTTCGACGGAGGGCATTACGCATTTCATCAAGCCCGCCGTGGCCGGCCTGCTGATGGAAAAAGAGATCACCTATCTCGGCAAGGCGCTGGAATCTCCAGAGAAGCCATTTGTCGCGATCATCGGCGGCTCCAAGATCTCGGGCAAGATCGACGTGATCAACAACCTGCTCGACAAGGTAGACACGCTGGTTATCGTCGGCGGCATGGCCTACACCTTCCAGCGCGCTCTGGGTGTCACTACAGGCAAATCGCTGGTGGAAGAGGACAAAATCGACATCGCCAAGGAAGCGCTGGCGAAGGCCGAGGCCAAGGGCGTCAAGCTGCTGCTGCCCGTCGACAATGTCCTGGCCGACAATTTTGCCGCGGATGCCAACACTCAGGTTTGGGATTGCTCGAAGAATTTCCCGGCCGACTGGCAGGGGCTCGACATCGGTCCCAAGTCTGTTGAAGCCATTAAGACCGTGGTGGCAGCGGCACGCACCATCGTGTGGAACGGACCGGCAGGAGTCTTTGAGTTTCCGCGCTTTGCCGTGGGCACTAACGAGATTGCGAAGACGGTTGCAGCCAACAAGGCGGCAATCTCAATCATCGGCGGGGGCGACTCAGTGAGCGCCATCAACCAGGCCGGCGTAGCCGACCAGATCACCCACATCTCCACCGGTGGCGGTGCCAGCCTCGAGTTTCTGGAAGGCAAGAAGCTGCCCGGCGTGGAGGCGCTGACGGATAAGTAAAAACAGCCGTCAGCGACCTGTGGTTAGTTCAAGCCGCATCCGGCGCTAGGCACTGGGTGCGGCCTCTGACACAAGCAGCAAATGGAAGTTGCTGATTTTGCTGAAATTGCTCTTAATTGCCGCTTCTTTCTACATCCTTAGCAAACCTAGTGTACTGAGTCATTAATTCATTACACATTTATCGACAAGCAGCGTCTAACATGACATGAGCGAGGTCATGAGACGAGGACGCCGTTTGCCGAAGTTGGAACTGAGCGAGGAGCAGCGCAGTACCTTGCAGGGTTGGACGCGGAGGAGGAAGACCGCGCAGGCGCTTTCGATGCGAGCACGGATCATATTGCGCGCCTCCGAGGGACTGACCGCTACGGCCATCGCTACAGAAACGCATGCGTGTATTCAAACGGTCAGTAAATGGTGGCGCAGGTTTGATGAGCGGGGATTGGATGGACTGCTCGATGAGCCGCGTCCCGGACAGCCACGCAAACTGAGCGATGCTCAGATCGAAGAAGTCATCGTGCGCACGCTGGAGAGCAAGCCGCCCGCTGCCACCCATTGGTCAACCCGTACGATGGCACAGGCTACAGGCATCAACCAGACCGCGATCAGCCGCATCTGGCGCGCCTTTTCTCTGGCCCCGCATCGCTCCGAGACGTTCAAGTTATCCAAAGACCCGCTGTTTATCGACAAGGTGCGCGACATCGTGGGGCTTTACATGAACCCTCCGGAGCGCGCGCTGGTCTTATGCGTGGATGAAAAGTCGCAGATACAAGCTCTGGATCGAACCGCGCCGCTGTTGCCCATGGGACCTGGGCAGGTCGAACGCCGCACCCACGACTATGCGCGGCACGGCACCACCAGCCTGTTTGCCGCGCTGGACACCAAAACTGGCAAGATCATAGGCCAGAACCAGCAACGCCATCGTTCCGAAGAGTTCCGCAGCTTCCTCGACACCATCGAGAAGAACGTGCCCGAAGAACTGGACGTCCACCTCATCATGGACAACTACGGAACGCATAAAACCAAGCTGATTCAGAATTGGCTGCTGAAACGGCCCCGCTTCCATGTTCACTTCACGCCCACCTCTGCCTCATGGTTGAACCTGGTGGAACGCTGGTTCGCCCTGCTCACAGAACGCCGGCTTCGACGCGGCGTCCATCGCTCGACCAAAGAACTAAAAGCCGCCATCAACGACTTCATCGAACACCACAACCGCGACCCAAAACCCTTTATCTGGCATAAAACAGCAGACCAGATTCTCGATTCCGTCACTCGCTTTTGTAAGCGAATTAATGACTCAGGACACTAGCTTCATCACACACTGAGATAGTGGGACGGATTTACTGAGAATATCCGCCTTGTGCATTACATGTTGCGTTGCTCTTGGACCTGTTTAACTGAAACGGGTGCGCCGTCTCAATTTTCACCATGCGAGAGTTGCCGGTGAAGCAGACGAGCGCATGCCCCTTTCGAGGAGCAAGGAGGAACGATGCAGAAGCTCAGACTTTTTGTTTTGCCAGCGATTGCAGCGATGTGCCTGGCTGTTGGCGCGCCGAGTGCGCGTGCTCAGGTGAGCATCAATGTCCAGATAGGACCGCAGCCTGTCTGCCCGTACGGCTACTTCGACTATGCGCCATACAGGTGTGCTCCGTTTGGCTACTATGGTCCGTCGTGGTTTTCGGCCGGCGTATTCATCGGTTCCGGTCCGTGGTTTCATGGTCCAGAGCGTTTCCGCGGCTACGTTGACCGCCACTTCGACCCGCGATTTGGCTACCGCGGACCCTTCCCCGAGCGCGGCGAGCGCCCCGACTGGGCTCGGCACCGTGGTTGGGAGCATCGTTTCCACGGCGATCACATGCGCGAGGAATACCGGCACGATAACGGCCACCATTATGGCCAGTACAAAGAGCACCACGACAACGGGCACCACTACGGCCAATACAAGGAACATGGCAATCCGCACGACAACGGACGCGGCAATGACCACGGGCATAGTCACGGGCATGGTCATGGCCATTGATGCCGGTTGAACGGTTTCGGATCAAACAAAAACAGGACCTGTACTCCGGCGTGGCTAACGAGCCGCTAAGGGTGCCGGTCCTTTTTTTCGTGCTTTCGAAGCTTCTGAAGACCGATTCTTGCGCTTGTCCTTTACCGGCTTGCCGCAATCATTTGAGCAGCGTGCTGCATGCTCGTGTCGGTCACCCTGGCGCCGGATAACATGCGCGCTACTTCATGAGTGCGTGCTCGATCGTCAAGTGTGCGGATCTGCGTCTTGGTGCGTCCATGGTCCTCGCGCTTCTCCACCGCGAGGTGCTGATCGGCGAAGGCGGCGATCTGGGGTAGATGCGTGACGCACAGAACCTGCTGGCCTCGGCCCAGCGCTTTGAGTTTCTGGCCAACGGCTTCCGCGGCGCGGCCTCCGATGCCGATGTCGATCTCGTCGAAGACCAGCGTGCGCGGCGTTGGTTTCTTGATGCTTTTGGCCGAGTGTTCTTCCACAGCGACCTTGAGCGCCAGCATGACGCGCGATAACTCGCCGCCGGACGCGATTTCAGTGAGCGGCTTCAGGGGCTCGCCGGCGTTGGTGGCAATGCGGTACTCCACCTCGTCCCAGCCTGCAGAGGTCCAGCCCGTCTCGCCTTCGTGTGGGTTAACAGCTACCTCAAAGTGCACCTTCATGGCCAGCGAGTTGATCTGTGTTTCGGCCTGTTTTGCGAGCTTGGCTGCCGCGGCTTTGCGCTCGGCGGTGAGCGCGGCGGCGGCTTTGCGATAGGCCACTGCAGTTTCGTCCACTTCGGCCCGCAGAGTTTTCAGGATTTCGTCGCGGTCTTCCACCTCTGACAGCTTGTGGGTCACGTCTTCACCAAACGCTATGACCTCGGCAACGGTTGTTCCGTACTTGCGCTTGAGGCGGTCGAGCAGTGCGAGCCGGTCTTCGATCTCGGCCAGGCGCTCGGGGCTGGCGTTGAGGTTTTCGGCGTAATCGCGCAGTGTGGCGCCGATGTCAGAGAGGATGGCGCGGGCGCTTGTGAGTTGTTGCACGGGTTCGGCAAAGCGGGTGTCGTAGCGGGCCAGTTCCTCTACGTTACGCAGGGCAGCGCGCAGGGCAGCCTCGGCGCTGGCCCCGCCCTCATAAAGCTGGTCGAAGGCGCTCATGGCGGCGGTATAGAGTTTTTCGGCGTTGGCGAGTACGTTTTTTTCCGTCTCCAGGGCCTCGTCTTCACCAGGCTCAAGATGAGCGGAATCAATCTCTTTGCGCTGGTAGGTCCAGAGATCGACCATGCGCAGCCTGTCCTGCTCGCCTTGAAGCAGATCGTCTAGGCGCGTGGAGGCATCTTTCCAGCGCGCGTAGGCATCGGAAACGGGGTCAGTGGAGATGCCGGCAAAGCGGTCCAGCAGAATGCGCTGCTGAGCCTGGTCAAAGCTGGAAAGGGTCTCAGTTTGCGCGTGGACCAGGGCCAGTTCGGGAGCAAGCTGGCGGAGGACAGCGACGATGGCGGGCTGGTTGTTGACAAAGACGCGTCCCTTGCCGTTGGAGAGAATTTCGCGGCGGAGGATGATCTCAGTACCTTCGCAGTCGATGCCGTTGTCTTCGAGGATGGTCTCGGCGGCGGGAGTGGACTCGAAGACGCAGGCGACCACGGCCTTGTCCGCGCCGTGGCGGACCAGATCGGCCGATGCCTTGCCGCCCATCAGCAGGGCAAGCGCATCGACAAGGATGGACTTGCCGGCGCCGGTTTCGCCGGTGAGGAGATTGAGACCGGGGCCGAAGATGGCGATGGCGTGATCGATGACGGCGTAGTTTTCAGCGCGCAGCTCGACGAGCATAATTTTTCCGTTGTCTGGCGTCGGTAACAGTTGATCCGAGCGCAGCATAGCACGAACAACCGGGCTGCGGCCCGGTTGACAAACTGGCTACGCTCTTCAAGGCATCCGGGACGATAACTTGGGGCTGGGGTTGAACGTCTGATACCGTGAAGAATGAGGTGAAATCCGATTTTAGCGCTAACGATTTTGACCTTTTTGCAGGCTGATAGTGGCGGCGCACCGCCGATCCCCGGCGCGGCCGGCGGGGCGCAGAGCTTCAAGGCTTTAGGAGAGCTTTTCGCTCATATCGGGCCCATTGCAATCGGCGTATTGGTATTGCTCCTGTTCGCCAGCCTCTACTCCTGGACAGTGATTCTGGGCAAGATAGGGGAGTTTCGGCGGGCGACAAAGGCGAGCCGTGGATTTGTGCGCCTGTTTCGCAGTGGGAACGGCTTGAGGGAGATAGCGACTCGGACAGGCGACTTCAGCGCGAGTCCGCTGGCGCAGGTCTACGAGGATATCTACGCAACCTATAAGCGGCAGACCGGGGGATCCGGCCCGCCCACCAATCTGGCGGCTATTGAGCGCTCGGCGCGCACCGCGTCCAGTGAGGCGGTCTCGCAAATGGAGCGCCGCATGACCTGGCTGGCAACCATTGGCTCGGTGAGTCCGTTCGTGGGGCTCTTCGGCACGGTGATGGGCATTGTGGACGCTTTCACGGGCCTCGGCCAGGCAGGAACGGCCACTCTGCGCGCAGTTGCGCCGGGCATCAGTGAGGCGCTGATCACGACGGCAGCGGGCCTGTTTGTGGCGGTTCCGGCCGTGGTGGCCTATAACCAGTTCATGGCGCGCATCCGGGTGTTTGCCTCGGCAGTGGACGATTTCTGGCGCGAGATGATGAACACGTTCGAAGAGATTCCCGCGCGTAACGCACAGTCGCAGCGCGACCCCGGCCCGGATATTTCGCGGGAGGTGGAGCGTGGCGTTTACAAGTAACAGCGGCGGCGACACCCGGACGGCTGCGCCGGGCAGCGTGATGAGAGTTCGCGGTGAGGTGAAGTGTGGCCTTCACAACTAGCAGCGGCGATACCCGGACATCTCTTGCGGATATCAACATCACGCCGTTGGTAGACGTGGTGCTGGTGCTGCTGATCATTTTCATGATCACTGAGCCGGTGCTGCAGTCGGGCATCCAGGTGAATGTGCCCAAGACGCGCACGGTGCACGAAATCACGCAGCAGCGCATGATGGTGACCATCGACGCGAGTCAGAATATCTATCTGAACGACAAGCCGATCAACATCCATGCGCTGACCAATCGGCTGCGCAGCAGCCCCGACCCCACGCGTCAGACGATTTACCTGGCTGCCGACCAAACCATACCGTTCGGGGTTTTCTGCACCGTGATGGATGCGGTGAAGCGGGCGGGAATCACCAATGTGTCGATCATTACGCAGCCGCTGAAAGCAGGCGGATCGCGGAGCCGCAACACACAAGCCCCTTGAGGTGTTTAAGTAAGTAGCGGTCACGAGCATGGAGAAGCTTCTGGAAGGCGATGAGCAACTGGATCGTGAGCTGGCGCCGGAGCGGGTGTTTCCGCCAGCCCTGGGTTCACTGTTGCTGCATGGCGGCCTGATAGGGCTGGCCGCGCTCTATATCGCCATCTCCGGCCTTTTCCACCCTAATGTCTGGGGGAGTCCCGGTGCAGGCGGCATCATGCAGGCGAACCTGGTGAACAGCCCGTTGCCGCTGCCTACCAAGGAGCAGCCGAACAAGAATGTGCTGGCTACGGAGACGCCGAGCCATGCCGCCGCGTTACCCAACCAAAAGACCAGGCAGATGCAGGATCTCAACGCCGTCCCGATACTTGGGAAAAAGGTAAAGCCAAAGAAGGAGACACAGCGCAGAGTTCCGCAGCGTAAGGTGACGCAGGAGCGCAAGGATGTGGCACGGTACGGCGAGCAATCGGGCTCAAGGATGCAGCGCTCGATACAACAGCAGGGATTCAATGGGCAAACCGCGATTGAAAATGGCGATTTCGGGAACATGTACCCGTGGTATGTGCAACAAATCAATAACAGAATGTCGCAGAGCTGGTACAAATCCGAAGTGAATTCAGCTACGCCGAAGGGCTCGCGGGTTTATCTCACCTTCACGATCAACAGGAATGGAACCGCGACAGATGAAAAGATCGCGCAAAGCAGTGGATATTCGTCCCTCGATTACTCCTGCCTGCATGCCCTCCAGCGGGTGCAGTCATTTCCGCCGCTGCCCCCGGGATATCGTCAGTCAACGTTGCGGGTTTCCTACTATTGCGAGTATTGAACTGCTTATGAAACATTTCATAGGTATGCTTGCTGGCGTTTTTTCGACCGGCAGAGATTTCAGAAGATTTCAGGTTTGGCTGGCGCGCTTTCATTGATGCTGCACCTGAAAAGTCAACAGTTTGTTGAATATTATTATGAACGTTTGGCAATTTACAGCGTCATGCAAACGGTCCAGCACGAGCGCGAGCTCGTCTGATGCGTTCCTCACAGGAAGGATTGCACATCGCATGAAGGCGATTTTCAGGATTCTCCCCCTTTTCGCATTTGTCTTGCTTTCGGTTTCGGCCGCACAACTCAGTGCACAGGATTGGGTTCACGCGGGCACCAACCTGGGCCAGCAGAATATCCGTTTGGCGGCGGCTGACTTCAAGCCTGTGGGCACTGACCCGCAGACACCGGTGCTCAAAGCGGTCTTTGACGCCACGCTCGAAAACGATCTGCAGAACGCTGGTATTTTCAGCATGGTCTCCAAGAGCATGGCGCCCCAGCAAATGCCCGGCTCGCCGCAGGAGATCAACCTGGCGGCATGGGCGGCGCCGCCGGCAAACGCCTCGGCAGTGGCGTTTGGGGCGCTCTCGATCAGTAGCGGCCGCATCGTTGTTTACGGCTGGCTCTACTCGACAGCCGGCACGGGTAGCAGTGCGCAGCTTCTTGGCAAGCAATACAATGAGGCGGCCAACCAGCAGGAAGCGCGCACCATAGCTCACGAATTTGCCAACGCCATCATTCTGCAGTTGGGCGGAGTTCCGGGCATTGCACAAACAAAGATCTACTTTGTGAGTAGCCGGACGGGCTCGAAAGAGATCTGGGCGATGGATTATGACGGAGAAAATCAGCATCCCGTAACGCACCTGGGCAGCATTTCCATGGCTCCCCGCATCTCACCCGATAACTCACGGATTGCATTTGAATCCCTAGGGCGTAACGGGTGGTCTGTGCGGATGTTCAGCCTGATTCTGGGTAGGATGGTCAGTTTTCGTTCCGGTTTGGCCGGCGGCAGCAACATCACTCCTGCCTGGAGTTCCGACGGCGACAAGATTGCCTTCTCCTCAGCCCGTTCAGGTGAAGCCGAGATCTGGGTAGCCGATTCCGATGGCGGGCACCTGCGTCGGATCACCTCGCTGCCTGGCCCCAATGTACAGCCCTGCTGGAATCCAAAGACCAATGCCCAGATTGCTTTTGTGAGCGGACGTACGGGACTGCCGCAGATTTACATCATGAATTCAGACGGTTCGCTACCGCAACGCATGACAGACGGCGGTTATGCCGTCTCGCCTTCGTGGTCGCCGAACGGGCAATTGCTGACCTTCAGTTGGAATCGCAAGTACGGTCCGGGTGCTCCCGGCGGGCAGGACATTTACGTTTTTGACATTGCCACCATGCGCTGGGTACAAGTGACGCACGGCGAAGGCAATAACGATTATCCTACGTGGTCGCCGGATGGGCGGCACATCGTTTTCCAGAGGTCCTATGGCCGTCGCACCGATATCTGGTCTATGCTGGCTGACGGTACTCATCAAGTTCAGTTGACACATACGGGCAACAATTCCGAGCCCGACTGGAGTTGGAAGTAAGCCCAAATTATGATACGGACTCAGAAAGATTTCCCCGTCTTGAATAAGAAGCGGCCGTTTCCTGTAACATTCTCTCGCGGCTATTGTCTCGCGTTTGCTTGTTGCGTGAGGCACTGGTGTATCGGATTGCCTGCCGTCTGTTTCTGGAAGATCCTGACATGCGGCCGGCCTCAACAACAACGTTTTCTGATGAGATCGGGCCGGAACCTAGATGTTCCAGTCCGTGGTTGAATGCTTATCGTCGTGGGCGGGTAGTCTGTAGCAGGCCGGCGGCGGTGGCTGCACACGGGAGTAGAAATGATCAGTTTCATGCTGTTGCACACATTGCAGTGTGCGTGCAGGCCGGCACTTCTCTGGGAAGAGCCGCGCAGTGGCAGGGGATTCTGGATGCCGCAGCGGTGGAACTGCTCCCGGCCAGATCGACCGGAAGACTCATTTGAATCCCGGTGAATTCCGGAAGGAGCATTTCATTGAATCGCAGTAATCGCACTCTCCTCTCCGTTGTTGTGGCTATTGCCTTACTTACAGTGGCGGGCTGTAAAAAACAGCAGCCCCCGCCGCCTGTTGCAACCGCTCCTGCCGCGACTGTGCAGGCACCAATCGCAAAGCTCTCCGTGACGCCCTCAGTTATCTCTGCGGGGGATCAGGCTACGCTGAGATGGGAGACGAGTGACGCCACCACCGTGACCATCGATAACGGTGTGGGGAGTGTTCCCACCGCCGGCGTAAAGGCTGTGACTCCGACCAAGACCACGACCTATCACCTGCTGGCGACCGGCCCGGGAGGAAGGGCAGACGCCTCAGCCACCGTTACCGTGAATCCTCCGCCGGCTGTCTCCGTACCGGCCAACAAGATGACAGCCGAGCAGGAGTTCGCCGCTAATGTGCAGCCGATCTTTTTCGATTACGACACATCGGCGATCCGTCCCGACGCGCAGGCCACGCTGCAGAAAGACGCCAATTACCTGATTGCCCATCCGAACATCAAGATCGTGATCGGAGGCTATTGCGATGAGCGCGGAAGCGACGAGTACAACCTGGCACTGGGACAGCGACGCGCCGATGCGGCTAAGAACGCGCTGGTGACGATGGGCGTAGCGGCCGATCGCATGCAAGTGATCAGCTACGGCAAGGAGCGGCCGTTCTGCACCGAATCGACCGAGCAGTGCTGGCAGTTGAATCGCCGCGCCGGGTTCACTCTTGCCCAGTAAGGTGTTGACTGGAGCAGGATGTCACCCGGCCTGATCCAAAGGTTATTTGGAGGCATAGTCGCGGGCGCTTTGAGCGTCCGCGACGTCCATAAAAGAGCAGACTTGCGGCAGTCCCGGTGACCAGAGGGCTGCCGCGTCGTCTTGCTATCATGAGGGGAAGGATGCAAATGGTACGTTCAATGCGTAAACACTTCGCCCTGGCGGCAATTCTTGCCGCCGTTCTTGCCTGCGCGCCTCGGCGGGCCCATGCGGTCGCTAAGGAGATCATCCAGCTTCAGACGCAGGTCGAACAGCTTCTCAATATGGTGCAACATCTGCAGTCCTCGTTCGACTCACGTTACGCCGTGCTGCAGAATCTGGCGCAGCAAACTGCCAACCAGGCTACGCAAATGAGCGCGGCGGTCAGCTCGATGCAGAAGAAACTGGACGCGGAAAATGCGACGCTCAGCGGCAAGGTGGATGGTGTCTCGGGGCAGATCCAGTCGCTGAATGACTCAGTAGACGAGTTGCGAACGCGTGTTGAAAAGCTGCAGAAGTCCGTCCAGGACCTGCAAACGCAATTGCAGAACATCCAGGCTCCACCTCCGACAGGTATGCCGGGTGCGACGCCCGGTACCGGACCAAACGGCCAACCTAACGCGAGCCCTGACGGCGCTCAGGCCCCCGGCTCCGGCGGTCAAAGCATGTCAGGACAGACGCCGGGCGGGGCACCTGCGAGCGCGCCTGCCGCTGCTCAGGCTCCGCCACTCAAGCAGACCTACGAGGCGGCACTCAGCGATTTTCACGCAGGCCGCTACAAGATGGCAGCCAGCGAATTTAAGCAGGTCGTCCACTACTACCCGTATGACCAGACGGCTGGGAGCGCGCAGTTTTACCTGGGCGAGATTGCCTACCGGCAGCATAACTATTCCGACGCGGTGAACGCCTATAACGCCATGCTCGAGACGTTTCCTGGCAACTCAAGCGCGCCCACGGCGGAGTTGCACAAGGGGTATGCTCTTCTGGCATTGCGGCGGCGAACCGACGGTATTCGCGAGTTGCGTCTTCTTATTCAGCGCTACCCTCGGACGCCAGAGGCATCGCATGCACGCTCGAAGCTGAACGGAATGGGCGTGAGGATTGTGCCGCGTTAAGGACGGATCCGGAATTATATCCGCATAAAGCTGCTTTTCGAACCAGTCTCACTCAGCGCGAGGATGGTTTGCTTCTGGCGATTTCATCATGCCGGAAGATGTGCAAGTCTTGACACAATAGAGAGACATAACGGTTAAGAGCTTCAAGATCTTTAGTACTGAATCCACTTACAGCTTATTGTTCAGATTCCGGGGACTGCAGCCAGTTATCGCTGACGACCGCTGTTCGATGCGGAAAGTGAAGCCGACTAAAAAGCATCGACAATTGAGCGTTACCTCCTGTATACATTGGGTACACGTGATCAGAGCTTCGATGTAAAGCCTATCTCTGGGTTTACCATACACAGCTGAATCACCGATTTAACTCTGTTAGAAAGGGGGCCCATGGGGGTCTGGGTTCTTCAAAATAATGAACTGCCCGATGTCGAAACCTGTCAGGGGCTCCTCAATCGCATACTTTCCAGTCCGCAACTGAAGCGGTCGGCCCGGATGAGGGCGTTGCTGGCGTACGTTGGCCAGCGGGCGCTGGAAGAAGGGTGCGAGCAGCTTCATGAGCAGGAAATCGGGACCGAGGTGTTCGGCCGCGCGCCAGGATACGACACCAGCACAGACAACATTGTCCGCGTGAACGCGACTGAACTGCGCAAGCGCATCGAGTCGTACTTTGAGACCGAAGGTCTCAATGAACCGCTGACGGTGGAGATTCCTCGCGGAAGCTATATCCCGGTCTTCCGCTATCGTCCTGTGGAATCGCCAATGATGCCTGCCCCTCCTGCGCCCGTCGCAGATGCACCCGCCCTGGTGGACGAACCAGAGCCGGAAGCGCCCGTGCCCGCGCGTCAGGCAGCGCTCCGTCCCCGGCCGAGCGGTTGGGTTGCGGGAGCGATTGCTGCTGCTGTGGCAATTGTTGCGCTCTCCATTGGTTGCCTGCATTTGTGGATGCAGAACCGCGCCATGCATAAGCTGTTATATCCATGGGAGTACAAACCGGCGGTTGCGGAGCTCTGGTCCGGCTTCCTGAGTGCAAATCCGAAAACGGATGTAGTCTTGGCTGATAGCGGGTTTGGAATGTTCCAGACCCTCAGCGGGCAGTCGTTTTCGCTGCAGGATTATCTCAATCGCAGCTACGTGAATCAGCTTCCCGACTTGAACGTCGCTCCCGATATGCGCTCCACCCTGCATATGCTGGCCCGCAGGACTCTGGTAAGCCGGGGCGGATTCACCATGGCTCAACATCTTGCGGCCCTGGAACCATTGGGAAATAAGATTCACATGTATTTCTCGCGCAATTACATGCCTTCCTTGATCAAGCGTGACAACGTCGTTCTGTTCGGCACTCGGTTATCCAATCCCTGGATGGAGATCTACGAAAGTCGCCTCAATTTTGTTCTTCAGCGCAATCCCAACGTCCGGAACCCCAACGCTCGCGGTGCTCCGCGGCTTATCGTGACGGATCGATCACCCCATGCTGGAGAGCAGGCTGTTTATACGCCTTCCGGCACTTCCGGCTATTGCACTGTCGCTTACCTGCCCAATGAGCAGCACACCGGGCGGGTGATGCTGATAGAGGGCACTACCTCTGAGGCGGCACAGGGTTGTGGAGATTTTCTGTTGTCGGAAGCGGAAATGTCGAATCTGAAAAAGAAATTTGGCCCAAATGGATTTCCCTATTTTCAGGTTCTGCTGCGCACATCGGACCTGATCGATATGCCGATTACCTCGACCCTGGTGGCTTATCGTAGTTTTCAGAACCCGCATTGAGCGCCGTACTGTGGCGGAGCCGGGAGCCTGAACAAATGGGAAGGCTGTTTTGGTGGCGGAAAGCCCGAGCAGCCGCCAGATAGTCTCGATCTGTGGGCCGATGAGGCGCAACATGTCATCGGGTGCAGCAGTGCTAGGATTTGAGCGATTCTACCTGGACCCCTCTCTTTGTGTTCAATACGTAGCGTTGGAGTTTCGCTGCCGGGCTTTCTCGCGAAGCGGCTGCGACATGTCTGTGTACTCACGATCCGACTCAGGGCGGCGGATGCACTCAAGAGAAGCCAACGCAGCAGTGTAAGGAAGTCTTTCTCTGGAAAGGAAATATGAGAGCAAGGCGCAACTTCAACTATGGAACAATCCGGCGGGCTCATAAAGCCACAGATTCCTTACAGAGAAGCCCCGCAGAGTTTCTCTGGAGGATTTCGATCCTACCGGGGCCGCAAGGATTTGATCGCCGCGGGCAGGCGCTCTTCAATGAGCTTGGCGCGCTCAGCCGCTATGCCGCCCAGATACGACGGCGCGGGCGTGGTGGTAAGCACCAGCGCCAGCGCGATCAGCGAGAACAACAAACCTGCAACGCCAGCTGAAACCAGCATGTGGTACATGTCGTAGATATCCAAGCCGAGTACTTTGAAAGCAACGTGCTCCAAAGGCCGGATATGCTGCAGAACCGCCAACGCAAAAAGGAAGAACAACGCAGCGAGAGACGTGAGCAGTGCGAGCGCTCCGTCGAGACTGCGATGAAATTTCTGGCGCGCACTGCAGCGCGGGCATTCAGCCAGATGTTGCTCGTAATCCTTGCGCATTTCCGGAGAAATTCCGGAAATATCGTACCGCCAGCTTGCCAGGATGGCTCCTATTACTCGGTCAGTGCAACACTTCTTTGCCGTAGACATAAAGATCCACCTGCCAAAGGTTTGACTTCCACTGCAACGCCCTGGCCGATCTGCGTTGCAGCAAAACACATCCACCGAAGAGATGCGCCGCCGAACCGTTATGATTCAGGGTCGCTTCCCAAGGGGTGCTTACACTCGACCCCGGGCACCTCTGGCGCCTTACACACACCGCCGCATAAGTTAGATGCCCGATGCTTACCATTGTAATGTATTTCTTTCAAAAATTTATGGATGAAAGTGGCTCTCTTTGGTCTGCGAGTAACAGGTGGTTGGCAAGCAGGCTGGCGCGTTCATTGAGCGCGCGTTCGGCAGCCACCCTGGCCAACTCCGGCAGGTTATTGTTTTCAGACAAATGCGCGAGGATCACGAAGGCAGCCTGCCCGTCGTAGTCGTCCTGGAGGAACCTTGCCGCAGCCTCGTTTGAGAGGTGCCCAACGCGCGAAAGCACCCGCTGCTTGACCGACCAGGGGTAGGGCCCGTCGCGCAGCATTTCCAGGTCGTGATTGGACTCGAGCAGAAGGAGGTCTACGCCCGCGAGCTGGGCCTTTACGTTGGGCGGGATGTAGCCGAGGTCTGTCGCCACGCCCATGCGGACGCCTTCGGCGCGGAAGACAAACCCGACCGGGTCGGCGGCGTCGTGGGGAATGGTGAAGGGACTGACTTGAATATCCCCGATCTCAAAGGGCTGGCCGGCTTGGAAGTACTCGACCGCCGGGAGCCAGGTGGGATCTTCTTTTGCCTTTTTTGCCTTTGGGGCGGGCTCAGGGGCTGGCGTGGGCGGGGGCTCTGAAGCCGAGGTTTCGACCACCCGCGGTTCCGGCGGGCCTTCGGGATCGTCCGGATCGGCGCCGGAGGGCGGTGATGCCGCCTCCGCCTGGCGTTCGGCAGCCTGCTTGCGGCACTGCTCCAGCCACTGGGCGTAGGTCATCTGGCGGCGAGGCGCGATCCAACGCATCCAGGCGCGGTGCGTGGCCTCTGTGAAGTACACGGGGATGCCCAGCTTGCGGGCGGTGACGGAGAGGGCGTTGACGTGATCCTGGTGCTCGTGGGTGATGATGATGGCGTCAAGGGTTTGCGGGTCTTCGCCGGCCAGCTTCATGCGGCGGAAGAGCTCGCGGCAGCTCAGGCCGGCATCTACGAGGATGCGCGTGCGGCCGCCGGAGATGACTGTGCTGTTGCCTTTGGATCCCGACGCCAGCACTGTGAAGCGCACCATGCTTTTGAGGATAGCGCGATCGGCTGTGCATTTCGGGGGTGGTATCGGATGGGGTACTACGCGGGTGAGAGTGAGGTGGGCAACTGAGGGTTGTTGGCACCCAGTCTCACAGTCTCACAGAAACTGGGTTTCTGGGAAAATTGGTGAGGCGCGATCTTTATTTTTCAGTGGGTTAGAGCCAAAACCCAGTTTCCCAGTGGCTTTCTGCAATTTTTTTCAGGCTTTTGCGGCCTTTATCTTTTGCAAGCTCATATATTGCAATAATTTGGCTCATTTTTAACTCCTGAAATCCAGTGTGTGATTGTGCATTTTTGTGCATCTATCGCAATTGCGAACGCGGGAGCTGCATCCATCCGGTTCGGGGTTCTATGCCGGAGGAGTTTTCCCCGCCCCATTCTTATTGTGCGCCGGAGGGGCGTAATTCTCTGCAAAACGGCGCGGAGAAATTTCAGTGCTTCATCGGGCCGTTTGTTCCGGCGCAGGTTGCGGCGATGGCGTAGGAAAAGAGGGGCACTTCCGGCTGTGGAGGAGTCCGGTGTCAGAAGGGCTAGGTGGGGTACACGCCAACCGAAGCTTTTGGTTAACCCACCCATGCCGCGGTAAAGCTGCGGCATGGATGGGCCACCCCATTTTGTGGTGAATCTGGCTTTGTGAAGACGTGGGTGAGGACACACAGCACAGGCGCGGCGGCGGTCAGGGGTGGGGAACCTCGCTCATCAGGCCCAGAACGTTGCCGTCGGGGTCCTTGAGGAATGCCATCCAGAGATCGTAGCCGGGCATCTTTGCCACCAGGTGCGGCTGCTGGACAAACTCTACGCCCTGGGCCGACAGCGATGCGTGTGCCGCCTGGATGTCTGCAACTCTGAAATAGACGATTGTGCCGCCGCGGGGGCCTGGTTCCTCCGCGGTGCCGATCATGAAACGTACATCGCCGCACTGGAAGAAGGACATGCTGCCGGCGTCGAAGAGGGGCTTCATGCCGAGCTTGTACTGGTAGAAGTTTTTTGCCACCACCAGGTCGGTGACCGTGATGGCGACCTGGCCGATTCTGTCCACGCGAACAGCGGATTCCTGTGCTCCAGTTGCGCTTGTCATGTTTCCTCCGTTCATCTATCCGACCGATCGGCAGATGAGAGGCCCTTCGAGAAATCCTATACCGGAATTTGGGCAGAGCGCCCACGGATGTGGAGGAATCCGCGTCATGAGGGGTCGGCTGGGCCACTTGCCTACCATTCCCGGTCCCTAAAAGCGAGGCACAGGGGGGCACCATCAGCGTGTTTTGGGAAACTCTTGGGATCGTGGCCACCCGCCGCAGAGAACACGTCATGGGGCACCCTCGCTGGTGGTTGGGCTGGCGACGGAAGAAAGATATGTGGGCCGCCTCCAGCGGTCTCTCGTTCAGGTTGGTGGTCTCCCAGGTGCCCAAAAGCGAGGCACCTGGGGCATCAAGCTCTTGTGGGGGACTCACTTCCCGCGGCAACTAAGCCCGCCGAAGATGGTCATGCGATCCCAGGCGCCAAAACATAGCGCAAAACATGGAGCATGAGCGATAGGGATGGTCTATATCAATCATAATATGAACTATAATGAGCGATAGGAGGCCCTGCTATCGCTCATGAAATGGAACTGGCAACAACCGGACTGGCCCCATTTCACGTGGGACCGGGCGCGCCTGTCCGTGGCGGAAGAGCAGTTCCTGCTGGGCGCGGGCGTTGCCATGGGGACGGCCAAACATCTTGGCGAAGACGAACACAACCAGCTCATGGTGGAGCTCATGAGCGGCGAAGCGCTGACCACGTCGGCCATTGAGGGCGAAGTTCTGAATCGTGCCAGCGTCCAGTCGTCCATTCTGCGACAGCTCGGACTGGCGCCTGGGGAAAACCGGCGTGTGATGCCTGCCGAGCAGGGGATTGCCGAAATGATGGTGGATCTCTATCGGACATTTTCCCAGCCCCTTTCAAAGGAGACGCTGTTCAAATGGCACCGGATGGTGACTTCCGGCAGAAGGGACCTGGCCGACATGGGACGATACCGGACGAGCAAAGAACCGATGCAAGTTGTCTCAGGTCCATTCGGCGATGCCAGGGTACATTTCGAGGCTCCGCCCTCAAAGCAGGTGGCAGCCGAGATGAGGCGGTTCATCGCGTGGTTCAACCGCTCGGCACCGAACGGCGCGGAGCCGTTAACGGCGATCACACGCGCGGGTATAGCTCATCTCTATTTCGAATCGATCCATCCTTTTGAAGATGGGAACGGGCGGATTGGACGCGCCATTGCCGAAAAGGCAACGACACAGAGTTTCGGCCGGCCAGTGCTCATCTGTTTGGCCACGACCATGCTGGCGCACCAAAAGAGATATTACGAGGCTCTTGAAAGATCCAATCGGCGGAACGACATCACAGAATGGCTGGTTTGGTTTGCTGAAACCGCCCTGGAAGCGCAGCGCCGCAGCATCGATCTGGTTGAATTCCTTGTTGCCAAGACGAAACTGCTTGACCGGCTGCGCGGACGGACGAATGAAAGGCAACAGAAGGCCCTGCTTCGCATGTTCCGTGAAAGCCCTGAAGGGTTCGAGGGCGGTATGAGCGCCGGCAACTACAGCACGATTACTGGAGCATCCCCGGCGACTACGACCCGCGATTTGGTTGACCTGGTGGAGAAAGGAGCGCTCATCCGCACGGGCGAGCGTAGACACGCGCGATATACGCTGAATTTGAACAGAGGTTGAAAGAGGCTACTTTGTAGCCAGGGAAGGGATTCCAGGTGGGCCGGTGGGCTGGCCGGAGGTTGATCCCGGGTCCAGCCTCTGCGGTTTGCTCAACCGCCCGACGTTACGGCTGGAAGCTCTATGGAGACCAGGGTGCCGCGGCCGGGATTGCTGACTACCTCGAAACGCGCCTTCTCGCCGTAGAGAACCTCGAGCCGCTCCTGCACATTTCTCATGCCGATTCCGGAGCCGGTGCGGCGCAGCATGGAGACGGGGCGGCCGCTCATGCCTACGCCGTCGTCGGCAATTTCAATGAGGACGCGGTCGTGGTTGAGGCGGCTGCGCACGGTGACTGTGCCGCCGTGGAGGCGCGGCTCGAGACCGTGCTTGATGCTGTTTTCAATGAGCGGCTGAAGCAGAATGCTTGGCACCAGGATCTGCAGGGTGGCTGGATCGATTTCTTTCTGGACTTGCAGCTTGTCTGCGCCGAAACGCACTACCTCGATGTCGAGATAGTCGTCAGTGAATTTGAGTTCGTCGCGCAGGGGGACGAAGGTGTCGTGGTCTTTGAGCAGGGCGCGGAGGATGTTGGCCAGCTTTACCGTCATTTCGCGCGCCAGCTCGGGCTGGCTGCGGACCAGCGAGGCGATGGAGTTGAGCGTGTTGAAGAGGAAATGCGGGTTGATCTGGCGCTGCAGCGCGTCAAGCCGGGCCTCAAGCAGAAGGCGCTCCTGTTCTTTGAGCTTGAGCTCGATGCGCAACGCGTTCCACACCTTGAGCGCGATGCCTACGGTGATGGGGGCGCTGAGCCAGACCAGTACCTGGAGGCCTGGCTGATCGGTGTTGAGGGCGAAGAGCCAGCGCGCTTTGGGCGTCGGCGGGTAGGTGCGCGCGATCCACTCACGGCAGATTTCCATGGCCACGATGACGAAAAGCATCATGATCTGGCGATCGATGCCGGGCTTGCGGAGATTGCGGCGGATCCAGCGGTAGAGGCTGAGGTCAATGAACGGCGTGAACGACCACACATCTTCACGATTGACGAAGCGGCCCAGGAAGCCGGCGGCAAGACCAACCGCAACGTTGAAGGGCGGAGCGAGGAATTCGTGATGCAGGACCGCTGGAACGGAGAGCACCAAGCCGCCCAGCATGGCCCAGCCGGGACCGAGGAGAAGGCCAAGTAAGATGGTTGTTTCAAAGGAGATATCGGCGGCGAGGAAGTTTGGAACCCTGGTTCGGACCCAGACGCCGAGGGTAAGCGGGACGACGAAGAAGGCCAGGAGTGCGAGCGTCTGGTGTGGCCGGCGGCGTTCCGCGAAGAGGAGCCGCTGAAAGATGCTCGATCGCGCGAGGGCGCTGGCTACGGCTGCCGCCACGCCCCACTTAATGAGCACCGTGATGAAGACGAGGGTGTTGGTCACGCAACCAATGTACCGCGCCGGCGAGCGCCGCATCCAATTCGCAGGGTCTGATTTGCGGTAACTTAGCAATATTGGGGTGTGACGCAGGTCGCAGCAGCATTCCCGGGGCAACGTAGAATGGAGTTATGGCGGTGGAGAGTATGAAAAAGGTCGCGGAGGCGGAGTTTCCGACCCGATGGGGTGATTTTCGCATTCTGGGCTTTGAAGGGCAGGGGCCAGCCCGTAATGGAAATGGTTGTGCGCCGATTGCGGCTCCGGAGGGTCTGGTCGCGCTGGTGATGGGCGATATTTATTCGGCGCCGCCGCTGGTGCGGATTCACTCGCAATGCCTCACGGGCGATGTTTTTGGCTCGCTGCGCTGCGATTGCCGCCTGCAACTGGAGCTTGCTTTACGCTCGATCGCCAAGGCCGGAGCGGGGATTCTGCTCTACGAGCAGCAGGAGGGCCGCGGCATTGGACTGATGGCCAAGCTGAAAGCGTACGAATTGCAGGATCTTGGGCTGGACACGGTGGAAGCGAACGTGAAACTGGGCTACGCGGCGGACTGCCGCGAGTACGAGCTTCCTGCCGAGGCTCTAAAGATGCTTGGCGTTACGCAGGTGCGCCTGATGACGAATAACCCGGAGAAGGTGGCGGCGCTGGAGTCGGCCGGCATTGCCGTTGTGGAGCGCGTGTCTGCCGAGGTGGAGCCGCAGGAGAGCTTTGAGCGCTATCTGCGGACCAAGCAGGAAAAGATGGGCCACATCTTCGAATCTTCAATGGAATCAGCGTCTTAGGGTTGATCTGTAGCCGGGCTGGCGCGGGATATTTGTGGCCGCGCGGATATGGGGTGCGCCCGTCGTGTCCTCGCGCTGTATGGGTTCCCGCGTACGGGGTTCACCGGCATCGGTGCTGGATGAGGATTTATGGGCGCTGGCGGTATTGACAGGCGCAATGGGCGCAGTGGGCAAAGCAAGGTGTACAGCTGAAAAAAGAGCAGCGGGGAATTCACCCCGCTGCTTCTGGTTGGAGAGCTTTGCGGACGGCGCCAAGGGAGCCGCACGATTTGTTGTGACCTAGCTGATCTCGAGTACGTCTGTGGCTGCGGCTGCAGCGGCTTCGGCCTGCTCGATGAGTTTCTCCGCAGCGGAGTAAAACTCCGCTGCCTGCGGGCTCTTGGGACCGGCCAGCGTTACCGGCAGTCCGCGGTCGCCACCTTCGCGGATGGCAGGAATCAGCTCAATCGATCCGAGGAAAGGTACGTTGAACTGCTTTGCCGTGCGCTCGGCGCCGCCCTTTGAGAAGATGTCAATCTGCTCATGGCAGTGCGGGCAGGTGAAGTGGCTCATGTTCTCGACGATGCCCAGCACTTCCACGTTGACCTGCGCGAACATTTCGAGGGCCTTGCGCGCGTCTTCGAGGCTCACGTCGCTGGGCGTGGAAACGACCACGGCGCCGGTGAGCGGCACGGTTTGCACCAGGGAGATGACCACGTCGCCGGTGCCCGGAGGCAGATCGACGACGAGGTAGTCGAGCTCGCCCCAGTCAACCTGCTGCAGGAACTGCCGGATGATCTGGTGCAGCATGGGGCCACGCATCACCATGGGCTTATCGCCAGGAGAGATGTAGCCGATGGAGATGGTTTTGATGCCGTGCGTGTCATTGGGCTGAATGACGTTGCCGGGGCCGATTTTGGGCTGCTGGCTCGATCCCATCATCAGGGGCACATTGGGGCCGTAGACGTCGGCATCGATGAGGCCCACGCGCTTGCCGAGTTTGGAGAGGGCAATCGCCAGGTTGACGGCGACGGTGGTTTTGCCTACGCCGCCCTTTCCCGATCCGATGGCTATGATCTTGGAAACGCCGGGCAGCGCTACGGGTTGTGGCATCGCATGTGAATGGGCCATAGTGTTCCGTTACTCCTTCTCTGAATCCGTTGGGTTCAACAAATTTTCCCTGGCGTAAGGCACTAGACTTCGATGGTGCCTCCGCCGGGCATCGCTGCCAGTTTCGCTTCTTTGCGGCGGGCGGTTTCCGCTTCGCGATGAATGCGGCGGCGCAAGGCGTCTTCATAGCGGCGAATCTCGTCGGTTGTTTCCGGCATCAGTTGCGGGACCTTCTGCTTGCGCCCCTCCGCATCGATGGCGACAAAGACCAGATATGCGCTGGCTACATGGGCAATGGTTGCGGTGCGCGTATTCTCAGCCCAGACCTTTACGCCCACTTCCATAGAAGTGGTAAAGGCGCGATTCACGCTGGACTTGAGCGTGACCAGATCGCCGAGGTGGACGGGCTGGATGAAATCGATGTGGTCCATTGCCGCGGTGACGACATGCGTGCGCGAGTGCCGGTAGGCGGCCATGGCGCCGGTAAGATCGATGAAGTGCATCAGGCGTCCGCCCAGAAGGTGACCCAGCGTGTTGGTGTCGTTGGGCAGAATGATCTCTGTCATCTCAGACTGAGTACTGGCCACTGTACGTACGATCGAGTTGCCCTCATTTGCGTTCATGCGCAATTGCCCCATTTGCCTTTGGTCTGCTCACACCTGACCATCTTCGTCGACAGCTTCCGCCGATAGTCTCCGCCGCCAGCTACAATAGGGAAGCCGGAAACGAACCTGGCCGGGCGATCGAGCGAAACCGCCTGTTCCAGTTTCGACAATCCCCGGCGATTTCGCAAATAGCCAGTGCGTAACAGGACACTATGGACACGAACATACAAGGTGCGGATAAGCTTGCGCGACTGAAAGAGATTCTTGCTTTGGATCCGAAGAACAGCTTTGCCCGTTACGGCATCGCCATGGAATTGGCCGGCCGTGGCGAGATTGAGGCGGCTCTTCAGGAGTTTGACACACTGCTTGCCAATGATCCCGAGTACACAGCCGGTTACTACATGTCGGCACAGACGCTTTCAAAAGCGGGCCGTACGGCAGAGGCCATCGAGCGGCTCAAGACCGGCATAGGATGCGCGGCGCGAAACGGTAATAGCCATGCTCTCAGTGAGATGCAGGGGATGCTGGACGAGCTGGAGCGGTAATTCCGCGGCTGCGGGGCAGATTCCAATAAGTGGCGGGCTGGTGACGTTTTAGAATTCGGGCTCGTCCGCGAGCCGTTTCATCTGGATTCGCATCTATAATGACATCATGCCGAAGTACTCGATTGTTGTGCCTTTCCACAACGAGGAAGAAAATGTAACTGTCTTGTATGCCCGCCTGAAACAGGTAATGGAACAGGTGGGCGCCAGCTTTGAGCTGGTGCTGGTGGATGACGGGTCCAGTGACCGGACCTACAAACTCCTGGAAGAGATTGCGGCAGTGGACAGCCGTGTGCTGGTGGTAAAGCTGCGCCGCAACTTCGGCCAGACGTCAGCCCTGGCCGCCGGGTTCGACCATGCGTCGGGCGAGTTCATTATGGCCATGGACGGCGACCTGCAGCACGACCCCAACGACATTCCCGCATTTCTGGAAAAGCTCGATGAGGGCTACGGTGTGGTTTCAGGCTGGCGCAAGGACCGGATCGATAATTTCGTCATGCGGCGCATTCCTTCGCGTTGCGCCAACTGGCTGATGGCCAAACTTTCCGGCGTGGATATTCACGACTTCGGCACCACGTTCAAGGCGTATCGCCGCGAGGTTATTCACAACATTCCGCTCTACGGCGAGATGCACCGCTTCATTCCCGCGCTTGCCAGCTGGTACGGCGCGTCCATCTGCGAGATTCCGATCCGCAATGTGAATCGCGAGCGCGGCAAGAGCCACTACGGTATTGGGCGTACCTTTCGGGTCTTCTTTGACCTGATTACGATTCGTTTTCTGCTCAAGTACATGTCGCGCCCGATGCATTTCTTCGGCAGCTTTGGCGCGCTGGGCATTCTTGTGGGCAGCATGATCTCCGCAGTGCTTATGGGCATGAAGATTCTGGAGCCGAGTCAGAACGTGATGGACCAGCATGGGCCGCTGTTTGTGATTGGCGGCGTGCTGATTGTGGCAGGTATTCAGATGCTGGCGATCGGCCTGCTGGGCGAATTGCTGGTGCGCCACTACTACACCACCGAGCATCGCGCGCCTTATGCCATTGACCGCGTGATCCGCCTGTCCGCTCCCGAAGAGCAGAATATAATTTCCGACGGCCAGCCCGGTATGTTCTAAAGGCAGGGAACAGGGAATAGAAAGACAGTTAGGGGCGTAATCGCGAGCAGCGATTGCGCCCCAGCTTTTTGCGCTTCAGAGGGTGGAATCCCCGGCGCCCTGTCTTATCACCTGCCTGCGTCCCGCTCCTACTGCCTACTCTCGATGTCTGACTCCTACATTTATTCCTCTTGCAGCATCAGGCCCTCAAGGTGCATTCTTGCCTGTTATGAAGGCCATTCAGATTCACGAGACAGGCGGGCCGGAGGTTCTTAAGCTGGCCGAGTTGCCCATTCCCGAGCCGGGACCGGGGCAGGTGTTGATACGCGTGGAAGCAATCGGCGTGAACTTCGTCGAGCTTTACTTCCGCAAGGGCGTGTATAAGACCACGCTGCCGTTTACACTGGGCTCCGAGGCAGCCGGCACCGTGGAAGAACTTGGCCCCGGCGTAACGGGATTCGCCGCCGGCGATGCGGTGGCCTCAGTGAGCGTGCTGGGCAGCTATGCCGAGTATGCGCTGGTGACGGCGGCGCAATTGGTGAAGATTCCGAAGGGCGTGAGTCTGGAGCAGGCTGGGGCGGCGCTGCTGCAGGGCATGACGGCGCATTACCTGCTCCACTCGACTTACCCGCTGAGAGCAGGTGAGACGGCGCTGGTTCATGCCGGAGCGGGCGGCGTGGGACTGCTGCTGACACAGATGGCTGCGAAGCTGGGCGCGCGCGTTATCACCACCGTCTCGACGCACGAGAAGGCAGAATTGTCGCGTGAGGCCGGCGCCTCAGACGTCATTCTCTACACCGAGAAGGATTTTGCGACCGAGGTGAAGCGGCTCACCGGCGGCAAGGGCGTGAATGTGGTCTACGATTCCGTGGGCAAGACCACCTTTGACGGCAGCCTCAATTGCCTGCGCCCGCGGGGAATGCTGGCGCTATTCGGCGGAGCCAGCGGGCCGGTGCCTCCGTTCGATCTGATCCAGCTCAGCAGCAAGGGTTCGTTGTTTGTTACACGCCCCTCACTGTGGCACTACATTGCCACACGCGAAGAGCTGGAGTGGCGGGCGAACGATGTACTTGGCTTGGTGGCCAGTGGGGATCTCAAGCTGCGCATGGAGCACGTTTACGAACTGGCGGACGCGGCGCGCGCACAGATTGATCTGGAAGCCCGCAAGACGACGGGAAAGATTTTGCTGGAACCTTAAAGGCAGCTCTCAGCTATCAGCTTGTGGGCTGGACATCAGGTTGTTGCCGAATATACATTGTCCGCGGTCACAGGGTTCCCGGAGAATCAATGGCAAGGTACTGAGATCTGAAAGCTGAGGGCTGAAAGCTGAAAAAAGCAATGGACCAGATCGCGATTCATCCCGATGATTCTGTCTTTGTGCTTACTGGTGCGGGCATCAGTGCGGAAAGCGGGCTGCCCACGTTTCGCGCGTCCGATGGACTGTGGGCCGGGTACCGCATTGAGGATGTCTGCACGCCGGACGCCTGGCAGCGTAATCCTGCCGAGATGTGGGCGTTCTACTCTATCCGGCGCGAGTCCGGGCAAAAAGCGCAGCCAAATCCGGCTCACGTTGCGTTGGCTGAACTGGAATCGCAGGTGCCGGGGCGATTTTTTCTCTGCACGCAGAATGTGGACGATCTGCATGAGCGCGCCGGGTCAGTGAACCTGGTGCACATGCACGGCGAACTGGCCAAGTCGCGCTGCGAGCGGGAATGCGGGCGGCCGCCGGTCGACGATCACGCGGTGTATGGCAGTTTGGATGAGGTGCCGCGTTGCCAATGTGGCGGGCGGCTGCGTCCGCATATTGTTTTCTTTGGCGAAATTCCCCTTGGAATGGACCGCATCCAGGATGAGATTGGCAAGGCGACGCTCATGCTGGTGGTCGGTACCAGCGGTTCTGTCTATCCCGCTGCCAGCTTTGTCCACTGGGCGCGCCAGCATGGGGCGCGGACCGTTTATGTGGGACCGGAAGAGCCGCTCAACGCTTCAGCATTCACACACGTTGTGGAAGGTAAGGCCGGCGAGGTGCTGCCGGGGCTCTTTTTGGTGGAGGAGGCCAAGTGGAGTTAGCGGAGAAGGAAGTGGGGACCTGCTTCATGGAAATCAAGGCACGATGAAGCGGCCCATGGGCATGGTTTGTGCATCCAACTTGAGGATTCGGATGGGGGCCGTGGCTCCGGACGGCTGAAACGCTTTGGCGCGGAGCCTTCACGCGGAGGAGGCAACTTTGACAACTGCATATATCAATCGCATCGCCACGGCTGTCCCCGAGCACGATGTGCATCGCGCGTTCATCGAATTTGCAGACAGCATGATTCCCGATGGCTCAATGCGCAACATCTTTCGCCGCATGGCGCGGCTATCTGCCATTGAGCACCGCTACTCTTTCCTGCAGCCGATTGCGAACGAGAACGGCAAGTGGAAGGATTCGGAAGGCATGTATGAGCTCGGCAACTTTCCGCCGACGGCGCGGCGCATGGAGGCATTCGAGCGCTTCGCCCCGCAGTTGGCGCGTTGTGTGCTCAATAAGCTTGGCCTGAGCGAAGACGAACGCCGCTCGATTACGCACGTGATTGTAACTTCATGCACCGGACTTTATGCGCCCGGCCTCGATTTCGACATTGTGGAGCATCTCGGACTTGATCCATCGGTCGAGCGGACCATGATCGGCTTCATGGGATGCTATGCCGCGATCAATGCGCTGAAGGCTGCTCATCACATTGTTCGTTCGGTTGAAGATGCACGCGTACTGATCCTGAGCCTTGAGCTATGCACGCTGCACATGCAGGAGACGGACAACCTGGAGCAGTTGCTGTCGTTCCTGCTATTTGCCGATGGCTGCGCGGCGTACCTGGTGAGCGCGCAGGAAAAGGGGATCGCCATCGACAGCTTTACGGCGATCACAATTCCGGAATCAAGCGGTTTGATTACGTGGCGTATCCGCGAGCTTGGGTTCGATATGCAGCTCTCAGGGAAGGTGCCCGCTGCAATTCGCCGTGCCATGTCGCATGTGGGCGGCCGCATCACACACGGGCGGGACCCGGAGTCAATTGATTTGTGGGCTGTGCACCCCGGCGGCCGCTCGGTACTGGATGCTGTGGAGCAGGGGCTTGGATTGCACGCCAGTGCGCTGGTGCATTCGCGCGATGTTCTGGCGCGCTTCGGTAACATGTCATCCGCAACGGTGGTTTTTGTGCTGGAACGGATCATGCGTCACGCACAGGCGGGCCAACAGGGTTGCGCCATGTCATTCGGGCCGGGTGTAACTGCGGAGACCATGCTCTTTCATGCCGCGTAACGGACTCGATTTTCGCCGCCGCGCACAGCTCACCGAACTGATGGATGAGCCATGCAGGCGCGATGAACTGCGTGCCTGTTTGCGGGATCTTGCCAAAGTCAATCGATGGTTTCTTGGGTATCGTCCTCTGCTGCACTGGCTCGACAGGATGCTGGGTGCGCGCTCTGCAGGGCCGCTGCATATTGTGGACGTTGGCTGCGGGTATGGAGACAGCTTGCGCGCGATCGAGCGGTGGGCGCATACGCGCAGCATTCCTGTGGAACTGACCGGGCTCGACATCAATCCGGATACGGTGGCGATTGCGGCTGAGGCCAGTCCGCGCGCGAGCCGGATTCGCTGGGTGAGCGGGAACATCTTTGCATACTCGCCGAAGAAGCCGGTTCACATTGTGTTGAGTTCGCTCTTTACACATCATCTGGACGAGCCTGAGGTGATTCGCTTTCTGCATTGGATGGAGCGGTATGCCGAGCGGGGTTGGTTTATCAACGATCTTTCTCGCAGCGCGACGCCGTATCATCTGTTTCGCGTGTTCTCAAAGCTGGCGGGATTGCACCCATTTGTGCAGCATGACGGGCCGGTATCTTTCCGGCGTGCGTTTGTTCTGGAGGACTGGCGCCGCATGTGCGCGGAGGCCGGCCTGGATGAGGGCGCGGTGACGATAAGGGGATTCAAGCCGGCGCGTTTGTGCGTTGGACGGAGAAAGCCACGGTGAGTGCCGCAACAAAAACGGTAGACCACCTTGTGATTGGAGGCGGTCCGGCCGGCGCGATGGCCGCCATCAAACTGGCAGAGGCCGGAAAGCGCGTCACGCTTGTCGAAAAAGAAGCTGGAGCACACGACAAAGTTTGCGGCGAGTTTCTGAGCCGCGAAGCAATTGAATATCTTCGCGGGATTTCAATTTCGCCTGCCGAACTGGGCGCTGCTTCTATTCGCAATGTTCGGCTTTCTTCAGGCGGGAGACTTGCCGAAGCGGAGTTGCCGTTCCAGGCGCTTTCACTTTCGCGGCGTGTGCTAGATGCTGCGTTGCTGGCACGTGCCGCGGAGACGAGTTGCGAGGTGCGGCGCGGCCTGGCCGTCGAAGGTCTCGCCGCGGAGGGCAGTGCCTGGTGCGCGCGGCTTTGCGGCGGTGAAGTGATCCGTGCGCAGAATGTTTTTCTTGCCAATGGGAAGCACGATTTGCGCGGATGGAGTCGTGCGCGCGGGAAGCAGAGCGACCTGATTGGATTCAAGCTGCATTGGCGGCTTACGGCCGCGCAGACGGCGGCATTGCGCGAGTCTATTGAGCTGTTTCTCTTTCGCGGTGGGTATGGAGGTTTGTCGCTGGTGGAAGAGGAGGCGGCCAATCTCTGCCTGGTGGTGCGGCGTTCCGCACTGCAGCGGGCCGGCGGGTGGAATGCAGTGCTTGCGGCGATGCTGGAAGAGAACGCGCGTTTGCGTGAGCGGTTGCGGGGTGCAGAGGCGCTGTACTCGCGGCCGCTGGCGATCTCTCCGATTCCCTATGGGTATCTGGCCTCGCAGGCGCGCGGCTTGTGGCGCGTGGGCGATCAGGCTGCCGTGATCCCTTCTTTCACCGGAGACGGGATGTCGATTGCGCTGCATACCGCTGCGCTTGCAGCTCAAATGTGTCTTGAGGGCATGAGGGCCGATGAGTATATGCGCGTGATGGAGAGGCAGTTGCGCAAGCCTTTGCGGCTGGCGACATGGCTTTCGCGGGCGATGGTAACTGGTTCCGGCCGTGCATCTGCTCCTGCTGTCCTGGCCGTATTTCCCGACGCGATGCGCTGGATTGCCGCGGCCACGCGCATTCCCGACGGCGCGTTGCTTGAACGGGGCGGCACGCCGTCACATCCCGGCGCCGCGGCTTTCGAGCGGTCATGACGATTTGCGCTTGCGGCCTTTAATGATTGCGTTGTTCTGAATGGCGTGCGCCTTCTACCCGCATGGCCACAACTTCGGCATGAGTTTCCCGGGTGGCCGTGCGACGGTCGAGATAGACTTGCGGCAAACCAAAGCGTATCTCCGCCGAAAAGCCCGAAGTGCCCAGCGTTTTCCAAAGGTGCGGGAGAAAGGCGGCGTCGCCGAACCAGCAGAGTTGACGTTCTTCAACTCCGTCTTGAATGACGTACCGCAAGGCGGCGGCCGTAATGGGAGCGGAGGCGGTGACAGCCGGCTGGATGAGCCGTGAATGAAAGCGGAGCACTTTGCTGCCGTTTGTGCTTGTGCCTTCAGGGAAGAGCAACACCGGGATCGGCAGGGCAAAGCGACTCGCCATCTCGACGGCAACTTTTTCGGCGCTGGCGCGGCTTGTGCGCACGAGGAAGATGGTGCCGCAGGCACGCGCCGCCGCGCCGAAGTAGGGCCAACGCCCGATTTCCGACTTCGAAACGAAGAAGCACGGCATGACGGACGAGATGATGAGAATGTCGAGATAGCTGAGATGGTTTGATATCACAAGGCCGCGCGCCGGCGGATAGCCATGCATTCGGATGTGGATGCCAAGGCTTCGCAATGTCTTTCGTGAAGAGGCTTGCAGCCACAGCGCGCGGCGTTCGAGAGAGAGCGGGCCAAGCAAACGCAAACGCAGAAAATCGAGCGCGCAGATAGCCAGAACAAATGCCAGCGCCACAGCGCGCCGGAGTGCGCGCAGCTTCACTGCGTGAGTGGTGCAAGGAACCGGTTGCGCGCGGCAGTGGAAAGCAACCGAAGATCGAGCAGCGTGAGGAAATCGATGGTGCGGAATTCGCGGTCCCAGGCTGGCGGCGCCGCAATGCGGGTGCCAATGGCCAGGTAGGTCTTGAGCAGCTTGGGAACAGGAACAGGCGGAGCATTGTGCGGCGCGGCGCTCGGCATCGATCGATCCAGCGGGCAAGGCGACGGCTGTGCGTCCTTGCCCTGGTGCCCGATGGGGCAGGCATAGGCATCTGTGGGCACAGTCTCGAACTCGGGTGGTACGCGGTAGTTTTCAAGCTGGCGATACATTTGCCAACCCTCCGCCGGGTTATTCGAGTTCAAGGACGAGCACCCGATCAGGTAACGCAGCCCCATGTGGTTAGCATACTGCGCAATGCCGCGCCAGAGCAGTGTAAGCACTTCTGGCGTGCGGTGCTCGCGGTCAATGGAGGCGCGGCCCAGTTCCAGGATTTCCGGACGCAGCGGCTCGTAAGGAGCAAAGCTGAACTCCTGCTGGGAGTAGTAACCGAGGTTAGCGGCTGCGGTGGTTCCGGATTGCATGCGGTAAGTGCCTACGATGCGGCGGGCGGATTTATCTTCCACGAGCAGGTGCTCGCATACCTGGTCAAATTTGTCGGTATCGAGGCCGGTGCTGTAAGAACTTTCGAGGCCTTCACCCAGTTCGATGTTGAAGACCTTGAAGCGCAGGCGGCAGGCGGCGTTGCGGTCTTCAGCACTCGAGGCGAGGCGAAGGCGATAACGGCCGGATTCCGCATGAATCCGGGGCGCCGAGTGTTTCTGCCGCTCACAGGAAGCAACTGCAGAAACCCCAGTATCCATAAGCTGCCCGGCGTTTCGATCCGGACCGAAGAGAGTTCTTTGCCTTAACCCTGGAATCACGCGCTCATTATGCGGCGGGAATTGTAAAAGGACCGTCAACCGCAGACGAAATGAGCGCAAAACTTCACTGCGTCGTAACTTCCGGTGCATTCGCCCGCTTCTTGTTCATGACGAGGCATGTGAACAAGCAAATGAGCACTGGATCGCCGGACGCATATTCGCTTGTGATAAGAGTCAGATTTCCAGGAAGATTGTCCCTCAGCGGCTAAAGCCGCACTCGAATGGGGCTGCTTACCGCACGACTAAAGTCGCGCCCTTTCAAAGCCACACTTTCACTCCCGACCGATAAGGATTACCCATGGAAGTTACAGCCCGGCTTTATGCTGCGGGGTCGTAGTTGAGATAAGGCCCGAGCCAGCGCTCGACTTCGGCGACGCTCATGCCCTTGCGCTCTGCATAGTCGGCGGCCTGGTCGCGGCCGATTTTGCCGAGCGAGAAATAGCGCGACTCCGGGTGAGCGAAATAAAGGCCGCTTATGCTCGATCCGGGCCACATGGCGAACGACTCGGTGAGCGAAATGCCGGTGCTTGCCTGGACGTCAAGCAGTCGCCACAGGGTGCCCTTTTCAGTGTGATCGGGACACGCGGGGTAGCCGGCGGCGGGCCGGATGCCGCGATATTTTTCCTGGATGAGATCGGCGTTGCTGAGGTTTTCGCCGCGGCCGTAACCCCACTGGTTCCGCACCTGCTTGTGCAGGCACTCGGCAAAGGCTTCAGCGAGGCGATCGGCGAGAGCTTCAGCCATGATGGCGTTGTAGTCGTCATGCGCGGCGCGGAAGCGGTCACATAACCCCTTGAGGCCGATTCCGCTGGTTACGGCGAAGGCGCCGATGTGATCGGGCATCGCCGTTTCTTTTGGAGCAATGAAGTCGGCGAGCGACCGGCAGGGCTCGTTGCCGTCGCGGTCTGATTGCTGGCGGAGAAAATGGAAGCACTCAAGGACTGTGGCGCGCGTTTCATCTACGTATAACTCGACATCGTCGCCTACTGCACTTGCGGGGAAGAAGCCGTAGACGCCACGCGCCGCAATCAGCTTTTCGTCGATGATGCGGTCGAGGAGTGCGTTGCCTTCCTGGAAGAGCTGGCGCGCCTGCGCTCCATGTTCTTCGTGCTCAAAGATGCGCGGATAAACGCCTTTCAGGCCCCAGGCGTGAAAGAACGGAGTCCAGTCAATAAATTCGCGCAAGGTTGCCAGCGGAAAATTGTCGAGTATGCGGATGCCCGTGAACTCGGGCGCCGGCACGTCTTCAGCGCGCCACTCGATGGGAGTTCGCCTGGTGCGCGCGGTTTCGAGTGGAACGATCTTCAGCCGCGGCGCAGCGTGCGTCTTGCGGATTGTCTCGTAGTCTACGCGGAGTTGCGCGACGAACGCCGGCTTATTTTCGTCGCTGAGAAGGCTTGTCGTGACGGGAACAGCACGGCTGGCGTCGAGCACGTGAACCACGGGCTGAGTGTAGTGCGGGGCGATTTTTACGGCTGTATGGGCGCGGCTCGTGGTTGCTCCGCCAATCAGTAGAGGCAGCTTGAATCCCTGGCGCTCCATCTCGCGGGCCACATGCACCATCTCATCGAGGGATGGAGTGATGAGGCCGCTCAGACCAATCAGGTCTGCCTGCTCCGTCCTGGCACGCTCGAGGATCTTCTCGCTGGGGACCATCACTCCGAGGTCGATGACCTCATAGTTATTGCAGGCGAGCACGACGCCGACGATATTTTTGCCGATATCGTGCACGTCGCCCTTGACCGTGGCCAGCACGATTTTGCCGTGCGGCTTTACTTCCTCGCCGGCCGCGGCCATCTCTGCCTTTTCTGCTTCCATGAACGGGGTGAGGTAGGCAACGGCCTTCTTCATTACACGGGCGGACTTTACCACCTGGGGCAGGAACATTTTGCCGGCGCCGAAGAGGTCGCCCACTACTCCCATGCCCGCCATTAGCGGACCTTCAATGACAGCGAGGGGCCGGCCAAGCTTTTGCCGGGCTTCTTCTGTGTCTGCTTCGATGTATGCGTCGATCCCCTTTACCAGCGCATGCGACAGCCGCTCCTCGACGGCGCCGTTGCGCCACTCTTCGGCTTTCTTTTCGCTTTCTTCCGCGCCGGCGCCGGAAGCTTTCAGCTTCTCGCCGAACTCCACGAGCCGCTCGGTTGCATCGGGGCGGCGGTTCAGCAATACGTCTTCAACCAGCTCTTTCAGCGTGGGCTCAATCTCCTCATAGACCTCAAGCATGCCGGCATTCACGATGCCCATATCGAGGCCTGCCGCGATGGCGTGATAGAGGAACGCGGAGTGCATGGCTTCACGCACTTTGTTGTTTCCGCGGAAGCTGAACGAGATATTGGAGACGCCGCCTGAGACTTTTGCGTGTGGCAGGTTGGATTTGATCCAACGCGTGGCGTTGATGAAGTCGAGCGCGTAGTTGTTGTGTTCCTCGATGCCGGTAGCCACGGTGAGAATGTTGGGATCGAAGATGATGTCTTCGGGAGGAAATCCGACTTCGTCAACGAGGATTCTGTAGGCTCGCTCGGCGATGCGGATCTTGTCCTCATAAGTCGCGGCCTGGCCCTGTTCATCAAAGGCCATCACCACGGCTGCCGCGCCATACTTTAGCACGGTGGCGGCTTGCCGGCGAAACTTCTCTTCCCCTTCTTTCAGCGAGATGGAGTTCACGATGCCTTTGCCCTGAATACACTTGAGCCCGGCTTCAATGACTTCCCATTTCGACGAGTCCACCATGAACGGGACGTTGGCAACTTCGGGTTCGGTGGCGAGCAGATGCAGGTAGCGCGTCATGGCTGCAACGCCGTCGATCATGCCCTCGTCCATGCAGATGTCGAGAACGTTGGCGCCATTCTCAACCTGCTGGCGGGCTACGCTAACCGCCTCTTCGTACTTGTCTTCTTTGATGAGCCTGGCGAATTTGGGCGAACCGGCCACGTTGGTTCGTTCCCCGATGATGATGAAGACGCCGGGCTGCTGAGTGAATGGCTGCGATCCGGAGAGACGAAGAGGCTTGGTTTCGACAGTCTCTACTTCCGGCATCTGTTCGCTCTGTGGGTTGATGGAGTTCATTTTGCCTGCCCCAGCTTACGCGGCGGGAGGCCTTCGAGCGCCTTGGCAATCGCCGCGATGTGTTCTGGCGTATTGCCGCAGCAGCCGCCCGCGATGTTGATCAAACCAGCCTGCGCAAATTCGCCAAGGTGGCGAGCCATGTCCGCCGGCCCCAGATCGAATCCGGTTGGCGAGAGAGGATTGGGCAAACCCGCGTTCGGATAGCAGGAGATGGGTACATTTGCGATCTCAGAAAGTTCGCCGAGGAATGGGAACATGAGGTCCGGGCCGAGGGAGCAGTTGAGGCCTACCGAGAGCGGCTTTACATGCTCGAACGCGGTCCAGAAAGCCTCAATGGTCTGCGCGGAGATCATGGTTTCTCCACCGCGGCCGACGGCAGCCGAGATCATGATCGGCAGCTCTTTGCCTTGCTCGTCAAATACCTCACGGATGGCGACCGACGCGGCCTTGGCATTGAGCGAATCGAAGATGGTCTCGACGAGAAGCAGATCTACGCCACCGGCAATGAGAGCGCGAACCTGCTGCGCGTAGGCGGTCTTTACCTGGTCAAAGGTGACGACGCGGAAGGCTGGGTCGTCGGCGTCCGGTGAGTTCGAGAGCGATACGGTGAGGGGGCCGATTGCTCCCGCCACGAACCGCTGACGGCCTGTTGCATTGCCCACGCGGTCTGCCCATTCACGCGCGATTTTCGCCGACTGCTCATTGATCTCCCACGCCAGATGGTTGAGGAATTTGTCCTCAATGATCTTCTGATAAAACTCGGGGTCTTTGCGCTTGCCGTGTTCCCGCGGGTCGTCAACGAAGAACTCGCTTTGCGCGATGCTGGTGGCGCCGAAGGTGTTTGTCTCGACGATGTCTGCGCCGGCTTCAAGAAAGCGGCGATGGATGTCACCGATCATGGCAGGCTGCGTCAGGGAGAAGAGGTCTCCGTTATTCAGGAGGTCCTTCTTTGCATCTTTGAAGCGCTCGCCGCGGATGTCCGCTTCCGTCATCCCGTAGCTGCGGACCGTCGTGCCCATCGCTCCATCCAGGATGGCGATACGGCTTTCGAGAATTTGTTGCAGAGGATGTTGTTGAGCTTGCGTCATTTTTTCCTGAAGGGTTTGAGTGTACCAATGCCGGTGTTTGCGATGGTTGCTTCGGGTAGTCTCCTGCCGCGATACGAAAAAAGGGGAAAGTGGCTCAATCTCAAGGATATCGAAGTTGGCGTATTCTCCATACCGGGTGACGGCCAATGCGCACGCTGCCGGGTTGAAATGCAGCGCAGGTATGTTGAATGGGATGGGCGGCGGAGGCTCAAAGTGGCGCCGGTTCCAGGATCGGTTTGTTTGCAGGCTGCGGCGCTCGGCTGTCCCATCTGCTGAACCTCCCTCCCTGGAATGAAGGCTCATCCAATCTATCCGGCAGATGCACTAGACTGAAGACGGAATGGAAATTATTCGGTTATTTGGTGACAGCCAGGAGACGCCGGAGCCCGACGAACAGCGGGAGCAGGAGGCTGCGGCCGAGGAGCCAAAATCGCGATTCTTCGATCGCATGAGGCAGGCCGTCTCGCGCACGCGGGAGTCTTTTTCCGTGAAGATGGAGGGGATTGCCGCGCTCACGCGCACGGTGGATGAGCGTGACCTGGAAGAGCTGGAGACGGCGCTTATTACCAGCGATATTGGTGTGCAAACCACAACGGTGGTTCTCGATGCGCTGCGCGACCGCGCGCGCCGCCAGGCCATTGAAGGCGGCGAAGAGCTGCGCTCGCTGCTCAAGACGCAGTTGCAGACGATTCTGGAAGCGCCGCAGCATGCCATTCCGGAGCCGGATGCGCCGCCCAAGGTCACGTTCCTGGTGGGGGTGAACGGCACCGGCAAAACCACGACCAGCGGCAAGCTGGCGGCGTGGAGCCGCTCGCAGGGGCACTCCGTACTGTTGTGCGCGGCCGATACCTTTCGCGCCGCGGCCATTGAACAGCTTGAGGTTTGGGCGTCGCGCTCCGGCGTGGAGATGATCAAAACGCGGCCGGGCGGCGATCCATCGGCGGTACTTTACGATGCGATCTCCGCGGCGAAGGCGCGCGGCGTGGGCAACGTCTACGTGGACACGGCCGGACGCCTGCACACCAAGACCGGCCTGATGGACGAACTCGACAAGCTGCGCCGCACGGCCGGGCGACTGGTTCCCGGTGCGCCGCACGAGGTTCTGCTGGTGATGGATGCAACGACGGGGCAGAACGGATTGCAGCAGGCGCGGTTGTTTACGCAGTCGGCAGGCGTTACCGGCATTGTGCTGACCAAACTGGATGGCACGGCGAAGGGCGGCATTGCCGTGGCGATTGCGCGGGAGCTGAATTTGCCGGTGCGGTTTGTGGGCGTGGGTGAGCAGATGGGCGATCTGCTGGAGTTTTCGCCAGAAGATTTTGTGGGGTCGCTGGTGGGGTAGTAGTCCGTAGCGGGGCTAGCGGAGCTAGGGTAGTCTCGTTGAGCTTTGACGCTCATTGCTGGGAAGTCCGCTGATGGAAGATCAGGAACAGGATCGTTTTTGGATGCAGCCCACTTGATCTGGTGCGGCAAAAAACGCTGCAGTCATGCGGCGAGTCGCGCGATCTTGACGCGTCGGCCACGGCGGGCCTTTGCCAGATCGTAATTGGCCTGCAGCCTGATCCACACTTCGGGAGAAGTTCCGAATGCTTCGGAGAGGCGCAATGCCATCTCGGCGGATACGCCGGTTTTGCCGTGGATCATCCGCGACAGATTGGCTCGCGTGACCTTCAGGTGTGCGGCCAGGGCGGAAACGGTCAAGCCAAGACCCTCCATGTACTCCTGAATGATTTCGCCGGGATGTGCGGGGTTATGCATCATATGATTTTCTCCCTCAGTGATAATCCTGATAATCGACCAAGATGGCGTCCTCGCCTTCGAATTTGAACGTGATACGCCAATTTTCGCTGACACGCACTGACCAGTGGTCTTTCAACTTCCCCTTGAGCGGATGCAAATGCCAACCCGGTACATCCATGTCGTTTGGCGATGCACTGGCGTCAAGCAATGTCAATTGCCTGCGGAGTTTCGTTGCATGTGTCGGCTGGATCCCCGCCTTGCTGTCGGTACGGTAAAAATTCTCCAGTCCGGCATGCCGGAAGCTCCTGATCATCTGTATAGTGTATTGACACGATATACACAAGTCAAGGAATTTCGAGATTTCCCTTTACTCATGACGTGTACACTTGATAGTTCCGTTGAGTGCAAAGATGACCGCTTCCGATGCCATCACCGACCAGGACCAGTACTGGATGCAGCGTGCGCTGGAGTTGGCGCGGCGCGGCATCGCTGTGACTGCGCCTAATCCTGCTGTGGGGTGTGTGGTTCTTGACCGCGAGGGGCAGTTGGCCGGGGAAGGCTGGCACGAGTACGATCTGCTGGACCACGCTGAAGTGGCTGCGCTGCGCGAAGCCAAGCAGCGTGCGGGTGACCGGCTGCGCGGCGGCACGGCCTACGTTACGCTGGAGCCCTGCAACCACACAGGACGCACGCCGCCGTGTACGAAAGCGATTATCGACGCCGGTCTGGGGCGTGTGGTGGCGGCAACCAGCGATCCCAATCCCGATGTAGCCGGTAATGGCATGGAGACATTGCGCGCGGCTGGGCTGCGGACGGAGATTGGCGTATGCCAGGCCGAGGCGCGCCGCCTGAATGAAGGTTTTGCGCGTTGGAGCTGTTGCAGGCGGCCCTTTGTGCTGATGAAAGTGGCCATGTCGCTTGACGGCCGCATTGCGCCGCCTCCCGGAGCGCATGTGCTGAACGAGCCCTACTGGATTACCGGCGAAGCTGCCCGGGCTGCGGTGCAGCGGCTGCGCTGGCAGGCAGACGCGGTGATGGCCGGGGTGGGTACCGTGCTCGCCGACGATCCGCTGCTTAGCGATCGCAGCGGCCTCCGACGCCGGCGCCCGCTTGTGCGCGTCGTGCTTGATTCGGCGCTGCGCATGCCGCTCGAATGCAAACTGGTGGCGACAGCGCAGAACGATGTGCTGATCTTCACCGTCTGCAACGACGAGGGGCGGAAGCGCGAACTGGAGGCGCGCGGGGTGCGTGTGGAAGTGTTGCCCGCTGAAGCCAGCCGTGTGCCGCTGGACAAGGTACTCGACAAGCTTGGCGAAGAGGGCATTCTGACCCTGCTGACCGAAACCGGTTCGCGGCTGAATACGGCGCTGCTGTCTGAGGGCCTTGTAGACCGGCTGCAACTTTTTGTCTCGCCGCAGATCATGGGGTCGGACGCTGTTCCGGCGTTCGGAGGCATGCCCGATTCCGTCCGGCTGGCCGGGGCGGAAGTGGAGCATTGCGGTGACGATCTGGGGCTTTGCTCGCTGCTGAATGACCCTTGGGCATGACCGCCGCTAAAAGCGGTTCTCTTCAGGTGTAATCCAGTAGTCCTGCAGCGGAGGAGACCGGGTCCGATCTGACGCCCCGGGTGGGGGCTGCTCATTCGATATCGGTCGTTTTCCCCAGGCTGACGCCATGGGGCTACCATCTTTTGCCCGCTGCGCGGGCTGTACCTCGCTACAGGCCGCGCCGTCGAATTTACTTCTTCAAAAGTGGCGGAACGACTCGCCGGTGCTGGTTGTTGTCTGCTCCGGGTTTTGATCGGTGGCGCGTTCTACATGGCTTTCAAGCGAGCGGCTGACCAGGTCGCGGGAGCCGAGTCCTACGGCGAGCGCCAGCGTCAGGACAATTCCGCCGAAGAGGATTCCAAAGGCAAGCTCGACGATGGGTCCGCCGATTTCAAGGTGCGCAAGCGCCATGGCCGCCGTAAGAACCATCACCATCCACTTGACGCCGAGGGAAAGAAAGCGCGCGTACTGGACCTGCAGGTTGACGGCGCCGATCAGCACCGATCGCGCCAGGAAGCGGGCGACAATGGCGCCTACGATGAGGATGAAGCCGGCGCCGACAATGCGCGCGAGGTAGGGAAGCAACGGGACGGGCAGCACACCGGCCGTTGCATAGGACGTGTCGAAGGCTGAAACCCCGATCATCAGGCCGATGAGCACGCAGCCCCAGAAGCAGACGCGGCCGGCAATGGCGGTGGGCGCCGTCATCGGCGTCCAATCGGCGCTGCCGCGATAGCGTGCGATTCGGTCGTCGAACTTGGCCATGGAGAGGCCGCGTCGCAGCAGCCACGAGAAAATGACACCGATGAGGGCGAAGATTCCCAAGGCGACAAAGAAGGCCAGGATACCCGGCAACACCGACATCAACAACGAAAGGACGCGATCGAGCGACTGGTCCAGCGCGTCGGACATGTGATGCCAGAGCGTCACGTTGTCGACGGGCAACGGATGCGGACCCTGAGGCGCGGTCAACTGAAAAAAGGCGGCAAGGATTGTTAGCATGACACTCACTCCTTGAATCTACGCTTGCTCCGCATACAGGAAACTGCTCCATACCATCCTGAGTCAGAGCAAGATCCCTTTTGCTTGGCGGACCGGCGGCCGGGGCTGTGGCGCCGAATCCATGGCTGCGAAATGTTGCGGCCGTTCATGGGTTGAACCGGTCCGGCCAACGCCAACGTGCGACGAGGTACGGTTTTTCGGTTGCAAAGGCGGCGGCGACTGCCTCGACATGCTGTTCGGGGTCAGTATCCGACGCGGTGATGTTGATGTGGCTGGCCACCCACGCCAGGTAAAGCGGAATAAGAGCTCCGAGCAGGTGCCCGCGATTGATGGTGCGCTGCCGGTAGGCAAGCACAAAGTCGTAGACTACGCGCGCCCACAGCGACTCAGGCATGCGGAACGCCGGGCCGTCAGTGAGTGAAAGCCGTTTGAGGCCGAGCAGAGCATTCGGCGGCAGCACGAGCGACCAGATTTCCTGCAGGTTTGTGTAGGCCAGCCGAAACGCCTGCAGCATGGGTGCAATGTCGGTTACGCCTTCGGCCGATGGATCCGGCTGCGATGCGTGGTGATTGTGATTGGCCGGCAGTTGGCGGGCACGCTGCCAAAACGCCGCTTTCGTCTCGATATCGGCGAAGAGCGAGCCGGCTATCAGAGGCAGGATGGCGTTCAGGTCCGGCTCGGCCGGCTGCGGGACTGTGCGATGTCCAGCGTCGACCTCGCGAATGATCAGTCCGGCGGAAGCCGCTTCGTTCACGGGCCACAAAAGTGCATTGGGCTGGTTGAGCTGGATGAAGCGCTGGCCGGCGACGGCCAGGCGCTCGACCAGGCGCATTGAGAGTCCGAAGTCGACGGCCAGAGGGAAACGCGCCGGGGAGGCAAAAAGAGCGCGCGAGAGCGGATAAAGAATGGCCGAATTGACGAGGCCGGCACGCGGCGGCAGGTCGTAGTGTGGCATTACGAGATCGCTTCCGGTGGAAACGAGCGTGTTGGCAAGATTGCGCAGGCCCTGCAAGCTGAGTGAGTCGCACTCCGGGCCAAGCATCAGCACGGCGCCTGCGTTATGCTGCTGAGCCAGTTCGTAGGCGCTCACGTAGTCCGCGGCGGTCACGGTCCAGGTGGATTTGGAGGAGGATGCGGTGACAATCTGCAGATCGGGACGGGCGGTCTTTGCGGTTTCGTCACTGGTGGCGATAAGCAGCTCTTCAGGCGCCATGCAGGCCGCAAGCTTGTCAAGCACGGTGATCAGCTTTTCCTGCTGGAGCGTGGCAAGCAAAACCAGAAGACGGGTTTCTGTGCGAACAGGAGCAGGTGCGGCGCCGGGAAGCGGGTTGACTGTCGCCATCGTTACGTTCTCGCGAGGCCTTGGGCCTCTAAGCAGTTAGGATACCTGCAAGCGGGATGCGAACCCATGCAGGACGGTTATTAAGTTCGTAGACCAATTCGTAGAGTGCCTTCTCAAGCATATAAGCGCCGAACAGCGCCTGGCACTCGGGATCAGCTGGCAGAATTGCAGGATTTGCGTCCATGGTTTGGCGATACGCGCCAAGGAACGCCGCAGACGCCGCACTGTACCAGCATTGCGCCCATGCAGCCAGGTTTTCGGTATTGGGGCGCTCCGCGGCGGCATCTCCTGAACCGGTATGGCGATCGAGAGCGGAGCTGGCGGCGTAAGAAAATGAGCGGATCATGCCGGCCACGTCTTTCAGCGGCGATTGCTTGTGCCTGCGCTCGGCCAGCGAACGCGCCGGCTCGCCTTCAAAGTCGAGCAGCACGAAATCCCCCTCTGTGCCGCCGTTCTCAGCAGGCGATGTGGCGACACGCAGCGTCTGACCCAAATGATAGTCTCCGTGGATGCGAATGCGCAGACCGCTTGGGGGCAGCGTTGCAACGGAGCGGACACGGGCCAGGAACTCGCGGCGGCGCGCCAGAAGCATTCCTGCATTCTCTGAAGCGGCTTCATCGAGCGCGGAGATCTTATGCTTTAGAACTTCCAGCGCCGAGGCCAGTTCTGCTTCAACGCGGCTTGACTCGTGCGCCAGATCTTCCGATGCAAGCGGCTCGGCGGCGAATGCCGAATCATCGGTGGGTGTGGCCAAAGCCAGATGCATCTCGGCGGTCCGGCGACCCAGCAGCGCTGCCGCTTTCAGGGATGCGCCGGCATGCTCGAGGATCGCCGGATCCGGCTTGTCTTCCATGAAGAAAGAGGGAGGCTGCGGCGGAGGCGGCGCCGGAAGCGTGACGACCGACGGGAAGAACTGCGCCAAATCATCGAGGAACCACTGCCAGCCGTCGCCCTGGTTGGCAACCAGGCCCTGCAGCATGGCCAGTGTGGTCTTTGTCCAGCCGGGCCGCGTCATGGCTATTTCGCCCAAAAACGGCGGGATGTTCGGGAAGTGAGCCACTTCAGTGAGAAAGCGGCCGATCTCAACGTCAGGGTTTTCGCCGGGTTGAAGCCGCCGGAACAGCTTCAGGATGAGTTGCTTCCCATAGAGGATGGACGTGTTTGACTGCTCCGCTGAGCCCACGCGCGAAGGCAGAGGCTGTACGACGTGAGCCTCAGCAAAAGCGCTGGAAGCCTGGGCCTGAATCAGCCGGGTGTGTTCATCGGCTGCGCCGGCAAAGGGAGACTCGCGCGGCTGCATGTGATGCCGGGCAGGAGCGGCTTCCGGCACTTCGGTCCGAGATTCGTCTGCAGGTTCATCGACGGGCAGCGAGCCGCAGGGCATGGCATCGGCCTCGCCTGTGCTGAGCAGGGCCAGGGTGGCGTTCTGCGAAATCAGGTGAAGCGGAATATGGCGGAAGTCTTCGAGCACAGTTGCGTCATGCAGAATTGCCGGTCCCAGAGGCAGCGCGAGCGACGTGAGTATGCAATGCGCATAGGTGGAGCTAATCTCATCCGTATCCGCGCCCGCGCTGATGGCGAGCGGAAGCTGATACAGATCGCAGGAGCCGTCTGCATAGGCAATTTCAACGAAGAAGAGGGCGGGTGGAATGACGGTTCCCTCTGACGGATCGGCCGGCAGAGCCGTGTTCTCCGAAGGGAGTTCAACCCAGTCGAGGATGCGCGCCGATCGGATAAGGCGGGCCTTGGCGCCGAACCATCTCTGGTGCGGCAGCCATGTGGGCAATGCGCTCTCGATTGACGAACGGCATCGTGTTCCAAGCAGGCCCGCCCACCCTTGAGCAAGCACCTCTGCCGAAATGCCTTCTTCTGCTTCCGCGGGCTCGGCGAGCCGTTCCACCAACTCTTCAGGTGCTTCCTCCACTTCTTCCAGGGCCGGGGTGGTGGGCTGAAGCTCAAACCACAGGAAGGAGTACGGCGCGAGGCTGAGAGAGTACGGCGCCTCGGTGATCTGCGGAAATGCGACGTAGCCGAGCATCTCCACCGGCGTTAAGCCAGCATGATCGGCGAGGTCGAGCGTGACAGGCTGCGCAAAGCGGCTCAAGTTGGCCACGCAGAGAACGGTTTCGTGAGTGCCGTCGCCGCGATCCATGTCGCGAATATAAGCCAGGATCCTGCGGTTGGCCGTATTGAGCAGCGTCAACGAGCCGCGCCCGAAGACCTGAAAGAGTTTGCGCAATGCGATCATGTTGCGCATCCAGTGCAGCAGGCTCGATTGATCGCTAAGCTGCGCCTCCACGTTGACTACCTGGTAGCCGTAGATCGGGTCCATGATTACGGGGAAGTAGAGGCGGGCCGGGTCGCAACGCGAGAAGCCGGCGTTGCGATCGGATGTCCATTGCATCGGCGTGCGCACGCCGTTGCGGTCGCCGAGATAGATGTTGTCGCCCATGCCGATCTCGTCGCCATAATAGAGGATCGGTGTGCCGGGAAAACTGAGCAGGAGCGAGTTGAGCAGTTCGATGCGGCGGCGGTTGTTGTCGACAAGGGGCGCGAGCCGGCGGCGGATGCCCACATTGACGCGCATGCGCGGGTCGGCCGAGTAGGCGAAGTACATGTAGTCGCGCTCGTCGTCGGTGACCATCTCAAGCGTAAGCTCGTCGTGGTTGCGGAGGAACAGGCCCCACTGGCAGTTTTCGGGAATCGCGGGCGTTTGCGCGACGATGTCGGTGATGGGCAGGCGGTCTTCCTGACGCAGCGCCATATAAATGCGCGGCATCAGCGGGAAGTGAAACGCCATGTGGCACTCGTCGCCCTCGCCGAAGTAGGGGCGCACATCCGCAGGCCACTGGTTGGCTTCAGCCAGGATCATGCGGTTGGAGTACTCATCGTCAATGGCGGCGCGCAGCTTGCGCACCACGGAATGCGTTTCGGGCAGGTTTTCGCAGGAGGTGCCTTCACGCTCCACGAGGTACGGAATCGCATCCATGCGCAGCCCGTCGACGCCCAAATCGAGCCAGAAGCGCATCGCTTTCAGCACTTCTTCCATGACCAGCGGATTGTCGTAATTCAGATCAGGCTGATGCGAGAAGAAGCGGTGCCAGTAGTAGGCTTTCGCCGTTTCATCCCAGGTCCAGTTAGATTTCTCCGTGTCAGTGAAGATGATGCGCGCGTCTTTGTAAAGCTGGTCATTCTGCGTCCACACATACATGTTGCGTTCAGGCGAATCGGGAGGCGCCTGGCGCGCGGCTTTGAACCACGGGTGCTGGTCGCTGGTGTGGTTGATAACCAGTTCGATCATTACCTGCATGTTGCGCTGGTGCGCCGCGTCAAGAACCGCCTTGAAATCGCCCAGGGTTCCATAAGACGGGTTGACGTCGTTGTAATTCGAAATATCGTATCCGTCATCGCGGAGCGGGGAAGGGAAGAAGGGCAGGAGCCAGATGCAGGTGACGCCAAGTTCCTGAAGATAGTCGAGGCGCGACAGGAGGCCCGGAAAATCGCCGATACCGTCGCCGTTCGAATCAGCGAAGGCGCGCACGTGCAATTCGTAGATGATTGCGTCCTTGTACCAGAGCGGATCGGTTGCGCTTGCCAGCTTTTTCACTCTTTCGATCTCCGAACTGCAGCAATCAATGGGAACCTGCTGCGAGTACCTGCTTTCTTCCAGGTTTAACTCGCAGACGCCGACCCTGTCATGCCGACGCGTTTGCAAGAGCGTACCACCTTCGGATTCCTACAGGAAATACTCAAAGTCCGTCTCCACTTTCAGGTGACGATGAATCTTCAAAATATGCCCTGAGAGCGCCGTCGGGTTCAACTCCACATAGTTGCGCGGGCCGTGCCACAGATAGCGCTCGCCGCTCAACAGGTCCTCAGCCTCGTAGGCGCGGTCGGCAGGAATTTGCAGCTCGTCCAGCGGCAGGGTTACATACCCCGACTGCCTGTAATGCGTGTCGAGGTTGAGGATGACGAGGATCAGGTTCGACCGGTCCTCCGACTCCTTGCTGTAGCAGATGAGCTGGTCGTTATCAGTGGAATGAAAACGCAGCGACCAGTCGTTCTGCAATGCTTCATTCTCATTGCGGATTCCGTTGACGCGGGCGATCAGATCGCGCAGGCTGTCTGAGCGATCCAGGTCCCACTGGCGAATCTCGTATTTCTCAGAATTCAGATATTCCTCGCTGCCACGCCGCACAGGGCGATTTTCCAGGAGCTCAAACGCCGGCCCGTAGATACCGTAATTGGCGCCCAGCGTGGCCGCCAGCAGCAGTCGGATCACAAATGCCGCGCGACCGCCTACCTGCAGGAATTCCGTAAGAATGTCAGGCGTGTTGGGCCACTGATTGGGCCGGAAGAATTCGCGCACCGGCGTCTGCGTGAGCTCAGTGAGGTAGGCCGTGATTTCGCCTTTGGCGTTGCGCCAGGGGAAGTAAGTGTAGGACTGGCCAAAGCCGATCTTCGCCAGCCGGTACATGATCTTTGGCCGCGTAAAGGCTTCGGCGAGAAAGAAGACCTCGGGATGGTCGCGCTTGATCTCGGCAATCACCCACTCCCAGAAGGGAAAGGCTTTGGTATGCGGATTGTCGACGCGGAAGATCGTTACTCCCTCGCCGATCCAGTATAGGAAGACGCTCTTGAGCTCCTCCCACATGCCTTCCCAGTCTTCGCTTTCAAAGTCGAAGGGATAAATGTCCTGATACTTCTTGGGAGGGTTCTCGGCATACTGAATGGTTCCGTCAGGGCGTTTACGGAACCACGCTTCGTGCTCGCTCACATAGGGGTGGTCGGGTGCTGCCTGAAAGGCCACGTCGAGCGCAACGCTCAATTCCAGCTCTTTGGCCCTGGCGACAAAGCGGCGGAAGTCCTTAACCGTGCCCAGTTCCGGATGAATCGATTTGTGGCCGCCTTCTGCCGCGCCGATAGCCCACGGGCTGCCGCAGTCTCCTGGCTGCGCTTCAGGCACGTTGTTGGGGCCCTTGCGGAAGCTGCGGCCGATGGGATGAATGGGCGGCAGATAGACCACATTGAAGCCCAGTTCCGACACGTAATCCAGCCGCTTTTCACAATCGGCGAAGGTGCCGTGCTTGCCAGCCTCGGCGGCGGTGGAGCGCGGAAAGAACTCGTACCAGGAGCTGAATCGAGCCCGCACCGGCTCGACCACGATCATCAGCTCGCGGTCCGATTCGGTGGCGTAGCGCTTGTCAGGGTAGCGCATCGCCAGCTCGTGCAGCATGGGGTCAGTGGCGTGCGTGCGAAGCTTTTTGGGCTCCTGCGGCGAGCGCAGAACCGCAGCCCGCTCGCGTAGCCACACTGCATCAGCGCCGGTGGCGCGAGCTGAGGCTTCTTTGACCAGGTTGGCGCCGATCTGGTAATCGACCGTGGTGTCTGTGTCAGCCTGGATGCGCTTGAGAAGATCGCGGCGCCAGGTTTCGAATGCATCTACCCAGCCCTGCACCTTGAAGCGGTAGTGCCCCAGATCGCTGACGCGAAAGGCGGCCGTCCAGCGGTCATTGACCAGCGGACGCATGCGAATCTCGATCCACTCGCTGGCGCCTACGCGGTTGGCAAGCAGCGATGCGGCCACCGCGTCGTGGCCGTCCGCAAAGACGTCAGCTTCAACGGCTACCTGGTCGCCTACTGTGCGCTTCGCCGGGAAACGCCCGCCGTCTACTTCGGGGGTGATTCCTTCAATGACTACTCGCTTGCGTCCGTCGGGTCGAGTCGCTATCATTGCACCGCCTTTTTCGCTTCCAACAGCCGTTCATAAAGCGCGATTGTTTCCTTTGCAACCGCGTGCCAACTGAAGATATCTTCTGCGCGTTGCCGACCGGCCTCGCCAAAGCGCCGGCACTTCTCCGGGTCCTGCAGCAGGGATTCCAGTTTTGCAGCCAGATCCCTCGCAAATTGATCCGGATCGCTGGGAAAGCTTGTCACCGGATCCTGCTCGAATGGGACAAGATAGCCTGTTTCCCCGTCCATTACAACTTCTTTGATGCCGCCCGTTGCGCTGGCGACAACCGCCGCGCGGCAGGACATGGCCTCAAGGTTGATGATGCCAAACGGCTCATAGACCGACGGGCAGCAGAAGACGCGCGCATGGCTGTAAAGCTGGATGGTCTCGTGCCTGCTGAGCATTTTTCCAATCCATATAATGCGGGGATGCGTCTGGCGCGCTTCCTCCACCTTCTGCTGCATCTCGGCCTCAATTTCCGGAGTGTCAGGCGCTCCGGCACAGAGGACTACCTGCGTCTCCGGCGGCAGATAACGAATGGCGTCGACAAGATGCGTGACGCCTTTCTGCCGCGTGATGCGCCCCACAAAAAGTACATACGGCACGGCCGGATCGACACCGTGATCGGTGAGCGCCTTTGTCTCCGTTGTCTGTTGATACTCGTCAAGATCAATGCCGTTGTAAATGACGTGAACCCGCTCGGGGTCCACGTCAGGATACGCGCGCAGGATGTCCGCTTTGGTGCCCTGCGACACGGCGATAATCGCGTCGGCATCCAGAATGGCTGTGTGCTCCATCCATGAGCTCATTGCGTAGCCGTTGCCCAGTTGCTCTGCCTTCCACGCCCGCAGCGGTTCCAGCGAGTGCGTGGTCAGCACGAAGGGTACGCCGTAGAGCTTCTTGGCCAGGTAGCCCGCCATGGACACATACCAGGTGTGCGTGTGCACCAGGTCAATGCTATCGAGATGCTTGATCTGGGTCAGGTTCAGGCTGAGTGCCTCAAGCGCGCTTTTGTGCTTTGCTTCCGTTCCGTTGGAAATCTCGTCCCACGGCTCCGAGCCACGCACATGCAGCTTGCCCTGGTCCCGATGCTGCGGACCCCAGCAGTGCACCTCGACTTCAATCTCGCGGGCCAGCTCCCGGCTTAAATAATCGACGTGGACTCCGGCTCCTCCGTAGACAAGGGGAGGATACTCTCGCGTAAATAGCCCGACTCGCAATGGTGTGACCCCCGTTGGTTGCGCAGCGGTCATTGGTTTATCTGCCAACGGTGGCGGCGCAACATCAACACCGCATCATAAACGCGTTCGTCCGCTGGGTCTACCGCCGGCGCTGGGATTGCCGCGGTTCCAGCAGCCTGTCTGCCGACCGGATTTTGGCCTTAGCGTGCCGGCAGGTTCCCGCCTGCGCAATCATATGCGCCGGAGCGGCAAGAATCTGCAATCAAGTATAAATGCAATGGAATGAGATAAATATGGGATGGGCCCCGAGGTGCCTCGATTGCCGTCTGCGGATAGAGTGAGCGGCGGCGTCTCCCGTTTGCACCGGAAGCGGCGGAGGGCTCCTCAAGAATTGTCAAAAAACAGCCGCAATCAGGGTTTCGGGCACGGTTTTCAGCGGCGAAGTTTTGGAGCATCTACGCCTTTGGATTGAGCGGAAATTCATCCTGTTTTTATAAGCCAGATTCCGCTCTTCTGCGTCAAAGCGTCGGGGTGATTGACAAAGATTTCCCGCCGGGCCTATTGTGTCTAAGTTTTTGGGAAAGGAAGGACTCGCAATGGTCGCGTATTTTCAACTTCAGCCCGCGGAAGCGGACCTTCAACACTTGGCTGAGGAATACTGGCAGCAGGCCGACGAGAAGGAGAAGCTGTTGGAAAAAGCTGCCTTTGAAGCCGGCGAGGCAATTCGCAACGGAGACTACACGCTGGCCAATCTTGAAGCCATCGTGCGCTGGAAATCAGAACGTGCAGTGCAATATCTCATTGCCAACAGCACGGAAAAAATCAAACATGCGCTTTCTGTAGCCGCTTCGCCTGACTCCACCACCTCTGCCGCCGTCAAGGCGCTGCTGGAATTGCATGGCGTTGACATCCCGGTAGCCTCTGCAATCCTGTCCGCAATTTTTCCAGAGCGCTACACCGTCCTCGACTATCGTTCACTGGAAGCGCTGGGCCACGCCCGGCACGACGTTCACTTCTATGAGGAGTATCTGGCTTTCTGCAAGCGGCTGGCCGAAAGCGAGATTGTAAAGTCCCAGGGCGATCTGCCCGGTCCCACCCCGCTGCGCGCCCTCGACCGAGCGCTGTGGGAGTGGTCCAAGACTCATTTGGACTAGGGCCTCTTATCAGACCCTGGCTCCCAGACCTCGTCTCTGAATCAACATGGGCGTCCCGGGCTCCCCTTTCTGGACCCGGGACGGAGGCGGAGCCTCGGCCAGGCGCTCTAGACTGATAGCTTGCTTACCGAACTCCAACACGACCACCTGAAAGTCGTGCTTGTCTCTCCGCGCAACCCGCTGAATATTGGCGCAGCGGCGCGGGCCATGGCTAATTTCGGTTTTGGACGCCTTTGCGTTGTGGCGCCCTACGCGCGGACCTGGCGCGAGGCCCGTTCTGCCATTGGCGCGCCGCAGCTACTTGAAACGGCGCAAGAGGCGCCAACTCTGGCGGAGGCACTTGCCGATTGCACGCTGGCAGTGGGTACGGGAACGCTCGCCCGCCGCAAGCCCGAGCAGCCTGTGGTGGCGCTGCCGGCGCTGGCGCCCGAACTCTTTGCGGAGATGGAGCGTGGCGGCCGCGTAGCACTTGTGTTTGGCTCGGAGAAGCACGGCCTTACCCGCGACGACCTTTCCTACTGCCACCTGCTGGCCGAAATCCCGACCAGCCCGCAGCAGCCCTCAATGAACCTGGGGCAGGCCGTGGCGGTTTGCCTCTACGAGCTGGCTGTGCGAACCTCCGATGCCGTAGACCCAGCGCCTGCGCTGCCAGTCCATGACGAAGGTCAGCCAGCATCCTATGCCACTCTGGAACTGCTGGGCGGGGTGGTGGAGCAGGCGATGGTTGCGGCCGACTACTCTCCGCCGGGGATGCGGGAGGCAAACCAGCACGACCTGCGCCTGGTGCTGCGGCGTCTTACGCTCAGCGAGCGCGATGCACGACGGATTCTGGGCTTGTTCCGGCGCATCGTCTGGCGTCTCAAGCACTAACGCCGCAAGGCACGCCCGGGCGGCTCTTCGACGCGCACGGCGGAATCCTGCTAGAGTGCGGTCAAAGGGCGTCTTCATGCCGTATCTGGTTTTTCGTTCTCTGCTTCGGGTTTTCGCAATCGCAGCTTCAACCGTCGCCGGGCCGTATACCTCGAGGAGAGTTGCGCCGCGCCGGTTGCTTCTGCCCATCTGTCTTGGCATGCTGGCCGTTTTCACCGTCCATGCTGGTGCACAGCAGCCGGCGGCATCGCCATCTGTGCAGCCGGCAGATCAAGGGCAAGGCACCACTGAGGCCGAGCTGAGGCAGATGCTCGTGGGGAAATTTCTCTACCTGCGCGGCGGTTACCTCGACAACACGCTCCGCTTTGACGATTATGGCGTTCTGGACGGGCACTCGCCCCAGGGCTCGTACACGCTCAACATCATTGAAATCGACAAGGTGAGCCTGAGAAAGCACAAGGTGGAGCTCAGGGGCGTACGCTACGGTCTGCACTTCCTCGGCACTTTGCCTTCAGAAGATCTCACGTCCGCAGTGGACCGCGTGCGAATCACACCCCCCAAGAAGTACGTCAAGATCACGATTGGCCGCATGACCGTGGTCAAGCCCCGGCGAAAGAAGAACAAAGCGAAGGCTGCTGAAGGTGCGCCACGGCCGGGGCGCCCGCACGACGCCACCACCACCACTTCTCCCGCCTATGCCGCCAAGATACTCAGGCAGGCGATCGGCAATGTCTTTGCTTTCACGCTCGATGCGCGCATGAAAGCGGCCATGCCCGCCTTCTGGAAACGCTATTACCAGGTTGCGGACACCAAATCCGGCTCTCAGGTCACCGATCCTGGCGTGCTGCGGCAAGGCGAAGTGGATCGCAAGGCGCGGCTACTCACCGGCATTCATGCGCCTTCGAACGAGTATGCCCAGAGCTGCGGTGTCGCCGGCATGGCTTTGTATCACGCGGTCATCGGCACCGACGGCAAGCCGGAGGCGATTACGGTGGCCCGTCCCATTGGTTTTGGGCTTGACGAGAGCGCCGTAGCGGCCATTCGGAAGGGCCGTTTTGAGCCTGCCATGAAGAACGGCAAGCCTGTGCCCGTGCAGCTCGATTTGGTCGTCGAGTTCCGCATCTACGCTGAGCGAACGTCTGGGTCTGCACCGTCTGGAGGCTCCCGTGCGCCTTCCAGGCCTTTCAGCGGGCCTCATCCATAGGTTCTGTAAGGCATCCGTCTTACAGAGAGGAGCTTCGATGGTCCGTGTCTTACACGCACGCCATGCATAAGACACCGTCCTACGGCGCAGATGTTTTTTCTTACAGGCGCTGCTGCGTTCCGCCTACTCCTCGCCCCGCACGACCTCCTCCAATTTTGGCTTGTGTTTGGCATGGCGGCCCGTTCGCGGTTCGCTTTGGACCACGCGGGCAGGCTTTGGCTGGCCCACGCGCTCGCGGGCGTTGGCCTTTACGGCCTTGGCGGCTGAAAACCGGGCTGGCTTGCGTTTCGGCATGGCAAGGTTGAGTATGGAATAGATTCGGCCTGAGTGGAAGAGCAGGGTGGTTGCGCGGAAACTCTCCCAGCGGGCCGACATTCGGAACAGGGGCGGAGAACGATGGACGAGCGGAATTTCTTTAACGAGACCACCGAACAACGGACTCACACGTTGACCTGCCCCAAGTGCGGCCAAGCGGCCGAATACAAGGTTACCTGGGTTGTCCGGCGCAAAAAGGGCCAACTGCCGCGTGGAGCCGATGAGCGTGATCGCGCCCGCTTTGCCAAGGCGCAGTCTTACATGGTAAGACGCGACGACAAATTGTCTTGCGCCAATATGCGCTGCCGTAAGCCGTTTGAGATCACTACACTGCAATCGCTGGCGTTTCTGATGGACTGAATCGCCTGCTGCCGGGCCCCTTGTTTCCTTCCCCCAACCTCGCACACCTCGGGAGGCAGGCGTGCCTAACCTTGGCGTTTTGAGGTGTGGCCATGCACATTCCTCCCCACCTTTCGCTCCGCCGGCTCACAATCCTGTTCTTCCTTTTGGCGCTGCTGATCACTACGCCCGCTTATTGCCAGCAGACGCCCATTCAACTGCCCAGCGCGCAGAAGGACGGTGGAATGCCACTGATGCAGGCCCTGGCCCAGCGCAGGACGACGCGCGCGTTCCGCGACCAGCCGCTGTCGCGGCAGATGCTGTCGAATCTGCTTTGGGCGGCCTTTGGCGTGAACCGGCCGCGCGACGTAAAGCCGGGCCTGGGCCGGACGGCACCTTCAGCCATGAACAGCCAGGACATCGAACTGGACGTGGTGCTGCCCGAGGGCGTCTTCGTGTATGAGGCGGAGAAGAACCTGCTGCGCCCGGTTGCGGCTGGGGATGTACGGGCCAAAATTAGCCCGGAGGCAGGCGCCCATGCCGCGGTAACCATTGTTTATGTGGCGCCGGCAGGCGACCGCTTTGCCCAGGTTGACGTGGGATTTATCGGGCAGAATATCTACCTGTTCGCGGCCTCACAGGGATTGAATGCCTGGTTCTATACCGCCCACGGGCAGGATGTGGCAGGCGCCATCAGGCTTCCGACGGGGAAGCAGGTGCTCTATCTGCAGTCGGTAGGATATCCGCCTCGCTAGCGGAATTTCGCCGCTATGAGGCTCCGCTGTCTGCTGCCAGTTCCTGTATTTATTTCTGGCGCATCGCTGCTGTCTTGTGGTTGAATCGAGGATGAACGGCGGGCCGGAGGTCAACCATGGGGCCCGCGAGGAGTCATGCATGCCAAATATGCTGCTTCCCCCCGAAGAGCGCAACCTGTCTCCTGAACAGGTGGAAGTGCTCGACAGAAGGCGTCACCTGGGACACACATTTCTGGTGATCGCCGGCCAATTTTCAGTGATTGCGACTGTGCTGCTGCTTTGGGTAGGCCAGGACTTGACCTATTCCCCGGGTTGGGCTCATCCGATGGCTTATTACTTTTTCTTCGCACTCATTATGATTGCTACCTTCGGCCTTGCCGGCCTGATCCTGCGCAAGGGTACCCCGCGCATCGACTGACGCCGCGAACCAAAGCGCCTGTGCCGGATTCAGAGGCGCAGTGTGCATGTGGTCTCGGGGACCAGGTTTCTAGCTTTTTGGCGGAACTGTAGCCCGCGTGGAACCGGTGGACATTCCGCCGTCAACAACCAGCGTCTGTCCTGTGACGTAGCGGCTCGACTCCGAGGCCAGGAACACCACCGCCCCATCCAGATCGTGCGGCTCTCCGGGGCGTTTTACAGGAATCCTGTCAGTCAGATACTCCACCCACTCTTTGTTTTCATAGAGCACCGCATTTTGCGCGGTGTGGAACCATCCCGGCGCCAGACAATTGACTGTAACTCCATGCCTGCCCCAGTCATCGGCCAGACTCATGGTGAGTTGTCTGATGCCGCCGCGGCTTGCCCCGTACGGCGCCAATCCCGCAAAGCCGAAGATGCTGGTCAGCGACCCGATATTTACAATGCGCCCGTAGCTTTTGGCGATCATTCCGCGCGCCACCGCCTGGGCGACAAAGAATGCGCCGCGCAGGTTTGTGTCGAGGATCTGGTTCCAGTCGGCCCAGGTAACTTCCAGCGCCGGCTTGCGGATATTGCAGCCCGCATTGTTCACAAGAATATGAATCTGCCCGTAGGCTTCCTCGGCGTCTGCCACCATGCGCTCGATGCTTTCCTGGCTGGTTACGTCGAGTTCGAGCGAAATGGCACGCCGCCCCATGGCTTCGATTTCAGCCTGGAAGGGTTCCAGTGTTTCTCGCTTGCGGCTGGTCAGCACCAGGTCCGCGCCTTCCCTGGCCAACGCCCTGGCAAGATATTGTCCCAGGCCACGGCTAGTGCCGGTAACAATTGCCACCTGGCCAGATAAGTCAAAAATCGAGTTACCCATCATCCCTCCGGAGTTAGAACCACTTTCATGAGATTCGGTTCGCCCGAATGCAGCCTGTCAAACCAACGTGGGCCCTCATCGAGAGAAGCAATGGCTGTAATCAATGGCTTCACTTGTATCTGTCCCTGTGAGATTAACTCAATCGCTTCGCGAAATTCGCCGGCGGATGCGCAGGAGCCTTGCAGCCGTAACTGCCGGGATACAACCTTCTGCAGCGGCAAGGTAACTTCCGGCAAAATATTCCCAACCAGAGTTACAGTTCTGCCCTTGCGCGTGCTGTCAATGGCCGCGGCAATCGTCTCGTTTCTTCCCACTGCCTCATACGTCACGTCCGTGCCGCGTCCTCCGGTCAGTTGCAGGACTTTGGCGACAAGCTCCGGCCCCGAGCAGTGCAGGGTTTCGTCCGCGCCTAACTTTCGCGCCAGCTCCAAGCGAGTTGCATCCACGTCGGCAATAAGGATTCGCGAACAGCCGGCCGCGCGCGCCGCCTGCAGGAGAAGCAGGCCAATCATTCCCGCGCCCACGACGAGCGCCGTTTCTCCACCCTTTGCCTCTGATACGCGTACGCCATGGAGCGCTACGGAAACAGCTTCGAGCATTGCTGCTTCTGCGAAGGGGAAATTATCGGGCAGGTGATACATAATTCGCGCCGGCACCACGACGTACTCGGCGAAGGCGCCGTGGCGCCTGTATTCACCAGGGGAAACGCCGATGACCTCGCGGTTATCGCAGAGATTTGGCTGATCGTTCAAACAAAAGTCGCACTTGCCGCAATAAACGGTTGAGTCGAATGTAACTCGATCTCCCGGGGTGTAGCCTGACACGTCTGTGCCCACGGCAGCTACCGTTCCCGCGGCTTCGTGACCCATGACGATAGGCGGAATGCGCCGCCCCGTCGATCCGTCCAAGCCATGAACGTCGCTTCCGCAGATGCCGCAGGCCGCAACCCGAACCAGCACTTCATCGGGACCGGGCTCGGGCCGGGGTAAGTCGGTTATCTCAAGGTGGTTATATTCAGAAAGAAGTAATGCCTTCATCGTTTCACTTTCTTACTCATAGATGGATTGATAGAGCAATCAACAAGACAAGACTACCTATACGTCGCATAGGCTCGCGGCGTTGCGCAGACTTTTAAGCGGATCGTGAACCGGCAGGAACTCATGCGCCACATACCCCTTGAACTCCGTTGAGGCGATGGCCCGCATGACGCCATCCCATTGCACCTCCTGCGTGTTGTCAAGCTCATGCCTGCCGGGGACGCCGCCAGTGTGAAAATGCGCGATCCATGCCATGTTATCGCGGATGGTTGTAATCAGGTCGCCTTCCATGATCTGCATGTGGTAGATGTCGTAAAGCAGCTTTACATTCGGCGAGTTAACTTCCTGCATAACTCGCACGCCCCAAGCCGTGTGATCCGCCATGTAATCGGGATGGTTCACCTTACTGTTCAATAACTCCAGGCAAATAGTCACTCCGTTATCTTCCGCGATCTTTTTCACGCGGTTCAACCCCGCCACAGTATTTCGTGCACCTTCGTCGTCGCTCATGCCCTCGCGATTGCCCGAGAACGTAATGACGTTGGGTACGCCCGCCTTGGCAGCCAGCGGAATATTCGTGCGGAATCCCGTCTCGATGGCCGCGTGATGTTCCGTGCGGTTGAGCGCTTTGGCAATCTCGCCTCCGCCCGCATAGCCCATAGTGCAGATGAGCCCATGTTTGCGTGGTGCCTCGTACTCGTCAGGCTGAAGCAGGTCCACGCCCATGAGTCCGATTTGCGCAGCAAATGCGCACAGATCGTCCAGTTGAATCCCGGGATAGCACCACCGGCATACGGATTGCCGTATTCTTCGCTTCCTTTCCGGCATATCTTCTCCCTTCAGTGTCCTGGGCAGCGACGCCAGTGCGGTTGCTGCGAGGCCGCTCTTCAAAGCAGCGCGGCGGCTGACCTTGCGCAGTTTTATCATGACTCTCTTCCCGAGGCAGTGCCGGTGCAGTGCCGGCACTGCACCGTCAAAACTTGAACATCTTAACGCGTACTACCTGAGGCTCCTTGTGGAAGCATAGTCCGCGGTCCACTTCGTCGCCATTCCAAAGCCTCACCGTCTTCCATTTGCCGTTCACATAACTGCCCTGCTCGGCGGTGAGGATTTGCGAGCGTATGTTCGGCAGTTTGCCTGGAATATGGAATTTCACACTTGCGTCGAAGCCGGTTACAAGAAACTCGTTGGGGCCCAGTTGCGCAACCAGCGCAACTCCGTGCGCATCCTTGGTCCCCGGCGCTTTTTGCCCGTCGTGCTGCGGGAAGCCGAAGGCCACAGTGGCCTTCCAGTCGCCAAAATCAAGTTCCTCCTGCACCTTTCCGGGCTCTTCCACGGCGGTTTTCAGCTTCCCGTCAAACTCCAGTTGCGCTATCTCGCGGCTCATGGGCGCAAGCAGTTCATAGTTGCGCCTGTGCGCGGTCCACGGCTCATTGCCCAGGATATTCCAGCCCGTCTCGTCCACGCCGAAGGGAGAAAATCCGATGGCATCGCTGCCCAGGGCGTAGAAGAGGAATTTTGCAAAGGCATCGGAGCGGCCGGTCTCCGGGATCCAGAGTGGATTGTCAGGCCGGTGATAGGTGCGGATGATTTTTTGGTATGTGGCGGAGTCGCTGGTATAAATGTCGGGGCCAATCATGTCGATCGACGGCGCCAGAGCCTTCCACAATCCCACCCACCGCTGTACGGCTCCGCCGCTGGGATAGAGGATGCCGGGCAATTCCACCCGCCGCTGCGGTAACTGCTCGGTGGGGTGGCTGAGCCACACGTTGATGGAATAGGGAATGTCGAACACCTTTTTGCCGGCCGCGGCGATTTCATTGATATATTTCGCCTGGTAGTAAATCTGGAAGATCTCGTTTGCGTCCGAGCCAAATACCTGGCTCCAGGTGCCGGGCTGCTTGTGAACTATGGCCAGCAGATCCGCCGGGACCTGTCCCGCGAATTCACGGTTTGCGGCCGCGGAGAAATCGCGCACGCTGCCGATGCCACCGGCCTCGTTCTCCACCTGCACATCCAGAATGGTGTGCTGCTGGCCGTCAATCTGTTCCAGGTGGCGCACCAGCGCGACGAACGCGGTCTTGTCAGCCTCAAGATTGTTGCGGGAATTGGCTGACAGCACATCAGTCGGCAAGCCGTCCTGCCGGATCATTCGCGGAAAGCGCTTGGGATTGGTCTTTACCCAAACCGGAGCGTACTGCATGTTGCCGTTTTTCCAGGTTCCAAACCACAAGAGAACCAGATGCAGGTGATGGGCGCGCGCGCCCTCTACCAACTGGTCTACATTGGTGAAGTCGAAGTGGCCCTCCGTGGGCTCCATCTGCTCCCAGTAGACCGGCGCTTCCATGGTGTTTGCGTGCAGAGCCGCCATCGACTTCCACACTTGTGGAAGCTCGCTGGGCCAGGCGCTGGAGTTGTGTATCTGGCCGCCGAGAACGAGGTATGGCCGGCCATCCACCAGCAGGGCATAGCGTCCATCTTTCTTTACGAGCCTTGGAGCTTCGGCTGCCCGTGCCGCCGGCCAAGGCGTGAAAACTAGAAGGGTAATAGCAAGAAGAGCGTACAAGAAAGGCTTGCGCATGAAAGATTTCCTCGGGGTTACAGTAAACGTCTTCATCTCTTGTGGCAAGCCATAACCCAAGCCTCTTCGCCGATCCGGGCCTCCTGGCCGTGGCGGCAGCCTGCACATCTCTGCGCAAAACACAGCGAACTTGCCTCAATGGCGCTCAGGAATGCATGGAAGTGGATTGAGGGCCGGGCTCTTCAGGCTTTAGAAGGTGAAGGCCAGCCCGCCGCGGATGGAGCGCTGACCTTGCGCGAAGACCAGCAGGGAACCGTTGTTCAGCAGATAGGGGCGATACCCTTCAGCGAGCAGATTGCTTACGTCGATGAGAGCCTCAAAGCCGGTAGAGCCGCTGCCGCGCAGCCGGATCGGCTGGCGCACGTAGACGTTCAGGTAAGGACCAACGGTATCGACGGCGTAAGGGGCAACAGCTGTCACGGTCGAGTCCGGCTGCCAGCGGTAGCTGGCGCGCCACCGCGTCTTGGTGCCGTCCAGTGTGCCGGAAAGGGAAAGCGTGTAGGTTTGGGCATGCCGCGCCTGCGCGGAGCGCACAATCTGCGCCAGCGTAGCCGGCTGAGACTCCACCGGCATTACCAGGGCTTCGCCATTGGCGTAGCTCAGGCGCACGTCGTTGTTCCCCGGTACACGGTGCTCATAGCTGGCTACAAACCCGGTGCTGGAAAAGTCCGGGCCGGTGGCGCGGAGCAGTCCACTGGGGTTGTCGACCAGCGCCGCACTTTCGAGGTGCGCCCCGGCCGTGGCTCCAGTGCCCAGCAAGCTCATGGCTTCCATGGCCGGGTTATCGATCTTGTCGGCATAGAACACTACGGACATTCCGGAATCGTCGGTCTGTCGCGTCCACCCGATCTCCTGATGCATTCCGCGCTCAACCATCAGCTTGCCGTTGCGGGCGGACAAGCGAGGCATCTGAGCCGCGGACTCGGTTGCATTCATGGGCTCGTCAGCCGGTACGAGCGTGGCCATCCGGTAGCCAATCGTGGAATTTCCCGACGTCCAGCCCACCTGAGCATAAGGCAGGGCCGCGGTAACGGTATCAGGCGACGAGCCGCCAAGATGCGCAACCAGCTGTGTGGCGCCCACTTCCGCATCGAGCGTGGGTCCCAGATGGAGTGTCTCCGAGGAGCGGATAGCGGCCTCGCTGAAGCCCTGGCCCTGGCCTGAACTTACTTGCGGCTGTACGGTCACTGACGCCACCGACTGAACCGATCCGGCAAAGCCCAGATCCTGGCGGAATCCCAACATCGACTCCATGCCGGCCGTCGAGTTGGGCGAAAAGTCGACGCGCGCCAGCAGTTCGCTGCTGCCGGTGGGCGTATCCTCTAGCGCGGCTGTATAGCGCTGGCCATTTTCGCCGAAGGTTCCGGCTGCTCCGGTGGCCATGATGCGAGCTTTCAACTTGGGAGCCGAACCCGAGCCGTCTGAAACCACCACCAGCGGCCCGTTCTCAAGCCAGCGCAACAGCGGACGGTTGGCTGCGGAGCGCAGTGTCCATACCCAGTCATCCCGTTGCGCATCGCCCTGACGAGGTTTGGAGGGAAGCCATTGGATGGCTTCAAAAAGCGTATTGAGCGTCAGATTAACGACGGAAGTCTTGTGGCGTACACGAACGTTCTGGCGAAGCGACGGCAGGAACGAGGCGGCCATGGCCTTCAATTCATAACGGCCCGGCCTTATGTGGGAAAAGGTGAAGCGCCCATCGGCGTCAGTATAGACGGTGGCAACCACACTGAAATTGGGGCGCAGCAACTGCACAATCGCCCCGATCTGGGGCGATCCGGCCGAATCGCGCACCGAACCTTTTACCGAGGCCGGCGATGCTCCGTAGACAGGAGCGATGCCTAAGGCGATCAGCACGGTAAAACACGCCAGATGAACCCTGTGCTTCATTAATTCTGCAGTCCTGGGCCCGGCATCTCTGGCTTCAACCTTCCAAATCAAACCCGCGAACCTCTCCAAATCTCTCGTTCGGTCGCAATGCTGCGCGGGATGCTTACTATTCGACGATAAAAGGCGCCGATTGTGCAATCTCCTGTTTGGAAATTTCGTCGTTTACTTTAATCGTCACCTTGTATTTTCCTGGCTGTAAGCCTGCAATGGGTAAAGTTTTATCCACAGTTAATTCGTCACTGTGTGCGCCAAGCTCGGATGACGGCAACGTCTTCTCCAAAACCACGGCACCGTTCGCCTCATCGGAGATCTCATAGGTCACAGTGGCCGAGTTGCTCTTGGTGGCCTGATTGATGCCCAGGTTGTAGACCTGCATCCAGAAATTCAGAGCCTGACCGCGCTTGAAGGTTACCGGCTTGGCGAAGCCATCGTCGCTAACCCGTGGCCGGACGAACATGTCGCCGATCACAAAACTGCCGCCACCGATGTCGCTCGACGGGACTTTGTGCATCTCGTCAGCCAAAATGAGGGACGAAGTCCCCAACTTCTCGTCATGGAACTGCGGGACATTAATGCCGCGCCCGAAGATTCCAACGTGATCGGGGTTGTTCACGTCCTTCACGACAATGTCGAGGCGGTAAAGCCCGGGCGGCAGAGGAACCGCCTTCCAATAAACAGACTTCCGGATCATGGCTTTTTGCAGCAGCTCTTCCGGCTCCACAACCTGCACCTGGTTCTCGAAGGTCTGGACCGTTCTGTCAGTCAGGGTGGTAAAGCGGCCAAGAATATTCAGCACGCCCTTGGATACTCCATCTCTGGTCACAAAGGTGATGTTCTTGTTGTCGATCTGTATGGTGATCGGCACCAGGTCCATGTTGTCGGTCACTTTCACAAAGTCTGTTCGCACGTCGAACGGTAAGGGTGGACCTGGTAAGAGCTTGTGTTCAGTGACAAAAGCGTTAAGATCCTTGAACTGCTGCGGTGGAGGCGCAAAGAGCTTCGCCGCCTCCTCAATGCGATCAAACTCCTTGCCCTGAGCCATCTTGCCCATGGGCCCGCCCCCACAATAACCGACGCCCGCGCACCGGAAGCGGTCTTGCTTGCTCTTGTGATTCATCTGTTCCCACTGAGTCAGGCCAGCACCGGGAACGTGGAGCAGCGCATCTTTTTCGTCCGGGTTCATGGTGAAGTGGTAATCCCCGCATTGGCAGGTGTCTACAAACTCGATATTCACGTTCTCGCCGATGCCGGGCAGGTATCGGTAATGCCACACTGTGAACGGGAACGTTGTGGTGGAGCCGCCGCCTTGATTTGCAGGGCGGTTGTAGAGGCCACCTGAGGGGTGCGAATCGATGGAGGTGGGCGGACCCCACTCGATGTAGATGCGCCCGCGGTCGGTCTTCCAACCCGGCTCGCCAGCTGCGAAATGCTCGTTGGCGTAGGCAATGCGCCGGTAGTGCTCCTCGCGCGCCGTGTTCTCAGGGGAATCGGGATTGGGGTTACGCCGCCGCCAGAACTGCTCAATGAAGGCATCGCGCTCTTCATCGTTGCTCAAACTCAGGAAGGCTTTGCGTTCCTGCGGCGTAATAATATAGACCACGTCCTGATCGAGCCAAGTCTTGTAAGGCCCTTTCAATTCCTTCCGCAATTCTTTTTGCTGTTTAAATCTTTCTTTAGCGGACAGTGGCCGGTTCAGTGGATTCTGATCCTGATCCTGGCTGGAGGCCTGTGCTTTCTTGTCGTGCCCCCTCCGATGAGCGGACGCCGGTACCGTCACCAGCAGTCCGCAGCCTAAAACTGCAACAACTAATCTATATCCCGACAGCCTCATTAGCATTGAAACTCCTGCGATCCCTTCATTCTACGGGTCCCGGAAGGGCTGGGCAAGGCTTCCCGTGAAACAGCCTGAGGTTTGGACGGCAGATCACAGCCAAGGTTACCGGAAAGCGTTAGAATTCAACTAGAAATTCCGAAACAATGCACGTTTTCCAGCCGTCAAAGGAAAAGGTCAGCTTGTTTAGAGCCTATTTTTGTTCATGGCTGTCCGGGTATCTGCGGGCCAGACGCGAAGCCTGAGAGCAGAGCCGTTCCCGGGAACAACTCGCGCCACGCTTGCGTACACTCGCGTGGGTATTAAATCGGAGCCATTTCCATTCATGAAGAAGATACTGCTGACAATTGCTGGCGTGCTGGTGGCCGCCATCCTGGTCACTGTGATGGTGATCAAGCAGCAATCAGGATACTCGAAGGTCTTTACCAGCAAGATCAGCCGGCAGGATCTGACCACGATCGTGAGCGGTACGGGCCAGATTACACCCAAAACGTACGCGAATCTCGGCGCTACGGCCATGGGCCGGGTTACCCACCTCTATGTAAAGGAAGGGGATAGGGTTCGTAAAGGCCAGACTGTTGCCACGATTGAAAACATCCAGCAGCAGGCCACGGTCAATGGCCAGAAGGCGGCTATCTCCGCCGCCAAAACTGACATCGCTTCCTACGCCGCGGCGGAAAAGACGGCCCAGGCGAATCTCGAGCACGCGAAGGCCGATCTCGTGCAGAAGCGGCTGGATTGGAATCGAGCCCAGGCGCTCTACAAAGACGGCATCATGTCTCAGCAGGACTACGACGCCGCGAAAGCTGCTTATGATTTGGATATTGCCACGGTAGCCCAGGCCGAGGCGGGTGTTCACCAGGCCAAGGCCAATACCGAGTCGGCTCGCGGGCACCTGCGGACCGCTGAGGCCACCTTGCGTGCGGACGAGGATATGCTGAGCCGCACCATTGCTGTTGCCCCTTTCGATGGCATTGTCACCAATGAGCCTGTACGGCAAGGCGAAACCGTGGTGGAGGGCATCCAGAATACCCAAGGCTCCACGCTTATGACGATCGCCAACATGAGCGTGGTCACTGCCGAGGTAAAGGTCGACGAGACGGACATCATCAACCTCGCCGTCGGACAACCCGCCGACGTTACCGTGGACGCTCTGCCGAATGAGGTCTTCAAGGGACACGTTACCCTGGTGGGCGACCAGGCCCTTCTGCGCTCCACCGGCATGGCCACCCTGCAATCAACCACGGGGACTCAAGAGGCGAAGGACTTCAAGGTCGTAGTCACCCTGGACCACCCATCCAAAGAACTGCGTCCCGGGCTTTCGTGCACGGCCAAAATCACCACCGCGCACAAGAACAACGTGCTCGCGCTGCCCATCCAGGCGCTAACCATGTATGACCCTTCTCAGAATGCGGCCGGGAAAAAGGGCGACGTGCAGGCTGCATCCGTCTCCTCGACCAAGTCCAAGCCCGTGCAGGGGGTCTTTGTTGCGGATAAGGATTCGCACGGAAGGCTGAGGGCCAAGTTCGTACCAGTGAAAACCGGAATCACGGGCGCCACGGACATTGAAGTGCTCTCTGGCCTCAGCCAGGGAGAAGAGGTGGTTACGGGTCCGTACAAAATACTGCGCAACCTGAAGAACGGTTCGCTGCTCAAACGCGATAGATCCGTTCCGCTTAGCTTGACGGGCGGATGATAAGGACAGGGCCGGTCAGCAGCTTAAGGCAGCGGCTCAACATGAATCGGGCGTACGATATCTTTTTGGGGATGGATCCGGATGGCTTTGAACGGCATTGGAATTGAAGAGGCTGTGGAGACCCAGGTTTTGCCGGTCGGCGATGTGATCCGAATTGAGGATTTCTGGCGGACCTACGACATGGGCGGGGAGCAGCAGGTTCATGCGCTGCGCGGCGTCTCCCTGCGCATTCGCCACAATGAGTATGTCGCCATCATGGGACCGTCGGGCTCCGGCAAGTCCACGCTCATGAATCTCATCGGCTGTCTCGACACGCCGACAAAGGGCCGGTACTGGCTCAACGGCCAGCTCGTCAGCGAACTCGACGATGACCAGTTGGCCCGGATCCGCAACCGGGAGATCGGGTTTGTCTTTCAGACCTTTAATTTGCTGGCCCGCGCCACCGCGCTGCACAACGTGGAATTACCGCTGATATACAACGGCACCCCGGCCACAGTTCGTCTGGAGCGCGCCAAGCAAGCCCTTGCCGACGTGGGTCTGGAATCGCGGATGCACCACAAGCCCAATGAGCTTTCCGGCGGCCAGCGGCAGCGCGTCGCCGTTGCACGTGCCCTGGTTAACAGCCCGTCAATCATTCTGGCCGACGAACCTACGGGCAACCTCGACTCAAAGACCGGCCAGGAGATTATGGCTCTCTTCGGCCAACTCCACGCCAACGGCAACACGATCGTCCTTGTCACCCACGAGCTCGATATTGCCGAGCACGCTCATCGCATCGTCCATATTCGTGACGGCCAGATTTACTCCGACGAGCCGGCCCCGCGGATGCGCCAGTGAGCAAGCCTGAGGCGTTGGCCGCTCTCCGGTTTACCGGAGCAGATCTTCCAGCGTCGTGCTCAGGTCTGTTTTTTCGTCGCGATACTTCACAATGACCGGCGCATAGAGGCTCAGGCCCCACTTCCGGCCCTTGTCTTTGTTCACCGCACGGGAGCCCGGCACCACAACCGCACCTTCAGGCACAATCAACGGGGCTTCGGCAGTAGCCCGCAGCACGTCGCCCTTCACCAGATCGAAAACCGGCGTACCGCGCGTCAGGATTGTTCCTGCTGCGAGGACTGCTCCCTTGCGTACTACCGTGCCCTCGTAGATGCCGCAATTGCCGCCCACCAGTACGTCGTCTTCAATAATGACGGGGCTGGCATTGACCGGCTCCAGAACGCCACCGACCTGCGCCGCGGCGCTCAGGTGCACCCGCCGGCCAATCTGCGCGCAGGAGCCCACCAGCGCGTGCGAATCCACCATCGTGCCTTCGTCCACATAGGCTCCGGTGTTGATGTACATGGGCGGCATGCAGACCACGCCGCTGGCCACGTATGCCCCAGCGCGCACCGACGAACCGCCGGGAACCATGCGCACGCCGTCACCGGCGGCGAAGATGCGCGCGGGGTAAGTGTGCTTGTCTACAAACGAGAGCGCCCCGGCCGTGTGCTCCTGCAGCGCGCCAAGCCGGAAGCCCAGCAGAATTCCCTGCTTTACCCAGGGGTTTACGCGCCAGCCGGTGGACGAGGCCGGGTCGGGCTCGGCGGCGCGTATGGAGCCGTCTTCAAGGGCCGCGCGCAGCCGCTCAAAGGCCGTCATGGCCGCCGGATCGCCTACAGCAGCTGCTCCGGCGGCAAAGTGCTGCTCAATCATTTCTCGGAGTTGAATTTCTGTCATAGCACTCCGAGTCTATCAACTTTACCAACGTGGTCACCGCGCTGCGGCGAGGAATGGCTGGGGAAGGAAATGTTCTTGAATCTACGAATTGGGGTGCACCGGGTCTCGGGGCCGAAACCCGGAAGAGCAGGCTTGAGCAGAGACAAGCTCCGCACCGGCCCACATGAGTGAGATCTGTTGGGCGTCTGCCGTCCTAAGCGGCTGCTGCCGGCGCATGGTGAATCTTGCCACGCTGATTCGCACAAATCGCGCACAGCCGAAAGCAGTTTTTTCCAGCCGGAATCATCGATAGCAAAAGCGGACCCTTGCCTTGCGACCCTTGCGAGTTTTTCAATTCCAGCCATGCAACAAGCCTGGGATCGTGAATCTCGCCGTCACCTTCCCAGAACTCCGGCTTCAGCCCGCACTCAATCTGCAAATGGTCCAGTTGCAGTTCAATCGAAGATGCCTGCCTGGTGAAATACCGCCTGACGTTGGTTGCGCCTACGTTGAGGCCGGTCACACAGCAGCCCCTCTGCTGAATCGTAACCCGCATAGATACCTGCTTTTTCGATCGTGTTGTTGCCAGTCTAGAGAGGCAGATTGGGGAACAAATGCGCCTGCGCGTTCTGATTGCCACGCCGCACGAAACTCGGAAACATGCTTACAGGTTTGACGACCCAGGAAGAAAAATGCGTGCTGCTCGTCAGGGGGCAGCTGGCATTTTCCCCATTAACGTTGGCTTTCTATATTTGGCTTACAAAGCTAAGGATGCCTCAAGTATGAGTTAGGGTTGCCGGCACAAAAAGCAGGAGCGAGTTTGAGGACGCCGACGTGCTTTCCGCACTGTGCAAGTCACACTGTTTGCGTTGGGGCGTCTTCAGGCATCCGGGTCCGCAAGGCACGAAAAAAGGACCCGCCGGAGCGGGTCCTGCAAGGCTTTCTATCAGCCAAGCGTTAGTAATTGAATTGCATGTTCATGAAAATTGCGTTCGTGCTGCCTGGAACCACGTTGGTCATACCTGACGGATAGCTCGAACCCAGCGACGAGCTGATGGCGTTGAGCTGCGACTGCGACAGGTCGAACTGCTTATGGTAGTAAGTCAGATTTTGATCGTCGAAGGCAAAGGTGAGGTACTTGTTGTAAGCCCAGGAGAGACCGCCGACCGTGCGGTTGAAGTCGTACGGATTGGTGCCCGAGAGGTCAGTGTTCGGCTGGAAGTTCTCGAACATGCCGAAGAGCTTGAACTTGCCCTTGTGGTCCAGCGCGGCGTGGCCGAAGAAGTCGAAGCCCTGCTGGTGTGTGGTGCCGCTCAGCACGGCGCCCGCCAGATCCGCGACGGGACCGGAGGATGGGCCGACGCCGGAGAAGAGGTTTCCTTTGCTGAAGGCATTCTGGCCATAGTCGTACTCGCCGGCGACCTCATAGTTCTTGTTGTGCGACTGGTAGAAGGCGATGGCGGCAAAGGTATCGACGTAAGCGCTCTTGGTGTCTGGAGTCTTGTTGTTGTAGCCGGAGAGGTTGAACTCGGTGACACCAAAGCCGGTGCGATCGGACTTGGTGCCTGCCGGGTACCAGGTCAAACGCTGCATGAACGACTTGGTGTCGCTGTGTTCGACGTGGTGGAAGCTGGTGTCATTGAAGACGCCGAACTGGTAGTCCAAGAACTCCTTGTTGTTGTGCATGATGGGGCCGTTCATTTCAGCACCGAGATAGGTTGAGCTAAGGCTCAGATAGTTCCACGGAACCAGGTTTACAAAGCGGTACGAATACAGTCCCTCTTCCCAGTCAACCAGGGGCTCTGTGGTCGAGCCGATGCGGATGACGTCTTTTCCGAATGTCTTGCTGTGCTTGAACGGGTGATTGAACTGAAGGTAGGCATACTTCAACCGGAAGTACCGGCTGCCGTCTGAGTTCTTGTTGATGTTGGGAGTGACGCGAAGGGTGACGTCACTGGTCGGGGTGTAAAGGAAGTTGAGGTAGGTACGGGTAATATCGAAGGAATTGAAGCCGGCGTTGCCCGGACCTTCCTGGTTCATCTGGGTGAGGAACTGCGGGCCGTAGTTGGTGTCAGTGTAGTGGACGAAGTCGCCGTAGACGGTAACGCCGAGCTTGATCTTCTGGAAGGCGAGCGGCGAGAGATCGGACTTCTTGACCGCCGCTTTTTGTTCCTTTTGCACTGTCTCGAAGCGGTTCTGCAGCGCAGAAGAACTCGTCTTCAGACTGTTCACGTTGGACTGCAGCGTGTTGACCGCAGTTGTGTTTTCGCTTACCGCCTGCTGTTGACCGGATGCAGCGGCCTGCGCCTTCTGTGCTGCTGCCTGCGCCTCGGCGGCAGCCTGCTGCGCCTGGTGCAACTGCTCGTCCTTGCCAGCCAACTGCTGCTTCAACTCGTCGATCTGGCTCTGCATCTGCTGCCGGAGCTGTTCGATCTGCTCTTCTACCGAGGGCTTGTGCTCTTTCCGTCTTACATGGCGCGTCTGCGCCTGCGCCGCGGGACCGCCGGCGCAGGTATACGAGACAACAAGTGTGGCTGCGGCAAATGCCGCAGCGGCGGACTTCAGTCTGAAATTCATCGGGCCTCTCATTCCCTATTTCTCAAAGTGTTTTTCTCTGACCGGTCAAACCTGCACCGGCACGGCAGAAAAGCAGTAGACCCTCCGCATTTCACGGTTGCTACAGAACGACCACGTGGAATGTATTTCCTGTCAGTCATGCGGAAGATCGAGGGTAACCAGGGAAGCTTTATATTCCCGTCGTCCAGACTCGCAGAATTAGATGAATATTTGACGAATTCACATGATTTTAATGAAGTTAGTTACTAGCACAAGATGGCCCATAGCATGTTAGAAACCGCGTGATTTTCACGGATCTTTAACATTCAGAGCGGACCGGTGGAGCATGTCACGCCTGGGCGCAGCGACTTGTATGCCGGCGATATTGATTGGGGCGCGGGAGCGAACATGCACTTGCGGCTCCTGATTTCACAAGAAACGAGGAATCAGGAGCCGCGGGAATCGTGCTTTCAGCCGAACCGCTGACGGAAGAGTTACTTTTCTCTCCCTGCACTTAGCAGGTTGGCGAGTATGCGGAACGAACCCGGAACTAACTCGGGTAACTGCCGGTAGAGTGCGTAGGCAACATAGATATACGTACCCTTGCCCTGGTGAGCTACGAGTAATCCGCCGCGTTGCGGGGGCTGGCCCGGATCGGCCGTTTCAGTGGGCGCGGTGTATCCCGGAGCCCAGCTGGTGGGAAAGCCGTGACCGCGTTCCTCAACCCAGCTGTTGAAATCCGCTTCGGTAATGCGGTTGGGCCAGCTCAGTAGTGGGTTCGATGGAGCGAGCAGCTTCACCGGATCGGTCTCGTCCACTACGCTCGAAGGCGGGCGGCCGCTGAGAGAGATTGGCAGCAGGGCAGGGAAGTCGCCGCTCTGATACTGCACAATCACTGTGCCGCCGTTGCGAACAAATTGATCGAGCCGCGGTGCGGCCGCAGCCAGTGCAGGCCGTACGGAATAAGCGCGGATGCCAACCACAATCACGTTCCAGGCGGAAAAATTGCCTGAGGTCAGATCCGCTGTGGTGAGCAGATGCGGCGTCACTCCAAGCTCGTGAATTGCCTCCGGGACTGAGTCGCCGGTACCCATCACGTAGCCCACGCGAAGACCGGGTGCAACCTTCACATCTACCTTGCGCGTCTTGAGTTCGGCTTTCCGGTAAAGGTTGTATGGCCGCAGGCCGGTATAGCCAACGCTTCGCCAGCCGCTGGTGTAAGTCTTTCCGCCGGATTGGGCCACGGCGTCGATGGAATAGGCGCCCGTTTCAGCACCATTCGGCATCACCGAAAAGTTCAGTGGTTCCGAATCGCCGGCGGCGGAAATTTTGAACTGAGCCTGCGAGGGCGTGCAGTGCCAGCCTGCGGGGATCTTGAGTTCGACGGTTCCGCTGGCGGCAGCTTCAGAGTGGATGGTCACGGAAACCGGCAGCGCGCCACCATGGAGCGGCAGAATCCGCGCTTGCGGCTGCACGCTCACACCGATGGCCGGCGTAACCACCAGAGGCTCATAGAAACCGCCGGGTCCCGTAATTCGCTGCAGCGTCTGCACCACCTTGCCCAGGCGGATGGGAACGCCGTCAAAGGTGAATTCTGCCCACGCGGCCAGCGGCCACGGCGCAAAGGAATCTTCGCGCCATCTGGGATTGGAAATGTTGTAGTACGCCTGTTCGATGTTGGGCCGCGTGAAGTAGGGCTTGGTCGGTACCGCATCGTCGGGCACGCCTACCCGGAATGTCCGGTTGGTTGCCTGCGCCGCGGCTGCGGAGGCATCAATTGCTCCGGCCGTATCTGTTGCTTGCCACGGCGAACCGCTGTGGCTCACCAGCCAGACGCGCGTCAGCCGCACGCCTTCAGCCGCATGGGACGTGTGCACACGAACAAAAAAGCTTTCGCCCGGGGATACGCTTTTTGACATTACCGCGGCTGAACGACCGGGGAAGGGGCTCCGCCGGCCCTCGCTGCTCCTGCTGCGGAAAGCGATCAGATCCAGGCCCAGCATTTGCTTGAATGCGTCCTGAAACTGGTCGATCTTTGTGTTGAGCTGGAAGAGCAGATTCGACTTGGTCTCACTGCTCAGGCTGCTGTCAGCCACACGCGCACGCAGCGCCAGCGCTTCGCTGTAAACCGGCACAAGTTTGTGCGCGACGGCAACAGGATCGTGGCAGGGGCACTCGCTCTGCACGGCTGCAAGTCCGCTCTGCATGCGGTGCAGGCCGTCAGTCAGCCACGCCGGCGGATTGCTTCCCGCCAGCCGTGCCAGCCCCTCAAGGCTCGTGTCGATATTTACCTTGCTGTTGTGAAAGAGGCTGTCATTCGCCGAATTAGCCGCCCCGCTTGCCTTGGCCGAGGGCGCCACGGCCCAAAGATGATAAGTGGATTCGGCCGGCCCGCTGAGAGTGGGGTTTGATCCGCCATTCTGCGACTTCTGCTCGCCCCATCCATGGCGGGCAATCTGCACGTAAGTGCGCCCCAGCGCTGTATCGTACGTTCCCACCGGGATTCTCACGTCAACGGAGGGCGGTTTAGTGGACCACTGGCGAGTGATGTAGTTGTAAAACCGCGCCGGCGCCCACTTGCCGGTGGCGTAGTCGTACATTTTGCCGTTCGTGATGCGCGCAAACGGCGTGCGGCTATAAATCGCCAGCGGCTGCCAGGGCTCCAGCCCGTCCTTGAGCTGGCTGGGAAACACCTTCGGGTTGGCGGCGGCCTTGAAGACCTCCTGCGCCATTTCACCGGAGACCTGGTGCTGTCCGTGCCCATCGGTAATGCCGCCTACAAAGCTGCTGGCCACAATCTGCGGCCGCGTGCGGCGCACCGCCAGCACCGCATCGTAGAACACACGCTCGTAGCTCCACTTGCCCATCGACTCTTTCTTTGTCTTTGAAAAGCCGAAGTCCACTTCTGTGCCCCAGAGCTGCTTGATGCCGTAGTAGCGGTCGGCCTTGAGCAGCTCGTTGGTGCGGATCAGTCCCAGGGCGTTGTTCTCGTCGCCCGACATCAGGTTCTGCCCGCCCTCGCCGCGCGTCAGCGTGAACAGCGTGGCGCGGACGCCGTGTCCGCGCGAGAGATCCGTAAGCAGCGCGCCGTCTTCGTCATCGGGATGCGCGTCGATGAACAGGATGCTGGCGGTCGTGCTCAGCCGCTTCAAGGCCTGTTCAATGGCGGCATCGCCGCGGTCTAGAGGTAATGCCTGCGCATTGAGTGCCGGCTTCGGCAATGGAACCTGCGCCAGCTCGCTCGCCGCATTTCCAGACTGCGCCGCCTGTTGTGCTTGAACGCCCATGGGGCTTGCACTCATCCACATGAGGCACGCCAGGATCAGGCCCGCCAGGGCCGTACCCGCTGCTGTTCGATTGAAACCCTTGGGAAGAATCATGGTCATCGTCAGTGTACAATCCGTGGAGCACCATCGGCCTATGGTTCCCACCCAACCTACTTCCGGAAGCCCCACCCTCGAGCGCCGCATCGGCCTCCGCTCCGCCGTGCTCTTCAACATGCTCGAGATGATCGGCGTGGGCCCGTTCATTACGCTGCCGCTGGTTATTGCCGCCGCAGGCTACCGCCTCTCCATCTGGGCCTGGATATTGGGCGCGGCCATCGCCGTTGCCGACGGCCTGGTCTGGGCCGAGCTTGGCGCCGCCTTCCCACGCGCCGGCGGCTCTTACGCTTTCCTGCGAGAAATCTACGGTCCTGACCGTGCCGGCAACTGGCTCAGCTTTCTTTTTGTCTGGCAGTTAAGTTTTACCGCTCCACTCTCCATTGCGTCGGGTTGCATTGGTCTTTCGGGTTTTCTGGGAATTTTCTGGCCGGGCATCGACCGCGCTCCGATCGCCGCTTTGCCGATGTTGCATTACTCCGGTTTTGTTGCCGCCGTAGCCTGCCTGCTGGTTACCTGGATGCTCTATCGCCGCCTCAGCATCATCACCGGCATGGCCTGGGTGCTCTTCGGCGGCGTGATGGCTGCGATTGCCGGCGTCATCGTCTCCGGCTTTACGCATGCCGCGGCCACGGGTGGCTGGCACATGCCCGCCGCACCCTCGATGTCCGCGGCCCTGGCCCTCAGCGGCCTCGCCCAGGCCACGCTCATCTGCACTTACGATTATTGGGGCTATTACAACATCACATTTCTTGGCGGCGAAGTGCGCGAGCCCGAGCGCACCATTCCACGCGCCATTCTGCTTTCGGTTTTCTTTGTCGCTACGTTTTACATTCTTATGAACCTTGCCGCGCTTCCCTCCATGGGCGGCGCGGCAGCACACGCGGCTAAGAGCGCCGCGTTGCGCATCAGGCTTGTGGCCGAGATTGCCGCCTCTGCCTTTGGTCACTGGGCCGGATACATCATCGCTCTGCTCGTCATCTGGACTGCGTTTTCTTCGGTTTTCTCACTGCTGCTTGGATACTCGCGCGTACCCTATGCTGCCGCCCGCGACGGCAACTACTTCCGCTTCCTCGGCGCCATTCATCCGCGTCATGGAATCCCGCACCGCTCGCTCGTGGCTATGGGCATCGTGGCCGCCTGCTTCTGTTTCTTCTCGCTGCAGCAGGTGATTACCATGCTGGTCATCACGCGCATTGTGCTCCAGTTTTTCCTGCAGCAGGCGGGCGTCATCTGGCTGCGTATCCGCCGGCCTGACCTCAAACGGCCGTTCAAAATTCCGCTCTATCCGCTGCCTCCGCTGGCCGCTATGGCCGGTTTTATCTTCATCCTCATCAAGCGCTCGAACGCCGTGGGGGAACTCGCCGTTGCAGCGGGCATCGGTATTGTGGGTACGGCCATCTATCTGGTTCGTGCCCGTTCGCTGCGGCAGTGGCCCTTCGCCCAAGCGGCGCCGCATGAAAATTTGCCCTGAGCGGCTCACGATTGGGCGGCTTAGAGACCACCTGGCCGACGGCAGCCAGCTTGACGATCAGGTCATCATTTCCCAAGGAAATTTTCCATACCAGCAAAAACACAGGCTGGTTCTGTAACTTGCGCCCTTCTCTGGGTGTCTAATAGATGCAGACGACTTCTTCCCCAAGTGAGGTCATCCCAATGCTTATTGGCAAACCGCCCGACATCCCGTCGTCCGAGATCACTTCGCAGAGTGAATATCTACGTTTCCTGAGCCGCCGCCGCTTTTTGCGCCGCGCGGCCACAGGTGCGGCTGTAGCAGGAGCGGCAGCTCTCGGCGCCGACCACCTGGTGGAGGCACTCGACCCGAGCACCGCCGTGCTTGCCGCCGACTCGGGTACCAAGCTGAAGACCGTATACAGTCCGCTGACGACCACCGGAGAAAAGCTCACGCCTTTCTACGACATCACGCACTACAACAACTTCTACGAGTTCGGCATCAAGAAGAGTGATCCCGCGAAGAACGCCGGCGGTTTGCCTACGCGTCCCTGGTCCGTAAAGATCGAGGGCAAGGTCAAGAAGCCGCTCACCTTCGACATTGAAGATCTGCTCAAGCTGCAACCGTTGCAGGACCGCGTCTACCGCCATCGCTGCGTTGAGGCGTGGAGCATGGTTATTCCCTGGGTCGGCTACCCACTGTCTGAGCTCATCAAGCGGTGCGATCCGTTACCTTCGGCCAAATATGTCCAGTTCATCTCTTACTTCAGTTGGAAGGTGGACAAGTGGGCCGGCCAGGACGCCACTATCCACTGGCCCTATCGCGAGGGTTTGCGCATGGACGAAGCCATGAATCCGCTCACGCTGCTTACCTTCGGCCTCTACGGTCAGGTGTTACCCAACCAGGACGGCGCGCCCGTGCGCATCGTCGTTCCCTGGAAATACGGCTTCAAGTCCGCCAAATCCATTGTGAAGATCAAGTTCGTGGAAAGAGAGCCAGCCACCACCTGGAACAATCAGGCGCCAGGCGAATACGGCTTCTACTCCAACGTCAATCCCGACGTGGACCGCGTTCCCTGGAGCCAGAAGACCGAGCGCCGCATTGGCCTGCCCTTCTATGATCAACTCCGGACCACGCTCATGTTCAACGGCTACACTGATCAGGTGGCCTATCTCTACAAAGGGATGAACTTGAAGACGCATTACTGAAGCGGAGTTAGTTCGCCGCGGCGGATTAGCGGAGCTAGCGGGACTGGCGACGCTACACCGGTGTCAGCAGAGCAAGAGAAAGAAGTGGCACGATGAACGAATCGCACACACTATTCATGGGCACTCTTCATCCAGCTTCGTTAACTCCGCTAGCCGCACTAGCTCCGCTCACTTACTCATGAATCGCAGACTTCTGATACTGCTTAAGACGCTCGTCTGGCTGGTGTGTCTCGCTCCCTTCGTGTGGCTGGTCTGGGGAGCGATTACAAACAACCTCGGTCCAGATCCTACCGGTGCGATTGCTTTTGCGACCGGCAAGACCACGCTGCGGCTGCTTGTCATCACGCTGGCTATCTCGCCCCTGCGACGTATCTGGCCGCGTTTGAGCTGGCTTATCAAGTTCCGCCGCCTGCTGGGTCTCTTCGCGTTCTTCTATGCCACGTTGCACATGCTCACGTACGTGGCGCTCTATTCCGGCTTCAATATCAGCCGCATGCTCAGCGACGTTGCCAACCGTCGCTTTATTACAGCCGGCGCAGCCGCGTATCTGCTGCTCATTCCGCTTGCCTTCACATCCACCACATGGGCTATTCGCAAGCTCGGCGGCAAGCGGTGGAACCGCCTCCACATGCTCATCTATCCGGCCGCCATTCTGGGAGTGATTCATTACTGGTGGCAGTTGAAGCCCGGCGTGCTCACGCCGATGAGGATTACGATCATCCTCGCGGTGTTGCTGGCAGTGCGGCCTGTGCTTGCCTGGCGCCAACGCCGCAAGGCGCGCCGCGCTGTAGCCGCTTGAGGGCTGCCGGCCACTGGTCCCGGTTCTTCAATCAAACGGCAGTAAGACCTGCGCTACAGGCTGATAGCTCTTGCGATGCTGGGGTGTGGGACCAAGCCGCGCCAGGGCCGCCAGGTGCTCGGCCGAGCAGTAGCCCTTGTGATTGGCCAGGCCGTAGCCGGGAAACTCCCGATCCATCTCCACCAGCAGCCGGTCACGATACACCTTTGCCAGCACGCTCGCCGCCGCAATGGAAAGGCTTGTCGCATCGCCTTTTACCACGGCCTGTTGCGGGCACGGCCAGTCAATTGTGTCCACTCCGTCGATCAGCAGATAATCCGGCGTCAGTGCGAGCTGTTCCACCGCGCGCCGCATGGCCAGCAGCGAGGCCTGGCGGATGTTGATCTGGTCGATTGTTTCGGCATCCACCGCTGCAATAGCCCAGGCAACCGCGTTGGCGCGAATCTCTGCGTCAAGTTCGTTGCGCCTTTTTTCCGACAGCCGCTTTGAATCGGTGAGCCCCTCAAGCCGGCAGGCAGGCGCCAGAATTACCGCCGCCGCAACCACGGGCCCAAACATTGGCCCACGGCCCACCTCGTCCAGGCCGGCAATGCGCAGCGCGCCCGCTTTTCGCGCAGCTTGCTCAAGCCTCCAACCGCACACCGGACTTTTTGCCATGCCTTGAGTATAAAAACGCGGCGGTACTTCTTGACCGCCGCGTTTTTCACAACCCGCAAAGGTGCCGGTCGTGGCGCCCGAACCGCTACGCCGGCATCGCTCCAATCTGCGCAAGCAGTGCGACCAGATCAAACTGTGACCAGTGGTCTACAAGCCGCCCATCCGCGACGCGATTGAACTCAATCCCAGGGATTCGCACCGCGCGCCCCGAAGCCGGAACCCCCTGAAACTCGCCGCGATGCGTCCCCGACAGCATCCACCGCGTCACCACGTGCTCTCCCTCGGCAATGCACTCCTCGATGTCAATCCGTGCATCCGGGAACGCAGTGGTGAAGCCTTCCATGAATCCCGACCATGCGTCGAAGTCGAGCGGCTCCTTGCTTCCCGACATATAAGCCTTGAAGTTTTTGCCCCGCAAAGCCCGTTCGGTCTCCCAATCCTGCGCGTTGAATGCCTCAATCCACCTGCGATTCAGGGCCTTCAAGTCCTCCAGCCCGTCCGCTGGCTCCGTATCGCTTTCCAACTCCGCCGGCATCTCCGGCAGCGGCCCATGCACATTGATGTTGAACTTTGCCGCTGTCTCCATCAGCTTTTGCATGTCTGGCGGCGCGGGCGCAGCCGTAATCGGCACACCCAGGTCGAGCACGAATTGCTCAAATCCTCCGGGTGTGCACATCAGGAGTATCCGCGCCGGCTTGTGCCCAATGACCTTGAATCCGTGCGCAATTTCCCGCGGCCCAAACACGAACGTCCCGGGCCCGCCTTTCAGCCATTTTTCGCCGCAAACAAACGCCAGCTCACCTTCCAGCACGTAAAACGCCTCGTCTTCGTTGTGGTGCGTGTGGTAAGGGGAGGCAAATCCAATCGGCATCTCCAGGTGTTCTACCAGACCAAAGGCGCCGTTTGTGGTGGCCTTGGCCGCTCGCATCAACGTTGGCAGGCCGAGAAACCGGAAGGCTTCATCGTCTCTTGTGTTCAGGTATGGCTCTTGTGCCAGCATGCTCATCTTTCTCCCCTTGTGGTCAGCGGACCGTTTTGGGGAGAACGGTCCGCTTTAGTTGCCCGGATGTGGAATGAGGGAGTGCCTCGTTACAGATAAGTTGCACAATGGTTGCTACGGCTGCTATTGCGTGTCTGCGGACGGCCCGTAAATCCCCGGAACGTTGCCTCCCATCGGCCGCAGATAAGTGCTGAGCTGGCCGCGGTGGTGCACCGAGTGCTTGATGGCCATGGCGAGAATGTTGATGGCAGGCAGCTGCATCATTCCCAGCAGGTCGATGACGCTGGTCAGCTTGTCATCCGGCAATGCCTTTACGCGATTCAGCGCGGCCGGCGCCTTTTCCTTGTATCGCGCCACAGCATCAGCCGTGCTCATAATCCCGCAGGCATCGGAATCATCTGGCGGAGGAGCGAACTTGCCGTCTGCAATGCTGTTCAGCATCCATGCGTCTTCAAGCGCGATGTGTCTCAGCATCCCCAGTCCGGTCCGGGACTTTTCCGCCGGTGTGTAGTCCAGATGGCTGTTGGGAACCGCCTCGAGGACTTTTAGTGTGATCTGCATCTCGCGTTCGAAATCGGCGATGAGGAAATTCGCCACGATCCTGGCTTCTTTTGAATCCATTACTTACTCCTTTTTCTTGCTAAATTGGGGTAAATTCAAGTATGCGCGCTGGCTTGTGCTACGCCAGATACCGCGCCAGATACTCGGAAGTGTAACGAACAGCCCGAGCGTTACACATACAATATGTGTTGATGGAGATTGAACTGAACGACGCTGAGCTCGTCCGGCGCATCGCCCAGGGTAAGGACCCGGATGCCGAGTCTGAGGTGTGCCGCCGCATGGGCCCGCGCATCCGGCTTTACGGGCTGCGTCATCTTCGCGACCATCACGCCGCCGAGGATCTCATGCAGCAGGTTCTGATTGTCACGCTGCAGGCTCTCCGCGCCGGCCGGCTGCGCGAGTCGGAAAAGCTCGCTTCCTTCGTCCTTGGGACCTGCCGCATGACCATTCTCGACCAGCGCCGCGGCGAGCAGCGCAGGGAGCGCCTGCTTGCCGAGTTCGGCGAAATTCTCACGCCGTCGTCCTTCTCCATGCCTCGCCTTGATCATGACATTCTCGCACGCTGCGTTCAGGCGCTTAAGGAGCGCGAGCGCTGGGTTGTCGTGATGACGTTTTATGACGAACAGACCGGCGCCGACGTCGCGCGCTTTCTCGACGTTTCAGAGGCCAACGTGCGCGTCATACGCCACCGCGCCATCCATCAATTGCGCGATTGCATGGGGGTGACGCGATGAGCTGCGCCGACCCCATTGATGCCGCCGTGCTTGCCGATTACTGGCTCGCAGCCCTGCCGCAGACTGAAGAAGATGCTGTTGAAGAGCATCTGTTCACTTGCGATGAATGCGGGACGCGCCTGAGTGAAATCATGGCGCTGGCCGAAGGCGTGCGCGGTTTGGCCCGCGGGGGCTCACTGCAAATGATCGTCAGCGATGCCTTTCTCAAGCGTGCCGCGGAAGAAGGGATGCGCGTTCGCCAATACGCTCCAGCCGCCGGCGGCAGCGTGCAATGCACCGTCACGGCGGAAGACGATCTGCTTATCGGCCGCCTGGCTGCAAATCTCGCCGACGCCAGACAGGTGGATCTCAGCTTCTGCAATCAGGACCGGGTTGAGCAGATGAGGATGGCCGATATTCCCTTCCACGCGGAATCGGGCAGGGTCATCGTGCAGCAATCCATCACCTGGGCTAAGGCCGCTCCAACTGAGACTCTGATCGTGCGAATGTTGGACCATGACGAAGCCGGCGGTGAGCGGCTGCTGGGCGAATATACCTTCAACCACACCCGCAGCATGCCCGGACCGCCGGGCCGGTAAGCATTCTGCCTGGGGCTTTTACGTGATGCAAAAAACGACCCCGGCCGAAGCCGGGGTCGTTGAACAGCGTTGAAAGTGCCGCGGCCTAAGCGCGCAGCCTGCCGGTATTGCGGTCGATTTCCTGCAGCCTTGCCTTTTTGCCGCGCAGTGCGCGGATGTAATACAGCTTGGCGCGCCGTACCCGGAAGCTGCGGACCTTCTTCACATTGTCGATGGCCTTCGAATTGAAGGGGAAGATGCGCTCGATGCCCTGGCCAAAGCTCATTTTGCGCACGGTAAAGGTGCCTTGCGGCCCATGGTTGACGGCAATCACGAGGCCTTCAAAGGCCTGGAGCCGCTCTTTTTCGCCTTCCTTGATCCGCACCTGCACGCGTACCTGGTCGCCGGGGACAAAATCCGGAAGGTCGGTGCGCTGGAGTTTGTCGGCCAGGCGCTGCATAACGGGATGAATGGACATGGTAACTTCCTGCGATTGGACTCAGAACTTTGATTTTAACAAAGATTTGCGCTTTGCGCCCAGCTGCAAGGGTGAGGGAGGCTGGCGATTGCGGGCGTGCCGGCGCGACTGGCTGGATGGAGTGCGATGGCGCCCAGAAACCCATTCTCACAGAGACTGGGAGACTGGGTTTCTGGGTGGGTTGCGATCTTTATTTTTCAGTGGGTTAGAGCCAAAACCCAGTTTCCCAGCGGCAAAATGCACTTTTTTTGCGGTAAAGCAGGAAGTTTTTTGCGTAACTCTATTGATTTCAATTATCTGTGGCGTTTTTGATCTGCGAAAACTGTGCATTGTGTGCGATTTTTGCGTTTTTCCGCGGCGGTATTGACCGGGGCGCGGTGCGCTGGCCTTTCGTGTGGTTGCGGGACGGGGGCCCGGGCGTGGGTATTGCCCTACCTGGATATATTGTGCGCCGGATGGGGGAAATTATCTGCAAAAGGGACGTAGGGACATAGGGACATAGGGACGTAGGCGCTATGGGGTTTTGCACTGGAGTGCTTTCTGGTTCCCGGTGCGGGGGAAGTGAGGTGTTGGAGACAGGGGAGATGGGCTTGCGTGGAGGCGGACTGGTCTTGACGAATGCATGGGGGAGCCGGAGCGTGGTGGCTTGCGATCCCTGGTCCTCCACCGTGGCGGAGGGTGTCTTCGACGGGCTCTGGGGAGTTTGGAAGCTCTACATGACTCCAATGACGTCGAGAACACTGGGCGGCAAGACACCCGTGATCCTTTCAATGAGTGCTAAGGGCTGTACGTGCCAATCGAAGGTCATCTGTTAACATTCTGACGAATACCGGGATAACATGATTCCGGCAAGCCGGGGGCTTCGGCCGTGCCGATTACCGAACAGCATACAGAAGAAAGTCTCTGTTTTGCTCATATTTACGCATTGGCAGGGGTCGCAGGGGTCAATTACTCCGCGAACCGGTACGATTATGGAATCGACGGCCACTTCATCCCCGTCAAGAAGCGCGGGAACCGGCTAATTGACACCGGGTTCCCTCTCGATTACCAGGCGAAGGCCACCGTCAAATGGGAATTGAAAGACGGGAAAATTGTCTACGACCTCGAAGCTAAGACCTACAACGACCTCGTCGAGCGAACCGCGGCCGAGTCATCCGCCATTCTGATCTTGCTCTGCCTTCCGAAGGAGCGGGAGCAATGGCACTCCGCAAGCTGCGATGAGACCGTACTCCGGAATTGCTGCTATTGGCATACGATCACCGGTGAGCCGACGAACAACGATACCAAGAAGCGCATCTTCATACCATCGAAACAGTTGCTAACCCCAGCCAGCCTCAACCTGCTTCTTGCCCTCGAACGGGAAAGGCGGGAAAGCCAGACCACATGAGCCCAGATTTTTCCAATACGGCGGATCTGGTTACCCTCGGCCTTCTGCGCCGATACCTTGCTGCGCGAGGATGGCAACCGGCCGATAGTCACATGACCACGCCTGCCCATGCCGCAGTGGTCCCTGAATTTCCCGATCTACAGTTTTTTCAGTCGCGCGCCACCGGACAACGCAACGTGGATGTATTTCTGCTCTCCGAGCCGGGGTATGACGATATCGAGCTCGTCGTTCCTAAGGATACGCGCACTGCGGATTTTGCGAGGCGCCTTAAAGGGGCAATTGAGACGCTCAGTCAAATAGAAGAACGGGCACCTGATGAGATCGTGGCTTCCATTCGCGCCATCGGCTATGACGTCGTCCGCTCACGCATTCCTGATGATTTGGTCATAGAAAACACCATCCACCTTGAGAGCGCGCGCAGCTACGTAAACGGTATGAAGGATTTGCTCGCCGCCACGGCTACCACTGAGCTCAGGCCGCAGCCTTTCTTCGGCCGTCAGTCTAAGGAAGCGACTGACTATGCCGAAAAATGCCGCTTCGGACATACCTATCGCGGCAGTTTCGGTTTTACTATCGAGTCTCCGCTAACGCCCGAGAAAACCGAGAGCCTGCCCGGTATCGACCCTCCACTCCCATTTGAGCGCAGAGTTGTCCAGCGCCTTGCCCTCGGGATACAGTATGTCTGCGAATCAGTCGAGCGCGAGGATCTTAAGCCGCTTGTAGAAGGATTCAAGGATGGCTTTGGTGCGAACGGTTGCGACCGCTTCGCCTCTCTGGTCCGCAGCACCGCATATAGCGGCATGTCATTTGGCTTTCTTTTTAGCCCTGAGTGGAAACTTCCGGAAAAGCTGCGTGTAGGCCTGCAATTCGTTGTCGGGCCGAAGCACGTCGAAATGGCACGCGCCGCTGCCGATGCACTCCGCGGCGAGTCGTTGGAGACGCGTGCTGATGTTTCCGGACAAGTGGTAAGGCTTCAGAACGAAGCCGATCCTTCCGACTTAAGCGCCATCATGGGCGAGGGTGAAATTTCCATACTCTATTCGAGCGACTATGGTGATATCCATGTGCGCGTAACGCTCTCGCCGCCCGACTATCTAAAGGCCGTTGAGGCCCACAGACTTGGGCGTGCTGTGCTGGTTTCCGGTACCCTCGCCCACCGCGGGCGATATTGGTATCTCAATAATCCGTCTCCGCTCACCGTTCCTGTTCAAGGGGAACTGAACATCTAGGATTACAACCACAAAAAGCAGCTACTCCGAAAGGATGCGGAGCAGGCATTTCATGAAAGTCATTGGCCAATCCGAAAATCTTCTGGAAGTTTAGGCTTAGCCGCCGGATCAGTCTCTGAAAAGGCCCATGCAGGCGGGATGGATTCTGGATTCACGCATCATCGCCAATGCACCCGTTGAACCTTCAAGGTGAATACAGGCCGGTAGACCGGAAGTTAGGTGATTTTTCGGCTGACGAGACAGTTGAAGCGTCAGGCAAAGCAGATCCTTCGCTCTATTTACCCCACTGCGTGGTGCGCCAGGTGTGCTCCGCTGTTGTGATCTTTACACTTGCGGAGGGTAGAGCCGTACGGTACCGTACTATTGATTCCAAAACTCCCATGGCCTTTGCACGCAAATTTCTCTCGGCGCCCTTTCGCATTCGGACATCTCAGTTTGTTCTTGTCTTCTCACTCACTTTGTTTGCCGTCGCCGGTTGTTCCGGTGGAGGCGGTAACTTCAGCGGCACCACCACGGCACAAGCACCCGTGGTTGCCAGCGTCACTCCGTCGAGTATCCTTGCCGGTTCTTCGGCATCCACGCTATCTGTCAGCGGCAGCAACTTCAAGCCACAGGCAGTTGTGAACTGGAATGCGAGCGCGCTTGCAACGACATACACGAGTTCATCGAAGCTTAGCGCAGCCGTTCCTGCCGAACTCCTCGCGACGGCGTCCATCGCAAAGATCACAGTCACAAATCCCGATGGCGAAACGTCCACCGCCGGCTCAAGTTCACAGCAAGTCACGGTTAAAAATCCCGTGCCCACGCTTTCTTCAGTTACCCCGCAATCACTCTACGCGGGTTCATTAGACGCGATCTTTGCTTTCACTGGAACAAACTTTAACTCGTCCTCAGTGGTTATGACCGGAAGCACTCCGCTAACAACCACATTTGTGAGCGCCACCCAACTGACAGCTGTCGCTCCAGCAGCCCTTCTGGCCCCTGCAGGTAGTTTGAGTTTTACAGTTTCTAATCCAGCACCCGGAGGTGGTAGCTCACAGAGCCTTTCTGTCACGCTCCGCCAACCTCCCGCAACGCTCGCTTCGCTCTCACCTTCAACGGGCACGGTTGGGGCGCAGGCATTGACGGTCACGCTAACCGGCAGCCATTTCACACCTACAACCGTTGTTTATATCAACAACGTTCCTGCCGCGGCCACCACATACACTTCAGACACTTCGATCCAATTCACAATTCCCTCGCAAGATCTGGCGTATACGGGGTATCTCACGATCACGGTCCGCGACGCTGCATCGCAGAACTATCCATCCAACGCACTCACATTTCGGGTAGTGAATCCTGTGCCTGTGCTCAACAGCTTATCCCCCGGCGCGGTCACTGCGGGCGCGCCGAACTTCACTCTCACACTGACCGGCAGCAACTTTGTTTCTTCATCTACCATTTTGATCAACGGAACGCAGACCCAGCCGAATGTATACCCTTCGGCGACCAGCGCGTCGGTACTCATTCCCGCCAGTGCCGTCTCTTCAGTGGGAACAGTCACGATCGCGATCTTCAATCCAGCACCCGGCGGAGGCACATCGGCCACCCAGACGCTTAATGTAATCAGCTCTGACAACCGCCTGCGCACTGTGGATGTCGACGCTGCAGATCTCGGCTGGGACTCTGCGCACCAGTTGCTCATCGCTTCAACGCTGGCCGGCTCTGCCAATGACCCAAACAGCATTGTTGCCATCGATCCGCTTCAAGGCAAAATTGTCACTGTGCAGTCTCTCCCCAGTCAGCCTGCCGGCATTTCCGTTGCAGATGACGGCAGTTATGTGTATGTCACTCTGCCATCTACTGGGCAGATCGAACGCCTCACGCTTCCGTCGCTTACCCCGGACATTACGTTCTCTCTCGGCAATGATTCCAGCGGAACGCCTTACAAGTCTTCCTACGTGGCTGTAGCTCCTGGAGAGCCCCACACCGTAGCCATAACTCGCTTCTCGAACAATACCGCTATCGGAGATAGTGGAGCTACTGGCGGTGTGGTTGTCTACGACGACGGAGTTCCCCGACCGAATATCGCTTATCCCACAGGTATCTATAATTACTACGACACACTTGTCTGGGGCAGCGATGCGAGCACGCTTTACGCTACCAATTCTGCAGTTTCTACTGCGGATGAAGACACCTTCTCTGTGGACAGTAACGGAGTAACGCTCCTCAGTGACCGCGGGGATGTTCTTGGCGAGTTTGTCAAGGACCTTGCCTTCGATACCAAGACTGGCCACCTTATCGATGGCTATGGCAATGTTGTTAACGCCGCAACCGGCGACTACGCGGGACAGTTCCAACTCCAGAACACCCTCAGTTACGAGGAAAATCCCTTTGCGATGGACAGCACCCAGCGGGTTATCTTCTACCTGAACGTTAATGGCTTCTACACGAAGAATCCTCCGAATGGCACTTATATCGAAGCCTTCAACCTCGATCAGCACAATTACATCAACTCGATGTTGGTCGGGGGTCTCAGCGGAGCTTCCAGAATCGTCCGTTGGGGAAGCAGCGGCCTCGCCGTGAACGGATCCTCACAGATCTACATTCTGGATGGCTCATTCATTGCACCCTCCGGTACCTCCTCTCCTGTTGGCAGCTATCTTGCCCCCTCGCCAACCCTGACCTCGATCAGCCCCGCCGCAGTCGCTGCCGGCAGCCCCGACGTGCAGGTGACGCTCACCGGGCGTGACTTCACACCGGCATCAGAGGTTTTCTGGAATAACCAGGCCCTTCTCTCCGACTCTATTTCCGACACGAAGATTGTTGTCACCATTCCCGCTTCTTTGCTGACAAATCCGGTTGCCAGCGGTATGAGTGTTACGAATGGTCCTGGAACCAGCAACTCCAACTCGCTCGGCTTCACGGTACTTCCCAACCTGGGTTCAGGAACTCAGATCAACACAATCGATATCTCTGGCCAGGACCTTGTTTGGGACAGTATGCGGAACCTGATTTACGTCGCTGTTCCTGCCAGTGACTCCTCTTTTCCCAATACCATTGCTGTTGTCGATCCCACAAAGCCCGGCATCACGAATGTGGTTCCAGTTAAGGACGGCCCAACTGCGATTGCGCTCTCCGATGACGGCCAATACCTGTACGCCGGATTCTCAGGACAGGCAGTGGTTCAGCGTTACAACTTGCCTACCTTCTCGCTCGATCTGAACATCCCCACTGGCGCAGGAACTTCGGCAAGTTTCGTAGGGACTTACTCCAGCTGCAGCTTCCCAGTCGATGTGAAGGTTGCTCCCGGCAGTCCCCAGACAATCGCGGTTTCGCAGGGTAATGTCAACTTCGATCCCAAAGGGTGTGGCGGCCTTGCGATCTATGACAACGCCACTCCGCGTACCGATACTCTTCCTTTTGGGTCAGGCGACTTTACCAGGCTTGCCTGGGGCGCAGACGCAGATACGCTCTACGCTCAGTCCGACTCCAGCGTGCAGCCGCAAAACCTCTACGGCCTTTCCGTCTCGCCATCCGGAGTGGCGATCAATGGTGGACTCAACTACGGCGGTCTTGGCTATCGGGTACATTTCGACGCCGGCACGAAGCTGCTCTACAGTGATTCCGGTGTTATCACCAACCCGGTGGGCCCAGCGCAAGTTGGCAAGTTCTCGGCCGGTGGCCTCGTCGCCACGGATTCTGCACTGAACCGGGCCTTCGTTCTCAGTTCCTCTGGATCGAATAACTCCGGCCAGGGTGCAATGTCTTATACGCTCGATATCTTCAACCTCAACACGCAGACGCTGCTGAATTCAATCGTGATTCCCGATGTTCTCGGCTATCCAACTCAAATGGCTCGCTGGGGTACGAACGGTCTCGTCTTCGTGACGAGGAGTATCCAGCCCGGGACGACGACATCTCCTGGGGTTCTCTATATTCTCCAGGGCAGCAGTATTTCGGGCACGCAGTAATGGGCCGTATCCGCCCGGAACGAAAATCCTCTGCACGGCGAGTGGGGAACCGGTTGGCGGGAGGGTAGGTGGTTGTCGGCTGACGAGGCAGTTGAAGCGTCGGGAAAGAGCAGATCCTTGACATGACTGAAGGCTGCGCCTTGTTGCAAAGGCATGCGCGTGTCGAGTTTTTTTGGCTTGGTGCGTTATGGGAGTATGCTCTTGCAGGTAGGTTGATTGCCGGGAGGCGTTATGGCTGGAACGAGTTCGCCGACAACGAGTCCTTTGGAAGTGTGGCCGGCTTTGCCGCAGAGCGCGTGGAGCGAGACCTGCGCCACGCTGCAGCTCTGGATGCAGATGGTGGGCAAGATCAGGCTCGCGTTGACGCCTCCCATTAACCACACCTGGAACGTGACACTTTACCCGACGATTCGCGGTGTGACTACGTCGCCCATGGCTTATGGGTCTCTGCTGCTGCAGATCGATTTCGATTTTGTGGATCATGTGCTGGTGGTGGAAACCAGCCTGTTCGAGCGCAAGACGATACCGCTGCAGCCGATGACGGTGGCCGAGTTCTACCGGCGGCTGATGGAGGCTCTGGGCGGTCTTCAATGTCCCATTCGCATTTGGCCGACGCCGGTGGAGATTGCCGAACCGATCCCTTTTGAGCAGGATTCGATTCACGGCAGCTACGACCCGGAGTTTGCGCAGCGGTTCTGGCGCATTCTGCTGCAGACTACTCGGGTCTTTACTGTTTTCCGCGCGCGGTTTCGGGGCAAGGTGAGTCCGGTGCACCTTTTCTGGGGGGCGCTTGATTTGGCCTGCACGCGCTTTTCAGGCCGCACGGCGCCGGAGCATCCCAGCATGCCCGGGCTGCCGGATCGTGTGACGCGGGATGCGTATTCGCACGAAGTGAGCAGTTGCGGATTCTGGCCCGGTGCGCCCGGCGTTGAGCCCTTGTTTTACAGCTACGCGTATCCGGAGCCGGCCGGCTACAGAGACTATTCGATCGCTCCCGCAGAGGCGTATTTTGACGCGAACCTGGGCGAATTTGTGCTGCCCTACGAAGCGATGCGGCGTTCGCAGGATCCCGATGCGGCATTGCTCGAGTTCCTGCAAAGCACCTATGAAGCAGCCGCGGAATGCGCGCATTGGGACCGAGCTGCGCTGGAAGTTTAGGCAGCCTGTGGCAAAGGTCGAGATTCCGAAAACCTATCCCTCAGCGGCTAAAGCCGCACTCATTTTGCAACCTTTACGGCACGACTGAAGTCGTGCCCTTTCAAAGGGTACAGACCGGGCAGATGGGTAACAGATTGGGCCGGGGAGATGGGTAACACTTCGATCAGAGACAGCGGGGGCATGTAGGGCCTGTTAACCCTACTGGGATGGATGGCGTTGCGAGCGAAAATCGTCTCAGCCGAGGCGGAGGACGCAGACTTTGGTGATTCCAAGGCGAGGACGACAACGAAGGATGAGCCGATTTTCGCCGCAACCCTCCGGGACGGGGCCAATTTCCCTCATTTCTTCGTCGGTCGTCGCTAGCAGACACCCGGTATGCGTCGCTCCTCGCTCCTCAAACTGAGAAAAATTGGCTCCTGTCGCCACCGTCCTGGTAGTGTTAACAGGCCCTAGTATACTGAGTCTTAAATAAATAGCATAAGTATGGACATGTGACGCATCGGATAGAGTGGGAGGAACTCCGATGCGCACTGGTCGTCCGTTGGCTCCAGTTTCGATTTCCGAACAAGACCGGCTTCAGCTCGTAGCCTGGACCAGGCGGGCGAAGACCGGCCAGGCGCTGGCCATGCGGTCGCGGATCATTTTGTTGGCAGCCGAAGGCATCAACAACAAGGTCATTGCCACCCGCTTGAACACCATCCCCCATACGGTAGGTAAATGGCGGAGGCGATATTTGGAGTTGGGCCTGGATGGTTTGCTCGACGAACCGCGCCCGGGCACCTCACGCAAACTGCGTGACGAACAAATCGAACAGGTGTTGACGCGAACTCTGGAAAGTCAGTCAGAGGCTGCCACGCATTGGTCCACCCGCGACATGGCCAGGGCATGTGGCTTAAGTCAGTCCTCGATCAGCCGCATCTGGCGCGCCTTTTCGCTGGCGCCGCACCGCTCCGAGACGTTCAAGTTATCGAAGGACCCGCTGTTCATTGAAAAGGTTCGTGACATTGTGGGACTGTATATGGCTCCGCCAGAACGCGCCCTGGTGCTGTGCGTCGATGAAAAGAGCCAGATTCAGGCACTGGACAGAACCGCTCCGCTGTTGCCCATGCGTCCCGGCCAGATCGAACGCCGCACGCACGATTATGCGCGCCACGGAACCACCACCTTGTTTGCCGCCCTCGACACCAAGAGCGGCGAGCTGATCGGGCAGACACAGCGGCGGCATCGCTCGCTGGAGTTCCGCAACTTCCTCGATACCATCGAGCAGAACGTGCCCGCGAAACTGGACGTGCATCTGATCCTGGACAACTACGGCACCCATAAAACCCAACTGATTCGTGACTGGCTGGTGAAAAGACCTCGCTTCCATCTGCATTTCACGCCCACCTCGGCCAGCTGGCTCAACCTGGTCGAGCGCTGGTTCGCTCTGCTGACGGAAAAACAGCTCCGCCGCGGCGTGCATCGCTCAACCAAAGAGTTGGAGAAGGCCATCCGCACCTACATCCAACACCACAACAAAGATCCAAAACCGTTCATCTGGCACAAAAACGCAGACCAGATCCTCGATTCCGTCGCCAGATTTTGTGCAAGAACTTCAGACTCAGGACACTAGCTAAAGAGCGGCTGTTGCTTCAATGCCAAATGCAAAAACGCAAGATCGCACTACTCTCCATACTGATCAGTGCTGCTCCCGGCCGATCGATATGATCGCGCCGCTGATCGTTACTGGCTCTTCTGCCGATAAGGTCGGCCCCTCAGACGCAAGTTCCCCCGGCTCTGAGGCTGACACAGGATGCGACGAACGCTGCTCGACAAGTTCCCCGCGCTCAAAGGCACAGTGCCACTTGAATATTCCAGCTTCCGGATTACCTCCGTCTGTCCAGAACGTCCCGCTCGACGGCCTCGTTCGCTTCCAGGTAGATGGCATGCAGATTCACCCTCTTCTTTCCCGGGATGAGCGATAGCGCGACTTCCATGTCCTGGCGAAGTTCGCGTGCATTTCTAGCGCGGCCGATATAATTGCCGGTCGTTTGAATTCCACCCGTGAGACTCCCGTTCGGATTCTCAAACCCGAGCACATCGTCGCCTTGCCAGCACTGAATTGAGAGCGGGATCGCATCCAGAGTTTTCAAGACAGCATCCGTATCGATACCCTTCTCCGCAAACTGCTCCCTGGCGAGTTCATATCCGCTCTGAATGCGTCCATCACTTGAAATCATCCTCTTTCTCCTATGCCGAACTCCTGATGCTCCTGCGCGACTCGCTGTCCTTCACTTGAATCCTGCTTATGGAAGAGCCTTATCAAGTGGCCGGCGTTGTGATAAGCCTCAGAACACAAGAGCACAGCGCCAGCCATCATTCAGCTTTCCTGGTACAAACCACTGCAACGAGAACTACCTCCCAGCCGGCAGTGGTCAGGCGGCTGGGCCGTAGTTCTATTTCTCTGCAATGTGCCGCAATGTGCGACTCATTGCGCCTCCTCGCGAACCACCGTGACGGGGCCGAGCAGGCCCGAGGCCAGCAGTGGCGAGTTCGCCTGGTAGGGCTTGACGTCAGTAAATGTGTACTTCTTGGTGACACCGGGCTGTTGATCGCCGATGATCCGGTTCACCCAGGCATTCACCACCTTGATGGTGATCTGGTTGGCGCCGGGCTGCAGAGCCGAGGTCGCGTCCACGCGATAGGGCGCGTGCCAGGTCTCTCCCACCTCCCGGCCGTTCACGTAGACCACGGCAAGGTTCTTCACATTGCCCAGGTTGATCCACAGATGTGCACCATTCTGGAACCAGGAAGACGGGGCTTCGACTGTCTTCGTGTAGGTCCCAATGCCGGAGAAGTACTTCACTCCTGAGTTATCGCTCTTGCTCCAGTCGATGAGCGTATCCATGGTGATGGAAGCGGGCGCGCCGCGGCCCGACTGGAATGCGACCTTCCAAGGTCCGTGGATCGTGGCCAGCGTGGTCTCCGTCTGCGGCGGAAGCGTTAAGGAGTTCTTCGCTGCCGGCTTACGGAAGACGACGAAGACGCTTCCCCACGGTCCGAACTTGAGCGGTACCGTGGTGCGGCCATCGGCGATGGAGTAGGAAACGGGTGCGGTATCGCCGGTTTCCGAGTACCAGAGCTGGGGCGCATGACCGGAAACGCGGAAGGTTGCTTCTACGCTTGCCGGATGGTCACTGCGGTTGTCGACGAAGTAGATGTCGCCGTCTGCCAGTTTGCGGTGAACAAACTTCAGATTCGCCTCAGAGCCGGACTGCGAGGTGTAGCTGAAGTCAGGCGCCACATGCATGGCTTTCAGCGCTTCTGCAACCGTATCGCCGGCATAGACAGTTCCCTTGCCAACGTGATGCACGCCCGAACCATCGCCGAAGAGTTCATTCACGAGTGTATGGAACTCAGTCTGGCTGTCGGCCAGGCTGGGGTCGTCGGCCGGTTTTGCGCCGGCAACGGTAGCTCCATCCATCACCAGCTGATGAATGGCACGGAGCACCGGCAGCGACATGTGGCTGCTGTACGAGCCAAGCCCGAGGATCCGGTAGGTCGTGCCGCCGGGTGTAGTGATGTGGCCATCGGCATCGACCTTCAGGACATGAATGAGCGCATCCGCGTTCACGTAGTCAAAGCCATAGCCTGCGGGCAGGTTGGGTGACTTCTTGTTGTAGATGGCGGTGAGGTTGGAGTCTTCGCCGTAGAAGTAGATTACGTCCGCGCCGAAGTGCCCCTGCTGCAGCATATAGCTGTTGCGGGCAAGGTAATGCACCCACGGACCGGCTTCGTTCGCCCAGGTCTCGTTGCGGTTGAACCACTGGCCGCATGGTCCAAGCGTCATTCCGGGCGCCTTGTTGACAAGCGGCTGATGAGCGGACTCATGAATGACAAAAAGATTGATGCCGTCCAAAAACTCTTTGTCGGCAGTCGGTTTAAGAGTTGCAGGTGACCAAGCCCAGGCCGCGGCGGAATTACACGTGGTCAAGGATTCCGCAGCGGCGAGGTTCTGCCCATAAATGTGAGCAACCGAGGCAGACTCGCGGTCATCGGCATCGTAATCGGGCTGCCGCTTGTACGCTCCCGGCGTCTGAACCCACATCGCGCCCATGGGAACCTCGTCATACTTCTTTACCTCCATCCCATCAGCCACAAAGTGGCGCCCATTCTCATGTGATTCGCCATAGTGACGCATACCCCACTGATGTAATATCGTCTCAAGTTGGCCGTAGTGTTGCGTAGCAATCAGATCGCTGATCGTCTTGCGGAAGTCCCAGAGAAATCTATCGCTCGCGGCGGAGCTTTGTACCACATAACCCGCTAGAACCGGCATCCAGGGCACTGGATCATAACCGCGCAACCTTTTGAACTGGTCGATCATGTTGTCCGTCCAATTCTGCGAACCGGCCTCCCAGCTATCATTGACGACCACGCTAAGCCCACGCTTCCCCATCAGACCCGCGCCTACCGTCTCCCTGTACGCGTTCAGGTAAGTCTCCATATAGCTTCTTACGTATCTTCCATCGAGTTTGTCGACTTCCAGCCCGGTTGCTTCCGCAGTGGCTGGGTGGTTGGTAATACCAAGCAGACTGTAACCGAAACGAAGCACGACCCAGCGGCCGGGCGGTGGAGTCCAGTCAAGCGTGCCGTCGGAGCGCATCTTGGACGTCAGATCGATGACCCCTGACTTCGGAATGGCATCCTCAGGCCGGACGGGAGGAGTTGCAAAGCCATAAAGGTCCGGTTCCGGAGTGAAAGCAGCTTTGTCCTCAAAGCGATTCACGCGTACCCCAGAGTGGAGCGCTAACTCAGCAATCTCAAAGTAAGTCGTCGTCGTGTCCGCGCTCTTTTGCTGCGCAGTTCGACCAGCGCTGGCGCTAGATGCTTTAGACGGCCAGCTGAACGTGATACGAAAATACTTTGCTGTCGTCGCCTGAAACGAGATCGTAGACTCCGGTGCTGAGCGGCTGGGCAACGCCGTAATCGGCCGGAAGGTTTGCCCATCACTACTAGCCTCCAGTTCTGCTGTCGGCGCGACAAATCCGGTGCGAATCGCAATCGCTCTGGTCGGGATCTTTGCTGCATAGGTTATTGACCGCATCGTTGTGGGCACACTGAACTCATATTGGATCCAAGCCTGTTCGCCAACTGGAGGAAGCGGGAGTCCGAAGGTCTTGTCCAGATCGCCGTCGAATAGCATCGCCAAATCTGCGGAACCCCCGCTCGCGGTGATAACTGGATGCAATGCCTCGAGCGGAACGTCCTGTTCCGGCCTCCGGAAAGCCACTACGACTGAGTCAGCATAATACTCGGGAATCGGCTTGGAGCCAGGCGGCGCTGCAATCACATCATGAATACCTTCATCCTGAAATGCACCGGTGTTGGCAGGTGGATGCGTAAGCTTACCTGCAAACGGCCTGCCACCTTCCAGATCCGTCTCGCTCCAAACATACTTCTTCATCCCCTGCGATGCTGGTACCCAGGGACCACCTGACTCGCTCCAACCCGGCGAGCCTGCGATACCCATTTCCAGCCCATACTGCTTGCCCAGGCTAATCGCGTATCGGAATGCGTCCTGCCAGGGCGGGGTCATGTACACAAGGCGCTTTTTGACTACTTGCGGAGTGGAAAGGGCAGCATCAAAAGTCTGAAAGCCTCCCAAGCCAACCCGGTGCATCCAGTCCAGGTCCAGTTTGATTCCTTCTTTCGTAATGTTCCCGTTCATCCAGTGCCACCATACACGCGGCTTGGCACTCTCCGGCGGATTTGCAAAGCCGCTTTGGAGCGAACTCGATGCATTCTGTCCGGCGGCAACGGCAAAGCAAAAGACTGCGAACACACCTGTCAAGAGCAGGATTCTAGGCCTTGAATACATCGTTCTTCCCCCCTCATAATTGCGGTTGTGTTTTGACCATCTGCGATTTATGGTATGTCGCCACGCGAATCGGGCCCTTGCTCTCGCGACAGGGAAATAACATCATCGGCATACTACCCTCCGCTCCATCCTTCTATGGTGCGTCCCAGCGCCGTCGTTACCCACAGCAGCTTCGCGCCCATATTTACGTGCGAAGCTGCTGGAGATGCCATGCATACAGCACACAGACTATGACGCTGAATACAGTGGCGAGATGACGTCAAGTAAGCAACCCATCCTCTCGAAGATTGGCCCGAGTAATTGGATCTACCCACTTACTACTTTTACCTGCCATACCGTGAACTGCACCGTTCCACTTCCTTCTATACTCACCTAATGCCCGCTGCTGCCGTGCAACCTCAGGATGATTGATCAGATTACGAGTTTCGTACGGATCACTCTCAAGATCGTACAATTCCTCAAGCGTGGGAGACGTCGCCGTATACGGAGCAGCATAGGCTGAATAAGGTTTGTTATGACCTGTCCAATAGATATATTTCCACCGCTCGGTTCTGATTCCTTCACTAGAGGGGATCCATCCTTGGTAAGGGAAATGGTGCTCGAGAAAAAATACAGATCTGAACTCTGGATCGTCCTCGCCGAGCAACTTGACAATACTTCTACCTTCAACAGAAGGCGCAGGCTCAAGCCCTGCAAGTTCCAGCATCGTTGGATGCAGATCTATATTTAATGTCATTGCTCGCCTTCGAACGCCTCTTTCATTCGCGGGCCGCCGCGGATCATAGACAAGCAAAGGCATCCTGGTGCATTCCTCGTACATGTACCATTTGCCAGCCAGCCCATGCTCTCCAAGGAATATACCGTGATCGGCAGAGTAGATAATGATTGTATTGTCCGCTACGCCTTGCTCTTGCAAGGTCTTCCGCAGATCTCCCACAACGGAATCTATCCCGCTTATTAAGCCGTAGTATCCTTTGACCGACTCTTGATACAAATCGTCAGTTGAAAAACGGACGCCCCACCGATGTTTGCTTTCTGAGTGCTGAACTCTTAGCGCCATCCTGTTGCTATCGCTTGCCGGTGCGCGGCTCATGGGGGGAATGGTCACACCTTTATACAAATCCATCATCTCCGGCCGCGGAAGATACTGCCTTGGCGACTGATCTTCCACATGCGGAGATTTGAAGCTGATGGACAGACAAAACGGTTGTGTACCTGCCCCTTCTCGAATGAACTCCATGGCCTGTCCCCGAATCACCTGCGACATATGCGGTCCTTTGGGTCCTTCAGGATAGTAATTCCCCTGCCCGGGAAAGCCCCTCCAATAGTCGAAAGATTCACCGGGCATAGTCCTCCCTACGCCAAATTTCCCGATAAATCCCACTCTGTATCCCGCCTTCCTCAATCGAGTCCAATAGGCGCCATCTACCTGCTGGCTATTGAGTGGCTTTGCAAAGTCGTTAATGCCGTGCGTGCCTGCATACTGTCCGGTCATAATGCTTGCGCGACTCGTGCAGCAAATAGGGGTAGTGGTGAAGTGGTTCTCAAAAATGGCCCCATCGTGGCCAAGCTTGTCGAGGTTCGGAGTGTGAATCACGCTGTTCCCCATACAACCAAGTGCATCCCAGCGATGATCGTCTGCAAGCATCAGGATAATATTCGGGCGACCACCCGCATCAGCTGCCCGCACACCACCCGTTTGACTTACAATCGCTGTGGCCGTGGCCATTTCCACAAATTGTCGCCGTGTCATTGACATGCTCTCTGTTCTCCTCCTTTGGCAATGAGTCATCTCGGACATGCCCCCACTCCTACTAGCCTCTGTGAAATAGGCCTGGATGTCCAGTAGACTCATTTCGTCGGTCCGTTCTGTCACACTCCCGCAAGTACTCTCGATGAAGCGCTGTTCGCTTAGCTACTTACAGCTGCCGAACTCGGCATCTTCCATTGTTTGGCTGGTCGATCCACCTTCAAAAATCGGGAGCAAGCCGAATCCCAAGGCTGACACCTTCATTTAGATCTGATCTGAAGGCTACACAGCCTCTGCACCGATCCCACGGGAGCCCTCTTACCAAAGCAGCCGCGCCGAAATCTGGATCAAGCGAGGATCTGCCGCACTCGAGACCTTACCAAAATTCACATTCCCAGTGTTACTGTCAGGAAGACCGAAATTGGCGTGATTGAAAACATTGAAGAACTCGCCTCGCACCTCTAGATGGGTTCGCTCAGTCACGAGAATCTGCTTGGCCGTTGACATGTCCCAATTATCCCTGCCAGGCCCGAAGAGAATGCCTCGTCCAGAAGTTCCAAAATAGCCGGGTGCAGGCGAGGTAAAGCAGGCAGTGTTGAAGTCTACATAGCCATCGCTGCGGAGATGGCCACTAAGGCGTGTATCCTTTCCGCTGCAGAGACGGTCCGCCCTGACCTGCACAAAGGGACTCCCTGTGGCGTTCGGTGAAACAACCGTAAATGCTGATCCAGCTGAAAGGGTCCCGATCGCACCAACATGCCATCCTCCAATAAATATATCCGCCGCGCGCGGCAGCTTGGCACCGAACGTCATTCCTCTTCCAAATGGCAGCTGATATAGTGTCGAGACAACGAATTGCTGGGGTATGTCATAACTTACAGGTCCTTTATCGCATCGTCTACAACTGGCAATTTGACTCATAGTCCCCGCCCCGGTCTCCCAAGAATCACTGAGCGTTTTTGATAGGATATAGTGTGCGAGCAGGGTTAACCCTTTAGACAAGTGGTGCTCATATTTCACGGTCATTGCCTCATAGCTCATATTACCGTTTGTGTTGGAATAAAGGACGAATGCGTAGTGCGGATACGGCCGGATCTTCGAGTCACAAAAAAGAGATGCCGATACTTCGCATTGGTCAGCATCATAGCGATTTTGCTGCTTGTGGCCACTACTACCAAGGTAATCTACCTCTACTAGGGAACCTCTGAAGAACTCCCCGATCCACAACTGATGCAGGTAATGTGGAGTCAGGGAGATCGATCAGGCATGCGGCAAATGACATTGGCCCATCAAGCAGAGTTTCAACGTTACTCGAAGAAGACCCGGCGCGAACAGTTTCTGGAAGAAATGGATGCCGTCATGCCTTGGGCTGAGTTGTTGTCGCTGGTTGAGCCGCATTACTCAAAGGGGGAGATGGGCCGCAAGCCGGTAGGCCTCGACATCATGCTACGAGTCTATTTTCTGCAGCAGTGGTTCGCGCTCTCGGACCCTGCGGTCGAAGACGCGCTTTACGAATCGCCGGTGCTGCGGCGCTTTGCAGGCATCGATCTGGGCCGGGCTCCGGTGCCCGACGAGACCACCATTCTCAACTTCCGTCACATGCTCGAAGAACACGAACTGGGCGGCCAAATGCTGGATGCGGTGAATTTGTATCTGGCCACTCGCGGCATCCGGATCACCACCGGGACCATTGTGGACGCGACCATCATCCACGCACCTTCGTCCACCAAGAACGAGAAGAAGGAGCGCGATCCGGAGATGCATCAGACCCGCAAAGGGAATCAGTGGTATTTCGGCGCCAAAGCGCACATCGGCGTCGATTCCAGGGAAGGGGTTGTGCATTCGGTGTGCACCTCGGCGGCGAGCGTTTCCGATGTTCACATGTTGCCGGATCTGTTGCACGGTGGCGAGAAGAAGGTCTGGGGCGATGCCGGTTACCAGGGACAGACCGAGGCGATTCGTGAAGCTGCGCCTGCCGCCCAGGACATGACCAGCCGCCGGGTGAAGACCAAGGCCGGCGTCGATGAAGAGCAGAAGCGCAAGAACCGTACCAAAGCCCGGGTGCGCTCCAAGGTGGAATGGCCGTTTCGTATTCTCAAGCGCGTCTTCGGCTTTACCAAGGTACGCTATCGCGGGTTGAAGAAAAACCACGAATGGCTGTGTGCGGCCTTTGCCTTGGTCAATATCTACCAGCACCGCAGGAGGCTGGCGAAGATCAATTTGCAGGTGTCCCCGCAAGGGGCGTAGTGTGTCCGCCGGGGCTCTATCGAGCCTCCGGCGGGCAAAAGACCAAGGCGGAAAACCGCGAAATCGACAAGTTTCTGAGGAAATGCGGCGAAACAAGGGTCTAGCAGCTTCATAACTCGGCGATTTTCAGAGGTTCCTTAAGGGCCACTGAGGGTTAGGGGAGCTGAAGGGCTTCGAAGTGAGTCGGCAGGCACTCCTCGATTGCCTGCCGGGTGTTCGCGACCTATTTGCCAATCAACCAAGCGCGATAAGGATCGAAAGGCACGAAACCTCGCATATACGGAGATATCAGACGATTCGGGTTCCTGGGTCCGTTTTTCGGTGGGTCGGAGCGAGGGTCACGGCATGGGGAACAACTCGATCGCGCCGAACTCCCGTTTTAGCGGCTGGCTCTTCCAAATGACTGGGTGCGCCCAGCATCTCATATGTCGGTGCGGCCTGCACGAGCAGGTGATCGGAACCGGTCCCGATCTGAGGCAGGTCCGATTTTTGTGCTAATTTGTGCTAGTGAGTCTGAAGTTCTTGCACAAAATCTGGCGACGGAATCGAGGATCTGGTCTGCGTTTTTGTGCCAGATGAACGGTTTTGGATCTTTGTTGTGGTGTTGGATGTAGGTGCGGATGGCCTTCTCCAACTCTTTGGTTGAGCGATGCACGCCGCGGCGGAGCTGTTTTTCCGTCAGCAGAGCGAACCAGCGCTCGACCAGGTTGAGCCAGCTGGCCGAGGTGGGCGTGAAATGCAGATGGAAGCGAGGTCTTTTCACCAGCCAGTCACGAATCAGTTGGGTTTTATGGGTGCCGTAGTTGTCCAGGATCAGATGCACGTCCAGTTTCGCGGGCACGTTCTGCTCGATGGTATCGAGGAAGTTGCGGAACTCCAGCGAGCGATGCCGCCGCTGTGTCTGCCCGATCAGCTCGCCGCTCTTGGTGTCGAGGGCGGCAAACAAGGTGGTGGTTCCGTGGCGCGCATAATCGTGCGTGCGGCGTTCGATCTGGCCGGGACGCATGGGCAACAGCGGAGCGGTTCTGTCCAGTGCCTGAATCTGGCTCTTTTCATCGACGCACAGCACCAGGGCGCGTTCTGGCGGAGCCATATACAGTCCCACAATGTCACGAACCTTTTCAATGAACAGCGGGTCCTTCGATAACTTGAACGTCTCGGAGCGGTGCGGCGCCAGCGAAAAGGCGCGCCAGATGCGGCTGATCGAGGACTGACTTAAGCCACATGCCCTGGCCATGTCGCGGGTGGACCAATGCGTGGCAGCCTCTGACTGACTTTCCAGAGTTCGCGTCAACACCTGTTCGATTTGTTCGTCACGCAGTTTGCGTGAGGTGCCCGGGCGCGGTTCGTCGAGCAAACCATCCAGGCCCAACTCCAAATATCGCCTCCGCCATTTACCTACCGTATGGGGGATGGTGTTCAAGCGGGTGGCAATGACCTTGTTGTTGATGCCTTCGGCTGCCAACAAAATGATCCGCGACCGCATGGCCAGCGCCTGGCCGGTCTTCGCCCGCCTGGTCCAGGCTACGAGCTGAAGCCGGTCTTGTTCGGAAATCGAAACTGGAGCCAACGGACGACCAGTGCGCATCGGAGTTCCTCCCACTCTATCCGATGCGTCACATGTCCATACTTATGCTATTTATTTAAGACTCAGCATACTAGCGACCGGCAGAACTGGCGTTTTTGTCGGATTTGTATGTTTTTATAATCAACAACTTACACATATTCAATTTCAATAAAAGGTTCGATCCCCACCCGCCGCCCCAATTTCCTCTTTAAAATCAGCAGCTTTGAAGTAGAGCCTACAAATCGTGCCCGTTTTGTGCTTCCGTTTTCGAAGTTCCCTCAGACGAGCATTTGCACACTCCCGCTTCTCCAGTCGTCACCATCCTTTTCCTCCACTCCGCAGCCCGCAATTCCAGCGAAACCTGACATTCGGCGTGGTACAAAGACTCCAATCCCCTCGCTGTTGCGCTACACTGTCTCTTCCCTGGGACAAATCGCCGGACAGCCTACTTCGATGTCTTATTTCAGAATCGGGGTACTGAATCAGAGATCAAGGATCTCTCTATGTCCATTACAAAAACCCGATTCACAGTTACTGAACACCAAACCGAAGATGAGATGGACATTGCACATGAAGCATGAAGGCTGCAATTTGCAAAACGAAAGAGATTGGATGGCTGCACGAACCTTTTGGGCAATACTTTGCCCGTTGAAGCGGTGGATTCTGCTGGGATTGCTGGCAACAGTGCCTCTCTGGGCGCAACAGCCTGCAAGGCCCGGAGTGGTCTGGACAGGCGTAGTGCGCACGGCCGCCGGTCAACCTGTGGCTGGTGCGAAAGTGACCATCTTCGCACGTGCGCCGCAGGAGCGTCACACGGCAATCAGCGGGACCGACGGGCACTTCACACTCCCAGGTGTTGCGCCCGGCTCGTACTCGCTCATCGTTCAGTTGCCGGGCCACCGGCCGACTGCCCCATATGCATTGAATGTGACCGGCGCAATGGTCGCAATCACGATTTCCTCTCAGAATGCGCTGACTATTACTCCCGGCTTGCGCGGTTCGCCGTCTGCGGCCGCTAAGAAGAACCCCGGCGCAGCTACGGATGCCGCCACCGAGACGGGGGGCGAGGAGTTGTCGAGCCAGGCGGTTAGCTCGCTGCCGCTCAACAAGCGCGACTTCAGCTCGCTGCTTCTGCTGGCAGCCGGCACCATGACCGACGCCAACGGAGCCACCAACTTTACCCAGCAGTTCGCTATCAATGGGCAGCGCGGAGTTGAGGCCACCTTTGCCCTGGACGGCGCCGACATAAGCGATCCGGAGATGGGCGGCTCTACCTTCTCCAACTTTAATGTGGACGCGGTGGAGGAGATTCACTCCAACTCCGGCTGGATGCCCGCGGAGATTGGCCGCGGGGCCTCCGGCTTCACCAGCATTATCACCCGTTCGGGCGCCAGCGGCTTTCACGGATCGCTCTTCGAGTTCGTGCGCAACTCCTCATTCGATGCGCGCAACTACTTTGACCACCCCACGCCGGTGTATCCGGGGCGCATTCCGCCCTTCCGGCGCAACGAGTTCGGCTTTACCAACGGCGGCCCTGTCTATATTCCACACGTCTTCGACGGACGCGGCCGCACCTTCTACTTCACCGAGTACCAGGGCTTTCGCCAGGTGCTGGGCACCACTCAGGTGATGCCGGTGCCTAGTGCCGACGAGCGCTCCGGCATCGATCATGTGACTTATTCAGACGGCTCGATGGACACGCTGCAGGTGCCGATCAAACCGGCCATCGCGGCCATTTTGGCGCGCTATCCCATGCCCAACGACCCCACGGGGTCCTTCGGTGCGCACACCTATGCTACGGCCTCCAAGGTAAGTACCGACGCGGACCAGTTTTCGCTGCGTCTAGACAACGACTTCTCGCCCAAAGACAAGTTCTTTGCTCGCTTCACCTTGAACAACCTGAGCGGGCCGACCACCAATCCGGATCAGACGGCCATCGATCCCAGCTTTGGCGTGCGCTTCTTTGACCAGGAGCGCAACGTGGTGGGCACCTACACGCACACGGCTTCACCGCATCTTGTGCTGGAGTCGCTGATCGCTATCACCCGTTCCACCCCGGGCTTTCCCACGGATAACTACGTCGATCCCGCGGTGAAGTTCAACGACGGTTTGTTTGAGGCATTCAACAGCGCGGGCGGTTCGGTGATGCAGGCCTACGGCAATCTCTTCCAGGGGCGGCAAACGCTCGCCTACGCTACCGGCCGACACGATTGGAAAGCGGGATTCGAGGCGCGCATCAATCGCGACACCACCTACTGGGGAATGAGTCCAAACGGCGAATACAGCTTTGGCGGCGGCACGGCCTACGCCACTGAGGCGATTCCATCGCAGAGCGGCACGCACGACATCGCCGTGGGCGATCCGCTGCCTGACACGCTTTCGGCGTTCCTCTCAGGCAGCGCGTTCACCTACTCGGTTGAGCTTGCCGCGCCGGGTATCTCCGGCGGCGACCATATGGGTCCGGCGGCAATCAATCGCGAAAACTATGCCGCCTGGGTGCAGGACACCTGGAAGATCACGCCGCAGTTAACGCTCGATTACGGCCTGCGCTGGGATGTGTATACTCCCATCTCTGAGCGCGCAAAGCGTACCAGCGCACTGCGCTTTATCAATGGCGTGCAGCAGTATGTCGTGAACCCGCAGCCGGGTTACCAGACCAGCAAACACGGCTGGGAGCCACGCGTGCAGGTCTCCTGGCGGCCAGCGAACAACCTGACGCTGCATGCCGGCGGAGGCATCATGGTGATTCCGCCCAACAGCTGGCAGGATAACTACCTGACCGGCTCCACGCCGTTTGCTGTCAATCCTCGGCTGGTGGCCACCGCGGCAGCACCGATTCCCTACGGCTTCCAGCTCACGACTCAACAGCTGCCCGAAGCCTACACCCCCAGTGGCCAGCCGATTCTGACACCGGGCAAGTTCACCCCTGTGCCGGCCAACACCATCATGGACGTGGACCGCTATGAAAAGGACATGGCCGCCCTGACGCCCAGCCACGTGGTCAGCGCGCTTAACCTCAGCAGCATTGACGCTTCCTTTACAAATGCAACCATGTACACCTGGACAGCCGGGCTCGAACGCAAGCTGGGCAACCTGACTGCCGATGTGAACTACGTGGGAACCGCGGCGCAACGGCTGCCGCGCGTCAACTACCCCAACGCATATGCGGGGGCGTCACCCGGCTTTGCGCCCTATACGCAGTTCGATAGCGTCGGCAATGTGACCGGCGGATTTGGCGTGGAGAACGTCATCGTCTCTGACTCGCACTCCACCTACAACGCGCTGCAGGCCTCGCTCTCGGGAACGGTGGGCCATGGCGGCCCCGGCCTGCAGGCCAGCTACACCTTCGGCCGGTCCATCGATAACTCCAGCATGGTTGGCGGCGGCACCGGAGCCACGGGCGCGGTAGCCTCGGGCGTCTCTCAGAACCCCTTTGACACGCATCCTGAGAAGGCTCCCTCGTCGTTCGATGTGACCCACAGCTTCGGTCTGAGCGTGGCCCAGGACCTGCATCTTCAACAGATCGGCTTCCTAAGCCCGTTGAGCCGCAGAATCACCTACGGGTGGGAGCTGCTCAGTATTTCAAGCATGAGCTCCGGTTCGCCGTTTACCGTTTACTCCGGCGTGCAACAGACCGGCTACGGCTCCAACGGCGTCGACCGGCCAGACCAGATTGCCAAACCGCACCTCTCCACTGCGCGCAAAGACCGCAAAGACTACTTCGGCGCGGGAGCGGACAATGCCACCAAATTCTTCTCCATTCCGATTCACGTGCCAGGTGGCACGGGCCCCAACCAGGGTCGCTTCGGCACCCTTGGCCGCAACACCTTCCGCGGACCGGCCTTTTACAACTTTGATTTCGCGCTCATCAAGGACATGCCTTTTGGCCGCCGCAGGAGCGGCGCCGAGCTCGTGGATTTGCAGTTCCGCTCGGAGTTCTTCAACCTGTTTAACATCGTGAACATGGGCCTGCCCGCCAATACGCTCACCGGCTCGGGATTTGGTGAAATCAGCAAGACGGCCGGCACTTCGCGGCAAATCCAGATTTCGCTGAAGCTCATCTATTGAGATGAGCTTCAGCGAGCGGTTGAGCTTTCCTAGGCGAGCCAGCAATTGTGGCGAGGCAAGAATCCCTCACTTGCAGGGTTCGGTTGAACACAGATTCTTGCTGAAGAACGGCATCACGTGATCCTGGAAGCGGTAAGCCACCCTGCTCGTGTGGGTCCCGTGAAACATCTCAAAGCTGTTCTTGATGCCATAGCGGTCTAGAATCTGGTGGACCTTGAGCGTGTCAAAGCGCAAACCGTCCTGATCGCCCACGTCCAGGGCAATCGCACGATATTTACGTAGGTTGTAGATGTATTGGTCGATGAAGGCCAGCGGAGAGTTCGCCGTCCACTTTGCCAGAATGGCTGGCTGGGGTACGCCGTCCTTTGTGGGCAGATCCAGATAGAGCGGCGGGTTCTTCGGATCCGGCGACCAGGCGGCGGCGCTGGCAAGCTCTGCGCGCTGAAAGAACGACATCCCTGCTGAATCAGCCGGCGACTTGAGCGCCGCGACAGCCTTCTCGAACGCTTTTGCCTGGGCAGGATTGTTCCGCGTGCCCATGTGCGAGAGGCAGCAGGGACTCATCACGTAAAGGCTGCCAAAGATATCGGGGTGTTTCATTCCGATACGGAGCGCGCCATAGCCGCCCATGGAATGACCGACCAGACCGCGCGCCATCCGGTTGGGAATGGTCCGGTAGTGCGCATCGATGTACTTGACCACATCGTGATAGATGAACCGCTCAAAGTTACCTGTGGCAATAGAACTCGAATACATCGATCCGCCGAATGCTGTCTTCGAATCGGGCAGTACGACGATCATCTGTTTCGCGCCTTGAGCAAAAGCGCCTTCAATCGTCTGCGGCACGTGGATTTCGTGCGTCCACTGCTCGGCTCCGATGGAGTAGCCGTGCAGCGCGTACACGACGGGATAGCGGCGATCCTTATCTTTGAAATAGCTCGGGGGCAGGAAGACAATCACCTCGCGATTAACAGCTTCACCGTCCAGATTTCCTTCCAGTGACGTGCCGTGAATCTTGATATGCTCCACGGTGACTTTCGGTGCTCCCGGAACTACTGGGGGCACCTCGGTTTTGGCTTGCGCGTGCGTTAAAGCCTCTCCGCCAAATAGCAAAAGTACAAGAACAGCCAGTGCACTGATACTTTTCAACCTGATCATCTTCTTCTCCATGAATTGTTTCTGTTGCCTATGTCCGGTCAGAATGCTCCGCGCACACATGCAAACTCGCTCTCACGACACAGCTATTCCTACAGGAATACTGCCCGGGACAAAAGTGAAATCAGTTCCGGAAAGCGCTCGCGCGCCGTTGCACGCTAATCCTTGGCAGAAATCGTTTCCCATTTCAATCAATTTTCTGGTTTCGCGACAACGGTTTCACGGTCTTCTTGAACAACTGCATACTATCGCTGATAAACCTTGGATGAAAAGCAAATTCTTCCCTTTGAAATACAACCGCTTCTTCCATCTTAATTCGCAGCAAGTTCATCCTCCCCGCTCCTGCCGCTGTTGTGAGCCTCAGCCTGTACAGCAGGCGCGCTCGCGTGAGCGAGGAGCCTCCGCTAAAAAATCTTGTCTGATTTTCGCTGAGAACGCGGCTCTGGTTGTCCCCGGAGCCGCTCGAGGTCCGCAACGGGAAAACGATTTCGGAAAGCTGTCAGCACTGCCATTTTCATCACGTCGCAAATCATGGGTGTGAGCCTTCTCCGGATCCACGCAATGCAGCATCCGTCTCGCATCCTCCGTATACAAGGAAGCTTATGCCGAGGTGATGCAGGTCACATTCCGCCGGGCGTCCGGTCGAGGAAAATTGTGACCGCTGCTTCAGGAGTCACTCCATGGGCACAACTACGCTATACGAAACCAAAACTATGCTCACTCTCCCCGGCGATGCGGTCCGGCAGATCCAGTGGAGATTCGCCGACCGCTTTGACCTGCAAATGCTTGTGCAGTCGGCACGTGGCGTGGCGCGCGGCCCCGTGGCGCGCCTGGTCGCGGCGGGCGAACGAAACACCCATGAGTGGACCACCGCCAAAGCCGAAATGATGGATGCCTTTGACGCTGCCGGCATCACTGCCGCGTTCATGGAGCCGGAGGAAGGCGGGTTCATCTCAGGGCCCAAAAACCTGGCCCTCGGCCTCTCGGCCTTCGAACTGGCATGGGTGGATGGTGGCGCGGCCACCGCGAGCCTGGCCGGTTTCCTGGCCCTCTCGCCCATCCACGAGCGTGGAACATCTGAACAGGTAACGCGCTACAAGAAGCTCTCTGCCCCGCCGCAGCCCGGTGAAGATCGCAAGCCGTGGCGCGGTGCCTTCGCGCTCACTGAACCGGTTCCCTATGTGGGAGTGGACACCGGCATGTTGAGCGGCAAACTGCGTGTTGCCGAATGGGCGGATGGCGGGGAACCGTGGTTGCAGGTGGATAAACGCGGCCGCTTCATCACCGGCATCGCCTTTGCCAACTTTGTCACTGCCGCGGTCAACTCCGATGACAAACGCATCAAGGGCAGTTGCATGGTGATTCTGGAAGACACCGATGAGGGCACCTTCGATCGCGGAACTGCAACCAAAAAGCTCGTTCACCAGCTTTCGTCGACTGGTGATCCGGTCTTCAATTTGCGCATCCCGGCCAGCCGCATCGTGGGTGGCTATCAGGTTAAGGACGGCATCATCGTTCCCAACTTCAACCACAGCGAGGTGATTGAAGCGGTCTTCCGGCGCACGCGCGTGCCGGTGGGCCTGATGACCGCGGCAAAACTGCTTTCGGCAGTCGAGCCGGTCATTCGCTACCAGCGCCAGCGCTTCCGCGGCGCCGAGGGATCAAAGCCCGGCTCGGTTCGCTACGAGCAGGGCATCCAGCAGCGCGAAGACGCACTGCATCGCCTCGTGGACGTGTGGGCCACCGGCGAAGCGGCGGCCTCCCTGGGCTTTGCCACAGCACGGCTCTTCGATGAGCTTGACCCACTCGAAAAGCAGAAGACAGCCATCCTGAAGGAACGCGGCGTCAACGGTGGCCGGGCAGAAATCAAGGCGCTGCGGGAGAGCGAACACAAAGCAATTGAGATGCTCTCGCTGAAGGAAGCCGACCCGCGGCGTGCCGAATTGATCGCCGATCCGCTGGTGGAGTTTGTGCTGAAGGATGCCGAAGCAAACGTATTGTGCCCTGCCACCAAGCTTTGGAACACCGGACACGGCGCCAACCTGTTGCGCGAAGCGGTAAGCCTGATGGGCGGCTACGGCATCACGGAAGATTGCCCCGGATTCCTCGCAAACAAGTGGATGGACGCGCAACTGGAAGCGACTTACGAAGGTCCTGAAGCCGTGCAGCGGCGCCAGTTGACGGTGACCATGACCTCAGAGGTCTTTCTTGCGCAGTTCGCCGCGTGGACCGCAGAGATGCGGCGCATTGCCTCGTCACGGCCCGGTACCGGTGCCTGCACTCTGGCCTCCGCCATGAAGCTTTGGCTGTGGACACTGAAATACCTGCAAAAGGCCACGGACCCCGCTGGCAACAAGCTCTACCACGGGCAGCGGCAGGGCGTAACTTTCGCCCTGGCCGATGCATTGAGTTGGCTGATGGCTTCACGCTGCCAGATTCTCGACGTAATCGAGTTGGAAAAACACGGTCCGGAGAGCGCCGAAGCTGCCGAAGGCCTGGAAGGCACGGTGCAATTCCTCAGCGACCTGTGCCACACGCAGGCAGCGCAGGCAGCGGGCGAAGTTTCGCGCATCTGCGCTGAGTTGGTCTTCGGATACACGCGGCATCCTGCATGGGATGAAGAAGAACACCATAGTTGCTTCCTGGCGGGCGAACTCGAAGAACTCGAGGAGACGATGCCAGGCATCATGGCCATGGCGGTCGACGTGCTGGGACCCGATGGAAGCCACCCGGATAAAGCCGGCCCATGTGCCGGATGCGCAGGATCGGCAGAATTCCTGCGGCTGCAAAGCAAGCTGACCACCTGCCTGACCGGCGCGCGCCTGGCAAAGGATCGCGCGGCAGACACCCTAAGCAAGGTGATGATCCCAGAAACGCTGGACTATCCCATGGCAGGGCCCGCATGAGTTCAGCAGAGGAGCCCGTGGAGATAGAGCGGCAGGCAATGGACGTGGACATCGCCTGCGTCGGCTTTGGTCCGGCTATGGGTGGGTTTCTCACCACCCTGACGCAGGCGTGGACCCGGAATCCCGCTGACAGCGCCTTCGAAAGCAAAGCAGCGCCGGGCATGCCCTTGCAGGTGCTATGCTACGAGCGCGCCGACGACCTGGCCGCCGGCGTAAGCGGCGTGGTGACGCGCGCCAAAGGGATCCGCACCAGCTTTCCCGCTCTCGACCCGTCGCAGATTCCCATGGCAACGGAAATCAAAGAAGAACGCCTCTTCTACTTGCTCGATCCCATCGGCGCCAGCCGGCGCTCGCGCACCCTGCGCACGGCTGACTTCTTTCTTCGCCTTGGAAGAAATCTGTGCGTGAAAGATCACGCCTTCGAAATACCCTGGGCCCCCGAGTTTCTGCACAAGCACGGTGGGTTGGTGCTATCCATCGGTCAGTTCAACCAGTGGGTTGCTTCGCAAATCATGGAAACCGGATTGGTGCAGATCTGGCCGGGCACGCCGGTGAGCGAACCGATCTTCGTCGCCGACGCGAATCGTGACAAATATGGCGTCGCCGGGATCCGTCTCGCCGACCAGGGCGTGGACAAGCACGGCACGCCGGCAGAAGGCTTTATGGCCGGCATGGATGTGCATGCGCGACTGACCGTGGTGGGCGATGGACCGGTGGGCGCGGTCGGCCGCGCGTTGAATCAGAAGTTCAGGCATGGCGAACGACGCGATTGGGCGCTCGGCATGAAGATGGTGATCGAACTGCCGGAGGATTCTACACTCGAGCCTGGAACCGTCTGGCACACCTTCGGATTCCCCGAGCCGGAGATCTTCGGATTCCTCTATGTGCACCCCGGCCGGCTGGCTTCCGTAGGCATCTTCGTGCCTTCATGGCTGGGCGATCCCGAGCGCACCGCATACCGGTATTTGCAGCATTACATCCAGCATCCGGCGCTCTGGAAGCACCTCAAAGCCGGCACGCTGCGCTCCTGGGGCGCCAAATCGCTCGAAGAATCGGGCATTCACGGCGAGCCATTCCTCACCGGTGATGGGTTCGCCCGCATCGGCGAGGGTTCCGGCTCGACCAACACGCTTACTAACTCGGGTGTCGACGAGGCGTGGACGACAGGCGTGCAACTGGGTGAAGCCGTACTTGAGCTTCTGCGCGCCGGCCTTCCATTCACGCAGAAGAATCTCTCCAATCTGTATGAAAAACGTCGTCGCGCAAGCTGGGTAGAAAGCGGAGCACGCCAAGCCAGCCACGCCCGCGATGGATTTCACTCAGGCCTTGTCCGCGGCCTCATGGGAATGACTCTGGCCGGGATGAGCAAGGGCCGCTTTTCGCTCAAGTCGGAGATTCCACCTGCTCTCGAGCAGATCCGCCCCATGGCCGACTACGAAAGAACAGACACGAAATTTATGGAAGCCGCCAACGTGGCGATAGCCGATGGCCGTCCGCTGCACGATGCATTACTCACAGCGCGTGGCTGGCCTGAGATTCCCTTCGATGGCCGCTTGCTGGTCACGCAGCAAGATGCGCTCTTGATGGGCGGAAAAGTACAGGCCATGCCCGGCTTCGCAGATCATGTGCGATTCCTCGACAAAGAGCTGTGTCTGGCGTGCAGGGAGAAGACCTGTGTCGCCATGTGTTCCGGCCAGGCCATCACGCTGGGCGACGAAGGCATGCCCACCTTTGAACGCGAGAAGTGCGTGCACTGCGGCGCATGCCTTTGGAACTGCCGGCAATCGCCCGATGGCGAGCATGGGAACATCGAATTCCTGGCCGGCTCCGGGGGCTTCCATTCGGCAGAAAACTAAGAAGCAGCTTTCAGCTTTTAGCTCTCAGCTTTCAGGTTCTGACCTGATCAACAAAAGGTAAAGATATTCGACGATGCTGGCGTCATTAATCCAAACTCTGCGCCCGCAAACATCAAGAACTGAAAGCTGAGAGCTGAAGACTAGAAGCTGAGAGCTAAAGAGAGGTACCATGTCACATTCATTCCACATCGTCGTCTGCGCGGGAATGGTTCCCGATCCTCTGCAGACGCTCGAACCGGCAACCACGCCAACCGGTCCGGGCATCAAGAATGAGATGCTGCTGCCCGCCGTGCTTGATCCGTGGGCGGCGAGCGCGCTGTATGAAGCCGCGCATCTCGCCCAAAAACATCCGGGCAGTAAGGTCTGGCTTGTGTCACTTGGCCCCAAGGCCAAGTTGCAGCAACTCATGATGTCTGTAGCACAAAAAGCAAGCTTCGAGTTGGTTCCCATTGACGGTCCGATCGGCGGCTTCACGGATGGGCACGCAACAGCCGCGGTGCTTGCCAACACGATCGACGCAATTCCAGGACTGGACAAGACGAAGCTTCTGCTCTTCGGCGGATGGGAGTCGGCGACGCGTGGCGCGGGCATCACGCTGCAGATCGTGGGCGAGATACTCGGCATCACCGACCAGTTTCAGGGTGTTGACCGCATCGATGTCCGCGAGGACGGCTCGTTTGAAGTGCTAGAGCGCGTGGAAGGCGGCAAGCATCAGGTTTCGCAGTGCGTGGGAACGCCGGCCGTGCTTGGCTGGGCCACGGGCAGTCTGCCTGAGCCACGCAACAATCCGCAAGTCGGCATGGCAAACATGCGCACCATCATGCCCGCTCTGCAAAAGGCTAAAGCGGCCGCACTTGAAAGCAATGGCCTGCGCTACATCTCAGTCAGTCTTCCCGCCCAGCAGCGCAGCACGCGGATAGTAAAAGACCTTGGACCGGACGAAATTGCCCGCGAACTCGTCGAGTGGATAGGAGCGGAGTAATGGAATCCATCCTGGTTTTGACTCATTGCGATGAAACCGGCGCCACGCTGAGCAAAGGCTCGCTCGAAGCCGTCACCGCCGGCGCCGAATTGGCTGCGCGGCTGGGTTCTACACTGACATTCGGTGTCGTCTGCGGAGACTCGGAGAAGTTGAGCAGTAACATACCTACTGCTGGAACTCGATGGCTGGCTGTCTCCGGTGAAGCTTTCGCCCAACCGCGTTACGCATCAGACGCATCTGCATGCGAAGCCCTCTGCCGCGCTGCGCAGCCCACGATCGTTCTGGCGCCGCATAGCTCGCGCTTCGCCCGTGTCATGGCTGCCGTCGCCCATCGCCTGGGCGGCCGCATTGACACGCACATCGCGGAAATCAGCGGGACAAACAGCGTAGAAGCCGCGCGGTGGTTCTATCGCCAACGCATCGAGGCCGTTCTCACGCGCGAATCGCGCCCGTGGTTTCTCCTGCTCGATACAGGAACACATGCACCCTACACCGGCGAAGTTGCTCCGGCGCAAATCGAACACGTTTCTGTCGAACTTCCTGCGGCGCGCACAACCGTCATCGGCACTCGCACACCAGAGCAAGGCGCAGCGGGAACCATACGGCCCGATGCAAAGCTCCTGTTTGTGGCCGGCGCGGGATGGACCAAAAAGCAGCCGGACGGCCAGATTCATGCTGCGGAGGCAGGTGAACTGATCCTCAAATTCCTGCAAGGTTCGGGTGCATCGCTGGGAAGTTCAAAATCACTTGTCGATCAGGGCGGCGACGGAACTCCCGTGCTTCCCTTCCTCACGCATCTCAACCAAGTGGGCCAAACCGGCTCAACTCCAAGGCACCCCAAAGGCCTCGCAACCTGCTGCCATGGTGAAGAGCCACACGTAGTGGGCTGGCGCTTCATTGGCGAGCGGCGCGCAATCAGTCTCGATCCAAACTGCGGATGGACGCGAGGCAAGGCTGACGTAGTCTACATTGCCGACGCGTTCCAGGTGATGACGCGCGTCAATGCGCTTCTTGAAGCGCACGGCGCGCATTGACCGCCCTGCCAGCATGTTGAGCGGCCAGTTACGGCGAGGGACCCGCACCGGCGCGGTCCCTGCCTTCGAACTCTTACTCCTGCTTGTGCAGATTTTCGAGGTCTATGCCCAGTTGCTGGCATTTCTTGTAGAAGTGGCTCCGTTCAAGCCCCAGCGCCCTGGCAGTTTGCGTCATATTTCTTCCATGACGGCCAAGCTCCGCTAAAACCGTGGCGCGCTCGAAGGCGAGTACTCGATGATTCAGCGGGCCTTCCGCATCCGCAGGTGTGACTGAAGCCGCAACCGCCGGCGGGCGCGAACCGGACGCCGGCAGGGCCTTGTGCACATCTTCGCCGGTCACTTCCGCTCCGGCGAGCAGCAGCAGCCGCTCCACCACGTTGCGCAGCTCGCGTATGTTGCCGGGCCAGTCATACCCCTTCAGCGCCTCAATGGCAGATGGAGCAAAGGCAACAGGCTTCCATCCGTTCTGTGTACTTACCTGCCGAACAAAGTGATCCACAAGCGCAGGCAGGTCCTCGCGGCGCTGGCGAAGCGGCGGAAGCTCCACCGGAAAAACGACGACACGATGATAGAGATCGCGCCGGAAGCCGCCCGATTCGATCAGCTGCTCCAGGTTGCGATGCGTGGCCACAATCACGCGCACATCCACGGCGATGGGCTTACCTCCGCCGATGCGTTCCACCTCGCCCTCCTCGAGAACGCGCAGCAATTTGGCCTGCATAGCTGCGGGCATGTCGCCAATTTCATCGAGAAAAAGAGTGCCCCGATGTGCCTGCTCAAACCTGCCGATATAGCGTTGCGCGGCGCCGGTGAACGATCCTTTTTCGTGGCCGAACAATTCACTCTCGATAAGCTCCGCCGGTACTGCAGCGCAGTTGAGCGTAATAAACGGCCCGCTGGCGCGGTTGCTTTTTTCATGCAGCGTGCGCGCCACCAGTTCTTTGCCGGTGCCGGTTTCACCATAAATGCAAACACGCGTTTCGCTCGCGGCTACGCGCTCAATCTGCGCCATCACGCGCTGCATGGTTTCACCCTCGTACACCAGCGTGTGCTTACCCACCCGCGCGCGCAGGTCGCGGTTTTCCGTTTCAAGGCGCGTGAGCTTGAGCGCGTTGTCCACCGTCACCAGCAGCTTTTCCGTGCTGAGCGGCTTCTCCAGAAAATCGAGCGCTCCCAGCCGCGTGGCGCGCACGGCCATCTCAATGTGCGCCTGGCCGCTCATCATCACCACCGGCGCAGCCACGTCTGCATTCTTCAGATCTTCAAGCAACGCCAGGCCGTCGCGGCGGGGCATCACCACGTCGCTCAGAATCAGATCGAAGGGCTGGGTGCGAGCCAGTTCCAGCGCGCGCGCTGCGTTGTCGCACACCGTGGCTTCGTGGCCGGCCAGGCGAAAGGCGCGCGCCAGCGAAGCCAGCGTGCCGGCTTCGTCGTCAACGATAAGAATGTTCGCTTTCGCACTCATGATTCCGCCTTTGGCAATGTGATGACAAACGTCGCTCCGCCGCCGGTGCGGCTTTCCACGGCAATTGTTCCCGCGTGGTCGGCCACCACAGACTGCACAATAGCCAGCCCAAGCCCGGTCCCATAGTGCTTGGTGGTGTAGTAAGGAGTGAAGAGCCGCTCGCACTCTTCCGGTGTGAGTCCCTTGCCTGTATCGGAGACACGGATCTCCACCTTTTCATCCCTGGGATGAGCGGAGATGGTCAGCGTGCCGCCCTCCGGCATCGCATCCATGGCATTGAGCACCAGGTTCGAAAACGCGCGATGCAGCAGCTCCGGATCGGCGTTCAACGGCATGGAATCGCCTGCCGCCTGTTTTTCGAAGCGTATTTTTCCCTCCTGATGGACGCCTTCGTACAGTGCGCAAACCCGCTCCACCACATCCTTCGCGTCAATGTGCTGCAGCTCCGGTTTGGGCATTTTGCTGAAGTCGCTGAAGCGGCCAATGATCGCCTTCAGGTTCGCAATTTCGGCGCCCAGTGTCGACGTGCTTTCGGTAAAGACCTCGTCGAAGTCCCCGGGCGGCAGCCCCTTGGCCCGCACCAGGTTCTCCACGGTGAGTTGCAGCGGAAAGAGCGGATTCTTGAGCTCGTGGGCCAGCCGGCGGGCCAGTTCGCGCCAGGCGGCTACGCGTTCGCTCTGCACAAGCCGCTCGCGCTGGCCCACCAGTTCGCGTGTCATGTGATTGAAACTTCGCGCCAGCACATTCACTTCATCGCGCCCTGTTTCGGCAACGGTCACATCCCAGTTGCCGCCGGCCACCTCTTCGGCGGCGCTGGCGAGCTGCTCAATGGGCCGCGAGACGCGCGCCGTAATCCAAAGGCTCAGAGCAATGGCCAGCAGGATTCCGGCGGCCGCAATACCATACGCGGCAGCGCGGATATGCTGTTGCGCCTCGATCATGCCCGCACGGGCGATACCCACAGTCAGCACTGCGAGCACAGCGCCCGAGCGGTTCTTGAGAGGAATAGCCGTGGCACTGACGCTACCCAGACGTTGCGGGCTGAGATAGACAACTCCGGTGACCTTCCGGCCCGTAGCACGCGCGCGGTTGATCAGCTTCCGATACGCGGCTGCTCCAGGCAGCGGGCCGCTTGCTCCCACCAGGCGTGTTGCATTGAAAGGTGAACTCGCGTCGTTCGCACCCGGCCCGGCATCGCTGTAAAGACCCACCGTCATGCCCGGCGCCACAGGCAGCTCGGAGAGAAAGCCCTGATCAAGCCGCTCACCGCCGATAAGCCGTATCGCCGGCGTGCCGGTGATTCCGCGCACCGCGAAGAGACCCAGCGCCGTTGAGCCGTCGGGCAGGTCTTCGCGCTTGAGGAACGGCGTCTTGGATACGTTCGCCACGGCCGGCTCGGGATAACCGAAGCGCGCCGGCCATTGCGCGGAGCTGATCACTTTGCCGTCCGCGCCCACAATCTCAAGAAAATCAAGCTGCGCGCTCTGCGCCATGGTCTGCGCGGTAGTGAGATAGGGAGCGGTGTCACCCGACTGCGCAATCTGAATGGCCATAGCACGCGCCTGCTCGCTGCCGGCAAGGCGATCGACCGCGGCCGCCACCTCGTCAGAGCGGTGCTGAAACTCGCGCTGGAACTGGCTGACGAAGAGTGCGGTCTCCTGCTGATCGCGCTGCTCAAAGACATAGCGGATGCGAACCAGCACCGTCCAGGTGACGGCCGCTACCGCCGCGGCCACGGTGAGCGAAAACAGCAGCAGCAGCTTCTGGCGCAGGCTCATTGCGCATCCTCCAGTGAAGCATCAGCCAGATCGGGCGTACCGTCCGCGCGCAGCGTAAAGTCACGCACGCGTCCGCTGATTGCCCATGCACGGGGAAGATCGAGCAGAGGCACGATAGTGTGCCGATCGAGGAATTCCTTCTCGGCGCGATAAAGCGCGGCAGGCGATTGCGCCGTAACAGGCTGGCTCTGGCCTGCACTGCGCAGCAGCGTTTCCATCACCGCCGCCGGATCGCTGCCCGCCAGAGGCAGCATGCGCAGAATCATATCTGCATTTTGAGGTTTACCCGAGTCCATCTGCACGCGGAAGCCCGCCTCGCGGAGATTAAGCACAATACGCTGTGCGGCAAGCTGCATGGCGCTGTCGCCGTCTGCCGCAAGCCTGAGCAGCGGCGGATGTGTGCCTCCACGCAGTGCAATTGCCTTGTTCAAATTCCGGTCAGTAGGAAATAGGAATGCGTAGCCGGTCAGTCGCCGCGGCAGCAAGGCCGCAGTGAGATCACCTTGCTTTTGAAAGATGACGTTGAACAGCGCCCCGCGGTCGACCGCCTGCGCAATGGACGCACGCAGCATGGGATTGGCAAGCGCACCCGAGGTGGAGAGTTCGAGCGCAAGCAGCGTAACCGGCGGCGAAGCCACCACGGTGAACTGCTGCTGGCGGGCCCGGCGCAGCATCTCCGGCGGCACTTCAACCACATCCGCCCGGCCAACGCTCAGGTCGAGCCACTGATCGCGAATGCTGCGGTGGCCGCGTATTTCCACGCTGTCAGCAAACGGCCTGCCCTGCCAGCAGTTCTGATAGGCTGCGAGCGTCAACACCCCATTGGCATCGCTCTTGAACTGAAAGGGACCAGTGCCGGTAGGATGTTGCGGCGGCAGCCCGTTCTCCCCCACAGTGAGCGCGATCAGAAAGTCGTCGCCGGCCAGCAAAGCCGGCAAATGCGGCATGGGTGAGTCACTGGTAAAGACCAGCTCGGATCCCACCGCGTTCACGGCAGACCACGGGCAGTTTCCGTTACACGAGAGGTGGAGCGAATTGACCACTCCAGCAGCGGTCAGCGGTGAGCCATCCTGGAACTGCACGCCGGAACGCAGTGTGAACTGCCAGCGATGAGCCGCATCGCTCGACTGCCAGTTAACAGCAAGAGCGGGGCGCACAGCGCCCTCCGGCCCCAGAGCCGTGAGTCCGTCAAGAATCAGCCTGCGGGCAAGCCCGCCGGGCTTGGCGAGTGGATCGCCCGCCACCTCCACATGAATCGTGCCGCCGTAATGAGGGCGTGTACGCGCACCGGCGGGCAGGGCCAGCACCGCCAGCAGCCAACTAATTGCAACTCGCCGTAACACGGTCCACCTCGTATTGGTTTGGCGCGCTGCGTACAACAGCCATAACGCCCCTTCCATCCGGCGCCGTCCAAAGTGCGGTCACAGTACCGTTCATGGCCAGCGGTTCGCTTGCCGGAATAGCCTCCAGCGCAGGCAGTTCATAAGCGCGCAAGCTGTCACTCACAGCCTCGCCCGACGCGGAAACGATAATCTGCGTGCCCGTACCGCAGCCGGAGTGCAGCGCGGCAAAATCACTTCCCCAGTCGCGCACGCCGTCAACCGGCGAAAGCGAACCATTGGCGAGCAACTGAACCTTGCCGTCGATGCCGCCAATAAGCAGCGCATCGCCGCCGGCAGGCCGTGGAACAAAAGCCGCTGAATAGAACGGCGGCAGATCAACCCGCGGACTGGGCACAACAACGCCGGTAAAGTAGTCGCGCGACGCGTCATAGAAGGCCTTGAGGGTCGGCAGCGAAGACTGCGCCGATGCCACCGGATTCGTTTGTCCGTTGGGCAACTGGGCAGGCAGCGCGGGAGCGACCGTGCCCGGCCCGCTCAACGCGGACCTGGTTCCAGACGAGATGACCCAGGGGTCGTCGCTCTTGTGGCACCCGATAGCCCAGTAGCGCGCAGCCGCACTCGCCAGGAAGCTGCCGGTGCACCTGGTTCCGGGAAGCCACGCCACAAATCCATGACCGCTGGACGGAGGCAGCAGGATGCCCCGAGGGTCTCGCGGCAGCGGACCGGCAGGAGCGATGTCGGCATGTTGTTGCTCATGCCACCCGGTGGCTGTTTGCGAGTAAATCGCGATGCGTAGCGGCTGGAGAATGACAAGTCCACCCGCCGTCTCCAGCGAAGCAAGAATCGGCGTGTGCCCCGCAAAGATGCGTTTGCGGCGCAGCATCAGTCCGGCGGCGGTGTGCGCCCGCGGCGCGCTCGCCGGTCCTGCGTCTACCATCGCAACCTTTGTCTGGTTGCCTTCAATCACCTGGGCCACCCACAGCCGTTCCTCCGCACTCTCGCTCAGCGTCACGCGGACAGAGTTGGCACTGTCGGGCCCGGCAGCCGTTACGCCGCGTGCGCGAAGCGCCTGCACCAGAAGCTCACGAATTTCCGATACCTGATCGTTTGGAATCGAAGAGAGATTGCTGAGGGTGAGATTCGCCTGTCCGGGCCCGAGAAGATCCGCAATCTTGCCTGCGAGCTCCGTGGTGGGCTGCCGCCAGGGATTCGGTGCCTGCGCGGTGCACACCGCCAATCCCGCAAGTCCCAGAACACAAACCGCCAGGAATCGGAACAGCTTCTTCGCGCACCCGTTGCCGCTTTCCAGAGCCATTCGAACCACGCCGTTTTGTTCGCCAATATCCATATTTTCAGCGTCTTCCCGATTTCGAGGCGCAGACCGGAGCAATTCTTCCGTTTGGGCGGATTATATCGTTTTGCGCTATGCGGCATTCGGCTGCACGGCCACGTTATGCGATGCCCGGCTCAGCTTCTAGTGTCCTGAGTCATTAATTCGCTTACAAAAGCGAGTGACGGAATCGAGAATCTGGTCTGCTGTTTTATGCCAGATAAAGGGTTTTGGGTCGCGGTTGTGGTGTTCGATGAAGTCGTTGATGGCGGCTTTTAGTTCTTTGGTCGAGCGATGGACGCCGCGTCGAAGCCGGCGTTCTGTGAGCAGGGCGAACCAGCGTTCCACCAGGTTCAACCATGAGGCAGAGGTGGGCGTGAAGTGAACATGGAAGCGGGGCCGTTTCAGCAGCCAATTCTGAATCAGCTTGGTTTTATGCGTTCCGTAGTTGTCCATGATGAGGTGGACGTCCAGTTCTTCGGGCACGTTCTTCTCGATGGTGTCGAGGAAGCTGCGGAACTCTTCGGAACGATGGCGTTGCTGGTTCTGGCCTATGATCTTGCCAGTTTTGGTGTCCAGCGCGGCAAACAGGCTGGTGGTGCCGTGCCGCGCATAGTCGTGGGTGCGGCGTTCGACCTGCCCAGGTCCCATGGGCAACAGCGGCGCGGTTCGATCCAGAGCTTGTATCTGCGACTTTTCATCCACGCATAAGACCAGCGCGCGCTCCGGAGGGTTCATGTAAAGCCCCACGATGTCGCGCACCTTGTCGATAAACAGCGGGTCTTTGGATAACTTGAACGTCTCGGAGCGATGCGGGGCCAGAGAAAAGGCGCGCCAGATGCGGCTGATCGCGGTCTGGTTGATGCCTGTAGCCTGTGCCATCGTACGGGTTGACCAATGGGTGGCAGCGGGCGGCTTGCTCTCCAGCGTGCGCACGATGACTTCTTCGATCTGAGCATCGCTCAGTTTGCGTGGCTGTCCGGGACGCGGCTCATCGAGCAGTCCATCCAATCCCCGCTCATCAAACCTGCGCCACCATTTACTGACCGTTTGAATACACGCATGCGTTTCTGTAGCGATGGCCGTAGCGGTCAGTCCCTCGGAGGCGCGCAATATGATCCGTGCTCGCATCGAAAGCGCCTGCGCGGTCTTCCTCCTCCGCGTCCAACCCTGCAAGGTACTGCGCTGCTCCTCGCTCAGTTCCAACTTCGGCAAACGGCGTCCTCGTCTCATGACCTCGCTCATGTCATGTTAGACGCTGCTTGTCGATAAATGTGTAATGAATTAATGACTCAGTACACTAGTTCAGCTTGAAGGTATCCACCAGATGGGCAAACACCCTGTCGCCACTGATGGGCATGGGTTTGTGGTTCGCACCGGAAACGGTGAAGATGTAGATCACGTTGTCTGTGAAAAAGCAGGTGAAATTTCTGCCCGAGTACTGCGTGAATCCTTCTCCCCTGGTTACCGTGTTGATGCGGGTGAGGCCGGGGAATCCCTGCGAAACAAGCCACTCATGAATCCCGCGCCGTCCGTGCAGACTCGCCTTGGCCGCGACCTGGTAAACCCGGCCGCCATAGCTGAATTCCTGCTCGCAGGTAACTCCGTGTGAATGGAAAGCAGCCATGGTATACGGCACCAGATTCTTCACCCTGACTCCGGCAGGGTACTCAAACAAACCACCGCAGCCCCAGTCATTGTAGACATTCCATCGAGCTCCATCATTTACCGGCCCAACAAACGTCATTGAGTGAAGCATCATCTTCATCTCCTTCTGCATTGCGTGAAGCGCACGCTGGTTCAACGGCTTGATGCCGTATTCGCCGTACCGTGCGGGCTCGATGTCTGAGTACGCGGTGGTTAGAGTGACCTCGAAACAAACGCCCTGATAAAAAGTCCGGTAGAGAGTTCCGCCTTTCGAGCTGCCGGCCGCCACACTACCCGTCTCGGCATAGTGAAACGGCCTCCCATGGATCATGATCGACTTTGTCACTTTGAACCGGATGTTGTTGCACTCTGCTTCCGTTCTCTTGTCACGAAGCACGTTCACTGAAACTCCCATCGCCTGGACGACTGTGTGGTTGAATTTGCCGCCGGTGTACTGAAAGCACGCGACAGTTGTTGTGTCGCAAATCGGGAGCGTCGACTTCTGCGGCGGCTGCACCGGACTCCCCGGGAAATAAGTCATGTCTGAGGGAACGTCGATCTTGAAACCGTACGCCGGGATGCTGTACGTGTGCCATTTGTGCTTTGCCGCGCTGGCGCCAAGCCATCCCGCAATCACCGTATAGATCAAGCCAATCATCAGAATCAGTCGCATTGACATCGCTCTCATGCCTCCTCCCACCGCTGTATCACCGGTGTCCGGAGCTTTGAATCGAGCCCCGGCTTCCGGCGAGGTTCAACACCTGGGGTGCTTAGTGCGTATCTGTTTGTCTGGGGACCGCGCCGCCGGCCATCTGCTGCCGAAACGCCGGATTCCCTTCAATCCCCTTGAAGACATCGTTGGCAAAGAAGAATTTGCCGTCGGTTGGCACCATCACAAGACGGATCTTGTCCGAGAGCTTTTCCGCGACAATCTTGTCAATGAGCAGCGGCGATTTATTGAGGAGCTTGGCCTCGCTTGTCATCTTCACGGCATCGGCAGCGGCCAGCAACCGGATACGGCTGGCTTCCGCCTTGGCGAGCATGTCGCGGCGCTGTTCCTCAGCCTTGCTGTCGATGATCTTGGCCTGCGCATCGGCCTCGGCATTTTGGATCGTCGCTTCCTTGCGCGCTTCGGCTTCAAGCTTGCTTTGCTCAATCTGCTTTTGCTTCAGCGGCAGCGTGTACGTCATCGCATCGGCTTCGCCCTTGGCCTCTACCACCTTGGCCCTGGCCTCGCCTTCGGCCTCTTTCACTCTCCGCGCAGCCGCAGCTTCGGCTTGCAGCTCGACAATCTTCACCTGCTTGGCCTGAATGTCGGTGTCCACGGCCATCTGATCGTCCTTCTGCTCCTTCAGCAAAAGGCCTTCCAGTCCCTTGGCGTACTGGGGAGGCAATTGAATATCGCTGAGCATCACACCTTCCACCACAATGCCGTCGGTGGCCAGCTTGCGGGTGATGATGGCAGCGGCCTTTTTGCGAACGTCCTCGCGCTTGGTTGAATAGATCTCGCGCACGGTATAGTTCGGCGTCAGCTCGCGCCACGCGCTGGACACCACCGGCGGCACAAGCTGCTTGCCCGCCGGCTGTGGCAGGTGCGCCTGCACGCTGGACAGCTTGTTGGGATCGAGCCGGTAGCGCACCGTTACACCTAGTCCGATGTTGAGCCCTTCGCTCGACTGCACGATAAGACCGGCTTCATCGGGATGCGCCTTCACACCCTCGTCCTTAAGTCCCGCGGTAAAAAGCTGATCGCGCAGGTCGAAGGTCTGCACACTCTCAATCAGCGGCACCACAAAGTGCAGTCCGGGATAAAGCGTGCCCGCTTCCGTGCCGCGAATCTGGCTGATGCGCACGCCGCCCATGCCGCTGGGTACCACCACAAAGCTTTGTGCCAACAGCAGCGGCAGGCAGGCCATAGCTGCCAGCATCGCCGGAAGACGCCATTCAATTTCCCCCGGTTCCGCAACCGATTCGTCTCCGGCAGCCTTGCGGCGCGTATACTCCATGCGCTTCCACAGGCCGTAGATTGGAATCCCCGCCGCGGTAGCCATCATCAGCACGCCCGCGACCGTCAGCAACACCTTCAACGCAAGCATCTTTCGCCTCCATTCCCCCGTTTCGGCTCAGATCGTTCGCCGGTTTCCGGTCGTGGAGCCATCAGCAACCGGACCAGGCCTCCGAAGGTCAACTCTTCCAGCAGCAGCACCGCTGCCACCGGCAGCAGCACCGCTCCCAACGCCGTCATTGCAGTAATGAACCAGTCCATCTCAAATCTCCTTAGAGGGTGCCGACCGCACCTTTATCCGCACCGGTTGCCGGCCCGGTTTTAGCCATTGCATTCAGCATTTCTGCTTGTTTGGGCGCCGCATCGGGCGCGGTTTTTGCCGCGGGCGGCTCGGCCTTGGCCGTCAGAACATCTGTTTTTGCTGTTGGCGTCTTCAGCCCGTCGCCAAAAATCTCCGCAGTCTCTGCATCGTGACCGGCAATCAATTCCACCGTGTCGCCTATCCGCACACGGCTGAAGAGGTCCTCAATATCGGCTCTGTCCAGGCGGATGCAACCGTGCGAAGCAGCCTTGCCGATGGAACTGGGAACGTTGGTTCCGTGGATGCCGTAACCCGGAATACTCAAGCTCATCCAGCGGTTGCCGACGGGGTTTTCCGGCCCCGGCGGAATCACTACGCCGTGGTGGTAATACGTGGGATTCACGACACGGTGCTCAATGGTGAAGGTCCCCACCGGGCTGGGAGTAGAAGGCTTGCCTACCGCTACGGAATAGATCTTGACTACGCGGCCATCCTCAAGCAGCGCCAGCTTGCGGTCTGCGAGGCTGACTACGATTTCGCGCTCGTCCGGCGTGATGGCCTGCACCTGCGGCTGCGATGCTGCAGCAGACGCCTGCTTCGGTGCCTCGATCATCGGGCTTGCGCCTTGTCCCAGTACCTGCGCAGCCATCAAAACCGCCATCCCCATCGCCGTCATGCTCCAGTTCGCTCCCTTCATCACGCCCTCCTCATCCGTGGATCAACTTGCTGCCCGGATAAAATGCAAGCCGGCGGCCATTCATTGCGCAATGAAAATAAAGGAGTTATGTGGATGGAAAGGCTAAATCGGGCGTGTCACGACGCCCGCAGTGTGTGCATTCTGACACACCGCATGGGCCGATTACAGCCCGCCCGGAGATCAACACATATGGCTATATCTTGTGGGAATCAGCGACGTACCAGATAGGAAGTTTCCGCCGGCGCATGCAGTCTGCCGACTGCCGCAACAGCGCCTGTAAATCTCACGTCAACAGAGCGCAAAGGGAGGCGGGATCAAGGAACCAGCAACAAGGCAGCACACACCACCTGAGGAAGAGCATGGCCCACCCTCTTCCAAATCGAAGCCTGCCTCCCCACTCGAAGTTCCTTCAGCGATCTTCGCCTCGATTGCCAGACAATGAACTGTCACCCGCGAGATCCCTGCACTGCTACCCCGCGCAAGCGGCAGACCAGGGACTCGAGGAGTTCCTCGTCCCTGGTCAGTTCATGTCTGAACTCGCGGCGATCTGTGTGCGCAATTTCCTGCGATAGTTCCCGTTGGCATTGCTCCAGGACCTTTATCAGGAACTCCTGTTCCGTATCGCTTAATATCAGCTCCATGACTCCTCCTCTCGGGACCAAGAGAGACCACGAAGGGTCATCATGAAAAGCGAGGTCCGAAACTGGGTCAGATGGACAACAATCAAATCCTCAAAACCGAGACTCGGCCCTAAGCGAGTTTTTCAACTGCCGCTATTATTCTAAGCCCGATCTTCAACGCTGTGTTTCAGGGCGATCGTCGTAGAAGGGTTGAGGATGTGGTCACTCTCCCGGAGAATTTCCCTACTCTCCGGGCTGCTTGTTGAAGCCGATCGGAGGAATTGCCGCGCTACCGCGCTTTCATTTTTGGGCGGTCAATAGCTCCTATAAACCGGATTAAATTTGGGCCTCGGCTTGGTATGAACATAAGCCGCCACATCGAAGGCTTGCTGCGGAGTCAGTGTGCCGGGGTGATTCTGAGGCATGTTTTGCACCAGGAAGCTCGCCATCTTGGCAGGCTTGTTCATGCCGGCGCCGTCGTTGTAGGAGTCATGTCCCCAAAGCGCCGGCAGCACCGGCGGCACGCCGGCCCCATGCACGCCGTGACAGGCGGCGCACTTCGCAGCATAGATCGCTTTGCCCGCCGTCGGATTTCCCTTGAGCGCGGGCAACTTTACCAGTCCGCGGCCCTTGTACGACTTCCCTTTCACACCGTCTCTTGAGAGCCAGTCGATATAGGCAACCAGCGCCTTCATCGGCGCGCTGTCCACGGGCGGCGGCGTGCCGGCCTCGCTGCGCGTGAAGCACTCCTGAATGCGATTCTGGAGTGAAATCACGTGACCCGCCCGCTTGTTGTACATGGGAAACAAACCGGCAATATCGATCATGGGCGCAGAATAGCTGGCCGTGCCGCTTCCGATGTGGCAGTCGTTGCACGAGAGCTTGTTGCCCACATACTTCCCGGCATACTTCGGCGTGTTGTCAAAGATGCGCTTTCCCTGCTGCGGCAGGCCCGGCGGCACACTCTCGGCAACCGCATGGCTCGCGTTGCCATTTGCGACCGGGGCAGTGGCGGCTTTGTTCCCGCTGCAAGCTGCGAGGCCCATAAAAAGAAGCGCCACGACGGCAAGCGGAAGCGATGCCTTACTGTGCAGACCGATCATAAAAACTCTCCTATTCCCCGCGCCGCGTCAGGGATTTGAACCCGAACTGGTGATAAATTGCCTGCGCCTCTTCGCTCTGCAGAAACGCAAGCCACGCAACTGCGGCGGCGCGATGCGGCGCATTCTTCATCACGCCTCCCGCGTAGACAGCCGTCGTATTCTGCGCGGCCGGAATCGCCACACCTTCAATGGGATTGCCGATGCTCTTTTGAAAGCGCACCTCCGACGCCCAGGTAACCCCTGCGTCCGCGCGACCGTTCATGATGCGCATGGGCGTTTGCCGGTGATGAATCTCAGTAAGCAAGGTGGTGCCGCTCTTCACCTTGTTGTGGTAGACAGCCGTTTCCAGCGCATCCCCGCCCGCTTTGCGCAGCGAAGCCTGAATCTGCCGTGCGACGCCCTCCCACTCCGGGTTGGGCATCGACAGGCGCAGACCGGGCCGCGCCAGATCGTTCAGTGAGCGGATATGATGCGGGTTGCCGGTGTGCACCATGATGGCGAGGTTGTTCGTCGCGTACTTGACCACGCCACTAAGTTCGCCGCTCTTCTCCATCGCCGACACAGCCCGCGCACCCGCCTCAAAAACATCGGGCCTCACCTGGATGGTCAAGTTGCCGAGCGTAATGGCGCCATGGGCCGCGACCTGCCGGCGCAAGATCCCGGGGGGAAGAGTCTCGTAATAAATATGCCCCTTCAACTCGGGATGCTGCTGCTCGAAGGCGGCCACCAGTTGCGGAAGCACAAAGAACTGATTGCCGCCGATAAAGAGCACCAGCCGCGCATTAGCGGGATTGCCGTGCAGGTCGGGAACGTTGTCCACATCGGGAACGTGAAAAACGTATCCCTGCTGCGCCGGATCGTTCGCGCCTTTGCTCCACGGCGGCATGGTCTGCGCCCGCAAAAGAAGCGCCGAGCCGCAAATGAGAAGTACGGCAATCAGTTTGCTTGGAATGCGCACTCTATACAGCCCTCCTGGCTATGCGGTGATGTAGGTGTAGTGGCCGTTTGCTTGCAGCAGCGCAATGGCGGCAACCATGGATGCCACAACCAGAACTCCCGGCTTCACGCTCGCCAGCATGTCCTCAACCACTTCCTCAGGCGACTGCGTAAGATGTAAACGCTTGACGAGAATCCGTGCCTGCTCTTCGAGCGCCGTGTGGCAGCTCAAAAACTGCACGCCGCGAGCCTGCAGCGTCTGCACTGAGGTGTCCTGAAAGGGAGACTTCGGATCATCGGGATCCTTGCTCCAGGCAGCCGTGTCAATCGGATGTTTCGATGCATAGAAAATATTGCGTACGGCGGGCTTGCCCGTTGCGGGGTCGGTGACCTTCAGCCATTCGCCCACCTTGTATTTACTCCATACGGCATCGCCATAATTGAGCATGTTGGCCGGTCCGTGCAGCGCGGCAATCACCTTGATCTGGCGCTTGGGAACGTCGAAGCCGTACTGCAAGCCGTTGAGTGAGTTCTTAATGTTGTTGAGGAACTTTCCTCCGCCAATCTTGGAAACGTCATAGACCTGCTTGACGCCGGCTGGGTGGTTAACGAGCTTGTGAAAATTGGCGAGCTTCCACTCTGAACCCTTCCATACAAGCTGAGCCTGCGCGCTTCTTGCGCTGTCCGCGGCAATGCCCAGCGCGGCAAGACCCGCGGCAGCCTGCGAGACAAACGATCTACGACTGAGTGAATTCATCTTTGTTTTCCTCCGGGGATTTGGATTTAGCCCGTTTGCCGTTGCGCGGCGCGGGGATGCCGAGGCTTTCAAGAAACAGGTACTTGGGCTCTTCAACGCGGTCGCGGAAAGTCTTGGAAGACCTGCGCCAGAAGATGAAGAGCAGCAGGATGACAGTAATGATGCCAACGATCCAAGCAATCATTGCGCCTCCTTTTGTGCCTGCGCCGCGGCAGACACGCCGGGCGGGCACGGCGAAGCGGGTGGCTGATAGAACGAGCGGATGTAGACGGTGACAGCCTGAATTTCAGCCGGCGTCAGCAACGGCCAGGCCGGCATGCCGCTGCCGGGAACGCCGTTGCGGATGACATACGACGCGCCGGCGAAAGAGACCTGAATCTGGTGGAAGTTCGCCGGCGGGCGCTTGTACTTGTCCGCATCCGGCCCGTCTCCGGCGCCGTTTACGCCATGGCAGCGGGTACAGTGCGTGTCAAATACACGCTGGCCGCCAAGCATGAGCGTAGACTTCGAGGCCCACGCATCCTTCGGCTGCAGCGGAGGCGTTTTGGCAAGCGAGCTAACGTAGCCCGCCACAGCACGCAACTGCGACTCCGGCAGTTTGTTCCAGGCCGGCATCGCAGTTCCTGGCACGCCCTGCATCAGCGCGCGCCAAATGCGTTCCGGGGGCAGACGAAAATCGGCGAGGTCAAAGGCAACCGGCCGCAGCGCCCGGCCGCCTTCCGTGCGGCCGCGGCCGTCGGCTCCATGACAACCCGCGCAGTTGTGCGTGAAGACATTCTTACCCGCTCCCAAATCGGATGGACCGCCGCATTCGGGAAACTCATAGACGACGTCCGCGGACTGCGCTTGCGCCTGCGGCTCAGCTTTCCGCGCCGCGCGTCCCAGCGTATTCAGATAAGCAACCAGGTCGCGCGCGGCCTCAGTCGGTTTGCCCGGCCCGCTCTGGAAGAGCCACGAGAAGCTGGGCATCATCGAGTCCGGCACAGTAAAGCGCGGATTGTAGAGATGCACAAGCTGCCAGTCTTCCGTCCGCTTACCCGATTCGCGCGCCAGATCGGGCCCGATGCGCCGCGTCCCCCACATCTGCGGAAACTCGTCGTCAGTCTCCCATGCCTGGGTTGGCGGCCCGAAGCGCCACTCGTCGGCGGGCGTAAAGCGAACCTGCTCGGTGTGGCAATAGGCGCAACCGTTACGCGCATAAATCTGCTGGCCGCGCTTCTCCGCAGGAGTAAGCGCCAGGTGTACACCCGGCGGCGTGGTGCGCGCGATGATTTCGTGGAGGCGCAGAGCCGGAAGAACGCCGAGCGCCACAAACGAGATAAAGAAGAACAGCAAGCCGGCGCCAAACGTGGCCCCGTAGGCCGTGGTAATCCAGTGATCCATCCGCGGATTGCCGCGGGCATGCTCCAAGTCAGGGGATGCAGCAGCGGCAGCAGCTTCGGCCGGATGCCGCTCGCCTACAAAGAAGCTTGCGCCAAAGGTGATGAATCCCGCCAGCAACAGAAATCCAGTGCTGCTGCGCACAATCCAGTAGGATCGCGAGGCGCGCACAGAATTGATCCAGGGAACATGCTGCTGCCACAGATTCGCCTGCACCAGCCCCGCGCTGGTCAGGTCCACAACCATCAGCCCAAGCCCGATGACTGTGAGCCAGTACGACCACGCCAGCAACCGGCGGCTTGAGCGCACCCCAGGCATGCGCTGCCAGATGTGCGCCATCCCGCCCATGGCGGCAAACGACGCAAAGCCGATCATCGCCAGATGCGAGTGCCCGATAACCCAATCCGTGAAGTGGACATAGCGGTTGAAGGCCATGATGGCCTGGATCGAGCCCTGGATACTCACCACCAGGTAAATCACCACGCTGGTCCAGATGTAGCGCAGAGGAATATCGCGCGCCACCGCGCCGTCCGTGGCAATGCCAATGGAGAGCAGCAGATTGACCACAACAATGATGACGTCGATGCCCTGATAGATAGAGGCGACCTCAGAGGCATGCTGCGCGGCCATCGGAATCGATGAATAGATGTAGTGATGGATGCCGTTCAGCGGATAGACCAGAAACAGCAGCCAGAAACCGATCATGGAATAGAAGTGGCTGAAGATGGGCCTGCGCGTGACAGCGGGAATCACGAAGTAAGCGATGGCCGTAGCCAGTGGCGTCACGAAAATGCCCACCGCATCGTGAATCCACAGACCGCTGAAGGCCGCACCCATGGCGCCGGGAAGAAAGTGCGGAATGAGGTTGCCGATGGGATAAGCAAGCGCGGTGAAGATAACGCTGCCGAGGATATACCACCCAGCAACGTAAAGCCGCGTTGCCCCGCACTTCCAGAACGGCAGGGCGAATTGAAGAATCAGAAGGATGAGCGAGATCTCAATGACCGCGGCGATGGGAAGCGGAAACTCCGCCCACTCCAGCGGCTGGCTTACACCGGCCAGCACCAGGCTCCAGCCTCCCAGCACCGCTACCACATTCCATACCCAGAACATGATCCAGCCCAGGCGCACGCTGGTAATGCCGCGCCGGGTAAGGATGGGCACGGCGTAGTAGAGAAACGCAATGAACGCGTTGCCCAGCCAGGCGTAGAGAATGCCCTGTGTGTGGTCGTAACGCAGCCTGCCCCATGTATCCCATCCGTGGCCGCTCAGAAACGCGGGCGCATAAAACTTGATCGAAACCAGAATTCCGAAGAGGCTCGCCAGCAGCAGACCCACGAATGCCGCATACGTGTGCGCGCGGATGAGTTTTTGCAGCGCAGGGGATTGCGCTTCAGGCAAGGGAATGCTGTCAGCGGTCATGTTTGTCTCACCTCCAGGCCGATTGCAGAGTACTGATGGCAATTCGCGGAGATGCTTTGAGCTGCTGCCGGATCAAAATAGCGCACGACGAGAACGGAGATTAAAAACCCCAGCACCAGCAACACCGCAACAAAGATCAGTTGGCGCAATAATATCGGCTTTGCTGTGCGATGCAACGGAGATTAGAACCTTTTTTATCTGTTGGATTTGCGATCTCTGTTGAGTTTCCGGGGACCAGGCCGTCGATCGAACGCGGCGGCGTTTCTACAAGGATCGCGTCTATGCCAGCGCCGGGTCCAAACACAAATTCTTATGCCCCATAAGAAGAGGGGGTGGGAAGGATTTTCCGGGCCGATTTTTCGGGCGGTCGGCTGTGATAAAAGACGCGAATCGAGCGGATCTACAGGCGAACAATAAGCGGAAATGATTCGCCATGCCCAACGCTGCCGCACTCCGCCTCCAGATTGAACGCAGCCCTTCAGATCGCTTCCCACCGCGGTCCTGGCGCTCTCCGCGCCTGTGTTACCATCAATCCGGTAACTTACTGGCGGCAAGATAGGTTCAACGCTTTGTTCCCGAATCGCCGCCTGGAAGTTCCTCTACGAATTGCCCCCACGCGACCAGGTTTCCGTGAATCGATATCCTCAAAAGGATGCACCTTCCAGCGCGATGCCTGCCGCAGACCACACGTGGCTTACGGCCTTTGAACCGCGCCGCGGATTGGCCAATGCCCATCTGCAAACCATCGTAGGCAATTTTCTGCCCCGCCGCCCTTTGGGCTTCAACGGCATCTCTGAAACAGTCGAGGTTGACCCTGCTGACGGCAGCCGCGTGCTGTGCCATTGCCACTGGCAGCCTGCCGAGGTGCGCGCCGCGCGCCTGACTGTCATTCTGGTTCACGGGCTTGAGGGCTCGTCCGAATCACGCTACATCCTCGGCCTATCCAGGCGCGCGTGGATGGCAGGCTTCAACGTGGTCCGCATGAACATGCGCAACTGCGGAGACAGTGACCGGCTCACTCCCACGCTGTATCACTCCGGTCTCTCCGGCGATGTGGGCGCGGTGATGCGTCACTTCACCAGCAACCTGGGTCTTGAACGCGTGGCCCTGGTCGGCTACTCGATGGGCGGCAACCTGGTGCTGAAGCTTGCTGGCGAGTGGAGTGATCGGCCGCCGCTGGTCGCCGTAGCCGGAGTCTGCCCTGTCATCGATCTGGCGCCCAGCGCTGACGCCCTGCACGAACCAGCCAACCGCGCATACGAGTTCCATTTTCTCCGCGGTCTCATGCGCCGTTTCCGCCGCAAGGCGCTGCTCTTTCCCAACATCTATCGGGCCACCGGAATCGGCCCGGTGCGTTCCATCCGCGAATTCGACCAAAAGATCGTCGCTCGCTACTGCGGCTTCCGCGATGCCGATGATTACTACTACCGTGCGGCCAGTGCGCGCGTCGTCGGTCGCATTGCAGTACCCACACTCGCGCTCCGCGCCCTTGATGATCCGTTCATCCGCCTCAGTTCTGAAACGCGCGCCCAACTCGTCGCCAACAAGAACGTGGCGCTCGTAGAAACAGCCCATGGAGGCCATTGTGCCTACCTCTGCCGCGGTGCCGGTGATGAAATTCACTGGGCTGAGGCAACCGTCGTCCGATACCTGCAGGCCGTCGCCTCCGGCGCAATTGCTGCACCAGCGCACCACAGCAGCCGTGCAAAAGTTACAATAGGAACTGCGGGCGAGTAGCTCAATCGGATAGAGCACCGGCCTTCTAAGCCGGGGGTTGAAGGTTCGAGCCCTTCCTCGCCTACCACCATAAAATCAATAGCTTACAAAAATCCCCTCCTGCCGGAAATAGCAGGGGCCGGAGAAATTTCGGCGTGAGAATTTTTGTCCCCTTCTCCTGCGACGCGCTCACTCGCGGTCTGGAGAAGCAGCAGCCAAACGAACTCACCGGTTTGACTGCTCTGATTTCACGTAGTCTGCTTCGGTCACCCTTGCAGGTTCGGCCATCGCCTTCAGCATATTCAGGTCGAAGTCCTTGTATAGATCGCGGCAGAACATATCCGGCACATGGTCAGAAGAAATCGAGTTATCCAGTATGTAGCTGAAACTGTGCATCCCTTTGTGAATAGTGATGCTCTTGAAGAGATGCGGCTCCAGCGCTCCAGCCACAAGTGACACCACCTGCATCCGGTAGCCAGAGCTTTCCAGCGAAATCTGCGAAGGGTGCCAGTGTTGCTGGGCCCAGTGCGTGATGCCAATCAGTTGCGCCGCCTCAAGCCCCAGCGGCGGCGCGTCCACGGCATTCATCATGTAGCCAAAGCGGCCCGCATCGCCATGGATGGGATTCGCGTCGCCCGTAAACAGGATGGAAAGAACCAGCACCTGGTCACCCTTCTCCACGCGATAACCCACTTCAGGGTAATGGTCCCATACTTCCTTGTTGGCGCCTTCGCGTCCGGCGTCATTAATGACAACCGTCATCGGAGCCCCATCCGGCGTCCATTTCGATTTGGCCCACACACCGGTTGCGCTCAAGCCATTGCTGAGTGTAAAGCGGAATGAAGTCGACTCAACCGTGTTATGGTCTGTGTCCGTCATGTACCACGGATGAGTTACAGTCACCGGCTTATAATTGACGACCTTTACAAGCTTTTCCCGTTCGCTCTTTGCCCATGTGGCGCGTGCTTCAAAAGTTGCCGGAACAGCCGGATGCTGAAGCTTCGAGGCAAACTGTTTCGCCAGGCCTAGAATAGTCAAATTATCCGCCGGCACTCCCGCGGCTAACTGGCTATAAGTATTGACGTAGTTACCTACCTGGATTTCATTCGGCTTATTGGCCAGATGGAACCACTTATCGAGAAACTGGTAAGTCTGCTGCCGGTTATCGTGATCGTAGTTATGAGCCAGCACCTGTGCATCCGCATGAAAATGAAATGCGTCCGCCTTGCCGTACAGAGCAAAGAAGGGTTTCACCGCATCGTAGATGGCCGGTTTGACCAGCGGCGCGCGGAAGCAGCAGGAGTCTTCAGCATTGTTGAGCTCAAGCGTGGGCCGGGGTGCGAGCATCGCCGCGAATGTCTGGTATCCCTGGCCATCGAGCAGGTCCGGGGCAATCTGCTCGTAATCGCCGGGCTCACCGGGAATCCTCTCCAGCCGTCCCGGAAGCGAAGTGAATCCGGCCACGGGGATCGCAACTTTCACCCGCGTATCCGTCGAACTGAGCATCAGCGTTTGCCAGCCGCCGCCTGACTGCCCCGTCATGGCAATGCGGCTTCGGTCCACATGCGGATCGTTATACAGATAATCGAGCCCGCGGCGCATCGCCAGGTAGAGCACGCCCATCCCGCTTACTCCAACCAGATCAAGATCCGATCCGAAGTAATGCTGATTGCCCTGCATTTGCAGTTCGCCATAACCAACAAAAGCCAGGCTCAGGGAAATCATGCCGCGAAGCGCCTCATTGATGCAGAGCTTCTGCTGAAACGGCATCGACTTTCCGACGGGATAGTGACCCAGCACATTCAGAACAGCCGGAACCTTGCCTTCCAGATGCGCTGGCTCGTACAAAACCGCGGTGGAGTAGAACCCTGGCACAATTTCATAGCGAAACTTCTCTGCGCGGTACCCGGCTCCCGCAGGAACGGACACCGGTCCCATGTCTTCAAACTTTGGCGGAGAATCAATCCAGGCCTTCGGCCATCCGTGAAAGATGACATCGTTTAGAACGTGCCGGCGAATCTGTTGTGCCTCCGTCGTCCACTGCTCCGCGCTGGTGGGATGCGGAAGCTTCGGCGCCCGCGCCATGAGAAACTGCTGCATCTGGTAAGTGACCACATCGGCGGACTGCAGCCGCGCCGGCAAAAACTGGCGCACGGTTCCGGGAACAGTCTGGGCCGCAGCCGCTGCACTTGCCAGAACCAACAAAATAGGCAAAAGGAACTTGGATTTCATGGATTCTCCGGCATTCATGGGGCGGGAGCTGCCGATAGAACGAGAACATCTCTTCAAGATGCGCAGCCGATTATGCCCTCGCTTAAAACTCTATTCCCGAGGGCCGCAACTGCACAACGCCATTGCGCCGGCAGCTGCCGGCGCAATGCAAAGAATCGCCCCATGAGGCCGCGTTATCCGCAGCTTTCATCCAGTTCAATCGCACGCGGGAACAGAATATTGTTTTCCAGGTGCACATGCTGGTGCAGGTCCTTCTCAAACTCCGAGAGCGCCTGGTAGAAGCCGCGATAGGTGGGGCACGCGCCTTCGGGCGGAGTGAAATTGTGGCTCAACTTCCGCATCTGCGCCAGCGCTTCGCCGGCTGCATCGTGCTCCGCCATCATCATACGAATCGGATTGCGCACGTCGCCAAAGCATCCCAGGGGCCGCGGCCCGCAACTCGCCAGGTTTCGCTCCAGATTGGTTACATAGGGGAACAGCACCATTTCCTCCTTGCTCAGATGCTGCAAAAGTTCCTCGCCCACTGACTCGACCAACTGCTGAATCTGCTCCAACTCGGGATGCGTGCTTCCGTGCCGCGCCACAACCTTCTGCGCCAGCAACTCGAGCCGCGGCAGCTCCGCGCGCACATAGGCGTGATGCCTCTCCACAATGTGCTTGCAGATTGCCTCCAGCGGCGCCTGCACCCAGTCACGGCTCTCGGTTTGACCGGTTGCGGTGGCTTCTTCAAGCGCTGCCATCACGGTTTTCAGTTCAATCGATTGCTCTTCGCAAGCCTGGGCAAGAGGCTTGCGACCGCCGCAGCAGTAGTCGATGCCGAAGTTTTCAAAGACGCGGATCGACGCCGGCTGTTCCAGCGCGATGTCGCGAACGGTGGTTTCAGGTGTGGCCATAATGAATCTCCTGCAACCGAATCTACGTCGCCTTGGACTTTAACGCTGCGACCAAAGTCACTCAGCGGAAATCTTCGTTAAAATGTTTTCGATGCCCGAACCACCCAACCTTATCCTCGGCCTCGGAGCCGCTTCGCTCTTCTCCAACCTCTCGCCAGATGAGCTCCGCCTTCTGGCGGCACACGCCGTGCGCAAGCACTTCGCCCAGGGTGAGTTGCTCTTCTCTGAAGGCGACACATGCAAGGGCCTGCACATCATCGCCAGCGGCAAGCTGCGCATCTTCAAAAGCTCTGCCAGCGGGCGCGAACAGGTGCTGGCGCTGGAAGGCCCCGGCGGCTCGGTGGCGGAATTGCCGGTCTTCGACGGCGGCCCATATCCCGCGTCAGTCAGCGCTGTGGAAGATTCCGAGGTCCTTTTCATCTCACGCGCAGATTTCCGCAGCTTCTGCCTGGAGCATCCTGAGGTGGCGCTGAAAATGCTCGCTGTGGTGGGCGCTCGCCTGCGGCGCCTGGTCGGCATCATCGAAGAGCTCTCCTTCACCACCGTGCGCCAGCGCCTGGCATCGGTGCTCGTTCGCCTCGCACAATCTGAAGGTAAGCAGACCGAGCACGGCATCGAGTTCCATCTGCCCGGCACACATCAGGATTTGGCGAATCAACTCGGCACCGTGCGCGAACTCGTCTCACGCAACCTCATGCGTCTGCAAGCCGAAGGCCTGCTGCAAGTAGAAGCGCGCAGCATCACGGTGCTCGATCTGCCCGGACTCACCGCGCTCCTCGACCCCAGCTCGTAGCAGGTTTTTTGCCCTCACGCGACTAAAGTCACTGCCCCACTGGTAGTCTGCCTCCTACGCTCGATCTATGAGCTGAGGAAAACAATGACTACTACTTTGATTGACACCGTTCCTGTCCACAACGCCCCGGCCACACCGGAACGCCAGTCACTCGTTGCCGCCGAGCTTCGCAAGAGCCGCCTGTTCCGCCTGTGGATCGCGACAGGCATCTTCTTTATGGTGCTGCCCGGAACCATTCTGGGCTTCACCAATCTGCTTCTGATCAGCGCGCATCACGGGTTCAACGGACTATCGCCGGCCTGGATTCAGGCACACGGACACTCGCAAGTCTTTGGCTGGATCGGAAGTTTTGTTCTCGGCATCGGCTTCTACTCGCAGCCGCATACTCGCGCCAACAGCGGCCGGTTACCCATCACGTGCTGGGGCCTCTGGGCCACCGGCCTCACGCTGCACTGGCTCGCCGGCGCTTATCTGTGGCAATGGCGCGTCACGCTGCCACTCTCCGGCCTGCTTGAAGTCACGGCCATTCTCCTCTTCCTCTATGCCGCCAGCCAGCACAAGCTGCCTGATTCCTCCGCCGCGCCAGCCGCCGGCAAACCCAGGCCGCGCATTGAGCCCTGGATGCAGACCGTCCTCGTCAGCAACTTCGCGCTCTTTCTGGCCATCGCCGTCAACTTCGGCATTGAGGTACGCCTTGCGCTCCAGGGCATCACGCCGGCACGGCCCCACGATTTCGATCAGCGCTATCTCGTCCTGCTAGCGTGGGGCTTTCTAGCGCCGCTCGTCTGGGGATTTTCCGCTCGCTGGCTGCCCATCTTTCTCGGCGTCAAGCCGGTCCGCGGCCGCCTGCTCCAGCTCGCCGTCCTTCTCGATCTGCTCGGCGTAGCCTTCGGCATGGCAGGAAAAGCAGTACTGGCCACTCCCCTTCTTGCCGCCGCAGCCATCTCCGCCGCAATCGCCATCCGCGTATTCAGCGTGCCGGAACGCCCGGCAAAAACCACCGGGGTTCACTCCAGCTTCCCGGCCTTCCTGCGCATCGCTTACGCATGGTCCATCGCGGCTTCGTTGATGGGCATCGTGGCCGCGCTGGCTGACGTTCACGGCGGCATCTGGGGCGGCTCCCGCCACGCACTCACTGTCGGCTTCGCCGCCTTGATGGTCATGACTGTTGGCCCGCGCATCCTGCCGCACTTCGCCGGAGTCCGCAGCCTCTGGAGCAGTAAACTCATGTTCGCCACGCTCCTGCTGCTGCTCACCGGATGCACGCTGCGCGTCAGCATGGAGCCGCTAGCTTACGAAGGCATTGCCGGTTTCGCTTGGAAGGTTCTGCCTATCTCCGGCTGTCTGGAACTTAGCGCCGTCTTACTCTTTGCGCTCCAACTCATCATGACATTCGCACGAGGGAAAAGTATCTTCCCCGAACTCGCCTGACTTACTTCTTAAATCGGATGACTCACGTCGGAACTGCGCCCAAAAGCAGTTCCGGCGCGTGATTTGAATCACTTTGCTTCGCGCTTTCATCCCGCATCGTGGCAAGAAATGTAATTCGCTTCCCTGCTAGTGACAAAAGTTCCTGCTTCGCTCCATTACGCCCATTAGTGTGGCTTTCATGGATGACATCGCAGCATCGCCGCACTTATTCACGAGGAGACATCATGTCTTATAAGCGCTATTGGGTGGCTCTTGCCATCGTTGTTGTTGTATCGTTCACCGTTCTCGGTGCAGTAGGACGCAGAATGATCAGTCACGAGCCGCCGCTTCCCAATGTCTACACTTCGGACGGCCAGCTTCTTTTCACCGGCTCTTCCATCACTGACGGCCAGGGTGTCTGGCAGTCTATTGGCGGCCAGGAGATCGGCACCGTCTGGGGCCATGGCGCTTATGTCGCGCCTGACTGGACCGCCGACTGGCTGCATCGCGAATGCCTCTTCCTGCTGAACCGTTGGGCACAGCGCGACGGCGCGGCAAACTTCGCCTCGCTGAGCCTTGATCGACAGGCCGTGCTCAAAGCCCGCCTCATTCGCGAGATGCGCCGCAACGATTACAACCCCGCAACCAATCGCATCGTTGTGAGCGACGACGTAGCTGCGGCCTTCCATCATCTCGAGGCCCATTACGCCAATGTCTTCGGCGCCGGACGCACGGATTACGCCATTCCGCCGGGCGCTCTCACCAATCCGGTCAAACAGCAGAAGATGGCCGAGTTTTTCTGGTGGACGGCGTGGGCCGCACACACCGATCGCCCCGGCTCCAGCATCACTTACACCAACAACTGGCCGCATGAGTCGCTGGTTGCCAATCAGCCTCCTCCGTCGGCCGTCTTGTGGAGCATTCTGAGCTTCGTCCTTCTGCTCGCCGGCATTGGCGGACTCGTCTGGTGGTACGCGTCGCAGGAGAAGACTGATTTTCATCCCGCATTTCCTGATAAAGATCCTTTCCTGAGCATCAAATCGACGCCTAGCCAGCGCGCCACCATGAAGTACTTTCTCGTCGTGGTGCTGATGTTCGCCGTACAGATTCTCATGGGCATTCTGACCGCGCACTACGGCGTGGAAGGCGGCGGCTTCTTCGGCATTCCGCTCGACAAGATCTTGCCTTATGCCGTAACGCGCACATGGCATCTGCAATTGGGTATCCTCTGGATTGCTACCTCCTGGCTGGCAACCGGACTCTATGTTGCGCCGGCCGTCAGCGGCTATGAACCAAAAGGCCAGCGCTTCGGCGTCAACGTGCTCTTTGGCGCGCTGCTCATCGTGGTTGCCGGCTCGCTCGCCGGCGAGTGGATGGGCATCGAACAGAAGCTGGGCAACCTTTGGTTCTGGTTCGGCAGCCAGGGGTATGAATATCTCGACCTTGGCCGCTTCTGGCAGATTCTCCTTTTCATCGGACTGGTCCTGTGGCTCTTCCTCATGTTCCGCGCACTCAAGCCCGCGCTTGTCCGCAACAGTGAGAGCCGGCCGCTGATGATTCTTTTCCTTATCTCCAGCATCGCCATTCCGCTCTTCTACGCCGCCGGCCTCATGTACGGCAAAACCAGCAATCTGGTCACCGCGGAGTACTGGCGCTGGTGGGTGGTCCACCTCTGGGTTGAAGGCTTCTTTGAAGTCTTTGCTACCGTCGTCATCGCCTTCCTGTTCACGCGGCTCAACCTGCTTGAGATTCGCTCCGCTACGCGCGCGGTGCTCTTCTCAACGACGATCTTCCTCTCCGGAGGCATCATCGGCACCTTCCACCATCTTTACTTCGCCGGATCCTCTCCGCTGGTCATCGCTCTCGGCGCCGTCTTCAGCGCGCTTGAAGTGGTGCCGCTCACGCTGATTGGCTACGAAGCCTGGGAGAACATCCGCCTGGCCCGCGGCGGCAGCAAGACTCCCTGGCTGGCAAACTACAAGTGGCCCATCTACTTCTTTGTCGCCGTGGCCTTCTGGAATCTGGTGGGCGCGGGCATCTTCGGCTTCCTCATCAACCCGCCGGTGGCGCTCTATTACATGCAGGGGCTCAACCTCACGCCGCTGCATGGACACACCGCGCTCTTCGGCGTCTACGGCATGCTGGGTCTGGGCCTCACCCTCTTCTGCATGCGCGCCATCCGGCCGGGCGTGCAGTGGAAGGATCGCCCGCTCAAGTGGTCGTTCTGGCTGCTGAACATCGGGCTCAGCCTCATGGCAATGCTCAGCCTGTTCCCGATCGGCATCATGCAGACCGTCGCCTCTATCCAACACGGCACGTGGTATGCGCGTTCCGCAGAATTTCTGCAGACGCCGACCATGCAGACGCTGCGCTGGATGCGGGTGCCCGGCGATGTGCTCTTTGCCGCCGGCTTCGTCATCCTTGGCCTCTTCGTGATCGGCCTCCTCACCGGCCACTCTTACGAAAAGCCGCAAAGCGGAAGCTCCGTCACCGGCGAAGAACAGCACCACGTTCTGATGGCAGGCGACTGAAAAACCGAATAAGTACTTGCTTGCCGCGGCGGGACTGTTTCAGTCCCGCCGCATTCTTTTGCAGCGCATTTCCGGCTGTTGCCCAACACGCACCCGCAGCGACTCCAGTCAAGCTCCTTCATGCAGGCGCTGATCCGCGGAAGCCGAAGCATCGCCGGAAACCGCATAGGCCACGGCGGCGCCAATCAGCGAGGGAATGATGAATGCGTGCCCGCCGGTGGTTTCCGCCACAAACACCACCGCGGCCAGCGGCGTCTTGTAGCCTGCCGACAGGAACGATGCCATGCCAACGGCCGCGTACAGCCCCACCGCCGGGCTGTGCGCAACCAACTGCCCAAACGCGGTTCCCAGGCTTCCACCGGTAAGGAAAAGCGGAACAAACATCGCGCTCACCCCTCCGGCGCCGAGCGTAAAAGTTGTTGCCGCCAGTTTGAAGACACCAAAGATCACCAGCTCCGCCGAGCTGTGGTGCTGATTCAGAATCATGCCGGCTGCCTCGTAGTTCGGCCCCAGCGGTGTCAGCGTGCCCGGATAGAAGTGCAGAAACATCCATCCGCACAGCCCCGTGAGCAGGCCGGCGGCGGCCAGCTTCATCCAATGCGGCGCCGCCAACCTCACGCAGAAGCTGCGGACATGGCGAAATGTAATCACAAAGACCATGCAGATGAGGCCAATCAACACACCCAGCAGCGCGCTCCAGTAAATGTCGCTCCGCGTGTACGAGGTGGACCCGTTGAAGCCAAATAACGGCGCCGCCCCCAGAAACGAACTGAGCGTTACAAACGCCACCACCGACGCAATCAGCGACGGCACCAGCGCCTCATGCGCCAGATCGTCGCGATACGGCATCTCCAGCGCAAATACAATTCCGGTAAGCGGCGCGCGAAAAACCGCCGACATCCCCGCCGCCGCTCCGCAGATCAGCACAATCCTGCGCTCGCGCTCCGTCAAGCGAAAGCGCCGTAGTTTCGTCCACAACCATGACCCAATCGCTCCACCGCCGTAGATGCTCGGACCCTCAAGCGCGGCGCTGCCACCGAATCCGACCGTGGCGATGGCCGCCGCAATCTTGGGCACAAACGCGCGCACATCGATGCTGCCTTCATGCTGGTGGTAAGAGCGGATGATTTCCTCTGTTGAGTGTTCGTTGGGATCAGGCGTGAAGAACTGCATGAGCAGTCCCGCCGCGGCGCAGCCAAGCGTCAGTCCCGGCACAATGGCCCAGTGATGCTTCAGGTAGTAGCCCAGCACCGCCGGCCAAATCCAGCCAAGAATCACCACCGCGATGCCGGTCACTGCCAGTCCTGTAACCACGCCGACGATCGGTGCTACGATAAGCCACTTGCGCAGATCGCGCGCGTACGCCTTTACCACATCGTCATGAACCAGCGATGCGTATCGCCGCAACAGCGAAGGCTTCGCACCTTGTCTTAGCTGCGTCATTCCGCCGTCCCAGTCCCCGCGTTGCGGGCGCTTGCAGTGTCGGCGGACCTCCGCCGCGCCGGTTTGCTGTGCGACAACATGCCCGCCTTGACGCGCTGAACCTCCTCATGGTGCAGGCGGCTTAACTGCGCGAGGATGCGCTCGCCGCGCGCGGTCAGCGTCACCAGCACCTGGCGCCGGTCCGCTGCCGCGTTCTTTCTGCGTACCAGCCCGCTCTCCACGGCCCTCTCCACCAGCCCCACCACCGAGTTATTCCGCTCTTGAAGAAACTCGGCCAACTCGGAAACGGTTGCCGTCCCGCTCTCCGTGAACCCCGCAATTCCCAGCATGAGCTGATGCTGTTGCGGAGTTACACCGCAGGCGCGTGCGGCCTTCTCGCTGAAGCGCAAGAACCGCCGCAGATTGTAGCGGAACCACGCCAGTTCCCGGACAATCTCCCGACTCTTTTCAGCCTTCATTTTCCCCGTCCTCGCGCAAAGCAATCGCCTCGCAAATAGATCGCATTGCGATCTATTTTACATCGCAATACGATCTATTCAAACCGATTCTGCATCAGTTCCGGAGCTGCGAACACAGGTTGTGCTGCTGAATTTGTGCGGTTAGATCGGCCTTACCGGCCCAGATAGGCGCGATACTGCGTCTCGATCACTCCCGCTGCGCGCGCCAGCGCCAGCTTTGCCACGTCGTACTTGTAGAGGCTTTCCACCAGGTTATTCTGTGCGGATGCAAGCGCAGCTTGCGCCGTCACCAGCGGCAGATTGCTATCCACACCGGCATTCACGCGAAGGGTCTCGTCGCTCACGGCGGTCCGCGCCAAATCGACATTGGAGCGCGCCACGTCTACCAGCTTCGCCGTGGCTGCAACGTCAAGCAGGGCGTCGCGCACCTGCTCATCGATGTGCGTGCGCAGGTCGGCAAGCTGCGCTTGGGCGGCGTTGTATTCCGCCTGGGCCGCGTCATCGTCGCCACGCAGCCGGGCCTCGCGAAAAATAGGGAACTTCAAGCTGCCGAAGACGGCAAAATTCCCATGCGTGCCGGCGCCGTTCACCGCGCTCACACCGTAATATCCGTTGAAGCTCAGGCTGGGCAACCGCTCGCTGCGATACGCCGTGCGCACAGCCTTGTATTCGGCAACCTTGTTGATCAGGTTCTGGTAATCCTGCCGATTCTTGAAGGCAATAGCCTGCACCTCGGCAGGTGTCTGCGCGGCCAGTTCCTTATAGGGCGCACGATCGGTCAGCTCTATCTTTTGCGCCGGTGCAATGCCGATCTCACGCTTCAGCAGAATCCGATTCTTATCCAGATTGTTTTGCGCCGCGATCACTTCCTGCAGCCGTGCCTGCAACTCCACCTGCGCCCGCAGCACATCGAGTCTCGGCACCGTGCCGGCTTCGTACTCCGCAGTCGCGTGATCCAGCGCCACCTTGTCCGCGGTCACAAGCGCCTTGGCATTGGTTACATTACTCGCTGCTGCAATCGCGCGCAGATAAGTGACAGCCACGTCCTGCACCACATCGCCTTCAGCCGACATGCGCGCGTAGTAGGCCACCCGCTCCGCCGCACCCGCTGCCTTGTAACCGGCAATCACCGGCCCGGAAAAAAGCGTCTGCCTGAAGTGAATCTGTCCTTTCGTCAGCGTATCGCGCGTGATAGGCGAAAACGCTCCTGCGCCCGGCGGCATGAGTTTGCTGAACTTGGCAGCCACGCCGGGACTGAAGCCCATCGCCGCCAGGTTGTGCTGGTGGAACCCTGAGTCGCCCGTGAGTGTAATAGTCGGCAAAAACTGCTGCAGGGCCACATCCTTTTCGCCTTGCAGCGCCTTTTGCCCGGCCTCCGCCTCCCGCAGGCCCAGATTATTCTCCAGCCCACGGCGAATCGCATCCTCCAGCGACAACTTGATCGGCCCGCTCGTGACCTGCTGCACGGTAACGCTGCCAAAAAAGGGATTCGAGGCAGAACTCGGATTCGCCATCTGCGCGCAGGCCGGAACCGCCGCACAGACCATCCCCAACATGGCAAGAAGAAATAACGCCCCGCGCCGAGACACAACTTGGCTTCCTTGACTCACTGTCATCATTCTCTCAGATGAGCCAGTCGTCATTCGGATTCCGCTGATGATGAGAAAACCTGCTGTAACGCGGTCCGATCACCCTCCGATACCCTGAAAGCCTAGCTGCCGTGCAGCATCCCGAAGGTGCACATCTCCCGAAATAAACGGCCGACTGCGCGGATGGCCCATGCACCACGTCCACGCCGCCGCAAGTTGCAGAGCATCAGCGGCAGTCAGGACAAAGCGATCGACGAAGGACTCCGCACGGTCGCGCAGTGAGTCATCAGGATCTACCTCACGCCAACCGCGCCGCAGGCTTTCCAAAGCAATCTGAGCCTGCGCACGCCCAGAGGGAGTCAACTTGCCCATCCTTACTAACCGGGAAAAGGCGCCCTGCAACTCAACGGGCGCAGCCCACCAGACGATTATGCGGTATTGCCTGCAAAGATCCTCAACCACCGGGGTAGAGGGTTGCGTCACACACAACGGAACAAGTGAACTTGAATCCCAAAAGGCAGGCTCCATTTATTTGAAGTCCTTATCGTAGCCCTTGGCCCACATGATCGCTTCGTGGGCGGCTTCCTCGGAGACATTGGGCCGTGGCAGCGCCCAGAATGCCTCCCAGTCCATCTCCCGCTCGGGCAACTTCAGCTTACCTTCAGCCACAAGCTGCGCTTCCTCCTCGTCGGCGGTCATGGGCGTGCGGATGGGCAAAATTCGCGCTACCGGCTTGTTCCGGTCCTTCACCACAACCTCTTCCCCATTGCGCACATATTGCAGATATGCGCTGAGTTGGTTCTTAAGTGCACCGATGTTAACCGTCCGCATCTCCTGTCCTCAACTCTATTATAGCTAACTTGGCCAAGTTTAGCCTCACACCAGCGCCCGCTCTTTCACCGCCAGATACCGATTCAGCACTGCGGAAGTCAGCGCCTCCGGAACCAGGTCGAGCGTAAGCGCCCCCTGCTCATGCAACTGCGCCAGCAGCAGCTCGCGTCGCCCAGCCATCTCCTGCGCAGCCGCGGCAAGGAACATCTGCTCCACATTCTTCGGCCGCCCCTCCGCAATGCGGTTCACCTCCGGCTGCGCCATCGCCACAAACAACAGCAGATGCCGGCGCATGAGCTGCATGGCCCCATCGATCACCTCCGGCCGCATCGCCGTCTCGGCCAGATCGGTAATCCACAGCACCAGCGAGCGGCGGTGCTGCATCCGGCTCAGCATGGCCGTCGCCCGCAGATGGTCGGCCTCGCTCTCCTCGGCGCGCACCTGGGCCAGCAACTCGATCATCTGCCGCAGGTGCGCCGCGCCCCGCCCCGGCAGCAACCGCTGCTGAATCGTCTGCCCATAGGCGATCAGCCCCACACGGTCACCGGAAGCCAGTGCCAGTTGCGCCATCGCCACAGCAGCCGAACACGCATAGTCCAGTTTGGAATGCCGGCGCTCGTCCGCGGCATCAGGCCCGCCGGAATTCCCGCCCGTCTGCGCCGCCATTGCCACGCGCGACCGCATCAGCCGCCCGCAGTCCAGCACAATCCACACCGCCTGGCTGCGCTCGCTCTGATATTGCCGCGTAATCGGACTGCCGCGCCGCGCCGTGGCCGTCCAGCAGATGTCGCGCAGGTCGTCGCCCTCGTGATATTCGCGCAGGCTCTCAAAGTCGCGGCCCATGCCCCGCTGCCGTGCCTGCCGCAGTTGCAGCTCAATCTGCCGGCTGCGCGCCAGAAAAATCTGCTGCTCCTCACCCGCGCGCAACGCCGGATAAACACGCACCGTCTGCGTCACAGGCGCCATGGCCCAACGCTCCGCCAGCCCCAGCGGAGAGCGGTAGCGTACATAAACCCAGCCTGTCTCCCAGTCGCCGCGATCTTTGGGTTGCACGCGATAGCGCACGCTTGCCGGCACGCGCGGAAACGCAGTGAGCCGATGCGTGGCGGGCTCGGCAACCAGCGCCGCGGGAAGGTCGTCCACCAGCCGGCACAAAACAATGGTGCGGCCCTGGTTCTCCACCGTCAGCTCGATCTCCGTCTCGCCATCAAGCGCTGGAGTATTCAGCCACTCGCGCCCGGCGGTCAGCTCCTCCGCACGCGGCAGCCGCCTGCCATCCAAAAGCGCGGCCAGCAGAACCAGCCCATCCCACCCAAGCATTGCGTAGCTCAGCCCGCCAATCCAGAATCCCGGAATCAGCCACACGAACCCCACAATCAGCAGCACAATGCTCCGCGCCGTCAGGCCAAAGGCCAACCGCCCGCGCGGCCGGCACGCCGCACGCATACATTCGGGATGAAGCGAAGATGAGATCATTTCCGCGGCACCGGGGCCGCAGCCACCACATCCCCCAGCACGCGGTCGGCGTCAAACCCCTCCAGCTCCGCCTCCGGCTTCAGAATTACGCGATGCCGCAGCACCGGCTGCACGGCGCGCTTCACATCATCGGGAACCAGGTAGTCGCGGCCATCGAAGGCCGCCGCTGCCTGCGCCACGCGCATCAGGCTCAGCGCCGCGCGCGGGCTGGCGCCCAGCAGCAGCGTCGGCCATTCGCGCGTCTGTCTCACCAGCGCCAGAATGTACCCATACAACTCCGGCTCAATCCGGATCGACCGCACCTCCGCGCGCGCCGCCGCCAGCAGGCTCTCAGGCAGTGCGGCAATCTCGGTATCGTCCAGCAATCCGGCGCCTGAGCCGCCATGGTGCCGCTCCAGAATCTGCATCTCCTCCTGCTCGCTCGGATAAGCCACGCGAATCTTCAGCAGGAACCGGTCCAGTTGCGCCTCAGGCAGCGGATAAGTGCCCTCAAAATCCACCGGGTTCTGTGTGGCGAAGACGGTGAACCACGCAGGCAGAGGCCTCCGCACCCCGTCGCTCGTCACCTGCCGCTCTTCCATGCACTCCAGCAGCGCGGCCTGCGTGCGCGGCGGCATGCGGTTAATCTCGTCCACCAGCAGCAGATCGGTAAACACCGGCCCGGCATGGAAGCTGAAGCTGTCCGCGCCCGGGCGCAAAATGCTGGTGCCCAGAATATCGGCCGGCATCAGATCCGGAGTAGCTTGCACACGTTGAAACCCAAGCCCCAGCAGCCGCCCCAGCGTTTTCACAATCAGTGTCTTGGCAATACCCGGGACGCCTTCAAGCAGTGCATGCCCCTGGCACAGAACGGCGATCAGCACCTCCTCGATCACCTCGCTCTGCCCCGCAATCACCCGCCCCATCTCGGTGCGGGCGTGGGTAATCAGTTCGCTGGCCGCCGCCAGCGGTTGTGGCTCGCCGTTTTGCTCCAGCGCCGTCTCCTGCATCGTTTCCCGCACCTCTTCATTCATGGATTCCTGGCTTATGAGGCCCTCTTATGCCGTTTCGCTTCAATATATGTTGCCTGTGCTGCCTGTCCGCCCGATTTTACCGCGGCCTCCAACCTTTGCTGGTGGTCATGGAGCTTCTGAATCAGCCGCAGCGCTTCCCGCGGCTGCAAGTCTTCGCCCCAGGACGCTTCCGCAGCGGCCGCCAGGTCTGCCTCCAGGCTCGCATCCGCCGCCGGAAATTTCCGCCGAATGATGGCCGCAACCTCCGCCGCTCCCTGACGCGCGCCGTGTAAACCGCAAAGTTGCAGGCTGCGCTGCCGGAAGCGTTCCCAGGCAATGGCCACGGCAGTCGAAGCCGCACCGGCCTTGCCATACAGCGAACCCAGCGCCTCAAGAAACTCCACCGGTGCGGCCCGCGCCGGCGCCGGCAAGTCGCGCACTGGCCCGCTTCTGCGGCTGAAGCTCAATACCACCAGCAGCCCCACCAGCGGCAATCCAATCCACAGCAACGTCCGGGCCGGCCCTGACGCGTAGCTCCATGGCGAGCGAATTTCCCCATGCAACGACTCGTCCCAGTAAAAATGATGTCCCGCGCGCGGCCCCAGCGAGTTCAGCAGCAGATTCAGATCGCCGGCCCGCGCCAGCGAAGCATTCTCAAGCGGCGTCGAGCTGGCCCACCACACCACATGCCCCTTACCCCACCGGTAATCCACCACCGCCGGCTGCCCGCCGCAGGTGTAATCCACGCGCTGTGCCGGATTGCCCAGTTTCCACGTCGCTTCCGGCCGCATCCACACCTCGCCCGAGTCCGCCAGCGCATCCAGCCCCTCCGGCTTCAGCTTGCACGCGGAAAAATTGAAGGCCTTCGGCGCGGTGCTTGCGCCTTGCGGCAAAATCATTCCGCCCCAGAAGCCCGTTGCCAACACGCGCCCACCACGTTCAAGAATCTCCCTCACCGCGCGAATACTGCTCTTCTCACGCGTAAACGGCTGCGCAAAAATCACCACCGTATCCGGACCTGCCTTGGCGGCCAGGTCGCTTAAAGGCCGCTCCCACCGCTCAAGCGAGTACCCGGAACGCAGCAGCGTCTCATAGGCCGCAAGCGCGCCGTGCCGGCCGTTCAGGTAACTTGAAGGCACCGGATTGCGGTTATCCGCGCCGGGCATCAGAATTCCCGTCACCGTCGCCAGCACCAGCCCAATGCCCAGGCACCACAGCAGCAAGCGGCGATCCTTCGCATCCAGTGAGGAGAGAAATTTCATCGCGCCGCGCCTCCCCATCCGGCCGCAGGCCCCGCACTGCCCGCGATCAGCGCATCCGCCACTTCTTCCGCCCGCCTGTAATCGCTCTCGCCGGCCGTGCGCCCTCCGTACCAGGTCCGCTCAAAGCTGCCCGTCAGCGCCGCCAGTCCTGCCCGTCGCGGATCGTCCTTCCCAAGCAGCGCCAGGTACTCGCGCGGAGTGCGCGCGCGGTCGGGTGGCCACAGCCGCCGCGACTCCAGCCGCGAAATCGCCGCCCAATACACAAAGTGGATTGCCTCACGCCACTGTCCCCCCGCCGCGGCCTTGCGAGCATCCTCAAGCCAGAGCTGCCAGTCGCGCGCAGAAGCAGCACGCGGCCCCGGCGCAATGCTTTCCGGCGTCAGCCGGATGCGCCATCTCCGCTCCAGTTGCAGCAGCGCCCACACCAGCAGCACGCAAACAACCAGCACCAATCCCCACTCCAGCGCACTGCCCAGCCACGGCGAATGCGCGCCGAAGCGCACCGCGCTGTCAAACAGCGAATTGAGCCAGTTGTTGAACTTTTCCAGCAGCTTTTCCATCGGAGAAGTCCGAGTCAACCCCCGAAACTGCCGCTCGGCCAGCACCTGTTCCATCGCGGCGCGCTGCGCGGCATGGCGCGGCTCGGCACTTACCGCGCCGTCTGCCCGGGCCAGATCGTCAGCCAGCCGCACTTGCGCGGCCTTCAGCAGCTCCTCTGTCGTTGGCGGTGGCGGCAGCGCATAAGGATTGGTGGCCGCTCTCTTCGCCATCGCGGCCGCCTTCTTCTTTTCCTTCACAGTCGTCCTTGACCTGGCCCGCGCCAGCAGCACACGCAGCCAGCCGTATCGCACCTCGCGCCGCGCCCCATTAGCCGCATCGCTCAACGCCACACGGTCATCGCCGCCCACCTGCGCAGGATCGCAGGCCTTCGCATCGCGCGCCTTGGCGCACGCATCCACCACCGCGCTCAGCACCTGCAGATGCTGACGGTACTGGGTCATTGAGACGTCATGCCACTCCCCCGCTGCCACAACAGGCACAGCCGGAACCACCGGACGCACCGGGTGCTGCGCCACCGCGAGCGAGCCTGCCACTGGAAGAAGAGTCAGTACACAAAGAACCGCAAGGCGCATACACCCCCCGCGCAGGCCAGATTGCCCGGCTTTCTGCCCTCGAACCACCCCCCAGGGCTCGCCTTCCATCCTCTTCGTGTGCATGCGCCGATGATAGCGGACGAATGCGCTTCCTCGCCCCTGAAATGATCTCGGGATCGGGGATTCACTGCAGCAAGCCGTCATTGCCCATCCGCAGAATGAATCCCGATTACGTTCCCGCACCTGAAACCAGGCACGTATCCCCGCCACAACCCTACGCAGGTTCTTCGCTCTGCGGAGGCGCCGGAGGCTGCGTCGCCGTTCCCTCCGGCGTGGCGGGCGTCCACGGCTGCGCCGGCGGCGTAGCCGGTTCAGGAACCACCAGCCCGGCGCGCAGCATCATCCACTCGATATCGAACCCTTCCTTGCGGATGCGCTGATCGAAGTAAAACAGCAATATCGCGATAGCGAATATCGGCATCACGAGCGCCTGCGCGGCAAAAGACACGCTGTAGCTCATCACGGAAGTCAGGCCCAGCATGGTTTGAAGATGCGCCGGATCTTTCAACCCCGGAATGGCAGCCACGGCGACCACCAATGGCAGGGTGACGGCAATTGAAATCAGATAATTGAGCACCCCAACCAGCAGGAACATCACAAAGATGCGGCCTCTGCCGCCTTTGCTGAGAGTTGCGCTGCGGCCCAGTGCATCCGTGGCGCTGCTCTGCTCCACCACTGCAGCCGGAAAAGCCAGCGAGATCCTCAGCATCATCCAGATCACGTAGGCAAAGATCCCAATGAATACCACACCTGCAAGCAGTCCCAGCACCATGCTCGCCGCCATGCCCATACTGCCGCGCAGTGTGACTGCAACGGCGGTTCCGGCCATGATCATGACCACCCCGGCGCCCGCTGGCACTCCTCCTATGAGAAGACACTGCAGGAAAAACAGCCCCACGTAGTTCCAGCCGCGGGCCCAGATGTCGCGGTACGCGCCGCGAATCGTGGTTCCCTCGCCCAGGTGGCATTGCCAGGCAGCGTGGTTGAGCGCCGCAATGGACAGTCCCGCGGCCGCGATCCACACCGGCACGGCCACGAGCACTCCCACGCCAATCAGAATCGAAGACCCGGTCGATCCGATCAGCCCCGTGCCGGAAGAACCGAACCAGAACTCAAGCAGCAGAAACGCCGAGAGCGGAAACAGCGCCAACGCATAAGGCATCGCCGCGATACCCACAAACGCAAGAAACCGCTTGCGATAGACCTGCACCGTGCGGTCCAGAATCTCGCCAAGGCTCATCGGACGGAGTGCGGGTTCCATGCCGGGGGCTCCTCAACTCGTAATTTCGGGGCTGTCAGTGCTTGCCGGGATATTAGCACACGCTGCGAAGCCAAGGCATCGCTGTTGTTGTAACCCTCAGCCGGCACAACGCATTACATCTTCCGCCCACACAACCGCCCGCGCGTAACACTCCACGGCCGCTTCCGCATCAAAGCCACAGGCGCAGGCTACCCTGTCGCAGTCCGCCCAGTTGCCGCGCTCGTGGCATGTCACCCATTCCAGCAGACTTCGCTCCGGTACGTCTGCTCCCTCAAGCGCCCTGCGTGCCGCCGCACGCAAGGGCAGCGCCGGCGTCAGCGCCTCCATCGGCGCGTGCGTCATGGCTGAAAGCAGGCTCAGCAGCCCCAGCAGATACTGTTCCGCAGCATTCAGCGCGCACAGTTCTGCGGCCAACTCGCAAAACCGCGCCCGCACAAAAGCCATGCGCAGCAGCTCAGGCGGTCTGCCCGCATTCAATTCGCTCGTGATCGCCAGTGTCGCAATACGGCGAAACCAGTCGTCCCCCACCGCCAGCAGCGCCGCCTCAATCGAGCGCACCTCCTGCCGTACCGCGCACAGGGGTGAATTGATCAACCGCAGCAACCGGTAGGCAAGCGAAGCATCGCGCTTCACCAGTTCGCTCACACGGTGCAGATCCAGCGGTTCACTACGCAAATGCTCCAGAATCCGGATCTGGGACAACCGGTTCGCCGGAATCTTCTCTCCCTGCAAAAGCACCGGCCGGCAGAAGAAATACCCCTGGATCAGCCTGAACCCTTCGGTGCAGGCCTGCTCGTATTGCTCCTGCGTCTCCACCTTTTCAGCCAACAGCGCAGCCGGGCTTCCGCTCACCCGCTGCAGCAGGGCCTTTCGCTCCGCAGCGGGCGTCTCAAGAAAATCCACCTTGATGTAATCGGCCAGCTCCACCAGCGGCTCAATCCCCGGTCGCCAAACAAAGTCATCCAGCGCCAGCCGGAAACCCGCCACCTTCAGCTTCCGGCACGCGGAGACAAGCTCGGGCGTCGGCTCCACATCTTCCAGCACCTCCAGCACCGTCATCTGCGGCGGCAGCACCTGGACGAGCTCTTCCACCAGCGCTTCCCTGGTGCAGTTCACAAACGCCGGCAGCCCGCCTGAAAGCTCCTCCACTCCAAAAATCACGGTGTTGTCGAGCATGGTGCGGGTAGCCAGATCGCCGTCCCCACAAAAGGCGGCCTCCTTGCCGCTCCTGAAGAGCAGCTCATAAGCCTGCACGCGCCCGCGCAGATCCAGAATGGGCTGGCGCGCACAATACCGGAGCCCGCCGCCTAATCCGGCAAGCGGGCCATCGCAACCATCCGCGCGAACCACCCTGATCGGCATGCGCACCTACCCGCATGCCTTATCGGATGAAATGAGTTAAAGCTTGAAGATTGTCCGCAGCGCAGCTCGCCGCCGTCAGCCGCCCATGAACATGCCGCCGTTCACGTCCAGCACGTGCCCGGTAATATAGGCAGCCGCATCGGAGACCAGAAACGCCACCGCCTGCGCAATCTCCTCGGCCGTACCGGCGCGCCCCAGCGGAATCTCCGCCAGCATGGCGGTGCGCTGCTTTTCGTCCAGCACAGCAGTCATCGGCGTCTCAATATATCCCGGCGCCACGGCGTTCACCGTAACGCCTCGCGACGCAAACTCGCGCGCCATCGACCGCGTCAGCCCGATCAGCCCCGCCTTTGACGCCGCATAGTTCGCCTGCCCCGCCTGGCCCGTGCGCCCCACCACGCTCGACAGGTTCACAATCCGCCCCCAGCGGTTCTTGAGCATGGGCCCCAGCAGCGCCTGCGTCAGCAGAAACGCTCCTGTCAGGTTGGCGCCCAGCACATCGTCCCAGTCGCCCCGCTTCATGCGCAGCATCAGCCCGTCGCGCGTAATGCCTGCGTTGTTCACCAGGATCTCCACCTTCCCGAACCGGTCCACAACCGCCTTGGCTCCCGCCTTGATTGACTCCTCGTTGGCCACGTCCATGGCAAACACAGCAGCCTGTCCGCCGGCCGCCTCAATCTCCGCCGCGGCCTCGGCCAGTTTCGCCTCATTCCGTGCCGCCAGCGCCACCACCGCGCCCTTCCGTGCCAACTCCAACGCCACCGCGCGCCCAATGCCCTGCGACGCTCCCGTAACCAGTGCAATTCTTCCCTGCAAATCAGCCATATCTCGTCTCAGCCTTTCCCCGAGCCATTATAGGGGCTTCGGTCGGCGAGGAGTTCCAAACGTCCGACAACCGTTCTCGGGTTCTCCAACTTGGGCGAATCGGAGATACCCTCAAATGCCGGGACCAAACAACTAGCGTACCCGAGCTTCAATTTTCTGGGTCTTCTCCAGGGCAATCTGCCTGACGGCACGCAAGTCGATTTTTCCTGTGCCCAGCAGCGGCAGCGCTTCGACATGGATGAACTGATCGCGCCGCGGCTTCCAAAGAGAAGGCAGGTCGCACTGGGGAAGCTTATCCAGCACCAGGTCCAGCTTGTCGTCAGCCAGCGTGTGGACCACCACGATCCGTTCGCCCTTCCTTTCGTCGGGGACGGCTGTCACGGAAAACATCTGTTCCGACAGATCGGCCAGCTCATGCAACTTGTCTTCGATTTTGATATGGGGCACCATCTCTCCGCCGATTTTGCTGAAGCGTGAGAGCCGGTCAGTGATGGTGACGAAGCCGTCTGCCTCCATTTTGGCGACGTCGCCGGTGGTGTACCAGCCATCCTGAAGTACCTCTGCCGTCTTCTCGGGCCGTCCCAGATAACCCTTCATCACATTCGGCCCTTTGACCAGCAAGATTCCCGGGGTTCCCGCGGGAACTGGGCTTCCGTTCTCAATGTCAACAATCCGGACGCAGACACCCGGCAATGGATGTCCGATGCGGCCCCGGCGCGCACCGACCTGCCGGAATCCGGGAGCGCGGTAATCGCGCGCGTTGACGGTAACGACCGGGGAACACTCCGTGCAGCCATAGCCTTCGAGCGGACGAATGCCGAAGGTGTCTTCGAATGCCATGGCCACCCGGTCCGGCAGCTTCTCGGCACCTGCCAGCACGTACTGAAGGCTGCCGAAGCTCTCCGGCGAGCAGCGCCTCATGTATGCCTGGAGGAATGTCGGCGTCGCCACGAGAAAGGTCACCCGGTAGCGGGACACGAGTTCACCGATGGAGCGGGCATCCAGCGGGTTGGGATGGTAGACGGCCCCGATACCGCTGACCGCAGGCATCCACAATGCAGCGGTGAAACCGAAGGAATGAAAGAAAGGGAGAATCCCGAGAATCTTGTCGCGGCCGCCCAGCATAAAGACCTGGGACACCTGCTGGATGTTGGCGCCGATGTTGAAGTGTGTCAGCATTACGCCTTTCGGATCGCCGGTGCTTCCGCTGGAGAAAATAATCGTGGCCAGATCGTCCATGGTGGGGCGAAGCCCGCGGCGCCCGATGGCTCTGCCCAGCCACGCGGAAGGTACGAGCCAGGCAAGCGCCAGAGCGGCCATTCGCTCCGTGAAGCGGGGACCTTGCAGCGCATCTTCCAGAAAAATCGTCCGGCCAGGAATCTCCAGATTAGGAAAGCGTTCCACGAAGGCCTTCGACGTAATGACCACCTCAAGTTCGCATTGCCACGCACAGGAAGCGATGGCTTCGCTCGACAAGGTGTAGTTCAGGTTTACGGGGACGCGGCCGAGCAGAGTGAGCGCAAAGTTGGTCAGCGCGCCGCCGGCCGAGGGCGGCAGCAGCAGCCCGATCATCCTGGCATCGCCGATTTGCGAGCGAAGCCGGCGAGCGACATATACCGTCTTCGTCAGCGCCGAGCCGAAGGTGACTTTCGGCGTCCGCCCGTCGGCCATCATGAAGCGCAGCGGATACCGTCGCGCCGTTCGCACAAAGGCCCGGTCGAGGGTTTTCATGCGCCGTTTGCGCTGTTGGAAGGCATCCGCCTGAAGTTCCTGCACCACCTGGCGAACCTCGACGGCGGTCGTGGACGGTGGCATGGGCCGACCGAAACTCACGGTAACGGGATAAGGAATGCGGCGTGGCAGCTTCCAGAGAAAGCGGCCGCGATCGAAACTGAAGATGCTGCCCCAAACGCCTTCCAGACTGACGGGAATGATCGGCGCGTCAACACCCCTCATGATCCGTTCCAGGCCGCGGCGGAAGGGGAGTAACTGACCCGTGCGCGTGATCTGCCCTTCAGCGAAGATGCACACAATCTCATCGTTGCGAAGAGCGTCGCTGGCCGTGCGCAGCGAGCGAATCATGTCACGCGGACGCTGCTCGCTGGAGATGGGAATAGCCCGCATCATACGCGCGAAGGGCTTCACCACCTTCATGTCGTAAATGCCCTGATAAATAAGAAACCGAATGGGCCGATCCGTGGATGCGATCAGCAGCATGGCATCCACAAACGACATGTGATTGCACACCAGCAGAGCGCCGGACTTATCGGGAAAGTTATCCCGCCCCAGGACCTTCACGCGATATACGGTGTGAGTCACAAAGAACAGCAGCAGGCGCCCAAACCACTCGGGCAGCAGCATCAGGACGTAGACAGTTCCGCATCCGGTGATCAACGACGCGGCCACCATAACCCCGCGCGGGTTCAGGTGGATAAACTCGGTGAACACGTAGTAGGCGCCGGCGGACAACGCGATTCCCACAAACGACAGCAGATTCGCTGCCGCAATGATGCCGCCTTTGTCCTCTTCCGCCGGGCGGTGCTGAACCAGCGCATTTACCGGCACGGCGAAGAAGCCGGCCCAGAAGCCAAGAATGCCAAGCAGAATTGCCGAACCGAGGAGGCCGTGCGGGTGGAGTCCAAGCACTAAACCGGTCGCGGTCATGCCAATGGATCCAAGCGGAATCAGTCCGTACTCGATCTTGTTGCCGCTCACCACTCCGGCCACCATGCTGCCGATGCCAATCCCGACCGCAAGCGTGGCGTTCAGATAGCCGGCCTTCGTCATCCCGACGTGCAGCACATCCGGACCGTAGACCACGATGGTCGAGAATAGAAGTGAGCCCAGAAACCAGAAATAGGTATTGCCCACGACGGCGAGAAAGAGTGCGCGGTCTCGCCGCATGATGCGGATTTGCTGCCAGAGATCGCCTACAAAGTTCAGCCGGAATCGCTTGGTTGGCGCGGCGGGCGGAACGCGGTCGATGCCGAGGCTGGAAAGGAATCCCGCGGCAGCCAGCGCCAGCAGAGCGTAACCGGCAAATACCTCGTGTCCGTGGAAGTGCTGGGCCATAGCCGCTCCGGCGACCGTGCCGAGAATGATGGCAAGGAAGGTGCCAAGCTCGATGACGCCGTTACCCCAGGAGAGCCGCTTCTCCGGAAGAAGTTCGGGAAGAAGTCCGTACTTGGACGGTCCGAACAGTGCCGCCTGCGTTGCCACCATAGTGAGCGCCACCAGTGAAAGGGTGAGCGAATGGGCGGCGAGTCCGGCAGTGGCCAGGACCATGGACCCGATCTCCATCACCTTGGTCCAGATGGTGATCTGTCGCTTGCTAAATCGGTCCGCCAGCCAGCCGCCGGCCATGCTGAAGAGAATGAAGGGCAAGGAAAAGAGGAAGGTAACCAGCGACACAAAGCTTTCGCGCTCGCTTTGCGCAAGGCCCATGCCGACGATCATGGAGAGCAGCAGATTTCGCAGCAGATTATCGCTGAAGGCGCCCTGAAACTGGGTGACCACCAGGGCTGAAAAACCACGAAGCCCGCGCTGCCGAAAAGCAGCCGTCGAAGAAGTTTCAAGAGTACTGTCGGATCCAGTCGTCATAACTTCGGATTGGTTTTGTTGGTAGGCCATTCTAGCGATTCTGCTCCTTCCTTGCTATGGCAGCTTTCGGGCATTCATGAGTTCCCTTGTGCATCTCCTGCCTGTTGGGCCGGCCAGCCGCATAATCTGAAGCGATGAGGCTGGCCGCAGATCGCAGCTTTAGTAGGCGCTGTAATTGAGGTTCGGCGACTGAGAGAAGACGGATGCGTCGAGAAGAAAGCAGTGGCGGCCGGCTGTGTGAGCCCAGGGATTGGGATCGATACTGGGCACCCGGCTTTCATCCTGCCGTGGACTGCGGGCGGCAAAAACAGCGCAGAGTTGGTATTGGCTGCCCTGGAGTGGACGGTACTCGAAGGGTTCGTGGGTGACCGGGTCGGCGTAGGCTGTCCCGGGAAGCTGGTTGAGGCTGGCGGGAAGCTGGGATGCGTGGCCCTGCCAGTAGGTCCGAATAGAGTTCGACAAGGTAAAGAGCCGCTGCAGGCGCTGGCTGTCGGCAACAAGCTTGCGCTGAGCGCTTGGCGCGCCAAGCTGCATAAAACCGAGAGTGATCATAACGGCGACGACAGCGGCGCTGACAACAGCCATCAGCCGGTCGCGGCTGAGCCCGGAGGCTGGGGCTTCGATCTTGCGCAGACCGCCGAAGTAGTACCAGAAAACGCCGCTGGAAAGAGCAAGGACAACAAAGCTCTTCGCGAGAAACAGGGAGGTAAGTTCGCCGCGGAGCAGATAGGCGAGGGCGGTGATAAGGTCGCCCATGAAAACCGAGGCAGCGACAACCAGAGCCATGTACGTAAGCCATTTGCGGACGCCCGACTCGAGCTTTTCCGGGTCTGCTGCAGCCTCGCGTAGGACGATGCGGGAGATGAGCAAATAGAGCGGAAAGGCGATAATGATCGCGGCAAGGGAGGTAGTGACGGTGTAGGTGCTGAAGGTCTGCCCGTAACCTCGAAAGAGGGGGTCTGCGAGCCAGCGGTTAATCAGCGAAAAAGCAAGGCATCCCAGCGACAGCGTCCAGACGGAGAGAGTGGAGAAGATGAGTAGGTAAAAGAAGGCGTCGCGGGCTGAAGTGCCGCTGCCGGGGCGTGGCGGCACCTCGATTCCGGTCTGGCGTTGATAATGGTCGGCGAGGGCGGAGTAAGCTTGCTTTTCGGTCCAGCCGCGCGCGGTGAGAAGGCCAACAAACGACGGAACGGGAATGCCGGCGTCGAGTGATTTCTGGATGAACTCGGCAACTCGATTGTCTCTGCTCATGATGTGCTCCTGGGTCGCATAGCTGCGACTCCGTGAGAATAGTTGGATCCCGCAGTCGGAACTACGCGGCAGGTGACAGTTCCTGTGACTGTCACAACGTGGGGCAAATCGCCGAGACAGAAACGAGAGTTATACGCTTTGAGAGGGAAATGACTCTTAATCCTGAAGCTGAAATCAGGATGTGGAGATCGGGCGAACGCATGCAGATTACGCTGAGCAAAAATAGCGATGTACCGCTGAGGCAGCAGCTCGCAGAACAGATTGTGTTTCTGATTACGACGGGCCAACTACGGGCAGGCGAGGAATTGCCCAGCGTGCGTGCGCTGGCTCGGCTGAGCAAAGTGCACCATAACACGGTGAGCGAGGCGTATCAGGACCTTGTGCGCAGAGGCTGGCTTACACGGCGCCGCGGCAGCCGGTTGCTGGTGGGCGCGGGCTCAGTGACGGCATCGGCGAACCCGCGCGATCTGGATGAGCTGATAAACGAAAGCATCGAGCGCGCGAGAGAGTCGGGCTACTCTCTGCAGGCACTGCGGCAACGGGTACGCGAACGCCTTATGGCACAACCGCCCGATCATCTTCTGGTGGTGGAGCCGGAAGCAGGTTTGCGCAAAATCATTCAGGCAGAAATCCGGGGACATCTTGGGTGGTTAGTCGAGAGTTGCTCTTTTGAGGCGTTCGCCGGGGAACCGGGGTTAGCCATCGGTGCCCAGGTACTGGCCGCAACTCATCTTGCCGAGGACATTAAACCCCTTGTGCCGCGAAACCGGCCAGCCATTGGCATCGTATATGCACAGGCAGGCGAGCATATCGACCTGATCCGGAAGCTGCAAAACCCATCTATAGTTGCAGTTGTATCCGTAAGTGAGAGTCTAATCAGAACGGCGCGAAGTCTTCTGGCGCCGGCCATTGGCATGCGGCATACCTTTCATGAAGTCCTGGCCGATGCAGACTCCCCAATCCGCCTGGGCAGTGCGGATTTGGTGTTTTGCGATACGGTCACTTACGGGAGAGTTCAGTCCCGCCGCAAGATTCTCTATCGGCTCATCGACGCTGAATGCCTTGAACACGTGGCCGCTTCTTTGAGTCAGAATTGATTCACCGTGGATTATCTCCTGTGACTCAGGCCATATCCTGCATTGCACGCTTGTCAAACTGCGGGGACGATCAACCTCCACAAGAGTGCGCTACCTGAAATCAGCTCAGGCGGAGGTGCCTGAGGGAGTTATAGCTTATCTTTATGGCTTCAAACTCCGGAAGAGTGCAACGGTCCTGCTCAACGTAGATGTGCCTGGCGCCGGCCTCTTCCACATGCGCAAACATTCGAGGCCAGTCAATGGTTCCCTGACCAACCGGTGCAAACGGATTCGGCCCGTTGGGTTTCGGGCTCTGCTGGTGATGAATCGTAACGCCTTTGCGAATGTCCTTGATGTGCAGCAACGGGAAGCGGCCCGGATAACGTCGCCAGTAATCAAGTGGGTCGGCTCCGGCATAGATGACCCAGAAAATATCCATCTCCATTTTCAACAGCTTCGAGCTACAGCTATTCAACAGGATTTCGTAGCCATTCGTATCGCCGAGTGGGGCAAACTCATGGAAGTGGGCATGGTAGCAGAACTGGATTGCAGCTTCCTGGGAAACTTCTCCGCAGCGGTTGAAAAATTCCGCAACTCGCTTCCATTGTTCGGCGTCCAGCTTGGGATTTTCTCCAATTACGATGTAATTCAAGCCGTAGTTGTGAGCTTGCTCAACTGTCGTCTTCCACTCGTCCATGGTTTTAGGTTGTTGGAAGTAGCCGCTTGGTGCCACCAGGTGAGCCGCGCGCAAATCCGCGTTCAGAGAGGAGGGCCTGCTTCCCGGAGCGATTTCCACGAGTTGGTAGCCGGCGGCAGCCACTTTCTCCAGGGTTCGCAGTGGCTCTTTCGCAAACAGGTCGCGGACTGTGTAGAGTTCAAGACCGATAGGGCCGGGCCAGGCGAGGGGACCCTCGGACCACGCGTTGCCGATGCCAACCGTCGCACCAGCCGCAACCCCTCCCAGTGTCTTCAGTACATCTCTCCGCGTCAGCATCCGTCCTACCTCCAGTTGTCTGGTCATCCCTAACCCCAATCGAGTTCCGATATCAAGCCGACTGAGGCGTCCACAAAGCTTTTTGGTACGCGGGAGCGTGCATTGCCTGCTCGCGACACGCCTTGAGGCTTTCCACCGGGTCATAAGTAGGCAAGTACTCCATCGCTACATACCGGTCGTAGCCAAGAGCCGCAAGCTTCCTGTAAATGTTGATATAGTCGATCTCTCCAGTTCCGGGTTCGTGACGTCCGGGGACATCGGCTACATGACAGACGCTCACCAGATCGATGTTCTTCTCCAGCTTTTCAATTAAATTCCCTTCGGCAATCTGCTCGTGGTAGAAGTCGTAAAGAAAGCGCACCTGAGGATGGTCCACGGCGCGTATGATCTCAAAGCCTTCAGCAACGGAGGTGAGGAAGTACCGGGGATCCTCTTTGGGATCGATGTTTTCCACCAGAAGTTCGAAATCTTTCCCCTCGATGATCTCCGCGGCTCGCTTCAGGCCCTCAATACAACTCTGGTGCTGCTGTTCATGGCTGAGGCCGGGGACAACATTCCCCGACATGAGAATAATGCGGCGGCAGCCGAGGCGCTCGCAGGTGGGAAGGATATTCCGAAGGTCCTCGAGCATCAGCTCGCGCGCTGAGGGATCAGCGAGGCCGACTTTTTCACTGGAGTGTTGAAGGCCTCCGGTGGTGTCAAATGTAATCCCAAGCTCGCGCTGCTTACGAAGCGCGTTCCGCCAATCGCTTTCCGACCACTTCTCGAACTCGCCGACCAACTCTACATTGCGGTAACCCGCCTCTGCTACTTTTTCCAGGCGCTCCTCGAAGCGCAGATTTCTGAAAACGGTCCAGAGCATAATCGAAATCTGATAAGGCGCCGCCGCTGTTGCTCGCGGCCCAGTCGGCCGCTTCCCTTCAGAAATTCCAAGGCCAGGGACGCCTAATCCCAAGGTGGCTCCCACCAGGTTCCGATGAAATTCACGCCGATTCACGGTGATTCACCTCATTCGAGTTATTCGGCCAGTCAGCCTCTATGCAAAATTAGCAGGTAAAGTACGTTGAGTCTGCAGCCGCCCTCGTATCCTCTCTTCATTGCCAACATGATAGTGGCCGTCGGTACGCGAGAGCAGCAGAAAGCCGGTGGTCAGTGTCGGAAGCGGCGGACTTTAACTCAAAAGACTAGGAGAGAGCGCCCCTGCTTGAAAGCACCACTTCGGGGAGGATTGCTGGATTCCAGAAGTTTTCGCGGAGAGGGCCCGATCAATTTCATCATGCCAAACCAGGAGCCGGCCAAATGGCGCAGCGGAAAATTCGACGCAGGCGTCTAGCGGCTTTCCCACTGCCGGAATGACTCATCGCAACGAACGCTTCCACGGTTCACTCAGGGACATAATCGAGGAATCCCTCCAATTTGAACTGGTCGCTCCGCACCCAGTCCATGAGTTTCCGCTCGCGCGTGCGTACCTGGTCTACGGCGTCGGCAATCGCCTTTTCACAGCCGCGGGGTACAGTGAGCAGCCCGTTTTCATCGCCGTGAAGAATATCCCCGGTCGAAACGGGCATGCCAAGAATCTGGACGGGCACGCCGACCCGCACGATATGGAAATTTGCATGGCTCACCACGGCGCCACGGGCAAAATAGTGAAACCCGAGAGCGCGCACTTCCGGAATGTCGCGTACGGCGCAATCTGAAACCAGCCCGATTGCTCCCTGACGTTTGAAGACTGTGGTCATCACCTCGCCGCAGTGCGCGGCATAATTCGCATGCCCACCCACCTCCTGCAGGACGACCACCGCCGGCTTGGGAGATTCACCCACTGCGCGATAAAGCTCTACGAACTGATCCAGGCTGCGTGGATAACAGTCCGTCACGGTCTCAACCTGCGCGGTCACCGCAAAGCCAATCATGCGGCCAAACTCGGGAAACAGTGCCCGTATTTCCACCGGCGCAAAGCCATCGCGGCGATCACGAACCTTCAATAGCTCAATCGCGTTAGGGAACCTCTGAAAATCGTCGAGTTATAAGGGTGCACGGCTTTTCTTTGGCCGTATCCACTCAAAACTGGTCAATTCGCGGTTTTCGATCTTGCCGTTATGCCCGCCGGAGGCTCGATAGAGCCCCGGCGGACACACTACGCCCCTTGCGGGGACACCTGCAAATTGATCTTCGCCAGCCTCCTGCGGTGCTGGTAGATATTGACCAAGGCAAAGGCCGCACACAACCATTCGTGGTTTTTCTTCAACCCGCGATAGCGCACCTTGGTAAAGCCGAAGACGCGCTTGAGAATACGAAACGGCCATTCCACCTTGGAGCGCACCCGGGCTTTGGTACGGTTCTTGCGCTTCTGCTCTTCATCGACGCCGGCCTTGGTCTTCACCCGGCGGCTGGTCATGTCCTGGGCGGCAGGCGCAGCTTCACGAATCGCCTCGGTCTGTCCCTGGTAACCGGCATCGCCCCAGACCTTCTTCTCGCCACCGTGCAACAGATCCGGCAACATGTGAACATCGGAAACGCTCGCCGCCGAGGTGCACACCGAATGCACAACCCCTTCCCTGGAATCGACGCCGATGTGCGCTTTGGCGCCGAAATACCACTGATTCCCTTTGCGGGTCTGATGCATCTCCGGATCGCGCTCCTTCTTCTCGTTCTTGGTGGACGAAGGTGCGTGGATGATGGTCGCATCCACAATGGTCCCGGTGGTGATCCGGATGCCGCGAGTGGCCAGATACAAATTCACCGCATCCAGCATTTGGCCGCCCAGTTCGTGTTCTTCGAGCATGTGACGGAAGTTGAGAATGGTGGTCTCGTCGGGCACCGGAGCCCGGCCCAGATCGATGCCTGCAAAGCGCCGCAGCACCGGCGATTCGTAAAGCGCGTCTTCGACCGCAGGGTCCGAGAGCGCGAACCACTGCTGCAGAAAATAGACTCGTAGCATGATGTCGAGGCCTACCGGCTTGCGGCCCATCTCCCCCTTTGAGTAATGCGGCTCAACCAGCGACAACAACTCAGCCCAAGGCATGACGGCATCCATTTCTTCCAGAAACTGTTCGCGCCGGGTCTTCTTCGAGTAACGTTGAAACTCTGCTTGATGGGCCAATGTCATTTGCCGCATGCCTGATCGATCTCCCTGACTCCACATTACCTGCATCAGTTGTGGATCGGGGAGTTCTTCAGAGGTTCCCTAACACGTTCAGGGACGGGTGAGAAGGGCTGCCCTTTTACCTATACGTTGGCTGAAAAGCCAAGCGACACCGCCGCGACTGCGGCTTAATAGAGGACGAAAATATGATTACAGAACTGATGTACAGCACGAAGGACGCAGCATACCAACTGGATGTGACGGTTCGCGGAATTGAAGGATGGCGCATAAAAGGGCTGCTAACGCCAGTGAAGATTGATGGCCGCTGCTACTACCCAGAAAGCGAACTGAAGCGTTTCTTGGGACTTCCCGACATAGCAACCCTTGAGTACATGTACGACAAGGAAACGGTAGCCGAAGTCTTAGGGGTGACGCCGCATAAAGTAGAACGGCTACGCAAGGAAGGCAAACTCACAGCCTTGCGGGCGGGTAAGTTGTGGCGCTACCCAGAGAGCACGATCAATCGCTTCCTTGGACTCAGTGACGACCACAACCGCTCATGGGCGAACGAAAACATTGACGAAGACGGAAATGCAAGGGGTGAACTGGCAGAAGCACGAGGGTTATGGGATGCCCCTGAAGTGCCTTTAGCTGCTTGATCCTGACGCAAACCACAACCACGTAGTTATTCAATCCAAGCCCCTCGCCGTCCACTGGCAGGGGCTTTGCTATTTAGAAGCCAGATAGACGAAAGGCTAGTTATGGATTCGACTTTTGAACCTTTGATAGATGTACAGACTGCGGCGGAGACGTTGTGTCTTCACCCCAAGACAGTAATGCGGATGGCAAGGGAAAACCGCATCCCAGCGTTTCGCGTTGGCCGGTATTGGCTCTTCCGCGCTTCGCTAATCGACGCATGGCTTAATAGGAAGCTACAATGGACCCCAGCCAACTTGTCCGCGTGAGAATTGGAGCACCCAGAATGCAACCACTCACGAGGCAGACTTTCCAAAGGGGATCTTTGACAATTGAGGAACGCTTATCCGGCCCACCTGTCTGGATATTCCGCTGGCGGGAAACAGGGCCGGAGGGAAAGCGAGTGCAACGCAAAGCGATTGTCGGAACAAAGCAGCAGTATCCGACAAAGGCAAAGGCGGAGCAGGCTGTAGCCACGCTGAGGCTGGATATAACGAAGGAACAGCCCCAGCGCGTCAAGGCATCCATGACAGTGGCCCAGCTTGCCGCTCACTTCATGGAAACGGAACTGGACGAACAGGAGCCGAGCAAGGCATATTCCACGCGGGAGTGTTACCGGGGGATGATTGAACGGTACATCTGCCCCCGCTGGGGAAGCTACAAGCTGGGAGATGTGCGAACCGTAGCCGTGGAGGATTGGCTTGGCAGCTTAAACTTGGCCGATGCATCCAAGGCGAAAATTCGCAACATCTTTCATGCTCTTTACAGCCATGCCCAGCGTTACGAGTGGCACGACGCCAACCCTATAACCAAGGTGCGGCAGAGTGCGATGCGGCACACCGAGCCGGACATTCTTGACGCTGGGGAACTGGCCGGACTCCTTGCAGCACTGCCGGACCCGTTCCGTTCTATGGTGTTTGTTGCAGCAGGAACGGGCTTGCGGCGTGGGGAGATGATTGGTCTTCAGTGGGCCGATGTCGATTTCGAGGCGGGGATAATCCAACCCCGGCGCTCTATCGTGAATCAGCATGTTGGCAACCTGAAGACCGTAGCGTCTGGGAAGCCCGTAGCGATGGATCCGAACCTATCGCGCACACTCGCCAACCTGAAGGCCAATTCACCCTTCAATCGGCCGGAGGATTGGGTTTTTGCCAGCCCCGCATCTGCCGGTAAGAAACCGTACTGGCCGGATATGGTACTGAATCGCAGAGTGCGCCCAGCAGCAGCCGCGCTGGGGATCACTAAGCGAATCGGCTGGCATACCTTCCGGCGCACCTATGCCTCACTGCTGAAATCCAGCGGGGCGGATGTAAAGGTGGTTCAGGATTCGCTACGCCATGCAAACGCCAGGATCACAATGGAGCTTTACGCTCAGGCACTCACGCCAGACAAGCGCAAGGCGCAATCCAAGGTGGTTCGAATGATTCTGCCCAAAAAAAACCAGCTTGTGAGGCAGATGGAAGCGGCCAGTTGAGGCACAAGGAACAACGTAGTCGCTTATTGTTCCTTTGTGTTCCCACAAAGGCGGTTCGGAACTTTGAAAACTTACCGTAAGTTATTGAAAAATATGGTAGGCACGATTGGATTCGAACCAACGACCTCTTCCGTGTCAAGGAAGCGCTCTAACCAACTGAGCTACGCGCCTGCAAAATGACTTCACATAGTTTAGCAGCACCCGGACGAAGGCGAAAAGCAAGCGCACCCGGCGGCAGTTGCTGTACCATCTCTTTTAAATCGGCCATGCACGATCAATCGAATACGAGCCTCAGGCTGTTCCGCACTGCCCCCAACCTGCTGACACTGTTGCGCATCTGCCTTGCTCCTTTTCTGGTGGTAGCCGTTCTGCAGGGCGATTACGCTCTGGCCCTCACCTTGTTTGTGATCGCCGGCTTGACTGATGCCCTGGACGGCGCGCTGGCCCGCTTCCTCAAGCAGCGCTCCATGCTGGGCCAGTACCTTGACCCGGTCGCCGACAAACTTCTCCTCAGCACCCTATTTCTCGTGCTCATGCTCAAAGGGCTCATCCCGGCCGCGGTTACGGTGCTGGTCTTTGGCCGGGATGTGGGTATCCTGCTGGTCTCGGCCATCTTATACGCTGCCGCGGGCCGCCGCGAGTTCACCCCCAGCATCTTCGGCAAGGCAAACACCATCGCCCAAATCAGCGCCGTTGCCGCAGTCATGCTCCACGAGCTCACTCCGGCACACTGGGTCGCGGGTCTGCGCACCGCCACGCTCGACGCCACCATCATTCTTACGGTGGCATCCGGGCTGCATTACGCATGGACGGCGTCGCATCGAGCCGGTGGGTCGGCTACCAGCACCCACCCCGGCAAGTAATCTGCGGTCTCGTCGGTTTTGGGGTTCGCGAATCAGGCGTCGTCTGAAGCCTGTTCTGTTTCAGCCGTGTCTTCAATTTCCATGTCGCGAAATTCCTCGGAATCGAAGACCTCACCGCACTCAAGGCACTCAACATACTCCGTTTCATCATGCCGGGAGACGATACGAACTCTGGGATGTCTGCAAGCATTTGCCATCAGTCGTCGGAATTGGTTGAAATAGATGCTCTTTCCGCCAGATTTTAGCCGCCTTTTGGGTAAATGGGAATGTGAATTTTCAATAACCTGCGCACCGGCGGAATTTCGGACGCCTCGGCAGCTTCTGACGTGTCCCGCATCACTTGAATAGGCGACGGATTAGGTCGTATACTGAATGCGGACTTATCCAGTCGGATATTCAATGCTTAAGCTCACCAAAAAGGCGGATTATGGGCTCATGGCCCTCAAATATCTGGCCGAGCACCCGGAAACGCCGGCGTTCAGCGCCAAAGATCTGGCCGACGCCTACGGCATTCCCGCGCAACTGTTGGCCAAGATCCTGCAAAGGCTGACAAAGACAGGGCTTCTGCGCTCGCACGCCGGCATGAACGGCGGCTACGCGCTGGCCCGCGACGCACGTACCATTTCGGCCTTCGAGGTCATTCACGCCATCGACGGACCGCTTTTCATCACTTCGTGCATCAAGGGAGCCAAGTCCTGTGACTTGACCCCGAACTGCACCATCAAGGAACCACTGGCCCGGGTCAATGAGACCATCGCCGGAGTTCTCAAAAGCATCAGTATTCAGGACTTGACCGAACACGAGGCAGCATCGGGACGACCTCCCGATGGGCAAAAGCTCGTTGGACTCACGCTGTAAGCCACCCCTCTTCCGCATGCATGCGGAACCGAAAAAAGGACGGAGATTCAAGGAATGAGCACCGTTGCAAGCCAGGTAGAGGCGCCGGAAGGCGTAAGCTTGCCTATTTACATGGACAATCACGCCACCAGCCCGCTCGATCCGCGCGTGCTTGAGGCGATGATGCCTTTTTTGACCACCCAGTTTGGAAATGCCGCCAGCCGCAACCACTCTTTCGGCTGGGAGGCGGAAAAAGCCGTCGATACGGCCCGCGAACAGATTGCCCGCCTCATCGGCGCCACCGCCAGGGAGATCATCTTCACCTCCGGCGCCACCGAGAGCGACAATCTGGCCATCAAGGGCATCGCGGAGATGTACCGCGAGCGCGGCAACCACATCATCACCCAGGTAACCGAGCACAAGGCTGTGCTCGATACCTGCAAGCGGCTGGAAAAATACGGCTACCGGGTAACTTATCTGCCGGTAAAAGCTGACGGCCTCATCGATCTTGAAGACCTGAAGCGGGCCATCGACGAAAAGACCATCCTGGTCACCATCATGGCCGCCAATAACGAAATCGGCGTCCTCCAGCCCATCCGCGAAATCGGCAAGTTGTGCCATGAAAAGGGCGTGCTCTTCCACACCGATGCCGTGCAGGCCGTGGGCAAGGTTCCCTTTAACGTAATTGCCGACAACGTCGATGTGGCCTCGATCAGCGGGCACAAGCTCTACGGCCCCAAAGGGGTCGGAGCGCTCTATGTGCGCCGGCGCAACCCGCGCGTGCAAATCGCTTCACAGATTGACGGCGGCGGCCATGAGCGCGGCATGCGCTCCGGTACGCTCAACGTGCCCGGCATCGTGGGCATGGGCAAGGCATGCCAGATCGCCCTGGAAGAGATGGAGAGCGAAGCCGCCTACCTGCTCAGCCTGCGCGACCGGCTGCAGTCCAAACTCGAATCCGAGCTCGACTACGTTCACGTCAACGGATCCATGGAACACCGGCTGCCCGGCAACCTCAACATGAGCTTTGTCTATGTCGAAGGTGAGTCGCTGCTGATGGGCATCAACGATGTTGCTGTCTCCAGCGGATCGGCCTGCACTTCGGCCACGCTTGAGCCTTCTTACGTGCTCAAGGCGCTGGGACTGGGTGACGACGTGGCGCATAGCTCCATTCGCTTCGGCCTCGGACGCTTCAACACCCAGGCCGAAGTAGACTATGTGGCCGCGAAGATCATCGACATCGTCAAAAAGCTGCGCGAGTTGTCGCCGCTCTACGAGATGGTGAAGGAAGGTATTGACCTCACCAAGATCGAGTGGCAGGCGCATTAAAAACAGCCTCTAGCTTCTAGCCTCTAGCCTGACCGCGATCAAAAAGGCGGATGGACAAAGAAACGGCTAGGAGCTAGGAGCTAAAAGCTGAATTACGCGGCTTCCCCGCGGAAGGAGACACGGAAGAATGGCATACAGCGACAAAGTAGTGGACCACTACAACAATCCCCGCAACGTGGGCACGCTCGACAAGGGCTCCAGCGAAGTGGGCACGGGCCTGGTCGGCGCGCCGGAGTGCGGCGACGTGATGCGGTTGCAGATTCGCGTCAACCCTGAAACCCAGGTCATTGAAGACGCAAAGTTCAAGACCTTTGGCTGCGGCTCGGCCATCGCCAGCTCGTCGCTTGCCACTGAGTGGATCAAGGGCCGCAGCGTCGAAGACGCGATGGCTATCAAGAATACCGATATCGTGAAAGAGCTCTCGCTGCCGCCGGTCAAGATTCACTGCTCCGTGCTGGCTGAAGATGCCATTCGCGCGGCCATCGGCGACTGGAAAAAGAAGAACGGCGTCGAAGAGGCAGCGCCCGTGGCAGAAGCAAAGTAAACCTCGTTTTTTTGAAAATGCCTGACGCCGGTCGGGCCGCAAGACCATCAAAAATAAGAGGGAGCGCAAACGGAAAGAAGGCGTTCCCTCATGAAATCTGGGAAACATGGCAGACATAGTCACAATTGGGAAAAATCCGGCCGAAGGCGCCTTCGCGGCGCCCCAGCAGCAATCCATTCCAAAGGCCCCGTCAGACAGCCTCGTGGTGACCCCGCGCGCTGTCCAGCGCATCCGCGCGGTCCTGGAGCAGGAAGGCATTTCGCCTGTTGAAGGCGGACTGCGCCTGGGCGTAAAGGGCGGCGGTTGCTCGGGACTCTCCTATGCCATGAGTTTCGACACGCATCCGCGCGAGCGCGACCGCATCTTCGTGTTCGACGGTGTGCGCGTCTTCGTCGACCCCAAGTCGTTCGTCTATTTGCACGGCATGACCCTCGACTACGAGGAGACGCTCATGCGGCAGGGCTTCAACTTCATCAATCCGAACTCCGCGCGCTCCTGCGGCTGTGGTACGTCATTTTCGGTCTAGCAGACCGTGGTGAAAATCTGGTTTTGAAAGGGCACGACTTTGGTCGTGCCGCAAGTAGCGTAATTGTGAGTGCGGCTTTAGCCGCCGAGGGAAACATTCCCTGGAATTTTGATTTTTTGCCACGAGCTGCAAGGGTACGTCGCGAGCAAGGTTGAGTCATGATGAAGATTCTTGAATCTGCTGTTCCGGTTGCATGCTGGTCCTGTTCGGTCGCTCACAACGAGTCCACGCTGTTTTGTCCGCACTGCAGCAAGATTCAACCTCCTCCGGGCGGCGATTATTTCTCTGTCTTTGGGCTCACGCCAAGGTTGAATCTCGATCTGGTTGAACTGGAGCATGAATTTCATCGCCTCAGCCGCAAGCTGCACCCCGACCGTTTTGCGCGCGCGCAGGAAAATGAAAAAGAATGGAGCCTGGCCGACACGGCGCTGCTCAACGACGCCTATCGCACGCTGAAAGATCCGCTGCGCCGCACCGAATACCTGCTCAAGCTGCACGGCGCGGAGATTGGCGAAGAATTCGCCGGGGCGAACGGCAAAGACCGGCGCGATCCTTCCCGTGTTCCCGCTGACCTGCTCGAAGAAGTCTTCGAGCTGAACATGCAGCTTGAAGAGATGCGCATGACCCGCGGATCGGGCCAGACCGACCCTGAGTCGGAGGCGAACCTCACGCAGGCCAGGTTCAGATTCGAGGGCCTGCTCGATGAAGTAGACACTGATCTTCACACGCAATGGCAGACCTGGGATGACGGTGACGCTGCCGCGCGCAAGGCCGCGGAAAGAGCCATGGTCGCATTGCTTGACCGGCGCCGCTATCTTAGCAATCTGCTCCGCGATGTAAACGAAACTCTGGGAGTTTAATGAATTAATGGCTGAAGCACGCGTAGTTGGAATAGACCTGGGAACCACGAATTCCCTTGTAGCTTATATGGAAGGCGAGGCCCCCCGGGTAATTCCCGGCGCGGATGGCTCCAATCTTGTCCCGTCCGTCGTGGCGCTCGATCCCATGCCCACCGATGGTGGCCGGCCCACGGTGACAGTGGGCAACAGCGCGCGCAAGGCGCTCATTGAAACGCCCGAGCGGGTCATTTACTCCATCAAGCGCCTTATGGGCCGCGGGCTCGATGAGGTCAAAAACGAACTGAAGCTCTTCCCTTTCCGCCTCGCTGACGATGTCGAAGCCGGCGAAGTTCCGCGCGTCCAGCTCGGCGAGCTGCGCTTCACGCCGCCGGAAATTTCGGCCTATGTCCTTCGCCAGCTCAAGCGCAACGCCGAGCGGTATTTTGGCGCGCCCGTAAAGCAGGCGGTCATCACCGTCCCGGCCTACTTCAACGATGCGCAGCGCCAGGCCACCAAAGACGCGGGCCGCATGGCCGGCCTCGAAGTCCTTCGCCTGGTCAACGAGCCAACCGCCGCCGCGCTGGCTTACGGCCTCGATCACGCAAAGGAAGGCACCATCGCCGTCTACGACCTTGGCGGCGGCACCTTTGACATCTCCATCCTCAAGCTGCGCGACGGCATCTTTGAGGTGCAGTCCACCAACGGCGACACGCATCTGGGCGGCGACGATATCGACAACCTCCTGCTGGCCATCGCGCTCGATGAAATTCATGCCGAACACGGCGTCGATCTGCGTGCGCATCCCGCCGCGGTACAGGCGCTGCGCAAGGCTGCCATCGACGCCAAGCTGCGCCTTTCGTCGCAGCAATCGGCGCAGTTCGATATCGAGCTACCAAACGGCGATCGCTACCAGCGCGAAATTCCACGCGCCGTCTTCGAGATGCTCATTGAGCCCGTCCTCGACCGCACCGCAGCCCCTTGCAGGCAGGCTCTAGCCGACGCCGGCGTTACACCCGAGCAGATTGACGAGGTCGTCCTCGTCGGTGGCTCCACGCGCATTCCCGCGGTGCACCAGCTCGTCGACGAGCTCTTCCATCTCTCCCCGCGCGGCAAGCGTCCACACACTGATCTCAATCCCGACGAAGTGGTCGCGCTCGGCGCAGCCGTGCAGGCCGATATTCTGGCCGGCGCCTCCAAGACCACCGACGAGATGCTTTTGCTCGACGTCACTCCTCTTTCGCTTGGCATTGAGGCGCTGGGCGGCGTTGTCGCGCGCATCATTCCGCGCAACTCCACCATCCCCGCCTCCGCAACCGAGCACTTCACCACCGGAGTCGACGGACAGACAAATGTCGCCATCCATGTGCTTCAGGGCGAGCGCGAGCTTGCCGCCGACTGCCGCTCGCTGGCCCGCTTCGATCTCAAGGGCATTCCGCCCATGAGCGCCGGCCTGCCGCGCATTGAGGTCCGCTTCCTCATCGACGCCGACGGCATCCTCCAGGTCTCCGCGCGCGAACAGCGCAGTGGAAAGGCCGCCGAAATCGAGGTCAAGCCGACCTACGGCCTCACTGACCAGCAGGTCGAAAGCATGATCCTCGAGTCCTTCGACCACGCCGAAGAAGATTTCCTCAAGCGCCTGCTCGTCGAGGCGCGCAACGAGGCAGACGGCGTTCTGGCCGCGGTCGAACGGGGCCAGCAGCATCCCGCATGGAAGCAGTTGACCAGCGAAGAGCAGGCAGCCATCATCGCATCCCGCGACCTGCTGGCCGCCGTCAAACAGCTCGATGATTTTTCCACCATTCGCGCGGCAACCGTCGGACTTGACCAGGCTACGCGCCGCTTTGCCGAACTGATGATGGACGACGCGGTCACCAGCGCCATCCGCGGCAAAACCATGGATGCCGCCGGCGACGAGCTCGGCGACGAAGTTACCGCACCGCATGACCTTGCTCCTGCGGAGTTCAAGTAAGTGCAAAACTAAAAACGTTGGCAGACTTTGGTGAAAATGCCTCTTGTGAAAGGAACGGTTTCACTCGCGGCGAGCGGAAAACTCGAAATCGGTAGGGCTTTGTGAAAGGGCACGACTTTAGTCGTGCCGAAAGGCTGAACATAACGACCGGGGCTTTAGCCCCTGAGGAACGCCTTTTGTCGCAACTTCCACTTTCACCAAATCCTGTCAGAGAAGTAAGTAAGTCAACAAGCCAGGACGTAGAAGGCCGGCGCAAGGAAGTTACACAGAATGAACGAAGCAACAAAGCAAGAGATTCCCGCGGAGAAACTCGTGCGCGTCACCTTTCTTCCCGAAGGGCGCACGGTCGAGTTTGAATTTGGCGCCATGCCTTACGACCACCACGGCAAGCCCATGTCGTTCCTCGACGTGGCTGAAAACCACGACATCTTTCTCGACCATGCCTGCGGCGGAGCGTGTGCCTGCACCACCTGCCACATCTGGGTAAAAGAAGGCGCCGACGGCATCAGCGAGGCGGACGACGACGAGTTGGACCGGCTCGACATGGCTGCCGACCAGCAGTTGAACTCCCGCCTCGGCTGCCAGGCCGTCATCACCCGTCCCGGCAATTATGTCGTCGAGATTCCCAAGTGGAATCGCAACTATGTATCCGAGGGCAAGCCGCTGGCCCTCGCGGATCAGAAGTAAGGAGACCCCCATGCCGCGCGAGATTCACTGGACTGACGCCGAAGAAATCGGCATCCAGCTCTTTGAGAAGTTTCCTGAAATCGATCCGCTCACCGTCCGCTTCACTGACCTGCATCGCTACGTAACGGAGCTGGAAGGCTTCGCCGACGATCCGCAGAAATCCAACGAGGCGCGCCTTGAAGCCATTCAGATGGCATGGCATGAAGAGGTCGAAGACGCGCGCGGATAATCAGCATCGAGACAGGCGGTTCGAGTTATTCCCAATCCCGCCTGCTCTCGCTCCACCCAAAAGCACTCTCGAAGTGCACAAACTCCTTCTCTTCTCCCGGCACCAGATACACGCTAACCACATCGAAGCGCACCTGCGGAGCCGTCTCCTGCGGTAACTGGCGAACATACTGGCGAGCCAGCCGGCGCAGAATGCTGCGTTTGTGTGAATCCACAGCAGCTTCGGCCGGCGTCATGTCATGTGCCGTGCGCGTCTTCACTTCCACAAAGCAAAGCATCTCGCCCTGCCACGCAATCAGGTCCACATCGCCGGCCAGATTCCCAGCCGACCAGCGCCGCGCTACGACAACGTACCCCTTCCGGCGCAGATAAAAATAAGCCGCATCCTCGCCTTCGATACCCGTAAGCAAATGCGCGGGCAGCCTGGACTCGCGGCCGCGGCGGCGCGCAACTTTGTCCAGCCCGGCAAGCGTCCGCTCCAGGCAGTCAACTTTCATCCCTGCAATTGAGGTCATTGCAGTCCATTCTCACGCCGTAATCGGAAATGCGCAAATCGCGCCGCCCGCACCGCCGCGGCAAAAGCCGAACGTCTCGCACCCACCGGGCTATTCGTACCGCAGCGCCTCAATCGGATCCAGATTCGCGGCGCGAATAGCCGGAATCATCCCGCTCACAAGCCCTGTAATGGCCAGAATCGCGGTAGCCGCAATCACCGATGCCGGAGAAATAATCAGCCGGATATCGGCATCGGAAGCATTCGTCGCTATCGCGCTGTAAAACGGAATGCGCCCAACAAGCGCCGAGATGAGATACGCAAGTGAAATACCGCAAACGCCGCCCACGCTGGTGATGGCCAGCGCCTCAGCCAGAAACTGCAACAGGATGTGGCGGCGGCGCGCGCCCAGCGCCTTCTCTACGCCGATTTCGCGCGTTCGCTGCTGCACGGCAACAAGCATGATGTTCATCAGGCCTATGCCGGCGATACCCAGAGTCAGCGCACCCACCAGCGCCAGCAGCACCTGCAGCGCAATCGACAAAATGCGAAACTGCGAGAGCTGCGTCATCAGGTTCGCCACAAATACCGCGTTGTGGTCCGTAGGTCGAAAGTGATGAGCCACGGCCAGCGTCTCGCGCAGGCTCTTTTCCACCAGTTGATTGTCGCCGCGATAGTTGAACCAGATTCCGCCCAGGTAGTGTGTGTCCATCAGGTCGCTCATCGTGTTGAAGGGCACATAGATCTGCCGGTTGCGGTCGTCGTTGTCGCCTTCCTGCATCTTGGGTTTGAGCACGCCAATGATCGTGAACATCACGCCGTCGATCCGAATGGTTTCACCCAGCGCCCACGCGCCTGAAAAGAGCTTCGTCTTGGCCTCGGATCCAATAACGCACACGTGCGCGCGCTGCTGATTTTCCGCGCCGTTGAAGAAGCGGCCCTGCGCGGTATCCAGCTTCCAGATATCCTGAAAATCCGCACGAACGCCATTCACCGGCCAGGTATAGGTATGCAGCTCGCTCCGCACGGTCGCATCTTTCCGCGAATACGGCGAAACATGGTAGACCCCCGGCACCGTGTTTGAAATGCGATCGACATCGTCGAGCGTAAACCGGACACGGACGCCGGCCTTGTCGCCACCGGCCTGCTGGCTGGTGCGCCCCGGAAAGACGCCAATGATGTTCGTCCCCCATTGCGCAAAGATGGCCTCGATGGCGCGGCTGAACCCTGCGCCGTAAGCCAGCAGCAGCACCACCGTGGCAATGCCCCACGCCATGCCCACCATGGTGATGGCTGTGCGGCGGCGGTTGTAAACCATCGCCTCCCACGCCTGGCTGAGAATGTCTTTCCACATAATCCAGCTCCCGGTATCGGGCAGTTCTCTCCTATTCCCTGCGCAGTGCCTCAATGGGATCCATGGCCGCCGCCTTGCTGGCCGGATAAAGCCCCGCCACCACGCCGCAAACCGTCAATGAAATCACCGCCAGCGCAGCCGACCACGGCACCACGCGCGGCGGATCGAAGCCCGGCATCTTGCCAGTCAGAAATTCCTGCAGCAGCGCCATGAACCCGGCGGATACGGCAATGCCGATAAGCCCGCTGATACCCGTCAGCAGCAGCCCCTCCCAGAAGAACTGCGCCATGATGCTGCTCCGCGTCGCACCCACCGCCTTCATCAGCCCGATCTCACGGGTCCTCTCCGTCACTGAGACCAGCATGATGTTGATAATCCCCACCGCGCCCAGGCTCAACGTCACAATTCCCACGCCACCCAGAAAAATATCCATCGCGTTGAAGATGGCCGCAATCATCTCCTCCGACCTGATCGTGTTCCATTCATTGAAGGCATCCTTCATCGCGGGATCGAACCCGTGCCGCTCGGCAATCACACGATGAACCGCGGCCACAGCCGCCGCTATCTCGCCTTTCGTCGTCGGTTGATACTGGATGGAGCTCAGCGCATCCTGGGCCAGGTTGTCACCCTTCAGGGGAAACATCTGCAGCATCACAGACCGGGGAATATATATCTTCTGGTTGTCGCTGTCATTGTTGCCGTGACTGATGGAGTCGAGCCGCCCCACAACGGTAAAAGCCACGTTGTTAATGGTGATGCTTTGGCCCAGCATCGGACGGCCTGAAAACAGCAGCATGGCACTCTTTGAGCCCAGCACCACCACGCGATGCCGCTGCACGATATCTTCCTCGCGGATAAACCGCCCCTCAGCCACAGGCATAAAGCGGATGTCGGCGAAGTTCGGTTCCACGCCCAGAACTGCTCCCGACGTGTTGGCATACGCGCTCACCTGGTAGAGGTCGTTGCGTTGCAGAAAGCCTGTCACCGCCCTCACTTCCGGCAGCGCGCGAATGGCTTCTTCGTCTCCGGGCGTGAACTGGTAAGGACGCATGCCGGTGTGCTGGTTCGCCACGGCGGGAATGGTGCCGTTCCACATCATCACCAGGTCGTTGCCGAAGGTAGCCAACTGCTTACGTTGGCCGCTGCGGAAGCCCTCACCCAGCCCCACCAGCACCAGCAAAGACCCCACACCCCACGCAATCCCGAACATGGTCAGGAAGCTGCGCATTTTGTTGGCCATAATGGCGCGCAAGACCTGACCGAGCGTGTCCGAGAAACTTTGCATGACGCTTCCACGTCCCCATGTAGATGTCTGCTTAAGAATACGCGCGTCAACCCGCTCCGGTTCCTTCCCGCACCTGCGGTTGGAACCAACGGCTGGCCGTTTGCGTAGAATGATGCGACGGGTGACACAGCGGGCCAGCATGGTTTGCGCTATCATCCAGGCTTCACAGGCAAACCTGCGCAGAGAAAGCGAAGGCTTTCTTCAAGTTCTGGGAGGGTCTTATGGCTGCGTCACGTAAAAATAAAAAGCTTTGGATCTGGGTCAGCATTTTGGCCGCTGTTGTCGTCCTGCTGGCGGGAACCGGGCTCATGCGTTTGGCCAAAGGATCGAAAGTGGATCCCAACCGGCTGGCCAAAGTCACACGCGGCGATGTAGCCCGCTCTGTCGTTGCCACGGGAAAAATTCAGCCCATCACCAAGGTCGAGGTCAAAAGCAAGGCCTCCGGCATCGTGGAAAAGCTCTACGTGGACATCAATGACAAGGTAAAGAAAGGCCAGCCGCTGGCGCAGCTCGATCAGCAGGAGATTCGCGCTCAGGTCGATGCACAGCGCGCACAACTCTCCGCCGCCCAGGCCAACGTCGCCACCTGCCAGGCCAACATCGTGCAGGACAAGGTAAATGCAGCCGCCCCCGATCTGCCCATGTACAAGGCAACGCTCGACCGCAATCAGCAGATGCATAAGGACGGCATCGTCAGCCAGCAGGCTCTCGACAACGCCAACCGCGATTACCTCGCTGCGCTCACCCGGCGCAATTCAGCCAAAGCGCAAATCGGTGTGGACACAGCGAAATTGAAGCAGGCACGGGCACAGGTGGCGCAAAGCCAGGCCAGCCTCAAGCAACTGGAAGAGCAACTCGCCTACACAACCATCGTTGCGCCCATGGATGGAGTGATCCTGTCGCGCGATGTGGAGATTGGCGACGCGGTCAGTTCCATTCTGGTTCTCGGCTCCACGGCCACGCTGGTCATGACCGAAGGCGACACCCATGAGGTCTACGTGAAGGGCAAGGTAGACGAGGCCGATATCGCCCACGTCTACATGGGCCAGCCGGCGCGCATCAAGGTTGAGAGCTTCCGCAACCGCGTCTTCCACGGCAAAGTAACCAAGATCGCTCCCATGGGCGTGGAAAAAGACAACGTGACCACCTTTGAGGTGCGCGTCTCCATCAACAACCCCGGTGGCGAGTTGAAAGCCAACATGACGGCCAACGCCGAAATCCTGCTCGATGAACATAATAACGTTCTGCTGGTGCCTGAAAACGCTATTGTCTACAACAACCAGAAGGAGACATTCGTAGCGGTGCCTGACAGGAGCCAGAAAGACGGCACGCGCAGAGTTCCGGTCAAGATCGGCCTCTCCAACGGCTCGGTAACTGAGATCGTCAGCGGCTTGAAGCAAGGCGATCAGGTCGTACTGCAGCAATAAGACTCTGCCGCACCGCGCTGCCCAGCCTGCGCGCCCAGGTGCCTCCCGAGTCGCCACATACACACTCTCGCTTCGCCGCTCAAGTCCCTCTCCTCATCTGCCGATGCAGATACTATGTCTCATCTCCTCGACGCGGAAGACTCACCGGCAGCAAACCCCGGCACCAACCTACCCAATTGGCCCACGGAAATGCGATACATCACACGCCAACCCATCCACGACCTGCGCGGCCGCGTGCATGGCTACGAGTTGCTCTTTCAGATGAGCCCCGAGGGTGAGACACCCGCAAACGGCCAGCACGCCACACGCACCATCCTCGACAATCTCGTCCTCTTCGGCTACGACCGCCTGACCTCTGGAATGCCCACCTTCATCCCCTGCACTGAAGAAGCACTCACCGAACAGTTGGTCACCATCCTGCCACCGTCCATGACGGTCCTGGAGATCCCCCAGAACATCCCGGTATCAACCAAGCTTCTCGATGCCTGCCGCAACCTGAAGCAAGCCGGCTTTCGCCTGGCGCTGGTCGGTTTCACCTTGGATTCGAAGCAGGACGTTCTTCTCAGCCTGGTTGACTACGTGAAAGTCGATTTCAACCCCGGCGACGCGCCCGGCAATGAACGCCTGCGCCAGCGGCTCAAAGGCACTTCCATCTCCCTCATCGCTGACAATGTGCATTCCCAGGAGGCCTTCCGCCGCGCCCATGTCGAGGAGTTCCAATTCTTCCAGGGCTTCTATTTCTGCAACATCCAACCCGTACCCAACGCCAAGGTCCCGGCCAACCGGCTCTTCCACGTCGAAATTCTCCGCCAGTTATTCCGCGATCCTCTCAACCTCGACGAGCTCTGTCCGCTGGTGATGCGCGATGCCTCTCTCGTCTATCGAATCCTCCGCGTCGTCAACTCGCCCATCTGCGCCATCCGTCAGGAAGTCACTTCCATCCGGACAGCCATCGTGATCCTGGGCGAAAACATCTTTCGGCGCATCGCCACGCTCGCCATTCAATGCGAACTCAACACCCGGCAGCCACCGGAAATCCTTCACATGTCCCTGGTCCGGGCGCGATTTTGCGAGCTCGCCGCCCACCTGCGCAAGCTCGACCCCAGCGAACAGTACCTGCTCGGCATGCTCAGTATGCTCCCCGCCATGCTGCGCGTCCCCATGGCCGCGCTGGCCCCGGAGCTTCCCCTTCGCCCCGCAATCGTCGATGCACTGCTCGGCGCTGAAACTCCTGAGCGCTGCCTGCTCTCTTGGATCGAGTCCCTCGAACGCGGCAAATTCGACACCTGTCACAGAATCGCCGGCGTCTTTGGCCTCAGCCACGAAAAATTGAACCGCTTCTACGTCGAAGCCGCCGTCTGGGACGCGATTGATACCGCGTCTTCACCGTAGCCATCCATCACACCGCCAGAGCCGCTCTACAGTGATCCATTCACACCCAGATCCTTGAGCACAGCCATGGCCGCATTGCGTCCGTTTGCGCCAATCACACTGCCGCCGGGATGCGTGCAAGCGCCACACAGATACACACCAGGCATCGGCGTACGCGCCGTCAGCCTTTGTGACCACATGCAAGGCGGCAGGCATTCGCCCTGGAAGATGTGCCCGCCCGTCAACCCCACCTTCTTTTCAATGTCCGGAGGCCCCAACACCTGGGCGTCAATCACCGCGCTGTCGATGTTCGAGCAAAAGCGCCCCAGCGAAGCCAGCGCCAGCTTGCGCACCTCATCGCGCCGCGTCTCCCAGTCACCCTGCGCCAGCTTGTAGGGGACATACTGCGCAAAGACGCTCATGGTGTGCGTGCCCGGCGGCGCGCTTGTCCCATCGTGCGCGCTTTGAAAGTAAAGCTCGCACCAAAGATGTTCCGGTAATTCCCCGCGCCGTGCGGCGGCATACCCCGCCTTCCATTCTTCCTTCGTCAGCGGCGCATTGATCTGCCCATAGTGGTGCGCCTCATTCGTGCCGGGACGCGCCGTAAAATCGGGCAGCTCGCGCAGGTGCACGTTGAGCTTCACCGTACAACCCTCGATAGGAATCTCCAGCACACGCGCACCCCATGCTGCATCGGCGGCCCGGTCCAGCAGCCGCAGCGTCTGCCGCGGATCGGCATTGGAGACAACCACCTTCGCGGCAATCCGCTCGCCGCCTTCCAGTAGCACGCCTTCACCGGGCACAATCTCGGCAACAGGCACGCCCGTAACCACCGTCGCGCCCGCATCCCGGGCCGCATCGCAAAAATAGAACGAGACCATGCCCATCCCGCCACGCACATAGCCCCACATGCCCGGCATGCCGCCCAGCCGGCCAGAGGCATGGTGGAACCGAATCGAAGCAGTGCCCGCATCAAAGGGGCTGGCGTTGGTCCCAATCACGCCCTGGCCAAGATAAGCCGCCTGTAACCGCTCGTCGCGCAGGTAGCGCTCCACAAACTCCGCCATCGACCACTCAAAGAGCAGCGCCCGCGCCTCATCATCCTTGCCAATGCGCCGCTCCAACTCGTCGCGCGTCGGTGCATCGCAAAGCCACAGATCGTCCGGCCCCTCCGGCCGCAGCGCATCGCGCAGCCGCCGGATCACATCGTTCATGGCTCGCCAGCCTCGAACGTCATGCGGCGAAAGCGCGCGAATCTCGGTTTCGCAGCGCTCGTCATCGTCCCAGAGCTGAATGCTTGAGCCGTCGAGAAACGGCACGAACAACCCGTTCACTGCCGGAACCCACTCGAAACCCCGGCGCGGCAAATCCAGCTCTTCCACCACCGTCGGATGCAGCAGCCCTGCCAGATAAGCGCACGGTGACATGCGCACTCCCGGAAACGGCTGTTCGATGGTGCAGGCCCCGCCCACACGCGCTCGGCTTTCAAGCACCAGTACACGCAGGCCGGCGCGGGCAAGATACGCCGCGCACACCAGGCCGTTGTGCCCGGCGCCCACCACAATCGCGTCCCATTTCCTTCGGGCCAGTTCAGCCACAGGAACGGGCAATCCGATTTCGCCCAGCAGGTCGGCAGTCGGGGAGCTCATTTGTTCAACATCATAGCTGCAACAAACGCGCCCCGGTCCCGCCCAGCAAATCCGCAACCGGAGTAATATGCTGGAACATAAGCAATATCACGCGTTCGACGAACGGATATGGCCGGAACAACCTCAGAAATAACGCCGGACTGGGGCATGGTGGAGATGGGTGGGCTGGCTCGCCGCTTTGCTGACCGTGCCCTCTCCAGAATGGCTGGAGCCCCTCTCATCCCCGGCAACAGCATCTCCCTGCTCCGCAATGCCGAAGAAAACTATCCGGCGTGGATGGAAGCCATCCGCTCAGCCAAACGGTTCATCCACTTTGAAACCTATTTCTTCCGCTCCGATTCGGTGGGCCTTCAATTCGCCCAGCTTCTCGAACAGAAGGCCCGCGAAGGCGTAAAGGTCCGGCTCATCTACGACTGGTTCGGAGACAGGGGCTCAGCCTCCTGGTTCTTCTGGCGGCGCCTGCGCAAGGCCGGCGTCGAGGTCCGATGCTTCCGTCCGCCGCGCCTCGACGACCCCATCGAATCGCTCAGCCGCGACCATCGCAAAATCATCATCGTCGATCGAACCATCGCCTTCGTCTCCGGCCTCTGTGTAGGCCAGGCCTGGGTGGGTGACGAGGCGCGCGACCTCGCGCCCTGGCGCGACACCGGCCTCTCCATCCAGGGCCCCGCCGTTTGCGAAGTGGACCGCAGTTTCCGCCGTATGTGGAACACCCTCGATCGCAGGCACCCGGTTGAAGATCTGCGTCAACGCCAGAGCCCTCAGCCCGCCGGAGACGTGGCGCTGCGCATCGTTCCGGGCGAGCCCGGCCAAGGGGGCCTCTACCGCGTGGATCTGCTGATGGCAGCCATGGCGCGCAAGTCCATCTGGTTGACTGACGCCTATTTCTTCGCCAACCCCGCTTACATTCAGTCCCTGCGCGCCGCGGCGCAAGATGGCGTGGATGTGCGCCTTCTGCTGCCCCAGACCAGTGACATCCCGGTGGTTCGCGCCATGTCCCGCGCAGGCTACCGCACCCTGCTTGAGGCCGGCGTCCGCATCTTTGAGTGGAACGGATCCATGCTCCACGCCAAAACTGCGGTAGTCGATGATCGCTGGTCCCGGATCGGCTCAACCAATCTCAACATCGCCAGTTGGATCGGCAACTACGAGATGGATGTCGTTGTCGAAAACCACAACTTTGGCCTCCTCATGCAGGAGATGTACCTCGACGACCTCGAAAACGCCACGGAAATCGTCCTGACTGGCAGAGCAAGAGTCCGGCCCAAGGAACTGCGCCGTCCCCGGCGTCGCGGCAAAGGGGGCGCGCGCCACAGCGCCGGCCGTGCCGCCACCGGCGTCATGGCCATGGGCAGCACCGCCGGCGTCGCCATTGCGCGCTCCCGTCTGCTCGGCGCGGCAGAAGCTCCCATCATGGCAGGAGGAGCCCTGGTGCTGCTCCTCATCTGCGCCCTCGCGGTCCTGTTCCCGCATACCGCCAGCATCCTTATCGCCATTGGTTGCGGATGGATAGCCTTGGCGCTGCTCCTGAAGGCCTTCCGCCTCCGCCGCGGTGCTGGCCCAACCGAACCCCCAACTTCGGGAAAAATCACAAATGATGTAGAATAAGAGATGTAAGTTAAGCTTTTGGCGGTAACCATCCGAGTCGTAAATCCCAGAACGAAAAATCCACAACGGTCGGGACGCCTGCGCGTCGCGACGTATAACGTCCACAAATGCCGCGGCATAGACGGTCGCATCCGTCCAGAGCGCATCGTAGAAGTCCTGCGCGAAATTGATGCGGATATCATTGCGCTGCAAGAGGTTGCCTGTCGCGCGGGCACGCGGCGTGTTGACCATCAGGCTCACTATGTCACTGAAGAGCTTGGACTTCACTCCCATCTGGGCGAAACCCGTCGCTATCGCGGTGGTCCCTATGGCAACCTGCTGTTATCGCGTCTGCCCATTCACTTCGCCCGCCATCACGATCTTTCCATCCGCGGGCGCGAGCGCCGCGGATTGCTGCGCGCTGACGTTCAGTTGGGAAACAACTCCTGGCTGCACCTCTTCAACGTGCATCTGGGCACGGCGGTCGTTGAACGGCGCATTCAGGCCCGCGATATCTTCCGCCGGCGGCTGTTTACAGACCCCGGACTCGGCAGCAACAAAATCATCCTTGGCGACTTCAATGAGTGGACACGGGATCTTCCCTCTGAGTTCCTGAGCAATCACTTTGAGAGCGCGAACAGCCACATGCAGGCCTCGCGCACGACCACCTTCCCCGGTTTTCTCCCCATGTTTGCTCTGGACTACATCTACTTTGACCGCGGCCTGAAGCTTCACGATGTAACCATCCATCGCAGCCGCATGGCGCAAATCGCATCGGATCACCTGCCTCTGGTGGCGGAATTCAGCGTGCCCATGGGCTCTGCAAGCGGTTATGAGCCTCTCCAGCCGCCATTCTTTTCGCCTGCGGATTCAAACTAGACTCCAACTAAACTCGAACTGGAACAGTCCGCCCGGCAGCGGATCCTCGATCTTCCCCGCCAGATCCCTGCTCGGCCCTTCCCTTCTAAGCGGTTGAAAATCAATTCCATGAATTAAATTCTTCCATCGATCCGATTTCCTTTTTCGGCGCCCGCACCCATGCCTCAAAGGGCCCACTCGCAATCACCCAAAGCGCGCTTGCATGAGTTCGTCGCACTTGGTGTAGAGTGTTTCTCGATGATCCCAAACTCGCCCGGCAGTCTCGAAGAGCAAGTCGTTGAGTTGCGCGCGCGGGTTCGCCGCCTTGAAGAAGCCCTGCGCAGCCGGGGCATCGTGCTCGAAAGCGAGCCTTCTCCTCTCCCAAAATCTGCTCCTGTGCCTCCAGCCGTTCCGCCGCCTTCCAGCGCCGCGCCTCCACAGGTACCTCCTCCGCCGCCGGCACGTCCGGTTGCTCCCCCCAGCTTCGGCTTTGCCGGGCAGCCGCCGCACCAGCCAGAGCGCTCCCTTGAAAACCGCATCGGTTCGCAGTGGCTCAACCGCATCGGCATTCTCGCCGTCCTCATCGGCGCAGCCTGGTTTCTTAAGTTCGCCTTTGACAACCACTGGATCGGCCCGCACGGCCGCGTGCTCATCGGCCTGCTCGCCGGCGTGGGCCTCATCGTCTGGTCCGAACGCTTCCAGCGCCGCGGTTTCGTCGCCTTCTCTTACTCGCTCAAAGCCATCGGCAGCGGCGTCCTCTATCTCTCGCTCTGGGCGGCCTTTTCGCTTTACGCCCTGCTCCCGGCCGGCGCGGCATTCGTGGCCATGATCCTCGTAACCGCATTCAACGGATACATGTCCTGGATCCGCGACTCCGAGTTGCTGGCCCTCTACGCCATCGCCGGCGGCCTGGTTACTCCCCTGCTGGTTTCAACCGGCGAAAACCACGAGATCGCGCTCTTCTCGTATCTGCTCATCCTCGATCTCGCGGTGCTCATCCTCGTCGCCCTGCGCCCGTGGTCGCGCCTGCTTTTCGGCGCCTTCCTCGGCACGGCATTCTTCGTCTTCGGCTGGTGGATCAGCTTTTACACCCAGGCGCAGGCAGGCCGCACGGCCTTCTTCCTCGTCTGCTTCTTCCTCATCTTCGCCTTTGCGCCGCGGCTCGTCCGCGCTGAAATTGCCGAGCCCACCGGCCTATCTGCATGGGACAGTCTCGCCGTCGTCATACTGCCCATCGCCAACGCAGCCTTGGGCTTTCTCGCCCTCTACGGCCTCTTCACTCCATCCGCGGCTGACTGGGCCGGTCCGTGGCTGGCCGTCGCCTTCGCCGCGTTTTACCTCCTGCTGCTCCGCCTTCCCGCCCGCGGAGCGCTGCGCGCCAGCCCTGCCCCGCTCTCGGCCCTGCATCTCGCCACCGCGGTTGTCTTCCTCACCATCGCCATTCCGCTCAAAACCCATGGCCGCTGGCTCACCATCGGATGGCTCGCTGAAGGCGCCGCGCTGCTCTGGCTGGCAAACCGCCTTCGCCAGCACCTCCTTCAGATCCTGGCGCTTCTGTGCCTGGCGCTCGGCCTGGTTGCCATCCTCACCGTCAATCCGCCGGCATCCGTCACTCCCTTCTTCAACCAGCGTTTCGTCACCTATGCCGTAGCCATCGCCATCTTTGCCTTTGTCGCCTGGCTCTCCTTGAAGTCCGGCGGCACGTATCGTCCGGCGCCACCGGTAAGCTGGTCCGCCCTCGCCGCCGCCGCCGTACTCATCGTGAACGGCCTCATCCTGCTGGCCATAAGCGCTGAAATTCACAGCTATTGGTGGAGCCTTCGCTGGCGCGGAGACATGTCCGCGTTTTACGATTACCGTATCCACGCGCAGTTCACTTATTCGGCCTTCTTTATGCTCTTCGGCGCAGCTCTGATGGTCGTGGGATTCTGGCGCCGCTCCGCATTCCTGCGCTGGCAGGCATTGGTCCTGCTGGCCGTAACCATTGGTAAGGTGTTTCTGGTAGACATGAGCGCCCTGAGCCAGGGATTGCGCATCCTCAGCTTCCTCGGCCTCGGCATTCTGCTGCTGGCTGTCAGCTTTGCCTATCAACGAGACTGGCTGAACCTGCGCGGTCAGGGAGAATGAACTTGCTGAAATTCCTCGCTGCTCTCTTGCTCCTTGCTGCCGCCGGCAACCCCGTGGGCGTCACGCCTGAAATCCGCTACTTCCGTTACGAGCGGTCCATTCAAAATCTGCCGCAAACCCCCCGGCAGGCATGTTTCGCCGTCACCCCGGCCATCTTCGCTCACGCCGCGCCGCATCTCGCCGATCTCCGTCTCTATCGCGGCAAGTTGGAAACGCCTTACGTCATCCACGTCCCTGCTCCTCTCAACGAAGCGAACCAGCAGCTATCGCCCGTGAATCTTGGCCGCCGCGCAGGTCAAACCGTCTTTGATGCCGCCATGCCTGAGGGCAGCTACAGAGACGTCCATCTCACGGTCCTCGGCAAAGACTTTATCGCCACTGTCTACGTCTCCGGCAGCCAGACGCAGACCGGCTCTTCGCAAACCAGCCTCGGCGCTTACACCATCTTCGACCTCACGCGGCAAAAGCTGGGACGCAGCACGGTGCTGCACCTGCCCACATCCGACTTCCGCTTCCTGCACTTCCGCATCAAAGGCCCAATCTCGCCGGAAAGCGTGAAAGGCATTTCTGTCATGAGAGTCGACGCAAGCAAGCCCAGATACAGCACCGTGGTAGCAACTTCGAGCGTCGTGCAGAAGGGTCACAACTCCGTCATTGAATTCACCGTGCCTGCGCATGTGCCAGTTGATCGTGTTGTCTTTGTCCCCGGCGCCAGGCCGGCCAACTTCAGCCGCGACGTACAAATCGGCGTCATGCCCGTCGAGCCGCGGCATATCAGTGCCCCCAATGAGCCATCGCTGCAGACGGCATCGTTCGGAAATCTGCTCCGCATCCATCGCACACAGGCCGGCCACTCTATAAACGAGGAACGGCTCAGTGTCGACGCGCCCGCAAACGTATCCGGAACAACCACCCGATGGACCGTCACCATCAAAAATGGCGACGACCAACCCATCAAGCTCCGCTCGGTGCGCCTGGAAATGATGGAGCGGGATCTCTGTTTCGACGCATTCGCCTCGGTGTCTTACACGCTCTACTACGGTGACCGCGCACTGGCAGCGCCGCAGTATGACTACGCCGCGCTGTTTAGGCCGCAGTCCGATGCCGCTCAGGCCGAAGTTGGCCCCGAGTCGCGTAATCCTCTCTACCAGCCGCGGCCTGACACACGTCCGTTCACTGAGAAACACCCATTTCTGCTCTGGATCGCGCTGGCCCTCGTGATCGTGATCCTCGGCGGCATCGCTCTGCGCTCGGCAAAGAAGACCGCGTCCTGAGCAGGTGCTCCTCGCGCTCCCGTAGTGAAAGTCAGTTTTGAAAGGGCACGACTTTAGTCCTGCCGTCAGTGGCCTGAAATGAGCGCGGCTTTAGCCGCTGAGGGAACACTATTCTGGAATCCTGACTTTTGCCACAGGCTGTTTATGCAGTCATCTCCCGGCGGAACGTCGCCCCGGCCGAATCCGCCGCCAGCATCGCGTCCACAACCATCTTTGGAGTCACCGACATCGGCTCATTGTGAATCGTCTCCACCGGTACAGTGGCTCGCTCCGCAACCGTCTCCAGAAGCTCCTTGCCCGGGTTGGCAATGCCGATATCGGCAAATGTCGTAGGAAGCCCCACGCTGTTTGAAAACGCCAGTACCTCGTCCACTTGCGACTTCGGCTGCGACTCCAGCATCAATTGCGCCAGCAAACCAAACGCTACCTTTTCGCCGTGCATGTAACCGTGCGTGCCTGCAGCCGTAGTAAGACCGTTGTGAATAGCGTGAGCGGCGGCCAGTCCGGACGATTCGAAACCCAGCCCGGAGAGCAGCGTATTCGCTTCCACCAGGCGTTCCAGCGCATCGTTGGGCTCCTGCACGCGCAGTGCCTCCATGGCAGAAACTCCGTCCGCCAGCAGCGTCTTGTAGCAAAGTTCGGCCAGGGCAAGAGCGCTGCGCGTAGAGGCTCCTCCGCGCATATTCTTCACCCCTCCGTCCACGCACACCTTAGCCTCGAACCACGTAGCCAAAGCATCGCCCATCCCGGCCACCAGCGGACGCGCGGGACTCTTCGCAATCACGGTTGTGTCCACCAGCACCAGTTCCGGATTGCGCCGGTAAATCCGAAACTCCTCCACCACCCCCGCATCGGTGTAGATCACTGAGAGCGCGCTGCACGGCGCATCGCTTGAAGCAATCGTCGGGCAGTTGACCACGGGCAGTGACAGATCGGACGCAACCGCGCGCGCGGTGTCCAGAACCTTGCCGCCGCCCGCGCCAATCACAACCTGAGCCTTGGCGTCTCGCGTAGCCTGGCAACCACGCCGGATCTCCATCGCCGTGCATTCCCCGGTGAAATGGAAGACCTCATAACGCATCCCTGCTTCTGCAAAAGTCTTCGCCCACGTGTCCGAGAGCAGACGGATCGCGCTGCGTCCAGCAACAATGAGCGCCGGTCCATCCAGCCCCAGGTTGCGAATCTCCGTGCCAAGTTGATCTGTGGCATCGGGGCCCTGCGTATAGCGTGTGGGAGCGCAAAATACTTTGAGCATGTGCCTCCTCCTTGGCAATCTCCACGCCGTCTCCGGCGCACCTGCCGCAGCATTCATCCTACCCCCGCTTGCGGCTCCGCGGCACAATACAAGAGGCTGGAGAAGATTTCCTCTGAGATTGGTGAATCGATCCATGCGGGGATTGAGCCGCCGCAGCCTTCGCCGTGAATTCTGCCGCGGCGTAGCTCTCGCCCCTCCGGCGCCATGTATCGTATTTTTATGAGCATCTCCCGAAGATATCCCCCACTTTCCAGCGCTTTAGTCCTCGCGTGTTTTCTTTCTTGCTTTACCTTCGCCTCCGCACAATCCAACCAAAAATCAGCTGAAAAGAAGGCTGAAAAGCCCGCCGCATCTGCTCCTTCTTCCAGCAAGAAAGCGGACGCAGAAGAGAAGCTGGAACTGCCTCCGCTGCCGCCGCCGGCACACGTGGAGCAGTCGATGCAGCTTGACGGGAAGACTCTCCACTACAAAGTCACCGTGGGCGCGCTGCCGGTTCGCGACCAAAACGGCAAAGTGGTGGGCAAAGTGGTAACCACCGCTTACACGGTGCCCGGAAAAAACCGGCCGGTGACATTTGCTCTCAACGGCGGCCCGGGCGCATCCTCGGTGTTCTTGAACTTTGGCGCCATCGGGCCAAAGCACGTGCAGTTCGGCAACAAGGGCGACAGCGCATCCGAAACGCCGACGCTGAAGGATAATCCCGGCACCTGGCTGAACTTTACTGACCTGGTCTTCATTGATCCGGTAGGCACCGGTTTCAGCCGCTCGCTGGTGCCTGAAGCAAAGGCGAAGAAGCTCTTCTACTCAACCGTGCCGGACATCCATTACCTTTCGCGCGTGATCTACAACTGGCTGGTGCAGAACGGGCGGATGGACTCGCGCAAATACATCGTCGGCGAAAGCTACGGCGGTTTCCGCGTGCCGCGCATTACCTACTATCTGCAGTCGCAACTTGGCGTGGGAATGAGCGGCGAAGTGCTGATCTCGCCCTATCTGAATCCGACCATTGAAGACCACGGCGACTTGTCGCCGCTGCCGTGGATGGTGACCCTGCCTTCGATCACGGCGGCGCATCTGGAGCGCGAAGGCAAGCTCACGCCAGAGGCCATGAAGGCGGTCATCGACTACACCATGGGAACCTATGCGACCACGCTGATCAAGGGCCGGTCCGATCCCGCGGCAACCAAGGCCATGATTGCCAAAGTGACGGAGATGACAGGGCTCAATCCGACGTTTGTCAAGCAGTCGGGCGGCCGCCTGGAGACGCAGGCTTATCTGCGCGAGGTCTTTCGCGAAGAAGGAAAGATCGGGTCGGTGTACGACTCGAACGTGACCTCATTCGATCCCTTCCCCTATGCGCCGCATCAGAAAGCGAACGATCCGATTCTCGCCAGCGTGATCGCGCCGCTCACTTCGGCAATGGTGAATTTCGTTACGCAGACAGTCGGCTGGAAGGTGGACGCGCAGTACAACACGCTCTCCTACGACGTGAACCGGATGTGGGTGGGCGGCGATGCGCTGCGGGCCGGCTCGGTCACGCAGTTGCGTCAGGCCGTAGCGGCAGATCCGGATCTGCGCGTGCTCATCGCGCACGGCTGGGATGATCTGTCCTGTCCATTCATGGGGTCATTGCTCACCGTGGATCAGATGCCCGTGATGGGCGATCCCACGCGAGTGGCCGTGCACGAGTATCCCGGCGGACACATGTTTTATACCCGCCTTGACAGCCGTCTGGCCTTCCGCAAAGACGTGATGGCGATGTTCGCGAAGCATTAAGACCGCGCTCTGCGCAATCCTGCAATGGGATGCGGAGTACTTCTCCGCATCCTCGGCGATCCTGCTCTAGTATACTGAGTCTTAAATAAATAGCATAAGTATGGACATGTGACGCATCGGATAGAGTGGGAGGAACTCCGATGCGCACTGGTCGTCCGTTGGCTCCAGTTTCGATTTCCGAACAAGACCGGCTTCAGCTCGTAGCCTGGACCAGGCGGGCGAAGACCGGCCAGGCGCTGGCCATGCGGTCGCGGATCATTTTGTTGGCAGCCGAAGGCATCAACAACAAGGTCATTGCCACCCGCTTGAACACCATCCCCCATACGGTAGGTAAATGGCGGAGGCGATATTTGGAGTTGGGCCTGGATGGTTTGCTCGACGAACCGCGCCCGGGCACCTCACGCAAACTGCGTGACGAACAAATCGAACAGGTGTTGACGCGAACTCTGGAAAGTCAGTCAGAGGCTGCCACGCATTGGTCCACCCGCGACATGGCCAGGGCATGTGGCTTAAGTCAGTCCTCGATCAGCCGCATCTGGCGCGCCTTTTCGCTGGCGCCGCACCGCTCCGAGACGTTCAAGTTATCGAAGGACCCGCTGTTCATTGAAAAGGTTCGTGACATTGTGGGACTGTATATGGCTCCGCCAGAACGCGCCCTGGTGCTGTGCGTCGATGAAAAGAGCCAGATTCAGGCACTGGACAGAACCGCTCCGCTGTTGCCCATGCGTCCCGGCCAGATCGAACGCCGCACGCACGATTATGCGCGCCACGGAACCACCACCTTGTTTGCCGCCCTCGACACCAAGAGCGGCGAGCTGATCGGGCAGACACAGCGGCGGCATCGCTCGCTGGAGTTCCGCAACTTCCTCGATACCATCGAGCAGAACGTGCCCGCGAAACTGGACGTGCATCTGATCCTGGACAACTACGGCACCCATAAAACCCAACTGATTCGTGACTGGCTGGTGAAAAGACCTCGCTTCCATCTGCATTTCACGCCCACCTCGGCCAGCTGGCTCAACCTGGTCGAGCGCTGGTTCGCTCTGCTGACGGAAAAACAGCTCCGCCGCGGCGTGCATCGCTCAACCAAAGAGTTGGAGAAGGCCATCCGCACCTACATCCAACACCACAACAAAGATCCAAAACCGTTCATCTGGCACAAAAACGCAGACCAGATCCTCGATTCCGTCGCCAGATTTTGTGCAAGAACTTCAGACTCAGGACACTAGCACGAGTTCGCAGATTGACCTTGCCCGCGCAAAACGTATCCCATAGCGAGCTGCTGTAATAGCGGAAAGGGATATGGAGATGAGGAACGGGAAACGCGGCAGGTACACGCTGGAGTTCAAGCAGGAGGCGGTTCGACTGGTAGAGTCGGGCCAGAGCATCGCATCGGTGGCGCGCAGTCTGGAAGTGGTCGAACAGACCTTGTCGAACTGGGTCAAGGCGAGCCGCGAGGGCAGGCTGAAGGAAGTTCCGGGCAAGGCGGGGATTACAGCCGAACAGATGGAGATCAGCCGGTTGCGCGCGGAGTTGGCGCGGGTGAAGATGGAGCGCGACATTCTGGGAAAAGCGACGGCATACTTTGCAAAGGGCCAGAAGTGAAGTATGCCTTCATTGAACGCCATCGGCGCCTCTGGCCGATCTGTGTGCAGTGCCGGGTGCTCCAGGTGAGCGTCTCCGGCTTTCATCAACATCGGGCGCGACGGCGGGAGATCTCACAGCGCCGGCATTTGAGCGATGCCGCGCTGCTGGCGCATATCAGCGCGGTGTACGCGGAGTATCGCGGTGCTTACGGGTGGCCGCGGATCTGGCGGGAGCTGGTCAAGCGCGGCATTCGTGTGGGCAAGCAGCGGGTGCAGCGGCTGATGCAGCAGCACGGCATTCGTGCCCGCGGCAAGCGGCGATTCCGGGTCGTAACGACCGACAGCCGCCACGATCTGCCGATCGCGCCGAACCTGTTGAACCGCAACTTCACTGCCGCCGCGCCCAACCAGGCGTGGTCGGGCGACATCACGTATATTGCCACGGAGGAAGGCTGGTTGTTCCTGGCGGTGGTGATCGACCTGTTCAGCCGCAAGGTGGTGGGCTGGTCGATGCGGCCCGATATGCACCGCAGCCTGGTGATCGACGCACTGGAGATGGGCGTGTTTCAGCGTCGGCCGGCGAGGGGAGGATTGATCTTCCACTCGGATCGCGGCAGCCAGTACGCCAGTGAAGACTTCCGCGCGGTCATCGCGAAGCATGGCATCCGGCCTTCGATGAGTCGCAAGGGCAACTGTTGGGACAATGCGGTGACCGAGACGCTGTTCGGATCGCTGAAGGTGGAACGACTGCACGGCGAGCGCTTCGTGAGCATTCGCCAGGCAAAGGATACGGTGCTTCGATGGCTGCTTTGGTACAACTGCCAACGCATGCACTCAACCCTGAACTATCTCAGCCCTGTGGAGTTTGAAAGCTGCTGTGAGAACACAGGCTCGCTGGCTGCCGCATGATGAATGCAGCGGCCGAAGCGGGCGATGGAAATGCCGGTGGGTGGAAAGCCTGGAAAAACGATGGAACTGTTTTTCCACCCTTCCCCCCACCTTGGAAATCGATCAAACCGATTTCCACATTCCCACCGCCGCTACTACGACTACGAGGATGAATAATCCTCTTAAACCGGTCCGCTAAGGGATACGCATTCTGAGGGCAAGGCCAGATAGTCTTGCATACCGCCGCGAATTCCGGTTGATCTCTTAAGATTTGAGATACCGTTGTTGTGCCTGCCGGCATGAGCATCAACGCGTCCACTACCTTAGCGGAATCCGAACCGCCGTTTGATCCTGCTCCGAAGTGGACAATCGTGACGTACATCCGGTCGGGCGAGACGGCGAGGTGATACACGTCCCAGCGGCCCGTCGGCGCGCCAATTACCGCATTGTCATCACCAGGGGCGACCGCGAATGGCCCGAAGGGTTTTCCAAATGCAGCAACAACCGCTTTCTTCGTCGTTCCAAAGCTCAATTTCAAACTTGGAGCCAATTCCTGCGATGAGGCAAGTGATACACAAGCAAGAGCGACCCAGAAGGTCAGGACGATTCGAATCACTGGCAGATCTCCCGGAACGATGAAATTCTACCGGATTATTTAGATTTTGTGTTTTGCAGAGCTGTTGTCGGCAAATGCCTGCAAGCCCTTGCATGTGCTTCCAAAACCAGGAGTTTTACGTCCATCAGAGCCGGCGCGGGAGTATTGTCGGCAAATCGGTAGTTACACATTCCTAAACAAAGTTAGCCCAACTTCCGCAGCATTGGCCGATACAGAGGAACTTTTGACTACTTTGATTCGCTTATTCGAAGGAGCGTGAGCTGGAGAGTCTTTGTTTGCAAGGCGGCATTGTGGGAAGGGGTTCTTGAAGAGGGCAGAAGTGGCGTGTAGTGAAGACCTGCCCTCTTGCAAGCGAGGAATAAATCGGTAGGATGAACGCCATGTATGTGCGGCGCTGCTACCGAGCGAAGAACGGGAAGCGACACGCCTATTGGGCGTTGGTGGAGTCGTATCGCACGGCCCGTGGTCCTCGACAGCGGGTGGTGGCCTACCTTGGGGAACTGGACGAGCGCGGCCGGATGGGCGTCGCACAAGCCGCCCAGCCCGCCTCCCCATTGCAGGCGCATCTTTTCCAGAAGCCGCGCAGCCCGGAGTGGGTAGAAGTCGACATCCACGGTGTGCGGGTGGAACGGAGTCGTCCGTTTGGCGGCTGCTGGTTGGGCTTAACGCTGCTTTGTCAACTGGGCCTTCCGCAACTGCTCGATACGCTGTTGCCGTCAGGTCGGGAAGGGATTAGCTGGAGCGTGATGGCCCAGGTTCTGGTGCTGGGGCGCATGGTGGATGCCTCCAGTGAGTTACGGCTGGCGGAACACACCTATGAAGCCAGTGCGTTGGCGGAGTTATTGGGAGTACCGGCGGAGAAGGTCAACGAGGATCGTCTCTATCGGACGCTGGATCGTATATTGCCGCACAAGACGGTCTTGGAAAAGCATCTTCAGCAGCGTTTGGGCGAGTTGTTTCAGCTCGACTACGACTTGCTGCTCTACGACGTCACCAGCACCTATTTCGAGGGCGAAGCCGCGGCCAACCCGCAGGCGCAGCGCGGCTACTCGCGCGATCACCGTCCTGATTGCAAACAGGTCAACATCGCCCTGGTGGTCAGCCGCTGTGGGCTGCCCCTGGGATACGAAGTGTTCGCCGGCAACCGCAGCGATGTGACTACGGTGGAAGAGATAGTCGCGGCGATGGAGCAGAAGTACGGTCGGGCCAACCGCATCTGGGTGATGGATCGCGGCATGGTCTCGACCGAGAACATTGAGTTTCTCAAGAAGGGCGGACGGCGCTACATCCTGGGCACGGCCAAGAGCATGCTGCGCAAATTCGAGCAGCAGCTATTGGATGAAAGCTGGAAGGAAGTCCACGCCGGCCTGGAAGTGAAGCTGTGTCCGGCCCCGGAAGGGCAGGAGGTTTTCATCCTTTGCCGCAGTGCCCAGCGGCGCCTGAAGGAGCGTGCCATGCACGATCGCTTCGAGCAGCGCATCGAACAGAAGCTGGTCGCGATGGCCGCCGCTTGTCGGCAACGCAAGCAGGACCCGCTGCTGGTGGCCCAGAGATTGGGCAAGTTACTTGGTCGCAATAGCCGCGCTGCCGGCCTGTTCCGCGTGCACATCCAGACCGCCGCCGCCGGCGGCGCCCATCTGGAGTGGAGCAAACGAGAAGATTGGCGCGATTGGGCCCGGCTGAGCGAAGGCTGTTATCTGCTGCGCAGCAACGTCACCGATTGGAGCGGCGAAGAGCTTTGGCGCGCCTATATGCAACTGACCGAGGCGGAGGCGGCCTTTCGCATCCATAAAAGCGATCTGGCTCTACGCCCGGTCTGGCACCATCTTGAACGCCGCGTGCAGGCGCATATTCTGGTTTGCTTTCTCACCTATGTGCTCTGGAAAACCTTCGCCCGCTGGTGCCATGACGCCGGGCTCGGAGACGAACCAAGAAAGATCTTCGCCGAACTGGAGCAGATCGCCTTGGTCGACGTGGTCTTGCCCACGCGCACCGGCATTTCCATTCGCAAGCGCTGCGTGAGTCGGCCCACAGAACATCAGGCGATCCTGCTCCAACGGCTCGGCCTGGAACTTCCAACTTCGATCGAATGCACGGATTTGTAGTGAAGACTTCACTATGCCCGCGCTACAAACAAAAGACTTACCGCCGCAACTGCGGAAGTTGGGCTAGGATCTGGCTCCCCTCCGCATGCCCCATCTTTGCGGTCCACCTTGGCGGATTCGTCGCAAGGCTGAGCCCTCAGGCCAGACACCCCGGAAAACTCCACCGCCTTTGCAGATTATTTCGCCGTTTCATGCAGAATGGACTTATCCCCAGAAACTGCGCACCACCGCGTCACAAGGGGTCGCTTCTATGACCAAAACCGCCCAAATCATCTCCGAAGCCGCCGCAGACCAGGTTGAGGTGCAGCGCCCTTGCGCAAAAAAATTCCTGCCGCAAATTTGCACTATTTCTGGTGCAAATTTTCTACAATTTTTAGGATAAACAAATAGAATCAATAGTTTGCATGTTAACCAGTTACTAAACAAATCTTCAGGACCGGAGCAAAAACGCCCCCAAATACCTGAATTTACCGCGCAAATTGCTCTCTTTGTCCCCGAAATTCATGCGATTGCTCCTGGTTTGGGGCGTGCAGCAGTCAGGTATCATCAAAGTGATTCACGCTCTTTTTGGGGCGTTTTTCAGCAAAGGAAATAAAGTGTCTGAAATGAGTGGTTTGGTTTCGCAAGAGGTGCAGAAGCAGCGGGTTACGCGACCGCTGCGGATTGCAATTTTCGGCTTTGGCACAGTCGGCAGCTCGGTGGCCAGGATTCTGGTGGAGTCGCAGATGCCGGAGCTGGATCTGACGCACATTTATAACCGCGGCGTGGCCCGGAAGCAGGTGGACTGGACGCCGGCGAGCGTGGAGTGGACCGAAGATGCCGAGGCGGTGCTGACCTCAGACGTGGACGTGATTGTGGAGCTGGCCGGAGGGCTGGATCCGGCGGCGAGCTGGGTGCGGAAGGCGCTGGAGAACGGCAAGAGCGTGGTTACCGCGAACAAGAAGCTGATTGCTCATCAGGGCCTGGATCTGGAACGGCTGGCGGCGCTTAAAGGCGGTCATCTGAAGTATGGAGCCGCGGTGGCTGGTGGGATTCCGGTGATTCCGGGAATTGAGCAGGGGCTGGCCGGCGACCAGATTACGCGGATCGAGGGAATTCTGAACGGGACCTGCAACTACATCCTGAGCAAGATGGACGCGGGCGCGGAGTACGCGGATGTGCTGAAGGAGGCGCAGGCCAAGGGATATGCGGAAGCCGATCCGACGGAGGATGTGGGCGGATTCGACGCGCGGTCAAAGCTGGCGATTCTGATGCGGCTGGCGCTGCGCGTGGCGATCGATCCCGAGGAAATTGCACCGCAGCCGATTACGGCGGTGACGGCGGTGGACTTCAGCTACGCGCGGGATCTGGGCTGCACGATCCGGCAGATTGCGCGGGCGGAGCGGACGGACGGCGAGATTGCCGCGATCGTGGGCCCGATGCTGGTGGATCAGAGTTCGCCACTGGCGTGGTCACGGAGCACGGAAAACATGGTGATCCTGACGGGCAAATACGGCGGCGATGTGGTGTTCTCAGGTCACGGAGCGGGCGGGCATCCGACGGCGGTGGCCGTGGTGAGCGACCTGCTGGCGCTGGCGCACGGCTCGCGGCGGGTCGAGATCCCCTCGGAACCGGCCCGGGTGTGCGGTGAGTTCGAGGCGCCGCATTACATGCGCTTCCTGGTGACAGACCGGCCGGGGATTGTGGCGGAGATAACGGGAGCCCTGGCGGCGGAGCGGATTAATATTCGCGCGATCGTGCAGAAGCCGGGGTATCCGGCGGATTCCTTGCCGTTTGTGGTGACTGTAGAGCCGTGCAGGTCGTCGGCGATGGAGCGGGCGCTGAAGCGGATGGAGAATATGGACTCCCTGCTGGTGAAGCCGCTGGTCTTGCAGATGCTGGAGTAGGGCAGAAACCAGGAACCAGGAACTTAGGGGCTTGGTGGGCTGCTGGAAATCGAGTTCATCGGAGGCCGGTGGATGATTGGGACTATTTATCGGTGTGAGATTTGCGGTGAGGAGAGTTCCGCTCCCAAGGGCTGGATAGCGATTCACTGTAACGATGCGCAACTGACGGTGTTCAAGTGGACCCGGGAGGCTGCCGATGCGCTGCATGCACGACACTACTGCGGCGAGGCGCACGCGCAGGTTTACATCAGCAGGTGGCTTGAGGCGGCTTGCCGGTGAGGGCAGGTTGCTCGGTTAGACCTCTCTGAGGGGCTGGGTGCGGATGGGCTTTAGATTTGGCCGCCAGCGGCTGACGCGGCTGCAATACGCTTGATACTCCGCGCCAAAGCTTCTGCACAGCGTGGGTTCCTCGTAGAACACGACGACGAGATGCGTGACGATGAGCAGGACGCATCCGTAAAGCAGAAGGAAGATTGAGCCGCAGTAGAGTGCAGCGCCAGCCAGTGTCAGTCCGGCTCCAATGTACATGGGATTGCGTACGAAGCGGTAAGGGCCGCGGATGACCAGGCGGCGCGGCGGGTCAAAGGGCGCGGGCGTGCCCTTTCCAATCCAGACAAAAGCAAATACGCACCAGAGGGCGATCGTCGCTCCGGCGGTGCCGACGATAAACCCCGCGAGCTGCGGCCATGCAAATGCAACCGGAAGGGCGATGCCTGTCCACGCGAGGAGCCGCGCCGGGAGATAGATGAACAGGAATCCGACGAAGAGCGACGCATAAATGAGAGCACGGACGAGAACGAGCATGGCTGCCTCCTATGCGAAAGGGAGGGGCACAAGGAAGGTTACACCAGCTTGTGCGGCGCGGCCGGTGCAGGGACGAATTAATTGTTCCGGCTCGCGTGAGCGTGGTCAGAGTGTTCGATCAGGTCGTGCAGCTTGAGGTAGATGGCGTTGGTCCAGCCGAAGCCGACCTGATTTGCCCTGTAGCCGGCGGTGACGGTGACGTTCGCGTTGCCGGTGACCACGTTGTACTTTTCGAGCATGACACGGTCGGCGGCGAAGCCGGCGTCAATGGTAGCGGTGAAATGGCGCGCGAGGCGCAGGGCGTCTTTGCGATAGCCCGTATCTTCAAGGCCTTCGATGCCGATCCAGTTGGTAGGCGCCCAGCCGTAAGGGTCGTCCCACTGCATGCCGCTCTGGTAGTTGCTTGTGGAGAGGCCGCCGGGGCGCTCGAAGAGTCCGAGATGGGCAACGATCTGTTTAGCTTCGTCGCGTGTGGCGACGCCGGTCCAGAGGGGATAGAGCGAAGTGATGAAGGCGTAATGCGAGGGCCGGCGGTGAACGAAATCGTAGTCAGTAAAGATGCCTTCAGACGGGCGCCAGAGATAGTAGTGGATGGCGTTGTAGCGGACGACAGCGCGGCTGCTCCAGAGCTGTGCGTCCTTCGGTTTCTGGAGCAGGAGCGCGAAGTGCTCCATGTCGCGCTCGTAGCGGTAGAGGAGGCAGTTGAGGCCGATGGGCGCGTAGTCTTCCGTATCGCCTGAGAAAGGACCGAAGCGGAAGCTGGGGTCGAAGCCCGATTCGCGCATGGCGCGGTCGCCGATGTAAAAGCGGCGGCTGAGGCGGAAGCCATCGTACCAGGCGAGCATGCACAGCCGGCTGGCGTTGACGTTGCAACTGGTAACTTTGAGGCGCGCAGCCTGCGCGGCATCGGGGTGCTGGGGGCCTTTGACAAGATAGCCGGCGCTGGCAGGACTGGGATGCTTGAGGACCCAGCGGATGACGTCCTGGTAGTAAGTGTTGTCAGTGTTCATTTCGGGGACGGGACCGGTTCCGTAACCGTAGTAGCGGGCCAGGCGGGTGCGGCCTGCGCGGTGCTCGGGGCGGCGCCAATAGGAGTAGTCCTTTTTGGCCAGCGTGTAAGCATGCTCAAGCCAATCACGCTTTTCAGCACGGCCGGCGGGTGTGAGGGGAAAGCTGGCAGGGTTCTCGTACACAGCGCGAATCATCGAGGTGAGAAAGGGCGGCTGCGAGCGTGTGAGGTAGTAAGTGCGGTTGGCGTTGAGAATGCCACCGTAGTGCTCGATTTCGAAGAGGAAGTTGTCGACGATGTCTTTGGCGAGGGCTGCATGGTGGTCGTCTTCGAGGCCGAGGAGGATGAAGTAGCTGTCCCAGCCGTACATCTCGTTGAACTGGCCGCCGGGGACGATGTAGGGATGGGGTAGATAGAGCAGTCCCTGTGTGGGCAGGTCGCGGGGCTGCAGGTCGCCGATTTTCTGGATGCGGTGCGGCAGATGGAGAACTTTTACATTGCACTTTTTCTCGAGGGCCTGCACATCGGGCGGCGCAGGCATCTCGGCGGGCAGGTAGAGGACAGGTTGCTCGCTGACTTTTACATCAGTGAGCGAGGCACAGTCAGTCATGGAGCGGGTGAGCTTGCTCCATGTGGCGTGGATGTACTGGAGCGTGGCGGCAGAGCTTGGTGCGGCGGCTGCAGTTGACTCCGTGGGCGCAGGAGGAGCGGCTGTTTGCGCGGGTGCGAGGGGAATTGCGGCCAGTGTGAGAACGATTGCGAGGAAAAACTTCATTAGCGACTCCGCCAGGGAATGGGCCAGAACTCTTTGAGAGTATCGTCGCTGAGCGGGGAATCAGCAAGTCAGCGAATGCTGATTGTCATTCTTGCAAAGAAGCAGGAAGAAAATTCCCAGCGTGTTGGCGGGAACAGTTTGTTTGAGCACGGTGTCTACATGAGCACAGTGGTGCTGGTTGGGATGAACGCGGGGCCTTGAGACCCGCTCCCCGCGCAGGCGCGCGCAGAGCGGGAGAGTTGCTTTGCGCCTTACGCCTTCCCGCCGGCGCGGCTGAATACGAGGTCAAAGGGAGGCGGGCCATGTTTGAGGATTCCACGTTTGAGTCAACGGGCAGCATTCACACACGCAGCCGCGGATGGATGTTCGCGACCTTTGCATTGAACGGCGCCGTGGTGATGGCGCTGATCCTGTTTCCACTGCTTTATCCCACAGCGCTGCCGCGAGTGAGGAGCGCCATTCTGATGGTGGCTCCGCCGCCGCAGGAGACACCGCCGCCGCCGCCACCGCCGCAGCAGATGGCGCGCGTGCCGCACGTCGCGTCGGAGATGATGAACAGGCAGATTATCGCTCCGCGCCTGATTCCGAAGACGCCGTATATCCCCTCACGGCGGGAGCCGCCGCGGATCGATTCGGTGGCCAATTGGAATGCGGATGCCAATGGGCCCGGCAATGGCATGAGCGTTTTTAGCAGGCCCGGCACCAGAACTGTGGTGCGTGAGGCGAAGCGGGGACCGGCGCGCGTGTCGTCCGGCGTAATGGAGGGACTGCTGATCCAGAAGATTCTGCCTGTATATCCGGCCATGGCGCAGGCGATGGGGGTTGGGGGCACGGTGGTGCTCGAGGCCACCATTACAAAGGAGGGAACGATTGCGGATCTGCGCGTGGTGAGGGGGCCGGCGCTGTTGCAGAGGGCCGCGGAAGAAGCCGTGAGCCGATGGCGCTACCGGCCGTATCTGCTGAATGGTGAGCCGGTGGAGGTGGAGACTACGGTGAATGTGGAGTTCACGATGCATTGAGCGGAGTTAGTGCTGCGCAGCGGATAACTTGATTCCGCCGTGCAGCATCTACCCGAACTGGCGCGGCGATGGGTGCATCGGCGACAATGGACGTCGCTATGCAAAATCTAACCCGCCGTGAGTTTCTTATGACTGCATCTGCCGCAACATTTGCTACCGCTGTTTCACCGGGATTGGCCTCAGAAGCGAAGGCCGAAGCGAAGGCCGGGAAGCGCCAGAGAGTTTTTATCGGTTGCCGTACTGAGAATGCCGGGATTCTCGCCTATGACTGGGATCCTGCGACTGCCGAGCTGACGGCTGTTGGCGTGGCGGCAAAGACGCCGCTGGTGGCGTGGCTGGCGTTCTCGCATGGGCATGAGTATATGTACTCAGCCTCGGAGCTTGAGGAGTTCGAAGGCAAGCCGACGGGCGAGGTGGCGAGCTATCGCGTGGTGAACGGCGAGGTGCAACTGCTTTCGGCGCGCAACTCCGCGGGCAAGGGCACATGCCATGTGGCCGTAGATCACACGGGCCAGATGCTGCTTGCGGCCGACTACGTGGGCGGCAGCGCGGCATCGTTCCGCATTGAGAATGGCAAGCTGAGCGAGCCGGTGTGGACGATCCACTATACGGATCACGGCCCGAACAAGGAGCGGCAGGCTACGGCGCACGCGCACTTCGCGTCGTACTCGCCGGACAACCGGTTTGCCTATTTCAACGACCTGGGCGGGGACCGCATTCATATTTACAGGCCCAACCCGGCAACGGCAGAGATGACGCCGGCGGGCACCTATCACGGCGGGCCGGGATGGGGAGCGCGAACTCTGCATTTTCATCCCAACGGGCACACGGCGTATTGCATGTACGAGATGGCATCGAAGGTGGATGTGCTGGAGTGGCACAAGGACGACGGCAACTTTACGCGCGTGACCACGATCGATCTGCTGCCTGCGGGTTACAAGGGCCCCACCCGCGGATGCGATACGGTGATCTCGAAGGACGGCAAATTCGTATACTTCGCCAACCGCGATGACAATTTCCTTTACTCGTTCAAGTGCGATTGGGATACCGGCGCGCTGACGCCGATGCGGCGGTCGAGCTGCGGCGGAAAGACGCCGCGGAATTTCACGCTCGATCCCACAGAGCACTGGATGCTGGTGGCGAACCAGGATTCAAACCAGTTGAGCGTGTTCGCGCGAAATCCCGAGACGGGCGAACTGGCAGACGAGGGCAAGAGCTACGCGGCGGATACGCCGATGCGGATATTGTTTGTTTAAGGGCAGCTTCTAGCCGCTAGCTCCTAGCTGTTAGCTTTCAGTTTTGGATTCGTGTGGGGATGGGTGTAGCTCAATTTCATCCTTGACGTCCGCCGCGGCGGACGTCAAGGGTGGTCGTCTACGGTGGTGGTTGGGTAGGCCGAACAGAATGGACATGTGCTAGTCCCTGCCTCCTCATAATAAAACCCACGTCGATCAGCACAAAAGGAATGGCGATTTCAAGCGATGGGGAAAGCGAGGGGGCAAGAAACTAAGCCAGCCTGAACCACAGCCGTCTCCACAAAAGGAACGACCGATGAATTTCTCCGAGATTGCGAGCCATCTCAGGGGCATCTCGACGCTGTTCGGCGGGACGTCACGGCGGCCTGCCGAGATGGATATCGCAACGGCGTGCCGGGTAGGCTAGATACCGGCGAGGGCGGGGGTGACTCTGCCGGGCAAGGTGGCGGGGGCGTCGTCTTTGGCGGCGGCTGCTGGCACGGATTTCGCGGGGGTGCAGGCAAGTTCCCAGGCTGAGCGGTCCTTCAGCAGGCGCGAGACCAAGGCGGTGTGCATGGCGTGGCCGGCGCGCTCGGCTACGACGTGGCCCTCGATGCGATGGCCGGCGAGGGCCAGGTCGCCGATGAGGTCGAGGATCTTGTGGCGGACGTACTCATCGCTGAAACGCAGCGGGCCGTTTTCAGGGCCCTTTGTTCCCAGGACAATGATGTTTTGCGGGCTGGCGCCGCGGATAAGGCCCATCTCGCGCATCTGCTTTTCAAGGGCGCGGTAACCGAAGGTGCGGGCCGGGGCGATGGTAGCGCCGTAGGTGTCAGCGGCGAGATCGACGCTCGAGTGCTGGTGGCCGACAGGGGCAGGGAAGTCGATGGTGTAGTCGATACTGTAGCCGGAGCCGGGATAGACGCCGATGAACTTGTCGCCCTCGCACACTTCGATGGGACTGAGAACGCGGATGGACTCGCGGCGGCGGCGCTGGGTGCGGATGCCAACGCGGGTGAAGGCTTCAACGTAAGGCAGGGCACTGCCGTCGAGGATGGGCAGCTCGAGGTTATCGAGCTCGACAATGACGTTGTCAATGCCCATGCCGATGAGGGCGGAGAGCAGGTGCTCTGTGGTGGAGATGAGCACGCCCTGGCGCATGAGGCTGGTAGCATAGCTGACCTTGGCGACGTTGCGGCCGATGGCAGGGATCTCGAAGTTATCGAGATCTGTGCGGCGGAAGACGATGCCGGAGCCACCGGGAGCGGGCAACAGCTTCATGGTGACCGGAGCGCCTGAGTGAAGTCCCACGCCGGTGAATTCGACGGGGGCTGCAATGGTCTGTTCCAGGTGCGATGCGGAAGCCAAAGTAAACCCAACTCCAAAGCTGATGATGTAGTGCCTCCATAGATTAGACGGGATTTAGCTTCGCCGTCCTGTGGCATTTTTGCCACACCCTGGGCGCAAAATTCCACGAAAATTCATCAAAATTGTTGAAAAATCAGGACGTGCAGCAGTATTTGCAACATAGATGCAGCAGGAGAAATCCACAGGGCCGAAATTGCCATCGCACTTGATAAAGGGGAAATTCATGCTGGAGACGATTGGGTGGGTATCGATTGTCGTGGCGTTTTTCTGCGCCATCTGGATTGCGGTGGAAACGGCACGGCGTCCGCAGGCGATGGGAGTGATGAACGTAGTGTGGCCGGTGTCAGGGCTGTACTTCAGTGTGGTGGCGGTCTGGGCCTACTATCGGCTGGGCCGGGCAAAGACCGCAATGGCAATGGGGGAGATGCATCACCATGGAGATCACGGCGAGCATGGTTCCGGACATGGGGCTGAGCACGGCCGGCTTACCTGGGGGCAGGTGGCCGTGGGGACGAGTCACTGCGGGGCGGGCTGCATGCTGGCCGATGTGGCGTGCGAGTTTGCGATTGGCGCAATGGGCATCACGCTGCTGGGCTCGCCACTTCTGGCCTCGTATGGGATTGACTTGGCCGGGGCCTGGGTGCTGGGGATCGTGTTTCAGTACTTCGCCATCAAGCCCATGCGCCAGGTGAGTGCGGGCGAGGCGCTGGCAGCGGCGATCAAGGCCGATACGCTGTCGATCCTCGCGTTTCAGGTGGGCATGTATGCGTGGATGGCGCTGGTGTATTTTGTGCTGTTTCCCGCGCCGCACCTGACGCCGTTTGAACCGCAGTACTGGCTCATGATGCAGGTAGCCATGATCTGCGGGTTCGCGACGAGCTTTCCGGTGAACTGGTGGCTGATCCGGAGCGGTGTGAAGGAAGCGATGTAACGCGGAAAGAGCGCGGCGGGCCGGGCCAACATAGAATTGAGACGGCCCGGATGGGGCTGAATGCTTATTGCGGGGTGGCTTGCGAATGAAGGTTGTGGCAGAGGTTCCTGTTCCCATGCGTGCTTTGCTGGCCGGAGCGCGGCGCAAGGAGCGTGCCCTCGTGGACTTGATGCGGAGGCTTGTGGCGGCGGAGTCGCCCAGCATGGATAAGGCGGCTGTAGACGCGTGCGTTGCGCTGGCTGCGGCACATGCGCGAGCGATAGGAGGCCGGGTGAAGGTGCACCGTCAGCATGGATTCGGAAATGTTGCGGAGGTGCGATTTGGGCCACGGCGCAAGGGGGCGGCGAAGCCGGTTCTGCTGCTGGGGCACCTGGATACGGTGTGGCCGCTGGGAACGCTGAAAACGATGCCGTGCCGCATGAGCGAAGGGCGGCTGTGGGGGCCGGGGACGCTGGACATGAAGGCCGGCGTGGCCATGGGTTTCACCGCGATTGAGATGCTGGCCGAGGCGGGTTTGCTGGAGCGGGAGGTTGTTCTGCTGCTGACGGGCGACGAGGAGATTGGGAGTCCGGCATCGCGGCCGGTGATTGAGGAGCTTGCAGCGGGGTGCGGTGCGGCTTTTGTACTGGAGCCGGCGCAGGGATTGGCTTACAAGACGGCTCGCAAGGGTACGGGAGACTGGCGTGTCGAAGTGAAGGGTGTGGCGGCGCATGCGGGCGTGGACTTTGAGAAGGGAGCCAATGCACTGCGCGAACTGGCGCGTGTGGTGGAGACGGTGAGCCGGTGGACCGATCTTGAGCGCGGATTGACGGTGAGCGTGGGCTGGGCCGGTGGCGGCACACGGAGCAACGTGATTCCCGCGGAGGCGTGGGCCGAGGTGGATCTTCGGATTGCGCGCAAGGGGGATGGGCCGCGCATGGAGCGGAAGTTTGCGGGGCTTAAGCCGGTGAATAAACGCTGCAGGCTGATGGTGACGGGAGGTATCAACCGACCTCCGATGGAGCGTACGCGGGGGACGGTGCGGCTATTTGAAGCGGCGCGGGACCTGGCGGCTGAGCTGGGATTTGCTCTGGAGGAGGCGGCTACGGGCGGGGCTTCAGACGGGAATTTTACTTCTGCAATGGGTGTGCCGACGCTGGACGGGATGGGCGCGGTGGGCGAAGGGGCGCATGCGCGTCATGAGTCGGTGATACTGGAACACCTGGCGCCACGGACGGCGCTTCTGGCGGGGATGCTGATTCGCAGTGCGAAGGCGTAGTTCTCTGCTGGTGAGATTGCAGAAAAAGGTACGGTCAAACACGGGCGGTGGGGAGCTCGGGAGTGGCTTTTATGAGCTGCCGGGTGTAGTCCTGCTGGGGGTTGACGCATAGTGTGAGAGCGTCGCCCGTTTCCACAACGCGGCCATCTTGCATGACGGCGATGCGGTTGCTGAGGTAGCGAACCAGCGGCATGGCGTGGGAGATGAAGAGATACGTGAGGCCGTGATGGCTTTGGAGGCCGCGAAGCAGGTTGACGATTTGCGCGCCAACGCTGACGTCGAGGGCGGAAACCGGCTCGTCGAGGATAAGCAGGCGGGGGCGAAGAGCCAGAGCGCGGGCGATATTGATGCGCTGGCGCTGGCCGCCGGAGAACTCATGCGGATGGCGGGCCAGGGCTGATTCGTCGAGGCCGACCTGCTTGAGCAGCGCGGTGGCTTTGGCGCGGAGGGCGGTGCGGCGCTTCGGCGGCCACAGACTGAGTTCCGTACCTGCCTCTTCACGGTGGATGATCAGTGGCTCGGTGACGATCTGGGAGATGGTCATGCGCGGGTTGAGAGCTGCGTATGGGTCCTGGAAGACGGGCTGCATCTGGCGGCGGAGGCTGCGCATTTCGGTGGCGGATGCGCGGGCGATGTCGATGCCGTCAATGCGGATGGTGCCGCGGTTGGGCGGGACGAGGCCGAGGATCATGCGGGCCAGTGTGGTTTTGCCGGAGCCGGATTCGCCAACGAGGCCAAGGGTTTCGCCGGTCTCGATTTCGAGCGAGACGCTTTCGACGACGGTGTGGTCCTCAGTGTGCAGACCAGTGCGGCGGGGGTAGGATTTCGAGACGCGGATGACCTCGACGAGGGGCATGAGTTGATAGTAGCGGAGTCGACTGGGCTGGCGGAGCATCCTAACCAAAGACGGTGTGTTCCTGTCTCGGGCGGTTGGAAGATACGGGAACTGAAAATCGCACTATACTTGCGCAGGAGTTCGTCGCCGTCCAGACGGAGTTGACGGCGGTTCTCAAGTGACAAGGCGTCACTGCGTTCGTCATAAGAAAAATACCTGCGAAAGGAGAATTCCAGAGAGATGAAAGGTAATGCGAAGGTGATTGATGCTCTGAACGAAGCGCTGCACGAGGAGCTTGTTGCGATCAACCAGTATTTTATTCACGCGGAGATGTGCGAGAACTGGCACTACGATCGGCTCGGCGAACTGATCAAGAAGGAATCGATCAGCGAGATGAAGCACGCGGAAATGCTGATCGAGAGGATCCTGTTTCTGGACGGATCGCCGAATCTGACGGAGCGCATCGAGCTGACGGTGGGGAAGAACGTGAAGGAGCAGCTTGAAAGCGACCTGAAGCTGGAGATTGAGGCGGTGGGCATGTATAACCGCGCGATTGAGACCGCTCGCAAGGAGGGAGACAACGCTTCGCGCGAGCTGTTCGAGCGGCTGCTGAAGGACGAGGAAGGGCACGTGGATTTTCTGGAAGCGCAGGTGCACCAGATGAAGGAGCTGGGATACGAGCGTTACCTGAGCCAGCAGATCAGCGAGGAAGAGTGAGTTTCCGGGTGGCTGGGATGTTTCCCCAGCCCGCCACCGGGCTTATCAGAGCTGGTGGATAGCGTGAACGGTCTGCCGCTTCGGGCTCGATCAAGAGGGAGCCCGAAGCGGACGCTCAGACGTAGAGGTAGCTGTAATGACCCTCAGTCTGCAGCAAGGCGACGGCGGCCACGGCCGCGGCTACGATGAGGACGTTGGGCAGGGTGTGCGCGAGCAAATCCTGGTAGACCGCGTTGAGAGGCTGTTTGACGTGATGCTTGTGGGTGAGTTCCCAGGCGGCGCCCAGGGTGGCGTTATGGCAGCCAAGGAGTCGGATCCCGCGGTGCTGGAGAGCCTGGATGCTTGAGTCATTGTAGATCGAGTGCTGGCTCTCGATGTCGTCGGAAGCGTACTTCATCTCCGCGCCGGCTTTGCTGGGGTAAAAGATGTTGCGTTCCGCGGGCTTGCCGGTTTTGGGATCCTTGATATTGCCCACGGCGCCGATCTGATATTTCTTCCAGATGTAATCGTCGAAGTTCATGAGATTGGCCTTCCCGCGCAGCACAATCGCAATCTGGATCTGATCTTTTGGGATGCCAAAGCCGTACCGCAGGCCGTTGAGCGAGTTATTGGCGTGGAGGAAAACACCACCTCCCAACTCGGCTGAGTCAAATACCTGCTTGACGCGCGCGGGGTGATTCACCAGCTTGTTGAATGCAGGGAGATCCCACTCGGAACTGGTTTCGACAGGCTGGACCTGCGCGGGTGGAATTGCACTGCCCATGGTTCCCAATGCGGCAACGCCTGCCGCGGCCGTGGTAACGAACGATCTACGGCTGATGTGCTTCATGCCTCTCCTTATTGCCTGATGGGGAATCAGAAAATGCGGTCTGATGGCAAGAATACCGGATGGAGAGTGGAGGCGGCTGTTAGCCCTAATACTGTTCACTTAACGAATTCTGTGGCATTCTGTACTTGAGGTACAGGAGGGTCGCATTGGCGCGAACAGTTGCCGAACTTCCAGCCGGGGTGCGGATCACGGACTACATCAGCCTTGGCGTGATGAGCAAATCATTTCCTGCCGAGGCCATTGAAGGGGTGTTGGCGCGTACAGGCAGGGCGAGCCTTCGTCAGCGGGACCTGCCGGCACACGTGGTGGTGTACTACGTGATTGCCCTGGCGTTGTATATGCAGTCGTCATATAGGGAAGTGTTGCGTTGTCTGCTGGAAGGCCTCCAGTGGCTGCGCGATCCCTCGGCGCGGTTGCGGGTAGCGGGCAAATCGGGTATTTCTCAGGCCCGCACGCGGCTGGGCTGGGAGCCGCTGCGGCAGTTGCACGATGAGCTGGTCCAGCCGATTGCGGTTCGCGGCACACGGGGCGCCTGGTACCGGGAATGGCGGCTGGTGAGTCTGGATGGCAGCACCTTGGAGGTGGCGGACGAGAAGGTCAACGACGAAGCTTTCGGCCGCCCCGGAGCCAGTCGGGGTTCCAGCGCCTATCCGCAAATTCGCTTTGTGTCCCTGGTGGAGAACGGAACGCACGTGCTGTTCGGTAGTCAGATGGACAGCTATCGAACGGGCGAAATCACACTGGCCAAAGCGGTGCTCCCGCGCCTGGGCAAGGGCATGTTGTGCCTGGCCGATCGGAATTTCTTCGGCTTCGCCTTATGGCAGCAGGCGCGGGCCACGGGTGCAGACCTGCTGTGGCGAATGAAAAAGAACATGCGCATGGCCCGCGAGCGTCCTCTCGCCGATGGCTCCTATCTGAGCCATGTCTATCCTTCGGAGCGCGACTGGCGGCACAAAACCAACGGCATCGCGGTGCGGGTAATCGACTACCGACTGGAGGGGATCGAGGGCGCCGAGCCGATCTACCGGCTGGCGACCACCATCCTCAACCCCGACAAGGCTCCGGCCAGCGAACTGGCCGCCCTCTATCACCAGCGCTGGGAGATAGAGACCGCCTTCGACGAACTGAAGACGCATCTACGCGGAGCGCACATCGTGCTACGCAGCAAGACTCCCGATCTGGTGCGGCAGGAATTCTACGGTCTCCTGATGGCTCACTTCGCTATCCGCGGCCTGATGCACGAAGCGGCCTTGAAAGTCCATGAGGATCCGGACCGGCTCTCCTTCCTTCACGCTGTACGCGTTGTCCGCCGCAAACTGGCCGTCTATCCCGCTATTCCCCCCTCGGAAGAAGACGGCATTTCATGAAGCCGTTCTCTACGAAATCCTCCAGGAACGCGTCATCTCCAGCCGCCATCGGCGCAATCCCCGCGGCGTGAAGCGCAAAATGAGCAACTTCCCTCTGCGCCCTCGCCACGCTGTGCCCATACCATCCATCGACATCGGGAAAGCGATTAGGATACTTAAGTGAACAGTATTACTGTTAGCCCGCATTTCTCACAAGCATGGAGTTTTGGGCCAGCAGGAGGGGTCGGTGCGTTTTCGCGGACGTTTTTTGGCGACAGCCGGGAACGGCAGGGATGATCCGCATGCCGGAGCGGGCTCTGTTGGACAGGCAAAGCTCGATTTTGCACACGGCTCCGCGGGCCGGGGGCTTCAGCGAAGGTGGAAGAGTGGTTGTCGGGAGGTTGTGCCAGCTTCAGCAGCGCAGGGCGTGGAAGACGTGCGCGTAGATGTCTTTCCAGGGATAGGCCGAACTTATCTGGAGCAGGATGCGGCGGACGCTGATGCGGACGATGGCGCCGATCTTGAAGAGCTTAAGACGGATGGTATCGACCTGAGCCTCGGCCCACTCGGTGCCCTTCAGAGCCAGACGGCGCAGGGCTTCGACCAGGGTGTAAGCCAGGGCGGAAAAGTACAGTCGCAGCTGGTTGCCCTTCATCTCATCAGTGGAGAGCCGGTCGGCAAACAGGCACATCTGCTCCTTGATGCGGTTTTCCATCTCGCCACGGGCGCAGTAGAACTTTTCGTACAAGTCCTGTGCGGCCCATTCGTCGGCGGTGAGCGAAGTGACTACGAAGCGCGGGTTCTCACCCTTGTCCAGATACTCGGCCTTGGCCACCACCCGGCGCGAACGCGACCAGCTGTTGCGGGTTCTGTATTCGAACTCGGTGAAGACGCGCACCGCCTTGGCTGTCGCGTTGTGCAGAGTGTGTGCTTCGTACATCTGTCTGCCGATGATCTTGCGCAGCCGCTGGTTGCGGGCCAGGCCGAAGAGGTAATCGACCCGATTCCGCTCGCACCAGCCCATCAACTCTTCCCGGCAGAAGCCGGAATCGGCACGCAGCACGATCTTCACCGCAGGCCAGCGTGCACGCAACTGGGTGACGATGCGGCGGATCTCTTCGACCGAGCCGGCACTGGCATCCCGATTGGCCGGACGCAGCCGCGCACACAGCAGCTGATCTCCGGCAAAGATGTACAGCGGCAGATAGCAGTAGCTGTCGTAGTAGCCGTGGAAGAACCGCTCCGGCTGATGGCCATAGAGCGGGATGTCGGTGGCATCCAGGTCCAACACCACCTGCGCCGGCTCCACAGCGTGAGACTCGATAAACAGATCCCCCAGAAGCCGGTCGATGGCCTCGGCCGAGTAGCTGATCTTGTGATAGCGTCCGGTGCGGCCCACCAGTTCCAACCGGTTCAGCGTGCTCTTGCCCGCCAGCGGTTGATCCAGTTCCCGCTTGCCGCTGAGCACCGCCAGCAGCGGGTCACGGCGCAACTGTTCGTGATCGCAAAGGTCCTCGTAGCCCAGCGCCAGCCCGTAAATGCGCTGCGAGAGCATCTCCGACAGCTGGTGCTGGACGAATATCGGCGAACGGCCGTCACGGAAACAACCCGCCAGACGGCCGAGAAGGTTGATCTTGCCCTCCACCTCGCGCAACAACAGGGCGCCACCGTCACTGGATACTTGACCCGCACTGAACGCCGCTTCCACCCGGCGCGAAAAATGAGGTGCAAACGAGAACGTTTCTTGACTACACTCTGTCATAAGAAAGGCCGCCTCCACTCGGCCATAACTACGTCTCGACAACGCAGTTATGCCATGAAAAGACGGCCTTTCCAACTCTTTTCTCGCTCCCCGCTAAAACCATCTCCAATATCCGTGTGAGATATGCGGGTTAGAGTTAATACTGTTCACTTAAGTATCCTAATCGCTTTCCCGATGTCGATGGATGGTATGGGCACAGCGTGGCGAGGGCGCAGAGGGAAGTTGCTCATTTTGCGCTTCACGCCGCGGGGATTGCGCCGATGGCGGCTGGAGATGACGCGTTCCTGGAGGATTTCGTAGAGAACGGCTTCATGAAATGCCGTCTTCTTCCGAGGGGGGAATAGCGGGATAGACGGCCAGTTTGCGGCGGACAACGCGTACAGCGTGAAGGAAGGAGAGCCGGTCCGGATCCTCATGGACTTTCAAGGCCGCTTCGTGCATCAGGCCGCGGATAGCGAAGTGAGCCATCAGGAGACCGTAGAATTCCTGCCGCACCAGATCGGGAGTCTTGCTGCGTAGCACGATGTGCGCTCCGCGTAGATGCGTCTTCAGTTCGTCGAAGGCGGTCTCTATCTCCCAGCGCTGGTGATAGAGGGCGGCCAGTTCGCTGGCCGGAGCCTTGTCGGGGTTGAGGATGGTGGTCGCCAGCCGGTAGATCGGCTCGGCGCCCTCGATCCCCTCCAGTCGGTAGTCGATTACCCGCACCGCGATGCCGTTGGTTTTGTGCCGCCAGTCGCGCTCCGAAGGATAGACATGGCTCAGATAGGAGCCATCGGCGAGAGGACGCTCGCGGGCCATGCGCATGTTCTTTTTCATTCGCCACAGCAGGTCTGCACCCGTGGCCCGCGCCTGCTGCCATAAGGCGAAGCCGAAGAAATTCCGATCGGCCAGGCACAACATGCCCTTGCCCAGGCGCGGGAGCACCGCTTTGGCCAGTGTGATTTCGCCCGTTCGATAGCTGTCCATCTGACTACCGAACAGCACGTGCGTTCCGTTCTCCACCAGGGACACAAAGCGAATTTGCGGATAGGCGCTGGAACCCCGACTGGCTCCGGGGCGGCCGAAAGCTTCGTCGTTGACCTTCTCGTCCGCCACCTCCAAGGTGCTGCCATCCAGACTCACCAGCCGCCATTCCCGGTACCAGGCGCCCCGTGTGCCGCGAACCGCAATCGGCTGGACCAGCTCATCGTGCAACTGCCGCAGCGGCTCCCAGCCCAGCCGCGTGCGGGCCTGAGAAATACCCGATTTGCCCGCTACCCGCAACCGCGCCGAGGGATCGCGCAGCCACTGGAGGCCTTCCAGCAGACAACGCAACACTTCCCTATATGACGACTGCATATACAACGCCAGGGCAATCACGTAGTACACCACCACGTGTGCCGGCAGGTCCCGCTGACGAAGGCTCGCCCTGCCTGTACGCGCCAACACCCCTTCAATGGCCTCGGCAGGAAATGATTTGCTCATCACGCCAAGGCTGATGTAGTCCGTGATCCGCACCCCGGCTGGAAGTTCGGCAACTGTTCGCGCCAATGCGACCCTCCTGTACCTCAAGTACAGAATGCCACAGAATTCGTTAAGTGAACAGTATTAGGGTTAGAGTCTGTCGCTCACTTTCTTTGTCTGGGCAGATGCAGATTTTTGTGGACAGGTCGTCGGCTTCCCAGTTCTCGATCAAATGGACAATGACGGCTTGAACGCTGCTGGGGAATATCCTGCGTGATTTGCGGCGAGCGGAGCATGACTCCAGTCACGCCCCGCTCTAGAGCGGTTTTGATCCCGGCACCTCGCATACTACCTAGAAGCGCAGGACGGGGCCGGTGCTGATGCGGCCGTTGGAGTTTTCGATTTCGCTGATGTTGTTGTTAGTGGACTGGTAGTTGGTGTTGTAGTAGTCGGCGGTGACGCGCCAGGCAAAGTTGCGGGAGAAGCCGATATCGACGCCTCCGCCGACGGCGACGGCGAAGGTGTTGTTGGACCGGAGGTTGGGCAGGGCAGAGTCATTGAGATGCGCGCTACCTACGAGGCCGTGCAAAAAGATGGTGGAGAGGCCGACGTGCGTCGAGACCTGCGGGCCAAGCAGGAAGAAGTAATTGTGGGGGTTGAAGTCGGGCCGGTCAGAGCGGTAGGTGCCGGAGACGTCGCCCTTGATGCCAAGCCAGGAACCGAAGATGGGGGAAGGGACTTTGAGCGAGGCATCCCAGCCATTCATTCCTCCGGTGATGTTGTTGAAGTTGGTGTGGTCGTAAGGCTTGAAGACATAAGAGTAGCCGCCATAAAGCTCAATGCCGGGGACGTACCGGTGAGTGGGGATGGCTTGGGCGTTAAGGCAGGCGGGAACAGCGAGCGCAGAAATCAGGAGAAAAAGAAGGGGGAGCTTCCGAACCATCAAATCACCTCATGAACCTGAAATTGAACCAGGGCAACGAGGGGAACAGGGAAGCAAAAAGGGTATTGCGGTCCGGAATGGAACGCAACACCCTGTATTGGACACAGCAGCGCGAAAAAAGATGCGCCGGCTGGGCTATTGAAGGATTTTTTTCATCAATGCTTCGGCGTGTTTGAGGGCGGCCTGGCGCCTTTCTTTTTCGGCTTGGATGTCGACGTGTACATACTTGGCTCCGCCGATGTGACTGGCAGCTTCATTGAGGCGCTGTGTGAAGGTTGGCGCAATGGCGGCTACCGCAGCCTGCGCCTTGGGCAGTTCCTGGTGGAAGTGGGCGATCTCTTCCTCGGCGTGCTGGGGATGGTAACTGATGCGGTCGCCGGTTTGCATGGCGTCGATCAGCGCATCTGGCGGGGCGGAGACGGGCCACGTCTGCTGCAGGTCGTGGTAGGCGTCGCGAAGACGCGTCATGGCTCCGGCGAAGCCGTCAAGCTCGCTGCGGTGGGCCATCAGCTTCGGGTCGCGGTGGACTTCGACGACCACTTTGGATGCGGTGTTGAAGCTGGCGGTGGGGATGACGGTGGTGAGTGTATTGCCGAGGAAGCTCCAGCCGGCGTGGCCGGGCTGGGATTGCGGGATGGGCTTGCCGTCGACGGTGACCGAGGAGGGCGGCCAGTCGGCAGGCAGGCGGAGCTGGTAGGAGCGCGTCTTCAACATGCCGGGGAAATTGCCTTGCACCGGGCCAATTTCGACATGCAGCGTGTCTCCGGTCTGCGAGGCGTGGATCGGCGTGCGCGTGAAGACGCCGCGCTGATATTCGACGGATACGCTGTTGTCTTCGTAGAGCGAGTAATGCGAGCTTGTGCCAGGCTTAAGCGGCCAGATGTTGACGATAAGGGGATTGACGGGCTTCTGGCCGGTGTAAAGCATGGCCGGCTGCATGGGCACGATGGCGCCGGCGCGGAGGTAGATGGGGATCTGTTCGATGGAGAAGCTGCGCTCGACGTTCGTGGGTCCAGTGAAGTGCTTGCCGCTGGGCCACTCGATCCATTCGCCCGGCGGCAGCCAGATTCTTTCGGTGGCGAGGCTGGTGGCGGGATCGACGGGTTCAGTGACGGGAGCGGCAAGCATCTGACTGCCGAACATGTACTCGTCTTTGCTGGTGTAGGCCTGGTTGGAGTTGGGCCAGTCGTAGTAGAGCGGGTGGAGGAAGGCTACGCCGGTGTCGTAAGTGCGGCGCGCCTCGGTGTAGATATAAGGCTGCAGCGCCATGCGGAGCTGGTAAGTGGTGCGCAGAATGGAGGAATACGGCTCAGGATAAGCCCAGATGCGGCGCTCGGAGTCAGGGTTCTTGGTGGTGTGGGTGCGCAGGATGGGGCTGAAGGCGCCGAACTGTACCCAACGCGTGAAGAGCTCAGGACCAACGGCGCCGGGCATGTGGCCGCCAATGTCGTGGCTCCAGTAAGCATACCCCACGTTTGCGGCGGTGGAGGTGAACCATGGCTGGAAGGCGAGCGAGGGCCAGACGGAGATGACGTCGCCTGAGAAGCCAATTTCGTAGCGATGGTTACCGAGGCCGCCCCACCGGTGGAAGAGCAGCGGACGCTTGCCTTCGCGCTGCTGATCAGTGAAGTGGAGATAGTTGAGCCACCAGGTGTTGCTGACGCCGGGCAATTTGGTCATCATGGGTTTCTGCTGCCAGTCGAGCCACCAGAAGTTGATGCCCTGCTTTTCCAGCGGGTGAAGGACGAGTTTGAAGTAGTTCTCAGCCCATTTCTTGTTGGTGGGGTCGAAGGGAACGTATTTCTTCGTTGCCGGATTGATACCCATAGCGCGGGCCATGGCGGGATAGGCCTTTTCCCATGGCTCAATTCCGGCGGCCGGGTGCAGGTTGAGCGTGACCTTGAGGCCTTCTTCGTGGAGATGGCGGAGGAAGGCCGTAGGATCCGGGAAGAGCAGCTTGTTCCAGGTGTAGCCGGTCCAGCCTAGGTGCTGGCCTGATTGATCGGTTTCACCCATGGCTTTGAGCTGCTGCTGGTTGATATGCCAGTCCATGTCGATGACCAGCACGTTGAGCGGGGTGTCATTTTCGCGGAAGCCGCGGACGAGGCGGTTCAGGTCCTGGTCGTCGTATGCCCAGTAGCGCGACCACCAGATGCCGAATGCGAAGCGCGGCGGCAGGGGGATGCGGCCGGCGACGCGGACGAAGTCGCCGAGCGCCTTGCGGTAGTCGTGGCCGTAGCCGAAGAAATACCAGTCGTCGTAGGAGTCGGGCGCTTCGCTGGCGGGGCGCTCCATGACCCACGGCCAGGGGCTCTTCTCGCCGCGGAGGAAACGGAAATCGGCGGAGTCGAAGAGTGGCCGCGTGGAGTCATTGACGAGAACCCAGCCGGCGCGGGAAACGAGACCCTGGCCGATGGGTTCGTGGACTTTGGATCCAATGACGTCATCGAGAGTGCGAGTGGTGCCCTGGAGATTTTCGGGGTTGGGCATACCTGGATGCCAGGTGACCATTTTGCCGTTGAGGGTGAAGCTGATGGAGAGATTGGTTGCGGAAAAATGGTTGCTGGCGGCGTTAGGCGGGCCGGCTTCGGTGTAAGTGAGCTTGAGCGCACTGGTGCGGATGGTGAGCTGCTGGCTGCCGTTCATGCCCATGACGGAGTGCTCGAATTTGGGGACGGGCAGGCGGCGATTGATGAAGACGAAGGATGCGTGGTCTTCAAAGTGGCGGGTGGCGGACCACTCCATGCGGATGAGTTGGGGAGTGAGCACGGTGAAGCGCGCATTGCCGAAGAGGACGATGGCTTTGGGATTGGCGACAGGGTTGTTGATGACAGGTTGATCGGCTGGAAGGGCCGCGGCAGTTGTAGATGGCTGGACGGATGTTTGTGCCTTTGCGGCGGGTGAAAGGGTGATTGCGATGGCGAGCACTGCTGCGGAGAGGCGCCAATCCGTTCTGTGCACGGGTTCCTCCGGGAATTTTAGTCATGGGAAGGTTACCATTGCGCAGGTGAGACGGGCATGGCCAGGCCGGCGGCGCCCGGTAGAATTCTCCTTGTGAGCTGCCGCGCCGCGTGCGCTGGTTAGTGTGAGGGCGATGCGATATTCCACTGAGTTTATGCTGTCGGCGATGGCCGCAGGGCAGTTTCCCGCGCCGAGTGTGCCGGAGATTGCGTTCCTGGGGCGTTCGAATGTTGGCAAGTCGAGCCTGCTGAATGCACTGGTGGGCGAGAAGGCGGCCAAGGTGTCGTCGACGCCGGGACGAACGCGGGCCATCAACTTTTTTGCGCTGGCGGATCAGGCCGGCCGGCGGCGAATGGTCTTTGCGGATCTGCCGGGGTATGGGTACGCGAAGATTTCGAAGTCGATTTCGGCGGAGTGGCCGAAGTTTATCGATCCTTACCTGGCGGGGCGTGAGACGCTGGCGCTGTGCGTGTGCCTGGTGGACGCGAACGTGCCGACGCGGCCCAGCGACCGGCAGTTGCTGGAGTGGCTGCGGGCGACAGGGCGGGAGTTTGTGGTGGTTGCCACCAAGGTGGACAAGCTGAGCGGGAACGGGCGAACGCGGAACCTGGCGGCGCTGAAGAAAGGACTGGAGGTGGGCGAGATTCTGGCGGTGTCAGCGAAGACCAAGCTTGGGATTAAAGAGCTTTGGGGGCGGCTGGAGGGGGCTGCGGGATGACGTACACGCGGCCGGATGCGCAATCCCACCAGAAAAACCGCCGCGAGGAAATCGTCTGGCTGCCGAAGTCGATCAGCCGGTGATTCCAGATTCTGCGGGTGGTTTGGCGTGCGCAGATTGGGTGCCTGCGGGGCTGCTCATGCTGATCCAGATGGGGACACCAATTTCTCCACTGTCAACTGCGGCTTGCACTGAATGGAAGATCTCCTGCGCAGCTTCACTGTTGCAGGAGACAATGCGGCGGTCCTGGGCGAGACGGCCAAAGTAGCGCGGGGCGTAGCGGAGCCAGCGGCGGGCGGCCCACTCGGCAGGGTGGGTTTCCGGATTGAGGCAGTTGAGGGCCAGAGCGTCAAGTTTGGGGAGCCATTTGGGGGCGGAGGCCTCGGCGGTCCAGGTGACGACGGAGTGGTCGGGTGTGGGGCCGGAATGCTCCACGCGGCGGGCACGCGCCTGAAAGGCTGCGGGGAAGCGGGCGAGGCCGGAGAGGCCGTAGGCGACCAGATCGGGTTGTACGCCGCGCTCTTCCATTTCGCGCTCGATGGTTTGCCGCCTGGCGGCGATGCAGACAGATGCAGATTCGTGCTTGCGAAGCTGATTTTTGAGAATACGCAGAGCCTCGTCCAGGGTGGTAACGAGGAAGTCGGCTACGCCGTCGCGGACCGCGCGGCGCTGAGCGGATGGATCGGCGGTAACGCAAAGGGTGGCGGCGCCGAGCACATTGGCGGCGACCAGCAGGGCGCGGCCTTCCTCGTCGAGTTCGCCAGCGTAAAGGAACGTTCCGCCGAGAGTCGCTTCGCCGTCGGCGCCTGTATCGGGATGGGCGAAGGGGAGCAACGCCGAGTAAAAGCGCTCGGCGGAGACGGCAAAGACAAAATCTCCGTTACGGGAATCTGTCTCCATGGGATCGACAGTGGGCAAGAGGCCTCCTGGGTTCACGTCCATTGTGGCGCAGACTACCGCGCCGAAGGGTGCCGAGTCGTGCTTTTGCACGCTTTTAACTTTTAAGATGCAGAAATCTTCCTCACTGGCGGGCGAGGAGGCGCAAATGAGGTGCGATGCAGAATCTGCGCCCGGTGGTATTTCCGTTACCGGTATTCGCGTCACCACGATGAGTAGGGTTTGTCGTTGGAGCCTTTCTCGTCGCTGCCGGAATGGACGTCGTCAATGCCAGGCTCAGTCTGGTCAAGGGAGTACATTGCGTCGCTGGTGTTGGTGACCCAGGTGTCGGCGCTTTGGGTCATGGGATCAACGGGGATGGCGCGGAGATAGCCGCTTTGGACGAGGTCGTCAAGAGATTGCGGAGCCTTTTCCTTGTCCATGGTGTAGGACTGGATGGCGGTGCGCATCACCTGGAGGTCTTCACGGAGGACGGCTTCTTTTGCATGCTTCACGGCCGTGGTGTAACTGGCCACGGCGAGTGTAGTGAGGATGGCCATAATAGCCATCACGATCATCAGCTCGATCATCGTGAAGCCGGCTTCGAGTTTGCTGCGCTTGGGCAAAATCGCCTCTGTTGTTCCCGGCATTCAGGCTACCAGGTGGAATATTTGGTACCGTTCAGGGCTGTGCCCTGGGACTTGGAGTAGACATCGAAGACGTTCTGGCCGCCCCATGAGGTGGAATCGGGCTCGTCCTGCACGGAGCGCAGACCCCAGTCAGCCTTGCCGGTCATGGGGTCTACGGGAATGCGGCGGAGAAAACGGAGCTTCTTGCCCTTCACCTCGACACCCTTGACCAGGGTTTCGAGGTCGGGTGGATAGTTGTCGCTATCCACCTTGGTCTGGAAGGCGCCCTTGTCTGCGGCATCCTTGTAGCGGTCGATGGCGTCGCGCATCATCCAGAGGTCGCGGTGCAACTCCCGCTCTTTCTGGCGTTTGTATTCAAACCGCGCCACGGGAATGGCGGCCGAGGCCAGGATGGAGAGTATGGCGACGGTCACGATCAGTTCGACGAGCGTAAGGCCACTTTCACGGCCGCGGCTGGCGCGGATTGGTGAATGAACGCTCATAGAAATAGAAACTGCTCCCTACCTGACAGTGATGCTTACCTGTGAGTTGCCGGCCGTGACCTGCTTCTGGGCGGTGTTGACCACCCCCGCGCGGGTGATGGCCAGTGTACCCGAACCAGAAGCCTTCGCCTGGAATGTAAGGACGCAGACGACCCCCGAACCGCTCAGGCCGGGAGCACCCGGCGGCCGCGATGCGACGACGGTGAGGTCGCCGGGACCATCGTCACGGTGCACGAGCGCCACTGCCTGGTTGTCGCGGCTGAGCAAGCTGCCTTCAGCTACGTTGACCAGCGACAACTGCTTCGGATCATAGTGGAGCTGCAAGGGCACCGACGCGACATTCGCGCCGCCGCTGAGCACGACCGGAACCTTGAATGTACTTCCCTTTGCCACGGGGCCAGGTGGAGCCTGGAGTGTGAAGGACAATCCGCCAGTGGCAGGCGGGCTGGGAGCCGGAGCCGCCGGGGCCGGCTGTGGAACTGCCGCAGGAGGACTCGGCACGGGAGACGGCTGTGAACCGGGCGGCGGGCCGGCCTGGCCGTGATCCATGGACTGCATCTGCTGGAGCGCGGCGGGCGCTGCACCCGCGGCCGAGGAACCGGGAACCGTCCCCAGGTTGGGCTGTACATACGCTGTAGGCTTGGCCGAGGCAGCCGAAGTTTTGGATTGCATCATCCGCAGGTTGATCGACTGGCCGGAGCCAGTATCGATGGGTCGCAGGTTCGCCTGGGTGAGCATCTCAGAGCGGACGACGTGGGGAACCACCACGAAGACGATGTCGTCGTTGGACTGACGGCGATCTTTGGATCCGAAGATGTACTTAAGGATGGGGATGGTACTCAATCCCGGGATACCGGTCCAATTATTTTGGACTTGATTATTCTGAATACCACCCAGGATGCTGGCCTGGCCCTCACGGAGGCGGATCACCTGGTTGACGATGCGCTGGCTGATGATCGGTTCTGTGACTCCGCTGATGGTGACCGAGCCGCTCTGCGCGCTGACTTCGATGTCCATCTTGAGAGTGACATCGTTGTTGTAGTGGACGGTAGGGGTCATCGTGACCTGAACGCCGACATTGATGTACTGGAACTGGGTGTTTACGAGCGAGCTAACCAGCGCCGTGGCTGCGCCTGTCTGATAAGAACCGGTCGCGATGGGGATACGGGAGCCAATCTTCAGCTCCGCTTTCTGGCCATCGACGGCGCGGATGCTGGGACTTTGCAGAATTTGGGTATTGGCGTTGTTGAGCAGCAAATTGAGTGTGGCTTGCCCGATATTGACGGCAAAGTCCGATGCCTTGAGATGAGCCAGATCGTAGAGCGTCGGAGTGGTGCCGGTAGTGGTGGAGCTCGAGGATGAGGACGAGGACGAGGAACTGCTGGAAGTGGTGGGCTGAATTGCCACGCTGGCACTGCTGGGCCACGAGATGCCGAGGTTGCGCTCCCAGTTCTTGCTGACCTCGAGGACGGCGATATCTACGACTACTTCGGGGCGCGCCTTGTCGAGGTCGTCTATGAGTTTTTGCGCCAGCAGGAGTTCGTCGGGTGTGCCGCGGGCCACGATGGCATTCTGGCTGGCCACACCGTAGAACTGAGCGCCGCGGATGACGCTGCGCAGCGCGGTCTGGATGTCGTTCATGTCGTTCTGTTGCCAGGCGTTGGTCAGGTAGAAGGTCTGAACGGCCTGCTCGTCGAGTTCGGTGTGCTTGATGCGCGTGTTCTGAGCGACAAAGATGGTGTTGGAGGTGACGGGGCGCCAGAAGGTGTTGGATACGGTCGCCACGATGCGCAGTGCATCCATGAGCGAGACGTTGTTGAGGTCGATCTGGATGCGGTTGGAGTGGTAATCGGGGTCGAAGAGAATGTTGATGCCCGCAGCCTTGCCTATGGCCTGGTAGATGACCTTGGCGTCTTCAGTCATGTGCAGGGTAAGCGGCGCTTTGGAGAGGGGCTTGAGCTGGGGAGGCGCCCCCATGGAGTTGACGGCGTGCTGCTCGCTTGCCGGGATAGGAAGCGAGGACTTCGGCGGGGTTCCGCTTTGCATCTCGCGGATGTGGGCGATCTCCTGCTCGGCTGCCTCGTCGGCGGGATCGATTTCATTGGCGTGCAGGAATTCGACCAGGGCCCCCTGGGTGTTGCCGGCCTGCAGCAGCGCGCGGCCTTTGGTCACGTGCATGGCTGCGGCCGTCACGCGCGTGCGGAAGTAGGCGGTGCGGTAACGAATGTTGGCGGGGTCGATGTTATAGGCCCGCTGGTAGGCGGTAAAGGCGGCGTCGTAATCCTGGCGGGCTTCAGCCTTCTGACCGATCTTGTATTCGGACCGGGCCGAGCGGGCCTCGCGGCGGGAGCCATAGCCTGGCATGGCCGACTGAGCATAAAGCCCAAGGGTGGAGAGGCCGAAGATAGCCAAAACGGCGATCGGCGCGACCCGGAAAAAGACGCGCAAAAGAGCCGGCCCGGATGCGGGTCTCGCATAGAAGCGGATTTTCATCGCCCCCCCTGGCGTGATTGGAGCCATATTTTCACCGCCGGGCACTCCCAGATTGCGCCCCGAGACGCCCATGTTGACACCGTGGTTGCAGGCGATGCGATCGACGCGACGATGCCCCATTTTAGCAAAGCCCCGAAGCGGAACTAGAACGATGAGAGCCAATGCTAGCATGAAACATTGAGGTAATTACGCCATGCCCCGCCAGAGCAGTCACGTGGTTGTGCCCAAGGATAAATCCGCGCCCAGCAAGCAGGCGCGGCCGCGCGACGCGGTGGCAAGCGGCGAGCGCGACGCCGCTCACAATCGTGCCGCTGGCCATAACTACTTTCTGCTGGAGAGATACGAGGCGGGCGTGGCGCTGCGCGGGACCGAGGTGAAGTCGATCCGCGAGGGCAAGGCCAACCTGAAGGATGCCTACGGCCTGATCAAGGACGGCGAGGCATTTCTCCTGAACATGCATATCGGTCCATATTCCCACGGAAATATCGCCAATCACGACGAAACCCGCACCCGTAAATTGCTGATGCACCGGGAAGAAGTTCGCAAACTATTCTCCAAGACGCAGGTGAAGGGTCACACGCTCATCCCGACACGGTTGTATTTTCGCAGAGGGCGGGTGAAGTGCGAACTGGCACTGGCCAAGGGCAAGCAGGATTGGGACAAGCGGGAGACGGAGCGGCGCCGCGAGGCAGATCGCGAAGCTAGGGCGGCGATCAATGCCAGTAAGCACCGGATGGGGCGATAAGAAGACAGCTATTAGCGGCTAGCTCTTAGCTCCCAGCTTCTCTTGCTGCGTCATCAGCGGATTACCTTCACCTCAATTCCCAGGTCGAGGTTCTCCCAGGTTCGGTTTGTGGTGTAGACGGTGGATTGGCGCTGGATGGCCAGGGCCAAACAGGCGCGGTCGCCCAGGGAGAGGCCCAGGGGACGGCTGCCTCTTACAAGGCCGCCGGCGATTCGTGCCTGCTCCTCATCGAATGGGATCGAGGGGCAGCCAACTTCTGCGATGTGCCACCAGGCGAGCTCTTCTTCTACTCCGGCGGATACCAGTTTGGTTTGCACTTCGGCCTGATTGACTGTGCTGATTACGGCTTCGGACAGGCAAGCAGCAACGCGGTCTGCACCCACCTCGCCTCGGAGGAGGGCCAGAAGTGTGGACGCGTCCAGGACGGCGCTAGCCAAGCCACTCCTCCATCTCCTGATGCGCTTCTTCGCGGCGTTCGCCAATCAATTCGTCGGAAAGGACGCGGTCGGGAGGAATCAGACGGCTCAAGCTCTCCTGGATACGGCGGATACGTGCCTGTTGGGACTCGATCCGCAGCGTCTGGCCCTCGATGCTCAGGAAAAGTGTATCTCCGGGCTCCAAGCCCATCTTCTGCCGGATCTCGGCTGGGATGACGATGCGGCCGTTTTCGTTGATGCGAGCTTTGGCTTCTATTGCATAGCTGACATTATGTTTCATAATGACACTATAAATAAATATGACATGTATTTCAAAAATTTCACAAAAATGACATAAAATATAATATGACATTATATAGATATATGACATTTATTCATTGCGTGATATTTCATGCGACAACAGTGAGGCTTGTCCCTTCCAATTCCTTAGAGTTGTGCCGGATATGCAAGAATGAGCGATATGCAGACTGAACTCACCTTTGCCTCTCTTTCCGATATCGAAACTGAATTGCTGACTGTTGCCGCGGTCGACGCGCAAACCGAAAAGGGGCCGGACGCCAAGCCCCAGCCCGTGCTGCTGACGACCGATGAGGCCGTGAAAGCTGCCGCGGCTGCGGTGCTGGACAGTGGGGAGTTCAAGGCAGGGGCAAACGAGACACTGCTGCTGCACGCGCCGGCGGAATTGAAGGCGAAACGGCTGCTCATTGTGGGACTGGGCAGGCAGGACAAAGCTACCGTGCCCAGCGTGCGCTCTGCTGCCGGGACGGCTGTACGTTTCACCAAGCCGCGTGGGATCCGCGAACTGGCGATGGCAATTCCCGAAGCCGAGGGGCTGGCTGCCGTAGCCTGTACCCGCGCCGCCGTGGAGGGGGCTCTTGTAGGTGACTTTGACCCGGACACGTATCGCAGCGACCGCAAGGACCAGAGCGTGCAGGAGTTTACGGTTGCCGTTCCCGCAGGGGCGAACCGCACGGCGGTGGAGACGGCCTTTGCCGAAGGTGTGGCGATTGGCGAGAGCCAGAACTTTGCGCGGTCGCTGGTGAATGAGCCGGGAAACAAGCTGACGCCGACGGTGCTGGGGCAGCGGGCGGCGGCGATGGCAGCCGAGGTGGGGATCCAGTGCGATGTGTACTCGACCGAGAAGCTCCACGAACTGAAGATGGGCGCGTTCTGGAGCGTGTCGCAGGGGTCGGATGAGCCCCCGGCACTGATCGTGATGCGCTATGAGCCGGAAGGCGTGACGGAAGGCCCTGTTCTTGGCCTGGTGGGCAAGGGGATTACGTTCGATACCGGCGGAATCTCGATCAAGCCCTCGGACAAAATGGACAAGATGAAGTACGACATGGCGGGGGGAGCGGCCATGATTGGCGCGATGCGCGCGATTGCGCTGTTGAAGCCGAAGGTGCGGGTAATCGGGATTGTGTGCGCGGCGGAGAATATGCCGGACGGCAAGGCGCAGAAGCCGGGCGACGTGCAGACGGCGATGTCGGGCAAGACCATTGAGGTGATCAATACCGATGCCGAGGGGCGGCTGGTTCTGGCTGACGGGCTGGCCTACGCGCGTCAACTTGGCGCGACGCACCTGATCGATGCGGCCACACTGACGGGTGCCTGCGTGGTGGCCCTGGGTATGGTGAATGCAGGGGCGTTCTCGAACAATGAGGAGACTTATGAGAAGTTCGAGACGGCGCTGGAGACGTCGGGTGAGAGGTTCTGGCGACTGCCGCTGGCCGAGGAGTACGCCGATATGATCAAGAGCGAGATCGGCGATATCAAGAACACCGGGGGGCGCTGGGGCGGCGCAATCACAGCGGCGGAGTTTTTGCACCACTTTGCCGAGGACACGCCGTGGATTCACCTGGACATTGCGGGTCTTGCGTGGGTAGAGGACGCGCGGCCCTATATCGCCAAGGGGCCGAGCGGTGTGGGGGTGCGGTCGATTCTGGAGTGGGTGAGGAGTTACTGATTCGGTATAGATCTGTTCTGTCTTTGTCCCAATCGGCGAAACGCGGCATGGGACGGAGCAGGGCAGTTAAAGCTGAGGCTGCCTTTCAAAATTGAAAGGAGAAGGTGCCCTTTTGCGACCTGCATTCCGTTTTCCCTCGTACTTGTTGCTTGCCCTGGGGGTGATTCTCAGCGGGAGAGCGGTGGCGCAAACAGCACAGGATCCTGTCGCCGCAGGCGGCGTGCAGCGCGGCGATACGCAGAAACAGATTGTTCAACCGTACAAGCAGCCTACCCAGAAGCAGAGATTCCACACCTTTGTGGGCCAAATGGTATCGCCGTACGCGCTGGGGTCGCTGGCGTTTGTGTCGGGTCTGCACCAGGCCGAGCGCAATCCGAAAGAGTGGCAGGAGGGAATGGCGGGCTTCGGGGAGCGGGTGGCCTCGAATTTCGGCACATCGATGGCGAATGCTTCGGCACGCTATCTATTGTCGGAGGCGCTGCAGGAGGATACGCTCTATTACCCATGCCACTGCAAGGGGTTCTGGCGGCGGCTGAGTCATGCGGTGTTTTCAACGGCGATTGCGCGCCGGGGCCCGGACGGGCACAAGGTACTGGGGATCCCGCAACTGGTGTCGCCTTATGCAGGTCCGTTCACGTCGGTTTATGGCTGGTATCCGCACCATTATGGGTGGGAGGCGGCTTTCCGGATGGGAAACCACGGGCTGTTGAGCGCGGTGGGGACCAACATCAGTATTGAATTTCTTCCGTCGATTCTTCGTGGCCGGGCTCGCAGGTGGGCCGAGCGGCTGCACCTGGGCAATCCGGTGGGAGCGCAGGGCACACCCTGACTTGGCAATGAAGCCGGCCATGTAAGCAGCCGGGAATTTCCATAAATCCTGATTCCGTGATCATGCTGCGCCACGGCATGCGTGAAGTTGCGCCGTTCTGCGCCGATAGAGAGACGGGAGGGCTTTTCGGGGTGTGTCCCCGATGCGCGGCGTTGCGCATATGCGAGCGCCTGGCCTGAGGGTGAAGCGGATGGGCGATCGGACCGAGCTCATGGAAGCAGCACTGGACAGTCTTCCGGAGGGGATCGTGCTGGTGGATACAGATGGGGCGGTGCGGTTCTGGAATCGCGCGGCGGAGGCGATTACGGGTTATGCGGGCGTGGAATTGCTGGGACGGCTGTTGCCGGCGGATCTGGCGACGCTGGTGCGCGGCGGAGGGGAGCAGCATGCGGGCCGCGGAGCGCTGGTGCACGCGCGGCACAAGCTGGGACACGAGACGGCGGTGATTGCGCACTTGCTGGCGTTACGCGATGAGATGGGTGGGCGCATTGGCACGACGGTGGTGTTTCATCCGGCCGAGAGCCTGGATTTGTTGCCGCATGGCGACGTGGACGAAGACGGTGTGGGGACGAGCCGAGAGGATCTGGAGGAGCGTCTGACAGCAGAGTTCGAGGATGCAGTGAGCGAAGGGCTGCCGTTTGGAGTGCTGTGGATAGGGGTAGACCAGGCGCCGGAGTTGCGCCTCACACATGGCAAGGTGGCGTGCGAGATGATGCTGCGCAAGGTGGAGCGGGCGCTAAGGCAGGGTTTGCGGCCGGGCGAGGAGGTGGGCCGCTGGGGTGATGAGGAGTTTCTAGTGATGGCGCATGAGCGCAGCGCGGAGATGCTAGCGCTTCATGCGCAGACACTTGCGAGGCTGGCTCGGACGGCGGATTTTCGCTGGTGGGGTGACCGGGTTTCCATCACCGTGAGCGTTGGTGCGGCGCAGGCTGAGGCATGTCGCGACGAGACGCTGGCGCAACTACTCGAAAGGGCGCGGGAGGCGATGGCCACGAGCGTCCATGCGGGCGGCAACCGCGTAATGCCATTGCCGGGGAGCGAGACATGCTTGCCATTGTAGGAATTGTTCTGGTGTTTGCGGCGGTTCTGAGTGGGTTCCTTCTGGAGAAGGGCCACCTGCTGGTGCTGGTTCAGCCGGCGGAGCTGCTGATTATTGCGGGCGCGGCCACAGGAACGCTGCTGACAGCCAATCCGGTCTACATCCTCAAGCAGATTGCCGCCGCGCTTACGGGTGTTTTGAAGGGTTCGGCCTACGGGAAGGAGCGTTACCTGAGCACGCTGAAGATGATGTTCCAGTTCCTGAACAAGGTGCGCAAAGAGGGGCTGTTGAGCGTGGAGGACGACGTGGAGAAGCCGGAGCAAAGCACCATCTTCAAGAACTTTCCTGAGTTTCTGAAGGACCATCATGGGCGGGATTTTGTGTGCGACACGCTACGCACGGCGATCACCGGAGGCGTGGAGCCCTTCGACATGGACCAGATGATGGATCTGGACATGGAGGTGCAGCATAACGCGGCCATGCGGCCCGTGACCGCGCTGAGCACGGTGGCCGATTCACTGCCCGGGCTGGGCATTGTGGCGGCGGTGCTGGGAGTGGTGATTACGATGGGCGCGCTGGGTGGGCCACCGAGCGAGATTGGCGAGAAGGTGGCCGCGGCGCTGGTGGGAACGTTTCTGGGCATTCTGCTTTGCTACGGAGTAGTGGGGCCACTGAGCTCGAACATGAACAAGGCGGCCGATGAGCACAACGAATATCTGCATGTGATGCGGGTGCTGCTGCTGGCTTTTCTCAAGGGCTCGGCGCCGATGATTGCAATTGAAATGGGGCGGCGGGCGATTCCGGCGCATGTGCGGCCGAGCTTCGACGAGATGGAAAAGGCGTGCAAGAACCGCACTGCGTCAGCGGAAGCGGCGGCAGCTTAGCGTTTAGAGCCAGGTGAGGAGTGTCTCCCAGGTCCCAGATCGGGACTTGGGGCACCCACGATCGAGAAGGGATAAGGGGCGATGACGGCGAAGAGTCAGCCGGTAATCGTGATCAAGAAGAAGGGCGGGCACGGCGGCCGGCATGGCGGCGCGTGGAAGGTGGCGTATGCGGATTTTGTGACGGCGCTCATGTCGCTGTTTATCGTGCTGTGGCTGATGAGTCAGAGTGAGAACGTGCGCAAGGCGGTGGCTGGCTACTTCAACGACCCGAAGGGGACGGCCACGCTGATGGGCACAACGATGAGCGGCACGGGCAAGGTGACGGTCACTGAGGATGAGGCCAACAAGCGGCGGCTGGAGCAACTGAAGCAGAAGCTGGAAAAAGAGATTCAAGCGCGGAAGGACCTGGGCAAGCTGTCGAAGCAGATTGAGATCACGATTACACCGGAGGGATTGCGCATCGAGTTGCTGGAAGCGAAGAACGGGACTTTCTATCAGCTTGGGAGCGCACAGTTGAGCCAGAACGGCCAGGAACTGCTGGCGCTGTTGGCGAAGGAGCTGAAGACGCTGCCCAACAAGTTGCTGATTGAGGGCCATACCGACGCCACTCCCTACGCGAAAAATGCGAACTACGGCAACTGGGAGCTTTCGGCCGATCGCGCGAATGCGGCGCGGCGTCTGCTCCAGGGGGATGGAGTGCGAAAGAACCAAGTGACGCAGGTGCGCGCCTATGCGGACCAGATGCCGCGGGTGAAGAGCAATCCCTATGACCCCTCGAACCGGAGAATTACGATTCTCGTGAAGAACAACGGGTCGGTCGCGCCGCCAGTAAGGTATCCCGGCGGTATGGTGGCGCAGAAATAAAACGGGTTGCGCGCGATGGGCTGAGCCGACCGGATTTTTTCCCACATTTCCAGTTACTCGCTCGATTCTGCACAGGTTTCTCGGTGCCTCGGACTGGCCTACACTCTTCGATATGGCAACAATCCCCGATCTGACCTTGGAAGCCGGACTGCCCGCGAATATCGACGCGGAGAAGACCATCCTGGGCGCGATTCTTCTGGACAATGCGGCGCACTCGGAGGCTGCGGAGAGGCTTACGGCAGACGATTTCTCGCTCGACTCGCACCGGCGCATCTTTTTGCGCATGAGCGACCTGGTGACGTCACAGCGGGCGGTGGACATTGTGACGCTGGCCGAGGAGCTGGCTCGTTACAAGGAAGTCGAGGCGGTGGGTGGCGTGGCTTACCTCGCGTCGCTGACGGAGGGACTGCCGCGGCGGCCGGTGATCGAGGAGTACATCCGGATTGTCAAGGACAAGAGCCTGCTGAGGCGGCTGATGAGCATCTGCTCGGCGGCGATTGCACGGGCGGCGGACCAGAGCGAGACGGCTCTGGAAGTCCTGGATATGGCCGAATCGCAACTGCTGGAGGTGAGCGAGAAGGGCATCGCCCGGGGACTGGAGCCACTTGATCAGATCGTCCGCGATTCGTTCGGGTCGATCGACAACCTCTACAAGCAGAGCCGCGAGGTAACGGGGCTGGCCACGGACTTTTACGAGTTCGACCGGATGACGAGCGGCTTGCAGAAGGGCGAACTGATCATTATTGCGGCGCGGCCTTCGATGGGTAAATCGGCGCTGGCCATCAACCTTGCCCAGAACGCGGCGGTGAGCCATGAGGCGGTGGTGGCGGTTTTCAGCCTGGAAATGAGCAAGGAATCGCTGCTGCGACGCATGCTGGCTTCACAGGCGTGGGTGGATCAGAGGAAGCTGCAGACCGGGTTTCTGGGGCGTGAGGATCAGGACAAGCTGCGCAGGGGATTGGAAGAGCTGATCGAGTCGCGGATGTATATCGACGACTCGGCGGGCATTTCACTGGCGGAGATGCGCGCCAAGGCGCGGCGCCTGAGGCAGAGCGCGGGCAAGCTGGACCTGATTGTGGTGGATTACCTGCAATTGATGACGGCTACGCCCGCGACGGCCGGTGGCAAACGCTACGAGAACCGGACGCAGGAGGTTTCAGCGATTTCGCGCGGGTTGAAGGCGCTGGCCAAGGAACTGGATGTGCCGGTGGTGGCGCTGTCGCAGCTCTCGCGTGCCAGTGAGCGGCGCGGCGACGACAAGCGGCCGATGCTGAGCGATCTGCGCGAATCGGGCTCGATTGAGCAGGACGCCGATGTGGTGGCGTTCATTCATCGCGAGGCCTACTACAACCGCGACGAAGAGTTACCGGAGTCGGAGCGCGCCAAGGCTGAGATCATTTTGGCAAAGCAGCGCAACGGGCCGACGGGAACAATTCATTTGAACTTTGTTTCGCGGTTTACGCGGTTCGATAATCCTGGGCCGGAGCAGGAAGGCTGATGAAAACGGTTGAGCGATAGACGACGGAAATTCCGCTGGTAGCGTAGCCGAGCCGCCTCTTTTGTAATCCTGCTTCACCATTCCAAGACGGCGCCTGTTCAAAGTAGAAGGCTGCTCGTCTGTCACTCCTTGGGCGGCTTGCGCGAAGGCTCAGGTTCGGTTGTCGAGCCTCCAAGTGCCTTGCCCACGCTTCGCGCGGTCGCGCCGAGCGCCTTCTTCACGCTGTGTAATGTTTTCGTGAGGCTGTTGCCGGTGCTGTTGGAGGCACTGCCCAGTGCTTTTTCTGTGCTGGAATCTGCTGTTTCCAGGGCGGTTCCGGTGGCGCGTAGTCCGGTCGCGGTGCCGCCCAGGGCCTTGTTGCCACCAAGAATGGTAGCCACGATTGGCCTCTTGCCGGGATTTGCCCACGCGATGCTCGCGGGGGAGAGGCTGTCAATACGGGCTGTGCGATCGGCGGTGAAATCACTGCGGCTCATCTTGGTGGCCAGGGGCCACTGCGGAGAATCGACCCAGGTTGCTCCGTTCATGGGGGCAGACAACTCGCCGACGTTGATGATTTTTGCCGGGGTGAGAGGCTCCGCGCTACTGCAATCGTCTCCGCCACAGCCATGCGCACAGATTGAGTCGCTGAGAAAAGAAGCGTGCTTGCCGCGTGAAATCCAGACCCGCGGTCCCTGCAGTACGCCATCCACGGTGGTTGCGGATGCAATCTGGCTGGAATCGCAGAGCGTGCCTTCGTGGGCTGCGGCGTACCAGTAGAGCGCTTTCCACTGCGATGCATGGCCACGTTGCAGAAGAACGGAGACGTGCTCTGCGTCGAGATTGTGACTCATTTCTCCGCAGTCTGATTTCCAGAGGTGATAGTAGTGCAGCTCTACTTGATTGGGATGACCTGGGCGCGGGAAGGCCTGGCCGTAGATTGTGCTGTTTTCAGCTTGAACCACGGGCTTTGCCAGGGACGGAACGAACTGCGCCGGCCGGCCGGCGCAGTCGTTTGTGCTCACCAGAAAGCGCGGCTCGAATTGTACGAGCAGCGTGTGTTCGAGGGAATCACTGAGGCCGTCGTGGTCGCTGTCCTGAGGCGCACGGGAAGCAATCGTTTGGGCCGATGCAGCGGACAGAAGCGAGAAGAGCAGTGCGGCGTGCAGCAAAAAACGCATGGCCCATGTTACTCCCCATCGGTGTTGCTCTGATGCATTGGGATTCACAGCTCGTTGAGGATTAACACGACGCGCCCGGTGAGCAGGTCGCCGGGTGTTTCGCTGTGGCCAATTTCGATGAGGTCTACAGGGAAGGCGATATTGTGGGGGCGCAGGATAAGGCGGCCGGCGAGGAAATCGACGTAGCGCAGGACGAGGTGCGATCCCTGGCGGACGGCGTAGAGGTTGGGCCGGTTGAGACGGTAAGGCGAGAGCGAGTTGTAGTGGCGGTCGATGAGTGCAAGAGCATCGGGAAGAACGAGCGGCTCCATGGGCAGGGCGTCGGCTGAGGGAATGCGCACAGCGACGAAGCGCTGCCAGGCACGGCGCGTGGAGGAAGAGCGCGAGCGCAGGGATTTGAGGACTCCGGCGGGAAGGTGAAGGAGGGTTTGTACTGCCGCGGGCCGAATGACCGGCTCAAAGAGCGCGACTGCCTGCGAGACCACGGGAACTGAGCTGCCATCGCCGTCCACATCCAGGTCAGAGCCACGCACTCTGGCAGGCAGGAGGTCGTTGGCGGCGAGGTGCTGCGCGCTGAGGATACGGTCCATGGCCTCAAGCGAGAGCTGGCGTCTGCTATGCAGGAAATTCGACAGATGCGCCTGTCCGAAGCCTGTCTGCCGGGCTAGCAGCGAGACGCTTAGCGTCCCCCGCTGTATCCTGCGTAGCAGTTCCAGGCGCAGGCGTTCGTGCATCTGGGTAAAGTTCATCTGTGGATTGTTCACCACCAGCAATGGGAACGAAGTGCCCCAGTATTCCCATGGCAAAGTTCAAATTGCGAATTGGCCTACATTTTCGACCTTCTTTGCCGGCTTGCAAATCACACAAACGGAAAGCAATGGTGAGTAATTGACGCTGAAGAATCATCTTTCTACATTGGGTTTACTTAATCTCACAATGGCTTGTGGGAATTTCGAGTGAAACTGCCCTGTGACCGTGACCGAGCAGGAGGGAAGGACTGTCCTCTCCGATGGCCAACGAGCAGACGCCGGAAGGGAATTTCTATCCGGCGGCGAGTTCCCAGCTTGGAGACGTCCTATGGAGGCGTTCCACGGACAGGCCGTTGGAGACTTTCCAGTATCTGCGCGCGATGTACATGTAAACGAACTAGAGAACCCAGGCGGCAGTCCCCCATCAGGACAAGAGAAACCTGAATTGCCCGGCCCGGTTCTCTTCGCCCCGCAGAATGCAAGACATCAGGAGGGTCCAGCGGGCGAAGGCTCCATGGAGATGGAATATGGAATTGCGCGTGCAGTTGAAGATATGTGAAGGTTGCGGTTGTCTTTGGTTCCGGTCTCAAACGCACGGCAGTGTGTACTGCCGGGAATGCGAAACGAAACTGCGGGAGTTTCCGCGGCCTGAGAGCAGGAAGCGGCGCGGGCGTCCGAGCCGCAAACCGCTTGTCAGGGTTTTGGCAGTGGCTGAGACGGTGGGGGGTGTGCAATGAGTGCAGCCCTTCAGTTGCCTGTGGTTTGGGGAGCCGGTGGTGCGCAAGTGACGCTGCCGGCAGAGAGTGCGGAATGGGAGGAAAGTATTGGCCTGGCATTGGTGGTTGAGACGCCGGAGGGCGAACAGGAAACGGCGCCACCAGTAAGCCTGGCCTTTTACAGGAAGCATACGGAAAGCACGCTTCGGCGTTACCTGTATGCGTCAATGCAGGTGGGCAGAGCGCCGTCGGTGCTGGGTGATCCTGTCTCCCGGGGATGGGCATCAAGCCGGACAGTGCGCACCTTTGAGGACGCATTGATCTTTGTCCTCGATGTGGAACGGTGCCTTAGCAAACTTGGCATGCTGGATCGCCAGTTGCTGAGCCGTATTGTGCTGCAGGAATATACCCAGGTGGAAACGGCCGCGTTGCTGGGCATGGGCGTGCGCACGGTTTCCTATAAATTCTCCCAGGCGCTGGACCGGCTGACGGAGAAACTGCTTGAGATGGATCTTCTGGTGATACCGGACTAATACTTACCTGCAATGCTGGAGTGTCGAGGGGGGAGCGTGATCAGCTCCCCCTTTGTTGTCTCGGCAAATTAAAGGAGATTGAGGATGCATGGGTCTGATATGGTGGACGGGTTCCGTGAAGGGCGCTTCGGCGCTACATCTGCAAATTCTGCGAGGGCTCTCATCTGATGCGCATCAACTCTCACGCGCTTGTTTTGCCGTTTGCACTGGCCACGGCTGTGCTGGCGGCGCAGCAGCCAGCGCCGAAGGCTACCACTGCCGCCGAGGCTCCCAACCGCGACACCAGCTACATCGACGCCAACGGTACGGCGCATGTGACGCGTGTTGTTCCGTTGCCGCAGACGATCAGCCCGCAGGCACGCAAGTGGCTGAGCCGGCCCATGCCTGACGCGAGGCCGCCGGAGACGCTGGCCCAGCGCCGCGCGCGGACCGATGCATGGCAGGCGCGTGCGCGCGCGCAGTGGACCAAGATATGCCCCAACCACATCGTCGAGAGCAAAATTGCGGAGGTTCCGGTGCACATTGTTACGCCGCTGGAGATACCGGAAGCGAACCGCGACAAAGTGCTTATCAATATTCACGGTGGCGGCTTCAATTCGGATTCGGGGTCGTATGTTGAGTCGATTCCGATTGCGGCCTATACGCACATGAAGGTTGTCGCAGTGCTGTACCGGCTGGCGCCAGAGCATAAGTTCCCAGCGGCCGTTGACGATGTGGTGGCCGTGTACAAGGCGCTGCTGAAGACGTACAAACCCGACCATATGGTGATCTACGGAACTTCAGCCGGGGCCATCTTGACCGGCGAAGTGGCGGTGAAACTGAAGCAACTGGGCCTTCCGCAGCCAGCGGCGCTGGGCATCTTCAGCGGTATCGGAGACTTTGCGCGGGCGGGCGATACGGCTTCCATCTTCTCGTTGGAGGGTCTTTCCGGGCCTCTTGCACCGGCGGGTACGGGGCCACACGATCCTTTCTACATCGGCAGCACCAATCCCAGGAACCCGGTGCTGTCGCCGGTATTTGCCGATTTGCATGGCCTGCCGCCTACGCTGTTTGTTACGGCCACGCGCGACATGCTCCTGAGCGGCACGGTGAACCTGGACCGGGCATTCCTGCACGCAGGAGTGGATGCGCATCTGGTGGTCTTCGATGCGCTGACTCATGCTTTCTGGTACCAGCCGCAGTTACCGGAGTCGATTGAGGCGAACCACATGATGGCGGCCTTCTTTGTGAAGCACCTGGCGAAATAGCCCTGCGGACTCAGTTGTCTATGACCGGCTCGGTCGGCTGGCTCCAGCAGCTTGTAGGGTCGAAGGGTTCTTTCTGGATATTGGTGTGCCGGAGGATCCGGAGCACGTTCCGAGGCAGTTGATACGGATTGGGCGATGAATGGTAGAGTCGTCGCGCGAGAAGTTGATCCCGGGTCCCAAAATTGGAACCCGGGGCATTCACTCTTAATTCAGAGATAAACTCGCGGAAATGTGCGCTGCTTTTTCTGCAGTTATACGACAACGTTGCGCGCGATGACTTGTGCGTACCACTCTGCGCTTAGCTTTGGCGTGCGCTTCTCGGTCTTGAAGTCCACGTAGTGGATGCCGAAGCGCTTGCTGTAGCCGTCGTCCCACTCAAAGTTATCGAGCAAGCTCCAGAGGAAGTATCCCTTAACGGGGTAGTCTTCCTGAGTGGCGCGGTGCAACTGCGAGAGGTGGTTGCGCAGGTACATAACGCGGTCGGTGTCTTCAATCCGGCCGTCGGGCTGGATCACGTCATCGGCGGAGCAGCCGTTTTCGGTGATGTAAACGGCCTTGGGATGCCAAAGGTCGCAGACGTTGCGGACGGCCCAGTAGATGCACTCGGGGCCGACATAGATCCAGTCGGAGGCCATGTGCGGGAATGACGCCTGGGGCTTCACAACGGCATAGCCTTGCGGCGAGGAGTCGGCGCGGACATAGGTGGGCGCATACACGTTGAGGCCGATAAAATCGAGTTTGCTGCCGATCGCTTTCATGTCGCCCGGCTCCACGTGCGGCGCATTCTTTCCCTCCTGCTCCAGATAACTTTCGATGTAACGGCCTTCCATCACCGCGGTGAGGAAGGGGGCATTCCCCTCGCGCATGGCGCGGCGCGAGGCCTCAATGTGCTCGGGAGTCTCGATCACGGGCACATAATCGGTTGGGTTTTCCGCCATGCCAACCTGCACGGGGCCGCGGGCATTGGCGCGGATGGCCTGGACACCAAGCCCATGCGCAAGAATGCCGTGGTGCCGCACCTGGTTCACCTGCGCCGGAGGCAGCTTGAGTCCAGGTGCGAAGTGGCCCGTTTTGTAGCCTAGATCAGTGAAGCAGATGAACTCGTTGGTGGTCATGAAGTGGTGCACGCGGTCAGAGAGATGGCGCGTCACGTAGGCGGCATAATCGGCAAAGGCCTTGGAGGTGTCTCGCGACTGCCAGCCGCCGGGCAATGCCGCGGGCAGATCCCAGTGGAAGAGCGTGATGTATGGCGTGATGTTGTTGGCGAGCAACTCGTCGACGACGCGCTGGTAGTAGTCGAGGCCCTTGGGATTGGGCTGGCCGGTGCCGTCAGGGAAGATACGTGACCACGCCATGGAGAAGCGATAAGTCTTGACGCCGAGGTCGTGGAGCAGCCGGATGTCTTCCTTGTAAAGGTGATAGGAGTCGTCTGCCACGTCGCCGGTTTCGTTGTGGTAAGTCTTGCCCGAGTTGTGCGAAAAGATATCCCAGACGGTGGGCTTGCGGCCATCTGCGTGTACCGCGCCTTCAATCTGGTAGGCCGAGGTGGCGCATCCCCATAGGAAACCAGGAGGGTAGGCGAGATTGTTTGCAGGTCGCTTCTGGCCGAAGGCGAACTCGGGTAAGGAAACTCCGGAGAGCGCGGCAGCCGCGGCTGCGGCCTTGCCAAATTGACGGCGCGTGATGTTTGTCATTGGAGAGCGTCACCCTTCCCGGCGGCGCACCACAACATCGCTCACGCTGTGGGTGAGCAGTCGCAGAGCGCGACCGACAGTTCAAGTGGAATCAAAGGGCGATTATAGCCGAGAGGACACTGCGCCGGCCTGAGGAAGGGGACTGGCATCACATGTCGCGCTGGAAAGAAAAGAGCCGCGGCCCCTTCCACAAGGCCGCGGCTCTGATTCGGCTGCAGTGCAGCCGGATTTACATTTCCTTCACACCTTCCACGAACGCCTTCAGCTTGCGGCTGCGCGAGGGATGACGAAGCTTGCGCAGCGCTTTGGCTTCGATCTGGCGGATGCGCTCGCGGGTGACCTGGAAGCTTTGGCCCACCTCTTCGAGGGTGTGCTCGCTGCCGTCTTCGAGGCCGAAGCGCATCTTGATAACGCGCTCCTCACGCGGGGTGAGTGTGCGCAGAACCTGCGACGTGTACTCCTTCAGGTTCACGCTGATGACCGCTTCGGAAGGCGAGACGGCCTGCCGGTCCTCGATAAAGTCGCCCAGGTGCGAGTCTTCCTCTTCGCCGATGGGGGTTTCCAGCGAGATGGGCTCCTGCGCAATCTTGAGGACCTTGCGCACCTTGGCCACCGGGATGTCCATGCGGCGGGCTATCTCCTCGCTGCTGGGCTCGCGGCCCAGCTCCTGCACAAGCTGACGGCTGGTGCGAATGAGCTTGTTAATGGTCTCGATCATGTGCACCGGGATGCGGATGGTGCGGGCCTGGTCCGCGATGGCGCGGGTGATGGCCTGGCGGATCCACCAGGTGGCATAGGTCGAGAATTTGTAGCCGCGGCGGTATTCGAACTTGTCGACCGCCTTCATGAGGCCGATGTTGCCCTCCTGAATGAGGTCGAGGAACTGCAGACCACGGTTGGTGTACTTCTTGGCGATAGAGACGACCAGTCGCAGGTTGGCTTCGATCAGCTCGCGCTTGGCCTGCTCGGCGTCCATATCGCCCTGAATCATTTCGCGCTGCGTGCGCTTGAGCTCGCCGATGGAGACGCCGGCGTCGGACTCGATCTTTTCGAGGTCGGCGCGGCAGTTCTTCTGCTGCCGGCGGTACTCCTTCTTCAGCTCGTCGCTTTTGGAAGCTTCGTGCTTCTGGTCCAGAGAGCGAATCTGGCGCTCCAGGGTGCGCATAGTGTCGACGGTCTTGTTGACCCTGTCGAGGAGGCGCTTGCGCTCCATGGGCGTGTACTTGAGCTCGCGCACGATGCGGGAAATGTAGACCTTCTCTCGCGCGATGGCCCAGCGGACGCGGCGAGCTTCGCGGGCCTTGGCCCTGGTGGTAGCACCGGAGGTGGAAGCCTGCTTCTCTTCAAGCTGTGTCACGCGCTTCTGGTGCTTGATCATCTGGTCAATGCGGCCCACGGTGGCCTTGACGCGGGCGAGCACCACATCTTCAGTGAGTTCTTCCTCGTCAAATAGAACCACTTCCTTGATGTTGCGCACGCCACGCTTGAGGTCTTCACCGAGCGCCACAATCTCGCGAATGACGATGGGCGAGCGGGAAATAGCCTTGAGCACACGCATCTGGCCGCGTTCAATGCGCTTGGCGATCTCGACTTCGCCTTCGCGGGTGAGCAGGGGTACAGTGCCCATCTCGCGCAGGTACATGCGGACAGGATCGTTGGTTTTTTCCAGTGTTCCGGGAGTCAGGTCGAGTTCGACGTCCTCGCCCTCCTCCGAGTCGAAATCTTTGTCACCGGGAAACTTGGGTTGATCGAGCAGATCGATTCCCTGGCTGCCGATTGTCGTCAGCAGGTCATCCATATCTTCGGCAGAGTTCATATCATCCGGCATCATGTCGTTCACGTCGCCGTAGGTGAGATAACCCTTTTCCTTGCCGGTATCGATCAAGCCCTGGATGTCGTCTTCGAATTTGTCATTCATTGCCAAAATATCTGTTCTCCAGCGCATGGCAGATTTAGCACCGTCATGCGCGCCGGTGCGCGGGGGCCGGGTTCCGAATCGTAACGGGTGAGTATTTACATAGCAACTCCCCGCGAAAGACACGGACGAAAAACCTTCGCTTACCCGCAAAAAGGAAGCGGCTTGAAGTGATTGCTCGGATCAGGATGCCAAACGCATCAGGCATCTGCCTGGGTTGCCCGCGAGCCGCAGCTCATGGATGGGGCGAAAGGGCGCGCATCCTCACAGAGATCAACAGATTACCATACTCACTCCCACCAGTGCCAGCACTTTTTCGAGTGCTATCGGGCTTTGCCCGCTCCTCTGCGGGTTCCGAACCGGTTCAACTCGCCTTGTTCCGGTCCCTGCTCCTCTCCCAAATTAGACGCGCAATATGGCGAAATTGACGCAAGTTACGGGCATTTTTGGCCGGTTTTCGACTCAAAAAATCCCCCTATTCTTCGGGCGGCAAAGCACTGTGCAACTGCCGAAGCGCTCGATCCATTTTCAGTTTCTGCTGGGTCAACAGGGCCAGGGCGGTAACGTCGCTGCGCTGTTCGGCTTCTGCAATCTGGGCGCGGAGCTCGCGCTGACGGCTTTCGATGGCGCGCTCCTGAAGCTCCTGTATCGCGCCGTGGACCTCGCCCGCTTCAGGGGAGCGAGTTTCTCCCAGCAGAGGCTTCTGCCAGCAGCGCCCGCTGCGCCGGGTCCTGGACGGCGTCCATGGGGTCGCCAGCTCCGCGATCGGCCAGAGCCTGCAGAGCCTGGAAGGAGCCAAGATGCTCAAACCAGGCGGGTTGGCGCAGGAGGGCTTCGGCCGCCAGTCGGCGCGACTCCTCCTCGTCGGGGTCGGTGATGGCTAGGGCACGCAGCAGCACGCGCTCGACCTCGGTCAGTGCCGAAGCGCGGGTTTCAATGTGGTCGCGGCGGCGGAGGGCGGCCTGGCGCAACTCCTCGCGCAGCACGGCCGAGTCTATGCCGAGCTTTTGTGCGGCGTCGAGGGCGAATTGGTCGCGCGCCAGCTTTTCCGGCATGCGGCGGATGTGCGGCAGCAGGAAATTCATGGCTTTGACCTTCTGCTCGGCGCTGGCGCCGGGGAACATCTGGCGGGCACGCTCGATGAGGTAGTCGGCCTGGCGGCGGGAGGCGCGTACGGCCGCCATATAAGCCTCCACACCGCGCTCGCGGATGTAGCGGTCGGGGTCGAGACCGTCTTCGAGGGTGACTATTTTGATGGAGAAACCTTCCTCCGTCAGCAGGGCGATGGATTTTTCCGCCGCGTTGGCCCCGGCCGTGTCCGGATCGAAGTTGACGGCGACGTTGGAGGTATGGCGGTGCAGCAGCGCCACCTGGTGCGGCGTGAATGCCGTTCCGCTGGTGGCGATGACGTTCTGAATTCCGCGCAGAAAGACGCTGATGCAGTCCATCTGGCCTTCCACGAGCAGGGCAAAGCCAGCCTGACGAATGGCCGTCTTGGCCTTGTCCAGATTGAAGAGGACCATACCTTTGGAGTAAAGCGGCGTCTCCGGCGAGTTGATGTACTTCGCTCCTGCCTTGTCGCCAGTTTCTAGCGTGCGCGCGGTGAAGGCGATGATCCGGCCGCTCTCGTTGGCGATGGGAAACGTGATGCGCTTGCGGAAGCGGTCGTAGATGGGGCCCTGGCTGCCGTCACCCTGTTCCTTTGAGGCGAAGAGACCGCTTGCGCGCAGCGTCTCCTGGTCGGCCATGCCGCTCAGGCGGTCGCGCAGTGCGTTGAAGCTGTCAGGCGCGTAGCCAATGCGGAAGGCGCGGATACCCTCGGGAGTGAGGCCACGTCCGGCCAGGTATTCGCGCGCCAAAGCTCCTTCGGGACCTCGCAACTGTTCTTCGAACCACGCCGTTGCGGTCTCGTGCAGTTCGAGGAGCTTGACGCGCAGGCGCGCTTCGGCGGCCTGCTCGGGCGAGGAAAACTCGCGTTTGGGCAGTGGAATCCCACATTTTTGCGCAACAATCCGGACTGCCTCAGGGAAGCTGACGTTTTCAATCTTGCCGACGAAGGTGAAGACGTCGCCGGACTCGTGGCAGCCGAAGCAGTGGTAGAACTGGCGCGCCGCATGCACGCTGAAGGAAGGCGATTTTTCCTTGTGGAACGGGCAGAGGCCGGTGTAGTTCTGTGCGCCGGCTTTGCGCAGGCGGATGTAGCCTTCGACGATCTTGACGATGTCGGCCTGCTGCTTGACGGTTTGGGCGAAGTCGGACACGCTGGCTTGTATGATCTGTTTAGAGGATACGTCCGGCGGAAAGCGGCTGATAATGTGGAAGCGGTGGAAAGTAAGGCAACTTCAGCGCAGACGGCGGACATCCTACCATTTCAGTCACAAACATGTTGCATTGGAAGTTGAATTGTTGCCTTGTTTTCGGGTGCCATAGCGGGCGTCCAAATTTTAGCTCCCACTTTCACCGGAGGTACGAATCATGCAATCTGAATTGAGACCGTTTGTTCGCGCGCTTACGAGCGCGGTTCTTGTTGCGGCTTTCGCCGTCCCCCCAACCCTCGTTGCTCAAGCTTCAAACCATTTAGTACCCCCCTCGGATCTGCAGCGGGCAACCGTGAATGCATCACAAGCCAGGCAGAAGAATCAGGAAACGTTGAAGAAGTTCTTCTCTTCGCCGGAGGCACAAAAGGCTCTGGAATCGGCGCGCATAAATCCGCAGGAAGTGAAGAAAGCGGTAGCCGGGTTGAGCAATCAGGAGACGGCTCAGCTTGCGCAGCGCGTGAACAAGGCTCAAGCAGACTTTGCCGCGGGCCAAATATCAAACCACAACCTGCTGCTTATCCTGGTGTTTATTGCCGCGCTGATCCTGATTATTGTGGCCGTGCACTGAGGGTTGCGATGGCGAAGTACTCACTACACGCCGCGCTGGTGCTGCCGCTGCTGTGCAGCGCGGCACTGGCGGCTGGCGGGGCCAACCTGTGGTTGAATGTGCCCTTTGTGAAGCAACAGAAGGACGGCTGCGGCGCGGCGGCGATCGCGATGGTGATGCAGTATTGGCAGCAGCACGAGGGGCTGCCTGCCGATGGCAATGCCGCGTATGAACACATCGAGCGTAAGTTGTTTTCGCGACGGGCGCATGGCATCTATGCCTCGGCTATGGAGCGCTATTTCAGGCGGAACGGTTACCGTGTGTTTGCTTTTGCAGGGCAGCGTGCGGACCTGGAGCGCGAAATTGCCAAGGGGCGTCCGCTGATTGCCGCGCTGAAACCGGAGTCGGGCGGTGAGCTTCACTACGTCGTCGTGGTGGGCGTAGATGAGCCGGATGGGCTGATTCTGGTCAACGATCCCGCCCGGAGGAAGCTGCTCAAAGAGGACCAGGCGGCCTTTGAACACGCTTGGAAGGCGACTGGGAACTGGACTCTGCTGGCTGTGCCGGAGACGCATCCGAAGTGAACCGGCTGGCTGTGTATCTTTTCGCACCCCTCTCGATCAACATGCCGAACGCGATGAGCCGCAAGAACGGATGCAGGGCATTGTGCCGCATGATGCGCGCGGTGGCGGCGTGTTTTGTACTTTGCGCTTGTTTCGGCCTGAGTGCGCAGCAGAGGGAGACCCAGGCGCCGACAACGGCGCAGCTGCAAAAACTAGCGAAGGCGCAGCAATGGGCCGAGATTGCGCGGCTGCTGGAGCCGGTTGAGCCGCGCACGGCGGAGATGGATTACTACCTGGGTATGGCACTGGCGCATGCCGGCAAATGGAATGACGCTGAGCGTGTGCTCGTGGGCGGCAGCCGCCTGGCGCCGCATGATGAGCGATTTCCGGTGGAGCTTGCCGGCGTTGCTTTCAAGCAAAAGAACTACCCGCTGGCCGCGCGGCGATTGCGCCGGGCCGTGAAGCTTTCGCCGGGCGATGCGTACGCCAACAATTTTCTTGCCACGGTGTATTTTCTCGAGGGGAACCTTGAAGCGGCGCTGAAGTACTGGAACCGAGTGGGAAAACCCTATGTTGCGCAGGTGCGCGAGGAGCCCGAACCGCGCGTCTCCGCAGCGCTGCTGGATCACGCATTTGCGTTTTCGCCGGCTGCTACTTTGCGGCTGCGGCAGTTTCGCGACACCCGTGCACGGATTCGCGGGCTGGGTATTTTCCCGCAGTATCAGTTCGATCTCGATGCGCTGCCAGACGGCAAATTCAACGTGGTCTTTCGTGCCCATGAGTTGGATGGGTTTGGCGATGGCAAATGGGAGGCTGCGGCCCAGGTGCTTCGCGGGCTTCCGTTTCAGCAGGTGAATCCGGCGTTCCATGACTTTCGCCGGCGGGCGATCAACTTCGATTCGATGTTTCGCTGGGACGCGCAGAAACGGCGTTTGTTTGCTCAAGCTTCGGGGCCGTTAGAAGGCGGCGCCAAATACCGGTGGAACTTTGCCGTGGATCTGCGCAATGAGAACTGGGTGCTGCGCAATTCTTTCACGGGGCCGGCACCGGCGCTCGCCAGCCTGAATCTGCGGCGTGAAGCGGGGGCATTCGACTTGGCTTTCTACACGAGCGGACGATGGGAGTGGCTGGCGGGTGCGGAGATATCGCACCGCGACTTCCGCAACGTGGCTCCGGGTACGGAGCTTACGGCGCCGATGCTGGCTTCAGGTTACGAGTTGAAGCAGGTTGCGCAACTGCGTGCGTCTGTGTTGCGTGTACCGGAACACCGGTTCGCAATGAGTGCCGAGGGCGAGTCGCAGGCGGCAAGGCTCTGGTCTCAGCCGGGGCAGTCGTTTGAGAAGCTGACCGGCGCGCTGGCCTGGAGGTGGTTTCCGCGAGTGGTGGGCGACGACTACGAGATGACCCAGCAGGTCCGCGCCGGCAAAATCTTCGGGCAGGCGCCTTTCGACGAGCTTTTCATCCTCGGGCTCGACCAGGACAACAACCTCCCCATGCGCGCGCATATTGCCACGCGCGACGGGCGAAAGGGAAGTGCGCCGATGGGGCGTGACTACTTCCTGCAGAACTGGGAACTGGACAAGCGGCTCTACGGAAATGGATTGATTGAAGTGCAGTTGGGACCGTTTCTCGATATCGGGTGGATCACCGATCCCGGCACCGCGCTGGGCTCGCACAAGTGGCTCTTCGATACCGGCGTTGAGGCGAAGCTGCGCATCCTCGGCGTGGGAGTGGCGTTCAGTTATGGCAAAGACCTACGCACAGGCAACAATGCGTTCTACGGCGTGCCGCTTGGATTGAGCAGCACTGGGAATTTGAATCCGTCCCTGGCGCCTTGATCGGTGCGTTCAGGCTTACAGCGGATAGCCTCTTATGCGGTGTACACTTTTTCTTCGCGCCGGGCGCTCGTAATTGCGGTGTTGCCTGCTGCTGTTACGGGAAACCTCCAGCCCGTGCGCCGGGACCGTCTATGCGCGCACGTACTCTTGCAGTGCTTCTGGCTATTGGTTTGGCTCTCCCGCTGCTGAGTGCAGCCCAGCCCGCTTCGGCCAGGCGGCCGATCACCTTTGAGGACATGATGCACATGAAGCGGCTGGGCGCGACCGCCGTTTCACCTGATGGCAAGTGGCTGGGCTACGCCGTCACCACGGCCAACCTCGACAGAAACTCCCTGACAACGGCGTTGTGGCTGCAAGCCATCTCCGGCGGCGCGCCGCACAAAGTCGCCGTTGCCCAGCCGAACGATTCCGGTCTCGAGTTTGCGCCCGGCGGCAAGCGCATCCTTTTCCTCAGCGGCCGTTCGGGGGTCGAGCAGGTGTGGCTGGCGGACTTTAACCCCGCAGCGGGCACGACCAGCAATGCTCGAAAGCTTACAGCGATTTCGACAGGCGCGGACGACGCCATCTGGTCGCCCGACGGCAAGTCCATCGTCTTTACTTCGTTCGTCTATCCCGACTGCCCGGCCATCACAACCGCGGATTTCGACACGGGCGATGCGTGTAACGATGATCGCGATGCCGCTGCGGAAGAGAACCCCGTAAAGGCGCGGATTTTCACGCATCTGCTCTTCCGCCACTGGAACCACTACACCGGCGACAAGCGCAGCCATCTTTTTCTGGTGGATGTGGCGACGGGTGCGATGCGCGACCTGAATCCCGGCGATGTGCACGATGTTCCGCCGTTCTCGCTGGAAGGCGGCGGCTGCGGGTGCGCCTTCTCACCGGACTCAAAGGAACTGGCTTACACGGAAAAGGATGTACCGGTGCCGGCGATCTCGACGAATGCGGATATTTTTACGCTGGATCTGACTGATCCGAAAGCCAAGCCGGTAAAGGTGAGCACTTCGCCGGGTGGGGATTATTCGCCGGCCTATTCGCCGGACGGCAAATATCTCGCCTGGCGCTCACAGGCGCGGGCCGGGTATGAGAGCGATAAGTTCCGGTTGGTGCTGTATGACCGGGCGACGAAGACGATCAAGGACTTGATGCCGAAGTTCGATCGGTGGGTGGACGAGTTTGCTTGGGCTCCGTCCTCAAGGGCAATTTACTTTGTGTCAGCGGACGAAGGCCAAGAGCCAATTTTCGAGCTCGATTTCAACAGCAGTCACGGGAGTTGGGACGCAATGCCCTTCCAGTTGACCGAGGGCGCAAACTTCAGTGAGCTACATGCGATCAAGGATTCATTTCTTTTGGCTACCGGCGCGACGGTCGAATCGCCGGGCGAGGTCTTCGAATTTGGGCACGCCATCAATAGGTCGCGGCTGACTCACCGTGGGGCGCCGATTGCTCGTGCGTTAGTCCTGAATCGATCCCAAGTCACGCACTTGAACAACGCCCTCCTCGCTCAACTCGGTTTGTCTACCATGGAGCCCTTCTGGTTCACAGCCCACGACGGAACCAAAGTCGAAGGCTTCATCGTCAAGCCACCGAACTTTGATTCCGCAAAGAAATACCCCGTCAAATTCCTCATTCACGGCGGACCCGAAGGCACGTGGGATGAGTCGTGGTCGTATCGGTGGAATCCGGAGTTGTTTGCCGCCAGCGGCTATGTCGTCGTGATGATCAATCCGCGCGGGTCGACGGGGTATGGGCAGGCGTTTATCGACGGCGTCAACGGCGACTGGGGCGGCAAGCCCTATACCGATCTGATGACCGGGCTCGATTACGCCGAGCAGCACTTCCCGTTCATCGACAAGACGCGCGAGTGCGCGCTGGGCGCCAGCTACGGCGGTTACATGGCCAACTGGATCCTGGGCCACACGGATCGCTTCCGCTGCATCGTGACACATGATGGCATGTTCAATCCCGAGTCGGCTTACGGCACCACCGATGAGCTCTGGTTCAACGAGTGGGAGTTCCGCGGCAAGCCATGGGACTACTACGGCACACCCGACTCCGAGAACCCCTACCGCAAGTGGGCGCCGATGCTCTACGCCAAAAACTTCAAGACGCCTACGCTCGTCGTCCACGGCCAGCTCGATTACCGCCTCGATCTAAGCGAGGGACTGCAGCTCTTCACCACACTGCAGCGGCTGGGCGTCCCCAGCAAGATGCTTTATTTCCCCAACGAGGGCCACTGGGTACTGAAGCCGCAGGACTCTCAGTTCTGGTGGAGGACGGTGAACGACTGGGTCGACCAGTGGACGAAGGCGCAGTGACTTGTAGTACAAATTCCAGATTTGTAATACAATCGATGGTATGAAAATGAGTGTGCAGGCTCGGCTGGATGAGGAATCGCAGGCGGCACTTGATCGGTTGGTCCGGGAACAAGGATGGAGTCCTTCCAAAGTGGTTCGCGAGGGCATACGCCTTGTGGCGAAGCAGCATACTGCTTTGCCGCGCCGAAAGCTGATTGGTGTGGGAAAGTTCGACAGCGGCGTCCTCGACCTGTCAACGAATGAGAAATATATGGAAGGCTTCGGGCGCAAGCTGAGCAAGCAAGGCGCCAAAAGGTGAAGCCTGCACTTGTCGATACAAGCTTCCTGGTCGCTGTCTATAATCGCAGCGATTTTCATCATTCCCGCTGTATGAGTGTGAACGACGCTCTGGATCAGCCCTTGGCGACTTGTGAGCCGGTCATCGCCGAAAGTATTCACTTGTTGCGTCATTCTGATGGGGCGGCGGAAGCAATCTTCGCGAGCGTAGAAGAGGGAATTCTTGAAATCCCTTTCCGGTTGAGCGATTCCGTGAAGAGAGTAAGGGCAATTCTGAAGAAATATAGCGACGTGCCCGCCGATTTTGCCGACGCCTGCCTGATTCAGATGGCAGATGAACTAGACACCGGCGATATTCTCACTCTGGACAGCGATTTTGCCCATTACCGCTGGCGTCGAAATCGAGCCTTCAACCTGCTGATTCCGCTGAGGTGAAGTTTATGGCCTTCACTCGAAAATCTACAAAGGCGCGTGAGCCGCTCAACGAGGCAGGCCTGTACGACTACGCCGTGAAGGCGCTGGGCCGCCACATGCGCACCGAGGCCGAGCTGCGCCGATTGATGGCGCGGCACGTCGAACCCGGAGATCGTGGCGAGGCGGTGATCACGGCGGTAGTGGCGCGGCTGCGCGAGTATGGCTACCTGGATGATGCTGCTTTCGCGGAGACCTATGCGCGGCTGCGGCAGGAGAACCAGAAGCTGGGGGCGCGGCGCGTGCGGCAGGATCTGCGGCAGAAGGGCGTGCGGCCAGAGCTGATTGCCGAAACTATCGATGCCCGCTATGGCGAGACCAACGAAGAGGCGCTGGCGCGGGCACACCTGGAGCGGAGGCGCATCGGCAAGCCGCAGAACGAGAAGGAGACGGCGCGCGTGATGCGGCGGCTCGTAGCCGCGGGGTTCTCCACCGGCGTGATTTACAGGATTCTGCGCCAGTGGGATGTGCCGGACGAAGCGCTCAGCGCCCTGGACAACCTGGAATCCGAGCCGCGCGACGAGTAGGCCCTAAGCTTCCGGAGCTTTGGCCGCGAGAATCTCGAGCTTTTCAACTTGCGGCGGGTCGACAAAAAGCTCTTCAGCCCTGCTGATGAGGCCCTGGGCGATGGCGCCGGAGAGATGGGCATTCCTTCCCTCTTCGTCCCGAAACGTGTCAAAGATGCCGAAGATCGCCGGCGCCAGCTTGAGTGCATACCAGGTAATAGTGCCGCTCTCCTGGGTAGCCAATGGCTGGGCTGTCTTCAGAAACTCTTCGACCGCCGCTTCTTTTCCCGGCTTGGCACGTAACAACGCAAACAATGCAAACTTGTCCATTCACCCTCCGTCGTTGGTTCACTTCTTGCTTGAGATGCATATCGCGTGAAACGGTTTTGCCTTGAACGGATCATTTGGCGGTTTTTTCGGGCGCGGATGAGGAATCTTCGTTTGCGTGATGAGGGCAGCCCTGTTATCCAGCTCCATGTAGTGCGTCGCCACGGCTGGATGCGTTGCAAGCGACTTGCCAATTACACTAATAACGTCATGCAATTCCGCACGGGAAACGAGATACGAGAGCTGTTTCTGCGCTTCTTTGAGACGAAGGGGCACCGCCGTGTGCACTCCTCCTCGCTGGTGCCTGCCAACGACCCGACGCTGCTGTTTACTAACGCCGGAATGAATCAGTTCAAGGATCTGTTTCTGGGCGCGGAACGGCGCGATTACGCGCGCGCGACGACATCTCAGAAGTGCGTGCGCGCCGGCGGCAAGCACAACGACCTTGAGAACGTGGGCTTTACGCGGCGGCATCACACGTTCTTTGAGATGCTGGGCAACTTCAGCTTCGGCGACTACTTCAAGCGCGACGCGATCCAGTTTGGCTGGGAGCTGGTGACCAGCCCGGAGTGGATGGGTATCCCCAAGGACCGGCTTTATGTGACCCTCTTTGAGGGCGCCGAGGGCGTTCCGCGCGACAACGAGGCGGAGCAGTTCTGGATTGAAGCCGGAGTACCCAAGGACCGCATCTTTGAGTTCGGGCTGAAAGACAACTTCTGGCAGATGGGCGAAACCGGCCCATGCGGCCCATGCTCTGAGATCTTCTATGACATGGGCATCGAGGCGGCCGAAACGCCCGGAGTGGACAAGCCGTTCGGGCAGGATGAGGCCCGCTACGTGGAGATCTGGAACCTGGTCTTCATGCAGTTTGACCGGTCGGCGGTTGTGGACCCGGCGACCAAGGCCACGACCTACAAGCTCTCACCGCTCCCCAAGCCATCTATTGATACGGGCATGGGACTGGAGCGCGTGGCGGCGGTGCTGCAGGGTAAAGTCAGCAATTTTGAGACGGATCTGTTTACGCCGCTGATTGAACGCGCGGAAGAGCTGACCGGCAAGCGCGCCAGCGACGCCGAGCTTGAGCAGGAGACCCGCACTGCTGACGAGTTGGCTGCCAGCCTGCGCATTATCGCGGACCACTCGCGTGCCGCGACGTTCCTCATCAGCGACGGCGTGCTGCCTTCAAACGAAGGCCGAGGTTACGTTCTGCGCAAGATCATGCGGCGCGCAATTCGGCATGGGCGGCTGCTCGGGCAGGAAAAGCCGTTTCTCTTCGAGATGGTCTATGCGGTGCGCGATCTGATGAAGGGTGCTTATCCCGAGCTGATCGATTCGGCCGATCGCGTTGCAAAGGTTGTGCAGGCGGAGGAGAAGCAGTTTGATCGTGTGCTGAAGATCGGCCTGACTCGGTTGAACGAGGAGATACAGGGCAACTTCACCGGCGACAAGGCTTTTCACCTCTACGAAACCTTCGGCCTGCCCCTCGACTTCATGGTCGACGCCGCCCGCGATGCCGGTATCGCTTTTGACCACGAAGGCTTCGAGGCAGCCCGCGCCGAAGAGCAAGCCCGCGCCCGCGCCTCCTGGAAAGGCGGCAGCCAGAAAACGGCCAGCCCCATCTTCCGCGATCTGCCGAAGGCCGTCTTCGAGGGCTACCGGCAGCTCAGCTCGTCCAACTGCGAGGTGCTGGCCATTGTGAAAGGCGGTCACGGCGTGCCCGCGGCGGACACCGGCGAGAAGGTCGAGATCGTGCTGGACCACACGAGCTTTTACGGCGACTCCGGCGGCCAGGTCGGCGATGTGGGTTGGTTCACTTCCACCGACGGCAATGCGACCGTAGCCGAGATTACCGGCTGTGTGCTGCCGGTGCAGGGCGTGCGCGTCCACAAGGCCGTGCTGAAGCTGCCGCTGGCCGTGGGCGACCGCATAAATACGGTTGTGGACGGCGTGCGGCGCGATGCCATCAAGCGCAACCATACCGGCACGCACCTTCTGCATGCGGCGTTACGCGAGGTTCTGGGCACGCACGTGAAACAGGCCGGTTCGCTGGTCGATCCTACGCGGCTGCGCTTTGATTTTTCGCACTTTGCACAGGTGGCCGATGAGGAACTGCAGGACATCGAGGACATTGTGAACCGCGAGGTGCTCAAAAACGCCGGCGTCGAAACGCTGGAAGACGTGCCTATCGACGTGGCCGTGAGCGAGTATCACGCCATGGCCCTGTTCGGCGAGAAGTACGGCGACAAGGTGCGCGTGGTGCGGCTCACCGACGGCTTTTCAACGGAACTTTGCGGCGGCACGCACACGGCGGCTACGGGAGAGATAGGCCTGTTCAAGCTGACCAGCGAGGGTGCAGTTTCCTCGGGCGTGCGGCGCATTGAGGCCATCAGCGGGCTGGGTTCGCTTGACATTTTCCGGCGCGACTTTGCGGTGGCGCAACTGGCTTCGCAAGTTGCACCGTCGGCCGATGGGAACCTGTCGGATTCGCTACGCGTCAAACTGGCCAGCCAGGAAGACGAGCTGAAGCGGTTGCGCCGTGAGCTGGATGAGATGCGGATGAAGTCTGCCGCCGGCAGTCTGGATGAAGCGGTCGCGCACGCAGTCGACGTGAAGGGCGTAAAGGTGCTGACGCATCGCGCCGACAACCTGGAGCGCGGGCAGTTGCGCACGCTGGTAGACAACCTGAAGCAGAAGGCCGGTGAGGGCATCGTGGTTCTGGGCTCTGCGCAGCCTGAGGGCAAGGTGGCGCTGATCGCCGGCGTTACACCGGGACTTGTGAAACGCATTCAGGCAGGCAAATTGGTGGGCGCGGTGGCCAAGCTGGTTGGTGGCTCCGGCGGCGGCAAGCCGGAGATTGCCGAGGCCGGCGGCAAGGACCAGGCGCAGATTGATACGGCGTTGGCGGCCGCACCGCGGATCGTCGGAGAGCTACTGGGCTGATCGAATCGAAATCCTCAACTTCAAATCGCAGGCAATGGGCTGCGGCGAGACCGCTTAATCTGTGTCTATGAACAGGCAGGTTCTTAAATCGCAAAATGTTGCCTCGCTGCGCCGCAAGTTGCTTACGTGGTATGAGGCCAACCGGCGCGACCTGCCATGGCGGCACACTACGGATCCTTATGCCATCTGGGTATCTGAAATCATGCTGCAGCAGACACGTGTGGCAGCAGTGGTGGAGCGCTACCAGGAGTTCCTGGCAAGGTTTCCGACCGTTAAATCGCTGGCTCATGCGCTTGAGCAGGACGTCCTGGCGCTGTGGAGCGGACTGGGCTATTACCGGCGCGCGCGCATGATGCACACTGCGGCGAAGCATGTTGTCGAAAGCAGCCGTGGTGAGATGCCGAGGTCGGCGGCGGAGCTGCGCGCTCTGCCCGGCATCGGGGTCTATACTGCCGCGGCGATTGCCAGCATTGCTTACGGCGAGCGCGCGGCCGTGGTGGATGGCAATGTGGAGCGGGTGCTATGCCGCCTGGCGGAGTGGGAGATGGACGGCAGTGCCGCCATCAGGCGTGAGGTTGCGAGTCTCGCGGAGCGCCTTGTCGATGCGAGGCGGCCGGGGGACTTCAACCAGGCAATGATGGAGCTTGGCGCGACGGTTTGCCTGCCTCGGAATCCGCAATGCCTTGCATGTCCGCTAATTGAAGACTGCAGGACTCGCGGCGAGCACAAGACGCGGCGGCGGCCACCGATGCAGAGCCGTGAAGTTGCGCAGGCGCTCGTGGTGCGGGTGCGCGGCGGCTCCGGGAAGCGACGCGCAGAGGGCATCACGGAGGTGCTGTTGGAACAGCGGCGGGCATCAGAGACAGTCATGCCGGGCCTCTGGGAGTTGCCTGCTTTGCGCAGCACCGAAGTTCCCGAGGACGAACTGCGGATGACGGTCCGCCACAGCATCATGCAGGTGAATTACTCGGTGCGCATCCGCAGCGTGAGTGAGAAGGATGCGAATGCGATAACGGTGCGGGGCGGCAAACGGCGTTGGGTGGCGCTGGACGAGGCGGCAGGCATGGCGCTCACCGGACTGGCGCGCAAGGTGCTGAAGCGCGCGCATCTGCTGCTGGCGGTGCGTCAGTAGTAATCCGCACAGCTCATGTAATATCCGCACCGTTTGCAGACCAGTTTGCAGCGATGACCAATAAGCGTGTCTCCGCAGTTGGGGCATATCTGGCTGTGGTGTTCGGCAGACGGCTGCGGAGTGCCTGGCGCCTCACTATTTGAGACTTCATGCGTGAAATTGGGACGAATTTCGGGATTGGGGGCCGAAGGCGGCTCAGGCGTCATGCCCGACAGATTAGCATGGAAGAGAAGGGATTCCCGCAGCGGACTGGCGCGGCTGGGGCCCGAAAGATCAATCTCTGCAGGCGCCGGACTTCCCCGATTTTAAGCGCGCCCGCGATCACTATCTGCAACCAACCAAAGGAGGAACAATGGCTAGCAAAGCAAGTGCGGTTTGGACAGGATCACTCAAGGAAGGCAAGGGCACCATTTCCGTGGCGACGGGCGTGCTGAAGGATGCGAATTACTCTTTCGCCACGCGGTTTGAGGGTGCCGAAACGGGCACCACACCTGAGGAACTGATCGCCGCGGCCCACGCGAGCTGCTTCTCAATGGCATTGGGCGCACAACTGGGCGCATCGGGGCTGACCCCGGAAAGCATTGAGACAAATGCAGCTGTGACGCTCGCCAAGACCGATGGCGGCTTTGCCGTGACCAAGATTGCCCTGAGCACCGTGGCAAACGTTCCCGGCGCCAGCAAAGAGGTCTTTGACAAGGCGGCTGCCGATGCCAAGGTCGGCTGCCCCATCTCGAAGCTCTTTGCAAACAACACCGAAGTTACGCTCGACGCCAAGCTCGTGTAGCTGAGGTATCTGAATGATGGAAGGGGTGCGGTGCCATAAACGCCGCCCCCGCTTCTATTTTTTTGTTGTTTTTTCGAGCTTCGCAGTGCTGCGAAATGTCTTAAGGACCACCTGATTCCGGGCTGGTTCAGGGATTTGACACCCGGTGCGGCTTTTGCGAGACTCAAAGATGCCGCCGGTCGGGCGCGGAACGCCCGAACCGTGTTTTTGTGCCGAAGTGGCGGAATTGGCAGACGCGCATGGTTCAGGTCCATGTACTCGCAAGGGTGTGGGGGTTCGAGTCCCTTCTTCGGCACCAATCCTTTAAAATCAATCACTTAGACAACATTGTTACTATTTGTTACTACTTCTTGGTTTCCGCTTGAAGCCACTGGAAACGGCTGGAAACCACTGGAAGTACTTCATTCCAAGTCACTTAGCTTCTGTCTAACGAAGGAAGGAGCAAGGACTTGGCCAATCTTGCGGTTGTCCTCTTCCTGCGCACGAAAATCAAGGGGAAATGGGCCTATCGAAAGGTCTCGGAGGAGCTCTCAGAACTCACCTGTGGTGAGTACTACCTGAGCTGGTACGTCAACAAGCGCAAGCAACTGGAGCCCGCCGGAAACGATCCAGAAGCAGTGCTCCAGGCGCTGCATAGGAAACGGCTGGGGATGGCATACGTCGCGGTCGGCGGCGTGATCCAAGAAGAGAACAAGAAGAAAACCCTCCAGGACGCGTATGTGGCAGCCGGGGGCAAAATTGATCACGCCGAAAACGAAACGCTCAAAGCATCGCCCCATGTGACAGCCAGTGGGGAGATCAAACAAGGCGACAACGGAGTCGCCAGCAAGAGCCAGAGAAAGCTTGTAAGCGAAGCAGTGAAGGATTATCTGACTGACTGCAAGGACCGCCAGGGCAAGTCCGGATATGGTCTAGCCCTAATACTGTTCACTTAACGAATTCTGTGGCATTCTGTACTTGAGGTACAGGAGGGTCGCATTGGCGCGAACAGTTGCCGAACTTCCAGCCGGGGTGCGGATCACGGACTACATCAGCCTTGGCGTGATGAGCAAATCATTTCCTGCCGAGGCCATTGAAGGGGTGTTGGCGCGTACAGGCAGGGCGAGCCTTCGTCAGCGGGACCTGCCGGCACACGTGGTGGTGTACTACGTGATTGCCCTGGCGTTGTATATGCAGTCGTCATATAGGGAAGTGTTCCGTTGTCTGCCGGAAGGCCTCCAGTGGCTGCGCGATCCCTCGGCGCGGTTGCGGGTAGCGGGCAAATCGGGTATTTCTCAGGCCCGCACGCGGCTGGGCTGGGAGCCGCTGCGGCAGTTGCACGATGAGCTGGTCCAGCCGATTGCGGTTCGCGGCACACGGGGCCCCTGGTACCGGGAATGGCGGCTGGTGAGTCTGGATGGCAGCACCTTGGAGGTGGCGGACGAGAAGGTCAACGACGAAGCTTTCGGCCGCCCCGGAGCCAGTCGGGGTTCCAGCGCCTATCCGCAAATTCGCTTTGTGTCCCTGGTGGAGAACGGAACGCACGTGCTGTTCGGTAGTCAGATGGACAGCTATCGAACGGGCGAAATCACACTGGCCAAAGCGGTGCTCCCGCGCCTGGGCAAGGGCATGTTGTGCCTGGCCGATCGGAATTTCTTCGGCTTCGCCTTATGGCAGCAGGCGCGGGCCACGGGTGCAGACCTGCTGTGGCGAATGAAAAAGAACATGCGCATGGCCCGCGAGCGTCCTCTCGCCGATGGCTCCTATCTGAGCCATGTCTATCCTTCGGAGCGCGACTGGCGGCACAAAACCAACGGCATCGCGGTGCGGGTAATCGACTACCGACTGGAGGGGATCGAGGGCGCCGAGCCGATCTACCGGCTGGCGACCACCATCCTCAACCCCGACAAGGCTCCGGCCAGCGAACTGGCCGCCCTCTATCACCAGCGCTGGGAGATAGAGACCGCCTTCGACGAACTGAAGACGCATCTACGCGGAGCGCACATCGTGCTACGCAGCAAGACTCCCGATCTGGTGCGGCAGGAATTCTACGGTCTCCTGATGGCTCACTTCGCTATCCGCGGCCTGATGCACGAAGCGGCCTTGAAAGTCCATGAGGATCCGGACCGGCTCTCCTTCCTTCACGCTGTACGCGTTGTCCGCCGCAAACTGGCCGTCTATCCCGCTATTCCCCCCTCGGAAGAAGACGGCATTTCATGAAGCCGTTCTCTACGAAATCCTCCAGGAACGCGTCATCTCCAGCCGCCATCGGCGCAATCCCCGCGGCGTGAAGCGCAAAATGAGCAACTTCCCTCTGCGCCCTCGCCACGCTGTGCCCATACCATCCATCGACATCGGGAAAGCGATTAGGATACTTAAGTGAACAGTATTAAGGCTAGCCCGCATATCTCACACGGATATTGGAGATGGTTTTAGCGGGGAGCGAGAAAAGAGTTGGAAAGGCCGTCTTTTCATGGCATAACTGCGTTGTCGAGACGTAGTTATGGCCGAGTGGAGGCGGCCTTTCTTATGACAGAGTGTAGCCAAGAAACGTTCTCGTTTGCACCTCATTTTTCGCGCCGGGTGGAAGCGGCGTTCAGTGCGGGTCAAGTATCCAGTGACGGTGGCGTCCTGTTGTTGCGCGAGGTGGAGCGCAGAATTAACCTTCTCGGCCGTCTGGCGGGTTGTTTCCGTGACGGCCGTTCGCCGATATTCGTCCAGCACCAGTTGTCGGAGATGCTCTCGCAGCGCATTTACGGGCTGGCGCTGGGCTACGAGGACCTTTGCGATCACGAACAGTTGCGCTGCGACCCGCTGCTGGCGGTGCTCAGCGGCAAGCGGGAACTGGATCAACCGCTGGCGGGCAAGAGCACGCTGAACCGGTTGGAACTGGTGGGCCGCACCGGACGCTATCACAAGATCAGCTACTCGGCCGAGGCCATCGACCGGCTTCTGGGGGATCTGTTTATCGAGTCTCACGCTGTGGAGCCGGCGCAGGTGGTGTTGGACCTGGATGCCACCGACATCCCGCTCTATGGCCATCAGCCGGAGCGGTTCTTCCACGGCTACTACGACAGCTACTGCTATCTGCCGCTGTACATCTTTGCCGGAGATCAGCTGCTGTGTGCGCGGCTGCGTCCGGCCAATCGGGATGCCAGTGCCGGCTCGGTCGAAGAGATCCGCCGCATCGTCACCCAGTTGCGTGCACGCTGGCCTGCGGTGAAGATCGTGCTGCGTGCCGATTCCGGCTTCTGCCGGGAAGAGTTGATGGGCTGGTGCGAGCGGAATCGGGTCGATTACCTCTTCGGCCTGGCCCGCAACCAGCGGCTGCGCAAGATCATCGGCAAACAGATGCACGAAGCGCACACTCTGCACAACGCGACAGCCAAGGCGGTGCGCGTCTTCACCGAGTTCGAATACAGAACCCGCAACAGCTGGTCGCGTTCGCGCCGGGTGGTGGCCAAGGCCGAGTATCTGGACAAGGGTGAGAACCCGCGCTTCGTAGTCACTTCGCTCACCGCCGACGAATGGGCCGCACAGGACTTGTACGAAAAGTTCTACTGCGCCCGTGGCGAGATGGAAAACCGCATCAAGGAGCAGATGTGCCTGTTTGCCGACCGGCTCTCCACTGATGAGATGAAGGGCAACCAGCTGCGACTGTACTTTTCCGCCCTGGCTTACACCCTGGTCGAAGCCCTGCGCCGTCTGGCTCTGAAGGGCACCGAGTGGGCCGAGGCTCAGGTCGATACCATCCGTCTTAAGCTCTTCAAGATCGGCGCCATCGTCCGCATCAGCGTCCGCCGCATCCTGCTCCAGATAAGTTCGGCCTATCCCTGGAAAGACATCTACGCGCACGTCTTCCACGCCCTGCGCTGCTGAAGCTGGCACAACCTCCCGACAACCACTCTTCCACCTTCGCTGAAGCCCCGGCGCGCGGAGCCGTGTGCAAAATCAAGCTTTGCCTGTCCAACAGAGCCCGCTCCGGCATACGGATCTTCGCTGCCGTTCCCGGCTGTCGCCAAAAAACGTCCGCGAAAACGCACCGACCCCTCCTGCTCGCCCAAAACTCCATGCTTGTGAGAAATGCGGGCTAGCGATAATACTGTTCACTTAAGTATCCTAATCGCTTTCCCGATGTCGATGGATGGTATGGGCACAGCGTGGCGAGGGCGCAGAGGGAAGTTGCTCATTTTGCGCTTCACGCCGCGGGGATTGCGCCGATGGCGGCTGGAGATGACGCGTTCCTGGAGGATTTCGTAGAGAACGGCTTCATGAAATGCCGTCTTCTTCCGAGGGGGGAATAGCGGGATAGACGGCCAGTTTGCGGCGGACAACGCGTAC